>NZ_CP192072.1:4800000-9600000 GCF_050942315.1 Nonomuraea sp. CA-143628
GCTCGGCGACCTGGTCGCGGAGCTCACCGCCGAGGGGATCCGGGCCAAGCTGATACCGGTCGACTACGCCTCACACTCCGCCCAGGTCGACGAGCTGCGCGAACGCCTGCTGCGCGATCTCGCGCCGATCACCCCGAAAACCGGCGACGTGCCGATGATGTCGACGGTGACTGGTGACTGGATCGACACCGCCGGGCTCGACGCCGCGTACTGGCACGCCAATTTGCGGCAGACCGTACGGTTCGACGCGGCCGTCCACGCGCTGGTCGGGCAGGGTCACGCGGTCTTCGTCGAGTCCAGCCCGCACCCGGTGCTCACCATGGGCATCCAGGAGACCCTCGACGCCCTCGGCCGGGACGCCGTGGTCATCGGCACGCTCCGCCGTGAGCAGGGCGGGCAGGTCCGTATGCTCACCTCACTCGCCGACCTGCACGTACGCGGCGTCGGCGTGGACTGGACCGCGCTCTACCCCGGCGCCCGCCGGGTGGACCTGCCGACCTACGCCTTCCAGCGGGAGCGCTACTGGCTGGAGTCCGCGCCCGCGGTCGCCGCGCCCGCCGACCCGCTCGACGGGCGGTTCTGGGAAGCGGTGGACCGGGGGGAGGTGCCGCGGTTCGCCGAGGTGGACCCGGCCGCCCTGGACGAGGTGCTGCCGGCGTTGTCCGCGTGGCGACGCCGGCTGCGGCAGGAGGCGACGCTGGACTCCTGGCGCTACCAGGTCGCCTGGCGGCCGGTACGGGAGGCGGCCGACGCGACGCTGACCGGAGCCTGGATCGTCGCCCTGCCGGACACCGACGGCGTCGACGCCGCCTCGATCGTCAACGGGCTGGCCAAGGCGGGCGCCCAGGTGGTGCCGATCCAGGTGCGGGACCACGACCGGGACGCGCTCGGGCGTACCCTGCGCGACGCGCTCCCCGACGAGCCGGTCACCGGCGTGCTGTCCCTGCTGGCACTCGACGACCGCCCCCACCCGGCCCACCCCGTCCTGTCGCGCGGCTCGGTCATGACCGTCACGCTGGTGCAGGCGCTCGGAGACGCGGAGATCTCCGCGCCGCTGTGGGCGCTCACCTCGGGCGCGGTGGCCGTGGAGCGCGCGGCCGAAGTCCGGTCCCCCACCCAGGCGGTGGCGTGGGGCATCGGCACGGTCCTCGCACTGGACCATCCCGACACCTGGGGCGGACTGATCGACGTGCCCGCCGAACTGGACGAACGTGGCGTCGCCCGCCTCTGCGGCGCACTGTCCGGGCTGGACAGCGAGGATCAGCTGGCGGTACGGGCGGCGGGCGTCTTCGCCCGGCGGATGGAGCGCGCGCCGCTCGGCGAGGCGGCACCCGAGACCCCCTGGCGGCCGCACGGCACCGTGCTCATCACCGGCGGCACCGGCGGCGTCGGCGCCAACCTCGCCCGCCGCCTGGCGGCCCGAGGCGCCGAGCACCTCGCGCTGATCAGCCGCCGCGGCCCGGCCGCCCCCGGCGTCGCCGAGCTGGAGGCCGAGCTGACGGCGCTCGGCGCCAAGGTCACCGTCACCGCCTGCGACGTCGGCGACCGCGACGGGCTGCGCCGCGTGCTCGACTCCCTGCCCGGCGGGCACCCGCTGACCGCGATCGTGCACGCGGCCGGGGTCGTGGGCGACGACGTGCCGCTCGCCGACAGCACGCTCGCGGAGTTCGCGGAGACGGTCGAAGGCAAGATCGCCGGAGGGTTGCTCCTCGACGAGCTGTCGGCCGGCCACCCGGTGGAGCGATTCGTGCTGTTCTCCTCGGGTTCGGCGGTGTGGGGCCAGGCGGGACAGGCCGCGTACGCGGGAGCCAACGCGTTCCTGGACGCGCTGGCCCACACGCGGCGCGCCCGCGGGCTCCCGGCCACTTCGGTCGCCTGGGGCGCCTGGGGCGGCGGCGGCATGGTGGACGAGGAGGTCGGCGCGCGGCTGCGCCGGCTCGGCGTCCGCGTCATGGAGCCCGACGCGGCGGTGAGCGCCCTGGAGCAGGTCCTCGACCACGACGAGTCCCATCGCGTGGTGGCCGACATCGACTGGAGCCGGTTCGCCTCCGTGTTCACCCTCGCCAGGCCGCGGCCGCTGCTCCGCGCGCTGCCCGACGTACAGGCGATCCTGGCCGCCGACGGCGAAGCGGCCGGTCAGGACGCGCACGACCCGTCGCTCGCGGCGGAGCTGGCCGGGCTGCCGGCCGAGCAGCGGGTCGAGCGGCTGCGCGACCTGGTGCGGGCGCACGCCGCGCGGGCGCTGGGTCACTCCGGGGCCGACTCGATCGCCCCCGACCAGAACTTCCTGGAGGCCGGGTTCGACTCACTCACCTCGGTCGAGCTGCGCAACAGCCTCGCCGCGGCCACCGGGCTGCGCATGCCCGCCACCGTGGTCTTCGACCACCCCAGCCCCGCCGCCCTGGCCCGGCACCTGTCGGAGGAGTTCGGCGGTACGCGGACCGGCGATCCGCACGCGGGCGACAGCCTCAGCGCGTTGTTCGGCGAGGCGGCCCGCACCGGCAAGACACATCAGGGCCTGGCCGTGCTGCGGGCCGTGGCCGACCTGCGCCCCTCCTTCGACTCGCCCGACGAGCTCGGTGAGATCCCGCCGCCGCTCAAGCTGGCGACCGGTCCCGCCGAGCCCGCGCTGTTCTGTTTCAGTACGCCCATGGCGCTGGGGGGAGCCGCCCAGTTCGCCCGGCTCGCGGCGAACTTCCAGGGGGTGCGCGACCTGCTCGCCCTGCCCGTCCTTGGCTTCGCCCCCGAGGAGAGTCTCCCCGGTACGGCCGACGCCGCGGTGCGCATGTGGGCGCACAGCGTGCTCAACGCGGCGGGCGGCAAGCCCTTCGCCCTCCTCGGCTACTGCGCCGGCGGGATCTTCGCGCACGCCGCGGCCACCTATCTGGAGGGCATCGGCGTCCACCCGGCCGGGCTGATCCTGCTCGACACCTTCATGCCGGAGGACAAGGTGATCGACGACCTCGGGACGCAGATGGTCGAGGGCATGTTCGACAGGGAAGACGCGTTCGGGCCCTTCACCAACTCCCGCCTGTCGGCGATGGGCCGCTACTACAAGTTGTTCCGCGAATGCGAGCTGGGTGAGGTGGCGGCGCCCATCCTCTTCCTCCATCCGGACACGCCGCTGTCGCAGTCCCCCTCGGGGGACTGGCGCGCCACCTGGCACACCGAGCACACCGAGCGGGAGGTGAAGGGCGACCACTTCACGATGCTGGAGGACCAGGCTCCGTCCATGGCGCACGCCATCGAAACCTGGCTCTCCTGATCGGGCTACGTGGCCGGTAGCTCGCTGTACGGGTTGACTCCGTCGTACTGGATCTCCAGGTGACGCGGGCCGCGCAGGGTGGAGCTCGGGCGGTAGGGCGGCGGGTCGGTGACCAGGCTGGGGTTCACCAGCCGCCGCGCGAGCTCGCGCAGCGCGATCTGGGCTTCCAGCCGCGCCAGCGGAGCGCCGAAGCAGTGGTGGACGCCGCCGCCGAAGCCCAGGTGCTGGATGTAGGGACGGTCGGGGTCGAAATGGTCGGGGTCGCGCAGGTGCGCGGGGTCGCGGCTGCCCGAGGCGAGCGCGAGGATGATGTGGGCGCCCTTGGGGATGGTGACACCCGCGATGGGGATGTCGTCGAGGGCGACCCGGTTGGGCAGGAAGTGCACCGGCGGCTCGTAGCGCAGCAGCTCCTCGATGGTGTGGATGGCCAGGTCCGGCTCCTTGCGCAGCCGTTCGAGCAGCCACGGGTTGCGCAGCATGGTGAGCATGCCGTTGGTGATGAGGTTGACCGTGGTCTCGTGGCCGGCGATCAGCAACAGCGTGCCGGTCGCGATCACCTCGTGCCGCGACATCGTCCCGTCGGGGCCCTCGTCGGTGATCAGCCCGGACAGGAGGTTGTCGCCCGGGTTCTCGCGGTGGGCGTCGATCAGCCCGGCCAGGTACTCGCCCAGCGTGCGCAGCACGGCCTTGCGTCTCTCCATCCGCTCCGCCAGATCCTCCTCACCGGGGCCGAGGACCTCTATGAGCTCGTCCGCCCAGTGGTGGAAGCGGGGTTCGTCCTCCAGCGGCACGCCGAGCAGGCGGCAGATCACCGTGACCGGGAACGGGTAGGCGAAGTCGTCGACGATGTCGGCCTGTTCCCGGTCCCCGAGGCCGTCGATCAACTCCGTCACGATCTGGAGCAGCTCGCCGCGCAGGCTGTCGACCTTGCGCGGCGAATGCGGCGGCCCGAAATGACGCATCGCCAGCCGCCGGAGCCGGTCGTGCTCGGGCGGATCGGTGGAGATGAAGGAGGGCAGCTGCCCCGCGGTGGAGCTGACCCGCGGATCGTGCAGCAGCGCCACGATCTCCTCGTACGTGCTGACGACGTAGCTGCCGTCCTCCTGCCGCGCGACAGGCGTCTTGCGCAGCTCGGCGTACAGCGGATACGGGTCGGCCCGGTTGGAGTACTGGAGAATCTGCTGGTAGCTGCTTGCCGGCTCCACGAAGTGCCTCCCTGGACGCGTGGGTTCGAGATGGTCTTACCGCTGGGGGCGTACGAGCGTGGCGCGGCGTTCGCCCGGATCGTGGCCGGTCACCACCACGGTCGCTCCTTCGGCGGGCTTGATCCGCTCCGGCACCTGGGCCGGAACGGGCCGTGATCCGTCGAGCCGGTCGACCGTGTGGAAGTCAGGGGGGAACGGCGCGGCCTGCTCGATCAGGCGCCGGTAGAAGTCCAGCCACATCCCGTGGTCGAAGGTGACCGCGGCGGTGATCCTGCCCCGGTAGCCGTAGACGGCGACGAACCGCCGCTCGGCCAGCGAGCCCTGCGCGATCATGAGCTCGTCGGCGAAGCTCGGCACGCCGACCGACTTGATGTTGACGCCGAACTGGTTGGACCAGAAGACCGGCAGCGACAGATGCGGCCAGCGATGAGCCTGGTCGCTGATCATGTTGTGGGCCGCGACCTCGGCTTGGGCGACGGCGTTGCCCCAATGCTCCAGCGCGAGGAACTGGTAGTGGAAGACCGGGTGCGGGAAGCGGGCCACGTCACCGGCGACGAACACGTTGTCGGTGACCACGCCGTTGACGTCGAAGGCCCGGCAGCCCGCGTCGGTGGCGATCCCCCACACCCCGCACGCCAGCCCGGACCCTTCCAGCCATTCGATGTTGCGGACCGCGCCGAGCGCGACCACCGCCACGTCGGCCTCCACGGTGCTGCCGTCGGACAGCCGGGCACCGCGCAGCCGCCCGTCCGCGTCCCCTTCCAGGGCCGCCACCGTGACCTCGCAGCGCAGGTCCACACCGGCCGCGCGCTGCATGTCCGCCGCGACCGCGCCGATCACGTTGCCCAGCGCGCCGCGCAGCGGAACGGGCCCGTGTTCGACGAGGGTCACCGGCAGGCCCATCTCACGGCAGACCGACGCCACCTCCGACCCGGTGAATCCGCCCCCGATGACCAGCACCCTCTTGACGCCGGTGGCCACCCGCTCCCGCAGGCGCCTGGCCTCGTCGAGCGTGCGCAGGACGTACACGCCGTCGAGCGCGGCCTCCGGCTCCTTCGGCCACGGCCGGGCCCGCGCGCCGGTGGCGATCAGGACCTTGTCGAAGCCGATCTCCCCGCCGTCGGCGAGCCGTACCTTCTGCGCGGACAGGTCCAGCCCGGTCGCCCGGGTCTCCGGCAGCCAGTTGACCTCGACCTCGCGCAGCTGGGGGAGCAGGGTGCGCTCGGCGGGCACCTTGCCCATCAGGACCTGCTTGGACAGCGGTGGCCGGTCGTACGGCTGGTGCGGCTCGTCCCCGATCAGGGTCAGCGAGCCCGTGAAGCCGTCTCTGCGCAGCACCCCGGCGGCCCGCGCGCCGGCCAGGGAGGCGCCGACGATGACGATGCGGCCCTGGCGCTTGAACGCCTCGCCGTCGCCCGTGGGGGAGGGGCCCAGCTCCGGCCGCATGGTTCTGTGCTGGGTGGTCATCCGGTCGAGGTGAATGGCCTGGACCGGGCAGGCCGCCGCCGCCCGCAGCACATGTTCGCGCTGGTCGTCGTCCGGGCCGGTGTCGTACATGAGCGCTTCCTGGCCGGGCATCGAGAACACGTCCGGCGCCAGGAAGACGCACTGCCCATAGCCCTGGCAGCGCGTGAGATCAACGACAACTCGCACAGTAAACTCCCCGTCGGGCCGGGCGGCCGCCTGCCGCCGAGCCGCCCTCTCCACGACCTACCCGACGCCACGTAGCTGATATGGCGGCAAAAAGTCATTTGTTGGGCAGGTTGGCGGAGATCATCCGGGAGTGGGCGGCGATCAGGAAGCAGCCCACGATCAGTACCCAGACCGGGAAGATGACCTCCGACCAGGCGACGCTGCTGACGACAAGGAGGAGCACCAGCCCGACGACATAGCCGAGCCAGGACAGCCACCGCGGGAAGAGGCCGAGACGCGTCGCGATGGTCGTGGTCGTCAGGGTGAACACCGCGGCCATGCGCGGCGCGTACTCGGTCATCAGGACCAGGGTGAGATGGCGCCCGTAGGGCCAGAAGGCGATGGGCTGGGACGGGTCCCGGATCGTGTCGATCGTGGCCAGAAAGGCGTCCGCCGCCGCGCCGAAGACGAAGAGCATGGCCACGAACAGCAGGCCGGCGCCGAGGAAGACGGTCGTGAAGAACCGGTCCTCCCGCGCCCCGATGGAATCCCGTACGGCGCCCATGAACCACAGGAAGAAGATCCCCCCGAACGGCAGCAGGATCAGCGCCACCCGCAGGGCGTGATGGCCGGCGGTGTCGGCGAGATAGGCGGCCTCGCTGATCGGATGCGCGGGCAGCGCCCTGCGCACCAGGATCATGGTGCCGCCCAGCGGCAGGGCGGCGAGGATCCCCGCGGCTCCCGCGGCGCGCGGCGTCCGCAACGCCTTCGCCGGCGGTCCGCCAATGCCCTGCATGGAGCCCTTCCTCCCACGACACAACGCCTGTATGACGCTAAGTGTCCAGTGGATACGCTCGGTAATCATCGTGCGTGGTACGAAGCGGGCGCGTCGCGATGGTTAGGTGTGTCCTGTGACCCATGATCGTGATTCCGAGATCGCCGATGTGCTCCGTACGATGGCCGAGAAGATCGCGGCCGGAGCGCCCGCGGGATGGCGGCGGGCCGAGCTGCAGGGGTTCGCGACAGGTCCGGACGGGTCCGGCCATCGCGGGCTGCGGGTCGAGCCGGGCGAGGCGGATGACATCGACCTGCACGAGGAGATGTGCGAGATCTACACCTTGGCCGGGGCGAGCGGCGACCACCTCGCCATCGAGCTGGTGGTCGAGGCCAAGGGCCGGTTCGAAGCGGTGGTCAGCGAGTCGCTGGACCGCGTGGATCACGGCGAGCACGGCTTCCTGTACGTGCTCGATCGGGGCGTGCTGCCGCCCGAGCCCGCAGAGTTCCAGCGGGGCCGGCCGGACGCCGCTCCGGCGGGAGATCCGAAGGAGGCCGTCGCGCTGCTCGGCGCGTACTTACGCGAGCGTGACCGGGTCCTGGGCGGTCCTGGCACGGACAAGTACGCCCCGCCCCCCGCGCTCCCCGAAGCGCGCCGCGCCTGGCTGGAGGCCCAGCTCCGGGTCCGGTACGGCGTGACGCTCCCCGAGGACCTGCGCGCCCTTTACGCGCTGGTCGACGGCGACGGCGGTGAGGGCCTCCTGGACCGGCATCCGTGGTTCGGCCTCGAACTGCTGGAGGACCAGAGCCGCCCGGAGAACCGCTGGTGGGCGGCCGGCCGTAGTTGGAGCCACCAGCAGTTCATCACCGGCGTGGGCCCCTCGCTGGCGATGCGGCGGGCGTCGGACCACCCGTGCTGGATCCCGTTCGCCACCAGCACCGGGGGCGACTTCCTGGCGGTGGACCTGGCGCCCGGCCCGGACGGGCGGCCGGGCCAGGTCATCCGCATGGGCACGCACCACGACGAAGGCCCGGTCTATGTCGCCGACTCCGTGACCAGCCTGCTGCGGCGGCACGTCACCGCCTTGCAGGCCGGCGCCTACGCGGTCGAGAACGGCGAGTTGTGGATCGATCTCGGTGACATGAAGGAGCCGAACCGGCACGCCCACGAGCAGACCCGTTCACTGACGGTCGCCGGTCCCGACGCGGCCACCATCCGGGGCTGGGAGCCGCGGATCCAGCGCCTGTCGGTGCTGAACGCCCCCTGGGTCGACTTCGGGCCGGTGCGCGGGGCGCCGGTGCTGTGGCAGGTGAAGGTGGACAACTGCCCGGGCGCGGACCTGACCCCGCTGCGCGACACTCCGGTGGAACTGCTCGACCTGGCCATGGACGGGATCGACCTGGCGCCTCTGGCCGGCCACGCCACGCTGCGGTCGCTGACCCTGCGCACCGAGCGGCCCGTGGACCTGACGCCGCTGCTGTCCTGCCCTCGGTTGTACGCGCTGGACCTGTCCCGCGCCGCCGTCAGCGACTTCGGCGTGCTGAGCGAGCTGAAGGGCCTGCTCTACCTCAACCTGCGCCGGGGGCAGTGGGCGGAGCTGCTGGAGCGGGGCGCTCTCCCGGCGGGGCTGGCGGCGGCCGGGCTCGCCGCCGAGCCGCGCCGGGAGAAGACCTGGTGGTGGTCGGTCGACCGGGCCTACCACGCCCCGGAACCGTCGCTGAAGACGGCGGTCAGATGGGCGGGCGACCTGGCCGGGGAGGCGGTGGACGTACGGGTCTTCACGGGCCGCTTCCCCCGGCGGCGGCGCTGAGACTCGCGCGGGTCAGCCTCGGGTGGAGATCAGCCGCAGGGCGAGGTCGTGCTGCTCCTGTGACGGCGGCCGGGTCCAGGTGATGCCGGGGCGTCGCTCGGTGAGCATCCGCGCCAGGGCGGCGGACATGACGTCCACGGGCTGGGCGTGCGGCATGTGCGGGCGAAGCTCCTGGTAATCGGCGAGCACCCGGCTGTAGTCGTACATCAGTGTGTTGGTGAAGCGGCTCTGCTCGCCGTCGGCGCGCTCGAGCCCCGCGACGAACTCGGGCTCCGGCTCCTCGATCACCGCCTTGTAGACGTCGAGGCGGTTGCGGATCTCGCCGGGCGAGGCGTGGCTGTGCGCTTCGTCGTACATTCTCCGTACATGCGCCGGCACCTCGGTGAGCACCGTGAGCATGCCGTAGCCGGCGTCCTCGTTCCCATAGCCGCCGACGCCCCCGTCGACGCCCTGTGCGTGCGTGGCCATGCCTATCTCGCGGGTGAAGTCGTACTTGTCCAGGCCGTCGACGGGCTCCTCGATCCACTCGTCGTCGATGTAGAGCACACCGTCGATCTCCGCCTCCGCGGCGCGGCCGATCAGGTGCCGTACGGCGCCCGCCGGATCCGCGAGCGCCCCCGGGCCCATCGCGGCGAACTGCTCGGTGAGGAGGAACAGCGAGACCATCATCTGCGGGTTGTAGACGTGCAGCGCCCCCGCCTCCCGGTGCGGGAAGACGGTCCGCTCCTCGTCATAGGCCTCCAGCCCGGCCATGAACGCCCGCTCCTGCTCCTCGGTGAGGACGAGCTCCCAGGCCCACGTACGCTCGACGTGGAACTTGTAGAAGTCCTCACCCCTGAGCGGGTCGCGGAACTTCCACCACAGCGCGACGCCGACGATCAGCGCGACGATCACGCCCAGTGCGATCAACATCTAGATCCCCCACTTCCTGACATTTCCCGTTTCCTGGTGTCAAGCACAGAGCGGGAAGCCTAGCGGTGAGGGTCGGCCGGAGCACCGGAAACGATCAAATGCGGGGCCTAGACCCGGATCACCCGGATGCCGGCGTCCGAGAACCCGGCGGTCAGCTCCGGCGCGGCCGTGGAGTCCGTCACCAGGACGTTGATCCTGCTCAGCGGGCAGACCAGGGCGAACGCCCGGCGGCCCAGCTTCGAACCTTCTGCCACCACGATCACCTGGCGGGCCTTGGTGGCCATCAGCCGGTTGACGGCCGCCTCGCCCTCGCCATGGGCGCTGGCGCCGTGCTTGACGTCGAGCGCGTCGACGCCCAGCACCACCACGTCGAGCGCGACGTCGGCCAGCATGCCCGTCGCCACCGGGCCCACCAGCTCGTACGACTCGGCGCGCGCGGAGCCGCCCGTGGTGACCACGTGCAGATGCGGCCGCACGGCCAGCTCGTGGGCGATGTTCAAGGCGTTGGTCACCACGGTGAACGCCGGGCCGCGGCGGCCGGAGGGCGGGTCGGGGCGGTTGGCCAGCACCCTGGCCACCTCCGTCGTCGTGGTGCCGCCGTTGAGCCCGACCGTCGCCCCCACCGGCACCAGGGCGGCCGCCGCGGCGGCGATGCGCTGGTTGTCCGGCGCGTGCTGGGCCACCTTGTAGCGCTGCGGCAGGTCGTAGGAGACGCTGTGCGCGATGACGCCGCCCCTGGTCCTGGTCAGCAACTGCTGGTCGGCGAGTTCGTCGAAGTCGCGCCTGATCGTGGCCGCGGACACGCCGAGCTTGCGCGCCGTCTCCGACACGTTCAGGCGGCCGGCCTCGGCGACGAGCTCTAACAGCATGTTCCAGCGTTCGTACCGGTTCACCGTCTAATCATGCCCGAAACCCGGCTGAAGCTCTTATCTGTCGGTTTTATGGGAAAATACTCGCCAAATGCTACGGACATCCACAGTCGTGCTCCCCGTGTCCCCGCTGGGTCCGGAGAACCCGCTGCCGCCGCTGCGCACGCTCCCCGATCCGCGTGGCGGGCTGAAGACGGCCGCCGCCGACGCCGAGATGGCGGCCCAGCTGGCTTACGGGCACGCCGAATCGCTCCTGCCGTACACCTTCCAGGACGGCTACGGCCGCGAGCGGGAGGAGCGGGAGCTGAAGACGGCGGTGCTGGAGAACGAGCTGCTGCGCGCGGAGTTCCTGCTGGAGTACGGTGGGCGGCTGCGCTCGCTGGTGCACCTGCCGACCGGGCGCGAGCTCCTGCACAAGCCGCCCCACCTGCAGCTGGCCAACCTCGGGCTGCGCAACGCGTGGTTCGCCGGGGGAGTGGAGTGGAATCTCGGCACCTTCGGGCACACCGCGCTGGCCTGCGCGCCCGTCCACGCCGTCCGGGTGGCGGGGCCCGACGGGGTGCCGGTGCTGCGGATGTACGAGTGGGAACGGATGCGGCGGCTGGTCTACCAGCTCGATGTCCACCTGCCGCCGGGGTCCCCGGTGCTCCTCGTACACGTCCGGATTTATAACCCTTCAGCGGTGGATGCCCCGGTCTACTGGTGGTCGAACGCGGCGGTGCCGCAGACGCCGGGCAGCCGGGTGCTGGCGCCGGCGCGGCAGGCGTACCACTTCTCCTATGACGGGATGCTGCGCCGGGTGCCCGTGCCGCGCTGGCACGAGGCCGACCAGTCCTACCCGGCCCGCAACGAGCAGGCCGCCGACTTCTTCTACGAACTGCTGCGCGGCGAACGCCGCTGGATCGCCGCCCTCGACGCGGACGGTGGCGGGCTCGCGCAGGTCTCCACCGACCTGCTGCGCGGCCGCAAGCACTTCCGCTGGGGCACCGGCGCGGCGGGCCGCAACTGGCAGGACTGGCTGTCCGGCCCCGACCGGCCGTACCTGGAGATCCAGGCGGGCCTGACCCGCACCCAGCTTGAGCACGTACGCCTGCCCGCCCGCTCCGCCCTGTCCTGGACCGAGGCGTACGGCCTGCTCCAGGCCGACCCCACGCGATCCCACGGCCCCTGGCACGAGGCGCTCGGCCACGTGAGCCGGGCCGTGGACCGGCTGATCTCCCGCGACCGGCTCCAGGCGGCGCACGAGCAGGCCGCAGGGCTGGCCGCGGCGGTGCCCATGGAGGTCCTGCACGTCGGCAGCGGCTGGGGCGCGCTGGAGCGCCGGGCCCTGGCCAAGCGGCGCAGCCGGGTGCTCAACCTGCCGGGCACGCCGTTCGCCGACTGGACGATCGGCCGCGACCAGCAGTCGTGGCTCGCCCTGGTGCGCAAAGGCTCGATCCCCACACCCGCCCCCGCCCTGCCGCCGTCCTCCTACACCGTCGGCCCCGAGTGGCGCGCGCTGCTGGAGAAGTCGGTGGAGGAGTCGGGCGGCACCTGGTTCACCCTGCTCCACCTGGGCGTGAACCTCTATCACGACGGCGACCACGACGGCGCCCGGGCCGCATGGGAACGCTCCCTGGCCTGCGCCGAGAACGCGTGGGCCCTGCGCAACCTGGCCGTCCTCGCCCCGTCGCGCGCCGCCGACCTGTACGAGCGGGCGCACGCGCTGTCGCCGCGGCTGCGCCCTCTCACCATCGAGACCCTCGTCGCCCTGCTCGCCGCTGACCGCCCGGACGCGGCCCTGGTCCTGATCGACAAGCTCGGCCCCAAGGACCGCTGGCACGGCCGGATCCGCCTCCTGGAATGCCGCGCGGCCCTGGACGCGGGCGATGTCGGGCGCGCCGGGCGGGTGCTGGAGACGGGACTGGTGGTGGACGACCTGCGGGAGGGGGAGGACACGCTGGACGAGCTGTGGTGGGACTACCACGAACGGCTCAATCCGACGGGGCGGGCGCGGGTGCGGGCGGAGAATCCGCTGCCCTGCCGGTATGACTACAGCGTCAAGCAGTATTAGGGGCGAGTACCCGGCGCACCGCGCCACGCAGCCACTGGTGAGCCCCGTCGGCGGTGTGGCGCGGGTGCCAGGCCATGCCGATCGTCAGTGGTGGCAGCGGCAGCGGGATGTCCAGCAGGCGCAGTCCCAGTGCGTGCGCCGCGTCGCTGAGTGGTGAAGGGGGCTCGCCCGGCAGAGCGGCCGGCACCAGGCAGACCATGTCGCCGACCGCGGCCAGCGCCATCGCCGCCAGATGTCCGGGCAGGACGGCGCTGACCCGCCGGCTGAGCCCTTGCTCGGCCAAGGCCGCGTCCAGCGGGCCGGTGAAGCGTCCCCGGCGGCTGACCGCCACGTGCTCGGCCGCGGCCAGCCTGGCGGGCGTCAGGGTCGCTTCGGTGAGCGGGTGCCCGGCCCTGACGCCGGCCGCCATCCGCAGCGTGACCAGCTCTTCGACCCGGGTCTCCGGGTCGACGTGGTCGATGGCCCCGATCTCCAGATCGGTCCGGCCTTCGCGCAGCGCGGGGCCCGCCTCCCACTCCTCGGCCAGCACCCGCAGCGAGACGCCCGGCGCCTGGCGCCGGGCCAGCCCGAGCAGTCCCGGTGCCAGTGCCGCGCCGACCAGGTCCGAGGCCTGGACGGTGAAGGTGCGCCGCAGCGCGGCGAGGTCGATCCCGCCGCTCGGGGTGAGCAATGCCTCCAGCCGCCGCACCACCGCGGCGGCCTCGTCCCGCAGCGCCTCGGCGCGGGGTGTGGGCACCATCGCCTGTCCTGCCCGCACCAGCAGCGGGTCCTGGAGCACCCGGCGCAGCCGGGCCAGGGTGCGGCTCATCGCCGCGGGGGAGGTGCGCAGCCGCGCGGCGGCACGGGTGACGCTCTGCTCGGTCAGCAGGGCGTCGAGGGCGATGGCGAGGTTGGCGTCGAGGTTCGGGACTGGGCTGCTCACCGGCATGATTCCGTTTCTGGCAATGATTGGTTGCTGAAGTTCCCATTGTGGCAATGGGGGTCGGTTCCGCACGATCAAGGGGCTGTACCGATCCGACACAGACCGCGAGGTTATTCATGATCGTCATTACCGCCCCCACCGGGAACATCGGCCGCCGGCTGCTGTCGCTGCTGGTCGAGGCCGCGCCCGCACGCGGAGAGGAGCTGCGCGTCGTGGTCCGCGACCCTGCCCGGCTGCCCGAGGCCGTGCGCGGACGGGTCGAGGTGGTCACCGGCTCGCACGGCGACGCCGCGACCGTCGAGCGCGCCTTCTCCGGGGCCGACGCCGTCTTCTGGCTGGTGCCGCCGGACGCCTCGGTCACGCCCGACGAGGCGTACAGCGGCTTCACCCGCCCGGCCGCGCGGGCGTTCGCCGCCCACGGCGTCGGCCATGTCGTCGGCGTCTCGGCGCTCGGCCGCGGCACCCCGCAGGCCGCCCGGGCCGGGCTGGTCACCGCCTCCCTGGCCATGGACGACCTGATCGCCGGCTCCGGCGTCGCCTACCGCGCCCTGGCCAGCCCGTCCTTCTTCGAGAACCTGCTTGAGGAGGCCGACTCGATCCGCGAGCACGGCGTCTTCACCGACACCGCCGCCGCGGACCGCCCGGCCCCGCTGGTGGCCGTCGCCGACATCGCCGCGACGGCGGCCGGGCTGCTGCTGGACCGCTCCTGGACCGGCGTCGGCAGTGTTCCCGTGCTCGGCCCGCAGGACCTGTCGCCCGACGATCTGGCCCGCATCATGACCGAGGAGCTGGGCCGTCCGGTCCGCTACCAGCGCCAGTCGCTCGACGAGCTGCGGTCCACCATGCTCGGCTACGGCCTCAACGAGGCGTTCGTCGAGGGCATGGTCGACATGAAGCGCGCCAAGGACCAGGGCCTGGACTCGGGCGTCGACCGCTCGCCGCAGGCGGGCCCGGCCACCGGATTCGCGCACTGGTGCGCGCGGACTCTCAAGCCCGCCGTCCTCGCCACACCGGAGGCGGTCGATGCCGCGAGCACGACGAGCGGCGGCCGGTGAGGGTGGTCAGCGGTCGACGATCTCGTTCTTGCCGATGACCACGATCCCGCCTCTGGTCAGCGCGAAGCGGGTGCGGTCGTGGTCCAGGTCGAAGCCGATCCGCGCCCCGTCGGGGATCACCACGTTCTTGTCGATGATCGCCTTGCGGACGATCGCGCCCCTGCCGACCTTGACGTTCTCCATCAGCACCGAGTCCTCGACCAGCGAGTGCGAGTGCAGCACGACCCTGGGCGACAGGATCGACCGGTTCGCCGTGCCGCCGGACACGATCACGCCGGGTGACACGAGCGAGTCGAGCGCCCGGCCCACCCGGTCGCCGTCGTTGTGCACGAACTTGGCCGGCGGCAGCGGGTCGTGGCCGGTGTGGATCGGCCACTTGTCGTTGTAGAGGTTGAAGATCGGGTGCGCCGAGATGAGGTCCATGTGCGCCTCGTAGTAGGCGTCGAGCGTGCCCACGTCGCGCCAGTAGCCGCGGTCACGCTCGCTCGAACCCGGCACCACGTTGTTCGCGAAGTCGTAGACGTCCGCGCCGCCGGACTTGACGAGCATCGGGATGATGTTCCCGCCCAGGTCGTGCTTGCTCGTGGGGTCGAGGGCGTCCTCCCGCAGCGCGTCGATCATCGCCTGGGTCTTGAACACGTAGTTGCCCATCGAGGCGTACACCTCGTCGGGAGAGTCGGCGAGCCCTACCGCGTCCTTCGGCTTCTCCCGGAAGGCGACGATCCGCCGCCCCTGCGGATCGGTCTCGATGACGCCGAACTGGTCGGCCAGCGACAGCGGCTGCCGGATCGCCGCCACCGTCACGTCCGCGCCGGAGTCCTCGTGCTGCTCGACCATCTGCCGCGGGTCCATACGGTAGATGTGGTCGGCGCCGAACACGATCACGTGCTCGGGCATCTCGTCGTAGATCAGGTTCAGGTTCTGGAACAGCGCGTCGGCCGAGCCGGAGAACCACCGCGGGCCGAGCCGCTGCTGGGCGGGAACCGGGGTCACGTAGTTGCCGAGCATCGCCGTCAGCCGCCACGTACGCGAGATGTGGCGGTCGAGACTGTGATTCTTGTACTGGGTCAGTACGACGATCTGCAGGTATCCGCCGTTGGCGAGGTTGGACAGCACGAAGTCGATGAGCCGATACATTCCGCCGAACGGAACGGCCGGTTTGGCGCGATCCGCCGTGAGCGGCATGAGCCGCTTTCCCTCTCCACCTGCCAGTACGACCGCAAGAACCCTCCTGGACCTCATATCCGTGACGCTACCCTCAAAATGCCGATCTATCGACGAAACGCCCACCGAACGTAGTTCGTGCCTGGGGCTCACGGAAGATGGCGTCCGACCGGCCGCCGCCACGCTGGGCCCGGCGGCCCGAGGGATCGTAAGGTCGTGTCATGCGCGTTGATCTGCTCACCCGGGAGTACCCGCCGGATGTGTACGGCGGTGCCGGGGTGCACATGGAATATCTGGCCAGAGAGCTGCGGCGGCTGGCCGACGTCCGGGTGCGGTGTTTCGGGGCCGCACGCGACGAGCCGGGCGTCTCCGCCTACCCGGTGCCCGCCGGGCTCGCGGACGCCAACGCGGCCCTGCAGGTGCTCGGGGTGGATCTGGAGATGGCCGCCGCGTGCGCGGGCGCCGGGGTGGTCCACTCCCACACCTGGTACGCGAACTTCGCCGGGCACGTCGCCAAGATGCTGCACGGCATCCCGCACGTCGTCACCACCCACAGCCTGGAGCCGCTGCGGCCGTGGAAGGCCGAGCAGCTGGGCGGCGGCTACACCGTCTCCTCCTGGGCGGAGCGGACCGCCCTGGCGAGTGCCGACGCGGTCATCGCGGTCTCGGAGGGGATGCGGCGCGACGTACTCCTCGCCTATCCCGAGATCCCGCACGAGCGGGTGAGCGTCATCCACAACGGCATCGACACCGCCCAATACGCCCCCGACCGGGGCGACGACGTGCTGAAGAAGCACGGCGTCGACCCGGCGCGGCCGTACGTCATCTTCGTCGGGCGCATCACCCGGCAGAAGGGGCTGGTCCACCTCCTGCACGCGGCGCGGAGCTTCGACACCGGCGCGCAGATCGTGCTCTGCGCGGGCGCGCCCGACACGCCGGAGATCGAGGCCGAGGTGACGAGCCTGGTGCGGGAGCTCGGCCGGGAGCGCGACGGGGTGATCTGGATCTCCGAGATGCTGCCCAAGCCGGAGGTGATTCAGCTGCTCACGCACGCGTCGGTGTTCGTGTGCCCGTCGGTGTACGAGCCGATGGGGATCGTGAACCTGGAGGCGATGGCCTGCGAGACGGCCGTGGTGGCGACGGCGACCGGCGGCATTCCCGAGGTGGTGGCCGGCGGGGAGACTGGGCTGCTGGTGCCGATCGACCAGGGGATCGATGGGACGCCGCACGATCCGGAGCGGTTCGCCGCCGATTTCGCCGAGCGGGTCAACGCGCTGCTGGGGGATCCGGCGCGGGCCGCGGCGATGGGGGTGGCCGGGCGGGCCAGGGCCGTCGAGCACTTCTCGTGGGAACGCATCGCGCACCGGACCATGGAGCTCTACACCTCACTTACCTAAGGCGAGCCGGTGCGCCAGAGCATGGCGCGGGTCAGGTCCTTCTCGGGGCTGGAGGAGCCGGCCGCGTAGACCTCGCTCGTGCCGGGGCGCTGGGCCAGGGCGTCGATCGTGCCGTCCACGGTCTGCGACGTCCAGCGGTCGCGGCTGAAGTGCAGCAGCCGCGACCCCGTCGAGTCGAGCACCCACATCCCGTCCCGGCCGTCCGGCTCGGCCTGGGTGAACGTCGGCCCCGGCGCGCCCCACCGGCACCGCCACTCGCCGCCGTCCCAGTGCAGGGCGACCGGGCGGGAGCGCTCCAGCGGCTCGTTGTCCTTGGTGAACTCGCCCGGCACCAGCCAGGACACCCCGCCGACCACCCACACGTCGGCCGGGCCGAGCACCACGACGTCGTTGAGCCGGACGCGCGGGGACTCCGCCTTGTCCGGCGGCCCGAGCGCGGGCAGGTCGACCCGCTGCCACGCCTCGCCGTCCCAGCGGGCGGCCGGTCCCTGGTCGATCAGCGGACCGCTGACCGTCCACACGTCGCCGCCGCGCTTGCCTCCGCCGCTGTTCCCCGAACCGCCGCCGCTCCCGCTGCCGCCGCCCACCGCGCCGGCCGGGGCCGGGAGGTCGTGGTGCTGCCAGGTGGAGCCGGTCCACCACAGCGCCGACGTGCCGCTGACCGCCCATGCGCCGCGCGCCGCGGTGCCGCCCGCGCCGAAGGTGTCGCCGAGCCGGCCGGTGAGCCGCCGCGCCGCCCACGTGTCGTTCTGGAACGCGCCGACCAGCCCGGTTCTGCCGTCCGCCAGGCCGAACACCCACGCGTCGGCGGCCGAGGTCGCGCTGAGCGCGGTCACCTGAACGCTCGGCAGCGGGTACGACGTCCACCCCTTGCCGTCCCATCGCCGCAGGCCCGCGAAGGCCGTCTCCACGGACTCGGCCGTCAGGCGCTGGGTGAGATGGGTGGCCCAGACGGCGCCGTCGCGGCCCACGGCGAGGTCGTGCAGCTTGCCGTACCCCTCGTCGGTGGACACGACGCGCCAGCCGGAGGCGGCCTTCGTGGCGCGGATGTCGTCGGTGGCCGCCGGTGGCTGGGCGCAGGCGGCGGGCTTGGCGGGGAGCGCGGGCCGCCCGCCCCCGGGCACCGGCACCGGCGAGATCGACGTGCTGGGAGCCGAGGTGGTCGGGGTCGCCGTGCCGGGGCGCGTGGTGGTGGCGGCGCCCGTGCCCGGGGCCGTGGTCACCATCGGCGGGGTGGAGGTGCAGGCGGCGACCGCCAGCACCGCCAGGCCCGCCGTACAGGCGCGTGCGACTCGGCTCACCCAGCCCGCCCCCTTCGCGTGACCCACTGCTTTTCGCAGGCCTCCTGCTTTTCGCAGGCCTCCTGCTTTTCGCAGGCCTCCTGCTTTTCGCAGGCATCGTGATTTTCGCAGGATAGGTCAGTCCGGGCCGCCGCGCCCCTTACGGAATCGGTTACGTTCGCGATATGTGATGCAAGATCACGTTATGCACGTGGTGCGCCTTGTTGTCGCCGCGGAAGTCGACTTCGTACGTGTGCGTCCCGACGTGAATGGCGATCGCGCCCGAGGAGAAGAACCCGCCGGCGAACGACTTGTTGCTCACCACGCTCACCGCGGAGATCTTGCTGTAGGGGATGCTGGTGATCGCGATCCGCTTGCCGACGAACGACTTGTCCTGCACGATGACCCGCCGATCGGTCAGCCCGAGGAACCCCGTCCCGGCGCCGATGGCGTCGTACACCGCGATGATCTGCTCGCCCGGCATCAGCCCGCTCTCTATCTGCTTGAGCTGTTCTTTCCTGTCATAGGGGATGTCAGCCATGTCTGGGCAACGAACAGGGCGAGCGGCGGCGTTCCGCGGGCGCCGATTGGGTCTTGTAGCCGGTGGGGTTCTGGATCACCCTGAACGCACAGGAGGCCTGACATGTCGCATCCACTCGGAGTAAGCCGCCCAGATCTCGACGTCACAGACCTTCCGACACCGGAAGAGGTGTTCAAGGTCTCCAGGATCGGCCCGAAAGAGCTGGTCAAGTACGCGATCGGGCCCAGCCTGATCGCCCTCGGCATCTCGATAGGAAGCGGCGAGTGGTTGCTCGGGCCGCTGAACGTGGGGCAGTACGGCTTCGTCGGCGTCGGCTGGGTGATTCTGGTCTCCGCCCTGCTCCAGACCTTCTACAACGTCGAGTGCTCCCGCTACGTCATCGCGACCGGAGAGACCCCGGTGGTCGGCTGGGGCCGGGTGCCGCCGGGCTGGAAGCTGTGGGTCCCGCTGTCCGTACTCGTGGTGATCTTCGCCTTCATCGCGGGCGGGTGGGCCGCCTCGGCCGGCCAGGGCGTCTACGCGCTCGTCCACGGCGTGGTCGCACCCGCGGACGCCGAGGAGCCGCGGCTGTGGGCCATCGCGCTGCTGGTGCTGGTCTTCCTGATCACCGCGCTCGCCAAGCGGATCAGCCGGGCGCTGGAGCTGGCCAACTGGGTGATGGTCGGCGCCATCCTCGTCGCGCTGCTCGCCGTCGACCTGCTCATCGTGCCGTGGAGCCAGTGGTGGGAGGGCATCCGCGGCTTCATCACCCCGGCCGCGCCGCCCGCGGGCATCACCGCGACCCAGCTCGGCGGCCTGGCCGGCTTCACCGCCCTGGCCTCCGGCCTGAACTGGTACGTGATGGGCCACTACCGCGACAAGGGTTACGGCATGGGCTATCGCGCCGGGTTCCTGTCAGGGATGCGGGGCGAGCGGCGTGAGATCCTGGCCAGCGGCGTCACCTTCCCCGACGACGACGTCAACCGGGGGCTGTGGCGCAGGTGGTACCGGCTTTTGCTCACCGACATGTGGGGCGTCTTCTTCGTCGGCGCCATCCTCGGCATGCTGCTGCCGACGCTGCTCATGTCGCAGGCGGTCACCCTGTCGGGCCGGAAGCCGACGCGGGCCGACGTGCCGACGTTCGTGGCCGGGGTGCTCGGCGACGAGTACGGCCGGGCGTTGTTCTACGTGGCGCTGGTGCTGGGGGTGCTGATCCTGTTCTCCACCCAGCTGGGCATCTTCGAGGCCATGGTCCGGGTGACCACGGACGCGGCGCACGCCACCAGCCCCCGGCTGCGCGGGCTGATCGAGGGCGACCCGCGCCGCTTCTACTACCCGTTCATGATCGTGCTGTTAGTGATCATCTCGGTCATCATCCACTTCTCGCTGCCGGTCGGGCTGGTGGAGTGGTCGGCCAACATGTCCAACCTGGGCGCGCTCATCTACCCGTTCCTGCTGATGTACCTGAACAGCAGGCTGCCCCGCCCCGCCCGCCCCCGGCCGTGGCACTACGTGATCCTGGTCCTGAACTTCCTGTTCTTCGGCTTCTTCTTCGTCAACTTCATCGCCGACTTCATCGGCGATCCGCTCGTCACGTTCTAGTTCCAGGGCGGCTACCCCTTCAGGCAGTCGAGGATCCTCGGCTCGTGGTGGATCGGGAAGTTCGTGGAGTTGGCGATGAAGCAGAGCTTGTTGGCCTCGGCGTGCAGCTCCAGGGCCTTGGCGTGCAGGCTCGGCGTGGTGATCATGACCGTGGGGCGCAGGGTGACCTCGGAGAAGCGGCCGCCGCCGGTGCCGGCGTCCACGACCATGGTGCCCTCCGGCTCGTCGAGGTAGGAGGTCACGACGATGCCGTTGACCGAGCACAGGTGGAGATACCACAGCATGTGGCACTGCGACAGCGACGCCACCAGCAGTTCCTCCGGGTTCCAGCGGGCCGGGTCGCCGCGGAAACCGGGGTCGGCCGAGCCGGGCAGGGCGGGTTTGCCCTCGGCCGCCACCTCGTGGTCGCGGTTGTAGGACCGGTAACCGGAGGTGCCCTCACCGAGGTTGCCGGTCCAGGTGACGGTGACGCGGTAGTGGTGTTCGCTGCTCATGGGTCCATCTTCGATCATGCGGGTCCCAGGCGGACCGTCCGCCCCGCCGTATCCGAAGGGCGCGGCGGCGGTGCGCCGCGTCCGGACGGGTGCGGCGGACCGTCCGCCCCGCCGTACGACAGTCCGGCCGGGGCGGGCTCAGCGGTCAGCCGGTGATGGGGTCGAGGACGACGATCGGGATCTTCCGGTCGGTCTTCTGCTGGTAGTTGTCGTAGTCGGGCCAGGTGGCGGCCATCAGCCGCCACAGTTCGGGCCGTTCCTCGTCGGTGGCCGTGCGGGCGCGGGCCTTGAACTTCTCGGCCTTCACCTGCACCCCGACCTCGGGATTGGCCTGAAGGTTCTTGTACCACTCGGGATGGTCGGGATCGCCGCCCTTGGAAGCGACGACGACGCAGACGCCTCCGTGCTTCTGGTAGATGAGCGGCGTCGTGTACGACTTGCCGGACTTACGGCCCTTGGTGGTGAGAAGGAGGGTCGTGGTGTTGTTCCAGTCGTGTCCCTCGGCGCCGTCGGTCTCCTGATAGCGCTGGACGTGTTCCTTGCCATAGAGCATGCCTGCCGCCTACCCCCTGTCGCCGTAACCGCACCGTTACCGGACGGGGTCTGTACGAAATGTTGACACGCCTGACAGACTGCCTTTCTGTAAGCGCTTACACAGCTGCGGGTGGAAGCGCTTACACAAAGAAGGAGCGGCCTGGATGGACGTGACGATCTACGAGGTGGCGCGGCGCGCGGGCGTGTCGATCGCGACCGTGTCGCGCACGCTGCGGGGCACGGGGCCGGTCGCGCCCAAGACGCGCGAGAAGGTGCTGAAGGCGGTCGAGGAGCTCCGCTTCACGCCCAGCCGCCTCGGCGTCAGCCTGGCCGAGGGCCGCCACGCCGCCAACGGCATCGTCTTCCCCAACCTCGCGGGCCCGTACTACACCGAGGTGCTGCTCGGCTACGAGGAGGTGGCCTCCGAGCTGGGCCGGTCGGTGGTGATCCTGTCCACCAAGGGCCGTAGCCGGGTGCACGACCTGGTCAAGGATCTCGCGGGGCGGGTGGACGGGCTGATGGTCTTCGGCCACACGGTTCCGGACGACCTGGTCGCCGAGCTGGTCCGGATGCGGATGCCGCTCGTGTTCGTCTCCCGCGAGCCGCTGGCCGGGGCCGACACGCTGCGCAGCGAGAACACCGCCTCGGCCCGCGCGCTGGCCGAGCACCTGCTGGGACACGGCTACCGGCGCTTCGCCTTCCTCGGCGCGCCGATCGCGACGGGTGACGACGTGGACGAACGCTGGCAGGGGGTCAGGTCCGTCCTCGGCACCGCGATCGAGGCGGTGCCGACGGAGCACTACACCGTCGAGTGCGGCTACCAGGCCGCCCTGGCCCTGCTGCGCGCTCCGGCGCGGCCCGAGGCGATCGTCTGCTCCGACGACGAGGTGGCGCTGGGCGCCCTGCTCGCCGCCGAGGAGCTCGGGCTGGCCGTACCCGACGAGCTGGCCGTGACCGGGTGGGACGACATCATGGCCGCCCGCCACGCCCGCCCGGCGCTGACCACCATCCGCCAGCCGATGCGCGAGCTGGGCGCGCGCGCCGCGCGGGCGCTCGACGAGCTGATCACCGGCGCCCGCGACACCCCGAACCACCTCGTCCTGACCACCGAGCTGGTGCTGCGCGCCAGTTGCGGTCACCACCCCCAGGAGGAACCCAAGTGAACCCCTCGCCCCGGCGCTCCGCCGCCGGTCTGCTCACTCTCGCGATACTGATCACCGGCTGCGGGCGCGGTGCCGGCCAGGCGCCCGAGAAGGCGCAGGACGTCAAGACCGGCGCGGTGGCCGGCGAGATCACCGTCTGGGGGATCGGCGAGGAGGGCAAGGCGCTCGGCGCGTTCGCCAAGGACTTCGAGAGCGCCAACCCGGGCGTCAAGGTGAACGTGACGCCGATGGGCTGGGACGTCGCCCACGACAAGATCACCTCGGCCATCGCGGGCAGCGCCACCCCCGACATCAGCATGATCGGCTCCACCTGGGCGGGTGAGCTGTCCAAGACCGGCGTGCTGGACCCCACACCCGGCAACCTCATCGACAAGGCCGCGTTCTTCCCCGGCGCCTGGCAGACCGTGGACGTGAACGGCACCGCGTACGGGGTTCCGTGGTACGTCGAGACCCGCGTCCTGTACTACCGCACGGACCAGGCTGAGAAGGCGGGCGTCAAGCCGCCGGCCACCTGGGCCGAGCTCAAGACGTTCGCCAAGGCGCTGAAGGAGAAGGGCGGCGCCAAGAAGGGCTTCAACCAGGGCTACAACGAGGGCTCCTGGCAGGAGCTGGTGCCGCTGATCTGGCAGGCCGGCGGCGAGATCGTCAAGGACGGCAAGTACACCTTCGACACCCCCGAGGCGGTGACCGCGCTCAAGCAGTACGCCTCGCTCTTCCAGGAGAAGCTGGCCCCGAACGACACCGCCAAGGGCGCCTTCCCGCAGAACTTCATCAAGGGCGAGGTCGGCGGCTTCTTCTCGGGCCCCTGGATGGTCGGCGTGCTGAACAACGACGGCGGCGCGGACTTCGAGGACAAGTTCGACGTCGCGCCCTATCCGAAGGGCCCGGTCTCGGCGACCAGCTTCGTCGGCGGCTCCGATCTGGTGGTCTTCAAGCAGGCCAAGAACCGCGACGCCTCCTGGAAGTTCATCCAGTGGCTCACCGACCCCAAGGTGCAGGCCAAGTGGTACACCACGGTGAAGGCGCTGCCCAGTGTCCAGTCGGCCTGGCAGGAGCCGGAGCTGGCCTCGGACAAGCAGCTCGCGGTCTTCGGCGAGCAGCTCAAGGACGCCAAGACGCCGCCGCCGTACCCGACCTGGGAGCAGGTGGCGAAGGTGTTCGAGACCGAGCTGGAGAAGCTGGCGCTCGGTAAGCAGACGCCGGAGCAGACGGCCAAGGCCATCCAGGCGCAGGCCGACACGATCGGCACCGGCCTGTAGTGATGGTCCTCCTTCGCAGGGGCGGGCTCGGCTGGGTGTTCGTGCTGCCGTTCGTGCTCATGTTCGTGGTGTTCTACCTCGGGCCGCTGCTGGCCGGGTTGGGCATGAGCTTCACCGACATGCGCAGCACGGACGTCACCGACCCGCTGGCCGTCGACCCGGTCGGCGTCGAGAACTACATCAGGCTGGCCGGCGACGAGGCGATGCGCGAGGCGGCGCTGAACACCGCGATCTTCGTGATCACCGGGCTGCCGCTGACCATCGGGCTCGGCCTGGCCGCCGCCGTGGCGCTGAACTCCGGCATCTCCCGGCTGCCCGCCGCCTTCTTCCGGCTCGGCTACTACCTGCCGCACATCACCAGCATCATCGGCGTCGCGGTCGCGTGGAAGTTCCTGCTGGAGCCGGAGGCGGGACTGGTCAACCGGCTGCTGGGGCTGGTCGGCCTCCAGGGGGCCGCCTGGCTGCAGGACCAGGCCACCGCGCTGCCGTCGATCATCGTGATGACGGCCTGGCGGAGCTTCGGGTTCGACATGGTGGTCTTCCTCGCGGCGCTGCAGGGGATCCCCCGGGAGCTGTACGAGGCGGCGGAGGTGGACGGGGCCGGGCGGTGGAAGCGGTTCAGGTCGGTCACGCTGCCGCAGCTGCGGCCGGTGATCCTGTTCTGCACCGTCTACAGCTCGACCGGGTTCCTGCAGTTCCTGGAGGAGCCGCTGATCATGACCGGCGGCGGGCCGCTGAACTCCACGCTGTCGGCGTCGCTGGCCATCTTCAAGCAGTTCGGCGTGGGCAACTACGGCTACGCGGGGGCCGCCGCGACCGTGCTGTTCACGGTGATCATCGCGCTGGCCGTACTCCAGCTCAGGATCGGGAGGGCGCGGTGAGGCGGACCCGCAGGCAGAACCTGATCACCTATCTCGGCCTGAGCGTCGGGCTGCTGCTGGTCGTCGGACCGTTCCTGTGGGCGGGGCTCAGCTCGTTCAAGCCGGAGCCGGAGATCCGGCGCGACCCGCCGACGTTCTGGCCCGAGACGTTCACGCTGGACAACTACTCCGAGCTCCTGCAGCGGGTGCACATCGGGCAGGCGTTCGCCAACAGTGTGTTCGTCGCGCTGGTCATCGTCGCCGGCAACCTGCTCTTCTCCTCGATGGTCGGCTACGGGTTCGCCAAGATGCGCTTCCGTGGCAGGGACGCCGTCTTCGGGCTGGTGCTGGTGCAGATGGCGGTGCCGGCGATCGTGCTGATGATCCCGCAGTTCGTGCTGATCGCCAGGCTCGGCATGGTCAACACCTTCCTCGGCATCATCCTGCCGGGTCTGATCACGCCGCTGGGCGTGTTCATGATGCGGCAGTTCATCGCGGAGCTGCCCGACGAGCTCATCCACGCGGCGCGGGTGGACGGGGCGGGGGAGTTCCGGATCTTCTTCAGGATCGTGCTGCCGCTCTGCAAGCCCGCGATGGCCACGCTGGGCCTGATCACCTTTCTCGGATCATGGAACAACTTCCTCTGGCCGGCCGTGGTGGCGCAGTCGGAGGACGTCTACACGCTGCCCGTGGCCCTGAACATCCTCAACAGCCACGAGAGCAGCCACTACAACCTGCTCATCGCCGGGGCGATGATCGTGGTCGCGCCGATCCTCGTCCTGTTCGTCTTCCTGCAGCGCTTCTTCATCCAGGGCATCGCCACGTCCGGCCTCAAGTAGAGGAGCACCCCCATGCGCAAGACAGCCGTGATCGCCGGCCTGCTGGTGCTGGCCGCCGCTGTGCCCAGCCCGGCCAGCGCTTCATCGGGAAATAGCACGTTATTTCAGTACGCAAAGGACACGTGGCGGTCGATGGCAGCCATGGTCGACCCCGCCACCGGCATCCCGTCGGACAAGGTCACCGGCGACCTGAAGACCCGGGCCAAGGTCACCTCGCCCACCAACATCGGCACCTACCTGTGGAGCACGCTCGTCGCCCGCGACCTGCGCCTCATCGCCCCCGGCGAGGCCACGGCCCGCGTCGGCAAGGTGCTCGACGCGCTGGAGCGGATGGACCGCGACACCCCGACCGGCCAGTACTACAACTGGTACGACCCGGCGACCCTCCAGCTCGTCCACACCTGGCCCGACAACGGCGACCCGGTGCGGCTGTTCGCCTCCAGCGTGGACAACAGCTGGCTGGCCACGGCCCTGATGATGGTCCGCAACGCCGTGCCCCGCCACTCCGCGCGGGCCACGAAGCTGGTCACCTCCATGAACTTCGCCTCCTACTACGACCCGGCCGCCCGCCCCGACGCGGGCACCGGGCTGATCCGCGGCGGCTTCTGGCCGGAGAAGCCCGAGGGCTGCTCGGTGGAGAGCGACTACGCGGGCACCGGCACCAAGGTCTGGTCCACCTGCCACCACTACGGCGCGCCCGCCGAAACGCGAATCGCCCAGTACGTGGGCATCGCGCTCGGCCAGATCCCGCGCGAGAGCTACTTCGGCCCCTACCGGACCTTCCCCGACAACGGCTGCGACTTCGGCTGGCAGGACCAGAAGCCGGTCGGGGCGTGGAAGACGTACCTGGGCGTCAACGTCTGGGAGGGCACGTACGGCTACCGCGGCATGCGGTTCGTCCCGAACTGGGGCGGCTCGATGTTCGAGGCGCTGATGCCGGACCTGGTCGTGCCCGAGGCGAAGTGGGCGCCCCGGAGCTGGGGCCGCAACCACCCGGTGTTCGTGAAGGCGCAGATCGAGCACGGCCTGCGCGAGGCGAAGTACGGCTACTGGGGCTTCTCGCCGTCCAACGACCCGCGCGGCGGCTACCGCGAGTACGGCGTGGACGCGCTCGGCATGGACACCCCCGGTTACACCTCCGACGAGGAGCGCACCAGCACCGATCCCGGGTACGAGGGCTGCCGCCCGGCCCAGCCGGAACCTGCCGCCTACGGCGAGGGAGTCGTCACTCCGCACGCCAGTTTCCTGGCTCTGCCGTACGCGCGGGCCCAGGCGATGGATAACCTGGCCAAGATCCGCAAGAACTTCGACGCCTACGGGCCCGGCGGTTTCTACGACTCCGTCGCGGTCCGCTCGGGCGCCGTGTCGAAGTGGTACCTCGCGCTCGACCAGGGCATGGTCATGGCCGCCCTGGGCAACGTGCTCACCGGCGGCGACCTGCACCGTTACTTCGGTGGCGCGGGCGTCGAGGCGAAACTCCGGCCGGTGATGGAAATCGAGGAGTGGGCCGTTCAGGGGGTCCCTCCCACCAACTGAACCCTCCAACAGATCGGGGAATCCCAGATGAGTACGGCTGATGCCGCGCACCGTGACTGGCGAGAACGCATCCACCAGGCGTCGGGCCAGGCGGTTCCGGCCGCCGAGCTGAGCCTTCCGGCGCCGGCCGGGCTGCGGGCCGCCCCCGGCGTGGGCCATGTGACGCTGACGTGGGAGCCCGTGCCGGAGGCGATCGGCTACCTGGTGCACAGGGACGGCGTCGCGGTGTCGCAGCCCGACGTGGACGTGGCCGCCGTGCCCGCCTGCCGCTATGTCGACACGGGGCACGGCGCGGCGTCGTACACGGTCGCGGCCGTCGCCTCCATGGAGACCGTCGGGCCCGTCTCGGCGGCGGTCCCGGCGGCTCCGCTGGCGGGCGGTCCGGCGGCGGTCAGCGTGCGGGTCGACGCCGCCGCCGTGGCGCGCGACCTGCCCCGGCCGTGGCGGTACATGATCGGCTCCGAGCACCTGTCGTACCTGCTGAGCAAGGACGAGACGGGCGGCCGGCCCATCGGCGCGGAGCTCACCGAGGCGCTGCGCGTCGTGCGCGAGGAGTTCGGGGTCGAGACCGTCCGCGCCCACGCCATCTTCGGCGACGACCTCGGGGTCTACAAGGAGGTCGACGGCCAGGCGGTCTACGACTTCGGCAAGGTCGACGAGGTCTACGACACGATCATGGCGCTCGGCCTGCGGCCGATCGTCGAACTCGGCTACATGCCGCGTGACCTGGCCGCCGACCCGTCCAAAACGGTGTTCGGCTATGAGGCGATCATCTCCCCGCCCAAGGACTTCGAGGCGTGGAGCGACCTGGTCAGAGCACTGGTCGAGCATCTGGTCGACAGGTACGGGATCCAGGAGCTCATCGAGAACTGGGCCTTCGAGGTGTGGAACGAGGCCAACCTCGCCGTCTTCTGGACGGGCACGCCCGAGGAGTACTTCCTGCTCTACGACGTCAGCGCCGCCGCCGTGAAGAACGTGCACCCGTCGCTGCGGGTCGGCGGGCCCGCCTCGGCGGCCAACGGCTGGGTGGAGGAACTGCTGGCGCACGTCGCCGAATCGGGCGCGGAGCTCGACTTCATCTCCACCCACACCTACGGCAACGCCCCGCTCGACTGGCGCCCGGCCCTGGCCAGGTACGGCATGCCGGACACCCCCGTCTGGTGGACCGAGTGGGGCCCCACCCCGACCCACTTCCACGGCATCGGGGACGGGCCGTTCGGGGCCACGTTCCTGCTGCACGGCATGAAGTCGGCGGCCGGCCGGCTGGCCGCAGTGTCGCACTGGGTGGCCTCGGACCACTTCGAGGAGCTGGGGCGGCCGCCACGGCTCTTCCACGGCGGCTTCGGCCTGCTGACGGTCGGCAACCTGCGCAAGCCCCGCTTCCACGCGCTCACGCTGGCCACCCGCCTGGGCGATGAGGAACTGGCGACCGTGGTCGAAGGTGACGCCGGCGGGGTCGAGGTCTGGGCGGCGCGGCACGCGGACGGGCGCGTCGGGGTGCTGGCCTGGAACGGCACGCTCAACCAGGCGCAGGCCGACGGGGCCCCGGAGCTGTCGCGCGCGGTCTCCTTGACGGTCGCGGGCCTCGACGGGGACTACACGCTCACCCACCACCGCATCGACGAGTGGCACTCCAACATCGGGGCGGTCTGGCGGGCGATGGGCGATGGCGACTGGCCCCAAGAACACCAGTGGGACAAGCTGCGCTCGGACAACACCCTGGACGAGCTGACCCCGGCGGCCCTGGTCACGGCGGAGGGCGGTGTGGTGATGGTGGACTTCAACCTGCCGATGCCGGGCGTGTCGTTCGTCGAACTGACCCCGCGCTGACGCACCTGACGCCTGCACACCTTGACGCCCGCACGCCCTGACGCCTGTACGTCTGGCGCCCGCACGTCCGGCGTGCGTACCTCTGGCCCCTGTGCCGCTGTCGTCGGACGGGGTCAGAGGTAGGGGCGGGTGACCGTGACCAGGTCGGCGGCGGCGTCGCGAGTGCCGACGTAGACGGCCGTCTCGGGGGTGCGCTCCCGCACGTCACGGTCGCGGATCGCGAACACGGCGGGCGCCGCCCCCACGTCGCCGTAGCGGGAGGTGACGGCGGCGTCGATCGCCCGGCGCGCGTCGGCCACCACGTCACGCGAGGTGTGCCCGGTCCCGGAGGCGGCCAGGTAGCCGAGCAGCGCCGCGAACCTGGGCTCACCCTCGGCCGCGGGCCGCTGCCGGGGCAGCACCGGGCGGTCGAGCCAGAACACCTTGCCCGAAAGGAACGCGGCGTAGCTCACGTCGTCATGGTCCAGCGTCCGCGCCGTCTCTGCCAGCAACTCCCCGAACTCGGCCAGGTCCGCCTGCGGCGGCAGGTCCGTGGTGACGAACAGGGGCACGATCAGCGAGTCCAGCATGTGGGTATCCCTCCGTGAGGAGCCTCATCGTAGGGTGTGCCACCGACAATCCCGCGTGACACCACAGCCGTGTCGCCGGAAGAAGACAGCGCCGGCGCCGGAACATCGCGCCCGAAGACCGCCCCGGCACTTACTCGCCCAGGTTCGCGGCCAGCAGGTCGAGCAGCGGCTGCCGCCGTACGCACCGCTCCAGCGCGAAGGAGTCGGCCAGCTCCACCACCTCGTCGTCGGACAACCCCCTGAACAGTTCGGCGTACTCGGGCAGCATCGCCTGCGCGATGAGGATGTGCCGGATCAGGTCGTCGGCCTGGTAACGCGCCCCCCACGGATAGGGAGCCCAGCCGGGCGCCTCGGTGTCGAGCAGCGTGTGCAGCGGCGCCAGGACGTCGGCCGACTCCTCCATGGTGGAGCCCCACCGGTCCGCGCCGAGCCGCCGCTTCTTGGCGATGAACGCCCCGAACCTGTCGAGGTACGGTCCCTCCGCGTGGACCAGCCCCTGCAGCCCCACGTCCTTGTACGTCCACAGCGACCAACCGGCCCCGTGCTCGTCGTAGATGTCGAGCTGGTCGCGCAGGATCCGGTAGCGCTGCTCGTCGATCTCGGGGTGACCGGTGTAGACGGGCCCGAACTCACCCACCCACAGCGGTGTCCCCGTCGCGCGCTGGAACCGGGACCGCTTCTGGAAGGTCCGCTCCAGCTCGCCCCGGTCGCACCACTCACCGCGGGTGTAGCCGGGGTACGGCCCGCCGTGCGCGAACCCGGCCAGGGCGTAGTCGTGGCAGACGAAGACCGTGTTCCCGTACACCTCGCGGAAGATCGAGAAGTCCGTGGCGTAGGTGTTGCCGTCGAGGAACAGCACGTGCCCCGGATCGGCGGCGCGCACCGCCTTGACCAGCCGGTCGTAGAACGGCCCGATCACCTTGCCGCTCGGATCGCCGGGCTCGTTGGCCGGGTTGTACCCGGCCACCCAGGGGTGCTCGCGGTAGCGGTCGGCGATGGCCTCCCACAGGTGGATGGCCCGGTCCTGGAAGTGGCGATGGTTCCAGAACGCGGCGACGTGGGTGGGATTGTCGGAGTGCCAGTGCTGGTTCTGGGCGCCGGGCAGGGCGTGCAGGCCGATGACGCTGTACACGCCGTACGAGCCGAGCAGGTCGACCACGCGGTCGAGGTGGCGGAAGCCGTGCTCGATGACCTCGAGGGGCCGCTGGTCGGACTCCAGATGGCGGTAGTTGACCGGGATACGCACGCAGTTCACCCCCAGCCCGGCCAGCAGCGCCGCGTCCTGTTCGGTGAAGAACGAGGTCAGCAGCCGCTCGAAGAACAGCTCCGCCCGATCCTCGCCCAGCACCCCTTGTACGGCCTCGCGCATCGCCGTCTCGTTGGCGGGGTAGCCGGTGATGAAGTTCTCCATGTTCAGCCAGCCTCCGAGCCCCACCCCGCGTAGCCGTACCGGAGTGGAGTCGGCGGTGACGAGCCGGCTTCCGGAAACCTGCAGCATGTTCACCCTTTCGTGGCACCAGCGGTAAGGCCACCGATCAGGTGGCGTTCGGCGATGGCGTAGAACCCGAGCGCGGGCACCATGGCCAGGACGAGGTAGGCGAGGATCCGGGCGGTGTCGGTGCTGTACTGGCCCTGGAACTGCTGGATGCCCAGCGGCAGCGTCCATCCGGACTCGTCGCTGAAGACGACCAGCGGCAGCATGAAGTTGTTCCAGCTCCCGACGATCGCCAGGACGGAGACGGTGGCCAGCGCGGGCCGGGCCATCGGCAGCAGGATGCGCCAGAAGAAGCCGAAGGCCGAGCAGCCGTCGATGGTGGCCGCCTCCTCGATCTCGCCGGGGATGCTCCTGAAGAAGCCGCGCAGGATGAGGATCGTCAGCGGCAGCCCGAAGGCGGCCTGCGTGAGGATCACGCCGAGCGGGCTGTCGAGCAGGCCGAACGTACGCAGCAGCACGAAGATCGGCAGGATCGCCACCGCGAACGGGAACATCAGCCCCATCGTGAACAGCGTGAACAGCACCTCCCTGCCCCGGAAGGCGAACCTGGCGAAGACGAAGGCGGCCAGCGCCGACAGCGCGACGACGAGCACGGTCGAGGCCAGCGCGATGAAGGTGCTGTTCCACAGCTGTCGCCAGAACGAGCCCTCGGTGAGCACGTCGGTGTAGTTGGACGGGACCCACGGGTCGGGCAGGCCGAACGGGTTGACCGAAAGCTGGGCGGTGCTCTTGAAACCGCCGAGCAGCGCGTAGATCACCGGGATGAGGATGAACGCGCCGACGATCCACGCGATCACGTGCAGGGGCAGCGTCTGGCGTCTCATCGGCGGTCTCCCATCCTGGTGGTGGCGCCCTCGAGGTCGCGGCGCATCACGAAGCGCTGGTAGGCGAGGGCGAAGACGAGGCTGAGGGCGAACATCACCACGCTGATCGCGCTGGCGTAGCCGACCTGGGACCGCTTGAACCCGAACTCCAGCATCGTGACGGCCATCGTCTCCGAGGAGTGCGAGGGCCCGCCCTGGGTGAGGATCCAGACCAGGTCGAACAGCTGGATCGTGTAGATGACCGACAGGAACACGCTGATCCTGATCGTCGGCCCCAGCAGCGGCAGCGTGACGTGCCAGAACACCCGCCACGGAGTGCCGCCGTCGATCTGGGCGGCCTCGATCAGCTCGTCGGGGATGTTCTGCCGCCCGGCCAGATAGATCATCATGTGGAAGCCGAAGTACTTCCACGTCATGACCAGGAAGAGCGACAGCATCACGGTGTCGGGGTCGGCGAGCCAGTCGGAGTTCAGCCCGACCAGGCCCAGGATCCGGTTGGCCACCCCCGCGTCCGGCGACAGGATCAGGGAGAACAGCACACCGGTGATCACTTCGGAGAGCACGTACGGCGCGAAGAACACCAGCCTGTACAGTGTCCGCCCGCGGATGCGCTGGTTGAGCAGCATGGCGATGCCCAGCGAGATGGGCAGCTGTATCACGACGGACAGGACGACGAGGACCACCAGGTGCCAGACGTCGTCCCGGAAGACCTCCGTGCCGAACAACCGGGTGAAGTTGTCCAGCCCGATGAAGTTCGTCGGCAGCCCGCCGAAGCCGTTCCACTTGAAGGCGCTGGCGTAGAAGGCGATGAGGATCGGCGCCACGACGAGCAGCAGGAACAGCACCAGCGCGGGCAGCACGAACAGCGCGATCGTCACCCAGCCGCGCCGCCGCCCCCGTGAGGGGGAGGCGGGGGCCGGGAGCGCGGGCGCCTCGGGCCCCCGGGTCAGCGTCGTCATTCGCTCTTGGCCACTTCCGTGATGGCGTCGACGACCTGCTGGGGTGTCTTGGTTCCCGCGATGAGCTGCGCGACGCTGTCGTTGACCTCCTGGCCGACCGCGGGCGGGTACGCCTGGTCGAGGAAGAGCTGGAAGCCGGTGGCGGAGGCCAGCGACTGGGCCACCACCTTCAGGTTGGCGTCCTTGACCGCGCTCTCCTCGCCCTTCAGCACGGGAAGCACCCCGCCGGACTCGACGGCCTTGGCGTGATTGCCCTTCTCGGTCATGAACTTCACGAACTCCACCGCCTCCGCGGGCGCGTCGGCGCCCACCGCGATGCCACCGCCGCCGCCGAACGCCTCGGTGATCGCGCCCTTGCCGCCGTCGACCGTGGGGAAGGGGAAGAAGCCCAGGTTGTCGCCGAGCCCCTTGCCCGACGACGCCTGGACGCTCGGCGCCCACTGGCCCATCAGCTCCATCGCGGCCTTGCCGTTGGACATGGTCGCGGCCTGGCCGTCAGGAGTGCCGTAGCCGGCCCCGAGGAAGCCCTTCTGGAACGGCTGCAGGTCGACCAGCGCCTTGAGCTGCTGTCCGGCGGCGACGAAGTCGGGCTTGGTGAAGTCGTGGTCCACCCCGGCCTGCTGCAGAGCGGGCAGCCCGCCGATGCGCATGGCCAGGTAGGCCCAGTAGTAGTGGCCGGGCCACTTCTCCTTGCCGGCCAGCGCGATCGGGGTGGTCCCCGCCGCCTTCAGCTTCTTGACGGCCTCCAGGAGCTGTGTCCACGTGGCGGGCGGCGCCGTGATGCCCGCCTTGGCGAAGAGCTGCTTGTTGTACCAGAAGCCGACCATCCCGATGTCGGTCGGCAGCGCGTACGTCTTGCCGTCGAACTGGTAGGCCGCCAGCGACGCCTTGGTGAAGCCGTCCACGACGGGAGCGACATCGGAGCTGATGTCCTTGACCAGGCCCGCGTCGATCTGTTGCTTCAGGACGCCGCCGCCCCACGTGGCGAACAGGTCGGGCGCCTTGCCCGACTGCGTGAGCGTGGTGATCTTGGCCTTGTAGGCGTCGTTCTCCAGGACGGTGAGCTTCACGGTGACGTTGGGATGCGCGGCCTCGAACTCCTTGGCCCGGGTCGCCCAGATCGTCTTCATCGGCTCGGAGGTTGACAAGTGCCACCACTCGAGCGTCACTTTCGCGGCCGAGGCCGGCTTGCCACTCTGCGCGGGCTCCGCGGTCCCGCCACCGCCGCAGCCGGCGAGGAGTAAGGCCGTGGCGACCAGTACGAGACTGCGCCTCATAGGGGTTCCCTTCTCCGCTGCTGAAAGTTTCGTAAATTCCCCCGATAATTTCGTTTCCCGGAGCATAAGTAGCCTGTCTGTAATGCGTCAATAGCCATCGTGGAGGTGATCCCGACTCAGGACCGAAAGTTTCGGTTAGACTCCGGCTCATGCCAGCGAAGAGGCGGGTGACGATCGCCCTGATAGCCGAGGAGGCCGGGGTCTCGATCCCCACGGTGTCCAAGGTCATCAACGGCCGTCCCGAAGTGGCGCCGGAGACTCGCCACCGCGTCGAACGGCTCCTGCACGAGCACGGCTACCAGCGGCGCACCAGCCAGGACGACACGCCCTCGGGCCTGGTGGACCTGGTGTTCGCCGAGATCGAGTCGCCGTGGGCGATGGAGATCGTCCGCGGCGCCGAGTCCGCGGCCCGCGACGCGGGGGCGAGCGTCGTCATGTCGGTCCTGCACACCCACGCGGGTCCCGGCAGAGACTGGCTGGACCGGCTGGCCTCGCGGCGGACCGACGGCGTGGTCGTCGTGGCCTCCAAACTCTCGACCGGGGTCCAGGCGCAGCTGAGCGCCCGTTCACTGCCGTTCGTGGTGGTCGACCCGGAGGGCGAGCCGGCGCCGGGCGTGGTCTCGGTGGGCGCCACCAACTGGCACGGTGGCCTGGCGGCCACCCGCCACCTGCTGGAGCTGGGCCACCGCAGGGTCGGCATGATCAGCGGGCCGGGCGACATGCTCTGCAGCCAGGCGCGCATCGACGGCTACCGGGCGGCGCTGGAGACCGCGGGCGTCGAGGTGGACCCCACGCTGATCCGCAGAGGCACCTTCCTGGTCGAGTCCGGCCACGACCAGGGTCATGCCCTGCTCTCCCTGCCCGACCCGCCGACGGCGATCTTCGCGGGCAGTGACCTCATGGCCTTCGGCGTCTTCGAGGCGGCCCGCCAGCGCGGCCTGCGCGTACCCGAAGATCTGAGCGTCGTCGGCTTCGACGACCTGCCCCTGTCGAAGTCGGCCTGGCCTCCGCTCACCACGGTCCGCCAGCCACTGCAGGAGATGGCCGCCCTGGCGACGCGCACGGTCCTGGCGATGAAGCGCGGGGAGGCCCCCGAGAGCCGCCGGGTGGAGCTGGCCACGGACCTCATCGTCCGCGAGAGCACGGCGGCACTGGTCAAGCACGAGGCTTGAGAGCCCAGGCCGCCGCGGTTCGTTCGTCCGTGGCGGCCTGGACAGCGTTGTCAGGTCGCGAGCTGGCTTCCGTAGGCCCGCGCGACGAGCTCGGCCACCGCGCTGTGCGCGCCGAGCGGCTCGGCGTGACCGGCGCGGACCGCCGTGGCGGCCTGCTCGACCACCTCCGCCGGCGCCTCGTGGCCGATCAGGCAGGGAGCGATGGCCAGGCGCGTGGCGCCGGCGGCCCGCAGCCGTTCGGCCGCCACCGGCACGCCCGGATCGCTGTCGAGGGAGGCGGCGACCACGGGGAGCGTGAGGCGCGAGGCGAGCAGCACCGCGGTCGCCTGGACGGCGTGCACGGCCCGCTCGCCGCCGACCGTGCCGAGGATGATGGCGTCGACGGGGCTGGAGACGTTCAGCAGCCGGACCCGGTCGGCCCTGGCCAGCCCGCGCTCGGCCAGCCTGATGTGCAGCGCCTCGGCCAGCAGCGGGTGCGGGCCGAGCGCCTCGGTCACGACCGCGTTCGACCCGGCCGCCGCGACGGCCTTGCCGATCTCGGCCAGGACGATCGGATCGTCCCAGGTCAGCAGCGGCACCACGATCGACTCGCGCCCCGAGGGGAGCGAATCGGCGAGATCGGTAACGCTGGTGAGGCGTACCTCGATCTGAGGGTTGTCGACGCGTACCACGGCCGCGATCTCCTCTGCCACGCCCGTGGTGCTGCCCGGCACCGCGAGGACGAGGACAGGGGCGTCCGGCGGCAGGGACGTGGGCACGGGACGGCGGTGTCGACCGCCGCCCGGCCGGGGGGAACGTTCACGTACAGGCAGGCTCACAGGCGCGCAGTTTATGCCTATAAAGGGACCCGTGTTCTGCGAAATGGCAGCGATTCAATCACAACGCTGGCTGTGTGACCGAGATCACATCGTGATAGCCACAAAGCTTGACTTATCTGGATAAAACGGCAGGCTCAACAGCAACTAGAAACGCGTTCTAAAGCGACAGTCACGCACCGTCCCCCTAAGGACCGGGTAATGAAGCCGTTCTATGTCCGCGAGTTGAGCGTGTACCCAGTCGGCCGCCGGCGGGTCTGGCTCCTGGCGATAGCCGTGCTGGCGAGCCTGGTGGCCAATTTCGAGACGACGATCGCCACGATCCTGCCGTTGCTGCTGGACGACCTGAAGATGTCCCTGACGGTCTACGGGCAGATCGCCGCCGTCTCGGTGCTGGTGGGAGGGTTGTCGGCCGGGTTCGGCGGCATCCTGTCCGACCGGTGGGGCCGGGTCACGATCCTCGTGCCCACGCTGACCGTCACCGCGGCCTGCAACTTCCTGCTGGCCACCGTGGACTCGGTCGGCGAGCTGTTCGCGGTGCGCTGCCTGATGCTGTTCATCGAGGGCGCGGGCATCACGATCACCGCCTCGCTCGTCCGCGACTTCTCGCCGCGCCTGGGCCGCGCCCAGGCGTTCGCGTTCTGGACCTGGGGGCCGGTCGGCGCCTCCTTCCTCGCCTCGTTCATCGCCGGCTTCACGCTGCCGATGTTCGGCAACGCCTGGCAGTCGCAGGCGATCATCATGGGCGTCGTCTCGCTGATCCTGTGCGGGGTCATCATCTGGCAGATCGCCGAGCCGTCGGCGGCCCTGCGGGCCCAGATCATGCGGCAGGAAGAGGCGGTGGCCTCCGAGGAGAAGATCGACCCGGGCAAGGTGAAGGAGTTGTTCCGGCATCCGCACCTCTGGGCCCACGTGCTCGGCAACACCGGCTGGCAGGTGCTCTACTGGACCTTCGCGATCTTCGGCCAGACGATCCTGGCCGACTCGTTCCGGATGGAGACCGCCGAGGCCAACCGCGTCGTCGCCCTGGGCATCCTGCTCAACGCGCTGGCCGTCATCGTGATCGGCCGGATCTCCGACCGGTTGGAGCTGCGCAAGCCGTTCACGGCCGTGGGCATCGTGCTGACGGTCGCGACGCTCGCCTACTTCATCAGCCTCATCGGCACGGGCGCCACGGTCGGCACGGTCACCCTGGTCTACGCGATCCTGTTCCTGGTCCTGGGCGTCGCCTACGTCCCCTGGATGGCGAACTTCTCCGAGGACGCCGAAGACGTCGACTCCCGGCTCCAGGGCGCGGCACTGGGCCTCTGGGGCATGGTGGTCCGGGTCATGATCGTGGCCCTGCTGGTGATCTCACCGATGGTGGTGAAGGCCGGCGGCGGGTGGGGATCCTGGCTGTGGGTGGCGCTGGCCGGCCAGGTGGTCTTCCTGCTCTCGATCGCCGCCTTCAAGGGCTCCTGGCGCCGCCCCCGCGCCGGCGAGTCACCGAAGGTCACGGCCTGACACCACCAGCCACAGGTACGGCACCGGCAACGCGAACAGCCAGAACCGGTGCGCCTCGTCCCAATGGCCGAACCCGCACGTCGGCGGCCACAGCCTGACCTCCGGCGGCAGCAGGATCGTGCCCAGCACCAGAACGAGCTGCACGACCACGGCGGCCATGGCGGCCTGCCGTCCGGCGGCGTACCGGACGGCGGTCGCCGCGGCCGCCAGCCCGATCCCCAGGCAGACACCGACCTCGATCAGCATGTCCCCGACGGGGAACAGGGTCTCCTCGGGCAGCCTCGACAGCACGTAGGCGAAGGCGCCCAGCCAGACGGCGACGGCGACGCCGCCGGCGAGCAGGCACCGCTGAGCTTGCCGTAACCGGTGCGGCACCGGCTCCGGACCGCCGGACATGGCGTCGACCAGCGCGAAGGCGGCGGCGGAGCCGAGGAGCGTGCCGGCGATCCGCAGCAGAATGAGCCCCATGGCGCTGCCGAGCGGCTGCCCGAAGTCGGCCAGCGTGACCAGCCCCGCGGTGAAGAGGGTGACCACCACCAGCGGGGACCAGTCGATGGCGCGGACCAGCGGCCGCAGGAGCAGGAGCGGCACAGCGAGCCGCGCCGTCTTCGGCACGATTGTCGGCGAGGTCGTCGGCGGGCTTGTCAGCGTGGTTGCCGGTGAGGTCGTCGCCGGGCTTGTCGGCGCGGTGCCAGGCGCGGGCGTGGGCGCGGTTCTTTGCGCGGTCATCGGCATGGGGTCCCTTGCGGCTTGGTGATCGGGTAGCGCTGGGGCAGTCCGAGCAGGGCGAGCGCCTGCTCGACGGTGGTGGCGGGGCGCATGAGCGTGTCCCAGTTGGTCCAGACGCGTTCCCGGGCATCGGGGGACTGAAGCAGGAGCTTGGCGTATCCGACCTCGCTGTCCCCGTAGCCGACGCCGGAGCGCATGGCCGTGCGCCCGTCCATGTTCAGGCTTTCCTGAGGGAGCACGATCGCCGAGGCTTGCCCCATCAGCCAGAGGGCGACGACCATGCGGGCCTGGCCACGCGCGTCGCACGCGGTGTTGAAGTCGCCGACGATGTCGAGCGCGACGCCCTGCGCCAGCAGCTTGCGCTGGTCGTACGCGCCCCACGCCATGGGCGCTATGGCGACGCGGTCTTCCACCGTGTACCACCAGGTCGAGGTGTACTGCTTCACCGGGGGAACGCGATCGCGCGCGCCCGGCGGCACGGCGCGGACCATGGGCGCGATCACTCCGGCCCACAGCGGGATCCACGACGCGTAGTCCGACAGAGCGCAGTAGCGCACTCCCTCACGCCGCTCGCACCGGTAGGCGCCCCGGCCGAAGTACTGCTCCCGCACGCGCGCGTCGACGTCGTCAATGGTCAGCGTCCTTCCGGTCGGGAAGAGGGCCACGGGCCGTACCGCCGCCGCGGTGGCCCCCGCAGGCACCGCGACGGCCAGCGCGACCACGGCCGCGACGAGCGCGACCGGCCGGCGCCCGTGCCGCAGCAGCGCGACCAGGCCCGCCAGCGCGGCCAGGGCCAGGACGTAGACCAGGTGGGGGCCGGTAGGCCGGTCGGGCCAGTCCATCCAGTGCGTCTGCATCACCGGCAGCCACCAGGTGCCGGGGTTGGTGTTGAAGAAGATCAGCAACCCCAGCCCGGCCACGACCACCGGCCCCGCGATCAGCCAGGGGACCCATCGGCCCACGGTCACGCCGAGGGTGGCGGCCAGCGCGCCGACGCCGAGCGCGGTCAGCGGCTCGAACACGTCCAGCCGCCCGCCGGCGGGCCCGCTCAGCGCCCGTACCAGCAGGTAGCCGCCGACGACCAGCGCCTGTCCCACCACGGCGACCACGACGGCCGCGAAGAGCACCGCCCTGGTACGCACCTCGGCCCGCCCCGGCAGACCCGCGAGAAGCTCCGGCATCCGATGCCGTCCGTCGCGCGACACGGCCAGGCTCGCCACCACGAGCAGCGCCCCCGCCAGGCAGGCGGCGATCCCGGTGGCGTGGACCGGATCGACAGTGAGGTCCGGCTGCTGGTCCCAGCTGAGGTGCAGCTGCACGGCCAGCACCAGCGCGGCCATGCCCCACACCAGCGGGTGGCTGGCCATCCTGCGCAGCTCGACCCGGAACAGCTGCCCGGTCATGTGGCGACTCCCGTCAGCGGATCGCTGTCCGGTCATCTGGCCGCTCCGGTCGGCGGATGGCTGGTCGATCGTGTCGCCGATTCGGTCAGTGGTCGGTCGCTCGGTCATGCCGCCTCCTCGATCAGCAGCAGATAGCCGTCCTCCACACCTGGATCGGTGGGTTCGGCCCCGGGCGGGCGGTCGCCGAGCGTGCGGTAGCGGCCGTCGGCGGTGCGCCAGAACAGCCGCGACTCCGTCGGCGGCCGGTCCGACAACCACACCTGCCCGGCCGCGGTGGCGGCCAGCCCGCCCGGGGTTCCGTCGAAGACGACGCGGCCGCGGGCCATGGTGACCACGCGCTCGCAGAGCGCCGCGACGTCCTCCGTCTGGTGGGTGGAAAGGAGCACTGTACGGCTCTCGCCGAGCCGGGAGACGAGCGCCCTGAACAGCATCCGCTGCTCCGGGTCCAGGCCCACGGTCGGCTCGTCCAGGATCAGCAGTTCCGGCTCGCCCAGCAAAGCCTGGGCCAGGGCCAGCCGCTGACGCATGCCGCCGGACAGTTTGCGGACCTTCGTCCTGGCCTGGTCGGTGAGGTCGACCTCGGCCAGCACCCGCCGTACCTCGCTGTGGCGGTGCCGCCTGTCGGTCAGCTCCTTGAGTATCGCCACGTAGTCGACCAGGTCGAACGCGGTGAAGTGCGGGTAGTGGCCGGGGTCCTGCGGCAGGTAGCCGAGCCTGCGCCGCAGCGCGGTGCGCTGGCTCGCCTGCGCGGGGTCCAGGCCGAACGCGTCGACGTGGCCGCCGTCGTAGGAGAGCGTGGTGGCCAGGCAGCGAAGCAGCGTGGTCTTGCCCGCGCCGTTCGGCCCGAGCAGCCCGGTCACGCCGGGCCCGACGGACAAGGTCAGCCCGTCGAGCACGTGCTTGCGGCCGTACTTCTTGGTCAGGTCACGGATATGGAGCATCAGGCGGTCACCTTGGAGTAGAGACGTAGGGACATCAGCAGGGCCGCGCAGCCGTACCCGATCTGCGCGGCGAGCCCGAAGGGGGCGAGCAGGTCACCGGTGGCGCCGCCGACGGCGGCCACCCCCAGGAGCCAGAGGCCGCCCGTCGTGAGCGCGGACACCGGCACCGGCAGCCGCGACGACAGCAGGAGGCAGCAGGACGTCATAGCGAGCGACGGCAGCAGCCACGCGGCGCTCAGCCATGCGGGGGCGGGCAGCAGTGGCGACGCCACGGCGGCCAGCACCACGGCCACGGCCAGCGTGCCGGTGGCCCTGATCAGCAGCAGGCGCGCCCCCGACAGCGGGGTCGCGGCCAGCGACTCGTGCACCGGATCCACCCGAGGCCCGTAGGCGAGGGCGATCCCGGCCAGCGGCAGTATCGGCGCGACGGCCAGGAACAGCGGCAGGAACGTGTCCGACTTCCTGGCCGCGAGCACCGCGAACGTCAGCGCCGCGACCACCGCGGCGACCCACGCCCCGTTCATCGTCGGCGTGGCGGTCAGCAGCCTGGCCACGTGCTGGGGAACGCCGCACAACCCCAGCAGCCGCTCCATCGGCGACGGGCGCGGGCTGAGCACCTCGGCCTCCAGCCGCTGCCAGGAGTCGCGCAGCCAGTCCTCCTCGTACGGCACCGCCGCCCGGCAGTCCGGGCAGCCGCCGAGGTGCGCGTCCACCGACATGGCCTGGGCGGGATCGAGCCCGCCTGACCGGTAGGCGTCCATGAGATCGTCGGTGATGTGCCAGCTCATGCGAGTTCCTCCCTGAGCCGAGCCCGCGCGCGCATCGCCCGGGTCTTGATGGTTCCTTCCGGGACGCCGAGCAGCCGGGAGGCATCCTTGACGGTCAGCCCGTCGAGAACGGTCGCCTGGATGACCGCGCGCAGCTCCGGCGAGAGGCGGTTGAGGGCGGCGCCGAGGTCCCCGTGCTCGAGGCCGAGGAGCGCGACGTCCTCGGCCGACGCGATGGCGTGCTCTTCGACGGCCCGCTCGTCGAGGGCTCGGCCGTCGACCGGCTCACCGCCGAACCGGTGCGGGCCGAACCGGTGGGAGCCGCGGCCGCGCAGGGCCGAGACGAGGCGGCGTAACGCGATCGTCCACAGCCAGCCTGCGGCGTTGCCCCCGTCGAAGCGGGCCGCCGCCTTCCACACCGCGAGGAAGGTGTCCTGCAAGGCGTCGTCGACCACGTCGGGGTCGGCGCAGCGGCGGGCCAGCCGGGTTCTGAGCCAGGGGGCGTGCCGGCGGTGGAGCAGGCGCAGCGCCGTGACGCTCTCCGCGGCGATCGCGGCGATCAACTCGGCGTCCGTGCTTTCGGAGCCGACGTCCGGGGGCTCGCGCCGGCTGAGGTGGAACCGTTTCACACCTCAGCTATCGCACATGAGCGCCCGGACGGTTCTCAACGGGCCGAGATCACCTCAACTCGCCGGAATCACTCAGCAGGCCGGAATCACTCAGCAGGCCGGAATCACTCAACGGGGCAAGATCACCTCAACGGGGCGAGATCACCCCAGCGGGCGGGATCACCTCAACGGGCGGGATCACCCCAGCGGGCCGGGATCCCTCAGCGGGTCGGCGTCACGATGGACTGCGGGTTCCCCGGGGCGTAGACGGTGATGCCCTGGGGGAGTGACTTGAGCTTGTCGATCTCGGCGCAGGCCGGGCACTTGTCGTAGCCCTCCTGCCGGGCCTGGTTCGCGGCCGACTCGGCCTTGGCCTGGGCCACCCGGGCCTGGGCCTCGGAGACGGCGGCGTTGGCGGCCAGCGATCTGTCCACTGCCTGCTGCACCTCGGCCGGCAGCGTCACCTTGGCCAGGGTGAACCGCAGGCCGGTGAAGAACTCGCCGCCCAGCGCCTGGGGCAGGTCCTGGGCCAGGGTGGCGTTGATGGCGTTCTGGACCCTGGTGATGTTCGTGTTGCTGCTCTGGGCCTTGGTGTCGGCGCCCTGGTCCTTGAGCGCCGTGTTCACCAACAGGGAGCACGAGGGGACGAGTTCGGCGCAGCGCATGTTGCCCAGCTGTCCGCGTAGCGCGTTGTCCACCACGGGGCGGACGGCCTGGCCGAAGAACGCCGACCAGCCGTCGTCGCCGTCCCAGGCGGCCAGCGACTCGTCGTTCTGCGCGCGGTACGTGCGCGTGCCGTACTTGTCGTCGAATCTCTTCAGCGCGTCGTGGTCGAGGTTGAGCGTGAAGTACAGGGTGCCCTCGATGCCCAGGTTCACGCCGTCGCTGCTCGGCACCGTCACCACGTCCACGCCGAGCGTGGTGGCGCGCTTGGCGTCGGCGGTGATCGTGTAGAAGCGCTGCTGCGCGGGATAGGGGTGGACGGAGGACCACATGCCCGTCCAGGTCAGGCCGGAGCCCGGGTCGATGACCTGGCGTACCTGGTTGTCGTCGAACCAGCCGCCGTCGCGGACGACGGCGACCTCGCCGCCTTCGGTGCTCTCCAGACCGCCGATCGCCCCGATGACGGTGGGGATGGCGAGCAGCGCGGCGAGGACCAGGATGATCGACAGAGTGATGCGCACGGAGACCTCCCGCGCGGGCGGCGGTGGCAGCCACCGCCCGCGCATTTCGCGGCAGGACTTGCGGAGGGTACGGCCGATCACGTGGACGGTGTCCGGCCGAGGATGGGACGCTCAGGTCCCGTCATGAGACGTCGCTGAAGCCGGCGGGCTCAGGCTCGTTGCGGGATGTCGCCGGGGTCGGCGGCGGGGTCGGCGGTGATGTCCAGGTCGCGGGTCTCCGGCGCGATGGCCAGGCCGACGGCCGTGACGGCCAGCGCGGCCACCACGTAGAGGGAGACCGCCGTCGTGGTGCCGTACGCGGCGAACAGCTTCAGCGCGATGATCGGAGCCAGCGCGCCCCCGACGATCCCGGCGACCTGGTATCCCATGGACGCGCCGCTGTAGCGCAGCCTGGTGCTGAACAGCTCGGCGATGAAGGCGGCCTGCGGGCCGTACATCGCCGCGTGGGTGATGAGCGCGACGATCGCGGCCAGGGCGATCAGCGGGAACGACTTGGTGTCGAGCAGCGGGAAGAAGACGAACACCCAGACCGCGGCGCCGATGACGCCCGCGAAGTAGACGGGCCGCCTGCCGACCCGGTCCGACAGCGCGCCGAACAGCGGGATCAGCGCCAGTTGCAGCGCCGACCCGATCAGCACCGCGTTCAGCCCCACCGAGCGCTCCAGCTTCAGCGGGCCGGTGATGTAGACCAGGATGTAGGCGGTGAAGGTGTAGAAGGCCACGTCCACGCCGATGCGCGCGGTGAAGGCCGACAGCAACGCGCGCGGGTGCGTACGCAGCACCTCCAGCAGCGGCATCTTCGCCTTGGCGCCCTGCTGGGCCAGCTGCGCGAACAGCGGCGACTCCGTGACCTTCAGCCGGACCCAGAGCCCGACGAGCACCAGCACGCCCGACAGCAGGAACGGCACCCGCCAGCCCCACGACAGGAACGCCGCGTCCGACAGCGTGAAGGACAGGATCGCCAGCGTCCCGGTGGCCAGCACGTATCCGGCGGGCACGCCCACCTGCGGCCAGCTGGCGTTGAAGCCGCGACGGCGGTCGTCGCCGTGCTCCAGCGACATGATGACCGCGCCGCCCCACTCGCCGCCCAGGCCCAGCCCCTGTATGAACCTGAGTGTGGCCAGCAGGACCGGCGCGAGCGCGCCGACGCTGTCGTAGCCGGGCAGCACGCCGATGAGGAACGTCGAGACGCCCATCACCAGCAGCGTCACGACCAGCACGGTCTTGCGGCCCGCGCGGTCGCCGAAGTGGCCGAACACGATCCCGCCCAGCGGCCGGGCCACGAACGCGACCGCGTTGGTCGTCAGGGCCAGCAGGGTCGCGTTGAGCGGGTCGAAGGTGGGAAAGAACAGCTTGCCGAAGACCAGCGTCGCCGCGGTGGTGTAGAGGAAGAAGTCGTACCACTCCAAAGAGGTGCCGATCAGGCTGGCGAGGATCACCCGCCGGGTCTGCCGCGTGGAGCCTGTCATCATCGCTCCTTCGATCAGGGGGTTCTTATCAACATAAGGATCGTTGAACAATTCGACAAGAGGTTTGTTGGATGATTCCCTGTTGACTGTGGATGACGCGGCGGACAGCCCCCTTGCGGATCTCGAACATGACCGGTCCAGGCTGGGCCGCAGCAGCACGGCCGAGCGGGTGGCCGACATCCTGCGCGACCGTGTCACCGAGGGCTTCTTCGAGCCAGGTCAGCGCCTGTCCGAGGAGGCCATCGCGGACGCGCTCGGCGTGTCGCGCAACACGCTGCGCGAGGCGTTCCGGCTGCTCGGCCACGAGGGGCTGCTGGACCACCGGCTCAACAGGGGCGTGTTCGTCCGGATCCTGTCGGCCGAGGACGTCGCGGACCTCTACCGCGTACGCCGGGTGATCGAGGGCGCGGCCGTCCGGCGCCGCCCGAGCGGCCAGGAGCTGGCCGTGATCAGGGAGGCCGTGGCCGACGCCGAGCGGGCCGCCGCCGACGACGACTGGCGCGGCGTGGGCACCGCCAACATCCGCTTCCACCAGGCGCTGGTGACGCTCAACCAGAGCCCCCGGCTCGACGAGGCCATGCGCCAGCTCCTGGCCGAGCTGCGGCTGGTCTTCCACGTCATGAAGAACCCGCGCGCCTTCCACGAGCCGTTCGTCACCCGCAACCGCAAGCTCCTCGAGCTCCTCGAAGCCGACCGGCCGGACGAGGCCGCCGCCTTCCTCGACGCCTACCTCGACGACGCCGAGCAACTGCTCGTGCGCGCCTACGAGCCCAACCGGTGAAAGCGCCGAGCGCGCCCAACCGGTAGCGTTCGGGCATGGCCAGGACGTTCACCCTCGACGAGGCGCGCTCGCTCATGCCCTCGATCATCGACGAAGCCGGCGTGCTGATCGCCGCCCGCGCCGACCTGGCCGAGATCGCCTTCGACCGCGAGAGCGCCGGCGGGTCCGCGCTGGGCGGCATCCCCGAGATGAAGGCGATCGAGGCGCGCATCGAGGAGATCCTGAGCACCTGGACCGGGCAGGGCATCGAGGTGAAGGGGATCGCGCCGGTCCTCATCGACTTTCCCGCCGTGCTCGACGGGGTGTCCGTACGCCTGTGCTGGATCGAGGGCGAGACCGAGCTGACCTGGTATCACCGCACGGACCTGGGCTTCCCGGGCCGCCGCCCGCTGCGCTGACCACCTGTCCTGGCGGGCACATGAATGTGTCTCACCTGTGATCAACCCGTTTCACTCCGCCGCTATCTAACCGGACGAGTGAAGGGAACACCACCATGAGGCACACCTCAGCGGCCGCCGCGCTCCTCGCGTCGGCGGTCATCGGCGGGCTGGGGATCACTCCCCCCGCCGCGCACGCCCAAGCAGGCCCTTCCCAGGTCCGGGCGGCCTGGATCAAGACCTGCACCGACAAGAAGACCGAGACCACCTACCCCTGCGGCCACTGGCAGCTGATCACGCGTGACGGCGGGAAGCTCACCGTCAAGGACGCCGCCGCCGCCGAGATCGACGGCAAGGGCAGGAAGCTCGACGACGCCGGCGTGTTCGCCATCAGCGGCGACGGCCGCGTGATCGCCTACGAGCGGGCCGGCGACCACCGCATCGTCGTACGGCAGGTGGCGGGCGGACCGGTCAAGGTGCTGGCCGCGTCCCTGGTGCCCAAGCGGTACGGGACGAGCCCGCTCAGCCTGTACCTGTCGCCCCAGGGGGACAAGCTGCTGGTCGACTCCACCGACGACAAGGAGCGCGTCCCCGCCAAGGTGGTCACGATCGCCACCGGCAAGATCGTCGAACTGCCCGCCAAGGACTCGATGAGCGGCTTCAGCGGCGATGGGGGCGAGGTGCTGGCCCAGCGCTTCAGGCGCGACAACACCTCCACGCTGATCGCGTACCGGGCCGACGGCACCTCGATCAAGCGCACGCCGTCGCAGGTCGTGGCGAACTCCGCCATGACCGCACTGGCCGCGGACGGCAAGACCGTCGCGGTGATCATCTCGGGGGACGAGGAAGCCAAGAAGGCCCCTCGGCTGCGGATCTACGACCTGGAGACCGGGGACCTCTCCGCGGGCGTGGATCTGGCGCTGAAGCCGGCACAGACGCCGTACCTCGCCCAGTGGACCGCGGACGGGCGGCTCATGGTGCACGTGCAGACAGGCGACGAAGGCTCGACGGCGGTGGTACGGGAGTTCACCGTCGACACGCAGACCGGCGCCGCCACGCAGACGGACAAGTACTCGATCAGCAAGACCAGGTACGCCTTCAGAGTGGCAGGGGAGTGACACCATGAAGATCAGGATCGCCGTGGCGATCGCGGCAGGGCTGGCCGCCCTGGTGACCGCGCCTCAGGCCGCCCAGGCCATGCCGCACGACCACCACGACGGCATCCGCTACGCCTCGGTCAAGGGCTGCACGGTCAAGGGCGAGCAGCGGCCGTGCGGGGGGTGGCGGCTGGTGATGCACAGCGGGGAGAAGGGCTCCCTGCCCGACGCCGAGACCATCGCCCGCGAGGCGAACGGCAAGTCGTCGCACACCCAGGTCGCGCCCATCGCCGTCAGCGGCAATGGTCAGCGCGTCGCGTACTTCGACAAGTCCGGGCGGCTGGCCGTACGGACCATGGGGGGCGGGGTGAAGGTCTTCGCCAAGGACGCGCTGCCGCGCGTGGCCCAGTACGACGTGACGTTCCAGCTCTCCGACGACGGCGGCCGGCTCGCGGCCGTGTTCGGCACCAACAAGGCGGTGAAGACGCGGATCTTCGACACGGGCACCGGCGCCCTGCTCGGCTCGACGCCCGGCGCGCAGACGCTGCTCGGCTTCAGCGCCGACGGCGGCGAGCTGCTGACCGAGGTCTCCGCCGACGAGTCGGTCACGGACCTGATCGCCTACAGCGAGTCCGGCGAGCAGCTGTACCGGGCCACGCCGCCGCAGATCGTCGCCTCGAACGCCCCGTCGGCCCTCGCGGCCGACGGCCGGACGACCGCGAACGTCGTCATGGGCGGCGCCAAGTCCCAGCTCGTCCTGTACGACATGCAGAGCGACCAGGTCATCGCCAAGCGGAAGGTCAAGCTGCCGGCCGGCGAGCTCAACATGATCGACTGGACCGGCGACCGGCAGGTGACGCTGCACCTCGTGCAGTACCCCGACGGCAAGGCGAACAAGATGACGATCGTCCAGATCGACACCGAAACCGGGGCCGTCAAGGTCCGGGACCACTACTCGCTCCTGAAGGACAGCTACGTCTTCGCGGCCTGCGGCGGCTGAGCTCTCCTCAGGTTAGACGCGGCACGGCGGGGCTGGGGGAGCCCTGCCGTTTCCGTGTCCGCAGGGCTGGGGGAGCCCCGCCGTTTCGGTGTTCGCGGGCATACGCTGCTGGCGTGGCGGTTCACTCGACCAAAGCGATGGCGGCCCGGGCCGTGGATCTGTGCGTCGCGCTGCTGCACGAGGAGCCGTCGGCGGAGTCGGTCGCGCGGGTGCTGCGCGACCACGGCGAAACCGGCGACCTGGACCTGGGCGAGGCAGACCTGGCGGCGATGCGGGCCGCGGCGGAGCGGCTGGTCGCCGTCTTCGCCGCGGCCGGTCCCGATCTGGCGGCCGCCCGGCTGAACGATCTTCTGGCGACGGCCGCGCGGGCGCCCCGCCTGACGAACCACGGGGACACGACTCCGTGGCACCTGCACGTGGACGGCGACGACTACGCGCCGTGGGGGGAGTGGTTCCTGGCCTCCTCGGCCCTGGCGCTGGCCGTCCTGCTGGCCGATCACCAGCGCATGCCGGGCGGGCTGTGCGCCTCGGCCACCTGCCGCCGGCCGTACCTGGACCTGGGGGGCGGCAGCCCGCGGCGCTACTGCAGCACGCGGTGCGCCACCCGCGAACGCGTCGCCGCCCATCGCGGCCGCACCTGATCGTCTCAGCGGCAACCGGTCCGGCAGTAAACGGCCCGGCAGTAAACGGCCCGGCAGCAAATGGCACAAACGGGCAGTGAGGTAACAGGCGTGACGGGCGGGGATACCCGATACTGGACCCGTGGGGATCGGCGGCCTGCGTGGCCGCCCCGGTCTGTACGGGCTGCGTGCCGTACAGACCGGGCGGGTGGGACGACGAGCCGCGCGCCCGGCCGTCACAGGCCGGGCGCAGCCGGTCTGCGCACCTAATCGAATGAATGTTTGAACGATCGCCTACACTTGATGCCATGACGGCTGTTTTCCAAGCTTCTCTGCTCGGAGCCGACGAGCTCGTCGGCTCGGCGATCCGCCGGACGCCTCTGGAGCGCGGGGCGTGGATCGACTTCGGGCCCGGCTGGCTGGCGGAGGCCGACGCGCTGTTCTCCCGGCTGTGCGAGGTGGTGCCGTGGCGGGCCGAACGGCGCCGGATGTACGACAAAGTCGTCGACGTGCCGCGGCTGCTCGCTTTCTACGACGAGGACGAGCCACTGCCCGACCCGGCGCTCGACGACGCCCTGCGCGCGCTCAACGAGCGCTACGCCGAGGAGCTCGGGGAGCCGTTCCGCACGGCCGGGCTCTGCTTCTACCGCGACGGCCGCGACAGCGTGGCCTGGCACGGCGACACCCTGGGCAGGGGCGGCAGCGAGGACACCATGGTCGCGATCATCTCGGTCGGCGCCCCGCGCCCGCTGCTGCTGCGCCCCCGGGGCGGCGGCGCGTCGATCCGGCACGATCTGGGGCACGGCGACCTCATCGTGATGGGCGGCAGCTGCCAGCGCACGTGGGAGCACGCCATCCCCAAGACCACCCGCCCCACCGGGCCGCGCATCAGCATCCAGTTCAGGCCGCGCGGCGTGCGCTGAGGACGAAGCCCCGTGACGAGGCGCGCGTCCGCTGAGTACGAGCCCCGTGACGTGGCGAACCGGTTAGCCGGCGCCGCCTGAAACTTTCATCCGCCTGCCGCCCATCGGAGCGATAGGCGGCGCTAATCGCTGCCCGAATCTCCCTCGGCTATTGACGCGCCCCGCGCGCAAATTTACGTTCGCGGGTACTTACCCGGTTCAGTTCGGGGCGACAGACGGTCGAACCTCCGCCGACGGCGGCGGGGTAAGGAGAGCGAGATGCGCGAAGGGGCGCGGATCCTGATTCCGCTCCTGGCGACGGCCCTGGCCGCCGCCGCATGTACCGGCGGCGGCGCCACGCCGACCGCTCCGAACTCCCAGCCGGCGAGCGCGCCCGCCGCGAACCCCGGCAATCCAGGCTCGCTGCCCCGCAACCAGACTCTCTACACGACGGGCACCCAGTGGGGGCCACCGGCCAACTTCAACCCGATCCGCGAATGGGACTCCGCGGTCGGCACCAAAGGGCTGGTCTACGAGACGCTGTTCCACTACGACCCCAACGCCGCCAAGCTGACCCCGTGGCTGGCCGAGAGCGGCGGCTGGACGAGCGACACGGTGTACGAGGCGAAGATCCGCACCGGCATCACGTGGGCGGACGGCCAGCCGATGACCGCCAAGGACGTCGTGTTCTCCTACGAGCTGGGCAAGATGAAGACGGTCCCGTTCCACAACGTCTGGGACTGGCTCAAGAGCGTCGAGGCGCCCGACGCCCAGACGGTCCGCTTCACCTTCGCCAAGGCCAACTACCAGGAGTGGGACTACAACCTCTACAACCGCGTCGTCGTGCCCGAGCACATCTGGCGCGGCCGTTCGGAAGAAGACGTGCTCAACGGGGTCAACGACGATCCGGTCGGCACCGGGGCGTACAAGTTCCAGAGCCACGACCAGGACCGGGTGGTCCTGGTCAAGCGGGACGACTGGTGGGGCAGGACGGCGCTCAAGATGGATCCCAAGCCGAAGTACATCGTCGACGTCGCCACCCCCAGCAACGAGGTCGCCTTGGGCATGCTGCTCCAGAAGGGCATGGACCTCAGCAACAACTTCCTGCCCGGCGTGGCCAACCTGGTCAAAGGCAACTTCGGCATCACCTCCTTCTACGACCAGCCGCCGTACATGCTGTCGGCCAACACCGCCTGGCTGGTGCCCAACACCACGAAGAAGCCGATGGACGACCCCGCCTTCCGCAAGGCGCTGGCCGCCTCCGTCGACACCAAGAAGATCGTCGAGGGCGTCTACGGCAACCTGGTCAAGGCGGCCGGCCCGACGGGGCTGCTGCCGCAGTGGGACCAGTACGTCGACCAGGGCGCGGTGAGCCAGGGCGGCTTCTCCTTCGACCTGGCCAAGGCCAAGAAGACGCTGGCCGACGCCGGATACAAGGACCGCGACGGTGACGGCCTGGTCGAGGGCAAGGACGGCGGCAAGATCGACCTGACCATCATCGTGCCCTCCGGCTGGACCGACTGGATGGAGGCGGCCCGGGTCATCGCCGGCAGCGCCAAGGCGGCCGGCATCAACGTCGAGCCCGACTTCCCCGACTACAACGCGCTGGTCGCCAAGCGCGGCAAGGGCGACTTCGACCTGCTGCTCAACAACGAGCGCGGCCTGTCCAACAGCCCGTGGACGTACTACGACTACATGTTCCAGCTGCCCATCCAGAAGACGCAGAACACCGTCAACTTCGGCCGCTATGAGAACAAGGCGGCCTGGGCCCTGGTGCAGCGACTGGACCAGGTCAAGACCGACGACGTGGCGGAAATGAAGTCGCTGACCGGGCAGCTGCAGAAGATCCATCTGGCCGAGCTGCCGATCATCCCCCTCTGGTACAACGGCCTGTGGGCCCAGTCCAGCGTGAGCGTGTGGAAGAACTGGCCGTCCGCGGCGCAGGGCGCGCCCAAGACGGCGCCCGCCATGTGGCGCAACTGGCTCGAACTCGGCGGTTTCGAGACGCTCACCCAGCTCCAGCCCGCCGCCTCCTGACCCTCGCGCCCTCTCCTCCCGCGCTCCTGCGGGGAGGGGGCCTACTGGGAGACCTCACGTGCGCCAATACTTCGGCCGGAAACTCCTGATCTACGGGCTGACCTTCGTCGTCGCCGTCACCGTCAACTGGATGATCCCGCGCTTCATGCCCGGCGACCCCGTGTCCAGCATGGTCGCCAGGGCCAACCTGACGCAGCCCGAGGCCGTCGAGACGATGCGGGCCTACTACACCGATCTGTTCGGCTTCGACCAGCCGCTGTGGCGGCAGTACCTCAACTTCTGGGCGGCGCTGCTGCACGGCGACTTCGGCATCAGCATCTGGGTGTTCCCGACCCCGGTCAGGACCGTGATCCTGAACGCGGTGCCGTACACCCTCGGGCTGATGATCCCCGCCATCCTGCTGAGCTGGGTGGTCGGGAACCGGTTCGGCGCGTTCGCGGCGCGGCGCAAGCTGCTCGACAACACGCTCCTGCCGATCGGGTACGTGCTGACGGCCACGCCGTACATGTGGCTGGCGGTGATCCTGGCCTGGGCGCTGGGCGTCATCGCCGGGCTGTTCCCGGTGGCCGGGGGCTACAGCTTCTCGCTCCAGCCCAGCTGGTCGGCGACGTTCCTGCTGGACCTGCTGCACCACTGGGCGCTGCCGTTCCTGTCGCTGTTCCTCGTCGCGCTCGGCGGCTGGGCGATCGGCATGCGAAATATGATCATTTATGAGCTTGAATCGGACTACGCGAACTATCTGGCCGCGCTCGGCGCGCCCGCCCGGCTGATCCGGCGCTACGCCTTCAGGAACGCCGTGCTCCCGCAGGTCACCGGGCTGGCGCTGCAGCTGGGCGTGCTGGTGGCCGGGGCGCTGGTGACCGAGATCGTCTTCTCCTATCCGGGGCTGGGCAGCCTGATACTCAAGGCGATCCAGAACCAGGACTTCTTCCTGCTGCAGGGCGCCTTCATGTTCATCGTGATCGGCGTGCTGGTGGCCAACTTCGTCATCGACATCGTCTACGTCGTGATCGATCCCAGGACCAGAGCGGGAATGGCGGGTGCCCAGGCATGACGACCCTCTCGGAACCGTCCGAGTCGTACGACGCGCCGCCAGTGCGCGTCGTACGGCGGGAGGCGCTGTACTTCGCCGTACGCAACGGCAAGCTGATGGCCGGGAGCGGCCTGGTGCTGCTCCTGCTGCTCCTCGGCCTGTTCGGCCCGGTGCTCCTGGCCACGGGGGAGCCCAACGAGTACGTGGCCGGGCCGATGCTGCCGCCCTCATCGGAGCACTGGTTCGGCACCACGACGTTCGGCCAGGACGTCTTCACCCAGTTCGTCCACGGCCTGCGCACCACCTTCGCCGCCGGGGCGCTCGGCGGCGGCATCGCCGCGGTCATCGCGATGGTGATCGGCTTCACCGCCGGCTACCGGGGCGGGATCGTGGACGAGATCCTCACCATGGTGACCAACGTCGTGCTGGTCATCCCGGCGCTGGCCGTGCTGCTCATCATCAACGCCTACCTCGGCATCCGCAGCGTCGGCGTCCAGGCGCTGTTCATCGGGCTGACGTCGTGGCCGTGGGCGGCGCGGGCGATCAGGGCGCAGACGTTCTCGCTGCGTACCCGCGACTTCGTGGACCTGGCCAGGCTGAGCGGTGTGAGCGGCAGGAGGATCATCGCGAGGGAGATCGCGCCCAACATGAGCTCCTACCTGTTCATGACGTTCATCCTGCTGTTCGGCGGCGCGATCCTCATCGCCTCCTCGCTCGACTTCATCGGCCTCGGCCCGACGCAGGGCATCTCGCTCGGGCTCATGCTGCAGAACGCCACCCAGTGGAGCGCGCTCCAGCTGGGCCTGTGGTGGTGGTTCGTCCCGCCGGGCGCGGCCATCACGGCGATCGTGGGCGCCCTGTACGTCGCCAACGTCGGCCTCGACGAGGTCTTCAACCCGAAGCTGAGGGCCACATGAGCCTGCGCGTTGAGGACCTGAGGGTGTACTACCGCACCCTCGAAGGCGAGGTGAAGGCACTCGACGGGGTCTCGTTCGCGATGGGCGACGGCGAGATCCTCGGCCTGACGGGCGAGTCGGGGTGCGGCAAGACCACCCTGGGCAAGAGCCTGATCCGCATGGACGGCCGGATGCGCCACGCCGGCGGCACGGTCGAGCTCGACGGCCGCGAGCTGCCCATCTCCGATGACCGGCGGATGAACGACTTCCGCTTCCACGAGGTCTCGCTCATCCCGCAGTACTCGATGAGCGCGCTGAACCCCACTCGCAAGATCGGCAAGATGGTGACCGAACTGCTCAGGTCACGCGGCGCCACCCTCGACCCCAAGGAGCTGAACAGCCGCCTCGACCTCGTCGGCCTGCCGCGCGAGGTGCTCGGCCGCTATCCCATCGAGCTGTCCGGCGGCATGAAGCAGCGCATGGTGATGGTCATCTCGACGCTGCTCGACCCGTCGCTGCTCATCGCCGACGAGGTCACCTCCGCTCTGGACGTCTCCACGCAGAAGGCGGTCGCCAGGGCCCTGCTCGGCTTCCGCGACGGCGGCTACGTCAAGAGCATGATCTTCATCACCCACGACCTCGCGCTCACCGCCCGCCTCGCCGACACGATCATGGTGATGTACGCCGGCAAACTGGCCGAGAAGGCACCCGCCGAGCAGGTCATCAAGGCGGCGCGCCACCCGTACACCCGGCTGCTGATCAACTCGCTGCCCGAGGTCGGCGTCCGGCACGACGACCGGCGGCTGACCGGCATCGCCGGCGGCCCGCCGTCGCTGCTCGACCCGCCGAAGGGCTGCCGCTTCCGCGACCGGTGCCCGCTGGCCGGCGAGGAGTGCCTGGCGGAGCCGCCCGCCGTGGAGATCGAGCCGGACCACTTCGTCGCGTGCTGGAAGGCCTGATGCTGAGACTCGACAACGTCACCAAGGTCTACAAGGTAGGGACGTTCGGCGGAAAGACCGTCACGGCCGTCGACAGGGTGAGCTTCGACGTCCGGCCGGGCGAGGTCGTCTCCCTGATCGGGGAGAGCGGCAGCGGCAAGAGCACCATCGGCCGGATGATCCTCGGCCTGACCCCGGTCACCAGCGGCTCGATCACCGTCGACGGCGTCCCGGTCAAGCCCGGCAAGGACTACTACCGGGGCGTCCAGGGCGTCTTCCAGGACCCGTTCAGCTGCTACAACCCGGTGTTCAAGGCCGACCGCGTGTTCCGCATGATCAAGGAGACGTACTACCCGTCGGTCCCCGAGCCCGAGTGGGCCGAGCGGGTGCGCGCGGCTGTCCAGGACGTGCGGCTCAACCCCGGCGAGGTGCTCGGCAAGTACCCCCACCAGCTCAGCGGCGGCCAGCTCCAGCGACTGCTGATCGCCAGAGCGCTGCTGCTCGACCTCAAGCTGCTGATCGCCGACGAGATCACCAGCATGCTCGACGCCTCGACCCGCATCGACGTGCTGAACCTGCTGGCCGACCTCAAGACCCGCGGCCTGGCCGTCCTGTACGTCACCCACGACCTGTCGCTGGGCAACTACCTGGCCGAGCGCACCGTGGTGCTGCGGCGCGGCACGGTCGTCGAGATGGGCCCGACCGGCGCGGTCTTCGGCGATCCCCTGCACCCCTACACGCGCGAGCTCATCGCCGCGGTGCCCAGGCTGCACGCCCCCTGGGAGGACGCCCCGCCCACCGGCACCTGCCGCTACCACGAGACAGGCGGGGCGGCCGATCAGGAGCACTTCGTGGCCTGCGCGTGCGGGGAGCTCGCGTGACTACTTCTCCGGCCGCAGCACCGAATACAACAGCTGGTCGTGCCAGCTCCCGCCGCGCCACTGGGCCCGGCGGATCACGCCTTCACGTTCGAACCCGGCGTTGGCCAGCGCGCCCTGCTCGGCGAGGTTGGTGACATCGGTGATGGCCTCGATCCGTTCGGCCCGGGTGTGGTCGAACAGGTACGTCACCAGCTCGCGGTGCGCCCGGCTGCCGACGCCCTTGCCGCGGTGGCGCGGGAAGATCACGATGGACAGCGACCAGCACCAGGAGGTGTGCCGCGGACCCCAGATCCGCTGGAACCAGTGCATCCACCCGGCAACCTCGCCACGGGCATCAATGGTGAAATAGCCGCCCTCGGGGCTCAGCAGCCCGCTCGCCGCGAACTCCTCGCGCATCATGTGCAGGGTGCGATGGCCGAACCACTGCTGCTCGCCGGTCCCCTTCGGGCTGCTCAGATTCTCCTCGAACACATCCAGGTCCGCCGCACGGACCGGGCGCAGGCTCACGTTCACTCGGATTCCCTTCCTCAGCTGCACAGAGCCGTACAGGATAGGGCAGCGCGCCGCCGAGTGATCACGGAGGGTGGCCTCAGGACAGCAGCGAGCGCTAGAAAGTCCTGGATCTCCGCAGTGCGGGAGGCCGCCCGTCGGGATCGACCGCCAGGCGGTAGAGCGGCGTGGCGAGCAACCCGCGCACCCGGGGCAGCTCGGGGTAGGAATGCGGCCGCAGCCGCCCCGGCGGCCGCGGCCCCTTCCGGCCGCCCGCGTGCCAGGCTTCGAGCCGCGCCGCCGCGTCGGCGAAGGCGTCGAACGCGGCCACGGGATCGCACAGCTCGTCGCGAGCCGCGCCGTCCTCCGGTAGATCCAGATGCTCGCCCATCAGCGCCAGGCGCAGCTCGCGGGCGAACCGCCGGGCGCCGTGCGGCTCGCGCGGATCCTCCCGCTCATCGAGTACGGCACAGCTCAGCTCCGAGTCGTAGCTCCAGGAGCGCAGGTTGACGTTGTCGGAGCCGACCGAGGCCCACACGTCGTCGACCACGCAGACCTTGGCGTGCACGTAGACGGGGGTGCCCTCATGGTTCTCCAGGTCGTACAGGGCGACCCGGTCGCCGCCCGCCCGCAGCAGCCGGTTCAGCGCGTGGACCCGGCCGATCAGGCTCGCGGGCCCGGCCAGCCACCCGTCCTGGTCGGGATGGCGGGGCACCACGATGACCATCCGCAGACCGGGCTCGCGTTCCAGCGCCTCGGCGAACGGCTCGATCACATCCGTGGACCACAGATACTGATCTTCCAGGTAGACCAGCGAACGGGCCCGGCCGAGCACCTTCTGGTAGGCGTGCGCCACGCTCCGCTCGCCCTCCGGCGCGAACGGGTAGCCGCTACGCCTGGCGGGATAGGTGCGCAGGATCTGTACGGTGTGCGTGCCCGCAGGGGGCGGCGGCGGCCCCGGCTCGGGCAGCGGAGGAACATCGTCCATCCTGGCGAAATGGTCGCGCAGCCGCCTGATCGGATCCCTGGTCTCCGGCGCCGGGTCCTCCCACCGCTCGCAGAACACCTTCTCCACCTCCGCCACCGCCGGGCCGTGGATGGCGACCTGGACGTCGTGCCACGGGGGCCGCCGGCCGTACTCGCCGGGCATCGGGCACGCCTGCGGATCACCGAGGTGGTCGGCGTCGTCCCGGCGGCTGTGACACAGGTCGATGCCGCCGAGGAAGGCCACGTCGGCGACCGGATCGCCGTCATGACGCAGGATGACGAACTTCTGGTGGTGCGAGCCGCCCGGCTTGGTCCGCGTGTCGAGGACGGCCTGCCCGCCCGCGGCCTCGATCGCCTCGCCCAGGTGCCGGTTCTCGGCCGAGCTGAAGCGTAACCGGTCCAGGTGCGAACGCCATATGAGCCCCCTGACCAGCGCACCTTTGTGCGCGGCGGCGGCCATCGCGTCACCCACGGAGGGCCCGTTCTCGGTGAGCCGCTCGTCGGGATCGCCGCGCCAGTCGGCGAACAGGAGTAAGTCGTCCTCGCGCAGCGCCTCGACGCAGGCCTTCAGCTCGGCGAAGTAGGTCGCGCCGTGGATCAGCGGGCGTACGTCGTTACCCGTCGACCAGGCGTCGAGCCTGGACGCCGGGTTTCCTCTTTCCTGGTCCGTGAGGAACCAGTCCTGGATCCGCATCCGCTCCCGGCTACCCGGGCGGAGGGCCTCCATGCGTGGCCCCGGCGGTTTCGAACAGCAGGTGCTCCCCACCGGGACGGCAGACGAGCTGCAGCCCGACCGGCAGGCCGCGCACCGTTCCGGCCGGGACACTCAGCGCCGGAAAACCGACCACGTTCCACATGCTCGTCAGGGCGAGCAGCGCGGCTCGCACGGCGACGGACCCGCCGTCCAGCTCGGTCGCCCGCTGACCGAGCGCGACGGGCTCGCCGTCCGGCTCGACCGTGCGCTGGCCGAGCAACGGCGCGGTGAGCGGTACGGTCGGCAGCGCGAGCACGTCATGCCGCTCGAACAGCGCGCCGACGCTCTCGGTGAGCCGTGGGCGGGCCCGCATGGCCCGCACATACCGCCAGCCCGGCATCTCGGCGGCGCCGCGCACGCGTTCGAGCAGTTCGGGGTCGAACAGCTCGGGCGCCTCGGCCAGCCGGTCGGCGTGTACGGCCGCCGCCTCGCTGCTCTGGATGGCGATGTAGGTCTCGCGTAGCTCGTCCACGTCCTTGGCAGGGAACGCGACCTCCTCCAGCGGTCCGGTGCCCGTTTCCACGGCCCGGCGTACCGTACGGGCCACCTGGGGGTCGCAGGCGAACAGCCCGGTGGGATCGAGCCAGGCGACCCGCGCCGGACGGCCGTCGTCCTTTGGGGCTCCGGCAGGGACGAGGGACCGGTAGGCGATCAGGCAGTCCTCCTCGTGGCCCGCGAGAAGGCCGACGGTGTCGAAGCTCTGCGCCAGAGGGAAGACGCCGTCGACCGGGATCGCCCCGTACGCGGGCTTGAAACCGGCGACCCCGCATAAGGCCGCCGGAATGCGGACCGAGCCACCGGTGTCGGTGCCGAGGGCCAGCGGGACCATACCCGCCGCCACGGCGACCGCGCTGCCGCCGCTGGAGCCGCCCGACATGCGCGCGGGTTCCCACGGATTGCGCGACGGGCCGGCGGCGGAACGATCGCCCGTGGGGCCGTACGCGAACTCGTGGGTGTTGGTCTTGCCGATGACGACGGCCCCGGCCTGGCGCAGGCGGGTCACGCAGGCGGCGTCGGCGACCGCGACGTGACCGGCGAAGTGCCGCGAGCCCATGGTCGCGGGCAGCCCGGCGACCATGATGAGGTCCTTCACGCCGACCGGCACACCGTGCAGCGGCCCCCGGTTGACGCCCCCGGCCAGCTCCTCGTCCGCGCGCCGCGCCGCGGCCCGCGCACCGGCGGCGTCCACGGTGATGAACGCGTTGAGCAGCGGGTCGGCCTCGGCGATGGCGTCGAGCGCCAACTGGACCAGCGCCGTGGAGGTGGTCCGGCCGTCGCGCAGGTCCCGTGCGAGGCCAGCGATCGTACGCCCGGTGAAGGGGCCAGAGGGTGTCGGCATAGGACCTCACCGTAGAGGTATTCCGCTCGTCATCCTGGTCGTGGTGGGCGCCTGCGCGGTGACCATCTTCGCCTCCAGTACGGAGAGCGGAGGGCCCGCGCAGGTTTCCACACCTTCTCGATGACACCGACGTGGGATCCCCAAGGGGACTCAACTTGAACCCTGTTCTCGCCAGGTACGTCCGCGAACACGCAGGTCAAGGTTAGAACGGGATTGGCACCCACGGCCAGGGCCACGCGGCCCGGCTACGCCGGTCACTCCTTGTTCGTGCACGTGGTGCCCTGGCTCGGTGACAGGGACCGGCCACGCTTGACGCTCCCACTCCTGCCCGGCACCATGACCGAGAACGGTTCGCCAAGTTTCTCGCAACGGAGGCATCATGCGCGCTCAGTTCCTCGGCAAGGACCCGGAGTCTCAGGAGGGGCAGTCCCCGACCCTCTTCGCCACCGACCGCACCGACCGGGTGACGTACATCGCCCAAGGCTGGAAGGTCACCGACCCCCAGGCGCTCGCGGATGTCGGGGACGTGCCCGACCACGAGACCCTGATCGAGATCCCGGAGGACGTGCTCAAGATGTACGCCCGCCGCTACCTGGAGCAGGAGGGTCAGCACTGAGCCGCATGATCGAACCCGGCCCTGAGTTCGGCCGGCTCTTCCGTAGCTTCGAGCACACCGCCTTCCGGCTGGAGACGCGCGACCTCTACAAGTCCGCCAACGAGGCCACAGCGCTCGAACAGTTCGCGGCCGGTGAGCCTGTGGACATGGGCTGGTTCCAGAGCTGGCTGTCCATGATCGAGGAGGCCACCGCGGAAGGGCGGCTGTTCACCCGCGTCCGTGTGGTCACCATGCCGCTCACGACCTACAGCCGCTTCGGCATCCACTGCTCGGGCTACACCAACAAGGTCGGTGAGGTCACTCGATACCTCGCGCGTCACGACGCGGCTGGCCTGCCGGACTATGACTACTGGTTGTTCGATTCGCGCAAGCTGGTGCGGATGCACTTCGACAGCGATGAGAACTTCCTGGGCGGCGAACTGATCGAGGACCCCGCCGAGATCGTGCAGCACAACTACTGGCGAGATGCGGCCTGGCACCGCGCCGTACGACGGGACGACTTTGCCACCGAAGCGAACGACCGGCATCACCAGCGTTCACGAAGCACGTGATGCGCTCGGCAAGCGACTCCGCGAGCTCCGCACCGCCGCAGGACTGAGCGGGCGGGCACTCGCGGAGTCGTTGTCGTGGCCGCCCTCGAAGGTCAGCAAGCTGGAGAACGGCAAGCAGACGCCGACCGACGACGACATCCGGGACTGGACGCGAGCGACCAACAGCGAGGGCGAGATGGAAGGGTTGCTCGCCTCCCTGCATACGCTTGAGGTGCAGCACGCCGAGTGGCAACGCCAGCTGCGTGTCGGCTTGAAACCGCACCAACAAGAGGTCGCGGACATCAATGCCAAGACGCGGCTATTCCGGGCGTTCGAGTCCACCTTCATCCCCGGCTTGCTCCAGACTGCCGAGTACGCCCGTTACCGCTTCGCGCAGAGCATCACGGTCTTCAAGGTTCGCAACGACATTGACGAAGCGGTCGCCGCGCGGGTGCAGCGCCAAGGCATCCTGTACAGGGCCGACAAGCGCTTCCACTTCGTGCTGACCGAAGCGGCCCTGCGCTACCGGCTGTGCCCACCCGAGATCATGCTCGGGCAGCTTGACCGCCTCGTCTCGCTGTCAGCCCTGCCCAACGTGAAGCTCGGCATCATCGGGTTCGAGACGGCTTACGTTGTCGCACCTGCTCACGGCTTCTGGTTGCTGGACAACGACCGCGTGATGGTCGAGACCTTCTCGGCCGAGCTGAACCTTGCCCAGCCGCAGGAAATCGCGCTGTACGGCGGCATCTTCGAGAGCCTGGCCGGAGTCGCCAGCTATGGCCGCAGTGCGCGGGCGATCATCAACCGAGTTATTGACGATCTTGCTACTGAACCCTCGGAAGATGGCGACTGATTTCCGGGCCATTCACTCGTCTGAGGCGTTTCGAGAAATGCCAAGAAACTTTCTATTCACTGCGGCTTTTCCTTCCTACTCTGCCGGTAGGGACGCCGAACAGCGTCCATCCGTAAGGGACTTGGGAGTAGTCAGTGGCGACCCGCGTTGCCCTGCTGAGCAGGGATCAGATCGACAAGCTTCCCGACCGTGCCCGCGAGGTCGTGGAGTACCGCAAGAGCGGTCTTAGCCTGAACCACATTCAGGGGTGTCCGCTGGACTGCGCGTACTGCATCCGGCACACCTACGGCCTGTGGGACCAGCGTGTACCGCGGGCGCTCATGTCCGACGCCCAGGCCGTTGAGGAGCTGGTGACTCATCGATACTTCCAGCCGCACGTGACCCCGGTGCAGGTGTTCAACCGGGCGACCGACCCGTTCCTCCCGGTCGTCAGGCCGCACACCCTCGCCGTGCTGGAAGACCTGGACGAGCGCGAGCTGACCAACCACGTCCTGGTCATCACCAGGCACCAGATGAAGCCCGAGGACATCGAGCGGCTGAACCAGCTCAAGCACATCAAGCTGACGCTGCTGTTCACCTACAGCGGCATCGACAACAAGGACGTGGAACCGTACCCGTCATCCGTGGCGGCTGACTCCCTGAAGCTCATGAGCAGGCCGGCACGGCGCCGGTATCGCACAGTTCTCTACTGGCGTCCGCTGGTGCCGGGCCTCAACGACTCACCCGAGCACCTGGAGGCGGCCTACCGGCTGGCTCAGCACGCCGACGCTACGGTGTTCACCGGTCTGTTCTACCGCGACGAGATCGCGGACTACTACAAGGCCAACGGCCTGCCAGAGCCGTACGAGGACACCGCCCGCCGCAAGATCGTGCCCGAGACGCTGGAACAGCGGGTACTGGCCAGGTTCGACGCCGCGACGCCGTTGTTCCGCAAGACCAGTTGCGCGGTTGCCTACGCGCATGGCCTGCCGGACTACAACGGGCACATCGGCATCCCGGAGCTGTGCGACATCTGCCCGCTGAGTCAGCTCGAACTCTGCCGGAACGCGCACACGCAACCGTCACCCGAGCGGTTGCGAGAGGTCGCGGAGCGCCTGCCCGAGGCGCGTGGTCTTGTGGTCGTGGACATCACCGAGCGGGCGGCCGTGGTGTCCGGCCTGGAGACCGAGCAGCCGCGCTACTACCTGCAACACGCCCTCGGCTTCCAGGTTCACGACGTGCGCCACCCGCACCGTGAACGTCGGCACGGCCGTGCCGACATCGGCTGGAAGGGCGAGAAGCAAGATGACTGACTGGACGAGCCTGAGCTTCGTGGTCGTGGATGTCGAGGGCAACGGCCAGCAGCCGCCCGACCTGGTGGAGCTGGCCGCCGTGCCCGTGGTCGGCGGGGTCATCGGGGAGCCGCTGAGCTGGCTGGTGAAGCCGGACGCGCCCATCAAGCATTTCGCCACCCGCATCCACGGCCTGACCAACAAGGACGTGGCCGACTGCCCGTCCTTCGAGGACATCTCCGGCAACGTGCTCGCCGCCCTGGACACTGACGCCCTCGTGGCGCACAACGCGCACGTTGACCTCGGCGTGCTGAGCCGCAAGCTCACCGGCTGGGAGTCGCCCGAGGTGTTCGACACGCTGAAGTTGGCGCGGCGGTTGGTGCCGGGCCTCGGCAGCTACCGGCTCGGCAACTTGGTCGAGGCGTACAGCCTGGCCGAAGGACTGCCCGACGACCTCAGCCCGCACCGCGCGACGTATGACGCGCTGGTCGCCGCGCGCCTGTTCGTATTGCTCGCCACCAAGGCCGCGAGCCTGGAAGACCTGCGTGGCCAACCTCCCAAGGAGGCCGGTGAAGATGCTCTCTTCTAGCGGCAGGCGCATCGGCTTCGGCTCGATGCAGCTCACCGGCCCTGGTCACTGGGCCGCGCCCGACGACCCGGAACAGGCCATGCAGGTGCTCCGCGATGCAGTCGACGCGGGCGTGACGCACATCGACGCCGCCGACGCCTACGGCCCGTTCACCGCCGAGAAGTACATTCGCAAGGCGTTGCATCCGTACCCGGACGGCTTGGTCATCGCCACCAAGGGCGGTCTCACTCGCCAAGGTCCCAACCGGTGGGCATCGTGTGGCGGCCGGAGTACCTGCATCAGTGCGTTGAGATGAGTCTCCGGCGGCTCCAGGTCGAACGGATCGACCTGTTCTACCTGCACCGCATCGACCCCGCCGTTCCGCTGGAAGACCAGCTCGGTGTGCTGCGGGACATGCAGTACGCGGGGAGGATCGGCCGTATCGGACTGTCCAAGGTGACCCTCGAACAGCTCCGTACGGCCAGCGAGCTAGTTGACGTCGCGGCCGTGCAGAACAAGTACAACATCACCGACCGGGCATCAGAAGACGTGCTCCGGCACTGCGAGATGACTGGCATCTCCTTCGTGCCGTACGCGCCTCTCGCAGCCGGAGCGCTTACCACGTCCGATGCTCTGGGCCAGATCGCTCAGGACTACGGCGCGACAGCCGCCCAGCTCGCGCTTGCCTGGCTCCTGCATCGGTCCCTGGCCATCACGCCGATCCCCGGCACCAGCAGCGCTCGTCTTCACGAGAATCTGGCGGCCGAACAGGTCACCCTCACCCGCGAAGACATGGCCATCATCGAGTCGGCGGCAACCACGGGGGAGCAAGCCGAGAGGGGGCGAGGATGAGCCTCAGGCCCTTCTCCGACCACCAGCGCGGGTTGTTCGTCAGCGTTGACGGGCCGAGCGGTGCCGGGAAGTCCACGATCGTCCAGCACCTCGCGCAACTCTTGGTGGCTGCTGGCGAAGAGGTTCACGTCACCGCCGAACCTAGCAGTGGCCCCATCGGCGCACTGTGCCGTGAGCTGACCGAGACGACCACTGGTCACGCCCTCGCCTGCTTGTACGCGGCCGACCGCTATCACCATCTTGAGGCGGAAGTCCGGCCCAACACCGAGGCCGGCCGCGTCGTGCTCAGCGACAGGTACATCCCGTCAGGTCTGGTGATGCAGCGGTTCGACGGCGTTGATCCTGCCTTCCTCTGGCACCTCAACGCCGAAGCTGACCGGCCCGACCTCGCCGTCATCCTGGAAGCCGACCCTGAGGTCATCTCGGAACGGCTCCAGGAACGCGGGCCGCACAATCGCTTCCAGATCAGCCCCGGCAGCAGCCACGCCGAGACGCACTTCTATCGGCAGGCCACCGAGCGGTTGATTCAGGCGGGCTTCGACGTGCTGAGGGTGGACGTGAACAAGCGGCCTCCCGAGCAGTCCGCGGCGCTGATCCGCGACCGGCTGTTGACCTTCTTCGCTTCGGCTGCTGGATGAGCGGGCATGGTCGAGACGATCACGGAAAACGACATCGGTAGCGAGGTCGAAGCGCTCCACCGGCTCGCCACCGTGGTCATGAACGAGCACACCAACGACAACGGCCTGTGCGCCGTGTGCGGTTGTGCTTTCTCCTGCGCGCGAGCAGTGCTCGCAGAGCACAACCTCGCGCTGCTGTAACGCCTTTCAAGCTGGCAGGACCGGCGATGCCTGGACGCCTGGTGAGGTACGAGCCCATCGCCGGTCCTGCCCTCCACGGTACTCGGAGACAGACCATGAAGCCCTTGATCTACGGCTATTTGCGCGCACCTGACGAGACACCCGACGACGAGCTTGACCGCTTGGTTTCGGAGCTTCAGCGCTACGCCGAGACTGAAGGCTTCTGCTACGCCACGACGTTCTTTGAGTACCAGGAAGGCTCGCGCTCAGCGTTCGAGGAGCTGGTTGCCGAACTCAAGCGCGCCGAAGCACGGCATGTCGTCGTACCGTCTATGGATCACCTGTCAGGCCACCGGCTCCTGTGCGGACAGATGATCGCGCGCCTGGCGGCGGACGCCAGCGCCCATGTCCTGACACCAGGCAGCGCGTAGTGGATCGGCGCGACTTAAGGCGGTAGCCGTTACGGGCTTCGCCCGCCTCCTCGCCCCTGAGCTATCAGAGGCGAAGACCGACGAACCGAAGATCGAAATCCGTTCCCGGCCCGGCAGGGGTCGGAGACGACCCACTGGCGCACAACGCGCCAACCTGGAACTGGTGCGGCTCACGGACGCCATACGGCACCCGCACGGCCCACTTCCCGCCGATACGACGAACCCCGGACCCAACCGGGACCCGGGTTCAAACGTGACCGCTTTGGTGTGGCCGACGGGACTTGAACCCGTTTTCACCAAATTCACAATTTGGTCCCTCGTCCGCTTCGGGATCGGCCACAGTGCCTTCGGCCGGATTCGAACCGGCGACCTCCTGCTCCGCAAGCAGGCGCGCTCTCCACTGCGCCACGAAGGCCCGGTAGCGGGTGTGGGGATCGAACCCACCTGGGGCGGCTTATGAAACCGCCGGGCACACCAGCACCCTCACCCGCCATCGGGAACTAAAAAACCGCCCAGACCGTGTGGTCCTGGGCGGCGGCTCGCTGACGGTGACGTCAGTGACGAAGACCCCAGGGCATACGGCCATGGCGGACCATATGACCGTGGCGCATCGCGTTGCTGCTGAGGTTCTTCATGTCGAGAAGCATGCCGGACGGATCATCGCCGGGCAACGCATTTATTCACTGAGCCGGTGCGTCGGCCCACGCCCGGCAACGGCCCGCAGGCGCGGCGCCCGCTCGATGGACCTCAGACGCGCAGCAGGCGCAGGCAGAGCCGCTTGAGGGTCTCGCGCAACTCGTCGTCGCCCAGGTGGGTGAGGCGGCGGATCGCCGGACCCAGGTCGTTGGCCATGAAGTACGCCGCCTGCTCGTCCACTGTCGGCTGGTCGCCGAACAGCAGGTGGAGGCCGCGTTCGGCCTGATCGTCGAGGGTGCGCCTGATCCGGTCGTGGCGGCGCAGGCCCGGATCGGTGTGGCTCAGCGGCGCGATCGCGCGGTTGGCGATGACCTGGTCGACGAACCCGTCGACCAGATACTCCATCCGGGCCCGCTTGCCGCGGATCGTCTCGGCCGTGTCCAGCATCGCGTCGAACGCGGCGATGCTGACGTCGAGGAGCGCTTCCAGGATCTCGATCTTGGTGCGGAAGTAGTAGTAGACGTTGGCCTTCGTCACGCCCATCGAGTCCGCGATCAGCTGCAACGACGTCGCGTCGAATCCGTGCTCGACGAACAGCCGCCGGGCGGTGTCGAGGATCGCCCGCCTGGTCTTCTCCGCCTGCTCGGCTCGGGTCGGCGACATGCGGCGATGGTAGCCCACCGGTTGACGGCCGCGCCGCGCCGTGTTGTTATTTCATTAGCCGATCGGCTAATGAAATGGATGATGGGAGGGGAGCCGTGACAGAGACCGTTCTGGTGACGGGCGGGACCGGATTCGTCGCCGGCTGGTGCGTCGCCGAGCTGCTGCGGCGCGGCTATGACGTGCGCGTCACCGTACGCAGCCAGGAGAGGAAGGCCACCGTCTCCGACGCGGGCGGCCGGGTGGGCGTCTTCGTCGCCGACCTGATGTCGGATGCCGGATGGGACGCGGCGGTGGCGGGATGCGACTACGTGCTGCACGTGGCCTCGCCGCTGGGCGGAGGCGACTCCACGGATCCGGACGAGTTGATCGTGCCCGCACGTGACGGCGCGCTCCGGGTCCTGAAGGCCGCCACCAATGCGTGGTGATGACCTCCTCGTGCGCCGCCGCCACCCCGCCGCGCGACCGCGAGGGCGGCGTCTTCGACGAAACCGTCTGGACCGATGTCGAAGGCGCGCGGCTCAACGCCTACCGGAAGTCCAAGGTGGTCTCCGAGCGTGCCGCCTGGCGGTTCATGGCGGACTACGACGGGCCCACCACGTTGACGACGGTATTGCCGGGCGCGGTGTTCGGCCCGGTGCTGTCGGCGGACAACCTGGGGTCCGTGCAGGTGATCGGGCGTCTCGTGGAGGGGCGCATGCCCGGCGTTCCGCGTCTGGGGTTCAACATCGTGGATGTCCGTGATCTGGCTGATCTGCACCTGCGCGCGATGACCTCGGCGCAGGCGGCCGGACAGCGGTTCATCGCGATCGGTGAGTTCATGTGGCTGTACGACGTCGCGAAGGAGCTTCGCGCGAAGCTCGGCCCGGCGGCCGGCAAGGTGCCCACCCGAGTGCTGCCGGACTTCCTCTTCCGGTTGATCTCGCTTTTCGACCCCGGGGTACGGGCGGTGCTGCCGAACCTGGGGCGGAAATACCTCCACACCTCGGAAAAGGCTCAGCGCCTGCTGGCGTGGCGCCCACGACCTGCCGCCACGACCGTCGTCGACTGCGCCCAGAGCCTGCTGGCCGCACATTGACCTGCCCGCACGGCAGCGCCTATCTCTCCGGCGGGGTCGGCTGCAGGTACACCGCCGACGCGATCGAGACCCGTCGCCTGATCCGCTCTTCGGTCTCCGCCAGCGCCTTCGCGGCCCCGTCCACGTCGCCCGACGGATGCATCGTCACCCGGGCGGCCACCAGCAGGTCCTCCGGCCCCAGGTGCAGGGTCCGCACCTGGGTGAACGCCTGGATGGACGGGTCGTCGTCCAGGACGTTCTCGATGGCGTCCTGAACGGCGGGCGTGGCCGCCTCGCCGATGATCATGCTCTTGGTCTCCCTGGCCAGGGTCACCGCCACCGCGACCAGCAGCAGCCCGATGGCGATCGAGCCGAGGCCGTCGAAGGCGGAGTTGCCGGTGAGCACCGTCAGCCCGACGCCGACGAGCGCGAACACCAGCCCGGCCAGCGCCGCCGTGTCCTCCAGCAGCACCACCGGCAGCTCGGGCGCCTTCGCGTCGCGGATGAACCCGGCCCACGACCGGCCATCACGCACCCGGTTGGAATTGCGTACGGCGGTACGCAGCGAGAGCGACTCCATGATGATCGCCGCCACCAGAACCCCGACCGCCCACGGCCAGCTCTCCAGCGGATGCGGATGGGCGATCTTCTCGTACCCCTCGTACAGGGCGAACAGCCCGCCCCCGAAGAACAGCACGAGCGACACCAGGAAGCCGTAGAAGTAACGCTCGCGCCCATAGCCGAAAGGGTGGTCGGCGCTCGGCTCCCGCTTGGCCCGCCGCCGGCCGAGCATGAGCAAGCCCTGGTTGCCCGTGTCGGCGATGGAATGGATGCCCTCGGCGAGCATCGCCGAGGAGCCGGTGAAGAAGAAGGCCACGAACTTGGTGGCCGCGACTCCCACATTGGCGGCGAGCGCCGCGAGAGTCGCCTGATGTGATCCGTCGCCGCTCATGCGGCCCTCTCTACCCAGGTGGCGGCAATCTTGACATCCCGCGCTCCACGACCCTGCGGCCGCTGGCGGACAATATGGACGAACCTCCCCCGTACACCAGCGACAGGAGTGCGTGCCGATGCCGGAAGCGCCGCCGCAGGTCGTGATCATCGGAGGCGGCCTCGGCGGCCTGTGCGCGGCCCATGGGCTGCGCGCCACCGGGATCGAGGTGGCGCTCTATGAGCGCGACCCCTCGCTGGACCGCCGTCCACAGGGCTACCGCATCCACCTGGACTCCCGTGGGGCGGGCGCGCTGCACGAGTGCCTGCCGCCCCGCCTGTACGAGCTGTTCGTCGCCACGGCCGGGCTGCCCAGCAGCCGGGTCACGATCGTGGACGAGCGGCTGCGGGAGCTGCACGCCGTCCAGTTCGACGGTGTGTCGGCGGGGGAGGACCCCAAGACGTTCAACGCCGCGGTCGACCGGATGACGCTGCGCCAGGTCCTCCTGGCGGGGCTGGACGACGTGGTCCGCTTCGGCGCCGAGTTCACCCACTACGAACACGAGGGCGAACGGGTACGCGCCTGGTTCGCCGACGGCACCAGCGCGGTCGGCGACCTGCTGGTGGGTGCCGACGGCGTCGGCTCCCGGGTGCGCGGCCAGTACCTGCCGCACCTGGAGATCAGGGACCTGGGCACCAGGTGCGTCTACGGCAGGACGCGGCTGGACGATCGCGTGGCCGAGCTGCTACCGCCCCGGCTGGCCGACGGTTTCATGTCGGTGCGGTCGAGACGCGCCGGCATGGCGCTCGGCCTGGTACGACTGCGCGAGGATCCGGCCGAGGCGGCCGCGAGGCTCTGGCCCGGCCTGAGCCTGAGCTGGGCGGGTGACTATGTGATGTGGGCGCTGGCCGTACCCTCGGCCGGGTTGCCCGGCACCGACGCTGAACTGTCGGCGGCGGGTGGCCCCCGCCTGCACGAGCTGGTGCGGGGGCGGATCACCGCCTGGCATCCAGACCTGGTGGCGCTCGTCGCGGCCGCCGAGGTGGACCAGACCTTCTACGTTCCCATCAGGAGCTCCACGCCCATCGAAGCCTGGGAGCCGACGAACGTCACGCTCCTGGGCGACGCCGTCCACGCGATGAGCCCGGCCCAGGGCTCGGGGGCCAACTGCGCGCTGCTGGACGCCGCGCTGCTGTGCCGAGAGTTGTCTCGCGCGGTGACCGCGGGCGAGCCGCTGACCGGCGCGATCGGCGACTACGAGCGGCGGATGATCGAGTACGGCTTCGCCGCGGTCCGTGCCTCGGAGGCGGCGGCCGCGGGGTCCGGCGGCGGCCTGCTGAGCAGGATGTTCGGCTGGCTCGGGCGATTGTCGCGCTGAAAGGCGAATGTCGCGCTGAAAAGGGAGCGGACGCCACGAACAAGGGGCGAAGTGTCGGTCATATCCGTTACGGTCGCTTGGCATGATCATCAGTGGCAGCACGATCGTGCTGGCCGGGCGGTTCAGCCGGGTTTCGAAGGACGAGGCCAAGCACGGTCTGGAGCTGTTGGGCGCGAAGGTGACCGCGTCGGTCTCGGCGAAGACGGACATGGTCTTCGCCGGGGAGAAGTCGGGCGCCAAGGCGGGTCCGGCGGCGGTGCGCGGCGTTCCGATCTACGACGAGGACGCGCTGCTGGCCGTGCTGGACGGCCGGGAGCCCGGCACCCGGCCGCCGTCCCCGTCGTTCACCGGCGTACCGGACGAGCGGATGGGACCGGGCGAGGCCCTAGACATCCTCAAGAACGCCGACTGGTCCGCGTTCTCTCCGGAGCGCGACACCGTACCGCTGCGGGACGCCCTCCACGCCCTGGAACGCGCCCACGGCGTGACCGACGCGCATCGCCTCGCGACCGCCCGCCTCCGCGACGCGGGTGCCGCGCTGCGCCACTCCGACGTGCACCACGGCCAGTTGACCGGCCACGCACTGAGCCCGGACGGCCGCCACCTCGCGGTCGGTGGCTGGATCGGCGAAGACTACGACCGAGGCGGGGTCCTGCAGATCTTCGAGGTCGCCACCGGCCGCTGCGTCCACGCGATCGACGGCATCGCAGGCGGCATCGGCTTCGAGAACTACAGCCGCAGCCTCCAATGGTCGGCGGACGGCAGGCGGATCGCGCTGGAGTACAACACCAACGCGACCGGCGTGTGGGACCCGTTCGGCACCGCCCGGGAGCCGATCGCCGACGCCTTCTTCCTCGGCTCCGGCAGGCCGTTGGGCATGGCCTTCGCCCCCGAGGGCAGGCGCGCGTTCGTCTACGGAGGCGAGTCGGACTTCCTGCGCAACGTCATCGTGGCGATGCACGAGGGCTCGGTCGCCGGGCCGCCGGACGCCCACCCGGAGGGAACGGAGCCGATCGAGTTCAGCGCACCGTCGCGCGAAACCTGGAGCGACGAGCCCGAGTTCATCCTCGGCAGGGCGTTCTGGTCGCGCGACGGGTCCCGGGTCTACGGAGAGGCGGGGGACGCGTACGCGGCGATCTCACTCGACGTGGAGAAGCGGCAGGTCTCCTGGACTCTGGACCTGGAAGAGGATCAGGACGCGCCGCCGCCCGAGTGGAGCCTGGACGAACGGCTCCTGGCCTACCAGCGCGGCGGAAAGCTCGTCATCGCCGACGCGCTGACGGGCGAGACGACGGCGGAGCTCGCCGGCTATCCGGGCGCCGACGTCCTGTGCTGGGGGCCGGGTGGCCGGTTGGCGGTGGTGGACCCGGCGGGTGGGACCGTCGGGATCATCGAAGGGACGACCGGCGAGCACCGGTACGACCTGGACGTCCAGGCGGCCACCTCCAACCCGCGCGGCTGGGACGCCCGGTCGTGGGCCTGGTCGCCGGACGGCGAGCGGGCCGCCTGCGTCACCGCCGAGGGGCGGATCGAGATCTGGTCGCTCGGTGAATCCCCCGAACGGCTGCGTGTCCTGGACGGCGTCCGGCTCGGCCAGTGGGAGCACGGCTTCGGCCTGGAATGGCCCGCCGACGACATGCTGATCGCGATCGGCGCGCACGCGGTGCGGTTCCTGCGCCCCGAGACCGGCGAGATCATGGCCGACCACCCCTTCCACCACGCCCCGGCCGCCCGTCGCCCGCTCTTCCTGGCCGGTCGTGACCTCGGCGACCGGCTCCGGCTCGACCCGACGTTCGCGCTGGACGAGGACACCTGGGCGGTGGCGTTCGAGGACGGCACGGTCATCGCGCCTCCCGGCCGGGACGACGATCTCGACGGCCGGCTCTGCTGGAGCGTCGCCCGCCGCTTCGCCTGGCCGTTCCGCTGGGGCGAGCGGAACGTCTTCTCCGACCCGGCCCGCGCGGGATTGGGGGCGGTCTCGCCGGAGACCGAGCGGCTGCTGACGCCGTTTCGGGGGCGTGGCAGTACGGCGAAGGCGACGGGGACATGGCCGCCGCCCGACACCGCCACCGTCACCGATCTGATCACGGTGGTCATGGGCACGCTCGTCGACCTGACCGATGAGGAGTCGTACGTCCAGGGGGAGTGGATCGTCGACACGTACCAGCAGGTCGCGATGATCCACGCCCGGCGGGGCGAGGCCGCCGAAGCCCGTGACCTGGCCCTCGCGATGCCGGAGCACCGGCGACGTCACGGACACCTCGCGCGGATCGCGCTCGCGCTCGGCGCGGCCGGTTTCGCCGCCGAAGCCGCCGCCGTCTTCCCCTACGCCGCCTTTCCCTACGCCCACGACGAGCTCGCGGATGCGAGGGACGCGGCGGACCTGGCGGCGATCGCCGGGGCCTGCGCGGTCCTGGGGCGGCAGGAGCGCTCCGAGCTGTGGTTCGCCGCCGCGCGGGAGGCCGCCGACGCCGACCGCTCGAACTGGGACGTTCGTCTGCCGCTGGTCTGGGCGCTCACCGAGTGCGGCCGGGAGCAGGAGGCCCGTGTCGTGCTGGACGAGGGCGCCGGCACGCCGGGGGGCCGGTACCACGGTGTGCCCTGGCTGGTCTGCCTGCTCAGGCGAGGCGAGACCGAGCTGGTACGCGAGCTGATCGGGGAGCGCAGCGAGCCGGAGGACCCGAACAAGCGGCACGAATATGGCGTGCGCTGGTTCGACGATTGGAGGGCGGCCCGCGCGCTCATGGTCAACGGGCAGCCGGATCTGCTCCGGCTATGGGGCGACATCAACCGGTGTTGGGTATCGGACCATCTGCCGATGGCCGAACGGATCGCGGCCGAGGGCAGGCCCGCCGGCCCGACCGACGACCAGTTGACCGATCTCGCCGCCGAGCACGCAGGGCTCGCGAAACTCCCCAAGGCGGCGAAACGCCGCGAGTCCGCACATGTGGCCCGGCAGGCTGCGGAGTACGGCCACATCAGCGCCGCGCTCGACCTGCTGCCCGGGACAGGCGAGGCCGACAACTATGGGCTGGACAGCAACACGCGTACCTGGGTTGCCTTCAGCGCTCTGCGAACCATCGCGATCGGCGTGGACGTGGACGTGTGGTGACCGGGCGCACCGGCGGGCGCCCGCCCTCGGCCGATCGTGCGGCCGGGAGACGTCACAGCTTGCGGACGTTGAGGGCGCGGAACTGGAAGCTGTCCTGCTGCCCTTCCTCGATGTCGAACTCCACGACATCGCCCTGTTGGAGCTCCCGGAAGCCATCGCCGACGACCTCGCTGAAGTGCGCGAAAGCGTCACCACGCCCGGCGGGGAGGTCGGCGGAGGAGATCGCCCCCCAGCCTTTCTCGGCCTTCCAGAACTTCACCGTGCCACGAGCCATGGTCCCAGTGTGGCAGCGGAAGGACGGCCCGCCTACCAGGTATCACGTCATGAAGCCGCATCAGGGGCTCACCGGCGTATCTGTGGTGGCCGCCCGCCGCAGGAGGCGTTCCAGGCTGTTGAGGGCCTGATCGGTGTCGGTGCCGGCGCGCCGGGAGATCGCGATGTCGACCATCGGCAGCAGCGGCAACCCCTGCTGCTCTGCTGGGCGCACAGCCCCCGCCGGGACATTGCCCACGAGTAGCGCGCCGACGCCGATTCCGGCGGCGATGGCCGCCTGTACGGCATGCACGCTGGTGCTCTGGAAGGCGATCCGCCATCGGCGCCCGTGCCGGCTGAGCGCGTCCAGGACGGGCTGGCGCCATTGGCAGGGAAGCGAGAACAGCACCAGCGGCAGCGGGTCGGCGAGCAGATCGAAGACCGGCGCGCAGGCCCAGGTCAGCGGGACCTGACGCTGCCAGCGCACGGACGCTTCGGGCATGACCGACGGACCCCCGAACGCCAGGTCAAGGCGGCCCCGGTCGGCGAGCTTACGCAGGGGCGCCGCCGAGCCGACGATCACCTCGAGGTCGACACGCGGATGGAGTACGGCGAAGTCGGCCAGGGCCGCGGGAAAGGTGGTGATCGCCAGATCCTCGAGCAGCCCGATCGTGCGCCTGCCCGACGGTGTTGAGTGAGGCCCGGCGATCGAGGAGCGGGCCTCGTCGTGCAGGGCCAGCATGCGTTCGGCGTAGGCGAGGAGCGTCTCACCCGCGGGCGTGAGCCGGGCACCCTGCGGATCCCTGATGAGGATGCGCTCGCCGGCGGTCTGCTCCAGGCGCTGGATCCGCTGGCTCACGGCGGGCTGACTCACCCGCAGCGCCGCCGCGGCTCGCGTGATGCTCCCGGCACGTACGGTCGCCGCGAACGAGCGCAGATCAGCCATGTGGAAGTCCTTCTCCATAAGCCTTCATTATGTCTCCCACATCGATATCGCCATTCTCAATAAAGGGAGCCGCTCCTAGGCTGGTCGCATGGCTACCGGCTACTACCACGTGGACGTCTTCTCCGATCGCCCCTTCACCGGCAACAGCCTCGCCGTCTTCGTCGACCCTCCGCCGCTCGGCGAGAGCCAGATGGCGAGGCTGACGCAGGAGCTCCGGCACTTCGAGACGATCTTCGTTCGGACCACCGATGCGCCGGATGTCGTCCACGCGCGGGTCTTCGACCTGATGGGGGAGCTCGACTTCGCCGGGCATCCGGTGCTGGGCGCGGCGGCCGTACTCCACGAACGCGCAGGGGTCGCGTACGGAGAGGAGCGGCACTGGAGTTTCACGCTTGGTGCCAGGCACGTCGACGTCACCACGCGCGGCGACACCGCCGGCCAGGTCTCGGCCCTGCTGGATCAGGGACGCCCCGAACTCCTACCGCCGACAGTCCCTCGGGATCCGGTCGCCGCGGCGCTGGGCCTCACCGCCGCCGACCTCGACGACACCTTGCCGCCGGAGGTCGTCTCCACGGGCCTGCGCTATCTCGTCGTACCGGTGCGCGACGCTGACGTGCTCGCCCGAGCCCGCATCACGCACCCGGACTTCGAGGGCTTCCTCGGCGGGTACGGCGCGCAGTACGTCTACGTCCTCGACGCCCGCGCCATCGAGGGCCGGCACTGGAACAACGACGGCGTGCTCGAAGACGTCGCGACCGGCAGCGCGGCCGGCTGCGTGGCCGCCTACCTGATGCGGCACGGCCGGGCCCGCGATGGCCAGGAACTGTCGCTGGCGCAGGGCCGCTTCACCGGCCGGCCCAGCAGGATCGCCATCACCGCCTACGGCAGGCCCGACGCCGTGGAACGGGTCACCGTCGGGGGAGGAGTGTCGATGGTCGCCACCGGCACCCTGCGCGCGCTCCCCGAGACGTCGTGAACAGCAGGCGTTTCACTCCCTGGTGGACTGGAGGGCACGCTTTCGGTCAGGGCTTGATCGGGTAGCCGGCCTGGAAGGCGAGTCTGCTGTCGGCGTCGTTCGCGACCCGGGTGATGAGCTCGTCCAGGTCCATGAACACCTGCCACGCCGGCCGCCCGCTCGCGGCGGCGAGCCGGTCGACGATGAGCTGCTCGAGGTCCACCACTCGTTTCGCCTTCCAGATCTTGTCGGCGAGGCTGACGAGATGGTCCTCGAGGTTCGCATCGGATGCGGTCCATGAGGCGTGGGTACGGGCGAAGCGAGCAAGTCGTTCTTCGACACCGTGGGCACGGAGAAGCTCGTAGCCATCGGGCTCGTGGACCGAGCCCGGTCCGGACAGCTCTTCGAGATGCAGGATCTTGCCGATGTCGTGTGACGCGGCACCGAACAGGACGGCTTCCCGGTCGATTCGCACCGTGGCGTGCTGCGCGTCGAGCCAATCGACAATCTCGCAGGCCACGTCGTGAACCGCTCGCAAATGCGCCGCGAGGCGCGGCGGAGCGTCCAGAGATTCCAGAAGAGCGGCGACCCGGGAAGGGAGAGGGCGAAGAGGCGGGTCGCTGGGATCGGTGAGCGCGTGGATCAGGGATGCCAGCACGAACGGCATGTTACGTGCCTGCCCCCCACACCCCGCCCGGACGACCGCGTCGCGTCCGCCTTTCGGTTCGCCACTGAGCTGGCCGCCTTCACCTGAGGTGCGGGCCGCGATCGAGTGATGACCACCCACTGGGGGCAACAGAAAGCCCCAGACTCTCGGCATCCGCCGTGAGCTGGGGCTATGACAGGTCAGACCTGATCTGTGGTGGACGATACTGGGATTGAACCAGTGACCCCTTCCGTGTCAGGGAAGTGCTCTCCCGCTGAGCTAATCGTCCTTGGAGGTGGAGACGGGATTTGAACCCGTGTGGACGGCTTTGCAGGCCGCTGCCTCGCCTCTCGGCCACTCCACCGAGTCGCCCATCCGAGCGGAAGACGGGATTCGAACCCGCGACCCTCACCTTGGCAAGGTGATGCTCTACCACTGAGCCACTTCCGCGTTGCCCCATAACTCTAGCGGGTTTTCCGACCGGATGCTCACTTGCGGAGCTGGCGGGCCACGCTCCGTTCCGTCGCGGGCAGGCTGAGGAAGATCTCCAGGATGCGGGTGAGGCGGTGCACCTCGATGCGGTGGAAGGCCGGGCCGTCGCTCCTGGCCAGGAGCAGGGTGAGGGCCAGCGGCGGGAGCGGGGCGTGGATGACGTGCAGGCCGTCGTCGAGCGTGAGGGCCATCGGGCGAGACGGTACGTCCTTCGGCAGCGTCACCTGCTGCGGCGCGCGCCAGCTGGCGTAGATGACGCCGCGCTCGGCGGCGGTGGCGGCCCAGTCGGCGCTGAACAGCACTGGCAGTGAGTCGACGAGGGTGGTCAGCGCCCTGTCGCCCGCCGTGGTGATGTATTTGAGGATCTCCAGCTCCGGGTAGGTGCCCGGGGCCTCTCGGGTGGTCCAGATGCCTTCGACCGCCACGTCGGCGACGCTCTGCAGGCTCTTGAGCAGGGTCTGCTTGGGGGTGCCGTCGGGGCAGAAGACCGTGATGTCGTCGACGGCGCGGCCGGCGCCCCTGTCGAGAACGGTGAACTGGGTGATGTCGGCGCCGACCGTGCCGAGGACCCGGGTGATCTGTGCCAGCGAACCCGGCCGGTCGGGCAATGCGATGCGTACTCGCAGAAGCATCCGTCCCCTCCCCACTAGATGCCACTTGACAGCCTATCCGCGAATACCCGTCGCGGCCTGACCTGCGCTACAACTGACTGAGTGAAGATTGGACCGATAGGGGTGTGGCCGCCGGTCGTGCTGGCGCCGATGGCGGGCATCACCAACGCGGCGTTCAGGGTGCTCTGCCGCGAGCAGGGCGCCGGGTTGTTCGTGTGCGAGATGATCACCACGCGGGCGCTGGTGGAGCGCAACCCCAAGACGTTCAGGATGATCAGGTTCGCGGAGTCGGAGCGGCCCAGGAGCATCCAGCTGTACGGCGTCGACCCCGACACCGTGGGGCGCGCGGCCAAGATGATCGCCGAAGAGGACCTGGCCGACCACATCGACCTGAACTTCGGCTGCCCCGTGCCCAAGGTCACCCGGCGCGGCGGCGGCTCCGCGCTGCCGTACAAGAGGAATCTGCTGCGGCGGATCCTGCGCGAGGCGGTGGCGAACGCCGGCCCGCTGCCCGTCACGATGAAGATGCGCAAGGGCATCGACGACGATCACCTCACCTACCTCGACGCCGGCCGGATCGCCGTCGAGGAGGGGGTCGCGGCGATCGCCCTGCACGCGCGTACGGCCAAGCAGCACTACGGCGGGGTGGCCGACTGGGACGCGATCGCCAGGCTGAAGGAGGCCGTGCCGGAGGTTCCGGTGCTGGGCAACGGCGACATCTGGTGCGCTGATGACGCGCTGCGCATGGTGGCGGAGACCGGCTGCGACGGGGTGGTCGTCGGGCGCGGGTGCCTGGGGCGGCCGTGGCTGTTCAGGGATCTGGAGAACGCGTTCAACGGCGGTCCGGAGCGGGTACGGCCGAGCCTCGGCGAGGTGGCCGGGATGATGGCCAGGCACGCCGAGGGGCTCACCGAGTGCTTCGACATCGAGCGTTACGCGATCGCCGACTTCCGCAAGCATGTCGGCTGGTATCTGAAGGGGTTCACGGTCGGCGGCGAGCTGCGGCGCGAGCTGGCCACCGCCGAGACGCTCGACGGGCTGCGTGAGGGGCTGGCCAAGCTGGAGCACGACCAGCCGTGGCCGCCCAACACCGACACCCCGCGCGGGAAGTCGGGCGAGCGCGGCAAGGTGCTGCTGCCGGACGGCTGGCTGGACGACCCATGGGATTGTGTCGTGCCTTCGGACGCTGAATCGGATATATCCGGCGGCTGAGCTGCATATCTAGTGCGGGCCGGCCGCCTCCGTGCCGCAGGGGCCGCCGCCCGTGGCGGGCTGGAGCTGGACCGGGTCGCCCGACATCGTGAGCGTCGGGTAGTAGGCGGAGATGCGTTCGGCCGAGCGGCCCGCGTAATGGCAGATGAAGCTGCGCCTGAACCGGTCGGCCGTGCTGTTCGGCTCGGAGCCGTGGACCAGGCTGCCGTTGAAGAACAGCACGTCGCCCGGATCCATGTCCACCGGCACCCGCTCCAGGCCCGGCGGCGGCGGGACGTACTCCTTGGTGAAGGAGATGTCGTTGTCGGCCTCCTCAGGACAGAACAGGTCCATCAGGTGCGTGCCGGGCACCACCTCCAGGCCGCCGTTGGCCCGGTCGACGCGGTCCAGCGCGACCCAGGCGGCCACACACGTGCCCGGCTCGACCCGCAAGTAGAAGTTGTCCTGATGCAGCGCCTGCCCGCGTGCGCCGGGCGGCTTGAAGTAGAACATGCTCTGGGCTGCTATCGGCTCCTCCCCGAGCAGGTCGCGGAGCACGGCGGCGATCCGGGCGTCGAGGAGGTACCGTAGCGCGACGTCGTTCACCTGGTGAGGGTGCATGACGCGCGGGTAGTCGCGCAGGATGTCGTACGGTTGGCCGGGGTCCTGCGGCTTGGGGGAGAAGTGACCCGGGATCGGGCCCCGGGCGTGCAGCGCCATGAACTCCTCCCGCAGCTCTGCCACCTCGTCCGCGGCCAGAAGACCGGGCACCAGGACGAACCCTCGATCATGGAAATCTGTCAGCCTCATACCTTCACGCTAAGGAGCCGGACCGGTGAACGGTATGCCTGTGACCGCTGAGGAGATGTCTGTTCCTGCTGCGGAGCTGACGATCGTGGGTCACTTCGACAACCGGCCCGGCTACGCCACGCGGCGCGTCAGCGGCTCACCGAGCTGGCTGCTCATGTGGACCCAGGACGGGGCGGGACTGGTCGAGCAGGCGGGAGTTTCGTTCACGGCCGGGCCGGGGGATCTGGTGGTGCTCGGGGCCGACGCCGCGCAGCACTACCGGGTCGCGCCGGGGGCGGAACGGTGGCGCTTCTGGTGGGCGCACTTCCAGCCGCGCCCGGCCTGGCTGGGCTGGCTCGCCGAGCACGCCCGGGCCCCGGGCTGCCACCTGGTCGAAGGCGTGCCCGAGCCGACCCGCGCCCAGATCGACGAGGCATTCGGCCGCGCCGCCAGAAACGCCCGCTGGCTCCCGCCCGCCGCCCGGTCCCTGGGTGAGCACGGGCCGACTGCCCGCCCCGCGTCCGCCGGCCGTCCCGCACAGGCGCCCGGTGACCGCCCCGCCCTCGCGTCCGCTGACCGTCCCGCGCCCATTGCTCGCCCCCCGCGCGAGTACGCGCCCGCCGTCGCCGTCTCCGGGCCCGCCCGGGAGCTGGTGCTGAACGCGGTCGAGGAGGTGATCGTGCTGGCCACTGCCTCCGCGCGGCCGGTCGGCGACGCCCGGCGTGCCGAGGAGCCCGGTGACGCGCGGGTCCACCGGGCGCTGGCCCTCATCGCCGCCGAACCGGGCGCGCCCCATTCGGTCGCCTCCCTGGCCAGGGCCGTCGCCCTGTCGCCTTCCCGGTTCGCGCACCTGTTCACGACCGAGACGGGCCACCCGCCCATGCGGGCCGTACGGAGCGCGCGGATCCGGCACGCGGCCCGGCTGCTGGAGGTGACGGACATGGACGTCGGCCAGGTCGCGGCGGCGTCGGGCTTCGTCAGCCCGTTCCACTTCAGCCGGGCCTTCAGCCACGAGTACGGCATGCCGCCCCGCGACTTCCGCTCCCGTCTCCGCCGGACGACTACCCAGTGATCAGCGCAGCGGCGTCAGCGGGGCGTCGGAGGTGAACAGTTCGCTGTCCAGGTGGTCGGCGGCGTAGTCGATGGCGCCCGTCACCACGCATTCGTCCCCCAGCGTCGACGCGCGTACCTCCGGCATCCGCATGCAGGCCCGCTCCAGCCGCTCCCGCAGCGGCGCCAGCAGGACGTCGGCCGAGCGGGAGAAGCCGCCGCCCAGCACCACCATCTGCGGGTCCAGCACCAGCACCATGGCCGCCGTCCCCACCGCGAGGTCGTCCACGTAGCGGTCGACCGCGGCCAGGGCGACGGGGTGGCCGTCGCGGGCCGCCGCCAGCGTGTAGCCCGCCGCGTCCTCGGGCGCGGTGCCCTCGGGCACGACCTCGCAGCCGTTGAGGTGGTCGGGGGCGTCGTACCAGCGGGCCTCCGGCAGCATGACGATCTCGCCGGCGGCGGCGCCGAAGCCCCGGTGCACCTTGCCGTCGATGATGAGGCCGGTGCCCATGCGCCGTCCGACGTGCAGGAACACCACGTCCCGAGCGCCCTGCGCGGCGCCCCTGCGGGCTTCGGCGAGTGCGGCCAGGCGGCTGTCGTTCTCGATCAGCACCTGGCACGGGAACATCTCGCGCAGCTTGGCCGCCAGGTCGAGGCCCGTCCAGGCGGGGATCGCGGCCGAGAACGCGATGCGGCCCTCCGGCGTGAGCACGCCCGTGGTGCCGACGGCCACCGTCCACAGGTCCGCGGCCGACCTGCCGCTGAGCGCCAGGCAGCCGGAGACCGCGCGGTCTATGGCGGCCAGGCGCTCCTCAAGGGGCGCGTCCGGCAGGACGGGCTGCCGGGTCTCGGCCAGGATCTCGCCGTCGAGGTCGGACAGCGCGGCCCGTACGTTGTGCCCGCCTATGTCCACGCCGACCAGGCAGCCGCTGTCGGCGCGGAACCGGTAACGGCGGGCCGGGCGGCCCATCGTGCCCGGCGAAGGCGGCACCTCCTCCACCCAGCCCAGCTCCATGAGCTCGTCGGCGACCTCCTTCATGGAGGGCCGCGACAGCCCCGTCCGCTCGGCCAGCGCCGAGAGGGTGAGCGGTCCGGCGCCGCGCAGCGCCCGTATCGCGGTCAGCGAGTTGAGCTGCCTGAGCCGGGACAGGTCGCCGCCGCGCAGGTCCGCCATCGCCGCCCCTAACGTAGGTTTCCTCTGTAACTCGTCATTATGCCAGCGTTCGCTTCTGCTTAAGCACCGCCACTTATGCGCAGAATCGGGCATTGACCCTTCCGAACCCCTGGTGCTACTAATGAAGCGCTCCTTCGTAAGTAGATCAACAGGAATTGAGGGTCTGATGTCGTTCGCAGACGTGGGCGAGGTCGTCCATCAGCCAGGGCAGGCCCGGGTCTTCGAGCACGGGTGGCAGTCGTGGAGCCCGACCGGCGCCTACCGCCTCGGCGAGACTCCGCCCAGACCCGCGGACGACAACATCCAGATCCTCTGCTACCGCCCGGAGACGCCAGTGCCCGCCGGGGTGTTTCAGGGTGAGGGGCTGCTCGCGATCGACCCCGGCGGCGGCGCGCCGCTGGAGCTGTGGTCCGCGCCGAGCCCCGTGGAGGTGCCCTCCATCCGGGCGCGCGAGGAGGGCGGGCGGCTGATCGTGAGCGCGAACGGGCCCGTACGCCACCTGACAGGCGTGTCGCTGGAAACCTGGGCAGCGGGCATGGCCGAGGGGTACGCGCCCCGGACATTCCCGGCTGTGCCTCCTATGTGGTGCACCTGGTACGGCTACTGGGGCAAGGTCACCGAGCAAGACGTCCTGGACAACCTCCGCCTGTCGGAGCGGCACGGGCTGGGCGCCGACATGTTCCTCGTCGACGACGGGTACGAGGCCGAGATCGGCGACTGGCTGGACCCGCGCCCCGGCTTCGGCTCGCTGCGAAAAGTGGCGGAAACCCTGGGGGAGGCGGGCAGGCGTACGGGCGTCTGGACCGCCCCCTTCCTGGTCGGCCACAACAGCCGGATCTTCCGCGAGCATCCCGACTGGCTGGTCGGCGGCGCCCACGCGGGCCGCATGTGGGACCAGGACCTGGCGGTGCTCGACGTGACCCACCCGGATGCCGCCGCCCACCTGGTCGAGGTGTTCAGGACCTTCGCCGCGTACGGCATCACCCACTTCAAGCTCGACTTCATCTACGCCGGGGCGCTGGCGGGCGGCAGGCACGAGGACCTCGACCCGATCGCCGCCTACCGGCGCGGGCTGGAGCTGATCCGCGAGGGCGCCGGCCCGGACGCCACCCTGCACGGCTGCGGCGCGCCCATGCTGCCCAGCCTCGGCCTGGTCGACATCATGCGGGTCAGCCCGGACATCGCGCCCACGCTGCACCCGAAGTCGGGCGACATCAGCCAGCCGTCCCAGCTGGGCGCCCGGCTGACCGGCGCGGCCCGCGAGTTCCTGCACGCCCGCTGGTGGGTGAACGACCCCGACTGCATCATCCTGCGCCCCGAGGTGGAGGCCAGGCAGGAGTGGGCGGCCCACATCGAGGCGACCGGCGGCCTGCGCGGCTCCAGCGACCCGATCGCGGCGCTCGACGACTGGGGCCTGGAGACGACCCGGCGCCTGATGATCCCCACCACGACGGAGCCGTCGTGAGGAGGAGGCGCGACTGGCACGCCTACCTGTTCATCGGCCCGAGCCTGCTGGGCGTGCTCGCCTTCCTACTGCTGCCGATGGTCATCGTCTTCGTGCTGAGCTTCTTCCACTGGGAGCTCCTGTCGCCCCCGACCTTCGCCGGACTGGACAACTACCGCCGCCTGGCCGGGGACGGAGACTCCTGGCACTCCCTCGGGATCACCGTCGTCTACGTGCTGCTCTGCATCCCCCTGCAGACGGTCCTGGCGCTGGTGCTGGCCCTGCTGCTCAACCAGCGGATCAAGGGCGTCAAGGTGTTCCGTTCGCTGTTCGTGGTGCCGTGGATGGCCACCCCGATCGTCATGGGCCTGGTCTGGAACTGGATCTTCGACCCGCGTGACGGCGCGATCAACAGCGCCCTGGCCCTGATCGGCGTTACCGGCCCCGACTGGCTGTCGGACGCCACCTGGGCCCTGCCCGCCATCGCGCTGGTCAACGTCTGGCAGTACTCCGGCTACAACATGCTGTTCTTCCTGGCCGGGCTGCAGGGCATCCCGAGGGAGCTCTACGACGCGGCCGCCACCGATGGCGCCACCCCGCGCCAGCGGTTCTGGCGGGTGACGCTGCCGCTGCTCAACCCCACGATGTTCTTCGTCATGGTGACGAACCTGATCGGCGCGTTCCAGGTCTTCGACACCGTCTTCGTGATGACCAACGGCGGGCCCAGCCAGAGCACCGAGGTCATCAACTTCAAGATCTTCGACACCGCGTTCAGGGAGTTCGACTTCGGCTACGCCTCGACGCTGTCGATGCTGCTCTTCGCGGTCATCCTGGCCGTGACGCTGGTGCAGGTCAGGTTCTTCGGCAAGCGCACCACCTACGACATGAGCTGAAGGACGACATGACCAAGCGCATCCTGCTCTACGCCACGCTCAGCCTGGGCGCCTTCGTCGCCGTCTTCCCCTATCTGCTCGTGGTGCTGACCGCCTTCAAGACCCAGGGCCAGCTCAACTCGACCGAGCCGTGGGTGCCCGGCCTGCCGCCCACCACCGCCAACCTGACCAAGCTCCTCGGGGGTGAGTTCCCGCGCTACCTGCTCAACACGGTGGTGATGACCGCGCTGCTCACGCTGGGGCAGCTGGTGTTCACCACGTTCGCCGCCTACGCGTTCGCGCGGCTGCGCTTTCGCGGGCGCGAGGTGCTCTTCTGGCTGTACGTGGCCACGATGATGGTGCCCAGCGCCGTCACGATGATCCCGCTGTTCCTGATCATGCGGGAGCTCGGCCTGGTCAACACGTGGTACGGCCTGCTCGCGCCGTACATTCTGGGCACGCCGTACGGGATCTTCCTGATGCGGCAGTTCTTCCGCGGTCTGCCCGCCGGGCTCGAAGAGGCGGCGCGGATCGACGGGGCGGGCCCGCTGAAGATCCTCACCCGCATCCTGCTGCCGCTCTGCCGCCCGGCGATCGGCACGCTGACGATCATCACGGTGATCTCGTCGTGGAACAGCTTCCTCTGGCCGCTGATCATCACCAGCGGTGACGACACCAAGGTCATGACGGTCGCCCTCGCCACTCTCAACGTCGGCATCGGCGTGGACTACAACCTGATCATGGCCGGCGGTCTGATCGCGCTGGTGCCGATGATCGCGATCTTCATCTTCTTCCAGAAGTACATCGTCCGGTCGGTGGTCCTCACCGGCCTGAAGTGAGAGTCGGTGACCCCCACCGACCTCAAGTAAGAGAGGTCATATGCGATCCCCCCGCATACGCGAGCTCCGCCATGCCGTGACACTGCTGGCCGCCGCCACACTCACCCTGACCGCCTGCGGCTCAGGCGGTGGCGGTGACACGGGCGGAGACGGCAAGGTCACCTTGACCTACCGGCTCTGGGACGACCAGCAGAAGGTCGGCTACGACAAGGTCATGGCGGCCTTCGAGAAGGCCAACCCCAACATCGACGTCAAGATCGAGCTGCTGCCCTACGACGCGTACTGGACCAAGCTCACCGCCGACGCGGTGGCCGGCACGGCGCCGGACGTGTTCTGGATGACGCCGTCGCAGTTCCCCGAGTTCGTCACCAAGGGCGTCCTGGCCGACATGTCGTCCCTCAAGCTCGATGCCACGAAATTTCATCCAACGGTGGTCGGGACGTTTACCTACCAGGACAAGCTGTATGGGGTGCCCAAGGACTGGGGCATCGTCGGCCTGCTCTACAACAAGGATCTGTTCAAGAAGGCCGGTGTCGAGATGCCGGCCAGCCTCACCTGGAAGCCCGACGGCTCCGGCACGTTCCTGGAGATCGCCCGCAAGCTGACCGTGGACGAGGCCGGCAAGCACCCCGAGGACCCCGGCTTCGACCCGGCCAAGGTCAAGACCTACGGCTTCGCGTCCTGGAACCACTACCAGACCCAGTGGATGAACTGGGTCAACTCCAACGGCGGCAAGCTGCTCGACAAACCGTTCGGCAAGTACACCTTCAACGACGACGCCTCCGTGCAGGCCCTGCGGTTCGGCGTCGACCTGGTGAACAAGTACCACGTCTCGCCGCCCGCGACCCAGACGAACCCGCCGACCGGCAAGGTCACCGACATGTTCAAGGCGGGCGAGGTGGCGATGTTCCCCGCCAACAACGCGCTGCTGCCCTACGTCGCGCCGGAGGCGAAGTTCGAGATGGGCGTCGCGCTCATGCCCGAGGGACCGGCCGGCCGCGCGGTCAACCTCAACGGCCTGTCGGAGGCCGTGTACGCCAAGAGCAAGCACCCCCAGGAGGCCATGAAGCTGGCCGCCTACCTCGGCAGCGAGGAGCCGCAGAAACTGATGGCCGCCGACGGCTACATCCTCCCCGCGCTCAACGGCCTCACCCAGGGCTACGTCGACTACTGGCAGAAGAAGAAGATCGACGTCTCCCCGTTCGTTGAGGAGTCGAAGGGCACCACGTTCCCGCTGCCCGTCACCACCGGGTTCACCGGCTTCGAGACCAAGCTCAACCAGATCTTCAACGAGATGTACCTCGGCAAGCTCGACCCCAAGCAGGCCGCCGACCAGGCCGTCACGGAAGGGAACGCGACCGTCAAATGATCAGCCGGCGCTCACTCCTCGCTGGGGGCGCCGGACTGGGACTGACCGCCGCACTGGGTGCCTCACCCGTGCGCGCGGCGGCCCGCCGTGCCCCGATCTCCGACCCCTTCCAGCTCGGCGTCGCCTCCGGCGAGCCGGCCCCCGACGGCGTGGTCCTGTGGACGCGCCTCGCCATGGACCCCGTCGCCCTCGACGGGCTCGGCGGCATGCCGTCGCGGCCCGTACCGGTCGAATGGCAGCTCGCCAAGGACGAGAACTTCCGCCACGTCGTACGGCGCGGCGCCGACCTCGCCCGGCCCGAGGCGGCCCACAGCGTCCACGTCGAGCTCGACGGCCTCAACCCCGGCACCGAGTACTTCTACCGCTTCAAGGCGGCAGGCGAGATCTCCCAGGTCGGCCGCACCCTGACCAGCCCCGCCCGCGGCACGCGCAGCCGGGCGCTCAACCTGTCGTTCACCTCCTGCGCCGACTACCAGACCGGCTGGTTCACCCCGTACCGGAGGATGGCCGAGGACCAGCCCGACCTGATCGCCTTCCTCGGCGACTACATCTACGAGTACGGCGACTACAAGTACCCGGTGCGCGACCAGGCCGGGGGAGAGTGCTTCGACCTGGCCGGATACCGGCTCAGGCACGCCCAGCACAAGGCCGACCCGGAGTCTCAGCTGGCCCACGCCATCGCGCCCTGGGTGGTGGTGTGGGACGACCACGACATCGAGAACGCCTGGGCCGGTGACGTGCCCGAGCAGCCCGACCCGCCTTTCCTCGCCCGCCGGGCGGCCGCCTTCCAGGCGTACTACGAGAACATGCCGCTGCGCCGCGCCCAGAAGCCGGACGGGGCGGCGCTCAAGCTGTATCGGAGCATCCGCTGGGGTGCGATCGCCAACCTGCACCTGTTAGACACTCGCCAATATCGCGACATCTACCCCTGCACCGGCAAGAGCGGCACCGTCGGCGCCGACTGCCTGGAGCGCTTCGCCCCCAACCGCACCATTCTCGGCGCCGCCCAGGAATCCTGGCTCGACGGCGAGCTGCGCGGCTCGAAGGCCACCTGGGACCTGCTCGGCCAGCAGGTCTTCTTCATGGAGATGGACTGGACCAACGGCGAGGGCAAGGGCTACTCCAACGAGGGCTGGGACGGCTACGTCGCCTCCCGCAACCGCCTGGCCGCCGCCATCGACGACTACAAGCGCAACGGCGTCGTGCTCACCGGCGACGTGCACTCCCACTGGGCGGGCGAGATCAAGCGCGACTACCAGGACCCCGCCTCCAAGTCGGTCGCCGTCGAGCTCGTCACCACCTCGGTCACCAGCGCCGGCAACGGCCTGGACGAGTACCCGAACACGCAGGTCCTGCTCAACGAGAACCCGCACGTCAAGTTCTTCAACGGCCGCCGCGGCTACGTGCGGGCCAAGCTCACCGAGCGGGAGATGAAGGTCGACTTCCGCTCGCTGTCCCGCGTCACCGAGCCCTACGCCCCCGCCTACACCTCCGGCTCCTTCGTCATCGAGCCCGGCGACCCGGCGCTCCACCCAGCCTGACGGGACCCCCATGCGCACAACCACGGCCGCCCTCGCGGCGGCCCTCATCGCCCTGCCCTTCGTCCCGTTACCGGGCAACGCCGACGCCGCCCCGCAAGGGCCGCCGATGGGCTGGAGCAGCCGTACGCTCGGCTGCTCGGTCTCTGAGGCGTCCGTACGGCAGGCGGCCGACGCCCTGGCCGCGCTCGCCCCGGCCGGCTACCGCTACGTCATCCTGGACGACTGCTGGCTGGCCGCCCAGCGTACGGGCGGCGCCCTGGCCCCCGACGCCACTCGCTTCCCCTCCGGTGTCAAAGCGCTGGCCGACTACCTGCACGGCAAGGGGCTCAAGCTCGGCCTGAGCCTGTCGGCGGGCACCAAGGCGTGCTCCGGCGGCGGCGCCGGCTCCTACAAGAGTGAGGCCGCCGACGCCGAGCAGGTCAAGGGCTGGGGCGCCGACTACGTCAAGTACGACTGGTGCAACGTCCCCGCCGCCGACTTCCCCGGCCAGAACGTCCAGCAGATCGCCCAGACCCTCTACCCGCGCATGCGCCAGGCGCTCGGCGACGCGATCGAGTTCGCCATGAACAACGAGGACGGCAGCACCGTGCCGTGGCTGTGGGGCAAGGAGGCGAAGGCCACCACCTGGCGGACCAACGTCTACAACAAGCCCCTGCCCGACAGCTACGCGACCATGGTCGACGTCTGGGAGACCAACCAGCTCAGGGTCCAGTACGCGGGCCCGGGCAGCTGGGCGGACCCCGACCTGCTCCAGGCGGGCCGGGGCGGCATGACCGACGCCGAGTACCGCACCCAGGTCGGCCTCTGGGCCGTCGGCGCCGCCCCGCTCATCCTCCAGGCCGACCCGGCCAAGGCGCCGCCGGCGATCGTCGCCAACCCCAAGGTGATCGCCGTTGACCAGGACGCGCTGGGCGTGCCGGGCCGGTTGGTGACCTCCGACGGCTGGTACCACGTGCTGTCCAAGCCCCTGGCGAACGGGGATCAGGCGATCCTGCTGTTCAACGAGAGCGACCGGGCGGTGACGATCTCCACCAGGCTCAAGCCCGCCCGCTACCGCGTCGAGGAGCTGTGGACCGGCGCGGTCACGACCACGGAGGGCGGCCTGGCTGCCCAGGTGCCCGCCCACGGGTCGGTGCTCTACCGGGTGAGCCAGAGCCGGGAGAAAGCCCCGCCCGCTGTGCTGGTGGAGGTGGACCCGGGGCTCCTGGGCGACGATCACCCGTCCGTGCTGGAGCCGGGCAAGGAGCGGGAGGTCGTCACCAGGGTCACCAACACCGGGGCTACGGACCGGCTGCGCGACGTCGAGGTGGCGCTGGCCGTACCTGAGGGGTGGCGGGCCAGGGCGCGCACGGCCACCAGGACCGCGCGGCTGGACGGCGGCGAGAGCTTCACCGTGAAGTGGGCGGTCACGGCGCCCGCCGGAGCCGAGCTCAAGGACTATGAGATCACGGCCACCGCCGCCAAGGCCGCGGCCACCGCCGTCGTCAAGGTCGCGCGGGCGCCCGGCTCCGGCCGGACGTACCTGAGCGACCTGCCCTGGACCCGCGTCGCCAACTACTTCGGCCCGGTCGAGAAGGACACCAGCAACGGCGAGAAGGCCGCCGGAGACGGCAAGCCGATCACCATCGAAGGGGTCACGTACGCCAAGGGGCTCGGTACTCACGCGCCCGCCGACATCGAGTTCTACACCGCCGGTCGCTGCTCGACGGTCGAGTTCCAGGCCGGGATCGACGACGAGGTGGGCCAGGGGGGCTCGGCCGACCTCGAAGTCTGGGCCGACGGCGGCCGGGTCGCCCACTCGGGCATCGTCACCGGCGCGCAACCCGCCAGGAAGGTCACCGCGTCCGTGAAGGGCGCCACCTACGTCCGGCTGGTCGCGACCAACGGCGGCGACAACGCGACGTCGGACCACGCCGACTTCGCCGACGCCTCCATCACCTGCCAGTAGAAAGAGAGCTCATGATCGTTCCCAAGCCCGTCCGGTACGAGATCCGGCAGGGGCGGTTCGTCCTCGATCGGGACACCTCGGTGACGGCGTCGCCGCCGCTGGGCGAGGTCGCCTCCTGGTTGCGGGGCGAGCTGAGCCCGGTCGTCGGCGGGGAGCTGCTGCCGGGGCCGGGCTCGGGAACGATCACGCTCGGGCTCCGCGACGATCTGCCGCCCGAGGCGTACCGGCTGAGTGTGGCGGGCGACGGCGTGGTGATCGAGGGCGGCGGCCCGGCGGGGGTGTTCTACGGCGCGCAGAGCCTGCGGCAGCTGCTCCCGCCCGCCGCGTTCAGGAAGGCGTCGGCGGGCGGGCCGCTGGTGCTGCCGGCCGTCCTGATCGAGGACGAGCCGAGGTTCGGGTGGCGCGGCTGCATCCTGGACGTCGCCCGGCATTTCATGGTCAAGCAGGATGTGCTGCGCTTCATCGACCTGATGGCCATGCACAAGCTCAACGTGCTGCACCTGCACCTCACCGACGACCAGGGCTGGCGCGTCGAGATCAAGCGCTACCCCCGGCTGACCGAGGTCGGCGCCTGGCGCAAGGAGAGCCAGACCGGCTGGAACGGCGCTATGGACGGCCGCCCGCACGGCGGCTACTACACCCAGGACGACATCCGGGAGATCGTGGCCTACGCGGCGCTCCGGCACGTCACCGTCGTGCCGGAGATCGACCTGCCGGGCCACACCCAGGCCGCCATCGCCGCCTACCCCGAGCTGGGCAACCTCGACACCCCGCTGGAGGTGCGCACCACCTGGGGCGTCGGGGTGAACGTGCTGAACGTCGAGGAGAGCACGATCGCCTTCTTCCAGAACGTCTTCGACGAGGTGCTGGAGCTGTTCCCCAGCCCGTACGTGTGCGTCGGCGGCGACGAGTGCCGCAAGGACCAGTGGCGCGACAGCCCCGCCGCGCGGCGCCGCATCCGCGAGCTCGGGCTGCGGGACGAGGAGGAGTTGCAGAGCTGGTTCATCCGCCGCTTCGACGACTACCTGGCCGAGCGCGGCCGCCGGCTGGTGGGCTGGGACGAGATCCTGGAAGGCGGTCTCGCGCCGGGCGCCGTGGTGGCCTCCTGGCGTGGCGACCTGGGGGCGGTGTCGGCGGCCCGCGCCGGGCACGACGTGATCACCTGCCCCAACACCTCCGTCTACTTCGACTACCGGCAGGGGCCGGGGGAGGACGAGCCGGTGCCGTTCGGGACCGTGCTGACGCTGGAGGAGGTGTATGCCTTCGACCCGATTCCGGAGGAGTTGCGCGACGATTCGGCCGGGGCGCGGGTCCTTGGGTCGCAGTGCGGCCTGTGGAGCGAGCTGATCGACTCCAACCGGCACATGGACTACATGGCCTACCCGAGGGTGGCGGCCTTCGCGGAGACGGTGTGGAGCCCGCCCGCCCGGGACCTGGCCGACTTCCGCGTACGGCTGGCGGCCCATCTGCCACGGTTGGCCGCGATCGGGGTGGAGTACCGGCCGGAGTCGGGGCCGCTGCCCTGGCAGACCCGGCCCGGCGTCCCCGGTCGCCCGGAGGACCGCGCGCGGTGGCAGGCCAAGATCGACGCCTGGACCAGCAACCTGCGCCGCTAGAGCAGTTAGAGCTCCACCGGTCCGCCGCTGCGCCAGTAGACGTTGTCGCGTCTCGACAGCAGGTCCTCGTCCACCAGATAGCGGCGCAGCGCCGCGTAGTCGTCGTGGAAGGCCCGCAGCACCACGTTCACGTCCTTCTCCGAATAGCGCACACCCGGCTCGAACACCCGTGAGATGTAACGCAGCACCACGAGCTTCTTGTCGCGTTTCGTGGGCATGCTCGTCAGCCGCCCGTCCACCAGGAACGTCCGGAGCAGCCGCTCCTCGGCGCCGACCTCGTCAGAGGGCTCGGCGGCCCGTGCCCGGAGCAGCTCGCGGAACTTCTCCGGCGCCGCTCGCCATGCGCCGTCCTCGCCCCGCACGGCCAGCCCACCGGAGGCCAGCCGGGCGAGGACCTTCGGCGACAGCCCGTCGGTGACACCGAGCACCAGAGAGGCGAACGTCCGGAGCGTGTCGTCCTGGGCGAGCAGACCGAGCACGCGCCTGTTCTCTTCATCGCTCATTCGGATATTTTGTCCCATGATCGCCCGGTAAACGCCTGCGGTGGGACTTCCAGCAAATGTCCCGATCTTGAGACATTGTCATGACCTTATGACGAACTTATCTGTCGGAGACTGAAGGAACGCGCGTGTGCCGGAGCGCCCTTGCCAGTCCGCTCCGGCACACGGCTTTATCACAATCTGTTTATCTCACAGTCTGTTGAGACCCTGTACGTGCACCACCGCGCGGCCCTCCTCGTCGGAGGCGGCCAGGTCGATCTGCGCGTCGATGCCCCAGTCACCGTCACCCGCCGGGTCCTTGACGGTCTGGCGCACCTTCCACAGCCCGCTCTCCTCCTCGATGCGCAGCAGCGCGGGACCCCGCGCGTCGGCGTCGGTGAAGATCTCCTCGTGCTCGGCGTAGTAGGCGTCGAGCGCCGCGCCCCAGTCGACGTCGGGCGCCAGCTCCGCCAGCTCGTCCTCCTTCTCGATGGCGCAGAGCTCGACCAGGCGGAACATCGCGTTGCGCACCAGCACCCGGAACGCCCGCGTGTTGGCGGTGACCGGCCGGACCTTGGCCTCCAGCTGCTCCTGGCGCTCCAGCGCCTCCTCCGGGTTGGCCAGCTGCTCCCACTCGTCGATCAGCGACGAGTCGACCTGCCTGACCAGCTCGCCCAGCCACTCGATCAGGTCGATCAGGTCCTCGGTCTTGAGGTGCTCGGGGACCGTGCGCGACAGCGTCCGGTAGGCGTCGGCCAGGTAGCGCAGCACCGTGCCCTCCGACCTGGCCAGTTCGTAGAACTGGATGTAGTCGGCGAACGTCATCGCCCGCTCGTACATGTCGCGCACCACGCTCTTCGGGCTGACCGTGTAGTCGCCCACCCACGGATGCCCGCGCCGGTAGGTCTCATAGGCCCCGAGCAGCAGATCGTCCAGCGGCATCGGGTACATGACCTCGGCCAGCTGCTCCATCCGCTCCTCGTACTCGATGCCGTCGGCCTTCATCTGCGCGACCGCCTCGCCCCTGGCCTTCTTCAGCTGGGCCGACAGGATCTGGCGCGGGTCGTCGAGGATGGACTCCACGATCGACACCATGTCGAGGGCGTAGCTCGGCGACTCGTGGCCGAGCAGGTCGAAGGCGGCCAGCGCGAAGGTGGACAGCGCCTGGTTGAGCGCGAAGTCCTCCTGCAGCTCGATCGTCAGCCGGGCCCGCCGGCCCTGCTCGTCGGGCTCGCTGAGCTGCTCCACGATGCCGCCCGCGAGCAGCGAGCGGTAGATGGCGATCGACTGGCTGATGTGCCGCCGCTGCCACTTACGGTCCTCGTGGTTGTCGGTGAGCAGGTGCTTCATCGCCTGGAAGCAGTCGCCGGGCCGGTTGATGACCGCGAGCAGCATGGCGTTGGTGACCTTGAACCGGGAGTTGAGCGGCTCCGGCTCGGCGGTCTGCAGCTTCTCGAAGGTCTCCTCGCTCCAGCCGACGAACCCCTCCGGCGGCTTCTTGCGGGCGTAACCGCGCCGCCGCTTCGGGTCGTCGCCGATCTTCGCCAGCGCCTTGGCGTTCTCGATGTCGTGCTCGGGCGCCTGGCAGGCGACGTAGCCGATGGTGTCGAAGCCGGCCCGCCCGGCCCGGCCGGCGATCTGGTGGAACTCGCGGGCGCGCAGCCGGCGCACCTTGTTGCCGTCGTACTTGGACAGCGCGGTGAACAGCACGGTCCGGATCGGCACGTTGACGCCGACGCCAAGGGTGTCGGTGCCGCAGATGACCTTCAGCAGACCGGCCTGAGCCAGCCGCTCCACCAGCCGCCGGTATTTGGGCAGCATCCCGGCGTGGTGGACACCGATGCCGTGGCGTACGAGGCGGGACAGGGCCCGGCCGAACCGGGTGGTGAAGCGGAAGCCGCCGATCAGCGTCGCGATGGCCTCCTTCTCGGCCTTCGTCGACATGTTGATCGACATCAGCGACTGCGCCCGCTCCATGGCGGCGGCCTGGGTGAAGTGCACGACGTAGACCGGCGCCTGCCCGGTGCTGAGCATCTCCTCCAGCGTCTCGTGCAGGGGCGTCATCCGATAGGAGTAGATCAGCGGCACCGGCCGCTCGGTGTGCTTGACGACCGAGGTGGGCCGGCCGGTGCGCCGGGTCAGGTCGCGCTCGAACATCGAGACATCGCCGAGGGTGGCCGACATCAGGACGAACTGGACGTTCGGCAGCTCCAGCAGCGGCACCTGCCACGCCCAGCCCCGGTCGGGCTCGGCGTAGAAGTGGAACTCGTCCATGACGACCTGGCCGATGTCGGCCGCCGCGCCGTCGCGCAGCGCGACGTTGGCCAGGATCTCGGCCGTGCAGCAGATGATCGGGGCGCCCGGGTTGACGCTGGCGTCGCCGGTCATCATGCCGACGTTCTCGGTGCCGAAAATGGAGACCAGGTCGAAGAACTTCTCCGACACCAGCGCCTTGATGGGCGCGGTGTAGAAGGTGCGTACGTCCCTGGTCAGCGCGGCGAAGTGGGCGCCCGCCGCGACCAGGCTCTTGCCGGAGCCCGTCGGGGTGGACAGGATCACGTTGCTCCCGGAGACGACCTCGATGAGCGCCTCCTCCTGGGCGGGATAGAGCGTGAGCCCCCGTTCGGAGTTCCAGGAGACGAACGCGTCGAAAATGGCGTCCGGGTCGGCGTCGATCTCTTCTGGCAGGCGGTCAACGAGAAGGCTCACACCCTCTATCCTGCCGAAGTTTGCCGAATGCTCGAACCCGAGCCGGCGAGATGGCGCCCGATCCCCGTGACTCAGGGGAGTTCGAGCTGGTAGAGGATGGTGTCGATCCATCGCCCGTGCTTGAAACCGACCGACTTCAGCCGGCCCGCCTCCGCGAATCCGAACGCCGCGTGCAGCTTCAGCGAGGCCACGTCACCGCCGTCGGCGATCACCGCGATCATCTGCCGGGCGCCGGTCTCGCCGGCGCGGGCGATGAGCTCGCCGAGCAGCAGCCGTCCCAGCCCGCGCCCGGTCGCTCCCGGCGAGAGGTAGATCGTGTCCTCCACGGTGTGCCGGTAGGCGGGCTTGGGACGGTAACGCCCGCAATAGGCGAAGCCCAGCACCCTGCCGTCCTTCTCCTTGACGTCCTCCTCCTTGACGTCCTCCTCCTTGGCCACCAGGAACGGCAGGCCCGCCTCGGCGATGGCCGCCGCCTTCAACCGCCACGCCTCGATGTCGAGGGGCGTCTCGTCGAAGGTCGCCACCGACTCCGTCACATAGTGTGCGTAGATCTCGGCGACGGCGGGCAGGTCGGTCTCTGACACAGGCTGGATGAGCGTCATAGGACTGCATTCTTAGACGATTCGCGTGACCATCATGTTTCCGTATTCTCACGCGCGCGTCACACACGGGCCTTCGGGCCGGTGAGCAGCAGGCCGCCCAGGATCGCCAGGGCCGCCAGGAACGGCGTGTTGCCGGGCGCGAACCCCGCCACGGTCAGCGCCAGCAGCCCGCCGCCGACCAGCCCCGCCGACGTGAGCGCGCCGCGCCAGGTGGCCTTCCCGTACGGCAGCGCGGGCGGCTCCTCGAACCGGGAGAAGCCCTTCAGCAGCGGCCACATCACCAGGCAGAGCATCCCGAACCAGATCGGCCACCCGGCGAACCACGCCAGACCGCCCGGCGCCGGCGTGTCGATGCCGAGACCGACGACGACCACGCCGGTGACCGCGAACAGCGCCGGCATGTGCCACAGATAGGCGGTCATGATGCGCGGCCCGGCCCAGGCGAGCAGCTTCTCGGTCCGCAGCCGCAGGATCCACGGCCGCAGCAGCGTGGCCAGCCCGATCTGGCCGATCGAGACGGCCAGCATGGCCAGCGTGGGCGGGGCCATGTTCGACACCTCGGCGCCGGGCAGGCCGATCATGCTGCCCGGGTACGGGCCGAACGCCACGAGCAGCGCCGCGGCCCCGAAGCCGCCGATCGCCATCAGGCCGGGGCGGGTCAGCCGTCCCTCGGCGTACCGGAAACCGAGCTGGTGCACCGCCAGCCAGACGAAGACGATGTTGAGGTAGCCCAGCGCGTCGACCCCCGTCGAGAACCGCAGCACGTCCGTCAGCACCGCCCCGGCCGCCAGCACTGCGGGGACGCGCAGGCCGTACCTTTCGTGCAGGCTCATCATGTACGGCGTGGCCGTGACCGCGATCAGATAGACGGCCAGGAACCACAGGAGCTGCCCGGTCAGCTGCGCGCCCACCTGCAGCGGCTGCGCGGGCACGCCCAGCGTGAGCAGCAACTGGGGGAGCGGGATCCAGACCGCGGCCAGCGGCAGGAGCGGCCAGGCCAGCCGGCGCAGCCGGGTGGCCAGCCACTGCGGCGCGCCGTGCGCCGCCCGGCCGAAGCTGATCGCGTTGGCGGCGCCGCCCGCGAAGAACACCAGCGGCATCACCTGGCTGATCCAGGTCACCACCCAGACGCCCGGAGTCGCCAGGGCGTTGCCGGTGGTCAGGCGGGTGCCGTCGAAGGCGAGCACCGGGATCGTCCAGTGCTGCAGCACCACGAGCGCCATGCCGAACACCCGCAGCAGGTCGATGAACGGGTCCCTGACCGTCGCCCGCGCCGCCGGGGCGGGGCGGACCGGTGCGGCGGCCTCGGGCAGGGCCGCCGGATGGTCGAGCAACGCGGTCATGGGGGCCTCGTTTCGTGGTGGACGTTCATCGCGAACCTTGAGGCCTCAAGACTTCCGTCGCGGGCGGCCCGGCACAGTGCCGTGAGCCGCCCTCTTGCCGGAAGATCGCACCACCATGGAAGGTAGGGCAGGCCCTACCGCCATATACCTGCGCACAGGGTCGATCCGGGCGTGGCACAGTCATACCGTGAACGCCATGCGCTCCCTCATGAGACGTGTCCTCCTGGACACGCGCTACACGCTGGTCGGCTTCCCCACGGCCGTCATCGCCTTCGTGCTGCTGGTCGTGGGCATGGCCGCCGGTGTGGGCACGGCGGTCGTCTGGATCGGCGTGCCCCTTCTCGCGGGGACGCTCATGATCGCCCGGGGGTTCGCGGACGCGGAGCGCGGCTGGCTCTCCGACGTGCTCAAGCGCCCTCCGGTGCGCCCCCGCTACAAGCCCGCGCCGGCGGGCGCGGGCCGGTTCCGCCGGATGGTGAACCCGATGACCAGCGGGCAGTCATGGCTCGACCTGCTGCACGGGATCATCAACTTTCCCCTCGCCATCGTGTCGTTCGTGCTGACCGTGGTCTTCTGGGCGGTGCCGATCGTCGGGCTGAGCTACCCCCTGTGGGGCGTCATCACCTCGCGCATCCCCGGCAACGAAGAGCTGCCCCAGCTGCTCGGGTTCGAGCAGAACTACTGGGTCAACTCGGCCTTCTACGTCGTGCTCGGCCTGCTCGGCCTGCTCATCCTGCCGTTCATGGTGCGCGCCGCCGCGCTGCTGCGCGCCGGGGTCGGCCGGGCGTTGCTGACCGGGGTCGCCGAGCTGCAGGAGCGCATCGACGACCTGGCCGAGGGCCGGGCCGCGGCGGTCTCCGCCGAGGCCAACGCGCTGCGCAAGCTGGAGCGCGACATCCACGACGGCCCGCAGCAGCGGCTGGTCTCGCTGGCCATGGAGCTGTCCAGGGCGCAGCGGCAGATGCAGCGGGACCCCGAGGCCGCGCAGGCCACGATCAGCTCGGCCATCACCGCCACCCGCGAGACGCTCGACGAGCTGCGCGCCCTGTCACGCGGCATCGCGCCGCCCATCCTGTCCGACCGCGGCCTCGCCCCGGCCCTGGCCGCCTTAGCCGGGCGCTGCACCATCCCGGTCGACCTCGACGTGCAGACCGTCCGCCGCTACCAGGCCTCCGTCGAGAACGCCATCTACTACGTCGTCGCCGAGACACTCACGAACGTCGCCAAGCACAGCCGCGCCACCGTCTGCACGATCCAGCTCGTCCACATCGGTGACATTCTCATGCTCACCATCGGGGATGATGGGGTCGGCGGCGCGCACGTCGCCAAGGGACATGGTCTCGCCGGTCTGGCCGACCGGCTCCGCGCGGTCGACGGGGAGCTGGCCGTGCAATCACCGGACGGCGGGCCGACGGTGATCGTGGCGGAGGTTCCGTGCGGGTAGTCGTGGCCGATGACGCGGTTCTGATCAGGGAGGGCCTGGTCAGGTTGTTGGAGGAGTTCGGTTGCGAGGTGGTCGCGACGGCGGGTGACGGCGACGGCCTCGTCAAGGCGGTGGCCGAGCACCGGCCGGACGTGTCCGTGGTCGACGTGCGGATGCCGCCGTCGTTCACCGACGAGGGGCTCAGGGCCGCCGTGGAGGCGCGCCGCCGGGTTCCGGGGGCGCCGGTGCTGATCCTCTCGCAGTACGTCGAGGTCTCCTACGCCGACGACCTGCTGGCCGATGCCCGGGGCGCGGTGGGCTACCTGCTGAAGGACCGGGTCGTGGACGTGGACGAGTTCATGGAGGGCCTGCGGCGGGTCGCCGCCGGCGGGACCGTGTTCGATCCTCAGGTGGTGTCCCAATTGATGGTGCGCAGGCGCAGGGACGACCCGTTGGCGCAGCTGACGCCGCGGGAGCGGGAAGTGCTCGGGCTGATGGCCGAAGGCAAGTCCAATCCGGCCATCGGCCGGCAGCTGGTCATCAGCGACGGGGCCGTGGAGAAGCACATCAGGAGCATTTTCAGCAAGCTCGGGCTTTACGCCGACGACAGCGATCAGCATCGGCGCGTGCTGGCCGTCCTCGCCTATCTGCGGTCCTGACACACGCGGTACGTCGAGGCGGGTCCTGACAGGCTGTACGTCCAGGCGGGCGCTGACGTACCCGGTACGTCCAGGGCGCCGGCCGGTCCGCGCGGCGTTCCGCGCGGACCTGGCCGCCCGGTCGTCAGCCGAGCGCGTCGACCAGCTTCTTGCGCTGCTGGGCGCCCAGGCCGCCGAGGCGGCGCTTCTCGTCGACGCCGGCCTCCTCCATGAGCGCGGTGGCCTTGGCCGGGCCGACGCCCTTGACGGCGCGCAGGGCCTGCGACACCTTGATCTTCTTGGCGATGTCGTCGTCGCGCTCCAGCAGCTGCGCGAAGGTCAGCTCACCGGCCTTGACCTTGCCCAGCAGGGCGGTGCGGGCCGCGCGTGCCTCGGCGGCCTTCTCCAGAGCCGCCTTGCGCTGCTCGGGGGTGAGAGTCGGAAGTGCCATCTCGGTTCTCCTAGGGGAGTTTGGGGTCGGGGATTCCTGTAACCCGTAGTGCAGTGGCTAATCATGGCGGATACCAGCGGTTCGTGTTGCGAAAAGCGCCCGCTCAGCGTGTGCGCCACGCCGAAACGGCCGTCTCGGCGCCCGCCACCTCCCGCGCGAGCGTGCCTCCGCTGACGCCCATGCCGCCGACCACGAGGTTCTCCTCACCGTAGCCCGCCCACCGGGCGACATCGCCTTCGCGGCCCGCGAAACAGTCTCTGACCAGGTCATAGAGGTCTCCGGCGGGATTTCGCCGGGTCGGCGGAGCCGCAGGTCGGCGTGCGGTGCCGCCTCTCCCGGGATGCCTTCTCGGCAAGATCACAGCTCGGCTGGGTGGTTTCCGCCCTTGCGCGTGGTATCCGTCACATTCGGCGTTCGGGCGTGTCGCGCGGGGCTCGAACGGTTCGGCAACGCTCCGGCGGAGCCGGGTTGTTGCAGGTCAGGGGGCATGCGCGCGTACCATGTCGGAATGGAGGTGCTCTTCGGGGGAAGGGGCAGGATGCTGAATCAAGGCATCCCCGCGCTTCACGGGGCCGTGCTCTTTTCGCCGGTGCCCTGTTCGCCGGCGCTCGATCAGCCGGTCTCTATCACGTGCTGCCGCGCCAGGATTCGACGCCGGAGACGGTGAGGAACATGTCGAACACCGACTCCATGGCGCCGACCAGCGGACCCTGCCAGCCCAGGGCCGAGGGGGCGATCACGGGCGGCCGTTCGTGGCGGATCGTCATCAGGCCGCGGCCGAACGACTCCATGAGGGTGGGCAGGGCCCGGTCGTACAGGTCGACGCCCAGGCCGGACAGGGTCACGACCGCCGGATCGTGCGCGTTCACCAGTGCCGCCAGTCCCCGGCCCAGCGCCTGCGCGTTCGTCCTGACCGCGCGCAACGCCGCCCCGCCGTCGCCCGTGTGGTCGTGCGGGCTCGGAACCTGGCCGCCGCCCGTACCACCACTGGTGCCGCCGCCTCTGGTGCGGCCGTCCGCGGCCTCGTCCGTCACGTCGCCCGCTTCGGCGCCTGCGTCGGCGGTGGCGAGGATGCGGCGGGCGTCGTCGCGGCCCTGGCCGCCGCCGTACGCCAGGCCCATGTGGCGCAGGAGCGCGTTCGCCCCCACTTCCAGCCCCCAGCAGCCGTGCGCGCCGCACATGCAGGGCGCGTCGCCGCCCGTGAGCGGCATGTGCCCGAACTCCGCGCCCATCCCGCCGGCCCCTTCCAGCGGGCGCCCATCCACCACGAGCACGCCGCCGAGGTCGAAGTCCACGTGGATGTGCAGCCCCACCCCGATCCCGCGCAAACGTCCCCGCCGCGCCTCCGCCAAGGCCGCGAAGGCCGTGTCGTTGCCCACCCGCGGCCCACCACCCGGCACCGCGGCGCCGAGACCGAGCAGCGCGGGTACATCCACCGAGCGCCAGCGCAGGTGTGCCACGTCCACCAGACCGCCGTCGCGCACCGGCCCGGCCACCGCGACGCCCACCCCGACCACCCGGGACCCGAGGCGTCCGAGCTGCGCGCGCAGCACCTCACCGAGCGGCCCCAGGGCCCCCTCGGGCGTGCCGTCGTGGCGCCGTACGTCCAGGACGGAGACGCGTCCGCCCAGCTCGCAGGCGGCGACCTCCCACGAGTCCTCCCGAAGGTCCACGGCCAGCGCCAGCGGCCCCTCGGGATGCGGGCCCGGCACCTGCGTGGGGCGCCCTCTGCCGTGCGCCGCGGACGGCTCCTCGTGCAGCAGCCGGTCGTCGGCCAGGCCGCTGACCAGCACCGAGGCGGTGCCTCGGGCCAGCGCCAGGTCCTGGGTCAGACGGGAGCGGGTGCGCGTCGCGCCGCAGTCGTGCACGGCCCGCAGCAGCCGCACCCGGTTGTACGCGCGCAGACCGGCGCTGGTCGTTGCCCCATTCATCACCATTGTCGAAGCCTCATCCGGGTTATTATGCTCTAGCCGTGAACAAAAGTGACGCCAAGCGCGCCCGTATCGCAGTCTTCTCCTTCTTCTTTCTCAGTGGGTTCGTGATGGGCCTGTGGGCGGCGGGGTTGCCGTCGCTCAACGACCGCCTGGATCTCGGACCGGCCCGGCTCGGCAGCGTCCTGCTGCTGGTCTCGGGTGGCGCGCTGGTGTCGATGCTGGTGGCGGGGCCGCTGGTGGACAAGTGGTCGAGCAGGGTCGTCTGCTGGGTCGGCGGCCCGCTGTCGGCGGCCGTCCTGCTCGGCCCCGCCTTGGCCCCCTCCTACCCGGCGCTGGCCGTTCTCGCCGTGGTGCTCGGCATCGGCCTGGGGGTGGCCGAGGTGGCCATGAACTCCCACTCGGTCGAGGTCGAACGTGTCTACGGCCGGCCGATCATCTCGGCCTTCCACGGCACGTGGAGTCTGGGCGGCGCCGTCGGTGGCGCGCTGACCGCCGGGGCGCTGAAGCTCGGCGTGGACCCGCAGGCGCTGCTGGTCGGGGCGGCGATCGTGGTGCCGATCCTGTACGTTCCGGCGGCGCGGATGCTGCTGCCGGACCCGCCCCAGCACGTCACCCGCGACGAGAGCGTGGCCGAGAGCAGCCCGCTTCGCTGGGGGCTGGTGGCCCTGCTGGGCCTGGCCGCGTTCGCCGGGCACCTGAGCGAGGGCGCCGCCATCGACTGGGCCGCCCTGCACGCCCGCTGGGTGCTGCACACCGATCCGGCCGCCGCGCCGATCGCCTACACGATCTTCGCGGTGGCCATGACGACGGTCCGGCTGCTGGGCGACCCGATCCGGGCCCGCCTCGGCTCCGTGCGCACGATCCAGCTCGCCGGCGTGCTCGCCACCTGCGGGTACGCGCTCGTCCTCGTCGCCCCGCTCACCGCCGACGCGCTCCAGGTGGTGTGCGCGTGGTCCGGCTGGGCGCTCGTCGGCGTCGGGCTGGCCACCGTCGTACCGGTGATCTTCAGCGCGGTGGGCGCGGCGGGCAACCGGGTCGGCCGCGCGCTGGCGCTGGTGACGGCCTTCGGCTACAGCGGGCTGCTGGTGGGGCCCGCGCTGCTCGGCTATCTCGCGGAGTCCTGGACGTTGCGGTTCGCGCTGATCGTCCCGGCGTTGCTGGCCGCCGCGGTCGCCCTCTCGGGCGCCCCGGCCATCCGCGCCCTGAGCCGCGTCCCCGTCCCGGTCCCGGCCGACTCGCGCTGACCTGATCCGGTACGAGCTTCCCTATCCGGTACGAGCTTCCCGGGACCAGGCCCCACCCCCAGCCGGAGCCCCCGCCCCCGTCCCGGTCTCACCCCGCTACGAGCGCCGCCTGGCTCCGCCCGGAGCCAGGCGGCGTTCCGTGACCTCGTGTTATGTGATCGTGACTTGACCCCATACGTAACGTGCATGTTTCATGTCCCACACGCCGTAAACGTTTACAGAAATTTACGGATTCGTTCCATGCGCATGGAGGGACAGCCTTGGCCGACGGACCCACGATCACCACGATCGCCGAGCGCGCGGGCGTCTCCATCGCCTCGGTCTCGCGGGTGCTGAACGGCCTGCCGACCAGGCAGGAGACCGTGCGCAAGGTGATGGCCGCCGCCGACGAGCTCGGCTACGTGCGCAACGCCGTGGCCAGGTCGCTCAAGTCGCGCCGCACGCACCAGGTCGCCTTCGCCATGGCCGACATCGGCAACCCGGCCTACCTGGCCATGCTGCGCGAGATCCAGCCCGTGCTCAAGGCGGCGGGCTACCGGCTGGTCCTGCACTCGACCGACGCCGTCGCCGCCGACGAGATCGACGTGCTGCACAGCCTCGGCGAGCGCTACGTCGACGGGCTGATCATGAGCCCGCTGCGCGTCACCGAGGCGCACCTGCGGATGCTCGCCGCCGCCCGGGCGCCCGTCGTGATCATCGGCTCGGTGCCCGACGGGACGCCGGTCGACAACGTACGCGCGGACTCGCGCACCGGCGTCAGGCTCGCCATCGACCACCTGCACATGCTCGGCCGCCGCCGGATCGGCATGGTCAACGGCCCGCTCGACACCGTGCCGGGAGCCGCCCGCGGCGCCGCGTACCGGGAGGCGCTGGCGGCGGTCGGCCTGCCGTACGAGGAGAAGCTGGTGGAGATCGGCGACTTCTACCGCGAGGAGGGCCGCCGCGCGGTGGCGACGCTGCTGCGGCGGGCGCCCGACATCGACGCGCTGATGTGCGCCAACGACCTGATCGCGCTGGGCGCGCTCGACGTGCTGCGCGCGGCGGGCAAGCAGGTGCCGCAGGACGTCGCGGTGGTCGGCATGGACGACACCGACCTGGCCGCCGCCTCCTGGCCGTCGCTCACCAGCGTCTCGCTGGGCTCGGCCGAACGTGGTAAGGCCGCCGCCGAGCTGCTGCTCGACCGGCTGCAGAACGGCGATCGCGAGCCCCGCCTGGTCACCGTCCTGCCCCGCCTGGCGGTTCGCGCGTCCACCGCAGGCGAGGCGTCCGAGGGAGGAAGGTCTTCATGACGGCGACCGCGACCAGGCCCCCGCAGACGCGGCGCAGGCGACCCAGCGGCCTCTCGCGGCAGACCCGCGAGATGTGGGTGCTGATGCTGCCCGCGCTGGTGCCGGTCCTGCTGTTCAGCGTGGGCCCGCTGCTCTACGGCATCGGCCTGGCCTTCACCGACGCGGAGTCCGGCCGCAACCACGTCACCAGCTTCGTCGGCCTGGAGAACTTCGGCACGCTGCTGGCCGACGAGGACTTCTGGGCGTCGATCAGGATCGGCCTGGTCTGGGCCGTGTCGGTGACCGTGCTGCAGTTCCTGGCCTCCCTCGGGCTGGCGCTGCTGCTCAACCAGAAGCTGTGGTTCAGGGGACTGGCCCGGGTGCTGGCCGTGGTGCCGTGGGCGATGCCGCCCGTGGTCATCGGCCTGATGTGGCGGCTGGTCTACCACCCCGACGCCGGGATCGTGAACACCACGTTCGGCACCGACATCAACTGGCTCGCCGACTTCTCCTGGGCCCTGCCCGCCATCATCGTCATGGGCGTCTGGAGCGGCATGCCGCAGACCACGGTCGTCCTCCTGGCCGGTCTGCAGGGCATCCCCAAAGAGCTCTACGAGGCCGGCGAGGTCGACGGGGCGGCCACCTGGCGGAAGTTCTGGAGCATCACGCTGCCGCAGCTGCGGCCCGTGATCGTCACCATCACCTCGCTCGACTTCGTGTGGAACGTCAACCAGTTCACCCTCGTCTACGTGCTGACGCAGGGCGGGCCTGGCGGGCGGACCAGGCTGCCGATGCTGTTCGCCTACGAGGAGGCGTTCCGCTACGGCTTCTTCGGCTACGCGGCGACCATGGGCGTCACCATCGTGATCGTCGTGCTGGTCCTGCTCGGCTTCTATCTCTGGCGGCAGATGCGGGAGGCGTCATGAAGAGGATCCCGCAGTACGCGGCACTGCTGGCCTACATGGTCTTTCTGGCGTTCCCGCTGGTGTGGCTGCTGTCCACGGCGCTCAAGACGCCGCAGGAGATGGCCAACCTGCACCCGACGTGGATCCCGGACCGGCCGACGCTGGCCAACTTCAGCGACGCCTTCGGTGAGCAGGACCTGGTGGGAGCGGGGCTGCGCAGCCTGATCGTGGCCCTGTCCAGCTCCGTGCTGACGGTCGCCGTCTCGCTGCCCGCCTCCTACGCGCTGGCCCGCTACAAGGGCGTGCTCAAGCGGGTGGCGCTCGGGTGGGTGCTGGTCAGCCAGGTCTTCCCGTTCATCCTGATCATCATCCCGCTGTTCATGGTGCTCAAGCAGCTCGACCTGGTGAACACGCTGTTCGGCCTGGTGGTCGTGCACGTGACGTTCACGCTGCCGTTCGCGCTGTGGATGCTCCAGGGGTACGTGCGCTCCGTACCTCGCGAGCTGGAGGAGGCCGCGGCCATGGACGGCGCGACCCGCCTGCGCTCGATCGTCAGCATCGTCGCGCCGCTGCTCGCGCCGGGCGTGGTGGCGACGCTGCTGTTCTCGTTCATCTCCTCGTGGAACGAGTTCCTGTTCGCGCTCGTGGTCCTCAAGGACCCCGATGTGATGACGCTGCCGCTGACGCTGGTGAGGTTCACCGGCCCTGAGGGAGTGTCGAGGCTCGGCCCGCTGGCCGCGGCGTCGCTCATGGCGACGATCCCGAGCCTGATCTTTTTCGCAATCATCCAGCGACGGCTGAGGTCCGGCCTGATGGCCGGCGCTGTGAAGGGCTAGGAGGCTCTTATGCGTATCAAATCCGCGTTGGCGGCGGCGGCGATCGTCGCGCTGGCCGCCGGGTGCGGTGGGGGCGGTGGCGACGCCGGCTCCGGCGAGTCCGCCAAGCCCGGGGAGCCGGTCAAGCTCAACTTCCTCAGCCTCGCCTGGCAGAAGGAGTCGGTCGCGGCCAACAAGCAGCTCGTCAACGAGTGGAACAAGGCCAACCCGACCATCCAGGTCACCTACGTCCAGGGCAGCTGGGACAACGTCAACGACCAGCTCGTCACCTCCTTCGAGGGCGGCGACCCGCCGGACGTCATCCACGACGACTCCCCGGCCCTGTCGGGCTTCGCCTCCAAGGGCTACCTGCTCAACATCAAGGACAAGGTGCCCGCCGACCTCAAGAGCGACATCCCGCAGCCCGCCTGGGACACCGTCACCTTCGACGACGGCAAGGGCAACCAGGGCGTGTACGGCGTGCCGTTCCTGCAGGAGTCGCAGGTCATCATCGCCAACAAGAAGCTGCTCGACGGCGCCGGCGTGCGCATCCCCACCCCCGACAACCCGTGGACGTGGGACGAGTTCGCCGAGATCAGCAAGAAGCTCACCAAGAGCGGCTCCTTCGGCGTGGCCTGGCCCATGAAGTCGCCGGTCAACAAGACGCTGAACCTGGCGCTCAACTTCGGCGGCACCTTCTTCCAGACCACCGACGGCAAGACGACCGTCAAGGTGGGCCCGGAGGAGAAGCAGGTCCTCCAGCGCATCCACGACCAGCTCTACAAGGACAAGTCCGCCGACACCTCTGCGCTCGGCATGGGCACCGCCGACCCGCTGCCCGGCTTCTTCGCCGGCAAGTACGCGATGCTGCCGGTCGGCGTCTACCTGCGCCAGCAGGTCGTCGAGCAGGCCCCCAAGGGCTTCGACTGGGTCACCCTCCCGCCGCTGAAGGGCACCAGCAGCGACCAGGGCGCGGTCTCGCAGACCCTCTCCGTCGCCGCCGACAGCAAGCACGCGGAGGAGTCGCTGAAGTTCATCTCCTTCTTCCTCAACGGCACCAACCAGGCCAAGCTCGCCAAGGGCGACTGGCTGCTGCCCACCTCCGCCAAGGCCGCCGCCGACCCGGCGATGACCACCAAGGAGAACGGCTGGGACGTGGCCACGGCCTCCGCCAAGAACCTCGTCGTGGCGCCGTTCCTCAAGGTCAACGGGTTCGACGAGTGGAAGAGCAAGGTCGCGACGCCGGTCCTGCAGCAGTACTTCGCCAACAAGATCTCGATCGACGACGCGGCGGCGAAGCTGGTGGCGGACGGCAACAAGGTGCTGGAGCGGTACCAGCGGTGACTTATCGGGACAGGGCCCGGGGGTGTCTGCTCGGCCTGGCGGCCGGTGACGCCCTCGGGGCGCCCGCGGAGAACCTCACACCGGCGGAGATCCGCCGGCGGTGGGGCCGGCTCACCGAGATCGAGGGCGGGGGCACGGACGACACCGAGTACGCGATCTTCGCCTCCTCGCTGCTGGTACGCCACGGGCACGCGCTGACCTCGGCCGATGTGGCCCACGCCTACCGTACGGAGATCATTCCCCGGGTGACCGGGCCGATGCGCGGCGCCGGGTTCTCCGAGCTCGGCACCGTCGAGGCGCTCAGGCGCGGGCTGGAGCCGCCGCTGACCGGGCTCGTCCATCAGCACGGCTGGTCGGACGGGCTGGCGATGCGGGCGGCGCCGTACGGCGTGTTCTGCCCCGGAGATCCGGCGGAGGCCGCCCGGCTCGTCGAGGAGGACGGGCGGGTCAGCCAGTCGGGTGAAGGCGTGCTGGGCGGCCGGGCCGTCGCCGGGGCGGTGGCCGCCGCGATGACCGGGGCGGCGCCGCAGGAGGTGGTGGCCGCCGCGCTGTCGGTGATCCCCGCGGACTCGTGGACGGCCCGCGACATCGTCCGGGCGCGCGACGTGATCGTCGCGAGCGACGCCGTCTTCGCGCGGGACTTGGCCTTCGGGCGGGACTCGGACGGGCGGGACTCGGCCTTTGGGCGGGACACGGACGCTTTGGGTGGCGACGAGCTGTCGGTCGTCGAAGCGCTTCACCAAGCCGTGGTGGTCCAGCACTACCCCTGGACCGACGTGGCGCCCGAAGCCGTGGCGCTCGCCCTCGCCGCCTACCTGGCGGGCGGCGGCGATGTCGAGGCGACCATCACCTTCGGGGTGAGTCTCGGCCGCGACGCCGACACCATCGGCGCCATCGCCGGTGCCATCGCGGGTGCCGGGCAGGGGCGGGACGGCGTACCGGAACGCTGGGCGAGCAGGATAGGTCCCGTGACGGGCAAATGCCTGCCCGTCGTGGCCGGCAGGCACGTGCTGGACGTCGCCGACGAACTGGCGGAAGGACTGTAGGAACTCATGTCGGGGGACAGGATCGCGGGAGCCTTCGTCGGGCTCGCCGTGGGAGACGCCGTGGGCTGGCCCGCCACCAGGCACCGGTCGGCGCTGCACGCGCCATGGAGCAGGCGGCTGCTGCGCGAGCTCGACACGTTCGCGGAGGAGCACCGGGTGACCACGTTGCCGGTGCCGTTCGCGCTGAACCAGCCCGTGGCGCCGCTGGCCGTCGGCCCGTCCGACGACGCCGAATGGCTGGCCTGGACGGTGCGTACCATCGACCGGCCGCGCGCCGAGGCGTTCGGCGAGCTGGTGGGCCGCGAGGACATCCGGGCGCGCATCTCGGTGGCCACCGCGCTCGGCAACCTGGCCAAGGGCGTCGAGCCCCCGGCCAGCGGCCACGACAATCCACACCATTTCGACGACGCCGCCGCCGTCAGGGCCGTCGCCTTCGGCGCGCTCGGCCGTGACCCGGCCGAGGACGCCCAGGTGACCAACGCCGGTGACGGGCTGCTCGGAGCCCTGGCCATGGCGGCCGCGGTGGCCGAGGCGGTGGCGACGGGCTCGGCCACCGCGGCGGCCGGGGCGGCGCTGGCCGTACTGCCGCCTGACAGCGCTATCGGGCACAACGCCCGGCTGGCGCTGGAGGTGGCGCGGAAGGCGGGCGACGCGTTCGCCGCCGTACCCGCGCTCGACGCCGCGCTGCTCGACCACGTCTACAGCTACGGCGTGGGCGCCGCGCAGACGGTGCCCGTGGCGCTGGCGCTGGCCGAGGTGGCGGGCGGCGCCCTGAGCGCGGCCGTACCCGCCGCCGCGTGCCTGGCCACGCTGGCCGACTCGGCGCCCGCGCTCACCGGGGCGCTCACCGGAGCGTGCGGCGGGCTCGACGCGATCCCGGAGGGGTGGACCGCGTCGGCGCGCACACTGGCAGGCTGCTGTCTGCCGGAACTGGCAGGAAAAGATCTCATCGAACTCTTGGAGGAACTCGCATGACGCCGCTTGAGGACAGGGCGACCGGCTGCGTGGCGGGGGCGGCGGTCGGTGACGCGCTGGGCGGCGCCACCGAGGGCTGGACTCCCGAACAGATCACCACCAGGTACGGCGGGCACGTGGAGGGCATCGTGCCCCCGTACAACGAGGATTGGCGCAACGCCCGGCCCATCGCCCCCTATCACAAAGGCGACGGCCACATCACTGACGACACCCTCATGACGCACGCGCTCATCCGCGTCTATGAGAAGGTCGCCGGTCACCTCGGGGCGTACTCGATGGCCGAGCACTTCGTACCCGAGCTCATGGGCGAGCGGCGGTGGATCCCCGAGCTGGAGGCCGAGGCGCTGCCGCTCCAGCGGATCTTCCTGGCCGAGAAGTGGATCGTCGCCCGGCTGCACTACGGCCACGTGGACCCGCGCGAGGCCGGTGTCGGCAACATCGTCAACTGCGGCGCGGCCATGTACGTGGCGCCGGTCGGCATCGTCAACGCCGCCGACCCCGACGCCGCCTACGCCGAGGCCATCGACCTGACCGGCGCCCACCAGTCGAGCTACGGCCGGGAGGCGGCCGGCGTCATGGCGGCGGCCGTCGCCGAGGCCATGCGGCCCGGCGCGACCTTCGACTCCGTGGTGGCCACCTGCCTGCGGCTGGCCAAGGACGGCACCAGAGCCGCCATCGAGGCGGTCTGCGAGGCGGCCTCCGGGCTCGGTCACTGGGACGGGTCGTTCGAGACGCTGCGGGCGGCCATGCGGCCGTTCGACACGGTCGCCGACACCTACCGCGACCAGGGCCTCGGCGCGCGGCGGCCGAGCCGGGTGCACAGCATCGAGGAGCTGCCGCTGGCGCTGGGCTTCCTCGTGGTGGCCAAGGGCGACTACCGCGACACCGTGCTCGGCGGCGTCAACTACGGCCGCGACGCCGACTCGATCGCGTCCATGGGCGGTGCCATCGCCGGCGCCCTGGGCGGGCTCGGCTCGATCCCGGCCGAATGGGTCTCGCAGGTGGCCGAGGCGAGCCGTACCGACCTGGAGGCGCCCGGCCGGGCGATAGCCGAGGTCGCCCGCCGGGTGCACGCCGACGACGCGGCCCGCCGCCGCGCCGTCGAATCCGCCTTCGCCGCCCTCGACAGCCAATGATCCGCCTGACCTGGGTGCAGCCTGAGGACCTGGTGGGCCATGAGCTGCGGCAGGCCGCCGAGGACGGTAGGGACGTGCGTGACATCGCCGAGCGGTGGCACGCGGCGGGCGGCCATGACGCCCCGCCGCGCGCCGGGGCCTCCGAGCCCGGCGCGCTCAGGCTGCGGCCGCTCGCCGAGGACCTGCTGGACGAGCTGGCCGCCATCCCGTCGCCGCTCGACTCCGACGAGCCGTCCGACCTGCCCGCCATCATCGCCGCCTGCCCGAACTGGCCCGTGCCCACTGCTCCTCGGGAGGGGGAGCGGGTCTCGCAGGTGGATCCGGCCCGTGTGCTGGGGGCCTGGCAGGGCAGGGCGGCCGGTTGCGTGCTCGGCAAGCCGGTCGAGAAGATCCCCCGCGCGGGCATCAGGGAGATCGCCGAGGCCACCGGCAACTGGCCCATCACCGGCTGGTTCACCGCCAAGGGCCTGCCCGTCGACATCGCTGAACGCTGGCCGTGGAACCGGCGCAGCGCCGTCAACTCGCTGGCCGAGAACATCGACGGCGTCCCCGAGGACGACGACCTGAACTACCCGCTGCTCGCCCTGTCCGTCCTGGAACGGCACGGCCGCGGCTTCACCACCGACGACGTGGCCAAGCTGTGGCTCGACGAGCTGCCCGCCGGCCGAACCTTCACGGCCGAACGCGTCGCCTACCGCAACCTGCTGGCCGGGGTCGAGGTGCCGGAGACGGCGACGTACCGCAACCCGTTCCGCGAGTGGATCGGCGCGCTGATCAGGACCGACGTGTACGGGTGGGTCAATCCCGGCGATCCGGCCACCGCGGCCGAGTACGCCTGGCGCGACGCCCGCCTCACCCACACCGCGAACGGGATCTACGGCGCCATGTTCGCCGCCGCCATGTGCGCGAGCTCCCTGGTCGCCTCCTCCGCCGCCGAGGTGGTCGAGGCCGGGCTGTCCGTCGTCCCGCCGCGATCACGGCTTTACCAGGCGGTACGGCAGGCGGCCGAGGACGCCGCGCAGGAGAGTGACTTCGAGCGGGTCGTCGACCGGTTGCACGAGCGGCACGGCACCCTGCACTGGGTGCACACGATCAACAACGCCGCCCTGGTCGCCGCCACGCTGATCCACGGCCGGGGCGACTTCACCGCCACCATCGCCGGAGCGGTCGCCGGCGGCTGGGACACCGACTCGGCGGGCGCCACTGCCGGGTCCGTCGCGGGCGCGCTGAACGGCGGGGTTCCGGTGCGGTGGAGGATGCGCGACACCCTGGCAAGTAGCCTGACCGGCTTCGATGGGGTGGGGCTGGGCGATTTGGCGCGCCGTACACAGGAGATGATGAGGGCATGATCTCGGTCTTCGGCAGCGCGAACATGGATCTCGTCGCCTACGTGTCCCAGGCCCCCAAGCGGGGCGAGACGGTCACCGGGCGCGGATTCCGTACCATCCCCGGCGGCAAGGGCGCCAACCAGGCCATCGCGGCGGCCCGCGCGGGCGCCGTGGTCGCGTTCCTGGGTGCGGTGGGCGACGACGGCTTCGGCTCCGAGATGCGCGCCACCCTGGCCGCGGCCGGCGTGGAGGTCGCCCAGCTGCGGCAGGTGCCCGGTCCGAGCGGCATCGCGCACATCGTGGTCGACGACGAAGGCGGCAACTCGATCATCGTGGTGCCCGGCGCCAACGGCACCGTCACCGGGCCCACCGAGGACGACGTCGCGGTGATCGCCGGTTCCCGGGCGCTGCTGCTCCAGCTGGAGCTGCCCATGGACGCGGTGGTCGCCGCCGCCCAGGCCGGGCAGGTGTCGGACGTACCGGTGATCCTCACCCCCGCGCCCGCCCAGCCGCTGCCGGACGCGCTGCTCGACGCCGTCACGCTGATCGTGCCGAACGAACACGAGGCCGCCGACATCACCGGCGCCGACTCCGCCGAGGCGGCGTTGGAGGCGCTGCTCGCGCGGGTTCCGGAGGCCGTCATCACGCTGGGTTCCGAGGGGGCGCTGTACGGCTCGCGATCGGGCGAGCGGCTGCGCGTACCCGCCCTGAAGGTGAAGGCGGTGGACACCACGGCGGCGGGCGACACCTTCGTCGGCGCGCTCGCGGTCGCCCGCGCCGAGGGCCTTCCCGCCGCCCCCGCCCTCCGCTTCGCCTCGGTGGCGGCGGCGCTGTCGGTGCAGCGCGAGGGCGCGAGCACGTCGATGCCCACCCGCGCGGAGATCGACGACTCGCTCGCCTGATGCCGGAAGCGGTCCTGGCGGCCGTTTCGCGGTCATTGTCTTGGTGGTGGCGGGGCCAGTATTTGGGCCATTATCCAGAGCACGACGAAGGCTAGCGTCTGCAAGGACCAAGCCACCCAGAGCCACGGTTCTGTCTGTACGTTCTGAACGGGGAAGTGGAACAGAACTGACACGAGCTCGACGAAAATGACAAGGGAGAGGCCCAGCGCGTCCAGTCCTAAGGTGAGGTACATGATGCCGCCTACCAGGGCTATGACCGCGACGATGACAGCGGCGATCCATGGGTTGGGGGCAACCCACAGGAACGGTTCACCCCAGAAGTCGGCAGGCAGTTGTGGGATAGCCGACCGAATCAGCCAAAGGGTGACGGCCGCGTACGGCAGGGACACAAGCGCGGGGAAGCCGAACTCCTCGACTAAGACATCCCATAGGAAGCCGAAGCTCATCCCTACGTCCTACCCGTGGGTCCGGGAGTGGACGCTGCTGGTCGCCTCTAGGGTGTGATGCCCCCTGCGCTGCTCGGTAACACTGCGCCGGTCAGCGTGACTGCGCGGCCGGTGCTCGGCGAACAGGCACAGGCGACGTGATCAGGTGGCCTTGCCGCGGGCGATGTAGAGGTTCATGCCGACGAAGTCGAGGGTGACGTTGTACGGCTTGAAGAAGCAATGGGCGAAGTGCCCCGTCGAGTCGATGCCCGTTCCGAAGGGCCAGGGCACGTTGACCTGCGCGCCCGGGTTCGTCTCGCAGTAGACGTTCTTGGCGACGGCGTTCCCGAGGCGGATCTCCTTCGGGTAACAGGGGTAGGTGACGGCCGGGTGGCTGTGGGCGAACGTCTCGAGCGGGCGGTCGTGGTCGGTGCGAATCCCAAGCCGCTCGGCCGTTGCCCCGGGCATGCCCGCGGTCGTCTCGCCGATTCCGCCGATGGTCACGCCCACCACCCGCGGGCCGGAGCCGGTGGCGCCGGTGATGCTGCCCACGCTGAGGACGTCGTGGTCACGGACCAGCCACAGCGGCAGAGGCTCGGCGCCCGCTCGTTCGGCGGCGGCGCGTGCCTTGCCGGCCGTCTCGGGGGTCCGGGCGCGGACGATCAGCTCCCGGCCCGCATAGTCGAAGGTCGTCAGCAGGTGGTAGAAGACCCACGTACCGATCAGGCCGTCGTCGTCAGTGTCGACGTCTCCGCCCGACTCCCGCTCCGACCAGCCGACGGGGACGTTGCGCAGTTCGAGGTCGCCCAGCTTGAAGGAGTCCAGCACCCCGTAGTGCACCCAGATGGAGATGCCTTCGAAATCGGTCTTCTCGCTGACGACGGGGGTCAGCCCGGCCTCCTTGGCCACCGAGGCGCGCACGTTCAGGTTCGGGGCGCCGGTGTAGAACACGAAGCGCTTCAGCGGCCCGCCGTTGAGCGAGACCTCCACCAGCGGTGAGGGGTCCGTCTGCTCGATCCGCATCCGCCCGATGCCGCCGTGGACCTGGTACGGCTCGCCTTCGACCGCCGCGAACCACTTGGCGTAGCCGTCCTCGCCGGCCGCCTGCCAGCACGGCACGGAGAGCGCGAACTTGTCCTGCCGGATGTAGCAGTCGCCCAGGTAGGAGTTGGTCTCCTTGTCGTCCGGCGCCAGCTTGAGCGCCATCTTGAGGTATTTCTCGGCCTCGGGGAACCGGTTGGACAGCAGCCCGACAAGGCCGCGCTGGCGGGCCGCGCGCAGGTTCACGGGATCCTGCTTCAGGATCTCCTCGTACGCCCGGCCGGCCTGCTCGAACTTCCCGGACTTGAACAGCGCGTCGGCGTCCCCGATGTCGGCCAACGCCGTGCCCGTCCCACCGAGCAGCGGCGTGGCCGCGGCGGCACCGGCCAGCACGGCGGCGCCCCGGAACAGCGAACGCCGGTCCCATTTCCCGTCATCAGCCATGTCAACGTCTCCTCGTGATCGGCTTCGTCGGTCAACGCGTCCACTGTCAGGCCGCCGCGTCCCCGCCGCGTCCGCGCCGTGTCATGGTCGCGTCACGAATTCGGGCTGAGGCCGTCGACCATCAAGCCGATGGTGAAGTCGAAGCGGTCATGGGGCGATGCCGCCGGCTGCGAATTCCGACTATCGCGCGGGATGGCGCTGCCACTCGGCGGGCAGCGGGCGCCACTCGGCAAGTGGCAGGTGGCTGAGGTCCCAGGGTGGCATACATCCGATCTCCCGCCCACATAAATCCAGCTCGTCCTCAGTCGTGCAGGGCTGCGCTTGACTCACATCCGATGTTTCCCCTACGTTACCGGGCAAATCGATGTTGCGAAAGATTTCGCAACTCACTCCCTTCGCTTGAGGTATGGAGTGCCGCATGCCCTCCCCCCGCCGTTCGCTCGCCGCCCTCGCGCTCACCGGCCTCATCGCCGCCACGTCGGCCTGCGGATCCTCCGCCGCCGCCGGCGACGAGTCGCTGGAGGTCTGGAACCGGGCCTCGCCCGCGTCCGCCGAGGTGACCAAGAAGGTGCTGGCCGCGTTCACCGCCAAGACCGGGATCAAGACCAAGTACGTGCCGGTCCTCGACAACTGGGACGGCAAGGTGCAGGAGGCCGTCGCCGCGCGCAACCTGCCCGACATCATCATCAACGACTCGGGCATGCTCGGCACGAACGTCAGCCAGGGGCTGATCGGCCCGGTGGACCGCGCCCAGATCGCGGGCCAGGGCGAGCTGCACGAACGCGCGTGGGAGCAGGCCAAGGGGTACGACGGCAAGTACTACGCGGTGCCGTACACCGTGCAGACCGTCGCCACGCTCATCAGGAAGGACTGGCGGGAGAAGGTCGGCGCCGAGGTGCCGAAGACGTGGGCGGATCTGGTCGCCCTGGCCAAGGCCTTCCAGGAGAAGGACCCGGACGGCAACGGCAAGGCCGACACGTACGGGATGGTCGTCCCGGCCTCCACCGAGCGCGGGTACGCGTCCTGGTGGGCCTCCACCTACATCTGGCAGGGCGGCGGGGACTTCCTGACCGAGTCGGGCGGCAAGTTCACGCCCGCCATCGACCAGCCGAAGTCCGTCGAGGCCGTCAAGTGGCTGCGGAACCTCTTCTGCAAGGACAAGCTGGTCATCCCCGGGGCGCTCACCCTGATCACCAAGGACGCCCACCCGTTCTTCGAGACCGGCAAGGCCGGCATCTACCTGACCGGGCCGTACCTGTTCGGCCGGTTCGACAAGAGTCTGGGCAAGGACAAGTACGAGGCGATCCCCTCGCCGGCCGGTCCCGCCGGGACGGCCTCGATGGCCGAGGGCGAGAACATCTACCTGATGGCCGGCTCCAAGCTGGGGGACCAGCAGAAGAAGCTGGCCGAGTACCTCATCTCCGCCGAGGCGCAGAAGATCGGCATGGCGGGCAACTCCGACGGCGCGATCGTCAAGCTGCCGGTGAACAAGAGCGTGGACGTGCTCGCCGAACGCAAGGACGACCGCTGGGCGACCATCAAGGAGGTCTACGAGAAGGACGGCAAGTACTTCCCGAACGTGCCGAACTGGCTGCCGTTCCGTCAGCGCTCGGCCGAGACGCTCAACAAGATCTTCGCTGACTGCGGCACCGACGTGCAGGCGTCGCTGACCGAGCTGGCCGGGGCCTTCAAGACCGAGCTGGCCGCGCAGAAGGTCGGCTGATGACGCTCACCACGGAGCGCGCGGTCGTCGCCCCGGCGAAGCGTACGGGGCCGGCGCGAAGGCGGAGCAACGTCCTGGTGCCGTGGCTCTTCCTGGCACCGGCGCTGATCCTCTTCCTCTATTTCAAGTACATCCCGATGGCCGAGGGTATGTGGCTGAGCCTGTTCAAGGTGCAGCCGTTCCTGGGCAACGAGTGGCTGGGGCTGGAGAACTACCGCCGGGTCTTCGCTGAGGAGGCCTTCCGCGACGCCACCTCGCACACCCTGCTCTACGCGGCCGGCCAGACCGTGGGCTCGATCCTGGTCGGGTTCCTGCTCGCGCTGCTGCTGGAGGGCAAGGCCAAGACGCTGTGGTTCGTCCGTACGGCGGCCTTCCTGCCGGTGGTCACGGCGACCGCGGTGGTGGCGGAGGTGTGGCGGCTGCTGTACTTCCCCGGCGCGGAGGGCATGCTCAACACCCTGCTCGGCTGGTTCGGCAGCGACACGCAGAAGTTCCTCGACGACCCGAACGGCGCGCTGGGCTGGGTGATCCTCGTCGGGATCTGGAAGGGCGCGCCGTACGACATGATGATCATCATCGCCGGGCTGGCGGGGATCGACCGGCAGCTCTACCAGGCGGCCGCCATCGACGGCGCGGGCCTGTTCCAGCGGATCAGGTACGTCACGATCCCCGCGCTCCGGCCGGTCGTGACGATCCTCATCATCCTGGCCAGCGTCCGCAGCCTGCGCGTGTTCACCGAGATCTACGTGCTCACCGGCGGCGGCCCAGCGGGCGCCACCGACGTGATCATGACCCGGATCTTCGCCACCGGCTTCCGGACCGGGGACATGGGCTTCGCCACCGCCGCCTCGGTGGTGCTGTTCCTGGCGACGCTGCTGCTCACGGCCGCGGTCACGCTCTACCGCAGGCGGAAGGAGCTCAATGTTTGAGACCACGCTCGGCTGGGCCTGGGGCCGCAAGCACCCGGTGGCGTCCGTGGCCCGGATCCTGATCTACGCCCTTGTGCTCGTCGTCTTCTGCGGGCCGCTGTTGGCGATCTTCACCGGGGCGTTCGACCGGAGCAGCGACCCCAGCCGGATGTCGTTGTTCCCGTCGAATCCGACGCTGGTGAACTTTCAGGTGGCGGCCGATCAGGGCCTGTGGCGGTTCTTCCTGAACTCGCTGGTCATCACCGGCGGCGGACTGCTGCTGCAGGTGACGGTGAGCGTTTTCGCCGGGTACGCGCTGGCCAGAAAGAAGTTTCGCGGGCAGGCGTTCGTACTGGTGGCCATCCTGGCCACGATGATGATCTCCGACGAGGTCATCGCGATCCCGCTGGCGCTGGTGCTGAACGATCTGCCGCTGCTGGGCGTCTCGCTCAGAGGCTCGCTGCTGGGCATGATCGTGCCGCTGGGCGGGTGGGGATTCTCCATCTTCGTGATCAGCGAGTTCATGAAGGAGATCCCGGGCGAGCTGGAGGAGGCCGCGCGCGTCGACGGCGCCGGTGAGCTCCGGATCTTTCTGCAGGTCATCCTGCCGCTGTGCCGTCCGGCGCTGGGCGTGATCACGATCTTCGGCTTCACCATGGTGTGGGACCAGTACCTGCTGCCGCTGATCGTGGCCGAGACGCCCGACAACTACCCGATCGGGGTGGGGCTGTCGATGTTGCGGACCAACCCGGAGATCGGCCCCGGCCCGCTGCTCGCCGGCGCGCTCGTGGCCATGCTGCCCAGCCTGGTCGTCTACCTGGCCTTCCAACGTACGTTCCTGTCCGGCCTGGTGGCCGGCGCGGTGAAGGGATAGCTCATGACCTACGATCTCAGCCGGCGCGCGCTGCTGGCGGCCGGCGGCGTGCTCGCGGCGACCGGCATCACGGGGATGACGGGGATGCCGTCCGCCCACGCCGACTCGTGGCGCTCGACGCTCGCGTACCGCAAGCACGGCAGGCTCGTCTACACCGAGGACGCCGACCGCAACCGCGTCCCGGACTTCAGCCACGCCGGCTACCACAACGGCGAGCGCCCGCCGCCGCGCCTGCGGGTGGTCAAGACGATCAGGCCGGTCGAGGGCGACAACACCGCCCACATCCAGGCCGCGCTGGACGAGATCGCGGCGCTGCCCGAGCACCGGCGCGGGGCGCTGCTGCTCCTGCCGGGCCGCTACCCGGTGTCCGGGACGATCTACGTACGCTCCAGCAGGACCGTGCTGCGCGGCTCCGGGGACGGCGAGGACCCGGCGGAGAACACGGTCATCATGGCCACCGCCGCGGGTCCGGCGGACCGCACGGTGATCGTGGCGGGCGGCGAGGGACCGGTGAACTGGTCGGCCTGGCGGGGTGAGGTGCCGGGCACGCGTACCGACATCGTGTCCGACTTCGTCCAGGTGGGCGCGCGTACGTTCGAGGTCGCCGACGCCCGCGCGCTGCGGCCCGGCGACAACGTCATCGTCTTCCACCCCTGCTCGGAAGGATGGCTGAAGGCCATCGACTACGGCGGGCACGACACCGGGCGGCCGTGGTACGTGGATGAGGAGCCCATCCTCTACAACCGCTACATCACCGACGTCACCGGCAACCGGGTGACCATCGACGCCCCGGTCTTGAACCACCTGAACCGGTCGCTGTCGCAGTCGTACCTCTACAAGACCGACCGGGCAGGCGTGGTCACCGAGGTCGGCGTCGAGCGGCTGCGGGTGGACGTCGAGTTCGCCGGCGACCCCTTCGCGGAGAAGTCGGCGGTGCAGAACGCCATCCGGATCTTCCGGGCCGAGGACGCCTGGATCCGCGACTGCACGGCGCTGCGGTTCTGGCAGGTCGGCATGGAGGCGTGGGAGGCCACCCGCGTCACGGTCGACAACTGCCGGGCGCTGGAGCCGACCGGCTCGACCTCGGCGGGCGGGAACCGCTACAACTTCTGTGCTCACCCGTTCGCGCAGCTCGTCCTCTTCAAGGACTGCCACGCCACGAAGGCCAGGCACTCCTTCATCTGCAACGGCGCCGCCTCGAACTCGGGGATCGTCTTCCTGCGCGGGACCTCCGAGGAGACCTACAACACCAGCGAGGGCCATCGGCGCTGGAACACCGGCCTGCTCTACGACGGCCATCGTGAGGTGAACCCGCACCGCACACTGACGCTCGGCCTGTACAACCGGGGCTGGTGGGGGACCTCGCACGGCTGGTCGGCGGCCCATTCCGTGGCGTGGGGGTGTGACATGTCGGGCACCCAGATCGTCGTGCAGAAGCCGCCCACCGCGCAGAACTACGTCGTCGGCGCCAGGAACGCCGTGGTGAACGCCGACGGCCCGTTCGCGCAGCCGATCGGCCACGTCGAGGGCGTCGGCGAGTCGGCCCTGCAGATCCCGTCGCTGTACACGGCGCAGCTCCACGAACGAGGTTTCCGCGAGGTCTAGAACCGCGCCCGGATCTCCTTCGGGCTGTTGGAACGGAGCTCGGTGGGCAGGTGGAGGTGATGAATGAAGACCTGCCTGATGCGGTGAACCGGGACGGTGGCGAGAGCGACGTGGTGGCGGAGCGGTCAGGGGCCGACACCCCGAAGGCGCCCCGCCCCGTACCCGCCGATTGGCCCGACACTGACACGAACCCCGCGATCCCCACCCCCGAGATCACCGCCCCCGAGACTGAGGCCGAGGCCACAGTTGACGCCGAAAGGCGTGCCGAAACCGGCGAGGAGGCGGGCGACGGCGGCGAAAAGGAGGTGCGGCCCGAAGCGGGTCCCACCGGCTGACGGTAGCCGGGGCCCGCACATCCTTCAGCGCACCGGGCGAGGCAGGCGGATGGTGAGGATCCGGCTGGTGACGCCGCTGTCCACCAGTCGCCCGTCCGCCCCGAACTCGCCCAGCCCGAAGTCGTTGTCATTGGCGACCACGAGCGTCCGCGGGTCGAGCAGGGCGATGCCCTCGACCTTGCCGGGCAGGGTGGGGGCGGCCTCGGACAGGTCGGCGACGAGCGACTTGGCCGGAACCTTGACATCCCCCAGGTCGGCCAGCGCCTCCAGTGACGGCGCGGTGGCCGGGTCGTCGTACCGTCCGCCCAGCAGGTTCGTGGCCTTGGCCAGGTCGATCTGGTAGATCCGGGCGACGTTGTCGGTCCGCTCGTCCACCAGCAGCCGGCGACCGCCCACGTACGCCAGGCCGGAGACCTTCATTTCGCTCTGGTCGCCGTTCACCTTGGGGTCGAAGGTCGTGACGTCCTCGAAGCGGTAGGCGTACTCTCCGGTCACCCGCGCCGCGCGGATGCTGAACGTGAGGATCCGGCCGACGCGGGAGGATTTGCCGGTCTTCTTGTCCGGATTGGCCAGCGGGCTCTGCACCGCGAGGTACAAGGTGTCGCCGTCGATCGCCAGCCCTTCGAACCCGCGGTTCTGCTGGCGGGAGGCGAGGATGGCGGGCAGCGTCTCCTTGACCGGGTAGTCGGCGCCGGTGAGGTTGAGCCCCTTGGGGACGTACCGGGCCAGCACCCGCCCCCGCTCGGAGACGTGCAGCAGCGACGGCCCGTACTCGTCGACCAGCCAGAAGTCGCCGCGCGGGGTCCGCACCAGGTCCTCGGTGTCCACCCCGCTCGGGTTGTACGGCAGCGCGGTCTGGCCGTCCCAGGTGTAGGGCACCTCGTCGTGGCCCGCCTGGTTGCTGAGCCCGGTGATCGGCTTGCCGGAGGTGCCGACCAGGGGGACGTACTTCTTGATCTCGACGCCGAACCGGGTGGCCACCCGCACGATCGCGGGGGCGAACTCCGGGATGGGGAACGTGCGCCGCTTGTCCGCGCCCACCTGCCCGTTGGGGCCGCGGTCGGTGACCATCCAGTAGTCCCCGCGCCGCTCGGCCGGGAACAGTCCGCTGCCGACCCCGCCCAGCTTGACCTCGCGATCATCGGCGATGGACCGCTGCAGGTCCTTGAGGGGTACGGGCGGGATGCTCACGTCCTTGACCACCACGGGCCGGGGCGCGGCCTCGGCCGAGGAGGGAGCGACGGTCGTGGTGACGACGAGCGCCAGACCCACGAGTACGGGACGGAACATGGCACGGCCTTTCACACCGGCGAATACGAGCGTCCTGACCCTAATGACGTCAAACGTCCAATTGTTGAAGCGCCGATGAACAGGCCCACCCGAAGTAGGCTCATTCCGTCCGCAGTGCTTCGGCGATGGTCAGCGTGGCGGCCGAGCGCGCGGGCAGGAACGCGCCCAGCATGGCGATCGCCACCCCCGCCACCACCAACGCGGCCAGCGCCGTGCCCCGCCAGACATCGAGGAGGAACCCGGGCGCGGTGAGCCCCACGGCGTCGAGCATGGCCAGCACGATGACTCGGTGCGAGAACACGCCGACGGGGATCGCGAGCAGGCCGCCGACGGCGCCCAGGGCCGCCATGGACGTCACCATCATGAGCGTCACCTGGCGCGGCGTCATGCCGATCGACTTCAGCATGGCGAGGTCGCGGCGGCGCTCGCGGGTGTTGAGCACCACGGTGTTGAACACGCCCAGTGTCGCCACCGTGCCCAGCAGCAGGGTGAAGATCGAGGCCGCGCTGATGACGGCCACGCTGTCCGCGTCCACCCGCGACTTCGTGATCGGGTACAGGCCCGGCTCGGCCGCCTTCACCGCGGCGTTGAACCGCTCGACGTCGCCGCCCGGGGCGAGCCGGACCTCGTACTGGGTGGGTTTGCCGTTCGGGTCGAGCGCGGTCAGCGTGGGCCAGCTCGCGATGACCAGGTCGTTCGCGGCGTCCATGACCTCGCCCACGATCGTGGCCTGAGTACGTACGCCGGAGAGCTCAAGTGTGAGCCGGTCGCCGACCCGGAGCCCGAACCGCTGGAGGAACGCCGAAGGGGCGGCGACCTCGTTCGGCCCGGCGATGTAGCGCCCCGCCACGACCACGTCGCCCCTGGTCGTGGCGTCGCCACGGAGGAACTGGGCCTTGATCCGGTTCGTCCGGCCCGGCAGCTGGACGTCGATCCAGGCGTCGGCGGTCACATACCGTACGCCGGGCTGGGCGCGCAGCAGCGCCTCGATGCCGGCGTCGTCCAGCTTGGGCCTGGTCTGGTCGGGGCGTCCGACGTGGACAACGGTGTGGACATGGCCGACGCGCTGGGCCGTGTCCCCGTAGGCGGCCATCGTCTGGAACAGGCCGGTGGCCAGCGTCACCGTCGCCACACCGAGCACGATCGCGGCCAGCGTCATCGCCGACCGGCCCGGGCGGGCGAACGGCAGCCCCAGGCCCAGGCTGACCGAGCGGGGCAGCCGCGTGCCCGACAGCACCCGCTGGATCGCCTGCCCGCGTCCCGGCCGAGGCGCGCCGCCCGCGCGGATCGTCTGGGCGGCGGACAGCTGGTACGCCCGCGAAGCGGGGATGAGCGCGGCCAGCACCACCACGGCCGGTACGCCGATCAGCGTCGCCCCGTACACCCAGAGGCCGACACTCAGGCCGATGGTCGACCCGAGGCCCGCGAACACCCGGTCGAGCAGCGGCTGTGAGACCAGCGCACCGAGCACGGTCCCGATCAGGCAACCGGCGAACCCCGGCAGCAGCACCATGGTCAGATACACGGCCACGACCTGAGCGGGCGTGAACCCCAGCGACTTGAGCACCCCGATGTGCCGCTGCCCGGCGACCACCGCGCCGCTGATGACGTTCCCCACGATGAGGATCGCCACCAGCAGCCCCAGGAGGCCGAAACCCATCAGGAACGGCAGGTAGGCGGAGGCCACGCGCGAGACGTCCTGCTTGACCGCCAGGTACGACCGCAGGTCGAGCACCCCGGACGACGGCAGCCCTGAGGTGGCCACGCGCAGGTCGCCCTCTGTCTCGGCCCGGGTGAACCGGTAGAGCATCTGGCTTGTGGTGGGGTTCATGGCCCGCATCTGCGCGGGCGTGACCCAGGCTTCGGACGTCCGGCTGACGCTGGAGGCGAGGCCGACAATGGTGAAGTTCGTCCCCTCTTGGGTTTGCACGGTGGTGCCGACCAGATCGCTGAAGAACGGCTCGACCGGGCGATTCACCACGATCTCTCCGGGTTTGACGGCCCAGCGGCCGGTCCAGAGGTCGACCCGGTCCACGGGGCCTCGGGGATCGGCCCGCCCCACCAGGGTGAGAGGGCCGGGCGGCAGGCTCTGCCGGGTGTCGGCGACGGTGAGCACCGTCTGGCCGAACGGACCGGCTGCGGCCTCGACCCCGGGGCTCTGCGCGGACCGGACGAGCCGGTCGTCGGGGACCACGGCCCGGTCGAACGTGGCCACGACGTGCGCGCCGCGCTGCTCGGCGAACGTCCGGTCGAAGGGACCCGACGAGGCGTCGAGCAGGCCGAGCGCGACCACGATCGCCACGGTGGAGCACATGACGACCACGGCCAGGATCCCGCTCTGCGTGCGGCGCCGCCGTACCGCCGCCAGAGCGAGGTGCCAGACCACACTCATGCGGTCCCCTCCAGGCTGCGCTCGCCGGTCACCCTGCCGTCGGCGAGTTCGACCACCCGTCCCACGCACCGCTCGGCCAGCCGCTCGTCGTGGGTGACCAGCAGCAGCGTCTGGCCGATCTGGTGGAGGTCGAGCAGCAGGTCCATCACCTGCTCTCCGGAGTGGCTGTCCAGCGCCCCGGTCGGCTCGTCGGCCAGCAGCACGGCCGGGCGGTTCATGAGGGCGCGGGCGACGGCGACGCGCTGCCGTTCGCCGCCGCTCAGCACGGTGGGGTACATGGTGGCGCGGTCGGCGAGGCCGAGTTCGTCCAGCAGCTGGAGCGCGCGCCGGCGGGCATGGGTGGCGGGCGTGCCGGTCAGCTGGGCGGCCAGCGCCACGTTGTCGAGCGCGGACAGGTCGTCGAGCAGGTTGAAGAACTGGAAGATCATGCCGATCCTGCGCCGCCTGAACAGCGCCAGCCCCGTCTCGTCCAGCTCTGACAGCTCCTCGCCGTGGACGGTGACCGTTCCGGAAGTGGGCCGGTCCAGCCCGGCGATCATGTTGAGCAGCGTCGACTTCCCGCACCCCGACGGCCCCATCACCGCGACCGCCTCGCCGGCCCGGATCTCCAGCGAGACGCCGTCGAGCGCCGCCGTCTCGCCGTAGTGCCTGCGTACTTCGTCAAGTCGTACGACGATCTCGCCTCCGGTTGCCATGAGGGGAGGCTACAAACGGCGCGGGAGGCCGGGCATCCTTCCCCGGATGTAGTCCGGCCGCGATGTCATCCCGTGGATGTAGTGCGGATCTTCGCGCTGTTTGCCAGGGTGGAACGGTGGGTGAAGTCTGGACGTACGGGATGTTCGTCGCCCTGCTGGGAGCCGTGCTGTGGCTGAGTGTCCTGCTGGCGCGGTCCCGTCGGCGGCACCGTGCGGCGATCGAGGAGCGCGGCGGCCTTCTGGAGCGGGAGAGCGGCCGGGCCGCCAGGGTGGCGGTCGACGCCGAGCGGGCCAGGATCGCCAGGGAGCTGCACGACATCGTCAGCCACAACGTGAGCCTCATGGTCGTCCAGGCCAGTGCCGCGCGCGAGGTGCTGACCAGCGAGCCGGAGGAGTGCGCGGCGGCGCTCGAAGCGGTCGAGAACGCCGGTCGTTCCGCCATGTCGGAGCTGCGGCACATGCTGGGCCTGCTCGCGCCGTCGCCGGACGGCTCGGACGACGCCGCGGATCTGACGCCGTCGCCCAGCCTGAGCGGCCTGAACACGCTGGTCGACCGCTTCGCCTTCGCCGGCCTGCCGGTGGAGGCGCGAATCCTGGGCGAGCCCCGGCCGCTGCCGCCGGGCATCGACGCGACGCTCTACCGGATCATCCAGGAGGCGCTGACCAACGCGCTCAAGCATGCCGAGGCGGACACGAAGGCCGAGGTGACGGTCCGTTACGCCGACAATCACGTACGCGTGGAGGTGCTCAACACCGGCCCCAGCGTGCTCACCACCGACCAGCCCGTTCAGCCTGGTAAGCGTGCTCAGCCCGACCACGCGCACGCGAGGAAGCGCGATGACGGAGCCGGGCGCGGTCTGCTGGGGTTGCGTGAACGTGTCGCCGTATATGGCGGGGACCTGGACGCCCGGCGCCGCCTCGGCGGCGGTTACCGCGTCCGCGCCCGCGTCCCGCTGAACTCCTTGCCCGATGGCGACCGGTTCCGCCCGCTCCCGGCAGGCGCGGACAGCTGATGACCTCGCCTCGCGTGCTGATCGTCGACGACCAGGCACTCATACGCTCAGGCTTCCGGCTGATCCTCAGCACCCGCGGCATCGACGTGGTGGGGGAGGCGGCCGACGGCGTGGAAGCGGTGACGGCCGCGCGAGAGCTGCGGCCGGATGTCGTGCTCATGGACATCCGCATGCCGGCCATGGACGGGCTGGCGGCGGCCAGACAGGTCCTGGCACAGGATCCGGCCTGCAGGGTGCTCATGCTGACCACGTTCGACCTCGACCGCTACGTGTACGCCGCGCTGGCCCTGGGGGCGAGTGGTTTCCTGCTGAAGGACGTCACACCCGAGCACCTGGCCAACGCCGTGCGGCTGGTCGGCACCGGTGACGCCCTGCTCGCGCCGTCGATCACCCGGCGGCTCGTCGAGCGCTTCGCCCGCCCCGACCGCGCCGCTTCACCGGGCGTGCACGCCGACCTGGCCGGCCTGACCGCGCGCGAGGTCGAGGTGCTGACGCTGGTGGGGCGCGGGCTGTCCAACGCCGAGCTGGCCGGGGCGCTGACGTTGAGCGAGGCCACGGTGAAGACCCATGTCGCCCGCATCTTCACCAAGCTCGGCCTGCGCGACCGTGCCCAGGCCGTGGTCATCGCGTACGAGACCGGGCTCGTCAGCGCGGGCGAGGGCATCTAGCCCGCTCAGCTCCGGCTGGAGCTGAGCTACATAGACGGACAAAAGTCAAGGTTAGCCACGAAGATCGTCAAATGCTATACAGGGGGAGATCGTCGGAAGCGCCGGACGGAGAGGAAGTTTCGTTGAACAATCTGCTTGCTCTGGAACCCCGTGAAGCAGGAACGAACGTGCTGGAGCCGACCGTCGGCTTCCTGAAGACCGTCAGGGCGCAGGCGGGCGACAGCACCTGGCCGGGCGACAGCACCTGGCCGAGTGACAGCACCTGGCCGTAGGCGGCTGACGGCACCTGGCCCGCTGTCGGGGCCGTGCTGAATTTCCTGGAGAAAGAGGTCCGGCATGCTCTTCTGGCGTGATGGCATCAATGTCTGAGGTGTCAGCGAGGGACTCCGAGGCCATTGAGAGAATCGTCGACGAGCATGTCCGGACCGGCCATCGCATCAGCCTTGGTCCGACGTGGTTGACGGTTTATCCCGATGGTGTTCAGCTGTTCGAACATGGCTGGAAACTGCATGTCTCCTCTCGTTCGGCAACCTATTTGGAGCTGGTCGAGAAGCTTGTCCCCCTGCTCCTGGCCGAGGGCTGCGTGTTCAAGCTCGCACGCTCGCACCAGGTCCTCGACCGGCTGAACAACGGATACAGTGCCCCGGCGAGCGTCGGGAAGGCGTTCACGATCTACCCGGACCAGCGGCGTGTCCGTGAGCTGGGCCTGGAGCTGGCCGAACTCCTGCGTGGCCATCTGGGGCCGCGAGTGCTCAGCGATCGGCGGGTGGATCAGGACTCTCCGGTGTATTACCGATATGGCCCGTTCAAGAAGGTCGACGAGGGGGGACGGTTCGCCGCTCGGATCGACGGGCCCGGCGGGGAAGAGTTCGAGGGGCGCGCCGGCCTGCGCTACGAGCAGCCGGACTGGGCCGTCGATCCGTTCACCGGCCTGCGCCCGGGTGAAGAGCTGGGGGAGCCGGCGGTTCTCGGCCACCACTACCGGGTTGTCGCGGGAATCTTCGAATCCGCGCGTGGCAACGTCTATCGGGCTGTCGATCAGCGTGATGGGACGAGCGTCGTCATCAAGCAGGCTCGTGCTCTGGTGGCCGAGACCGCGGCCTCGGGCGACATCCGCATGCGGCTGCGCAACGAACGCCGTGTCCTGCAGGCACTCGAGGATTGCCCTGGTGTCCCGCGATTTCTGGATCACTTCCGGCATGGCCAGGACGAGTTCCTGGTGATGTCCGACGCCGGCCCGGTCGATCTCGCTGAGGACATCGCCCAGAACGGTCCGTATCCGATCGACGCGCATCCTGGCGCCGGAGAACGGCGTTGCCTCGAAACGCTCGGCAGGCGACTCGCCCAGATCCTCGTCGATCTTCATGCGCGCGGCGTCGTCATGCGCGACCTCGCGCCGAAGAACGTGGTGATCGACGGTGACCGGGTCAGCGTCGTCGACTTCGGTGTGGCCTGCTACGACGGCCTGCATCTGCCTGGAGGGACGTATGGCTACGCGCCGGCGCGGCAGCGGCGCGACGAGCCGCCACAAGACACCGACGACCTGCACGCCCTCGCCATGACGCTGTTGTTCGCGACGTGGCACATGCGGCCGGACACGCTGGGGGACGACTCCTCCGATCTGCCCCGCGAGCACGCGCTCCAGGCCATCCGGTCCGCCTGTGGTGAGGAGCCGACCGGAATGATGGGCATCATCGCGGACCTGCTCGGCGACGAGCACGCCGCCCGAGCCGCACTGCGGCGGCTCGCGGCGGGGGAGATCTCGATCCGGCGCGAGCCGCGCGACCGCCGAGGTGCCGAAGACCGCCAGGAGGATCGTTTCGGTCCTCGCATCGGTGACGCGATCGGGGACATGCTGCGCGATGCCTACCGGGCATCTCTGACCTCGGACGCCGCCCCGGTCCTCCAGATCGTGGAACACGACGACGGCCTGGTGAAGTCCCTTCCCGTCGCGCCCTGGATCGCGCCGATCGAGCAGTGGCCGGACGAGGAACGCCAAGCATTGGATCTGCTCAAAGGCAAGGTCCTGGATATCGGCGCCGGCGGAGGACGAGCCGCGCGCGCGTTGCTCGACCGAGGCCACGCCGTCACCGCGCTCGACACCTCCCCGGGGGCGCTCGAGGTGTGCGGGCAGCAAGGGATACGGTCAGTCGTTCTCGGCACGGTTGACGAACACGCCGCGACCGGGGCGCGTTACGACAGCTTCCTGCTCCTGGGTGCCAACCTGGGCCTGCTGGAAAGCCGCGAGCGGGCACCGCGGTTCCTGCGGGCTCTGGCCGCGATGGCCGCACCCGGTGCCGTGATCGTCGGGCGAGGCAGCAACACGACCGATTCCGACGACCCGCTGCGCCTGCCCTACAACGAACGGAACCTGCGGGCAGGCCGCATCGCCGGACAGCGCACCATGCGGATCCGCTATCGCGACGTGGCGACACCCTGGTTCGATTACCTGTGCCTGGCACCACGCGAGCTCGCCGAGCTCGCCTCCGGCACCGGCTGGGAACTTACCGACACCACATATGACATGAACTCGACGGTCGACTACCTCGCCATCCTCCGCCGAGAGAGCTGACCGCCTTCCCGTACAGCGCTCGCCGGGTCAGACGGCGTTGCGATACAGCAACGCCAGCGTCTGTTCCAGCTCCGTCTGCAGGATGCGGCTCGCTGCCTCCCCGTCTTCCAGCCGGATGGCGTCCACCAGCGCGGCATGCGCGTCGTCGCCGGGATTGGGCTCGGTCTCCCGCAGGCCGAGCAGCTCCACCACGTCCACCAGCCGGCCCCGCAGCGCCGGGGCGAACTCGGCGAACAGGTCGTCGAGCACCGGGTTGCGCGCCGCCGCCACGACCGCCGCGTGCAGGGCGATGTCCGCGTCCACGAACCCCGCGTCGTCGCTCCCGGCCGCCGCCCGTCGCGCCTGCAGGGCCGCCTCCAGTGCGGCGAGGTCCTCGTCGGTACGGCGGGTCGCGGCCAGGCGGGCGGCCTGGGTCTCGACCATCATCCGCACCTCGTAAACGTCGGTGATCGCGGCCCGGCGCAGGCGGGTGGGCCAGTCGGCGGCCGGTTCGGTGGCGATGACGAACACGCCGCTGCCCTGGCGGGCCTGCACCAGCCCGGCGCCCGCCAGCGCGCGCAGCGCCTCGCGGACGGTGGAGCGGCCCACACCGAGGGTCTTGGCCAGGGCGTTCTCGCCGGGGAGCCGGGTGCCGACCGGCCAGTGGCCGCCGGTGATCTGCTCGCGCAGGTGCTCGGTGGCCTGTTCGACCAGCGGGCTGGGACGGAGGGTGCCGAGCGGCATCGCGGATGAACCTCTCAGGTTGTCTGAGGACCTGTGTTGTGGTTAGTGTACCCGGCATGACGTCACGTGGTCTCCTTCTCGGCCGCCGCGGCGGGGCCTGAATCGACCGGCACCCCGCCGCGGTGGCTCCGCAGTGCCGGTCGAACCCCCTGAGAACGACCGGAAGGAAACCCCGTGCACGACTGGAACCGGCAACGCCCCAGCGCCATGCCGTACCACCGCTACCAGCCCGCCCACCGGCGCGTCGAGGTGCCGCTGACCGAGCGCGGCTGGCCCGCGCGGCGCATCGAACAGGCGCCGCTCTGGGTGCCCGTGGACCTGCGCGACGGCAACCAGGCGCTGGCCGAGCCGATGGACCCGGCGCGCAAGCGGCGGATGTTCGAGCTGCTGGTGGCCATGGGCTTCAAGGAGATCGAGGTCGGCTACCCGTCGGCCAGCCAGACGGACTTCGACTTCGTCCGCGACCTGGCCGTGAAGGGGGCGGTGCCGGAGGACGTGACGATCGTCGTGTTCACGGCCGCCAGGCGCGACCTGATCGAGCGGACCTTCGCCTCCGTCGAGGGGCTGCCGCGCGTCGTCGTCCACCTCTACACGGCGACCGCTCCCGTCTGGCGCGACGTGGTGCTCGGCCACGACAGGCAGGCGTTGCGCGCCCTCATCAAGGACGCGGCCGGGCACGTCGCCCGCCTGGCCGACGCCCGTCCCGGGCCGCCGATCAGGTACGAGTTCTCGCCCGAGGTGTTCAACCTCACCGAGCCCGACTACGTGCTGGAGGTGTGCGACGACCTGACGGCCCTGTGGGAGGCGAGCCCGGACCGCCCGGTCATCCACAACCTGCCCGCCACGGTCGAGACCGCCACCCCGAACGTCTACGCCGACCAGATCGAGTACATGCACCGCCATCTGGCCCGCCGCGACTCGGTGATCCTCTCGGTGCACCCGCACAACGACCGCGGCACCGGCGTCGCCTGCGCGGAGCTGGCGCTGCTGGCCGGGGCGCAGCGGGTCGAGGGCTGCCTGTTCGGCAACGGCGAGCGCACCGGCAACGTCGACCTGGTCACGCTCGCGCTCAACCTGCACTCGCAGGGCGTGGACCCGATGCTGGACCTGTCCGACATCGACGCCATCCGCCGTACGGTCGAGCACTGCAACCGGCTGCCCGTCCCCGACCGCCACCCGTACGCCGGAGACCTGGTCTACACCGCCTTCTCCGGCACCCACCAGGACGCCATCGGCAAGGGCCTGGCCCACCACGCCAAACGGGCCGCCGAGCTGGGCGTGCCCGTGGAGCAGGCGCCCTGGGAGGTGCCGTACCTGCCGATCGATCCCGCCGACGTGGGCCGCGACTACCAGGCCGTGATCCGCGTCAACAGCCAGTCGGGCAAGGGCGGCATCGCCTACCTGCTCAGCACCCACCAGGGCCTCGACCTGCCGCGACGGCTGCAGATCGACTTCTCGGCGGTCGTCCAGCGGGCCACGGACGGCAGCGGGGCGGAGATGACGGCCGAGGAGCTGTGGCGGCTCTTCCAGGCCGCCTACCTGGAACCGGCGGACGACGGGCCGTACGCGCTCGCCGACTGGAGCACCGCCGAGACCGGGCCGGGAGTTCACGAGTTCACCGGCACCCGGCGTGATGGCGGCGGCGAGCTGCGGGGAACCGGCAACGGCCCGCTGTCGGCGCTGGCCGGGGCGCTGGGCGGGGTCGACATCCTCCACTACGCGCAGCACGCCACCGGGCCGGGCCAGGACAGCCAGTCCGTCGCGTACGTGGAGGCGCGGGTGGGGGAGACGGTCCGGTGGGGAGCGGGCCGCGACACTTCGGTGCTGACCGCCTCCGTCCGCGCCCTGGTCGCCGCCGTCAATCGAGCGGTCGTCAACCGAGCGGCCTCAGTCGCCTAGGCCACGCGGCGCGGCTTGGGGACCAGGTTCAGGGTCGGGGAGAACCGTCCGTCGCACCCCGGCACCGCGGTCACGTGCGCGGAGACCTCGGTCTCGCTCTGGACCCTGATGCTCGCGATGTAGAACGGCGTGAGCAATGTCTGCGGCCGCCTGCGACCGAGGCTCAGGTAGCCGAAACGGAACCACTGCGGCGTCAGCCGGGTGTCCTCCATACCGGCGAAGGAGTCGGCCACCCGGGCGGCGACCTCCCGCGCCGCCTGGATCGGCGTCCGTACCCCGGGCTCCGCGACCGTCGCGCCGCCCCCGTCACCGGCGAAGCGGCGGGTCGACACGCTCAGCGACGTCACGCCGCCGCTCGCGCCCAGCTCCACGGTGGACGACGCCCGGCCGTACACCGGAAGATCACGTACGTAATGCCGGAACGAGCCGAGCGCCCGGCACAGGCTGGGCTCGGCCCAGCGCTCCCCGGTGGCCGTCTTGACCCGCCAGAGGCGCTCGAACGCCAACTCGTCCTCAGCCGGTACGAGGGACGGCAGCCCGATCCGATCCCCGGCGGCGCGCAGCATGCCGGTCAGCTCCGCGTCACCGGGATCGTTCTCGAAGAGGTCCTCGGACGGCGGCAGGTCGAGATGGACGGTCATCGAGCCCGACGCGTGGAACCCCACGGCCCGCAACCGGCCCGGCATCCACACCGTGGTCCGATCCTGGTGGGTCACCGTCTCCAGGGAGATGCCGTCGCGCGGGCCGGCGACGGCCAGGACGAGCTCCTCCAGGCGGCGCTGGACCGCGCTCGGCTCGGGCACGGCGAGCCCCAGCACCCTGACCGTGGCGGGCACCTCCCCGGCCATCGAGGCCAGCTCTTCGGCGAGATCGTCGGCGTATGGGAAAGCGGGCATGAAGGCTCCTCGACTCCGGCCGTTCTGATCAGCCCAGGACCTGCGGGGCTGAGGTCACCGCGGCAGAACCTCAATGATCAGTACGCCGGAGCACGAGCCGCGTCAGGACGGAACCTAGGGATGTCCCTAGTCCGGGAGCGAGCCCGTCAGGAGGACAGGTGGCGGGCGCAGTCGTCGCGGTAGCGCTGCACCAGGTCGCGGATCCGCTCCGGGTCGGCGAGGACGGCGCGTGACACCGACGGCACGACCGCCTGCCGTACCGGACCGAACAGCCGGGCCAGGTCGGCCGGAGCGGCGCCCTGCGCGCCCAGGCCCGGCGCCAGGATGGGGCCGTTGAGTTGCTCCAGTGGGTGCTCCAGCGACGGGAGGGTGGCGCCGATCACGACGCCGACCGGGCCCAGCGGGGCGCGGCCCGCGTTCGCCGCCGCGGCGCCCGCGAAGATCTCGCCCGCGACCGCCGTCTGCAGCGCCACGGCCTCCGGGTTGGAGGTGCGCGCCAGGACGAAGACGCCGGCGTCGTTGGCGATGGCCGACGTGATCGCGCCCTCCAGCGAACCGAACCCGAGGTAGGGGCTGAGCGTCACGGCGTCGACCGCGAGCGGGCTGCCCCGGTCGAGGTAGGCCTCGGCGTAGGCGGCCATCGTGCTGCCGATGTCGCCCCGCTTGACGTCGAGGATCACCACCGTGCCCGCCTCACGCAGGTCGGCGATGACGCTCTCCAGCACGGCGATGCCCCGGCTGCCCCAGCGCTCGTAGAACGCGGACTGCGGCTTGACCACCGCCGCCACGTCGCCGATCGCGTCGACCACCGTACGGCTGAACCGCTCCAGCCCGGCCGGGGAGTCGTCGAGCCCCCACGCGTCGAGCAGCGCCGGGCTGGGGTCGATGCCTACGCAGAGTGGGCCGTACTTGTCGAGCCTGGACCGCAACCGTGTCCCGAACGACTCATTCACCACTGGACTCCCCTCGCGACGTACGCAGACTAACGGCGCTGGTCTGATGCGGGAAAGGTTTTCGACCATGGCGGTATGGGCCGCCTCTTCTCGCCTCCAGTCTTCCAGAGTTCGCCTCCGGGGTAGATCAGCTGACATGTACGAGATCGCCCACCGCACGCTGACGCTGCGCACCGAGCCGCTACGCGAGGTCGTCGTCACGATCGGGCTGCCGATCGAGGAGCCGACGGGGGAGTGGTCGTGCCCTTACCGGATCGACGGGCTCGCCGGGTGGGAGCACGATCGCAAGGTCACCGGCGTCGACTCGCTCCAGGCGCTCGAACTCGCCATGACCATGGTGCGGGCCGCGCTCGCCGGCTCGCACGAGGCCAAGGAAGGGTTGCTGAGCTGGGACGAGGAGCCCCCCGACGGACGCGAGCACACGGTGTACGTCCGGTGGGAGAAGGAACACGACGTCGCCTATATCGCGATGAAGCACGAAATAGTGCCAGGAGAGGCGGTACGGCAGACCCTGTCGGAGGATGTCGTGCTCGACTACGCGGAGTCGGGAGAGCTGCTCGGCGTGGAACTCCTCAACGCGACCACGACGATGCCGTCAGAGATGCGCCTCTGAGTGGTCAGGCGGCATGGGTGGAGCCGCGTATGACGAGTTCGGTGGCGAGCTCGACGTGGCGGGAATCGATTTTCTCGCCCGCTGCCAGGCGCAGCGCGGTGCGCAGGGCGACGGCGCCCATCTCGCGCAGCGGCTGGCGTACGGTGGTCAGCTGCGGCGAGGTCATCGTCGCGATCTCGGTGTCGTCGAAGCCGACGACGCTGAGGTCTTCGGGGATCCGCAGGCCACGTGCCCTGGCGGCCTGGATGGCGCCGAGGGCGCTCTCGTCGCCGGCGGCGAAGATGGCGGTCGGCGCGGGACGCAGGTCGAGCACGGCGGCTCCTTCTCGCACCCCGTGGGGATAGCAGAAGCCCGCAGTACGGACATATTCGGGAGGTACGGGCACGCCCGCGGCTTCCATGGCGGCGCGGAAGCCGTGCATGCGTGCCTGGTTCACGGCCGCGGTCGCGGGTCCGCCGAGGTAGGCGATGCGGCGGTGCCCGAGGGCGAGCAGATGCTGTGTGGCGGACAGGCCGCCGGCGAAGTTGGTGCAGCCGACGCTGGTCACGGGGGCGTCCGGCAGGTTCAGGGGGTCGATGACGACCACGGGTAAGCGTACGCGCGACAGGGCGGCGAGCTGGGCCTTGGTCGGCCCGTTGACAAGAGTGATCATCGCCCGCCGCCCGGCGGCGACCAGGTCGCGAGCCCAGGAGGTGCCGCCGCCGGCCATGCCCTTCGTGCCGCTGACGACGACCGCCACGCCCGACTCGGCGCCGGCGTCGATGGTGCCCTTGATGATCTCGGTGGAGTAGGCGCACATCTCGTCCACCCACATCTCGACCGTGGCCGACCCATCGGCCCGGTCCCTGGGCGACGAGCGCGGGACGTAGCCGTGTTCCACCAGCAGGGACTGCACCAGCGTACGAGTGTCAGGTGCCACCTCGCGGCGGCCGTTGAGCACCTTGGACACGGTGGCCACGGACACGCCGGCCGAAGCGGCGACGGTGGCCAGCGTGGTACGCCTGGGGCTGCTCGGCATGAATTCCTCCCTAACGCCGACATATACCCCAAGGGGTCGCTCAGCCGCAGCGGATTTAATGGTGAGGTGATCGCACCCCGTATCGTGGCAACAGACCTTGACGGAACCCTCCTCGACTCCACCGGCTCAGTGTCCCCGCGCACCCGCCGCGCTCTGGGACGCGCCCGCGACGCCGGCGCCGACATCGTCTTCGTCACCGCCCGGCCACCACGCGGCGTGGACCCGATCGCCGCGATGGCGGACGTCACCGGCACCGCGGTCTGCAGCAACGGCGCCATCGTCTACGACCTGGACACCCGCGAGATCACCAGCACGTACGCACTCGACCTGGCCGCCGCGAGGAAGCTGATGGAGACGCTCCGCGAGGCTCTGCCCGGGGTCGCCTTCGCGGTGGAGACAGGCCGACAGGTCCTGGTCGAGCCCGCCTACACCAGGCGCGTCCTCCCGGACCTGCCCTACACCCGCGAGGTCGCGGACGCCTGCGAGGAGGGAGAGCCGGTCGTCAAGCTGCTGGCCTGGTCGGCGGCGCACGCGGTCGACGAGATGTTCACCGCCGCCGTCGCGGCCGTCGAGGGCCAGGCCGAGGTGACGCACTCGGGCGGCAGCGGGCTGCTGGAGATCAGCGCTCCCGGGGTGACGAAGGCCGGCACGCTGGCCCGGCTGTGCGAGGAGCGGGGGGTGGACGCGGCCGAGGTGGTGGCGTTCGGCGACATGCCCAACGACCTCGCGGTCCTCGCCTTCGCCGGGGCGGGGTACGCGATGGCCAACGCCCACCACACGGTGATGGCGGCTGTCGAGCGGCGCACCTTGTCCAACGACGACCACGGGGTGGCCGCGGTCCTGGAACGCCTGTACGCCTGAGGGCGCTCAACTCGCTTACCTTGCCTTGGCTACCGGCCCGCGAAGGAGTTCACTAGAGGCATCCTTGGGCGGCCGGTGGGGGGTCGATCTTGGCGCTGCATCCTGGGGATCCCCGGCAGCTGGGTAAGTATTGGCTGGCCGGGCGTCTCGGTGCCGGTGGGCAAGGCGTTGTCTATGAGGCGTATGACGAGACCAATCGCCGGGTCGCCATCAAAGCGCTGCGCGTCGAATGGTTAGAACAAGGCGACATGCGGCTGCGGTTCATCAACGAGGTCGTCGCGGCGCAGCGGGTGTCGCCGTTCTGCACGGCTCGGATCATCGAAGCCGACCTCGATGGCTCCCAGCCGTACATCGTCAGCGAGTACGTCGACGGCCCGAGCCTGCAGCGGGCCGTCGACCTGGGAGGGCCATACTCCGCCGAACACCTGTACCGGCTGGGCGTGGGGATCGCGACCGCGCTGACCGCCATCCACGAGGCGAGAGTCGTGCACCGCGATCTCAAGCCGGCCAACGTGATGCTCGGGCCGGACGGTCCACGGGTCATCGACTTCGGCATCGCGCGTACCGACGACAAGACGCTCACCACCGAGGGACGGTTCGCCGCGGGCAGCCCGCCTTACATGGCGCCGGAACGCCTTGACGGGCGGCGCGGCGGGTTCGCTGTGGACGTGTGGGCGTGGGGCGCCGTGATGATGTTCGCGGCCACCGGACGCGCCCCTTATCCCGGTGACGACTTCGGTGTGGTGCGGTACCACATCCAGACCACCAGGCCGGCGTTCGAGGTACTGACGGAGCCGCTGCGTTCGCTCGTCACAGCCGCGATGGCGCTCGATCCGGCGGCCCGCCCGGACGTCCGGGCGCTGCTGCTCGGCCTGATCGGCGGCCGGGGCGACACCGCGCGCCTGCTGCGGGATGGCAGCCAGGCCGCGGAGTCCATCCGTCCGCCCGCCTCGCTGACCGGCCCCTCGCTGGGCGATCAGGCCGAGCGGGTCTATGCCGGGCTCGGCCCGGAGGACCAGGCCATCGTGCCGCCGATCCTGCTGCGTATGGTGCTGCCCGATGAGGGCGCCGAGGGCGCGGTCAGGCAGGCACGGCTCGACGACCTCCTCGACGGTGAGATCGACCGGACGGCTGTGGAGCGGGTCCTGCGGGCCTTCGAGGACGAAGCGTTGCTGGTGCGCCAGAACGACTCGGTGGGCCTGGTCAGCGCCGCGCTGCTGCGCGCCTGGCCGCGATTACGGGCGTGGGTCGCGGCGGATCCGGACGGGCTGCGCGTGCACAGCCTGCTGAACGAGACCGCCCGTCTCTGGCACGTCAACCAGCGCAGGCCCGACGACCTGTACCAGGGCACCAACCTGGCCACGGCCCGGCAATGGGAGCGGACGAGCCGGGGCCAGATCAAGCTCAATCTGCTCGAAGCCACTTTCCTGCGCGAGTCCGTGGCCCGCTCCCGCGTCAAGGTCCGGCGGCGCAGGAGCGTCCTGGGAGCCGTCGCCGTCCTGGCGGCGCTGACGGTGATGGCGGTGTCCTTGGCGTTCTGGCTGAACATCAGGGGTGAGCGGCAACGTGACGCCGCGACGGCGGAGCGTGCCGCCGAACGGGCCGAGGCACTGCGCGCGGACGATCCCCTGTCGGCCAGGCTCCTGAGCGTCGCGGCCTGGCAGACCTCGCCGGTGACGAAGGCGAAAGCGGCGCTGCACAACTCGCTGGCCCATCGTGAGGTGCGGGTGGTCCGCGCGCCGCAGGCCGGCCGGGACGCCATGTACGACCTCAGCGATGACGGCCGGACAGAGGTGGTCGCCGATCGTGGCACGGCGACGCTGCGAGAGGTGGCCACGGGCCGCTCCATCAGGCAGGTGGCCGGGATCTCCACGCCGGCCAGGGCCATCGCGCTGAGCTCTGACGGCCGCAGGCTCGCGGTCGCCGGTCAGCGGTCGGTCGAGCTGTGGGACGCCGAGCGGGGCGTCAAGATCGGCGACTTCGGTACCGCCACGCAGTACGTGGCCTTCAACGCCAACCGGCTCCTGCTGGCCACCATAACCGTGGACGGCCAGGGACAGGTGTGGGATCTCACCACCCTGCGCAGGCTGCCCCTCCGCGCGTCCCAGGTCAGCCGCTTGGTGATCTCCGACGACGGGGGCCTCATGGCCGCCGTGACGATCAACGGCAGGTATGGGCTCTGGAACTGGCAGGGACGCGTGTCCGAGCCCCGGGGCGATGACCTCGCCTTCGCCCCCCAAGGCCGGACGCTGGCCGTACGCACCGGCGACGAGACCCGCGTCAGAGATCTCTCCCGGAATCGGTGGCAGGGCTTGGCCATGCCGAGCGGACGGACCGAGAGCATGCGCTTCAGCCCCGACAGCCGTTACCTGGCGACCTACGACGGGAGGAATGTCTCCCTGTGGCTTCCCGGCAGGAGCACCCCGATGCTCAGGTATCCCGTGCCGCACCTGACGCGGGGCCTGAGGTTCGGCCCGGAGAACCGCACCCTCAGCTATCTCCTGCCGGGAGGGGCTGTGGCCACGCTGGACATCGCCGACCTCACGATGCCCGCGCCTTTGGTCACCGGAGCGGAGGCGGCGGTGTTCTCGCCGGATGCCCGGTTGCTGGCGGTGCAGCGGCGGTCGGATGTCGAGTTGTGGGAGGTGGCGAGTCGCGAGCGCGTCCTCCGGCTCCGCAAGGTCGTCACGGAGCCGGCCGCGATGGCCTTCAGCCGCGACGGCGGGAGGCTGGCCGTGGGTTCGTCGTCCGACCCGGCCCTGGTGACCCTGTGGGAGGTGCCGTCGGGACGGCGGACGGCGCGGCTGAAGATCACCAAAGCCGACGAGGTCGAAGGGCTGGTGTTCAGCCCCGATGGGCGCACGCTGGTGGTCGCGTCGCGGGCGTCCGAGGTAGGAGCGCTGAAGGCCCAGGTATGGGACCTGACGACGAACAAGCGCGTGGGCGGGCTCGGCCGCGCGGGCGGCAGCGGCATGGCGTTCAGCCCTGACGGCAGGGCGCTCGCGATCAACGGCCCGGACGGCGCCGTGGTCGACATGGCCGTACGGAACGCCGCGCCCCGGCCGTTCGGCGCGAGCTCCTCCAGCGTGCGCGCCATCACCTACAGCGCGGACGGCGCGATCCTCGCCACCGGGTTCGCCGTCGTGGGCCTCGACTTGTGGGACGCCCGGAGCCTGGCCAAGCTTGGGCACCTCCCGCTCGCGGACGAGAAGGACGAGCAGGTCGACGTCGTCGATTTCGCGCGCGACGGCAAGACCGTGGCCGCCGCGGGCGCCGGCGGCAAGGTGTGGTTGTGGGACGTCGCCGAGCGTTCGCCGCTCGGCGAGCCGCTCACCTTGCACGACGGCTTCGTCCTCGCGCTCACCTTCTCCCCTGATGGGAGCCGCCTGCTCAGCTTCGGCACGGACGGGACACTTCGCGAGCATCCCATCGCTCCCGAACGCTTGATATCAGCCGTCTGCGCCAAGACGAAAGGCGGCACTTTGTCCAAAGCCGATTGGGAGAGCTCATTCCCCGGCCGAACATACCGGAACGTCTGCTGACCCACCCCCTTCGAGGAGGCATCATGCGAGGCGCATTCGCCAGCGAGACCATCGAGATCGCCCCGGATCCCGTCGTCATCGGCGCCTATCCGGTCACCGTCACCTTCGACCTCGCCATGGACGCGCCGGACGTTCAGGGCCGCCTGATCGCGCCCAGCGGGAGGCGCTGGAGCGTGGATTTCGCCGGTCAGCCGCCGCCCTGCAACTGGCGGGCGCAGCACACCTTCTCGCCGGAGGACGAGATCGGCGAGTGGCGCATCGAAGCGTCGGCGTGGATGTCGGTGGAGACGCGGTTCTTCGTCGAGAAGGCAGGGACGAAGCCCCGAACCCGTTTCCCGGAGTTCGACGTCCAGCCGCGCGAGGCCGTCGTAGGCGACCCGCTGGCGGTCACCGGCCGGCTGGAGTCTTCCGCGGACGGTGACACGTGGAGTCCGGTGCCGGGGCGGCCCGTTCGCATCACGTTCAGGCAGCGCGACACCTGCGGGTTCGTGCGCGTCACCGAGGTGCGGACCGACGATCGCGGCGCCTTTCGGACGCGCGTGGACGCCGAGGCGAGCGGCGAATACCGAGCAGAGTTCGGCGGCCCGGGCGACGACTACATCGGGTCCCACAGCGAGCTCGTGCTCTTCATGGCCACGACCAACACGGAAATCCTCAATTACCGCATCTCCCCGGTGATCAGGCGCGGAAAGAAGAAATTAAAACACACGGGCCAGCTCCACAAGATAGACACCGACGTCTATCCCGAGAACGAAACGATCAGCACGAGTATGGACGGCGAAACTTACGCAGACGCCACCGACGATAGGGGTAGATTCTTTATTTATACGAAAAGAAAGAAAGCTAAATGGACCGTCAGCTTCGGCGGTAACGCCAGACAGGGACTCAAGCCGTGCAACGAGAACGCATCTTCGTGACCGGGTTGTTACGCGTCATGTGTATCACTGCGGCATAGCCCGGCTCTTTCTCTCCATACGGGAAAGAGACGGAGGCCAACGGATGCTGACCATCGACTACCAGAGCGAACCGTACGTCCCGGGGGAGGGCCGCGTGCTGCCATCGCGCGACCTGGTCTTCCCCCAGGTGCTGCTGGACCGCTACGGAGCCAAGGTCCTGGATCCGGCGACGGTGGTGGTCGACGCCTGGCGGGCACTGCGGACGCTGCGCCGCGCGCTGCGCGACTTCCCCGACACGCCGCAGCAGCCGGGGCCGGCGGGGCGGCCCAAGCAGACGGAGCAGGCAGGGCGGACGGAGCAGACGGAGCAGGCAGGGCGGACGGAGCAGGTAGGGCAAGCGGGTCTGGCGGGTCTCGCGGGACAGGCGGGGCAGGCGGACGTCAAGGAGCTCCTGTCCGGGATCGCGCTCGACCATCTGCTCGCCGGGTCGGCGTTCGTCGGCGTCGGCGTCGGCGCGGCCCTGGACATCGGCGGCGAACCCGCCACGAGCGGGCACGGGATGCCCGGCGGCGCCTACGCCACGCCCACGGCCGGCTACGCCAGAACCCCGGTGAATGTCGCGGGCGGCCCACCGGCCCGCAGACCCGCCGAGCACATCGGCGGCCGCCGCCCGGTGATGGTCATCCCCGACACCGGGCTGCCGAAGCAGCGGCACGCCTGGTTCCGGCCGGTGACGGATCCCGACACGTTCCTGTCCGTCAGCGACGCGGCGCAGCAGCGGTTCGTCGTTCGCGGCGCCCGTACTGGGAGCCACGATCATGCAGATGATGATCCAGGACTACGAGGACGTCGGCCTGGCGAACACCGACCAGCAGGTGGCTCTCAAACGCGCGCACGCCGTGGTCGCCAGACTCAGGAACGGCGACGTCCCAACGATCGCTTCGGTGTGATGGCCGCCGACCTAAGACCGGAACGTGGTCGCCCCGACCCAAGGCCGGAACCCGGTCCCGCCGACCTGCGCCCGGAGCTCGGCCCAGCCGATCACGCCGATCGGCGTGATCGGCTGGCCGGCCTGCTCCAGGAGGCCAGAGACGCCCTGAACCTGATCGCCGCCGACCTCACCCCGCTGCGGTGGCAGGTGGTTAGGCGTCAGGGCCTCGACCAGGAGGCCGCCGAGGACGTCATCCAGACGACCTGGCTGAGAGTATGAACTGTCGCTGGCATTCGCCATGCGAGCCGGTGGCTACCGTGAGAACTGTTGTTGGATTTCTCCCCACTCGATCAGTTGCGACGGATGGTAATCATGAGGTAATTTTCTGTCACAGCCGGGTGCCTGACTGAGCGCTCGGCCCCCGCCCCCGTTGGTGTCCGCATCAACGGGAAAGCGTCCGGCGGGGCGGTGGCCCAAGAGGCGCACTTCCTCCAGGAGTGCGCAGTCAGGCCCCGACAACGCGGTTCTCCAACCACGGTCCGCCCGGCTTGCCGGACGGACGCGGCTTCGGCTTCCACCGGATCACTACCCGGCCTCGGTCGGCTGCGATGAGGCTACGCCGATGTCCGCTTTACCTAGGTAAACACAGAGAACCGAAGACGCTGCTGCGCCACCTGAAGTCCATCACCGCTCCCCGGGCCCTGATCGAATGGCTCGTCACGACCGCGACCCGCGAATCGTGGCGGGTCCAGGCGACGCAGCGCGACGCCCAGCCGGTGAGCCCCGGCGCGTTCGACGACGTACCGGACTCCGACACACTCCCGGAGGACCTCGTCCTGCGGAACGAGCGGCACCAGGCGCTCTGGAACGCCATGGCGCGGCTGTCGGAGTCCTGCCGTGATCTGCTGCGGCTCGTCGCGTTCGCCCGCCGCCCGAACTACGACGCCGTGGCCGTCACGCTGGGCATGCCGAAGGGCAGCATCGGCCCCACGCGTGGCCGCTGCCTGGCCAAGCTGCGCCGCCTGCTGGCCGAGGACCGTGGCTGGAGCGTGTCATGATCCCTCCCGATGACCTGGACCCCACAGACGAATCCATTCTCGACGAGATCAGGAAGATGCTCTCGGTGCTCGACCCCGTGCCCGACACGCTGGTCGAACGGGTCCAGTTCGCCCTGGACCTGGAGACGGCCGACGCCGAGGTGCTGCGGCTGAGTGAGCAGGTCGGGCTGCGGGCGGGCGTCCGCGGCGGTGAGGAGAGCCGGACGATCACCTTCGAGGGCGACGACCTCACGATCATGATCAGCGTCAGTGTCCAGACCCAGCGCCTGGTACGGCTGGACGGCTGGCTCGCCCCGCCCGGCGACCACGTGGTCGAGCTGCGTACCTCCGAGGGACCGCTCCTGGTCAGGGCCGACGACCAGGGCAGGTTCGTCATGGACGAGGTGATCCGGGGGCTGGCCCAGCTCGTCGTACGGCCGGCGGTGGACGTTCCGGGGGTGGGCGCGATACTGGCGGTGACCCCCTCCATAGTCCTGTGAAGCCCGCACGTCCTGTGAAGCCCGCGAGTGAGGTCGCCGCCGAGGGCTCGGAGAAGATCCACGACCGGGCGGCCCGGTAGCACGAGCTGGCCGTCTCCGCGACCGACGACGGCCACCCGGGCCTCGCCGCGCGGCGGCTGCGGCAGGGCCTGGCGCTGCTGCGCTGGGAGACCGGCGAGCCCCCTGAGAGCGCGGATCCGGAGCGGGCGGCGCTGCTCGCCCGCCTCCTGACCAGCCTCGCCCACGCCGAGGCCGAGCAGGGCCACTCCGCCCGCGGCACGGAGCTGCTCGACGAGGCGCGACGCTGGGCGCCGCCCGCCGAGCAGGCGATCGTGCACGGCCAGCGGGGGTTGATGTACCTGCGCACCGGTCGTACCGCCGAGGCGCTCGAACAGCTCGACCTCGCCGTGCCGCGGCTCGTCCGCGGTGTGGAGCTGGCCAGGGTGCTGCTGAACCGGTCGGTCATCCACCTCATGACCGGCAAGGTCCGCCTGGCCCGCGCGGACGCGCGCCGCAGCGCCGAGCTCGCCAGGTCGTACGGCCACGAGGTCATCGAGGCCAAGGCGCTGCACAACGACGGCTACTGCGACCTGCTCCTCGGGGACATCCCGACGGCGCTGACGGTGTTCGGCGAGGTCGAACGCGCCTATCGCCGCGTCAACCCGGGATTCCTGCCCGTACTCGCATTGGACCAGGCCAGGGCACTGCTGGCGGCCGGTCTCGCCGACGAGGCCGGCCGTACCCTCGACGGGGCGCTCGACGGATTCCGCAAGCAGCGGCTGATGCAGGACTACGCCGAGGCCGAGCTGGCCCGCGCGCAGGCGGCACTGCACGCCGGGCGCTTCACGGAGGCGCGCACGTGGGCGCGGCACGCGGAGGACCGCTTCCGCCGCAGACGCAGCCCGGCCTGGGCACTGCGGGCAGAGCTGATGCGCCTGCGCGCGGAGTTCGCCGACCCGCCCCGGCCGGGACCGAGCGGCGCACTCGACCAGGCCGCCGGCTCCGGGGCGCGCGGTGCGCTCGGGCGCAAGGCCGGGGAGTCAGGGGCGGTCGCTCGCAAGGCCTGGGAGTTGGCGGCGCGGTGTGCGGAGCTCGGCCTGCGGGACGAGAGCGAGATGGCGACCTTGCTGGCGGTCCGGGCGCTGGTCGCCGCCGGGAACCTCACCGAGGCGGACTCTCTCGCGAACCGCGCCGCACCTTCAGCCGTACCTCCGGCGGTTTCAGCCGCACCTCCGGCGGTGCGACGCGGGGCCGACTCCCGCGCCGCACCGCCGGCCAAGCGACTCAGCTCGCGGGCCGCGCCACTGGAGGTACGGCTGATGCGGCGGCTGGCCGATGCCGAGCTGGCCAGTGCGCGGGGGCTGCGCGGCCAGGCGCTGCGGCGGGTCCGCTCGGGGCTGGCGCTGGTCCACGAGCACCGCGGCCGGCTGGGCAGCCTGGACATGCAGACGGGCGTCACCGCGCTGGGGTCCGACCTGGCGGCCGCGGGCCTGGTGGCGGCGTTGGCGAACGGTTCGGCCCGGCTGGTGTTCGAGTGGTCGGAGCGCTGCCGGGCGCAGGCGTTCCGCTTCCCGCCGATCCGCCCCCAGCACGACGAACAGACGGCCGAGGCACTGGCCGAGCTGCGGCACCTCGCCCAGCGGCTGCACGCGGGCGAGGCGGCGGCCCGGCGCGACCCGGAGATCCGCAGACGCTGCCTGGAGCTGGAACGCCTCATCAGAGAACGCGGCTGGCAACTGCCTGGGGCACGCGCGAGCCTGGCCCCGGCCTCGACGGCCGTGGTCGAGGCCGAACTGGCCGCCGCCGGTCTCGCGCTGGTGAGCCTGCTGAACGTCCGGGGCAGGCTGCTGGCCCTCGTCCTGGGCGCCGGGAGGTGCCGCATCCTGGAGCTCGGGGCGTACGAGCCGCTCGCCGAGGCCGTACGGCGGCTGACCGGCGACCTCAACGCCCGCGCCGGGCGCAACCTCCGGCCGGCCCTGGCGGCGGTGATCGAGGCGTCGCTACGGCGGCAACTCGCCACCATCGCCGACGGCCTGCTCGCGCCTCTGCTGCCGTCGCTCGCCGGGGCGCGCGGGATCGTCGTCGTCCCGACCATGGACCTGTCGGCGATCCCGTGGGGAGCGCTGCCCGGCCTTGCCGGCAAACCCGTGGTCGCGGCCCCTTCCGCGCAGGTCTGGGCCACCGCCCAGCGGGCCCGCCTGGTCGGCGTCGCCGACGGCGAGCCACCGCTCCTGGTCGCGGGCCCCAACCTCACGGCCGTGGAGCCCGAGATCGAGCGCCTCGCCGCCCTGTACCCGAAGGCGCGCCGGCTCACCGGCTCCGCGGCCACCGTCGCGGCCACCCTGGAGGCACTGGACGGCGCCTCCATCGCCCACCTGGCCGCCCACGGGCACCACGAGCGGGAGAACGTCCTGTTCTCCCGCCTCGTCCTGAGCGACGGACCGCTCATGGCGCACGACGTCCAGCGCCTGCGTACGGCGCCGCGGCACGTCGTCCTGTCCGCCTGCGACATCGGCCGGCTGGTGGTACGGCCCGGCGACGAACTGCTCGGGTTCACCGCGGCCCTGCTCTACATGGGCACGCCGACCGTCGTCTCCAGCGTGGCCAAGGTGCCCGACGAGACGGCCATCGAGGTCATGGCGGCCTACCACCGGCACCTCGCGCTGAGCTTGTCACCGGCCGCCGCCTTGGCCGCCGCGTCGGCCTCGGCACCGCTCTCCACGTTCGTGTGCTTCGGCGCGGGTTGAGCTTGTTCTTCATCCACCAGACCGTTACGAGGCGGACCGCGTCGTATGCGCGCGATGGTCTGCAGGACAGGCCGATGGCTTGCTTGCGCACTCTCCTGCCGCCGCGCGGCATCGCTGAATTGGTGAGGGAACGCGACGGGCGGCAGCTTCTTGATCCGCGGCTGCCTGGTATGCGGCCCAACCCTGGGTGCGCATCGGGTTCTGCAAGGATCGGGAGATCGTTTGTTTGGTGAACGAGAGAAGCCGGGTGAGATGCGGCCGGCTCCGCGAACGGAAAGGCAGGAAGGGGCGATGGCCTCAGATGTGGTGTCTGGATTCGGAGATCCAGGACGCAGCGGTGTCTACCGAACCGGCGGGGTGACCAGACGGCCTTCTGTGGCGTGGCGCGCTGACACCGGGGCCGCGGTCCTAGCCGCGCCGGTTCTCGTTGATGACATGCTCTACGTCGTCGATGTTCGAGGTGTCGTGCATGCTTTTGACGCGGCGGACGGCACCTCACAGTGGCGGTCCGACGGTATCGATGAGCAGTGGGATTATCTCGCCCCGGTGTTCACCGCGGCGCCTGCGGTCTGGGGCGATCTGCTGTTCCTTCCGGATCGCGACTTTGAAGGCTGCGTCTTTGTGCACGATCGGTCGACCGGGGAGTTGCTACGTCGCCTTGAGGGTCGTGCCGGGTGCTGCACGATTGTTGGCGACATCCTGCTACTCGCCGACCTGAATGATGGCGTCCGGGCGCTGGATCTGCCGGGGCTCACGCTGCGCTGGCACAGCAAAGTCTGGACCGGTCTACTCGAGGCGGAGCCGGCCATTTCAGAATCCGGAGTGGCGTTCGCGGCGTTGGGCTTTGAAGGGCATCACACGCACAGCGGTGTGGTGGCCTTCGAGGTGTCCTCTGGAACCGAAGTCTTCCGGGTTGGTGACGACCACGGCGGACGGTGCCCGGTAGAGACCGAAGGTCTTTCTCCAGAGGAGGACGACTTCGACGATGAGGGCCCGAGCGATTGGGTGTTGTTCGGCCAAACACACCCTGTGGTGGCCGAATGCCTGGTCTGGATGTCGGTCCGGCGAGAACACGATGACGACGGCTTCCATCCTAGGCCGTATACCAGCGTCGAAGTGGTTGGCATGGACCCGGCGACGGGTCAACGACGGTGGTTGTTCCAGCTCGACCCTGGCCTGTGGTCGGAGGCATATGGGGCGATCGCAGTTGCCGACGGTTTTGTCTTCTTCACCGCGCTGCAGGGCGGTGATCCCGAAGTCCAGGTACAACCGGCTGGTGACGTCATGTTGTATGCCGTGGACATCGCGACTGCCCGACCGGCATGGACCGCTCGTCTACCCGGACCTCCTGTGGGGTCGCCTGTGCTTTCCGGTGGGCTGCTCTACGTCGCGATGCGAAGCGGCACGACAGCCACCTATCGTGTGGATACCGGCGAGCTCGCCTGGGCGCTGGACATCGACGAGAAGATCGTCGGCAGTCAATACGAGCTCGGCGCGGAGTACTTCGGGGCGGACTATGAGGAGGAAGGCCTTGCTGTCCTGCCCTCCGACGGAACGGTCTATGTGCGCACTCGTGCAGGTGTCTCCGCGCTGCGGTAAGGCGCCACCAGCCGACCACGACATAGCATGACCGGATGGGTATTTCCCGACTCTCCACAAATGCGCGGCAGCGGCGCAGTTCCGAGATGCGCGCATTTCTCCGGTCGCGGCGGGCCCGGGTGACGCCCGCTGACGTGGGTATGCCGGCAGGCGAGGGCCGCCGTACGCCCGGGCTGCGGCGGGAGGAAGTGGCGGTGCTCGCCGGCGTAGGAGTGTCCTGGTACACCTGGCTCGAGCAGGGACGCGACATCAACGTCTCCGCCGACGTCCTCGACGCCATCGCCAGGGTGTTGCGCCTGGAGCCCGCCGAGCGCGAGCACCTGTACCTCCTCGCCGGCCTCAATCCGCCGCAGGCGGCGCCGTCCGGAGGCCGGGTCCCCGATGCCGTGCGGCGGCTGCTGGAGGGCTGGCTGCCGCGACCCGCGTACGTCATCGACCGGCACTGGAACGTCCTCGCGGTCAACCGCGCGGCGGAGATCGTGTTCCAGTGCAACGAGTACGACCACAACTGCCTGATCAGCTTCTTCACCAACGCCCGCTACCGTGCGGCAGTCGTGGGCTGGCACGACGCGGCGCGAGCGATGATCGGCCTGTTCCGGGCGGACGCCGCCCGCTACCCGGACGATCCCGAATTCGGCCGCCTGGCCGCGGATATGTGCGTCGCGAGCCCCGCATTCGCCGAGATCTGGGCGGAACTCCCTGTGGGCGGCCCCACTCACGGCACCAAGGCCCTGGAGATTCCCGGCCTGGGAACGCTGACCTTCGAAGCCACCATCCTGCCGCTGCCCGAACTGCCCGGCCACCGCCTGTCGCTGCACACACCCGCGCCCGGGACGGGAACGGAGGCCCTGCTGGAGCGCTTGGTGGTGGTGTCAGACCCAGGTTCAGCCAGCACTGCCGCGTAAGCTCGCACCGCTCGAGGATCGTCGGCATGAAGCGATTCACGGACAAAACAGTTTTGATCACGGGCGGCACCAGCGGCATCGGCTTCGCGACCGCGCGCAGACTCCTCGACGAGGGCGCGTACGTCGTCATCACCGGCCGCGACCAGGCCCGCCTCGACACCGCGGCAGAACGCCTGGGCTCCGAGCGGGTCCTGCCCGTCCGCGCGGACGTCAGCGTTGACGCCGACCTCGATCTCCTCGTGCGGCGCGTTGAGACCTGGCGCCGTGCCCTCGACGCGGTCTTCGCCAATGCCGGAATCGCGGACTTCAGGCCAGAGTTCACCCCGAAGGACTTCGACCACACCGTCGGAATCAACTTCAAGGGAGTGTTCTTCACGATCCAAAAGGCGTTGCCGCTGATGGGCGACGGAGGCGCCATCGTCATCAACGCCTCCTGGACCCTGCACCGCGGTCTCCCTGCGGCCTCGATCTACGCCGCCAGCAAGGCTGCCGTGCACAATCTCGCCCGCACGCTCGGCACCGACCTCGCGCCGCGTGGCATCCGCGTCAACTCCGTCAGCCCCGGCTACATCGAGACCGAGATGTACCGGTCCGCCATCGACCCCGACGCGGAGACCCGCATCACGGCGGAGGTGCCGCTCGGCTCGCTCGGTCACCCGGACGATGTCGCCGCTGCCGTCGCCTTCCTGGTCTCGGACGACGCGTCGTACATCACCGGTCAGGACCTCGTCATCGACGGCGGCCTCGTGGGAGCGGCGCCCCTTGGGCTGCGTCTTTGACAGCCATACAACAGTCGTAGCAGGCCCACCGCTACGCCGCCTCGGTCAGGGTGGTGAAGTCGATCTCGGGCAGGTCGGGGTCGAACTCGTCGGGACGCGGATGTAGGCGGAGAAGCTGTCGAACCATGCCATGGTCAGCTCGATCGAGTCGCGGTGAGTACGGCGATGTCACGGTCGAAGCAGACGACGATGTGGCCTTCCGGGGTGGCGGCGATGGCGGTGACTGAGTCGGGGAACTCGATGTCAGGACTGATCCTGTCAAAGGTAGCGAGGCTCCATACCGCGACCATCCTGTAATTGGCGGCAATGGCGATGGGATGGCCGTCGATCGTGGTGGCGGCGAGTGCGACCACGGTTCCCATGGAGAATTGGCCGATCTGCTGAGCGGTGGCGACGTCCCACACCTTCGTCGACAGGTCGCGCCAGTCGTCGTTCGTGGTGATGGCGATGGGCCGACCGTCCACGAGGGTGGCGGCCACGAGACGTACCGGTTTGCCGCTGCCACCGGTGGTCTGGAGTCCGGTGTCGCGGTTTGTGGTGAGGTCACGGACCCGGAAGCCGCCGCCCCACCGTCCGAGGAGGGCGACGGGGCGGTCATCGAGCGTGGTGGTGGTGAGGTCTTGTACCCATCGATGGTCGCTCTTGCGGGGGTTTCCGGTCTCCTCGCCGGTGCGGAGATCCCATACCCGGATGGTCTTGTCGTCGCCGGCGGTGATGGCCCTGGGCGGATCGTCCGTGTTGTCGGCCGCGACCGCGGTTATCGGGCCGCGGTGGGTGGTCAACGGTGCTCCGGCCGCTTTCCCCAGTTCGAGGTCCCAGAGGCGGACAGTGCTGTCCTTGCCCCCGGTGATTGCCACCGCGCGACCGTCCACGTGGGTCGCGGCCACGGCGGTGACGGCGCCGGTGTGGTCCGTGAGTGGCCGGCACACCTGATCGCCGGTGTCCAGATCCCATACTCGTACGGTCTCGTCCTCGCTGCCGGTGACCGCCACCAGCCGACCGGCCACTGAAGTGGTGGCCACCGCCGTGATCGCGGCCTCGTGGCGAACCGGCTTACCGGCCGGATCGCCGACGACCAGATCGGACACCCGAACCGACCCGCCGTCGCAACTCGACACCACTACCTGCCGACCGTCCACCACTGCCGTCGCCACCGCGTGCGCCGTGCGGGGATGCTGAGGGAACAGCTCACCGACCAACTCGGCCGTTTCCAGGTCCCACACCTGGAGGGTCGGCTGATTGCGGTCGCAGGTGATCGCCACCAGTCGGCCGTCTACGACCGTGGTCGTCACGGCCTCTAAAGCCACGGATCGGGGAAGGTCACCGACCGGCAGTCCGGTGGCCAGGTCCGACACGCGTGTAGCCGACTGCCACCCACCAGAGACGACCACCAGATGGCCGGGGGTCAGCTCCGCGACCGCGACCGCGCTCACGTATCCACTGTGGCCGGTGAACGGGCTACCCACCGGACCACCGGTTTCCAGGTCCCATACCCGGACCGTTCGGTCGCCGCCCGTGACAGCCACCCAGCGGCCGTCCAGCACCGTGGTCGCCACCGTGTACACCGGACCGGTGTGGCCGCGGAGCGGTGCCATCACCTCCTGCCGCGTTTCCAGGTCCCACACTCGTACTGTCATGTCGTAGCAACCGGTGACCACAACCTGGCGGCCATGGCGTTCCGCGATCGCGAGGGCCTCCACGTTGTCAGCCTGAAGGTGAAGCGGCTCGCCCACCGGTCTACCGGACGCGAGTTCCCACACCCGTATGGTGTCGTCGTCACCACCGCTGAGCACAACGGGGCGACCGTCCAGAACGGACATCGCCAGCGCCCGCACCGAGCTCGTGTGACCAGTCCATGGGGCGCCGACCTGCTCGCCGGTCGACAGATCCCACATCCGTACCGTGCAGTCGCCACCCCCGGTGACCGCTACGGTACGGCCGTCGAGGACCGTGGTCGTCACGGACGCCACCCAACTGCTGTGGCCGTCGGTGGTGCCCAACGGCGGGCATGACATCACGCCCTTCGGCAGCAGGCTGGTCCAAGTCTGCCGCACCTGCCAGGCAGCAGGGCGAGCAATCGGGGTCTCAGAGCGGGACGGCGACGACATCTCACGCATAATAGCGGTGGCGCCGGGTCGGGTTTCTAAGAAACCGCGGGGCGGTGGGCAGCGCCGGAGGCTTTCGCGGGCCGATCAGTCGCTGATCACTTGCGGTAGACGGCCTCCTTGTCGCCAGGAGCCGGGTACGCCATGATGAGCAGTCGCTGGCCGCCCTGACCTTCACCCTTCCAGGGGAACCAGGCGTAGTGCACACGGATCCGGTAGTGGCCCGCGCGACCGTTGAGCGACAGATCGGGCAGCTCGGTGCCGCTCACATCGTCCGAGAGCACGATCTCTCCCGTGGAACTGCGGTAGCCGACCTCGACGACCGTGTCCCAGCCCTTGGTCTCCACGGGTGGGCGGCGCGGGTAGGTCTCGACGGTGACGCAGAGGTCGAAGTCGGGGCTCGTGATGACGGTCAGAGTGCCGGGTTCGGAGGAGACCAGCCCGTTGCCGGGGTCCAGGTCCGGGTCCCCGTCCTCGTTCTCGTACGTCTGCAGGACGCCGTAGTCGGTCATCTGGGGCTCCTTTATCCGGGTCGCCGTGACCGGCTTGATGCGCGGACGGTGGCGTGGCGTCGCGTCGCACATGCGCTGGGCCTCCGCCCGCATCTCCGCGATCTCCTGGTCCTGCTCGGCGCGCGCGGCCTTGACGACGGCGGCGGCGCTGGGGCAGATGCCGGCGAGACTGTACGTCAGGGTGTTGCGATCGATCTTCCAGCGAGCCAGCTCGCGGGGGTCGTTACGCGTGTGGAGGTCGCACAGCCGGCGTCCGTAGGCGAGCACGACCTGATCGGGTGTGGTGTCGGCGAACCGCGCCAGGCCGGTGCCCTGACCGCGGAGGGCGCAGACGAACCGCTGCTCGGCGGTCAGCTCGGGGGCCGGCTCCGGTCGTTCCTGTTCCCAGTACGGGGGCGGATGGCACTCCTCGGTCGTGGTGGCGGGTCCGCGAGCCTGGTCCGCCGCGGGGAGAAGGCAGAGCGCCACAGCCGAGGCGATGCCCGCCACGAGCACATGGCGTCGGCCGCGGTGGGCGGACGGGACGGCGTACAGGAATGTCAGGATGAGGGCGGACGTGATTAGCGCGAGGCCGTACCACAGCGGGGAGATGCCGGTGGAGACCAGCGCGCCGTCCTTGACGAACAGACTGTCGGGATAGAGCGGCACTTCCCCGACGAGGGGACCCTGGGCCGTCTCGGCGAACGCGCTCACGGCGGCGACGACGGCCAGGGCGTACAGCGACAACGTCGTGGCCCGCACGAGGCGCCGGGTGCGGCGCCCGACGGCGGCCAAGATGAGCAGCGACGGGAGGCCGACGCCTACGAGGAGGTCGAGTGCGTACCAGGTGATGATGAGCTCGGAGCTGCTGTTCTCCTGCACGATGTTCCACAGCGCGTTCGTCGGCCCGAGCCAGAACGGCATTCCGTGCGCGAGATTGACGGCCGCCGGGATCAGCGGGAGCACGATCGCCACTACGGGGAGCGGCCATCGTCTGGCGGGGGCTCGTACGGACCGCGGCCGGGGCGCCGGGGGCATGAGACTGCCCAGGTCATGCGCGGATCGGGCCCACCAGACCAGCCCCAAGACGGACAGCGCGCCGAGGAGCTCGTAGACCAGCTGATCCCAGGGCACCTCGCTCGGATAGCTGAACGTCAGCAGCGAGCTGGGCCGGAGGAGCGACACGACCACCGCGACCACGCCGATCCGCACGGTCGTCCGGCTCCAGCGCGGATCCCGCGCCTGCGCCACCAGCACCGATATCGCCCATGCCGGCCAGATGAGTTCCCCGACCTCCAACAGACCGGCCATCCAGGCGGGCGAGCCAACGCCCAGGCCCGATATGGCGGCGGTGGCCAGGCCGTACACCGCGTGGAGCATCCCCGTCATGAGGATGATGAGCCGCAACCATCGAGGAGTGGTGCCCCGCGGCACGCGGAAGAACAGCCACGCCGTGACCAGCTGGATCAGCCCGGAGATCAGCGTCAGCCACCAGACGTACGGGATGGGGAGCAGCAGGAGCAGGTCGTATCCGACACTGACATAGAGCACGGCCCGGAGCAGGCGGACGTCCTCGCTGTGTCGCGCGGGCTCGCCGCGCTCGCGACCCCGCAGCACCTGCCAGTACGCCCAGGCCTGCACCGCCGCGATCAGGACCAGCAGGACCACGAGCCACCACCACGGCCGGAGGTCGTCGGCCGCGAAGCCACTTCGGTCCGCGACGACCACCCAGAGGGGGGTGATGTCGCCGGTGACCCAGACGACGACGGCGAGGACGACCACGGCGGCCAGGTAGACCATGGCGAAGGCGGCCGCGATCCGGCCGAAACGGTGGCGGCGCATGAGGGTACTCCTGGGGGGCGAAGGCGCCCAACCCTAACGAGCTGCCGCCAAGTTGATCAAGAGTCGGTTGGGTAACGAGCTCCGGGGCGGCTGCTCTGCTCGCTGCCCCGTTCACGGCGGCAGGGCCCGGACGTTGGTGAAGGGGCGGGCCTCGCCGTGTACGCCTCCTGGCGTACAGAGGATGACGACGGGCGTCGGATGCCATGCTGTCGTGACGGCAAGATCCTTGAGACCTCACGAGGTCAAAGGAGAAGCGAGTGGTAACTCAGGCCGCCAAGGGGAGCGGATATCTGACCGCGTTCAAGATCATTGTCGTACTGAACGCGCTGGCGGTGCTCTTCCAGGCTGTGACGGCCGGTCAGTTGCTCAGCGGGGCGTCGGCGGGGTCGCACGGTATGGGGGCGTTGGCCGTACATGTGCTGGGGCTGGTGCAGCTCGTCGCGGCCGTGCTGGTGTGGCGGCCGGGGCGTGGGGCGGGATGGCCCGCATTGGTCGGGCTGGCGATTCTGCTGCTCGGGTTCGTGCAGTCGGCGGTGGGCGGGGCGGGTGTGCTGAGCGTGCACGTGCCGCTCGGGATGGCGGTCTTCGGGCTGAGCGTGTGGCTGCTGGTCTGGGCTTGGCGCCGCTGACGGGGAAGTCGTCGCCTGGATACTGGTGCCTGGCTGCCGTCGCCTGGATCGCCGGTCACAGGTCATCGCCGGTTATAGGTCGTCGCCGTGTCTGGCCAGGTGGTCGGCCTTGCGGATGGGCTCAGGCAGGCGGTGGTACGGCGAGAGCCGCAGGACCTCGGCGCAGGCCGTGTCGAGGGTGATGCGGTGGCCCTGCGACACGTACACCGGCTTGACGTTCCGCTGCGTACGCAGGGCGCGGCCCACGGTCGAGCCGTCCAGCTCGATCGGCGTCCATGCGCCCCGAGCGGGGTCCGGGGCGTCGTGGGTGCCGACGAAGTGGGTCTTGCCCACGCCGATCGCGGGCAGTCCGGTGAGCACGCCCAGGTGGCAGGCCAGGCCGAACCCGCGCGGGTGCGCCAGGCCGTACCCGTCGCAGACCAGCAGGTCAGGGGTCACGGTGAGCCGCTCGAGCGCCTCCACCAGCGCGGGCAACTCGCGAAAGGCGAAGAGCCCCGGCACGTACGGAAACCGCGCCTTGCCCCGAACCACGACTCGCTCGACCACCACGAGATCGCCCGCGACATCCCCTGCGATGCCCTCTGCGATGGCGCCGTCTGTGGTGCGACGTGTGATGGCTTGTGCGCTGCCGTCCGAGGTGCGGCCTGCGGCGGCTTGTGTGCGGCCGTTCGTGACATCACCCGCCACGCCCTGTGTGGGATCCTCCGTGGCGGCAGTTGTGGAGAGCACCACTACGGCGGCGGCTACGTCGTCCTCGCCGTGGTAGTGCACATCAAGTCCTGCCACCAACGTGAACGAGGTCGGGCCGGTCAGCTCGACGTGAAGCCGGAGACGCTCCTGGATCGCCTCTGCCTCCGCGGTACTCGTCGGCCACGGGTGAAGCTGGTTTACACGCACATGGTCCAACCTATGCCCCGTCGGCTTCCGGATGTCGTGACGAGGCTAAGCAGCGACAGGTTCTGTAGTGTCGGGAGTCGTGAGGGATGTCCTGGTGGTCGTCGGCCCAGGGCTGGTCGCCGACGCCCCGTTGCTCAGTGAGACCGCCGAACGCGAGTTCGCCGCCCTCGGTGTCTCTGGCGCGCTCGTGCATGCTCGTGACGCGGCTGAAGTCGTGGCGTGTACGGCGGCCGGCGACGGTGAGTTCTCCGCAGCGGCCGTCGTGGTGGTTCCGGGGCCGGTGGATGAGGTGCGACGGCTCATGGGGCAGCGCCTCGGGCCTCTCGTATGGCTGGATCTCGCCCGGGTGGACGGGGCTGAGGTGGGGGAGGGGGCTGCGCACATTCACGGGCGTGGTGTCGAGGGGTTGATCTGGGCGATTCGGCATGCCGTACACCGTCTGCGGCATCCGCGGACGCGGATTCCGTACGGGACGCATCGCGATCAGTGGGGTGAGCTGTACCTTCCCGAGCGGTTACTGCCCAGGTCCGCCGCCCGCCAGGCCGAGGGGGATGGGCCGGCTGCCGTGGTGCTCCTTCATGGCGGGAACTGGCGGTCGAACTGGGCCGCCGATCTCATGGACGCGCTCTGCCCGGACCTCGTCGGCCGGGGGCTCGCCGTGTGGAATCTCGAATACCGCCGTCCCGACCTGCATGGATGGCAGGCGACCACTGCGGATGTGGCCGCTGGACTGGCCGCGCTGGCGACCGTGGACGCGCCGGTCGACCTCGACCGGGTCGCTGTCGTCGGTCACTCCGCAGGGGCGCAGTTGGCCTTCCGCGCGGTGGCCGACGGGGCGCGGGTTGCGCTGGTCGTGTCGCTGGCGGGGATGCTCGACCTCGTCGAGGCCGACAGGCGCTGGCTCGGCTCGGGCGCGGTCGCCGCCGCCCTCGGCACAGCCACCGGCTCCGACCTCCACGTCGGCACGCGCTCTGGCGTCAGTGTTGGTACGGGTTCCGGTGGTGGTGGTGAGGTCCGTGGCCTGGGTGAGGTGGAGCGGTTGTGCGGCGGGGCGAGTCCGCTGCTCAGGCTGCCGTTGCGGGTCCGCCAGCTGATCGTCCAAGGGTCCGGGGACGAGCTGGACCTGGTGGACTTCGCGCGCCGTTACGCCAGGGCTGCCCGGGAGGCTGGAGATGACGTGACGTATCTGGAAATGTCCGGCGACCACTTCGCGGTGATCGACCCGCATGCCCCGATCTGGCGCACCACCGCCCTCGCCATCACGGATGCCCTCCGATAACCCGAACCTCACTCGACTCGCCAATCCTCCTCGCGCGGTGGATAGGTGAACGTCTGGGTATCGGCCCAGCCCTGCGCGACGATGCGGTAGTCGTGCGCGGTCTCACTGGCGGCGTGGTCAGGGCCGATGTCGACCGTGTCGGCGATCGACCAGGCTCCGTTGATCTTCTGTTCGATGACGTAGAGGAACTCGTTGAAGCCCAAGGAGGAGGACACGAACGTGTTGACGATGGTGAGAGAGCGGCGACCCGCAGTCAGGGTGCGCGGGATTTCGACGATCTGCTCTCGCCATTTGTAGGTGCTGTCGCCGGGCAGCTGCCGCCACGCCCCGGCCGGATCCCCGTTGACGGTGATGGTGGCGTATTGCCGGGCGACGCCCGCGTCCAGGCGGCGGATCAGCCGCACTCCGCTGTTGGCGGGATCGACGGTCGCGGTGAACCGGCTCGACCCGCCGGAGCTGAACGCGCGGCCGTCATCGCTGACGATGCTGCCGGGACCCAAGGAGCCGCCGACGGGGCTGCGGACAGGGCTGCCGACACTGTCGGATGCGATGTCTTGTGACGCTCCCCGCTGATCGAAGATGACGCTCAGGGCGCCCGCGGTCGCCAGCGCGGCCAACGCGGCCGACACGGCGGCTTGGCGCCAGCTTCGGCGGGGGACAGGGACCGGCCCCGCCTCGCCCGGCCCGGCTGTCCAGCGGGCCGGCATCGCGCCACTGGGGTTGCGACCCGGTTCCGTCGCGCCAGGCATCGCGCCACCGGGGTAGCGACCTGGTTCCGTCGCGCCAGGCATCGCGCCACCGGGGTAGCGATCCGGCGCCGTCCCGGCGGGCAGCCGGGCGACTCGTACCCGCTCCCATGCCCTTTCCCACTCCGGGAGCTGATGCTCGGGCACCCGGCACGCCCGCAGGAAGGCCACCATCAACGCCTTCTTGGGGAAGCGCCGGCCGGCCAGCATGTCCGCACAGGTCGCCCGTGGCAGCCGGGTCCCACCCGCCTTGTCCGCCCGCAGCTGCAGCTCCCGCAGTGACGTATCGGCCCGCGCGAACTGCTCGGCCAGCGACCTCACCAGACCCTCGTGACAGGTCACCGACTCCACCCCGGATCGGGATGCCTGCCTGACGATCCGGGACTCCTCGTCACCTTCGCTCATCGCCTCGAACTCCTGCCCTCCCCGCCCGGCCGGTCGGCCTTCGGCTCCTCTCTGTCGCAAAGTGTACGAGCGATTACCCGGCGTGTCCGAGGGATGGCGGCAGCGGTGACCTGCTGTCCGGGCCTGGCCATCGGGTGGCTCGAGTCCGTCCGAGTCCGTCCGAGCCCCTGTTGGACACCTGGGCCGGGCGGCTTCGCTGGCTCTCGACGCGGCGAACCCGCCGCACCTGACGGAGCAGAAAGGCAGACCACCACCATGATGATCCGCAATGTCACGGCCAGCGCCCTCCTGACCGCGGCCCTGTTCGGTGCCCTCCCGGGGGCCGCCGCCACCCCGGCCCTGGCGGCGGCCGCGGAGTGCGGGGTCCGGGGCGACGGCAAGCTCTACTGCGGAAACACCCCGAATGTCACCCTGTCGTACGACGCCTCCTTCCAGACCGCGGAGACCGGCGTACTGACGAGCAGTTTCAGCTGGTTCCAGTGCTGGGTCGAGGGCGGCCCGCATGCCGGCGGCAACAACATCTGGTACCTCGCCGCGGGCGACAAGGCGATATCGCCCTACCGCGGCTGGGGCTTCCTGCCCGCCGTCCATGTGGCCACCGCCCATGACCCGGCGCCGGGCCTGCGCGAGTGCACCTTGGCCGACTACGACCTCATCGGCCCGTGACGCCACCAAGGTCCGGATCCGCCAAGAGAACGACACCGAAGGAGACATGCACATGAACAAGCGTCAGGTCATCGCCACGACCGTCGCCACCACGGCATTCGCGCTGTTCGGACTGGCCTCGCCCGCCGCCTCCGCGGAAGCCTGCGGGGTCGACCCGCACGACGGCAGGCTGCACTGCACCAACGACGAGGGCGGACTCCCCGTGTTCCACGAGCCCCGGCCCGTCGACGCCGTGGACTTCCTCGACACCACGCAGAGCTGGTTCACCTGCTGGACACAGGGAGAGCTCCATCCAGGGGGCAACACCACCTGGTACGGAACCGTCGGCGACAGGTTCGGTGCCTTCGGGTACGTGCCGGCCTCCGTGGTGCACACACCGAGCGCCTTCGACGCCGACCCCGGCAAGTACGGTCTGCGCAGGTGCTGAACCCGCTCCACCTGAACGGGTAAGCGCCACACCACCACGGCGACGTAATCGCTGCCGTGGTGGTGCGCGGGTGGGCCTGGTGCGTACGACGGGAAGAGACCGACACTGTGGACATGCAGTCGTACTCCAGCGCCACCGCGCCGACCCCCCTCCTGGGCGAGACGATCGGCGAGAACCTCGAACGGACCGTCGCGGCCTTCGGCGACCGGGAGGCCCTGGTCGACGTCCCCACCGGACGTCGATGGACCTACGCCGAGCTCGACGCCGACGTGAACCGTCTCGCGCTCGCCCTGCTGGCCAAGGGCATCGCGAAGGGCGACCGCGTGGGCATCTGGGCGCCCAACCGCGCGGAGTGGGTGCTCGTGCAGTACGCCACGGCGAAGATCGGCGCGATCCTGGTCAACGTCAACCCGGCCTACCGGAGCCACGAGCTGGAGTACGTTGTCAAGCAGTCGGGCATGCGGCTGCTGATCAGCGCCCAGACGCACAAGACCAGCGACTATCGCGCGATGGTCGAGGAGATCGGCTTCGCGAACGCCATCTATCTGGACGATCCGGGCTGGGACGCGCTCTTGGCCGAGACCGTCACGGAGGACCGGCTGCGGGCCCGCATGTCGGAGTTGTCGTGCGACGACCCGATCAACATCCAGTACACCTCCGGCACCACCGGCTTCCCCAAAGGCGCGACCCTGTCGCACCACAACATCCTCAACAACGGCTATTTCGTCGGGGAGCTGATCCACTACACCGAGGCCGACCGGGTCTGCCTGCCGGTGCCGTTCTACCACTGCTTCGGCATGGTCATGGGCAACCTCGGCGCCACCTCGCACGGCGCCTGCGTGGTGATCCCCGCGCCGAGCTTCGAGCCAGAGGCGACGCTGCGGGCCGTACAGGACGAGAGGTGCACGTCGCTGTACGGCGTGCCGACCATGTTCATCGCCGAGCTGGGGGTGGCGAAGGGGTACGACCTGAGCACGCTCCGGACCGGCATCATGGCCGGGTCGCCCTGTCCGGTCGAGGTGATGAAGCGCGTCGTCAGCGAGATGAACATGCGCGAGGTCGCCATCTGCTACGGCATGACCGAGACGTCCCCGGTGTCCACGATGACCAGGTCCGACGACGACCTGGCCCGCAGGACCGAGACCGTCGGCCGGGTGCTGCCGCACGTCGAGGTGAAGATCGTGCACCCGGAGACCAGGCTGACTGTGGCGCGCGGCGAGCCCGGTGAGCTGTGTACGCGCGGGTATTCGGTCATGCTCGGATACTGGGACGAGCCGGACAAGACCGCCGAGGCCATCGACGCCGCCCGCTGGATGCACACCGGCGACCTGGCCACCATGGACGACGACGGCTACGTCAACGTGGTCGGGCGGATCAAGGACATGGTCATCCGCGGCGGGGAGAACGTCTATCCGCGCGAGGTCGAGGAGTTCCTGTACCGGCATCCGGACGTCGCGGACGTACAGGTGATCGGGGTGCCCGACGAGAAGTACGGCGAGGAGCTGATGGCCTGGGTCATCATGCGGGCGGGCGCCGAGCCGCTGACGGCCGGGGCGGTCAGGGAGTTCTGCGCGGGGCGGCTGTCGCACTTCAAGATCCCGAGGTACGTCCACGTCGCGGACGCCTTCCCGATGACCGTCACCGGGAAGATCCGCAAGGTGGAGATGCGCAGGCGGTCGGTCGACCTGCTCGGGCTGGGCGACGGCGAAACGGCGCCCTGAAGACGCCAGGCATACCCGTCGCGTCTGCGCAAACGGGCACGGCCTAGCATGGTCGAGTGATCGTCGGTGATGTGCTCGGCCTGCTCGGGGTAGGTGTAGCCGCCGGCGTGGTCAGTACGGTGGTGAGCCTGGCGTCGATCATCTCCTACCCGGCACTGCTCGCGTTCGGCCTGCCACCGCTGACCGCGAACGTCACGAACACCGTCGCGCTGATGTTCACCAGTGTGGGCGCGGCGGTCGGGTCGCGGCCGGAGCTGGTGGGACAGGGCGGCCGGGTGCTGCGACTGGGCTGGGTGACCGCGCTCGGTGGGGCGACGGGCGCGTTGCTGCTGCTGGTGACCCCGGCGCGGACGTTCGAGCTGATCGCCCCGTGGTTGATCGCGGGGGCCTCGCTGCTGCTGGTGCGGCGGCCGACCGTCAGGCCGGGCGGCGAGCACGGGGTGTTGCTGCGGGTGGCACTGTTCGGCGTGTCGATCTACATGGGGTACTTCGGGGCGGCGGGCGGGATCCTGATGCTCGCGGTGCTGGCGGGCTTTCTCGACCTGTCACCGGCCCGGCTGAACGCGGCGAAGAACGTCCTGTCCGGGCTGGCGAACGCCGTGGCCGGGCTGGGGTTCGCGTTGTTCGGGCCGGTGGACTGGGGGGCGGCGGTGCCGCTGGCCGCCGGGTTCCTGCTGGGCGGGTGGCTCGGGCCGAAGATCGTCCGCCGGATGCCTGGCCAGAGCCTGCGGTATGTGGCCGCGGCGTGCGGGGTGGCGGTCGCGATCAAACTCGGCTACGACTCGTACGTAGGCTGACGATCGCGAGTACGCGGCATCCTGTCGGCCCAGCAGAAACCAAGGCACTGTCAGACACGCAGAACGGTGACCTGGCGGTCGGACGGGGTGGTCGCCTGCTCGAAGCCGCCGCGTTCCTTCCAGGGTGACGCTTCGGGGCGGCGGTCGAAGATGACCAGGACGCCGGTGGGCAAGGTCAGCCGGTCGAGGTAGCGGTCGAGCTGGGCCAGACCCTCAGGCTGCGGGTCGTCTGCGCTGGGTCGCCATACCGCCATTTTGAAGATGATCTCGTGGGCGAGAGCGTTGACCAGCCAGGGTTGTCCCTGGGTCAGTTCAAAGGCCCGGTCCAGCGCGTCCTTGGTGAATTCCTGGCCGGTCGCCTGGGTGTGGCGGGGGTGGGCTGTCAAGTCGGAGATACGGCTAGTTGTGGTACCCGGTGGGGAGGTCTGGTATGCCGAGGGCGGCTAGGAGCTGGAAGAGCACGTCCTCGGCGAAGACGCCTTTGGCGTCCAGGGCGGTGGTTACGGCGGCGGGGTCGGGCGTGAGGCCGGCTTCTGTGGCCCATGCGAGGGCTGATGGTGCGGCTGCGGAGCCGGGCGGCCCCGCAGCCGTGTAGAGGTGGTCGAGGGCCGCTTGGCGGCGTCGCTGGTACGCGGCGGGGTTCTCGGCATGTTGCTCGCCGTTCTCGTCCCAGGACTGGGCTGGTCCGTCGGCGGGCAGGGAGCGCCAAGTGATGCCGTCGGCCATGAGCCAGCCGCCCCAGTGGCCGGCCACGGGGCTGCGGCCGAGGAGCTGGGCGCCCTCGCTGTGCTTGATGACGGCTGCCAGGACCGGGTGTCCTGCCTGCTGCATCAGCCCTGTGAGCAGGCCGTCCCAGGCGTGGGGAAGGGTCGGCGAGTCCCAGCCGGCGGGGCCGCGGTCGACCTGCACGGCACGCCATCGGTCTGGTCCCTGCCAGTGCCAGCTGACGTTGGCCGCCGATTGCCGCAGTGCCGGGAGCCCAGTCAGCGGCTGGTTCGCACGCGCCACGATGTAGGTGCCCCAAAAGCCCATGTGTCCCCTCCGGGTCTGCCCGGCATGCGCGCCTGGTGAGTCAGCGCTGAAGGACTCACATTCGTGGTCGAGGTCCACGACCGTCGCCTGACAGCGACCATACCATTACGCTAAGTTGACATGGCGGGCGTGTTGCGGATCGGCGGACGGACACTGGCTGCCCGGCTCCAGGCAGCGCGGCGCTGTTCCTAGGCAACTCGGGCTCATCTTCGTGGCGGCGGGTGCCGGAGCCGCGTATGAGGCGGCACGTCTCCGCTTCGACCTAGCTTCAGCCGCTTCGGAAGGCAGGTTAGATGGCGGTGTTGACCTGAATGGCGGTTACAGCAGGGGAGAAAGGCTGTCGAGTTCAGCGGCGAGAATGCGCGCAATGTCTCTTGCCCGGCGGAACGAGTGGCCGGCCCCCGGAATGACCATCAAACGCGTTATGTCAGGATGCCGGGCGGAGAGTGCGCGGACCTGATTGAGGGGAGTGACGGGGTCCGCATCTCCATGGATCAAGAGCAGCGGGCGCGTGGAGACGAAATCGTCGAGATGGCCTGCCAGGAGTGCCGCGTGATGTGCCTGGAATTTGGGCGCGCTCTGGCCCCAGGCATTCGGGTCGATGATCGCGGATCTGGCTATTCCGGCTTGGAACACCTCTGTCGAGGACAGCGCGGACAGCACCGTGAGTCCACCCGCGCTGGCGCCCCAGATGGCGATCCGGTCGCGGTCGGCCAGCCCTGCCGCCGCCAGGTGAAGTCCGGCATCGGCGCAGTCCGTGGCATCGATCCTGCCCCAGCGATGGCGCAGTTGAAGCCGGTATGCGCGTCCGTATCCGGTACTTCCGCGATAGTCGATGTCCGCGACAGCGAACCCATGGCTGGTGAAGTACTGGGCGTGGAGGTCCAGCCGTAGCGGCCAATTCGAGGTGGGCCCCGGGTGCGCTCGGACGAGGAGAGGCGAGGGCTGATTGGTCGCGGTCGCTGGAGGATGGTAGAGCCCGTGTGCCACAGCCCCGTCCCGGGTGGGGAACGTGAAACGCTGCGGTTGGGAGAACGAGCGGCGCCCCTCTGACCACCCCGCCGACGCGAGCGTACTGATCGAGGTTTCCTCCGCACTTACTCTGGAGATCTCCGGAAGCCTGTTGGGGCTGGAGGCGATCAGGATGACATCCTTCCCGGTCACGCCCATGTAGGGCTTCATCGAGGTGTACGGCATCGCGACCCGGTTCATGACCCCGCTTCGCGACCACGTGGCGAGGTAGTGCTCGGGTCCTTGCTGGACTATGGCTATGATCCCGTTCTCTTGTACGGCGTACGTTCGATAGCCGAACTCCCATGGGGCGGCGGCGAGCTCGAATTCTCCGCTGACTACGGGAACGCACTCACCGTCTCGCCACGCGTACAGGTTCCACCAGCCTGATCGGTCAGACACGAAGTAAAGAACCCCGTCAGGTCCCCACTGCGGCTGGCAGACCGATTCGTTCTCGCCCCCCGCGATGAGCCGCCGGTTCACGAGCGTTCCATCGGGCTGCACCTCGGCGAGCCACAGCCAGGAGCCGTCCCAGGGCATCAGCGGGATGTCCCACGACACCCATGCCAAGAGCAGGCCGTCCGGGCTCGGCGTGGGGGACATGTAGAAGTCACGCCCAGAGGCGATGACCCGAGGTTCGGCTGAGCCGTCGATCGGCAAGGAGATGAGCTCGTTGTGGACGGCGTCGGGTTCGTGCCGTTCGCGGACGCATACCAGCCTCCCAACCTTTCGAATCAGCCGCAGGTCCGCATAGCGCAGCGCGTGAGGCGTTTCGGGGACGGGCGTCACCGGGAGAGGAGTCCGACCCTCCTGACAGTGGTAGATCCGCTGGTCGGCAGCGTTGCAGAACCACATCCCACCGCAGTCGGCGACGTACGCGCCCCCTCCGTACTCGTGCACGTAGGACGCGGCATACCAGCCTTTCGGCAGCACATCCCGCCGACCGGCCCTTGGAGACCACCTGACCAGGACGTCGCCCTCCGGCCTGCCCTCGATCCAGTAGACGGTGTCGCCCACCGACTGCAGCGCGTCGAAGGACACGGCAGCATGCGCGACGAGATCCGCCGTAATCCGGCTCACCCTTTCCACGATCGGACGAACTCATCCAGATCACGAACCGCAGTCGCGTGGCCGTCAGCCGCCATCCGATCCCGGAACTGCTTCACTCGCCCGACGCCGGAGACCGAGCCGCGCTGTATGAGCACGCTGGCCGCCTCCCGCGCGATCCGGACGGCTTCCTCCGTCTCTCCCCGGCGCGCCAGGGCTTCTGCCAGATCCACGCTGATCTCGGCCCGTCGGCGCACGCAAGCAGGTGGCACTCCATCGAGGGCCTCCTCGAAAGCCTGTACCGCTCCGAGCGGGTCCCCGAGCGTCAACAGGCAGGCGCCCTGGTACCCCAGCAGGCGCTGGCGATCGAAGAGGTACATCCACTCGTCGCGGGCCTCACCGGCGAGGTCCATGGCGTCGTGCGCGTGCCCCAGCTCCACGCGCGCCTCCTTGCCGTTGCCCGCACGAGCCAGGGTCGTGGCATGTACGGAGTGGAACCATGACATCGTCACCGCGCTCACCGTGCGGCATGCCATGTCCAGTGCCGTCGCCGCGTGCCGGATCGCGTCATCGGTGCGTCCGGCGGCGTCCGCGGTGAGGGCCTGATATGCGACCACGTACGCACGCAGGCCGAGGTTGTGAGCTTCGGCCAGCGCGTGTGCCGCCGTCGCATAGCGATGCGTCATCTTGTAGTGGTCACCCAGGTCGTACCAGATCCAGGCGGAGAAGCCGGCCGCTTCTCCGGCAGCGGAGGCGACGCGTCGGCGGAGAGAGTCGGTACAGGGCGAGCCGAGGAGAGAGAGCAGCACACCGAGATGCCCGTCGACCGAGGCCAGCATCTGCGCGGAGGTCAGTTCGTGGTAGAGGTGGCGCTGGTGTGCGGTGATGGCCTCGACGTCGTCGACCACGGCAGAGGTGATCGTCGAGACTTTATTGCTACAAGCTAGAAGCCGTCCCCAGTCCGCCAGGAGGTCTGAGCCTGCGCATCCGGCCCGGCGGGCTGCCTCGTTGCTGTGCCGTACGTGAGCCTGCTCTCTGATGACGCCCGGCAGCATGCCGCAGAGGAGACCACCGGCTCCCAAGGCCGAGTCGCACGAGTTGATCACGGATTCAGAGGGAGTGACATCGCCTCGTTCCACCGCACCCAGATGCTGCCAGGAGTAGCCGGTCATCTCGGAGAGCCACATCAGCGTGAGGCGGCGCGCCTTCCTCAGCTCACGCAGCTTGGCACCGAGCGCGGAGAGGAGGGACGCCCCCGGGTCGAGTGCCTTCCCCGGGCGTCCGCGACTCTGCTCTCTATGTGTAGTCACCTGTGTACCTCCCGCTGTCTTTGCTGCTCGTTGCCAGCAAATCAGGCGTTGCGATCTGCTGTCAGCACGTTGAACAGGCCCGATTCCCGGAATTGTCGCCGTGGCCACCGATGTCGTCGATTCGATCGATCCGTTGATGGCTACGCGGCGCCTGTGTGGACGAAAGCGAGAGTGAACATGGCGGAGACGGCTGTGGCGGAGCACTCAAGCTCTGTTGGGCAGAGCATGGTCTGGCGGCTTCGCGACGACGCTCGGGCGGTGGGTGATGCCCGTGACCTCGTCCGGCGCGCGCTCCTGCTGATAGGCCTGCAGCGGGATCTCGTGGAGGACGCCGTTCTGATGGTCAGCGAGTTGGTCACCAACGCGGTTTTGTACGGTGACGCGCCGTACGAGCTGGTGGTGCGGGTCGATTCGGTCGAAGTGGTCTGCATGGTGGTCGATGCCGGAGCCGTCCGCCCGATGCTGCGGAGTGCGGATACTCAAGCCGAGAACGGCCGGGGGCTGCTGATCGTGGCGGAGCTGTCGGCCGGGCTGTATGGCTGCATCCCGCAGGGGTTCGCCACGTGCCCTGGACTGGCGGGCAAGGCGGCCTGGTTCGCGCTGCCTCGTACGGAGGGTCGGCGATGAGCGGGGTGCAGGACCCGCTGGAGGTGTATCACGGCCTCCACGTGGCCCGTCTCCGGAGGGGTCACGAGCGGCTCGCGTGGATGAGCCCGGACGCTCGGTGCGGGTGGGTTCGGGTGCGCCGGCACACGTGTAGTCATTGCGTGCCCCTGGTACGAGTTCTGCGTCGCGGGCGGGCTGGCGTTCGTCCGGCGTTCCGCCGATGGCGTGATCCACGAGACGGCGTGGACGATGGCGGCCGAGGCGGAGCGGGTCTGGGGGGCGCTGCTCAGAGGTGCAGCCCGGTGAGTTCGTCTGTGCCTGGGGTGGTGCCGGTCTTGCGAGCGGGGCAGGGTCGTCGAAACCCGCTTGCGCGGGACATCCGGCTCAGCCTTGAAGGCGTCTCATTGACGGGGCACGTGCTTCGCTAGTGCCCGCCGGCATGCCGTTGACAGCCGAGCTAGCGCTTCGACGAGGTTATGTACACACCACGGAAATATATTGTGATCTAGATTCATACAGTGAGTAGGGTGGGTGGGACTCGAACCCACGACCCACGGATTATGAGTAGGTTCCCTGGGTGCCATTCAGTGCTGCGGAGTGCTGTTTTCTAGCGCTGTGGCCGAAATTCTCCCCGCCGTCGTGTCGGGAAGCGGTGATGGATGCCGCGCCGTATCGCGTACACGCGAGTAACCACCGAGCAACTATGCGTTCTTGGCGATCATCGTTATGCGCCATTTGCCCCCTATCTCAGCACGGTCGTGTAGGGCCAGGATTTCGTGGCGAGGCCCCAGCCCACAGCAAATTGAACGCGTACGAGCAGCCACCGAGCAGTCATTGGCCCGGGCGATGTTCGTCTGCTCGCCAGGATGACTTGTAGTTGCGTCGCAAGCGATGTAGAGCCGGCTTGACATGCATGGATGGAGTTTTCGGCAGGCGCAGTAGCGGTCGGCGTCGTGGCCGCGTTCGCCGAGTTCCTGTGGGTACGGCGACGCGTGCCCCGGTTCTTCTGGGGCGCCGTCGTGCTCCTGGCGACCGCGGGCGCCGCCAGCGTTGCCGATCGCGGGCAACGTGGGCGAGGCCGTGCTGATCGCCTCCATCGCCGTCGTGGTGAGTGACGCTAATGAGGTCAGGAGCGGACCAGGATGAGCGCGTCCGCAGAGGGGTCCGTGGCGCGGCGTTCGAGCGCCGTGATCCCGACCGCGATCTCCCAGAAGCTCCTGGCCACCGACTTCAGCGCCGGCTTGTGCATGATCCCGGCGGCCACCGCCAGCGCGCCCAGCCGCACGCAGCGGACGAATTCGACGTCGAACGCCCCCGGCCCGGCCAGCCCCTCCTCGGCGACGGCCCGCAGCGACGCGGCCACGTCGTAGGCCATGCGCGCCTCCGTGCCCGCCCCCTCCAGGTTCACCCGGTCCCCGCCCAGGCCGGTCAGCCGGGACAGCTCCGCCACGCCGTCCCGTACGGCGGCCAGCAGGGCCTGCGGAGGCAGCGGAGGGGCCCCGAACTTGAGCAGGTACGTCCGTACGAGCTGGAAGAGCCTGAGTGGCCGGCCCCGGTCGGGCTGCAGGATCGAGGCGGACGCGGAGGCCCGGATCTCCAGGACGGGGGCCTGCTTGTTGGTGGCGATCCAGCGGCACAGGAAGATCGCCATACCGCCGATCAGGCAGGCGCGCCGCGCTTCGGCCAGATCGACGTCGGGGACGTCGGCCAGTCGGCGGTCGCGGGTGAGGCCGTGTACGAGGCTCTGGACCTGGTCGATGTCGGACTTGAGAAGGTCGGTGCGGTCGTAGACGAACCGCAGGACCCGGTCATGGTACGACCCGGAGTCGTCCAGGTCGGTCTTGACCAGCTCGCGCTCGCGCGCCCGCCGCGGATTCCCGGCGAACTCGGCGAGCTGGAACAGGTTGCCGAACTGCTCCTGGTAGGGAACGTTGCTGTTCAGGGCCTTGCACATGTAGACCCGGTAGAGGAGGCAGGCGAGCAGCGCGGTGTCGCGTACCTTGGCGTCTTTGAGGTCCTCCTGCACCCGGTCGGCCACTTCCTGCGGCGTGGCGGTGAACGGGTGCCGGAGCGGGTCGGCCGCGTGCAGGTCCGGCGGCCCGCCGGGCTCGGCCACCCAGACGGGGCGCGCGGCCGGGTCGGCGATGACGGCGAAGGCTGGGTCGGCGGCCAGGTCGCGGGTGGGGAGCCGGTAGGCGGGCCCGCCGGGGAACAGGTCGTTGACCACGGAGAGGAAGTATTCGACGTCCTCGGGCCAGGTCAGCGAGGGAAGGCCGAACCGGCGGTGAAGGTCGGGGGTGACGGGGCGGGAGCACACTGCCACCTGGTCACTGACGCGGACCACGTCGCGTAGGTGACGGGTGACCACGACCGCCGACAGGAGCCGGTCCCGCTCGGGGTCGCCGTCCTGCGGGGTGTCGAGGAGCCCTTCCAGCTCGGCGCGGACCCGCGGGGCGATCGGGCGGCCTTCGTCCATGCAGTCGAAGGCCAGCGCCAAAGCGGGCACGGTACGAGACAGCAGGCAGGCCCGCACGATGGCGGTGGGGTCGGCGCGCGCCGCGTACAGCAGGATCGTCTCGCGCCACCACGGGTCGTTTACGGCGGCGGGTAGCCCGGGCTGCAGGTCGGGGTGGTCGTGGATGTGCGCGGCGGCCAGATACTCCTGGAAGGTCTGGTGGGAGAAGGAGTAGGCGCCGGCCTCGCGTTCGAGCAGCAGGCCGCTGTTCTCCAGGTCGGTGAGCAGGGTGGCGGAGGGCGGCGGGCCGTCCGGGGCTAGGCGGGCGAGTGACGCCTCGATCAGGGAAGTGACCTCGGCGCGGGGCAGGTCGCGGGTGCCGCGCTCCATCATGGTGTAGGCCAGCTCGCGCAGGATCTGCTCCTTGGGCTCGCCGTCCAGCGAGGTCCCGGGGCGTCTGACGTCGTGCCGCCAGAGCACGACGCGGCAGATCTCGGCGTACAGCTCGGCGCGGGTGCCGGGCAGGTCGCCGCGGATGCGGTGCACGTTGACGATCATGGTGAGGAGCAGCGGGTTGGCGGCCAGGTCGTAGAGGTGCGTGTTGTGCCGCAGCTCCGCCAGCAGGTCCTCGGGGCCGCCCTTGGAGGGGCCGGGGGCCCGGTCGGCCGCGCGGTACCAGGCGTGTACGAACATGGAGATCTGCTGGGTGGTGAAACGCCGGACGAGCAGCACGGTCGCGCTGTCGAGCGGGTATTCGCGGTAGCCGTAGGGTCGGCTGGTGATCACGAAGTCGTTCTGGGCGTACTGGGCGATCTGGCGCTCCACCCAGTCCACCACCAGGCGGCGGTGTTCCTCGCGGGTCACCTCGTCCAGGCCGTCCAGCATGACGACGCACCGGCCGCGCTCCAGCCTGCCGTCGAACCAGCCGGCCGGCTCCTGCTCGCGCAGGCGTCCCAGCCGCGCGGCGATGATCTCGGGCAGGCCGACGTCCGGCCGCTCGACGATGGCCGCGGCGTGGTCGCGCAGGTAGAGCAGGACGGGCAGGGCCCGGTCGTGCGAGCACAGGCGCAGGGTGGTGTGCCGCAGCAGCGTGGTCTTGCCCGTGCCGGGCGCGCCGATCAACGCCAGCACGGCGGGGTGGCCCTGCTGCAGGAAGTCCCCGAGCGAGCGGCGCTTGTGGGAGATCGCCGGCAGGTCGGCGACCAGCGCGCCGCCGGCGGTCTCGCGGGGCGGGCGGGATTCGAGGCTCACGTCGACGTAGATTTGCTCCAGCTCCGGGGCGTCGCCCCGGGTGATCAGGCCCTTCTGGTCGACGAACCTGACCGTCTCACGCACCTGTCGGCGGTAGTCGCGTTCGAACCGCGACGAGGTACGCCGCAGCAACTCGTCCGTATGGTCGGCCGCGGTCTTCACCCACCGGTCCTGCAGGTCGCCGAAGACCTTCCCGGCGAACCCGCCCGCGAGCAGCACCAGCTCGTACCCGGCGGCGAGCAGCACCGCCGCGGTGACGTTCTGCCGCACCCACTCCCACAGGGCGACGCCCAGCGCCGCCGGCGGCGCAACGGCCAGCCCCAGCAGCAGCGCGCGGCCCAGCCTGGAGCCCACCCCGGAGGCGGGGGTCGTCATACGGCCTCCCGTTGTGATGCGTCTTTCCCGCATTATGGGCGGCGCGGGCGCTCCACCATCCACCGTTCGGTGGATTCTCCGGTACGCCTCAACCACCCTCAATCATGGCCGCAGGGTCGATTGGTCGGCATGGCGATGACGACATCAGGCCCGCGCCCGCTGGTTCCACCAACGCGCCTACCTGGCCACGCATATGCCCTGCTCAGCTAGCGAAATACGGCTGCCATATGGCGCAAACCTAGGCGGTGTGACGTTCGCCCTTACCGACGATCGAGTATTGAAGCTGAGACTGGGACCGCTTGGTGGCCAGGCAACGCTGAGTCAACATGCTCCGCGAAGTCGCAGTCAAGCGGGATCAAAGATCACTTTCTACTGACGATCGGGCAGTGAAGACATCTTCTGAAGCATGCCGCAGCTCGATGTACTCGCGGGCACCGCGCTCACGGAAGACCGCGAGCGCGCCGGTCAGGGCGGCCTGGGCGGCCTCGAAATCTCCCCGCGCACGGTGGAGCATCGACAGATCATGTTCGGTACGGGCTCGCCACAGCGGGTTGGGTCGAGCATGAACAAGACTGATCCGAAGCCCACGCATCGAGCCGTGCTGCCGCGTTTCATTGTGAAGGAGCCGATGGGGCTGGGGCAGATCGTCAAGCGAGTCACCACCGCAGTGGGGATCAAGCCGTGCCACCCGTGCGAGGTACGAGCCGAATGCACCGACCGCATGCTCATCTACGACGAACGACACCTGCGATCAGTCCTAAACGAGTACACCAAGCACTACAACGCGCACCGTCCGCACCAGTCCCGCCGGCAACGCCCACCCGATCAAGACGAGGGAATTGTCGTGCCGATGGAGGGGCGGATTCAGCGCCGAAAGGTGCTCGGCGGGGCGATCAACGAGTACCGCCGAGCGGCCTAGCTGATCCGACGAAACACCAGATCAGGCCACATGTAGGAGTTTTGAAGCGGTACAGGCCGGCGAGAACCGAGAAACCCCAGGTCGAACGCGGTATTCGAGAGTAGGGCGGGTGGGACTTGAACCCACGACCCACGGATTATGAGTCCGTAGGTGAGCTGATCGGTCAGGGAGCGCGAGGCCCGTACGTGAGCTGACGCGCCTCTGCGGTGTCGGTGGCCTGATGTGTCCTAGGGAGGCGAGCCCGCCGTCGTCAGCGGGAAATCCTCGACCAATCGCCAGACCGTGCCGTCGTTCTCGTACCCGATCGAAGCTGTTGGTGCGGCGGCCGACTGTCAAGCCGGGCGGTGAGCATGGGGTGTTGCTGCGGGTGGCGCTGTTCGGCGTGTCGATCTACGTCGGGTAATTCGGGGCGGCGGGCGGGATCCTGATGCTTGCGGTGCTGGCGGGCTTTCTCGATCAGTCGCCTGCCCGGCTGAACGCGGCGAAGAACGTGCTGTCCGGGCTGGCGAACGCGGCGCAGACGGCAGCGCTTTCGCCAGCAGGGCTTACGAGTCGCCGCGATAGCGTCAGGTCACCCCCGGCGGTCCGCGTACCGGCTCTCACTGTGAGCCGGTCGGGAGCGGTATGACCCCAGCTGATCGCTCCTGCTGGGCACAAAGCGAGTTGTCCTCATCGATGGGTGCCGGCCATCGAACGCCACTCTGGGCGGCCCTGGCCTTGTCAGCAGTAGGCGACCGCCGGCCCGAGGAAGGAGTAGTTGTGGTAGGGGGTGTACTCCGAGCGCTGCCCGGGGAATACGCAGGGGCCGTACTCGGGCCAGGAGCCGGTCGGGGGGTTGATGACGTAGATGCTCACGCGGTATTGGCCGTAGCCGCCGGCGCAGTGAACCCAGACGGTCTTGCCGTCCCGGCCGGTGGTGCAGTCGGTGGGTGCGGCGTGAGCGGGGGTGGCGATGCCGACGAGGGCGGCGGTGAGGAGGGCTGTGGCGGCCAGCGCCGCAGGCTTTCTCGTGCGCATTCGCTGTCCTCCAGCAGGTGGGCAGTGCACTTTAGGAAAGCTTCTTAAAGAAAGATGCCTGGCCTTCCCCGCGTCGTCAAGACCGCGAACGGGCCCAATGGGCGAAACGCTAGCGTGCCGTCAAAAGTGGATCTTCTTGTGGTAATTCGTATTAGCATCTTGACGCAGCATTCCGCTGGGAGCGAGCGTGTGAATCCGCACCAAGACTCAGCGTGAAGGAGCCGAAGTGGACCACTTAACGCGACGGCGGACCGTGTTGCTGGGCGCGGCGGCGGGGGTGGCCGCGGGCCTGGGTCTCGGACCGGCTGCGAACGCGGCGGCGGGCCCGGCCGGGATGCCGACCTACCGGTACCTGCGCGACGCGCTGGCCCTGCCGCTCAGCCACAACCCGACGGGGGAGTTCATCTTCCCCTGCATCAGAGGGGTGTACGACAAGCTCAGCGATCCCCGAGCGCGCTACTACCTCTACTACGCCCCTCACGAGAATCCGGGCGGCATCTGCGTGGCCTTCGCCAACTCCCTGGCAGGCCCTTTCGACGACTACTCGGGCAACCCGCTCATCGACAACCGCCTGCCGACCACCACGGTCTCACACGTGTCCTCACCTCACGTGACCTGGGACGCCGCGACCCGGCAGTTCTTCTGCTACTTCCACGGCGAGAACTTCACCACGCGCGTGGCCCGCTCCACCGACGGCGTGACCTTCACCAACGAGACCCCGATCCTGAGCACCCGCCTGGTGCCCGGCACCTCCGAGACCTCCTACGCGCGGGTCTTCGAGCATCAGCTGCCCGGCCGGAACAACAAGTACGTGATGATCTTCATGGGGCTGCGCAACGGCCGTCGCATCTTCTACGGCTGGTCGCCCAACGGCTGGGACGGCTGGCAGTTCAGCGCGACCCCGCTGGTGAACCCCGAGCCCGACGGCTTGACCGACATCTCCGGCGCCACCCTCGTCAAGCGCAACGGAACCACCTACGTGGCCTATCACGGCAACGACGGCAGGATGCGGATCACCGAGGTCGGCAACGCCTTCGACAGAGAGACGCACCTCGGCGTCTTCCACTCCCCGATCCCTTCGGACAACGGCAGGGTGGCGGCGCCGTCGTTCGGCACCCAGGACGGTGTGGAGTACATGTTCTACGAGGCGGGACCACGACTGAACGCACGCATCTGCATCGCCCGGGCGGTCTGACCTGGCGGCCACACGTGCCGCTCGCCCGCTCCAGCAGGATGAACCCGCCACGCACCCTGCTGAACTCCGCAACGCCGGTGAAGGTCGCCTGGTCGAACCGCGCGGGCTCCCGGGGTCATCCCGCCGTTCGTACGGGCCGTCCACCGGCGGGCCAGGTCGTCCTGATCACCAGCTCGGCCACCAGCAGGTTGATCATCCATGACAGCCATGCGCCCCACACGTACGCGTCCTCGAACGGGGCCCCGGACATGCGCAGCACGATGAGCCAGAGCCGGAAGGTGACCGCGGCGAAGATGAGCGCGTACGACCTGGTGATCCAGATCCGGTGCCGGTCCACCTGGCGACGCCGGATGGCGACGAAGGCGGCCACGGCTGTCAGCAGCATGAGCACCGCCAGCGTGCCGAACCCCAGAGCGGCCACCGGCCCGGTGTAGCTGGTCGGGGCCAGCAGCAGCCCGCCGATCCCGGCCGCCAGCGCGCCCGTGAGATAGACGCGGCCGGTGAAGCGGTGCACGGCGGGGAAACGCCGTCTCAGCCGGCTCACGAACTGCGCCGGCCCCAGCGCCAGTGCCACCACCCCGCCGGCCACATGGAGGAAGAGGGAGGCTTGGCGGGCGAGGTACACCGCCTTCTGCGGCTCCAGGAAGACGTTCGGATCGAGCGTGAGATACGGGGAGGTCAGGAGGACGACGGCGGCGGCCAGGACGGTCATCGCCGCCCAACCGGCGCGGCGGGCCGGCGACCCGGCGGGGGCATTGAGGGATTCCTTCATGGCCGCTGACGCTACGGACGGGCCGCCCGCGCAGCGTCCCCCCGCCGGGGTGAGCACCCGTACCCCCGAGGGGGTACGCGACCCGGACACGTACCCGTGCTCAGGAACGGCCCTCGCCCATGTGACCGCTCTGGTAAGCGATGACGACCGCCTGCGCGCGATCACGGGCGCCGATCTTGGCGAGGATGCGCTTCACGTGGGTCTTGGCCGTCGACTCGGCGATCGCGAGCAGGTCTGCGATCTCCTCGTTGGAGTAGCCCTCCGCGATGAGGCGCAGCACCTGCCGTTCGCGCTCGGTGAGCTGGGCGAGCCGTGACCAGTGGGGCGCCGGCGCGGCGGGCGCGTCCGGCGATCTCGCCACGAACCGGCCGATGAGGTCACGGGTGACCGCGGGGTCCAGCAGCGCGTCGCCTGCGGCCAGGGTGCGCACGGCGTCGATAAGCCGCTCGGGCGAGGCGCGTTTGAGCAGGAAGCCGCTGGCACCCGCGCGCAGCGCGCCCCATACGTACTCGTCGTACTGGAACGTGGTGAGCACGAGCACACGGGCCGGCAGCCCCGCCGCGACGATGCGCCGGGTCGCCTCGATGCCGTCCAGGCCAGGCATCCGCACGTCCATCACGACGACGTCCGGCGCGAGGGACCGGCACAGGGCCACGGCCCGCAGACCGTCGGCGGCCTCGCCGACCACCTCGATCCCGTCGGCGGTGGCGAGCACGACCGCCACCCCCGCCCGGAGCAGCGCGTCGTCGTCGGCGAGCAGCACACGGACGGTCATGTCACCGGTTCTTCCTGTTCGGCGGAGGGGCCGTCACCGGACGACGGGCCGCCTCCCTCGGGTGAAGCGGCGGCGCCCGCGGGTGAAAGAGCGGAGCTCGTGGGCAACGGGAGCACGGCGCGCAGCCGGAAGCCGCCCGCGCCGGACGGGCCGTGCCACAGGGTGCCGCCGAACAGGGCGACCCGCTCGCCGATGCCGAGCAGGCCGCGTCCTGGCTGGTAGCCGGGAGGCGACCCGCGTCCGTCGTCACGCACGTCGATGTCGAGCGAACCGCCGTCGTGGCGGACGGTGACGGTCGCGGAGGTCGCGTCGCCGTGCTTGAGCGCGTTCGTGAGGGCCTCCTGGACGATCCGGTACGCCGAGAGGTCCAGGCTATGGGGCAGTTCCGGCGGTGTGGGGTCGATCTGGACCCGGACCTCGATCCCGGCCTCCGTCATGCGACCGGCCAGCTCGGGCAGGCCCGCGAGCCCGGGCTGGCCGGTCTCGCCGTCGTCTCCCGGGCTGTCGCGACGCAGCACGCCGAGGACGCGGTCGAGTTCGGCGAGTGCGGCGCGGCCGGTCTGCTCGAGGCCGAGGAGGAGTTCGCGGGCCTTGGCGGGGTCGCGGTCGAGCACCCTCCGCCCCGCCCCGGCCTGCACCAGCATGAGGCTGACCGTGTGCCCGACCAGGTCGTGCAGTTCGCGGGCGATGCGCGCCCGCTCCTCGGTGACGGCCTGGCGCCGCATCAGCCGCCGGGCGGCGAGTTGCTCCTCGCGCCGCCGCGCCGTGCCGTACCCGACCAGCCAGGTCAGCAGCCATACGAACACCACACCGCCGATGGACGCGGGCCTGGGCGTGGGCCGGACGGCCACGAAGTAGGCGGCTATGTAGATGATCGTGAGGACCAGCCCCCAGCGAGCCCGCCGCCGCGTCGCGTGCAGCCCGACGGAGTACACGCCGATCTGGTTCGCGTACGGCGCGAGCACGCTGGGGGCGGCGACGACGACGCCGGCGACGAGGGCCGTCGCGCCGAGGACGAAGGCAGGGAGGGGTGTGCGGCGCCGCAGAGCCAGGCCGGCCGCGATGCCGAGCCCGCAGGCCAGGGCGGCCGGAAGGCTCGCGCTCGGCAGGGGGGCCACCACGAGCCGTTCGGCCAGGTACAGGGCCAGGAAGAGCGCGCCCAGAGCGCTGTCGGCGATCAGTGCCGTGGTGCCGCGCGGGGCGGCCGTGCGTAATCGGTTCCAGACATCCGCGACCATGACGCCGGACGCTACCGCACCGCGAGGGCCCCGTCGGGCCGCCGCACTTTGAGGGGATTGACACTCCGCTCGGTCACATGTCGGCGATGAGTTTGTCCACTCGCTCGTCGACGCTGCGGAACGGGTCCTTGCACAGCACGGTCCGCTGCGCCTGGTCGTTCAGCTTCAGGTGCACCCAGTCCACGGTGAAGTCGCGCCGCTTCTCCTGCGCCTTGCGGATGAACTCGCCGCGCAGTCGCGCCCGGGTGGTCTGCGGCGGCACCGACTTCGCCTCGAAGATCTTGATGTCGGAGGTCACCCGCTCCACCGCGCCGCGCCGCTGCAGCAGGTAGAACAGCCCGCGCTTGCGGTGCACGTCATGGTAGGCCAGGTCGAGCTGGGCCACCCGGGGCGAGGACAGCGGCAGGTCGTACTTCTTCCGGTACCGCTCGATCAGCTGGTACTTGGTGACCCAGTCGATCTCCCGGGACACCAGGTCCAAGTCGCCGGTGTCCACCGCCCGCAGGGTGCGCTCCCACAGCTCCAGCACCTTCCGCGCGATCGCGTCGCCGCCATGCCGGTCCACGAAGTCCTTGGCCTTGCCCAGGTACTCCTGCTGGATCTCCAGCGACGACGCCTCCCGCCCGTTGGCCAGCCGGACCCGCCGCCGCCCGGTCATGTCATGCGAGACCTCGCGGATCGCCCGGATCGGGTTCTCCAGGCTCATGTCGCGCATCACGATCCCGGCCTCGACCATGCGCAGCACCAGGTCGGTCGCGCCGACCTTGAGCAGCATCGTGGTCTCGCTCATGTTGGAGTCGCCGACGATCACGTGCAGGCGGCGGAACCGCTCGGCGTCGCCGTGCGGCTCGTCCCGGGTGTTGATGATCGGCCGGGACCGGGTGGTCGCCGACGACACGCCCTCCCAGATGTGCTCGGCGCGCTGCGACACGCAGTAGACCGCCCCCCGCGGGGTCTGCAGCACCTTGCCCGCGCCGCAGATGATCTGCCGGGTGACCAGGAACGGGATCAGCACATCGGCCAGTTTCCCGAACTCGCCGTGCCGGCCCACACAGTAGTTCTCATGGCAGCCGTAAGAGTTGCCGGCCGAGTCGGTGTTGTTCTTGAACAGGTAGATGTCGCCGGCGATGCCCTCCTCGCGGAGCCGCTTCTCGGCGTCGACGAGCAGCCCCTCCAGGATCCGCTCGCCTGCCTTGTCGTGGGTGACCAGCTCGACCACGTTGTCGCACTCGGGGGTGGCGTACTCGGGATGGCTGCCCACGTCCAGATAGAGCCGGGCGCCGTTGGGCAGGAACACGTTGCTCGACCGGCCCCAGGACACGACCCGCCGGAACAGGTAGCGCGCCACCTCGTCCGGGGACAGCCTGCGCTGACCCCGAAAGGTGCACGTGACGCCGTACTCGTTCTCCAGACCGAAGATGCGTCGATCCATTGCCTCACACTATTCTCCCCGCCCGGCGCGACGGGGGAGATCGTCTTTCGCCCGACCCGGCCGGGGATTGATGTGTGGGTACCCGGAAAGCCGACGACACATGCGCCACGAGGCTCGGGTCTTCTCGTGCAGGTTCCTCGGAGGCGTTTGTGCGGCAGGAGTACAAGAGAGCGCGTCACCTCCACGCCTGCGCGGATGGATATTCGGAACCCGGAGCGCTATCGGTCTCGCGCCCCGAGGCTGGCCTGATCGGCGGCGGTACGGCCCGCCGCCCAGCCCTCCCGGTCCCAGGACGTGCGGACCGCATGCGAGACCAGGTTCGGGAACATACGCTCGACCGCCTGCTCCACCTCCTGTTCGCGGGCCGCCAGCACCCGCACCAGGTCGGTGCCCCGGCTGGCGCTCTCCTGTGATACCGCGGCCGCCGTGGCCTCGGCGAGCCGCTCCCCGATCCTGGAGGCGAACGCCGACAGGAACGACTGGCGGAATGTCTTATTCCTCGATCGGCCGGCACCGTGCTTTCTGGTGCCCGAGTTCACCAGCGCGGTCTGCGCCTGCACCAGCAGCGAGGTGAACAGCATCTCCACCCAGGACAGGTCCGCCCAGAACCCCAGCACGGTGGCGAACCCCAGCTCCTTCGACCAGATCACCCGGCACCTGTTGGCCTCGGCGATGAGAACGAGCAGCACGGCCTTGGGCTGCTCGTACGGCGCGTCGATGCCGACCCGGATGCCGGCCGGGGCCTCACCTCCGCCTGGTCGCGCGTCCAGCATCGCCGTGTCGATGCTGTACTTCGCCATCAAGCTCTGCGCCGCCGACATGAACGTCTCAGCCTCCGCCTCGTACGACGTCGACTCCGCCTGGGCAAGCAGCGCCCGCACCCGTGCGAGCGTCTTCTCGCTGACCGCGTGCGAGCGCGCCTGGACCGTACGGCGAGCGGCCCCGGGCGGCGGGCTCAACGACTCCAGCCGGGGCAGCCCGGTCAGCAACCCCAGCAGTTCCAGCACACCGGAGACGGTCACCAGACGGCCGGCCCCGTCGCGCGCCTGTCGCGCCGCCAGGTAGCCGCCCTTCCACCACACCGCGGCCTGCAGGCCGGCGAGTTGGTCGCGCCAGCGCTCATCCACCGTGGCCGGTTCATAGGCCCGCATCTCCCAGGCGATGAGGTCGGCCGCCGCCCGGCCGTGCCAGTCGGTCAGCCGCCTGGCCGCGATCCTGACCACGTCGGCGGGCTGCCAGCCGTACCGCCACAACCCCGAGATCGCCCGGGTCACGGCCTCCACCAGCACGCGATCGGCGTCGTCCCGGTCGGCCAGGAAGGCGGCGGCGGAGTCGAAGGCCGCCTGATCCTCGCCGGCAAGCGCCTCCATCGCCGCACCGATCAGCTCATTGGCCTTACTCACACATGCCGTCCACCTTGAAGAAAGTCCGCCAGAACTCTACCGTGACGGAGCCCCATCCCCTGCTCACCGGCGCGGCGGAAAACGGCGAGGTCCGGACCGACCTTGCGGGGCTCAAGAACTCGAATCACTTTCAGCGCAGAACCCTTGTCCGGTTGAGCGGGAGGAGGTGAAGGCGCCGAGCGACCAGCCCGGATCAGATTCGTACCACCGGGTCCCGAGGGCTGGGAACCCCCGCTCGGATGGCAACTGAATCCGTCCTGGCCCAAGGCGCCGGACATTCGGAGCTTCTGGGTAGCCGAGTAACGCGTCGACTGGCGAATCATGGATTCGAGCCTGTCATGAAGCGCCTGCTGCGGCACACCGCGCAGTCGGCGGGCCTGATGTGAGCACGTTCGCGGGATCAAGGGTTTCGGTGGTCGGAGCGACGCTTTCCCGGGCGGTCGTGTCGGGGTTTCCGCCCTGAATCGGGGTCGCGTGAGACTGCCGGTCTCCCCTGACGCCCCATCTCGGAGATCACGTGGAGGGGCAGAGCGGTTCTGAACTCGGCGCGGCGGCCCAGCGGTGGCAGCCAAGGCAGCAGGCCTCAAGCACCAGCAGAAGACCTTCATCAAGACGGCCCGGAACTCCTGTAGCTCCGGCAAGCCGCCACTCAGTTGGTCAATGGGAACGGCGACGGGGTGCCAGGACCACGGTGACCTTGGCGGTGGCTCCGGCGCCGGGTTTGACGTAGCGCATGGCGGTGCGGGGTTCTTGTGCCGGGTTGTTCCCCGATCTCCTTCAACGAGCCGTTTGGGGCTCGGGTTATCGCCACTGGCCGTTCTGATGCGGGTGGTCCACCAGCGAGGCTCGGCGACGCCGAGCTAACTATATGCAGTGAATTGAATACAGAGAGTGATAGTTCTGAGAAGTCGACACTTCCGAGACCTGAGAAGGGGAACCCTCGTGATCAAACTTTCGCTGGCCGGTCTGACCACCCTGGCCGTCGCCGTGGCGACGGTCGGGGTGGCTCTCGTCAACCCATCGCTTGCCGCGGCCCAAACGCCGGAGCAGCAGTGGTTCATGGAGTTCGACGGCGTGCCGCATGGAAAGATCTGGACCCGGAGCGGTGGGCGCAGCCAGTGTCTGACCGCGGTCCTGAACACCTCCACCATCGCCACCGCCCCGTGCGGCGACAGCACCCCGGGGCAGTACTGGTTCATGGAGTTCGACGGCGTGCCGCATGGAAAGATCTGGACCCGGAGCGGTGGGCGCAGCCAGTGTCTGACCGCGGTCCCGAACACCTCCACCGTCACCACCGCCCCGTGCGGCGACAGCACCCCGGGGCAGTACTGGTTCATGGAGTTCGACGGCGTGCCCCATGAAAAGATCTGGACCCGGAGCAGTGGGCGCAGCCAGTGTCTGACCGCGGACCCGAACACCTCCGCCGTCACCACCGCCGACTGCGGATGACCTCTCGACCCTCCGTCGCCCAGCGCAGACCCGCAAAGATCCTTGAGGGCTTCGCTCGGTCACGATCGGTGAGGGGCCAGGCGGTCAGCGCGAGGGTTGCCTGACCGGCTTCCCTCGCGTGCCGGGCTTGGTGGCGGGTCTGCTCGACCTGGGCGTCATAGGTCCACTGGTAGGGCGAGCGTTCCGGTTGTGCCGGATCACGAAGTCGGTGATCTTATCGTCGAGGTCTTCGCGGGAAGCGAAGTCCCCGCGGCGCAGTAGACCCCGGATCCGTTGTCCATGATCAGGTGAATGTCGATGTCCGGGTCGATGGCCTGGTCCGGCATCGTCAGGAAGCCGCAGAAGGTCTCGGAGTTGTTGCGGGTGATCCACTTGGTGAGGGCTCGCCCGCCTATTGCGTGGGTTCCCGGCCGGTGACTACCTGCCCACCCACGATGGCGACACCTCGGCGTCGGCGAGAATGCCGAGAGTCGCGGTCTTGCGCGGGCGCGCCTCCCCGGACCAGCACATCAGCGTATGCGACATCGCCGAGCCACTCGGTCTGCCCATCGCCACGGATCTGGCCGAGACCGAGGCCATCGGCGATGAGTCCCTTTCGCCGCAAGGGTTGACGGCACTGGAACAGTGTTTTCTGCGTCAGCTCAACGATCAGAGCGGGCCGCAGGCGGCCAGGTAAGCGTTCGATGATTAGGTTTCAGCTCGTACCTCACGCGTCAGGAGGTGACGTTTGCCGATCCTTCTCGGGATCCGGCTCCGTGAAGAGTCCTGCTGCCATGGTCGGATTCAGGGCGCCATCACCCGCTGGGATCACCTCGGCATCTGTGGATTGCGGACCCTCGACAGCGGAAGCCTCATCCTCGACCTCCTCCGCGAGCATCGGCAGGACGTATTCCTGGCCAAGCCCCGCCAGATGCAGCGGCAGGGGTAGAGCGAGGGCCTGCGGGTAGTCCGGCGGCTGACGCAGTTGATGCACGGCGAGCGCCAGCGATTCCGGATCGTCACCGTCGTCCTGATGGCATCCGAGAACGGCGATCTCCACCAGCCCGGGATTCCAGCCTGGGATGTTGGTGTCGATTCTGGTATCGCCCTCGTGCTTGCCGCCGCGGCGAGGGGCCAGCTTGTCAGCCGTGATGGCCGAGGTCTGGAACTGGACGGGCTTAGGCGTGGTGCTGTAGAAGACGCGGCTCGTCCCGTCGCACTGCGGCACCCACAGGTGGGACGGCAGTCCGTTCGCCTCGTCCTTCGGGTTGACGCCCCACCACTGTGGGGTCTCCCGGCCCTGCACGGTTCGCACGCGGACGAGCCGCAGGTCCGGGTGCAGCCGGCGAGCCGGCGCGTGGCCGTCGCGGATGCGGTCTGGTTCCACGCGGCCGTCCTGCAGCCACGTCCAGTGAGAGCGGGCGTTCTGCCCGTGGGCGAGGAGCAGCGTGGGAGCGCCGCGCAGGGAGCGCAGCATCTTCTGCAGCCACTCCTCCGTGTCGCGCCGCTGCTTGTCCATGGCGCGGTAATAGCTGCCCGGCTCTCCGTTCTCGGTGCCGGGCACGGCGACCTCCGCGAGCCGCGTCAGCTTCAGCAGCAACGCAGGGTACGGGATCCACGCATTCGCCTCAGGGTTCCACCCCTGGACACTGGCGATGCCGCTGCCCGATCTTTGCGGAGTCACCAGCACAGCGATCGGGACGTACGCTGCCCACCGATTGCGTACCGTGCGATTCTTCCTGACGAGCCAGATCGCGGCGTACCGCAGGCCGACGGGCAGTTTCTCACCAAGGCCATGCTCGGGGTGCACACGGATGCCGAGCTGTCGCAGACCGTCGTCCCAGGCCATGGAGACGCGGTGATCGACGGTCTTCACCGAGTCGTATCGCCCGGCCTTCTTGGGCACCGTCACGAACTGGGTGACCGCGCCGGCGTCCGCGAAGCCGAGTCTGAGAGCGAACTTGGGGTCGTGGTCGCCGGTCTCGAAGTCGGCCCTGCGGTCGAGTTCCACCAGCGCCAGCGTGGGCGCCGTGCCCGTGATGTCGTCGGCGAGCCAGGAGCGGGCGCTGGTACGCCGGTCACGGACGGCCGCGCCGATCGCCGAGGAGGTACGGGGCTTCCCCTTCGGCGGGAGGGCGAGCCCTTCTCCGAGGCCGGCCGTCAGCTTGACGCAGCGCAGCCGCACGGTGAGCTCGGCGGATCGCCACTCGAGGGTCACCGGGTCGCCGGGGCGTGCGGCCTCGTACTGCGCTTCGGTCAAGACGCCGCCCTCGCCTTTCAAGCCGAGGCGTTCGACGAGTCCCGCGACCGCTGCCTCGCGTAGCTCACGGGTTTGCCAGAGAAGTCGTGCCTCCAGTGTGAGAAGAGCTCCCGGGTCGGCTTCTGGAGTGAGCCAGGACATCGCGAAGGCTGCGCCTACCCGCCGTTCCTCCGCCCTGCGGGCGTCCTCTTCAGGCTTGTCCCCCTTCTTCACGCCGGTGGGAGGAGCGTTCAGCGGCTTGGCGGACCTCACGCGCCGCGTGCGGACCAATGCGGGGGTCGCCCGCATCTCGGGCGGAAGGGCTTGCGCAGCCCACTCGGTGAGCTCGGAACGCTGGTGCGACATGAGGCCCGCCTTGATCTGGTGGCCACCCATGGCCGTGCTGTACACGATGCCCGCGCGCAGCCCCTGGTCAAGCCACTCCTCCGGATGGGAAAGGATGTCGTCCGCGCCGGGGAAGGGTTCGGCCAGCGAGATCCCGCGCAGGATGCCGGTCGGCCCGCCGTTCACCCAGCCGGTGATCCACTCTCCTCGCTCCTTGTCCCAGCGGCGTTCCACCTTGGCCAGCGCGTAGCGCTCACCGAGCGGGGCGCCCGGCAGATACGGCACCCGCGGTCGCAACAGCACCGTCGTTCTGCGACGGTACGGCAGGTGGACCCTGCCGGTCGCCGAGCTGACTCGTGTCGCCCAGCGACGGATGCCGAAGTGCAGGTGAAAACGGGGGAGAGGGTCGAACGGAACGGTGTGCAGGGTGATGTTGAGAATGACCGAATACCACCAGGTACGTGTGCCGGAGGGTGACGGAAGCGGTTGAGAGACCAGTTCGGCGCCCTGGTCGCGAGGACCGCGCGGTACGGCGCGGAAATGGAGCCGGCCGGCCGCGTGCTCGTACGGGCCGAGGGCCAGGACACGTCTTGCCAGCCAGTCGGTGCTGAGCGGGAATTGGTGCGCGAGGGGTGCGGCCGTGCCGCCGATCGGGGTCGTGGGGCAGCGGAGCAGCTCGGCTTCGACTGGTTCCCAGACGGGCGGGGACGCCGACAGCTCGGCGCGGACATCCTTGAGGAAGGCACGGTGTTCCGGCTCCGGCCGCAGGTCTGCCAGCCAGCGGTCCAGCAGCGCGCGAAAGACAGGGGCAGGCAGCGGGTCCGCGACCTCCTCGGGCACGTACAGCCAGTGCTCGGACGGACGGGGCAACACCAGGAGGTCGGGAGCGAAGGCCTGGATCACCTGCTCGAAGCGGTAGGTGGGCACCGTGCGGTAGAGCTCGGTTCCTTCGGGACGGCCCAGGTTGCACAGCGCGAGGATCGCCTCGCGCCAGTTCTCGGGGAAGCGTAGCGCGCGGTAGCGGCCCACCATGGTGGCGTCCGGCGAGACGGGTTGCGAGGAGGAGGCGCGGATGGAGTCGTAATTGACGGGCACGGTGTCCTCAGCGGTGGTGTTCGAGGTTGGACAGGGCGTTGTACAGCGGCTGGTAGAGCAGCCGGGCGAGGGCCGGGTCCGCCGGGTCCGGGAATGCCGCAGAGTCGGCTCCGGCGTCGAAGTATGGGGTGAGGATGGAACGGAGGGCTGAGAGGAGGCCGTCCTCCAGGGGGACGGGGCCCGTGGCGCCGGGGGACAGTGCGCCGGCCGTCTTCGGGGCGAAACTGGCGTCGACGAAGACGACCCGGGCAGGCACCCCGCCCCGTACGAGCCGGCCGATGACCTGCCACATGGTGACCAGCTGATCCCAGGCGAAAGCCCGCTTCTCCCAGGGCGACAGCCGTGAGTAGACGTAGCGCCGGGACAGCAGGCGACGCCATTCCTGCCGCGCCTCGTGACGGAAGTCGAGCCCGGCCCGGTCGAGCCCCGCGGCCTTGGCGACGAGCTCGCCGAACGTGGCCGGACCCGTGCGGTTGTCGGGCCGCCTCTGGTCACGGACGAAACGGCAGACCCAGTCGTTCACGGCGAAGATCGCCAGCGCCAGGTCGTCAGGACGGGGATGCGGCCGGGCCAGGAACAGGGCGGTGCCGAAGGCCGCGTTGCGATCGGTGTTGAGGATGTTGTGCCCGCGCTCGACCGCCAGCAAGGGCGCCACCAGCAGTTCGGCATCGTAGTCCTCGGCGAACATGGCGAGGTCGCCCCGCCGCAACGTGGTGGCGTGTTCCGCGACCGCCGGATCCGTGCCGCGTACGGACTGATCGAGATCGGCGTCGTCGGCGGCCAGGACCCGTACTCTGCCTCGCCAGCGGTCCAGCCCGTGCAGAGTGTCGGCGACGGCGTTCGCCTCCTTGTAGCTGCCGACGAGCAGGATCGCCCGGCGCCGGTTGTCGTCTCCGACGAGGGCCAGCTCCTCCTCCAGCGGGCTCGCTCCGCCACCTCGTCCGGGGCTACCCAGGCGCATGGCGAGGGCCCGGGCGGCCGCCGGCCGGACCCTGGGGTCGGTGCCGGACAGGCTCATGGGCGTTCCGTCGGCGTCATAGAGGAAGCGCGTAGCGAACCGCGACTTTCCCACCGCGTCGAGCGAGCGTTCCGACGGCATGAGCACGGCGGCCACCGGCGCCAGGACGTGGGCGCGGGTCGACGCTCCGGCCCAGCTGGTGCCGGACATGAGCACCACGTGCGGGCCCGGGCGTCCCTGACCCGGGTCCGCGCCCAGCTCGTGGAGGGAGAGAAGCAGTTCCCGGCCCACGCCCGCGCACCGGAAGAAGCGCAGGGTGCCGCTGTGGTTGCCGTCCTCGTCGCGCTCCCGCTCGTCCGGGAGGTACTGGAAACCGAGGACGTTGCCCATCGGGGCCTCTGGGATCAGCGGCGCGTAGTCGAGCGGCGGTCGCCTCGCCAGTTCGTTGCCGGTGGAGTCCAGCCGGAGGGCGGCCTCGACCTGGGGCCAGAGGAACGTCAGGCGCTCCAGCCGCTGGTGAAGAGCCGACAGCACGAGCAGGAACTCCAGCCGCCGGCAGGTCAGGTCGCGCCAGGCGTCGTCCCGCGCGGAGGCAGGTGTGCCCTGGATCAGCTTGTTCAGCAGAGCCTTGACGCGGGCGCGGGTACGGGCCGTGTTGAGGGTGTGCAGGAGGTCGCGCGTGGTGTCGATCAGGTCGTCGGTGCTCGTGTCGTACGGGCCGGAGTCGCCCAGCGGATCGTCGCGGAAGGCATCCAGGAGCTCCGTGAGCTGTGAACGGAGAGAGCCCAGGAAGAGATGGCTCTCGTCGGCATCTGGAGAATCGTCGTCGTAGGGCTCGTACATCTGCCGCTCGTCATGCACACCATCGGGGCCCGGGTGCTGCTCGCCGAACCAGTCCCCGAGTAGCTTCTCCTGCAGGGTCCACGGGCTGAAGTACTCGATGTCCGCCCACTCACGCAGCTCCTCACCGGAGATGAGCAGCCGGTAGAGCCGGTCGGTGGCGGCGGTGACGACGGTCAGCGCCGAGTTCCACCGCTCGATGTCCTGGTCCGTGAGGGGCAGTCGGCCGCGCCGCGAGAGCTCCTCGATCTTGTGTGTGTGCAATTGGTCGAGCCAGGAGTCGGGATCCGGGCGGACGAGTGTCGCCGAGGGGGCGAAGATCTCATCCAGCTTCATCTGGACCGAGTCGGCCTCGTCGACGATGACGATGTCGCTGAGCAGGCACGTCGATCCTTGTTCAGCAGGATGTTGAAACGCGTGCACACGGCGATTTCGCCCGGCCGCACTCCCTGCCCGAGCCAATCCCGGACCCGGTCCACGACCGCCGCGACCTCGGCCTGCTCGCCCGGGAAAGCGGCCGTGCGAGGGCGCTTGCCGTGCAGCAGGGACCGGTAGCCGGACAGGCTCTCGTTGCCCTGTCCGCCCAGGTCCTCAACGAGCGACCCGTCAAGCAGGCCGGTCGACCAGGTCAGGATCTCCGCCGTGCTGCGGTAGTTGATGCGCAGCCGGCCGCTCCGCCCGGCCACGGAGATGCCGAGTGAGCTGAGTGACACCTTGGAGTCGTAGATCCGCTGGTGCGGGTCGCCCGTGATGAAGAGATCGTCCGGGCCGTCGAGGACGGCAGCGCGCAGTACCCGCCACTGCGCCGGATGCAGGTCCTGCGCTTCGTCCACGATGACGTGGTCGTAGCCGTAGCGCCTCAGGTTGGAGCCGCCGAGCAGCAGGGTCGCCTCCGCGCAGAGCTGCAGGTGGGTGCTGACACCGCCGCTGCGGAGTTCCGCCGTGAACGCCTCCACCGCATCCCAGACCTGCTCCCGCTGCCGCGGCCCGATCGCCGTGCCCCGGCCACGCCGGGGCGCCTGGAGATACTCGGTCCGCGAATTGATCCGCTGCGCGAGGACGACATGCCGGTACTCCTGGTGCAGGAACTGCTCGGTCCACGGAAGGTCCAGCCGCCGGATGACATGCCGCCAGGCCTGCCGCTCGTCGGCGTCCCCGATCATCTTCGGCGTGCGGCCGGCCAGTGCCCGCACTACGCGGTAGGCGAAGGCGTTCACCGTGGTGACGTCCACCCTCGCGAGCTGCTTCTCGTCGTCGAGAAGCAGCTCGAGATTCTCCCGCAGCGCCGCCGCGAGCGCGGTGGTGTACGTCGTGAGCAGGATCCGACTGCCGGGCGAGCGGCCGAGCAGGTGCTTGACCCGGTGCAGCGCGACCACCGTCTTGCCCGTTCCCGGACCGCCCGTCACCTGCGCCGGCCCGTTGTAGGAGGGGCGGTACGCGACGCGTCGCTGCGACGGATGCAGGAAGACCCGCCACGCGGCGAACGTCTTGCTGAGCACGTCGGTCAGCTCGTCCGCGCTGCTGACCAGGGTGATGCGGGTCGTGGTGTTGATGATCGCCCGCTCAAGGCTCTGGTCCGCGTCGGCAGAGGTACCGGCGGGGCGGCGCTCGGCCACGACCTGCTGGTAGACCTCCTGGGGCGAGAACCCCTCCGCGAGATACCGCAGCACCTCGAACTGGTCCTCGGGCAGGAGCGAGGCGAACGCGTTCAGCTGAGGCTGGTCGATGATGGTCCGGACGGCGCGCAGCATCTGGTCGTCGATGCCGAGATCACGCAGCACGGTGTCGGAGTGCTTCGCGAACAGCAGTACTGGTGCCTCGGCTGCCGCCTGTTCAAGGGCCGGGGTGAGCTGCTCGATGGCTACGACGTTGCGCACCTCCAGGGCGTGCGGGGCGGAGTTGACGGTGTAGAGCCGCTTGGCCGCCCACCCGTAGGCCTCGTCGTGCGGCACGACGTTCAGCAGCAGGAACGTGTCAGTGCCGTCGTCGGGCGCCAGGACCACGCCGCGCCAGAACTCGGTGACGCGGATGGTACGCATCCTCGGGTCCCGCGCGTTCACCACCGACTCCAGGTGCAGGCCCTTGTCGGCGTACAGCGCGGCGATGGCGAGCTGCTGGAACCGTTTCATGGCCTTACGCACGCCCGCCTTGACCGGCTTCTCCAGAGCGTCGAAGCTCTCCCAGAAACTGTTGGCGAAGGCGAGCCGCGGCACGCGGAACCTCCCGGGGTGAGTAGTGAGGCCAGGGTACGGCCGAGCCGTTCGGCGGAGCCAGCGATCCCGGACGATTGCGACCAAGGAAGGGCTGCGCGCTAGGAGGCATGCTCCTATCACACTAGGAAGATGCTTCCTAGTGCGGTAAGCTCCTCGTCATGTCCGAGATCCTTCCCCCACACATGCGGCAGCTCGCCGAGGTGGCAACAATCGTGGCGGCCGCAGGCGCCACGGCTGACTGGCTGTACCACCTCAAAGGCGACATGTGCGCGCTATGTGTGATCAAGGATGGCGTCATCTCGGTCCCCGTCATGATTCCTGCCAACCCGGATCGCGACCCGGAGCTCTTTCGCGAAGCCGTCAAGCGGCTGGAGGCGGTCGTAGAGAGGATGAGTCGATGAGCAAGACGATTACGTATGTCGTCACCTATGAAAACCGGCGGTGGGTGTCGCGCTGCCCTACCGGTGAGGTCGAAGGAGTCGGTGTGGCAAGCTCCTTGTCCCAACTGGAGCGCGACTTGGCGGAGATTCACGCCTGGGCATGGCCCGAGGAGACTCCCGCCGTGGAGTTCGTCTTCGATCTCCCTGAGGAGGTGGCGGGAGTGGTGGCGGAATACAGTCGCGAGAAGGAACTGGCCGAAGCGCATGCCAAGCGCGCTGCGGAACTAGCGGTCAAGGCCGCGAGGGTGCTGACGAGCCACTGGTCGGAGCCGGATACGGCACGTGTCATGGGTTTGTCCAAGCAGCGTGTCCACCAATTGAAGGTGAGCGCCTGACGGCTGCCAGGGGGCTTATGGGTCGCCTAAGCCATGAGGGTGGACATTGCGTTGGCTGAGGCTGAATAGTGGATCGACGTCGGTCAGGAGTCCCAGTGGATCTCGGCAGGTTCCCTCTCGCGGAGTTCGAGCAGCACCTCGTCAACGTTGCGGCCGGTCAGGGATATGAATCAACCCATCTATTGAAGTACGTCGGCGAATTGAGTCATCCAGCAAGCCATGTGACGATCTATTTAGACCGTATGCGGGCCATTCGTCAGGTAATCGAAGTCATGATTCACCCGGAAACTGCTACGGCGGTGCTCGGGGCGATCGAGGCCGTTCACGGTTTGAATATCAAATCGGAATTGTGTCACAATTCCAACCTACGTCGATTTCCGAAAAGACTCAACAAGGGCGCGAGGGAGATTTCCTTCGCTCGTTCGGTCGAGTGCGCAGATGTCACTGCCTTTGACCGCCTGTTACAAACGCTTGCGGCAAGCTGATCCAAGCCGTAGGGAGGGTGGCACAGGCCGTCGCGCAAATATCGAGTGTGGGGCGGACCGACAAGAGATCAGTCCTCCCAACTCGCCGACACCGCCGAGTTGGTCGATCCTCTCGCGTGACAGCCAAGGCCACGTAGCTAAGGGCTTGCCGATCAATAACCCGTAGCATCTGCCGTTTTCGTCCGATGGTCTGGTATGGCCGTATCGGTGGAGACTGTGGGGATGCTGGAGGCGAAGTTCGAGGCGATTCTGCCCCATCTGGATGAGCGGCAGCGCCGGCTGTTACTGGGCGCGGAGGCCCGGGCGCTGGGCCACGGAGGGATCCGAGCGTCGCCCGGGCTGCTGGAGTCCGGGAGGCGACGGTGTCGCCGGGGGTGACCGAGCTGGAGGCCGGTGACGAGCCGTTGGGACGGGTGCGTCGTCCAGGTGGGGGCCTTAGGCGGTTGATCGAGCTCGATTCCGGACTGCGGCCGGCGTTGCTGGCGCTGGTCGAGCCGGACGAGCGTGGGGACCCGATGTCACCGCTGCGATGGACGACGAAGTCGACCCGCAAGCTGGCGGCCGAGCTGACCCGGCAGGGGCACAAGGTCTCCGCTGACACGGTCGCCGGCATTCTGCGGCAGGAGGGATTCAGTCTTCAGGGCAACGCCAAGACGATCGAGGGCAAGCAGCACCAGGACCGCGACGGCCAGTTCCGTTACATCAACGAGCAGGTCAAGCGGTATCAGGAAGCCGAAGATCCGGTCGTGTCTGTCGACACTAAGAAGAAGGAGTTGGTCGGGCCGCGACGCTCGCCGTCTCGGGCGCGGCGGGCAGGTCCCCAGCAGGCCTCTCCGCCATCTCGTACGAGGGGCGGGGCGAACAGGTTCGCTCGTGCAGAGTGATGCGGGAATTGGATCGTCCGGCGATAAAACTGTCGTGAGTGCGTCCTGAGGTTAAGTGTCCGGGAGTAGGGCGCTTTTCTTGTCGCCGCGCCCGCCGGTACCGCGTCTCTGTCCGGCGCGCACGCTCACGCCCTCACGGCCGGGTCGGTCGGCTTGTTCAGGAAGTACTACTTCGAGGCTGCGCTTGTCCGCTTCAGAAATCATCAAGAATCCATCAACTTCCGCTCCACACCCGCCTGACAAGGTGCACGTGAAAGAGCCGAGTTCCGGAAACAGAAGAAAGGTACGACCCCCCGTGCGAAGAAGAAGAGCGATCTGGAGGGTGGCCGCGGCGTTCAGCCTGGTCGTGGTCGCCGGCCTGGTCACCGTTCCCGATACGGCGCTGGCCGCCCCCGCCGTCCGGCTGGCCGCGCCCACCCCGCTGCGACCGGCGGATGTTCCCGGTTCCGTCGAGTATCTGACCAAGACCTACGGCATCAGCGTCGGTGAGGCGATACGCCGTCTGGAGCTGCAGCAGACCGCGGGGGCTCTGCAGAAGGTTCTCGCCCGCGACTATGCCGAGACCTATGCGGGGTCCTGGATCGACCAGGACAACGGCGGTGTGCTTGCGGTCGCGAGCACCGCCCCTGACGCGCTCGCTCCCGCGTTGAGCGCGGTCCCTGACCATGGTCACATCCGCATCGTGGCCGCACAGCACTCCCTTAAAGACCTTCAGGCGAAGGCCGCCGACATCAGTGCCCGTCTGGGACTCAAGCCCGAGCAGGCACCGGTGATCAACGAGCAGAAGAACCGCGTGGAGCTGTATCACCAGGCCGCCGCCGCGGCACGCAGTTCGGCCGGCCGGCTGGCCGCGGTCGCTGACCTGGACGTCGCCGTGGTTGATACGCCGCCCATGACGAATGCGGCTTGCAACATCTCGTATTGCAGCGCTCCGATGCGCGGTGGCGTAAGACTGGAAATGTACGACCAGAACTACCGACGCCTCTACAAGACGTGCACCAACGGCTTCAATGTGAAGGGTACGAACGGCTGGGTGTACACGCTTACGGCGGGGCACTGTTTCGAAAATGACGAATACTACTCCTTCCACACGGGCCATCCCGTTGGGCACTGGGACGGTAACACGTATTTCAATGGGTATCCGGTGGATGCGGCCATCACGCCGTACGTCACGAGAGGAGGAATGGAGTACTCGAAGTACTGGTCGCAGCAGCCGAGGAACATGGTGATCTCGAAAAATACCACCCAGTTCAAGATCACGGGCCTTTGGCAATATGAACAGATCCAGCTTGGCTGGGTCGCGTGTTCGACCGGCGCGGTGTCGAACAGCACCGCCTGCGGCAAGGTCATCGCCAAGGACGGCGGGTTGTGGATGGACATCTGCCGCAGGCAGGGCGACAGCGGTGGACCGCTGTTCAGCGAGAACGACCACACGGCGTACGGAATTCTCTCTCAAATCAACAATGCGGACACCGAGATCTGCGACAAGAACTCTATATCGACCTATTCGCCGGTCTCGAAGATTCTCGGCTACATGAGCTACGGTTCCCTGACATACAGCCTGCACACCGAGAGCTGATTCATCGGCTGCGATTGCCTTGCCGGATGCGTGATCCGGCGGCCTGAGGGCCTCCAGCGAGCTCATCGCTGGGGCCCTTTGCGGGAAGAGGTTCGTCGCCATCCGGAATATCCATAGATTTATTTGATGAGGTCGCAGTGAACCAGCCTATGGCTGACGTGCGTGACATGTTCATGGTGCACACGATGATGCGCCGGGAGTTCACACTCCTGCCTCAGCTCGTCCGGGACGTGGCTTCGGGGGACACCGAACGTTCTGCGGTCGTCGCGAGACATGCCGAGCGCCTTTCTCTCGCCCTGCATCTGCACCATGAGGGAGAGGACATCATTCTCTGGCCGCTCCTCATGGAGCGCGGCGGTGCGGAGGCGTCGGCCATCGTGCCGGAGATGGAGGAGCAGCACCACGGTATCGAGGCGGGCCTCGATGAGGTGAGCGCGCTGCTGCCGGTGTGGAAGCACACGGCCCGCAACGGCGAGAGCCTCGCCGTGGCCTTCGACGTGCTGTGCGACCGGCTGCTGGAGCACATGGCCCTGGAAGAGGAGGAGGTCCTTCCTCTCGCGGAAAAGCTCGTCACCGCCGCCGAATGGGCCCAGCTCGGTGAGCACAGCCTGTCGAACAGCCCCAAAACGGACCTGCCACTCGTCCTCGGCATGGCCATGTACGAGGGCGATCCCGACGTGGTCAAGGAAGTACTCTCTCACGCACCGCTGGTGGCCAGGCTGATCATGCCGCTGATCGCCCCGCGCCTGTACGCTCGGCATGCCAAGCGCCTCTACGGCACCGCCACCCCGCCTCGCTCCGGCCGGCAGTGAAGCAGCCGCGGGCGCTCCTCGTCAGCCGACAGCCGGTGGGTGGTCCAAGGTGGCCAGGAACTCTTCCGCATGCCGCGCGAACAGGTGGGTATCACGTTCGATGGACACCGTACGGGATCTGTCGGCGGCCGCCCTGACCTCGGCGACGGGTTTCCCGCTCGCGTGCAGCAGCCGGGCCCGCAGCAGCAGGAGCAAGCCCTCCGCGAAGCCCTCGTTGTAGCGGTCGAGGCAGGCCTCGGCCTGGTCGAGGGCCGCGGCGGCCTGGTCGAGCGCTCCGGCGACCAGCCACATCTCACAGAGATAGCCGATGAAGATCGTGACACTCGCGCGCTGTGGATTGAGGAGGTTGGTCGCGATGAGCCGCTCGGCCTCCGCCGCCGCGCCGGCCGGATCCCGGCCGGTCTTGGCGAGCGCCCAGTACCGGACCATCCGTTGGTAGGTGCCGAGGAACACGAAGGAGAAGTGAGGATCCGCGGCTATCCCACGTTCCGCCGCGCGCAGGGCTCGGACCGGGTCGCCGATGAACGCCTCCGTCCTCGACGTGTGGGCGGCCCACACAGCGACCGTGAAGGGGGAATCGCCTGCGGCCTCCAGCATGTCGAGCAACGATCGCGCCCCGTCGACGTCCCCGTGCAGCGCGGTCGTCTCAGCGAGCTTTCCGATCATCAGCAGTTTCAGGTCGTACCAGACGGGGTCCTGCTCGCGCGGGCCGCCGCGGGTCATCAGGATGCGGCCCGCCTCGCTCAGGCAGCGGAACGCCTCCTCGTTATCTCCCTCGGTGAATTGCTGCAGTCCCCACGTCTGCAGGCCGTAAGCGCGCACGAGCGGATCGGAGGACGTCTCGCCCTGCTCCAGCATCCGTCGCGCCAGCGGCCTGCTGTGATCGCGCTCGAGGCCTTGGGCATGCGCCGCCCAGCGGGAGTAGAGGAAGACGGTGGCGTCGAGTTCCCGCCCAAGCCCCCTGGCCAGGTGCTCCGCTCGTTCCAGCAGATCGACCGCCGAGGTGCCGTACATCGTGAGCATTCCCCTGATCGCGATCAGCTGGGACAGGGCGGACAACTCCAGCTCGGCCAGGCTCGCCGCCCGCGCGACCTGCACGGCCGTCCGCAACTGCCGCTCGGCGGCCTCGAACGCCAACTTGGTCGCGGCCCGGCGGCCCGCGCGCACCAGCGCCGTCACGGTCCGGTGCGGATCGGCGAGCGGGCCGGCCGACCACAGATGGTGGGCGACTCGCTCGGCGGCACGGTCGCCAAGCGCGTCGGTGCGCTCGAGCGCGTCGGCGACGTGTAGGTGCAGCCGGGATGTGCGCGACTGCGGGGTCGTCCTGGCGACTGCTTCGCGGACCAGGTCGTGCGAGAAGCGCAGGGAGAACGGGTTCCCGGGCGCGGGTTCGAGCAGGCCGAGCGCTTCCCCAGGCCCCAGACGGTCAAGAGAGACCTGGACGTCGAGGCCGGCGGCATTGGCCAGCAGGCGGAGGTCGATGTCGCGGCCGATGAGCGCGGCGACCTGCAGCAGCCCCCGGGCGCCGTCGTCGAGGTCGGCCAGCCGGTCGCGCACCACGTCAAGGACGGTGGACGGCACTCCGGCCCGAGCCGATGCCTGGCTCTCGCCGAGCATGCCGCCGGTGCTGAGGAGCAGTGACAGTTCGCGGACGAAGAACGGGTTGCCCGCGGTTCGGGCGTGGATGTCGCGGGCGGTGTCCGGGCTGGGCGCCTGGCCTGTCTCCTCGTGGACGAGTTCGGCCACCTCGGCCTGGCTGAGCGGGCCCAGGCGGATACGGCGCTGGCCGGAGACCCTGCTGACCGCGGCGAGCATCCGCGACAACTCCGTACCTGGCACGGGCGCACGGTCACGCAGCGCGCCGATGACCGTCGCGCCGGTCGGCAACCGTGCCGCCAGGTGGCTGAACAACTGCAGCGAGGTGACGTCGGCCCATTGCAGGTCGTCGATGACGAGCAGGACCGGCCGCAGCGCGGAGACCTCGCCGATCGCGGCCGCGACCTGTTCGAACAGCCGGAACTGGGCCCTGCCGTCCGGCAGGGGCCGTGGCGCGACGGCTTCGTCGCCCGGGTCGAGCAGGCGGCCGAATTCGGTGGTCAGCCAGTTCTGCCGTGCTGTGACGGGCAGCGCGTCAAGCACCGTGCCGGCAGCCTGCACCCAGGGCCACATCGAGGGCGTGCCGTCGCCCTCCAGACAGCGGCCCCACACGACGAGCGCACCGCGCCGTTCCGCTTCGGCGGCGTTCTCTTCCAGCAGGCGGGTCTTGCCCACCCCGGGCTCACCCTCGATGATGATGAGCCCTTTGCCGCCGGCCAGTGCCGTCTCGGTCGCCTGCCGCAGCACGGTGAGCTCCGCGCCGCGGCCGACCAGACCCACAGCGGGCGGCTTGCCGGGTGTTCGCCCCCAAGGGGCGGGTGGTTGCCCGTCGGTCATCCGCACCGGCGGGGCCGGGGCGTTGTTCAGTACGCGCTGGTGCGCGGCCCGCAGTGCGGGGCCGGGATCGATGCCGAGTTCCTCGGTCAGGCGGGCTCGGACCGTCTGATACACCGACAGGGCCTGTGCCTGCTGCCCGGCGGCGCCCAGGGTGGTGATCAGGCTCGCCAGTACGGGCTCGTGCAACGGCGACATCGTGGCGGCCAGCTGCAACGGCGGTAGTACGCGCTCAGGCCGACCGAGCGAGAGGGCGAGTTCGGCAGCCGCCGCGCACGTGGACAGGAACTCGCTGTCCAGCCCCGCGAAGATCGGCATCGCGGCCGGTCCGTAGGCCAGGCCCTCGCCCGTGGAGCCCTGCCATAATTCCAGCCCCTTCACATAGCAGTCCAGCGCCGCCTCACGCTGCTGCCGCGCGACGGCTTGTCCGGCGGCTTGGACGGACTGCCGGAAGACGGCCAGATCCAAGATGCCGTTCCTGGCCACGAACATGTAGCCGCTACCGCGGCGCCGCAGGTAGGAGCCGCTGCCGCGCACCGGCAGCGGGGGCTCCAGCAGGCGCCGCAGTGTGCCGACGTACTTGTGGATGACGTTGACCGCGCTGGCGGGGGCGTCGTCGTCCCAGATCAGATCGACCAGCTCGGCCGTGCTGATCAGCCGCCCTTCCCGGGCCAGCAGCAGCGCGAGCAAGAAGGCCTGCTGCCGCGGACCCGCATCGAGCTCCTCATCGCCCCGCCACAGCCGCAACGGACCTAGAATCTGCAGCCGTAGGCCGTTGCCGGCCACCGATGCGACCTCGCCACTCCCTGAATGAACTGGCACAGTCACGCCGACCGACCTCCTGGGCTGCTGAAACGGATCGTCACTGTGCGGGCCAGGTCGCACTACCCGCCCTGAGTGAGAGAGTGTACGACTTCGTTGGCGAACGCCTGCCCGGTCGCCTGGGTGCGCTTCGCTAACTGCCCTGGACACGAGCGCGATTCGGGCGGGCAAAGGGCGAACGCCGTCAGGAAAGACCTGCCAGCAACTCGGACACGCGGATCGTCGCGCCGTGGTCTGGGCCATAGAGTCTGGTGAGGTCATTCCGCAAGTCCGTGAGTGTGACGCGAGCCTTGTCCACATCGCCGACGCCGACTTCCAGCTCGCCTATCTGGCGCCGCAACTCCAAGAGCCGCGCGTCGTCCTCGGGGAAACGGCTCATCTCATCCGCCAGCAGCTCGCGCATGATGTGGAGCGCGAGCCCGGGATCGCCCGCGTGGACGTGACAGGTCGCTTCCTGCAGCCTGCATTGGGAAATGTGCTCGTGGTCAGGCTCCGGCTGCAGGAGCAGGTCGTCCGCGAGCTGCCGGAACTCGCGTGCGGCCTGCCGATGGTCCTGGCTTGCGAACAGGACATCCGCGAGCTGTCCGCGCAGGCCGATCACGTCCGGGTCGGTCGCGCCGAAGTTGCGGCTTGCCGGGACGGCGACCTCGGCGAGTATGCCTGCCGCATCGCCATAGCGCGACTCTCTGACCAGTGACATCGCCTCTCTGCGAGCGCGCCCGATGTCGCTGCGGCTGAAGTCGTCATCCGCCGGGGCGTTTCTCATGACGGGAACTCCTGATCGGGCCCCGTCAGTGAGAGTGCGGCTGATCGCGTGCGCGTACATCCGGACAGGGCTTGAGCCGGGAGCTGTCATGTCGCCGAGCGGTCCCGTCCCCGCGAGGTACGGCATGAGCCGATCGTGCACCTCGGCCGCCGTCGTAGGGCGGTCTTCCGGCTGCTTTTCCAGCATGGCCAGAATCAGCTCGTCCAGCTCCCGTGGCACATCCGGTCGGAGCTGCCCGACTGCTACGGGAGGCGCGTTGATGTGCTGTTCCATCACGCTGTATTCGGACGGTCCGGTGAACAGGTGCCGACCGGTGAGGAGTTCGTGCAGCACGGCGCCCAGAGAGTAGATGTCGCTCCTCTCCGTGGGTTTACCGGCGCTGACCTGCTCGGGGGACATGTAGGCGGCGGTGCCGAGCTGCTGACCGGTCCTGGTCAGCTTGGTCAGCTTGGGATCGTCCATCAGGGCCAGGCCGAAGTCCACCACCTGGATGGAACCGTCCCGGCGCAGCATGAGGTTGGGCGGCGTCAGATCGCGATGTAGAATGCCGAGCTCGTGTGCCGCCGCCAGCACGGCGGCGGTCTGGGCGCCAATGGACGCGACCCATCCCAACGGAAGGGGCCCGTGCTCGGCGACGACGTCGTCGACTCCCGTGCCCTCGACGAACTGCATCACCATGAGCAGGCGGCTACCCAGGGCCGGGTCCGGGACTCGAACCCACGACCCACGAATTATGTGTAGTCAGCTCCCGAACTGTGCCGATCCAACGACGCGGAGCAGGTCGAGCTTGCTGGCGGAGTCAGTTCCCGGACGGGTGCTGTACACCATTACTCGGAGGTCCGAGTCCAATGTCGTGAGCACGTCGCAGTCCAGCGTGACGAGGCCGACCGCGGGGCTGTCGATCGTCTTGGGCTGTGATCTGCGCGGGGTAAGAGCGAACGTGTCGTACTGCTCAACGAAATCGGAACTGCTCTCGCGGAGGTCTCGGACCAGCTCGGCGAGGGTGCGGTCGTTCGGGTACACGGCGGTGGCACGCCGAAGGTCGGCAGTGAGCTGTCGTCCGAACTGCTGGTGTTCCTCCTTGGTGTGGACCACGTGGTTCGGCAGGTCTCGGAAGTGGCGCCAGACCAAGTTCCGTTCTCGGGCCGGTAGCCGCTCGCTCAGTTCGAACAAGCAGACCCACAGCGCGTTTGCCACGACCAGGTCCCAGCTGGCGGTGAACACGGCCACCGGTGTGTGGGCGAGACTGTCCATGATTCGTGCGACACCCGGCCCGACGTGCTGCGGGACGCATCCGGACGCCGGCGTCTGTGTGCCGGCCGCGCGCCAGAGCAGGTCATGTTCCGCGGCGGACAACCTCAGTGCCCTGGCCAACGCCCCCAGTACCTGCGGTGAGGGGTGTCGCGCGCGTCCCTGCTCGAGCCGGACGAGGTAGTCGACCGAGATCCCAGCCAGTGCTGCCAGCTCCTCTCGGCGCAGCCCGGGCGTCCGCCGAAGCCCAACGTCGGGTATCCCGACCTCGGCCGGTGTCACCCGCTCGCGCCAGGAGCGCAACGCACGGGACAGTTCGAGACTCATGCCCTCACTGTCCCACCCGCAGCATGATCACCGGATGGTACTGGTAGTACCTGGAACGACCCAGGTCGTTGCACGGACGCTGGTGGCATGTCGAACCCAGTCGCAGTAATCACCGGGGCAAGCGGAGGCATCGGCGAGCAGATCGCGGTCGGTCTCGCTGATGCGGGCGCCACGGTCATCATGGTCGCGCGCAGCCTGGAGCGCCTGAGCTGGGCGTCGGAGCGGGTCGCACACTCCGTCCCCGGGGCGAGCATCGAGATCGACCCGGTCGATTTTGCCGACCTGGCCGAGGTGCGCGCGTTGGCCCAGCGACTGATCCCGCGCCAACCGAGTGTGGTGGTCAGCAACGCCGCGGTGATCGCACCGCTGGACGACCGCACGCCTGCTGGCCTGCACCGAACCCTTGCGGTGAACCACCTGGCGCCGTATCTCCTGCTGCGCCTGCTCGCAGCGAACCTGCCAGCAGCTGCGCGGCGATTCATCGTCGTGGGCGCATCGCCGCGCGCGCTCGCGCGGGTGCCGGTCGACCTGGATGACCTGAATACCGAGACTCGACGGGGACTCGGCTGGCCGCCCAGCTTCCGGCCGTTCGTAGCCTATGCCCGGACCAAGAACATGAACACGATGTTCGTCTATGCGATGGCCCAGCGCCTCGCCGGCACCGCCACGACCATCAACGGAGCCCACCCGGGCATCATCAAGGGAACCGGCCTTGGCCGGCACGATCGGGGCGCGCTGAAGCTCTTCGGCTCGACGCTGAACCTGTTCACGCCCGCCAGCGAGGCTGGCGCCCAGACCCCGCTCTGGCTTGCGACGGACCCCGCGGTCGAGGGCGTCACCGGCTCGTTCTTCGTGGATCGCACGGCTACCAGCACCGCTTCGCACACGACCGATCCTGTCCGCATCGAAGCCTTGTGGCGCGAGAGCGCACGCCTTGTCGGCATGCCCGTTGGCGGCGACAGGGACGAAGCGCCAGATGCCGACCATCAAGGCTAGCCTCGCAAAGGCCAACGCCCAGTCGAAGCACGCGTGAGCGACCTTCGGCGGCGGGCCCGGACGCGACTACTCGCCGTGCCTGACGCTGCCCCTGGCCGAAGCTTCGGCTGCCCTGACCTGACCACCTTCTGCCGGCTCGACGAGCTCGGCCTCGAAGTCATCGGGCAGCGGCTCGAACCGGATCGCGCGGTGCTGGCGTGTCGGGTGGTCGAGCCCGACCAGTGGTGCCGGCGCTGCGGATGCGAAGGGACGCCGCGTGACACCGTGACCCGGCGGTTGGCGCACGAGCCGTTGGGCTGGCGCCCCACGACCCTGGAGGTCGTCGTGCGCCGCTATCGGTGCACCGGCTGCGGGCACGTGTGGCGCCAGGACACCATCACGGCGGCTGAGCCGAGGGCGAAGCTGTCGCGCCGGGGTCTGCGGTGGGCCCTGGAAGGCATCATCGTCCAGCACCTCACTGTCGCCCGTGTCGCCGAGGGCCTCGGAGTGGCATGGAACACCGCCAACGATGCTGCCCTGGCGGAGGGCAAGCGCGTGCTGATCGATGATCCCGGCAGGTTCGACGGCGTCACGGTGATCGGGGTGGACGAACATGTGTGGCGCCACACCCGCCGCGGCGACAAGTACGTGACCGTGATCACCGACCTGACGCCCATCCGCGACGGCATCGGAGCCTCAACGTGACGGCCCGACGTGGCCTCCGTTCCTCAAGGCCCAGGCGTCCGGAACCTAGGCCTGCGACTTCTGCAGCGTCGAGACGGTCATGCCTGCGCGGCTGTACTGCTTCGCCGTGGTCGAGCACGCCACCTGGCGGATCCAGGAGGACTGTCGGCGGTCGACTCCCCACGAGACGCTCTTGCCACCCCTTTAACATCGTAGAGCCATAAGGTACGCGTGCTGCGCCACTTCGCGACACGGCGAGCGTTTCGACACGGCGTTGCTTTCTCTCGGTAATCGAGGTGCTGCGCAGGCATCTGCCGGTGTCACGCACGGTCGAAGGCGTCGAGGGTGCTGTGGCACGAGCTTCGCTTCTGGCAATCGGTGGGCTGGCCGTGCGTTAACTCATGGAATGAGTGACCAGCGGACCGAAAGTCCGCTTGACTTCGAGACGAAGGCGAGGGGAACCGTGTGTCACAGGCCGACAGTTGACCACGCTGCTGCTGCTTGGCGGAGTAGGCCATGGAGGTTGTTCTGGCTCGACATTCTCATGGTCTTCCCCGGGCCTGCCGTGACGTTGACCGTCTAAATGATCTACCAGATTACACGACCTGCGCCGATGGGCAGCCGCAGAGCAACCAACCATGATCAAAATCGAGATCAGAGGCTGGCGAGAACCGAGAGACCCCAGGTCGGGCGTGGCATTGAAGAGTAGGGCGGGTGGGACTTGAACCCACGACCCACGGTTTATGAGTCAGTTCCCTTAGTATCATTCCTTGTCTCGGAGTGCCGTTTTGTGTACCTGTAACTGGATTTGTCTCCACAGTCGTGCCAGGAAGTGCCGGCGGATGTTGCATCGTATTACCTACACGCGAGCAACCACCGAGCAACCATGCGCTCTTGACCATCAGTATTGTGTATGCAATTTGTCCCAATCTCGGCGCTTCTGCGTAGGGCGGGACGAGCTCGCGCTTCATGGCAGATCGAACGCGTCCGAGCAACCATCGAGCAACCGTCCGCGAGTGATTGCACCCGTTGCTCGCAGCTCAGCAACCTGTGAGGCTCAAATACTTCAGTCGCCGCGTCCGAGCTGTGGCTTGGCTGGACGTGCTGGTCTCCAGCTTCCGGGTTTAAGTGTTGCTCAAGCATATCTGAGCAACCGCTCAGACGACAACGCTCAAGATGGGCAAGCCTGCCAAAGACTGCAGGTTAGTGTAGGGATCGAATATTCGATCCCTACACTAACGGAAGGTTATGCGAAATCGCGCCTGATCGGCCGGGCGAAGGATGACGCGGTCGTCGGATTTGTGATCCGCGAGACCGGCGCGACGGAATGCGTCGAGGAAATCGCGGAATTCTAGCCGGGTGATGCTTCGGCGGGTTTCGGCGGAGAGTGACTCGTAGAGCTGGTCGGTTGTCAGTTCTCCCTTCAGCACGGCGGGATTGACGACCAGTTCGGCCAGGACATAGTCCTGACTATCAGTCAGCCGGGTCCTGCTCACGTCGAAAAGGAGAGGGATGACCGCGGTGAGGACGGCGGCCGGAAGTCCTGCCGTACCGAGCATCACCAGGATTCCGCCGAGGAGGGCGGTAGCCACGACTGTCTGCGCGAGCCCCTTGCCGAGGTTGACCTCCCAGCCGCCGGGCCGGAATTCCAGCTGTTCCTGCCCGCTAGAGCCGGTCGCTGTGGTCTGAACAGCTTTGAGGAAAGCTTCCCGGCCTCGCCGCGAAGAGTAGTTGTCGTCAGGGAACAGTTCGCTCCAGAGTTGTTCCAGCGCGGCGCTGGATACACGTCCCTTGTCTGGGACATCGACAGGTAGGTGCTGAACGAGGAACGCTTCCAAATCATTCAAGCTTGCCCTCCGGGCTCTTCCCAGTGGTAGGCGGACATGTCGAAGGAGTGTTCCTCGGCCAGCAGGTGGCTCATGGTCAATTGCACAGTCTCCAGGCTCCCCTCCAGCAGGGAAAGATCCTCGACGGCGGCGGGAAAGGTCTGCTCCAGGTATTGTTCAAGGATTTGAGCCGTCACGCCAGTGCACGGTAGGAGCAGCGGGAGGTTGGTGTCGCCGACTATGCAAGCGAAGACCGCGCACGGTTTGCTGTCAACGTCCCTGACCGTTCCCCGGACGTATGCCAGTGGTTCTCCGTCTTGCCGCCACAGGTCGAATTGGGCGAAGGGAGAAAGATCCAGCAGGCCGGTCAATTGCGTCCTCCGCAAGGCCCCTGACCAGCGATCACGCCAGGCGATGTCGCCCAATGACGACAGAGCGACGTTCACGAATACTCGAGGCGACCCTTTCCACGCGGAAACGATGGCCTTCAATTGCCCCGGATCTTCGAGTACCGTGAGGTCGACCGGCTCGTCATCACTTGCCGCGCTACGTACGGTCACCACCGTAGCGCAACCAAGATTCTGTAGGTAGGCGCGGTCAGGTGCGCTGAACTCAAATTGCTGGAGCAGTCGAAAAGCTGGCCTCGCGGTAGCGAAGACATGTGCGTCGCGGCCGCGTACCGAAACGAGGACGATGTGTCGGTCACGTGGCAGGCCGGCCAGTTGATGCAGCACCGCCGGCCGGGGGTGAGATGTGACGACCAAGCGTTCCCTTCGCCACATCTCGAAGGACTCGTCCTGTGCCGTCGCCGAATCCTCGGACGCGATCAACCGCCCACGGGCATGCGGCGCGACCTGCTCAACGGCTGCGATCAGCTCAGCGGTGAAGTCACGATGTCCGTCGTAGGAAAGGACCTCTGCGCCGTGTCGGCCAAGGAGCGTCGTCACTTCTTCGTGAAGAAGATGGGCGATGGTCATCCAGGTCGCCTGATATTCACTCGAGTAGGTGGATTTCCGTAGAGCCGGATCGTCCTCGCCTGCTCTCAGTGACCGCCATGCGGGCATGTCGCCGACAGCGTCACAGCATCGGGACCACGCGGCGGACCAGAATGCCGCGTCAGCATGCCTGTGCAGTAGGTCGAAGCGGACATCTGGTCGGTCGAGCGGCGGCACGGTTTCGGCGACGTCGACGGTGAGACCTCGCCGCAGCAGGTGGTCGACGGCTCGTGACTGCATACATGCCCGAACGGCCGCCTCGATCATCATCTCCTTGGAGCGGAAATGATCGGGTAGACCTACGAGGTCGCTGGCGTCCCGGTACCAGTCGATGTAGGACGGATAGCCTTTGAGCAGGGCAAGATCTCCCCCGCCGACCAGCCAGATGCTCTGGTACGTTGCGAAGGCCTCATGCACGGTCCGGCACATGTCGACCAACCGGGTGAGCGCGAGACGCCGATCAGGATCGTCGAGCCCGAGCACCGCGTAGGCGGCTAGAGATGTACCGAAGGACGTGCAGTCGTTCAAGGCGGCGTGGAGCGCCTCATGGACCGTCACAAGCTGAGCCTGGTTTGAGGTGACGTCCCCGCCGCCCAGCGTCACGGCCCATGCGTCGTAGTTGTTGTAGGACCCGGCGCCGTTCCCCGCGGCCCCGTGGAGCAGGCCGGTGACCAGGTGATCCTCTGGAGGGTTCATGGTCACGCCCCTTCATGTGCTGGTGGCGATGGCGGGTCACCTCGTCCCGTCACAGATATGACGCCGCAGTGACGTCGTTGGATGGGGTCGATACTCAACTGTCACCAGAGGTGCGGCTGGCGACAGCCGCTTGGGGATCCACCAGGTAGGAAGCGGTCGGCCGATCAACGAGCCGCCCCGCCCGCTGATCAGGCCGATCCCGGCGCCTACAGAGGTTGAAAGACTGAGGTGTCACCGCGCGGTTGCCTGTGCGAGTCGGCGTTGGGGAGTATGCCGGTGAGATGCGTTATTCGGATGGTGGTGGTCTGACCCCGGCGGCGCGAGCCAAGCATGAACAGGTCCGCTTGGAAGCTGCCGGGTTGTTTGCCGCGGGCATGTCGCCGCCGCAGGTGGCCAGGAAACTCCGAGGTCTCCCGTAAGTCGGCCTATGTCTGGCACAAGGTCTGGCGTACCGCGGGAGCCGAAGCGCTGGAGTCGAGAGGACCCGGTGGGCAGCGCTGCCGGCTGAGTGAGGCGCAGGTGCAGCGGCTGGAGGCGGCGTTGGACGCCGGTCCTGCCGTTTGGGGGTGGACCGAGGATCAGCGCTGGACCCTGGCCCGGGTCACGGTGCTGATCGGCCGGTTGTTCCAGATCACCTACACCCCGCGCGGAGTGTCCTATCTGCTGCACCGGCTGGGCTGGAGCCCGCAGGCGCCCCAGCGCAAGGCTGCCGAGCGCGACGAACAAGCCATCGCCACCTGGGTGAAGGGCACCTGGCCGCTGGCGGGACCACGGCGCGGGATCAGGACGCGTGGATCTGCTTCGCCGACGAAGCAGGCCAGTCGCTGAGGCCGCCCAAGGCCCGTACCTGGTCCCGCCGCGGACACACCCCGATCGTCACCGTCTCGGGCAAGGGCTCCGGTCGCGTCAACCTGGCCGGTCTGCTCTGTGTGAAGCCGGGCCGGCGGACCCGGCTGATCTTCCGCATGAGGATCTACCGGCGGCGCAAGCACGAACGTCAAGGGTTCGGCGAGAGCGACTATGCCCGCATAGTGGACGCTGCTCATCAGCAGCTCGGCGGGCCGGTCGTGCTGATCTGGGACAACGCCGGCATCCACGTGTATGCCCTGATGCGCAGCCTGATCGAGGCCCGCCCGTGGCTGACGGTGTTCTGCCTGCCGGCCGGCCTACGCGCCCGAACTCAACCCGGTGGAGATGGTGTGGTCGCACCTCAAGCGCGCCCTGGGCAACCTGGCCCCCTGCACTCTCGATGACCTGGCCAAGGTCATTCGTAGCCGGCTCAAACGGATGCAGTACCGCCCCGACCTCCTGAACGCCTTCCTGGCCCACACCGGCCTGGTCATGAACCCGCGATCGCCATGAAACCCCAGACTTTCAACCTCTGTACTGCAGCATGCCGGAGCTCTTCGTTTTTCGTGTCCCGCTCGAAACACGGAGCCTTTTTCATCCTCCCGGCGACGGATCGCTGGTCACAGCGTGATCGCAAGGTACGTGTTCGTGAATCGCCCCGGGTTTGATGGACACCATCGGCATTCCGGTGTTCCGCGTGCCGGCCGGGCTGTCAACAGGCGACTTCATGCTCTACTACTGGCCTCAGTGGCAGATTCGCTGGTCAGGGTCGTCAGGCAGAAGTAGCTCCAATTCCTCAGGGCGCAGCGGCGCTCCGACGGTGCCGCAGATCCTCCCGATCATGTCGTCGGGACTGGTCGTCCACAGAAAGGCTGTGGGGTGGGTGCTGGAAGTCGCGAGCGTTCGGCCGTCGGGGCTGAAGGCGGCGAAGAAGGCGGACTGGTTGTGCCCGACGAGCTGGGCGTGGAGCTGGTAGCCGGCCCCATCGGGCGCCCACAACCATACGCTGCCGTCAGCATTGGCGATCGCGAGCAGGTGATCGGGAGCAGGACCGAACGCGACTTTGGTGATCGCGCCGCCGGCGTTTCTCAGCTGTGTCGCTTTCACCACGGGGTTCGCGGGATCGGACATCGACCAGAAGCGGACGACGCCGTCGACGCCAGCGCTCGCCAGGATCTTGCCCGTCTGGTCGAACGCCAGTCCCAGCACAGGCCCGGTGTGTCCGCGCAGCGGATTCCTGATGGGCACCGGGTGTGTGGGCTCACGGACGTCCCAGACCTCGATGACCGAACCGCCTCCGCCGGCCGCTAGCGTGCGGCCGTCGGGACTGGCGGCCACGTCGAAGACCGCGCCGTTGCCCTGGGTTAGCGGGCCACCGATCGGGTGCGGGGAACGCGGGTTCGAGATGTCCCAGAGCCGGACGGTGGTGTCATTGCTGGCCGAGGCGAGGACACGGCCGCCGCCGAGGAACGCCACGGCGTCCACGTCGAGCTTGTGACCGGTGAGCGGGGGACCGGCCAGGACGGGATGGTGCGGGTCCGCGACGTTCCACAGCTGGATCTCGCCGTTGTTGCACGGTACGGCGAGCAGCCGTCCATCAGGACTGAACATCATCCGGTTGATGCCGGACCGCTGGCCCGCCTTGGCTGTCAACACAGGTGGGCCGTACGGAACGGGATGTGCCGGATCGGCCACGTTCCACAGCCAGAGCCGGCCATCCGACTCGCCCTCCGCCAGTGTGTCGCCGCCGGGACTGAAGACCGCCGAGCCGATCTGCCCGCTCGGGCCGAGGAGCATTCTGCCCGGCAGGTGCCAGAGCCGGAGCAGTCCATCGTTGCCCGACGTCGCGAGTTCGCCAGAGGAGAGGAAGATCGCCGCCTGTACGGGCCCCGGGTGGGACAACGTGACGATCTCGGTCGGGGTGCCGATCCTCCACATGCGCACCGTGTTGTCGTTGCCGCCCGAGACGAGCTGGGTGCCGTCCGGGCTGAAGCCGAGGGCGTAGATGGCGTTGGCGTGTCCAGTTAGCGGCAGTCCCATCTGCTTGGCCCTCGCGGGATCGGCGACGTTCCACAACCTGACCGTGTTGTCCTTGGCTCCGCTCGCCAAGGTCCGGCCATCGGGGCTGAAAGCCAGTGCCTCGACGGCCCCCTCATGGCCGGCGAGCACCCGCACCGACATGGGCGCCGTCCCCGCGGTCAGGTCGATCAGCCGGATGTCCGGGCGGTTGGTGCCGGCGACGGCGAGCGTGCGTCCATCAGGGCTGAACGCGAGTTTGGCGATCGGCGCGGAGACCGCCAGCGCCGCGACGCGCGCGGGCGTGGGCTTGCGCAGGGCTCGGACGTTCCAGAAGTGCACGGATGTGTCCGCCGCCCCGCCGGTGGCCAGCATCCGACCGTCCGGGCTGAACGCCAGAGAGAAGATCTGCCCGCCTTTGGGCGGTGCGACGTGAGCCAGTAGCTTCGGAGCGGCACGGTTCGACACGTCCCACAGGTCGATGCGGCCGTCGTAGGCGCCAAGGGCCAGGACGTCGCCCGTCCGGTTGAAATCGATCGCGAAGACCGGGTGGCCGGCGGCCGCCTGGAAGCTCGAAAGCCGCTCGGGCCGCTGTGGGGCGGAGACGTTCCACAGGCTGATGAATCCGTCCGCGCCCGCGGACGCCACCGTTCTGCGGTCCCGAGCCAACGCCATCGCGAAAGCCCCGTGCGTCAGCCCGACGTGATCGGTCGCACGGGTGACCATCGGCAAGGACGCCGTGCTCAGCAGTGCTCCGCGCGCCTGGACGGTGGGCGCGATACGGTACGCGGCCACGGCGAGTTGCGCGGAGACCGCCGGATCCACCGACCGCTGCCCGATGGCCTCGCTGGCGGCCGCCCGTGATTGGGCGTCGGCACGCGCTGCCTGAGCCTGCACGGCATTGACCCGTGCGGCGATCCCGAATCCGAGGCTGAGCAGCGTCAGCGTAACGAGCATCGCAGTCAGCCCCTGCCGGATCCGGGTTCGGCGGGCGCGAGCCGACCTTGAGGCCGACAGGAAGTCACGGCTGAGCGGTGTGAGGTCAGCCGGCGTACGGCCTGATTCTTGGATCACCTCGTCGACCCGGTCGAGGCGGGCGTTCCCCAGCAGGAACTCCCGATCCGCTGACGTGGGCTTGGCACTCTCCTCGGCGGCTGATATGGGCTTATCGCCCTTTGTGGCCGCCGACCACTTGGCGGCCTCCTCCTCGATGTCGCGCCGGAGTTCCAGCCATACACGGTCCTGGGCGATCCAGCCACGCAGCCGGGGCCAGCTTGGGATGATGGCCTCGTGCGCGAACGCGACATCGTCGTCGTCCACGGTCAGCAGCCGCTTCTCCAGGAACACTTCGACGATCTTGGCGACTCGGTCCGGAGGCGCCAGTTCGGCGAGGTCGGTTCGGCTCAGTGACCGACCGGTCTGGACGACCGCGTCGCCCATGCGGACGCTGCGGACCAGCGCTACGAACACGCGGGGCGCCGCCTCGCGCTCGGGTTCCTGCAGCAGATGGTAGGCAGTCTCAGCGAGCTGGGACAGCGCGCCTGGCACTCCACCCGATGCGCGGTAGCCCGCGAGAGTCATAACGGGCCAGGTGTATACGGTGCCGTCCTTGGCGATCGCACGTCCGATCTCTCTGTTCTCCCACGTGGCTTGCAGCGCGGAGGAGAGATGGGGGAGCACGCTGCGCGCGCGTACCGGTGATGGGCCGACCATCGTGTGCTCGTCCACGTCATGGAGCAGTTGGTCGACGAGCCCGTTCTCCAGTGTCATGCCTGAGCGCTGCGCGGGCTCCTCGATCACTTCGATCAGCTCGTCGTGGCTCATCGGGTCGAGCAGGTAGAGCCTCTCGTCCGTCGCGATGTCGCGCTCGCCGTACTCCTGGTATGCGCCGAGGAAGTCCGAACGGACGGCCGCGACGACGAGGGCGATCGGCCCCTTTCCCTCCCGGGGCGCGGCAGCCGCCCGCAGCGCGAGGAAGAAGGCTCTGAGGTCGATCTCGTCGACCTGCCCGGACAGTGCCTTCTCGAACTGGTCGATGACCAGCACCACCCGGCATGAATCCTCTCCCTCGAACACGGGTGGATGACCTGCCAAGAGATCGGCGAACGTGGCCGGCGCCGCCCGCAGCCGTTCGCGCATGAGGCCGGGGTCGGCGTCCGACGGGTGTTGCGACCACTGACTGATCCACCGGGCGAGCGCCTCCAACGGATCCGCGTCGAGTGTAAGCACGACCCGCGGCCAGCGGGCGGATCCCGGTATTCCGAGTTCACCCCTGCCGATCGCGTACAGGACTCCAGCCTGCAAAAGGGAGGACTTGCCGACTCCGGAAGGCCCAGCGACCAGTTGCAGGTGGCCGTCGCGTGCCCGTCGCGCCAATATCCCGAGGAGCTTCTTGACGGCCGTCTTCCTGCCGTAGAACAGATCATGATCATCGATGCCGTATGGGTCGAGGTTCTTGTAGGGAGACACCCCCGGGGGCAGGTCGGGCTGCTCTCGCGGCTCAGGATAGGTAGGCTCCGTCGGGCCGTAGGCCAGGTTCGGTGCGAGAATCAGCTTGTTGGTCTTGTCTTGCACATGGCGCCGTGGTTGAGGTGCGCCCCGCCGGCGCAGCCGGCGGTCGAGCTCCTCGTACACCACGTCCAGGTCCAGCCAGGGCCCGTGCCCGGACACCCCTGCGGTGAGGATCTCCATCAGGACCTGGGAGAACGTCGGATACGGCGCGTCGTCCAGACACCAGGACTGCTCATGACCGGCCGAGGAGAGCAGCACGTAGGCCCCGGTGACGGTGCTCTGCGCGAAGCCGCCCTGAGCCGCGGAGGTGAACTGCGGAGCGGCCGTTCCCGCGTAGCAGCAGTCGAGAATGATGATGGTCGCGCGGCCACCACCCCACGAGCCGTCCCTGACCGCCCTTCTGACCTGCTCGTACGGCAAGCTGTCGGCGAAGCGCGGGTTGTAGCTCCGAGTGTTCCCGGTAGCCAGATGAAGATCGCTGTTCTCGTCGAGAAGTCCGTGCCCCGCGTAGTAGACCAGAAGCAGGCTGTCAGCTTGCCGCGAGAGGGCCGAGATCGTCTCGACCACCTCACCGGGACTATTGGTGTCCGGGATGACGAAGAGGTGTTCGCGGGCCAGACCGGCCACTTCGACCAGGCATTCACCGAATGCCACGGCCGCGTCCCTCGCCTTGGGAACCCCAGGGAGAAGCGATCCGTCGGGGAAGGCCCCCACCCCGATGAGGACGGCCCGGACGCCGTCACCTTCCAGAATCGTCATGCCGGCTCGCCTGGATCCCCGCCGTGCGCGGGCTCGGCTTCCTCGAGGGACGGGGAAGGCTCCGCAGCCTCCACCCTGGCCGCCACTCGGTCGATCAGCTCGGACAGCTCAGCGGCCGACAACTTGGACAGTTGCTGGGCGTCGAATTCGATGACGCGCTCTGCTGACTTGATGGTCATCTTTAACCGGAGGCTCGAGCGGCGTGAGAGCGCGCGGATGATCTCTCGGATCGCGATGGTGACCGCGCCCCCGCCGGCGGCCGCCACCGTGATCAGTTCCGGGATGGGGCCGAGGCGCTCGTCCCGTTCCTGCCAGCGCACCTCGATTTCTCCGTCGATCTGACCTGTCTTGCGCAGCGCCTCGGCGAACGCGGGCAATTGGACGCGGTCCGCGTTCCGTTCAGCGCGAAGGTGTATGTCCACGAGGATTTCCTGTGCTGTTCGCGAATGTCGCTGAGCGCCTGACTGCCCGCCAGAGCAGTGGGAAGACAGCCGGGCGATGGATCTTTCAGGTCCGGTCTGCTCGGACGCCGGTGCAGTTGTCCGGCCCGGAGACTTCACGGCAGAGCTTCCACCAGATGGTTGGCTGCCTGCCGGGGTTCACCCGAGCTCGGAACTGCAGGCCAACGGACTGGTCCGGGCGCAGGCTGAACCTTGATCCCTTGTTGACATCGCTGATCCAGTTCCACTGGATGTAGCAGAAGTGACCATCCTGCGAAATGTCGGCAAAGCCGAACTGGTTGGGCGCGCTGAACCAGTCCGCGGCGCAGCGAGCCTTGCCGCTCGTGTTTACCCACAAAGTGGGCGAGTCGGCGTAGGACGTGTCGGCGACCGCCACTGCACCGAAGAGAGTGAGCGTGGTGAGCAAAGGGGCCAGAATGGCCTTACGCATGAGCACTTGATCTTCCTTCCTTTCCTGATCCTTGTGCCTGCTCATAAGGATCGGCCGGTCAGCCCAGACGCAGACAGGGTTTCCCCGTTGCCACTCACTCGTTGGCAACGGGGAAACCCGGCCTCAGTTCGCGATCGGAGGGATCTCGATGAGGACGGAGCCGTTGTAGGTGGCGACGGCCAACGCACCCGTCCGGATGAGCAGCAGATCGTGGATGGAGGCGCCCACGTCGATGGAGACGATCGGTCGATCATCGCCCCTGTCATGCCAGATGTTGACAATGCCGTCCTCGGATCCTGAGATCACGCGATCGGTGCTGGACCACAAGCAGGTGACGGCCCGGGTGTGCGCCGCTCTCGCCGTAAGGCCGGTTGTGCTCTCGAAGCTCAGCCGTCCGGAGTGGCAGCCGGCCATCAAACCCTCGGAGGTCAGGGTCACGCTGCTCAGCCGCTCCTCCGCCAGCTGCGACGGAGGGCGCAGAGCGGTCAGATCCGGCAGGCGCCAGATTCCCGCGCGGCCCGTCCGGTCTCCTACCAGCAGGACGGGCCCGTCCTGATCGACGTGCGCCGTGACGGCGGTGGTGATGGTGCTGGTCACCTCCCGCAATGTCCGCTCCATGCGCAGGCGCGGGCGGCTGTCCAGGCCATCCCTGAGCGAGACCACGCCCTCGTCGCTGACAGTGATCAAGTTGAGCGAGCCGTCGAGCTCCATGAACCGGGCCGAGGTGGTCCAGGTGGGGTTCGTGTTCGAAGACCAGGTCGGTGGCTCGGCATCCCTGCCCACGCCGACGGTCGCGTCGGTCGTGCAGATCGCGTACCAGAGCGTGTCGCCGACAACATGCAGGGTGGTCGTCGTCGGTGACTCGCCCGGGGGAAGCGGGTGAGGGCCGGAAAAGAGTTCGCCGGTCATCGCGTCAAGGACGGCGAACTGCGCCTGGTCGTTGATCGCGATCGCCATGAGGCGTGACCCGAACTCGGCGAGGCGCATGGGGGACCAGCGCTCCTCGACGAGGTCGGCACCGGTTCGCAGCGCGGCCAGGAAGGCGAGATTCCACAGGTGAACGGAGTTGTCCTCGCCAGCCCCCAGCGCCGCGGGATGGCTGTCGATGTCCGCGGCGATCAGATCCCACAAGGGGTCGGTCGGTCCGCTCAGCGTCGGTCCCCACACCCCCTTACCGGTCGCGTCGGCGATGCGGACGTCGCTCTCCTCCCGCGCCACGAGAACCAGGTTCCCGCTCCCGAGCCGTGTCACGGCCAGCGCGCTGACGGGTCCGTCCCCCGGCACCTCGATCGTCCTCGTCAACGGCCCGGAGCGAGGCCAGAACCTGAGGGTGCCGTCGTCGTGCCCGGTGACGGCGCACTCGCCGAGGTCGGCGTCGGGCATCGCCGCGAGCGCCGTGGCTCGCGGCGATCCATCCGAGCGCTGCGTCACCTGGTTCGCGCCGATGTCCCACTCCCACAGGACGCCGAGCCCGGTGATCAGAAGCATGACCCCCGGAGCGACAGGGGCGAACGCGTGGATCTCCGCGCCGTCGACGGTCCCGGTGCGGAACGGCACCAGATCGAGCTCCGTACGCCAGGCCTGCAGCCGTCCGTCCTCGCGACCGGCCGCGACGAGCCACGATTTTTCGTACGGCACCGCGATCAACGCGGATACCGCGGCCCCGGTCTCGGTAGCCGCCCCCTCCTGGTTACCGCTGGGCAGGTCGATGATGCGCAGGCGACCGTCCTCCGTCCCCACGACCACGTACGGCATCATGTCGGCCCGCGCGATCGCTAGCCCGCGGACGGCGCAGTCGAAGTGAACGGTCCTGCGGACGTCCGCGATCGGCTCGTCCGCCTCCGTGACGTCGGCCGCGGCCTCGGGCAGTCTGGAGATGGCAAGCGTGGCGTCGTCACTGCCGCTGATGACGAGCAGCTCGCCGAACGCGCGGGCGACGACCACCCGGTTCACGGCACCGTCATGGACGTGGACGATCTGGTGCCCGATGATGGGCCGCCACTGGGCCGAGAGAGGCCACCAGGGGACCGCGGGCGGCCTAACCGGCCACCAGTCTCGCAGCAGAGCCGCATTACCCAGCCGTGTCGCGCCAAGAGCCAGGTAAGCGGCCCGCAGGGCGTTCGAGATCTCCGGGCCCTGGTGCTGGACGACCGACTCGTAGGCGTGCGCCGCCTCCACGTCGACCGTGGCGATGTCGGGCAGCGAACGGACCACGACGTCGCGGCCGGCGAACACCAGGAAGCTCGCGTCTCGCGTCAGCCGGGACATGAGCGTCGTTCCGGCCGTGTGCGCCAGGAGGTGCCTGCGCACGTAAGGTTCGGCGTCGGGCCATGACAAGCCGTCAGCACCGGCCGGAACCGACGCGAGCAGCGTCCTCGCCAACGCTTCGCGTGCCTGTTCGCCCGGCCGTGGCGCATCGGGGAAGTCCGCTGGAAGGCCGGCCATGTAGTCGTTCAGGGCCTCGTGGAACAGGCGGTAGAGGGGGATGTCCTCACCGTTCTGGCGGGCGTGCGTGATGAGCGATTCCAATGGGCCGTCGAAGATGTCGGACACGTCGTTGACCGTGTATCGACCGGGCGTTCCGGCGAGTGTCCCGGCGAGCGGCACCCATACGGTGGTCGGCATGCCGAGGCCCTTGCCCATGGCCAGCGGACGCAACAGGTTCTCGGCCCAGCGGCGGTCGAGAGGCAGCGCGTCGAGATAGCCCTCCATCGCCTCCGCGACCGTTTCGGGGAAGTTGTGGTCCGGAGGGGGAAGCGCACCGCGCTCGACGATGGTCATGGAGGTCAGTCGCGCGATCAAGAAGGAATGTTTGGCGTCCCTGCCGATCGCCACGGCAACCCGTCGCGCCCGCCGGGGGGATTCGGACAGTTCCAATCCCGTGATGCCGGACGCGGTCAGGATGCGGAAGACGTACTCCTCCACCGCGGCCGGGTCGGTGTAGTCCTCGTCGAGATCGACCACCTCAACCTCCCTGCGCAGCCGCTTGGCCAGGTGGCGACGGATCCCCAGCAGGAGCCGGACGGAGGACAGGGAGGGCTTACGAATGATCGGCTGCACGAGTTCGATGATCAGATCCCTCGGATCGTCGGCCTCCTCCAGCGCGTCGATCACGATGCCGAGCGGGCCGGGAGAGGCGGCGACCGCCCTCTCCAGGTCTTCCGCCTTGGTGCAGCGGACCCCCAGTTGCTGGGAGATGGCGGACCACACCTTCGCTAGATCGAGACCCTTGGCGTGGACGGACGCGTGGATCACCCGGCCGGGATGGGGCGTGTACCTGTCCCCGTCGTACAGTTCCTCACCTACCAAGGGGTCGCCGCCGAGCGCGAACCAGGCGAGGACCGCGGACTTCCCGGATCCGGGGTCACCGGTTACGACGCATACCCGTCGCGTCTCGTCCTTGGTGAACCATCCGGCGATGTGGTCGATGGCCGCCTTTCTGCCGGTGAACAGGCACGCGACCCGATCGGGCAGCTGGATCTGCACGCTGGAGAGCCAGCGCCTGCGCGTCTCATCCATCCGCGCGATCCCTTGCGGTGACCGGCACACGCTCAGGACCTGCTCGGCAGCGGTGGACCAGGTACGTGCCCGGGCCATGGCGTGCCGGACGGAGGCCGCGCGCGCGAACGCGGCGGGACGATCGCTCAGGACGGACGCGATGGCCTTCGCCCAGCGGTCCACATCGTCTTCGTCGCCGGACACGGGAATAACCATGCGCTGCGCTTCCTTGGCGGGCAGGACCTCTCCGAGGAGCTCGCCGAGGCCACTTCTGCCGCTGACGAGTACGGGTGTGCCCGCGACGATGGCCTCGGCTCCCGCCAGCCCGAAGCCTTCCGCCTTGGACGGCATGAGCACCAGGGACGCGCGCCGGAAGTCCTCCTCCAGGTCCTGGGGCACGTCCGAATACGATCGCGGGGTCACCCGCGGCAGCTTCCTGCCCGCCCACTGGAGGAACCGCTCGCGAAGCGCCGTGTGCTGCCGGAGGGGGGCGCCGCGCAGCAGAACCTCGATGTCGGACTCGTCCACCCCGTAGGCGTCGATGGCTCGCACGAGTGCCTTGGCCGCGATGTCGATGCCCTTGAGCAGGCTGTCCTCGAGCCTGCCGAGAATGAGGATCTGCTTCGGGCCGCCCGGCGGGGGTGTTCGCTCACTGGTGTCGTCGAGGTCGAAGCCGGGGTCCAGGCGCAGAGCGCTAGGTCCGTCGACCTGCACGGACAGGTCGCGTTGAAGCTGCTTAAACAGGTGCGGACCGACGGCCGCGACCGCGGTCGCCCCGCGCATGATCGCCCACTCGACCTTGACGCGTCCCTCCGCGCGTTCGCCGATGTCGTGGTCCTCGTCCGCCTTCGCCCACTCCGTCTCATCCGGAACGGTGTGCACCACGTGCAGGCGTGCCGCGCGCTCGTAGTGATCCGCGGCATGAACCTGGGCGGCCGGTCCCGTGATCCGCCCGTGGCCGATGATCAGGTCGGGTTCGTCTCCGCCGGGCAGGTCAAATCGGCGCGTCAAAGGGGCTCGTTCCGCCCCGCCGGGCGTTTCGGGCGCCTGGATCAAGGTCACGCCCGCCGCTGCGGCCTCGGCGATCTGCTCGTGCGTGGCGGACATGACGGCGCAGTAGACCCGGGCGCCTGCCCGGGCGAGTGCCCGGCACAGGTTCCGGTTGAAGGTTGTCACACCGCCGTGGACCGATGACCATTCGGTGTCCAGGGCGAGGACGCTGAGCTGAGACGAGTCCTTGAGCGGGCCGGCAGCGATGGCGGGCCTCCTTCCGGTGTCGAGAGGGGCCGCCTGCTAGGAGCAGATGTCGCATCTGTCCCGATCAGACCAGTCGGCCCGATTGAGGGACTCCGGCAGCAACGGGGCCTGACCGAAATCCACGCGCAGGGCCATCCTGAAGGACCAGAGAGCCTCTGCGAACGGGTGGTATTCACGGTGGTATTCGGGCGAATTCAGTCGCGCGCCTCCCCGGATCGCGTTGCGAATCGCTATGAGGTGCAGGAAGGCGGTCTCGCCGGTCTGGACAAGGGAGGTGGATCCGGAAACGAGCAGGAGTTCCCTGGCTTTATGGAGGCCGGCCTTCTGTATGGCGCTTGTCGCCGCCCGCTCGCGATCCGGAGCCCGGGACGGTGTTTTGGCCACATCGCGCAATGCGATATGTGCCGAATCCAGGGTGCAGAGGAAGGACACGGCGTACGTCATCTTGATTTGCTCGGCATCGAAGGCGGGTGCCGCTGCATTCTCGGAAGAGCCTTCACCTGCTGAGACGCTTCTACGAGATATTTTCGTAAAATAAGAGCGATGATCCATCCTCTGGATCATCGCGCTCAGCTCGCCATTCATTCCCAGCGCCTCGTCGTACTGGGCGGCGAGTGCGCTGTTGCATCGGGCTCGGCCGGTTTCCACTTTGCTCAGGTAGCCCTTGGAATAGTGTAGGACTTCGGCTAGCTGAGCGAGGGACATTTTCCTCGCTTGGCGCTCATGGCGTAACAAATCCCCCGCGGTGCGAGAGTTGGTCGAAGGTTCGGCTCCTCTGTGGGGGCTCTGATCCACCACCATGCGTATATGTGTACGCCTGTCCCACCCGCTGTGTCCAGGCTAACTAGCTGATCGGTAATCTCTATCCACCTGCGATCATTTGTCAGAATTGACCACTGGAATTGTTAGACCAATTGATGAGGCGCCGGGCAACGAGCCGTCACCGAATAGGATTCGGCTGCGAGGGCGCGGGTGCGCAGGGCGGATACCGCGGCCGACGCTGCGGCGGGGAAGCGGATGCCGGTGAACAGCCGGCGCAGCCGGAGGCGGCGGCGGAACCTGGATCGCAGGGCGTCCCCGTCGTAGCGGCGCAAGACGTGCGGGTCGCCGGTGCGCAGGTATTCAGTGGCGACCGCCGCGGCCAGTTCGGACAGGCGTAAGCACGGGTCAAGGCCGCTGGCCGTAAGAGGTGACACGGCACCCGCGGCGTCGCCGACGAGCAGCCCGGCGGGGCACGCCACGCGGCGCAGCGCGCCGCCGACCGGGATCGGACCGCACCGCCACCCGACCGAGCCGGCCGGTTCCGGGTGGCCGGGGGCGTCGGCGATGAACTCCTTCAGTAGGTGGCGGACGCCGGTGCGCATCGCGTGCGGGTGTCCGGCGACGCCGACGTGCGCGTCAAGGCCGTCGTCGATGACTCAGGCCAGATAGCCGGGGGCGATCCGGGTGTCCAGCACGCAGTGGATGGCCGCGGCTTTGGTCGTGAGTCTATGGTCCTGCCTGAACATGATTCTTGATTGCACTGAATGTGACCACCTGGCTGAGATACCTATCTGGACGTTCCTCTTGTCTGGGTCTGGCGTTGCGAGATTGCCGTCAATCCGGCGCAGGGCGTCCGGTTGCCGTCGCCGGTGCGGACGCATCCGGTGGTGTGGACGGCTCGTCGGGAGGCGGCCTGGCGGCGTGGGGGAGAGCGGCCGGCGGTGGCGGTGTGGACGGTCGAGCAGTTGGCCACGTTCCTGCGCTTCGCGCGTGTGGATCCGTTGTTCGTGCTGTGGTGGCTGGTGGCCTTGCGCGGGCTGCGGCGCGGAGAGGTCGCCGGGCTTCGCTGGGTGGACGTCGATCTGGAGCGGCGCGAGCTCACCATCGCCCATCAGTTGGTGCACACCGATGAGGGGCTGGTGTTGTGCGAGCCGAAGAGCGCGGCCAGCCGGCGGACGTTGGCACTCGATCCGGAGACCGTGCGGCTGCTGCGCCGGCGCGAGCGTGCGCAGCGTCGGCTGCCGGGGGAGCGGTGGTCACCGACCAGCCCGATCTTCATTGCGGGGAGCGGGGAGCGGGGCGCCGGTGCAGCCGAGCTATCTCACCCACCGCTTCCACAAGCTGGTGGCCGCGAGCGGGTTGCCGCCGGTGCGGTTGCACGACCTGCGCCATGGAGCTGCGACGTTGGCTCTGGTGTCGGGCACGGAGTTGAAGGTGGTGCAGGGCACGCTGGGGCATGCCAGCATCGTGCTGACCGCCGACACCTACGTCTCGGTGCTCCCGCAGCTGTATCACGACAGCGCCCGGGCGACGGCGCGGCTGGTGCTGAAGGCGGTGCGGGCGACCAACCGGAAGATCGGCAAGGCCCGGGAGAGGCGTGACTCACGCGTGGCTCACCGTGACTCACGATCAGATGACGCGACTACGGGCCAGGGTAAAGCCGCTGGTGGGCGTGGTAGGGCGGGTGGGACTTGAACCCACGACCCACGGATTATGAGCGTGAGCTGACGCGCCTGTGCGGTGTCGGTGGCCTGATGTGTGCCTAGGTAGGCGAGCCTGCCGCGGTCAACGGGAAATCCTCGACCACCTGCCAGGCCCCGCCGTCGTACGCTACCAACTGCACCGCCGCCACCCGCGCCGTGACCGGCAGCTCTTGCTCGATCGTCGTCCCCGCCTCGTCGAAGGTGGAGCCGTCGCTGTCGTAGCCGACCGAGAGATGCGGCATGGCCGTCTCGTACTTACCCCCGTATGGCCGGGCCTCGGGCCAGCGCCCGGTCACCGCGTGTGTGAGCCGGACGAACGGCTCGCCGGGCGCCGGCTCCAGATACAACAACCCAGGTAGCCGCCCACACCTGGCGAACACCACCTCGAAAGGCGCATACCCGGCGAAGAGCTCTGCCAGCGCCGCCCGGTCGACGGCGCCGAGCGGCAGGAACGGATACATCACCGTCACGTGCGCCGGTACCCCGTACGCCGCCGACGGGTCGAGCGCGGTCCGCCACCGGCCCACGACCGGCTCGGCCTCCGGGATCGGCACCACCAGCGCCGTGAGTCCGGCCGGATAACGGTCCATCCCCTGAGCGCGACTCATACAAACTTGGCGAAGCGGGTGGCCACCTCGCGCCAGATCGGCGTCGAGACCGGCTCGTCGGCCATCGCCCGCGCATAGACCTCGCCCGGGTCGAAGCCGTCGACCCGCCACTCGCGGATGCGTGCCGGCAGCACCTCCGGGTGGAACTGCACCCCCCACGCCTGCTCCCCGACCCGGAACGCCTGGTACGGGCAGGCCGTGGTCTGTGCCAGCCAGACCGCTTCCGGTGGCAGGGCGGTGATCGCGTCGACGTGGTGCTCGATGGCGGGCACCACCTCGGGCAAGCTGTGGAAGAGCGTGTCGTCTGCGGCCTCGGGCCGCAGCGTCACGGGGAGGCTGCCGTTCTCCGGAGCGCCCGCGTCCGGGGTCACCTCGCCGCCCGCGACCTCGGCCAGCATCTGACCGCCCAGACAGATGCCGAAGAACGGTACGCCCTCGTCCAGCGCCTGCGCGACCAGGCTCCTGGCCGTGGCCAGCCACGGCGCACGGTAGTCGTCGCTCGGCAGGAAGCCGCCGCCCAGCATGATCATGGCATCGTGTGACAGCCTGGCAGGGAGCGGGGCGCCGTCATAGGCGGGTACAACGTCCAGCCGCAGCCCTGCCTCCTCCAGCCAGCCGCCGAGGCGGCCGGGGCCGCCGCTCCTGCTGTTCTGCACGATCAGCACGTCACGCATCGACACCCTCCAGCGTCGCGATCTCGGTCATCCGGTACGTCACGCGTCGACGCCCACCGGCATTGCCATCTCGGTCATTCGGCATTTTCCGGGCGGCCAGTCCGGCTCGCCCCGCGCTGACGCCTTCCTGCACGTCACGTGTCGATTCCGGTCGTCCACGTGCTCACATCAGGCCCGCCGACTGCGCGGTGTGCCGCAGCAGGAGTGCGGTCGTCACCGGGCCCACGCCGCCCGGCACCGGTGTCAGCGCCCCGGCCCGGTCCGCGACCGCGGTGGGGTCCACGTCGCCGGCCAGCCCGCCGTCCTCGGTCGGGTTGGTGCCGACGTCGATGACGACCGCGCCGGGCGCTACGTGCTCCGCACCGATCAGCCCGGCCCGGCCCACGGCCGCGACCAGCACCTCGGCCGTGGACGTGACAGACGGCAGGTCGCGGGTGCGCGAGTGGCAGACGGTCACCGTCGCGTTCCGGTCGAGCAGCAGGTGCGCCAGGGGCTTGCCGACCACGGTCGAACGGCCGACGACCACGGCCCGGCGGCCCGCCAGCTCGACTCCGTAGTGGTCGAGGAGGGCCAGCACGGCGGCCGCGGTGGCCGGGGCGAACGCGGGCAGCCCGGCGGCCAGCCGGCCCAGGGACAGCGGGTTGGCGCCGTCCACGTCCTTGGCCGGGTCGATGGCGGCGGCCAGCTCCTGCGCCGACGCGCCCCGGGGGAGCGGGGTCTGCAGGATGACGCCGTGCACGTCCGGGTCGGCGCTGAGCCGTTCGAGCGTCTCGCGGATCTCGGTGGACGTGGTTTCGGGGCCGAGGTCGGCGAGGTCGAAGGCGATGCCCACGCCCGCGGCGGCCTTGGCGATCGAGCGTACGTACCAGAGGCTCGCCTCGTCGGCGGTCGCGACCACGACGGCCAGCTTCGGCTGCGGCCCGGCCGCCACCCGCGCCGCCGTCTCCGCCCTGATGGCGGCGGCCAGTTCCTTACCCGTCAGAGTCTGCGTCTTCACCCATAGATCCTCTCGTACGGCTCGTTGACCCGGTCACGTGGCGGTGAGGCCCTCGCGGACCCTGGCCGTCACCCACTCCGCCCTGGCCACCGTCGCGTCCACATCGGCCAGCCGGGCCCGCAGCCCATGCAGGGCCTTCTCGTCCTTGATGCCGCCCAAATTGACCTCGACGTTCACCCGCGCGGTCGTCAGCGCGGCGCGGGCCGCCTCGGCCGCCGCCGCCACGTCAGTGACCACGTTGGGGTTGCCGATCGGCAGCAGCTGTTCGCAGAGGTCGACCAGTCGCGTGGCCGTCTCGACGACCCTGGCGGGCGGCTCGGCGGCGCCGACGAGGGCCGTGGCGATGGCCGCGCTGCGCTCCGGGCCCTTCGGCAGCCGGTATGCGTCCGTCACGGCGGTGAAGGCCGCCGCGTCCTCCTCCAGCAGGCGCAGCGCCCGCGCGCGCATCGTGTCGGTCTCGGCGATCAGCGCGACGATGGTCTCGGCGTGCTCGGTGTATTTCTCCCCGGTGGTGTAGCGGGCGACCATGCCGAGCAGCGCGGCGGCCTGCGCCGCGTGCAGGGCCGCCGTGGCGCCCCCTCCCGGCGCGGGCACGTGTGCGGCGAGCTGGGCGAGGAAGTCGATGATCCTGGAGTCGCGCATGGCGGCATTCTGCCAGGCCACGACCCCGCGCCGCTCACTCGCGGTGGATCGGCCGCGTCGCGTCCTCCGGTCCCCGGTAGGGCGGGATCACGCCGTACGCGGGCCCGGCGGGAAGGGGCTGCGGCGTCGACCGCCAGCGCGACGGGAAGGCCGAGCCCACCAGCAGCAGTACGCCGAGCATCAGCAGTATCCCGGAGTAGGCCAGGGTCAGGAATCCGCTCCAGATGGCCTCGGAGAAGATCCGCTCGGGCATCAGGTGGAGGCCGCTGACGTCCAGAATCGGCAGGAGCCCGAACACGGTGAACTCCAGCCCGCCCACCAGCGAGGCGACGGGTGACAGCCGCGAGGCGAGCAGCGGCGCGAGCAGGATTCCCGAGACGACGATCACGCCGAGCCCGGCCCAGGAGATGACGAACTGCTGGAAGCTGCGGCTGAACTCACCGATGCCGTAGGACAGCAGGATGGCGATCAGCGAAGGGAGGAGTAGTCCAGCGACCACCCCGAGCACATGACGGGCACCATTTGACATGATCAACCCCGTTTGTCGGTTTGCGCCACAACCTACCGCGTGGACTCCCTGACGACGAGATCCGGTTGGAACATGATCTGCTGGTGCGCGTGTGTCCCCGGGTTGTCGCACTCGTCGAGCAGCAGTTCGGTGGCCACCCGGCCGAGCTGGTACGTGGGCTGCCGGACCGAGGTCAGCGACACCGTGGAGGCCGAGGCGAAGTCGATGTCGTCATAGCCGATCAGCGACACGTCCTGAGGCACCCGTACGCCCGCCTGGAGCAGGCCGCGCAGCATGCCGAGCGCGAGCAGGTCGTTGGCGCAGAACAGCGCGTCCGGAAGCGTCCCCTCGGCGAGCAGGGTCTCGGCCGCCTGCTGGCCCGCCTTCGCCGTCATCGCGGGCATCGAGACCTCCAGCAGCTCGCGCGGCTCGCGGCCGGCCGCCGCCATCGCCTGCTCGGCGCCGCGCTTGCGGTCCTGGCACTGGCGGATCACGGGGGGCCCGGTGACGTAGCCGAGGCTGCCCGCGCCGCCTTCCAGCAGGTGGGCGACGGCCATCGAGCCGCCGGTCACGTCGTTCACGGCGACCGCGCACTGGTCGGAGCGCTCGGCCGGATGGTCGACGAGCACCACGCAGATGCCGCGTCCCCGCAACTGGTCGAGCCGGCCCGGGTCCTCGTCCGACGGCGTGATGAGCACCCCGCGCACCCGCTGCTCGGCGAACACCAGCAGGTTGCGCTCCTCCTTCATCCGGCTGCCCGAGGAGTTGCCGAGGATGACGGCGTAGCCGCGCTCGCTCGCCACGTCCTCCACCCCGGCGGCCACGTCGGTGAAGAACGGGTTGCCGATGTCGATCACGGACAGGCCGACCGTGCGGCTGTGACCGGCCCGCAGCGTCGAGGCGGAGCCGTGCCTGACGAAGCCGAGCTCCCTGATGGTCGACTCGACCCGGATCCGGGTGGAGTCGGCCACCTTCTCCGGACGGTTGAGCACGTTGGACACCGTGCCGGGCGACACGCCCGCCCGGGCCGCGACATCCTTGATGCTCACTGTGGTCACGACCCCTCCTCCAACCGTCTCATGAGAGCAAGCTCGGTCATGGGTGCCCCCGTGGCTCGTAGGTGCGCAGGCTCTCGCTTCGTCGTACCAGAGCCCGCATGTCGGCCAGGTCGCCGACCAGGTCGCGCGCCCGCGCCTGGACCAGCGCGTTCCCCAGGGCGGCCGCCTCGACGGGCCCCGCGACGACCGGCAGGCCGGTGGCGTCGGCGGTGAGCTGGCACAGCAACGCGTTGCGCGATCCGCCGCCCACCAGGTGGACGACCTCGACCGGCCGCCCGCTCAACCGGACGGCGTCGGCGACGGCCCGCTGGTAGGCGAGAGCGAGGCTCTGCAGGATGCATCGTACGGCCTGCGCCCGATCCTGCGGCGCCGCCTGCCCGGTACGCGCGCAGTAGTCCGCGATCCGGGCGGGCATGTCGCCCGGCGGCAGGAAGGACGGATCGTCCGGATCGATGACGGCCTCGGTCCTGGCCTCGGCGGCGGCGGCGAGCAACGGCTCCAGCGCGGGGTCGCCCCACACGCGCAGGCACTCCTGCAGGATCCACAGGCCCATGACGTTGCGCAGGTAGCGGGTGGTGCCGTCGATGCCGGCCTCGTTGGTGAAGTTCGCCAGGCGGCTCTCCTCCGTGAGCACCGGGCCGGGCAGCTCCACGCCGACCAGCGACCAGGTGCCGCAGGAGATGTAGGCGAAGCGGTCACCGGTGGCGGGCACGCCGACCACGGCCGAGGCGGTGTCGTGCGAGCCCACCCGGGCCAGGGAGGTGGTGTAGCCGATCTCGGCGGCCACGTCGGGCCGCAGCTTCGCGACGCCGCCATCCGAAATTTCGGGAAATATCCGTCTGGGGAGGCCGAGGCGGTCGATCAGGTCCCAGGCCCAGTCCCGCCTGGTGACGTCGTACAGGCCGGTCGTCGAGGCGTTGGTGCGCTCGGCGCCGCGTTCGCCGGTCAGCCAGTAGCCCAGGAGGTCGGGGATCAGCAGCATCGTCTCGGCCCGGTCCAGCCGGTCGCAGGCCAGCTGGTTGATCGTGTTGAACCGGAGGAACTGCAACCCGGTCACCTCGTACGGGTCGACCCGCTCGGTCACCTTCTCGGTGCGCCCGTCGCGGTAGTGCACCGGGTTGCCGATCAGCGCTCCGTCACGGTCGAGCAGGCCGTAGTCGATGGCCCACGCGTCGATGCCGACCGACTCGGCGGGCCCGGCCCGGCGCAGCCCGTCGAGCACCCCCTGGTAGAGGGAGAGGATGTCCCAGTGCAGCGTCCCGGCCACGCGTACGGGCCGGTTGACGAAACGGTGTTCCTCTACGAGCCGCACGCTGTCGGCCGAGACGTCGGCACTCATGACCCGCCCGCTGGAGGCGCCAAGGTCCACTGCAGTGAATCGCACCCCCCGATTAAAACGTAACAATCACAAAGACGCCAGAAGACGCGTGAAGGCATTGACGCCTGCTGGTCCAGCGCCTAGATTCCGGGTTCGTCGCGATTAAAACGTTTGTTGTCCGGAGGATGCATGAGCGGTGCCCCCACCCTCGCGCTCGCGAACGTCAGCAAGTCGTTCGGAGCCGTCAGAGCGCTGCGCGACGTCTCACTCGAACTGTTCGCCGGCGAAGCGCACGCGCTCGCGGGCGAGAACGGCGCGGGCAAGTCCACCCTGGTCAAGACGCTCGCCGGCGTCCACCGGCCCGACACCGGCCAGGTCCTGCTGAACGGCGAGCCGGTCGTCTTCGCCGGACCGGCCGACGCCCAGCAGGCCGGCGTGGCGGTCATCTACCAGGAGCCCACGCTCTTCCCCGACCTGTCCGTGGCCGAGAACATCTTCATGGGCCGCCAGCCCCGCCGCACCCTGGGCCGCATCGACCGCAAGGAGATGCACGGCCAGGCGCGGCGGCTGTTCGAGCGGCTCGGTGTCGCGCTCGATCCCGAGCAGCCCTCGCGCGGCCTGTCCATCGCCGACCAGCAGCTCGTCGAGATCGCCAAGGCCCTGTCCCGCGAGGCCCGCGTCCTGGTGATGGACGAGCCGACGGCCGCGCTGTCCGGCAACGAGGTGGCTCGGCTGTTCTCGGTGGTCGAGGCGCTGCGCGAGCACGGCTGCGCGATCCTGTTCATCTCGCACCGGCTGGACGAGATCTTCTCGCTCTGCCAGCGGGTCACGACGCTGCGCGACGGCGCGTGGATCGCCAGCGAGCCGGTCGCCGGTCTCACCCACGACGACCTGGTACGGCGCATGGTGGGCCGCGAACTCGGCACGCTTTACCCCAAGGAGGAGGCCGCCCTCGGCGAGGTCGCCCTCCAGGTGGACCGGCTGACCCGCGAAGGCGTCTTCACCGACGTCTCCTTCCAGGTACGGCGGGGCGAGATCGTCGCGCTCGCCGGACTGGTGGGCGCCGGGCGCAGCGAGGTGGCCAGGGCGGTGTTCGGGGTGGACCGCTGGGACGCGGGCTCCGTCTCGGTGGACGGCCGGCCGCTGCCCGCCGGGAGTCCCACGGCGGCGATGGGCGCGGGCCTGGCCCTGGTGCCGGAGGACCGCCGCCAGCAGGGGCTGGTCATGGAGCTGTCGATCGAGCGCAACATCGGCCTGACCGGGCTGGGCTCGCTGCGCAGGGGAGTGACGATCTCCCGTACGGCCGAGCGCGACCGGGCCAAGGACTGGGCGGTGCGGCTGCAACTGAAGTTCGCCCGGCTGAGCGACGGAGTGGGCGTGCTGTCCGGCGGCAACCAGCAGAAGGTCGTGCTGGCCAAGTGGCTGGCCACGAAGCCGTCCGTACTGATCGTGGACGAGCCCACCCGCGGCATCGACGTCGGCACCAAGGCGGAGGTGCACCGGCTGCTGTCGGAGCTGGCCGGGCAGGGCATCGCGGTGCTCATGATCTCCTCCGACCTGCCGGAGGTGCTGGGCATGGCCGACCGCGTGCTGGTCATGCACGAGGGGCGGCTGACCGCCGAACTCTCGCGCGCCGACGCGACCGAGGAGAGCGTGATGAACGCCGCCACCGGGAGGGCCGCGTGACGACCGCCACCGCGCCACCCGAGCAGACGACGCCCGCGCGCAGCGCCCGTGGCCTCGTCGACCTGGTGTTCCGCGCCCGCGAGCTGAGCCTGGTCATCGCGCTGGCCGCGCTCGTCGCCGTCACGGCCGGCGTCAACGGCAACTTCCTGTCCGGGCAGGGCATCGAGGACATCCTCCTCAACACCGCCACCCTCGCGCTGCTGGCCGTCGGCCAGTCCATGGTGGTGATCACCCGCAACCTCGACCTGTCCGTCGGCTCGGTGGTGGGACTGGTCGCCTTCGTGACCGGCGACCAGCTGGCCGGCGGCATGGGCATCGTGCCCGCCGTCCTGCTCGGGGTGGCGATCGGCGCCGCCTGCGGGCTGATCAACGGCCTGCTGGTCAGCTTCTGCCGGGTCCCCGCCCTAGTGGTGACGCTCGGCACCCTCTACGTGATCCAGGGGATCGACCACTACATCGCGCACGGGCGGCAGATCAACGCGGTCAACCTGCCGCCGGGGCTGCTGTCGCTGGGCAACGGCTCGGTGCTCGGGGTGCCGTACCTGCCGCTCATCACGCTGGTGATCATGCTGGTGATCGGTTACTACCTGCGGTCGTACCCGAGCGGCCGGGAGTTCTACGCGATCGGCTCCAGCCCGGAGGCCGCCCGCCTCGCCGGCGTGCCCGTCAGGCGGCGGATCCTGCTCGCCTATCTGATCAGCGGCTGCCTCGCGGGGCTGGCGGGGGTGCTCTGGCTGGCCAGGTTCGGCACGGTCATCGCCGACTCCGCGCACGGCTGGGAGCTGCTTGTGGTCAGCGCGGTCGTGGTCGGCGGCGTCGCGATCACCGGCGGCGTCGGCAGCGTGTACGGCGCGGCGCTCGGCGCGCTCCTGCTCACCACGATCGGCAGCGCGCTGGTCGTGCTCCGGGTCAACCCGTTCTGGCAGCAGGCCATCACCGGCGCGCTGCTCCTGCTGGCGATCAGCGTCGACCGGGTGCTCGCCCTCAGACTGGCCCGCCTGCTCAGGAACAGGAGCCGTCATGGCTAAGGTCTTGCGCTGGGACGTGCTGGTCGGCGCGCTGCTGATCGCGGTGTTCGCCGCCGGCTCGCTCACCTCGCCCGGCTTCGCGACCGTCGACAACCTGTCGTTCGCGCTCGGGGACCTGGGCGAGATCGCGCTCATCGCGCTGGCCATGACCATGCTGGTGGTGGCCGCCGAGGTGGACCTGTCGGTCGCGTCCGTGCTCGGGCTCTCCAGCGCGCTGGTCGGCTCGCTGTGGGACGGCGGCATGGCCATCGAGGCGATCATCCCGATCGCCGTACTGACCGGAGCCGTGTGCGGGCTGGTCAACGGCCTGCTGGTGACCCGGCTCGGGCTGCCGTCGCTGGCCGTCACGATCGGCACGCTCGCCCTCTACCGCGGCCTCGCCTACGTCGTACTCGGTGACCGGGCGGTCGCCCAGTTCCCGCCGAACTACACCGCGCTCGCCGTCGACGACGTGCCCGGGACACCCATTCCCTATCCGATCGCGGTGTTCGTCCTGCTGGCCGCCATCGTGGGCGTGGTCCTGCACGCCACCGGCTTCGGCCGGGCGCTGTACGCGATCGGCGCGCAGGAGCAGGCCGCGTTCTTCGCCGGGATCCGGGTCAAGCGCATCAAGCTGCTGCTGTTCGTCATCTCCGGCACCGTCGCCGCCTTCGCCGGCGTCGTCTTCACGCTCAGGTACGGCTCCGCCCGCGCCGACAACGGCGTGGGCATCGAACTCGCCGTCATCGCCGCCGTCCTCCTGGGCGGCGTCGACTTCGACGGCGGCAAGGGCACGCTCGGCGGCGTCATCGCCGGTGTGCTGCTCATCGGGTTGCTGCGCAATCTGCTCATGCTCGGCGACGTCTCGACCGAGATCCAGTCGATCGTCACTGGACTGCTCCTCATCGTCTCGGTGCTCACCCCCCGTCTCGTCTCGCTCGTCAGGCCAGCTCTGAAAGGATCCCCATGACCCCGATGCGCCTGACCGCTGTGACCGCGCTGCTTGCTCTTGGCGTGGCGGCTTGCAGCGGTACGACCAAGTCGACCGTGACTTCGGCGCCCGCGCCGGCGCCCGCCTCCTCTTCCGCCCCCGCCAAGGCCGACCCGAACGCCCCGATCAAGCAGGGACTGAAGATCGCCTTCCTGCCCAAAGCGATCAACAACCCCTACGAGACGATCGTCGACAACGCCGGCATCGAGGCGGCCAAGGAGTATCAGGGCGAGGCCAAGGAGGTCGGCCCGTCCGACGCCTCCGCCTCCTCGCAGATCTCCTACATCAACACGCTCACCCAGCAGGGCCATGACGCGATCCTCATCGCCGCCAACGACGCCAACGCCGTCTGCGGGCCGCTCCAGCAGGCCCGCGCCAAGGGCATCAAGATCGTCGCGTACGACTCGGACGCCGCCCCTGAGTGCCGTGACCTGTTCATCAACCAGGCCAGCTCGGAGGAGGTCGGCCGCAGCCAGGTCAAGCTGCTCGCCGGGATGATCGGCAACAAGGGCGACATCGCCATCCTGTCGGCCACCGCGAACGCCACGAACCAGAACACCTGGATCAAGTTCATGAAGGACGAGCTCGGCAAGCCCGAGTACAAGGACATGAAGCTGGTCAAGGTGGCCTACGGCGACGATGACGACCAGAAGTCGTTCACCCAGACGCAGGGCCTGCTGCAGGCGTACCCGAACCTGAAGGGGATCATCTCCCCGACCACGGTCGGCATCTCGGCCGCGGCCCGCTACATCTCCGGCTCCAAGTACAAGGGCAAGGTCGTGCTCACGGGGCTCGGGACGCCGAACCAGATGCGGCAGTTCGTCAAGGACAAGACCGTGGAGAAGTTCGCGCTGTGGAACCCGAAGGACCTCGGTTACCTGGCCTCCTATGCCGCCGCCGCGCTGGTGTCGGGGCAGATCACCGGGGCCGAGGGGGAGACGTTCAAGGCGGGCAAGCTGGGCGAGCGGACGATCGGCAAGCAGGGCGAGGTCATCCTGGGCCCGCCGTTCACGTTCGAGGCGGCGAACATCGACCAGTTCGACTACTGACGGTTTTGATTCCCAGTTGGCCCGGCGCCGTTGCAGGCGCCGGGCCCCCCGGCGCCGCGAGGGTCCGTGCGGGGTGGATATGAGAGGAGGTTGGTTATGGAGCGGGTGTGTTTTGTGCTGAAGGTCCGGCCCGAGCGGCTCGACGAGTACACCGAGCGGCACCAGGCCGTCTGGCCGGAGATGCTCGAAGCGCTGACGAAGGCCGGGTGGCGTAACTACTCGTTGTTCCTGAGCGACGACGGACTGCTGGTGGGCTACCTGGAGACCGACGACTTCAAGGCGGCTCAGCAGGCGATGGCCGAGACCGGTGTCAACGCGCGCTGGCAGGCGGAGATGGCTCCCTTCTTCGAGGCCGGACGGCCCGACGAGGGGCTGCTCACGCTGGCCGAAGTTTTCCATCTGGCTTGAAATCGGGGAAAAAGAGATGATCAAGGATCAGCTGCGGCAGCAGCGCATCGAGACGCCGTCCTGGGCGTACGGCAACTCCGGCACGAGGTTCAAGGTGTTCGCCCAGCAGGGCGTGCCGCGCGACCCGTACGAGAAGCTGGCCGATGCCGCCCAGGTGCACCGCTACACCGGCGTCGCGCCGACCGTGGCGCTGCACATCCCGTGGGACAAGGTCGACGACTACGCCGACCTGGCGCGGCACGCGACCGAGCAGGGGGTGACCATCGGGGCCATCAACTCCAACGTGTTCCAGGACAACGACTACATGCTCGGCAGCGTCACCCACCCCGACCCGGCGGTGCGGCGCAAGGCGCTCCAGCACCTGCTCGACTGCGTCGACATCATGGACGCCACCGGGTCCGACACGCTCAAGCTGTGGTTCTCCGACGGCACCAACTACCCGGGCCAGGACGACATCAGGGCCCGTCAGGACCGGCTCGCCGAAGCGCTCGCCGCGGTCTACGAGCGGCTCGGCGAGGAGCAGCGCTTCCTGCTGGAGTACAAGCTGTTCGAGCCCGCCTTCTACATGACCGACCTGCCCGACTGGGGCACCGCCTACGCGCACTGCCTCAAGCTCGGCGACAAGGCGCAGGTCGTGGTCGACACCGGGCACCACGCGCCCGGCACCAACATCGAGTTCATCGTGGCGTTCCTGCTGCGTGAGGGCAAGCTCGGCGGCTTCGACTTCAACTCGCGCTTCTACGCCGACGACGACCTGATGGTCGGCGCGGCGGACCCGTTCCAGCTGTTCCGCATCATGTTCGAGGTCATCGGCGGCGGTGGCTACACCCACGAGACCGCCTTCATGCTCGACCAGTGCCACAACATCGAGCCCAAGATCCCCGGCCAGATCCGCTCGGTGATGAACGTCCAGGAGGCCACCGCCAAGGCGCTGCTCGTCGACCGCGACGCGCTGGCCGCCGCCCAGCGGGAAGGCGACGTGCTGGGCGCCAACGCCGTGCTCATGGACGCCTACAACACCGATGTCCGCCCGCTGCTCGGTGAGCTGCGGGAGGAGATGGGGCTCGCGCCCGACCCGATGGCCGCCTACGCCAAGTCCGGATACTTCGAGAAGATCGCCGCCGACCGTGTCGGCGGTAACCAGGCAGGCTGGGGGGCCTGATGTCGAACGCCATGAACGAACTGCTCGAAAGAGCGCACACGCTCGGCTCCGATCCGCGCAACACCAACTTCGCCGGCGGCAACGCCTCCGCCAAGGGCACCGCGAACGACCCGGTCACCGGCCAGGACGTGGAGCTGCTCTGGGTGAAGGGCTCCGGCGGCGACCTGGGCACGCTCACCGCCGGCGGCCTGGCCGTCCTGCGCCTGGACCGGTTCAGGGCGCTGACCGGCGTCTACCCGGGCGAGGAGCGCGAGGACGAGATGGTGGCGGCCTTCGATTTCTGCCTGCACGGCAAGGGCGGCGCGGCGCCGTCGATCGACACCGCCATGCACGCCCTGGTCGACTCCGCCCACGTCGACCACCTCCACCCCGACTCCGGCATCGCGATCGCCACCGCCGCCGACGGCCCCGAGCTGACCGCGCGCGTCTTCGGCGACCGGGTCGTCTGGGTGCCGTGGCGGCGGCCCGGCTTCCAGCTCGGCCTCGACATCTCCGCGATCAAGGCCGCCAACCCGCAGGCCATCGGCTGCATCCTGGGCGGCCACGGCATCACCGCCTGGGGCGAGACGAGCGCCGAGTGCCAGGCGAACTCCCTGGAGATCATCCGTACCGCCGAGCAGTACATCGCCGACCACGGCCGCCCGGACCCGTTCGGCGCCGTCGTCCACGAACCCCTGCCGGAGGAGGCCAGGCACCGGCGCGCGGCCGAGCTCTTCCCCGCCATCCGCGGCCTGGCCAGCACCGACGCCCGCCAGGTCGGCCACTACACCGACTCGCCCGAGGTGCTCGACTTCCTGGCCCGCGCCGAGCACCCCAGGCTCGCCGCGCTCGGCACCTCCTGCCCCGACCACTTCCTGCGCACCAAGGTCGCCCCGCTCGTCGTGGACCTGCCGCCGGACGCGCCGCTCGCGGACGTCCTGACCCGGCTGGGCGAGCTGCACACCCAGTACCGCGCGGAGTACGCCGCCTACTACCAGCGCCACGCGGCCCCCGACTCGCCCCCGATGCGCGGCGCCGACCCGGCGATCGTGCTGGTGCCCGGGGTCGGCATGTTCAGCTTCGGCAAGGACAAGCAGACCGCCCGGGTCGCCGGGGAGTTCTACGTCAACGCGATCAACGTGATGCGCGGCGCCGAGGCGCTGTCCAGCTACCGGCCGATCGAGGAGTCGGAGAAGTTCCGCATCGAGTACTGGGAGCTGGAGGAGGCCAAGCTGCGCCGCCTGCCCGCGCCCAAGCGGCTGGCCGGGCGCGTCGCGTTCGTGACCGGCGGCGGCTCCGGCATCGGCGCCGCCACCGCCAGGCGGCTGGCGGCCGAGGGCGCGTGCGTGGTGGTCGCCGACCGCGACCTGGGTGCCGCGGACAAGGTGGCCGCCGAACTCGGCGGCGCCGCCTACCGGCCGCAGGACGTCGCCATCGCGGTGGGCGTGGACGTGACGTCCGAGGAGCAGATCGCCGAGGCGGTACGCCAGGCGGTCCTCGCCTTCGGCGGCGTCGACCTGGTGGTCAACAACGCGGGCCTGTCCCTGTCGCGCTCGCTGCTGGAGACCACGCTCGACGACTGGAACCTGCAGCACGACGTGATGGCCCGCGGCTCGTTCCTGGTCTCCAGGGAGGCCGCGCGGGTCCTGCTGAGCCAGGCCATGGGCGGCGACATCGTCTACATCTCCTCCAAGAACGCCGTCTTCGCCGGGCCGAACAACGTCGCCTACGGCGCGGCCAAGGCCGACCAGGCCCACCAGGTACGCCTTCTCGCGGCCGAGCTGGGCCCGCACGGCGTCCGGGTCAACGGCGTCAACCCCGACGGCGTCGTACGCGGCTCGGGGATCTTCGCCTCCGGCTGGGGCGCCAACCGGGCGGCCGTCTACGGGGTGGAGGAGGAGCGGCTGGGCGAGTTCTACGCGCAGCGCACGCTGCTCAAGCAGGAGGTGCTGCCGGAGCACGTGGCGGCGGCGGTGTTCGCGCTCACGGGCGGGGAACTGTCGCTGACGACCGGGCTGCACATCCCGGTCGACGCGGGAGTGGCCGCCGCCTTCCTGCGCTGACGCTCGTACGCCGGGAAATGCGCCCCCTCTGCTCTGGGGGCGCGTTCCCCGCCGAAACCCCGACCTGTCACGACCGAAAGACCGGAAGAGGAGACCAGGAAGACATGACGCTCGAACGGATCCCCGCGCGGCCCACCAAGGTCGGGCTCGTGGCGGGCGGGCTCGGCGCGTACTGGCCGCAGTTCCCCGACCTGCTGCCCCAACTGGAGCGCTCGTCCGCGCGAGTCTCCGAGCGCATGGGCACGCTCGGCTGCGAAGTGGTCGACGTCGGCTTCATCTCCGACGCCCAGCAGGGCGCGGCCGCGGCCGAACGGCTGCGGGAGGCGGGCTGCGACCTGATCGTCGGCTTCCTCACCACCTACATGACCGCCACCATGCTGCTGCCGATCGCCCAGCGCAGCGGCGCGCCGGTGCTGCTGATCAACCTGCAGCCGTCGGAGTCGATGGACCACGAGACATTCGACACCGGGCAGTGGCTGGCCTACTGCGGCGCCTGCCCGCTGCCGGAGATGGCCAACACGTTCACCAGGGCCGGGATCCCGTTCCGTTCGGTGTCCGGCTACCTGGAGGACGAGCGGGCCTGGGCGCGGATCGAGCGGTGGGTGAAGGCGGCGGGTGTACGGGCCACGCTGCGCGACGGGCGGCACGGGCTGATGGGCCACCTCTACCCGGGCATGCTCGACGTCGCCACCGACCTCACGCTGGTGCCGGTCAACCTGGGCGGGCACGTGGAGGTGCTGGAGTTCGACGACCTGCGGGTACGCGTCGAGAAGGTCACCGACACCCAGGTCAAGGAGCGGATGGAGCTGGCGCGGGAGGTGTTCGAGCTGGCCGACACGGTCGTGCCCGAGGACTTCGAGTGGGCGGCCCGCGTCTCGGCCGGGCTGGACCAGCTGGTGGCCGACTTCGAGCTGGACAGCCTCGCCTACTACCACCGCGGGCTGGACGGCGAGATCCACGAACGGCTCGGTGCGGGCATGATCCTCGGCTCGTCACTGCTCACCGCGCGGGGCGTCCCGGCAGCGGGAGAGTACGAGCTGCGGACCTCGCTGGCCATGCTGATCATGGATCGGTTGGGCGGCGGCGGCTCGTTCACCGAGCTGCAGGCGCTCGACTTCCTGCGCGGTCATGTCGAGATGGGCCACGACGGACCCGCCCACCTGGCGATCAGCTCGCGCAAGCCGCTGCTGCGCGGTCTGGGCGTCTTCCACGGCAAGCGCGGGTGGGGCGTGTCGGTCGAGTTCGACGTCGCGCACGGGCCGGTGACGGCGTTCGGGCTGCTCCAGCGGCGTGACGGCCGGTTCGGCTTCGCGGTGTCGGAGGGTGAGACCGTGGACGGGCCGCACCTCAAGATCGGCAACACCACGTCGCGGGTCGACTTCGGCCGCGATCCGGGGGAGTGGACGGACGACTGGAGCGCCACCGGCATCTCCCACCACTGGTCCCTCGGCATCGGCCACCGCGCCGCCGAGCTGCGCGCCCTGGCCGACCTCATGGGCGTGGAAGTAGTCGAAGTCTGACATTTCGCATTATTTCCTCAGAAATAGCTGTGAACCGGCTCTTTGGGCCTTTGCCGGGCTAGAGGGCCGGGGCATCGTGGGCCGCATGAGATCAGCGATCCTCACGACCGCGCTCTGCGCCCTGCTCGCCACCTTGCCCGGCACGCCCGCGCAGGCAGTCATGCGGCCCGGCACGTCGGCGGCCACGCGGCCTGACACGTTGGCGCAGGTGGCCACGCTGCCCGGTACGATCGCGCTCCCCAACGGCTTCCGGCCGGAGGGGATAGCGATCGGCGGCCGGCCCGTGGCCTACCTCGGCTCCTTGGCGAACGGCGACATCTACCGCGCCGACCTGCGCACCGGCCAGGGCGCCGTCGTCAGCAAGGGCCCCGGCACCCCTTCGGTCGGGCTCAAACTCGACTCGCGTAACCGCCTTTTCGTCTCCGGTGGCACAGCCGGGAACGCCCGGGTGATCGACGTCCGCACCGGAGCGGTGCTCAAGTCGTACCCGCTGGCCACCGGGGCGTCGTTCGTCAACGACGTCGTGCTCACGCGGGACGCGGCCTGGTTCACCGACTCCACCAACCCCGTCCTGTACAAGCTGCCGCTCGGCCGGCACGGCACGCTGCCCGACCAGGCGGTATCGGTGCCGCTCACGGGCGCCATCCAGTACACGACCGGCAACAACGCCAACGGCATAGCCCCGACCCCTGACCGCAAGAGTCTGCTCATCGTCCAGTCCAACGTCGGCAAGCTCTTCAAGGCCGACCCCGCCACGGGCGTCACCACGGAGGTGAACCTGGGCGGCGAGTCCCTGGTCAACGGCGACGGCCTGCTGCTGAACGGCCGGACACTGTACGTGGTGCAGAACCGCCTCAACACGGTCACCGTCATCCGCCTGACCGCCGACGGCTCGTCCGGCCAGGTCGTGAACCGGCTGACGGACCCGCGCTTCGACGTCCCCAGCACCGTGGCGTCGTTCGGCAACCGCCTCTACCTGCCCAACGCCCGCTTCACCACGACTCCCGCCCCCGACACGACGTACACGGTGAACGCGATCACGGCCCCACGCGACCACTGATGTGACCGGACCCGCTCCGCGCAGGGTCGGCCGGTCACCATCCCCAGCCGCAGAGGCTGGCCGTGCACGGCTACGGGCGCACGGCCAGGCCCCCGGCTAGCGGACGGTGACGCGGTCGCCCGGCGGCGCCGTCACTGGCGAGTGGGCGACCAGGTAGGAGGCGAGCGCCCCGGTGTCGTCGGGACCGCTCGTGTACGTGGTCGTCCCCTCCCAACGTGGCCAGCCGTCGAAGCCGGCGATGAGGCTCCAGCCGCCCGCGACCTTGATCTCCTGCGCGGCGGTCACCGGAACCCCGTCGAGCGTCATCGACAGGACCTTCCCACCGCCGAGGGTGTAGCGCAGCCCGGCCGACGGGGTCAGCACCGTACCTGCCGGGTTGGGTGTGGCCAGCAGCTTCTTGAGCTGGCCGCCGGTCATCGTCTGCACGTTGATGGCCAGCCCGGCGGGTTGCGCGTTCCACAACTGCTCGAAGCTGATCGGTCCGGCAGGCAGGTCCGCTTTGACGGTGTACCTGTTGACGAGCGCGACCTGCGCGCCGGACCGGGCCCGCACGGACGCGAGCTGCGCGTCGGCCGCCAGTTCGGCCAGCGGGCCGCCGCTCGTCGTGCGGGTGATGTCCTCGGCGGCGACGCCGAACGTCTCACCGTCTGGCGGAGTGCCGCACTTGAAGTAGTAGAGGGCGTTGGACCGCAGACCGTCGGGCTGGTCGATCTCGATCTGGACCGCGTAGTCACGGGAGTCCGGCGCCCATTCCCACGTGATGGTCTCCAGCACGGCCTGGTAGACGAGGCCGTGTTCGGCGGGCACGACGAGCGTCTTCCACTCCTGGGCGCCGACGAGGCGGTACTCGATCGTCTGCGCGCCCGCGGGCAGCCCCTCGAAGTAGCCGTGGACGTCGAAGGTGACCGGGCACTTCGACGCGGTAGTGCGCTCGAAGGAGATGTCCAGCTTGCTCACCACGTTCGTCGTGGCGGCCTGTGCCCCCGTGGCGAGGACGTCGAGAGTCAGGGCCACGACGGCCACCAGCCCCCCGAGACGACGTCCTGCCGAAGTCCATAAACCCACAGGAATTCCCTTCTTCTGACCTTCGTATAGCGGACAAGCGACATGTGCTGCGGGCTTGATCGTCCACGCCTTCGCAGGGTCACGACGGCCGGGCACCGTCACGCGAAGGGGTTGTCGGTTGTAGATGTCGAAGCCGCGATGAGAGTCGAGCACATTTTCCCTATCAGATGCGCCTCAGGCTCAATTATGGATGCGATCAGCCGCTAAGTCGAACACTATATCGATATCATTCTCGCGCGCCAGCCCCCAAGTGGCGATGTCCTCGATCGGTGATCGCAGCCGAAGTTCGGCCGTACTGGGACATGCTGGAGTTATGACTGGTGATCAGATAGCCGCCGCTGTCCGTGCGTTGATCAATCGATACGACCCCGAAGGGCTGCTGGGCATGGGGGCGCCTGAGGACGAATACGACCCCGAGGTGGGTGATCTCACCGCTCTCGTGCGTGGCAGAGAGAAGATCACCGCTGATGCTGTCAGCTCCATGTGGAACCGATGGTTCGATGATGTCCCCAATTGGTGCACCCGGCGGCCTGAGCAGGTTCGTGAGGTCGCGGCCGCGCTGGAGAGACTTCGTGGTCAACGACAGCGCTCGCATCTTCCCGCTCAGTGAGGCGGCTGAAGCTTCTGACTCGATCCACATGTTTCGTGTAAAGATATTGGTCAATGTCCTCTACGTCCTGGTCGAGAAGATCGATATGCTTCGGCAGACTCGCCGGTCAACCAGCGCTTAGCGCGCTCTGTCGGTGTTTGCGCTTCTTTGAGAAGAATGATCTAGGAGATGGAGGCCGTTCATGACGGAGCACGGCGCAAACGGACCTAGCGGCATCGACGTCACCAGGCCGAGCGTCGCCCGGATGTACGACTACTACCTGGGGGGCAAGGACAACTTCGAGATCGACCGGGAAGCCGTCGGCCGAGTCGAGAAGGCCATGCCGGAGATCCGCCAACTGGCCCTGGAGAACCGGGCGTTCCTGCGTCGCGCCGTACGCCACATGGCGAGGCAGGGCATTCGGCAGTTCATCGACATCGGTTCCGGCCTGCCCACGGTCGGCAACACGCACGAGATCGCCCAGGAGATCATCCCCGACGCCCGCGTCGTCTACGTCGACAACGACCCCGTCGTGCTGCAACACGGCCGCGCCCTGCTCGCGACCGACGACAACACCACCGTGGCCGCCGCCGATATGCGGCGCCCCACCGAAGTCCTCGAACACCCGCAGACCGTCAAGATCATCGACTTCAACGAGCCGGTCGGCGTCCTGATGATCGCCATGGTGCACTTCCTGACCATGGACGAGCGGGGCGCGGTCATGGGCCAACTGCGCGACGCCCTGCCGTCCGGCAGCCACCTCACGATGACCCACGTCACCCGCGACGACCACTCGGCGGACGCGGTGGCCGCGATCGAGGCTGCTTACGCGGCCACGCCGACGCCGATCTACTTCCGCGAGCACGCGGAGGTCGCCCGCTTCTTCGAGGGATTCGAGCTGGTGCCTCCCGGTCTGGTCACCATCGACACCTGGCACCCCGATCCGGACGACCTGGCCCCCGAGGCCACGCGATGGCTGTACGGGGGCGTCGGCCGCAAGCCGTGACCCGTGATCGCGGCATACCGGCGGCGCGCTACGTGTGAACCTTCTTCCGCGCGGGATTATCTGTCCGGACTTCCAGGCTTACATGAGCGTTCATGGCTCGGTTAGTGTGGGCGGGTGTGATCATGAGGTGTTCTCTCCCCGTTCGTGGCTCGCCGCCGCGCTCATCGGCGCCGTGCTCAGCACGGCCATCGCCGTCCCGGCCGGCGCGACCTCCTCTCCCGCCAAGGTCACCGATCCCGTACGCCACGTCGATCCGCTGATCGGATCGGCCAACGGCGGCAACACCTACCCCGGCGCCGTCCTGCCGTTCGGGATGATCTCGTGGAGCCCGACCAACACGGCGGGCGACCAGACCAACGCCGCAGGCGCCAACGGCTACTCCTACAACACCCCCCGCGTGAGAGGCTTCGCGCTCACCCACGTCAACGGCGCGGGGTGCCATCCGGGGGCCGCCGGTGACATCCCGATCATGCCGTTCGCCGGCCCGATCACGTCGTCACCGACCGCGGACACGACAGACGCGATTTACGCGAGCACCTTCAGCCACGCCAACGAGAGCGCACGGCCCGGCCGGTACACGGTCACGCTGGACTCCGGCGTCAAGACCGACCTCGCGGTCACCACCCGCGCGGGCATGGGCGAGTTCACCTTCCCCAAAGGCTCACCCGCCAGCCTGCTGTTCCGGGTGTCCAACTCACTCAACGGCAGCGAGAACGCCGAGATCACGATCGACCCCGCCACCCGTACGGTCACCGGCTCGGTGCTGACCGGCGCCTTCTGCGGCCGCCGGGCCAACGGCGGCGTCAACAACCGCAAGAGCTACTACCGGCTGCACTTCGCGGCCTCCTTCGACCGCGCCTTCTCCGGTACCGGCACCTGGGTGAACGGCGATCTGCGCCCCGGCACCACGACGGCCGCCGGCGGCGAGGGCTACGCCACCGGCGCCGACCGCGCCGGCCGCGGCTCCGGCGGGTACGTCACCTTCGCCGACACCGACGTCCGCATGAAGGTCGGCATCTCCTACACCAGTCTCGCGGCGGCCAAGCGGAACCTGACCCAGGAGATCTCGGCACGGGACGACGTCACGTCCGTGGCCGCCAGAGCCACCCGCGTCTGGAACGAGCGGCTGCGCTCCATCGAGGTGTCCGGCGGCTCGGCGGATCTGCTGACCACCTTCTACACGGCGATGTACCACTCCTACCTGCAGCCCAACGTCACCAGCGATGTCGTGGGCACCTACGTCGGCAGCGACCAGAAGGTCCACACACTCGACAACGGACAGCGTGCCCAGTACGGCAACTTCTCCGGCTGGGACCAGTACCGCGCGCACACCCAACTCCTGGCGCTGCTCGAACCGAAGGTCGCCGGCGACTACGCCCAATCCCTGTACAACCTGGCGCGGCAGAACGGCGGCGTCTGGGACCGCTGGGTACACATCAACGGCCCCACCCACGTGATGACCGGCGACCCGTCGGCCCCCGCGCTCGCCGGCTTCTACGCGCTCGGCGTACGCGACTTCGACGCGCGCGCGGCCTTCGACTCCCTATTCCAGCAGGCCACCGTGCCGCATCCGTCCGGCCTGTCCGACAAGGGCTGCCCCGGACAATGCGAGGGTCAGCGCCCCAACCTCGCCGAATACCTGCGGCTCGGCTACGCCCCCCAGGACACCTGCCACTGCTGGGGCGGCGCGGCGGAGACGCTCGAGGACGCGACCGCCGACTTCGCGCTCGCGGACTGGGCACGACGGCTCGGCCGCGACCGCGAACACGACCTGCTGATGCCCCGGGCCGGCTGGTGGCGCAACACGTTCAACCCGTCGGCCGGCCAGGAGGGCGGCTACCAGCAGGCACGCAAGTCCGACGGCACCTGGCTGTGGCCGTTCTCGGCCACCTCCGACGCCGGATTCGCCCAGGGCACCAGCGCCACCTACACCTGGATGGTCCAGCACGACATCGCCGGCCTGGCCGCCGCGATGGGCGGCAAGGAGCAGGCGGCCAAGCGGCTCGACACGTTCTTCCACCGCGCCGACGGCACATGGGCCACCGGCGGCGACGGCTTCCGCTACGACCCGACCAACGAGCCCGGCATCCACGTACCTTGGCTCTACAACGCGCTGGCCCAGCCGTGGAAGACCCAGCAGACAGTACGCGCGATGGCCTCCCTCGTGTACAAGACCGGCCCCGGCGGCCTGCCCGGCAACGACGACCTGGGCACCATGTCGGCCTGGTACGTCTTCGCCGCACTCGGCATGTACCCCCAGACGCCGAGCCGGGCCGAGATGCTGCTGTCCAGCCCCATGTTCCCCAAGGCGTGGATCAAGCGCGGCAACGGCACGACGATCACGGTCAGCGCTCCGCAGGCCGCCCCCGAGGCCGTCTACGTCCAGGACGTGAAGGTCAACGGCAAGACCCACACCCGCTCCTGGCTGCCCGAGTCCCTGTTGAACAAGGGCGGCGACATCGTGGTGAACGTCGGCGCCACCCCCAACACCTCGTGGGCGACCCAGTCCGGTGACCTCCCCATCGACCACGTCCCCACCGCCGGCACCCCCATCCCGAACCTGCCCGCCGCGTGTCAGCCGTCCGGCTCCTCCTGCGCGCAGAAACTCCAGTACGACGTGGACGGCGTGGCCACCACGGACGCCAAGTCCCAGGGCAACCTGGACGGCAAGGGCTGGAGCTTCCCCGCCGAGCAGCTGCCCGAGCCGGGCCTGCGCACCGTGTCGGGCGGCCCCTACCTGATTCCGGAGACCAAGGGCACGGCAGGCAACTTCCACAGCCTGCGCGGCCAGCGCACCTACCTCACGCCAGGCCGCTACCAGGCCCTCGACCTGCTGGTCACGGCCGTGAACGGCGACCGGCGGACCGAGCTCACGATCACCTACGCGGACGGCACGACCTCCACGGCCCCGCTCAAGGTGACGGACTGGGCCGGCGCCGCACCCCACTTCGGCGAGGAGGCGGCACTGACGGCCGACACCCGCTACAACGTCAACAACACCGCCGACGGCCGCAAGGTGACCATCTGGCGGGTGTCGGCAGCCGCCGACGCGACCCGCGAGGCGGTCTCGTTCACCAGCCCCGCGGCGCCGAACATCAAGATCTTCGCACTCACGACCCGCACGTGACCGAGTCGGCGTGGGGTGCCCGCCGCGCCGGGCAGGCACCCCACGTTGCTTCTTCGAGGGGCTAACGGCGGTCGAGGCCGTCGAGCATGAGAGGGAGGAAGCGCTTCGGGATGACATCCGGGTGGCAGGCGAACACGTTGAGCAGTTCCATGAGGTCGTCGGTGCCGACATCCGGCCGCAGCGCGCCGTCCGCCTGCGCCAGCCGTACCAGCTCGTCGAGCCGACGCACCAGTGCCTGCCTCGCCTGCGGCGCGGTGGTCCCGGCCAGCGCGGCCGCGATGGCGCCGCGGCCCTTCTCCACGCTGTAGCCGACGAAGGCGCGAATGGCCGACCACGCGTCAGGCTCGGCCGCCACGGCGCGGTCGAGGGCGTCCATGAGCTCGTGAACATACTGCTCCGCCAGGGCGGCGAGCAGCACGCCGCGGTCGGGGAAGCGGCGGTAGAGCGTGCCCACGCCGACCCCGGCCCGGCGGGCGATCAGCTCCATCGGCGCGTCCGCGCCGCGCTCGGCCACGGCGTCGCGGGCCGCCTCCAGGATCCGGTCCCGGTTGCGGCGGGCATCGGCGCGCATTGGACTCCCATTGAAGTGGACGACAGGCTTCCGCTTAGTATACAACCGGAAGCTGAGATTCCACTTAGGAGGTTGCGATGATCGTGATGACGGGTGCGACGGGCACGATCGGGCGCGCGCTGGTCGAGGAACTCGGCGGTGCGGTGCGAGCCGTGGTACGGCGCGCGGAACAGGGCGAGGAGCTGGGCTGCGACTACGTGGTCGGCGACCTGGAGCGGCCGGAGAGCATCCCGCTCGGGCCGGGCGACAGGCTCTTTCTCAACAGTGCGCTGTGGCCGGGCTTCGTGGCAGCGCACAAGGCGGTCATCGATCACGCGGCGGCTGCGGGTGTGGCGCAGGTGGTGACCGTGTCCGTGTACGGCGTGACGTCGAGCAGCCTGCTCGGGTTCGGCATGCACGGGCAGGTCGACGAGCATCTGAAGGCGTCGGGGGTGCCGTGGTCGATCCTGGCGCCCGTCGGCTTCATGCAGAATCTCGCGGGCGACGTCGACGAGGAGGGGCGGATCTTCGGCTCGTACGGCGGGGGCAGGGTCGGCTACATCGACGCGCGGGACATCGCGGCGGTGGCGGCGGCGTTGCTCACGCGTCCCGTCGGCGCCGACGCCACGTACGAGCTCACCGGGCCGGTGGCGCCTACGCACGATGAGATCGCCGCCGAGCTCACCCGAGCACTCGGCCGGACCGTACGTTACGTGGACCAGCCGGTCGAGGACGCCGCCGCTCGCCTGGAGAAGCGCGGCATGCCCGCCCAAGCGGCCCGTGACCTGGCCGAACTCATGGCCCAGATCGGGGATGGGCGCTGGGCGGGCACGACCACGACCGTGGCCGACATCCTGGGCCGCGAACCGCGATCGCTACGGGAGTTCCTCGGGTAGACGTGCGCGCCAGGTGATCAGAATTGGACGTTGGTCATCGTGTACCACGTCGGAGCGAAGGCCAGCAGGGCCAGCACGCCGAGGACCGCCAACGACTTGAGTACGCGTGAGGTGGTGATGGTCGCGGGCGCGACGGGCCGCAGTTTCCCCCGTCCGACCGCGATGAACGCCGAAACGCCGCCCAGCAAGAGATTCGCGGGCACCAACGCGTATTCGCCGCGCGTGATGTGAAAACCAGCCGCGAGGATCATCGTCAGGGTCAGGCCGGCGGCGGCGAGCGGCGTCAGCTTCGGCTTGACGCCCGTCATCGCCGGCAGGATCAGGCCGACGCCGCCCAGCACCTCGCAGACCCCGATGAAGACGATCAGGGGCTGCGGCACGGCGGCGTACCACGCCACGGCCCGGGGCGCCGCCGCATACAGAGCTCCGTCGTACAACAGCACTTTGCCGAAACCGCTGCCGGCGAAGAAGAAGCCGAACAACGCTTGGAGTGACCAGAGCGCGCCGTTGAGCGTGAACCTCGTTCCGCGCCCCTTGGGCTGCTGCTCGATGTCCTTGACGCGGTCGCTTACGTGCTGGCCCATGTCCGGTCACTACCTTTCGTGTTGGTACGTGGTGACGAGACTCATCCGACCACCGCGGCGAGGTCGCGCGCGGCGTCCGTGGGACATGGTGGGACACGCGAGACGCGGTTCAGCTGCGAAAACAAGAATTTGTGCCGTGACCGCGGGCTGGGACGACCCCCGTGGCGCGGATATCGAGCGGGCGGCACATGGTTGTCACCGCGACGTGATGTCACGTTCCGTGTCGTATGTCTAGAGTTCTACATATGACGGATGATCCGCGGATGACCCTGCAGACGATGCTCGTGCTGGAAGAGATGCTGTCCGACCCGACCAAGCGCCGCTACGGGCTGGAACTGTGCGAGAAGACCGCTCAGCCCAGCGGCACCATCTACCCGATCCTGGCCAGGCTGGAACGCGAATTCGGCTGGATTGAGCGCCACAAGGAGTCCGCGGCCGAGCACCTGGCCCAGGGCCGCCGCGCCCGCTACTACTACACGCTGACCGAGAAGGGCGCACTCCGGGCTCGTGCCGCCCTCGAGCGAGCCCAGCGGTCCCGCGGACTCGCCGTGAACCTCCGGCCGGCGACGTCATGACCGGCCTACTGGAGTCGCTGCTGGCTCGGCTGCCCGCCGAATCGACGGCTGTGGAGCGTGGCCGGATCCAGCGTGCTTACGAGTTCGCCGCCCGGTGCCATACGGGCCAGGTGCGCAAGAGCGGCGACCCGTACATCACCCACCCCGTCGCCGTGGCGGAGATCGCCATCGACGCCGGCCTGGACTGTGCCACTGTCTGCGCCGCCCTGCTCCACGATGTCATCGAGGACACCGGATGTGACGCCGCACAGCTCCGTGCGGAGTTCGGCGACGAGATCGCCACGCTGGTCCAGAGCGTGACCGAACTCGACCACAGGCCCGACGAGGCGGCCATCGACGCCGCGGACAGCCGCGTCCTCGCACTGAAGGTGCTCGACCGGCTGCACAACATGCGCACCATCCAGCACCTCGACCAGGAGAAACAGCGGCAGAAGAGCGAGCAGACGCTTGACATCATGGCACCGCTCGCCGGGCACCTCGGCCTGCGTGCCGTCGCGGACGAACTCGAATCGATCGCCCGCGGCCGCCTGACCCACCTGCTCGGGGACACCGGCGCGACGTACCAGGTGCTCGTCCTCGGCTCGCTACTTCTCCCGGCGGCGGTGAGAGCGAGCTATGTGGACGAATGGCTCGGCGAGCTCGACGTACTGCGGGACCGGCGGGCCCGCACCCGCTTCGCGCTCAGGCTGGCCCTCAGCATGCCCGCTCTGGCCCTGACCCTGCGCCGCCCCAAATGGCACACGTCAGCTGGCCATCTGCTGTCCGTTCTCCGCTGGATCTTACGGACAGACCTGCGCACCTGGACCCCACTGACCGTGCTGCTCGGCTGGATGATCGTGGAAACCGCACGGAACAGCCTCAGCTTCGCCGTGATCATCCTGATCACGGTGCCCCCCGCCCTCCACGCCGGCGTCACCCGCCTACGCACGAAGCTCGGTCTTGATCAACCGGACGAGCCCACCTAAGGGTGGTGTAACAGTCAGCGCTCGCACATCGTGGCGACGAAGGCGTCGATCAGGTGCTGCCGCTTGGCGGGTACGCCCGTGACGTAGACGGTGGCGGCGCGCCCGGCCCGGTCCCGGCCGCTGAACACCGCGGTCCCCAGCATGTCGCCGGCGGCGAAGTAGACGTAGCCGCAGCTCGACTTCATGCGGGTCACCCCGTAGCCGTAGCGGGCGCCTTCGGGCCAGCCTTCCTGCTCGACCGGTACCGTCCTGGCCATCATCTCGCTCAGCGGGGCCTTGCTCCAGAACCGGTTGAGGTCTTCCGGGGTGGAGACCAGACCGCCGCTGGGCCCGAACTCGTACGTGGGCAGCTGGTCGGTCAGATCCACCTCGCCGTTCTGCGGGCGGCTCGGGTGCACTCCGTAGGTGTGGGCGTGCGGGCCGCGGATGTCGTAGTCGCCCCTGGCCGGCCAGTACGTGTCCCGCATCCCGTACGGCGTGAGGATCAGCTCCCGGCTGGCCTGGCGGAAGTCCTTGCCCGTCACCTCGGTCACGATCATGCCGAGGACCAGGTAATTGGTGTTGGCGTAGGCGAACGAGCCACGCGGCGTGGGCTTGAGCGCCAGCGCCACCCGCAGGAAGTCCGGGAACGGCTCCTTCCACTCGATCGCGTTGAGGAACTCCGGCAGGCCGCTGGTCTGCTGCAGCAGCATCCGGACGCTGATCTTCCGCCCATCGATGGCCGCGCCGTCACCCCTGCCGCGCAGCACACCGGGCAGATAACGCTCCACCGGCGCGGCCAGGTCGATCTTCTTCTGATCGACCAGCCGCAGCACGGTGGCGGCGATGATCGGCTTGCTCCCGCTGGCGATCCTGAACCGGCCACGGGGGCCGATCTTCGGCTTCCCGGTGCCCCGCTCCGCGGTGCCGGAGCGCCGGGTCACGCTCGCGCCGCCCGGGCTCCGCGCCTGGCTCATCGCGCCCGCCATGCCGTCCTCGGTGGTGAGCAGGTCAAGGCGGGACTGTGGCGAGGGAGTCGCGGCGATGGCGGGGGCGACAGGGGCGAGGACCAGAAAACCGGCGACAGCGGCGGCGAGCAATTTCGTCATGCCCCAAATGTCGCGGAAAGATCATCCAGGATCAGTCACGCCTGCCCGCCTGTCGGGGTGAGGTCCTCCCTACCATCGAGGTGATCGCCAAGCGGCGGCCAGTCGAGATCACCTTCTTCGCCCGACGCCGCTCTGCCCGCGTCTACCGTCTGCGGGGCGGGTCAGCCGAGCTTGAGCAGCAGTTCGGTGAGCTCGGCCGGCATGGTGATCATGCAGTCGTGGCCCGTCTCCAGTTCCCACACCTGCGCCGGGCTGCCGTTGGGCTGTATCGCTGGGACGGGCCGCCGTTTGACGCCCTCCGGTACGCCGCCGCCGACGCAGTGAATGTGCGTCCGCGCGATCGTGCGTACGGCCGGGTTGTCCAACCGGACCGGTTGCCGGAAGCAGAGCACCGGCTGATCCGACAACATCGTCCGCAGCCACGCCACCTCCGCCGGGTCGGTGACCCCGAACAGGCCCAGGGGCGGCGGCGACTCGGGCATCGGCGGGATCCGCCAGCCGACCCCGGACTCCGCGGCGCGGTCGATGAGGGTCTGGGTCATGGGATGCACATCCATCGCGCTCTCGCCGTCCGCCGGGACCATCGCGTCGAGATAGACCAGGTGGGCGATCCGATCCGGGACCTGGTTGGCGGCGGAGGAGATGACCAGCCCGGCGTAGCTGTGGCCCACCAGGATCACGTCGGTAAGGTCCTCCTCGGTGATCAGCCCGACGATGTCGTCGACGTGCGTGTCCAGCCCTACCTCGGGGGCGAGCAGATTCGCCTTGTCGCCGAAACCGGTCAGCGACGGCGCGAGCACCCGATGCCCGGCCGATGCCAGCAACGGGACCACCCGCTCCCAGCATTGCCCGCTGTGCCAGGCCCCGTGTACCAGCAAATATGTTGACATGGTGTAGCTCCTTGCTCATAGAAGGGGCCACCGGCCGATTCGCCAGTGTTCATCCCGGAAGTGAGATTTCCGCCCACTCACTGACGGAGCCAGAGCCCCCGCGATCCTGGGGGTGACAGGACCAGGCACGCACGGAGGCGCGCGAACTACCGTGGGGACATGAGCGACGAAATCCACCTTCTTGGCGATTACGTACGCGCCCGCCGGGAGCTCGTCACTCCTGAACAGGCCGGCATCCCCTCAGTGGGCGTACGGCGTGTGCCGGGCCTGCGCCGGGAGGAGGTCGCGATGCTCGCCGGCATCAGCGCCGACTACTACCTGCGCCTGGAGCAGGGCCGCGACCGCAACCCCTCCACGCAGGTCCTCGAGTCGCTCGCCCGCGTGCTGCTGCTCGACGACGACGCGACGGCCTACCTCCTACGCCTCGGGGCGGGCAAACCCCGGCGTCGGCGGCGGCCCCGGAAGCAGACCGTCCCTCCGGGCGTCGCCAAGCTCGTCGTCACGCTCGCGCTCCCCGCGTACGTGGAGGGCCGCTACTTCGATGTCCTCGCCGCCAATACGCTGGCGACCGCTCTGTCGCCGCGACTCGTGGTGGGGGGCAATCGCCTGCGGGATGTGTTCCTCGACCCCGCCGAGCAGGCCCTCTACCCGGACTGGGCGGACGCCGCGCAGGGCATGGTCGCCGGCTTCCGCGAGTCCGTCGGCACCGACACGGACGACCCCCGATTCATCGAACTCGTCGGCGAACTCTCCCTCGCCAGCCCCCGCTTCAGCAGGCTCTGGGCCCGCCACGACGTGAACACGTGCGAAGGCACACCCAAGCGGATCGACCACCCCCAGCTCGGTGACCTGTGGCTGAATCGGGAGAGACTGGCCGTCAGCGGCGCGACAGGCCAGACCCTCGTCGTCCTCCACCCGGACCCCGGCACCGACAGCGCCGACAAGCTGGCACTCCTCGCGTCCGTCATACGGACATGACCCCGTGCGACTGCGGGCTATGGCGCCCCGAGCAACTGGTCCATCGAGTACAACTGCTGACGGAGGGGCGTCCATCAGCGCAGGGTTGGATGGGACCGACGCCAAAAAGGGCGAGCATAGCCGGTGACCTGGGCTGATCTCTCATTTCAGGGACACCGCGCTTTCCTGAGCTATAACGTCCGTGTTATGGGGAGAGGCGAGCGCAAGGCATGGACCGATAAGCGCGCCGAAATCATGAGCCGTGCGGGCGCCGGGGCCGCTTACGAAGCCGCTCGGATCCGCTTCGAGCTGCGCGAGGCCGTCTCAGGTGAGGCCGTCGAGGTGCCACCAGGAGCCTGAGGGCCAGGTGCGGTCGCTCCAGGCGCGGCGCTCGAGTGGGCGGGGATCGGGTTCGACCCGGCTCTGGCCGGTGTCGAAGATCATGGTCTGGCGGTGTTCGGTGTCGTAGGGTGCCCAGCCGGGCGCGTCACCCCGGGCGAAGTGTCCCCAGGTGTCGTGCAGTTCTGCCGACAGCGCCCGGTCGGCGGGGTCGGTGAGTGGGGTGGACTGCCAGATCATCGGCCCGTCCGCGCTATGCCCGCCGCGCAGCAGCCTGCCCAGGGGAGTCGTGGCGGGTACCCCGGGAAAGGGGCCGTCGTAGCGGGATCGCCACACCGGGGCGTGTCGCGCCTGCGCCTCGGCCAGCCGGGTTGTGGGGATGCCGTACCGCTCGTCACTCAGGACGGCCAGGCCGAGTGCGGTGTCGTCGAGTTCGGGGCGGCTCTCGCGGTACGCGGCCAGCATCGTGTCCGCCTCGGCCGCGCCGAACAGCTCGGCCAGCACTCGCGGCGTCTGCTCGGCGGTACTGCCGTCCAGCATTTGGAAGGTGCCGCCCTCGTTCCCGCAGGTCTGGGCGAGCAGCGGGATGCCGGCGGCGGCACCCGCGGCGATGGCGTCGATGGGTCTGCCGGACAGCACGGTCCCGTCGATGGCCGGCCGCCAGACCCAGAGCGCCTTCGCGCCGGTGGCGATGGCGTCCTGTGCCGCGAGCATCTCGGTGGCGGGCACCTCGCGCACTCGGTCGGCGCTCACGCCGAGCTCCCGCAGGAAGCGTACGGCCACGGCCTTGGCCTGCGCCGGGGTGGCGACGTGGTCGGCGCCGCCGCTGCTGGACGCGGCCCGGTGGATCAGCCCTCGGGTGAGCGGGGTGGCCAGCAGGTTGGCCACGCTCTTGGCGCCGGCGGACAGACCGTACAGGGTGACCCGCTTTGGATCTCCGCCGAATGCCGCGATGTTCTCCCGCACCCAGCGCAATGCCTGAATCTGGTCGAGCAGTCCTGAGACGCCTGAGGAGTCGCCGATGTCGAGGAAGCCCAGGCTGCCCAGTCGGTAGTTGAAGCTGACCACGACGAGATCATGGGTGCGGGCGAAAAGGCTGCCGTCGGCGTACATGTCGGTGCCGCTGCCGGTGAGATAGCCACCTCCGTGCACCCAGACCAGCACCGGCCTCAACCGGCCGCCCGGGGGAGGTGCCGCCACGTTCACGTACAGGCAGTCCTCGTCCATGGCGGGCGTCGGTAGGCCGGGCAGGACGGACTGCATGGCCGTGTTTCCCGGCGCGGTGGCTTCCCGCACTCCCCGCCAGGGCGCCGGGGGTTGCGGCGGACGCAATCGGAGCTCGCCTACGGGGGAGCGGCATAGGGGATCCCCTGCCAGGCGAGCACGTCGCCGAGATCGACGCCACGGACCGTACCAGTACGAGTCTCAACAAGGGTCACGGCGACCTTCATAGCAGCCCGCGATGGACCAATGTTGACGCAACCGAATGGTTGCCATAGTGTTGTGGCAACCGAATGGTTGCAACAGATGGAGGTGTGTCATGGGTTTTCCCGATCGCATCGAGCGCAGCATCAGCGTCGCCCACCCGCCCGCGAAGGTGTGGGAGGCGATCACGACGGCTGAGGGACTGGGCACGTGGTTCGGTCACAAGGCGACCGTCGACCTGCGTGTCGGCGGCCTCGCCCAGCTGACCTTCGAGGGCGGCCACAACGCCTACCTGCGCATCGAGCGCCTTGAGCCGCCGCACGTGCTCGGCTACACCTGGGGTATATACGGCCTGCCGGCCGACGATCCGCGCCGTACCTACGTCGAGTTCACCCTTGAGCCGGAGGCCGAAGGGACCCGGCTCACCGTGGTCGAAACCGGCTTCGCGCAACTGCCCGACGACCTCTACTCCGGCGCGTACGGCGGGAACGTCAAGGGATGGCAGAGCGAGCTGGACGAGCTCGTCGAATACCTCGATGCCCGAGCGTGAGCCGGAGGCCGTCGCGGAAGAGGTCTTCGCCGCCCTGGCCGATCCCAGCCGGCGGAGCATCCTGGCCGCGCTCGCGTCCCGCGGGCCGGCCACGGCGACGGACCTGGCGGCCGGCCTGCCGATCACCCGGCAGGCGATCGCCAAACACCTCGGCCTGCTCGCCGAGGCCGGGCTGGTCGTCGCTGAGCCCGGCGAGCGGCGTCGCGTCCGCTACCGGCTCCAGTCGGCCCCCATCCAGGTCGCGCAGCAGTTTCTCGCCGCGCTGGCCCGTGACTGGGACTCCAGTCTCGACGCTCTCAGGCGGCATCTGGGTACGTGAGGGGCAGGGGAGTCGTGACCTAATACGACAAGGAGAAGACAATGATCGATCACAAGACCGGAACGCGTGAAGAGTGGCTCGCGGCCCGAATGGAGCTGCTCGAGGCCGAGAAGGCCCTGACGCGGCAAGGCGACCAAGTGGCGCGGCAGCGGCAGGAGCTGCCCTGGGTCCGCGTCGACAAGGAGTATCGGTTCGAGGCCGAGGCGGGCACCGCGTCCCTCGCCGACCTCTTCGAGGGACGCTCGCAGCTGATCATCTACCACTTCATGTTCGGCCCTGACTACCAGGCGGGATGTCCGTCCTGCTCGGCGATAGCGGACGGCTTCAACGGCTCCGTCGTCCACCTCGCCAACCACGACGTCACGCTCTGCGCGGTGTCGCAGGCCCCGCTCGCCAAGCTGCGGGCGTACAAGCGGCGGATGGGCTGGAGCTTCCCCTGGGCCTCATCGTTCGGAAGCGACTTCAACTACGACTTCCGGGTGACGCACACCAAGGAGGAGTGGCAGTCGGGAGCCGTCGAGTACAACTTCCGCTCGATGGACGTCCGGCCGCCGGAGTCGGGCGAGGAGAATCCCGTCCTCCTCGAGTTCGCGTCGAGCGTGGGCACGGACTGGCCGACGTACCGGCAGCAAGGGCCCGGCATGAGCGCGTTCGCGCTCGATGACGGCGTCGTGTATCACACCTACTCGACGTACGAGCGTGGGGTGGACGGCCTCTGGGGCATGTTCCAGTGGCTCGATCGCGCGCCACTCGGCCGCAACGAGACCGGCTTCTGGTGGCGCCGCCACGACGAGTACGACAGCCAGTGATCACCCTCAGGCTTTGGCCGCGCGCCGCCATCCCGTCGCGGCCATGATCAGCAGGAGCGCCGCAAGAGTCGACCAATAGGCCATGTACAGCAGGGCCGACGGTGGGTTGGTGAGCGCGGATGCCAAGCCCGGCAGGACGTAGATCGCCGCCGCCAGCGCCCAGCGCGGGCTGCGCGCGACGGTGGTGGCCCACACCCCTGCCAAGAGCAGGACGCCTTCCGTACCCGCCCTGGCCAGCTGCCAGGTCTCGCCGTACTCCCCGAAACCGGGTGCGTAGGTGAGGACGAAGGCGGCCGCCGGGATCGCCAGCCACCACCACGGCCGCGTGCGCAGGTCGCGCGACCTCCTGCTGACCGCGAGGACCACGGCCCCGGCCGCCAGCAGGCCGTAGGGCGTCAACGAGACGCAGTTATGGTAGGCCGGGCCCAAGAACGGCGCCCATCCCGTCGCCTCGGTCCCCAGCAGCATGGCCCGGCCGGTCGAGAGCGCGATGACCAAGGCCAAAGGCAGTGCTGCCAGCGCCCAGCCGCGCAGGAGCGCGACCACCAGCGCCGCCGAAGTGGCCAGCCACCAGGGGGAGGCGTGGTCGGCGATGTTGTACGACAGATTCGCCAGGGCCAGCGTCAAGAGGCCGAGATGTACGCCGTCGGCCCACCACGGTGCGGGTCTCCCGGCGGACTTACGGGCCCTGGCGGCGAAGCCCGCCGTGACGAGGGCGGCCGTCTCCCGCGGCGAGGGGACGCGGCGCGGCGAGTCGTTCATCAACGTGCCGAGGATCTCGGCGCCGTATTCGGCACGGTGGCCGGACGGGAAGGCCCGCAGGAACAGCCGGTACCAGCTTTCGGTGAACGCCTCGCTCATGCCTGTGCCGTCCCCAACGCCGGGGCGATCCGTCCGGTGACGACTCGGGCGGCCTGCTCCATCCGCGTCGCCTCCTTGATGACAGCCGCGCGTCCGTCCTCGGTCAGCCGGTAGTAGCGGCGGGGGCGGCCCTGGACGGTATCCTCGCGGTCCACGGCGATCAGCCCGTCGCCGGCCAACCGGTCCAGCGCGCCGTAAAGGGTGCCGACGGCGAGCCGCACCCGCCCACCGGACTGCTCCTCGGCCCGCTTGATGATCCCGTAGCCGTGCGAGGGCCCATCGAGTAACGCGGCCAGTACGAAGTACGTGGGCTCGCTCATCACTGGCGATCTTTTAACCATACGGGCGACGATATATCGGGCGGCGAAGTATGTGAAGCTTCGAAACCACCCAGACGGTGCCCGTGCGCGTAACGGCGCCCGGCCCTGTGCGGGTTCAGCGGGCGTATTCCTGGAGGTCCTGAGCCCCGTGCGGCGGGTGGCGGTGGGTGCGGCTGTGCCGTACAAGAAAAGGAGGGTTTGCTCTTTTGAAGTGGATCAGCCCTTGTCGCTGCCCTCGTTGGCGCCGCGGACGAACCTGCGCTGGAATATCACGAAGATCACCGCCACCGGGATCGTCGCCAGCAGCGCCGCCCCCAGCTTGAGCGGGTACTGCGTGCCGCCCCCCAGCGACCCGCTGACCAGATCGGCCAGCCCTCGGGGCAGCGTGAACAGCGCCGGGCTCTGGACGGCCACCAGCGTGTGCGGGAATTCGTTCCACGCGCTCTGGAACGAGATGATCGTCAGCGTGATCAGTGCCGGCCGGGCCATCGGCAGCACTACCGACCAGAACGTACGGAACGCGCCCGCCCCGTCGATCCGGGCCGCCTCCTCCACCCCTGCCGGGATCGAGTCGAAGAACTGCTTCATGATGAACACCCCCGCCGCGTCCACGATGACCGGCAGGATCAACGCCAGATAGCTGTCATACATCCCCAACTGATTGAGGACCAGAAATTTCGGGATGAAGAGGACGACGCCCGGCACGGCCATCACCGCGATGACCGCCCCGAACAGCGCCGACCGCCCGCGGAAGCGCAGCCTGGACAGCGCGTACCCGGCCAGCGAGTCGAGGAACACCCGCCCGGCCGTCAGCACGATCGTCACCAGCAGCGAGTTGCCCAGCCACACCGGCATGTCGGTCCCGCTGAACACCCGCTCGAACCCTGCCAGCGTCCCCGGATTGGGGATGGGCGAGAGCGGTGAGGCGGCCGCGTCCGGCTCGGTCTTGAACGAGTTCGCGATCTGGATGACGAACGGGTAGATGAACACCAGGGCGAAGAAGATCAGGATCGCGTAGCCGGTGAAGGTGCTCGCCAGCCTGCGCACCCCGCCTCCCGCCGCCCTGTCCCGCGTCGGGTGCGTCACGAGACCCTCCTCTCCCGCGTCACGCGCCGCTGGAACAGCGTCAGCAGCACGATGATGAGGAACAGCACGAACGAGATCGCCGTCCCCGCCCCATAGTCGAAGTCCCGGAACGCCGTCCGGTACGACAGGAACGCCGGGGTCAGCGTGGTCTTGGCCGGCGCGCCCTGGCTCATGACGTAGATCTGGTCGAACACCTGCCAGCTCCCGATCGTCCCGAGCGTCAGCACCAGGAACATCGTCGGCCTGAGCATCGGCAGCGTCACGTACCGGAAGCGCTGCCACCGTCCCGCGCCGTCGAGCACGGCCGCCTCCTCCAGCGTCACCGGGATGTCCTGCAGCGCCGCCAGGAACATCAGCATGAACGTGCCCGACGTCGTCCACACGACCAGCGCGATGATCGCGCACATCGCCACGCTCGGCCCCGACAGCCACTCCCACCACGACAGCCCGAACGGCCCGGCCCCGGCGAGCGCCGCCGGGGGCGTGTCCATGCCGAGCAGCAGGTGGATGACCCCTCTGGCGTCGGAGAACCACTGCGGCCCCTGGATACCGAAGAAGCCGAGCAACTGCGTGAGCGCCCCGGAGTTGCTGAAGATGAACAGGAACACCACGCTGATCGCCACCGAGCTGGTGACCGACGGGAAGTAGAACGCGCTCCTGAAGAACGACTTGCCCTTGAGCAGCCGGCTGTTCACGATCAGCGCCAGGCCCAGCGCCAGCGCCGTCTGCAGCGGTACGACGATCGCCACGTAGTAGGCGTTGTTCCGGACGCTGATCATGAAGTTCTCGCGGGCCAGGTCGTCGCGGGTGAACAGCCGGCCGTAGTTCTCCAGCCCGACGAACGGCACGCCGCTCTTGAACGGGCTGCCCTGGCCGTTCCACGAGGTGAGGCTGACCCACATCGCCATGAGGATCGGCAGCAGCAGGAACACCCCGAGGATGACCACGACCGGCGCGACGAACAGCCACCCCGTCACGTCGTCCCTGGCCCGGCTGCGGCGCATCATTCGCCCAGCGCGGACTGCGTGTTCTTCTGCAGCCTGGCCAGCAGCGCCTTCGGGTCCTGCGAGGTGAGCTGCTGGATCCCGGCGTCGAAGTCGGACAGGACGCTGTCCATCTTGGCGGCGTTCACCGGGCCCTGGGCGTAGGCGGCGGCGTCCACGAACGCCGTGTCCGCGGGAAACTCCTTGACGTAGGCGTCCTTGGCCGACTGCCGCGACGGCATGACCCCGAACGCCTTGGCGAACGCGAGCTGCTGGTCGGCCTTGGTCATCGCCTCGACGAAGGCGATCGCGGCCGTCTTGTTCGCGCTCTTGGCCGCGATGCCCCAGCAGTTCGTGAACGACAGCGTGCCCTGCTTGGCCCCGGTGGGCAGCGGGTGGGCCGTGTACTGGATGTCGGGGTAGTCGGCCTTCAGCGCGCCCTTGATCCAGTTGCCCTCGATCGTCATCGCGGCCTTGCCCTTGCCGAACGCCTCACCGGCCCACGACGCGCCCAGCTGCTTGGGGTACTGGGCCAGCTTGTCCTTGAGCAGGGTCTTGACGTACTCCAGGGCCTTGAGGTTCTCGGGGCTGTCGCCGGTGGCCTGCTTGCCGTCGGCGCTGGTGATCCAGCCGCCCGCCTGCACCATGAACGCGCCGATCCGGTCGCGGGAGTCACCGATCGCCAGCGGGGTGATGCCCTTGGCCTTGAGCTTGCCGGCCGTCTCGGTGAGCTGTTCCCACGTGGTCGGGACGTCGGACGCCGCCAGGCCCGCCTTCTTCCACAGGCCGTCGTTGACGATCAGCGCCAGCGTGGAGAAGTCCTTAGGCGCGCAGTAGAACTTGCCGTCCCGGGTGAAGGTGGTGCGCAGGCTCGGGTAGAAGTCGTCCGGGTTCGAGATCTTGTCCCCGTACGGCTCCAGCGCGCCGACACTGGCGTAGTCGGCGAACCGGGAGGCGTCCACGTAGAAGACGTCGGGCGGGGTGCCGCCCGCGAACGCCTGGCCGAGCTGCTGGTGGATGTCCTGCGCCGGGGTGACCGTGGCCTGGTTGCCGCTCGCCTTCGCCCACGCGTCCGCGGCCTGCTTGACCGCCGTCGTCTCCGGGTCGCCGGAGGAGGCGATGAGGATCCGCAGCGAGGCGGGGCCGCTGCTCTGCGGCGCGGCCGACGGCTTGTCCTCGAAGCCGCTGCCGCACGCGGTCGCGGCCAGCGCCAGTACGGCGAGCGCCGCCAGGGGGAGGTGTTTCATCGCGTTTCCTTTCACGCTGTACGCCGGATGACCAGGGAGGGTTGAAGCAGTACGTGATCCGGCTTGTCCGGGCTGTCGTCTTCGAGGAGCCGGGTCAGCACGCGGACACAGCGCACGGCGGCGTCCGACAGCGGCTGGCTCAGGCTGGTCAGGCCGATCGCGGCCGCCACGGGCGTGTCGTCGAACCCGATCACGGGCACCGGACCGGCCTGCATGGCGCCCAGGGCGACGGAGTCGCTCACGCACACCAGGGCGGTGGCGCCGGCCGCGATCAGCTCCCGCGCCGCGGCCTCACCTTCGGCCGCCGACCCATCGGTCCGCCACTCCAATCCACCCGCCTCGCCGTCTTCGGCGTTCTTCGCGCGCGGCGTCAGGCTCGCGGCTTCGAGTGTCCGAACCCAGCCGCTCCTGCGGTCGTCGCCGACGCCGGAGCCCTCGGGCCAGCCGATGAACCCGATCCGCCGGTGACCCGCGTCGAGCAGGTGCCGGGTGGCGGCGGCCGTACCGGCCGCGCCGTCCACGTCCACCCACGGATGGCCGCCGCCCTCCGGCATGCCCCACGGCCGCCCGAACGTGACGAACGCCAGCTCCCGCTCGGCCAGCCAAGAGGTGCGCACATCGCCGTAATGGGTGCCGGTCAGGACGAAGGCATCCGGTTCGTACGCCCCGAGCAGGTCGTCGAACGTGGCGATCTCCGACTGGTCGTCGTCGGCCGAGTAGAGGATCACCCGATACCCCGCCTTGGCCGCAGACTCGGTCAGCCCGTGCAGGAACCGGTCGAACACGTTCATGCCATCCTGGGTCTGCTCGATCCGGACGGCCAGGAGCCGCGACCGGCCGGTCCGCATGCGGCGCGCGGCCTGGTTCACCCGGTAGCCGAGCTCCTCGACCGCCTGCCGCACGCGCTCACGCGTCTCCTCGCGGACGAGGTCGGGGGAGTTCAGGACGTTCGAGACGGTCTGCCGGGAGACGTTGGCACGCCGCGCGACGTCGGCGATCGTCACCTTTTCGGGCATCATGTCGCTTTCTAATGGTTTGAACGTTCAAACGGCGGTATGGCAGGATTGGATCGTTCAAGTAAACGGAGTGTTACGAACTATCTCCCTAAGACGATTCGCCTGTCAAGATTCGGGGGCCGCTCGTGCTCGACCAAGCCACGCACCGCCTGCAACCGCTGCTGCACGACCTCGTCAGCACCGTCCTGGCACCGACGACCGCGCTGAGCGGGACCGACGGGCAGATCAGGGCGTCCGGGGTGCAGGGCCTCTTCCACGCGGACGCGAGGGCGTTGTCGCAGGTGAAGCTGGCCGTGGACGGCAGGGAACCGGAGGCGCTGGGGCACGCCGTGCAGGCCGCCGGCCGTACCAGGTTCGTGTCGCTGGTCCGCTGGCTGGGCGACCCGATCGCGGACCCCACTGTCCGAGTTGACCGTACGCGCGAGGTCGCGCCCGGACGGATGGCGGAGCTCATCGAGATCGCCTCCACCGCCACCCGCCCGGTGACGGCCACCGTCACCCTCGACCTGAGCTGCGACTTCGCCCCGATCGAGCTGGTGAAGTCCGGCGGCAGCGCCCCTCCGGCCACTGTCACGCCCGGCTCGTCCGCTGATGGCGCATGGCTGGAGTGGCGCTCCGGCGTCATCCGCGTACGGGCGACCGCCGAGAACGCCACGGCCGAGCTCGTGGGGTACCCCGTACGGGCGATCGGCGAGAATGTGGCGGCCGAGCCGGAGACCGCAGGGCGGTTTCGGTGGGAGGTCGCGCTGGCGCCCGGCGAGCGCGTCACGCTGCGGTGGGCCGTCGTGATCGACGACCCCGAGGCGGCGGTGACCGCGCCGGCCAAGCCGCTGGAGTGGAGCGTCCCGCAGGTGACGGCCGACGACGCCCGCCTCGTACGGCTGGCGGACCGCTCGCTCGAAGACCTGCGCTCCCTCCGGCTGGCCGAGACCGGTGAGCCGGGGGACACGTTCCTCGGAGCGGGGGTGCCGTGGTTCCTGACACTGTTCGGGCGGGACAGCCTCTGGGCCGCCAGGATGCTCCTGCCTCTGGGCACCGACCTGGCGGCGAGCACTCTGCGCGTACTGGCCAGACGACAGGGCACCCACGTCGACCCGGCCACCGGTGAGGCGCCCGGCAAGATCATGCACGAGCTGCGCCGCCACGAGCACAGCGGCGGCGACCTGCGACTGCCCGCCGCCTACTACGGCACCATCGACGCCACCCCCCTCTGGATCAGCCTGCTGCACGACGCCTGGCGCTGGGGCATGCCCACCGACCAGATCGAGCCCCTGCTCCCCGCCCTGGAGGCGGCCCTCGGCTGGCTCGGCGACCACGCGGACCCGGACGGGGACGGCTTCCTGGAGTACATCGACTCCACCGGCCACGGCCTGGCCAACCAGGGGTGGAAGGACTCGGGCGACGCGGTCCGCTTCCGCGACGGCCACCAGGCGGAACCGCCCATCGCGCTGGCCGAGGTCCAGGGGTACGCCTGCGCCGCCGCCCACCAGGGGGCCGCCCTGCTCACGGCGTTCGGGCGGGAGGGGGCTGAGCGGTGGCTGGACTACGCGGGCACGATGACCGACCGCTTCCGCGCCCGCTTCTGGGTCACCCACCCCGCGCCTCCTACCGACCGGGGGAGTGATCATCTCGCGCCTGCCGCTGACCGGGGGAATGGTCATCCCGCGCCGGCCACGGGCTGGGAGAGCGGCTATCCCGCGCTGGCCCTCGACCGCGACAAGCGGCCGGTCGACTCGCTGACCAGCAACATCGGCCACCTCCTCGGCACGGGACTGCTGTCACCGGGGGAGGAGGCGAGGGTGGCGGAGCTGCTCGGCACCCCGGCGATGTCCGGCGCCTTCGGGCTGCGGACGATGTCGGCGGACGACGGCGCGTTCAGCCCGCTGTCCTACCACTGCGGGTCCGTCTGGTCGCACGACACCGCCATCGTCATCGCCGGGCTCGCCAGGATGGGTCATGGGCGGCTGGCGGCGGAGCTGGCGCGGGGCCTGCTGACGGCGGCGGAGGGCTTCGACTACCGCCTGCCCGAGCTGCACGCGGGCGACGACCGGGACACGGTCGGCCGCACGGTGGCCTACCCGGCCGCCTGCCGTCCCCAGGCGTGGTCGGCCGCCGCCGCCGTGACGCTGCTGCATGCGGCTGTGGGCCTGTATCCGGACGTACCGGGCGGCAAGGTCCTGGTGCTCCCGCTGGCGGGAGCCCCGCTCGGCGCGGTCACGGTGCGCGGCCTGCGGGTGGCGGGCGCCGACGTCACCGTGTCGATCGACCGGTCGGGCGGAGTCCAGGTGACGGGCCTGCCACCCGGCCTGTCGGTCGAGGTGACCGACCCCGGCCTGTCGGCCGAGATGGCGAACGGGCCACACGCTTTGGGCTGACGGGCTCTCCGATCGGCTCGTGTACGTGGGGCTGATGGGCCTGCCGGTCGGTTCGTGTACGTGGGGCTGACGGGCCTGCCGGTCGGTTCGGGTGCGCCGCGACCCGTCGAGGCCGACCCGGCCGAGTACCCGGAGTTGAGGGGCCCCGGGTGGTCGCCGGTCAGCCGGCCGAGCAGACCGAGAGTTCCGTGAGGTGGGCGTCCGGTGGGGCGGTGAGGGCGGTCAGGACCAGCGAGGCGATCGTGGACGGGCGCAGGCATCGGTCGGGGTCGTACGGCGAGCCGAAGCCGGCCCGGACCTTGCGCAGCAGCTCGGTGGCCGTGCCGCCCGGGTAGATCGTGGTGACCCGGATGCCGTGCGGGCCTTCCTCGTCCCGTACGGCGTCGGCCAGCTCGCGCAGCGCCGCCTTGCTGGCCGCGTAGGCGGGCCAGCCGTCAGGGCTCAGGCCCGGCGCGGCGTTGATGAGGACCACCCGGCCGCGGCTTCCGCGCAGGGCGGGCAGGAGGAGGCGCAGCAGCTCGGCGGCCGAGGCGACGTTGACGTTGAACGTGTCACGCCACAGCTCCACCGTGCTGTCCGCGGTCGCCGTGACCTCGGCGATGCCCGCGCAGTGTACGAACCCGTCCAACTCCCCGATGGGCGGCAGGGCGGCGGCCAGCGTCTCCGGCCGGGCCAGGTCCGCGACGACGGCGATGACACTGCCGGGCGCGCGACCGGCGGGCGTGACGTCGGTGTGCGTGACGGTGATGGGCCTGACGTCGGCGGGCGTGACATCGGTGGGTGTGACCGTGGGGCCGGCCGCGGTGGGGGCGTTACCGGCAGCGGCGACGGCGGCGGACGGGACGGCCGGGGTCATCATCTCCGGCCATGGGAGGTTCGCCGCGACCGGGGTGATCTCGCCCAGCCCCGCGATCCCATCCGGGGCATCAGGCCCGGCGATCCGGTTCGTGCCGTCACGCCCGGGAGTCGGGTCCGCGCCGCCAGGTTCGGCGCTCCAGTCTGTGCCGCCTGGGTCGGCGGTCCGGTCTGTGCTGCCAGGCATGGGGGTCTGGTTCGCGCCGCCAGGCTCCGTGGTCCGGTCTGCGCTGCCTGGGCCAGCGCTCCGGCCCGCGCTGCCAGGTCCGGTGACCTCGTCCATGGCAGCGGGCCCGGCCGGTCGGTCCACGGTGGCGAGTTCGCCGGACGTGGCGAGTTCGCCCGATGCGGCGAGCCCGCCTGAGGCGGTGAGTTCGCTCAGGCGGGCCGGGTCGCGGACCAGGGCCAGGATCCGGTAGCCCGCGTCCAGCAGCGTCGTGGCGATGGCCGAGCCGATGCCGCCCGTCGCCCCTGTCAATAAGATCGTTCCAGCACGGGTCATGATCAGAGCGTGGCAGAGGCGCGGGCCGTACGTCTATCAGCTCTTGATCGTGTAGCTGTCGCCGTACACCTTCCAGGTCAGCGGCGGGTCCAGGTCGAGGTTGCCGTTCTTGAGGAAGACCCGCTGCTCGGTGTCGACGCGGGTGGTGTCCTCGTGCGCCTCCTCGGCCTTCATCGCGGCCTTGCGGGCGTCCAGGAACGCGTTGAGGTACGTCGTCTCGTTGCCGCCCTGCGCGGGGGTCTTGGCCTTGGACATCGCGGTCTTCCTGATGCCGCCGAAGCTGAGCTTGTCGGTGCCGGGGCCGTGCATGACGATCGCGTCGTAGTAGATGAACTGGCCCAGCGCCCGCAGCCCGTCCGTCTTGGCCTGGCTGACCGACGGGTTGAAGTAGACGCGGTCGCGCTCGTCGTTCTGTGCCGTCTGGAAGACGGTGTCCTTGGCGGCGGTCTTCCAGTCCTTGGTGAAGTTCGGGTCGAGGCCCGCGTGCGAGTCGCTGCCGTTGACCTTGCGGAGCGCGGGCAGGTACTTGGCCAGGACGTTGCCCGGCTTGCGGTTGGTGTAGAGCTCGACGAGCGCCAGCATGTCGCTGGTGCCGGAGCAGAAGCCGATGATCCCGGCCGTGTAGCCGCGGCCGTCGTCGATGTCCTCGATGTAGCCGTACTGGGACTTCCAGTCGAGCGTGGAGTTCTCGGCACTGGACACCAGCTGCATGGCGATGTCCTTCTTGTGCGGATCGGTGAGGTCGACCGCGGCCTGGCTGGTGCCCGTGAGCGCGAGAGTGGTGGCTAAGGTGACCAGTGAGACGAGAGTGGTTCGGAGCAACGTGATCTCCTGCTCTTCGTTAGGAAAGCTTCCTAACGAACCATACTCACAGGAGTCAGCATTCGGGGCTTTTGTTGTGAAATTGGGCCCCTTATCGGCGTAGTGCGGCGAGTTGCTGCTCGAAAGGCACGACATCCGGCTCCAGCTCCGGCTGGCGGCCCGCCCCTCGGCGCGGCCCGCTGCCGGCCGCGTCGCCGAGCGCGGTCCCAGCGGGTGCCGGCGTACGGCTGCGCAGCAGGTCGGCCAGTTCGGTCGCGGCGCGGTCGATCCGCTCCGCCAGGCCGTCCGCGAAGTCGTCACCCCCGCCGCCCCAGTCCTCCGCCGCCGCGTAGACGGCGGTCGGCGCCACCATGGCCCTCAGGTACGCGAACAGCGGCCGCAGCGCGTGCTCCAATGCCAGCGAGTGACGTGGCGTGCCGCCGGTCGCCGCGATGAGCGTCGGCTTGCCCGCCAGCGAGGCGGGGTCGATGACGTCGAAGAACGACTTGAACAGGCCGCTGTAGGAGGCGCTGAAGACGGGCGTGACCGCGATCAGGCCGTCGGCCTCCGTCACCGCCTCGATCGCCGCGCTCAGCCGGGCGCCGGGGAAGCCGGTGACGAAGTTGTTCGCGATGTCGACGGCGAGATCACGCAACTCGATCACCCGCACCTCGGTCGCGCGCTCATCGCCCAGCCCCGCCGCCTCATCGCCGAGCCGCCCGACGCTCGCCTCAGTCGCGTCGGTCACCTCAGTCGGCCGGTCGGTGGGCCGCTGCACGCTCGCCTCGGTCACCTCAGCCGGCCGGTCGGTGAGTCGCCGCACGGTCGCCTCCGTCAGGCGGTCGGCGAGCAGGCGGGTGGACGACGGCTGGGTCAGACCCGCCGTGACGACGACGAGCTTCATGAACACTCCTCCGAACTCCATGTGAAGCGGTCAGGCGGTCAGACGGTCGCGGGTGGTGTGAACGGGCCCATCGGGCACGTCGGCCGGCCGGTTCGCCGCGAACTCCCGGCGCAGCACCGGCACGACCTCCTCCCCGAGGATGTCCAGCTGCTCCAGGACCGTCTTCAGCGGCAGCCCCGCGTGGTCCATCAGGAACAACTGCCGCTGGTAGTCGCCGAACGACTCCCGGAACGTCAGCGTCCGGTCGATGACCTGCTGCGGGCTACCCACCGTGAGCGGTGTCTCCTCGGTGAACTCCTCCAGCGACGGGCCGTGCCCGTACACGGGGGCGTTGTCGAAGTACGGACGGAACTCGCGCACCGCGTCCTGCGAGTTCTTCCGCATGAACACCTGCCCGCCGAGCCCCACGATGGCCTGCTCGGGCGTGCCGTGCCCGTAATGGGCGTACCGCTGGCGGTAGAGGGTGATCAGCCGGATGAAGTGCTCCTTCGGCCAGAAGATGTTGTTGGCGAAGAATCCGTCACCGTAGTAGGCGGCCTGCTCGGCGATCTCCGGGCTGCGGATCGAGCCGTGCCACACGAAGGGCGGCACTCCGTTCAGCGGCCGGGGTGTGGCCGTGAATCCCTGCAGCGGTGTGCGGAAACGGCCCTCCCAGTCGACGACGTCCTCGCGCCAGAGCTGGTGGAGCAGCGCGTAGTTCTCGACGGCCAGCGGGATGCCCTGCCGGATGTCCTGCCCGAACCACGGGTAGACGGGCCCGGTGTTGCCCCGGCCCAGCATCAGGTCGACCCGGCCGTCGGCCAGGTGCTGCAACATCGCGAAGTCCTCGGCGATCTTGACCGGGTCGTTGGTCGTGATCAGCGTCGTGGCCGTGGACAGCGTGAGCCGCTCGGTCTTGGCCGCGATGTAGCCCAGCATGGTGGTGGGGGAGGACGGCACGAACGGCGGGTTGTGATGCTCGCCGGTCGCGAACACGTCCAGCCCCACCTCCTCGGCCTTGAGCGCGATGGCCACCATCGCCTTGATGCGCTCCTGCTCCGTCGGCGTCCTGCCGGTGGTGGGGTCCGTGGTCACGTCGCCCACACTGAAGATCCCGAACTGCATACCGTTCATCACCTCTTACTATTGAAAGTTCAACGACCACCCAAGCAGCGGACGGTCCGAGGTTATTCCGCGCGGGTCAGCCTTGGAGGGCGTTGATCTCCAGCGGTCCGAGGATCCGCTTCGGCGCACCCTGGGCCGCGACAGTGATCATGGCCCGGCCGATCCGCTCGGTGGTGGTCACCGCGGTGGGGAAGAGCAGCCGCAGCATCGGGTAGAAGGGCGCCGTCACCACGTACGCCAGCCGATACCAGGTCGTCCGCGAGGTGACGCCGTGCATGGGCTGGATGTAGCCGGGCCGGAACATGTACGCCTCGAACGGCAGGGCCAGCAGCGCGTTCTCGGTCTGGCCCTTGACCCGGGCCCACATCGCCCGCCCGTGCGCGTCGGTGCCCACCCCGGACACGTAGACGAACGTCGAGCCGGGGTTGAGCCTGGCCAGCGTTTCGCCGGTCGCCAGCGTGAAGTCGTAGGTGACACGCCGGTAGTCCTTCTCGCTCATGCCCGCCGAGGAGACGCCGAGGCAGAAGAAGCACGCGTCGTAGCCGGACAGCTCGGCCTCGATCGGCGTCAGGTCGAGCAGATCCGGGTGCGCGAGCTCGCGCAGCTTGTCATGGGTGCGCCCAGTGGGGGTGCGGCCGACCGTGAGCACGGTCGTCACCCGGTCGTCGGCCAGGCATTCCCGGAGTGCGCCCTGCCCGACCATGCCAGTAGCGCCGAAGATGATGACTTTCATGCCAACTCAAATGCTATCGCCCGATCACAAGCAGTCAGATGGCGGTCAAGCGGCGGTCAAGCGTTGTGCCCATCCCGTGACCTGGTATTTCCGCTATTAACCTGGCTCGTGGCGGCGGAGCTGGCTAGCGTGGCAGGATTGTCTGCGCGTCAGACTGCCACAGTTTCCGACCTAGGAGCGTATATGCCGAATGCTCGGAATATTGACGACCTGACCGAAATTCCAGGTTGGGAGACTCGTCAGTCCGGGCCGACAGCGCTGCGGATATTGGTGGGCAGGCAACTACGCCGGCTGCGCGAGTCGCGGGAGATCACGCGTGAGGCCGCGGGATACGCCATCCGGGGTTCGCATTCCAAAATCAGCCGCCTGGAATGCGGGCGGACCAGTTTCAAGCTGCGCGACGTGGCCGACCTGCTCACCCTCTACGAAGTGGTCGAGGAGGCCGAGCGCGAGGCCGTGCTCTCGCTGGCCAAGCAGGCCAACGCGCCCGGCTGGTGGCACGAATACCGCGAGGTGGTGCCCGACTGGTTCGAGGACTACCTCGGGCTGGAGCAGGACGCGGCGATGATCCGTACGTACGAGGTCCAGTACATCCCTGGCCTGCTCCAGACCGAGGACTACGCCCGCGCGGTGATCACCTGCGGCCACCAGGGCTGCCCGCCCGAGGCGATCGAGCGCCGGCTCGCGCTCCGGGCGCGCCGCAGGCGGATCCTCACGGGGCCCATGGCGCCCAAGCTCTGGGTGGTGCTGGACGAGGCGGCCCTGCGCCGACGGGTCGGCGACGGCCCCACGATGCGCGGGCAACTCGAGCACCTCAAGGAGATGGCGAAGCTGCCGCACGTCACCATCCAGGTGCTTCCGTTCAGCTACTGCGGCCACATCGGCGGGGTCGGCCCCATCACCATGCTGCGCTTCGCCCAGGCCGAGCTCGACGACGTGGTCTACCTCGAACAGATCGCCAGCGCGCAATATCTCACCAGGGAATCCGACGTGCACCCGTACCAGCACCTGATGGACGAGCTGGGCATCCACGCGCAGCCGTCGGCCGCGACCCCGGCGATCATCAACAAGATCATCGCGGAGATCGACGAGGAGATCGACGCCACCCCGTAGGGCTACGGTTTGCGGGCCACGGCGCAGAAGGCGTCCACCTCGTCGGGCACGCCGAACACCGAGGACTCCACCCGCCACCGGGAGACGGAGACGACGCCCGGATCCACCAGCTCCAGGCCGTCGAAGAACCGGGCGATCTCGTCCGGGGTGCGCAGGCGGTAGGAGTAGGGCTGCTCCTCGTCGTGGAGCCGTCCCGCCTCCGCGGCCGCGTCGGGCTTGATGGTGTTCGTACCGTCTTCGAACACCAGGTAGCTGCCCGATGGCAGAGCGTCGAGCAGTTGCCGCGTGAGTGCGTGCGCGTGGTCGTCGTCGAAGATCGTGCCCATCACGCCGAGGAGCATGAGGGCGGTCGGCCGGCTGAAGTCCAGTGTCTTGGCCGCGAACTCCAGGATGGCGGCCGGCTCGCGTACGTCGGCCTCGATGTAGTCGCAGGCGCCCCGCGGGTCGCTGGCCAGGAGCGCCTGGGCGTGCACCAGCACCAGGGGATCGTTGTCGACATAGACGATGCGGCAGGACGGGTCCACCCGCTGGGCGACCTCATGGGTGTTGTCGACCGTCGGCAGCCCGGTGCCGATGTCCAGGAATTGCCGGATGCCGGCGTCCTGCGCCAGATAGCGGACGGCGCGGCCCAGGAACGCGCGGGCGTGGCGGGCGATATCCTCCATTCCCGGATAGATCTGCTGGAGTTGCTCCGCGTGTTCGCGATCTACCGGGTAGTTGTCCTTTCCGCCCAGCCAATAGTTCCACACCCGGGCCTGATGCGGCTGGCTGGCGTCGATCTTGGAGGGGAGTGCGGGATCGTAGTCAAAGGATTCATCCGCCACGACATCGTCTCCTCTTTTGTCGCTTATATATCTCTAAGCTGAGTGTCCTGGCGTCTCGTCGCGCTGTCACGTCTTAAAGCGGGATCTCCTAACCTTCCAGATAAAAAATGCCGCTTAAGACGGATGTCTGGTTGGCGCTTTCTGCCCAGAACCGTGCGCAGATGAACTGATCTTGACTGATTCCCGGGGGTCGGCGCAACTTTCACACGCCGCGCGGGGGCACCCGATCAGGTGCCGCCGGGCCCGCGGGCCAGGCGGCGCGACCCGTACTCCAGAGAAGCGACGCTCAATTCTGGCGGATCAGCGAGGCGAGGATGTCGATGCCGATCGGGATCGCCTCCTCCACCACGTCGAAGTCCGCGCTGTGGTGCGGCCCGGGGCTGGCGCCGCCGATCATCAGGTACGCGCCCCTGCCGTTGCGCCGCTGCACGTGTCGGATGAGCAGGTTCGCGTCGTCGCTCCCGGCGAACGCCTGGGTCCTGATCACCTCCGCCACCTCGGGCAGCGCGTCGGCCACCTCGACGATGCGGTCGATCACCTCGTCGTCGGGGGACACGGTCGAGGACTGGCCCATCACGGCGAGCGCCACCTCGACGCCCTGCGTGCGGGCGGCTCCCTCCACGATGGCCCGGATCCGGTCCACCAACTCGTCGACGACCTCGTCATCCGTGGCGCGCGCCTCGCAGGTCAGCACCGCCGCGGACGGCACGATGTTCACTCCGTCACCGGCGACGAGCGTGCCGACGTTGAGCCGGGTGTCCGCGGAGCTGAAGCGCGGGATCGCCATGATCCCCAGTGCGGCCATGGCCGCGGTGAGCAGCGCGTTGCGGCCCGTTTCCGGCGAACCGGCGGCGTGGGAGGCCCGGCCGGTGAAGTCGATCTTCAGCTTGCGGGTGGCCATGCCGCCGGTGAAGCTGCCCACGACCGAGCCCAGGGCCAGCTCGCCCGCCATGTGCACGGCGAGCATGGTGTCGATCGGGTCCGCGACCCCGGCGTCGATCATCGTCTGCGCGCCCCGTACGCCCTCTTCCGCGGGCTGGAACAGGATCCGCAGGGAGCCCGCGAAGTCGCGGTCGGCGAGGCGGTGCAGCAGGCCCACGCCCATGGCGACGTTCGCGTCATGGCCGCACGCGTGCATCGCGCCGTTGGTCGCGGCGAAGCCGTTCGCGACCGGGAAGTGAGCGGGATCGTCAGATTCGCGCATCGGCAGCGCGTCAATGTCGATGCGCAGGCCCCATCGCGGGCCCGGCCGGTCGCCGACCAGATCGACGACCATCGCGGTGCCGTTCTCCCGGAAGTACCTGGCGCTTTCGGCGGGAACGCCGGACGCGACCGCGCGAGCCTCCCACTCGTCGAGCGTTTGCGGTGACGGGTAGTTCACGACGGCGGAGAGGTCGTGGGCGTCCTTCCCGGTCAGGACACGCACCGGCAGGCCGTCGATGGCCTGTCTGATCCGGGCCGCTGTGCCGATCTCCACGAACGCGGGTTCCGGATTGCGGTGCACTTCTCGCCGAAGTGCCCTGAGCTGCTCGAAGTCCACAAGACCCCTTCTCACCACGATGATCGGCGGCCGGGCGGCCGCCTCGCTCAGGCTAGGGAAGGCGCCGCGGCGCGGGGTCGATCGCGCGCGATCCTGCACGAAACACCAAATTTCCGAGCATGGCACGCACGAAGTCGTGTCGAGCTAGTCCTCGAATACCGGCTGACCGCCGACCGGCACGTAACGCAGGCGCCGGCTGTCGAGGTCGAGGATGTAGCCGGTGCGCTTGGCGATCCTTGGCACGATCCATCGGTCCTTGATCGGCGCCTTCGGGAACAGCGCGGCCAGCTTGCCCTCGATCTCGTCCAGCTCCTGGAGATCGCGCAACCAGAGGAAGACCGCCAGATTGGTGGCACCGGTCACCGACGCGCACATCCGTACATTTTCCAGCGTCCGGAGCATGGAGACGAGGCGTTCCATCTCGGTCTGCTGGACGTCGAGCCACAGCACCGCCGCGGCCGACCAGCCCATGAGGGTGTGCGCGAAGTCGACGCGCCATCTGACCCAGTCCGCCGCGAGCAGCGCGTCGATGTCCCGGGAGATCACCGAGATCGAGCGGCCCAGCTCTCGCTGCATGTCGGCGGCCGTCCGGCGTACGTCCGTGCTGAGCGCGTTGATCACCTCGCGGTGGACGGGTTTGCGGTGTTCGGGGGGTTCGGACGGCCGGAGCAGGCGCAACGCCTCGACCTGCTGGTCGGACAGCGCGTTGAGCCGCCAGCCCGATCCTTCGAGGAAGATCCGCCGCAGATAGTGCGTCTGGGTGCCGACGATGCCGGGGATCACGGCGATGTGCTCGTCGATGTAGCGGTCCATGGACAGCAGGGTGTGCGTCGAGACCATGACGTAGAGATCGCGGGGACCCGAGGTGCAGTGCACGCTGAAAATGGGACCCTGCCGGCCGAGTTCGGCGATCACGTCGACGCGCCGGCCGGGGGCGCACCGGATCTCGACCAGAGCCGAGATCTCTCGCCCATGCGACCGCTGCCCGTCGGCCTCGAAGCAACTCGTCCACACCTGCCGCTCGTGGGTGAGCGCCGACCAGCGACGGGAAATCGTCGAAGGATCAACCCTAAGAATCCTCCCTAGTTGCGCCCAAGTGACCCGAGGGTGGATCTGGAGCGCGTTGATGATCTGAAAGTCCAGCCCGTCCACCATCCGTCCATCATGCAGGAAAGGCCAGGTCTTCCCCGCAATCGGGCACCTCCGCAGATGTCACCGCAAGATCAAGTAAGCGTCGGGTGCCGGTAACGTGTGGGAAACCTGCGGTAGGCAGCCTTTCCGGAAGGATCGTGCATCCGACCCGCCTTATCCCGCAATTCCGTGCAAAGTGGGTCACGAAAACCCGCCACGTAGCACGCAGAACCTAAGCTCACGCCATTCCTTTCGCGGTTGGACCTGGAGGATTGGTGTATCGCAAATCGATTCTTGCGCTGTCGGTGACGGCCGCTGTCGCGCTGGGCGCGGTCGGCTGTGGTGCCGGTGGGGGAACCACCGACACCATCAACATGTCGCTGAACACCGATCCGGCGACCTTCGACCCGGCGCTCGCCAAGGGCGGCGACGACTTCACCGTGGCGCGACTGCTGTTCGACACCGTGGTGCGCAAGGACGCGGGCAACACCCTCGCGGGCGGGGTCGCGTCCTCGTGGACCGCCGAGGACGCCGCGCACTACACGCTCACCATCCGCAGCGGACTGAACTGCTCGGACGGTACGCCGATCACCCCGACCGTGGTGGCGGCCTCACTGACGCGGTTCGCGGCCAAGGAGACGGGCTCCTCGGGCCGTACGCTGGCCCTGGGCGGCGCCACCGCGACCTTCACCCCCGATGACAAGGCGGGCACGGTGAAAGCCGAGCTGTCGGCTCCGTGGTCCGACTTCCTCACCGGGCTGACCCTGCCGCAGGCCGGGATCGTGTGCCCGGCGGGCCTGAAGGACACCAAGGGACTCGCGGCGGGCAAGGTCGCCGGCGCGTTCTCCGGCCCCTACTCCCTGACCGCCTCGCAGCCCGCGGTGTCCTACCAGCTGTCGCTGCGCGAGGGCTACGCCGCCTGGCCGAAGTTCGCCAAGCCCCTGACGGGCGAGGCCGCCAAGCAGGTGACCCTCACGCCGATCACCGACTACGCGACGATCGCCACCCAACTGCTGGCCGGCAGCCTGGACGTGGGGACGGTCAGCGACGAGAACGTGGCCCGCTTCGACGGCAACAAGGGGTTCACCTCGTCGGTCGCCTCGAACACCACGACGTACCTGCTGTTCAACGAGCGTCCGGGAACGGTGTTCGCGGACAAGCCGGAGCTGCGCACCGCGGTGGCCCAGGCCATCGACGCCAAGGCCTTCAGCGACATCATCAGCGGCAAGCGCGGCAGCACGATCCTGTCGGTCGGCTCGGCCAAGCTGGCCTGCGTCAACACCGACAAGTCGCTGCTGGTCGCCCAGGATGCCGCCGCCGCAAGCAAGAAACTGACCGGGGTCCGCTTCCGCATTGTCGGCACTACCCTGCTGCAGAGCGGCAACGACTACATCGCCGAGGCGCTGCGCAACGCCGGCGCCACCGTGACCGTCGACTCCCTCGACAACGCCAACTGGGCCACGCTGACCACGGCCGGCGGCAAGGACTGGGACATCAACGTCCAGGGCGACAACAACCAGCTGGGCGTCCTCACCTCCTCCCTGCTGCGGGTGATGGGCCCGGCCACCGAGGACGGCGGCCGCAACAAGACGGGCGAGCCCAACAAGGAGGGGTACGGCTTCGTCACCAAGGCGATGAGCGAGATCGACCGCAACGCGCAGTGCTCGGCCCTCCAGTCCGCGCAGAAGTCGTTCCTGGAGCGGGTCGACGCGATCCCGCTGGCGACCCTGCCCGCCACCACGGTCGCGGCCGCCGGGTTCGACATCCGGACCTTCGACGACTACCTCGACCCCGCCACGCTCCGCATCGTCAAATAGCTCCCATAGCCGGAAGGCGCGTCAGTCATGGCCTCTCTCGATTCCACGCGTGCTCTGGGAGTCCCCCCACCGGACCCCCTGACCGGAGCGCGGCAGCGTCCGGCGCGGATCTCCTCCGCCTGGCTCCGGTTCGCCGTGCGGCGGCTCGCCAGCCTGGTGGTGATCTTCGTCGCGCTGCTGGTCGTGTCGTTCCTGATCGTCCAGCTCATCCCCGGTGACCCGGCGGTCGGCATCGCCGGCGCCAACGCCGACCTCGCCGACATCCAGCGCATCAGGGGAGAGCTGGGACTCGATCGCCCGATCTGGGAGCGATTCCTCGACCACGTGGGCGGCGTCTTCTCCGGGGACCTCGGTACGTCCTTCATGTACCGCCAGCCGGTGTCGGCGCTCATCGTGAACCGCCTGCCCTTCACCGCGACCATCGCGGTGACCGGCATCGTCCTGGTCCTGGTGATCTCGGTCCCGCTGGGCATGGTCATCGGGGTGCTCACGCGCGGCGGCCGGCGCAAGTGGCTGGACGTGGCCTTCGGCATGGTCACCGGTTTCCTGGACTCGATTCCCGGCTACATCATGGCCTCGTTCCTGGTCGTGACGTTCGCGCTCGGCATCGGGCTGGTGCCGCTGTTCCCGCCGGCCTACACACCCCGCTTCGGGGCCGCGTCGTTCGTGCTCCCGGTCGTGGCCATCGCGATCGGCCCGATCTGCACCATCTCCCGTGTCGTCCGGCGCGAGATGGCGGTCGTGCTGGAGACCGACTACATGCGGACGGCCCGGGGCTGGCGGCTGCCCGCCCTGCGGCGCCACGTCCGCTGGGCGCTGCCGAACCTGCTCACCACCACGCTCACCCTGAGCGGGCTGATCCTGACCGGCATGGTCGGCGGCGCGATCATCATCGAATCGGTGTTCGCGCTGCCGGGCCTCGGCAGCGGCATCATCAAGGCCATCCTCGACCGCGACTATCCGGTCATCCAAGGCATGGTCCTCGTCATCGGCATGATCACCGCGATCATCAACCTCCTCGTAGACGTCCTGCTCGGACTGATCGACCCACGCACCCTCGGGGGGTCACATGTCTCCGCGTAGCCGTTCGCGCCGCTGGAATCCCGGGCTCGTGCTAGGCCTGGGCGTGCTGGGCTGCGTCGTGCTGATCGCCGTACTGGCCCCGATCCTGTTCGCCGGCCAGGCGAACGCGCTGGGCCCGCGGTTCGCCGCGCCTTCGTCCGATCACCCGCTCGGCACCGACGCGGCCGGCCACGACGTCCTGCTGCGCAGCCTGGTCGCCACCCGCCTCACCCTGCTGATGACGGTCGGCGCGACCGCCATAGCGGTCGTCCTCGGTGTCGTCCTGGGTACGGGCGTCTGGCTCGTACCGCCCCGGGTCAGGGAGATCTGCCTGCGGGTGATCGACGCGATGGTGGCCTTCCCCGGGCTCCTGCTCGCGCTCGTCGTGGCGGCCGTGCTCGGCGCGGGCGGCTCCTCCGCGGTGATCGCCATCGGCCTGTCCGGTATCCCCTACTTCGCCCGCCTGACCGCGAACCTCGCCGCCAAGGTCTCCCAGCAGGAGTACGTCTCGACCGCCCGCCTCCTGGGCGTGAGCCACGGCCGGATCGCGATCCGTCACATGCTGCCCAACATGGCCGAGCCGCTGCTCGTGCTGTCGGCCTCGACGTTCGCGGCCACGCTCACGGCCATCTCCGCGCTGTCGTTCGTGGGCCTCGGCGTCCAGTCGCCCTCCTACGACTGGGGCAAGCTGCTGAACGAGGCCCTGCCGTCGCTCCTGGCGGGCCGGCCCTTCCAGATGGCGGGCTCGGCGGCCCTCGTCATCCTGACCGGGCTGGGCGCGGTCCTGATCGGCGACGGACTCGCGGCGGCGGCGAACCCCCGGGGGCGCACGGCGCCGAGCCGGAGCGCGGCACCTCCCATCACCCGGGACGAGGCGGCGCCGGAGAGCGACCACCTCGCCGACGTCCGCGACCTGTGGATCCACTCGGGCGGCCAACCGCTGGTCAAGGGCATCTCCTTCGGCATCAGGCGCGGTGAGATCGTCGGCATCGTGGGCGAGAGCGGCTCGGGCAAGACCCTCACCGCGATGTCGCTCGCGCAGCTGCTGCCGGACGGCCTGACCTCGACGGCCGCCCGCATGGCCATCGGCGATCTGGACCTGCGCCGGCCCGTCGCGCCGGCGCTGATGGCGGAGGCGGTCAGCCTGATCTACCAGGACCCGGGCTCGACCTTCAATCCCGCGCTCCGCATGGGCGGTCAGCTCACCGAGGTGCTGCGTACCCACAAGGGCCTCGGCGCGCAGGCGGCCAGGCAGCGCGTGCTCGACGCGCTCAAGGTCGTCCAGATGACCAGGCCAGAACACCGCATGAAGCAGCACCCGCACGAGCTGTCCGGCGGCATGCGGCAGCGGGCGATGATCGCGACCGCGCTGGCCGTCGAGCCGCGCCTGATCATCGCCGACGAGCCGACGACGGCCCTGGACGTGACCGTCCAGGCCGAGATCCTGCGCGAGCTCAAGCGGGTCAACGGCGAGTTCGGCGCCTCGATCGTGTTCATCTCGCACGACATCGGGGTGGTACGCGCGCTGTGCGACCGCGTCCTCGTGATGTACCACGGGGAGATCGTGGAGGAGATCGCCGCGGCCGACCTCGCCGTGGAGACCGTCCGCCACCCGTACACGAAGAAACTCCTGGAAGCCGCACCCGACATCGACGGCCCCGCGGCCGGCCGGCCCGGCGACCCGGAGCACGCGAAGGAGCACTCGCATGGATGAGGCGATCGCCGTCGAGGTGCGCGACCTCGAGGTGGGCTACGGCTGGGGCGGCAACGCGACGCGCATCCTGCACGGCATGACGATGGACGTCGCCCGAGGCCGTACGGTCGGCATCGTCGGAGAGTCAGGATCGGGCAAGTCGACGCTGGCCAAGGCGCTGGTCGGGCTCGTCCGGCCGTCGGCGGGCAGCGTCAAGGTCGGCGGCGTGCACGTGTCCTCCGCACGCGGCGCGGACCGCCGGGCGATGCGGCGCAAGGTCCAGATGATCCCGCAGGACCCCTACTCCTCACTCGATCCCCGCCGTACGATCGGCGAGGCGCTCGCCGAGGCCGTGGATCCGCGCCGGGCGAGGGTGAAGACGCACCGGGACGAGATCGTCCACTGGCTGGAGACCGTCAGGATGCCGGCCGACACCATCGACCGCTATCCCCACGAGTGCTCCGGAGGGCAGCGGCAACGGGTCGCCATCGCCCGCGGCCTGATGATCCGGCCCGAGGTGGTGATCGCCGACGAGATCACCTCGGCGCTCGACGTCTCGGTCCAGGCGGAGATCCTCAACCTCCTCGCGAGCCTGCGCCGCGAACTCGATCTGACCATGGTGTTCATCTCGCACAACCTTGCCGTCATCCGGCACGTGAGCGACGAGGTCGTGGTGCTCTACCACGGCGACATCGTCGAGCAGGCCCCGGCGGCGGATCTGTATCAGCGCCCGCGGCACGAGTACACCCGCGCCCTGCTCGACTCGGTGCCGGGCGCGCCAGGCTTCGACATCCGGCCCAGGCCACGGAAGGACGCCTCTTGAGGCTGCAGCGAGAACTTCGGCTCATCAACGTCAGGATCATCGACGGCACCGGAGGCCCGCCCATCGAGGACGGCGTGCTGGAGGTGACCCCGGACGGCGTCATCGGTTTCGTCGGCAGGGCGGCCGAGGCCCCCGACGGCCGCGACGCGGACCTGCGCGATCTGCGGGGCCGCACGCTCCTGCCCGGATTCATCGACTGTCACGTGCATCTGGGATTCGCCCTGGCGAACGGGCCCTATCACCGCCTCCAGAACGACCCGGCGCTGATCCACCTCGAGTCCGCCGCGCGGATCCGGGAGACGCTCGAGGCGGGCATCACCAGCGCGCGCGATCTCGGCGGGCTGTCCATGGGCTTTCGCGAGGCGATCGAGCGCGGGCTGATCGCCGGACCCCGGCTCAAGCTGGCGGTGAGCCCGATCAGTCACACCGCTGGCCACGGGGACTTCCATCTGCCCGGCGGAGAGGTCTCCTACACCGTGCCCGAGCTGATCGAGCTGGCCGACACCGTGGAGGAGGTCCGCCGGGCGACGCGCCGGGTACTCCGCCAGGGGGCCGACCTCGTCAAGATCTGCACCAGCGGTGGCATGGGCAGCAGGCACGACCACCCCGACGACGAGGGCCTGCGCCTGGACGAGGTACGGGCGATCGTCGACGAGCTCGACCGGCACGGCGGCAAGCCGATCGCCGCCCACGCGCAGGGCCGCGTGGGGATCCTGACCGCCCTGCGGGGCGGGGTGACCAGCGTCGAGCACGGGTACGGCATCGACGACGAAGGACTCGATCTCCTGGAGGAGCGCGGCGCCTTCCTCGTCCCGACCCTGTCGACCGTGTTCGCGATCGACAAGGAGAAGATGCAGCCCTACCACTACGCCAAGAAGGTGAAGTGGTCCGAGATCACCAAGAAGAACATCGGCCACGCCATCGCGCGCAAGGCCAAGATCGCCCTGGGCACCGACGCCGGAGTCTGCCCGCACGCGCGGAACCTGCGCGAGCTCGGCTACCTCGTCGAGCTCGGCATGTCCCCGATGGACGCCCTCGTCGCCGGCACCCGGACCGGGGCCGAGGCGCTCGGCATCTCCGACGAGGTGGGCACGCTGGAGACGGGCAAGCTCGCCGACCTCGTGGTCACCGACGCCGATCCGCTGCGCGACATCCACGCGCTGGCCGATCCCGCGCGCATCGAGATCGTGATGCAGGCGGGTGTCGTCATGAAGGACCTCGGAAAGGCCGACGGACTGTCGAGCTGAGCGCCGGGCGGGATCAGGGGGCGGATGGGTCGTCCAACGGCAAGGGGCGCGCTTTGAGCCCGGCGAGCATCTCATCACGGAAGAACCTCAGATGCTGCCGCCAGATCTCTCCCGCCTGCTCGGCGTCGCCGTTCTCGATGTACTGGATCACCAGCCGCGCCTCGTCCATGTGGCCCTTGCGGGTGTGGTCGGGGACCAGCGCCTGGGAGCGGAGCGCCACCCAGCGCGGCGATTCGGTGAAGCGCAGCGCCTCTTCCAGGGCCCGCTCCAGGATCGGGTTGCGCGCGGCGCGGGCGATGGCCCGGTGGACCGGCAGGTCGCTCTCGTAGTGGCCGGTCGTGCGGAACTCCGCTTCGAGCTCCCGGCCGATGGCCTTCAGGTGCTCGATGTCCTCGGGGTAGCGCTTGGCCGCGGCGAGTTCGGCGAGCTGTGGTTCCACGGCGAGCCGGGCTTCGAAGACCTGGGTCGGCAGCACCTCGACGCCCCAGTTCTCCACATGCGCCGCCGAGGCGACGACGACGTTCCCGCGTCCCTGATAGGACTGGATGATGCCGGCGAGCTCGAGGGCGGCGAGCGCCTCGCGGAGCGTGGGGCGGCTGACCCCCAGCCGCTGGGCGAGGTCGCGCTCCGAGGGCAGGCGGTCATATCGCTCGATCGGCTGGTCCCTGATGGCCGTGACGATCCGGTCGGCGACCTGCGCGGCCGCACTGCGTACCACGACCGGTGCGAACAGATCGTCAGGGTGTTCGTCGTTCATCTCACATCCATCGTGAAGGGGAAAGTACGTTCGGCAGGCGATGCGCCCAACGGCTATGCCAGGGTGACGGTGTGACCGGCGGCGGCGAGAGTCGCGAACGCGGCATCCGCCTGTCCGGACCTGACCAGAACGTAGTCCGTGTCGTAGGTCGAGACCACGAAGATCGGGATATTGGCCGCGGCGAGCGGTCCGGCGATCGAGGCGAGGATGCCCGTCAGGGAGAAGTCCAGCGGACCCGCCACGACCATGCAGGTCCAGCCGGGCTCGACACTGGCGCCCGCCGATGGGGCGAGGGCTTCGGGACAGACGAGGGACAGCTCGTCGGCCGTCCTGGTGAGGCTGTAGAGCGAGCCGGCTCCGGCGACCGGGACGGTGTGCTCGGTCGCGGGGTCCATGCGGCACACCGCGTACGCCTCGGCGAGCACCCGCAAGCTCACGCGCGGCGGGGTCTCAGTCATGAGCGGGAGCCTGCTCGGCCATGGCGCGCACCACCGGTGTCATCGCGTCGAGGGCTTGCGCCACGTAGTCGCGGCCGAATCCGACGTTCATCCGGAGATAACCTTCGCTCCCGAAATACACCCCCGGGCAGACCAGCGTGGAGGCGTCGATACGTAGACGATGCCCGGCCTCGACGGAGTCAAGCGCGGTGGCGACGCGGACGAACGCCAGGGGAGTGGCCATCGGTCGGTGCGCCGTGACGAGCCCGCCGAGTGACCGCTTCCAGTCCTCGAACAGGGCCCATCCCTCGCGCATCGCCGCTCGGTTGCGGCCGAGGATGCGGGCCGCGGTGTCCTCGCGCAGCGCGAGGGCGGCCAGGACGTTGTCCATGCGCCCGGTCGCGATGGCCGCGTACTCGTGGCGCCGCCACAGCTGCCGGATGACCTCGGGCGGACCGGCCGCCCAGCCGATGCGCAGGCCCGACAGGCCGTACGACTTGGACATGCTGTTGACCCCGATGACCCGGTCGTAGCGGCCGACGAAGGTACGGGCGGGGGCGGCCGGGTCGTGCTCGCTGCCGTGATACACCTCGTCGGCGACCAGCCAGGCGCCGCAGCGCTCGGCGATCTCCACGATGGTGGTCATCTCGTCCTCGTCGAGGATGTAGCCGACCGGGTTGTTGGGGTTGCAGACGTAGATGACCGAGGTGCCGGGGACCGCCAGGTCGCTCAGAGCCGTCAGATCCGGCCGCCAGCCGCGCTCGGGGTCGAGGCGGAAGGCGCGTACGTCACAGCCCCGGTTCCTGGCCAGACCCCAGACCTGCTGGTAGCCCGGCTCCATGACGATGACCCGGGACCCGGGAGGGCAGAAGGCATCGACGATGGCGGCGTTGGCCTCGGAGGCGCCGACGGTGACCAGGACGTCGTCGGCCGTCAGGCCGCTCCCGGGATAGCCGGCCGCGATGAGCTCGCGCAGCTCCCGCTCGCCGTTGACCTCGGGGTAGTACAGCTCGGTGGCCAGCAGCGCCTCGAGGTCGGCGTCCGGGCCGAGGAGTTCGGCGAGGGAGACCGGGTCGATGGTGCTGTCAGAGAGGTTGAAGCGGACGGACTGCTCGTAGTCGGACTGCCAGTTCTCCAGCTCGAAGCGCTGGTACGGCGGCGCGGTGTTCACCATGCGTATGCCTCCGGTGCGGGGCCGCCTCCGGGGAAGACGGCGTCGAGTGCGGCCAGTTCTGACGGGGACAGGGCGAGTTCGGCCGCGGCCAGCCCGTCGCGCAGGTGGGCCAGGGTGCGGGCGCCGACGACGGGGGCGGTCACTCCGGCCTGGTGGCACAGCCACGCCTGGGCGACGGTGGCGGGCGGGTGGCCGAGTTCGCCGCACAGCGCCTCGTAGGCGGCGATCCGATCGCCCTGCCGGTCGAGCTGGGTGGTGGCCCGCGAGCTGGCGCTGCGGGCGGCGGTGCGGGTCTTGGCGAGGATCCCGCCGAGCAGCCCGGAGTTGAGCGGGCTGTACGGGAGCACGCCGATGCCGTAGGCGCGGCAGGCGGGCAGGACCTCCAGCTCCGCCGTGCGCTCCATGAGGTTGTAGATGCTCTCCTCTGCCACCAGGCCGAACAGCCCGCGGGCGTGCGCGGCCTCCTGGCCTTGAACGATCTGCCAGGCGGCGAAGTTGCTGGTGCCCGCGTACTGGATCTTGCCCGCCTGCCGCAGGTCGGTGAGGGCCTCCCAGATCTCCGGCCAGCCCGTGGCGCGGTCGACGTGGTGCAGCAGGAAGACGTCGAGGTGGTCGGTGTTCAACCGGCGCAGCGACGCCTCGCAGGCTTGCCGGATATGCCGGGCAGACAGGTACATGTCATTCGGGCCCGGTCCCATGCGCCCGTACGCCTTGGAGATCAGCACGATCTGGTCGCGCCGGCCCGGGCGGTCCGCCAGCCAGCGGCCGATGATCTGCTCGGTGAGCCCCTTGGCGGGATCGTGGTCGGCGATGGTGCGGTTGGCGTCGGCGCCGTAGACGTCGGCGGTGTCGAAGAGATTGACTCCCGCCTCGACGGCGGCGTCCATGATGACGCGGGCGTCGTCCTCGGTGGTCTCGGGGCCGAAGTTCATGGTGCCGAGGGCGATGGGGCTGACACGCAGCCCTGAGCGGCCGAGCGGGCGGTGGTCCACGGTCAGCTCTCCTTTCCGGCGAAGCGATCCGGTGAGAACCGGTCAAGAGGGACCTCGCACGCCCCGTCGAGGGCGAGGTCGACGGTGATGTCCCCGATCCCGGCGGCGTGCTTGAAGCCGTGCCCGGACATCCCCCCGGCCAGGACCAGGGCGGGCGCGCCGGAGGGAACGCCGATGACGAAGTCGCCGTCGGGAGTCTTGGAGTTCATGCAGGCGGCGGCGGCGACGGCACGGGGGGAGAGGCCGGGGAAGGCGGTCCGGCAGAACTCCTCGGCCGGCCGCAGGTCGCTCTCGCTCACCGGGTGGTCGTTGTCGCGGGCGTGGTCGAGCCACGCCTTGGGCGCGGTGGGACCCGCGCCCACCTTCACCCCCCTGCCGTCGACGTCCGGGATGCCCCAGCCGTCGACCGTCCCGCTCTCCCGGATGAAGACCGGGAACACCTCGGGCCGGTACGCCTCGCGGTCCCGCCCGGTGAACCAGGACAGCAGCGAGCGTTGCACGCGCAGGGGAAGGGCCAAACCGGGCAGCAGGTCGGTGAACCAGGCCCCGGTGGCCACGATCGCGCGGCGGGTGTGAAAGGTGTCGCCGGCGGTCTCCACCCGTACGCCGCCCTCGTCATGGCGCAGCGCCGTCACCGGGGTCTGGAAGCACAGCTGGGCGCCGCCCGCCTCGGCGCGGCGCAAGGCGGCGGTTATGGCCGCCTCGGGGTCGAGGACGCCGGCTCCGGGCTCCAGCACGGCCACATCACCGGCGATCGTGGCGTGCTGGGGGTAGCGGGCGGCCAGTTCGTCCGGCTCCAGCAGCAGGTGTTCGATGTCGGCCTCTTCCGCGCAGCGCAGCGCGTCGTCGATCAGCGCGCCGTCGCGGGGGCCGATGCACAGCCCGCCGGAGCGGCGCAGCAACGTCGTCCCGGACTCCGCTTCCAGCCGCTGCCAGAGGGTGTGCGCGCGCTCGACGAGCGGGATGTACTCGCGGCCTTCGAAGAGGGTCTTACGGAAGATACGCGAACCGCCATGCGAGGAACCTCGGTCGTGGGCGATGCCGTACTGCTCTATGCCGATCACCGAGGCGCCCCGGGCGGCCGCGCGCCAGGCGGCCATGGAGCCCATGGCGCCCAGCCCGAGCACTGCAATGTCGTAGGTGTTGCCGATGGTCATGAGAGGAGACTCCTGGTGACGCTAGAGCACTTTGGACAGGAACGCCTTGGTCCTGTCGTGCACGGGATTGCCGATGACCTGCGCGGGCGCCCCGGATTCCACGACAACGCCGTCGTCCATGAAGACCAGGGTGTCGCCCACCTCGCGGGCGAAGCCGATCTCGTGCGTGACGATGATCATGGTCAGTCCTTCGCCCGCCAGGTCACGCATGACGTCGAGGACCTCGCCGACCAGTTCGGGGTCCAGGGCCGAGGTGGGCTCGTCGAACAGCATGAGTTTGGGGCGCATGGACAAGGCACGGGCGATGGCGACCCGCTGCTGCTGGCCACCCGACAGCCTGCGCGGGTAGGCGTCGAGCTTGTCGCCGAGGCCGACCCGGCGCAGCAGTTCCACGGCCCGGGCACGGGCGCTCTCCCGCGACTCCCGCCGCACCATGACGGGGCCGGCCATCACGTTCTCCACGGCGGTGTAGTGGGAGAACAGGTTGAAGTCCTGGAACACCATGCCGATCTCGGCCCGCTGGCGGCTGAGCGCTTGGGCGGACAGCTCGTGCAGCCGGTCTCCCGACTGGCGGTAGCCGATCAGTTCCCCGTCGACCCAGATCCGGCCGGACTGGATGCGCTCCAGGTGGTTGACGCACCGCAGGAAGGTGCTCTTCCCGGAGCCTGACGGGCCGATGACGCACATGACCTCACCGCGACGGACTTCCAGGTCGATGCCCTTGAGCACATGGTTACGGCCGTAGCTCTTGCGTACGCGCTCGGCCCGCAGCAGCGGCTCCTCACCGGCGGTCGTCATGTCAGTCCCTCCTGGCGGAGCCGCGAGCGGCGCAGGCGCCGGTCCGGGCGGTCGGCGTCGGGCGAGAAGTGCCGCTCGACGAAACCCTGCGCGATGGTGAGCAGGGAGGTCACGAGCAGGTACCACAGACTGGCCACGATCAGCAGCGGGATGGTCTGGAAGGTGCGCGAGTAGACGATCTGCGCGCTGTAGAGCAGGTCCGGGATGGCCAGCACGCTGACCAGGGAACTGGTCTTGAGCATGGAGATCGTCTGGTTGCCCGTCGGCGGGATGATGACGCGCATCGCCTGGGGGAGGACGATCTTCCGGGTGGTCTGCAGCCCGGTCATGCCCAGGGCGCTGGCCGCCTGGACCTGGCCCGGTGGCACGGACAGGATTCCGGCCCGGACGATCTCCGCCATGTACGCCGCCTCGTTGAGGGCCAGCCCCAGGATGGCCGCCGTCATCGGGGTGATGATCTGGTTGGCGTCGAGGGAGAGCAGATCCGGGCCGCCGAACGGAAGGCCCACGCCGATCCTCGGGTACAGAGCGCTGATGTTGAACCAGAAGACCAGCTGGACCAGGAGCGGAGTACCGCGGAAGAACCAGATGTAACCGCCGGCGGTGCCGGACAGCAACCGGTTCCTCGACCCCTTCATCACGGCGAGGACGATGCCCATCAGGACGCCGATCACCATGGACACGCAGGTCAGTTGGAGGGTCAGCAGCAGGCCGGAGACGATGGTGCCGTCCGTCAGCCAGCGCGCCACCACGTCCCACTGGTAACGGGGGTTGGTGAAGGCGGAGGAGACGAAGGAGACGATCAGGACCGCGGTCAGCCCCGCCGCCAGCCAGCGGAAGGGGTGCCGTTGCGGGACCGCCTTGATGGTGAGCTCGGGGTGATCTGATGGGTACGCCATGGCCTAGGCGCAGCCCTTCGTCACCGGCTGGAAGTAGTACGTGTGGCCGGCCTTGATCTCGTCGGGGTCGGTGAAGATCTTGGACTCGATCACCGTCCCGTCGGGTCCCACACCCCAGGGAGCCGAGACCTTCTCATAGTCTCCGCTCAGCGTGGCTCCCTCGACGGCGACACCCGTGCCCCACGCCTTGGCGACCTCGGCATAACCGCCGGACTTGATCAGGGAGTTGACACTCGCCTGGAGCGCCTTGAGCAAGGGGGTGTTGCCCTTGGGCACGGCCATGCCGGCGATGCTGTGGCTGGTCTGGTACGTACTGATCACACACATCGCATTGCCGGAGTGCGCGGCGGCGTACTCGACCTGAGGCTTGTCCCCGACCGCGATGTCGGCCCGACCGGACTGCAGGGTGAGCACCACGACGTTCTGGTCGGGGATCTGCAGGATCGTGATGGGCTTCTTGCCGTTCTTGGTGCAGGTGGCGCTGGCCTCGGTGACCGCCTCGACCTGGCTGACCCCCTTCTGGACCGCCACCCGGTACCCGCAGAGCTGGTCGAAGGCGTTGACCTCGATGCCAGAACCCTTCTTGATGAGGAAGCCGCCGCCGGAAAGGTAGTAGGAGACGAAGTCCATCGCGTCCAGCCGCTCGTGTTCGATGCTGAAGCCCGCCATGCCGACGTCGTACTTGCCCGCCTGGAGTCCCGGGATGATCGAGTCGAAGGAGATGTTCTCCCAGCGCGCCTTCAGGCCCATGGTCTCGGCGATCGCGTTCCCGAGATCGATGTCGAAGCCGGTGAGGGTCTTGTTGTCGTCCTTGAAGAACTCCAGCGGCGCGTAGGGGGCGTTGGTCGCGAAGATCAGCGTGCCGCTGGACTTGTACTTCTCGGGGACGAGCGCCTGGACTTCGGGCACCGCCGCGACCTTCGGCAGGGCGGCCGGAGATTCGGCGGCAGAGGCGGTGCCGCCCGGTGAGTTGCCGGCGGGGCTGCCGCACGCGGTCAGGGCCAGCAGTCCGGCGGCGGTGAGGAATGTCAGGGAACGGCGCCTTCGCGCGGGGCTGTGGAACATGGTGGTTACTCCTTGGGGGGTGAGGGACTACGACAGAGAGGCTCCTGCGCCGTCGGCTGGACTGTTCGCGTCGCGCACCGGCGCTCGTGCGCATGTCACGGTCGGTGTCCCCGCTGTCGCGTACGGCGGGGATCAGGGCTTCAGGGGAGTCGGAAATCGAAGGGGGCGTCGCGGTCACAGGTCAACCGGCCGCCCTCGACGCGCAGGAGAGCCGCCTGGGCGACGGAGGACTGGGCGGACGTCGGAACCTGGTCGCCGAAGCTGTCATGGCCCGACTGGGTGTAGTAGACGAGGTAGGCGGTCGAGTCGTCGACCGGGATCACATCCGGGGACCGGACCGGCCCGCCGTCGCCCGTACGGGTGCCGGAGGTCGCGACGAACGCCCCGCTCTCCTCCCAGGCCAGCGCGTCATCCGAACGGTATGAGGTCAGACCGGCCCGCGACTCCGCGACCAGCCACCAGAAGCCGCCGAGCCGGAACACCACGGGGCTCTCGTGCCACTGCGGCAGCACGGTCACCGGGGCGGACCACGACGTGGGCGCCGGCAGGTGGCCGGTCACCGCGCGCAGGGCCCCGCCCGCGGCCTCGTCCTTGAACCACAGGGTCCACGACCCGTCGGGGGTGAGTGCCACGCAGGGGTCCACGGCGTGATCCGTGCCGAGCTCCAGCCGCCCATGATGCCGCCAGTGCCACAGGTCGGTGCTGCTCAGATGGTGGATCCGGCGCGGCCACAGGCTGGGGCGGCCGTGGGTGTCCCATGCCGGATCGTCGGGCACGCCCCGGATGAAGGTGGTGAACAGGTGATACGTGCCGTCGTCCAAGGTGACGATCGCCGGTCCCCAAAAGGTGTTGTGCCCGGGCTCGATGGGCAGGTCGAGGGTTCCCCGGTACAACCAGCTCTTGCCATGGTCGTCGGAGGACGCGAGCCCGAGCGGCGTCCCATGGCACCTGGCGATGGACGGGCGGCCCGACAGACGGACGTTGGCGCGGCGGTGGGCGAAGACGCACCACCACGTGGACGTGGCGGAGTCGCGCACCAGGACCGGGTCGGTGACCCCGTCGAAGAGCGGGTCGGTGATGAGCGGCGCAGCCGCGGTGGTGGTGGTCACTGGTCGCTTGCCTCTCTGTGCGCGTACGCGTCTCGCGCGGCCGCCTCGTAGCCGTTGGTGGTCGCGGAGGTCACGGCGGGGGCGAGCGAGCCGTGGAGGTTGCGCGCGACGGTCGTCTCGTTCCAGGACAGACCGGCGACGCAGCGGTCGGCGAAGATCCGGGTGGCGGCGCTGAGCGCGGGTAACCCGGTGAGCAGGTTCAGGGTGACCACGGGGGCCATCGCCGAGACCTCCAGTTCCCCCGCGCTGACGGCCAGATGAGCCGTCGTCGCCGCGCCGGCCAGCTGGAAGGCGGTCTGCATCGCCAGTTCGGGGATGACCGGATTGATCTTGCCCGGCATGATCGAACTTCCCGCCTGGACACCGGGCAGGGTCACCTCGCCGATGCCGCCATCCGGCCCGGAGGCCAGGAGCCGCAGATCGGTGGCGACCCGGGCGACGGCCCGGCCGGCCCGGCTCATCGCCTCCGTCACGGCCGCCAGCGGCTCCAGCGACGCCAGTCCGTAGTACGGGTCCTCGGCGCGGCGCACCGGCAACCCCAGTGCCGCGGCCAGGTTCCGTACGGCCAGGTCCGCGAAGCCGTCCGCGGCGCCGAGCCCCGTGCCCACCGCCGTCGCGCCCAGCGGGACCGACAGGAGCCGCTCCGCGGTCAGGACGAGGTGGTCCGCCGCCTGGCCGACGCCGTACGCCTGGGATCGGTGCACCGCGCTCACCGGGAGCGGCACCGCGTCCTGCAGGCAGGTACGGCCCAGGTGCTGAAGCCCGGCGTACTCCTCGGCCTTGGCGAGCAGCGCCTCCCGCAGCCGTTGCAGAGCTGCCATCGCGCCCATGGCGGCCGGGTACACCGCGATCCCGATGGCGGTCGGCATGACGTCGTTGGTGGACTGCCCGCGGTTCACATGGTCGTTGGGATGGATGTCGGCGGCCTCGCGCGTCGCCTCCCGCAGCAGCTGGGTCGCGCGCCGCGCCAGTACCTCGTTGACGTTCATATGCGTCGAGGTGCCGCCCCCGCCTTGCAGGATGGGGAGCACGAAGTGCCGGTCGTGCCGCCCGGCCAGGACCTCCGCCCCGGCGGCGGCGATCGCGTCCGCGACGTCCTGATCCACCACGCCCAGCTCGGCGTTGGCGCGCGCCGCCGCGATCTTGACCTGAACCACCGCGTGGACCAGCTCGGGGTGATCGCACAGCCGGGGTCCGGGTATCGCGAAGTTCTCCGCCGCGCGGGCGGTGTGCGCCCCGTACAGAGCGTCCGCTGGAACCAGCACTTCTCCCAGCGAGTCCCGCATGGGTATGGCTGCCGTCACGTATCCCCCTGATAGGAGCAGTTGCCAGGTGGCCAGACCAATTTCGTGGCTGAAGGCTGTCACTGGCCAGGCCACCTGTCAAGAGGTCGGAGTGCCGTGAGGGGTGGCGCAGCCCGGATCCGTCGTTCACGATGAGGGCTCGGGTCACCATGACAGGAAGGGTCAAATCTGATGCGTTTACCTGTTCACCTGGCGCTGGGCGCCCTGGTCGCCGCCGCTCTGCTGGCGGTCCAGCCCGTGGCCTCGGCCCAGGCGGCGGTGAGGTTCTACGCCGACTCCGGCGACTCATGCCTTCACGGGATCACCGCGGGGACGCTGGACTGGCCGAGCGTCAAGGTCGACGGGTACCTGTCCGATGACGCCGCCCTCTCACCCTGCGCGCGGGACGGCATGTACTCCAGCGCCGTCTTCAACGCCTACAACGGCACCACCCTCGTCGACTCGGAGACCTACAAGGCGGACGACGCCCAGGTCCCGCTCTCCTTCTCGCTGTCGGGGGCCGCCGCCATCGATCGCGTGGTCGTACAGGTGTGCCGGTTCAGCGGCTCGCCGATCGGGGTCAGCTACTGCGGCAAGGCCGCGGAGTACAAGATGCCCTGAGCCTCTGGACGAGCGCGTGGCTTCCGCTCCCGTCTAGACCGTCATGAAGGGCCTCTGGAAGGCTGGCGGACTATCCCGCTGAGCACGTCGTCCAAGGTGACCACGCCGAGCACCTGCCCCTTGTCGCCGGTCACGGCGGCGAGCTGGGCGCGGCGCTGACGCATGGTCGCCAGGACGTCCGCGAGCGTCGCCGTGCCGGCGATCAGCGGCAGGGCGCGGATCGGCAGCGGCTGACGGGTTCCGTGCCCGTTGAGCGCGTCCAGGACGTGCAGATAGCCCCGCAGCTCGGCGGGGCTGTCACCGTGCACGGGGAAGCGGGAGTGCCCGTGGCGGCCCGAGTATTCCTGCAGCCCGAGGCTGTCGATCGTCGCGGGGACGCTCACCACCTCGCCGATGGGCACCATGACCGTGCCGACCGGACGGGCGTGCAGCGCGAGCGTGGCGATCATCCGGTCCCGCTCGTCCTGCCGCAGCAGTTTGTGCCGGCGGGACTCCTCGATCAGCACCGGCAGCTCCGCCGAGGTGTAGACGGTGTGGATCTCGTCGGCCGGCGGGATCCGCAGCAACCGCAGCGCCGCGCCCGCCATGGCCTGGATCAACGTGAGCACCGGGCCGATCGCCCGGGCCAGCACGAACAACGGGGGCACCAGCCACAGCGCCGCCGTGTCCGGGCCGGACAGCGCCAGGTTCTTCGGCACCATCTCCCCGATGATCACGTGCGCGGACACCACCAGGAGCAGCGCCAGCGCGAAGGCGACCGGATGCACCATCTCCTCGGGCAGCCCCAGGGCCGCGAACAGCGGCTCCACGGCCCGAGACACCACCGGTTCGCCGAACGCGCCGAGCATCAGCGAGGCCAGCGTCACGCCCAGCTGCGCCGCGGCGAGCATCTTGGGCACCGTGTTCATGGCGGCGAGCACCGCCTGCGCCCGGCGCGAACCCGCCCGCGCCTGCGGCTCGACCTGGGTGTGGCGCGCCGAGATGAGGGCGAACTCGGCGCCCACGAAGAACCCGTTGACCGCCAGGAGCAGCACCAGGGCCAAGCCGTCGCCGATGGTCACGGATGCTCCCGCCTCGGCGCGGTGAGGGTGACCTGCTCGATCCGCCGGCTACGCATGGCCTCCACCCGGAGCGTCCACCCGCCCACCTCCACCTCGTCGCCCGGATCGGGGATGCGGCCGAGCCGGGCCAGCACCAGCCCCGCGAGCGTCTCGTAGGGCCCCTCGGGCATACGGAAGCCGGTACGTTCCTCGACCTCGTCCGCCGTCAGCACGGCCGGCACGCTCACCGAGGCGCCCGGCGCGAGCAGCGCGGCCTTGGGCTCGGCCGACTCCTCCTCCGGCAGGTCGTACTCGTCGGCGATGTCGCCGATCAGCTCCTCCACCAGGTCCTCCGCGGTGACGACGCCCGCGAAGCCGCCGTACTCGTCGATCACCACGGCCATCTCGACGCCCGTCGAGCTGAGCCGTTCCTGAACCACCTCCAGGCTCACCGACTCGGGCACCTGGACCGCCGGCCGGACGATCGCGGCCACCGGCGTCCGCTCCCGCTCCTCCTCCGGCACCGCGCACGCGCGCGGCACGCTCGCCACACCGAGGATGTCGTCCAGTTCCGTACCGCATACGGGGATGCGCAGATGCCGGGTGCGGCGGGCCAGCCTGAGGAACTCGGCGACGCTGGTGGATCCGGCTATGGTCACGCAGTCCGTACGAGGGGTCATCGCCTCCGCCGCGATCTTGCCGCCGAAGCGCAGGGCCCGCTGGAGCATGGCGGCGGTGCTCGGCTGGAGCGCCCCCGCCTCCGCCGACAGCCGTACGAGCAGGCTCAGCTCCTCGGGAGAGCGGGCCGAGGCGAGCTCCTCCTGCGGCTCGGCCCCCAGCCAGCGGACGATGCCGTTGGCCACCGCGTTGCACAGCTTGATCAGCGGCCCGAACGCGGCGGAGAACACCCGCTGCGGCGGCGTCGCCACCCTGGCCACGGCCATCGGCCTCGACAGGGCGGCGTTCTTGGGAACCAGCTCGCCCAGGACCATCTGCGCCACCGTGGAGATGCCGATCGCCAGGGCGACGGCGACGCCGGGAGCGGCGGGGACGCCGCCCAGCAGCGGCTCCAGCAGGCCGGCGATGGCGGGCTCGGACACGACGCCGAGCAGCAGCGACGTGACGGTGATGCCCAGCTGCGCCCCGGACAGGTGGAACGACAGCCGCCGCACCGCGGCCTCGATCCCCTGCGCGCCCCGGTCTCCGGACTCGGCCAGCTGGTGGACCCGTACGCGCTCGACCGTCACCAGGGAGAACTCCGCCGCGACGAAGATCCCGTTGGCCACGATCAAGGCCACCGCCCCGAGCAGGAAGACCACATTCAGGATCACGGGCGAAAGCTAGCACCGGCGGACCGGCGGAAGCCAACGCGGCGCGACCACCGGCACCGGCGTAAGCCGGCGAGTGGGAAGCTTGGGGCGTGCGTGTGATGCTGCTGGGTCCGTTCGAGACGCGGGCTGACGACGGCCGTCCGATCGAGATCCCGGGCACGAAGTTGCGCGTGTTGCTGGCCAGGCTGGCGCTGGAGGCGGGCCGGGTCGTGCCGGCCGAGGTTCTCGTCGCGGCCATCTGGGGCGATGAGCCGCCGGCGGGCAGCGCCAACGCCCTGCAGGCCCTGGTCTCCCGCACCCGCCGGTTGGTCGGCGCCGCGACGATCGAGTCGCAGCCGCCCGGCTACCGGCTGGCGATCGAGCCCGCCGAGGTCGACGTCACACGCTTCGAGAGTCTGGCGAGCGCCGGCCACCTCGCGGCGCTGCGAGCGGCCGAAAGACTGTGGCGCGGGCCCGCGTTCGCGGAGTTCGCCGACCTGCCGTTCGCCGCCCACGAGGCAGTACGCCTGGCCGAGCTGCGCCTGTCGGCCGCCGAACAACGCCTGGAGCTCGAACTCGCCGAAGGCACCGACGTCCTCGCCGAGCTGCGCCCGCTGGCCGCCGCCCACCCTCTGCGCGAGCGCCTGCAGGGCCTGCTGATGCGCGCGCTCTACGCGGCCGGACGGCAGGCAGACGCGCTGGACGCCTACGAGCGGACCCGGCGCACGCTGGCCGACGAGCTGGGTGTCGACCCGTCCGCGGAGCTGGCCGAGGTCCACCTGAGCCTCCTCCGGCACGACCCTCGGCATCAGCCCCCGCGCCGGACCCGGCGTACCAATCTGCGCGCTCAGGTGACCAGCTTCGTCGGCCGGGAGGAGGAGCTGGCGCAGCTGGCCAAGGCGCTGGAAGCCGCCCGCCTGGTCACCGTCGTCGGGCCGGGCGGCGCGGGTAAGACCCGGCTGGCCACCGAGGTCGCCCAGCGCTCCGCCGAGCTCGCCCCCGACGGCGTCTGGCTGGTCGAGCTGGCGGCGGTGACGGAGCCGCTCGACGTCGCCCACGCGGTGCTCACGGCGATCGGCGCCAGAGACTCCGGCTGGTTCGAGCCCGCGCCCGCCGACGGCACCCCGGCTCGCGATGCCCCGGCTCGTGATGTCATGGACCGGCTGACCGAGGCGCTGGACCGGCTGTCGGAGGAGCTGGACGGCCGGCGGGTGCTGCTCGTCCTGGACAACTGCGAGCACGTCGTGTCCGCCGTCGCGCACCTGGCCGACCGGCTGCTCGGCGCCTGTCCCGACCTGCGCGTCCTGGCGACGAGCCGGGAGTCGATGGCCATCGCGGGGGAGAGTCTCTACCCCATCCCGCCCCTGGAGTGGCCGGCGGCCGCGGTGCGCGATCCGCAGTCCTATCCGGCCGTGCGGCTCTTCGTCGAGCGCGCGGCCTTGGTCCGCCCCGGCTTCGTGCTGAACGAGGACAACACCCATACGGTCGTCGAGATCTGCGGACGGCTCGACGGGATGCCACTGGCCATCGAGCTGGCCGCCGCGCGGATGCGCGCGTTGAGCGTCGAGCAGATCGCCGCCAAGCTCGACGACCGGTTCCGCCTGCTCAGCAGCGGCAGCCGTACGGCGCTGCCCCGGCATCAGACCCTGCAGGCGGTCGTGGACTGGAGCTGGGACCTGCTGTCCGCCCGCGAACGCGAACTCGCGATGCTCCTGGCCGCCTTCCCCGGCGGCGCCACGCTGGACGCGCTCGAAGCGGTGAGTGGACATGCCGCCGACACGCCCCAAGGGGTCAGCGGACCGCATGCCGCTGACGGCCGGCTCGAAGGGGTCGGTGGGCCGGATGCCGCCGACGTGCTGGACGTCCTCACTGCCCTGGTGGACAAGTCCCTGGTCGAGCCGTCCGGTGAGCGCTACCGCATGCAGGAGACCGTCCGGTCGTACGGGATGGCGCGGCTGACCGAAACCGGGCAGGACCGGGCCGTCCGTGACCGGCACGCCCGCCACTTCCTCCGGCTCGCCGAGACCGCCGACCCCGAGCTGCGCAAGGCCGACCAGCTCCACTGGCTGGCGCGGCTGCGGGCCGAGGACGACAACCTCCTGGCCGCGATGAGGCTCGCGGCCGAAGCCGGGGACGCGGAGCTGGGCGTACGGCTCCTCGCGGCCGTCTGGTGGTTCTGGTACCTGGAGGGCAGGTCCCTCGAAGGCATGCGCTGGGCGCGCGGCGTCCTCGACCTGCCCGGCGAGGTGCCCGAGGCCCAGCGCCCGGTGCGGCTGGTGCTGGAGGCGTTCGCCCACCACGGGCTCGGCGCGGCCGAGGCGGCCCGGCAGGCGATGAACACCGGCCTGGAGCTGCGCGACCGGCTGGGCGACGGGGTGTCCGGGTGGGTTCTGCTGCTCTTCGCGCCCATCTGGCTGGGCGACCCCGCGGGCGCCGCGCGTTCGGCCGATCGGCTGCTGCCGCGCCTCACCGGCTGGGAGCGCGCGACGACGCTGATGACGCAGTCGATCGTGGCGGAGTACGAGGGCGAGGTCGCTCACGCCTTTACCCTCCTGGACGAGGGCCGCCGAGAACTGGAGGCCCTCGGCGAACGCTGGGCCTTGTCCTCGGCGTTACGCGTACTCGCCGAGCACCACGCCCGCCACGGCGACCTGAGCGCCTCGATCGACGCGCGGCTGGAGGCGCTCCGCCTGGCCGGCGAGCTCGGCATCCTGGAGGATCAGGCGGCCATCCTGGCCGGCCTCGCGATCACCCGAGCGCGGCTGGGCGAGCTCGACCAGGCACAGAGCGACATGCTCGCGGCCTGGGACTTCGCCGAGCAGCTGCGCAAGCAGGAAGGCGTCGAGTACATCCGGCTGGCGCGGGCCGAGGTCCTGCTCAGAAGCGGCGATCGGGCGGCTGCCCGGCGCGAGCTCGATGCCGTGGAGGCCATGGCTCTCCGCTCTCCGGTTCGGGCGTCGGCCGGCTGCTACCGGGCCATGGCCGCCCTGCTCGAGGGCGACGCCGACGGCGCCCGGCCGCTCCTCGACACCGCCATCGAGCTGGCCGCCGACGCGGTGGACATGCCGACCCTGGCCGGCGCGGCACACCTGCGCGCCGCGCTCGCCCTGGCCGACGCCGACCCCACACGCGCCGCCCACCTGCTCGGCCTGGCCACCGCGCTACGGGGGATGACGGACCTGAGCGGCTTCGACAACCTGCTGCGGCCTGCTGAACGCGCCCGCGCCTTGCTCGGCGAGGCGGCCTTCACCACGGCCTACGACCGCGGCGCCGCACTCACACGCGACGCCGCGATCCAGGCCGTACGCGGCCACTAGCGCGGTGTCCACGACCGCCTCGATCCCTGTGACGGTCTGTGGTGGTTGGGGTCCTTCGGGAGGGATGTCACAAGTGCGCTTGTCCCTGGGGAGCCAGGTGGATCAGGGTGATGCCGTACGTGATGAGCCAGACCACCCACATCAGCCAGCCGGCCAGACCGAGCAGGCCGAGCGGCCCGGCGTGGTCGATGACCAAGGGGGTGAGCGTGGCCGAGGCGAACAGCAGCGCGCCCGACAGCAATCCCCACGTGCCATGCCAGGACCGGATGAGACCGGCGCGCAGGCCGCCCACCGACAGCCCGAGGAGCGCGAGAGACAGGAAGGTGCCGTTGAGGGTGAACAGCGCGTCGTGCAACCCCCAGAGCGCCGAGCTCGCGGTGCTGTCCTTGGCGAGTGCCAGGCGGGTCGCGACGATCCCGGCGAAGGTGGCGTTCTGCAAGGCCAGGCCGGCGAAGCCGACCAGCGACCACGCCTCGCCCCGCTCCTGCTCGGAGCGCCGCAGCGCGGAGACCGCCCCCGCGCCGAACACCGTGGCCAGCACCCAGGCGGCGGGTACGATCGCGGACGCGATGCCCAGGACACCGCCCTTCGTGCTGAAGAACGCGTTGACCTCGCTGAGCGGGGCGCCCGTGAGCGGCAGGCCGGCGGGCACCGCGATCACGTTGCTGAGGACGATCAGGCCGGCGAAGCCGATGGCGGCGAGGCCGCTGATCCGGGAGAAGCCCATCGCGGTTGATTGACTTGGCATATATTCATTATAAGTAGCGGAAAGTATGGAGGATCAAGTGAGTGCAGAGCCGGGGCCGCGCCGCTACGACTCGTTGCGCCGGGCGACGCAGGCGCGGGAGACGCGGGCCGAGATCGCCGGGGCCGCCCGCCGGCTCTTCGTCTCCCGAGGGTGGGCGGCGACGACCGTCCGCGACGTAGCGCGCGAGGCGGGGGTCTCCGTGCCGACGGTCTACGCGGCGTACGGGAACAAGGCGGGGCTGACCCAGGCCCTCGCGGACGCCGCCGACCTGTCGGCCGACGTCGCCCAGGAGCTCGCGGAGCTGGAAGCCGCGGCGGCGGATCCCCGACGGCAGCTGGCGGCGATGGCTGCTTACGACCGGCGGCTGTTCGAGCGCGCGGGCGACGTCATCACGCTGGTGCGCGAGGCCGGTCGCACCGAGCCCGAGCTGGCGGCGGCCTACCGCGACGCCCGCCGGCGGGGCGACGAGACCCGGGTCCAGGTGTTCTCCTCCTGGCCGGCCGGTGTGCTGCGGGACGGGCTGGACGTACGGTCGGCCGTCGACATCTACGCGGCCCTGTGCACCATCGACGTCTACACCACGCTCACCACCGAACGCGGCTGGTCGCCCGATCGAGTTCAGCAGTGGTGGGGCGAAGCCCTGGCCCGCGAACTCCTGGCCTGAGCGCCGGCCCGCCAACTCCTGGCCTGAAGCCCTGGCTCGCGGAAGTCAGGAAAAACTTCCGGCCGGATGTAGAGCCGGATGTAGAGAACGGCCGCGCGGCTCCGACTCCACCACGAAAGCGAAGAACGCCGAGTGAAGGAGCGGGACATGCGCAAGGTCATCTACTGGGTGCACACGTCGATCGACGGCCACATCGACGGGCCGAAGGGCGAGTTCGACTGGCCCGAGATGGGCGAGGAGCTGTCGGCGTACTCCGACGCACTGACCGACAGATCCGACACCTTCCTGTACGGGCGCGGCGTGTGGGAGGGGATGGCGAGCTTCTGGCCGAACGCCGAGTCGATGTCGGACCACCCGCACGTCCTCAGCTTCGCGCCCATCTGGCGGGACACCCCGAAGATCGTCTTCTCGACCACGCTGAAGGAGACCGACTGGGCCACCAGGGTCATCGGCGAGAACCTCGCCGCGGAGGTCGCCGAGCTCAAGCGGCAGCCCGGCAAGGACCTGCTGCTGACCGGTGGCTCCCGCCTGGCCGCCGCCCTGACCGACCACGGCCTGATCGACGAGTACCACGTCGCGGTGCATCCCGTCGTGCTGGGCGGCGGCAAGCCGCTGTTCGTGCCCCGCGAGGACCGGATCAACCTGCGGCTCGCCGACTCGCGCACCTGCGACTCCCGCGTGGTGGTGATGCGTTACGACCGCGCCGAGGGCTAGCTTGCGGCGTGGCCTACGAGGGAGACTCGCGACGCGCTCTCAAGCCACCAGACCGGTGAGCACTCCGTCGACGAGAACCTCGGCGACCTGCTCGGCGCTGAGCTCGCCCGTGGGGGAGAACCATTCCGTGGCCGAGTTGAGCATGCCGATGATGGCGAGCACCGTCACCCGCGAGCTCTTGACCGCCCGGAACTCGCCCGCCTCGATGCCCTCGTCGATGATCTGTGAGAAGAGGGCGTCGTAGCGGCGGCGGAGCTTGACGACGCGGCGCTTGCCGGTGGGGGCGAGGTAGGTCCATTGATGGAAGGCGACGCGGGTCTGCTGCAGGGACTCGGCCAGAACACGCAGGTGCTCGTTGATCGCGCCGCGCAGGCGCTCCGGCGCGGTCTGGTCCGACTCCACCACCGGCTCGATGGCGTCCAGGTAGCGCTGGATGCCGTTCTCCACGATGCTCTGGAGCAGGTCCTCTTTCTTCCTGATGTGCACGTAGAGACTGCCCGGCAGGAGCCCGACCGCGTCACTGATGTCCCGCATGCCCACGACCGGGTAGGTCTTCTCGCTGAAGAGCTTGATCGCCGCTTCTTCGATGCGTTCCGGGGATACGCGTCCGCTCTTGGCGCGCCCTTCCTTCCGCGTTGCCAACCGTCCTCCCACGTTCGGTTAACAACTGATTGTACGGTGGGTCGCGCCGCTGATCAGCCGCCGTTGAACCGAGCCTCCCTTCGCCAGAGGAACGCGTCGACGCCCTCGGCCAGATCGGGTCCGTTGTGCAGCGCGGAGACCGCCCAATAGCTGTTGCTCATCGAGGTGGCGAGGTCGACCTGCCAGGTCGAGCGCAGGGCGTGCTTGGTGGCTTCCAGAGCCCGCCACGATTTGGCCGCGATGCGGGCCGCCAGTTCGACGGCGGCGGGGATCAGCTCCTCCGGCTCGACGACCCGGTTGACCAGGCCGATCTCCAGTGCTCGTCGCGCGTCGATGACCTCGCCGGTCAGGGCCAGTTCGGCGGCCACACCGGAGCCGACGAGCCGGGGAAGGAACCACGACCCGCCGTTCCCGGGAGGCAGACCCAGGTTGATGTACGTTTCGCCAAGTTTGGCCGCTGCCGAACAGATGCGTATGTCGCAGGCGAGCGCGAAGTCCAGGCCGCCCGCGGTGGCACCTCCGTTGATCGCGGCGATGGCCGGCAATCTGGACGAGACGAGTTTCTGGGTCACCGGGAACAGCACGCGCGCGTTGTAGGGCTCCTGGGTGACCGGGAAGACCTCGTCGAGGTAGGCGCGCATGGCCTTGAGGTCGGCCCCCGCGGAGAACTGACGCCCCGCTCCGGTGATCACGAGACAGCGGACGGAGAGGTCACGCTCCAGGTCGGTGAGGGCGGCGAGCAGGTCCGCCGCCATCTCCGGCACGACCCCGTTGCCGCGCTCGGGCCGGTTCAGGGTCAGCAGGACGACCCCGTCGGCCGCTCGCTCGTAGTACAGCGTCTCCAGCTCGGTGGCCGCCATGACTCATCCGGCCTTCACGAGGATGCTCGCGACGCACGCCGCGTACGCGCCCGCGAGCCAGCCGCCCGCGTTGACGGCCATGCCGGCCCGGGCGCCCTCGACCTGCCGGCGTCCCGCGCGTCCGGTGAGCTGGTCGTAGATCTCCACGAGCTGCGCGCAGCCGGTGGCGCCGATCGGATGGCCCCGGCTCATCAGCCCGCCGCTCACGTTGACCGGCAGCCGGCCACCGAGCGCGGTGGCGCCCGAACGCACCAGCAGGTGCCCCTCGCCGGGCGCGCACAGCCCGATCTCGGCGTACTGGAGGATCTCGGCGGGCGCGGCCGCGTCGTGCAGTTCGAGCACGTCGATGTCGTCGATCCCCAGGCCCGCGTCCTCGAACGCGGCGGCCGCGGCCACCGCGACCGGCTGGGACCCCTGGCCGCGCCCGGCGGCCAGGCGGGTCGCCCGAATCTCGCACCCGGTGCTGCCCGAGCGGCGGGCGTAGTCCTCCGAGCACAGCACCAGCGCCGCCGCGCCATCGGTGGTGGGCGAGCACATGGGCAGCGTCAGCGGGTCGACGACCGTCCGGCCGTGCAGGACCTCCTCGATCGTCTGCGGCGTCCGGTACTGGGCGAGCGGGTTGAGGACGGCGTGTGCGCGGTTCTTCACCGCGACGGCCGCGAAGTCCTCGATCCGGGCGCCGTGCTCGGCGAGGTAGCGCTTGGCCTCCTCGGCGTAGACGTTCACGAACACCGAGTTCGAGGCGGGCTTGTCCGGCTCGAGGCGGGGGAACGCCGAGACATCGGTGGCGCCGCGCAACGCCTCGAATGTTCGGGACTTGTCCGTGTGCGAGAGCTTCTCGACGCCGATGACGATCGCGAGGTCACACCGTCCCGCCAGCACCGCCTCGTACGCCAGGTTGACGGCCGAACTGCTCGACGCGCACGCGTTCTCCACGTTCACCAGCGGCACGCCGGCCAGACCGGTGGACTGCAACGCGACCTGGCCACGGATCATCTCCTGGCCGGACACCAGGCCGGCCGCGGCGTTGGCCAGGAACACCCGCCGCACCTCCGACGCCGTCACACCGGCGTCCTTGAGCGCCAGCTCAGTGACGGCCTCGACCATCATCCGCTCGCTGCGCCGTACGTCCCGCCCGAAAGGGATCATGCCGACGCCGGTGATCAATACCTTGTTACTCATGACACCACCGCGAACCACGGGACGGGCCGCCGCGCGATCTCGTCCTTCGACGCCGGCTGGAACCGCACCCGCGCGTCGCACTGGTACGCGCTCCAGGTGCCGTCCTGGCCGGGCCACAATCGGCCCAGCACCTGCACGCCCTCGGCGAGCTTGACCACCCCGAGCGCGTACGGCGTCTGCGACTCGAACCCGGTCGGCGCCCCGAAGCGGGTCACCGAGAAGCTGTGCAGCACCCCTGTGCCCGACGCCCGAACCCAGCCGAGATCGGCCTCGTAACAGAAGGGGCAACGGTGGCGCGGGTACATGTTGTCGCGGCCGCACGTGTCGCAATGCTGGATGAGCAGCTCACCGCGGCCCAGCGCGTCGTAGTAGGGACGGGTGAGCGGCTCCATGCCCGGCTCGCTTCCTGCCTCACTCATCGTGTCACCCCTTCCAGCAGGAGCACCTGACTGTCCATATAGGTCCCTCCGGAGCCGCCGCAGACCGCGCGTCTCGCGCCGGCGATCTGCCGGTCCGGTCCGGCCCTGCCCAGCAGCTGGCGAACCGCCTCCGCCAGCAAGGCCGTGCCGCCGCCGACACCGGTGTGGCCCGCGGAGAGCAGACCGCCGTTGGTGTTGACGGGCAGCCGGCCGCCGGGGGAGTAGCCGCCCGCGGCGAACGTCCGTGCCGCCTCGCCCGGCTTGGCCAGTCCGAGGCCCTCCAGCGCGATGGTGAGCACGGCGGGATAGGAGTCGTACACCTCGGCGAGGTCGGCGTCGTCCGGCCCCCAGCCCGCCTGCTCGTAGGCCTCGGCCGCGGCCTGCGGCCAGCCGAGCACGGCGAGGTCGCGCTCCTGGCCGATGCTGTAGTGGGACACGCGGCCGCCGGATCCTGCGATGCGCACCCATCGCTCGTACGAGCGCCGCGCCCGGGCCGCGCTGGTCAGCACGAAGCCGACCGCGCCGTCGGCGAGCATCGGGCACTCCAGCGCGTGCAACGGGTCGGAGACCATCTTGGAGGCGAGGACCTGCTCGACAGTCAGCGGCTTGTCCTTGTACATCGCGTTCGGGTTGAGCCGGGCCCACTCGCGCAGCGCGACGCACACCGCCGCCATCTGGGCGGGGGTGGAGCCGCTCGCGGCCAGGTAACGGTTGGTGATGAGCGCGCCGACCGCGTTGAACGAGAGTCCGGACGGCTTCTCCCATTCGCGGGGGATGCCGTTCGCGGTCAGCATGTCGATCATCTCCGTGACCGGCGCCGAGCCCCACTTCTCGGCCTGCAGGACCAGGACGTTGCGGGCGTACCCGCTCGCGATCAGCCCGGCGGCGGTGCGCATCGTGTTGTCGCTCGTTGACCCGCCCGAGTGGATCATGTAGCTCGCCTTGGCGCGGCCGTTCAGCCCGAGCTCCTCGACCACGCGGGAGAACACCAGATCGGCCTGGTCGGCGGCGGAATGCAGGCAGGGGATGAGCAGGATGGTGTCGATATCGGACATCGGCACGCCCGCGTCCCCCACCGCCGCCACGGCGACGTCGACCAGCGAACCCATGAAGGGCCGGTTCGGGTAGCGGCCTGAGGGCAGTTCGCCGACGCCGATGAACGCGGCCTCGTCACCGTCACTCACCAGGGTCTCCTTGCTCACTACGACGGGGTTCCGCGCCGTGGGGTTCGGCGCTGTGGGGTTCGGCGCGGTGGGCGAGCAGCACCATGCGAAAGCGCATGACCTCCTCGTCCTTCTGGTTCAGGACGGTGTAGTCGAGTCGCAGCTCGCCGTACTTGGGTCTGCCGGCGTCGGCCCCGGTGACCTCGACCCGCACGCGGATGGTGTCGCCGGGGAACACCGGCGCGAGCGCCCGCATGTTCTGGCATTCCAGGAAGGCCACGATCGCCTCGCCGAGGAAACCCGACAGGGCCACCTGGCCCACGGCCAGGCTGAACGTGAGCGGGCCATGGGCGATCCGGCCGCCGAAGCGGGTGCCGCGGCCGTAGTCCTCGTCGACGTGCAGGGGGTAGTGATCCCCGGTGAGGCCGGCGAAAGCGGATATATCCGAGATGTCGACCGTCCGGCCTGGGGAGACCACCATGTCGCCGAGGGAGAAGTCCTCGAAGTGGCGTCGGAGCCGATTGAAGGTGGCGGTCACAGGCTCAGCGCCGCCAATGCCTCGTGCGCCAGCCCGTACCCGAGCTGGTCGTGGATCAGCCGCTTGATCTCCCGGGTCAGCACCGCGCGGGTGAAGCGGCGGGCCAGGTCCGGCTTCGCGGCGATGCCGGCGGCGAGGTCACGGGCCCGCGTGAGCACCTGGCCGGCCGGGACGACCTCGCTCACCACGCCGTAGTCCAGGGCTTGCCCGGCGTCCAGCTCCTGGCCGGTCAGCAGGAAGTAGCGACCCCGGGCCGGGCCGAGCACGTGGGTCCAGACGAGGTGCGCGCCGTCGCCGGGCACGATGCCGGACGGGAAGTGCGGGCCGTCCTTGAACGTGACCGTGTCGGCCGCGACGATGATGTCGGACAGGATCGGGATCTCCGGGTGTATCAGCGCCGGCCCGTTGATCGCGGCCACCACCGGCACCTCGATGTTCATCAGGTTCGTGAGCAGCCGTTGGCCCTCGAACATGATGTGCGCCCAGTCGGCGGCGGTGGCGAGGTTGAAGCTGGAGAAGTCGATCTCCGCGCAGAAGGCGTCGCCCGCGCCGGTCAGCAGCACGACCTTGTTCTCCGGGTCGCAGGCGATGTCGGTGAAGGCGTACGCGAGCTCGTCGTGCGCCTGGCTGGTCCACACGAGACTGTCGCCGTTGGTGTGGACGGTCACTTGGAGGATGCCGTCCTCGCGCTCGAGGCGGACGTTCTCATATTTCTTGGAGTAGTCGTCGAACGACGGATTGATCCTGGCCACGGTGGCACCTTCCGCCAAAAACAAACAGTTGTTTCAGGGTACGGTAACAGCAAGGACGGCGTTCGCCAACACCTCGGGGACGAACGGCGTGAACCGCCGGACGCGCAGGCGCCACCCCTCCGGCGTCGGCACGAACTCGTCGTCGTAGCGGCCGAAAGTCGCCAGCCGCAGATCCGTGCCGCCCACGACGAGAGCGAGCGCGTACGCCTGCCCTGTCGCGCCGTTCTCGGTCGCCTCGACGAGGACGTTGCTGACGACGTGCCGCATTCCGGGCGCACGCTCGGCCGCCGCTCGAACGAGCGCGGCGAGGCCGTCCCTTCCGACGACGGGGGCGGCGCCTTCGCGGACGAAGACGCCGTCCTCGATGAACAGCGCGGCGACCTCGTCGGCCCGGCCCTCGTCGAAGGCGTGGGAGTAACGCGCGTAGAGGTCGGTGATCTCCTGGCGTTGCCCGGTGGTGAGCCGGGGAGTCGCCGGGGTCATGTCCGCACCCCATCGGCGGTGAGCCGGGGGGTCGCCGGGGTCATGTCCGCACCCCATCGGTGGTGAGCCTGGGCGTCTTCGATGTCATGCGCGTACCTCACGAGGGGCCGGACGGGTGGCGCGGAGGGCGAGGCGTCCGCGGAGGAAGTCGCGTGGCGCGTTGGCGGCGAAGACCCCGGTCAGCTGGTCGCCGTCGGTGTAGTGAACGACGAACCGCCCGCTGTCGAAGTCGCCGGACACGACCGTCGCCGTCGCCGTCGGGGGAGCGGCGCCGACGAACTGGAGCCGCAGGTCCGCCTGGTCGGACCAGAAGAACCCGTCATCGCCGGGATCGGAGGGCGGCACGCCGAGGAGTGCTTCGGCGACCCTGGCCGCGCTGTCGGACGCGGCGGTCCAGTGACCTATCGGCCGGCACTGTCCCGCCGTGTGCCGGCAGACGATGTCGCCTGCCCCGAAGACGTCCGCCACCGAGGTGCGCCCGGCCTCGTCGCACACCAGGCCGTGGTGGGTCTCGAGCCCGGCGGCGGCCAGCCAGGCGGTGTCGCGGACGACCCCGACGCCGACGACCACGACGTCCGCCTCGACGACGGTGCCGTCGCCGAGCCACAGGAGCTGCGCGTCGGGCCGCTCCTCGCTCTTGCCGACGGTGGTTCCGCAGCGGAACTCCAGGCCGCGCCCGGAGTGCCAGCGTCGTAGCCACGCCGCCGGCTCGGCGCCGATGATCGGCGCCATCGGCTGCGCCGCGGCTTCGACGACGGTGACGCGGCAACCCCGCAGCCGCGCCGCGCAGGCCACTTCCAGGCCGATGAACCCGGCGCCGATCACGGCCACCCGCGCGTCGCCGGTGAGCGCGCCGGCCAGCCGCCGGGAGTCGGCGGCGGTCCGCAGGTAGTGCACCCTGCCGGACTCCGGCAGGTCCGGGAGCCGGCGCGGCCGGGCGCCGGTGGCGACGACCAGCTGCTCGTAGCCGATCTCGCCGCCATCGGCGAACGTCAGCGTCCGAGCGCGCAGGTCCGCGCCGGCCACCGCGCGGCCGAGGAGGAGCTCGATGTCCCGCCGGGCGTACTCGTCCTGGCCGGCGAGGCGAATGCCGGCGGCGCCGCGCGTGCCGAGCAGGTATTCCTTCGACAGCGGTGGCCGGTCATAGGGTTCGTCGGACTCCTCGGACACGAGGCTGAGCGCGCCTTGGTGGCCGAGGTCACGCAGGGCCTGCGCGGTCCGGACGCCGGCGAGACCGCCGCCGACGATGACGACGTGGGGGCCGCTCACAGCCGTGCCGCCGTGGTGGCGGCCGGAGCGGCGCCGAGTTCGAGCATCGCGCGTTCCGCGAGCTGGAACTTCTGCACCCGTCCGGTGACCGTGGTCGGCACCTGGTCCGCGTCGGTGAACAGGACCGAGGCCGGCACCTTGAAGCGAGCCAGCCGCTGCTTGCAGTAGGCGATGAGCTCCTCCGGATCGGGTGGTTCCGCGGTCGCCGCCACGATCCACGCACACCCCACTTCGCCCATGCGTTCGTGGGGGATGCCCACTACGTGCGCGGCGAGCACGGCGGGGTGCTCGGCCAGCACCGCCTCGACCTCGCCGGGGATGACGAGCTCGCCGCCACACCGGTAGGACTCCTTGCGACGCCCGGTGAGCACCAGGTAGCCCTGCTCGTCGAACCGGCCGAGGTCACCGGTCCGCAACCAGCCGTCGGCGGTGAACGACGCCGCGGTCTCCTCTGGCATGTCGTAGTAGCCCTTGGTCACCACCGGTCCGCGCGCCACCAGCTCACCGATCTCACCGCGGGGCAGTTCGGCGCCGGTGTCCGGGTCGATGACGCGGTACACGCCGAGCGCGCCGCCGAGGTCCGGCTCGCCGGCCACGCCCGCCGGCTTCACGCACCCGTTGGTCGTCCGCAGCCGGTCGATCGGGTCGCCGGGCCGCGTGCACAAGGTGGAGGCGGTCGTCTCGGTCTGCCCGTAGGCCGTGAACAGCTCGGCGACGTCCAGCACGTCCACCATCTCCTGCCACATCGCCGGGTGGTGGGCCGCGCCCGAGGAGAACATCGTGGTGAGCGAGGTCAGATCGTAGTCGCCGGACCGCGCCTTCTCCAGCACGACCGCGGTCATCGCGGGTACGCAGATCAGCTCGTCGATCTGCTGGGCCGACACGTCCCGGAGCATCCGGTCGGCGTCGAACACCGCATGGGGGCAGAGCGCGCCGCCGACGAACAACGCGGCGACGGTCGCCTCGACGTAGCCGAAGACGTGGTAGATCGGCAGGGCGAACAGGATGCGCCGGCCGTCCTGGAAAGCGCGGGTGTACGCGCTGGCGTAGGCGGTCCGCAGGACGGAATCGTGCTGCAGCAGCACACCCTTGGCCTTCCCGGTCGTGCCGGAGGTGTACAGCAGGTCCGAGGCGGCGAACGGGTCGGCGGCCGCGGTCCGCCGCGACACCGTCTCCTCCGGGATGGACGCGCCCAGGGCGATGAGGTCCGCCAGCGTCCTGCCGCGGGCCGGCGGCCCGTTCGTGCCCATGACGAAGACCGCGCGCAGCCGGGGCAGGACCGCGCTCGCGCCACCGCGTTCCCAGCCGGGCGCGATGCGATCGAGCGCGCCGAGATAGTCGAGGTCCCGGAACCGGTCCATCGTGATCAGCACCGTGGCGTCCGACTGACCCAGGACGTAGCGCAGCTCCTCATGGCGCAACAGGAAGTTGATGGACACCGACACCGCCCCGACCCTGGCCACCGCGTACTTCAGGGCGACGGCCTCCGGGAAGTTGGCCATGTCGACGGCCACGTGATCACCGGGTTCCACCCCTGCCGCGATCAGCCCGGCCGCCAGCCGGATCGTCCAGTCCCGCAGGCCGGCGTAGGTGTAGACGCGATCACCGAGGATCGCGGGCCGGTCGGGGAACGCGGCCGCGGTCACGTCGAGCTGCTGGGCGGTCGTGCGCGGAACCCACACCGGGTGCCGGGCCTCAAGCGCCGCGCGTCGTGCGGCGGGGGAAACACCGCCGGGGGGAACGCTTCCGGGGGGAACGCTGCTGGGGGAAACGCTTCCGGGGGAAACACTTCCGGGGAAAACACTTCCGGGGAAAACACTGCTCATCCCTGTCGCGCCGTCCTTTCCATAACCGTCGGTGCAACGAGTCGGCCGATCTCGGCCTCGGAGAGCCCGGCTTCGGCGAGGACTTCCTCGGTATGCGCGCCCAGCGCCGGGGGCTGGCTCATCGCGCATCGGGCGTGCTCGTCGATGGGCAACCGGATCTGCTTGAGTCCGGCTATCCGTCCGTCGAGGGCGTCCTGGACGATGCCGCGCTCGACGGTCACGGGGTGGGCCAGCGCGGCGGCGAGGTCGTTGACCGGCCCCACCGGCACCCCTGCGGCCGCGATCCGCTCCAGCCAATGCTCCGAACTCGCCGTACGGAGCCGGCCTTCGACGATCTCGCTCAGTGCGGACCGGTTCACGACCCGATCCGCCACCGAGCCGAACCGGTCGTCGGCCACGAGGTGGTCGAGGTCGAGCGCGGCGCACAGCCGCCCGAACAGGCGGTCGGTCGCGGCCGCCACCATGATGGACCCGTCGGCCGTGCGAAACGCCTCGTACGGGGCGGTGCTCGGCGCGGCGGAGCCCAGCCTGCCGGGGAACACGCCGCTGCCCAGGTAGCCCATGATCTGGTGGGACAGGAGGAAGAACCCGCTGTCCACCAAGCTCGCGCGCAGGTGCTCGGCCCGACCGCCGGCGCGCCGGGCGAGCGCGGCCTGGATCGAGATGGTGGCCCAGAGCCCGGTGGAGACGTCCACGATCGACGGCGCCGCTCTGGCCGGGTCCCCGTCCTGCTCGCCCGTCATCGCCATGATGCCGGTGAACGCCTGGACGAGGGCGTCGTAGCCGGGCCGGTCGTGGCCGAGCGGCCGCTCGCCGAAGGCGCTCACCGAACAGTGCACCACGCTCGGGCTCACCCGGCGGAAGTCCTCGAAGCCGAGCCCCAGCCGGTCCGCCACGCCCGGGCGGAAGGATTCCACGACGACGTCGACGCCGCGGGCCACGCGCAACAGCGCATCCCGGCCCCGCGGTGTCCGGATGTCCAGCTCGACGCTGCGCTTGTTGCGGTTCATGGTGAGGAAGACCGTGCTTTCGCCGGCCCATCGTGGCGGCAGGTCCCTGGTGGCCTCGCCGGTGCCCGGCCGTTCGATCTTGACCACGTCGGCGCCGAGATCGCCGAGAACCATGCACGCCAGCGGGCCGGCGATGTTCTCGCTGAGGTCCAAGACTCGAAGGTTGCGGTAAGTGCGCTCCAGGCTCACAGTGCGGCTCCGGGACAGTGTGGTGACCGTCAGTGCTCGCGCCTCACCATAGACGATGCCGGCTTCAAAACAAACAATTGTTTTCAAGCGAGTCCGGAGCTAGCGTGGAAGACCATGCCCCGCGCGGCGCGGGCGTGACCATGCGAGACGACAGGCGAAGGGGCCGAGAATGGATTTCCGGTTCACCGATGAGCAGCAACTGTGGAGCGACACGCTGCACACCTTCATGGAGCGCGAGGTCGGCCGGGAGTACATCCGCAAACACGACGAATCCCGCGAGTTCCCGGACGAGGCTTACCAGAAGATCGCCGACCGCGGCTGGCTCGGCCTGCTGATCCCCGAGCAGTACGGCGGCCTGGACGCCGACCCGGTGATGTACGCGATCTTCTGCGAGGCGATCGCGAAGTACAGTCTCGACTTCGCCGCGGCGGTGATGACCTCGATGTTCACCGCGACGAACATCGCGAGCCACGGCACCGAGGAACAGCGCGAGACCTACCTGCCGGGGTTCCTGCAGGGCCGGACCAAGTTCAGCATCTCCATCACCGAGCCGGGCTCCGGGTCGGACGCCGCGAGCCTGCAGACGAAGGCGGTCCTGGACGGCGACGAGTGGCTGCTCAACGGCAACAAGGTGTTCTGCTCCGGGGCGCACCTCCCGAACACGGTCATCACCGTGCTGGCCAGGACCGGCCCGGACAAGCACCAGGGCTTGAGTCTCATCCTGGTGCCGAACACGGCGCCGGGCGTGGACATCAGGAAGCTGAACACGATCGTCCGCCGCAGCCTCGGCACCACCGAGATCTTCCTGACCGACGTCCGCGTGCCGAGCGGGAACATCATCGGCGAGCCCGGCACCGGGTGGGCCTACATCGGTGAGCACCTCGAGTACGAGAGGCTGAGCCTGGCGGCGTCCTACGTCGGCAACGCGCGCACCGCGCTGGACGACACGATCCACTACACCAAGGGCCGGACCCAGTTCGGCCGGTCGCTGTCGTCCTTCCAGGTGCTCAAGCACCGGATGGCGGAGAACGAGTGCGAGGTCGAGGCGGCGCGGCTGCTGGTCTACAACGCGGCGACCAAGATGGCCCGGGGCGAGCGCGCGCTCAAAGAGGTGTCGATGGCGAAGGTGTTCGCCGCCGACACCGCGTTCAAGACCTCCTTCAACGGCATGCAGGCCCTGGGCGGATACGCGCAGTTGCCCGAATACGACATGGAGCGCTACTTCCGCGAGGCCAAGCACGCCATGGTCGGCGGCGGCGCCAGCGAGATCCAGCGCAGCATCATCGCCAAGGAGATGGGCCTGTAGCGGGGCGGGACCCCTGGAGGTGGCCCCGGCGCGGTGCGGCGGGGCCTTCCTGGCCTCGGCTATGCGACGAATGTGATGGAGTCGGTCGGGCAGTCGTAAGCCGCCCGCCGCAACCCGTCCAGCTCGCCCGGTTCGACGGTGTCGCGCCTGAGCACGACGAGCCCCTCCCCGTCGACGTCGAAGACCGACGCCAGCGCGAGCACGCAGTTGCCGTACCCCTGACAGGCCGAGCGGTCGATCTTGATCGAGGTCATCGTGGCGCTCCTTCTCCGAGCCGCTTGGCGATCTCCTCGTGGAAGGCGGTCAGCCTGCTCTCTGCCGTGTTGAACATGTTCCGCGTGAAGCCCAGCGAGCCGATCACGCCGGCGAAGTCATTGATGACCTTGGAGTCCTCCTCGAGCACCTCGAGGAACTGGTCCCAGTCCCGCTGGTTGTGGCGCTCCCACTTCTCCGCCGCCATGCCGTTCGGCGGCGGGCCGACCACCTCGTACGCGCTGAGCAACGTCTCGCCGACCGAGATCGGCCACGCGCTCCACATCTGCAGGTGCGTCGGGAAGCAACTGAAGATCGTGTTGGGGAAGGCCAGGTAGTGGCACAGATGCGACGTGCGATGGTCGCCGTTGTGGACCGCCTTGTCGGTGAACCCGCGGATCGGCAGGGTCATCCACGTGTGCGGCGGCGTGATCTTGAGCACGGCGTCCCGCCACATCACGAGCCCGGCGAGGGTGTCCTTGTGGGTGAAGGGGACGTGCCAGGTCTCGTTGAAGGCGTCGACGACGATCTTCCAGTTGGCTTTGAGCGCCACCGACTTGCGGAATCTGGTGGTGAACCCCTCCAGCCCGTACCCGGCGAGCTCGTCGCCGATCCTCCCGAGGTACTCGCGCAGCGGCGGCACGTCATCGGAGAAGCAGAGCCAGATCCACCCGCCCCACTCCTCGCCGCGGACCGCGGGCGCCCGCAGGCCGGCCAGCTCGGCCGCGTCGAAACTGTCACGCAGCGGCACGCTGCCGAGCGTGCCGTCCAGCCCGTACACGAAGCCGTGCCACGGACAGGTGAAGCGTGCGTTGCCGCAGTTGCCCGAGCCGTCCACCAGCCGGGCGCCGCGGTGCTGGCACACGTTGTGCCAGGCGCTGACCGTGCCGTCAGGGAGCCTCGTGATCACGACCGACTGCCCGATCTGGTCCCAGACGACGTAGTCGCGCGGGTGGGCCACGTCCGACGACGGGTGCACGGGGAACCAGGCGTGGTGGAAGATCTCGGTGATCTCGCGCTGGTACCGGTCGGGGTCGGTGTAGACGGACTTGTCCAGCAGGCTCGGCGGCAACGGATACTGCTGTTCAGCCGGAGTCAGTTCGGTGTCCGGTCTCGCCTGAGTCACAGGTGCCCACTCCTCACGTCCGGGCGCGGTTATCGCAATCCATAACAAACAATCATTTGTTTTAAACTATCTCCGGCTCGGCGCGGGTGTCAATGCGCCGGGATCAGTGATCGGCCGGGGCCGACGTCGGCGCGGCGGAGAGCCGGTCGGAGAGCTGGTCGGAGGGCTGGTCGGAGAGCTCGGCGCGGAGCCGCCGCTTGAGCACCTTGCCGTAGGCGTTGCGAGGCAGCTCGTCCACCCACACGACCCGCTTGGGAACCCGGTAACCGGCGAGCGTCGCGCGGCAGCCCGCGATGATCTCCTCCTCCCCGCGCGGGGCGCCGTCGGCGACGAGCACGGCGGTCACCGCCTCACCCCAGATGCGGTGCGGCAGCCCGACGACGGCCGCCTCGCGCACGCCGGGCAGGGTGAGCAGGACCTCCTCGACCTCCCGCGCGTAGACGTTGGAGCCACCGGTGACGATCATGTCCTTCTTGCGGTCCACCAGGAAGAGGTAGCCGTCCTCGTCGAGATAGCCGACGTCCCCGGTGTGCAGCCAGCCGTCGCGCAGGGCCGCGCTCGTGGCCTCGGGCCGGTTCCAGTAGCCCGCCATCGTCTGCGGGGCCCGGGCCAGGACCTCTCCGGGCTCGCCGGCGGGCAAGGGCGCGCCGTCGTCGCCGGTCACGCGGAGCTCGACACCGGGCAGGACCCTGCCCGCCGAGCGCGCCAGCGGCAGGTCGGGGTCGGCGAGCGCGCGGCGATGGTCCTCCTGGTCGAGCACCGTGACGAACATGGGTGACTCCATCTGCGCGAACGACTGGACGACGCGCCCGCCGAACGCCGCGGTCGCCTCGCGCAACGTCTCGGGGTCGATGGGGGAACCGGCGTAGTACAGGCGGCGGAAGGAGGGTGGCGCGGTGAAACCGGCGGGCGTGGCGTCCAGCAGCATTCTGATCATCGACGGGACGACGAACATCCCGGTGACGCCGTGGCCGTCGATCAGGGCGGCGGTACGGGCGGCGTCGAAGGAGCGGCACAGCAGGTTGTGGCCGCCGGTCATCAGCGTCGGCAGGAACAGGAAGCCCGCGCCGTGCGTCAGCGGGGCCACGTGCAGCGTCACCTCTCCGTCGGTGAACCCGAGGACGTCGATGGCCGTGCCGGCGACGCTGCGCCACGAGGCGTGCGTGAGCATGACGGCCTTGGGCGAGCCGGTCGTGCCGGAGGTGTACATGAGGCTGGCGACCTCGCTGTCCTCGCCGGGCTCGGGCCCGGGAAGGGGGGCCGCGCCTGCTGTGAGATCGTCCGTCGAGGCGTCGGCGAGCAGGACGGTGAGGCCGTGGACCCTCCCGTCGCGGGGGAGCCGCGCACCGAACTCGGACGTGGTGACGAGCACCCGTGAGCCGGAGTCGGTCAGCATGTGCAGATAGTCCTCCTGGGTGAGCCGGACATTGAGCGGGACGACTATCAGCCCGGCCGCGAGCGCGCCCAGGAAGACGTCGACGTACGCCTGGCTGTTGTGCAGGAGGATGGCCACGCGGTCGCCGCGCCGCAGGCCGAGCGCGCGCAGCGCGCCCCCGGTGGCCGCCGCTCGGGTCGCCACGGCCGCGTAGCTGAAAGTCTCGTCGGCGTGCGCCGCGTCCAGATCGGTCACGCACGCCCGGTCCGCGAAGAGCTCGGCTCCGGCCCAGAGGATCTGCGCCGCGGTGGTCGCTCTCGCATGCTTCATTGGCGCTCACTCCCGTCCCATATTGACACCCGCGAAGTGACTATACAAACATTTGTTTGTGCACGAGATGGCGGAGCAGGAGTCCGACGGGTACGCGACGATCTTCCGGGAGGCGACGCGCCTGTTCGGCGAACGGGGATACACCGGCACCTCCATGCGTGACATCGCCAGGGCCGTGGGGATGCTCCCGGGCAGCCTGTACGCGCACATCGTCAGCAAGGAGTCGTTGCTGTTCGCCATCATCGAGGGCGGCGTCGACCACTTCAACCAGGTGCTGGAAGAGGTGCGCGCGACCAGCGACGATCCCCGGGTTCTGCTGCGGGAGGCGATCAAGGCGCACGTCCGGGTCGTCGCGGAGAACCCCGAGCGGACGCTGATCGTGTTTCACCAGTGGCGCTTCCTGGGCGAGGAGAACCGGGCGCGGCTGCTGGACAAGCGCGCCCGGTACGAGCGGTTCTTCACCGAGACGCTGCGGGCCGGTGCGCGGGCCGGTGTGTTCGACCCCGGCCTCGATGAGCGGATGGTCGTGTTCGCGCTGCTCGGCGCCCTCAACTGGACACCGGAGTGGTTCTCACCCGACGGTCCCGCGACGGCGGACGAAATCGGCGAGAAGCTCGCGGACGCGCTACTGAACGGGCCGTTGATCCGGGCCGACCCACAGGAGGATGGATGATCGACGACGGTGTCGTGGTGGACTCGGTGGTACATCCGTACAACCTGGCACCCGCCAACCAGGACCCGCTCGGCCGCGAGCAGTTGGAGGCGGTGTACGCCGCGCACCTGCTCGCCACCGGCGAGGAACACCGGGAGTTCCAGCTCAGCCGTGAGGAGTTCTTCTCGGACTTCCCGTACGAAGCCATCGCGGACGCCCTGTTCGTGGAGAGCCCGGGCGACCTGGCGGTCATCCACGCGCTGCCGAACCTCGGCTTCGCGAAGGGGCACGTGACCGACCCGGAGCGGGCCGCGGCCTACCGCGACCGCCACCCGAACCGGTTCCGGCTGTACGCCACCGTGGACACGCCGGTGACGGACGCGGCGATCGCCCAGTTGGAGCGGCAGGTTCGCGAGTTCGGCGTGGACGGGCTGAAGCTCTACCCCGCCTTCTTCTACGGCGGCAGGGGAGAGGGCTGGCGGATCGACGGGCCCGACTTCGCCACGCCGCTGCTGGAGGCGGCGCGCGACCTCGGCGTCCGCAACGTGGCCGTGCACAAGGCGCTCTGGCTGCCCCCGGCGCCTCGCGACGCGTTCGACGTGGACGACCTCGCGGCCGCGCCGGCCCGCTTTCCCGAGCTCACCTTCCAGATCGTGCATGCCGGCGCCGCGTTCCTGGACAAGACGGCGGCGCTGCTGGCCCGCCACCGCAACCTGTACGCGACGCTGGAGTCGGTGTTCGCCTACGCGGTGGTCCGGCCGGACGCCTTCGCCAAGATCATGGCCACGCTCATCGGCGCGGCCGGTGCCGACCAGTTGCTGTACGCGAGCGGTGCCAACCTCAGCCATCCCGCGCCGCTGCTCGCCGCGTTCGACGGATACGAGTTCCCCGAGCACGTGCTGGCCGAGTACGGCATCCGGCAACTGACCGCCGCCGACCGCAGGAAGATCCTCGGGGGCAACGCGCTGCGGATGCTGGGACTCGACGAGGGCGAGGCGCGTGAGCGGACGGCGGCCGACGAGTTCGCCGCGCGGCGGGCGGCGGCCGAACCTGAGCCGTGGAGCCGGCTCCGCGTCCCCCACGCGCCGCTCGGGAGCGGGCGGTGAGCGCCACGGCGATGCCGTCGGAGGAGACGATCCGCGTCCAGCTGAGCAAGATCCCCGAGCCGTGCGGGGTGCTGATGGGCGCGCCGCTGGACATCTGCCAGATGGGCCTGGTGGACAAGGTCGAGTGCGCGGACGGCCGCGTCCGGGTCGAGCTCGTGCTGACGGACGCGTCGTGCGTGCATTTCACCGGCATGCGCCGCTACATCGTCGACCTCCTGAGCGAGCTGCCCGGGGTCGAGACCGTCGAGGTCGCGGTATCGACGACCATTCTCTGGACCCCTGACCGGCGCCGCCGGCCGACGCTCTAAACAAACAACTGATTGTTGTTAAGGAGGGGTGTGCCGTCGCGGGGCGTCGGCGGCGCTGTGCCGAATCCTGGTGCGAGCCGCCACCCTGTCGGCGTGCCACAGCAAAAGGGCAGGTCAACGTCACTTCTCACATCAACGCTAGGTAGCGGTTCGGGCGCGCTGGGCAGTGAATCGCCCGGCTGCTCTTGACAGCGCATCGGGCGTAGACAAACATTTGTTTTTGAGTGTGACGCCCACCACACCCCCGGTCAGCCGGTGCCGCCGGCGGGGCGATCGAGGCGTCGAGCACCCGGCATCTTCATGTCGAAACCCACGGAGGCCTCCTCGTGACCGCGACTCAACCACACTCGACCCGAGACCACTTCAACGACTTCGATCTCGACTCCCGGGAGTTCAACGACGACTTCGTCGAGGTCATCGACGACATGGTGCGGCGCTGCCCGGTCGCGCGGAGCAACGTCGGGCACGGCTACTACGTCGTCAACAGGCAGGAGGACGTCCGCACGGTCGGCCAGAACTGGGAGACGTTCAGCAGCGCCGACGGCTTCCAGCCGAACCGTCCCGAGGGAATGGCGTTCATGTATCCCGAGGAGTCCGACCCGCCTTACCACAACCGGTGGCGCAGCGCCCTCAACGGCTACTTCAGCCCGCGCGCCGTGCGGTCCTACGAAGACTCCGTCCGTGAGCACGCCAACGACCTGATCGACGCGTTCGTCGAGCGCGGGGAGTGCGACTTCGTCGCGGACTTCGCCGCCACCCTGCCCGGCCGGGTCTTCTTCTCCAGCTACATGGGGGTGCCGCTCGACGACCTGCCGCCTCTCATCAAGGCGATCGACGACGCGCTGTTCGGCCCGATCGAAGGCCGCGCACAGGGCTGGGGCACGGCGCTGGGCTACATCAACGCCTATCTGGAGCGTCGCCTGAAGGAGGAACCGCGGGGCGACTTCGTCGACGCCGTGCTGAAAGGGGTGGAGCTCGACAGCGGTGAGCCGTGCCCATGGGAGCACAAGGTCAGCGTCGTCACCGACCTCCTGGCCGGCGGCCTGGGGACGACCACCTACCTGCTCGCCGGCATGACCTACCACCTCGCGACACACCCTGAGGACCGCGCCCGCCTGGTCGCGGATCCGGCCCTGCACGACAAGGCGATCGAGGAATTCGTCCGCGTCTACGCGCCGGTCGTGGCCCTCGCCCGAACCGTCAAGCAGGACGTCGAGGTCGGCGGCCACACCTTCAAGAAGGGCGACTGGGTGATGCTGAACTACGCCGCCGCCTGCCGGGATCCCCGCGTCTACGACAATCCGAAGGACGTCGACATCGACCGCGACCTTCCGGTGAACGCCGCGTTCGGGTTCGGCCCCCACCGCTGCATCGGGTCCCACCTCGCCCGGCTCGAGGGCAAGGTCGTCATGCAGGAGCTGCTGCGCCGCGTTCCGGACTTCTCGCTGGCGCCGGGCGCCGAGATCGTCTACACCACCGGTCTCACCCGCTCGATGAACAACCTCCCGCTGGTGTTCGCTCCCGGCCACCGGGAGAAGACAGCCTGATGAAGTACACCGTTGACGGGTCGCTCTGCTCCGGGCACGGCCGCTGCTACATGCTCGCGCCGGAGGTCTACGAGTCCGACGACGACGGAATCAACATCCACCTCGACGAGCCCGCCGAGGTTCCCGCCGGCCGGGAGGCCGCGGCCAGGACCGGAGCGCACGGATGCCCCGAACGGGCGATCACCCTGCACGCGTGATCGCCGGGCGGCATCCCATCCCACACCACCACTGACAGGAAGGGGCCGCCTCGAACGAGGAGGCCCGTGATCCGGCAAGGAAGGACATCATCATGGGCAAGCTCGACGGCAAGGTGGCCATCGTCACCGGCGCCGCGCAGGGTATGGGCGAGGCGCACGCGCGGCGGTTCGTCGCCGAGGGCGCGAAGGTCGTGCTGACCGACGTCAACGAGGAGCGCGGGCAGCTGATCGCCAAGGAGCTGGGCGACAACGCGCTGTTCATCCGGCACGACGTGACCTCCCCGGCCGAGTGGCAGCAGGTGCTGCGGCAGGCCGAAGGCGCTTTCGGCACGGTGACGATCCTGGTGAACAACGCCGGGATCATCGGCCCCATCGCCGCGACCGCCGAGCTGGACGAGGCCGAATACCTCAAGGTGTGCGCGGTCAACCAGCACTCCCAGTACTACGGCATGAGGACCGTCATACCGTCGATGCGACGGGCCGGCGGCGGCTCGATCGTCAACATCTCCTCGATCGCCGGCCTGGTCTCCATCGTCGGCACACCGAACCTGGCATACGTGGGCAGCAAGTTCGCCTCCCGGGGCATGACCAAACACGTCGCCGTCGAGTACGGGCCCGACAACATCCGCGTCAACTCGGTGCATCCCGGCTACATCAAGACGCCCATGATGGCCGCCGCCACCGACGAGAACGGCGGCGGCATCGCCGAGCAGGTCCCGCTGCGGCGCATGGCCGATCCGGATGAGGTCTCCAGCCTGGTGCTGTTCCTCGCCTCCGACGACTCGTCGTACATCAGCGGCCAGGAGCACGTCATCGACGGAGCGCTGACCGCGCAGTAACCGAAAAGCCACGCACGCGAGGTCATCCCAGACAACAGTCGACCGAGGGGAAGGAGAATGTCGTGAGCGCCGCCGATGTCGCCCCGCCCGCCACCGGGAGGGGCCCAGGGGTAACCGGCTCAACGGAAGCCGACCGTCGCAGTATGAGCCGCAACTCGCAGCTCCTCATCGCATGGTGTGGACCGTCCATCGTCGTTCTGTTCCTGATCGGAAGCGTCTGGCTCGCCAGGTACTTCCCGCCCGCGATCCACCCGAGTGATTCCGCTCAGCAGGTCGCGCGGTATTACCAGGAGCACGCCACCGCTATTCGCGTCGGCCTCGTCTTCACCTGTCTGGCATACGCGCTGATGGGTGTCTGGGGGGTGTGCATGGCCGTTCAGACGCGTCGAAAGGAGGGGCTCTTCCCAGCGTTGACGTACGTTCAGCTGACCTGCATGGCCACGGGTACCGCGCAGATCGTCGTGAACTGCGGCCTGTGGGCGACCGCCGCCTTCCGCGCGGGCGAAGTGTCACCGGAGATCACGCAGGCGTTCAACGACGCGGGGTTCATCATCCTGCTCGGCACCTGGATGCCCTTCACGGTCTGGGCCATCGCGCTCGGACTGAACATCCTGCTGGACAAGAGCGACGCTCCGGTGTTCCCCCGGTGGACCGGCTACTTCAGCATCTGGGCCGGGGTGTGCTTCATTCCGGGCGGCACGGTCTGGTTCTTCAAGGAGGGGCCGTTCGGCTGGACCGGCGTCGTGTGCCTGTGGGTGCCGTTCGTCGTCTTCGGTATCTGGGTGCTGTACTTCAGTTACCTGTCGATGCAGAACGTCAAGCGGGGCTTCGTCCACGAACAAGAGCTGGCCGCCAGTTCATGATGATGGCCGGTTCATGATGATGAATGCCTGGGCGGCGGATCCGTTCGCCGCCAAACTTCCGGGGGCGCCCGGTGGGCGCCTTCGGAAGCCCGGCCGTGTACCGGGTGAAATTGGCATATGGGTCTTCATCTTCGGAGACTTGCTTATCTTCGCCCTGTTCTTTGGTGTATTCGTCTACGAGCGGTCGCGGAGCGCCGAGCTCTTCGAGCAGGCTCGCGAGAGCATGAGCCTGACCTTCGGCGCGGCGAACACCCTCCTCCTGCTGACCGGGTCGATGTTCGTCGTGCGGGGCGTGACCTCGCTGCGCCATGGGGCCTCTCGAAGCGGCTCGCGAATGATCCTCGTGACGCTGCTCTGTGGTGCCGCCTTCGTCGTCGACAAGTGCTTGGAGTACTCAAGCGCCATCGAAGCCGGGCACACGCCATCAGCGAACAGCTTCTACATGTACTACTTCGTTTTCACCGGGATCCATCTCCTGCATCTGCTGATCGGGATGGTCGCCTTGGTGATGATGTACCGGATTTCTGGCAAGCCAGTCCTGGAGGACGGGGATCTGCGCAACCTTGAGGCCGGAGCCTGCTACTGGCACCTCATCGACCTGCTGTGGATCGTCCTGTTCGCCCTGCTCTACCTGATGAGGTGACAGGTGAAGCGCACCATGGTCGTCTGGCTCGTCCTCATGGCCGCGACCGTGGTCTCGTGGTACCTCGGAGACGGTCACGGGACCCGGCGGCTCGCCACCGTGGTGGTGCTCGCCGTGGCGTTCGTCAAGGTCTACCTCGTCGGACGGTACTTCATGGAACTGCGGGAAGCCCCCAGAGTGCTCCGCCTGCTGTTCGGCGCTTGGACCCTGGTGGTGTGCGCGGTTCTCGTGGCCATCTTCATCGTCACCGACCATTGACGCCGTACGCGCTAGGGGATGCGGCGGGCCGCGGCGGCCGTCCAGGTGCGCAGGTAGGACTCGGCGCCCGCGGCCATGTCCCGCACGATGTCCGGGCCGGCGATGATCCGCATGTCCTCGATCCAGTCGGGCACCAGGCCGTAGTTGGCGACGCCGTCGGTGTTGACGTCCCAGACCCGGTCGCCGGTACGCAGCCGGTTCAGGGACACGCTCCCGTCGAAGGACATGAAGGGGTACGTCACCGGGTTCGCGGCGTTGCCGGTACGGGGCGCGGGCAGTCGGCCCAGGCCGTTGGCGTCCAGGCCGTAGCCGTAGCCGTAGCCGGGGATCTGGTGCGCCTGCCTGAGCGGCTGGGTACGGCGCCACTCGGCGACGAAGTCCCGCGCGACGGGCCCGTACTGCGTGATCATCCCGCCAAGGGCGTAGATCCGGTCGAAGTAGCTCGGGTCGGCCCAGCTGTGGGAGGAGATCATGCCTGGGTAGCCGGCCGCCTCGAGGATGGCGAGCGTACTGCCGGCGGCCTTCGCACTCATGTGGCGCCACTCCAACAAGGCCCAAACATGAGCTCATCTCATCAAGTCGGTAGATGTGCTATGTCCGGTCTTCGGCGGGTTGGGCGTAGCTTGCTGTTGTTGGGCATAATCAAGGAGCTATTCGACGCGTGGAGGAGACGCCGCATGAGTGACGAGGCCCGGTGGATCGCAGGAATCGACTCCAGCACACCGAACCTCGCCCGGATGCACGATTACTTCGTCGGAGGCAAGGACAACTTCGCCGTCGACCGGGAGGCGGCCGAGGCGGTGTTAGCCGCCGCGCCGGAGGTCCGGGTCATGGCGCAGGAGCACCAGGCGTTCCAGGGCCGGGTGATCCCGTTTCTCGTGGAGCAGGGCATCACCCAGTTCATCAACCTGGGCTCGGGGCTCCCCAGCGAACCCAACACCCACGAACTGGCCCGATCCCTGACCCCCGACGCCCGCGTGGCCTACGTGGACAACGACCCGGTGGTGCTCGCGCACGCCCGCGCGATCCTGGCCCGAGGCGCCGGGACCAGCGTCGTCAAGGGCGACATCCTGCATCCCGCCGAGCTGCTGGCCGACCCCGACCTGCGGGCGGTCATCGACCTCGACCAGCCGGTCGCGGTGCTGCTGTTCGGCGTCCTGCAGTACATCCCGGACGGCCACGAGCCCTTCCGGCGCGTGGCCGAGCTACGTGACGCGTTGCCGGCCGGCAGCTACATCGTCGTCACGCACGTCGTCTTCGACTCCCGCCCGGAGGTGGCGGAGCCGATCGTCGCCCTCTACCGCAGGATGCTGGGCCACGCCGAAGGCGGCGCCCGTACGCGCGAGACGGTGCTGCCCTTCTTCGACGGGCTCGAACTGGTCGAACCCGGGCTGGTGTACGTCCGTGAGTGGCGGCCCGACAGCCCTTTCCAGTCCGAGAGACCGGAGAAGGCGTGGGTGATGGTCGGCGTCGGCCGCAAGGCCGGGCCCCCGCCAGAGGACACCCACCTCTAGCGACGGCCCCGTGCCGTATGCCGTGCCGACGTCCGGCGCACTACCGGCCGATGACGTCGATTCGGTAGTCATCACCGCCCCGCGCCCGGAACGTCACCGTGTCTCCGTCCACCCTGTACGCGACCGGACGACCGTGCCCCGCCGTGACCCGCACCCCGCTCCGGAACGCGTCGTTACGGAGCTTGACCTCGCCGCCCTGGTCGGAGTTCAGACGGGCCTCCGACAGCCGCCCGGACGCCCAGCTCATGCCCACCGTGTGGGCGCCGCGGGCGCGCAGGCCCGTCACCCGGCCGTCCGCCCACGCGGCGGGCAGCGCCGGGAGCAGGTCGATCGCTCCCAGGTGGCTCTGCAGCAGCATCTCCGTCATGCCGGAGGTCGCGCCGAAGTTCCCGTCGATCTGGAACGGCGGGTGGGTGTCCCACAGGTTGGCCAGCGTGCTGGTCTGGAGCTGGTCGCGCAGCAGCTTGTGCGCGCGGTCGCCGTCCAGCAGCCGCGCCCAGAAGTTGATCTTCCACGCCTTGCTCCACCCGGTGCCCACGTCGGTGCGGGCGTTGAGTGAGACCTTGGCCGCCGCCGCGAGCTCCGGCGTCGTACGCGGGGAGATCTGCCGCCCCGGATGCACCGCGAACAGGTGGGAGACGTGCCGGTGGGTCTCCGCCGGGTCGTCGATGTCCTCCTTCCACTCCTGGAGCTGCCCCCACCGGCCGACCCGCAGACCGGGATCCAGCTTGGCCAGCACGTCGGCGGCCGCGGCCGCCTGCTGCCGGTCGCCCACCAGCCCCGCGGCCTCACGCAGGTCGGTGAACAGCTGGAAGAGGATCTGCTGCGACATCGACGCCCCCGCCGTGGCCGGGCCGAGCTCGGGGGAGCGGCTGGGGATGGCGACGAGCCTGCCGTCCCTGGGGTCGGGCCGCAGGAAGTCGCGCCAGAACCGCGCGGTCTCCTTCATGATCGGGTACGCGGTCCGCTTCAGGAAGCGCTCGTCCAGCGTGAAGCGGTAGTGGTCGTAGAGCTGCTCGGACAGCCAGGCCCCCGATTCGGGGAAGAAGTAGGCGGGATGGTCCCAGGCGCCGGTCTGGCCGAAGATGTTCGAGGCGTGGTGGGCGACCCAGCCACGCGCCCCGTACATCTGCTCGGCGGTGACCCGGCCGGGTTCGCGCAGCCCGTTCACGTACTCGTGCAGTGGCTGGGCCAGCTCGGCGAGGTTGGTCATCTCGGCGGGCCAGTAGTTCATCTGCAAGTTGATGTTGAGGTGGTAGTCCGACTGCCACGGCGGGGCCTCCAGGAGGTTCCACACGCCCTGGAGGTTGGCGGGCAGCGAACCGGGGCGGGAGGAGGCGATGAGCAGGTAGCGCCCGTACTGGTAGAAGAGCTGTTCCAGCGCCCGGTCGGCGGCCGGGGCCGCGCCGTTGCCGTACTGGGCGAGCAGCTCGTCGGTGGGGATGGCGGGCAGGCTTCCCCCAAGATCCAGCCGTACCCGGTCGAACAGCGCGGCGTGGTCGGCCCGGTGCGCGGCCAGCAGCCTGGCGTACCCCTGGCGCGCGGCGGCGTCGACCCGCGCCGTGAGCTTGGCGTGCGGGTCCTCGCCCTTGTAGGTGGGGTAGTCGGCGGCGTAGTCGGTGCCGGTGCCGAGGATGAGCACCACCGAGTCCGCGCCGGTCACGGTGACGGTGCCGTCGGGGTTGTCGGTCCGGCTCCCGCCCTGGTTGAGCACCCGCAGCTGGGCCTCGTACGCCATCCCGTTGCTGGTCAGCGCCCCCTTGACGGTCAGCCGGCCACGCTCGGCCGTGGCGCTCACCGAGCGGTTGGCCGGCACGGCGATGCCGGCGGTGAAGGTCACGCCGCCCGGCCGGTCGGTGGCGAGCCGGGCCACGATCACGCCCGCGGGCGCGGACGCGAAGTACTCGCGGGTGTGGTGGACGTCGCCGGCCGTGAACGACACGCCCGCCACCCCGCGCGCCAGGTCGAGCCGCCTGCGGTAGTCGCCGGTCTGCTCGGGCAGGCCGGGGAAGGCCAGGCGCAGGTCGCCGAAGCTCTGGTACGCGCCGAACCGGCGGTGCCGCGGCGTGTCCGACGTCAGCCCGAGCGCGGCCAGCACGTCGTTGGGCGAGATGCCGCCCTCCTTCCAGATCCGCTCCCTGATGGCCTCCAGCGCGCCGGGCCGCGGGGCGTCCCAATTGCCGAAGTTGTAGTCGGCCACGCCGGGGCCGCCGGTCCACAGGGTCTTGTCGTTGAACTGCAGCCGCTCCGCCCCAACCCCGCCGAACACGGTCGCGCCCATGGCCCCGTTGCCGATCGGCAGCGACCGCGTCTCCCAGCCCTCGTTCGTGTCGGGGGCGGGCTCGTCGTACCAGAGCGTGTACGGCTCCGCGGCGGGCTCACGAGCCTGCGCCTGCACGGCCGGGACCACGGTCAGCGCCGCGCCGAGAACCAGGACGATAGGCCCTGCCAGAAACCGTCTACTCATCAACATGCACCTATACATCGGAGGTGTGGGTGGAGCGCTGATCGGAGGTCTAGCGGTCGCAGGTCGTGATCCGGGGATGCCAGCGGCAGGCGACGGCGGCGTAGCCGCCCTCGTCCGGCACCGGCACCGACAGCCGGCCGCGGGGCCCGTCGACCACGTGGCTCTCGCGCACCAGGCCGGTCGGGCCGTCACGGACGACCTCGACCAGCCATCGGCCGCGCAGCATGCTCATCGGCACGTCGAGCGTGCGCGCCGCGCCCGAGATCCCGGCCCCCACGAACCAGCGGTCGCCGCTGCGCCTGGCCAGCACCACGTGGTCGGCCGGTCGGCCGGACAGCAGCCGCGTCTCGTCCCAGGCGGTGGGCACCTGCTCGAGGAAGCGTTCGGCCTCCGGCCTGGCCTGGTAGGACTCGACGGTGCCCGCCAGATCCTGCAGGCCGGACTCGTACGTCACCGCCAGGCCCAGTTCGTGCGCGTCGGAGGTGGGCCGGCCCGCCCGGTGGAAGGCCATGGGCGTGTAGTCCATCGAGCCGACGACGTTCCTGGTGAAGGGCAGGGTGGTGATGTGGGCGGTGGTGAGCGTGCGCTTCTCGCCGCCGTGCACGCCCTCCATCGTCATGACGTGCGGCCAGGTGCGGTGGATGCCCTTGGGGATGGTCGAGCCGTGGAAGTTGACCAGGAGGTGGTTCGCCGCGGTCGCCGGGAGGATCTCGTCGTACCAGCGCAGCCGCTCCTGCGACTCGGAGTCCATGAAGTCGATCTTGACGCCGCGCACGCCCCAGCGGCTCAGGGTGGGCAGCCACAGGGCGCGTTCCTCCGGCGTGTCCAGGTCGCGGAAGTGGATCCAGACGACGATCCCCACGCCCTTGGCCCGCCCGTACTCCACAAGCCGCGGCATCCAGCTGGTGGTCGGCCAGTTCGGGTCGGTGACGTCCCATTGGTCCTTCAGGAAGTACCACCCGGCGTCCACCGCCACGTACGGCCAGCCGCGCGCCGAGGCGTAGTCGACGAACGCCTGCTGCTTCTCCAGGCTCTGCCCCGCCTCCCTGCCGCCCGCCAGCCACGTCCACAGCACCTGGCCCGGCGCGATCCAGGAGGTGTCGCGGACCCGGGAGTCGGGCGCGAGGTCGTCCACCAGCGTGGACTCGGTGACCGTGGCCAGGTCCCCGGCGATCAGCACCCGCCATGGGGTCTCACTGGCCTGCACTTTCTCATCCCAGAGCCGCAGGCTGTAGGTGCCGGTGCCCGCCTCGTGCGCCAGGCGCGGCCCGGAGTAGCCGCCGTCGAGGCCGGACTCGGTGATCAGGAGGTAGTCGCCACCGGTCTCGAACAGCGCGGGCACCATGTAGTCGGCCGCGGGCGCGGTGAGGGCGGTGTACTGGACGAACGGGTTCTCGTAGTCGCGCCGGTGCTGGGCCAGCCAGGCGGTGGCGTTCTGGGGCAGCGTGTACGCGGACGTCTCACGCAGGACGGGACCGTGGTCGGCCGGCAGCCGGTACCTGTAGGCGACGCCGTCCCGCGCGGCCCTGACGACCAGGTCGAGCCGGGCGCCGGCGGCGTTGGCGAAGGTGAACGTCACCTCGCGCATGAGCGCCGACCGCTTGAGCCGCTTGCCCACCGTGGTGGTGTAGTGCTCGGTCACCAGACGGTCGCGGCGATGCAGGAGGCGCAGTCCCTGGGACAGGTCGGCCTGTTCGGTGACGATGCCGACCGGGCTCGGCTCCAGGATCCGGGCGCCGCGGCGCGTCGCGGCGAAGGTGAGGGTGCCCGCCTGGGGGTCGAGAGAGAGCTCCGCCGCCGGTCCGCCGGGTAAGGCGGAGATCGTCCAGCTTGTGGCTGAGGCGGCAGAGGCAGGCAGGGTGGGCAGGAGGAAGAGGCACAGGAGGAGGGCGGCGCACAGACGTATCGGTGTGGCGGTCGGCATGACAGCTCCTGAGGGCCACATACATCGGATGTGTTCCCGGATGGTAACCCGTGCGGGTTCGTTTGACCAGGGCCAAGATCGGACCTGTCTCCCGCGTGTCAGATCCCAGGCTTCAGCCGGGATGCCAATCTCTTATATGCGGATAAGCCGACCAAAAAACACCGAGATAAAATCGCCTGCCGCTCCCGCGTAAGAAATGTCCATTTTAATATCATATATAGACGGGGATGAAAATATGTCCGTGGAGTGAGCCGAGGCGAGCCTATCCTCACGATGGCGCTATTCATCGGCGACTAGGTAAATGCAATTAGCCGACACGGTCGCGCCGGCCCATTGGCGGGGGGAGTGGAATGGCTCTGGGTGATCGCTTAACCGACGCATTAGACGGGGAACCACTGACCGATCTGGTTCTCAGGTGGGCCGTGGAGCGGCCGGACACGCCGGCGTACACCTTCGTCGACTACGGCAGCCACCGTGATGGCCGCAAAACCACGTTGACCTGGGCCGAGACACACGCGCGAGCGTCCTCGACGGCCGCCCGGCTACGCCGGTCCGCCGCGCCCGGTGATCGCGTGGCACTGCTGCTCCCGCAGGGCCTGGCGTATCTGACGACGATGCTCGGATCCATGTACGCCCGGACCATCGCGGTGCCGCTGTTCTCCCCGGACCTGCCCGGCCGTTCCGCCCGCCTGGTCCAGGCCTACCGGGACGCCGATCCGGCGATCGTCGTCACCACCTCCGCCGTCCTGCCGTCGGTCCGGGCCTTCCTCGACGAGCACGATCTGCGACCACGTGACCTCGTCGCCGCCGACACCATCGGGCCCGCCCCATGGGAGCCGGAGCGGATCGGTCCCGGCGAGCTCGCCTATCTGCAGTACACCTCGGGATCGACGCGGGAGCCCGCCGGGGTCGAGATCAGCCACCACAACCTCGCCGTCAACGCGCGGCAACTGTGGACGCGTTTCGGCGTCGACCGGGGGAGGCCGGTGGCGATCGTGAGCTGGCTGCCGCTCTTCCACGACATGGGGCTCGTGGCCACGTTCGCGGCGCCGATCGTGCACGGCATCCGGGTGGACTTCACCGACCCGGCCTCCTACATCAGGCACCCGGACCGGTGGCTGCGGATGATCTCCGATCATCCTGACGAGGAGGTGCTGACCGCCGCCCCCAACTTCGCCTACGAGTACTGCCTCACGCGGACGAAGGACCCGGCCGCCTTCGACCTACGGGGCCTGCGCTGGTGCCTCAACGGGGCCGAACCGGTCAGGCAGGGCACGCTGGAACGCTTCGCCGCCGCCTTCGCCGCCTCCGGCCTGCGACCCGGTGCCCTTTCGCCGTGCTACGGACTCGCGGAGGCGACCGTGTTCGTCACCGCGGCGTGCGAGGACGCCCCGCCGAGCATCCTCCCCGCCGATCCGATGGGCCTGCGCGAAGGAGCGGTCCGCCCCTGCCCCTCCGACGCGGACCGCGCCGTCGGGATGATCTCGTGCGGCAGCCCCGCGGGCCAGTACGTCGTCATCGTCGACCCCGAGAGCTGCGCGGAACTACCCGATGACCGGATCGGCGAGATCTGGCTGCACGGCCCCAACGTGGCGCGCGGCTACTGGCGCAAACCCGAGCGCAGCCAGGAGACCTTCGGCGGCCGTCTCACCGACCCCGCCGGCGGCCTCCCCTCGGGCCCCTGGCTGCGCACCGGTGATCTCGGCGTCATCCACGAAGGCGACCTGTACGTGGCCGGCCGGATCAAAGATCTGATCATCATCGACGGCCGCAACCACTTCCCCCAGGACGTCGAGGCGACGGTGCAGGAGGCGCATCCGGCCGTGCGCTCCGACCACGTCGCCGCGTTCGCGATCGACGGAGAGGACACCGAGCACCTCGTCGTCGTGGCCGAGCACTCCCGCGCCTTCCGGAGCGGCGAACTGGATCACGAAGAGGTACGCAAGGTCGTACGCCGCGCCGTCGGCACCTACCACGACGTATGGGTGCACGACTTCGTGCTCGTCCGGCCGGGAGGCGTGCCGCGAACCTCCAGCGGCAAGATCGCCCGCACCGCCTGCAGACGGCTCTACCTCGCTTCACAGCTGCCCACCGTCCACGACTGACCCACATATAGGGGGCATTTTTATGGGCCATCCGGCATACGCGGCCGCTCGCACATTCGTCCGAGGGCCTGGACCGGCTGACCTGATCGGCAAACCCACAACAGTCATTGATCCGCGGCGAGGCCCGCCTTTCCTCGGGATCGGAGATGAACGATGCCAACCGCATACCCCGATAGACCGGACGAGTCCTCTATCCGGGAATTCCTGATCGGCCGGGTGGCCGATCGCTGCGCTGTCGCGAAAAAGGAAGTGGACCCCGACCGCCCGCTGGCCGACATCGGATTCGGCTCACGCGAGGCGGTGTCCGTCATCGGCGAGCTGGAAGACTGGCTCGGCTGCTCGTTGCCGCCCCTCCTGTTGTATGAGTATCCGACCATCACCCACCTGGCCCGCATGCTGGTGGGGCTCCGGCAGGAGCGGCCCGCCCCGGCCCCTCGCTCCTCAGCAGACCGAGCCGCGGAGCCGATCGCCGTGGTGGGCCTCGGCTGCCGGTTCCCCGGCGGGATAGAGGGCCCGGAAGCGTACTGGCGATTCCTGGTCGAGGGCGGCGACGCCATCGGCGAGGTACCGCCGAACCGGTGGACGGGTGAGCCCGCCCGGCCGGGCGGCTTTCTGAACGACGTCGCCGGATTCGACTCGCGGTTCTTCGGCATCACGCCTAGCGAGGCCGACGCCATGGACCCCCAGCAGCGCCTCCTGCTCGAGGTGACCTGTGAGGCCCTGGACCACGCGGGCATCTCGCCCAGGTCGCTGCGCGGCAGCCGTACGGGGGTGTTCGTGGGCGTCTCCTCCCCGGACTACGCGCTGCTGACGACCGCGGAAACGGCCACGCCGTCGATCTGGACGGCGACGGGGGCGGCGTTGAGCATCGCCGCCAACCGGCTGTCGTACGTGCTGGACCTGCACGGACCTTCGCTGAGCGTCGACACCGCGTGCTCCTCCTCGCTGGTGGCCGTTCATCTGGCCGTACAAGCCCTGCGCGCGGGCCAGAGCGACCTGGCGCTGGCCGCCGGCGTCAACGTCCTGCTCTCCCCGGCGATCACCAAGACCTTCGACCTGGCGGGCGCCACCGCTCCCGACGGGCGCTGCAAGGCCTTCGACGCCTCGGCGGACGGCATGGTCCGCGCCGAAGGGTGCGGCCTGGTGATCCTCAAACGACTCGCGGACGCCGACCGCGACGGAGACCGGGTGCTGGCCGTCATCCAGAACACCGCCGTGAACTCCGACGGCCGCTCTAACGGCCTGGCCGCCCCGAGCCCGGAGGCGCAGAAGACGCTGCTGCGCGAGGCGTACGCCGGGCTGGCTTCGCCCGACTACGTCGAGGCCCACGGCACCGGGACCCTGCTCGGCGACCCGATCGAAGCGCACGCCCTCGGCGCGGTGCTGGGCCACGATCGCGCCAAGCCCCTGCTGATCGGCTCGGTCAAGACCAACCTCGGGCATCTGGAACCGGCCGCGGGGGTGGCCGGGCTGATCAAGACCGTGCTCGCGCTGTGGCACCGGACCATCCCGGCGAGCCTGCACTATCACCTGCCGAATCCGCACATCGACTTCGACCGCCTGCACCTGAAGGTCGTCACCGAGCCGACACCCTGGCCGTCGGCCACGCCCCGGGCAGGCGTGTCGGCCTTCGGCTTCGGCGGCACGAACGCCCACGTCGTGCTGGCGGCGGCCCCCGAGCAGCTCGTGCCGGCGGCGGCACCCGAGAAGCCCCAGCCAGCCGCCAACTCCCGCCCGGTGCACACGCTCCTGCTCTCCGACGTCTCCGCCGAGCGCGTCACCGAGTACGCGGGTCGGCTCAGCGGCGTGGTGGATCCGGCGAAGGGCGCGAGCCACGCCATGGATCCGGCGGACGTCGCCTACACCCTCGCCCGCCGCTACGGCAGAGGCCGTTTCGGGGCCGCCGTCGTGGGCCGCGACCGCGCCGCGCTCGGCGCCGCACTCGACGCACTGGCTCACGGGCGCCCAGACCCCGGTGTGCTCACCGGTGTGGACACCGGCATGTCCGCGCCGGTCTGGGTCTTCTCGGGGTACGGCGCGCAGCGGCCGGGCATGGCGCGCGCGCTCCTGGCCGACGAGCGCGCGTTCGCCGACGCCATCGACCTGCTGGAACCGCTGATCCAGGCCGAGGCCGGATTCTCGGTACGCGAGGCGCTGGTTCTTCCCGACAGGCGGCTGGACCCCGCAGAGACGATGACGGTGCTGTTCGCGGTGCAGGTCGGGCTGGCCAGGCTCTGGCAGGCGTACGGCGTGCGGCCCGCCGCCGTGATCGGGCATTCGATGGGCGAGGCCTCGGCGGCCGTGGTGGCCGGGGCGCTGTCCCTGTCCGACGGGGTCACGGTCATCTGCCGTCGGGCCCGCCTGCTCGCCGGGCTCGCGGGCGGGGGCGCCATGGCCGTCCTCGGCGCCTCGGCCGAGGAGTGCGCCGAGCTGAGCGCGGACTGCCCTGACGTGCACATCGCCGTGCGTACGGCGCCGCGCCAGACGGTGGTGACGGGCGACTCCGGCCAGATCGCCACGGTGGTGGGTCGCGCGGAGCGGCGCGGCCTCCTGGCTCGCTCGGTACGCGCGGAAGGAGCGGGCCACTCACCCCAGGTCGAGCCCCTGCTGACGCCCTTCAGGGAGCAGCTGAGGGAGCTCCGGCCGGGGAAGCTTCGAGTCCCGTTCTACTCCACCGTCCTGGACAACCCGCGCCGGATCCCGGCCTTCGACGCCGGCTACTGGGCGGCGAACATGCGCGAACCCGTCCGCCTCGTCGACGCCGTCCAGGCCGCCGTCGAGGACGGCCACCGCGCGTTCATCGAGATCTCGGCGCACCCGCTGCTGACCCACGCGCTGAGCGAGACCGTACGGGACTCGCTCGTACTGCCCACCCTGCGAGATGCCCCGGCGCGCGACGCCAAGACCGGCGATGCGGTCACCCGCCGCGCTCAGCCCGCCGAGACCGACGACACCGTCACCTTCCACGCCCAGCTCGCCGCGCTCCGGCTCAGCGGATCGCTGACCATCCGGCCCGCCCGAGGCCGGGTCATCGACGTACCGGGCCCGGCCTGGCGGCACGAGCACCACTGGACGCCCGCCCGCCGGACGCCCGCCCGATCGTCGGCTCACCCGCTGCTCGGTGTCCATGTCGAACTCCCCGGCGGCCGGCACGCCTGGAGCGCGAACGTGGGGGAGGACCCGCTGCCGTGGCTCCCGCTGCACGGCGTGCGCGTCCTGCCCACGGCCGCGTACGCGGAGATCGCCCTCGCCGCCGGAACCGCGGCACTCGGCACGGACGACCTGATCGTGTGCGGCCTGCGCGTCGACCGGCTGCTGCCCCTGGACGAACGCGCGACGATCACCACCACGCTGACGATCACGTCACAGGCGACCGGCGCGCCCAGCGCGAAGGTGCGGGTGCGGGCCCGTACCCCCGCCGGGCACTGGACGCTCCTCGCCACCGCCTACGCCGCCACGACCACCGCCAGACGGACCGTTCCCCGTGCCATGGACGGCCGGGCCGCGGTGCCCGCCGCCGAGCAGGCGGACCACCGCTTCGGTCTGCATCCCGCCGCTCTCGACCGATGCCTGGCCGCCTTCGGGCCGGAGTGGACCGCCATGGGCATCGGCGCGCTGCGCGTGCTCGGGCCGACCCTGGCGGGCGGCAGTTGCGAGTTCGCCACGCCTCGGCGGCGAAAGGACGGCACGGCGGTCACCGCGCTGCGGCTCGTGGACGACGCGGGCCGAGTCCTGCTGACGGCCGACGACGTCCTCCTGCGCCGGCTCCCGGCGATCTCCGTACCCGTGCCGTTGTCCGCCAAGCTGATCGAGGCCGCGTGGAGCACGACGCCACCGCACCCGTCGGTCGGCCCGGCGGCCGAATCGGCGAGCTGGCTGGTGCTCACCGATCCCGGAGACGCCTTCACCGAGGCGATCACCGGGCTGCTGACCCACGCGGGACACCGGATCACCGCGCAGCACGGCATCCCCCGGGACCACGCGTGGCTAGATTTCCAGGATCTGCGTGCGCCCGACAACGCGCTGCTCGTCGTACCGGACTGGCTCGCCGACGAGTACCTGGTGCTCACCCTGTCCGCTCTGGTCCGCGCGCTGCCGCCCGGCGTGCGGCTGTGGCTCATCACCCGGCACGCCATCGCCGTCCGGCCGGGCGAGGCCGGAGAACCGGGGCAGGCGTTCCTGCGGGCTCTGGTGAGAGTGCTCCAGTTCGAGCACCCCGCTCTGCGCGCCACGCTCATCGACGTGGCCGACCCCATGGCGGCGGCCACCGAGCTGCTGACCGGCACCGCCGACACCGAGGTCGCCTGGCGCGACGGGGTCCGCTACGCGGCCCGGCTGCGGCACGCCTGCCTCGCCGCGGAGCCGCCACGTCTCCTCGTACGGCCGGACGGCGCTTACGCGATCAGCGGCGGGTACGGGGGCCTCGGCCTGGTCACCGCCCAGCGCCTGGTCGAGCGGGGCGCCCGGCGCCTGGTGCTCTCCGGCCGAGCCGGGCCCGGGCCCGCGGCCAGGAAGGTCATCGACCGGCTGCGCAGGGCCGGTGCGGAGATCGAGATCGTGCTCGGTGACATCGCCGAGCCCGGCGTGGCCGAGCGGATGGTCGACGCCGCCGGGCCACTGCGCGGAGTGGCGCACGTCGCGGGCACGCTGGACGACCGGCTCTTCACCGAGATCGGACCCGAGGATCTGCGCCGGGTGTGGACACCCAAGGTGACCGGCGCTCTGCGGCTGCACGAGGTCACCAAGGATCTCGACCTCGACTGGTGGGTGGTTTACTCCTCAGCCGCCGCGCTGCTCGGCTCACCGGGGCAGGCGGCCTACGCGGCGGCCAACGCGCGCGTCGACGCGCTCGTCGACTGGCGCCGGGCGCACGGCCTGCCGGCCACCACGATCAACTGGGGGACCTGGGCCGAGGTGGGTGGCGCCGCCGACCTGCGCGTGGACGTGCTGGACCCGCTCACCCCCGAAGAAGGCGCGGACGCCCTGGAGGCGGTGCTCGTCCACGACCAGGGGTCTGTGGGCGTGCTCCGTTTCAACGCGCGCCGGGCACTGGCCGCCTACCCCGAGATCCGCGAGCGGCCTTACTTCTCGGAACTCGTCGAGGAGGCCGCCGGCGACAGCGCGGGCGCCGACGACTGGCCGGGACCGGAGGGCATGCGCACGCTCGATCCCGGCACCGCCGCCAGGCTCGTCCGCGAGCGGGTGAGCGCCAGGGTCGCGGCCGTGCTCGGGTTCACGCCCGATCCGGCCCGGCCGCTGACCGAGCTCGGGCTCGACTCCCTCGTGGCCATCCGGATCAAGAGCGCGCTGGAGCACGACTTCGGAGTCCGCGTCCAGACCGCGAGCCTGCTCCAGGGCGCCAGCCTCACGACGCTGCAGGCCGAGCTCTGGCGCGGCCTCGACCTGTCCGAACCGCCCGCTCTCGCTCCCGCTTCTGTGCGGGCGGGCGGCGCCGTCGTGCGACCGCTCACGCGACGACCGTCGGGGCGTGGTGTCCGGCCGTTCTTCTGCGCGCACCCGGCGGGCGGCACGTCCAGTGTGTACCGGCCGCTGGCCGCGCTGCTCGGCGACGACCAGGTCATCTACGGGCTGGAACGCTTCGAGGACGGCCCCGAGCTGGAGGATCGCGCCGAGCGCTATATCGGCGTGATCCGCGCCGCCCAGCCGGAAGGGCCCTACCGGCTGGGCGGCTGGTCGTTCGGCGGGGTGCTGGCGTACGAGATCGCCCGGCGGCTCGGCCGGGGCGAGGTCGAGCTGGTCGCGATGATCGACGCCGGCCTGCCCAAACGGGTGGAGAACGTGCGCGAGACCGCGGCCCGGCGATACGCCGACTTCGGGAAATATCTCACCGCGACGTACGGCGTCACGGTCGCGCTGCCGTACGAGGAACTGGTCGTCCTGGAGGAGGAGCAGCAGCTCGCGCTGGTCATCGAGCGCACCGGGCCGCTGATGGCGCGGCTGCCGACGGCCGTGGCGGTGCACCAGTTCACCTCACACGAGGACACCCGATGCCTGGAACGGTACGTCCCCGGCCCCTACGACGGACGAGTCGTGCTCTACCGCTCGACCGAGCCGACCCCGTGGACCGTCCACGACGCCCGGTACGACCTGGACGAGGCCAACGGCTTCGCGGACCTGTGCCCACGGCTGGAGATCGTCCCGATCCCTGGAACCCACCACCTCAACCTCCTGGACCCGCCCGGTGTAGACGTGATCGCCGGCCACCTGAAGGGCCTGCTCTCCGGCGGACGCGGGTCGCCGGGTCCTCGATCCCGCATGCACCGCCAGGCGATCAACGTCATCGGCGAGGCGAGCGATGTCTGACCTGATCCAGGCGGTCCGCGCCGGGGCGAGCCGCGCCGAACTGCTGGAATGCGACCTGCCGAGCCGCTTCCGGGCGGCGTACACCCTCAAGGCCGAGATCGGCATCTTCCACGGAACCACCGACAAGGATGTCCGCCGCTCCATCCATGTGGGCGAGGTGGAGATGCCGGAACTGGCCCCGGACGAGGTCGTGGTGGCGGTGATGGCCTCGGCGGTCAACTTCAACAGCGTCTGGACGGCGATCTTCGAACCCGTCCCGACCTTCACCTTCCTGGGCCGGCGAACCGGTGACGCCCGATGGTGGCCACGGCACGATCTGGACCATCACATCATCGGCTCCGACGCCTCAGGAGTAGTGGTACGCACCGGGGAAGCGGTGTGGAACTGCTCGGTCGGTGACCGGGTGGTCATCCATCCCGGAGTCGTCGATCCGGGGGACCCGTACTCCCAGGAAGACGGCGTTATGGCGACACCGCTCGCCTGGGGGTACGAGACCAACTTCGGCGGCATGGCCGAGTTCACCGTCGTCAAGGCGAACCAGATCATCCCCAAGCCGGCCTGCCTGACCTGGGAGGAGGCCGCGGCCAACACCCTGTGCGCCGGGACGGCGTACCGGATGCTGGTCGGCCGGCACGGAGCCCGGATGAAGCAGGGGGACGTCGTCCTCATCTGGGGTGCCACGGGTGGGCTCGGCAGTTACGCGATCCAGTTCGTCCGCAACGGCGGCGGAGTCCCGGTGTGCGTCGTCGGCTGCTCGGACAAGGCCGAGATCATCCACGCCATGGGCGGCGAGCACGTCATCGACCGCAGCAGCCTGGGGCTCGGCGATACCGGGCTGCGCGAGCCGGCCTCGTGGCGGGTGCTGGGCCGCCGCATCCGGCAACTGACCGGCGAAGACCCCCATATCGTCTTCGAGTATCTCGGTCAGGAGACGTTCGCGGCCTCCGTGGGCGTGGCCCGGCGCGGTGGCTCCGTCGTGACCTGCGGATCGAGCACGGGTTACCGGCACCAGTACGACAACCGGTATCTGTGGATGCGGATCAAGCGGATCATCGGCAGCCACGGCGCGAACTATCACGAAGCCAACGAGGTCAACCGGCTGATCGGCCTGGGGATGGTCACGCCGACGCTGTCGATGACCTACCCGCTCGACCAGGCGGCCGAAGCCGTCCGGCTGGTACAGCGCGGCCACCACATCGGCAAGGTCGGGATCCGATGCCTGGCTCCCTCGGACGGGCTGGGCGTGACCGACATGGAGCTGCGCGAACGCATCGGCGAAGACAGGCTCGGCCTCTTCCGCCGCGCTGTGGTGCCGCGGTGAACGAGGCCAGGACATTTGGCGCCGAGCGGCGGCGATGGATGGGGCTGGGCGTGCTCCTGATCGCGGCCTTCATGGACCTGCTCAACGGCAGCATCATCAACGTGGCGGTGCCGACCATCCGCGATGACCTGGACGCGTCCTATGCCGACATCCAGTGGATCATCGCCGGATACACCCTGGCCTGCGCGGTCACCCTCATCACCGGTGGCCGGCTGGGCGACATCTTCGGCCGCAAGCGGATGTTCCTCGTCGGGACCGCCGGCTTCACCACGGCCTCGGCGCTGTGCGCGCTGGCGCAGACCCCCGCGATGCTCGTCGGCGCCCGGGTTCTGCAGGGCCTGATGGCCGCGATCATGCTGCCCCAGGTGCTGGCGATCATCCATCTCGGCTTCAGGCGGCGGGAGCTGGGCACGGTCGTGACGCTGTACGCCGCCATCGGCGGGCTGGCGATGGTGGGCGGGCCGATCATCGGTGGGCTCCTGCTGGACCTCAACCCGTTCGGCCTGGCGTGGCGGGGCATCTTCCTGCTGAACCTGCCCGTAGGCGCGGCGGCGCTGCTCCTGGCCGCGGTTCTCCTGGAGGAGTCCAGAGCGCCGCACGCCTTGCGGCTGGATCTCATCGGGGTGCTCCTCGTGACCACCGCCCTGTTCCTGCTGGTCTATCCCCTCGCCCCCGGCCGCGAGCTGGGGTGGCCGGCCTGGAGCCTCGTGTCGCTGGTCTCCTTCGTGGCGTTCGTCGTCCATGAGCGTCGCAAGACCCGTGGGGACGGCTCGCCGCTCATCGAACTCGGCCTGTTCGCCGCCCGCGGCTACACCGCGGGTCTCCTCCTGCAGCTGCTCCTCCTATGCGTCATATCCGGATTTTTCTTCACATGGACCCTGTACCTGCAGCTCGGCCTCGGCTGGTCGCCACTGCACACCGGGTTGACCACGATCCCGTTCACCCTCGGCGCCACGATCGCCGGCGGCATGTCCATGCGCCTGTATCCGAGGTTCGGCCGGCGGTCCCTCATGGCGGGGGTGGCCATGATGATCGCCGGGGTGCTCGTCTATGGCTGGCAGGCGGGAGGTCATGGCACGCAGATCACCTCGTCGGAGATGATCGCGCCGCTCCTTCTCCTGGGTGTCGGCCTGGGACAGGTGATCGTGCCGCTGACCGCGCTCACCCTCGCCGACGTACCACCGCAGGAGGCCGGCGGCGCGTCCGGGATTATCAACGCGGTCTCCCAGCTCGGTACGGTGCTGGGGATCGCGCTCATCGGCGTGGTGTTCTTCACCGCTGTCGGCCACCAGGCGGCCAGGGGCCTGGAGCGGGCCGTCCCGCGCGTCCAGCAGCAGTTGTCCATGGCCGCAGGACTGCCGGAGCCCGCCAGGGACAGGATCCTCGCCGATTTCCGCGCCTGTGTGATCGGCCAGAACTCCGGACGCGACCGCCCCGGCCTGTCGGTGCCCTGTGGCCGGGGCGCGCATGGACCCGGCACGCTTGACGACACGCTGGCCGGTGCCGCTGACGCGGTGCGCCGTGAGGCGTTCGCCCAGTCCTTCCGGAACTCACTGTGGTACGTCCTGGGCGCCCTGGTCGCCGTCTTGAGCCTGCTGTTCGCGCTGCCCGGGCGGGCGATCCCGCCCGAGCCTCGTCCCGCACCAGCTCGATCGCGACGCTCGGCATGAGGCGCTCGGGCGACACAGGGCGGCTTACGGGGCTCCGCGCCGGGCTTCATCAGGGGCGGGGTGGTCCGAGCGCCCGCCGTCGCCCAGGAGGGCCTGGACCCTCACAGCTCCGCGACAGGTCGAGCCCCGATCGAGCGCATCATCAGCGGCCACGCGCTGTGCATCTCCGGCTGCCACGTGGACCAGTTGTGCCAGCCGTTCTGGTAGATGTGCGTAGTGGCGGGGATGCCCAGCTTCTTGAGCCGGTCGACGAAGGAGACGGCCGTCGACCCGCAGATCACCTCCTGAGGGTGCACCAAGTCGTCGCCGAGAGCCGGGTGGTCATTCGGACCCGGCAAGCCGGTCAGGCCGCTGGCGATGTAGAGCCCGGTGCCCCGCAGCCGGGAGGCGAGCACGTAGGGGTCGTTGGCTTCCCAGTTCTTGCGATTGGTCAGCGGATCGCCCCAGATGCGCAGCGCGTCGTAGCGCTCACTCGCCTGGAGGAGGGCGAAGGCAGGCACTCCGAGCTGCGTGAGGTGGAGCACGCCGCTGAAGGAGGTGGCATAGGCGAACATGCCCGGATGGCGGGCCGCGTACTTCACCGCCCCATAACCGGCCGAGGAAATGCCCATGGTCGCGCGGTGGATACCGGCCCGATAGTTCCGCTCCATGAGCTGCAGCAGTTCGCTGGTGTGGAAGGTCTCCCACTTCGGGGTGCCGCCCTTGCCGTAGTTCCACCAGTCGGTGAACCAGCCGGCCCATCCGGTGTCGGGCATGACCACCATGACGTCGTAGGCGGCGGCCACCTGCTCGATATCGGTGCTGCGGGTCCAAGAGACGTAGGTGTCACGACCCCCGTGAAAGGCGTAGACGACGGGCCATGTCTGGGCTGCGGATCGCGACCATCCTTTTGGCAGGAGAATGCGTACCGGGACCGACTCACCCAATGCGGGGGACGACACTGTCACATCCAAGGTGGTCGCATCGATCCACTGCTCTGCGACTATCTTGGCGCCGTCGTCGGCGGCGATCGGTGCGGCGACTGGTACGGCGAGTGGTGCGGTGTTTGGTGCGGTTGCCGCGACCGGTAGTGCCGCGACTGGTGCATTGGCCGGTGCGGTGGCGGCGTTCGCGGTGCTCGGCAGCAACCCCCCCAAAACGACCATCTGTCCGACGACACTGAGGAATCCGCGCGCGAACCTTGCGGACATCGTCTACTCCCATCAGCCGATTACCGACCAGGCGGCGCCGCGCGGAATGAATTCCGGACGGTCGGCGAAAGGTCGTAGGAGGCAAAGACCAAGGATCAGCAAAGGACTGTACAACGACCTTGGTGTGCCCGAGACCTGTTGGCCGGAAAGCACCGCCACGACATTTAGCCTTATGTGGAATAGACATGGGAGAATCACGCACTTTGCCACGGCGGCGGACTCCAGGCTGTCGGAGTGATGGCCACAGCGATATGCGGGATAACGCCCGTTCTCGCCCCCAGCGGCTATGCGCCAACCTGTAGGCGGCGGCCACTCGCTGAACGACTCGGCATCGGGACGCCAGTATCCGTGCCGGTCTTGCCGCGCGGGGTCTCGGTCCTCGGCTTGGCAGCCGTCTCAGACCTCTTCCGGCCTGGCTGGCGCCGACGCCGCTGCACGACGCAGTGCGCCGCAATCGTTTGAACGGTACATCGGCACTGACGGTCGCCCCTTATAGTCGCCCATTGGATATCTCACGACGGAAGACAGATTCATCCCGACGGAGAAGGCGCGATGAAGAACATCAACGGGGCGGCGCGCTGATAGGACCGCCGATCTGGGTCGAGCGGCCTGGTCTGGCCTGGCCTGATCTGGTCTTACGGTGCGGCTCGGCGAGCAATCTCGCCGAGCCGCACCGCCTGTGCGTATCGGCATAGGCGAAAAAAACCGTTAAGACGGTCGGCTGAACGATCCGAAAATGTCCCATTGTATGGTCGCAAAACGGAGGGTTTACCTACAGCGGACATTGGATGGGCTGCCTCTCAGCATGGTGCCGATCGGACGTGCGTGGTGGTTAGGCGAGGTGGCAGCTCACCGAGGTGAGGCGGGGGATGAGGATTCTGACCTGTGCTTCGGCCGCGCCGACGGTGGGGGCGGTCACGGTCATCGTGATCGGCGGAAAGCCGAGAACTGTGACAGCGCACTCGAATGTCGCCGCGTGTGCCGGGAGAGCGAGCAGGGTGGTGCCGACAATAGCGGCACCTCCCAGAACGCCGGCCGCTTTGGCCATAACTCGTTTGACGGGCATTGCTCCTCCTTGCTTACCGGTAAAATGCCATGACTGGCTTCGTGTGGAAAGTACGTCTGCGGTACACAAATGTCAATACCGCAAAACGGTGACGTCGGGCAATGTGGAGTTCTCAATGGGCATAAATTCTCTTATAAACTCATATGAATAGATCCGCCCTCGCGCTCAATATGCGGGGCGGATCTACCATTTTCCGTCCGTGGTTCGTTCCAGGAGACAGGCCTGTTCTTTTTTCAGATCGCCGGTGGTGACGACGAGGCGACCGGCTGGTGCGAGCATGCGTCAGCCCCCTGGATCCGTGACTCCAGGGGGCCTGGCTCGGTCGCCGCCTCGGTCGGTTTCTCGGGCGCGGCCGGATGCTGATCTGAGGCGCTAGCCTGCGCCGCAGCAGATTGGTCGACCTGGTGGCCTGAGGCAAACCCGAAGCCCACGAAGCGCCGCGATGCCGTCGACCAGCATCGCGGTGCGCTCGTGATCGCCAGTAAGTGCAGTTGGGTAAGTGATGGATCAGCGATTCCCGGTCGGTCAGGGGGTCGTTCCGTCGCCCCAGGAGAAGCCGAACCTGTTCGGCGTGCTCTCCAGCAGCCACTGCTGCGTGGGGCCGAAGGCGCAGCTCTGCGTAACCAGCTGGGTGCCGCTGACCGTGCTGCCGTTGACCGCAATCCATCAGCGGCATCGAGGCGCCGTCGGCCGTGCCACCGTTGACTGGGCCAATGCATCTGGCGGGTGTCACGCTGGCATTGCTGCGGATCGTCGTGAAGGGGAAGTCGGCGGCGCCGACCGGTCGGCCACGGGCTCTTCCTGGACCTCCAGGTCCTTGGCACGGCCCTCGGTATCGGGCTCAGAATCAGTCGTCTCGGTGGCAGCCGTAGCGGTCATCAGCACTCCTTCGTATCGATGGGTATTGACAAGGGGCTCTGGCCGACCCGAAGCGTGGGTGTGCGGAAGGAGGGCCAGAGCCCTACCCCAGCCCCTGGGAAGGGATTACCTGGGGGACCTACGCCCCGGAGGAGGGAGAACCAGCGGATGACACCTCAACCGGGGCTGACTGTGCGCGAGACCCCCGGCCGGAGGGCCGAACCGGGGGAGGCGGCCTTCTCCTGACGGGGTTGGCCAGGGGCCTCGTTTCCTGGGGGTCCAGGCGTGTTACCCCCGGCCGTGCCCCCTCCGACCACGAACCGGGGGTAGCTCATGCGACCTCGTTCAGGGCCTTTACCTGCGCCTCATCCATGGTCCCTCCGGCCCAGATCCAAGGGCCGAGCCTGTTGCCGGCTGCTACCGGGTTGAGCCCGTCGAATCTTCCGTCCTTTGCGGCCTTCTGGAACACCTCGTACGCCAGCGTGGAGGTGAAGACGTGCTGGACGGCCTTGCTCACCGCCTGGTCGTGTATCTCGATGGTGATCTGGTCGCCCTCACGCATCGGCTTGAACAGGCCCTGTCCAACTTCGTGCTTCCAGTCACACCAGTACTTGGCGCTCATCAGGGCCAATCGCTCGGGGCAGGTCAGGTCGCAGAGTTGGACCTGTGTGGTCCTGCCGACCCGGCGAACGGCCAGGGTGGAATCGAGGGAAGCGGGTGTGCTGGGCTCTGTCATGATCGTCCATCCTGTGCGTTGTGACCGGGCATGAGGGCGGGTATGCCCTCGGGCTGCTCGGCCGGTACCTGGTAAGGCTCGGCCTGCGCGGAGGGGACAGATACGTAGTAGAGGCAGCCGTCCTTGCTCGCGGAGACCGTGGCCACCACGCCTTCCGCCCCGCAGATCTCCAGCAAGGTCAGGGACTCGGGTATCCCCGGATACCCAAAACCCAGCCGAAGACGGATGATCTGAAGTGCGTAGTGGGGGATCTCCCGATCGCGGAGCACAGCGGCAGCGGCCCCCAAGAGGTCCGGCGCGGTGTCTTCTACGGTGGGAAGGTGCACGTCCTCGATCGGGCGGGCTCCCTCTCCGGCTGTCTGTCCCGGCGGCATGGCAACGACGGTAGGAGTCCGGTCAGGGCCCGGGCTAGGAGATTTCCCGAGATTGCAGCAAGCTCCGTGCGGCGTTTATCTCCGCTCGTGCGGCCTCGCCGTAGACGGCTTGGGCCTGCAACAGCTTGAAGATCCGCAGGTAGATCTCTATATCGCTGGGACGCTTGGTGCGGTAGCCCCCGGTCCAGTGCTCACTGCGAACCAGCGACTCGTCATACATGTAGAACCCTTCTCCCGGCCAGATGGTTCGGAGTCGGCCGAGAGGGATGATGCCTAGAGCCACATTCGCGAAACTGGCCGCACGCTCGACGTAGTCGAGCTGATCCAGCATCACCGCGACGCTGCCACGCTGGGCGTAGAGCGCCCCCGCCTCGACGACCAACGAGAACATGCACTTGCCGGACTCAAGGATGCGCAGGCGGTTCAGCCGTCCCTCGACGGCCTGGTCTATGTCGTCGCTCAGCCCGTGGAATCGGGACACGTCTTCGATGACGGCTCGCGTGTATCCCGGCCTCTGGAGGAAGCCAGGAACGGTCTGAGGCTCGTAGGCGCGTATCAGCTTGGTCTGCTCATAGAGCGGCTTGATTCGGTCGCTCTGCTGCTTGAGCCCGGCACGCATCGATTGCCGGTACTCTTCCCACATCTCATCGATCTGCCGGTGTGCGGCTATCAGCTCAGGGACTTGGTCCTCTGTATCACACGCACGGCACCAAGCCCGTATGTCGTCTTCCGTGGGATTCTGCCGCCCCAGTTCGATCCGAGAAATCTTGGAGTCGCGCATCCCGGATCGAGCTGAGAGCTGACGGCCGTTGAGATTGGCGTCCAGGCGCAGGCCGCGAAGCCTCTGCCCAAACGCCTTACGGGCGGCTTGTACCTGGTCTTGTTCGGACAACGGCGGGACGCTGTCAGGCGGGCCGGTAGTCGCGATGCGGGACGGCCAGGTCCCACAGCGCCGAGAATCCGTCAGCGCAGTGCTTGACGATGGCAGGGTCTCGGTAGAGCTGGATCTCCGCGCGCATGTCCGTTCCGTCGAAGACGTTGAACACGACCATCTCGCCGTCGAGTAGCCAGAAGTCGTTCCCCGGCAGGCTCAATGTTGAGGTCAGCCGTCGCGGCACCCAACGCAGATCTTCCCCAGCCTCGACCTTGAGGCCATTTGTCGCCTCGAAGCACCACTGTTGGTAGGCCGAGAGAGGTTCCGACACCACGCACAGACGACGGTACGTCTTTCCCTCTGCAACCCCAGCCCTGACCCGGTCGCACCACGGCTTGAGGACGCGGGGGACTTCCTCCCAGTCACCTGCCTGCCAGTTGGCGAACAGCTCAGCGTCTATGCCGTAGTTGTCCCGCATCTCGACGTGAAGTGCTTCCCGGCTGATGCTGTTGACCAGATCAGCCCGTTCCTTGGGGGAGATCAACTCCATAGTGCTCCCTTACGTACTTCCGGACGAATGCGTTCACGGTGCGCTCGGAGAGTTCCCCGAACGTCTCATCTTCCCCGAGCCCGACAAGCTGTGTCCCTACCTGGGGCCCGCGCTTCTTGACCTGGATGACCCACGAGTCTCGATCCGTTCGGTAGAACGTCTCGCACTCGTTGTCCTGGTTGGAGTCGGGATCTTTGCAGTAGAAGCTAACGGAGAGATCGTCTCCATCACCGTAGGATTGCACGAGATTTCGCCCCTCCTGGTCTACGCCGTGAGCCTCCCAAGAGTCACGCGATGGATGCGCAGAGTCAAGATGCCGGTGCTAACGATCTGACCTGGGCATCTAGCGCCCCCGGAAGGGTTGGCACGAAGTCAGCACTGGTGCTGACAAGTACGGCGATAAGCCACAACCAACAAAAAGCCCCAGACTCGCGATTGTGGTCGTGAGCTGGGGCTTTATCCTCTATTTGACCAAGTCGAACCGGGTCTGCTTCGGAGCATGGTGGACGATACTGGGATTGAACCAGTGACCCCTTCCGTGTCAGGGAAGTGCTCTCCCGCTGAGCTAATCGTCCTGGGAGGTGGAGACGGGATTTGAACCCGTGTAGACGGCTTTGCAGGCCGCTGCCTCGCCTCTCGGCCACTCCACCGAGCCCGAAGCTCCGAGCGGAAGACGGGATTCGAACCCGCGACCCTCACCTTGGCAAGGTGATGCTCTACCACTGAGCCACTTCCGCGTTGTCTCCGCTGGTGTGCGGCGACGAGAGAACTCTAGCGAATCCTGGCCGAGTCCCCAAACCGGAGGGTTCCCACCTGTTCGGCGTACCAGGTGATCCCGGACACGTGCTCGGCGATCTCCCGCAGGGTCCAGTTGGGGGAGCGCGGCAGATCCCAGGCGTCCGGGGCGGCGGTGTAGCGGTTCACGTAGGACTGGCCCAGGCGGGTCCAGCGGGAGCGGGCCTCCGTCAGGTCCAGCTCCGTGAAGCGGGCCCAGTCGGCCTCCAGCGTCACCATCCGGCCGTGCCAGTGGTCGTCCTGCGGGGTGGCGCCGGCCAGGAGCGCCTCGACTTCGGCGAGGTGGTCGATGAGGTGGTCCTGGATGCGGCGTACGGCTTTCGCCGGGGTCCACAGGTTGGCCCCATCGGTCACGATGGGGGTGCCGTCCCAGGCGAGCCAGGTCTCGGCGATGGTGAGGCACCGGTCGACGGCTTCGGCGACGAGGAGCGCGGGATTGGTGGCGTTGTTCGTCATGGGGTCGATCGTGGTCGTGGAATGGTTGGGGCGGCGTCTAAGCGTGGTTGCGTCTGGAGGTCGCCACGAGCAGGCACAGGGGACCCGGGCCGTGGGGCTCGGGTCGGCCGATGGTGTGGCCGCCGTTGACGGTGATGCGTTCTCCCGTAACGAACGCCGCCGCCTCCGAGGCCAGGAAGGACACCGCGCCCGCCACGTCGTCAGGCGTGCCCATCCGGCCGAGCGGGACACGCGCCCGGTACGTCGCCAGCTCCTCGGCGCCGATCTCGGCGTGCCGTTCGACGGGGATGAAGCCGGGCGCGACGAGGTTCACCGTGACGCCGTACGGTCCCAGCTCGCGGGCCCATGCCCGGGTGAGCTCGTGCTGGGCGGCCTTTGCGGCGATGTAGGCGGACATGCCGGGGAGAGCGCGGTCCACGATGTCCGAGCCGATCTGGATCACGCGGCCCCCGCCATGTGCCTTCATGCCCGGCAGGGCCGCCTGGATGAGGAGCGTGGGGCTCTTGACGAAGAAGTGGAGCTGGTCCAGGTGCGTCTGCCAGGTGAGATCCTCGAACGCGACCTTCGGCTGGGGGCCGGTCGCGTTGAGGACCAATATCTCCACGGGGCCCAGCCGGTCGGTGACCTGGGCGACCAGTTCGGCCGTCGCGGCCTCGTCGGTGATGTCCCCCGCGAACGCCTCGGCGGATCCACCGGCGGCGCGGATGTCGGCGGCCACCTGGTGCGCGTTCTCGTGCTCGGAGTGATAGTTGACGGCCACGGTGTGGCCGTCGGCGCCTAACCTGCGGGCGATCACGGCGCCCAGGCCACGGGACGCTCCGGTGACGAGCGCGACACCGACCCCTGTCGCCGAGGCGCCGGTCTCTGTCACCGAGGTGCCGGCTCCTGCTGCCGAGGTGCTGGCCTCTGCTGCCGAGGCGCCGGTTTCTGCTGTCGACGGGGTTGACGGGACTGCCACTGGAACCCCCTGGCTAGGCTCACCCGCAGCCTAACCGGGCGCCGGGCGCGGCGAAGAGGCGATGCTTCGACGGCCGGCGAAATGTCTGTGGGTTAGCGTCAAGTATGGCCGCCGAATACATCGCCCATGACTCCGACATCGCGCCCGTCGCGGCGCTCATAGCCGATCCCACCAGGGCGGCCATCCTCACCGCGCTGCTGGGCGGTCGCGCGCTGGCCGCCGGGGAGCTGGCCAGGCTCTCCGGCGTGAGCGCCGCCACCGCGAGCGCGCACCTGTCCCGCCTGCTCGACGGGCGGCTCGTCGACGTCGTACGGCAGGGCCGCCACCGCTACTACCGCCTGGCCGGCCACGAGGTCGCCGAGGTGCTGGAGGTGCTCGCCAGGGTGAGCACCCGGCCGCCCATCCGGTCCCTGCGCCAGTCGCGTCAGGCCAGGCAGCTGGAGGAGGCGCGTACGTGCTACGACCACTTGGCTGGGCGGGCCGGTGTGGCGCTGTTCGACCAGCTGGTCCAGGGCGGTTTCCTGGTGAACCAGGAGGTCACGGGCAAGGGGGAGCGGCTGCTGGCGGGGCTCGGGGTGGACGTGACGGGGGTACGGAAGGCCAGGCGGCGGTTCGCCCCGGAATGCCTGGACTGGACCGAGCGCCGGGCCCACCTCGGCGGAGCTCTCGGCGCGGCGGTGACCGGGGCGCTGTTCGAGCGCGGCTGGTACCGGCAGGGCCCCGTTCCCCGGGCGGTGGTGTTGACGGATGAGGGCAGAGAAGGGCTGGCCGCCCTGTTCTCAGGTGACGAGGCCAGGGTAGGGCGGGCCGCTGCTTTGTCCGGTAAGGAGCTAACATCACATACGCCGGTTACCTAAGCGGGAGAGTCACATCATGCGCGACAACGGAGTCGTGGACGTCGGTCCAGAGCCCCTCACCTTCGACGAGGTCATCCGGGTGGCCCGTCACGGCGCCGCCGTACGGCTCACCGACGACGCCATCGCCGCCATCTCCGCGGCCCGGCAGCTGGTCGACGAGCTGGCCGAGAGCCCGGTTCCCGCCTATGGGATCTCGACCGGGTTCGGGGCCCTGGCCACGCGGCACATCGACCCGGCTCTGCGCGCCCAGCTCCAGCGCTCGCTGGTCCGCAGCCACGCCGCGGGCAACGGTCCGGAGGTGGAGACCGAGGTGGTGCGCGCGCTCATGCTGCTGCGGCTGCACACGCTGGCCACCGGTCACACCGGCATCCGGCCGACCACCGCCAAGACGCTCGCCGCGCTCATCAGCGCGGGCATCACGCCGGTCGTGCACGAGTACGGCAGCCTCGGCTGCTCGGGCGATCTGGCGCCGTTGGCGCACGTGGCGCTCACGCTGATGGGCGAGGGCGTCGTACGGGATGAGTCCGGAAATATCACCGCAGCGGAAGAGGCGCTCAAGCAGGCGGGCATCGAGCCCGTCGAGCTGGCCGCCAAGGAGGGCCTCGCGCTCATCAACGGCACGGACGGCATGCTCGGCATGCTCATCCTGGCCATCGACGACCTGACCATGCTCGTCAGGACCGCAGACGTGAGCGCCGCGATGAGCGTCGAGGGGTTGCTGGGCACCGACCGCGTCTTCGCGCCCGAACTGCAGGCGCTGCGGCCGCAGCCCGGCCAGGCCCTCTCCGCCGCCAATATGACGAAAATTCTGGATCAATCGGGCATCATGGCGAGCCATCGCGACCCGACCGCCTGCACCCGCGTCCAGGACGCCTACTCCCTGCGCTGCGCCCCCCAGGTGGCCGGCGCCGCCCGCGACACGATCGCTCACGCCGCGAACGTCGCCACCTGGGAGCTGGCCAGCGCCGTGGACAACCCCGCTGTCCTCTCTGACGGCCGCGTCGAGTCCAACGGCAACTTCCACGGCGCCCCCGTCGCCTACGTACTGGACTTCCTGGCCATCGTCGCCGCCGACCTGGCCTCGATGTCCGAACGCCGCACCGACCGCTTCCTGGACGTGGCGCGCAACCACGGCCTGCCGGCGTTCCTGGCCGACGACCCCGGCGTGGACTCCGGCCACATGATCGCCCAGTACACCCAGGCGGCCATCGTCTCCGAGCTCAAGCGGCTCGCCGCGCCCGCCAGTGTGGACTCGATCCCCAGCTCCGCCATGCAGGAGGACCACGTCTCGATGGGCTGGTCGGCGGCCCGCAAACTGCGCAAGTCGGTCGACGGCCTCACCCGGGTGCTGGCCGTCGAGGTGCTCACCGCCGCCCGCGCCCTCGACCTGCGCGCCCCGCTGGAGCCGGCGCCCGCCACCGGCGCGGTGGTCAGGGCGCTGCGCGAGACCGTCCCGGGGCCCGGCCCCGACCGCTTCCTGGCGCCGGAGATCGAGTACGCCGTCCGCCTGGTCGCCGACGGCGGCGTGGTCGCCGCCGCCGAGTCCGTCACGGGCCGCCTGGCGTAATTTTTCGCCATATTTCGGACGGGCCAGCGGCCAGGGCCGGACGACTGGCCGCCAGCCAGCCGCCAGACGTCCAATGCCTGCGGTCTCGACCGCTGGACGGCCCGGCAGGACCCGGCGGACGGTCCGGCAGGACCCGGCGGACGGTCCGGCAGGACCCGGCGGACGGTCCGGCAGGACCCGGCGGACGGTCCGGCACCGGCGGGACCCGCGCTACGGCAGCGCGACGATCGCGTCCATCTCCAGCAGCAGCCCCGGCATGAACAGCTTCGACACCTCCACCGTCGTGCTCGCGGGCGGCGTCCCTGGGAAGTACTTGCGCCGCACCTGCCCGTACGCCACCCGATCGTCCATGTTCGTCAGGTACGTCCGGAGGAACGCCACGTCCTCGAACCCCGCCCCCTGATCGGCGAGAATCCGCCCCAGACACTGGAACACGTGCTCGGCCTGAGCCGCCATGTCCCCCTCCCCGACGAGCTGCCCGTTCGAGTCGAAGGCCGCCTGCCCCGAGACGTACAGCATGTCGCCCACCCGTACGGCATGGGAGTAGAAGCCGTTCGTGGCCGGCACGGTCGCGGGGTTGATCGGCACGGCCCGGTGCGCGGGCCGCCCGCCGACGTGCGCGGCGATGGCCGTCACGTCGTGGTCGCCGAGCCCGGCCGCCTCGGCCTCCTGAAGGCGTGCGCGGGCCGCGGCGGCCAGAGTGGCATCCGGCCAGGCGGCCAATGTCAGGTCCTTGGCCGCCAGGCCGAGCGCGTAGCGGGTCTCGGGGGCGGGCGTGCGCAGGCGTTCGGCCAGGACGCCCAGCGGGGTGCCCGACAGCACCTCGGCCAGGGCGTCGCGGTCCACCCCGTGCGCCTCTCCGTACGCGTACGTCTCCGCCAGCAGCACCTGCGCAGGCACCAGGGCGCTCATGACGGCGAGCTTCATCGCTGCCCCCGCCCCCACCGGCCCGCACTCGCGCACCGTGCCGAACACCGCCAGCACGTCGCGCACCCCCGTAAGATCGCCGCCCGCCAGCACGGTCAGCGTGCCGTCGGCCGCGGGGCCGACGCTGCCCAGGACGGGCGCGTCCACCAGCTTGACGGAGTCGGGCAGCAGCGCGCGCAGCTCCCGCACCGCCTCCGGCCCGATCGTGGACATCTCCACCACCGTCGCGCCGGCCCGCAGCCCCGGCAGCGCGGCCGTCAGCACCTCGCGCACGGCGGCCGGGTCCCGCAGCATCGTGAGGACCAGATCCGCCCCGTCGACCGCCTCGGCGACCGGGACACCGGTCCCGCGCCGCCATGTCGTCACCTGATGCCCGGCCTCGCTGAGCCGCCGGGCCATGGGGACGCCCATGCGTCCCTGTCCGAGAAATGCAATCACGTTCCCCAGTTAACTGACATGCGAGGCATTCCACCACCGACTAGATTGCATGTCAGCCATGACAGACACGAATGCCTTCGACACCGTCGCGCTCCGCCTCTTCGACGAGGTGGCCAAGAGCGGCTCGTTCACCGCCGCCGCCGAGCTGCTCGGATACACCCAGTCGGCCGTCTCGCGGCGGATCGCCGCCCTTGAGCGGGCGGCCGGTGGGCCGCTGTTCGAGCGGCTGGCCAGGGGCGTACGCCTGACACCGGCGGGAGTGGCGCTGCACCGGCACGCCGTCGCCGTGCTCGACCGGCTCGACCGCGCGTGCGAGGAGCTGACCGCGATCCACGGCGGCAGCGGCGGCACGCTGCGGGTGGGCGCGTTCGCCACGGCCAACGTCGATCTCGTGCCCGTGACGCTCAAGCGGTTCGCCGAGCGCCGGCCGGAGGTCGGGCTGCGGCTGGTCGAAGGGCTGACGACGCGGCTGATGGAACGGCTGCAGGCGGGCGCGCTGGACGTCGCGGTGATCAGCGACTATCCCGCCGGGCTGCCCGCCGACGGCGGCCGGATCGTGCCGCTGCGCGAGGACCGGCTGCTGGTGGCGCTGCCGCGGGCGCACCGGCTGGCCGCCGAGCCCGACGTGGACCTGCGCGACCTGGCCGACGAGACGTGGATCGAGGCGGCGCCGCGCGGACAGCCGACGCTGCTCGTCACCGCCTGCGCCGCCGCCGGGTTCACACCGCGCAGCGGGCTGCGGGTGGCCGAATGGACGGGCAAGTTCGGCTGCGTCGCCGCCGGGCTCGGGGTGACGCTGGTGCCGGAGCTCGCGGCGCGGGCCGTACCCGCCGATCTGGTGTTGCGGCCCCTGAGGGGGTTGGTCCCGGCGCGCAAGGTGTACGCGGCCCTGCCCGAAGTGCCGCTGCCGTCCGCGCGGGAGTTCGTCCGATTGCTGGGAGAATGGCAGGTGTGTACGACGGCTTCGCCCACGTAGGCGACCTCCTCGCCACCGGCCTGCGCGACCTGACGACCGACCTGGCCGCGCTCGACGGCGACGGCTGGTGGGCGGTGGTGGTCGACTACGAGGGCAAGGTGACGTGCGCTCGCTTCGACCACGTACGCCAGGCGCCCCTGCCCATCCCCAGGACCCCCTGGCACGGCCCTTCGCCCGATCAGTGGCACAGCTCCCTCGACCAGACCGCCTACGAGCGCGGGGTCCAGGCCATCCGCGATTACATCGAGCGGGGCGAGGTCTACCAGGCCAACCTCTGCCGGGTCCTGACCGCGCCGCTGCCCCACGACGCCGACCCGCTGGCCCTGGCCGCCCGCCTGGCCACCGGCAACCCGGCCCCCTACGCGGCCGTCGTCCAGGTGCCAGGACTGAGCGTGGTGTCGGCCTCGCCCGAGCTGTATTTGTCGCGCGAAGGGGACCTGATCGAGTCAAGACCGATCAAGGGCACCGGCGCCACAGCGGACGACCTGCTGGAGAAGGACTACGCTGAGAATGTCATGATCGTCGACCTGGTCCGCAACGACCTCGGCCGGATCGCCGCCGTCGGCTCCGTCGAGGTGCCGTCGCTCTGCGCCGTCGAGGAGCATCCCGGGCTGGTCCACCTCGTGTCGACCGTACGCGCCAGGCTGGCGCCCGAAGCCGGCTGGCCGGAGCTGTTCGCGGCGACCTTCCCGCCCGGCTCGGTCACCGGCGCGCCCAAGTCGTCCGCGTTGCGCATCATCAATGAGCTCGAACCGGAGCCGCGCGGGCCGTACTGTGGGGCCGTGGGCTGGGTCGACGCCGACCGTCGACGGGCGGCGCTGGCTGTGGGCATCCGTACGTTCTGGATCGAAGCAGGCGAGATCCGCTTCGGCACGGGCGCGGGCATAACCTGGGGCAGCGATCCCCGGCGTGAATGGCTCGAGACCGAGCTGAAGGCGTCCAGGCTCATCGCACTGGCATCCTCAGGAGGAAATAGATGACCATCCCTGTCTGGGTCAACGGGGAACTGATCGACCCCGCGCAGGCGACCGTCTCGGTGTTCGACCATGGGCTGATGGTCGGCGACGGAGTCTTCGAGACCATCAAGATCGTGCACGGCGAGGCGTTCGCGCTCACCAGGCACCTCGACCGGCTCGCGCTGTCGGCACAGCGCATGGACCTGCCCGAGCCCGACCTCGGGGCCATCGAGGACGGCGTCGGCAAGTGCCTGGCCGCCGCCCCCGACTGGCCGCTCGGCCGCATCCGCATCACCTACACCAGCGGCCCGGGTCCCCTCGGCTCCGACCGCGGCGACCAGGGCACCACCTCGATCGTGATCGTCGACGAGCAGAAGCCCTTCCCCGGCACCGCCAACGTCACCGTCGTCCCCTGGCCGCGCAACGAGAACGGCGCCCTGGCCGGCGTCAAGAGCACCTCCTACGGCGACAACGCCAAGGCCCTGGCCCACGCCAAGGCGCGCGGCGGCGGCGAGGCCATCTTCGGCAACCTCGCCGGCAACCTGTGCGAGGGCACCGGCTCCAACATCTTCATCGTCCGCGACGGGCGGCTGCTCACCCCGACCCTCGAGTCCGGCTGCCTGGCCGGCGTCACCAGGGCGCTGGTGCTCCAATGGTGCGGCGGCGAGGAGGCCGACGTACCTCTGTCCGCCCTCTACACCGCCGAGGAGGCGTTCCTGACCTCCACCACCCGCGACATCCAGCCGATCAGGCTCGTCGACGAGACCGAGCTGCCGGTGGCCCCGGGGCCGATCACCGCGAAGGCGATGCGGATCTTCGCCGAGCACGCCGCCGCCGACCTCAACCCCTGAGCAGATGGCCGTCGATACACCCCGGCCGGGCGACCCGCTGCGGCTCGGCGGCTATCTGATCGTGGGCCGGCTCGGGCAGGGCGGGCAGGGCGTGGTCTACTTGGCCGAGAAGCCGGGTGGCGAGCGAGTGGCGATCAAGGTGATGGCGGGCGGCATGGCGGGCGGCGTCGATCGCACGGCGCAGCGGGAGCTCGCCGCCGCCAGGCAGGTCGCCGAGTTCTGCACGGCCCGGGTGATCACCGCCGACCTCGACCACGACCCGCCCTACGTCGTGAGCGAGTACATCGACGGCCCCTCTCTGGAGGAGGTCGCGCCCCTGCGCGGCACGCCCCTCACCCGCCTGGCCATCGGCACGGTCACCGCGCTGACCGCCATCCACCGGGCGGGCGTGGTGCACCGCGACTTCAAGCCGGGCAACGTGCTGATGGCCCAGGACGGGCCGCGGGTCATCGACTTCGGCATCGCCCGGCTCGCCGGGCTCACCGCGACCAGGAGCGGGCTGGCCGGGACACCGCGCTACATGGCGCCCGAGCAGTTCGGCGACGGGCCCGTCGGGGCGCCGGCCGACGTGTTCGCCTGGGGCTCCACGATGGCGTACGCGGCCACCGGGCAGGCGCCGTTCGGCGGGGACACGATCGCCGCGGTCGCCTACCGGATCCTTCAAGGTGAGCCCGACCTGGGCGATCTGGCCGAGCCGCTGCGCGGGATCGTGGCCCGCTGCCTGGCCAAGGACCCCGCGGCCCGTCCCACGGCGCGCGGCGTCCTGCTGGAGCTGCTCGGCGAGGACCGGCGCTCGGAAGAGGCCGACGTGCTCGAACAGGGCGCGCTGGCGGCGGCCGACACCTTGGTGGCCGGGCCGCCGCCGGCCATCGGCCCGGTGCGGGCGCTGATGGCGCGCAGGAAGATGCTCGCCGGGGCGGGCCTGGCGGCGACGGCGCTGCTGGTCAGCGGGGTGCTGCTCTGGGAGCGGGCGGCCGGCCGCACACCCATCGCGCAGACCCCGGCCGCCGCCACCGGCACACCGTCGGCTTCCACCGGCATGGCTGAGTCCATGGTCCCCCCGCCGCCGGCCAGGCGCGCGGAGCTGGTCGCGGCGGTGGAGGCGGCGACCATCGTGACGCCGCTGGCCGACTTCACCTACTCGGGCGGTCTGAGCGAGAGCGCGTACGCCGGCGAGGCCCGGGGCCGGCTCGTGTTCGGCGCGAGCGATGGCACCACCACGGACTTCGACATGCGGGTCGAGTCGGTCGGCGACAGCCGGCAGGTGGTCGTCATGGACAGCTCCGACACGCCGGCGGTCTACCTGGACGGCAAGCCGGTGAAAGGCAAGGAGGCGTCGGCGTCGCTCTACTTCGCCGAGATGCTCCCCGTGACCGCGGGGATCGGCGCCCTGCTCGACGTGATCAGCCTGACGCCGCGGATCAGCGCGGAGGGGCGGTCCTACTCCGGCTCCCTGGTGACCAGCAAGGGCCCGCGGGCCCTGCAGGACAAGATCTCGGAGATCACCGGCGGGTGGACCGTCGACGACCTCGCCGACACCCAGCTCACCTGGAAGCTCAAGCTGGACCCGCGCGACAGGCCGGTCTTCTTCGACCTGTCCTGGCGCGCGCTCAACGCCAACATCCGGCTGGCCTCCTCCTTCGCCACCACCTACAGCAACTGGCGGGCGGGGACCATCACGGCACCTCAGTAGGACTTCTGGGTCTGGACGTTGAAGTCGTCCATCTTGACCTGCTTGGCCGGGTCGGTCAGCGGATCCTTGATCTCGATGACGTCCAGGCCGCCCCGGATGTCACTGGAGTAGATGTAGCCGTTGTAGTAGTAGGCCGACCAGGACCCCGCGACCCCGTCGAACGCGGGCGGATCGAAGTAGCCGATCTCCTTGGCGTTGGCGGAGTCGGTGAAGTCCCAGATCGACACGCCGCCCTGATACCAGGACTGGACCATGATGTCCTTGCCCGGCACCGGGAGGAGCGAGCCGTTGTGGGCGACGCAGTTCTCGTCCTGCTCCTGCTCACGAGGGATCTTGAAGTAGCCGCGCCGCTCCAGCTGCCCGTTCGTGAGGTCGTAGATCGCGTCCGCGCCCTTGGTCCGCGGCGTGTCCCGGTCGCAGGTCGGCGCGGAGCCGCCGCCCAGCTCGTCGCTGAACACCACCTTGGTCGCGTCGTTGTTGAACGTCGCCGAATGCCAGAGCTGGAAGTTCTCCTCGTCGCGGATCCGCTGGAGCAGCTTCGGGTTGACCGGGTCGGAGATGTCGAGCAGCACGCCGTCACCGAAGCAGGCGGCCGCGGCCAGTTTCTTCTCCGGGTACGCCGTGATGTCGTGGCACCCGGCGCCCGTCTCCTCGCGGTCCGGGAAGAAGTTCGGCCTTGCCACGATCTTGGCGGCCTTGGGGTCCTTGGTGGGGATCTCCACAACCTGGAGGAGCTCGTGCGGCGGCGGGCACGTCTTGGACTCCGGCTCGGGGCCGGGTGACGACACGTACACGTACAGCGTCTCCCCGTCGGGGATCATCGTGTGCGTGTGCGAGCCACAGTCGGTCGCGACGGCCGAGACGTACTTCGGGTTCTTCTTGTCGCTGACGTCGAAGATCCGCAGTCCTTCCCAGGCCTGGCTCTTCGTCGTGGAGGCGCAGCTCTCGTCGCTGCGCGGCTCGTCGATCGACAGGATCAGCAGGTCGCCGTAGATCGAGACGTCGTTCTGCTGCGCCGGGCAGGCCACCTGGCTGACGGTCTTGGGCTTGGTCGGGTCGCTGATGTCGTAGATCGAGAACCCGCCGAAGTTGCCCACGTACGCGTAGTCGCCCTGGAAGGCCAGGTCGGTGTTCCAGTCCATGGCGCCGTCGAGCGGAGCCGTACGGGGCACGTGGGCGACCCGCTTGACGTTCGGGCTCGTCTTCGCGTCACCGGTCGGCTGGGCGGTGGTGAGGGGCTCGCCCCCGTCTCCGGAGGGATCCTCCCCTCGCGGACCGGCGCTGCACGCGGCCATCAGCAGGAGTGCCGCGCACGCCGCCGCCACCCGTACCTTTCCGAAGATCACGCACTTCCCTCTCGTTCCTGGGTCACTATGGAAGCTATGTCAGAAAGGTCCCGATCGCGTGCGCTCATTCCCGCAGTCTTGGCGGCACTCGTGCTGCCCGTGCTGTCGGCGTGCGCCCAGGAGGCGGAGCAGCCGTCCGCGATCGGCACCGACGCCCCGGTGATCGTCCCACAGGGCCCGGGCAGCCCCGCCCGCACGGCCACGCCCGGCGAACGCCTCGGCCAGCCGCCGCCCGCCCCGGCCGCCGCCGACGTGCGTTTCGCCGAAGGCATGATCCCGCACCACCGGCAGGCGCTGGAGATGACCGGCCTGGTCAAGGACCGTACGACGACACCGGCCGTACGCCGCTTCGCCGAGCAGATCGCCAGCGCGCAGCGCCCCGAGATCACCGTCATGTCCTCCTGGCTCGCCTCTCTCGGCCGCCCGGTCCCCGACGACCACTCTCATGGCCCCGAGGGCTACGGCATGGCCACCCTGGAGGAGATGAACGCCCTGCGGGCCGCACGCGCGGCCGCCTTCGACCGCCTGTTCCTGCAACTCATGGTCAGACACCACGGGGGCGCCCTGAAGATGGCCGGTGAAGAGCTCTCCGCCGGCACGGACCAGCCGATGAGGCGCATGGCGAGAGACGTCTACTCGGGCCAGAGCATCGAGATTACGAGAATGAAAGCGGCTCTGACCGAGATCACCCAATAATCCCAGCAAACCATCAGGAACCCGACATACCGTTTATGGTCATGTCGGCAATGGCACGGACCTCGGGCGCGCGGCGGCTCGGGTTCACCGGGGCCTCGGCCTAATGATCAGACCCCGGCCCGTTCCCCGGGCGGCCCCGCGCGATTCATGAGACCCCGCCCACGCGGACGGGGTCGCAAATCATGAGACCGGACCCACGCGGACGGGGGTCAAATCATGAGACCCCGGCCCAATCCCCGGACCGGGGTCAAGAATGCGCACGTTACGGCGCCCAGCCACCTCCACCGGAGGAGCGTGCCCCTGGACAGACCCCAGCCCTGTGCGGCGGGTGGGGCCCACCGTGCTCTGCCGTAAAAGATCAAAAAAGCGGTCAGCTCGGCCAGAGCATGTTGGTGAGCTCGGCGTCGAGGTCCATGAAGTCGGTCTCGCGACCGGCGGGCACCTTCTCGTAGGTGCGGTGGAGGAACTCGGTCAGCGGCGCCAGCGGCACCTCGAACAGTGCCTGGCCGAACGGCGAGGTCAAACTGATGTGCAGGGTGCGTTCGCCGTCGGCGCGTGCGGGCCATACCTGCACGTCGCCGTCGCCGACGCGTCTCACGATGCCAACTGTCAGCAACTCACGGGCAAAGATCCACTCGACCGGTTCGTCGTTCCCTACGTGGAAGGCCATGCGGATGGCGTACGGGTCGTCGGCCGTGTAACTCAGTCCGGCGAGCAGGGGGACGGTAGTACGGTCGGGGACCACAAGCCGAAGGCCAAGCTCGGCGGAGACGGTGGTGCTGTTCATCGTCAGCCAAACCTTTTCGTCGAAGGTCCCCTCTTCGGGGCTATCACTGCTCTGACGGACTTCGTCCTGAGCTATCACGCGGAACGAAGAAACCTGTAGGAAAGATTCCGCTCCTAGGCCCTTCTGTAACGCACATCACAGCTGGACATTTAGGCATCTACCTGGCTAAACGGCATCAATCGGGTCGTATTTACAAGGGTTTTGCGTGTTCGTGGAGCCTGTTCCGGGGAGCCCACCAAGAACGTTCCTTGAGAAAGGATCACGATCGGCACCTACCGGAACACGACGATGGTATGCCAACGAGCCGTCACGCCGGTGGGCAACCGCACCCTTTCCCCGAATCCCCCTCCGAGCCTCCCGCCGCTTCGCCACCTGGTCCCGGAGTGCGGTATGGTTTTCCCGTCGGCGCCACAAGGGGCCGCAGGGCGGGCGATTAGCTCAGCGGGAGAGCGCTTCGTTCACACCGAAGAGGTCACTGGTTCGATCCCAGTATCGCCCACCACGCTCGTCGCAGGTCAGAGGCTCGTTACTCGTCAAGAGGAGCGGGCCTCTTCTCATGTGCGCCTCGCCGGTGAGCCCGATGCAGGGCCGCACGGTCGGCGATCATGAGTGACCGGATGTGGCCACCGGCCCGGTGAGCCCGAGACGCTCCCTGCGAGCCGAGACCCCCGTGTGAGCCGAGACCCCATGTGATGTCGAGGCGCTCTGTGAGCCGAGACGCCCCGCCCACGCCCAAGATGGACAGGCCCAAGATGGACAGGCCCAAGATGGACAGGGCGTCTTCGCGGCGCGCTGCTACTTGGCGGCGTCGACGAGGTTGACGATGGCCACCGCGGCGCGGAAGTGCTTGTTGCGGCCGAGATCGCCGATCGTCTTGATGTTGAACGCCTTGGCCAGCGACTCGGCGTCGGCGTCGCTCACCCCGGCCAGCGCGCTCACCGGGGCGGCGGGCAGCTTCTCCAGGTCGTACTTCTCGAATGCCTTGTCGAGCAGCTTGTCGAGATTGGCGTTGATCGTCATGGCGCACCTCCGTGTGGTGATCGGACAGCGGGTCACCGCATCTCCCATGGGGAGGTTTTCAGCCTTGTCGTGATCCGCCCTGGAACGACCCGGCCACCTTTCCTGGTCATGAGAGTGGCTTGCCGAATCTCTGGAACCGGTGCCGGACGACCTCCGGTCATACGGTCAAGGCTTGGCGGACATCGGGTTCGGCTCGCGCGCCGGCAAATCGTTTGAGGCGGGACGGCGCGGACGTGAATGATGGGATCATGGAGTTTCGCGAGGCCGACGGCCGTGTTCCAGCCCGCCGGGAAGCCCTGGTGGAGCTGCACGGCTCGCTGGATCGTCGATACCGGCCCGAGGACGTGGCCGACCTGGTGCTGCTGGCCCTGGACGGGAGCGTGTCGCGCCGCGAGCGGGTGCTGTTGAAGCGGGCGGCCAAGCACTCGGCCCGTCGACAGGGCTGGTTCTCCTCGATGTCCTCCGACTACGCCCGGCCGGTCGGCGGCGCCCGGCAGGTCGCCGCCGCCACCCGGCTGTTCGACCGGACCGTGGAGGTCGACCCGGGACGATCCGGAGTCGTTGCTGGAGTTCGCCGCGACCATGGGACGCGACATCCGCTGGACGCCCCAGCACACCGACTTCCTGGCAGACCGGCTCAACCGCGCCGCGCGCGAGACGGCGGGCATGGAGCTGTCCAAACGTCAGTACAACCGTCGTTTCCGGATGCTGCGCCGGATCACCGCCAAGACCGCCACGCTCGGCATCGAGCAGGACAAGCGTCGCCTGCTCATGGTGGGCGTCACCGGGTTCGGCGCCGACATCCCGCTGGAGCGCTTCCTGGCCGACGCCGACGCGGCGTGCTTCGTGGCCTACTTCACCGCCCGGCGTAAGCTGCGCCGGGAGTTCAGCCTGTCGGGGCGGGAGAACCCGTTCGACGAGATCGCCGCGATGCTGCTGGAGCGGTGCACGGCCGGCAGCGACTGGTGGCTGATCGCTCAGGTCCGCACCTCGCCGGACGTGCTGGAACGCCTGAGCGAGCAGGAGCGAGGCAGGCTGCTGGGCCAGTGGTCGGCGGTCATGCGCCACAGCGCCGACCTGCTGCGCGAGCGGTGGAGTCCGCGCACAGACCGGACAACGATGATCGTACGGCGGGGCGATGACTCCAGCACGTGGAACAACCTCGCCACCGCCTACAACGCGGCCCGTTCCGGCTGGCTGGCGTGTCTGGCCTCGCTCGGCGCGCTCGACCTGCTGGAGGCGGCTTGCCCGGGCAAGGCGATGCGGCTGATGGCCGGCGACCTGGTCGCCTGGCACAGCGGTGACGTCGACCCCAACACCGCGGTTTGGGCGGCGTTACCGCTGCCGTGGGAGGTGCTGGACGGAAGCGCGGGCTGCACGCGGACCGAGGTCGAGGCGGCGTGCCGTACGGCAGGGCTGGATCCGGAGAGATCCGGCTGGACGGCGCCCGCGCCCAGGAGCGGCGTGGCCGTCTTCCGGCTGACGCCCGAGCTGGTGCACGGGGTGAGCATCGCCGACCCGGTCTGGGCCGCGCTGCTGCGCCGGGCGGGGGTGTTCAGCGGCAAGCACCTCAAGCCGGAACTGGCCGACGATGTCGCGCACGGGCTGACCGCCAGGGTGGTGGTCAGCGACCTGCCGATCAAGGACGCGCCATGATGCGAGCCCGGTCGGCAGGGCCGCCATTAATCCGTGGCGTCCGCGGAGATGATCGAGCAGACTGGGACACGGCCCGCCGTAGTTCAGTGGTAGAACGCCTGGCTCTTTCTCCAGGTGGGCGCCGGTTCGAGCCCGGTCGGCGGCGCCGTGCACGATGGCATGGCCTTGCTGTAGCTCAGTGGTAGAGCGCCCGGCTCGGGACCGGGTGGACGCCGGTTCGAGCCCGGTCGGCGAGGCCTCCATCGACCTGGCCCGTGAGGAAACGGGCAGAGCCCGCGTCGACGGAATTCCCTGACCTCATCGAGGTCAGGCGATGTACTCTGATCCGGATTTGGGGCGGGCCGTGGCATTTGCGCAGCTCGGCGTTTTCGATTCCTCGGGGGATGCCATGGAGAATGACGGGTTGCCTGCTGTCTTGCGGAGTCTTCTCGAGGCGGTGGAGGGCCGCCCGGACGACGTGCCTCTCCGCGTTCATGTCGCGGGCATGCTCGTCGACCAGGGGGATTCGGCGGCCGCCCTGGCGCACTGCTCCGCCGCTCTGGAACGTGATCCCGGCAACGCCGAGGCACTCGCCGTCCTTTCCCGCGCGACGGATCGCCTGCGCGGCGTGTCGGCCCCAGCGGAGCCCGCGAAAGCGGCGAAGGCCGAATCGGGAAAGGCCGAGTTCGACTGGGACGCCGCGGAGGGCGAGGTGGCGGGCATCGTGCAGCCCGCCCTGATCGAGGATCCCGGGGTCGGTCCGGATGGCGAGGCCGAGCGTCCTGACATGACCTTGTCGGACGTCGGTGGGCTGGAAGAGGTGAAACGGCGCCTGGAGGCGGCGTTCCTCGTCCCCATGCGCAATCCGGAAATGCGTCGCCTCTATGGCCGTAGCCTTCCTGGCGGCCTCCTGCTGTACGGACCTCCGGGATGCGGCAAGACCTTTCTCGCTCGCGCCATCGCCGGGGAGCTGGGGGCTCGCTTCTACGCGGTCTCGCTCTCCGACATCCTGGACATGTGGGTCGGCTCCAGCGAACGCAACCTGCATGAGATGTTCGAGATCGCGCGCCGCAACGCGCCCTGCGTGCTGTTCTTCGATGAGATCGACGCGCTCGGCCAGAAGCGCGTGCACCTGAGGACGAGCACCGCGATGCGCGGGATGGTCAATCAGCTGCTGACCGAGATGGACTCGGTGAAGAGCGTCAACGACGGCGTCTTCATCTTGGGCGCGACCAACCATCCGTGGGACGTGGACACCGCGTTGTTGCGGCCGGGACGATTCGACCGCCTGCTGCTGGTGGCCCCGCCCGACGATGCCGCGCGCGAGGCCATCCTTCGGTATCACCTGCGTGACCGGCCTCTCGAAGGCATCGAGATCGCCACGCTGGTCCGGCGCAGCGGGCATTTCTCCGGCGCCGATCTGGCCCACCTCTGTGACACCGCGGCCGAGCACGCCATGCTGGACTCGGTCCGTACGAAGGAGGTACGGCCGATCCGGATGATCGACTTCGATCAGGCGTTCGCCGAGGTGAAATCGTCGATCGGACCGTGGCTGCAGGACGCTCGCAACGTGGTGATGTTCGCCGACTCCGCCGGCAAGTTCGACGATCTCCTCGCCTACCTCAGGCAGCGGGGCATGGCGTGAACGAGGGTCAGAAGGCGCTTCTGACCGCACGCAACCTCGTACAGCTGGGGAGATGGCGAGACGCGGCGAAGGCTTTGCGCCCCGCGCTGACCTCGGAGGACACGGCGTACGAAGCTCTCTGCCTGCGCGCGGTCTGCCTGCTCAACGCCCGCTCCGAACTGAACGAGTTCTGGAGTTCAGAAGCCCACGACGCCGTGAAGGCCGCGCTGCGCCTCGACCCACACGAAGCGTGGGCGCATGGCCTGATGGCCTCCATGCTTCTGGACCGTTACCGGAACGCCGCCGCTCTCCGGGAGGCGACGGAGGCGGCACGACTGGATCCGACGGGCTTATGGACACTCCGTGTGCTGGCGCAGTGCCAGCTGGCGGTCTTCAGAATCGACGACGCGCGGCTCACGGCCGAGGCGGCGGTCGAAGCCGACCCGCAGGAGCCGATCGCCTACCTGACGGTCGCCGACGTGGCGCGCGCTCGAAACGACTGGGCCGAGGCCGAACGCGCGTACCGGGAAGGGCTCCGGCTCGACCCGAACGACGAGAGCCTTGCCCTGGGCCTGGCCGACCTGCTGTTCCTGCTTCGCCGTCCGCTCGAGTCGGCGGCGGTCTATCTCGCGGCCGCACGGATCAATGCGAGGAGCGCCGCGCTCCCCAAGGCGCTCAGCGAGATCTGGTGGTATCTGAGGAGCACCCAAGACAGCTGGCAGCGGAACCCCCGGTCGATGTCCGCTCCGGCGACCGGCGGCATCACCGAACTGGTCCGACTCGCGTGCTCCCCGCCGATCGACGCGGCCGTGCGCGAGCTCCTCGCTGTGACGTCCAGGTCTCGTATCGCGGTGGAAAAGCTGCTCGAACGGGCCCTCGACGTGTTCGGCTCGGTCGCCAGGCGCCTTGACGCGCATCTGTACGAAGGCCAGCTGTCCGGCGAGCTGAAGAAATTCGATTACCCGATGCCGGAGCCGGTCCCGCCTGCCCAGGATCCGGACTGGAGCGTCCTGGACATGGAGGGCGATCCCATCCCTGACGATGTCTCTCGTTTCCGCCTGGCGGTCTCCACGTTGGAGTATGACGCCGAACTCACGGCCGAATACGGCGGCCAGTTCGACGCGGCGGCCGATGGGAGCGCCGGTCTGCGGGTGCGAGATGGTGATGATGCCGACTTCCACGAGATCATGGTGGAGATCCACGCGGAGACGACCGGGCTCGCGACCGCCTATCGTGCCTGCGCCGACGCGCTGTCGGGCTTCGCCCGCAGCGTGGAACTGGCCAAGTCACAGGCATCCGGTGCAAGGCTCTGGGCGGAGAGCGCGCGCAGGGCGCATGATCAGGCCGTCCAGAACTTCCGTTCCCTGGTTCGGGCGCCGGCTCCGCCGGGTGGTGACTGGCGCGCCTTGGACGAGTTCATGGCCGAAGAGCTCATCCGAGATCTGTCCGATCCGCACAGGAAGGAACGATCCCTCGAGATCGCCCGAGAGGCACGCGAGTGGGAAGAAGAACGCCAGGAGGCCAAACGTTCGGCCCTGAAGGCGCTCAGCATCCGCGCCGAGGCCGAAACCCGCTGCGTTGAGGCGATCCGCTCCGTGGTGCCGCCTGGTGTCGCACACCTTGCGGCAGTCGATGAGCGAGACGCCGTTCCAGTTCTACCGCCGGTGGTGGAGAGTCTGCCTGATGCCTCGGAGATCGAGCGATTGCTCGCGGGCTTGGACGGAACGTCCTGAGCTCCTTGCGAGCTCTCGTGCCCGATGATCAGGTGTGGCGCGGCGCGTTGATCGGTAGCGTGGGAACCAGTTGGGTCAGGGCAGGTTGAGCGGCGTGGTGACGACAAGGTCCCAGTCGTGCCAGCCCCCGACGTCCATCCAGGCGATCATGGGTCGGCCCTGGCCGTTCAACGCCATGGCCAGGCCGTCATCACCGCCGCGCCGGATCGTCGTGACCGGAGTACGTGTGCAGCGTGTTCCCGCGCAGGCGGCGATGACGATCCGATCGCGGTCGAGGTCCTGGTAGGCCACCAGCGCCCGTCCGTTCCGGTCCAGCACCATGGCCGGCGCCGTGTTGCGACCGGGCTCGGCCAGCGTGACGGTGTCGGCCTTTGAGCACTCGCGGGTGTGGCAGTCGAGCAGCTTGATCGCGCCGTCGCTCACGTCCAGGTGGGCGATCAGCGGCTGTCCGTCGGTCCGGACCGCCATGGCGGTGTCGGATCGGTGGGCGTGGCCGGAGTAATCGGGCGAACCTTCCCGGACGGGCTGTCCCATGCGTGTCCGGGCGCAGGCGGGATCATCGCAGGAGATGACGAAGATCGAGCCGGTGCCGCGGTCGAAGCGCACCACAACGGGGTGGTCGTCGGACCCCACGCCCGCGATGAGGCCGGGCGTGTCGTTCGCAAATCTGTCGATGGGAAGCTTGGCGATCTCCTTGGTGCGTGGATGGGCGCAGGCCGGATCATCGCAGGTGGTGATCGAGAGTGTTTCCTTGTCGATGTCGCGCGCGCTGAAGGGACGGTCGTGGAGCTGGGCGACCAGCAGGCCGCCGTCGGGCCGTGCCGCCAGGGCGACCGTCCTGTGCTGGACGGACGACGTCACCTCCGTGATGGGCCTGCCACCAGGGGCTGGGATGCAGGTCGTCGCGTCGCATATCAACAGCCGGAGCCAGGCATGCCATTTGTCGTAGTCCGGGATCAGCCCATCCTCGTCCGCGCCCTCCTGCGTCCACGTCGACACGACGAGACGGCCGTCCGCCAGCCGGGCGCCCGCCGCTGTGAACCGGCCGACGACGCCGACCGGTTCGGCCCAGGTGAACTGGGTTCGCGTGCAGCTGCTGTCCATGCAGGTCAGCAACTTCGCCTCGGCGGAGCCGTCCAGGAGCATGACCATGCGCCCGCCCAACCCCGCATACAGGGCTCGCAGATCCGAAGCATCAAGCTCCGGCTTCGGACGCCCATCCTCCTCGGACACCTCGGAGTCCGGGCCGCGTGACCAGTTCTCCGTGACGGCCGTCTCTGAGACCTCCGGCCAGCCGAGCGGGTTGATCAGCACCGCGGCGCCGTACAGCAGGCCGGGCAGGAGCAGCGCCGCGAGCACCGGCATGCGCCTGGCCGGGCGTGGCGTGCTCGCCGGCAGACCGTCGACGATCTCCTTGAACTCGGTGATCGTCCCCTTGATGACCAGGCGGTGCAGGAACAGGCGGGCGATCACGGTCGCCTGGAACGGCACGGTGATCAGCGCCAGTACGGAGCCGGCCACGGCCGGCACTATGGGCAGCCCGGACACCGCCCAGTTCACCGCCTTCGCGGCCAGCGCGGGTAAGAGCACGACGCCGAAGGCCAGCGTGAGTGGTGTCACCCAGGAGGCGCCGGCCGTCAGTCGGTAGGCGCGAGCGAGCGCGCCCCTCGCGGACCGGCCCTCCAGGACCATGGGCGCCACAGCCAGCAGGCACGGCATCGCGGCCAGGGCCAGGACCGCCATTACGGCGTAAGCGGTGACCTGCGCCCCGGTCCACATGAGAATGCCGAGCCCGGCCGCCAGAGCCGCCGTGAACGCCACCACGCCGACCAGGACGAGCACCGCCGTCGCAGGCCAGCGCCGGGCCGCGGCCCGCATCGCGTCGGAGGTCGAGACGTCCTTGCCGACCAGTCGCCCGGTGGCGAGCATCACCGTCGCGGGCAGCGCCACCGCCTGTCCGGCCACCAAGACGACCAGCACCGCCGCCGACCACACCAGCAAGGACGTATCAGGCGCGCCGATCAACTCGAAGTCGCCGTTGACCACCGCCGCCGACCCGTCCGCGAGGAAAATCAGCGCCGACGCCGCAAGCAGGCCGATCGGCAGGAACACCGCCGCGGCGGGCACCGCGAGCCGGATCAGGTGCCGCACCGCGGTGGCATAGGCCAGCCAGACCACGCCGCCCCGCCGTAACTCGTCCCGGGCGTGCCGGCGGCGCTCGTCCGCACCACCGCCCTCGGGGCGCTCACCGGTCAACCGGCTCGTTGCCTGTTCCGCCGCCGCAGGTGAAACCGAGGCTCTGTGAGGAGTCGTGTCGCTCCCACCCCCGTGACCCGAAGATCCAGGATGTACGAGCAGGATCAGCGTCTGCACCCAGACGCGGGCCCGCGCCGGCCTGGCCCGCAGCTTGGCGAACAGTTGGTCAGGCCCGGACATGGAGGCCTCCAGCGACAGGGGGTGGCCGTGAGCCTAGATTCCGCGCCGTCCGTGAAGGATGCCGAAGACCTCTTCGGCATCGGATCGAACCCGCCGCTGGATGCGTTCCGTACTTCAATCGCGCGCGCGCTTTTCGGTCTGCTGCTCAGTGCGGAGAGCAGGGAAGAATGAAGCGACCCTGATACACAGGGCGGCAGGTCAGGCCGCACCTCGCAGCCGGGCGGGGCGTGGCGCGCGTTGGGTTTCCAGTTCCAGGTGCTTGCGCAACTCGTCCAAGGTGGCTCCACACCGGACATTGGACAGCCCACTGTGTGCGGGGACTGTGGCGATGCGGACCGCGTACCAGCCCCCGCCGGCCGCGTCTGAGATGTCCCAGCCGGGGAACGCGCTGATCAATTCACGCAAGCTCACACCCACGGATACGCACCGGCGACCGCCTCGGACAACGGGTGCGTGGCGCGAAGGTCCGCATAGCGGAGCGCCACGCGGCGGCCGGCGCGCGTCGGGTCCGCTGACGGGTGCCATGCGTAGACGGGTCTCGAGTGCTCTCCGTTCCAGCCGACGCGCCACCAAAAGCGGAGCCCGTCCGACCAGACCACCAGGTCAACCCATACCGATACCAGCGCCAGGCCGTACCCGTCGTGCACATCGGCGGCGATGCCCTCTTGCGCGAGTGCCTGCCGTAGTTGGTCGGCCGCGACGATCGGCGAAACGCCGGCGAGTTGCGGTCGCGGTGCGCGAGTCGCCATGATGCATTCCTTTGTCCGCAGGTTTCGAAGATGCCTCCACGCTATGAAGGAAAGTAGGGGTTGGGCAGCCTATTCGAGTCGTGGAATAAATCGTGAGTTGGAATAACCGCTAATTCCCGTGCTGGAATTCCTCGGCCCATTGGGTGAGTAGCACGCCGGCTTCGACTCCGAATCGCGCATAACTCGCGAAGAGAGAGAACAGCTCTCGGTGGTAGGCGATATCCCGAGGGTCCCGCATGATTATCGCGCCGGAGAACACCTCCGCGGTGGCCAGCCGATTGTCGTAGACCGTGAACGTGCTCAGCGGCCCCGTCGGCAGGTGCGGTTGAGCCACAGGGATGACGCCCAATCGGATGTTGGGAAGAGCCGCCAGCGACGCCAGACGGCCGAGTTGGACCGCCATGACATCCGTCGGGCACAGGGGCCAGCGCACGGCCGCCTCGGTGAGGACGAAGGTGAAGGTCTTGCTCCGGTCGTACAGGGCAGCCTGCCGCTCCAGGCGCTTGGCGATCACCTGGGTGAGGTCTCCGGGGTTGCCGACCAGACTGGCTCGCGCGTACTCAGGTGTGTGGAGGAGGCCAGTGATCATGGTCGGCAGGAAGTAGCGCAGCTCGGCCGAGTCCGCTTCGATGGCGGCCAGCTCGCGTTGACGATGATGTAGGCCGCGCCGAAGGGTAGAGCGCCAGTCTTGGAACTGCGTGTTCGCCAGCCGCGTGAGAGAGGTGATCTCCTCGATCATGTCAGGTGAAGCGTCCAGGGCGCACAGGATGCGCTCGACGTCGACTGTGGAGGGCAGGACCTTGCCCGTCTCGATCTTGGAGATCTTGCTCTGGCTGATGCCGCTTCGAGCGGCCAGCCGATCTCCGGTCAGGCCCGAGGCCCTCCGCAGTTCGCGCAGCGCGGTGGCCAGATCGTCGCGCCGCTGGCCCAGTTCACTCGGCTCGAACACCGCTCCTCAGCCCAGCCTGATATTCATGGAAAGGCACCGAGTGGCCCATGGCTATATCCCGGTATCCGATGAAACGAGCGATGTCTGGACGATCCAATAGTTCGCGTCCCACCTGGACGCCGTCCAGGTCGTACTCCATGAGAACCACATGCTGTTCGTCGAACATCCAGAAATCGAAATTCGGTATTCCTGGATTGGGAGTGTCCGTGAGGTCCGCAATCCTGATGTCTTCGCCGACTCGTGATGTGTGGCTGTACACCGCGAATTCATAGCGCAGGTAATCGGAGAGCGGTCGGGTGAGAGCGTGCACTCTGCCTATCGTGCGTCCTGAAGCCCTGAAGTCACGCACCCGGGTCAGCCACGCGTCGTCGTCCGGGATGTCCAGCCGTCCCGTGGTCAGGAAGGAGGTGAACTCTTCCTGCTCGCCCGGCATGGAGTAGACCGCGCGAGTCTCCAGGCGCCAGGCCGAGGTCTGGAAGCCGTCAAAGAACTCGCGCCAGGCGTCACCCTCCAAGCGCACGTGCAGCCTCCAGAAGGACCTTGGCCGGAATGCTCACGACCGACTCTCCCTCGGGTGTCTCCCGATCGACGGTGTAGCCCTGAACGGCCACCATGCCGCTGTTGGGCATCGTGAAGACGGTCGGGCAGTCATCCCGCCCGCAGTCGCCGCCCGCGATCTTGACCAAATCATAGTAACCCTCTGTAGTTGGTTGCTCACCCTGAAGTTAAGCCGAGGATTTCTCGCGGTCAATGCGATCCGGAATATTCGTGAATTGGAATATCAGGGCGTGCTGCCACCTGGTGCCGTACGCCTTGCGGCAGTCGATGAGCGAGACGCCGTCACCCGTCCTGATAATCAGGTATTGCGCGGCACGTTGATCGGTAGCGTGGGAACCAGTTCGTCGGACCCGGAGAGGACACGGGTCGAAGGGCGTCGGTCATCTCTTCGAACCAGATCACACCGGTGCTCGTCTCCACATCCGCGTCGTCTCCCGGCCCGATGAACTGGTCAGGTCTGGTGCCGGTACGGGTCGAAGCCCGTCGGTTATCCACTTCCAATGGGGTTGTCGCGGGTTCGAATCCCGTCAGGGTATGAACCGCTGCCCATATTCGCTATGAAAACCTGAACATCCGCCATGATCTGTCAAGGTTTCCTCTAGGTCGGCGGCGGCGCCGGCCGGGCCGAGCATGATCGGCCCGCAGGGCGCGTCATGAGTCGGTGGGGTTCTCGCCGCATCGGTTGGCTGCGGTGTCGCTGGGTCTGCAGGCTTGCCATGCGATGGGCTGCGGCTGGTTCTGGCCTGGCGGGCAGGCAGATCGGGGCGTTGTCGTTCACTTGTTCTACCCGCCAGGGTCAACCGATGGTAATCTTTCAGTTGCTGATCGTGATGTTGCGTTCCGGGGGGCGGACATGCATGCATACCGGCTCTCCTGCGATTGGGCCGCGCCGACCGTGTGGTGCGGCCGTTGCCACGACCGCTGCCCGGCCGGCACCCTCGCCCGGCCGTGGTCGCCGAGTGTCGGGCGGTGCTCAGAGGGCGGCCGATCCGGGCGCGGTGCGTCACCGTCCGCCCACCCGGCCTTCCGCCTGCCCGGAGACTGGGGCGGTGCATGAGTGAACTGACCGCTACTGCCTCGTGCACCGCTCATACGGCGGTGGTGGAGGTGGCCGGCGAGGTCGTTCCTCAGCCGCTTGTGGCGCGGCGGGTGGCCTGGCTGGCCGGCCTGACTCGCGACCTGACCGCCCGCGTGGTGGCCGCCCGGTGGAATCCGGTTGATCTGGACGCTTTGGCGTCGGGGGTGGGGCTGGACGGGCGGGCGTTGCCGTCGAAGGGCTGGATGGCCGTTCGCAGGCTCGGCTGGGCCGTGGGCCCGCCCTCGGGCGTACATGTGTGCGATCGGGTGCTGCGGTGCGCGCAGGAGCAGGCCGCCCGCCTGTTCCGGCTGGCGCTGCACCGGCGCCGGCTGGTGGCGGCGATCGTGGCGACCTGGCCGCAGGATACGGGTGCGCGCACCGGCGCCGAATGGGACGCGCTGCGCGCGCTGCTGCCGGACGGGGTGACGGCGGCGGACATCCGGAACCGGACCCGGCAGGTTCGCGCCTATCTCGACGAGCATGGCGTGTTCCCGGCCGATCTGACCGAGGTGGAGGAGCCTCCGAACGTTGCGGCCCAGACTGTGCTGGCGGCGGCCGACCGGCAACTGCTCACCCTGCAGCGCACCAACGGCCGCGGCGCCCACCTGCGGGTGCGGCTCCCGCTGGTCGAATCCCCGGCCAGCAGCAGGGACTGGGCGTGGCATGTGCTGCCCGTCGGCTTGCCGCCGACCGTGCCGCCGGAAGCGACGTTGTGCGCCCCCACCGTGCGGGTGGCCAAGGGTCGGGTGCGCGTCGATCTGCCGTTCAAGATCCCGATCGACTTCGCGCCCGCCACGGGTCATGCGGTCGGGTGCGGCTTCGACTGGGGCCTCAACACTGTGCTGGCCGGCGTGGCGGGGCGTCTGGCCGGTGGGCGGGTGGTCAGTGATGGGCGGCCGTTCGCCTTCGACGCGAGCGGTGTGTCGGCGAAGCTGCACCGGTTGCGGGCGGAGCGTGAGCACCTGGCCGCCAAACATCGGCACCTGGACAGGCTCCTGGACGGCATCACGCCCGCTGATTGCCGCTACGCCGCGTTGCGTACGGCCTGGCAGGTGCTCGGGGTTGAGCATGAGCGGTTGTGTGCCCGCATCCGCAACCTGAACAAGGCGCTGGCCTGGTCGGCGGCGCGCTGGGCGGTCGACCAGGCCGCCGCCGCGGGGGCGACGGTCATCTATGTGGAGGATCTGGCGACTCTGGAGGCGCGCGGGCGCCGGGGGAGCGTGAACGCGCGCCTGTCGGGGCAGGTACGCGGGCGGATCGTCGAGGCGATCCGGCACCTGGCCGCCAAGCACGCCATCGCGGTGGTGACCGTCCCGGCGCGCGGGACCTCCCGCTACTGCCCCCGCTGCGGAGCGGGCGCGTCGGTGCTCACGCATGGCCCGGCCCCGGATCGGCTCGGCGAGCGGGGCTGGAGGTGGGCGTACTGCCCGGCCTGCGGCCTGTCGTGTGACCGGGACTGGGCAGCGGCCGAGCGGATCCTCGCCCGCGGCCTACTCGGCCAAAACGCCACCCGCACCCACCGCTCCACCGGTGCGCGCACCATCGCCACCGTCGTGGAGGGGAACGTGGCCCGCGCCCGCCGGAGACGTAGGCCCACCCGCGCGGCCCGGCGCGCGCGCCGCACCCGAGCAGACCTGCACCCCCGCCCGGCAGCACGCGACCGGTCCAAGAACCGCCCCACCCCGAAACGCCCCACCCGCACCCCAGCCAACCCACGAGACAACTCGATGACTTTCAGCCGTGTGCCTGACCGGCGCACGGTGCCCGCCCCACCGCCTGCCAGCGGTGGACAGCGTCCGGCGGGCCATGCACCCAAGCCGGGACGGCACCAGCCGTACCGGACAGGGCATGTCAGGAATTCCCACCATCGGACCGGCTTCCACCACGCCAAAGCCACCCCCGTGCTCACATTCACCGAGCACCGGGGCAGCCCAATGCAGGCTACGCCCGTCCGAGTTGCCTGAATCCTTCAGGGAACTACAGGGAATTCAAGACGCTTCGGTCTGTGTAGCTCAGCCGGTAGAGCACCGAACGCCGGTGGGCATCCCCACATCCGTGCCGGTTCCAGACCTGACGAGCAAGGGGAGCGGGTCGAAGATCGTCGGTTATCGGGCACAGAAGGTCGCAGGTTCGAATCCTGCACTCCCGGTTGGTCGGGAGGTGGCGCGGTCCGGATAGCGCGTCTGTCTAATTCGGCGGTCATCACCACATCCGCTCCCCTTTCGCATATCCACATCCGCTCATGCGGGTCGAACTTGGAGGACGCCATGGCGCGTGATCCCCTTGCCGCTGTCTCGACGGTCGCCACGCCGCAGTCTCAGCCCATCCCAGGCCAGACGCAGGTGAAGAACGCTGGGGGCGGCTACGTCTGGTGCGTGTATGCGCTGACAAATCCGCTGACCGGCGCTGTCTTCTATGTCGGCAAGACCATCCGACTGCGGGTCCGGATCCGGGAACACCTGAACGACCGGACTGACAGCAAGAAGGCCCAGCGGATTCGGGCGCTGCGACTGGCCGGGCTCGCACCAGCCGTGTCGATTCTCGAAGAGGGTACTGGTGACTGGTGCGAAGCTGAGCGGCGATGGCCTGAAAGCGCGGATCAGAATCGCCGCTCAGGCTCGCGGTCGGAGCGGTCGGAGCGGTCGGAGCGGTCGGCGGGCGAGGTGGGTTCGGCCGGCTCGCTTCTGGGCGGCGGGCGGCGCGGGGCGGTGGGATCCGCCGGGAGGCGGACGGTGAAGACCGCTCCCGCGCCCAGCCGCCCGTCCGCCGTGATCGTGCCGCCGTGCCCGTCCACCACCTCTCGTACGAGGGCCAGCCCCAGCCCGAAGCCCTGGCCGACGAACCGGGTGAACACCCGCTCGGAGTCGGCCGGATCCAGGCCCACCCCGTCGTCCCGCACCGTGAGCTCCACCACCTCCGGGCCGCCGACGACCGTCATCCAGATGTGGCCGCCCGCACTCGTGTGCCCGAGCGCGTTGTCCAGCAGGGCGGAGATCACCCGGCGGAGCGCCGACTGCGCCCCGCGCACGGTGTGGGCGTCGAGGCCCTGGCGGTGTACCTCGATCGCCACGCCGTGCGCGGCGGCGCGGGCCGCCTCGGCGACGGCCAGTTCCTCGGCCAGCGCCGCCAGGTCGACGGGGACGAACGGCCGGCGCAGCTGCCTGAACTGGGCCGACACCAGCAGGTCCTCGACCACCTCGCCCAGCTGGCGGCTGCCGGTGACCAGCTGGTCGGCCTCGTCGATGACCAGGATCGGGTCGGTGCCGCGCCGCAGCTGGCGGGCCACGAGCTGGGCGCGGGTGTGCAGGCGGGTCAGCGGGGTGCGCAGCTCGTGGCTGACGTCGGCGGCGAACCTGCGCTGGCGGGCCAGGGCCTCGCCCAGCGGCGCGATGGCCCGGCGGGCGAGGACCTGGCCGATCAGCAGCGCGGCCAGCAGCCCGGCGAGCTCGGCGGCGGCGATGGTGCGCAGCAGGCGTTGCCGTTCGGCGGCCTGGTAGCGAAGGTCGATCACCGCCTGGGTCGCCACGTCACCGTGCCGCTCGGTGCGTACGAGATAGTTCTGCCCGGCCAGCTCGGCCTGGGTGACCTGCGGTTCGTCGCCGGCGGCGGCCAGGTACAGCGCGGTGCGCAGGGGGAGCGCCGCCGGTGCGCCGGGAGAGGCTTGTACGGTGCCGTCGCGCAGTTCGAACAGCCAGATGCAGGGGGGAGGGTGGGTGACGGAGCCGTGCTGGGTCGCGGCGGCCAGGTCACGCCGTGCGGAGGCGCTCTGGTCGCTCACGGTGACGCAGTAGACCATCACCCCGAAGAGCGCGAGCACCACTGAGATCGCGCCCGCCACCTGCACGGTGACGCGGCGGCGGGCCCGGGTCAGCAGACGTCGCTCCGGATCGGCCAGGATGTCCCGGCGGCGACCCCGGATCGGCAGGCGTCGCTCCGGATCGGCGGCCGGTTGCTCCCTCACAGCTCACCCAGGCGGTAGCCCACGCCTCGTACGGTGCTGACGATGCCCGCCCCCAGCTTGCCGCGCAGGTAGTAGACGTAGGTGTCCACGATCGCCTCGGTGCGGGCGCCGTCGAAGACCCGCTGGCGCAGCGAGGCGCGCGTGTGCACCTGCCGCGGCCGGATCGCCAGCGCGTGCAGCAGCCGGGCCTCCTGGCCGGACAGGGTCACCTGCTCGCCGCTCGGCAGCCGTACGGTGTGGGCCTCCGGATCCAGCCAGCCCGCGCCGACGGGCAGCAGCCCGGCCTGGTCCAGGTTCCTGCGGTGCAGCGCCCGTACCCTGGCCAGCAGCTCGTCGATCTCGAACGGCTTGACCAGGTAGTCCTCGGCGCCCGCGTCGAGCCCGGTGACCCGGTCGGCGACCGTGCCGAAGGCGGAGAGGAGGAGCACCGGCACGGTGACGGCCTGCCTGCGCAGCCGCCGCAGCAGGTCGATGCCGTCGACCACCGGCAGGCCCCGGTCGACGATCATGGCGTCGTAGGCGCGGCTCAGGCCCAGGTGCAGGCCACGCTGCCCCTCCAGGGCCAGGTCGACCGTGTATCCCTCGTCGGTGAACAGCTCCACCAACATGCCCCCGAGCTCGCGGTCATCCTCCACGAGCAGCAGCCGACGAGAGGGGGAGCCAGCTGTATTCGATCTCCCAGCCACGGATCAACCGTTGCATCACCGCCGCAGAATTACCAGGGTCCCGACAAGTGTTGACATTTCAGGAAATGGTGGGGCGGGCGCCCGCTGAAGCCCGCCACCAGGATCAGGGCGAACGCCGGCAGCATGGCGCCCCCCGGCGATGCCGTTGAGATGGGTGTTCGGTGGCCATCGTTGACATAACATGCCTCAGCTCGCAATCAGGATGATCGTGACAATTGACACAGGCGGTTGGGTGGCCGGTCGGTTGGGATGATCAGCGGGTGATCGGCTGGGCAGGATGGTCAGTGGGCGACCGGCTGGCCGTCGTCCGCGAAGTGGCGCTCGCACAGCCGCTGCCTGCGCGCGTCCCAGACCATGTACGTGCCGAGGACCAGTTGGACCAGGCTGCGCCAGACGTCCTCCCAGCGGTCCCTGAACCGCACGAACAGCAGCAGCGGCCGGTGGGCGGCACTCCTGCGGGCGTAGCGCGGGGTGAGCAGGCACGGTCCCCGGTTGGGCAGGGACCGGGTGTGGGAGGCGGTGGAGTCCAGGGCGTACAGGCGCAGGATCTCCTCCGCCGCGACCCGCATGGCGATCGGCGCCAGCCGCCAGGCCGGGCACGGCCGGTTCGCGGCGACGCCGAACGGGATGTGGTTGAGCTCACGAACCGCCGACCGGTGGGGGCGGGGGTGGGCCTGCTCGAAACGGTCGGGGTGGGAGCGGGCCGGGTCGAAGTGGTCAGGGCGGACGCGAGCCGGGTCGGACCGGTCGGGGTCGAAGCGGCTGGGGTCGAAGTGGTCGGGGTCGGTGAAGCCCGCGCGGTGGAACTCCGGGTAGTTGAAGCACAGCACCGAGCCCGCCGGGATCACCGTGCGCTCGTCCAGCGGGATGTCGCCGGTCGTGACGCGGTGGGCGATGCCGAAGAGCGGATAGAGCCGCAGCGTCTCCGCGATCACCTGGTCCAGGTGACGCGGGCCGCCCGTCAACGCCCTGGCCTGTACGTCCGGGTGCTGGGCGAAGACCATCAGCAGGTGGGCCATGGCCTCCGACAGCTGGACGACTGCGGTGTTGAAGAAGGCCCCTTGCAGGTAGAGCGCCTGCTCCCTGGCCGACAACCCCTCGGGGAGCGGATGGCGCACCAGGGGCAGGCGGTCCATGAGATACCGGGTCAGCCGGTCGCGCCGGTCCATGTGCCGCAGCCCGCAGCACTTGAGCGAGGTGACGACGTCGTTCGCGTTGCCGGCGATCAGGTCGCGGGCCGTGCGCGGGCATGGCCTGCCGAAGACCAGCTCGTACGAGAACTCCGCCCAGAGCGGCATCATCAGGTCGCGCAGCCGGACCAGCCCGCCCGCCTCTCGCAGCGTCCGGGCGACGCAGCGGCGGGTCAGCTCCTCCGCTTCCGTACGCGAGATGGACAGGAAGCCGCGCGTGGCCCGGGCGACGGAGTCATACCGTTCGCCCGCCTCCAGGTGCTCCTGGTGGATCTCGGGGCCGGGCGCCAGCCAGTACCAGAACAGGTCCGACAGGGCGGCGCCCTTGCTCCGGCCACCGGCCGCCGGATGGGAGTAGACCTCCTTGAACCGCTCGATCCCCACGAGATCGCCGGGCACCGGGATGCCCTCGTCTCCGTTGACCCGGTTGAAGACCCGTACACGCAGCGCCACGACCCGCCCCGGCAGCCACCACGGCAGGCTCAGGACCGCGACGACGGCGAGCGCCGCGGCCACCGCGGACACCACCCCAGTCACCTCGGTGGGCACGGCCAAAGCCCCGATCGCCACGGTTAACACCCCGGTCACCACGGCCTTCGCACCATCCCCGGTTCGAGCTCGTCGATCGACGCGCAGCCGCACAAGGTGAGCGCCCGCTCGACCTCCGTACGCAACAGGCTGAGCACTCGCCCCGCGCCCCGCTCCCCGTCCGCCGCCAGCCCCCAGATCACCGGTCGCCCCACCGCGACCGCGCTGGCGCCCAGCGCCAGCGCCTTCAGCACGTCGGTGCCGCGCCGCACACCCCCGTCCAGCAGCACCGGGACGGTTCCGCCCACAGCGGCCACGATCTCCGGCAGCAGGTCCACGGCGGCCGGGACCGTGTCGAGCTGCCGGCCGCCGTGGTTGGAGACCACCAGCGCCGAGACGCCGTGGTCGAGCGCCAGGCGTACGTCGGCGGGATGGGCGACGCCCTTGAGCGCGATCGGCAGCGCGGTCATCTCCCTGAGCCGGTCGAGGTGGGCCCAGGAGATCTCCGGCGACATGACGATCGGCCGCACCCGGGCGCCGTCGCGCAGGTTCTCGCAGCACAGGCCCTCGGGCAGGTCGTTGAAGCCGTTGCGCCGGTCCCGGGGCCGCGCTCCCAAGGTGGGGGAGTCCACCGTGACGACCAGCGCCGTGCAGCCGGCCGCCTCGGCGCGCCGGACGACGGTCTCGGTGAAGGCCAGGTCCGGCTGGATGTAGAGCTGGAACCAGAGCTTGGCCCCCGGCGCCGCCGCGGCCACGTCCTCGACGGCGACCGTGGACGCCATGGAGACGATCATGATCGTCTCGGCGGTGGCGGCGGCCCGCGCCGTGGCCCGCTCGCCCTCGGGGTCGGCCAGCCGGTGGAACGCGGTCGGCGCCACCAGCACGGGCATGGCCGCGCGGCTGCCCAGCAGGGTGACGCCGAGCTGGAGCTTCCCGGCGCCGCGCAGCACCCGCGGCACCAGCGCCAGCCGGTCGAAGGCCGCCTCGTTGGCCCGCAGCGTGACCTCGTCACCGGTCCCACCGGCGAAGTAGTCGTAGTGCGCGGGCTCGAGACGCGCGCGGGCCGCCGCCTCGAACTCGCCGAGCGTGTCCATCTCGCCGGCCTCGAACCCGCCCAGCGTGTCCATCACGCGGGCACCGAGGCGGCCTGGCGGGCGAAGAAGGCCCGCAGCGGCGCGACGTGCACCTCCGGGGAGGTCCAGTCGTTCTCCAGGTTCTCGGTGATGTGGTGGACGGCGGCCGGCGCGCCGGGGCGGTGATGCCGCACCACCGGGTGCAGGTAGTGGCCATCGTGGGCGCGGGCGGAGTCGCTCTGCCGGATCCGGCCGACGGCGATGTCGAAGGGGTCGACCTTGTCGTGTTCCGGCCCGTACTCCAGGGTGATCGCGAAGTGGCCGGCGTCGCCGATCGGCGGGCCCTCCAGGTCGACCGGCAGCTCCTCCAGGTAGCGGGCCCCGCCCCGGTTGTCGGGGACGATGACGTCGGCCAGCAGCCCGAACTGCTGCCACAGCGCCGAGGAGCGGTTGACCCGGTCGAGCACCGCCGCCGCCATGGCCTCCGGCTCTGCCGCGAGCTCGCGGCCGGGCCACGGGACGCCGTGGTACCTGTGCTCCAGGACGCGGTGCAGCGAGCGCGTGCCGTACCTGAAGCCGTGGATGAACCCACTGGTGCCGCGCTTGAAGTCGCGGGACTGCGTCAGCGTCCCGGCGAAGTAGAGGCCGGGCACACTGACGGACTCGTAGGCGGGGGTGAGGGCCGGGAACCGGTCCTGGATCATCAGCTCCGGACGGCACCCGTCGTCGAAGATCGAGGCGTCGAACCGGAAGCCGGTGCAGACGATCACCCGGTCGTACGGGATGTCCTTGGTGACCTCGTCGGCGCGGGCGAAGCTCACCGTCACCAGGTACGAGCCGTCGGCCTGCTGCTCGACCCGCTTGACCGAGCCGTCCAGCACCGCGTTCTGGGACTTGAGCTGGTAGGTGTCGAGGAAGTTGTTGTTGACCGCGCGCAGGTGGCCGACGAAGTGGGTGCGCCACGCCATCCGTACGGAGTTCGGGCCCGCGACGTGGATCACCGCGGCGGTCTCGACCAGGTTGTCCGCCGTCTCGAAGGCCGAGTTGCCCTTGCCGATGACGAGCACCCGCTGGTTCACGTAATCAGATGGGTCGGTGGCGGCCGCGCTGTAGAGCTCGGCGGTCTCGATGCCCGGTATCTCTGGGATGTTGGGCCGGGTGACCCCGGCCGCCACGATCAGGCGCTTCGCCTCGTACGTCCGGCCGCGCTCGTCGGTCACCCGGAAGGGGCCCATGGCGGGCGCGCGGGTGATCTGGACGGCGCGGGCGTCATGGACGATCCGCAGGCCGCACGCGGCGGCGTAGTCGGCGAGGTAGCGGACCATGTCGTCGGCGGCGGGGAAGTAGCGGTCGCTGTAGCGGGTGAACAGCAGGTCCGGGTCGTCCGACAGCAGGGAGTTCCAGTCCATCCGGAGGTTGAGCTCCGGGTCGGAGGTTCCGTTGTACCTCTTGTTGATCGAGATGAGCGTGCGATGGCGCGGGAAGGTGCGGAAGAACATGCCCGGCGTGGGACCGGCTTCCAGGATCAGGTACGACCGGCCCGCCTTTTCGAGGAAATATCCGAGTTGCAGCCCCGCCGGGCCGGCGCCGATCACCAGGTAGTCGAGGGCGTTGTCCGGCACGTAGGCCTCCGTCACAGCGATGTCATTCATGGAACGGACCGTCAGGGAAAGTGTTGGCGGGCAATTCTCAGAGAATGCTCAGAGCATCCGCCCGCCGGGCCGGTTCAGCAGGGCACGCTTGTCCGGTTTGCCGCTGGCGGCGACCGGGACGGCCGACACCACCGTGATCGTCCGGGGCACGCTGTCGTCGCCGAGCTCGGCGCGTACCAGGGCGGTCAGCGCGTCGCGGTCCGGGGTCCGCCCGGCGGCGGGCACCACGAACGCGTGTACGGCCTCGCCGGTCAGCTCGTCCGGCGCCCCGGCCACGTACGCTTCGTCCACGTCGGGATGAGCGGCCAGCAGCCGCTCGATCGGACCCGCGTACACCACCATCGCGTTGACCATGATCACATCCCGGGTCCGGCCGACCAGGTACAGGAAGCCGTCCTCGTCCACGTAGCCCAGGTCGCGGGTGCGCAGCCGGCCGTCCCGCAGCGTGTCGCGGCTCTCCTGCGGCTGTCCCCAGTAGCCGGACATCAGGTACGGGCTGCGTACGTGGATCTCGCCGGTCTCTCCCGCGGCCACCTCCCGGTCCGCCTCGTCCCGGACGCTGATCTCCACCCCCGGATGCGGGCGGCCCACCGAGGACACGTTGCCCCGGGCGATGTCGGCGGGCGTGAGCATCGCGATGTTGCCCGCCTCGGTCTGGCCGTAGCCCTGGTAGACGACCGGGCCGAGCCGTTCCACCGCCGCCGCCAGCCGGGACGGGCTGAGCGGGGAGCCGGAGACCATCAGCGCGCGCAGGCTGCCGACGTCGACCGGGTCGTCCTTGAGCAGCCGGAGCATCTGGTACAGCCGGGGCACGGTGATGATGGAGCCGGTGATCCGATGGCGCTCGATCGCGTACGGGAAGACCGGCCGCCCGTCGTCCTCCGGGATCACCGCCGTCCCGCCGCCCAGCAGACACGGTGCCAGGAACTCCATGACGACCATGCTGGCCAGGGTGCCGAACAGCAGGTAACGCCCGAACGATTCGGCGAGCGCCGCCGCGACCGGGCCCCACACGCGGGGCTGCCACGCCCAGTGCTCGCTCAGCGCGCGGTAGGTGATCGCGCAGCCCTTGGGCCGCCCCGTGCTGCCGCTGGTGAAGGTCAGGGCGGCCACATCGTCCGGGCGCGCCGTGACGGCGAGGGGGCGGCCGTCGTCGGCGCGCGCCGGCAACTCCGCCAAGGACAGGACGGGAAGCGGCGCCTCGGGCACCGCGCCGGCCTGGTCGACCAGCACGGGTGCCGCGCTGGACCGGTTGGCCAGCACGGGAAGCGGCCCTTCGGGTGCCGCGCTCGACCCGTCGACCAGCAGGACGTCGACTCCCATCCCGAGCACGTGGGCGAGTTGCGCGGCCGGGTAGCCGGGCCGGACGCCCACGACGCGGCAGCCCAGCGCGTGCGCGGCCATGTGCGCGGCGAACGCCTCCGGCGAGACGGCGGTGCGGATGGCGACGCCCCGGCCGGGCCCGAGCCCGGCATCGGCCAGCGCGCCGGCCAGCCGCCGGATCATCTCCAGCAGCTCACCCCGTGAGACGGTCCGGGACCCGTGCTCGAACGCCACGCCGCCGGGCGAGTCCCGCAGCGCGTCGAGAAGGGGATGCGGGAACAGCGGATGCGTTAACAGCATGGTCGGCTCCTCACCATTGCGGCGGTCGGCTGCGACATGTATCTGGTCATATAACCCAGTTGTCACGTTAGGGATCGCGGATCAGAGGCCGATCAGAGGCGGGAAGGAGCGCGAGGTGAAGGTGATCGGCGCGGGCTTCGGCAGAACGGGGACGAGGTCGCTGAAGGCAGCGCTGGAACGGCTGGGGTACGGCCCCTGTTACCACATGTCCACGGTCATAGCCGAGCCGTACCGGGTCCGCCAGTGGCTCGACGTCGGGGAGGGCCGCGCCCGCGACTGGGACGAGGTGTTCACCGGCTTCCAGTCGGCGGTGGACTGGCCCGCCGCCTCCTACTGGCGGGAGCTGGCCGAGCATTATCCCGACGCGAAGGTCATCCTCACCGTCCGCGACCCACGGCGCTGGTACGAGAGCGTCAGCGAGACCATCTTCGCCAGCGCCCTGGCCGAACGCCGCTCGATGCCGATCCGCCGCCGCGTCATCCGGTGGCTGGTGGCGCGCCGGGCGCCGGACTTCGCCCTCTACCCGCGCATGGCCAGGGCGACCGTCATGGACCGGGTCTTCGACGGCCGCATCGACGATCCCGCGTACGTCATGAAGGTCTTCGAACGGCACCTCGCCGAGGTCCAGGCGGCGATCCCGGCCGCACGGCTGCTGGTCTTCGACGTCCGGGAGGGATGGGAGCCGCTGTGCGCCTTCCTCGGGACGCCCGTCCCGGACGAGCCCTTCCTCCAGGCCAACGAACGGGAGGCGTTCCGGCGCAAGCGGACCGGCAGGCAGCTGCGCCTGATCCTGCGCGGGCGCTGACGGTCCCGGCAGGCAACCGCGCCCGATTCTGCGCGGGCGCTGACAGTCCCGGGCAGACAGCCGCGCCCGGCCCTGCGCGGGCGCTGACGCTCCCGGCACCGGGCAGAATGAGAGGCGTGCCGCGACGTGACTCGAAATCCGCCTCAGCCCCGTGCCCGTGCGGGCTGCCGGCGACCTACCGGGAGTGCTGCGGGCGACTGCATCGCGGCCTCGCCGCCGCGCCCACGGCCGAGGCGCTCATGCGGTCCCGGTTCAGCGCCTTCAGCGTCGGCGACGCCGGATATCTGCTGCGCACCTGGCACCCGGCGGCCCGCCCGGCCCGGCTCGACCTCGACCGGGGGACACGCTGGACCCGGCTGGAGATCCTGGAGACCACCGGGGGCAGCGTCGTCTCCACCGAGGGCACCGTCCGCTTCCGGGCCCACTACACCGACAACGGCGAGCCGGGCCGCATGGAAGAGCACAGCCGCTTCGTCCGGCACGAGGGCGCCTGGACCTATGCCGGGGCCGACTGAGGGAGAGCGTTGACCAACGACCTGTTGTCCTGGCTGCGCGCCACGATCGAGGACGACAACGCGACGGCCGAGGCGGCGACTCCCGGCCCGTGGTCCTACGACCCCACCAGGGAGTGGTACGACGGCGACGACTTCGTCACCATGACCAACGGGCAGGAGTTCGTCGGCTTCGGCGACCCGTCGGCCTTCCGGGGCGCGGTCTGCATCACCGGCGACGCCGGTCACGCGCCGTCCATGAGGGACGCCGTGCACATCGCCCGCCACGACCCCCGAGACGTGACGGCCCGCTGCGCCGCCGAGCTGCGCCTGATCGCCGCGCACGGACACGGAGCCGGAGCCGAGGCCGGGGACGGGTGCGCGGACGGACGCGCGGACGGAGACGGACACACAGCAGGCGGAGACGGACACACAGACGACGGTCCCTGCGACACGCTGCGGCTCCTCGCCTACGGCTACCGCCATCGTCCCGGCTGGCAGCCCGAGTGGGCGCCACGCTGAGTTCGGCATCCGGCGTTCGGTGAGCGCGGCAGCGGGTACTGGCCGCCCACTACCAGGAGGGGTTCATGGGATTACGGGCGAGGCTCAACAGCCGGTTCGGGCGGAAGGGACGGCGGCTGCGGGCCACGGCCCGGCAGACCTTCGACTGGAAGGACCTGCGGCCGGGCCAGCAGGAGGCGATGGAACACCTGCTCGACGGGCGCGACGTGCTGCTGGTCATGCCGACCGGCGCCGGCAAGTCGGCGGTCTACCAGGTGCCCGCGCAGCTGCGCGATGGTCCCACCGTGGTCGTCTCGCCGCTCATCGCGCTGCAGCGCGACCAGGTGCTGGGCTTGGAGAAGGCCGACGCGGGCGGGGCCGTGGCGGTCAACTCCACCTCATCGGTCAAGGCGGGGCTGGAGAAGGTCACGGCGGGGGAGGCGGAGTTCGTGTTCCTGTCGCCCGAGCAGCTGGCCAAGCCCGACGTCGTCGCCCAGCTGGCCAAGGCCAGGCCGTCGCTCATCGCGGTCGACGAGGCGCACTGCGTCTCGTCATGGGGGCATGACTTCCGCCCCGACTACCTGCGGCTGGGCAAGGTGATCGCGCGCCTGGGGCATCCGCCGGTGGTGGCGATGACCGCCACGGCGGCGCCGAACGTCCGGGAGGAGATCGTCCGCTCCCTCGGGTTGAAGGACCCGGTGCAGATCGTCCGCGGGTTCGACCGGCCCAACATCCGGCTGGAGGTGCGCCGGTTCGTCGGCGACGACGACAAGAGCCGGGCCCTGGCCGAGCACGCCGCCTCCCTCGACGGGCTCGGCCTGGTCTATGTCGCCACCCGGCGCGAGGCCGAGGAGTACGCCGCGCTGCTGACCGGGATGGGCCGCCACGCGGAGCCGTACCACGCCGGGATGCGGGCGGCCGAGCGGACGCGTGTGCACTCGCTCTTCACGGCGGGCGAGGTGGACACGGTGGTGGCCACGTCGGCGTTCGGGATGGGGATCGACCGGCCCGATGTCCGGTACGTGCTGCACGCGTCCCCGCCCGAGTCGCCCGACGCCTACTACCAGGAGATCGGCCGGGCGGGCCGGGACGGAAAGCCCGCCTCGGCGGTGTTGTTCTACCGCTCGGAGGATCTCGGCCTGCGCCGCTTCTTCGCCGGCGGCCGGGCGGACGCGGAGGCGTTGCTGCGGGTGGCGACCCTGGTGAAGGAGCACGGCGGCACCGTGCCCGTCACCGAGCTGCGGGCCCTGCTGGAGGTGGGCGCCTCGCAGCTGACGAGCCTGGTCAACCTGCTGGAGCAGGCCGAGGCGGTGACCGTCACCGACTCCGGCGACCTGCGCTACGCGCCGGGCGGTCCGCCGCCGGAGAAGGCCGCCGCGCGAGCGGTGGAACTCGACGAGATCCGGCACCGCGTCGACGACTCGCGCATCGACATGATGCGCGGCTACGCGGAGACGACCGGGTGCCGCCGCCGCTTCCTGCTGGAGTACTTCGGCGAGCCGTACGACACGGCCTGCCGGACCTGCGACACCTGCCAGGACGGCCTTGAGCCCATCGCGACCGGCGACGGGCCGTTCCCGCTGCACGCGAAGGTCGAGCACAACGCCTGGGGCCCGGGTACGGTCATGCGCCGCGAGCCGGACCGGATCACGGTCCTGTTCGACTCGGTGGGCTACAAGACGCTGTCCCTGTCCGCGGTGGAGGGCGTCCTGCGCCTGTCATAGCAGGCCTGTTCCGAGCGGCCGGCAGCCCGGCGGGTCAGGATTCCTCGCCGAGCTTGGCGAGCAGGGTCTGGGCCTGGGCGGCGAAGTCCTCATCGCCTGATTCCACCGCTCGCCGCAGGTGCTTTCTGGCCAGGTCCAGGTCGCCGTCGCCGTGCCGGATCTCGCCGAGCCGGTAGGCGGCCTCGCCCACCAGGTCCGGCTGCCGCGTATCGGTGGCCAGGGTGAGCTCGTAGTAGCGCACCGCGGAGCTTCGATCGCCCAGCCAGTACGCCAGCTCGCCCAGGTGGGCGGCCGCCAGGGGCGCCTGCTTCTCCTCGCCCGAGTCGATCACCTGCTGATACCAGCGCAACGCCTCCGGCCAGTCTCGCTCCCGCTTGGCCAGCGCCCCCAGGTACATCTTGGCGATCACCGTCGCGGTGCCGTCGGCCTCGCCCGTGCTCCCGACGACGCGCAGGTACAGCTCGCGGGCCCGGCCCGCGTCCTCGTCCTGATAGGTGTGGCCGAGCATGACCAGGGCGCGGCGGCTGAGCCTGCTGTCCGATTCGGCGACGCGGCCCAGGACCGTGCGGGCCTCCTCGATCTCACCCGCGTCCACCAGCGCCTGCCCGAGCGTGAACAGGGACGTGGGCTCGCCGCTCTCCGCGGCGGCGCGCAACGTGCGCAGCGCCGCCTCGCTGTCGCCCTGCTCGCTCTGCATCATGCCCAGCATGCTCGCCAGCAGGGCCTGCGCGCCCGTGTCCAGGCCGGTTTCGGCGGAGTCGTCCGTCATGCGCTGGGTGACGTCCGCCAGGCCCGCGGCGTCTCCCGCCACGCGCAGCAACGGGACCAGCCGCCCGCCGGCGACCAGTCGTACGTGGGCGTCGGGGTGGTCGATCAGCCGCTCGTACCTGGCCCGCGCCTCGGCGGGCTCGCCCGCGGCGGCGTACAGGTCGGCCAGCTGGATCTCCAGGTCGGGGTCGGGATCGGGCAGGAAACCCACGGCGCTCTCGATGTACAGCACCGCGCCCGCGCGGTCGCCCGCTTCGGCCAGCTCGGTGGCGCGCCGGCCGGCCACCTTGAGCGCCTCCTGCGCCTCGCCCGCCTGGGCGGCCAGCGCCAGCGCGCGTACCGCCACCTGGTGGTCGCCTTCGGTGAAGGCCCGGTTGGCGACCACGATCACATTGTCGGCGGCCATCTCGACCAGCTCCGACAGCAGGTCGGGGTCGTCCGGGCCCACCTCGATGGCGGCCACCCGGCCGAGCGCCTCGGCCGCGGCCGCCAGGTCGCCGTCCTCGAACGCCCACTTGCCGAGCAGGTTGCCCGCCTGCGCGCGTACATCCGTGTCCCCGGCCTCGGCCGCGCGCCCGAGCTCGGCACGCGCCTCCTCGCCCTCGCCACGCTCGCGCAGCGTGCGGGCCAGGTCGAGGCGGACGCGCGGGCCGAGCTCCTCGCTCTGCATGCCGATGGCCTGCCGGTACAGCCGTACGGCGGCGTCGGTGTCGCCCCGGTGCCGGCGCGAGTCGCCCCACATCCAGTAACCGGCGGCCACCGTCTCCGTGTCGCCGCTGGTCACCGCGCGCTGGGCGGTCGCGGCGACGCCGTCGAAGTCCTTCACCTGCAACTGTGCCAGCATCAGGCTGCGCAGCGGGATCAGCGCGGCCGGGTGATCGACCTCCGAGCCCTTCCGGTAGGCGGTGATGGCGGCGTCCATGTCATCGTCGTGATAGCAGGAGATGTCGCCGAGGTCGTCGTAGGCGGTGGCCACCTCTTCCGGATCGCCGTACTCGAGGACCAGCTCCAGCATCGCGCGCGCCTGCGCGGGGTCGTCCGCCACGCTCTCGCGGGCGGCGCGGATGACCTGCCGACCGGCGGCGCCGGCGGTGGGGGTGCCGGACCGGTCGCGCATCAGCCGGAGCAGGGAGTCGAGCGTGCTGGGGCCTGCCTGGTCGCCGTGCGACTCCAGGATCGCGAACAGCTCGGCCCGCCTGCGCCCGTCTTCCTCGTCCTCCTCGTCCTCCTCCGCGCTGCGCGGCAGCCCGGCCGCTGGGGTGGTCTCGGCCTGCGGGGGCTGAGGCTCGCGGACCTCGGGGTCTGCTGAGGAGCCCCGTTCGGTGAGGAGCTCGGCGAGCTCCAGCAGCAGGTGCGGGTCGCCGTCCGGGAGGAAGGCGGCGGCGCCCTGGTGATACGTACGGACGGCGTCCAGATCGCCTCGCTCGGCGGCGGCCGACGCGTACTCCTTGGCCAGCTCTACGGCGTCGTCGAAGGCCCCGCCCGCGGCCGCCAGATGCAGCGCGCGGACGGCCACGGTGTGGTCGCCCGCCTCGTCGGCCTGGTAGGCGACGGCGGCCAGGTTGTTCAGGGCCATCGCGTGGTGCTCCTGGTCGAGCTCTTCCGGAGCCGGATGGCGTAGACCGGCGGCCGCGGCGGCGCCGAACGCCTCGGCGGCACCCGCCAGCCGTCCGTCCTCGGCCAGCCAGGCGCCCAGGTGGACGCCGGCGAGCAGCACTTGGCCGATGTTGTCGCAGGTCAGCACCGTCTCCAGCTCGCGGTGCGCGGCTGCCGTGTCGCCGAGTTGGTGGAGTGCCCGGCCGAGTTCGACGCGGATGTAGGGGACGGTGTCCGGGTCCGCGCCGTCGATCGTGTCGCGGTAGCCCGCCACCGCCCCGGCGAGGTCGCCGCGAGCCTTGGCCACGTCGCTCAGCGTCCAGGTGCCGAGCGTGACGGTCTCGGGGTCGCCACTGGCGACCGCGCGCCGCGCGGCGCCCTCCAGGGCTTCGACGTCCCCTTGCAGCGCGAGTACGCCGAGCAGCCGGCGCAGGCAGGACAGCGCGGCGGGATGATCGACCGCCGCGCCCAGCGCGAGCACCTCGGCGGCGGCGTCGGTGTCTCCGGCCAGGTCATAGACATGGCCGAAGTTGTCGCAGGCGATGGCCACCTGCTCGGGCGTACCGAACTCCACCACCAGCTCATACAGCTCGCGCGCCCCGTTCGCGCCGGCGCGCAGCTTGTCCAGTGCGACGCCGAGGACGAGATCGGCGGTTTTCTCCGCGTGCCGGGCTTCACCGTTCGCCGCGCGCTCCAGCAGGGGGCGGATCGCCGTGAGCTCGCCTTCGGACAGGACGATGTGCAGCTCGGCGACCACGGGGGAGCCGTACGCCTGGGTGAACAGCTCCAGCGCGCCCGCCCGGTCGTCGTCGTGCAGCCGCAGCAGGGCCCGTTCGTGCGGGCTCGCGGTGCCCAGGCGCTCCTTGGCGGTGATCCGGATGTACGGGTCGTCCGCGGTGGCGGCCCGCTCGTACGCCACGCGCGCACCCTCGGCGTCTCCGGCCCCGCCACGACGGTCCAGCACCCGGGCCAGCATGACGCTCGCCATAGCGGCGACCTCGCTGTCAGGCCCGGAGCTGTCAGGCCCGGTGCCGAGCACGGATTCCGTCTCGGTGCCGAGCGCGGAGTTCGTCGCGGTGCCTGGCGCGGTGCCGGGCTCGCCGTCGATCGCCTGCCGGTACTCGGCGACGGCCGCGTCGAGCTCGCCGGCCTCTTCGAGCGCGGCGCCGATCGCCAGGTGCGCGTGCGGCCCGTCGCCGGTCACCATCACCTGAAGATCCCGGGCCTCGGTCACCTGGCACGCGGCCACGAGTACCCGGGTCAGGACGTCCACGACCTGGACGTAGTCGTCGTCGTCCGGGTCCAGGGCGTCGAGTGCCCGCCGGTAGGCCGTGGCGGCGCCGTTCAGGTCGCCGAGCGCGGCCAGCGCCTCGCCGAGGTTCTTCGCGCCCAGCAGGGCATGGTGCTCGTCGTCCCCGTCGGCCGCGACGGCCCACGCCTCGGCGGCGCCCGCGTGGTCGCCCGCGTCGTTGCGCAACGCGCCGAGGAACAGCGCGGCCTCCTGGACGCGCTCCGGGTGGCCGCACGCGACCGCCAGGGACAGCGCGGCGTCGGCGGACGCCGCGTCCCCGGCGCGTTGCCAGGCGTGCGCGGCCTCCAGCGCGAGCCAGGTGTTCATGAACGAGCGGGCGGCGTCATCCTGCTCCCCCAGGGCGGCCAGTACGGCCGAGGCGCCCGCGAAGTCGTGGCCGAGCAGCCCGCGCGCGAACACGCCGTCCTGGGCGAGCTCCGGATCGTCCTCGCCGACCTGGTCGAACGCGCGGCGCGCGGCGTCGAGGTCGTCCATGCGCACCCGGGTGAACCCGAGCAGCCAGGCGCTGCGCGCCGCCCGCAGCCGGTCGCCGCGGGCCACGATCCGCTCGTGCACGGCCGCCACGCCGGGCAGGTCGCGCCGGGTCTCCAGGATGTGCAGTATCCGTGCCTCGGCCTCGGCGCCCAGGCCCGGATGCTCGCGGACGGCCGTGTAGGCGGCCAGAGCCTCGTCGGCCTCGTCTTGTCCTTTGAGGTCCTGTCGTTCGAGCGCCGTGCCGAGCGCCTGGGCCACCCAGGGCGCGAGGGCCGGATGGCCGTGCTCGTGAGCGCGGCGCAGCAGGTCGACCACCGCTTCGCCCTCGTCGCCGTCACGGATGAGGAAGGAGATGACGGCGGCGTGCGAGAGCGCCAGCGGGTCTCCAGCGTCGGCGGCTTCGTCCAGGAGTTCGACCCCCTGCGAACGCGGCACCCCGAGCGACACGTACACCTGCGCGAGCGTGCTCTTGGCCAGTGCCGACACGGCCGGGTCCGAGTGTCCGGCGCACTCCTGATAGGCCGCGATCCCGGCCTCGCGGCCGAGCCGCTGATAGCCCACCGTGGCGTTGAGCACCGGATGCGGCACGCCACCCGCGGCGATGAGGTGCAGGTTCACGGCGGCGGCGAAGCCGTTGGCGTAGTCGTCGACGTCGGCCATGTGCTCGAGGAGTTCGTGCGCCTGCTCCAGATCGCCCTCGCCGTACTCCAGGGTGGCCAGCATGGCGCAGGCGCGCGCGGACTGGCCAGGGATCTCGGCGTCGATCACCCGGCGTAGCAGCGTGCGGGCCTGGGCGAGGTCGTCCGCGCGGATCAGCTCCAGCGCGGCGTCGCAGTCGTCAACGGCCTGCTCCAGCTCCTCGTCCGGGCCGCGTACGGCGTTCTCGGCGTACGTGAGCGTCATCTGCGCCTGGAAGGCCACGTCGGAGTCGTCGAGCTCGGCGGCCTGCCGCAGCAGCGCGACGATCTCCGCCCGCCGCGGGTCGTCCCCGGGCAGCCCGTGCAGCAGCATGCCGAGGCAGGCCACGGCGCCCTGATGGAACTCCGAGTCGCTCCCGAGCACCACCCGCCAGCAGCCGACGGCCTCGTCCACCTCGCCGGCCTCGGAGTAGACCTGGCCCAGGCAGGCCCGCGCCTCCAGGGCGAACCGCGGGTGGCCCGACTCGACCACCCGCCACAGGATGGCCCGGGCGCCCTCCTCGTCGCCGAGTTCGCGGGTGAACTTCGACTCCTGGATGAGCGCGTCGAGCCGGATCTCCGGCCGGTGATCCTCGGCCGCGCGCCGGTAGGCGTCCCGCGCCTCGACGTGCTCGCCCAGGTCGAACAGGACCGCCCCGAGCAGCTTCTCGGCCAGGCCGCGCTCGGCCGGGTCGCCGACGGCGATCGCGTGCTCCATGACGCGGCGGCAGTCCTCGAACTCCGCCCGGTCCGCGTAGATCGAGTACAGCCGGAAGGCCGCCTGGGAACAGAGCTCGGGCAGCCCGTGGGCGAGCATCTTGTTCAGCCCGGTCAGGATGATCTCGTCGTTGGCGCCGTCGTCGTCTTCTTCGAGGTCGAGCAGCCCGACGATCGCCTCGAACGCCTCCCATGCCTGGCGTTCGCGCTCGCCGCCGTCCTCCGGCCACCGCGCGTCCTCCATGCCCTCCGTGAGCTCGGCGACCCCGGGGTGGTCGCTGCGCCTGGCCCGCGTCAGCGCCTCGGCGGCGCCGTCGAGGTCGCCCAGCTTGCCCAGGACGCGTACGAGGGCGACGTCGGCCATCACCGCGAGATCGGCGTCGGCGCCCGCGGCGGCGATCCGCAGCGGGCGGTAGGCCAGCGCCCACTGCTCGTCGTCGACCAGCATGAGAGCGAGGGAGATCGCGGAACGCTGCGCGAACATCGGATGCCCCGAGGCGATCACCGAACGGTGCGCCGCCCGCGCGCCGTCAAGGTCGCCGCTGTCCTGAAGGACGCGGCCGAGCAGTTGCGAAGCCTCGGGGATCACGGTGGTGTCACCGGAGACCACGACCTCGCGCAGCACCGCCGTCGCGCCGTCCAGGTCCCCCTGCCGCCACATCCCGATCGCCGTCTCAAGCCGCTCGGGCCACGAAGACATGCCTTTACCCCTAAAGCCGGAACCCGTGGAAAGCGATCATTATCGGCGAATGACACGATCGGGCGCCGGATTTTCCGGGTTTTCGGGGTGATCAGCCGTTTTTTGTGATCAGCGGCGCATCCAGTCCTCCAGGCCGCTCGCCGACAGGGGGAGCTCGGCCGAGAGCACCTCCATGCCCTCCGCCGTCACCAGCAGGTCGTCCTCGATGCGCGCGCCGATCCCGCGCAGCTCGGGCGGCACGGTCAGGTCGTGGGCGTGGAAGTACAGGCCGGGCTCCACGGTGAACACCATGCCCGGCTCGATGAGCGCCCCCTGATACGCCTCGGGCGCGGCCTTGGCGCAGTCGTGCACGTCCAGGCCGAGGTGGTGGCCGATGCCGCAGATCAGGTACCGGCGGTGGTGCTGGCCGCGCTCCGACAGCGCCTCGTCCACCGAGACGGGCAGCATCCCCCAGTCGTCCAGCCCGCGCGCGATGACCTCCATCGCGGCGTGGTGGAAGTCGGTGAACCGGCGGCCGGGCGCCACCTGCGCCAGCGCCGCCCGGTGCGCCCGCTCCACCAGGTCGTGCACCTGGCGCTGGGCGGGGGAGAAGGCGCCGGAGGCGGGGAAGGTGCGGGTGACGTCCGCGGTGTAGTGGCTGCGTACCTCCACGCCCATGTCGAGCAGCAGCAGCTCGTCCGGCAGCACCGGGCCGTCGCAGCGCACCCAGTGCAGGGTCGGGGCGTGCGGGCCGCTGCCCACGATCGAGGCGTAGCCGGGGCCGTTGCCGTACGCCCTGGCGTACCGGTCGAAGGTGCCCTGCAGCCAGCGCTCACCCGGCCCGGCCACGGCGGTGGGGATCTCGGCGAGTACGGCGGCGAACCCCTCGACCGTCCGGTCCACGGCCTCCCGCAGCTGGCCGATCTCCCAGTCGTCCTTGATCATGCGTAGCTCGGCCAGCACCCGGGCGATCTCGTCGTCGGTGGAGACCGTGCCGTCGAAGTCGGTCAGCGGCCTGACCGGCACGCCCAGCGCCGCCGACCACTCGGCCAGTCCGGGGGCGGCGCCCACCCACAGCTCACCGTGGGCGGCGTCGGCGAAGAAGCCCGGCTCGCCGGGATAGGCGGGGACGGGCAGGTACACGACCGCGTCGCCGTCCCTGATCACCGCCACGGCGTCCTCGGCCACGCAGCCGGTCAGCCAGTAGAAGTCGCTGCCGGGACGGAAGTCGTAGGAGGTGTCGTTGCTGCGTACCGGCGCCTGGCCCGCCGCCACCACGACGGTCCGGCCGGGGAGCGCGGCGCCGAGCCGGGCCCGGTGGGCGGCGGCGGCCTCGGCGGCGCCGGGGACCACGGTCGGGGTGCGGTCGGGGATGTCCCAGCCCTTGCCGATGTAGTCAGTGAACGCGGGAATGTCCAGCAGTTTCGGGGGCCTGCCGTCAGTCACCTGTGATGCCTCCTCCGATGTCACGCACCAGTGCGGTCAGCCGGGCGAAGACACGCTCCTCGCCCAGGCCGTCGTGCTCGTACTCGTTGGTGACCCACGCCTGGGCGTTGCCGATTCGAGCGGCGGTGTCCAGTTGCAGGCCGGAATCTACGTACATGTCGTCGTAATACACGGCGGCGGCCAGCGGAACCTCGTTGGCGGCCAGGCGTACCGGGTCATAGAGCGGCGGCCAGTCCGCCCGCTCGGCCAGCAGCTCCACGGCCGCGCGGAACGGGCGCAACGCCCGGATCTCCGCGAACATCCAGGGGTACATCATCTCCCCGGTGAACAGCAGCGGCCGGGCCGACTCGGCGAAGGCCGGATGGCGGGCCCGCTCTTGCTCGGCGGCCCAGCCGGTCGCTCCGGGGCCGGAGCCGTAGATGCTCTCCTGGAGCGCGGCGAACAGCGGGTTGTCGCTGTAGGAGGAGCGGGCCAGCACCTGGTGCAGGAAGGTGTCCGTCACGTGCTCGCCGTCGAGTGCCTCGTCGAGCAGCCAGTGCATGCGCTCGTAGCCCGGCTTCATGCCGAAGTCGATGCCGAGCGACTGCAGTCGCCGTACCGTGAGCACGTCGCCGTCGGGCAGCCGGACGTCCTGCGCGGCCAGCCGGTCGGCCAGGCGGCCCACGGTCTCCACGTGGTGCGGGTAGCGGCGGTAGAACTCGGCGTTCTTGGCCGCGACGCGGGGATAGGTGCGCCGGTAGACCTCCGCCGCGTCCGGGTTCAGGCCGGGCAGCCCTCCGGTGACGTAGCAGGCGCGCAGCCCTTGCGGAGCCCGCGACAGGTACGTCAGCGTGAGGAACCCGCCGTAGCTCTGGCCCAGCGTCTCCCAGCGACGGCCGCCGAAGACGGTCATCCGCAGGTGCTCGGCGTCGGCGACGATCGAGTCGGCGCGGAAGTGGGCGAGGTGGTCGGCGGCCTCTGGCGCGCTACCGAACGCGCTCATGACCCGCCCGTCGATCCGCGAGCTGCGACCGGTGCCGCGCTGGTCGAGCAGGATCACCCGGTGCGTCTTGAGCGCCTGGCCGAGCCAGCCGTTCACGCCGATCGGGCGCGGGCCCTTGCCGCCAGGACCGCCCTGCAGGTAGAGCAGGCACGGCAGGTCCTCGGCCGCCCGCACCGGATCGGCCAGCTCCCGGGCGAACACCGTGATCGTGGCCCCATCGGGCGCGGACCAGTCGAGCGGCACCTCCACCACGTGGTCGCGCACGCGCATCCCGGGAATCGTGTACGTGCTCAACGAGGGCTCCCTTCACGGCGCCTGCGGTCCCATTCGGGGTTGATGCGGGGGATGGCGGCCAGGAGCGTACGGGTGTACGGGTCCTGGGGGTCGCCGAAGACGCTCTCGACCGGGCCCTGCTCGACGATCTTCCCCTTGCTCATGACCGCCACCCGATGGGCGATCTGCCGGACGACGGCCAGGTCGTGGGCGATGAAGATGTAGCTGAAGCCGCTCTCGGCCTGCAGCCGCCGCAGCAGCTCGATGACCTGGGCCTGCACGGAGACGTCCAGGGCGGACACCGCCTCGTCGCAGATGACCAGCTTGGGGTGCACGGCCAGCGCGCGGGCGATGCCGATCCGCTGGGCCTGGCCGCCGGAGAACTGCGCGGGGTAGCGCTGGGAGTGGTCCGGGTCGAGCCCGACCCGCTCCATCAGCTCCCTGGCGTGCGCCCGCTTCCCGCCCGTCGGGGGGATCCCCTGGTACACCAGGGGCGCCATCAGGATGCGCTCGACCGTGTGGCGGGGGTTGAGCGAGGAGAACGGGTCCTGGAAGACGACCTGCACGTTGGCGCGGTAGCGGGCCAGCGCGGCCCCCTTGGCGACGGTGATGTCCTCGCCCTCGAACTCCAGGGTGCCCGCGCTCGGCTCGATCAGCTTGGCCACCATGCGGGCGGTCGTCGACTTGCCGCTGCCCGACTCGCCCACCACGGCCAGCGTCTCGCCCGGCCGTACGTCGAAGCTGACGCCGTCGACGGCGACGAACTCGGCCTTGCCGCCCAGCGGCCCGCGGGTGACGAACCGCTTGGTCAGCTCGTTCGCCCTCAGCAGGGGCTCGCTCATGACATCACCTCGTCGATGGGGGAGTCGTCGATACGCGGCACGCTGTCCAGCAGCATGCGGGTGTAGTCGTGCCGCGGATCGGAGAAGACCTGCTCGGCGGTGTCGTACTCGACCTGCTCGCCCCGGCACATCACCAGGACGCGCGTGGCGATCGAGCTGATCACCGCGAGGTCGTGCGTGATGAACACCATCCCGGTGCCGCTCTCCCGCCGCAGGTCGGCGAGCAGGCGCAGGATCTGCGCCTGGACGGTCACGTCGAGCGCGGTGGTCGGCTCGTCGGCGATGAGCAGGGCGGGGGAGCAGACCAGCGCCATCGCGATCATGACGCGCTGCCGCTGCCCGCCGGAGAACTGGTGCGGGTAGTAGTCCACCCGCCGCTCCGGGTCGGGCAGGCCCACCTGCTCCAGCGCCTCGATCGCGACCTTGCGCGCCGCCTTGCGCGAGCGGCCCCGGTGGGCCCGGTAGACCTCCTCGATCTGCAGGCCCACGGTGTAGTACGGGTTCAGCGACGACAGCGGGTCCTGGAAGACCATCGAGATCCGGTCCCCCCGGATCCGGCGCATGTCCTTGTCGCTGCGGCCGAGCAGCTCGGTGCCGTCCAGCCGGATGCTGCCCCGGGTCACCGCCCCTCGGGGCAGCAGCCCCATGATCGCGAGGCTGGTCATCGACTTGCCCGAGCCGGACTCGCCGACGATGCCGACGGTCTCGTCGCTCCCGACGGTGAAGCAGACGTCCTTGACGACGTCCACCGGCCCCCGGGTGGTGGGGAAGGTGACGGTGAGGTCCTCCACGACAAGCAGGTCACTCATTTCGCGGTGATCCTCACTCTCGGGTCCAGCGTGGTGTAGACGAGATCGACCACCAGGTTGCCCACCACCACGAAGAACGCGGCGAGCAGCGTCACCGCCATGATCACCGGCTGGTCGTTCTTGGCGATCGAGTCGGCGGCCATCTTGCCCACCCCGTTGAGGCCGAAGACCGTCTCGGTGATGAGCGCGCCGCCCAGCAGGGCCGCGAAGTCCATGCCGAAGATGGTGGCGATCGGGGTCAGCGCGGGCCGCAGCGCGTGCCGCCGCATGGTGAGCATGGGCGGCAGGCCCTTGGCCCGCGCCGTGCGCATGAAGTTCTCCGCCAGCGTGTCGATCACGTTGGCCCTGGTCAGCCGCGCGTAGAGGCAGGCGTAGCCGGTGGCCAGCACGACCCAGGGCATCAGGTACGACTGGAACCACAGCAGCGGCCCGTCGGAGAAGGAGACCGCCGAGGGGAAGGGCAGGACCTGCAGCCACACCACCAGCACGTACTGCAGCGCCAGCGCCAGCACGTAGTTGGGGATGCTCGACCCGCCGAGGGCCAGCCCCATCGCGGTACGGTCCCACCAGGTGCCCTCCTTCACCGCGCTGACCAGCCCGGCCAGGATGCCGATCAGCAGCCAGAGCACCGCGGCGCCGATCGCGACGGTCGCGCTGACCGGCAGCCGGTCCACGACCATCTCCCAGACCGACTGATTGGTCTGGAAGCTGTAGCCCAGGCACGGGGCCGCGCAGTGGATCAGGTTGGCCCCGGAGCCGTAGTCCCGGCCGACGAAGATGGCCGCCAGGAACGTCCAGAACTGGGTGAAGAACGGCTTGTCAAGCCCGAGCACCCCGCGGATCTGGTCGATCCGCTCGGGCGTGCACGTCTTCCCGCAGATCATCAGCGCCGGATCCGGCGACAGCGTGAAGAAGATGATGAAGGTGAACAGGCAGACCAGGAACAGGATCACCACGATGCCGGCGAACCGCCCGGCGACATAACGCGCCATCAGGAGGCCTCCCCGGCGTCGAAGGCGGCACGCAGGCGGTCCCCGAGCACGGTCAGGGACAGCACGGTGCAGAACAGGAAGGCGCCGGGCACCGCGAAGTACATCGGGTCCACGGCGTACCAGCCCACGGAGCTGGAGATCATCTGCCCCCAGGACGGTGTCGGCGGGGCCACGCCGACGCCCAGGAACGACAGCCCCGCCTCGGTGCCGACGTAGCCGGGCACGGCCAGCGTGGTCATCACGATCAGCGAGCTGCGCAGGTTCGGCAGGATCTCCCTGAACACCAGGACGCCCGTCGAGGCGCCCGACACCCGGGCTGCCTCGACGAACTCCCTGTTCACCAGCGTCAGCGTCTGGCCGCGCACCACGCGGGCGAGGTAGGGCCAGCCGAAGACGCTGATCACCACCACCAGCAGCACCGACCGGTTGCCCGTCGGCAGCGAGGACAGGATCGCGATCATGAAGATGAGGGCGGGGAAGGCCATCAGGAAGTCCATGATCCGGGAGATCGCCTGATCGACCCAGCCCTGGTAGAAGCCGGCCAGCATGCCGAGCACCACCCCGAGCAGGGTGGTCAGCACGGTGGCCGCGGCCGCGATCAGCAGTGAGACGCGCGCGCCGTACGCGATGCGGGCCAGGATGTCGCGGCCGTTCTGCGGCTCCACACCGAGCAGGTGGTCGGCGCTGATCCCGCCCAGCGAGCCGCGCGGCAGCCCGCCGAGGTCGGTGTCGATGGCGGCGCTGTCGAAGTCGTTCGGCCCGTGGCCGGTGATCGCGGAGATCAGCGGCGCGCAGATCGCCATCAGCAGGATCAGCGCGAGGAAGGCCGTGCTGAGCACGGCCGCCCAGTCGTGCAGCAGCGCGCCGGCGACCCGCCGGGCCGAGGTGGCGGGCGCCACGGGGGCGCCCGCCGGTCGGAGGGTGGTGGTGGTCATCGGTTACTTGCCCGGCTTGGCCAGCCCGACGGAAACCAGGTCGATGCCCCCGGAGAAGGCGGCGGACTGGTACGCGCCGGCGATGTTGGCGCCAGAGACGATGACGTACTTCTCATAGGCCAGCGGCACGATCGGCGCCAGCTTCATGATCTCCTTGTCCAGCTCGCCGTAGGCGGCGTTCGCGGCCGTGACGTCGGGCATCGCGGCGATCTCGTCGATGCGCTTGTTGATCGCCTTGTCGTTGATCTGGGCGATGTTCTGGTTGCCCTTGGCGGTGATGTTGCGGCCGTCGAACAGCGGCGGCAGGAACGTCGCGCCGGACGCCCAGTCGGGGCACCAGCCGGTGACGGCGGCGTCGTGCTGCTGCGCGGGTGTGCCGATCACCTCGTAGAACGTCGAGGTGTCGATGTTGTTGATCTTGACGTCGATCTTCACCGCCTTGAGCGCCTCCTGGATGGCCACGGCGACCGCCGCCATCTTCGGGTCCGGCCGGGTGTCGAGGGTGAGGCTGAAGCCGTTGGCCAGGCCCGCCTCGGCGAGCAGCTTGCGGGCCGCCTCGGGGTCGGTGGGATAGGGGTCGTAGTCGACCCGGCCGACGACCGTCGGCGGCTGGATGGAGGTGCCCTTGGCCGCCAGGCTCGAACCGCCCATCCCGGCCACCACGGTGTCCTTGTTGATGGCGTAGTTGATCGCCTGGCGCACCCGCACGTCGTCGAGCGGCTTCTTGGTGGTGTTCAGGCCCATGTAGGTGGTGCAGCCGTTGAGCCCGCTCAGCGAGCGCGCCTTGAGCTGCGGAGTCTGCACCCGGGCCACGGTCGCCGCCTGGATCGTGCTCCCGACGGCGTCGGCGTCGGTGCCCTGTCCGGCCAGCATGCGCTCGTCGATGGTGGCCGCGTCCAGCCCGAACGTCCACTCCCAGGCGTCCGGCTTGGCCGACCTGACGGTGTCGGTCTCGGCCTTCCACTGCGGGTTGCGCACCAGCTTGAGCGAGGAGCCGCGGTTGTAACTGGCCACCTTGTACGGCCCCGACGCGATCGGCTTGGTGTCGAACGCGGCCGCGGCGCCGGTGCCCTTGGGGAAGGGGATGAAGTTGGCCATGGCCAGGGCACTGGGGAAGTCGGCGAAGGGCTTCTTGAGGTGGAAGACGATGGTCTTGGCGTCAGGGGTCTCGATCGTGTCGAGATCGCCGGAGACGTACGGGCCCTTGTAGTCCTTGGGCGCGTCGAGGAGCAGCTTGGCGTACGGGGAGCCGATCCCGGCCTCGGGGTCGAAGCCGCGCGTGACGCCGAACTTCACCGCCTCGCTGTTGATCGGCGTGCCGTCCTCGAAGAACAGGTTGTCCTTGAGGGTGAAGGTCCAGGTCTTGGCGCCGTCGGACGGCTTGCCCGTGTCGGTGGCGAGGTCGGGCACGATCTTCGTGCTCTCGGCGCCGGGGCCCGCGCCGAAGGTGGTCAGGTTCCGGTAGATGAGCCGGTAGAAGTTGTTGACGCCGCCGTCCCAGCCGCGGACGGGATCCAGGTGGGAGAAGTCCGCCTTTAGCAGGAAGTGCACGGTGCCACCGGTGGCGGGCTTCGCGGACGAGCCGGACGCGCCGGATCCGGTGGAGGTGGAGGGGGCGGCGCCGCCGCCCCCGCAGGCCGCGAGCGCCAGCATGGCACTCACCGCGACGCCCGAAAGCGCAGCCGATCTCCTCATGTCGCCTTCTTTCTGAATCAATCCATTGGGTGGGGGTCACGCATGGCGAACCCACACCCGCATGGCCTCGGGGCTACGGTTGCCCCACATGAAGTACGGGACGAAGGTCGGGGTGACCGTCGTCTCCGGGAACGCCCGCTCCTGCGGCAGCTCGGGGTAGAGCTCCGCGGACGGCGGCGGTGCCGTGGCCGCCTCCACCTGGAGGACGACCGCGCCTTCCGACCTGGCGATGTTGGCGTTAACAATGCGTGGTAGGACCAGGTCGTCGACGTCTACAGGGCAGTCCTGCTGTTCGACGCAGTACACCAGCGGGCCGCGCGCCAGGCTGGCCGCGCCCCGGGTGGCGTCGAGGTGGGGGTGCGAGCCGTGCGCCCTGACCGGCATCGGCAGGTTCAGGCGTACCTCGTCGCCCGCGCGCCAGATCCGCTCGACGCTCAGCCACCCGTCCCGCGCGGTGGCGTCGGCCGCCGCGCCGTTGACGGTGACCGTCACGTTCTTGGCCCAGCCCGGCACGCGCAGCATGATCGTGTACGGTCCGTCGGGCGCCCGGTCCAGGACCAGGCGCACGTCGCCGTCCCACGGGTAGTCGCTGTCCATCGTCAGCCCGAGCGCCTCGGTGTCGATCCTGGCCGCGGCGTAGGCGGCGATCAGCAGCGCGCCGTCGCGTTCGGCGGCCATGTGGTCGCCGAGCTGGGTCATCCAGCGCACGATGTTCGGCGGGCAGCAGGGGCAGGTGAACCACGGCCGGCGCAGCGGGTCGCCGCCGTCCTCCGCGCCGCTGCGCTGCTCGTGGTCGGGGCGGCGCTGGAGCGGGTTGTCATAGAAGAAGGCGGTGCCCTCGGCCGACAGCCCCACGGCGTAGGCGTTGTACTGGATCCGCTCGAACGCGTCGAGGTACTTGGCGCCGCCGGTGGCCAGGAACATCCGCCACGCCCACTGCATGGTGCCGATGGCCGCGCAGGTCTCGCTGTAGGCGCGTTCGGACGGCAGTTCGTACCGGTCGCCGATGGCCTCGTCGGAGTGGCGGCTGCCCAGTCCGCCGGTGACGTAGAGCTTGGTGGCCACCATGTCGTCCCACAGCCGCTCCAGCGCCTCCAGCAGGGAGCGGTCCCCCGTCTCGAGGTACACGTCGGCCGCGCCGGCTGCCAGGTAGGCCATGCGCACGGCGTGGCCGGTCACCGAGGGCAGGTCGCGGAAGGGCAGGTGGTCCTGGAAGTACTCGGCGGTGAAGATGCTGTGCTTCAGGTGCCCGTGGCCGCGCCGGTCGACGAACAGCCGGGCCTGGGTGAGATAGGCGCGCTCGCCCGTCTCCCTGAACAGCTCGACCAGCGCCATCTCCACTTCCGGATGACCGCAGACGGCCTCCTCGCGGCCCTCGCCGTAGCGGTCCACGACCAGGTCGGCGAACTTGACCGCCACCGCGAGCAGTCGCCTGTCGCCCAGGTGCCGGGCGGCGGCGACGGCGGCCTGGATGAGGTGGCCCAGGTTGTACAGCTCGTGCCCCCAGGCCAGGTCCTCCCACGGCTTCTTGGTGGCGGCCGGGTCCTGGAAGAAGGAGTTGAGGTAGCCGTCGTCCGCCTGGACCCGCTCCAGCAGCCCGACGACCTCCTCGTAGAACTCCCGTACGGGCTCGGCCGCGGTGCCCGTGGCCAGCTCGTACGCCAGCCCTTCGAGCGTCTTGTACAGGTCGGTGTCGAGGAACGGGTAGCGGCCCCGGTACGGGGGCGGGTCGTCCACCAGCAGGCGGCCGAGGTTGTCCACGTTCCCGGCGGCGCGCAGCCGCTCGATGGCGTGGGGGACCGTGGCCGTGCTGTTCCTGAGCTGCCAGGCATGCAGCAGGCCGCCCACGATGTGGACGGTGACCGGCCTGACGTGCTCGGACACCAGCTCTTCATCAGTAATGTGTGGCATTGCACTGAACGATAGGTGTCTGGCGGGTGGACTGCCAAGGGTTACGGCGAGGAATTCATTCGCCGTAACCAGACCGTAAACCGGAAAAGGGTTTGTCCGCGTTGCTTACCGCAGGCGTACGCAGTCGGGGTCGAGCCCCTCGACACCGCCCACACCCAGCAGTTGCAGGGTGCGGACCAGCTCGGCGCGCAGCATGGCCAGCACCCGGTCCACGCCGGGTTCACCGCCCGCCATCAGCCCGTACAGGTAGGCCCGGCCGACGAAGCAGGCCCGCGCGCCCAGCGCCACCGCGATGGCGATGTCCGCGCCGCTGCGTACCCCGCCGTCCAGGAACACCTCCGTGCGGTCGCCGACCGCGGCCACCACCTCGGGCAGCAGCTCCAGCGGGGTGGGGGCGCGGTCCAGCTGACGTCCGCCGTGGTTGGAGACGACCAGCCCGTCCACTCCCACGGCCGCCAGATCCTTGGCGTCGTCCACCCGCTGCACGCCCTTGACCAGCAGCCGGCCCGGCCAGACCGACCGGATCCACTCCAGGTCCCGCAGCGTCACCGTCGGATCGAACATCAGGTTCGTGATCCCCGCCAGGTCGTCCGGCGCGCCGTCGACCGTGGCGAAGCGCAGCGGCTCGCTGGTGATGAAGTCGAACCACCAGGCCGGCCGGCTCAGCGCCTGCAGGACGCCGCGCCAGCGCAGGGCGGGCGGCATCGTCATGCCGTGCCGCACGTCACGCAGCCGCGCCCCCGCCACCGGCACGTCCACGGTGACGACCAGCACGTCCATGCCCGCTTCACGGGCCCGGTCGAGCGTCTCCTGGCTGCGCGCGCGGTCGCGCACGACATAGAGCTGGAACCAGTTCCAGCCGTCCGGCGCCGCCGCCACCACCTCCTCGGGCGTCGTGGTCCCCATCGTGGACAGCGTGTACGGCACCTCCGCCCGCGCCGCCGCCCTGGCCACGGCCCGCTCGCCCTCGCGGTGCATCATCCGGGTGAACCCGGTGGGCGCGAGCACGACCGGCATCGAGATCCGCTTGCCGAGCACCTCCACCGCCGTGGGCGCCTCGGAGACGTCCCGCAGCACCCGCGGCCGCAGCTCGGCCCGCGCGAAGGCCGCCACCGACCTGGCCAGCGACCGCTCCGCCTCGGCCGCGCCGTCGACGTAGTCGAACACCACCCGTGGCGCGCGCCGCCAGGCCAGCCGCCGCATGTCCGCCAGATCGGCCACCGCCGCCAGCCGGCGCTCCCGCGACGGGAAGGGCCGCGGCCGGGGCGGGAGTACGGCACGCAGTTCCTGCCAACGGGGCAGGCGCCGGGGATCCCTTGCCGTCGGCTCCATGCCAAGAACGCTATCAAGCCGGTAAATTCCGGTATACAGCCCGCACACACGCGGCCCCGACGAGTGCGCACCCCGGGGTTGCGCCCGCCCGGCACCGCGCTCGTGAGTCGCCGGTTGGGGTGATCTACGGTGGTCTCCATGCGCGAGGATTGGCTCACCTTGGTGGCGGACTCTCCGGCGGCCAGGGCCACCGGAGCGGAGCTGGTCGCCCGCTGGGCCGAGCCGCACCGCCGCTACCACACACTCGCCCATCTCGCCGCCGTGCTCGCCGCCATCGACCGGCTCGCCGACGCCGCCGCCGACCGCGTCGCGGTACGGCTGGCCGCCTGGTTCCACGACGCCGTCTACGACGGGCGGCCGGGCTGGGACGAGGAGCGCAGCGCCCAGCTGGCCCAGTCGCGGCTGCCCCGCTGCGGCGTGCCCGCCGACCGGGTCGCCGAGGTGGCCAGGCTGGTACGGCTGACGGCCGCGCACGACACGCTGGCCGAGGGCGACCGCGACGGCGCCGTCCTGTGCGACGCGGACCTGGCGGTCCTGGGCGGTCCGGACTACGAGCCCTACACGGCGCACATCCGCCAGGAGTACGCGCACGTGCCCGACGAGCTCTTCCGCCAGGGGCGGGCCGCGGTGCTGCGCAGGCTCCTGGCCGTACCCCGGCTCTATCGCACCGACGAGGCGTACGAGCTGTGGGAGGAGCGCGCACGGGCCAACATGAGCGCCGAGCTAGTGGCGCTTGCGGCGGCGCAGGCCGCCGGCGATGAGGCGGCGCAGTAGCTCGCGCGAGCTGACCGCCTCCGCGCCCAGCTCCACGGCACGGGCGTGCACGGTCTCGGGCACGTCGTAGTGGTCCCGGTCGAAGGCCCGCTCCGGCACGCCGAGCCGGAGCGCGAAGGCGTGCAGCTCCTCCAGGGAGCTGTCGCTGACCAGGTGCGACCACATGAGGCCGCGCGGGCCCGGCCAGGCGGGGGGATCGATGAGGACCGTCACGACGTAAAGGGTAGGACCCTTCCGCGTACGGCCAGTTCGGCGAGGTCCTTCACCACCACGTCCGCGCCCTGCGCGCTCAGCTCGGTGGTCTCGCCGTGCCGGTCGACCGCGACGACGAGCCCGAAGCCACCCTTGCGGCCCGCCTCGATCCCCGGCAGGGTGGCCTCCACCAGGGCCGCCTTGGGCGCGGGCAGCGCCAGGCGGCGCACCGCCTCCAGGAACAGCGCGGGGTCCGGCTTGCCCGGCAGGTTCATCAGGGCCGCGTCGTTGCCGTCGACCAGCACGTCGAACAGGTGCAGCACACCCGCCGAGCCGACCAGCCGGCGGCCGTGCAGGCTGGCGGAGACGGCCGCCGTGCGCGCGCCCCGCTGGCGCAGCTCGTGCAGCAGCGCCACGGTCGAGGGGAAGGCGGCCACTCCATACTTGTCCACCTGCGACATGAACAGCCGGTCCTTGGCCAGGCCCAGGCCGTGCACGGTGGGCGCCCCCGCCTCGTCGTCGGCGGCGCCCTCCGGCAGCGTGATGCCGCGCGAGGCGAGGAAGGTACGGACGCCGTCCAGACGCGGACGGCCGTCGACGTGCCGCAGGTAGTCGTCGCGGATGTCGAAAGGCGCCGAGCGGCCGCGCAGGAACGCGTCGAAGACGTGCTTCCAGGCGGCCGCGTGCCCCCGAGCGGTGTCGGTGACCACGCCGTCGGTGTCGAACACGACGGCGCTGATCGCGGTCAGGTCGATGACGGGCTCGTTCACTCTGTGAACGTAACCGCTCTACCACGCTACGGGTAGCTTCTCCACGCCATAGACGATGGCGAGCTTTCTGAACGGCACCTCACCGGCCACCCGGAGCCCCGGGAAACGCCGCAGCAGCGCGGGGAAGGCGATCCGCATCTCCATCTGGGCCAGGGGCGCCCCGACGCAGCGGTGGATGCCGTGGCCGAAGGCCAGGTGCGAGCCCGTCGTCGGGCGCTCCGGCCGGACCTCCTCGATCCCCTCGCCGAGGTGGGGGTCGCGGTTGGCCGCCGTGAGCGAGCAGAGCACCATCTCGCCCTTCTTGATCGAGTGGCCGAACAGCTCCAGGTCCTCGCGGGCGAAGCGGGGGAAGGCCACCTGCACCACGGTCATGTAGCGCAGCAGCTCCTCGACCATCTGCTCGGCGTAGCGGTTGTCCTCGCGCACCCGGGCGGCCTGCTCGGGGTTCTCCAGCAGCCAGAGCGTGCCCAGCGCGAGCATGCTCGTGCTGGTGTCGTGGCCGCCGGTGAGCAGGCCGTCGGCCATGCTGGCCAGCGTCCGGTCGTCGAGGTCGTCGCCGTGCTCGCGCAGCAGCTCGCCGAGCAGGCCCTCGCCGGGGTTCAGCCGTTCGCGGGCGACCAGGTCCGTCAGGTACGCCATCGCGTCGTTGATCGCCTGAAGGGAGGCCTCGGGCCCGGCGGTGAGGTCGAAGCGGTTCGTGCTGATCTTCAGGAATTCGGACCGTTCCTCGTACGGCACACCCAGCAGCTCGCACACGACCAGAGAGGGGATCGGCAGCGCGAACGCCTCCACCAGATCGGCGGCCGACCCGTTGGCCGCCATCCGGTCCAGGCACTCCTCGACCAGGGCCTCGATGCGCGGCACCAGCCGGCGCAGGCGGTGCACGGTGAATTCCGGCGTCAGGTACTTGCGCAGTCTGGTGTGCTCAGGCGGATCGCGGAAGCCGAGGCCCCCCGGATCCTCCTGGTTGGTGCCCAGACCGATCACGTTGCCGAAGTCGTTGCTGAACCGCTCATGGTCGGCGAGCACGCTGCGCACGTCGTCGTAGCGGGTGACCAGGTAGACCGTCTGGTCTCCCGGGATCGACATCGGGAACACCGGCTGCTCGGTGCGGATGCGGCCGAGCTCGGCCACCGGGTCGAAGCCCTCGCGCATGAACTGGACGAGCGGGAACTCTGAGTCTGCCATCGAAATCCGTCCTGCTGGGATACATCACACTTTGTTGGGATAAATCCCTACATAGATGGTCCCATCCGCAGGACGCGATCTGGCCAGGCTCAGCCGAGCGCCGGCATGCTCGTGACCTCGTCCGGAGATGGGATCGACCGGTCGCGCGCCCGCACCGGAGGCTCGGGCAACAGGGCCTCCGCCATCAGTGACGGCGGCGCCGGTTTGGGCCGGCGTGGCTCGCGCACCCCGCCTTCTCCTCCGCCCGGTTCGTCGAACGGGAAATCCTCGTCGTCGGGGCCGTGCGGCTCGCCCGGACCGAACCCGGGCAGCCAGCTCGGAGCCCCACTGGGGAGAGCACGGCGTCTGCGCGATCGCTTGCTCACGAAGCCTCCTAGGCCGACCGGCTCCATTCTGCGTCACGACCTTCATGAACGCGAGGTCTCCTGTGCCGGGGGATGATTGTGGTAAACGTGGGCAAAGCGGGGCGGCAGAGGCCGTTTGGCGTACAGGTACGCCACATTCTGCGATGATCTCGCTATAAGCGGAGTTTGAGCCTCACGGATAGTGACTGATGCCCACCACATTCGAGGAAATAGCTGCCTACGTCGCCGACAAGCCGTTCGCCACCGCGGTCATAGCGCTGCTGGGCCTGGCCGGGCTGGTGCTCGCCTACCTGATACTCAGGGTCGCCTGGCGGGCCCTCTCCTTCGTCGTCGCGCGCTATATCGCCCCACGTCCCATCGAGGACGTCCTGACCGTCGTGGCCGCCTCCATCGCCACCGGTGTCTCCGCCCAGGGCATGTGGCGCTTCTCCGGTGACGTGCTCGGCCTCGACGGGCCGCTGCGGCTGCTGCTGTTCGCCTTCATCGAGGTCGCGATCATCACCTCGGCCGTACGGGCACGCCGCAACATGCGCGAGAACTTCTCCGCCGGCATCGACGGCATCGCCGTGTGGGCGCTGACCTGCCTGACCGCCGTACTGTCCAGCATGGACGCGCGCAGCGCGCCCGAAGCCCTCTTCCGGCTCGCCGCGCCGCTGGTCGCCGCCTGGCTGTGGGAGCGCGGCATGGCCATCGAGCGGCACCGCATCAGGGGCACCGGCCGCATCAACTGGCGCCTCACCCCCGAACGGTTTCTGGTCAGGGTGGGCCTGGCCGAGGTGAGCGACCGGACCGCGAGCGAGGTCGACGCACACCGCAGGCTCACCCGCGTCGCGCTGGCCGCCAAGCGGGCCAAGTCGCTGCGCGAGGGCGGCGCGTCCGAGCGCAAGGTGCGCGGCGCGCTGGCCAAGCTCGACAAGGCCATGGACCAGGCCGTCGAGCACACCGGGCTGGCCGTCGACCAGGGCCGCCAGGAGGCGCTGCTCGCCCAGATCGCCGCTCTGTACAACACCTCCGCCCTCATCGACGCCGACCCCCGCGTGCCCTGGGAGCCGGAGGCCGACCACCACCCCGTGCCGGCCCGCCCCGCCCTACCGCCCGCGCTGGTCGAGCTCGTCCAGGACGACGACGAGGACATCCAGGTGTTCGACACCACGCCGCAGGTCGTCGACACCGCCCAGCGGGCCGCGCTGATGCGCTCCGCCCGCGACTACTGGGACAGGCAGATCGCCAAGGGCATCGTGCCGCGCACGATCGACATCGCGCAGGAGATCGGCCTCTCACTGCCCGCCGCCCGCCAGTATCGTGCCCTGTGGAAGCTGGAGCCCGAGGCGCACGCGCTCATCGAGGCTCTGTACCAACAGCATGGCATCGTGGACACCGGCGCCTTCCCGGCCATCGCCGACGACGGGCGGATGCTGACCACCAAGTCCTGAGCCCGGGGGGCCGGTTGAGGGAGCGCACGCTCGAACGGGTCAGAAAGCTCCTGGCCAAGGCCGAACGTACCGACAACGAGCATGAGCGGGCCACGTTCATGGCGGCGGCGGCGTCGCTCATGGCCAAGTACGGCATCGACTCCCTCGATCCGGCCGATACCCGTCAGGCGCCGGGTGACCGGATCGTCACCCTGCCCAACCCGTGGGCGCGGGAGAAGGCGCGGCTCGTCAGCCTGGTCGCGCAGGCCCTGCGCTGCCGGCCGCTGCTCATCGGGCGCGGCGACGGCGGGCAGCGGGTGCACGTCTTCGGCTTCGCCGCCGACCTCGAACGGGCCGACGTACTGGCCACCTCGCTGCTGTTGCAGATGGCCACGGGACTGGCCCGGGTACGCCCGCCCGACACCGCGATCCGCGCCTACCGGCGATCGTGGCTGCTCGGGTTCACCGACGAGGTGTACCGGCTGCTGCGCGAGGCCGAGACACGGGCCGAGGAGCGGGCCCCCGCCGCGAGCACCGCGCTCGTACTGGCCGACCGGCGGGCGGAGGTGGAGCGGGTGGTGGCGGCGCACTACCCGCGCATCCGGCTCAGCGTGCCGCGCACCAGCGGGACCGGCTACCGGGCCGGCGTCGAGGCGGGCCGCCGCGCCGACCTGGGCCGCACCCGCGTGGACACCCAGCCCGGCCGCGAACTGACCTGACCTCAGCCCAGGGTGGCCGAGACCAGGGAGCGGGCCTCCTTCTGGACCTCGGCCAGGTGCTCGGGCCCCTGGAAGGACTCGGCGTAGATCTTGTACACGTCCTCGGTCCCCGACGGCCGGGCCGCGAACCAGGCGCTCTCGGTCGACACCTTCACCCCGCCCAGCGCCGCCCCATTGCCGGGTGCCGCCGTCAGCACCGAGGTGATGGGCTCGCCGGCCAGCGACGTCGCCGTGACCTGGTCGGCCGACAGCTTGCCCAGCACCGCCTTCTCCTCCCGCGTCGCGGGCGCGTCCACCCGGGCGTACGCCGGCTCGCCGTACCGGGAGGTGAGCTCCTTGTAGTGCTCGCTCGGCGAGCGCCCCGTGACCGCGAGGATCTCCGACGCCAGCAGCGCCATGATCACGCCGTCCTTGTCCGTCGTCCACACCGACCCGTCGCGGCGCAGGAACGAGGCCCCCGCGCTCTCCTCGCCGCCGAACCCGAGCGAGCCGTCCAGCAGCCCCGGCACGAACCACTTGAAGCCCACAGGCACCTCGTAGAGCCGCCGCCCGAGCGAGCCCGCCACGCGGTCGATGACGCTGCTGCTGACCATCGTCTTACCGATCCCGGCGCCCGCGGGCCAGCCCTCGCGGTGGGCGTAGAGGTAGGAGATCGCCACGGCCAGGTAGTGGTTGGGGTTCATCAGCCCGCCGTCGGGCGTGACGATGCCGTGCCGGTCGGCGTCGGCGTCGTTGCCGGTGGAGATCTGGTAGTCGCCGCTGTCGGCGATGAGCGAGGCCATGGCGTACGGCGACGAGCAGTCCATCCGGATCTTGCCGTCCCAGTCGAGCGTCATGAACCGCCAGGTCGGGTCCACCAGCGGGTTGACCACGGTCAGGTCCAGCCGGTGCCGCTCGGCGATCTCCCCCCAGTAGGCGACGCTGGCTCCACCGAGGGGGTCCGCGCCGATGCGTACCCCCGCCGACCTGATCGCGTCGAGGTCGAGCACCGAGGGCAGGTCGCCGACATAGGCGCCGACGAAGTCGTAGCGCCCGGTCGTGTCCGCCCGCAGAGCCTTCGTGTACGGAACGCGGAGGATGTTCTTCATCCCCCCGGCCAGCAGGCGGTTGGCCCGGTCCTGGATCCAGGTCGTGGCGTCGGTGTCGGCCGGGCCGCCGTGCGGCGGGTTGTACTTGAAGCCGCCGTCGGGCGGCGGGTTGTGCGACGGCGTGATCACCACCCCGTCCGCCAGCCCCGTGGACCGGCCGCGGTTGTAGGTGAGGATCGCGTGCGAGACGGCGGGCGTCGGCGTGTAGCCGTCGCGGCTGTCGATGAGGACCCGCACCCCGTTGGCCGCGAACACCTCCAGCGCCGACACCCGAGCGGGCTCCGAGAGCGCGTGGCTGTCGACGCCGAGGAACAGCGGCCCGTCCGTGCCCTGGGCGTGGCGGTACTCGCAGATCGCCTGGCTGGTGGCGAGGATGTGATCCTCGTTGAACGCCGTGTTCAGCGACGAGCCACGATGCCCGGAGGTGCCGAACGCCACCCGCTGCGCCACCTCGTCGGGATTGGGGTGGAGGGCGTAATAGGCGGTGACCAGCTTGGCCACGTCGACCAGGTCGGCGGGCTGGGCGGGCTGTCCGGCGCGTTCGTGGGTCATGAGGCCACTTTACGAGTGGCCGCTCAGAGAGGGTCGGCTAGACTCGCGTCAGTCACTAGAATGGAGTTCTGTTGCCATGCGTATCGGACTGCTCCTGAACGAATCTCAGGATCCGGACCCGCTGGGCGGGCTCCGCGACAAGCTCGCCAAGGCCGCCGACGAGGGCTTCGCCTCCGCGTGGCTCTCGCACATCTTCGGCCTCGACGCCCTCACCACGCTGGCAGTGGCGGGCAGCCAGGTGCCCGGCATCGAGCTCGGCACCGCCGTGGTGCCGACCTTCCCGCGTCACCCCCTCGCGCTCGCCCAGCAGGCCATGACGGTCAACGCGGCGGTACGCGGGCGGCTGTCGCTCGGCATCGGCCTGTCGCACCAGGTGGTCATCGAGAACATGTTCGGCTACAGCTTCGAGCGGCCGGGCCGGCACATGAAGGAATACCTGGAGATCCTGATGCCGGCCACGCGCGGCGAGCAGGTGGACTACGACGGCGAGACCCTCAAGGCCCACGCCCGGCTCACCACGCCGGGAGCGGGACTGCGCGTGCTGATCGCGGCTCTGGGCCCGCGCATGCTCAAGCTGGCCGGCACCGTCGCCGACGGCACCGTGCTCTGGATGACCGGCCCCAAGACGGTCGCCGAGCACGTCGCGCCCACCATCACCGCCGCCGCGAGCGAAGCCGGGCGGCCCGCGCCACGCGTGGTCTGCTCGCTGCCGATCAGCGTCACCGACGACGTCGAGGCCACCAGGGCCCGCGCCAACGAGATCTTCGCCATCTACGGCCAGCTGCCCTCCTACCGGGCCATGCTCGACCGGGAGGGCGCGGCCGCTCCCGGTGACGTGGCGATCGTCGGCGACGAGGACAGCGTGCGCGCCCAGCTCGACGGGCTGGCCAAGGCCGGGGTGACGGAGTTCGTGGCCTCCGAGTTCGCCCATCGGGAACGCACCAGGGCATTCCTCAAGACACTTCTCTGACCGGCCCTGAACGGCCCTGACCGGCTCTGATCAGCCTGACCGGCGCGTCGGTGGGGTGACCGGGAGGCATCCGAATAAACTCCCGCAAGGTGAAGCGCTTGCTGCATGGCATAGACGTGTCCAACTGGCAAGGTTCCGTCGACTGGACCGGCCACGCGGGAGCCGGGGTGGCCTTCGCCTTCGCCAAGGCCACCGAGGGCGGTGACTACACCGACGCGTACTTCGCCCGCAACTGGCAGGGCATGCGGGAGAGCTGGATCGTCTGCGGTGCCTACCACTTCGCCCGCCCGAAGGGCGACCCCGGCGAGCAGGCCCGCCACTTCCTGAACGCGGTCGGGGCGGCGGGCGGCTTTCGCCGCGGCGACCTCGTCGCGCTCGACCTGGAGAGCAACGACGGTGCCCGGCCCGAGCAGGTCGCCCAGTACGCCCGCCGCTGGTGCCGCTACGTCGAGCGGCACGGCGGCGTGCGCCCGTTCGTCTACACCTTCCCGTGGTTCGCCCGCGGAGGTCACTGCGCGGGGCTCGGTGACTATCCGCTGTGGATCGCCAACCCGGAGAAGCCCTGCGGCGAGCCGCTGGTGCCCGGTCCATGGGGAGAGTGGACGATTCACCAATACGCCAACAGCCCGCTGGATCGGAACGTCTTCCGCGGGAGCCGGGAAGACCTGACAAGGCTGGGGTTTCACCCGCGATAGCATCGGTGCTTACCACCAACAGTGCTATCCAAGGGAGTCACCGTGTCAGCCGAGCTACGCATCACCCTCGCCGGAGCCGAGCGTGTGGTCGCGGCCGGCACGACGGCCGGTGACGCGCTGGAGGCCGACGGCCGCACCGTCATCGCCGCCAGGGTCAACGGCGAGGCCCGCGACCTGGCCCACCAGGTCGCCGATGGCGACGTCGTCGAGCCGATCGAGGTCTCCAGCGACGAGGGCCGGGCCATCGTCCGCCACTCCACCGCCCACGTCATGGCGCAGGCGGTGCAGGAGCTGTTCCCCGGGGCCAAGCTGGGCATCGGGCCGCCCGTCGAAAACGGCTTCTACTACGACTTCGACGTCGAGCAGGCGTTCCACCCCGACGATCTCAAGCGCGTCGAGAAGCGCATGCGCGAGATCGTCAAGCAGGGGCAGCTGTTCTCCCGCCGGGCCGTCTCCGACGACGAGGCCCGCGAGGAGCTGGCCGGGGAGCCGTACAAACTCGAGCTCATCGGCCTCAAGGGCGGCTCGCTCGAGGAGGAGAGCGTCGAGGTCGGCGCGGGTCAGCTGACCATCTACGACAACCTCGACCCCAAGACCGGCGAGCTGTGCTGGAAGGACCTCTGCCGCGGCCCGCACGTGCCGTCCACCAGGTCCATCCCGGCCTTCAAGCTCATGCGCTCCGGTGGCGCCTACTGGCGGGGCAGCGAGAAGAACCCGCAGTTGCAGCGCATCTACGGCACCGCGTGGGAGTCGCGCGACAAGCAGGACGACTACCTCAAGATGCTGGAGGAGGCCGAGAAGCGCGACCACCGCAAGCTGGGCGCCGAGCTCGACCTGTTCTCCTTCCCCGACGAGCTGGGCTCCGGCCTGGCGGTCTTCCACCCCAAGGGCGGCGTGATCCGCCGGGTGATGGAGGACTACTCGCGGCGCAAGCACGAGGAGGCGGGCTACGAGTTCGTCAACACGCCGCACATCACCAAGGAGAAGCTGTACCAGGTCTCGGGCCACCTCGACTGGTACCGCGACGGGATGTTCCCGCCCATGGAGCTCGAGGGCGCGCGCTACTACCTCAAGCCGATGAACTGCCCGATGCACAACCTGATCTTCCGGGCGCGCGGGCGGTCCTACCGCGAGCTGCCGCTGCGGCTGTTCGAGTTCGGCACCGTCTACCGCTACGAGAAGTCAGGCGTCGTCCACGGCCTGACCCGGGTGCGCGGCCTGACCCAGGACGACGCCCACATCTACTGCACCCGCGAGGAGATGCGCGACGAGCTGGCCTCGCTGCTGCGCTTCGTCCTCGACCTGCTGCGTGACTACGGGCTCGACGACTTCTACCTGGAGCTGTCCACCAAGGATCCGGAGAAGTTCGTCGGCTCCGACGACGCGTGGGAGGAGGCGACCGAGACGCTGCGCGAGGTCGCCGAGTCCGAACACCTGGAGCTCGTGCTCGACCCGGGCGGCGCGGCCTTCTACGGGCCGAAGATCTCCGTGCAGGTACGCGACGCCATCGGCCGCACCTGGCAGATGTCGACGATCCAGCTCGACTTCAACCTGCCCGAGCTGTTCGAGCTCGAATACCAGGCGGCCGACGGCACCCGCAAGCAGCCCGTCATGATCCACCGGGCGCTGTTCGGGTCGATCGAGCGCTTCTTCGGCGTGATGGTCGAGCACTACGCGGGCGCCTTCCCTCCGTGGCTGGCCCCCGTGCAGGTCGTCGGCATCCCGATCGCCGACGCGCACATCCCCTACCTCCAGGACGTGGCCAAGAAGCTGCGCGAGCGCGGCATCAGGATCGAGGTCGACACGGCCGACGACCGGATGCAGAAGAAGATCCGCAACGCCCAGAAGTCGAAGGTCCCGTTCATGCTGCTGGCCGGTGACGACGACATCGCCAACGGGGCGGTCTCGTTCCGCTACCGCAGTGGCGAGCAGAAGAACGGCGTGCCCGTGGAGGAGGCGATCGCCGAGATCGTCAACGCTGTGGAGCGTCGCATCCAGGTCTGACTTTTCAGCATTTGAAGGGGTACGGCGGAATTCCGCCGTACCCCTTCGTGCGTTCTGCGACCTGATGCTTTTCGGCGACGCCGTCGGCCGCCACTTCAGGCGCTAAACCCGTTTTGCAGGTGCTAAACCCGTTTTGTTCAGGCGCTAAACCCGTTTTGTCGTTCTGTTTGGCGCCATGTAGCGTTATTGGGTGCTATTTTGTGCTATTTGGCTAGGGGCTGGCCCTGCTTGTCGTTGAACTTCCCGACGAGGATCATGATGAAGTCGATCAGCACCCAGACGCCCAGCCCACCGAGGGTGATGAGCTGGAGGATGCCGGTGCCGATCTTGCCGACGTAGAAGCGGTGGACGCCGAGCGCGCCCAGGAAGAAGCAGAGCAAGACGGCGACAATCCATGACTTGGGCATGAAAAGGTCCTTTTCGATGGGGGAGTTGGGCCGAGGGCCGGGCATATCAAGCCTGGTCGATTACCCTCCACGGGGATGCTCACCGCGGAGGACGTAATGCTAGCAACAGAAACCACCAGTCACCAACTTTTGACGATTTGTTAGACGACGCACCCCAAATCCGAAATATCCTCCATCGCGAAAATATCCCCCAAAGGTCGAAAGCGGGCAGCACCGCAACACGGCCACCTTCATGCCCGGCTGCCACGTCGGCACCGTCACCACACCAAGCGCCGGCGGCCGCACCCGCATCGAGCCGACGACTGCGTCGGTCATGTCGGAGGCGGCGTGGGCGACCCCCGCCTCACTTGCGGGCTCCTGGACCAGTTGGGCTGCCTCACCCAAGATCTCCTCAATGGTCGTCCGCGTGACCACCAGCCGCGGCGACTAATCCCGCTCGGCCTTACCGCGACTCCAGCCCGGCGATCTGCTCCGGGATCTCCTCGATCCGCTGCCCGGCCACAGTCTCCCGCCGCGCCAACTCCGCCGGCAACGAACCCACCGTCACCACCGCCTCACACGCCTGCGCCCACGGTGGAAAAATGGCACCTCGATCAAACAGTCACGACCATAAAAGCCCAGCTCGGACACTCACTGAGGACGAGCTGCACCCGTCGTCGATGCCTTCCACGCCTTCGGGCATCCGGATGTCGGTGATCACGGCGTCCGGCGGCCGGAGCGGGCAGGGGCGTGGCGGGGAATTGTCGGCTGTGCGCGAGTCCCGGCCGGCACGCTCTGAGCGTCGTGCCGGCCGGGTATGCGTCGCTCTCGGCCGGTGGCTACCCTCTGGCCCGGCGGCGACGGAGCACCAGTGTGCCGCCGAGGCCGGCCAGCCCGAGGGCGGCCAGCAGCCCGCCGGCGAGCAGGGGCCCGTCGTCGCCGGAGTAGGTCGTTTCGGACGCTACCGGCACGGCGGCGAACTCGGGTGCGGAAGCGTCGGGCTGCGTGACGTCCAGCGCGACGGGGAGGCCGTCCGTCCCCGTGCTACCCGGCAGTGCCGGGGTGCTGTCGAGCTTCCGCCCGCCGCCGACCAGCGACTCCCGGCTCATGTCCGGAGCCCTGCCCTGCTTGTCCTGCGCCAGGGGGGAGATCTTTTCGCATGCCGACGGATAGCGGTCGCAGTAGCTGGTGGCAGTACCGACGGTGCGCGCGGCCAGCATCGCGTGGCCGGCGGCCCGGGTGAGTGTGTCAGCGGCGGCGTTGAAGATTTCGTTGAGCTGGCGTGAGTCGGCCGGGTTGTTGACCCGCAACGGCGTGCCGGTGCCGGTCGACATGCCGAAGATCGTGTCGCCGTCCCCCAGGGTGTGAATCGGGCGGATCGCGCGGGCCAGCCCATCATGGGAGTTGCCGGCCATTCGTGCCGCAGCGGCCTTCTCCAGCGGCGCGTTCGTGGCCACCACCGCGATCGTGGTGTTCATCGGCACAGCGTCCGCCGCGGCGGCCGGGCGACATTCCTTGGCCTTCGGCGTCTTCAGGCCCCGGAACTCGTTGTTCAACTCGTACCGGGCGGCGTACAGCGAGCAGTCTCTCGGGTCCACCGGCGATCCGGCCGAGTTCACCACCACGATGGCCCCGACCATCACCCCGTTGCTGAGCACGACGCTGGCGCTGCCGACGCCGCCCTTCAGCCCGCCGGCGCGGGCGCCGGTGCCCCCGCCCACGACGCCCTGCCGGACCGGACCCTGGTAGGCGGCCTTGACGGCCTGGTAACCCCACTCGGGCGTTGTGCGGGCCTTGAAATCCCCGCCCCTTCCGAGGTCGAAGATGTCCGCGGCGGGGACGATCGGCGCGACTCCGGAGCCGATCGGGATGCCCTCTCCGCGCTCCTCGAGCCAGCGGATTATGCCGTCGGTGGCGGCCAGGCCGTACATGCTGCTGCCGCCGAGCATCACCGCGTTCACGCCGGGGTTGGAGTTCAGCGGGTCGAGCACGTCCGTCTGCTTGGTGGCCGGCGCGCCGCCGCGTTGGTCGACGCCGGTCACGGCCATTTTCGGGGCGTAGATCACGGTGGTGCCGGTGAGGTAGGGGGCCTGGGTGGACTGGACCTGGCCGACCTGGATGCCCGGCACGTCGGTGATCGCGTTGAACTGGCCGGGAAGGCCGGGGGTGTCGGCCGCCGAGGCGGATGCGGGCGCGCCGGAGGTGGTGGCGGTTAACGCCAGCGATCCGGCGAGCAGTGCGACGAGGCGTGACTTCATGGATCCCTCATTCCAGTGTGGTGCTGGGATACGGGCACCGCCGCGCACAGGGCTCATCCCGCGGGAGACATGTGGTGTGGCATGTTGACCAGTTCCTGCGCGGTGGTGGGAGAGTAGAGCGCGCTACGTGCACTGAGATTACTGGTCAGACCATTCCACGTAAAGATCACCTATGGGGTGAAAGTCCTTTTTGGGGCGGAGCGAGACCACGTCGGCCATCACATCGCCCGACGACACTGCCGGGCTCGGAAATGGGATCCAGGCCGTGACCTCGGTCAGGCGCTTGTACCGCATCAAACGCGGTTGCGACGGTTCTGACCCGAAAATAAAGATCAGCGGGCAAGCGGCAGCGGACCCCGGCCGTCGTGCCCGGTCAGGGTCGGTGTAGGGGCAGGGGGTGTCAGGCGGCTTCTGGTTCGACTGTCACCTTCCCGTCCCGCACGAGGATGGTCTGGCCGGTGAGCGCCTGTAGGTGCCGGGCCAGGTCGCGGACCTCGGCGACCTTACCCAGCCACACGCAGTCCAGCTTGTCGTCTTGGCTCGGCCCGGCAGGCTCTTCACATCCCGCGGATTGACCAGCCACACTTCGAACTCTCCGGCCTCCAGCAGGTAGTGGACGCCCTCCAGTACGACGAGGTCGCCTCCATCACCACCCGGGCGACTCCGTGCTCACGCAACCACTCGATCATCAACCGCAGGTGCGCGGTCGTGCTCTCATACGAGCGGACTTCCGGCAACCGCCGTCCGGCCCGCGACAGGTGCGGAATCCGCACACACGCCTCCAGCATGCTCTTGCCCGGGTCCAGTGCCGCGATCCGTTCCACGTGCGGAATCCGCACACACGCGCCTCCAGCATGCTCTTGCCCAGGTCCAGCGCCGCGATCCGTTCCACGTGCGGCTCGACCTCGTCGGCTTCTTCCACGCCGGCTTCTCCTCCGGCTCAAGGGGGACGGGGACGAGGACGGGGTAAGAATCGGACCCTCGGGCTCATGGCACCAATGCGCAGCCCCAAGACACGGCTCTCAGCGATCAAACTGACCTACGGACTCACCTGCGCCAAAGAGCAATCGACGTCGGCGGGTAACCAGTCCCGATTTTCCCGCATGCGCCGCCCCATGAAACTGACCTGTGGTTTGACGAGGGCCTTCCCCGCAGACATGATCGCGCTTTGTGGCTGTTCGCTTGCTCCATCTGGTCACGCTCCGGGTGTTCGGCTGGCTGACGTCACCGGGCGCGCCGAGCGCGTGCCGGACGGGTTGCTCGCCACACCCACACGGATCCGGGACGCTGTCACGGCGTTCATCGGCATCGGTGCCGACGAGGTGATGCTCTGCTGCTGGGCCACCGACCCGGACCAGGCCAACCGCCTGGCCGACGCCCCGTCCTGACGCAGCTCCTCTCGTACCTGCGGCACCTTGACGCTGTGCTTCAGAGCGGCGCTCTGACGTCGGCCCTGGACCGACGCCCAGACGTCACGCTCTGGGGCGGTGTCGCGCTCTGGGCCGACGTACGGTGCCGGGGTCCGAGGCGATGCCTTGAGCTGTGCTTTGGATCGGTGTTCTGTCGTCGTGTCCGGGGGGTTGGCGGTTGGGTTTGGGGTCGGTTGGAAGGGGTCGGTTTCCGGAGTCTCTCTGGGGGGTTGGCGGTTGGGTTTGGGGTCGGTTTCCGGAGCCTCTCTGGGGGGTTGGCGGTTGGGTTTGGGGTCGGTTAGAAGGGGTCCGTTTCCGGAGTCTCTCCGGTGGGTTTGGGCTCGCCGGGGAGGCGGACGTCGTCGACCGTGACGTTCACCTCGGTGACGCGCAGACCGAGCATGCGGCTGACGCTGCGGGCGACATTGGTCTTGACGGCGGCGGCGACGTCCATCACCACGTGGCCGTACTCGACCACGATCGTCAGGTTCACCGCCACCTGGCGATCCTGGATCTGGGCGCTCACGCCCTGGTTGCCGCGCTGGGAGCCGATGCGGTCGCGGACCGACTCAAAGGCACGGGCGAGGTCGCCGCCCATGTCCGCGACGCCTGACACCTCCATTGTCGCGAGATAGGCCACCTTCTCCATCACCTCGTCGGCGACCTTGATCTGGCCCTTCACCACGGCCGCGGTGGCCGTCGGCCGGTCCCCAGAGAACGCCGGCGCTGCCGCCTCTCCGTACGGCGCGGTGCCGGATCCGGCAGCGGGAGTCGCGGCGGATCCGAGTCCGGTGGGTCCAAGCCCTGTTGGTCCAGGGTCGGCGGATCCGAGCCCGGCGGGTCCAGGGCCGCCAGGTTCAGGGCTGGCAGGTCCAGGGCTGGTGTGGCGAAGTTCGGCGGTGCCTGGTCCGGAGGGGCCAAGTTCGGAGACGCCAAGGTCAGGGAAACCAGGGTCAGGGAAACCAGGGCTGTCCGGGCTGGGCTCTGGGGTGGCGGGGGCGATGCCGCGGACTCCGGCGCGGCTGGAGTCGGCGCCGCTTCTGCGGGATCCGCCACCACCGCCACTGCCGATGCTTCGGGCGCTGACCACGCTGGAGTCGGCGCCGGTGCCACGGATCCCGGCGTCACCAGAGATGGAGCCGAGGGAGCGGACTCCAATGTCGCCGGAGTCCGAGCCGGAGCTGGATCCCAAGCCGGAGCCGGAGCGGGAGCTTGGGTTGGAATCCGAGATGGAGCTGGGCTCCAAGCCGGAACCGGAGCTGGAGCCCACGCCGGTACTCCAGCCGGAGCCGGAGTCCGCGTCGACGCTGGAGCTGGGGCCGATGGAGCGGAGGGGGCCGCCGCCGTATGGTTCGGGGCCTCGTTCTGTGGTGCCGGTGTCGGTATCGCCATATCCCATGGCGAGATATGCCGGGGGTTCGTATCCCGTGCTGTTCGTCCCCGTGGTGCCCGGGTTGGTGGTGTCGTCGCCTAATGCGTCGGTCATCGCGGCCTCCTCTGGACGGTCTTGAGGATTGTCCCGGAAGCCTGTGCCGTTTGTCCCAAGACCTGGGGCCCTATGCTGCTAGATATGCACGATCAGGCAGGGGCCGGAGCACCAGACAACTTCCAGCGGCTGTGGACCCCGCATCGGATGGCCTACATCAAGGGCGAGGGTAAGCCGACCGGGACGGGTGCCGACGACGGGTGTCCGTTCGACGCCATCCCCAAGATGAGCGACGAGGATGGGCTGATCGTGGCCAGGGGGGAGGTCGTGTACGCGGTGCTCAACCTCTACCCCTACAACTCCGGCCACCTCATGATCGTGCCTTATCGTCACGTACCCGACTATGACCTGCTTGATGGCGCCGAGCTGGTGGAGCTGGCGGAGTTCACGCAGCGGGCGGTGCGCGCGCTGCGCAAGGCGAGCGGGGCCCAGGGGTTCAACGTCGGCATGAACCTCGGTCAGGTGGCCGGGGCGGGCATCGCCGCCCACCTGCACCAGCATGTGGTGCCGAGGTGGGGCGGCGACACCAACTTCATGCCGGTCGTCGCGCAGACCAAGGTGTTGCCGCAGCTACTTCGTGACACGCGCGAGCTGCTCGCCGACGCTTGGGACTGACGGCCGCGGCAGCGCGGAGATGCCTGCCGACAGCAGCAGCGGGATGGCCAGGGCCAGGGCCATCGACAGTACGGCCGCGCCGGAGTCGTTGACCAGCATCCCGAGGACACCGCTCACGAGCGTGCCGATCAGCCCGGCGCGCAGCGCGGGGGAGTAGGTGAAGGCGGCGGGCACCACTCCGGCGGAGGCCTGCTCGGGACGCAGGATCGCGTAGACGAGGAACGCGGTGGCAGCGATCACGATCGGCATCAGGTTGGGGCTGAGCAGCGTGGCGAGCATGGCGCTGAGCTTGCGCAGGATGACCTCGAGGGCCTCGCCGCTGAGCACCTGTCCGACGAAGCGGCCCAGGTGGGTCTGCTTGTCGGGCGGCTGCAGGTAGTTGATGACCGCGAACGTCATCACGATCACCGCCCCCGCCACGCAGAACGCGCCCAGCTTCACGATCGACACCCGCTTGCCCGCTATGAGCAGGGCGGTCACCGCGATGCCCGGGACGAACGCGATCACGCCGCCGAAGTCGCTGCCCATGCCCGAGCCGCCGAGCACCATCGCGAACGCCCCCAGCACCGCCACCGCCGCCACGCCCACCTTGCCGGGGAAGTAGTGGGCGATGGTCGTGGTCGCCAGCAGGGTGCCGGTGGCCAGCAGCGCGAACGGGATGTTGCCCAGGCCGTAGTAACGGGCGCCCACCTCGGCGCTGTAGCCCATGATGCTGTTGAGCTGCAGGGTCGTGCCGGTCAGCAGGTCGCCGGCGAGCGTGAGCGCGGTGATGCCCGCCACGACCGTGAGCGGGCCGAGCGGGCTGCGCCGCCACGGCCCCGCGCAGGCGAGGAGCGTGATGACCGCCGTACAGCCGAGGGCGCCGCCGATCAGGCCCGGCAGGGTGGACCACGGCAGCAGGTTGACCAGGTAGCTGGAGACGGGCAGCGAGGCCAGGGCGACCGCCGCCAGGCGTACCCAGGGCAGGCCCTTGCGGCGGCGCAGCAGCAGGAACGCGATCAGGTAGAACAGGACCTGCAGCACGGCGACGACCGTGAAGTAGATGCCCTTCACTGAACGGATCGTCTGCGCGGTGGCGTCGGCGCGGCGCAGCCGGTCGATCGTCGCGCTCTGCGCGCTCACCTGGAGCGGCACGCCCACGACCGTGTCGGGCACCGGCACGCCGACCGTGGTCAGCGCGGTGGCCGTCAGGTCGGGCAGGATCGAGATGTCGTCGCGGTGCGTGGAGGCGGCGCCGAGCAGGCGGCCCTGCGCGCCGGGCTGGCGCAGCATCGCCACCCGCAGGTGCGGCACGGAGCCGTGGTCGGACAGGCCGGCCAGGATGACGGTGGCGTCGGCGGGCAGGGCCGACAGCAGCGCGCCCGCCTTCGCGTCGGCCTGCCGCAGCGCGGCCCGGCGCTCAGGGGCGCCGAGCTGGTCGGGCACGCGGGGCAGCTTGCCGGAGGCCAGGTAGGGGCGGATGAGGTCGTCGACCTCGGCCGCGACCATCCGGCACTGCGTCAGGTCGGCGGCCTTGACCTGATCGGGGGAGGCGAGGTAGCGGGACACCGCGCCGCTCCGGTCGGCCAGGGCCAGTGCGGCGCCGGGGCCGACCGCGACCGAGCACTGGCCCGCGGCCTTCAGCGCCTCGCCGAGCGTGCCCGCGTTGCGCTGGCCGGCCACGTCGATGAGGTAGCGGTAGTCGGGGATGACGGCGCCCTGGCCGCTCGCCTCCGGCGCCGGCGGCGCGCCGCAGCTGTAGCCGGAGGCCGACCTGGTGCCCGCCGACACGGTGAGCCACCCGTCGTAGGGGCAGGTCAGGCTGCCCACAGTGCGTACGGACAACGATCCGATCGCACTGGCACCCGCGAGCCGCCACAGATTGGGCGTGTCGTTCGGGGTGATGTCGTTCCAGTGAAGCCCGGGCACACCGATGAGCGCGACCCGCCCACCACCGTCCTCGGCCTGCCCCGCCTGGGCGAACCCCCCGACGAACAGGAGAACCGCCATCACGACCAGCACGCGCCTCACGGGAATGTCCCCCTACGATCTACGGCTACCGTCCGCAGCATCGTCTCACCTCGCCGTGGGTGGCGAGACCGTTCAACTCCAGGGTCCCAGGTCAGCCCCAGGGCCGTCAGGTCGGCTCCAGCCTCTCAGGCCGGGGCCACCGTCACCTTGGCGGGCTTGCTCTCGTTCTGCAGGCGGTCGAGGGAGGTCACCAGGTAGGTGCCCGGCGCGCCGGCGGTGAAGGTGGGTGTGGTGACCACGGCCACCAGGTTGCGGGCGTCCACGGCCTGGCAGTCCTGGCCCGACTTCGGGACCTCGTAGACCGCGTACGAGCGGGCGCCCTGGCTCGCGTTCCACGAGATGACCTGGCCGGCCGCCTTGACCGCCGCGGGTTTGGCCGGGGCCTCGCCGCCGCGGTCCTTGATGAGCGGCAGCAGCGCCGGGCGGCTGTAGTGCTCCTTGGCCAGGCGGTCGACGGCGCCCAGCGGGTTGCTGAGCAGCTGCGCGGCGCTGAAGTAGACGTCGCCGCCGATCTGCCGGTAGTCGCGGTTGAGCGTCAGGTGGGCGGACAGCTCGCCCGGCTTGGTCCACGCCTTGTCGTCCTTGGTGCCCACCCGGTAGAGGGCCTGGCCGATATAGAGGTCGACGTCGGTGCCCTTGACCTCGTTGGCCCACCAGGGCGCCAGGGCCCGGTAGTCGGCCGCCTTGAAGCCGCGCGACCAGTAGAGCTGCGGCATCACGTAGTCGATCGTGCCCGCCTTGATCCAGTGCCGCGCATCCGCATAAATCGAGTCATAGGCCGACATGCCGGAGGTCTTGGAGCCCGTCGGATCCTCCGCCTTGTTCCGCCAGATGCCGAACGGGCTGACGCCGAACTTGACATACTTCTTGGTCGCGTGCACGGCCTCGTCGACCTGGGCGATCAGCTTGTCGACGTTGTCCCGCCGCCAGTCGGCGAGGTTCTTGCCCTTGCCATACTTTGTAAAGGCGGCCGCGTCGTTGAACGTGCCGCCCTCGCCCGGATACGGGTAGAAGTAGTCGTCGAAGTGCACCCCGTCGATGTCGTAGCGCCGGGTCACGTCGGTGACGACCTTGGTGACGTGCTCGCGGACCGCCGGCAGACCGGGGTTGTAGTAGAGGCGCCCGTCGTACTTGACGGTCCAGCCCGGGTGCTGCCGGGCCGGGTGGTCGGCGGGGAGTGCGGCCACGTCACCGTCGTAGGAGGCGCGGTAGGGGTTGAACCAGGCGTGGAACTCCAGGCCGCGCTTGTGCGCCTCGGCGATGAGAAACGGCAGCGGGTCCCAGCCCGGGTCCTTTCCGGCGGTGCCGGTCAGATATTGCGTCCACGGCTCGATCGAGGACTTGTAGAGCGCGTCGGAGGCCGGCCGCACTTGCACGAACACCGCGTTGAAGCGGCGTTTGACCGCCGCGTCCAGGATCTTGAGATATTCGGCCTGCTGCTTGGCGACGGACAGGCCGGTGCGCGAGGGCCAGTCGATGTTCTTGACCGTGGCGATCCAGAGGCCGCGCAGCTGGCGCTTGGGGTAGCGGACGTCGGCGGCGCAGGCGGCCCCGTCCCGCGTGACGGCCGTCTTCTTCGCGGAGGTCACCGCGGGCGTCTGCTTGGCTCCCGGTCCGAAGAGGTAGGCGGCGCCGACGGTGACGGTGGCGAGGGCGGCAGCGGCGATGAGAGGGCGTCCGGTTCGCATGATGTTCCAGTCTGGCATTGGCTCCGACGTGCGCAGGCCGGAAAAAAGAAATCGTTTCGTGATGTTCGAGTGGCCAGAGTAATGGATGTGCCGGGAGGGACGGCGCCCCTCCCGGCCTGATCCCGTACGTCAGTCCGTGACGGCGACCTTCTCCGCCACGTGCGTCGGCAGCGGCTCGTAGCGCAGGAACGCCCGCTGGAAGCTCCCGGTGCCGTGCGACATGGACCGCAGGTCGATCGCGTAGCGGGTGATCTCCAGCTCGGGCACCTCGGCCTTGACCAGGGTGCGCCCGGTGCCCACCGGCTCCGTGCCGAGGACCCGGCCGCGCCGCGACGACAGGTCCGACATCACCGAGCCCACGTAGTCGTCGGCCACCAGCACCGACAGCTCGTCGACCGGCTCCAGCAGCAGCGTCGGCACCTTGGACGCGGCCTCCTTGAGCGCCAGCTGCCCGGCGATCTGGAAGGCCATGTCGGAGGAGTCGACCGAGTGCGCCTTGCCGTCGTACAGCGTGACGCGCACGTCCACCATCGGGTAGCCGGCGACGACGCCCCGCTCCATCTGCGCGCGTACGCCCTTCTCGACCGACGGGATGAACTGCCGGGGCACCACACCGCCGACGATCTTGTCCACGAACTCGAAACCCCCGCCGGACGGCAGGGGCTCCACCTCGAGATGGCAGATCGCGAACTGGCCATGACCGCCCGTCTGCTTGACGTTGCGGCCCATCGCCTGGCACTTGCCGCCGAACGTCTCGCGCAGCGGCACCCGCAGGTCGATGCGCTCGACCTCGACGCCGTGCCGCTTGGACAGCCGGTCGAGGAGCACGTCGGTGTGGGCCTCGCCCATGCACCAGAGCACGAGCTGCCTGGTCTCGGCGTTGTTCTCCAGCCGGAGCGTCGGGTCCTCGGCCACCAGGCGGCCCAGCGCCTGCGACAGCTTGTCCTCGTCGGCCTTGGACTTGGCCTGGATGGCGACCGGGAGCAGCGGCTCCGGCGTCTCCCACGCCGTCATGAGCAGGGGCTTGTCCACCTCCGACAGCGTGTCGCCGGTCTCGGCCCGGGAGAGCTTGGCCACCGCGATGATGTCGCCCGCCACCCCCTTCGGCGCGCCGCGCTGCTGCTTGCCCAGCGGGCAGGTGAGGGTCCCGATGCGCTCGTCCACGTCGTGGTCCTCGTGCCCGCGCTCGGCCAGGCCGTGCCCTGACACGTGCACGGTCATGTCGGGACGCAGGGAGCCGGAGAAGACGCGTACCAGGCTGATGCGGCCCACGTACGGGTCGCTGGTGGTCTTGACGACCTCGGCGACCAGCGGGCCGTCGGGGTCGCAGGTGATGCCCTGGACGGGCTTGCCGTCGAGGGAGGTGATCTCCGGCATCGGGTGTTCGAGCGGGGAGGGGAAGCCCTGCGTCATGAGTTCGAGCACCTCTTGGGCGCCCACGCCGATGCCGCTGCACAGCACGGGGAAGAAGCTGCCCCGGGCGACGGCCTTCTCGAGGTCCTCGATGAGGACCTTGGTGTCGATCGGCTCGCCCTCCAGGTAGCGCTCCATGAGCGACTCGTCTTCGCTCTCCTGGATGATGCCTTCGATCAGGACGCCGCGGTGCTCCTCGATCTGCGACTCGTACTCGGCGCCCGGGTCCTTCTCGGTGCGCGTGCCTGTGGCGTAGTTGTAGAACTTCTGCGACAGCAGGCCGATCAGGCCGTTCACGTGCCCGTTGGTGATCACCGGCAGGTAGAGGGGGGCCACGCCGTCGCCGAAGACGTCCTGGCAGGTGGCGAGGACCTCGTCGAAGTCGGCCCGCTGGTGGTCGATCTTGGTGATCACGACGGCTCTGGGCATGCCGACCTGGCTGCACTCCTCCCACAGCATCTGGGTCAGCCCGTCGATGCCCTCCGAGGCCGACACGACGAACAGGGCGGCGTCGGCCGCGCGCAGTCCGGCGCGCAGGTCGCCCACGAAGTCGGCGTAACCGGGGGTGTCCAGAAGATTGATCTTGATGCTGTTGTGCACCAGCGGCGCCAGCGACAGGTTCACCGAGCGCTGCTGACGTACCTCCACCTCGTCGAAGTCGCTGACCGTGTTGCCGTCCTCCACCCGGCCGGCCCGCTGAACGGTGCCCGTCGCGGCCAGCAGCTGCTCCACGAGGGTCGTCTTACCCGCCCCTGAATGGCCGACCAGCACGACATTGCGTATCGCATCCGCTCTGTCGGCCGTTGGTGCCCTGCCCGCGGCTCCCATGGCATGACCAGGGTTCTTTTCTGCCACATTCGCCTCCCGCGTCGTCGGTTGACGTGCCAACGCCGCGCCCGAGCGAGGGGACAGAAACCGCATGGACGCGGTGTGTTCACCAAATACCCCTGTGGCGGATATCACAAGGGGGGTGGGGCAAAGAAAGTCGTCGGCTCGTAAATGGCCTACGATCGGACCGCGATGCTGAAACTCCTGCGCCCGGCCATGACCCGGATACTCACCCCGCTGGGCCGGGCTCTGGCCGCCCGCGGGATCGGGCCGAACGTCGTCACGGCGATCGGCACGATCGGCACCGTCGTCTGCGCGCTGCTCTTCTTCCCGCTGGGCCTGCTGTCCTGGGGCGCCCTGCTGATCACGGTGTTCGTGCTGTTCGACCTGCTCGACGGCCTGGTGGCCCGGCTCGGCGGCAAGGGCGGCAGCACCTGGGGGGCCTTCCTCGACTCGACCCTCGACAGGGTGGCCGACGCGGCCATATTTTCCGGGCTGATTCTTTACTTCATCTCGAAGGACGACGCGCTGATGGCCGCGGTGACGCTGGCCTGCCTGGTCGCCGGGACGCTGGTGTCCTACGCCAAGGCCAGGGCGGAGGGCCTCGGGCTCACCTGTGACGTGGGGCTGGCCGAGCGGCCGGAGCGGCTGGTCGTCGCGCTGGTGGCCACCTTCTTCGCCGGGCTCGGCGTCCCGTACGTCCTGCCCGCGGGGATGTGGCTGCTGGCGCTGGCCAGCGCGGTCACGGTGGTGCAGCGGGTGGTCCACGTCCACTCACAGACGCGGCAGACGAGGGAGCGATGAGCCAGAAGATCTCGGTCACCGATCGGGTCGTCGCCGCGGGGTTCGCGGCCGGCTGGAAGCTCGTCCCGCTGCTGCCCCAGCGCGCGACCGCGGGGGCGTTCCGGCTGCTGGCCGACCGGGTGTGGCGCAAGCGTGGCACGTCGGTGCGCCGCCTGGAGTCCAACCTGGCCAGGGTGACCGGGCTCGATCCCGGTAGCGGTGAGCTGCGCGAGCTGAGCCGGGCGGGCATGCGCTCCTACTTCCGCTACTTCCACGAGGTGTTCCGGCTGCCGTCGATGCGCCGCGAGGACATCGTCCGCCGCACGCACGTGACCGGCGCCGAGCACATCCACGACACGGTGGCCGCCGGGCGCGGGGTGGTGCTGGCGTTGCCGCACATGGGCAACTGGGACCAGGCCGGCGCGTGGCTGGTGGGGGTGGGCCACCCGTTCGCGACCGTCGCGGAGCGGCTCAAGCCCGAGTCGCTGTTCCGCCGCTATGTCGCCTTCCGCGAGGGGCTGGGCATGGAGGTGCTGCCGCTGACGGGCGGTGACGGCCACAACTTCGGGACACTGGCCACGCGCGTACGCAGGGGCGGCGTCGTCTGCCTGCCCGCCGAGCGCGACCTGACCAAGAGCGGCATCGAGGTGCGCTTCTTCGGCTCGGCCACCAAGGTGCCCGCGGGCCCGCCGCTGCTGGCCGTCCAGACGGGCGCGGCGCTGCTGCCCGCCACCGTCTACTTCCACGGCGACGACTGGGGGATCGACATCCACGAGGAGATCCCCGTGCCCGAGGAGGGCACCAGGCAGGAGAAGGTCGCCATCGTGGCGCAGCGGCTGACGGACGTCTTCGAGAAGGGCATCGCCGAGCACCCGGAGGACTGGCACATGCTGCAGCGGCTCTGGCTGGAGGACCTGGCGAGATGAAGGTGGGCATCGTCTGTCCCTATTCGTGGGACATGCCCGGCGGGGTCAAACAGCACATCGACGACCTGGCCCAGGCGCTCATCGCACAGGATCACGAGGTCTCGGTCATCGCGCCGGCCGCCGACGACGAGGAGCTGCCTCCTTACGTGACGGGCGCGGGCCGGGCCATCCCGGTGCCCTACAACGGGTCGGTGGCCAGGATGTCGTTCGGCTTCATCTCGGCGGCCCGGGTGCGGCGCTGGGTGCGCGACGGCCACTTCGACGTGCTGCACATCCACGAGCCGCTGGTGCCGAGCCTGGGCGTGCTGGCCTGCTGGGCGGCCAAGGGGCCGATCGTGGCCACCTTCCACGCCTCCTGGACGCGCTCACGGGCCATCGCGGTGGCCGAACCGCTGCTGCGCAGTGCGCTGGAGAAGCTCAGCGGGCGCATCGCGGTCTCCGACGCGGCCCGTAAGAGCCTGGTCGAGCAGTTCGGCGGCGACACCGTGCTGATCCCCAACGGGGTGACCGTCAGCCGCTACGCCCACGCCGAACCGCTCGACGGCTGGGGGCCCGACGGCGCCACGCTCGGCTTCCTCGGCCGGATGGACGAGGAGCGCAAGGGCCTGCCGATCCTGCTGGACGCCTTCAAGCCGCTGGCGGCCGAACGCCCGGAGCTCAAGCTGCTCATCGCCGGGCCGGGCGACGCCAAGGACGTCTACGACCGGGTGCCCAAGGACCTGCACGACCGGGTCACCGTGCTCGGCATGGTCAGCGAGGCCGACAAGATCCGCGCCTACCACTCGGTCGACGTGTTCTGCGCGCCCAACACCCGGGGCGAGAGCTTCGGCATCGTGCTGGCCGAGGCCATGGCCTCCGGCGCGACCGTGCTGGCCAGCGACATCCCGGCCTTCCGCAAGGTGCTGGGCGAGGGTCAGGCGGGCGCGCTGTTCGCCAACGGCGACCCGGCCTCGCTGGCCCGCGAGGCGGCGGCGCTGCTCGACGCCCCGGAGCGCCGCGCGAAGCTGGCCGAGGAGGCGCTGGTCGCGGTCGGCAAGTACGACTGGTCGACGGTCGCCCGTGACGTCGTCCGGGTCTACGAGACGGTGACGGCCAGCGGCGCCGGCGGCGTGGAGGAAGACCTGTGACCTCGGTCAGCGGCGTGGAGGAAGATCTGTGACCCCGACCATGATCGTGCTGATCGCGGGCATCGTCGTGGTGCTCACGGCCGTCTACATCTCCTGGCGGGCGGGCCGCCTCGACCGGCTGCACATCCGGCTGGAGCTGGCCCGCGAGGCGCTTGACGCCGCGCTCATGCGGCGCCGGGCCGTGGTGCTGGAGCTGGCCGGCTCCCGGCTGCTCGATCCGGCGACCTCGCTGGTGCTGGCCGCGGCGGCGCACGAGGCCAGGATGGTCGGGCCGGACGATCGCGAGCACGCCGAGAGCGACCTGTCGGGCGCGCTGCGCGCCGTGGTCGACCAGGAGCGCTTCACCGAGAAGCTGTCGGAGTCGCCGGGCGGCCAGGCGCTGCTCGAAGAGCTCGGCGCGGCCGTGGCCAAGGTCGTCTATTCGCGCCGTTTCTACAACAGCGCCGTGGGTGTCACGCGTACGGCCCAGCGGCGCTGGCTCGCCAGAGTCCTTCGTCTAGCCGGACATACCGAATACCCCCAATTCTTCGAAATAGATGACAATCCGCCGGCGACTATGGCAACTGAATGACCCGATTTGGAGAGCGCCGGTAGGCTTCTTCCGTTTCTTGGCCCATGCGGAGGAGTACACAGGTGCGGCTACCTCGGATGATTACCGTGACGCTGGCCGGAGCGGCGGTTCTGCTGCCCGTCGCGGCCTGCTCGTCGAACGAGCCCGCGGCGGGCAAGGCCCCGCAGGCGACCACGGCGTCCCCGACCGAGGAGCCCGCGGCCGAGCCCGGCAAGACCCACCCGTTCACCGGGCTGCCGATGGAGGGCGCCGCCAAGCCGGTGCTCGCCGTGAAGATTGAGAACACCGCCGCCGGCAAGCCCCAGCTCGGGCTCAAGAGCGCGGACATCGTCTACATCGAGCAGGTCGAGGCCGGTCTGACCCGTCTGATGGCGGTCTTCTCCTCCAAGCTGCCGGCCAAGGTGGGGCCCGTACGTAGTGCCCGCATCTCCGACCTGCACATCGTGCCGCAGTTCGGCAAGCCCGCCTTCGCCTACTCGGGCGTGCAGTCGCTGATGCTGCCGTTCATGGCCAAGGCGTCCCTGTACGACGTCGGCGACACCAAGAACCCGGGCGCCTTCTTCCGCCAGCCGGGCCGCTTCGCCCCTTACAACCTGTTCGCCAACACCAAGAAGCTGCTGTCGCGGGCCCCGGGCGCCGACAAGGCCAAGGACATCGGCTTCACCTTCGGCGACGCCCCTGCCGACGGCGGCGTGGACAAGAAGACCTACAGCGTCAAGTGGCCCGGCGCGCGCTTCACCTTCGGCTGGTCCGAGGACGACAAGAAGTGGATGATCTGGCAGGACGGCAAGAAGGACATGGCGGCGGAGGGCGGCCAGCTCGGCGCGCCCACGATCGTCGTCCAGTACACCAAGACCGAGCGCTCCCAGTTCCACGACAAGAACCAGAGCTACACGCCCCTGGTGCGCAGCGTCGGCCGGGGCACGGCGGTGGTGCTGCGCGACGGCAAGGCGTACAAGGCCAAGTGGGAGCGGAAGTCGGAGGAGAGCGGCACGACGTTCACCACGGAGAGTGGTGAGCCGATGAACTTCGCGCCCGGCCAGGTCTGGGTCGCGCTCGCCAGCCGCAAGCCCGTCATCCCCTAGAAATGCGCACCTAGATGTACAAGAGGGCTGATAAATCCTGACATGGTGGCGTGTCAGGAGAGAGGCCTTCAGGACCTACCATGGGTTTGATAACTTACCGTTCGCTTTTGTGAGGAAGACCGTCGTGTCCAGCACGCCCGAAAACACCCCCGTCACCGGCACCGCGCGCGTCAAGCGTGGCATGGCCGAGATGCTCAAGGGCGGCGTCATCATGGACGTCGTCACCCCCGAGCAGGCGAAGATCGCCGAAGACGCCGGCGCCGTCGCCGTGATGGCCCTGGAGCGCGTGCCCGCCGACATCCGCGCGCAGGGCGGCGTGTCCCGGATGAGCGATCCCGACATGATCGACGGCATCATCGCTGCCGTGTCGATCCCGGTCATGGCCAAGGCCCGCATCGGCCACTTCACCGAGGCCCGCGTGCTGCAGGCCCTGGGCGTCGACTATGTCGACGAGTCCGAGGTGCTGACCCCGGCCGACTACGCCAACCACATCGACAAGTGGCAGTTCACCGTGCCCTTCGTGTGCGGCGCGACGAACCTGGGCGAGGCCCTGCGCCGCATCACCGAGGGCGCGGCCATGATCCGCTCCAAGGGTGAGGCCGGCACCGGCGACGTCTCCAACGCGGTCACCCACATGCGGACGATCCGCGGTGAGCTCAAGCGGCTCAGCTCGCTGCCCGAGGACGAGCTCTACGTCGCGGCCAAGGAGCTGCAGGCGCCGTACGAGCTGGTCGCCGAGGTGGCCCGCACCGGCAAGCTGCCCGTCGTGCTGTTCACCGCGGGCGGCATCGCCACCCCGGCCGACGCGGCGATGATGATGCAGCTCGGCGCCGAGGGCGTGTTCGTCGGCTCCGGCATCTTCAAGTCCGGCGACCCGGCCAAGCGCGCCGCCGCCATCGTCAAGGCCACCACGTTCTACGACGACCCCGACGTGATCGCCAAGGTCTCGCGCGGGCTGGGCGAGGCGATGGTCGGCATCAACGTCGACGACATCCCCCAGCCGCACCGCCTCGCCGAGCGCGGTTGGTGACATCGGCCGCTGTGCGGCGTGTCGCCGCAGGTCACGCATGACTCGGGATGAAATGATCTAGTACGCCGGGCACACCGCCACGACGACGGAAATTTCCGAAGAAGGCGATATCCGTGAAGGATGTCGCCTTTTTCGTGTTAGGTGGTGTTCACCCGGGCGTCACGATTCTGAGTCAGGCTACGGGACGCCCCCTCCCCATTGATCGTCCCAGGAGCGCCCCGTGTCCAAGCTCAACCGCCGGCACTTCCTCGTCGCCGGGTTAACCGCGGGTGCCGCCGCGGCTCTCCCGGCCACCGCCGCCCACGCCGACCCCACCCCTGACCCCGCCGCCGAGACCGCCCAAAGCCTGGCCTCGCGGGGCCTGACCACCGACCCGTTCACGCTCGGCGTCGCGAGCGGCGACCCCGACCACGAGGGCTTCGTGCTGTGGACCCGGCTGGCCCAGCAGCCGCTGGCCGAGGACGGTTTCGGCGGCATGCCGCAGCGGCCGTTCCCCGTGCTGTGGCAGATCTACTCAGACGAGCGCTGCCGCCGCGTGGTCCGCGGCGGCGTCACCGCGGCCGCCCCGGAATGGGGCCACAGCGTGCACGTCGAGGTCGACAGTCTCGGCTCCGACCGTGAGTACTGGTACCGCTTCCGCGTCGGCCCCTACGTCTCGCCCGTCGGACGGGCCAGGACCGCCCCGCACCCGCTGTCGTACGGCGGCGCCCTGTCGATGGCCTTCGTCTCCTGCGCCCAGTACGAGCACGGCTACTTCACCTCCTACCGGAGGCTGGCCGAGGAGCACCCGGACCTGATCCTGCACCTGGGCGACTACCAGTACGAATACACCAAGAACACCTACAACATCCCCGGCGGCAACGTACGCGACCACGAGGGCCCCGAGACGGTCACGCTGGCCAACTACCGCCAGCGCCACGCCCAGTACAAGGCCGACCCCGACCTTCAGGCCGCCCACGCCGCCGCCCCCTGGCTCGTCGTCTTCGACGACCACGAGGTGGACAACAACTGGGCCGACGAGATCCCCGAGCACGCCGAGGACCAGCCGACCTTCCTGCAGCGCCGAGAGGCCGCCTTCCGGGCCTACTACGAGAACATGCCGCTGCGCCGCACCTCCATCCCGCGCGGCATCGACATGCAGCTCTACCGGCGCGTGCGCTGGGGCCGGATGGCCAATTTCCACATGCTCGACACCCGCCAGTACCGCGACGACCAGGGCTGCGGCGACGGCTACAAGGACTGCCCGGCCGCGGTGGACCCGGCGCGGTCGATCACCGGCGCGGCGCAGGAGGAGTGGCTGGTCGACGGCTTCCACAAGTCGCGGGCGCAGTGGGACATCATCGGCCAGCAGGTGTTCTTCGCCCAGCGCGACAACAACGCCGGCCCGGCCAAGGTCACCAGCATGGACGCCTGGGACGGGTACGTCGCCTCGCGCCAGCGGATCACGCAGGGCTGGGTCGACGCCAAGGTCCGCAACCCCGTCGTGCTGACCGGTGACGTGCACGCGCACTGGGCCAGCGACCTGAAGCTGAACTACGACGACCCGACCGGCCCGAGCGTGGGCTCCGAACTGGTGGCCAGCTCGATCTCCACCGGCGGCGACGGCGCCGACTCCGACCCGGCCACGCACCCGTTCCTGGCCATCAACCCGCACCTGAAGTTCTACAACAACCAGCGCGGCTACGTGCTGACGAAGATCGAGCGTGACGCGCTCACGGCGGACTTCAAGGTGGTGCCCCACCTGCGGGAGCCCGGCGCGGAGGCGTACACGAGGGCCACGTTCGTGGTCGAGGACCGCGTCCCCGGGGTGCAGCAGACCTACCTGCGCCCGCTCGACCCGTCCGTGCTCGCGCGGCGCGTCACGGTGGACGAGACCGTCCGCCTGGAGACCGAACGCCCGTAATTTCCGGCGAGGCGGCGTCCGAGAGGGCGCCGCCTTTTTCGCGCCTGGAATATTAGCCAGGCTAAGTTAGTTAGGCTAAGTATTATGAGGGACGATCCCACCGAGCTGGCCGAACAGGTCTCCGCGGTGCTCCGCCACCTGGTGCTGCTGCTCAGGCGCACGGTGGCGGGCCAGCCGGTCACCAGCCAGCAGTACGCCGTCCTCGGCTCCCTGGAGCCCGGCCCGCGCCGGATGACGGAGCTGGCCGAGGAGCACGCCGTACAACTGCCCACCATGTCCGTGCAGATCAACCGCCTGGAAGAGGCGGGGCTGGTGGCCAGAGGCGCCGACCCGGCCGACGCCCGCGTCAGGACGGTCGAGCTCACCGACGAGGGCCGCGTCCGGCTGCGGGCCGTACGCCAGGCCAGGATCGCCCACCTCAGCCGGGAACTGGCGGCGCTCAGCGATGACGAGCGAGCCGCCCTGGCGGTCGCCTTGCCCACGTTGGCGAAGCTCGGCCGCACATGAGAGGAGCACTATGCAGTCCGGTGGCGGAATCCTTCGTCAGCCGATGTCCGTCTGGGCCACCGCCTTCGCCGCGGTGGTCGCCTTCATGGGCATCGGTCTCGTCGACCCCATCCTGCCGTCCATCGCCCAAGGCCTGAAGGCCACACCCAGCCAGGTGTCACTGCTGTTCACCAGCTATTTCCTGGTGACCGCCGTCGCCATGCTGCTGACCGGCTGGGTCTCCAGCCGCATCGGCGGCAAGCGCACCCTGCTGGCCGGGCTCTCGCTGGTCATCGTCTTCGCCGCGCTCGCGGGCACCTCCACCAGCGTCGCCGAGCTCGTCGGCTTCCGCGCCGGCTGGGGCCTGGGCAACGCGCTGTTCGTGGCCACCGCGCTCGCCGTCATCGTCGGCGCGGCCAGCGGCGGCGGCGCCGCGGCCATCATCCTGTACGAGGCCGCGCTCGGCCTGGGCATCTCCGCCGGCCCGCTGGCCGGCGCGCTGCTCGGCGACTGGAACTGGCGAGCCCCCTTCTTCGGCACCGCCACGCTGATGGCCGCCGGTTTCGTGCTGATCGCCACGCTGCTGGAGGCGACGCCCAAACCCGCCGTCAGGACCAAGCTGAGCGCGCCCCTGCGGGCCCTGGCGCATGGGGGCCTGTCCACCACGGCCTTCACCGCGCTGTTCTACAACTTCGCCTTCTTCACGATCCTCGCCTTCACCCCGTTCATCCTGCACATGACCGCCTACGGCATCGGCGCGGTGTTCTTCGGCTGGGGCGTGTGCGTGGCGCTCGCCTCGGTGTTCGCCGCGCCCCCGCTGCAGCGCCGGATCGGCTCGGTGAACGTCCTGCACCTGGCGCTGGCCGTGCTGGCCGTCCTCCAGGTCGGCATCGCCGTGTCGGGGCACGCCGGGATCATCGTCTGCACGATCCTGTCCGGCATCCCGATCGGTCTGAACAACACCGTCTTCACCGAGTCGGCCATGGAGGTCTCCGACGCGCCCCGGCCCGTCGCCTCCGCCGGTTACAACTTCGTCCGCTGGATGGGCGGCGCGCTGGCCCCCTTCATCGCCACCAAGCTGGGCGAGGAGCTCGGCGCCCCGGTCCCGTACGCGCTCGGCGCCCTGTGCTGCCTTATCGGCATGGCCATCCTGTACGCCCGGCGCCACCACCTGAGCGCCCTGTCCCGCGTGGACGTCGTGGCCCAGGAGGCCGCCGCGGCGGCGTGATCGCCCACCCCTAGGAAGATCCCAGGCCGTCCTGGTGTTGAATTGTCCGAAACCCGTAAGCCGGACGGAAGGATCACCGTGCCCACGATCGGTGTACTCGCTCTCCAGGGGAGCGTACGCGAGCATGTGCGCATGCTCCAGGAGGCCGGCGCGTCGGCCATCGCCGTACGCCGACCCGCCGAGCTGGACACGGTCGACGGCCTGGTCATCCCCGGCGGCGAGTCGACCACGATGTGGAAGCTCGCCGACACCTTCGACCTGCTCGAACCCCTGCGGATGCGGATCAAGGACGGCATGCCCGCCTACGGCTCCTGCGCCGGCATGATCATGCTGGCCGACCGGATCGAGGACGGAGCCGAGGGACAGCAGACCATCGGCGGCATCGACATGGTCGTCAGGCGCAACGCCTTCGGCCGCCAGATCGACTCCTTCGAGTCCGATCTGGACTTCGCCGGCGAGCGGGTGCACGCCATCTTCATCCGCGCCCCATGGGTCGAATCGGTCGGCACGGACGTCGAAGTGCTGGGCATCGCCGAGCCTGGGGATAGGATCGTCGCGGTCCGCCAAGGACCGCTGCTCGCGACCTCGTTCCACCCTGAGCTGACGGGTGACACGCGCGTGCACCGTTACTTCGTAGACATGCTGAGGGAGCTCTAGGTAATGTCCGGCCACTCCAAATGGGCGACGACGAAGCACAAGAAGGCCGCGCTCGACGCCAAGCGCGGCAAGCTGTTCGCGAAGCTCATCAAGAACATCGAGGTGGCGGCCAGGACCGGCGGCCCCGATCCGGACGCCAACCCGACGCTCTTCGACGCCATCTTCAAGGCCAAGAAGAACTCGGTGCCCAACGACAACATCGAACGGGCCCGTAAGCGCGGCGGCGGCCTGGAGGCGGGCGGCGCCGACTGGCAGACCATCATGTACGAGGGCTACGCGCCCGGCGGCGTCGCGGTGCTCATCGAGTGCCTCACCGACAACCGCAACCGCGCGGCCTCCGAGGTGCGCGTCGCGCTCACCCGCAACGGCGGCTCGCTGGCCGACCCCGGCTCGGTGTCCTACATGTTCAACCGCAAGGGCGTCGTGCTCGTCCCCAAACAGGGGCTCGACGAGGACGACGTGCTGACGGCGGTGCTCGAGGTGGGCGCCGAGGAGGTCAACGACCTGGGCGACTCCTTCGAGGTCGTCTCCGAGGCCGGCGACCTGGTGCCGGTGCGCAAGGCGCTCCAGGAGGCGGGCATCGACTACGACTCCGCCGAGTCGAGCTTCCTGCCCACCATGAGCGTGCCGCTCGACGAGGACGGCGCCAAGAAGGTCTTCCGCCTCATCGACGCGCTCGAGGACAGCGACGACGTGCAGAACGTCTTCGCCAACTTCGACGTCTCCGACGAGGTCATGGAGAAGCTGGAAGCGTGATGGCGCACGCCTGATCTGAGTCCGCTGTAGGGTCGGGCGTCGTGACCTCCCCCCGTACCTCTACCGACATCTCGCCCGCCTTCGCGTCTCCGGCTCTCGGCTGGCTGCTCCTGCTGCCGGCCCTGCTGGGCACGTTGATCACCTTGCTCCTGCCCACCGTCCAGACGATCCTGCTCAGCCTCCAGTCGGCCGGGCTCACCGGCCCGAGCGTCTTCGTGGGACTGGCCAACTACGGCCAGGTGCTGGGTCAAGGGGCGTTCTGGAAGGCGCTGGTCTTCACGCTGTCCATAACGGTCATCCCGCTGCTGGTGGCCGTCGTGGTGGGACCGCTGCTCGCGCTGGCGCTCGACTGGTCGGGCGCCTGGCCGAGGCGGGCCGGGCGGATCGTGCTGTCCCTCGCCCTGGTGGCCTTCTCACCGGTGGCCGTGGCGGTCTCCTGGATGCGCGGGCTGATGCCCGACGCGTCCGGCCTGGCCACGATGGCCGAGGGCCTGCGCGACCCCGCCACGGCTCCGGGAACGCTCCAGCTCATCCTGGCCGCCGCCACCTTCGGCGTGGTCTGCGCGCTGGCGACGATGGCGTTCCTGCCCGCGCTGCGCGGTGGCACGGTCTCACCGGCCATGCTGGCCGTGGGCGGGCTCGTCGCCCTGGCGATGGTCGCCGCCGGGCTGCAGACGTTCGCGATCGGGCTGACCATGACGCACGGCGGCCCCAACGGGTCCACGCAGACGCTGAGCCTCGTCCAGTACACCTACACCTTCATGGTGGGCAGGATCGGGCTGGGCGCCACGGTGGCTACCGTCATGGGGCTGGTCCTGGGCCTCCTGGGGATCGGCGCGGTCTGCGTGGCGGCGGCGAGCGGCATGCGCATCACGATCGAGCCCCGCGGGGCGACCCCGGATCAGGCCGTCGTACGCGCCGGCTCCGGAGCCAAGGTGATCGTCGGCGTGGTGGCGCTGGTGCTCGTCACCGCCGTCGGGCTCGCCTTGACCTGGCCGTGGCTGTCGGCGCTGCTGGCGCCCGCCCAGCCGGGATCCGCGGCCCCGTCCGGGTGGCGCACGGTCCTCAACACCTGGGCGCCCGCCCTGATCGGCGCGCTGGTGTCGGTGGGCGTCGCCTACCTCGGGGCCCTCGGCATCGGCGGGCTGCGGCCGCTGGGCCGCAGGAGCGAGTGGCTGCTGCTGGTGTTCGCCCCCTGGCTGTTCGTCGGGATGGGCCCGCTGAGCCTGGCCGGCTGGCGCACCATCCGCGGCATGAGCCTGATCGACTCCTTCATCGCCCTCGTCCAGCCGGTGCTGGTCAGCGTGCCCGCCCTGCTGATCCTGACGCTGCTGTGCAAGGGGCTGGCCGCGCGTGCCGGCAAGGACTTCCTGAGCGGCGTGGTCCTGCCCTCACTCCCCATGGCCGGCATCCTCGTCCTGGCCGTCACGCTCGTGAACGGCCAGGACCTCCTGTGGCCCCTGCTGGTCGCCCAGGACCCCGGCCTGGCCACCGCGCCGGTCGAGCTGCTCACCCGGACGAGCGGCTACACCTCGGCCCCGCCCGACGTCGGCCTGGCCACGCCGCTGGCCGTGGTCGCGGTCGCCCTGATCGGGATCGTCGCCGCGCAGCTGCTCTACCTCGACCGGCTCGCCATCACCGTGGGCCGTTCGCGGGCGGATGCCTCACCTGCGTAAATTGTGGGACCGTGGACATCCGTGATGTGACCTCCGACGACCTCGACGCCGTTCTCGACCTCCGCCAGCGCGCCTTCGGCCTGATCCCGGCCGCCGAGCGGGAGCCCTGGCGCCAGGCGGCGCTGCCGGCGCTGGCCGAAGGCCGCCTGCTGGGCATGTTCGACGGGCCCAGGCTGGTCGCGTCCTCGCGGCTGCGCCCGTTCACCCAGTGGTGGCACGGCAAGCCGCAGCCGCTGGCCGGGGTCGCGGCCGTCACCGTCAGCCCGGAGGATCGCGGCAAGGGCGTCGGCGGCCGGCTCACGCAGGCCACCGTGGAGCGGGCCGTGGCGTTCGGCGATGCCGTGTCCGCGCTCTATCCGGCCACCACGCCGCTCTACCGCTCGGCCGGCTACGAACACGCGGGAGCCCAGCACCGCGTCACGCTCCCGGCCGAGGCGCTGCGGACGATCCCGCCGAGCGGCCGGGTCGAGCTGCGCAGGATGGGTCCCGGCGACGCGGCCGAGGTGGTCTCGGTGCTGCGGCGGGCATACGGCGCCGCGCGCGCCTCCGGCCCCATCTCCTGGGACGAGCGCACCTGGGCGCTGCGGCTCGGCCAGGAGGACGATTTCCTCTATCTGGCGCCGGACGGCTACGTCGTCTACCGCTGGGCCGGCCCGGACATCGAGGTCGACAACCTCGTCGCCGAGTCCGAGGAGACCGCCAGGGCGCTGTGGTCGCTGGTGGGCAGCGCGTCGTCGATGGCCGAGCACGTCACCGCCAACGTCGCGCCCGACGACCCGGTGCTGTGGCTGCTGCGTGAGCGGTCCACGGAGCGCATCAAGCAGGTGCGGTGGATGTTCCGCGTCCTCGACGTGGCGGCCGCCGTGGAGCGCAGGGGATACCCGGCCGCCGTCGCGGGCGAGGTGGTCGTCGAGGTGACCGACCGGCTGCGGGCGGGCAACACGGGGCGCTGGCGGCTGGAGTTCTCCGGCGGCTGCGGGGCCGCCACGCCGCTCGGGGACTCGGGGGAGGCCGGGGCGGTGCTGTCGATCAACGGCCTGTCCGCCCTGTACGCGGGGATCCCGGCGGCCACGCTGCGGCGCGGCGGCCTCATGTCCGGGCACGAGCGCTACGACGAGCTGCTGGACACCGTCTTCGCCGCCAAGCCGTACATGCTGGACTACTTCTGACCGCCCCGGCCACGTCCGCCCATGCTCGCGGGCGTTTCCCGATGCGCGGGCACGTCAGCCGAGGTAGAGTCTCGTGCCGAACAGATGTTCGGCGGCGCGGGGAGGCAGGCCGGTGCGGGTGATGGGCGTCGATCCGGGGCTGACCCGGTGCGGCCTTGGCGCGGTCGAGGGGCGGCCGGGCGCGCCGCTGTCCTTGGTGGCCGTCGGCGTGGTGCGCACCGGCGCCGACGAGGAGCTGGGCACCCGGCTGGTCGGCATCGAGGCCGGCATCGAGCAGTGGCTCGACGACGTGCGCCCCGACGCGGTGGCGGTCGAGCGGGTGTTCAGCCAGCACAACGTCCGCACGGTCATGGGCACCGCCCAGGCGGCGGGCATCGCGGTCCTGTGCGCGGCCAGGCGCGGCCTGCCCGTCGCGCTCCACACCCCGTCCGAGGTCAAGGCCGCCATCACCGGCAGCGGCACCGCCGACAAGAAGCAGATCGGCGCCATGGTGACCCGCCTCCTGCGGCTCAGCGAGATGCCCAGGCCCGCCGACGCCGCCGACGCGCTCGCCCTGGCCATCTGCCACGTGTGGCGCGGCGGCGCCCAGCACAAGCTGGCCGAGGCCGTGGCAAGGGCCCAGAGCCGCACGGCCCGGGGCCGTACGACAGGGAAGGACGTGGCGCTGTGATCGCGTCCGTGGCCGGGCAGGTGACGGCGATCACCCCCTACGGCGCGGTGATCGAGGTCGGCGGGGTCGGCATCCTCACCCACTGCACACCCGCCACCCTCGCCGCGCTCAGAGTGGGCGAGGAGGCGCGGCTGGCCACGTCGCTGGTGGTGCGGGAGGAGTCGCTCACCCTCTACGGCTTCGCCACCGCCGACGAGCGCACCGTCTTCGAGCTGCTCCAGACGGCCAGCGGCGTCGGCCCCAAGGTGGCGCTGGCCATGCTCGCCGTCCACACGCCCAACGCGCTGCGCGTCGCCGTGGCCTCGGCCGACCTCAAGGCGCTCACCAAGGTGCCGGGCATCGGCCCCAAAGGCGCCCAGCGCATCGTGCTGGAGCTCAAGGACCGGCTCGGCACGCCCGACGAGGCGCTCGACGCGGCCCTCAACGGCGACCGGCGGGCGGCGGCCTGGCGCGACCAGGTCCACTCGGGCCTGGTCGGGCTGGGCTACTCCGGCAAGGACGCCGACGAGGCCATCGCCGCGGTCGAGCCGGAGGCGGGCGACGATCCGCAGATCGCCGTCCTGCTCAAGGCCGCCCTGCGAACGCTGAGCAGCGCGCGATGAGCGGTGCGGTGATGAGCGGGGAGGTCCAGGCGTGAGCCTTGAACGTGATCTCGTCTCGCCCGACGCCGAGGGCGACGAGCTGCAGATCGAGGCGGCACTGCGGCCCAAGCGGCTGAGCGAGTTCATCGGCCAGGCGCGGGTGCGGGAGCAGCTGTCGCTGGTGCTGGAGAGCGCCATGCGGCGCAATCGGCCGCCGGATCATGTGCTGATGAGTGGTTCGCCGGGTCTGGGCAAGACGACACTGGCTATGATCATCGCAGCCGAGTTGAGCGCTCCGCTCCGCATCACCTCAGGGCCGGCCCTGGAGCGGGCCGGTGACCTCGCGGCCATCCTGTCGACGCTGGCCGAGGGCGAGGTGCTGTTCATCGACGAGATCCACCGAATGGCCCGCCCCGCGGAGGAGATGCTCTACCTCGCGATGGAGGACTTCCGGGTCGACATCATCGTCGGCAAGGGCCCCGGCGCCACCGCGATCCCGCTCGACATCGCGCCGTTCACCCTGGTCGGCGCCACCACCAGGGCCGGTCTGCTGCCCGCGCCGCTGCGCGACCGGTTCGGCTTCACCGCGCACATGGACTTCTACGAGGTCGAGGAGCTGGAGCGGGTCCTTTACCGCTCGGCCAGGCTGCTCGAGGTGACGCTGCCGGGCGAGGGGGCGCACGAGATCGCCAGGCGCTCGCGCGGCACGCCCCGCATCGCCAACCGCCTGCTGCGCCGGGTCCGCGACTTCGCCGACGTGCGCACGGAAGGCGTCATCGACCGCGACATCGCCTCCGCGGCCCTCAACCTGTACGAAGTCGACCCCGAAGGGCTCGACCGGCTCGACCGCGCGGTGCTCGGGGTGCTGCTGCGCAAGTTCGGCGGCGGCCCCGTCGGCCTGTCGACGCTCGCGGTGGCCGTCGGCGAGGAGCCGGAGACGGTCGAAGTGGTGGCCGAACCCTTCCTCGTACGCCAAGGACTGCTGGCCAGGACCCCGCGCGGCCGGGTCGCCACCGCCGCGGCGTGGCACCACCTCGGGATGACTCCGCCACCCGACGCATTCGGAGCGACACTTTTCGACTGATCACAGAACGGTTGCAACCGTTTCAATATGGGAACTTCCCCGCGCGCCGAAACGCTGCTTCGTTGCCGCGTTTCGCAACAAGCGCCTACACTCCGTGGCTTGGCTGGCTGTGTAGGCTGACGGGCTGAGCGGCGCGGCCCCGAGGCTACGCACGGAATTTCCGGCGCGAGGCCGGTGTCAACTTCTTGTACGACAATGGAAGGTCGCCCCTTATGAACATGGGACAACTCGGAAGCATCCTGCCGCTGATCCTTCTGGTGGTGGTGTTCTACTTCTTGCTGATCCGTCCCCAGCGCAAGCGCCAGCAAGAAGCGACCGCCATGCAGAACTCATTGGCTCCGGGTGCCCGTGTCATGACCACCACCGGCCTGTTCGGAACGGTGGTCGCGGTGGACAATGAGGACGTGATTCTCGAGGTCGCCCCCGGGATCGAGACCCGATGGGTGAAGGCCGCCATCGGGCGTGTCGTCACTCCCGGAGACGCTCCGGCCGACGAGCCTCTCGCCGACGAGCCCGTCGCGGACGACACGGCCGGCCACGAGGTAGTCAAGGGCGACGACGACAAGGACGACACTCCCCGTGAGGAGACCGAGACGACCGTGGAGCGCAACGGCGGCAAGGACTCCAGCACCAAGCAGTCCTGACTAGGCTCTGCCTCAAACCCCTATCTGAAAGACTGACGACCAGTGGCCCGACCGACCAGCCGCCACAGCCGACCGGGGCGAACGCTCCTGGTGCTGCTGGCGCTCATCATCGCCCTCGGTGGGACGATGTTCCTGCAGAAGGCGTTCACGCCCAAGCTGGCACTCGACCTCGCCGGCGGCACGACGGTGACTCTGTCTCCCCAGACCCTGAACGGCGCCTCTCCGCCTGAGGAGATCCTGGACCGCGCGGTGAACATCATCCGCGACCGGGTCAACGGCACCGGCCTGTCCGACGCGGAGGTCGCCAAGTCAGGCGACAACATCATCATCTCCGTTCCGGGCGCGGGTCAGGAGGAGGTCATCAAGCTGGTCGGCACCACGGCGGAGCTCCGCTTCCGCCAGGTGCTCGCCATGGCGGCCACGCAGGCTCCGCAGGAGCTCGCCACCGAGGCCCCCAAGCCGGGCACCTCGCCGTCCGCCGCCCCGTCCAGCACGGCGACCTCCAAGCCGTCGGCCAAGCCGTCCTCGTCGGCGAAGGCCCCCCAGCCCAGCGCGTCGCCCACCGGCAAGGCCCTGTCCTCGGCGCTCGTCGCGCCGACGGCCACCCCGTCGGCCAGTGCACCGGCGACCGAGGCGCCCAAGGCCCAGGAGACGCCGAAGGCTCAGGAGACCAAGAAGGGCCAGAAGGACGCCAAGACCACCCCGGCGCCCACCCCGACGTCGAGCGGCCAGCCGCCCGCCCAGGACCCCAATGCGGGGATCAACACCCAGGGCATCGACCCGGCCGTGCTCGCGCAGTTCAACAAGCTCGACTGCAGCGACCCGAAGAACCGCGGCAAGGGCGTTCAGGACGACCCGAAAAAGCAGTTCGCCGCGTGTGAGTCCGACGGCAGCCTCAAGTACGTCCTCGACGTGGCCAAGGTCGTCGGCACCGACATCGCCTCGGCCAACGCCGGCGTCCAGCAGGGCAGCACGCAGTGGCTCGTCCAGCTCGACTTCAAGAGCAGCGGCGCGAGTGAGTGGAGCAAGCTCACCTCGACCGCGTACAACTCGCAGGACCCGCGCAACAAGGTCGCCGTCGTGCTCGACGGCGTCGTGATCACCGCGCCCAACATCATCGGCCCGATCCCGGGCGGTCGCGCCGAGATCACCGGCGGCTTCACCCAGAAGACCGCCACCGACCTGGCCGACCAGCTGAAGTACGGCGCGCTGCCGCTGAAGTTCAACCCCAGCTCGATCGACACCGTGTCCTCGACGCTCGGCCAGGACCAGCTCATGGGCGGCCTGATCTCCGGCGCCTTCGGCCTGGCCCTCGTGGTGCTCTACTCGCTGTTCTACTACCGCGGCCTGGGCATCGTCGCCGTCCTCAGCCTCGGGGTCGCCACGGTCATCACCTACACGGCGGTGGTCGTGCTCGGCCACAACGCCGGGTTCCGGCTGTCGCTGCCGCACATCATCGGCCTGGTGGTCTCGATCGGCATCACCGCCGACTCCTTCATCGTCTACTTCGAACGCATTCGAGATGAGATGAAGGAAGGGCGGCGGACGCTTCGCGCGGCCGTCGAGGTGGCCTGGGTGCGTGCGCGGCGCACCATCTTGATCGCCGACGCCGTCATGTTCATCGCCGCGATCGTGCTCTATCTGCTGGCCGTGGGCGGTGTGGCCGGGTTCGCGTTCGCGATGGGCCTGACCACGCTGATCGACATCGTGGTGGTGTTCCTGTTCACCAAGCCGCTCATCGCGGTGCTGGCCAAGCTCAAGTTCTTCGCCAAGGGTCACCCGCTGTCCGGCCTCGACTCCGAGCGTATGGGCCAGGACCTTGGCTCCACCGGCCGTACGACCACCCCGCAGGAGGCCTGAGATGGGACTGGGGCGTCGCCTCTACCGCGGCGAGATCGACGTTGACTTCGTCGGCCGCTGGAAGCTCTGGTACAGCCTTTCCGGCTTCCTGCTGATCGTCTCCCTCGCCGGGCTGCTCATCAACGGGCTCAACCTGGGCGTGGAGTTCAAGGGCGGGTCGGTCTTCTCCTTCAAGGCGCAGACCGCCACCATCCAGCAGGTCCGCTCCTCCTTCCTCGACGAGGGCGTGCACCAGCCGATCGTGCAGACGGCCGGCGACCGCTGGCGGGTCACCACCGAGGCCCTTGACACGGCGGCGGTGACCAAGGTCCAGAACGGCATCGCGAAGGACTTCAGCGTCCCGGTCAAGGATGTCGACATCCAGTCGATCGGCGCGTCCTGGGGCGGTGAGGTCTCCAATAAGGCGTGGATCGGCCTGGGCGTCTTCATGCTGGCGATCATTCTCTACCTGTCCATGGCGTTCGAGCCGAAGATGGCGCTGGCCGCCATCGTCGCGCTCATCCACGACCTCGTCATCACGGCGGGCGTCTACGCCTGGTCGGGCTTCGAGGTGACGCCCGCGACGCTGCTCGGCTTCCTGACCATCCTCGGTTATTCGCTCTACGACGCGGTCGTGGTGTTCGACATGATCAAGGAAGTCACGGCCAAGCTGGGCACCACGTCGAAGCAGACCTACTCGATGGCGGCCAACAACGCCCTCAACCACACGCTGATCCGATCTCTGAACACCTCGCTGGTCGCGATCCTGCCGGTGGCGGCGATCCTGTTCATCGGCACCACGCTGCTCGGCGCGGGCACGCTGAAGGACCTGTCGCTGGCACTGTTCGTCGGCATGATCGTCGGCACCTACTCCTCGCTGTGCGTGGCCACGCCGCTGCTGGTGACGCTGAAGGAGCGGGAGCCGAAATACCAGGCCATCGCCAGGCGGCTCGCCTCCACCGGCACCAAGGGTGGCAAGGGCGCCAAGAGCGCGGCGACGGCCAAGGGCTAGCCGGCTCGGCCCACACGGGCCCGCACACGCACGAACGACGCCTCCGCCCAGATGGGTGGGGGCGTCGGCTTGTAGAAGCCCTGAGGGCCCTCACAGGGCCGGACATAACCGGGTGAATGCCACTTACCACCCCCCGGCGGGCGCCGGTGGTCCGCCGGATGGGCCATCATGGAGGCCGTCAGTCGTGGGAGAGGACCGCCAGGCGGTCAACCGAAGGAGTGCCGTCATGAGCGACCTGAGCTCGTTGATCTGTGACCGGATCAGGGACGTTCCCGACTATCCCCAGGCGGGGGTCATGTTCAAGGACATCACCCCGCTGCTGGCCGACCCGGTGGCGTTCACGGCCGTGGTCGACGAACTGGCCGGCGCGTTCGACGTGGACAAGATCGTCGGGATCGAGGCGCGGGGCTTCATTCTGGCCGCTCCGGTGGCCTACCGGGCGGGGGCCGGATTCGTGCCCATCAGAAAAAAGGGCAAACTCCCCTCCGAAACCCTGGAGGAGTCCTACGATCTCGAGTACGGATCCGCGACCATCGAGGTGCACCGCGACGCCTTCGCCGAAGGCGACCGGGTGCTCATCGTCGATGACGTGCTCGCCACCGGCGGCACGGCGGAGGCCACCGTACAACTGGTGCGCAGGGCCGGTGCCGAGGTCGTCGGCGTCGCCGTACTGATGGAGCTGGCCTTTCTCAAGGGACGCGAGCGTCTCGCGGGAGTGGATTTGCGCTCCCTTGTGATCGTCTGAGCCCGCCCCGAGAGAGGCCAGGTTTCTCACCTGGATACACTGGGGGGCCTGGACTCGATGGTAAGGAGTCTGTGTGCCCCGTGATGTGGTCGTGCCCGACGTAACCGACGCTGGGAGTGCCGAGACGGCGCCCGGTGTCCCGGCGGTGCGTCGACGGCGATTTGGGGGTGGGGCCATGAATCCGGTGCTGGAGCCGCTGTTCAGGACGGTTCGCGCCACCCACCCCAAGGCCGACCTGCGCCTGATCGAGCACGCCTACGACGTCGCCGCCTACCATCACCGCGACCAGAAGCGGAAGAGCGGCGACCCGTACATCACCCACCCGCTGGCCGTGGCCACCATCCTGGCCGAGCTGGGCACCGACGACGAGACGCTGTGCGCGGCCCTGCTGCACGACACCGTCGAGGACACCGCCTACGGCCTCGACGAGCTGCGCGGCGACTTCGGCGAGACGATCGCGTCGCTGGTCGACGGGGTCACCAAGCTCGACAAGGTCAAGTTCGGCGACGCCGCGCAGGCCGAGACCGTGCGCAAGATGGTCGTGGCGATGTCGCGCGACATCCGGGTGCTGATCATCAAGCTGGCCGACCGGCTGCACAACATGCGCACGATGCGTTACCTGCCCGAGCACAAGCGCCACCAGAAGTCCCGCGAGACCCTGGAGATCTTCGCCCCGCTGGCCCACCGCCTGGGCATGAACACCATCAAGTGGGAGCTCGAGGACCTCGCCTTCGCCATGCTCTACCCCAAGCGCTACGACGAGATCGCGCGCATGGTGTCGGAGCGGGCCCCGCGCAGGGACCTGTTCCTGCAGGAGGTCATCGAGAAGGTCTCCGGCGACCTGCGCGACGCCAAGATCCGCGCGCTGGTCAAGGGCCGGCCCAAGCACTACTACTCGGTCTACCAGAAGATGATCGCCAGGGACGTCGCCTTCGACGACATCTACGACCTGGTGGGCATCAGAGTCCTCGTCGACAGCGTGCGCGACTGCTATGCGGCCCTCGGGACGATCCACGCGCGCTGGAACCCGGTCCCCGGCCGGTTCAAGGACTACATCGCGATGCCCAAGTTCAACATGTACCAATCGCTGCACACCACGGTGATCGGTCCCGAGGGCAAGCCCGTCGAGCTGCAGATCCGCACGCACGCCATGCACCACAGGGCCGAATACGGCGTGGCCGCCCACTGGAAGTACAAAGAGGAGGTCGGCGCCCCGGGCCCGGCCGGCAAGGTCAAGCCGGGCAGCGACATGGCCTGGCTGCGTCAGCTCCTCGACTGGCAGAAGGAGACCTCCGACCCGGGCGAGTTCCTGGAGTCGCTCCGCTTCGACCTGTCGGTCTCCGAGGTCTACGTCTTCACTCCGCGCGGCCAGGTGGTGGCGCTGCCGGAGGGGGCGACCCCGGTCGACTTCGCCTACGCGGTCCACACCGAGGTCGGTCACCGCTGCATCGGCGCCCGCGTGAACGGCCGCCTGGTGCCGCTGGAGTCGCGGCTGGGCAACGGCGACACGGTCGAGATCTTCACCTCGAAGTCGCCCGACGCCGGTCCGTCACGCGACTGGCTCAAGTTCGTCAAGTCCGGCCGCGCCCGCAACAAGATCCGCCAGTGGTTCTCCAAGGAGCGCCGCGAGACCGCGATCGAGGCGGGCAAGGAGGCCATCGGCCGCGCCATGCGCAAGCAGGGGCTGCCGCTGCAACGCCTGATGTCCGGCGAGTCGCTGCTGGCCCTGGCCCGCGACCTGCGCTATCCCGACGTGTCCGCGCTCTACGCGGCCGTGGGGGAGGGACACGTCGCCGCGCAGACGGTCGTGCAGAAGCTCGTGGCCTCCATAGGCGGCGTCGACAGCGCCGAGGAGGACATCGCCGAGACCTCGCTCCCGACGCGCCTGCGCGGCCGTCCCCGGGGCGGCGGCGCGGGCGTGGTCGTCGCGGGCGACTCCGATGTCTGGGTACGCCTGTCGAAGTGCTGCACCCCGGTGCCCGGCGACGAGATCGTCGGCTTCGTCACCCGGGGGCACGGCGTGTCGGTGCACCGCGCCGACTGCACCAACATCATGCAGCTCAAGTCGCAGCCCGACCGTCTGGTGGAGGTGAGCTGGTCGCCGGGCGACGACTCGGTCTTCCTGGTGGCCATCCAGGTCGAGGCCCTCGACCGGCCCCGCCTGCTGTCCGACGTCACCCGGACCCTGTCCGACCAGCACGTCAACATCCTCAGCGCCTCGGTGACCACGTCGCGAGACCGGGTGGCGGTCAGCAAGTTCACCTTCGAGATGGGCGATCCCAAGCATCTCGGTCATGTGCTGAAGGCCGTTCGCAACATTCAGGGCGTTTTCGACGTCTACCGGGTCAGCGGCGCGAGCACGTAGCCAGACCAGGAGATCAGGCGCCGGGCCGGCGGCCCAGGTGTGTGGACAGATCGGGCAGGTTGACCACGATCGCGTCCTGCGTGCTGCGGGCGATGACGACCACGGCCTCCTGCTCCGGATCGGGGTTCTCCTCGCGGTGCGGGACGTAGGGCGGGACGAAGATGTAGTCACCGGGCTTCGTCTCCAGCCGCGTCTCGCGTGCGTCCTGGGGGTTGAGGAACACGAACGACGGTGTGCCGCTGACGACGTAGATGGCCGTCTCCGACTCCCCGTGGTGGTGATCGGCCGAGCGGGTCGACGGGGCTACGTGGGTCTGGCCCATCCACAGCTTGCCGGACCCGGCCGTGCGCCCGCTGACGGCGGCCAGGCGATGCATGCCGGAGCTCTGGGCGGTCTCGGACGTCAGATCGCCTGAGGCGATGTGGCGCAGCCGCTGGTGGAACGGGTCCCCATCGGCCCGGTAACCCTCCCACAGGCGCCCTCCGGCCCGCTCCAGCACGCTTCCTGCCGTGGCGGCCAGGCGTACCGGATCGTCGTGGGCGGACAGCAGCTCGTCGGCGAGCGCGGCGTCGTAGGCGCGCAGCTCGCGCAGCAGCCACTTGCCCGAGCCGTGCCAGCGGCCCGCTGACGTCAGCGCCAGCCGGGCCGACTCCTGGACGACCTGCCAGCGGATGAACGCCAGCTCGCCCGGGTCCGTCGCGCCCGCCAGGTCGTCGAGCAGGTCCGACAGGACATAGCGGGCCCAGTCCAGCGTCCGGGGCGCGGCGGGGCCGGGACCGGCGGAGAGGCGTTCGCGCATGACCGCCTGGACCTCGGCGGCGCGGCCCACCCGGTCGGTGAGCACCACGCCGTCGGCGCACAGGCGCGGCAGGGTCGGCCGTTGGCGGGCCAGATCGCGGTCGGCCCAGGCGGTCAGGCTCAGCTCGTTGTGCACCAGCAGCTCGACCGGCCAGTCATGCCACCGCAGCGACTCGCGGTAGGACACGGCCAGGTCGTCCAGCACGACGACCACGTCGAGATCGGACCGGCTCGTCCGGTCGCCGGTCAGTACGCCGCCACCCAGGAAGGCGTAGAGCGCGTCCGGGAACAGCTCGGCGACCAGGGCGCGCGCGGCGGGCACAGGTTCCATGCCCAACACCCTAGAACTCCCCGAGCCGGCCGGGCACCCCGAACACCGGGCATCCCCCGACGCCGGACAGCCCCAACGCGGGACATGCCGGGCGCCGAGTACGCAGGCGACCCCCTTCGCCTGCGGATCGGCCCTCAGCGGATCTTCGCGAACCTCAGCTGAACTCGGCCAGCGTCCGCTCGGCCTCCTCCAGCCACGAGCGGCGGGCCGTGATGGCCTCCTCGGCCTCCTTCACGTCCTTGGCGCGTCCGGCCGCCTGAGCCTTGGCCAGGCGCTTCTCCAGCTGCTCGATCGAGGTGCGCAGCTGGTCGACCGTGCTCTGGGCGCGGGCCCTGGCCTCGGGGTTGGACCGCTTCCACTCGGCGTCCTCGGCCTTGCGCACGGCGTCGTCCACCTTGCGCAGGCCGCCTTCGAGGCGGTCGCGCTGCTCGCGCGGCACCGGACCGGCCGCCTCCCAGCGCTCCAGGATGTGGCGGAGCGCCGCCCTGGCCGTGCGGACGTCGGTGACCGGAAGGATCTTCTCGGCCTCCGTCAGCAGCACCTCCTTGAGCTCGGCGTTGGCCGCCAGGGACGCGTCGCGCTCGGCGAAGACCGCCGAGCGGGCCTGGAAGAACAGGTCCTGGGCGCCCTTGAACCGCGCCCACAGCTCGTCCTCGGCCTCCCGCGACGCCCGGCCCGCGCTCTTCCAGCGCTGCATCAGGTCGCGATAGACGGCCGCCGTCGTACCCCAGTCGGTCGAGTCGGCGATCGCCTCCGCCTCGGCGACGATGCGCTCCTTCTCCGCGCGTACGCCCTCGCGCTGCTCGTCGAGCCCCGCGAAGTACTGCTTGCGCCGCTTGGCGAAGGCGGTGCGGGCGGCCGACAGCCGCTTCCACAGCGCGGCCTCGGTCACGCGGTCGATGCGGTCGGCCGCCTTCCACTCCTCGACCAGCTGGCGCAGCCGCTCACCACCCGACTTCCAGTGGGTGGTCTCGTCGGCGATGCGCTCGGCCTCGTCGACGATGCGTTCCTTGACCGTCCTGGCCTCGGCGCGCGCGTGCTCGCGCGCGACCTTGACCTCCTCGCGCCGCTGCGCGACCGCCTCCGTCAGGCCGTCGAGACGGGCCGTCAGCGCGGCGAGGTCGCCGATGGCGTGCGCGTCGGCGACCGCTTCGCGGAGCTTGACGATGCTGGCCTCGGCCTGCGCCGGGGCCAGGTCGGTGCCTTTCAGCCGCTGCTCCAGCAGCGTGACCTGGCCGGCCAGCTCGTCGTACTTGCGATGGAAGTAGGCCAGTGCCTCGTCCGGTTCACCGGCCTGCCAGGACCCGACGGCTCGCTCTCCCTCAGCCGTACGCACGTAGACGGTGCCGTCGTCGTCTACCCGGCCCCACGGGTCGGTGCTCACCGTGTCCTCCCGCACTATCCATCAGACCCTTCGGGACTACTGTCCCTAGTTTGTATTACGTCAGCTCTTGCCAGAGATTGTCACGCTTTTGAATTCGACGGTTTCCTTAGGTGCCCCAGTGCCATCCTGCCCGGGAGTGAGGACGCCCGCTTTGTTTACCTTGTCGAGGATGTCGAGACCCTTGGTGATCGTACCCACCGGGGTGTAATCCGGGGGAAGTTGCCCGAGGTCGCCGAAGATCAGGAAGAACTGGCTCCCGGTGGTCCCCGGCGCCTGCGTCTTGGCCATCGCCATCACGCCGCGCTTGTAGCTGGCGCCCTGGAGGTTCTCCTCGGCCATGACGTAGCCGGGGCCGCCCGCGCCGTCCGACTCGCCCTTGCCGTCGGCCTTGGCCTGCGGGTCTCCGCACTGCAGCATCGGGAACTGGGCGCTGCCGAGCCGGTGGCACTTGCTGCCGTCGTAGAACTTCTTCTCCGCCAGGTAGGCCAGCGAGTTGACCGTGCACGGCGCCTTGGCGTTGTCGAGCGTCACCTCGATGTCGCCCAGGTTGGTGTTGAGCGTCATCGTCTTGGTCGCCGGCTTGAGTTTCACCTTCTTCGGCGGCAGCCCGACGTCCTTGACCACGCCTCCGCCCTTCTCGGCGACGTAGTCGCACGTGCTGGTCTTGGCGTCGAACGGCTTGGGCCCGGCGGCGGCCGAAGCCGAGGCCGTGGGCGCCGCCGTGTCCTGGGCGGAGGTCGAAGGCTGAGCCGTCGTGGCGGCGTCGGTCTTCGAGTCATCGCCGCCGCCCAGCAACGCGACCGCCGCCACGATGCCCCCCACCACGACGACCACGCCTACCGTGGAGCCGATGATCGCCGTGCGCTTGGCGCGCTGCTCGCGTTCGAGACGGCGTGCCAGCTGCCGCTCGTGGTGCTCGCGTGCCAGCTGCTTCTGCCGGTCCTTCCCCGTGGCCACCGCTTTGCCTCCCATAGTCAATCAACTGAGGTGGGCGAATCGTATCGGCCAACGGGTAATGATTCGCAGCCCGGCGACCCGCACCGGTACCCTTCGGTTACATTCCCATTGGCTTTTTTGACGAGATCAGCTGAGGCAGATGCTCATCGCAGGCTTCCCCGCAGGGGCCTTCCAGACCAATTGTTACGTTGTCGCGCCCGCGGCGGGCGAGGAGTGCGTGATCGTCGATCCAGGTCAGGACGCGGTCGACGGGGTCGACGAGCTGCTGAGAGAGCACCGGCTCAAGCCGGTGGCGGTGCTGCTCACCCACGGACACCTCGACCACGTCTGGTCGGTGGCCCCGGTCTGCGGCGCGCGCGACGTGCCCGCCTGGATCCATCCCGACGATCGCCACCTGCTGAGCGATCCGGCCGCGGGCTGGTCGCCGTCGAGCTCGGCGATGTTCGGTGGCATCACGCTGAGCGAGCCCGACGACGTGCGGGAGCTGTCCGACGGCGCCGTGCTGCCGCTGGCCGGGCTGGAGCTCGTGGTCGACCACACCCCCGGCCATACCAGGGGGTCGGTGAGCTTCCGGCTGCCCGATGACGACATCCTGTTCTCGGGTGACCTGCTGTTCGCCGGCTCCATCGGCCGCACCGACCTGCCGGGCGGCGACTACCCGACGATCCTGCGCAGCCTGGCCGGCAAGTGCCTGCCGCTGCCTGACGATACGGTCGTCCTGCCGGGCCACGGACCACAGACCACGATCGGCCACGAGCGCGCCACCAATCCATATCTGAAGGAAGCCGCGCCGCACGCCGGTCCCACACGAGGCATCTAACAGGGATCTCATGAGTTTCCAAGCGCCAAAGGGCACCTTCGACTGGCTGCCGCCCCGCTCCGAGCAGGTCCTCGCCGTGCGCGAGGCCCTCGTCGCGCCCGTGCGGCTGGCCGGCTACGGCTACATCGAGACGCCGGTGTTCGAGGACACCCAGCTGTTCGCCAGGGGCGTGGGTGAGTCGACCGACATCGTGTCCAAGGAGATGTACACCTTTCCCGACAAGGCGGGCCGCTCCCTGACGCTGCGGCCCGAGGGCACGGCGTCGGTCGTACGCGCCGTCCTGCAGCACGGCCTGCACAACGGCCAGCTCCCGGTCAAGCTGTGGTACTCCGGCAGTCAGTTCCGCTACGAACGCTCCCAGAAGGGCCGTTACCGGCACTTCTGGCAGGTCGGCGCCGAGGCGCTCGGCTCCGAGGATCCCGCGCTCGACGCCGAGATCATCGTGCTGGGCGCCCAGGGCTTCGCCGCGCTCGGCCTGACGGGCGTCCGGCTGCTGATCAACTCGCTGGGCGACAAGACCTGTCGGCCCGCCTACCGGGCCGCGCTGCAGGAGTTCCTGCGCGGGCTCGACCTCGACGCCGACACCAGGGCCCGGATCGAGATCAACCCGTTGCGGGTGCTCGACGACAAGCGGCCCGAGGTGCAGGCGCAGCTGACCGGCGCGCCCCTGGTCGTCGACCACCTGTGCGCCGCGTGCAAGTCCTACCACGAGGAGGTCCGCGGGCTGCTGAGCGCCGCCGGCGTGGCCTACGAGGACGATCCGCGGCTGGTGCGCGGGCTCGACTACTACACGCGCACCACGTTCGAGTTCGTGCACGACGGGCTCGGCTCGCAGTCCGCGGTCGGCGGCGGCGGACGTTACGACGGGCTGAGCGAGATGCTCGGCGGGCCGCCCCTGCCCAGTGTCGGCTGGGCGCTGGGCGTCGATCGCACGTTCCTCGCCATGGAGGCCGAGGGGTTGATCGGCGAGAGCGCACCGGGACGCGTCCAGGTGTACGGTGTCCCGCTGGGTGACGAAGCCCGCCGCCGGATGTTCCTGCTCGTGACCGAGCTGCGCCAGGCGGGCGTCAGCGCCGACCTGGCTTACGGCGGTAAGGGGCTCAAGGGCGCGATGAAGGGCGCCGACCGCTCGGGTGCCCGGTTCGCGCTGATCCTGGGCGAGCGTGACCTGGCCGCGCAGGCCGTACAACTGAAGGACCTGACCACCGCTGAGCAGACCGAGGTGCCGCTGGCCCAGGTCGTCGATGTCTTGAAGGGGAAAGTGCAGTGATGCGCACGCATACCGCCGGGTCGCTCCGAGAGGAGCACGCCGGGCAGCAGGTGACGCTGGCAGGATGGGTGGCCAGGCGCCGTGATCACGGCGGTGTGGTCTTCATCGACCTGCGCGATGCCTCCGGCTCGGCGCAGGTGGTCTTCCGCGAGGAGGACCACGCCCACGACCTGCGCGCCGAATACTGCGTGCGGGTGGTCGGCCAGGTCCGGGTCAGGCCGGAGGGCAATGAGAACCCCGAGCTGCCCACCGGCGCGATCGAGGTCGTCGCCGAGCGGGTCGAGGTGCTCAGCGAGTCCGCCCCGCTGCCCTTCCCGATCGAGGGCAGCGCGGGCGTCTCCGAGGAGGCCCGCCTCAAATACCGCTATCTCGACATTCGCCGCCCGCAGGTGGCCAATGCCCTGCGGGTCCGCTCGAAGGCCACCTACCTGGCCAACGAGGTCATGCACGAGCTCGGCTTCGTCTACGTCGAGACGCCGACGCTGACCAGGTCCACGCCCGAGGGCGCGCGCGACTTCCTGGTGCCGGTCCGGCTCCAGCCGGGCAACTGGTACGCGCTGCCGCAGTCGCCGCAGCTGTTCAAGCAGCTGCTCCAGGTGGGCGGGCTCGAGCGCTACTACCAGCTCGCCAAGTGCTACCGCGACGAGGACCTGCGGGCCGACCGGCAGCCGGAGTTCACCCAGATCGACGTCGAGATGTCGTTCGTCGACCAGGAAGACGTCATCGCGGTCGGCGAGAAGCTCATCGGCCGCGTGTGGCGGGAGACGGTCGGCTACGAGATCCCGACGCCGCTGCCCCGCATGACCTACGCCGACGCGATGGCCCGCTACGGCTCCGACAAGCCCGACCTGCGCTTCGGCCAGGAGCTCGTCGAGATGACCGACTACTTCGCCGGCACCTCCTTCCGCGTGTTCCAGGCCGACTACGTGGGCGCGGTCGTCATGCCGGGCGGCGGCTCGCAGACCCGCAAGGAGCTCGACGGCTGGCAGGACTGGGCGCGCTCGCGCGGCGCCAAGGGCCTGGCGTACGTGCTCGTCCAGGAGGATGGCACGCTCGGCGGTCCCGTGGCGAAGAACCTCTCAGAAGAGGAAATTTCCGGACTCGCGGCGAAGGTCGGCGCCCAGCCGGGCGACGCGGTCTTCTTCGCGGCCGGCGCGCGCAACGCGGCGCGCGACCTGCTCGGCGCGGCCCGGCTGGAGATCGGCCGCCGCTGCGGCCTCATCGACGAGTCGCTGTGGTCGTTCCTGTGGGTCGTCGACGCGCCCATGTTCGAGGAGGACGGCGAGGGCGGCTGGACGGCCGTGCACCACCCGTTCACCGGCCCCAAGCCCGAATGGGCGGACAACTTCCAGGACCACCCGGGCGAGGCCCTGGCCTACGCCTACGACATGGTCTGCAACGGCATGGAGATCGGCGGCGGCTCCATCCGTATCCACCGGGCGGAGATGCAGCAGCGGGTCTTCGACGTGCTGGGCATCTCCAAGGAGGAGGCCGAGAACAAGTTCGGCTTCCTGCTGGAGGCGTTCAAGTACGGCCCGCCCCCGCACGGAGGCATCGCCTACGGCTGGGACCGGATCTGCATGCTGCTGTCCGGCGGTGAGTCGATCCGCGACGTGATCGCCTTCCCGAAGACCGCCTCGGGCTTCGACCCGCTCACCGGCGCGCCCACACCCATCACGGTGGACCAGCGCAAGGAGGCGGGCGTCGACGCCAAGCCCAAGAACGAAGGCTGACCTGGCCCAAGTGCGACGGCTGACCTGCGAAAGGGCGCCCCGCCTCGCCAGTTCAGGGACACTGTCGGCGAAGTAGACCGAACAGAAACGGCCCCGTGATCACAGAAGCGATCACGGGGCCTTTCCCATGCCAGGAGCTGTCGAGCCCGCGCGGTCCGCTGCTCTAGTCGGGAGGGGAGGGCTTGGCGTTGCTCCAGCCCGAGTCCAAGACCGCCTGGTAGGCCAGCGTCCTGCCGGGAACCTGCCACTTCTGGCTGTTGTGGCCTGGTTCGAGCTGGACGTTACGGCTGCCCAGGACGTTGCCGGTCCGCTGGTCGAAGAGCACCTCCCGCTGGATCTTCCCATGGTCATCGACGGTGTCGATCGGGGCCGCGAGGCCGACCGCCGACCGGCCGAGCGGATCCGTGACGGCGCCTAGCTGCCGCACGCCCGGATAATCGGTGATCAGGCGCATGAGACCGGCTCGCACCTTGGGCGGCACGGGCGTGTCCGCGAGAGCGAAGAAGACCCGGGTGAGCACCCCTGTAGGGTCGTTGCAGCGCCTCGGCGCTCCAGACCCGCCCGCTATGAATTTGACCGAGCCTTCGCACAGCAGCTTGCGCAGCTCTTCGGGGTCGGTCGGCAGCTCTTGGAGCTCCTGATAGGTGAACTGGCCGACGCCGCTGATGAGGAATGCGCCGCCGCCCTGGTCGTTCGGATGGTCCTCCTGCCAGGCACCCGACTTCGTCCTGACGGTCCTGCTCACGCCCGACGGGCGCACCGTCCAGCTCGAAGGGGAACCCGCCGCGCGCCAGGCATCGGCGTCGGCGCGGGTCTGGGGCTTACCCGCGAAGGAGCGGCCGTAGAAGGACTGGCCGTCGCCGCGGGTTCTTCCCGTCCACCTGAAGTACTCGCTGCGCTTTTCCACGACGTACCCACCGGTCCTGCCGAGCGCGAGCGCCGCGAAGGCGAAGCGCTGGTGGGTGTACCAGTAGCGACCCTGCTGTTGCAGCTCCGCCTGAGAGGCGGCGGCCAGCATCATGTCGCGAGGCGACAGAGCATGAGGCATGGGCTGCACACCCGTCCGCGGTCGTGCGGGATCGTCGTGGGCGAGCGTCATACCCGCTGCCACGGCCGCGGCCGTGGCAGCGGCTACCAAGCCGAGCGGCATGCGCCACGTACGGCGAGAGCGCGGCCGTGCGGTGTCGTCCTGGCTGAGCATCCGGCGACGGGCGGCCGCCGCGGCCTCCGCGGAAGGCGGGGCCGGATCGTCGTACACCCCACGTACGAGACGCAGCTCCTTCATCGATGTGTCCCCTCCTCGTCGAACAGCGGATTCGTTCCGCCCAGCGCCTTGCGTAGCTTCTTGCGAGCCCGGTTGAGCCGCGAGGAGACCGTGCCGAAGGGCACGTCCAGAGCCTGCGCCACCTCGTCGTAGCTCAGCCCCGAGAGCGCCACCAGGAGCAGCACGTCACGCTGGTCCGCGGGCAGGGCGGCGATGGCCCTGGCCAGCGTGCCTTTGACGGCCTGCGCGCTCACCTTCGCCGTCACCTCGTCCTCGTGACCTCGGGCCGGGTTCGCCTCCGGACGCAGCCGGTCCACGGCACGAAGGAGGCGCACCTCGTCGCGGCGGTGCCGGCTGATGAGGTTGGTCGCGATGCCGTAGAGCCAGGGGCGGGCGCTGCGGCGGCTCATGTCGTAGCGGCGACGCTGCCGGAAGGCGAGGGCGAACGTCTCAGCGCAGACGTCGTCGGCGGTGTGCGGGCCGAGCCGACGGGAGACGTATCGGTGGATCTCCGCGTAGTGCGCGTCGAAGACGGCGCCGAAATGCTCGGGTTCGTCCCAGGACCGTTCGATCACCTCGGCGTCGTCCTGTGACGGTGGGGCGTCGCCCGGGGGATCGGCCAAATAGGGCTCATTCATTCACAGGCCTTGAGGTCGGCGGGACGTCGGTCACCGGTTGTTGTCCGCAGGCCGTTTTCGCCTTCCCCTGAATTTCGGCACACCGCCTGGGGAGCGGTCTCAGCGAGGCCATAGGCGCGCAGCGCATGGGCCGGGGATACCTGGGCCGCGAGATCGGAGTCTTCCCATGTCTCTGCGGCCCCGCTCCTACTGTGAGGTGCCTGAGGGAACCGTTCGGGTAGCGCGAGCGGCGTTCCCGGGCGCAGGCCCGGCCAACCGAATCCGCGACACCCTCGGGTGATCTACGAGGACGAGCGGTTCGAGGCCCTGTTCTCGTCGAGAGGGCAGCCCGCGCTGTCTCCAGAAGGCCTGGCGATGGTATTGGTGCTGCAGTGCAGCGAGGGCTTGCCTGACCGGCAGGCCGCTGAGGCAGTACGCATGGCTGCGCCTGGTCCCCATGGTGCAGAGGCTACGGCCACAAGGCCCATCTCCCGGAACCTGTGAGCGTGATGCCCCCACCTGATCACGAACGTGGAGACCACCCCCGCTCCGGGAAACGACTGGTCGGCCCGATGATGCGCGCCGCCGGCCGACAGAGCCGCACGAAGGGCGGCTACCCCGCGTCGGCGTTCACCATCAATTGGGACAACCGCCGGGTGACCTGTCCCAGCGGCAAGACCAGCATTCGATGGACGATCGAGCCTGACCGAGATCCGGGTCGAGTTCTCCCAGCGCGACCGCGGCGGCTGCCCCGTCAAAGCCGCGTGCGCCTGAGGCCGGCATCGGCGGCTGACGTCACGGCCTCAGGCCCGGCTTGACGCATGGCCGACCGGCAAACCCCTGGCGGCGACCCGGGTCTCCCACTTCGCAGCTCTCGCCCCCGCCGCGTAACGACCACCACGCGGCCAATTCGCCAACAGTGTCCCGGTTCAGGAGCGGCGGGGTGCCCTTTCGTGCCCGGCTAGCGGAGCGTGACCTTCTCGATGATGATCGGGTTCTTCGGGGCGGTCGAGCCGCCGTCGCCGACGATGTCCTGGCTGTTGACGATGACGCCGTCCTTGGCCACCTTCTCGATGATCTCCAGGCCCGAGCGGACCATGCCGAGCACCGAGTACTGGCCCTCGATCTGCGAGTTCTCGTCCGCCAGTGAGATGGCGAACTGGCTGCTGTTCTGCCCGGCCGCGTCCAGCGGCTGGGTGAGGAACACCACGCCGCGGGTGTACGGAATCGCGCCGACGGCCTCGTCCTGGTAGACGTAGCCCGCCGTGCCCTGGCCGTCCGTCGGGTTCTTGCCGTCGGCCTTGGCCTTGGGGTCGCCGCACTGCAGCAGGAACAGCCCCGCCGTCTCTGGCGTCACCAGGCGGTGGCACTTGGTGTTGTTGTAGAAGTTCTTCTTGGCCAGGAAGTCCATCGAGTTGACCGAGCACGGGGTCGCGGCCGGGTCGACGTCGATGACGATCTTGCCGTGGTTGGTGAAGACGGTCATCGTCTTCAGCTTCATGTTCGGGCGGCTGCCGGGCATGCCCACGTACTTCATCGGTACGCCCGAAGTGTCCCGCTTGTAGGTGCAGGACACCTTGCCGGTCTTCTTCGGCAGCGAGGACAGCGACGGGGTCGGCGAGGGCGCGGCGCTGGGCGGGGTGGAAGCCGACGGAGTGCTCTCGGCCGAGACCTTCTTGCCCTCGTCGTCCTTGTTGACCAGCGTGGTCGCGGCGAAGATGCCGCCCGCCACCACGACGACGGCCAAGCCCGCGCCGATGAAGACGTTCCGCTTCCCCTTGGTGCTCTCCGCCGCCGCGCGCTGCTCCTGCCGCTCCTTGTGCTCCCGAGCCAACTGGCTCTGGCGGTCGTCCTCGCCGCTCACCGGTATGTCCTCCACTTTTGCCAACACATGACCAAACAACTCCGGGAATGCTACCGGCCCTGCGATGTGCCGGACGTAAGAGGAGGAAACCACTCGTAGTGACGGGATGGACCGCGAACCATATCGTGTCGCCATTCGTAGTTGAAATGAGAACTAGGAGTGCAGACATGTTCGACGAGATCTTCGGCTTGCCCGCCCATCCGCTGATCATCCACTTCGCCGTGGTGCTGACCCCGCTCCTCGCGGTCGCCTCCGTGGCGTACACGGTCCTGCACCGCTGGCGGCCACTGCTGGCCTGGGCGGTGGTCCTGCTCTCCCTGGGGGCGCCCGTGGCCGTCTTCGCGGCCAAGGAGAGCGGCGAGAGCCTCAAGGCGTCCCGCTTCGCCTCGGTCGACGGCACCCTGGGCCAGCGGATCGAGACCCATGAGAGCTTCGCCAACCCGTTGCTCCTGTCGGCGGCCGGGCTCGGGGTCGCCGCGTTGCTGCTCGTCTACGCCACGAGCCCGAGCCGCGGCTCGCTCGGCGACAGGTTCGGCCGCCCGGTCACCCTCGTGCTGTCCGGCGTGACGGTGCTGCTGGCCGTGGTGGTCGGCTACTTCGTCTTCCAGGCCGGTGACTCGGGCGCGAGAGCCGTCTGGGGCGCGTAGCCCGCTCACCGATGGTGGGAGAGTCGTCTGGGATGCCCGGCCGGCTCCCGATGGCGGGAGAGTCCTCTGGATGCCCTGGCCCGCTCCCTGGCCGTGGACCGAAGCCCGGTTGCCTGATGGTGGACCGCTGGACGCGGTCCACCCCGTAAACTCGCGTTGTGGAGAGTCTGTTCGATTCGGCGGCTGAGGAGGCCACACCGCAGCCCCTCGCGGTCCGGATGCGGCCGCGCACGCTCGACGAGGTGATCGGCCAGCGTCACCTGCTCGGCGCGGGCACCCCGCTGCGCAGGCTCGTCGAGAGCGAGGCGCCGATGTCGCTCTTCCTGTGGGGGCCGCCCGGCACCGGCAAGACGACACTCGCCTACGTCGTCTCCAACGTCACCAAGCGGCGCTTCGTCGAGGTCTCCGCCGTCTCGGCCGGGGTCAAGGACGTACGCGCCGCCATCGATGTCGCCAAGCGCGAGCTGGGCATGAGCGGCCGGCAGACCGTGCTCTTCGTCGACGAGGTCCACCGCTTCAACAAGGCCCAGCAGGACGCCCTGCTGCCCGCCGTCGAGAACCGCTGGGTCACCTTCATCGGCGCAACCACCGAAAACCCCTTCTTCTCGGTCATCTCGCCCCTGCTGTCGCGCTCGTTGCTGCTCACGCTCGAGTCCCTGACCGACGACGACGTCCGCGCGGTCCTGGAGCGGGCGGTGGCCGACGAACGCGGTCTCGGCGGCCGCGCCACCGTCGCCCCCGAGGCCGTCGACCATCTCGTACGCCTGGCCGGCGGCGACGCCCGCCGCTCCCTGACCTACCTCGAAGCCGCCGCGCTGCTGTCCGACGACATCACGGTCGAGGTCGTGGAGAAGGCCGTCGACAAGGCGGCCGTACGCTATGACCGGCAGGGCGACCAGCACTACGACGTCATCAGCGCCTTCATCAAGTCGATGCGCGGCTCCGACGCCGACGCCGCGCTCCACTACCTGGCCCGCATGATCGAGGCGGGCGAGGACCCGCGCTTCATCGCCCGCCGCATCGTCATCTTCGCCTCGGAGGACGTCGGCCTGGCCGACCCGACCTGCCTGCAGACCGCGGTCGCCGCGGCCCAGGCGGTGCAGCTCATCGGCCTGCCGGAGGGCCAGATCAACCTGGCCCACGCGGTCCTGCACTGCGCGCTGGCGCCCAAGTCCAACGCCGTCGTGAAGGCCATCGGAGCGGCAATCGGCGACGTACGCCGCGGCCTGATCGGCCAGGTGCCCGGCCACCTGCGCGACGCCCACTATCCGGGCGCCGCCAAGCTGGGCCACGGCGACGGCTACAAATACCCGCACGACTTCGACCACGGGCTGGTCCGCCAGGACTACGCGCCCGAGCAGGTGCGCGAGAAGCGCTACTACGAGCCCACCAAGCACGGTGGGGAGGGCGTGCTGGCCGAGCGGTGGGCTCGGATACGTGACTTCCTGCGGGGCTCCTGACGGCCGCTTGGCGAGCTTCTGGGCGGGGCCATTGACGGGCTCTTGGCGGACTCCTGAGCGGGGTCCTCGACGGGTCTCTTGGCCTGGCCTCTCGGCGGCCCAGGAGACGGGTTCCTGGCGGGCTCTTGACGGTCGTTGACGAATTCATGGCTGGCTCTTGACGGACTTCTGGCTGTCCGGCACGGGCCGGGTTCGGCTGGTCGGCCTCGGGGTCGGTGCCGCTCGCGGGCCGGACCATTCGAGCGGGCGAAACGGGGGCCTCCGACGTGGCGGCCTGATGGAGCCGGGCGTCGCCAGTAATCTGGGCCGTCGAACGCGATAGGGTTCTTGCCGTTCCGGCCCAGCGTACGAGGGAGATGAGCGGATGCTTACCGCTGGAGAGGTCGCCGGGCTGATCGCCGCCACGGGCTGGATCGTCTTGGTCTGCGTGCTCGTCATGGTGCTGGTCAAGCTCACCCGGCTGATCACCGCGACCAGCAGAGCGGTGGCCGACCTGAGTGCCCGCATGGCACCGCTGCTCGACGACGTGAGCCTGACGGTCAACGAGACCAACCGGCAGCTGGTGGCCGTCGAGGCCATCGCCAAGGACGTCAAGCAGGTGAGCTCCCACGCCGCCAAGCTCAGCGCCGTCACCCAGACCGTCTTCACCGGACCGCTGATCAAGGTCTCCTCCATCGGCTACGGTGTGCGCAGGGCCATCGAGGTCCGCAGGCCGCGCAAGGCGGGCCGACGGCGATGATCAGACGGCTGTTCTACCTGTCGCTCGGCGCGCTGCTGACCCTCTGGGTGATGCGCAGGCTACAGGCGCTCCACCCCAACCATGTGGCCCGCAGGACCGTCGGCGGCGCCGCGAGCATGCTCGGACGGGTGAGAGACTTTACTTCTGACGCGCTCGGCGAGGCCGCGGAGCGCGAAATCGAGTTGCGGGCCCGTTTCGGGCTCGACAACCCTGAAAGCAACGACTAACGCAAAGGATGGCCACCATGGAGTCGGCAGAGATCGCGCGCCGCTTCCTACGCTTCTTCGAGGAGCGTGGGCACAAGGTAGTGCCCTCGGCCAGCCTGATCGCTGAGGACCCGACGCTTCTCCTGGTCAACGCGGGTATGGTGCCCTTCAAGCCGTACTTCCTGGGGCAGCGCAAGCCTCCGGCGGACCGGCTGGCCACCGCGCAGAAATGCGTGCGCACCCCCGACATCGACGAGGTCGGCAAGACCACCCGGCACGCGACGTTCTTCCAGATGCTGGGCAACTTCTCCATCGGCGACTACTTCAAGGCCGAAGTGATCCCGTTCGCCTGGGAGCTGCTGACCAAGCCGGAGGCCGAGGGCGGCTTCGGTTTCCCGCCCGACCGCCTGTGGGCGACCGTCTACCTCGACGACGACGAGGCGCTCGACATCTGGCACAACAAGGTCGGGCTGCCCCTTGAGCGCATCCAGCGCCGCGGCCTCGAAGACAACTACTGGCACATGGGCGTGCCGGGCCCCGGCGGCCCCTGCTCGGAGATCTACTACGACCGCGGCCCCGAATACGGCCGCGAGGGCGGTCCCATCGCCGACGAGAACCGCTACCTCGAAGTCTGGAACCTCGTCTTCATGCAGGACCAGCTCGGCGAGGTCCGCAGCAAGGTCGACTTCGACATCGCCGGCGAGCTGCCCGCCAAGAACATCGACACCGGCATGGGCCTGGAGCGCATGGCGGCGATCCTGCAGGGCGTCGACAACATCTACGAGATCGACACCACCTACAAGATCCTCGACAAGGCGGCCGAGCTCACCAAGACCCGTTACGGCCGTGACCACCGCTCCGACGTCAGCCTGCGAGTGATCGCCGACCACGTCCGCACCGGCACCATGCTGGTCGCCGACGGCGTCATGCCCGGCAACGAGGGCCGCGGCTACGTGCTGCGCCGCATCCTGCGCCGCTCGGTCCGCAACCTGCGCCTGCTCGGCTCCGGCGACGAGCGCTACATGCACGCGCTGACCGAGGTCGCGATCGAGGTCATGGGCGAGCAATACCCGCAGCTGAAGGCGGACGCGCCGCAGATCCACGGGGTCATCGACGCCGAGGAGGCGTCCTTCCTCGGCACGCTGCGCACTGGCACCGCCATGTTCGACGTCACGGTGGAGGAGACCAAGCGCAAGTCCGGCTCCATGCTCTCCGGCGAGCAGGCGTTCCAGCTGCACGACACCTACGGCTTCCCGATCGACCTCACGCTCGAAATGGCGTCCGAGCACGGGCTTCAGGTCGACGAAGAGGGCTTCCGCCGCCTGATGAAGGAGCAGCGCGACCGCGCCAAGGCCGATGCGGCGGCGAAGAAGACCGGCAACGCCGACATCTCCGTCTTCGGGCAGCTGCTGGAGAAGGCGGGCCGGGTCGAGTTCCTAGGCTATGACCAGACCGAGGCCGACACGAGCATCGTCGGCATCCTGGTCGACGGCGGCGCGGTCCCCGCGGCGGGCGCCGGCACCGACGTGGAGATCGTGCTCTCCCGCACCCCCTTCTACGCCGAGGGCGGCGGCCAGCTCGCCGACCAGGGCGTGATTCGCACCGGCGGCGCCGAGGTGGAGATCCGTGACGTGCAGACGCCGCTCGCGGGTCTCGTCGTGCACCGCGGCCGGATCCGCAAGGGCGAGCTCAAGGTCGGCGACGAGGCCCAGGCGGAGATCGACATCGAGCGGCGCCGCGCGATCTCGCGCAGCCACAGCGCCACCCACCTCGTCCACCGCGGCTTCAAGAACGCGCTGGGCGAGACGGCGGCGCAGGCCGGCTCGGAAAACTCGCCTGGCCGCTTCCGCTTCGACTTCACCGCGGCGGGCGCGGTGCCGCCGAGCGTGCTGCGCGACGTCGAGGACGAGGTCAACGCGGTCCTCGTCAACGACCTCAAGGTCAACGCCTTCTACACCTCCCAGACGGAGGCCAGGGCGATGGGCGCGCTGGCGATGTTCGGCGAGAAGTACGGCGACGAGGTCCGCGTCGTGGAGATCGGCGACTACTCGCGCGAGCTCTGCGGCGGCACCCACGTGCACAGCTCCGGCCAGCTCGGCCTGGTCAAGGTGCTCGGCGAGCAGTCGGTCGGCGCCGGTGTGCGCCGCGTCGAGGCGCTCGTCGGCATCGACGCCTTCCGCTTCCTGGCGCGCGAGAGCGTGCTGGTCGCCCAGCTCACCGAGCAGCTCAAGGCGCGCCGCGAGGAGTTGCCCGAGCGCGTCGAGGGCATCGTCACCCGCCTGCGCACCGCCGAGAAGGAGCTGGAGCGGCTTCGGTCCGCACAGGTGCTCCAGGTGGCGGGCGAGCTGGCGGCGCAGGCCCGTGACCTGGACGGAGTCTTCGTGGTGACGCACCGCGCGCCTGACGGCACCGGGGCCGATGACCTGCGTAAGCTCGCGCTTGATGTGCGTGGCAGATTCCCGGCCGACCGACCGGCGGTCATCGTGATCGCGGGTGTCCCCTCCGACCGGCCCGTGGTCGTTGCCGCGGTCAACGAGGCGGGACGTGAGCGTCAGCTCAAGGCCGGGCGACTGGTCGGCGTCGCCGCCAAGGCGCTTGGGGGTGGCGGTGGCGGCAAGGACGATGTCGCGCAAGGCGGCGGCACACGACCGGAGGCGGTCGGCGACGCGCTGCGACTGGTCGAGCAGGCCATCGCGGAGCAGCTCGGCTGACATGCGGTTCGGTTCACGGATCGGCGTGGACGTCGGGTCCGTACGCATCGGTGTGGCCCGCAGTGACCCCTCGGGCCTGCTGGCCACCCCGGTGGAGACCGTCAGGCGAGGTCAGGGCGACCTCGACCGCATCGCCGCGATCGCCGACGAACATTCGGCGATCGAGGTCGTGGTCGGGCTGCCCACCTCGCTGTCGGGCCGCGAAGGGCAGGCCGCCGCGCTGGCCCGCGAATTCGCCACAGCGCTGGCCCGGCGACTGGCGCCCATGCCCGTCCGCCTCTTCGACGAACGGCTGACCACGGTCGCGGCGCAGCAGGGGCTACGGGCCAGCGGCGTACGCGCCAAGAAGCAGCGCGCGGTCGTGGACCAGGCGGCGGCGGTCGTGCTGCTGCAGGACGCGCTCGACGTCGAGAGAGCCACGGACAGACCACCCGGCAGGCCCGTCGATCCGCCCTCCGGGGTGGACGGCGGACCCGCCTCATGACCGGGCGTCTCACCAGGGGCGGCAGGGTACGGGCGGGGGTGGCCGCATGAGCGGGCCACCTCCGGACGAGGATGACGACCTGATCCCGTTCGTCCCGGAACCCTTCTTCCCGTCCTCGGACACAGCACCGTCTTCGGACGCCGAGGTGCCCTCGGATGCGGAAACGCCTTCGGATGCCGAAGCGCCTTCGGGCTCCGAAACGCCTTCGGGCACCAAGGTGCCCTCGGACGCCGAAACGCGTCCGGACTCCGTGACACCCTCAGACACCGATCTGTCCTCAGACACCGATCTGTCCTCGGGAACCGGCGTGTCCTCGCGCTCCGACGGTCCCTTGGGACCGGACGCGTCAGAGGCTCTGGACGTGCCGGTGACGGGGGAGTACGCGGCGGACGGACGAGAGTGTCGCGCGGACGACCTGGGCGCGACCACCCCAGCGGACGGCGGGTGGCTTCCCGGCGGTGCGCCGTCCGACGGCGGCTTGCCCGTCGGCGGGTGGCTTGCCGGTGGTGCTCCGTCCGACGATGGCGCGCCTTTCTATGGCGGGCGGCTCTCGGATGGTGGCACGTCCCACAGTGGCGCGTCTTCGGATAGCCGCACCTCCGATGGTGGCGGCTCCGGCACGGATCCGGGCGAATCGCCGGGCGTCGGTGACCTCGCACCCGGGGCGGCCCGGGTCGGTGGCGGTGGCGTGTCCGAGGCCGGGACCGGAACCGGGGCCGGGACCGGAGGCGGGACCGGAGGTGGGGCCGGGACCGAAGCCGTGGGCGGAGCTGGGCCCGAAAGAAGAGCTGGAGCCGGCGGCGGGGACGTTCGTGGGGTTCGGCGGCGGGAGAAGCGGTCGGCCGTGCGTACCGTGGCGCTGCTCGGCGTGGTGGTGGGGGCGTCGATCGCCGCGCTCAGCGTAGGCGTGTACGTGGCGCTCAAGCCGTACCTGACCCCCGACGACTTCGAGGGCACCGGCGGCGGGCCCGTGACCGTGCGGATCCCGCCCGGTGCCAACGCGAGTGACGTCGGCGCGGTGCTGGCCGAGGCCGGGGTGGTGGCCAGCGCGCGGTCGTTCGTGAACGCGGCCGAGGACCGCGCCGTGGCGGGACGCCTGCGGCCGGGGCACTATCGGCTGCGCAAGGGCATGGCCGCGGGCGCCGCGCTCGACCTGCTGCTCGCGCCCGCCTCGAGGATGGTCAGGCGGGTCACCGTGCCCGAGGGCATGCGGGCGTCCGAGACGCTCGTCCGGCTGGCCGCGCAGTCCGGGCTGGCTCTCAAGGAGTTGCGGGCGGTTGACACGGCTCTTGTCGGGCTGCCCAAGTACGCCAAGGGACTCGAAGGGTTCCTGTTCCCGGCCACGTACGAGGTCGAGCCCGCTGACAAGGCCGTCGACCTGCTGACCGCGATGGTGGAGCGGTTCGGCGCGGCGGCGAAGCAGGTGGAGCTGGTGAAGAAGGCCCCGCACGTGCATCTGAGCCCGCTGGAGGCCGTCACGGTCGCCAGCATGATCCAGGCCGAGGGCGGCAGGGACGAGGACTATCCCAAGATCGCCAGAGTGATCTACAACAGGCTCAAGCGAGACATGCGTCTCCAGATCGACAGCACCGTCCTGTACGCCCTGGGCAAGCGGACCCTGAAGGTCACCGAGAGCGACACCAAGGTCCAATCGCCGTACAACACTTACCGGCACACCGGACTGCCGCCAGGGCCCATCGCCAATCCCGGAGAGAAGGCGCTGATCGCGGCCCTGCATCCGGCGAGCGGTGATTGGCGCTGGTTTGTGACGACGGATCCGGCGCATAGAATCACCAAATTCACCGACAAAGAGAGCGAGTTCGTGAGATACCGGGAAGAGTTGCACCGAAACCTCGGGACGAAATGATGCTTGCCGGGACCCCCCTCTTCCCGCGAGGGATCTTCGAAATCCCCGAGCGGAGCCCCCGAGAGGGGGCCCGCGCGCTCTTCTTGTCCTCTAGCATGGCTACCCAGAGTGATATTCGCCGGTCGTGGGTGCACGGTCGGCGAACCCCCCGCTCGGTGACCCCCAGCGGTTCGGCAGTGCCACTTGACGCCGGGCCGTACGTACCGGGAGATTGGCCTGCGCACCTATGAACGATCTCGACATGGATTTCCTGCTCGGCGCCGAGGACGACGAAGGCTCCTCCCGGCGCCGCGGCCGAGCCAACGGTAAAGGCGGCAGCCGCAGGCGTCGCAGGCGCCGTAACCGGGGCGGCTTCATCGCGCCCCTCCTGGCCTTCATCGTCCTGGCGGGCATCCTTGGTGGCGGCGGCTACTTCGGCTACCAGTGGCTCAGCGGCGCCCTGGTGCCCGACGACTTCACCGGCCAGGGCAAGGGTGACGTGACCATCGAGATCAAGGACGGTCAGACCGCCTCCGACGTGGCGGTGGAGCTGGAGCGGCAGGGGGTCGTCGCCAGCGCCAGGGCGTTCACCAACGCGATCGCCAACGCCAACAAGAGCGGGGCGCTCCAGCCGGGCCAATACACCCTGCGCAAGGGGATGTCCGCCGCCAACGCGGTGACGATGCTCGGCTCGGCCAACAAGCTGATCGTCAGGATCCCGTTCGAGGAGGGGCTGCGCCTGTCCGACGTCCTCGCCCGGCTCGCCGACAAGACCGACAAGCCGCTGAAGGACTTCGTCGCCGCCGCCAAGGACACCAGCGACATGGAGCTGCCGTCCTACGCGAAGGGCAGGCTTGAGGGCTACGCCTTCCCCGCCACGTACGAGTTCCAGCCGAAGTCCACGCCGGCTGACATGCTGTCGCAGATGGTCGAACGGTTCAACCAGGCGGCGGAGAAGGCCGACCTCGTGGGCGGAGCCAAGGCCCTGCGGCGCACGCCCGCCGAGATCATCACGATCGCCAGCATCATCCAGGCCGAGGCCGGCCGGCACGAGGACATGCCGAAGATCGCCCGTGTCATCTACAACCGGCTCGACCATGAGCCGGAGATGCAGCTGAAGATGGACAGCACGGTGATGTACGCGACGAACAAGAAGGGCACGTCCGCGACGCACGCGCAGCTGCAGAGCAACTCCAAGTACAACACCTACAAATACTTGGGTCTCCCGCCCGGCCCCATCTCCAACCCGGGCGACGCCGCGATCGAGGCGGCTCTCAACCCGGCCAGGGGTCCCTGGCTCTACTTCGTCGCCACGGACCCCAAGAGCCACATCACCAAGTTCGCCGTCACGGACGCGGAATTCCAGGTATTGCTCAACGAATACCGCCGAAACGGTGGCTGACGCCGCAGGGTGAGCGGCGGAAGCCGGCCACGCCACCGGTCTCACCGTCTCGTAACGGCGCCCGGCCATGTGCGGGCTCAGCGGCCGTCTCCCTGGAGGCCCTGAGCCCCGTATGGCGACTGGGGTCGGCCGGGCATGCCGTACAGACAGGGAAAAGGCGGCCGTACGGGCGGCATAGCGTATGAACGATATGCCGTACGGGCCGCATGCCGCTTCCGTACGTCATGCCGTACGAGCGCGGGCATGCCGTACAAAAGCGGCTGCACAGAAGACAAGCCACGAAAACAGCAGGCAGTAAGGCATGGAGAGGAGAACCGCGTGCGGGCAGGGGTGCTGGGGTCGCCGATCGCGCATTCGCTGTCGCCCTACCTGCATCGGGCGGCCTATCAGGCGATGGGGCTCGACGGGTGGAGCTACGAGGTCCGCGAGTGTGACGAGGCCCGGCTGCCCGGGCTGCTGGGGGAGCTCAGGCCGCGTCGCGGTGAGGTGCCGGGGGACGAGGGGGCCTGGGCGGGGTTGTCGCTGACCATGCCGCTCAAGCGGGCCGTGCTGCCGCTGCTCGACAGCGTCTCCGACCTGGCCGTCGAGGTGGGCGGGGCCAATACCGTGGTGTTCCGCGACGGCGCGAGCCATGGGGACAACACCGACGTCTACGGCATCGAGCGGGCGCTGGCCGAGGCGGGGGTGCCGGCGCCGAGGTCGGCGACCGTGCTGGGCGGGGGCGCCACCGCCGCATCGACACTGGCGGCGCTGCGCAACCTGGGGCTGCACTCGGCGACCCTGCTGGTACGCGATCCCGCCAGGGCGGGGGACACGGCCGGGGTGGCCGAGCGGCTCGGGATGGCGCTGGCGATCGAGACGTTCGACAAGCTCGATGTCTCGACGCGGGTGGATCTGGTGGTGTCCACGCTGCCGAGCGGGGCGGCCGACGCCTTCGCGGCGCGGCTGGCGCGGGTTCCCGCGCTCTTCGACGTGGTCTACTCGCCCTGGCCGACCAGCGCGGCGGCGGCGGTCCAGGCCGGGGGCGGCACCGTGGTCGGCGGGTTCGGGATGCTGCTGCACCAGGCGGTGCGGCAGGTGGAGCTGATGACGGGCCGGACGGATGTGCCGGTGGAGGCCATGCGCGCGGCCGGCGAGGCGGAGATCCTCAGACGGTCGGCCAGCCGTACGGGCTGATCAACCGAGCGGCCAGGATCAACCAGGCGGTCACATGCCCTCCTGCTGGCTAATTTTCTGGACAGAATTTACCGCTCAAACCTCTGGCCAGCGGGGATGATTCGAAGAAGTCTCGTGGTTGTGGTAACGTAGCTCACTGATCGGTCCGGCATGCCTTGCTGGACGCGCAAGCGGAGGTCTCCCTCCCACCTGAGTCGCCGAGAGGCGGCCGGGTCCAGGATCACGCCGGACTTACTCCGGGGAGCTTACGGCCACGATGCCAAAGAGCTCAGTGGCCCCGCATGCGCGACGTGCGGGGCTTTTCGCGTTTGGCGCGGAGTTCCTCGGCACCGAGCACGTACGGGATCGCAAACCTAGGAGGCCCCATCAGCACTGAGCCCCGCATCAACGAGCGTATCCGAGTTCCCGAGGTTCGCCTCGTGGGCCCGAACGGCGAGCAGGTAGGCATCGTCTCCATTCACGATGCCCTCAAGCTCGCTCAGGAGGCCGACCTAGACCTCGTCGAGGTCGCGGCCACGGCTCGACCGCCCGTGTGCAAGCTCATGGACTACGGCAAATTCAAGTACGAGTCCGCGATGAAGGCGCGCGAGGCGCGCAAGAATCAGGCGCACACGATCATCAAGGAGATCAAGCTCCGGCCGAAGATCGACCCGCACGACTACGAGACCAAGAAGGGTCACGTGGTGCGGTTCCTCAAGGCGGGAGACAAGGTCAAAGTCACGATCATGTTCCGTGGTCGCGAGCAGTCCCGGCCGGAGCTCGGCTTCCGGCTGCTGCAGCGGCTCGCGGACGACGTCCAGGAGCTGGGATTCGTCGAGTCCCACGCCAAGCAGGACGGTCGTAACATGATCATGGTGATCGGTCCGCACAAGAAGAAGGCCGAGGCCAAGGCCGAAAAGGCCGCAGCCAAGGCACAGCGTGGCGGCGAGGAGCCTTCCGAGCTGGGGTCTTCCGAGCAGGAAGCTCCCATACAGGAAGCGTGACCCGCGGTTGGGGTTAGCCTTAACAGCACACCCCGACAGCCACCCCGCCAGACGAAGACGCCGCGACCGGGTCGGCCAGCACCGGCCCGGCCACCGGCACGGACGAATTGAGGAGAGACGGCGAATGCCGAAGATGAAGACGCACAGCGGTGCGAAGAAGCGGTTCCGGCTCACCGGCACCGGCAAGGTCGTGCGCCGCCGGGCCAATCGCGCGCACTACAACGAGTGGAAGTCGTCCACGCTGACGCGCCGTCTCAAGAACGAAGTCGTCCTGTCCGACGCTGACTCCAAGAAGATCAAGAAGCTGCTCGCCAAGTAGCGCGACCCCCGGGGAGATAGAACATGGCACGCGTGAAGCGGGCGCTCAACGCCAAGAAGAAGCGCAAGGTCGTCCTCGAGCGGGCTTCCGGTTACCGTGGCCAGCGGTCACGTCTGTACCGCAAGGCCAAGGAGCAGATGCTCCACTCGATGACGTACGCCTATCGGGACCGCAAGGACCGTAAGGGTGCGTTCCGTCGTCTGTGGATCCAGCGGATCAACGCCGCTGCCCGCCAGAACGGCATGACGTACAACCGCCTGATCCAGGGTCTGCGGCTGGCCAACATCGAGGTCGACCGTAAGATCCTCGCCGACCTCGCGGTCAACGACAGCCAGACCTTCGCCACGCTCGTCGAGGCCGCCAAGAAGGCGCTGCCGGCGAACGTGAACGCCCCGGCCGCGAGCTGAGGCGCTTGACAAAGGAGCCCGGCGAGGCTCTAGCCGAGGGCCCACCTGATGGTGGGCCCTTTGCTGTATGTACAGGCGCCACGACCGCAACCGCTCTGCGCACAGGCGCCACGACCGGGCACGTAGCCGGTGCGACCGGCCGTACAGATCATCAGGGGAGAGCATGGCCGGATCCGAGCTGACCAACGTGAAGTCGCCGCGCGTGAAGGCCGCCAGACGGCTCGCCAAGCGCGCCTTCAGGGAGCAGGACCGCAAGTTCCTGGCCGAGGGGCCCCAGGCCGTACGCGAGGCGCTCAAGCTCGAAGGGGTGACGCTGGAGCTGTTCGCCACCGCCGAAGCCGAGCTTCGCCACCCCGAGCTGATCACCGACGCGACGCTCAAGGGCATCCCGATCCACCGGGCCAGCGGCGAGGTCATGGCCGAGCTCTCCCAGACCGTCACCCCGCAGGGACTGCTGGCCGTCTGCCGGCTGGTGCACGTACCGCTCGACGGCGCCCTGTCCGGCGACCCGCGCCTGGTCGCGGTCCTGGCGCACGTGCGCGACCCCGGCAACGCGGGCACCGTCATGCGCGCCGCCGACGCCGCGGGCGCCGATTCCGTGATCTTCACCGACGCCTCCGTCGACCCGTACAACGGCAAGTGTGTACGCGCCAGCGCGGGCAGCCTGTTCCACCTGCCCGTCACCATCGGTACTCCGGTGGCGGGGGCCGTGCGTCAACTCAGAGAGCGCGGACTTCGCGTGCTGGCGGCCGACGGCGCGGGCAAGCACACGCTCGACGACGTCGACCTGTCGGGCCCCACCGCGTGGATCTTCGGAAACGAGGCATGGGGTCTGCCCGAGGAGGTTCTCGCCGAAGCCGACGATGTGGTCAGAGTGCCCATCTACGGACAGGCCGAAAGCCTCAACCTGGCCACCGCGGCCGCGGTATGCCTTTACTCCTCCGCCAGGGCTCAGCGAGTGCCCTAGGCGGCTGGAAACCCGCTATTGTCGGCCTTGTAGGCGGAGGAGGCGAGTTCGTGCACGGCGCAGACACCGATGGTCGAGTGGTCGCCTCCGCGTGCACGATAGCCATCGACGATCTTCCAGACGGCCTCATCGTGACCGACAGATTCGGTTGCGTGCTGGCCGTCAACCGGGCCGCCGCGCGGCTCACCGGCGTCACCGTCGAGCGGGCGGTCGGCAGGGACATGAACGAGGTCTTCCCCTTCCGCGACCACGACGGCCGCGAGTGGTGGAAGGCCCTCGACCCCGAGGGCGGCCTGCGCACCCGCAGCAGGGTGCCCGAGCGCCCCATCCACCTGCCCGGCGGGCAGGAGCTCTACGTCGCGGCCAGGCTGTCGCGCGAGCCCGAGCGGTGCGGCGACGTCGACCGGGTGACGATCACCTTGCGTGACGGCGGCGCCCGCGCCCGGCTGGAGCGCAGCCGCGCCGACCTGGTCTCCACGGTCGCCCACGAGCTGCGCTCGCCGCTGACCAGCGTCAAGGGCTTCACCGCGACCCTGCTGGCCAAGTGGACCCGCTTCACCGACGAGCAGAAGCGCGTCATGCTCGAGACCGTCAACAACGACGCCGACCGCGTGACCAGGCTGATCACGGAGCTGCTCGACGTCTCCCGCATCGAGTCGGGCAGGCTGGAGCTGCACCGCCAGGTCGTCGACGTGCCGGCCAGAGCGCGGCGCATCATCGCGGGCCGCGTCGCGGCGGGGGAGGCCGAGGACCGCTTCCGCCTCGTCGTCGGCGACCATCTCCCCGAAATGTGGCTGGACCAGGACAAGGTCGACCAGATCCTCGGTAATCTGATGGAAAACGCGGTGCGCCACGGACGCGGCACCGTCACCATAGACATCGAGTCCGTCGGATGGGGAGTTGCCGTGTCGGTGCGCGACGAGGGCGAGGGCATCGCGCCCGAGCTGGCTCCGCGCGTCTTCCGGCAGTTCTGGCGCGGCAACAGCCGCCGGCGCGGCGGCACCGGGCTCGGCCTGTTCATCGTGAAGGGCCTGGTCGAGGCGCACGGCGGCACGATCACCGTGCAGCGCGCGCCCGAGGGTGGGGCGGAGTTCCGATTTACCGTGCCCACCGGCACCCCTGACTTCGCCACTGTGTAGCCCCTGCGCGGCAGGCGGGCGCGAGTCGGGCCCGGTGGGCGGATCCCACTAGACTCTGTCAAGCTCAAGCCCTGGATACGGAGCTCACTCTTGTCTGACTACGACCCCGTCGAGGTGACACCGTTGCATGCCGACGAGGTGTCCCGCATGGAGGCCGACGCCCTGGCGGCGATCAAGACGGCCGGCGACCTCGACGCACTCAAGCAGGCGCGGCTGGCCCACGCGGGCGACCGCTCGCCCATCGCGCTGGCCAACCGCGAGATCGGCGCTCTGCCGCCCGCGGCCCGCGCCGAGGCCGGCAAGCGCGTCGGCGGCGCCCGCAAAGCGATCAACGAGGCGCTCGCCGCCCGGCAGGCCGAGCTGGAGGCCGAGCGCGACGCCCGGGTGCTCGTCGAGGAGGCCGTCGACGTCACCCTGCCGTGGGACCGGCAGCCGCGCGGCGCCCGCCACCCGCTGACCACCATGCAGGAGCGCATCGCCGACACCTTCGTCGCGATGGGCTACGAGGTGGCCGAGGGCCCCGAGCTCGAAGGCGAGTGGTTCAACTTCGACGCCCTCAACATCGCCAAGGACCACCCGGCCCGCTCCGACCACGACACCTTCTTCGTGGAATCGACCGAGTCGGGCATGGTCCTGCGCACCCAGACCTCGCCGGTGCAGATCCGCGCGCTGCTGCAGCGGGGCGCGCCGTGCTACGTCATCTCGCCGGGCAAGGTGTTCCGCACCGACGAGCTCGACGCCACCCACACCCCCGTCTTCCACCAGGTCGAGGGCCTGGCGATCGACGAGGGGCTGACGATGGCCCACCTCAAGGGCACGCTCGACCGGTTCGCCGAGGTCATGTTCGGCGAGGGCATCACCACCCGGTTCCGGCCCAACTACTTCCCGTTCACCGAGCCGTCGGCCGAGATGGACCTCAAGTGCTTCGTCTGCCGCGGCGCCTCGGCGATCCCCGGCAACCCGCCGTGCCGCACCTGCAAGTCCGAGGGCTGGATCGAGTGGGGCGGCTGCGGAATGGTCAACCCGCGCGTGCTGATCGCCTGCGGCGTCGACCCGGCGATCTACTCGGGATTCGCGTTCGGCATGGGCATCGAACGCACGCTGATGTTCCGCCACAACGCTGAGGACATGCGCGACATGGTCGAGGGAGACGTGCGCTTCACGCTTCCGTTCGGATTGGAGATCTGATGAAGGTCCCGCTCTCCTGGCTGCGGGAGCACGCCGATCTCCCGGCGGTCACCGCACAAGAGGTGGCCGACAAGCTCACCGCGGCCGGGCTCAAGCTCGAGTCGATCACCTCCCACGGCCACGACGTGAAGAACGTCGTGGTCGGCGAGGTGCTCGAGATCGAGGAGCTGACCGGTTTCAAGAAGCCGATCAGGCACTGCAAGGTCGAGGTCGGGGAGGCGATGCCGCGCGAGATCGTCTGCGGCGCCACCAACTTCGCCGTCGGCGACCGCGTGCCGGTCGTGCTGCCGGGCGGCGTGCTGCCCGGCGGCTTCGAGGTCGGCGCGCGCAAGACCTACGGGCGGCTGTCCGAGGGCATGATCTGCTCCGAGCGCGAGCTCGGTCTCGGCGACGACCACGGCGGCATCATGGTCCTGCCCGCCGGCACCCCGATCGGCGCCGACGTGGTCGAGCTGCTCGGGCTCCGCGACGACGTGATCGAGCTGGAGATCACCCCCGACATCGGCTACGCGCTGTCGGTCAGGGGCGTGGCACGCGAGGCCGCGACCGCCTTCGAGGTGCCCTTCCACGACCCCGCCGACGTCGAGCTGCCTGCCGCCGACGAGCAGGCGTGGCCCGCCTCGATCGGCGACCCGACCGCCTGCGACAGGTTCGTGCTGCGCGAGGTCACCGGCTTCGACCCCGCCGCACAGAGCCCGCTCTGGATGCGCGTACGCCTGACGCGGGCCGGCATGCGGCCGGTGTCGCTGGCCGTCGACATCACCAACTACCTGATGCTGGAGCTCGGCCAGCCGCTGCACGCCTTCGACCGGGCCAAGCTCACCGGCGAGATCGTCGTACGCCGGGCCGGGCAGGGCGAGCGCCTCGAAACGCTCGACCACGTCACCCGCGAGCTCGACCCCGACGACATCCTGATCACCGACCAGTCGGGCCCGATCTCGATGGCGGGCACGATGGGCGGGCTGGAGACCGAGATCTCCGGTGAGTCGACCGACATCGTCATCGAGGCCGCGCACTTCTCGGCGACCGGCATCTCCCGGGAGTCCCGCAGGCACAACCTCGTGTCCGAGGCGTCCAAGCGGTTCGAGCGCGGCGTCGACCGCGAGCTGCCGCTCGTCGCCTCGTGGCGGGCGGTGAGCCTGCTGGCCGAGCTGGGCGGCGCCACCGTGCGGCCGGGTCTGACGCACGCCGAGGTCGACGTCGAGCCGGCGCGCATCGCCATTCCGGCGAGCCACCCGGGCGACGTGGCCGGCGTGCCCTACTCCAAGGAGACCGTCGTACGCCGCCTGGAGCAGGTCGGCTGCGTCGTGACCGACGGCGACGACCCGGCCGTGCGCAGGGGCGGCGTCGACCCGACCGGAGTCGTGACCGGCGGCGAGCTGGCGGCCAAGCTGGCCGTCACCGGCGACGACATGCTCACGGTCACCCCGCCGTCCTGGCGGCCCGACCTCACCGACCCCAACGACCTGGCCGAAGAGGTCATCCGCCTCGAAGGCTACGAGCGCCTGCCCTCCGTGCTGCCCAAGGCTCCGGCCGGCGCCGGGCTGACCGAGGGGCAGCGGCTGCGCAGGCGGGTCGGCCGGACACTGGCCACCGCCGGTTACGTCGAGGTGCTCGCCTACCCCTTCATCAGCGAGGGCGACTTCGACGCGCTGCAGCTGCCCGCCGACGACGCGCGCCGCCGCGCTCTGCGGCTGGCCAACCCGCTGGCCGAGGACGAGCCGCTGCTGCGCACGACGCTGCTGCCCGGGCTGCTCAAGACCCTGGTACGCAACGCCGGTCGGGGCTTCTCCGACGTGGCGCTGTTCGAGTCGGGGTCGGTCTACCGGCCGCGCGAGGGAGCGCCGGACACCGCGCCGGTGCTGGGTGTCGAGCGCGGGCCCAGCGACGACGAGCTGGCCTCGATCGCCACCGCTCTGCCCGACCAGCCGCACCGGGTCGCGGTCGTGCTGGCCGGCGAGTTCGAGCGGTCCGGCTGGTGGGGCCAGGGCCGTCAGGAGTGCTGGGCCGATGCCGTACAAGCGGCCCGGCTGGTGGCGGCCGAGGCGGGAGTCGAGCTGTCGGTCATCGCCGACCAGCACGAACCATGGCACCCGGGCAGGTGCGCCGCCCTCTATGTCGGCGACACGCTCGTCGGCCACGCAGGCGAGCTGCACCCGCGCGTCGCCGAGGCCTACGGGCTGCCGCCGCGCACCTCGGCGATGGAGCTGGAGCTGTCCAAGCTGGACTCGGCCATGCCGGGTCCGGTCGACGCGCCGGCCGTCTCGTCCTACCCGGTCGCGACCCAGGACGTGGCGCTGATCGTGCCCGACTTCACGCCGGTCGCCGACGTGGAGGCGGCGCTGCGTGACGGGGCGGGCGAGCTGCTGGAGTCGATCCGGCTGTTCGACGTCTACGCGGGGGAGCAGGTGGGGGAGGGCAACAAGTCGCTCGCCTACACCCTGCGCTTCCGCGCGGCCGACCGGACGCTGACGGTGGAGGAGACTACGGCGGCTCGTGACGCCGCCGTGGCCATGGCCGCCGACCGCGTCGGCGCCCAGCTCCGCGGCGCCTGACCGTCCAGTCGCCACGAGGTCCGGTACGGTCCGCCGTACCGGACCTCACGCATGAGCCCGGCGTGCCGGGCCCTATGGGCCTCACGCGTGAGCCCGGCGTGCTGGGCCCTATGGGCCTCGCGCATGAGTCCGGTGTACGCGACCCCCGCGCAGGAGCCCGGCGTATCGGGCCGCACGCATGAAAGGCCGGAGATGATGAGGCATCTGCTGGTGTTCGCCGAGCGCGACGACGCCGAGGAGGTGGCGGAGGCGCTGGGCGAGCGGTTCCCCGCGCTGGGGACACCCCAGGTCGTGCGGGAGACTCTCGCCGGAGAGGACGACGCCGAGGACGCGCAGTGGCTGGTCGTCCTGGAAGGGCTCGACGAGGGCGGCCTGCCGGAGGTCGACGCCCTCGTGGAGGACCACGACGGCTGGCGCGAGCCGGGCTGACCACAGCGTGCCTCAGGCGGTGAAGCGCGCCGGCCACAGACAGCGGCTTAAGGCGGTGAGGCTGGGCTGGCCACAGCCACGGCTTCAGGCGGGCAGCCGTGCCTAGGCGGTGAGGCGGCTTTCCCGCCGCGCCTTCTCGGTCAGGGCGTGCTCGTCGGTGCGTGAGTCGTACCCGCGGAACTTCGGCAGCACCGCCGCCAGCCCGGCCACCGCCGCGACGCACAGCACGCCGCCCGCGCCCAGGGAGAACCGGGCGCCGCCCCACTGCGCCATCAGCCCGGCTCGGGCGTTGCCGAGCATCGGGCCACTGGCGTAGGACAGCAGCTCGATGCCGGCCAGTCTGCCCCGCAGCTCGTCGGGGATCGTCTGGTTCCACATCGTCATGCGGAAGATGCCGCTGATCATGTCGGCCGCCCCGGCCAGCGCGAGGCAGAGGAAGATCGCCCAGACGTTCGGGATCACCGCCGCCAGTGCCATCGCGGCACCCCAGAGCGTCGCGGCGATGATCACGCCCATGCCGTGGCGGTGTACGCGCGCCGTCCACCCGCCGGTGAGCGAGGCCACGAGCGAGCCCACCGCACCCGCCGAATAGAGCAGCCCGAGCGCCTGAGGCGCGCCGAGCTGGTCGGCCAGGAACGGGAACAGCGCCGTCGACATCGCGAACAGCATGGCGGCGATGTCGACCAGATAGGTGCCGACCAGGTCGCTCCGCCCGGCCGCGTAGCGCAGGCCCTCCACCAGCGAGCTCAGCGACGCGGGCGCGGCGTCCTCGGCGGGCGGCACAGCCTTCATCCGCCAGAGCAGGAGCAGGGACAGGACGAAGCTCACCGTGTCGAGGCCGTAGGCGACGGCCGTGCCGAACGCCGTCACCAGCAGCCCGCCGAGCGCCGGGGCGATGATCGCGCCCAGGGTCCAGCGCAGGTTGGCCAGCACCGCGGCCGCGGCGAGCTGGTCGTGCCGGACCACCTGCGGGATCAGCGCCTCCAGGCTGGGCCGTTGCAGGCACCCGATGCCCATCGCCAGTGCGCCGATCACGTAGAGCACCCAGACCTGCGGGTGGGGGAGCAGCGAGTTGACCATGAGCAGCCCCGAGGTCACCATCAGCCCCAGCTCGCTGAGCAGGATGACCTTGCGCCGGTCGAGCGCGTCGGCGATGGCGCCGCCCCACAGCCCGCACACCACCATCGGCACGAACTCGGCCAGGCTCACCAGACCGACCGCCACGTAGGAGCCGGTGAGCTCCTTCATCTGGTACGGCACCGCGACCATGGTGATGAACGTGCCGAACATCGTGATGACACCGGATGCCATGAGCAGCCGATAGTCACGCGAGTCGCGCAGCGGGCCCAGGTCGGGTGCCAGCCCGCGGAGCAGGCGTTTCAGTTGATCGGCCACGAGATCTGATTCTGCGTTGTGGCCCTTGGCATGGGCAAACGGTTTATGGCGCGGCTCTTGGCACGAGCGGCTCCGGCACAAGGCTGGGCCCCCGGAGTGTCTCCAGGGGCCCAGCGAAGCGGTGTTCAGGCGGCAGGAACCTTGTCCAGGAAGCCCAGGACCCTGGCGATCCGGCCGTCGGCGGCCAGCTGCACCACGTCGAACCCGACCACCACCGGCTCCTCACCCGCCGGGCCCAGGTGCCAGGTGAACCGGGCGATGTCGTGGTGGGCGTCGTACACCTCACCGGGGCTGAACACGAAGCCCGGGAACATGCCCTGCGCGCCCTCGATCAGCGCGGCGAGCCCGGCGTGCCCCGAGACCTCGGCCAGCGGGTCGGTGTAGGTGGCGTCCTCGGTCCAGACCTCGGCCACGGCCTTGGCGCGGGCGTCGGCGTCGGTCTCGTTCCAGGCGGCGATGTAGCGGTCGACCAGTTCGTTGCTCATGGTTGTCTAACCTTTCAGGCGATCTTTCAGGTGATAGTGAGTGGGTCAGTGGAGCCGGCGGAGGCCCATGATCTGCAGCTCGGCGAAGACGCCGACCACGAGCGCCTGGCCGATCGCCCACACCGCGCCGGGCGTGGTGAACTCCGTCGCCCCGGTGACCACGGCGGCCACGCTGGCCAGGGTCCAGGCGGCGTTGAGCGCGATCACGGCCTTGGTCGCCGCCGGGCTGATCGTCCGGCGGCCGGCCAGCAGACCGACCGCGGCGCCGTACGCGAGAAGGAAGACGCCGATCGCCCTGAGCAGGCCCGCGTCCGGGCCGAGCAGGTCGCTCGCGGGACCGGCGGCGGCGAGGTAGACGAGCCCGTTGACACCGGTGACGACGGCGTCGGAGGCCAGCGCGAGGCGCAGGAATCTGGCCCGGTCGGTCACAGTGAGGGCGGTCATTTCGGCGCTCCCTTCGAGCGGTTCGTTCGGACATGAGAACCATGTCAGCGGGGGTGGGAGCGCCGCGATTACGCCAGAGGTAATGCGCGCGCTTATCTTCGGCTCCACCTGGGGCGCGGCCCTCAAAAGACGGTCCGGAGGGAGATCTTTTAGCGGTGCGCACTCCGAGCCGCCCGCGTGCCCGGCATAGTGGTCAGCCCGGCGCGAGACGGTGTTCTCCCAGGTCGGGGCGATGGGGGGTCGCAGTGGGTCTGTGGGGAAAAATCCGGAAGACGGGGCGGATGGCCGAGCCACCGCTGGAACGCGGGAAAGATTGCGAAACGTCCGAGCTGTCGGGATCGGTGCAGATCCGCCACGTGGACGCGGGCTCATGCAACGGCTGCGAGGTGGAGATCGCCTCGGTGTTCGGGCCGGTCTACGACGCGGAGCGCTACGGCGCCCGGCTGGTCGCCTCGCCGAGGCACGCCGACGCGTTGCTGGTCACCGGGCCGGTCACGCGCAACATGGAGATGGCGCTGCGCCGCACCTACGAGGCCGTGCCGGAGCCGCGCATGGTGATCGCGCTGGGCGACTGCGCGCGTGACTGCGGGGTGTTCGCGGGCGCGTACGGCGTCGTGGGCGCGGTGGGCGACGTGGTGCCGGTCGACGTCGAGGTGACCGGGTGCCCGCCGCCGCCCGAGGCGATCATCGAGGCGCTGCGCGGGATGACCGGGCGATGATCCTCTACGCGTGCGCCCTGGGCCTCTGCCTGGCCGCCGCCCTCCTCGCCCTGCCGCGCCCACGCGCGACCACCGTCACGGCGGAAGCGGTCACCGCGCTGGCCGGAGTGGTGGCGGCCGTGGCGGGGGTGCGGGCGACGCTCGGCCACGGTTGGTCGGCCTGGCTGCCCGACCTGCTGCCGCTGGGCGGCCTGCGCCTGACGCTCGACCCGCTCGGCGGCCTGTTCACCGCCATCACGGGCGCGGTGACGGTGTGCGCGGCGATCCACGGCATCGGCTCCGGAGCGGCCAGGGCGACGCGGGTGGTCATGCCGCTGTTCGTGGCGGCGCTGCTGCTGGTGCCGGCGGCCGGCGGCGTGAGCACGTTCCTGTTCGGCTGGGAGCTGATGGCGATGACCTCGCTCCTGCTCGTGGCGGCCGAGCACCGCGACCGGCCGTCGGTCAGGAAGGCCGCGCTCTGGTACGGCGTCATGACCCATCTCGGCCTGGTGACGATCATGTGCGGGCTCTGCTACCTGGCGGCCGGAGCCACGGGCGATGGCTTCGACCAGCTGCGCGCCGCCGAGCTGTCGCCCGTCGCCAAGGACGTGATCTTCCTGACCACCCTGACCGGGTTCGCGGCCAAGGCCGGGATCGTGCCGCTGCACGTGTGGTTGCCCAGGGCCTACCCGGCCGCGCCCGGTCACGTGTCGCCACTGATGAGCGGCGCCATGGTCAACATGGGCGTCTACGGCGTGGTCAGGGTCGGCCTCGACCTGCTGCGCGGCGGCCCCGTCTGGTGGTGGTGGATCGTCCTGGCGCTCGGCGCCCTCTCGGCGCTGTACGGAGTGCTCCACGCGGCCATGGCCACCGACCTGAAGCGGCTGCTCGGCTACTCCTCCACCGAGAACATGGGCCTGGTGCTCATCGGCGTCGGCGCGGCCGGCTTCTTCGCGGCCGACGGCGCCGGCCCGCTGGCCGCCCTCGCCCTCACCGCGGCCCTGCTGCACGTCGTCAACCACGCCGCGTTCAAGACGCTGCTGTTCCAGGCGGCCGGCTCGGTCCATCGGGCGACGGGCACCAGGGATCTCGACGCGCTCGGCGGCCTGCGCACTCGCATGCCGTACACCACGGCCCTGTTCGCCGTCGGTGCCCTGTGCGCGTCGGCGCTGCCGCCCGGCAACGGCTTCGTCAGCGAATGGCTGCTGCTGCAGAGCCTCATCCACGCGCTGCCCGCCTCGGGGGTGGCGGGCGCGGTCACGATGCCGCTGGCCGTGGGCGCCATCGCGCTGACAGCGGGGCTGGCCGTGGCCACGTTCGTGAAGGCGTTCGGCGTCGGGTTCCTGGCCAGGCCGCGCAGCCCGGCCGCCGAACAGGCGGCGGAGAGCCCGCGTACGGCGATCTGCGGGACGGCGCTGGCGGCGGCGGCCTGCCTGCTACTCGCGCTCGACCCCGCGCTGGTCCTGCCCGCGCTCACCGAGGCCGTCACGCGGGTGATCCCCGCGGGCCGGCCGGTCACCGGGGAGATGACGCTCCGGCTGAGCGCGATCACCGGCTCGATCTCGCCGGTCCTCATCGCGCTGGCGCTGGCCGGGGCCGTGACGGCCGTGCTGTCGCTGGTCCGCGTCGTGGCCGCTCGGCGCCCACGACGGTCGGCCCGCCTGTGGGACTGCGGCGCGGGACCGGTCTCGGCCCGCATGGAGTACACCGCCACCTCCTTCGCCGAACCCCTGCAACGGGTCTTCGTCGACGCCCTGCAACCGGAGAGCGCCATCGACGTGACGGCCGTCAAGGAGTCGGCCTACCTCGTCCAGCGGGTACGGTTCCGGGCCAGGGTGCCCGACCGGGTCGAACGGCGGCTGTACGAGCCGGTGCTGGCCGCCGCCGTCAGGCTCGGCGCGCGGGCGCGGCGGCTGGCCGACGGCAGCGTCCACCGCTACCTGTCCTACGGCTTCTACGCGCTGACCGGCGTGCTGATCGTGCTGGCGGTGATCTCGTGATCGCCATGGTGCTGCAGGTGCTCGTGGTGGCCGCCGGAGCGCCGCTGCTGGCCGGCCTGATGCGCCAGGTCAGGGCCCGCCTGGAGGGTCGCGCGGGCGCCGGGGTGCGCCAGCCGTGGCGCGACCTGCGCAAGCTGGCCCGCAAGGAGCCCATCGCCCCGCGCGGCACCGGCTACCTGTTCAGGGCGGCGCCGCCGCTGCTGGCCGGGACGACGCTGGTGGTCGCGGCGGCGGTGCCGCTGGTCACCGCCGCCTCGCCGCTCGACGGCGTCGCCGACCTGTTCGCGGTCGCCGCGCTGCTCGCGCTCGGCTCGGTGGCACTGGCGCTGGGCGGCCTCGACACGGGCACCGCGTTCGGCGGGATGGGCGCCAGCCGGGAGATGACCGTGCTCGCCCTGGTCGAGCCGACGATCCTGCTGGCCGTCTTCGCGCTGTCGATCCGCGTGGGCACCACCGACCTCGGCGCGATCGTCACCGAGACCGCGAGCAGCCCGCTGTCGGTCATCTCCCCGGTGAGCCTGCTGGCCGCCGTCGCGCTCGCGGTGGTCACGATCGCCGAGTCTGGCCGGATCCCGGTGGACAACCCGTCGACCCACCTGGAGCTGACGATGATCCACGAGGCGATGATCCTGGAGTACGCCGGCCCCGACCTGGCGCTCATCGAGTGGGCCTCGGCGATGCGGCTCACGGTCATGCTCGGGCTGTTCGCCGCGCTGTTCGCGCCGGTCGGCATCGCCACCGCGGGCGCCGGGCCGATCATGCTGCTGGTCGCCGTGGTGGCGTTCGCCCTGAAGGTGGCGCTGCTGGGCGGTCTGCTGGCGGCCGGTGAGGTGTTCATGGCCAAGCTGCGCCTGTTCCGCATCCCCGAGCTGCTGGCCGGCTCGTTCCTGATGGCCCTGCTGGCGGTCGCCGCCTCCTTCTTCCTGGCGTGAGTGAGATGACTGATCCCGTGTACGTGCAGGCGCTCGACCTGGCCTGCGGCGCCTTCCTGCTGACGGGGGTGCTGGTCCTGTGGCGGCGCGACCTGGCCGCGATCATCTGGCTGTTCGGGCTGCAGGGGGTGGCGCTGGGCGCCCTGATCGCGGTCAGGGGGCTGCACGAGGCCGACGTCGAGCTGACCGTGCTCGGGCTCGGGGTGGGGCTGCTGCGCGCGGTGCTCCTGCCCTACCTCATGCGGCGCGCGCTGGCGGCCGGCGAGGAGGGGCGCGAGGCCCGGCCGCACGTCAGCGTCGCCGCGTCGCTGCTGGTCACGGCCGTCCTGACGATGCTCGCGTACGCGGTCTCCCAGCCCCTCGTACGCTTGGCGCCCACGCCCGCCACCCAGGCCGTGCCGATCGCGCTGACCGTGCTGCTGGTGGGCTTCTTCGTGCTGGTCACCAGGAGACGGGCGCTGTCGCAGGTGGTCGGGTTCCTGCTGATGGACAACGCCATCACCGCCGCCGCCTTCCTCACCACCACCGGGGTGCCGCTGGTGGTGGAGCTGGGCGTCTCCCTCGACGTGCTGCTGGCCGTACTGGCGCTGCAGGTTCTGACCACCCGGATGCGGGCCGCGTTCGGCGGCACCGACCTCGACGAGCTACGGGAGCTGCACGACTGATGGTGATCGTCCCGGTGGCGCTGCCGCTCGCGGCCGCGTGCCTGTATGCCCTGTTCGGCTGGAATCGCGGGACGGAGTGGCTTGGCGCCCTGTCCGCGGGCGGGCTGCTCGCCGCCGCCGTCCTGCTCGCGCGGGCCGAGGAGGGGAGCGGGCTGTGGGGGCTGCTGCGGGTGGACGCGCTCAGCGCGTACATGCTGATCGTGATCGGCGTCGTGGCGTTGCTGGCGATGCTGGCCAGCCCCGGATACCTGCGGGCCGAGGCGGCCGCCGGCCGTACGGGGCCGCGGGCCGCCCGTAGCTACGGGATCTTCACCCAGTGCTTCGTCGCGGCGATGGCGACGGCCGTGCTGGCCGCGAGCCTCGGGATGCTCTGGGTGGCGGTCGAGGCGACCACGATCCTGACCGCGTTCCTGGTCGGGCAGCGCCGCACCAGGAAGGCGACCGAGGCGGCCTGGAAGTATGTGGTGATCTGCTCGGTCGGCATCGCGCTCGCGCTGCTCGGCCTGGTGATGGTGCACTACGCGGCCGTACACGCCGGGCTGTCCTCGCGCGAGGGGCTCGACTGGGTGTCGCTCGCCGAGCACGCCGGGCGGCTGGACCCGGGGGTGACGCGGATCGCGGTGGTCCTGCTCGTGCTCGGCTTCGGCGCCAAGGCGGGGCTCGCGCCGCTGCACGCCTGGCTGCCCGACGCCCACAGCCAGGCGCCCGCGCCGGTCTCGGCGCTGATGTCCGGGGTGCTGCTGTCGGTGGCGTTCTACGCGATCCTGCGGGTCAAGGTGGTCTCCGACGTGGCGCTCGGGGCGGGGTTCTGCCGGATGCTGCTGATCGTGGTGGCGCTGGCGTCGCTGGCCGTGGCGGCGGCGCTGCTCATCGGGCAGCGCGACTTCAAGCGGATGCTGGCCTATTCGAGCATCGAGCACATGGGGCTGATCGCGCTCGGCGCGGCCATCGGCAACGGGCTGGCGCTGGGGGCGGTGTTGCTGCACATCCTCGGGCACGGGCTGGGCAAGTCGGTGCTGTTCATCGGCTCGGGACGGATCCAGCAGGCGGCCGGGAGCAGCAGTGTCGACGCGGTGCGCGGGCTCGGCGGGCGGGCGCCTGGGCTGGCCGCGGCCTTCGGGCTCGGGCTGCTGGCGCTGCTGGGGTTGCCGCCGTTCAGCCTGTTCGCCAGTGAGCTGGGGATCGTGCGGGCGGGGTTCGCGGCCGGGCTCGGGTGGGCGGTGGCGCCCGCGCTGGTGCTCATGCTGGTGATCGTCGCCGGGGTGGGCAGAGCGGCGGGCCGCATGCTGCTCGGCGCCGCGCCACCGGGCTTGGATGACGGGTATGGCGGGCGGTTGCGCGGCACGGGTGTGGCGCTGGTCGCCGGGCTGGTGGCGTGCGCGGTGCTCGGAGTGACGCTGGGGCCGCTCCGGCCGCTCCTGGAGTCCGCCGTGACCATCGCGACCGCCGGACCGCCGCTGAGCGCCATGGGAGGTGCGCGATGACGGCTACGCTCCCGCTGGTCGCCGAGATCGGGCCCGGCGAGCTCGCCGGGTGCGCCGCCGAGCTGCTGGCTCTGGGACACCGCGTCGCGCTCGTGGCCGCGCACGCCGAGGACGACGGTTTCCGGCTGGTCTACCTGTTCACCGCCGCCCGTCCGGCGAGGCGGGCCGAGCTCCACGTACGCCTGACCGAACCCGCCGTACCCAGCCTGGCCACCTTCTCCTTCCCGGCCGGGCGCTTCGAGCGGGAGATCCGCGACCTGTACGGCATCACCCCCGAAGACCACCCGCTGCCCAGTCGCCTGGTCCGCCACCACCACTGGCCCAGAGGCTGGTACCCGATGCTCCCCGACGCGGGCCCGCCCCCGTCGTTCGGCGACCCCGAGGGCCCGTACCCGTTCGGCGACGTCGAGGGCGACGGCGTCTACGAGATCCCGGTCGGCCCCGTGCACGCGGGCTGCATCGAGCCGGGCCACTTCCGCTTCTCGGTGGTCGGCGAGACGATACTCAAGCTCAAGGCCCGCCTGTGGTTCGTGCACAAGGGCCTTGAGCAGCTCTTCGAGGGCCGCCGGCCGGAAGACGGTCTGGCCCTGGCCGAGCGGGTCAGCGGCGACACCTCGGTCGGCCACGCCCTGGCCTACTGCCTGGCCGTCGAGGAGGCCACCGGCACCGCCGTCGACCCCGACTCGCAGCGCGCCAGAGCCGTGCTGCTGGAGCTCGAACGCCTCTACAACCACGTCACCGACCTGGGCGCGCTCTGCAACGACGTCGCCCACAGCGTGCTGCAGGCCCACTGCGGCACCGTCCGCGAGCAGCTGCTGCGCGTCAACGCCGAGGTCACCGGCCACCGCCTGCTGCGCGGCGCGATCCGGCTCGGCGGCGCCGAGCCGCTGGCCCTGCCCGACACCGCCAGGCTCGCGGCGCTCGGCGCCGAGGTGGCCGAGATCGTCGCTCTCGCGCTCGGCCACGGCGTGGTGTCGGACCGGTTCACCGGCACCGCCGTGCTCACCGAGCGGGCCGCCGCGGACCTGGGCACGCTCGGCTACGTGGCCAGGGCCAGCGGGCTGGACGTCGACGCCCGTCGCGACCATCCGTTCATCGACCTGGGGCCGTTCCCGGTGGCGATCCGGGCCGGGGGAGACGTGCTGGCCCGCTTCCAGGTCAGGGCCGACGAGATCGCCGCCTCGATCGGGCTGATCGACCGGCTGGCGCACACCTCGGCCGACTGGAGCCTGCCGGACGGGCGGCGCGGCTCGGGCGTGGGCATCGTCGAAGGCTGGCGGGGCACGATCGTCCATCGCGTCGAGCTGGGCGCGGACGGCCGGCTGGCCAGAGTGAAGATCGCCGATCCGTCGTTCTTCAACTGGCCCGCCCTGCCGGTCGCGCTGGGCGGGGCGATCGTGCCCGACTTCCCGCTGGTCAACAAGAGCTTCAACCTGTCCTACGCGGGAAACGATCTCTAGCCGCCCAGCACCTCACGGCCTCTGGCGCCCGGCACCTCGCGCCTTCTAGCCGCCCAGCACCTCGCGGCGCAGGTGGGTCTTGAGGATCTTGCCGCCCGGGTTGCGCGGCAGCTCCGCGTCCCTGAACCAGATGTGCGCGGGGATCTTGAACTTGGCGATGCGCTCCGCCAGGAAGGACTGGAGCTCCTCGGCGGTGGTCGAGGTGCCCGGCTTGAGCCGGACCACCGCGCCCACCTCCTCGCCCAGCTCGTCGTGCGGGACGCCGATCACCGCGGCGTCGTCCACCGCCGGGTGCTCGAACAGGGCCGCCTCCACCTCGGCGGAGTAGACGTTCTCGCCGGCCCTGATGACCATGTCCTTGGCCCGGTCCACGATGTAGACGAAGCCGTCCTCGTCGATCCTGGCCAGGTCACCGGTGTGCAGCCAGCCGTCGACGAAGGTCTGCGCGGTCGCCTCCGGCTTGTTCCAGTAGCCCATGATGACGTTCGCGCCGCGTACGCACAGCTCGCCCACCTCGCCGGGCGGCAGCTCCTCGCCCAGCGGGCCGGCCACCCGGAGGTCCACCACGGCCGTGGGCAGGCCGATGCTGTCGGGCCTGGCCAGGTAGTCGGGGCCGCCGTTGCCGACGGCCAGGCCGGTCGTCTCCGTCATGCCGTAGCCGTTGGAGGCGGCGCGGTCGGGCAGGTTCTCGCCGATGCGCTCCAGCAGCTTCGGCGGCGCCGGCGCCCCGCCGTAGCCGAGGGTGGTCAGCGACGACAGGTCGTACTTGACGAAGTCGGGATGCGACATCAGCTGCCACGCGTTGGTCGGCACGCCGATCATCGCGGTGATCCGCTCCCGCTCGATGAGCCGCAACGCCTGCCCGGGGTCCCACTTGTACATCAGGACCAGCCCGCCACCCGCGAACATGGAGGTGGTCAGCCCGGAGAAGCAGCCGGTGACGTGGAACAGCGGCACGGTCAGCAGCGTCACCCGGCGCGCGCCCGTCGCCGCGCCGACGTCCTTGCCCGAAAGCGCGACCGCCCGCATCAGCCCGTAGGCGAGGGTCATCGGCGCCTGGCCCAGGTTGCGCTGGCTGCCCAGCGCTCCCTTGGGCTGCCCGGTCGTGCCGGAAGTGTAGAAGATCGTGGCCGGATCCTCGGGGGAGAGCTGGACGTCCGGCAGCGTCACATCCCCGGTGACCTCGCCCAGCACGTCGCCGAACGAGCGCGCGCCCTCGGGCACCTCGCCTCGGGCCACGATCATCGGCACGCCCGTGTCCGCGAGCCGGACGGCCCGCTCACCGTCCACGATCAGCACCTTGGCCTGGCAGTCGCGCACGCCGTACGCCAGCTCCGACTCGGTCCACCAGGCGTTGAGCGGCACGGCGATCGCCCCGGCGGCGAGGGCGGCGGAGAAGGCCACCACCCACTCCGGGTAGTTGCGCATGGCCACCACCACCCGATCGCCCTTGGCCACGCCGTAGTCGGCCACCAGGCGGTTGGCCAGCGTCGCCGCGCGCCGGAAGTGCTCCTCGAAGGTGATGTGCTCGTCCTCGTAGACGAGGAACTCCTTCTCGCCGTGGTACCTGCTCATCTCCAGCAGGGCGCGGAAGTGGGCCGGAGCGTGTTTCCAGGTCCGCACTCCCGTATCGCCGATCTCCTCCATCTCGAAAAGCTGGCCAGGACCGGTGAGCTGGGCTTGGACCTGGGCATGAGAAAGAGTCATGCGAAGTACTCCCGCGGTGGACGGCTCTATCGGATAAATCACAGTACCGACCGGTAGGTACGTCGCGCTAGAGCGCGAAATCCGGCTGAAACGGGGGGTTAACCGTCTCGCTATGTGAGCGCAATGGCGCGCCCAGCTTGCGTGTTCATGTCCTGGAGTGCATCATCGTCATAGTAAGGACATGAGTTTAGGTGCATGATTATGCAGGGGGTTGGGAATGAGAGCGGCGATCGCGGGAGCCAGCGGCTACGCGGGCGGTGAGCTTCTGCGCCTGCTGCTCGGGCATCCGGAGCTCGAGATCGGCACGCTCACCGCGGCCGCCAGCGCGGGCAGCGCGCTCGGCGCCCACCAGCCACACCTTCCGCAACTGGCCGACCGGATCATCGAGGACACCACCCCCGAAACGCTGGCCGGGCACGACGTGGTCTTCCTGGCCCTGCCGCACGGCCACTCCGCCGCCGTCGCCGCCCAGCTCCCCGAGAGCACGGTCGTCGTCGACTGCGGAGCCGACCACCGGCTCGCCGACCCGGCCGCCTGGCAGGAGTTCTACGGCGGCGAGCACGCCGGCACCTGGCCCTACGGCCTGCCCGAGCTGCCCGGCCAGCGCGAGGTGCTCAAGAACGCCAAGCGCATCGCGGTGCCCGGCTGCTACCCGACCTCCGTCATCCTCGCCCTGCTGCCCGCCTTCGCCGCCGGCCTGGCCGAGCCCGACGTGGTCGTCGTCGCGGCCAGCGGCACCAGCGGCGCGGGCAAGGCACTCAAGCCCAGCCTGCTCGGCAGCGAGGTCATGGGCTCGGTCAGCGCCTACGGCGTGGGCGGCGTCCACCGGCACACCCCGGAGATGGAGCAGGCGCTCGGCGCCGTCGCGGGCACGCCGGTCCGGGTGTCGTTCACCCCGACGCTGGCCCCGATGAGCCGCGGCATCCTGGCCACCTGCACCGCCCCCGCCGCGCCCGGGCTGACCAAGGCCGCCGTGCGCGAGGCGTACGAGAACGCGCTGGCCAAGGAGCCGTTCGTCAACCTGCTGCCCGAGGGCACCTGGCCCGCCACCGCGATGACCTACGGCGCCAACACCGCCGCCCTGCAGGTGACGCTCGACGAGCGCGCGGGCCGCGTGGTCGCCGTCATCGCCATCGACAACCTCACCAAGGGCACGGCCGGAGGCGCGATCCAGAGCGTCAACCTCGCACTCGGCCTGCCGGAAGAGCTCGGCCTCCCCCTGACAGGAGTTGCTCCGTGAGAGAGCGCAGCGTACCAACCGACACAGCAGTCCAGCGGCCGGCAGAGGAGAACGCATGAGCGTGACCGCTCCCCTCGGTTTCAGAGCCGCGGGCGTCGCAGCGGGCATCAAGTCCGGCGACGCCCGTGACCTGGCCCTGGTGATCAACGACGGGCCCAACCAGGCCGCGGCCGGTGTCTTCACCGCCAACCGCGTCAAGGCGGCCCCGGTCCTGTGGTCGCAGCAGGTCCTGCGTGGCGGCCGGGTCCGTGCGGTCGTCCTCAACTCGGGCGGCGCCAACGCCTGCACCGGCCCCGAGGGCTTCCAGGACACGCACGCCACCGCCGAGAAGGCGGCCGAGGTGCTCCAGGACTCGGCGGGCGAGATCGCGGTCTGCTCCACCGGCCTGATCGGTGAGCGGCTGCCCATGGACGCGCTGCTGGCCGGGGTGGAGCGCGCCGCCGCGCAGCTGTCGCGCGATGGCGGGCTGGCCGCGGCCGACGCCATCCGCACCACCGACACCGTCTCCAAGATCTCCTTCAAGCGCGCCGACGGCTACATGGTCGGGGGCATGGCCAAGGGCGCGGGCATGCTCGCCCCGGCCCTGGCCACCATGCTCTGCGTGATCACCACCGACGCCGACCTGACCGCGGAAGAGCTCGACACCGTGCTCCGCGAGGCCACCTCCAAGACCTTCGACCGTCTCGACGCCGACGGCTGCATGTCCACCAACGACACCGTCCTGCTGCTGGCCAGCGGTGCCGCCGGGGTCAAGCCGGACCTGGCGGAGTTCGGGCAGAAGGTCACCGAGGTCTGCGCCGACCTGGCCAGGCAGCTGCTGGTCGACGCCGAAGGCGCGTCCAAGGCCATCGCCATCGAGGTGGTCGGCGCGGCGTCGGAGGACGACGCGGTCAAGGTGGGCCGCACCGTCTCCCGCTCGAACCTGCTCAAGTGCGCCATCCACGGCGAGGACCCCAACTGGGGCCGCGTGCTGGCCGCCGTCGGCACCACCGACGCCGTCTTCGAGCCCGACCGGCTGAACGTGGCCATCAACGGCATCTGGATCTGCCGCGGCGGCGCCGTCGGCGACGACCGGACCAAGGTGGACATGCGCCCGCGCGACGTGACGATCACCATCGACCTGTCGGCGGGCACCTATTCGGCCACCGTCCACACCACCGACCTGACCGCGGACTACGTCCACGAGAACTCGGCGTACTCCTCATGAGGAGCATCACCGCCCACACCAAGGCGGACACCCTCATCGAGGCCCTGCCCTGGCTGGCCCGCTTCCACGGCGCGACCATCGTCATCAAGTACGGCGGCAACGCGATGGTCGATGAATCGCTCATGGAGGGCTTCGCCGAGGACATCGGCTTCCTGCACTACGCCGGTCTGCGGCCGGTCGTGGTGCACGGCGGGGGCCCGCAGATCAGCAAGCACCTCGACGCGCTCGGCATCGAGTCGACGTTCACGGCCGGGCTGCGGGTCACCACGCCCGAGGCCATGCAGGTGGTCAGGATGGTCCTGGTCGGCCAGGTCAACCGCGACGTCGTCGGCCTGATCAACAGGCACGGCCCGCTCGCGGTCGGCATGTCGGGCGAGGACGCCCACCTGTTCACCGCCGAGCGCAAGCACGCGCTCGTCGACGGCGAGCACGTCGACATCGGCCAGGTGGGCGAGATCGTCAAGGTCGACCCGGGCGCCGTCCAGGCCATGATCGACAACGGCCGCGTCCCCGTCGTCTCCAGCGTCGCCCGCGGCGAGGACGGCGAGATCTACAACGTCAACGCCGACACCGCCGCCGCCGCGCTGGCCGTCTCCCTCCAGGCGCAGAAGCTCATCGTCCTGACCGACGTCGAGGGCCTGTACGCCAGTTGGCCCGACGACACCGACGTGATCGACAAGCTCGACGGCGCCGAGCTGGCGGCCATGCTGCCCTCACTGTCCAGCGGCATGAAGCCGAAGATGGAGGCCTGCCTGACGGCGGTGAAGGGCGGCGTCCCCCAAGCGCACATTCTCGACGGCCGGGTCTCCCACTCGCTGCTGCTGGAGATCTTCACCGACCAAGGAATCGGAACCATGGTGATGCCCTGATGAACCTTCGCGACAGGTTCGAACAAGCCTTCATGCCCAACTACGGCGTCCCGCCGATCGCCCTGGCACGAGGCGAGGGCACCCGCGTGTGGGACGTCGACGGCAGGGAATACCTCGACTTCGTCGGCGGCATCGCCGTCAGCTCGCTCGGCCACGCCCACCCGGCCCTGGTCGAGGCGGTCTCCAAGCAGGTCGCGACGCTCGCGCACACCAGCAACCTCTACCTGCACGAGCCGGAGGTGCTGCTCGCCGAGCGGCTCCTCGGCCTGCTGAACGCCCCCGGCCGCGTCTTCTTCGCCAACTCCGGCACCGAGGCCAACGAGGCCGCCTACAAGCTGGCGATCAAGTACGGCAGGCGCGACGGCCGCACCTACTTCGTCGCCGCCGAGAACGGCTTCCACGGCCGCACGATCGGCGCCCTCTCACTGACGGGCAAGAAGTCGATCCGCGACCAGTTCGGCCCGTTCCCGGTAGAGGTCCAGTTCGTCCCGTACGGCGACGCCACCGCCCTCAAGGAGGCCGTGACCGGCGACTGCATCGCGGTCTTCCTGGAGCCCACTCAGGGCGAGGCAGGCGTGGTCCCGCCGCCCGACGGCTACTTCGCGGCGGCCCGCGAGATCTGCGACTCGACCGGCGCGCTGCTGGTCGCCGACGAGATCCAGTCCGCGATCGGCCGCACCGGGCATTGGTTCGCCCACCAGGCCGACGGCGTCACCCCCGACATCCTGACCCTGGCCAAGGGCCTGGGCGGCGGCCTGCCGATCGGGGCGTGCGTCGGCTTCGGCGACTCGGGCCGGCTGTTCGACAAGGGCGACCACGGCTCCACGTTCGGCGGCAATCCGGTCTCCTGCGCGGCGGCGCTGGCCGTGCTCGACAACCTCGATCTCGACCACGTGCGCACCACCGGAGCCCGGCTGCGGGCCGGGCTCGAAGCGGTCGCTCACCCGCTGCTGAAAGGCGTGCGCGGACGCGGGCTGTGGCTGGCCGCCGTGCTGGCCGAGCCGGTCTCCGGCAAGGTGCAGCAGGCGGCGGCCGAGGCGGGCTTCCTGGTCAACGCGCTGCAGCCGGACGCCGTACGGATCGCGCCGCCGCTGGTCGTGACGGCCGAGCAGGTCGACGCGCTCGTGGCCGCGTTCCCCGGGATCCTCGCCGAGGCGGCGAAATGACGGCGGCTGTCCGGCACTTCTTGAGGGATGACGACCTGTCGCCCGCCGAGCAGGCCGACGTTCTCGACCTGGCCGCCGCGATGAAGAAGGACCGCTACGGCTACCGCCCCTTCGAAGGGCCGCAGACCGTCGCCGTCCTTTTCGACAAGCCCTCGACCAGGACCCGGGTCTCCTTCGCCGTAGGCATCGGCGAGCTGGGCGGGCTCCCGCTGGTCATCGACGGCGGCAGCTCCCAGATGGGCCGGGGCGAGCCGATCGAGGACACCGCGAGGGTGCTCGAACGGCAGGTCGCCGCGATCGTCTGGCGCACCGGCGCCCAGGCGGGCCTGGTGGGCATGGCCGAGGGCACCGCCGTGCCGGTGGTCAACGCGCTGACCGACGAGTTCCACCCCTGCCAGATCCTCGCCGACCTGCTGACCGTCCGCGAACGGTTCGGCAGAACGGCCGGGCTGACCCTGACCTACCTGGGCGACGGCGCCAACAACATGGCCCACTCCTACCTGCTTGGCGGCGCCACGGCCGGGATGCACGTACGGATCGGCGCCCCCGTCGGCTACCAGCCGGACGCCGTCATCCTCGACCAGGCCGCCGCCATCGCCGCGACGACCGGCGGCTCGGTGATCTCGCTGACCGACCCGGCCGCCGCGATCCAGGGCTCGCACGTCGTCGCCACCGACACCTGGGTGTCGATGGGCCAGGACGGCAAGGACGAGCGGGTCCGCGCGCTCATGCCGTACCAGGTCAACTCCGAGCTCATGGAGCACGCCGCGCACGACGCGATCGTGCTGCACTGCCTGCCCGCCTACCGCGGCTACGAGATCACCTCCGAAGTGATCGACGGCCCGCGCAGCGCCGTGTGGGACCAGGCCGAGAACCGCCTGCACGCGCAGAAGGCGCTGCTCCACTGGCTGGTGAGCACCACATGACCATCCCGATGACCAAGGTCGCGCGGCAGGCGAAGATCACCGACCTGCTGCAGCGGCAGGCCGTCCGCTCCCAGCCCGAGCTGGCCAAGCTGCTGGCCGAGAGCGGCGTGGAGGTCACCCAGGCCACGCTCTCGCGCGACCTGGACGAACTCGGCGCGCTCAAGCTGCGCGCCGAGGACGGCTCGCTGGTCTACGCGCTGCCCGGCGAGGGCGGCGGCCGCATCCGGGTGGCCAGGCTGGGCACCGGCGAGTCCCCGGCCGCCCGGCTGCACCGGATCGCCGAGGAGCTGCTGGTCTCCGCCGAGGCGTCGGCCAATCTGGTCATCGTCAGGACGCCGCCCGGCGCCGCCCAGTTCATGGCCTCGGCCATTGACCACGCCGACTGGGAGTCCATCCTCGGCACGGTGGCGGGCGACGACACGATCCTCGTGATCAGCCGCGATCCCCAGGGCGGGAGCGTCGTGGCCGAGGCCCTGCTGAGGGTCGCCGCCCGGCGTACTTAGCCCATTTACCAAGATTTTGGAGGTACCGATGACTCAGAGAGTGGTACTCGCCTTCTCCGGAGGTCTGGACACCTCCGTCGCGATCCCGTTCCTGGCCGAGAAGATGGACGCCGAGGTGATCGCCGTCGCCGTGGACCTGGGACAGGGTGGCGAGGACATGGAGGTGATCCAGAAGCGGGCCATGGACTGCGGCGCGGTCGAATCCGTCGTCGTGGACGCCAAGGAGGAGTTCGCGGCCGACTTCTGCGTGCCCGCGCTGCAGGCCAACGCCCTCTACATGGACCGCTACCCGCTCCTGTCGTCGCTGTCGCGCCCGCTCATCGTCAAGCACCTGGTGAGCGCGGCCAAGCAGTTCGGCGGCACGATCGTCTCCCACGGCTGCACCGGCAAGGGCAACGACCAGGTACGGTTCGAGGCCGGCCTGGCCGCGCTCGCGCCCGACCTGCGGGTGGTCGCCCCGGCCCGCGACTTCGCCTGGACCCGCGACAAGGCGATCGAGTACGCCGAGCAGCGGGGCCTGCCGATCGAGACCTCCAAGAAGAACCCGTTCTCCATCGACCAGAACCTGTGGGGCAGGGCGGTCGAGACCGGCTTCCTCGAGGACATCTGGAACGGCCCCACCGAGGACGTCTACGCCTACACCGCCGATCCGGCCGTCGCCCGTGACGCCGACGAGGTGGTCATCACCTTCGAGCAGGGCGTCCCGGTCAAGCTCGACGGGCGTTCGCTCACGCCGTACCAGGTGATCGACGAGCTGAACACCCGCGCGGGCGCGCAGGGCGTCGGCCGGATCGACATGGTCGAGGACCGGCTCGTCGGCATCAAGTCGCGCGAGGTGTACGAGGCGCCCGGCGCCATCGCGCTCATCACCGCGCACATGGAGCTGGAGAACGTCACCGTCGAACGGGACCTGGCCCGCTTCAAGCGCGGCGTCGACCAGCGCTGGAGCGAGCTCGTCTACGACGGCCTGTGGTTCTCGCCGCTCAAGGACGCCCTCGACGCGCTCATCGCCGAGGCCCAGAAGCACGTGACCGGCGACATCCGGATGACTCTGCACGGCGGGAAGGCCACCGTCAGCGGCCGCCGCTCCGAGCAGTCGCTGTACGACTTCTCGCTGGCCACCTACGACACCGGCGACACTTTCGACCAGTCGCTCGCCAAGGGCTTCGTCCAGCTGTTCAGTCTGCCCTCCAAGATCGCCGCCGCGCGCGACGCGAAGAAAGGATGATGTGCACTATGGTCGCGGGGGACGAGAAGGAGATGACGGTGAGTGATGGCAAGCCGATGCGGCTGTGGGGCGGGCGATTCGAAGGGGGTCCCGCCGACGCGCTGACCCGGCTGTCGGTGAGCGTGCACTTCGACTGGCGGCTGGTGCCGTACGACCTGGCGGCGTCCAGGGCGCACGCCCGGGTGCTGCACAAGGCGGGGTTGCTGAGCGACGACGAGCTCGAACGCATGATCGGCGCGCTCGACGATCTGGAGCGGGCCTGCAAGGCGGGCGAGTTCCGGCCGACGGTCGCCGACGAGGACGTGCACACCGCGCTCGAACGCGGCCTGCTGGAGCGGCTCGGCTCGCTCGGCGGCAAGCTGCGCGCCGGCCGGAGCCGCAACGACCAGATCGCCACCGATCTGCGCCTCTATCTGCGCGACCACGCCCGCACGATCGTCTCCCGGCTGGTCGAGCTGGAGACGGCGCTGATGGCCCAGGCCGAGCAGCACGCCGACACGGCCGCGCCCGGCATGACCCACCTGCAGCACGCGCAGCCGGTCTCCTTCGGACACCAGCTGCTCGCGCACGTGCACGCCTTCGCCCGCGACATCGACCGGCTCACCGACTGGGACCGCCGCGCGGGCGTCTCGCCGCTCGGCGCCGGCGCGCTGGCCGGCTCGTCGCTGCCGCTGGACCCGCAGGCCGTGGCCGCCGAGCTGGGCTTCTCCGCCGCCGCGCCCAACTCCATGGACGCGGTGGCCGACCGTGACTTCGCGGCGGAGTTCCTGTTCGACGCGTCCCTGATCGGCGTGCACCTGTCGCGGCTGGGCGAGGAGATCGTGCTCTGGGCCTCGCAGGAGTTCCGCTGGATCGAGATGGACGACGCCTACTCCACCGGCTCGTCGATCATGCCGCAGAAGAAGAACCCCGACGTCGCCGAGCTCGCCCGCGGCAAGTCCGGGCGGCTCATCGGCAACCTCATGGCGATGCTCACGACCCTCAAGGGCCTGCCGCTCACCTACAACCGTGACCTGCAGGAGGACAAGGAGCCGGTGTTCGACTCGGTCGACACGCTGCTGCTCGTCCTGCCCGCGATGGCCGGCCTGGTCGCCACCATGCGGGTCAACACCGCGCGCCTGGAGGAGTCGGCTCCCGACGGCTTCGCGCTGGCCACCGACCTCGCCGAGCTGCTCGTACGCCGCGGCGTGCCGTTCCGCGACGCGCACGAGGCGGTCGGCCACCTGGTGGTGTGGTGCCAGGTCAACGACAAGGACCTGGGCGACCTGACCGACGACGAGCTGGGCAAGGTCTCGCCGCACCTCACGCCCGACGTCCGCGACGTGCTCAACGTGCCCGGCGCCCTCGCCGCCCGCAAGTCCCACGGCGGCACCGCGCCCGACCGGGTCCGCGACCAGCTCGCCGCGCTGCGCGAGACGGTCGACGCCCAGGCGGCGTGGGCCGCGGGGGCCTAGCGCCCGGCATGGACTCCGGGACCCTGGATTCGGCGCCCCTGCCGCGCGGCTTCTTCGACCGGCCGTCGCACGAGGTCGCGCCCGACCTGCTCGGGCGCGTGCTCGTGCACGGCCCGGTCGCGGTCCGGCTCACCGAGGTCGAGGCGTACGGCGGCCCCGGCGAGGATCCGGCGGCCCACACCTACCGTGGACGGACCGCCAGGAACGCGGTCATGTTCGGGCCGCCTGGGCATCTGTACGTGTACTTCACCTACGGCATGCACTTCTGCGCGAACCTGGTGTGCCTGCCCGAGGACCACGGGTCGGCGGTACTGCTGCGGGCCGGTGAGGTGGTGGCGCGGGCCGACCTGGCCCGCTCGCGCCGCTCCGGAGACGGGGACGGCCCGCCCTCCTCCCGGCGCGAGTCGATCGCGGACCGCGACGGCCCACCTGCCTCCCGGCGCAGGCCGATAGCGGACCGCGACCTGGCCCGCGGCCCCGCCCGGCTGGCGGTCGCGCTCGGGCTGGCGCGCGAGCACAACGGGCTCGACGCCGTCTGGGAGGGCTCGGCCGCCGGGCTGCCGCGTTTCTCCGAGACAGGCGGCGCTCAGCCCGAACACGCGGCCTGGCTCACCGGGCTCCCCAAGGGGACTGTGGCCGTGCTCGGCGGACGGCCCGCAGAGGCGGACACGATCAGGTCAGGGCCGCGCACCGGGATCTCGACCGCCAAGGACACCCCGTGGCGGTTCTGGATCGACGGTGACCCGACCGTCTCACCCTTCCGGCCTCACACGCCACGCCGCCGCAGCACCGCGGCCACCTCGGTCGGGGAGGCACCCAGCTCGTGAGCGCTGAAGATGTGCAGATGGTCGCCGGTGTCGATCTCGAGCATCTCGCTGCGCAGACCGTACCTCCTGCGTACGTCCACCTGGATGTCCTCGATCGCCTCCCACGGGACGTGCCGGCGCCCGGCGAAGCCGTGCACCACGGTGACGCCGCTCTCGTCGGCCGCCAGCCGTACGGGGACCAGGACGTCACGCAGCCCCATGGCCCCCACCAGCAGGGCGGCCGGCACGGCCAGCACCACCCCGCGCACATCACCCTGGACATACCAGAACAGGGCGAGACCGGCACACGCCACAGCCCCTAGGATCTTGAAAACGGCCAGCTCGCGACGGACCTTCCACATGGCGACCGAGAGTATCCAAGTGGCGGACATCCGGCGCGATCGGGCACTCTGTAACCACTCGACGTCTCCTGGAAAGCCAGCACCGTGACCGACATTCTCGATGAGCTCGAATGGCGCGACGTCCTCGCGCAGACCACCGACATCGACGCCCTGCGCGCGGCGCTGTCGAAAGGTCCGATCACGGTCTATGCGGGCTTCGACCCGACCGCGCCGTCCCTGCACATGGGCAACCTGGCCACGCTGCTGATCCTGACCCGCTTCCAGCGGGCGGGCCACAAGCCGATCGGCCTGGTCGGCGGCGCCACCGGCCTGATCGGCGACCCCAGCGGCCGCAGCACCGAACGCGTACTCAACACCACCGAGGTCGTGGAGGAATGGGTCTCCCGGATCCGGGTGCAGGTGGAGAAGTTCCTGACCTTCGACGACAGCCCCACCTCGGCCGCGCTGGTCAGCAACCTGGACTGGACCGCCGAGATGTCGGCCATCGGCTTCCTGCGCGACATCGGCAAGCACTTCCCCGTCAACCGGATGCTCGCCCGCGAGTCGGTGGCGGCCCGGCTCGGCGGTGAGGGCCTCAGCTACACCGAGTTCAGCTACCAGATCCTGCAGGCCAACGACTACCTGGAGCTCTACCGGCGCAACGGCTGCACGCTCCAGGTCGGCGGCAGCGACCAGTGGGGCAACATCACGGCCGGCGTCGACCTGGTCAGGCGCGTCGAGGGCGGCCACGTGCACGCCCTGACCGGCAAGCTGATCACCAAGGCCGACGGCACCAAGTTCGGCAAGACCGCGGGCGGGTCGGTCTGGCTCGACGGCGCGCTGACCTCGCCCTACGCCTTCTACCAGTACTTCCTCAACGCCGACGACCGCGACGTGGTGCGCTTCCTGAAGGTGTTCACCTTCCGCGAGCGCGAGGAGATCGAGGCGCTGGAGAAGGCGGTGGCCGACCGCCCGTTCGCCCGCGAGGCGCAGCGGACGCTGGCCGAGGACCTGACCACGCTCGTCCACGGCGCCGACGAACTCGCGGCCGTCGTGGCGGCGTCCAAGGCGCTGTTCGGTCAGGGGTCGCTCGAAGAGCTGCCGGGCTCGACGCTGGCCGCGGCGCTGGCCGAGGTGCCGAAGGCGACGGTTCCGGCTCTCGGGGCGCCGTTCGTGGACCTGCTGGCGGACAGCGGGCTGGTGGAGTCGAAGTCGGCGGCCAGGCGGGCGGTGAAGGAGGGCGGCGCGTACCTCAACAACGTCAAGATCACCGACGAGTCGTACGTGCCTGAGGCCTCGGACCTGCTCCACGGGCGGTTCATGGTGCTCCGGCGCGGCAAGAAGGCGGTCGGCGGCGTCGAGGTCGGCTGACCTGAGTTGTGCGGGCCCTTCCCAGATTGTGCGGGGAGGGCCCGGTCTATCTGCGGGTCTATTTGTGGGTCTATTTGTGGGTCTATTTGCGGGCGAACAGGGCGACGGTGAGGCCGGGCGTCTCCGCCGAGTGCCAGGCCCCGCTCTGCTCGTAGCCCGCCTCCCGTACGGCCTTCACCCGCGGCAGCTTCTGCCCGGCGGACTTGACCCCCCGCCACACGACCCAGACCCGCTCCCGATCGGCCAGCGCGGCGGCGACGTCATCGCGCTCGGGAAAGCCGAACCCCTCCGCCTCCGGAGCGGCCCCCAGCCGCAGCACGTCGTCCGGCATCGACCCGTCACGGTAGTAGTCGAACCCCGCCCGCACCGAGCTCTGCCCGAACACGATCGCGTCCCCCGGCCGCGCGTCCACCTTCCGCACGGCCCATGGAAAGTCCTCGAAGCGCCCGTTGGCCTCCCGTACCTCCACCTGCTGCGGTACGCCCACCGCAACCGCGACCACCACCAGCCCGCAGCAGGCCACCACCCCTCCCCGCGGAACACTCGCCACCGCGATCCCCGCCAGCAACGCCAGGGCGGGCGCGGCGACGAACAGGTACCGATCCACATAGACCGGCGTCACCAGATGCGACACGGCCAGCAGCAGGACGGGCGGCAGCACCAGCCAGCCCAGCAGCGTCCCGGCCCACGCCCTGTTGCGGAGCAGCACCACACCGGCCAGCGCCACCACGAACAGCACCACCCCCACCTCGGTGCTCCCCGCCGCCATCTTCGGGAACTTCAGCAGCACCTCCGGCCCGCGCTGCGGGATCCAGCTGATCGCGTGCCGCTCGCCGTACCCGACCAGACCGAGAACGAGTGCGGGCAGGCAGCCGACGGCGAGCGCGGGCGCCCACCTCAGGAGCACGGTGCGGCGGGGGAGCAGCGCTACGGCGGCGACCAATTGAGCGGGCAGCACGAGCACCGCGAACAGGTGCGTGCAGCACACCAACGCCACCGCCACCGCATAGACCACCCAGGGTGCGCGCTCGGTGTGCTCCTGGGCTCGCCTGGTTTCTTCCTGGGCTCGCGTGGCGCGGTGAAGGGCCCAGAACGAGAAGACCACCGCGGCGGCCGCGGGCGCGTACGAGCGGGCGAAGGCGCCGTAATACGACACCGACGGCAGTGCCGCGAACAGCAGGCCGGCCGTCACCCCCGCCCACGTACTGTGCAGCCGCCGCCCCAGGTCCACCAGGAACCACGCGGCGACCCCGATGGCCAGCGCCGATGGCAGCCGCAGCCACAGCTCCGCGGTCCCGGCCTTCGCCCAGAGCTGCATGAACAGGTAGTACGGCAGGAAATGACCATCGATGTGCCGCGCCAGCTCCCACAACCCCGGCAGCGACCGGGACGCGGCGCTGATCGTGGCCAGCTCGTCACCGTTCAGAGAGGCGGAGCCCGAGCCGCTGAACGCCGCGACTCCGGCGATTCCGGCCACCCACCACGGGCTTGACCTGCGCGAACGTACGACTGGCCGGGCTGGAGGGGCGAGGGTGGAGGCGGTGGTCACCGGGGCAGAATACGCGCATAGGCTCAGATTTATGCCTGAAGTGATCGTGTTTGATCTTTACGGAGTTATCGCCCGCGTCCAGACGGCTGACGCCAAGCAGGGCCTCGTCGACCTCGCCGGAGTGCCGGGGGAGAGCTTCTGGGAGGCGTACTGGGGGTGCCGGCCCGACTATGACGCCGGTCAGGACGCCGTGGCTTACTGGGCGGCGGTCGCCGGACGGCTGGGCACGCGGTTCGCCGACGTGGACGCGCTGATGGCGGCCGACCTGGAGAGCTGGTGCCACGTGGACGACGAGATGGTCGCCGTGGTGCACGAACTGGCCGATCAGGGACGGACACTGGGGCTGCTGTCGAACATCGTCCCGGACCTGGTGCCGCTGTGGGAGTCGCGGCACGGTGACTGGCTGGGCCGGTTCACGTCGCTGACGTACTCGTGCCGGATCGGGGTGGCGAAGCCGGACCGGCGCGCGTACGAGATCTGCGCGCAGCGGTTGGGGGTGGAGCCGGGGGAGGCGCTGTTCTTCGACGACAACGAGGTCAATGTGGTCGCGGCTCGGGAGGCGGGGATGGCGGCGGAGCTGTTCGTCTCGGCGGCGCAGGTACGCGCGCTCACGCTTTCCGGTGGGTCTTGACCGTCCGCGCCTTTGGGTGGGTCTCGATCCGTCGGTGCTGAGCGTGATTATTCGTGATGACGTCCCGCAGAGCGGTGTAGTTTTTCGCCGCTCAGTCCTGTGCGCCCACGGAGAGATCGTTGATCCACCGCTGGGAGGGACACCGCCTGATTCCTTCGAGCAGCGTCGTTCGCGCGGTAACAGGCGTGGCGAAAAGGCGTGGCGCCGGTCTGCGGGACGCCGAGCTTGCCTCTCGCGTGGGCCTTGGCCAGGCCATCACCCACCCTGGTCGGTGGCGGGTGAGCCTGACCAGCACCGCTCACCCGCAGCGGTCTCGCCCACCCGCGGGTCTCGACCACCTGTAGCCGTCGTGCACCCCCGCAGATCTCGACCGCCCGTAGCCGTCGTGTGCTCGCGCAGGTCTCGTCGCTCACTCACAGCGGTCTTGTGCTCCCGCCGCGGTCTCGCGCTCACCGGTATCGCGCTCCCCGGTCCGCTCGGGCGGCGGCTCGGGCCATAGCGGCCGCCCCGCGCTTCACGGGCTGGTCGCTGATCGTCTGACTGGTTGGGTGGTACGTGTCGTCACTGGCTGGTCGTACGTGTCGGCCGGGCGACGATGACCACCCGCCGCTCCGCATCGCCCACCGGCCGGTCGTACTGCAGGCCGTAGCGGGTGGCGAGCACGTCGAAGAAGTCGCCCGACGGGTCGGGGTCGATCCGCTCCACCACGGCCCGGATCTCCAGGTACCAGTACGGCTTGTCGGGGTCGTTGATGGAGACCGCCAGGTTCCCATTTGCCGCGACATTTCGGTATTTCTGGCGGTTCGTGGTAGTCGTGAAGCGCAGGAACTCGCCGTCCCACACCGTCCAGACCGGGTTCACATGCGGCTTCTCGTCTGACGCGATGGTGGCCAGATGCGCGAACAGCGGCCTGGTCAACAGGTCCAGATGGCTCTCAGGAATCACGTGACGCCTCCTCACTCGGGTGTACGGCTATGCACATTATCAAAGCTTTGATAGTCGTCAATGCTAGATTGCTTGTAGCATCTCGTGCCATGGGGATGCCCGCGGAGGAGCGCCTCGGCCTCGACATCAAGCGAACCGAGCAGGAACTGATCGCCGCCAAGCAAGCCGCGGTCAGGCCCGCGGGGCTGACGGTGCCGCAGTACGCGACGCTCTACGTATTGGCGGCCAACCCCGGCATCTCGGCCGCCGCTCTCGCCCGAGCCTGCTTGGTGACCCCGCAGGCGATGACCGTGGTGCTGAAGAACCTCGAGGCACGCGGGATGGTCGAACGTACGCCACACCCGTGGCACGGCAATGTCCTGGAGACCCGACTCACGGACGCCGGCCGCATCGCACTGGAGGAGGCGGACGAGCGGGCGGTGCGGATAGAGCGGGCGATAGCGGACGAACTCACCGCAGAAGAGCGTGACACTCTGCGATCCCTCCTCCAACGCTGCGGAACGGCGATCGGCCGGGCATTCTCGCAACTGTGAAGGGAGCGAACTGTTGCTGGCGTTCGCTATGCGAGTCTGTGGTTTCCGGTAGAACTGTTGTTTGATCGCTTGGTTGCGACGGAGGGTGATCGTGCGGTAATTTTCTGTTACAGCCGGGTGCTTGACTGGCGCTCGGTCCCCGTCCCTGTTGGTGTCCGTATCAACGGGATAGCGTCCGGCGGGGCGGTGGCCCAAGAGGCGCGCTCCCTCCAGGAGTGCGCAGTCAGGCCGTGACAACGCGGTTCTCAAACTACGGTCCGCCCGGCTTGCCGGACGGACGCGGCTTCGGCTTCCACCGGATCACTGCCCGGCCTCGGTCGGGTGCGACGAGACTACGCCGATGTCCGCTTTACCTAGGTAAACACAGGGAACTGAAGACGCTTGCCCTCGGCCCCCACGCCGGGGGTTCCGGAAGCGATGACGTCCCACGGAGCGGTATGGATTCTCGGCCACTCGACCCCTGATCATCCTTGGTAGAGGCCATGTAACGAGATCGTGGATCACCACTCAGTGGGACGTCATCACTGCGGTGCCACGTTCACCAGTTCGGTCCGCGCTCCTGTTCGGCTCGCCGTCCATCCGGTTCGGGATCCGTCTGGCCGTCCGGCCGCAGTCCGGTTCGGATCCGTTCCTGGAGGAGAAGCAGCGGGACAGCAAGAGCGACCTGGCGCTGATGGATGTCTACGTGTTCACCCCGGTCATGCACGAGGTCTGTGCCGCGATCCGTCCGGATGACGGCCCGCGGAGCGGCGTCGTTTTTCACCCGCCCAGCCCTGTTCTCCCATGATAGGAAAACACATGGCGAAATCGTTGATCCACCCCTGGGTGGGACGCCACCCCCGTTAGGCTCGCCCGCTGCCCCCGGTCTGCGCTCTCCGCCCTCCCAGGTTCGCCCTCTGCTCCGGTCCGAGTCTGAGATCTGCCTGGTCCGCGTTCGGTTAGGTCCGCCGTCGGTCCGGACCGTGCACGGGGCCCAGGGTCGCCCGTACCGCTCATCTTGCTCACCCGCATGTCGACAGTGGCTTCCGAGCCTCGCCATGCCCCGCCATTTCCCTCCCGGAAACTAGCGCTGTCCCGCCATGTCCCTAGTTTCCGCAGCTTGGACACCTCGAGTCTCCGACCTGCTCGGCGTTTGCGCAGATCAGAGCCAGCCTTGTTGGAGGTCCCGTGTAGCCCTAGAGAGCAGGCGTGAACGCCGATTTGACGTAGGGCGAACGGCGACCTAATCTTCTCTTCGCCCCGGGAGTGAGCCGGACGCCGATCAGGCGGACGGGCCCCCAAGGCGAACCCCTTGAGAACGAGCCACTCGGCCAGGCGCTTCCATGCGCTCGCTGGCACGAGTCGTCTTGGGTGCGCTCAGATCGCCGGAAAATCGGTTGATTCGACAAGTCCAGGATGGCACGGTAAGTTGCGAGGGTTGCCCTGGAGACAGGGTGCACAATCTTAGACAGTTTGCACAGCTTCAAGCAAGTCTCCGATTTGACGCGAAGCCGACAAGCTCGATAAGCTTAAGACACAACGAAATGAACGCCTCTCGCAGGTTGGGGAGTACGCGTCCGTTTCTTGAGAACTCAACAGTGTGTTAAAAGCCAGTGCATGATGCACAACCCCGTCATGTCTGCGCCTCTGGGTGTAGATGATGATGGATTCCTTTTATATGGTTGGGATTTCTTTCCCTTCAGACATTGTTTGGAGAGTTTGATCCTGGCTCAGGACGAACGCTGGCGGCGTGCTTAACACATGCAAGTCGAGCGGAAAGGCCCTTCGGGGTACTCGAGCGGCGAACGGGTGAGTAACACGTGAGTAACCTGCCCCTGACTCTGGGATAAGCCCGGGAAACTGGGTCTAATACCGGATACGACCGCCTCCGGCATCGGATGGTGGTGGAAAGTTTTTTCGGTTGGGGATGGGCTCGCGGCCTATCAGCTTGTTGGTGGGGTAGTGGCCTACCAAGGCGACGACGGGTAGCCGGCCTGAGAGGGCGACCGGCCACACTGGGACTGAGACACGGCCCAGACTCCTACGGGAGGCAGCAGTGGGGAATATTGCGCAATGGGCGGAAGCCTGACGCAGCGACGCCGCGTGGGGGATGACGGCCTTCGGGTTGTAAACCTCTTTCAGCAGGGACGAAGTTGACGTGTACCTGCAGAAGAAGCGCCGGCTAACTACGTGCCAGCAGCCGCGGTAATACGTAGGGCGCAAGCGTTGTCCGGAATTATTGGGCGTAAAGAGCTCGTAGGTGGCTGGTCGCGTCTGCCGTGAAAGCCCGCAGCTTAACTGCGGGTCTGCGGTGGATACGGGCCGGCTAGAGGTAGGTAGGGGCAAGTGGAATTCCTGGTGTAGCGGTGAAATGCGCAGATATCAGGAGGAACACCGGTGGCGAAGGCGGCTTGCTGGGCCTTACCTGACGCTGAGGAGCGAAAGCGTGGGGAGCGAACAGGATTAGATACCCTGGTAGTCCACGCTGTAAACGTTGGGCGCTAGGTGTGGGGATCTTCCACGATCTCCGTGCCGGAGCTAACGCATTAAGCGCCCCGCCTGGGGAGTACGGCCGCAAGGCTAAAACTCAAAGGAATTGACGGGGGCCCGCACAAGCGGCGGAGCATGTTGCTTAATTCGACGCAACGCGAAGAACCTTACCAAGGTTTGACATCACCCGGAAACGTGCAGAGATGTGCGCCTCTTCGGACTGGGTGACAGGTGGTGCATGGCTGTCGTCAGCTCGTGTCGTGAGATGTTGGGTTAAGTCCCGCAACGAGCGCAACCCTTGTTCCATGTTGCCAGCACGCTCCTTCGGGGGTGGTGGGGACTCATGGGAGACTGCCGGGGTCAACTCGGAGGAAGGTGGGGATGACGTCAAGTCATCATGCCCCTTATGTCTTGGGCTGCAAACATGCTACAATGGCCGGTACAGAGGGCTGCTAAACCGTGAGGTGGAGCGAATCCCTAAAAGCCGGTCTCAGTTCGGATTGGGGTCTGCAACTCGACCCCATGAAGTCGGAGTCGCTAGTAATCGCAGATCAGCAACGCTGCGGTGAATACGTTCCCGGGCCTTGTACACACCGCCCGTCACGTCACGAAAGTCGGCAACACCCGAAGCCCGTGGCCCAACCAGCTTGCTGGGGGGAGCGGTCGAAGGTGGGGCTGGCGATTGGGACGAAGTCGTAACAAGGTAGCCGTACCGGAAGGTGCGGCTGGATCACCTCCTTTCTAAGGAGCACCGATCGGATGACGGAAGTCATCGATCTACGCTGTGCCTGCGAGCGAACGTCTCGCACACGGCAAGCTCATTAGTGGAGCACTGGCTACTCAACCGGTTCCGGTCTTCCGGGCCGTTGGTACCGCCGCTGGAGACAGCGGAGTGGGAAGACGCGTCCTGAGACGATCTGAACTGGTTGGACACACTGTTGGGTCCTGAGGAAACGGACCTGGGACTGCGACCGCATCCCACCACCCACGCCAGGGTCACCCGCAAGGGCCTGACCTCCTGGCGCCGGGTCGGCGGGGTGGGACGTCGGCGGAAGTCGGCGCCCTTGAGCGGTGGGCAGTCCCGTGGTTTGTGGATACCTCATGCAGGGCCGCCTTCTGTCACATCGCATCGATCCTTCTCCCTCCAGGGGGAGCGGGGTGGTTGGTCTGGTGGCGGGTGGGGTTGGTTGCTGTTTGTTGTTTGAGATTTGCATAGTGGACGCGAGCATCTTTGTGGCCAAGTTTTTTAGGGCACACGGTGGATGCCTTGGCATCAGGAGCCGATGAAGGACGTGGGAGGCTGCGTTAAGCCTCGGGGAGTCGCCAACCAGACGTTGATCCGGGGATGTCCGAATGGGGAAACCTAGCACCAGTCATGTGGTGTTGCCTCCGCCTGAATGTATAGGGCGGTTGGTGGTAACGCGGGGAAGTGAAACATCTCAGTACCCGTAGGAAGAGAAAACAAGAGTGATTCCGTGAGTAGTGGTGAGCGAAAGCGGATGAGGCTAAACCGGGCGTGTGTGATAGCCGGCAGGCGTTGCATGTCCGGGGTCGTGGGACCCTCTTAAGGGAGCTGCCGCTTTCTTGGACAGTGATAAATCGATGGGTTAGTCGAAGCCTCTGGGAAGGGGCGCCGTAGACCGTGAGAGCCGGGTAGGCGAAAATCTGTCGACTGTTTGAGGGGATCCCAAGTAGCACGGGGCCCGAGAAATCCTGTGTGAATCTGCCAGGACCACCTGGTAAGCCTAAATACTCCCTGGTGACCGATAGTGCACGAGTACCGTGAGGGAAAGGTGAAAAGTGCCCCGGTGAGGGGTCGTGAAATAGTACCTGAAACCGTGTGCCTACAAGCCGTAGGAGCTTACATCAGCTTGCTGGTGTGTGATGTGACTGCGTGCCTTTTGAAGAATGAGCCTGCGAGTTATGGTGTGTGGCGAGGTTAACCCGTGTGGGGGAGCCGTAGCGAAAGCGAGTCTGAAGAGGGCGTTTGAGTCGCATGCTGTAGACCCGAAGCGGAGTGATCTACGCATGGGCAGGTTGAAGCTCAGGTAAGACTGGGTGGAGGACCGAACCCACCAGGGTTGAAAACCTGGGGGATGATCTGTGTGTAGGGGTGAAAGGCCAATCAAACTCCGTGATAGCTGGTTCTCCCCGAAATGCATTTAGGTGCAGCGTCGCGTGTTTCTTGCCGGAGGTAGAGCACTGGATGGCTGATGGGCCCGACAAGGTTACTGACGTCAGCCAAACTCCGAATGCCGGTAAGTGAGAGCGTGGCAGTGAGACTGCGGGCGATAAGGTTCGTAGTCGAGAGGGAAACAGCCCAGATCACCGACTAAGGCCCCTAAGCGTGTGCTAAGTGGGAAAGGATGTGGAGTCGCAGAGACAACCAGGAGGTTGGCTTAGAAGCAGCCACCCTTGAAAGAGTGCGTAATAGCTCACTGGTCAAGTGATTCCGCGCCGACAATGTAGCGGGGCTCAAGTACACCGCCGAAGTCGTGGCATTGACTCCCATGTGGGGTTGATGGGTAGGGGAGCGTCGTGCAGCCGGTGAAGCAGCGGAGTGATCCAGTTGTGGAGGCTGTGCGAGTGAGAATGCAGGCATGAGTAGCGAATCGAGGGTGAGAAACCCTCGCGCCGGATGACCAAGGGTTCCTGGGGCAGGCTAATCCGCCCAGGGTAAGTCGGGACCTAAGGCGAGGCCGACAGGCGTAGTCGATGGACAACGGGTTGATATTCCCGTACCCGCTTCAATGCGCCCATATCGAACCTCGTGATGCTAAGAGTCCTTAAGTCCTCTGATGTCCTTCGGGACTAGGGGTGAGGCTGAACGCTCGATCCGATCGGGTAGTAGGTAAGCGATGGGGTGACGCAGGAAGGTAGTCCAGCCCAGGCGATGGTTGTCCTGGGGTAAGCATGTAGGGAGTGAGGTAGGCAAATCCGCCTCGCATGAATCCTGAGATGTGATGCCGAGCCGATTGTGGTGAAGTGGATGATCCTATGCTGCCGAGAAAAGCCTCTAGTGAGTGTTGTGGCGGCCCGTACCCTAAACCGACTCAGGTGGTCAGGTAGAGAATACTAAGGCGATCGGGTGAACTGCGGTTAAGGAACTCGGCAAATTGCCCCCGTAACTTCGGGAGAAGGGGGACCTCTGCTGGTGATCAGGCTAGCTCTGTGAGCTGGTGGGGGTCGCAGTGGCCAGGGGGAAGCGACTGTTTACTAAAAACACAGGTCCGTGCGAAGTCGTAAGACGATGTATACGGACTGACGCCTGCCCGGTGCCGGAACGTTAAGGGGACTGCTTAGCCGATCTTCGGGTTGGCGAAGGTGAGAACTTAAGCGCCGGTAAACGGCGGTGGTAACTATAACCATCCTAAGGTAGCGAAATTCCTTGTCGGGTAAGTTCCGACCTGCACGAATGGCGTAACGACTTCCCCGCTGTCTCAACCGCAGACCCGGCGAAATTGCACTACGAGTAAAGATGCTCGTTACGCGCAGCAGGACGGAAAGACCCCGGGACCTTCACTACAGCTTGACATTGGCGTTTGGAGCGTCTTGTGTAGGATAGGTGGGAGACTGGGAAGCTCGGACGCTAGTTCGGGTGGAGTCATTGGTGAAATACCACTCTGGTCGTTTTGAACGTCTAACTCTGGTCCGTGATCCGGATCGGGGACAGTGTCTGGTGGGTAGTTTAACTGGGGCGGTTGCCTCCTAAAGGGTAACGGAGGCGCCCAAAGGTTCCCTCAGCCTGGTTGGCAATCAGGTGTTGAGTGTAAGTGCACAAGGGAGCTTGACTGTGAGACTGACGGGTCGAGCAGGAGCGAAAGCTGGGACTAGTGATCCGGCATCGGCGTGTGGAAGCGGTGTCGCTCAACGGCTAAAAGGTACCCCGGGGATAACAGGCTGATCTTCCCCAAGAGTCCATATCGACGGGATGGTTTGGCACCTCGATGTCGGCTCGTCGCATCCTGGGGCTGGAGTAGGTCCCAAGGGTTGGGCTGTTCGCCCATTAAAGCGGTACGCGAGCTGGGTTTAGAACGTCGCGAGACAGTTCGGTCCCTATCCGCTGCGCGCGCAGGAGACTTGAAAGGGGCTGTCCCTAGTACGAGAGGACCGGGACGGACGAACCTCTGGTGTGCCAGTTGTACCGCCAGGTGCACGGCTGGTTGGCTACGTTCGGAAGGGATAACCGCTGAAAGCATCTAAGCGGGAAGCTCGCCTTGAGATGAGGTCTCCCACCATGAGAGTGGGTAAGGCTCCCGGTAGACGACCGGGTTGATAGGCCGGAGGTGGAAGCACGGTAACGTGTGGAGCTGACCGGTACTAATAGGCCGAGGACTTGACCACAAAGTATAATGCTGTGGTGTGTGCTGCGCTCTGTTACTCTTCGCCGGGTCCAGAGCAGCGCCACACCGCAGATCTTCTTGCTCGCGTCCACTATGCAATTCTGAGACAGCAAACACGTGTGTGTTTGACAGTTTCATAGGGTTACGGCGGTTATGGCGGGAAGGAAACACCCGGTTACATTCCGAACCCGGAAGTTAAGCTTCCCAGCGCCGATGGTACTGCACTCGGGAGGGTGTGGGAGAGTAGGTCACCGCCGGACAATCTTTGGTTACGGGAAAGGGCTCCACGTTTGTGGGGCCCTTTTTCGCGTTTCAGGGGGGCTTGCGCCTTGTGCGTGAGCCCTTCCTGCGTTTCAGGGGGCTTACGCGTTGTGCCTTGTGGGGCCCTTTTTCGCGTTGTGGGGCCTCGCGCGTTGTGCGTGGGGTCCTTTCTGCGTCGCGGGCTCCGGTGCAAGCGATAGCGGACGATGCCCTGCGGGACGCGGCCTGTTCACGATCAGGAGATGTACAAGTTTCGGATTGCGGTCCTGAACCGGTGTGGTCGATTCAGACTGAGCCGACCGCACCGCCGAGCAGTCGCAGGCGCCGGATCGTACAATCAACGGCTTATCCGCGAAGAACGAAGGCGCCCCAGCCCATCTACCGCCTGCCGTACTCGAGATAAGAATCACCTCCCTGGTCCAAGAATTGCCGCAAGGCCGGCACGTCGGGGTCGTCCGGATTTTCGCGTAGCCATTCGCTCAGCGTCCACCATTGAGCGCCGATGTACCTGTCCCAGGTGTCGTGGTTCGCCAAGCCCATTTCCACCAGCTCATAGCCGGCGTCTTCGATGAGCTTGGCCGTACCGGACAGCGAAGCGAAGGAATCTTTCGGCACTTGGAGCGATGCACAGGCTACGGGCGATGGGAGTGATCCAGTAGCAGTCGCCGACCGGGGCGAGTCCGCCGGGGCGGAGTAGGCGGCGTATGAGCGTGAGAGTGCCGGCGAGGCCGCCGCCGATCCACGTGGCGCCCATGCACGAGACGATGTCGTACGGGTGCGGCTCGTCCTCATAGGTTCCGGCGTCCGCCTCGATGAAGCGTACGTGGTCGGCCACATCGAGCTCGTCCGCGCGATCTCTGGCGGCCGCGAGAAAGACCTTGCTGATGTTCGAGCCCACCCCGTACGAGCCGTAACGGGCGGCCCATTGAGTGAGCATTTCCCCCTTCCCGCAGGCGAGATCCAGATGGCGCGCCAGGTGTGATGCGGCAGATTTCGCCGAGGAGCGCTTTTCGTCAGTGATGAGGTTCAGAGGCCCCTCTGTGACTCGGCGATCTCATGGAAGCGGAGTGACATGTCAAGCAGTTTCCCGAAGTGGTCAATCCCCGCGACCGAATATGCGGGCCGGGCCAGGCTCGGTGACATGCTGCGGCTTGCTAGGCTGGAGGTACCGGGCCATCCCACCGCGGGTGGCCTTCGTCGCGTAAGGCCCGAAAATCGGGCGGCGACCTGCCACGGCGGACCGTCATGTGACGCACGGGTCTGCTGAGTGAGCCAACGAAATGGACCAGAAGTGAACAGTGATAACGGATCGGACGGCGGACAGCGCGAACGGGGCGACGGCGGAGACAAGCGTCCCCAGGGCGGCGACAGGAGCGGCGGGTATGGCTCCCGCGGGCGCGATCAGCGCGACTCCAGAGGCGACCGTCCGTTCCGTTCCGACGACAGGCCGCGCTCCGGCGACCGAGGGCCACGACGCGACGGCGGCGACCGAGGGGCGTCGCGGGATCGCGGATACGGCGAGCGTTCCGGATACCAGGGACGCGACGACCGGGGCACCGGGCGCGACGGCGGGGGATATCGCGGCCCGCGTCGTGAGGGTGCGTCCGGCGATGACCGGGGACCTCGTCGCGAAGGCGGGTTCGGCAGTGACCGCGGCCCCCGCCGCGAAGGTGGTTACGGTGGTCCGCGCCGTGAAGGCGGGTTCAGCGGCGACCGCCGTGAAGGTGGTTACGGTGGCGGTCCGCGCCGTGAGGGCGGGTTCGGCGGTGACCGCCGTGAGGGTGGTTACCGCGGTGGCGACCGGGGTCCGCGTCGCGAAGGTGGCTTCCGTGATGACCGGGGCGGGCGCGGTGGCGATGACCGACGTCCCTTCCGCGACCGTGACGACCGGGGCCCGCGTCGTGACGTCGGCTCCGGCGATGACCGTGGCCCCCGTCGTGAGGGTGGTTACGCTGGTCCGCGCCGTGAAGGCGGTTACGGCGGTCCGCGCCGCGAAGGCGGGTTCAGCGGCGACCGCCGTGAAGGTGGTCACCGCGGTGGCGACCGGGGTCCGCGCCGCGAAGGTGGATACGGTGGCCCGCGCCGTGAGGGCGGCTTCCGGGACCGTGATGATCACCGGTCGGGTGGGTTCCGTGATGATCGGGGTCCGCGTTCTGAGGGTGGCGACGATCGTCGTTCCTTCCGGGACCGTGATGACCGCGGCCCCCGCCGCGAGGGTGGTTACGGCGGTCCGCGTCGTGAGGGCGGTTACAGCGGCCCCCGTCGCGAGGGCGGTTATAGCGGCCCCCGTCGCGAGGGCGGCTTCCGCGACCGTGACGGCGGCGGGGATCGTCGTGGTTTCCGTGACCGTGACGACCAGCGCCCGGGTGGGTTCCGCGGCGACCGGGGCCCGCGTCCCGAGGGCGGCGGTGACCGAGGTCCCCGCCGTGAGGGCGGCTTTGACCGGGGTTCGCGTGGCGGCGACGACCGCCGTCCGTTCCGGGACCGCGACGACCGTGGCCCCCGCCGCGAGGGTGGTTACGGCGGTTCGCCCCGTGAAGGTGGGTTCCGCGACGACCGCGGTTCGCGTCCTGGGGGTGGCGACGATCGTCGTTCGTACCGGGATCGTGACGAGCGTGGCCCTCGTCGCGAGGGCGGTTACGGCGGTCCGCGCCGTGAGGGTGGTTACGGTGGCCCGCGCCGCGAGGGCGGCTTCCGTGACGATCGGGGTCCCCGGCGCGAGGGCGGCTACCGCGACCGTGACGATCATCGGCCGGGTGGGTTCCGTGAGCGCTCTGAGGGTGGCGACGATCGTCGTTCCTTCCGGGACCGCGACGAGCGTGGACCTCGTCGCGAGGGCGGTTACGGCGGTCCGCGCCGTGAGGGCGGCTTCCGTGACGATCGGGGTCCCCGTGAGGGTGGTTACCGCGACGACCGAGGCCCGCGTGGCGATGACCGTTCCCGCCCGTTCTCGCGCGATTCTCGTGACGACCGGGCGCCCAGCGGCACCCGCGCCAGGTTCGGCCGTTCCGAGGACGACGCTCCGAAGCGCGAGCCGTTGCCCGAGGTCGCGCCTGACATCACCGCCGAAGAGCTCGACAAGGAAGTACGCGACGAGTTGCGCTCCCTCCCCGGCGACCTCGCCGAGCTGGTGGGCAGGCACATGGTCGCCGCCGAGCGTGCGCTGGAGGAGGACGACCCCGACCAGGCTCACGAGCACACCAAGGTGGCTCGCAGGTTCGCGGCCCGCATCGGTGTCGTACGTGAGGCGGCGGGAATCGTCGCCTACCGGGCTGGGCACTTCTCCGAAGCTCTCAGCGACCTGCGCGCGGCGAGGCGGATGACCGGTTCGGACGCCTACCTCGCGGTCATGGCCGACTGCGAACGCGGCCTCGGCCGTCCGGAACGCGCCCTCGACCTGGTCCGCTCGCCCGAAGCCGAACGCCTCGACAGGGCGGGACGCATCGAGCTGTCCATCGTGGAGTCGGGCGCCCGCCGCGACCTGGGCCAGAACGACGCCGCCGTCATCACCCTGCAACGCCTGCCCGAGCTGCGCGACCCGCAGGCGAAGCCCTGGTCGGCTCGTCTCGCGTTCGCGTACGCCGACGCCCTGGCCGACGCGGGTCATCAGGAGGCCGCGACCGACTGGTTCGCCAAGGCGATGGCCTTCGACGAGGACGGCGAGACGGATGCCGCCGAGCGGTACGCCGAGCTGACGGGTGCCGTCATCGAGGACGTCGAAGAGGACTTCGACGACGAGGATTTCGATGACGAGGATTTCGATGACGAGGACCTCGATGACTACGAGGACGACTCCGACGACGCGGGTACGGCCGGCCAGGCCGACGCCATGATCGAGGTGGACGAGGACGTCGACGAGGACGCGGCCCTCGCTGAGGCAGACGACCTTCTCGACGACTCCGAGCCCACCGACGACCAGTCTGCGGAAGCCGAACCGGTGGACCAGGGGGACAAGCTGGTCGGCCGACAGGATGCCGATGATGAACAGGACGGCGCCGCGGACCGGCAGGGCGCCATCCGTGAGCAGGGCGGCTCTGCCGACCGGGAGGACGCCGACGACGAGCAGGACGGGGCTGCCGGCAAGGCGGAATCAGCTCCTGAGCAGGCGGGATCCCCTTCCGGGCCGGAGGCGGCCGAGTCCGGCGACCTCGAGGATAGTTCGGCGAGCGCCGCAAAGGACGTCTCGAAGGTCGCCTCGAAGGACGTCCTGAAGGGCACCTCAAAGGACGCCTCGCAGGGCACGTCGCGGGACGCCGAGCCTGACGAGCTGCTGGACGACTCCGGCTCGGCAGAGCCGAGCGCCCCGGCGTCCAAGACCCCTGCGGTTGAGACTCCGATGGCGCTGGGCATCACTCCGGCGTTCATCGAGCCCGACTTCGGTGACATCCTGGACCAGCCCGACGAACCAGCCGAGGACGCTGCCAAGCGCGACTCCGAGCGCGAAGACTGACGTCCTGCTCCGCCGTACACCTTCCACGGTGTACGGCGGAGTTCTGGTACGGCGTTTCGTACCAGAGGTCAGGGTGAGACGCGGTCGAGCCAGTGGTAGATGCCCGCGACATTTGACGGAGCGCCACTCAGGAGCTCGAACTGCTCCGCTGTCTCATCGTCCGCCTTGAGCGCTTGGTACCGTTCCATGGTCCGGTCCCTCACCATGGCGACGGCATGGTCGAGGTCGAGGCCCTCCGTGTGTACCTGGCGGGTGAGATCGACCCAGACGCGAAGTTCCTCCGCGGAGCGTTCGAGCGTCTCCTGTACGGCGCCGACCGGTCCGTAGTGGCTGAACAGCAGCCGCTGTGGGCCGAGTGCCTTGAACAGTGAGATCGAGTTGAGCGCCGTCTCCAGGTCGAAGTCCGGAGGCGGGGTGGCCGGGCGCAGGTCCCCGGTCTGAGGCAGGTACACGCCGGCGGCGTCACCTACGTACAGATCGCCAGTGGCGGAATCGATGAGACCCACATGGTGCTTGGCGTGGCCGGGGGAGTAGTGGCTGTTCAGCGTCCTTCCGTTGCCCAGGTCGATGGATCCGGTGTCGCCGAGTGCGACGATGCGGTCGGCCTCGGTGGGCGATAGTTCACCAAATAGCGTGTCAAGGCGGTCACCCCACACCATCCTCGCGCTGGCCATCAACCTGGACGGATCGGCCAGGTGCCTGGCTCCCTTCTCATGCACCACGATCTGGGCGGACGGGAAGTACCTCGCCATGTCCCCGGCGCCGCCGGCATGATCTAGATGGATGTGCGTGACCACGACCGTGGCAAGGTCCTCCGGGCCCACGCCGAGCGAGGCGAGTGCGTCACGGACCACGGGCGCCGAGGTCGAGGTGCCGGTCTCGACCAGGCATGGGCGGTCACCCAGGATCAGATATCCAGCCGTGATGCCCGAATAGCCGGCCATCTTCGTATCGATCTCATAGACGTCGCCGCCCAGGTCGGTGATGTTGTCCACAGTCACTCCTGATCCGCTGCCGTTATCCCCAGAATGGCGTTCGAGCCGATCCGGCGTACCCCTCATCGTAAAGAGTGATCTCACCAGAACCCCGATGGGAGGACGACAGTGGACCGCAACGAGGTCGTACTGGTGGGAAGGCTGTCCGCGACGCCAGAGGAAAAACCCCTGCCGAGCGGTGACATCCTCACGAAATGGCGCCTGATCGTGCGCCGCCCGGAAAACAGACGCGGCCAAACGATGACGGACAGCGTGCCATGCGCGACCTTCGATCCCGAGGCGGCCGCCTTCGTACGCAACCTCAGACCCCGCGACACCATGGAGATCAAGGGCGCTTTCCGCTGCCACGTCTACGGCCCGACAGCCGCCAAGATCTGGCGCTACGAAGTCGAGGTCACGATGGCGAAGGCAGCCCCACCTGACTCGGCTGACCAGCCGAGGCCGTCACGACCGCGCCGAAAGCCTTTCCCACTCGCACAGAGCCGACGGCTCGGCACCGACCCGGAACCGCCGGACGCACAGGAGTGCCGTCGAGGCTCGGCCTCTCCGCCAACCCCAAAGCCATCCGGAAACGCGATGACCCAGGACAAGCACGACAACCTCCCGTCCATCCCCTCGCCACGCCCAGCCCCGGACCTGGCCCCGACCGGCTAGCTCGCTATTCGGGGGTGGCGCCTCGTGGAAGTGTCCGGCGATCGCTTTGCCGATCGCCGGATAATCGACAGCGGGGGTCCGGGGGTCCGGGGGTCCGGGGGTCCGGGGGTCCGGGGGTCCGGGGGTCAGCGACAGGGGAGCGTGCCGAGCCGCACCGTTCCTACAGGTAGTCGCACTGCTCGCCACCCGTGCGCCGATGACATCCCGCAGGCAGGTGTAGTTGCCTCAGCCACTCGGCCCTATTCATCCCCTCTAGAAGCCATACAGCGAGATCGTAGATCCACCACTCAGCGGGACGTCACCCCGGCCCCTTGTCAACGGCCAAGTGCGTGTGGGCCAGCCCCAATGGCTACCGGAGACACCCCTCGACCGCATTGTCAGGTTCGCTGGAGCGCCCCTGCCACGTTGCCGGGACTGTTCAGCGACGGCTGGAAGTCATGCTGGGCGTGGTCCATTATCGCTGCGGCCTGCGGCCTGCGGCCTGCGGCCTGCGGCCTGCGGCCTGCGGGATAGCTCCTGTCGGCTGAGTGACGGTCGATGCATTGACACTCCCCGTTGCCGCGCGGATAACTCGCGGTCCCCCGGAATGATGGGATTTCTGATGATCTTCGCGATGGCATCGAGCGGGCAATGCCCTGGGTGGATCAACGATCTTGTCGTACGTTTCCTACGTGGGCCAACAGGGCTGAGCGGGTGAGAACCTACACCGCTCTCCGAGACGTCATCGCGGCAACCGCCTTCGCTCGCGACGACGCCATCGATCTTCAAGCTGGGGACGAAATTCCACCACGTGATGGGACGTCATCTTGCGGCGGATAACCACCATTGCTGGTCCAGGAAGTGACGTCCCGTCGAACGGTGTATCGCCTCGGCCTCATGCGCTCAGGCTCACCAGATCATTGATCCACCGCTTAGCGGGACACAAGCGCCCAAGGCCGGTGCAGGTAGATCGTGACGAGGTACAACTCAGGAGGTCGGTATCGCTATTGATCGTCTACCGCAGTGGCCGGAAACGTTCACCGGCTTGCGATATGTAACCGGCGATGGTCTTCGCGCACACCAGCGACTCGGTACGCGTGGTGTCCACTTCCAGGTCATAGACCATGCCGTCGTGTACCGCCTCCGCCTGGGCCACGGCCATGCCCAGGATGCGGTCTCCCCGCGCCTGCTCGCGCTCGGCGGCGACCGCGCTGTCACACCTGACGCCGACCCACAGGACGTCGAGCCCGCCAAGAACTCTCTGCCACTGCTGCTGGGAGTCCCCTCCTCCGAGAAGGACATCATCGATGATGACCCGGGCTCCGGCACGGGCCATCGTGGCGATCCCCTCCCGCCACGCCGCCTGCAGTCGCAGGAACTCCGGCCCGACGGTCACGCCGCCGTCGGAGGCGATCTTGAGTCCCGTGTCCGATGTCATCATGGATTCGGGCATCGCCTCGATCATCGAGTCGACACCCCCGATGGCAAGCCAGGGCTGCGGCAGCACGCCCTGCAGGTTCCGGACGATCGAGGACTTGCCGGCGCTGGATCCGCCATTGAGCACGATCACCTGCGTTGTCACGGCGTACACAGTAGGGGCGCCGCCTCAAGGAAGTGAAACGATTTTCGGCCGACACTGCCCTGCCGCTGCGACCCGGTGAACGTTTCCGGCCACTGCGCCAGCCGGGCCGTTGCGTCGCCGATCAGCAGCGGTACACGAGAACGGAGCAGTTGAACGGTGGCTGCTCTGGGTCGCTACGCCATTCTCGTACGTACAGCCTGCGCTCAGAGGGGCTCTTTACAGATGCTGAGTGGTGTCCCATCCAGTGGTGGATCAACGATCTCGCTCTGCGGTTCCTACGTGGGCGAACAGGGCTGAGCGGGGGAGAAACTACACCGCTCTGCGGGACTTCGTCGTGGTATGCGGTGATTGAGCCGTCCAGGCCGCAGTCGTCGAGCTGCCAGCGCCGCTCCAGCCGGCGGCAATCGTCCTTGCGGAACAGTGCGGGATTGTCGGTCGGCAAGCTGGCCGAAGGCCCGCTTCAGCCCGTCCTCGCCCGTGCCCTCCGGAGCGGGCAGGAGGGATGCGAGCGCGGCCAGCTCGCGATCGGCGGTGGCCCGACTCACCTCAGCCGGTGGCGAAGGTACGGAGAACGAGGCCCGTAATGGGCTTAGGGCCGAAGGAGGTTGATTTGCGAGGCACGCGCTCGCCCCCCGCCGCGATGGCCAGCACGTCGTCGACGGCCAGCGGCTTCAGAATCACGGCGGTGCCGGCCGTGTCGAGAGCCAGCTGCAGGGCGGCCTTGGGGTCATGATGCACGATCCGTACGGCCTGTTGATCGTCCTGCATGCCCCACACCTTGGGCAGGACGAACTCACTGAGGATGGAGATGTTCAGCGAGTTCCACCGATCGGAGCGGTCCGCAGGCATGGCACGGGCGAGCTGGACCGGATCAGGGTTGGTGAGCAGGTGGCAGCCACCTTCGCCTGCGAGCAGAAATGCGGGCTCCCCTGCGGCCTGGAGCGCGGCCAGGCCCTGGTCGAGGGTGGCATGATCGTGGACACGCCACGACCCCTTGGCCTTGGCCGCCGCCTCGGTCAGGGGCAGGCCGGGGATGACGCGGTGAATGGCCTTGAGATCGGGCGGGTACGCGGTCGAGTCGACGAGCAACGCCAGCCCGAAGTCCCATGGACCAAAGGTGGAGTGTCCCTGCTCGCCGCCACGCGCAGGCTGCCCCGTCGGCTGCTGGGCTCCGGACGCTGATGCGGTGGCGGGTCCTGGCATCTGGCTTGGTTCGGTGCTGGTTGCTGGGCCGGGGCTTGGTTCGGTTTGGCTTGCGGGGCCCTGAGGTGGTTCCGCGATGGTTACTGGATCCGGAGCCGGTGTCGGGTTGGTCGCCGGACCCTGAGGAGGTGTGGCCTCGGGCGTTGAATGCTGAACGGGTGTGGCAGGGGGCGCTGACGGGTGGGCCGATGCGACGGAAGGCTGAGCGCCGTCGGGTGGCGCGGGTGCTGGCTCTGGTTGTGCGTTGAGGTGCGGTTGTGTGTTCAGCGGCGAGGTGAGCGGAGGCTGTGTGGTGATGGATGCCGGTGTTGTGGGAGCGGGCCATGAGGTGGAGGTGGGGACCTGGCTGGCACGGGCCGTGTGCTCCTGTCGTTGGAGAACCCGGTATGTCGCGTACCTGTGGTGGCCGTCGGCGATGAGGGCTTGGCGGTTTCGGAGGTCGGCGTTGACGGCGTCGATCTCGGCCGGATCCGTGATCGCCCAGAGGCGGTGGCGGAGACCGTCCTGCGTATCAGCCGTCACCAGAGGCGGGCGTGTCGACGCCACGTGATCCACCAAAAGGGTTGCCGTGCCTTGGCCGCCGTCGTAGAGGAGGAAAATGGGTTCGAGGTTGGCCTGGGTGGTGCTCATGAGGGCGAGCCGGTCGGCGACGGGTCCGGGGAAGATGTCCTCGTGGGGGAGGATGATGCGTCGAGCCGGGTCCACCAGGGCCACGTCGCCGATGAGGCCGCGCTGTAGGACGCCCGGTCCGTGCTGTTCGTACACATATAGGGCTGGTTGCTCGTCGGCGACCAGCACCTTCGCATCCAGCCAGGCGAGGAGGGTGTCGCGGGCTTCGCAATAGCGCTCGTTCGCTGAGCGTTCGGGTATGTCGGCAGATGGCTGGACCGCTGCATCCCCATGCGCCTCACCCTGAGGCTCATCGCTGGGTCGAACGTCGTCGAGTGGCTTGCCACTGTCAGCGGGCCGCTCGTCGTGGGAACGTGCGTACTGTTCGTGATGTTCGTGATGTTCGGAACGAGGCTGCTCGTCCCCCAGTTCGGAACGAGGTTGCTCGCGTCCGGGCTGCTGGTCTTTGGGGTGCTTGCCCGCGGGCTGCTCGTCCTCGGGCTGTTCGCCCCTGAGGTGCTCGGCCGATGGGTGCTCGTGACCGGGCTGCTGGTCTTTGAGGTGCTTGCCCGCGGGCTGCTCGTCCACGGATTGTTCGTTCCTGAGGTGTTCGTCACTGAGCTGCTCGCTCTCGGGCTGCTCGTCATCAGGCCGTCGGCCGCCGGGGTGGTCGTCGGGGAGCTGTTCGGCGGTTTCTTCCGACGGGGTGTCGTATTGGCTGACTGCTGGCTTGGCACGCGTTCCGGCGGGGTGGTGACCGATCGGGGCCGGAGATGTGTCGTCGGCGTGATCGCTGGCTGCGATTCCGGCGTCGTGCTTGTGGGTGCTGATGGAGTCGTGGGGTTGGGGGATGGTGACGGCAGCGTCGGGTGCGCTCTGATCGTCAGGTGCGCTCGGATGGGTGCTCAGCGCGGGGCTCACCGCTGTGGCAGCGGGTTGTTCGTCGGCTGTCGTCGCAGCGGGGGCGGCGTGGTGGGAGGCGGCGCTGGGCGTCGTGCTGTGGTGGGAGGTGGCGCTGGGCGGCTTGCTGTGGCCGGGGGCGGCGCTGGAGGTCGTGTTGTGGTGGGGGGCAGCGCTGGGGGGTGTGCTGTGTTGGGGGGAGTCGGGAGCGGGTGGGTGTCCTTCGGGGGACTGGGGTGGGGATGAGCAGGGAAGGATGAGGCGGACGACGTTGTTGGGATGGGAATCCAGGAGGGCCCGTACATCACCCTCAGCGATCAGGTCGTACGGCGGGGAGGTCACCTTGGCGGGATCGTCGACCGTGAAGCGGACGCCGCGGAAGGGGCGTAGGAGCAGTCCATCAGGCACCGGCAGTTCAGGATTCCCCATACCGGGCATGCTCCCATAAGTGTCCGGGTCTTCCGAAAGTCGCCCCCAAGCTCCCAACGCTCCCGATTCCGCGGCGAATTCAACGGAACCCTGTCGGCCGATGAAGGAGGCCTCACGCATGGTCCAAGGTAGAAACGTGCACGATGAATCCCCTGGGGCTCCGGGGGGTGGCGTTTACGTCTGGTATCAGCGCGGGGTGAAGCTTTTGAAAGAGGGCAGTCCGGCAGCTGCTGCCGCCCTGCTGGAGCGTGCCGCTGCTGCGGAGCCCGATTCGCGCAGCATCAGGGAGGCTCTTGCGCGAGCGCAGTTCAATTCACGGCAGTACGCGGAGGCTGCGGCGAGCTTCCGCCAGATCGTCGACGCCAATCCGACTGAGGATTACGCCTATTTCGGGCTTGGGTTATCGCTGTGGCGAACGGGCGACATTGAAGGGGCCCAGGAACCCCTTGCGATCGCTGTGGCCATGCGGCCGGATGAGCGTCACTACGTGTCCGCGCTGAAGAGCGTCCGCGCCACTCTGCGGGCTCGGCGTGAGATGTAGACGACTATCCAGATAGGCGGCTGGCCGCAGCCGCAGCCGCAGCGGTGGCGATCGGCGCTCGTACCGGCTGCGCCCTGGGGCGGGCGACAAGCCGCACGACGGGCTTGCGGTTCGGGTCGCTTCGGTGCTCGACGACGGTGTTGTCCTGCTGTGGGCCGCCGATTCGGAGCCGCCGTCTCCGATCACCGGCAGCCGCTCACGGGAGCCGCGCCCTACGACCGTCCATCGCTGAGCGATTGGCAGCACTTCGCGTACGCGCTCCGTATCAACGGCGAGTTGCGCTTCGCATCACGGCGAGTTGCGCTCCGTATCAACGGCGAGTTGGAGGAAGTCGTGCGGCGCTATCGAGAGGCGCTGGCCGTCGCGGCGAGCCATCTGCGGAGGCAAGCCCGCCGCTCGTGACGCGCCCGCTTGTGTCGCGCCCCGCTCGTGTCGCGCGCCCTGGTCGTGTCGCGTCCGCTCAGGTCGTGTCCGCTCATGTCGCGTCCGGAACGTGGTCATGCTGGAGATCCGTGCCGGGCTTGGCGAGAGTCTCCATATGCTCGGTCGGCTGGCCGAGGCCGAGGAGGCTGAGCGCCGTGAGGCGTTCGATGGCTGCGGGCTCTCCTTCAGGCCCGACCATCCGGATGCGCTCGTCCAGCGTGGACGGCCGGCGGATCTGCTCTCTGTCCAGGGTGAGTTCGGCGAATGCCGGGCCTTGCTGAACGGCCACGACGGGTCAGATCCGGACGAACGCCGGAGCGTCTGATCCGCCCTGCACCCGGGTGCCGCGTGTTGATCGTGCGGGTGGTCAGTCCTTGGTGAGGACGATCGCCAGGCCGGAGAGTACGTCGTTGATCTTGTTGGCGTCGAAGCTGGCGGGGTTGAATTGGTCGGCTGAATCGAGGCCGAGCCATTCCAGGCGTTCCTGGTGTTCGTCGTGGGTGGGATCGGCGAGGATTTCGAGGAGATATTCGTAGCCCCAGACACCCCCGGAGTCCTCAGGCGGTCCCGCGCGGCGTCCGGTCAGGCAGCGTGGATAGGCCGTGCCGGGTTCGGCGTCGGTGATGGCTTCGACCAGGATGTCGTGTTCCCAGTCGTCGCCGAAGTCGTAGGTGTAGCGGAGTCGGTCATTGGCCCGGGGGGCGACCTGGTCGAGTCGGGTGGAGGCCGCGCTGCGGATCTCCAGCTCGCGGTCGGTGTCGCCGAAGCGGCCGGTTGCGGTGTCGAAGACCCACATGTGGTAGTTCTGCCAGCCGAAGGACGCCTGGATGACGTCGTGCAGGTGCCGCAGCGTACTGTCCGAGGCGACCTCCAACCGGCGCCAGACCGGTGGTCGGGAACCGCGCAAGGTGACCTTGATCGTGTGAACCGTCTGCTTCGCGCTGGGGGTGTTCGTCACAGCGATTATTCTGCCGCGCGGCTGGGTTCGGCGTGGGTAGTGGGCTTAACTAGGCTGCTTGTGGACGGCTCTGAAATGGCATATTTGGGGTATTTAGCTCGTTCGGTCGCATGGGGCGCCGACATTGGTGTCGGTGCGTAGATCAAATCCATGCGGAAAGTGGACCTGACATTACGGGCGGGCTTCTTTCAGGTGGCCGATTCGTGGCATCCAGCTATCTGCCCGAATGCCCGGCCTTCGCACCATATGCAACCTCTGCCCCATGCGCCTCGTGGGCACCGTTCGCCGCGTGCGTGGCCATCTGTGCCCTGCACCCGCGTGCGTCGCGGGGGTGCCGGGCAGATCGGCGGGTTCTGGGAGGTTGAAGGGGGAATCTGTGGACAGGGGCAGCCCTTCTCCAGATGAGTACGAAGGCGACGCTAAAGTCTCACGCGGCGTGACAAGTCAACGGGAAGAGGCGCAGTGCTGATCGACGGCTATGACACCCTGCTGCTCGACCTCGACGGGGTCGTCTATCTGGGCGCCCACGCGGTTCCCCATGCGGTCGAGTCGCTGGAGGAGGCGCGGGGCAGGGACACGCGGCTGGCGTACGTCACCAACAACGCCTCACGCACCCCCGCCGCCATCGCCGAGCACCTGCGCGAGCTCGGCCTTTCCGCCAGGGCCGAAGACGTCGTGACCTCGGCCCAGGCCGCGGCCCGGCTGGTGGCCGAGCGGGTGCCGGCCGGTTCCCCCGTGCTCGTGGTGGGCGGTTCCGGACTGCGACTCGCCGTACGGGATCAAGGACTGAGGCCCGTCACCACGGCGGCGGACGCGCCGGTCGCGGTGGTGCAGGGCATGGCGCTCGGCCTCGCGTACGGGCTGCTGGCGGAAGGCGCGCTGGCGGTACGGCAGGGCGCGTTGTTCGTGGCCGCCAACAGGGACAGCACGCTGCCCACGCGGCGGGGTGAGCTGCCCGGCAACGGGGCGATGGCGCGGGTGATCGCCACCGCGACCGGGGTGGAGCCGGTGTTCGCGGGCAAGCCGGATCCACCGCTGCATCGGGAGTCGATGATCCGTACGGAGGCGAAGCGGCCGCTCGTGGTGGGCGACCGTCTCGACACGGACATCGAGGGCGCCGTCAACGCGGGCGTCGACGGACTGCTGGTGCTCACCGGGGTCGCCACGCCGCTCGACGTGCTCACAGCCTCTCCTCAGCAGCGGCCGACGTACGTGGCCGAGGATCTGTCCGCGCTGCTGCGGCCCTATCCGGAGGTACGGCAGGGGGTCTGCGGGGGATGGCGGGCCCAGTGGGTCGACGGAGTGCTCACGCTGGAGGGTGACGGCAGCCGCATCGACGGGTTGAGGGCCGCCTGTGACGCGGCCTGGACGTATGCGGGCGAAAGCCCGGCCGAGGAGGACGCGGTCAAACCGGTGCTGGATCGGATCGGCTGAGCCGGACGCGCCGCCCTCCTGACTGTGCGGCCATCCCAGCCGGCCGGTAGCGAGTGGAGCGTCAAGCGGTTGGAGCGTCAAGCGATTGGAGGGTCAAGCGATTGGAGGGTCAGAGGAGGCGGCGTAGGCGGAGCAGGTCGCCGAAGCTGGCGTCGATCCGCACCCGGCCGCCGAGCAGCGCGCGCGCCAGATCGAGCTCCCCGTCCACAAGGGCGATCAGGTCGTCGCTGACGATCGTCAGCTTCACGTCGGCCGACCTGCCGTTCGAGGGCGGCTCTTCACTGAACGGGTCCAGCCCGTCAGGATGCAGCCGCCCATAGAAGATCAAGTCGAGGTCGGAGACCCGGCAGCTCACCGTACGCTCGACCACGTGCTTGGCCCGGTCCTCCTCGCCGATCTCGTCGAACTGGTCGACGAGCTTGGCCAGTGCCGCCCGGCACTCCTCGACGCTTGCCATGTCGGGATCCTTTCTTCCATTTCAGGACGGTAGCGTTCCACATCAGTGGCACCCCCGTGTGACCCTTCAACGTGTGACACACCTGCCAAGGTGCCGGGTGCTCGCATGAGGCGTTACGGTCGTTGTCATGAGTGAGGTACCGGAGGAGACCGGCGACGAGCGAGTCGACGCGGTCCTCGCCGGTCTCGGTGACCTGGCCGGGCGGCCGGTGGGTGAGCACGTCGCGGTGTTCGACGAGGCGTTCTCCGGGCTCGAGGCCGCGCTGGGGGCCGTGGACGGCCAGGTGGATGGGCAAGTGAACGGCCAGGTGGACGGCCGGACGGGCGACCGGTGAGCCGACGCATCCGGCTGGACAGCGAGCTGGTGCGGCGCGGCCTGGCCAGGTCGCGTGAGCAGGCCGGCCAGCTCATCGAAGCCGGCCGGGTCACGGTCGGCGGACGGCGGGCGGGCAAGGCGGCGACCCAGGTCGACACCGCCTCGGCCATCGTCGTGGCCGAGTCCGCCGACGGTCCCGACTACGTCTCGCGCGGCGCGCACAAGCTGCTCGGCGCGATCGAGGCGTTCGGCGCGCTGGAGATCCGGGGCCGCCGCTGCCTCGACGCGGGCGCGTCCACGGGCGGGTTCACCGACGTGCTGCTGCGGCACGGCGCCGAACGCGTGCTGGCCGTCGACGTCGGTTACGGCCAGCTCGCCTGGTCGTTGCGGACCGACGAGCGGGTGACCGTGATGGAGCGCGTCAACGTACGTGATCTCACCCCGGATCTGGTCGGTGAGCCCCCTTCGCTGATCGTAGGCGATCTGTCGTTCATCTCGCTGCGGCTGGTGCTGCCCGCGCTGGCCTCGGTGGCCGCCGCTCGGGCCGACTTCGTGCTGCTGGTCAAGCCGCAGTTCGAGGTGGGCAAGGACCTGGTGGGCGCCGGTGGCGTGGTGCGAGACCCGGTGTTGCGGGCGGGCGCGGTGCGACAGGCCGCGGCCAAGGCGCGCGAGCTCGGCCTGGTGGTGCGCGGCGTGACCGCGAGCCCGCTGCCAGGTCCGTCGGGAAATGTGGAGTATCTGCTCTGGCTGGGCAAGGGGGAGGGCGAGCCGCCGGTCGCCGACCTCGAGGCCGAGATCGAGCGGGCCGTCGCGGAAGGGCCACAATGAACCGTACTGTGCTGGTCACCGTGCACACAGGGCGGGAGGCCGCGGTCGACAGCGCCCGCCTGGTCATCGACCGCCTGGTCACGGCCGGGATCCGGGTCAGGGTGCTCGATGTGGAGGCCGACGACATCGGCTGCCGCGGCGCCGAAGTGGTGCCCTGCGACCCCGGTGCCGCCAAGGACGCGGAGATGCTGATCGTGCTCGGCGGCGACGGCTCGCTGCTGCGCTCGGCCGACCTGGCCAGGCCCACCGGCACCCCGCTGCTCGGCGTCAACCTCGGGCACGTCGGCTTCCTGGCCGAGGCCGAGGTCGCCGACCTGAAGTCGGCGGTCGACAGTGTGGTCGCGGGCCGCTACGACGTCGAGGAACGCATGACGATCGACATTCTGGCCAGGCAGAACGGCCAGGTGCTCGCCGACACGTGGGCGCTCAACGAGGCCAGCGTGGAGAAGGGCGAGCGCATGCTGGAGGTGGTCGCCGAGATCGACGGGCGGCCGTTGTCCCGCTGGGGCTGCGACGGCGTGATCTGCGCGACCCCGACCGGCTCGACCGCCTACGCCTTCTCCGCCGGGGGTCCCGTCGTGTGGCCGGAGGTCGAGGCGCTGCTGATGGTGCCGATCAGCGCGCACGCGCTGTTCGCCAGGCCGATGGTGATCTCGCCGCGGTCCACGCTCGCCGTCGAGATCCTGCCCGACACACCCGGCGGCGTCCTCTGGTGCGACGGGCGGCGCCGTTTCGACCTGCCGTCCGGCAGCCGGGTGGAGGTACGCCGCGGCTCCCAGCCGGTACGTCTGGCCAGGCTGCACGGGGTGGAGAGCACCGGCGCCCCCTTCACCGACAGGTTGGTCGCCAAGTTCGAACTACCGGTCCAGGGCTGGCGCGGAAGGGTGCGTCCCTGACTCAATTACAGGTGCAGCGCGTACAGTTAGATCGCACAAGCGTTCGGAGCGACGGGAGTGGGCAGTGCGACCAAGGGTCGAGGAGGTCCGCATCCAGGGGCTCGGCGTCATCGACGAGGCCGTTCTGGAGCTTTCGCCAGGCTTCAACGTGGTCACCGGCGAAACCGGTGCCGGCAAGACGATGGTCGTCACCGGGCTCGGGTTGCTGTTCGGCGGCCGGGCCGACCCTTCCCGCATCCGGCCGGGCACCGACAAGGCCACCATCGAGGGCACGCTGGTCATCGAAGCCGACGGCCGCGTCTCCCAGCAGGTCGAGGACATCGGCGGTGAGATCGAGGACGGCGAGCTCATCATCTCCCGCACCGTCTCGGCCGAGGGCCGGTCGCGAGCCTGGCTCGGCGGCCGGACGGTGCCGGTCGGCACGCTGACCTACCTGGCCGACGACCTGGTCGCCGTCCACGGGCAGATGGACCAGCAGCGCCTCCTGCAGCCGGCCAAGCAGCGGGCCGCCCTCGACCGCTACGCCGGTGACGACCTGGTCAAGCCGCTGCGCGCCTACTCCCAGGCGTACAAACGGCACAAGCAGGTGGGAGCGCTGCTCGACGAGCTCACCACCAGGGCGCGTGAGCGCGCTCAGGAGGCCGACCGGCTGCGGTTCGGCCTGGAGGAGATCGAGAAGGTCGAGCCGAAGGCCGGCGAGGACGTCGAGCTGCGCGGCGAGGAGGAGCGGCTCTCGCACGCCGACGCGCTGCGCGGTGCCGCGACGAGCGCGCACACGGCGCTGCTCGGCGACCCGATGGAGGCCGCGAGCGGCGCGCGCGACGTGATCTCCCTGCTGGGCGAGGCCCGCTCGGCGGTCGAGGCGGTGCGCGACTACGACACGCAGCTCGCCGGGGTGGCCGACCGGCTGGCCGAGGCCGGCTACCTCATCTCCGACGTCGCCACCGACCTGGCCGCGTACGCCGAGTCGATCGAGGCCGACCCCGCGCGGCTCGCCGCCGTGCAGGACCGCCGGGCCCTGCTGTCCGGACTGGTCCGGAAATATGCCGAAGACAGCGCCGGTGTCCTGCAGTGGGCTCAGGAGGCGTCCGCCCGGCTGGTCGAGCTGGAGGGCGATGACGAGCGCATCGACGAGCTGACCCGCGAGCACGACGAGCTGACCGCCCGGCTCACCGAGTTGGCCGCCGAGCTGACCCGGGTGCGCGAGGGCGCCGCCGAGCGGTTCGGCCAGGCCGTCACCGACGAGCTGACCGCGCTGGCCATGCCGCACGCCAGGGTCATCGTCCAGCTCACCCAGGTCGCCGACTTCGGCCCCGAAGGCGTCGACGAGGTCGAGCTGCGCATGGCCGCCCACCCCGCCGCGCCGCCGCTCCCGCTCAACAAGGGCGCGTCCGGCGGCGAGCTGAGTCGCGTCATGCTGGCGATCGAGGTGGTGTTCGCGGGCGCCGATCCGGTGCCGACGTTCGTGTTCGACGAGGTCGACGCGGGGGTGGGCGGCAAGGCCGCGGTCGAGATCGGGCGCCGCCTGGCCAGGCTGGCACGGACCGCCCAGGTCATCGTCGTCACCCACCTGCCGCAGGTGGCCGCGTTCGCCGACCAGCATCTGGTGGTCGAGAAGGCCAGTGACGGCAGTGTCGTACGCAGCGGAGTCCTCACCCTCAACCACGAAGGCCGGGTACGCGAGCTCTCCCGCATGCTGGCGGGGTTGGAAGACTCCGAGCTGGGCAGAGCACACGCCGAAGAACTCCTCGGGCTGGCGGCCGCCGATCGGTGATCCTGAGTGACATAGCGGACACGCCGCGCAATGCGTGGCCTCTGCGCTGCTTCACTCTGGCAGGATGGTCTTGATGAAGGTTCCGGGGAGCAGGATGCCGGGCCTCCGCGCTAGGAAGGTCACAGACCTTCCCGGTGTCACGGCAGTGGCGAGAGTCGATCGGCGGACTAAGAGGCTGACCAAGCGCCTCCAGCCCGGTGAAATAGCGATTATCGACCACGTCGACGTGGACCGGGTCAGCGGGGAGGCGCTTGTCGCGTGCGGAGTGTCGGCCGTGGTCAACGTCGCCGCCGGCATCAGCGGACGCTATCCCAATCTCGGCCCGCAGATCATCATCGAGTCAGGGGTGCCGTTCGTCGACAACGCCACCCAGGATCTGTTCGAGCGGGTCAAGGACGGCGACGTCGTCCGGATCCACGACGGGGTCGTCTACCTCGACGGTGACGTGGTCGGCAAGGGCGAGGAGCAGACCCCCGACGCGGTCGAGGCCGCCATGGCCGAGGCCCGCGCCGGTCTCGCGGTGCAGATCGAGGCGTTCGCCGTCAACACGATGGAGTACGTCCGGGGCGAGGGCAAGCTGCTCATCGACGGAGTCGGCGTGCCGGACATCCGCACCCCCATGGAGGGCCGGCATGTCCTCATCGTGGTGCGCGGCTATCACTACAAGGAAGACATCGCCACCCTGCGCCCCTACATCAGGGAATATCGCCCGGTGCTCGTCGGAGTCGACGGCGGTGCCGACGCGCTGCTGGAGGCCGGCTACCTGCCCGACGTGATCGTCGGCGACTTCGACTCGGTCTCCAACAAGGCGCTGAGCTGCGGTGCCGAGCTCGTCGTGCACGCCTACCGCGACGGCAGGGCGCCCGGCCTGGAGCGCGTCCACCAGCTCGGCCGCGAAGCGGTGATCTTCCCCTCCACCGGCACCAGCGAGGACATCGCGATGCTGCTGGCCGACGACAAGGGCGCCGAGCTGATCGTGGCGGTCGGCACCCACGGCACGCTGGAGGAGTTCCTCGACAAGGGTCGTTCGGGGATGGCCAGCACCTTCCTCACCCGGCTGCGGGTCGGCAGCAAGCTCATCGACGCCAAGGGAGTGAGTAGGCTCTATCGAAGCCGCATCTCGACGTCCCAGCTGCTGCTGCTCGTGATCACCGCGTTGATCACGATGGGCGTCGCGCTCTTCCTGTCGCCGATCGGCCAGACCTGGCTGAACGGCATGCAAGATTTCTGGAACGCCTTCATCTTCTGGTTGGTCGGACTCTTCTCGTGATCGATTTCCGCTATCACCTCGTGTCCATCGTCGCGATCTTTCTCGCGCTGGCGGTCGGCATCGTCATGGGCACCACGCTGCTCCAGTCGCCCGCCATCGAGTCGGCGCTGCGGACGAGCAACCAGATGACCCAGGACAACACCCAGCTCAGAGCCCAGCTCGACGCGCTGCGCGGCAGGGAGGCGGGCAACGACTCCTTCGTCACCGCGCTCACCGCGCAACGCGTCGCGGGCGAGCTGACCGGCCAGCACGTCGTGCTCATTGAGACGCCGAGCTCCAGCACCGCCTACCGCGAGGCCGAGCAGCAGGTGCTCGCCCAGGCAGGCGCCCTGGTCACGGGGCGTGTCCTGCTGGACGAGAAGTTCGCCGATCCCAAGCAGAGCGGTGTGATCGACGGCCTGGCCAACAGCCTCAAACCTGAGGGCATGACCTTCCCCGCGGCGGCCACTCCCTACGCGAAGGTCGGTGCCGTGCTCGCCGCCACCGTCCTGACCACCGACCAGGCCCAGGCCAGCACCGCGAACCCGGCCACCGGGGCCGTCCTCGGGGGCTTCGAGGAGGGCGGGTTCCTCAGCATCGAGGGTGACCCCAACAAGCGGGCCACGCTCGCCGTGATGTTCGCGCCGGAGAAGCCGTACGAAGGCGACAACGCCGAAGCCCAGGCCGACGCCCTCGTCAAGCTCGCGGGCGGTCTCGACGCCGGTGGCAAGGGCACCGTGGTGACGGCCACGGCCCCCACCGCCGCCGCCTCCGGAGGCGTGATCAGCGCGCTGCGTGACGACAGCGAGGTCGCCAAGCGCGTCTCGACCGTCGACACGCCCGACATGCCCGCGGGCCGAATCGTGATCGTCGACGCGCTCCGCGAGCAGCTGAGCGGCCGCGCCGGCCACTACGGCGTCGGCACGGGAGCCCCTACATTCCAGCCCGCGGCACCGACCGCGACCCCGTCCCCCACCCAGTCAGGGAGCTGACATGGCTCGTGGCCTCCTCTACGCCCTCGCCGGCGCCGCGATCGGCGCCGTCGCGGCCCGCGCCGCCTACACCGCCTTCACCCGTCTGGCGCCCCGCGCCGACGAGAAGGAGCCGGGCCGCTGGACCCGCACCAACCACCGCGGCGAGCCGATCACGCTGCTGGAGGGCCCCGCGTTCGTGGCCGGCGCCGGCGCGGCGGCCGCGCTCGCGCCGGGTCTTCCGCCCCGCGTACGCCTGGCGGCACTGCTGGCCGGGGTCGGCAGCGGAGCGCTCGGCGCCTACGACGACCTTTACGGCACGACCAAGTCCAAGGGCTTCAAGGGGCACCTGACCGCGCTGGGCCGCGGCGAGGTGACCAGCGGGGCGGTCAAGATCCTCGGCATCGGGGCCACCGGGCTGGGCGCGGCGGCGCTCGTCTCGCGCGGGCCGGTCGACACGCTGGTCAACGGCGCGGCCATCGCGGGCACCGCCAACCTGGCCAACCTCTTCGACCTGCGACCCGGCCGGGCGATCAAGGTGGGCCTGCTCACGGGCGGGCCGCTGCTGGCGGCCTCGCTCTTCCGCGACGCGCCGCTGACCGCCGCGCTGACCGCCGTGCCCCTGGGCGCCGCCGCCGCGCTGCTCCCCGACGACCTCGGCGAGCGGGCGATGCTCGGCGACGCCGGGGCCAACGCGCTTGGCGCGCTGCTCGGGCTGGCCGCGGTGACCAAACTGGGGCGTCCGGGGCGGTTCGTGCTGCTCGGTACGGTGGCGGCGTTGACGGCGGCCTCGGAGAAGGTCAGCTTCACCAAGGTCATCGCCGGCAATCCGGTGCTCAACCGGCTGGACATGCTCGGCCGGCGTCCCGTCGAAACGGCGTGAGTCGCCGTCTTGTCGATGTGGTGCGAGTCGGCGTCCTGTGGCGTGGTGTGAGCCACGTGGTGCGAGGTCGGTGTCCTGTGGCGTGGTGTGAGTCGGTGTCCTGTTAGGTGATGGGGTGCCCTGCGCGATTGTCGGTGTGGCCTGCCAGGATGTTCGCGTGATCGGGTTCGGGGCGGGGCGGCTGTGGTGAGGGAGCGGCTCGTCCGCGGCGTCGCCGGTGGGGCGTTGCTCATCGGGGCGATCACCGTGCTGGCCCGGGTCGCCGGGTTCGCCAAGCAATACGCGTTCGCCCAGACGGTCGGCACCAACTGCCTGGCGACGGCCTACGCCACGGCCAACGGGATCCCCAACATCGTTTTCGAGGTCGTCGTCGGCGGCGCGCTCGCCGGGATGGTGGTCCCGGTGCTCGCGGGAGCCGGGCCGGGGCACGATTCGGGCGGCGGCTCGGACCGGGAGCGGATCGGGCGGATCAGTTCGGCGTTGCTGAGCTGGGTGCTCGTGGTGCTGGTGCCGCTCGGCGTGCTGACCGCGGTGCTCGCCGGGCCGATCCTCGGGCTGTTCTTCGGTAACGCGGTGCCCGGTTGTGACCTGAGCGAGGTGACCGCGGTCGCCACCCGCATGCTGGTCGTCTTCGCCCCCCAGGTCCCGCTGTACGGCGTCGCGGTCGTCCTCTACGGCGTGCTCCAGTCCCACCATCGCTTCGCCGGGCCCGCCGTCGCCCCGCTGGTGTCCAGTCTCGTGGTCATCGTCGCCTACCTGCTGTTCGTGCCGCTCAGCGGGGGAAGCAGCGCTCTTGCCCGGGAGTTGGGGCCCGCCGAGCTCGCGCTGTCCGTGGGCACCAGCCTCGGGGTGCTGGCCCTGGTGCTGACCGTGATCGGCCCGGTCGCCGGGCTCGGGTTGCGGTGGCGGCCCACGCTGCGCTTCCCCGACGGCGTGGCCGTCCAGGTGCGCAGGCTCGCGCTGGCCGGGGTGACCGCGCTGATCGCCCAGCAGGCCGCCATGGCCATGGTGGTCGTGCTGTCCAACCGGGAGGTCGGCAACGGGGCCATCGTGGTCTACAACTACGCCTGGGCGATCTACCTGGTGCCGTACGCGGTGCTGGCCGTACCGATCGCCACCAGCGCCTTTCCGAGGCTGTCCGCGCAGGCGGGCAGCGGCGACACGGCGGGGTTCGCGGCGCTCGCGGCGCGGACCACGCGGGCGGTGGTCCTGGTGTCGGGGCTGGCCGCCGGGGTGCTCGCCGCGGTGGCCGAGCCCGGGGCGGTGGTGTTCCTCGGCTTCAAGAGCGATGTGCCCGCGCCGGATTTCGCCCGCGCGATCGCGCTGTTCGCGCCAGGGCTCGTCGGCTACGGGCTCATCGCACAGCTGAGTCGCGTCCTGTACGCGGCCGGGCGCGGGCGGGCCGTGGCGACGGGCACCGTGCTGGGATGGGGCGTCGTGATGGTGGCGCAGACCGTGTTCGCGCTGACGTTTCCCGGTGACTGGAAGCTCGGCGGGCTGGCGCTCGGCATGACCACCGGGATGACGGTGGGGGGCGCGCTGCTGCTCGTCTCGGTGGTGCGGGCGCGGGGGCGCGTCGCGGTGGCCGGGCTGGGCCGGGCCGCGCTGGCCTCGGTCGCCGGTGGTGGCGCGGGCTACCTCGCCGGGGCGGCGGTCGTGGGGGCGCTGGGGGCGCGGGGCATCTGGCCCAATGTCGGGGCGACCGTGCTGGCGGCGCTCGCGGCGGCCCTCGCCGGTGGCGTGGTGGTGGCGCTGGTGGACCGGCCGACGGCTCGGGCGGTGGCCGGTTCGTTCAGGCGTGGATCTGGGAAGTGAGGAGCGGCTGTGCGGGTGGCGTTCGTGCTGGGCACCACGTCCGGGGGGACGGGACGGCATGTCCGGATGCTGGTCGAAGGGCTCATCCGGCGTGGCCATCGCGCGGTGGTCGTGGGGCCGGGGAGCGTCGAGGAGCAGTTCTCGTTCGGTGCGGCCGGGGCCCGGTTCGTGGAGGCGCCGATGTCGGATCGGCCGCATCCGGTCAATGACCTGCGTGCCGTGCTCGCCATCCGGCGGGTGACCAAGGACGCCGACGTGGTGCACGCCCACGGCCTGCGGGCCGGGGCACTGGCCGGGCTGGGGCTGTGGGGCCGCTTGGCGAGCCGAACTCCGCTGGTGGTGACGCTGCACAACGCGCTCACCGCCGGAGGGCTGATCGGGGTCGTCTACGGCGGGCTCGAACGGGTCGTGGCCAGGAGGGCCGACCAGGTGCTGGTCGTCTCACCCGACCTCGGGGAGCGGATGAGGGGATTGGGGGCGCGGGAGGTGGGGCCGGCCGTGGTGCCCGCGCCCGTGCCGCGGGCCGCCCGGCGTTCGCCGCAGGAGGTCAGGGCCGAGTTGGGAGCCGGGCGGCGGCCGATCGTGCTGACGGTCGCCAGGCTGGCCCAGCAGAAGGGCTTGGAGACCCTCCTCGACGCCGCTCGCGGGCCCTGGGCGGGCGAGGGTGAGACACCGCTGTTCGCGGTGGCGGGGGATGGGCCATTGCTTGGAGAGTTGCGGCGCAGGATCGACGCCGAGGCGCTGCCCGTGATGCTTCTGGGCAACCGGGATGACGTGCCCGACCTGCTCGCCGCCGCGACCGTCGTGGTGTGGGCGAGCAGGTGGGAGGGCCAGCCGTTGAGCGTGAGCGAGGCCCTCATGGTGGGGCGGCCGGTCATCGCGACGGCGGTGGGCGGGGTGCCCGATCTGCTGGCCGGGGCGGGGATCCTGGTGCCGTACGGGGATGTGGCGGCGCTGCGGGCGGCCGTACAGGATGTGGTCGGAGACGGTGCCGAGGCGGCGCGGCTGGCCGCGGCGGCGGCGCGGCGGGGGGCGGAGCTTCCCGATGCCGACGAAGCGGTGGAAAGTGTGCTGAACGTCTACGGACGGTCAAGACAGCACGAATGATTAGGCGAGACTTACGCGTTCTCATATACTGCGTGCGTTGGGGAGGGGAGTATCCCTTCGCGGCAGCCTCGTCATCACGGTGTAGTCCCGCTCCACGGGGCCCCCGGGGCTGCCGGTCCGCGTGCTTGGCGGGCGGGAGAGACCTCCGGCGCTCTTTTTTTGCATGCCGGAGGTAGACCACGTGATCGTACCTGTTTGGGCCTGGATCGCCGTCATAGGCGGCCTGCTGGTCGTTCTCGCCATCGACCTCTGGATCGTCGACCGCGGTGAGGCCCGTGAGTTCTCGATGCGGCAGGCCGGATACTGGGTCACCTTCTATGTTCTGCTCGCCGTGGTGTTCGGCGGTCTGCTGTGGGCCACGCTCGGCGGCGCCAAGGCGGGGGAGTTCTTCGCCGGTTACATCACCGAATACAGCCTGAGCGTCGACAACCTGTTCATCTTCTTCATCATCATGAGCAGGTTCGCGGTGCCCAAGGCGTACCAGCACAAGGTGCTGCTCGTCGGGATCCTGCTCGCGCTGGTCATGCGCGGCATCTTCATCGCGCTGGGCGCGGCGGCGCTGGAGCGGTTCAGCTGGTTGTTCTACGTCTTCGGTGCCTTCCTGGTCTACACCGCGATCAACCTGGTCCGGCAGCACCTCAAGGGCGACGAAGAGGAGTTCAACGAGAACATCCTGCTCAGGTGGGTGCGCAAGGCCTTCCCCACCACCGAGGGCTACGTCGGGTCGAAGGTCACCGTCAAGATCGACGGGCGTCGGATGGTCACCCCGATGCTCATCGTGATGGTCGCCATCGGCAGCACCGACCTGCTGTTCGCGCTCGACTCGATTCCCGCCATTTTCGGACTCACCAAGGACCCGTTCATCGTCTTCGCGGCCAACGCGTTCGCGCTGATGGGACTACGTCAGCTCTACTTCCTGCTGGGGGGCCTGCTTCAGCGGCTGGTCTACATCAGCTATGGACTTGCGTTCATATTGGGCTTCATCGGGGTTAAGCTCATATTGGAGGCACTGCATGCCAGCGAGGTCTCCTGGGCGCCCGAAATCCCCATCTGGGTCTCGCTCACGGTCATCGGCGCCACCATGGTCATCACCACCGCGGCCAGCCTGATCAAGGCCCGTGTCGATGTGCGCAAGGGCGAGGAAGCCAGCAGGGCTAGCTAAATGGCTTTCGAGGCGCTTTGCTTGAGAAGTTGCGCCGTGTAATAGTTGCTGACTCTGTAACATCACGGCAAAGCGCCCAGTCCAGTCACCATCGAAGGTTGTACGTGTCAGACGATTCTGCCAAGACGGGCCGCGCGCGGCTCGCGCGCGGGGTGTCCCCGTGGCTCTTCCCCACCGTCGCCGCCGCGGCCACCACCGCGCTGCTGACGCGCCGGGACCGTCGATGGGCGCTGGCGGCCGTGCCGCTGGGCGCCCTCACCGGTGCCATGCTCTGGTTCTTCCGTGACCCGGACCGCACGCCGGGCGAGGGGCGGATCCTGTCACCGGCCGACGGCGTCGTGCAGAGCATCGACCCGCAGGCCGATGGGCGCACCCGCGTCGCGATCTTCATGAGTCCGCTGAACGTCCATGTGAACAGGGCCCCCCTTGCGGGAAATGTCACCTCCGTGCAGCATGTGGCGGGTGGGTTCCTGCCGGCTTTCAACAAGGACAGCGACCAGAACGAACGCGTGGTGTGGCATTTCGCGACGGCGCTCGGCGACGTCGAGATGGTGCAGATCGCAGGCGCGGTGGCGCGCAGGATCGTGCCATACGTGACCGTCGGCGCCAAGGTCTCGCAGACCGAGCGGATCGGGCTCATCAGGTTCGGTTCGCGGGTCGACATCTACCTTCCCGAAGGGATCTCGTCCGCGGTGTCCGTGGGCGAGAAGACGGTTGCGGGGGTGACCAGAATTGACCGCGGCTGACGCCGGCAGCTGGCAGGCCGACGACGAAGAACCTCGAGGACCCGTCGGCAAGGCGTTCCGCCTGTCCGCGGCGGACTCGCTCTCGCTGGGCAACGCCATCTGCGGGTTTCTCGCGGTGTGCGTCCTGGCCTCATCGGCGATCCAGTCGCTCAAGGCCGGGGGCGACTTCACGCCCGCGCCGAGCTACTTCGCGACCGCCGTGGTGCTGCTGCTCATCGGCGCCACCTGTGACCTGTTCGACGGCCTGGTCGCGCGGCGCTTCCGCGCCTCCGCCATGGGCGCCGAGCTCGACAACCTCGCCGACGTGATCAGCTTCGGGTTCGCGCCCGCGTTCATGGTCGTGATCTGGGGTGGTTTCACGGACAAAGTGCCGTTCGCCGCTGTGGTGGCCGCCGCCGCGGCGGTGCTGGTCGCCGGTGTGGTCCGGCTGGCGCGGTTCGCCTGCGTCAAGACCAAGAGCGGCGACTTCATGGGCCTGCCCATTCCCATGGGCGCCATGACCGTCATCTCGATCGTGATGCTGTTCCAGCCGAGCCTTTACTCGTTGCTCGCGGTGCTGGGCGTGGCCTGGCTGATGGTGAGCCGGATCGAATACCCCAAGCCCAAGGGGCAGCTCGCCGCGGTGGTGCTCGGGTGGATCATGATCAATGTGGCCTTCCTGACCTTCTGGGTGGCCTGGCCCGAGGGTGGCGACCTGCCCATCAAGATCGGTGCCACCATGCAGATCGCGCTCGTGGCGGCGATCCCGCTGCGGGTGCTGTTCTACAAGCGTGAGCAGCGCAGGGAAGCCGAGCGTATCGGCAGCTGAGCGGATACGTCCGCCGTCATCCGGGTGGTGATGGAGCCATGTCGGCCACGCCGCGCGAGCACACGCGTACGTACTTTCTCGCGAAGCTGGCCAGGGAGCTGGAGCTGCACGGCCTGACCACTACCCTGCTGCCCTACCCGCCCGCGCTGCGGGTCAGCGATCCCGACACCGCGATGCTCGTCGAGACCGTCGACTGCGTGCCGCTGCCGGAAGGGTGGTTCTACCGCTGGTCGTGGGGCGAGGTCGTGGGCCTCGCCGACGACCCCGCGCTGGCGGCCCAGCGGATCGCCAGGGTCCTGGCGAACCGCTGACCGCCGACCTCGACACCTCGGCCCGCCGCGCCCCCGGCTCGGTGGGCCGACCTGTCAGCGCCGGTAACTCGGCGGTGGTCGGCCTGCCGGCGCGTACGGCGGTCGGCTGGCCTGTCGGCGCCTACGGCGGCTGGTGTTACCAGCCTCTGGCCTTCCATTCCGGCAGGGACGGGCGCTCGGCGCCGAGTGTGGTGTCCTTGCCGTGGCCCGGGTACACCCATGTGTCGTCGGGCAGCCGGTCGAAGATCCGCTCGGCGACATCGCTGAAGAGCTGGGCGAAGCGCTCCGGGTCCTTCTGCGTATTGCCCACCCCGCCCGGGAAGAGCGAGTCGCCGGTGAACAGGTGCCGCCCCTCGTCGCCGCCGTCGTACAGCAGGGCGATCGAACCCGGCGTGTGACCGCGCAAGTGGATCACCTCGAGGTCGGTCACGCCGACCGTGATCCTGTCGCCGTGCTCGACCGTGCGGTCCACCGGGATCGGCAGGCCGGGCGCGTCGAGCGGGTGCGCGATCACCTGGGCGCCTGTCACCTTGGTCACCTGCTCCAGCGCCTGCCAGTGGTCGCCGTGCTGGTGGGTCGTGACGATCGCGCTGATCGGCTGGTCGGTGATGAGCGCCAGCAGCCGGTCGGCCTCCGCGGCGGCGTCGATCAGCACGCCGTCGCCGGTCTGGGCGCAGCGCAGCAGGTAGGCGTTGTTGTCGAACGGCCCCACTGCCAGCTTGCAGATCGACAGCTTCGGGAGCTCGCGTACGTCGGCGGGACCGCCGACCTGGACGTCACCTGTGTAGGTCATGGGTAGTCCTTCGGGGGCGTCGCGGGCAGATCAGCGGGGGCGGTCATCGTCATCCAGGGCGGCGCCACAGGAACCGGCGTGGACAGCCGCCCCTCCGTCACCACCCTAACGCCCGTGCCGTCGGATCTCCCGATGAGCCATGCCAGAACGTCGGCCGCGTCGCCCTCGACCGCCGGCCCGGGGCCCAGGTCGCGCCACGTCCGCCCACCGCGCAGGGTGATCTCGCTGACGGTGCTTCGCGCGTGGGGCCAGCACCGCAGGCAGTCGTGGAGCTCCCGGTCGACGAACGTCTCGGGCCAGTCCGCCGGGCCGTAGCCCGCGCCGAGGTCCACGTGGTGCACTTCGACCTCGCGCAGCCGCCGTACGAGGAGGTACCAGGCGGGGTGCGGCGGCGGGCGCATGGCCGAGACGGTCGCCCGCCACGCCGCCTCCGGGAGGTCCTGGATCTCGGCGGCCAGCCGGGCGTCGGCGGCTGTCAGCTCGGCGACGTGCTCGGCGGGGGTACGGCCCGCGCCCGCCTCGATGCCCGCCTCCCGCGCCGCGGCGGTCGGGTACTGCGGCGTCTCGACGCCGGTCCTGGCCCAGGTCAGCAGGTTGATGTGGCTGTCGGCGTTCCCCGCCACGTGGGCGAGCACGTGGCCCCTGGACCAGCCCGGAAGGAGCGAGGGCGCGGCGACGTCGTCCTCGGTAAGGGACGCCGCGGTGGCCAGGAAACGGGCGGTCGACGCGGCCAGTTCGGCCTGGAGCGTCAGCAGAACAGTCATGCCGGATATTTCATCATCCGGGGGGTTCTGGGGGCTGCTGGGGGCATAAAACGGCTGGTCACGCGGTTGACAGCTAAAGGCCACCTGCAGGGGTGGGAGTAGGCCGTAACCTGGTAGCGACGGATTTTCGGGGTTCGACGAGCGGGCCGCCGAAATTGTCGGAGCCCCCGTCTACCATCCCCCGTGGACCTATCCGCCTTTCGACATCCGGGATCGCCGTGGCAGACCGCCTGATCGTGCGTGGTGCACGAGAACACAACCTCAAAGACGTCTCGCTGGACCTGCCGCGAGACTCTCTGATCGTCTTCACCGGCCTGTCCGGCTCGGGCAAGTCGAGCCTGGCCTTCGACACGATCTTCGCTGAGGGCCAGCGGCGCTATGTCGAGTCGTTGTCGGCCTACGCGCGCCAGTTCCTCGGCCAGATGGACAAGCCCGACGTGGACTTCATCGAGGGCCTGTCGCCCGCGGTGTCGATCGACCAGAAGGCCACCAGCAAGAACCCCCGCTCGACCGTCGGCACGATCACCGAGGTCTACGACTACCTGAGGCTGCTGTGGGCGCGCATCGGCAAGCCCCACTGCCCGGTGTGCGCGCGGCCGATCGCCAGGCAGATGCCGCAGCAGATCGTCGACCGCGTGATGGACCTGGAGGAGGGCACCCGCTTCCAGGTGCTGGCCCCGGTCGTCAGGGGCCGTAAGGGCGAATACGCCGAGCTGTTCCGGGAGCTGCAGACCAAGGGCTTCGCCCGGGCGCGGGTCGATGGCGTGATCATCCGGCTGGAGGAGCCGCCCACGCTGAAGAAGCAGGAGAAGCACGACATCGAGGTCATCGTCGACCGGCTGTCGGTGAAGGAGTCGTCGCGCCGACGGCTCACCGACTCGGTCGAGACCGCGTTGCAGCTGTCCGGCGGCACGATCACGCTCGAGTTCGTCGACCTGCCCGAAGGCGATCCCAACCGCGAGCGCTTCTACTCCGAGCATCTCTACTGCCCCTACGACGACCTGTCGTTCGAGGAGCTGGAGCCCCGCTCGTTCTCCTTCAACTCGCCCTTCGGCGCCTGCCCGGAGTGCACGGGTCTCGGCACCAAGATGGAGGTCGACCCCGACCTGGTCGTACCCGATCCGGAGTCCACGCTCCGAGACGGCGCGCTCCACCCCTGGTCGGGCGGCCACACCAGCGAATACTTCGTCAGGCTCGTCGAGGCGCTCGGCCACACGATGGGCTTCACCCTCGACACGCCGTGGGAGAAGCTGCCCAAGGCCGCGCAGAAGTCCCTGCTGTTCGGCCACGACGAGCAGGTGCACGTCCGCTACAGCAACCGCTACGGCAGGCAGCGCTCCTACTACACGACCTACGAGGGCGTCATCCCGTGGGTCCAGCGCCGGCACGTCGAAGCGGAGAGCGACTCGACCCGCGAGCGGTTCGAGGGCTACATGCGCGAGATCCCCTGCCCGGCCTGCAAGGGCGCCAGGCTCAAGCCGGTCACGCTGGCCGTCACCGTCGCGGACAAGTCGATCGCCGACGTGTCGTCCATGTCGATCGGCGAGTGCGCGGAGTTCCTGTCCGAGCTCAAGCTGTCCGACCGCGACATGCAGATCGCCGAGCGGGTGGTCAAGGAGATCAACGCCCGCATGGGCTTCCTGCTCGACGTCGGCCTCGACTACCTGACCATGGACCGCGCGGCCGCCACCCTGGCGGGCGGCGAGGCTCAGCGCATCCGGCTGGCCACCCAGATCGGCTCCGGCCTGGTCGGCGTCCTGTACGTCCTGGACGAGCCGTCGATCGGCCTGCACCAGCGCGACAACATGCGGCTGCTCGACACGCTGATCAGGCTGCGCGACATGGGCAACACGCTGATCGTCGTCGAGCACGACGAGGACACGATCGCGGCCGCCGACTGGGTGGTCGACATCGGTCCGGGCGCGGGCGAGCACGGCGGCCAGGTCGTCGTGTCGGGCACCGTCCAGGAGCTGCTGGCCAGCGAAGAGTCGATGACCGGCCAATACCTGTCCGGGCGCAGGAGCATCCCGATCCCCGCCAAGCGTCGCAAGCGCGACAGGAAGCGGCAGATCACGGTCAAGGGCGCACGCGAGCACAACCTCAAGGGCGTTGACATCGAGTTCCCGCTCGGCCTGTTCACCGCGGTCACCGGCGTGTCGGGGTCCGGCAAGTCGACCCTGGTCAACGACATCCTCTACAACGCGCTGGCCAAGGAGCTCAACGGGGCGCGCACCGTGCCCGGGCGGCACTCCCGGATCAACGGCATCGACCAGGTCGACAAGGTCGTCCACGTCGACCAGTCGCCGATCGGGCGCACCCCGCGCTCCAACCCGGCCACCTACACCGGCGTGTTCGACCACGTACGCAAGCTGTTCGCGGCCACCACCGAGGCCAAGGTGCGCGGCTACCAGCCAGGACGCTTCAGCTTCAACGTCAAGGGCGGCCGCTGCGAGGCGTGCGCCGGCGACGGCACCATCAAGATCGAGATGAACTTCCTGCCCGACGTGTACGTCCCGTGCGAGATCTGCCACGGCGCCCGCTACAACCGGGAGACGCTGGAGGTCCACTACAAGGGCAAGACGATCTCCGAGGTGCTCGACATGCCGATCGAGGAGGCGCTCGGCTTCTTCGACGCGATTCCGGCGATCAAGCGTCACCTGCAGACGCTCAACGACGTCGGCCTCGGCTACGTACGGCTCGGGCAGCCCGCCACCACCCTGTCCGGCGGCGAGGCTCAGCGCGTCAAGCTGGCCTCCGAGCTGCAGCGGCGGCAGACCGGGCGGACGATCTACGTGCTCGACGAGCCGACCACCGGGCTGCACTTCGAGGACATCCGGCGGCTGCTCGGAGTGCTCGGACGGCTGGTCGACGGCGGCAACACGGTGATCGTCATCGAGCACAACCTCGACGTCATCAAGACGGCCGACTGGGTGATCGACATGGGGCCCGAGGGTGGCTCGCGGGGCGGCACGCTGGTCGCCACGGGGACGCCTGAGGAGATCGCGCTGGTGGACGAGAGCCACACGGGGCGCTTCCTGCGCAAGATCCTCTCGCTCTGAGGTTCCTTCTCTCCAGGGGTCTTTCTGTACGGCGGGTGGCCGCCGTACAGAAGGACCGGGGCGGCCGCGTCCATCGGTGCGGTCCTGATGATGGCCGGGGCCTGGGGCCGTCGTGCGGGCCTGAGGGGGCGCGGGTCCCTAGGGGGCGCCATGGGTCCGGCAGCAATACGTCACAGCGACCCCTCGCAGGGACGAGTCCCTGAGGGGTGACATGGGGTCCGGCAGCAATGCGTCACAGTCGCCCCTCGCAGGGGCGGGTCCCTGAGGGGCCGTCATGGGGTCCGGCAGCAAAGCAAGGGCGGTCACAGCCCTCGCAGGTGTGGGTCCTTGAGAGGGCCGAAGGTCCTTGAGGGTGGCGTGGGTCCTTGAGGGAGCGCGAGTTCCTGAGTGGCGCGGGTTCATGAGGGGAGCGTCATGGGGTGCCGGGCCGGGCGTTGAACGGCCGATGTCAGCGGCCCTGCGGGCCTGCGGGGTCTACGTCGGGTGAGGCGCGGTGGCTTGGGATTCCCGGCCTCGCGGCGATGACCCGGACGGGGGACCGAGGGGTGGCGGCAATAAAGTTGACCCGACGATAGCGGCCTGGCCTGCAGGGGGTCAGTGGCCACGGGGAAGGGCTGACACCATGGGGATTACGGAGCTGGGCAGCGCCATGCCCGAAATCGGGCGTCGCGAGGCGCTGGGCGCGGCCGGACTGGCGGCGTGCGGTCTCGCGGTCGCGGGGTGTGGCGGCGGCGCCAGCGCGGAGCCGGCCGGGATCAAGGGGCAGGTGCTCGCCAAGACCGCGGACGTGCCCGTGGGGGGCGGTGTCCTGGTGGAGAAGTACAAGATCGTGGTCACTCAGCCGGCGAAGGGCGTCTTCAAGGCGTTCAGCGCGGTCTGCACGCACAAGGGCTGCGCCGTCGGCTCGCCCGAGGAGAACGTGATCACGTGCGGGTGCCACGGCAGCGAGTTCGCCGCAGACAGCGGCAAGGCGCTCAAGGGCCCGGCGACCGCGCCGCTCGTGGCCTATCAGGTCAAGGTCGTGGGTGACGGCGTCGTGGTGGCCTGAACAGGTAATTCTGCGTGGTTCCCGGGATTGGCGTACGGCACGCTGAACCGGCGCGAGGGCGCTGGCCGTACCTGAAGTGAGAACTAGACCTGGGAGGACGCAATATGACCGAAACGACGCGCCGGGCGGTGGTGCTCGGGGCCGGAGGCGCCGGGCTCGCAGTGGTGATGACCGCTTGCGCGAGCTACGGCTCGCCGACGACCCAAGCGAGTGAGGCACCCGCGGCCGACGAGCCGTCGTCCGAGGCCCCGAAGAAGAAGAAAGCCGCCGCCGGCGGCAAGGCGCTAGCCGAGACCGGCGACATCCCCAGCGGGGGCGGGAAGGTCTTCGAGGGCGAGAAGGTGGTCGTCACCCAGCCGACGGAGGGGGAGTTCAAGGCGTTCACGGCGATCTGCACCCATCAGGGGTGCACAGTCGACGAGGTCGCGGACGGCACCATCAACTGCCCGTGCCACGGGAGCAAGTTCAAGATCTCGGACGGTTCCGTCGCAGGTGGCCCGGCTTCCGAGCCGCTCAAGGAGAAGAAAATCAAGGTCAGCGACGGTAAGATCACGCTTGCCTAGCGGGTCCTCATGAATTTCTCACCTGTGTGCGGTTGGGTGAGCTCATGGGAGATGACTTTCAGAGTCGCAGAGCGATGATCGCCGGTGTGGGCGTGGGTGGCCTGACACTGGCGCTGACCGCGTGCGGCAGTAACGACGCCGCGAGCGGCGCGCAGACCTCGACCGCCGACACGCAGTCGAGTGCTCCGGCGGCCGCGGGTGGCGCATTGGCGAAGACCTCCGACATCCCGGTGGGCGGAGGGACGGTCTTCAAGGAGCAGAAAGTGGTGGTGGTGCAGCCCAAGTCGGGCGAGTTCAAGGCGTTCAGTGCGATCTGCACCCACCAGGGCTGTACGGTCGGCGGCGTCGCGAACGGGATGATCGACTGCCCGTGCCACGGCAGCAAGTTCAAGATCGACGACGGATCCGTCACCGCCGGACCGGCCAAGAAGCCGCTTCCTGAGCAGCAGATCAAGGTCGAGGGAGACCAGATCACGCTCGCCTAGGCGCACGCCCGCCGTACCAGGACGACTGGTACGGCGGGCCGCCTTGTCGGTGGGGCCCGTTAGTCTTTGAACGTGGCGAGATCAGTGCGCAGTCCCCTGAGTTTCCGCCCCCAGTCGGGGTCCATTCCCGACTCTCCGGGGGTCTACCGGTTCAGGGACGCGCATGGCCGGGTGATCTACGTCGGCAAGGCCAAGAGCCTGCGGCAGCGGCTCAACTCCTACTTCGCCGACTTCTCCGCGCTGCATCCGCGCACCCAGACCATGCTCACCACCGCCGCCGACGTCGACTGGACGGTGGTCGGCACCGAGGTCGAGGCGCTGCAGCTCGAATACTCCTGGATCAAGGAGTTCGACCCCCGCTTCAACGTCAAATACCGCGACGACAAGTCCTACCCCTACCTCGCCGTCACCATGGGCGAGGACTTCCCGCGCGTGCAGGTGATGCGGGGCGCCAAGCGCAAGGGCACCCGCTACTTCGGCCCCTACTCCCATGCCTGGGCCATCCGCGAGACCGTCGATCTGCTGCTTCGCGTCTTTCCCGTCCGCACGTGCAGCGCGGGCGTGTTCAAGCGGGCCGGGCAGATCGGCCGGCCGTGCCTGCTGGGCTACATCGACAAGTGCTCGGCGCCGTGCGTGGGCCGGGTCACCCCGGATGAGCACCTGGCCCTGGCCGAAGACTTCTGCGACTTCATGGCGGGCAACACCGGCCGCTTCATCAAGCGGCTGGAGCGGGACATGCGCGAGGCCGCCGCGGCGCAGGAATACGAGCGGGCCGCCAGGCTCCGCGACGACATCCAGGCCCTGCAGCGCGCGCTGGAGAAGCAGGCCGTCGTCCTCGGCGAGGGCACCGACGCCGACGTGATCGCGCTGGCCGAGGACCCGCTCGAAGCCGCCGTCCAGGTCTTCTACGTGCGCGGCGGCCGCATCCGCGGTCAGCGCGGCTGGGTGGTCGACAAGGTCGAGGAGAGCTCGCCGGGCGAGTTGGTGGAGCAGTTCCTGCTGCAGATGTACGGCGAGGCGGGCGCCGAGTCGATGCCCCGCGAGGTCCTCGTGCCCGTGCTGCCGCCCGACCACGAGGCGATCACCGAGCTGCTGTCGGAGCAGCGCCGCGCCCGGGTCGAGGTCCGGGTGCCGCAGCGCGGCGACAAGAAGTCGCTGATGGAGACCGTCGAGCGCAACGCCAAGGAATCGCTCGCCCAGCACAAGATCCGCCGAGCCGGCGACCTGACCACCCGCAGCAAGGCGCTGCAGGAGATCGCCGACGCGCTCGACCTCGACCAGGTGCCGCTGCGCGTCGAGTGCTACGACGTCTCCCACCTGCAGGGTGAGAACGTCGTGGCGTCGATGGTGGTGTTCGAGGACGGCCTGGCCCGCAAGAGCGAATACCGCCGCTTCGCCGTCAAGACCAAGGAAGGCGACGTCGCCTCCATCTACGAGGTCATCCAGCGGCGGTTCCGGCGCTACCTGGAGGAGCGCTCGAACACCGGGGAGCTGGCGGCCGACGACGATGCCGACGGGCCCAACGGGCCCATCGACCCGGAGACCGGAAAGCCGCGCAAGTTCGCCTACCCGCCCAATCTGGTCGTGGTCGACGGCGCCGGCCCCCAGGCGGCCGCCGCCCAGCGGGCGCTCGACGAGCTCGGCATCGATGACGTCGCCGTGTGCGGCCTGGCCAAGCGACTCGAAGAGGTGTGGCTGCCCGGCGACGACCAGCCGGTGATCATGCCGCGCTCCAGCGAGGGACTCTACCTGCTGCAACGCGTGCGGGACGAGGCACACAGGTTCGCCATCACCTACCATCGTGCTAAGAGGTCCAAGACCGTGAAGGAGAGCGCGCTCGACACCGTGCCCGGCCTCGGACCGGCGCGTCGGCAGGCGCTGCTCAAACACTTCGGCTCCGTGAAGAAGCTGCGCGAGGCCACCGCCGCCGAAATGTGCGAGGTCCCCGGCATCGGCCCGGCCATCGCCGAGGTGATCGCGTCGACGCTGAAGGGGGAGGGACAGTGAGCCCGCCGAACGGAGTGAGGCAATGAACACCGAGCCGGCGTTCGTCATCGTCACCGGCATGTCAGGCGCGGGTCGCAGCACCGCGGCCAAGGCGTTGGAAGACCTGGGCTGGTTCGTCATCGACAACCTGCCGCCGGGGCTGCTGTTCGCCATGGCGGAGGAGGCGGGCAAGGTCAAGCTGGCCGCCGACAAGGTGGCCGCCGTCGTCGACGTGCGCAGCCTGGCCTTCACCAGCGACCTCAACGCCGCCATCGAAGAGCTTGAGGGCCGCGGCGTGCGGGTGCGCGTGGTCTTCCTGGAAGCCAGCGACGAAGGGCTGGTGCGCAGATTCGAGAACGTACGCAGGCCCCACCCGCTCCAGGGCGAGGGCCGGCTCGTCGACGGCATCGCGCGCGAGCGCGGCATCCTGCGCGAGGTGCGGGCCAACGCCGACCTGGTGATCGACACCTCCTCGCTCAACGTGCACGAGCTACGCAACAAGATCGTCAACTTCTTCGGCGGCGAGGACCGGCCGGGGCTGCGACTCAACGTGGTCTCGTTCGGCTTCAAGTACGGCCTGCCGGTCGACGCCGACCTCGTGGTCGACTGCCGCTTCCTGCCCAACCCGCACTGGGTGCCGGATCTGCGGCCGATGAGCGGGCTCGACGCGCCGGTGCGCGACTACGTGCTCGGCCAGCCGGGCGCCAAGGAGTTCCTCGACGCGTACGAGGAGGTTCTGCAGGTGATCGCCGCCGGTTACGCGCGCGAGGGCAAGAGCTACGCCACGCTGGCGGTGGGCTGCACGGGTGGCAAGCACCGCAGCGTGGCGATGGCCGAGCAGGTCGCCGGCCGGCTGCGTGACCGCGGCATGGAAGTCCAGGTCAGCCACCGGGATGTGGGGCGGGAGTGACCGATGAGGGCCAAGACCAGGGTGAGGCGGCCGTAGCCGAAGCGGCGCTGGGTGAGGCGATCGTGGCTGAGGCGGCGCTGGGTGACGCGGGCGTGGCTGAGGCGGTCGTGGGCGGCTCGGCGCCGGGTGACGCGGCTGTGATCGGCGCGGCGTTGGGTGGGGCGGGCGTCGCCGGCCCGGCGCCAGGTGACGCCGTCGTAGCCGGGGCGCCGCCGGATGACCGGCCGCGGGTGGTGGCGCTGGGCGGGGGGCATGGGCTCTACGCCTCGCTGTCGGCGCTGCGCGGCGTGGTGGGCGATCTGACCGCGGTGGTGACGGTCGCCGACGACGGTGGCTCCAGCGGGCGGCTCAGGCGTGAGCTCGGCGTGCTTCCTCCCGGCGACCTGCGCATGGCGCTGGCCGCGCTCTGCGGCGACGACGAGTGGGGGAGCACCTGGAGCGAGGTCGTCCAGCACCGCTTCCGCAGTGAGGGCGACCTGCACGGCCACGCCGTCGGCAACCTGCTCATCGTGGCGCTGTGGGAGCTGCTCGGCGATCCCGTGGCGGGTCTCGACTGGGTGGGCCGGCTGCTCGGCGCCCACGGCAGGGTGCTGCCGATGGCGTCGGTGCCGCTCGACATCGTGGCCGAGGTGGAGCTCGACGGCGTCACCTCGACCGTACGCGGGCAGGTGGCCTGCGCGCTGACCCCCGGCCGGGTGCAGGCCATCTCGCTGGTGCCGGAGGACCCGCCCGCGCGGCCCGAGGCCGTACGCGCCGTGCTGGAGGCCGACTGGCTGGTGTTCGGGCCCGGCTCGTGGTTCACCAGCGTGTTACCGCATCTCAAGGTGCCCGAGCTGGCTCGGGCGCTGCACGAGTCGAAGGCCCAGCGGCTGGTGACGCTCAACCTGGCGCCGCAGCCCGGCGAGACCGACGACTTCTCACCCCAGCAGCACCTGGAGGTGCTCCGGCAGCACGCGCCCGGCCTGCGCGTCGACGTGGTGCTCGCCGACACCGGCGTGGTCGACGACCGCGACGCTCTGGAGAAGGCCGCCGCCGCGCTCGGCGGGCGGCTCGTCATGGCCGACGTCGCGGCCGCCGACGGCTCCCCCCGGCATGACTCACGACGTCTTGCCTCCGTCCTGGACGAGATTTTCCTCCAGAAGCGTTGATCCTGGTCGGCGCGGCGCAAAGGTGCGAGACACTGCTGAGAGCCGGTCTGAATGGGGGAGGACTAACGCTTATGGCGATGACGGGTGTGGTGAAGGACGAGCTGAGCCGCCTGCCAGTGCTGAAGCCTTGCTGCCGGAAGGCGGAGGTGTCGACGCTGTTGCGGTTCGCCAGCGGGCTGCACCTGGTGGGCGGGCGCATCGTGATCGAGGCGGAGCTCGACACCAACGCCACCGCGCGGCGGCTGATCAAGGACATCGGGGAGGTGTTCGGTCACAAGGCCGAAGTGCTCGTGCTGGCACCCGCCGGGCTGCGCAAGGGCTCGCGCTATGTCGTGCGCGTCTACCGCGACGGTGAGGCGCTGGCCCGGCAGACGGGTCTCATCGACAACCACGGGCGCCCGGTCCGCGGCCTGCCTCGTCAGGTGGTGGCGGGGGCCGCCTGCGACGCCGAGGCCGCGTGGCGCGGGGCGTTCCTGGCGCACGGTTCGCTGACCGAGCCGGGGCGCTCCATGTCGCTGGAGGTCACCTGCCCGGGGCCCGAGGCGGCGCTGGCGCTGGTGGGCTCGGCGCGGCGGCTCAAGATCCACGCCAAGGCGCGGGAGGTGCGGGGCGTCGACCGGGTCGTGGTGCGCGACGGCGACGCCATCAGCGCGCTGCTGACGCGGCTCGGCGCGCACGACAGCGTGCTGGCCTGGGAAGAGCGCCGGATGCGCCGCGAGGTGCGGGCCACGGCCAACCGGCTCGCCAACTTCGACGACGCCAACCTGCGCCGCTCGGCGCGGGCCGCGGTGGCGGCGGGGGCGCGGGTGCAGCGGGCGCTGGAGATCCTGGGCGAGGAGGCGCCCGACCACTTGGTGATCGCGGGGCGGCTGCGGGTGGAGCACAAGCAGGCGTCTCTGGAGGAGCTGGGGCAGATCGCGGATCCGCCGCTGACGAAGGACGCGATCGCTGGACGGATCCGGCGGTTGCTGGCGATGGCCGACAAACGTGCCACCGACCTGGGCATCCCCAACACCGAGGCGAACCTCACCGTGGACATGCTCGCCCAGTGAGCGTTCTCTGAGCGGCCTCTGTACGGCGCGGTGACCCCGTGAAGAGGTTCTGTGTGCGGTGCGGTGGCCCGGTGGCTCGCGTGTCGGCTGAGAGCGCGGTTGGGCGGCTCTGAGGTTCTGGCGGCCCGGGTGGCTCCGTGTCGGGAGGGTCTCTGAGAGCGCAGGTAGGAGCGCTCTGAGGTTCTGTCCGTGCGGGGTATCGCTTGCGTTGCTCTGCCGTGCGTGTCCTGCCGTCAAGGCGGTTCATGCTTTACGGCACGGCACGGTGGGCGCCGATCGCCGTCGTGGGCTGGGCCCTGTCCAGGGGAACGCTCCTCCGGTGGGGGGACTTCCCGCCGTGACGTGCGCATGCTTGGCCGTCTCCGTGGATCGGGCCGGTGAGCCGTTTCAGGCCCGGCCCGAGTCTTTCGGGGTGAACAGGTCGCCTGTGGGGCGTGAGGGGTTGGTGGGGCTTTGGAGGGGCTCGAAGGGGGCCCGGTACTCCGGTTCGGCCGGGGCCGGGTCCTCCGGTGGGGTGAGGGAGGCTCGGCGGGCTCGGACACGGCCAACTCGTACGCGTACGAGGAAGTAGGCCGTCAGGGCCGCCACCACCAGCGGGAGCCAGGGCTCCCACGAGTCCTTCAGCGAGGGCCAGAGGCCGGTCAGCTCGGCCGGGAAGTTGGTGATGAGGCGGTCGAGGCTCAGGTCGGGCCGGCCGCCGGTGGTCGTCGCGCGGGCGGTGGTCCATCCCAGGGCCACCGCCGCCGCCGAGCAGAGGGCCGACCACCACGGCAGAAGCCGGCTGCCCGGCCTGAACAGGCATACCAGGAGAGACAGGAGCAGGCCCGAGGCGAAGGCGATCGTGGTCATCGCCCAGAGGCCGTCGCCGGCGGTCAGGAAGGCAGCCGGGATGAAGCGGTCTCCATACAGGAGTACCGCCGCTTGCGCGACGGCGCAGACAAGCGTGGCAACGAAACCCACGATCAGGCCAGACAGCAGGCCGGACCTAGGTTGTGACATCTCAGCCCCCAGAGAATGCCGGAACTTACTCCGATGAGTCGGGCACTTTACTCGAAGCTCACAAATTACGCCGCCTGATCGCGGATTCACGGTAGGGGGAGTCGAGTGGTCTAAACCAATTTGGTTCCGATAGGGTTTGGCATTGAGGTTTTTAGCTCGCCATCACGTACGAGGAGATCGGTTCCCGTGAGCATCCGCGTAGGCGTCAACGGCTTCGGCCGCATCGGTCGCAACTTCTGGCGTGCGGTGGCCGCCAGCGGCAAGGACATCGAGATCGTTGCGGTCAATGACCTGACCGACAACGCGACGCTCGCCCACCTGCTGAAGTACGACAGCATCCTCGGCCGCCTGCCGTACGAGGTGAAGGCATCCGGCGACGAGATCATCGTCGACGGCAAGGCGATCAAGGTCTTCGAGGAGCGCGACCCGGCCAAGCTGCCGTGGGCCGATCTCGGCGTCGATGTGGTGCTGGAGTCGACCGGCCTGTTCACCGACGCGGCCAAGGCCAAGGTGCACGCCGACAACGGCGCCAAGAAGGTCATCATCTCCGCCCCGGCGAAGAACGAGGACGTCACGATCGTGGTGGGTGTCAACGACAACACCTATGACGCCGCCAAGCACACGATCATCTCCAACGCCTCCTGCACCACCAACTGCCTGGCTCCGCTGGCGAAGGTCCTCAACGACGCCTTCGGCATCGAGAAGGGCCTGATGACCACGATCCACGCCTACACGCAGGACCAGAACCTGCAGGACGGCCCGCACAAGGACCTGCGCCGCGCCCGCGCCGCCGCCGTCAACGTGGTGCCCACCTCGACCGGCGCCGCCAAGGCCATCGGCCTGGTGCTGCCCGAGCTCAAGGGCAAGCTCGACGGGTTCGCGATGCGCGTGCCGATCCCCACGGGCTCGGCCACCGACCTGACCGTCGAGGTCGGCCGCGACGTGACCGTCGAAGAGGTCAACGCCGCGTACAAGGCCGCCGCCGAGGGACCGCTCAAGGGCGTGCTCAGCTACACCGAGGACGAGATCGTCTCCAGCGACATCGTCACCGACCCGCACTCCTGCATCTTCGACGCCGGCCTGACCAAGGTCATCGGCAACCAGGTCAAGGTCGTCGGCTGGTACGACAACGAGTGGGGCTTCTCCAACCGCCTCGTCGACCTCATCCAGCTGGTGGGCGCGGACCTCTGATGCGTACGCTCGACGATCTCGACGTGAAGGGTCGGCGCGTGCTCGTGCGCGCCGACCTCAACGTCCCACTCGACGGTGAGACGATCACCGACGACGGCCGCATCCGCGCGTCGGTGCCGACGATCAAGGCGCTGACCGGCGCGGGCGCGAAGGTCATCGTCTGCGCTCACCTGGGCCGCCCCAAGGGGCGCCCCAATCCCGCCCTCTCGCTGAAGCCGGTCGCCGAGCGCCTCGCCGAGCTGCTCGGCGAGGACGTGGCCTTCGCCGCCGACGTGGTCGGTGACAGCGCCCAGGGCGTCGCCGACGCGCTCGAGGAGGGCCGGGTCGCCCTGCTGGAGAACCTCCGGTTCGAGGCGGGCGAGGAGTCCAAGGACGAGGCCGAGCGGGGCGCGTTCGCCGAGAAGCTGGCGGGGCTCGCCGAGCTCTATGTCGGCGACGGTTTTGGCGCGGTCCATCGCAAGCACGCCAGCGTCTACGACGTGCCCCGGCTGCTGCCGCACGCGGCGGGCAAGCTCATCGTGGCCGAGCTGGAGGTGCTCAGGAGGCTCACCGAGGACACCGAGCGCCCCTACGTGGTGGTGCTGGGCGGCGCCAAGGTCTCCGACAAGCTCGGCGTCATCGCCAACCTGCTGGCCAAGGTCGACCGGCTGCTGATCGGCGGCGGCATGGCCTACACCTTCCTCAAGGCCCAGGGCTACGAGGTCGGCAAGTCGCTGCTCCAGGAAGACCAGCTCGACCAGGTGCGCGGCTTCCTCAACGAGGCCGCCGAGCGCGGCGTCGACCTCGTGCTGCCCGTCGACGTGCTGGCCGCGACCGGCTTCGCCGAGGACGCGCCGCACGACGTGGTCGAGGCCACGGCGATCCCGGCCGACCGCGAGGGGCTCGACATCGGTCCCAGGACCCGTGAGCTGTTCGCGGCCAAGCTGGCCGATGCCAAGACCATCTTCTGGAACGGCCCCATGGGCGTCTTCGAGTTCGACGCCTTCTCCGGCGGCACCCGGGCCGTGGCCGAGGCGCTGATCGGGGCCGACGCCCTGACGGTGGTCGGCGGCGGCGACTCGGCGGCCGCCGTACGCAAGTTCGGTCTGCCCGAAGACGGCTTCTCGCACATTTCCACCGGTGGTGGCGCGAGCCTGGAATATCTCGAGGGCAAGACCCTGCCCGGACTCGCCGCCCTGGAGGACTGACCGTGAGAAAGCCGCTTTTCGCCGGCAACTGGAAGATGAACCTCAACCACCTTGAGGGCATCGCACTGGTCCAGAAGCTCGCCTTCGCGTTCACCGACAAGGACTTCGACAAGGCGGAGATAGCCGTCCTGCCGCCGTTCACCGACCTGCGCAGCGTCCAGACGCTCGTCGACGGCGACAAGCTGCGCATCGTCTACGGCGCCCAGGACCTGTCCCAGCACGAGGCGGGCGCCTACACCGGCGAGATCTCGGGCGCGATGCTGGCCAAGCTGGGCTGCACGTTCGTCCTGGCCGGCCACTCGGAGCGGCGGCAGTATCACGGTGAGGACGACGACCTGGTCAACGCCAAGGTGCACGCCGCGTTCCGCCACTCGCTCACGCCGATCCTGTGCGTCGGCGAGGGCCTGCCCGTGCGTCAGGCGGGCGAGCAAGTTTCACATTGCCTGGCCCAGCTTGACGGCGGACTGCGCAAAGTCTCCGCTGAGCAGGCACAATCGATGGTAGTGGCCTACGAGCCGGTGTGGGCGATCGGCACCGGCGAGGTGGCCACTCCTGAGGACGCCCAGGAGGTCTGTGCGGCGCTGCGAGGCAGACTCGCTGAGCTGTACGACCCCGAAGTGGCCTCCGCGGTACGTATCCTTTACGGAGGGTCAGTCAAGTCAGGCAACATCGCTGGGATCATGGCTCAACCCGATATCGACGGCGCGCTCGTGGGCGGTGCCAGCATCGATGCCGGGGAGTTCGTTAAGATCTGCCGTTTCTCCGATATGTCTGGCTAACTGAGTCGTTCTGGGGGTGCGATTTGACAACAGGCCGTACCCTCTAGAAGCAAGTTTGAATCGTCACGCGTGACAGAGCATTGAAGGACTAGGCATACCGTGGAAATCGGAATCTCCATCGCCCTCATCCTGGCGAGCTGTCTCATGATCCTGCTCGTCCTGCTCCACAAGGGCAAGGGTGGTGGCCTGTCTGACATGTTCGGCGGCGGTTTCTCGTCGAACTTCGGTGGTTCCTCGGTGGTGGAGCGTAACCTCGACCGGTTGACCGTGATCACGGGCACCGTCTGGTTCGTCTGCATCATCGCTCTGGGTCTGCTTCTGCGGCCCTGAGTCAGATTGACGCGTGACAGTGATTCTCCCCCCGTGTGTCACGGGGCGATCGAGCGAGGAGTTCATCCGTGGGTAGTGGCAACGCGATCCGTGGCAGCCGTGTCGGCGCCGGCCCGATGGGGGAGGCCGAGCGCGGCGAGGCAGCTCCGAGAGTGCGGGTCTCGTTCTGGTGCGCCAACATGCATGAGACGCGTCCCAGCTTCGCCAGCGATGCGGCAGTGCCCGAAATGTGGGACTGCCCGCGCTGCGGCCTCCCGGCCGGCCAGGACGAGCAGGCCCCGCCTGCCCCGCCCCGGAACGAGCCGTACAAGACGCACCTGGCTTATGTGAAGGAGCGCAGGAGCGACAAGGACGGCAAGGCGATCCTCGAGGAGGCGCTGGAGCGTCTGCGCAACAACAAGTCCCCCTGGTAGGACCTGTTATCTCTGAAGGACCCCGGCACACTGTGCCGGGGTCCTTCGCTGTTCGGGGTGTGGGCCGTCCCTGGGACTGACCGGGTTTCGCTGGATGGGGTTCGGCGGTGCTGTGTGCCACACGTGGCCAACTGTGGGGTGGGATTCAGACTTGGGCACCGGGGCCCGTGGGGTTCGCGGGATGCGGGGCCCTGTGGGGCATGGCGGGGTGCCCCGGACCACGGGGTGGTCAGAGATCTGGCTGGTGCCGTAGGGCTGAGACGCGGTCGCGGACCTGGGCCAGGCGGCGTTCGATCTCCGGGAGGAAACGCGGGTCGAGCGAGTCCCGGTCCGCGCTCAGGCGGTGGGCGGCCTCGTCCGTGACCTGTTCCACCAGCCGCAGCACGTCGGCCCGGCCGCTGAGGTAGCCCTCGCGCACCGCCGCCGCGTGTTCGGCGGCCAGTTCGTGATCCACCCCACTGGTGTCCAGGTCCAGCAGGTCGCGCACCGCCGAGGCGCCGATCGTGAACGCCAACGGCCACACCAGTCCCGCCAGGTCGGCCCAGTGCAGCGGTACGGGCAGCAGCCACACGCAGACGCACAGGATCGACGCCACCGAGGCCACGGCCGCGATCCGGCGTCCCAGCCCCAGGTCGCGCCAGTACATGACCGTCAGCGGGACGGCGAAGAGCATCGCGTGCAGGAACGGCATCCGGGTGAGCCCGCCGGCGGCCATCGTCCGCATGAGGGACGTGGAGACCAGCGCGTCCACCGCGCCGAAGCAGAGTCCCGCGGCCAGGACCCGCGCGTGCGCCGCCGTGCCACGGGCCAGGACGCGCCGGTGCGCCCACAAGGCGACCAGCAGCCCGGTCACCGTGAGGGCCGCGCAGGCCGGGAGCGGCACGCCGTCCATGTCGCGCCACGAATGGCTGAGCGAGCCGACGGCGCCGAGGGCGATGGCGATCGGTCCCGCGTCGAACGGCGGAGTGTGCGGGCGGGCGTCCTCCGGCAGGACCACTTTCCTGGAGCCGATCCGCAGTTCCTGGCGTCGCCCCAGCGGCCGTGGCTCGTGCGCGGTGACGGTGAGCGAGCCCGTGGGCGCCAGCCGTACCAGGGCGTCGTGCAGGGCGGCCGTCTGGGCGGGGGAGAGCAGCAGCGAGCCGCTCCCGTCCGTGGGACGGAACTCCACGTCGCGGGAGAGGTCCGGGCTGGCCAGGTTGTGGCGCTGCTCCCAGCGCAGCAACGCGACCGCCAGGTACTCGGCATGATCGGCCGTCTCCTCCGCCAGCCGCTGCCGCCAGGCTGATAGAGGCGACGCCACCTGGCGGCCCGGCCCCGCCAGCAGCGGCCAGGTACGGGTCAGCAGGTCCACCACGGTGTCGGCGCCCATGGCCACGCTGTGCCGACCGGCCAGCTCGGCGCGGCTCCTGGCGGCCTGGCGCTCCGCCGCGGCCACGCGCAGCCGCTGTCGCAGCCGCCCGCGCAGGTACCGGCCGATGAACACACCGCCCGCCACGCCGCCGGCCGGCCAGAGGAAGGGCGCGGGACTGTACGACCAGCCCGCCACGGCCAGCGCCACGTTGGCCACCGCGCCCGACGTGAGCGGTACGGCCAGCGCCGTCCAGCCGTGCGCCAAGGCCAGCTCGTAGGCCAGGGGCGCGGCCAGCAGGGCGGGGGCGTCGATCGGTTCGCCGGCCAGCGCGGACCAGACGGCCACGTCGGCGACGTCGAGCGCCAGCCGTACCGGGACGGGGATGCCGTGGTGTCTGAGGGCGCGGAAGACCAGCACGTCGTACAGGCACGAGGCGAGCAGGGTGAGCAGCGCCACGGGTGGCGTGAGGGCCTGCCAGAGGGTCACGCAGATCGTCACCCGCGCGGCCATCCGCAGGTTGAGGAAGAGGCGGACAGCGGTGAACGAGGTGGACCGCGTGGCACCCCTGAGCGGTTCACCCATCCGGTGGCGGTGGCCGGGAGGGGCAAGGTGGTTGCCCTGGTGGCGGAAGTGGCGGCGGCGGGGGTGTTTTCACCCTTGTCGCCCAAGTCAGGAAGCGGGCGATCTGTGGCAGTGACGGCAGTGACTGGGCGCGGTCCGGAGCCCGGCCGTCGGAGGTCGTCGGCGCGAGCCGGGCCTGCCGGTTGAACCGCTCCCGTAATCGGATCCAGGCCCGCGACCGGGGACTGGCCCGCTCGCCCAGCCGTTCCGGCAGGTGCTCCGCCAGCGCGTGCGCCACGGCCGCGTTGACCCGGCTGACGGGGGAGACGCCGAGCCTGATCTCCTCTTCGGGGTCGGCGGGGCCGGGCACGCCCCCGGACGGTTCGAGTACGGCGGCGCGCAGGCGGGCCGCGTCGCCGAGCTGGCTGCGATGGTAGAAATAGTCGGCCCTGGCCTCCCGCATGCGCCGCCGGACCGCGCCGTCGAGGAAATGGCCGGTGAGCACGATGACCGTGGTCTGCCGACGGCTCCGGACGCGGCGGACGGCCTCCACGACCGCCACGCCGGGGAAGTGGTCGTCGGGGCTGCGCTCGTCGGCGGCGTCCACCAGCACGACGTCGACGCCCTCGTACGACCAGCCGGCCGCCGCCCGGTGATCGAGTCCCGCGATCACCTCCACACCCGGTGTCCCGGACAGGATGGCGACGATGCCGGTGCGGCTGATGTCGTCGTCGTCCACGACGACCACGCGCTTGCCGTGTGTCCCCGTCACACGGCCATTACACTCCGGACCTGATGGCTAGTGCCAGATCCTGATGATCAGCGCGCCCGCGTTGTCGCCGAGGCAGCGGTTCTGATCGTTGATCCTCATGAACAGCCGGCCACCGGAGTTGGCCCGCCAGCTCCGGTGCGCGCCCAGGTCTCGCGAGCCGCCGTTGACCCGGGACAGGAGCCTGCCGTACGGGGAGCCGTCGCGGATCTTGCAGCCCTGGTAGATGTGCGAGTCGGTGTCCCAGTCGTACCCGTCGGCGCCCACCCACGGGAAGGAGTTGTCGTCGACCGTCCAGCTGCCGCCCACCTGCGCGACCCGGACGCGGTCGCCCGCGTACACGTAGATCCCGGTGTCCTGCCAGCCGCGCCTGGACGTGATCACCACGTCCCTGCCGCTCTGGGTCGTCGCCTGTGCGACGCCGGGAATGGTCACCGTCATCGCGCAGGCGAGCGCCGCTACGGCCCACGTTCGCCGCATCACCATGTCAGCGTCTTCGGTTCCCTGTGTTTGCCTAAGCAAAACGGACATCGGCGTAGCCTCCTCGCATGCCGACCGAGGCCGGGCAGTGATCCGGTGGAAGCCGAAGCCGCGTCCGTCCGGCAAGCCGGGCGGACCGTGGTTGGAGAACCGCGTTGTCGGGGCCTGACTGCGCACTCCTGGAAGAAGTGCGCCTTTTGGGCCACCGCCCCGCCGGACGCTATCCCGTTGATGCGGACACCAACGGGGACGGGGACCGAGCGCCAGTCAAGCACCCGGCTGTGACAGAAAATTACCTCGCGATTACCATCCGTCGCAACCGATCGGGTCGGAGAAATCCAACACCAGTTCCCACGGTAACCACCGGCTCGCATAGCGAATGCCGTCGACAGTTCATAGCCTCCACTTGTGTCGGAGGCGACCGTACGCGGGAAGGGTGCGCGTTCCGTAGCGCCGGATCGCGCACCTACCTCCCGTCGTGGACGGCGACGCCGTCCACGAACGTCATGCGCGCCCTGGTCGTCCAGATGTCGCGCTCCGGCAGCGTGAACGGGTCGCGGTCCAGGACGACGAGGTCCGCCGGGCGGCCCGGCTCGATCACCCCGGCGGGGGAGCGGTTGACCCAGGCCGAGCCGGCCGTGTACGCCGTCAGCGCGGTCGCCAGGTCGAGGCGCTGGCCGGGCAGGAACGGCGTCTGTGCCGTGGGGTAGCCGGCGTGCACCGAGCCGCCCGGTTCCGTGCGGTTGACGGCCACGTGCATGCCCTGCAGCGGGTCGGCGCTCGACACCGGCCAGTCGCTGCCCGCGCAGAACCTGGTCCCGTGGGAGAGCAGGTCGGCGAAGGGGTACTGCCACGAGGAGCGGGGCTCGCCCAGGAACGGCAGGGTCAGCTCGTCCATCTGCGCGTGGTGGGTAGCCCAGAGCGGCTGCAGGTTGGCCGTCACGCCGAGGGCGGCGAAGCGGGGCACGTCCGAGGGCTCGATGATCTGCAGGTGTGCGATGTGGTGCCGGTTGGCGGGCGAGGTGCCCTCGAAACTGTCCAGCGCCTCGCGTACGGCCCGCTCGCCGATCGCGTGGACGTGCGCCTGGAAGCCGAGGCGGTCCAGCTCGGCCACGTACGTCCTGAGCTTGGCCGGGTCGACGTAGGACAGCCCTGTGCCGCCGCAGAGGCAGTAGGGCTCCAGCGTCGCGGCGGTGAAGTTCTCGGTGATGCCGTCCTGCATGATCTTCACCGAGGTCGCGCGGAACCGGTCCAGCCCCTCCGCCGACGCGCGCCGCGCGGTCAGATCGTCGATCTGGTCGAGGCCGCGGGTACGGTCCCACCACAGCGCGCCCACCACGCGGGCCCGCAGCCTGCCGGAGCCGGCCGCCGACAGGTAGGTGGGAAGCTGGTCCACCGAGCCCGCGTAGGAGCCGACGATGGCGTCCTGCCAGCCGGTGATGCCGAGCGAGAACAGGTATCGCTCCGCCTCCGCCAGCGCCCGGTCCAGGTCGAGAGGGGAGGGGCGGGGGGTGAGAAGGCCGACGAGGTCCATCGCGCCCTCGTGCAGGACGCCGCTGGGGGTGCCGTCGGCGTCGCGTTCGATGCGGCCGTCGGCGGGGTCTGGGGTGCCGGCGGTGACGCCGGCCAGCTCCAGGGCGCGGGCGTTGACCCAGGCGGCATGATGGTCGCGCTGGATGAGGTAGACGGGCCGGTCGGCGAAGGCGAGCTGGTCGCGGTGCGGCAGCCCACCCGGGAAGGCCGACATGTCCCACCCGCCGCCATCAATCCACTCTTTTTCAGGATTTTTCGCCGCATAGTCGGCGATCTTCGCCAGATAGGCATCGAGTCCGTAAATTTCGGATAGATCGCACTTGGCGCGCTCAAGGCCCGCCTGCACCGGATGCATGTGGGCATCGATGAACCCGGGCACCAGCAGACCCCCGTCCAGGTCCACGGTCTCGTGCCCCGGCGCCAGTCGTACCAGGTCCCGCTCGTCGCCCACGGCGGCGATCACGCCGTCGCGGACCAGCACGGCCTCGGCGAAGCCGGTCTTCGCGGTGAAGACCCGTCCCCCTCGAAAGAGCGTGTTCATGGTGCTCCCCAATCTCAACGTGATTCAGTGGCCGGTGATCAGATCGGCCATACGAGCCAGCACGGACGTGCCCGGCATCGACCGCTCCCGGTGGTCCGCCACCCGGTACAACCGGTACATCGCGTGCACCCCCAGCCAGCGCAGCGGCTCCGGCTCCCAGGCCCGCACCCGGCGGCCCACCCACGGCAGCTCCGTCAGCGCCGTACGCTCGCCCAGGACGAGGTCCCGCATCGTCCGGCCGGCCAGGTTGGCCGTCGTCACCCCGTGCCCGGTGTAGCCGCCCGCCCAGCCCAGGCCCGTGGCCGGGTCCAGGTGCACGGTCGAGCACCAGTCGCGCGGCACCCCCAGGACTCCCGACCACGCGTGCGCCACCGAGGAGGACGCCGCGGCGGGGAAGAAGTCGATCAGCAGCCGCCAGAGCGCCTCGACCGTCTGCTCGTGCGTGTGCCCTCTGGCGTCCACCCGCGAGCCGTACAGGTACGGCCGGCCACGCCCGCCGAAGGCGATGCGGTCGTCGGCGGTCCGTTGCGCGTACATGTAGTAATGGGCCATGTCCCCGAGCAGCTCGGACCCCGCCCAGCCGACCGTCTCCCAGAACGAGGCGGGCAGCGGCTCGGTGACGATCAGCGAGCTGTTCATCGGCAGCCACTGGCGCCGCAGCCCCTTCAGCCGCGAGGTGAACCCTTCGGTCGCGCGGAGCACGTGGCGCGCCCGGACCGTCCCGAACGGCGTCACGGCCAGCCCCGGGGCGATCTCCGTGACGGGTGTCCGCTCGTAGACGGTCACTCCGAGCTCTCGTACGGCCCGCGCCAGCCCTCGTACCAGCTTGGCGGGCTGCACCCGCGCGCAGTGCGGACTCCAGGAGGCGGCCACGGCCCCCGCCACCCGGAGCCGTTCGGCGGGATCGACCAGCCGCAGGTCCGCCTCCTCGATGCCCCAGGCGCGGGCGGCCGACACCGAGGCCCGCAGCCGGGCCGCCTGAGAGGGGGTGCGGGCCACGTTGACCACGCCGCCCTTGACGACGTCGGCGTCGATGCCCTCCTTCTCGCAGACCTGGATCACCTCGTCGATCGAGGCGTACATCTCGCGCTGCAGCCGTCGCGCCCCCTCCACCCCGTGCGTCCTGGCGTAGCGCTGATGCGAGCCGGCCAGGTCGCCGGTCAGCCAGCCGCCGTTGCGCCCCGAGGCCCCGAACCCGGCGAAGTCCTTCTCCAGCACCACGACGTTCAGTGACGGCTGGGCCTGCTTGAGGTAGTACGCGGTCCACAGCCCCGTGTAGCCCGCGCCGACGATCGCCACGTCCGTCTGGAGGTCGCCGTCGAGGCGCGGACCAGGGGCGGGTACGCCGGAGGAGCGGTACCAGAAGGAGACGTCGCCGTTCACGAATCCGGACGACAGGGAGACATGCGCGTTCATGGCCCGTATCCTCCTATACGCCGCATCTCGCTATGAAACTCGCATTCGAAACACGGCGTTAGCGGCCAGGTAACACCTCCCCGGCATCCTCTTCCTATGGGATTCTTGCGCATTCGCACGACGGTGGACGAGCGTCCGGGACGACTGGCCTCCCTGGCCGCGGCCCTGGCGGACAGGGGCGGCAACATCCTCGGCCTGAGCGTCCAGTCGGACGCGGACGGCACCGTCGACGAGTTCGTCGCCGACATCCCCGCCGCGCCCGAGGCCGTGCGTGCCGCCCTGGAGGCGGCCGGTGGCCGCCGCGTCCAGGTGGTCCCGGCGACGGCGCACGAGCTGACCGACGAGCCCACCCGCGCGCTGCTGCTGGCCTCCCGGCTGCGGTCGATGCCGTGGCGGCTGCCGGAGTTCCTGGCCGAGTTGCTGCGCGCCGACGATGCCAGGTGGATCTATGGTGAAGCGGTGAGTGATCTTCCCGACCCGACCCTGCTCGTGGTGCCCGTCGCACCCAGGCGCGCCGTCCGGCTGCGCCGCGCAGAGCTGCCCTTCACCCTGACCGAGGCGGCCCGCGCCGCCTCCTTCGTCCGGCTCGCGCAACCGCCGGTCGAGCAGGGCGCCGCCGAGCCCACGGTCAAGCTGGCCGACGGCGAGGAGGTCACGGTCCGGCCGCTCACCTCGATCTACCGCGAGGCAGTCCGCGACCTGCACGACCGGTGCTCGCCCGAGGCGCGCCGGTTCCGTTACTTCACCTCGATGCCCGAGCTGCCGCCGCGGATGTTCGACCGGCTCTGCGACCGCAGCCGCGGCCGCTCGATCGTCGCCGGGCACGACGGGCAGGTGGTGGCCATGGCGAGCCTGATGTTCACCCCCGACCCCGGCATCGCCGAGATGGCTTTCCTGGTCGAGGACCGCTGGCAGGGGCGCGGTCTGGGCACGGCGCTGGCCAGGACCCTGGTGCATGAGGCGCGCGATCTCGGCTACGCCGAGGTCAGGGCCACGATGCTGTCCGACAACGTACGGATGCGGCGGCTCCTGCTGTCGCTGGGCGCCACGCTCGGCTACACCGAGGACCCGGGCGTGATCGAGGCCAGGCTGCCGGTCGGCGCGATGGCGTCAGCCTGACGCGCTCTCGCCCCGCCCTTCGTCTCGCTCGTCCTCGTCCGGCCCGGAGTCCCCGTCTGACGGGTTCGCCCCCGAGTCCTGGTCTGCCGGTTTCGCGTCGGACGTCGCCTGGTCCGGCTGCCGGATGCCCAGGTGGCGCTCGATGCGTTCGAGGCTCTCCTGGATCTGCGTGAGCCGCTCGCCGAGCACCGTACCGCCGGCGAAGAACATCTCGGCCGGCCGGTCCCTCGTCGCCTGCCCGAGCCGGATGAGCACGCGGTGCCGCAGCTCGCCCAGCTCCACGCCGGCGTCCACGATCGCCTGGGCGGCCAGCCCCTCGCCCTCCCTGATCACCCCGAGCAGGATGTGCTCGGTGCCGATGTAGTTGTGGCGCAACTGCAGCGCCTCGCGCAGCGAGAGCTCCAGGACCTTCTTGGCGCGCGGGGTGAACGGGATGTGCCCGCTCGGCGCCTCGTCGCCCTGGCCCGCTTCGCGCGTGACGAAGGCGCGCACGCTCCCCAGCTCGATGCCGAAGCTGTCGAGTGTCAGGCCCGCCACGCCCTCGCCCTCGTGGATGAGGCCGAGCAGGATGTGCTCCGTGCCGATGTGGGCGTGGTTCAGCGTCCGCGCCTCCTCCTGGGCGAGGACGACGACCCGGCGGGCACGGTCAGTGAAGCGCTCGAACACCGATGGCCTCCGTTCGAGTGGCGTGTCTCCACTATGCGCTACAAACCAGCGGATGTGGGGTAATTGACAGGTGTGGATCTTGACGAGGTGGCCGGGCGCCTGTATGGGCTCCCGCCGTCCGAGTTCACCGCCGCGCGCGACGCCGAGGCCCGTGCCGCCAAGGACGCGGGCGAGGTACGGCTGGCCCGCGACATCGCCGGGCTGCGCAAACCCACGGTCTCCGCGGCGGCCGTGAACCGGCTGGCCCGCGAGCATCCGGACGACCTCGGCGAGCTGCTGACGCTCGGACGGGAGCTGCGCGAGGCGTGGGAGCGGCACGACGCCGAGGCGCTGGCGGAGCTGACCCGGCGGCGCGGCGAGCTGGCTGGACGGCTGTCCCGGCTGGTCAGGCGGGAGGCCGGGCTGTCGGCCGCCGCCGCGGCCGAGGCCGAGCAGACGCTCGACGCCGCCGTCGTGGACGCGGGCGCCGCCGAGGAGGTACGGCGCGGCCGCCTGGCCAAGCCGCTCAGCTACAGCGGCTTCGCCCCAGCTCCAGCCTCAGCCTCGGCGCCGCGCGGCAAGCCCGCCAAGAAGCCGACTGACTCGACAGCATCGGCCGACTCGGCCTCGGAGGCGAAGGGCGCGGGGGCGAAGGGCGCGGCGGCCAGGAGCGCGGCGGCCAAGAGTGCGGAGGCGAAGCGCGCGGAGGCCGAGAAGCGAGAAGAGGCGGAGGCGAAGAGGCGGGCGGAGGCCGAGGCCAGGAAGGCCGCCGAACGGCAGCGGGCCCTGGACGCCCACCGGGAGTGGGTCACCGCCCTGGAGCAGGCCGTACAGGAGCATGACGAGCGCGCCGAGCGGGTCGCCGAGCTGGAGCGGAAGCTGGCCAAGGCCCGCAAGCGGCTCGCCGAGAGCACGCAGCGGCTGGAGGTCGCCAAGCGGGAGGAGCGGCACGCTCGGCATCGCATAGGTTAAGGTGTACGAAACGGTTTCGTACACCTGGAGTGGCGATGAGAACCTGGACCCCCGCCGACATGCCCGACCTGAGCGGCAAGACGGCCATCGTGACCGGCGCCAACAGCGGCATCGGCCTGCCCACCGCGCTCGAACTCGCCAGGCACGGCGCCCGCGTCGTCGTCGCCACCCGCTCGGCGGCGAAAGGCGGCGCGGCCGTCGAGGAGATCCGCCGGGCCGTCCCCGGCGCCCAGGTCGAGCACGGCACGCTGGACCTGGCCGATCTCGCCTCGGTCGGGAGCTTCGCGGCCGGCGTCGATCGGGTGGACCTGCTGGTCAACAACGCGGGCGTCGGCATGATCCCGCGCCAGCTGACCCATGACGGCTTCGAGATGCAGTTCGGCACCAACCACCTGGGTCACTTCGCGCTCACCGGACTGCTGCTGCCCCTGCTGCTGGCCCGGCCCGGCGCGCGGGTGGTCAACGTCTCCAGCGACGCCCACAAGATGGGCAGGCTGGACCTCGACGACCTGGGCCTGGAGCGCGGTTACAAGAAGATGAGCTCCTACGGCCGCTCCAAGCTGGCCAACCTGCTCTTCACCCTGGAGCTCCAACGACGCGCCCAGCGGGCCCAGGTGGACCTCGTCAGTGTCGCCACCCACCCAGGTGCCACGGCCACCAACTTCTTCAGCGTGGGGCCGCTACAGCCCCTCGTGGGGCTGTTCCTGAAGAGCGCGGCGGCCGGTGCGGTGTCCTCCCTCTACGCGGCCACCTCGCCGGAGATCCACGGCGGGGAGTTCGTCGGTCCCAAGACCCAGCTGCTCACGCCGTCGGAGGCGGCCCGTTCCGAGCGGCTGGCCGCCGACCTGTGGGAGGTGTCCACGCGGCTGACCGGCGTACGATTCGAGGAGATCGCCTACAGCTGAGGGACGTGCACGTGCCACCACTCGACCCCGAGCGGGAGCGGGCCATCCTCGACGCGACGCTCGCGCTGCTGTCGGAGATGGGCTATGACCGTATGTCGGTCGACCAGATCGCCAAGCGGGCCAAGGCCAGCAAGGCGACCATCTACCGCCGGTGGGCGGGCAAGCCGGAGCTGGTGGTCGACGTCATCTGCCGCCGGTTCGACATGGACACGCCGGCCGCCGAGGACACCGGCTCGCTGCGCGGCGACCTCGCCTCGGTGCTCGGCGGCCTGTGCGGCGCGGTCGAGCGCAAGCACGGGCTCATCATGGGGCTGTCCTCGACGCTGGTATCGCACCAGGAGCTGGCCAGGACGCTGCGCGAGCACATGCCGGCCAAGGACCTCGGCGGGGTCGAGGCGCTGCTGGAGCGGGCCAGGAAGCGCGGCGACCTGCCGGGGCCCGTGGATCCCGGCCGTCTGTTCGGGGTGGCGGAGGCGCTGGTCTGGCACCGCATGATCTTCCTCGGGCCGCTGTTCGACGAGGCCTTCGTCGCGGAATCGGTGGACGAGGTCCTGCTGCCGCTGGTCCGCGCCTGGGCACAGTAAATCTGACATTCTTGTGTGAAATTTCGCCTCAAAGCATGGCTTGGGGCGAAATGTCGGGCCTAGGGTCGTCGCCATGACGACCCCCATTGACGCCTTCATCGACGCGCTCCCCAAGGTGGAGCTGCATGTGCACCTGGTCGGCTCCGCCTCCGTGCCCACCGTGCTGGAGCTGGCCCGCCGCCACCCCGGTGGCCCGGTCCCCACCACGGAGGAGGAGCTGCGCGCTTTCTACGCCTTCCGCGACTTCCCCCACTTCGCGCAGGTGTACCAGGCCGTCAACGCGCTGGTCCGGGAGCCGGAGGACATCGCCGCCCTCGTGCTCGGCCTGGCCCGCGACCTGGCCTCCCAGGGCGCCCGTTACGCCGAGCTGCAGGTCACCCCGTACGCCCACAGCATCGTCGGGATGCCCATGCGCGAGGTAACCGAGGCGCTGGACCTGGCCGCCCGCCGGTCGGAGAGCGACCACGGGGTGGAGATGGCCTACATCTTCGACATCCCCGGCCAGTTCGGCGAGGAGGCGGCCAAGATCACGCTCGCACATGCCTTGGAAGAACCTCCCGCCGCATTGGTAGGTTTTGGGCTAGGCGGGATCGAGCAGAGCCGGACACCGTACCGTGACGCCTACCGCGACGCGTTCGCGGCGGCGCGGGCGGCGGGGCTGCACAGCGTGCCGCACGGCGGCGAGATGACCGGTCCCGAGACCATGTGGGAGGTCATCGAGGGGCTGGGCGCCGAGCGCATCGGGCACGGCATCTCCTGCCTGGAGGACCCGCGCCTGGTGGCTCACCTGCGCGAGACGCAGCTGCCGCTGGACGTCTGCCCGACCTCCAACCTCCGTACGGGACAGGTGGCCCGCATCGAGGAGCACCCGCTGCCCAGGCTGCTGGAGGAGGGGCTGTTCGTCACGCTGAACAGTGACGACCCGCCCATGTTCGCCACCACCCTGGCCGGTGAGTATCGCGTCGCCGCGCACGTCTTCGGCCTCGGCGAGCCGGAGCTGGCCCGGCTCGCCCGCAACGGCGTGCAGGCGTCCTTCCTGGCGCCGGAGCGCAAGCAGGCCCTGCTGGCCGAGATCGACTCGCTGACCAACTGAGGGCGCCAGACGCGTACGGGGGGCTCAGGGAGAGGCGATGCGGCCCAACCCCGGCGGGAGCTTGGCGGCGGCGGTCCGGTCGAGCAGGAACAGCGTCCGCACCCGGCCCCTGGCCCCGGCCGCGGGCACCTGCACGGGCCCGGAGTCGGACAGCGCCAGGCGTACGGCGCCCGACTTCTCCTCGCCCGCCGCCACCACCCACACCTCGCGCGAGGCCTGAATGGTCGGCAGCGTCAGGGAGATGCGCGTGGGCGGCGGTTTGGGAGCGCCGTGCACGGCCACGACCGGCCGCGTGTCGTACAGGGCGGGCATCCCGGGGAACAGCGACGCCACGTGCGCGTCGGGCCCGATGCCGAGCAGCATCACGTCGAAGCCGGGCACCGGGCCGTGGTCCTCGGGCCGGGCCGCCTTGCGCAGCTCGGCCGCGTAGGCCTCGGCCGACTCCTCGGCCGACATCCCCGAGTCGGGCCCGGCCATGACGTGCACCCGGTCGGGATCGAGGTCGACGTGGTCGAGCAGGGCCTTGCGGGCGCCCGTCTCGTTGCGCTCGGGGTCGCCGGTCGGCAGGAAGCGCTCGTCGCCCCACCAGATGTCGAGGTGGTGCCAGTCGACCGCGTCGCGCGCCGGCGTGGCGGCGATCGCGGCCAGCGTCGCGTGGCCGACCGTGCCGCCGGTCAGGACCAGCGACGCCGACCCCTTGGCCGACTGCACGTCGACCAGCCGGGTGATGATCCGCGCCGCCACGGCCTTGGCGAGGACGTCGCCGTCACGATGGACGACCACATTGGGAACGCTCACGTACTCACTCTTTCACGAAAGAAACCCACCGGCCGTGCGCGCCCCTCATAAGACAGGGACCCGCCACGACCGGTGGGAGGAGGCGTCAGGACTTGTACGAGCGGGCCAGCCGCTTGACCGCCGCCCCGTAGATCTCGTCGGAGTCGAGCCGCCGCAGCTCCTCGGCCAGCAGCTCGGCGGTCTGCCGACGGGCCAGGGCCACGTTGCGGTCCGGCTGGCCGGGCCGCGACAGCGTGGCCAGCCGGGCGTCGCTCCTGAACACCGCCAGCACGCCGTCGGCCGTCGTGAGCCGGACGGCGGTCAGGCCGGGCCCGTCGGACTCGGCCACCTTGACCGGCGCGCCGAGACGCTCGGACAGCCACGCGGCCAGCAGCGGCGCGCTGGGGTTGCCCGCGGCCGCCTCCACGGTGCCCTTGCGCACCTTGCCCGTGGGCTGGTCGAAGGCCGCCGCCAGCAGGCTGCGCCACGGCGTCAGCCGGGCCCAGGACAGGTCCGTGTCACCAGGCGCGTAACCCCTGGCCCTGGTCACCAGCGACTCGACCCCGCCGTCGCGCGAGCCCCTGGCGTCGGAGATGCGGCGCTGGGCGAGCATCCCGACCGGGTCCTTGGACATCACCTCGGGCGCCAGCCCCGGCCACCAGGCCACGACCGGCGTGTCGGGCAGCAGCAGCGGGCTGACCACCGAGTCGGCGTGCTCGGTCAGCTCGCCGTAGAGCCGCAGCACGACCACCTCGCCCGGCGTGGACTCGCCGATGCGCAGCTCCGCGTCGAGCCGGTTGGCCTCGTCGGGCTCGCGGCTGATCACCACGATGATGCGCGAGGGGTGCTCGCGCGCCGCCTCGCTGGCCGCGCGCAGCGAGTCGTACTGGTCGCGCTCCTCGCAGACCACGATCAGCGTCAGCACCATCCCGATCGCGGGCGCGCCCATCTGGTGGCGCAGCTGCGTCAGCTGCGAGGAGATCTTCCCCGCCGTCGTGTCGGTGAGCATGAAGGTGGTCATCAGAGTCTCCTCCATACGCGGCCCTCGCCCATCATCGCGTCGGCCGACGGCGGCCCCCACGAACCGGACGGGTAGCCCTCGGGCTGGCCCTGGGTGGTCCAGAACTCCTCGATCGGGTCGAGGATCTTCCACGACAGCTCGACCTCCCGCTGGTGCGGGAAGAGCGGCGGATCGCCGATCATCACGTCGAGCAGCAGCCGCTCGTACGCCTCGGGGGACGACTCCAGGAACGACTCCCCATAGGCGAAGTCCATCGAGACGTCACGCACCTCCATGGCCGTGCCCGGCACCTTGGAGCCGAACCGCACGGTGATGCCCTCGTCCGGCTGCACCCTGATGACCAGCGCGTTCTGGCCGAGGATCTCGGTGTCGTCCTTGCTGAAGGGCAGGTGCGGCGCCCGCTGGAACACCACGGCCACCTCGGTGACCCGGCGGCCGAGGCGCTTGCCGGTGCGCAGGTAGAACGGCACGCCCGCCCAGCGCCGGTTGGCGATCTCCAGCTTGATGGCCGCGTAGGTCTCGGTCGTGGAGTCGGCGGAGATGCCGTCCTCCTGCAGGTAGCCGACGACCTTCTCGCCGCCCTGCCAGCCCGCGTCGTACTGGCCGCGCGCGGTGTTGAGCCCCAGGTCGGAAGGAAGGCGCACGGCCTTGAGCACCTTCTCCTTCTCCCGCCGCAGCGCGGAGGCGTCGAAGGACGTCGGGTCCTCCATCGCCACCAGGGCGAGCAGCTGGAGCAGGTGGTTCTGGATCACGTCGCGGGCCGCGCCGATGCCGTCGTAGTAGCCGGCCCGGCCGCCGATGCCGATGTCCTCGGCCATGGTGATCTGCACGTGGTCGACGAAGCTACGGTTCCAGATGGGCTCGTAGAGGTTGTTGGCGAACCTCAGGGCCAGGATGTTCTGGACGGTCTCCTTGCCCAGGTAGTGGTCGATCCTGAAGATCGAGCTCTCCGGGAAGGCCGAGGTGGTGATCTCGTTCAGCTCGTGCGCCGACTTCAGGTCGTGCCCGAACGGCTTCTCGATCACCACGCGCCGCCAGGAGCCAGGAGGCGCCTGGGACACGCCGGTCCGCTTGAGCTGCTCCACCACGACGGGGAAGAACTTCGGCGGCACGGAGAGATAGAACGCATAGTTGCCGCCGGTGCCCCGGGTCTCGTCGATCTCCTTCAAGGCCATCGCCAGCGCGTCGAACGCGCCGTCGTCGGAGAACTCGCCCGGCACGAAGTGGATGCCCTCGCGCAGCTGCTTCCAGACCTCCTCACGGAAGGGCGTCCTGGCGTGCGCCTTGACGGCGTCATGCGTCACCTGGGCGAAATCCTGGTCCTTCCAGTCACGCCTGGCGAACCCGACCAGCGAGAAACCGGGCGGCAGCAGCCCTCGGTTGCCCAGGTCGTAGATCGCCGGCAGCAACTTGCGCTTGGCCAGGTCACCCGTCACGCCGAACAACACCAGCACACACGGTCCGGCCACCCGGGGCAGCCGCTTGTCGCGCGGATCGCGCAGCGGGTTGGCGGCCGCCACTTCCAAGGTGGTGGAGGTGGCCGCGGCCGAGGTGGCTACCGTCGCCGCGATCGTCTCCTCAAAGTCGAGCGCCTCCTCCGAGGGTGTTTCCGGGTCTTTCATCTCAAGCCTCCTGTGCGGCTGCGAGCAGGTGCGCGACTCCGGCCGCGCGATCGGTCAGGTGCAGGCGTACGGCCGGCCGGCCGCGCCGCAGCAGGGCCCCGAGGTCGCCGAGGGCCTGCGCGAGCTCCAGCCCGCCCAGTGTGTACGGCCTGCCGGGCACCGGCACGTCGTCGGCCACGGCACCGGTGATCTGCAGGAACACCCCGTTCTGCGGGCCGCCCTTGTGATATTGGCCGGTGGAGTGCAGGAACCGCGGCCCCCACCCGAAGGTGACCGGCCGGTCGGTGCGCAGGGCCAGCAGCGCCCGCAGCGTGGCCGGGTCGGCCGCCATCCACGCGTCGGTCATCTGCTCGAAGTCCGCGCCGTCCGGCACGAACACATCGAAGGCCGACAGCCGGTCCAGATACGCCATCACGGCCAGGTAGCCGTCGTCGGGCACCGCTTCGAGCAGCTCGGTCAGCACACCGGGCAGATCCCTGGCCTTGGTGGCGCCGTACACCTCCACGGGCCCGTCGACGAAGGCCGGCTCGCCGTGCGGCAGCGCCTCCATGTCGAGCAGCGCGGCCGTGTTGTCCTTGGACTCGGCGACGTTCGGCTGGTCGAACGGGTCGATCCCCAGCAGCAGCCCGGCCACGGCCGTGGCGTACTCCCAGATGAGGAACTGCGCGCCGAGCGGCCCGTCGACGCGCACGTCGCCGTCGTCGGAGTCGATCGCGACGACCAGCTCGTCACGGGCGCCGTTGGGCTCGGCGCCGGCGACCGGCAGGATGCCCAGGCCGTTCTTGCCCGTGGACTCGGCGACGAGCTGCTCGATCCAGTCCGACAGCCCGCTGATCACCGACAGCCGGTCGTCGACGATCAGCTTGTCGCGTCCGGCCAGCGCCGCCCCGCCGAGCGCCACGCCCAGGTCGAGCCCGGGGTTGCCGGCGTCGAGCGAGAGCAGCGGCAGCACCTCGTCGGCGTCGTCGAGCAGCCGTTCGACGTCGGCCCCGGCCAGCGCGCTGGGCACCAGGCCGAAGGCCGACAGCGCCGAGTAGCGGCCGCCCACGTCGGGCACGGCCGGGACCAGGCGGTAGCCGGCGTCCACGGCCGCCTGCTCCAGCGGCGAGCCCGGGTCGGTGACGACCACGATGCGGTCGGCCGGGTCGATGCCCGCCTGCCGGAAGAGCTCCTCGTAGACGCGCAGGTGACTGTCGGTCTCGACCGTCGAGCCGCTCTTGCTGGCCACGACCACGATCGTGGCCTCCAGCGGCTCGGCCAGCGCCCGGCGCACCTGACCCGGGTCGGTGGTGTCCAGGACGGTCAGCGGCACGTCGGCGCTCGCGCAGATCACCTCGGCCGCCAGCGACGAGCCGCCCATCCCGGCCAGCACCACGTTGGTCAGGCGCTCGGCACGCGCCCGCTCGGCCAGCTTGCCGAGCTCGGGCAGCAGCTCGCGCGAGGTGCGGGGCAGGGTCAGCCAGCCCAGCCGGACGGCCGCCCCCGCCTCCGCCTCGCTGCCCCACAGCGTGGGATCGCCGGCGGCGAGCCGCGCGGGCACGCCGTCGGCGACGAGCCGCCCCGCGGCGGAGGAGGCGGCGCCCGCCACCCCCTCCTCGCGGTACGAGACGGTCATCAGCGGGCCAGGTTCTTGCTGACGCTCTCGAGGAGTTCGTTCCAGGACGCCTCGAACTTCTCGACGCCCTCGTCCTCCAGCACGTTGACGACGTCGTCGTAGTCGACGCCGGCCTCCTTGAGCGCCGCCATGGTGTTCCACGCGTCCTCGTAGAAGGGGCGCACGGTGTCACCGGTGATGTTGGCGCCGGCGGCGGTCGCGTCGACCGTCTTCTCCGGCATCGTGTTGACGGTGCCGGGGGCGACGAGCTGGTCGACGTACAGCGTGGGCGAGTAGTCGGGGTTCTTGACCCCGGTCGAGGCCCACAGCGGGCGCTGCGGGCGGGCACCGGCGGCGCGCAGCCGCTGCCAGCGCTCGGAGTTCATCACTTCCTCGAACGCCGCGTAGGCCAGGCGCGCGTTGGCCACGCCGGCCTTGCCCTTGAGCTCCGGCCGGCCGAGCTGGTCGAGCCGCTTGTCGATCTCGGTGTCGACCCGGCTGACGAAGAACGACGCCACCGACTCGATCGTGCCCAGGTTGAGGCCCTTGGCCTGCGCGGCCTCCAGGCCGGCCAGCCAGGCGTCCATGACCGCGCGGTAGCGCTCCAGCGAGAAGATCAGCGTGACGTTGACGCTGATGCCCTCGGAGAGCGCCTGCGTGATCGCGGGCAGTCCCTCGACGGTCGCCGGGATCTTGATGAACAGGTTGGGCCGGTCGACCAGCCACCACAGCGCCCGCGCCTCGGCCACGGTCTTCTCGCTCTCGCGGGCCAGCCGCGGGTCCACCTCCAGGGACACGCGGCCGTCGACGCCGGCGGTGGCGTCGTAGACCGGGCGCAGCACGTCGGCGGCCCAGCGGATGTCGTAGGCGGTGATGGCGCGTACGGCCTCGCCGAGGTCGACCCCGCGCACGGCCAGGTCGTGCAGCTGGGTGTCGTAGGCGTCGCCCTTGCTGAGCGCGCCGGCGAAGATGGTCGGGTTGGAGGTGACGCCGACCACGTTCTTCTCGCGGATCAGCTGCTCCAGGTTGCCCGTGCGCAGGCGCTCACGGCTGATGTCGTCCAGCCAGATGGACACGCCCTGGGCGGACAGCTTCTTGAGGTTCTCGCTCATTTCGTTCAGTTTCCCGTCGTCTCGCCTTTGTCGTGGCCCAGCTTGGCGAGGCTCGCCTTGGCCGCGGCGGCCACGCGCTCCGCCGTCAGCCCGAATTGCTCGTACAGCGTCTTATACGGCGCCGACGCGCCGAAGTGTTCAAGGCTGACGACCTCGCCCCTCTCGCCGACGAACTCGCGCCAGCCCAGAGCGATGCCCGCCTCGACCGCGACCCGGGCCTTGATCGCTGACGGCAGAACACTCTGCCGATACGCAATGTCCTGCCCTTGGAACCACTCCACACACGGCATCGACACGACCCGCGTCGGGATGCCTTCGGCTTCGAGGAGTTCGCGGCCGTTGACGGCCAGCTCCAGCTCGCTGCCCGTGGCGATGAGGATCACCTGGGGCTGCCCGCCGGACGCCTCGTGCAGGACGTAGCCGCCCTTGGCCACACCCTCGGCGCTGGTGCCCTCGAAGATCGGCAGGTTCTGCCGGGTCAGGGCGAGCGCGGCGGGCCGGTCGTCGTGCTCGAGCACGGCCTGCCAGGCGTACGCCGTCTCGTTGGCGTCGCCGGGGCGTACCACGTCGAGGCCGGGGATCGCGCGCAGCGCCCACAGGTGCTCGACCGGCTGGTGGGTCGGGCCGTCCTCGCCCAGTCCGATGGAGTCGTGCGTCCACACGTACGTGACCGGCAGCTTCATCAGCGCCGCCAGGCGTACGGAGGGGCGCATGTAGTCGGAGAAGACCAGGAACGTGCCGCCGTAGGGCCGGGTGCCGCCGTGCAGGGCGATGCCGTTGAGAATCGCGCCCATGCCGTGCTCGCGGATGCCGAAGTGCAGCGTGCGGCCGTAGCGGTTACCGGGGAACTCCTTGGTCTGGTATTCCTCCGGGATGAAGGACGGCTCGCCCTTCATCGTGGTGTTGTTGGACTCGGCCAGGTCGGCCGAGCCGCCCCACAGCTCGGGCAGCACCGGCGCGAGCGCGTTGAGCACCTCGCCGGAGGCCTTGCGGGTGGCCATCGAGCCGCCCTTGTCGAAGGCGGGCAGCGCCTCGGTCCACCCGGCGGGCAGCTCGTGGCGGGAGATGCGGTCCAGCTCGGCGGCCCGCTCGGGGTTGGCCTCGCGCCAGGCGTCGTAGCCCTTCTGCCAGGCGGCGTGCGCCTCGTGGCCCCTACGGGCCACCTCGCGCGCGTGCTCCAGCACCTCGGCGGGCACGTCGAAGCTCTTGTCGGGGTCCATGCCGAGGACCCGCTTGGTGGCGGCGACCTCGTCGGCGCCGAGGGCGGAGCCGTGGATCTTGCCGGTGTTCTGCTTGTTCGGGGCGGGCCAGCCGATGATCGTGCGCAGCCGGATGAACGTCGGCCGGTCGGTCTCGGCGCGGGCCGCCTCCAGCGCCGCGTGCAGCGCCTGGATGTCCTCCACGTAGTCACCGGACTCGGTCCAGTCGACGCTGAGCGTGTGCCAGCCGTAGGCCTCGTAGCGCTTGACCACATCCTCGGACTTCGCGATCAGCGTGTCGTCCTCGATGGAGATGTGGTTGTCGTCATAGATGACGGTGAGGTTGCCCAGCTTCTGGTGGCCGGCGATCGAGCTGACCTCGTGGCTGATGCCCTCCTCGATGTCGCCGTCGCTGACCATGCACCAGATGTGGTGGTCGAAGGGCGAGGCGCCCGGCTCGGCGTCGGGGTCGAACAGGCCGCGCTCACGACGGGCCGCCAGCGCCATGCCGACGGCGTTGCCCAGGCCCTGGCCGAGCGGGCCCGTGGTGGTCTCCACACCGACCGTGTGCCCGTGCTCCGGGTGACCGGGGGTCAGGCTGTCCCACTGGCGCAACCCCTTCAGGTCGTCCAGGTCGAGTCCGTATCCGGACAGGAACAGCTGGATGTACAGGGTCAGGCTGGAGTGCCCGCACGACAGGACGAAGCGGTCACGCCCCAGCCACGTGGGATCCGTGGGGTCGTGGCGCATCGCGTGCTGGAACAGCAGGTACGCGGCGGGAGCCAGGCTCATGGCGGTGCCCGGGTGACCCGAACCCGCCTTTTCGACTGCGTCCATGGCCAAGGCTCGAACGACGTCGACCGCTTGCTTGTCTAGGTCGGTCCATTCGAGGTCTGGCACGAGTTCGGTGCTCAAGTGCTCGGTCTCCGGAATCTAGTTGTCATTGGTGGTACCGGTTGGCATATCCCGCCACACCGGACCCTAACTGAGTGGAGTCGGCGAAAGATTCCCCTTCCACCCCCGTGCTTGTCCCCCCATTGGCCGGACCGGACGACCCTGCTACTACAGTTTGGTTGTTCTCGTTGTCGTCACAGGGACGCCGTGGCGTCCGTCCATGAGATTCCGCTCCAATCAGAGGTTACGCGTTGACTCCGCACGTGCTGGAAGCGCCTTGACGGTGCTGACGAACAGGCAGACGACGGCCCCCGCTCCCGCGGCCGAGCCGCCGAGGACGATCGGCATGCTCGTCAAGGCCTACATCGCTCTGACCAAGCCGCGGATCATCGAGCTCCTGCTGATCACGACTCTCCCCGTGATGTTCCTCGCGGCGGGCGGGCTGCCGCCGCTGTGGACGTCGATATCGGTCATGGTGTTCGGCACCCTGTCCGCGGGCAGCGCCAACGCGCTCAACTGCTACGTGGACCGCGACATCGACCAGAAGATGCGCCGCACCCGGCGGCGTCCGCTGGCCAGGCACCAGGTCTCGCCGACCGGCGCGCTCGTCTTCGGCATCGTGCTCGGCGTGCTGTCCTTGGTCGGCCTCTGGTTGACCACCAACTGGCTGGCGGCGGTGCTGTCCACCGGAGCCATCCTGTTCTACGTGATCGTCTACTCGATGATCCTCAAGCGGCGCACCGCCCAGAACATCGTCTGGGGCGGCATCGCGGGCTGCATGCCGGTGCTGATCGGCTGGGCGGGCATCACCGGGCGGCTCGACTGGGCGCCGCTGGCGCTGTTCGGGGTGGTGTTCTTCTGGACGCCGCCGCACACCTGGACGCTGGCCATGCGCTACAAGGAGGACTACGCGGCGGCCAAGGTGCCGATGCTGCCCGTGGTGGCCACCGAGCGCCGGGTGATCCTGGAGTCGATCGCCTACACCTGGGCCACCGTGCTCTGCTCGCTGGCCCTGTGGCCGGTGGCGCACACCACGCTGTTCTACCCGATCGTGGCCGCCGTCCTGGGCGCCATGTGCCTGTGGGAGGTCCATCGCCTCCTGGCCCGCCTCAACTCCGGCAAGACCGGTGTCGATCTGCGCCCGATGCGCTTCTTCCACTGGTCCAACGCCTATCTGGCGCTGCTGTTCCTCGCCGTCGCCATCGATCCGCTGCTGAGCTGAGCCCACCGCCCGTTGCGGTGGGCTTCGTCCTGTCGTTATCATGAATACATGAACAGCTCTTCAGGTGTTGTGGCTTCGCTCGACGACCTGTTCAGTTGCTGCTAGACCTCAGCCGCGAGCACCTGAGGGAGGAGCGCTGATGGGTCACGGTCACGGGCACGGCCACTCGGCCGACGCCGACAAGCGCTACCTGGTGGGCGCGCTCGCGCTGATCGTCGGCTACATGGCGATCGAGGTGGTCGCCGGGCTGATCGCCAACTCGATCGCGCTGATCTCCGACGCCGCCCACATGCTCACCGACGCCAGCGCGATCGCGCTGGCCCTGGTCGCGATGCGCTTCGCCGCCCGGCCCGCCCGTGGCGCCTACACCTTCGGCTGGAAGCGCGCCGAGATCCTCTCCGCCCAGCTCAACGGGCTCACCCTGCTGCTGCTCGTGGCGTACTTCTGTTACGAGAGCGTGCGCAGGCTGCTGGAGCCGCCCGAGGTCTCCGGGCCCATCGTGGTCGCCACGGCCGTGGCCGGCATCGTGGTCAACGCGCTGGCCGCCTGGCTGCTGTCCAGGGCCGACCGGCGCAGCCTCAACGTCGAGGGCGCCTTCCAGCACGTGCTCAACGACATGTACGCCTTCATCGCCACCGCGATCTCCGGCGTGGTGGTGTGGCTGACCGGGTTCCGGCAGGCCGACGCGATAGCCGCGCTCGTGGTCGCCGCGCTCATGCTCAAGGCCGGCTGGGGGCTGCTGCGCGATTCGACCAGGGTGCTGCTCCAGGCCGCGCCGAGCGACCTCGACCCCGACGAGATCGGCCAGGTGCTGGCCGGCGACCCTGACGTGGTCGAGGTGCACGACCTGCACGTCTGGACGGTGACCAGCGGCTACCCGACGCTGTCGGCGCACGTGATCGTGGCCCGCGGGTCCGACTGCCACCAGGTCCGCACCCGCCTGGCTGACCTGCTGCACGATCGCTTCGAGATCGGCCACACCACGCTGCAGGTGGACCACGGCCTGAAGGACCGGGCGGAGCATTGTGAGGACCCGCACGGACCGCGCCACCTGGGCAGGACAGCGCCTTTTTGATCCGTTACAGTCACGGTATGGCGTCCCGTGATCCACGCTGGGTGTTGAAGGACCGCCCGTCGTTCGCGTTGATCATCGGGCTGATCGTGACCGGCCTGTGCGCGCTCGTCTCCTTCGCCTTCGACGTGCTCAACGGCGCGCCCGTGCAGTTCTTCATCTCGCTGATCCTGGCGCTGGCGCCGGTGCCGCTGCTGCTGGCCGCCGTGCTGGCGCTGGACCGCATGGAACCGGAGCCGCGCAGCAACCTCATCTTCGCCTTCGCCTGGGGGGCGGGCGTGGCGGTGCTGGTCGCGGGCGTGATCAACTCGCTCAACCTGCACTACATCATCGACGCGGCCAACCTCAGCGCGGCCAGCGCGCGCAACGTCGCCGCCACCTTCGGCGCCCCGGTGGTCGAGGAGACGATGAAGGGGCTGGTGCTGCTCGGGCTGCTCAGATTCCGCCGGGCCGAGCTCGACGGGCCGACCGACGGCATCATCTACGCCAGCATGGTCGGCCTCGGCTTCGCGATGAGCGAGAACGTCAGCTACTACATCGCCGCGCTCAACTCCGACCAGGGCGGCATCGGGCTGGCCGTCACGGTGGTGCTGCGCGGCGTGCTGTCGCCGTTCGCGCACCCGCTGTTCACCTCGATGATCGGCGTCGCGGTCGCCTACGCCGCCCAGCGCCAGGGGTCGGACCGGGTCTTCTCCATCCTGGCCGGCTGGGTCGGCGCGATGCTCCTGCACGGCCTTTGGAACGGTCTGAGCTCCTACGGCGGCTTTCCCGGCCTGGTCATCGCCTACCTGGTGCTGCTGGTCGTGCTCGTGGTGCTGATCGCCCTGGTGATCAGGGACCGGCGGCGCATCGTCGCCCTGATCCAGCGCTACCTGCCGCCGTACGAGCCGACCAAGCTGGTCAACCAGGCTGACATCCACATGCTGTCCGCGCTGTCAAGGCGCCGGCAGGCCAGGCAGTGGGCCAAGGTCCACGGCGGCAGGCGCGGGCTGCGCGCGATGAGCGACTACCAGCTCGCGGCGACCGAGCTGGGCCTGCTGCACGAGCGGGCGGCCCGGCGGATGATCGACGAGCAGACCTTCCACGAGGAGCAGCGGGCGCTGCTCGAATGCATGAGCACGGCCAGGGCGAGCTTCCCGGTGCCGCCCGCCCACTTCGGGGCCGGGGCGCGGGGCACCCCGCCACCGGGCTACGCGCCCGGCTGAGCCAGGATCGCGCGCAGCGAGGTCTCCCGGGGGCCGGGATAGACCGGGTCGGAGTGCAGCAGAAGCGCGTCGGCGAACGCCTTGCCGGTGGCGAACACCTCACGGGCGGCCGAGGCGTAGGTGGTCACGGCCCACTGCTTGACGGAGTCGTCGCCCACGCCGAAGGTCGTCAGGCCCGCCGTACGGCAGAGCGTGACCGCTCTCGGCAGGTGGAAGACCTGCGTGACCACGGTCAGCCGCTCGGCGCCGAAGACCTTACGGGCCCGCACGCACGAGTCCCAGGTGTCGAACCCGGCGTAGTCGAGCACCATCACCGCGTCCGGCACCCCCTTGGCCCGCAGGTAGTCGCGCATGGCCGTCGGCTCGTCGTACTCCTTGCGGCTGTTGTCGCCCGACAGCAGCAGCGCCTTGACCTTGCCCGCTCGATAGAGCTCGGCCGCGATGTCGAGCCGCCGGGCCAGAAAGGAGGAGGGGCGGCCGCTGAACAGGCCCGCGCCCAGCACGAGCGCCACCTGCGAGGTGGGCACCCGCGCCAGCCAGCCGGCGGTGCCGGCCACCTCGCGGTGGTCCGAGCTGTCGAGCCACGCCCAGGTCATCGGCGCCAGGACGAGCACGCTGAGGAGTACCAGTCCTTGGTACAGGCGTCGCAGGGTCTTCCGAGCGGGACGGGCCAAGGCCACTCAGGGACCTCACAAGGTAGGGGAGGTAGTCCCTCATACCTTGGCATAGCGGGTCAAAGCGTGGCTGGAGTTTCGGTGGGGGAGGGGCTCAGCGGCGTCAGATCGGGGCCGGTGTTTCGGTGGGGGAGGGGCTCAGACTCTGGCCGGTGTCTCGGCGGGAGAGGCGACGGCGGGGGTCGTCAGCGGGTCGCGGGTGCGCAGGGAGGTGACCACCCTGAGCGTGGCGATCCAGACCAGGGTCGAGCCGAGCACGTGCAGGCCCACCAGCAGGGCGGGCACCGCCAGGAAGTACTGGATGTAGCCGATCACGCCCTGGGCCAGTTCCACCACGAGCAGCGCCAGCGCCGCCCGGCGGGCCGCTCTGGGCGAGTCGGTCACGTGCAGGGCGAACAGCAGCGCGAACGACAGCCCCAGCACGATGTAGACGATGTCGGAGTGCAGGCGCACCACGCTCTCGATGTCGAGGTCGAAGCGGGAGGCCACCGCGTCGCCGGAATGCGGCCCCGTGCCGGTCACCAGCACCCCGGCCAGGAGCAGCACCGCCACCGCCGCGACCAGCACGAACCCGAGGCGCCGGATGTCGCGGTGCGTCACCCGGCGGGCGGGCCCGTCGCCTTCGCAGGCCCGCGCGTAGAGCGCCCAGCAGGCGGCGATCAACGCGATGGAGACCAGGAAGTGCACGCTGACCGTGAACGGGTTGAGCAGGGTCCTGACCACCAGCCCACCCCACAGCGCCTGGAAGACGATGCCCGCGGGCTGCAGCAGGGCCAGCCACAGCAGCTGGCGCCGCCGCGGGGCCAGCCGCATCGCCGACACCACGCAGGCGAACCCCACCGCCAGCACCAGGAACGTCAGCAGCCGGTTGCCGAACTCGACGGCCATGGTGGCGGGGGAGATCTCGGGATGCGCGACGGGCACGAAGCTGTCGGGCGTGCACCTCGGCCAGGTCGGGCAGCCGAGCCCGGAGCCGGTGAGCCGCACGGCCGCGCCCGTCACGGTGATGCCCGCGTTGACCACCACGGACGCCAGTGCCCAGCCCCGCATGGACTCGGCGGTCGGCGCCCAGAAGGAGAACAGGCGCCGCACCAGGGCGTTTGGGTGGTTCGTGGGTAGTTTCACGTCGGCGAGCTTCACGTCAACGATGGTAAGGGGCTGGTCGTCCGGTCCTTGACCCGGGAACGTGCTTCTCAAGCGGCATGGGTATGTGACATATTACAGATGGGAGGTGAGGATGTCGGATGTGATCGTCATCGGCGCCGGAGTGGTGGGCGCCGCGTGCGCCTATTACGCCGCACGGGCCGGGCTGGACGTGACCGTGGTGGACCGCGGCCCCGTCGCGGGCGGCACCACGGGCGCGGGCGAGGGCAACGTGCTGGTCTCGGACAAGGAGCCGGGCCCGGAGCTGGACCTCGCGCTGCTGTCCAACCGCCTGTGGGGCGAGCTGGCCGCGCTGGGCGGGTTCGAGTACGAGCCCAAGGGCGGCCTGGTCGTCGCCGAGACCGACGAGGTCCAGCGGCAGCTGGTCGGGCTGGCGGGCAAGCAGGGCGTCGAGTACGCCGTCGTGCCCGCCTCCGGCCTGCGCGACTACGAGCCGCACCTGGCCGAGGGGCTCGCGGGCGGCGTCCACTACCCGCAGGACGCCCAGGTGCAGCCCATGCTGGCCGCTGCGCAGTTGCTCAGGCACGGCGCGGAGAGCTATGGCCACGGCACGCTCCACCTGCGCACCGGCGTCACCGTGACCGGGTTCACCCGGTCTGGGGACCGGGTGACGGGCGTACGTACCGACCAGGGCGACATCCTCGGCGGCGCGGTGATCAACGCGGCCGGCACGTGGGGCGGTGAGATCGCCGGGCTCGCGGGCGTGGCGCTGCCGGTCCTGCCCAGGCGCGGGTTCATCCTCGTCACCGAGCCGCTGCGCGAGCCGCTGATCCGGCACAAGGTCTACACCGCCGCCTACGTCACCAACGTGGCCAGCGACTCCGCCGACCTGGAGACCTCGGCCGTCGTCGAGGGCACCCCGGCGGGGACCGTGCTCATCGGGGCGAGCCGGGAGCGGGTGGGTTTCGACCGCACGACCTCGCCCCGGGTGCTGGCCCGGCTGGCGGCCCAGGCCGTCGCCCTGTTCCCGGCGTTGCGGGAGGTGCGGGTGATCCGGTCGTACTGCGGGTTCCGGCCGTACTGTCCGGACCATCTGCCGGTGATCGGGCCGGATCCGCGCGCGCCCGGGCTGTATCACGCGTGCGGGCACGAAGGGGCCGGGATCGGGCTCGCGCCCGCGACCGGGCTCCTGCTGTCCCAGCTGCTGACCGGCGCCCAGCCCGAACTCGACCTGTCCCCCTTCCGCCCGGACCGCTTCGCGACCGAGGAGTCCGCGTGACCTTCCAGATCACGATCGACGGCCGGGCCGTGCCGGTCGAGCCGGGGCAGACGATCGGCGCGGCCCTGCACGCCGCCGGAGTCCGCGCCTGGCGGACCACCCGCTTCGGCGGGCGGCCGCGCGGCCTGTTCTGCGGCATCGGCGTCTGCTTCGACTGCCTGATCACGGTGAACGGCCGCCCACCAGAACGCGCCTGCCTGCTGGAGGCCCGGCCCGGAGACGAGGTGACGACCGCATGAGCCCCACCGACGACCGTGTGGGCGCGCCCGACGACCGCAGCCCCGACAACGGTGTTCGCGACGATGGTATTCGTGGCGACCGGTTTTCCGGCGACTACACGTGCGACCTCGCCGTTATCGGTGGTGGGCCCGCCGGAGTGGCGGGAGCCCTGACGGCGGCGCTGCGCGGCCTGAGCGTGGTCCTCGTCGACTCGGGTGCCCGCCTCGGCGGCCAGTACTTCCGTCACCAGGCCGGAGCGGCGCGCGGCGGCACACCGGGTCTGGAGCGGTTCCTGAGGCAGGCCCGCGCGCTCGGCGAGCGGGCCGAGGTCCTGCTCGGGCACCAGGTGTGGACCGTGACGCGGGACGGCGACCGGCTGACCGTCCACTGCCGGACCCCGGACGGCCGCGCGGTCGCGATCCGCTGCCGCGACCTCCTGATCGCCACCGGCGCCCACGACCGGCCGCTGCCGTTCCCCGGCTGGGACCTGCCCGGCGTCCTGACGGCGGGCGGCGCCCAGGCGCTGCTCAAGGGCAATGGCGTCGTCGCGGGCGGCCGGGTGGTCGTCGCCGGCACCGGGCCGTTCCTGCTGCCCGTGGCCACCGGCCTGGCGGGGGCGGGAGCCAAGGTGCTGGGCGTGTTCGAGGCCAACGGCGGCCTGGGCCTGGCCCGGCATCCGCTGCTGGCCGCGGGCAAGGCCGGGGAGGCGGCGGGCTACGGGCTGGCCATGGCCCGGCACCGCGTGCCGTACCGGACACACCAGGCGGTGATCGCCGCCCACGGCGAGCGCGAGCTGGAGGCGGTCACCGTCGCGCGGCTCGACGCCGACTGGAACGTGCTCGCCACCCGCGAGCTGGCCTGCGACACGCTGGCCGTCGGCTACGGCTTCGTCCCCCAGATCGAGCTCGGCGTCGAGCTCGGCTGTGAGACCCGCCAGGACGCGGACGGCATGCCGGTGATCGCGGTGGACGAGCGCCAGCGCACCACGGCGGACGGCGTCTGGGCGGCGGGCGAGCCGGTCGGCGTGGGCGGGCGGTACCTGGCCGAGCTGGAGGGCCGCATCGCCGGCTTGGCCGTGGCCGGTGAGCCGGTGCCCGGCGTGCTGGCCAGACGGCGGCGGCGGATGCGCGCGTTCGGCGAGGCGCTGCATCACGCGTATCCGGTCAAACCGGGCTGGCAGGGCTGGCTGCGCGACGACACGCTGGTGTGCCGGTGCGAGGAGGTGCCGGTCGCCCGTGTACGCGCGGCGCTGGAGCTCGGCGCCACCGACGCGCGCTCGGTCAAGCTGCTGGCCAGGCCCGGCATGGGCTGGTGCCAGGGCCGCGTCTGCGGCTACGCGGTCGCCTGCCTGGCCGGGGAGTCGCCCCGGCCCCCTCGCCGCCCCATCGCGCAACCCATCTCTCTCGGCGAACTCGCCGAGCTCAAGCTCGACACACCCTGATTTGGAGGACTCTTTAATGACAAATCGCATTAAATCCTGGCACGGTGTCATGGTGGCCACGGCTCTCCCTCTGCGTGAGGACCTGTCCGTCGACTTCGACGGCTATGCGGAGCACTGCCGCTGGCTGGTCGAGAACGGCTGCGACGGGGTGGTCCCCAACGGGTCGCTGGGCGAGTACCAGACGCTCACCGCCGAGGAGCGGGCCAAGGTCATCGAGACGGCCGTCGAGGCGGTCGGCGGGGCGAACGTGATGGCGGGCGCCGGCGCGTACGGCGCGGCGGAGTCGCGGCTGTGGGCCGAGCGTGCCGCCGCGGCCGGCTGCGGCTCGGTGCTGCTGCTGCCGCCCAACGCCTACCGGGCCGACGAGCGCTCCGTGATCGCGCACTACCGCGAGGTGGCCAAGGCCGGAGTGCCGATCGTGGCCTACAACAACCCGTACGACACCAAGGTAGACCTGACGCCCGCGCTGCTGGCCACCCTGTACGGCGAGGGCCTGATCGTGGCCGTGAAGGAGTTCAGCGGCGACCCGCGCCGCTCCTACGAGCTCGGCGAGCTGGCCCCCGGCCTCGACGTGCTGATCGGGTCCGACGACGTGCTGCTGGAACTGGCCGTCGCCGGGGCCGTCGGCTGGGTCGCCGGCTACCCCAACGCGCTGCCCGCCTCCAGCGTCGCCCTCTACCGGGCCGCGCTGGCCGGTGACCTCGAGACCGCGCTGCCCCTGTACCGTACGCTCCACCCGCTGCTTCGCTGGGACTCCAAGACGGAGTTCGTACAGGCCATCAAGCTGTCGATGGACATCGCGGGCCGTCACGGCGGGCCCTGCCGCCTGCCGCGCGTGCCGCTGACCGAGACGCAGGAGGCGGCCGTACGCGGCGCGACGGAGAAGGCACTCGCGGAGGGCATGCGATGAGGACGAAGCGGGTCTTCCACGCGGTCGACTCGCACACGGAGGGCATGCCCACCCGCGTGATCACCGGCGGCGTGGGCGTGATCCCCGGCGCGAGCATGGCCGAGCGGCGCGTCTACTTCCGCGACCACCTCGACCACATCCGCAGGCTGCTGATGAACGAGCCGCGCGGCCACGCCGCCATGAGCGGCGCCATCCTGCAGCCGCCCACCCGGCCCGACGCCGACTGGGGCGTGCTGTTCATCGAGGTGTCCGGGCTGCTGCCGATGTGCGGCCACGGCACCATCGGGGTGGCGACCGTGCTGGTGGAGACCGGCATGGTGGAGGTCGTCGAGCCGGTCACCACCGTGCGCCTGGAGGTGCCCGCCGGGCTCGTCGAGGTGGACGTGGCCGTCAAGGACGGCATGGCCATGTCGGTGACGCTGCGCAACGTGCCCGCCTACAGCGACCGGCTCGACGCCGTCGTCACGGTGCCCGGCTTCGGCGACATCCGCTACGACCTGGCGTACGGCGGCAACTTCTACGCGATCGTCGACCTCGACGACTACGGCCTGCCCTTCGACCGCAAGGCCAAGAACGAGATCCTGGCCGCCGGGCTGGCCACGATGGCGGCGATCGACGCGGCCGACGAGCCCGTGCACCCGGAGGACGACCGCATCCGGGGCTGCCACCATGTCTACTTCGCCGCGCCGGGCTCGGACGCGCACCATTCGCGGCACGCGATGGCCATCTACCCGGGCTGGTTCGACCGCTCGCCGTGCGGCACCGGCACCAGCGCCCGGATGGCCCAGCTGCACGCCCGTGGCCAGCTGGCCGTGAGCGAGGGGCCGGGCAGCGGCGAGTTCGTCAACGAATCGTTCATCGGCACCCGTTTCATCGGCCGTCTGCTGGGGGAGACCACGGTCGGCGGGCGGCCCGCGGTCGTGCCGGCCATCACTGGGCGCGCCTGGGTCACCGGCACCGCCCAGTACTTCCTCGACCCGCGCGACCCGTTCCCCGAGGGATTCGAGCTGTGAGCGTCACCACCGTCGACTACCACACCGCCGGCGAGCCGTTCAGGATCGTCACCGGTGGCGCCCCGGACATCCCGGGCGCCACCGTCCTCGAACGCCGGGCCGCCGCACCTGACGGCCCGGCCGAGCGGGTACGCCGGCTGCTCTGCCACGAGCCGCGCGGCCACGCCGACATGTACGGCTGCTTCCTGGTCCCGCCCGACGACCGCGGCGCCCACTTCGGCGCGCTGTTCTGGCACAAGGACGGCTACTCCACCGCCTGCGGCCACGGCACGATCGCGCTCGGCGTGCACGCCGTCCGCGAGGGCCTGGTCGAGGCGGACCCCGGCGGCGAGACGGACGTGGTCGTCGACGTGCCCTCGGGCCGCGTCACCGCCCGCGTCCGCGGCTCACGGGATCGCGTCGAGTCGGTGACCTTCGTCAACGTCCCGTCGTACGCCATCGCGCGCGCCCTCCCCGTCGCCGGTGTCGAGGTCGACCTGGCGTACGGCGGAGCCATCTACGCCACCCTGCCCGCCTCGGCCGTCGGCCTGTCCGTCGAGGCCGGGAGCCTGACGGAGTTCGTCGGCCACGGCCGCCGGATCAAGGCCGCCCTGGCGGGCCACCCGGCCACGCGGCATCCGTCGGACGACCGGCTGTCCGGCGTCTACGGGGTGATCTTCTACGAGGACGAACCGGGGGAAGGATTGCGCCAGCGCAACGTGACCGTGTTCGCCGACGGCGAGGTGGACCGCTCGCCGTGCGGGTCCGGCACGGCCGCCCGGCTCGCCCTGCTGTACGACGACGGCCACCAGGGTCCGCTGATCCACACCGGCATCGCGGGCGGCACGTTCGTCGCCACCGTGGGGAAGGTGACCGACCAGGGCGTGGTCGCCGAGATCGAGGGCATGGCCTACCGCACCGGGCGGCACACCTTCGAGCTCGATCCGGAAGACCCCCTCGGCACCGGGTTCGTGCTGCGGTGAACGCGCTGCCCTACCTCGACGCCGCCACCATCGAGCGGCTGGTGCCCGTGGCGCGGGCCGTACGCATCCTGGAAGAGGCTCTGCGGGACGGGCTCGATCCGGAGGAGACGCCGCTGCGGCCGATCGTCGAACTGCCCGCCGGGCAGCTCCTGCTGATGCCCGCCGCCGCCGGACGGTACGCGGGCGTGAAGGCCGTCACCATCGCGCCCGGCAACGCCGAGCGCGGGCTGCCCCGCATCCAGGGGACGTACCTGCTGCTCGACGGCGACACCCTGAGCCCGCTGGCCGCCATGGACGGCATCACGCTCACCTCGCTGCGCACCCCGGCGGTCTCGGCGCTCGCCGTCAAGCACCTGGCCGGGCCGGACGCGCGTAACCTGGTGGTGTTCGGCACGGGCCCGCAGGCGTGGGGGCACATCCTCGCGCTGGGCGCGGTCCGGCCGGTCGAACGGGTCACGGTCGTCGGCCGCGACCCCGAACGCGCCGAGAGCCTGGCCGCCCGCTGCCGCGACCACGGTCTGTCGGCCCGCGCGGTGCACGGCAAGGATCCGGACCTGAGCGCCGTGGCGGAGGCGGACCTGATCGCCTGCTGCACCACGGCCAGGGAGCCGCTCTTTCCCGGCGAGCTGGTCCGCGACGACGCCACGGTGGTCGCGGTCGGATCGCACGAACCGGAGGCCCGTGAGCTGGACGGAGACCTCGTCGCCCGCGCCACGGTCGTCGTCGAGGCCAGGTCGGCGGCACTGGCCGAAGCGGGGGATGTGGTCATCCCGGTGCGCCAAGGTACGATCACCACCGGTCATCTCGCCGGGAACCTCGCCGACCTGATCGCCGGCCGGGTTCCTGCGGGCACCGGTCCCCGCGTGTTCAAGAGCACCGGGATGGCGTGGGAGGACCTGGTGGTCGCCGCGGCCGCGTACGAGGCGTGGGTTTAGCGGGGCGCCCCAGCGGGGGTGATCAGCGGGCGTGTACTGAGCGAAGGGATGGCCGGATGGCTGCCGAGGACCGGCTCGACCTGCCGATGGTGGGCGAGCGGCAGAGCTTGCGCGAGCAGGTCGCGCACGCGCTCCGCGCCGCGTTGATCACGGGTGAGATGCGCCCGGGGGTGGTCTACTCCGCGCCGGTGCTGGCCGCGCAGTTCGGCGTCTCCGCGACGCCGGTCCGTGAGGCCATGCTCGACCTGGCCAAGGAGGGCCTGGTCGAGGCGGTGCGCAACAAGGGCTTCCGGGTCACCGAGCTGTCCGACCGCGATCTCGACGAGCTGACCGAGATCCGGCAGCTCATCGAGGTGCCCACCGTGACCCGCCTGGCCGACAGCTCGCGCGCGGCCGACTTCGAGCGGCTGCGGCCGGTCGCCGAGGAGATCGTCGCCGCCGCCGAGCGGGGTGACCTGCTCGCGTACGTGGACGCCGACCTGCGCTTCCACGTGGAGCTGCTGACGCTGTCGGGCAACGCCCACCTGGTCGAGGTGGTCAAGGACCTGCGCAACCGGGCCCGGCTCTACGGCCTGTCGCAGCTGTCGGAGCGCGGCACGCTGTCGGACTCGGCCCGCGAGCACGTCGCGTTGCTCGACGCGCTCAAGGCCGGTGACACCGAGGCGGCCCGCCACATCATGTCCGAGCACATCCAGCACGTCCGCGGCATCTGGGCCGACCCGCACTGATCACTTGTCCGGGCCGGCCCGGACAAGTGATCACGTCCGGGAGGCTACTTCTTCTTCGTCGCGCGGGTCGTGCCCAGGCTCGCGGCCACGATGCAGATGATCGCCGCCCACTGCTGCGCGTGCAGCATCTCGCTCAGCACCAGCACGCCGACCAGCGCGGCCGCCGCGGGCTCCAGGCTCATCAGGATGCCGAACACGTGCTTCGGCATCCGCCGCAGCGCCTGCAGCTCCAGCGAGTACGGGATCACCGACGACAGCAGCCCCACCCCCAGCCCGATCAGCAGCAGATGCGGCTGGAGCAGGTCGCCACCGCCCGACGCGATGCCCACCGGCGCGACCACCACGGCCGACACGATCATCGCGACCGACAGCCCGGTGGTGCCGGGGAAGCGCCGCCCCACCGAGGCCGACAGCAGGATGTAGGCCCCCCAGAACACTCCCGCCCCCAGCGCGAACCCGATTCCGGCCCAGCTCACCGACGCCGACTGGCCCCAGGGTGCGAGCAGCGCCACGCCCGCCGCCGCCAGGCCGATCCACACCAGGTCGAGCCGCCGCCTGGAGGCGGCCACCGCCACGCCCAGCGGCCCGAGGAACTCGATCGCCACCGCGATCCCCAAGGGCAGCCGCGCTATCGCCTCGTAGAACGAGAGGTTCATCAGTGCCAGCGTCACGCCGAAGGTGAGCCCGACTCCCAGGTCACGCCACGACATCCCCTTCAGCTTGGGCCTGGCCACCGCGCCCATGATCAACGCGCCCGCGGCGATGCGCAGGAACACCACCGCGCTCGGCGGCAGCGCCGCGAACAGCTCCTTGGCGAAGCCCGCCCCCAGCTGCACGGAGAAGATCGCCAGCAGTACCAGCCCGGAAGGCGGGATCGAGTCGGCGGCGCTGCGCAGCACACTGCCGGGTCTGGGCAGGCCCGATCCCCGGTCGAAGGGATCATCAAGGGCGAAGGCGCTCACAGCACTCCTCAGTAGGCACGACGGGCTCAGTAGCGGGACGGCGGGTAGAACGGTACCGAGCTGGGCCGACATTCCCCCACTAGGGTGGTATTAATACGCACTTAACCGTTGAAGCCGACAATTGACCATGGAGTTATGACCGCACCCCCGGCCTCCCTCGTCCGTCCCCCGCTCGTGCTGTCCGTGGCCATTTTCGTCAGCAGCTTCGACCGGTTCGCCGTGAACCCCATGCTCGTCCTGATCGCCGCCGACCTCGGCGTCCCGCTGTCGGCGGCGGTCGCGGTCGCCAGCGGCTACTACCTGGCCTACGGCCTGACGCAGCCGCTGTGGGGCGTGCTCTCCGACCGGTTCGGCCGGGTGCGGGTGATGCGGGCGGCGATGTTCGGCGCCGCGCTGGCCGGGGTGGCCTCCGCCCTGATGCCGGTGCTGGGCGCGCTGGTGGTGTCGAGGATCGTGGCCGGCGCCTGCTTCGGCGCGGTGATCCCGACCTCGCTCACGTACGTCGGTGACACGGTCGCGCCCGTCGTACGGCAGCGCGCCCTGTCGGACCTGATGGGCGCGGGAGCCCTGGGCATCGCCATGGCCACCGGTCTCGGCGGCGTGCTCGCCGACCTGGTCGACTGGCACGTGGCGTTCACCGTTCCCGCGGCCTGCGCGCTGGCCTGCGCGCTCGCGCTGCGCTCCCTGCCCGAGCCGCCCCGGGCCGAGATCGGCGGGCTGGGCAGGCACGTGGGCGCGGTGCTGCGCGAGCCGTGGGCGCTGCTGGTGTTCGGGCTGGCCTTCGTGGAGGGCGCGGTGCTGCTCGGCACGATGTCCTTCCTCGCCACGGCCCTGGAGCACGACGGGGTCAGGGCGGCGGTCGCCGGTCTGGCCACCGCCACCTACGGCGTGGGCCTGTGGCTGTTCAGCAGACTGGTCAAACGCCTGTCGCGGACGTGGTCCCCGCCCGTGCTCATCGCCGTCGGTGGAGCGCACCTCTGCGCCGGGTACGCGCTCGTGGCCGTCCACGTCAGCCTGGCGACCGTCGGCGCCACCGCGCTGCTGCTGGGCGTCGGGTGGTCGTTCATGCACTCCTCGCTGCAGACCTGGATCACCACTGTCGCGCCCAACGCCAGGGGGACCAGCGTGGCCTTCTTCGCCGCGGCGCTGTTCGTCGGCAGCGCGGTGTCGTCGTGGGCGGGCGGCCCGGCGGCTCAGGACGGCAGGTACGCGCTGCTGTTCGGGGTCTCGGCGGCCTTGGCGGTGCCGCTCACCGTGGTCGCCGTCATCGGCCGCCACCGCTACAGCGTCACCGGCCGCGCCTGACACCCCGTACAGCCGCGCTCAACACCGGCCCGCTCAGCTTGGGACCTTGTAAGCCTGGCCCAGCTCAGGCCCCCGCTCACTCCCAGCGGAACGTGCGCGCGGCGATGCCGAGCGACAGCACCGCCCAGGAGGCCAGCACCGCCAGCGCCGTCAGCGGCACGGCCGCGCCCCCGGCGAGCACGGAACGCAGCCCGCCGGTCAGCGCCGAGATCGGCAGCACCTCCAGGGCCGGCCGCATCCCGGCGGGGAACTTCGCCAGCGGGAAGATCACCCCGCCCGCCCCGAGCAGCACCAGGTAGACGAGGTTGGCCGCGGCCAGCGTCGCCTCGGCCCGCAGCACGCCCGCCATGAGCAGCCCCAGCCCGCTGAACGCCGCCGTCCCCAGCAGCACGAGCAGCAGCGCCCCCACCGGCGAGCCCTGGGGCCGCCAGCCGAGCGCCAGCGCGACCGCCACGATCACCACGACCTGGACGCCCTCGACCGCGAGCACCGCCACCGTCTTGGCCAGCAGCAGCCCGGCCCGCGACAGGGGAGTCGCGCCGAGCCGCTTCAGCACGCCGTAGCGGCGCTCGAAGCCCGTCGCGATCGCCTGCCCGGTGAACGCCGTCGACATGATCGCCAGCGCGAGCACGCCCGGCGCGAGGAAGTCGATGCGCCTGCCCCCGCCGACGTCGATCAGCGGAGCCAGTGAGAACCCGACGAGCAGCAGCACCGGGATGATCAGCGTCAGCAGCAGCTGCTCGCCGTTGCGCAGCGTCGCGCGCGTCTCGGCCGCCGCCTGCGCCAGCACCATGCGGGCGAACGGCGCCGCCGCCGGGGCGGGGGTGAAGTCGAGCGTGGTCATCGCAGCTCCCTGCCGGTCAGCTCCAGGAAGACGTCTTCGAGCGTGCGGCGCTCGATGCTCAGGTCGTCGGCCATGACGCCCTCGGCGGCGCACCAGGTCGTCACGGTCGCCAGCAGCTCCGGGCCCACCTGGCCCTCGATGATGTAGTGGCCGGCGGGCGACTCCTTGGCCGCGCTGCCCCCCGGCAACGCGTGGAGCAACTCGTCCAGCGAGAGTCCCGGCCGGGCCCGGAAGCGCAGCTGCCGCTCGGCCCCGGTCAGCGACGCCGGGCTGCCCTCGGCCACCACCCGGCCCCGATCGATGATCACCACGTGGTCGGCCAGCCGTTCGGCCTCGTCCATGTGGTGGGTGGTGAGCACCACGGAGACCCCCGCGGCCCGCAGCTCGCCCACCAGGTCCCAGCAGGCGTGCCTGGCCTGCGGGTCGAGCCCGGCCGTCGGCTCGTCGAGGAAGACCAGCTCCGGCCGGCCGATCACCGCCGCGGCCAGGGAGAGCCGTTGCTGCTGGCCCCCCGACAGGCGGCGGTAAGGGGTGCGGGCGTGGTCGGCCAGGCCGAGGCGTACCAGAAGGGCGCCGGCGTCGAGCGGGCGGGCGTAGAAGCGCGAGACCAGGCGCAGCCACTCACCGCAGCGCACCGCGGGCGGCACGCCGCCCGCCTGGAGCATCACGCCCACCCGGGGCCGCAGCGCGGGCTGGTCGGGCGGCAGGCCCAGGACGCGTACGGTGCCGGAGTCGGCCTCGCGGAACCCCTCGCAGATCTCGACCGTGGAGGTCTTGCCGGCGCCGTTGGGCCCGAGCACGGCGGTGACCGCGCCCCGCTCGGCGCGCAGCGTCAGGCCGTCGATCGCCGTGGCGCCGCCGTAACGCTTGACCAGGTCGATGAGCTCGACGGCTGGGGATTCCATGGCCACGAGTTTAGGGACTGTCCGCGGCGGTCCGGCTGGCAACCCTGCCCGGCCCGCACGCGACTGATCACCGGGCCGATCGCGTGGTCGATCGCGTGGCCGGATATGGACAGCTGTTGACCCGGCCGTTTCCCGGAAAGTCCCCACCGGGAGTGAAAGTCTGAGAGTGACGTCCACATCACAGGAGGTTTCCATGTCACAGCGTAGTGGCTATGAGCCCGGTGTTCCGTGCTGGGTGGATCTGTCGAGCACCGACGTCGAGGCGTCCGTCCGCTTCTACGACGACGTCTTCGGCTGGCAGGCGGAGATGATCGACGACCCGGCGGCCGGGGGCTACGGCCAGTTCACCTACGACGGCGAGAAGGTCGCCGGAGTGGGCCCCGTCATGGGGGAAGGCATGCCCTCGACCTGGAACACCTATATCGCCATCGACGACGCAGCCGCCACCGCCGACCGGGTCAAGAACGCGGGCGGGACCGTCGTCGTGGAGCCCCTGCAGGTGTTCGAGGAAGGCACCATGGCCGTCTTCCAGGCCCCCGACGGGTCGTTCGTGTCGGCCTGGCAGGCCGGCCGCCACAACGGCGCCGAGCTGGTCAACGAGCCGGTCTCCTTCTGCTGGAACGAGCTCGTCAGCCGCGACGTCGCGAGCGCGGAGCGGTTCTACCCGGCCGTCTTCGGCTGGACCCCGCACCACCAGGAGATGGACGGCGTCAAGTACACCGAGTGGCATCTCGGGGAGGCGAGCATCGCCGGCATGATCGAGCTGTCGCCGAACTATCCGCCGGAGACACCGTCCCACTGGATGACGTACTTCGCCGTCGACGACCTCGACGCCACCGTCGCCGCGGCCGAGCGCGCGGGCGCCACGATCCTGGTCGGGGCCATGGACGCGCCTCCCGGGCGCTTCGCCATGCTCACCGACCCGCAGGGCGCGGCACTGTCCGTGATCCAACTCCACGAAATCAGCTAAACATCCCATAACCGGGAATTCGGTAGACCGGAGTTTGGTTTCATCCCTCGGCCCTCGTGGGCCACACGCCTGCGAGGGAGAGGGGTTCACGCATGTCCGTGGCAGAAGCCACGCCACTCACGTCACCTGTCGTCAAGGACAACCGCCGCGGACTGCTGTTAATCATTCTCGGAGCGCTCTCGGCCATCGGCCCGCTCTCGATCGACATGTACCTGCCCGCGCTGCCCGCCATCACCGGTGAGCTGGTCAGCACGCCCGCCCAGGTACAGCTGACATTGACCGCCTGCCTCATCGGCGTCTCCATCGGCCAGGTGGTCGCCGGGCCGGTGAGCGACGTACGCGGCCGCCGGCTGCCGCTGATCGTGGGCGTGGCCGGCTACACCCTCGCCTCGCTGCTGTGCGCCTTCGCCCCCTCGGTCCCCGTGCTCATCGTCTTCCGCCTGCTGCAGGGCATTCTCGGCGGCGCGGCCCTGGTCATCGTCCGGGCCGTCGTCCGCGACCTGTACGACGGCGCCGCCATCGCGCGCATCTTCGCCACCCTCATGCTCGTCAGCGGCCTCGCGCCGATCCTGGCCCCGATCGCGGGCGCGCAGCTGCTCGCCTTCACCTCCTGGCGCGGGGTGTTCGTCGCGCTGAGCCTGGCGGGCATCGTGCTGCTCATGGCCGTGCTCGGCGGGGTGCGTGAGACGCTGCCCGCCTACGAGCGGGAGAGCGGCGGGCTCGGCCACACCGTGCGCACCTTCTGGCAGTTGCTGCGCGACCGCTCGTTCATGGGCGGCGCGCTGACCGCCGGGCTGGCCTTCGCCGCCATGTTCGGCTACATCTCCGGCTCACCATTCGTGCTGCAGGAGGTCTACCACGCCACACCGCAGCAGTATTCGCTCATCTTCGGGCTCAACGCGCTCGGCCTGACCCTCATGGCGCAGGTCGGCGGGCGGCTCTCGGGACGGGTGCCACCGGCCCGGCTGGTGGCCATCGGCCTGTGCGTGGGCCTGACCGGCGCGGCGCTGCTGCTGGCCGCGGCCACGATCGGCATGGGGCTGGCGGGCATCGTCGCCGGGCTGTTCGTCATCATGTGCGGCCAGGGCCTGGTGCTTCCGGGCACCGGCGCGCTGGCCCTGGCCAGCCAGCCGCAGCAGATCGCGGGCAGCGCCTCCGCCCTGCTCGGCGTGCTCCAGTTCGCGCTGGGCGCCCTGGCCGCGCCGCTGGTCGGGCTGGTGGGATCGGGTACGGCGGTGCCGATGGCCTCGGTGATGCTGGGGCTCATCGCCTGCTCGGCCGTGTCGTTCCTGGTCATCGGCAGAGTTAGGTAAGCCTACCCTGCGTGAGAAATTCCATTCCCCGTCTTTCTGGATCCATTTGTGAACCGGGAAGGAATTACGGCACACTGATGTTGTGAAAAACGTGCCCACGTCGATCGAGTCACATGGACACGAGCGCGGCACCCGCGCCCGTGTGGCTCGGCTGATCCTTGAGCACGGTCCCGTCGCGGCTGCCGCGCTGGGCGAGCGGCTCGGGCTCACGCCCGCCGCCGTCCGCCGTCACCTCGACGCGTTGCTGGCCGACGGGATGATCGAGCCTCGCACCGTGCGTCCGCGCGGGCAGCGCGGGAGAGGGCGGCCGGCCAAGCTGTTCGCCATCACCGACGCGGGGCGCAGTGCTTTCGAGCACGCCTACGACGACCTGGCCGGTAGCGCGCTGCGTTTCCTGGCCGAGCGCGTGGGCGAGGAAGCCGTGACCGACTTCGCCCGTTCGCAGGTGTCCAGCCTGCTGCGGCGCCTGGAGCCGGTCATGCGGACGGTGCCGGCCGACCAGCGCGTACAAGTGCTGGCGCAGGCGCTGTCGGCGGATGGATACGCCGCCTCGGCCACCAAGGCCAATCTGGGCGGCGACCAGCTCTGCCAGCACCACTGCCCGGTGGCGCACGTGGCCGCGGAGTTCCCGCAGCTGTGTGAGGCCGAGACCGAGGCGTTCGCGCAGCTGCTCGGCACCCCCGTGCAGCGCCTGGCCACGATCGCGCACGGCGACGGGGTCTGCACCACACATGTGAGCCCGCACGCGCTGGGTCTTGCGACGAGCAGGGCCACCCATAGCGACAAAAGCAAGGAGACCGGAAGGTGACTGTCACCGACCGCCCGGAGCTGGAAGGCCTCGGGAATTACAAGTTCGGCTGGTCCGACTCGGATGCCGCAGGGGCGGTGGCCAAGCGTGGCCTGTCCGAGGAGGTCGTCCGCAACATCTCCGCGCTCAAGAACGAGCCGGAGTGGATGCTCGACCTTCGCCTGAAGGGCCTCCGCCTGTTCGGCAAGAAGCCCCTGCCCACCTGGGGCTCCGACCTCACGGGCATCGACTTCGACAACATCAAATACTTCGTGCGCTCGACCGAGAAGCAGGCCGCTTCCTGGGACGAGCTGCCCGACGACATCAAGAACACCTACGACAAGCTCGGCATCCCCGAGGCGGAGAAGCAGCGCCTCATCGCCGGTGTCGCCGCCCAGTACGAATCCGAGGTCGTCTATCACAAGATCCGTGAGGACCTCGAGGAGAAGGGCGTCATCTTCGTCGACACCGACACGGGCCTGAGGGAGCACGAGGAGCTCTTCAAGGAATACTTCGGCTCGGTCATCCCGGTGGGCGACAACAAGTTCGCCGCCCTCAACAGCTCCGTGTGGTCCGGTGGCTCGTTCATCTACGTGCCGCCGAACGTCGAGGTCGAGATCCCGCTGCAGGCCTACTTCCGGATCAACACCGAGAACATGGGCCAGTTCGAGCGGACCCTGATCATCGTCGACGAGGGCAGCTACGTCCACTACGTCGAGGGCTGCACCGCGCCGATCTACTCCTCCGACTCGCTGCACTCCGCGGTCGTCGAGATCGTCGTGAAGAAGAACGCCCGTTGCCGTTACACGACCATCCAGAACTGGTCCAACAACGTCTACAACCTGGTCACCAAGCGCGCCGTCGCCTACGAGGGCGCGACCATGGAGTGGATCGACGGCAACATCGGCTCCAAGGTCACCATGAAGTACCCGGCCGTCTACCTGATGGGCGAGCACGCCAAGGGCGAGACGCTGAGCGTCGCCTTCGCGGGCGAGGGCCAGCACCAGGACGCCGGGTCCAAGATGGTGCACCTGGCTCCGCACACGAGCTCCACCGTGATCTCCAAGTCGGTGGCGCGCGGCGGCGGCCGTACCTCCTACCGCGGTCTGGTGCAGATCGAAGAGGGCGCCCACGGCAGCGCCAGCACGGTCAAGTGCGACGCGCTCCTGGTCGACCAGATCAGCCGCTCCGACACCTACCCCTACGTCGACGTCCGCGAGGACGACGTCTCGATGGGACACGAGGCCACGGTCTCCAAGGTGAGCGAGGACCAGCTGTTCTACCTCATGAGCCGCGGTCTCAACGAGGACGAGGCGATGGCGATGATCGTGCGCGGCTTCGTCGAGCCGATCGCCCGCGAGCTCCCCATGGAGTACGCCCTCGAGCTCAACCGCCTCATCGAGCTGCAGATGGAAGGAGCCGTCGGCTGATGGGCCTGACCGAGAAGCCCTTGTCGACCCTGCACGAGAAGGCGTCCTACGACCTGGACGACTTCGAGGTCCCCACAGGGCGCGAAGAGGCGTGGCGCTTCACGCCGCTGTCCCGCCTGAAGGGCCTGCACAGCGGCAAGGCGGAGATCACCGGACGGGTGCTCACCCAGGCCTACACCCCGGCGGGCGTCACCGCCGAGTGGGTCGGGCGTGAGGACGCGCGCATCGGCAAGGCGTACGTGCCGGCCGACCGCGTCAGCGCGCAGGCCTACAACGCCTTCGAGAAGGCGCTGGTCGTGACCGTGCCCAAGGAGTCGGTGCCCGCCGAGCACATCCGTATCGAGGTGCGCGGCGGCGGCAACGACGGGGCCACCTACGGCCACATCGTGGTCGTGGTCGAGCCGCTGGCCGAGGCCGTGGTCGTCATCGAGCACCAGGGCAGCGCGGTCTACGCCGACAACATCGAGTTCGTCGTCGGCGACGGCGCCACGCTCAAGGTCGTCAGCCTGCAGGACTGGGACGACGACTCCGTACATGTCTCCCACCACCACGCCCAGCTCGCCAAGGACGCCACGTTCAGGGGCTTCGCGGTGACCCTGGGCGGCGACCTGGTGCGCCTGTCGCCGAGCGTGTCCTACACCGGGCCCGGCGGCGACGCCGACCTGTCCGGCGTCTACTTCGTCGACGCGGGCCAGCACCTGGAGCACCGCCTCCTGGTCGACCACTCGCAGCCCCACTGCAAGAGCAACGTCGACTACCGCGGCGCCCTGCAGGGTGAGGACGCGCACGCCGTGTGGATCGGCGACGTGATCATCAGGGTCGAGGCCGAGGGCACCGACACCTACGAGCTCAACCGCAACCTGATCCTCACCGACGGCGCCCGCGCCGACTCGGTGCCCAACCTGGAGATCCTCACCGGCGAGGTGGCCGGCGCCGGCCACGCCAGCGCCTCCGGGCGCCTCGACGACGAGCACATCTTCTACCTGCAGGCCCGCGGCATCCCCTTCGACGAGGCCCGTCGCCTGGTCATCCGGGGCTTCCTCGGCCAGCTCATCGAGAAGATCCAGGTGGCGGAGATCCGTGACCGCGTCATGAACGCGGTGGAGGCGGAGCTCGCGCGATGAGTTTCGAGAAGGTGTGCAAGGTCGAGGACATCCCCGACGGGGGCGTACTCGGCCTGGAGGTCGGGGAGACCCCGGTCGCGCTCGTCCGCAAGGGCGGCGAGGTGTTCGCCCTGCACGACGTCTGCTCCCACGCCGAGGTGAAGCTCAGCGAGGGTGAGGTCTACGACGGCACGCTCGAGTGCTGGCTGCACGGCTCGTGCTTCGACATCCGCTCGGGCAAGCCCACCGGCCCGCCCGCCATCCGACCCGTGAACGTCTACACAGTCCAGATCGACGGCGACGACGTCCTCGTCTCGCTCTCGAAGGAGTCATAAACACATGTCCACCCTTGAGATCCGTGACCTGAAGGTCGCCGTCGAGGACAAGGAAATCCTGCGCGGCGTCAACCTCACCGTGCAGTCGGGCAAGACCCACGCCATCATGGGCCCGAACGGCTCCGGCAAGTCCACCCTCGCCTACGCCATCGCCGGTCACCCGAAATACACCATCACCGGCGGCGAGGTGCTGCTCGACGGCGTCGACCTGCTGGAGCTGACCGTCGACGAGCGGGCCCGCGCCGGCCTGTTCCTCGCCATGCAGTACCCGGTCGAGGTCCCGGGCGTGTCGGTCTCCAACTTCCTGCGCTCCGCGGTCACCGCGATCCGCGGCGAGGCGCCCAAGCTGCGCCAGTTCGCCAAGGACCTCAAGAGCGGCATGGACGCGCTGTCCATCGACGCCGCGTTCGCCCAGCGCAACCTCAACGAGGGCTTCTCCGGCGGTGAGAAGAAGCGCCACGAGATCCTCCAGCTGGAGCTGCTCCAGCCGAAGATCGCGGTGCTCGACGAGACCGACTCCGGCCTCGACGTCGACGCGCTGCGCGTGGTGTCGGAGGGCATCAACCGCTTCCGCGCCTCGGGCGACACGGGCATCCTGCTGATCACGCACTACACCCGAATCCTGCGGTACGTGAAGCCCGACTTCGTCCACGTCTTCGCCGGCGGCAAGATCGTGGAGGAGGGCGGGCCGGAGCTGGCCGACAAGCTCGAGGCCGAAGGCTACGAGCAGTACACGAAGGCGCTTGCATGACTTCCACCAGCTTGGACGTGGAGAGGATCAGGAAGGACTTCCCGGTTCTCTCCCGCGAGCTGCCCGGCGGGCGTCCGCTCGTCTACCTCGACTCGGGCAACTCCTCACAGAAGCCCACGGCGGTCGTCGAGACCGTCCGCGAGCACCTGGCGATGCACTACAGCAACGTCGGGCGGGCCATGCACGCGCTCGGCGCGGAGTCGACCGAGGCCTACGAGAACGCGCGCGACAAGGTGGCCGAGTTCATCGGCGCCCCGTCGCGCGACGAGGTGATCTTCACCAAGAACGCCTCCGAGGCGCTCAACCTGGTCGCCTACTCCTTCGGCAACCCGGGCAACACCGACCCCCGCTTCACCCTCGGCCCCGGCGACGAGGTGGTGATCTCCGAGATGGAGCACCACTCCAACATCGTGCCGTGGCAGTTCCTGGTGCAGCGCACGGGGGCGACCCTGAAGTGGTTCGGCGTCACGGACGACGGCCGCCTCGATATTTCGGATATTTCAGGACTGATCACCGAGCGCACGAAGATCGTGTCGATCGCGCACCAGTCCAACGTGCTCGGCACCGTCAACCCGGTCGCCGACGTGCTCCGGCGGGCCCGTGAGGTGGGCGCGCTGGTGATGCTCGACGCCTCCCAGTCGGTCCCGCACCACGCCGTGGACATGGCCGCGCTGGGTGTCGACTTCGTGGCCTTCACCGGCCACAAGATGGTCGGCCCCTCGGGCATCGGCGTCCTGTGGGGCCGGGCCGAGCTGCTCGACGCCATGCCCCCGTTCATGGGCGGCGGCGAGATGATCGAGGCCGTCTGGATGGACCACTCGACGTACGCGCCGGTTCCGCACAAGTTCGAGGCGGGCACGCCGCCGATCGTCGAGGCCATCGGCCTCGGCGCGGCCGTCGACTACCTGACCGGTGTCGGCATGGAGGCCATCGAGGCGCACGAGCGCGGCCTGACGGCCTACGCCCTCGACGCGCTGCGCCAGGTGCCCACGCTGCGCCTGATCGGGCCCGACTCGCTCGACCAGCGGGGCGCCACCCTGTCGTTCACGCTCGAGGGCATCCACCCGCACGACGTCGGGCAACTGCTCGACGACGAGTTCGGCATCGCGGTGCGGGTCGGCCACCACTGCGCGCGACCGCTGCACCTGCGCTTCGGAATACCGGCGACCACCAGGGCGTCGTTCTATCTGTACAACACCACGGACGAGATCGACGCCTTGGTCCGCGGCCTCCATCACGTTCAGAAGGTGTTCGCATAGCCATGATCGGCGAGTCGATGTACCAGGAACTTATCCTGGAACACTACAAGCACCCGCAGGGGCGGGGACTGCGTGATCCCTACGACGCCGAGGTTCACCACGTGAACCCCACGTGCGGCGACGAGATCACGCTCCGGGTCAGGCTGGGCGAGGCCGGCAAGATCGAGGACGTCTCCTACGATGGGCAGGGCTGTTCGATCAGCCAGGCCGCCGCCTCTGTGCTGCACGAGCTGACCACCGGCTCGACGGTCGAGGAGACGCTGTCCGTGGTCGACGAGTTCACCCGGCTCATGCAAGGCCGGGGCAAGGTGGAGGCCGACGAGGACGTGCTCGGCGACGCGGTGGCGTTCGCGGGCGTGGCCAAGTTCCCCGCGCGCGTGAAGTGCGCGCTGTTGTCGTGGATGGCCTACAAGGACGCTGTAGTGAGGAGTGCTGCGCGATGAGCAAGCCGGTGGAGACACCGACCGGGTTCGACGGTGAGGCCACCGTCGACGAGGTCATGGAGGCGCTCAAGGACGTCGTCGACCCCGAGCTCGGCATCAACGTCGTCGACCTGGGCCTGATCTACGGGCTCAATCTCGACCCCGCCGAGGGTGGCCAGCCCGTGGCCACCATCGACATGACGCTGACCAGCGCGGCCTGCCCGCTGACCGATGTCATCGAGGATCAAGCGCATTCCGCGCTCGAGGGCATGGTCTCCGATGTTAAGATCAATTGGGTCTGGCTCCCGCCGTGGGGACCGGACAAGATCACTGACGAAGGGCGCGAGCAGCTTCGTATGCTAGGCTTCAACGTCTGATCGTTGCTGTACGGCTGGCATCTCGGTGTCAGCCGCTTCAGCCTGCCAAAGTCCGAAATTCGGACAACTCGGGGAATACATGGTGTCTTCCTCGTGTTGGCAACACGTGCACCTAGCGCACCAATGTGCGTTTCAACGCCGCCTGCGGCCGGCAAATGGGTGCGCGTAGACGGCCTGTCCTCCGGGCCAGTCCCCACCCAGCAGGTGCCTGTCACCTGCGCCTCGCAATGAACTACGGCACCGCCGTACGTCCCGGCTCGTCCTTTTCGCAGAAGTGACGCGCCACTTCGACTGAAAGGCACGAAGTTCGTGACCATGCTTGACGCTGTCCTGCCCGAGCTCAACGAGAGCACCCCCGAGCCGGGTCCGTCCGGGTTCGAGCTGCTCGGCCTGCCGAAGCCGCTCGTCTCCGGGCTGGCCAAGCAGGGCATCGACAGCCCGTTCCCGATCCAGAGCGCGACCATCCCCGACGTCCTGACCGGCGCCAACGTGCTCGGCCGCGGCCAGACCGGCTCCGGCAAGACCCTCGCCTTCGGGCTGCCCCTCATGGCCCGCATCTCCGGTGTCCGGCCCACGCCGGGCCGCCCCCGCGCGATGATCCTCGTCCCCACCCGTGAGCTCGCGCTCCAGGTGCACGACGCCCTCGAGCCGCTCGGCCGGGGCCTCGGCCTGCGCATGAAGGTCGTCGTCGGCGGCATGTCGATGGGCAAGCAGATCGAGGCGCTGCGCCGCGGCGTCGACGTCGTCATCGCCACCCCCGGCCGCCTGGGCGACCTCATCCGCCAGGGTGAGTGCTCGCTGGGCGACGTCGAGGTCAGCGTCCTCGACGAGGCCGACCACATGTGCGACCTGGGCTTCTTCCCCGTCGTCACCGAGCTGCTCGCGCAGACTCCGGCCGACGGGCAGCGGCTGCTGTTCTCGGCCACGCTCGACGGCGACGTCGACAAGCTGGTGCGGCGCTTCCTCAAGGACCCGATCACGCACTCCGTGGCCCCCGCGACCTCCCCGGTCGAGCTCATGGAGCACCACGTGGTGCAGGTCTCGCGTGACGACAAGTTCGACGTCACGGCGGAGATCGCCAACCGCGAGGGCCGTACGATCATCTTCGTCCGCACCCAGCACGGCGTCGACCGGCTCTGCAAGCAACTGGCCCGCGTCGGCATCAAGTCGGGCGGCCTGCACGGCGGCAAGCGCCAGAACCAGCGCACCCGCATCCTGGCCGAGTTCCGTGAGGGCTCCGTCAACGTGCTCGTCTGCACCGACGTCGCGGCGCGCGGCATCCACGTCGACAACATCAGCCTTGTGCTGCACGTCGACCCGCCGCAGGACCACAAGAGCTACCTGCACCGCGGCGGCCGCACCGCCCGCGCCGGCGAGAAGGGCACCGTGGTCACCCTGGTGCTGCCGAGCGAGCGCCGTTCGACCGACCAGCTCACCCGCCGGGCCGGGATCCACCCGTTCCGCCTCAAGGCCGAGCCGGGCCACCCCCGTCTGGCCGAGGTGACGGGCGCCCGCGTCCCGAGCGGCGAGCCCATCCCCGTCTGGGAGCCCGACGTCCGCAAGCCGCTGCGTCCCCGCCGCGAAGGCGGCCACGGTGGCTCCGAGCGTCGCGGGCGCCGTCCGCGCCGCGAGTTCGACGGCGAGCGCCGTCCGCGCCGCCACGAGGATGGGCAGCGCCCCTTCGCCTCGGGCGACGACCGGCGCCCCCGTCGTCACGACGGCGATGACCGCTACCCGCGCCGGCACGCCGAGGGCGGCTCGCAGGAGCCCCGCACCTTCGGCGAGGACCGGGGCGGCGACCGCGGCCAGGGCGGCGGCTACCGTGGCGGTGACCGTGGCCCGCGTGGCGGCGGCTACCGCGACGACCGCCCGGCCCGCTCGGACGGCCCGCGCGGCGGCTACCGCTCCGACGACCGTCAGAGCGGAGCGCGCTCGGACGACCGCCAGGGTGGCGGCTACCGTTCCAACGACCGTCAGGGCGGCTACCGCTCCGATGACCGTCAGGGTGGTTACCGCTCGGACGACCGTCAGGGTGGCTTCCGTTCCGACGACCGCGGCCCGCGTGGCGGCGGCTACCGCTCGGACGACCGCGGCTCCCGCGCCGCCGGTGGCGACCGTGGCCGCCCGTTCTCGGCCGACCGCGACCGTTCCGCCCGCACCGACGACCGTCCGCGCGACGGCTACCGCTCTGGCGGGGCCCGCTCGGACGAGCGTGGCGGCTACCGCTCCGACGACCGTGGCAACGGCGGCTTCCGCAGCGGCACCGGCCGCCGCTTCGACCGCTGACCCTGGCGGTTTCCGTAGCGGCACCGGCTGTTGCTTCGACCGGTGACCCTGGCGGTTTCCGGCCACTGCTTCGATCGGTGACCCAGACGGGTCACCGGTGAGCGCCGGTGGCCGACGCTGACCAACGCACGGCGCTGCCCGCCGTACCCCTTCAACGGGGGTACGGCGGGCAGCGCCGTTTTGCGCTCAGGAGTCGGGTACGTGTTCCCGGCGGGGCCGCAGCGCGTGCATCGCGGCTCCGGGATCGTCGGCGAAGAAGCGGATCACGCGGGCCTCGGCGCGTCGGCCGAGGGGGCGGACGGCGATGATCGGTTCGGTCAGTTCGAGGATCAGGTTGGTCTGGGAGGCCACCGCCACGACCAGCCGGTCGCCCGCCACCTCCACCTTGATCGTGCCGTTCTCGTTGAAGTTGCGGACCTGGCGTACCTGGGCGATCCGCTCGCGCGGGACGCGCAAATCGAAGAACGCGCCGTAACGGATGCGTACCTCCTCGGCGGAGACGACGTGGGGCCGGGTGACGCAGGCCGCGATGACCGCGAGCACCACCAGGACCGTATAGGCGTCCACCACGAGGAACACGGTGCGCAGGCCGACCGGCGCGCCGAACGCCCGCAGCAAGATCTCCGCGACGATCAACTCCATGACCATCGCGAACAGGAAGATCATCATCGTGGAGGTCTGCGCGCGGGAGTAGGAGAGGGCGGTGGCGCCCTGCGGCACGCCGTGGCGGCGCCGCGCGACCCACAGGGCGAGGCTGACCATGCCCTTCGCGTCGAACCCCACGATCCGCCGCACCTGATCGGGGACCAGCCGCCCATAGGCCGCCCGCAACGCCGTCCGCCGGTCCGCGCCGCCCCGGCGCTCGGCGCCGAACAGCCGGTACAGGGTCACCGCCTCCAGCACGAGCACGGCGACGACGGCCGCCTCGGCCGCCGCGACCAGCGGGCCGGGCAGCGACACGCCGGACACGAGCAGGACCGCGAGCAGCAGCTCCATGGGCACCATGGCGAACAGCACGGCGCGCGCGACCCGCACCATCACGCTCGCTCCTTCAGCATGACCATGACCAGCCGGAACACCTCGGCCTGGGCGGCGGGCATCTCGCCGTACATCGTCGTCAGCCACTGCCCGCCATCTGCGTCCTCGGGGGTGGCCGGGCGCATGTGATCGGGCGCCGAGTCCAGGTTCGCGAGCATCGCCGTCACCATCTCGTCGGGAAAGTGCGCGGCGAGGTCGGCGGCGAGCGTGGTGACGCGGGGGTCGCCGGGGTCGGCGTCGGCGAGCTCGTCCAGCCGCGCGTAGAGGGCGTGTCCCCGAGCGAGCGCCTCGGGCTCGGTGAGCGGGCGGAACAGATCGATGAACTCGGCCCGGTCGGCGGGGTCGGCCACAGTGTCCATCAGAGCCAGCAGCTCCCGGTCCATTTCGGCGAACTTCGAGCCCTCGACGGACAGATCGCGCAGGACCGTCGCCATTTCCGGCGACACCGTCGAGTCGGGATGCAGGTCCGTCTCCGCCAGGAGCGCGGCCAGCCGGTTCCGCCTGAGACCGATCGTCTCCTGCTGCCGGGCCAGGTCGGCGTCCAGCTCCAGGAGCACTTCCCGCAGCTCCCGGCCCCGGTCGTCGGCCAGGACGTCGCGGATCTCGTCCAGGGACATGCCCAGCTCGGCCAGCCTGCGTACGCGGGTGAGGGCCACGGCGTCTCGCAACCGGTACTCCCGGTAGCCGTTGGCCAGCCGTTCTGGCTCGGGGAGAAGGTTCAGGTGGTGGTAGTGGCGCACGGTCCGGGTGGACACCCCGGCCAGTGCGGCAAGCTCGCCGATCCTCATGGGGCCTATTGGACACGTTGACGCTACGGCAAGGTCAAATCGCACGGTCCGTTGTGGCTGGGGTTCTTTGAGGGGAATGCCCCCTTCGGTGGAGAAGGCGGTCCGTTGTGACTGGTGTCCCTTGGGAGGGATGCCCCTTTGGGGATGTCTAGCGGGGGCGGAGCAGTGGTACCAGGGCGAGGCCGGCTACCGCGGCGGCCGTGATGACCACCGGCGGTGAGAGCAACTGGGCGGCCGAGCCTGCCACGGCGAAGCCGATGCCCTGCCAGAACATCAGCCCCGCCGTCTGGATGCTCAATGCCCTGCCCACCACCTCCTCCGGGGCCGTGTCCATGAGGAGCTGGTCCAGTCCCAGGTGGTGCGCCAGGCCCATGCCCGACAGCACGAGCAGCCCGACCGCGAACGGCAGTCCGGGGCGCAGGCCGAAGGCGAGTTGCGGCAGGAACATCAGCAGCGCCAGCGGCACGACCAGCCGCAGCCGTCCGGCGGGCGAGGGGATCCACAGGCACAGGAGCTCACCCAGGACCGTGCCGACCGGCAGGGCCGACATCAGGAGCCCCAGCCCTACCGTCCCGAACCCGGCAAGGTGGGCGTACGGCGCCGCCAGTGCCTCGGGTGTCACCCCGATGGCGGGCACGGCCCAGCCGAACACCAGGACGCGGCGCAGCCGTACCAGCCGGAAGACCCGCCCGAGCCCCGCCAGCGAGTCGCGTACGAGCGAGAGCGACCGGGCCGAGGCGGCGGCGGGACGGGCCTCGACCCCTATGGCGAGCAGCGCCGCCGACACCAGGAAGGCGCCCGTGTTGAGCAGGAGGGCGGCGCGCGGGGTCAGTGCGATGAGCAGCAGCCCGCCGAGCGCGAACCCGCCCACCTGCGCGGCCTGCGCCACCAGCCGGAACAGGCTGCGGCCCGCGATGTAGACCTCGCCGTCGAGCACGCGCGGCAGCACCGCGGCCCGCGCGCCCGCGAAGACCGGGGCCACCAGGCCCATCCCGAACGCCAGCACCAGCACGACGCCTACGGGTAAGCCGGGCAGTGCCATGGCCGCGGCCAGCGCGGCCGTCGTCAGGTTGCAGCCCACCAGCAGGCGCCGGATCGCCACCCGATCGGCCAGTGCTGACAGCAGCACCCCGCCGAACAGGTAGGGGACGAACGCCACGGTGAACACCAGCGCGGCCAGGAAGGGTGAGCCGGTCTGGCGGTAGACCAGCACGGTGAGGGCGAACTGGGTCACGATCGTGCCCAGCATGCAGACGACATGCGACAGGAAGATCGCCCGGAACTCGGGCACGGCCAGCGCGTCCCGGTATCGGGCGCGGGTGGGCGCCGGCTGGTTCATCGAGTTCCCCCCAGGTGAAGTGTCGGTCGCCGTGGCCTGCCCCGGCCACGGCGACCGTCGGTCAGTAGGCGTATCGCATGCCTGGTCACCTCCCCAGGTCGACGGGCAGAGTCCGTACGCCGCGCAGGGTGCCGCTGTCCCACATCACCGGCTCGGCGCTCGGCCTGACGGCCGGGTAACCGCGGGCGAGCTCGGTGAACAGCGCCCTGGTCTGCATCGCGGCGATACCGGCTCCCAAACAGGCGTGCAGGCCGCGGCCGAAGCCGAGGTGGGGATTGGGGGAGCGGTCCAGCCGAAGGGTGTCGGGGTCGGGGAAGGCGGCGGGGTCGCGGTTGGCGGCGCCGATGATCAGCGTCACGCCCTCTCCCTTGCGGACCTTCCGGCCGCCGACTTCGGTGTCGGTCAGGCAGCCGCGGGCGAGCACCTGGACCTGGCTGGTATAGCGAATCAACTCTTCAACGGCTAAATCGGGATTTTTGGAGAATTCGCGGAGGCTGTCGGGATTTTCGGTCAGGGCCAGGAGGGAGAGCGTCAGCAATCGGGCCGAGGATTCGAAGCCGGCGTGGAAGGTGGAGCGGAGCGAATTCAGCACCAGTTGGCGGTCGACGCTGGCGCCGGGTAGCTTTTTACTGATATATGCGAACATGCCGTCCGGGTGATGCTCGACCATCCAACGTTCCATTAACGCGTCGAGTTCGGCCCGCGCGGCCAGGCCCGCCGGTATCACCTCGGGGCGCAGACCGCCGTCCATGGTGTCGATGACGGGCGGGGAAACGGAGTTGAGCCAGTCGAGGTCCGGGGGATCCACGCCCAGCACCTCACAGATCGTCTCCACGGTCAGCGGGATGGCCAGCCGGTGGACGAAGTCGAACTCGGTGCCCGCCAGCGCCGCCAGGTGCCGCCGTACCCGCTGCTCGGTGCGTCCGGCCAGCGCCGCGTGGTCCTGGGCCCGGTAGGCGGCGGTGAGCAGCCGCCGTACGGGCGGGTGGTCGGGCGGATCGACGGTCTGCAACATGACCAGCTCGGCGGGCGTCCGCTCGCCGAGCCGCCGCCAGTCGGAGGTGAAACGGTCCAGCCCTTTGAGTACGGCGGCGCAGTCGGCATACCGGGTGAGCACCCAGGTGCCGAGTTCGCCGTACCAGAAGAACGGCTCGGTTTCTCGCCAGGCGGCATAGACGGGTGCTGGATTCCGGAGTATTTCCGGTTTTAGTAGGACACGGAGCGAATGCGGAAAGGGACTTTCCGTCGACACTAAGTCTCCATAAATCGCGAATAATTGCCCCAAACAATTGATTTAGCCGGTGTGACGATAGATGACCAAGATCTGATAGTCAACAGCTCTATAGCCGCGGCGGCGTCTCGCGTGGCGGACGGGGGTCCGTTGACCCACGCGCGCAGACTAGGCTTGTCACGCATGCCAGCCGACCGACGAGAGAGATCATGAAGACCTTCGAAGAGCTGTTCGCCGAGCTGTCAGAGAAGGCACGCACCCGACCCGAGGGTTCGGGCACCGTGGCCGCCCTCGACGCCGGCGTCCATGCCATCGGCAAGAAGGTCGTCGAGGAGGCCGCCGAGAGCTGGATGGCCGCCGAGCACGAGTCGAGTGACCGAGCCGCCGAGGAGATCTCCCAGCTGCTCTACCACGTTCAGGTGCTCATGCTCGCCAAGGGCATCGGGCTGGACGAGGTGTACAAGCATCTCTAGGGCGCCCGCGCCCGTCAGCCCGTACACCTAACAGCCCGCGAGACACCAAGGACACCACGGACATGTTGCGTCTGGCCGTACCCAACAAGGGCGCGCTCAGTGAGGCCGCCCAGACCATGCTCAAGGAGGCCGGTTACCGGTCCCGCAAGGACAGCAAGGAGCTCGTCGTCGTCGACGAGGACAACGGTTGCGAGCTGTTCTTCCTGCGCCCGCGCGACATCGCGGTCTACGTCGGCGAGGGCACGCTCGACGCCGGCATCACCGGCCGGGACATGCGGATCGACTCCGGTGCACCCGTCGAGGAGATCATGCCGCTGGGCTTCGGCGGCTCCACCTTCCGGCTGGCCGCCAGGGCCGGTGCCATGACGTCGGTCAAGGACCTCGACGGCCTGCGCATCGCCACCTCCTACGCCGGGCTGCTCGGCAAATACCTGTCGGAGTCCGGCGTCGACGCCCGCGTCATCAAGCTCGACGGCGCGGTCGAGACCGCCATCAGGCTGGGCGTGGCCGACGCGGTCGCCGACGTCGTGGAGACCGGCACCACGCTGCGCAACGTCGGCCTGGAGGTGTTCGGCGAGCCGATCATGCGCTCCGAGGCCGTGCTGATCAGGCAGCAGGGCAACGGCGCGGACACCGGCATCGAGCAGCTCGTCCGCCGCCTGCAGGGCGTCGTGCACGCCCGCGACTTCGTGATGATGGACTACGACATCCGCGCCGAGCGGATCGAGGAGGCCATCGCGCTCACGCCCGGCATGGAGGGGCCCACGGTCTCGCCGCTGCACCGCGAGGGCTGGGTCGCCGTCCGGGTGATGGTCCGGCGGCGCGGGCACCAGCAGGTGATGGACCAGCTCTGGGAGATCGGGGCAAGGGCCATCCTGGCCACCGACATCTACGCCTGCCGCCTCTGAGATCTGTCCGCTAGGTGATGTCCCGTCCGGGAATCAGCTAGCTGTGGGTGACGAAACGCTTGCTCGTAGTTATGTCCCGTTCTGTGATGCCGCCGCCCTGCAGGCCTGGGCGGCGTTGCAGCGCGGTAACCGGCGCTGGGCGGCGGGCGCGTCCCGCCGCCCTCGCCAGGACCCCGCCCGCAGGAGGCAGGTGGCGGCGGGGCAGTCTCCCTACGCGGTGGTGCTGTCGTGCATCGACTCGCGGGTGCCGCCCGAGGTTGTCTTCGACGCCGGGCTGGGCGATCTGCTCGTCGTCCGTACGGCGGCGCACACCGTCGACCGGCTCGTCACCGCGGCGGTCCAGTACGGCCCGCAGGACTTACGCGCCAGCCTCGTCGTCGTCCTGGGACACCAGCGCTGCGGCGCCGTCACCGCGGCGGCCAGGGCGCTGCGCGAGCGGGAGACGCTGCCCGGGGAACTGCCCAGCATCGTCGCCGCCCTCGAACCGGTTTATGCCTGCTCCAGCGGCGAGGTGGATGACATGGTCCACGCGCACATCGTACGGACGGTGTCGGTGCTGAGAGCCGACGCCCTGTTATCCGGCAAGGCCACCGTGGTCGGCGCCTACTACAGCCTCGACACCGGGCTGGTGCGGCGCGTCGCCTGACAAATGTCACCGTCAACCCCGGAAGTAACGCACTAACCAGGCAAGATCCACCGCCCTAGCGTTGATGCCATGAACGCCATCGTGTTCGACCACGTCAGCAAGGACTACGGGGACGTCCTTGCCGTCGATGATGTGTCCCTGGAGATAGAGCCCGGCAAGACCGTGGCCCTGCTCGGCCCCAACGGCGCGGGCAAGTCGACCTCCATCAACATGCTGCTCGGCCTGCTGCGGCCCTCCAGGGGGACGGTCAGCGTGTACGGCCGCACCCCCCGCCAGGCGGTCGCGGCCGGCCAGATGGGCGCCATGCTGCAGAGCGGCCAGCTCATCCCCGAGCTGACGGTCCAGGAGCTCATCGACCTGGTCCGCAACCTGTACCCTCACCCGCTGGACCTGGCGGAGATCCTCAAGCTGGCCGACCTCACCGATCTGGTGAAGCGGCGCACGAACAAGCTGTCGGGCGGCCAGTCCCAGCGCGTCAGGTTCGCCCTGGCCATCGCGGGCGCGCCCAAGACGCTGCTGCTGGACGAGCCGACCGCGGCCATGGACGTGGAGTCCCGGCTGCGGTTCTGGGAGAGCATGCGCGCGTACGCGGCGGGCGGCCGGACCGTGCTGTTCGCCACGCACTACCTGGAGGAGGCCGACGAGCACTCCGACCGGGTGATCGTCATCGCCAGGGGCAAGGTGGTCGCCGACGGCACCGCCGCGCAGATCAAGGCGGGCGTCGGCGGGCAGGTCATCCGCTTCACCCTCGGCGAGCAGCCCGCGGCCGGGCTCGACCTGCTGCCCGGAGTGACGGCGGTCGAGATCGCCGCGGGCACGGCCACGCTGCGCACCTCCGACGCCGACGCGACCCTCGCCGGCCTCTACCGGGGCACCACGCTCGACGTGCGCGGCCTCCACCTCGCCGGCGCCGACCTAGAGGACGCCTTCCTCGCCCTCACCAGGGAGTCCTGATGCTCTACTACGCCAAGACCGAGGCGCTGCGGATGCTGCGCAACCGCCGGTACATCATCTTCGTGGTGCTGTTCCCCGTCGTGTTCTACCTGATCAACGCCAACATCTACGGCACCCAGACAGACGCGGCCGGCGTGCGGATGAGCACCTACCTGCTGGTGTCGATGGCCTCCTACGGCGCGCTCGCCTCGTCCATGATGAGCTCGGCCGTGCCCTGGGCGCAGGAGCGGCAGTCCGGCTGGCTGCGTCAGCTGCAGATCACCCCGCTGCCGAGCTGGGCGATCATCGCCACCAAGCTCGGCGCCGCGATGGTCCTCGTGCTGCCGTCCCTGCTGCTGGTCAGCGTGGCGGCCGTGCTGCAGCAGGGCGTGTCGATGCCCGCCGGCCAGTGGGTGGCGCTGCTGCTGTCGCTGTGGGTAGGGGCGATCCCGTTCATCGCGCTCGGGTTGTTCATCGGCTCCCTGCTGAGCGCCGACGCCGCCCAGCCCGCCGCGATGATCTGTATGTTCGCCCTGTCGCTGCTCGGCGGCCTCTGGTTTCCCATCGACGCCATCGGCGGCACGATACGGACCATCGCCGGCTTCATGCCGTCCTACCACTACGCCAGCCTCGGCTGGAACGTGATCGCCGGCCACGGCGTGCCCATGTCCGACGCGCTGATCGTGGTGGCGTGGGGGATCGTGCTCGGCGGCGCGGCCGCCTACGCCTACCGGCGGGCTACTGTTCGGGCATGAGCTGGACCGACAGGTTTACCTTCGGCGGGACGGGCGAGACCTCGTCCCGCTACCGGCGGCTGTTCGGGATCTGCTTCGGCATGGTCTACCTGTTCTTCCCGGTGGCGGAGATCCTGAGCGGGGAGTTCACCGGGGCCAAGGCCGTCTGGGCGTGGGTGTCGCTGATCGCGTTCGTGATCTCGTACCTGGCGACCGTCGCGAGCCCGCGCAGCATGAAGGAGTGGTCGCGGTCGACGTACCCGCTGCTCGCCTTCACCACGGCGCAGGTGGTGGTCGGCGCGTTCGTCTTCGGCGGCGGCTGGTTGGCCCTGCCCATCTACTCCACGGTGATCTACGCCATGATCCTGCCGGCCCGGCGGGCGGTCTTCGGCATCGCCGGAATGCTGGCCGTCGTCATCGGCGGTGGGCTGCTGCACCATTCCGACAGCGAGACCCTCCTCATCCTGGGACTGGAGGTGGTCACGCTGGGCGCGCTGTTCATCGGCGTACGCAACACCCGGCTGCTGGCCGTGCGGCTGCGTGAAGCGCAGGGCGAGGTGGCCCGGCTCGCCGCGGCGGACGAGCGGCTGCGCATCGCCCGCGACCTGCACGACCTGCTCGGCCACAGCCTGTCGCTGATCGTGCTCAAGAGCGAGCTGGCCGGGCGGCTGGCCGAGGACTCCCCGAAGGTGCTCCAGGAGATCCAGGACATCGAGACCGTCGCCAGGAAGGCACTGACGGAGGTACGCGAGGCCGTCACCGGTTACCGGCAGCGCAGCCTGCCGGAAGAGCTCGACAACGCCAGGGCCGTGCTGCGGGCGGCGGGCGTGGAGCCGCTGGTGCGGGTCTCGGGCACGCCGCTGCCCGGCCTGCTCGACGGCCTGTTCGGCTGGGCGGTACGCGAGGGCACCACCAATGTCGTACGGCACGCGCGGGCCAGTAACTGCCGGATCGAGGTGACGTACGACGGCGAACACGCCATCCTGGAGATCATGGACGACGGGCGGGGCGAGCAGCCGTTCCGGCTCGGCAGTGGTTTGGAAGGGCTGACCGAGCGGGTGCGCGAAGCGGGCGGGAACGTCGAGGCAGGGCCGGGGGCCAAGGCGGGCTTCCGGCTGCGGGTGCTGGTCCCCGTGGGAGCGGCGGCGTGATCCGCGTGATCCTGGCCGAGGACCAGGCCATGGTGCGCGGCGCCCTGGCCTCGCTGCTCGGCCTGGAGCCCGACATCGAGGTCGTCGGCGAGGCGGCCGACGGCGAGGCGGCCGTGGCCGTCGCGGTCCAGCAACTGCCTGACATCGCGCTGCTCGACATCGAGATGCCCGTCATGGACGGCCTCAGCGCTAGTGCCAAGATCACCTCGCAGGTGCCCGGCTGCCGGGTGATGATCCTGACCACGTTCGGCCGTCCCGGTTACCTGCGGACCGCCATGGAAGCGGGAGCGGTGGCCTTCCTGGTCAAGGACAGCCCGGCCCGGGAGCTGGCGGCGGCGATCAGGCGCGTACACGCGGGGGAGCGCGTCATCGACCCGGGCCTGGCGGCGGCGGCGCTCAGCGCGGGGCCCAATCCGCTGTCGGCGCGCGAGCGGGACGTGCTGGCCGCGGCGGTCGACGGCTCGACCATCGGCGACATAGCCCGGCACCTGCACCTGTCGGAAGGCACGGTACGCAACTACCTGTCGTCGGCCATCCAGAAGACGCATGCCCGCAACCGCATCGAGGCGGTCCAGCGCGCCAAGTCACAAGGGTGGCTCTGAGGTTCTGGTAACGCGGCGCCAGGAAAGCGGCGCTAGTAGCGCAGCTCGGCCAGGACCGCGTAGTGGTCGGAGGCGGGCTCGGGCTCGTCGCCCACCACCTCGCAGCGCACCGGATGGCCCGCCCCGCCCGCGCGCGGCCAGGCGCTCAGCACGTAGTCGATGCGGCGAGGCGGGTACAGGCCCGGCCGGGCCCACGGGTTGGCGTTGCTCCAGGTATGCCCGTGACCACCGGGACCGGCCACCTCCCAGGCGTCGTAGAACACCACGCCGGGCGTGCCGGGCGCGCTCTTGCCGGTCAGCATCCTCATCTCGTCGCTGTCCGGCGGCGCGTTGAAGTCGCCGCACACCAGTGCCGGATGCCGCCGGGAAGCGGTCGCGGCCACGTACGCCGTCAACTCGCGTACCTGCGCCTGGCGTACCTCCGACTCGTCGAGCCGGACGGAGCCGATGATCACGCTGAAGACCTGGAGTGGCCCGCGCGGGCCCGCCAGCTCGCAGAACAGCACGTTGCCCGCCATCGCTTCAGCCGGCTTCCCCGTGCTCGCCGTCGCGCCGCCCGGAAGAGTGTGCTCCTCCCGGCGGATGATCGGCCAGCGCGACAGCACCGCGCAGGGCAGCGGGCCCGAGGAGTGCGCCTCGTGGTAGCCGAGGCCCGTCGCCTGGCCCGCCCACTCCTGCAGGGTGATCACGTCGGGGTCGAGCTCGCCGACGAGCTTGCCGATTCCCGCGGACCGTTCGGCGTGCGGGCCGTACTCTCCCCAGACGTTCCAGGTCAGTACGCGCATGGTGGTCTCGATCAGCGGTCCGTACGGCTGGGTCCAGTCCATGTCACCACTTTTATCCTGTATTGATCATCCTGCCCAGGCCACGTGCCGGATGAGGTCCGACACCCGCACGATGCCCAGGCAGCGGTTCAGCTCGTCGGTCACCACCAGGTCGTCGTAGACGCGGCCGGAGTCCTGGCCCGCCGCCCGCATGGCCGCCACGGCGGGGGTGGTCTTCGGCACCGTGCGCGGCGGGTCGGCCAGGCGCTGGGCGGGCTTCGCGCCGTGCAGCGCGTGCCCGTAACGGGCCGCGAACGACAGCAGGAACCGGCTGCGGTCCAGACTCCCTTTGGGCCGCTGGTACTCGTCCACCAGGATCACACTGGTGATCGACGGCTCCTGCCCGAACGCCGCCACCACCTCCTCCGCCTTGGCCCCGGCCGGCAGCGTCACGGCGGGCAGCAGGAACTCCTGCACGCGCGGCCCGAGCTGTACCGTGGCCGACGGCTCCTCAGTGGGCGGGAGCGGCACCCGTACCTTCCCATCGGGTCCAGGGCTCAGCAGCGGCCCGCAGGCCAGCCGCACCTCCCAGCCGCGCACCGCGGTCAGCTGCGTCTCGCGCTCGACCCCCGAGACCAGCGCGTGCGCGCCGAGGCCGCGGGCCAGCGCCACGACCGCCCGCGCCACCGCCGCCGGCCGGTGGTCGCCGGGCAGCCCTCCAATGGGCTCCGGGGCCAGGGCCAGCAGGTACGGGGAGGCGTCGGCGATGACGTCGAGGGGCACGCTCTCCGCGCCCACGTCGGCGAAGCCCAGCAGGTAGCCGAGGTTGCGCAGCCCGTTGAGCGTCACGTTCAGCACCGGGCGGTCGGCGGGCCCGCACGGGCCGGTGAGCAGCACGATGGCCTCGCGCGGGTGCCTGCCCGACCGTCGCAGCGCCTCGTGCAGGGGAGCCAGCGCCCCCGCGCCTCCCAGGACGATCCGCATGGGCAACTCCAGTACGACCGGTAGCGGGTCGGGGCGGAGGTAGCCCGCCGCGTCTATGACCGCCGGGCGCGCGATGACGGCTCCCGTGTCGAGGTCCACCACGGGGCTGGTGAGCAGGGAAGACACGTAGCGATGATGGGCTTGTGTCAGGTTCGGCAGAAGTGACTCGAAACGAAATTCACCGATATTTCGTTCAGAGTTCCCGGCCCTCGGGGAGGGGCAGGCGCGGACCCTGGCCGGCTGGCTTTTCGGGCACGCGGGCGGCCCTATTTTCGGCGCGCGGTCTGGTTGGCCGCTCTTCCGGTCACGCGGGCTCCGGTTGGCCGGCCTCTTGGCGCGCGGGCTCCGGTCCACGGTCGGCTAACCTTCCCCCCATGAGCGCGCGACCGGCCAAGGGCGGGGGACGGTGGGTGTCCGTCGTGCCCGAGCGCGTGCACCCGTGGATCGATGGCTTCGCCGACCGGCACGGTCCGTTCGAGGCCACCGGCGACGAGCTGGTCGTGCGCCTGGTGGCCGCCGACGGGGCGCTGGCGGAGCTGCACGTGCCCTTCCCGCCCCTGCCGCTCGGGCCACCGTACGTGACCAGGCTCGTCACCCACGCGCGGGCCGAGCGGCGCGTGGGGGTGATCCTGGTACGGATGGGCGGTTACGCGACCGGCGTGTTCCACGGGTCGCGGCTGGTAGTGTCCAAGGTCGGGTCCCGTCTGGTCCAGGGGCGTACCGCGGCGGGCGGGTGGTCGCAGCAGCGCTTCGCCAGACGGCGCCGGAACCAGGCGGACCAGGCATTCGAGGCGGCGGCCGAGACCGTGGCGCGCGTCCTGTCGCCGTGCCTGGGCGAGCTGGACGCGGTCGTGCTCGGCGGCGATCGACGGGCCGTTGACGCGCTGCGCGCCGACCGGCGCCTGGCCGGCCTGCTGGCGCTGGAGACGGAGCCGTTCCTCGTCGTCCCCGACCCGAGGCTGGCCGTACTCATGGACACGCCCGCGCTGTTCCGCGCGGTACGCATCCGCGTGGTGGACCCACCCGCTACGGGCGGAAGCAATAAGACCTGAGGGCACGCCCGTCGGGGGAGCACTAATCATGAGTGTATGCTCGCCGGAAGATCGGTGTCTTGAGTCGATTCAAAAAGATCATGAGTAAGGCTATGATAAGCCGCGTTCAACAATGGAGCGGCCTCGTGAGGATCAATGTCGACCACGAACATCAAGGAGGTCGCGCAGCGGGCACGCGTCTCCGTGGGCACGGTGAGCAACGTGCTCAACCGCCCCGAGATCGTCTCCCCCGCCACGCGTAAGCGCGTCTTCGACGCGATCCGCGAGCTGGGTTTCGTCCGCAACGAGGTGGCCCGCCACCTGCGGGTCGGCCGCAGCCGCACGGTCGGCCTGATCGTGCTCGACGTGGCCAACCCGTTCTTCGCCGACGTCGCACAGGGCGCCGACGCCCTGGCGGACGAGCACGACACCATGGTGGTGCTGTGCAACAGCGCCGCCGACCCGGCCCGCGAGCTGCGCCATCTCGACCAGCTCGAACAGCAGCGGGTGATGGGCATACTGATCACGCCGGTCGACGCGAGCAGTCCGAGGCTGGCCGAGCTCGCTGCCAGGGGCACGCCCGTGGTGCTCGTCGACAGCGCGGCCACCGGGCTCCAGTGCTCGGTGGCGGTCGACGATCGGCTCGGCGGCCACATCGCCGGCGTACACCTGATCGAGCGGGGCCATCGCAAGATCCTGTTCGTCGGCGGGCCGAAGTCGATCAAGCAGGTGGGAGACCGGCATTTAGGGATCACCAGCGCCGTCTCCGAGGCACGAGATACCGAGCCGGGCGGGGGAGTCGAGCCCGGCGGCGGGCCGGGTGGCGGGGTCGAGCTGGTCGCCTGGTTCATGCCCGCGCTGAGCGTGGCCCACGGGCGGATCGCGGGCGAGCGCGTGGCGGCGCTGCCCGCCGAGGAGCGGCCGACGGCCGCCTTCTGCGCCAACGACCTGCTCGCCCTGGGGTTCCTGCAGGCCATGGCCGCGCACGGGCTGCGGGTGCCGCATGACATGGCGATCGTCGGCTACGACGACATCGACTTCGCCGCGGCGGCGACCGTGCCCCTGTCGTCGGTCGGCCAGCCGCGCGAGCTGCTCGGGCGTACGGCCATAGACCTGCTGCTGGAGGAGGTGGCGGAGCCCGAGCTGCACCGGCACCGGCAGGTCATCTTCCAGCCGGACCTGGTGGTGCGGCAGTCCAGCGACCTGCACAGGAGCCCACCGTGACGGACACCGCGACCTGCACAGGAGCCCACCGTGACGGACACCGCGACCTGCACAGGAGCCCACCGTGACGGACACCGCGACCTGCACAGGAGCCCACCTTGACGGAGATCTACCGCAACCCGCTCGCCGGCCCCGACGACCTGGCGGGATTCCGGCTGGAAGGAGACGGGGCGACGACGTTCCCGATGGGGCGGATGCGGCTGGAGAGCCTCAGACCGCCCGCTGACGGGCAGGCGGCCAACGTGGTGCTGTGGTGCCCCGAGGACCTGCCCGCCGACGTACGGATCGAATGGGACTTCTGGCCGGTCAGGGAGCCGGGGCTGTGCATCATGTTCTTCCATGCCCGCGGCCGGGGTGGTGAGGATCTGTTCGATCCGGGCCTCGCGCCGCGTAACGGGCCGTACGAGCAGTATCACCACGGCGACATCGATGCCTACCACGTGTCCTATTTCCGACGGATGTGGGCTTCGGAGCGCGCTCTGCACACCTGCAATCTGCGCAAGAGCCACGGGTTTCACCTGGTCGCACAGGGTGCCGACCCGCTGCCCGCGGCGCTGGACGCCGACGGGCCGTACGCCGTGCGCCTGGATGTCCTGGCCGGCGAGATCACCTTCTCGATCAACGATGTGGTCTCGTTCCGCTGGACGGACGACGGGAGCACTGGTGGTCCCGCGCTGCGTGGCGGCAAGATCGGATTCCGGCAGATGGCCCCGATGATCGGGGAGTATGCGAATCTGCGGGTTTCACGTCATTGACATTGAGTCGATTCAACACTAATTTCGCACCAACCGCCGTTCACCCGTACGAAACGGACTAGGAACGGCGGCGCAACACTCCACCCCCGTGTCCGCGCACACGCCACGAGAAGGTGGTGCCGGATGAACCATCCCGCCACGTCGATCAGAATTCAAGCTGCCTGCTCAGAGCTCATCTGGGCGGCCCGGCTGAACCTCCTCTGGATCGTGTTCACCCTCCTGGGTGGCGTGATCCTCGGGCTCGGGCCCGCCACCGTCGCCGCCTACACGCTGGCCCGGCGGCACAGCCAGGGTGAATCGTTTCAGGCCTGGCCGGAATTCTGGACCGTCTACCGGCGGGAGTTCGTCCGCGCCTCGCTGCTGATCCTGCCGGTGGCGGTGCTCGGCACCATCCTCGTGGGCAACTACCTGTACTTCTCCGCTCTCGGGCCCGGCTCGGCAGCGTTGCGGATCGCGACCTTGGTGGCGATGGTGGCGCTGGCCGGGGTGGGGACCTATCTCGGGCCGCTCTACGCGCACTATGAGCTACCGCTGTGGGCCTACCTGCCCAAAGCGTCGCTGTTAGCGCTCACTCGGCCGGCCTCGTCAGTGGTGCTGCTGTTCGCGCTCGCAACCATCGTCTTCGTGACCTCGGCGGCGCCCGTTCTCACCGCGGTGATCAGCATCGGTGCGTGGATCTATCTCAACACGTGGCTCTGCCTGCGTTTCTTCGAGGAGAACGAGGCGCGCCTGCATTCGAAAGGGAACTCATGAGCGCATCTCGTCGCCGGCTGATCGCCGGTGCACTAACGCTGACGGCGGCGCTACTCGCGTCCGCGTGCTCCAGCGGCGGTGGGGGCAGTGAGGCCGACAGCGGCACGGTGACCATGATGGTCCCGCTGTTCGGCACGGCCCCCGACCCCAAGGGCGAGATGCAGCAGGCGGTCGAAAAGCTCGTCGGCAAGAAGCTCCAGATCACCTGGGTGCCCAACGCCGACTACAACGACAAGACCAACGTCACGCTGGCCTCGGACAAGATGCCGCAGATCATGGTCATCCAGGGCGACAAGACCTCGTCGTTCGTCCGCGCCGCCCAGGCTGGGGCGTTCTGGGACCTGACCGACAAGCTGGACAAGTACCCGAACCTGAAGAACCGGGACGCGCAGACGGTCCGGAACTCCTCCACCAACGGCAAGATCTACGGCATCTACCGGATCCGCCCCCTGCTCCGCTCGGCCGTCGTGATCAACAAGCAGTGGATGGAGAAGCTCGGGCTGAAGACGCCTGAGACCGTCGACGACCTCTACGACATCGCCAAGGCGTTCACGGAGAAGGACCCCGACGGCAACGGCAAGAAGGACACCTACGGTCTGATCATCCCGAAGTGGCCGTCCCCGCAGTACGCCAGCTCCAGCCCCTATGACGTGATCGAGACCTGGTTCGGCGCCCCGAACGGCTGGGGTGAGCGCGGCGGCAAGCTCGTCCCCGGCTTCGACACCCCCGAGTTCATCGAGGCGAACAAGTTCGTCAAGAAGATGGTCGACGAGGGCCTGGTCAACCCCGACTACGCCACCCTCGACTCGGCCAAGTGGAACGACCCGTTCATCCAGGGCAAGGGCGGCATCATCATCGATGTCAACGTCCGCGGCACCAACCTGCTCGACCTGTTCAAGGAGCAGGACCCCAAGGACTTCGACAAGGTCGTCACGGTCGGCAACCTCAAGCGCTCGGACGGCAAGAAGTTCTCCTCCCCGTTCACCGGCTACAACGGCGTCATCGCCATTCCGCGGCAGAGCGTGCAGACCGAGCAGCAGCTCGACGAGGTGCTGACGGTCCTGAACAAGATGGCCTCCAAGGAGGGCGGGATCCTGCTGAGCAACGGGCTCGAGGGCCGCAACTTCAAGGTCCAGGACGGTAGCGCCGCCCGCATCAACCAGGACGACCCCAAGATCAAGCAGATCCAGCAGGACGTGGACAAGGCGTTCATCCAGCTCGGCACCACCGCCAGCGTCGGCCTCGGCGCCTACCCGGACCTCTACCCGGACAAGCCGCACCAGGACCAGGTCACGCTGCGCACCAAGCTGGCCGAGGAGGACCTGAAGACCGCCGTGCACAACCCGGCGCTCCCGGTCATGGCGCCCACCACCATCGCCAAGGGCCAGACCCTCGACCCGATCATCACCGACGCCCGGATCAAGTTCATCTCCGGCGCGATCGACGAGGCGGGGCTGAAGGCGGAGATCAAGCGCTGGTACGACAACGGCGGCACGCAGATCGCCGCGGAGACCAACGACCTGGTCTCCAAGCTCGGCAACTGATCTCGCCCAAGGGGCCCGGGACACTCCCGGGCCCCTTCTGTGAAAGGAGGTGGCTGTGGCCACCGACCTGGCGCCGCCTCCCGTGAAGGCGGCCACCAAGCCCGGGCGTCCCCGCGAGAGGCTGACCTTCCGGACCGCCATGCTGCGTTACCGCTGGCTGTACCTGATGCTGCTGCCCGGTCTCGCGTACTTCGTCGTCTTCAAGTACCTGCCGATGTACGGCGTGACCATCGCCTTCCAGGACTTCCTGCCGTTCCTCGGCTACTCCGGCAGCCCGTGGGTCGGCTTCAAGCACTTCGAGGAGCTGTTCAACGGGCCGGACTTCGGCCGCCTGATGTTCAACACGCTCATCCTGGCGCTGCTGACGGCGGTCTTCGTCTTCCCGGCGCCGATCATCGTCGCGCTCATGCTGAACGAGCTGCGGCACAGCGTGCTCAAGCGGTCGATCCAGTCGCTGGTCTACATTCCGCACTTCCTGTCCTGGACGATCGTCGCCTCACTGACGTACCTGCTGTTCTCCGTGGACTTCGGGGTGATCGCCACCTTCTTCCACGAGCTGCTCGGCGGCAAGAAGGTCGACTATGTGGCCCAGCCCGACTGGTTCCGGCCGATCATCGTCTTCCAGCTGCTGTGGAAGCAGACCGGCTGGGGCACGATCATCTACCTGGCCGCGCTGGCGGGCGTGAACACCGACCTGTACGAGGCGGCCCGCATGGACGGCGCCGGGCGCTTCCGGCAGTTCTGGCACATCACGCTGCCCGCGATCCGGCCCACGATCGTGGTGATGGCCGTCCTGACCTCGGGTCACCTGCTCGACACCGGTTTCGAGCAGATCTGGCTGATGACCGGCGCGCTGAACCGCTCGTCGGCGGACGTGTTCGACACCTTCGTCTACTACATGGGCATCACCCAGGGCGCCTTCAGCTACTCCACGGCCGTCGGCCTGTTCAAGGGACTGGTGGGCGTCCTCCTGATCTTCGGCTCCAACTGGCTGGCCAAGCGCCTCGGCCAGCGTGGCCTGTTCTAAGGAGCGCTTGAATGCCCAACCAGTCGCCCACACACCAGCACACGCTCAGCAGCCGCGTGTTCGATGTGCTCAACATCGCCGTGCTGCTGTTCCTGGCGCTGATCACGATCCTGCCGCTGCTGTACGTGCTGGCCGGATCGTTCGCCTCGGAGGCGGAGATCGCCTCGCGGCCGTTCTTCCTGTGGCCGGAGAAGTTCGTCACCACCACCTACGAGTACATCTTCGACTCGGGCACGTTCGTCCGGGCGCTGCTCACCACGATCTGCGTGACGGCGGTGGGCACGGTGGTGCAGGTGCTGCTGACGTTCACGATGGCCTACCCGCTGGCCAAGCGGTACCTGCCGGGACGGACACTGGTCCTGAACCTGGTCATCTTCACGCTGGTCTTCACCGGCGGCATGATCCCCACCTACCTGGTGGTGCGGGACCTGGGGCTGCTCGACAGCTACTGGGCGCTGATCCTGCCGCTGGCGATCAACCCGTTCTATCTGATCATCGTGAAGAGCTTCTTCCAGGAGCTGCCGCAGGCGCTGGAAGAGGCGGCGCGCATCGACGGCTGCAACGAGATGGGCGTCTTCTTCAAGATCGTGCTGCCCCTGTCGAAGCCGATCATCGCGACGTTCTCGCTGTTCTACGCGGTGGGCATCTGGAACGACTACATGTCGCCGCTGCTGTACATCGACGACTCCAAGAAGTGGACGCTGCAGGTGCTCGTCAGGCAGCTGACCAGCCCTGACGCCCAGAACGCGATGGCCATGCTGGAGTCCGTGTTCTTCCCCACCCAGGGACTGAAGTTCGCGGTGGTCGTCATCGCGACGCTGCCGATCCTGTTCTTCTACCCGTTCCTGCAGAAGCACTTCAGCAAGGGCGTGCTGCTCGGGTCGGTCAAGGAGTGACCCGAGCCGTGCTGCTGGCCGGTGACTCGACGGTCGCCTCCTGCCCGGCGTTCGAGGCGCCGATGTCGGGCTGGGGGGCGCAACTCGGCGCCCATGTCGGCGGCCCGGTGCGCAACTTCGCCAAGGGTGGCGCCACCACGGCCAGCCATCGGGCGGAGGGGTTGTGGGCGGCGCTCCTGCGGGAGGCCGCCCACGGCGACGTCGTGGTGCTCCAGTTCGGGCACAACGATCAGAAGGAACCCGACCTGCCGTACCGCGACAACCTGCGCGTCTTCGCCGAGGAGGCGCGCGGGGTTGGCACGCTGCCGGTGCTGTGCACGCCGGTGCAGCGGCGCAGGTTCGACGGCGATCGGCTGGTGCCGACGCACGGCGACTATCCCGGCCAGGTACGTGAGCTGGCGGCGGCCGAGGGTCTGCCGCTGATCGACCTGACCGCCGCGACCACTGAGCTGTACGAACGGCTCGGCCCCGAGGGCTCCAAGGCCCTGTTCACCCATTTCGCGCCCGGCGAGCACCCGCTCTATCCCGACGGGGTCGCCGACGACACCCACTTCTGCTTTCGCGGCGCCGACGAGGTGGCGGCGATCGTCGCCGGGCGACTCAAGGAGATCTGTTGACCACGCTGAACTGGCTCGACCGGCCCAAGGAACAGGGCGTGACCTGGGGGGTCCCGTGGGCGCGCGGCACGGTGGAGCGCGACTCCCCGTTCGCGCTCACCGATCCCGAGGGCCGCGCGGTGCCGGTGCAGAGCTGGGTGACCGCCACCTGGCCGGACGGGTCGGTCAAGTGGTCGGCACACGCGATCGGGCCACAGGCCCAGCCCGCCGCGTCGTACGAACTCGCGGCGGGACAGCCGAGCGCCGATCAGGACGATGCGGCGGGACAGCCGAGCGCCGACCAGGACGATGCGGCGGATCAACCGGGCACTGTGCCGGAGCAGCCCGTCACCGTCGTCCGTGCGGGCGGCGTGCTGCGGGTCGGCACCGGCCCCGTCACCTGGACGATCGAGGAGGCGGGCGGCACGCTGGCCCGCTCCGTCTCCCACGGCTCCCGCGAGATCGCCAGGGACATCCGCCTGGTCAGCCTCCACCAGGACGGCCCCACCCCGGACGAGGGCGGCACCGTCACCCGCGAGCAGGCCACGGGCATCGTCCGTGAGGTCACCGTCGAGCAGGACGGACCCGTCCGGGCCGTCATCCGCCTGACGGGCGACCACGGCGGCCGGCTGCCGTTCACCGTCCGCCTGTACTTCTACGCGGGCGCCGAGGACGTGCGCGTCATGCACACCTTCGTCTGGGACGGCGACCCGGAACGCGACTTCCTGGCCGGGCTCGGCCTGCGCGCCGACGTGGTCATGCGCGACGAGCTCCACGACCGCCACGTACGGCTGGCCGGGCAGGACGGCTTCCTCACCGAGGCGGTACGCGGCCTGACCGGGCTGCGCCGCGACCCCGGCGAAGCCGTACGGCGGGCCCAGGTCGAGGGCAGGCCGTGCGGTCCGATCGGCAACCCCGAGGTGGCCGATCGCCTGCGCCTCATCCCCGCGTGGAACGACTACACCCTCGACCAGAGCTCGGCCGACGGCTTCACCCTGCGCAAACGCACCGCCGACGGCCACGCCTGGGTGACCGTTCCGTCGGGCACCCGCTCGGCCGGGTACGGCTACGTCGGCGGCGTGAGCGGCGGCCTCGGCTTCGGGCTGCGCGACTTCTGGCGGCTGCACCCGGCCCGGCTCGACGTCAGAGGCGCCGCCACGGACCTGGCCACCGCGACCGTCTGGCTCTGGTCGCCCTCCGCGCCCGCCATGGACCTGCGCTTCTACCACGACGGCATGGGCCAGGACACCTTCGCCGAGCAGCTGGAGGGCCTGGAGATCACCTACGAGGACTACGAGCCGGGCTTCGGCCACGCCCAGGGCATCGCGCGTACCCACGAGCTCACGCTGCGCGTCCACGACGCCACGCCGTCGTCGCAGGCCCTGGCCGGGCACGCGGACGCGATGAACGAGCCCGCGCTGCTGGCCGCCGCCCCGGAACGCGTCCGCGAGGCGGGGGTGTTCGGCGACTGGGCGCTGCCCGACCGCGCCACGCCCGCCCACGCCGCGATCGAGGACCGGCTGGACCTGCTGTTCGACTTCTATCGGCGCGAGCGGGAGCAGCGCAGGTGGTACGGCTTCTGGGACTACGGCGACGTCATGCACACCTATGACGCCGACCGGCACACCTGGCGCTACGACGTCGGCGGCTACGCCTGGGACAACTCCGAGCTGTCGCCCGACCTGTGGCTCTGGTACCAGTATCTGCGTACGGGACGGGCCGACGTCTTCCGCTTCGCCGAGGCCATGACCCGCCACACCGGCGAGGTCGACGTCTATCACCTCGGCCGCTGGAAGGGCCTGGGCACCAGGCACAACGTGCAGCACTGGGGATGCAGCGCCAAGCAGCTGCGCATCTCCAACGCCGCCTACCGGCGCTTCTTCTACTACCTGACCGCCGACGAGCGCACCGGCGACCTGCTCGACGAGCTGGCCAGGCCCGAGGAGACGTTCCTCGTGATCGACCCCACGCGCAAGGTGCGCGAGGACGTCTACACCCCCGATCCGTCCGCCCTGGCGGTCGGGCTCGGCACCGACTGGGGCGCGCTCGCGGCGGCCTGGCTCACCCGGTGGGAGCGGTACGGCGACGAGCACGCCAAGGACAGGCTGCTGGGCACGATGGCCGGCATCGGGGCGCTGCCGCGCGGGTTCCTGACCGGCGAGGCCCGCCTCGACCTGGCCACGGGCCGCTTCGACACCTCGCGGGACCAGATCTCCGTCTCCCACCTGTCGTCGGTGTTCGGGCTGCCCGAGATGTGCTCCGAGCTCATCGCGCTCGATCTGGACGTCCCCGGGTTCGAGCGGGCGTGGCTGGACTACTGCCGGCTCTACCTGGCCTCCGCCGAGCGGCAGGCCGCCGAGGTGGGCCGGCCGCTGAGCGGCATCTCGCTGGTGCAGGCGCACAGCCGCCTGGCCGCGTACGGCGCGGCCCGCTCGGGCGACGCCGACCTGGCGGACCTGGCCTGGCGCAAGTTCTTCCTCGACGAGGGCGACCAGCTCAACCGCAACCCCCTGCAGCGCGAGCCGGACTGGCGCCTGACCCGGGTCGAGGGGCCGCACGTCCTGGCGTACGTGCTGGAGGCGCCGTTCGTCTCCACCAACGACGCCGCCCAGTACGGCCTGGCCGCGATCCAGAACCTCGCGCTGATCGGAGACCACTTGCCGGCCGATTGAGCACGATTAAGCAGAGGTGGGGCTCCCGGCGAGGGCCCTACACTGATCTGTATGCACACTCCCGATTGACCGGCGTCCCCCCACGCCCACCTCTTCTTACCCCTAGCTCGGGAGTGTTCCGTCAATCATGATCATCGCCAGTGACATCGAGCTGCGCGCGGGCGCGCGGCTACTCATAGAGAACGCCTCGTTCCGGGTCAATCCCGGCGACAAGATCGGGCTCGTCGGCCGCAACGGCGCGGGCAAGACCACGCTGACCAAGGTGCTGGCCGGCGAGGGCATGCCCGCCGCCGGCAGCGTCACCACCAGCGGCGCCGTCGGCTACCTGCCGCAGGACCCGCGCACCGGTGACCTGCAGGTGCTCGCCCGCGACCGCATCCTGTCGGCCAGAGGGCTCGACGAGGTGCTGCGCAAGCTGCGCGAGGCCGAGCTCGGCATGTCCTCCGCCGACGTGCGCACCCGCGACAAGGCCGTCAAGCAGTACGGCCGGCTCGAGGACCAGATGCACGTGCTCGGCGGCTACGCGGCCGAGTCCGAGGCCGCCTCCATCGCCTCCAGTCTGGGCCTGCCCGACCGGGTCCTCGGGCAGCCACTGGAAACGCTTTCCGGCGGCCAGCGAAGGCGCGTGGAATTGGCACGCATTCTTTTCAGCGGAGCGGAAACTCTCCTTCTCGACGAGCCGACAAACCACCTAGATGCGGACTCAATCGGGTGGCTTCGTGATTTTTTGCGATCGCATCAGGGCGGCTTGGTGATCATCAGTCACGACGTGGGCCTTCTTGAAGCGACGGTCAACAAGGTGCTGCACCTCGACGCCAACCGCAGTGTGATCGACCACTACAACGTCGGCTGGAAGGCCTATCTGGCGCAGCGCGAGACCGACGAGAAGCGCAGGAAGCGCGAGCGGGCCAACGCCGAGAAGCAGGCGGGCGCGCTGCTGTCGCAGGCCGACAAGATGCGGGCCAAGGCCACCAAGGCCAAGGCCGCTCAGGACATGATGCGCCGCGCGCACCGGCTGCTGGCCGGCACGGAGGAGGAGCGCCAGAGCGACAAGGTCGCCAAGCTGCGCTTTCCCGAGCCCCTGCCCTGCGGGCGCACCCCGCTCACGGGCGAGGGCCTGTCCAAGTCTTACGGCTCGCTGGAGGTCTTCACCGACGTCGACGTGGCCATCGACCGAGGTCATCGGGTCGTGATCCTCGGCCTCAACGGCGCGGGCAAGACCACCCTGCTGAGGCTGCTGGGCGGGGTCGAAAAGCCCGACAGCGGCGAGATCAGGCCCGGCCATGGCCTCAAGATCGGCTATTACGCCCAGGAGCACGAGACCCTCGACGCCGAGCGCACCCTGCTGGAGAACATGCGCTCGGCCGGCGACAAGTTCACCGACACCGAGTTGCGCAAGGTGCTCGGCTCCTTCCTGTTCTCCGGCGACGACTCCGACAAGCCGGCGGGCGTGCTGTCCGGCGGCGAGAAGACCCGGCTGGCGCTGGCCATGCTGGTGCTGTCTAGTGCGAACGTACTTCTGCTCGATGAGCCCACGAACAACCTAGATCCGGTCAGCCGCGAGCAAGTTCTGAACGCTCTGAGGTCATATTCAGGAGCGATCGTGCTCGTTACCCATGACGAGGGTGCCGTTGACGCCTTGTCACCGGATAGGGTGATCTTGCTACCAGACGGAACTGAAGACGCGTGGAGCGAGGAATTTTCCGATCTTGTGGCACTTGCCTGATCTTAATTTGGGTGGGTAGGGATCTTTTCCCCTGGAGTAGGTAGCCGATCCCGCTGAAATGACTGATCATGGCGGAGTAACGCTGCGGAAGTCCGGCACTACAGGAGGTACTCGTGGCCGAGACACTGAAGAAGGGCACCCGGGTAACCGGGGCCGATCGTGAAAAACTGGCCGGCGATCTCAAGAAGCGCTACGCCGCGGGCGAGAGCATCCGCGCCCTGGCCGCTTCGACCGGTCGGTCTTACGGGTTCATCCACCGCATCCTGAGCGAGTCCGGTGTGACTCTGCGCGGGCGCGGCGGGGCGACCCGAGGCAAGTCCAAGCGCTGACGGCCGCCTCGGAACGTGCGACCGCAGCCGCTCGTCCCAAGTCAGCCGCCGTCGCGCCCGAGTCCCAGAATGACATTCTGTAGGCTCGGGCGCGACGGCTAAGGCAATGAGGGAGCGGGCGATGGCGGAAGCGCAGGCGCCACAGCGTGGGGGGTACACGGAGGAAGTCTCTGCCGAAAGGCTGGCGGAGATCGGACTTCGCTTCGAGGTGGACGGTGAGATCGCGACGATCGCGCTGGACCGGCCCAGTAAGCGAAACGCACAGACGTTCGCGACCTGGGCGGCACTGGCTGACATCGGGGGCAACCTGCCTGAGCAGGTGCGCATCGTCGTCGTGAAAGGCGAGGGACCGTCCTTCTCAGCAGGCATCGACCTGCGAATGTTCACGCCTGAGGGAGTGCCCGGACAGGGCTCGTTCAGCTCGGCGGCACAACTCGACACTACAGCGTTCGAGCAGCAGATCAGGAAGGCCCAACAAGGGTTCCTGTGGTTCCGCCGACCGGAGATCGTCTCCATAGCGGCCGTGCAGGGGCACGCGATCGGCGCGGGGTTCCAGCTCGCGCTCGCCTGTGACCTGCGCATCGTGGCCGACGACGTCAAATTCTGCATGAAGGAGCCCGCACTGGGGCTGGTGCCCGATCTGACCGGCACCAAGCCACTGGTCGAGCTGGTGGGGCTGGCCAAGGCGATCGACATCTGCCTGACCGCGAGGACGATCGGGGCGGAGGAGGCCATGAGGATCGGCCTCGCCGAACGCGTGGTCGCGGCGGATGACCTGGCGCGAGCCGTACAAGACAAGATCGCGGAGCTGCTGTCGACCAACCGGGACGCGGCGGCGGCGACCAAGCGACTCCTCCAGGGGGCGCGGGCGCGCACCCTGGAGGAGCAGAGCGTGGCGGAAGGTGTCGAGCAGGCACGCCGCCTCAAGGCGCTCTTCGGCGGAGCCTGAGCGGCGCGCTGACTCGGGAGCCGCCGGAGTGCCGCGTCGGGCCGGCCCGGCGGCGCCCGCGTTTCGCGCTGAGCTGACCCGGGAATCCCACGGGGCTCCCGGGTGCTGAGCCGGGGGAGGAGGACCCCCGAATGGCGATGATGGGAGGGGGCTTCGGCCCCCAGGTATGGGCGTCCCTGCGGCGCGACGGCTCCGTGACCAAGCAGCGGCTCACCCCGGGCACGGTCCGGCGCATCGCGCGCTACGCCAAGCCCTATACCGGGCAGATAACCGCGTTCCTGCTGCTGGTGATGGCGGGCGCGGTGATCGTGATCGCCAACCCGCTGCTGATGAAGGCGATCATCGACGACGGCATCCTGCCCAGGCGAAGCGGCGTCGTGGTCGGCCTGGCCCTGGCCATCGCCGCGCTCGCGCTGGTCGACGCGGCTCTCACGCTCGTGCAGCGCTGGTTCTCCGCGCGCATCGGCGAAGGACTGATCTACGACCTGCGCACCGAGGTGTTCGACCACGTGCAGCGCATGCCGGTGGCGTTCTTCATGCGCGCGCAGACCGGCGCGCTGGTCAGCCGGCTCAACAGCGACGTGATCGGCGCCCAGCGCGCCGTGACCAGCACGTTGTCCTCGGTCGTCAGCAACGTGATCAGCCTGGTCCTGGTGCTGGGTGCGATGCTGGCGTTGTCGTGGCAGGTGACGGCCGTCGCGCTGGTGCTGCTGCCGATCTTCATCGTGCCCGCCAAGTGGGTCGGGCGGCGCATGTCCGCCCTGACCCGCGAGCAGATGCAGCTCGACGCCGAGATGAGCTCGGTCACGACCGAGCGGTTCAACGTGGCGGGCGCGATGGTGGCCAAGCTCTACGGCCGCCCCGAGGACGACACCGCCGTCTACAGCGCCCGCGCCGCCAGGGTGCGCGACGTGGGCGTGACGGTCGGCATGTACGGCACCGTGTTCCGGGTCGCGCTCGGCCTGGTCGCGGCGCTGGCCACCGCGCTGGTGTACGGCATCGGCGGCGTGCTGGCCGTCGGCGGCGCCTTCGAGCTGGGCACCCTGGTGGCCCTGGCCGCCCTGCTGATGCGGCTGTACGGGCCGCTCACCTCGCTGTCGAACGTGCAGGTGGACGTGATGACCGCGCTCGTCAGCTTCGACCGGGTCTTCGAGATCCTCGACCTCAAGCCCATGGTGTCGGAGCAGCCCGGCGCGCGGCCGCTGCCGGACGGGCCGGTGACGATCGAGTTCGACGACGTCGAGTTCCGCTACCCGGCGGCCGAGGAGGTGTCGCTGGCCTCCCTGGAGTCGGTGGCCAGGCAGGACACGGGCCCGTCCCAGCAGGTGCTGCGCGGCGTGTCGTTCACGGCCGGGCCCGGCCGGCTCATCGCCCTGGTCGGTCCGTCGGGGGCGGGCAAGACCACGATCACCTCGCTGGTCTCGCGGCTCTACGACGTCAACGAGGGCGCGGTGCGGATCAACGGGCTCGACGTACGCGAGGCCACGCTCGCCTCGCTGCGCGACACCGTGGGCGTGGTCATGCAGGACGCTCATCTCTTCCATGACACGATCGGGGCCAACCTCCGTTACGCCAGGCCAGGGGCGAGCGATGAGGAGATCTGGGAGGCTCTCAGGGCCGCGCAGATAGGTGACCTCATCGAGGCGCTCCCCGACGGGCTGGACACGGTCGTGGGCGACCGCGGCTACCGGCTGTCCGGCGGCGAGAAGCAGCGGCTGGCGCTGGCCAGGCTGCTGCTGAAGGCGCCGCGCGTGGTGGTGCTCGACGAGGCCACCGCGCACCTCGACTCGGAGTCGGAGGCGGCCGTGCAGCAGGCGCTGAAGACCGCGCTGGCCGGTCGCACCTCGCTGGTGATCGCGCACCGGCTCTCGACGATCAGGGAGGCCGACGAGATCCTCGTCGTGCAGGACGGCCGCATCGCCGAGCGGGGCCGCCACGAGGAGTTGCTGGCGCGCGGCGGGCTCTACGCCGAGCTCTACCGCACCCAGTTCAGCGCTTCAGATAGCCCAGTCGCGTGAGCTCCTGCCTGGCGACCTTCTCCACCAGGGTGAGGTCGCCGGGCCGCAGGCGGGTGCGCCAGGAGCCGACCTCGGAGACCCGCGGGGCGTACAAGCCGATCTTGGAGACGCGCGTCTCCAGGAACTCGGTGAGCGCCGCCACCGGCTCCGCGGGCCGCTGCACGAGATCCTCGTAGCGCAGCGTGAGGAGCTGGTCAGGCGGCAGCTCCTTGCGCAGCGTGGCGCTGAGCCGTACGGCGCTGCGCCAGCGCAGGGCGCTCTTGCCCGCGGCGGGCATGCCCTTCCAGCGGTCGCGGTGCTCATCGCGGTTGACGCCGAGGAACGGATTGGGGAACTCGGTCTCCTCCGACAGCATCACCGGCTTGAACCAGGCCAGGCAGTCCGGGTCGCCGAGCATGTCGGCGACCACGTCGCGGCCGTCGCGGATGAGCTGCACGAACCGGGCGTCGGGGAAGGCCCGCAGCAGCACGGGCGCGCTGTAGAGCAGGTCGGGACTGCCGTCGCCGAACCTGGTCACCTCGCTCGTGGCCACGCACGGGCCCATGCTCATCACGCCGCCCGCCTCCCTGCACGCCTCGGCGCACTGGCCGCACGAGCGGGGCAGCACCTGCCACGACTCGGCCAGCGCGTCGCGCAGCACGCGCACGGCACCTGACGTCTGGCCGATCGACGGCTTGCGGGCGAAGGCGTACACCACATGGGCGACGGACGTGCGGCCGATCGTGACGTGGAAGCCAGGAGACCGTTTCAGGGCGCGGGCGAGCAGGTCCGCGCCGGAGTGCGGAGCACCGAGCAGGAAGACCGGCCTGCGGACCTTGATGCCGTTGACCACGAGGATGTGGGGCGGAAGTCGCATACGAGAGGTAAGTGTGACACCGTTTGGCGAGTGAAAAAGCCAACGTCGGCGTCGCCGCCCGTCCGGGAGTTGATCAATGCGGCAGGGTGACACCGTCGCCGTCGTCTCGCCCTCGGGGCCACCGAACGCCATCCTGCTCAGGCGGGGGGTCGAGCGCCTGGAGGGGCTCGGGCTGAAGGTCGTGGTCGGCGAGCACGTTCTCGGCAGCCAGGACCTTCCGTATCTCGCCGGAACCGACGCGGCCCGCGCCGCCGATCTTCAGGCCGCCTGGTGTGACCCGGCCGTCTCCGTGGTGTTCTGCGCCAGGGGCGGCTACGGCGCGGCCAGGCTGCTCGGCCTGCTCGACTGGGGCCTCATGCGCGCGGCGGGACCCAAGACGCTGATCGGGTCGAGTGACATCACGGCGCTGCACCACGCGTTCGCGGCGGAGCTGGGCGTGCCCACGCTGCACGGCCCGATGCCGGCCTGCGACGTGATCGCCAACGAGAAGCGGGCCGAGCCGCGTACCTGGGAGCACCTGCGGGCCGCCCTGGACCGCCAGGCGCCGCCCGTAGTCGGCGACCAGGTGCTGGCTCCCGGCCGGGCCGAGGGCATACTGGCGGGCGGTAACCTGTCGCTGCTCGCCTCCATGTGCGGCACCCGCTACCACCCGTCGTTCGCCGGGAAGATCGCGCTGCTGGAGGACATCGGCGAGGAGCCCTACCGCATCGACCGGATGCTCACCCAGCTCTTGCAGGCGGGTGCCTTCGACGGCGTGCGCGGGATCGCCCTCGGTTCGTGGGTGGACTGCGGAGATCCCTATCCCGTGCTTAAAGACCGGCTGCTGCCGCTCGGAGTGCCGGTCCTGGCGGGGTTGCCGGTGGGTCACGGCACACCACAGATGAGTGTGTGGCTTGGGGCTCTTGGGGCTATCGATACCGAATCGTGCTCGCTGGCTGGTCTGTTCCGCGACGAGGAGCAGGCAAGGTAGGAATACACGCATACCGACAAAACGGACAGAGGGGGACACGGCGCGTGAACTTGTTCAGGCGTGACCGGGAGCCCTCGCGACGCTCGATCGAGGACACCGATCTCGACTCCCTGCTCGGGCTCGTCGCCGATTCCCTCGGCTTCACCTGCGTCTTCGCCGCCGACGGCGCCTCGCTGACGTTGAGTGGCGGCAGGGAGATCCTGGTCAGGCTCACCGGGCTGCGCCGCGAGGCGGGCCGCAGGCCCAGGGACGACTGGCCGATGCTCGTCTCCGAGCACCTCGCCAACGCGGTCGCGGCGGCCGACGAACGGCTCGACGTGTGCGACCTCGACCAGGTCAAGCCGCTGCTGCGGACCCGCGTCGAGGCGGTCGACGAGGTCGCCGACCTGACCAGGGTCGTCGGCCGCCACCTCAACGGCGACCTGGTCGAGCTGCTCACGGTGGGCTCCAGGCCGGTACGCCCCGAGGAGGCCGGCTGCTGGCCCGTCCCGTCGGGCAGGGCGCTGGAGCTGGCCGTCACGAACGTCGGGCGGGACGAGCGGCTGGAGATCGAGTCCATCGAGCTGTCGGGCACGCCGGTATGGCGCCTGACCAGCCGCACCCCGGCCGCCGCCACCCATCTGCGCTGGCTCGGCGACTATCTGCCGTTGCCCGCCGACGGGGTGCTGGTGGTGCTGCCGGACCCGTACACACTGATCGTGCACCCGGTCGACGGGATCGGCGTGGTACGGGCCCTGGAGCGGCTGCGCGTGCACGCCGTACGCACCGACGGGCTCAGCCCGCAGGTCTACTGGTGGCACGAGGGGCGGCTGACCCTCATCAGGGCCGACATCGTCCTTCAGGACGGCCTGGCCCGCCTCGTGGTGGCGCCGCCGCCGGAGTTCGCCAAGGTGCTGGCCCGGCTCGCCGCCTAGCCCAGCCGGGAGAGCGCGCGGGCGGCGTGCACCAGGGGGACGTGACTGAACGCCTGGGGGAAATTTCCCACCATACGGTCGTATCGCGGGTCGTACTCTTCGGCGAGCAGCCCCACGTCGTTGCGCAGCGCGAGCAGCCGCTCGAACAGCTGCGTCGCCTCCTCCTTGCGTCCCTGCATGGCCATCACCTCGACCAGCCAGAAGCTGCACGCCAGGAACGCGCCCTCGCCGCCGGTCAGGCCGTCGACCTCGTTGTCCTCGGCCACCGGGTAGCGCAGCACGAAACCGTCGGACATCAGCTCCTTCTCGATGGCCGCCACCGTGCCGACCACGCGTGGGTCGTCGGCCGGCAGGAAGCCCACCATGGGCATGAGCAGCAGCGAGGCGTCAAGGGCCGTCGAGCCGTAGTACTGGGTGAAGGTGTTGCGCGCGGGGTCGTAGGCCCGGTCGCAGATCTCGGCGTGCACGACGTCGCGCAGCTCCCGCCACCGGTCGACGGGGCCGGTCCTGCCGAACTTCTCCACGTACTTCACGGCACGGTCGAGCGCCACCCAGCACATCATCTTGGAGTGGGTGAAGTGCCTGCGCGGGCCGCGTACCTCCCACAGCCCCTCGTCCGGCTCGTCCCAGTGCTCGGCCACGTAGTCGAGCAGCTGGCGCTGGATCGCCCAGGCGCGGTCGTCGGCGGCCACGCCGGAGGTCCTGGAGAAGAACAGGCAGCTCATCACCTCGCCGTAGACGTCCAGCTGAAGCTGATTGACGGCGTCGTTGCCGATCCTGACCGGGCGGGAGCCCTCGTAGCCGTCGAGCCATGCGAGCTGCGTCTCCGGCAGCCGGCGCTCGCCCGCGACGCCGTACATGATCTGCAGGTCCTGCGGGCGGCCCGCGATGGCGCGCAGCAGCCACGCCCGCCAGGCGGCGGCCTCGTCCAGGTAGCCGGAGTTGATCAGGGCGTCGAGCGTCATCGTCGCGTCGCGCAGCCAGCAGTAGCGGTAGTCCCAGTTGCGGATCCCGCCCAGGTCTTCGGGGATGGAGGTGGTGGGCGCGGCCACGATGCCACCGGTGGGCTCGTAGGTGAGGCCCTTGAGGGTGATCAGCGAGCGGACGACGGCCTCGCGGTAGGGGCCTTCATAGGTGCATTTGGCCACCCACTCCTTCCACAGCGCCTCGGTCTCGTTGAGCTGGGTCTCGGCGTGGATCTGCGACGGCATCGGCTGATGCGACGGGTGCCAGGTGAACACGAACGGCAGCCGTTCGCCCTCCTTGATGGTGAAGGTGGCGCGGTGCGCGTAGTCGCCGCCCTTGAGCGGGACGGGGGAGTGCAGCCAGATGGAGTCGGGGCCGCCGACCGCCTGCAGGTGGCCGTTGGTACGGCGGACCCACGGCACGATCCTGCCGTAGTCGAAGCGGACCCTGAGCTGCGTGGACATCTCGACCGTGCCCGAGACGCCCTCGACGATGCGGACCACGTCGGGGTTGCGGTCACGTGGCGGCATGAAGTCGATGACGCGGACCGTGCCCGTCGGGGTGTCCCACTCGCTCTCCAGGATGAGCGTGTCGGGGCGGTAGCGCCGCCGCGTGGCGGGCCGCCTGCCGGTGGGGCCGAGCCACCAGTGGCCGTTGCGCTCACTGCCGAGCATGGCCGCGAAACAGGAGGGGGAGTCGAATCTGGGCAGGCAGAGCCAGTCGATGGAGCCGTCTCTGCCGACCAGGGCCGCCGACTGCATGTCCCCGATGAGCGCATAGTCCTCGATCCGCATGTATCGACGCTACCGGCGGAAGGGCGATCTCGCGGCCGCTCCGCGCACGTCGCGTCGTGAGCGGGCACGGCCACGAGATCACGTCATGGGGAAGTAGCGGGTGAGCAGCTGGGTCAGCGGGCCGATGGCCAGCGCGAAGATCAGGGTCCCGACGCCGACCGTACCGCCGAGCAGCCAGCCCACGGCCAGCACCATGATCTCGATGAGGAAGCGGGCGAGCCGGAGCGACATGCCCAGCCGGGTCAGGCCGGTCATGATGCCGTCCCGCGGTCCCGCGCCCATCCCCGCGCCGATGTACAGGACAGTGGCCAGGGCGATCGACAGCACGCCGAGCACCAGGTAGAGCCAGCTCGCCGCCCAGTGCGTGGCGGTGGGCAGCACCGAGAAGGCGGCGTCGGCGAACAGGCCGACGAACAGGACGTTGCTGATCGTGCCGAGGCCGGGCTTCTCCTTCAGCGGGATCCACAGCAGCATCACCAGCACGCCGACCGCGAGGATGATCGTCCCGACCGACAGGCCCGTCCGCAGGGCCAGGCCCTGGTGCAGGGTGTTCCACGGGGCGTTGCCCAGCCCGGACACGAGCTGGAAGGCGATGCCCAGCCCGTACAGCGCCAGACCGCCGTAAAGACGCAGGAGGCGGACGGGGAGGGTGTTCGGGCGTGGAACGGTCGCTTCACTCATAGTGGTCCCAGAGTGGCAGGGACCTGGCTTGCCAAAACAGGGCCAATCGCGGAAAGTGGCCTTTATGCGGCATTTGTCGGCGACTCAGGTGGCCAGGCTGGTGGACGTCCCGGCGGGCGCCCGGCCCTATTACCGCGCGCTCGCCGACTCCGTGCGCGCGCTCATCATGGACGGGCAGCTGCCGGTGCGGGTGCGCATGCCCGCCGAACGCGACCTGGCCAAGACCCTGGCCGTCAGCCGCACCACTGTAACGGCCGCCTACGACCTGCTGCGCGAGCGGGGCTACCTGGACAGCAGGCAGGGCTCGGGGAGCTGGACCGCGCTGCCGGACCCGGCCATGTCGGCGGACAACCCGTGGCTGTCCGTCGACGGCGACGGGCTGATCCCGCTGCACTGCGCCGCCCCGCCCGCGCCGTCGGCGCTGGCCGAGGCCATGACCGAGGCTGTGGCGGACCTGCCCAGGTACGGCATGGGCCACGGCTACGACCCGATGGGCCTGCCCGCGCTCAGGGAGCGGATCGCCGCGCACTACACCGGCCGCGGACTGGCCACCAGGCCGGAGCAGATCCTCGTCACCACCGGCTCCCAGCACGCGATCCAGCTCGTACTGGGCCTGCTGGTCGGTGCGGGCGACCCGGTGCTCGTCGAGTCGCCCACCTACCCGCACGCCATGGACGTGGCCCGCCAGCGCGGCGCCAGGATCGTGCCCGTCGGCATCTCGCACGAGGGCTGGCAGGCCGACCTGGTCTCCTGCGCCATGCGCCAGTCGGCGGCCCGGCTGGCCTATCTGATGCCCGACTTCCAGAACCCGACCGGCGCGCTCATGGACGACGCCACCAGGGCCGCCATCGCCGGGGCCGCCAGGCGTACCGACACCGTGCTCGTGGTCGACGAGACCTGGTCGGAGCTGGCCCTGGACGAGGTGCCTCGCACGGCGCCCATGGCCGCCTTCGACACCGACAGCCGGATGATCAGCATCGGCTCGGCCTCCAAGCTGTGGTGGGGCGGGCTGCGCATCGGCTGGGTGCGCACCACGGCCGCGCTCGCCCGCCGCCTGGCCGTCCACCGCGGGGCCGTGGACATCGCCAGCCCGGTGCTGGAGCAACTCGTGGTGGCGCGGCTGTTCGACCGGATCGAGCAGACCAAGGCCGAGCGCCGCCGCACCCTGCGGGCCTCCCGCGACGCGCTCGTCGCCGGGCTCCGCGAGCGGCTGCCCGGGTGGAGCTTCACCGTGCCGAAAGGCGGCGGCACGTTGTGGGTACGGCTGGACGGGGGCTCCTCGGTCGCCCTCGCCGACGCTGCCGCCCATCATGGGGTACGGCTCGCGCCGGGGCCCTGGTTCGGGCTGGAGGGCACGCTGGAGGGCTACCTGCGCCTGCCGTACACGCACTCGCCCCAGGTGCTCGCCGAGGCCGTCAGCCGGATCGCGGCGGCCCACGAGCGCGGAGCCGCCGGGACCAGGCCGCGGCTGCCCGACTCGCTCATGCCGATGGTCTGAGTCTCATTCCGGGGGTTTGACACCCCTGGCCAGCGGGGCGCGCCAGTTGTAGCGCATCGCGGCGATGCGCAGGCCGAAGGCCAGCACGGCGGCGGCCAGCGTGGCGGGCCAGCCGTGCAGATCGTGCGTGTAGAGCGCGGCCATCACCGCCGAGCCGAGCGTCGCGGGCACCGCGTAGAGCTGGCGGTCGTACAGCAGTGTCGGGATCTCCCCGGCCAGCACGTCGCGCAGCATGCCGCCGCCGATCGCGGTCGTGACGCCGAGCAGGGCCGCGTGCAGGGGGCCGAGCCCGTAGTCGAGCGCCTTCTCCGTGCCCACCGCGCAGAACAGCCCGAGGCCCGCCGCGTCGAGCACCAGGATGGCGGGCATCACTTTGGCCACGTGCGGATGCCAGAAGAACACGATGACCGTGGCCGCGAGCGGCACGAGCACGTAGCCGGAGCTCTGGAAGGCGGTGGGCCGGACGTTGAGGATCAGGTCGCGCACGACGCCGCCGCCCAGCGCGGTCATCTCGGCGATCACCGCCATGCCCACCACGTCGAGCCGTTTGCGTACGCCCATCAGCGCGCCCGACAGGGCGAAGACGAAGATGCCTACGAGATCGAGAATTTCCGACACGAGAGAGATTTCTACCGGAGCGGCTTGGTGTGGTGCTCCGCCATCAGTACCCGCAACCGCCGGGTGAACACCAGCAGCACCGCTCCCGCCACGACCGCTGTCGAGGCCAGGAGCAGGTAGTAGGCGGGTTCCGACAGCACGTTGCCGAGCCGCCCGGTCTGCCCGCCGACCGCGTCGCCCACCGACACCGCGATGAACCAGATGCCGAGCATCTGGCCCTTGAACGCCCGCGGCGCCAGCTTGCTGGTGACCGAGAGCCCGACCGGGCTCAGCGACAGCTCGCCGAACACCTGGATCAGATAGACCAGCATCAGCCACCAGACCGAGATCTTGCCCGTCTCGGCCAGCTTGGCGGCCAGCGCCATGACCACGAAGCTGAGGCCCGCCATGAACAGCGCGAACGCGAACTTCTGCGGCGTGCTCACCCGGGTCCCGAGCTTCGTCCACAACGCCGCGAACACCGGCACCAGGAGCAGGATGAACAGCGAGTTGAACGACTGCGTCGTCGCCGCCTCGATGGGAATGCCGAACGGCGACAGGACGGTGTTGTGCTGGGCGAAGAACAGCAGCTTGCTCGGCGCCAGGTCGAAGATCATCCAGAAGATCGCGGCCGCCACGAAGAGCCAGATGTAGGCCTTCATCCGCAGCCGTTCGTCCTCGGTCAGGTCGTGGCTGCCGAGCATGATGTAGCCGAAGTAGAGCACCGGCACCGCCAGCACCACGATCGTCACCACGACCGTGAGCCTGGACAGCGTGAACGTCCCCGTCGCCACCCAGATCGCCATGGCCACCACGGTCACGGCCACCGCGAACGAGACGAGCCTGACGGCCCGCGCCCGTTCGGACGGCGTCAGCGGCAGCCCCGGCTCGTCGCCCACGCCCCTGAGGCTCTTCCTGCCCACCGTGTACTGCAGCAGGCCGAGCGCCATGCCGACCGCCGCCGCGCCGAAGCCCAGATGCCAGCGGCCACCCTTGGCCAGCTCGCCCACCACGATCGGCGCGAGGAAGGCGCCGATGTTGATGCCCAGGTAGAACAGCGAGAACCCGGCGTCCCTGCGCCCGTCGTCCTCGTCGCGGTAGAGCCGGCCGACCATGACCGAGATGTTCGGCTTGAGCAGGCCGGTGCCCGCGATGATCAGTAGGAGTCCGAGCCAGACGAAGAACGACCCGCCGACCGGGAGAGCCATGCTGATGTGGCCGCACATGATGATGAAGCCGCCCAGGAAGACCGATCTGCGCGGGCCCAGCATTCGGTCGGCGATCCAGCCGCCGGGCAGCGCCACCAGGTAGATCAGCGCGCCGTAGACGCCGACGACCGCCTGCGCGGTCTGCTCGGTCATGCCGAGGCCGTGCTGGGCGGGCGAGGCCGCCATGAAGGTGGCCAGGATGGCGCGCAGGCCGTACCAGCTGAACCGCTCCCACATCTCGGTGCCGAACAGCGTCGCCAGGCCCCACGGATGCCCGAAGAACGTCCTTTCGCCCTTGGCCATGCGACCTCCCGCCTTTGTGCGCGATCCATCACTCTACGTGACGACGATGCCGAGGTCTTGCCGCTACTCCGGCGGTGTGGTGCGATGCATCCCAGCTGAGCAAGTGATTACTGACTGGAGGCGGGTGCCATGGCAGATGTCCTCGAAGTCCGGGCGGAGATCGACCGGTTAATCGCCGGCCGTACCGTATGCGGGCAGCTCAGCGAGCTGGCCGAGCGCTACCCCGACGCGCCCGCCTACTCCGACCCCGTCGACGGCGGCTGGAACACGCTGAGTTACGGCCAGGCCAGGCAGCGGGTGCTCGAGATAGCGGCCGGATACGCCGCGCTCGGCCTCGAACCCGGCGAATCCGTCGCGCTGATGATGGTCAACAGAAGCGAGCACGTGCTCGCCGACCTCGGCGCGGTGCACGCGGGCGGCGTCGGCTGCACCGTCTACTCGACCTTCGCCCCCGACCAGATCGCCTTCGTCGCCGCCGACGTGAGCGCCCGGATCGCGGTGCTGGGCGGGCCCGCCGAGCTGGCCCGCTGGCAGCCGGTGCTCGACCGGCTGACGGGACTCCGCAAGATCATCTTGCTGGAGGGCGCGCCCGACGACGACGACCGGTTCCTGTCCTGGACGGACTTCCTGGAGCTGGGCCGCTCCGCGCTGGCCGCGCGCCCGGAAGAGGTCGAGGCCCGCTGGCGCGCCGTGACGGCGGACGACATGGTCACCGTGCTCTACACCTCCGGCACCACCGGCCGGCCCAAGGGCGTCCCCCTCACCCACGCGAACGTCTTCTACGAGGTCGAGTCGACCGACCGCATCACCTCGCTGCCCCTCCAGGGCACGCAGATCTCCTACCTCACCTACGCGCACATCGCAGAGCGGGTGCTCAGCCTCTACCTGCCTCTGGTGAAGGTCTCCCACGTGCACTTCTGCACCGACCTGGCCAACCTCGGAGCCACGCTCGGGCAGGTCAAGCCGATGATGTTCTTCGGCGTGCCACGCGTGTGGGAGAAGATGATGGCCCGCCTGCTGGCGGTCCTCGCCACCCAGACGGACGAGCAGCAGGACGCCGTACGACGGGCCATGGCCGCCGGCGTCGCCTACGTCGAGGCGGGCCAGTACGGCGGCACGCTCACCCCCGAGATCACCGCCGCCTACGAGCAGGCCGACTCCTCACTGCTGTCCGTCATCCGCGGCATGATCGGCTTCGACCGCGCCGAGTGGACCGCCACGGGCGCCGCGCCGCTCCCCGCCGAGGTGCAGCGCTTCTACGCAGGTCTCGGGCTCAAGGTCATCGATGTGTACGGCATGACGGAGACGACCGGCGCCTTCACCGGCAACAGCCCCTCCTGCTACCGCCTGGGCACCGTCGGCCGGGCGGAGCCGGGCGTCGAGGTCCGCCTCGCCGAGGACGGCGAGATACTCACCCGAAGCCCCCTCAACACCCGCGGCTACCACAACCGTCCCGAGGACACCGCCCAGCTGATCGACGACGACGGCTGGCTGCACACCGGCGACATCGGCACGGTCGACGACGACGGCTTCTACCGGGTCGTCGACCGCAAGAAGGAGCTGATCATCACCGCCGGCGGCGAGAACATCTCCCCGGCCGAGATCGAGAACCACCTCAAGGAGCACCCCCTCATCGGCCAGGCCCTCGCCTACGGCGACAACCGGTCCTACCCGGTGGCCGTGCTGACGCTCGACGCCGAGGTGGCACCCGGCTGGGCCCAGGCGCGCGGCATCACGTTCGGCTCGCTCGCCGAACTGGCCGAGCACTCCGCCGTGCTCATGGAGGTGGAGGCCGCCGTCGTGGTGGCCAACGCCAAGCTGGCCAGGGTGCAGCAGGTCAAGCGGTGGGCGCTGCTCGGCACCGAGTGGACGGCCGAGACCGAGGAGCTGACGCCCAGCCTGAAGCTCAAGAGGCGGGTCATCCACGCCAAGTACGCCGATGTCATCGAGGGCCTGTATTCCGGCTGATCCTTTGCCGTTCGGGGCGTGCGTCGTGGTCCTGGTCATTACCGGATGCTTCCTAGCGTCTCGATCATGACCAGAAGTCTTCTTCTCGTCTCGCTCGCGGCGGGGGCCCTGGCGGTGCCCATACCGGCGTCCTCCGCAGCGACCGAGCTCGCCATTCGTGAGATCAACATCAGGCCCGCAAGCCCCGTCGTCGGAGCCGGGAACACCGTCCGCCTGGTGATCGACGTGGTCGCCAAGGGGGCTACCGGGAAGGACGGGGTGACCATCAAGGTGGAGCCCGGGTCCACGCCCGGCGCCACCGGCCAGACGCCCATCACCGGCGGATCACCCGTCGGCGCCGTACCGCCGGCCACGGGTACGCCTCCCGCCACGGGCACCGGGGTGCTCGCGCCCGGTCGCCGAAGCGCCCTGCGCGTCACCGCTCCGGGCGGCAAGCCCGCTCCGGGCGGAGAGGCCGTCGTGGATCCCGCCCAGGCCGTGGACAGCGGGGCGCGGCCGGTCGGGGAGGGGTGGCCGTCGTGGTTCGGCCCGGACATCTGGGCGTCGGCCAGGCGGCCGCAGCCGCGGCCCATCACCGTGGAGCCCGCGCTGCCGTTCATGCCGGAGTGGCGGACGGTGCCGGTCGGGATGCGGATGCTGGACGGCTGGCAGACCTGGCGGTTCCTGCCCGACAAGGTCCTCACCCGCTTCTACCCGTCGGGCACCTGGACGATCACCGCCACCGCGACGGGCGAGGACGGGCAGAGCGTGACGCGGAACCAGACGTTCCAGCTCAAGCGGGAGACCAAGATGTCGTCCGTACGAGCGGAGAAGGTTGGCGGCGCCGACTCCGTACGGCTGCGCGGCTCCCTGACCAGGGTGGACCCGCGCGGCTACGAGGACTATGCGCCGTTCGCCGACCAGCAGGTGGAGATCCTGTGGCGCGCGGAGGCCGAGGACACCTGGGAGCGGGTGGCGATCGCGACCACCGGCGAGACGGGCGACTTCGGCAGGACGGTTCGGGGACGCTCCGGCGGCTACTGGCGAGCCCGCTACCTGGGAACCGACCACTACGCCCCAAAGGTCTCGAAAATCCACGAAAGCGGGATAAACACCTAAAAACGGTGTCATAAAGCCCGTCGGGTGAATTGTCGTTGCAAGATTGTGATCGGGGCTTTCGCAACTTTTCCTTTCCCAAACGCGTCAATGGCGTTGACGTGCCCTGTCCTTGGGGCGCGTTCTCCACACGGGGAAGGAAGTTCATTCATGATGCGACGTCTCGCCGCCGGACTGGCTGCGGCTGCTCTTGGCGCCACGGTCCTGGCGACCGCCGCCACTCCGGCGCTGGCGGAGCCCGAGCCCGACGGTGGCCACACCGCCCTGCAGTTCGACGCCAACCCCGAGCCGGCCTGGCGCGGCAAGCCCCTCAACCTCGAGGGCAGGCTGTCGGTGCAGTGCGAAGAGGACTACATCAGCGGCTTCGTGTCCGTCCACAACGCCGACTACTGCAAGGAGTCGGAGTCGTGGCACCGCCTCGGCTGGAAGCGGATCTCGATCCTCTTCAAGGCCGACGGCAGCGGCCGGTGGGAGTACGTGGAGTCGGTCCGGACCAGCCGTGACGGCTACTTCTCCACCCGCGTCCCGGCCTACACCTCGGGCACCTGGAAGGCGGTCTTCGAGGGCTCCGAGTGGCTCGACGGCTCGCAGGCCACCGACTGGGTGAAGGTCGTCGGCCGCCGCCACTGACAAGCGGCTCGAGAAATGCCCGGTCCCCGTCACGGGGGCCGGGCATTTCCGGTCTTGGGCTTTATGGCTCCTCCCGGTAGAGCACCAGATGCTCGTGGTAAAGGACGCCGTCGCGGATATCACCCGTCGCGGTGAATCCGGTGTCGTCCACATAGTCCAGATGGGCACCCGTCACGGTGTAGCGGCCGGTATAGGCGCTGAGCCGGTCGCCGCGGGCCTCGTCGTAGCGCCCGTCCGGCAGAAGCTCCTGCCGGATGTGGCCGTCGGCCGTCACCCACATGCCGACCACGTTCACCTCGGCCATCGGATCCCCCCTCGTCGGTTCTCTGTCGCGTCGTCAGTCTCCCGCCCGCCCCTGTCCGGTGACAGGCAGCGCTGTTCCTAGGTGCGCGCCACCCAGGCGGGCGCGCGGCCCAACCGGTGATGGCGTAGAGTCCCGCGGATGATCGAAGAGCCGTTGGCAGGCGGTGGGGTCAACGAGGTCGTCCGGGTCGGGAACACCGTCCGGCGGCCGACCGGTCCCTGGACGCCGGCCGTACACCGTCTGCTGGATCACCTCGCCATGGCCGGGTTCGACCGGGCGCCCCGCGCGTACGGGCTGGACGAGGCCGGCCGGGAGATCCTCGACTTCGTCCCGGGCGACGTGGCGCACTACCCGGTGCCCGCCTACGCCTGGAGCGACGCCGCGCTGGAGGCGCTGGCCGTACTCATGCGGGCCTATCACGACGCCACCACCGAATTCGCGGCACCGGACGCCGAGTGGTACTTCCCGGCGCGCGAGCCGGCCGAGGTCGTCTGCCACGGCGACATCGCGCCCTACAACTGCGTCTACCGCGACGGCCTGCCGGTGGCGCTCATCGACTTCGACACCGCCCATCCCGGGCCGCGCCTGTGGGACGTCGCCTACGCCGCCTACCGGTTCGTCCCGCTGTCGGCCGTCGGCAACGGCGAGGCCGTGACGCCGGTGGCCGAGCAGGCCAGGCGGCTCCGGCTGCTCGCCGACGCCTATGGCCTTTCCGGCGAGGAGCGTACGGCGCTGCCCGAGGTGGCCGCCGAACGGCTGCGGGCGATGGTGGATCACATGCGGCGGCAGGCGGCGGCCGGGAACCAGGCGTTCGCCGCCCACCTGGCCGACGGGCACGCCGACCTCTACCTGACGGACATCGAACACATCACCCGCCACGCCACCGAGTTCCGGAACGCCCAGTGAGGAATCACCTGATCGCGAACCGCGTTGTCGTCCGGTGAGTTGTCGGGTTTGGGAGCGGCCGGAAGACCGGCATAGGCTGGGCTCTGGCGACGGATTGGAGGTGACGCCATGTTGCGAGACTCGTTCGGACGGGTGGCGACGGATCTGCGGGTGTCCCTCACGGACAAGTGCAACCTGCGCTGCACCTACTGCATGCCGCCCGAAGGGCTCGACTGGCTGCCCAACGCCCAGCTCCTCACGGCCGACGAGATCGTCAGGCTGGTCACGATCGGCGTCGAGCGGCTGGGGATCACCGAGGTCCGCTACACCGGCGGCGAGCCGCTGCTGCGCCGCGAGCTGCCCGACATCGTCGGCCGCACCGTGGCGCTCGATCCCAGGCCGCAGGTGTCGCTGACGACCAACGGCATCGGCCTGGCCCGGCTGGCCGGGGTGCTCGTCGAAGCGGGCCTCGACCGGGTGAACGTCTCGCTCGACACTCTCGACCGCGACACCTTCAAGCGGCTCGCGCACCGCGACAGGTTCGACGACGTCATCGCCGGGCTCAGTGCCGCCCACGAGATGGGCCTGCGCCCCGTCAAGGTCAACACGGTCCTGATGCGCGACATCAACGACCACGAGGCCGTGCCGCTGCTGCGCTACTGCCTCGAACGGGGTTACGAACTGCGCTTCATCGAGCAGATGCCGCTCGACGCCCAGCACGGCTGGAGCCGCGACAACATGGTGACCGCCGACGAGATCCTCGCGATGCTGTCGGCCTCGTTCGACCTCACGGCCGACGATCTCGAGGATCGCGGCAGCGCCCCCGCCGAGCGCTTCCTGGTGGACGGCGGCCCCGCCCGGGTGGGCGTGATCGGGTCGGTGACGCGCCCGTTCTGCGGCGCCTGCGACCGCGTACGGCTGACCGCCGACGGGCAGATCCGCAACTGCCTGTTCGCCACCGAGGAGTCCGACCTGAAGACGCCTCTGCGGGCCGGCGCCTCCGACGAGGAGCTCGCCGCTCGCTGGATCGCCGCCGTCTCGCGCAAGCGCGCCGGGCACGGCATCGACGACCCGTCCTTCCTCCAGCCGTCCCGCCCGATGTCGGCGATCGGGGGCTAGCCCTCTTCAGCCGTACGTGGGGCGGCGCTGCCCCCGCCCGGGCCGGGAGCCGGGGTGGGCGGGTTGACCGGGGCCGGGTTGCGTACCGTGGGGGCGTGACGATCGGCGGAGAGTACGACGCGGTCATCCTGGCCGGGGGGCAGGCGCGGCGGCTGGGCGGTCTGGACAAGCCCGGTCTGAGTGTCGGGGCGCGGGCGATGATCGAGGGCGTCGTCCTGGCGGTCTCCGGAGCCCGCAGGGTGATCGTGGTCGGCCCCGAACGCCCGCTGCCAGGGGTGTTCTTCGCGCGGGAGGATCCGCCGGGCGGCGGGCCGGTTCCGGCTTTGCGGGCCGGGCTGCGTGAGGCCACGGCGCCACAGGTGGTGCTGCTCGCCGGAGATCTCCCGTACCTCAGGGCCGGACACGTCGCCGAGCTGCTCCACGCCTCGGACACGGGTGGTGGCGGGGTGGTAACGGTGGACGACGGCGGGCGGGAGCAGTGGCTGCTGAGCCTTTGGCCTGCCGAAACACTGCGTCGAGCACTGGACGGCTACACCGGGCGCTCACTGAAAGGGCTGCTCGGCCCGCTCATCCACGCGCGCGTCGCGCTGTCCGGCCGGCCATGGTTCGACTGCGACACAATGGACGATCTAGAGGAGGCTCGCATGAACGTGCTGAACGAGTGGACCGCCCTGGCCTGCCAGGAGCTGGGCATCGACCCGGCCCGCGTCGACCGGGACCTGATCCTGGACCTGACCAAGGAGGTGGCGCACGGCGTCGCCAGGCCCGCCGCGCCGCTGACCGCCTATCTGCTGGGGCTCGCCGAGGGCGCCGGCACCGCGCCCGAGGACGCCGTCGCCCGGATTACCGCGCTCGCCAAGAACTGGGGCGCGGCCACGACCGAGACGCTGACCGAGAGTTGACACCCCAACGAACTGTTGGTGTCAAGCCATGCTCAAAGTTGCGAATTTTGAGCGAATAATGAGCGCCAGAGAGCGTAAACGATTTTGGGAAAGCGGCCCTACCCAACAGGGTCCCGGGGCATTGGACTGATCGTCCGAGTGAGAGTTTCCCCAGGAAAAGGGCGACGCCGGGTGGTTACGGGGGCAAACCACCCGGCGTCGCTTCATCGGCGTTCCGACGGGGGCCCGGAACGCCGGCACCAGCACTCCGACGGGGGACCGGAGCGCTTGCCTAAAGCGTACACCTACAACCCATGGGATGCGTCAAGACTTAGTCACGACCCGATCTCGCGTCGATGCCTTGGTATCTCGCTTTGGTTAGCTTCTGGTGTGTGAAAGGTAGGGGGAGGGGCATCCCTGCCCCTCTCATTGGCCCCGATTACGGCTATGTATGGCAAAAAGACGGCCGCGGCGATGAACAGCAGCCGGTACGGCCAGGGCACCGGGACGACCACGGCAAGGATCAGGCACAGCGTGCGGATCCCCATCTTGATGAGGTAGCTGATCTCCCGCCGGTGGATGTCCGAGCTCAGCGACGGTTTCGCGTCGGTGACCTGGTGGACGTCCTGCTTCTTGCGCCACCCCTTCATGACATCAACGGTAGACCCCGCGTGCGCCGCCCGCGACAGCGACCAGGGGCGGCGGCAGCGGTCATGCGATCATGGCCTTCGACTAAGGAGTGTGGAGATGACGGATCGTACGTACCGGGTGACCGAGATCGTCGGCACGTCGGGGGAGAGCATCGACCAGGCCATCCGCAACGGGATCAGACGCGCGTCGGAGACGCTGCGGCACCTCGACTGGTTCGAGGTGACGGAGGTACGCGGGCACATCGACGCGGGCGAGGTGGCGCACTTCCAGGTCGGCATGAAGGTGGGCTTCCGCCTGGAGGACGCCTGACGGCCCCGAGCACCGCTGAAACGGCCATGAGCGCGCCCAGGTGAGTCCTGGACGCGCTCATGAGCCAGTGCTACGGGAAAGGGTCAGCTCGCCTGGCTGACCGTGGACATGTTGAAGTCCGGCACCCTGATGGCGGGCATCACCGTACGGCTGAAGTAGTCGCCCCACTCGCGCGGCAGCGTCTGCTCGCTGGCACCCACCTCCGAGACCCGCCCCAGCAGGTCGACCGGGCTCTCGTTGAAGCGGAAGTTGTTCACCTCGCCCACGACCTCGCCGTGCTCGACCAGATAGACCCCGTCACGGGTGAGCCCGGTCACCAGCAGCGTCTGCGGATCGACCTCGCGGATGTACCACAGGCACGTGAGCAGCAGGCCGCGCTCGGTGTCGGCGATCATCTCCGTCAGCGAGCGCCCGTCGCCGGGGGCCCGCACGATCAGGTTGTCGATCGAGGGCGTGACCGGCAGCCCGCTGAGCTCGGCCGAGTACTGCGTCTGCCGCAGCGCCGTGAGCTGCCCCTCCCGCACCCAGTCGGTCGCCGACAGCGGCAGGCCGTTGTCGAAGATCGAGCTCTCGCGGCTGGAGGCGTGGGCGACCACGAACGGCGCGCACTCGATGCCCGGGGCGGCCGGATCGCTGAGGAGCGTCACCGGCAGCGTGGCCAACCGCTCGCCGACCCGGGTGCCGCCACCCGGCTTGGCGAACACCGAGCGGCCGTCCAGCGCGTCCCTGGCGCCCGCGGACCAGTACGCGTAGACCATCAGGTCGGCCACCGCGCTCGGCGGCAGCAGGGTCTCGTAGCGCCCCGCGGGCAGGTCCACCCGGGTCTTGGCCCACTCCAGCCGCTGGGCCAGCGACGCGTCGAGCGCCGCCACGTCCACGTCGGAGAAGTCGCGGGTGCCCACGCCCGACCAGGCCGAGCGCTTCAGGTCGGCCGACTTGGCGTTGAGCTCCAGCCGCCCGGACGGCTGGTCGTGGCGCAGCCGCAGCCCGCTGGAAGTGCCGAGGAAGGTCGAGGTCAGCGAGTGCTCCGCGAAGCCGTACAGCCTCCTGCCGCCCGCCTCCGCGGCGGCGAACGCGTCGCCGAGCGCGGGCGCGAACCGCTCGAACACCCCGATGTCGGTCGGGGTCACCGGCTCGGCCCACGAGGCGCTCGCCGGCAGGCCCTCGACCAGCGGCCGCGCGTCCTCGGCAGGCTGCGCCTCGCGCGCCGCCCGGTCGGCCGCGGCCACCACGTCGGCGAGCTGATCCGGTCGTACGGCGGCACGGGAGACCACGCCCACGCCCTGGCCGGCGATCGAGATCACGGTCAGCCGGGCGGAGCGGGCCACGCCGTTGGTCGTGAGCGTGTTGCCCGCGAACCGCAGGTTGGCCGTGGACCCCTCGTCCACGAGCACGACGCAGCCATCGGTGGTGGACAACTCCAGAGCCTTCTCCACCATGTCCTGCGGAGAGATCTGAACGGGCAGACCGGTATGGCCCGCCCCGGATCGCTGCTCGCTCACTACTTTCCACCCTCCTGCACGGTGTTGAGGATCCGTACGCCCCTGAACAGGCCGGACGGGCAGCCGTGGCTGACCGGCGCGACCTGGCCCGGCTGGCCCTTGCCGCAGTTGAAGGCGCCGCCCAGCACGTACGTCTGCGGCCCGCCGACGGCCTCCATCGACTGCCAGAAGTCCGTCGTGGTCGCCTGGTAGGCGAAGTCGCGCACCTGCCCGGCCAGCCGGCCGTGCGAGATCCGGTAAGCCCGCTGCCCGGTGAACTGGAAGTTGTAGCGCTGCATGTCGATCGACCAGCTCTTGTCGCCGACGATGTAGAGGCCCCGCTCGACCCGCGAGATGAGCTCCTCGGTCGACGGCCCGTCAGGCGCGGCGGCCAGCGAGACGTTGGCCATCCGCTGGATCGGCATGTGCCCCGGCGAGTCGGCGAACGCGCACCCGTTGGACCGCCCGAACCCCTTCATCAGCGCCATCCGCCGGTCGAGCTGGTAGCCGACCAGGATGCCGTCTCTGACGATGTCGAAGCTCTGGCCCTGCACGCCCTCGTCGTCGAAGCCGATCGTGGCCAGGCCGTGCGTGACGGTCCTGTCGCCGGTCACGTTCATCACCGGGGAGCCGTAGACGAGCTCGTTGAGCTGGTCGAAGGTGGCGAAGCTGGTGCCCGCGTAGGCGGCCTCGTAGCCGAGCGCCCGGTCGAGCTCGGTGGCGTGCCCGATCGACTCGTGGATGGTCAGCCACAGATTGGACGGGTCGATCACCAGGTCGTGGTCGCCCGCCTCCACCGAGGGCGCGGCCAGCTTCTCCGCCAGCAGCCCGGGCAGCTGGGCCAGCTCGTCGGCCCAGTCCCAGCCGGTGCCCGTCAGGTATTCGTAGCCGCGGCCGACCGGAGGCGCGATCGTCGACATGTCGTCGAATCCGCCGTTGGCCGCCTTCATCGCGTTGAGCTTGGGATGCACGCGTACGCGCTGCTGCGTGGTGACCGTGCCCGCCGTGTCGGCGTAGAACTTCTGCTCCTTGACCTGCAGCAGCCGGGCCGAGACGTGGTCGGCGCCCTTGAGCAGCCCGGCCGACCAGTCGGCCAGCAGCGCCACCTTCTCCGCCGACGGCACCTCGAACGGGTCGACGTCGTAGGCGGAGACCCACACCACCTCGGAGTGGACCGGCTCGGGGGCCAGCTCGATGGGCTCCCGGTTGATCGGGGCGCTCACCTCGGCCACCCGGATGGCCTGCTCGGCCACCTTCGCGGCCGCCTCGGGCGTGAGATGGATGCCCGCGGCGAAGCCCCACGTGCCGCCCTTGACGACGCGGACCGCGTAGCCGAGGTCGTCGGCGTCCATGGCTCCTTCGAGCCGGGCGTCGTAGAGGCTGAGCGACTCGGCTCTCACGCGTTCCAACCGGAAGTCGGCATGCTCGGCACCCAGGTCACGAGCGCGTTGCAGGGCGGCGTCCGCCAGCTGCCGCATCGGCAGCTCCAGGAAATCGGAATCGATCTGGCGCATGTCCACGATCCTAACCCTGCGATCTTGTATCCCCCGGACAAGTGGATACCCGCCGGTAGGAGATAGCGTCAGGTGTCATGGCACGCTCTGTACTCGTCACCGGAGGCAATCGCGGCATCGGCCTCGCGATCGCCCGTGAACTAGCCGCGGCCGGCGACGCCGTCGCGGTCACCTATCGATCGGGAGAGCCGCCGGAGGGGCTGTTCGGCGTCAAGTGCGACGTGACCAGCATGTCCGACGTCGAAGCCGCCTTCGACAAGGTCGAGGCCGAGCAGGGCCCGGTCGAGGTGCTGGTCGCAAACGCCGGCGTCACCAAGGACACGCTGCTGGCGATGATGAAGGAGGAGACCTTCACCGACGTCATCGACGCCAACCTGACCGGCGCCTACCGCGTGGCCAAGCGGGCCATCAGGCCCATGATGAAGCTCAAGCGCGGCCGGGTCATCCTCGTCTCCTCCGTCGTCGCCCTGTCCGGCTCGGCGGGCCAGACCAACTACGCCGCCTCCAAGGCGGGCCTCATCGGCTTCGGCCGGTCCATGGCGCGCGAGTACGGCTCGCGCGGCATCACCGTCAACGTGGTCTCGCCCGGCTTCGTCGCCACCGACATGACGGCCGACCTCGACGTCGAGGCCATCACCAAGAACATCCCGCTCGGTCGCCAGGCGTCGCCGAGCGAGGTCGCGCGCGTCGTCCGCTTCCTGGCCAGTGACGACGCCTCTTACATCACCGGGGCCGTGATCCCGGTCGACGGCGGACTCGGAATGGGGCACTGACGTGGGAATTCTCCAAGGCAAGCGGATCCTCGTGACCGGCGTGCTCACCGACGCGTCGATCGCGTTCTCGGTGGCCAAGCTGGCCCAGGAGGAGGGCGCCACCGTGGTGCTCACCGGGTTCGGCCGGTTGAGCCTGGTCGAGCGCATCGCCAAGCGGCTGCCCGAGACGCCGCCGGTGATCGAGCTCGACGTCCAGAACACCGAGCACCTCGACACGCTGGCCGACCGGGTCGGCGAGCACGTCGACGGCCTCGACGGCGTCGTCCACTCCATCGGCTTCGCCCCGCAGAGCGCCCTGGGCGGCAACTTCCTCAACACCACCTGGGAAGACGTCGCCACGGCCCTGCACATCTCGACCTACTCCTACAAGTCGCTGGCCGTGGCCTGCCTGCCGCTGATGAAGGAGGGCGGCGCCGTCGTCGGCCTCGACTTCGACGCGAGCAAGGCGTGGCCGGTCTACGACTGGATGGGCGTCGCCAAGGCGGGCCTGGAGTCGTGCAACCGCTATCTCGCCCGCGACCTGGCCAAGCAGAACATCCGCGTCAACCTCGTCGCCGCCGGGCCGCTGCGCACGATGGCGGCCAAGTCGATCCCGGGCTTCAAGGAGTTCGAGGACAGCTGGCCGGAGCGCGCCCCGCTGGGCTGGGACCTGTCCGACACCGTTCCCGCCGCCAAGGCGTGCGTGGCGCTGATGTCCGACTGGTTCCCCGCCACCACGGGCGAGATCGTCCACGTCGACGGCGGGGCTCACGCGATCGGCGCGTGACCTGTCCTGACAGGCTGAACGGGGGCGACGCCGCATAGGCGTCGCCCGAATTCGGTGACCGATCGCCGGGGCCTGGTAACCGGATGCCATCGATTACCGGTTCTCCCGCTGATTCGGCGTGGTCTTGCGGCGATGCTGGTGTGATGGGGCGCTGGCTCAAGAACCCGGCAAGGCTGAAGACGCTCAGCCGGCTGAAGAACCCGTGGGTGCTGGTCGCGGTGGCCAGCATCGGTGCCGCGGTACCGTCCGTGGTGGTGCCGGGGGAGTGGCCTTGGTGGGGCCGGGCGCTGATCGCGACCGTGGCGGCCGCGTTGTCCGGCGCCAGCGGAGCGTACTTCGGTATGGCGTTGACCCGAGCCGAGAACGCCGCCGCGGCCATCGAGGCGCTGCACTTGGCTCTGGACCCGCTGATCCACCACCCGCAGGGCCTGGCCGGCGGAGAGCGCAGCGTGTTCGAGCTGCTGCTGCCGCAGTCGTGCCCTACCCCGTTCCGGGGGCGGCGCGGCGAGCGGGACTGGTTGTGGGCCTGGTGCCAGGAGGAGGCGGTGCTGGGCCTGCTGGTGGTGGACGGGCCGGGCGGGTGCGGCAAGACCCGGCTGGCGTTACGAGCCGCCCAGGAGGTCGTCGCGGACGGGTGGGTGGCCGGCTGGCTGCGCGAGGGCAAGGCCGCCGACCTGGTCGACGCGGCCGCGGCGGTGGCCGGCTCGCGGGTACTGGTCCTGGTCGACAACGCCGACACCCGAACCGACCTGGCGAGCCTGCTGGGCGCACTGGCGCGCTACGAGGGGCGGGCCCGGCTGCGGGTGATGTTGATCACCCGGCACGGCGTCGAACTCGGCCAGGCACTACAGGCTCACCTCCCCGAACAACACGCCCTGCTGGTGAAGAGCGCCCCGGTGATGTCGCTGCTCCCGCTGGGGGAGACCTCCGACCTGATCCGCTGGTACGGCGAGGCCGTCCGCGCGTTCGCGACCGCGCGGGCGACGCCGGCGCCCCCGGTCTCGGACACGATCGCGCCGGTCCGGGAAGGCCAGACCATGGTCGAGGTACTGGCCCAGGCGATGGTGACGGTGTTACGCCCAGCCGCGCCGACCGGCTCACCCGCGCCCCTGGACGAGGTCGCCGGCGTACTGTTCGAGCACGAGGCACGCTGGTGGCGCGGCACCGCCGCACTGGAGCGGTGGGCGGTCGGCCCGGTCACCGACGTGCTGCTGGCCCGGATCATCGCCGCCCTGGCCCTGTTCGCCCCCGCCGACGAGCCGGAGGCCATCGGAGTGCTGAGGCGCGTCCCGGAATTGGCCGACGCCCCCGCCGAGCGGGTCACCAACCTGGTCCGCTGGGCACACTCCCTCTACCCGTCCGCCGCGGGGGCGGGAGTGCCGATCGGCCCGAACCTGCTGGCCGACTGGTTCATCACCACCAGCCTGACCCGTACGGAGGGCGACCGCCAGTTCGCCCGCCACCTGCTGAACGACCCGACCGAGGAGCAGGCCGCCCGGATCCTGACCCTGCTGGCCCGCGCCGGCGAACATCACCCACCCGCCCGGCTGCTGTTCGAGCAGCTGCTGGGCGGCGACCCGGTGCGGCTGGCCCGCCACGCCATCTACGCGGCCCTCACCACCGCCACGAACCGTCGCGAGCTGGACCACACCACCGCCACCGCTCTTGCCGCCGCCGACCTCGACCCCGACACCACCACCCGGCTTCTGCGGCTCACCCCCGCCTACGCCTTGCCCCGCTGCGCCCTCACGCTGACCCGCCGCCGCCTGCACGGCGTCCGCGCCACCGGCACCCCACCTGAACTCGCCGACGCCCTGACCGACCTCGCGGCCGCGCTGGAGCGGGTGGGTGAGCACAGGGAGCAGGTGCTGGTGGCACGGGAAGCGGCCGGCCTGCGGCGCGGGCTGGCGGACGGCACCCCCGCCCACCGATTCGACCTCGCCGAGGCTCTGGGCAACCTGTCGGTCGCGCTGAACGGGGCGGGTGAGCCTCGCGAGCAGTTGCTGGCGGCGCGGGAAGCGGTTGATCTGTGCCGTGGGCTGGCGGACGGCGACCCGGCCTATCAGCGCGCCCTCAGCCGAGCGTTGGGCAACCTGTCGGTCGCGCTGGACCACGCGGGTGAGCATCGCGAGCAGCTGCAGGTGGCGCGGGAAGAGGTCGACCTGCGGCGCGGGCTGGCGGACGACAACCTCACCCACCGACCCGCTCTCGGCCGATCACTGGTCAGGCTCGCGGTCGCGCTGCACTGGGCGGGTGAGCATCGCGAGCAGGCGCTGGTGGCGCGGGAGGCGGTCGGCCTGTGCCATGAGCTGGCGGACGGCGACCCCGCCCTCCGGCCCACCCTTGCCGACGCCCTGACCCATCTCGCGGCCGCGCTGAACAAGGTAGGTGAGCCTCGCGAGCAGCTGCTGGTGGCGCGGGAGGCGGTCGGCCTGTGCCGTGAGCTGGCGGACGACAACCCCGCCCACCGATTCGACCTCGCCGAGGCCCTGATCGAATGCACGACCGCGCTGAACAAGGTGGGTGAGCACCACGAGCAGCTGCAGGTGGCTCGGGAAGCGGTCGGCCTGTACCGTGAGCTGGCGGACAACAACCCCGGTTCTCGGCCAGCCCTCCGCCGAGCCCTGGGCCACCTGTCGGTCGCGTTGTACCGGGTGGGTGAGCACCACGAGCAGCTGCAGGTGGCACGAGAAGAGGTCGGCCTGTGCCGTGAGCTGACGGACGGCAACGCCGCTCACCGGTCCGGCCTCGCCGATGCCCTGGCCAACCTGTCGTTCGCGCTGCACCAGGTGGGTGAGCACCACGAGCAGCTGCAGGTGGCACGGGAAGAGGTCGGCCTGTGCCGTGAGCTGACAGACAGCAACCCCGCCCACCGCCGTGTCCTTGGCCAAGCCCTGGGCAACCTGTCGGCCGCGCTGGACCGGGTCGGCGAGCACGGTGAGCAGGTGCGGGTAGTACAGGAAGCGGTCGACCTGTACCGGGAGCTCGCCGCCCACGACCCAGAGCTGTTCCACCAGGCATACATCGACAACCGCGCCACCCTACGGCGACTACGGCCTCATCAAGACGACCAAGACGACATCACCTTCGACCTGTGAACAGCCGCGCGGCTTATCGAAGGTTGGCCACGAACTTCCCGAGCCGGGTGAGTCCTTCGCGAAGATCGTCCGCCGGCGCCGCGTACGAGAGCCGGACGTGGGTCTCCGCCGTGTGCACGCCGAAGTCTCTGCCCGGAGTGAGGGCGACGTGCGCCTCCCCCAGCGCGCGCTCGCAGAACTCCCAGGAGGTGAGCCCGGTGTGGCCGACGTCGAAGTACACGTAGAACGCGCCGTCGGGCGGGACGGGTACCGGCAGCCCGATCCGCGCCAGCCCGTCGAGGACGAGCGCGCGCCGCTCGGCGAACTCGACGCGGCGCGCCTCACAGACCGCCAGGGACTCGGGCGTGAAGCAGGCCAGAGCGGCGTGCTGGGCGGGCGCGGAGGCGCAGAGGAAGTAGTTCTGGGCCAGGCGTTCCATCGCCGGCACGAGGATCTCCGGGACGACGCACCAGCCGAGTCGCCAGCCGGTCATGCCGAAGTACTTCGAGAAGCTGTTGATGACGATGGCGCCGGGATCGAACGACAGCACGCTTCGCGGCGGCCGGCCCCGCTCGTCGTGGTCGCTCAGGTTGAGGTAGATCTCGTCGACCAGGCGCCACGCGTCACGCTCGCGGGCGAGTTCGCAGATCGCGGCCAGTTCGCCGACCGGAACCGAGGTGCCCGTCGGGTTCGACGGGGTGGCGATCATGATCCCTCGGGTCCGGTCCGTCCAGTTCTCCTTCACCGATGCCGCGTCCAGCTGGAAGCGGGTCTCGGCGGTGGCGGGGACGAGCGTGACACGGGCGCCGAAGCTTTCGACGATCTGCCGGTTGCAGGGGTACGACGGGTCCGCGATCAGCACCTCGTCGCCCGTGTCGACGAGTGCCGCCGTGGCCAGCACCAAGGCGGCCGAGGCTCCCGCGGTCACGACGACGCGGGAAGGGTCGACGTCGACGCCGTGCTCGTTCCGGTAGAACCGGGCGATCGCCTGCCTCAGCTCGGGCAGTCCGAGTGCCGCCGTGTAGGGCATCGGCCTGCCGTCCATGGCCTCGCGCATGGCGTCGAGCACGGCGGGGGGTGCGCCGAAGTCCGGTTCGCCGATGCTGAGCTTGATGACGTGATGCCCCTGGGACTCCAGCGCCGCGGCGTGCTTGCCGAACTCCATCGCGAAGAACGGCGCGACGGCCTGTGCGCGTCGCGAGATTCTCACCCCACGATCTACAGCGCCCGTCACGCGGTTTCGCCCCTTACTGCACTCAGAGTCATGAAAGAGGAGCTTATGCGCAGTTTGCCGGGCCGACCGGCTCACAGGGGCAGGGGCCGGTTCTCCACGACGCTCTTCATGACGAGGGTGGAGCTGAGGCGCTGGACGCCGGGGAGGGTGGCCAGCCGGTCGTCGTAGAGCCGCTGGAAGGCGGGCAGGTCGTGGGTGATGACCCGCAGCAGATAGTCGGGGTCGCCGAAGAGCCGTTGCGCCTGGAGGACGTGCGGGACGGCGGCGACGGCCGCTTCGAAGGCGTCGACGGTGTCGCGGTCCGCGGCGCGCATGGTGACGAAGACGAGTGCCTCGAACGTCAGGCCCAGGGCGTGGGCGTCGAGATGGGCCCGGTAGCCGCTGATCGCTCCGGAGTGCTCCAGGGCGCGCAGGCGGCGGTGGCAGGGAGAGACGCTGAGGCGGACGCGTTCGGCGAGTTCGGTGATGGTGAGCCGGCCGTCTTGCTGGAGTTCGGCAAGGATTTTCCGGTCTACGTCGTCCATGAGGTGGATTCTCCCTCAAAGCGCCACTTCTGAGGGAAACTTTGGAAGCACCTTTCGGCTATACGGGCATAAACTTCCCCGTCGAATCCACCTTGAGGGTTACGCGAGTGTGAAGGAGAAGGCTGATGCCCGTCGGAACCATCGCCGCGTTCTGGGCGGTGTCGTTGGCCTTCGTGGTGACGCCAGGGGCGGACTGGGCCTACGCGATCGCGGCGGGATTGCGGCATCGTACGGTGCTGCCGGCGGTGGGCGGCCTGCTGATCGGGCATCTGGCGGCCACCGCGGTGGTGGCGGCCGGAGTGGCCGCCCTGGTGGCCCGCTCGCCGCTGGTGATGACTGTGCTGACGGTGGCGGGCGCGGCCTATCTGGTGTGGCTGGGGATCGGCATGCTCGCTCGCCCTTCGGCCCCGCAGGCCGGTGCGGAGGGCGCCTCTGGCGTGGAGCAGGCCGGTGGGGAGCGGGCCGTTGGAGAGCGGGCCGGTGGAGAGCGGGCCGGTGGGGAGCGGGCCGTTGGAGAGCGGGCCGGTGGGGAGCGGGCCGCCGGCGTGGAGCGGGTCGCGGGCTCGTGGGTGCGTCAGGTGATGAAGGGCGCGGGGATCAGCGGGCTCAACCCGAAGGTGTTCCTGCTGTTCCTGGCGCTGCTGCCGCAGTTCGCCGACCGGGACGCGCCGTGGCCGGTCGCGGCGCAGATCGTGGTGCTGGGGCTGGTTCACGTGGCCAGCTGCGCCGTGGTCTATACGGGGGTGGGCGCGGGAGCGCGGCTGGTGCTGCGGGCGCGACCCGCGGCGGCGCGGGCGGTGACCCGGTTCTCCGGCGCCGCGATGGTCGGGATCGGTGTGCTGCTGCTCGTCGAGCAGCTGGCCGGTTGACCGCGTACTCCATCAGGAAGTCGCGAGAGATCGCCAGAGGCGGTGGAATGTCCGGGACCGTCAGTGAGCGCGATACAAGGAGACACATGGAAGACGAGTCGCCGGTGGAACAGGCGGCCCCCGAGGTCGAGGCCCGCGTCCGGGCCAGCTTCGAACTCCAGGGACTGATGCGCCACCTCGGTGCCCGACTGTCGCGGATCAGTCCGGGACACGTTCAGATCGTTCTCCCCAGCAGACCGGAGATCACCCAGCAGCACGGGTACATCCACGCGGGGGCCACCAGCGCCATCGCCGACAGCGCGGGCGGCTACGCGGCGCTCACTCTCTTCCCGGAGACGGCGGACGTGCTGACAGTGGAGTACAAGATCAACCTTCTCGCGCCCGCCACGGGTGATCACCTCGAGGCCGAAGGGACGGTCGTCAAGGCGGGGCGGACGCTCACGGTGTGCCGGCTCGAGGTCTTCGGCGTCACCGGCGCCCAGCGGGAGCTCATCGCGACCGGCCAGCAGACGCTGATCTGCCTGCGCTGAGGATCCACCCAGTGACCGCCTGCGGCCCCTGATGATCCGTGGCAGGGCGCTCCACGGACGAGGCAAGCTGTCCGCGGCGGACCTGTTGAGCGGGGCGTTAAGCCATGCAGTGGTGGCGGACCTGTTGTGCGGGGCGCTATGCCAGGCGGTGGCGGCGGCCGTTGTTCGCTCTGGCCGGCTCGAAGGGGATCGAGTCCGGCTGCTCCGTGCGCTGGCGGCGCTGCTGGACGATGCGGGTCGCCAGGATCGCCGAGGTCAGCAGGGCGATCGTCAAGGAGGTGCCCAGGACGTCCGAGGCGGGCTTCGACGGGCGGATGATCGGCTGGTCGCGCAGGGGAGCCGTGAGGTCCTGGACGAAGGGGTTGGGCCACAGGAGGTCGATGCGGGGCTCATCCGTGTCGGCCGTCTGGATCTTGATCGGGTCCGCGGTCGTGTCCGGCTCGTGGGAATCGGTCTCTGGCGGTGTCGGGCCGTCCGTCGGGAGGGTCGTCGTCGAGTCCTTCTTCTCCCGCTTGTTCGGCTTCGCCGTCGGAGTGGGCTTGGCGGAGTCGTCGGGGGACGGGGTCTCCAGGACGTGTTCGGGGTCTTTGTTGCGCTGCTGGGCGTCCTGATGCTCGCAGGCCACCACCGGGAGGCAGACCTCGCTGAGGGTGTTGGGCAGCAGTTCCTGGTCCGAGGGAGTCGGCTGGGGCTGCCCCGCCCTGGTGGGGATCGTCGTCGGGACCGCGTCGCCCACCGTGCCGAGGAGGTCGTCGGCGGTGCCGCCGACCTTCTTCGTCACGGGTTTGAGCGTGTCGCCCGTGAGGGTGTCGACCGTGCCGGTGACCGCCTCCACGACGTCGCACAGGCCGTTCGTCACCCCGGACAGCAGCCCGTCGCCGCGTTTGCAGTCGGCCGCCTCGGCCAGTGCGGGCGAGGAGACGACCGGGATCGCGGCCAGCGCCAGCGCGAGAGCTCCAGCTGAGATCGCGGTCCTGCTGCCCATCCGTCCCCTCCTGCGTCGCTTACGGGGGAAATCTTTATGGACATCGGCGGTGTGTCGCAGGCGTTTTCCGGCTAAAGTTGCGATTCGGTATCGACGCGTGACACGCGAGCATGACTCTCGTTCGCCCTCAGTCGAGCGACGACACGTCATCCAGGGCCTCACGTATCTCTCGCGGCAACACCACGTCCTCGGCGGTCAGTGCGCCGGCGAGCTGAGCGTGCGTACGGGCACCGACGATAGCGGAGGCCACGCCCGGTTGGTCGCGAACCCATGAGAGTGCCACCGCCAACGGCGAGACCCCGAGCCCGTCGGCCGCGGTCATCACGGATTCGACCACACGACGGCTGCGTTCGTCGAGATACGGGCGGACAAAATCGGCGAAATGCGGCGTAGCGGCCCGCGAATCGGCCGGGATGCCCGTTCGGTACTTCCCCGTCAGAACCCCCCTGCCGAGCGGCGACCAGGCCATCACGCCCGCGCCCACGTGCTCGGCCGCGGGCAGCAGCTCGCGCTCCGGCTCGCGGGCCAGCAGGGAGTATTCGGCCTGGGCGGAGGTGATCGGGATGCGGCCCGGGATCGCCCGCTGCATGACCGCGGCGGCGGCCAGCTGCCAGCCGGCGTAGTCGCAGACGCCCGCGTAGACGGCCCGGCCCGAGGAGACGATCGCGTCGAGCGCCGCCATCGTCTCCTCCAGCGGCACCTCGGCGTCGTAGGTGTGCAGCTGCCAGAGGTCGATGTAGTCGAGGCCCAGGCGGTTGAGCGAGTCGTCGACCGCGGCGATCAGATGGCGCCTGGAAGCGTCACGCGGCCGGCGGCCCGACGGCGTCACCACCGCCTTGGTCGAGATCACCAGCTCCGAGCGTGGCACCGAGTCGCGCAGCAGCCGCCCGAGCAGCCGCTCGGCGTCGCCGCCCGTGTAGACGTCGGCCGTGTCGACCAGGGTGCCGCCCGCGCTCATGAAGGTGCGCAGCTGCGCCGCCGCGTCGTCGGCGCTGGTGTCACGCCCCCAGGTCATCGTGCCGAGCCCCAGGCGGGACACCGACAGGCCGCTCCGGCCGACATAGCGCTGCTCCATGATCCCGCCAGGTTACCGCCCGGGTGCGTCAAACGCCGTGATCCACGCCTGCGACACTTGGTCGGTGACCACCCTCCTTCTCGCCCGCCACGGGCTCACCGCACTCACCGGGCCGGTGCTGGCCGGCCGCACTCCTGGAGTGCACCTGAGCGAGGCGGGCCGGGCGCAGGCCGCGGCGCTGGCCGGGCGCATCGCGGGCGTCCGGCTCGACGCCATCGTCTCCAGCCCGCTCGAACGCTGCCAGGAGACGGCCCAGGCCGTCGCCGAAGGGCGCGGCATGGCCGTACAGACCGATGAGCGGTTCGTGGAGTGCGGCTACGGAGCGTGGACCGGGCGGCCGCTCAAGGAACTGGCGAAGGAGCCGTTGTGGCAGGTGGTGCAGGCGCACCCCAGTGCGGTGACATTTCCGGAAGGGGAGGCCTTGACGGAAATGCAACACAGGGCCGTGGCCGCCGTGCGGGAGTGGAATCTACGCCTGGGGGAGAAGGGAGTCTACCTGGCGTGCAGTCACGGAGACGTGATCAAGGCCATCGTCGCCGACGCGCTGGGACTCCACCTGGATCACTTTCAGCGGATAACTGCAGATCCCGGAGCTCTCACCGTCATTCGCTATGCCCCCTTGCGCCCCTTTGTTCTCAGGCTTAACGATATGGGGGAATTGCAGCTTCCCGAGGATTCGGAGGAGAAAGACGGGGGAGAAAAACTCTCCGGGAGCGATGCCGCCGTCGGCGGTGGACCCGGAACCACGTAAGGTCAGGCTATGCCGGTCTTCGACTACGACCCACCAGAGAGGTTCGTGGCCGGTGCCTTGGGGCAACCGGGCGCGCGAGCCTTCTTTCTGCAGGCCAGAGCCGAGGGCAGACTGACCACGGTAGCGCTGGAGAAGCTGCAGGTGGCGGCGCTCGCGGGCAGGCTGGACGAGCTGCTCGACGAGGTGCTGCGCCGCAGCGGGGGCACCGCGCACGTGCCCGCCATGGCGCCCGCCGACCTGACGGACGACAAGCCCCTAGAGGTGCCTGTCACGGAGGACTTCAGGGTCGGCACCATGGCACTGGCCTGGGATCCCGATACTTCACAGGTGGTGATCGAAGCGCAGGAGATCATCGACGAGGAAGCCGTCGAAGCACCCGAGCCCGCCATGTTGCGGGTGCGGATCAGTGCCGGGGTCGCCCGTGCGTTCACTCAGCGGGCGCTCCAGCTTGTCGCTGCGGGCCGACCGGCCTGTCCCCTTTGCGGGCAGCCACTCGACCCCGAGGGACACGTCTGCGTCCGCCTCAACGGCTATCGCGGGGGTGAGGCGACATCATGAGCGCTCCGGAGAGCGAACCGGCTACCAGGCCGCCGTCGCACCCGTCGCCCATGGAGGACGAGGGGGCGCTCGAGCTGCTCCGCGACGGCCGCCTGGAAGTGGCGGGCCGCCTCGTCGAGGCGACCAACATGACGCTCTACTGCTCGATCACGCTCGGCGAGCGCACCGCCGCCTGCGTCTACAAGCCCGTACGCGGCGAGCGCCCGCTCTGGGACTTCCCCGACGGCACGCTGGCCGCCCGCGAGGTCGCGGCCTTCGAGGTCTCCCAGGCGACCGGCTGGCAGATCGTGCCGCCGACCGTCCTGCGGGAGGGCCCGTTCGGTCCGGGCATGTGCCAGCTGTGGATCGACACCGAGCGTGAGGTCGACCTCATGCGCCTCGTACGCAGCCGCAACCCGGTGGTGCGCCGGATGGCGGTGTTCGACGCGGTGGTCAACAACGCCGACCGCAAGGGCGGCCACCTGTTGCCGCTGCCCACCGGCCACGTCTACGGGGTCGACCACGGCGTCTGCTTCTCCGCCGAGGACAAACTCCGTACCGTGCTCTGGCAGTGGCGGGGCAAGCCGCTGGCCCGCGACGCCGTGACCACGCTGACCAAGCTGGAGCGCGACATCGAGTCGGGTCAGCTCGGCCGCCGGCTGCGCGAGCTGCTCACGCTCGCCGAGGTCGAGGCGACCTGGAACCGGATCAGGAAGCTGCTCGAAACCGGCCTGCACCCCTACCCCTCCCGCGACTGGCCGGCCATCCCGTGGCCGCCCATGTAGACCGACACGATGTAGACCGGCACGTCAACCAGCCATCTCCGTAGACCGACACGTCAACCGGCCATCCCCTGGTCGCCCATGGAAAACCGTTTACTACGCTTTGCCCTATGTGCACGGTGATCGTGAAGACGGGTCAGCCGCTGACGCTGATGGGCGTGCGAGACGAGTTCGCCGACCGGCCCTGGGAGGGGCCGGGAGAGCACTGGCCCGAACACCCCGGCGTGGTGGGCGGGCGCGACCTCAAGGCGGGCGGCACCTGGCTGGCCGTCGACCCCGCCCGGCGCCGCGCCGCCGCCCTCCTCAACGGGCACGGCCGGCCCGCGACCGAGGCCACCAAGATCTCCCGCGGCGACCTGCCGCTCCTCGCCGTCACGGCCAATGACCTGCCCGATGTCGACCTGACCTGCTACGACCCCTTTCACCTGCTGCTCGCCGACCTGACGCGGGTGCGGCTGTTCAGCTGGGACGGGGAACGGCTCAGCGCCTCCGCGGTCCCCGACGGCACCAGCATGGTCGTCAACACCGGTCTCAACCCGGAAGACGAACGGGTGGCCGCCTTCCGGCCGCGCTTCGAGAGCGCCGCCGACTGGCGCGAGCTCATCGCCGCCGCCCCCTCCTCCGACCCGGCGGCCCTGATCATCCGGCACGAGCTGCCCGACGGCCGCGTCTTCGCCTCGCTGTCGGTGACCCTGGTCACACTGGCGGCGGAGGGCGTGACATACGAGTTCACGGACCTGACCGCTGATTCTGGACGGATAGGCTCAAAGGCATGAGATCGTGGTCTGCCCCCGCCATTCCCGCGCTTCCCGGTGAGAGCGTCCCACTGCGGCTCTACGACACGGCGGCCGGGCAGGTCCGGCAGAGCGATCCGGGTCCGACCGCCCGCATGTACGTCTGCGGCATCACCCCCTACGACGCCACCCACCTGGGCCACGCCAACACCTACCTGGCCTTCGACATGGTCGGCAGGGTGTGGCGTGACGCGGACCACGAGGTCCACTACACCCAGAACGCCACCGACGTCGACGACCCGCTCCTGGAGCGGGCCGAGCAGACCGGGGTCAGCTGGCAGGACCTGGCCGAGCGGGAGATCGAGCTGTTCCGCACCGACATGGAGGCACTGCGCATCGTGCCGCCGCGCGAGTACGTCGGTGTGACCGAGGTCGTCGGCCGGGTGGCCGAGCTCATCGCCAAGCTGACGGCCAAAGGTGTCACGTACGACCTCGACGGCGACGTCTACTTCAGCGTGGCGGACGCGCCCAAGTTCGGGCAGGTGTCCGGCTACAGCGAGGAGCTCATGGTCGAGCTGTTCGGCGAGCGCGGCGGCGACCCCGACCGGCCCGGCAAGCGCCACCCGCTCGACTGGCTGCTGTGGCGGGCCGAGCGGCCCGGCGAGCCGTCATGGGAGACGACGCTCGGCCGCGGCCGGCCCGGCTGGCACATCGAGTGCACCGCGATCGCCCTCGACAACCTGGGCGCCGGCTACGACGTCGCGGGCGGCGGCAGCGACCTGATCTTCCCCCACCACGAGTGCGGCGCCTCCGAGGGGCACGCGGCCACCGGGGAGTGGCCGTTCGCCAAGTTCTACACGCACGCCGGGATGGTGGCGCTCGACGGCGAGAAGATGTCGAAGTCCAAGGGCAACCTGGTCTTCGTCTCCAAGCTGCGGGGCCGGCACGACCCGATGGCGATCCGGCTCGTGCTGCTCGCCCACCACTACCGCGAAGACTGGGAGTACGTCCCGGCCCAGCTCGCCGCGGCCGAGGCCCGCCTCGCCAAGTGGCGCTCGGCGGCCGGGCTCGCCACCGCGCCCGAGGCGGGCCGGTTGCTGGCCGAGGTGCGCGAACGGCTCGCCGACGACCTCGACACCCCGGGCGCGCTGGCCGCCGTCGACGCCTGGGTCGAGCGGGCCCTGTCCGAGGGCGGCTCGGACCCGGCGGCGGCGGCCCTGGTCCGCGACCTGACCGACGCCCTGCTGGGCGTCGCACTCTAGACGGACGACGCGGCGAGGCGGCCTACCTTGCCGTCGATCACCTGCGTGTAAACGGCCTCGGTCTGCTGCGCGACGCGGGCCCAGCCGTACCTCTCCTGGGCGCGCCGGGCTCCGGCCGCGCCCAGTGCCCGGCGCCGGTCCTCGTCGGCGAGCACGTCGCGCAGGGCCCTGGCCAGCGCGCGCGGGCGGCGGGGCGGCACCAGCACGCCGCAGCCCGCGACCGTGTCGAGGTGGCCGCCGACCGCGGAGGCGACGACCGGCACGCCGCAGGCCATCGCCTCGACCGCCACCATGCCGAACGGCTCGTACCAGGGCACGCAGACCACCACGTCCGCCGAGCGCATGAGCGCCGGGACCCGCTCGCGGGGGACGCTGCCGATCACGTGCACCCGGTCCCCGACACCGCACCCGGCCGCCAGTTCGCGCAGCCGCGCCGCCTGCTCGCCGTCCCGTTGCCCGCCGGCGATCACCAGGTCGGCCCCGGGGAGCCCGCGCATGGCCTGGATCACGGTGTCGACGCCCTTGCGCGGCACCTGACGGCCGATGCTGAGCACCATCGGGCGCATGGCGCCCACGGCCACGCGCGGCGCGACCGGGCCCCGGGGGCAGAACTCGGTCAGGTCGACGCCGCACGGCACGACCGCGACGCGCCGCTCGGGCACGCCCATCGACAGCAGCTCGCTCACCTCGTCGCCGCAGGTGGCCAGCACCCTGTCGGCGCGGGCGCCGATCTCGCGCTCCGTCGCGAGGCGGTGCGCCGGGCTGGTGTCCGCGGGGCCCTGCCAGCGCCGCTTGACCGTGCCCAGCGCGTGGAACGTCTGTACCACCGGTACGTCCTCCGTGGCCTGCAGGGCCGCCTGGCCGCTCATCCAGAAGTGCGCGTGCGCGACGTCGGGCCGGCGCACGGACCAGCGGTCGGCGAGACGGTCGGTGAACTCCGGCATGTACAGCGGGAGCTCGTCCTTCGGGATCGGAACCGCGGGCCCGGCCGTGACGTACTCGACCGTGACGCCGGGCGCCAGGGGCACCGAGTCCGGCTGGGCCGGATCGGAGCGGCGGGTGTGGACGACGACCGTGTGCCCGCGCTCTCCCAGCGCGACGGCCAGCGCGGCGACGTAGACGTTCTGGCCGCCGGAGTCGACGCTGCCGATCGTGGCCAGGGGGTCCGCGTGTTCAGAGATCAGATCGACATTCACTGGTCAGCTCCCTCACTGCCTTGACCACCACTGCCTTGACCACCTGCTCGCTTGTCACCTGCTCGCTTGTCACCTTTGACAGACCTGAGTCCCCTGGTGTCCCGGCCGGGGCCCGCTGGACACCGAGGGCACTCCGTAGGGGCCCACCGGGCGGACAGGACGAGCGGGGTGAACAGGCTCACGGCAGGCGTACCGACCGCGGCTGCCGGGTGCGCGGGGCCGGGTGTTTCCCGCCACGAGCACGCCGGCCCGCTCGATGAGGGCTGCCAGCTGTGAAAGCGTCGTTCTTCCGCCGAGGCCGACCGCGACATTGTGGGCGACATAGGCGGTGAGCTCGTGCTCCTTGCCTGTCACGACGACCCGGTGCCCGTCTTCGGCCAGCTCCCGGACCGCTTGCCGAGCCGTTCGGCAGGCCAGGTCCTGGCGGGTGCTGACGTCCCCGTGCGCACCACTACATATGCGCCTTCGCCGGCGCCTGTGCCGGTATCTATAGGGTTCCCGATAACGTGCCCGATATCCGGGAGGGGGCGCCGGACAGCGAGTTTTCCCTGATCATCGGGCGATAATTCGTACCCGGTCGCCCGCGTGGGCGCGAACATCCGTCCGCGCCGCGCCACCTACGGTCCAGAGCCTCGACCGGCGGGAGAAGGCTCATCTCGTTCCTCCCCTGGGCATAGAGAGGCTGGCTACCGAGAGAAGCGGCTCTCAAACCTGATTCAGCCCTCTGCACTGCGGCAACAGGCGGTCGGTTTTCGAAGTCGAGTGCACGGATACGCGAAGTGGTCCGCACGCCCGCGCGGGGCGGCGACGGTTCACGGCCCCACTCAGACCGACCGGAAGGACTGCGTCGGCTGAGGCCCGCCATCCACTCGGCGGTCAACCTCTGCGGCCCAGGACATGCGTGTACGCGACTTCGAAAACCGACACTCATCTCGTTCCTCCGCCTGGACGTAGAGGGCGGCTACCGAGAGAAGCGGCCCTCACACCTGATTCAGCCCCCTGCACTGCGGAAACAAGCCGAACGTCTGGTGGTTTGTCACGCTATGTAGTTGTTTGTGGAGAAGGTCCTCGGGTAGCTGAGGGGACAGCGCGACAGAGCTTTGTGACGGAGCTTTGCGACGGAGGTGAAGGGTGTTCGAACCACGACGTCCCGGAGCCGTGCTCTTCGACCGGGACGGGACCCTGATCAAGGACGTCCCCTACAACGGCGACCCGGCCAGGGTCGAGCCGATGCCGGGCGCGCTGGAGGCGCTGGCGCGGCTGCGCCGGGCCGACGTGCCGGTGGCGGTCGTCACCAACCAGTCCGGCGTGGCCAAAGGACTGCTCACGCCGGACGAGATGGATCAGGTGAACGCCAGGGTCGAGGAGCTCCTCGGCCCGTTCGACGCGTGGGCCATCTGCGTGCACGACGACTCCGACGGCTGCACCTGCCGCAAGCCCGCGCCGGGCCTGGTGATCAGGGCGGCGGCCGTCCTCGACGTCAGCCCGCGCGACTGCGTCGTGGTGGGTGACATCGGCAGGGTCATGGAGGCGGCCAGGGCGGCGGGGGCCAGGGGCATCCTGGTGCCGACCGGCGAGACCCGCACGGAGGAGATCCAGCAGGCCGCCGAGGTGGCCGAGGACCTGTCCGACGTGGCGGACCGGGTGCTGAGCGCCGTCGCCCAGGCCGGCCAGGCGGCTCGCGTGAGCACGAGCGCGGCGGTCTGGTCGCCGCTGGTGGGCTGGAGCCGTTGGTGAGGACCCGCACCGGAACGTGCGCGGCTCCTTCACATGTGACGTACGTGCTTGCGCGGTTCCTGGCCGGCTGGGATCGCTTTCTTGAGGATGTATGACCGGAAAAGTGGTGGGTAGGGCCATTTGGCATGATGCCAATAGATTGGTCGCACATGGCCGCCTGCCTGGTCGAAGACCCGGAATTGTTCTTCCCGATCTCGCCTGAGGGGCCGGGCCACGCGGAAGCCGAGCGCGCGAAAGTCATCTGCCGCGACTGCCCGGTACGTGAGCCCTGCCTCGACTACGCGCTCAGCACCGGACAGGCCTACGGCGTCTGGGGCGGCACCGACCCGTCGCAACGACGGGAGATCATCCTGGCATCACCTCGGCGAGAAAGCGTTGGCGCTCGCCGTCCTCGAGGTGGTCGCTGAACAGTACGCCGTCGAGGTGGTCGACCTCGTGCTGCAGCACTCTGGCCAGCACACCCAGCGCCCGCACGGTCACGCCCTTGCCGAAGGCGTCGCGGCCCCGAGCCGTCACCATGTACGAACGTTCCAGCGGCCACCACAGGCCCGGCGCCGACAGACACGCCTCGTCGGCCGTGACACGCCGCTCCGACAGCTCCAGCCGCGGATTGACCAGGCATCCCGACTTGTCGTCGTAGGAGTAGACGACCACGCGTAGCGGCACCCCGATCTGGGGCGCGGCCAGCCCGGCGCGGCCGGCTCCCGCGCGCATCGTCGCGGTCAGGGACTTCACCAGCCCCCGGAGCTCGCGGTCGAAGTCGTGAACCGGCGCCGCCACCGAGCGGAGCACCGGATCGCTGAACATGCGAATAGGGCGGACTGTCACCGCAACTCCCCGATAGGCCGCGTGGTCTGGGGTGGTGCTTCCCACGCGCCTTCGGGATCAACCTCCAGGGTTCTGGGTTGTAGCACCGCGGTAACGGTTCTGGGGTCCAGCTGAGCGGCGACGGTTCTGGGTTGCGGCAGAGCGGCAACCGTTCTGGGTTGCGGCAGAGCGGCAACCGTTCTGGGTTGTAGCACAGCGGTAACAAAGGAGACCCAGCGGCGAAACCGCCCGAAAGCACTATCTAATCTGTGATCTCACTTCCGGCTCATGGACCTGTGATGTTTGGCCGGGCGCTCGGGGCCCGGCCAAGCCCACCACCACGGGGGGTGTTCGCGTGAACGCGCTTCCCCTCGACGACCCGGCGCGTGAGCTGGAGACGGCGCCGGACGCGCTGTCCGGCTTCACCGTCGGCGTGACCGCCACCCGGCGGCGCGAAGAGTTCGGCGCGCTGCTCGAACGGCGCGGCGCACGGGTGGTGAGCGCGCCCGCCATCAGGCTGGTGCCGCTCTCCGAGGACTCCGACCTGCTGGCCGCCACCCGGCTCAGCCTGGCCGGCCCGGTGGACGACGTGGTGATCACCACCGGCGTCGGCTTCCGCGGCTGGATGGCGGCGGCCGAGGGCTGGGGCCTTTCGGCCGACCTGGCCGACCACCTGACCAGGGCCCGCCTGCTCACCCGCGGCCCCAAAGCCAGGGGAGCGGTGCGCGCCGCCGGGCTGAACGACCACTGGACCCCCGCCACCGAGTCCTGCGAGGAGGTCAAGCAGTACCTCCTGGCCCAGGATCTGCGTGGCCGCCGCATCGCGGTGCAGCAGCACGGCGAGCCGCTGACGGAGTTCGTCGAGGCGCTGCGGGAGGCCGGGGCCGAGGTGATCGAGATCCCGGTCTACCGGTGGCTGCCGTACCGCGATCCCTCGCCGCTGCGCCGCCTCATCACCCAGACGCTCTCCGGCGCCGTGGACGCGGTGGCGTTCACCAGCGCGCCCGCCGTACACGCCATGCTGGGCGCCGCCCGCGCCGAAGGGCTGGAGGATCAGTTGCTGGCGGCGTTCGGCGACCGCGTCGTGGCGGCCTGCGTCGGGCCGGTCACCGCCGGGCCGCTGGTCACACGTGGCGTACCGACCCTGCAGCCTGAAAGGTCCCGCCTCGGCGCCCTGGCCAGGGCACTGGCCAGGCACCTGCCCGAACACGGCGTCACCCGGCTGGTGGCGGGCGGGCACCGGCTGGAGATCCGCGGGCACGCGGTGGTCGTCGACGGCGAGCTCAGGCCGCTGCCGCCCGCGCCGATGGCCGTGCTCAAGCGCCTGGCCGACAAGCCCGGCAATGTGGTCTCCCGCACCGACCTGCGTATCGTGCTGCCGGGCAGCCTGTCACGCGACTCGGCGGAGCACGCGGTCGAGATGGCGATCACGCGGCTGCGGCGCGCCCTGGGGCCCGCCGGGATCGTCGAGACAGTGGTCAAACGGGGCTACCGGCTCGCCTGCAGCCACGAGACGGCGCCCCTGTGACGTCGTCGCCGCGGGCCACTCCCGCTTCTGGCACGCCGATTCCGGGCGTGTCCACATCGGGCGGTTCGGGCGCGTTGGTGCCGGCTGCGTCTGTGCGGGCTGGTTCGTTGGTGACGGTTGAGGTTGTGAGGGCTGGTTCAGGCGCTTCGGTGCCGGTTGAATGCGGGAAGGTTGGTTCGAGCGCTTTGGTGCCGGTCGTGTCCGGGCGGGCCGGTTCGGCCGCGCCCACGTTGGTTCTTGCCGCGCACGGGACACGGAGTGCGGCGGGGGAGCGGTCTCTGGCCGACCTGGCGGTGGCGGTCAGGCGGGCGCGGCCCCGGCAGCGCGTCGAGCTGAGTTACCTGGAGATCAGCTCGCCCTTGCTGGCAGACGTGCTGCCCGCCGTCCCCGGGCCCGTGGTCGTGGTCCCGCTGCTGCTCGCCGGCGGCTACCACGTGCACATCGACCTGCCGAACGTCGTCGCCGAGCACCGCCCTGACGCGCTCGTCGCGCCGCCGCTCGGCCCGCACCGGCTGCTCACCACCGCCCTCGCCCGCAAGCTGGCCCGCGCGGGACTGGGTCCCGCCGACACGGTCATCCTGGGCGCGGCGGGCTCCTCCGACCCGGCCGGACTCGCCGACGTCCGTGCCGCCGCCCATCTGCTGGCGGTACGGCTGGGCCGCCCGGTCACGGCCGCGTTCACCTCGGCGGGCAGCCCGTCGCTCGGCGAGGCCGTGGAACGTCTCAGGTCGGGTCCGTTGCCAGGCGAGGCTGTGGAACGTCTCAGGTCGGGTCCGTTGCCAGGCGAGGCTGTGGAACGCCTCAGATCGGGCCCGGCGTCGCGCCTGGCGGTCGCCTCGTACCTGCTGGCGCCCGGCTTTTTCCACGGCCGCCTGGCGGAGGCGGGCGCGGACCTGGTCAGCGAACCCCTGGGAGCCGATCCGGCCGTGGTGGAGCTGATCTGGCACCGCTTCGACCAGGCGACCACCCGGACCGCCGTACAGGCCGGTGTACGGACCGCTTAGCGCGTCGGTCATGTAACTCTGCTGGTGTCTGTGCGCCGCTCTAGCCGAATGGGTCGTGCCGTTCTGCACGTGGATGGTGAACGGCTGGACATCGATGCCGGCGGCGGGCGGATCGACTTCGGGTTCATGCGCTACACCGTGCGGCTGACCGGCCTGGACCCGCAGGCGCTGTACGAGCTGGAGGCGGACGGCTCCCGCTGGTACGGCGCCACGCTCATGGCCAGTGGCATCCGGCCCGCCGCGTGGGAGCCGATCGGCGCTGACCATCGCAGCGAGATGGTGGTGCTCAGGAAGGTCAAGATCGGTGGCGCGTGGCCTCCTCGACAGGGCCCGCAGCCGTCCAGGGTGCTCCTCGCCCTGGTCGGCGCGTCGCTACGTGTCGCGATCTTCGGGAGGTTAGCCTGCTGGCGAAGGGGGATCAAGCATGACTGAAGACTTCGCCCAGCTACCACAGGCCGCATCCGTGCGGCTGATCGACTTCGAGGAGGCGCGGGTCGTCCCGGGCATCGTGCCCATGACATTCATCCTGATCGTCAGCGGCACCAAGCCGTATCTCACCATGAAGGTCTCGCTCTCCCCGCTGGTCTACATCCGGCAGCCGGAATACTGGGGGATCGAGGTCGTCGGCTCGATGATCGGCATCGGGCTCCCGGCCACGGCTCATTACACGGTGTCGCTGCCGCTCGACGGCGTTCTCGGCACCAGGGGGATCGAGGTCATCGGGGCCACCAACCGCAAGACGTTCAACGTTCCGTAGGCGGGAGTCGCGCGTGACGCGGGCCGGGGAGCCGTCAGGTGGGCACGGGTTCCAGGCGGAGTTCGCGGACGATCTCCTGGGCGCCGGCGTCCCGGGACGGTCCCGCGTCGGCGCCCACGAACATCTCGATGTAGGCGTGATGGAAGCACCCCGCCAGCAGCAGCCGGGCGGTGCCCTCCGGGTCGATGCCGGCGGCCACCCGTCCCAGACGCTGCTCGCCCTCCAGGTAGGCGGCCAGCGGGAGGATCTCCGCCATCGGCCCGAGCCCGTGATCGCGTACGGCCTGCCGGAAGCGGACGGTGACGGACGGTGAGGTGAACGCGGGCAGCGCCACGGCCTGCACATCCGTGTAGTAGTCGATGCCCGCCCGCACGATGGGCAGCAGGTTGTCGGTGACGCTGCCCCTGCCGACGCGGTGGGACAGTCCGTGCAGGATGCTGAGCCAGAGCGGGAGCCGGTCCTGCAGCAGGGCGAGGAAATGGTCCACGGAGCCGCCGGGGCGGTCATCCCTGAGAGAGAGCGCCATCTCCAGGATGCGTCGCCGGGTGTCCTGACTCCTCTGGTGCGGGTCTACGTGGGAAGTCGCCATGGTTGGCCTAACGTGCGCAGTCACATGGATAGGTTCACGTGCGTAGGTTCAACGCGGCATCGCGGCCGGGGTCCTCGTGACGAGCCGGTCCTGGGGTTCCAACTTGGTGCAAAGTTGTATGGCTACCGATTATTACCTGAAACTTCCAGAAAGTTCGGTAAACAAAGGCTGCGAGTCAGCTGTCAGTGTCGCGGTCCCGGCGCCGCAGGTAGCGCTCGAACTCGGCGGCGATCGCGTCGCCGCTGGCCTCGGGCAGCTCGGCGGCGTCCTTGCGCTCCTCGAGCTCCTTGACGTATTCGGCCACCTCGCTGTCCTGGGAGGCGAGCTCGTCCACGCCGTTCTCCCAGGCGCGGGCCTCCTCGTCGAGATCGCCGAGCGGCATCGGGATCTCCAGCAGGTCTTCGAGGCGGCGCAGCAGCGCCAGCGTGGCCTTGGGGTTGGGCGGCTGGGCCACGTAGTGCGGCACCGACGCCCACAGCGAGACGGCGTCGAGACCGGCGTCGCCGAACGACTGCTGGAGCACGCCCACGATGCCCGTGGGGCCCTCATAGCGGCTCAGCTCCAGGTTGGTCGAGCGGGCCAGGTTTTCGTCCGTGGCGCCGCCCAGGATCGGCACGGGGCGGGTGTGCGGTGAGTCGTTGAGCAGCGCGCCGAGCATCACGGCCAGCTCGACGCCGAGCTCGCGGCAGACCTCGATGATGTCGGCGCAGAACGACCGCCACCGCATGTTGGGCTCGATGCCGCGCAGCAGCACCACGTCACGCTCGACGCCCGGCGGCCGGGCACGCAGCAGCCGCGTCGTCGGCCAGATGATGGAGCGGGTCAGGCCGTCGCCCATCTCCACGACGGGCCGGGTGACCTGGAAGTCGTAGTAGTCGTCGGGATCCAGCTCGACCAGCGGCTCCGCCTTCCAGGCGGACTCGAGGTGGGCGATCACACCACTGGATGCCTCGCCGGCGTCGTTCCACCCTTCGAACGCGGCTATGAGCACCGGGTCGACGAGCTCGGGGAGCCTTTCGAACTCGATCACGTGTCGCCTCCTCTCTCCGCTGTCCAGCTAAGCCTATGCGGTGAGGAGGCGGTCATGTCACGGAGTAACGATGATCAGTCATCGTCGCGGAGCGACCAGTCAGACGGCGCCACGCGGCGACGGCCCGGGCGCCCTCAGGTCAGGCGCTCTCACCCGGTACGGGGCGAGGGCCGGGCGCGGAGACGGCCGGACGCTCTCACCCGGTATGGGGAGCGGAGACGGCCGGACCCTCTCACTCAGTACGGGGTCAGGCGCGGCCGCCGGAGGTGGTGTGGACGATCAGCACGTCGCAGGAGGCGCGGTGGGCCACGTGCGACGGCACCGAGCCGAGCAGCCGCCCCGCCAGGCTGTTGAGCCCGCGGTTGCCGACGACCAGCAGATCCGCCTGGTGCGCGGCGGCCAGTGTGATGAGTACGTCGACCGCGTCGCCCTCCTCCGCCGCCAGGACGACCTCGGTCGCGCCCGCGGCGACGGCGTGCTCACGGGCGGCTCTCAGGGCGTCGTCGGCGGGGGTGGAGCCGCTCACCTTGTAGGCCAGGTCGCCGAGCCGGTCCGCGGCGGCGGCCCGCTCGCCGGCCCGCATGGGCAGGTACGCGCACGCCAGGACGAGGGTGGCGCCGGTCGCCCCGGCCAGGGACGCCGCCGCGGAGACGGCGCGGAAGGAAGAGGCGGAGCCGTCGGTGCCGGCCAGCACGGTGCGGTAGGCCATCGGGAACCCCTATTAGACATCTGGTCGAATTGTCTTCTTGGCAGAATAGCCGTCCGCTCAAGCCTTTCTGCACAGCCGATAAGCTCTAGCCCATGAGCAGCTCCCCGTCCTTCCGTGAAGTGTTGTCCCAGCGAGTGATCGTCGCCGACGGGGCGATGGGGACGATGTTGCAGGCCCAGGACCCCACCCTCGACGACTTCGAGGGTCATGAGGGCTGCAATGAGGTGCTGAACGTCACCCGTCCCGACATCGTGAGCGGCGTCCACGACGCCTACTTCGCCGTAGGCGTCGACTGCGTGGAGACCAACACTTTCGGCGCCAACCTGGCGGCCCTGGGCGAGTACGACATCCCTGAGCGGGTCTTCGAATACTCCGAGGCGGGCGCCAGGATCGCGCGCGAGCGGGCCGACCACTGGTCGACGCCCGAGCAGCCGCGCTTCGTGCTCGGCTCGATGGGCCCCGGCACCAAGCTGCCGACCCTGGGGCACCTGCCCTACCACAAGCTGCGCGAGTCCTACCGTGACAACGCGGCGGGCCTGATCGCGGGCGGCGCCGACGCGTTGATCATCGAGACCTGCCAGGACCTGCTCCAGGTCAAGGCCGCCGTGATCGGCGCCAAGCGGGCCGCCGAGGAGTCCGGGCGCGACGTGCCGATCATCGCCCAGGTGACGATCGAGACCAACGGCGCCATGCTGCTGGGCTCCGAGATCGGCGCCGCGCTGACCGCGATCGAGCCGCTCGGCGTCGACCTGATCGGCCTCAACTGCGCCACCGGCCCGGCCGAGATGAGCGAGCACCTGCGCTACCTGGCCAGGCACTCCCGGCTGAAGCTCTCCTGCATGCCCAACGCCGGCCTGCCGGTGCTGACCTCCGACGGCGCCTACTATCCGCTCGGCGCCGACGAGCTCGCCGACGCGCACGAGACCTTCACCCGCGACTACGGCCTGTCGCTGGTCGGCGGCTGCTGCGGCACCACCCCCGAGCACCTGCGCAAGGTCGTCGACCGCGTACGCGGCAGGCAGCCGGCCGCGCGCCGCCCGCACCCCGAGCCGGGCGCGTCCTCGCTCTACCAGACCGTGCCGTTCCGCCAGGACACCTCCTACCTGGCCATCGGCGAGCGGTGCAACACCAACGGCTCCAAGGCCTTCCGCGAGGCCATGCTCGAAGGCCGCTGGGACGACTGCGTGGAGATGGCCCGCGAGCAGGCCCGCGGCGGCGCCCACCTGCTCGACCTGTGCGTCGACTATGTGGGCCGCGACGGCGTGGCCGACATGAAGGAGCTGGCGTTCCGGCTGGCCACCGCCTCCACACTGCCGATCATGCTCGACTCGACCGAGTCGGAGGTGCTGCGGGCCGGGCTGGAGATGCTCGGCGGGCGCGCGGTGGTCAACTCGGTCAACTACGAGGACGGCCGCGGCCCCGACTCACGCTTCCACAAGACGATGACGGCCGTACGCGAGCACGGCGCCGCCGTCGTGGTCATGTGCATCGACGAGAACGGCCAGGCCCGCACGGCCGCCGAGAAGGTACGCATCGCGAGCGAGACCATCGACGACCTGGTCGCCAACTGGGGCATGCAGGTGTCCGACATCATCGTCGACTGCCTCACCTTCACCATCGCCACCGGCATGGAGGAGAGCCGCCGCGACGGCCTGGAGACCATCGAGGGCATCCGCGAGCTCAAGCGCCGCTACCCCGACGTGCAGACCACGCTGGGCCTGTCCAACATCTCCTTCGGCATCAACCCGGCCTCGCGCATGGTGCTCAACTCGGTGTTCCTCAACGAGTGCGTCAACGCCGGGCTCGACTCGGCCATCGTCCACGCCTCCAAGATCCTGCCGATGTCGCGCATCCCCGACGACCAGCGCCAGGTCGCGCTCGACATGGTCTACGACCGCCGCCGCGAGGGTTACGACCCGCTGCAGCGCTTCATCGACATGTTCGAGGGCGTCGACGCGACGGCGCTGCGTGAGGGCAAGGCCGAGGAGCTGGCCGCGCTGCCGCTGTGGGAGCGGCTCAAGCGGCGCATCATCGACGGCGAGAAGAAGGGGCTGGAGGCCGATCTCGACGCCGCCCTGGAGCAGCGGCCCGCCCTGGAGATCATCAACAACGTGCTGCTCGACGGCATGAAGACGGTCGGCGAGCTGTTCGGCTCCGGGCAGATGCAGCTGCCGTTCGTGCTGCAGTCGGCCGAGGTGATGAAGACCGCCGTCGCCTACCTCGAACCGCACATGGACCGCGTCGAGGGTGAGACCAAGGGCCGCATCGTGCTGGCCACGGTCAAGGGCGACGTGCACGACATCGGCAAGAACCTGGTCGACATCATCCTGTCCAACAACGGCTACCAGGTGGTCAACCTCGGCATCAAGCAGCCGGTCTCCGCGATCCTGGAGGCGGCCGACGAGCAGAAGGCCGACGTCATCGGCATGTCCGGCCTTCTGGTGAAGTCGACGGTCATCATGAAGGAGAACCTGGAGGAGATGAACTCCAGGGGCATCTCCGACCGCTACCCGGTGCTGCTCGGCGGCGCCGCCCTCACCCGAGCCTACGTCGAGCAGGACCTGGCCGAGCTGTTCGCCGGCGAGGTCCGCTACGCCCGCGACGCCTTCGAGGGGCTGCGGCTCATGGACTCCTTCATGGCCGTCAAGCGCGGCGTCGCCGGGGCCACGCTGCCGCCGCTGCGCGAGCGCCGGGTCAAGACCGGCGCCGTCCTGACCCGCACACCGGAGGAGGAGCTGCCCGCGCGCTCCGACGTGGCCGCCGACAACCGGGTGCCGGTGGCGCCCTTCCAGGGCGACCGCATCGTCAAGGGCATCTCGCTGAGCGACTACTCCGCCTTCCTCGACGAGCGGGCGCTCTTCCTCGGGCAGTGGGGCCTCAAGCCCACGCGCGGCGGCGACGGCCCCGGCTACGACGAACTCGTCGAGACCGAGGGACGGCCGCGGCTGCGCATGTGGCTCGACCGCATCCAGACCGAGGGGCTGCTGGAGGCGGCCGTCGTCTACGGCTACTTCCCGTGCGTCAGCGAGGGCGACTCGCTGATCATCCTCGACGAGGCCGGAAACGAGCGCACCCGCTTCGCCTTCCCGCGCCAGCGCCGTGACCGGCACCTGTGCCTGTCCGACTTCTTCCGCTCGCGCGAGTCGGGCGAGGTGGACATGGTCGGCTTCCAGGTCGCCACGATGGGCGGCAAGATCTCCGAGGCGACGGCCGAGCTGTTCGCCAAGGACGCCTACCGTGACTACCTGGAGCTGCACGGGCTGTCGGTGCAGCTCACCGAGGCGCTGGCCGAATACTGGCACGCCCGGGTCCGCGCCGAGTGGGGGATCGGCGGCGAGGAGTCGCTGGACGACATGCTCAAGGTCAACATCCAGGGCTGCCGCTACTCCTTCGGCTACCCGGCCTGCCCCAACCTCGAGGACCAGGTGCAGCTGTTCCAGCTCCTGGACCCGGAGCGGATCGGGGTCACGCTGTCGGAGGAGTTCCAGCTCCACCCGGAGCAGGCCACCTCCGCCCTGGTCGCCCACCACCCGGAGGCGAAATACTTCAACGTCTGAGTGCTTCAACGTCTGCGTGCTTGACCGTCTGACCCGGCCCGAGCCGTCGGGCGGAGCGCCTGCGAGCGCCGCTCAGCCGGGCGGCCTCGCGTCTTTGCGAGGGCGTTCCTCAGGGGTCGCCCGGCGATGTGGGACGTGCGCTCGCCTGCTCGGCCGTTACGGGATGTGCGCTCGGCTGCTCGCCTGGCGCTACGAGACGTTCACACGGGTGCTCGCCTGCGCTCGGGTGCTCGCCTGGCCGCTGCGGGACGCTCGTCCGGTCCTTGCCCGGCGGTGTGGGGCGCCCGTCCGGCCTCGCTCCAGGTCGCGCCGTGGGGCGCCCGTCCGGCCTCGCTCCCGGCCGCGCCGTGGGTGAGGCCCCGGCGCTCGCGATCTACTCGTCGGCGGTGAGAATGGCGGGACGGGGTGCCGTCGCGGCGCCGTACACGAACTGATCGGGGGATGCATGGAAGCCGTCTTCTTCGACATGGACGGGTTGCTGGTCGACAGCGAGAAGGTGTGGCTGGAGATCGAGACCGAGGTGATGGCGCGGCTCGGCGGCGAGTGGACGCTCGATCACCAGGCGCACCTCGTCGGCGGCTCCATGGAACGCACCGTCGCCTACATGCTCGCGGTCTCCGGCTCGTCCGTCTCCCCGGAGGACCTGCGCGAGTGGATGATCGACGGCATGGTGGCCCGTCTGGCGGACGGCGTGGCGCTCATGCCCGGCGCCTCCGAACTGCTCGACGCCGTACGCGAGGAAGGCATCCCGGTCGCCCTGGTGACCTCGTCGCTCAGGGAGATCGCCGACGCGGTGCTCAAGGGCGTCGGCCGTGACCGCTTCGACGCCATCGTGACGGCCGACGACGTGACTCGCACCAAGCCCGACCCCGAGCCCTACCTGACGGCGGCCGAGTTGCTGGGCGTCGACCCGGTGCGCTGCGTCGTCCTGGAGGACTCGCCCAACGGCGTGGCCGCCGCCACAGCCGCGGGTTGCGCGGTCGTAGGGGTCCCCAGCCTCCTGCCCATCGACCCGGCTCCCGGTCGCCTCGTGGTCCCGTCCCTGACGGACGTCACGATCCCCACCCTCCGCGCGTTGATCCCCTGACCCAGCTGATTCCTCTGTACGGGCCGATCCTCTGTACGGGCCGATTCCCTGCACGGGCCGATCCCCCTGAACAGGGCGGCGGTCCGAGCGGGCCGGTTCCCTGACCGCGCCTCCGGCTGACGATCCGTCGAAACCGAGGAGCGCGCGTAACGGCGGCCGGCCACCACCCGGTCAGCGGCCGTATTCCTGGAGGCCCTCCGCCCCGTGCGGCGGGTGGCGGGTTCCCCATGCTTGCCGTACAAAAAAGTAAAGCTTTCACCCCGGCAAAAGGGCGACCCCCAACCGCACGCAAGCCGATCCCCTAAGGGAGGGCCGGTACTTCGGGAGGAGGGACAGTGGGAGTGAGCGTGCCAGGATGGGAAGCACACCCACATAACAGAGGGGCGGCGGAATGACTTTCGAGCAGATTTACTGGTTGCCGCTGTGCGCCGGAGTGACCATCGCGGGACTGGTGCTCAGTTTCCTGGCCTTCCGGCGCAGAGGCGCGGCGGCCGGCATGAGGATGGCCGCGTGGGCGCTGCTCCCGCTGGCCGCCTACCTGACCAACGCGTTGCAGTCGTTGTGGACCATAGGCGCCACCATCGTGAGTTTCGTGACGAGCCTGATCTTCAACCCCCTTGTCTGGGCGGGCGTCGCCGTGACCGGGCTGTCCGTGGTGTTGTTCGTGGCCTCCGGGTTCATGCGCGGCCGGAAGCTGAAGCAGGCACGCGACGGCAAGCCGGGCAAGGCCGCGGAGGCCCCTGCCGCGCCGCAGCAACGCGCTGTCGGCCAACGGGCGGGGCAGCCGGCCGGACAGATGCCGGGGCAGGCGGCGGGACCGGTGGGCCAGCCTGCAGGAAAACCCGCCGCGGCGGCGGCGAAGAAGAACAACGACGATGACTTCTCCGACATCGAGGATATTCTCAAGCGCAGGGGCATCAGTTGATCCGGGGTGTGTCACAGTTCCGAGACGCAACCGGGACGAGGTGTAGACAATCTTCCCAAGATCGATACGAATGAGTTTCGCGTCAATCACAGTTGAGCCACATCCGGCCCTGAGGGGCTGGTCACACCAGCTCAGGCCATAGATTCTGCCTCCTGAGGACGCGACTAGCGACTTCACCAGCGCGGCGCATAACCTGATCGGGACCGCCGCCCATTCGGACGACGTCGTCTGGCATCCAGGGGGCTATTGGCATGACCGCACCGCTCGATGTTCCGGGCTCGGCTATCGAAGCCGGACCGGAAACCGTTCTGGAGGGCGCGGACTCCTCAGTCATCCGAGGGCGTTCCCTTGGCCAGATCGCATGGATGCGGCTGAAGCGCGACAAGATCGCGATGATCGGCGGGATCGTCATCGTCGTGCTGATCCTCGTCGCCATCTTCGCGCCGCTGCTGGTGTCGTGGCTGGGCCACCCGCCGGCGGAATGGCACCGGGAGAAGATCGACCCGGCCATCCAGGCGCCGATCGGCACGTTCGGCGGCATGAGCTGGGACTTCCTGTTCGGGGTCGAGCCCACCACGGGTCGCGACCTGTTCAGCCGGATCCTCTACGGCGCGCGCGTCTCGCTGCTCATCGCGTTCTTCGCGACGCTGCTCTGTGTCCTGCTCGGCACCGTGTTCGGCATGATCGCCGGTTTCTTCGGCGGCTGGATCGACACCGTCATCAGCCGGCTCATGGACATCTTCCTCGCCTTCCCGCTGCTGGTGTTCGCGCTGGCGCTCGGCGGGGTGATCCCCGACAAGGCGTTCGGGATGTCGGGTGACACGCTGCGGATCAGCCTGCTCGTGTTCATCATCGGCTTTTTCAACTGGCCCTATATCGGGCGTATTATTCGAGGTCAGACGCTGTCTCTGCGTGAACGGGAATTCGTCGACGCCTCCAGGAGCCTGGGCGCGCGCAACCACATCATCCTGTTCAAGGAGATCCTGCCGAACCTGCTGGCCCCGATCCTGGTCTACTCGACGCTGCTGATCCCGTCGAACATCCTGTTCGAGGCCGCGCTGTCCTTCCTCGGCGTGGGCGTACGGCCGCCGACCCCGACGTGGGGAGGCATGCTCGCCGAGGCGGTCCACAACTACGACGTGGCGCCCAACTTCATGCTCTTCCCCGGCCTCGCGATCTTCGTCACCGTGCTGGCGTTCAACCTGCTCGGCGACGGCCTGAGGGACGCCTTCGATCCCAAGGCTCGATGACCTCGTGAGTTATCCCGCAAATTTTGGACTCCTAGTTACAAGGGGTGTGTCAGGTCGATGAAGATAAAATCCATGGCGTCGGCGGTCGCGATCACCGCTGCTCTCGCCCTGGCCGTCTCCGCGTGTGGTGGCGGCGGCTCTGCCAAGAAGACCGGCGGTTCCACCGCCGAGGCACCCGCCAGCCAGTACAACGCTGGTGTGACGCAGGTCGTCAACCCGTCCGACAAAACGGGTGGCACGCTGCGCATGGGCATGCCGGGAGACTTCGACTCCGTTGACCCCGGCGACCAGTACTACGGCTACTCGTGGAACTTCTCCCGGCTCTACACGCGCGCGCTGACCATGTTCAAGCCGGTGCCGGGCGAGGAGGGCCTCAAGCTCGTCGGTGACCTGGCCGAGGACCTCGGCAAGCCCAGCGACGGCGGCAAGACCTGGACGTACAAGCTGCGCAAGGGCGTCAAGTTCGAGGACGGCACCCCGGTGACGTCCAAGGACGTGAAGTACGCCGTGGCCCGCTCGCTGGACAAGGAGATCCTGCCCAGCGGCCCGACCTACTTCAACGACTGGCTCGACAACGGCGACTACACCGGCCCGTACAAGATGAAGGACAAGCTCGACTCCTGGAAGGGCATCGACACGCCCGATGACCAGACGGTCGTCTTCCATCTGAAGAAGGCCTACGGCGGCTTCGACTACTTCGCCATGCTCCCGTCGACGGCCCCGGTGCCGGCGGCCAAGGACACCGGCACCAAGTACAAGGAGCACCCGGTCTCGACCGGCCCGTACATGTTCAAGGCCCACGAGCTCGGCAAGCGCATCGAGCTGGTCAAGAACACGAACTGGGACGCGGCGACCGACCCCAACCGCAAGCAGCTCAACGACTCGGTCGAGGTGCTGCTCGGCCAGAACGAGGACGACCTCGACCAGCGCCTGCTCTCGGGCAAGATCGACGTCAAGATCAACAGCACCGGCGTGGGCGCCAACGCCCGCAAGACCCTGCTGACGGACGACAAGGTCAAGCAGTACGCCGACTCCGCGCCGCTCGACCGCACCTGGTTCACCAACCTCAACGCGGACGTGCCGCCGCTGGACAACATCCACTGCCGCAAGGCCGTGCTGTACGCGGCCGACCGCTCCGCGATCCAGGGCGCCTACGGTGGTCCCGACGCCGGTGGCGAGGTCGCACTCAGCCTCATGCCGTCGAAGATGACCGGTTACGAGAAGAACGACCTCTACGGCGTCGAGGCCAACCCCGGCGGCGACGTGGCCAAGGCGAAGGAAGAGCTGAAGGCCTGTGGCAAGCCCGACGGCTTCGCCACCACCATCTCCTTCCGCGTCGAGCGCGCGGCGGAGAAGCAGACCGCCGAGGCGCTGCAGCAGTCGCTCGGCCGCGTGGGCATCAAGCTGGAGGTCAAGGGCTTCCCGCAGGGTGACTACTTCAAGCTGTACGCCGGCAAGCCCGACTTCGCCAAGAAGAACGGCCTGGGCCTCATGGTCTACGGCTGGGGCGCCGACTACCCCGAGGGTTTCGGCTTCTTCCAGCAGATCGTCGACAGCCGCGTCATCCGTGCCGCGGGCAACACCAACCTCGGCGTGAAGGACCCGGAGATCGACAAGCTGGTCGACCAGGCGGCGGCGGAGCAGGATGCCACCAAGCGCAACGCGATCTGGGCCTCGGTCGACAAGAAGGTCATGGACGACGCGTTCATCCTGCCCTACGTCTGGGCGCACGGCCTGTTCTACCGGCCGCCGACGCTGAAGAACGCCTTCGTCAGCCAGAACTTCGGGATGTACGAGTACCTGACGCTCAGCACCAAGTAACCCGGTCCGGGAAAACCTCCGGAACGTTCGTCGAAAGCAGGTGAAGGCTTCGGCGGCCGGGCCCACAAGGCCCGGCCGCCATAGCCGAGATCAGTGGCCACATACATCATCAGACGGTTGATAGCGGCCGTCATGCTGCTCTTCGTGGTGAGCATCGCGACGTTCGCCATCTTCTTTCTCGTCCCGCGGCTCGCCGGGATGTCCGCTGACGACCTCGCTTCCCGCTACGTGGGCAAGGCCGCCAACGACCAGATGATCCACGAGGCCGCCTTGAGGCTGGGCTTCAACGACCCGCTGGTCGTGCAGTACGGGCGGTTCGTGAAGGGCATCTTCGTCGGCGTCGACCGCAACTACGGTCCCGGCGTCGAGCACTGCCCCGCCCCGTGCCTCGGCTACTCCTACGTCACCCAGAACCCGGTGCTGCCCGACCTGCTCGACCGGCTGCCGATCACCCTGTCACTGGCGCTCGGCGCCGCCGTGGTGTGGGTGGTGTTCGGCGTCTCGACGGGTGTGGTGTCGGCGCTGCGGCGCGGCAGCTTCTTCGACCGCCTCTCGATGGGTGTGGCCCTGGCGGGCGTGTCGCTGCCCATCTTCTTCACCGGCATCGTGTCGCTGGCCATCTTCCGCGACCAGCTCGGCCTGGTCGGCGACGTCGCCGACTGGGTGCCGTTCTCGGAAGACCCGCTCACCTGGGCGAACAACCTCATCCTGCCGTGGGTGACGCTGGCCTTCCTGTACGCCGCCGGTTACGCCCGGCTCACCAGAGCGGGCATGCTGGAGACCATGTCGGAGGACTACATCCGCACGGCGCGGGCCAAGGGCCTGCCCGAACGCATGGTGGTGGTCAAACACGGCCTGCGTGCCACGCTCACGCCCGTGATGACCATGTTCGGCCTCGACCTGGGCCTGCTGCTCGGCGGCGCGGTGCTGACCGAGAGCACCTTCTCGCTGCCCGGCATCGGCAAGTACGCCGTCGACGCCATCAACAACAACGACCTCCCCCAGGTGATGGGCGTCACGCTGACCGCGGCGATCTTCATCATCCTGGCCAACCTGATCGTCGACCTGCTCTACGCGGTGGTTGACCCGAGAGTGAGGCTGACGTGAGCGAGAGCCCCTTTCTCGACGTCAAAGACCTGAAGATCCACTTCTCGACCGACGACGGCGTGGTCAAGTCCGTCGACGGGCTGTCCTTCAGCCTCGAACGCGGCAAGACCCTGGGCATCGTCGGCGAGTCCGGATCGGGCAAGTCGGTCACCAGCCTGGGCATCCTCGGCCTGCACCGCGGCAAGACCGCCAACGTCTCAGGCGAGATCTGGCTCGACGGCGAAGACCTCATCACCGCCTCGCAGGAGCACGTACGCCGGCTGCGCGGCCGCAAGATGGCGATGATCTTCCAGGACCCGCTGTCGTCGATGCACCCCTTCTACACGGTGGGCGACCAGATCATCGAGGCCTATCGCCTCCACCACAAGGTCTCCAAGAGCGTGGCCCGCAAGCACGCCATCGACATGCTGGGCCGGGTCGGCATCCCCGAGCCCAAGCGCCGGGTCGACTCCTACCCGCACGAGTTCTCCGGCGGCATGCGCCAGCGCGCCATGATCGCTATGGCGCTGTCGTGCGACCCCGAGCTGCTCATCGCCGACGAGCCGACCACCGCGCTCGACGTGACCGTGCAGGCGCAGATTCTCGACCTGATGCGTGACCTGCAGCGTGAGTTCAACTCCGCGCTGATCATCATCACCCATGACCTGGGCGTGGTGGCCGAGCTGTCCAACGACATCCTGGTCATGTACGCGGGCAAGTGCATCGAGTACGGCTCGGCCGAGGACATCTTCTACCGGCCCGAGCACCCCTACACCTGGGGACTGCTGGGCTCGATGCCCCGGCTCGACCGGGAGCCCACCGAACGGCTCCTGCCCGTCAAGGGCACCCCGCCGTCGCTGATCAACGTGCCGTCGGGCTGCGCCTTCCACCCCCGCTGCCCCTACTCCGACCAGACCGACGGTCAGTCCAAGGCGGAGATCCCCGCCTTGATCAACACCGACCCCGGCCACCTGGTGCGCTGCCACCTGAGCAGGACGCAGCGGCGGACGCTGTGGGAGAACGAAGTCAAGCCAGTGCTGGAGACGCAGTGACCACCTCGAACGAGCCGCTTCTTTCCGTCCAGGACCTGGAGAAGCACTTCCCGGTGACCAAGGGCCTGCTCAAGCGGCAGGTCGGGGCCGTCAAGGCGGTCGACGGGATCAGCTTCGACGTGTTCAAGGGTGAGACGCTCGGCCTGGTGGGGGAGTCGGGCTGCGGCAAGTCCACCACCGGCCGGCTGGTGACCAGGCTGATAGAGCCGACCGGGGGCAAGGTCGTCTTCGAGGGCCGCGACATCACCCACATGAGTCAGGGCAAGCTCCGGCCGCTCCGCCGCGACATGCAGATGATCTTCCAGGACCCCTTCTCCTCGCTCAACCCCCGCCACACGGTCGGCACCATCGTCGGCGCCCCGTTCCGCATCCAGGGCGTACAGACCGAGCACGGGGTCAAGAAGGCCGTCCAGGACATCCTCCAGCTGGTCGGGCTCAACCCGGAGCACTACAACCGCTATCCCCACGAGTTCTCGGGCGGCCAGCGCCAGCGCATCGGCATCGCCCGCACACTCGCGCTGAAGCCCAAGCTGATCATCGCCGACGAGCCGGTCTCGGCGCTGGACGTCTCGATCCAGGCCCAGGTGGTCAACCTCCTGGAGGACCTGCAGAACGAGCTGGACCTCACCTACGTGGTCATCGCCCACGACCTGTCGGTGGTCCGCCACATCAGCGACCGGGTCGCGGTGATGTACCTCGGCAAGATCGTGGAGATCGCCGACCGCAAGCGCCTCTACAGCAGCCCCATGCACCCCTACACCAACGCGCTGCTGTCGGCGGTCCCGATCCCGGATCCCAAGGCCCGCGCCGACAGCGACCGCATCAGGCTGACGGGCGACGTCCCGAGCCCGCTCAACCCGCCGCCGGCCTGCCGCTTCCACACCCGGTGCTGGAAGGCCCAGGAGATCTGCAAGACGGTGGAGCCGCCACTGGAGGAGCTGGCCAGCGGCCACCGGGTGGCCTGCCACTTCCCGGAGAACGCCCCGGCCCAGGCGCCGGAGACGGCCGCCACGACCTCCTGACGCCGGTCGGCGGATGGGGCTCCCACCGCCCGCCGACCGTTTAGATTGTCCTCGCCGCCACGGTGAAGATCAGGAAGCCGCACCCGGTGTCGCGAGGCCGGTCTCATAGGCGAGCACGACCGCCTGCACGCGGTCGCGCAGGCCCAGCTTGGTGAGCACATTGCCGACGTGCGTCTTGACCGTCGTCTCGCTGACCACCAGCTTGCGGGCGATCTCCGCGTTGGACATCCCCTTGGCGATCAGCCGCAGCACCTCCAGCTCCCGCTCGGTCAGCCGGTCGAGCCGCGCCGGGGTCGCCTGCTCGTACGCCGACGGCAGCCGCTTGGAGAAGCGGTCCAGCAGCCGGCGGGTCACACTCGGCGCCACGATCGCGTCGCCCGCCGCCACCACCCGGATCGCCTGCACCAGCTCGTCCGGCGGCACGTCCTTCAGCAGGAACCCGGAGGCGCCCGCCCGCAGCGCCTCCACGATGTACTCGTCCAGGTCGAACGTCGTCAGCACCAGCACCTTCGGCACGTGCGCCGCCGGCGCCGCCTCCCGTACGATCCTGCGCGTCGCCTCGATGCCGTCGACCCCGGGCATCCGGATGTCCATCAGCACGACGTCGGGCAGCAACGCCCGCGTCTGCTCCTGCGCGTCCTTGCCGTCACCGGCCTGCCCCACCACCGTGATGTCGGGCTCGGCCTCGAGTATCAGCCGGAAACCGGTGCGCAGCAGCGGCTGGTCGTCCACCAGCAGCACCCTGATCGTCATGGTGAGTCCTTCAACGGGAACCTCGCGCGCACCTCGAAACCGCCCCCCGGTCGCGGACCGATGCTGAGGATTCCACCATAGAGGGCAACTCGCTCGCGAATGCCCACCAAACCATGCCCTGGCGGCCCGGAGAGGCTCGCCGGCCCCCGCCCGTCGTCCTCCACCCGCACGTCCAGCTCACGCGGACCATGGCGTACGGTCACCACCGCCTTGGCGCCCGCGCCCGCGTGCCGCAGGCTGTTGGTCAGACCCTCCTGGATCAGCCGGTAGGCGGCCAGATCCACCCCGGCGGGGATCGGCCGGGCATCGCCCTCGACCGACAGCCGCGTGGCCAGCCCCGCCTCCCGCATCTGCTCCACCAGCGCCGGCAGGTCGTCCATCCCCGGCTGCGGCCCCAGCTCGGCCCGGGCGTCGGTACGCAGCACGCCCACGATGTTGCGCATCTCGCTCATCGCCATCCGGCCCGTGTGCTCGATGGCCGACAACGCCTCACGCGCCATGTCGGGATCGGCGGCCAGCACCCGGCGCGCGGCCGCCGCCTGCACCGTCATCACGCTCACATGATGGGCCACGACGTCGTGCAGCTCGCGGGCTATCCTCGACCGCTCCTCGGCCCGCGCGGCCCGCGTGTCGGCCGCGTAGGCGCGCTCCAGCCGGGCCGCGCGGTCCTTCAGCTCCTCCAGGTACGCGCGGCGCAGCCGCAGGCTCCGCCCGGCCCCCCAGACCGCGACAAGCACGATGAACGCCACCAGGTGCTCACTCCAGCCGGCGCCGGTGACCGGGCTCAGCGCCCCGGCGAACGCGTAGGCCAGGAACGACAGCAGCAGCGCGCACAGCGCCACGGCCAGCCCCCGGAGGGAGGCCACCGAGTAGAGCAGCACCAGCACCGGCGCCGCCGCCGCGCCGGAACCGTAACCCAGCCCGGTCAGCAGCGTCTCGGGCAGCAGCCCCGCGCACAACGTCGCCAGCGGCCAGCGCCTGCGCACGGCGACCGGCGCGCACGCCAGCAGCACCAGCACGGCGCCGAACGGGTCGGCGCCCCGCGTCTCGCCGACCGTCTGCCCACCGCCCGGCTCCAGCAACGCCGAATCGGCGGACAGGAAGAGCCAGACCGAGCCCGCGGCCAGCGCCACGGCGAACAGGGTGTCGTGGAGCCTGGCCCGATCGATGCGCACCGCTTCACTGTAGGTCCAGGTGAAAGCCCGGAACCTCCTCCCTTGGGAGGAGAGCCGGACTCCTACGGGCTGTCCATGGCCGTCCGGCGGTCGCTCCGGAGCGGGTGGCCTACAGCTCGTCCGTGGCCGCCCGCCGGTTGCTCCGTACGGTGTCGCCCGGCTGCCGGTCCGGCACCGGCGGCGGAGTGCCGCCGAACTCCGGGCAGATCGCCTGGTGGTCGCACCAGTCGCACAGACGGCTGCGCCGCGCCCGCCACTCGCCCGTCTCCAGCGACCGCTCGATCGCCGTCCACAGCGCCCGCACCTTGCGCTCGGTGGCCAGCAGATCGGCCTCGTCCGGCGCGTAACGCAGCACCTCGCCGCCGCCGCCCAGATAGACCAGTTGCAGCAGCCTGGGCACCTGGCCGCGCAGCCGCCACAGCACCAGCGCGTAGAACTTCATCTGGAACAGCGCCTTGGCCTCGAAGTCGGGGCCCGGCGCGCTGCCGGTCTTGTAGTCGACGACCCGCACCTCGCCGGTCGGCGCCACGTCGAGCCGGTCGACGTAGCCGCGCAGCATGAGGCCGCCGTCGAGGACCGCCTCCACATAGAGCTCCCGCTCGGCGGGCTCCAGCCGCGTCGGGTCCTCCAGCGTGAAATAGCGCTCCAGCATCGCCCGCGCCTGCGCCAGCCACGTCGCCTGCTCCTCGTCGTCGGCGAACATCTCGGCGTAGTGCGGATCGTCGGCCAGCAACCGCTCCCACTGCGGCTCCAGCAGCTCCAGCGCCGCCTCCACCGAACGACGCGGCGCGGGCAGGTCGTACAGGCGCTCCAGGACCGCGTGGATCACCGTGCCGCGCACGGCGGCCGCCGAGGGCTTCTCCGGCAACTGGTCGATCACGCGGAAGCGATAGAGCAACGGACAGGTCATGAAGTCGCCCGCCCGGGAGGGGGAGAGGGCTCCGATGATCACCGGTTCGGTCAACGTCATGCACCGCACTCTAGGTCAAGAGCCCGACAGAATAGGGCCCGCGAAGCCGGGAGCACCTCGTCCGGCGCGTAGCATCAAGGCAGCGGAAGCACGTAATGAACGGCAAGGAGCGCGGTGAGCGAGCAGAGCCCGCAGCAGGAATTTTCCGGTCTTCGGATGGGAAAGCCGTTCGGCATCCCGGTCTATGTGTCGTGGACGTGGTTCATCGTCGCGGCCTTCATCACCTGGATGTTCGGCGATCGGGTGCGGGCCATGCTGCCCGAACTCGACGCCACAGCGGCCTACGCCGTCGCCTTCGTCTTCGCCGTGCTGCTCTACGTCTCGGTCCTGCTGCACGAGCTGGCCCACAGCGTGCTGGCCAAGTCCTACGGCCTGCCGGTCCGCCGGATCACCCTCTACCTGCTCGGCGGCGTGTCGGAGATCGAGAAGGAGCCGCCGACGCCCGGCAAGGAGTTCATGGTCGCCGCCGCCGGCCCGGTGCTGTCGCTGGGCCTGGCCGGGATCGGCCTGGCCGCCGACGTCTTCCTGGTCAACGGCGGCGGCATCCCCGAGGTGCTGATCTGGCAGCTCTGGGTGGCCAACCTCATCGTCGGCGTGTTCAATCTGCTGCCCGGGCTGCCGCTCGACGGCGGCCGGATGCTGCGCGCCGGCGTCTGGAAGCTGACCAGCAACGCCGGCTCCGGCACGATCGCCGCCGCCTGGGGCGGCAGGGTGCTGGCCGTGCTGCTGGTGGTCTCGCCGATCGCCATGTCGCTGATGAGCGGGCAGGAAGTGGACCCCCGCGACCTGCTGTGGCCGCTGGTGCTGGCCTCCTTCATCTGGCTCGGCGCCACCCAGTCGCTGCGCGTGGCCCGCATCCGCGCCAGGATCCCGCAGGTCAACGCCCGTACCCTGGCCCGCAGGGCGATCCCGGTCGTCGCCGAGACCCCGCTGTCGGAGGCGCTGCGCCAGGCCGCCGAGAAGCGGGCCGGCGCCCTCGTCGTCGTCGATCATGAGGGCCGCCCCGTCGCGATCGTGCACGAGGCGTCCGTACAGGCCACTCCCGAGCACCGCCGCCCCTGGGTGAACACCGGCTCCATGGCCAAGTCGCTGGAGCCGTCCATGGTGCTGGCCGCCGATCTGACGGGGGAGGCGCTCATCGACGCCATGCGCGAGGCCCCGGCCGGCGAATACCTGCTCGTGGAGCGCGGCGGCGAGATCTACGGAGTGCTCGCCACGGCCGACGTCAACCGCGTCTTCAGCGGCGTCTGATATGTCCCACTCGTATAACCGGCAGCCCCCGGCTAGTGTCGTGTCCAGTGATCAGGTGATTCCGGATCGCACCCGGCGGTTCGAGGATGAGACGGCTGGCCGATAGTGTTCTGTTCGGCCAGGTTTATTGCGGTCCACCGGTCCACCGGTTCACCGAATCGAGACGGGGGCGGCCGCGACGCCGCCTCGCCGTATGGGTATGCGTATGGCTGGTGGCCGGCACGGCAGTGCGGGTGCCGTGAGATCGCCGGCTTCCGGGGAGGAGAATTGAGTGACCGAGCGCAGCGAGGGCACCGATGAGCGCAGCGCGGTCGTCATGAAGGAGGAGTCATGACGGGCCAGGGCTTCGGGGCGGTACGTCCGCTTCCCGGAGATGGGCTGGTCGCCTATCTGGGCGGGCTGTTGCTGGTGTGCGACGCGGCCGAGGCCGCGACCGATGAACTGCTCAAGGCACTACGCGAGACGGCCGCCGCCGGGGGCGACGGCAGAGCACTCGCCAGGCGCGCCGCCCAGGTGCTCGCGGCCAACATGACCGGCGACCCCGCCACCTGCGCGGTCGCGGGGCCGGTCGACGGCGGCGTGGCCGTCCTGGTCAGCGGCTCCGCCTCGGCCACGGTCACCACGGCCTCCGGCGAGACCCGGCTGGCCGGCAGCGACTCGCTGACCTGGGCCGACCGGCTCATCAACGGGCCGGTCCAACGCGTATCACTGAGCCTGCCCGGCGGGGGTGAGCCGCATCCCGCGGTCAGCTTCGACGGCGGCGTGGTGCACGGCGGCGGTCTGACGGGCGACTTCGGTGAGGTCGCCGAGCGGCCCGCGGCGCAGTCCAGGCCGCTGACCAGCGAACTGCCCAACACCGCCCTGCACTTCGAGCCCGACCTGGTCGTGCCGCCTCCAGTGCAGATGGCCCCCTATCCGCTGTCGGGCAACGACCAGCCCGCCACCCCCTCGGCCGCCGGCCCCTCGGGCCCGCAGCCGTTCTCGGGCCCTCAGCCTTTGTCAGGCCCGCAGCCGTTGCCGGGCGCCCAGTCCACCTCAGGGCCGCCGCCTCCCGCGCTGGAGCAGCCGCCGCCGTTCCTGTCGGCGGTCCCGGACCCGCCGCCCCCGGCCGAGCAGCCGAGCGGCTTCCCCACCTTCGACGAGCCCGCGCCCGCGCACTCAGGCAACGGCACGATGCCCGAGTACGAGCAGCCCTCTTCCCCCTACGACCAGCCGCGTGAGCAGTACGACCAGCCACGCGAACATTTCGAGCAGCCCTCTTCCCCCTACGACCAGCCACGGGAGCACTTCGAACAGCCCCGAGAGCTGTTCGAGCAGCCGCCGCCTCCGCCCGCCCAGGAGGAGCACGGCGACCGGCAGCTCGTCTACGGCGTCGACTGCAAGAACGACCACTTCAACGACCCACGCGTGCCCTACTGCGCGGTCTGCGGCATCGCGCTCGTCCAGCGCACCCTCGTGCCGTACAAGGGGCCGCGGCCCCCGCTGGGCGTCCTCATCCTCGACGACGGCACCGCGCTGCCGCTGGAGAGCGACTACCTGCTGGGACGCGACCCCGAGCGCGCGCCGGAGGTGGCGGGCGGCACGGCCAGGCCCGCCAAGGTGACCAGCCCCGACGGGTCGGTCTCCCGCAGGCATCTGCGGGTGGCGCTCGACGGCTGGGACGTCAACCTGGTCGACCTGGGGTCGGTCAACGGCACCCAGATCCAGCCGCCCGGCGACCCCAACTTCTACGACATCCCGCCCAACGAGCCCGTCACCATCGTCCCGGGCACCACGGTCCGCGTCGGCGTCTCCCGCACGATGCGCTTCGAGGCCCACCGGGGATGAGCCCTTCGTCCTGAACCTTCCCGAACCTTGCTTGAACGCCCGTGCTCCTGGTGGGAGTGCGGGCGTTCTGCTGTGACCCGCGATCGTGCGCTGCCCGGGACCGTGCGCTGGCCGCGACCGTGTACTGGCCGCCGACGCGCCAGCCGCCTCCGTGCATCAGCCGCCACCGGCCGCCGACGGAGCCGCCACCGGCCGCCGCCATGCGCCAGGCCCGCGTGCGCCAGGCCCGCGTGCGCCAATGGGCCCCGTGCGCTGTGCGCCTCCGTGCGCCACCCGCTGGCCGCCCAGGGCTGAGGGCCTTCAGGAGGGCCTTCAGGAACGCGGCGTCGGTCCTCTCGCCTTGGGGCTTCTCGATCCTGAGCCCTCGCGTCTCTGGGGCTTCTCGCTCCTGGGCCTCTCAGTTCGGGGCTTCTCGCTCCTGGGGACCTCTGGGTCGGCGGCTTCTCGTCCCTGGGCCCTCGCGTCCTCAGCCCTGTCCGCTTCGGCCGTGCCGTCTCGCTTTGGTCGCGGATCTGGCTCATTCCGGGCGGCCGACGCCGGTCGGCCAGGAGCGTGCCGGACGTCGCGCGGGGAGCGGTCAGGAGGTCGTCCGTGCGAGGCACGTTTGGAGGTCGTACGGCTGAGGTGCGCGCTCAGGTGGCGTGCGGCTGAGGTGCGCGCTCAGGTGGCGTGCGGCTGAGGTGCGCGCTCAGGTGGCGTGCGGCTGAGGTGCGCGCTCAGGTCCTACGGCTGAGGTGCGCGTTCAAGAGGCCGTACGGCCGAGAGCGGGCGTTCATGAGGTCGTACGGGCGAGATAGGCGTTCACGAGGTCGTCGACCGGCAGTGACAGGTCGAGGGCGACGCCGCGTTCGTCGGGGCCGAGGGGTTCGAGGGCCGCGAACTGCGAGGCCACCAGCGACTCGGGCATGAAGTGCCCGGGCCGGTGCGCCACCCGCTTCCTGATCATGTCGACGTCGCCGTCGAGGTGCAGGAAGCTCACCTCGGGGGCGGTCTCCCGCAGCAGGTCGCGGTAGTGGCGCTTCAGCGCGGAGCAGGCCATCACGGCCCCGGTGCCGGCGTGCTCGGCGAGCCAGGCGCCCACCGCGCGCAGCCACGGCAGCCGGTCGGCGTCGTCGAGCGGCATTCCGGCGGTCATCTTGGCGACGTTCGCGGGGCTGTGGAAGTCGTCGGCGTCGGCGAACGGCACCCCGAGGCGTTCGGCGAGCGCGGCGCCGACGGTGGACTTGCCGCATCCCGTCACCCCCATCACGACGATGAGCTGCGGGCGGGGTGAGTCGTCCATGCGGGGTGACCTCTCGGGCTCGGATGCGCGTCAGACTGGACAGCTTGCGTCATATCAATCAAGCTGAGAAGCCGAATAAATCATACCTTTGACGACGAAGCATGTGAGGCATGTGAGCAGGGGCTTCACGGACGAGAGTCTGCACGGCAGCGTGCTCGACGAGCTGGGCGGCCTCGTGGTCGCGGGCGGCTACGCCGCCGGTCAGGTGCTCAGGATCGAGCAGCTGGAGGCCAGGTTCGGGGTGTCCCGTACGGTCGTGCGCGAGGCCGTACGAGTCCTGGAGTCGATGGGCCTGGTCAGCAGCCGCCGGCGCGTCGGCATCACGGTGTCCCCCCGGACCTCCTGGAATTTGTTCGACCCCCGCGTCATCCGCTGGCGGCTCGACAGCGGCGAACGCGCCTCGCTGCTCCGCTCCCTCGGCGAGCTCCGCCGCGGCGTCGAACCCCTCGCCGCCGCGCTCGCCGCCACCCACGCCACCCCCGAGCAGTGCGGCCGGTTGACGGAGGCGGTCATGCGGATGGCCGTCCACGGCAGGTCCGGCGACCTGGAGTCCTACCTGGCCGCCGACATCCTGTTCCACCGGACGCTGCTCGAAGCCTCGGGCAACGACATGCTCGGCGCGCTCACCACGGTGGTCACGGAGGTGCTGGCGGCTCGTACGCACCATCACCTGATGCCGGCCTTCCCGGAGCCGGCGGCGATCCGCCGGCACGCGGAGGTGGCCCAGGCGATCCAGGCCGGAGACCCCGCGGCGGCGCGAAGCGCGATGGGTGACATCGTCGATGAGGCGACAAGCGCCATGCTCGGGCAAGACGTCTGACGCGCGGTGGTCGCGGAGCGACGGCTGAAACACGTCGGTCGCGGAGCGACATCTCACACGCGCCGGTCGCGAGCGACAGCTGACGCGAGGTTGCCGGGGTGGTGCCGCTGATGCGTGATCGCGCAGGCGATGCGCCATTGGTGCGGGCACACTCGTCGTTCCCTGGGTCGGCCAGATGCGAAATATGCCGACGATTACCGCGGTGCCCGGCGGCCGCGGCGGGTGTACGAACTAGGCGGTCCGCAAAGCCGCTTCCGCGGCAAGCAGGCCGGCCACTCGCGCCAGGCCCCGCCGGTCAGGGCCTCCGGGCCACTGATCGCCGGGGAGCCCCTGAGCAGCGGGGCCGCGCGAGCCGCGACCCCGCCGCGGGCGTCCGGAAGGCCGCTTTCCCCCATTCTGTGGAAATCCCGTAATTTCCAAGTTTGGGCATAGAAAAGCGGCGAAGAATCTCCTGGAACCGCAGCACGGAAACGGCCGCCGCACCCATCGGACTCACCCGTAGGTCATCCGTATTCTCGCGATCCGGCCCGTACCGAACCCGGCCCGGCGGCACCCGTCACCCGCGGGAGAACGCCTGCACGCCGCGTAACAGCCGGATGGCCGCCTCCAGCCCGCTGGCGGCCTCCAGAGCCCGGCCCGAGGCGGTGGCGAAGCGGCTCAGCAGGTGCTCCTCCGGCTCCCCGAACCGGCGCCCCGCCACCCACAGGAACACGTGCTCCCTCGTGGCGAGCGGCACCGGCATGGCCAGGAACCCGGGCTCGCCCATCGACGCGTCCGGCACGATCAGCAGCCGGACGGACCGCGTGGCGAGCGTCTTGAGCACCCCGGACTCCTCCAGCCACGGGCGTACCCGCAGCGGATCGACCGGGGGCGCGTGCACATTGACGGCCTGGGCGACCTCCCGTAGCGCGTCCACCCGTACGAAACCCGCGTAGGCCGTTCCGGTGACCGCCGCGGCGGTCCCGCTCAGCCTGTCGATCAGTCCCGCGGGGTCCAGGCAGGAGAACGAGGCGATGAGTTCGCGCATGGCGACGTCGACACGGTTGTAAGTCATCGCTGTATCCCTCGGGGGAGGGGAAAGTGAGATCGCGCAGTGTGATCACGCGTATCTCAGGGGCGGTGACCCCGAGTCTCGCCGTGGCCGTGTCACTTGACCACCCCCAAACCGGAAACCGGGATTTCCGGTCAGCTGGGACGCAGGCGCAGCCACTCCACCTCGTCCGCCCGGCTCCCGTCCTCCTTGGGGAACAGCTCCCGGTGGAGCGACTCCCGGACGAACCCGGACCGCTCCAGCACCCGGTGCGAGGCCGTGTTGCCCACGTCGGTGCCGGCCACGATCCGGTGCAGCGGAGTGTGGGTGAACGCCCAGTCCACCAGCAGGCGTACGGCCCGCGTCATGAACCCCCTGCCCCGGAACTCCGGCTGCAGCGAATATCCGATCATGCCCTGCCCGATCATCGGCACCACCTGTACCAGTTGCAGGTGCCCCGCGAACTCCCCGGACACGGCGTCCCTGATCGCCAGCTCGATCCGTTGCCCGGACACCCACCAATAGCCGGTGTTGCGGAAGCGCCGTTCGTTGTCCTCCACCGTGGTGGGCGGCCCGAAGCCGTAGGCGGCCACGCTCGGCTCCCGCATCATCCGGTGGAATTCGGGGGCGTCGGCCACCTCTATCGGCGTCAGCCGTACCACTCCGTCACTCAGCTCACCGCCGTCGAAGAACGGCAGGTACGGCTCGGCCGCCACGCCTGAGTCGCGCCGGATCCTGGCCAGCGTGATGATGTCGGTGCGGCGCCCGTCACGTCCCACCTTGGCCTCACGCCTGCGCCCCTCCTCCTGGAAGCCGGCCTTGTAGGCGACCCGCAGGCTGGCGATGTTCTCCACCTCGGCGTGCAGTTCGACGCGTTCGACGCCATGGTCGAACACCCACTCGGTCACCGCCCGCGCCGCCTTGGTCACCACGCCCTTGCCGCGCGCCCACGGCGCGGCCAGGTAGCCGATCTCCGCGACCCCCCACGGATCGGGCGGCCGGACGCCGATGGCGCCGACGTAATGGCCGTTCTCGGTGATCGTGAACTCCGCGCCGCCGTCCGCCCACTTGCGCTCCGCCGCCCGCAGGTAGTCATGCGCGTCCCGCAACGTGTACGGCGACGGCAGCACATGCAGGAAGCGCGCCGTCACCGGGTCGTCGCAGGCGCGCGCGATCGCCTCGGCGTCGGAGCCGGAGGGGGAACGCAACACCAGGGAACCGGTAGAGATCACTTCACGCGGAAACATCCCTCATAGATATCGCGCGTCAAGGCGTGCTCGAAAGCCCTATAACCTTGCCGACATGGGTTTCCGCAGGCATGGGCCGTTCCAGGCGGGGGATCAGGTGCAGCTCACCGACCCCAAGAACAAGCGCCACACGATCACGCTCAAAGAGGACGGCGTCTTCCATACGCACAAGGGCGCCATCCCCCACAGCGACCTGATCGGGCAGCCCGAAGGCTCCGTGGTGCGCTCCTCCGGCGGCACCCAATACCTCGCCTTCCGCCACCTGCTGCAGGACTACACTCTGGCCATGCCGCGCGGCGCCGCCGTGATCTACCCCAAGGACGCCGCGCAGATCGTCGGCATGGCCGACGTCTTCCCCGGCGCCCGGGTGATCGAGGCGGGGGTCGGCTCCGGCGCGCTGACCTGCTTCCTGCTGCGCGCGGTGGGCCCCGAGGGTCATGTCACCTCCTATGAGCGGCGCGAGGAGTTCGCCGACGTCGCGCGCAAGAACGTGGAGAAGTTCTACGGCGGCCCCATGGACGACACCTGGCGGCTCGTCGTCGGCGACCTGGTCGCCTCGATCGACGAGGTGGACGTCGACCGCGTCATCCTCGACATGCTCGCCCCCTGGGAGTGCGTCGACGCCGCCGCCAAGGCCCTCACGCCGGGCGGCGTCATCTGCTGCTACGTGGCCACGACGACCCAGATGTCCAAGACTGTCGAGGTCATTCGCGATCACGGGAGTTTCACCGAGCCCCATGCGTGGGAGACCCTGGTTCGCGACTGGCATGTCGAAGGGCTCGCGGTAAGACCGGATCATCGGATGATCGGCCACACCGGTTTCCTCGTCAGCGCCCGTCGCATGGCGGACGGTGTGGCGCCGCCACCACGCCGCCGACGACCGAAGGGGACCACTGAGGAACTATGACAATTTGGCCACGAGGGTGCGTTGGTGCGTGACACGGGAACAGATCGCCGTGTTCCTATGCTGCCAGTATTAAACGCACTATTAGGGATTATTCGCCGAACACTGAATGTCACACGACGAACACTGCCCGGCCAGGTTACGGAGGGGCCCGAGATAGGTAAGGTCCTTAGTAGTCGCCCTCGACTGGGAAGGAGGTGACGGGGCGTGGCAGCTCGCGATGATGCTGAGGCTCGAGCCGCGCAGCGCGAACGGGAGGTCGCTGATCTTTCAACACAGGTCTCCTTCCTCCAAGAGGAGATCACCGCGCTGAGGCGGAAGCTGGCCGAGTCACCCCGTCAGGCCAGAGTCCTTGAAGAGCGTCTCCACGAGGCGCAGGCGAACCTCGCGGCCGTCACCGGCCAGAACGAGCGCCTGGTCGCCACACTCAAGGAGGCCAGGGATCAGATCGTTGCCCTCAAGGAAGAAGTCGACCGGCTGGCACAGCCGCCATCCGGGTTCGGCACCTTCCTGGAGGCCAGAGAAGACGGCACGATCGAGGTGTTCACCGGCGGCCGCAAGCTGCGGGTGAACGTCAGCCCCGCCGTCGACGTCGACTCGCTCCGGCGTGGCCAGGAGGTCATGCTGAACGAGGCGCTCAACGTGGTCGAAGCCCTCGGCTACGAAGAGGTCGGCGAGATCGTGATGCTCAAAGAGCTCCTCGACCAGGGGCAGCGCGCACTGGTCATCTCGCACGCGGACGAGGAGCGCGTCGTGCGTCTCGCCGAGTCACTGGTCGGGCAGCCGATCAGGGCGGGCGACTCGCTGTTGCTCGAACCCCGCTCGGGCTACGTCTACGAGCGGATTCCCAAGTCCGAAGTCGAAGAACTCGTGCTCGAAGAGGTCCCCGACATCTCCTACGAGGAGATCGGTGGCCTGATGAGGCAGATCGAGCAGATCAGGGACGCCATCGAGCTGCCCTACCTGCACGCCGACCTGTTCCGCGAGCACAAGCTGCGCCCACCCAAGGGCGTTCTGCTCTACGGCCCGCCCGGCTGCGGCAAGACGCTCATCGCCAAGGCCGTCGCCAACTCCCTGGCCAAGCAGGTCGCGGAGCGCACCGGCCAGGAAGGCAAGAGCTTCTTCCTCAACATCAAGGGCCCCGAGCTGCTCAACAAGTACGTCGGCGAGACCGAGCGGCACATCCGCCTGGTCTTCCAGCGGGCTCGCGAGAAGGCCTCAGAGGGCACCCCGGTGATCGTGTTCTTCGACGAGATGGACTCGATCTTCCGCACCCGAGGCTCCGGCGTCTCCTCGGACGTCGAGAACACCATCGTTCCCCAGCTCCTTTCGGAGATCGACGGTGTCGAGGGCCTGGAAAACGTCATCGTCATAGGCGCCTCCAACCGCGAGGACATGATCGACCCGGCGATCCTGCGGCCTGGCCGCCTGGACGTCAAGATCAAGATCGAGCGGCCCGACGCCGAAGCGGCGAAGGACATCTTCTCCAAGTACCTCATCTCCGAACTGCCGCTGCACCCCGACGACCTCGCGGAGCACAGCGGTTCCCGCGAGGGCACCATTCACGGCATGATCCAGAGCGTCGTGGAGCGCATGTACACCGAGAGCGAAGAGAACCGCTTCCTCGAGGTGACCTACGCCAACGGCGACAAGGAAGTCCTCTACTTCAAGGACTTCAACTCCGGCGCGATGATCCAGAACATCGTCGACCGGGGCAAGAAGATGGCCATCAAGCAGTTCCTCGAGAGCGGCCAGAAGGGCCTGCGGGTGCAGCACCTGCTCACGGCCTGCGTGGACGAGTTCTCCGAGAACGAGGACCTGCCCAACACCACCAACCCGGACGACTGGGCCCGCATCTCCGGCAAGAAGGGCGAGCGCATCGTCTACATCCGCACGCTCGTGTCGGGCAAGCAGGGCGCTGAGGCGGGTCGCTCCATCGACACCGTCGCCAACACCGGCCAATACCTGTAAGAGGCTGCTGAGAAGGGCCGCGCGGTCTCCGCGCGGCCCCTTCTCATGCCGCCCCATCTTCTCCGCGTCGCCGAGAGGCCCGTGTGAAAATTGGGACCAACGGAACCAAAGTGATCGTTGTGCCGTCCAACAGGGCGTGCAACCACCCAACCGGCCGAGGCGCTCACCCGGAGAAGGCCGGCTGGCCGAACTCGATCTGCTCAGGTTCGTCGCCGCCCTGGCGGTGCTGGCCTTCCACTACCTGATCGCGTTCGCCTCCGTCTGGGGAGACCGGCCCGCCGAGCTCTTCCCCGCCGTCGCCCCGTTCGCCGGGCTCGGCATCCTGGGCGTGGAGTTATTCTTCGTCATCAGCGGCTTCGTCATCCTCATGAGCGCGTGGGGGAGGGGGCTCGGCGCGTTCGCCCGGAGCAGGTTCGTCCGCCTCTACCCGGCCTACTGGCTCAGCCTCGCCGCCGTCGCCGCTCTCTACGGCCTCACCGGCGCCAAGGTGCTCGACCCCAAGCTTTCGCCTGGCGAGTATCTGGTGAACGCCAGTATGTTCCAGCGGCTGTTCAAGGTCCTGGACGCCAGCGGCGTCTACTGGTCCCTCTGGGCCGAACTCCGCTTCTATCTCCTCATGGCCATCCTCGTGATCATCGGTGTCACCTACGGCCGCGTCATGATCTTCGCCGGTGTCTGGCTGGCCGCCGCCCTCGGCGCCGAACTGCTCGGCAACGAGGTGCTCAACGAGATCGTCATGCCCCGCTACGCCCCCTACTTCGCCGCCGGCATGGCCCTCTATCTCATCCACAAACACCGCAACGCCGTGCTGCCCTGGCTCTACGTCGCCTGCGGCTACGTCCTGGCGGTGCACTCCGCGCTCGAACGCGTCCACGGCCGGATCAAGGTCGCCGGATTCAAGAGCATGCCCGTCAGCGACCTCAGCGTGATCATCACCATCACGGTCATCTTCGCCGCGATGTCGTTCGTCGCCCTCGGCGTGTTCCGGCTACGACCGTCCAGAACGCTCACTGCGCTCGGCGCGACGACCTACCCGCTCTACCTGTTCCACTCGGTCGTCGCCGTGGCTCTCATCCCCATCCTGGCCACCAGAATGGCCCCCTGGGCCACCGCCCTCACCACCACGCTCGCGGCCGTGCTCCTGTCCTACCTTGTCTACTCCCTAGCCGAACGCCCCATCCAGCGTCTTCTTAAGCCCCGCGCACGTCCACAAACCCCCCCAGTTCCCGCCGTAAAGGTGGAAAAGACTGCGGTGCCATAACTCTGTGACCCTGGGGCACTGTGAAGGGCATAGGCTCGGGCATATAAACGGCGGATAGGCAGATCCGGACGAACAGAGGGTGTTGCATGACGGTGCGTCGGGTGATGGGCATCGAGACCGAGTACGGCATCTCCGTACCAGGTCAGCCAGGCGCCAACGCGATGGTCACCTCCTCGCAGGTGGTGAACGCCTACCTGGCGGCTTCCGCCGCCAGGGCGCGCAGGGCGAGGTGGGACTTCGAAGAGGAGAACCCGCTGCGCGACGCTCGCGGCTTCGACCTGGCCAGAGAGGTCGCCGACCCCAGCCAGCTCACCGACGAGGACCTCGGCCTCGCCAACGTCATTCTCACCAACGGCGCCAGGCTCTACGTCGACCACGCCCACCCCGAATACTCCACCCCCGAGTGCACCAACCCGCGCGCCGCCGTCCTCTGGGACAAGGCCGGCGAACGCGTCATGTACGACGCCGCCCAGCGGGCCTCCGCGATCCCGTCCAACGCGCCCATCCAGCTCTACAAGAACAACACCGACGCCAAGGGCGCCAGCTACGGCTGTCACGAGAACTACCTCATGCGGCGCGCCACCCCCTTCGCCGACATCGTCCGTCACCTCACCCCGTTCTTCGTCTCCCGCCAGGTCGTCGTGGGCGCGGGCAAGGTCGGCATCGGACAGGACTCGCGCGGCGAAGGCTTCCAGATCAGCCAGCGGGCCGACTTCTTCGAGGTCGAGGTGGGCCTGGAGACCACGCTCAAGCGGCCGATCATCAACACCAGGGACGAGCCGCACGCCGACCCGGAGAAGTACCGGCGGCTGCACGTGATCATCGGCGACGCCAACATGTCGGAAATTTCGACATACCTGAAGTTGGGCTCCACCGCCCTCGTCCTCGCCATGATCGAAGACGGCTTCCTCAGCCGCGACCTCGCCGTCGAGAACCCCGTACAAGCCCTGCGCGCGGTCTCCCACGACCCCACCTGCCGCTACGAGATCCCCCTGCGCGACGGCCGCAAGCTCACCGCCATCCAACTGCAGATGGAATATCTCGAGCAGGCCCGCAAGTACGTCGAGGAACGCGGCACCGCCCAGGAAGAGATGAACAAGGACATCCTCGACCGCTGGGAATCCGTCCTCACCCGCCTGGCCGAAGACCCCATGCAGCTCTCCCGCGAACTCGACTGGGTCGCCAAACTCGAACTCCTCGAGGGCTACCGCACCCGCGACTCGCTCACCTGGTCCCACCCCCGGCTGCAACTCGTCGACCTGCAATACTCCGACATCCGCCCCGACCGCGGCCTCTACAACCGCCTCGTCGCCCGCGGACGCATGCAGCGCCTGGTCACCGAGGACGACGTCCAGCGCGCCGTCGAGAACCCACCCACCGACACCCGCGCCTACTTCCGCGGCCGCTGCCTGCGTCAATACAGCGAGTCCGTCGCGGCCGCCTCGTGGGACTCGGTCATCTTCGACATCCCGGGCCGCGAATCCCTCCAGCGCGTGCCGACCCTCGAACCACTGCGCGGCACGAAGGCCCACGTGGGCGAACTCTTCGACCGCTGCCGCACCGCCGCCGACCTGGTCGCCGCCCTCACCGGCGGAGACTAGCCGCCGTACGCCTCCATCCGGGGGCTGACTCCGTACAAGCCGATTTTTTACGGCAAGCACGGGAAGGCGCCAGCGCGCGCACATGGCCGGGCCCCGTCCAGGGGAACGCTTCTCCGGCGATACACGGCCGGGCGCCGTCACGTCGCGCTCCCGGCCATGGGCGTTCTTCCCGCACCCGGAGGCGTCTCCTCAGAGCAGGCCGATGCCCAGCGTCAGCGTGCCTGCCGCCAGCGCCGCGCCCCCTACCACCGTCAGCCCGATGAGCTTGCTCGGCTTGGTGTCGCTGGGACGGACCACCGACAGGAAGAAGCCGAGCGGCATGAGGATCGGGGCGGCCACGATGAGGATGCGGACCAGGCTCTTCAGGCCGTCCGAAAGGTCCGCCTGATCCACGTAGAGCATCGCCACGAGGCTGAACAACACCAGCACGCCCGCGTGAGCGTGGCCGGCCCGCCAGAGGCTGCGGCGCACCGGGTTGTCGTTGTAGCCGGGCACGTTCCGCATGAGGAACGTCAGCAGCGAGACGCCGCCGAAGGCCACCGCCGGGACTGTGATGAGAAGCACACCTGCGGTGCTCAGGGACGAGGGGGACATCGAAACCTCCTGTGGGACAGGGGCCTCATTATTGGATAGGGGGACTATCTAGTCAAGTCGGCAAGATCGCGGGGCCTTGGGCGCGAAATGTCGCCCGGTTCGGGGAAGATATGCCTAGAGAGCAGTCCCCCAAGCGGAGGTAGGTAGGACATGGCAAGCAAGGACACGGGTGGCCAGAAGCAGGCCGGTCGGCGCGAGAGCGAGGTCGAGGAGACCGAGGCTTCGGCGGCGCCGGATGTGCAGGAGCGCCAGGAGAAGCTGACCGACGATGTCGACGCAATTCTGGACGAAATCGACGAAGTTCTCGAAGAGAACGCAGAGGAATTCGTGCGCTCTTATGTCCAAAAGGGCGGAGAGTAGGGCAAAACGGACATCGAAATCGGGAGGAATGGGGTGGAAACGCCTGAGGGGATGAAGTGGTGCCCGGACTGTAAGGAGGTGAAGGGGGTCTCTGAGTTCGGGCTGAACAAGCGACTGAGCGATGGGCTTGCGCGGTACTGCAAGGGCTGCTTCCGTGTGCGGTCCACGCAGAGCTATCGCAAGCGTCGTGGCGAGCAGGGTAAGACTGTCCGCGAGGCGATCGAAGTGGCTCCAGGGCACAAGTACTGTCCGCGTTGTAAGGAGGCGAAAGCCTTTGCGGAGTTCGGGCGCAATCGTGCCAGCAATGATGGGCGGACCAATTATTGCAAGCCGTGTCACGCTCGGGTGATGCAGGAAAACAAGATCAAGAATCACGGGAGTGAGCGGAACTACCTGCTCAAACTCCGCTACGGCATCACCCAGGACGACTTCGAGCGCATGCTTGCCCAGCAGAATGGGCTATGCGCCATCTGTCAGGTGGTCCCCGGCACGTTCGTCGACCACTGCCACCAGAGCGGCCTGGTGCGGGGTGTTCTCTGTTTCAACTGCAACAACGGGCTGGGGCATTTCGGTGACAACACCGTGTTGCTCGAACTCGCCGCCCTCTATCTGGACGGGGAGATCCTCTGGCCCGAGTTCGTGATCCCGCCGCAGCGGCGTCCGGAGTCGGTGGCGCCGACGAGGACTTACCACCTGACCCAGCGTTACGGCATGCGGCATGAGGATGTCGAGCGCATGGTGGTCGATCAGTACGGGTTGTGCGTGGTCTGCTGGGACCGTTCGCCCGAGCATGTCGATCACTGTCACCGTACGGGCGATGTGCGCTACGCGCTCTGCTTGCCGTGCAACACCGGTATCGGCCAGTTCAGGGACGATCCGGGGGTGGCGTGGCGGGCGTTGGCCTACATCGAGGCGACGGTCGAGTGGCAGGACATCGAGGATGTGTCTGAGGAGGAGATCCAGGAGTTCATCCGCGCCGACGAGGAGATGCGGTCCGAGTTCTATGAGCGAGCGGTCCGGGTCTGATCCGGTGGGGCGTATTCGACGGCCACGCCGAGGAGGCGGACCGGCCGGTTGAGGTCGAAGCGGTCGAGCACGGTGAGGGCGGCGCGGGACAGCTCGGCCGCGTCGGTGGTGGGTGAGGGGAGCTTCGACTGGCGGGTGCGGGTGAGGAAGGGCGCGAATCGCACCTTCACCGAGACGCGGACGATCACTCGTCCCGCGGCGGTCGCGTCTGAGGCGACCCGTCGGGCCAGTGTGGCTATGTGGGTGGATATTTCGGTTCTGTCGGTGAGGTCGTGCGGGAAGGTGATCTCGCGGCTGTGGCCGCGGGCGACCCAGGGAGTGGTGACGACCTCGGCTTCGCCCTTGCCGAGGGCGAGATAGCGATACCAGGGGCCGTTGGTGGGGCCGAAGCGGCGGGCCAGGTCGGCGGGGTCGGTGGCGGCGAGCTGGGCGACCGTGTCGAGTCCCAGGTCGGCCAGCTTTTTGGCGATCTTGGCGCCGATGCCCCAGAGCGCGTCGGTGGGCCGGTCGTTCATGACCTCGGCCCAGTTGTCGCCGGTGAGACGGTAGATCCCGGCGGGTTTGGCGAACGCGGAGGCGAGTTTGGCCTGGTGCTTGTTGTCGCCGATGCCGACGGAGCAGGACAGGGCGGTTTCGGCCAGGACGGCCTGCTGGAGGGCGGTGGCCAGTGCCTCGGGGTCGTCGGTCCGGGCGCCGATGAACGCCTCGTCCCAGCCCCAGATCTCCACCAGGACGGGAAACCCGCGCAGCGTGGCCATGACGCGCTCGGACGCGGCCTCGTAGGCGGGCGGGTCGCTGGGCAGGAAGACGGCGTCGGGGCACCGTCTGAGCGCGGTGCGGAGCGGCATGCCGGAGTGGACGCCGTGTTCGCGGGCTTCGTAGGTGGCGGTGGCGGCGACGGTGCGCGGCTGGGTGGGGTCGCCGGAGCCGCCGACCACGACGGGTCTGCCGCGGAGCTCGGGGTGGCGCAGGATCTCGACGGCGGCGATGAACTGGTCGAGGTCGACGTGCAGGACCCAGTCCCTGGTGGACACGTCTCTCAGAGTAGGACGTGCGGGACCCGGACCATGGTGGACACCTCTGTCAGAGTAGGCGGTCGTCGCGGTAGAGGAGGGAGCGGCGGGGGAGTGGCCAGGCGGGGGTGCCGATGGGGGGTTCGTCGCCTTCGGGGACGACGGCCTGGATGAGGGTGTCGTCCGTCTCGAGGGTGACCAGGGTGCTGGTACGGAGGTTCTCCAGGACGGAGACGGGCGTCGGGGCGGGCTCGGAGCAGGAGTTCCAGGTATTCGAGACGACCTGGGGTCGGCGGGGGTCAGGCCGGTGAGGCGATGGTCGGTGAGCCCGAGGTAGATCGTCCAGAGGGCGGGGAAGACGAGGAAGACGCCGATGAGGACGACGGCGGGCAGGACGAACCCGGCCGCTCTCGCCCTGCGCAGCCCCGCCGTGTCAGTATTGATGGCGATCCTTCGGATCGCGGTTCAGACAGCGGCGCTCCCTCACCCGGTGACGTGGTCCGCGCCGCCCACCAGGCCCTCCAGTTTGGTCTGGTAGGCGGCGGCCGCCTCGTCGGCGGTCTTGCCGCTGACGATCGCCGCGGTGGCCTCCTGGAGGGCGACGGAGACCTGTGGGTAGACGGCGAGGCCGGGGCGGTAGGCGGTGATGGGCAGCACCTTGTCGGCGATGTACTTCAGCATCGGGTCGGCGGTGAGGACCTCGCTGTTGACGTCGCCGCGGGAGCTGATCCGGGCTTGTCCGGCCAGTTGCGCCTTGGTGGCCGCCGCGGAGTGCATGAAGGCGAGCAGTTCCCAGGCCAGCTTGGGGTTCTTGGAGAACGGGTTCAGCACTCGTATGGCGCCGCCCGACATGCTGGCGAAGTCCTGGCCGCGGATGGCGCCGCCGGGGTTCTTGGCGGGGATCTCGGCGTAGCCGACGGCCGAGTCGCGGTCGGCCATGGGGGCGACCCCGGCCTTCGGCTCGATGACGGAGCGCCAGAAGTAGTCGCTCTCGGCCAGGATGCCGATCTTGCCGGCGGCGAACTGGGCGAAGGACTTGTCGCGGCCCTTGGCCTCCTGCTGCAGTTTGGGGTCGCTGAGCCCGGAGGCGTAGAGCCGCTGGTAGAAGCCGAGGACGTCCTTCATGGCCCGGGTGGCGCCGGTCCACTTGCCGTCGGTGTAGATCTCGGACCCGGCGGCGGCGAGGAGGGGGAGTACGCCCTGCATGGTGGTGGCCTCGCCCATCGCGGTGCCGGCGTTGATCTGGATGGGGGTGGGCACGCCCGCGGTCTTCAGCCTGCCGCCGGCCATCAGGATGTCCTCCCAGCTCGTGGGCTGCCATGGGTCGGGCAGTCCGGCTTTCTTGAACAGGGTCTTGTTGTAGAACAGGACGCGGCCGTCGGTGCCCTGGGGCAGGCCGTACTTCTTGCCGTCGAAGACGCCGAGCCCCTGTACGGCCTGCGGGATCTGCGACCAGCCCTCCCAGGAGTCGACGGCGGGCCCGCCCACCTCGGCGAGCGGCTTGATGTAGCCGGCCTGGGCGAACTCGCCGACCCAGATGCCGTCGAGGTCGATGACGTCGGCTCCGGCCTTGGCCTTGAGGTCGAGCGCGATCTTGGTCTTGTACTGCTCGTCGTCGACGCCGCTGGGCCGGAAGAGCACCTTGACGTTGTGGTGGGTCTGCTCGAAGCCGGGGATCACCCATCGCTTGATCCAGTCGGCGGACTCGGAGTTCTTGCCGCCGGAGATGGAGTTGGCGGCGATGACGAGGGTGACGCCCTCCCCTCCGGAGGGCGCGCCGGTCCCGCAGGAGCAGAGGGCCACGATGGCGAGAGCCACGATCACCGCAGGTCGGCTGGGGAGTGGCATGTCGGCCTCCTGTTCAGGACGTGCAGACATACCGACAATCGCACGGCCTCTACTGGGCGTAAAGAAACGATCTGGTGACCGGTTCGCCGTGGGCTGATCGTGGGAAGTGCAGACAGCGACGCAACATGAGTAGGGTCCCCTTTAGGGACAGTGACGTTTGGGAGGGAGTCGCGTGGCATCGCACAGGGATCTGCCCGTCGGCTTGATGGACCAGCTTTTCCACAACACCGGAAGTTCCTCGTTCACCGAGTTCGTCGGTTCGCGCGCGCCAGGGCTGCTTCCGGTGCGTGGTGAGATTCTGGCCACGCCGATCGGCGACCAGGTTCCGCACGCGACCACGATCGTCGCCGCCACGTTCGCGGGGGGCGTGGTCATGGCGGGCGACCGGCGGGCGACGTCCGGCAACATCATTTCTCAGCGTGACGTGGAGAAGGTGTTCAGGACCGACGATTATTCGTGCATGGGCATCGCCGGCACGGCCAGCACGGGCATCGAGATGGCCAGGCTCTACCGGGTCGAGCTGGAGCACTACGAGAAGCTGGAGGGCCGCACGCTATCGGTCAACGGCAAGGCCAACCGGCTGGCCGCGATGATCCGCGGCAATCTCGGCATGGCGATGCAGGGGCTGGTGGTGGTGCCGCTGTTCGCCGCCTATGACGCGGAGCGCGACGGCGGGCGGATCTTCAGCTACGACGTGGCGGGCGGCCCCTACGAGCGTGACCGGTTCGACGCGATCGGTTCCGGTTCGATCTTCGCGCGGGGGGCGCTGAAGAAGCTCTACCGCGATGGGATGTCGGCGGACGACACGGTGACGGCGTTGATCCAGGCGCTGTACGACGCGGCGGACGACGATTCGGCCACCGGCGGGCCCGATGTGACGCGGAAGATCTGGCCGATCGTCTCGGTGATCGACGCCGACGGCTTCCGCCGGTTGTCGGACGACGAGGTGGCCGGTTACGTCGAGCAGATGCTCGAACTCCGCCTCATCTCCCCTGACGGCCCCATCGCCCCGCTGCGCTAGAAAGGACCCCATCCGTGTCCATGCCTTTTGGATATGCGTCCCCTGAGCAGATCATGCGGGACAAGGCCGACTACGCGCGCAAAGGCATCGCGCGGGGTCGCAGCGTCGTCGTGCTGCAGTACGAGGACGGCATTCTCTTCGTCGCGCCCAACCCGTCGCGGGCGCTGCACAAGGTCAGTGAGATCTACGACCGCATCGGGTTCGCGGCGGTGGGTCGTTACAACGAGTTCGAGGAGCTCCGGCTGGGCGGCATCCGCTACGCCGACATCAACGGCTACACCTACGACCGCTCCGATGTGACGGGTCGTGGGCTGGCCAACCTCTACGCCTCCAACCTGGGCCGCATCTTCACCGAGTCGATCAAGTCGCTCGAGGTGGAGGTCGTGGTGGCCGAGGTGGGTGACACGCCGGAGGGTGACGCGATCTACCGGTTGACGTTCGACGGGTCGGTCTTCGACGAGCACGGCTTCGCGGCGATGGGCGGTCAGGCGGAGGCGGTGGCGACGCGGCTGAAGGAGGGCTACCGGGAGGGCATGCCGCTGGCCGCCGCGCTGGAGGTGGCGCTGACGGCGCTCACGGAGCCCGGTGGGGAGCGCCCGCCGGTGGGGCAGCTGGAGGTGGCGGTGCTGGACCGCAACCGCGAGCACCGCAAGTTCCAGCGGCTCGCTGGGCCGCGCCTGGAGCGTCTCCTCGCCGCCACCCCGCCCGCTGCCACTCCGCCCGCCGCCGGCGGCTCTCCGCTCGAATCCGACGCCGGCTCCGACACCCCGCCTCCGACCGGTCCTGAGGGCGACGTCGACGACGGCTCGCCGCCGCTCTAGGCCCACCGCCTCCGGGAGTGCGCGATGAGCCGATGGCCAACGCTCCGGGAGTGCGCGGCCGGTTATGGTCAACGAGCCGTCCGCTGGCCAACGCTCCGGCGGTGCGTGGCTCGGGTGCTCTGATCTCGTCCTGCTCGGGCGGGCGATCTTCGCCCGCCCGAGCTTTTTGCCGTACAGGCCCGGCTGGACGGGGGGTCGCGGGCCGTCACGAGGCGGTCCGCGAGCCCCTGGGGGAGTGTGACCTGGTTCACACGTATTTGGGCGAACCGTCGAGCGGGAACGAGGATCTCAGAAGGCGTGAAGAACCCAATGCGTACCCTCCTCGCGGGCGCCGCCGCCGCGACCGTCGTCCTTACGGCCGCCACCGCCGCGAACGCCGCCACCACGGGCTTCCCGAAGTTCAAGGCGCCCAAGACCTTCGGCACGACCTTCCAGGCCGACCCGAAGCACGACTTCACCAAGCACATCTCCCCCCGCCACGACGGCATCCTGCGTGGCCAGATCACGCACCTCAGCGGCGACACCGCCGAGTACACGCCGGTCAAGTGGAAGAAGGGCACCGTGACGGAGGGGCAGTTCGTCACCCCGCCCCAGGGGCAGGTGATGGCCTACTCCTCGCGGATCGCCAAGAACGTGGTGTTCCTGTCGGCGTTCGGCTGCAAGGTGGCCGAAGGCGACCTCACGGTCGGCAAGAAGGACGCTCTCGGCAGCAAGCGCTGCTCGCGGTCGGTCCTGATCAAGCGGCACAAGAACAACGCCCACCCGTCGCTGATCACGGTCTACAAGGGCGAGATCGTCCAGGTCCAGGAGATCTACACCCCCTGACGCCCCAAGCGGCCGTACGAGCGGCGAATGACGCCGCCATGACCATCGGGTGGGGCCGCCTCGCGAGACGGACGAGAGCGCGTGAGGGAAACACGGGGAAGATCCCTCCCGCTTGACGATCCGTGGGCATAGTGTGAGGTGATGGATCGTCGCATCTTCGGGCTGGAGAACGAGTACGGCGTGACCTGCACGTTCAGGGGACAGCGCAGGCTGTCCCCCGACGAGGTCGCGCGCTACCTGTTCCGGCGGGTCGTGTCCTGGGGCCGATCGAGCAACGTCTTCCTCCGCAACGGCGCACGTCTTTACCTCGACGTGGGCAGCCATCCTGAATACGCAACACCCGAGTGTGACAACGTCATCGAACTCGTCACCCACGACAAGGCCGGCGAGCGCATCCTCGAGGGACTCCTCGTCGACGCCGAGAAGCGGCTGCGCGAAGAGGGCATCGCCGGTGACATCTACCTCTTCAAGAACAACACCGACTCCGCGGGAAACTCCTACGGCTGTCACGAGAACTATCTGGTCGGCAGGCATGGCGAGTTCGGCCGGCTGGCCGACGTGCTGATCCCGTTCCTGGTCACCCGGCAGATCATCTGCGGCGCGGGCAAGGTGCTGCAGACGCCGCGCGGCGCGGTCTACTGCGTGTCGCAGCGGGCCGAGCACATCTGGGAGGGCGTCTCCTCGGCGACGACCCGGTCCAGGCCGATCATCAACACGCGCGACGAGCCGCACGCCGACGCCGAGCGGTTCCGCCGCCTGCACGTCATCGTCGGCGACTCGAACATGAGCGAGGCCACCATGCTGCTCAAGGTCGGCGCCACCGACCTGGTGCTGCGCATGATCGAGGCGGGCACGGTGATGCGCGACCTGTCGCTGGAGAACCCGATCAGGGCCATCCGCGAGGTCTCGCACGACATGACCGGGCGGCGGCGGGTGCGGCTGGCCAACGGCCGTGAGGCGTCGAGCCTGGAGATCCAGCAGGAATACCTGTCGAAGGCCAAGGACTTCGTCGACCGGCGGGGCGGCGACCCGATCGCGCGCCGGGTGCTGGAGCTGTGGGAGCGGACGCTGCACGCGGTCGAGACCGGCAACCTCGACCTGGTGGCGCGCGAGATCGACTGGGTGACGAAATACCAGCTCATCGAGCGTTACCGCAAGAAGTACGACCTGCCGCTGTCGTCGCCGAGGGTGGCGCAGCTCGACCTGGCCTACCACGACGTGCACCGCAAGCGCGGCCTGTTCTACCTGCTGCAGAAGCGCGGCTCGGTGGAGCGGGTGGCGTCCGACCTGAAGATTTTCGAGGCCAAGTCGGTGCCGCCGCAGACGACCAGGGCGCGGTTGCGGGGTGAGTTCATCCGGAAGGCGCAGGAGAAGCGGCGCGACTTCACCGTCGACTGGGTGCATCTCAAGCTGAACGATCAGGCGCAGCGCACGGTGCTGTGCAAGGACCCGTTCCGCAGCGTCGACGAGCGGGTGGACAAGCTCATCGCCGGAATGTAGCGACTGGTTTACCACGGCCCTACTTCGTTGTCGGATAGGGTGACGCGAATCTGACGTCTTTCCGAGGGAAATCCATGCGCCGCGCTCTGGCCGCTCTGGCCGCCGTGCCTTTGATCTTCTTCGCCGCCGCGTGCGGCGGCTCCGACTCGGGTGCCAACGGAGCCGCCGCCAGCGCGAGCAGCGCTCCGGGTAAGGTGCAGGTCACCGGCAATGTGGGCGCCAAGCCCACGGTGACCTTCCCCGCCGGTTCGCCCGCCACCAAGTCCTCCTACGAGGTGCTGACCCCTGGCACGGGCCCGCAGGTGAAGAGCGGCGACAAGATCATCATCAACTTGACCGTCTACAACTGGGACGGCAAGCAGAACGCCTTCCAAGGCTCCTCCTACGACTCCAAGGCGCCGGAGACCATCGCGGTCGACCAGCAGCTGCCGCAGGTGCTGCAGGACGGCTTCTCCAAGGTCAAGCACGGCGGCCGGGTGCTGGCCGTGCTGGCCGCCGACGCCGCTCAGCAGCAGCAGGGCCAGCAGCCGCAGCCGACGAAGGTGTTCGTCGTGGACGTGGTCGGGGCGCCGCCCGAGGCGCTGAAGGCGGCCACCGGCAAGGAGGTCGGCGAGAGCATCAAGGGTGTCAAGGTCGTCAACCCGGGCGGTGACAAGGCGCCCGAGCTGACCACCAAGACCAAGGACAAGCCGTCCAAGGACCTCGTGGTCAAGACCGTGATCCAGGGCACCGGGGCGAAGGTCAAGCAGGGCCAGACCGTGGTCGCCCACTACACGGGCAAGATCTGGGGCACCGACAAGGTCTTCGACTCCAGCTGGACCAAGGGTGAGCCGGCCTCGTTCCCGCTCGCGAACGTGATCCAGGGCTGGCAGAAGGGCCTGGCCGGGGTTCCGGTCGGCAGCCGGGTCGTGATGAGCATCCCGCCGGACCTCGGTTACGGCAAGCAGGAGCAGAACGGCATCCCGGCCAACAGCACGCTGGTGTTCGTGGTGGACGTGCTGTCGGCTTACTGACGGGTGATCTGATAACGCGGTAGCATCTCCGGGCCCGGCGACGACACCGTCGCCGGGCCGCCCGCTCGGGAGGGGTCCGATGCGCCGCCGTACCGCCGTGCTGCTGTTACCGCTGGCCCTGCTGACGGCCTGCACCGGCACCGAGACGGGCGACCCCGAGCTGAAGGTGGGCGGCCGGTTCGGCGCCAAGCCCACGATCGTCTTCCCGGCCGGCAAGCCGGCGGCGGGACTGCAGGTGGACCAGCTCACCGAGGGAAAGGGCGCGCAGCTGGGCAAGGACGACGTGGCGATCGTCCAGTACACCGCGCATGTCTGGGACGGCGGGGAGAACCGGCTCGTCGACTCCAGCTTCAACCGCGGCGCCCCCGCCGCCTTCCCGGTCGGCCGGCTGATGCCCGGCCTGGACCTGGCGTTGCGGGGCCGCAAAGTGGGCAGCAGGGTGATCGCCGCCATCCCGCCGGCCGACGGCTTCGGCGCGAACCCGCCGCAGGGGGTCGGCTCGGGCGACGACCTGTTCTACGTGATCGACATCCTCGGCGCGCACCCGAAGAACGCCTCGGTCAAGGGGCGGGCCGGGTCGATGGCGGGCGTGCGGGTGAGCGGCGGCGCCCGGCCGGGGCTGTCGGTGCCCGCGACCGCGCCGCCCCGCCGGTTCGCCGCCAAGGTGCTGGCCAAGGGGACGGGCCGCCGTACGCGGGCGGGGCAACTGCTGGTCACCCAGTACGAGGGGGCCATCTGGGGGCAGCGGCGGATCTTCGACGCCACCTGGAGCACCGGGCAGCCGAAGGCGTTCACGATCGGCGACGGCAGTGTGATCAAGGGCTGGGACCGGGCGTTGGTGGGCGTCCCGGTCGGCAGCCGTGTGCTGATGATCGTCCCGCCCGCCTACGGGTACGGGCCCACGGGGCAGCCCGGCTTCGGCATCCGCGCCGCCGACACGCTGGTCTTCGTGGTGGACGTCCTGGCCGCCTACTGAGACGGCCTGGGAAGCGGGCGGCTCAGGGCGTCCAGACGTACGGCGTGGTCGTGGTCACCGTGTGGAAGCCCAGGCGTCCCAGGATCGGCCGGCTGTCGTCCGAGGCGTCCACCTGGAGATGGTCCACCCCGGCCGCCACGGCGAGCTGGGCGCGCCGGGCGACCAGCGCGCGGTAGATGCCGCGGCCCCGCCACTCCGGCAGCGTGGAGCCGCCCCAGAGCCCGGCGAAGCCGGTGCCGGGCATGTGCACCAGCCAGGCGGCCGAGACCACCCGGCCGTCCGCCTCGGCCACCAGTACGGCGATGCCGCCGGGATCGGTCGTGACCCGCTGGATGAGGTCCTCGCCCAGCCAGCTCCAGTCCTCGCCCCAGACGGCCGACTCCATGGCGGCGATGGCCCGCAGGTCGGCGTCGGCGGTCACCTGGCGGATGGTCACACCCGCGGTCAGGGGCGGCGCGTCCAGCATCTCCTTGGCGACGCCGACCAGCACCGTCTCCCGCTCCTCCGGCGTGAAGCCCGCGCGGACGAGCCGGTCCGGCAGGTCGGCGGGCAGGTCGTGGGCGCGGGTCTTCCACTCCACGGCCTCGCCGCGGGCGGCGAAGTGGTCGCGCTGGCGGGCGATGAGCGCGTCCAGCGGGGCGCCTTCGACGCCGAGCACGGGTGGGCCCTCGACGAAGCCGCGGAATCTGCCGGTGACGCGCAGCAGTGGGCCGTCCATTTCGTACACGAGCCCGTCGGCGGGGCGCTCGGGGACGCGCAGCCTGGTGCGGTCGTAGGCGGCGAGGAGGGGGGAGGGTTCGCTCACGGGAAAAGCCTAGGGGGTGCGGCCTCCGGCGGAGGATGGCGGTGCGGTCGCCGGTGGAGACGGCGGTGCGGTTCGCGGTGGAGAGGGGCGCCTAGACTCCCGCTGTGAGCGATGACGACCTCGAGGCCCTGGCGCTGCTGCACGATCCGGTGCGGCGCAGCCTGTACGAGGCCGTGGCGGGCAGCGGCGGGGATCTGGGCCGGGGGGAGGCGGCCGAGCTCACCGGGGTGTCCAGGACGCTGGCCGGGCACCACCTGGACAAGCTCGTCGACGCCGGGCTGCTGGAGAGCGCCTTCAGGCAGCAGGAGAAGAAGGGGCCAGGCAGTGGGCGGCCCGCGAAGGTCTACCGTAGGGCCGGGGGAGAGCGGTCGGTGAGTCTGCCGCCGCGTGACTACGTGGCGCTCGCCTCGGTGCTGGCCGAGGTCGTCGACTCCCTCGGCGCCGAGGAGGCGGCCGAGAAGGCGGCGCGCGCGGCCGGGGAGCGGCTGGGCCGGGGACGAAGTGAGCCCGTCGAGGCGGTGCTGCGCGAGCGTGGCTACGAGCCCTACGCCGACGGCGGCACGCTGCGGATGCGCAACTGCCCCTTCCACGTGCTGAGTCACGAGCAGCCGCTGCTCGTGTGCTCCATGAACCTGGCCCTGTGCCAGGGGGTGCTCGAAGGGCTCGGCGACGATCCCGGGCGGGCCCGGCTGGATCCGCGGCCGGGCGAGTGCTGCGTGGCGCTTTCTAAAACAAAAGAAGATTGACATAGAAGAGCGAAGGGTGGTGTGCTGGGCGTCATGCATCTAGCCGAGCTGAACATCGCCCACATGCGCGCCCCGATCGACAGCCCCGAGCTGGCCGAGTTCGTCGCCGCGCTGGAGCCCATCAACACCCTCGCCGACGGCTATCCCGGATTCGTGTGGCGGATGAAGGAGAGCGACGAGGATCCGACCGCGACCCTCACGCACGACTACGGCGACCACCTGCTGCTCAACTTCTCGGTGTGGGAGTCGCTCGACTCACTGTGGAACTACGTCTACCGCAGCGCCCATCTGGACGTGCTGCGCCGCCGCAGGGAGTGGTTCCTGCGGATGGCCGAGCCGTACATGGTGATGTGGTGGATCCCCGAGGGTCACATCCCGACCCTCGCCGAGGGCATGGCGCGCCTGGAACGCCTCAAGGCCGAGGGACCCAGCCCCGAGGCGTTCACGTACAAGGACTCCTACGACAGCAGCGAGGCCGCGCACCTGCCCGCCGCGGCCGAGGCCAGGAAGTAGGCCAGGTCCTCCTCCAGGGGCCGGCCCATCGTCGAGAGCCTGACCGGCGAGTCGCGCAGCGCCTCGTGCAGGCCGCCGACCGGCACGGGCACCAGCTCGTGCCGGACGGCCAGCAGCTCGGCCTGGTCCCTGACCCGCTCCCCGAACTCCCCGGGCAGCAGCGGCACCGCCACCCGCGCCGGAGCCAGCGCCACGCGGCCGTAGGCGGTGAGCGAGTGGTGCGAGACGCCGAGATGGCGCTCGCGCAGGTCGCCCTCGCTCACCCGCAGCGCCGCCACCGGGCGCCCGCGCAGCACCGCGGCGGCGTTGACCGCCTCGCCCGCCGAGACGCCCGAGAAGCCCCACCGCGTGCCCGTGCCGAGGTTGCCGGGCCCCTGCGTGACGATCGCCACGTCGGCCTCCAGCACGTGCCTGGCGGCCAGCAGGCCGGTATGGACGGTCACCGCCTCGACGTCGCCGCCGAACGCCTGTCCCACCGTCACCACCCCGGCCAGCCAGTCGATCTCCCGCAACTTCGCGCAGGCCATCGAGAACCAGGCGGGCAGCGCGCCGCCGTCCTGCATCACGTAGGCCACGCGTACGCCCGGGCGCGCCTCGTACAGGCCGCACAGGATCGGCGCCAGGGCCGAGTGCAGGTCGGCGACCACCACCGGCATGCCGTCGACCGAGTCGGCCTCGCGCAGGATCTCGTGGAAGGGCGAGTCCTGCTCGTCGGCGCCGAGCACGGTGGCCTGCAACGGGGTGTAGCGGGCCTTCACCAGGTGCCCGGGTCCCTGCGGATCTTCCGGTAAACGGTTCGGGACTGCCACCACCATGGCGTAACCTCCCGTACCGAGACCCATCGCGAGTGCCGTCGTGTTGAGCAGGACCTCGTCGCCGGGTTCCGGACGGCCCACCAGGAGCGGATAGGCCAGTGCCCGGTACGTCCCGCCGGGTTCGAGGCCCGGCTGGTGGTCCCCTCCGGAGACGGCGACGTCCAGTTCCATGGCTCCCGGCCACTCGCGCCGGATCCGCACGACCTCGCCCTTGCGCCATCTGATCACTCGGGCAGGGTAGCGTCGTTGAAGGAGGAGTGAGGCAGGATGTCGCGCCGCAAGACCGAGCGATTGCTGAACCTGGTGATCTGCCTGCTCGCCACCCGCCGCCCTTTGTCGGCCGAGCAGATCCGCCAGGCCGTCCCCGGCTATGACCGCGACGGCGACGAGGCGTTCCAGCGGATGTTCGAGCGCGACAAGAACGAGCTGCGCGAGATCGGCATCCCCATCGACGTGGTGCGCGACCCGTGGGAGGACGAGCCCGGCTACCGCATCGAGCGCCAGTCCTACGAGCTGCCGGAGATCACCCTGGAGGCCGATGAGGCCGCCGTGCTCGGCCTGGCCGCGCAGGTGTGGCAGCGCGCCAGCCTCGCCGAGGCCGCCTCCGGGGCGCTGCTCAAGCTGCGCGCGGGCGGCGTGGCCACCGACGAGACCATCGGGGCAGGGGCGCTGGAGCTGCGCCTCGACACCCGCGACCCGGCCTTCCCCGCGCTGTGGGACGCGGTGCGTGACCGGCGCCTGGTGCGCTTCGACTACCGCAGCGCCGGCAGCGAGAGCGTGCGCAGCCGCACGGTCGAGCCGTGGGGCGTGGTCAGCCGCCGGGGCCGCTGGTACCTCGCCGGGTTCGACCGCGGCCGCGACGCGCCGCGCGCCTTCCGGCTCAGCCGCATCACCGGGCAGGTCGCCACTGTCGGCCGGCCTGGCTCGGTCGAGGTGCCGCCCGGCGTCGACCTGCGGGCCATGGTCGGCTTCCCCGAGGAGCCGGTCGAGGGGCGCACGGCCGTCATCCGCGTACGGGAAGGCGCCTGCGAGGGGCTGCGGCAGCTGTCCACGGCCGTGCGCGCGGGCGGCGACGGGTGGGACGAGGTCGAGCTGGGCTTCACCGACCCCGAACGGCTGGCCGGCTGGATGGCCAGCCTGGGTGCCGACGTCGAGGTGGTCGGCCCGCCCGACGCCCGCGAGGCCGTCATCCGCCGACTGAAGGGAGCGCTGGCGTGAGTGGATCCGCCGACCGGCTGCCGAGACTGCTCGCGCTGGTGCCCTACCTGATGTCGCACCCGGGCGCGCAGCTCGGCGAGGTGGCCGAAGTGTTCGGGCTGAGCGAGAAGCAGCTCATCGACGACCTGCAGCTGGTGTGGATGTGCGGGCTGCCGGGGCACACGCCCGGCGACCTGATCGACGTGTCGTGGGACGGCGGCGAGATCCTCATCGACAACGCCGACACCATCGCCCGGCCGCTGCGGCTGGGCATCGACGAGGCCAGCGCGCTGCTGGTCGCGCTGCGCATCCTCGCCGCCATGCCGGAGCTGGCCGAGGTGCCCGGTGACGCGCTGCCCCGGGTGGTCGCCAAGCTGGAGCGGGCCGCCGGGGAGGGCGCGGCGGCCGTCAGCAGCCAGGTCGCGGTCGACGTCGACGCCACCCCCGACGCGCTGCTGCGCGTGCGCGAGGGGCTGACCAGGCGGCGCCGCCTGTCGCTGCGCTACTACGTGCCGGGCCGCGACGAGGTGACGCCGCGCGAGGTCGACCCCATGCGGCTGGTCGTCGTCGACGGCCGTACCTACCTGGAGTGCTGGTGCTACCGGGCCGAGGCGATGCGGCTGTTCCGGCTGGACCGGATGCTCGGCGTCGAGGTGCTCGAGGTGGCCGCCGACCCGCCCGCCGAGGCCGAGCCGATCGACGTGGCGCAGGGCGTGTTCCGGCCCTCGCCCACCGACGAGCTGGTCGAGCTGGAGGTGACCGCCGCCGGGCGCTGGGTGGCCGAGTACTACCCGTGCGAGGAGGTCACCGAGCTGGGGGAGGGGCGCCTGCGGGTGGCGCTGCGGGCCCGCGACGAGGACTGGCTGCTCAAGCTGGCGCTGCGCCTCGGCGACACCGGCAGAGTGCTCTCGCCGCCCGCGATGGCCGAGCGGGTGCGGGAAGAGGCCGAGCGGGCCCTGAGCCGCTACGCTCACCGGACATGACCTGGATCTTCGTGGCGGCCGGGCTCGGCGTCGCCGGGCTGGCCGCGCTTGGGGTCGCGGGTGTACGACTCCTGTCCGCCGCGCGTAGTCTGAGCAGTGAAGTCGCCGAGGCGCGGGCCCAGCTCGAGCCGCGGCGGGCCAGATTGAGGCACCGGGGGGATGAGACCAACCCTCCGGCAGCGTACGATCGTGGCTGAAACAGCAATCGCTCAAAAAGGACGTTTCATGGGTAACCTCGGACCTACTGAGCTTCTGATCATTGCCGGTGTGCTCGTCCTGCTGTTCGGCGCCAAGAAGCTGCCGGAGATGGCCAGGGGCCTCGGCAGGTCGATGCGCATCTTCAAGTCGGAGACGGCCAAGCTGCGCGAAGACGACTACGACGACCGGCCGGCCACGGTCGAGACGGCGACGCAGACGACCGCCCAGCCGCAGCCCGCGCCTCCGCAGCCCATCCACGCCGCGCCCGCGCTGTCGGTGGAGGAGCAGGCTCGCCAGTTGGAGGAGCAGGCCGCCAAGCTGCGTGCCAGCGCCGAGAAGAAAGCCTGACCCTGCCCCTCCTCGCACTCCTGGGACTGCTAGATGGCGCTGCTCAAGAAGTCGAGCGGAGAAGGTTCGGCCCGCGATCCCGAGGGCCGCATGCCGCTCATGGATCACCTGCGGGAGTTGCGTAACCGGCTGCTCATCGCGACGATCGCGGTGGTCGTCGGCATCGTCATCGGGTGGATCTTCTTCGACCCCGTGTGGGCGATCCTGAAGGCCCCCTACTGCGACACTTTCCAGTCGAAGCAGCTCACCGGCCATTGCAGCCTGACCTACAACGGCATCTTCCAGTCCTTCTTCATCACGCTGAAGGTGTCCGCGATGATCGGCCTGGTGCTGGCGTCGCCGGTCTGGCTCTACCAGATCTGGGCGTTCGTCACACCGGCGCTCTACCGCAACGAGAAGCGCCACACGGTGGTGTTCCTGGCCCTGGCGATCCCGCTGTTCGCCCTGGGCGCGGTGCTGGCCTACATCATCATGCACACCAGCCTCGGCTTCCTGCTGGGCTTCTCGCTCGACGACACCGTCGCCACCATCGCGATCGACGACTATCTCGACTACGTCCTGATCATGATCGCCATCTTCGGGGTGTCCTTCGAGCTGCCGCTCTTCCTGGTGTTCCTCAACGTCATCGGGGCGCTGTCGCACGCGACGGTGGCCAAGCACCGGCGCATGGTCATCTTCATCATGTTCGTGTTCGGCGCCGTGATCACACCGGGTGGCGATCCCTTCGCGATGATGGCCCTGGCCGCACCCATGATCGTGCTGTTCGCGGCGGCCGAGTTGTTCATGTACCTGCGCGAGCGGCGACTGCCCGCCGGCGAGAACTTCTCCCACCTGTCCGACGACGAGGCGTCACCACTGGAACAGCAGGATTCCGATGCGGACCGATAGGCGATAAATTCCGGGGCGTGGCCCCTCAACTCGTCCTGCTCGTCAACCCCGCCGCCCGAGGCGGCCGGACGGTGCGCCTGCTCGGACCCGTGGCCCGGCGCCTGCGCGCGGGCGGCGCCGAGGTGTCGGTGATCGTCGGTGACAGCGCGGCCGACGCGCTGGAGCGCGCCTGCGCCGCCGTGGCCGAGCGCCCCGACGCCCTGGTGGCCTTCGGCGGCGACGGCCTGGTCCATCTGGCCGTGCAGGCCGTCGCCGGGACGGACGTGCCGCTCGGCATCATCCCCGCGGGCACCGGCAACGACATCGCCACCGCCCTGGGCGTGCTGCGCAAGGACCCGATCGCGGCGGCCCGTACGGTGCTGCGCGGCCGCTCCCGCCTGGTCGACGCCGCCCGCGTCCGGGCGGGCCGGGCCGATGAGTTGTTCGCCGGGGTGGTGTGCTGCGGGTTCGACTCCCGGGTGAACGAGCGGGCCAACGGGCTCACCTGGCCGCCGGGGATGGCCAGATACCTGCTGGCCACCGTCCAGGAGCTGCGGCGCTTCCGGCCCATACCCTTCCGCGTCACCTTCGACGACGGCGAGCCGATCGAGCGGGAGGCCATGCTGGTCGCGGTGGGCAACACCTCCTCCTACGGCGCCGGGATGCGGGTCTGCCCCGACGCCCGGCCGGACGACGGGCTGCTCGACGTGATGATCCTGGAGGCGGTGTCGACGGCCGAGTTCGTCCGGGTCTTCCCGAGCGTCTACCGGGGCTCGCACGTCTCTCATCGGGCCGTGTCCGTCAGGCGGGTGCGGAGCGTCCGGCTGGAGGCGCCCGACGTGGTGGCCTACGCCGACGGGGAGCGGATCGGGCCGAGCCCCATCACGTGTGAGATCCAGCCGGGAGCGCTGCGGGTCATCACCTGAGATCTACAACGTAAAGGCGCGTGGGCCGTACCGGAGATCAGACCCCGACCCGTTGCGGGGCGGGCGGATCGGCGGGCAGCGCGGGGCTGGTCCTGAGGAACACGGCGAGCAGTACGGCGAGGGCCATCACGCCCGCCGCCGACAGGAACACCACGTGCACACCTGACAGCAACGCGTCCACCACCCGCTCCCGCGCCTCCGGCGGCATCGCCCTGGCCAGGCTCCCGGCCCGGGTTCCTGGCGGCAGGTGCGACTCGGTGGCCCGGTTCAGCACGATGCCGAAGACGGCCGCGCCCAGCGCCGAGCCGAGCACCTGGACGAAGCGGATCGACGTGGTGGCCACGCCGAGCTGGGAGCGTGGTGCCGAGTTCTGCACGAGCATGACGACGATGCCCAGCACCATGCCGAACCCGACGCCCATCACGAACAGGTCCAAGCGCAGCGTCCAGGCCGACGTGGCCGTCTCCAGGCGGCTCAGCAGCACCATCGCGGCCGTCACGCAGGCCATGCCCGCGACCAGGAACGGCTTGGTGTCGCGGCCGCGCCCGATGAGCACGCCGGAGATCGTGCCCGATATGACCATGCCGATCGCCATCGGGATGAGGTACAGCCCCGACTCGGTGGCTTTGACGCCCGCTACCACCTGCAGGTAGATGACCGTGTAGAAGATGCCGCCCGCCATGCCGAGGCCGGTCAGGAGCTGCAGCGGCAGGGCGATCCTGAGCGTCGGGTGGCGGAACATGGAGAAGGGCAGGATCGGCTCGGCCGCGGTGAGCTGGCGCCAGGCGAACGCGGCGAACAGCACCACGTCCAGGCAGGTGAGCGACAGGATCGTGGCCGAGTCCCAGGCGTAGGTCTTGCCGCCCCACTCGACGACCAGCAGCAGCAGGCAGGCCGCCGCCGCGATCAGCGCCGCTCCCGGATAGTCGATGCGGTGGCGCAGCCCGCCGTCGCCGAGCCTGATCGCGATGGCGGCCGAGATCAGGACGAACAGGCCGATGGGCAGGTTGAGATAGAAGATCCAGCGCCAGGTGGCGTGGTCGGTGAACACGCCGCCCAGCAGCGGGCCCGTCACCAGGCCGAGTCCGGCGATGAGGCCGCCCGCGCCGCCCGCCGAGGCCCGCTGCTGGGGTGGGGTGAGGTGAGCGGCGACGATCATGGTGACGCTCATCAGGCCGCCGCCGCCGAGTCCCTGCACCGCGCGGAAGGCGATCAGCTGCCCCATGTCCTGAGCCAGCGCGCACAGCGCGGACCCGGCCAGGAACAGGCCCACGGCGCCCAGATAGACGTGCTTGGCGCCGTAGACATCGCACAGCTTGCCGTACAGGGGCAGGGCGGCGGTGGCGGCCAGGGAGTAGGCGGTCACCAGCCAGGGCAGCCGCTCCAGACCGTGGACGGGGTCGAGGTCGCGGACGATCGACCAGGACGCGGTCGCGACGATGTTCTGGTCCAGCACGGCCAGGATGAGCGTGAGGAGCACGCCGACCATGGCGATCCGTTTCTGCGCTTGGGTCATATCTTTAGACTGGGTCAAAATTTAGACCTAGTCAACTCCGTTAGGATGGGCGCTGTGGAAGAGGGGTTGCGCGAGCGCAAGAAACGGGAGACCCGGCAGAAGATCCACAACGTCGCGATGGAGCTGTTCACCCAGCGTGGATTCGCCGAGGTGTCGGTCCTGGAGATCGCCGAGCGCGCCGGAGTCTCCAAGATGACCGTCTTCAACTACTTCCCCACGAAAGAGGACATCGTCCTCGACGTGATGGGGGAAGGCTTCAACGACATCGCCCAGATGGTGAGCGGCCGGCGGCCGGGTGAGTCGCTGGTCGAGGGGGCCCGCCGCGAGTTCCTGGAGCGGCTGGCCCGCCACGCCCCCGAGACCGGGCTCGACGACAGCCCGGCCTACACGGCACAGCTGCGGCTGTTCAGGAAGACGCCCTCGCTGGCGGCCAGGCTGCTGCTGTTCCACATCGCGGCCGAGGGGGCGATGACCGAGGCCATCGAGCGGGAGCGGCCCGGCGATCCGCGCGCGCCGTTCGCCGCCGGGCAGCTCTACGCGCTGCTGCGCACCCTGCAGGTGCAGAACAGCCGGCGCATCCACCTCGGGCAGAGCGCCGCGGAGGCATACCCCGACGCGGTGGCCGCGGCCACCGCCGGTTTCGACCTGCTGCGCGGGGGCCTGGGCGACTATCTGGCGGGCTAGCCGGGACGGACCGGAATAGCGATTTCGGTAGGGTGACGGGTATGACGAGTCCAGCGGAGCGGTACGCGGCCTTCCGCGAGAAATACGGGGACGACGGAGCCGCTCTCGGATCGTTCCGGGGCCTCTACGACTTCGAGCTCGACGACTTCCAGGTCGACGGCTGCCGCGCTCTGGAAGCGGGCGACGGGGTGCTGGTCGCCGCGCCCACCGGCTCCGGCAAGACGGTGGTCGGCGAGTTCGCCGTCCACCTGGCCCTGGAGCAGGGACGCAAGTGCTTCTACACCACTCCGATCAAGGCGCTGTCCAACCAGAAGTACAACGACCTGGTCAAGCGCTACGGCACGGCCAAGGTCGGGCTGCTGACCGGCGACAACAGCGTCAACGGCGAGGCCCCGATCGTCGTCATGACGACCGAGGTGCTGCGCAACATGCTCTACGCCGGCTCGGCCACGCTGGGCGGGCTGGGCTACGTTGTCATGGACGAGGTCCACTACCTGGCCGACCGCTTCCGCGGCGCCGTCTGGGAAGAGGTCATCATCCATCTGCCCGAGTCGGTCCGGCTGGCGGCGCTGTCGGCGACGGTCAGCAACGCCGAGGAGTTCGGCGAGTGGCTGGGCGAGGTACGCGGCGACACCACGGTCATCGTCGACGAGCACCGGCCGGTGCCGCTGTGGCAGCACCTGATGATCGGCAACCGCGTCTACGACCTGTTCATGACCGACGATCTGACGCCGCGCATCAACCCCACGCTGATGCGGGTCACCCGTGAGACCGAGCGGCTGACCGCCGGGCGCGGCAGGCGGGGCTACGGCCGGCCGCAGCGCTCCCGCCCGCCGGACCGCGCCCAGGTGATCGAGAAGCTCGACTCCGACGCGCTGCTGCCCGCGATCACGTTCATCTTCTCTCGTGCCGGCTGTGACGCGGCCGTCAAGCAGTGCCTGTACGCCGGCATCCGGCTCACGGACGAGCGGGAGCAGCACGAGATCAGGCAGCTCGTCGACGAGCGCACCGCGCACCTGCCCGACGAGGACCTGTCCGTGCTCGGCTACCTGGAGTGGCGCGACTGCCTGGAGCGCGGCCTGGCCGCCCACCACGCGGGCATGCTGCCGACCTTCAAGGAGGTCGTCGAGGAGCTGTTCACCCGCGGTCTGGTCAAGGCGGTCTTCGCCACCGAGACGCTGGCGCTCGGCATCAACATGCCCGCCCGCAGCGTGGTCATCGAGAAGCTCGACAAGTGGAACGGCGAGACGCACGCCGACCTCACCCCCGGCGAATACACCCAGCTCACCGGCCGGGCCGGGCGGCGGGGCATCGACGTCGAAGGCCACGCCGTGGTGCTCTGGCAGCCCGGCATGGATCCGCTGTCGGTCGCCGGGCTCGCCGGCACCCGCACCTATCCGCTGCGCTCCAGCTTTCAGCCCTCGTACAACATGGCCGTCAACCTGGTCGGCCAGTTCGGCCGCGAGCGCGCCCGCACGCTGCTGGAGGAGTCCTTCGCCCAGTTCCAGGCCGACCGGGCGGTCGTCGGGCTGGCCAAGCAGCTGCGCAAGCACGAGGAGGCGCTGGAGGGCTACCAGGAGGCGATGACCTGCCACCTGGGCGATTTTCCCGAATACGCGGCGCTGCGGCGACGCCTGTCCGACCGCGAGGCCGAGCTGTCCAAGCAGCGCGGCGCCGCGCGCCGGGCCGCGGCCGTCAAGTCGCTGGAGGCGCTGCAGCCCGGCGACGTCATCCGGGTGCCGGGCGGGCGCCGGGCCGGGCTGGCGATCGTGCTCGACCCGGGCCGCAACCCGCGCGGCAACGGCCCCAGCCCGCTGGTCCTGACGATCGGCAAGCAGGTCAAGAAGCTCGACCCGGCCGACTTCCCCGTCCCGGTCGAGCCGATCGAGAAGCTGCGCATCCCGAAGAACTTCAACGGCCGCTCGCCCAAGGAGCGCGCCAACCTCGTCTCCACACTGCTGGCCAAGATCGGCGACCGCGACCTGGGCAAGCCCGCCCGGGCCCGCGACCACACCGTCGAGGACGACGAGATCAACGAGCTGCGCCGGCGGATCCGCCAGCACCCGTGCCACGGCTGCGACGAGCGGGAGGACCACGCCCGCTGGGCCGAGCGCTACTACAAGCTGCAGCGCGAGACCGAAGGGCTGCGGCGGCGCGTCGAGGGCCGCTCGCACGTCATCTCCCGCACCTTCGACCGGATCTGCTCGGTGCTGGAGCAGCTCGGCTACCTGCACGACGAGGCCGTCACCGACGAGGGCCGCCGCCTGGGCCGCCTCTACACCGAGCTCGACCTGCTCACCGCCGAGTGCCTGCGCAGCGGGCTGTGGGAGCAGCTGGATCCGGCGGAGCTGGCGGCGTGCGTGTCGGCGCTCGTCTTCGAGTCGCGCAACGCCGACGACGCCCGCCGCCCCAAGATCCCCGCCGGACGGGCGCAGGACGCGCTGACGGCCATGATGCGGCTCTGGGGCGAGCTGGAGGGCATCGAGTCCGACCACGGGCTGTCCACGATCCGCGAGCCCGACCTGGGGTTCGCGTGGGCGGCGTTCCGCTGGACCAAGGGGCACAGCCTCGACGCGGTGCTCATGGACGGCATCAACGGCAACGACCTGGCGGCCGGTGACTTCGTGCGCTGGGTGAAGCAGCTGATGGACCTGCTCGGCCAGCTGGGGCACGCCGCGCCGCAGGGGAGCAAGATCAAGCAGACCGCCGCCAAAGCCATGGACGCCATGCGCCGGGGGGTGGTGGCATATTCGTCGCTGTCTTGATCTGATGCGGTGCTGTTTGCGGGCGTAAAGGCTCTTTTTTCCTGCTTTACGGCAAAGCACGGTGGGCCCCACCCGCCATACGGGGCGGGCCCCCGTCCAGGGGCACGCTCCTGCGGTTTACGGGGCTGGGCGCCGTTACGTGCGCCCTGTTGACCAGGGCCTTCCTGCCCGACTGACCGTCCGGTCAAGGTGATGTAGTGGACTGTATACGCAACGTCACCATGTGGTCAGTTTCCGGCTGATTCGGTGTGGAAATGCCCAGGTCGAAGCGGGTTTTGACAAGCCGGAGGTCGCCATGTTCGCTCTCATCGCCGCGGTGCTGTTCCTGCTCGCGCTGATCTTCGAGATCGCCAACGTCGCCGTGGGCGGCGTGCTCACGGCCACCACCCTCAGCACCGCCGGGCTGCTCTGCGTCGCGCTGCACCTCATGGGCGTGGGGGCCGCCTGGAAGCCCTTCAAGTAGCCCGGAACTCATGGAGCCGCGTGCGGGGTCTCCCGTGCGCGGCTCAGTCACGCCAGGGCGAAGCGGACCTCGCGGGTGGCCGGGTCGGCCTGGGTCAGGCGTACGGAGACCTGCTCGCCCAGGGGGAGCGCGCCGTCGCAGCGGGCGATCACCGCCGGGTCGGCGATCTGGACCTGGCCGCCCTCGCGGCGTTCGTCGACGTCGATCACCATCGCGTCGAACGCCTGGCCGACACGGTCGCGCAGCAGGAACGCCTCCACCAGGTCCACGCAGGCGCGCTCCACCGCCCCCGCGCGGCGGCCGGTCCCGGACATGATCTCCGGCAGGCCCGTCAGCGCCTCCGTCACGTCCTGCGGCACCGGCTCGCCCGCGGCGACCGCCAGGCAGATCTCCGTCGCGTAGCGGTCGACCAGACGCCGCAGCGGCGCCGTGACGTGCGCGTACGGCGCGGCCACCGCGGCGTGCTCGGCCAGCTTCGGCGGCTCCCCGTCGAAGGCCACGTAGCCGGCGCCGCGCAGCAGCACCCTCGACTCGTGCAGGAACGCCGCCTGCTGCGGGTTCTTCGGATCCAGGTCGTGGACCACGTCGCCGTAGGAGGCGCCGCCGGGCCACGGGACGCCCAGCGCGTCGGCCACCCGGCGTACCTTGTCCAGGTCGCCGGAGCGCGGTGCCGGCAGCACGCGCAGCACGCCGATCTCCGCGTCGAGCATCATCGAGGCCGCCGCCATGCCGGTGAGCAGGGAGATCTGCGCGTTCCACGCCTCGGCGGGCAGCGGCAGCCGGTATTCGAGCCGGTAGCCGTCGCCGTCCGGCACCACCTCTTGTTCCGGGGTGGGCAGGGTGACGCCGCCGCGCTCGCGTTCGAGCTCCAGCCGCAGCCTGCCGATCTCCGCCAGCAGACCGAGCGTCCCGCCGGCGGTGTCGGTGTCGATGGCCGCCTGCACGTAGGCGTAGTCGAGCCGCTCGCGGCTGCGTACCAGGGCCCGTTGTACGTCGGCGCCGACCGTGCGGCCCTCCGCGTCCAGGTCGATCCGCCACACCGCGGCCGGGCGGGTCACGCCGGGCAGCAGGCTGGCCGCGTCCTCCGACAGCACCTTCGGGTGCAGCGGCACCTTGCTCGCGGGCAGGTAGACGGTCTCGCCCCGGGTGCGCGCCTCGGCGTCGATCGCGCCGCCCGGCCGCACGAACGCGCCGACGTCGGCGATCGCGTACCAGACGCGGTAGCCGCCGCGCAGCCGCTCCAGGTGGACGGCCTGGTCGAGGTCCATCGAGCCGAGCGGGTCGATGGTGACGAACGGCAGCTCCGTCATGTCCTTGCCACCGAACCTGGGCACCGACGCCACCCAGTCGGCCTCGTCCAGCACGGCTCTCGGGAACTCGCCGGGCAGCCGCTGCTCCCGCCGGATCCGCTCGAACCCGTCGTCCAGACGGGCGGGGACGTCGCTGGGTACCCGGATGTTCGTCACAAGGGCAACCTATCGTCACAAGCTCCTCAGCCTGGCCGTGACGCCCTGACGCGCGGTCATGCCTGGCCGAGTGCCTCCAGCAGGCGGTTGAGGGGGCTGTCGAGGCCGTACTGGTCGGCCAGCCGTACGAGGGAGTCGGGGTCGCGGGGCTTCTGCGGGAGCGTCAGGTCGGTTTCGGGCAGCGGCGCGTCCGAGGCGACCGCCACCACGGCGGGGGCGACCCGCAGGTAGTCGCGGGCGGCGGCCAGCTTGGTGCGGCTGCCCGCCGGGAAGCCGTCCGTGGCGCCCGAGTCGAGGGCGTCGAGCAGCGCGCCGAGCGAGCCGAACCGGGTGATGAGCGCGGCCGCCGTCTTCTCGCCGACGCCCGCCACGCCCGGCAGGCCGTCGCTGGGATCTCCGCGCAGGGTCGCGAAGTCGGCGTAGGTGCGGCCGGGAATGCCGTACTTGTCGGTCACGAATGCCTCGTCGACCGTCTGCAGGTTGCGGATGCCCCGCACGGTGTACAGGACGCGCACCGGGCGGGCGTCGTCGACCAGCTGGAACAGGTCGCGGTCGCCCGTCACGATGTCGACCGCCCCGCCGCCGGCGCGGTGGGTCAGTGTGCCGATCACGTCGTCGGCCTCGTAGCCGGGCGCCTCCAGCCGGGCGATGCCGAGCGCGTCGAGCACCTGCTCGATGACCGCGATCTGCGGCACCAGCGTGTCGGGCACCTCCTCGACGTCACCGTGGGCGACCCGGTGCGCCTTGTACGTCGGGATGGCGGCCACCCGGAAGGCGGGGCGCCAGTCGGCGTCCATCGTGGCGACCAGCTCGGTAGGGGAGCGGTGGCGCACCAGGGTGGCGATCATGTCGATGAGGCCGCGCACCGCGTTCACCGGCGAGCCGTCGGGCGCGGTGATCGACTCCGGGATGCCGTAGAAGGCGCGGAAGTACAGCGACGGGGTGTCGAGAAGCATCAGCACCCGCCTATGGTCGCACCTCCGCAGGTCGGCCGCCCACTCCCGGCTCCGCTCAGCTCTCGCCCATTCCCGGCCCGGACTCCCCCGCTCAGCTCTCGCCCAGCCCTCCGCCCAGTCCCACCGCCAGCAGGCAGGCGTCGTCCTCCGGGTTGGGGCCGCCGATGCCGGCCAGCAGCCGGTCCAGCCCGGCGTCCAGGTCGCGGCCCGGCAGTTCGCAGGCCGCCGCCGTGGCCAGCGCCAGGCCCTCGTCGATGTCGCGGGTGCGCCGCTCCACCAGGCCGTCCGTGAACAGCAGCAGCACGTCCCCGTCGCGCAGCCGCGTGGTGGCCAGGCCGTACGGCTGGTCGGTGGCGCCGAGCAGGACGCCCTTCGGCTGGCCCAGCGGCCCCGCCACGCCGTCGCGGACCAGGATCGGCGCCAGGTTGCCCGCCTGGCTCCAGGTGAAGACCCGGCTCGCGGTGTCGAGGTGGCCGATCACCGCCGTCGCCGTGGTCTCGTGCAGCCGGTGCATGACCAGCTCGTTCAGCCAGGCCAGCAGCCGGTTCGGCGGCTCGCCGGTCATCGTCAGGCCGATCAGGGCGTGGCGCAGCTGCGCCATGTGCGCGATGGCGGGCAGGCCATGGCCCGAGACGTCGCCGATCGCCAGCAGCACCCGGCCGTCGGGCAGCGCCGCGGCCTCGAACCAGTCGCCGCCCAGGTTCGAGGTCTTCTCAGCCGGCACGTAACGGACCGCGATCCGGGTGCACGGCAGGTCGAGGCAGCCGACCGGCTTCGGCAGGATCGCCTCGCGCAGCGCCAGCATCACGTGGCGCTCCTCGGCCGCCTTCTCGCGGGCCTCCAGCAACTGACGGCGTGACTCCGACATGATGCGCTCGGCGCGGCGGCGGCCGGTGATGTCCTGGACCACGCCGTGCACGCCCTCCGGGCCGCCCGGCGCCATCAGCGGCTCCAGCACGACGCGTACGTTGCGCAGCTCGCCGCCCCGCCGGATGCGGAACTCCGCCTGCACCGGCTCCACGCCCTGCACGACGCTCCACAGGAGCTGGTCGAGCGCGCCCAGGTCGCCGGGCTCGACGTGCGCCGCCAGGTCGGGCAGGCGGATCGGCCCGTCCTCCCGGTCCCGCCCGAAGATCAGGTAAACGTGGTCGGACCAGGTGGCCGTCCCGGTGTGGAGGTTCCATTCGGCCCAGCCCATGTTGCCGAGGCGTTCGGCGTGCGCCAGGCGTACGGCGAGCATCTCGGCGTCGCGCTCGGCCGCGGGCGGCTCCGCGAGGCGCTGGACCAGGTCGGCCGCACTCATCGGGCGGCGCTGGTGGCTACCCCAGACGTCGACCATGAGCCTCTCTCTCGGAACGCGGGTGGAAGGGGACAATTGACACCACAATACGTGACCGTCCGTGGGCGGAGTGTAGCCAGGGCTTGCCGCGTTGTGAGAGCTTTTCGCGGATTTTAGGAGGAGCGGTCCGAGTAGATTGTGCCTGTGACGTCCTCAGACTTGTATCCCGTGTCCCGGCTGGCCGCCGTCCAGGAGGCCACCGCGAAGTCCGGCCTCGACGCCCTTTTGCTCACCCCTGGCCCCGACCTGCGCTACGTGAGCGGCTACGACGCCAAGCCGCTCGAACGGCTGACCTGCCTGGTGGTTCCCGCCGCCGGCGAGCCCTACATGATGGTGCCCCGGCTCGAACTGCCCGCCGCGCAGGCCTCGCCAGCCTCCCGGCTCGGCCTTGACTTCGTGGCGTGGGACGAGACCGACGACCCCTACCGCGTCGCCGCCTCCCGGCTCGGCCCGGTGGCCAAGGTGGGGCTGGCCGATCGGATGTGGGCGATGGCGTCGCTGCGCTTCCGCGAGGTCATGCCGGAGGCCGAGCAGGTGCTCGCCGGGAGCGTGCTGCGTGAGCTGCGGATGCGCAAGTCCCCGGTCGAGGTGGCGGCGCTGCGCGAGGCGGGGGAGGCGATCGACTCGGTGCACCGGCGGGTGCCGGAGTTCCTGCGGGCCGGACGCACCGAGCGTGAGGTCGGCCGGGACATCGCCGAGGCGATCCTGGCCGCCGGGCACGAGACGGTCGACTTCGTCATCGTCGCCTCGGGCCCCAACGGCGCCAGCCCGCACCACGAGGTGTCGGACCGGGTGATCCAGGCGGGCGAGCCGGTCGTGGTCGACATCGGCGGGCAGTTCCACAGCGGCTACTGCTCCGACTCCACCCGCACGTACTCCGTCGGCGCCCCGCCGGCCGACTTCGCCGAGTACTACGAGGTGCTGCGCCGCGCCCAGGACGCCGCCTGCGCCGCCGTACGTCCGGGAGTGCCATGTGAGTCGATCGACGCGGCGGCCCGCGACCTGATCGCCGAGGCGGGCTACGGCGACTACTTCATCCACCGCACCGGGCACGGGATCGGCGTGGAGACGCACGAGGAGCCGTACATCGTGTCCGGCAACGCCGAGCCGATGGAGCCGGGCTTCGCCTTCTCCGTCGAGCCGGGGATCTACCTGCCCGGCCGGCATGGGGCGCGCATCGAGGACATCGTGGTGTGCACCGAGACCGGGGGCGAGCGGCTGAACGTCACCTCCCGCGAACTGGTGATCGTCTGACGGTCCCGTGACGTCCGCTCACCGGCCCCGTGGGCGGGCCGGTGAGCGGGGGCGCGCTCTTCAGGCGATGGTGAAGAATTCCAGCAGCTCCGGGGCGAGAGACTCGGGGGCCACGTTGTGGGTCTGGCCCTCCAGGATTCTGTGGATCGTACGGGGCACGGTTTCGGCGACCGCTCTGCCCGCCTCGGCCATCCACCGAGGGCTGTCACTACCCGTCAGTACGAGCACGGGTTGCGCGATCGAGGCCAGAACCTCGGCGGGCAGGGCGTTCCCCGGCCCCAGGACGGCGGCCTCGTACGCCAAGGTGTGGGCGAGCTCCTCCAACTCCGGCCAGGAGGGCTGGACACGCATCGCGGCCACCGCCTCGACGGGGACCTCGGCGGCCGCGACCATGAACAGTTCGATCGCCTCCGCGCGCCGACCCCGCCTGACCAGATCTTCCAGCTGAGCCGCGAAGTCGTACGGCAGGCCGGGCGCGCTGTCGTCGACGTGGTACGGCGGCTCCCACACGGCGAGTTTCGCGATGGCCAGCCTCGGAGCGGCGGCCAGCGCCAGGGCGGCGCCTGAGGAGCCGCCGAACACCATGGCCGACCCGCCCGCCGTCTCGATGAGGGCGGCCAGGTCCTCGATCTCACGCTCGACGGCGTAGGGCTGGGTGTCGCCGCTTTCGCCACGTCCGCGACGGTCGTAGTTGAACACGGTGAACCACGGCCCCAGCGCCTCGGCCACACCGCGCAGGGTGGGGTGGGTCCGGTCGGTGAACGCGCCGTGGACCAGGATGACGGCCGGTCCGGTCCCGGACCGGCCGAAGACGATCGGCGTGCCGTCGGCCGAGGTGACCTTGCCGGTCACGGGATGGCTCATGGCAGGACCCCTCAGCCCTCAGGGGTCGCCAGGCACAGAGCGGACCAGTGATGACCGTCGAGGTCGGCGAAGCCGCGCTGGTAGCGGCCCGCGACGTTCAGCGGCTCACCGACGGCGGTCGCACCCGCCGCCAGCGCCTTGTCGACCAGTTCGTCGACCTGCGCGGGGTTGTCGAGGCCCAGAACCATGATCACCTGTGTGCTCTTGGTCGGGTCGGCGACCTCCGTCCTGGCGTAAGAGGCGAACGTCGGCTCCGTCAGGAGCATGACCTGGGTCTGCTCACTGATCACCACGGACGCCATGTCGTCGGTCGCCCCGAAGAAGGGGAAGCCGAGCTCGCCGAAGAACGTCTTCGACCGGTCCAGGTCCTTGACCGGCAGGTTGACGAACAGAGTGGTGGACATCGCTGGGTCCTTTCCTCAGCACCGCGTCTTGCGAACACCTTCAGTCTGCTGATCGCGAGCCCGCGCCGCTTGCACCCTGGCGCCGTCCGATTGACTTTCCGTGCCAGGGCTTTCAGCTTCCCTGCGTGCGGCGATACTCGGCGGGCGGCAGCCCGTACGTGTTCCGAAACAGACGGCTGAAGTGGGCCGAGTCAGGCAGCCCCCATCTGGCCGCGATCACGCTCACCGAGGTGTCCCGCAGGGCGACGTCGGCCAGGTCCTTGCGGCACCGCTCAAGCCGCCGATGCCTGATCCAGGCGGCCACCGTGGTGTCCTGCGTCTCGAACAGCCGGTGCAGCTGCCGCACGGACACATGGTGCGCGGCCGCGATGGTGGCGGGGTCGAGGTCGGGTTCGCCCAGATGCTGTTCGACGAAGGCGTGGACGCGCAGCAGCAGCGTTCGTGATCGCGACTCCACCGGCAGCGTGTCGCTCTGCTCGGCGCGTTCGGCGATGGCCGTGGTGACCAGGTCCGTCACCACGGTGGACAGCCGCGCCGCGCTGGCCGGCTGATAGGTCTCCAGATCCAGCGCCACCCTGCGCAGCAGCGGTGCGGCGAGGGCACCCGTTCCGCCCTCCGTGGTGATCGGAACGGCCGTCAGCCTCGCGATGGAATCGACGGGCAGAGCCAGCATGTCCCGGGAGAAACTGAACACCGCCAGATGCACCGCCGAGTCATAGGCCAGCTCGTACGGCCGCGCGAAGTCGTAGATCGCGAACTCGCCGCGCCGAAGCTGCGCCTCCCGGCCGTCCTGCGTCAGAAGCGGCCGGCCCGACATGGCCAGCACCACCCGATAGAGCTCAGGGCTGTCACGGCGGATCATGCCAGGCGTCCGGTGAACGCTGTGCGGCGTCGAGGTCTGGACGACGCCGACACCCACCGAACCGAGTTGCCCCGCGTCGATCGCGCCCCGCAGCGGCACGTCCGGGTCCATCCGCATGTCGAGGGGGCCGAGCGTGTCACAGACGATGCTCCGCCACTCCTCGTATCTGCGCGCGGCGGGCACATCACGGGTACGAATCAGGACAGCCATCCCCACCGCCCTCTCCGTCGGCCAAACCCCGCCAATGCTAATGATGCCTTTCAGCGGCGGACAACGCTGACTGCTGCGCACATCGGGCGACTGGAAAGCGGTTACCGCCGCTTCGCTGCGGGTTTGCGATGAAAAGAGGTGTATCAGAAGCCTCCGCGCGTGCTCTGGGAAGTCGAGGGGCAACGGAGGGAGAGGGGATGTTCGTCGGGAGAGCGATGGAGCTCGCCCTGGTGCGCGGGGAATTGCGCGCCGCGGGCAAGGGCGCCGTGCGGCGGATGGTCATAGAGGGGCCCGAGGGGATCGGGAAGACGGCGCTGCTCCGCCAGGTACTCGGTGGAGAGGCGAACGTACGGGTGCTGGCGGCTAGCGGGGACGAGGCCGAGCGGCATCTGCGGTACGGGGTCGTCCGCCAGCTCGCCGACCAGCCGTGGTCCGTCCTGGACGGCACCGGGCCGGCGGGCACAGGAGTCGGTGGGCTCGGACCGGGTGGGACCGGCTTGGCGGGCACTGGAGTCGGTGGGCTCGGACCGGGTGGGACCGGCTTGGCGGGCACAGGACCGGCAGAGACCGGACCATGGGGGACCGGATCGAGGGGGACCGGGCTGGGGAGGGCCGGATTACAGGAGACCGGACTGCGGGGGATCGGGCTACCGGGGGCCGGGCTGAGGAGCACCAGGCTGAGGAGCGCAAGGCTGAGGCGGAGCGGCTTGGCGGGTGCGGCGACCGGGAGTGCGGCGACCGGGAGTGCGGCGGCACGGGACCTGTGGTCCGTGGGGGAGGCGCTGTGCGAGCTGGTCGGGCGTCTGCAGGCCGACGGGCCCGTCGTCGTGCTCGTGGACGACGCCCAGTGGGCTGACAGGGCGTCGCTGCGGGCGCTCGGCTACCTGCTGCGTCGCCTGCGCACCGGCCGCGTCCTCATGGTCGTCAGCTGCCGCGGCACCGCCGCCGCGTGGCTGCCGGAGGGGCTGCGGCGGCTGCTGACCGGCGACGGCGGGCTCCGTCTCGTCCTCGACGGCCTGTCCGCCGCCGACCTGGCCGGGCTGACCTCGGACCCGCTGACCGAGCGCACCGCCCGGCGGCTGTGTGAGCACACCTCGGGCAATCCGCTGTACGCCCGAGAGCTGCTCGCCACCGTCGCGCCGACCACGCTGGCCGACCCGGGCGCCCGGCTGCCCGCTCCCGACGCCTACGCCCGCCCCTTCACCCGCCGCCTGCGCGCGTGCGGTGCCGAGACACGCGCGCTCGTCGCCGCCTGCGCCGTGCTCGGCGAGCCCCATCCCCTGCATGTGGTCGCCTCCGTGGCCGAGATCGCCGGCGAGCCGCTGGTCGCGCTTGAAGAGGCGGTCGACGCCGGGCTGCTCGACGAGCGCCCCGGACGCTTCGTCGCCCTCCCCGATCCGCTCGCCGGGGCCACCGTCTACGGCTCCCTCGGCGCGGGCACCCGCGCACGGCTGCACCTGGCCGCCGCCCGGCTCGTCGAGCACACCGGTACGGCCCTGCGCCACCGCGCCGCCGCGGCCGGTGGACCGGACGAGCAGCTCGCCGAGGAACTGGCCCGGTACGCCGCCAAGGAGGCCCAGCACGGCCTCTGGCTCGACGCCGCCACCCATCTGGAGCTGGCCGCCGGGCTCTGCGAGTCCGCGGCCCGGCGCGACGAACTGCGTACCGCGGCGCTGAGGCACCTGCTGCTGGGCGGCGACGCCGTCCGCGCGGCCGAGCTGGCCGCCGTGCCCAACGCCGATCCGCGGCCCGTGCGCCGCTACATCCTGGGGCGGCTCGCGCTGGCCGCCGGACGACTCGACGAGGCCGCCGACCTGCTCGCCGCCGCGTGGCGGAACCGCTCACCCCGCTTGGCCGCCGACACGGCCGAGCAGCTCGCCTGGCTGCACCTGGTCAGGGGGAATCGCGCCGCCGCGACGACCTGGGCCCGCCTGGCGGCCGAGCAGCCGATCCAGAGCACGACCGGCCGGCCGTACGACGTGCTGGCCCTGAGCGCGACAGGCCGGCCGCACGACGCGCAGGCTCTCGGTACGACGGGCCAGTCGTTCGACGTGCTGCCCCCCGGCACGATCGGTCGGCCGCACGACATGCCGGTCCCGAGCGCGGGCGGCCTCGGCGGTGGACACGCCGCAGCGGGCATTCCGGCGGCCGTCAGGTTCCTGCGGGAGGGCGAGGCGGGCGCGGCGGTCAGCGTGCTGGTCAGGGCCGTCGCGGCGCGAGATGAGGCGGGGCTGCCGCACCATCGCCTGATCGGCGGCGCGCTACTGGCCGTGGCCGAGCACTGCGAGGGGCGCTGGGCGGACGCGGTGACCAGGGCGGAGCGGGCGCTGGCCGAGGCGGAGGGGCTCGGCCAGCGCTGGCTGCTACCCACCCTGCACGTCGTCTGCGTCGCCCCGCTGGCCGCGCTCGGGGAGCACGAACGGGCCCTCGCCCACGCCACCGCCGCCAGAGCCATCGCGCGCTGCCAGCGCAACGTGATGGGCGAGACCCAGGCGGACCTGGCGCTGGGTTTGCTCGGTGCCGGTGCCGGTGCCGGTGCCGGTGCCGCGGCCGGTGCCGCGCCGGCGGGCGTCGACGACCCGTTCGTCCCCGACCACCGGCCGCAGCTCATCGAGACCCTGGTCGCGGAGGGCCGCCTGGACGAGGCCGAGGCCGAGCTCGCCACTCTGCCTGGGGATGGCGCGCGGGCGCGGGCGCGGCGGGCGCGGCTCTCCGGGCTGCTCTTGGCGGCAAGGAACGTTCCAGCGGAGGCCGAGGAGAGCTTCACCGCCGCCCTGAGCTTGCTGGAGGGCACCGGCTGTCCGCTGGAGGAGGCCCGCGTCCTGCTGGACCTGGGCCGGTTGTTGCGGCGTACCGGAAGACGCAGGGCGGCCGCCGCCCGGCTGCGGGCCGCCGAGGCCGTCTTCACCCGGCTGGGGGCCCGCCCGCTCGTGGCCGGCTGCGCGCAGGAGCTGGAGGCGTGCGGCCTGGAACAGCCGGGCACCGTACGGCTGGGACTGACGCCTCAGGAGTACAGCACGGCCAGGCTCGTCTCCGACGGTATGACCAACCGGCAGATCGCCCGGGAGCTGCTGATCAGCGTCAAGACCGTCGAGTATCACCTGGGCAAGATCTACACCAAGCTCGGCATCGGCTCCCGGGTCGCGCTCGCCGCCAAGCTGGCCACGCTGGAGGAGAGCGCCTGACACCACCGCTCAGGAGGCCACGACGCCCGAGGAGGCCCCTGAGGAGGGCCACAGGACGCCCGAGGAGGCCACGGCCACGCGACGTCTGAGGAAGCTACGACGCCGCGCCGGAGGAGGGGACCGGCGCGGCGTCGTACATCTGGTTATATGCGCGTCCATGAGGTGACGATCGGCGTGCCTCCGTCGGGCGTGACGCGGAGGCGGAGCGGGCCGCGGACCAGACCGTCGGCGGTGAAGCGGCCCAGCTCGTCGGAGCGTACGAGAAGCACCTCGTCGGGCCGCTGGACGCCGATCTCCGCGGGCCCCTCCGGCGACAGCCGCCCCACCAGGCGGGCCGCGGAGACCTCCAGCTCCACCGCCACCCCGCCCGCCTCGAACGTGAGCAGCCGCGGCTGCCCCGCGCCCCTGACGACCCTGGCCGAGGGTTCGTCGTCCCAGGAGTCGAAGGTGAGGGCGGCAAGCTCGGCGTCGAGCGTCCGCAGCGTGAACGCCTGCATGGCGTCCTCAAGCAGCGCGGGAGGGACGGGGTCGAGCAGCTCGGCGATCTCCCGAAGCTCGCCTTCCAGCTCGCCTTCCGGGTCGCCTTCCAGCTGGTCTTCCAGGTTGAAGCTCTCATCGTTCATTCAGCTCACCTGCGTATTCCGGTCACTCCGCGCTCCGCCACCAGCGTGCGGAGTCGCTGGAGGCAGCGGGCCCTGATCGGGCCGATGCTGCCCACCGCGATGCCCAATCCTGACGCGATCTCCTGATAGGTGGGGCGCGGAGAGGCGATCAGCAGCCGCAGCAGGCGGCGGCAGCGATCCGGCATCTCCTCGAAGGCGGCCCACACCACCAGCGCGCGCTCGGCCTCGGCGACGGCCTCCTCCGCCTCCAGCATCAAATGCTCGGGGGAGCGCTCGTCGATGTCCGCCCCCAGCAGCCCCATGTCGCTGATGGGGGTGGCCCGCCCGCTCGCGCGGATCACCCGCAGCGCCTCGTGCCTGGCCGTACTGGCCAGCCAGGCACCCACTTTGTCCGGGTCCCTGAGTCGGGTCAGGTTCTCCGCCAGCCGGAACCACGTCGTCTGGCAGACGTCCTGCGCGTCGGACGCGTTGACGAGATAGGCGCGCGCCACCGCCCACACCAGGCCGCTGTGGCGCTGGTAGAGCTCCTTCCAGGCACCGGAGTCCCCTTCCGCGGCTGCTCTGACGAGGGCTGCGGTCTCGTCCACGGCGGTCCTTCCCTGTCCTGGAACATCCTGGAGCATGATATTTCGTGAGACGCTCCAGAACAGGGAGTGGTTGAGTCATCGCAGAAAACTACTGAGATCGGGTATCGGCAACTGCCCTTCGATGAGCTGACCGGCCGCCTGCCGCGACGTCACCCCGGCCTCCGACATGCGCGCCGCGATGAGCCCGGCGATGAACGGCGTGGCGAACGATGTGCCGCTCCACTGCGCGATCCCGCTGAACTTGACCACGTCCCCCTGCGACAGCGGCGCGACGCAGGTGCAACCCGGATACAGCGGGACGACCGGGTGGAAGCGGCAGGTGGTGTTGTGCGGGTAGTCGTATTCGTAGTCGCCCGAGGTGTAGGCGTTGATCAGGCGCTCACCCGGCGCGTACACCGTTACCCAGTCGCCGTGATTGCTGAAGCACGCCCGGCCGAGTCCGTCCTCGCGCAGCGCGCCCACCGAGAGGATCACGTCGCCGGTGGTGTTCACCGCCTCCGCGGCGAACGCGGCCGGCCAGAAGGGCACGGTGTCGCCGTCGTTGCCGGCCGCGGCCACCAGCAGCGTCTCGGGGTGCGTGGCCAGCTCGTCGATGAAGTCGGCCAGACCGAGCAGCGCCTGGGCGTCGTTCGTCCTGGTGCCCGCCGACAGTGACAGGATGTCGGGCCAGCCGTGGGTGTCGAGCGTCTGCAGCAGGAGCAGGCCCAGCTGGTCCTCCTCGACCGCGCCGCCGTACGGGAAGCCGTTGAGGACGCGTACGTCCGTACTGGGCGCCACGCAGCGCAGCACGCCCGCGATGAACGTGCCATGGCCGACGTACGGCTTGATGAAACCGTCGGCGTCCACCTCTTCGGCCAGGGTGGTGACGTCGCCGTCGACCATCGGGATGTTCGGCTGGCCGGAGCTCTGCGCCAGCCATTGGTGGTCGAGATAGTCGTGCACCAACCCGGTGTCGATCACCGTGACGTGTGCGTTCTCACCCCTGTCGCGGCCCGCGATCGGCGGCTTGAGCGGCTCGCCGCTGGGCACCGGCTCGTCGCCCGGGCACAGGTTGACGCCCGAGACCGTGACGAAGTGGACCAGCGTGCCGTGGATCTTGGCCTGCCTGAGCACGGCCAGGGCGCGGAAGACGTCCCGCGATCCGATGGACAGCCGGCGTACCGTGACCCGCCCCGCGTCCCGGTCCGGCGGCCAGACCACGCGGACCGGCTCCGCCGACGGGAGACTCGCCTGAATGCCCTGGATGGCACGTTCCACGTCAGGCGCGCGTACCAGGACGTGCTCGGCGAGATAGGCGAACTCCGGCAGGATGTCGGAGTCAGGGGTCGCGCCCTGCGGCCCGGCCACCGCGACCGTGCCCGCCGGCAGCGCGTCGTTGAGGATCTCAAGCTGTTCCCAGAAACGCATGTCTCGTCCGTTGCGTGGTGTGCTCATCTTTCGGGACCTCCTCGATGGGTGACTGCCGGCCTGCCATGTATGAGCGGCGCACCCCCTTCCTGATACACGTGCCGCGTGGACGCCCGGATGACCCGCATCTACCATCGACTCCGTGTCTGGGGAAACGGCGAGGGATTCCCGGATTCCGGATGATCCGCACGATGTGCTGGCCATGGTGTTCGCGCGTCCGCGACAGGCCATGACGGCCGCCACCGCCATGCTCGCCGACGGCCGCGGGCCGTACGAGAGCTCGATAGCGCGTCAGGCGATCGGCATCCTGCGCCGCGAGTTCGGCGACCTCGACGCGGCGATCCGCGAGCTGCGGCAGGCGGTACGGCTGGCACGGCGCTCCGGCTCGGCCGACCGCGAGGCCGACGTGCTGGCCACGCTCGGCATCGCGCTCCTCCAGCACGGCCGCACCAGGCCCGGCCTGTCCGCCCTCGACACGGCCGCCGCCCTTTCTCTCGGCACCACCCGGGCGCGGGTACTGTTCCGGCGGGCCGGCGCCCGCTGGATCCTCGGCCGGCACGGTGAGGCGCTCGACGACCTCGAGATCGCCGCCCCGGCGCTGCTCGGCGCGGGCGACACCGTCTGGGCGGCCCGCGCGCTCACCCTGCGCGGGCACGTCCGGCTCGCGCGCGGCTCGGTCACCCTGGCCGAGGAGGACTTCCGGGTCGCGCAGCGGATGTTCGCGACCACCAGCCAGGAACACGACTCGGTCGTCGCCGTCCAGAACCGCGGCGTCGTCGCCTTCCGCGCGGGTGACCTGCCGCTCGCGCTGGACCTCCTCGATGAGGCCGACCGGGGCTTCCAGGCGCTCGGCACGCCCATGTTCGACCTGGCCGCCGACCGGTGCGCGGTGCTGCTGGCGGCCGGGCTCGCGCGCGACGCCCTGGCACAGGCCGACGGGGCACTGCGGCACCTGGCCCGGCTGCGCGGGCAGGCGACCATGCGGGCCGAGCTGCTGCTCCTGGCCGCCAGGGCGGCGCTGCTGTCCGGCGATCCGGGTACGGCCCGCGCGCGGGCGGGGGAGGCCCGCACCCTGTTCGCGGGGCAGCGGCGCGCCTGGTGGGCAGCGCACGCCCGGCTCATCCTGGTCCAGGCGGCCCTCGCGGCAGACAGGGCCTTGGCCGGCGATGAGACGCCTTCCGGCCCTGCGGTCGGGGGCGCGGTGTCTTCCGGGGCCGTGGCCGGGCGGGCGGTGTCTTCTGGTCCTGCGGTCGGGGGCGCGATGCCTTCCGGGCCTGTGACCGAGCGGGAGGCCGGGAGCTCGGCGTCTTTCGGGTCTGTGGTCGGGCGGGAGGCCGGAAATGCGGTGCCTTCCGAGTCTGTGGTCGGGCAGGCGGTCGGGGGTCCGGTGCCCGCCAGGTCGCCGGCGGAGGCCAGGCGGGTGGCGGAGAGGAGACGGTTGGCGGAGGCGCGGCGGCTGGCCGTCAAGCTGGCGGAGCTCGGGTCGCCTGAGGTGTGGCAGGCGCACCTGCTCGCGGGCCGTGCGGCGCTGGCGCTCGGCAGACGGCGGACGGCCGATCAGCACCTGACGCAGGCGGCGCGGGCCCGCCACCGCGGCTCCGCCACGGCCAGGGCGGGCGGCTGGCTGGCCGAGGCGCTGCGTGCGGAGGCGGCCGATCGGCCCCGGCGGCTGCTGCACGCCTGCCGGGCCGGGCTGGCGCTGATCGAGGAACACCGCCTCGCGTTCGGTTCGCCGGAGTTGCGGGCCCTGGCGACCGCCCATGGCGCCGAGCTGGTGACGCTCGCCCAGCGGCACTGGTTGCGCGTAGGGCGGCCCCGGAGGTTGCTCGACTGGACCGAACGATGGCGGGCGACCTCGCTGGCCGTGCCCCCCGTACGGCCGCCGGACGACCACTGGTTGCTTGCCCAGCTCGCCGCACTGCGCGAGACCGACCACCTGCTCAGCCGGGCACGGTCCGAGGGTGCCTCGTCGGCGGCCACGCTGGAACGCGACCGGGACCGGCTGGAGGCACGGGTACGCGCCGCGACCCTGCGCGTGCGCGGCGCCGACGGCCGCGCTGACGGCCGCGAGAACGGTCGCGAGGATGGCCGTGAGGAGGGTCGCCTCAACGGTCGCGAGGATGGCCGCGCTGACGGTCGCGAGGGGGGTCGTGACGACGGGGCGGCCCTTGGTGGCGGGCGGCTCCTGACGGCGGTCGGCGGTGGAGAGCTTCTGGCGGCGATCGGTGGCGGCCGGTTGGTCGAGTTGGTGATCGTCGACGGTGTGTTGCACGTGCTGCTGTGCGGAGACGGGCGGGTACGCCGGTTCACGGTGGGATCGGCCGCGTCGGCCGTCACGGAGATCGAGTTCGCCCGCTCGAGGCTGCGACGGCTCGCCTACCAGAGCCGCGCCGACCCGGGCGAACTCGCCTGCCTCGGCGCCCGGCTGGAGCGCGCCCTCCTGGGCCCGGTAGCGGCCTGCCTGAGCGACGGACGCTCCGGCGGCGAACGGTCATCCCTCGGGCGGTCGGATGGCCGGTCGCCAGTCCTGGGGCTGCCGGATGACGCCCGGCCAGCCCTGGGGCGGCCAGATAGCGGACGGTCAGCCCAGGGACGGCCAGATGGCCAGTTGTCACGCCTTGGGTGGTCGTCAGACCTTGAGCGGTCGTCAGGCCATGGGCGGTCGTCAGACCTTGGGCGGTTCGGCGGTGGATCGGCCCCTGCCAGGCCGCGAGCCTGTGAGCCCTTGGTCGTGGTGCCGCCGGCGACGTTGCACGGGGCGCCGTGGGGGTTGCTGCCCGCGCTGCGGCGCCGGGCCTTCAGCGTGGCGCCGTCGGCGGCGGTCTGGTTACGCGCCAGGTCGGTCGTCCCGCCCGCTGACGGGGGCGTGGTGCTCGTACGCGGCCCCGGCGTGGCGAACGCCGACGGCGAGGTGCGCTCCATCGCCGAGCTGTACGCCGAAACCGCTGAGCCAGCCGCTGGACCCGCCACCGGGTCTGCCACTGTGTCCGCCCTCAGGTCAGTCGCCGGGTCCGCCGGGCCGGTCACTGTGCTGGCCGATGGTTCGGCGACGGCTCAGGGCGTGCTGGGGGCCATCGACGGGTGTCATCTCGCGCATTTGGCGGCGCACGGGACGTTCCGGGCCGACAGCCCTTCCTTCTCCTCGCTGCTGCTGGACGACGGCCCCCTCACCGTGTACGACCTCGAACGGCTGCGCCGTGCCCCCTACCGGCTCGTGCTGTCGAGCTGCGACTCCGGGCAGGTGGCCGCGGTGGGGGCCGACGAGGTGCTCGGGCCGGCCACCGCGCTGCTCCACCTCGGTACGGCCGGCATCGTCGCGAGTGTCGTCCCGGTGAACGACGCGGCCGCCGTGCCCGTCATGGTGGCTCTGCACGACGGGCTACGGCGCGGGCTCGGCCTGGCGGAGGCGCTCAGCGAGGCCCGCGGCGACGACGTCTCGTTCATCGCGATCGGGGCCGGTTGAGGGGCGGACTGAAGGGCGGGTCCACAAGTGGCGGAAAGGATGGCTGACAGAGCGGCCCGAACGGTGGATGCTGAACACGGTGGATGACATGGGGGTGACAGTGCGCGGTGACTGTGGGGGGTGGTGCGGCCGTGTCCCTGCCTTGATCAAATATGGGTGATCATGTGAAAATTCGCCAGTAGCGGCAGGAATGCCGGTTTGGGGGGTCGTCGCCCATGATCCGCATGCCGATCGAGCGGCTCTAGGATGCCGGACGACGAGTTGAAAGAGGCGTACGAGCTGGGCTTGGCGTGCGCGCTCGCCGCGGAGTGCGGCCGGGATCTACGTCGTTGCGCCCAGATGTACGGCGGGCTGTTCCCACGGGCGGCCTTCGACTCCGACTTCTACACCGCGCTGGCGCTGACCGGCGCCTTCAGCGCCCCCTGGGCCACGTCCGAAGCGCTCAAGATCGTCAACCGGACGTCGCTCTGGGTGTCGGCCGTCGACCGCCTGGTGGACCGCACGACGACGACGCGTACTCAGGTGGAGGCGCTGGTTCGCGACTGCCTGGACGTGGCAGACGGCGCGGCGCCGCGGGCCGCGGTCACTCGCTTCCTGGCCGACCTGCGCGACGAGCTGGCGACGGTCAAGGACTTCGAGGGCCTGCACCCGCTCTGGCGCGACCAGCTGGCCGGCATGTTCGACGCGATGGCCAGGGCGTGGGTGTGGCGCGACACCCGGGCCGTCCCCACCTTCGCCCGCTACCTCGACAACGCCGACAGCCGGGGATCCTGCTTCGTGGATCTGTCGCACTGGATCTACGCGGGTGACGAGTGGGCCAGGCGCCATCTGGAGGAGCTGCGGGCCGTCAGCGCGCACGTGCAGCGCTATCTGCACCTGCTGGGCGACCTCGCCTCCTACCGCAGGGACGTCAGCTGGGGCGGCCTGAACGTGCTGATGCTCGGCGTCAGCCATGCCGAGGTCACGAACGCGATGGGGGAGCTGGCGCGCGAGGCGCTGGAATTGCTCAAGCCGGTACGCGAACGCAGTCCGCGCACGGCCGCCTACCTGCGGCGACAGATCGGGTTCAACGCCGGTTTGTACGGTATTTCCGGCTAGGCCCTCTGAAGCCGTTACGGTCCCGCAACCTCCCATGACAGGGGCCTTTACCCTTGGGTGAACGGGGTGCGAATAACTGGTCTAGATACGACAAACCATGACATATTGATTCGCGAGGATGATTGTGGCTTGAGTGGAATATGTGGCGTTGCTAGGGTGTCTCGATGCCAGGCACGTGGCTCGACCTTTTCTCTGCGCCTTGACAGGTTCCACTGACCACGGCTCCTCAGGGCGGATTTGTGCATGCGCGGCACGGCCGCGGAGGGATGTACAGGCGGTGCTGGATGGACTTCGGTCGCTCTGATCGATGGCGGTTGCCGACCGCGATCAAGATTCTGATCGCGGGCGGGTTCGGCGTGGGCAAGACCACCATGGTGGGCGCGGTCTCCGAGACCCGTCCTCTGCGTACGGAAGAAGCGCTCACGCATATCGGCGTGGACATCGACGACCTGTCGGGCGTCGAGGCCAAGCCGACCACCACCGTGGCGATGGACTTCGGCCGGATCACGATCCGTGACGACTACATGCTGTACCTGTTCGGCACGCCCGGCCAGGAACGCTTCTGGTTCGTCTGGGACGAGCTGGCGATGGGCGCGCTCGGAGCGGTGGTGCTGGCCGACACGCGGCGGCTGGCCGACTCCTTCCCGGCCATCGACTACTTCGAGCGGCGCGGGCAGCCGTTCGTGGTGGCGCTCAACTGCTTCGACGGCGCGCGTCCCTTCACGGTCGGCGAGGTACGGTCGGCGCTCGGCCTCGAACCGGAGATCCCGATCGTGCTCTGCGACGCCCGCAAGAAGGATTCCGGCCGGGAAGTGCTCATCACGCTGGTCGAGCACGCCATGCGCCAGGGAGCCGCCCCGGTCGGGACCATGTCGTGACCATCACCGGCTACCTTTGACCGATGGAGGAGATCGACCGCCAGATCGTCACGCTGCTCGCCAGGGACGGCCGGATGAGCTTCACCGATCTGGCCAGGGAGACCGGGCTCTCGGTCTCGGCGGTGCACCAGCGGGTGCGCCGGCTGGAGAAGCGCGGAGTCGTGCGCGGCTACGCCGCGATCATCGACTATGACGCGATCGGGCTGCCGATGACGGCGTTCGTGTCCATCAAGCCGATCGACCCCGCCGCCCCCGACGACGCGCCCGAGCGGCTGGCCCACCTGGCCGAGATCGAGGCGTGCCACAGCGTGGCGGGCGATGAGAGCTACATCCTCAAGGTGCGCGTCGCCACGCCTCTGGCGCTGGAGGAGCTGCTGCAGCACATCCGCGCGTCGGCGAACGTCTCCACACGCACCACCGTCGTGCTGAGCACCCCCTACGAGCACCGGCCGCCCGACGTGGCGGGCGACGGCGCCGACGCTCCGGCTCCTCCCGCCTGACGACGGGCCGTCGCCGCAGCTAGCGAGAACTGTTCGGCATTGCCGAACTGCGCTACGGTGTGGGGCGTGGGAGAGACCATCCAGTCCGTCGAACGGGCCGCCGGCATACTGAGGCTGCTCGCCTCCGGCCCGCGCGAGCTGGGCGTGGCCGAGCTGGCCCGCGCGATGGGCCTGCCCAAAGGCACCCTGCACGGCATCCTGCGCACGCTCGTCCATGTCGGCTTCGTCGAGCAGGACGAAGCCACGGGCCGCTACCGGCTCGGCGGTACGCTGCTGCACCTGGGCAGCAGCTACCTCGACGTCAACGTGCTGCGCACCCGCTCGCTCAACTGGGCCGACGCGCTGGCCGGGCGCAGCAGGGAGAGCGTGTGGATCGGCACCGCGCACGAGGGCGGCGTCCTGGTGGTCCACCATGTGTTCAGGCCCGACGACAGCATGCAGGTCCTGCAGGTCGGCACGCTGCTGCCCGCGCACGCGACCGCGCTGGGCAAGGTCCTCCTGGCCTACGACCCGTACGGCGACGCGGGCGCGGCATTCCACGCGCCGTCCGCCCCGGAACCCACGGCATCACCCAGTACGTCCCCCGCCACCGTGCCCAGCACGCCGTCCGCCACAACGCCCGGCGCGGAGGCAGGCGGCGAGCCCGGCGTCGAGGGGTTGGCCGCCTTCACGCCCAAGACCCTCACCCGCGCCGACGACCTGGCCAAGGAGCTGGAGCTGGTGCGCGGCCGTGGATGGGCCTGCGACGTGGAGGAGCTGGTCGAGGGCGAGGTCTCCATAGCCGCTCCCATCCGGGACGCGCGCGGCGTCACCGTCGGCGCCATCGGCGTCAGAGGCGCGGTCGAGCGGCTGGCCGAGAGCGGCGAGCCGAGCATCACGATCGTCTCCTACGTCCGCGACGCCGCCCGCGCCATCACCCGCGACCTGAGCCGGTGACGTGTTGACACGCCCGGCCCGACCACAGCTAGGATTTGGCAACCGTTCGGTAATGCCGAACACATCGAAGTGAGGAAGCCGTGCCTGGACCGCATTACGTCGCCGCCATCGACCAGGGCACCACGTCGAGCAGGTGCATGGTGTTCGACCAGGACGGCCGGATCGTCTCGGTGGCGCAGCGGGAGCACCGGCAGATCTTCCCCCGTCCCGGCTGGGTCGAGCACGACGCCGCCGAGATCTGGGAGGCCGTCCAGGGCGTGGTGGCCGAGGCCGTCACCGGCAGCGGCATCGACTTCGGCCAGCTCGTCGCCCTCGGCATCACCAACCAGCGCGAGACCACCGTCCTGTGGGACCGCCACACCGGGCGGCCCGTGGCCAACGCGATCGTCTGGCAGGACACCCGTACCGACGCCCTGGTCCGGACCCTGTCCGAGCACGAGCAGCTCTTCCGCGAGCGGGCCGGGCTGCCGCTGGCCACCTACTTCGCCGGGCCGAAGATCCGGTGGCTGCTCGACGAGACCCCCGGACTGCGCGAGCGGGCCGAGCGGGGCGATGTGCTGTTCGGCACCGTCGACAGCTGGTTGATCTGGCGGCTCACCGGTCGCCACGTCACCGACGTCACCAACGCCAGCCGTACGATGCTGATGAACCTGCGCACCCTGAGCTGGGACGACGAGCTGCTCGCCGCGCTCGGCGTGCCACGCGCGATGCTGCCGGAGATCGGCCCCTCCGCCGAGGTCTACGGCACCACCGGCGACGGCGTGCCGGTGGCGGCGGCGCTGGGCGACCAGCAGGCGGCGCTGTTCGGCCAGACGTGCTTCGGGCCGGGCGAGACCAAGAGCACCTACGGCTCCGGCAGCTTCCTGCTGATGAACACCGGCACCGAGCCCGTCGCCTCCAAGCACGGGCTGCTCACCACCGTCGGCTACCAGATCGGCGACGCCCCCGCCACGTACGCGCTGGAGGGCTCGATCGCCGTCACCGGCTCGCTCGTGCAGTGGCTGCGCGACAACCTCGGCCTGATCTCCAGCGCCGCCGAGATCGAGACCCTGGCGGGCACCGTCGAGGACAACGGCGGCTGCTACTTCGTCCCGGCCTTCTCCGGCCTGTTCGCCCCGCACTGGCGCTCCGACGCGCGCGGGGTCATCGCCGGGCTGACCGGGTTCGTCACCAAGGGGCACATCGCGCGGGCCGTGCTGGAGGCGACCGCCTGGCAGACGCGCGAGGTGGTCGACGCGATGAACGCCGACGCCGGGCTCGCGCTCACCTCACTGCGCGCCGACGGCGGCATGACCGCCAACAACCTGCTCATGCAGATCCTGGCCGACGTGCTCGCGGTGCCGGTCGTACGCCCGATGGTGTCGGAGACCACCTGCCTGGGCGCCGCCTACGCGGCCGGGCTGGCCACCGGCTACTGGCCCGATACCGACAGCCTGCGGGCCAACTGGCACAAGGCGGCCGAATGGCGGCCGAAGATCGGCCAGGACGTCCGCGACCGCGAATACCGCAACTGGCGCAAGGCCATCGACCGAAGCCTCGACTGGAGCACTCCATGACCACGACCGCCTCCCGCGCCGAGACCCGCGAGGAGCTGTCCAGGGGCACCTACGACCTGCTGGTCATCGGCGGCGGCATCCTCGGGACCTCCGTCACCTGGATGGCCGCCCAGGCGGGCCTGCGGGTCGCCATGGTCGACGGCGGCGACTTCGCCGGGGCCACCTCCAGCGCCTCCTCCAAACTCGTCCACGGCGGCCTGCGCTACCTGCAGACGGGCAACGTCAAGCTGGTCGCCGAGAACCACCGCGAACGCCGGGCGCTGGCCGGCGACATCGCCCCCCACCTGGTCAAGCCGCTCTCCTTCGTGGTGCCGGTCTACCGGGGCGGCCCGCACGGCGCCGCCAAGCTGGGCGCGGGGGTGTTCCTCTACTCGGCGCTGTCGGTGTTCGGCGACGGGCTCGGCCGGGTCATCACCCCGCACCAGGCGCTGGCCAGGGTGCCCGCGCTCCGCTCCGAGGGGCTGCGCGCCGCCGCCGTCTACGGCGACCACCAGATGAACGACAGCCGGGTCGCGGTGATGACCGTGCGCGCGGCCGTCGACGCGGGCGCGGTCGTGCTCAACCACGCCGAGGTCGTCGGCCTGCGCGAGAGCGGCGGCACGGTCTCGGGGGCGGAGCTGCGCGACCGGCTCGACGGTACGGAGTTCGGTGTCGGGGCCGGTCTCGTACTGAACGCCACCGGCCCGTGGGTGGACCACCTGCGCCGGATGGAGGACCCCGGGGCCGCGCCGAGCATCCGCCTGTCGAAGGGCGCCCACCTGGTCATGCGCCGCCACGAGCCGTGGAAGGCGGCCCTGACCACCCCGATCGACAAATACCGCGTGTCCTTCGCCATCCCGTGGGAGGACCACCTGCTGCTCGGCACCACCGACGAGGCCTACGAGGGCGAGCCCGCCGACGTGCGCGCCACCGACGCCGACGTGGCCCAGATCCTCGACGAGGCCGGGCACGCCGTACGCGAGTCGCAACTGCGGCGCGAGGACATCACCTACGCCTTCGCCGGGCTGCGCGTGCTGCCGGGCGGCCCCGGCGGCGTGTCCTCGGCCAAGCGGGAGACGGTGCTCAGCCGGGGCAAGGGCGGCATGCTGTCGGTGGCGGGCGGCAAGTGGACCACCTACCGGCACATCGGCAAGCTCGTCCTCGACATGCTCGCCCACCTGCCGGGCCACCCGCTCGGCGACGACCTCGCCGCCATCCTGCCCGCCATGCCGCTGCCCGGCCTGGCCAGCCCGGACGCGGTCGCGATGCGCCTGTGGACCGACCGCGAGCCGGGCACCCGGATGGACCCGCTGGTGGCCCGCCACCTCGCCTCGCACTACGGCTCGATCGCCTTCGACCTGGCCAGGCTCATCCGTGACACGCCCGCGCTGGGTGAGCGGATCCATCCGGACGGGCCGGACATCTGGGCGCAGGCGGTCTACGCGCGCGACCACGAGTGGGCGGCGACGGTCGACGACGTCGTACGGCGCCGCACCACCCTCACGGTCCGCGGCCTGGACTCTCCGGAGGTCCGCACCCGCGTCGAGACGCTCCTCACGGGCGGCCCGGTTCCCGCGTCCTGACCACCGCGAGGGCCTGTCAGGTCTGTTCGTAGCGGGCGCGCAGGCGGGTCTTGGCCAGGTCCGTCGCGCCCAGGTGCTCCAGGCCGTTGAGAGCGGCCCCGACGATCGGCGGGACGTCGGCGACCACCAGCTTGGCCCGCGGCGCCCTGGTGGCGAATGAGGCGTCCAGGAGGGCCGTGAGGAGCGGGTCGCGGGCCCGGAGGATGCCGCCGCCCAGCACCACCTCCGTGGGCGTCTCCAGCAGGTCCAGGCGGCGCAGGCAGACCTCGGCCAGCACGGTGATCTCCTCCGCCTGGCGTTCCACCAGCGATCTGGCGATCGGGTCGCCCGCCGCGGCCGTGGCGAAGACGCCCGGCGTGAGCTCGTGCAGGCGCCCTTCGTCCAGGCGGCCGAAGTGGAGCTCCAGGATCAGCTTCTCGACCGTGCGTACGCCGAAGTGCCGCGTGCACAGCTCCGCCAGCGCGGTCGCCGGCCCGCGACCGTCCTCGGCGCGGGCGGCGTGCCACAGCGCCTCCTCGGCGACGCCCTGGCCACCGCCCCAGTCGCCGCTGAGCCGTCCGAGGGCGGGGAAGCGGGCCACCTCGCCGGTGGGGGAGACGCCGACCGCGTTGATGCCCGCACCGCACACCACGGCCACGCCCCAGGAGTTCGAGGCGCCGGCCCGGAGCAGGGCGAAGGTGTCGTTGCGGACGGAGATGTCCGGGCCGAACCCCCGGCGGGCGAACTCGCGGGCCAGGGCCTCCTCCTCGACCGGCAGATCGGCCCCCGCCAGGAAGGCCGCCACATGATCGAACCGGCCCACGACAACGGGCCGGTCGGCGGAGCGGTCCCGGCCGGGGGCGTCGTCCGGCGGCAGTTGCGCGAGCGCCTGCCGTACCGCCTCCTCTACCGCGTCCAGCGCGGCCGGAACCCCGTCGCTCTGCGGCGCGAACGGGCCCGCGCGGCCGGTGGCCAGCACGTCGCCGTCCTCCGTGACCAGTGCCACGTCGGTCTTGCTGTTGCCGCCGTCGACCGCGAGGACGAGCCTGCGGTGTTCCACTACCTCACCGTCCAGGGAAGGTAGGCGTGGTTGGCCTCCAGCAGCAGGCCGGTCAGCTCCTCGGCGGTCGCGTCCTGCCCGATCAGGGGATGGGCCAGCAGGGCGTTGCGTACGCGGTCCGCGCCGCCGAGCCGGGCCGCCTCCAGGGCGAGCGTCTCGTAGGCGGACACGTGCGCGATCAGCCCCGCGTACAGCGGCTCGACCGGCGGCACCGGCAGCGGCGCGGCCCCGTCGGCGGTGACGTGCGCGGGCACCTCGATCACCGTCTCGTCCGCCAGGAAGGGGAGTGTGCCGTGGTTGCGGACGTTCACCACATGGGTGCCGGGACGGTCCCCGAGCAGGGAGGCGATCAACGCGACCGCCGCCTCGGAGTAGTAGGCGCCGCCGCGCTCGCCCAGCAGCGCCGGCTTCTCGACGACCGACGGGTCGGCGTACATCTCCAGCAGCTTCGCCTCCATGGCCGCCACCTCGGCCGCGCGCGACGGCTTGGCCCGCTGCTCCTCCACCACCGCGTCATGATCATAGAAATAGCGTAGATAGTACGACGGCACCACACCGAGCCGGCGGAGCAGTTCGGGGCGCCCCAGGCCGTCGGCCAGCGACTCGGCGTGCTCGGCGAGCAGCGACGGCAGCACGTCCTGGCCGTCCAGGTACACGGCCCGTTCCCAGGTCAGGTGGTTGAGCCCGACGTGGCCGAGCGAGATCCGCGACGGCGGCACGCCCAGCAGGCCGGCGACGTGGCGCTGGAAGCCGATCGCCACGTTGCACAGCCCGATCGCCCGGTGCCCGGCGTCCAGGAGGGCGCGGGTGACGATGCCGACCGGGTTGGTGAAGTCGACGATCCACGCCTGCGGCGCGTGCGTACGCACCTTCTCGGCGATCTCCAGCACGACCGGCACCGTGCGCAGCGCCTTGGCCAGCCCGCCCGCGCCGGTCGTCTCCTGCCCCACGCAGCCGCAGCGCAGCGGCAGCGTCTCGTCCACGTCGCGCGCCGCCTGCCCGCCCACGCGCAGCTGGAACAGGACGACTTGGGCCCCCGAGACCCCCTCCTCGACGGACGAGGTGGCCAGCACCCGGGCCGGATGCCCGGCATGTGCCAGCATGCGGCGCGCCATCCCAGAAACAACCTCAAGTCGCGATAAATCGGGATCTATGAGTGCGATTTCCGAGACCGGCAGCTCGTCCCGGAGCCGCGCGAACCCGTCGATCAGCTCGGGCGTGTACGTCGAGCCGCCCCCCACCACGGCCAGTTTCAACCCTTCACTCCCGTCAATGTCACACCCTCGATGAAGACCTTCTGGGCGAAGAAGAACACGATGATCACCGGAGCCATGACGAGCAGCGTCGCCGCCATGGTCAGATTCCACTGCACGCTGTGCAGCGCCTTGAACGAGGCCAGGCCCACCGACAGGGTCCAGCTGTCGACGTTGGTGGCGGCGTACAGCAGCGGCCCGTAGTAGTCGTTCCAGCAATAGAAGAACTGGAACAGCGCCACCGCCGCGATGCCCGGCCTGGCCATCGGCAGGATCACCCGGATGAGCGTCCTGAAGTCGGTGCAGCCGTCCACCCGCGCCGCGTCGGTGTACTCGCGCGGGATCGAGAGCAGGAACTGCCGCAGCAGGAAGATCGAGAACGCGTCGCCCAGCAGCATCGGCAGGATCAGCGGCAGCAGCGTCCCGGTCAGGTCCAGCCGCGCCCAGATCAGATAGATCGGCACCGCGACCACCTGGGGCGGCAGCATCATCATGGTGATGACCAGCAGGAACGCCAGCCTGCGCCCGGGAAAGCGGAACCGGGCCAGCGCGTAGGCCACCGGGATCGACGACGCCAGCGTGAACAGCGTGCCGGTCACCGCGTAGATCATCGTGTTGCGCAGCCACAGCAGGATCGGCGACCTGGCGAACACCTCGCCGAAGTTGCCCCAGTTCCAGCTGTGCGGCCACAGCTCGTCGGTCAGCGTCTGGTTGTCGCTCATCACCGCCGTCAGCAGGACGAAGACCAGCGGCCCGATGAACGCGATTCCCAGCGCGACGGCCGTCGCGTGCGTGGCGATCCAGTACAGCGCCCTCCTGGTACGGCCACGCCGCTCCCGGGCACGCCGCCCGGCGGCCCGCGTGGGGGACGCCACCAGCGTGGCGGTCATTCGGCCACCTCCTCGAACCCGCGGAACTGACGCAGCAGGATCAGCGTGAACACCATCGACGCCGCGAACAGCACCAGCGCCAGCACACAGGCGTAGCCCATCGCGTAGTCGCGGAAGCCCGTCTGGAACAGCCACTGCGGCAGCGTCAGCGTCGACATCTCCGGATAGCCGGGCACGAACGAGGTGCCCGGCGCGTCGGTCACGCCGGCCGCGACCCGGGAGGCGATCATCGCCTGGGTGAAGTACTGCAGCGTGTAGATGACGCCGGTCACCGCCGAGAACATCAGCACGGGCCGGATCGTCGGCAGCGTGATGCTGCGGAACTGCCGCCACGCCCCGGCCCCGTCGATGGCCGCCGCCTCGTACAGATGCTTGGGCACGTCCAGCAACGCCGCCAGGAAGATCACCATGATGTTGCCGACGCCCCACATGGCCAGCAACGTCAGCCCCGGCTTCGACCAGTCCTTGTCGCCGAACCAGTCGGGCCCGGAGATGCCGACCAGCGCGAGGATCCGGTTGAAAGGCCCGGTGGCCGGGTTCAGCAGGAAGACGAACGCCACCGTCCCCGCCGTCACCGGCACCAGCGACGGCAGGTAGAACACCGTGCGGAAGAACCCCACGCCCGCCTTCAGCTTGGTGACCAGCTGTGCCACGCCCAGGGCGAACAGCACCTGGGCGGGCACCATGACGGCCACCAGCCACGCCGTGTTCCGGATCGACAGCCAGGCCCGCTCGTCCTGCAGGAAGTAGCGGTAGTTGGCCAGGCCGTTGAACTTCAGCGAGAACAGGTCGTAGTTGAAGAAGGAGAAGTAGACGGTCGCCAGCAGCGGGTAGGCGAAGAACACCCCGAACCCCACCAGCCACGGCGACAGCCACAGCAGCGCACGGAACCCCTCACGGCGCCTGAGCGGTACGCCCGCCACCTCAGCCGCCCGACAGCTTGAACTTGGCGTCGATGGTCTTGTCCACGCCCTTCAGCCCCGCGTCCAGGTCCTTGACCGAGCCCTTCTCCCACGAGGTGACGAACCCCTGCAGCGCCTCCTGGTTGAACACGCTGTTGACGTGCGCCGGGATCGTGCTCGTCTTCGGGTTGGCGAAGATGTCGAGGAAGGTCTGGAAGTGCTCGTCCTTCTTCAGCGCGGGAGACTCCAGCGCGGCCTTGGTGGTCGGCACGTTGCGGATCGCGTTGGCCAGCGTGACCAGCGCGTCGGTGTCGGTGGTCAGGTACTTCACCAGCGCCCAGGCGGCCTCGGGGTTCTTGGCGCCCTTCGGCACGCCGATCACGGTGCCCGCGGTGAAACCGCTGCCGTACAGGTCGGGCTTGGCGTCGTCGACCGGCATGGGGGCGGTGCCGTAGTCGAGCTTCGGCGCCTCGTTGGCGATCATGGCCACCCGCCACTCGCCGTCGATGCCCATGGCGACCTTGCCCTGGTAGAAGGGGTGCTTGCCGGAGAACTCATCACCCAGGCTCTTGCGGAACTTGTCCAGGTTGGCGTAGCCGTACCAGTCGACGAGCTCCTTCTGCCAGTTCAGCAGCGTCTTCCAGGCGGGGTCGGAGCCGATCGCCGAGGTGCCGTCGGGGTTGGTCCACTTGGCGCCGACCATCGCGCTCCAGTGACCCGCGGTGTTCTCGTAGTACTGGCCGCTCGGGATGAACCCGGCGACCTTGATGGTGCCGTCGGGGTTCCGAACCGTGAGCTCCTTGGCCAGCTTGGTCAGCTCCGACAGCGTCTTGGGCGGCTGCTTGCCCTTCATCAGGGCCTTGTTGTAGTAGAGGCCGTACGCGTCGGTCAGCAGCGGCATCACGCACCGCTTGCCCTCGTACTGGGTGTAGTCGTTCACGACCGGCGGCAGGCCCGAAAGGTCGACGCCGTCCTGCTTGATCACCGGGTTGAGGTCTTGGAACACGCCGCTCTTGCACCAGGTCGCCACCGAGTCGGTGGTGAAGGACGAGGCCACGTCCGGCGGGCGGCCACCGCGTACGGCCTGGGTGATCTGCTCGTCCTGTACGCCCTTGACCAGCTTGACCTTGATCTGCGGATACTTCTTGTTGAACCCGGCGATGGCGTCGGTGAACGCCTTCACCTCCGAGTCCGCCGAGAACCCGTGCCACAGCTCGATGGAGGCGGCCGGCAGCGCGGTCGGCGCGGTGCCGCTGGGCTTGGACTGGGAGCCGAGAGCGGGACCGCCCTCTTTGCCCGCGGTACACGCGGCCAGAGTCAGGACGGCGAGCCCTGCGGCCGCCAAGGGGACGAAGCGCACGGGGGGTGCCTCCTCATGGCGTTACTCATGACGTTGAACTCATCAGGGGGTTGGGACCGTGGAGCCGAAGACCTCGTCGCGGACGAGGTCGAGGGCGAGGTCGAGCGCGCCGGCGAGGACGGGGTTGCCTTCGACGGACGACAGGCGCAGCCGGGGCCGCGGGATGGTCAGCGCGTGCAGCTCGTGCTCGACGAGCTCGCGCAGGGGTTCGCCGCCCGACAGCACCACGCCGCCGGTCAGCACGATGAGCCCGGGGTCGATGACGGAGGTGATGGCGGCCAGGCCCACCGCCAGCCGCGCGGCGATGTCGCGCAGCCCCGCCCTCGCGTCGTCGGCCTTCTGGCCCGTCTGGTGCTCGTCCGCCGCGCGCACCGCGTTCACGATGGCCTGGCGGAAGTCCGTGCCGCGCACGCCGTACGAGCGCAGCAGCTTCAGCACGGCCGGGCCGCCGGTGAGCGCCTGGTAGCCGTGGTTGGCGTAACGTCCCGCCTCGCGGGCCGTCGGCGCGCCCGGGGTCGGCATGTAACCGACCTCGCCCGCGCCGCCGGTGGCGCCCCGGTGCATCCGCCCGCCCAGCACGATGGCCGAGCCGATGCCCTCGTCGGCCCACAGCAGCACGAAGTCGGAGTCACCGCGGGCGGCCCCGTGCGCCATCTCGGCCAGCGCGACCAGGTTGACGTTGTTCTCCACCGACACCGGCACGCCGAGTCCCTTGGCGAGCGTCGGCACCAGGTCGCCGATCTGCCAGCCCGGCATGTCCTTGGCGGTGGCGTAGCCGAGCCGGCCGGTGGACGGGTCGATCGCCGCCTGCACGCCGATCACCACCCGCCGCAGCGGGCCGGGGGAGCCCGCGCCGTCGAGCGCCGCGCGCAGCCTGGCGACCAGCTCGCCGCCCGGCCGGCGCGGGGTGGGCAGCGTGTACGAGCCCACGGTCGTGCCGGTGATGTCGGCGACCCTGGCCTCGATCCGGGCGGGGGTGACGTCCAGCGCGCCCACGTAGGCCGCCGCCGGATTGATCCGGTAGACCTCCGCGGTACGGCCGGGCAGCCCCTCCCTGATGCCGTCGAGCACCACCAGACCCGCCTCCTGCAGACGGGACAGCAGCTGCGAGGCCGTCGGCTTCGACAGGCCGGTCAGGGTGCCGATCTCGGGGCGGGTCAGCGGGCCGCGCTCCAGGAGGGCCTGCAACGCCGCGCGATCATTGATGGCGCGGAGCAGACTGGGAGTACCTGGTACCGGACCGCTCAACTTCCACTCCTTGACCCGAAGTTAGGAAACTTTCCTAACTTGATGCGAACCTAAGAGGCCCGGAGGGTTTCGGTCAAGGGGTGAAACCAAGCCGTGACCGGATGCGGGCCAGGATGTCGCGCGGGAAGATGGGAGTGCCTCAACAGGCATGCTAATGTCGTCGTTTGTTGTAACAACAAGCAGAATGGCCCGGAGTGTCCCATTAACAACAATAATGGTCAGGCGGCAACTCGTCAAACAGAGCTCGCAAGGGAGCAGGAGTACGTCGCCCGCCTCTATGCCCGCCTCGACGCGTTGCGTGAACGCACCCAGAGCCAGCTGAAGGAGGTGCTCGGCACCGGCGCCGTGGGAACGTTGCAGAACAGGTCGGAGCGTGACACGTTCGCCGGCATGTACGCCTCCAGGCTGGCCCGGCTCTGGGCGGTGGAGCGCGGGCTGGTGTTCGGCCGGCTCGATCACGTCGACGAGGGCAGGCTCTACATCGGCAAGCTCGGCATCACCGACGACGAGCAGGAGCGGTTGCTCATCGATTGGCGCGCGCCCGTGGCCCAGCCGTTCTACCGCGCCACCCCGGCCGCGCCCATGGGCCTCACCCGGAGGCGGCACCTGCAGACAAAGGGCCGCGCGGTCATCGGCGTCGACGACGACCTGCTCGACTTCGACACGCTGACCGACGAGGACCGCGCCACGCTCAACGGCGAGGCCGCGCTGCTGGCCGCCCTCGACGAGCGGCGCACCGGCCGGATGCGCGACATCGTCGCCACCATCCAGGCCGAGCAGGACCGCGTCATCCGCGCCGACCTCAACGGCGTGCTGGTCGTCCAGGGCGGTCCTGGCACCGGCAAGACCGTCGTGGCCCTGCACCGCGCCGCGTACCTCCTCTACACCCACAGGGAGCGCCTTGAGCGCCGCGGAGTGCTGATCCTCGGCCCCAACCTCACCTTCCTGCGCTACATCGAGCAGGTGCTGCCCTCGCTGGGCGAGACGGACGTGCTGCTGTCGACGGTCGGCGAGCTCTATCCGGGCCTGACGGCCACCGCCAGGGACCGGCCCGAGGTGGCCGCGATCAAGGGTGACCTGCGCATGGCCGAGGTGATCGCGCGGGCCGTACGCGACCGGCAGCGGGTGCCCCGCAAGCCCGTCGAGCTGAACCTGGGCCGCTACACCCTCACCATCGACCGCAACATGCTCGAATCGGCCAAGAACAAGGCCACCCGCTCGCGCCGGGCGCACAACCAGGCGCGCGCGGTGTTCGTCAGGTCGCTGCTCAACGCCCTGGCCAGGCAGGCGGCCAAGAAGCTCGGCAAGGGCCTCATCGACGACGACGAGCTGGCCGACCTGCGTGAGGAGTTGCGCACCGAGCAGACGGTCAAGACCGCCCTGAACAGGCTCTGGCCGTACCTGACCCCGCAGCGCCTGCTCCTCGGCCTGTACGGCGCGCCGGAGCGGCTCGACTACGCGGCCGCGGCCCTGACACCGCAGGAGCGCGCGCTGCTGCGGCGTGCGGGAGGGGAGTGGACCGAGTCCGACGTGCCGCTGCTCGACGAGGCGGCCGAGCTGCTCGGCGAGATCGACGAGCAGGTGCTGCGCGCCAGCGCCCTGCAGGCCGAGGAGGAGCTCGCCGCGGCCCGGCAGGCGGCCGAGCACGAGCGCGAGGCCGAGCTCGCCTACGCCCGCGAGGTGCTCGAACTGACGGGCCTGTCCGACGTCATGGAGGCCGAGCGCCTGGCCGAACGCCAGCGCGGCGAGGGCCCCTACCTCACCACCGCCGAGCGGGCCGCCGCCGACCGCGCCTGGGCCTACGGTCACGTGATCGTGGACGAGGCGCAGGAGCTGTCGGCCATGGCCTGGCGAGTGATCATGCGGCGGGTGCCCACCCGGTCGATGACGATCGTCGGCGACATCGCGCAGACCGGCTCGATGGCCGGGGCCCGCTCATGGAACCAGGTGCTCGACCCCTACGTGGCGGGCCGCTGGCGCCAGGAGCGGCTCACCGTCAACTACCGCACGCCGGTGGAGCTCATGGAGGTGGCCGCCCGCGTGCTGGCCACCATCGACCCGGCGCTAGAGGCGCCCGCCTCGGTCCGCGAGATCGGCGCCGAGCCCTGGTCGGCGCCGTTGTCCCAGTTGCCGGAGCTGGTCAAGGCCGAGGTCGGGGAGGGCGGCAAGGTCGCCGTGGTCGTCCCCGACGCGCTGCTCGGCGAGCTCGGCAAAGTGATCTCCGACACGGTGGAGGGGGCCGCCGTGGTCTCCTCACGCGCCACCCGGGGCACCGCGGCGCTCGACGCCCCCGTGGCCGTGCTCGGGGTGACCGATGCGAAGGGGCTGGAGTTCGATTCGGTCATCGTGGCCGAGCCGGACCTGATAGCCTCGCAGTCGCCGCGCGGCCTGAGTGACCTATATGTCGCTCTAACCCGGGCCACCCAGCGGCTCGGCGTCGTCCACGAGCGGCCGCTGTCAGCCCTCCTTTCGGGGGCGCTGGGCGGCTTGCCAAGCCGCGCGTCCGGGCCGACAAATGGGCATTAGATCGCTTTAATGCGACAACGCAAGCATGTCCTACCTGCGGAAACTTGATGTTTCTGCTGATCGGGACACGGTTGACATCTGAGGTGGAGTCGGTAGTTTGCTGCGCAGTCCAGCACGGGACTTGGCCGGTTGGCCGTCTCTGACATCGTCGGATCCTGCGTCCGTGACGGAGCGTGACTTCGTCCACACAGCCAGGTGCAGGGCCGTCGGTCCGTCGAGTCGGGGCACCCCAACCGGGCGGGGGGTTGGACCCGGGACGGGCCCGGGAGCCCAGTAGACAACGGAATTCCGCGCTCGCCGCCGACGAGACGGGTCCGGTCCGAAGGGTTTCCGGGCCCTCTTCCCTCTCGTGCGCAGGATCGCCATCAGCGCCGGGTGGTCCCGTCAGGTCACGGGATCACCCTGCCGCTCCTTTCGCCGCCGCTCCTTTCGCCGCCGCTCCTTTCGCCGACGCTCCTCGCCCGTTCCTGCCGACCCCTATCCTGGGTCGTCCAGCGCCTGGGACCCCTATTTGCGGATCACCGGGTGCCGCGAGGGCCGAATCGCCGCCCGGGGGCGGTAGCGTTTTCGCAAGCAGGCGTGCGAACGGCGAGGAGAATCCCGCGTGGTGCAGGACAAGACGGGCCTACCGCCCACTGGCGGCGGAACCCCGCACACCCCTGACTCGACCACGCCCGAATCCAGCCCGCCCCTTCCGCCCGCGTCTGCGGCCGGTACGCCCGTTTCGGCCCCGGATACGTCCGCGTCTGCGTCCGGCACGTCCGCCCCGGACGCGTCCGCGTCTCCGTCCGGTACGTCCGCTGCCGCCTCCGGCGGGTCCGCTCCTGCGGGGCGGGGAGCGCGGGAGTCCGGGCGGGTGCTGATGGCCCGGGTCGCCGCCGCCGTGGCCGGTGGGGGACTGCTGTTCCTCGCCTTCCCGCCCATCGACTTTTGGCCGGCCGCGCCGCTCGGCGTCGCGCTGATCGTCGCCGCCCTCTACCGCACGCGCCCCCGGCGCGCCGCCTGGCTCGGCTACCTGGCCGCGGCCGTGTTCCTGTTCCCCACCCTGGCCTGGGTGCGCACGATCGGCGACGATGTCTGGCTGATGCTGGTCGGCGTCGAGAGCCTGTTCTACGCCGTGATGGCCGCCCTGGCGGCGCTGGTGTTCCGCCTGCGGCTGTGGCCGCTGTGGTTCGGCGGGCTCTGGGTGGCCATGGAGTGGGCGCGCGGGCTGTTTCCCATCGGCGGCTTCCCCTGGGCGCGGCTGGCGTTCAGCCAGGGCGAGTCGCTGTTCACCGAGTACGCCGCGCTGGGCGGGGCACCCCTCGTGTCGTTCGCCGTCGTGCTGTGCGGGGCCCTGCTCGCCTACACGCTGCTGCGGCGGCCCCCGGACGCCCGGCGCGTCACCGGGCGGCTCGTGCCGCTCGCGCTCGCTCTGGTCGTGCCCCTGCTGACCCTGGCCGTGCCGAGGCCGGGCGATGAGGGGCGCACGGTCAACATCGGCATCGTGCAGGGCAATGTGCCGGGCCGCGGCATGTACGTCCTGGGCGACGAACCCGCCGTTGTCCTGAAAAATCATGCCAACGAGACCAAAAAGCTGGCGCAGGCCGTACGAGACGGGAAACTCGCCAAGCCCGACATCGTGGTCCTCCCCGAGAACTCCACCGACATCGACCCCTACCGGGACGAGACCGCCCGCCAGATCATCGACGACTCCGTGAAGGACGTCGGGGTGCCCACGCTGGTCGGCGCGGTCGTGGCCATCGGCGAGGCGAACCGCGCGACCCGCAGCCTGGTCTGGGACCCGGTGACCGGACCCGGCGCCTACTACGACAAGCAGAACCTGGTGCCGTTCGGCGAGTACACCCCCTTCCAGGAGATCGTGCTGGCCCTCTGGGAGCGGGCCGGTCTGGTGGGCAGGCAGTCGGTCCCGGGCACCAAGCCGGGCGACCTGAAGATGGGCCCGGTGACGATCGGCGCGGTCAACTGCTACGAGGTGGCCTACGACGGCACCGTGCGCGGGACCGTCAAGACCGGGGCCACGCCGCTGGTGGTGCAGACCAACAACGCCACCTACGCCGAGTCCAACCTGCCGCCGCAGCAGCTGGCCATGTCGAAGCTGCGGGCCGTCGAGCACAACAGGGCGGTCGTGACCGCGGCCACCACCGGCATCTCGGCGTATGTCACACCTGACGGTAAGGTCTCCTGGCAGACCCGCGAGCTCGTGGCGGACATGAACGTGGTGAAGGTGCCCGTGCGCACCCAGGCGACGGTCGCGACCCAGATCGGCGCGTTGCCAGAGTGGGCGCTGGCGTTGATGGGAGTGGCGGCCGCCGGGGTCGCCGCGTGGCGTGTCAGGCGCAAGGCGACCGGTGAGGAATGACTGATCATGGAGACTCTTGGCCGGATACTCATCGTCATACCGACCTACAACGAGCGCGACAACCTGCCGCTGATCACCGAGCGGGTGCGCACCGCCCTGCCGGACGCCCACGTGCTGGTGGTCGACGACAACAGCCCCGACGGCACCGGTGAGATCGCCGACAAGCTGGCCGACAAGGACGACCACGTCCACGTGCTGCACCGGGCGGGCAAGGAAGGACTGGGCGCCGCCTACATCGCCGCGTTCCGCTGGGGGCTCGACGAGGGCTACAACGTACTGGTGGAGATGGACGCCGACGGCTCGCACCAGCCCGAGGAGCTGCACAAGCTGCTGGAGGCGGTCTCCGACGGCGCCGACCTGTCGATCGGGTCGCGCTGGGTGCCCGGCGGCAAGGTGGTCAACTGGCCCGTCTCCCGCGAGCTCCTGTCCAGGGGCGCCAACATCTACACGCGGCTCATGCTCGGCATGTCCGTGCGCGACGCGACCGCCGGGTTCCGCGTCTATCGCGCCGCGACGCTGGAGAAGATCGGGCTGGCCGACGTCGAGTCGCAGGGCTACTGCTTCCAGGTCGACCTCACCCTGCGGACGACCCGGCACGGCCTGCGGGTGGTCGAGGTGCCGATCACGTTCGTGGAGCGGACCGTCGGCACGAGCAAGATGAGCAGCCGCGTCATGGCCGAGTCGTTCTGGCGCATCGCCGTCTGGGGGCTGTCCGGCCTGCCCGCCCGGCTGCGCGGCAAGCGCGGCTGAGAACCTGTGGCCACCCTCAGGTAGCGGAGGAACGGTTCGGGCGCGCCGGGCGTTGTCGTTGTGTACAGGGTCTTTGAGTACGCCTTCAGATACGTCGCGGGCGCGGATTGGGGAAGACGATGCGGCTCCTGCTTTTCCTGGCCTTCCTGATCGTCCCGGTGCTGGAGATCTGGCTGCTGATCCAGGTCGGCTCGGTGATCGGCGGCTGGACGACCGTGGCCCTGCTCATCGCCGACAGCCTGCTGGGCGCGTGGCTGGTACGGCGTGAGGGGCGCAGGGCCTGGCGGGCGCTGCAGGACGCGCTGCAGTCCGGCCGGATGCCCGACAAGGAGCTCGCCGACGGCGGCCTGATCCTGGTGGGCGGCGCGCTGCTGCTGACGCCCGGGTTCCTGAGCGACATCCTCGGGTTCCTGTGCGTGCTGCCGGTCACGCGGCCGGCGATGCGGCGCCTGGTGTCCTGGTTCTTCGACCGCCGGGTCAAGAAGATGGCGGCGGCCTCGCCGTACGCGCACCTCTTCTCGGCGCCGGGTGGCGGGCCCGTGGACGGACACGTCAACGCGCGAGGCAACGGGCGCGGCGCCGGTGTGGTGCACGGCGAAGTGATCAGAGAAGACCGCGAGCCGTCCTGACCGCGAGCAATGCGAAGCCCCCGGACAAGGTGTCCGGGGGCTTTCACCGTGAGAAGGTGTCAGGCGCTCTTTCGACGCTGGGCCCGCAGGACCGCCAGCCTCTCGTTGAGCACCTCTTCCAGGTCCTCGATGGACCGTCGCTCCAGGAGCATGTCCCAGTGCGTCCGCGGGGGCTTCGTCTTCTTCGACTCCGGCTGCTCGCCGTCGACCCGAACCGCGGTCGCGCCGCACATGCGGCACTCCCAGGTCGCGGGAATCTCGGCCTCGGCGGCAAGCGGAACCTCGAAGCGATGGCCCTTGGGACAGGTGTAGGACACGTCCTGGCGCGGGGCCAGATCCGTGTTACGGTCGTTCTCGTAGCTGGTTGCCCCGAGCCGGGTGCCACGAAGCGCGCGCTCGCCCATGTTTAAATGCCTCCTACAGGGCCCCCATCGTGAGGGGTCTGTCTCCCACGGTGTGTAACGCTTGGTACCGTGATGGGATTCCCCCCTGCGGGGTGATCCAATCGCTCTCTTCCCGAGGAGTTGCCCGCAACCGGGCTTCCGTCGGCGTTTTGGAGCTCCGGGCCACGTGAGGGCCATGGTGGTTCTTGAGACAGTCCGCGAATCGGTCTGACCGCAAGGCGGCCTTTGCTCGCTCCCGGTAATCCGGGACGCGAGCGCGGGATGGTGGTCGGGGGACGGTAGCGCCTGACGATGGCCAAGGGACGCGGGCCGACAAGAGCGCCCCGCCGGGGACGAGCGCCCACCGGCGGGGGACAGCGGGTCTAGCGCACGCCGTACAAGTGCTCGATGGCCAGCTGGTCCAGGTGCTCGAACGCGGCGCCGCGGGCGGCCAGCGCGTCGATGTCGGGGGTGAAGGAGCGCACGTCGCGCCAGCTCTCCCCGTCGGCGAGCGTCGGCACGGCCAGCTCGTCGAGCCGGGCCGCCGCCAGCGCCTGCCGCACCTCGGGGTCGGCGCGGAAGGCCCGCACCTTCTCCCGCAGGATCAGGTAATTACGCATGCACGCCGCGGCCGACACCCACACGCCCTCGTCGTCCTCGGTGCGCGGCGGCTTGAAGTCGAAGTGGATGGGGCCGGAGAAGCCGTTGGACTCCAGGACGTCGACGGTCCAGAAGGCACCCCGGGCGTTGCCGGCGCCGAAGCGGAAGTCCTGGTCGTAGCGGGGGCCGTTCTGCCCGTTCAGGTCGATGTGGAACAGCTTGCCGTGCCACAGCGCCTGCGCGATGCCGTGTGCGTAGTTGAGCCCGGCCATCTCCTCGTGGCCCACCTCGGGGTTGAGCCCGACCAGCTCCGGGTGCTCCAGCTCGTTGATGAACGCCAGCGCGTGGCCGATGGTGGGCAGCAGGATGTCGCCCCTCGGCTCGTTGGGCTTGGGCTCGATCGCGAACTTGAGGTCGTAGTTGTGGTCCAGCACGTACGAGCCGAGCACGTCGAAGGCTTCCTTGTAGCGGTCGAGCGCCGCCTGGACGTCCTTGGCCGCGCCGCTCTCCGCGCCTTCCCTGCCTCCCCAGCACACGTACACCTGCGCGCCCAGCTCGGCGGCCAGGTCGATGTTGTCCATCACCTTGCGCAGCGCGAAGCGGCGCACGTCGCGGTCGTTGGAGGTGAAGGCGCCGTCCTTGAAGATCGGGTGCGAGAACAGGTTGGTGGTCGCCGTGGTGACCACCAGTCCGGTCTCCTCCAGCGCCTTGCGGAACGCGCCGACGCGCTCGTCGCGGTCATGGCCGTCGAAGTCGAACACGTCGTTGTCGTGGAAGTTCACCCCGTACGCGCCGATCTCGGCGAGCTTGCGCACGGCCCGGTCGGCGGGCATGGGCGCCCTGGTCGCCGGTCCGAACACATCGACTCCCGCCCAGCCGACGGTCCAGATGCCGAAGGAGAAACGGTCCTCGGGGGTGGGCGTGTAGGGGTCTACGCTCATGATCGATCCTCTCGGTGGTGCTGCCAGCCGGCCGTACGGTCGCGCAGCTCGGCGTACTGGTCACGGACATGGGGAGTGGGCGGCCCGTCATACTCCTGGACCGGCTGGGCCGTCCAGACGGGTGGCTCGGGCGTGCCGGCCAGCGCCCAGGCGGCCTGGCGGGCCGCGCCGAGCGCCACGTATTCGGCCGGCTCGGGGACGGCGACGGGCTTGCCGAAGATCTGGGGGGCGATGCGGCGCACCGCCTCGGACTTCGCGCCGCCGCCGATCAGCAGCACGCGGCGCGGTCGTACGCCCTGCGCGGTCAGGTGGTCGATGGCGTCGGCCAGGGAGGACAGCAGCCCCTCGACCGCCGCCCGCGCCAGGTTCTCGCGCGTGGCGTTGCGTGTGGTCAGGCCGGTGAGCGTGCCCGAGGCGTCCGGCCGGTTCGGGGTGCGCTCGCCGTCGAGGTAGGGCAGCAGCGTGAGCCCGCCGGCGCCCGGCGGGGCGGCCAGCGCGAACTCCGACAGCTCCGCCAGCGAGCAGCCGATCATCGAGGCCGCCGAGGACAGGATCCTGGCCGCGTTGAGCGTGGCCAGCAGCGGCATGAAGCGCCCGGTCGCGTCCGCGAACCCGGCGACCATCCCCGACTCGTCGGCGGCGGGCACCTCGCTCACCGCGAAGACCGTGCCCGAGGTCCCGATGGACACCGCGACGTCGCCGGGCCGCAGCCCGAGCCCCAGCGCCGCGCCCATGTTGTCGCCGGTGCCCGGCCCGATCGCGGCGCCGCCCGGCAGGTGCCCGACGATCTCGTTCGGCGCGGCCACGCGGGGCAGCTCGACCTCGTGCCCGATCGCGGCGGACACGAACTCGGGCAGGTATTCTCCCGTCGCCGGGGACCAGTATCCGGTGCCCGAGGCGTCGCCCCGGTCGGTCGTGAAGGCGCGGCGCTCGCCCAGCCGCCAGGTCAGCCAGTCGTGGGGCAGCAGCACGGCCGCGGTGCGGGCGGCAAGCTCCGGCTCGTGCTCGGCCAGCCAGCGGAGCTTGGTGACCGTGAACGAGGCCACGGGCACGCTGCCGGTCAGCTCGGCCCACCGGGCCGGGCCGCCCAGCTCGGTGGTCAGCCGGGTGGCCTGCGGCGCCGACCGCGTGTCGTTCCACAGCAGGGCGGGCCGCACCACCTCGCCGGAACCGTCGAGCGCGACCATGCCGTGCTGCTGGGCCGCCACCGCGACGGCGGCGGCCCGCTCCAGCAGGTGCCGCCCCTTGTCGAGCGCGCTCTCCCAATGGTGGGGATGGCACTCCGTGCCGTCGGGATGCGGGGCCGCGAACTCGTCGACCACTGTGCCGTCACCGGCCCGGCACAGCACGATCTTCGTCGACTGAGTCGAGGAGTCGACCCCGGCCACCAGTGCCTCTGTCACCAGGACTCCATATTAGTCAACTGTATGGATTAAATAGCGTAACAGACCAGCGAATCGCCAGGAAGACCCATTAGTCTTAGATTGTGACAAAACCCAGGGAAGGGCCGCTCAGGCACGCCACCATGCGCGAACGCAATCTCGCCGTGGTGCTGGAGCAGGTCGTACGCTGCCAGCCGGTCACCCGTGCCCGGCTCGCCGAGCAGACCGGGTTCACCAAGACCACCGTCTCCAACCTGCTCGCGGTGCTCGAAGGCGCCGGGCTGGTCCAGGACGGCGCGCTGGTCCAGGGCGGCGAGCGCGGCCGGCCCGGGATCGCCGTCTCGGTCAACGGCGACGGCGCCGCCGCGCTCGGGCTGGAGATCAACGTCGACTATCTCGCCGCGTGCGTCCTGGACCTGGGCCGGCGCACCCGCTACCACCAGCTCGTGACCTTCGACAACCGGGGGCGCGCGCCCGAGTCGGTGATCTCCTCGCTGGGGCGGCTGGCCGCCGAGGCCGTCGCCGCGGCCGCCGGGCAGGGCCTGGCGGTGGCGGGCGCGACGGTCGCCGTCCCCGGCCTGCTCGACCGGGAGAACGGCCTGGTCCGCCGCGCCCCGAACCTCGGCTGGACCGACGTCCCGGTCAGCGCCCTGCTCCGCGACGCGCTGCCCGACCTGCCGATCCCCGCCGCCCATGACAACGAGGCCAACCTGGCCGCGTTGGCGGAGCTGTGGTTCGGCGACGGCGCGCGGCACGGCGGCTTCATCCACGTCTCGGGAGAGATCGGGATCGGCGCCGGCATCGTCATGGACGGTCAGGTGCTGCGCGGCACGCACGGGTTCGCCGGCGAGCTCGGCCACCTCGTCGTGGAGCCGGGCGGCGCGCCGTGCACCTGCGGCGGGCGCGGCTGCCTGGAGCAGATCGCCGGCCAGGACGCCATCCTGCGCGCCGCCGGGCTGCCCGCCGTCACGGCCACCACGGCGGCCAAGCCGGACGGCCCGATCAGGGAGCTCATCGACCTGCTGGAACGCTCGGACCAGCGGGCGCTGGCCGCGCTCGACGGGGCGGGCCGGGCGCTCGGCGCCACCCTGGCCTCGGCCGTCAACCTGGTCGACCCCGGCGCGATCGTCCTCGGCGGCATCTTCTCGCCGCTGGCCTCATGGATCGGCCCGGTGGTCGAGGCCGCGCTGGGGGAGGGGAGCGGCTCGCTGCGTACCGCCGTACCGCCGGTGGTCGCCTCGGAGCTGGCGGGGAACGCGGCGGTGCTCGGCGCGGCCGGTGTGGTGATCGAACGCGTCATCGGCCACCCGGCCCTCCTGCTGTCCTCCTAGCGCCTTACCGATCCAGCGGCTTTTACCGGCGTGGCGCCCTTCGCCGATGTGCGCTCACCTCGATGTCGCGCCTTATCGCCGATGGGCGGCCGCGGGCGTGCGGGCCGGGGAGGTCGGCGCCGTGGAACGTGCGCGCCACAGTGCGACGGCCAGCCAGAGGCCGCCGACGGCGATCAGCGCGCCGTGCGCGATCCGCAGCGAGTACGGCCCGAAGAACTGCGGGATGAACAGCGCGAACCCCACCGCGAACGGCACTCCACTCCACTTGGCCAGTGTCCCGGACCGCCACACGGCCACCGCCGCCATGACCGCCCCCACGCCCAGCAGCGCTAGCCCGGCGGCGAACATGGTCACCGCCACCGGCCCGAACCGGAACTCCGCGGCCAGCTCCATCAGCGCCGGAGCCTGGTCGCGCAGCGACCGGCGGGCGATGACGCTCAGCCCGAAGTCCTCCGCGCCGTAGTAGGGCAGGGTGAGGCCCGCGCCGGTCCATGTCACCACCGCCGCCCGCAGCGACAGCCGGTCGCCCAGCACCTGGTGCAGTCCCAGGACGGCCAGCCCGGTGAGGATGAAGCCGATCATGGCCGCCAGATGGCCGTACACCCACGCCCCCGACGCGATGGCGGCCGCGTCGTCGCCGGACGGCCGCACAGCCGGATAGATGAGGAACAGCACGCCGCCGGCGGCGAAGGCCGCAGAGGTCAGCCGGGCATTCATGGTCACTCCAAAAAGAGGGAAGGGCATTGCTCTTTTGTGTGAGCAATGCTCTCCCTTTGGAGCGTTGATGTCAAGAGCGGTGCTCTCGCTTGGCGAGCAGGGGTACGAGGGTGCGGTCGCCGAGGCGGGTCATCGCGGCCAGCGGCTTCGTCGCCGCACCGACCAGCAGCGGCAGGCCCGGCTTGCCCGTCGCCCTGGCCAGGGCGGGGCCGAGCGCGGCCATCATGGCGGTCAGGCCCGGCAGCGGCCTGATCCACATGGTGATCTCCTTGATCAGGCCCCGGTCGTCGAGGTGCAGCAGGGCCGACTCCTCGATCTCCTGGCGGCCCAGGCGGGCGGTGGCGGCGAGCATGCGGGTTCGCTCGTCGCCCACGTCCGTGTGATAGCGCAGGTCGGACAGGGCGCCCATCGCCGCGGTGAACAGGTCGCGTACCTGTTCCTGGCCGCTGAAGGTCGCCGTGGCGCTGAGAGGGGAGTGGAAGACCACGTCCGGCGCCAGGGTGGACATGATCCCGTTGACGTTCTTCGCCTCGCCGGCTTCGCGGTAGGCGCGGGCAGGTGAGTCCTGAATGTGAACTGTCATGAGTTCACTTTATCAACCCACTATGCTGGGGTCGTGAACAGGTTCGGGGAGATGCACTGCTCCATCGCTCAGGCCGTCGGTGTGGTCGCCGAGCCGTGGACGCCGTTGATCCTGCGGGATCTTTTCCTGGGGGTGTGCCGGTTCGACGATCTCGCGGAGGATCTGGGCATCTCGCGCAACCTGCTGACGCGGCGGCTGGAGCGCCTGGTGGAGGCGGGGGTGGTGGAGCGGCGGCCCTATCAGGAACGGCCGGTGCGCTTCACGTACACGCTGACCGAGGCGGGCCGTGACATCGTGCCAGCGCTGTTCACGCTGATGGCCTGGGGGGACCGCTGGGCGACCCCGCCCGGCGGGCCGCCCGCGCTGCTGGTGCACTCCTGCGGCGAGCGGTTCACGCCGGTCGTGACGTGCCCGCACTGCGGGGGGCGGGCCGACGCGGACACGGTGCGGGCCGTAGGCGGCCCCGGCGCCGCTCAGGGGCCCGGCACGATGGTCCTCGCCGCTCCCGGCAGGCGCGACGAGCTCGTCCCCGACAGACGCGACGGGGCCGCCCCGCAAAACGGCGAGGCGGCCCCGTAAGACACGGCAAAGGCGTCAGATCCGCGCGGGCACCTCGTTGCCCGCGTCGCGGATGGCCTTCGGCAGGTTGACCATGGCCAGCAGGACGAAGCCGATGATGAAGAAAATGATCATCGAGATGATGGCGATCCGGTAGCTGTTGGTGAGCTGGATCGCGATCGTCACCGTCAGGGAGCCGATGAACGCCGACCCCTTGTCGCTGATCTGCAGCAGGCTGAAGTATTCGGCCTCCCGCCCCTTCGGGATCACCAGCGAGAACAGCGAGCGCGACAGCGCCTGGGTGCCGCCCAGCACGATCGAGATGGCGAAGGCCAGCAGGTAGAACTGCAGGGCGGCTCTCTCTTGCAGGAAGTACGCGATCAGCACGATCACCGTCCACACCACCAGGCTGCCCAGCACTGTGTGCTTGGTGCCGAACCGGCGGGCCAGCCAGCCCATCAGCAGCGCGCCGAAGAACGCCACGAACTGCACCATGAGGATCGCGCTGATCTGCGTCTCCTTGCTCAGCTTGAGCGCCTCAGAGGCGAAGGCCGAGCTGTTGCCGATGACGGTCTGCACGCCGTCGTTGTAGACGAGGTAGGCCACCAGGAACAGCATCGTCAGCGGATATCGGCGCAGCTCGCTCAGCGTACGGCCGAGCTGCTTGAAGCTGCCGCCGACAGAGCGCAGCGCCGTGCTCTCGTGGGCCGCGACCGGCCGGTTGCGCAGCCTCAGCAGGGGGACGATCGTGAAGACGGCCCACCACAGGCCCGCCGACATCATGCTGATCCGCACCGACATGCCCTCGTCCAGCCCGAAGCTCTCGTGCTTGAGATAGAGGACCAGGTTGAGCGCGAGCAGCACGCCGCCGCCCAGGTAGCCGATCGCCCAGCCGCGCGAGGAGACGCGGTCGCGTTCCTCGGCGGTGGAGATCTGCGGCAGGAACGAGTCGTAGACCACCACGGACGAGCCGTAGGCCAGGTTGGCCAGGATGAACAGCACCCCGCCCAGCATGTAGCGGTCGCCCTCGAGGAAGTACAGGCCCACGGTGGCCAGCGCGCCCACGTAGGCGAAGCCGCCGAGCATCTCCTTCTTGCGGCCGGTGTGGTCGGCCAGCGCGCCCACGACCGGCAGGAAGAGGATCTGCAGCAGCACCGCCACGGTCAGCGTCAGCCCGAAGAAGGCGGCCGGTCTGATGTCGGCGCCCAGCACGTCCACGTAGCCCAGGCCCGGGTTGGCCTCGGCCAGCTTGTCGAAGTCGGTCGAGCAGGTGGCGGCCGCGACCGAGGGGAAGTCCTTGGCGCAGGCCGCGGTCCTGGCGACCGAGATGAGGTAGGGGCTGAGGAAGACCGAGATGATCGTGGTGTAGAAGGCGGAGTTGGCCCAGTCGTAGACGTACCAGCCGCGTTGTTCGCGTCTGCGTGCCGAGGGAGAGTCGGCGGTGTCGTCGGGAGCCGCGGGGGGTGCGGGTACGGGCATGTGTCGTGTCGCTCCTATGCGGCCATGCGGCCCGGATGCCACAGGCCGCGACGCTCCAGCACGTCACGCAGGCCGGTGACGTTGTCGGTCATGACACCGTCGACGCCGAGGTCGAGCAGGTGCTCCATGCGGGCGGGGTCGTTGATCGTCCATACGTGCACCTGCATGCCGATGGCGTGCGCCGTACGGATGAGACGGCCGGTGGTGACGCGCAGGCCGCGGAAGCCCACCGGCACCTGCGCGCAGGGCACGCCCGCGCGCTTGAGCCGGGTCAGCAGCCGGCCGTAGCCGGAGGTGGACGCGGCGGCGCGCAGCGCGGCGACGCCGCGCGGGCCGAGCGCCGAGCAGACCTCCCGGCCGAGCGCGGCCCTGGCCAGCACCAGGCGCTCGTCGGAGAAGGAGGTCAGGCAGATCCGGTCGTAGGCCCCGGTGCGCCGGACCGCCTCGGCGAGCGGCGCGATCGCGGCGGCCTCCTTCACGTCGATGTTGAAGCGGATCTCCGGCCAGCCGCCGAGCAGATCCTCCAGCAGCGGGATCTCGTGCACACCCCCGATGCGCGCCTGCCTGACCGTGCTGTAGGGCAGCTCCGAGATGCGGCCGCGCCGGTCGGTGACCCGGTCGAGGGTGTGGTCGTGGAAGGCGAGCAGCACGCCGTCGGCCGTGGCGTGCGCGTCGGTCTCCAGGTAGCGATAGCCCAGCCGGACGGCCTGTTCGAAGGCCGCGACGGAGTTCTCGGCGCCCTCGGCGGCGCCCCCGCGATGCGCGAAGGCCAGCGGGCCCGGATGATCGAGAAACGCGAAGCGGCGGCTGAGCACGTCCTGAAGTATGCCTTCCGTGGGTGAAAAATAAGGTTACGAATCAGGGAGATTCTGCCATTCCTGGCGCCGGGCCTCGGCCAGCGCGATGGCGGCGGCCACCGAGACGTTGAACGAGCCGACCCGCCCGACTTGCGGGATGTAGCAGACCCCGTCGACGGCGTCGAGCAGGGCCGGTGAGCAGCCGTGGTCCTCGCTGCCGACCACCAGGCACACGTCGCGGCCCAGGTCGGCCCGGTGCAGCGGCACGGCCTCGGCGGTCAGTTCGATGGCCAGCACGGAGTAGCCGTCCTCGCGGGCGGCCTTGACCGCGTCGACGGCGGGGACCGCCTCGTGCCAGGTGACCAGCCGCTCGGTGCCGAGTGCCGTCTTTCCCGCCTTCGGGTTGGTCGGCGGGGTGGCGTTGCCCGCGAGCCAGATCTGCTCGACGCCGAACGCGGCGGCGCTGCGGAAGATCGAGCCGACGTTGAACGGGCCGGTGACCGACTCGAGGATCAGCGACAGCCGGTTCGAGGTGTTTCTGCGCCAGGTGCGGTTGAGCCGCTTGACGTCGGTGGGGCGCAGCTGCCTTCTCATCGGGTTACCTTCAGGATTCGGTAGGCGGCGCGGGAGGCCGCGCGGCCGGCCTGCCAGCCCTGCTCGCCGAGCCAGCGCTGCAGCGAGTCGGAGCCGAGGTGCTTCTGTACGACCAGGTAGGCGACGCCGTCGGGCGTCAGCCGGGTGAGCCAGCGGGTGAGCATCTCGTGCAGGGCGGGCTTGCCAATACGGATAGCGGGATTAGACCAGATAGCCCGAAATTTCAGGTCATCGGGTACCTCGTCGATATGCAGCGACCTTACTTTGTCAAGGCGCGCGGCCTGGGCGTTGCGCGCGGTGAGCTCCACGCTGCGCCGGTTCACATCCACGGCCCAGACGGTCGCGCCGGGCGCCCGCGAGGCCATGGTCAGCGCGATCGGGCCGTAGCCGCAGCCCAGGTCGAGCAGGTCGCCCTCCTGCGGTGGCGGCGGCACGCTCTCCAGCAGCACGCGGGTGCCGAGATCGACCCGCTCGGGCGAGAACACCCCCCGGTCGGTCTCCAGCCGCAGGTGCAGGTCGGGCAGCACCAGGTCGACGGAGCCCGGCCGGCTCGCGGTCCGCGGTTGCTCGGAGAAGTAGTGGGCCACGTGGCAAAACGTTACGGGATGCGGGCACCGAACAGGACCGCGGCACCCGCCACCAGCAGCCCGGCCACGAGGGCGGCCACGATGAACCACTGGGTGACCTCTTGATTCACCAGCTTGAAGCCGAGAGAGGTGCCGATCTGCTCGTAGACGTCACGCAGCTCGCTGCCGGACTCCGCGGCGTAGGCCCGGCCGCTGGTGCCGTCGGACAGCGACTGCAGGGTCTGCTTGTTGACCGGCACGTTCACCGGCCGGCCGTCGATGGAGACGGTGCCCTCCTGCGTGCCGTACGCGATCGTGGAGACCGGCACCCGGGCCTGCTGGGCGGCGTCGATGGCCTCGTTGACGCCCCGGCCCGAGGTGTTGTCACCGTCGGACAGCAGCACGATCGCGGCCGGTGGCGGGTCGGTGGCGGCCTGCTGGTCGAAGGAGCGTACGGAGTCGAGCGAGTTGAACACCGCCTCGCCGATCGCGGTGCCCGGCCGGGTGGTCAGGTTGCCGATCGCGGTCACGACGGCCTGGTGGTCGGTGGTGGGCGCGATGACCACGTTGGCCGAGCGGGCGAAGGAGACCACGCCGACGTTGAACCGGTCGGGCAGCTCCCTGGCGAACGCCTGGGCGGCGGCCTTGGCGGCGCTGATCCTGCTGGGCTGGACGTCGTCGGCGTCCATGGACAGCGACACGTCCAGCGCGATCATGATGGTGGCCCGGTCGCGCGGCACCTTCACCTGGTCGGCCGGCTTGGCCGCGCCGATGACCAGGAGCGACATCATGGCCAGGAACAGCAGCGGCGCCACGTGCCGCCGCCAGCCGGGGCCCGCGGGCGCGACCAGGTCGAGCAGCGCGAGGTTGGTGAAGCGCACGGTGTAGCGGCGCCGGGCGAACTGCGCCACGACGTATCCGACCACGAGCAGCGCCACCGCCGCGAACAGCCACAACCACGCCGGCGACAGAAAGGTCACCCTGCCTCCTTCTTTCGGCCTGCCTCCTTCGGCACAGGGCCATTGTCGCGCTGTTCGATGGCGTTCCTGCTACGCACGTGCCCTCCGATGGGCGAGATGGGTCATGCGCCGCTGGCGGAGGACGAACTGCGCGATGTCGAACACCCAGTCCCTGTCGGTCCGCAGCACCAGATGCGCCACACCGGCGCGGCGCAGCGCGGCCTTGGTGCCTTCGCGTTGCAGTGCTGCCGCTTCGGCATAGTCTCGGCGTACTTTAGGGGAAAGGTGCACTTCGCGTACGTGCCCGCTCTCGGGGTCGGCGAACGCGACCCGGCCCACATCGGGGAGTTCGAGCTCGCGCGGATCGATGATCTCCACGGCCAGCACCTGGTGGCGGGCCGACAATCGCTTGATCGGCCGCTCCCAGGGCCGCTCGGCGCCGGGGTCGAGCTCGGGCTTGGCGTCGAGGAAGTCCGACACGATCAGCCGCATGCCGCGCCGCCTGCGGGTGGCGGCCAGCACGTCGATGCCCTCCGCCAGGTCGGGCGCGTCGGGTACGGCCTGCCCGCGCGGCGCGTCCATCAGCGAGTGCAGCAGCCCGTACAGGGCGGGCCGCCCGGTGCGCGCCGGCATCCGGTGCACGAACTCGTCGTGCAGCACCAGCGCCCCGAACCGGTCGCCCATCCGGCTGGACAGGAATCCGATCGCGCCCACCGCGGCCACCACCAGGTCGCGCTTGTCGCTGTCGGCGGTGCCGAAGTCCATGCTGGGCGACAGATCGGCCAGCGCCCACGTCTCCAGCTCGCGGTCGGCGATCAGGTCGCGCACGTGCGGCACGGTCGTGCGGGCGGTGACCGCCCAGTCCATCCGGCGCACGTCGTCCTCGCCGGGCACGTAGACGCGGCTGTCGCCCGCCTCGCTGCCGGTCCCCGGCAGCAGCCCCAGGTGAGCGCCGTGCAGCAGCCCGTCGAGCCGCCGGGTCACCGTCAGCTCCAGCCGCCGCAGCGCCTGCTCGGCCGTCCTCATCGGTTCTGGTCCCTCATCGGTTCTGGTTCCACACGACCAGAGGGGGCGGTACGGCGTGCAAGATCTGCCGGACGACCTGTTCGGGATCGACGCCGTCGGCCAGCGCGTCGAAGGTGAGCATGAGCCGGTGCGACATCACGTCGACGGCCACGTCCCGTACGTCGTCGGGCAGCAGGTAGTCGCGGCCGCGCAGCAGGGCCAGGGCGCGCCCGGCGGAGACCAGGCCGAGCGTGGCGCGCGGGCTGACGCCGATCTCGATGGTGTCGGCCAGCTGGCCCAGCCCGTACTCGGCGGGCGAGCGGGTGGACATGACCAGCCGTACGACATAGTCGGCGACGAGCTGGTGGACCGAGATCTGCTCGGCCGCCTCCTGCAGCGCCATCAGCCGCGTGGGGTCCAGCACGCGCTCGGGCGTCGGCGGGGTGACGCTCATGCGGTGCAGGATCTCCAGCTCCTCGTGGGCGCTCGGGTGCGGCACCCGTACGCGGAACAGGAACCGGTCGCGCTGCACCTCGGGCAGCGGGTAGACGCCCTCGGACTCGATCGGGTTCTGGGTGGCCAGCACGATGAACGGCTTGGGCAGCTGGTGCGTGACCCCGGCCAGCGTGACCTGGCGCTCGGCCATCACCTCCAGCAGCGCCGACTGAACCTTGGCGGGCGCCCGGTTGATCTCGTCGGCGAGCAGGAAGTTGACGAACACCGGACCCAGCTCGACGTCGAACTTCTCGTTGGAGGGATGGAACACGCGGGTGCCGACGATGTCGCTCGGCACCAGGTCCGGGGTGAACTGGATCCGGGCGAACGTGCCGCCCACCACCGTGGCCAAGGTGGCGGCGGCGAGGGTCTTGGCGACGCCTGGCACGCCTTCCAGCAGGCAGTGACCGCGGGCCAGCAACGCGACGACCAGCCTCTCGACCATGTGGTCCTGGCCGACGATCACCCGCCGGACCTCGTCAAGGGTCTGACGCAGCACGGCCGCATCGGTTTCGTCTGGCAAATCTTCGGCGACGCTCATGACGCCATTCCACCAAACGTCCCGCAAACGTGCACGGCGCCGGTCTGTGCTTTCATGGCAAACGTGGCCAGTCCGCTGCAGTACGGAGATCCGCCCCGGCTGGGGCCGTTCGTGGTGCAGGCCCGCCTGCACTCGGCGCCGGCCGGTTTCGTCTACCTCGGGCAGGGGGCGGACGGGCGCGCCGTCTCCCTGGCCGTGCTGACCCGGGGCGCCGCCTTCGACGCCGCCGCGCGCGAACGGTTCGTCACCGTGATGCGCGAGGCCGCGCCCGCCGGCATGCGCGGCTGGCTCGGCCGGGCCACCAAGACGCGCGCCGCGGTGCTGGACGGCGCGCCGGAGGTTTTGGCGATGGAGACCGGCACGGCGCCCTGGGTGGCGGTGCCGTACGCGCCGGGGCGGCCTGGGGCCGAGTGGTTCCTGGAGCCGGTGATGGTCGGCGGCACCCTCATCGGCCAGGCGCACGGCCCGGACTTCGTGCCGTACTGGCTGACCGACCGCGCCCCCGCCCTGCCCGGCCAGCCGCGCGGCCGCCGGCCGCTCACGGAGACGCGCCAGCGGGTGCTGCTGGCCGCGCTGGCGCTGGCCGTGCTGTTGCTGCTGGCCACGGTGATCGCGCTGCTGCTGATCATGGGCAGGGAGGACGCCGAGCCGCTGCCCAGGCCGCTGCCGCCGACGAACTTCCAGCCGACGGCGCCCCCGACGCCGGCCACACCGGAGCCGCAGCAGCCGACGCCCAGCCCGTCGCCGTCGCAGACCAAGAGCGGTCAGGGCACGCCGGGGCCGTCGCCCGGCGAGGACACGGGAGACGGCTCGCCGCTCTGACCGCCGTTAATCGGCTTGAGCCTCACGTCGCGTGAGGTTCTAGCGTCCTTGGACATGGAATTCATTGTTCAAGACACGCTCACGCCCATGGCCGAGCTGCTGGAGCAGCCGCTGGAGCGGCGTCCCGGCCTGTTGCGCGATCTGCTCGCGCCCATCCGCCAGGCCATCCCGGTGCCGGGCGACATTGTCGACATCCACCACCAGGGCAGCGGCTTCCGGGTGGACGCCGAGGACCCCCGCTATCTCCCCGCGCTCCACGCCATGATGGAGGCGGACGTCCTGGGGCAGATCGAGCGCGAGCTGCATCGGGCCGCCGATCGGCTGTCCGGCCTCAAGCTGCCCGACTCGTCGCGGGTGCTGTTCGTGCTCGGCGATCCCGGCAGTGAGCAGCTGATGAAGGTCACGAGCGGCTACTACGGGATGGGCAGCCGGCCTGGCCTGCTGTACCTGCTCGGCTGGCCATCGGAGGAGGTCATCGGCAGGATCGCGCACTGCGCCGTCCACGAGTTCCACCACCAGGCGCGCTACACCAACGTGCCGTGGCATCCGACGGTGGGGGAGCACGTGATCTCCGAAGGGCTGGCGGAGGCGTTCGTACGGGAGCTGTCGGGGGCCGAGGCCATGGGGCCGTGGTCGTCGATGGTCAGCGGCGATGAGCTGGAGCGCGCCGAGGAGAAGATCATGGCCGACTTCGATCTGGAGGGGATGCACCTCACGTCCGCGTACGTGCTGGGGGACACCACCGTCGCGCGGTTCGGGCAGGAGCCTCGCGGCATTCCGGACATGGCGGGATATGCGGTGGGGTTGCGGCTGGTGGACGCGCACCTGGCCGCCACCGGGATGACGGTCGCGGAGAGCACGGCACTGCCGCTGTCGCAGCTCGTGAGGCGACGCTTCGACTCAGCCGGGTGAGGGTATGAACTGTCGCTGGCATTCGCTATGCGAGCCGGTGGTTTCCGTTAGAACTGTTGTTGGATTTCTCTGACGCGATCGGTTGCGACGTTTGGTAATCGTGCGGTAGTTTTCTGTCACAGCCGGGTGCCTGACTGAGCGCTCGGTCCCCGCCCCTGTTGGTGTCCGCATCAACGGGATAGCGTCCGGCGGGGCGGTGGCCCAAGAGGTGCACTTCCTCCAGGAGTGCGCAGTCAGGCCCCGACAACGCGGTTCTCCAACCACGGTCCGCCCGGCTTGCCGGACGGACGCGGCTTCGGCTTCCACCGGATCACTGCCCCGCCCCGGTCGGCCGCGACGAGGCTACGCCGATGTCCGCTTTACTCAGGTAAACACAGGGAACCGAAGACGCTTGATCTCAGTGGGGTAAGGCTTCGGCTCGGCGGCTCGGGTTCAGCGGGGTGAGACGAAGCCCGACTCGTAGGCGGCGATCACGGCCTGGGTGCGGTCTCGCGCACCCAGCTTCGTGAGCACGTTGCCGACGTGCGTCTTGACGGTCTCCTGGCTGACGACCAGCTCGGCGGCGATCTCGCCGTTGGACAGCCCTCTGGTCATCAGCCGCAGCACGTCACCCTCGCGGCCCGTCAGCCGTCCGATGCCGGGCACCGAGGCGGGCCGGGCGGCGGGGGACTGACGGCCGGCCAGCGTCCGGATCGCCGCAGGGAACAGCAGCGACTCCCCGGCCGCCACCAGTTTGATCGCGTGGACCAGCTCGTCGGGCCTGGTCCGCTTGAGCAGGAACCCGCTGGCGCCCGCCCGCAATGCCTCGTAGACATAGTCGTCGTTCTCGAACGTGGTGACCACCAGCACCTTGGGCGCCTCGTCCATGGCCACCAGGCGCCGGGTGGCCTGGATGCCGTCCACGGCGGGCATGCGTACGTCCATCAGGACCACGTCGGGCTGCTCGCGGCGCACCACGGGCACCACCGCGGCACCGTCACCGGCCTCGCCGACCACACTCAGCCCCGGCTCTGCGTCGATGATGACCCGCAGACCGGCCCGGATGAGGTCCTCGTCGTCGGCGATCACGACCTTGAGCGTCACGAACTCGACCGCCTGGGCGTCGACTGCAGGGGTGTCGACCGCCTGGGCGTCGACCGTGGCGGTGCCGACGGTGGCGGTGTCGACCGTGGCGGTGCCACGGGAACCGACGTGGATGTCATAAAAGCGACCGTAGCGGCAGCCGGACGGACACGCGCCAGCCGCCCTCCACCGGGCCCGCTTCCAGATCACCACGCAGCAGCCGGACACGCTCTCCCATACCGGTCACACCCCGGCCACCTGACCGGCCGCCGGGTTCTGCGCCGGATTCGGCGGCCGACCGGCCGTCCGGTCCCACGCCTGGCCGCTTGGTCTGCGCGCTCGACCGATGGGTCTGTCTGGTCTGTGCGCTTGACCGGCCACCCGGCCGTGCGCCGTTCGCGACGGTCGTGTTGGTGATCTCCAGTCTCAGGTCCTCGTCCTGTACGGCGACGGCCAGGCGTACCGGCCCCTGACCGTGTTTGATGGCGTTGGTCAGTGCTTCCTGGACGATCCGATAGGCCTCCCTGGAGACCACAGCGGGCACACCGGTCAGGTCGCCCACCTCGGGGCGCACGTCGGCGCCGGTGGCGGCGGCGAGGTCGCCGAGATCGGCCAGCGTCGCCTGCGGTGGCCCGGCCTCCGGGGGCGGGGAGCCGTCGCGCAGGACGCCGAGGACGTGGTCGAGGTCGTCGAGGGCGGCGCGGGCCGACTGCTCGATGGCCGCCAGGGCCGTCCTGGCCGTCTCCGGGTCGCGGTCGAGCACCCGTCCGGCCGCGGCGGCCTGGAGGGTGACGACGCTCAGGGCGTGGCCGACGGAGTCGTGCAGTTCGCGCGCCAGGCGATTGCGCTCGGCCAGCGTACGGGCCTGACGCTCGGCCGCGGCCAGTCGTTCGCCCGGGGTGGGGCCGAGCAGCGCGGGGGCGAGCCGGGCCAGCAGGGCGCCCCCACCGGCCGCCACCAGCACCACCGCGCCCAGCACGGCCAGCCCGAGCAGGGGCCAGCCCAGTGCCGCCCAGCCCGGCTCGACGTCGAACCCCAGCAGGCGCGCGGGCCCGCCGACGAACGGCACCGCGAACGTGAAGACCGTGAACGGAATCCCGGCCAGCGTGAACCCGCTCGCCACGCCGCCGACTCCCAGGTGGAGGGTGTACCAGGCGGTCGTGCGCCACCGTTCCTCCCACGACCGGCGCGCCTGCCTGGGCGGCGTCTCCACGCCGACGCCGAGCAGCCCTTGGGCGGCGCTCACCTCCAGCGCCCGTACTGGCAGGAACAGTCCGGTAACCGCCACCACTGGCAACACGGCCGCGAACACCCCGAGCTGGGCGGGCAGGTAGATATTGGCCGACTGGCCCCGGAGCAGGCCCGACGTCAGGACCCCGGCCATCATGTACGGCATCAGCAGCGCGCCGCCGAGGATCAGGCACGCCCATCGCCGGGGCAGGTTCCATCTCACACTCGCGATTGTATGTCGATGGTTATTCGCTCTCGGTGGAATGCGCCTTTAGAGAAATGCGCCCCCAGCGAAAAGGAGCTGGAATTCCGGCGGTCCGGGTCTAGCGTCGTTGAATAGTTCGAGAGAAAGGCGATTCCATGACGGAGACCCAGCGTGCGGCCTGGCCTGACCAGGTGAGCCAGCGCCTGCTGAAGGAGCGCATACTCGTTCTCGGCCAGGAGGTCGACGACGAGATATGCAATCGGCTGTGCGGCGAGCTCCTTTTGCTGGCGGCCGAGGATCCGAATCGGGACATAACTCTTTACATCAATTCGCCCGGCGGATCGGTGACCGCGGGGATGGCTCTTTACGACATGATGCAGTTCGTCCCGTGCGACGTCGCGACGGTCGCGATGGGCTTCGCCGCCTCCATGGGGCAGTTGCTGCTGTGCGCCGGCGCCCCTGGCAAGCGCTACGCGCTGCCCAACGCGCGGATCGTCATGCACCAGCCGCTCGGCGGCATCGGCGGCTCGGCCAGCGACATCCAGATCCAGGCCGAGAGCCTGCTCTACACCAAGCGCAGGCTGGCCGAGATCATCGCTCAGCACACCGGCCGGCCGCTGGAGCAGATCCAGGCCGACTCCGACCGCGACCGTTGGTTCACCGCGCAGGAGGCGCTCGAATACGGATTCGTCGACCACCTGGCCGAGGGGATGAACTGACATGAGCGGACGTTACGTGCTGCCCTCGTTCACCGAGCGCACCTCTTACGGCATCAAGGAGATGAACCCGTACAACAAGCTGTTCGAGGACCGGATCATCTTCTTGGGCACGCCGATCGACGACACGAGCGCCAACGACGTGATGGCGCAGCTGCTGACGCTGGAGTCGCTCGACCCCGACCAGGACATCAACATGTACATCAACTCGCCGGGCGGCTCGTTCACCGCCATGACGGCGATCTACGACACGATGCAGTTCGTCCGGCCGGAGATCCAGACCGTCTGCATCGGCGAGGCGTCCTCGGCCGCCGCGGTCCTGCTGGCGGCGGGCACGCCGGGCAAGCGCGCCGCCCTGCCGCACGCCCGCGTCCTGTTGCACCAGCCCGCCACCGAGGGCGGCCGGGGTCAGTCGAGCGACATGGAGATCCACGCCATGGAGATCCTGCGCATGCGCGACCAGCAGGAGGCCATGCTGGCCCGGCACACGGGCAGGACGGAGCTGGAGATCAGGAAGGACATCGAGCGGGACCGGATCTTCACGGCCGAGCAGGCGCGCTCCTATCACCTGATCGACGACATCTACGCCTCCCGGAAACGGACACTGACCACCACCCGCTGAAGCGCGGAACCGGACGCCGGCCGCAACGTCGGCTGAAGGGCGGATACGGCTACTGGCAGTTGTCCGCTGAAGCTGGGCGACGATGAGGATCTGCGGGGCGGCCTGCTTGAGCCGGGTGTGTAGCGGCCGCCCCGAGCCCTTCGGGGCAAAGGGGCATCCCTCCTGTCCGACCACTAAAGCGGGACATATACGCTTCTGGCGGTTCTCGGGGGAAATCGGGGGAGTGGCGTGCCGCTGGAGCATGTGGTGCTGGTGTTGGCGGCTGCCCTGTGCGCGGGCTGGGTCGACGCCGTCGTGGGTGGTGGCGGGCTGGTGCAGCTGCCCGCGGTGATGGTGACGGGCATACCGCCCGTGCAAGCGATGGCCACCAACAAGCTCTCCTCGGTCTTCGGCACCGCCTCGGCCGCCATGACCTACGCGCGCACCACGAAGCTGGACCGGGCGGTCGCGCTGCCCGGCGTGGGGCTGGCCGTGGTCAGCGCCGGGCTGGGCGCCCTGGCCGCGGCCGCGATCTCGGCCGAGGTGCTGCGCCCCGCCGTGATGGTGGTGCTGGTCGGCGTGGCCGCCTTCGTGACGCTGCGTCCGGCGATGGGCTCGGTGCCGCAGCCCCATCTGCGGACGAACGGCCGCGTCGTGGCGGCCGTGATGGTCGCGGGCGTGGGCATCGCCTTCTACGACGGCATCATGGGGCCGGGTACGGGGACGTTCCTGATCATCGCGTTCACCACGATCCTCGGGCTCGACTTCGTGTCGGCCTCCGCGTCGGCGAAGATCATCAATACCGGGACCAACCTGGGCGCGCTGTTCGTGTTCGGCTGGCAGGGGCACCTGCTGTGGGGGCTGGGCCTGGGGATGGCCGTCTGCAACGTGGCGGGCGCGCAGCTGGGTGCCCGCATGGCGCTCAAGCGCGGCACGGGCTTCGTCCGCGTCGTGCTGTTGTGCGTGGTGGTGGCCATGGTGATCAGGCTGGGCTGGCAGCAGTTCGGCTAGGGTCCGACTCGACCGGTCAGGACCTGGACGTGTCCGGCTGGGACCCGACCGGCTGGGCCTCCACCGCTGGGCCCCGGCCGGCTACGATCCGACCGGCTCGGTCGTACGAGTGCGCAGCGCGGTCGCGGCCAGCGCCACGAACGCGGCCAGCAGCGCCGGCACGGCCAGTGCCCGAGGCAGCCCGGAGAGTTCGGCGATGCCCCCGATGAGCACCGGCCCGGACAGGAATCCCAGGTAGCCGATGCTCGCCACCCTCGCCAGCGCCCGCCCCGCGAACGCCGGGTCACGATGCCCGGCGGCGGAGAACACCTGCGGCACGATGCACGACAACCCCGCCCCGAAGCACCCGAACCCGGCCACCGCCGCCACCGGATGCCCGATCGTCAGGGCCAGTCCCAGCCCGGCGGCGGCCAGCAGCCCGCACCCGCGCACCAGCGCAACCGGCCCGAAGCGGGCGGCCAGCCGGTCCCCGGCCAGGCGTCCGGCCGTCATCATGATGGAGAACGCCGCATATCCCGCCGCCGCGAACCCCGCGGACGCGGCCAGGTCCTCCCGCAGGTAGACCGAGCTCCAGTCGGCCGCCGCGCCCTCGCCCACCAGGCAGCAGAAGGCCAGCACGCCGAGGAAGAGGATGCCCTTGGGCAGTCCCGGGCGTACCCCGTCTGTCGAGATCACCGGGGCGGGGCGGGAGCGTAGCGCCCAGGCCGCCGCCCACGCGGCCAGGAGCGCGATCACCGCTCCGACGGACAGGAAGGTGACGGCGGGGGAGAGCGCCAGGTGCGCGAACAGGCCGCCGGCCGCGGCGCCGGCGAACCCGCCGATGCTGAACACCGCGTGGAACGACGACATGATCGGCCGCCCCCAAGCGCGTTCCACCTCCACCGCGTTGGCGTTCATCGAGACGTCCAGCACCCCGTGCACCACACCGAACCCGAACAGTGCCGCGGCCAGCGTGCCCAGGTTGGCGGCGTAGGCGGGCAGGACGAGCACGACTCCTTGGAGCAGCGCGGCCGGGATCATGACGCGGCTGCTGCCGTAGCGGTCGACGAGGCGGCCGACCGCCTGCATGCCCACCACGGCTCCGGCGGCGATGGCCAGCAGTGCCAGGCTCAGCCGCCCGTCGCTCAGCCCGAGGCTCTCCTTGATGGCCGGAATCCGGGCCGTCCAGGTGCCCACGGCGGCCCCGGCGAGGAAGAACAGCAGATAAACGGCTACCCGGGCGCGTTTCACGGCGACTCCTGTACGAGACGGACGGCTACCCGGGCTTTAACGGCGAGACGGATGGCGACCCCGGAACGCTTCACTGGGACTCCTGGACGAGGCGGACGGCGACCCCGGCGGCCGCCAGGGCGTCGTGCTGCTCACGCGGAATGCCGTCGTCGGTCACCACCACGTCGAGCCGCGAGATCGGGCAGACCGCGCCGAACGCCGTCCTGGCGAACTTGCCCGAGTCGCACGCCACGATCACCCGCCTGGCGGCGGCGATGGCGGCCTGCTTGACGGCCACCTCCGGCAGGTCGTGGGCGGTCAGCCCGTGCTCGGCGGACAGTCCGCAGCAGCCGATCACCGCCGTGTCGAAGCGCAGGGCCTTGATGGAGGTCTCGGTCAGGGGGCCCATGAAGTTCAGCTCGCCCTGCCGTACCTCTCCGCCGGGCAGCACCAGACGTACGCGTGGCGCCGCGGCCAGCAGTGACACCGACTGGAGCGCCAGCGGCAGCACGGTGAGCCGGCGGTCCAGCAGCGCGCGCGCCACTTCCAGCGCGGTCGTGCCGCCGTCGAGCAGCACCGCCTCGCCGTCGGCGATCAGCCCGGCCACCTCGGCGCCGATCCGCTGCTTGGTCTCCACCGCCTCGCGCTCCCGCACGCCGAACGGCGGCTCCTCGCCGCGCAGCAGCAGCGACAGAGCGCCGCCCCTGACCCGGCGGAGCACGCCCTGCTGGGCCAGCTCGTCCAGGTCGCGGCGGATCGTCATCTCCGACACGCCGTGCTCGGCGGCCAGTTCGGCGACCGAGACGCTGTCGTGGGTGCGGAGGGCGTTCATGATGGACATCACACGTTCCATGTGTTCATACAAACACGAATAATGTGCGCAATACAATGGGGACCATGCGCGCCAGCCGTCTGCTCTCCCTCCTGCTGCTCCTGCAGGCGCGCGGCCGGATGACCGCCACCGACCTGGCCGCGGAGCTGGAGGTGTCGGTCAGGACCGTCTATCGCGACGTCGAGGCGCTGTCGGCCGCCGGCGTTCCGGTCTACGCCGATCGCGGCCCGGCGGGCGGTTACCAACTGCTCGACGGCTACCGCACCCGGCTGACCGGGCTGACGGCCGAGGAGGCGTCGTCGCTGTTCCTGGCCGGCCTTCCCGGGCCCGCGGCCGAGCTGGGGCTGTCGGAGGTGGTGGCGAGCGCGGAGCTGAAACTGCTGGCCGCGCTGCCGCCCGAGCCGCGCTCGCACGCCTCCCGGATGCGCGAGCGCTTCCTAATGGACGTACCCGGCTGGTATCGCGACGCGGACGACGTGCCGCACCTCAGCGAGGTGGCCGCGGCGGTCTGGGAGCAGCGGCGGCTGCGGATGACCTACCGGCGCTGGGGCCGGCAGGACGTCGAGCGGGAGGTGAACCCCTACGGGCTCGTGCTCAAGGGCGGCTCCTGGTATTTGATCGCCGCCCCCGACGGGCAGAGGCCGCGCACCTACCGGGTGGCGCGCATTCTGACGCTGGAGACCCTGCCCGGCGGGTTCGACCGGCCCAAGGGCTTCGACCTCGGCGATTTCTGGCAGGACTATTCGCGCGAGTTCCGCGAACGCATGTACACCGCCGAGGCCGTCATCAAGGTCGCCCCCGGCACCGACAGCCTGCTCGCGTACACGATGGGCAACGACGTCGTCACCGCCGCCCTGGCCGAGGGCGGCGAGCCCGACGCGGAGGGCTGGCGCACGCTCACCGTACCGATCGAGTCGCTCACGCACGCCCGCTGGCTCCTGCTGCGGCTCGGGGCGAGCGTCGAGGTGCTCGGACCGCCCGAACTGCGCGCGCTGATGGCCGAGGCGATCGCGGAGCTCGGAAAAATCTACGGCTGAATCCGGGCATTTCTGCCACGATGCCCCACATGTATCTCATCGCATTCGTTGGCGCGTGCATCTTGGTGGCGATGGTTCCCGGGGTGAGTACCGCGATCATTCTCAGACAGACCCTGCGGGCCGGGCGCGGTTCCGGCCTGGCCGCCACTCTGGGCAACGAGGCCGGCATCCTCATCTGGGGGCTGGCCGCCGCGTTCGGCCTGTCGGCGCTGGTGCTGGCCTCGCAGGTGGCCTACGACGTGATGCGCGTCGCGGGCGCGGTCCTGCTGGTCGTGATGGGCGCGCAGTCGCTCTGGCAGGCCCGCCGCAAGGACGCGCCGCCGGTCGAGGTGGACGCGGTCAGCGGGCGGCGCAGGTCGTTCCTGGCCGGATTCGGGACCTGCCTGGCCAATCCGAAGGCGGCGGTGTTCGCGATGTCGTTCCTGCCGCAGTTCGTGCCCCGCGGGCAGAACGTCCCGCTCACCCTGGTCACGCTCGCCGTCGTCTGGGTGCTCGTGGACCTGCTCTGGTACGGCCTGCTCATCTGGACCGTCGCCAAGGCCAAGGCGTTCCTCGGCCGCCCAGCGGTCAGGCGGCGGCTGGAGCAGATCTCCGGCGTCGTCCTCATCGGCCTCGGCCTGAGGCTCGTCCTGGATTCGCGATGAGCGGCCGCTGGACTTACGTTAAGGGCATGACGAACGACCTCGCGACGCTGATGCGGCAGGCGCAGGACGAGGATCCGCTGCGGGCGCTGCAGGCCACCACTGCCTTGCGGCACGAACTCGAGCGCATGGAGGCGGTGCAGGTGCGCCGGGCCAGGGTGGCCGGGCTGCCGTGGGCGCAGATCGCCAACGCGATCGGGGTGAGCAAGCAGGCCGTGCACAAGAAGTACGGCAGGGGCTAGCGTTCGCGCCATTTGTCGAGGAGCTGGGGCAGCTCTCGCTCCACGAACTCGAAGTAGTCGCGCATTCTGGCCAGGTTCGCCCCGGCCACGGTGCCGTCGCCGCCGACCGCCTCGACCGCGGCCGACGCCTCGCCGGTGATCTGCCGGAAGATCGGCATCTTGGTCAGCGTGAGCTCGTACCAGGCGTCGTCGGGCAGGCGGTAGACGTCGCGGCGGGATCCGGGCACCGGCTCGCGCACCACCAGGTGCATCTGCGTGAGCAGACGCACCGCGCCGGAGATGGCGGCCGGGCTGACGCCGAGCCGCTCACCGAGCTCGGCGGCCGTCAGCGTCCGCTCCTCGGCCGCCATCATTGTGAACAGCACCCGCGCGGCCATGGGCGGCAAGCCCCAGTCGGAGAAGATCCGCGCCATCCGCTCGACCGTGTGGCGCACGGCCTCCTCGTCACGACTCACAGGCGGATTCTACGGGCTTCACAAACGGGCGAAACTTCCGGCGTGTTCGCGCAGGGTGAGGGCGGCCGGTGTTCGCGCAGGGTCAGGGCGGCCGCACCTGCACCGACGACCAGGGCACCGAGATCGGCATCTGGCAGTCCGCGCCCGGCTTCTGACCGGGCGGGCCGCTCGGGGAGGGTGCGCCCGTCAGTCGGGGACCTTCACGGTGGCGATGCCGAGCGTGCTGGTCATCGGGAGGATGCCCGCCTCGAAGACGGCTCCCAGAACGGGCTGGATGAGCTGAGCCAGCCGATCGGCGCGCTGCTCGCCCAGCTGCCGCCACGGCTCGGCGGCCAGGTCGTCGGTCATCCGCTCGACCTGGTCGCGCAGCGCCCGGCCCTGGTCGGTGGCCTGGCCCTCGGCGTCCACCAGGCCGCGCCCGGCCAGCCGGTCCTGGGCGGCGGCCCACTCGCTCTCACTCCAGCCGCGCCCGGCGAAGTTGGCCACCGGGGCGCCGCCTATCGCGGCCAAGGAGACCAGCGACTCGCACGGGTCCAGCTCCGCCGCCTGCAGCGCCACCAGGTGTCCGTCGCCGCGGTGCTCACGCAGCACGGTGGCGGCGTGCCAGAGCGCCAGGTGCGGCTCATCGGGCCAGGGCAGGTCCAGGTTGGCCGCGGCGAACGGCCGTCCGCCCACCGTCACGCTCTCCGCCACCCGCCGGGCCAGCTCGGCGGCCTCGCCGAGCGCCTCGACCCCGTCGCCGAGCAGGGTCCGATAGGTACGGTCCACGGCCCGATGGCGGGCCGGCAGCACCTCCGCGGGACTGGCGGTGTCCCAGACGGCCGGAACATGTTCGGCGATCGTCCGCGGGCTGAAGCTGTAATAGGTGGCGAAGGCCAGGTTCGTGCCCGCGTGGCCCAAGGGCGCGGTGCGGTAGGCGAAGTAGCTCGGCCAGCGCGACTCCACGTCGTAGCCGATCGCCGCCGCCTCCTCGAAGGCCTGCGGGGAGAAGTACAGCGCCGCGTGGATCGGCTCCAACTGGTGCCACATGCGCCGGGCGAGTCTGCCATCGATGGACATGCCGATTCCTCACTGTCTAGGTAAGCTACGGCAGTGACGATAGACTCCTGGCGCATCACTGGTCAATCGCAAATAGACAGTTATGTTGGCCGGTGGGTGGAGCTCGCCGTCCTCCTGGTGAACGCACTGGCCGTGGGCGAGGCGCATGGGCGCGACCTTGAGCCGCCGGGCGACGGGGCCGCGCGCCATGCCGCCGTACTCGATGCCACGGCCCGCCTGGAGCGGCCGCCCGCCGGGGCGCCGACCGCGGCCGACGCCGACCACCTGGCGGCGGTGGCCGCCGAGCTGCGGCCCGTCTTCGGCGGCGGTCCCGACTCCGTCGCGTCGCTCAACGCGCTGCTGGTACGGTACGCGGCCGTCGCCCACCTGAGCGGAGAGCCGCCCATGCTGGCCTTCCACCAGCCGGGAGCCTCACTGGTCGACGCGTGGGTCGCCGACATCGGCACGGCGCTGGCCATGGTGATCGGGGTGGGGCAGGGGGTACGGCTCCGGTCGTGCGAGGCGGAGGGGTGCTCGCTGGTCTTCTTCGACGTGACGCGTAACGCCTCGCGGCGGTTCTGCGGGCTGTCGTGCCAGAACCGCGCCAAGGCCAGCGCGTATCGGGCCCGGCGGCGGGCCTAGGGCGGCCATGGTTTTCCGGGTGGTTCGTCACGCAACCGGGCTCCATCCGTGTGACGGTCCGTGGTGGCTGGTGTCCTTTTGGAGGGATGCCCCCTTCGGGGGGAGAGGGCGGTCCGTGCGTGGCGGGGAGACTATCGGCGGTTGAGTGCGAGAGGTAGCACGACGTGGTCCACGAGTCGCCGGGCCAGCTCGCTGTCGACGGGCTCGCCGCTCACCAGCGCCCGGAAGAACAGGACCGCCGGGCCCACCTGCCACAGCAGGTCGGTGTCGGCACTGCGGGACAGCTCGCCCCTGGTCCAGGCCCGCTCGAACACCTCCAGCGTCAACCGGCGGCGCGTCGCGACGTAGTTCTGCTGCACCGCGCGTGCCAGGTCGGCGTTGTGCAGGATCTCCCCGACCAGCCCGGCGACGACGTCGCCCAGCCGGGCCAGCTCGCCCACCAGCGACTCCATCAGCCCGAGCAGATCGGCCCGCAGCTCACCCGTGTCGGGCGCCACCGGCGTGGTGGAGACGGCGTTGACGAATGCCGCGACCACCAATTCCGCCTTGGACGGCCAGCGCCGGTAGACGGTGTGCTTGCCCGCCTTCGCGCGTGCGGCCACGGCGTCGATGGTCAGCCGGTCGTAGCCGGTTTCGCGCAGCACATCGAGCACGACGCCGAGTAGTTCGGCCTCGCGCGCCGGCCCGCCCCGCAAGGGCGTCACGGACATGACTTCAAGAGTAGGCGTCAGCGCTGCCAGACTGTCAGATCCATAGTGATGTAGTTGCTGTCACCCTCGCTGACCTTCGTCACCTTGACGAGACCGATCGTGCTCTGGCCGAAGACGCACACGAGTCTGCCTTTGGCCTGGTCGACGTCGTAGTAGTCCATGTATTTGGTGTTGTCGACACACGCTTGGAAGGTGCCGATCTGCCCGGAGTCGAGCACGGCCATCTTGTCCGCTCTGAGGCCGGAGGAGCTGTATCCGACGTCGCCGTCGTTCTCCGTCGGGTGAGTGGGGTCGTCGGTGAAGTTGACCTCGTAGTAGCGGGTCACGTTGATGCCCTTGTACGTGCCGAGCAGCGTCCCGGCTTTCGCCCCGGCCACTGAGCCTTCGGTCGCCGTGCCCTCGGGACTCGGCGTGCTCTCACCGGTGTCAGGGGAGGGCCCGGTGGTGGCCGTAGTCGCCGGTGCCTGTTGGGTGACCGTGACGGTCGTGGCGGGCTGGGCGAGCGGAGTGCCGTCGGCGGCGCCCGGCCTGATCAGCATGGCCGTGGCGGTCGCCGCGACCACCGCGGCGGCCACGGCCGCACCCGCCACGACGCCGAGCCCGAACGTCCGCCGCGTGCGGGCCGGGGGAGGCGAGGGCGGGGCCGCGTAGGCGGGCAGGGCGTGCGTGAGAGGCGGCGGCAGCCACTCGGGCCCAGGGCCGGGCTGCGCGTAGCGTTCGAGCTCGGCGACCAGGGCGCGTGGCGTCGGCCGGTGCGCGGGGTCCTTGGCCAGGCAGCGGGCGATCAGGTCGCGCAGCTCCGGCGGACAGCCGTCGAGCTGCGGCTCGTCATGCACCACACGGTAGAGCACCGCCGGGTCGGGGCCCTCGCCGAACGGCGTACGGCCCGTCGCCGCGAACAGCGCCAGACCTCCCAGCGCGAACACGTCGACCGGCGGCGCGGCAGGATGCCCGAGCGCCTGCTCGGGAGCCATGAACAGCGGCGTGCCGATGCGGATGCCCGTGCCGGTCAGCGGGGTCGCGTCGACGGCCTTGGCGATGCCGAAGTCGATGACGCGGGGGCCCTCGGGGGACAGCAGTACGTTCGAGGGCTTGAGGTCGCGGTGCACCACCTGCACGGTGTGGATGGCCTGCAACGCCTCCGCCACGCCGCAGACCATGGTCAGGACCGTCTGAGGCGGGAGCGGGCCGTGCTGGGCGACGGCCTTGTCCAGCGAGGGCCCGGGTACGTAGGCGGTGGCCAGCCAGGGCGTCCTGGAATGGGGATCGGCGTCGACGACCGGCGCGGTGTAGAGGCTCTGCACCCGCAGAACCGCGGCGACCTCCTGCTGGAACCGCCTCCGGAACTCGGGATCGCCGGTGTATTCGGCACGGATCACCTTGACGGCCAGGAGCCTGCCGCTCTGGGTGCTGGCGAGGTAGACCTGCCCCATGCCACCGGCTCCCAGTCGCGCCACCAGGCGATAGCCGCCGATCTCGGGAGGGTCTTCAGGGGCGAGGGGTGTGAAGGGGGGATTCACCATCGCACTTTACCACGCTAATAAATCTACAATGTAAAGGCCAACGCCGCTCGCCGATGCCGCGCGGAAGACGGCCAGCGTGACCTGGCGCTCGGCCACGCGCCGGCCGCACTTACGAGCGGCGTCGACGGCGGAGTTCAGCGATTGCCAACATCTCTTCGCGAAGAACTCTTTGCGAAGAGATGTTGGCAATCTAAGGTGGGGGCATGACGTCAGTCGTAGTTCTCGATGCCAAAGGCCTGCGGGCCCTCGCCCACCCGGTGCGGGTGGAGCTGGTCCAGTTGCTGCGCAAGTACGGCCCTTCGACGGCCACCCGGCTGGCCGAGCGCCTGGGTGTCAACTCCGGTACGGCCAGCTACCACCTGCGCAGGCTGGCGGCTGCGGGTTTCGTCGAGGAGGACACCGAACGCGGGAACGCGCGGGAGCGGTGGTGGCGCGCGGTGCACGAGGTGACCCGGCTGACCGACATCGACCTGGCCAGGCAGGAGCCCGAGGCGCTGATGGCGTACCTGCGGTCCGTGGCGGCCGCGCACGGCCTGCTCACTCAGCGCGCGCTGAACGAACTGCAGACCATGCCCCGCCCCTGGATCGACGCCTTCGACATCAGCCACTGGGCGCTCCGCCTCACTTCGGACGAGGCGGGGCGGATGCGTGAGGAGCTGCTGTCCGTGATCGACCGCTACCGGCGCGACGCGTCCGAGCAGACGGCCGAGGGTGCCGAACGCGTGTCGCTGGTCATGCACCTGCTGCCGGAACCGGACGGATCGGAGCCGGATCCGTCATGACTCCTCCTGTGACCGGACGGTCCTTACGCCCGCTGGCCGGTGTCCTGGCCGCCATGGCGATGTCGCTCACCGGCACCCGGGTGTCGGCCATCGCGCTGCCGTGGTTCGTGCTCGTCACGACCGGCAGCGCCGCCATGACCGGGCTCGTGGCCTTCTGCGAGATGGCGCCGTACGTCCTGGTCAAGCTGCTCGTGGGGCCACTGGTCGATCACCTGGGCCCGCGCCGGGTCTCGTGGGTCGCCGACGTGGTGAGCGCCGCCGGAGCCGGGGCCGTGGCTCTGCTGCACACGCTCGATCAGCTGGCCTTCCCGGCGTTGCTCGGGCTGGTGGCGCTGATCGGCGCGGCGCGCGGGCCCGGCGACCTGGCCAAGGAGATCATGGTGCCGGAGGCGGCCGAACGTGGCCGGATACCGCTGGAGCGGGCCGCGGCACTGTCGGGCGTCACCGAACGGCTGGCCGCCACCTTGGGTCCGGCGATGGGCGGGGCACTGGTGGCGCTGGCCGGTTCGCTGGTGGGGCTGGCGCTCAGCGGGGCCTGCTTCGCGCTCGGCTCCGTCGTCATCGTGTGGGCGCTGCCACGCGCCCAGGCACGGTACGCGGGTGCCCCGATCTCCGCTCAGACACCCGGCGCTCGGGACGCTCCGACCTCCGGCCAGACGCTCGGCACCCAAGGTGCCTCGCCCTCCGGCCAGACGCCCGGCACCCAGGGCGGCCAGGACCCCGTACGGGAGCCTGGCGAGGGCTCGGTCCGCGACTCGGCGGGCGGTGAGGGGGAGCGGGGGGCTGGTGGTGAGGCGGAGCGGGCCGCGCCGGGCTACTGGCGGCGATTCGCCGAGGGGGTCGCCTTCCTGCGTGCCGAGCCGATGCTGCTGGCCCTCAGCCTCATGGTCGCTGTGACGAACCTGCTGGACGCCGCGTTCGCCCAGGTACTCGTGCCGGTGTGGGCCCGGGAGTCCGGCCACGGCCCGGCCGTGATCGGGCTGAACAGCGCCGCCATGGGATTGGCGGCGGTCGGCGGGAGCCTGGTGGCCGCCGCGGTGGCACACCGGATGCGGCGGCGGGCGGTGTTCTTCGTGGCCTTCCTGGTGGTGGGGCCGCCGAGGTACCTGGTCCTGGCGATGGACGCGCCGGTGTGGGTGATGCTGGTCGTGTTCGCGGTGAGCGGGCTCGGCGGAGGGCTCATCAACCCGATTCTGGGCGCCATCCAATTCGAGCGGGTGCCGCGACGGCTGCTGGGGCGGGTCAACGCGCTGGGAGACTCGCTGGCCTGGGCCGGGATTCCGCTGGGCGGGCTCATGGCAGGCGCGGCGGTGGCCGCCGCCGGACTGTCACCGGTGCTGGTCGCGTGCGGGGCGGTCTACTTCCTCACCATCGGGCTGACCGGGTTGCGGCGTGAATGGCGGCAGATGGACCAGTCCCGTGGCGTGAGCTCGCGCACGGCGCCGGCATCAGTGGAGAGCGGCCGTAGCCCATGACCGGGCGGGGGATGCCAGCCCCAACGGCCTGTCCGGCGAGCACTAATCTGTGGACGTGTCCTCCTATCTCACTCTCAGCGCCGCCATCGAGCACGAGACGGAGGCCCGCCGCTCCCGCTTCATCTGCGCGGTAGCCCCGGCGAGGACACCCGCGGAAGCCTCGGCCTTCATCGCCGAACGCCGCCACCTGCACCCGAGCGCCTCCCACAACTGCACGGCCTACGTGATCGGCGACGACCGGAAGGGTGACGACGACGGCGAACCAGGCGGCACGGCGGGCACCCCCATGCTCCAGGCCCTGACCGGCAGAGGGTTCAACGACGTGGTGGCGGTGGTGACCCGCTACTTCGGCGGCACCCTCCTGGGCGCCGGCGGCCTGGTCCGCGCCTACAGCTCCGCGGTGACCGAGACCCTGGACCAGGCACGACCAACCAGGATGATCCCGGCGACGCTCATCGACGTGACAGTGGCCCACGACCAGGCGGGCCGCATAGAGAACGACCTACGGGCATCGAGACACCCCATCAGGGAGGTGTCCTACGGCAGCAAGGTCGTTTTCACGGTGGCGGTGGCGGACGACGAGACCGCCGCCTTCGCGGATTGGCTGGCCACTCTGACGGCGGGCAGGGCTCAGGTGACACCGGGCAACAGAATCCACGTAGCCGGGTAAGAATGCGGCCGTAACGGCGGCCGGCCCTGTGCGGGCTCAGCGGCCGTGTCCCTGGAGGCCCTCAGCCACGTACGGCGTCTGGGGCCTCCTGTGCTTGCCGTAACAGAAAATCAGACCGTAACAAAAACCGGCAGTTCACCCCTCGAGGGCGTATTGCATCACGCGGAACTTCGCTTGCGCCTCGGCGAGCTCGGAGCTCGGGTCGGAGTCGCCCATGATGCCGGCGCCCGCGAACAGGCGCGCCCGGCGCCCCCGGACGATCCCCGACCGCAGCGCGATCCCCCACTCCCCGTCCCCGTGCGCGTCGATCCACCCGACCGGACCCGCGTAGCCCGCGCGGTCCATCCCCTCCAGCTCCCGGATCACCTTGATGGCGGTGTCGGTGGGCGTGCCGCCCACAGCCGCGGTCGGGTGCATGGCGGCGACCACGTCGAGCACCGACGCGCCGTCGGCCAGGCGCCCGGTGACGTGGCTGGCCAGGTGCTGGACGTTGGGCAGCATGAGCAGCTCCGGCTCGTCGGGCGTCTGCAGCGACGAGCACAGCGGGGCGAGCGTCTCGCGTACGGACGCGATCGCGCACTCGTGCTCGTGCCGGTCCTTGGCCGAGGCGAACAGCGCCGCGCCGCGGGCCAGGTCGTCGGCCGGACCGGTGCCGCGCGGCGTGGTGCCGGCCAGGACGAGCGACTCGATCTCCTTGCCGGTGCGCCGGATGAGCAGCTCGGGGGTGGCGCCGACGAGCCCGGCGACGGAGAAGGTGTAGCAGTCGGGATAGCGCTGCGCGAGGCGGTCGAGCAGGAGGCGTACGTCGATCGGCCGCTCGGCCGTGGCGATCAGGTCGCGGGCCAGGACGACCTTCTCCAGCTCGCCCTCGCGGATGCGCCGGGTGGCCTGGGCGACGACATGCTCCCATTCGGGGGCGGACAGGCTGCCGTCACCGTAGCTGATGCGGCCCGGATCGCGTACGGGCGTGAGGGGTTCGAGGCGCGCGTCGCCGATGGTGGTGAGCCAGGCGCGGCCGTCGCGCCGGGCGAGTACGGTCTGGGGCACGACGAGGACGGAGCCGGCGGCGTTCTCGTCGAAGGTGAAGGAGCCGAAGGCGACGGGCCCGACCCCGGGCATCCCACCGGGACCGTCGAAATAGCCGTCCATGTGGGCGTCGCCGAACAGGTCGGCGAGCCACCGGCTCGCCCAGGCGAACCGGTCGGGACCTGCGGGAACGGCCACCCGCGCGGCCTCACCCCAGCCGACGAGTCCTTCGCCGTGCCGGATCCAGGCATAGGGGGCGGCGGTCCGGGGCAGGGAGGCCAGCAGGTCACCGGGGTCACCTATGGGGGCGGTGCGAACCGGTAGCGGGCGGGTGGTTCCGAGCGCGACACTCACCCAGACACTCTATGCGGGAACTGAACACGTTCGACTGGGACCCCCGTGAATGACCGGTTACGGTCAATGAACCCAGATAAAGGGGGAACCCGCATGATATTCGGAGCATCCCCATCGGATCATGACTGTCAAGCAGCGATATGAACACGGTCCCGAGATGGCAGATGTTGCCTTGACGACATAGTCGGCCTCCGCGCCCATCCCTACTTTGGGCCGCATGATCACTCGTCTCGCACCCCTCTTCGCCGCTGCCCTCGTTCTTCTCGGTTCCGGTACGGCACACGCGTCGTCCTCGGCGGAGCCTGTCCCAGAGATCATGGCGGCGTTGGGAGACTCGATCTCGGCGGGGTTCAACGCGTGCGGCTGGTACGTCTCGTGCACCTCCCGCTCCTGGTCGGCGGGGGACAACACCGAGGTGACCAGCCATTACCTGCGGCTGGCCGGACTGAGCCGGTCGATCATGGGGCACAACCGCAACTTCGCGGTGCCCGGGTCGACGAGCGCGGACCTGATGGGCCAGGTGAAGCAGGCGATCACCGCAAAGGCGACATACGTCACAATTCTCATCGGCGCTCAGGACGCCTGCAAGCCAGCGGAGAAGGACATGACGCCCGTGAACGTCTACCGGCAGCGGCTCGACGCGGCTCTGGCGGAGTTGCGGGCCGGGGTGCCGGGGGTCAGGGTGTTCTTCGCCAGCATTCCCGACCTGCGCAGATTGTGGCAGGTCGGAAAGAGCAACGCGCTGGCGCGCACGTTCTGGACACTCGGCCGGATCTGCCCCACGATGCTGGCCTCCCCTTCGTCGGCCAAGCGCGCGGACGTGGCGCGCCGGGCCCGGGTCCGGGCGCGCGTGATGGCCTACAACCACGAGGCCGCCGAGGCGTGCGCGACGCTCGGAACCGCGTGCCGTACGGACGGGGGCGCGGTGTTCGCCTACCCGTTCACGCTCGACTACATCAGCAAGTGGGACTACTTCCACCCCAACGCCCAGGGGCAGCGGGCCCTGGCCCAGTTGACGTTCAAGAGCGGCTTCGAGTGGATCGACGTGCTCTGAGCGGCGCTGGTCATCTGGGCGGTGCTGGTCTACTAAGCGGTGCTGATCTTCTGAGCGGCGGTCAGCGGCACTGGGCGAGCATGGCGTTCTTGTCCGCGCGGGTGACGGGCAGGTCGTACTTGAGCGCGACCTGGGCGAAGCGGGTGACGTAGGCGCAGCGGATACGGTGTTGCGGCGGCAGCCAGCCCGCCGGCCCTGAGGCGTCCTTCTGCTCGTTGGCGGCGCCGTAGACGGGCAGCAGGTTGAGCGGGTCGTTGGCGAAGTCCACGCGCTTGGACATCGACCAGCGCGGCGTGCCCATCCGCCAGCCGTAGGCGAGCGGGATGACGTGGTCGACCTGGATCTCGTCGGCGTGGGCCTTGCGCCAGTCGATGGTCCGGCCGGTGTAGGGGTCGGTCAGGACGAGGGAGACGACCTCGCAGCGGGAGCCCTGGCGATACTTGACGTCCTGGCCGTCGCGGGCGAGCAGGTCGTCGCGGGTACGGCAGCCGTTGCGGGCGTACGGGACGCCGGTGGCGGTGTCGGCCCAGTTGTCGCCGTACCTGGTCCGCTCGTAGCCGGTCTTGGGGCCGCGGCCCTTGACCCGGAGCCGCTTGATGAGGGTGCGGGCGCTGGCCCGGTCGGCGTCGGTGGCGATGGGGGCGAGTCCTGGGCGGGTTCCGCTGGTGTTGGTGAGGGGGCTGGACGCGGTGGCCGGGCTGGTCTTGGTGCCGCTGACGAGGGAGACGACCAGGACGCCCCCCGCCAGTAGGGCGACCGTTTCCTTTGTGCTCAAGTACGCCTCCGGGGATTCTTGGGCACAGGTTCTCTAGAGATCAATTCCCGACATTGTGGTGTTTGACACAGTGAGAGGTTTGAGGCGGCAGAGAGAGGGGTGTGTGGCGCACGGTCCTGTTGATCCGGGCGTGGATCTTCATGGGTGGTGGCCGTTTTCTCAGTTGCGGAGTAATGATGTAAGCAACTGAGAAGGGTGTCGTCATGGATGATTACTCCCGCGTCGTCTCCTCGGTGGCGGCCGAGCTGCTGCCGAGGGTGGCCAGTGTCCGGGCGGATCGGGGCAGCGGGTCGGCGGTGGTCTTCACGGCCGACGGGTTCCTGCTGACCAACGCGCACGTGGTGGGCTCGTCGAAGGCGGGCACGGTGGCGTTCGCCGACGGGTCGTCGGGTGAGTTCCTGGTGGTGGGGCGCGACCCGCTGTCGGATCTGGCGGTGATCAGGGCGCAGGTGCCCACGCCGGAGCCCGCCGTCCTGGGTGACAGCGACGAGCTGGTGGTGGGACAGCTCGTGGTGGCGGTGGGCAGCCCGTTGGGGCTGGCCGGCTCGGTGACGGCCGGCGTGGTGTCGGGACTGGGGCGGTCGTTACCGGCCCGGAGCGGTCAGGCCGTACGCCTCATCGAGGACGTGATCCAGACCGACGCGGCCCTGAACCCCGGCAACTCCGGAGGAGCGCTTGCCGACTCGCGGGCGCGGGTGGTCGGCGTCAACACGGCCGTGGCCGGCGTCGGGGTGGGGCTGGCCGTGCCGGTCAACAGCACGACGCGGGCGATCATCGCCACGCTGATCAAGGACGGCCGGGTACGACGGGCCTACCTCGGGCTGGTGACCTCGCCGGCGCCGCTGAGCGAGCCGCTGCGGCGGCGGACCGGCCAGGACAGCGCGCTGCGGGTGGTGGAGGTGATGCCCGGATCGCCCGCCGACCGGGCCGGTCTGCGGGCGGGGGATCTGGTGCTGAGCGCGGACCGCCATCCGGTGGGCGACGCGCAGAGCCTGCAGCGGCTGATGTTCGCCGAGGCGATCGGGCGGCCCCTGCCGATCACGGTCCACCGCAACGGGGCGCTGGTGGACGTCATCGCGGAGCCGGTCGAGCTGACGAGCCGCACTTAGCCGGCCGTCAGGAGGACCACGGAGTCCGCGCGGGCTCGGCCGGCGCCGCTTCCGCGGGTGCCGATTCGGCTGGCGCTGGTTCCGCGGGCGCGGGCCGCGCCGGCTTGACGTAGGTGCCGTTGCGGCGGGCCAGGAGCTCCTCGAACAGGGCGTCCCACTGCGCGCCGATGACGTCCCCGTCGTACGTGCGCGCCGTCTCCAGCGCTCCGGCCGCCAGGCGGCGGCGCAGTTCCTCGTCCTCGATGGCGCGCAGGAGCGAGGTGGCGAGGTTGGCGTTGGTACGCGGCTTGACCAGCAGCCCGTCGACCTCGTCGGTGATCATTTCCTTCGGCCCGTGCGGGCTGTTGAAGCTGACGATGGCCAGCCCCTTGGCCATGGCCTCCAGGATGGTCATCGGGAAGCCCTCGTGGCGCGAGCTGAGCACGAAGATGGACGCCTTCTCCAGCTCGGCGCCGACGTCGGAGGTGGCGCCGGGCAGCTCGATCTGGTCTTCGAGACCCGCGTCGATCACCTGCTGGCGCAGGTTGTCCTCCTGGGGGCCGGCGCCGTAGATGCGCAGCTTCCAGTCGGGGTGGGTCTTGGCGACCTCCTCCCAGGCGACGATGAGCCGGTGGAAGCCCTTGAGGCGGGTCAGCCGGCCGACGGCGATGACGACCTTGGAGTCGAGCTTGGCCACGTCGCCGGTCATCGGCGGCACGGCGTTGGGGATGCGGATCAGCCGCTTCGGCTTCTTGGGCAGGGCGGCGCGGTAGTCGCGCAGGTCGGCCTTGGTGAGGGTGGCCAGCGCGTCGAAGCGGCGGTAGCGCCACTTGATCAGCTCCTGTACCGCCTCCGGCTGGGTACGCAGCGCGACGTGCTCCTGGCCGATGGTGATGACGCTCGGCAGCGCTAACTGAGCCATCGCCAGGTTGAGGCCGGGCCTGGTGGAGATGAGGATCCCGGTGTCGAGCGAGCGGATGTAGCGGGCCAGCTTCAGGTCGGTCCACAGGTTGAAGCGGTGGAAGGCCGACTCTTCCGGCGGGATGAGCTTGCTCGGCCTCTTCGACAGCATGGCGCGTACCGGATCCGGGCCGGGGTTCAGCCGGTCGTCCAGGAAGCGGAACTTGACCCGTGGGTCGATCGGGAAGAAGGGCTCCTCAGCCTCCTTCAGGATGCTGACGATCTCCACGTCGTGGTTCTCGGCCAGATAACTGGCGAGGTTGAAGACGGTCCTGATCGTGCCGCCCATGCCGTACGCGTGCAGGATCAGAATCCTGACCTTGTCCGTGGACGGCGGCGGCGCTTTGCGCACCTTGCGGCGGTTGTAGCCCTTGTACAGCCGGACCATCGCCGACTTGCCCTTGCGTGCCAGTGCGCGCACCTGAGAAGTCCCCCTTGAACCGAGAGTGTCCCTACACAAGTGGCCAATGACGATGTGTGCGAATTCGCCACCGGCTTATTGTCCCGCTTCGGTGGAGTGTCCTGTCCATCCCCGAGGACTAACCCCACGCATGATCTATAGACGTTGCAAATCCTCTTAAGGTTGCATCCGTGGCCGATGTGTTGGATCCGGGGTGTGCGGGGGGTGTTCGGCCAGCAGCCCGAGAATCACGTCGATGGCCTTTTCGAGCTGGGTGTCCGTGCCCGCCGCGTAGTCCTGCGGGGTGATGTCGATCTCTATGTCGGGGTCGGTGCCGTAGTTCTCGACCTGCCAGCCGACGTCGTCGAAGGCGAAGGAGAACTCTGGCTGTGTGGTGACAGTGCCGTCGGCCAGCCGGTGCCGCGGCCAGATGCCGATGACCCCGCCCCAGGTTCGCTTGCCGACGAGCGGGCCGAGGCCCCGCAGCTTGAAGGTGTGGCTGAAGATGTCGCCGTCGGAGCCGGCCCATTCGTTGGTGATGGCGACCAGCGGACCGCGCGTCGACTCCGGCGGGTAGGGCTCGGGGTCTCCCCAGCGGGGATAGTCGTAGCCGAGTCTGCGGCGGGCCAGCTTCTCCAGCAGCAGCGCCGAGACGTTGCCGCCGCCGTTGAAGCGGACGTCGACGATGAGCGCGTCACGGTCGTGCTCGGCCAGGAAGCCGCGGTGGAACTCGGCGAACCCGTCGGTGCCCATATCGGGAATGTGTACGTATCCGACGCGGCCGTCCGAGCGCTGATGGCAGCGGGCGCGGTTGAGGTTGACCCAGTCGCGGTAGCGGGCGGGCCCCTCGTCGGCGATGGCGCGTACGACGGCGGTGAAGACGCGATCGTCGCGGCGCAGAGTGAGCTCGACCTCCTCGTCGGCCTGGTTGACCAGGCGTTCGTTGGGGGTGGCGGTCTCGCCGATGGGGGCGCCGTTGATCGCCAGGACCGCGTCGCCCGGCCGTACGTCCAGGCCGATCCGGTTGAGCGGGGAGGTGGCCTCGGGGTTCCACGCGTCGCCGGTGACGATGGCGCCGATGTGGTAGACACCGTCGTGATAGTCCCAGTCGACGCCGAGCTTGCCCTGCGTGTAGTCGGGGCCCGGCCGATACTCGCCGCCGCTCTCGTAGGCGTGACTGGTGGCCAGCTCCCCGTGGAGCTCCCACAGCAGGTCGGAGAACTCGCCGCGGGTGCTGACGCGTTCGACGAGCGGCAGGTAGCGCTCGTAGACGGCGTGCCAGTCGACGCCGGCCATGTCCTCGGTCCAGAAGTTCTCGAGCTGCAGGCGCCACGCTTCCCGGAACATCTGCCGCCATTCCGCCGCCGGGCAGACCGACACCTTGATCCGGGACAGGTCGATCCACCCGGTTTCGCGGCCCGGGGTGTCGCCGTCGTCGTCGGGCGTCTCGGTGGCCTTCAGCACGCGCAGCCGGTGGCCCGCCCGGTACAGGAGCGTTTTGTGATCGCGGCCCAGCTCGAAGTCGCTGACGCCGCGGGCGAAGGTCTCGCTCTCACCCTTGGTGAAGTCGTACAGATCCAGAATGCTGTCACCCTGCAGCGGACTGCTGAGAATGAGAGCCTTGCCCGGCAGCCCGGCGACGCGTTCGTAGCGGCCTTCCGGCAAGGGGAACGCGGTGACGCGGCGGGACAGGCCCTCGAGGTCGACGCGCAGCGGCTCGGGCTCGCCCTCCTCCTCTTCCTCCTCGTCGTCCTTCGCTCCCAGAGGGCGGGGGTTCGGGACGAACGGGTCGGGGACGTCCTGTCGCAGCGCGATGGCGTAGGGGCGGGTGCCGAGGGGGAAGCCCAGGTCGAACTGGAGCTGGTCGTAGACGGGAGAGAAGACGCGCTGGCCGATGAAGTAGAGATAGCGGCCGCGCGGGTCGAAGGCGGGGCGGGAGTCCTCGAGCAGGGGCTCGGTGGCGGCGACGGTCTGGCCGGTCGCGGGGTGGTGCAGCATGATCGCGGCGGTGTGGGCGTTCAGCGGGGTGGCGTACGCGAGCCAATGGCCGTCGTGCGACCAGGCGGGGTCCGCCGGCGGGCCGTGCGGGTTGGCCTCGACGAGTACGGCCCGCCCGGTGGCCAGATCGACGAGGTGCAGCTCGTCGCGGTGGTTGGTCACGGCGACGCGGTCGTGGGCGGGATCGGGCACCAGCGCGGTGATCCGCCCGAGCCGGGCGATCTCCGGGGCGGCCGGGTCGCCGAGGATGACCAGCCGTTCCTCGTCACCGTCGTCGCTGGCGGCGGCGATGAGGCGGCGGCCGTCGTTGAGGAAGGTCAGGAAGCGGTAGCGGACGCCGTCGGGCTCGCCGTGCTGCCGGACCGGCCCTTCCCAACCGGCCATGGTGTACGCCTTGCCGCGGGCGGTGACGGTCAGGGCGCTGCCGTCGGGAGTGAGCGTGGCGCTCTCGAGGTAGTCGTCGGCCTCCACGAACCTGCGGTTGCGCTGGGTCCTGGAGCTGGCCAGCCGTACGTCGATCCGCTGGGGCGCGTCCCCGGGATCGAGCAGGTAGAGGTCGGCGCCCGCGTGGTAGACGAGGCGGTGGCCGTCACCGGACAGATTGCGGGCGTAGTAGTCGTCGTGGTGGGTGTGCTTGCGCAGGTCGTCGCCGTCCGGAGTGCAGGAGTACACGTTGCCGACGCCCTCGTGATCGGACAGGAAGCAGACGCGGTCACCGCTCCAGCAGGGCGAGGCCAGATTGCCGGGCAGCCGGATGAGCCGGCGGAAGCGGCCTTCACCGTCGGGGTCGATCCACAGATCGCCGACGGTGCCGCCGCGGTACCTCTTCCAGCGCGCGGGATCGGCGGTGTTGCGGCCCAGGACGATCATGCCGCGGGGGCCGTGGGCGATGGAGTTCGCCGGTCCGTACGGCAGGCGGTGCGGCACGCCGCCCGGCGCGACCCGGTGCAGCCACTTGCGGCCCTCGAACGGCTGGCACTCGTCGCTGGCGTACAGGATGCGGCCCTCGGGGTCCCAGCCGGTCACGGTGCAGCGGGCTCCGTGATAGGTGACCCGCCGGGCCGCGCCCCCGTCGGCGGGCATGACGTACACCTCTTCCGGGCCCTCCTCGCGCCCGACGAAGGCGAGCTGGTCGCCGCGCGGCGAGATGCGCGGGTAGCCGGCCTCGGCGAGCCCGGCGGTCAGACGGAAAGCGCGCCCCCCGAGGGCGGAGACCATCCACAGGTCGTCCTCGGCCGCGAAAACGACCACGTCCTGGAAGATAGAGGGGAAGCGCAGGTAGGCGGACATGTGTGCTCCGTGATCAGGCAGCCGGGACTCCGGCCGCGGCTGCCTGATCCTTTCACCGCGTCAGGACATGTCCGGCTTCCTGGGCTCCTTCTTGGCGTCCTTGACGTCCTTGTCCGGGCGGGCGGGTTTGATCGTCTGTTTCTTGGTCTTGCCGGGCTTGGCGGCCGGCTTCTTGTTCGTCTGAGCCATTGGTTCCCCCTGAACAGATGATGTGGGATAAGTACATCAACCGCCTTAGTACCCATTTCCGGCAGAAAACCGACATGTGAAGTAACTGTCAGTGGACAACTGGTGACATATCGTTACCTTCGGGCGGGACGATCACCGAAGGGCCGCGACCACCACACGCCCTCGCCATGCGACAGGCCGGGCAGCGCCAGCTCGAACTCACGCACCGCCACGGCCGGGATGTCGCCGCTGACCAGCCACACCGCCTCCCGCCGCACGGCATCGGCCACCACGGCGCCCAGCGCCGCCAGCCGTACGGTCGCCGCGCTCAGCGACTCCGGCGGCACCTCCAGCTCGAAGCGGTGGCACGGCTCGTACACCCGGGTGCCCGCCTGGCGCAGCGCCCGCCGCAGCACGTTCGTCGTCCGCCCCCGGAAGTCGGCCGCCGTGGTGACCGGGCTGTCATAACCGGTTCTGGTCAGCGTGACCAGGAGGTCGGTGACCGGCCAGCCGTGCGGGCCCTCGGACAGCGTGTCGCGTACGGTGTCCTCGATGGCCCGGTGGAAGGCCAGCGGCAGCGACCCCAGATCCACACCCAGCCGATATCCGACACCGGACCCGATGGCGGCGGGCTCCACCCGCAGGCCGACGGTGGCGACGAAGTCGTTACGGCCGTGGCGGGCGATCTCCTCGACGACCTCCGCCCGGCGGGCGGGCCGTTCGAGATAGACGGGCCGGGTCGGCTCGAACACCGCCTCCACCCCGAACTCCCCGGCCAGCGTCTCGGCGATGACCTCCTTCTGCACCTCCCCGTAGAGCAGGACCGACGTCTGGCCGCCGGGCAGGGCGCGGGTGCCGATCAGCGGATCCTGCTCGGCCAGGGCGGCGAGCGCGGCATGCAGCCGGCCCTCCTGCCCGGGAACCCGCGGCCTGACCACCGTCTCCAGACTGGGCGCCGGGAAGTGCCCACTCTTGGGCGTGTCCTCTGGTGGGGTGCTGAGGCGGCCCTCTGCTGAGGTGCCGAGGCGCCTGTCCGGCGCGGTGCCGAGGTGATCGTCAGGCGCGGTGCCGTGGCGGCCGTCTGGTGGGGTGTCGAGGCGGCTGCTTGGCGGGGTGCTGAGCCGGTCGCTTGGCAGGAGGCCGAGGTGGTCGCCGACCCGGACCTCGGGCACGCCCCACACCTTCGCGATGTCCCCGGCCACCGCCTGCGACTCCGCCGACCCGGCCACGCGCACCGCGGTCGGCCGCCCACCGTACTCCTCCACCGTCCCGTCACGGCGAAGGCGATGGAAGGGCACCCGCTGCCGCGCCCGCAGCACGCCGGACCGCATCCGCAGATAGGCGACCTTCTCCCCGGCGGTGCCCCGCTCGATCGCGAACACGGTCGCTTTGAGCGCCTCACCCGACGCGGTCGTGCCCGACCCGGCCGTGCCCGCTATGGCGGAGCTCGTTTCGGGCGTGCCTGGCAGGGCCGTGGCAGGCAACAGCCGGAACCCGTCGAGCAGATCGCCGACACCCCGCCCGGTCATCGCCGACCCGAACAGCACCGGATGCAGCACCCCGTCGGCGCACTGCCGGGCCATCGCCGCCCACACCTGCCGGCCGTTCGGCGCCCGCCCCTCGACAAGCGACTCCAGGATGCCGTCGTCATGCTCGGCCAGCATCTCGGCCACCTGGCCGCCAAGGGCGGAATCGCCGGAACCGTCCGCCTCGTCCGGGCCGATGATGCGGCGCGTACGGGCATCCGGACCGCCGATCTCCTCGACGGTGTTCAAGGCGACGGTGTACGGCGAGAGCCACCGCCGAATGTCCTCCAGCAGCTCCCGCTCCCTGGCCCCGGCCCGGTCGATCTTGTTGACGAAGATCAGCGTAGGCACCCGCAGCCTGCGCAGCGTCTTCATCAGCAGCCGCGAGTGCGGCTGAACCCCTTCGACGGCCGACAGCACCAGCACGGCGCCGTCGAGCACGCCGAGCGCGCGTTCGACCTCGGCCACGAAGTCGGCGTGGCCGGGTGTGTCGATGAGGTTGACCCGTAGGTCGCCCACGGTGAAGGAGGCGACGGCGGTGCGGATGGTGATGCCGCGGCGCCGCTCGATCGCCCCGCTGTCGGTCTGTGTGCTGCCGTCGTCGACGCTGCCCAGCCGGTCGATCGCGCCGGTCTGGAACAGCAGCCGCTCGGTCAGGCTGGTCTTACCCGCGTCTACATGCGCGAGGATGCCGATGTTGAGGATGTACATGCGTGGTCGAAGCCTCGAGAACTCTCGTGCCAATGGGGCGCTGGGAGACTCGAAGGCACCGCATTACATACTCCTGCTGGTCGGCGTCAGAAACGGCCTCATGATGGCACCGGGGTCGGCCGCGTGGCCAGCGATTTATTTCGCCGCTCACTCACCCGCCGGCCCGTCACGGGTCGGAGAGGCCGAGCCGCCACACCACGGGCCGGGGAGGTCGAGCACTACCGCACCTGTCACAGGCCGGGGAGGCTGAGCTGCCGTGCCGTCGGGACGGGCCGGGCCTGTTGAGCGGGCTCGGGGTGGGCTTGCGGAGCGAACTCGGGGCTGGACGGGAGCCGGCGGGCTGATGCCGCGCTCGCCCGGCCGACACCGTGGCGTCGGGCCAGCTCCTTGACCTGGTCGGTGATGCGCCGCTGATAGGCCTGCGGAGCGTAGGCGCCCCTTCCGTACAGCTCCAGGTAGCGCGGCACGAGCCGAGGATGCTCGCGCGACAGCCACCCCAGCCACCACTCGCGCGCCCCGGGCCGCAGGTGCAGGACGATGGGCGCCAGGTGGGTGGCGCCCGCCTGAGCGATCTCCTTGACCGTGCGTTCGAGCTGTTCGGGGGAGTCGGTGAGGTACGGCAGGATCGGCGCCATCAGCACGCCGCAGGGGATGCCGTGGTCGTTGAGCGTGGCGCAGACCTCCAGCCGTCGGCGCGGGGCGGGGGTGCCGGGCTCGACTGAGCGCCACAGGTCGGGGTCGGCGAAGCCGACCGACACGCTGGCGCTCACCTGGGTGACCTCGGCGGCCTCGGTCAGCAGGTCGAGGTCGCGCAGGATGAGCGTGCCCTTGGTGAGGATCGAGAACGGGTTCGCGGCGTCGCGCAGGGCGGCCAAAATGCCCCTCATCAGCCGATAACGGCCCTCGGCTCGCTGGTAGCAGTCGACGTTCGTGCCCATGGCGATGGGGCCGCCCTGCCAGCGGGGCGCCACCAGCTCCTTGCGGGCCAGTTCGGCGGCGTTGACCTTGACCACGATCTTCGAGTCGAAATCGGCGCCGGCGTCGAGGTCGAGGTATTGGTGGGTCTTGCGCGCGAAGCAGTAGACGCAGCGGTGGCCGCAGCCCCGATAGGGGTTGATGGTGTGCTCGAACGGAACCCGGCTGGCCGCCGGCACCCGGTTGATGATCGAGCGGGCCTGGATCTCGTAGAAGGTCATCCCCTTGAACTCGGGAGTGTCGAACGTGCGGGTGACCGCGCCACGGGCGAACAGCGGCACGGCCGGATCGTCCCGGCCGGAGTCGGCCAGGCGCAGGTTGTCCCAGCGCATCCCATGATTAGAACAAAAGTTCGATGAAGATCGCAAATGAAAAGAGGTGGCAATTACCTGCTTGGGCGGGGGCTAATGATCTTCATGGTTGGGCAGAAACCCGGCACAGAGCTTGCGTTCCGGAGGTGCACCCATGGCCTGGTCGCAGGACGAGGAGCGGATGCTGGCACAGATCGAGCAGCACCTCGTCGACGACGATCCGCGACTCGTGGCGAGGTTGGAGTCGTTCAACGAGCGGGCTCGTCGCAGCGAGGAGAAGGTCGACGGGCAGTCCGGCCGCCGGCGCAGGCCGCGCCGCTCGACGGTCATCATCCTGATCAGCTGGCTGCTGATCGCCACTCTGGTCGCGACGCTGCTGATCATGGTCCTGCAGCACGAGGCCGCGACGGCCCTCGCGCTGGCCGCGTCGCTCTAGCGCATCTCCCGAAATATCCGGCGTTTTGTGACGCCCGTACGCCAGACACCACGCGCTGTGCACCCAACGCCGTGCCCATGCCCGTGCTCTGTGCGCCAGACGCTGTAAGCGAGACGCCAGGCGCCAGACGCCGTGCCCCGTGCGCCGCGCGCCGCGCGTGAGACGCCGTGCCGAGGCACCAGAGCGCCAGACGCCGCGCGCCGCGAGACGCCGTGCCCGAGGCGCCGTGCCCGAGGCGCCAAACGTCGTGCGCCAGACGCGAGACGCCGTGCGCTAGGTGCTGACGCAGTGCGTCGGAACGCCGCCGCGTACGCCGACCAACTCGGCGATGCCAGACACCGTGTGCAGTGCCCGCAGGCCGCGATCTCGCCCGCCTGGCGACACAAGCCCTATTGCTCCAGGAATACTCGCATGCGTATAGTCGCCCACGAATATTCGTCTACGAGGATGGTGTGGGTGGCGCAACGACGCCGGGTGGCCAATCTGCTGGCCCTCGCCGTGCTCACGGTGGTCGCGGAACGACCGATGCATCCGTACGAGATGGCATCCGTCCTGCGGGCCCGTGGTAAAGACCGCGAGACGCCCATCAAGTGGGGCTCCTTCTACACAGTGGTACGCAATCTGGAGAAGCACGGTTTGATCAAGGCCACCCAGAGCGCCCGGCAAGGGGGCCGGCCCGAGCGGACCGTCTACCGCATCACCGCCGACGGCCGCGAGGAGGCCGAGGACTGGACGCGCGAGCTTCTGGGGACTCCTGAGCGGGAGCCGACGGGGTTCGAGGCCGGGCTGTCGGTGATGGGCGGGCTCGACCCTGACGAGGTCACCGCGCTGCTCCGGCGGCGGCTTGCGCTGCTCCGTGACCGGATCGCCGTCCAGCGCGAGACCCTGGAGGTCGAGCGCGGCGAGATCCCGCGGCTGTTCCTCATCGAGTCCGAGTACGCCTTGGCCATGAGCGTGGCCGAGGAGGCGTGGACCGGAGCGCTGCTGGCGGAGCTGACGATCGGCACGTTCCCCGGCATCGACCAGTGGCGGGTCTACCACCAGAACACCCGCCCCGCGCCGGTCACGACGGGCCCCGCGGCAAGGGGCCACGCGGACGAGACCGGTCCGATGGAAAGAGTCCGCCTGGACAGAGGCGGCCTGGCAGGCTGATCGGGTCACAGAGGAATGTGACCCGATGTCCAAGCAGTCACAGAGGAACGTGACCGCCCGGGCATAGGCGGGCAGATCAGGTCACAGTTGGCGCAGGAAGGTGGCCGCCACCGGGGCCGCCACCTTGCCCCCGGTGCCGCCGCCCTCCACCACCACGGCGAAGGCCACGTCATCCTTGAACCCCATGAACCAGGCATGAGTCTGGAGCTTGTCGCCGGTGCCGTACTCCGCCGTGCCCGTCTTGCCGCGAGTGCCCGAGGGCAGCCCGGACGCCTTGGCGGTGCCCTTGGAGACGACGGCGGCCATCATGGCGTGCAGATTGGTTTTGACGCCCTCCGGCAGCGGCTGCTCGGCCGCCTTCTGCTTCAGGTCGGGCACCAGCGTGGGCGGCCGCCAGGTGCCGTCGGCGATGGCCGCCGCGACCGAGGCCATCGACAGCGGACTGGCCGTGATCCTGGCCTGTCCGAACGATTCGGCGGCCAGCTCGGCGTCCGACTCCGGTCTGGGGAAGCTGGCCTTGGTGGCCGGCACCCCGATGTTCAGCGGCTGGTTGAACCCGACGTCCTCGGCCACCTTCAGCAGCTTCTCGGCACCCAGCTGCTTCTCGGCCAGCGGCGCGAACGTGGTGTTGCAGGAGTGCGCGAAGGAGTCGAGGAACGACAGCGACCCGAACTCCTCCTTCTCGGAGTTGCGGATCTTCAGCCCGCCCACCGTCGCGTACATCGGGCAGGTCACCTTGTCCTCCGGTGACATCCCGGCCGCCAGCAGCCCGATCGCGGTGACGGCCTTGAACGTCGAGCCCGGCGGGTAGCGGCCGTCGAGCGCCCGGTTGAAGCCGCCCTGGTTGTTGACCACGGCCAGGATCTCGCCCGTGCTCGGCTTGATCGCGACCATCGAGGTGGGCTTCTTGACGTCCTTGACGGCGGCGACCGCGGCGGCCTGCGCGCGCGGGTCGAGCGTCGTCTTCACATCCTCGCCCCCGCTGCCCTCGACCGTCTGCAGCGTCTTGTCGCCGACCTTGATCTCGGTCGCCGGGGTGCCGGCCAGCTGCTTCTGGAACGTCTCCTGCAGCCCGCTGCCCTTGCCGACGGTCTGGCCGACCTGGTAGGCGGAGCCGAGCTTGGCCACGTCCTTCTTGGTCGCCTTGTCGAGGTAGCCGACGAGCTGCTGCACCGACCCGCCGGCCGAGCCGTCGTCGATGCGGCCGCCGTCGGCGTCGGTGATCTTCGCCCGGTCGGGCCAGCGCGTCTTGAGCGCGAACGTGGCGCCGGCGGTCAGCGACGGGTGCAGGGTCTTGGGCGTCCAGTCGACTTTCCAGGCGCGATCGGCCACCTTCAGGTCGATCTGTCCCTCGTAGGTCCAGTCGCCGATGTTCTTCAGCTTCAAGGTCGTGGTGTACGGCACGCGGGCCCGGTCGTCGCCGGACTTGGTGACGGTGCCGAGCTTGACCGAGGTCGACTCGACCGCGAGGCCGGTGCGCATCTGGTCGTACGCCGTCAGTTGCTGCGGCGCGGCCAGCGTGGCGCTCATGGCCGCCTTGTCGCCCGACTGCCAGGCGGCGGCGAAGAGCCGCGCCGTCTCGGCGGGTGTGCCTCTCGTATGAAGCACGTAGTACGCGCCACCGGCAGCGGCCCCCGCCGCCAGCACGGTGACACAGGACACGATCGCGATGGTGCGGCCACGCGCCACTGGTCAGCCCCCATGGTCATCGACAGGTTGCAGAGCTTAGCGACAAATTAGGACATATTGCTGGCAGCTTTGAAGCTCGACGCATAGGTCGGCACGTATTCCTGGCCGGACAGCTCCCGGATCGCGGCCATGATCTCGTCGGTCACCCGGCGGCGGTCGCGGGCCTTGCTGTGGTCGCCCTCGAACCGCATCGGCGCGCCGATCGTGATGCCGATCCTGGCCGGGCGCGGCATTTTGGCGCCGACCGGCAGCACGCGTTCGGTGCCGCTGAGGGCCACCGGCAGCACGGGCGCGCCCGTCTTGAGCGCCAGCCAGGCCACGCCGATCTTGCCGCGGTAGAGGCGGCCGTCGGGGGAGCGGGTGCCCTCGGGGTGGATCCCGAACAACTCGCCGCGGTCCAGCAGGTCGGCGGCGGCGTCGAGCATCTCCTGCGCGGCGTGCGCGCTGTCGCGGTCGGTGGGCAGGCTGCCGCCCAGGCGCATGAACCAGCCGGAGACCGGGTTGCCGGAGAAGTATTCCTTCTTGGCGGCGAACGTCACGTGCCGCGGCAGCAGCGCGGGCAGCAGGTAGGAGTCGAGCACCGACAAGTGGTTGGCGGCGAGAATCGCCGGTCCCGTCCTCGGCACGTGCGCCGCGCCGGAGATGTGCGGACGGCACATCGCATGGGCGATCGGCGTAGCGGCGAACTTGACCACTTCATATAGCAACGGGCTCTCCTGGATGATCGGCGGTCCGGCCACCCACCCTAGAGCAGGCGCCCCGGCCGGAACCGGGGCGCCTGAAAAGCCTAAGGCCGATGTGGCGGTCGCCTCCTCGGCGAGATGCACAACACGGCTCCAGCCGAACGGTATTCCGTGAAGGCGGTAATTTGCGGCCCGGGGGACACAGACCACATCGGCCATTCGATGCTAACGGACATCCGGCTGCACGTATTCCACCGGCCCAAAAGAAACGGTCAGGTTCTGGTCCAGTGTGGTTGGGCGACGTCGAAGACCCGCAGCTCACGGCCACGCAGAGCGACCTCCGCGAACTGCCACAAAATCGCCCCCGTCGGCGCGTGGACCACGATCGAGGGCCCCAGCGGCATCTGCAGCAGCCCACCGCGCCAGCGCGGCACCCCCGGCGCCAGGAACCGCTCCAGCGGCACCGCGTGCACCGAGGCCACCTCGTGCGCGTCGGCGACCGGCCGCTGCTCCCCGCCGAAGGCCACCACAGGCGTGATGACGAACCCGGAGTCGGTGACGAAGTCGTCGAGCAGCCCCGCCACCTCGACGCCGGTGACGGCCGTCTCCTCGGCCAGCTCCCGCAGCGCCGCCTCGACCGGCTGCTCGCCGTCGTCGAGCCGCCCGCCCGGCAGCGCCCACTGCCCGGGATTACGCCCGCGCGGCGCCCGCCTGATGAGGATCGTGTACGGCAGGCCGGCCGGGTCCCTGAGCACGCACACCGTCACGGCAGCCCGGCGCACCCCCTCGGCCGGCGGCACCTCCCGGCGGTCGAAGGCGGTCAGGCGGGTGGCGACCAGCTCACGCAACTCGTCGATCGGAGGAAGCACCAGCCCAGGATCTCACGCCCGCTATATACACGTATGTCAGTCGAGTCCGCGCTTGCCAGGCGCCCAGAAGGGCTTCGTCCGGACGTCCCCGCGCTGCCAGCCCCGCTCGCGCACGAGATGCGCGCGGACGGCCTGGATCGTCCGCGCCTCCCCGGCGAGGTAGGCCACCCCGGGCTCGTCCGGCAGGTCGAGCTTCCTGACCGCCTCCACCAGCAGCTCGGAGCTCGCGGCGGACGCGCCGTCGCGGCAGACCCGGGTGAGCTCGCGCGGCAGGTCCAGGTGGTCGCCGGGCCCATCGGCCTCCACGGCCCCGAACACCGTCTCGCCCAGCGGCATCGCGCGCAGCATCGCGCCGAACGCGACCGACGCCGTCTCCTCCCCGGCGAACAGATGGTAGGGCGCGGGGCGTACCACGAGACTGCCCTCCGGCTTGGTGAAGGCGACCTCCTGGCCGGGGCGGGCGTTCCTGATCCAGGTCGTGCCCGGCCCGTCGCCGCCGTGGTCGAAGCCGATCAGCTCGATGGTCTGCCAGCTGGGGTCGTGGTGCCAGATCGAGTACGTACGCAGGGCGTCGGTGATCTCGCCCCGTAACCACGTACGGGCGGCGAAGATGTCGTTGACCGCCAGCCGGACGTGCTGGCCGGGGGTCCACTTCAGCCCGCTCAGGGCCTCGCCGCCGATCCTGACCTTCCGCATGCGCGGCGTCACCTGCTCGGTCTCCAGCACCTCCCCGACGACGAACAGCCGGTCGCGCAGAGCGCGGGTGATGGTCGTCTTCATTTCAGCTCCTTGCTGAGTGCGTACAGGCTGCGCGCGTACGGGCTACGGGCTGAGCGCGAACGTGCGGACGGGCTTGTGCGCGGACCTGTGGCCGGGCTGAGCGCTGACCTGTGGAGCTCAGCGCGGATGGTCAGCGGCGGCGGGGGTCCAGCTGCTCGATCCGGCGGCGGGCCTCGATGAAGATCGTTTGGATCTCGTCGACCACCCTGGGGTCGCCGTGCGCGTGGGCGAGCGTCTTGACCGCGGCCTTCACCAGGCGCAGGGCCGGGCCGATGATCTCGGCCGCCTCGGGTTCGCGGAACATCCCCCACTCGCTCCGGCTGGCCGCCCGCGCCCAGAGCCGGTCGATCTCCTCGGCCTGCTCACCGACCACGCTCTGGCCCGCCTCGGTGATGTGGTGCACCTTGCGGCCCTCGGCCGCCTCGACCCGGACGAGGCCCTCGTCCTCCAGCATCTGCAGCGTCGGGTAGATGGAGCCCGCGCTGGGCTCGTACGTCCCGTTGAACCGGTCGGCGAGGCGGTTCATCACCTGATAGCCGTGGCCGGGCTGCTCGGCGAGCAGGGCCAGGATCGCCAGGCGCAGCTCACCGGGCCCGAAGAAGCGCCCCGTCGGCCCGAGACCGCCTCCGCCGGGCGCGCGGCGTGCGTTCATCATGGCTCGGATGCTATATCGAACGATATAACGAAGTAAACCTCAGCTCCGCGTGAAAGCGAGCCCCTGTGCGTCGTGGCGGGCGGTGGCGGGCACGCTGCTGCGGTCGCTGCGGACCGCGTAAGCCTCAGCTCTGGGCGAGGGTCAGCCTCCATGTGTCGTGGCGGCGGTGAGGGTCGAGCTGCTGCGGTCGCTGTGGACCGGGTAAGCCTCAGCTCCGGGTGAAGGTCAGCCCTCGCGCGTCGTGGTGGGCGGTGAGGGTCACGCCGCTGTGGTCGCAGCGGACCGACTGCAGCAGGGGAGTGTTGGACAGGACGGTGACACCGGGGTCCGCCCAGCGCGCGGCCGTGGCCGCCGCGTCCGCGCCGGGGAGGACCAGGCACGCGTACGTGGCGTCGGCCGGGCGCGGGCCGTGGTCGAAGCCGACGGTGAACACCTCGGCGGTCAGCGTTTCGGTGGACCCGGTCGCGGTGATGTCCGCCCAACTGCCGCTCCGGCGCTCCACCCGCGCCGACAGCGACCCCCGGTCGGACAGCGGCAGGTAGCCGATGCGCCCCTGATGCACGAAGGGCTCGGTCGTCCCAAGCCCGGTCATCCCCGGCCCGATGGTCCCCGCGCCGGTCATCTCCGCGCCGGTCGTCCCCGCCCTCGTCATCCCCGGCCCGGTCGTCCCCGGCCCGTCGGTCAACGGCCCGATGGTCAACGGGCCGGTTGCCAGGCGCTGGTCGATCGTCGTCACCACCCGGTACGTGGCCGACGGTGCGGTGATCCCGGCCCCGAGCGCGACGAAGACGTCATCGAAGCAGAACCATGCCTTCCAGCCGTCCGCGATCCGGTCGGTCCCCGCCAGACGCATCACGGCCATGCCGTGGCGGCCATCCGTCCAGCCGTCGACGTCCGGTGACGCGCCGTGCCGGTCGTTGGGACGGGGGAGGAGCGCCGCCGGGTCCGAGGGTTGCTCGGCGGTCACACCGGGCAGCCGCGCCCAATCCCAAAGCGGGATGACGGCTCGGTAGCCGTCCTCCGGCCCGTCGCCGACTCGGATGGGGGCGACGCCGTCGCCGAGGTGGCGGCCACGCAGGTTCTCGCCGTTCATGCTCTCGGTGGGCGCGGTGCGGGTGGACGACATACGCACCGACACCGACCAGCCGGGTCGCCGGTGCACGAGGTAGTCGGAACGCGGGTAATAACGACATCCAACGGGCCCGGCAGCGGGTCGTGCGGCCTCGGTCCTGGCAGCGGGCTGTACCCCTTCGGTCCCGGCAGGGAGCCGTGACGCCTCGGACCCGGCACCGGACCCGAGAGCGGGTCCTGCAGTGTCCCTGGGAGTGGGGCTGGGGGTGGGTCCTGCAGTGGAGCCGAGAGCGGTCCCAGCAGCGGCCTCAGGAGTGGAGCCGGGGGCGGGCTCTGCAGCGCACCCGAGAGCGGACCCGAGAGCGGTCTCGGGAGTGGAGCCGAGAGAAGGCCCTGTGGCGGACCCGAGAGGGGTCCCGGCAGTGGCCTCAGGAGTGGACCCGAGAGCGGTCTCGGAAGCGGGCCTGGCAGCGATCCCGGCGGCGAGGCCCGCAGCGGTCACGGCAGTGCGTTCCGCGGGCGGCTGTTCGGCCTCGGCCAGGCGTTGTTCGAACGCCGCCAGTTCGGCCTGCCGGGGCGCACCGGACGCGCGCAGGCGGCGGATCGCGGTTCGCAGGTCGGGGGTGGGTCGGTGGGCGTCCGCTCGGGTGATGTTGCGGCCCATGGTGGTGAAGTCGAAGGCGCCCCCGTGTATCGCCCACTGCAGGCCCTCCAGCAGGAAGTCGGTGAAGAAGCCCACCTCGGCGCCGCCGAACGCCCACGGTGTGCCGTACACCACATAGATCCACAAGCCCAGGTCGGCGGCCAGCGCGAAGCCGTAGCCGCCGGAGTAGAGCTGCGCGCCGTGCTGGTGGAAGCTGAAGTCGTCCTGGATCCCCTCGCCGTGGGTCGGCCGCAGGGTCGTCGCCATCCGCGCGACCGCCGAGGAGAGCAGGTCGGCGTCGTCCACCAGCAGGCCGTGGCGCAGGACGACCGCCTGGGTCCAGACGAGGTTCTGGCCGGTCATCTCCCAAGAGCTCGCGCAGCCCGCGAGCCAGGCGCCCCAGGCCGTGCGCTCGGCCGGGTCGAGCCGGTCGGCGAGCAGCAGGAGGGCGTCTCCGGCCAGTTGGGGTGCGGCGATCTCGTTGTACCACCAGTTGGCGCTGCGCGGCCCGTGGCGGCGCCAGGCGTCCAGGGCGCTGAGCGCGCTGGGGTGGTGCTGTGGGGTGAGTGCCAGGGAGAGGGTCCTGGACAGGTGTTCCAGCGGCGCCCAGTTCCGGCCGTCGCCTCGGTCGGCGTAGTCGAGGTCCGGCCAAGTGCCATCAGCGCCGAGCCGGCTCACCAGAGGACTGGGCCCGTCGGTGCCGGGGCCGGCTGGCGAGCCGAGGACAGGGCCGGCCAGGAGGTCGGGGACAGGGTCGGCCGGTGGGCCGGAGATGGGGCTGGTCGGGAGGCTGAGGACAGGGTCGGCCGGCGGGCCGGGGGTGGGGCCGGTCAGGAGGGCGGGGTCGGCCAGGCCGGTGGCCGCGCCGACGGCGGTGGTGCCGGAGGCGGTGTCCAGCAGCTCGTGCCGCAGCCGAGCCCTGGCCGTTTCGAGGGCCGTTTCGAGGGTCGGTTCGAGGTCTGGCATGTCGCTCCTCAAGCGGGTCGATCGTGGCGCAGCAGGGCGAAGGCGCGGTCGGCGCGGCGTACGGCCTCCGGCTCGACCTCCGCCAGCGCGCGCCCCTCGGCCAGGGCCTGCCAGTTGTACTTGGCCAGTACCCGATGCGCGGCCAGCACCTGCGCCGCCAGCAGCGAGGCGGTGAGGGCGTCGGGGGTCTCCGGAGCCTCCGCGAGCGCTGCGGCCAGGGCGTCCTCATCCATCGACATGTAGTGCAGCAGGCGTACGGCGACGCTGGGCGTGCCGAACACCATGCGGCGAAAGGCGATCACCTCCGGCTGGTCGTTCAGCCCGGTGACCGGGTCGTGCCGGGCCAGGGCGTCGAGGAAGTGCCGGTGCAGGGCCGTCAGCGGATGCTCGCCGGCCGTGCGCTGCCGCACCACCCGCGCGAACTCGCCCTGGTGGTCGCTGATGCGGTGCAGGACGAGGTCCTCCTTGGCCGGGAAGTACTTGAACAGTGTCGGCTTCGACACCCGCGCGGCGGCGGCGATCTCGGTGACGGGGACCTCGTCGAAACCACGCGCCAGGAAGAGCGAGATGGCCGCCGTGGAGATGGCCTCGCGCACGTGTTCCCTCTGCAACTGCCGAAGTCCTGTCATGAGGTCACTCTACCAAAGTGTTAACCTGGTAAAAGTCTTAACCGAGTTAACTGGAGGTGAGATGGCGACGCTCGACGAGGAGAGGCGATACGTCGAACAGTGCGGGGCCGGGCTGCGCAGGATGCTCGACGCGGCGCGCGACAACGTGATCGTCGGCGAGAGCGTGGCGGGCGACCGCTACAGCGCCGAACGGCTCGGCCGCCACCTCAAGAGTCTGGCCAAGGAGCTGAGCGAGGAGCCCGAGGGTCCGCCGTTCTTCGGACGGCTCGACTTCGGCGGCGATTCCGCCGAACACCGGGGGCGCAGCTACCACATCGGCCGGCGGCACATCACCGGTGAGCACGGCGGCCCGCCGGTCGTCATCGACTGGCGGGCGCCCGTCTCGCGGGCGTTCTACCGGGCCGGCGCCCGCGACCCGCTGGGCGTCGAGGTGCGCCGCCGATTCGGCTGGGCCGGCACCACATTGACGTCCTTCGAGGACGAACGGCTCGCCCAAGGCCAGGAGACCGAGAGCCGGATCCTGGCCGCTGAGATCGAACGGCCGCGCGTCGGCCCGATGCGCGACATCGTCGCCACCATCCAGCCCGAGCAGGACGACCTGGTCCGTGCCGGGCTGGCGGAGTCGATCTGCGTGCAGGGCGCGCCTGGCACCGGCAAGACGGCCGTCGGCCTGCACCGGGCGGCGTTCCTGCTGTACGCGCACCGGCAGCGGCTGGAGCGCTCAGGGGTGCTGGTGCTGGGTCCCAACCGGGCCTTCCTCGGATACATCTCGGCGGTGCTGCCCGCGCTGGGCGAGGTCGACGTCGAGCAGACCACGCTGGAGCGGCTGCTGGGCACGGTCGCGGTCACGGCCACGGACAGCCCGGCCGCCGCGCTGGTCAAGCACGACGCGCGGATGGCCGAGGTCCTGCGCAGGGCCCTGTACGGGCGCATCAGCAGACCGGTCGAGCCCGTCTCCGTCGCCGACGGCTCCTACCGGTGGCGGGTCGGCGAGGACGAGCTGCGCCGCGTCGTCGACGACACGCGGTGCGAGGCCATGCCGTACGCGATCGGGCGTGAACGGGTGCGCGCCCGGATCATCGAGCTGATGCGGCGCCAGGCCGAGCTGCGCGGTCACACCGGCAACGCCGTCTGGACGCGCAAGATCGGCAAGGCGCTCACGCCGTTCCTGGACGAGATCTGGCCGGCCGTACGCCCCGAGGAGCTCCTGTGCGCGCTGCTGAGCGACCCGGAACCGGCCGCCCCGATCCTGACGGCCGACGAGCGGGCGGCCATCACCTGGGCCCGGCCGCCGCGCGGCCACAAGAGCGCCAAGTGGTCCGAGGCCGACCTGGTGCTGCTCGACGAGATCGCCGGGCTGCTGGAACGGCCGCGCGGCTACGGCCACGTCATCGTCGACGAGGCGCAGGACCTGTCGCCGATGCAGTGCAGGGCGGTGGCCAGGCGCAGCGAGCACGGCTCGATCACCGTGCTCGGCGACCTGGCTCAGGGCACCACGCCTTGGGCGGCCGCCTCCTGGTCGCGGCAGCTGGAACTGCTCGGCAAGCCGGAGGCCGGGATCGTCGCGCTGACGACGGGGTTCCGGGTGCCCGCGGTGGTGGTCGGCCCGGCCAACCGGCTGCTGGCGGCGCTCGACGTGGACGTGCCCGCCACCACGTCGTACCGCACCGACGGCAGGCTGCTCCTCACCCGGGTGACCGAGCTGGAGAAGGGGGTCGTCGCGGCCGCGCGTGAGGCGCTGACCTTCGAGGGGTCGATCGGCGTGATCGCGGCCGACGCCGACGCCGGCCAGCTCACCGACGCCCTGTGGAACGGCGGCCTCGACATCGGCGAGCGGTTGAGCGTGGTGCCCGCCTCGATGGCCAAGGGCCTGGAGTACGACCATGTGGTGCTGGCCGAGCCCGCCGCCATCGTCGAGGCTGAGGCGCGCGGTCTCAACCGCCTGTACGTCGCGCTCACCCGCGCGGTCTCCCGGCTGGATGTGGTGCACTCCCGGCCGCTACCTCTCGATGTCTTTACAGCCGCCGAAATCACCTGAGTCACCAGATGTCGTAGCCTGATCCGCTCGACAGGACGACTGACACGGTGTGTGATGGCCTCACGTCAGGAACGGGCCGCCGACTTGGTTGTGTTCTCGAGAGGAGCCCAGATCGTGACCTCCCCCCAGGATCAGCCCCCGGGCGACGATCCGTCCCGCCGTGAGGCCCAGTGGGCGCAGCAGCCGCCCCCCGGGCCGCCGCCTCCGCCCCCTTACGAGCAGGCGCCGTACGCGCAGCCCGGCCAGAAGTCGGCCGGGCAGTTGCTGTCGATCATCGCGTTCGTCTGCGCGGCGATATCCCTGCTGTTCATTCCCATTCTGTTCGGCCTGGCCGGGATCGGGCTGGGCATCGCGGGCCACACGCGCGGCGAGACGCTGGGCAAGTGGGCCGCGGTCACCTCGGGTGTGGCGATGATCCTCGGCATGGTCATCGGCTACATCGTGGTGGCCAACATGAACACCTGATCCGGCCGTCCCCTGCCTGCCGCCCGGTCAGGACGGCAGGCAGGGACAGCACCTGGAAGGTTCAGCGGAGCGGTCGCGCGGCAGGCAGGCGGAGCCGGTCGACGGCCTCGCGGCGGGTCTTCTCCGGGCGGCGGTCGTAGCGGGCCGTGGTCGCCGGTGACGAGTGGCCGACCAGCGCCTGGGCGGTGGCCAGGTCGACGCCCGCGTCCAGCAACTCGCCGATGAAGGTGCGACGGAAGTCGTGCGCCGTACGCCGGGACGCCCCCGCCTCGCCCAGCCGCCTGGCCAGGATGTCGGCGATGCCCTGCCCGGTCAGCCCGACGGGGCGGCCCTCGCGCGTCCGCACGCGGCCCATCCTGCTGATCGGGCTGAACAACGCGCCCGCCTCGTCGCCCCGCACCGCCAGCCACCGCTCGACCAGCCCGATCGCGTCGGTCGTCAGGTAGACCATCCGCTCCTTGTCGCGCTTGCCGCGGACCCGGAGCGAGCGGGCGCCCGGGTCGTAGTCGGACAGCGACAGCCCGCCGATCTCGGCGCGGCGGCAGCCGGTGGAGTAGAGCACCGCGATCAGCGCCGCGTCGCGGATCCCGGCGGGCGAGTCGTCGCAGGCCGACAGGGCCGCCCCCACGACCTCCGGCGGCACGTGGTGACCGGTGGGCAGACGGCTCTGGCGTACCGGAGCCAGGTCGGAGGCGCGCGCGTAGTCCTCCGCGCTGCTCTGCCCGAGCCGCCACGCCTCCTTCAGCACCCGGCGCAGCGCCACCAGGTGCTTGTTGACGTAGGCCGCCGACCACCCTTGATCGGTCAGCAGGGTGCGAATGCGTACCGTGTGCTCGTAACGCAGCAGATGCCACGGCTGGCCCGCGCCGCTGGCCGCCTCGTCGCCGGTGAGCAGGCGGGCCAGCCGGTCGAGGCAGCCGCGCATCGTGCGGCGCGACTCGGGGCTGGTCAGCGAGTCGAGGTAGACGTGATAGGGGTCGCGGGCCGGCTCGACGAGCGTGGTCGGCAGGCCCGGTACGGCGGGCAGGCTCACCCGGCGATCTTAGCCCCGCGCTCACTCCTCCAGGCGGGTCACGGCCTTCAGCAGGCGGTCGACGTCAGAATGGTCGTTGTAGTGCACCAGACCGACTCGCACCGCGCTGCCGGAGTCGCGGATGCCCAGCGCGCCGGTCAGCTCCCAGGCGTAGTTGTGGCCGTTCCACACGTTCACCCGGCGCGCGGCCAGCGCCTCCGCGACCTCGCGGGGAGTGCGCCCGGCGACGGTGAAGTAGGCGGTCGACGTACGCCTGGCGGGCTTGCCGTACAACGTGACGTGCGGCATCGCCTCCAGGCCCTCGATCAGCACGGCGTACAGCTCCTGCTCGTACACCTCGGCCGCCGACAGCGAGGTGAGCAGCCGCTCCCTGCGCGTCCCGGTGCCGGGGACCATGGTGGCCAGGTGGTTCACCGCGGCCGTCACGCCGGCCAGGTCGGCGAAGGGGGATGTGCCCCACTCGAAGCGATCCGGCACGGTGTCGGGGGAGGAGGCCAGCTTGTCCGGTCTGATCGTCTCCAGCAGCGCCGGATCGGCGATGACCGCGCCGATGTGCGGGCCCGACCACTTGTAGGCGCTGGTGGCGTAGAAGTCGGCGCCCAGCTCCGCGACGTCCACGGGGCCGTGCGCGGTGGCGTGCACGCCGTCCACGTAGGTCAGCGCCCCCGCCGCGTGCGCCAGCGCGGTGATCGCGGCCACGTCCGGGCGGGTGCCCAGCACGTTGCTCGCGGCGGTCACCGCCACCAGCCTGGTGCGCTCGCCGATCAGGTTCGCATACTGCTCCACCGGCAGCTCCCCGGTCGCCGGGTCCACCTCGGCCCAGCGGATCGTCGCCCCGGCGCGCGTGGCGAGCTGGATCCAGGGCCGTACGTTGGCGTCGTGGTCGAGCCGCGAGACCACCACCTCGTCGCCGGGGCCCCAGCCCAGGGCCAGCGCGCCGGCCAGGCGATAGGTCAGCGTCGTCATGTTCGGTCCGAGGATCACCCCGTCCGGCCGGCCGCCGACCAGGTCGGCCACGGCCGCGCGGCAGGCCGCCACGATCTCGTCGGCGCGGTGGCTGGCCTCGAAGGCGCCGCCCGCGTTGCCGATACCCGTACGGTAGGCGTTCACGATGGCGTCGATCACCGACTGCGGGACCTGGGTGCCCGCCGCGCCGTCGAGATAGGCGTGGCCGTCGTCCAGGGCGGGATAGGTCGCGCGCACCGATTGAACAGGGAATTTAGTGACAAAGGGCATGATGTGTTCATGCTCACCCTGAGAGAGCTCAACCGGGCCACCTTGGCACGGCAGCATCTTCTTCGCCGCCACCAGGGCGGCGTGGCCGCCGTCGTCCACCGCCTGGCCGGGCTGCAGGCGCAGGAGCCGCGCCCGCCGTACCTGGGAGTGTGGACCCGGCTCGACGGGTTCGCCCGCGCCGACCTGCACGCGGCGCTGCGCGCGCGGACGCTCGTGCGCGCCACCATGATGCGCGCCACCCTGCACCTGGTGACCGCGGCGGACTTCGCCGAGTTCCGGCCCCTGTTACAGCCGCTGCTCGCCGCCGCGGCGCGCCGTTTCCCGGAGGTCGACTTCGCCGCCGTCGCGGTGGCGGCCGAGCGGTTGCTGGCCGAGGGGCCGCACACGTTCAACGAACTGCGGCCGAGGCTGGAGCGGGAGTTCCCGGGCGTCTACGACCGGGCGCTCGGCTACGCGGTGCGCATGATGGTCCCGTTGATCATGGTGCCGACCGAGGACCGGTGGAGCTTCCCGCGCGAGGCCGCCTTCGCCCTGCCGGGCGTCGAGCTCGCCGCGGAGCCGGACATCGGGACGCTCGTCGAGCGGTACCTGGCCGCGTTCGGGCCGGCCACCGCCGCCGACATGCAGACGTGGTCGGGGCTGAGCGGGCTCAAGGCCGTGCTGAACGGCATGCGCGACCGGCTGGAGGTGCTGGTGGACGAGCGCGGCCGGGAGCTGTTCGACCTGCCCGAGGCGCCCAGGCCGGAGGGGGACGTGCCGGCACCCGTCAGATTCCTGCCCGACTTCGACAATCTGATGCTCGGCCACGCCGACCGCACCCGCGTGCTGGCCGAGGAGCATCGCGGCGAGGTCGTCACCAAGAACCTGCGCGTCCGCGCCACCTACCTGGTCGACGGCTTCGTGGCCGGGACCTGGCAGATCAGGCGCACGGGTAAGAAGGCCACGCTGCTCCTCACGCCCTTCACCGCGGTGCCGACCGAGGCGCTGGAGGAGGAGGCGATGGCCCTGCTGGCCTTCGCCGAACCCGACGCGGAGGCTCGCTCACTTGAAGTAATGGGCTGAGTCTGATTTGTTCGGGTCGGAGGTATGAGCCATGCCGCAGCTGACCGCCCTGGATGCCCAGTTTCTCCATTTCGAGACAGCGACGAACATCGCCAACATCGCCGGCCTGGCCATCCTGGACGGCGATCTCAACCGCGCCGACCTCCAGGCCCTGCTGGAACGGCGCCTGCCGTACGTGCCCGCGATGCGGCGCAAGCTCGCGTTCGTGCCCCTCGGGCTTGACCACCCCTACTGGGTGCAGGAGGACGACCTCGACCTCGACTATCACGTACGGGAGATCGGGCTGCCGCCGCCCGGCGACGACCGGCAGCTGGCCGACCAGGTGTCCCGGCTGCACGCCCGCCGCCTGGACCGCCGCAAGCCGCTGTGGGAGATCTACCTGATCCACGGCCTGTCCGGCGGCCGCATGGGGCTCTACACCAAGATCCACCACGCGGCCGTGGACGGCATCGGCGGCGCCGACGTACTGGCCGCCCTCCTCGACATGGGCCCCATACCCGCGTCGGCGCCCGCGGTCGCGCCCGAGCGCGACTCGGAGCCGCCGGGAGCGGCCGAGATGGTCCTGCGCGGGCTCGCCAGGCTGGCCGGCAATCCGGCGCAGGCGGTACGGTTCGCCGCCCGCGCGATGCCGCACCTGGACGAGATCCCTGTCGTGTCGTCGCTGCCGGGTAGCCGGATGGTGTCGGGGCTGGCCCGCCGGGTCGCCGGCTCCGGGCAGGCCCCGGAGCTGCCGTCGCTGCCCGCGCCCAAGACGCCGTTCAGCGGGCCGGTCTCCGAGCATCGGCGCTTCGCGTTCGTCTCGCTGCCGCTGGAGGAGATCAAGCAGGTGCGCAAGGCGTTCGGGGTGACGGTGAACGACGTGGTGATGGCCGTGTGCGCGGGCGCGCTGCGCCGGTGGCTGGCCGCGCACGGCGGCGTCCCGCGCCAGCCACTGATCGCCGGGGTGCCGTTCTCGCTGCGGGAGGAGGGGACGGGCGGCAACCAGGTGACGTTCATGACGGCGCCGCTGGCCGTCCACCTGGAGGATCCCGTGGCGCGGCTGCAGCAGGTGCGGCTCGCCATGCAGCGGATCAAGGACAGGTTCTCGCTGGCGCCCGCGCGGTGGCTGCGCGAGCTGAGCGAGTCGATGCCCGCCGCCCTCATGGGGCTGGCGTCCAGATCGGCGTTCGGCCTGGTCGGGCAGACCGCGCCGCCCATCAACGTGGCCATCTCGAACGTACCGGGCCCGCAGTTCCCCCTGTACGTGTGCGGTGCCCGGCTGCTCACCCACTATCCGGTATCGGTGATCACCGACGTGAGCGGCGGGGTGAACATCACGGCCTTCTCCTACGACGGCTCCCTGGACATCGGCGTGGTCACCGACCGGGAGATGGTGCCCGACGCGTGGGAGCTCGCCGACGATCTGCGCGGGGCGCTGGACGAACTGCTCAACGCGGAACAGCACCTGCCGCAGTAGCGCGCCCTGCCTCGTTTTCCACCGGCGGCTTTCACCGGTCGCCGGGCGGGCGCCGAGCATGGCCGGGCAGCGGGTAGCTTGGAAGATGATGGTGGGACTGAGGCCGGACACGCGTCTCGTCGCCTTAACGAGTATGGCGGCGAGTTCACTCTCGCCCTGCCCCGCGCGGCCACGGCGAACCTCTTACGACGGACAGGTGCCGAATCCCCCGCGCGCGGGAAGTAACCGATGATGGCCATCTTCGCCCCCCGGGCCGCGGTCGTCCAGCCGGACCCGCGCATCAGGAGCAGCCGGACAGCGTGGTCGACGACCCGCCGCGTCTCCCGCTCCCTCGCCCCCGAGGGACTTCTTGGTCCGAGATCGATATTCGCCAGTCGAACGACCCGAGCGAGGAGAGTGTCTTGTCCCAAGCAGCAGAGGTTCTCGAGCTAGACGAAAACATCGCCGACGGCGCACCCGTCGCCGGCGCTGACTCGGTCAAGGCGTACCTTAAGGAGATCGGGCGGGTGCCGCTGCTCACCGCCGAGCAGGAGATCGACCTCGCCAAGCGGATCGAGGCGGGACTCTTCGCCGCCGAGCGCCTCAGCACGGAGCCCGATCTGCCCGGTCAGCTCCGCGCCGACCTCGAATGGATCGCCTGCGACGGCCTGCGGGCCAAGGAACGCATGCTGGAGGCCAACCTGCGCCTGGTGGTGTCGATCGCCAAGCGCTACACCGGGCGTGGCATGCTCTTCCTCGACCTGATCCAGGAGGGCAACCTCGGGCTGATCCGTACGATCGAGAAGTTCGACTACCGGCTCGGGTTCAAGTTCTCCACCTACGCCACGTGGTGGATCAAGCAGGCCATCACCCGGGCGATGGCCGACCAGGCGCGGACGATCCGCATCCCGGTCCACATGGTCGAGATGATCAACAAGGTGGCGCGGGCGCAGCGGCGGCTGTCCGGCGAGCTCGGCCGCGAGCCCACGCCCGAGGAGATCGCCGTCGAGACCGAGCTGCCCATCGACCGGGTCGCCGAGGTGCAGGGCTACGGCCGCGAGCCGATCTCCCTGCACACGCCGCTGGGCGAGGAGGGCGACAGCGAGTTCGGCGACCTCATCGAGGACACCGAGGCCGTCTCCCCGGCCGACGCGGTCTCGTTCACCCTGCTCCAGCAGCAACTACGGGCGCTGCTCGACGAGCTGTCCGAGCGCGAGGCGGGCGTCATCTCCATGCGCTACGGCCTGAACGACGGCAAGCCGATGACCCTCGACGAGATCGGCAGGATCTACGGCGTGACCCGCGAGCGAATCCGGCAGATCGAGGCCAAGACCATGTCCAAGCTCCGCCACCCGTCGAGGGCTCTGGCGCTGCGCGAATACCTCAGCTAGGCCGCTCGGCTCGGCTGGGGGCGGGCGGTCAGCCACGTCCGGTCGGGGGTCAGGAAGCGGTCCACGACCAGCCCGGACTCGGCCAGAGCCGTGGTGAGCTGGTCGTCGCTGAGCGGCCGCTCGACGATCGACTGGGTCCAGAGGCGGCCGTCGGTCTCGTACCTCAGGGTGAGATTCATCAGATCCCGCCCTGACGGGGCGAACTCGGTGATCGTGGTGGTGAACCCGGGCGGCCCGAAGGTCGTCCCCACTGACCAGGTGGCGCGTACGTCCAGCGGAATCCACTGGATCACCACCACGCCGTCGTCACGCACGTGGCGGCGGCAGCAGTCGAGGAAGCGCCGCCTGGTCGAGACCAGCGGCACATGAATCAGCAGCGAGGCCAGCAGCACGGCGTCGAAGCGCCGCTCGAGCGCGAGGTCCTCGATCCGCGCCTGGACCCGCTCCGCGCCCTCGACCCTGGCCAGCATCTCGGCCGACTCGTCGACGGCCACCACGTCATAGCCGAGGGCGGTGAGGGCGTGCGTGATCCGGCCCGCGCCCGCGCCCAGTTCGAGGATCGACCCGCCCGCGGGCACGCCCCGCTGAATGATCTCCGGTTCGCCCGCGGCGTCGATCGCGGCGTAGAACTCCACCGGTGAGCCGTCGGAGGTGAACACCCCCGGTCCAGTGCCCGTGTTCATATGCGCACTGTAGATCGGAAAGGCGGCCCGCTGGGGTAATTCCCATTTCCGCTTCATCCTGTGGAATTCCTGTGAACTCCGTGACGCCGGATGCAATTGACGAACAACATCGGTTGGTTCATGCTGGGCGGTGTTGGCGGCCAACAGCCCCGGGATTCCGCGGCCGACCTGCTATTCCGTGACGAAGCTGCCACGTCCTGTGCTGTTCTCTTTACCATGCGCTTTGTCCGGAGGTGTAATGGAGATCGAGGGCACCATAAAGAAGATTCTGGCGACCGAATTGTTCGTCGAGACGCCGGCCGAGGAAATCAGCGACCACGAGAGCCTGCGCGACATCTACGGGCTCGATTCTCTGGGATTCACCGAACTCCGCGTGCAATGTGAGGACATCTTCGATGTCCGCGTCTCGGACGAGGACTTCGTACCCGAGAACTTCCGTACCATCGCCGCCCTCGCCGCGCTCATCCGGCGTTTGCAGGGCGGCGGGACGTGAACCACGCGAGCCCGCACTGCCTGCACTTGGATCACTACGGTGGCAGCCGGCTTCCGTTCGTGTCGGTCGGTGGCCGGGGCGTGCGGCTGCGGCTGGCCGAGCGCGGCGGCGTCGGGGAGCCGTTCGAGGTCATCGACGCCTCCGGCGGGTACGCCAGCGCCTGCCTCGGGGCCGGGCACCCGGCCGTGCTGCGCGCGTTGACGCGCGCGGCGACGGATCTCGGGTACGCGACGGACGAGATCGAGGTCGCCGAACGCACCCGCCTCCTCGCCGCGACCCTCGGCCCCGGCGGGCTGTGGTGCGACCACTTCCCACCGGGCGAATACCACGCGTCCGGCCGCAACTCCGGCTCCGAGGGCATGGAACTGGCCCTGCGGCTGGTCCTGGAGTCGAGATACGACCACCGACGGACGCGGCCCGACCCGGAGCGGGGCGGCCGCGATCTCGTACTCGCCTTCCAGGGCGCGTGGCACGGATGGACGGGCGCGCTCACGCCGTTGCTCAACCGGCGCCACTTCCGCGTAGGGCTCCCGGGGATGGCCGCCGACGGCCCGTACGGGCTGACGGTGGAGCACCTTCCGTTCGGAGTCCCGGAGCCGTTGCGCGAGTTCTTCGACCGCCACGGAGAGCGCCTGCTGGCCGTCGTCGTCGAGCCGGTCCAGGGTGACGCGGGCCTGCTGGTCCCCCCGCCCGGCTACCTGCGGACCCTGGCCGCGCTCGCCGCCGAGCACGGGGCGTTGCTGGTGGCCGACGAGGTCCTCACGTTCGCCAAGACCGGCCGGTTCTTCGCCATGGCGGACGAGGACGGCCCGATCCCCACCGATGTCACCGTCATCGGCAAGAGCCTCGGCATGGGCGTGCTGTCCACCTCGATGGTGATCGCCAGGCGGTCGCTGACCGTACGGCCGTCCGGTGCCGTGGCCACCTCCGACCTGCGCCCGCTGACCTGCGCGGTGATCCACGACGGCCTGCGGCTGATCGAGGAGGAGAAGCTGCTCGAACGCTCGGCCGAGCTCGGCGCGCGGCTGACCGCGCTCCTCGGCCGGGAGGTGCTCGACCGCTTCCCCGAGACCTATCGCGGGCTGCGGGGTACGGGGCTGCTGCAAGGGCTGGAGCTCACGGAGGACGCCGCGGACCGGCTGCGTGAGCTGCGGTCGCACATCATCAGGGCGGGCTGCTACATCGAGTTCATGGCCGGGGCGGGGCGCCGCTCCCACGGCCTGCCGTACGTCTTCCCCACCATGCGTGTGGCACCGCCCCTGGTCACCAGCCCCGCCGAGGTGGAGGAGCTGGTCGCCGCGATTCGGCGGGGGACGGAGACGTTCCTCGGTACGGCGGCTCGGTGAGCGGGCCGACGAGTGGGCCGCGGCCGCTTCGGCGCCGGGTCGAGCACGTGGACACAGACGCCGCTGGGGTTGTCCACTTCACTCGATATGCCTCCCTCATCGAGACCGCGTTGCTGGAGGACCTGGAGGCGATGGGCGTCGGCACCCGCCTGATGAGCGAGCACCAGCTGCAGCCGGCCGTGACCGAACTACGCATGCGCTACGGAGCCGCCGCCCGTTTCCTCGACCGGATCGAGGTACGCGCCGACGTCGACCATGTGGGCGGGGCCTCCTGGCGGGTCTCCGGCACGGTACGCCGCCTGCCCGACCCTCCGGACGACGGGGCCGGGCCGCTGCTCGCCTCGGGCACGCTCGTGCTGTGCCTGGTCAACGTGGCCGACGGCAGTCCGGCGCCGCTGCCCGCCGTATTGCGCGCCGCGCTGCGCGCCCAGCTGAGCGAAGAGAGGGCCGATGGCCGAGACGGGTGAGTCGACCCTGGGGTTCACGGAGATCAAGCAGTGGCTGCGGCACCGCCACCCCATGATCTACATCGACCGGGTGCTCGACTACGCGCCGGGAGAGTATCTGCGCAGCATGCTGTCGGTGTCCGGCACCATGGATGCCATCGCCGGGCACTTCCCCGAGCGGGGCATCTACCCCGGCAGCCACCTGGTCCAGGCCATCGCCCAGTCGGGCATCATCCTCTACCAGATGAGCACGTCGAAGCTGGCCGACGACGAGATCACGCTCATCGGCTCGGCGCACAGCCGCTTCCACCGCATCGTGGTGGTCGGCGACCAGGTGATCTTCGACGTGCGCAGCGACAGGATCATCGGCAACACCTTCCACTTCTCCTGCCGGGCGACCGTGGAGGGCCAACGGGTGGCGGCCTTCCGCGGCTCCCTCATCCGGGTCACGGTCGAGCAACTCGGGCGGCGGCTGTGGTGAACGTCTGGGTCACCGGGATGGCCTGGTCCACCGCCCTGGGCGACAGCCTGGCCGGGGTGTGGCAGCGGCTGCTCGACGGGGACGACGGGTTCCGGGAGGTGCCGTCGGAGCACCGGCTGCGCAACCCGCTCGCCGCGACCCTGACCGACCCGCCGCCGGAGCTGAAGCCGTCGTCACGGCAGCGGGCGCTGGCGGAGAGCACACTGTCGCGCGCGCTCGCCGACGCCGGGCTCGCACCCCGCTCGTTGGACGTCGGTGAGTTGCCCGGGACCATGCCCCGTTCTTCGGATGTCGGCGGGCCGTCCGGGGCCACCCTTGGCGCGGTGGTGGATCCGTACCCCGTGCTGGGCACCAGTTTCGGGGCGCACCTGGACGACGAGGACGGGGACCTGTACCAGTGGGCGGCCGACGTCGCCGCCGCCGTGGGGCTGCGGCTGCCGCCCGTCGCCGTCAGCACGGCCTGTTCGTCCGGGTCCGACGCGATCGCCGTCGGCGCCGAGGTGGTCCGGTCGGGAGCCGCCGAGGTGAGCGTGTGCGGCGCGGCCGACGTGGTCACCCCGGCCAAGCGGCTCGCGCACACCGTACTGGGCACGATGTCGCCCACCCGGCTGCGCGCGTTCGATCGCCGGGCCGACGGGACGCTGCTGGGGGAGGGCGCGGGATTCGTCGTACTCGAACGCGAGGAGTCCGCCCGCGCCCGAGGCGCCGAGCCGTACGCGGTGCTGGCCGGAACGGGGGCCGCCAACGACGGAGCGGGCATGACGGCGCCCGACCCGGTCGGCAGTGGGGTCGGCCTCTCCGTGCGGCGCTGCCTGGCCGCCTCAGGGATCGCCCCGGAAGACATCGCCGTGATCAACGCCCACGGGTCCGGAACACCCGTCAACGACGCCGCCGAGTCGGCCGCCCTGACCGGGCTGTTCGCGGGGTGCGCGGCGCCGCCAGTGGTGTTCGCGACCAAGGGGGCGCTGGGGCACACCCTCGGCGCCACAGGCGTGCTGGAGGCCATCGCGGTCGTGCTGGCGCTGCACTACGGCACGGTGCCGCCGGTCGCGGGCCTGGAGGAGGTGCTGGAGGGGTTCCCGCTTCCGGTCTCCGCCGGTCGGCCTGGCGGGCTGCGGCCCGGGGCGGGGCTCAGCCTGACGCTCGGCTTCGGCGGGTTCATCACGAGCCTGGCCTTCACCAGGGGAGCGCGGGATGTACGGTGATCACCCTCTCGGTCCGTTCGGTATGTCCGGTGATCGCCCCGGCCTGGCCACCCTGGCGCACGGGCTGTGCGAGACCGGTGACCTGGCGGCGGCCGGGCGCCGGACCGCCTCCTTCTATGCCGACCCGGCGGCCTGGCTCGTGGTGGCCGCGGTCGAGGCGGCGCTGGCCGGGGCACCGGAGGCGGTGCGTCGGCGGGTGGCCGATATCGGCGCCCTGGCCGTCAGCGACCACGGGACCCGCCACACCATGCGCTCGGTCGCCGACACGGCCGCCCGGGGCCGCGTCTCCCCGCTCCGCTTCGCCGGCGCGAACCCCAGCTCGCTGGCCGGCCTGCTCTGCATCACGCTCGGCTTCCGCGGCCCCAGCCTGCTGGTGTGCATGCCACCGGAGCGCGCGGGGCCAGTCGTGGCGCTGATCGCGGCGGGCTGGCTGGCGACCGGCCAGTGCCGCTACGTCGCCGTTGTCGAGCACAGCGCGAACAACGGCCACCACACCGCCGCCGCCCGCATTCTGGCCCCGGCACCAGCTCGCCACACCGCCGCCGCGCGGGCGCGAGCAGCGAGGCGCGGCGATGCCGATGGCCAGATCCCAGGTCCGGGATGAGCGCCGACGACCTTGGCCCGCCGCTCGGCGAGGTGGAGACCTACCTCGCCGAGCGAGCCGTTGACGTCGACGGCGGCGACGGTGGAGACGTTGGTGGTGGTGGCGGCGGTGGCGGCGGTGGCGCACAGCCTGGCTCGGCGACGCCCGTCGCGGCCCTCGCCGAGCTGTTCGCCGAGCTGACCGATCGGCGCGGGACCGGTCGGCCGGGGACCGAGCACTTGGGGACCGATCGGTTGGGGAACGTCGTGGTTCTCGCTCTGCCGAGCGGGACGGCGTTGCTGCGGCACCTGTTCGGCGCGCTGCACGGCGGGGCGGTGCCCGTCGCCGTCCCGCCCGCCATGCCCGCGGGTCGCCTGGTGGAAGTCGCCCGCCGTCTCGGTGCCCGCCTGCTGGTCACCCCCTACGGCAGGGCGGTTCCCGGTACGGAGGTCAGGCGCTTCGGCCGTACCGCCGTCGCGACCCTCCCCGGTCCCTGGCAGTACCACGAGCCCGGCCACGTGATCATCCTGACCTCCGGGACCTCCGGCATCTTCAGCGGCTGCCTCCACCGGGCCTCATCCCTGTTCCGGAACGCCACCAGGCACGCCGGGGCGGTAGGGCTGCGGGCCGACGACACGATGCTGGTCACGCTGCCGCTGAACTTCTCCTACGCCCTGGTGGCCCAAGCGCTGGCAGGCCTGGTCACCGGTGCCCGCCTGGTGGTCACCGGGCCGCCGTTCAGCCCGCGTGGCTACCTCGACGCCGTAGGCCGCCACGGCGTGACGAGCTCCTCGCTAACCCCCTTCCTCCTGCGGAACCTGGTGCCCGGCGAGCCGCCCCGGGGCCTGCGCATGCTCACCGTGGGCGGCGACGCCCTGCCGTCGGAGGAGGTCACCGCGCTGGTGCGGGCGCGGAGCGACCTGGAGGTGTACATCACGTACGGCCTGACGGAGGCGGGACCACGGGTCAGCACCCTGGCCGCGCATCTCGAACCCGCTGACCGGCACGGCTCGGTCGGCCGCCCACTGCCCGGCGTCGGGGTGTCCCTGCGTGACGTACGCGACGGGGTGGGGGAATTGCTGGTGACCTCCGACACCGTGCTCGTGCGGCGGGTCGGCGCCACCGACGGCCGTACCGCCCCGGGGGAGGTCGCCACTGACGGCCGCGTTCCCGACCCCCAAGCCGCTCCGGGGCAGATCGCCACCGGGGACCTGTTCCGTCTCGACTCGGATGGCTATCTCTACTTCGCCGGCCGCATGGGGGACTCCTGCGTCGTGGACGGGGTCAAGGTGTCGCTGCCGTCGGTACGCCGTCTGGCCATGAGGCTTCCCGGAGTCGTGGCCGCGACCACCCGCCTGTGCCCCGGCCGCCGGGCCGGGCACGCCGGTGACGATGGGCAGGGCGCTCACGCAGGTGACGACAGGCGCGGCACGCACACGGGCTCCGACGAGCACACCGAGCACGACGGGCAGCGTTTCGTCCTGGAGCTGTACATGCGCGACGCCACCGATGACGCGGTGCGGCGCGTCCGGGCCGAGCTGCACCGCTTCCTGCTCCGCGCCGAACGCCCCTGCCGGATCCGGGGCATCCCCGCCCAGGAGGCCGCCTACAAGTGAGACGGCGGCCTACCGGTGAGTGCGGCGGGCTACAAGGGACACGGCCGCCGACCGTGAGACGGCTCCTCCTCGAATGCAGGAGGACGCCTACAGGTGAGACGGCTCCTCGTCGATGCAGGAGGCCACCTAAAAGCGGGACGGGTCCTCATCGATGTAGGCGGCCAGTTCGCGCACGGTGGGATGCTCGAAGACGGCCCGGACGGGGATCTCCACCCCGAACTCCCCGATCACCGCCGCCGCGATCCGGACGGCCATGAGCGAGTGGCCCTTCAGCTCGAAGAAGTCGTCATCGGCACCCAGCTCCTCACGCTCGAGCACCTCACGCCAGATCGCGGCCAGCCGCCGCTCGGTCTCGGTCTCGAACGCTCCCCGGGAGCGGGCTCCCGAGGTGAGCGTGTTCGGGTCCGGTAGCCGGTTCCGGTCGATCTTCCCGGTCGTGGTGAGGGGGAGCTTGTCGAGCATGACGTACGCGGCGGGCACCATGTACGCGGGCAGGACGGATGCCACGTGGCGATGCAGCACCCGCACATCCACCTTCGCCGCCGAGACCGGCTCCAGATAGGCGGCCGGATGCACGGTGCCCTGCTCGTCGCTGAAGACGCCGACGGCGGCCTGCGCCACGCCCGGCTCGGCCCGCAGCACGGCCTCGATCTCGGCCAGTTCGACGCGGGCGCCACGGATCTTGACCTGATGGTCGCGGCGGCCGAGGAACACCAGCGCGCCGTCGGGCCGCCTGCGCGCCAGGTCCCCCGTCCGGTACATACGCAGGCCGGACTCGTCCTTCGCCGAGAAGACCGCAGCGGTCTCCGCGGGCCGTCCCAGGTATCCGCGGGCCAGGAACCGGGTCCTGATCCAGACCTCACCCTCATCACCCGAAGCACCCGAAGCACCCGAAGTGCCGAAAGCGGCGGAAGCGTCCGAGGCATCCGAAGCGCTGCGCAGCAGGGTCTCCACCCCGGGGATGTCGCGGCCGATGGGGATGTCCCCGGCGCAGTCCGGTTCGACCAGGTGGAACGTCGCCACGGTCGTCTCGGCCGGGCCGTACATGTTGTAGACCGCCGTTCGCGGGAAATGGGCGCGTACCTGGTCGACGGTGGAGCTGTGCAGCGGCTCCCCGTACAGGCTGACCGCCCGCATCCCGAGGTCGGGCGGCTCGCCCGCGCTCTCCCGGGCCAGCAGCAGGCGGCGGATGAGTGTGGGCACGCAGAACACGTGCGTCACCTCGCGGCCGCCCAGCCATGGCAGGAGCTCGGCGCCGTCGGGCTTCACCGTGGGCGGCGGGATGACGATCGCGGCGCCGGCGTCCAGGGCGCTGAGGATCTCCAGGTATGCGGCGTCGTAGCTGAGGCGGGCCAGCTGCAGCATGTGCGATCCAGGGCCCAGCCCCGTCTCCGAGGCGAGCCAGCGGGCGAAGTGCAGGAGGTTCCCGCTGCGCTGGACGATGCCCTTGGGCCGGCCCGTGGAGCCCGAGGTGTAGACCAGGCAGCTGGTGTCCTGCGGTACCGTCTCCGCTCGCGGCCCGGACGGCGCGGCCGAGACGACCGCCGCCTCGTCGCCCTGGACGGTCACCACCGCTGAAGGCGCCCCTGCGGCCCGGTCGCCCTGGACGGTCACCACCGCTGAAGGCGCCCCCTGGACGGTCGCCACTGTGGAAGGCGACCCCACCGCCCGTTCCGCGCCGTTCGGCGTCGTCACCAGGCCCGTCGGGTGACAGTCCTCCAGGATCGCGCGGTGGCGGGCGGCCGGCTGGTCCTCGTCGAGCCAGACGAAGGCGACGCCGGCGGTGAACGCGGCCAGCATCGCGGCGATGCCGGTCGCGCCGTCGGGCAGCGCCATCGCCACGACGTCGCCCGGACGCAGGCCCGCCGCCACCAGCGCCTCGCGGTAGCGTTCCATCCGCGTGGCCAGGCCGTGGTAGGTCAGGACGCCCTCGGCGGACACGACCGCCGGGCTGCCGGGGGCCTGGGCGGCGTGCTCCGCGACCCGCTGGCCGATCTCCGCGTCGAACATCATTCTCCCTCGGCGATGAGTCCCGCGGCGGCGACGCGGGTGATCTCCTGGACGACGAAAGCCTCTCCTTGCCGTACGACGAAATGGCCGGTGGGCACCGCCCCGACCGAGCAGGCGCCAGTGGTGTAGCGGCGCCACGCGGTGACATCGTCCGGCGACAGTGCCGGGTCCTCGGCACCCACCAGAACGCGGACCGGACAATGGAGCTGCGGCTCCACGGATAACGCGTACCCCTGCAAGAGCCGCATATCCGCTCGTAGATCCCGGAGCACGAGCGCCTCCGCCGCCGGATCATCCAGCGCCGCGCCCACACCCCCATCGCCGTCGCGCAGGTACGACAGCAGTACCCGGTCCGCGCCGTTCGCGGCGTAGAGGTCGAGCGTCTCCGCCCAGCGATGTGGCGGCGCCGACGAGATGAACAGGCAGGCCGTGGGGGGCGTACCCGGTGCCGCCCTGGCCGTCTCGAAGGCGAGCAGGGCGCCCAGGCTCTGGCCCACCATCATGTACGGCGGCGCCACGTCCGTGAGCGCGGCCGCGATCCGGGCGGTGAACGTCGCGAGATCGGCCACGGGGGGTCCGGACCGGTCGCCGGGCCGAGGCATCCGCACGGCCAGGACTTCGACGTCGTCGGGCAGCGCGCGGGCGAGTGAGGCGTACGACAGCGCGTCACCGCCGGCGTGCGGGAAGCAGACCGCGCGCAGTGTCGCGCCGGGTCTGCGGCGCGGCGTCCAGAAACAGGCCGTCGCCGCTGCTGACGTGCTCACGAAGCCTCGCTCGGTGGTTCGGCGGCCACGAAGAAGATCATCGGTTCGCCCGGAACCGGCGCGACCGGACCCGACACGGTCGGGCCTGGTGCGTTCCCGACGGGCGCGGCCAAATCCGGCGCGTTCCGGTCGGGCGCGGCCAAATCTGGAGTGCTCCGGTCGGGCGCGGCCAAATCCGGCGCGTTCTGGCCAGGTGCGGTCAGGTCCGGCGCGTTCGGGCCGAGCGCGTTCGGGCCGAGCGTGGTCAGGTCCGGCGTGGTCAGGTCCGGCGCGGTCAGGTCCGGCGTGGTCAGGTCCAGTACGTGCAGGGACGGGGCTTCACCGGGGGAGGGCTCGTCGTTCCAGAGGAAGGTGCCGGGCACCAGGAAGCCGGGCAGCCGCCGGCGGAGCCGGGCGCGCAGTTCGGGCCGGGCCGGTCGGGTCGCGCCGGGCACGGCGGTGAGGCGGGCCGTGAGCTCGCCGCCGTCCCCCGCCGAGACCGCGGCCGCCGCGATCGACGGTTCGTCGAGCAGCGCCCGCTCGATCACCTCGGCCGGCACCCGGTAGCCGCGGACCACGAGTTCGGCGTCCGTACGTCCCAGAACGTCCAACCCGCCGCCGGCCCCCATGCGGCCGAGCAGCCCCGTGGGCGTCCCGTCGAGCCAGACCTCGCCCGGCACCCCGTACGGCAACGACACCCCATGCTCGTCGCGGACCGACACCCGAACCTGCCGAGCATCCCCGCCGAGCAGCGCGTACGCCCCGGACAAGGGCTGCTCGGGGTCGCCGCACAGCAGGCGCAGCACCCGCACGTAGTCATCGGCCAGCCCTGCGACCGTCTCATCGTCGAACAGGTCGGCGTTGAAGGAGATATCCATGACCATGTCGTCGTCGGCCTGGTCCAGCAGGTGGACCTCCAGGTCGAAGCGGGTGGTGGGCTGCGAGACGTCCCGGCCCCAGATCCGGGCGGCGAGGTCGCCCCAGCGTGTCTCGGTGCCGAACGCCGGAGCGACCAGAATGTGGAAGATCACCTGGACCAGCGGGATGTAGGAGGGGTCGCGCCGCAGGGACAGCCGGTCGACCAGGACGTCGAAGGGCAGCAGGTCGTTGTCGTAGGCGTCGAACAGCGCCTCGCGGGCCGCGGCGAGCACCGCGAGGAAGCTCGGATCTCCGGACAGATCCACCCGTACCGGCAGCGTGCCGACGAAGAAGCCCACCGTCCCGGCGTACTCCGGCCGCGAACGACCGGCCACGACCACGCCGATCACCAGGTCGCTCGCGCGGGCGTAGCGGGCGAGCAGGACGGCGAAGGCGGCGTAGGCGACGGTGTACGGCGTGACCCGGTGCGCCGCGGCGAAGGACCGCAGCGTGGCGGTCACGTCCACCGGCACGGGCGTGACAAGCTGGCCGCCGCGGAAGTCCTGGATCCTCGGCCGCGGCCGGTCGGCGGGCAGCGTGATGAGTTCGGGCGCGCCCGCCAGCCGCCGCCGCCAGTATGCGAACACCCGCTCGGCCGCGGGGGAGTCGGCCAGCTCCGCCTGCCAGCGGGCGTACTCGAGGTAGCCGGCCGGTGGCGGGCCGAGGGGCCGGCCCGTGTACAGCAGCCCGAGCTCTTCGTCGATGATCGGCACCGACCAGCCGTCGATCACGATGTGATGGACGCACAGCAGGAGCACGTGCAGCTCGGGGGTGACGCGCAGGAGGTGGGCCCGGATGAGGTCGTCTCGCGCGAGGTCGAACGGTCGCGCCAACCACAGCTGGGCGAACTCCGTCGCCGCCGCCTCCCAGCCGGGTTCGCCCGCGAGATCGGCCGCCGCCGACTCCAAGCCGAGATCGGTGCTGGGCAGCTCGACGTCGAAGGGGGTGCCGCTCACCACCGCGCGGGCCACCCCGCCGTCGGCGGGGAACCTCATGCGTAACGCGACGTGCCGGTCGGCCAGCGCGCCGAGGGCCCGGCGCAGCGCCGCCACGTCCAGCGGCCCGCGCAGCTCATAGCCCCGGAGGACGTTGTACTGCGGCGAATCCGGCGCGAGCTGCTGAAGAAACCACAGCCGTTGCTGAGCGGGCGACGGCATCGGCTCGTGTTCTTCCGGCATCGTCTCCTCACCTGTGAGAGAGGCGAAGTGGCTGGTGTACCGGAGATCTCTGCAAGGAGGCTCTATCAGCCTTCCGGGCTTGTCAAGCGGCCGGTCGGCGCAGCCCGTCCAGGCAGATCTGGATGATCGGCTCGGCCAGCTCCGCCGCCGGTAGCCGGGAATCCACCAGGCACTGCAGCAGGCAGCCCTCGATGGTCCCCACGATGACGGTCGCGTGGCGCTCGTCCAGGCCCTCACGCAGCACGCCTTCCTTCGCGGCCTGGCGCAGGAGCTCGGTGATCACGGCCCGCGCGTCGCCGTAGACGGCCGCCATGTCCACCAGCGAGCCCTCCGAGTCACGGGAGGCCGCCCACAGGTCGACCATGATCCGGGCGGGCTCGCGCCGCGCGGTCAGCACGCCGAGCACCTCGCGTACCATCTCGGCCAGCCGCTCCAGAGCGGGCCCGCGCCCGTTGAGCGCCCGGTCGAAGATGGCGGCCGACATGGTCCGGTAGCCTTCGAAGGCGGCTTCCAGCAGCGCGTCCCTGCTGTCGTAATAGAGATAGACGCTGCCCTTGGCGATGCCCGCCTCGGCGGCGATGTCGTCGATGCGGGTGGCGGCGAAGCCCTTGCGGGCGAACACCCGCACCGCCGCGGTGAGGATCTCTTTGCGTCGCGCGGCCTTGTCGACCGTCCTGGGGGACATATGATCATTATGACTGACCGGTCAGTCAATATCCAAATCGAGATGCGGTCTGTCCGATTCCCTGGCTAGGGTGCTGACAGTGAGAGACGTACGGCTGCTGCCCAAAGCCCACCTGCACGTTCACCTGGAGAGCACGGTACGCCCCGAGACCTCGCGCGAGTTCGGCGGACCATCCGGGCGGGGCGGGCCGTTCGCCACGTTCCGGGAGTTCGCCGATCATCGGGCGCTGGTGCGCGGGCGGTTGCTCACGGCCGAGCACTTCCGGCGGGTGGCGCTGGAGTTCTGCGAGGACGAGGCGGCCCAAGGCACCCGCTACGCGGAAGTGTCCTTCACCGCGGCCTCGCACGGCGAGCGGCTCGGCGCGCCGGAGATGCCGCTGGAGGCGGTGCTCGACGGGCTGGCCGAGGGGTCGCGCCGCTACGGGATCGAGTGCCGGGTGCTGCTCGACCACTCCCGGCGGCGCTCCGTAGACCGGCTCTGGCAGACGTTGCGGCTGGCCACCCGTTACGAGGCGGTCGTCGGCATCGGGCTGGCGGGCGACGAGAGCCACCCGGTGGCGCCGTTCGCGGAGGTGCTCGACGCGGCCCGCGACGCCGGGGTGCGCCTGGTGCACCACGCGGGGGAGTTCGGCGGGCCGGACAGCATCCGCGAGGCGCTCGCCATCGGGCACGCCGAGCGGATCGGGCACGGCGTACGCGTCCTGGAGGATGAGGCCGTGGTCGCCGAGGTGCGGGAGCGCGGGGTGCCACTGGAGGTCTGCCCCACGTCGAACGTCCTGCTCGGCGTCGTCCCCACCCTGGCCGAGCATCCGCTGCGGCGGCTGAGCGCGGCGGGGCTGGCGGTCACGCTCAACACCGACGGCGAGACCGACCTGGCCGGCGAGTACACGCTGGCGCGGGAGGTCTTCGGGTACGACGACGCGGAGCTGGCCGGGTTCGCCCGGGCCTCGATCGACGCCTCGTTCGCCGGGGAGGAGCTCAAGGCGGGGTTGCGGGCGGGGGTGGACGCCTGGCTGGCGGACTCGGGCCCGGCTTCGGCCTCGGGTCGATGACTCGCCGCGCTCGCCGGCGCTGAGGAGGGGTGCGCTGACCGTCGGGGGTGCGGTCAGCGCTCGCGTCCCCGATCAGTCCGAGTGGCTGTCCTTGGTCACCGTGCCGTCGGTCGCGTCAACCGTCATGTCCTGCTTGGACCCGTTGGGCGGAACCACGTCCACCTCCCAGACGATCTTGTCCCGGTGGCTGTCCAGGTTGATCTCGGTGATGCGGCCTCCCGGCACGGCCGCGAGGACCTTGGCCGCCGCCTGCGCGTAGTCGATCTTGGTGGCCTTGACGCGGTCGAGGTAGCGGGCCTTGTCGCCGGCGTTCTCGTCGTCCTCCGCCCGTGGGCCGCTGACGACCTTGGCCTTGTCCGATTCGACGTCCATCTGGTGTTCGACGCCCTTGTCGTCGACGACCTGTACCTCCCAGAGGCTGCCGTTCTCCTCGGTCTCCATCGAGACGAGCGTCGAGCCGGGCACGGCCTTCATCGCGGCCTGCCCCACCTCCTCCAGCTTCTTCACCGAGCGCTTCTGCGAGTCGGTTTGTGCGCCGTACTTGGGCGACTCGGTGGCGGCGATGTACGGCGTGGGGGGAGCGCCGAACTCCCCGGTCATTTGACGGGCGTCGCCCCCGCAGGCGGTCGCCGTAAGCAGCGCCGCGCCGGCCAGAGCGCCCCCGATGATCGTTTTATTCATAGGGCGACACTTATCATTTCCGCAGGTCGAACGGTGTGAACGACATGACCGACGCCGCGGCGCGGACTTGGCTGTCCGGTCCGCCGTACTCGATAGTGGACGCCATGGCTCCTTCCTTGATCGTCGCCGTCGTGGGCGACTTCGACCCGACATTCCCTACGCACGCGGCCACGAACGACGCGCTACGTCACGGCTCGGCCGAGTTGGGGATCGAGATCGAGATCCAGTGGCAGGCGACCGAGGCGCTGGAACGGGATCTGTCGGCCGTACGCGCCGCCGACGCCTTGCTGTGCGCGCCCGGCAGCCCGTACCGCAGCCTGACCGGGGCCGTCGCCGCCCTGCGTCACGGCCGCGAGCAGGGCGTCCCGACGCTGGGCACCTGCGGCGGCTTTCAGCACATGGTGATCGAGTACGCCCGCCACGTGCTCGGGTTCGAGGACGCCCAGCACGGCGAGTACGACCCGTACGCCTCGGAGCTGTTCGTCTCCGCGCTGACCTGCTCGCTCGCCGGCAAGACCATGCCCGTCAGCCTCGTGGAGGGCTCACAGGCGGCGGAGTTGTACGGCCTCACGGAGGTCGAGGAGCAGTATTACTGCAACTTCGGCCTGGAGCCCGGTCATCGGCGAACCCTGCACGACGGAGGGTTCCGGGTGACAGGCGTCGATGAGGAGCAGGAGGCGCGGGTGCTGGAGCTTCCCGGACATCCCTTCTACGTGGCGACCCTGTTCGTGCCGCAGGCCCGATCGACACCGGAGCAGCCGCATCCGCTGCTCACCGGGCTGCTGCGGGCGGCTCTCCAGAACCACTGAAAGGCAGGACCTACCCGACCGTGTGATGTGCGAGCGCGTGCGGTCCGACCAGCATGGAGGAGATCGCGGGCCCGTCTCCGGAGGGAAGGAACCGTCAGATGACTGAGGAGCGACCCGAGCTGCCGCGCGAGGAATGGCGCCGGTTCTTCGACAACCTGTCAAGGCAGTATGAGGGCTCGGACGTGACCGTCGAGGTGCTGAGCCGGACGTTCGGCGATCTCATGCAGGCCGAGAAGCTCCCGCTCGCCTATCTCGAGTACGACGACAAGGACGACATCTTCACCGTGGCGATAGGCGGGCGGGACGGGCGGTATCCGGTGGTGCTCGCTCACCTCATCCAGCGGCCGCAGACGATATTCGCCGATATCGTATTCGCCGATACCGGCGCGCCCGACATGCCCCGGGCCTTCGACATCGTGGACGCGGAAGGCACGCAGACGATCATCATGCTCCATGATCCCGCGGTGTGGAGCGGCCCGCCGACCTTGTGACCTCAGCCCGGCGCGCCAGGCGGGTCCACCCTGACCGCCCTGGTCAGCGGCCTGATGCCGACGTCCGGCGGGTCGCTTCGGCGGCGACGCGCCGCATGACCGAGACGATGGCGGCGGGGTGCGTGAGGTGCGGGTGGTGACCGGTGCCGGGGATGGTCGTGACGGTGGCCGGACCGGGGTCGGCGATCAGCGGATCCAACTGGCCGGCGATGAGGTGGATCGGGACCGAGTCCGTCTCGCTGAGCAGGGTTTGGAGGGCGGCGCGTTCGGCGGGCTGGTTGGCGTCCCGGAGGAGGCGGGCCGTACGGCGGGCGACGCCGGGCCGGTGCAGCTGGGCGGCGGCGCTCGCCACGGCCCGGCGGGCTTCGTCCGAGGACGTGCCATCGCCGAGGAGCGAGGTCGCGAGACGGCCGGCGGAGATCCTCTTGAGGAGCGGCGTGGCGAGCGCCGGTGTGCGGAGCGGTCTCGGGGCCGCCTCCTGGAGGAAATAGGGGGAGACGAGGACCAGGGCACTGAGGCGATCGGGATGGGCGGCGGCGTAGCGGAGCGCCGGTGCGGCGGCCGCGGAGTGGGCGACGATCACGGGCCGGGTCCGTACGGGCGCCAGCAGATCGGTGAGCCAGGCCTGCGAGGTGGCCGAGGTGGGGGCCGAGCGGCCGAGTCCCGGCAGGTCGGCGACGAGGGCGGGTGCTCCGTCCAGTTCACTGAGCACGCCCTGCCAGGACTCGCCGTCGAGGGGGAGTCCGTGCAGGAGTACGAATCCGGGCGAGGTCCTGTCCCCGGCGACGTAGGTACGGGATCCGCCGACATCGTGGAAGCCACCGGGAAGCACGGCAGGAGCCGTCCCGAACCGGTCCGCCACCAGCCGATCGGCCCAGCGGCGCAGCGCGGTTTCGACGGGCGGCTGCCGGAGCCCCGCCGCCTCGGCGATCCGCTCGGCTGAGGCGGTGTCGTAACGGTCCTCGCTCAGGAAGGCCAGGGTCTCGGGATCGGCTCCGGTCAGCGCGGCCGGGAGGCGGCGGATCAGGGACACGGGCACGAGGGTTTTCGGCGCGCGTACGCCCAGGTGGGCCGCGAGCAGGCGTACCAGGTCGGGCAGGTTCGGGGTGTTCTGGTCGAGCACCCAGTGCCGGCCGCCGGGCTCCGGGTCGTGCTCGGGGATCGCGGCCATGAACGACGCGAAGTGATCCACGGTCTCCACGGGCACGAACGTACGTGCGGTTCCCGGCAGCGCCGGAAGACGGCCGTTCCACAGGTCGCGGACCACCTCGGCCAGGCCGATGTACTGGCCGGCCTCGCCCGTGGTCGAGTGGCCGATCACGGCGCTCGGGTTCACCACGGTCAGCGGGACCCCCAACTGCTCCGCGACGACCCGTACGGCGGCGTCCGCCTCGGTCTTGGAGCCCTCATAGGCCCCTTGGCCTCGGTAGAGCTCCGCCAGCTCGGCCTCCGGGAGCGGATACCGAGCCCGTGGGCCCAGCCCGACCCGGTAGCCCGACACGTGGATCAGCCTGCGCAGTCCGGGCCGGGTCGCGGCCCAGCGCAGCACATTGAGGGCACCCTCGACGTTGACCGTCCTGGCCTCCTCGCGCCCCAGCCCGAACCGGTAGATGGCGGCGGCGTTGACGACATCCAGTACCCCGGCGAGCCGCGCGTCGTCCGCCGCGCTCAACCCCAGACTCGGACCGCCCGTGAGATCACCGGCCACGACCGTGAGCCGCCCGGTCCCCGCGCCGTGACCTTGCAGCCAGACCCGCAACTCGCCCTCGCCACCCGCGCCCCTACGGCCCTGAGCCGGGTCGCGGATGACGGCCGCGACCGCCCGGCCCTGTTCGAGCAGGCGCAGCACCGTCCATCTGCCGATGAAGCCGGTCGCCCCGAACACCACGGCGTCCGGCGTGCTCCCTGAAGTCTCGTCCATTCCACGTTCCTCTCTAGACCGATCTACATAATCCGTGGACAACAAAAAACGCCCGACCCCAGCGAAAAGGATCAGGCGGTGCCGAGCAGTTTGGCGATACGTCGGCTGGTCTGCTCGATAGGAGTCCGGCTGCGACCGGCACGAGCCAGCACCAGCGCGCCCTCGATCAGGGCGAGCACCGTCGCCGCGAGCTCATCCGCCTCGGCCGCGTCATGACCGTCGGCCCGCAGGGCGTCGGCCAGTGCCCCCTGCCAGCCCGCGTAGATGTCCCCGCAGATCGGCTGCAGGACGTCGTTGGTCGCGGCGACCTCCAGGGCCACGGTCGCCACCGGGCACCCCTTGGCATAGCCGGCGGCCACCATCCTGTCGGCCAGCGCCGCCAGCAGTGCCTCGATGAGCTCGCGGGAGCTGGGCGCCGTCGAGGCCAGCTCGACCACGATGTCGTCGACCTCGCGCCCGGCGGCGGTGAGGGCCTCGCTGACCAGCTGGTCCTTGCCGCCGGGGAAGTGGTGATAGAGCGACCCCCGAGGAGCTCCCGCCACCGCGAGCACCTCATTGAGCCCGGTGCCGTGGTAGCCCTTGGCCTCCACCAGCGTCCGAGCCGCCTCGATCAGCCGCGCCCGCGTCTCATCACCCTTGACCGCCACGCCATCGAGAATAGACCGATCTGCATAATTCGCAAATCACCCCATGCCGACAATGGTCTTCACGATGTCGCGCGGCGGGTCGGCCAGCCCGCGTGCCACGGCCTCGGACAACGGGACGGTCCGCGTGGGCAGCCGATCGACCCGGATCTGCCCGCCGTGCAGCAGGGCGACCGCGGCCCGCAGATCGGTGTCCCACCGGTGGGAGGCCGACCCCACGACCCGCTTCTCGCCCAGTACCACGTCCAGCGTGGGAAAGGCGGCCGGCTCCGGCGACACGCCGAGCAGGACCACGCTCCCGCCGCGCCGGCACAGCGACAGCGCGCTCTCCACCGCGGCCGCCGGCCCCGCGCTCTCCACCACCGCGTCGGCGCCGCGCCCATCGGTCAGCTCCCGTACGGCTTCGAGGGCGGCGTCCTGCGCCACACCGACCAGGCCGAACGACCGGGCCAGCGCGCGGCGGCCCGGATCAGGATCGACCGCGACGACCGTCGCCGCGCCCCGGCACCTGGCCACCTCGGCGACCAGCAGGCCGACGGCCCCGGCGCCGACGACCGCGACCACGGCCCCGGACACGTCGCCGGCCTTGTCGAGCGCGCGGACGGCGACCGCCGCCGGCTCGGCGAAGACGGCGACGGCGGCGGGCAGGCCATCGGGCAGCGGGACACAGCGCGCGGCCGGCGCCACCAGGTATTCGGCCAGGCCGCCGTCGTCCTGCAACCCGAGCGCCGCGCCACGCTCGCACAGCGGGTAGTCGCCGCGGGCGCACCACCAGCAGTGGCCGCAGCCCAGCACGACGTCCGGCACGACCGCGGTGCCGGGGGCGAGGCTCACGCCGGGGCCGGCCTCCGCCACCACGCCGACGACCTCGTGCCCCAGGGTGAGCGGCGCGGTCCGGCCGGTCAGCGGGTGCGGTTCGACCGGCACCACGACCGGCCCGAACCGGTACTCCTCGATGTCACTGCCGCACAGCCCGCACAGCGTGACCGCGATCAGGACCTGGCCAGGGCCCGGCGCGGGCACCTCGGTCTCGACCAGCCGCACGTCGCCGCGCCCGTACCAGCGCAGTGCGGCCATCCGCCCCCTGCTCACGGCCGGATCCCCGACCACGCTCACGGCCGGGTCCCGGACAGGCGGGTGGTGACGTCGGCGCGTTCGGTGAGGCCGGGGGCGAGCTCCACCCCCAGCCCTGGTCGTCCCTCCAGGCTCACCCAGCCATCCTCCACCAGCGGCAGGCCCGTCGCCAGCTCTTGGTACCAGGTGTGCTGGAAGGCCCGCACGCTCTCCTGGATCAGCGTGTTGGGCTGGCTCAGGGCGAGGTGGACGCAGGCCGCGAAGGAGATCGGGCCGGTGCAGTCGTGCGGCGCGAAGGGGATGTCGTACGAGTCCGCCAGCGCGGCGATCTTGCGAGCCTCCGTGAGCCCGCCCGCCCAGCCCATGTCGATGATCGCGACCCGGATCGCCGATCGCTCCAGCAGTGCGCGGAAGGACCGCTGCCCGGTCAGCGTCTCGCCGGTGGCCAGCGGCGCCGCCGTCGACGCCTGCAGTGTCGCGTAGGAGCCGTGGCTGTCGGACCGCAGCGGGTCCTCCACCCACAAGGGATCGAACCGCTCCAGCTCGCGCACCAGCTCGACGGCCGCGTACAGGCTCCACAGCCCGTGCAGCTCGACCATGACCTCCATCTCGGGCACGGCGTTCTTGATCTCGTCGAGCACCCGCAGACCGGCGCGCAGGTCCGCCCGGTCCAGCCGCATGCCGCCGGTGCGCTCGGCCGCCTGGTCGAAGGGCCACACCTTCATGGCGCGGAAACCCTCCTCCCACAGGGACTTGGCCAGCTCCGCCGGCCGCTCCAGGAAGCCCCGCAGATCGTCGTAGGCCGACGCCGCCGCCAGCCCCCAGTTGGACACGGCCTGGCGCGGCTCGTTCTTGATGTAAGAGGAGCCGGCACAGGTGTTGTAGACGGGGAGGCGTTCGTGGAAAGGCCCGCCGAGCAGGCCGGAGACCGGCTGCCCCGTGGTCTTGCCCAGCAGGTCCCACACGGCGAGGTCGACCGCGCCGTTGCCGCGCGTCTCCACGCCGCTGCCCTGGAAGCCGACATGGCCGGTGAGCAGCCGGCGCAGCCGCTCCGGGCCGGGCACCGGGGCGCCGACGAGGAGGGGTGCGACGGTCTCGTGCAGATAGGCCTCGACCGCCTCGGCCCCGAAGAACGACTCGCCGAGACCGGCCTGCCCGTCGTCGGTGTGCAGCCGCACCAGCAGCACGTTGGGCTGAATCGAACAGCGGATGGTCTCCAGTCCGCTCACGACGGCTCGGGTACTCATGATTCCAGGACCGTATCTGGTAATACCAGTAAGCCGCAAGAAACAAATCACTCTTGACAGTGGCGCTACTGCCAGCAAAGCTCTAGCAATCTGGTAAGACCACGGTCCGGACGGATGTTGAGAACTATGACGTTGACCGGCAAACCTCTGGCGATCACCATGTGGGACTTCTCCTGGCTCGAACGGCGCTGGGACGGTGCCGGGTACGAGGACTGGGACCGCGCGCTGGACGAGCTCGTCGAGCGCGGCTACGACGCGGTGCGCATCGACGCCTTCCCCCACCTGGTGGCGGCCGATCCGCGGCGGACCTGGCGCCTGCTGCCCGTCTGGCACTTCGAGCAGTGGGGTGCGACCGAGCCGGTGTCCGTACGGGTGCTGCCCGAGCTGCTGGAGTTCATCCAGGCATGCGCGAGCAGGGGCCTGCGGGTGGCGCTGTCCTCCTGGTTCCGCCGGGACGAGCTCGACACCCGGTCCCGGATCCGGACCGCCGCCGACCTGGCCGCCGTCTGGGACGTCACGCTGACGGCCATCGAGGAAGCCGGTCTCGCGGACGCGATCTACTACGTCGACCTGGTGAACGAGTGGCCGCTGGCGATGTGGGCGCCTTTCCTGTACGGCAACGACGCGGACGCCGCCGCGCTGTCCCGAGCGGACGAGCGGGTACGGAGCTGGACGCGCGAGGCGATCGGCACCCTGCGCGCCAGGCATCCGCGCCACCGCTACACGCTGTCCTTCGCCACCGAGACCACCGGCGCCGACGGTGAGGACCTCACCGAGCTGGACCTGCTCGAACCACACGTGTGGATGACGCCGCAGGCCACCGGCTTCTACGACGAGATCGGCTACGACCTGGAGCACTCCCAGTTCGACCCGCGCGCCTACGAGCCGCTGTCCGGCCCGGCCGAACGCCTGTACCGGGCCGACCCGGCGCGGTGGGCCGGCGGCCTCACCGACCACATCCGGCGGGTCGCCGAGTGGTCGCGGTCGGCCGGCAAGCCGCTGGTGACGACCGAGTGCTGGGCCATCGTCAACTACAAGGACGGGCCAGGACGGGACTGGGGCTGGATCAAGGAGCTGTGCGAGGTCGGGGTACGCGCCGCGCTGGCCACCGGCCGCTGGGAGGCGCTGTCGACCAGCAACTTCTGCGGGCCGCAGTTCGCCGGCATGTGGCGTGACGTGGCCTGGCACCAGAGCATGACCGACGCCATACACGCGGGGGCAACCGAATTCACCGCCGTTCCGTGAGCGGCCTTCTCTGTGAGCGGCCCCTTCCCTGAGCGGCCCCTTCCCTGAGCGGCCCCTTCCCTGAGCGGTCTCACCCCACAACGGCTCGTGTCCTGAGAGGAACGAACACATGAGTGCCATCCCCCGTCGAGACCTCCTGCGCGGCGCCGCCCTGCTCACGCTCGGTGGCGCGGCGAGCCAGCTCACCCTGACCGGGTGCGGGTCGTCCGAGCCGCAGGCCGGCTCCAGCAAGACCGGGCCCCAGGGCCAGGTCGTCGTCTGGATGCACGAGGAGCCCGCCAACACCAAGTACTTCAACGCCAAGATCGCCGAGTACCAGAAGCAGTTCCCGAAGGTGTCGATCAAACCCCTGTACGTCCCGATCGCCAACCTCGACACCAAACTCTCCACGGCGTTCACCACGGGCGCGCCGCCCGACCTGATCAAGGTCGGCGCCTGGACCCTCGCCGAACGGGCCTCGAAGCAGCAGCTCGCGCCGTTGCCGCCGGCCGAGTTCGGCGCCGCGTCCATCGACGCGCTGAAGGGCAGGTTCGAGACCAACGCCTTCGCCGCGCTGACCTACGAGCAGCAGGTCTACGGCACGCCGATCGACTTCAACTCGGTCCACCTGTGGTATCGCCGCGACCGCTTCGAGAAGGCCGGGCTCGACCCCGACAAGCCCCCGACCACGTGGGAGGAGGTCGCCGAGTTCAGTAAGAAGCTCACCAACGCCGACGGCTCCCAGGTCGGGCTCCAGTGGCAGCTCGCCGACAACATCTGGGCGATGCTGAACTTCATCCCGCTGATCCGCGGACTGGGCGGGCAGATCATCGACGAGGGCTCCCGGCGCGGCACGCTGAACACGCCGGAGGGCATCAAGGCGCTCGAATACTACGGCAGCCTCGGCAACCCGAAGCTGAGCGACCCGGTCGGCGCGTTCGGCCTGTTCGCCAAGGGCACCTCGGCCATGCTGATGTCCGGCCGGTTCACCTCGAGCCTCATCCCGGCCATCAACCCCAACGCCAAGCTCGGCCAGACCTTCGACAGCGCCCTCGTGCCCAGCTGGGAGGGGAAGGAGAAGGTGGCCGCCGGCTACTCCTGGGGATGGTTCGTCGCCAAAAAGGCGAAAAATCCATACACGGCGTGGCATTTCATTAACTGGCTGCTCAAGGGGGACAACGTCAACCAGCAGCTGGCCGCCACCGGCCTGGTCACGCCGACGGCCGGCTGGCAGAAGCTGCCCGCCGCGAGCGACAAGGCCAGCCAGCAGCTGGAGCAGCAGATCCCGTACACCGACTTCGGCCCGGTGCTCCCGCAATGGACCGAGACGATCAAGGCTCTGCTCGACGCGCTCGAATCGGTGATCCACAAGCAGGCGCCCGCCCAGCAGGCCGCGACCGCCTTCGACGCCGCGGTGGGACGGATCCTCAAGTGATCGGCAGCAGGGCCCGCACCATGAGCGCGGTCGAGGCCCGCGCCGGCGCGGGCCTCGCCGCCCCGGCGATCGTGTACTTCGTGCTGTTCTGGGCGCTGCCCGCACTCGCCGCGCTGTACCTGAGCTTCACCTCGTACGACCTCTCCGGCACCCCGCAGTGGGTCGGGCTCGACAACTACCGCGAGATGGTGACGAGCGACGAGTTCTGGAGCAGCGTATGGGTGACGCTGCTGTACACGGTCTTCGCGGTCGGCCCGACGATCGTGATCGCGCTGGTCGTGGCCGTGCCGCTGGCCAAACCCGGCAGGTTCCGCGCCTGGCTGCGCGGGCTGGTCTTCATACCGGCGGTGATGCCGCTGGTCGGTGCCACCGTACTGTGGCAGGTGATCTACTCGACCGGCGGCCTGGCCGACGCGCTGGCCGGCGCGGCCGGGGTCGGCCCGCGTCCCTGGCTCACCGACTCCGACTACGCCATCTGGGCGCTGCTCGTGATGGTCATCTGGAAGTACGTCGGCCTGTACGTGATCATCTTCGTGGCCGGGCTGCAGGCCCTGCCCGCCAACGTCTTCGAGGCCGCGGCCATCGACGGCGCCCGTACGCTGCGTACCTTCTTCCTGGTCACCGTGCCGCTGCTGCGCCGGACCTTCACCTTCGTGATCGTCGTGGCGGTCACCGGGGCCATGCAGTCCTTCGTGCCCGCCTACCTGCTCACCAAGGGCGGCCCGGTCAACGCCACCCAGGTGCTGCCCCTGTACCTCTACAACAACGCGTTCTCCTTCTCCCGCTTCGGCTACGCCTCCGCGATCGCGATCGTCCTGCTGGTCGTGCTGCTGGTGTTCGCATTTACCCAGTTCACATTGGTCAGGAGTGACGACGAATGAGAATCGGCCGGTCGCTCAGCACCGTGGCCCTCATCGGCTTCGTGGCGCTGATGCTGCTCCCGCTCTACTCCATGATCGTGCTCGCGTCGGCGCCGGACGACACCGACCTGTCCGGGCTGAGGTTCACCGGCTTCGCGCTGTTCGACAACATCGGCGAGATCATGTCCGACGGCCGGTTCCCGCGCTACCTGATGAACAGCGTCCTGATCGCGTCGGCGGTCTCCGTGCTCGACGTGGCGATCTCGGCCGCCGCCGGGTACGCGCTGGCCCGGCTGCGCTTCCCCGGCCGGGCCGCCCTGCTGAACCTGGTGGTCGTCGCGCTGTCCCTGACCCCGGCGGTCGTCATGATCCCGGTGTTCGTCATGCTCAGCGAGATCGGCTGGCTCAACAGCTACCAAGGGCTGATCGCGCCGTTCGCCGCCAGCGCGCTGGGCGTCTTCTTGGTGCGGCAGTTCGCGCTGGGCATCCCCGTGCAGATGCTGCACGCCGCGCGGGTGGACGGGGCCAGTGAGCTGCGCATCTTTCTCCGCATCGCCGTACCGCTGCTGCGGCCGGCGCTGCTCACCGTGCTGCTGCTGCAGTTCCTCGCCCAGTGGGACAACCTGATCTGGCCCTTGATCGCGGCCAGCGAGCAGGACCTGTGGACGCTGCCGCTGGCGCTGTCGTCCTTCGAGGGGGAACACGGGATCGTCTACCACCTCCAGACCGCGGCGGCGCTCATCTCGATCCTGCCCCCGCTCGTCCTGTTCTCCTTCCTGCAGCGTTACTACGTCTCAGGTCTCACCCTCGGAGGGGTCAAACGATGACCGACGGCATCCGCGTCGAGCGGGTCACCAAGCGCTACGGCAACCAGGTGCTGTTCGCCGACATCGACCTGCACGTACGGGACGGGGAGTTCCTGGTGATCGTCGGCCCGTCCGGCTGCGGGAAGTCCACGCTCATGCGCATCGTCGCCGGCATCGAGCCGGTCAGCGCCGGCCGGGTAACGGTGGGCGGGCGGGACGTCACCCACGCCCACCCCGGCGACCGCGGGATCGGCATGGTCTTCCAGGACTACGCCCTTTACCCGCATCTGAGCGTCGAGGGCAACCTGGCGTTCGGGCTGCGCGCCCACCACGTGCCGAAAGAGGTCATCCGTCAGCGGGTGGCCGACACCGGCCAGGCCCTCGGGCTCACCGACCAGCTCAAGAAGAAGCCCGGACAGCTCTCCGGCGGCCAGCGGCAGCGGGTCGCGCTCGGCCGCGCCATGATCAGGGAGCCGGCCGCGTACCTGATGGATGAACCGCTGTCCAACCTGGACGCCGCGTTGCGCGTGCAGATGCGGGCCGAGCTGATCGAGTTCCACCGCCGCACCCGGGGCACCGTCCTGTACGTGACGCACGACCAGGTCGAGGCCATGACCATGGGGGACCGGGTCGCGGTGCTCAACGAGGGCGAGTTCGCGCAGATCGGCACCCCGGCCGAGATCTACGAGAAGCCGGCCAGCGTGTTCGTCGCCACGTTCCTCGGCAGCCCCCGGATGAACCTGCTCGACGCCACCGTACGCCCGGCCGACACGCACATGGAGCTGACCAGCGGCGAGCTGAGCTGGCGGCTGCCGCGCGAGGGATTGCCCGCGGACCTGCCCGAAACGGTGCAGGTCGGGTTCCGGCCGGAGTCGGTCCGGCTGCCCGTCGACACCGGTACTCCCGCCTATGAGCTGGCGGCGACCGTGTCGTACCGGGAGAACCTCGGCAACGAGAGCATCTTCCACCTCCGCGACAGCACCGGACGGACCATCATCGCCCGCCTCCCGCCCCGCAGCGGGCCGCGCGACGGCGAACACGCGACCTTCCAGGTGCCGCTCGCCGATCTTCATCTCTTCGGCCCTGATGGGCGGGCGTGCTGGCACGGCACCGAACTCGCCGGCGACGGCCAGCCGCTACCGTGGTCGGCATGACCGCTGGGCGGGGGAAGAAACCGTCGACGACGAATCTCGGCACACTCATCGCCGTACTCGAGAACCGGATCCTGACCGGACAGTGGGCACCTGGTGCCCGCCTGCCGTCCGAACGCGATCTGGCGACCGAGTTCACCGTCAGCCGCCCCGTCATCCGGGAGACGCTGAAGGCCCTGCAGGAGCGCGGGCTGGTCGAGGTCTCGCCGCAGCGCGGCAGCTTCGTCCGCCAGTACACGGCCGAGAACCTGATGCGGCCGATGAACCTCGCGGCCCGCGCGGCGGGCGTCACGGCCCGGCAGCTCATGCGGGCCCGCGTCATGCTGGAGACCGAGGCCGCCGGCCTGGCCGCGGTCAACGCGACCAAGCAGGACCGGACCGACCTGCTGCGCATCCACCAGCTGTTCGCCCAGCCGGGCAACGTGCACGCCAGGGCGCGCGTCGACCTCACCTTCCACGAGACCATCGCGCGGGCCTCCGGCAACCCGGTGATCCACATGATGTTCACCGCGATCCAGGACCTCACCTACGGCCTGATGCTGCGCAGCCTCAGCGATCGCGAGGTACGCGCGGCCGGGGAGCCCCTGCACACCGTGATCCTGGAACACATCCTCGACCGCGATCCCGACGGGGCGCGCGAGGCGATGCGACGGCACCTCGACATCGCCGGGGACCTCTACGGGCCGGACCTGGACACCAGCCTGGCCGAGGTCATCGAACACCAGCTCGCGACGCACCCGGCCGACGAAAACGTGACGGCGGACTCCGCCCCCGCCTGACACGTCATCGCGGTACCCCCGGGCAACGTCAGGCGTGGCCGCCCACGGTGATCGGCCCGAGTGTCAGCTGCGGCTCGCCCTCCAGGATCTGTCCGGTGAGCGCCACCTGCTCGTCGAGCTCGCGCAGCTGGGCAGGGGTGAGCTCGCGCAGCGACTCCACCGTGACGGCCAACCGGCGGCCGGACCGCCGCTGATGCCACACTCCCGCCACCTGCCCGTCCACGAGCAGCACCGGGAAGTTGCCCGCCTGGCCGCCGTTCAGCGCCCGCCCGGCGGCCGGGCCCGGGTACAACAGCTCGCGCGGCCTCCCGGCCACGACATAGGCATCGAAGTACGGCAGCAGCCGTACACCCCTCGGCGGCTCGTCCGGCACCTCGGTGTCACCGGCCGCCACCCAGGCCGGGACGCCGTCGAACAGCACCTGCTCAGGCTCGGCCGCCGCGAAGCCCGCCGCCGCCCACTTGACCGGCGCCCCGATCCACTTGGCGAACTGCTCGGGCGTGGCGGGACCGTATGCCCTCAGATAGGCGTTGACCAGCTCGACCAGGTGGTCGTTGGCCGGCTCGGCCGAAGGCTCGTCGACCGGGCGGCAACCCTCGGGCGGGGCGGTATAGGTGACCTTGCGCCCCCTCGCCGGGCCGAACACGAACGCCCCCCGGTGCGCCGCCGTCGCCATCGCCTGCCGCCAGCGCGGCCACATGGTCTGGAAGGCGGGCATGACGAGATCTCCGGCCCACGGCCCCGTGGTGGCCACGACCGCGTCGCTCAGCTCGTCGATCGTCAGGGCCGCTCCGGTCATCAGCACCTCGCGGATCGCCTCCACGACCTGGTCGGTCTGCGCGGACGTCATGCGTACGTCGTGGGCGAAAACCGAGTACGCGCCCGGCAGCGTCGACAGGGCGCCCACCCACATCGGCAGGTCGCGGGCGGGCAGCAGGTGTACGGTGCCGCGCGGGCCGTGCGTCTTGACCAGGGTGCGCCCGCCCCACAGCGCCTCGCGCACCCCGGTGCGGGTGACGCCGTCGAGGCGGAGTCCGATCGACAGCTCGGCCGCCGACATCACCTGGGCATGGGCGCCGCACATGGCGGCGACCACGTTCGCCGCAGTGGCGTCCTTCGCGGGGGCGGCCAGGCCGTGCCGCTCCAAACGCCTGGCGCTGACCTGGGACCACGACATCTTCATCATGCGATCGACCCTAGGGAGTAATGCGGCAAATTTCGTTCCGCATTGCGGGCCGGGTTCAAGGCTGGTGGGCGCGGACGATGAGGTCGGCGGCTTCGGCGGCGATGGCGTGCCGTCGCGCGGGTGGCAGGGGCAGCATCCCGTACGCCGTCTCGACCCGCGCGTCGGTGATCACCAGGTGCAGGAACTGGCGGGCTGCCCTGGCCGGGTCCGGCACCCGCAGCCTGCCGTCACCGTCGCAGGCGCGCAGGTAGTCCACGACGCCGCTGTCCAGCGACGAGGAACTCGCCCGCCAGGTGCGCTGGAGCTCCGGATGGTGGCCCACCTCCGCGATGGTCAGCCGGTGCAGCGCCGCCACCCGCGGCGACAGCGCGATGTCCAGCGTCCGCTCACCGATTGCGGTCAGGTCCGTACCAGGATCGCCGGTAAACGCGTCCCGGCCCGTGGGGCTGTCGCCGGCGGACGCGCCACGGTGGGCCGGGCCGCCTGGTGCCGCCGCGGCCCGGCCCGGCGCGCCTCCCATCGCTGACCTGGCCTCCTGGACGGCGGCGAGGAAGAGCTGTTCCTTGTCGCCGAAGTGCCCGTAGACGGTCTGTTTGCCCACCCCCGCCGCCGCGGCGATCGCGTCGACGCTCGCGCGGGCGTAGCCCAGGTCGGTGAAGACCTGGATGGCGGCGTCGAGGATGGCCCGGCGCTTGGCCGGTGAGCGTCGCGGGCCGTGGTCGGCCATGGCTTGTCCCCACTTTCTCCGAATGGGTACTAGTATACGAGACTAGACGGTCTAGTCTAGTTTGGAGGGCGCATGGACGCCGATGTTGTGGTGGTCGGAGCCGGACCTGTGGGTTTGCTGCTGGCCGCCGAGTTACGGCTGGCCGGGGTAACGCCGCTGGTGCTGGACCGGCTCGCCCGGCCGACGAGCGAGCCGAAGGCACGCGGGATCGGGCCGCTGGCCGCGGAGGCGCTGCGGCGCCGCGGGCTGGGGGACGACCTGGCGAAGTTCCAGGAACAGGGGCTCGCCGACAAGGCACGCGACCACGGAAGTGAGAAAGGGCACTTCGCCCAGATCCACAAGATCGACCCCGATCTCCAGGAGGAACCCGAGCGGATCGGCGCGCTGATCTGGCAGCCGGACCTGGAACGGATCCTGACCGAGCACCTGGCCTCGCTCGGCGTCACGGTCCGGCGCGAACACGAGGTGACGGCCCTGGCCCAGGACGACTCCGGCGTCACCTTGACCGTACGGACCTCGGAGGGGGAGCGGCACGTCCGCGCGGCGTACGTGGCGGGCTGCGACGGCGGCCGATCGACGGTACGGAAGCTGGCCGGGTTCGACTTTCCCGGCACCGCCCCCACGAGCGTCGTACGGCGGCTGATCGGCGACATCGCGGGCATGGAGCGGCTGCCCGCACCGGGCTGGCAGCCGACGGGGATGCTGATGCGCGCGCCCGGCATGGTGGCGACGGTCGAGCACGACGGCTTCCCCGAGGACCGCGAGGCGCCGCTGACCGGGGAGGAGATGCGCGACAGCCTGCTCAGGGTGACGGGCGTGGAGGTCGAGGTGACAGCGGTCCGCGACACCCTGCGCTTCACCGACGTCGCCCGTCAGGCGGCCACCTACCGGCTCGGCCGCGTCCTGCTCGCGGGCGACGCCGCCCACGTCCACTCTCCCAACGGCGGCCAAGGGCTGAACCTGGGGCTGATGGACGCGGTCAACCTGGGCTGGAAGCTGGCCGCCACGGTCACCGGGCGCGCGCCGGACGGCCTGCTCGACACCTACACGGCCGAACGCCATCCCGTAGGCGCCGCCGTCCTGCACAACACCCGCGCCCAGTCGGCGCTGCTGCGACCCGGAGCGCACGCGGCGGCCATGCGCGACATCGTGTCGGACCTGCTCGACCTGCCGGAGGTCAACCGCTACTTCGGGCGGCTGCTCAACGGGCTCGGCACCCGCTACGACCTCCCGTACCCGGCAACCCACCCCCTGGCCGGCCGCCCCTGCCCCGACCTGCGGCTCACGCCGCCTTCGTGTGGCACGCGGACCCTCGCCGAGCTCGCCACGCCGGGCCGGCCGCTGCTCGTCCACGCGCCGTCGCAGCCCGAGATCGCGCAGGCGGCGGCCGCCTGGCGAGGAGCGCTGGATATCGTCGAGGCGACCGTCGAGGACCGTGACGGCCTGTCGGCCGCCTTCGTCCGCCCCGACGGCACGGTCGCCTGGGCCTCCGGCGCCGGCCCGGCCGACACCACCACCCTGACGGCGGCCTTCCACGCTTGGCTGCCGCCCGCCTGACGCCTCAAGTCCTCTGCTCGGCGGCCAGAAGGGTCGGCCGCCGAGCAACCAGGATTTCTTGACAACAACTTTTTTCGGTGCCATCGTTTCACCATGTACGAAGTGGCGGTGATCGAAGACCCCGCGGCGGCCGAGGCGTCGCTCGACCCGATGCGGTCGAAGCTGCTGGCCGAGCTGGTCGAGCCCGGCTCGGCCACGTCGCTGGCGGCCAGGGTCGGCCTGGCCAGGCAGAAGGTCAACTACCATCTGCGCACGCTGGAGCGGCACGGGCTGGTCGAGCTGGTGGAGGAGCGCAAGAAGGGCAACGTCACCGAGCGGGTGATGCAGGCCACGGCCGCCTCCTTCGTGATCTCCCCGGTAGCGCTGGCCGCGGTGCAGCCCGATCCCGAGAAGGCGCCCGATCGGCTGTCGGCCCGCTGGCTGCTCGCCGTCGCCGCTCAGCTCGTCCGCGACGTCGGGACGCTGATCACCGGCGCCACCGAGGCCCGCAAGCGGGTGGCGACGTTCGCGATCGACGGCGAGGTACGGTTCGCCTCGGCGGCCGACCGCGCGGCCTTCGCCGAGGAGCTGGCCGACGCCGTGACCGCCCTGGTGAGCAAATACCACGACGAGACGGCCGAGGGCGGTCGCGACCACCGGCTGGTCGTCGCCGTGCACCCGTCGCTGAAGGAGCGCTGAGGTGGGACATTCCTTCGAGCTTCCCCAGGAGGCCGAGGTCGGGGCGACCCCCGAGGAGGTGTGGGCGGCCATCGCGACCGGCCCCGGCATCGACTCGTGGTTCATGGGGCGCACCGAGGTGGCCGACGGTGTGGTGCGCACCGCCTTCGGCCAGTACATCCCCGAATCCATCGTCACCGCCGAGGAGCCGCCCGCCCGGTTCGCGCACGGAAGTCCGACGGCGGAGGACGGCCGGTTCGTCGCCTACGAGTTCCTCGTCGAGGGGCGCGACCAGGGCAGCACCACGCTGCGCATGGTGACCAGCGGCTTCCTGCCGGGCGACGACTGGGAGGCCGAGTTCGAGGCCATGTCCAGGGGGCTGGAGATGTTCTTCGCCACTCTGGTCACCTACCTGACGCACTTCCGCGGCCGGACCGCCACGCCCGTCACCGAGTTCGGGCCGCCCGTCGCCGACTGGCCGCGCGCCTGGGAGATCCTGTACGACGCGCTCGGCACCCCGGGCCACGCCAAGCCGGGCGACACCGTACGGTTCGCGCCCGCAGGGCTCCCCCCGATCGAAGGCGTCGTCTACTACGCCAACGCCCAGACGCTCGGCGTGCGGACCCAGGACGCGCTCTACCGGTTCCTGCAGGGGTTCGGCGGCTCGATGGTCGCCGCGCACCACCTTTTCGCCGGCCCCGGCGACCAGGGTCCGGCCTGGCGCGCCTGGCTCGGTCATCTTTTCGGCGAGTGAAAAGCCTGGACAAAGTCACGGCCCCGTATGGGACCTGACGTCGGGCGCCGCCCTGGTCCTGCGCGCGGCGGGGGAGGCGGTGCCCGGGTAGCGGTCGAGGAGGGCTTCCGGGACCGCCGGCAGGATTCCTGTCGGCCGTCCCGGCCTCGCGGCGTCAGTGCGTCGCGGCCACGTGTTCGGCCAGTGCGGCCGCCAGGGTCCGCTCGCAGGTGGCGGCGTCGTCGGCGGCCCAGCACACGTAGCCGTCGGGCCGCAGCAGCAGGGCCGCCGCGCCCAGGTCGTCCGCGCACTTGGCCCGTACGAGATCGACCCGCGCGGGCAGCCGGAACTCGGCCGGGACGATCCCGGCCAGGTCGAGCAGGACCGCGTGCCCGGCGCCGAACAGCCCGGACAGGCGGGTCGACGCCGAGCCGACGAACAGGTCGGCGTCCGGCACCCGCTGCCCGGCCAGCGGATGCTCGCCGCCGAGGTCGTAGCCCAGCGACAGGCCGGACATCAGGCCCGCCATGTGGCGGTTGGCGTCCGGCAGCCGCAGCAGGTCGCTGAAGATCTCGCGCAGCGCGGCGACGTCCGCGCTGGGCCGAGGCGCGCTCAGTACGCGCTGCGCGGACGTGTGGTGCAGCACCTGGGCGGCCACCGGATGCCGTTCGGCCTGGTAGCGGTCCAGGAGGCCCTCGGGCGCCCGGCCCTGGAGGTTCGCGGCCAGCCGCCAGCCGAGGTGGATCGCGTCCTGCACGCCGAGGTTCAGGCCCTGCCCGCCGAACGGCGGGTGGATGTGCGCGGCGTCGCCCGCGAACAGCACGCGGCCCGCCCGGTAGTCCGCCAGCTGCCGCGTCGCGTCGGTGAAGCGCGAGGAGTTGTCCACCGCGCGCAGCACGGTCTCCTCGCCATAGACGGCCCGTAGCGCGGTGGCGACCTCCTCCTCCGTGACGGGCGCGTCGCGGTCGTAGTCTCCCTGCTCCTCGCTGCCGAACGTCAGCCGGTAACGCTCGCCGCCGATGGGAACCAGCATGGACCAGTAGCCGCCGCCCTCCCGGATCAGGCTGCTCATGTGGCCGAGCGTCTGGGGGACCGACGCCGACGTGGCGGACAGCCGGACGTCGGCCAGCACCGCCACGAACGTCCCGTCCCGGCCGGGGAAGGGCATGCCCAGCAGCTTGCGTACGGTGCTCCGCCCGCCGTCGCACGCCACCAGGTAGTCGGCCCGGAACCGCCGATCACCGGCGCTCACCGTCACCCCGTCGCCGTCCTGCTCGACCGCGGTGACCCCGGCGTCACGCACGACGCGCGCGCCTCGGGCGGTCGCGGCCTCCTCCAGGACCTCCTCGATCTCCCACTGCGGAACCGCGATCGGGTACGGATGCCGGGTCCGCCACGGCTCGCAGTCCAGCGGCACCGGCAGGGCCGCGAAATGGCCGCCGACCGGTTCGCGTACCAGAGCCCGGCTCAGCAGCGGCTCCACCAGCCCGCGCAGCTCCAGCAGCTCCAGCGTGCGGGGCTGGACGGCGCCGCCCTTCATCTGCTTGATGCGCTGGGGCAGCTTCTCCAGCACGAGCGTGTCGACCCCGGCCAGCGCCAGCTCGTACGCCAGCATCAGGCCGGTCGGCCCGGCACCCGCGATGACCACCTCGAAGTCCTTCATGACCCGCCCTCTTCCTGTGGTTCGATCGTCTGAGTGCGAATATATACCCAGTGCAGAAAAAGTCCAAGTGCAGGTTTCTGGTAAGGTGACGAGCGTGACGAACGAGCCCGGACTGCGCGAGCGTAAGAAGCAGCGGACACACGCCGCGATCTCCGAGGCGGCGATCGAGCTGTTCCTGAGGCACGGGTACGACCAGGTGTCGGTGGCCCAGGTGGCGGAGGCGGCCGAGGTGTCCAGGCGCACGCTGTTCGCCTACTTTCCGGCCAAGGAAGATCTCGTGGTGCAGCGGTTCGCCGACCACGAGACGGAGAGCGCCCGGGTGGTCGAGTCCCGCGCGGCGGACCTCACGCCGCTGGAGGCGCTGCGGGTGCACTACCTCGACGCGCTGGCCAGGCGTGATCCGGCCAGCGGGCTCAACGACATACCCGCGATCGTGGCGCTCTACCGGATGGTCTATGAGACCTCGTCGCTGGTCGCCCGGATGCACCGCTTCCAGGCGGCGGCCGAGGAGGCGCTCGCCGGTGCGCTGCGGGAGACGGCGGGCGCCGACGACCTCAGCGCTCGCATGGCGGCCGTCCAGATGCAGGCGGTCCACTGGACGCTGACGAGGGACAACGCCATGCGGCTGGCGGGCGGCGAGAGCGCGGACGAGCGCTACCCGGGCGCGGTGAGCGACGCCGAGCGGGCATACGCCCTGCTGGCCAACGGGCTGGGCCACCTGGGCGCGCCGGACCCTCAGTGAACCGGGTGGCTGCCGTTCGGTGAACGGCAGCCACCGTTGTTCGATTACGCCGCGAGGGCGTTCTCCAGGAGCGGCCGGTGGCGCAGCATCCACGCCGCCGCCCGCGCCCGCCAGGCCAGGGCCCACAGCGGGCCCGGGTCCGTGCTCTCGGGCGTGATCCGCGACTTGACCGCCTCAGACGCGCAGTCACGGATGGCGAACTCGATCATCCGCGTGACGAAGCCGTCGCGTTCGGCGGCGGGCAGCCCGTAGCCGTCGAGGAAGCGGCGCAGCTGGCCCGCGCGCGCCTCCGCGCCGGGCAGGCCCTGCCGTTCGGCGACGTCGTCGTCGTGCAACTGGGCGTTCCACCACGCGGCACCCGCCACGTCGTCCAGCCGGTCGATCGGACCGGCGCTGGTCCAGTCGATGTACGCGACCGGCAGGCCATCGCGGGCCACCGTGTGCCACGGTCCCGTGTCCCGATGGCTGATGATCGCATCGGGCGCGGAGCTGTGGAACGGCCACGGCTGCCACACCGCGTCCGGCGGCGGCCGGAACCCGGCCGTCGCGTCGTGGAGCTCGCGCAGCAGGCGGCCCGCCTGCCACACGCCCTCGTCGGACCAGGCGTGCGGGTGGACGAAGCCGCCGTCGATGTAGGTCACGGCGTCTCGTCCCTCCTCGTCGTAACCCTCGCCGACCAGGCGTGGGCTCCCGGTGAAGCCCGCGTTCTCCAGGTGCCGCAGCAGCGCGTGGACGCTGTCCGTCCACGGCTCGGCCGGGCGCAGCACGACGTCGCCGTGCCGGACCACCGGCGTGGGATTGCCCTCGGCGCCCAGCAGAGGCTCGAAGGATGGTTGGGAAGACACTCTTGCTCCTCGTGATCGTGATGGAAGATCACTCCAACGCGAGGAGCCCGGTACGCCTCAGGCGGCCTCTCGCGTCGAAGTGTGAGCCGAAACTTCGCCGAGGACCTTGGTGGCCATGTGCCACACCTCCTGCTGGATCGCGGGATACCGTCCCGGCCGACGCTGCCACAGCCGGGGAAGGCTGAGCAACGCATTTGTCCGCCGGTGAGGAGAAGCCCGGCGTGCGGGGCCATTCGGGCCGTCGCCGCTTGCGGGCTGTCACCGTTTACGGCCGTCACCGTTTACGGTCGTCACCGCTTGCGGGCCGTTTCCGCTTTCGGGTCTTGATCGCTTTCGGCCGGTATCGGGTTTTGGATCGGTATCGGGTTCAGGCCGGTATCGTCGTCAGGCGTCGGGCCGATGATCTAGGGGGATCCGTGACCGAGCCGAGCCTGCTGTGCGTGCACGCGCATCCTGACGACGAGGCGTTGTGGACCGGCGGGACGCTCGCCCGGTTCGCCGACGCGGGCGCCAGGACGGGCGTCGTCACCTGTACGTGGACCGAGGGCACGCGCCGGGTCGCCGAACTGGCGCGCTCGCTGGAGATCCTCGGCGCGGGCGAGCCGCGACTGCTCGGGTACGCCGACGGCAACGCCGGGCTGTCGGCGCCGGGCGCCGCCCGCTTCGTTGACGCGCCGCTGGACGAGGCGGTTGGGCGGCTGGTCGGGCACATCCGGGACTTCCGGCCCGATGTGGTGATCACCTATGACGGGTACGGCGGTTACGGCCATCCGGATCATGTCCACACGCACCGGGTGACCCTGGCGGCCGTCGAAGCCGCCGGGTATGACCAGCTCTATCCCGCCGCCGGCCCACCGTGGCGGCCGGGTGCGCTCTATCTGGTGACCCTGCCCCGGTCGATCGTACGGTCCGCCTGGCAGGACCTCTTCGGAACCGCGCCTGGCGGAGACCAGACGCTCCCCGGGATACCCGACGACGAGGTCACCGCCACCGTCGACGTCCAGCCGTGGGTGGAGCGCAAGTGGGCGGCGGTGCGGGCGCACGAGTCGGAGATCGAACGCGGCGCCTCGATGGGGCTGCTGACCGCGCTGCCCGAGGCGACACGCGACCGGTTGCTCGCCACCGAGTGGTACACCGGCGGCGACCCGAAGCTCAGCCTGCTGGTCTGACGCGCGGCGGATCAGACCCCGCCCGGGGTCAGCGCGGCGGATCAGACCGCGTCCGGGGTCAGCCCGCCGGTCTGACGCCCGCCCGGTCGATGGCCGCCTCGATTCCGTCGAGGACCACGGTGAGTCCGGCGGCGAAGGCCGGTCGTGCCTTGTCCTCCAGGTATGTCGTGGTCTGCCCGGACTGCGGGGTTTCGGGGGACGGCGGGGGAGGCGGGTCGTCGGTCTCGATCCAGGCGACCATCGGGAATCGTTCGGCGAAACCGGGAGCGACCTCTTCGAGCAGGGCCGATCGGGCGTACCACCACTCCTCGTCGGACACCCCGGTCGCCGTCGGCGCCTGCCGTGACTCCGCGACCGTCCTGGCCGCGCCCCGGACGAAGTCGGTCAGCAGCGAGACGACGCCCCGGAGCGGTCCTGCGCGCAGCCCGGTCGCGCGCAGGACGCCCACCATCGTCTCCATCATCACGAACTCGTTGGGCCCCAGCACCGGCCGCGCCTGCGACACCTGCAGCACCCACGGATGACGTACGTAGAACGCCCGGACGTCCTCGGCCCACGAGGTCACGGCCGCCCGCCAGCCTGGTCCGAGGTCGTAGCCTGTGGGCAGCTCGGCCAGGGCGTGGTCGTGCATCAGGTCGATCAGCTCGCTCTTGCTGGGCACGTACGTGTAGAGGGCCATCGCCGTACGGCCGAGGCGTTCGCCCACCGCGCGCATGGACAGGGCCGCCATGCCCTGCTCGTCGGCGACCGCGATCGCGGCGTCCACGATCATGTCCACGCTCAGCCCCGGCTTGGGGCCGGGCCCGGTGCGTGGTCCCGGTCCCGTCGCGCGCCACAGCAGGGCCATCGAGCGGCGCGCGTCCCCCTGGCCGGCGAAGACCACCACCTGACGACTCCTTACGGGCGCGACAATCCCTTACGCCATAAGGATATCAGTGGTGATCACCGAAGCGCGGGACGGTGCGCGCCGGCTGCCGGGGCAGGCTGACCAGGCGCAGGCCGGCCGACACCATGGTCCAGCCGAGCGCCGTCACGCCGGCCGCCCACCTGGGCGGGAGCTCGCGCCGGCGGTCTCGGAGCAGGCGCCACCTGGCGGCCTCGGCCCGCAATTCGGCTGCTCTGTGGCGTTCGGCGTAGAGGTGCATGTCGGCGTGCATGTGCCGACCTCCTGGAAGTCTCGGGGGCCATGACGCTCAGGCCCGGAACGGGAATCCGAAGAACTGCAGGGCGACATGCTCGCGCCCCTCGCTGTCGCCCGCCGCCTCGGCGGCTTTGCCGCGCGCCCACCACTTCTCGACGACCGCGTCCATCTCCTGGCCGAGCAGTCGCAGCTCCTCGGCGGTGAGCGAGGCCAGGTATTCGCTGGCGAACGCGGCGCCGCGCCACTCGGCGGGCCATGCGGGCTGCTCGTCGAGGTAGCGCTGGTACATCTCGCTCTGCACCCGGTAGGCCGCGCGGGACAGGGCGGTCCGGGCGGCGACGATCTCCGGGCCGTCCTCCGGGGACGGAGTCCTGGCGCTGACGTGCTGCGCGGCGATCTGCCACCAGCGCTCCCTGGCGTCGCCGGTCTGCGGCGCGGCCTCCTCGATGAGGCCGTGCGCGGCGAGTTTGCGCAGGTGGTAGCTGACCAGGGAGACGGCCTCGTCGACCTGGTCGGCCAGCTGGGAGGCGGTCGCCGTGTCCGCCACGATCAGAGCCCGGTAGAGCTTCAATCGCAGTGGGTGGGTGAACGCCTTGAGCTCGTCGAGATCGCTGAGGCGGCGCGTCTCATGCGTGGCCATGGCTCCACTCTAGAAGCGAAAGGAAAATTGCGCAAATAAAGTTGCGCATATCCAAGTCATCGCCCAGGGGGGTTGTGGGTCGTTCGGGGGCCCGCAGTGCCGTGGTTGGTTCGGGGGGCGGCTATCGCGGGCCCAATAGGTTCGGGGGACTCTATGGGTTCGGGGCCGACTGTCGCGGGCCCAATAGGATCGAGCGCATGAACGGCGCGCCTGAAGAGCAGGCATCTGACCAGTCACGGGACGCGATCGACGTGATTCTGGAGCAGTGGCGCCGTGAGCGGCCGGATCTGGATCTGTCGGCCATGGCGGTGTTCGGCCGGATCTCGATGGTGGCGCGGGTCGCGGAGGCGGCGGTCGAGCAGGTGTTCGCGCGTCACGGGCTGCGCCAAGGGGAGTTCGACGTACTGTCCGCGCTGCGCAGGGGCGGGCCGCCGTACACCCTGATCCCGTCGGAGCTGTCGGCGACGCTGATGATGTCGCGGGCCGGCATGACCAACCGCCTCGACCGGCTGGAGGCGGCGGGGCTGGTCGAGCGGAGTCTCGACCCGGCCGACCGGCGCAGCTTCCGCATCGCGCTCACCGAGGAGGGGCGGCGGGTCATCGACACCGCGCTCACCGAGCACGCCGCCAACCTGGCCCGGTTGGCCGCCGACCTGCCGCCGGACGACGCCACCGAGCTCACCCGCATCCTGCGCGGCCTGCTGACCCCACCCGGCTAAAGCCGTCGCGGCCGCGCCCGGGGCTCCCTTGACATAAAAACCCTCTTTTCCTACTGTTTATGTAGGCATTCAAGGGAGGTGCGATGTCCCACTCCACTCACCCGAACCTCCGCGACCGGTGACGCGCAAGCAGATCCATCTCGCGGCCCACTTCCCCGGCGTCAACAACACCACGGTCTGGGCCGACCCCCGCTCCGGCAGCCAGATCGACTTCGCCTCGTTCGCCCACCTGGCCAGGACGGCCGAGCGGGGCAAGTTCGACTTCTTCTTCCTGGCCGAAGGGCTGCGGCTGCGCGAGCTCAAAGGCCGCATCCACGACCTCGACGTGGTCGGCCGCCCTGAGGCGCTCACCGTGCTGAGCGCGCTGGCCGCCGTCACCGAGCGCCTCGGGCTCGCGGGCACCGTCAACGCCACCTTCAACGAGCCGTACGAACTGGCCAGGCGCCTGTCCACGCTGGACCACCTCAGCGACGGCCGGGCCGCCTGGAACGTGGTGACCACCTCCGACGCCTTCACCGGCGAGAACTTCCGGCGCGGCGGCTACCTCGACCGCGCCGACCGCTACACCCGCGCCGCCGAGTTCGTCCGCCTCTCGCGCGAGCTCTGGGACTCCTGGCAGCCGGGCGCGCACCTCGCCGACAAGAGCCGAGCCCAGTTCGTACGCCCCGCCGCCATCGGAACCGTTCGCCACGAGGGCCCGCAGTTCACCGTCGAAGGGCAGTTCACCCTGCCGCGCGGCCCCCAGGGGCATCCCGTCATCATCCAGGCCGGGGACTCCGACGAGGGCAGGGAGTTCGCCGCCGCAACGGCCGACGTGATCTTCAGCCGCCACGGCACGCTGGAGGACGGCCGGGCCTTCTACGCCGACGTCAAAGGCCGCCTGGCGCGCTACCACCGCGAGCCGGACCAGCTGAAGATCATGCCCGCCGCCACGTACGCGCTGGGCGACACCGAAGAGGAGGCCGCCGAGAACGCGGCCGCCATTCGCCGTCAGCAGGTCGGCCCGCAGACCGCGACCGCCTTCATCGAGCAGGTGTGGGGTCGTGACATGTCGGCCTACGACCCGGACGGGCCCCTGCCGGACGTCGAGCCCGGCCTGTCGGAGGGCGTCTCGCAGGGGCGGGTGCCGTTCGGCGACCGGGCGGCGGTGGCCGCGAAATGGCGGGCGCTGGCCGAGGAGAAGAAGCTGACGATCCGCGAGCTGGTGATCGAGGTGACCGGGCGGCAGACGTTCGTCGGGACTCCGGCGGGCGTGGCCCGTCAGATCGACGAGCACGTGCAGGCGGACGCGGCGGACGGGTTCATCCTGGTGCCGCATCTGACGCCCGGAGGGCTCGACGAGTTCGTGGACCGCGTGGTGCCGCTGCTGCAGGAACGCGGCGCCTTCCGTACCGACTACACCGGCACCACCCTGCGCGAGCACCTGGAGCTGCCATGACAGCGCCCGGCACCGCCCTCCGCGAGCACTTGGAGCTGTCGTGACAGCGAGCACCGTGACCATGCCCACCAGAAGGATGGTGCCCTAGTGACCCTGCATCTCGCCGTCGCGCTGGACGGCGCCGGCTGGCATCCCGCCGCCTGGCGCGAGGCGTCCGCGCAACCTGAGGCGATCTTCTCGGCCCGCTACTGGGCGGCGCTGGTGGCCGAGGCCGAGCGGGGGCTGCTCGACTTCGTCACGATCGAGGACTCGCTCAGCCTCCAGTCGACCCTGCCGGACGGGCCTGACGCGCGGGCCGACCAGGTGCGCGGGCGCTTCGACGCGGTGCTGCTGGTCGCCCGGCTCGCGCCGCTCACCAGCCGGATCGGGCTGGTGCCGACGGCCACGACCACGCACACCGAGCCGTTCCACGTGGCGATCGGCATCGCCACGCTCGACCACGTCAGCGGCGGGCGAGCCGGGTGGCGGCCGCAGATCTCGGCCAGAAGCACTGAGGCGGCGCATTTCGGCCGCCGCCCGTTTCCCCGGCTGGACGGGCCCGTCTCGATCGATGACGAGCACGTCCGGGCGCTGTTCGAGGAGGCCGGTGACGCGGTCGAGGTCGTACGGCGGCTCTGGGACAGCTGGGAGGACGACGCGGAGATCCGTGACCTGGCGACCGGCCGTTTCATCGACCGGGACAAGCTTCACTACATCGACTTTGCCGGGCGGTTCTTCTCGGTGCGGGGGCCGTCGATCACGCCTCGGTCGCCGCAGGGCCAGCCGGTGGTCACGGCGCTCGCCCACGCCCGCCTGCCGTACGAGTTCGCCGCGAGCGGCGCCGACGTCGTGTACGTCACGCCGCACTCCGCCGACCAGGCGCGCGTCATCGTCGAGGAGGTCAGGGAGCTGTCGGCGGAGCTGCGGGTCTTCGCCGACCTGGTGGTGTTCCTGGGCGACGACGCGGCCGAGCGGAAGGCCCGTCTCGACGGGCTCGACGGGGCCGAGCTGCGCTCGGACGCCGCGATCTTCACCGGCACCCCGGAGGAGCTGGCGGAGCTGCTGCTCCAGTGGCGGCGGGCCGGGATCGAGGGGTTCCGGCTGCGCCCCGGCGCGCTGCCGTACGACCTGGAGGCGATCACCCGGGGGCTGACGGCGGAGCTGCGCGGGCGCGGGGCGTTCCGGCGATCGTACGAGGCCACGACGCTGCGCGGGTTGCTCGGCCTGCCGCGCCCGGCCAGCCGCTATGCGGAGGTGTCATGAAATTTCTGGCCATCACGTTAATCGTCCATAACGACAAGAGGTCGCACACCGAGCGGTTCCGCGAGGTCGTCGACAACGCGGTGCTGAGCCACATCGCGGCCAAGACGTCCAGGATCCGGCTGTTCACCGCGGTCACCACGCTGAGCCTGCTCGATCCCGTACGCGCCTTCGAAGACTACGCCCTCTGGCGGGAGGACAAGGTCACCTGGGCGGGCCGGTTCCGTCCCGCCCTGACCGAGGCCGAGACCTGGCCCCGGCCGCTCCAGCGCTCGATCAGGGTCTGGCACGGCAGCGCCACCAGCAAGGAGTCGGTGGACCTGGCCGCCTACTACGGCGACCCGCTGTTCTCCGCGAACGTCACCAACCCCATCGAGCCGTACGCCGACCTGATCGACCACTACCGCAAGCAGTGGGTCCGCTACGGGCACGACCCGGCCGACGCGCTGGTCGGGGCGGGGACGGCGGGCTACTACGCGGCCCGCACCTCGCAGGAGGCGATCGAGACCTACCGGCCGATCTTCGACGCCCGGCTGGCGCTGTTCGCCAAGCTCGGGATCGAGCCGGTGTTCGCCACGCTGGAGGACGCCATCGAACGCAGTTCGATCCTGGTCGGCAGCCCGCAGCAGATCATCGACAAGGTGCTGCGCTATCACCAGCGGTTCGGGCACGAGGTCATGCACCTGCACGCCGACGCCGACGGGCTCACGACCAAGCAGCACCGGGACGCGCTGGAGCTGTTCCAGGCGGAGATCGCGCCCGTACTGCGCCAGGAGATCCCCAGCAGGCCGTTCCCCGGAGGTGCCGCGTGACATTGTCCATCCTCGACCTCGCCCCCATCTCCTCCGGCGGCACCGCGCGTGACGCGCTGCTCAACACCATCGACCTGGCCCGGCGGGCCGAGACGTTCGGCTACCGCCGCTACTGGCTGGCCGAGCATCATTTCGCCCCCGGCGTGGCCAGTTCGGCCCCGGCCGTGCTCATCGGCCTGGTGGCGGCGGCCACCGGCCGGATCAGGGTGGGATCGGGAGCCGTGCAGCTCGGGCATCAGACGCCGCTGTCGGTGGTGGAGCAGTTCGGGCTGATCGACGCGCTGTATCCGGGCCGGATCGACCTCGGCATCGGCCGCTCGGGCCAACGCCGCGCCGAACTCGCCGCCGAGGCCGCGCCGGCGAAGCCCTCGCTCGGCGAGCTTGCGCCCGCGCCCGCCGCACCACCGGCATCCGGCGGCGCCGCGCCCGGCGGAGAGGCGGCGGCGGGGCGGGTCATCGACGGGCTGCTCATTCCACCGCCGTTCGACTGGTCCAGGCTCGCCGCCCACCCGCAGCTGGCCTTCCACGCCTCGCTGCTCCAGCAGCCCGGCGCTCAGACGCCCGACTTCGCCGAGCAGATCGACGACGTCATCGCGTTCCTGACCGGCGACCACCAGGCGCACGCCGTCCCCGGCGAGGGGGCGGAGGTGGAGCTGTGGATCCTCGGCAGCAGCGGTGGCCAGAGCGCCCAGGTGGCGGGCGAACGCGGGCTGCCGTTCGCGGCCAACTACCACGTCAGCCCGTCCAGTGTCCTGGAGGCCGTCGAGGGCTACCGGAAGGCGTTCAAGCCGTCGAAGGCCCTGGCCGAGCCGTATGTGATCGTGTCGGCCGACGTCGTCGTGGCCGGCGACGACGCGACCGCGCGGGAGCTGGCCAAGCCGTACGGGCTGTGGGTACGCAGCATCAGGACCGGGGCGGGCGCCAGGACGTACCCGACACCCGAGGAAGCCGACGCGCACGTCTGGAGCGCCGAGGACCTGGCGCTGGTGAAGGACCGGATCGACACACGGTTCGTCGGCACGCCCGAGGCCGTCGCCGAGCGCCTGCGCGTGCTGCGGCGGGTGACGGGCGCCGACGAACTGCTGGTCACGACCATCACCCACGACCACGCCGCCCGCGTACGCTCCTTCGAGCTGCTGGCCGACGCCTGGGACGGCCGCGCATGAAGCGGACCCTGGTCGTCCTCATGCTCGTTCCAGCCGTGGCAGGTCTCGGCCGACGGGCTGACCTACACCTTCGAGGTGCGCGACGACGTGACCTTCCACGACGGCACGAGGTTCGACGCCGCGGCGGTCAAGGCCAACCTGGAGCAGTTCCTGGTGCCGGGCTACAACGTGGCCGTCGCGGCGATCCAGCTGGCCACCTTAGGCGGAGGGCGCGGTCGAGCAGGTGTTCCAGCGGCCCCGGCACCCCTACACCCGTGCCCCGGTGGACGCCGTGCCCCGCCTCGGTTAGCGGAAGGTGGAGTGTGCTGTAGTGCGGAGGGCGTCCGCGACTCAGCACACTTGGGGCGTGCGAAACCTACTGCGGGGGACCCGATACCTCCTGGGCGGCCTGCCGTCCGCCATGGCCACGTTATTGGTGCCGCCACTGCTCGCCGCGGTGGCGCTGTCGTCCGGTGTCGCCGGGCTCGGGCTCTTCGCGTTCCCCCGGACGATGGTCGCGCTGCGCCGCTGGGCCGAATGGCACCGAGGCCGGGCCGCCGCGTACCTCGGCGTCCGGGTGACCCCGCGCGAGCTGGTCCTGGGCGACGGGCTGCGCGCCCGGTGGCGGCAGGTGCTCGACGACCCCGAGATCAGGCGTGACGCCCGCTGGACGCTGCGCCAGATCGTCACCGGCATCCCGGCCGGGATGGGCGCGCTCGCCCTCGTCGGCACCCCGGTGCTCACCTTGGTGGCGGCCCCGCTGTGGTGGCTCTTCCCCGCCGGCGAGCCGCTGCGGCTGCTGATCGGCATCCCGGTGACCGGATGGGGGAGCGCGCTGGGGCTGGCAGCCGGTACGGTCGCCGTCTTCGGGCCGCTGTCGTGGTGGGCGGTGCCGCGGCTGGCGGGCTTCCACGCGCGGGGGTGCGTGGCCGCACTGGAGCCCACGGCCGAGGAACGGCTCACCGAACGCGTCGACACGCTGACCGAGAGCCGGGCGGGCGTACTCGACGCCCATGGTGCGGAGCTGCGCCGCATCGAGCGGGACCTGCACGACGGCACGCAGGCCAGGCTGGTCGCCATCGCCATGCGGCTGGGGGTGGCCAGGGAGTCGTTGCCCGACGATGCCGGGGCGCTCGCCGCGCTGCTCCAGGAGGCGCACGAAGGGGCCGAGGAGGCCATGACCGAGCTGCGCGAGGTGATCAGGACGATGTACCCGCCGATCCTGGCCGACCGCGGGCTCGAAGGGGCGCTCGCGGCGCTGGCCGCGCGGGCCGGCATCCCGGCCGAGGTCGAGCTCCAAGACCTGAGCGGCGGCGCGGCCCCGGCCGCGGCCGGCACGTTGGGCAGGCTGCCCGCCTCGGTGGAGGCCGCCGCCTACTTCGTCGTGGCCGAGACGCTCACCAACGCCGCCAAGCACAGCGGCGGCACCCGGGTCCTGGTCCGGTTGACCCGCGACGGCGGCCGGCTGCTGGTCGAGGTGACCGACGACGGGGTCGGCGGCGTGAACGAGGCGCTCGGCACCGGCGTCGTCGGCATCCGCCGCCGGGTGGCCGCACTCGACGGCACCGTGCTCGTCTCCAGCCCGGCCGGCGGCCCCACCGCCATCACGGTGGAGCTGCCGTGCGAGTCGTGATCGCCGAGGACAACGTTCTGCTGTCCGCCGGTCTGGAACTCCTGCTGGGGCGCAAGGGGATCGAGGTCGCCGCCATCGTCACCGACGAGCCGGGCCTGGTGGCGGCCGTGGCCGAGCACCGGCCCGACGCCGTCATCGCCGACGTGCGGCTGCCCCCGACGTTCCGAGACGAGGGCATCCGCGCCGCACTGGAGATCCGGCGCGCGCACCCCGGCCTGCCGGTGCTGGTCCTGTCGCAGTACGTGGAGAAGGTGTACGCCAGGGAACTGCTCTCCGACGGCCGTGGCGGCGTCGGCTACCTGCTGAAGGACCGGGTGAGCCGGGTCAGCGAGTTCGTCGACGGCCTGCGCCGGGTCGCCGGCGGCGGCACCGTCATGGACCCGGAGGTCATCGCCCAGCTCATGGCCGGGGGAGGCGGGAGCGCGATCGACGCCCTCACCAACCGCGAACGCGAAGTGCTCACCCTCATGGCCCAGGGCCTCGGCAACACCGAGATCGGCACCCGGCTGTTCATCACCGACAACGCCGTCCACAAGCACATCGGCAACATCTTCGCCAAGCTCGGCCTGCCACAGGCCGACGGCGGTCATCGCCGGGTGCTGGCCGTACTGGCGTACCTGAACAGTTCGTGAGCTCAGTCCAGCTGGATCACCGACAGCCAGTTGCCCGCCGGGTCCTTGAACCAGGCGATCAGCGGGCCGCTCACCCGGTTGACACCCTTGTCGTCGGTGCCCTCCAGCCGCTCGAAGACGACCCCGCGCGCGACCAGCTCGTCCACGGCCTTGTCGATGTCGCTGACGGGGAAGTTGAGTATCGTGAAGGTCGCCGGCGTGTGATCCTTCTTCGGGTAGACGATCGTGTCGCGGTCGCCCGCGATGTGCAGGGTGAGGATCCCGTGCTCCTCGGAGACGCGCAGGCCGAGGGTCTCGCCGTAGAAGCGCTTGGCGGCCGGGATGTCGTCGCTGGAGAAGCCGCTGAAGGCTCTGGTGTTCGCGAACATGATGGTTTCCTTCCGTCATGGGGGACGTAGAACCCGGACGGCCGAATTCGACACGTTTCGAGGGGGAAATTTTGGACGGGCTGCTGCGAGAGCTGGCGCCGCAGGTCCTCGGCGCGGTCGTCCGGCGCTACGGCGACTTCGACCTGTGCGAGGACGCCGTGCAGGAGGCCCTGCTCGCGGCCGCCGTCCAGTGGCCCGACGAGGGTGTGCCCGCCAACCCCAAGGGCTGGCTTATCACCGTCGCCGCCCGCAGGCGGATCGAGCTGTGGCGCAGCGAGTCCGCCCGGCGGCGCAGGGAGGAGTCCGCCGCCGCCCTGGCACCGCCGGAGCCGGATCCGTCGCCCGCCGTGGACGACACGCTCACGCTCCTGCTGCTCTGCTGCCACCCCGCGCTCACCACGGTCTCCCAGGTGGCGCTGACGCTGCGCGCCGTCGGCGGGCTGACCACCGCCGAGATCGCCCGCGCGCTGCTGGTGCCCGAGCCGACCGTGGCGCAGCGCATCAGCCGGGCCAAGCAGCGCATCAAGAGCAGCGGTGCCGAGTTCACGCTGCCCCCGGAGGACGAGCAGGCCGAGCGGCTGGTCGCGGTGCTGCACGTGCTGTACCTGATCTTCAACGAGGGCTACACCGCCAGCTCCGGCGGCAGGTTGCACCGCGTGGAGCTGTCCGGCGAGGCCATCCGCCTGACCCGGCAGCTCCACGAGCGCCTGCCCGGCGACGGCGAGGTGGCCGCGCTGCTGGCCCTGATGCTGCTCACCGACGCCCGCCGCCCGGCCCGCACCCGGCCCGACGGCGGGCTGGTGCCGCTGGCCGAGCAGGACCGCGGCAAATGGGACGCCGAGGCCATCGCCGAAGGAGTCCAGCTGATCACCAAGACGCTGGCCGCCGCGCCGATCGGCCCCTACCAGGTGCAGGCGGCCATCGCGGCCGTGCACGACGAGGCGCCGCGGGCCGAGGACACCGACTGGCGGCAGATCCTCGCCCTGTACGACCTGCTCGACGGCATCGCGCCGGGGCCCATGGTCACGCTCAACCGGATCGTCGCCGTCGCCATGGTCCACGGGCCGCTCGCCGGGCTGGAGGGGCTGGCGAAGGCGGAGACCGATCCGGCGCTCGCCGGGCATCACCGGCTGCCGGCCGTACGCGCGCATCTGCTGGACCTCGCGGGCGACCGGGAGGCGGCGCGCACCCAGTACGAGCTGGCCGCCCGCCGCACGCTCAACCTCCCCGAGCAACGCTATCTGGAGTCGCGCGCCGCCCGGCTCTGACCGGCCTCGCCTCAGTTGTCGAGGTGGCGCAGGATGGCCAGCACCCGTCTGCTGTAGGCGGGGGTCACGGGCAGGTCGAGCTTGTCGAAGATGGCGTTGACGTGCTTCTCCACCGTGCTCAGGGAGATGTGGAGGTTCGTGGCGATCGCGGCGTTGGTGAAGCCCTCGGCGAGCTGCCGCAGCACCTGCGACTCGCGTTCGCTGAGCGTACGCAGCGGGTCCACGCGGGTGGTGCGGGCGAGGAGCTGCCGGACCACTTCGGGGTCGATGACGGTCCCGCCCGCACGGATCCGCTCCAGGGAGCCCAGGAAGTCCGCCACCTCCGACACCCGGTCCTTCAGCAGGTAACCCATGCCCTCGGTGGCCTCGGAGAGCAGCTTGGCCGCGTACGTCTTCTCCACGTACTGCGACAGGACCAGCACACCCACCGACGGCCAGCGCGCGCGGATCTCCAGCGCCGCGCGCAGGCCCTCGTCGGAGTGGGTGGGCGGCATCCGCACGTCCACCACCGCGACCTCCGGCCGGTGCTCGGCCACCGCCTCGATCAGGGACCCCGCGTCGCCGATCGCGGCCACGACCTCGTGCCCGGCCTCCTCCAGCAGCCTGATCAGGCCCTCACGCAGGAGTACGGCGTCGTCGGCGAGGATCAGCCGCACGCCCCCTCCTCGGGCGGCGTCGTGCCGCCGGTCCGGATCAGCCGCACGGTGCCTCCTTCGGGAGGCTCGCCCGGATCCTGGTGCCGCCGCCGGGCGGGCTGTCGACCTCGAACCGGCCGTCGAGCGCCATCACCCGCCTGGCCAGCCCCGACAGCCCGCCGCCCGCCGGGTCGGCGCCGCCCCGGCCGTCGTCGGAGACCACCACGCGTACGGCCCGCTCGTCCTCGCTCAGCACCACGCGGATGCCCCGCGCCCGCGCGTGCTTGACCGCGTTGGTGATCGCCTCCCTGGCCACGAAGTAGAGGGCGGTCTCCACCTCCGAGACGGGCCGCCCGGCCAGCCCGTAGTCGACGGTCACCGGCACGCACGAACGTTCGGCGACACCGGCCAGCGCCGTGCGCAGGCCCAGCTCGTCGAGCGCGGTCGGGTAGATCCGCCACGCCACGCTGCGCAGCTCGTCGAGCAGTTGCCGGGACTCGGCGTACGCCTGGTCCACCAGCTCGGCCGCCCCGGCGGGGCTGTGCCGGGCCCGCCCGAGCAGCATGGCCAGCGCCACGCCGCGCTGCTGCACGCCGTCGTGCAGGTCCCGCTCGATCCTGCGCCGCTCGTCGTCGACCACCCGCACGATGCCGGACCGGCTGACGGTCAGCTCGGCGATGCGCCGCCGCATCAGCTCCTGCGGCCCGGGACCGAGGAAGCGTACGGCCAGCCGCCGCTCGGTCGCCACCAGCAGGCGGCACCAGAACCCGCCCAGAGCCAGCATCAGCACCCCGCAGGCCAGGCCGACCGCCCAGCTGTGCATCGACAGCTTGATGCCCGGCAGGTCGAGCGCCACCGGCGCGTAGTCGCCGGAGAACAGCACCCACATGCTGCCGCCCAGGAACAGCAGGGCCAGGAACAGCAGGGCCAGCGCGAGATAGCCCCCGAGCACGCCGACCAGGGCACGCAGCGCGAGATAGCCGTGACCGGGCGCGGCCCCGTCGGTCTCCTGCCCGAACCAGGCGGCCAGCCGGGCCCGTTCGAGCGCCACCATCCCCGGCGCCCACCTGCTCCGGTACGGCCAGGCGAAGGTCCACAGGGCGAGGGCGGCGGCTCCGGTGACCAGCCCGGCCAGCACTCCGGTGAGCTGCCTGAAAACAATGCCTGCCACGCTCGCGAAGTCTAGGCGCTGCGACGGTGCGGCGGCGTGGCACGCCCGGGGTGGGCAGGCGTGGGGCGCCGGTCAGGCGTCGACTTGTCCGTAGGGCGTCGGTCAGGTGTCGACGGGCAGGCGGCGGGCGGCCACGCCCGCCCAGCCGAGGCCCAGCGCGGTGATCAGGAGCACTCCCGCGGCCCCCGCGCCCGCCGCCACCAGCCCGGCCGCGCCCGGGATGAGGATCTGCCCGGTACGGTTGCCCGCGAGCCGGAGCGACATCGCCCGCCCGCGCAGACCGGGCGGCGCGGACTCGGCGAGCCACGACATGGTCATAGGCTGTCCCACCCCGAGCCCGAACCCCAGGACGAGCAGCACGCAGGCCAGCAGCCACAGCGGCATCGGCAGCGGCGTGAGCGCCATGGCCAGGGCCGCCGCGACGGTGCCGGCGACCAGGAGACGCCGTCTGCCGAAGGCGTGCGAGAGGCGGCCGAGGAAGAAGCGTGACCCCATGGAGGCCACGCCGCGGATCGCCAGCAGGACGCCCACCACGCCTGAGGCGAGCCCTTGCTCGGTGCCCAGCGCCGGCAGGTAGGCGAGTGTGATGTCGACCGCGGCCAGCACCACGCAGCTGGTCACGAGCGCGTGCGCGAGACCGGGCAGCCGCAGCAGCGAGCGCACCCCCGTGGCGTCGCCGCCGGCCCGCGAGGTGGCCCGCGGACTGCCGGTCAGCAGCGCCGACAGCACGACGAGCGCGGCGGCGAGCCCGCAGGTCCAAAGGTAGATCCGGCCGGTGTCCGGGATGGCGTGGGCGCCGCCGAACGCGATGATCAGGATCGGGCCCACGGCCTGCCCGAGCGAGGCGGCGAACGTGTAGTGCCCGAAGGCGGTGTCGTGACGGCCGCGCTCGGTCACATTGGCCACCAGCGCCTGCTGGGCGATGACACAGCCGAGATGCCCCGTGCCGAGCAGGACGCCGCCGGCGATCAGCCCGGGGATCGTGTGGCCGAAGGCGAGGAAGGCGGCGCAGGCGGTCGTGAGCAGGATCGCGCCCGCCACGGCCATGCGCCGCTCGCCGTACCGGTCGGCCGCCTGACCGGCGGGGATGGCCAGCAGGAGCGGCGCGACGGCGAAGCTGGCGCCCAGCACGCCCAGCCATGCCGTAGAGACGTGCAGCTCGATCGCCCCGTACGACATGGTCGGCCGCAGCACGAACGTCACCACCTGCGTTCCCACGGAGTGGGCCAGCAGCAGGGCCATCTGATTACGCCGATGCCAGGTGATCACGCACTCCAGCCGGTCGCGCGCCTTCTCCACGGCCGGCGGGGCCACCTGTACGTCACCGCCTCAACCTATCGCAACAACCCCAGAAGGCGAGAAAAGGCGAAATATCGGCTAAAACGCCATCGGTGGGAACGGGCCTTCGGAGACCGTCAGCCGGGCCGGGGTCTACCGCTATGTCAAAGGGCGGTTCGTGAGGGAGGTCAGCTGGTGGATGTCGTGCCGGTGTCCGACTTCCACGTCCGCCAGTCGCCGTCGGCCCTCTCGCGTGGATGGAAGGGGAGCAGGTCGAGCTCTCCGTGTCCGGCGCCAGGCCCGAGTAGCAGTCCATCGGTCAGATTCGGCTCGTTCATGGCTTCCGTCCGGGGCCTCCAGCCAGTTCTCCAGCGTCATCAGGCCCGGGTGGGCGGCCCGCGGTGCCAGGAAGTCGGGGTCGTCACCAGGCGACCGGCAGTTCGTGGACGCCGTAGGCGGACATGTCATGCCGGAACTTCACGTCCTCCAGCGGCACGGCCAGGCGCAGCCCCGGCAGTCTGCGCAGCAGGGCGGGCAGCGCGACCTGCAGTTCCACGCGGGCCAGGTTCTGCCCGAGACACTGGTGGATGCCGTAGCCGAAGGCCAGATGCCCGCGGGTGTTGCGGCCGAGGTCCACGGTGTCGGGCTGGGTCAGGAACGCCGTGTCCCGGTTGGCGGCGGGCAGGTTGACGGTCACCGCCTCGCCGGCCTGGACGAGCTGTCCGCCGATGGTGAGATCCTCGGTGGCCACCCGCACGATCATGTCCTGGGCGATGGACAGATAGCGCAGCAGTTCCTCGACGGCGTTCGCCACCACGGCCGGGTCGTCGGTGTCGCGGATCTGGGCGGCCTGATCCGGATTCTGCAGCAACGCCAGCGTGCCCAGGCCGATCATGTTGGCCGTGGTCTCGTGCCCGGCGAACAGCAGGATCATGCCGTTCATGGCGGCTTCTTCGCGGCTGAGCTCGCCCGTGGCGACGCGCTCGGTGAGCAGGCGGCTGATGAGGTCGTCGCCCGGCTGGCGTTCCTTGTGCTCCACCAGGCCGAGCAGGTAACCGAACAGCGCCCCGCTGGCCTGCGCCTTGTCCTCCGGTGAGGCGTCGGCGCGGTTCATGGTGGCGCTGTGCCGCTGGAAGAGCTCGTGGTCGTCGTACGGCACTCCGAGCAGGAGCGAGATCACCAAAGACGGGAGCGGCAGTGCGTACTCGCGAACCAGGTCCGCCGGCTGCCCCTTGCTGATCATCTCGTCGAGGAATCGCTCGGCCATCTCGTGGATCTGCGGGCGCATCGCCTCCACGCGCTTGACTGTGAAGTCGGCGGTGAGCATGCGGCGCAGCCGGGCGTGGTCGGGGTCATCCATCCGCGGGAACGCCGGGACCTGCGTGTGCGGGAGCACGGACGGGTATCGCCGGGCGTCGGCGCTGAGCCGCGGGTCGCCCAGGACCGCGCGGACGTCCTCGTACCGGGTCACCACCCAGGCGGTGTGGCCGCTCCACAACCGAACTTGCCGCAGGCCGTCGGCCTGGCGCCAGTCGGCGTATTCGGCGGGCGGGTCCAGGGGGCAGCGCTGGGACCGTATCCCGGGGAAGACCGGAAGGCCGGCGTTGTCGTGGGCGTCGGTCGTGATACTCATGGAAAACTCCTGAAAGTGTCGTGTGCGGGTCGGCGAGTTACGCGGCCGCCGTGTCGGCGATGGCGGTGGCCCATGGGGTTCGAGCCGCGATGAGGGCGCGCCAGGTGCGCAGGATCCTGGGTGACAGACCGGCGGCGAGCACTCCGTCACACACCAGCCCGTCGCCCAGGGCCAGCCCGCTGCCGTCCAGCCATGCGGTATTCGGCACCGAGCCGATGGCTACCAGCACGTCGTCCGCCGACAGGGCCGTCTCATCGGCCAGCCGCACCCCTGTGACCGCCCCGCCTGTGCTGACGATCTCGGCGCCATCGGCCAGCGCCACGCTCCTGCCGCTCGGGTCCAGCCCGATCGCGGGCGCGCCCAGACGCAGGTCCAGGCCCAGTGCGTCCATCTCCGCCTTGTCGCGCAGGACGAGCCGGTCCGGCTCCCGCTCCCCGGTCAAGACCTGTTTCGACAGCGGCGGACGATCGTAGGGCAGATGCGGCTCCTCGCCGACAAGCGTGATCACACCCCCGTACCCGGCCCTGCGTAGCGCCTCGGCGGTGGCCAGCCCGCCTGCCGAAGCGCCGCCGATCACGATCCGGTTCATGACTCGGCCAGATGGATCGCGGCGGCCGGGCAGACCGCGGCCGACTCGCGGACGGCGTCGTGCAGGTGTGGCGCGGGCCTCTCCTCCAGCAGCACCACGATGCCGTCCTCCTCACGCTGGTCGAACACCTCGGGCGCGATCAGCACGCACTGCCCGGCAGCCACACATTTGTCGGCCTCGATGGTCACCTTCATCTGGTCCTCCTCCCTCCGAGCACATCGGCAATGGCCCGGAAACCGGCGTGCGGCGCCCGCACCAGGCCGGTCGGCACGCCGGTACGACATCCCGAAATCGGGAGTCAACTCTCACATGGCGCCGTCACGATAGCATGAGAAATGAGAGTTGTATCTCGGTTGCTATCCTGAGGTGGTGACCACCGAAGCCCCCAAACCGTTGCGCGCCGACGCGGCACGCAACTTCGACAGGATCGTGCGAGCCGCGCGAGAGATCTACGCCGTACGCGGCCCCGAGGCGCAACTCGACGAAATCGCCCGCCACGCCGGCGTCGGCAATGCGACGCTCTACCGCCATTTCCCCGACAAGACGGTCCTGGTCCGCGCAGCCCTCGACCTGGCCTTCGCCGAAGAGATCGCCCCCGCCATCGAACAGGCACTGAGCGATGACGATCCCAGGCGCGGCCTGGTCACCGTGCTCGAGGCGACACTGTCCATGGCGGCCCGCGAACACAACATCCTGGCCGCCGCCAGGAACGCCGGCGCCATGACCGCCGAAGCCGGCACCCGCTCCTTCGAGTCGCTGACCCTGCTGACCCGCCGAGCACAGCAGGCCGGCCTCATCCGTGCCGACCTCGTGCCCGACGACCTGCCCCGCATCGTGGTCATGCTCCTGGGGCCGCTGTGGACCATGGACCCTCACAGCGACGGCTGGCGGCGCTACCTCTCACTCATCCTCGACGCCCTGGCTCCCGACGCGGCCACCCCTTTGCCGGCCGCGGTGCCGCTACAGCAGCCGGACAACTGGCTCCTTTGACACGCCGGGCCTCCCACCCCTGCCGGCCTGGCACCCTGCTGTGGGTACGGCCAGGACAGGCCCACCGCTTCCACCGCCCCGGCAGCCTCGATGGCAAGGTGGTCCTGTTCACCGCCGACTTCCTACCCGATCTCGGCAGCGCGCTGCCGCGGTGCACTGGCTGGCTCGCCGCTCCCGGCTGGACCCCGGCCGGACCCGACCTCGCCGCCATCTCCACCACGATCGACCAGATCGCCGCTGAACGGGCCGTGTCCGCCCACGCGATGCCCGTCGCCCTGCTCCGCCACCTGCTGGCCGTCCTGCTCCTGCGGATCGATCGGCTGCCAACCGAGGACGACCGCCGCGTCGACTCCGCCACCGCCGAACTCTTCGGTCGGTTCCAGGCCGAGCTCGAACGCTCCTACGCCATCACCCGTTCCGCCGAGCACTACGCCGCCCGCCTGGGCTACACCGTCAAACACCTCACGCGCGCGTGCGCCGCCGCCGCCGGCCGCCCCGCCAAACACCTCATCGACGCCCGCGTCGTCCTAGAGGCCAAACGCCTGCTCGCCTACACCGAGGTCCCCGTCGCCGACATCGGCCGCCGCCTCGGCTTCACCGACCCCACCAACTTCGGCAAGTTTTTCGCCCGCCACACCCACACCACTCCCGGCGCCTTCCGCCGAATACAGAAGGCATCGGGCTGAAGCAGCCCCTCGTCATCGGTGGCAGTGAGGAACCGACCGGCGCCACCTTCCCCGAACCTTCATCACAAAGCGGGGCTGAAAGGCTTGCACGAAGGGTTACGGGATGACTTCCGTTATCTGGCAAGATGGCGATCACAGGCCAGGCGTGAGCTGGGCGGCCGTCGTCCGGCACTGACGTTTCGTTTCCCGGTTATCTGGCAACTCGGCGGATGGTGGAGGCGTACCGAATGGATCCGGTGATCGCCGAGTAGCCCGGCCGCGCCCACCGCTCGCCCGCTATCTCGACGACTTCCTCACCGACCTGGCCAACGCCGGCGCCTCCGCCCACGCTCAGCCCTTGTAGTTGAAGATCTGGCGCAGCGTGTGTTGCACGGTGACGAGGTCCTTCTGATCTTCCATGACCTGGTCGATCGACTTGTACGCTTCCGGGTGCTCGTCCACCAGCGCCCCGGCGCGGTCGGCGTTCCAGGTGCGGTCGCCCATCGCCTCGGTGAGCGAGGCGGCGGTGAGCTTCTTGCGCGCCTCGGTGCGGGACATGCGCCGTCCCGCGCCATGGGAGCAGGAGTTGTAGGAGGCGGCGCTGCCCAGGCCGGTCACGATGTAGGAGCGGGTGCCCATGGAACCGGGGATGATCCCCTCGTCCCCGTCGGCCGCCTTGATCGCTCCCTTACGGGTGATCCACATGTCGCGGCCGTGGTGGCGTTCCATCTGGGTGAAGTTGTGATGGGCGTTGATCGTGCGCAGCGCGGCACCGTGACCGACGACCTGGAACAGGGAGGCGACCAGCACCTCGGCCATGCGGCCGCGTGAGGCCATGGCGTAGCGCTGGGCCCACAGCATGTCCTCGATGTAGGCGGTGAACTGCGGCGTGCCCTCTACGAGGTAGGCCAGATCCGGGTCGTCCAACTCGATGAACCACTGCTTCATCAGCTTCTTCGCCTGGCTGATGTGCTTGGTGGCGAGCTGGTTGCCGATGCCGCGCGAGCCGGAGTGCAGCACCGTCCACACGTGGTCGCGCTCATCCAGGCAGACCTCGACGAAGTGGTTGCCGGAGCCGAGCGTCCCGAACTGCGCGATGACCGTGTGCTCCTGCTTGCCCGTCAGTGAGGTGCCGGGCGTGCCGATCGCGTTGAGTGAGGCGTCGGTGGACGGGTCGTCATGACCCTGGCCGACGCCGGCCGGGATGCGCTGCTCGATGAGCGGCATGAGCGCGGCCAGGGTGTCGGGCAGATCCGCGGCGGTCAGGTCGGTCTCGGTGGCGACCATGCCGCAGCCGATGTCCACGCCCACGGCCGAGGGGATGATGGCGCCCTGGGTCGGGATGACGGAGCCGACGGTGGCGCCCATCCCGACGTGCGCGTCCGGCATCAGCGCGACGTGGCTGGGCACGAAGGGCAGGCGGGCGGCGCGGGCGGCTTGTTCGATGGCGTCCGGCTCGATGTCGCTCGCCCATGAGATGAGTCCGGGTGCTACCCGCTGCGGCATGAGGGGCTGCCTTTCTGGTCGATGATCTCGTAGCAGCGTATTCGACGGGAGTGCGGTGATCGCTACTGGTTTGTTGGGCGGCGAGCGACTCGGAGAGCAGCCTGTGACGGAGCTCCGCCAGCCGCGCCCGGGGCGGTCGGCTGTGGCACCTTGGGCGGTGGTGGGCGAAGGTTCCCGCCATCGGAGGAGTGATCACTATGCGGCATCTCGGCATTCTCGCCCACAGCACCGAAGGGGCGGCCCTGTGCTTCCTGGCCTACTGCCAGGAGGGGTTTCGCCGGGTGGGCCGGCATGAGCACCCCGATGTGACCCTCGATTACATCGCCTTCGGCTACAGCATGCCCGCGTGGGACGCGGGCGACTACGACTCGATCAGGGACACGCTGGCCGTCAGCGTGGGGCGGCTGGCCCGGGCCGGGGCCGACTTCTTCGCCTGCCCGGACAACACCGCCCACCTGGCGCTCGAACGGCCCGGCGCCGATCTCGCCCTGCCCGGCCTGCACATCGCCGAGGTGGTCGCCGACCAGGCCGTTCGCGACGGGCGGACGAAGGTCGGCGTCCTGGGTACGGCGTACACGATGGACAGCGAGCTCTATCCGGAGGCGCTCGCCGCGCGTGGGATCGCGGCGGAGGTGCCGGATCCGGACGACCGGCGGATCATCAACGAGATCATCTTCGCCGAGCTCGTGAGCGGGGTGTTCACCGAGGACTCGCGGCAGGAGTACGTGCGCGTCATCTCGCGGCTCGCGGAGCGGGGGTGTGACGCCGTCGCGCTCGTCTGCACCGAGATCCCGCTCCTGGTGACGCCCGAGGTGTCGCCGCTGCCCACGCTCGACTCCACCCGCCTCATGGCCGTCGCCGCGTACGAGGTCGCGGCCGGTCATCGGCCGCTGCCCACCTGGCGTGGAGGGGGCTTGGCCGCTGCCCGGAGCTGACCGGTCACGGCCACTTCGTCTGGGGGTCCCAGCGGACGATCTTCTTGAGCCGGGCGGTGGGCGGCAGTCCTTTGGCGCCGGTCAGGTTCGCGCGCTTGAAATTGGTGCCCGTCAACGTGGCGCCCGTCAGGTCGGCGCCCCTCAGGTCCGCGGCGTAAAAGATGGTGTCGGTCAGGTCGGCGTTCTCCAGGGATGCCTTGGTCAGGTCGGCGAGGTTGAAGTTGGCGCGAGCGAGCTTGGTGTTCGTCAGCCAGGCGGAGGAGAAGTCGGAGAAGGGCATGACACTGCCGGACAGGTCCGCGTCGAAAAGTGCGGCTCCGGAGAGGACCGTGCCGTACATCCTGGCTCGCGGCAGGTAGGCGTTGCTCAGATCGGCGTCGCCGAGCTTGGCGTGTGACAGGTCGATCCATTCCTGCTTCGGGTTGGCCGGACGGACCCGGCCCAGCACGGTGAGCATGGTCCGAACATCTCTCGCCTGCCCGTAGTTCTTCTTGGTCGACGTGCGGCCGTTTCCCACGACATAGCTGGCGAGAACGTCGACGGTCGTCTGCCGGTAGTCGGGGACGTCCCTGCCGATGTTCTCGAGAGCGTAGGCGGCGCCGATCCGCACATCCATGCTCGCGCTGCCGAGTTGTTCGACGGCCCTGGTGAATCGGTCGGTGACCTGGCCCTTCTGTGCGACTTCGAGACCCTTCCTGGCGATCAGCAACTCCTCACGGGAGGCCTCGACCGATTTCGCGGTCTGCGCCAGTCCCTGCGCGGTCAGCAGCAGCCCGCCCAGCACGCCGATGGTCGTGCCGATCTGCAGCACGGTGGCGATGAGCTGGCGTCGGCTGTCTCGGGCCGCGCTGTGCAGCTCAGCGCGTTCCTTGGGCTGGAGGGTGTCGAATTCCGCCCGGGGCAGGGGAGCGGTCGCCCGTTCGTCGCGTCTCCAACGGAACCACGTCATGGGCAGATTGTGTGATCAGGCCCGCGGATTGGCGAGAGTAGGGCCTTACTCAAGTTGGGCCCAGCCGGGGACCCCGGCCGCGTGGCGCATCTCCGGGTGTGACATCTATGGCAGGTGAATGTTGTGGCATCCCTCCATGCGTGCCCCAGGACGTTGTGGTGTGAGATCGGATCCGCACACCTATGAGAAGTTCCGTGCACCTACGAGAAGTGGAGGCGGCGACATGCCGAGGCTCACCGGGGGAAAGGGTTTCCCCACCGGCGACATCGCCCGGATCAGCGTCTTCGCGGCGCTGATCGCCGCGCTCGGCCTGCCGGGCACCCTGAACCTGTTCGGCAACGCGGTCCCGATCACGCTGCAGACGTTCGGCGTCATGCTGGCGGGCACGATCCTGGGCTCGTGGCGGGCCGCCCTGGCCGTCGCCGTACTGCTCGTGCTGGTGGCCGCGGGCCTGCCGTTGCTGGCGGGCGGGCGTGGCGGGCTGGGCGTGTTCGCGGGGGCGTCGGCCGGATACCTGATCGGCTGGCTGCCCGGCGCGGCCGTGACCGGCTGGATCGTCGAACGCGGCGGTCATCGGCCGGGCATCGTCCGGCTGGTGGTGGCCTGTGTGGTCGGCGGCATCGGGGTGATCTACCTGATCGGGCTGCCCGTGCAGGCGGCTGTCACCGGCGTCCCGCTGGGCCGGACGGCGCTGCTCAGCGCCACGTTGTTCCTGCCCGGTGACCTGATCAAGGCAGTGCTGGCGGCGATTGTGACGAAAGGTACTCAACGGGCATACCCTGACGCGGTCCCGGCCGTACATCGCGAACGGCTCCGCGCCGGCAAGGAGGGCTGAACCGGTCATGCCGGTCGCCGCACAGGTATTGCGCCACGCTTCCGACCACCCGCACCGCCTCGCGGTGTGCGGCCCGGCGGGCGAACTGAGCTACGCCGAGCTCGCCCGGCGCATCCGCGACGCTGCGGCGCACCTGACCGCGCCGGGCGTGGCCGCGCCGGGCCTGACCGGGTCGGGGTTGGGCGGTGGGGCACCGGCTGGGCCGGGGCTGGGCGGTGGGGCAGTGGCGGCGCCGGGGCCGGGCCGTGGAGTGCAGGCCGGGCCGGGCTTGGCTCGCGGGGCACTGGTCGCGATCAGTCTGGCCGACCCGGTGGACCAGCTCATCGCCGCACTGGCGACGGACCTGGCGGGGGGTACGCCGCTGCTGTGCGACCCCACCTGGGACGAACGCGTACGGGCCGCGATCCCCGCGGACCGCCACCTCGACAGCCTCCCGCCCGCTGGGGCGAACGACGTTTTGTCATCCGCCGAGGCAGGCGAATGGTCATCCGCCGAGGCGGGCGAGCGGCCATCCGCTGAGACGGGCACGCTGATTCCTCACACGGCGAAGTGGCCGGACCCGGAGGACGGTGATCGGGCCTGGGCGTGTTTCAGCTCCGGGAGCACCGGCCGTCCTCGCGCCGTGGTCCGCACGCGCGTGTCCTGGACCGCGTCGTTCCCATGGTTGAGCGAGCTGGCCGGGATCGGGCCCGGCGACGTCGTCCTGGTGCCCGGACCCCTGGGCTCCTCCCTGTACGGCTTCGCGGCCGTGCACGCGCTGGCCGTCGGCGCCACGGCCCTGGTGCCGGGCCGCTGGTCGCCCGGCGCCCTGGGCGAGCAGCTCGGCCGGGCGACCGTGGCCCACCTGGTGCCGCACTGCCTGCCGGCCGTACTGGACGCACTGGAAGAGGGCGCCCCGCTGCGGACCGTAGTGATCGGTGGGGCGGCTTTGCCCGCCGGGCTGCGGGAGCGGGCGGCGGACGCCGGTGTACGGGTGGTGTCCTACTATGGCGCGACCGAGCTGTCCTTCGTGGCCGCCGACGTCGACGGCGCGGGGCTGCGCCCTTTTCCGGGTGTGGAACTCCAGGTCAGGGCCTTGCCGGGCCAGACGCTCGGCGAGGTGTGGGCGCGGTCGCCCTGGCTGGCCGAGGGCTATCTGGCCGGCGCGGCGGGCCCGCTGCGGGTGGACGGCGATGGGTGGATGAGCGTCGGCGACGTGGCCGAGCCGTACCTGCCGGGTGAGGTCCTGCGGCTGCGCGGCCGGGGCGACGGCGCGATCCAGACCGGCGGCGCCACGGTCGTGCCGGAGGACGTCGAAGAGGTGCTCAGGAGCGTGCGGGGGGTGGGCGACGTCGTGGTGGTCGGCTCGCCGCACCCTGACCTGGGCGCGGTGGTCACGGCGATCGTCGAGGTGGGCGCCGGGACCCCGCCCTCGCGGGCCTCGCTCGAGGCCGTGGCCCGCGGCGGGCTGGCCGCGGCGCAACGGCCTCGCCGCTGGTACGCGGTGGACAGCCTGCCCCGCACCTCGGCGGGCAAGCCGGCCCGCGGCCTCCTCACCGCCCGCCTGGCCGGCGGCGATCCTGACCTGTGGCGGCTCACCTGATGCGATCGGACATCGCGCCGGTCATCGTGGCCGCGCGCCGTACGGCGATCGGGACCGCCGGGCACGCCTTCAAGGAGGTGACCGCCGACATGCTGGCCTCGCCCGTCATCGAGGCGCTGGCCGGTGACATCGCCGGCCTCGGCGTGCCGATCGACGACGTGGTGCTCGGCAACTGCATGGGTCCGGGCGGGAACCTGGCGCGCGTGTCGGCGCTGGGCGCGGGGCTGGGCGAGGCCGTTCCCGGTGCCACGGTGGATCGGCAGTGCGGAAGCGGGCTGGCCGCGATCCTGATGGCGGGTCAGGCCGTGGCCAGCGAGGAGATGGAGCTGGTCATCGCCGGTGGGGTCGAGAGCGCCTCCACCGCGCCGCTGCGGGCGCACCGGGGGAGTCCCGCCGTGCCGTACGAGCGGGCGCCCTTCACCCCGGCCGGCCACCCGGACCCGGACATGGGCGCCGCGGCCGAGGCGCTGGCCGCGGCGCGCGGCGTGGATCGGGCCCGCCAGGACGACTACGCGCGCGCGAGCAACGCCAAGGCGGTGGCCGCGCGGGAGGCCGGACGGTTCGCGGCGGAGATCGTCGAGGTCAAGGGGCGGACGGAGGACCAGCGGCCCCGGGTGTTGCGGCCGGAGTCGATGTCGCGGTTGCCCGCGGCGTTCGTCCCCGGAGGGTCGGTGACGGCCGGGAACTCCTCGCCGGTCAGCGACGGGGCGGCGGTGGTCGCCCTCACCACGGAACGCCTGCGCGCCAGGGCCGGGCTGCCGGGCCTCCGGCTGCGGGGCGGAGCCGTCGTCGGCTGTGATCCCGAGCTGCCCGGCTGGGGGCCGGTGCCCGCCGTACGACGGCTGCTCGGCCGTACCGGAGTGAGCATGGAACAGATCGCGGCGGTGGAGATCGTGGAGGCGTTCGCGGCCCAGACGCTGGCCGTCACCGACGCGCTCGGGCTCGACCCGCTCGGTGCCGACCGGGACCGGGTCTGCGCCGACGGCGGCGCGCTGGCGCTCGGCCATCCGTGGGGGGCCACAGGAGCCGTAGTGGTCACCCGGCTTTTCACGCGGCTCGTACGGTCAGGCGCGCCGCCGGGGACGCTGGGGCTGGCGACGGCGGCGGTCGGGGGCGGCCTCGGCGTCGCCGCCCTGTTCGAGGTGGTGTGAGGCAGTGAGCAAGCCGGTCGAGATGCCTGCGTGGTGTGGCGAGGCAGTGACAGAGCCAGGCAGTGAGCTGGTCGAGATGCGTAGGTGGTGCGGGTGATCGAGCTGGACGACGTGCGGGTCCGGCTCGGGCAGCGTGAGGTGCTGTGCGGTGTCACGGCCCGCCTGCCCGAGCGGCGGATCGGCGTGATCGGGGCCAACGGGTCGGGCAAGAGCACGCTGGCCCGGCTGCTGAACGGCCTGGTCCTGCCGGCTTCCGGCACTGTCACCGTCCTCGGCGACGACACCCGCCGCCACGCGGCCAGGATCAGGCGGCGCGTCGGGTTCCTGTTCACCGACCCGGACGCGCAGATCGTGATGCCGACCGTGGCCGAGGACGTCGCGTTCTCCCTGCGCCGGCACAAGCTGCCGCGCGAGGAGGTCCAGCGCCGGGTCACGGACGTGCTGGAGAGGTACGGCCTGGCGGGCCACGCCGACCACCCCGCCCACCAGCTGTCCGGCGGCCAGAAGCAGCTGCTCGCCCTCTGCTCGGTCCTGGTGCTCGAACCCGAGATCCTCGTCATGGACGAGCCCACGACCCTGCTGGACCTGCGCCACTCCCGGCTGGTCGCCGACGTGCTGCGCGAACTGCCGCAGCAGGTGGTCGTGATCAGCCACGACCTGGCGCTGCTGGCGGACTTCGACCGCCTGCTGGTCATGGACGAGGGGCGGGTCGTGGCCGACGCCGCGCCGTCGGCGGCCATCGACCATTACCGGAAGCTCATGTCGTGAACGGGCTCACCGGCGCCTACGTCCCAGGGGATTCGCTCCTGCACCGTCTCCCTGTGGGGGCGAAGCTCGCGGGCTTGGCCGCCTTGTGCACGGTGCTCGTCCTGTTGCGCGCGCCGGTGTCGATGGCGGTCGCCGCGCTGGTGGTGGGGGTGCTGTTCGCCATCTCGGGGGTGGGTGCGGCGGCGGTCTGGGCGCAGGTGCGGCCGGTCCGTTGGTTCGCGGTGGCGCTGTTCGCCGTGCAGGTGGTGTTCGCGGACCTGCCGTCGGCGATCACCTCGGTGACTAGGGTCGTCCTGGCCGTCGCTCTGGCCGGGCTGGTCACCCTGACGACGCGGACGGAGGCCATGATGGCGTTCCTGGAACGTTGTCTGTCGCCGGCGCGGTGGGTGGGGCTGGATCCGTTCCGGTTGTCGTTGCTGCTGTCCCTCACGATCCGTAGCGTGCCGGTCATGGCCGAGCTGGCGACCCGCGTACGGGAGGCGCAGCGCGCCAGGGGAGTGCAGTGGAGCGTGCGGGCCTTTGCCGTGCCGCTGGTGGTGAGCGCGTTGCGGCACGCGGACGCATTGGGCGAGGCCCTCAGCGCCCGCGGCCTGGACGACTGACGGCACTCAGCTGCTTCTGCATGGGCTGAGTACGGCCAGCATTCCGAACTCGTCGGGCCGTGCTGAGGACGTCTCGCGCGGGCGATAGACGGTCAGCGAAGTAAATCTCACTTCGAGCAGAACTGTCACACCCATATGGCAACCTCCCTCCATGCCTGTTCACGTTGCGAGCCGCCGCCGCACCACTCTCCACCGAGACTTCCCTGACGCACTGATTCTCGATGTGACATCACGGGCTGCCGAGCCATGGATCCGCCTCAGCCCGTTCTACCCACATGGCGGTATCCCGGTGCCCGGCCATCCGGGTCGAACCTCACAATCCGTCGAAGGCGTCTGGCAGGCGTTGAAGGTGTTCACCACCGAACAGGAGGACTTCACCAAGCTCGACATCACCACGATGAAGGGGATCAAGCGAACGGTCCGACGACTCGGCCCGCCGCTCGGTCACCGGCTTGACGGCCGTCTGCTCGGCTATGAGGAGGCCAGGCGCGTTCTCTACCTCCCGACCTATCACTGGGTGCTCAACCACCGAACTTCCGAACTCATCGACGAGCTTCGTGAGATGAGCAGTCATCGAACCGTCGTATTGCTCGACTACACGACCAACGGGGATATAGGAGACCTCTCGACGCCACTGTCACACGCGGCACTCATCGCGCAACGCATCCGAGAGACCTGACCCGCCACGCATCGCTCCCGCCTACCCGTTCGCGTGGGTGAGTTCGTAGCCGGCCTCTTCGACGGCCGCGCGCACGTCCTCCGTGTCGAGGCCCTCGTCGCTGGTCACCGAGACCCTGCCCGTATCGACGTCCACCGCGACGGCGGTGACGCCGGCGATGCGTTCGATCTCCTCGGTGACGAAGGCGGCGCAGTGCCCGCAGGTCATGCCGACGACGGTGTAACTGCTCTCGGTCATGCCGATGCGCCCCTTTCGCCGGACGCGCCGGACGCGGCGGGCGCCGCCTGGTCCGGGTCGGCGGCTGGAATGGTCCGAGTGAGCATGTGCGCTTCGCGCATCCGCCCGTCGGCGGCGAACCGCCCGAAGAAGCAGACCTCGATCGCGAAGTACCTGTCACGCCGCTGGACGTGCAAGGTGTAGCGGGCGGCGATCCGGTCACCGCTCGCGATGGCCTCGTGCACCTCTGTCCGGTTGCTGGGTCGGGTCTTACGTATCGGGCGGGTGTGCGCGATGAGTTTGTCGCGGTCCATCCGGTGTCCGTCGGCGACCTGGACGATGCCGGGGGCGTGGTAGCGGTCGAAGATCAGCGCCGGATCCTCGTCGCTCTGCACCAGCTCCTCGTGAAAGGACAGGAAGAAGTCGGCGATGAACTGCTTCGGGTCGGTGCCGGCAAGTGTGCGCATGGCGCTCCCGTTGACTGGACGTACGATCTCTTACGCGCTGTAAGATATGCCGAGATCGACAACTTTGACAAGGTGTAAGAAATGCCCTCGCTCCCGGTTCACAACCGTCGTGCCGATGCCCGCCGCAGCAGGGCCGCCATCCTGGACGCCGCCCTCCAGATCCTCGACGCCCAGCCCGACGCCGGAATGGAAACGATCGCCGCGACTGCCGGTGTGACCCGCCAGACCGTCTACGCCCACTTCCCTTCTCGAGAGCAGTTGCTGCTGGCGGTCGTCGACCGGATCACCGAGGAGGTCGCCGCCGCCATCGATGCCACCGAACCCCAGACCGGACCGGCCACCGATGCTTTGCTGCGCCTGCTCGACGCCAGTAATCAGACAGCTCACCGATACCTCGCACTGCTGCAGAGAATCAGCGCACTGCCGGTCAGCCCGCAAGCCGACCACGACAGGCACTCGCCTGTCGCCGACCGGATCAGACAGGTGATCGAGCGCGGCCGGCGGACCAGCGAGTTCGACGACCGGCTCCCGCTCGGCTGGCTGGTCGCCGCCACCGTGAAGCTCGCCCACACCGCGAGCGAGGAACAGCAAGCCGGCCGGATGTCCGGCCAGGAAGCCGAACACGCGCTTCGCAGCAGCCTGCTCCGTATGCTCGGCGCGGCCTCAGAAGAAGCGGCCACAGAAGAAGACGGTTCATCTCGCTTCGGCCGGTTCACCGGGCCAGCAGGCGCGCCACCGCCGTGCTGAGCATCCGCACGCCGAGGGTCGACCCGGGCTCCAGGCCGGTCACCTTGCGAGCCCGCTGCAGCCGGTAGTCCAGGGTGCGCGGATGGATGCGCAGCGCCGCCGAGGCGGCCGCGCGGTTCATGTTGTTGCGGTAGTAGGCGTGCAGGGTCGACACGAGGTCCGGCCCGTTGGACAGCCGCCGGGCGAAGGCGCGCAGCCACGCGTCGATTTCCGGTGTGTTCGCGACGGCCATCTCCACGAACAGGTCGGCGAGGACGTACAGGCGCGCGGGCCGGTTCTCCATCGGTGCGACCCGGCTGGCCTCCCGCGCCCAGGCGAGGGATTCGGCGAGCCGACCGGTCACGCCCTCCACCGAGGCGATCTGGCAGGCACGCCCTAGCATCGCCACCGCCGAGCGCACTTGCTGCAGCGCCACCGTACGATCCACGGTGCCGGGAGTCAGGATGACCAGCTCGCCGCAGCTCAGCCAGGCGACCAGCGAGCCGGCGGCGAGCGCGTTCACCACGGCGGAGCGGGCCTGTTCGGGCACGGCGGGGGCGGGGAAGCGCAGCACCGACACCGCGTAGCGGGCGGCCACCAACGGCCGCAGCGGGTCGGCCGGTCGCGGCTCCACCGGCTCGTCCGCGAGCAGGGCGCGGGCGAGCAGTTCGTTGCGGGTCGCCAGCGTCCGTGACCGGCCCACCCCGTCGGTGTAGCCGTGCAGGTACGCCCTTCTGGCCCGGACGCTCTGCGCGCCGATCCAGCCGAGCATCCGCAGCAGCTCGTCACTGTCCTCCGGGCCGGCCACCTGGTGGATCTCCTGGAGCGTGAGATGCGTGTGCAGTCCGAGTACGCGCTGCTGCGACAGTACGGACAGCCCCAGCTCGGCACGCTGGCGGCCCACCGACGAGATCGTGGACAGGTCGTCGTCGTTGAGCGGCAGCCGCGCTGGTGCCAGGTCGAGTCTGCGGGACCGGATGAAGACCGCGAAATCGTACATGCTCGCCTGGTGGTCACGCTCGTCGCTGAGGTTCGCGATGTCGTGGTATTCGGGGATCTCGCGCAGATACGCCGACACGGCGTTTCTCGCGTGGTCCTCCACTTGCTCACGTAACGACACGAAAAGTCCGCCCACGTTCCGTTCCCCCTCAACGGTCAGGTTCGGTGCTTGCCCCCTGGCGTATTCGTCGTCCCGCTCGTCGTGGATCAATGCTCTTTACGCGTACGCGCAACAGCGCGTGGAAGGTTGTGTCGCCGCCACGAAGACCTGCTCGACGGCCGGATTTGATACTTGGCAGGCCGCGGCGTGGATCGGCCGCGGCGCCATCCACCCTCCGACGAAGGGATCGGTATGCGACTGCGTCATCTCGTCCTGACCGTGCTGCTGGCGTGCCTGAGCGCGACCTGGCTCGGCGCCTCACCCGCCCAAGCCGCGCCGCTCAAAGTACAGTCGGTCGACGCTTATCTGGGCGGCGTGGACCTCAACGGTTACTGCAGGTCGATCGGGTACGACGGCGCCAAGAAGGTGGTCAACCATTTCGACGGCTGGCGGTGCTACATCGGCACCACCGAAGTCGGCCTCTCGGTGGCCGGCGCCTGCCAGTGGCAGTTCAGCCCGCTCGTGGCCGCCGGCTATCCGGTCACCGCGTCGACCAACGGCAACAGCGCCGGTGAGTGGAAGTGCCACGCCACGGCGGGAACGACCGAGTTCTTCAAGGGCATGAACCTGGCGGGCTTCTGCCAATCGATCGGCTACAACGGCGCGAAGCACTTGGGCGACAATGTGACCGGCTGGGTCTGCACCAGGAACGACGGTGCTCAGATCCGCCTCGACCTGCATGCGGCCTGCACCTGGCAGCACGCTGACAAGGTCTCCCAGGGATGGACCTTGATAGGGGTCTGGGAAGGCTACGGCGACTCGTTCAAGATCAATTGCCGGAGCGTGCACGCCTGACGATCACGCGTGATCAGCGCGCCGGTGGTCCCGATTGCGGGTGCCCCCGGCGCGCGCCACCTGTTTATGAGCCTAGAAAAGCTGAAATTTCGGATAAAACGTCATAAGTGGGAACGCGCCTCACGGCGGGCCGCTCGTGTGGGAGCATTTGGGCACCATGCGAGCCATGCTGCCGTTGCGATTAGCGCGGTCGGCCCTCTTCGCGGCCGTCTGTGTGACGCTGGCCGCCCTGGCCCACGGGTTGGCCGACGGCACTCTGCCGGGTCCCGGTCAGCTCGCGCTCGGCGCCGGGCTCGTGACGGCGGGCGCCGCCGCGCCGGCCGGCCGGGAGCGCGAACCGGTCGCGATCGCCGTCCTGCTCGGCTCGGCGCAAGTCCTCCTGCACGGGCTGTTCTCCTGGCACAATGCCCCCGCGCCCATGCCGCCCGGACACGGACCGGCCACCGACCTGGGCATGGTGCTCTGCCACCTCACCGCCACTCTGGTGACCGGATGGTGGGTGGCCAAGGGCGAGACCGCGCTGTGGGCGGTGCTACGTCGGCTGGCCGTACGCCTGCTCCTGATCCTGGCGCCGTGCCCCGCATACCCACTCACTCCACCGGCGCCCGCCTATCGCTCACCCGGCGGACCGTACGAAAGCGTCCTGCGTCACGCGCTCGTCCGGCGTGGACCGCCGCTCCCGGCTGCCTTCTGACCCCCCGTCCCGCAGCCACGTGGAGATCACCATGCCGTCAACCCCCCGATGCCGTCGACCCTTGCCCGCCGGCACCTGAGCAACCGTGTCCACTTTCCGAGGCGGGGCGACGCCGGCCCGCCGATACGCCGTCGTCGCCGTGGCCGCCGGAGTCCTGGTGCTGGTCGCGGCCCTGCTGTTCGGCGGAAGCGTGCCGCAGCCGTCGATACCTGGCCTGCCCAAGGCGGGACCGTTCACCGACTGGGGGATGCCCCTGGCCCGGTTCGCCTACGACCTGTGCGCCTTCGCCACCGTGGGAACGCTGGTGGCCGCCGTGATCCTGACGCCGCGCGGCACGCCGCAGGCCGCCGCCTGCCTGCGCGCCGCCGGCCGCTGGGGGCTGGGCTGGGCCGCCGCCGCGGCGGTGACGTACCTGCTGACGATCTCGGAGGTCGTCGGGCTGCCGGTCACCGACCTGTTCGAGAGCCCGTCGATCCTGTCGTTCGGCACCACCGTCCCGCAGACCCAGGCGCTGCTCATCGTGGCCGCGGCGGCGGGGGTGGTGGCGATCGGCACCAGCCTGTGGCGTTCGCCCTGGTGGAACGCCTTCCTGTTGGCGGTCGCCGTCTTCGCGATCCTGCCGCCCGCCTACGTCGGCCACGCCGCCTCGGCGGGCGACCACGACATCGCGATCTCCGCCCTGATGGCGCACCTGGCGGCGGTGGCGGTGTGGGTGGGCGGCCTGGCCGCCGTCCTTGTCCACTTCCGGCGGTCGGACCGGCTCACGGAGGTGGTGCCCAGGTTCAGCACGCTGGCCCTGGCCTGCTTCGGCGCGGTGGCCGTGTCGGGCGTGGCCAGCGCCTGGGTGCGCCTCGACGCCGTCGCGCAGCTGTGGCAGACCCGTTACGGCCTGCTCGTCCTGGCCAAGGCGGCCGCGCTGGTGGCCCTGGGCGTCTTCGGCCAGAACCATCGCCGCCGTACCGTCGCGGGCCTGGCCGAACGCCCGGTACGGCGCACGTTCGTCCGCCTGGCCACCGGCGAGGCGATCGTCATGGCGGCGGCCGTCGGGCTCGCGGTCGCCCTGTCACGCACCCCGCCGCCGCCCTCGGAGGGCGGCGGCGGCCACGACCACCTCCTGCTGGAGTACAACCTGCCGCCCTTCTCGATCGGCGGCCTGCTCACCGAGATCAGGCTGGATCCGCTGATCCTGCTCCTGCTGGCCGGCCTCGCGATCGGCTACCACGTCGGGCTGCGCCGCCTGGCCCGCGACGGGATCGTGTGGCCGCCAGGCCGTACCGCCGCGTGGCTCGCCGGGCTCGCGGTGCTGGCGTTCGCCCTGCTCAGCGGGGTGGGCGGCTACGCCCGCGCGATGCTCTCCGCGCAGGCGCTGCAGTACGGGCTTGTCGCGCTCGTGGCGCCGCTGCTTCTGGCGCTCGGCGCGCCGCTGACGCTCGCCGCCCAGACCACCACGGACCGGTCCCAGTACGGTGACGTGACCCGCGCGATCCTGGACAGCCGCCTGGCCTCGCGACTCACCCATCCGGTGACCGTCGCCGCCACGCAGATCGTGCCGATGGCGGTGCTGTACGGGACCGGCTGGCTGGGGCAGTCGTTGTACAGCTACGCGCTCCATCTGCTCACCCTGGCGGTGCTCTTCTGCGCCGGGGCGTTGTGCTTCTGGGTGCTGGCCGGGGTGGATCCGCTGCCGCGCCCGATGACCTGGCCGGCACGGGTGCGGCTGCTCGCGGTGGTCGCCGTGGCGCAGCTCGCGCTCGGGCTGGCCCTGCGGTTCGGGCCGGGGGTGGGCGTGGACTGGTTCACGCTGGTGTCGCCGCCGGGAGTGTCGGACCTGTCCGCCGACCAGCGGACCGCCGGGCTGACGGTGCTGGTCGTCGCGGCCGTGGTGCTCGTGGCGCCGGTGGTACGACTGGCGTCATGGCGGCGAGCCGCTCAGCGGAGAAGGACGCTCGTCTGAACGACCGTGGTCAGCGGTCGCTCAGCGGGGGACGACACTCGCCTGAACGACCGTGGTCAGCCGCCGCTCCGCGCCGGTGATCTCGTACACCGGCCCGGTCAGTGTCACCGACCGCTCGGCGACGACGTCGGTGACGGAGCGGCGGACGGTCACCGTCACCTCGCCGGGCTCGACGACCCGCCGGCCGTCGCGCCCGGTGAAGGCCAGCAGCCGCGTCGGCACCTCGAAGCCGAGCGACGCCCGCTCGCCGGGCGCGAGCTCGACGCGCGCGTATCCGACCAGCTGGGCGACGGGCCGGGTCACCGAGGCGACCACGTCCGAGGCGTAGACCTGCACGATCTCCGCGCCCGCCCGCTCACCCGCGTTACGGACGACGACCGAGCAGTGGATCGACCCGTCCGCCGCCGGGGCGCTCGCGGCCACGGACACCTCGTCGTAGGCGAAGCTCGTGTAGCTCAGCCCGTGACCGAACCCCAGCTCCGGAGCGGGGTCGATGTTGCTCACCGAACCGGCCGCGCCGAGCCGGGGATGCAGGTAGCTGTACGGCTGCCCGGCGGATGAGCCCGGCATGCTCATCGGCAGCCGCCCCGACGGGTTGACGGCTCCGCTGATCACCCGGGCGATGGCCCCCGCGCCCTCCTCGCCGGGGAAGAACGCCTGCACCACGGCGGCGGCCTCGCGCAGGATGCCCGGCACGGCGTAGGCCCGGCCGGTCAGCAGGACCGCCACGACCGGAGTGCCCGTGGTGAGGACCGCGTCGGCGAGCGCCTGCTGGGCGCCGGGCAGGTCGAGGGTGTCCACGTCGCAGCCCTCGCCGGAGGTGCCCCGGCCGAACAGGCCGGACCGGTCGCCGAGCACGAGGATCACCACGTCGGAGTCGGCCGCCAGGTCCACGGCCGCGCCGAACCCCGCGCGGTCGCCGTCGTCGACACCCGTGCCGTGCGCGACCCGCAGCACCGCGTCCGGGAACTCCGCCCGCAGGGCGTCGAGCGGCGTGGGCGACTCGATGCCCGGCTCGACCTCGGGAAAGTGCGGCAGGACGTGGTTGACGAAGGAGTAGCAGCCGAACAGCGCGGTCACGCTGTCCGCGTTCGGGCCTATGACGGCCACGCGCCGTCCCGCGGTGTCGCCGAGGGGGAGCAGGCCGTTGTTCGTCAGCAGCACGATGGACTCTTCCGCCAGCCGCCGTGCCAGCGCCCGGGATTCGGCGTCGTCCAGGTCGACGGGCCCCGAAGGGACCGGCGCGTAGTCGTCGTCGAGCAGGCCGAGCTTGGCCTTCTGCAGCAGCACCCGGCTCAACGCCCGGTCGATCAGCGATTCGGCGATCCGCCCGCTCGACACGGCCCGCTTCAGCGGCGCCAGGTAGGCGACCCCGGTGGGGAGCTCGACGTCGATCCCCGCCGTGAGCGCCTGCACGGCGGCGTCCTCGGCGTCGGTGGCGACGGCGTGCAGCGTGTGCAGGAAGGCGACCGCGAAGTAGTCCGCGACGACGGTGCCGTCGAAACCCCACTCGTCACGCAGGATCCGGGTGAGGTAATGGTCGTCCGCGGCGATCGGGATCCCGTCGATCTCGGCGTAGGAGTTCATCACCGAACCCGCCCCCGCGTCCCGGATCGCCACCTCGAACGGGAACAGCAGCACGTCGGCCACCTCACGCGGCCCCGCGTGGACCGGGGCCAGGTTCCGCCCGGCGCGGGAGTTCGAATAGCCGACGAAATGCTTCAACGTGGCGATCACGCCCGCGGACTGGAGCCCCCGCACGTACGCCGCCCCGATCGTCGCGACCTCGTACGGATCCTCGGACACGCACTCCTCGACCCGTCCCCACCGCTGGTCGCGAATCACGTCGAGCACGGGAGCGAGCCCTTGATGAACGCCGAGCGCGGCCATGCTCGCCCCGATCCGCCGGCCCATCCGCTCGACCAGCTCGGGGTCGAACGACGCGCCCCAGGCCGGCGGGACCGGATAGGTCGTCGCCCGCCAGGCCGCCAGCCCGGTGAGGCATTCCTCGTGCGCCAGTGCCGGGATGCCGAGGCGGGTGTGGTCGAGCAGCCATCGCTGCCGCGCGGCCAGCAGGGTGCTCGCCCACTCCGGATCGACGGGCCGGGTCCCGTAGTGCCGGGTGATCTGCCCGAGTCCGTGGCGGGCGAACTCCTCGAACGCGACGTCCTCGCCCTGCATCGAATCCTGCAGCGGCGCGACGACGCCCTCTTCGCGATTGACGTTCAGCCACACGCCCACGAGCTGCGCGAGCTTCTCGTCGAGCGACATGTCGGCCAGCAGGTCGCCGACGCGTCGCGCTCGACGCTCATCGATCGTCATGCACGCACCCTCACTGTTGATCCGGCACTCGAGGCGCCCGGCATCGTCTTGTCGGAAAGTTTCTGGATAAATTTCCGAAAAGATTGCCGGGACACTGGCGCTTCGTTACGGTAGGTTCCGGCTTGTGGCCGTGTCAACACTTGCCCCATGCGCCTGATAAGCGCAGGTCGATGAGTATCTGCGGATCAGACGATTTTCCGAAAGTCGACAAACGGGAGGTACTGTGCCCCGACCCACGCTCTCCGATGTCGCGGCGGCGGCCGGGGTGTCGGTCCCGACGGTCTCGAAAGTGCTGAGCGGCAAGAAGCACGTCTCCGCCGCCACCCGCGGCAAGGTGCTCGAAGCGGTCCGGGCCTCCGGGTACGAAGCGCTCCGCCCGCCCAGCGCCCCGCAGGTCGGCCTCGTCGACCTGCTCATCGACGGACTCGGCTCGCCCTGGGCGGAGGTCCTGGTCAAGGGTGCGGAGCAGGCGGCCGCGCGCTGGGGATTCTCGCTCGTCGTGACCTCCTCCGCGCGCGCCGACTTCGACCTGCGGCGCTGGATCGGGATGGTGCGCAAGCGTGGCACCGACGGCATCGTCCTGGTGCTCTCGCGCGCCAACCAGGAGGAGATCGCGGCGGTCGAAGAGCTGCTGCGGGTCCCGCTGGTGCTCCTGGATCCGGTCGGCAAGCGCGGCCCCCGGCTCTCGACCGTCGGCGCTACCAACTGGTCGGGCGGAGTGATGGCGACGACCCATCTCCTGGAGCTGGGGCACGAGCGGATCGGCTTCATCGGCGGGCCGCTCGACACGCAGTGCACCCTCGACCGCTACGAGGGCTATCTGGCCGCGCACCGCACCTTCGGCGTCGAGCCGCCGGCGGACCTCACGCGGTTCGCCGACTTCCAGGTCTCCGGCGGCAAGACGTTCGGCGCCGAACTGCTCGACCACCCCGACCGGCCCACGGCCATCTTCGCGGGCTCCGACCTGCAGGCCGCGGGCGTCTACCAGGCGGCGGCCGAGCGTGGCATCCGCATCCCCGACGAGGTGTCCGTGGTCGGCTTCGACGACTCCCCGCTGTGCGAGATGCTGTCCCCGCCGCTCACCACAGTCCGTCAGCCGCTCGACGACATGGCCAACGAGGCGGTCCGGCTGATCACCGAAGAGCTGGCGCACCGCGGGGGTTCGGCCGGCACCCGGATCGAGCTCGCCACGACCCTCATCGTCAGAGGCAGCGCGACGCGCCGACCCGGGTGAGGCCGGGCGTCAGGTCTGGCGGCCGCGCCGACCCGGGTGATGCCGGGGCCGATCAGCGAGCGAAGCTGGGGAAGTGCTCGTCGGGCAGCGGCAGGCCGGGGGTGAGGCCGAGGGGGTCGGTCAGCACGTGCGCCGGTTCGGCGGCGAAGACCGCGTCGGCGTCCATGTAGATGACCACGTGCGCGATGCGTGGGTCGTCGGTGAAGTTGGGCGTGGCGCAGTGCGCCAGGTACGAGTTGTGGAAGGTGCAGTCGCCCGCCTTCAACGGGACGGTCACCCGCTGCCGCCACCGCAGCTCGGGCGCGATCCGGAAGAGGTCCTGGCCGTCCGTCAAGTCCTGGGCGCGCAGGTCCTGGAGATCCTGCGATCCGGGCACGAACGTCATGCAGCCCCGCTCGACGGGCACGTCGACCAGCGCGATCCAGGCCGACAGGGCGTGCCGCGAGCCGGTGTGCGGCCAGTACGGCTGGTCCTGGTGAAACTCGGTGGCCGCGCCGTTGTGCGGCTTCTTGATCAGCAGCTGGTCGTGCCAGAGCCGCAGCGGCACGCCCGCCAGGCGGGTCGCGAGCGCGGCGAGCCCCGGGTGCAGGGTGAGTTCGCGCAGCGTCTCGTCATGCTGCCAGAGCTGCAACAACTGGACGAAGATGTCGCCCTCCCGGTTGTCCCGCACGGTCTCCTGGGCGGCCAGCGCCGCCTTGGCGTAACGGGCGGCCTCCTCGCGCGAGATCACCTGGGGCAGGTGGATGAAACCGTCACGTCGGTACGCGGACACCTGAGCGTCGTCAAGCATGTTCTTCTCCCTTGTCGGTGGTGCCTCCACTCTTGCTGTGCGCTGCCGGGGCGGGCTAGGACGGGGGTTGCTCGCATGTAGCACAATCCTGATGTGCACCGCGTACGACGCGACGACGTCTTCACCCCCGACCGGCCGCCAGTGGTGGCGGAGCGGCACGAGCTGGCCGCCGACAACAGCGCCCACAGCCACGACTTCCTGGAGCTGGCCGTGGTCACCAGGGGGACGGCCACACACGTCTCGGCCATCGGGGAGCAGGGGCTGAGCCGCGGCTCGGTCGCGCTGCTGCGACCCGGCGACTGGCACGGCTACCGAGACTGCCGCGAGCTGGTGGTGCACAACGTGTACGTCGGTCCGGAGATGTTCCAGCGGGAGCTGGCCTGGCTGCGGGCCGAACCGCATGTCGGCCGGCTGCTGCACCGCTCGGGGCATGTGTCGCGGCTGGACGACGGGGCGCTCGCGGTGGTGGAGGCCGCGCTTCCGGCGGCGGTCGGCGGGCACATCACGCAGATGGGGGCGCTGCTGTGCCTGCTGGGTGGGGCGGCGGCATCCCTGGCCTCGCTGGCCTCGCCAGGCGAGCCCGCCGCCGGGAGCGCGGGGACGCACCCCGCGGTGCTGCTGGCCGTACGGGAGCTGGAGGGCGACCCGCGGCGGGACTGGTCGGTGGACGACCTGGCAGCGCTCGCGCGCGTCTCGGCCGCCCACCTGGCCAGGACGTTCACCGCCCAGCTCGGCATCTCGCCGATGGCGTACCTGAACCGGTTGCGCGCCGAGCGGGCGGCGGCGTTGCTCATCGAGACGGACCTGCCGGTCGCGGCGATCGGCAGGCAGGTGGGGTGGAGTGACCCCAACTACGCCAGCCGCCGCTTCCGGCAGTTCTTCGCGATGAGCCCGTCCGGTTACCGAGCCAGGTTCAGCGCACCCGCTATCCCTGAACGGCCTCCAGTTCGATGACCAGCGCGGTGGCGGGCTTCAGCGCCGGGGACGGCAGCCCGAGCTCGGCCAGGACCGAGCCCCGCAGGCGTACCGGGGCGGCCGTCCATTCCGGCAGCCCGACACCCGTGGGCAGGCGGCCGGCCACCCGCACCTCATAGACGGCCTCGGGGTCCAGTCCGGGCAGGCGCAGCGGGGACGGGCCCATGGCCACCCGGGAGGCGAGCTGTACGCAGGCGAACACCGCGTGCCCGTCCCGGACCACGCCGTGCAGCAGCACCGCCGGGTCGGGATGGTCGGCGCGGACCACGGTCCCGCCGTGCAGCGTCGGCCGCAGCCGCTTGTGCAGGGCGATCCATTCCGCGAGCTCCTCGCGTTCGGCCTCGCTCGCCGACGTCAGGTCCCACTCGACGCCCATGTGGCCGAACAACGCGGTGGCGCAGCGGAACGACAGCGGCAGCGACCGGCCGGTGACGTGGTCGCGGGGCGCGCCGACGTGGCTGCCCATCAGCTCCGGCGGCACGAGCAGGCCGGTCCAGCGCTGGATCGCCTGCCGGTCGAGCGCGTCGTTGCTGTCGGAGGTCCAGACCCGGTCGGTACGGGCCAGGATGCCGTAGTCGATCCGCGCGCCGCCGGACGAGCACGACTCGATCTCCAGCTCGGGATGGCGGCGGCGCAGCTCGTCGATCAGCCGGTACGCGGCCACGGTCTGCGCGTGCACACCCGCCACGCCGTCGTGGACGGGCTCGGCGATGTCGCGGTTGTGGTCCCACTTGATGTAGTCCAGCTCGTACTCGCCCACCAGGGTGCTGATGCGGTCCAGCAGGTAGTCGAAGACCTCCGGCCGGGCCAGGTCGAGCACGTGCTGGTTGCGCTGCGGCGGCGGGAGCCGGTCGGCGCGGCCGAGCACCCATTCGGGGTGCTCGCGGGCGAGGTCGGAGTCGAGATTGATCATCTCCGGCTCGAACCAGAGCCCGAACTGCATGCCGAGCTTGCGTACGTGCTCGGCCAGCGGGTGCAGGCCGTCGGGCCACACCCCCTCGTCCACGTACCAGTCGCCGAGCCCGGCCTTGTCGTCGCGGCGGTGCCGGAACCAGCCGTCGTCGAGGACGAACCGCTCGATCCCCACCTCCGCGGCCCGGTCGGCCAGCGCCAGCAGCCGGTCGAGGCCGTGGTCGAAGTAGGTGGCCTCCCAGTTGTTCAGGGTGACCGGACGGGCCGGGCGCGGGCCGCGCGAGCGCAGGTGACCGTGCAGCCGCCCGGCCGCCGGGTCCAGCCCGGAGTCCGACCAGGTGAAATAGACCAGCGGCGTCTCGTACGTCTCGCCCTCGCCCAGGATGATCTCGCCGGGCGCGAGCAGCTCGCCGGCCGCCAGCAGCGTCACCCCCTCCGGCAGCCGCTCGACGTAGTGGATGTGGTCGCCGCTCCATCCGGCGTGCGCCGCCCACACCTCGCCGTGCCGGAACCCGAACCCGCCCGTGCCCGCCACCAGCAGGCCCGTGCCGTCGTGCCCGGTGCGCCCGCGCCGGTTCTCCCGCGACCAGACGCCGTAGGCCAGCGGCCGGCGCTGCGGCACCTTCTCCAGCGCCCACCGCCCGGTGAAGTCGAGCAGCTCATCCGCCCGCGCGGGCAGCGGCAACGCACAGGTCAGCTCCTCCACGCGGTACGGTTCGGCGGCGGTGTTGGTCAGCGCGTGCCGCATCGTGACCACGCCGCCCGCGTCCATGGCCACCTCGCTCACCAGCCGGAGCCCCGCCCGATCGTCGGTCGCGGTCACGGTCACGCTGCCGCCCGCACCGGGCGCGGCCCGCGTCTCGACCAGGCCGTCGAGGCTCCACCTGACCGGCCGATGCGCGGACGTACGGGCTCCTGACAGGCCCGGCCGGCCGTACCAGCTGTCGCCCTGGAGCGGCACCAGCGGCGGCGCGGGCGTCAGAGAGGCCAGCGCGGGCAGGAGGTGCTCCTCGGCGACCGCGCCGATGTCGGCGCCGAAATGGCGCACTCGCGGCAGGCCGGAGCCCGCGACGTCAAGGACGAGACAGGTGCCTGCGGCGGAAAGGATCACGGGGGACACGTCGGGCTCCTCACACTCGGACGGGCGCCGGGCCCGCTTTCGTGTAAGAGGTTCGCACGGTGCGCCGGTCGACCCGCGAGCAGGTGCCGCGGTTGGCGCGCCGGGCGACAAATCGCAGCTTCTCGCTCGCGGAACCGGGACGGAAGAAGAACGGAAGAAAAACGGAAGATCATTCTCTTAACGTCGGCCTCGACCTGGTAGACGAAGCGATGACCGAGTGCCGGTGCCTCATGACGGCACCGGATGAAGATGGAAATCGGGCGCATGGCCATCGCGGCCGGCCAGGACGGGACGGCGACCCTCCGGCTCACCCCGCGTCACGACGGCGTGCTGAACCCCCCACAGATTGTCCCAAAGCCGCACACCAGTCCCGACTCGTCCCGCAGATTGGGTGAGCTCCATGGATGAACCGTCCGAGTTAGACCTGCCCGAATCCCATTGGAATCGCTTTCAGCAACCAGCACGTCCATCGCCGTGGCCGCGGCGGCTGGCGACCATTCTGGCCGTCATCATGGTCGTGCCGCTGACGCACGCGATGCCCGCGAGCGCCGCGCCGCGCTCGGCCCCGGTCACGCAGAAGGACACCCCGGTCCGCGGGCGGGCGGTCCCGGTGCTGCCCATGACGCCCGATCAGGCGGCGAAACAGGCGTGGAAGGCCCCACCCGGCGTCTCCTGGCCGAAACCGCAGGCCGTCGAGCTGGACGCGACCGGCAGGACACAGACTCTGATCGCCGGCTTCCCGGTGCGACTCGCCCCGCCGAAGTCGGCGGCCAAGACGAGTGCGGACAAGACGGACAAGACGGCTGAGGCGGCCACTCCTGATCGGGTCCGCGTCGAACTGCTCGACACCGCTCCGACGGGTCTGCTCGGGCTCGCACTGCGGGTCTCGCCCGGTCAAGGCCTGGCGGCCAAGAGCGGGAAGACCCGTCTGGAGATCGACTACTCCGGGTTCCGTTACGCGTTCGGCGGCGACTACGGCGCCAGGCTGCGCATGGTGCGGCTGCCGGAATGCGCGCTGACCACCGCGGCCGGGTGCCCCCGGCCGGAACCGGTACCCAGCGACAACGACACGAAGTCCGGCAAGCTGTCCGCCGACGTCGACCTGCCGGCGTTGTACGCGGTGACGGCCGCGCCGTCGGGCTCGTCCGGCGACCACTCCGCCACCTCGCTGGCCCCCTCCGCCGACTGGAGCGTCGGCACCCAGTCGGGTGACTTCAGCTGGAGTTACGAGCTGCGGGCGCCGCCGGCGCTGGGCGGTGACGAGCCGGAGATGTCGATCGCCTACTCCTCGCAGAGCGTGGACGGTCGCACGGCCTCCACCAACAACCAGCCGTCATGGGTGGGCGAGGGCTTCGAGCTGACCCCGGGCGGTTACATCGAGCGGCGCTACAAGTCGTGCATGATCGACGGCAAGAAGACCGGCGACCTGTGCTGGGACCAGGAGAACGCGACGCTGTCCCTCGGCAACTCCTCCGTGGAGCTGGTCAAGGACGCCACCAGCAAGCAGTGGCGGCCCAAGCGCGATGACGGCACCCGGATCGAATACCTCACCGGAGCCGTGAACGGCGACAACAACGGTGAGTACTGGCGCGTCACGACCGCCGACGGCACCCAGTACAGCTTCGGGCTCAACCGCCTGCCCGGCTGGGCGTCGGGGAAGCCGGAGACGAAGTCCACCTGGACAAATCCGGTGTTCGGCAACAACAGCGGCGAGCCCTGCTACTCCAGCACCCCGGCCAACGCCTGGTGCCAGCAGGCCTACCGGTGGAACCTCGACCTGGAGGTCGACACCCACGGCAACGCCATCACCTACTGGTACGAGACGGAGAAGAACTTCTACGGGCGCAACATGAAGCCCGAGCTGGGCACGGAGTACGTGCGCGGCGGCTATCTCACCCGCATCGACTACGGCTACCTGCGAAACGAGCTGTTCGCCAAGGCGCCGGCGGCCCGCGTGGTCTTCGACGTGGCCGAGCGCTGCCTGCCCAGCGGGACGATCACCTGCGCCGCCGACCAGCTCAAGAAGGAGACGGCGAGCCACTGGCCGGACGTCCCCTTCGACCAGATCTGCGGCTCGGGCGTGAAGTGTACCGAGCGGCTCGCGCCGACGTTCTTCAGCCGCAAGCGGCTGGCGAAGGTCACCACGCAGGTGCTCAACACCGACACCGCCAAGTGCTCGGGCGCGCAGTACTGCCCGGTGGACTCCTGGGCGCTGGCGCACCAGTTCCCCGCCACCGGTGACGGCCTCAGCCCGTCGCTGTGGCTGGCGTCGATCCAGCAGAGCGGTCACGTGGGCGGCACGATCACGCTGCCGAAGATCACCTTCATCGGTGTCCAGCTGCCCAACAGGGTGGACGCCACCGAGGGCCGCGCCCCGCTGGTCAAGTGGCGGGTCCGGGCGGTGAACAACGAGAGCGGCGGCGAGCTCCGGATCAACTACGCCCCGGCCGACTGCAAGCCGGGCGACCTGCCGGCCGCCGACAAGAACACCCGGCTCTGCTTCCCGCAACGGTGGGCCCCGCCGGACGAGGGCGAGGTCACCGACTGGTTCCACAAGTACGTCGTCAAGCAGACCCTCGAGGTGGACCGGGTCGCCGGTTCGCCGCCGGTGGTCACCGACTACGAGTACCTGGACGGCGGCGCCTGGCGCTACGCCGACAACATCCTGGTCAAGCCCGCGCACCGCACCTGGTCGGACTGGCGCGGGTTCGGTCGGGTGCGCGTCCGCGAGGGCGATGGCCAGGACGGCAAGCGCACACTCACCGAGCTGAGGTACTTCCGCGGCATGGACGGCGACCGTCTGGCCGACGGGTCCAAGCGCGACGTCCAGGTCGTGGACTCTGAGGGTGGCAAGCTGGACGACCTCGACCAGTACGCCGCCATCCAACGGGAGGAGATCCTCTACGACGGCGACGGCGGCGCGATCCTCTCCGCGACGGCGGAGGAGCCGTGGTCGCTGAAGACCGCCCAGTCCACCCAGGACGGTGTCACCAAGACCGCGTACATCGTCGAGAAGAAGTCGATGGTCAACCGCGAGGCACTGGCGGGCGGCAAGTGGCGGCGCGTCGGCGAGACCCGCTCCTTCGACGAGCACGGCCTGCTCACCCAGGTGGACGAACAGGGCGACCTGGACACCTCCGACGACGACCAGTGCACGCGTTTCACCTACGCCCGCAACGACACGGCCTGGATGCTCGACTACACCAGCAGGATCCAGAAGGTCGCCGCCGGCTGCGGCGCCGGAGTGGCCAAGCTGGCCGCCGGTGACGTGATCTCCGACGAGCGGGTGCAGTACGACGGCAAGCCCTACGGCCAGGGGCCGGTCAAGGGCGACGTCACCACCATCCAGCAGACGGCCGGAGACGGCACGACCATCACCAACTCGGTCCTGACCTACGACACCTACGGGCGCACGACCAGCGAGACCGACGCGGTCGGCACCAAGGTCACCACCACCTACTCACCGGCCTCCGGCGCCCCGGCGACCGAGGTCAGGGAGACCAACCCGCTCGGGCACATGGAGCGCACCTTCCTCGAACCGGCCTGGGGCGAGCCGGTGGCCGAGATCGACGCCAACGAGCGGCGCACCGACATGGAGCACGACGCGCTGGGCCGCCTGGTCAAGGTGTGGCAGGCCGACCGGAGCAAGGCGGCGAACCAGTCGCCCAACACCGAGTACTCCTACCTGACCCGTACCGACGGCCCGAACGTCGTCACCACCAAGACGCTGCGGGGCGACGGCGGCTACACCACCAGCTACGAGCTGTACGACGGCCTGCTGCGCGACCGGCAGACCCAGGAGCCCGCCCCGCGCGACGACCAGACGCAGGACCCGGCGCTGCGCGACGGGCGCACGATCACCGACACCTTCTACAACTCCTTCGGCGAGGTGACCAAGAACAACAGCGGCTACTTCAGTCCGGGCGAGCCGTCCACCGACCTGCTCGGGGTGGCCGACACGGACGTGCCCACCCAGATGGGCTACCTGTACGACGGCGCCGGCGACGTGAGCGCACAGGTCCTCCGGGCCAAGGGCGTGGAGAAGTGGCGGGCCGGTGTCACGCAGGAGGGCGACCGGGTGCACATCACGCCTCCGCCCGGCGGCACCGCCGTCACCCGCATCGGCGACGCCGACGACCGGCTCATCGAGCTGCGGCAGTACAAGGGCGCCACGCCGACCGGCGAGTACGACGCCACCAAGTACGCCTACGACAACGCGGGCCGGCTGTCCACCGTGACCGACGCGGCCGGCAACGTCTGGCGGCACACCTACGACCTGCGCGGACGGGAGATCAAGAGCGAGGACCCGGACAAGGGCGTCACCACCTTCACCTACAACGACGCCGACGAGATGCTCACCTCCACCGACGCGCGCGGTAAGACCCTCGCGTACGACTACGACGTGCTGGGCCGCAAGGTGGCCACCCGCGAGGGCTCCAAGGACGGCCCGCTGCTCGCGGAGTGGAAGTACGACGAACTGGCCAAGGGGCACCAGAACGCCAGCATCCGCTACATCGGCGGGCAGGCGTACAAGGCGGAGATCAACGCGATCGACGCCGAGTACCGCGCCCTGCGGGAGACCGTCACCGTCCCCGAACGAGAGGGCAAGCTGGCCGGTTCGTACGTTCTCAACACCCGCTACACCCTCGACGACCAGGTCCAGTCGGTCAGCTTCCCGGCCGCGGGCGGGCTGGCGGAGGAGTCGGTCGTCTACACCTACGACGAGCTGAGCCAGCCGACCAAGGTCGCCGGTCTGTCGTCGTACGTCACGGCCGCCCGCTACTCCAAGATGGGCGAGACCCTTCAGTACGAGCTGAGCGCCGGCGGCAAGAAGAGCTGGCTCACCTTCACCCACGACGAGGTCACCCAGCGGCTGACCCGGACGCGACTCGACCGCGAGAACGCCCCGGAGAGCGATCTGGATCTCAACTACACCTACGACCCGGCCGGCAACATCACCAAGATCGCCGACAGGGCGGGTGGCCAGTCGCAGGACACCCAGTGCTTCACCTACGACTACCTGCGCCGCCTGACCTCGGCGTGGACCGCCACCGACGACTGCGCGAGCGGCTCACCGCAGTCCGGCAAGATCGGCGGCGTGGCCCCGTACGCGACCAGCTACGCCTACGACGTCACAGGCAACCGGATCAAGGAGACCAAGCACGCCTGGGGCGGCGGCCAGGAGTCGGTCCGCACCTCCACCTTCCCTAAGCCCGGCGAGAAGCAGCCACACGCCCTGCAGTCGGTGGGGGCGGACACGTTCGCCTACGACGAGACGGGCAACACCACCAGGCGCAAGGTCGGAACCACCGACCAGACCCTCGTCTGGGACTCCGAGGGCAACCTCGAGTCGGTGACGGAAGCGGGCAAGACCACCTCGTTCGTGTACGACGCCGACGGCGACCGGCTCCTGCGCAAGACGCCGACGGACTCGACGCTCTACATCGACGACATGGAACTGCGCCTCGACAACGCCAAGGACGTCGTCGAGTGCACCCGCTACTACACCATCAACGGCGAGCCGGTGGCGGTGCGCACCCCCGACAACAACGTCTACTTCCTGGCCTCCGACCACCAGGGCACGGCGCAGGCCGCCGTCAACGCCGGCACCGGCGAGGTCGCCGTCCGGAGGATGACACCGTTCGGTGAGGACCGCGGCACTCCACCACCGTGGTGGCCAGGCCAGCGCGGATTCGTCGGCGGCGTCCAGGATCACTCGATCGGGCTGGTTCAGCTCGGCGCCCGCGAGTACGACGCCAAGAACGGGCGGTTCCTGTCCGTCGACCCCGTCATCGACGAGGAGGACCCGCAGCAGTTCAACGCCTACGCCTACGCCAACAACAGCCCCGTCACCATGAGCGACCCCGACGGGCAGTGGGTCTGGCTCGCCGCCGCCGTCATCGCCAGGCTCGCGGCGCGGGCATGGGCCAGGAAGCTCGCCCAGATCGCCCTGAGACGAGCGATCGCCGCCCGCAAGGCCCTGCTGCGGGCCCTCGCCAAAGCGGCCAGGAAGCTGAAGGAGGCACTGGCCAGGAAGAGAAAGGCGCTGAAGGAAGCGAGAGAGGCCGCGGCGAAGGCCAAGAAGAAGGCGAAGGAACTGGAAAGGCGGAAGAAGGCGGAAGAGGCCAAGAAAAAGGCGGAGGAGATGCGCAAGAAGGCCGCCGAACAGGCGCGCAAGCGCAGAGCCGCGAAGGCCCAGAAGCAGGCCAAGAAGGCCGCGAGACAGACCAGGAGGCACGTGAAGAAGGTGACCAACGGGCGGGTGACCAGGCTCCCCTCCAGACCCGCGTCACGCCCACGTCCCGCCAGGAGACCGACCAGCCACCGGGCGGCACAACGGCAGTCGCCGCCCAAGGGGACCCGCTCGGCCGCCGTGCGGCCGGGACAGGTCTACGGCAACAACGGGGTCTCGCAGCCGACCCAGTCCGTCTCGGTGTTCCGCAACGGGAAGATGTATCCGGACGGGGAACCGCCGCCCAACCTGATCCCGCCCACGAATTCGGGCCAGGGCATGAGGCAGGACTACAGGCAGCTGGATGAGGCAGAGGAGCGAATAACGAAGACCGGCGCCGTCAGCGAAACCGCGGCCCGTGTGTTCCGTTACTTCGACCAGAGCGGCCTTGACGACTTCTTCGGAGGACTGTTCTGATCCAACCGGCGCGGGGCCCTGGGGCCCCGCGCCGACCCGGCTTCAGGGCTTGGCGAGGTCGAGGACGTGCCGGGCCGTGGCGTCCAGGAGCTCGGGGGCGGGCGGGCCGCCGTGGACGAGCGCCTGGTAGTAGAGCGGGCCGAGCAGCACACTCAGCAGGGTGTCCACGGTCGGCTCGGGCACCGGGCGGCCGGTATGGCGTTCGAGCACGGCGCGCAGCCCCGCGAGGTCGCGCTCGCGCTGCTCGCGCAGGAACCCCTCGCGCAGCGCCCCGGCGGTGGCCTGGTCGGTCTGGGCGTGGCCGAGCAGCGCCCGCAGAACATGGCCCGACGGCACCTCGAAGAACCCCGCGATCCGGCGGAGCTGCGCTTTCAGCTCCTCCTCGGCGTCTTCTCCGCCCCCCGGCCAGGCCAGCGCGTCGCGGGCGTCGTCGGCCAGGGTGTCGAGGAGGATGTCGACCTTGGACTTCCACCAGCGGTAGACGGTCTGCTTGGCGACCCCCGCCCGGGCGGCGATGCCCTCGATGGTCACCCCGTTGAACCCCCGCTCCACCAGGAGATCGTCGGCGGCGTGGAGCACCGCGAGCCGGATGCTCTCGCTGCGCTTGGGGCCTGTCCGGCTCACCACGGCCGTCCGTCCCTCGGCGGGGTCGGCGTTTCGGTCGGCGGGGATGGTCATTCGTCCTCTCGGGTACGTCTCGGCACCTCGATTCTGGCATGCCCCCAGTCCGTGGAACGCGATGGAACGCCCTATGGAGAGACCACTACTCAATCAGCCGGAGTGAATCCATGTCCGAGTCAGTGTTGCGTGATGGCCCGCCCTACGGCCACCTGGCGCAGGAGTTGCTCGCGGGACGGTGGCGGCGGCTGTTCGCCGGTCTCGCCGATGCCGTCATCTTGGGCTGGCTCACCGGGCCCCTCCTGGCGCGGGCCGGCGTCTTCGAGCCGATGGACCCCGCGAAGGACTTCGCCGACTTCGTCTTCCACCTGGACTGGCGCTGGCTGATCGCCGGGGCGTTCGTGTGGTACGCCTACCACTGGCTGCTGGTCGGCTACTGGAACGGCCGGACCGTCGGCAAGAAGGCGCTCGGCATCCGCGTGGTGCGCGAGAACGGCGCCCGGCTCAGCCCCGCCATGGCGGCGGGACGCGCGCTGATGACCGGCTTCTACGCCGCGCTGGGCCTGACCGTGATCGACCTCGTCTGGATCATGTTCACCCGGCGCAGGCACGCGCTGCACGACCTGGCCGCCAACACGGTGGTCATGATCGGCTAATCCAGGAAGTCCAGGACGGCGGGACCCGCGACCTCGCGGAACTCCTCGAAGTAGGCGTGCCTGGCGCCGGGGATGAGACGGAGCGTCGCACCGGGGATGCGGCCCGCGAGCAGGGGCGCGTTGGCCGCCGGGTTGAAGACGTCGTCCGTGCCGTGGACGATCAGCGTGGGCGCGGTGATGCCGGGCAGCGCGTCCCAGGCGTCGTGCCCCGCGCTGGCGGCCAGGTGCCGCCGACGGGCGAAGGCGGGCATGCCGGTAGCGCCGAGAGTGGTGTACGGGCCGGGGTGGGTGGCCAGCCAGGCCGGGGTGTACATCAGCTCCAGCAGCGCCCGCCGCGCCGCCCGCCGGTCGGGCTGGGCCAGCGACTTCTTCACGGTGTTGTCCCGTTCGAGGCCGTGCGCGCCGCCGGGCGAGGTGCAGCCGAGGATCAGCGACCCCACCCGGTGCGGATGGTCGGCGGCCAGCCACTGGGCCACGCGCCCGCCCATCGAGGTGCCGTACACGTGGGCCCGGTCGGCGCCCAGGTCGTCGAGGACGGCGACCACGTCGGCCGCGAAGCCGCGGGTGGTGTAGGGGATGTCGGGCTTGTCGCTGTCGCCGGTGCCGCGGTAGTCGAGGGTGACGGTGGTGTGGCGGTCCTCGAAGTCGTCTCTGACGCCGTCCCACCAGTGGTGGTCGTTGGCCTGCCCGGCCAGCAGGACGAGGGGTTCGCCCCGGCCGCGGATCTGGTAGGAGACGGCGACGCCGTCCCCGGTGACGGCTACCGGCATGATCGTGTGTCGAAGCGGCGGGCCAGGTCCAGCAGGAACCCGGCGCCGACGAGCAGCCCCACGGAGACGGTGATCACGCTCGACCAGCCGCCCGTCTCCCACCGGTAGGCGGCCAGCGAGCCGAAGACCGAGCTACCGGCGTAGTAGGCCAGCAGGTACAGCCCCGCCGCCTGGCCCACGCCGACGCCGACCCGGTGGGCGCGGTCGGAGACCCAGCCGCTGACCACGGAGTGCGTACCGAGGAAGGCGAAGGTCACCATGGCCAGTCCGATCACGATGGCGGGAAGTTGGGGTGCGGCGGTGAGCAGCGTACCGGTCACCAGGAGCGCGACACCCAGCAGGGCGGCCAGGCCGAGCCCGCGCCGCAGCGCCAGCCGCCCGGCGGCCAGCGGCCCCGGCACGCCGACCGGATAGGCCAGGAACACCAGCGCGCCCGCGCCGCCCAGCAGATAGGGCGCCGCCTCCAGGCGGAAGGTCAGCGCGTTGCACAGCCCGACGAACGCCCCCATCGTCGCCGCGCTGACCAGGCACAGCGCCACCAGGGACGGGTCCCGCAGCGTGAGCGCGGTGTTGCGCAGCAGGTCGCCGAGCCGCGGGCTGGAGCGTTCGAAGTGCCGCGACGGCGGCAGCAGGACCCACAGGCCGATGGCGCAGAGCAGCGTGACGACCCCCACGATAGCGCTGGCACCGCTCCAGCCCCACACCGCCTGGACCGGGCCGGGCAGCAACCGTCCCGCCGCCCCGCCGAGGGCCGTGCCGGTGATGTAGGTGGCGTTGGCCCGTACGTGGGACCCTTCGGGCATCTCCTCACGCAGGTAGGCGAGCGCCACGGCGGGCAGCCCGGCCAGCGCGACGCCCTGCAGCCCGCGCAGGACCAGGAGCGAGTGCCAGGTGGGCGCGAACGCGGTGGCGATGCCCAGGACCGCGCAGCCGGTCAGCGACCACCGCATGATCACCACCCGGCCCACCAGGTCGGAGATCGGGCCGACGAACAGCAGCGCGACCGCCATCGTGATCGTGGCCAGCGACAGCACCGCCGTCGACTCCGACGCGGAGACCCCGAAGTGGTCGGCGACGCCGGGCAGCAACGGCTGAACGTAGTAGAGCGCCAGGAAGTTGGCCAGGCCGCCGAACATCAGCCCGTACCTGATCCGGAGGGAGGCGCGATCCCCTGACACGCGAGTCGAGAGCACCCGTCGAGCGTGCCCGCTCAGCGCTGATGCGCAAAATGCACAATTTGCCGGAGCTGATGCGAAAGGTGCATCATCGCAGGATGGAGCTGCAGACCCTGCGCTGGTTCCTGACGCTGTGTGACACGGAGAACATGCGCGACACCGCGGCGATGGAGGGGATCAACCAGTCCACGCTGTCGCGGGCGCTCGCCCGGCTGGAGGCCGACCTGGGGGTCGAGCTGTTCCACCGGCACGGGCGCCGGCTCGCGCTCAACCGGTTCGGCCTGCTGTTCCGCGAGCACGCCGCCCGCGCCGTGGACGAGCTTCAGGGCGCGCGCCGCCGCATCGACGCCCTCACCAACCCGGACACCGGCCTGATCCGGCTGGGCTTCCTGCACTCGGTGGGCCGCTGGCTGGTACCGGAGATCCTCCGCGACCTGCGGGCGGGCACCCCCGGCATCCGCTTCGAGCTGCACCAGGGCTTCGCCAGGGAGCTGTTCACCTGGCTGGCCCAGGGCGACATCGACGCCGCCCTGGTCACCCCGCCGCCGGAGGGCAACCCCGCGCGCTGGCACCCGCTACGTGAGCAGCGGCTCTGCCTCGCCCTGCCCGTCGAGCACCCGCTCGCCGCCGTCCCGGGACTGACGCTCGCCGACGTACGCGACGAGCCGTTCGTCGCCTTCGCCCCGACCACGGACCTGCGCCGGGTGATCGACCGATTGTGCGAGGAGGCCGGGTTCGAGCCGGTCATCGCGTTCGAGAGCGAGGAGATCGCCACCGTGCGCGGCCTCATCGGCGCCGGGCTCGGCGTGGGCGTCCTGCCGCTGCCCGCCTCGCCGGAACACGACGACCCCACCTACCGTCCGCTCGTCCCGGCCCAGCACCGCCCCATCGGCCTGGCCTGGAACCCGCTGCCTGCCCCGACCGCGGCCGCGGCCCTGTTCGTCGACCACGTGACGTCCGGCTGAGACCAGGCACGGCCTATTGCGAGGCGCTCTTGACAGCGAGCGGCTCGGCGGGGGCCTCGGCCTTGGCGGCTTCCATGCGCTCGCCGAGCTCCCGCAGCTCCTTGCGCCCCATCGCGGCGCGGACCTGCGGGAACCAGTCCTTCTCCTCCTCCTGGACGTGGTGCCGGACGTTCTCGATCAGCACCGTGACCTTCGCCTTGAAGTGCTCGTCCTTCGGATCGAGGTCCTTCAGCTCGGACAGCAGCCACACCACGACGTGGTGCTCCTCGACGCTCTCCAGCACGTGGTCGCTCGTCTCCGGCACCTTGACGCGGGCGGCCGGGTAGAAGTACTCCTCCTCGATGTAGGCGTGCGTGACCAGCTCCTTGGTGATCTGGTCCACGAGGCGGCGCTTCTCGGCGTAGGCCCGCTCTCCGGCCTTCTCGAACTTCTTGAACAGCCCCTCGACCGTCTTGTGGTCGTCCTTCAGCAGCACGATGGCGTCCATCGCATCTCCTTCGCTCCCTCGTCCGGCGTGCTGGCCGTCTGCCCGGGGCCGGTCGGCCAAAACGGTAAGGGAACCGCGCTCCGCCGAGCCTCAGTCCTCCGGCGGCGGAGGGTGGCGGAAGGCGGCCTGGACGCCCGCCTGGAAGCGGGTGTGGGCGCCGAGCCTGCTCATCAGGTTCGCGATGCGCCGCTCCGCCGTACGGTAGCCGACGCCGAGCTGCCGGGCGATGGCCTCGTCGGTCAGCCCGGCCACCAGGAGCGCGATCAGCCGCTCGTCGTCGTCCGCCGAGGCGCGCGCCCGCGCGGGTGGGGCCGCGCCGGGCGCCGGAGGCCGCAGGCGCAGCGGCAGCGCCCGCTGCCACAGCCCTTCGAACAGCCGGCTCAGCGCCTCCAGCAGCCCGGACGGGTGGACCACCAGGGCGGCGTCGGCGTCGGGGTCGTCCGGGTGGTGCCGTAGCAGCAGCAGGGCGAAGCGGTCGTCCATGAGGTAGAGCTTCATGGGCAGGCTGGGCAGCACCCGCGCCTGCTGGCCCGCCCCGACCATCGTCTCGATCTGGCGCAGCGCCCCGATCCGGTCGACGAACCCCCGCTCGTAGATCATGCGGCTCGTGACGCCCCGGTCCAGCAGTTCGCGCTGGGCCGCCACGCTGCCCGGCGGGTCGAAGTAGGGCGGCTTGGACAAGCAGCGCAGCTGATGCCAGGCGGCCCGCTGGATCTGGGCGTGCCGCTGCTGGACCGCCCGCTGCCCGGTCACGACCTCGACGACCGCCGGCGGCGTCTCCCCGGCCGCCCGGCGGCGCTGGAAGGCCTGGTCGAGCTCGCCCGCGCGCTCGCGGGCCCGCAGCAGCTCCCGCTCCGCGGTGACCAGGAGCACGTCGAGCGCGGCCTCCGGGGCGACGGCGGCGTAGTGGGCGCCGGATCGGGTGATCAGCCCCTTGGCCTCCAGCGCGGCGAGCACGGCGGGCAACTGGTCGGCGCGCAGCCCGGCCGGCGCGCCGAGCGAGGCGATCCGGGCGGTGGTGGCCGGCGAGCCGTCGATGAGCAGCTCGTACACCGCCTCCTCGTCCGGGGTGAGCCCGGCCGCGCCGAGCGCGCCCGCGCCATCCCTGTCATTCCGCGGCATCGTGTACGCCCTTCTCATCGGCCAGCCAGCCGCGCAGGACGGCCTGGTAGCCGGCCTGGAAGCGGGTCTGGGCGTCCAGCTGGATCATCATGGCGTGCACGTGACGGCGTACCGTGCGGTCGCTCCAGCCGAGGTGGGCCGCGATGGCCTTGTCCGTCTGCCCGGCCACCAGCCGGGCCAGCAGGTCGCGCTGCGCGTCGGTCGGGCTCCTGGTCTCCGGCAGCCGGGCGCGCCCATGGCTGACGTGCAGGGGCACGGCGCGCTCCCAGTACATCTCGAACAGCGCCGCCAGGGCGTCGAGCAGCGTCGAGTCGTACACGACCAGAGCCGACTCGACCATCTGCAGATCATGCCGGAGCGGCACGAGGGCCATGGGGTAGTCGCTGAGCACCAGCTTCATCGGCACGTCGCCGACGCGCACCTGCTCGCCCGCGGCGATGTAGTCCACGATGGTCTTCAGCGTGCCGCGCATCTCGATGGCCCGCCGGTCGTAGACCACCCGGTAGTCCACGCCGCGGTTCAGCAGGTCGAACTCCTGGGTGTTGCCGCCCACCTCGCCCGCGTACGGCGGCGCGTCGAACATCCGGATCTCCCGCCGGGTGCCGCGCTGCAACTGCTCGAAACGGCGCAGCACCGCCTCCCGCCCGATCACCACCTCCACCAGCCCGCCCGACTCCTGAGCGGGCGTGGTGAGGTGATAGCGCGTGGACAGCTGGGCCACCCGCAGCCGGGCGTCGGCCAGGGCGCGGGCCCGCTCGCGGATGAGCGCGTCCAGCCCCATCTCCGGCGGTACGACGACGAACCGGGGCGGGTCCTCGGGCAGGCGGGCGATCAGCCCCAGCTCCTCCAGCCCGACGGCCAGGCCGGGAGTGCCGGCGAGCTCGTCCAGCTCTTCGAGGGTGACAGGGGAGCGCTCGACCAGAGCCTCGTAGAGGGCCTGCTCCGCCGCTGACAGGCCGAGGATGCGCAGCATCCCAACATGATCACCCAAAACCCCGCTTCCCGGTCGTCCTTTTCCCGTCATTGGCGGGAAAAGGACGACGAGTCACCTTTTCAGGATATTTCTTGACATGTCATGGTTCGGGAGAGTCGATCATGCCTGCTATCCCGCGAGGAGAACCATGACTCGTCAACGATGGCGCAACCCGTCCATCGGGCTTTTAGCGCTGGGGCTGGTGCTGTCGACCGGTATGGCCGTAGAGCCGCCGGCCTCGGCCACCCCCGCACCCGCCCTTTCCGGCCAGACCGCCGCCGCCGTCGAGTCGTCCGGAACACCGGCCAAGGACGCGCCGAAGATCACGCTGATCACCGGTGACGTGGTCGCCTACGACACCGGCCCCGGCGGTACCCCGCGTCACCAGGTCACCCCCGCCAAGCGGCCCGACGGCGCCCCGGTGAACTTCATCTCCGTCCGCGATCGGGACTCCTATTACGTCTTCCCCTCCGACGTGATGGACCTGGTGTCGTCGGGCCGCATGGACAAGGGCCTGTTCGACGTCGCCTACCTGGCCAAGAACGGCTACACCGACAAGGAGAGCGCCGGCCTGCCGCTGATCGTCCAGTACGGTCAGGCCAAGCAGGCGGCCAACACCCTGTCGGCGCAGGCCGACGCCCTGCCCGCCACCTCCGCGCCACGCGGGCTGCCCAGCGTGGGCGGCGCGGCGATCCGGGTGGACAAGCAGGCGGTCCAGCAGTTCTGGAGCGCCGTCGATCCCCCCGCCACAGACAAGAACGCCAAGGCCCAGCTCGACCGAGGCGTCTCGGCCATCTGGCTCGACCGCAAGGTGCAGGCCGTACTCGACAAGAGCGTGCCGCAGATCGGCGCGCCGGAGGCATGGGCCGCCGGGCTGAAGGGCGAGGGCGTCAAGGTCGCGGTCCTCGACACCGGCATCGACCTCGGCCACCCCGACCTCGCCGGCCGCGTCGCGGCCAGCGCGAACTTCACCGACGAGGCGGACGTCCAGGACGGCCACGGGCACGGCACCCACGTCGCCTCCACGATCGCGGGCAACGGCGCCGCCTCCGACGGCAAGTACACCGGCGTCGCGCCCAAGGCGTCGCTGCTCGTCGGCAAGGTCATCGACAAGAGCGGCAACGGCGACGAGTCGGACATCATCGCCGGCATGGAGTGGGCGGTCGGCCAGCAGGCCAGAGTGATCAGCATGAGCCTCGGCGGCTGCTGCTACACCGGGCCCGACCCGATGAGCCAGGCGGTCGAGAACCTCAGCGCCCAGTCGAAGTCGCTGTTCGTCATCGCGGCGGGCAACGACGCACTCAACCGGAAGATCGCCTCGCCGGGCTCGGCGCCGTCGGCGCTGACCGTGGCCGCGGTGGACGGTTCGGAGAAGCTCGCCGAGTTCTCCAGCAAGGGCCCGGTGCTGGCCGACTACAGCCTCAAGCCGGACATCGCCGCCCCCGGCGTCGGCATCGTGGCCGCGCGGGCCGCGGGCACCACGATGGGCACGCCCGTGAACGACCGTTACACCGGCGCGTCGGGCACCTCGATGGCCACCCCGCACGTCGCGGGCGCGGCCGCGCTCCTGGCTCAGAAGCACCCCGACTGGACCGCCGCCCAGCTCAAGAACGCGCTCACCAGCACCGCCCGCGACGACGGCTACGGCTCGTACGAGCAGGGCGCGGGCCGGGTGGACGTGGCGCGCGCCGTGAAGCAGGCGGTCACCGCCTCGGGCAGCATCGACTTCGGCCGCATGGACTACCCCCACCCCGCTCCCGTCACCAAGACGCTCACCTACACCAACGACGGCGACCAGCCGGTGACGCTGACGCTCAAGACCGGGCTCAAGGCCCACAAGGGCACCGCGTCCGCGCGTACGCTCACCCTGGACCACGACACGGTCACCGTCCCCGCGCACGGCACCGCGCCCGTCGCCGTCACCTTCGACCCGTCGGGACCGGACACCTGGTACGAGGGCTTCGTGCACGCAACCGACGCGAGCGGCGTGAGCGTCAACACCGCCGTCGGCGCGTTCGTGGAGCCCAAGAAGGTCACCATCAAGACCCGGATGGTGCTGCCCGACGGCGCGACCGACGTGCAGGGCATCCCCTGGGCGATCCTGCGTACCGACGACCGCGACGACCTCGACGTCGAGTGGTACCCCGGCAGCGGCACCGAGACCGAGACGAAGGTGTACGCGGGCACCTACAGCGCGAACTCCGGCATCAGCTGGCGCGGGAGCGACGGGCAGTGGAACATCGGCCTGCCGTCGCAGCCGGAGTTCGAGGCCACCAAGGACACCACGATCACCCTCGACATGCGCAAGGCCCGCCAGGTCACCCAGAAGACCCCGGACCCCACCGAGGTCTACAACTCGCAGTACGCCTCCGAGCGTGAGGCGGCCAACGGTGTCGGGTCCGTCCGCTTCGAGTCGGCCTACCCCACGTACGGGCTGCACAACTACTGGCTGCTGCCCACCCGCACGATCACCCAGGGCACCTTCGACGTCGCGGGACAGATCCTGCGCGGCGCCCCCGTGATCAGCATGAAGGCCGACAAGCTCACCCTGACTCCCCGCTACCAGAGCCTGGCCGAGGACGTGCCCAAGCTGAACGGCCGCAGCACGCTCACCCTGGTGTCCGGGGGCCGCGGCCAGGCCGCCGAACTCGCCGGCGCCGGCGTACGCGGCAAGCTCGTCCTGCTCGACCTGTCCGACCTGTGCCCGGCCACCGGCTGCACGGGCGACGCCCTCGACCGGGTCAAGGCCGCGGCCGACGCCGGCGCGGCCGGGGTGCTCGGCTACGGGGCGGTCAACCGGCCCTTCCTCGACCTGGCGAAGTACTGGCCGATCTACCCGATCCCGACCATGAGCCTGCCCGCCGGCGAAGGCCGCGCGCTGGCCGCGCTGCTCGCCAGGCGGCCGGTGAGCATCCAGGCCGAGGGCGTCACCGCCACGCCGTACATCTACTCGCTGCTCCTCCACGAGCGCCTGCGCGTCCCGGCCAAGCTCGACTACGAGCTCGGCAGGCGCAACCTGTACGAGATCAAGAACCGCCTGCACGCTGACCGGCCCGCCCTCGCCTCCATCCTCTGGTCGGCGACCGTGGTGACCCACCCCGGCTGGCTGCTCGGCCCGCGGTTCGGCTCCTCCTGGCCCGCGCAGAGCACCGTGACCGAGTATGTCGGGCCGGTCTCGCGGGACGTGTCGTGGACCCGCGAGACCCAGCTGACCTACCCCGAAGGCAACGCCTCCGGCCAGAGCTCCGGGATGTGGGCGACCGCCGTGGACGTCTACCCGACGGCCGGTGGGAAGACCGAGGAGTGGGGCGCCCAGCCGCGCGTGCCCGGCAACCCGGTGTTCTCCGACCTGACCCGCTCCACCGGGACCACCACGTGTTTCCCCTGCCGCAACGGCGACACGTTCGTGGCCGCCCTGCCGATCCTGGGCCCGGAGCCGAACCACCAGGAGGCGTTCACCTGGAACGCGCGCTTCTACGAGGAACACGGCGGCAAGGACGAGCTGCACCTCTACCGTGACGGCCAGGAGATCCCCATGGTCGAATCGGGCACCAGCGGCCCGGTCCTGATCCAGATGCCGAGGTACGAGCTGCCGGAGGGCGAGGCCCGCTATCGCCTCACCGACAAGTTCCACACCCCGAAGCCGCTGCAGAAGTACGCCACCGACGTGGCGACGGAGTGGACGTTCAAGTCCAAGCGCCCGACCGGCGGGTTGCAGACGCCCAGCGACGGCCTGTGCGTCGGCTGGTTCTTCGCCAGCACCCTCGCCCCGTGCGAGCCGGTCCGCCGGCTCAACCTCCGCTACGACCTCGACCTCGACCTGGACAACACGACCGCGGCGGCCAGGCCGCACAAGATCACGGTCACCGGCTACCAGGGCTCCTACGACGTGCCCGACGCACGCCTCGGCAGCCTGAAGCTCTGGGTCACCTACGACGACGGCGCCCACTGGAAGCCCGTCACCACCGCCAAGAAGAACGCCACCTCCTACACCGCCACCATCGCCCACCCCGCCCTGTCGGCCACCAACGGCACCGTCGGCATCCGCGCCCAAGGCGTGGACGCCGAGGGCAACACCATCGACCAGACGATCACCCGGGCCTACGGCCTGAAGTAACACGAGAACGGGTCGGCACGCCGGGCGTGCCGACCCGTTTTCGCTTTTTTCGCTAATCGCTTTCTTCGCTAATCGCTCTATTCGCTCTGCTGGTTGTACAGGCCGTCCATGGCCTGAAGGAGTGGCGCGGGGTACGAACCCGACCCCGCGTCACTCCGCTGCCCGCCCCACGACGCCTGCCACGCGCCGGTCGAGGTCGTCCGCATGGCGGTGTGACTCAGCGTCCCGCCGTCCGCGTTCTTGTCATAGACCGCCCAATGGTGGGCAGTGCGCTTGTTGGTCGCCGAATCGACGCTGACCGTGTCGTCATGGCTAGAGGCGAGGAAGGTGTAGTCCGTGCCCATCTGGGAGAGTGGCTGCTTCGACAGCCAGCTCAGGAAGCCGCTGCCCGGACGCATGTCGCTGCACTGCTCATGGGTGATGGCGCACGCGGTCACCAGCGCGCTGCCGATGCCCTGGTGCGGCGTGGAGAGCGTGACCATGTCCTCGATGTACAGGTACGGGGGCCAGCCGCTGGGCCACCCGGCCGCGCCGATGTTGTTCAGATCGACATTCAGCCCGCTCAGGTCGGGCGGCGTCTTGCCCACGCCGTACCTGTTGACGCCCTCGATCGCGGCCTTGGCGACCAGGCCGCCCATGGAGTGCGCCACGACGTCGATCGCCGTGTCATGGCTGGAGTAGAAGTAGTAGACGGTCCACGCGAACTGGCGGCCGATCTCCTGGATGCGGGAGTCGGTGGTGCCCTGATATCTGATGTCGCAGTTGGTGGCCTTGTTGTAGTAGCCGAACGTACGGACGTCACCCCAGCCGTTGGCGTTCAGCAGGTTCTTGGCGTCCTTCCAGCTGCTGGCGCAGTTGGTGTCGGCCTCACGGTCGAAGCCGTGGACCAGGAGGGTGACCCGCTGCCCGTCCTCGCGCGCCGGCGCGGCGGAGGCGGCCGGTGCGGTGGCGATGAGGGCGGCCGCGACCAGGACCCCGACCAGGGGCAGGGATAAGCCGGATCTGACTAGTCTGTGCATCCACGCGCTCCGTTTCCGTGAGGTCGGAAGCACGGTAAAGCGCGGGCGATCATCCGCGAATCGGTCGGCGCGCGGCGCCTCGCCGGTCACGCGGGCTCGCGACTAAGTAGCCGCGGTCACTCACCTAGGTCGAGGTCGCCGAGCTGGGCTCGGGAAGCCACACCGAGCTTGGGAAACGCTTTGTACAAATGATGTCCCACCGTACGCGGGCTGAGGAACAGCCGCGCGCCGATCTGCCGATTGGACAGCCCGGCCGCCGCCAGCCGTACCACCTGACGCTCTTGGGGCGTCAGCCGGTCGAGCAGGCCGCCGCTCCTGGACACGGCGGCCTCGCCGGCCGCCTCCAGCTCGCCGTGGGCGCGGCGGGCCCACGGCGCGGCGCCGAGCGCGTCGAACGCCTCGAAGGCGGCGCGCAGCCGCCGCCGCGCGTCCGAACGTCGGTGCGCGCGCCTGAGCCACTCGCCGTACAGCAACTCGTTGCGCGCCTGCTGGAACGGCTGATCAGCGGGTACGGCCACAGCCCGCGCGAAGTGCCTGCCCGCCTCGTCGCCCTCGGCCAGCAGCCCCCTGAGCCGGGCGGCGACCGCGTTCGCCCACGGGCGCTCCACGACGGCCGCCCAGCCCGCGAACCTGGCCGCCGCCCCCTCCGCCAGATCCGCCCGCCCGGCGCGGACCGCCGCCTCCACCAGGTCGGGCGCCGCGCAGAGCGCGACCACGGGATGGCGCTGGCCCGCCGTCCGGAGGTGGTCGAGAGCGGTCCCGGCCCGGCCCTGGCCCAGCTGGGACAGACCGAGCGCCCAGGCGGCGAGCGCCCTGGTGGCCTCGACGTCGCCGTCCGCCTTCGCGGCCAGCTCCAGGCAGCGCTCCTCCGCACGCCGACGGCGGCCAGCCAGGCCAGCAGGCCGTGCAGATGCCCGGCCCGATGGGCCTGGTGGATGTCGGAGGCGACGGTCAGCGCCTCGGACGCGGCGGCCGACGCCTCGCGGTGCCTGCCGCGCAGCATCTGGGCCTGCGCGAACAGCGCCAGCGCCTGGGGGAGCAGACCGATGAGGCCGCGCTCGCGACACCGGGCGACCAGCGACTCGGCCAGCCCGTGGGCCGCGACCTCGTCGCCCGAGACGATGCTCAGGGAGGCGGCGAGGGGCAGCAGATCGGGGGAGTCGCGCGCGAGCCGGGCGGCGGCGCGGATGGGGGAGAGGTCCGCCACGGCCTGGCCCTCCACGAGCCGCGCCATGACCGCCATCCCGGCGGCGAGCACCTCGGGCCTTTGGGGTAGTGGTCGCGGTCCGTCTGGCGGTTGCGGTCCTTCCGGACGCGGTGATCGCGGCGCTTGTTGCTGCGGCGGCTGCGGTCCGTCTGGCAGCGGTGGTTGTTGCCCTTTTGGGAGCGGTGGCGGCGGCTCTTCCGGTTGCGGTGGTTGCGACGCTTTTGGGAGCGGCGATGCGAGCGCGCTGAGTCGGTGGTCGGCGTCGTGGGCGAGCTTGGGGTCGGCGGCGAAAGAGGCGTAATGAATCGCCTCGGCCAGCATGCGGGCCGCGAGCGCGGGGTCGGCGGTCCGTACGTGCTCCGCGCCCTCGGCCAGGATCCGGCCCGCCGCGCTCGGCGAGCGCTGCTCCACCTCCACGCAGGCACGTACCTGGGCGAGGCAGGCGAGCTCGGCCGGGGTCGTGGCGAGCGGCGCCGCCCGGTCGGCCAGCCCGGCGGCCCGCTTCAGCTGACCCGCCTGGACCGCCAGCTCCGCCGCCGCGATCAGCCTGCGTGCCGTGCGGGCGGTGTCGGCGGTGAGGTCGGCGGCCCGCTCGTACGCCACGGACGCGGCGGCCGTGCCCTGCCGGTCGCGCGCCCGTAAGGCGGCCCGTTCCAGCTCCCCGGCGACCCTCTCGTCCGGGCCGGTCGCGGCGGCGGCCCGATGCCAGGCCCGCCGATCGGCCCGCGCCTGACTATCGAGGGATTCGGCCGCGTGATCGTCCAGGGACGCGGCCGTCCAGTTGTTCAGGGGCGTGGTCGTCTGGTCGTGCAGCGACCCGGCTGTTCGGTCGTGCAGGGGCATGGTCGTGCGGCCGTCCAGGGATCTGCCCATGGGGTCGCCCAGGCACCTGCCCGTCTGGTCGCTCAGCGACTCCGCCAGCGCCAGATGGGCCGCGACCCGGCGGAAGTACGGCGCCCCACGGTAGGCCGCGCTCCTGATCAGCGGGTGCCGGAACGACAGCCCGGCCGCCGAGAGCTCGATCAGCTCCTCGCGTTCGGCCAGCGCCAGGTCCGCGACCGTCGCGCCGAGACGGGCGGCGGCCCGCAGGATCAGGTCCAGATCCCCGGTGTCGTCGGCCGCCGCGACGAGCAGCGCCGCCCTGGCCGGCTCGGGAAAACGGTCGATGTAAGCCTCGAACGTGGTCCGCACCCGGTCCGACAGCGGCCCCGACTCGCCCGCGAACGGCAGCGGGCTCAACCGGCCCGCCCGCTGCTCAGGGGTCAGTACGGCGGCGAACTCGATCAGCGCCAGCGGGTTGCCCGCCGCCTCGTCGAGGACCCGGCGTCTTACCTGCGGCACCAGGTCGCGAGCCTGATCGGCCAGGAACTCCGCGGCCACCGCCGCCTCCAGCCTGCCCAGCCGCAGCTCGGCCACCCCGTGGGCGGCCAGCGCCCCAGGGCGCGGGGTGGCCGCGCCGTCCCGGAGGGCGAACAGCATGACCACGCCCTCGGCGTCGAGCCGCCTGGCCGCGAACAGCAGCGCGTCGGCGGAGGCGTCGTCGAGCCACTGCGCGTCGTCGACCAGGCACAGGATCGGCCCGTCGCCCGCGAGGTCGGACAGCAGCGTGAGGGCGGCCAGCCCGACCAGGAACCGGTCGGCCACCTCGGCGGGCGCCGCCCCGATCGCACCGCGCAACGCCGCCGCCTGACCGGGCGGCAACCGTTCGGCATGCCCGAGCACCGGCCGCAGGAGCAGATGGAGAGCGGCGAACGGCAGCTCGGTCTCCGACTCCACCCCCAGCGTGCGCAGCACCGGCCAGCCGGCGGCCCGCCCGGCGGCGTAGCCGAGGAGCGCCGACTTGCCGATGCCGGTCTCGCCCTTGACGACGACCGCGCCGCTGCGTCCGGCCCGCGCGGCTTCGAGCAGCGCGTCGATCTCGGCCTGCTCGGCCCCGCGTCCGTACAACATCCGGCCTCCCGACGATCAAGTCAGGGAGTCAGTATGGGACCTCGACAAGCCTTCGGTGCGACAAAGGCGCCATCGCGGGTTTTATCCGCAGTTGCCCCACTTCGCACGGCCTCCGCTGGCGACGGCCGGGTCGTGGCCGAGCGGCTTGATGGTGCCCCAGAACTTCACGCACCTGCCCTGGGCCCAGTACCTCACCGGTCCCGCGTAGGACTTGAAGTTGCCGCGGTTGGAGCGCACGATCGGGTCCTGCTTCGTGTCCTTGACCGGCTTGGCCATGATCGTGAGCTCGGCGCTGACCGGAGTCCTCGTGCCGACGAAGCTCGACTTGACCGTGACCACGCAGTTGTAGCCGTTGCCGCGGTTGTAGAGCAGGTAGACCGTGCCGTAGCGGCGGCCGCTCGAGGTCTTGACCGGCTGCGTGCCGCCGGTGATGCGCCCGTAGCCGGCGCCGCAGATGCTCTCCGGGCTCGCCGCCGCGGCGGCGTTCGCCGGGCTGGCAATGACACCGCTGAGGCAGAGTGCCGCCGTAAAGATTGCCGCCTTTGTCGGCATTCTCACCTGATTGTCCCTTCATAGACCACTTTACTGATGATCTCGACAAGCATGCCCGAAATTTGGTTATCGGTCCAGGATCTAGGGATTAACGGTGGGTGGCGGCCCATACACGGGCGTGATGTCAGAGCCGGCTCGGCCGCCTTGCCGTTCGTGAGCTGCCTGGGCGGCGACGATGGCGTTCGCGTGATTCCGGATCCAGTCGAACAGTGCCTGGAGGGGCTCGGTGATCCCCTGGCCGAGGTCGGTCAGCGCGTAGCTCACCTGCGGCGGAGCGGAGGGCGTGACGGTGCGCAGGACGAAGCCGTCGCGAACCAGCGTGCGCAACGTCTGGGAGAGCATCTTCTCGCTGATCCCCTCGATCTTGGCGCGTAGCTCGTAGAACCGCAGCGGCCGCTCGCGCATCGCCGTCAGGACCAGCACTCCCCAGCGACTGGTCACATGATCGAGCACCATGCGCGCCGGGCATTCTCTGTGAAAAGCGTCACTCACCCGTCACTCCATGCCTCTGTGATCTGAAGGCCGACCAGATGGTTAGGGACGAACTCCAAGGTACGTACTTACCTAGGGAAAGCCCAAAACCTATCGTCAGCCCCGTTACCCAGGCAACGGAGGCATGACATGCAACGCATCGCCCTCATCACCGGCGCCGGCCGCGGCATCGGGGCCGCGACCGCCCTCGAACTGGGCCGTCGCGGGTTCCACGTGATCGTCAACTATCACCGCGACGCGGCGGCGGCCGCCTCGGTGGCGGCGGAGATCGCGGTGAACGGCGGCAGCGCGCAGGCCGTTCAGGCGGACGTGTGCGACCCCGGCCAGGTGGCCGGCATGGTGGCCGTCTGCGAGCGGGTCGACGCCCTCGTCTGCAACGCCAACATCAGCCCAGCCTTCGCTCCGCTGGCCGAGCTGTCCTGGCCGGACTTCTCGGGCAAGGTTCTCGGGGAGCTGTCAGCCGTCTTCCACGTCACCCGGCAGGTCCTCGACCTCATGCGGAAGCAGGGCGAGGGCCGGATCGTCTACGTCTCCAGTCTCAGCGCCGACCTGGTACGCCCCGGCACCATCGCGCACGCGACCGCCAAGGCCGCGCTCAACACCTTCGCCCAGCACGTCGCCGCCGAAGCCGGGGGGTGGGGGATCGCCGTCAACACTGTGGCCCCCGCCGGCGTACGTACCGAGGGCAGCGCGGCCATGCGCACCCCTCAGGCGGAAGCGGCGCTGGCCCGCCGCTCGGTCCTGGGCCGGATGCTCGACCCACGGGATGTGGCCGCGGTGATCGGTTCGGTCCTCGACGGCGGCTTCGGCGCTGTGGCGGGTGCCCACATCCCCGTGGACGCCGGCTACCGCGTCCTGCCCGGCTGAGGACAGGACGCGGTAAGGGTGTCACCTCTCGAACGTGACCGCCCGGCCCGTCACAGTTGGCGTTGTGACCGCCTGGCCCGTCGCAGTCGGCCTTGTGGCCGCCCGGCTCGTCACAGCCGGCCGCTCTCGATGGCCTCCTTCAGCGCCACCTGGGTCTGCTGGTGGGAGGAGACGCCGTTGGTCACGGTGAAGTCGATGAGCAGGACGTTCGCCTCGAACGTGAGATGCTCGGTCACCCTGGTCCGGCCGCCGTCCAGGTCGGTGAAGTCGATCCGCTGGTGGGTGACGACGTTGGGCATGGTCCAGGTGTCGGTCTCGTAGAAGTACTCCGCCGCGTGGACGCGCTGCTGGGCGTGCGTGTTGACGGTGACGGGCACCCCGTCGGTGACCGGGACGTCCTCGACGGCCGTGAAGTTGACGTAGCGCAGCCCGTCCTGGACGTAGTCGGCGTGGGTGGCGACGCGCTTCAGGAAGGGGTGCAGGCCGATGTGGTGGTTGATGTCGGAGTACGCCGCGAAGACGTGGTCAATGGGGGCGTCGATGTCGATCGGGAGGTCACGGGTGACCGCGGTCCGGCCGTCCAGCGGGAGAGGGCCGGTCAGGTGCTCGTAGAACCGGTAGGTGTCCCAGGCGAGCTGCCACTGAGTGGCGAGCACCGGGTCGCTGTCGGCGCGGGCGGGGGTGCCGGTCAGGACGAGGGTCACGATGAGCAGCGGGGTGGTTAACAGGCGCAGAAGTCTCGACACGGGTACCTCATGGAGCAGAGTTCGATGGTACGAGTACCTTCTACCCAAACAACGATCACTTTAGGGCGAGCGCGCCCCCGCCCCCGGCCAGCACGGCGATCACCGAGAGGGTGGCCAGCGACAGGACGCTCGAGACCAGGATGGTGTCGCGGGGCAGCTCGGTGGGCCGCCCGTACTCGGCGGCGTAGACGTAGGTGTTCTGCGCGGTGGGCAGCCCGGCGAACAGGACGGCCGCGAACAGCGCGTGGCCGTCGAGATGAAGCAGGAACCGCCCGACCAGGAACGCCACCAGCGGCTGGACCAGCAGCTTGAGCGTCACCACCGGAGCGACCCGGCGCCAGGCGACGGCCGAGCCGTTCAGCGACATGCCCAGCGCGAACAGCGCCAGCGGCACCGCCGCGCCGCCGAGCAGGTTCAGCGGCCGCATCACGGGTTCGGGCAGCTGCCAGCCGAGGGCGGACATGCCCAGGCCGAGCACCGAGGCCACCACGATCGGCATCCGCAGCGGGGCCAGCAGGGAGGAGCGTTCGACGCCCAGGCCCAGGAAGATCAGCGGAGACATCACCAGCACCTGGAAGATCAGCACCGACACCACGAAGGTCGCGTCGTGCAGGACGTACAGGCCGATGGGGATGCCGAGGTTGCCGGCGTTGACGTAGGCCGACGACATCGCCCCGATCACCCGGTCGGGCAGCTTGCCGCGCAGCGTCACGAGCGCGAGCACGCCGACGAAGACGGTGCTGATCGCGAAGGCGAGCAGCGGCCGCGGCTGGATCTGGCTGAGCGGCGTACGGCTGAGCGTGGTGAACAGTACGGCGGGCATGGCGATGGTGAACGTGAACCCCGTGAGCGCCTGCTGGAACTGCCCGCTCGCCACCCGGAAACGCCCGGTCAGCCACCCGAGGGCGCCGATGATCCAGATGGGGGTGAACGCCGTCACTACCGTAAGCATTGGACACACCGTACCTATCGCCGAAACGCGCGCCGAGGGCGGGTCGTCCTGCGGAGTCCAGGTCAGCGGCGGAGGCGGCGGTCACGGGCCTCAGGGTTTGCGGCCGATTCCGCAGAAGCCCGGCACCTCGGCGGGTTCACCCCAGGGAGTGGCCTCGACCCGCCACCGTGACATCGAGACCAGGCCGGGGTCCACCATCTGCAGGCCGTCGAAGAACCGGCTGATCTCGGCGTGCGTGCGGGGGGTGATCGGGTCGGCCTTCTTGTTCCATTCCTGTTGGGCCTCGGCCTGCTCGGTTGCTTCACCGTCGAGATCGAGGGTGGCATGGGTGATCGCCAGGTAGCTGCCTGGGCTTACGGCGTCCAGCAGACGCATCACGATCTGGTGCACCTGGTCGAAGTCCGGGATGAGATGCAGAATCCCCAGCAGCATGATCGCGACTGGCTCGTCGAAGTTCAGCGTCCGCGCCGCCAGCTCCAGAATCTTGTCCGGGTCGCGCAGGTCGGCGTCGATGTAGTCGCAGACCCCCTCCTCAGAGCTGCTCAGCAACGCCGAGGCGTGCAATAACACGAGGGGATCGTTGTCGACGTAGACGATCCGGCACTCCGGGGCGACCCGCTGGGCGACCTCGTGGGTGTTGTCCATCGTCGGCAGGCCGGTCCCGATGTCCAGGAACTGGCGGACGCCCTCGCCGGTCAAGTAGCGCACAGCCCGGCCGAGGAAGGCGCGGTCGGTCCGGGCGATGTCGACGATCCCGGGAAACATCTTCTTGTACTGCTCAGCCGCTTCGCGGTCGACGGGGTAGCAGTCCTTGCCTCCGAGGAGGTAGTTCCACACCCGCGCTGAATGCGGCCTCGTGGTGTCGATCTTGCCGAAGAAGGTCTGGCCCGGGATGTCGGTCATGGGGGGTCTCCTGCGCCGGTTGGTCCTGGTTGTAAACCCCTAACGTAACCGCATGAGGCGCTCCTGAGCGGCAGCTGAGCGTACGGATGCGACGGCAGCGCAGGGGCCGGCCCTGGTGGGCCGACCCGCGCGTTATCGGGGGTCCTACCAGCCGCCGCCGTGGAGCTGGCCGCGCACCGCGCCGCCGGGGAACTCGCCGGTGTGCAGGTTGACGTACCAGTTCTTCGGGTTGTGCTTGATCCCGCCGGCCACCTTGGCGGAGGTGCTCGCCGTGCCCGCGATGCCGTTGATCCCGGCGGGCAGGCCGTTGGCGGCGCTGAAGAAGTTCACGACCACGGGGCCGTTCTTGCCCTTCTTGCCGCGGTGGATGTGCCCGTTCGTCGGCGCGCCGATCTTCTTCCAGGCGGTGGCGAAGTGCACCTGGGTACCCTTGACCCAGACGAGCCAGGCGGCCCGCCCGTCCTTGTCGCCGACCTTCGTACCGGGCGCCGGGACCTCCTGGCGGCCGTCGGCCGAGGCGGTGAGGGTGGAGCGCGAGCCGTTCGCCAGCACCGACTCCAGCGCCACCGGGCGGATCTTGTAGAGCTGGGCGCGGACGGCGCCGCCGGGGAACTCGCCGGTGTGCAGGTTGGCGTACCACTTCTTGGGGTTGCTCTTGATCCGGTTGAGCAGGCCGGAGTCGCTGACCTTGACGGTCCCCTTCACGGCGCTCAGGCTGCCGGGCAGCGCCTCGCCGAAGAACGGGATCTTGACGTCGCCGTTCTTGCCCGCCTTGCCCTGGTGGATGTGGAACGCGGTCGGGGCGGCGATGTTCTGCCAGCGGATGGCGTAATCGACCTGGTCGCCATGGATGCGGAACACGGCGATGGCGCCGCCGTTCTTGTCGCCGACCTTCGCGCCCGCCGCGGGCACCTCGTTCTTGCCCTGCAGCGAGGCGGCCAGGTAGACATCGGAGCTCGTACTCGCCTGCGCCGCGGCGGGCGCGAGGCCACCCGCGACCAGAGCGGTGGCGAGAACCAGGCCGGGGACGGTGAGGATGCGCTTCGTCATGATGACCCTTTCAAGCGCCTCGAGGGTGAGGCTCTTAGCTGTGTTGACGCACGGTTGTACGGGGTGCGGCAGCAGCCGGGTTCAACGACGGAACGTGTAGAAATACGCATAAAAAAGGCGGCGCAGATATTGATTTACGATGTAAAAGCGCACGCCGCTTAAAGCGATCTTGCAAGGCAGAGAGATCCGACCTGACTAAGTCGCGTAGACGGGTGCGAGGTCGATGAAGATCCGGTAGTCCGAGATCAGTCCGTCGTCGCGCGTGCGCCAGATGGACACGGCCGCGACGCTGACGTCCTTGCCGTCGAGCCGCCGGTAGGTGACCTCGGTCTCGGCGATGGTGTCGGCGTCCACCTGCCAGCTCCTGACGATGCGGTGCCGCAGGCCGCCGATGGTAGAGAAGAACGTCCGCAGCCCGGCGGCGATGGCCGCGCGTCCCACCGTCGGCTCGGCGTTGCCGAACACCAACGTGGCGTCCTCGGCCAGTAACTGGGCGAACTTGTCGGGGTCGAATGTGTCGACCACCTGGAAAACGCGTCGCGCCACATCGTCGGACATGCCGATCATTCCTTACGTGGTCGTCGGGGCCGCTGGTGAGGACGATACGGAATCAAGCGCCATGCGCAACTATCACGAAGGTGGCTGTCTCGTCGCCGCGAATTCCTGCCTTCTGGTGAATAACGGATAGGCGATCTATGTTTGGTCTGATCGCGCGACCCTCAAGGAGATGTTCACGATGAAGAGACTTCTCGAAGGAACCCCATTACGCACCGGTGTCGTCGCGGCCGTCGCGCTGGCCGGTGGCCTGCTGACCGCTTCCCCGGCCGCCGCCACAGCGGTCGGCGAGCGTATCGTCGCGCCGGTTTCTCAGACGGCCGCCGCGTCGCGTCCCCGCAATGGCAGGATCCTGTACGACCGCGTCAGCGGCGGCCAGGGCACGCTCAAGATCAAGAACGGCACCTCCAGGGACGGCGTCGTGACGCTGGTCAAGGGCAGGACCAAGGCGATCAGCATCTACGTACGCGCCAGGTCCAGCGCCAGTGTCAGGGATGTCAGGGACGGCACGTACCGGGTCTACTTCACCACCGGCTCCCGGTTCAGGGTGTCGAAGGGCAGGTTCAGCCAGAGTGCCGTGTACCAGCGGTTCAACGATCGGCTGAGGTTCACCACGACCGCCACATCGAGGAGCGTCTGGACTCTGACCCTCAACCCGGTCAGGGGCGGCAACGCGCGGACCACCTCGATCAACCCCAAGGACTTCCCGGCGTGAGCGCGCGGCCGGTCGTCAGCGGGTAAGGCGGCCACCGGGGCGCCTGAACTGCCGTGAGATCCTTTCTTTCGTGACGACGACCGAGCCCGCCGAGCCGACCCCGCGCCGTGGTCGTGGCCGTCCCGGCTACGACCAGGCCGCGATCCTGCGCACCGCCGTGGAGCTGTTCAACCGCAAGGGGTACGACGCCACGAGCATGGGAGACCTGGCCAAGGAGCTCGGACTGACGAAGCCGGCCATCTACCACCACGTCACCAGCAAGGAGCAACTGCTCAGCCAGGCATTGGACGACGCTCTCGACGAGCTCACCGCCGTCGTGACCGCGGCCGCTCGCGATCGGGCCGGGGCGACGGCGTACGAGCGCCTGCGTGAGGTGGTGCGGCGCAGCGTCGAGGTTCTCGTGGCACACCAGCCCTCCGTCACGCTCCTGCTCCGGGTGCGCGGCAACAGCGGGATCGAGCTGGCCGCCCTGGAGCGGCGCCGCTGGCTCGACGACCGCTTGGCCGCGCTCGTCGCGGACGCCGTCGCGGAGGGCTCCCTGCGCGACGACGTGCCGCCGACGCTGGTGAGCCGGCTGCTGTTCGGCATGGTGAACTCGCTGGTCGAGTGGTATCGCCCGGACGGTGTGTACGACGCGGCGACGGTCGCCGACGCCATCACGGTCGTCGCCTTCGACGGCTTGGCCCGCCACCAAGTCTGAACCCCGCTCACCACGTATAAAAGCCCTGGCCCGTCTTGCGGCCGAGGTGTCCTGCGGCGACGAGGTCGCGCAGGATCCGCGGCGGCTCGAAACGGGGTCCCAGCTCGCGCGCCAGGTGTTCGGCGATCGCGAGCCGCACGTCGAGTCCGACCACGTCGGTGGTCCGCAGCGGTCCCATCGGGTGGCGGTAGCCGAGGGTCATCGCCGTGTCGATGTCGGCCGCGCTCGCGACGCCCTCCTCCAGCATCCGCATCGCCTCGAGCGCCAGGCAGACGCCGAGGCGGCTGCTCGCGAAACCCGGCGAGTCCGCGACGGTGATCGGCGTCTTGCCGAGGGCCGTCACCCAGTCCTGCGCCCGCGTCACGAGCGCCGGCTCGGTGCGCGGCCCGGTGACGATCTCGACGAGGTCGCTCACCGGGACGGGGTTGAAGAAGTGCAGCCCGAGAAAGCGGCCCGGCGCGGCCAGAGCGGCGGCGAGCCCGCCGATCGACAGGCTGCTGGTGTTCGAGGCGAGCACCGCGTCCGGCGCCCGCCGCTCGACCAGGGTGAGCACCTCGGCCTTGAGCGCCGCGTCCTCCGGGACCGCCTCGACGACGAGCTCGCACGGGGCCAGCTCGCCCGGGTCGGTGGTCGTCCGCAGCCGGGCCAGGGCGTCCGGGAGCGGGATTTCGAGCTTGCCTTTGGCGTGGGCCTTGGCCAGGCTGTCGCCCACCCGGGCGTTTGCCTGGTCAGCCGCTTCGGGGCCGTTCTCCACGACGATCACGTGGCTGCCCGAGGCCAGGAACGCGTGCGCGATTCCGGACCCCATCCGCCCACCGCCGAAGACACCCACCGTCCGTGGCAGGGCGCCACCGGTCGCGTACTGCGTCTGCGTCTGGGCGTCGCCGGTCATGAGCTTCGCTCCTGTCGCCGGTTCAGGAATGCCGTCATACGGGTGTGTTTCTCCTCCGTCTCGAACAGGACCGCCTGCGCGAGGTCGTCGACGAACGGGTGCGCGGTCCGTGGGGCGTGGAAGACGGCCTTGGTCAGCCGCGTCGCCAACGGTGCCCGCGCGGTGATGCGGTCGGCGAGCCGATGTCCCGCGGCCAGCAGGTCTTCGGACTCCACGACGTCGTTGAGCAGGTACACGGCCCGCGCCTCCTCAGCCGTGAGAACACGGCCCGCGAGCAGAATCTCCTTGGCGAGGGGTTCCCCGACGAGCTCGGCGAGGCGCCAGGCCGCGCCGGCCGCCGCGACGATGCCGAGGTCCGTCTCCGGGTTGCCGATCCGCGCGCGCGGCGTGCCGATGCGGAAGTCGCAGGCGTACGCGAGCTCGGCCCCGCCGCCCAGGGCGTACCCGTCGATGAGGGCCACGGTCGGCATCGGCAGCCGGTGGATGCGGTCGAAGATCTTCGAGTTGATGCCCCGCAGCGCGTCCTCCCGGTTTCGCTCGCGGAGCTGGGCGATGTCCGCTCCGGCGGCGAAGGCCGGCCCCTCGCCGGTCAGGAGTACGACGCGCGGCTCCTCTTCGACGGCGGCGCACGCCTGGTGGAGCGCGGCGACCAGCTCACGGTCGATCGCGTTGCGGACCTCGGGCCTGTTGAGCCGCCACACGACCCGGTCGGCGCCTTCTTCGACGATCAGCGTCATGGCCGCTCCACCAGGAGAGCGCTGCCCTGGCCGACGCCGACGCACATGGTCGCCAGCCCGCGCCGGCCGCCGGCGCGTTCGAGCCGGCCGAGCAGGGTGACGAGGATCCGGGCCCCGGACGCGCCCAGCGGATGCCCGAGGGCGATGGCTCCGCCGTCGGCGTTGACCACGTCGAGGTCGAGCCCGAGATCGCGGACGCAGGCGAGGGACTGCGCGGCGAACGCCTCGTTCAGCTCCACGGCGTCGAGGTCGTCCACGCTCCACCCGGTACGCTCGAGCACCTTGCGGGTCGCCGGGACCGGGCCGATCCCCATGATCTCCGGCGGCACTCCGGCGTTCGCCGCCGCCACGAGCCGGGCTCGCGGGGTCAGGCCGGACTGTTCGAGAAAGCGCTCGCTCACCACGACGACGGCCGCGGCGCCGTCGTTGAGCGAGCTGGAATTGCCGGCGGTGACGACCCCGTCAGGACCGTTGACCGGTCGCAACCGCGCCAGCCGCTCCAGGCTCGTGTCCGGCCGTGGCCCCTCGTCGACGTCGACGACGCCCGCGCCGACCGGTACGGGGACGATCTCGTCGGCGAACCAGCCCTCCTTGATCGCCGCGACGGCCCGCTCGTGGGAACGCAGCGCGAACGCGTCGAGCTCGTCGCGGGTAAGACCCCAGCGCTGAGCCACCGTCTCGGCGGTCTGCGGCATGGAGGCGGTCGTCGCGGCGTCGAAACGGGGGTTGGTGAACCGCCAGCCGATCGAGGTGTCGAAGGACGCACCCGGCTTGGCGAACGCCTTGGCCGGTTTCTCGGTCACCCAAGGCGCCCGGGTCATCGACTCCACCCCGCCCGCGACGACGACATCGACGTCACCCGCCGCGATGAGGGCGCGCGCCGTCGCGACCGCGGTGAGGCCGGAGGCGCAGAGCCGGTTGACCGTGAAGCCGGGCACCGAGTCGGGCAGGCCCGCCAGGAGAGCGGCCATCCGGGCCACGTTGCGGTTGTCCTCACCGGCCTGGTTGGCCGCGCCGAAGACCACCTCGTCGACGAGACCGGGGTCGATGTCCGCCCGGGCGACGGCCTCGCCCACGACGAGGGCGGCGAGATCGTCGGGGCGGACGTGGGCCAGCGCGCCGCCGTAGCGGCCTATCGGCGTCCGTACGCCGGAGACGACGAAGGCTTCGGTCACGAAGAGCTCCTGTGATCGGGAAACGCAGAGAACATCGGACAGTGAAAGCGAAGGTCAGGCGTCGTAATCGACCGTAACCTTCTCGCTCACGGGAAACGTCTGGCAGGTAAGGACGAACCCGGCCGCCACCTCGGACTCTTCGAGGGCGTAGTTACGGCGCATGTCCACCTCACCCTCGCGGACGACCGCGCGGCACGTCCCGCAGACCCCGCCCTTGCAGGCGAACGGCAGGTCGGCCCGCGTCGCCTGGGCGCCGTCGAGGAGCGTCGTCTCCCGGGAGACGGCAGACGTCGTGCGCAGGCCGTCGAGCACCGTCGTCAGCACGCTGCTCGCGCCGGTCGTCATCTTGTCGTCCCGCCGCGGCGGTGGCGGGGGCGCGTCGGCATAGAAGAGTTCGACGTGGACGTTCCGCGCGGGGACGGCGAGCTCGGTGAGTACGGTCCGCGCGTCCTCGACCATGCGCAGCGGCCCGCACAGCCAGACGTGATCGAAGGTCTCAACCGGAACCAGCTGGGTGAGCAGGCGACGCAGCCGGTCGCCGTCGAGCCTCCCCGAGAACAGCTCGACCTCGCGTGGCTCGCGCGACAGCACGTGGACGACCTGGAGCCGGGGGCCGTACCGGTTCTTCAGGTCGCCGAGTTCCTCCGTGAACATCACGGTACGGCTCGTCCGGTTGCCGTACAGAAGCGACACCTGGGCGCCGGGATGGGCCAGCACCGTGGAGGCGACCGACAGCATCGGGGTGATGCCCGACCCGGCGGCGACGCACAGGTGCCGCTCTCCCAGCGCCGGGTCGGCCCGCCACGAGCCGGTCGGAGCCCGCACCTCGATCCGCGTTCCCGGCACCACCTCGTGGACGAGCCAGGAGGAGAAGAGCCCGTCCGGTATCTCGCGGACCCCGATACGCGGCGGGGCGCCGGCCGGTGCGCAGATCGAGTACGACCGCCGGTGCTCCTGGCCGTCCACGAAGCGGCGCAGGGTGAGGGACTGCCCGGCCCGGAAGTCGTACACCTCGCGCAACTCCTCCGGCACCGCGAACGTGATCGCCACGGCGTCCTCGCACAGGTGGTCGACCGCCGCCACGGTCAGCTGGTGGAAAGCGGCGGACGCCCGGGTCGTCGCGCGGCCGGGCGCGAGCGTGCTCATCTCATATCTCCTTGACATGCTCGAACGGCTCAAGGCAGTCGGTACAGCTGTAGAGGGCCTTGCAAGCGGTGGCGCCGAATTCCGAGACCACGCGGGTGGCCGTCGAACCGCAGCGCGGACAGGCCGGAGCGAGCCGCCGCGGCCCGAGCGTGAGCGCCACCGGCCCACTCGGCCGCCGGGCGGGGCCGGGGGCCGACAACCCGGCCTCCCGCAGGGCGGCCCGTCCCCTCTCGGAGATCCAGTCGCTCGACCAGGGCGGGTCGAGCACGACACGCACCTCGACACGGGGGAATCCCGCGTCGTTCAGCCGATGGACCAGGTCGTCGCGCATGGTGCCCATGGCCGGGCAGCCGGTGTAGGTAGGGGTGATGGAGGCGACCACGACCTCGTCGCCGTCCGTTGTCCGCTCGACGTCGACACCGCGCAGCACACCGAGGTCGGCGAGGGTCAGCATCGGCATCTCGGGATCACGCACCCGCCCGGCGACCTCGACGGCCCGCTCCCGTCCACTCACCGGCACCCCCTCAACCCCGGCGGATCGGTCTTGGGCGGTCACCAGCGCCCGCTCGGGTGTGCGCGTGCGACCACCTGCATCTCGGCGAGCAAGCCGCTGAAGGCCTCGGTGTGCGCGCCGTGCCGCCCGCCGTCGCCCGCCAGGGGCGGACGGTCCGGGCGGGCGACGCCGCTCATGGCGAGCACCTGGTCGAGGATGCCGTCCACCTCAGCGCGGATGGTCGCGGGGTCGACGCCGACCCCGGCCCGCGCGAGCGAGAGCTCGACGGGGTGCGTGGCGACCAGTTCCGGCTGGTACGGCCACAGGTCGCCGAGGGCGGTTATGAGCCTGCGGCGCGACTCCTCGGTGCCCTGCGCCAGGGTCAAGAACCAGCGGGCCGCCCAGTCCCGGTGGTAAGTGAGCTCCTTGACGCCCTTGGCCGCCACGTGGGCCAGCACCGTGTCGGTGCTCGCGCGCAGCCGTTCCAGCAGCGCGAGCCGGGCCACCGAGAACAGCAGCAGACGTGCGACGACGTGCGCGAAGTCGCCGTTCGCCACCTCGGCCAGGCGTACGTTGCCGAACTGCCCGGCATCACGGAAGAACGCCAGCGCGTCCTCCGCGGGCACCGGCGAGCCCTCTGGGAGAGCGGGCACGACGCCGGGGTCGGCGGCGGCCGCCCGCGCCAGGAGCAGGCGTGCCTGCCCGAGGAGGTCGAGGGCGATGTTCGCCAGGGCGATGTCCTCTTCGAGGTCCGGCGCCCGGCTGCACCACTCGGACAGGCGCTGCGACATGATCAGCGCGTCGTCGCCGAGCATGAGGCAGTACGCGGCGAGTTCGGCGTGGTCGACGCCGTCGGGCACGGTCGTGTCGACGCCGGCCAGCGGGTCCTCGAAATCGGTGCCGAACGCCCACTGCGCGGAATCCCCGCCGATCAGGCCGTCGAAGACGCTGCCGTGGTCGTCGCTCATGGTGGTCCGCCTTCCGGACGTGTCGGTGGACTGGATGGATCAGGTGGATCGGGTGGGCGGGGGAGTGGTCGGCCGGGTCACATGTGCGGCACGTTCTCCGGAATCTCGTAGAACGTCGGGTGCCGATAGACCTTGTCGCCGTTCGGCGCGAACAAGGGGTCCTTCTCGTCCGGGCTGGAGGCCGTGATGGCGTCGGCCCGTACGACCCAGATGCTCACGCCCTCGTTGCGCCGCGTGTAGACGTCGCGCGCGTGCCGCAGGGCCATCGCGTCGTCCGGAGCGTGCAGCGACCCGACATGAACGTGGTTGAGCCCGCGCTTGCTACGGACGAACACCTCGTAAAGCGGCCATTCCCGCCGGTCGTGGCTCATAGTGCACCGGCCTCGGCGGACGGACCCACCGACGTCGAGCCGTTCGCCTCGGCGGAGCGGTTCGCGAATGCCGACGCCGCCTCGCGTACCCAGGCGCCGTCCTCGTGGGCCGTCCGGCGGTGGCGCAGGCGTTCGGCGTTGCACGGCCCGTCGCCGCGGATGACCGCGGCGAGCTCCGCCCAGTCCGGGTCACCGAAGTCGTGGTGCCCGCGCTCCTCGTTCCAGCGCAGGTCGGGGTCGGGCAGCGTCACCCCGAGGGCGTCGGCCTGCGGGACCGTCATGTCGACGAAGCGTTGGCGCAGCTCGTCGTTGGAGTTGCGCTTGACGCCCCACGCCATCGACCGCGCGCTGTTGGGGGACTCGCCGTCCGGCGGCCCGAACATCATCAGCGACGGCCACCAGAACCTATCGACCGACTCCTGGACCATGGCGCGCTGGGCGTCGGTGCCGCGCATCATCGTCATGAGCAGCTCGTAGCCCTGCCGCTGATGGAAGGACTCCTCCTTGCAGATGCGGATCATGGCACGCCCGTACGGTCCATAAGACGTGCGGCAGAGCGGCACCTGGTTGCAGATCGCGGCTCCGTCGACCAGCCAGCCGATCGTGCCGACATCGGCGTAGGACAGCGTCGGGTAGTTGAAGATCGAGGAGTACTTCTGCCGGCCGGCCAGCAGCAGCTCGGTCAGCTCGACGCGGGAGACGCCGAGGGTCTCGCACGCCGAGTACAGGTAGAGGCCGTGCCCGGCCTCGTCCTGCACCTTGGCCAGGAGGATCGCCTTGCGGCGCAGGGATGGGGCGCGTCCGATCCAGGCGCCCTCGGGCTGCATGCCGATGATCTCGGAGTGCGCGTGCTGGGCGATCTGGCGTACGAGCGTCCTGCGGTAGTCGTCCGGCATCCAGTCGCGGGGCTCGATCCGGTCGTTGCGCGCGATGGTCGCGTCGAACCCGGCCCGCAGCCGCTCCTCCAGTTCCGGCTCCGCCGGAGTCGTGGTCATCTTTCCTCCGAGACATCTGTCGTATTTACTTATCGCTCGGTCAGTAATACCATCGCATGGGTCGGGGGTCCCGCGCAACAGGTCGCGGTGACGGGGAATGTTCTAGAGGACCGATGCCCCCCGCCAACCGCGGAACCGCAGAACCGCAGAGAGGAGACAGCGTGAGCGCGCTGCTGGAGAGCTACGCCGCCGGACGGTGGTTCCGGGCGGCGGACGACGGGCAACCTCTGCTCGACGCCGCCACGGGTGAGGAGGTCGCGCGAATCTCGAGCCGGGGGCTGGACGTCGCCGCGATGGTCCGGCACGCCCGGGACATCGGCGGACCCGCGCTGCGATCCCTGACCTTCCACGAGCGGGCGGCCCTGCTCAAGGCGCTGGCCAAGCACCTGCTCGCGCGGAAGGAGGAGCTCTACGCACTGTCCGTACGGACCGGAGCCACCTCACGGGACACGATGATCGACGTGGACGGCGGCATCGGCACCCTGTTCAGCTACGCGAGCAAGGGCGTCCGCGAGCTGCCGAACGACACGGTGTTCCTCGACGGCGGCCTCGAACGCCTGGGCAAGGGCGGCACCTTCGTCGGCCAGCACGTCTACACCTCGCGGCCGGGTGTCGCGGTGCAGATCAACGCCTTCAACTTCCCGGTCTGGGGCATGCTCGAGAAGCTCGCCCCGGCCTTCCTCGCCGGATTGCCGTCGATCGTCAAGCCCGGTAGCCAGACCGCGTACCTCACCGAACTCGCCGTCCGGCTGATCATCGAGTCGGGGATCCTGCCCGAGGGGACGCTCCAGCTCGTCGCCGGCGGCGCGGGCGGCCTGCTCGACGAGCTGACGATCCAGGACTCCGTCGCCTTCACCGGCTCGGCGCACACGGCGGGAGTCCTGCGCCGCCACCCGAACGTGCTCGACGGCGGCGTCCTGCTCGGCGTCGAGGCCGACTCGCTCAACTGCTCGATCCTCGGGCCGGACGTGCTGCCGGACGATCCGGAGTTCGACCTGTTCGTCAAGGGCGTCGTCACCGAGATGACGGTCAAGGCGGGGCAGAAGTGCACGGCCATCCGCCGGGTGCTCGTACCCGAGGCGATGGCCGACCAGGTGGTCGACGCGCTCACCGCCCGCCTGGCGAAGGTGACCGTCGGCGACCCGCGCAACCCGGACGTACGGATGGGCCCGCTCGCCGGGCTCGCCCAGCGCGACGAGGTACGCAAGGCCGTCGAAGCGCTCACGGCGGGCACCGAGGTGGTCTTCGGCGACCCCGAAGGCGCGGCCCTGCTCGACGGCGACCCCGAGCGCGGCGCCTTCATGACGCCGCTCGTGCTGCGCGCGCGCCCCGGCGCCGGCGAGCCGCACGACGTGGAGCCGTTCGGCCCGGTGAGCACCGTGCTCACCTACGACGACGTCGAGTCGGCCGTCGCCCTCGCCGCACGGGGCAAGGGCAGCCTCGTCGCCTCCGTCGTCACCCACGACCCGCAGGTCGCGCGGTCCGTCGTACTCGGGCTGGCGCCCTGGCACGGTCGCGTCCTCGTCCTGGACAGGGATGACGCCGGGGAGTCCACCGGGCACGGCTCGCCGCTGCCCGTCCTGGTCCACGGCGGCCCCGGGCGGGCCGGGAGCGGTGAAGAGCTCGGCGGCATCCGAGGGGTGCTGCACCACATGCAGCGCACCGCCGTACAGGCTTCCCCGGACCTGCTCACCGCCATCACCGGACGGTGGACGACGGGCGCCGCGCGCGTCGACTCCGGTGTCCACCCCTTCCGGAAGTCCCTGGCGGAGCTGCGCGTGGGCGACACGATCGCCTCCGCGCCGCGGACGGTGACGCTCGCCGACGTCGAGCACTTCGCCGAGTTCACCGGGGACACCTTCTACGCGCACACCGACGCCGCGGCCGCCGCGCGGAACCCGCTGTTCGGCGGCATCGTCGCCCACGGGTACCTCGTCGTGTCCCTGGCCGCCGGTCTCTTCGTCGACCCGGCACCCGGACCGGTCCTGGCGAACTTCGGCGTCGACGGACTCCGCTTCCTCACCCCGGTCAAGCCCGGCGACGCGATCGACGTCGCGCTGACCGTCAAGCAGATCACCCCGCGCGGCGGCGCGGACTACGGCGAGGTCCGCTGGGACGCCGTCGTGTCCAACCAGGACGGCCAGGCGGTCGCCACGTACGACGTGCTGACCCTCGTAGCGAAGACCTGGCCGGCGACGTCCGCGCCGGAGGTCTGACATGCCCGGACCGAGCCAGGACGCGACCCCGGTCGTCCTCGAGACCCCGGTCATCCTCGAGCGTGACGGGGCCGTAGCCGTTGTCACCCTGAACCGCCCGGATCGCCGCAACGCGCTGGACGCCGGGACGAAGACGGCGTTGCGCCGCGCGCTTGAGGAGGCCACGTCGGACGACACCGTCCGCGCCGTACTGCTGACCGGCGCGGGCAGCGCCTTCTGCGTCGGTCAGGACCTCGCCGAGCACGCGGCCGCCCTCCGCGCCGACGCGGAGCACGCGTTCGACACGGTCGAGGAGGACTACGCGCCGATCATCCGGCTCGTGGCCACGATGGGCAAGCCGGTCGTCGCGGCCGTCAACGGTACGTGCGTCGGCGCGGGGCTGGCCCTCGCGCTGGCCTGCGACCTGCGCGTCCTCGCCGAGGAGGCCGTCTTCGCGACGGCGTTCACCGGGATCGGGCTGACGTGCGACTCCGGGCTGTCCACTACGCTCCCCCGGGCGGTCGGCGAGGCCCGGTCCAAGGAGCTCGTCCTGCTCGGCGAGTCCTTCACCGCTCAACAGGCCGTCGCGTGGGGGATCTCGGGTCGCGTGGTCCCACGCGCGGACGTCGGTACGGCGGGCCGTGAGCTCGCGGCCCGGCTCGCGACCGGGCCGACCGCCGCCTACGCCGCCTCCAAGTTGCTGATCGCACAGTCCTGGGGCCGGGACCTCGGGACGGTGCTCACGGCCGAGGCGCGCGCCCAGGCACAGCTGGGCCGGACCGCCGACCATACCGGAGCGGTCGAGGCGTTCCTCGCCAAGCGCAAACCCGTCTTCGAGGGGCACTGAGTCACCACCCCTGGGGCGCTGAGCTCACGCCTCTCCGGTACGACGTTCGCCCCGGTCACCAACGAGGTGACCGGGGCGAACACGGGCTCCTGGACCGAGGGCTCAGCCGTGGGAAGCCCGCCGAGCGGACGCGGCGTGGGCGAGGTCGATGGCGGTCCACGCCATGGCGGTGGCGCCGTCCAGGACTGCCCTGTCGGCGGCCGGAGTGACGCAGGCCGCGGTGAACTCGGGCTGATGGTTGACCGCGGGCAGACAGTCCAGCCCCAGCATGGGATGGATGGTGGGAACGACATGGGAGACGTTCCCCATGTCCGTGGCCGCGCCGGCCGGAGCACCGCCGGGCAGATCCGGGAAGACGCGCCCCAGCGCCTCGGCGTTGGCCCGGTACAGCCGCAGCATCCCCGCGTCGGGCCGCAGGTCGGCGTAGTCGGGGCCCAGGGGAGTGACCGTCAGCTCGCACCCGGTGGCCACCGCTCCCGCCTCGAAGCAGCGCCGCACGCGTGGCTTGAGCTCGGCCAGGGCCTCCAGCGTGGCGGCCCGGACGATCCACCGCCCGTGGCTGGCGTCGGGGATCACGTTCGGCGCGGTGCCGGCCTGGGTGACGATGCCGTGGACGCGGTCACCGGCGCCCGTCTGCTGGCGCAGCAGCCCGATCGCCACCTGCGCGACGGTCATCGCGTCGGCGGCGTTGACGCCCAGCTCAGGGTACGCGCCGGCATGGGCGGGCTTCCCACGGTAGGAGACCTCGAACTGGGCGACGGCCGAGCCGGGCATCGCCGCCATCTCGACCGCGGCGGGATGGACCATCATCGCCGCGTCGAGCCCCGCGAACGCGCCGCGCTCCAGCATGAGGATCTTGCCGCCGCCGCCTTCTTCGGCCGGAGTGCCGAGGACGGTCACCGTCAGCCCGAGATCGTCGGCCAGTCCGGCAAGTCCGACCGCGGCGCCCACTGCCGCGGCGGCGATGATGTTGTGCCCGCAGGCGTGCCCGATCTGGGGCAGGGCATCGTATTCGGCGCAGATCCCGATGTGCAGCGGACCCGTTCCCACGCTCGCCCGTACGGCGGTGGGCAGGTCGTAGCAGCCGTGCTGGACGTCGAAACCGGCGGCGCTCAGCGCGTCCGCCACCCACACGCTGGCCCGCGTCTCCTCGAAGGCGAGCTCGGGGTGGGAGTGGATGCGATGGGACAGCTCGACCAGGCGGCTGCTCCAGGAGCCGACGGCGTTAGCGGCATGCCGCTTGGCGCCGGCCGTCACCCCACCTCTCGCCGCAGCCACATCCCCGGCGCCCATTCTCGCTGGGCCTGCTGTCACCGGGTCCGCTCCCACCGCGTCCGCTCCCGTTGGGTCGTCACGTGACCGGGGCGGTCGGGGCAGACGGGGCGGTGTGGACCGAGACGGGGCGAGTGGCCGCGTCATAGGCGGCCCGGGATCCGGTCGCCCCCATGCCGCTGTCACCCGCCGGCTCGTACAGCCGCCCGGGCCCGCCGCCCTGCCACTGGTTGACCCACACGACCCCGGCGGGGATGTCGTGAGCCGCGGCCATGTGCGCAGGGTCGTTGGTGTACACGGTGGCGGCGAGGCCGAAGCGAGTGCCGGCCGCCTTCTCCAGCCCCTCCTCGAAGGAGGAGACGACCTCGACCGGGGCGAGCGGGCCGAAGGTCTCCTCGGTCATGACCAGCATGGAGTCGTCAACGCCGGTGAGCACGGTGGCGGGGTAGAAGAAGCCCTTGCCCTCGGGCACCGTCCCGCCCGTGCGGACGGTCGCGCCGCGCTCCACCGCGTCGGTGACGTGCCGGTCCACGATGTCGCGCTGACGCCGGTCGACCAGCGGGCCGAGCACCGTGCTCTCGTCGCGCCCGTCTCCCAGGGCGTAACCGCCGGCGACCTCGACGAGGGCGTTGACGAACGCCTCGGCGATGTCCTGGTGCACGTAGACGCGTTCCATGGACGTACAGATCTGGCCGGAGTTGGCGAACGCGCCGAACGCGATCGCAGCGGCGGTCGCGGCCGGGTCGACGCCCGCGTCCACGACCACGGGGTCCTTGCCGCCGAGTTCGAGGATCGCCCGGTGCAGCAGGGCCCCGCTCTCCGCGCCGACCCGGCGTCCGGCCTCGACCGAGCCGGTGAAGTGGACGAGCCCGATCCGGTCGTCCGCGACCAGCGGCGCACCGGCCCGGGAGTCGCCGAGCACCAGGTTCACCACGCCGGCCGGCAGATCCATCAGCTCCAGCAGCCGTACCGCCGACATGGGGGAACGCTCGGACGGCTTGAGCACGACGGTGTTGCCCGCCGCCAGCAGCGGGGCGAGCGCCCCCAGCGCCATGGGCACCGGGAAGTTCCACGGCACGATGACCGCCGTGGCGCCGAGCGGCTTACGCAGGATCGTGGTGGCGCTCCCGCCCGGACCGGCGAGGGTCTCCTCGAACGGGTAGTCCAGGGCTTCGGCCACCGCCGCCTTGAACCCTTGCGCCGCGCCCCCGATGAAGGTACGGCCGAGCGCTACGGGCTTGCCCATCTCCCGGCATTCGAGCTGCGCCAGCTCCTCGGCGTGCTCGGCGATCGTGTCCGCCCACCGCGACAGGCGCTCCACGCGCTCGGCGACCGGCAGTGCCGCCCAGGCCGGGTGCGCCTGGACGGCCGCGTCGACGGCCAGGCGGACGTCCTCCGGCGAGCCGCCGGGGGAGCGGCCGACGACCTCTTCGGTCGCCGGATCGATCACGTCGTGGAACGCGTCACCACGCGAGTCCTCCCACATGCCGCCGATCAGGTTCTGCAGGGTCTTCACGGAAAGGTGCTCCTTGCCAGGTAGGTAGGGGGCGGGCTCAGCCGAGACGGTCGGCCATGAGTTCGCCGACCATGATCGCTGCCAGGTTGGTGTTGGCCCGTGGGACGGAGGGGAGGATCGAGGCGTCGACCACACGCAGCCCGTCGACCCCGAGCACGCGGCACGACGGATCGACCACCGTGGCGGCGTCGCCGGGCGCGCCCATCCGGCAGGTGCTGGTGCCGTGCTGGGCGTCCACGGCGGTGGCCAGGAGGTGGTCGTCGAGTTCGGCGTCGTTGTCCAGCACCGCGAACAGGCGGCTGTTGCGGGCCTCGACCGAGCCGTCGAGGATCGGGGCGACCTCGGGGCCGCGCGCCATCTCGACGAGGGCGCGGACCCCCTGACGCAGCCGCTCCAGATCGCGGGCGTCCGACAGCATCCGCTCCCGTACCTCGGGCTGGGCCTCGGGGTCGGCGGAGGTCAGTGTCAGTACGCCGCGTGAGTGGTTCTGGTTCAGCCACACGCCGAAGCCGCCAGCCGGGAACCGGGTGTCGGCGGCCTCCATGGACAGCACGTTCTGGTTCAGCGAGACGAACATCATGTCGTGCGGCAGACTCCCGGGGCCGCTGGTGTAGCGGACGCAGACGTTGGTGTGGCGGTCGTCGGCCGTCTTGATGGCGGCCTCCGAGGTCAGCGGCAGCTCGACGACGATCATCGGATGGTCCTGCATGCCGAGGCCGACCGGCAGGTCCCGCCGTACCGTGATCCCCAGCCGGCGCAGGTCGGCGGCCGGGCCGACCCCCGACCGCAGCAGGATCGCCGGGGAGTGGATGACACCCGCGCTGAGCACGATCTCGTCCGCGTACTCGGTCGTCGCCGTCCCGTCCACGATCACCCGGACTCCCGTGGCGCGGTCGCCGTCGAAGACGACCTGATCCACCAGGGCCCCGCCGCGTACGGTGAGGCCGGGCAGGGACCGGCCCGGTTCGAGGTAGCCGTCGTTGACCGTGACCCTGCGCCCGGCGCGCGAGTTGATCGGGTAAGGCGAGACCCCGATCGCTCCGGGCGCGTTCACGTCCGGGGCCCAGGGGTGTCCGGCGGCCAGCGCGGCGGCCGACAGGGCGGAGTCCACCGCCCCCCACTGTTCCCGAGGCATCCGGAAGATCGGCGTCGGCCCGCCGCGCCCGTGGTACGGCTCGTCCCCGAACTCCGCGTCGTCCTCCAGCTTCGCGAAGTAGGGCAGCACGTCCCGCCACGACCACCCGGCGCAGCCCGCGGCGGCCCAGTCGTCGAAGTCCTCCATCGGCGGGCGGATCGCGATCTGCCCGTTGATCGACGAGCTGCCGCCCACTCCGCGCCCGCGCCAGTACGGCGCCTGCGCCTGCTTGTCGGTCCGGGAGGAGCTGACGCCCATCCAGACCAGGCCCTCGGTGGCGCTGGGATCCAGCAGCGCGCGGACGGGGTTCGGCGACCGCCACGCCTCGTGCATCTGCGCCGACCGGTAGTCGGGCCCGGCCTCCAGAAGCAGGACGCGCTTGCCCCGCTCGGCGGAGCGGACGGCGAGTGCCGCGCCGGCGGAACCGGCTCCCACGACGATGATGTCCCAGCCCGTGCCTGTCACGGCGAACCTCCTGCATTCGGGCAGCGCGGCTCCGGACATGCCCGAGCCGCTGTTAGCCGGTAGACTGCCCTCCAACGGAAAGTTCAGTCAATAGTGAAAGTTCATTTTTTTCTGAGCGATGGGAGTCCGGTGGTGTCCAGCCCCGTCGGCGACGATGCGGTGAATCCCCTGATCGACGACTTCGGGCTGCACATCGGCCGGGCGATGGGCTGGCCGCCGATGGCCGGCCGGGCCGCGGGCGTCCTCATGCTCAGGGAGGCGCCGATGACGATGGCCGAGCTGCAGGACGCCCTGGACGCGAGCAAGGGCTCGGTGTCGGAGACGACGCGCCTGCTGGTGGTCAGCGGAACCGTGCGGCGCTTCAAGGAGCCGGGTTCCCGGCAGTACGTCTACGAATGGCGCGACGACGCCTGGAGCGGCTGCCTGCAGCACCAGCTGGAGCAGACGGCCGAGTTGCTGACCCTGGCCGAGAGCGCGCAGCTGCGCGCCGCCGACCTGCCCGAGCGGCAGGGGGCGCGCCTGCGGGAGATGCACGAGTATTACACCTTCATGGTGCGCAGCCTCGACGCGCTTCTGGAGGAGTACAAGGCGTCCAGGGGCGCGCGCTAGCTCTCCCGCGCCCCCCAGTCCGTGCCCCGGCCGCGGGCCTCGTCGAACACCAGCCAGGTCCGGGTGGCCCGGACGCCGGGGACGTCCTGGATGCGTTCCAGCACCACCTGCCTGAGCGCCGCGTTGTCCGGCGTCCTGACCAGGACCAGGACGTCGTAGTCGCCGCCGACCATCGCGAAGTGCTCGACGTACGGGATGCTTCGCAGCCTGGCCGACACCGTACGCCAGGAGTTCTGCTCGATGGTGACCGAGACGTACGCGCTGGTGCCCAGACCCGCTTTGTGCGGGGCGAGTTCGGCCGTGAAACCGGTGATCACCCCGTCGTCCATCAGCCGCGTGAGGCGGGCGTAGGCGTTGGCGCGGGAGATGTGGACCCGCTCGGCGAGCGTCCGCATCGACATCCGGCCGTCACGCAGCAGCTCGGCGATGATCGCGCGATCAACCCCGTCTAGTTTGCTGGCCGAATGTCCCGGCCAGCCCCCCTCAACGCCCTCGTCGGCTGACATTTGGCCCTCCCCGCGTCCCCATTGAACCCATTTGTCGCTCATCATGCCTGATGTCTTGAACAGATGGTTCTGGAGGCCGACGCTTTCCTTGTCAAACGTCCAGAGAAAGAGAGCGTCGCCATGTCCGTGCGGACGCGCCGTCAAGCGGTCGACGGCCTTCTCCCCTCACCCGAGCCGGTGCGCTTCATCGCCGAGGACGGTACGGCCGTGCGAGCGCCCGCCGGTTACCCGGCGCCCGCCGATGAGCAGTTGCTGGAGGCGTACCGCCGGATGGTCCTGGGCCGCCGCTTCGACCGTCAGGCCACCGCGCTGACCAAGCAGGGCCGCCTCGCCGTCTACCCGTCCAGCCGCGGGCAGGAGGCCTGCCAGATCGCCGGCGTGCTCGCGCTGCGCGAGGACGACTGGCTGTTCCCCACCTACCGGGACTGCGTGGCCATGGTCTCCCGCGGCATGGACCCCGTCGAGGTGCTCACCCTGCTGCGGGGCGGCTGGCACTGCGGGTACGACCCCGCCGCCACGCGGGTCGCGCCGCAGTGCACGCCGCTTGCCACCCAGACCGTCCACGCGGTCGGCATGGCCGAGGCACTGCGCCGCAAGGGCGAGGACGGCGTCGTCATGGCCTTCATCGGCGACGGCGGAACCAGCGAGGGCGACTTCCACGAGGCGCTCAACTACGCCGCGGTCCTCCACGCCCCCGTCGTGTTCTTCGTGCAGAACAACAAGTACGCGATCTCGGTACCCCTGGCCAGGCAGACCGCGGCCCCCGCGCTCGCGTACAAGGGGATCGGCTACGGCATCCCGTCCGAGCAGGTGGACGGCAACGACCTCGTCGCGGTGCTGTCCGTCCTGACCGAGGCCGTGCGGCGGGCGCGGACCGGCGGTGGCCCCTTCCTGGTGGAGGCGCACACCTACCGCATGGACGCCCACACCAACGCCGACGACGCCACCCGGTACCGGCAGACGGAAGAGGTCGAGCGGTGGGAGTCGGCCGACCCCCTCGCCCGCCTGGAGACCTATCTGCGCGGCCGGGGCCTCCTGGACGCCGAGGCCGTCGCCGCCGCGCACGCGGCCGCCGAGGAGTACGCCGCCCGCCTGCGCGACGAGATGAACGCCGACCCGGAGACGAACCCGTTCGAGCTGTTCGACCACGTCTTCGCCGAGCCCACACCCCAGCTGCGCGAGCAGCGGGCGCTGCTGGCGTCCGAGCTGACCGCCCCGGAGGACTGACATGACCACGATGACGATGGCGCAGGCGCTGAACACCGCGCTGCGGGACGCGCTGCGCGAAGACGAGCGGGTTCTCGTCTTCGGCGAGGACGTGGGCCCGCTGGGCGGCGTCTTCCGCGTCACCGACGGGCTGACCAAGGAGTTCGGCGAGGATCGGTGCTTCGACACCCCGCTGGCCGAAGCGGGGATCGTGGGCCTCGCGGTGGGCATGGCCATGGGTGGGTTCCGCCCGGCGGTCGAGATGCAGTTCGACGCCTTCGCCTACCCGGCCTTCGAACAGATCGCCTCACACGTGGCCAAACTCCGCAACCGCACGCGCGGGCGGCTGTCGCTGCCGATGGTGATCCGGATTCCGTACGCGGGCGGCATCGGCGGTGTCGAGCACCACTGCGACTCCAGCGAGGCCTACTACGCGCACACGCCGGGACTGAAGGTCGTGACCCCCGCGACCCCGGACGACGCGTACTGGCTGCTGCGCGACGCCATCGCTGACCCCGACCCGGTGATCTTCATGGAGCCCAAGCGCCTGTACTGGTCCAAGGGCGACATCACGCCCGCCGACCGGCGCGCCGGGGGGTTCGGGCAGGCGGTGGTACGGCGCGAGGGACGCGACGCGACCCTGGTCGCCTATGGGCCGAGCGTCCCCGTGGCCCTCCAGGCCGCTGACGCCGCGTCCCAGGACGGCATCTCCCTGGAGGTGGTGGACCTGCGGACGATCGTCCCGTTCGACGACGAGACCGTCGTGGCCTCGGTACGCAAGACCGGCCGCTGCGTGGTGGTCCAGGAAGCCCAGGGCTTCGCCGGGGTGGGGGCGGAGATCGCGGCCCGCGTACAGGAGCGCTGCTTCCACTCCCTGGCCGCCCCAGTGCTGCGTGTCTCGGGATTCGACATCCCGTATCCGCCGCCCATACTCGAGCACGCGCATCTGCCCGACGTCGACCGGATCCTCGACACGGTCGACCGGCTCCAGTTCGGCGACGAGCCCGATCTCCTGCACCTGTCCCGGGAGGCGTCATGACGACCACTGCGGCGCGGCAGGTGTTCCGCCTGCCCGACCTCGGCGAGGGCCTGACGGAAGCCGAGATCGTCGTATGGAAGGTCGCCGTCGGCGACAGGGTCGAGATCGACGAGATCGTGGTGGAGGTCGAGACCGCCAAGGCGGCCGTGGAGGTGCCGGTCCCCTTCGCCGGGACCGTCCTGCGGCTCCACGCGCAGGCGGGCACCGTCCTGACGGTCGGCGAACCACTCATCGAGGTCGGCCCCGCGACCGCCGACCAGGACACGGCGACCACCATTGACCAGGACACGGAACCCGCGGCGGCCGTCGACCAGGACACGGATCCGGCCGCGGTCCGCTACCGCGAGGAGGAGCAGGCCGGCTCCGGCAACGTCCTGATCGGGTACGGCACCGGCCGCACATCCGGCACACGGCGGCGTCGCGGCGGCTCCCGGCGCACCGACCGGAAGGCCCCCGAAACGGCACCGGAAGCGTCCGCCTCTCCTCCTGCCGCCGAACCCGAGCGTGCCGCCCAGCCCGAGCGTGCCGCTCAACCCGAGCGTGCGGGCCAGCCCGAGCGTGCCGCCCAGCCCGAGCGTGCCGCTCAACCCGAGCGTGCGGGCCAGCCCGAGCGTGCGCCGGAGCACGCGCCGCAGCACACGCCGGGACAGGCCCCGCGCGTGGTCTCTCCGCTCGTTCGCCGGATCGCCCGCGAGCACGGTCTGGATCTCGCCGCCATCACCCCTACCGGACCTCGCGGCGTGATCCTGCGCCGCGACGTCGAGCAGGCCATCGCCGACCTCGGCAAGGCAGCCGGAGACTCCGCCGCATCGCCCGCGCCCTCGCTCTCCGCGACGGGAGCGGCGCCCGCGTCTGCGCTCCCCGCGACCGGAACGATGCCCGCGGCGCCGGGCGGAACGCCGCCCGCGTCTCTGGGCGGCGCGGCAGGAGCGGTGCCGCCCGCGTCCGCGCTCGGCTCGGCCGGGACGGCGTTGAGGGCGGAGCGGATCCCCCTGCGCGGCCTGCGGCGGGTGGTGGCCGACAAGCTGACCCGCAGCCGCACCGAGATCCCCGACGCCACCACCTGGGTGGACGTCGACGCCACCGGCCTGCTCGCGGTGAAGGACGCGCTGCGACAGGACCGCCCGGATCTCGGCATCGGCCTGCTCGCGCTCCTGGCCCGCATCTGCGTGGCCGGCCTGCGACGCTTCCCCGAGCTGAACTCCTCGGTCGACACCGGCCGCGCCGAGATCGTCCGGCACGGTCACATCAACCTCGGCTTCGCCGCGCAGACCGATCGCGGTCTGGTCGTGCCGGTGGTCCGGGACGCGCACCTGATGACGACCGCGGAACTCGCCGCGGAGCTGACCCGCCTCACCGGCCTGGCCCGCTCGGGCGGACTGCCTCCCACGGCGCTGACCGGGGGTACGTTCACGCTCAACAACTACGGGGTCTTCGGCGTGGACGGATCCACTCCGATCATCAACCATCCCGAGGCGGCGCTCCTCGGCGTCGGCCGCGTCATCGACCGCCCCTGGGTGACCGGCGGCACGGTCGTACCCCGCAAGGTAACCCAGCTGTCACTGACCTTCGACCACCGCGTCTGCGACGGCGGCGCCGCCGGCGGCTTCCTGCGCTATGTGGCCGACTGCGTGGAGAACCCCGCGATCCTCCTCGCCCACGTGTAGCGACCGGCACAGACTCGCCCACGCACAGACTCGCCCACGCACAACGACCGGCACCGAACGCTCGCCACCTACTGCGACCGGCACCGAAAGGAAGTGAGACCCACGTGGTCCATGTACGTCCGTCCCTGATCGGACTCCAGTCCTACGTGCCGGGACGCAAGGTGCCCGGAGCCGTCGTCCTGGCCAGCAACGAATGTCCGTACGGTCTGCTGCCCAGCGTCGCCGCCCGGCTCGCCCGGCTGACCGGCGGCCTGTCCCATTACCCGGACATGGGCGCCGGCCACCTGCTCCAGGCGCTCGCCGACCACCACGGCGTGACCCCCGACCGCGTCGCCGTGGGAGCGGGCTCCTCCGAAGTCTGCGGGCAACTGCTGCACACGGTGTCGGCGCCGGGTGGCGAGGTCGTCTTCGGCCGGCGGTCGTTCGAGGCGTACCCCATCCTGACCGCGGTGGCGGGCGGAACGGCCGTACCGGTGCCGCTGCGCGACCACGTCCAGGACCTTGAGGCCATGGCGGCGGCCATCACCGAACGGACCCGGCTGGTCTTCGTCTGCAACCCCAACAACCCGACCTCGACGCCCGTCGGCGAGAGCGCCCTGCGCGCCTTCATCGACCGGGTGCCCGAGCACGTGCTGATCGTCGTCGACGAGGCCTACCACGAATACGCCGATCCGTCCGTCGTGCCGGACGCGCTCGCGCTCTTCGGCGACCGGCCGAACGTCGTCGTCCTCAGAACCTTCTCCAAGGCGTACGCGCTGGCTGGGCTGCGGATCGGCTATTGCGTCGGGGCGCCCGAGATCATCGCGCAAGTACGCAAGACGCAGACCCCGTTCAGCGTCAGCGCCCTCGCCCAAGAGGCGGCGATCCTCGCGCTCCAGGAGCACGAGGAGGTCGCCAGGCGGGTCGCCCGCACGGTCGAGCAGCGCGAGCGCGTCACTCGTGAACTCCGGGCCCTCGGCTATGACCTGCCCGCCTCCCAGGCGAACTTCGTGTGGCTGCCGCTCGGCCAGGACAGCACGGCCTTCGCCGACCACTGCCTCGCCAACGGGGTCATCGTCCGCGCCTTCTCCGGAGAAGGCGTCCGCGTCACCATCGGACTGCCGGAGGAGAACTCGGCCTTCCTCACCCTGGCCGAGACCTGGAGACCGGCCTTCACCTAGCCCATCCAGCTGATTGACGAGGAAGCCGAGGTCGGCCGTTACCACCGGCTCGAGCGGCTGATCCGTCGTGCCCTGAGGCGCGCAGTTTGCTTCGAGGCTCGAAGCTGTTACCTTGGTCCTTGCTTCGAGGTTCGAAGTAAATAGCGACGCCGAGCACGAACATGCTGAGGAAGCGATACGCCCATGTACAGGTACACCGGCATCACCGCGCTCGTCACCGGCGCCTCGAAGGGTCTCGGCGTCGCGTACGCCCATGAACTCGCCCGACGAGGCGCCGAACTCGTGCTCGTGGCCCGCTCCGGCGACGCGCTGCGCCGGGTCGCCGACGAGATCCAGAAGGAGCACGGGGTCGAGGTCACGACCGAGGCGGCCGATCTCGCCGATCCCGACGGGGTGGCGCGTCTGATCGCGGAACTCGACCGGCGGGGCCGCACCGTCGATCTCCTGGTCAACAACGCGGGCGCGGGCGCCATCGGCCCGTTCCTGAGCTCCTCGCTGCGGCGCAACGTCGACTCCGTCGAACTGAACGCCATTGCCCTGATGAGCCTGACCCACGTGCTCGGCAACCGCATGGCGGAGCGGGGGCACGGCGGAATCATCAACGTGGCCTCCACGGCCGCCTTCCAGCCGATGCCGTACCAGGCCAGTTACGCGGCGACGAAAGCGTTCGTGCTGTCGTTCACCGAGGCGCTGGCCGAGGAACTGCGCGGCACCGGGGTGCGGGTCATGGCGGCCCACCCCGGAGCCACCGCCACGGGGTTCTTCGACGCCACGTCCGCCACCATGAACCCGGCGTTCACCGACACGCCGGAGGATGTCGCGGTCAAGACCCTCGACGCCTTCGCCAAGGGCGTCGTCAACTCCTACCCCGGGCGGGCGATCAACAGGTCGGCGACCTGGCTCTCCCGCGCGTTGCCCCGCGCCACGGTCGCTCGGTTGACGGGGCGCCTGAACCGGGCCATGGGGTTGCACCGCGCCCAGGACCTCGACGTCTCGTCGTGATCGCGTGCCCTTGAAGACAGCGGAGCGTGTCGCGGTCCGGCTGCCCGTCGCGGTGCGGGACGTACTCGATGAGAGCGACCACGAGCCGGCGGGGAGCTGACACCCGGCCCCTGGGGCGTGCGGATCCTCGTGGAGCGCTGATGCCACGGAGGGCGCCCGCCGAGCGGACGCCCCCCGTAACCGCTCAGGTCAGCACACGATGAAGATGCTCTGCCAGCCGACCGGCGTACGCTGCTCCGCGTTGCGGTTGGAGGGCAGCTCGAAATGCATCACGCCCTGCGCGTTGGGCTGGTTGTACATGCGCCCGGACTGACCGTCGCCGTACCACTTGTAGGACCCGTGGAAGGGGATGTTGGACACCCCGCACGCGTCGAGGACGACCGACCTGCCGGTGAAGCCCCGGCCTTCGTAGGCGATGTACTGCGAGGCGTAGGCGGCACTGGCGGTGAGGGCGATGATTCCGGCGGTCAGGGCGGGTACGAGGAGGATTCTCTTCACACTGCTCCTTGGTGCAGGTTTCCGCTGGGCGAGCGTGGCTCGCCGTAGGACGCCCTCCATCATGTACGGAAAGTAGCCGAGGCGACACTTACTGTGACGACAGGCTGTGCTCGCCCCGGCCACCAGCGCGGGATCCCGGGTTCAGCGCAGGTAGGAGGCGCCGTTGAGGTCGAGCACCGTGCCGCTGACGAACTCCGCCTCGGCCGAGGCGAGATAGCGCACCGCCGCCGCGACCTCCTGCGGCTGGGCGATCCGGCCGAACGGGCTCTGCGCCTCGACCCCGGCCCGGTTCTCCTCGGTCAGGATGGAGGCCGCCATGTCGGTCTCCACGAAACCCGGCGCCACCGAGGAGACCGCGATGCGGTGCGGGGCGAGTGCGATGGCCAGCGACTGACCCATCGCGGTCAGGCCGGCCTTGGCGGCGGCGTATCCCGGCGCCAGCGGCTCGCCCCGGTAGGCGCCGCGGGAGGCGACGTTGACGATGCGTCCGCCGCGGCCGCGCTCCACCATGTGCCGGGCCACGCACCAGGAGACGTTCGCGGCGCCGAGCAGGTCCACCTCGACGGTCCGGCGCCAGATCCGCTGCCAGGACGCGTAGTCCACGGTCAGCGGATCGTGGAAGAGGTAGACGGCGGCGTTGTTCACCAGCACGTCGATGCCGTCGAGGGCGTCGATCGCCGCCGAGACGAACGCGGCGACGGCCTCCGGATCCGCTATGTCTCCCTGGACGACGGTGTGGCCGTCGCCGTCGAGCGCCGACCTGACCTCCTCCGCCTCGCGGGGGGAGTCCCGGTGGTGGATCGCGACCCGGTCGCCGCCGGCGGCGAAGATCTTGGCGATCTCACGGCCGATCCCACGCGACGATCCGGTTACGAGCACGCCTCGGCTGTCCACGATTGACCTCTTTCCCGACAGAATTCCGGCGGTACGCCGTCGGGACACGCTAATGCAGCATGCCGGACAACAGAGGAGAAGGCACGACGCCCCCGCTTCCTCGAAGGCGTCGTGCCGTTGGGCTGGGAGTCAGCAGGAGGCGAGCATGCTGCTCAGTGCCGTCTTCTCGGCGCTGTCGATGGTCAGGCTGTAGTACCACTTGACCTGGATCCAGGATCGGGCGTACCGGCAGCGTTCGGCGGTGCGTGGGGGCTGCCATTCGGCCGGGTCCTGGTCGCTCTTGGACTGGTTGACGTTGTCCGTCACGGCCCACAACTCGGGGCCGCCCAGGTCGTTGGCGTACGTCTGGCGCTGGGGGGTCGTCCACGCCCACGCGCCCGACGCCCATGCCTCGGCCAGGGGGACCATGTGGTCGATGTCGACGTCGGAGGCGGCGGTCCAGGTCGCGCCGTCGTAGGGGCTGTACCAACTGCCGGAGACGGCCGCGCAGGCGGAGTCGGTCACCACGTTGGTGCCGTCGCGCTTGAGGACCTCTTCGCGGGTGTTGCAGGTTCCGCTCTGGGTGATCCAGTGCGGGAACAGGTCGCGGTCGTAGGTACTGCTGTGGGATTCGGCGGCCACGGTGAGGGTGGCGAGCCGGGAGGTCGCGGTGGCCGCGGACGGGATGTTCGGCGGGGTCGCCGCAGCCGGTTGCGTGGTGATGGCCAGGGTCAGGAGGGTGACGCAGGTGATGTTGAAGGCAGCCGATAACGCACGCTTGCGGTGCATGAGGGGTGGGCCCTTCTGCCGCCGTCCTCGGACGGGCGCAGCTGGCTCATCGGAGGCGAGGAGGGCGGGCACCTTGACGGTGACAGCGTCCGTTTGGTCAATAAATGGCCAGGTTTGCCGAGCGACAAAGTGGACGTTGGTCTATTCCTGACACTGGTCGTCATGGAGACGCCGCCGGGCTGGTCAACGTTGGAGCATCGTTCACCGGGCCGTCATGGGAGAGCGCCTCGGGCGGGTAGGCGCCGTACGTACCAGTCGTGGTCGTCCTGGCCCTGTCTCAGGTAGGTGAAGCCGGCTCGGCCGGCCACCGCCGCCGAGGCGGTGTTCTCCGGATCCACCCTGATGACCGCCTGGGTCGCCCCGGCGGCCGCCGCGTGCAGGCAGGCCAGCCGCACCGCGCGGGTGGCGATGCCACGGCCGCGCCAGGCCGGGTAGAGCCCGTAGGCGAGATTGACCTGCCCGGGGGCCAGATACGGCTGGTCGAACCGCACGTCGATCGTCCCCGCGAGGGCCCCTTCCGTACGTATCCCGAACGTATGGACGGGCCCACCGGCTGCCCACCGCTCCAGGCATCGGCGTATGTGCGCCTCGACCGTGGCCCGGGTCCCTGGTCCTCCGTTGAGCCAGCGCACCAGCTGGTCGTCTTCCCCGGCCAGGTGGGCGTCGACGTCATCCAGGCACAGGGGGGAGAGGGTGACCGTACCGTCGGACAATCTCGATATCTCGGGCATCTGGCGAGTCTTCGCCGGCCCGTACGGGTCGCGCCACTGAATAATTGCCTGCCTGCCTCGGGAAGGCTCTCAGCTCGCGGGAGCGAAGTCGGCGAACCGTGGGGCGTGTGGCTCGTGGGGCACGCGTGCCGCGGTCGCGGCGAAGCTGATCGCGTGGTACCAGCCGCAGAGCATGAGGAGGTCGAGGAGTTGGCCGTCGTCCATGACCTCCGCGAGCCGGGCCCACAGCGCGTCGTCGATGTCGCAGCTGTCGTGCAGGGCGTCGACGGCCTCGATCAGCAGGCGTTCTCGCGGGGACTCCCAGCACGGATCGCTGTGCGTCCCGTGCGTCACCGAGACGACCTGGGCGGTGGTCAGCCCGACCCGCTCGGCGAACATCGACACATGAACGCCCCACTCGTACTCGCAGCGGCACCGCGCACACGTACGGGCGATCGTGATCTCCCGCTCCCGCATGGTCAGCGTCAGCTGACGGCCCAGCTCGTAACGGCCCCATCCGTGCATCGCACCGGTCATCGGAAGATTGCGGGCGAACATCCGGAACAGCCCGATCGGCGGAACGCCCGCCGGCATCATGCTCTCCAACTGCGCCCGGACTTCGGGCTCGTACGGCGGCTCCACCAGAGCTATGCGCGGCGGCATCCACCCTCCCCTGAGTGTTTCGGAAATCGAAACGAACGCCCCGATGCTATTGTTTCGGAAATCGAAACACAAGGAGGAATATGCCGGCGAATCGGACTCCGCTTCCTGGCCGGCCCGTTCGCGGCTCCGCGACCGGCCGGCCGCTGATGGCCGCCATGGACCTGCTGAGCCGGCGCTGGGCGCTGCGGATCATCTGGGAGTTGCGAGACGGCCCGCTCGGCGCACGCCCTCTGCTCGCACGCTGCGAAGGGCTTTCCTCTAGCGTCCTGTACCAGCGCCTCGACGAACTGACGACCGCCGAACTGGTCGCTCCCAGCCAGGCGGGCTACACGCTGACCGTCGTAGGGGCGTCGCTCGGCCCCGCCCTTCGGGAGCTCAACGTCTGGGCCGACACCTGGGCCGAGACCGTCCACGCACGCTCACCTGAACAGCCCCACTGACCTGGCGGCCCAAGCCTCAGGGGGCCGAGGCGCCGGAGGCGGGCGATGCCGGAGCGGTCGAGCCCCGGACGATCAGCTCGGTGGCGAGTTCCACGTGGTGGGAGTCGATCTTCTCGCCGGCCGCCAGGCGCAGCGCCGTGCGCAGGGCGACGCCGCCCATCTCGCGCAGCGGCTGGCGGACGGTGGTCAGCGGGGGTGAGGCCATCGGGGCGAGCTGGGTGTCGTCGAAGCCCACGACGCTCAGGTCCTCGGGGATGCGCAGGCCACGCGCCCGGGCGGCCTCCATGACGCCCAGGGCCATCTCGTCGTTGGCCGCGAAGATCGCCGTCGGAGCCTGGGCCAGGTCGAGCACCGCCGCGCCGGTGACCATGCCGTCGTGGTAGTGGAAGCGCCCCGTCTGTACGTATGCGGGCGGCACGGGCACTCCCTCCGCCTCCATGGCGGCGCGGTAGCCGTGCAGGCGGGCTTGATTGCAGGCCGCGGACGCCGGGCCACCGAGGTAGGCGATGCGCCGGTGCCCGAGGGAGAGCAGGTGCTGGGTCGCGGCGAAGCCACCCGTGAAGTTGGTCGACCCGATGCTGGTCACCCGGACGCTGGGCAGGTTCAGCGGGTCGATCACGACCAGCGGCAGGTGGGCCCGGGACAGGGCGGTCAGTTGCGCCGATGTCAGCTCGCTGGTCACGGCGATCAGCGCCCGCCGACCGGCGGAGATCAGAGAGCGGACCCACCCAGGGGTACGCTCCCTGCCTCTGCGGATGCTGATGACGACCCCGATGCCTACTTCGGCTCCGGCCTCGACCGCGCCTTGGATGATCTCGGCGGAGTACGCGGTCAGATCCGTGTCGAACTGCACCTCGATCGTGCCGACCCCGGTCGCCTCGGTCCGGCGCGGTGACGGCGCGACGTAGTCGTGCTGCTGCAGCAGGGACTGCACCAGGGAGCGGGTCGCCGGCGCGACGTCGCTGCGGCCGTTGAGCACCTTGGAGACGGTCGCGACGGACACGCCGGCCGAGGCCGCCACGGTGGCCAGCGTGGCCCGCCTAGGACTGACCGGCATCTCTGCCCTCCTGTTTCCCTGCGACTTTCCCTGCGACGGGGTCCACGTCCACGGGTTCCCCTGTGACGGGGTCCACGTCCACGGGGGTGATGAGCCGTCGGCCGCGACCGACGACCCGCAGCGGGCCGGTCAGCCGGACGACGCCGCGGCACGGCAGGTCGGCGGCGGAGGTGCCGACGAGCACCTCGACGTCCCCGGGCTCGACGATCCGCCGCAGGTCACGGCCGGTGAAGGCGGTCCGGTCAGCGTGTACGTGAAAGCGTACGCACGCACTCGTACCCGCCTCCAACCGGACCCGCGCGAACCCGGCCAGCTGCCGCACCGGCCGGGTGACCTGGGCGAGCACGTCGTGCAGATACAGCTGGACGACCTCCTCGCCCGCCCGGTCACCGGTGTTGCGGACGCGGACCGACACCGTGAACTCGCCGTCCGTGGGCACCTCGGCGTCGCTGATCAGCAGGTCGCCGACCTCGAAGGAGGTGTAGGAGGTGCCATAGCCGAAGGGGAACAGCGGAGTGGGATCGAGGTTGCTGATGCCGTGGCTGTTGAGGCCCAGCGGCGGCTGCAGATAGGTGCCCGGCTGCCCGCCCGGCCGGCGGGGGATCTGAACGGGCAGCCGGCCGCCGGGCTGCACCCGGCCGGACAGCACGCCGGCGATCGCCGCCGCGCCCTCCTCGCCGGGCATGAACGCCTGGACGAGGGCGGCCGCCCCGGCGTGCACCTCGCCCAGCGCGTACGGACGGCCAGAGACGACGACCACGACGACCGGTGTCCCCGTGGCGGCGAGCTCGGCCAGCAGGTCCTCCTGCACCCCGGGCAGCCGCAGGTCCTCGGCGTCGCAGCCCTCGCCCGAGGTCCCCTGCCCGAACAGGCCCGCGAGGTCGCCCACGACGGCCACGCACAGGTCCGCCGCGCGGGCGGCGGCCGTCGCGGCGGCGAAGCCGGAGCGGTCCTCGCCCCGCACGTCGCAGCCGCGTTCGTGGACGATCTCGGTGTCCGGCAGCTCGATCCGCAGGGCGTCGAGGATGCTGGGCGCCTCGAGGCCGAGCCCGAGGCCGGGGTGGCGGGGCAGGACGTGGTTGGGGAAGGCGTAGCAGCCCATGAAGGCGCGCGGCTCGGCCGCGGCGGGCCCGACGACCGCGACGCGGCGCAGCTCCTCCGCGCGCAGGGGCAGCGCGGTGCCGCCGTCGAGCAGGACGATGGACCGCTCGGCCATCTCGCGGGCCAGCGCCCGGTTGTCCGGCGAGTCCAGGTCCACCGTGGCCGCCGCGGACACCGAGTCCTCGGGCGTCCAATCCTGGTCGAGCAGCCCCAGCTGGACCTTCTGGGTGAGCAGTCGGCGCGCGGCCCGCTCCACCAGGGCTTCGGGCAGCTCGCCCCGGCGTACCCGCTCCACCAGGTGCCGGCCGAAGCCGAGGGTGTCGGGCAGTTCGACGTCGATGCCCGCGCTGAGCGCCAGGACGCCGGCCTCGTCGGTGTCGGCGGCGACCTCGTGCATGGTCGCCAGGAACGGTACGGCCCAGTAGTCCGAGACGACGGTCCCGGTGAAGCCCCACTCCTCGCGCAGCAGGTCGGTCAGCAGCCAGGAGTCGGCCGCGGCCGGGACGCCGTCCACGTCGGAGTAGGAGTTCATCACCGAGCGCGCGCCGCCCTCGGCGATGGCCGTCTCGAAGGGCGGCAGGATCATGTCCATCAGTTCGCGGCGGCCCATCGGGACGGGACCGTGGTTGCGGGCCGCCCGCGCGGCGGAGTAGCCGGCGAAGTGCTTGAGCGTGGCGATGATCCCGGCGCTCTCCAGGCCGCGGACGTAGGCGGCGCCGAGCATCGAGACGAGATAGGGATCCTCGCCCATCGTCTCCTCGACCCTGCCCCAGCGGTAGTCGCGCACGACGTCCAGCACAGGGGACAGGCCCTGGTGCACGCCCACGGCGCGCATGTCCCGCCCGATGGCGGCGGCCATCCGCTCCACGAGGCCGGGGTCGAACGTCGCGCCCCACGCGATGGCGGCGGGGTAGACGGTCGCGCCGTACGTCGTGAACCCGGTCAGGCACTCCTCATGGACCAGCGCCGGAACGCCGAGCCGGGACCCTTCGACGACCAGGCTCTGCAGACGGACCACCTCCGCCGCGCCCTCGGCCGCGGTCACCGGCCCGCTGCCGAAGACGCGGGTCAGATGACCGAGCCCGTGGCGGCTCGCCTCCTCCAACGGGATGGTCCCAGAGGCGGCGAACACGTCCTGCATCGGCGCCACATTGAGGCTCACCTCCGGGTCCGGATCGGGCTGGTCGGCCGGCCGCATGTCGTTGCCCACCCACCGGCTGCCGAGCTGGCCGACCTTCTCCTCCAGGGTCATCTCGGCAAGAAGGGCGTCGACCCGTTCGGCCACGGGGAGCGTCTGGTCCTGCCACGGGCGGAGAACCCGCTCCGCCGCCAGGGGCCGATCTACAGCCGTCATCTGCTGCTCTCCTTAGTGCCGCAATATTTCGCAATGTTTCGGCGCCGTCAAGTGATCTTTACGGGTAGTGCTTGCCGGGCGTTCCTGGGTCTTGACACGTCAACAGCCGAAATCTAGATTGACGGCCGCGCGGTCATTTCGCAAATGTTTCGAGAACCTACTTAAAAGGCGGATTGGGGGAGAGGCATCGGGGGGTGCTGCTCCACGACCGCCGGCCACCGCATCCGATGATCAACGAGCCGCGGCCCGCCCCCGGCATTCGAGTACGGAGATCAGCGTGGAGTCCAGGACAACGTCTCGCCGCACCTTCCTCAGCCTCTCGATGGGCCTGCCCCTGGGCGCCGCGCTCGCCGCCTGCGGCAGCTCCGGCCCCACCAAACCCGGTGCCACCGGTGGTGGTGGCGGCAACAACGCCACCTACTGGTACCTGTCCACTCAGCCGCAGGAAGGCATCCGCACCGCCGCCATGGAGCGGTTCAACAAGGCCAATCCCAACGGCCAGATCACCGGGACGACCTTCCAGAACGACGCCTTCAAGACGAAGATCAAGACGGCGATCGGGGCCGGCCAGGCGCCCACCATCATCTGGGGCTGGGGCGGCGGCGGCCTGCGCAGCTACGTACAGGCCGGCCAGGTCGAGGACCTCACCTCGTGGTTCGGGCAGAACGCCGCGGTCAAGGACCGGCTGTTCCCGTCCTCGTTCGGGGCCGCGACGGTGGACGGCAAGATCTACGCGATGCCGTGCGAGACCGTGCAGCCGATCGTCCTGTACTACAACAAGAAGCTCTTCGAGCAGATCGGTGCCCAGCCGCCCCAGTCCTGGGGCGACATCATGGACCTGGTGCCCAAGTTCAACGCCAAGGGCATCGCGCCGTTCTCCCTCGGCGGGCAGTCCCGCTGGACGAACATGATGTGGCTGGAGTTCCTCTTCGACCGCATCGGCGGCTCCGAGGTGTTTCAGGCCGTGTTCGACGGCCAGAAGGACGCCTGGTCCAACCCGGCCGCCATCGACGCCCTGACCAAGATGCAGGCCCTGATCAAGGCCAACGGGTTCATCAAGGGCTTCTCCTCGATCACCGCGGACTCCAACGCCGACCAGGCGCTGCTGTACACCGGCAAGGCCGCGATGATGCTCCACGGCGGCTGGACGTACGGGAGCATGTCCGCCGACGGCGGCGACTTCGTCTCCGGAGGCAACCTCGGCTACATGAACTTCCCGCCGGTCGACGGCGGTAAGGGCGACCCCAGCGACACGGTCGGCAACCCCGGCCAGTACATGTCGATCTCCTCCAAGGCGAGCCCGGAGCAGAAGGAGATCGCCAAGAAGTTCTTCGCCTCGCTGCTCGGGGACGAAGAGGTCAAGGCGTGGGTGGGCGTCGGCTCGGTGCCGATCGTCAAGGGCGCTGACAGCGCGTTCGCCTCCTCCAAGGACGCGGAGTGGCTGAAGTTCGTCTACGGCATCGCCAGCAATGCCAAGACCTTCGCCCAGTCCTGGGACCAGGCGCTCAGCCCCACGGCGGCGGAGGTGCTGCTCGACAACATCGCCAAGCTGTTCCAGCTGTCGATCTCGCCGCAGCAGTTCACCACCAACATGAACGCGGTCATCGGCAAGTGACCACGATTCCGACCTCCGCCGGACCAGGTCAGCCATCGGCCCGGGCGCGAGGGGGACGCAATCTCCCCCTCGCGTGGCTGACCGTTCCGGCGCTGGTCTTCTTCGTGGGCTTCGGGGTGATCCCGCTGATCGGGGTCCTCGGGCTCAGCTTCACCACCTGGGACGGCATCGGCGACATCCACTTCTCGGGCTTCACCAGCTGGCAGGCCGTCCTCACCGACCCCGGCCTGCCGCACGCGCTGTGGGTGACGTTCCTGATCATGGCACTGTCCTGGCTGGTGCAGACGCCGGCGAGCATACTGCTCGGGGTGTTCCTGGCCGGGGCCCAGCGCTACCGCGCGGTGCTGTCGGTGCTGTACTTCATCCCGCTCCTGCTCAGCTCGGCGGCCATCGCCATCACCTACAAGGCGCTGCTCGACCCGAACTTCGGCCTCGGCGCCGGACTGAAGATCGCGCTGCTCAGCCAGGACTGGCTCGGCCGGCCCGGTCTCGCCCTGGGCGTGGTGGTCTTCGTGGTGTCCTGGCAGTTCATCCCGTTCCACTCGCTGATCTACCAGGGCGGCGTACGGCAGATCCCGCAGTCGATGTACGAGGCCGCGGAGCTGGACGGCGCCGGACGGGTCCGCAAGTTCTTCAGCATCACCCTGCCGCAGCTGAAGTACACGATGATCACGTCCACGACCCTCGTGCTCGTCGGCTCGCTGACCTTCTTCGACCTGATCTTCGTGCTGACCGCAGGCGGTCCGGGTGACGCCACCCGGGTGCTCGCCCTGGACATGTACAAGCGGGGCTTCCAGGCCAACCTCATGGGCCCGGCCAGCGCGATCGCCCTCATCCTCGTCCTCGTGGGCCTCGCCCTGTCGCTGTTGCTGCGCCGGCTCGGCGGCGGCAAGGCCGACCACAGCCAGATGGAAGGGGCCTGACATGGGGACGACCCTGACAACACGCCCTGAGCGGACCAGCGCCCAGCGGCCCCGGCACGAACGCGACGCGCCCGCCCGGCACTGGAACTGGCTGGGCGGCGCGACCGGGTGGCTCTGGCTGGTCGTCGTGGTGGTGCCCATCTACTGGATCGTCATCACCAGCTTCAAGACGCAGAGCAACTACTACGCGATGAACCCGCTGGCGCCGCCGACCGAGCCGACCCTGGCCAACTACCGCATGGTCATCGAGTCCGACTTCATCCAGTATTTCGTCAACAGCCTCATCGTCACCGTCGGCGCGGTGATCCCCGCGGTCGGCGTCTCCTTCATGGCGGCCTACGCGATCGTGCGGGGCTCCTCCTCCCGCCGGTTCATCCGGTCGGTCAACTCCCTGTTCCTCATGGGCCTGGCCATCCCGCTGCAGGCGACGGTCATCCCGATCTACCTGATCATCATCCGCCTGCACCTCTACGACACCCTGCTGGCGATGATCCTGCCGTCGATCGCCTTCGCGATCCCGCTGTCGGTGCTGGTCCTGTCCAACTTCATCCGCGACGTCCCGAAGGAGTTGTTCGAGTCGATGCGGATGGACGGCGCCACCGAGTGGGGGACGCTCTGGCGCCTGGCCTTCCCTCTGTCCCGCCCGGCCGTGGTGACGGTGACGATCTACAACGCCCTGACGATCTGGAACAACTTCCTGCTGCCGCTGATCCTCACGCAGAGCCCGGACAAGCGGACCCTGCCGCTGGCTCTGTGGACCTTCCAGGGCCAGTACAGCATCAACGTGCCGGCCGTGCTCGCCTCGGTCGTCCTGACCACGCTGCCGATCCTGACCCTGTACGTGGTGGGCCGGCGTCAACTCCTCAGCGGCCTCATGGCGGGCTTCAGCAAATAATCACGTTAAATATCCCTTTTTAGTTAACGAATTCCCCAATACACCATTCCGAATGCTGGCTGCGAAATGCGATAAACTCATCCCACCGAGGACGTTTCGTGCGTTGGCACTCAGGTCAGCGTCGCCCACGGGTCTCTCCAGAGGCATGGACGGGGCACGCTGAGCTCGGACCTCGATGGGGGATCATCATGACCATCACGCACGCCGTACCGCTTCCCAGGGCCGGCGGAGCGTCCGCTCCGACCACGATCCAGGTGAGCGGTGAGATCGACATCTTCACCAGCAAGGAGCTCCGCCAGGGCTTGGTGGCGGCTCTGACGACGTGCACCAGCACGCTCATCATCGACCTGTCGGGGGTGTCGTTCTGCGACGCCACCGGCCTGGGCATCCTGGTCGGCATCCAGCACCGCGCCCGGGCGCAGGGCATCACGCTCGCCCTGGCCGGGCCCCGCCCGTTCATGCTCAATCTCCTGCGCGTGTCCGGGCTGGACCGCAGCCTGCCGATCGTGCTGTGACCCCTATCTCCCCGGGTCCTCGGAAATCGGAAACGGTCAGTCGGCGATGTAGCCGATCGACTGGACGTCGTACCCGCGCGTGATCGAGCCCTTGAGGTGCATCAGCAGGGCGCCGCCCTCGTAGGAATAGGCGCAGCTGTAGCCCTTCGGCTCCTTGGTGCAGCCCTGGAAGTAGTAGGTGACGCCCTTGGGGTCGTACTTGACGCGGAAGAGCTTGGCGACCGCCTGCTGTGAGGCAACCTCGAGGCCGAGGTTGCGATCACCCTGGTGCCAGGCCGTGAGCAGCTGCTTGGCGGCCACCGCCGGCTTGGTCACGTGGCGCGACTGGTAGACCCGGGTCACCTTCGAGCCTGAGACGATCATGAGCAGGCCGTTGAGCCCGCCCGGCACCCGCACACTGGTGTGGACGAACCGGCACGCGTTGCCGGCGCAGCCCGCGAACTCGTCGGGCGCGCGGTAGACGTAGGAGAAGATCGAATTCACCGCCGCCGGAGTGGCCACCTTCGCGGCCGCCGCGCGGTCGCGCCGCAGCCACGCGTGGAACAGCTTGTTGGACACCTTCGCCGGTGTGGCCGCCGGTGCCGCTGTGTTCTGGGCGGCGGCACCGGCCGCCGCCGGGGAGGATGTGACCAGTAGCGCGGCGACCGCGGTCGCCGCGCCGGCACCGAATAACCATCGTCGTGACATACCGGCGACGCTAACGACACCCGCTTGCACGGAGATTGACACCGGCTTGGCCGGTGCGCCGCCGGTCGGCCAGGACCGTGGCTAGAGGGTGGAGGACTCCTCCGTCACCAGGGCCCCGCTGGAGGTGTCGACCCGCATGTGCACCGGGCCGCTGATCAGCGAAGGGTCCACGTGCAGCGTTCGCAGCGCGGCGTAGTCCAGCCCGCGATCCCTGGCCAGCGCGAGCGCCCGCTCGGCGACCACGCTCTCCGGTGTCTCCTCGACGCCCTCCATGTCCACGACGTGATGGACATGCTGGATCACGCCGTCGGCGTCATAGAGGACGCAGCTCTTGACGTAGGCGACCCGACCGCCGCCCGTCGACCTGAATTCCATCTCTCACCCCCAGAAGTCGAGCCGCGCGAGCAGCCAGCCGGTCTGATCCGTGCCTGTGGCGATAGCCAGAGTGACGCTGCTGACGCGGTCGAAGACCAGCGGCGGCCACGAGGGCCACTCGCCGAAGTCCACGTCCTGGTCGGCACCGGAGTCCAGCCTGCGCCGGAAGTGCTTGATCCCCGCGTACTGCGTCCCGCCCCCGGTCGCGCCGTACAGCGAGACCGACGTGCCGACCAGCGCCGGGGGAAGGTTGACATCGACCGTGTGGTAACCGTTTCCCCAGGCGGAGAACCAATGCCAGTCGATTCGAGTGACGGCCATCGCGCCCCCTCTCTCTTGGTTGTCCCGTTAAGCCAAGAGTGAGGAGGAATGGGGCGCCGCACCTGAGTAGACCCCTACCCATTCGGGCCTCAGGAGTGGACGGCGCGGATCTCCGTGACGGTGAACTCGTCGACGATGTGCTGGTTCTGCAGCAGGAACCCGACCATGCCCGCCACCGCCTCCGCGCCCAGCTCGGCGCGTATCTGCCCGCTCAGCAGGTAGACCAGGGGGGTCGACGGCTGGTCCAGCGCGAAGCGGCGGCCGTGGCGGTGTACGTCGTGCAGGGTCTTGATCGGGATCGGCCGCGCCGAGGTGAACCAGACCGCGACCTCCCACAACGGCAACGCCGGATCGGCGTCGGCCGAGACCTCGTAGCAGGTGACGCAGCCGTGCCCGGCGTGCTGCCCGTGCGGGCAGGTCCACTGGGCGATGTCGGCCCGGCTCTGGTCGTGGCTGCTCAGGATCGCCGCCTGCGTCACGCGCCGGCGCGCCGGTCGTCGCGGGCCCTCGGACGAGGGCAAATAGTCATTGCCGATGATCGGAGTCCCTTCGTTACCACATTTCCGATCTCTTGAGCCTAGCTCCCACGCGACGCTGCGCGACGGCCCCGCGCCCGACGGTCGCCCGTCGCCGGTCAGCCGCACCACCCGCCGAACCGCGAAGCCCGTTATGCACCAAAGGCGGCCCGGAAGGGCATCCGAGGGCCATTTCAAGGAGGTTGCCTTAATAAAGCAGCCGACTTAAGGTGAGTTCGATCAGGTTCCCGAACTGGAGGGCACGATGACTGCTGAGGCGATTCCTGACTATCCCTTCACCCGGGCCACGGCTCTGGAGCCCCCCGCGGAGCTGGCGGAGCTGCGGGAGAAGTGCCCTGTCGCGCACGTCCGGCTGCCCAGCGGTGACGTGGCCGGGCTGGTGACCCGCTACGACGACGCCCGCGCGGTGCTCTCGGACCAGCGGTTCAGCCGCAACCTCGCCCGTGAGGGCGCCGCCCGGATGGCCACCACGAAGGACGGCGGCCTGTTCAACCGGCGCAAGATGGGCAGCGAGAACATCAGCGAGGGGGAGGGGCACCTGCGGTGGCGGCGGCTGCTCAGCCGCTGGTTCACGGTCCGGCGGATGGAGGTGTGGCGCCCCAGGATTCAGGCGATGACCGACGACCTGGTGGACGGCCTCGTGGCCAAGGGCTCCCCGGCGAACCTGTCGTCCGGGCTGGGCCTGCCCCTTCCGGTGCGCGTCATCTGCGCGCTGGTCGGCGCGCCTGCCGAGGACCAGGACAAGTTCGCCCACTGGTCGACCACCATGCTGACCCTGACGCGTAACACCCAGGAGGAGGTCGACCAGGCGTACGAGGACTTCAACTCCTACGTCTCCGACCTGATCGACCGCAACCGGGCGAACCCGGGCGACGACCTGCTCAGCGAGCTGACGCAGATCACCGACAGCGAGGACGGCCGCCTCAGCCACGCCGAGCTGATCGCCACCGTACGCGGGCTGCTGCTGGCCGGGCACGAGACCACGTCCAACATGATCGCCATCATGGCGGCGATGGTGCTCTCCGAGCGGGAGCGCTTCGAGGCGGTGATCGACGATCCCGAGCTGATCCAGGGCACGGTCGAGGAGGTGCTCCGCATGGACAGCACGCTCTCGGCGATCGGCGTGCCCCGGTTCATCACCGAGGACGTCGAGCTGAGCGGCGTGACGGTGCCGGCGGGGACGACGTTGATCCCCAGCGCGCCCGCCGCCAACCGGGACCCGCGCAAGTTCCCCGAGCCCGAGCGGTTCGACCCGCGCCGGCAGGCCAACCAGCACCTCACTTTCGGCGCTGGGCCGCACTTCTGCATCGGCCAGCCTCTGGCCAGGATGGAGCTTCAGGTCGTGCTGGGCACGCTGGCCCGGCGGCTGCCGAGTCTGCGGTTGCGGGACGCGCCCGACGACCTCAAGCTCCGTACCGGAGGGATGTCCGGCGGGCTGCAGGACGTCTGGGTCACGTGGTAACTGGAGGGCCCGTCATGAAGGTGATCGCCGACCAGGACCTGTGTTGCGCCAGCGGGATGTGCGTGATGACCGCAGACCAGGTCTTCGACCAGCGCGAGGAGGACGGTGTCGTCGTCGTGCTGGTCGAGGCGCCCCCGCCGGAGCAGCATGAGGCGGTGCGCGTCGCGGCCGCGGGGTGCCCCGCCTCGGCCATCCGGCTCGTGGAGTGACATCTCCGATCAGGGAGTGGCGGTGACCGGGGCCAGCCACAGGCCGGTGATCGCGTCGATCATCCCCGTCGCGGCGGCGTCCCAGGTCGCGTGCGGGGTGGCCGTGCCCTCGTGCAGCGCGCGTTCCCGCTCGGCGCACATGTGCACCAGCAGGTGCCGGATCATGTCCTTGCGCTCCTGTCGTACCTGCTCGGGCAGGTCGGGTACGAGCCGGGAGATCCCGTCGAGGGTCTGCCGCAGCGACGAGGACGTGATCGTGTCGTCGGTGACGAGCTTGCGGAAGGCGGGGTCGGTGGTGACCTGGGCGGCGAAGCGGGCGTACCAGGTCGGGGTGCCCAGGTCGGCTATGTGTTCGGTGACGGGGCGTACGAGGCAGGCGATCCACTCGTGCAGGCCGGCCGAATCCGTGATCGTCGTGAGCATCTCGGCCCGCCGCCGCTCCATCGGCTCGGCGTGCCGGCGGACGATCGCGAGCACGAGATCGGTCTTCGTGCCGATGTGGTAGCCGACCGCGGAGTTGTTGGCCTGCCCCGCCGCCTCGCTGACCTGGCGGTTGGACACCGCCACCACCCCGTGCTCGGCGAACAGCCGCTCGGCCGTCGTCACGAGCAGCTCACGGGTCTCGCCGCCACGCTCGGGCTTGGTCGTGGTCACCATTACCTCCGCACGGTCGTGGGAGCACCGTAGAGGGATCGCCTTGATTAAGTCAACTGCTTGACTCTATTGAGGCGACCGCCTTACGGTTATGATGGCCGCCGCGCGATCTTCGCGTACCCGAAAAAGGGTGCAGACGTGAGTGCAGGGTCATATAGCCCCATATCGCAACGATCGAGACAGGACGTCGATGACGACGCTGGTCCCTGGGACCGAGGTGCGGGCGCCACGCGGCGGCCTGACGGTGGCGGTGCTGGCGTTCGCCGGCATCGTGGTCGCGCTCATGCAGACCTTGGTCATCCCGCTGGTCCCCCAGCTGCCGACCCTGCTGCACGCCACCCCGTCGAACACCTCCTGGGCCATCACCGCCACCCTGCTGGCCGGCGCCGTGGCCACCCCGGTGTTCGGGGGCCTGGGCGACATGTACGGCAAGCGGCTGATCCTCGTGCTCTGCCTCGGACTGCTGGTGACCGGGTCGGTCGTCTGCGCGCTCAGCAACTCGCTGCCCCCGATGATCGTGGGCCGGGCCCTTCAGGGCGCGGCCGCCGGCGTCATTCCGCTGGGCATCAGCATCATGCGTGACGAACTGCCTCCCGAGAAGCTCGGCTCGGCGATCGGGCTGATGAGCTCCTCGCTGGGCGTGGGCGGCGCCCTGGGTCTGCCGAGCGCCGCGTTGCTCGCCGAGAACATCGGCTGGCACATGCTGTTCTGGGTCTCGGCGGCGCTCGGCGCCGTGGTGGCCGGACTGGTGCTGGCCGTCGTGCCGGAGTCGCCGCTGCGCACCGGTGGCCGCTTCGACGTGCTGGGCGCGGTCGGGTTGACGGCCGGACTGGTGTGCCTGCTGCTGCCGATCTCCAAGGGCGGTGACTGGGGCTGGACCAGTGGCACCGTTCTGGGACTGTTCGCCGCCGCCGCGGTCATCCTGCTGCTGTGGGGTGTGTGGGAGCTCCGCGTGCGGCGGCCCCTGGTGGACCTGCGGATCACCGCCCGCCGCCGGGTGCTGGTGACGAACCTGGCCTCCATCACGGTCGGCTTCTCGATGTTCGCGATGTCGCTGGTGCTGCCCCAGGTGCTGGCGATGCCGGCGGCCACGGGATACGGCCTCGGCCAGTCGTTGCTGGTGATCGGCCTGTGCATGGCGCCGGGCGGCCTGGTGATGATGGCCACCTCGCCGCTCGCGGCGCGGCTGTCGGCCGCGCGGGGCCCGAAGGTGTCGCTGATGGCGGGCTCGCTGGTGATCGCCGTCGGCTACTTCCTGGGCATCGTGCTCATGGGCGGGGTCTGGCAGATCGTCGTGTTCACCTGCGTCATCAGCGCCGGGGTCGGCATCGCGTACGCCGCCATGCCCGCGCTGATCATGTCGGCCGTCCCGGCGTCGGAGACCGGCGCGGCCAACGGCCTGAACGCCCTCATGCGCTCGATCGGCACCTCCACCTCCAGCGCGGTGATCTCGGTCGTCCTGGCCAACATGGTCATCCGCTTCGGCCCCGCCGAACTGCCGTCCCTCACCGGCTTCCGGGTCGCCATGCTCATCGGCGGCTGCGCGGCGCTGGCCGCGTTCCTGATCGCCGCGTTCATCCCGAGCGGCCGCGATACGGGTAATCTGGCCCCGGTGGAGGCAGGGACCGCGACCAGAGCGCGGTGAACCAGAGCGTTTAGTGAACAAGGGCGAGGTCGGGCAACGGTCATGAAAGTCAGTGCGACGTGACGCTCTCCGAGACGGCCGCCTCGATCTCGCCCCGATCCGCGCTCGCCAGGGACAAGCTGATGCACACCGCGGAGCGGCTCTACGCGGAGCACGGGTTCGCCAACGTGTCGATCAGGAAGATCGGCGAGGCGGCGGGCCAGCGCAACAAGTCGGTGGTGCAATACCACTTCAGCACCCGAGACGAGCTCATCCACGCGATCCTGGCCCGGCACATGGCCGCGATCGAGAAGCACCGCGTCGCGATGGTGGCCGCGCTGAGCGAGTCGGGCGAGATGTCCCTGCGGGACTGGGCCACCTGCCTCGTCCTGCCGAGCATCGAGCATCACATCGACGTGGGCACGCCGTCCTGGTACGGCCGGTTCCTCGCCCAGGCCGTCGTGGAGCCCAGCCTGCGCGAATACACGATCCAGGCGCATCTGAACATGCCGTCCTTCCGCCGCCTGGAAGAGCTCGGCCAGCCGCCCGGGCGGGCCGCCGATCCTGAGCTCTCCGCGCAGCGGGGCGCGATGATCCGGCAGCTGATCGTCCACATGAGCGCCGAACTGGAAGCCGACCTGGCCGACCGCCGGGCCGACCCCGGCACCGCCGAGCGGGCTTGGCGGCGGCTGGGGGACAACCTGATCACCGCCATTACCGGGCTCAGCTCCGCCCTTCGGGCGTAGCGCCGGCCGCGGTGGCCGAGGCGGCGGCGAACCGCCGGCCGGGTGTGTGCCGGACGCCTAGCCGTGGTGGCCGAGCACGCGCCGTACGCCTGCCGCGACCCAGATCGTGGCCAGCCCGGCGTATACGCTCAGCAGCGCCACGCCCGTCGCGGCCAGGATCGTCGCCATGACGATGGCCACGACGAGCAGGCCCGTCCAGCCGTACAGGATCGCCCGCCCACGCGCCGAGCCGGTGTGCACGGCCTCCTGTACCGCGGTGACCAGGGCCATGACCGCCACGCCCGCGGTGCCGATCGTGTCCTGGCCGAGCGCCACGCCCAGCACGAGCACCGCCACTCCCACGGCCACCAGGCCGCAGCACAGCACGGCCACGCGGGCCTCGGCGCCCTCGAAGAGCAGCCGGGTGGCCTTGGCGCGGGCCAGCCGCAGCGTGGTCCACGCCTCGGTGACCCACGCCGCCCAGTGCAGGAGCGCGATGATGATGAAGACCACGATCAGCGGCGGGACCGCGGGCAGCAGGAACACCAGCCGGCCGCCACGGAACCCGCCCCGCAGCCGCGCGAGCCGCCGGTAGAGCGGATTGCGCTGCTTCAGCGCCGTCACCAGGAGATCCCTGGCCTGGTCGAAGCCGGGGTCGAGGCGGAGCACCTCGCGGAAGGCGTCCGCCGCCTGCCGGGGATCGCCGAAGGCCAGCGCCGCCCGGCCGTACGCCAGGTGCGCGATGGCGCTCTCCGGGTCCAGCCCCACGGCGTCCGCGGCGGCGGCCGTGGCCTGCTCCGCCTCCCCGAGCTCGGTGAGCGCCACCGCCAGCAGGCTCACCAGGTCGGACTCCTGCGGGTCGATGGCCAGCCCGCGCCGCGCCGCCTCGGCCGCCTGGGTCCACTGACTCTTGGACACATGGACGCGGGCCAGCAGCTCCCAGATCGGGGCGTACTCGGGCTCGAGCTCAAGGGCCACGTGGAGGGCGGCCATCGCCTCGTCGGGCCGGCGGGCGAGCTGATGCACCTGTCCGGCCACGTAGTGCGTGAGCCACTGGTCGGGCGCCAGCCGGATCGCCTCATGCGCCTCTTCGACCGCCTCGGCCACGACGCCCTGCTGGGCGAGGGCGAGCGCCAGGAAGGAATGCGCGGTGATGTGCTGCGGATCCTGGGCGAGCGCGCCACGCAGCTCCCGCTCGGCCTCGGCCGGACGGCGCATCCCCAGCAGGGTCCGCGCCCGCTGTACCGGATCGGCGGTGGTCACCACTTGGCTTTGACCCAGGGCAGCAGCTCGTCCCAGGCGCCGGAGTCGTTGGAGTGCATCACGTAGTTGCGCGCGGTGGCCATCCATTCGCGCACCGCGGTCGGCCGTACGCCCTGAGCCGCGGCCAGCAGGTCGGGCGTCGACAGCGGGATGGGACGGCCCGCGCTGATCGACTGCTGGAGCTTGACCTCCACCGCCCGGTCCACCACGCCCTTCAGATCCGCGCCGACGAAATGGTCGGTGACCCGCGCGACCGCGTCGAAGTCCATCTCCGCCAGGGGCTTGTCGCGGCACAGCAGGCGCAGGATGGCCGCGCGGGCCGCCGGGTCGGGCGGCGGGACGAACACCGGCTGGTCCAACCGGCCGGGACGGCGGAACGCCACGTCCACGTACCAGGGGGCGTTCGTGGCCGCCAGCACCAGGACCCCCTCGTTGGCGTTCTGGTCCACGCCGTCGAGCTCGGCCAGGAACTGGTTGACCAGCTGCCGCGTGTGCGCCTGGCGCATGTCCGAGCGGCGGGCGGCCAGCGCGTCGACCTCGTCGAAGAACAGCACGCACGGCCGGTTGCGCCGGGCCAGCTCGAACGTGGCCCGCAGGTTGCGCTCGCTGGAGCCGATGTACATGTCCAGGATGTCGGCCAGGCCCACATTGACGAACGACGCGCCGAGCTCTCCGGCGGCGGCCCTGGCCAGGTGCGTCTTACCCGCTCCCGGCGGCCCGTACAGCAGGACGCCGCCACCGGCGCGCTTGCCGTAGGCGGCGAACAGGTCCGGCTGCTGGATCGGCAGCAGGAGCTTGACCCGCAGCGACTCCTTGACCGCCTCCATGCCGGCCACGTCGGCGAAGCTGAGCTTGGAGCGCTCGACCTCGGCAGTGGCCCCGTCCACCGGCGTGGGCGCCGACGTGGACGCTGGTGCGGCGTAAGCCTGTCCGGTGGGAGGGGGCGGTGCGGCGTAGGACTGCCCGGGAGGCGCTGGTGATGCGGCAGGCGCCGGTGCTCCGTACGGTGGGGCGGGCGGGGCCGACAGCCGGGCCGCCAGGTCGGCGTCTCCCACGGACGGGTCGCGGGAGACCGCCTCGTGGTAGCGGTAGCCCGCCCGCGCCGTGTCCCCCTCGCCGAGCAGCGCCCGCGCCGCCAGCACGCCCACCTTGGGCGGGTAGCCGGGCGAGGCCAGCAACGGCTCGAGCGCGGCCAGCGCGGCGCCGTAGGCGCTCTGCCGGACGAACGCCTCCGCCAGCCCGGCCATGATGCCCGCGTCCTTGGGCGCGAGCACGAGCGCGGCGCGGTATTCGGCCTCGGCCTCGCCGAGATACCCCTTGGCCAGGAGCTGCCCGGCCAGGTGCTGCCGCAGGGGAAGGTTGTCCGGGGATAGGCGGGCCGCCTCGCGGAGCGCCTGGAGACCGGCATCGTCGAGCACGTGCCGTCCCTTCTGTAGCGGGTGGTTTCGGTCGGTCCTGAACTACGCAAGATACCGAAATCAGCCCACACCGGGGCGCATAGGGCGTGGGACCTCAGGTCCTTACGGCATCTCAGGCCAGGGGAGGGGTGCCGTGCGTGTGGAAGGAGTCGATGGTCTTCAGCCCCCAGGCCTGTCCCTTGGCCCGCTCCTCCTCCGTCCAGGTGATCAGCGGCCAGTCCGGGGCCAGCACCAGGCGGGTGAGCGGGTTGCACAGCTCGATCCGGTTGCCGCCGGGCTCGTAGACGTACAGGAAGAACGTCTGCTGGATGGCGTGCTTGTGCGGTCCCGTCTCGATGTGGACGCCGTTGTCGAGGCACAGGTCGGCGGCGCGCAGGATGTCCTCGCGGCTGTCGGTGGCGAACGCGACGTGGTGCAGGCGCCCATGCGAGCCCGACCAGTCCTCGGTGTAGACCAGGTCGTACGACTTGTTGGTGAACGTCAGCCACTGCGCGCTGAGCCTGCCGCTGTCGAGCACGATCTGCTCGGTGGGCCTGGCCCCGAGCAGCCGGTGGGTGAAGTCGGCGTTGGGGGCGACGTCGGCGGCGAGGAAGTTGACGTGGTCGAGCCGCCGTACACCGACACCCTGGCCGGGCTTGGCCTGCGGCTGGTTCTTGAGCCCGGGGCGCAGCTCGGGGGGCGCCTGATACCACTCGCTCTCCCAGTAGAGGGCGATCTCGTGCCCGTCGGGGTCGTGGGTGACGTACAGGGGGCCGATCCCGGGCTCGTCCTCCACCCACGCGCCGGTCAGGCCGGCGTTCTCCAGGGCCTTGACCCGCGCGTTCAGCGCCTCCTCGCTCGAGGTCCGCAGTGCCGTACGGCTGATGCCGGAGGTGGAGTGGGCGGTGAGCGTCAGGCTGTGGTGTTCGTAGTCGTCCCACGTACGCAGGTGGACGGAGTCGCCGGAACGGCCGCTCTCGGTCATGCCGAGCATCTGGGTGAAGAACCACAGGCTGCGGTCGGGGTCGGGGGTGAGGAGCCGGACATGGCCGAGATGGGCGATGTCCCCCAGCGGCGGGGCCATAGCAGAGCCTCTCTAGGAGTCGGACGGGCGTGGGTGGACCGTGCCGTCGAAGATCTTGCGGGCGGTGCGGACGACGGCCGTGCGCACCGCGTGGGGGGAGCCTGACGGCCCTTGCTCGACGACGGTCTCGACGTCGAGGAACCCCGTCGGATGCTCGACGCGCAGCCGGTCCCCGGCACCGGCGAGCGGATGCTCGACGGTCAGCCGATCCCCGGCACCGGTGAGGACGGCCAGGTCGTGGCCGATGCCGCCGTCGACCAGCAGCCCGGCCGCGACGCTCGCCGCGCCCAGCACGCCGATGGCGGTGTGGCAGCGGACCGGGATGAACGTCCGGGTGCAGACGGCGCCGCCGTCGCGGGGCGGCGCGAGCAGGGTCAGTTTGGGCACGGTCGTGTCGCGTACGTCGCCGAGGCCCATCAGCTTCCCCGCCGCCAGGCGTATCTCGCGCAGCCGGGCGGCGAGCGCGGCGTCGGCCTCCAGTTCCGCCGGGCTCTCGTACCCGGTGACGCCCAGGTCGGCCGCCCGCGCGAGGACCACCGGCATGCCGTTGTCCACGCACGTCACCTCGACGCCGGCCACCTCGTCGCGGGCGCGGCCGGTCGGCAGCAGCGGCCGGCCGCCCGTGCCCCCGATGAACTCGATCACGATGGCGGCGGCGGTGCCCGGCACGCCGGAGATCTCCGTCGAACCCTCGTAGCTCACCACCCGGCCCGGGGTCGGGAAGGTCGCCGCGGCCAGTTCGCCGGTGTTGAGCATCCGGATCCGCACGGTGGTCTCGCCGTCGCCTACCGGGACCAGCCCGCGCTCGACGGCGAACGGGCCCACCCCGGCGAGGAGGTTGCCGCAGTTCTGCCGGTCGGAGACCTCGGCCGTCTCGACGCCCGTCTGCAGGAAGAGGTAGTCGACGTCCGCGGCGTCGTCGCCGGAGCGGGAGACGACGGCCACCTTGCTGGTCAGCGGGTGCGCGCCGCCGAGGCCGTCGATCTGGCGCGGGTCGGGGCTGCCCATGACGCGCAGCAGCAGGTCGTCGCGGGCCGCCCGGTCCGCGGGCAGGTCCTCGGCGAGGAAATAGGCGCCCTTGGAGGTGCCGCCGCGCATCAGCGCGCACCGCAGGCCGCGCTCGCGGTCCCCGTCACCGTCGCGTTCGCCGGAGGTCACGCGGCCACTCCCTCACGCCCGTCCGTCTCGGCCGTCATGTGGCCGTCTCCGCGCGTCCGTACTCCTCGGCCGTCACGTAGCGCACGCCGAGCCGGGACAGCGTCTCGCGCAGGCCGTACCGGTCGAGGCCGAGCTCGCCCTCGGCGAAGGCCGCCCGCGTGGCCTCCTCCTTGGCGGTCCGCGCCGCCGCCGCCTTCACGGCCGTGGCGACGAGGTCACGGGGTACGCGCAGCACACCGTCGTCGTCGGCGAGTATCGCGTCGCCGGGCCTGATCACCTGGCCGCCGATCACCACGGGCACGTTGACCGACCCCGCGCCGGCCTTGACCGTGCCCTGCGCGCAGACGGCCGCCGACCAGGCGGGGAACCCCATCGCGCGCAGCTCCGCAGTGTCCCGTACACCTGCGTCGATCACCAGCCCGCGCACGCCGCGCCGCCGCAGCGCCGTGGCCAACAGCTCCCCGAACAGCCCGTCGGTGGACGGCGAGGTCGTCGTGACCACCAGCAGGTCGCCCTCGCGGCACTGCTCGACCGCCGCGTGGATCATGAGGTTGTCGCCGGGCCGGCACAGGACGGTGACCGCCGTGCCGCCGACGCGTACGCCCTGCTGGATGGGCCGCAGCCCGGGACCGAGGCTCCCCGTACGTCCCAGGGCCTCGTGCACGGTGGCCACGCCGAAGCGCGCCAGCGCGGCCACGTCGGCGGCGTCGGCCCTGGGCGGGTCGGTGACGATCACCCCGGTCATGCCAGGACCCCCGTCACCTGGGGGAAGGGGCGCATGTACGCCTCGCCGTACGTGGTGTGGGGCAGTCCCAGATTCGGGCCGGCGTTGCGCTTGAGCTGCACGCCCCGACGCGTGGCCAGGTCGGTGTAGTAGTCCCACAGATGCCGCTGGGCGGGCAGGCACTCCATCGCCTTGCGCTTGGTGTCGAAGACCTCGGTGATGTCGAGCAGCACCTGTGGGGTGAAACCGCACATCTCCGGCTGGTGGGGCTCGAAGAAGAACACCGGCGGCGCGCCGAGCGGCTCGCCCGGCCCCGGGTAGCCGATCGCCTGCGCCAGGATCCGGGCCTGCAGCGCCATCCGGGCCGCCGCTGGGTGGTCGCCGTTGTACGGATCCTCCAGCGGATGCGTGAGCACCACGGTCGGCGTCACCTCCCGGTAGAGGCGTACGAGCTCGTCCGTGAGCTCGGGCGTCTCCCGTAACGGGTAGTCACCGGCGTCCAGGAACCGGATGTCCGCCCCCAGAGTCGCGGCGGCCTGCTCGGCCTCGGCGCGCCGCAGTCGCTTGATCTCTTCGAGGGATCTGCCCTCGCGCCAGGCCTTCGCGGACTCGCCGCGTTCGCCGAAGGACAGGCACACGATGGTCACCTTCTCGCCCCGCGCGGCGGCCAGGGCGATCGCCCCGCCCGCCCGCCAGACGAAGTCGCCGGCATGCGCGCTGACCACCAGCGTGGACCGCACCGCCGGCGTGGTCTGCACGGCCGGCGTGGACTGCGCCGCGGCCGCCGGGCTCGCGTCGTCGGTCATGATCGCTCTCCTCGGGGTAGGGGTCGGCTTCGGGCCTGCTGGTTTGGCGCCGCCGGACGGCGCTATTCGCGCAGGGCCGCGATGACGCTGGCCAGGTGGGCGTGCGCGGCCTCCTGGGCCGCCGCCGGGTCGTGGGCGCGGATCGCCTCGATCAGCGCCAGGTGCTCGTTGAGGGACTTCTGCGGCCGGCCGGGCCGCAGGGCCAGCTGGAAGCGGTGCCGGACCAGCTGGGCGTTGAGCCGTTCCAGCAACTCGACCGCCACCTGCTGCCCGGAGATGTCGCGGATGTAGGTGTGCAGCTCGTGGTTGAGCGCCGAGTACGTCAGCGGCTCACCGTCGGCGACCGCCTTGGCCATCGCCTCGCCCATGGCGGCGAGCTCGGCCAGCTGCTCGTCGGTGGCCTGCGCCGCCGCCTTGGCCGCGCACAGCCCCTCCAGGACCATCCGGCACTCGGTGATGGCGACCGCCTCCTCAAGGGTGACCACCCGGACCCGGGCACCCCGGTTGGGGATGCGCTCGACCAGCCCTTCGGCGGTCAGGTCGATCAGCGCGGCCCGGATGCCGCCTCGGGTCACGCCGAACCGCTCCGCGAGCTCGTGCTCGACCAGACGCTGGGCGGGCGCCACGTCCCCCCGCGTGATGGCCTCGCGCAACGCCGCCAGAGCACGCAGTTTCGCCTGTTCGCCGCTGATCGGGCCGTCTTCGTACGGCATCGGTCGCCCTTCTCTGTGAGTGCTTGATGAGGCTAAATCTAGGGCGACAAAATTGTCAACAATCTTGTTAGCCATATTGCCAACATGATTGTCGCGAGTTACGGTCGGCGGCACTCCCACCCCCCAGGAATCTCCGAGAGGAACCAGATGTCCTCAACCCCACCGGCCGTCGCCTCGGGGCGGCCCACCAGGCTCGTCGCCCTGGTAATCGGCTTGTGCTGGATGGTCGTGCTCTTCGACGGGCTCGACATGTTCATGTACGGCGCCGTACTGCCCAAGATGCTCGACGACCTCACCCTGGGACTGACCCCCGCGCGGGGCGGCGAGATCGGCAGCTACGCCACCTTCGGCATGCTCGTCGGCGCGCTCGCGGCGGGCACCGTCACCGACTGGGCGGGCCGCAAGAAGGTCATCGCCGGATGCTGCGCGCTGTTCTCGATCGCGTCGGGCGTGTGCGCCGTCGCACCTTCGCTCGGGGTGTTCGGCTTCGGCCGTCTCCTGGCCGGGCTCGGCCTCGGCGGCCTGCTGCCGATCGCGATCGCGATGGTCGTCGAGTACGCCCCGCGCGGCCGCGGCAACCTCATGATCGGCCTGCTGATGACCGCTCACCACGCGGGCGGCATCCTCGCCTCCGCGCTGAGCCTGTGGCTGGTCGGCCCCTTCGGCTGGCGCTCGTTGTACTGGGTGGGAGTCGTGCCGCTGATCCTCGCGGTGCCGCTCGTGGCGCGCTTCCTCCCCGAGTCGCTGGGCTTCCTGGTGGCCCGCGGGCGCCGCGACGAAGCCGAGGCGCTGGCCCGCCGGCACGGCGTCGACCTGGCCGAGTTTCCCGCGAGCGGCGACGCCTCGGGCACCCGCGCCGACCGGTGGGCCGCCCTGCGCAGCCTGTTCCAGAACTCCCTGTGGCTACCGACCCTGCTGTTCTGGCTCGCCTCCTTCGGCGGCCTGCTGCTGGTCTACGGCGTGAACACCTGGCTGCCGACCATGATGCGCGCCAACGGCTACGAACTGGGCTCCGCGCTCGGCTTCCTGCTCGTCATCAACCTCGGCGGCATCGTGGGCATGCTCGTCGCGGGCCGGATCGCCGACCGCTTCGGTGCCACCCGCGTCTCCGCTCTCTGGTTCGCGTTCACCGCCGTCGGCACCTTCCTGCTGGGCGTCCGCATGCCGCTGCCGCTCACCTACGTCGTCGTCTTCCTCACCGGGGTGTGGCTGTTCAGCGCCCAGACGATGGTGTACGCGGCGGTCGCCGGGCGCTTCCCCACGGAGAGCCGGGCCACCGCCCTGGGGTGGACCGCCGGGATGGGCCGCTTCGGCGCGGTCTTCGGGCCCTGGCTCGGCGGCGTTCTGCTGGCCAACCACGCGCAGAGCTGGGGCTTCACCGTGTTCGCCGTCACGGCGGTCTTCGGCGCGATCATGATCACGCTGAGCGGCCGGGGCGGCAGGCCGTCCACTCCCGCCGCCCCCTCCGTCTCGTCCGGTCGGCCGGGTGACGCGGTGGCGACCTGACGCGGTGACAGGCACGGCTTTCGGGGGGCCGCGCCTGCCCGGCCACCGCCCAGTCGCTGCCTGTGGGCGGAAGCGTCGAGGATCCGGGTTTCGAGGTTTTAGCTGCCTTCGGAGAACGGTTAACCGTTGACGGGTAACATTTACCGTCTACGGCAAGCAACGATAGTCTCCGTTCGGGTGGACAACATGGGAGGCGAGCTGGTGACGATCATCAATCCGTTGCGCAATCCACCGCTCGGAGATCAGTTGCTCGTCCAGCTCCGCTCGCTCATCGTGCGCGGCGAGCTGGGTGTGGGCACGCATCTGGTCGAAGGCAGGATCGCGGAGCGCTTCGGGGTGAGCCGCGGGCCGGTCCGCGACGCGCTGCGCCAGCTGGAGATCGAAGGGCTGGTCGAGACGCGCAAGCGGGGCGTCTTCGTCCGCGGCCTGTCCGACCAGGACCTCCTGGAGCTCTACTCGCTGCGCGGCGCTCTGGAGAGCCTGGCCATCCGGGAGACGATCGTCCGCCTTGAGAGCGCCGACTGGGGGCAGATCGACGAGGCTCTCGACCAGATGCGGATCGCGGCCGATCCCGCCGATCCCGCCAAGTTCGCCGCCGCCGATCTCGACTTCCACAGCGGGTTCTACACGCTCGGCGGCAATCGCTGGCTCACCGCGACCTGGGCGCTGCACCGGCCGCTGTTCGCGGCGGTGATGGAGATCACCAACACCGATCGGGAACTGGCCAGTGTCGCCGACGATCATGTCGGCCTGAGGGACGTCGTCCGCTCGGGCGACGTCGACGCCGCGCTGGCCGCGCTCACCGCCCATCTCGACGGCTCCTGCGGCCGGATCCGCACGACGCTGAGCGAGCGTCCGCGCCCACAACCCGCCTTCTGACCCGCGCGCCTGGCCGCCCCTCGCCGCCGTGGATCCGAAGACGTCCTGACCGGCGCTCGCTCAGCCGGCCGACCAGCCGCCGTCCACCGGGACGATCGCGCCGTTGATGAACGAGGCCGCGTCGGAGGCGAGGAAGAGGGCGGCGTCGGCCATTTGCTCCGGCTTGGCCATGCTCTCACCGAGGGCGAGCACGGGGCCGAGACGGGCGGCGCCGGCCGGGTCGAAGGTGGTGTTCGTGGCGATGCCGGTCATGGTGGGGCCGGGCAGGATGGCGTTGCAGCGGATGCCGCTCTTGGCGTACGCCCAGGCCACGCTCTTGGTCAGGCCGACCACGCCATGCTTGGAGGCGGTGTAGGCGGCCCCGGCCGTGCCGCCGCGGATGCCGGCCTCGGAAGCGGTGTTGACGATCGCGCCGCTGTTCTGGCTCAGCATGTACGGCAGCACCGCGTGCGTGACCAGGAACGTGCCGGTCAGGTTGACGCTCAGCACCCGCTCCCACAGTGAGAGCGGGATGTCGGCGGGCAACGCCATGGTGTCCATGATCCCGGCGTTGTTGCACAGCACGTCGATGTGCCCGTACGTGCTGATCGCGGTCTCGATCAGCGCGGCCACCGAGGCCTCGTCGGAGATGTCGGCCGCCACGCCGATGGCCGCGTCACCGAGGTCGGCGGCGGTCCGCTCGGCGCTGCCGGAGTCGATGTCGCAGGCCACGACGCGGGCGCCGGCCTTGGCGAAGGCGACCGCCATGGCCTGCCCGATCCCGGAGCCCGCTCCGGTCACCAGGGCGACCTTGTTGTCAAAGGTGCTCAAAGAGATGGTCCTTTCGATCGGGCAAGCGGTGGCAGGCCATAACCGGACAATCGTGTCCGGTGACAACGTAATGGTTGGGCCTGATATGTGTCGAGAGGGGTGGATGCATGAAGTCGAACAGCCGGACTCTGATGTCCGGTTGCTATCGTTGCTGCCATGCCTGACGTACGCCGGATGAACAGAGGGCCCGGCGCCGCGGCCGGGAACCGCGCGGCGCTGATCGCGGCGGCCCGCGACGTGTTCGCCACCGCGGGCTACGACGCGCCGCTCAGCATGGTCGCCCGCACGGCCGGCGTCGGCCAGGGCAGCCTCTACCGGCACTTCCCCGACCGCGTCAGCCTCGCGCTCGCCGTGTTCGAGGAGGGGGTGACCGCGCTGGAGGCGCTGGCCGCCGAACCGGGTGCCACTCTCGACGACGTACTGGCCCTGATCACCGAGCAGGCCATCGCCTCGACCGCGTTCATCGACATGGTGCGCGTGCCTCCGGCGGATCCCCGTCTCATCGCGGTGCGCGACCGCGTGGCGGACCTGCTGACGGACAAACTCGCTGAAGCCCAGCGCGCTGGACGGATCCGTCCGGACCTCACGCCCGAGGATCTGGTCATGGCCGTCGGCATGCTCGCGGCGGCCCTCGTCCAGCGGCCGGCACCTGCCCGCCGAGTCGCCGCCGCACGGGCATGGGGGCTGTTACGCAAGGGGCTGGACGCCTGACCGCCTGCGCTTTTGGTCCACCGGATACTGCATGACCTCAACTGATGACTATCAGTAGTCGATAGATTACTCTTTGCATGGGCAAAGTTGATGGGCATCAGGAGATGGCGTGCGACCACGGCTGCGGGACGACGTCCGCTACGTGCCCTCCGACGAGGGCGCGTACATCCATGCCGACCACGGGGCATGCACGCTGAAAGGCGCACAGGCATACGAACTGCTCAAGAAGCTCGCCCCCTACCTGACCGGCGAACACACCCTGACCGAGCTGGTCGCCGCCCTTCCCGCCGACCGCCGCCTGATGGTCGTGCGCCTGGTCGAGACGCTGGCCGGTCAGGGATTCGTCGTCGAAGCGGCGGATGAGGAGCCGCACGGCCTGAGCGAGTGCGAGCGGCGGATCTACGCCGCCGAGATCGCCTTCGTCCGCCACCGTCTGGGCTCGGCCGAGCGGCGGTTCGAGCGGCTGCGCGAGGCGCGCGTCACCCTGGCCGGGCACGGCCCGGTGCTGCTCGCCCTGCTGGAAGCGGGCCTGGTCTCGGGCTGGCGGCAGGTCCGCGTGGCGGCCCCCGCGGAGGAAGCCGCGAAGCTGGAGTATGCCGCGGCCAGGGCTCGGCGGGACGAGGCACAGCGGGTACGCGTGGACACCGCCCAACCGCTGTGGGCCGACGCCGACGTGGTCTTTCAGATTGGTACGGAGACGGCCGACCTGCTCGCGACGGCTCAGGCGTGCCCGGCGGGCGCTTCGCTGGGCCAGATCCTGCTCCGCCCCACCGAGGCATGGATCGTCGGCCCCGGCCCAGCGGCCCCGGCCATCTCGTGCTGGCTCCGTCTGGGTGGTCTGCCGCACCACGATGAGCACGACGACGGCACAGACCTGCTCGCCGGTCCGGTCCCGGCGGTGCTGGCCGCGCAACCGGCCCTGTCGTGCTTCGCCCACCTCACCGGGCTGGCCGAGGGGCAGCAGGGGCACGCGACGGCGACCCGGGTGGACCTGCACACGCTGGAGATGCGCCGTCATCGGGTGGTGCCGTGGGTGTCCGCTGTTCCGTACCGCGAGGGAAGGGAGGGGTCGGCGCCCGGCGTACTACTGGACGGCGCTGACGGGTTGCGCGCGACGGTCGAGCGGCTCCAGGCGGCCGAGCCGATTTCGCCGGAGGAGTTGCTCGAACGGGCGACGCGATATGTGGACCCCCGCACCGGGCTGCTGGGGACCTTGGATGAGGAAGACCTGGTCCAGGTCCCGGTGTCGGTGTGCCGGGCCGTCGTCTCCGACCCGCGCCGGATCTTGCCCAGCTGGGCGCCCGCGCCGCGAGTTGTCGGCTGGGGCCGGGATCGGCGAACCGCGCGGGTGCGCGCCCTGCTGGCCGCCTGTGCGACGTACGGCGTCCTGACCGCCGAGAACGCCGAGACGTGGGGCCTTGAGCCGCTCACCGGCCGCCCGCGCCGGGTGCCCGCGCCCTCCTTCACCGTCGGGGGCCGACCGCCGATCGGCGTGGGCGCGGGACTGTCGTGGGCGGCCGCGCTGGCGGCCGGGCTGCGTTCGCATGCCGAGGTGCTGCTGCTGAGCATCCAGGCCCTGGCTGGGCCGTGCTCGCACGCCGAGATGCCGCTGGACACGGACGCCACGACTGGGGGGTGCTCGCATACCGAGGTGTTGCCGGAGACTCACGCTTCGGTCGGGGGGTGCTCGCATACCGAGGTGCTGCCGGACGCCCACGCCTCAGCCGGGCGGAGCTCGATGCCGGACACCGACGCCAGGGTCGGTGCTCGCGTATCGCCAGAGGATGTCGCGGACGCCGAGGCCGCCCACCTGCTCGCACTGCTGCGGACCGCGGGGGAGCGACTTGAGATCCGCGACCTCACCGGCGTGCTCCAGATCCCCGCCTATGCGGTGGCCTACGGATCCGCGATCTCGGTGGCCTGCGCCACCACACCAGGGCTGGCGTTGCGGGACGCGGTCGAGCGCGCGCTGCTGGCCTGGCAGGCGCGCACCGCCCGCCAACCGGCCTACGCCGACCCGGTGCCGTCCTGGTGGGCGGGCGAGGAGCCGCCGGAATGGAAGCTCCTCGCGGAGGCGCTGCAGGCGGCCGGGCATGTGCCGGTGGTGGTGCCGATGCACCACGACGCGGCCGCGGCCGAACTGCTGCCGTACGTGGTGCGAGTGGTGCTGTGTGATGACTGACGCGCCGGCCGATCCGGTGCCCACCGGTGAACCGCAACTGGCCGGTCCTGCGCCGTCCGGTGAACCGCACCACGTACTGGCTGGTCCTGCGCCGTCCGGTGAACCACAGCTCGTTCTGGCCGGCCCGGTGCTGAATGGCGAGCACAGCCCTGCACCGGCCGGCCACCTGCCGACCGAGGAGCGCCGTTCTGCGCCGCTGCGAGTGGCTCTGCTGGGGTCCGGCCGCCTGCGCGACGCCATCGCGTCGGCGCTGCCGCAGCCGCCTGTCTCAAACCACGCCCCATCCACAGGCGCCCAGCTGTCGGATGCCCCACTCATGGGCGCTCCACTGACAGAGGCCGCCTACGACATCGGCACGCCGGACGTGCTCGTGACAGCCCACGATGCCGACGACACGCGCCACTACCAGCGCGTCTACCGGCAGGCGGTCGCCGCGCGTATTCCCTGGCTGCCCGTACGGACAGACACCGGATGGGTGCTGATCGGCCCGGCCGCCCGGCCGCCCCGACCAGGCTGCCCCCTCTGCGCCGAGCGCCGCCGCGCGAGCAACCGGGCGGACGCGCGGGCCCGGCGCGCGCTGCGAGAGCAGTACGGTCAGGAATTGGTCGCCCGGCCATGCGCCTTGGTGACGCCCCTGCTGGCCGCCGCGGTCGGGGCGCTGGTGGCGGCCGAAGCCGACCGGTTGCACCGCGATCCGGCCTCCGCGCGTACCGATCGGGCGCTGTTGCGGATCTCCATCGAGACCGGGCTGCTCACCCGGCATCCCCTGCTGCCCGACCCGCTCTGTCCGGAATGCGCCGACCTGCCGGAGGATCGACCTCGCGTCCCGGCCCTAGGCCCGTCACCCAAATCCGACCCGTACGTCTTCCGGCTACGGAGCCTGACCAGGCGTCAGACGGAGCTGGAGCGGCTGTACGTGGACGCCGAGACCGGCCTGATCCAATCCCTGGCAACGGGGACGGCGCGTGGCAGCGCCACGGCGGTCGCCCACCTGCGTCCGGCCATCGCCCGCCACGACAGCAATCACGGCTACGGCCGATCGCGCGACTTCGCCTCGGCGCGGCTCACCGCGATGGCCGAGGCGCTCGAACGTCACGCCGGCCTGCGTCCCCGAGGCCGCCGTACCGTCGTCCACGCCCCATACGCGGAGGTGGCCGATCACGCCCTGGACCCGCGCACGCTGGGCCTGTACCCGGACGACTGGTACGGCAGGCCGGACTTCCCCTTCGTCCGCTTCGACCAGGTACGGCCGACAGCCTGGGTATGGGGCTACTCCTTCGCCCGTGCCGAGCCGCTCCTCATACCGGAGAGCTACGCCTACTACGGCCCACGGCCCGAGGGCGATCTCGGATTCGCCTACGAGTGTTCCAACGGATGCGCGATCGGCGGCTGCCTGGCCGAAGCGGTCTTCCACGGCCTGCTGGAGGTCGCCGAACGGGACGCGTTCCTGACCACCTGGTACACCCGCCTGCCCGCCCCGCGAGTGGACCTGGACTCGGCTGCGGACCGGAGCATCCCGATGACCGCCGCCCGGATCCGCCACGACCTCGGCTACGAGGTGATGGTCTTCGACATGACCCTGGAGCAGGGCGTACCGGCCTTCTGGACGATGGCGGTGGACCGGGTCGGCGGCCCCGGCCGGCCGTACACGATGTGCGGCGCCGCCGCCCACCCCGACCCCGAGCATGCCCTGGCCTCAGCGCTGGCCGAACTCGGACCCGGCATCGAAGGCTTGACGCGCCGCTACGACGCCGAGCGGGCCGCGTGCTTGCTGGCCGCGCCCGACCGAGTACGCGAGATGGACGACCACGCCCTGCTCTACGGGCATCCCGACGCCTTCGGGCGGCTGGCGTTCCTGCCCGCCGACGGACCGCGCCTGCCGATCGCCGGAAAGACCTGGCCTGCCCGCGACCTCCTGCCCACCTACGGCCCGCATCTGTCGATCGCTCGAAAGACCTGGCCTGCCCGCGATGAGCCGCACGTTGACGTGCCGCGCCCGCCGATCACCGGAAGGACCTGGCCCGCCAGAGACGACCTGGCCGGTGACCTGGCCGAGTTGGTCGGCCGCTATCTGGCGACCGGGCTGGACGTGATCGCCGTCGACACCACCGGTTCCGAGCAGCGCGCGGGCGGCTTCGCCTGCGCGAAGGTGCTGGTGCCCGGCACCGCGTCGATGACCTTCGGCCACCGCTTCCGCCGTACGCACGGTTTGCCCCGTCTGCTGTCGCTGCCTCGCCTGCTCGGCCATCGGGAGCGCGACCTGTGCCCTGGCGAGCTCAACCCCGACCCCCACCCGTTCCCATGACTACCGCCATGGACGCGGCAGGCGCGGCGATCCGCACGTATCTGGAGGCCCTGCGGGGTCGCGCGCCAGGCCCGGCCGACTGGAGCGCCGCCCCGGCGCGGTACAAACGCTACTTCGGTGCCACCCGCCTCCCACTGCCCTCCGGCCCGGTCGGCGAACTGCTGCGTGACCTGCTCGGCCTGGTCCGGGTCGACTGGGTCCATCCGGTCGACGAGCAGGGGCGGCCGGCCGAGGGAGCGCCGAGGATCACCCTGGGCCGTCCGGCGCCCTCTGGCGGCGGGCTCTATCCGATCGAGGGCTACCTCGCCACGGGCGGTCCCGGTCTGCCCAGCGGTTTGTTCCACTACGACCCGGTGCATCACGCCCTGGAGACGCTGCACTCCGGCGACCACCGCCAGGCACTCACCGGCCTGCTCGCCGCGCCCCCGCCCGAGCCACCCGATCTGGTGCTGGTGCTGTCCGCCGTCTTTTGGCGTACCGGTTTCAAGTACGGCGATTTCGCGTATCGCCTGCAATGTCAGGAGATTGGAGTCCTCGCCGCCCAGGCCGTCGCATTCGCCGAGAAGCTGAGCTTGGGGGCATCGGTCCATCTGCTGTTCGACGACGCCGCAGCTGACCGGCTGCTCGGTCTGGACACCGCCGCGGAGAGCGTGCTGGCCGTGCTCACTCTCACAGGCGCCCCCCATGAGCCGGTACGGCAGGCCGACGCCGCCCACTCCCCGCGTTGGTCCCCAGCCGATGATCTCGCGTCCCGGCCCGCCCACTCCCTGCGTCGGCCCACAGCCGATGGTCTCGCCCCTTGGCCCGTGGACCCGCCGCCGATCAATGACCGGCTGCCCTACCTGGCCGCTCTACACGCCGCCACTCGGACCACTGTCGCGGCGTGCGATGGCCGCCCTGCCGATCCCGAGCTCACCGCCTCTCATACCACCACGTCGGCGTGCGATGGCCGCCCTGCCGATCCCGAGCTCACCGCCTCTCGTACCACCACATCGGCGCGCGATGTCTGTCCCGCCGATCCTGAGCCCAGCGCGACGCCAGGAGGAGAACCACGGTTCTCGTTGCCGGACGTCACCCCCATACGGCTCGCCGACGGCATTCCCCACCGGGCCTCGCCCATCGTCGGATACCGGCCCGAGCCGATCAGCGCCCAGGCGCTCGCCCAGATCCTCGCCGCCGCCTCCGCCACCTACCCCGGTGACTTGTCCTCCATCTCGCCGACGATCACGCTGTGCGTGCTCGCGCTGCGCGTCCAGGGCCTGCCGGTGGGGGCCTACCACTACGACGCCGAACAGCGGGCCCTGCTACGGATCGCCGCCGAGCCCGCCGCACGGATCACCGGCGGACCACTGGCGCCCAACACCCGCGTCGCTCTGCGGAGTGCGGCGGCGGTACTCGTTCCGGTGGGCGACCCGCTGGGTGGTGTCCAGTGCTTCGGTGACCGCTGGTACCGCCTTCAGCAGGCCGAGACAGGCTTGGCCGTCCACCGCGCCACGCTGGCCGCCGCCGCGCTCGGTCTCACCTCACGCATCCACTCCGACGGCACCACCCCCGCCACTGAGGTGGCACTCGGTCTGACGGGCAGTCGCAGGCAGGCGTTGAGCTTCCTGCTGCTCGGCCGACCCCCCACAGGCCCGTCGCTCATCCGGCGTCTCCCCGCTCCGGCGGTGGACGGCGTCGGCTCAGGCGACGGCACCACACCTACGACAAGCGTGGGTGCCATCCATCCCCCATATGAAGGGAGAAAGGAAAACCATGTCCGACAAAATCCAGCTCGACCTTGACGGTCTCGTGGTGGACAGCATCGAGGTGCTGCCCGCCGACTCCATCGAGCTTCTTACCACGGGCCACGGCATGACTGAGAACGCCGCGTCGTTCGGCTGTTTCTGCGGCGGCGGTAGCTGCCTGGCCCTCCCGTCCGACGAGATCTGACCGAGATCACGTCCTGATCAGGTGTGCCCGAGCCCGAGGGCGCGGGCACACCGCTCCGCCGTCGCGAAAGCCAGGAACGACCCGAAAGGCCCGATCGGCCCGATCCGTCCGATCGGTCCGATCGGTCCGATCGGCTTGAACGGTCCGATCGGTCCGATCGGCTTGAAGGGTTCGACCGGCTTGAACGGCTCGAAAGGTGATGCGCATGCCCCAGAGCAGCCACGCGGACCAGGGCGAGGCTCGCTCGGTTCTCTCGCCCGTGTTCGGGGTGCGGGTGGCGGGGATGGCGGTCGGCGACCTGGAAGACCTGCGCTTCACCCGCACCTGGTCGCTCGTCGACGAGCTGCTGGATTTCTCGGCCATGGTGGCGAGTGAGGGTGCGGCCCTGTCCGAGGCACTGCACGAGGTGATCGGCGACAACGCTCGGCCCGACCTCAAGCCGCTGCTGGTCGCGCTGCGCCGGGCGCTGTTCAGTACGCGTGCCCCGCAGGCTCGTACCCGATCGGAGGAGGTGCTCTGGGCGCTGCCGGACGGCCTCGGCCAGCGGATCACGGCGTGGCTGGACCATCTGGAGCGGCGTGACGAGCTGGAGGGCGCGCTGCCCGGCGTGCTGGCGGCGGAGCGGCGCGAGAAGACGACGCGGCTGCGCGAGGTCGTCGCCGCCGACGCCTTCCGCCACGGCCTGGCCCAGAGCAGCCCGGTGCTGTCGGCCGAGCTGGACAAGTGGCTGGCCGGCCAGGCGGACGCCGTACCTGGGCGGCAGACGCTCCTGCGGCTGACCCGGTATGTCGCCCGGGTGGCGGCCAAGACCAGCCCGTACGCGACCTTCACCGCCGCCGGGTTCGGCCACTGGACGGAGCACGGACCGGCGGTGGTTCCCGCTCAACGTCTGGTACGTCGGGGTGTGGCCGAGCTGCACCCGTTCGTCGTCGAGCGGATCTGGCAGGCGCTCGCCGACCGGCCCGAGCTGGTCGACCGCGTACGGCTACGGGTCAATCCCTCGGCGACAGAGGACGAGGGCCGGATCTGGTTCCTGGGCGCCGGTCCGAGCGAGCCGATCAGAAGCGTGCCGGCCGTCGACGCCGTACGCGCCGTGCTGGACGCCGTCCGTACCGCGACGCACCCGACCGGGCAGGCGCTGCGTGCTCGTTACGGACACGACGGGCAGGTGGCGCGGGTCGTGGCGGTCCTGCTGGAGGCGGGGCTGCTGGAACGGCGGCGTCCCTACGCCGACCAGTCCGGCGACCCCCTCGGCGAGCTGATCGCCTGGCTGCCCGCCGACCACCCCGCCGCCGCCGCGCTTCGGCGGCTCGACGAGGCGGTGGCCACCTACCCCGATCTGACCTGTGCGGCCGAACGCGCCCACCGGGCCGAGCAGATCGACGAGCAGGCGCGGAGCCTGAGCCTGGGGGAGGGACCGGTGCGGCTCGTCACCCCGAGCCCGGAGACGACCCTGTTGATCGGCGGCGTGACCCGATGCGGCAAGGAGCGGTGGCGGCCGGTCTTCGACGATCTGGACGCCGTACGCGAGCTGCTGGGGCTGCTGGACATGGACCTGCCGGTCAAGCTGGCAGCCACCGCTCTGTTCCGGGAGGAATACGGGCCGTCCGCGTCGGTACCGTTCCTGAGGTTCTACCGGCAGGCCCACCAGACCGCCGAGCTGCGAGCCCTGCTGCACCCGCCGCCGGGCGGGAACCCCGGGGACGGCGCGCCCGCCCTCGCCGAGCTGCGCCGCCAGACGTGGCGGACGCTGCGGGCCGCGAGCGAGGACCCGTCGGGGGTGATCCGGGTCGATCCCGCGCTGGTGCGCAAGCTCGCCGCCGGTTGGCCGCGCTACGTCCGCGCGCCCCGCTCCATCTGCTGTTACGGCCAGGCGCTGACCACGCCGCAGGGACCGGGCCTGGTGGTCAACACCATCGCCTGCGGGTACGGCCGGGGGCTGGGCCGCCTGCATCACCTGCTGGCGCGGGTCACCGACGAGATCCCCGTGCGGGACCGTCACGAGACCCCCGTGCCGGACCGCCACGAGATCTCCGCGCTCGACCGTCACGAAACCCCGGAGCTCGACCGCCACGAGGTGGCCGAGTGCCTGGCGGCGTTCGGTACCAGTCTCAATCTGCGGCCGGCGGTGGGGCGGGCGATCGACTACCCCTTCACCACAGACGACAGCCCGGACGCCCTGACACCGGCGCAGCTGCGGGTCAGCTACGAGGCCGAGCGTGAGCTGGTCGTGCTGCGCGATGCGGGCGGTTCCGAGGTACGTCCGATGCATCTGGGGCTCCTCGCCCCCTATCTGCTGCCTCCCGCGTACTCGTTTCTGGTGCGCGTCTTCGGCGAGCCACCGGTGGCGCTGCCGCCCGGACAGCGGCTGGGCGGCGGTCAGGAGAGCGGCGGTCAGGAGAGTGGCGGCGGGGAGAGTAGCGGTGGGTGGCGGTGGCCGCGGTTGGAAGTCGGGCGGGTCACGCTGGCCCGCGCCCGCTGGCGGCTGCCCGCCGGGGAGCTGCCCACCCCCGGCAAGGGGGAGGGCGAGGCGGCCTACCTGGTGCGGTTCGCCCGTTGGCTGGCCGAGCACGGCATTCCGCGCCGGTTCTTCGCCCGGGTCCTCCCCGCGGACAGGGCGAAGGGGTTTTTCACCAAGGCACGCAAACCGCTGTACGTGGACGCGGCCAACTGCTTCCTGCTGTTCGACCTGGCCCGCGCCGCGAGCGACCCCGGCGATCTGGTGGTGCTGGAGGAGGTGCTGCCCGACCTCGCGGACAATCCGCGCTACGGCGACGACGAGAGGCGCGTCACCGAGTACATGTTCCAGCTCACCGCCACGGGAGAACGCCCATGACCGCTCCCGTGGGATCTGGTGCGGTGCCGGGTTGGATCAGCGCCCACCTTTTCCACGCGGGGTCCCTCGACAACCTGATCGCGCAGGTGATCGCGCCCCTGGAGGGGGAGCTGCGGGAGGAGCTGGCCGGGTTCTTCTTCCTGCGCTACTGGGAGGGTGGCCCTCACCTGCGGCTCAGGGTGAAACCGCGGGGTGGCGGCGACGCCGGGCGGATTCGCGGCCTGATCCGGCGGCGGGCCGACGCCTACTTCGCCGAGCATCCGTCGGTGCGCGACATCCCTTCCGCCGACTACCAGGCGCTGGCGGCCCGCCTCGCCCACGCCGAACGCCGGGCCGACCACGAGGACCGCCTGTACGCCAACGACTCGGTGGAGTTCATCACCTACCTGCCCGAGCACCACGTCTACGGCGAGGGAGCCCGCATCGCGGCCGTGGAGGAGCATTTCACCGACTCCAGCCGTCTTGCCTGCGAGATCCTCGCCACTGGCCCCGCTCAAGGGCGGCGGGTGGCGATCGGCCTGGCCGCCTACACCCTCACCATGGCCGCCTACCTCCCCGACCCGCAGGTCGCGGCACAGGCCTTCGCGCTCCGGCTCGGGGCCACTCCGGTGCCACCTGACGTGGAAGAGGTCTTCCGGCGAGAGGCCGGCGGCCTGCTGCGGCAGACGCGGCGGCTGTGGAACCGGCCGATCCCAGGGCCGCTGGCAGCCTGGTCGTCCTCCATCCGTACCCTGCGCGACCGCCTGACCGAACTCGGCGCCGCCCTGCCCGACCCGGCCGACCTGGGGTCGCCGGCGGCCTTCCTGGCCAGCGCACTGGAGCCTCCTGCCAACGTCAGCGCACGGGCGCCCTCAGCCCATGCCATTGCCGGGGCGCTGGAGCAGTCAGCCCCTGCCGTCGCCAAGGCGTTGGAGCCCCCAGAGCTCGGGGCCCTCACGGCCCGTGCCGTCCCGTACATCCTGTTGCGCTGCACGCACCTCCTGCACAACCGGTTGGGCATCACGCCCGCCGCCGAAAACCGCCTGGCCCTGCTGACCATGCGCACTCTGGCCGCACTTCACGAGAGGTGAATTCGCCATGACCCCCCTCCAGCCGTCCCGCTGGCACAGCGTCCACATCTCCTACCACGACGTGCCAGGCCAGGATGACCTGCTGCTGGACGCCGTCGGCCCGCTGCTGCGCCACCTGAGCGGCACCGTCGAGGCCGTCCACGTGCTACGGCACTGGCGCCGGGGTCCCCACCTGCGGCTCAATGTCAAGACCGACCCCGCCACCTGGGCGGATACCGTACGGCAAGCCATCGACGAAATCATCGGCTCCTACCTGCGCGCCCACCCCTCCACCGCCGTCCTCGACGAGCGCGCGCTGCTCGCCCAGCACCGGGTGCTCGCCGAACAGGAGAAGGATCCCGGCCCGCTCACCCCCTGGTATCCCGACAACTCCCTCCACAACGCCCCCTACGACGCCCGGCACCAGGCGCTGGACGAGGACGCCGCCGACCTGCTGGCCGACTTCCACACCGACAGCACCCCGCTGCTGCTCGACATGTTGCGACATGTCCGTTCGGGCCAGGACACCAAGGAGGGCCTGGCCATGGCGCTGATGCTGGCCACCTCCCACACCGCCATGGGTCCGATCACCCGCAGCTTCGTCTCCTACCGCTCCCACGCCGAAGGCTTCCTGGCCCGCTGCGCCGACCCCGGCGCCGTACGGGCGGGCTTCGAACGGGACTACCAGGCCCGGCGAGACGAGCTGACCGGCAGGGTGCGCGCGGTCATCGCGACCCTCGACGGCACTTCCGCAGCCCAAGGAACGGGCGCCCAAGGAACAGGGACCCAAGCCACAGGCACCGAAGGCACAGGCACTGTAAGCACCAGCGCCCAAAGCGCCACCGGCGCGCCCGTCCCTTTCGTCGGTGAATGGGCTGACCTGATCGCCGAGTACGGCCGCCGCGCCCAACCGCTGATCGCCCGCGGCCGGCTCATCCGCCCCGGCACCCACCAGGAGGCACTCGCCATCCCGAGACTCAGCGATTTCCACCGGCTGATGTTCTCCAGCCACACCTACCACGACCGGGTCTTCGCCGATCCGGACTTCCTGCGCTACCGCGTCCTGATCAACTACACCTACCTGCAGAACACCCGGCTCGGCATCACGCCGCCGGCCCGCTTCCGCATCTGCCACCTGGCGGCCAACGCGGTGGAGGAGGTCTACGACCTGTCGGCGCTCGGCCTGATCCGCGCGTTCGTCGAGGCCCACCCGTGAAATTCCGTGCGTTCGGCGAGGCCCAATCCTGAAACCTCCACCCGCTGTCGTCTCCTGGATGAGGCATGGGACATCCTCACATAGTGCCGATCGTGAGGGAGACCATGGAAAACGCGGACGATGTCACGGCCTCGCCCGAGACGATGCTCGACGTGCTGGAGCGTCGCGCGGCCGTCGCGCCGGAGACGGAGCTCGTGCGGTTCGAGGATGGCACGTCGCTCCGCGTCGAGGAGTGCCGGGCGCGGGCCACCGCCGTCGCGCGTGGGCTCGCGGGTCTGGTGTCCCCTGGCGATCGGGTCGTCACGTGTCTGCGTCCTGGTCCGCGGTTGGTCGAGGTGATGTTCGCCCTGGCCAGGCTCGGTGCCGTCGAGGTGCCGCTGGCCCTGGACGCCCGGCTTCCCACGGCTCGGCACCTCACCGGGGCCACCGGGGCGCGCGTGCTCATCGCCGGGACGGACGCCGTACATGACAATCCCGACCTCGTCGCCCTGGCCGCGGAGATGGAGCGCGTGGTGCTCGTGACCGAGCGGGCACGGGCCGAGCTGGCGGGGTCGGTGGACATGGACGACCTGCTCGCCGCGCCGCGCCGCCTGCCGGAGTGGCGTCCGGGACCGGCGGATCCGGCCGTCGTCATGGCGACCTCGGGCACCACCGGCCGGGCCAAGGGCGCGCTGCTGCCGCACTTCGCCGGCGTCCGGCAGGCCAGGCGGGTGGCCCGGGCCATGGGGTACGAGCCGGGGGACGTGCTGTTCAACGTGTTCCCCTGGAACCACATCAACGTCAGGCACGCGGGATTGCTGCCCGCGTTGATCTCCGGTGCCACGCTGGTGGCCCACTCGCGCTTCTCCGCCTCCCGGTTCTGGGACATCTGCCGGCGGGAGGGGGTCACGGCGTTCAACTTCATGGGCGCCGTGGCGGCCATCCTCGAACGGGCTCCGGCCACCGAGTCCGACCGTCTCCACCAAGTGCGCCGCGCCTATGGGGGACCGGCACCGGAAGCCCTGACGAGGCGTTTCCAGGACCGGTTCGGCGTGCCGCTGCTGGAGGCGTACGCGTGCACCGAGCTCGCCGACGTGGCGGTGAGCACGGCCGGTGTCCGGCGGCCGGGCTCGGCCGGCCGGCCCGTCCCGGAGTACGAGGTGGTGATCAGGGACGAGGACGGCCGGCCGCTCCCGGCGGGACAGGTCGGGCAGATCACCGCGCGGCCCAGAGCGGGGTCGATCATCTTCAGCGGGTACGCCGGCGACGACGCCGCCACCGGGAAGGTCCTGCGCGACGGCTGGTTCACGACCGGGGACCGTGGCCGGCTCGATGACGACGGCTTCCTCTATTTCGCCGGCCGCCGCGCCGACGTCATCAGGCGGCGCGGCGAGAACATCGCCACCTGGGACGTCGAGCAGGTGGTGGCCGCGATGCCCGGTGTCCTCGACGTGGCCGCGGTCGGTGTGCCCTCCGAGCTGACCGAGGAGGAGGTGCTGGTGGCGGTGAGCGCCGCGCCCGGAGCCGTCGTCCGGGCGCCGGAGGTGTACGCCTGGTGCCTCGACCGGCTCCCGCGCCACGCCGTTCCGCGTTACGTGCGCGTACTCGACGACCTGCCGCGCAACGCCGCCACGAAGGTCGTCAAGGGTGAGCTGCGCGGCGCCGGAGTGCCGCCTGACGCGTGGGACGCTGGCGTGGGGATCGCCTGACCGATCGGACGCGTGGGACGCGGGCGCGGCGATTGTCTGACCGATCGGACGCGTGGGACGTCGGCGCGGGGATCGCCTGACCGCGAGGGCTGTCGGACAGACCGGGATGGCCACCCGGACCGCTGGACAGACCGGGATGTTCGCGTCCCGGCGATTCGGCCCTCTACGTTCGAGCCGTCAATACGTGCCGCTGAGAGGAGCGGGTGTGCCGGACAGGTTGCGGGTTCTGGACCTCACCGACGAGCTGGCCTTCAACGGGGCGAGGCTGCTGGTGGGGCTCGGGGCCGACGTCGTACGCGTCGAACGTCCGGCCGCCGCGGTGCTGTCGCGCGCGGAGACCCTGCACTGGCACGCGGGCAAGCGGGTCGTGGGCGTACCCGAGAGCGCCGAGGCGCTCGACGGGCTCGTGGCGCAGGCGGACGTGGTGATCGAGAGCGGCCCGCTCGAAGAGCTCGCGGGCGTGCGCGCGGGATCCGGCGCGGTGTCGTCGCGCTGGCCGCGGGCCGTCCATGTCGTGGTCACGCCGTTCGGCACGAGCGGCCCCCGGAGCGCCTGGCGAGCCGACGATCTAGTGGCCGCGGCCGCCGGTGGCATGGGCTGGCTGGGCGGGCAGCCCGGCGGGCAGCCCAAGCCGCCGCCCCGCGAGCAGGCCACCCAGCTCGCGGGGGCGCACGCGGCCATCGCGGCGCTGCTCGGCGTCATCGCCCGCGACCGTACCGGGCGGGGGCAGCTCATCGACGTCTCCGTGCAGGAAGCGGTGGCCGCCACGCTGGAGACGGCCGCCATCTCCTGGATCCACGCCGGCCGGTACCCCTCCCGCAACGGCGGGGTGTACGAGCACGTGGCGCACCGCGTCTTCCGCGCCGCGGACGGTCATGTCGCGGGCGGTTACTCCGGCAGTGATCGTATGTGGACGGATCTGCTCGCCTGGATGGCGGAGTCGGGCGAGGCGGCGGACCTGACCGAGGAGAAGTGGTCTGATCCCGTCTTCCGCTGGCGGGGCCGTGAGCACGTGGACGAGATCGTGGCCAGGTTCGTGGCGAAACGCTCCGCCGCGTCGGTGGCCGAGGAAGGACGCGCTCGGGCGCTGCCGTGGGCCGAGGTCGCCACGGCGGCGCGCCTGCCCGCCAACCCCCAGCTCGTCGCGCGCGGCTTCTTCACCCGCGTCCTGGGCGAGGGCCTACCGGAGGATGGTGTCACGGACGTGGGCTTCCCCTTCCCCGCCGCGGAGCCACCGCGCCCGGTACGCCTCACCGAGCCGCTTCCCGCCCCCATCGAGGCCCCCTGGCGGACCGCGCACCCCCGGGGCCGCCGGGCGGCGACGGGCACCGGGCGCCCGCTGGCCGGGGTCCGTGTTCTGGACCTGACCTGGGTGCTCGCCGGCCCGTACGCGACCAAGACGCTGGCGGAGCACGGCGCGGACATCATCAAGATCGAATCTCGGCACCGGCAGGATCCCACGCGCTTCGCCCCGTCGATGAGACTGCGCCCCGACGCCGGTTTCGACGACAGCGGCTACTTCATCAACTTCAACCGGGGCAAGCGCGGCGTCGCGCTCAACCTGCGTACCGAGCCGGGCCGCGAGGTGCTGCGGCGGCTCGTCGCCGAGTGTGACGTGGTCATCGAGAACTTCAGCCCCGGCGTGCTCGCCAAGTGGGGGCTGTCCTACGACCGGATGGCGGAGCTGAACCCGGGCGTCATCCTGGTGTCGATGGCCGGGGTCGGGCAGAGCGGGCCGTGGCGGGACGCGGTGACCTTCGCCGACACACTCGCCGCCATGTCCGGGCTCACCAGCGAGACCGCCGACCCCGGGGAAGGTCCGCAGGGGCTGACGTTCGGGCTGGGGGACATGGTGGCCGCCAACTCGGCCGTCCTGGCCGTGCTCGACATGATCGCGGCCGGTCGGGCGGGTCATGTGGATCTCTCCCAGCTGGAGGCGATGGCCGCGTCGATGGGACCGGCCGTACTCGAGGCCGAGCTCGGGGACTCGCGTGCCGAGGCCGGGTCCGGGGACCCGCGTGCCGTGGTGCGGCCCAATCGGCATCCGCGGATGGTGCCGCACGGTGTCTATCCGACCAGCGGCGACGATCGCTGGCTCGCGCTGGCCGTACGCGTGGACGAGGAATGGCGGCGCCTCGCCGAGCACACCGGAGTGCCGGAGCTGGCCGCGCTGGCCTCTGCCGGGCTGGAGGAGCGGCGCGGGCGCGAGGACGAGATCGACGACGCCCTGGCGGTCTGGTGCTCGCGACACGACGGCCGATCACTGGCGGCCGAGCTGCAAGGGCTGGGCATCGCCGCCGCCGTCGTCGCCACCGGGCGGGACCTGGTGGAAGCCGACGAGCACCTGGCCGCGCGTGGCTTCTACCCGGTGCTGGATCACCCGATCGCGGGTCCGGTACGGCACGAGGGCATCGTGATCCGCATGTCCGACACCCCCGGAGCGCTCACGGCACCGGCGCCCCTGCTCGGCGAGCACACCGACATGGTGCTGAAGGAGTTGCTCGGCATGGACGAGGCGGAGCTCGCCCGGCTACGTGACGCGGGCGTCCTGGAATGACACCAGGTACGCGACCGCGGTGTCCTGGAATGACACCCGCCCCCTTGACCCACGACCTCCTCCCCGCGGCTGAAGCCCGGGGTCTCGACACTTTGGAGTCTCGATGAACCAGCCGAACCGGCCGGTCCTGGACGTACGGCGCGACGGGGGGACGGCCACGATCGTCATCGACCGGCCGCCCGCCAACGCCGTCGACCCCGCGATGATCGAGGAGTTCTTGGAGATCATCCCCGAGCTGGCCAAGGACGTCACGGTCCGCTGCCTCGTCATCCGCGGCACCGGCCGCTTCTTCGTGGCGGGGGCGGACATCGCCGTGATGCGGGACCTCTCGACGGCCAACCATGTGAAGATGCGCCGCTGGATCGAGGTGCAGCGCCTGCTGGAACTGGCGCCCAAGCCGGTGATCGCGGCGATGAACGGTCATGCCCTGGGCGGCGGCGCCGAGCTGTCCCTCGCCTGTGACCTGCGCATCCTGGCGGCCTCGGCGACGATCGGCTTCCCCGAGATGAACCTGGGCCTGTTCCCGGGGGCGGGCGGCAGCCAGCGCCTGCCGCGCCTGCTCGGCCCGCATCGGGCCAAGCGGCTGATGATCGACGGTACGCGCTTGTCGGCGGGCGAAGCGCTCGATCTGGGGCTGGTCGACGTGGTGGCCGACGACCAGGACTTCGACCGGGTGGTGGCCGAGCACGCCGAGAGCCTGGCGGTCAAGCCGACCGGGACGATCGGCCTGCTCAAGCACGTCGTGGACGCCGGGTACGGCCTGCCGATCGAAGAGGCGCTCGAAGTGGAGCGCGAGGCGGTCATGGAGCTGATCCACACCGATGACGCCGCCGAAGGACTCCAGGCGTTCCTGGACAAGCGCCCGCCCCGGTTCACCGGACGCTGACGCCGTACGCTGAAGGCCGCGGATGTCCGAAGTGCTCACTCCGGACATCCGCGGTTTTCAGCCGTCGTAGCCGGTCACCAGCGCGGTGTCGGTGTTGAGGTCGCCGACCTTGCGGGCGCCTCCCGGGTTGCCGAGCGGTTCGTCGCGGCCGGGCAGTACCTCGGTGAAGAAGTCCTTGGCGTCCTGGAGGAAGAGCGTGCGCGTCTCGTCGCCGCGCGCCGTACGGTCGACGAAGATCGCCTCAACCGGGCACTCCGGCTCGCAGGCCCCGCAGTCGATGCACTCGGCGGCGTTGATGTAGCTCTTGCGGTCGCCGACGTAGATGCAGTCGACGGGGCACACGTCCACGCACGCGCGATCGTTGACGTCGATGCAGGCCGGGCCGATGACATAGCTCATGGATCTCTCCTGTCTTCTGGGTGGGGTACGGGGTCAGGCGGCGTCTGTGGAGTGGCCGGGGAAGAGGCCCAGTTCGGGGTCCAGTTCGACGGCGGCGTTGTTCACCGCGGTGGCCACCTCGCCGAAGCCCACCGACATCAGGCGGACCTTGCCCGCGTGCTCGGTGAGGTCGCCGGCCGCGTACACGCGGGGCAGGTTCGTTCGCATGCGCTGGTCCACCAGGACGGACCTGCCGCGCAGCTCCAGGCCCCAGTCCGCGAGCGGGCCGAGGTCGCTGATGAATCCGAGGGCCGCGATGACGGAGTCCGCGGGCAGGGCCCGGTCCCCCTCGCCTCGCGTACGCAAATGCGCCTTCTCGACCCGCTCGCCGCCCGACAGGGAGACCACCTGGCTGTCGATCACGATGCGCACCCCCGCGACCCGGGCGGCCTCGACGCCCGCGGCGTGCGCGCGGAACGCGGCCCGGCGATGCACCAGGGTCACCGACCTGGCCAGGGGCGCGAGGGCGAGCGACCAGTCGACCGCGCTGTCCCCGCCGCCCACGACGACGACATCGCGACCGGCGTGTTCCGACGGGTCCGGCACGAAGTACGTCAGCCCCCGGCCGAGCCATTCCTCACCGGCCGGCAGCGGGCGCGGGGTGAACGTCCCGATGCCCGAGGTGAGGATGACGGCCTGCGCGTGTACGGCCGTGCCGTCGGACAGCACCACCACGGGCCGCTCATTCTCGTCACGACGCAGCTCGACGGCCTGCCTGCCCAACAGGTAGACCGGGTCATAAGTCGCCGCCTGGGCCGTCAGCGCGTCCACCAGCGAGCGTCCGAGTATGCCGGGGATGCCGGCCACGTCCCGTACTTCCTTCTCCGGGTACAGCGCCGAAATCTGCCCGCCGACCTGAGGCAACGCGTCCACGACCACGGACCGCAAGCCGCGGAAGCCCGCGCAGTAGGCCCCGTAGAGGCCGGTCGGTCCCGCTCCGATGATCACGATGTCGGTCTGGATCATGCTGATTCCACCTGGGTCCTCCCGGTAGTCGCCTGTCAAGCCAGGGAAGCTACACACCCCGGCGACGGGAACTCGCAGGTCGCGGACCGCTGACCGGAACGCGGCTCGCTCAGTGGGACACGGTCCGCTGGGCGGGATGATCCGCTGGGCCGCCCGGCCGCGCCGGTGGTGAACTGCGTGTCGTGGCCGAGCGGCGCGTCTGAACGCCTCTACCGGCCACCCGACAAGCCATGGGAAGCGGAGGCGAGAATGAGTGCAGAGGCGGGTGCGCCGGCTGCGAGCGGGGGTGTCGCCAGACGCCGGCCGTCACGACGGGGCAAGCTGCCCGGACGCCAGGACTGGTCGAGCTGGCCCCACTACCAGGGTGCCGGCAGCGGGTTTCGCGGCTACTGGTATCCGGTGGCGTTCTCCTCGCACATCACGGGAAAGCCCAAGGCGATCACCCTGCTCGGCGAGCGCATCGTCGTCATCCGTGACGGCGGCAAAGCGTACGCGCTCAAGGACCGGTGCCCGCACCGGGGCGTGCCGCTGAGCTACGGCAACCAGCAGTTCCCCGGCACGATCTCGTGCGCGTACCACGGCTGGACCTTCGACCTGGAGACCGGCGATCTGAAGGCGGCGATCACCGACGGGCCGCAGTCGCCGATCTGCGGCAAGGTGACCCAGCCCACCTACGAGGTCGAGGAGCGCCTCGGCATGGTGTGGATCTTCGTGGGGGACGGCGAGGACGCGCCGCCCATCGACGACCAGCTCCCCGAGGAGCTGCGCGACAACCCCGCCGTGATCGGCGCGCGCATCCAGGCGCGCGAGGGGAACTGGCGCTTCGCCTGCGAGAACGGCTATGACGAGGGCCACGCGAAGTACCTGCACCGCACCGCGCTGTGGCGGCTGTTCAAGGCCATGCCGGTGTGGAACGAGACGCGGATCGAGCGCCGCGGCCGCTGGATCTACCGGGTGCAGGAGGCCCAGCACTGGGACGCCGACTTCCCAGGTCTCGGCCGGTGGAACAACCAGGCGTGGTTCAAGCTCAAGCCGCCGAAGCAGGTCGCCAACATCGGCAACACCGGCAGCCACCGCAAGGTGAACCCGGCCATCGCCGCCGAGGACTTCCCCGGCTTCGCCTCGGTGAGCATGCCGGGCGTGCTGCGCATCGTCTACCCGACCTTCATCCACTACGAGTTCTACGTGCCCGTCGACGCCGACAACCATCTCTATGTCGGCGCGATGGCCAACTTCGAGAAGGGCGTCAAGACGCTGCCCTTCTACGCCAAGTATCTCGGCGCCGTCCGCTGGCTCTTCCACGGCCAGTTCTCCGGCCAGGACAAATGGATGGTCGAGGTGACCGACGCGCCGCCGGAACGGCTCTATCGTCCCGACGACTCGCTCCTGCAGTGGCGCAAGCTCGCCGAGGACGTCACAGAGGAGCGCATCGAACGGCTGCGCGCCTCCGGGCTCGCCGTCGACGACCCCCGGCCGCCGAAACAGGACGCGCAGTCTCCGAAGCAGGACGTCCGGCCGCCGAAGCAGGCCGGCTGATGGCCAGGATCGTCCTGGGCGTGGGCGCGTCCCACTCCACGCTCATGAACACGCACTGGGACCAGGTCGAGCACAAAGACGACGCCGAACGCTTCCGCGACGCGCTCGGCACGGCCCGCGACGCCCTCGCCGAAGCCCGCCCCGACGTGGCGATCATCATCGGCTCGAACCACTTCCGGGGCTTCTGGCTGGACCTGATCCCCGCCTTCACCCTCGGGGTGGACCAGGTCGTCTCCTCCGGAGAGGCCGGGACGCCGTCCGGGCCCCAGCGCACCGACCCCGCCGTCGCCCAGGCCGTCGCCGAATCCCTGGTTTCGGCGGGCACCGAGGTGGCGATCTCGGCGAAGCTGCAGATCGACCACGGCCAGAGTCACGCGATCCAGTACCTCCTGCGTGACCTCGACGTGCCGGTGATCCCGCTGGTGGTCAACGTGTTCGCCACGCCGCTGCCGCTCATGCGGCGCTGCGTCGAGCTGGGGCGCAACATCGCCGCCGCGGTGGCGGCGCTGCCGGACGAGCTGCGGGTCGCCGTCATCGCCTCGGGCGGCCTGTCGCACCGGCTCCCATGGCCGAGCCGCTGGCAGGACCCCGAAGGAGAGGACGAGGAGTTCCTGGTCGAGGCCTGGCGCGAGGGCCGGGGCGACTGGCAGCGGTACGACGCGCGCAGGCGGCAGATCATCACCGCCGCCCGGCCGACCATCTTCCCGGAGTTCGACGAGGAGTTCCTCGCCGCGCTGGAGAAGGGCGAGCTGGCGCGGTACGCGGACCTGTCCACGGCGGAGATCGAGGCGGTGGCCGGCAACGGCGGCCAGGAACTGCGTACCTGGCTGACCATGGCGGCGGCACTGGGCTTCGCACCCGGCCGGAGGCTGGCCTACGCGCCGATGCCGGAATGGCTGACCGGCATGGGCGTCGCCGTCATCGAGCCCGCCGCCGTGCCTGCCGCCGAGCCCGCCCGATCAGCATGAACGGGGCCGAGCGCGAGCGGCTGGTGACCGAGGCCCTCGCCACGATCACCGAGGCCCGGCTGCGCAAGGCCGCGGTGGAGGTCACCTCCATCGCCAGCCCCACCGGAGGGGAGGAGCCGCTGGCCCGGCGGCTGGCCGAACGGCTCGCCGCCGCGGGCCTGGAGTCGCACCTGCAGCGCATCGACGACGGCCAGGCCAACGCGATCGGCCGGCTGAGGGGCGATGGTACGGGCGCCGACCTCATGCTGTACGCCCCGATCGACACCCTGACCACCGGCGACCCGGACGAGGACGTGCCGTGGATCGGCCCTGGGCTGCGGCCCGACATGCGGGCCGAGGCCCAGTGCGACGGCCCCTACGTCACCGGCCTCGGCGCGAGCAACCCCAAGGGCCACGCGGCCTGCGTCCTCCTCGTGGGCGAGGCCCTGGCCTCGGTGGGCGTACGGCCCGCCGGAGACCTGCTGGTCGCCTTCGGGGCGGGCGGCATGCCGACCAACGCCATCGACGGCACCGGCCGCCTGAACACCGGGCAGGGCGCCGGCTGCTCCTTCCTGCTCGAACGCGGCTGGCAGCCCGACTACGCCGTGATCGCCAAACCGGGCGACTTCGTCGCGCACGAAGAGGTCGGTCTGTGCTGGTTCGAGATCGTCGTACCGGGGATCCACACCTACGCCGGCAGCCGGCACCGCCTGCCGTACCAGAACCCGATCGTGACCGCCGCCAAGGTGGTGACGCGCCTGGAGGGGTGGCTGGCGGCCTATCCCGAGCGTCACCGCACCGCGACGGCCGCGCCCCAAGGGATCATCGGCTCGATCGCCGGCGGCTGGGAGCGCATGCCGGCGGTCACGTCCGCGGCCTGCCGCATCCGTCTCGACCTGCGGATCGCGCCCGGCACGCCGCCGCTGGCGGCCAAGCGGGAGCTGGCGGAGTACGTCCGCGGGCTGTCGGCCGAGCTGGGCGTGGCGCTGACGGTCGAGATGGTGCTGGCCATCCCGGGCACGCGCACACCGCCGGAGGACTGGGTCGTCCGCAGTGCCGTTCGCGCCTGGGAGAGCGTGGCCGGGCGCCCGCACGAGCCCATCGACGGCAACAGCGGCGCGACCGACGCCAACATCCTGCGGGCGCGGGGGATCCCGACCGCCCGGGTGGGCATGCCGAAGGTCGTCTCCAGCGAGTTCGACGTCGACTTCGCCCGTGGGATGAACACCGTCGACGTCAGAGCCATGCGCCGCCTGTGCGAGGTGCTCGTACGGGTGGCGGTCGACACCACCACGCGGACGCGCGCCGAGATGGACGAGACCAATGATTAAGGGAGGCGATATGGAACCCCCCACCGGTTCGTACGCCGACGCCGACGGCGTCAAATACCACTACCTCGACCTGGGCTCGGGGGCGGACACGATCTTCCTGCACGGCGGCGGCCCCGGCTGCACCGGATGGAGCGACTTCGGCCCGGTCGCGCCCCTGTTCGCCGCCGACCGCCGCTGCCTGATCGTCGACATCCTGCAGTACGGCAAGTCGGAGAAGTGCCTCATCACCGGCCCGATGTGGGACTTCCACGCGGCCAAGACCGTCGCACTCATGGACACGCTGGGTGTGGAGAAGGCCGACTTCGTCTGCAACTCCTGGGGCGGCACCATCGCGCTGTGCCTGGCCGCCCGCTACCCCGAAAGGGTGCGTTCCCTGGTCATCACCGGCAGCATGCCGGTGTTCTACGGCCCGCTCGCCCCCCTGCCCGAGGGCGGCCGCCGTGGCCGCAACGCGCGGGACGTCTACTACGGGGGCGAGGGGCCCACGCGGCAGAAGATGCGCGACCTCATCACCCGGCTGGAGTGGTACGACGGCGACCGGTTGCCCGAGGCCACCCTGGACCTGCGCTACGAGCAGAGCCTGGACCCCGGGGAGCGGGAGCTGGCCGCCATGTCGGACTCACCCCGCGGCGAATGGCAGGACCTCACCGCCGAACTGGGCCAGATCCAGGCGCCCGCGCTGTTCCTCTGGGGCATGCAGGACGCCTTCCTCACCCCCGACTATCCGCTCATGCTCGCCCGCATGGTGCCGCGCGGGAACCTGCACATCATGGACCACGCCTCGCACCACCTGCAGGAGGAACGACCGGGCGCCTACCACGCGGTGGTCACCGGGTTCCTGAACTCCCTCAAGGACCCATGGAGATGAGCATGTCCAGATCGACGAAGCTGCTGATCGCCGTGCCGGTCGTCGCACTGGCCGTGATCCTCGGCCGCCTGCTCGCGGCCCGCAGCAACACCCAGGTGCACCGCATCAACCAAGACAAGCCCGCCCTCGACCGCTGAAGGTGACGATGAGTATCTGGACCGAACTGAGCCCCCTGAGCCTGAGCGTCTCGTACGTGGACGCCGCAGGAGTGCCTACCCGCAGCCTCCGGGCCGGGTCGGGCGAGCCCGTGGTGTTCCTGCACGGGACCAGCGGCCACCTCGAGGCGTTCACCCGCAACCTGCCCGCGCACGCGGCGGACTACGAGTGCCACGCCATCGACATGCTGGGCCACGGCTACACGGGCAAGCCCGACTACGCCTATGAGATCCCGCGCTATGTCGATCACCTGCTGGCCTACTTCGACGCGGTGGGCATCGAGCGCGCCCACATCGTGGGGGAGTCGCTCGGCGGCTGGGTCGGCGGGCGTACCGCGATCGACCACCCCGACCGCGTGGCCAGCCTGCAACTGCTCTGCGCGGGCGGGACGGTGGCCAACCCCGAGGTCATGAAGCGGATCCGGACGAGCACCCGCGAGGCCGTGGTCAGCGATGACGTGGAGCTGACCCGCAAGCGGCTGCGGTTGCTGATGGCCGACCCGGCCGACGCCACCGAAGAGCTGGTGGAGGTGCGCCACGCCATCTACCACGAGCCCGAGTTCGTGAACAACCTCGACAATCTGCTATGCCTGCAGGACATGGACACCCGCCTGCGCAACATCCTTCGCCATGACGATCTGGCCAAGATCACCCAGCCCACGCTGATCGTCTGGGGCCGCAAGAACCCGTTCGGCGACGTGCCGGAGGCCACCGCCATGCACGAGGCCATCGCGGGCTCGGAGCTGGAGCTGTTCGAGGAGTGCGGCCACTGGCCGCAGCACGAGCAGGCCGCCCGCTACAACCCCCTCAGCCTGGCCTTCCTGGCCAAGAGCTCGGCGGCGGGCTTCTCCGGCAAGGGACGCGGCTGATGCGCGGGGCCCGCTTCCACGAGTGGGGCGCCCCGCCGATCGTGGAGGAGCTGCCCGAGCCCGTACGCAAGCCCGGGGAGGTGCTGGTCGAGGTACGGGCGGCGGCGCTGGGGCATCTGGACCTGACCGTCGCCGGCGGGTCCTTCGGCATGAAGCCCCCGCTTCCGTACGTGGGCGGCGTCGAGGCCGCCGGCGTGGTCCTGGAGTCCGACACCCTGGCTCCGGGTACGCAGGTGCTCCTTCGCGGTGGCGCGCTCGGCCTGCTGCGCGACGGCTGCTGGCGCGAACGCCTCAGCGTCTCTCCCAAGGCCGTCACCCCGCTGGCGTCGCCGCTGCCTCCGGAGGTCGCGGCGTCGTTCTTCGTACCGACAACCACGGCGTACGTCGCCCTGAACGACGTCGCCCGCCTGGAGCCGGGCGAGGAGGTCATCGTGACCGGCGCGGCCGGCGCGGTCGGCGCCATGGTGGCTCAGCAGGCCCGGCTGGCCGGAGCCACGGTGACCGGGGTGGTCGGCCGGGCCGGCCAGCTCGGCCAGGTGCCCGAGGGGATCCGCGGGGTGGTCACCGACGACGCCGAGGCGGTCGCGGAGCTGGCGGCGGCGCGCTCGGCGTCCCTGCTGGTCGACACGCTCGGGGGGAGCGCACTGGTCGAGCGCTCGCGCTGGGTCCGTCCCGGCGGCCGGGCCGTCGTGATCGGCTACGTGCTGGGGGCCTCCGTCACCGTCGATCTGCCGTCCTGGCTGCTCGACGATGTGGCGCTGCTTCCGGTGAACATGGTCCGGCACGAGCGGCGCGCTCGCGAGGTGGCCCCGGCGCTGATCGAGCGCCTGGCCGCGGGGGAGCTCAGCGTGGAGGTCGAGCGGTTCGACCTGTCCGAGATCGCGAAGGCCCTCGAACTGCTGCGCGAGGGCAGGTTGCGCGGCCGTGCCGTGGTCGAGTTCGGCGCGGGGGCTTAGCGCACTCCGTACTGATAGGGAGGAGGTCTCAGGGGTTCATCTACTACGGCCGGTAGCACTCCGTTGATGGGACTTTCGACCCCTATCATCAGGACGTTCTTCTATAGCACAGGCGAAGCCTCCGTCGCATGCTAGCGAGAGCATAGTAGAGAAGGACGACCACCTGCGGAGGTCATCACGATGAAGCAGCACCTGATCCTGGCGGCTGTCGCCGCCGTGGCCGTGATCGTGGCGCTCTGGGCCGGCGCCCCGGCGAGTACGGTCCTGTTCGTAGTCGCCTTGCTGGGCTGCCCGCTCATGATGCTGATGATGATGCGATCCATGAGCGGCCACGACGGCGACGCCCAGCATGACCGTCAGGGCGAGGATCACAAGAAGGCAGGGCAGTCGTGACCGCCACCGACTGGGTCGTGATCGGCGTCTCCCTGGCCTTGCTGGGTTTCCTCGGCTGGTACTTCTTCGGGCCGAGGAAGAGCAGCCTGGCCGAACTGCGTGACGGAGTACAGGAGATCGAGATCGTCGTGCGCGGCGGCTTCTCGCCGGACATCATCCGGGTACGGCAGGGCACCCCCACGCGGCTGACCTTCAACCGGAGGGAGAGCGGGGATTGCACCTCCCGGGTGGTGTTCGCCGATTTCGGGGTCAGCCGGGCGCTGCCCGCCTTTGCCAAGACCACGGTGGAGTTGCCGCCGGGCAGCGCGGGGGAGTACGGCTTCAGCTGCGGGATGAACATGGTGCACGGCCGCCTGATCGTCGAACCCGGCTCTGGCGACGGTCACGATGTCGCCGCGATCACCACACCTACGTTGGCCGAACCGCCTTCGCAGGATGTCGAGGCGACGGAGCGGCGTGCCGAGATCGCCGACCTGTCGCGCCGGGTCCTGGTCGGGGCTGTGCTGACCCTGCCTGTGGCGTTCACCGTCATGGCGCATGAGCTCTTCGGCGCGGGATGGATCCCGGAGTTCCTGCTCAACCACTGGGTGCAGCTCGCGCTGATCGCGCCGGTGATGTTCTATACGGGCTGGCCGATCCACCGCGTGGGCTGGCTCGCTCTGCGGCACCGCTCGGCGGACATGAACAGCCTGATCACGCTGGGTACGAGTGCCGCCTTCTGCTACAGCCTGCTGGCCACGGTCGCGCCAGGCTTGCTGCCGGAGGGGGTTCGTGACGTCTATTACGAGGCCGTCGGGGTCATCCTGACGCTGATCCTGCTCGGCCGTCTGCTGGAGGTGCGGGCCAAGGCAGGCACCGGCGAGGCCATCCGCAAGCTGATCGGCCTGCAGGCCAGGACCGCCCGGGTTCAGCGCGACGGTGCGGAGATCGAGATTCCCATCGCGGACGTCGTGCCGGGCGATGAGGTGGTCGTACGGCCGGGCGAGAAGGTTCCGGTCGACGGGGTCGTCGTGAAGGGGCGTTCGACGCTGGATGAGTCGATGGTGACCGGCGAGTCGATCCCGGTGGACAAGGGCCCGGGCGATGACGTGGTGGGCGCGACGGTCAACCAGACGGGATCGTTCACGTTCAGGGCCGAGAAAGTGGGCGCGGAAACGGCGCTGGCTCAGATCATCCGTCTCGTCCAGGCCGCCCAAGCATCCCGTGCGCCGATCCAGCGGCTGGCCGACCTGGTGTCCGGCTATTTCGTCCCGGCGGTCATCGCCATCGCGATCGTGACTTTCGCCGTGTGGTTCGTCGCCGGACCGGCTCCGGCGTTGACACTGGCATTGGTGGCGGCGGTAGCCGTACTGATCATCGCCTGTCCGTGCGCGCTCGGGCTGGCCACCCCGCTTTCGATCATGGTGGGCACCGGCAAGGGGGCTCAGTCCGGCATCCTGATCCGCGACGCCGAAGCCCTGGAAACCGCGTGCAAGCTCGACACGATCGTCCTGGACAAGACCGGCACCATCACTCGTGGCAAGCCGGCGCTCACGGACGTCGTTCCGTACGGTGACTGGGCGGCCGATGAGGTGCTACGCCTGGCCGCCTGTGCCGAACGTTCCTCCGAGCACCCCCTGGGCCAGGCCGTGGTCGAGGGCGCGACCGGGCGCGGACTGATCCTCACCGAGCCGTCGGAGTTCGAATCGGTCACCGGGCAGGGCATCGCGGCGACCGTCGAGGGGCGTCGTGTGCTGGTCGGCGGTAAGCGTCTGCTCGGCGACACCTCGGCGCTTGAGGAAGAGGCCGATCGCCTGGCCCGGGCGGGCCGTACCCCGATCATGGTCGCCGTGGACGAGGAGCCCGCTGGGGTGATCGCGGTGGCCGACACCGTCAAGGACGACTCTCGCCAGGCCGTCGCGGCTCTGCGGCGGCTGGGACTTCAGGTGGTGATGATCACTGGGGACAACCGGCGGACGGCCGAGGCCATCGCCCGCCAGGTCGGCATCACCCGGGTGCTGGCCGAGGTGTTGCCCGCGCACAAGTCTGCCGAGATCGCCCGCCTGCAGGGAGAAGGGGCGAGGGTCGGCATGGTCGGAGACGGCATCAACGACGCGCCCGCGCTGGCCCAGGCCGATGTCGGCTTCGCCATCGGCACCGGCACCGACGTGGCGATCGAGGCCTCCGACATCACGTTGATCTCCGGCGCGCTCGGCGGAGTGGTCACCGCGGTACGGCTGTCGCGGACCACGATGCGCAACATCCGACAGAACCTGTTCCTGGCGTTCGTCTACAACGTGGTCGGCATCCCGGTCGCGGCGGGGGTGCTCTACCCCTTCCTCGGTATTCGGCTCAGCCCGGTCTTCGCCGCCGCCGCGATGGCACTGTCGTCGCTGTCGGTGGTGGGCAATGCCAACCGGCTGCGCCGCTTTACCCCGCCGGCGTTGCCCCCGGCGCCGCCGGTCCCGCCCGATCAGCACGTCATCGTCGAAACGGGAGCCGAGTTCGCCGCCGTCACCGACCCGGTTTCGCGGGATGGTGGTCGATTCCAGGTCCAACCGAAAGACCGGCAACACCAGGCATGAGTCGATGACCTGAACGCGCGGCTCGGGTGGATCATGTGCCGCTCTCGCCGTGTCCGATCCGGACGATCATCGTGATCGCGGCCGGCACCAGCCACACCGTGAGCGCGGGGTAGAGTGCCGTGGCCAACCACCCTCCGGCCGCGAGCGGCCCACTGCCGGTGACGATGCTCGCCGACAACAGCGCGTGGGCGGCCGCGGCCAACGCTGCCAGCCACCCCAGCCACGAGGGGAAGGCGTGCGTGCGCAACGACACCATGGCGACCGCCGCCAGCATGACCGCCAGCGGGACGTTGGCCAGGATGAACACCGCGTCCATGATCGATATCAGGGCCGGTGGCACCTGGCCGCCATGCGGGGCGCCGGCCAGGCCGACCTGGAAGGCCTGTGCGAGGAGGTTCATCGCCGCTTGGGCGACAGCGGCGCCGAAGGCGAGCGTGGACAAGCGTTGCGTTCCGCCTTCCGCCCTGGCCAGGAAGGCACGCAGGCTGCCTGCGAACCACAGCAGAGCCGCGGCGCCGGCCGTGAACAACAGGCTCTGGGTCAGCTGGGCCTGGCCGTTGCGCAGGTAGAAGTCGGTGATCTCGTTGCCGGGGGCGTTTGGGCGTACGCCGCCCCGTTCGAAGATGAGGGCCGCAGCGCCGACGGCGACGCTGACCAGTCCGCTGGCGGCGCCCCACCGCTCCCATGTCGTATCGCCCACGTGTCAGCCTCCCCGCTCAGGTCAGGCGCTTGGTGGCGAAGGCGAAGATGCGTCGCTCGCCGTCAGCACTCCGCACCGCGACGTCGGGCACGTGCTTCGCCTCGCCCCCGCAGGATGAGCCGCAACGCCCGATCCGGCAAGAGGAGGGTGCCGCCGGGGCGGCATTGGCTCGGAGGGGGATGTCTATGGGGGCGGCGACACAGCGGACGTTATGCCGGAGCGGGAGCGTCCTTGGCGCGCACCACCGTCACCGTGCAACGCGCGTGGTGCAAGACGCCTCGGCTGACCGAGCCAAGAACGATCGATCCGACCGCGCTCCTGCCATGCGAGCCGACGACCAGCAGGTCGGCCCGGTCGCCGGCGGCGGCGAGCGCATTGACGGGGTGGGCACACCGGACGTCCACGATCACCTTGACCCGCGGGTATCTCTCCCGCCACGAGGCGAGTTGTTCCTCGGCGACGTGGTGCTGGGCCTCGCGCAACGCTTCGAAGTCGCAGGAGAAGCCGGCGGCCAGAGCGAACGGCAGCGCCCAGGCGTACACCGCCCGCAAGGTGCTTCCACGCAGTTCGGCCTGCCGGAAGGCATAGGCCAGAGCGGGCTCGCACGTAGGGGAGCCATCGAGGCCGACGACGATCTCACCGTGGGTCACAGCGGCCCTTGGCCGGACGACGACCACCGGAACCGGCACCTGGCCCGCGACGTTCATGCCGATCGAGCCGAGTACAGCCCCGGCGAAGCCACCCAGCCCTCTACTACCGACCACCAGTTCGGTCGCGTCGCCGGCCTGCTCGCGAAGGACAGCCGCCGGTGCTCCCGTCATCACTTCGGTGCTCACCTCGACGGTGGGCTGGCGTTCGCGCGCGATCTCCTCGGCTTGCGCCAGGGCTTTCCGCGCGTTCTCGATCAGCGCGTCGTCCCACTCAGGCGCGGGAATCTGCGGTACCTGGTACGGCCAGGTTTCCACCACACAGATGGTACGCAGCGGCACACGCATCCGAAAGGCGTCGTCGGCCGCCCACGCCACGGCGTCGAATCCGGGCACCGAACCATCGACACCCACCACGATCAGATCAGACATCGCACATTTCCCCTTTTCCATTTCAGCCCCTTGGCGGCTAACCGGGCAGGGCCAGAAGTCCCAAAACTTGGAGATGATCGGCGGGCCGGGAAACCAGCGGCCTAGCCACCGGAAGCCGCTCCGCGGAGCCGGCTTGACGGTGTCGGCAGCCGGCCCGTTGGGGCACTCCCTGGCAGACATTCGCCCATGCGGTGACCGGCTATTGGCCTTCTAAGGGGCATTACCCAAGGTGACGGGCATGACGCGGGGGAGATAGTGATGGCCCGGCTGGGCGACGTCCTGGCACGGTTCCGTCCCTTTGGTGTGCCCGGTGCCGCAGCCGCTCTTGGTGTCCCGGTCGATTACGCGGCTGACCAGGCCGAGGAGTTGGCCCCGGTCTTCTCGGCTCTAGCCGATGTCCAGGCCGACTGCATGAACGAGCGATGGCGCGCCCAGCGCCTGGCGGACCAGGCACAGGAAGGCGCCCGCGTCCGGGCTGCGGCGATCGTCTCGGCGGCCCGTGCGGAGGCGGAGGCGGAGCGCGTACGGTCGTCGGCGGCAGCCCGGCAGCGCGACGATCAGGCGAGTGCCGCCCTCCTGCGTGAGGCCGCGCTCGCCGCCGACGGTGTCCGCAGGCGTTCTGCCCGCACCGCACATCGAGTCGGTAAGGCGTGTCAGCCAGCAGAGCCCGCTACCCAGGAGGCGGTCATGACGGGTCCTCGGCCAGAGACCTGAGAGCCTGGCGGAAGCCCAGTGGGGGTGCTGGCAACTCTGCAGTGGCATCTGCGTGTCCTGGCCGGCTGGCTGCCCCTTGATGGAGGACAGCTGGTGCGCCTGTTGGCCCGCTGGTTCGAGCTCGCCAATGCGGACGAGTTGATGTGTCGACTCGCGGGAGGCGAGGCAGAACCCGAGTTCACTTTGGGGTCTGTCGGGACGGCCTGGTCGCGGTTGCGGTTGTGCGGGTCGCTCTCCGAGATCCGGGCGGTGCTGACCACATCTCCGTGGGGAGACCCGGGCGGCGGCAGCCGTCGCGAGATCCAGTTGGGCATGCGCCTGGCCTGGGCCGAGCGGATGGCTGAGACCGTCGTGCCAGCCAGGCCCTGGGCGCTGGGCGCGACCGCCCTGCTGATCGCGCAGACGCGCTTGGTGGAAGGCCGGCCATTGTCCGGTGGGGCACGGGCTCGCTGTCGGCTGCTCGTCGGAGACGGTGTGCTCGATGCGTCCTCGCGGCGGACGCGCGGCGGGTGCGCGCCGCTCTGGAACTGGCCGCGCGGAGGTGCGACAGCGATGTGCTCACCGGGGGTCTGGTGCCATGACCTGGCGAGAGGCACTACAGCCGGGCGTGTCCAGTAACAGTAAACGGTGTAACTCGATCTTGAATTAGTTCCATCGGGTGGTCGCCGGTCGAGCGCGTCACGATGGGTGCGCAGCAGGTCGATCGCGCGCTTCTCGGCTTGGCCGAGCAGGCTCTCGAAGGGAATGAGATGGACGGGCCTTCGGTGGCGCGGGCGAAACCTTCTGCCCTGGTGCGGCGGAGGTGGGAATGGTCCAGTGATGGTGGTGTGGAATGGGATGACCACATCAGAGCCAACAGTGACCTGCAGGTGTTGTCGCGCCCCGAGTGGCTGGCGACTGTCTCGTTGCGAGGCCACGACTCATCGACCGGCCCACCTCGACCTCGTGCGCGCTGGAGTCGCGGCATGTGGGCGTCGCATCGTCGGGATGGGTAACGCGGTCGGCGCTGGCAGGTGGGGTGACCCGCGGGCTGGTCTGATCAAGGAGCGGCTGTGGGTCGGCTGCTGGTGGTCGGCTATGGCCTGGCGGGCGCCGTCTTGGCTTCGCGTGGCAAGGAGGTGCTTGCGACGGTGAAGCGGCTGGCTCTGCGGTGGATGCGGTGAGCGTGCGGCGGTTCGCGGTGGCGCGCCACCGGTGGGGTGCTGAGGTAGAACCAGTGCTTTCCGAGCTCGATGAGGCCCAGGTAGATGATCACCATGGTGACCAGGGTGAGAAAGAACAGACCGGGCAGGGGCTGGAAGCCGAGGGTGTTGGCGAGCGGGGTGGAGGGCAGCAGGGCGCCGACGCTGACGACGCCGAGGGCGGCCAGCAGCAGGGGGAGGCTGGGGTGGCTGCGGAAGAACGGGATGCGGCGGGTACGGATGGCGAAGATCACCAGGGTTTGGGTGGCCAGGGATTCGACGAACCAGCCGCTGCGGAACAGCGGAGGGCCGGCGTGGAAGACCTGCAGCATGATGGCGAAGGTGGCGAAGTCGAACAGGGAGCTGATCGGGCCGAAGAACAGCATGAAGCGGCGGATCAGCTGGACGTCCCAGCGGGAGGGGCGGGCCAGTTGCTCAGGGTCGGCGTTGTCGGTGGGGATGGCCAGCTGGCTGGTGTCGTACAGCAGGTTGTTGAGCAGGATCTGTGAGGGCAGCATGGGCAGGAAACCCAGCAGGAGTGAGGCGCCCGCCGCGCTGAACATGTTGCCGAAGTTGCTGGAGGTGCCCATGAGGACGTACTTCATGGTGTTGGCGAAGATCCGGCGTCCTTGCACGACGCCGTCGGCGAGGATGGCGAGGTCTTTTTCCAGCAGGAGCACGTCGGCGGCGTCTTTGGCGACGTCGGTGGCCGAGTCGACCGAGATGCCCACGTCGGCGGCGTGCAGGGCGATGGCGTCGTTGACGCCGTCGCCGAGAAAGGCCACGTCCAGGCCGCTTCGGCGCTGCAGGCGCACGATGCGGGCCTTGTGTTCCGGGCTGATCCGGGCGAAGACGGTGGTCTTGTCGATCAGCTCGGCCAGGCGGGTGTCGGCGGCGGCGTCGACGTCGGCTCCGGTGAGGACTCGTGCGGTGGGCAGGCCGAGGTCGGCGCAGACTTTCGCGGCCACGGCCGGGTTGTCGCCGGTGAGAACTTTGACGGTGATGCCGAGCTCGGCAAGGCGTCGCAGGGCATCGCCGGCGCCGGCCTTGGGCGGATCGAGGAACACCAGCAGGCCGCGGAAGGTCAGATCGCGTTCGTCGGCGGGCGTCAGCGTCGCCGCACCGGGGGCCTCTCGGGTGGCCACGGCGACCACCCGGTTGCCGGCGGCGAATTCCGCTTCCAGCGCGGCGGCCGCCTGTGCGGGGACGTCGGCGCACCGGGCCAGGACGGCTTCTGGCGCGCCCTTGCTGATGATCAGGCGGTGGCCGTCGTCACGTTCGACCAGGACCGAGACGGTCCGCCGCTCGTGGTCGAAGGGGACAACGGCCAGCCGACGGTAGCGGCGCAGCTGCTCGTGCAAGGTGGCAGCGGCGGGCGAGTTCCACAGGGCCAGATCCAGGGGGTTGCCGCCGATCACCCGTCCGCCACCGGGGTCGCCGCCGGAGTCGACGATGGCCTCGTCGCACAGCAGGCCGAACTTCAGCGGCTCCTCGCCAACGTGCCCGGCCGCGTCCAGGGCGCGCATGAAGCTGATGCGGCCCTCGGTGAGGGTGCCCGTCTTGTCGGTGAACAGCACCTCCACGTCACCCAGATCCTCGATGCACACCAGGCGCTTGACGAGTACCTTGTGTCGGGCGAGCCGTCGGCTGCCGGCGGCCAGGCTGGTGGAGACGACCGCCGGCAGCAGCTGCGGGGAGATGCCCACCGCGATCGCCAGAGAGAACAGCAGCGCGTCGACGATCGGCCGATGCAAGATCACGTTGATGATGAAGATCGTGGTGGTGAGTACGGCGGCGACCCGCACCAGCAGCATGGAGAAGCGGCGCAGCCCCTTCTGGAACTCGGTTTCGGGATGACGCTCACCAAGAGCGAGTGCGATCTTGCCGAATTCGGCGCGGCCCCCGGTTGCTACCACGAGGCCGGTGCCCGAACCCTCGCGCACAACGGTGCCCATCAGCGCGATGCAGGTCAGCTCGGCGAGGGCGGTGTTCGCGCCGGTCGGCTCCGTGGCCTTGGCCGTCGGCAGAGATTCGCCCGTCAGCGCCGACTCCTCGCATTCCAGGCCGGTCACCGAGATCAACCGCAGGTCGGCCGGTACGATCTCGCCCAGCCGTAGTTCGACGACATCGCCGGGGACCAGCTCGGTCACTGCCACCGAGCTGGGGTGGCCGTCGCGCCGGACCACGCAGCGATGCTCGACCTGGGAGTGCAGCGCTTCGGCGGCCTTTTCCGCGCGGAACTCGTTGACGAAGCCCAGCCCGACCGAGGCCGCCAGGATCGCCCCGATGATCAGCGCGTCTTTCGGCTCACCGAGGAAGAAAGAGGCGACAGCGGTCACGGCCAGCAAGATCAGCAGCGGTGAGCGCAACTGACGGGCCAGCACCGCCGGCCACCGCGCCCGGTGCGAGCGCACCGCGTTGGGCCCCAGCATTGCCAGCCGATCCAGCGCCTGTCCCGTCGTCAGCCCCGCACGCCCGCTGCCCAGCCGAGCCAGCACCTCCTCGGCCGGCAGCGCCGCCGCGTCGGCGACGTCCAGCCAGACCACGTCGCCTGGGCGGGTCGTCGCGACCATCGTCCGCCCCCTTGCTTCCCCGCGGCTGTTCTTCCCATAAATCCTGAGCGGTCACCCGCGGGTGCGTTAGGGGCCAAAGTCCCGAGCGTCGGGACTGCGACCCTGAGCCCTTGACGGCTTTCCGTGTCATCGCAAGCCCACTGCCACACGACGCACACCGATGCGGGTCTGTGGACACCTGGAAGAACCACACAGCTGAGGCGATTCCGCTGACGTGAGCCTTTAGCTCCACCGTCTACGAGCGCTCCGCCGTTCGGCTTCTTCCTGCCGGGCGGGCTTTCGGCCGGAGCGGTCACCTGGCCGGCATTGTCGCCACCCCTCCTGGGCCACCAAAGCGAGCACGACCGTACGGAGCCGATCCGCCGCAGCGAGACCCATAGCCTGCAGCCAGGTACTTCCGCCTGGTCCGGGTTCGGGTCGAATCCGGTGAGCCTAGGCAAGCCCGTCCCGACTACTCCCGGGCTCAGGCTTCCCGGTCCTCGACCAGGCCGACGGCGAAGGGAAACGACTCCAAGAACTCCCGCCTCCCCGAGTTCGGCTCTGCTTCCGCCAGGTCCGTGAGCACTTGTAGAAACCGGCCGCGCTGGTCGGCCGGCAACTGCAGCAGCACCCAGCCCACACTCTCCATCATCTTCACCGCGGAGTCGGGATCCACCTCATCGTCCCCGCAGCCCTCGAGGAACCAGACGACGTCGACGACCAGTCCGGCAAGAACAGGCACCAGCGGGTCCACGTCAGTCATCCGGGCAACCTATCCGAACCCCACGGCAGCAAGAACACCGCCTCGGCCGGCGCAGACTCCTCGCCGACCGCGACCAGGAAAGAGCACGATCTTCATGAATGACGGCCCACCGCGAAGGCCCAACGCTGGGATCCCGCCGAAATCGTGCGGGCCCTGCTGGCCGAGGAAGCCATAGGTCGGGACGCGGCCAACCGCCGCACCCGACGCGCCCGCGCGGCTTTCCCCACCGGCAAGACCTTCCACATCTGGCACGAGGAGGCCTCCTCGATCCCGGTTCCGACGCAGTCCGCCTGCGGACCCTGGAGTGAGTCGGCAGGCGCGAGAATCTCTGCGTGGTCGGCCCCTCGGGCACCGGACCGGCACCCCCACCAACCCTCCCCGCCGCTCCGGGAGCCCTGAAAGAGGCCAGGCATCCGTCCCAGACCGGTAGACCCGACAGACCAAGGTCCTGCCGATAGGGGCCATTTGGCTCTGCTCCGGCAAGATGTCGCCGGGGGACCATGGCTGAGTGAAGCAGACACTTCCGCTGGGCAGAGTGGCAGGCATCCCGCTGCGTGCGCACTGGTCGGCGCTCGGCATCGCGGCGCTCATCGTGCTGCTGCTCGGCACCACCGTGCTGCCGCAGGCTGTGCCGGGATACGGCCAGAGGCAGTACTGGCTGGTAGCCGTGGTTACGGGCATGTTGTTCATGGCTTCGCTGCTGACCCACGAGGCGGCTCACGCGCTGATCGCCCGCTGGCGAGGGCTCAGGGTTGGCTCGGTCACGCTGTGGGTCCTTGGTGGCTACACCGAGTTGGAAGAAGAGGCGAAAAGTCCACAGATCGAGTTGGCGACGGCGACGGCGGGCCCGCTGGCCAGCCTAGGCATCGCCGCTGTGACCTTCCTCGCCTACCTCTTCCTGCCCAGACCGGCTCTGGTCTCGTCCGCCGCCGCGTGGCTGTTCACCATGAACCTAATGCTCGGCCTGTTCAACCTGCTCCCTGGCGCCCCTCTGGACGGCGGGCGCGTGCTGCACGCGCTGCTGTGGCGGCGGTTCGGCGACGCCACCCGAGCGGATCGAGCGGCAGCAGGAGCAGGACAGACCCTCGGTACGACGCTTATCTCGGTCGGTCTCCTCGGTGCGTTCCTCTGGAGCTGGCTGGGCGGCCTGTGGCTCGCCTTCCTTGGCTGGTACATCGCCACAAGCGCACGCCAGGAGCTTGCCATCAAGATCGCCCGTGCGGGGTTGCGCGGCCTGCTGGTGGGTGAGGTGATGACCCCGGCGCCGGACGTGGCGCCTGCCTGGATGAACGTCGAACAACTCGTCGAGAAGGTCGTGTTGAACTCCCGCCAGACGGTCTTCCCAGTGGTGACCTTCACCGGCGCTCCAGCTGGCTTCGTCTCGCTGGACACCCTGGCGGCGGTGCCCCCGGAACACCGGAACTCCACGCGGGTGGAGACGCTCACAACCAGGCAGCCGCCGGTGCGTACCCTCGCGCCGGACGAGGAGGCCACCCTGCTACTGGAGCAGGCCGTGCAAGGGCAGCCGATCGCCGCCCTTGTCGTCGACGGCGACCGCTTGGTCGGCATGGTGACCGGCGCCGACCTGGGCCGAGCCCTGGGACAGGCGCGGCTGCGGACCAGCGCGGACGCGACCAGCTGATTCGTTCGGAGGTCGGTAGCGAGCGTTATCAGACCGGAGCTCCGCAGGGTTGCGGCAACTGGCCCCCGATGTAGAGATCCGGTCGCTGCTGGAAAGGGCCCCTCCCGCGGTGCTGGCGCAGGCCGAGGCCGAACTCGTCGTGCTCGGATCACGAGGACAGGGGCTCCGCGTGTGCGTCTACGCAAACCTGTACCGTTTGAGAACTCGCGCGAATGGGTGACAAGCCTTGATCAAATGAGGGTGAGGTCTTGTAGCCGGCGTCGGTGTCTGAGGCATTCGTCGCCGAAATCGACCTGCCGGGCGTCCAGAAGGACGACATCGATGTCGAGATGAACGACCGGGAACTGGTGGTGACCGGAGAGATCAAGGAAAGGAAACGGCTGGCCGCCAGCACCGCCGCATGCGGCGCAGCGGGCGCTTCGAGCTCCCACGTCATCACGAGCTCCTCCCACCCTCCGTCCCCTGCACCGGAGGTCTTCCTAGAGAGCTTCAAAGGTTGACGTTATGTAGTTGTATCGTCACGGCTGGGGTGACATGTGGGCGGTCGCCGTTCATACCGGAGACATGAGATATCCCGACAGTGGCGGGCTGACCGCGCAGGCGCGGGCCCGCCGGGAGCAGGTGCGGTTCGCGGCCGGGGAGATGTTCGCCGCCGGGGCGAGTGACCGGCAGGTCGCCGAACACTTCCGGGTCAGCCTGATGTCGGCCAACCGCTGGCACCGGGCCTTTGACCAAGGCGGGATGGACGCGCTGGCCTCCAAGGGGCCGGGCGGGGAGAAGTGCAAACTGACCGGCCCACAGGTGGAGGCCTTGGCGGCGGCGCTGGAACAAGGGCCTGCCGCGCACGGCTGGGCCGAGGACCAATGCTGGACCCTGGCCCGGATCGCGGATCTGATCGGTCGGCTGTTCGGGGTGTCCTACACGGTGGGCGGGGTGGACTACCTGCTGCATCGGATGGGGTGGAGTTGGCAGGCGCCCGCCCGCCGGGCCGCCGAACGCGACGAGGACGCGATCGCCGCCTGGCGGGAACATGCCTGGAGCGAGGGAAAAGGACCGCGGCACGATTGGGCGCCTGGTTATGTTTCGAGGACGAGGCTGGCCAGGGGTTGAGGCCGCCCAAGGGCCGTAGCTGGGGACCGCGCGGGACCACCCCGGTGGTGAAGGTGTCGGGCGGCGGCTCGGGCACGGTCATGATCGCTGGCCTGGTGGCCACCAAACCCGGCTGCGCCCCGCGGCTGATCTACCGGATCCGGCTACGCCGCGGACGCAAGGGCGAACGCAAGTCCTTCTCCGAACGCGACTACGCGGCCCTGCTGGACGCCGCCCACCAGCAGCTCGGCGGCCCGATCGTGGTCTGCTGGGACAACCTCAACACCCACATCAGCGTGAAGATGCGCACGCTGATCAACGCCCGCCCATGGCTGACGGTCATCCGACTGCCCACCTACGCACCCGAACTCAACCCGGTCGAGGCGGTCTGGGCCCACTTGAAGCGCTCGCTGGCCAACCTGACCAAGAAGACCCTCGACGAGCTCGCCCGACTGATCAAGACCAGGCTGAAGAAGATGCAGTACCGGCCTCAGCTGATCAGCGGCTTCATCGCCAAGACCCATCTCGACTTCAAACCGCCATAACCACAGCCTTTGAAACTCTCTAGAGATGGGATTAATACCCAAGAGAGCCCATGCTGGACATAGATGCATATATGGACATGTTGAGGCGCCCGAGCGCGCCTTACCCGACCTGTTCGACTGGCCGATGGCCCGATCCAGAGGGACCGCAGAGGACTTCGGCCTCTGGCAATGAAAGGACGTTGGCCTCTAGCCGCCAAGTCCACGCGTAGGTCAACTGGAAGAAGGGAGGTCGGTCATCACTCTGTTCGCGGCCGGGACGGCACGGGCAGGCGGCGACACCGACCAAGGTCGAAGGGGGAGAAGTCATGAAGGCAGCAGTCGGAGACCGGTTGGTGATACAGAGCGCTCACCTGGGGGAGGAGCGCCGCATCGGCGTCATCATCGCTCTGCACCACGAGGACGGCACGCCGCCGTATGACGTCCACTGGCTCGACGAGGAGCACGAAACGCTGGTCTATCCAGGGCCGGATGCTCACGTCGAGCCTCGGGAGACGCGGGCCTGAACGCTCTGGCCGCGTAACGGCACGAGACGGCCGGGGCCGTGGAGAAGAGGTTTCTGGCATGGAAACCAAGGAATGGTCTGTACGGATCGACATCACAGAAGAGGGCGACGGCACCTTTGCCCGAGCGGTCCTGTTCACTCGGGACAGGACCAGTTTGGCCGGGGTCGGGACCGCGCGCCGTAATCCGATCGACCGATCGGTGCCAGAGATAGGTGACGAGCTGGCGGCAGGTCGCGCACTGGCCGACCTGGCACACAAGTTGCTGGTCGTCACAGCCGATGACATCGCCGAACTGGCCGGGCGGCGGCCCGGTTTTGCCGGAGGTACGCCGTCGGGTCGCGCCTGAATTCCTCCGCGCCGACTGGGCCGTCGCTGACGTGGCGGTCCGTGATCGAGTATGGCGCCTTGACCTGGGGAAATACGCACACAGGGCAATCAGGAGGCTGCCTCGCAGGACGAGCCCCGCGTGTCGAGCCAGGTTTCGGCCACGTGGGCGGCAGAGCGCGGAGGCGTCATCGATGAGACCGTGGGCACAGATCAAGGAGACGCATTCCGCAGTGGTGATCCTCTTGGGGGATCAGGCCATCAAGCTGAAGAAACCGGTGAATCTCGGCTTCCTGGACTTCACCACTCGCGAAGCACGGCGAGCCGTGTGCCACGAGGAGGTGGAGCTCAACCAGCGGCTGGCACCCGATGTCTACAAGGGGGTCGCCGACGTCCTCGGCCCCGACGGGGAACTCTGCGAGCATCTCGTCATGATGCGGCGCATGCCCGAGGAGCGCCGCCTCGCCACGATGATCCGCTCCGGGAACCCGGTGGACGAGCACGTTCGCCAGGTCGCCCGAATGGTCTCGAGCATGCACGACCGTTCCCGGCACTGCCCGCAGATCGACAGGCAGGGAGAGGCACAGGCATTGCGGTGCCGCTGGACGGCAAGCTTCGAGCAGGTCCGCGCGCTGCCCGATGCGACTCTCGACCCCCAGGTGATCCAGGAGATCGAACGGCTCGCTCTGCGGTTCATCGACGGCCGTGAACGCCTGTTCTCCACCCGGGTCAGCGAAGGGCACATCGTGGACGGCCACGGCGACCTGCTCGCCGACGACATCTTCTGCCTCGACGACGGGCCACGGATCCTGGACTGCCTGGAGTTCGACGAACGGCTACGCTTTCTCGATCGCTTGGACGATGCCGCCTTCCTGGCCATGGACCTGGAACGGCTGGGCGCCCCCCGGCTGGCCGAGCTGTTCCTCCACTGGTACACCGAGTTTTCCGGTGATCTCGCATCGCCCTCGCTGTGGCATCACTACGTCGCCTACCGGGCCTTCGTCCGAGCCAAGGTCGCCGGCTTCCGATGTCAGCAGGGAGACGCCGGCGCGGCGCGAGAGGGCCGTGAGCTCGCTGAGCTGGCGCTACGCCACCTGCGGGCCGGCGCGGTGACCTTGGTCCTTGTCGGTGGGACTCCGGCCACCGGCAAGACCACCGTCGCCGCCGCCATGGCCGACCGGCTCGGCTACACGCTGCTGAACAGCGACCGCATACGCAAGGAACTCGCCGGCATCGCGCCCGAACAGCCCGCGCGGGCCCCCTTCGGTGAGGGCATCTACCGCCGGGAGTGGACCGAGCGCACGTACCAGGAGCTGCTGTCCCGGGCTGAGAAGCTGCTGCGTCACGGTGAGCCGGTCATCCTCGACGCTTCATGGAGCGATGCCGAGCAGCGGGAGGCCGCCGAGCTCCTCGCGCGGCGCACATTCAGCGAACTGGTGGCCTTGCGCTGCACCGCTCTGCCGCAGCTGATCGCGGAGCGCTTGGCCCACCGTGCGGGTGGGATGTCGGACGCGGACCAGGCGATCGCCACTGCCATGACGGCGAAGGCGGCGCCCTGGCCTGATGCCATCGAGATCGACACCAGTGTGTCCCCGGAGCAGGCGTTCGAGCGGGCTCTGGCGGCGATCCACGCCCGCTGGACGACGGTGCCCTGGCGCTTTCGGCGCCCTGAGCTGGAACCAGGCTGATCGCTTACAGGCTTGGCCAAAACGGGGGTCGGAAGCCCGAGACTTCCGAATGGCCCGTACAAACACCTTCGTCGGATGTCCGCGTACCTAGGCATCACAGACGAACGGACCTGTTCCGAACGCGACGCTCAGTTCTTCAACGGTCGCCAGATCGGAGCGGATCAACGTTTCAGGTGCTGGCCACACCGTAGGCGTGGAATTGGGCGTGCACGCGGTTGAGCAGGTCCTGATCGGGTGGTGCGACGTCGGCCAGCGGAAAGCGCAGGCCGAGCTTGCGGTACTTGGCCGCCGCCATGCGGTGGAAGGGCAGGACGTCGACGTGTTCGACGTTGCCCAGTTCCGCGATGAAGCGGGCCAGACCGTCCACGTTGTCTTCGGCGTCGGTGAGTCCGGGGACGAGAACGAACCGTATCCAGGTCGGGCGGCCGAGTGCGGCGAGCCGGCGGGCGAAGCGCAGGGTCGGCTCCAGCGGACCGCCGGTCACTCTGCGGTAGGTGGCCGGGTCGGAGGACTTGATGTCGAGCAGGATCAGATCGGTGTCGGCGAGCATGGCGTCGCCGGCACGGTCGCCGAGCAGCCCGGAGGTGTCCAGGGCGGTGTGCAGCCCGCTGTCGTGGCAGCGGTGCAGCAGTTCGGCGGTGAAGCCGGGCTGGAGCAGCGGTTCGCCGCCGCTGATCGTGACCCCGCCACCCGCTATCGAGATGAAGCGCCGGTATCTGTCGATTTCGGTCATGACTTCCCGCACCGTGACCTGGTGGCCGTCGCGCATCCGCCAGGTCTCAGGGTTCTGGCAGTACAGGCAGCGCAGCGGGCAGCCGCAGGTGAACACGACGAAGCGGGTGCCGGGGCCGTCCACGCCGATGGACAGATCCCAAGAGCTGATCACGCCGGTGCCCGGCGGGGCCGGCGGGTGACACAGCTCGGTGGCGGCCTGTTCGAGGTCGGCCTGACGGGTGTTCACAGCGATCCGTGGAAGGTGCGGTTGATGACGTCGCGTTGCTGCTCGGGGGTGAGGCGGACGAAGTTGACGGCGTAGCCCGAGACGCGGATGGTGAGTCGCGGATAGCGGTCGGGGTGCTCCATGGCGTCCAGCAGCACCGCCCGCGTCAGGACGTTGACGTTCATGTGGAACCCGGCGGCGTCGAAGTAGCCGTCCAGCACCCCGACCAAGTTGTCCACGCGCTCGGCCGGCGTCCGGCCGAGCCCTTCAGGGGTGGCGGTGTTGGTCAGGGAGATGCCGTCGAGCGCTTGGTCATAGGGGAGTTTGGCCACCGACAGCGCGGAGGCGACCAGGCCGTGGCGGTCGCGGCCGTTGCTCGGGTTGGCGCCGGGAGCGAACGGCTCTCCGGCACGCCGGCCGTCGGGGGTATTGCCGGTGTGCTTGCCGTACACGACGTTGGAGGTGATGGTGAGCACGGACTGGGTGTGTTCGGCTTCGCGGTAGGCGGGGTGGCGGCGGACCTTGGCCATGAATGAGCGGACCAGGTCGACGGCGATGGAGTCGGCGCGGTCGTCGTTGTTGCCGTAGGCGGGGTAGTCGCCGTCGACGGTGTAGTCGATGGCCAGGCCGCTCTCGTCGCGGATCACGTTGACGTGGGCGTGCTTGATGGCCGACAGGCTGTCGGCGGTGACGGACAGTCCGGCGATGCCGCAGGCCAGGGTGCGTTTGACGGGGTAGTCGTGCAGGGCCATCTCGATGCGCTCGTAGGCGTATTTGTCGTGCATGTAGTGGATGATGTTCAGCGCGTTGACGTAGGTGGCGGCCAGCCAGTCCATCATCCGGTCGAACGCCGCGGTGACCTGCTCGTAGTCGAGGTGGTCGCCGGTCAGCGCCGGGTACGCGGGGGCGACCTGTTCGCCGGTGACCTCGTCACGGCCGCCGTTGATCGCGTACAGGAGCGTCTTGGCGAGGTTGACCCGGGCACCGAAGAACTGCATCTGCTTGCCCACCGGTGCGGCCGAGACGCAGCAGGCGATGGCGGTGTCGTCGCCGAAGCGCGGCCGCATCAGGTCGTCGCTCTCGTACTGGATCGAGCTGGTCTCGATGGACAGTGCGGCGCAGAACCGCTTGAACGGCTGCGGAAGGCGCGGTGACCAGAAGACGGTGAGGTTCGGCTCGGGGGCGGGGCCGAGGTTGCGCAGTGTCTGCAGGTAGCGGTAGCTGGTGCGGGTCACCAGCGTGCGGCCGTCGGAGCCCATGCCGCCGATGGACTCGGTGACCCAGGTGGGGTCGCCGGAGAAGAGCTGGTCGTATTCCGGGGTGCGCAGGAAGCGGACGATGCGCAGCTTGATGACGAAGTCGTCGATGAGCTCCTGCGCGCGTTCTTCGGTGATCAGCCCTTCGGCGAGGTCACGCTGGAGGTAGATGTCGACGAAGGTGGAGGTGCGGCCGAGCGACATGGCGGCGCCGTTCTGTTCCTTGATCGCGGCCAGGTAGGCGAAGTACAGCCACTGGATGGCCTCGCGTGCGGTGCGGGCGGGACAGGAGAGGTCGTGGCCGTAGGAGGCGGCCATCTGCTTCAGCTCCTCCAGGGCGCGCCGCTGCTCGGCCAGTTCCTCGCGGTCCCGGATCACCGCGTCGGTGGCGAAGGCGCCCTCCAGCGAGCGCAGCTCGGCCTGCTTGGCCTCGATCAGCCGGTCCACGCCGTACAGCGCGACTCGGCGATAGTCGCCGATGATCCGGCCGCGGCCGTAGGAGTCGGGCAGGCCCGTGATCACGCCCGCCCGGCGGGCGCGCCGGATCTCGGGGGTGTAGGCGTCGAACACGCCGTCGTTGTGCGTCTTGCGGTGCTTGGTGAAGATCTTCCGTACCAGGGGATCGAGGGTGTGGCCGTAGGCGGCGAGGCCGGCTTCCACCATGCGCAGTCCGCCCGCGGGCATGATGGCGCGTTTCAGTGGTGCGTCGGTCTGCAGACCGACGATCAGCTCGCGGCCGGCGTCGATGTAGCCGGGGCGGTGGGAGGTGATGGACGACGGCGTGGTGGTGTCCACGTCATAGATCCCGCGCCGCCGCTCCTCGGGGAACATCGCCGAGACCTTCGCCCACAAGGCCGCGGTGCGGTCCGTCGGGCCCGCGAGGAACTCCTCGCCGCCTTCGTAGGGCCGGTAGTTGGCTTGGATGAAGGCGCGCACGTTCACGGCCGCCCGCCACGCCGTGCCGTTGAAACCGCGCCATGCCGCGAGTTCGGTGGAGCGGTCCGTTGTGGCCGTCATCGGTTCCCCCTCATGTCGAATGCCTGCTTTTCTCTCGTAGCGCGGCTGGACCGGTGTCAACCGCGGGACAGGACGACCTTGAGAGCTCCGGTCGCCACCGGATCGGCGAACGTCTCGTAGGCGGCGTCCATGTCCCGCAGGGCGAAGCGGTGGGTGATGAACCTGGAGGGGTCCAGCCGTCCGGCGGCGATCATGTCCAGGAGGGTCGGCGTGGAGTAGGTGTCGACCAGTCCGGTGGTGATGGTGAGGTTGCGGATCCACAGGTCTTCGAGGTGCAGGGTGGCGGGTGTGCCATGGACGCCGACGTTGGCGACGTGGCCGCCGGGGCGTACCAGGCGGGTGCACAGTTCGAAGGTTTCCGGGAGGCCGACGGCTTCGATGGCGACGTCGGCGCCCAGCCCGCGGGTCAGCTCGGCGATCGCGCCGGCCGGATCGTCGCCCGCGCCTACGATCAGGTCCGCGCCCAGCTGCTTGGCGGCCTCCAGCCGTGAGGGGGCGGGGTCGACGGCGACGATGTGGCTGGGCGTGAACAGCTGTGCGGTGGTGATCGCGGCCAGGCCGATCGGCCCGGCTCCGACGATCACGACCGTGTCGCCTGGCCGTACGTGGCCGTTCAGCACGCCGACCTCGTAGGCCGTGGGCAGGATGTCGGCGAGCATGAGCGCGGCCTCGTCGGTGACGCCGTCGGGCAGCAGGTGGGTGGAGGTGTCGGCGAACGGCACGCGGACGTGTTCGGCTTGGGTGCCGTTGACGCGGTGGCCGAGGATCCAGCCGCCGCCGCCCAGGCATTGGCCGAACATGCCGATGCGGCAGTAGCGGCAGCGCCCGCACGCCGAGATGCACGACACCAGCACCCGGTCTCCCGGCTTGGCGGTGCCGACCGAGTTTCCGGTCGCCATGACGGTGCCGACCGCTTCGTGGCCGAGGATCGTGCCCGGCTCGACAGTGGGCACGTCGCCCTTGAGGATGTGCAGGTCGGTGCCGCAGATGGTGACCGCGTTCACGCGGACGATGGCGTCGGTGGGCTCGATCAGCTGCGGATCGGGAGTCTCCTCCCAGGACCGCCGGCCGGGACCGTGGTAGATGAGCGCCTTCATCATGCCTCCTGGTTGTCTTCACCTTTCACGTTGGCCGGGACAGGTCAGCCTGAATAGGGACGAAGGTCCCGTTCCATCGCTGCCTTTCGGCCGCGCCTGCAGCCCGATCAAGGTCCTGCGTGCTGGCTCGCTCCGGGACCAATGGCGCGCGGATTCGGGACTTCGTCCTCCGGCGGCCAGCCGCCTGTTTCGCGAGGCTGGAGTGGTTCGAGCTCTGGAAAGAGATGCGTGGCGGCGTTCGCCTCGGTGGCACTCGGGTCGGTCGGTCACGGTGTCCTGCACTGGGCCTGCTGCCCGGTGGCCGCGGTACAGACTCCTTGGAGGCAGTCATGAGCGTCATCGTCGCCCCGCCGTACATGACCGAGACCGCCTGCCACGACTGGGACCTCCTTCAGGCGCAGACCAAGGGCGCCCAGGAGTTCGACCCCGCACAAGCCGGCCACCTGCCCGAACCGGCGCGCCGCTGGGTGCTGCACGCCATCGCTGCGGGGACCCCCCTGCTGCGTGCGGTGGTGCTGGACATGCGCGGCTCCATCCGGCTCAACACCTGGCGCGACTTCCGCGCCCAGCAGGTACTCCTGCCGATGGAGGGCTTCGTCTGGTCGGCCACCGCCTACCTGGGGCTGCTACCCGTGCACGGGTTCGATCGGTATCGCGCCGGTCAGGGGGAGATGCGCTGGCGGCTGCTGGACCTCATCCCTGTGATGTCGGGTGCCGGTCCGGACATCACCAGAAGCGCCGCTGGACGGCTGGCGTGTGAGTTCGTCATGGCGCCCGCCGCCGCACTCGACCCGAGGGTACGGTGGAAGTCGATCGACGACCGCCAAGCGATCGCCAGCCTTCCGGTGGGGTCCGAGGACCACGACGTGACCCTGACCGTCGCGCCCAGCGGCGCACTGGAGCGCGTCACGATGTCCCGCTGGGGTGATCCCGGGGAGGGTCGCTACCGCGAGCACGTGTTCGGGGTGGAGTGCGGGCGCGAGATCGAATTCGACGGGTTCACCGTTCCGGCCTACCTGGCGGGCGGCTGGTGGCCCGGAACCGATCGGTGGGCCGAGGGCGAGTTCATCCGCTTCACCATCGACGACGCCCTGTTCCGGTAGCGCTGAAAGTCTTGCTGCCGACTGGCTCGTCCGGGGTGGTTCGATCAGAACGGGAGGGGTCGCCCGGACGGAGTGCGGCGGTCGATCTCCGGCCGAGGCCGTGCCGGCTTCGGGCGCATGGTGATCTGGGTGGTCCGCATCTCAGTCAGCTCCTCTGACACGTCGTTGGTGTGATGCCAACTCTGCCGCGCTGCCCGGCGCCCGAGCAGATGCGCAGGTCCTTTCCGCAGGGGACTGGAGGACCCTTGAAGACAGGTTGTTCTACACCTCTGGGAAGGGACGTTCGCCCCTGGAGCATGGCTGTCAGAGGTGGTGGATGCGGCAGCCCGGTCCGCCGCCCACTGTCCGACGCGCTGAAGTGAGAGCCGAGCGCTCATCGACTCGCGGGAGATGGTCATGGGCGCGTCGCGGTGTAAAACTGATCTCTATGACGGAAGGCGAGCGTCGCCCGTTGATGCCGAACATGCGGCTGGATGAGTTGCTGGCCGAGCTGCAGGTGCGGCTGAATGCCGTGCTGGCCACCCGTGACCGGGTGCACGCGCTGCTGGAAGCCGTCGTGTCGGTGGGCAGCGACCTGGATCTGGAGACGGTGCTGCGCCGGATCGTGGAGACCGCCACCCAGTTGGTGGACGCCAGTTACGGTGCGCTGGGCGTGGTCGGGCAGGAGAACACGCTCCTGCAGTTCATCCCGGTCGGGTTGAGCGAGGAGGAGATCGCCCGCATCGAGCACTGGCCGCACGGGCTCGGCCTGCTCGGGCTGCTGATCAAGGATGCCCGGCCGTTGCGCCTCGGCCGTATCTCCGATCATTCCGAGTCCCACGGCTTCCCTCCCGGGCACCCGCCGATGGGCACCTTTCTCGGCGTGCCCGTACGGGTGCGCGATGAGGTGTTCGGCAACCTGTATCTGACCGAGAAGCGCGGCGGCGGCGAGTTCGATGAGGAGGATGAGGCGATCGTCATCGCGCTGGCCACCGCCGCCGGTGTCGCGGTGGAGAACGCCCGGCTGTTTGAGGAGACCCGGCGGCGCGAGACCTGGCTGCAGGCATCCTCCGAGGTCACCACCAGCCTGCTGTCCGGGGCTGACCCGCGCGAGGTGCTCACGATACTGGCGACCCGCGCCCGCCAGATGAGCGACGCCGACCTGGTGAAGATCCTGATACCGGGAAAGAGCGGACGGTCGCTGGTGGTGGAGTACGTCGATGGCGAGCACACCGAGCAGGTGGCGGGCCTGACCTTCGATCTGACGGCCACCGCGGCGGGCCAGGTCTACACCCATGGCGAGGCCGTCTCAGTGCAGGACCTGCACAAGACGAACTCGCCATTGCGTCATCTGGGCTTCGGCCCCGAACTGCTGACGCCTCTGGGCATGGGGGAGAAGGTACGCGGCGTGGTCGCAGTGGCGAAACGGTCGGGCCGGCTGCCGTTCAGCGCCGCGGACCTACGCATGCTGGGGGCGTTCGCCGGGCAGGCCGCCATCGCGCTCGAACTGGCCGAAGCCCGCCGGGACGCCGAACGTCTCGGCATGCTCGAAGATCGCGACCGTATCGCCAAGGATCTGCACGATGTGGTCATCCAGCGGCTGTTCGCGATCGCGATGACACTGATGAGCACCGTCCGGCTGGTGGACAAACCTGAGGCGTCGAGCCGGATGCGGCATGCGATCGACGAACTGGACGAGACCATCCGGCAGATCCGTTCGACCATCTTCGCCCTGCAGGGGGCGCGCGAGACGGCCGGGCCGAGCCTGCGCGCGCAGATCGTGGAGTTGGTGGAATCCGCTCGTGGCCATCTCGGCTTCATGCCGGGCCTGCTGATGGAGGGCCGCCTCGACAACCGCGTGCCCGAACCCGTAGCCGAGCACCTGCTGGCCGTCCTGCGCGAAGCGCTGTCCAACGTGGTCCGCCACGCCAAGGCCTCCAAAGCTGATATTTCCGTCGAAGCGGCAGATGACGTTCTCACACTGGCCGTTCAGGACAACGGCGTCGGACTGCCCGCCGACGGCAGGCGAAGCGGCCTGCGCAACCTTCAGGAGCGTGCCACCACGCTCGGCGGCTCCTTCGACGTCGCCTCTCCGGAAGCAGGGGGGACCGCTCTTCGCTGGAGCGTCCCTCTCTGACGCGCTCAGGTTCGCCGTCGCACTCAGGACGAGGACCGGTCATCCCCACGGCGGCCCGTTCCAAGCCGGCCGCCGCTATCGGTCGGCCCCCGGCAGGGGCGGCCTGACGCGCGTCGCCTGGCGTGAGGCCACCGAGATCATCGCCGCGTCGCTCCCTGGTGGTTCGGGCGGAAGGGCCGAAGGCCCTCGTTCATCGCTTTGGAGCATCAGGGCGGGACGCGGCGCCTACGGGATCGGGACAGGCTGGAGGGATCAGGACGAGCTGGAGAAAGAGTCGACGGCACGTTTGGAGTCGTCGTACCTCCAGATCAGCTTGTCGATGATGTCGACGACGCCGCTGACGCGGTGGGCCATGCGTGTGGCGAGCATGGTTTCGCTGCGTCGGTCCATCCAGCCGTTCAGTGTCACCACACCCCGGTCGACGTGTACGGCGATGCCTGAGCTCTCCATGCGCAGCGAGCCCTCCAGAACCTCCTCGCGGATCTCGCGGGCGATGTCGGAGTCGGCTCGTACGAACGTCTTGAGCAGATCGCCTCTGCTGACGATTCCTTCGAGGTAGCCATCTTCGGCGACGATCAGGCGCTTGACGCCGTGCTTGTTCATGAGACGGGCGGCCGTGACGGTCGAGGAGCGGGGCGAGACCGTGATCGCGGGCGATGTCATGAGCTCGGCGGCCGTGTCACCCACCGCCTTCCGCCGGAGGCCGCCTCCTTCCTGCGCCATCAGGTGGCGTAGCCGTGCGCGCAGCGGCGGTTGGTAGGCGTCGCCGTAATACTGTTCGCGGAACTCCTCCTTGCACAGCAGGTCCGCCTCGGACACGACGCCGAGGACGTAGTTGCTCTCGTGAACCACCGGCACGGCGCTGACGCCGTGCGTTATGAGCGCCTCAGCGATGTCCTTGAACGGCGTTCTGCTGTTGACCGAGACGACCTGCGCGGTCATGACGTCTTGCACCGTGGTCCGCATGGTGGACCCTCCTTCGAATGTCGCCTTGATCCCACCGCCCTGCGCTCCGGACCGATAGGGGCGGAAGTCCTGGGGCGCCCCGTCCTTGGTCCACATGGGCGATGCGGTGACGGTGCGGAGCCCCGAGACCGGCGTCGCCGTGCGAAGTGCCGAAGGTCCCACCATGGCGGGCCGTACGGCACTGCCCGCCGGTCACTGGAGACGGTGTGATCGAGGCGTGAGAAGAGCAGCCATTCCGTACTGAAAGGGGGCCGTCATGGCCACCACACGTTCAACCCCCATGAACGTCGAGCCAAGGGACAGCGCCACTCGCCCGGTCGATTATGGCTGGGCGATCGCCCGGATCTCGATCGGCTGGATCTTCCTGTGGGCGTTTCTGGACAAGACCTTCGGCTGGGGCTTCGCCACCCCGGCCAACCGCGCCTGGACCTCCGGCGGCAGCCCCACCACCGGCTTCCTCAAGGGCACCGGCGAGAACGCGCTTGGCGGCTTCTTCAGCTCCCTGGCCGGACAGCCGTGGGTGGACTGGCTGTTCATGCTCGGCCTGCTCGGCATCGGCGCCGCACTCATCCTCGGCGTCGGCCTGCGGATCGCCGCCATCACCGGCAGCCTCATGCTGGTCCTCATGTGGGCCGCCGAACTACCCCTGGCCAACAATCCCTTCATGGACGAACACCTCATCTACGCCATCGTCCTGGTCGGCCTCGCCCTGGCAGGCGCCGGCACCACGCTCGGCCTCGGCAAGCTACCCATCGTCCAGCACAACCCCTACCTCAAGTAGCGGATGCGTCGATGCCCACCCTTCAGCCCGAGGGCGGGCATCGCACTGTGCCGGCACATACCCGCTCACGGATCGGGCACAACGGCGGGCTGCCCGGGGACCTTGTGCCCTGGCCGCCGCCCCGGCACGGGATGACGCTGGGGCACATCGACACGTACAGAGGTGGAGACGGTCATGGCCGATCACATGAGCCCGCTGGACGCGGCATTCCTGGATCTCGAAGACGAGGAACCCGAGGTGTCCATGGCGACCGCATCGATTGCCGTCTTCGAAGGACCCGCGCCCGCCACGGAGGAGTTCCTCACGGCCATGGGAGCCAGGCTTCGGCTGATGCCGCGCTATCGGCAGAAGGCCCGCCAGGTGCCGTTCGACCTCGGCTCGCCGGTCTGGGTGGACGACCCCGCTTTCGATCTGACCTATCACGTCCGGCGCGTGGCTCTCGCCCCACCGGGCGACGACCCGGTGCTCCACGAGCGGATCGGCGACATCATGTCCCAGCGACTCGATCGCGCCCGGCCCCTGTGGGAGTACTGGGTGATCGAAGGCTTGTCCCGCGGTCGGTGGGCGCTGTTGTCGAAGCTGCACCCTTGCATGGTCGGCGGGTTGTCTGGCACGCGCCTCAACCGGGCGACCTTCGACGAGTCGCCCGCAGGCCGGGCGGAGCCGCCGGAGGAGGTGTGGACTCCGGCTCCCGAGCCGTCCACTCTGAGCCTGGCCGCGGGCGCGCTGCGCGACCTGCTCCTCAATCCGGTCGAACAGGCGCACATGATCGGCAGGGCGCTGGCCGCGCCGCGTGCCACCATCCGGTGCGTCGCGGACACCGTGCGTGGTCTGATCGCTCTGACCGGCACGCTGCGGCCCGCGAGCGTCTCCACCCTGACCGGCCCGCTCGGTGGATACCGGCGATACGCCGTGGCCCGCGGGTCGCTGACCGACGTCGAGGAGATCGCTCACCGGGCGGACGTCACCCTCAACGACGTGGTGCTGTCCGCGATCAGCGGTGGTTTCCGCCACCTGCTGCTCCAGCGCGGTGAGGAGCCGCACCCGCGCGCGGTGCGCTCGCTGGTCCCGGTATCGGTGCGTGCCCGCGGTGAGGGGGGCGGGCGCGAGAACCGGGTGTCGCTGATGCCGGCGTTCCTGCCGGTGCACGTAGTCGATCCGGTCGAGCGGTTGCGCGTTGTGCACGAGCACCTCGCCGAGTTGGAGGCGAGCGGGGAGGCGCAGGCGGGGGAGGCGATGACCGCGCTGGCCGGCCACGAGCCGTTCCTGCCGATCTCCTGGGGGTTGCGGCTGGCCGCGCACCTGCCGCAGCGCCACCTCGTCACGGTCACCACCAACGTGCCCTGGCCGCGCGAGCCGCTGGATCTGCTCGGCCGGCGGCTGCTGGAGATCCTCCCGTACGTTCCGATCGCCTTGCGGTTGCGTACCGGCGTGTCGATCTGCACGTACGGTGACCAGGTCACTATCGGCGTCACCGGCGACTACGACAGTGCGCCCGAGGTCGGGCCGCTCGCCCGCACCATCGAGAACGAACTTCAAGCGCTGAGCCTCGCCTACCGCCCAACCCCCGCCCTTTCGGTGGTGACGCCGCTGCGTCCCAAGAGTGCCCGGCCACGAAGGGTGGCCAAGCGTCCATCGACCGGCACGAAGGCGAAGGCGGCGGACGGGCGGCCGAGGTAGCGAGTGGGGACCACGGTTCCCCGCCCTACCTGGTCCGCCGGCTGGACCAGGGCGAGCGCGGCGGCAGTCTGTTCCTGGCGGCCTTCTCCGCAGGGATCACGGTGGCCACCCTTGGCGCGCGCCGGCGCGCGCCGTTCGAGCACTTCGGGGAGATGCTCGCGGAGCTGTTCAAGCTGGCCGCGCCACCCACCAGGCGATGCCCGATCATGCCGCGCACCTGCGTGCGGAGCTCGATGCGCTCACGGCTCCAGCGACTGCGGGATGGAGTCCGACGGCCCAGCCGGGTGCTCGGTCTGCCCCGCCGAGTCGTAGATCTTGACCCACTTGATCATCGGGAACTGCTTGAGCGTCGGCCTGATCTGGTCGGCGATGGTGAAGGTGGATCCTCCGCTGGTGACGCGGCCGGTCAGGTACACCCGGGCGACACCGTTCTTGACGGTCAGCTTGCTGAAGCCGGTGGCCTTGGAGCTGACGAGGCGCAACCCCTGCGCGCGCTCGGCCTGGGTGGGGCCGGCGAACAGCCGCTGCAGCGCGCCAAAGGCCGCCGCCGGAGGGATCACCGGACGCTGCACGGCCGTCGTGTGCGGCCTGCGGCCGGTGTTGAGGAAGTAAGCGCGGATGGGCACGGTCCGGTACGGCGTGGCGATGTCCACGACGACGCGGCTCGGCGCGGTGAGTGTGTAGACCCGGTACGGCGAGTGCCTGGCCAGCCCTGCCCCGAAGGTGAGCGTGCCCTCGAAGTCACCGGCGTTGACGACTTGGATGACACCGGGCAACGCGTATGTCCTACGGACTGGCCCGTAGGTGGCCTTGCCGTGGCGGTCGTGGCCGTCGGCCTGGTCGAAGCGGACCTGCAGCAGCGCGCCGCCGACCGCGTTGACCGTCTCCCCGGAGCCGTCGGCGATCAGCTTGGACACGTAGCGGACGTCACGCTGAGCCGGTAAGCGGCCGCGGAATTCGAAGACGAGCCGGTCCAGGCCGACCTGGTGCGCGGCCCGGATGGCTACCAGCATGGGTGGGACGGCCTGCTGAGTGGCCTGCGCCGGTACGGCCGGCAGCCCAGTGGCACTGACCACCATCGCGGTGGCGATGAGAGGGCGGATCGGGAGCATGACCATCATCTCTTTCCCCGTGAACGCTTCGGATCTCAGCTTGATGCCTGCCGTCGCCGGACACCACCGGCGAACGTCCCCAACCCTGCGGCCTTCGGTCATATTGGGGACAACGAGGTAATCCGCACCCTTCCAGAGATCATCACCGGCTTCGAGCCGGCCCCGGCCGCTGCCTCGGACGAGATGTTCACACGCGATCCCAGGTGACAGGCAGTCCCAGGATGTCGTCCTCCTGCCAGGTGAGGGCTCTCCGCACATCGACGATCCCGTCCAGTCCTTCGGCCGTGCGGACGGCGGCGGCCGCCTCGCTGCGCTTGCCCGTATGGCCGGACAGCGTGACGATGCCGTTGTGGACCTCCACGATGATCCCGTCGCGGTCGTTCCACCGGGCATGCGAGGGGATGCCCTCGACGACGCGCCGCCTGATCTCGTCATCGTCGCGCAGGTACATCCTGAGCAGATCCCGTCTGCTGACGATGCCTTGCAGCCTGCCCTCGGCATCGACCACGATCAGCCGCTTGACGCCGCACTCGTCCATGATGCGTGCGGCCTTTGCGGTGGAGGCGGATGGGGCGACGGTCACCGCGGGGGTGGTCATCAGGTCGGCTGCGGTATCCCCGGCAGCCTTCCTTCTCCCGCTCTCGGCCTGGCCGGTCATCTGTCGGCGCAACCGGGCGCGCAGCGGCGGTCGGTAGCTTTCGCCGCAGTACTGCTCCCGGAACTCCTCCTTGCGCATCAGGTCTCCCTCGGACACCACGCCAAGGACGTGCTCATCGCCGTCCACCACGGGCACGGCGCTGATGCCGTTCGCCACCAAGATCTCGGCGACGTCCTTGAACAAGGTGTCCGCCATGACCGAGGTGACCTGGGCGGTCATGACATCCCTCACTGTGGTCCGCATCGTGGACCCTCCCTCCGATTCTCCCTTCCATGAGATCGCCATCCGAGGGCGCCATCGTAGGGGCGAAAGGCCTCGGCCCTTTCTCCGTTGGAAACGCCGAAAGTCCCAAGTCGGCGCACGGCCGGTGCCTCTGCTGCCGGTCGACCCACGAGGCCGGGGGAGGACGCGGCCGCGCCGGCGAATCCCTCTGTGAGGTTGGACCCATCAGACCATGACCAAGGTCCCTAGGCCGCGGACGCGGCTCCGGAAACCATCGGAGAGGAGGGTCGCCCGGCTCTTGCGACCCGCGGGCGATGCCACCGCCACCGGCCGCTTCACAGGAGGGTTCGATGAGGGAGACGAGACTCCGGGACGTGATGCCGGCCCAAGCCGATGTGGACCGCGCCGGCGCCGGCGACCTGTTCAACCTCGCGGTCGACATCGGTCCCGTTCCTATGCAGGTCGGCGCGTGCCTGGTCCTCGATACCGGACCCCGCTTCGACCTGAAGCGGGCGCGGCGGCTCATCGCCGAGCGCGTCGGCGCGGTGCCTCGGCTGCGGCAACGGCTGGTGCCGGCCCCGCCAGGGTGTGGCCGGCCGCTTTGGATCGACGATCCGGCTTTCGACATCGACCACCACCTCCACGTCGTGGCATGCCCGCCGCCCGGCGACGATGACGCTCTGCTCGACCTCGCTGCCGCGGTGATCGGCCTGCCGCTCGCGCCGGCCAAGTCCTTGTGGTCGGTGACTCTGGTGACCGGACTGGCCGGCCATCGGCTCGGTATGATCGCCTGCTTCCACCATGTGCTCGCCGACGGCCTCGGTGGTCTGGCCGTGCTCGGCTGTCTCATGGACGGGGCCCCCACGGCGGTATCGCGGGCGTTCCCCCTCCCAGCACCGTCACTTCGCCGGATCGCCGCCGACGCGTGGACCGCCCGGTTACGCGCGCTCGCCCGTCTGCCTCACGCCGGACGCGCCATCAGGCGCGCCGCCGCCGAGTTCGGAGCTCCGCGGCGGGTGGCGCGTTCCTCGCTGAACGAGCCCGTCGGTGCGGAACAGCGCATCGCGACGGTCACCGCGCGACTCGACGACGTCCGCCGGTTCGCACACGCCCACGGCGGCACCGTCAACGACGCCATGCTGTCCGTGATCACCGGCGCCGTGCGTACGCTGCTGGACGGCCGCGGTGAGAGCATCCCCGACCTGGTGGTCTCCGTGCCGGTGTCGGCACGGGGAACCGCCACGACCGCCCGGCTCGGCAACCAGATCGGGGTCATGCCCGTCCGCCTGCCCACCGAGGGCGACCTCGGACAACGGCTCGAACGGATCGCGACGATCACCCGGGCCAGAAAGTCGACAGCCCCGGGAGCCTCGGCCGAACCGCTCGCCAACGCGGGCCGTCTGCTCGCCCGCCTGCACCTGGTGGGCCGGCTGTTCGAGCATCAGCGCCTCATTCACACCGCGGTGACGAACCTGCGGGGGCCACAGGAGCCGCTGTCCTTCGGTGGCGCGGACGTTCTCACGATCATCCCGATCTCCCTCGCCCGGGGAAACGTGACCGTGGCCTTCAGCGTGCTCTCCTACGTGGGCACGCTGGTCATCACGATTGTGGCCGACGCCGCCCGGACACCTGACCTGCCCGTCCTCACCGGCGCGCTGCATGAGGAACTGACGGCGATGAGTCGCACCGGTCCCGGAGCGGATAGGGACCAAGGTCCTGGCTCATCAGTGGCTTAAGCCTCGGTACCTGAACCGCTGGTGCTGGTGTGCTGATGGTGATCGTATGAGAGGAAGATCACCATGTCCGTCACACCATTACCGCGACGCCGCAAGCTGGGTCCGTGGATGGCGACCGCGCTGGTCGTCGGCAACATGATCGGCTCGGGCGTATTCCTCCTGCCCGCCTCCCTGGCCGCTTTCGGCAGCGCGAGCCTGCTGGCCTGGGCGCTCACCGCCGCCGGCGCGTTGCTGCTCGCTCTGGTCTTCGCGAGACTCGGCCGCGCCTACCCCCGAAGCGGCGGCCCCTACGCTTACGCCCGCCGTGCCTTTGGCGACTTCATCGGATTCCAGACGGCCTGGGGATACTGGATCGCGGTCTGGGTGGGCAATGCCGCCATCGCGGTGGCGTTCGTCAGCTACCTCGGCTACTTCTGGCCCGCGCTGACCGATACCGCGCTGACCGCCTCGGTGCTGGCACTGGCGGCCGTCTGGTCGCTGACCGTGGTCAACATCCGGGGCGTGCGGCAGGGCGGCTGGGTACAGCTCGTCACCACCGTCGCCAAGCTACTGCCACTGATCGGCTTGGCCGTGGCCGCGCCGTTCTTCGTCGACAGCGGCGACTTCACCCCGTTCAACCCCAGCGACCAGGGCACCTTCGGGGCCGTCACGGCCGCTGCGGCGCTGACTCTGTGGGCGTTCATCGGCATCGAGTCGGCCACCGTGCCCGCCGAGGACGTCGAGAACCCCGAGCGGACGATCCCGCGGGCCACCGTGATCGGCACCATCGTCTCCGCCGCCGTCTACATCCTGGGTACCGTCGCGGTGTTCGCCGCCGTGCCCCGCACCCTGCTCGCCCAGTCCACGGCGCCGTTCGCGGACGCCGCCGAGGCGATGTTCGGCGGCTGGGCCGGCACCGCGGTCGCGATCGGCGCGATTGTCAGCGCGTTCGGCGCGCTCAACGGCTGGATCATGCTGCAGGGGCAGGTGCCGCTGGCGGCCGCCCGCGACGGGCTGTTCCCGCAGGTGTTCGCCAAGCTGTCGCGCTGGGGCACCCCGGCCGTCGGGCTGATCGTCTCCAGCGTCCTGGTCACCGCCCTGATGGTGCTCAACTACAACGCCGGCCTGGTTGAGCAGTTCGACTTCGTGATCCTGCTGGCCACCCTCACGACCTTGATCCCGTACGCGTACGCGGCGGCCGCGCAGCTCATGCTGGCGCTCACCGACCGCGAGCGCTTCTCCGGCGGGCGGCTGGCGGCCGACCTCACGATCGCGGGCCTGGCCTTCGCCTACGCGCTGTGGACGATCGCCGGATCGGGCTACGAGGTGGTCTACAAGGGGACGTTGCTGCTGCTCGCCGGTATCCCGGTCTACGTGTGGCTCAAACACCGTGCCCACGACACCACGGTCCAGATCAATAGGAAGGCGGCATGACGGTGTTCCATGTCGACAGCGAGGTAGACCGGTTACGGCAGGTCATCTTGCACCGGCCCGGGTTGGAACTGAAGCGGCTGACCCCCACCAACTGCGATGAGCTGCTCTTCGACGATGTGCTGTGGGTTACGCGCGCCCGCCAGGAACACGACGCGTTCGCCGACACCCTGCGCGAGCGCGGCGTCATCGTCCACCTGTTCGACGAACTGCTGGCCGAGACGCTCAAGCTGGATCAGGCCCGCGCGTGGGTGTTGGACCGCGTCGTCACCGAGGCCGCCTTCGGCCCCACCCTGGCGCCGCCGCTGCGTGAGGCACTGGAGGAGATGCCATCCGACGCTCTCGTACGACACCTCATCGGCGGGCTCACCAGGCGCGAACTCGGCCTGCGCATCGACAGTCTGCGCCTGGCGGGGCTCGGCGAGGATGACTTCGTCCTGCCGCCGCTGCCCAACCACCTGTTCACCCGAGACGCCTCCGCCTGGATCTACGGCGGCGTGTCCCTGCACCCGATGGCCAAGCCGGCTCGCCGCCGGGAGACCACGCATGTGGCCGCCGTGTACGCCTTCCATCCGTTGTTCGCCGGGAGGGCGCCGATCTGGTATCCGGCCGAGGCAGAGCAGCCGGCCACCATCGAGGGCGGCGACATCCATGTCGTCGGAGACGGTGCCGTCCTGGTCGGGATGAGCGAGCGCACCACGCCGCAGGCGATCGAGCTGCTGGCCCGGCGCCTGTTCCAGGCGGAGGCCGCCGAACGTGTCATCGTCGCCGCCCTGCCGAGGAAGCGGGCGTTCATGCACCTGGACACCGTGATGACCATGGTCGATCGCGGCGTCTTCGTGGCTTACCCGGAGCTGGCGCCGCTGCGCTCGTTCACACTCACTCCCGGCATGCGGGTACGCGAGAACGACGACCTGTTCGAGGCACTTGGCACGGTCAGTGTGTTGCGCGCGGAGCAGGACGTCTGGGCCGCCGAGCGCGAGCAGTGGGACGACGGCACCAATGTCCTGGCCATCGCCCCAGGCGTGGTCGTCGCCTACGAGCGCAACGTCACCACCAACACCATGCTGCGCAAGCACGGCATCGAGGTCATCACCATTCCCGGCGCCGAGCTGGGCCGCGGCCGGGGCGGTCCCCGGTGCATGAGCTGCCCCATCGAAAGGAGCCCGCTGTGAAGGACTTGCTGCGTGTCGCCGACCTGTCCCCGGACGACCTCGCCCACCTGCTCGACCGTGCCGAACGCTTCGCCCGCCGGCCCCTCGGCGCACGCGAACTGCTCAGCGGCCGAACCGTGCTGCTGTACTTCGCCAAGCCGTCCACCCGCACCCGCATCTCCTCCGAGACCGCCGTGGTCCGCCTCGGCGGGACGCCGCTCACCGTCGGACCGGCCGAGCTCCAGCTCGGCCGCGGTGAGACCATCGGCGACACCGCCCATGTCGTCAGCTCCTACGCCTCCGCCGTCGTCATCCGGACCTTCGACGACGACGAGGTGAGAGCCTTCGCCCGCTCGGCGCACGTCCCGGTGATCAACGCTCTCACCGACGGCCACCACCCGCTGCAGGCGCTCGCCGACCTCATGACGCTGCGCGAGTACGTCGGTGATCTGCGCGGACGCAAGATCGCCTATGTCGGTGCCGCCACCAACGTCACGCACAGCCTCATGGAGGCCGCCGCCCTGGCCGGGCTGTCCATGGCCGTCGCAACCCCCGCCGGGTACGCGCCCGACCCGGCCGTCGAAGCCGTGGCCAGGAAACTGTCCACCGGCGGGGAACTGCTTCTGACCGACGATCCCCGCGAGGCGGTCGCGGGCGCGGACGCCATCTACACCGACGTGTGGCTGTCCATGGGCGATGCGGCGGAGGAGAAGACGGCGCGCGTCGCCGCGCTGACCCCGTACCAGGTCACCGCCGGCCTGATGGCCGTCGCCCGCCCCGGCGCGATTTTCCTGCACTGCCTGCCCGCTCACCGCGGTGAGGAGGTCACGGCGGAGGTGATCGACGGCCCCGCGTCCCAGGTGTTTCACCAGGCGGCCAACCGGCTGCCCACGGCGCAGGCCGTACTCGAAGCACTGTACAACCGCGACCTGGCAGGGGCGCTGTGAGGATCGTCATCGCGCTCGGTGGGAACGCGCTGCTGCACCGTGGCGAACGCGCCGACGCCGCGACGCAGATCCGCAACGTCGCGACCGCCGCCGAGCAGATAGCGCGCGTGGCCGCGCGCCACCAGGTCCTCATCGTGCACGGCAACGGCCCCCAGGTGGGGCTGCTGGCCGAGGAGAGCGAGCGCGACCCCACTCTGGACCGCGGCTATCCCCTGGACACCCTGGTGGCAGAGACGCAGGGCATGATCGGCTACTGGCTGGCGCGCGGCGTCGGCCGCCGCCTGCCCGACACTCATGTGGCCGCGCTCATCACCCAGGTACGCGTGGACGCCGCCGATCCGGCCTTTGACCGTCCCGAGAAGCCTATTGGACCGTACTATCCGGCGGCCGAGGCCGAGCGGTTGGCAGGACAGCGCGGCTGGACCTTTACCCGGGACCGGCACGGCATGCGGCGCGTCGTCCCCTCGCCACGGCCCATCGGGATCATCGAGTTGCCGATCATCCGGCGCCTGCTGGACGACGGCTGCCTGGTGATCGCGGGTGGGGGAGGTGGGGCGCCCGTCACGGCCGGCCAGACGGGAGTGGAAGGCGTCGTGGACAAGGACCTGGTCGCCGCGCTCCTCGCCGAGCAGGTCGGGGCCGATCTACTGGCCGTCCTCACCGACGTGCCCTACGTGTACGCCGAGTACGGAACGCCTCGCGAGCATCCCATCCTGCACGCCGCGCCTGGCGAACTGGACGCCGGATCGTTCGCGGCCGGCTCCATGCGGCCGAAGATCAATGCTGTCTGCGCGTTCAGCGGCGCCACCGGACGACCTTCGGTCATCGGCGCCCTCGACGAACTGGAGGCGGTCGTGACCGGCGCTCGCGGCACCCGGATCCAGCCAGGACCAAAGTCCCCCTGAAGACGAGAGGAACGCCCCACGCGGCACGGCCTGTCCAGTGGAGTGGCTTTGGTCCTCAATGCGAGAGCCGAACGATCAGTACGCGGGCGCCTGCCAAGTCCCGATACCATCGCAGATGGTCATGAAGTCGGCGCCGGCTGCCTGCGTTCGGGGGTGGGGGCCGCGGCCAGGCGGACACCGATGAGGATCAGTGTGGCGCCGGCGAGCAGGAGGACCGCGGTGGCGATGAACAGCCCTGCGGTGAGTCCGGCCAGCCAGGGCAGAGTGGCGGCCAGTTTGAGATCGGCGGTTACCGGGGAGGTGCCGTCGGCGTTCATGATCACGACTGTCCAGTCGCCCGGCTGGACGTCCCACTCCACATTCCCTGAGCCGCGGGCCGCCCAGAAGGTCTGCGAGCCGGGCAAGGTGTCCGGTCTGCCGCCGGGGTGGTGCTGGTAGCCGATGTCGCCGCCGGTGCCGCGGGTGATCTGGTCGTGGGCCACACCGTTCAGATAGGAGACGGTGTCGGCTCGGCGGGCGATGCCCACGAATAGCGGCGCGCTGGTGCCGGTGGCCTCGACGCGGACCTGGCCCACCAGGTCACGCAGGAACTCCACGCCCTGGCCGCTGACGGCGATCTGCTCGGTGGTCAACGCGTACGTCGTGGTGGTGACCCGTCCGGCGTTCGTGGCGATGAAACCATCGCTGCCACGAGCTCGGTCCAGGAGACCCGAAGCGGTGCCCGTAACGGTGGTGCCGATCGCGCCGAAGGCCAGCAGGGCGCCCATGGTGATGGCCACGATCGAGCCCGCGCTGTGTCGTACCGGAACATGGGCGGATGGAGGCGTGGTTTCGAGCCTGGGCAGTTCATGCCCGCCCTGCTCCAGGCGGAAGGGTGGGTAGGCGTCGGTCATGAGGCAGGCGTAGGCGGCCACGCGCAGTGCCCACCGGTTCATGCCGAGTACAAGGTCGAAGATGCCGTGTGGGTAGCGGCCGGTGAACAGCAGGAAGGCGGCGGCGATGAGGACGAGCAGCCCGATCAGGCCGCCCCAGTCCAGGGTGTAGAGCACGCCGCCCGCGTCGGGTAGGCCGCTCCGCCAGGAGATGACGCTGCCGCTGGTGAACAGGCCCACGATCAAGTAGTGCGGGATGGCCAGCAGCCACCATTTGACCAGCACCAGCCCCCGCGAGAGCCGCTCGGGGTAGTCGATCTCCAGCGTGGCAGGGTAGTCCGGGGCCAGGCCGAGGGTGAACGGCGGGTAGCGATCGGTTCCTAAGGCGCCGTAGCTATAGTAGGCCACCCGCCAGGTCCAGCGCAGCACGCCGAGGTTGAAGTCGAACAGCGCGCGTGGATAGCGGCCGGTGAACAGGATCGCGAAGAACGCGACGACGGTGAGCACGCCGAAGGCGATCCACAGGAAGCCGAGCACGATGTAGTGGGGAATCGCCAGGATCCACTTGACGATCCACAGGGCCCGGTTGAGCGGTTCTTCCAACCTGGCCTCGACACGCATGGGATAAGGGTTCATCCATCCAGCCCATCAGCCGGGGCACCAGGTGGCAGCAGCCGAAAGTCCTCAGTACGAGCGCTATTGGGCCTTTGCCGCAGCGGCTCACGGAGCCCGTGTCCTGCCCGCGACCCGCGCCAGATCCGGCAGGCGCTGTCTGAACGTCCCTTGGAAACACGACCCCGTCGTCACGGTGCCTGACCTGGCGGGCGGGGCTCGACCTCCCACTCGTGGCGATCGAACCCCTGCTCGCTACGTTCACCGGCGTCTCGCTGTTCGCTCCATCCCGGCCGGTCGGCCGGAAAGGCCGAAAGCCTCCTTGAGTAGGGACTTTCGCCGCTGTCGGCGGGGTGTGTTCCGTTGCGACCATGACCTTGAGTCGAGGTTTCGCTCAAGGAGGGTGACATGGGAGTCATGAATCCCCCCGCCGGCCCTTGGGACGGATGGGGCCACATGTGGGGCAATGGATTGGGATTGTTGGGGGGTGGCTTCATGATGCTGTTCTGGATCGGCCTCATCGCCCTGGTGGGATGGCTGGTCGCCCGGACGGTCGCGGGCCAGGGCTTCAGCTCGCCGCCCGAACGCTCTGGTCTCGAGCGGGCGCGTGAGGTGCTCGCTGAGCGGTACGCCAGAGGCGCGATCTCCACCGAGGAATACCGGGACAAACTCGATCATCTCAGCCGCACGGAATAGCCGGTTCAGCGTCGAGGACGCTGAGTTTCGATAGGGGTCGAAGGTCCCGTACCGTGGGGACCGTTGCCTCTGAACGCCGAGGCCGGACCGCCGGACGATGGCGGCATGAGAATCGGAATCAATGGGTTCGGCAGGATCGGCCGGGCCGTCCTGCGCCGCGCGCTCCGCACTGACCTGGAGATCGTCGCCATCAACGACATCACCGACGCGGCCGCACTGGCCCACCTGCTCAAGCACGACTCCACCTATGGCGCGCTCGACCTTCCCGTCGCCGCCTCCAGCGACGCTCTGACCGTCAACGGTATGAGCATCGCGGTCAGCGCTCACGCCGACCCCGCCGAGATCGACTGGCGTGCCCACGGCGTGGAGCTGGTCATCGACGCCACCGGCCGCTTCCGGACCAGGGACGCGCTGGCCGGCCATCTGAAGGCGGGTGCTCGCAGGGTGCTGTTGTCGGCTCCCGGCAGGGGCCTGGACGTCACCATGGTGCCCGGCGTCAACGACGCTGTTTACGATCCGGCCCGGCACGAGATCGTCTCGCTGGCCTCGTGCACCACCAACTGCGTCGCTCCCATGGTCAAGGTGCTGCACCAGAGCTTCGGCCTGGTGCGCGGGTTCATGACCACCATCCACGCCTACACCGGTGACCAGATGCTGCTGGACGGGCCGCACAAGGACCCGCGCAGAGCGCGTTCGGCCGCGGTGAACATCGTGCCGACCACCACCGGCGCGGCCCGCATGGTCGGCCAGGTGCTGCCCGAGCTGGACGGCAGGTTGGACGGCATCGCCATCAGGGTTCCCGTCGAAGACGGCTCGATCACCGACCTGAGCGCGCGGCTCTCCCGCCCGGTCACCGCGCAGGAGGTCAATGACGCCTTCGCCGCCGCTGCCGCCGGCGAGCTGCATGGCATCCTGCGCTACAGCACCGATCCGCTTGTCTCCCGCGACATCATCGGTGACGCGGCCTCATGCGTGTTCGATTCCGGGCTCACCCAGGCCGGCGGCGATCTGATCAAGGTGTTCGGCTGGTACGACAACGAGTGGGGTTATGCCAACCGCCTGGTCGAGATGGCCCAGCGAATGGCATGACGCCGCAGGCGCCTTCTGGTTCGGGACATTCGTCCCTTCGGCTCACCGGCCGTGGATGCGGCGGCCGGTGATCTGGAGCGGGATGATGCGGATGTAGAGCCGCCGGTCGCCACCGGCCCACGGGGTGACGTCGGAATCGGTGACCTTGGCCAGCTCATCCTGCGGCACGTGGTGGGCAGGGCCCTGAATGAGGACGCTCCATCCCTCACGCTGGGCCTCGTCCAACCTGTCGACCTCGAACCCGATTTTGATCTCCACGCCTTCCAGGCCGGTGCGCAGGTCCTGGTCCATCGGGCCGCCCGGCGCGGTGCGGAACACGATGGCGCCGTCATGGAGCTTGTAGTTGACGGGCAGAATCGTCGGCCCATGCGAGCCGTTGAACGCCACTCGGCCGACACCGCCGGGCGCGATCAGGCGCAGGCATTCCGCGGGCTCAAGCACTTCCAGGACCGGGTCGGCCGAGGCGGGGCCGCCACCCGGCGGACGATCTTGACCGCCACCCAGCAGGTCTTGAACGGTGGTCTCCAGCGCGGTGGCCAGGCGCGCCAGCGCCTCGATGTTCGGGGGGCTCAGGTGCCCTTCGAGGTACTGGACATACCCGGTGGACATCTCCGCGCGGTCGGCGACCTGCTCGTGGGTGAGGCCCAGCCGTTCGCGATGGTGAATCATGCGACGTCCGAAGTCGCCGGTGCCTGTCATGAACGTCTCCTTGTCATCAGTGGTGAAGGTGCGGCCGGTGCCGCTTGGCAGGGTGACGCCGTCAATGCGGGTTCTGTCGTGATCAACGTCGATGTCCAGTTGATGGTCGGGGTAGCCGGTGAACTGGCTGATCACGCCGTCGTGGAAGTCCCTCGTAGGCGAGGGTCCAGGGATTCATCGCCGTACGGCAGGGACGCGGCCGGTGACGGCCAGCTCGGCCAGGTCCGTCACCACGGCGTCCGCTCCGGCGCGGCGCATCGCGGCGCTTCCGGAACCCGTCCGGTCCACCCCGACGACCAGGGCGAAGGCGCCCCTGCGTCCGGCTACGACACCGGGCAGCGCGTCCTCCACGATCGCCACCTCGCCCGCCGCAAGCTCCAGCCGCTGGGCGGCCTCCAGGAACAGCGCCGGGTCAGGCTTGCCGGGCAAGCCCAGCCGGGCGGCCTCGGTGCCGTCGACCAGCACGTCGAACAGGTGCGTCAGCCCTGCGGACGAGATCACCGCGCGGCAGTTCCTGCTCGCCGACACCACAGCGGTACGGCATCCGCGCCGCCGCAACTCGTGCAGCAAGTCCACGGTCGAGGGGAAGGCGGCCACTCCATGCTCGGTGATCTCCTGGACGAACAGTGCGTCCTTGGCCAGCCCGAGGCCGTACACGGTCAATGCGCCCGGCTTGTCCTGTGGCCCGCCTTCGGGCAGGGCGATGCCACGGGAGGCCAGGAACGTGCGGACCCCGTCCAGACGCGACCGCCCGTCGACATAGCGCAGGTAGTCGGCACGGATGTCGAACGGGGTGGAACGGCCGCGCAGGAAACCGTCGAACACGTGCTTCCACGCCGCCGCGTGCACCCTGGCGGTGTCGGTGACCACACCGTCGGTGTCGAAGACGACGCCACGGAGCCGCGTCAGATCGATGGCTGCCATGCCCATGACGCTACGCACCCGTCACTGGGGCGAACAGGGTCCTTCGGGGCCTGTCCGACGGACTTCCGGCCCTATGACGACGCTCTGTGAGCGGGTCGGATGGAGAGGTGACGAAGGAGGGCGGATCATGATCATCGTAGGTGTGGATGGTTCGATGACCGCGCGGGCCGCGGTGGAGTGGGCGGTCAACGACGCTTTGTGGATGGGGGAGCCGTTGCGGATCGTGCATGCGGTGGACCGCTCGCCGTATCAGATCGGCAGGTTCCCTAACGCGGCGTTGCCTGATGTGCTGCTGCGTGAGGGGCATCGGATCTTGCGTGAGGCGTTGGCTCTGGCTCGTGAGCGTCAGCCCGATGTCGAGGTTATGACGCGGGACGTCGAGGGTGCGCCGGCTGAGGTGCTGCGTGAGCAGGCTCGGGAGGCGAGTGAGATCGTGCTCGGCAGTCGGGGGCTCGGTGGGTTCGCCGGTGCGTTGCTGGGTTCGGTCAGTACGCATGTGGCGGGTCAGGTGGGGTGTCCCGTTGTGGTCGTGCGTGGTGATCATCGGCCGGTGCGTGGGGAGGTCGTGGTCGGTGTGGACGACTCGCCGGCGTGTGAGGCCGCGCTGGCTTATGCCTTCCGGCAGGCCGAGCTGCGGGGGGCCGCGCTGAGGGTGGTGCATGCCTGGCAGTTGCCGGTGCATGCGTATGCGCCTGGGGTGCCGTACGAGATGGACGAGGTCCGCATCGCGCAGCACCAGATCGTCCGCGACCGGGTGGGAACCTTCAAGAGGGGCTATCCGCGGGTGCGGGTGGTTGAGGATGTTCAGCCGGCGCAGCCGGTGGAAGCGCTGACCGACGCCTCGGCGGGAGCCGACCTGCTGGTGGTGGGCTCGCACGGCCACGGCACGGTGGGCGCGATGCTGCTCGGCTCGGTCAGCCGCGGCGTCCTGCACCACACCCGTTGCCCGGTGGCGGTGGTACGCGCATAGAGGCCCTCCGCCGACAGGGAAGTCGCGGACGAGGTACGGGGACATAAGAAGTTGTGGTGGCTGGGCATCTTCGTCCAGCCGATCGGACCCATCGCTTACCTGATGTGCGGGCGCCAGACCGGCTGGTCGACCCGATCGTCGCATGGGTACCCGCGGACCCCGTTGCACGACCTGCTGTCGCGGTGGGTGGTGCTCGCGGAGATCATCGGCCGCAGGAGCGGCGCGAGGCCGCTCGTGCCGGTCCAGAACAGCCAGAAGGGGGCCACGCTCTCGGTGATCGGCCGCGGCTCCCGACCGTGGTGACGCAATCCGGAGAGCGGCGCGCCGTCGCAGGTCACCTGGCGCGATGCGACGTATGCGGGCCATGCGACGGTCAGTCGCGGCCCGGTGAAGGTGGAAGCCGCGGCGCGCGCGATCGGTGACATCACTGGCCGTTGCGAAACAGGGCCGATCGCCCCTGACGGGACGCGACTTCGGTCTCTGGAGGCGAGGCGCGGGTGACGCGGCATCGGCCGGGGTTCGAGAACAGCCCACTTCCGGGCACGGCCGGGCGTCACCGGCAGTGCCGGACGGCTCGTGGGCTGGTGCCGAAAGTCCCTGCCCAACGCAGAGGGCCGCGACAAGAGTGGAGGGCATGACCATCCTGTCCCAACCCCGAAGCGGGCTGACCGCCGTCGAAGCGGCGGAGCGGCTGGCCGCCGATGGCCCGAACGCGCTGCCTGCGGCTCGCCGTGTCTCTCCCGTGGCGTTGCTGCTGCGCCAGATGGTGCATTTCTTCGCCCTGCTGCTGTGGGGAGCGGCCGCGCTCGCCCTGTTGGCCGGGATGCCGCAGCTGGCCGTGGCGATCACGGTGGTCGTGCTGCTCAACGGGGGCTTCGCCTTCGCCCAGGAGTACCGCGCCGATCGGGCCACGCAGCGGTTGCGGGAGCTGATCCCGGCCAACGTGGTGGTCAGGCGGGACGGCAGGCGCACGCTGATCGGCGCGGCTGATCTGGTGGTCGGAGACGTCGTGCTGCTGGAGGCGGGAGATCGGATCTCGGCCGACCTGGAATTGGCCGAGGTGCACGGGCTGGCCGTCAACGAATCCATGCTGACCGGGGAGAGCCGTCCCGCCCGGCCGCGAGCGGGTGACGCGGTCTACGCGGGCACGTTCGTGGTAGAGGGGGAGGCCGAGGCCGTCGTGGCGGCCACCGGGGCGCGTACCCGGCTGGCCGCTATCGCCAAGCTGACCAGGGAGGCGATCAGGCCGCCCAGCCCGCTGGCCGTCCAGCTCGGCAAGGTCGTCAAGGTCGTCGCCGGGATCGCGGTGGCCGTCGGCACGGCGTTCTTCGGGCTGGCCGTGCTGCTCGGGATGGAGCCGGGGCAGGGTTTCCTGTTCGCCATCGGCGTCACGGTCGCGCTGGTACCCGAAGGGCTGCTGCCCACCGTCACACTGTCCCTGGCCCGCGCCGCCCAGCGGATGGCCGCCCGCAACGCCCTGGTACGCCACCTGGAAGCGGTGGAGACGCTCGGCTCGGCCACGTTCATCTGTACCGACAAGACCGGCACGCTGACCCGCAACGAGATGACCGTGGCCGAGATCTGGGCGCCGTCGAGCTCACCCGCCGAGGTCATGCGCACGGCGGTGCTGAGCTCCACCGGCCGCCTCAGCGGCGGCAAGCCCGTGGGCGACCCCATGGAGGTGGCCCTGCACGTCGAAGCGCTGCGCCTCGGAGCCGACGTGGAAGGGCAGGTCACCCGGCGCTTCCCCTTCGACCCGGCACGGCGCCGCGCTTCCGTCGTGGTGGACGGCCGGCTGCACCTGAAAGGCGCACCGGATGCCGTGCTGCCGCTGTGCCGGGCCGCACCTGGGGCCGATGACGAGCTGGCCCGGATGAGCGATCACGGCCTGCGAGTGCTCGCCGTCGCACGCGGTGACACGGCTGAGGAGTCAGAGCTGGAACTTCTTGGCCTGGTCGGGCTGTACGACCCGCCGCGCGAGGATGTGGCCGAGGCGATCTGGAAGTGCCGGCTCGCCGGGATCAAGCTGGCCATGCTCACCGGTGACCATCCGCGCACCGCCCGCGCCATCGCCGCCGAGGTCGGGCTGCTCGGCCCGGACGAGCTGGTGGTCACCGGCGCCGAGTTGCCCGCCGACGACGCCGCGCTGGGCGAGCTGCTCGACCACGACGGCGTGGTGATCGCCCGCGTGACGCCGGAGGACAAGCTGCGCATCGCCCGGGCCTTGCGCGGGCGCGGGCACGTGGTGGCGATGACCGGTGACGGCGTCAACGACGCGCCGGCGCTGCGCGAGGCCGATATCGGCATCGCCATGGGCAAGTCGGGCACCGACGTCGCCCGCGAGGCCGCCGACCTGGTGCTGCTGGATGACCACTTCGCCACCATCGTCGGCGCGGTCGAGCTGGGCCGGGCGACCTACGCCAACGTGCGCCGCTTCCTTACTTACCACCTGACCGACAACGTCGCCGAACTCACCCCGTTCGCCATCTGGGCGCTGTCTCTGGGCACCTTCCCTCTCGCCCTGACCGTGCTGCAGGTTCTCGCCCTCGATATCGGCACCGACCTGCTGCCCGCCCTCGCCCTGGGCGCCGAACCGGCCAACCCGCGCACCATGCAGGGCCCGGCCCGCACCGGCAACCTCATCGACCGCCGCCTGCTCGTCCGCGTCTTCGGCGTGCTGGGGCCCGCCCAGGCCATGGCCGAGATGGGCGCGTTCGTCGGCGTCCTGCTGCTCGGCGGCTGGCACTTCGGCACTGCCCCGAGTCCCGGCCTGCTCGCCGCCGCCTCGGGTACGGCCTTCGCCGCCGTCGTGCTCGGCCAGCTCGCCAACGCCTTCGCCTGCCGCAGCGAATCCCGCTGGGTCGGGCGCATCCGCTTGCGCACCAACCCCCTGCTGCTCGGCGCGATCGCCTTCGAAGCCGTGCTGCTGCTGGCCTTCCTCGGCCTGCCACCCGTCTCGAACCTGCTCGGCGGCGCCTTCCCAAGCGCCGCGGGATGGGCACTGGCCGCGCTGGCGATTCCCGTCATGATCCTGGCGGACACCGCGCACAAGGCATGGCGAGCCAAGCGCGCACGTGAAGACGCGGGCTCTCGACCGGATACGACCGGATCAGTATCTGTTATGGCGGCACCTCCACCTGGTAGTGGGCAACTGCCATGAACCACATCGGCTCGGACTTCTCCGCGCAGCCGCTGGACGAGGCTGAACCCGGTGATCGTCGTACGGGACCCGGCCAGCTGCCCGCACGAGAATCATGCCGTCTACCTGGGTGTTTATGCAGGATCCTCGTGGTGGACAGGTAGTTCGTGACGTCGAGATCGGCGCTGAGAAGAATCACGCGGGGTTGTCTCGCTCACCGGAACAGGCCCGTTGAATGAAACAGGACATTGGCCTGATTATCACCCAATGTCCCTTATCTACCCGTCGTCTCGCCTCCCCGCCCCCGATGCCGACGGTGAACCCCAGCCGGTGGCGATCGCCTACCCGGCCGAGCCCGACGGGTCGGCGAACAGCGTGCTGGGCAAGGTACGGCTGATCCTCGAGGCGTTCGGCCCGGATGACGAGAGCCTGGGCCTGTCCGAGATCGTCCGCCGCACCGGAGTCGCCAAGGCGTCGGTCCACCGGCTGGCCCAGGAACTGCTGCAATGGGGCCTGCTGGAGCGGCGCGGCTCCGAGTACTGGCTGGGCATGCGCCTGTTCGAGATCGGGCAGCGCGTCCCGCGCCAGCGGATCCTGCGCGACGCGGCGCGGCCGTTCATGGAGGACCTCTACCAGGCGACGGGCGAGACCATCCATCTGGCGGTGCTGGACGGGCTGGAAGTGATCTACCTGGAGAAGGTGTCGGGCCACGGTCAGGTGTCCAGGCCGTCGCGCATCGCCGGGCGCATGCCGCTGCACTGCACGGCGACCGGCAAGGCCCTGATCGCCTTCGGCCCGGGGGCGCTCTTCGGCGACGTGGTGGCCACCTCCCTGGCGCGCGTGACCCCCCGTACGATCACCGCGCCCAAGCTGCTCGCCCAGGAGATCCAGCAGGCCCGCAAGACCGGGTACGCCATCGAGCGGGAGCAGACCCGCGTCGGCTACCTCAGCGTCGCCATCCCGCTCACCGGCGCCACCGGAACGGTGGTCGCGGCGCTGTCGGTGACGGCGCCGACCTTCCGTGCCGATGTCAACAAGTACGTGGGGCTGTTGAGCATGGTGAGCAGGCGCATCACGAAGTCGATCATGGTCGCCGACGGCGGCAGAAGCTGACACCGGCAACGAGGCGCCAGGACCTGCCTGCCCGGCGGGGACGTCGGCCAGGACGGGCCTGTCCGTCGGGAGCGTCGGCTATGAGGCGCCCTCGAGTGGCGTGCCTGTCAGGAATGTCGTCACGATCCCTGCCACCTCCGCTGCCTTGTGCTCCATGAGCGGGATCATGCCGCCCTCGACCACGGCCGACGTCACGCTCAGCGCCCCGGTGAGGTTCTCCCGGAGCGGCGCCATGGCCGGCAGCGCGAACGGGTCCGCCGCTGCGCCCAGCAGCAGCACCGACGTCTTGACCGAGCCGATCTTGTCCTCCATGTAGTACCGCGCGCACGCCCGATGCCCCTCCGCGGGATCGACCCCGGGCGCCAGGGCGTCGTGGACGAACCGGTCGAGCAGGCCCGTGGCCGGGTCGGGATAGTACGGCTGCCGCAGCCGCCACAGCGTCAGCAGGTGGTCGCCACCGGGGGAGTGCACGGCCTCGTCCACCCCCGGACCGTCCGCGTGGGACCGGCGGAATCGGGAGTCGGTCCACGGAGTCGACGACAGGACGAGCAGCCCGACCCGCTCCGGCGCGGACGCCGCCAGTTCGACCGCCACCACGCCGCCGGTGTGGTGGCCCAGGACGTCGGCGCACTCGATGTCCAGGGCGTCCAGCAGCGCCAGCGCGCCGGCCGCGAAGAGCTCGATCGTGTGGGGTGCCGGGGCCTTCGCGCTGGCCCCGAAACCGACCATGTCCATGGCGATGACGCGCCGGTGCGGCGCCAGGAGGGGGATCAGCTCCCGGAACTCGTCCCATGATCTCGGGGTCTGATGCAGCAGCAGGAGAGGGCGGCCCGCGCCCTGCTCGGCGTAGTGCAGCTGGCCGAACGGCGAGTCGGCGTACCCGAATCGAAGGGGCGGCGTAATGTCCAAAACATCCTCTTATGTCGGGCGGAGGTAAGGTGGCTTTCCCATCCGGAGTCTTGCCGGGCGCATCGGCGATCACTACCGGAGGGGACCGGTGACCGGACCGGCGTGAAGGAGTCCCGATGTCGTCACAGATGTTCGCTGCGGCGTCCGGCTCCGGCGATGACGCGGACTACCCCAACTCGGTGCTCGGCAAGGCCCAGCTCCTGCTCGGCGCCTTCGAGTCGGGGGCCTTCGAGCTCCGGCTCAGCGAGCTCAGCCGGCGCTCAGGGGTGCCGAAGGCGTCGGCGTACCGGCTCGCGCAGGAGCTGGTGCAATGGGGGCTGCTCGAACGCAGGGGGGACGTCTACCAGCTCGGCATGCGGATGTTCGAGCTGGGGCAGCGGGTGCCGGTGGCGGCGGTGCTGCGTCGGGTGGCCCGGCCCCTGCTCATCGACCTGTTCGCCGCCACCCGGGCGACCATCCACCTGGCGGTCCTCGACGGCGGCCATGTGCTGTACGTGGAGAAGGTCGCGGGTGAGGCGAACGTCCATACGCACTCCCTGGTCGGCGGGCGGCTGCCCGCGTCGTGCACGGCGACGGGGAAGGTCCTGCTCGCGACGTCCCCCGACAGGGAGGAGCGGCTCCGCCGCCTCGCGCTGACCGGCTGGCCGTCCCTGACGCCACGGACGGTCGGGTCCGTCGAAGACCTGCGCCGCCAGCTTGAGGTGGTCAGGGAACGTGGTTACGCCGTTGAGACGGAGGAGATCCTTCTGGGGTTCGGCAGCATGGCGGTGCCCGTCGTGCGCGCTGACGGAACGGTCGTCGCGTCGGTGTCGGCCGCGGCACCGCTGGCGCGCCTGGTGACCAGGCGGCTGCTGCCCGAACTCCGCTCGACCGCCGCGGGCATCGCCCTGGCCATCGACCGCCGGACATGACCTGGCCGAGGCAGCGGACCGCCTCGGCCTCGGAGGCTCAGGCGACGCGGTTCCGGTCGGCGGCGAGTTGGAGGGCCACGTCGATGATCATGTCCTCTTGCCCGCCGACATACCCCGCCTCGCCGACCCGCTGCAGGATCTCGTGCGCGGGCACGTCGTACCTCAGCGCGGCCCGCTCGGCGTGCAGCAGGAAGCTGGAGTACACCCCGGCGTACCCCTGGGTGATCGCGGAGCGGTCGGCGAACGGCAGGCGCGGCAGGAACGGCTTGACCACGTCCTCGGCGGCGGCGAGTGCGCCTTGGACGTCCACGCCGGTCGGGACGCCGAGCCGTTCGAAGGTGGCGACCAGCACCTCGGTGGGCGCGTTGCCCGCCCCGGCGCCGAGCGCGCAGAGCGCGCCGTCGATCTGGCGGGCGCCGTTCTGGGCGGCCAGGACCGAATTGGCCACGCCGAGGGACAGGTTCTGGTGGCCGTGGAAGCCCACCTGCGCCTCATGGCCGATCTCGGCGACGAGCGCGCTGACGCGCGCCTGCGCCTCGCCGAGCACGAGGGCGCCGGCGGAGTCCACCACGTAGACGCACTGGGCGCCGCCGTCCACCATGATCCGTGCCTGCCGGGCCAGCTCGGCCGGGCCGATGCGGTGCGACAGCATGAGGAAGCCGACGGTCTCCATGCCCAGCTCGCGCGCGGCGGCGAAGTGCTGGAGGGAGACGTCCGCCTCGGTGCAGTGGGTGGCGATCCTGGCCACCGACGCGCCCGCGCCGTGCGCCTGCTTGAGGTCCTCCACCGTGCCGAGGCCCGGAAGCAGCAGTACGGCGATCTCGGCGGAGACCGCCTCGTCCACCGCGGCGGCGACCAACTTGATGTCGTCCTCGAGAGAGAACCCGTAGTTGAAGGACGAGCCGCCGAGACCGTCACCGTGCGTGACCTCGATCACCTCAACCCCGGCCTGGTCCAGGGCGTGGACGACACCACGTACCTGCTCCTCGGTGAAGCGGTGGGCCATGGCGTGGCTGCCGTCACGCAGTGTGGAGTCGGTAAGCCTGATCTTCTCGGTCACGCGGAGACCTTTCCGAGCGCGAGCTGCTCGCCCACGCGGGCGGCCGCGGCGGTCATGATGTCGAGGTTGCCGGCCCACGGCGGCAGGTAGTCGCCGTTGCCGCGCACCTCCAGGAACACGGCCACGCGGGCATGACCGTTCCAGACCTCGCGCGGGCCGTCGAACTGGGGATCGGCGCGCAGGGCGTAGCCGGGCACGTACGCGGCGACGTCGGCCACCATCGCGTGGATCGAGGCGGCGATGGCGTCGGTGTCGGCGTCGGCGGGGATCGCGCAGAACACGGTGTCCCGCATGATCATCGGCGGGTCGACCGGGTTGAGGATGATGATCGCCTTACCCCGGTCCGCGCCGCCGACCTGTTCGATGGCGCGGGCGGTGGTCTGGGTGAACTCGTCGATGTTGGCCCGGGTGCCCGGTCCGGCCGAGCGTGAGGCGATCGAGGCGACGATCTCGGCGTACGGCACCGGCACCACGCTGGAGACCGCGTGCACGATCGGGATCGTCGCCTGCCCGCCGCACGTGATCATGTTGAGGTTGGGCACGTCCGACAGATCGGCCAGGTTCACCGGAGGGCACACGAACGGTCCGGCGGCGGCGGGCGTCAGGTCGATGGCCTTGATCCCGGCCTCGGCGTAGCGCGGGGCGTTGGCCAGGTGCGCCTTGGCCGAGGTGGCCTCGAAGACCAGGTCCGGCAGCCGGTCCTGGGCCAGGAGCCAGTCCACGCCGCCCGCGGACGCCTCGACGCCTAGGGCGCGGGCACGGGCCAGGCCGTCGGAGGCCGGGTCCACCCCGACCATGGAGTGCACGTCGATCGCTTCGCTGCGCAGCAGCTTGACCAGCAGGTCGGTGCCGATGTTCCCGGGGCCGACGATGGCGGCGCTCAGCCTGGTCAAGCGATCTCCTCCTGGAAACGGGCGGTCACGGTGCCGATCCCGGCGAAGGTGGCGCTGACGATGTCCCCGGCGGTGACCGGGATGGCCACGGTGACCGAGCCGGGCAGGACGACGTGTCCCGCCTCCAGGGCGACACCCTGCTCGCCGAGGGTGTTGGCCAGCCAGACCAGCGCGTTGAGCGGGGAACCGAGTACGGCGCCGCCCGCCCCCGTCTGGACCAGGTCGCCGTTGCGGTGCAGCAGGCAGCCGGCCAGCGCCAGGTCCACGGTCTCCAGCCGGATCGGGCGGGTGCCGAGCACCACGCCGCCGCTGGAGGCGTTGTCGGCGATGGTGTCGGCCAGGGTGATCCGCCAGTCCGCGATCCGGGAGTCGATGATCTCCAGCGCGGGCAGCAGGAAGTCCACCGCCGCGGCGGCCTCGGCCGTGGTCACGCCGGGCCCGGACAGGGGGCGCTTGAGCACGAAGGCGATCTCCGGCTCGATCCGCGGCTGCAGGAAGCGGCCGGTGTCGATCGGGGCGCCGTCCAGGTGGAACATGGAGTCCAGCAGGTGTCCGTAGTCGGGCTGGTCCACGCCGAGCTGGCGGCGCATCGCCGCCGAGGTCAGGCCGACCTTGTGACCTTTGACGACCGCGCCGTCCGCGACCAGTGCGTCGATCTGGTGGCGCTGGATGGCGTACGCGTCCGCCACCGACAGCTCCGGATAGGTGGTGGTAAGTGGCTGGATCGGGTCGCCGGTACGGTACGCCGCCAGCAGATCGGCGGCGGCCTTCTCCACGGAGCCTGGCTCCACAATCGCTCCTCTCGCAGTTCTTGACATGGGTCGTTCATAAGTGCCGACGCGGCCGGAAGGGGGCCGCGTCGGCGCTGGGTCTACGAGGGGAACGTGCTGTGCATCCAGCGGGCCGACACCTGCGCGCTCTCGTAAGGGTCGGCGATGTCGGGACGGTCCACCTCGACCATCAGCCAGCCGTCGAAGTTGCCGGGCAGGTTGGCGATGATGCCGGGCAGGTCGAGCTCACCCCGGCCGGGTTCGACCCACAGCCCGGCGAGGACGGTCTGCTGGTAGCCCCAGTCCTTCTCGCGCCCTTCGGCGGCGACGCTGAGCCGGCAGTCCTTCACGTGCACGAACGGGATCCGCTCGGCGTAGTCCTTGACGAACCGGCCGACGTCGGCGCCGGCCCACGCCAGGTGCCCCGTGTCGGGCAGGAAGCCGAGCCGGGAGGCCGGAATGGCGTCGAGCACCGCCCGGCCCTCCTCCTCGGTCTCGATCCAGGTGCCGACGTGCGGGTGCAGCGACGGCCGGACGCCCTCGGCGACCATGGCGTCGGCGATCCGCCCGATCAGCGCCGTCACCGCCTCGACGCGGGAGTCGTCGGCGTCGTACGCCTGCGCGGGGTGCGCCACCCGCGGCTTGTCCTTGCCCATGCCCATGCCCAGACCGATCTCGGTCATGCCCAGCCGGGCATGCTGGCGGGCGGTCTCGGCGGCGCCGGCCACGACGTCGTCCTCGGTGCCGTCCCTGCCATCGGAGCGGCAGACGAAGTAGCCGGGCGCGAGCGTCAGGCCGGTCTCCTCCAGGAGCGCCTGGTACTGCTCCACGGTCCAGCCGGCCGGGACCTCCGCCATGACGGAGTCGAATCCGGCCTGCTTGATCAGGGACAGCCGCTGCTTCGGCTCGGGCGCGAGGGACGGGTCCAGCCATCCGTCGGCGCTGGCCATCCATTGGATCGGGTTGAGCGCGATCTTCGGGGTGCCGGACATATGGCTTCCTTTCAATAGATGGGGGGTCAGGATTTGGGGGCGAGCTCGCCGGCGAAATGGCAGGCGGCCCGCTGGCCGGTGGCCGTGAGGGTGAGCTGGGGGTCGACCTCGGTACAGATCGTCCGCTCCGGGTTGGCCAGCGGGCCGATCGGGCACCTGGTACGGAACCGGCAGCCGGAGGGCGGGTTCGCCGGACTGGGCAGATCACCGGGCAGCACGATGCGCTCGCGCGAGCGCGCCGAGACCGCGGGGACGGGCGACGACGACAGCAGGGCGGCGGTGTAGGGGTGCTGCGGGTTGCCGTAGACGTCGGCGGCGTCGCCGTGCTCCACGATCCGGCCGAGGTACATCACGGCGACGGTGTCGCTGAGGTGACGCACGACCGACAGGTCGTGGGCGATGAACAGGTAGCCGAGCCCGAGTTCGTTCTGCAGCTTCTCCAGCAGGTTGATGATCTGCGCCTGGATCGACATGTCCAGCGCGGAGACCGGCTCGTCGAGGATGAGCGCGCGCGGCTGCCGGGCCAGCGCGCGGGCGATCCCGATCCGCTGGCGCTGGCCGCCGGAGAACGCGTGGGGGTAGCGGTCGAGGTACTCGGGGCGGAGCCCGACCTGCGTCATCAGGGATCGCGCCTCGTCCTCGCGCTCGCGCCGGCCGATGCCTCTGAAGGCGAGCGCCTCGGCCAGCGACTGCCGGATGGTGCGGCGCGGGTTCAGTGACGCGTACGGATCCTGGAAGAGGTACTGCACCGAGGAGCGGACCCGGCCCAGATCCTCCTCGCCCAGCGCGCTCACGTCGGCGCCGTCGATGAGGATCGATCCGTCGGCGACCTGGTTGATGCCGACGATGCTGCGCGACAGCGTCGACTTGCCGCAGCCGCTCTCGCCCACCAGCCCGAGCGTTCGGCCCTGATGCACGGTCAGGCTCACCGAGTCGACGGCGTATACGGGTGGCTCGCGGTGGAACAAGCCGCGCCGCCGGGATCCGACGTCGACCCTCAGATCGCGGACCTCCAGCACGGCCGTGGCCGCCGGGGGAGCGGCCTGCTCGTTCCGGGTGGTGACGGCGGGCCCGTCCGACGCGGGGGCGGCGGGTTCGTCGGGCGCGGAGCCGGTGCGGCCGGGGTCGTCGACGGAGACGTCGACGGCACGCTGGGCGACGAAGCAGGCCGCCGCCTGCCCCGCGTCACCGATCCGCAGCAACGCCGGTGGCTCCTGCTCGCAGGCTTCCTCGGTGAAACGGCACCGAGGGGCGAACGGGCAGCCGGGTGGCGGCGCGGCGGGGTCGGGCGGCGCTCCCGGGATCGCGGGCAGCGGCTGGCCGATCCGGTCGTCGTCCAGGCGCGGCATGGCGGCCAGCAACGCCGCGGTGTAGGGATGGCGCGGACGCTCGAAGACCTGCTCGACGGTCCCCTTCTCGACCGTGCGACCGCCGTACATGACGACGACGTCCGTGCAGAGCTCGGCCACCACACCCATGTCGTGGGTGATGATCGCGATGGCGATGCCCAGCTCGGTGCGGAGCCTGGCCAGCAGGCGCAGGATCTGCGCCTGGATGGTGACGTCCAGAGCCGTGGTCGGCTCGTCCGCCACCAGCAGCGCGGGGTCGTTGGCCAGGGCGATCGCGATGACGACGCGCTGGCGCATACCGCCGGAGAACTGGTGCGGATAGTGGTCGATCTTCGTCTGCACGTCGGGGATGCCGACCTGCTCCAGGAGCTCGATCGCGCGCTCGCGCGCCGCCCGCTTGTCGACGCCGTGCACCGTCATGGCCTCGACGATCTGGTCGCCCACCTTCATGACGGGGTTGAGCGCGGACTGCGGGTCCTGGAAGACCATCGCCACCTTGCTGCCGCGCCGCCGCCGCATCTCGCGTTCGGGCAGCGTGAGCAGGTCCTCGCCGTCGAAGCGGATGGAGCCGGCGACGACCTCGCCCGGCGGGCGCAGCATGCGCATGATGGATCGGGCCGTCACCGACTTGCCCGAGCCGGACTCGCCGACGATGCCCAGCACGTCGCCCGGATAGATGTCGAAGCTGACGTCGTTGACGGCCTTGACGCCGCCCTTCTTCAGGCGGAACTCCGTACGCAGGCCCTCGACACGCAGGAGCGGCACACCCTTGCCCGTCTTCGGTAGTGGTGACTCGGTGGCGTTGGGGGAGGTCATCGGCGGTTCACCGCCTCGTTGAGCGCGTCCGACAGCAGGCTGAAGCCGATCGCGAGCAGGAGAAGGAGCAGGGCGGGGCCGATGATGTACGTCGGCGCCTGGGTGACGAAGCGCAGGCCGTTGTTCAGCAGCACGCCGAGCGAGGGCGTCGGCGGCTGCACGCCGAGGCCGACGATGCTCAGTCCGGCCTCGATGTAGACGCCGACGACCATCCAGACGGCGCCGTTGACGACGATCGCGTCCATCGCGTTCGGCAGGACGTGGCGGACGAGCAGCTGCCATCGCGAGACGCCGATCACCCGGGCGGCCAGGACGTACTCCCTGCTCTGCTGACTCAGCCACGCGCCGCGGGCCAGGCGCCCGGCGGTGGGCAGGCCGCTGATCAGGATCGTCAGGAAGAGCGCCGGCCAGCCCGGCTGGAGGATGGCGACCAGGCAGATCCCCAGGATCAGGCCGGGGAAGCCGATGATCACGTCGAGCAGTCGCTGCACGGCGGCGCCCAGGCGTTCGGAGATCGCGCCGGTCAGACCGAGCAGCGTGCCGATCGCCATGCTGAGGGGGACCGCGGTGAGGATGAGGCTCAGGTCGATGCGCAGGCCGTAGACGCTGCGGACGAAGATGTCCCGGCCGAACTCGTCGACGCCGAAGATGTGCGCGCCCGACATGCCGGTCAGCGACTGCGGGCCCTGCTGGTCGTAGCCTCCCGGGAACAGCACGGGCGCCAACAGGGCGGCCAGTCCCAGGAGGAGGAGCATCGACAGCCCGACCACGCCCTTCGGCGTACGGAAGGCGGACAGGTAGCGAGCCAGGGTCGGGTTCACACGTCGGCGGGCCTGTGGCGGCGCCGCGTCGGAGGTTGCCAAGGGGCCAGATGTCAGGGGAAGGTCTGCCATCCCTACTCTCCCAGTTTGATGCGCGGGTCGAGGGCCGCCAGGACGACCTCGGTGAGGATCTGACAGATCACCGCCACGAAGACGATGGCGAGGATCAGTACCTGCAGCACGGTGAAGTCGCGGGTCTGCACGCTGGAGACGGCCAGCTGGCCGAGGCCGTTGCGATTGAAGATCGCCTCGATGATGACCGCGCCGGCCAGCAGGTTGCCCACCTGGAGCCCGACGGCGACGACCGCCGTGCCCACGCTGTTGCGCAGCACGTGCCGGACGGTGATCCGCGCGGCCGACGCGCCCTTGCTCAGCGCCAGGTCGACGTAGTCCTCGTTCTTGGCGGCGAGCATCTCCGCCTGCAACAGGCGGGCGACGACCGCCGCCGAGGGCAGGGCCAGCGCGATCGCCGGCAGGATCAGGAACTGGAAGCCGATCACCGGATCGTCGACGAAGCTGACCTCGCCGCTGACGGGCAGCCAGCGGTTCAGCACGCCGAAGACGAGGATCAGCGCCAGCCCGGTGAGGAACGACGGGATGGCGACGAAGAAACTGTTGATCAGGTCGAGGCCGGCCCGCGCCCAGCGGCGTCTGGCCGAGCCGACCGCGACCCCCAGGAGCGTTCCACCCAGGATGACCAGCAGCGTCGCGAACACCGACAGCTCGACGGTGCTCTTGAGCCGGTCGCCGATCAGGCTCGCGACGCTGCGGTGCAGGAGGTAGGACTCTCCGAGGTTCCCCTGGAGGAGCCCGGCGATCCAGTCCCAGTACTGGAGCACGAGGGGCCGGTCCAGCCCCAGCTGCTCCCGGATCGCGGCGATGGTGGCCGCGGTCGGATCCGTGCCGGCGAGGGTGACGGCGACATCCCCCGGTGCCAGGCGAGGCAGGGCGAAGGCGACGATCGAGCTCGCGAAGAGCACGAACACCAGCGATGGGATCTTGCGTATCAGGAACCGGACCATCGTCTCGATACCGCCAGTCGGTCTAGAGGTCGATTACTTGGACAGCCAGGCCCGGCTGATGTCGAGGAAGCCCATCTGGGTCGGCGCGAGGCCGTTCAGGGCGTTGGAGCGCACCGTGAGGGTGGGGCGCGTGATCAGCGGGAGCACGAACGCCTGGTCGGCGAAGTAGGCGCTGTAGTCGTGGAGCGCCTTCTGCTGGTCGGGCGTGGTGCTGGCGGTGGTGACCGCCTTCACGAGCTTGGTGTACTCGGGGCTCTTGAAGTGCGAGACGTTCTCGTCCGCCAGCAGCTCCGGACGGCTCACGACGGCGCTGGCCGGCGAGAGGCCGTTGCTGTTCATCATCAGGAAGGCGGGCGTGCCCATGTCCTTGGCCGCGACCTTGGCGTCATAGTCGGCCGTGGCGATGACCGGCTTGGCCTCCAGCCCGACGGCGGCCAGGTTGTTCTTGACGATCTGGAAGACCCCGGTGGCCTCGGGCGTGTTCAGCATGGTCACCTCGAACGAGGTGCCCGCCTTCACCCCCGCCGCGGCCAGCATCTGCTTGGCCTTGTCCGGCTGGTAGGTGTACTGCTTGGTCTGCGCGGCGTCATAGCCGATCGTGGAGGGCCGCCACGGCAGGTTGGTCGCCTGGGCCTGCCCGCCTTCGACCTGCTGCACGATGCGGTCGCGGTCGATCGCGTAGTGGATCGCCTGGCGCACGGCCTTGTTGTCGAAGGGCGGCTCGGTCACGTCGAACCCGAGCGGGATCGCCGCGCCGCCGGAGGACACGAGGGAGAAGCCCGGCTGCTGGCTCAGGCTTCTCGCGTCCAGCCCGGCCAGGCCGACGCCGTACTGGACCCGGCCGCTGCGGATGGCCGCGACCATCGCCGTCGGGTCCTTGATGAGGTTGACCTCGATGCTGTCCAGGCGGGTGTTCTGGACATCGCGGTACTTGGCGTACTTGGTGAGCTGGAGCTTGCCGCCCGGGGTCCACGACTTCCACTCGAAGCGCCCGGTGCCGTCCACCTTCGTACCGGCCGCGTAGTCGGCGTAGGCGTCCTTGTTCGGGATCGGCATCGTCTCGAAGAGGTCGAAGATGTTCGGCAGCGGCTGCTTGAAGGTGAGCGTCAGCTCGTAGTCGCCCTTGGCCTTCATCTCGGAGATCTGCGCGGCGATCGACTGGTTGGCCGCCCCGGTCTTCGGGTCCTGGACCTTCTCGATGGCGAAGGTGACGTCGGCCGCGGTCAGCTTGCGGCCGCTGTGGAAGGTCACGTCGTCACGGAGCTTGATGTCCATGCTCTTGCCGTCGGGGGCCAGGGTCCACGACTTGGCCAGGACGCCGTTGGGCTGCCCGGTCTTGGTGTCGATGAGGGTCAGCGTCTCGAAGACGGCGTACTCCCACAGGATGTTGCCGAAGGAGGTCTTGAGGAAGGAGCCCGGCTCGGCTTCGGTCGTCTGTCCGACGACCAGGTTGCCGCCCTGGCTCACCGGGCCGGCGGACGCGGAATTCCCCGGGGCGCCCTGGGTGGCGGCGCTGCACGCGGCGGACGCGAGCATCGCCGCGCCGGCGGCGCTTGCTGTGAGCCGGCGGCGCCAATTCGTCACTGACATCGATACTCCTCGAGACGTTCTGGGGGGTGTGTATGCCGGGGTGTCGGGAATTGTACAGTCGGCCCGATTTGTCCCCTGGCGAGGAGCATGGTTCGCGACTCAGACAGGCACAACCCGCCGCTTTTAGTTTTGTTCCCGTCATAAAGGGAGCGTTTTCGGTACGGCCACGCCATCCGTAGCCGAGGACGGCCGAGATGATCACCGGGTGCCGAACGGGTTCGGCAGCGTGATCGCCAGGCATTCGCACCGTCGCGTCACCGTCCTTCAGGTGGTGGCCTCACACCCTAGGACCGGAGGATTCCGACGTACCCCCGCGCCGGTTCGCTCACCGGAACGGCCCGTTCGTGGTCCCCGGCCTGGCCCGCCGGTTCACTGACCGAGACGGAGGGCCGCGCCGGTCGGCCGGAGCCGGGTAGCCTCCGGGATCATGCCCCTGACATACGCGTTCATCGAGTACGGCGGTCCGGACGTCCAGCGTTTCCTGGACGTTCCCGCGCCCGAGCCGGGTGAGGGCGAGGTGCTCGTCGAGGTGCGCGCGGCCGGCGTCAACCCGGTGGACTGGAAGGTCCGTGAGGGAATGCATCGTGCCTTTCTGCCGCTGCGGCTGCCCGCGACCCTCGGCCGCGAGGTCGCGGGCACCGTGGTGCGGACCGGCACCGGAGTGGTCGGCCTCGCCGCCGGTGACCGGGTCTTCGGCAGTACGGTCGGCGGCAGCGGCGGGTACGCCGAGTTCGCGCTGCTGCCGGCCGCCAAGGCGGCGCGCATGCCGGACGGACTGTCCTTCACCGACGCGGCGGCGCTGCCGATCGCGGCGGGCACCGCCTACGAGAGTCTCGCCGAGCTCGGCCTGACTCCGGGGCAGAGGCTGCTGATCCTGGGCGCCGGTGGGGGAGTGGGCACGATAGCGGTCCAGCTCGCGGCCATGGACGGAGTCGCCGTCGTGGGCACCGCGAGCGCGGCGAAGCGCGAGTTTCTCCAGTCTCTCGGCGCCACGGCGATGGCCTACGACCGCGACGACGTCGCCGACCGGCTCCGGGACCTGCTTCCGGCGGGCGCCGACGCCGTGCTCGACCTGGTCGGCGGTGACGCGCTGCCCGGCGTGGCCGGCGTGATCACCGAAGGGACGCGGGTGACGACCGTGGCCGACGAGAAGATCGCCGCCCGCTTCGGCGCGCGCCCGCTGAAGCGGACAGGGGGTACGGGGACGCTGCCGGCCTTGGCCGAGCTCGTCGCCGCCGGGAAGCTGGATCCGTGCGTCGGCCGGGTGTTTCCGCTGGCCGAAGCGGCGCAGGCGCTGGCGCTGGTGGAGTCCGGTCACGTGTCCGGCAAGGTCGTGCTCGACGTCGCCGGACGTCGCTGAGCCTCACTTACGCTTTCGCCGGCAGCTCGATGAAAGTCGTGCTCACCACTCCGCGCAGAGCCGTTCGGTCGCGCGGAAGGCCAGGGCCATGATCGTCAGGACCGGGTTGACGCCGCCGTTGGTGACGTGCACCGAGGCGTCCACGACGTAGAGGTTGTCATGGCCGTGGACCCGGCCCCAGCGGTCGACGACCGACGTCCGCTCGTCGTCGCCCATCCGGCACGTACCCGACTGGTGCTGTCCGCCGTGCAACGCCAGGGGAACCGGCCCGCTCCACGTCCGGCGCGCGCCCGAGGCGACGAGCCATTCGCGGGCCCGTTCGCTGAGGTGGGCGGCGGTCCGCAGGGTCTCGGGATGAGTCGTGCCGGACAGGCGGGCGACCGGGATGCCCCAGCGGTCGCGTACGTGGCGGTCGAGCCGGGTCCGCGCGTGCGGGCTGGGGATCTCCTGGACGGGTCCCCCCACGCGCATGACGCGCCGGTAGTTGTCACGCATGTACCGCTTATTGACGGGTCCCCAGCGGGGCAGGTCCGGCGGCAGGTTCCGCGCCCAGAAGGCGATGGGCAGCACCGTGAACTCGTCCGCGAGCATCGCCCCGCCGATGACGCCGTCGTTGTGATGCGCGAAGTCGAGGGTCGCGACCGAGACCCCCGGGCCGCGTCCGTCGTGCACGGGCTCGTCCATCTCGGCCAGCGCCCACACGTAGGCATGGCCCTGCAGATGCCGTCCCACCTGATCGTGGTTGTTGCCCAGCCCGTACGGCTCGCGCCGGGTCGGTGAGTTCTGCAGCAGCCGGGCGGTCTCGATCGCGCCGGCGGCGCAGACCACCACCTCGGCCTCGACGACGTGACGCGCTCCCGAGCGGTCCACCCAGCGGACGCCGGTGACGCGGCCGGCGGGATCGCAGAGAACGCGTTCGGCGACGGCCTCCGGTCGCAACCGGGCGTGGCCGGAGGCGAGGGCGCGGCGCAGGACGGTGTTGTGCGAGCCGTTCTTGGCGTCCACCGGGCAGGCGAAGCCGACGCAGTGCTGGCAGCGGGTGCAGGCGGCCCGCTCGGCGTACGGCACCGAGTTGATCAGCAGGGGGATCGGCAGCACGTCCCAGCCGAGGGCGGCCGCGCCGCGCCGCAGCGCCTTTGCCTGAAGGCCCTCGGGAAGCGGGGGCATCGGGTACGCCTTCGCGCGCGCCCAGTGACGGCTGCTCGCCACGTGGTCGCCACACACCCCGATCTCCCATTCGGCGCGCTCGTAATAGGGTGCCAGGTCGTCGTAGCCGATGGGCCAGTCGGCGAGGCTGCTGCCCGCTGGGACGCCGTACGTGCCGGCCATCGTGAAGTCGGTGGGCAGGAAGCGCCACGCCTGGGCCCCGTAGAGCCGGGTGCCGCCGCCGACCAGCGTGGCGTTGCCGTGGAAGCCCGGCTCGTGCGCTCGTACCAGACTCTCGCGGCCCGTCATGTCGACGGCGACGCGTGGGCTCCCCTCGAGGTCTGGTCCGGATCGGTGCGGATAGCGGGCGATCCGGTGATTGCGCAGGTGGTCGCGGCCGATCTGCTCGTAGGTGAGGTCGCGACCGCGCTCCAGGACGAGCACCCGCTTGCCCGCCTGAGCGAGGACCGCGGCGGCGACCCCGCCGCCGGCGCCCGACCCGATCACCACCGCGTCCACCCGCTCGCCCCGCCCGGCGTCTTCCCGCATCAGTCGCTCACCTCGAAGCCGATCAGCACCGCGACCGCAGACATCAGTCGCTCACCTCGAACCCGATCATCCGCCATGACACGGCGTCGCGGTTGCCGCCGTTGCCAGGATCGCCGTAGAAGCCCTCCATGACGTGCTCCACCACCGTGCTCACGAACGCCGGCGCGTCGAACGGCCACGGCGTGCGCGTCTCCCCGGCTTCGACGGCGCGCAACAGAGCCTCCCGCCGGTCGGGTTCGAGCAGGCCGAACCGCACGCCGTACGTCTGGTCGGCCTCGGCGTCGAGCGCGTCGAGGCCGGCGCCGTAATACGCGCGCAGACCCGCCAGGTCGCGCCCGAACTGCCCCTCGAGGTAGTCGAGGACACCGGCCTCGACGCCGCCCGGATGCTCATCGGCGGGGACGATCGTGTCGACGACCGCGCTCAGGGTCGCGACCTGTAAAGCGGTCAGGTCCGCCATCACGGTCAGCTCTCGAAGCGGCCCGCCGGACGTTCACACGTGCTCTCCAAGGTGACGACCTGCGCGGCCCCGTCGATCGCGGAGAGCGCCTCGAGCACGTGGAAGGCGAACGCGGCGTTGGCGCGGTGCGGGCCGCCCTCGATCGCGTCGGCCAGATCCCGTACGCCGAGCCCCCGGCGGGCCTGCTCCTTGGTGCCGACCGCGCCGAACAACTCCACGACCGGCGGCAGGACGGTCCAGTCCGCCTCGCCGTGCCGCCGCACCCGGACGTCGCCGTCGAAGTGGTTGGGGTTGGGCACCGAGAGCGTGCCTTCGGTGCCGTAGATCTCGATGGCGGGCAGATCGCTGTCCCAGACGTCGAAGCTCATCAGCGTCGTGCCGATGACCCCGGAATCGAAGACCAGGACGCCTGAGGCGTGGGTGGCCACCTCGACGTCGATGTGGTCGACGGCCCGGTCCGGCGCGGTCACCGTGCGTACCGGGGCGCCGATGCGGGCGGCCCCCGCCACGGACCTGATGGGGCCGAGCAGGTTCACCAGGATCGCGAGGTAGTACGGGCCCATGTCCAGCACCGGGCCGCCACCGGCCTGGAAGAGGAAGCGCGGGTCCGGATGCCAGGTCTCGGCCTTGCTGTGCCGGATGAACGCCGACGCGCCGATGGGCTCGCCGATCAGCCCGTCGTCGAGCGCCTTGCGCGCGGTCTGGCTGGCACTGCCGAGGAAGGTGTCCGGGGCCGAGCCCAGCACGCGCCCGCTGGCCGCGGCCGCCGCCAGCACCGTCTTCGCGTCGGCGACGGTCGTGGCGATCGGCTTCTCCACGTAGACGTGCTTGCCGGCGTCGAGCGCCCGCATGATGGTGCTCGCGTGGTGCGCCGGCGGGGTCAGGTTCACCACGATGTCGATCGAGTCGTCGCCGTAGAGCTCGTCGGCGTCCCCCCACCCCGGGATGCCGTGCTCGGCGGCGGCCCGCTTGGCCCGGTCGACGTCGATGTCGCCGACGCGGACGATCTCGAGCTCCGGGTAGCGGGCCATGCCGGTGACGTACCGGCCGAAGATGTTGCCGCTGCCGAGGATGCCGATGCGGTGGTGTGTCGCCATGTCGTTCTCTGTCCTTCTTTAGGTGGATAAGCCTTAGGTGGAGAAAAGGTGCCTGATCGTGAGGGCCTGCCTCACATGCGCGCTGGGGCCCGCTCGACCACGGTCCAGGCGAGGCTGTCGTTGGCACGCAGCACCGCGTCGATCAGGTGCGCCGAGCGGACACCGTCGGCGGCCGTCGGCAGTCCCTCCACCTGGTGGCCGGCCATGGCCGAGTAGGCGTCGTCGACGAACGCGCGGAAGCAGTCGCCGTACCCCTGGGAGTGTCCCGACGGAAGCGTGGCCAGGCGGCGCTGCTCGGCCGAGCCCCGGCCCGGGTCCCGTACGAGAATTCGGGCGCCGTCGGCGTCGCCGAGCCACACCGACTCGGGGTTCTCCTGGTCGAACACGGCGCTGCCGTCCGCGCCGTCGAGCTCGAACCAGAGGCGGTTCTTGCGTCCGGCGGAGACCTGCGACACCGTCAGCGAGCCCAGGACCCCGTCGGCCGTCCGAAGCAGGACCGCGGCGACGTCCTCGGTCGAGACCGGCCGCAGTTCGTCCGCTGCCACTCCGTTCGTCCCATTCTCCGGACCGTCCGGCCTGCTCGTCTCCCGGATCGTTCCACTGTCCGGACCATTTAGACTGCTCGGGTCGCTCGGACTGAAGGTGTCGCCGCTGCCCGCCGGGCGCTTCGGTATGGTGACGCCGAGCCGGGCCGTCACCTCGTGGAACCGTACCCCGGCCACCCACTCGACCAGGTCGCACCAGTGCGACCCGATGTCGGCGAAGGCGCGGGAGGGCCCGCCCCGCGCGGCGTCGACACGCCAGTTCGTGGCGCCGGTGTCGAGCATCCAGTCCTGCAGGTAGCTGCCGTGCAGGAGCTGCCAGGCGCCGAAGTCGCCGCTCATCCGGCGGGCCCGGATCTCGCGTACCAGCGGGTGGTAGCGGTAGACGTACGGGACGGCGAGCGTGCGGCCGGTCTCGGCGGATACCGCGGCGAGCCGCTCGGCGTCGGCGAGCGACGTCGCGATCGGCTTCTCGCAGATCACGTGCTTGCCGGCCCGCAACGCCGCCTCCGCCTGGTCGGCGTGCAGCGCGTTCGGCGTGCAGATGTGCACCACGTCGACCGCGTCGTCGGCGAGTACGGCCGCCAGGTCCGGGTAACGCGCCGGGACGTTCCACTCGTCGGCGAGCGCGGCCGAACGGCTCGGGGTGGAGCCGACGACGCCGCGCACGGTCGCGCCGACGCCGCGCACGGCCGCCGCGTGTACCGAACCGATGAAGCCGGCGCCGACGATCACGGCTTGGATATGCGGATGCGCCACGTTCAGACCTCCGGACGAGTGTATTGCCGTATAAGAGCATGATTGAGGCCATTGACAGCCACAAGATGCCGTCTTTAGTTTCGTCGCATGCAAAAAGACGACGAGCACGGGCCGACGCCTGTGGCCATCGCGCTGCGCAAGGTGCTCCGTATGATCGCCACCGGCGAGGCGACCAGCCGCGCGGCCATCGCCCGGCTCACCGGCCTGGCCCGATCGACGGTGAGCCAGCAGGTGGACAGGCTGATCGAGCTCGGCATCGTCGAGGAGACCGAGTCGAGCCAGTCCGTACGCGGACGTCCGCCCCGGGCGCTCACCATCAGCCCGCGCGCCGGCACCATCGCCGTGGCCGACGTGGACGTGTCCGCGACCCAACTGGCGATCGCCGACCTCAGCGGCACCGTCATCGCCCGCGACACCGTCGACATGTCCGTCGACGGCGGTCCCGAGAAGCTGCTGGCCGTGGTGGCCGAGCGGCTGCGCTCGATGCTCGACGAGCACGACCACGATCCGGCTCGGGTACGCCACGTCGTCGCCGGCCTGCCGGCACCGGTCGACTTCCAGCGCGGCTGCGCGGTACGCCCGCCGATCATGCCCGGATGGGACGCCTACCCCGTCGGGGACTATCTGCGCGGGCAGTTCGGCGCCGCGGTCACGGTCGACAACGACGTGAACCTGATGGCCCTGGGCGAGGCGACCCAGGAGATGGCCGACACGCCCCTGCTGTTCATCAAGGTCGCCTCAGGCATCGGCGCCGGCATCGTGACGGCCGACGGCACGGTCCATCGCGGCGCCGACGGCGCGGCCGGCGACATCGGGCACATCCGGGCACCCACGCGCCGCGACGTCGTCTGCAGATGCGGCAAGACCGGCTGCCTGGAGGCCGTGGCCAGCCATCGGGCGGTCCTCGCCGACCTCGGCATCACGCCGTCCTCGTTCGACGACCGGCTGCACGCCTCACGCGAACTGGCCCGCCTGGTGGCCGACAGCGACACCAGCGCACTGCACCGCATCCGCCAGGCGGCCACCGACATCGGCGAGGTGGTGGCGATGCTGATCCACACGCTGAATCCGCGCACGCTGGTGCTCGGCGGCCCGTTGAGCGAGCTGCAGGACGAGATCCTGTCGGGGGTACGCGCCGCGGTGTACGAACAGGCGTTGCCGCTGGCCACGCGCAAGCTCATCATCATGCCGAGCCAGCTCGGCGCCGACGCGGGGATCTTCGGTGCGATCGCGCTGGCCGGCCGGGAGGCCTTCAGCCAGGCGGGAGTGGGCCGCCTGCTCGCCGAGGCGTGACCGTTCGCGCGGTCATCGCTGACCACCGTCGCGACGCCGCACCCCGTCGAGAACGATGTGGAGCAGGTGCCGGGGTCGACTGTCCCACTCGGTCTCCTCAAGGCGGGTCAGATAGCCCATGAGGAGGATGACGTCACGCGCGTCGACGTCGGAACGGATGCTTCCGTCCGCCTTGCCGGCGTCGAGGAGGGTGGTCAGCGCGTCACCGATCGGGCCCAGGCTGTGCGCCGCGAGGCCCTGCCACACCGACGCCTCGACGGCGGCGAACACCCCGCGTTTGACCTGCGCGTAGTCGACGACCCGGTCGAACCAGCGCGCCAGCGCCGTGAGCGGCTCGTGCTCGCCGAGCAGCGCCGGCGCCACCGCCACCAACTCGTCGACCTCCTCCCGGTAGACCTCGACGAGTAGCGCCTCCCGGGTGGGAAAGTGGCGATAGAGGGTGCCCTGCCCGACCCCTGCTTGCTTGGCGATCGCGTTGAGCTTGATCTCGTCCGCGTTCGCGATGACCGCTCGTGCGGCCTGGATGATCCGGTCGCGGTTGTCGGCGGCGTCGGCTCGGCGCCCGGTCGGGCTCATCGTTCCCCTACTTTGCTAAGCGGACACGTGTCCGTTAGCTTCGAATTAAGCGGACACGTGTCCACTTTATCGGAGGGGGATTCCTATGACTGCCATCGACGGCAAGGTCGTCGCCATCACCGGGGCGAGCAGTGGCATCGGTGAGGCCACCGCGCGTCTGCTCGCCGAGCGCGGCGCGGCGGTCGTCCTCGGCGCGCGCCGGACAGAACGCCTCGACCACCTCGCACGGGACATCCGCGATCGTGGCGGACGTGCCATCACCTGTGCCACGGACGTCACCCGGCGCGGGGACCTCGAACGGCTTGTCGGCCAGGCCGTGGCGGAGTTCGGCCGGCTTGACGTGCTGGTGGGCAACGCCGGCATCGCCCGGATCGGCCCCGTGAGCGACCTCGACGTCGACGGCTGGGACGCGATGATCGACGTCAACCTGCGGGGAGTGCTGTACGGCATCGCCGCCGCCATGCCGGTGTTCCGCCGGCAGGGCCACGGCCATCTGGTGACCACGGTGTCGACGTCGGGCCTGAAGATCGTGCCTACGCAGGCGGTCTACGCGGCGACGAAGAACGCCGTACGCACTCTGCTGGAAGGACTTCGGCAGGAGTCGACCGACGGCGTGCTGCGGACGACGGCGATCTCGCCGGGCTTCGTCCGTACCGAACTCACCGGCTCGATCGACGACGCGCAGGTCCGTGAGGAGGTCCGCCGCAACATGGAGGGGTTCGGCATCGATCCGGAGGCCGTCGCCCGCGTTGTCGCCTTCGCCATCGAACAGCCGCGGGATGTCGAGATCGGCGAGGTCACCATCCGCCCGACGGTTCAAGGCTAGAAACGCCTACGGGGTAGTGGGCGGTTCGGCCTGGTACGCCCGGTGCAGGGTCGCCTCGAAGGCCGGGGCGTCGGGCAGAGGCACGGAGCCGATTCGACGCACTGGAACGGCCGGTGTCCACGAGTTCATCACCACGGCCCCGGCCATTCCTGGCAGGTCGGCGGGCCGGATCCGCTGAACGCGCTGGGGAACCCCGAAGCGGTCGAGCTGCCGGCGGACGATGCCCATCGTGGTCCCGGTCAACATCTCGGCTTCTGGCCACACCACCGCCGTCCCGTCCCAGAAGGCCAGGTTCCAGATCGACGCTTCGCTGAGCCGACCCCGGCGGTCGATGAAGGCGGCGTCGTCGAAGCCCGCCATTGCGGCCTGGCGGAGATAGTACGTCTTGGCCACCTCCCCGACATGCTTTACCGCCGGAAGCACTCGTTCATGCTCCACCACCGCCAGCGAGAGCGGACCTCGAGGTCCGGATGCCGCGGATCCGGTACGGACGAGCAACTCGGGCTCGGCGTCCGCCGGCGTGTACTCCCCGGCGGGTGAGAACACCGTGGCCGTCAGAGAAAGATCGGCCGGTCCGGCCTGGACGGCTGCCCGCAACAGGGCTCGCACCCGGTCGTCGGGCACCGCGCGCCCGAAGAGCGCTATGGAGGCCGTCCGCAGCCTTTCCAGGTGCAGGTCCAGCCCCCGGACCTGGCCGCCGCGCACCTGCATGGCGGTGAAGTGCGCGTACCCGGCGAAAGCGAGCGGCGCAAGGTCCGTGGCGTCGGCCACCCGGCCGTCACGTTGTGCAACGAAAGAAGACATACCTCGCTCCAGCGGTACGGAATGTGCGTTTCCCGAGCGACGTTAAGGCTTGACATCGATGGCAAGGTCAACCTGGGAGTGGAGCCGGCGCATGCTGATCGGTGAGTTGTCACGGCGCACCGGGGTCAGCACACGGCTGCTGCGGTACTACGAGGCACAGGGAGTGCTGGAGGCCGATCGCGGTGCGAACGGCTATCGCTCCTACGACGAGGACTCCGTGGTCACCGTGCGCCAGGTGCGCGCGCTGCTGAAGGCGGGCCTGTCGACCGAGGTGATCCGCGTGGTGTTGCCGTGCGTGCGCGGCGAGCGTCCGGACTTCGAGTGGTGTGCCGAGCTCTGGGAGATTCTGAACGGCGAGCTCGAGGCCATGGACAAGCGCATCGACGATCTCGAGCGCAGCCGCGGCGCCCTGGCGGGCTTCCTCACCCGGCCTTGACCGGAACTTTCAAAATCCCGGCGCGACGGAGCAAAGTCCTGCACAGTGTGATCATGATAATTCGCCGCTGACCCCGGACCACCACCTGATGCAGAAGCACCGCCTCTGCCGCTGGACGGCACGAGTCGGTAACCGACCGTATCGGAGCACGAGATCAACACATCACATCGCCCTGGCATGGACGACCGGCGCCGCATCCCGTTAGCCCGCTCGCTCGCCCGCAGCTGCCTCTCCGCCGCCCTCGCCCTCGCCTTCCTCGCGGCCGCCCTTTCCACGAGCGTCGTCCCCGGCGACCTGCGTACGAGCGGGGCGGAAGAGACCGTCAGCGCCATCGACGCCCGGCCCAACGACGGCTCCGGCTACTGGCCGGACTTCTCGAACACCGGCTATGCCAACACACCGGCCAACGCCGGAGGGCTGGGCCTGGGCGCGTACCCGGGCAAGCTCACCGACTACGAGTCGGGCATGAGCGCCGACAAGCCGCTGAGGCTCGAGTTTCCGGACAACAGCGTCATCTCCTACAAGCGCTTCCTGGGCTTGAAGGTGATGATCTACGGCGACAACCTGACGTTCGTCGGCTGTCTGTTCGAGGGCACCAACCCCGACGACAACCTCGTCCAGATCTACTCCGACAACAACATCAAGTTTCTCTACTCGACGTTCAAGCCGAACTCCTACGCGATGCCTCCGGGCAACGACGGCACCGTCTCGTCGTCCCACTCCAAGCCCGGCACGCCCTTCGACAAGTCCTGGCAGCTGGCCACGACGATGAAGGAAGCCGTGGCCGTCATGGACCACAACGACATCTGGGGCAACGCGGGCATGATCATGGTGACGGGATTCCCGGGCCGCCCGTCGACCTGGACGAACAACTACATCCACGATATGGCCGACACCTCGCATGACGTCTACCACCACGACGGCATCGGCCCGCAGAGCGAGGGCAACGGCGGTCCGATGATCGTCGACCACAACACCCTGGCCTCCGTGGGGAACACCAACGGCCTGGCCCTGCAGGGCAGCGGCGTGTACGACCACATCTCGGTCACGAACAACTATGTCTCCGGCTGGGGTTATGCCTTGCACATGGGCGACGTCAACAACGCCACCAACATCACCGTCACCGACAACGTCTTCTCGGCGGAGCTCGAGCAGGTGTACGGCTTCCTGTACGGCAACATCTGGGGCGGGTCGGCGCACGGCTCCACCTGGCGCCGCAACCTCATCCAGGCCCGTACGGGAGACGACAGCCGCATCTATACGACGGCCGACCACGGCAAGTATCTGTGGCCGACCGGCCAGACCCAGACCACTGACTACACGGGCTGAGCCTCTTCCCAGGTGATGCCCGCGGGACCACTCGCTGCTCTTCGTGAACCGCACCGCCTCGAAGAGCAGCGAGGCCGCGGCGCTTTCTGGAGCGCCCTTACGGAACGGACGCGCCGACCGGTCGATGAACTACAGTCGTCCGCCATGGCCGAATCCTCCACCTATCTGACCGCGACGGCGGACGCCTACGACGCCGTCGCCGACCTCTACGCTGATCTCGCCCGAGACTCGCTCGACCGCCTGCCCCTGGATCGCGCGATGGTCGCCGCGTTCGCCGAACTCGTACGGGCCGCCGGACCCCGGCCCATCGCCGAGGCCGGCTGCGGTCCCGGGTACATGACGGCACACCTGCGCGACCTCGGACTGGACGCCTTCGGCGTCGACCTGTCTCCCGCACTGATCGACATCGCTCGCGAAGACCATCCTGACCTGCGTTTCGAGATCGGTTCGATGGGCGCCTTCGACGTGGCCGACGGCGAGCTGGGCGGTCTCCTCTCTTGGTACTCCCTCATCCACATCCCACCGCCGGAGCTGCCGCCGTACTTCGCCGAGTTCCGCCGGGTGCTGGCTCCGGGTGGCCACCTCCTGCTCGGTTTCTTCGAATCCGAGGGCGGTCCGGTGCTGGAGTTCGACCACAAGGTCACGCCGGCCTACCGGTGGCCGATCGACGACTTGGCCGACCTGGCCCGCAAGGAGGAGTTCGTCGAGGTGGGGCGGATGCTGCGCGAGCCATTGGAGGATGAACGATTCCGCCGCGGCCACCTGCTGATGCGCAGACAAGCCGCCTGCTCGTCCTGATCGCAGGGATTGATCGACGTCCCCCGGGACCGCCTCGGCCCCGGGGGATCGCTGGTTCGTGCTCGTGGACGGCCAAAGTGCTTCCCTGATCCCCCTCATGAGATGCCGGAAGCGACCGGCGGGGACGAGGACCTCCACGCGAATCTCGTCCTTGTGACCCGGCCGCACGCATCCTGGTGCTCCCCGGCGACATGACACGCCGAGCGCGGCAATTGATCTTCCGCCGTGGACCGCGGCAAATGGCCGGTAAATGTCCGCCTCGTGCCCTGGATCATGAACGCTCCGAGCCGGAAGCTCGATCTCGTCGCGGCACGAAGGCTGCAGTGGCCTGCCTGAGGACTTTCTGGAGGCACAGTGAGGCGTTGGTTGCGTGCGCCGTTAGCGGGGCTAACGGCCATGTTCGCCGGTTTGTTACCAGTCACGGCGCCGGCGGAGGCGGCACGGGACACCACGGTGGCGGCAATCGCGGACGACCCGGCGGGCTCCGCGCCCTGGGCCGTCGCCCAGGCGAAGAAGTCGGGGCAGCGGGTCGCGGTGACCGCGGAGCAGTCGGAGGCCCGGGACATCTACGCCAACCCGAACGGCTCGTTCACGGCCGAGCTGCGGACCGTTCCCGTCCGCGTCCGACGCGGCGCGGGCTGGGTCCCAGTGGACACGACGTTACGCGTGCGGGCCGGCGGCGGCGTGGAGCCGGCCGCGACCACGGTCCCCGTCGTCTTCTCGGGCGGCGGGGACCAGCCGTTGGTACGGCTCGGCGAGGACGCGGCCCGGATCGAGCTGCGCTGGCCGAAGCCGCTGCCGAAGCCGGTGCTGAGCCGTGACTCCGTCACCTACCCCGAGGTGCTGCCCGGGGTTGACCTGCGGATGACCGCGACGGCACAGGGCTTCACCGAGGTCCTGGTGGTCAAGAACCGGGAGGCGGCGCGCAACCCGGAGTTGTCGAAGCTGACGTTCGGCCTGGACGCCAAGGGCGTCTCGGTCCGCGACGACGGCGACGGGAACATCGCCGCCTACGACGCGAAGGGCAAGCAGGTCTTCGGGTCCGGCGCGCCGATGGCGTGGGACTCGACCCCGTCGGCCGCCAAGCGGGCCGTGGGCGCGCTGGAGCTGGGCAAGAAGGCGCTGGTCCTGCGGCCCGATCGCAAGCTGCTGGACGATCCCGCCGCGACGTTCCCGGTGTTCATCGACCCGGACTTCGCGGCCGGCCGGACGGGCTTCGCCCTGGCGTTGTCCGGCCATCCGAGCCAGGCGTACTGGGGCGGTGACGGGGAGAACCTGGCCAAGGTCGGGCTCTGCGACTGGGCGGGCTGCAACGGCATCGGCGTGGCCAGGTCGTACTTCCAGTACGACGCCTCGTTCATGGTCGGCAAGCACGTACTCGGCGCGGAGTTCAACGTCTTCGAGAACTACGCCCCGTCCTGCTCGGCCCGCGCGGTCGAGGCATGGGGCACCAACCCCGTCGGCGGCGGCACGACCTGGAACAACCAGCCCTTCCCCGGCGGCGGCCCGGTCGCGCTGGGCACGGCCAACGTCGCCCACGGCTACAGCGCGAGCTGCCCCGGCGCCTGGGTCGGGTTCAACGCGACCGGGGCGGTCAACGCGGCGGTGACGTACAACAACGGGGTCACGGCGATCATGCTGAAGGCGGCCGACGAGGGCGACAAGTTCGCGTGGAAGAAGTTCAGCACGAACCCGAGCCTGGTCATCACCTACAACAGCTACCCCGGCGCGCCGACCGGCCAGACGGTGGAGAACGCGGCCTGCGCGGTGCAGCCGAACGAGCCGTACGCGAACCCGTACATCGACAACGACCCGAGCAAGGGCCCGCGCGGGCCGAAGTTGTCGGCGGTGGTCGCCGATCCGGACGGCGGGCTGGTGCAGGCGCAGTTCGAGTGGTACACGAGGTTCGGGGCGCAGCTCGGCGGCTCGGCCACGGAGTTCAAGTCCTCCGGCTCCACCTTCACCGTGGACGTGCCTGCGGCGCACGCCGGCGACGGGGCGAAGCTGGCCTACCGGGTACGCGGCGCGGACGGCGTGGACTTCGGCCCGTGGGGCCCGTGGTGTGACGTCACCATCGACAGGAAGGCCCCGGACAAGACACCGAAGGTCAGCTCGGTGACCTACCCCGAGTGCCCACCGCCGGACTACGACCCCTGCGGCAGAGGCGGCGGGGTCGGCCGCACGGGCGGCTTCACGCTGGGCGCCAACGGCGTGGAGGACGTCGCGGGCTTCGAGTACTACCTGTACGGCCAGGAAGGCTTCTCCAGCGTCAAGACGAGCTCGGGCTCGGCGAACATGCTGGTCACGCCGCCTGAGGACGGCCCGATGGACCTGTACGTCCGCAGCGTCGACAAGGCCGGCAACGTGGGCCCGGAGTACCGCTACCACTTCTGGGTCGGCCCAGGAACGCCGCCCAACGGTCACTGGAAGCTCGACGGCTATGCCGAGCCGGCCGTGGTCGACGACTCCAGGAACGCCCACCACGGCACCTTCACCAAGGGCCCGGCGAAGTGGGCGCCCGGCCGGCACGGTGACGCGCTCTGGTTGGACGGCGCCACCGGTTACGTGAGCACGGAAGGCGGCTCCACCGTGGACACGAGCAAGTCGTTCTCCGTCTCCGCTTGGGTGAAGCTCGACCGGCTCGACACCGACTGGCGGACCGCGGTGAGCCAGAGCGGCAGCACGATCAGCGGGTTCTTCCTGCAGTACAACCCGAACGTCAAGAAGTGGCACTTCGTGATGCCGGCGACGAACGCCGACGCCGCCGTACGCGACGTCGCCGAGTCGGCGGGCCCAGCGGTCGCGGGCCGCTGGACGCACCTCGTCGGCACGTACGACGCCGCCGCCAAGAAGATCAGGATCTACGTGGACGGCGTGCCCGGCACGACGGCCGACCATCTCACGCCGTGGAACGCGACCGGCTCCGTGCAGCTCGGCCGCGCCCAGGTGGGCGGGCAGGCGGTGAACTACTGGCCCGGCTCGCTGGACGAGGTCCGCGTCTACGACCGCGCACTCACCCTGGACGAGATCCACGACCTGGCCGGCTCCCCGGCGACGGAGGAGGTGTTCCTGCCGCTGGACGAGGGGACGGGCACGACGGCGCAGGACGTGTCCGGCAACTACCGCCTCGGCACGCTCGGCGCCGCCGCCTCCTGGACCACCGGCAAGGTGGGCGCGGGGGCGGTGACGTTCGGCGGCGGCACCGAGACCCTCTCCACGACCGGCCCCGCACTCCGTACGGACGCCGGCTTCACCGTCACGGCGTGGGTCAAGCTGGACGCGGACGACGGCCAGATCCGCACGGTGCTCAGCCAGGACGCCGGGCAGGGCAGCGGCTTCCAGCTCCGCTACGACGGCGGGAAGCGCAAGTGGTCGTTCGCGCTGCCGCAGTCGGCGACCGACACCCAGCTCGCCCTCAGCGTCGAACCCGGAGACAGCGCGCAGGCGGGCGTGTGGACCCATCTGGCAGGCGTCTATGACCCGGCGGCCCAGGAGATCCAGCTCTACGTGGACGGGGTCAAGGCCGGCTGGAAGAAGGTCACGGCCACGGTGAACGCCACGGGCGCACTCCAGGTGGGGCGGGGCAGGCAGGCCGGGGCGCCGGCCACGCCGTTCGCCGGGGCGATCGACGACGTGCACGCGTGGACCGGGGTGCGGACCGCCGACCAGATCAAGGCGGAGTACCAGAAGCCGGTCACCAGGCGGAACGTGCCCTACGGCGCCCAGCTCAGCCGCTACAACAACCTGGCCACCGGCCGGCACATCGTGACGAACGGGCCGGTGCCACCGTCGGCGCATCTGGAGGGCTCCTTCGGCCTGCTCGCCGGCGCGGACGAGCCCAACACACGCATGGTGTACTCCTGCCGCAACGGGGAGGTCGACTACTTCCTCGCCCACGACTGCGGCACTTACACCAACCTCGGCAGCGTGGGCCGGCTCTACATCTCGCGGCCCGCCGGGGTGCCCGCGCAGCTGGTCTACCGGTGCCTGATCCCCGGCTTCGGGCACTTCGCCTCGCTCGATCCCGGGTGCGAGGGCCAGACGACGGAGTTCGAGCTCGGTTACACCCGCGGCTATCTCCGTCTGGTCAGGCACATCACCACCGGATATCCCTACGACCACGCCAGCTCCACCGGCCGGATCGCGGCGAACTACCGCCCCGAGGGCTCCCCCGGGACGTTGTCGATCGCGCAGCTCCCCGGTACCACGGCGCTGATGAGCTGTCAGGACGGCACCGACACCTTCAGCTCGACCGACGCGGCCTGCGAGGGCAAGACCGTCGTGGGCAGGATCGGCTTCATCTGGACCAGCCCGCCGCAGGGCTTGCCGGGAGCGCCGGGCGCGACCGGCAAGGAGCTGTTCCGCTGCCGGGCCAGCTGGAACGAGCTGTTCGACTCGGGCGACCCCGCCTGCGAGGGCCAGACCCTCGACCGTTCACTCGGCTTCGTCGCCTCCGGGCTCTGACCAGGAAAGGGATCTCGACTCATGCGCCGTAACCGATGGCGGCTGTGGCTGATCACAGCCCTGAGCTGCTTACTCATCGTGGCCCTCACGGGCGCTCCCGCGGGGGCGGCCGGTCTCGGGCCCGTGCGGCCCAGCGAACCCGACGTAGTGGAGCCGGTCCCCGGCAAGGACTTCACGCCCCCCGCCGCCCGGCGCGACCCCGAGGCCGCGACCGCCGAGCGGGCCGCGCCCAAGAAGGACTGGCCCGCCGCCGGCGCCGCGGAGGTGGCGGTGCCGGCCGCCGCCGCGCGTGGCGCCGTGTCGGGCCGGAGCCGGGCCGGCGACCTTCCCGTGTGGGTGACTCCCGCCGGCGCGCCGGGACCGGCGCGGGTGAAGGTCGAGGTGCTGGACCGGGCCGCCGCCGCACGGGCAGGAGTGGAGGGCCTGCTGCTGTCGGTACGGCGGGCGGACGGCGAGAGCGAGCGCCGCCCGGTCACGGTGGCCGTCGACTACTCGGCCTTCCGCGACGTCTACGGCGGCGACTGGGCGTCCCGGCTACGGCTCGTCCCGCAAGGAGGCGATGCCGGGCCCGTCAGCGCCGTACGCAACGACCTCAAGGCCGCGACGGTGTCGGCCGAGGTGGCGGTCGGCGGCACGGCGAGCACGTTCGCGCTGACGGCCGGTGCCGACGGGCCGGGCGGCGACTACAAGGCCACGTCGCTGGCGCCGTCCGGCACCTGGCAGGTCTCCACGCAGGGTGGCGAGTTCTCCTGGTCGTACCCGCTGAGCACGCCGCCCGTGCCCGGAGCGCTGGCCCCGGAACTGGCGTTCTCCTACTCCTCGCGGGCCGTGGACGGGCGGACCGTGTCCACGAACAACCAGCCGTCATGGGTGGGTGAGGGCTGGAACCTCGTACCCGGCTTCATCGAACGCTCCTACAAGGGCTGCGCGGACGATCTCGGCGGCAACAACGGCCAGACCAAGACCGGCGACCTGTGCTGGGAGACCGACAACGCCACCCTGTCCTTCGGCGAGCACTCCGGGCGGATGGTCTTCGAGAACAACGCGTGGCGGCTGGAGAAGGACGACGGCAGCCGGATCGAGCGCCTGTCGGGCGCGGTCAACGGCGACGACGACGGCGAGTACTGGAAGGTCACCACGACCGACGGCACCCAGTACTTCTTCGGTCTGAACCGGCTGCCCGGCTGGACGCAGGACAAGGCCACCACGCAGTCCGCGTGGACGGTGCCGGTGTACGGCAACGACGCGAACGAGCCGTGCACCAAGGCCACCTTCGCCGCTTCGGCCTGCCAGCAGGCCTACCGCTGGAACCTCGACTACGTCGTCGAGCCGCACGGCAACTCGATGAGCTACTTCTACGACCAGGAGACCAACCGGTACGCCCAGAACCGCGGCGCCGCCACCGCGACCTACGTCCGCGGCGGCACGCTGCGCCGGATCGAGTACGGCACCCGTACCGGCGCCGAGTACACCACCCAGGCGCCCGCCCGGGTGCTGTTCGAGACCGCCGACCGCTGCGTAGCCGACCAGAACTGCGCGGTCCACACCAGCGCCGCCTGGCCCGACGTCCCGTGGGACACCGACTGCGCGTCCATCCCGTGCGCGGACCGGTACTCGCCGACGTTCTGGTCCACCAAGCGCCTGACCAAGGTGACCACCCAGGTCTCCACGGGCGGCGGGAACTACCGCGGCGTGGACCAGTGGGAGCTGGCCCACACCTACCCGGCGCCCGGCGACGGCACCACGGCGGGGCTGTGGCTGAACGGCATCACCCACTCGGGCGTGGCCGGTACCGCGATCGCGCTGCCGGACGTGACGTTCGACGGCACGATGAAGGCCAACCGGGTCAACTTCGCCACGGACGGCCTGCCCGCGCTGAACAAGCCGCGCCTCACGACCATCACCACCGAGTCCGGCGGAGCGGTCAACGTCCGTTACGCCGACCCTGACTGCGCCCCGGGCGCCCTGCCCGCCGCGGCGGAGAGCAACACCAAACGCTGCTTCCCGGTCAGGTGGGCGATGCCGCCCGCGGTCACGCCGGTCAACGACTGGTTCCACAAGTACGTGGTGGCCAAGGTGGTCGAGGACGACCTGGTGACCGACGCCAAGGACATGGTGACCACGTACGAGTACGACGCCAAGGGCGGCGCCTGGGCGTACAACGACGACCCGCTGGTCGCCCAGGACAAGCGCACCTGGTCGGAGTGGCGCGGGTACGAGAAGGTCGTGGTCCGCAGGGGCGATCCGGCCAACGACGAGAACAAGCCCGTCTCCAGGACCGACTACCTGTACTTCCGCGGCATGAACGGCGACCGGCTCAACGCGGGCGGCGGCACCAAGCCGGTGCAGATCACCGATTCCGCGGGCGTCAAACTGGACGACGACGCGCCGCTGTCGGGCTTCCTGCGCGAGCAGGTCACCTACGACGGCGCCACCCCCCTGACCACCGAGGTCAACGACCCTTGGACGCGCCTCGTCGCCACCCAGGGCGGCCTGCGGGCGTACCAGGTGGAGACCGCGCGGACCGAGACCCGGCAGTGGCGCTCCGGCGGCGGCACGCGAGTCCTGCGGGTGGAGACCACCTACGACGAGTACGGCAACGCCACCCAGATCAACGACCTCGGCAACGTCGAGTCGGCCGGTGACGACCGGTGCACCACCGTCGCCTACGCCAAGAACACCGGCCTCATGCTGGTCAGCCTGCCGAAACAGACCACCACCGTGGGTGTGGCCTGCGGCGCTGCCCCGGCGTACCCCGCCGACGCCGTCTCCGACACCCGCACCTCCTACGACGGCCAGGACTTCGGCGTGCCGCCGACGCGAGGGGACGCCACCAAGGTCGAGGTCGCCAAGTCCTACCAGGCCGGCAGCCCGGCCTACATGGTGAGCGGCACCGCCGCCTTCGACGACTACGGCCGCCCCAAGCAGTCGGGCGACCCGCTCAACCGGATCACCACCACCTCCTACACCGAGGCCAACGGGCTGACCGTCGAGCGAAAGGTGACCAACCCGCTCGGCCACGAGACGACCGCCACCCTGGACCCGGCATGGGGCAAGCCGCTCAAGGAGGTGGACGCCAACGGGCGGACGACGTCGCTCACGTACGACGCGCTCGGCCGGCTGGTCAAGGTCTACAAGCCCGGCCGCACCGAGGCGGACGGCGACAGCCCCCACGTCCGCTACGAGTACGGCGTGCGCCGCACCGGCGGCCCCAGCTACCTGCGCACCAGCACGCTGAAGGCCAACGGCAACCACGTCGCCACGTACACGCTGTACGACGGCTTCCTGCGGCCCCGTCAGACCCAGGAACCCAGCCCCGCCGAGGGCCGCGTGCTCACCGACACCCTGTACGACTCCCGCGGCCTGGTCAGCGTCAACCGGGCGGCCTACCACGACACCGGCGCACCCGGCACCACGCTGTTCCAGCCGCAGGCCGGCAAGGTGCCGTCGGCCACCGTCACCACCTACGACGGGGCGGAACGCAAGACCGCGGAGATCCTCCTGAAGCTCAATGTCGAGCAGTGGCGCACCACGACGTCCTACAGCGCCGACTGGGTCAGCACGATCCCGCCTCAGGGCTCGACCGTGACCACCCGGTGGATCGACGCCAGGGATCGGACGACCGCGCTGGTGCAGTGGCAGGGCAGGACTCTGTCCGGCCCGTCCGCGGCCACCCGCTACGGCTACAGCAAGCGGGGCGAGCTGACGAGCATCACCGACCCGGCGGGCAACGTCTGGCGGTACACCTATGACGTCCTCGGACGCAAGCTCACCTCCGACGACCCGGACAAGGGCGTCTCGACCATGACCTACGACGGCGCCGGCCAGTTGCTGACCGTCACCGACGCCCGCGGCAGGACCGTCGCCTCGGTGCCCGACAAGCTCGGGCGCGTCATCGAGACCAGGCAGGACTCGCCCACCGGGCCGCTGCTCACCAAGACGACGTACGACACCCTGGCCAAGGGCGCCCTGACCTCCTCGGCCCGCTACGCCGGCGGCCAGGTGTACGTGAAGGAGATCACCGGCTACGACGAGGCGGGACGGCCTGAGGGAACGTCGGTGACCATCCCCGCGAACGAGGGGAAGCTCGCCGGGACCTACCTGACGAGCACGACGTACGCCGAGGACGGCAGCCTCGCGACCAGGACGTTGCCCGCTCTGGGTGACCTTCCGCGCGAGACGCTGACCTTCACGTACGACGACCTGGGCCGCCGGGACACGGTGACCGGCGCCCTGACCTACGTCACCGACAGCGAGTACAACGCCCTGGGCGAGACCGCCCAGCTCGAACTGGGCGCCGACGGCAAGCGGTTGTGGCGCACCACCTACTACGAGGAGGGCACCCGCCGGGTCACCGAGACTCTCACCGAGCGCGAGCAGGCCAGCGGCGTCATGGTGCACGACTCCACCTACGGCTACGACCCGGCGGGGAACGTCACCCGCGTCACCGACCGCAACGCCGGTCTGGGGCAGGACACCCAGTGCTTCCTCTCCGACCATCTGCGCCGGCTCACCACCGCCTGGACCCAGGGCACCGACACCTGCGCGGCCACGCCGTCCGCGTCCGTGATCGGCGGCCCCGCGCCCTACTGGCACGAGTACGGCTACGACCTGACCGGCAACCGGCTCACCAGGACCGTCAAGGGGCTGGGCGGGGCGGCCGACACCGCCACCACCTACACCTACCCCGCTCCAGGCGACGGCGTCGACCTGCCGCACGCGGTGACCACCGTGACCACGGGTCAGGCCGGCGCGCAGTACGGTTATGACGCGGCCGGCAACACGATCAAGCGGCCGGGACCCGCCGGCACCCAGACCCTGACCTGGGACGCCGAGGGCCTGCTCGCCGCGATCGCGGCGGGTGGCACGTCCACCTCGTACGTCTACGACACGGACGGCAATCAGCTCATCCGCCGCGACACCGGGGCGGTGACGCTGTTCGTCGGCGACGGCGAGATCCGGCTGAACACCGCGACGGGCGCGACGGCGGGGACGCGTCAGTACGAAGGACTCGGCACCCGCACCGGCGCCGGCTTCACCTGGACGATCTCCGACCACCACGGCACCTCCGTGGCCGCCGTGGACGCCGGCACGCTGGCGGGAACCGCGCGGCGGCTGGACCCGTTCGGCGACGCCAGGGGATCGACGGCCGGTTGGCCCGCCGGCGACCGGGGTTTCGTCGGCGGCACCGCGAACCCCGAGACCGGGCTGACCCGGCTGGGCGTCCGCGAGTACGACCCCGTGACGGGCAGGTTCGTCTCGGTCGATCCCGTCGTCGATCCGATGGATCCGCAGCAGCTCAACGCCTACGCCTACGGCAACAACAACCCCGCCACCATGTCGGACCCCGACGGGCTCAGGTACATCGTGGACGCCGGAGGGTATGTGAGCGTTCCGGGGGCCCAGGCCGCCAAGTACCTGACTCCCTACAAGTACCAGATGATGATCTACCGTGCCGCGCTGCGGGCCTTCAACTGGTACAAGCCTCGCACGTGCTTCCTCTGTTCGGCGTTCAAACCGAAGCCGCCGAACATCTTCGACCCGAAGATCTACAACCCCAAGGCCGTCGCACCCAAGCCCAAAGCCAAGGCCGACAAGCCGGTGTCCAGTCCGAGCAAGCCCGTGAACTGGGACCGGCCGATCGTCACCGCCCTCCCGAACAGCAACGACGCCGAAGGTTCGACGTCCTTGTGCGCATCCGCCGCGGCGGCCGTCGCCTACGGCGGCGGGGCGACGGCCTGCTTCTCGGCCGACTCCAACGGTCTGACGTTCAACGCCGGGCTGAAGCAGTTCCTCACCGACGGGGGCTTCATGTCCGCGGACCTCGGCATCCTGGCGAACAGCGACAACGCCACCCAGATCAACGGGGGGAACGGGTCGTACGCCCAGGCGTCCGTCAACGGGCATGCCCTGCTCGGCGGCACCATGGCGGCCGGCGTCGAGCGCAGCCTCGACGACGGGCACATCTCCAGGTACTCGCAGTTCGGCGTGGGCGTGGGCATCGGCGCGGCGATCGGGGAGATCGGCCTGACCCGCGGCTGGAACTCCGGCTACCTGCTGCAGTGGTCGGACGAGAAGCAGTACATCGTCGACCTCCCGGACCAGCGGCCGTTCACACAGAAACCACGCGACCCGATGGTGTAGGCGCTCACCCTTCTCAGTAGTCGCCGGGGCACGATCTCGTCCGGGAAGCATGATCCCGGACGAGATCGTGGAACCGGTAGCGGCTGCTCACATACGGCCCCACTGAGAAGCGCGCCGCATCGCAATGGAGCCGAGCCAGGGAGGCGACGCCCGACAAACCTGTCTGGACACAACGAAGATGACAGTGAGTCCTGCCTCTACCTGGGGACTGTCAGTTCGACGGATATCGAAACGCCAGCGGCTGCGTCATCGAAGTTGACAGTACGGAGCCGAAGATCAACTGTTATGCGCGTACTCGCTTCAGGGATGTTCGGACGGCTGCGGATCCTTATCCTCGATGAACGTCAGCTGGCTCGCGTGCTTCAGCGAATACCACCGCGCCGCTCAACCACAGATCAGGACACGTAACTCAATATTCGAGCGGCACGGGATTGACATTTCCGGCATCGGACACGCCTCGCCACCGTAGGGCGCGTCGGCCTTGAGGCCGAACGTCGCGCGTAGGGGCGAGGCTACAACTCAGTTGTTCTGTCGTCGAGCGCGCGGATGAGCTGTTCGGTGAGCTCCTTGGTATCCTGGGCATTGAGATTCTTCACCCCTGTGGCGGACACCTTCAGGCTGGGCTTGTCGCCGCGAGACAGTTTGATCGTGATCGACCCGCGCTGCGCTCGCAGCCAGGCGATGATCACGGTCGCAGCTGTCGCCAGCGCTCCGCCGCTGCCCAGTGCTAGCTGCAGGGCGTCCACGACGGGGCCCAGAGCACCCGGTTCGGGGGCCCGCTCCCGCAGGTGTACCGTGCCGCGAAGATCCGGTTCGTCCAACAGCCAGATGCGCAGGTCCCGCAACAGGTCGGCTGGACTTCCATCGTCAAGGGTCAGATTAACCGGCATTGCGGATCCCTCTCCTCGTCAGTCTGTGGCGCTTGTGGGCTTGCCGTTCTTGCACGGTGGGCTGTAGGACAGACCGATAACGTAACGTTGCCATTCCTCCTTCGAAATGGGGGTGAAGCTGAGTGCGCAGATCCGCCTGGCAACCCGCTCTTCGTTGAGATCCCACAACCGCACGGTGTTGTCCTCACTCACGCTGGCGAGGATTTCGTCGGCAGGACTGAAGGTGATTCCCCGCACGGGCCCTTCGTGGGCCTGCAGCGTCATGACCAGACGACGGTCGCCGGTCAGATCGAAGATGCGGATCGATCTGTCCTCGCCAATCACCGCGAGGAACTGACCACTTCGGTCGAAGGCCAGTTTCAATGCGCGGCCAGGATTGCTCGGCAAGGCACCCATGGACACCGGGAGCGCGGGATTCGATACGTTCCACAGGCGCACTGGCTGGTCGTCTGCAGCCACGGCGAGCATCTTGTCGCTGGGGTCGATCGCCAGGCCGTTCAGAGAGTGCTGGCTGACAGCAAGGCGGGAGATGTTCCTCGGTCGTGCAGGGTTGGAGATATCCCAGATTCGGATCGAGCCGTCATCGATTCCGCCGATCAGGGTATGTCCCGTTGAGGTCATGGCCAGAGAGACGGGTGCCGACGGGCTGTCACCCTGGCCAAGATTGATAGTAGAAAGCCTACGATCCAGTCGACCGCGCGCGTTCAACGACCAAAGATGAAGAGGAATCGATTCGGGCAGTGTACTTCCTGTGCCGCCGAACGGCTGGGCGCCCAGAGCGAGGAGCTTGCCGTTTCTGGCTATGGCGAGTCCAGCCGCGTCAGCGAAGTCGACCGATACTCCCTGTCCGATCGCTGATATCTTTTTCTTGTTCGAGGTGTCATACAGCGTGCGACCGATGTCTGCGGAGGAGTACAGGCGATCGCCGTTCTTGTTGAACGCCAGTACGGACCAAATGCTGTTCGTTGTCGCGACGTCCAGCGTTGCCGTACTACGAAGCCCGTGGTCCTGCGTGACCTCCCAAACCCTCACTCCGTCCCTCCCTGACGATGCCAAAGTCCTGCCGTCCGATGAGAAGGTGATTGTATTCGGTAAGTCGGAATGGGAGCCGATTGGCCATTTCTGCAGGGTCCATATGCGGACTATGCCGTCGTCCCCTGCTGTTGCGACGGTGTCTCCGAGGGGCGAGAAGTCTACTGATTGACTCTGTCCGACCTGTGGTAGCGTATAGACAACGTGCTTGGCGGCCACGTCCCAGATCCGTACTACGTCCTCGTTAGTATAAGCAGCGGCCAGCAATGATCCGTCAGGCGCGAATGAGAGGCTTGCGGGTTGATCCGAGGTCTTCTGATCGAGCTTCAGATTGGTCACTTTCTTCGGTTCGGCAGGATTCCTCACGTCGAAGATGGTCAGCGAATCGAGTAGGTTTCCTACGGCGAGTTTGGTGCCGTCGCTTGAGAAGGCGCCGGAAACGGCTCCGGCCGAATCCCGTAGGGGCGTGTAGGATACGGGATGATGAGGATCGCGGACGTCCCATAGCTCTGCATACCATGATGTCTGCGTTACCAATAAGGTCTGACCATTGGGTGAAAAGGCCATGTACCATGATCCACCTGTCGAGATTCCGCCGAGTTTGGCGGCGGCCTTGCCCGGTGTCCGATCGTCGAACAAGAATGTTGGCCCCGACGGCCCTCCGGTGGCGAGCACCCGACCGTCATGACGTACCGCGGTGGTCCAAGCGCCCGTAGTTTGCGCTAACGCTCCGATGTACTTGGGCGCCGTCAGGTTGTTGACGTTCCACACTTGCGACGGTGCGTCACCACGGTAGTGAATGAGAACGAAGCGGCCGTCACCGGACCAGGCGACCTCGTAAATCGAACCGTGCAGCAGCTGAGGCTCTTTCAATCTGGCCACTTCACGCTGGCCAGCCACGTCCCAGAACCGCACGGTGTTGTCGGCGCCCGCGCTGGCGATGAACCGCCCATCGGGCCGGAACGACACACTCAGCACCGGACCGGCGTGTCCGCGCAGGCGGATGGCCGTGGGCGTGCCGGACGCCGAGAGCAGGCTGTTCCTAGCCTCTTCGGTGGGGGAAATGCGATAGGACACCAAGCTCAGTTGCGCGGCCAGAGCGGGGTCGCGCGGTCGCACGGCATCAGCTCGGAACGCCACCTGACGGGAGAGGGTCATGATCTGCTCCCGTTGCGTGTCGGCCTGAAGTTTCAGGGCGATTCCGCCGCCCGCCGACGCCAACACGGCAAGTAGGGCCAAGCCTGCGATCGCCCAGCGCCGCAGGACCACCCGCTTACGATCCAGACGCCGTTCGGCATCCCGGCTTTTCACACTGGCATCGAGGAAGACCTGAGTCCTCGGATCGAGATCGCCTGTCCTCGCTTCCGCCCACGCCAGAGCATTATCGAGGCGAGGCCCGCGATCGAGAAGACTCGGGTGCCTGCCCCCTTCAAACCACGTTTCCGCGGCGTCCTGCAAACGCTGACGGATCAGTTCGCCGGCCCGATCGTTGTCGATCCAGGAGCGTAGTGTCGGCCAATATCGCAGTAGTGCTTCGTGCGCGATGCTCGCGATGTCCCCGTCCACCGTTATCAATCGGGCGGACACGAACTCGCGCAACACGAGTTCTGCTTCGCCCCGGATGCCCGGCTCCATGTGGGGAAGGAGTTCGTCGAGCACTACCGACCTGCGTGTGTCCTCTGTTCCTTCACCTAAGCGGACGAGGCGGAGCATCATGCGTCGAATCAGCAGGTCTCTGGAGGCACCTAGCTGCGCTACCACCTCGTCGGCGGTATTGGCGATAGCCTTGGCGATTCCTCCGGTCGCACGATAGCCCGCAAGAGTCAGGACATCCCCCGCACGATGTTGCCAGGTGACCAGCAGGGCATGTGAGAGTAGCGGCAGGTTGCTGTGGACACCCGGCGCTTGCCCGTGTGGGCCAAGGTCCTCCAGCAGCAACTGCATCAGACCAGGTTCCAGCGCCAGACCTTTTGCCTTTGCAGGCTTCTCGATCACGTCGCGCAACTCGGCGGTATCCATCGCGCCCACGATGAATGGACTGGCCATGGTGGCTCGTAGTTCCGGGTGGTCCGCACAGTGGCTGAAGAAGTCGGAGCGTAAGGCGATGATCACTACGCACTCTGTGATCGCCGCCACTGCTGCGATGAAGCGCCGTCGTTGATGCTCGTCCATGCAGTCGGTGAATGTTTCCTCGAACTGATCGACGATCACGTAGAGCCGGTTGACGTATGGGTTGGCTGCCACTGCTTCGCGGAGGAGCCGATCCACTGCGGCCGGATCGTCCTCTGTCTGAGTCACCAGTTGCGCTATCGACTCCTCCGGCATCGCCGGTCCCCGGCCGAGTGCTGCGATGCGCCTGAGGAGATTGGTGAGCGGGTCGGATCCGGGGGTGAGGATCAAGGCTCTCGCCCGTGGGTCGGCGGCCCTCAGCGCCGGAACGAGCCCGGCACGCAGAAGCGATGACTTACCGGAGCCCGAGGAGCCAGTAACGAGGACGGGCCCGTCATCCGAGGTTGTCGTGCTGATTCGTTCGGCCAGTTCCCGGGTCAGGCTGTCACGGCCGAAGAAGAACCGAGCGTCCTGCACGCCGTACGAGGCCAGACCACGGTATGGGCTACCGTCGCTATCGGGAATACGCGAGGGGACAGGGGGCACCTTAGGCGCTTGGTACGCCAAGTTCGAAGCGATCGGCTCAGTGCCGCCAAGGTCGAACATCTGCCGCCGCGGGAGCGGCAACCCCTTTTCGGGGAGTCTTCTAGCAAGATGTTGGTAGATGTGCTCCAGTGTGAGTACGGGAGGCCCGGCAGGGTCACCGGCGTCGAGCAGATCCATCAGCGTGCCGGTGAAGGCTGTATAGGGCTCACCGGGTAGGGTCCAGGCTTGTTGATGGCCGCCAGAGGCGCTCAGTAGAGGTTCTGAGCCACTTCTTGTGATCCGTGACGGGACGTAACCATGCTCAGTCGGCGTGGAGGATCTGAAGGCGGAGAAGGTCGAAGCTGGCACGCCCGTAGCCGTCCCTTTTGATCCGCTTAATTCGATTCACATTGCCTTCCACACGGCCGGAGTTCCACTCCAGGGTGAGCCCGGCGGTGACGGCGTCGAAGTCTTGGCGCAGGCCACGGGCCAGGCTGCGCAACGGCTGCAGGCCGGTGGCCTCGGCCTGGTCGAGCCAGTCCGGTAGCAGGTGACCGTGGCGGTTGGTCATCATCACGGCGAAGGCGGTCACACAGTCGGCGACAGCATCCAGCTCGGGACACCGAGCCCGCAGCTTCTCCAGCCGCAAGATCCCGACCTCATCCAGATGGTCCGGGTGGCTGGTGAGCAGGCGCGCGGCGCGGCGGACAGTGAGTTCCTCGCCCGCCTTCGGCGCAGGCTTGCCACTGGCGCGAAGATCTTGAAAGTGGCGGCGCAGGGTGCGTTTGCTGCCCTGGTAGCCCTGCTGCTGAATCTCGGCGAACAGTCGAGCGGTATCGGTGCAGCCCTCGTTCCAGCGCTGGTGCAGGTAGGGCAGGAACGCATCCACGCGAGTGCCCCGCAGTACGGGCCCGCTGACCAAGTCTTGCGGGCAGGCGGCCTGGGCGTAGCGGCGTACGGTCTTGCGGTCCAACTGCAACGCCTCGGCGATGGCGGAGATCCCGACCCCCTTGTCCAGCAGGGCATGTACGGCGGCATGGCGTTCGCGTCGGGTGGCAGCGCGTCGCCCTTCGGCTTGTGCCGGAACCGCTGTGGGATCGTCTGAGAGGTGCCCTGCCGCATCAGGTTCGCCGCGGCCGGAGTCACTCTCGGCCGCCTCGATCAGGCATCCGCGATGAGCCTGGACGCACTTTTCGACCGCGTCGCACAGGTTCTTCCAGATGTGGTACCTGTCGGCTACCTGCGTCGCCTCGGGGGCGGCGGTGCGTACAGCCTCGGCATAGGCACCTCCACGATCTCGGCACACGACCTGCACGCCGGGGTGAGCCCGCAGCCAGGCGGCGAACGTCTCGGCCGTGCGGTCGGGGAGCACATCGACACGCTCGCCAGTCTCCATGTCCAACAAGATCGTGGCATAGACGTGTCCCTTCCTGGTAGCCCAATCGTCGACTCCCAGCACGCGAGGCGCCGGTCCGATCACCTTGTCGGGCAGCTTGCGGATCAGCCGCAGCAGCGTATTCGCGCTCGCGCTCATCGCCAGGTGCCCGAGCAACCGGGCCGCCGGTCTGCCGCCCGTGGCCAGCACGATCCGCTCCAGCGCCCGGCGTAGCGCCGGTGTTCGACGCGCGAACGGCTCGGTCAGCCCGTCCACCTGCTCCACGAACGTCTTGCGCGCGCACTGCGGTGTCCGGCAGGCGAACCGGCTGACCAGCAGGCTGATCACCGTCCGACAGCCCGCCGCCCCCAGATCGGCCAGGCGGCGTCGATACCTACCATGCCGCCGGTCCGACACGATTCCGCAGGTAGGACACGCTGCGCTCGTCGTCACGGTTTGCGCGCAAATGGCCACCGTTCGATCGTCAACGACGACATCCTCCACGGCCACGGCATCCACGTGACCCCATAGGGCAGAGAGCAATCCACAGTCACACGAACCTTGATCATTCCTGAACGCGTGACACGGTGTGATCACTTCACAAGAAGTGGCTCAGAACCTCAGTAGATACGCCCCCGGCCACGGCGTGTCCAGGAGTTCCGCACGGGGTGGAGAACCGAGGGGGTTGGCGCGGCCCGCGAAGCAGCAATCGAGCATGACCACGACGAGTTCGGCGTTGGACTGCGTGAGCGCGTGCTGAATCGCTGAGAAGGGAAGCGCCTGGTATTCAGGCGCGCCCTTGCTCAGATCTGTGGTGGCCTGTGTCGCTAGGTAAAGCCGTCGGTCTGGGCCGATGAGGCCGTGGCCGACGTAGCAGAACAGCATCACTGTGGATGCCTCTGACGACATGTGGTTCACAGCGGTGATTAGCTGGCTGGGGTCTTTGGGGTCGATGAGTAACCGCAACCGATCTTTGGTGAGGCCCGTGTGCTCAGTCAGGCATGTGCCGAGCCGCGTCACCGTGGGAACTGCGGTGGGAACCGAAGAGATCAGTGCATCTGCGCGGTGTGTGCCGCTGCCAACGAGTAAGGCCCTGGCGCCCGAGGATTCGAACAACAGGCTAGGGCTTCTGTTGGTGAGAGACGTCTCAGTCAACTGCAGCCCCTTGCGGTCGACGGTGTCCATGCGAGGCGGGTACTGCCAAATAGGACGCTTCGGTGGCGGCGGCGGATACGTGGCCCGAATCACGATTCCGCATCGAATTGAGTTCGGCGGGCTTTTCGCGAACGCTGTCCTTGGTGACAACGCTATTCATGGAAGTCAACCTTGTTATCTGACTGTTCTCCTCATGTCAGCTCTGGGATTGGTCAGCCAGCTCCTGATAGCCCTGTTCTCCTAGATCGGGCGTTTGTTCCAGACGAGGCAGTGGTCAAGGAGCTCGTGGTGGCAGGACTGCACCCATCACTCCATGATGGAATTCATCCGCGGCATCCGAATGCCGGTGAGCACCGTCTGGATGCCTGCCTCGGCGAGGATCTCGTTCATGAGAGCCGGGAACTTCCCATTCCGATCTCGGAGCAGAAGCGTGCATGGCACCCCACAAGGCGCGTCTGCGTGCTCGGCATCCGGGAGCGAGACGGACACGCAGGCCGGCCGGGCCTCGTCGTACGGCAACGCGGCATCTCGGGCAGTGATCCACCAGCAGCATCCGATGCGCGGGACAAACCGCAGCTCAACCCAGCTTCCACCAGACCAACCACGCTCCGCCCGAAGCCGCCAGGCACGTCGGACATACCCGGCTGCCGAAGAACTGCACCCACTCACGACCCTCAACCTGGCGGACTGACTCCTTTTCGCCTACGCGAACGCCTGCCAGATCCAGGACCGAGCCGTCGAACACCTCCAGGTGCATCACACGGATGATCTCGGAGCTCATGCCTGTAGCAGCCTCGATCGCTCTGTACGTCTCCGGCGTCGCAACGATGCCGTACGCCAGTGAATGGACATCACCTGACGCACGTACATCGAGTCCTGACGCATCAACCATCGCCCACGGCGGACATCCGTTCCGCGGGGCCATCCGATCAACCCACGACGCGAACGACTCGCCGTGTCTGGAGCCACTGAACATGACAGTGGGGCCTGTGGCTGACCTGGGCAGTGTCATTTCGACGGGGTGTCGAAATACCGGCATTCGCGTCATCGAAGTTGACAGTACCCAGCCGAAGATCATGCGTGCGTGGGTTGAGGGCTATAGCTCCAGGCTGCGAAGTATCTGGCCGAAAGTTGCCGGCGCAGCCTCCAGACGGGTGTCTCTATCTGATCTCCTCACCGCGAGCGGGAGCGTAGGAAAGTTCGGATGCGGCAGACCCGTCGAGCCATCGGATGAGCGCGGTTGCGGCCTCGGTGATGTCGTCGGCGCCCATCCTCCAGTGCAGTGCGGTTCCTCCCTGCTGTCGGAAGGCAGCGCAGTTGTCCTCTCGGTCATCAATGAGCAGCGCGTCTTGGAAGGACATGCCGTGTCGGCTCAGCCAAGGCCCGAAGAATCCGACGGGACCTTCGCTCTTGAGTACTGCAACGTCGCTGGAACAGATCATGTCGTCGCAGACGAAGGCCCAATCGGCCAACGTTGCCGCCGGACGGTGGCCTGCCGGGCGCTGGGTCTTGCGTACCCGCCTGAACGTGTCGGCGAAGCAGTCCGCGTTGTCGGTGGACACGACGATCGAGGCACTCGTCTTGAGCTCGCGGAGCATCTCGAACAACGGAACGTTGACCCGCATCCGGGCGCAGTCGGCCAGTAGCCGGCGCCGGAGGAAGTCGTCGCGGAACCGGCGGTCCAGCTTGATGCCCATGCCTGCGATCACCTGAGTGGAGGACAGCTGGCCCTTCATCCAGGCGTGGGCCCCATCGCCGGTGAAGATCGGGGCAAGGCTTTCCGCCAGTTGTGAGTGAAGCGGATGCCGGGGATTGTCTCGGATGGATGCCCAGAAGGGATCGCAGGAGAGCACGCCATGCCAGTCAACGAATACCACTCGGTCGGGGTGCGGCACCTGCTTCATCCCTTGGTTCCTCCTGTTGGTGAGCATGCTGCGGCGACCTCAGCGTGTCTGAACGCCGTGCGCTCGAAGCCGCGAGAAGATCAGCTCTCGGAGTTCGCGTTCTTGAGCGGCCGTGTCGTGATGTCCCACCCGGTCACCGGTCGCAGCCCAGCGCTCGAGAACGTCGACGCCTGGCTGCCTCTGTGACCAGCGCACCCTGACTATCCGGAGGCACGTTCAACAGGGCGAGAACCTCCGGCATCCCCAGCCTGACGAGCATCACCGTCGCTTTCAAGGCCGCGAACCACTGACCGGCACTCACCACCTGACCGGCGATCAGCGCGGGCCGGCGGCGCGTCGCCACCTCAAGCACGAGTTGTTGCTGATCAGCAAGCTTGTTACTCACCGCGCTCGTGCTGATCTGCGGGATCGGCTGGTCGCATACAGCCCCGCCGAGGAGCGCCGCGCACCGCAACGGAGCCGGCATCCGCGAGCGAGACAGACGTGCAGGCTGGCCGGCCGGGCCCCGTCGCACGGAAACGCGGCATCTCGGGCAGAGATCCACCAGCAGCGTCCGATGCTCGGGACAAACCGCGGCCCAGCCCAGCTTCCACCAGCCCAGCCACACTCCGCCCGAAGCCGCCAGGCACATGGGGCATACCCGGCTGCCGAAGAACCGCCCACTCACGGCCCTCTGCCCGGCGGACTGACTCCTTGTCGCCCACGCGGACACCTGCCAGATCCAAGACCGAGCCGTCGAACATCTCCAGGTGCATCCCACGGACAATCTCGGAGCTCAGGCCTGTAGCCTCCGGCGTCGTGACGACGCCGTACGCCAGTGAACGAACGTCACTCGACGCGCGCACATCCAGCCCTAACGCCTCGGCGATCGTCCAGGGCGGGGATCCGTTCCGCAGGGCCATCCGATCGACCCACGACGCGAAGGACTCGCCGTACGCCGGTGCCACGACCAACGCCAGCCGCCGGGGCCAGAGCGTCATCATCTCCCGGGCCGAACCTCCTGCGATACACGTGCCTACTGACATCTCCAATGGCCTACTGCCAGATCTACTGACATCCCTGGTGCCGTACTGACATCTGCAAGCGCCTCAGACAAACCACGCAGAAATGAAGCCGCCCTTGACGAATCAAATGAACAGTCTTTTAATTTGATCATGGGGCGTATCGCGGGCGTCACCGCCGCCGAGACGCGTGAACGCTTGCTGCGAGCGGCCGCCGAGGTGTTCGCCGAGCGTGGGTACGAAGGCACGCGCGTGGCGGACATCGCCACGGCCGCCGGAGTGAGCAACGGCGCGTTGTACGCGCACTTCGGGTCCAAGGCCCAGTTGCTCGTGGCCGCGCTGCGCGCGCACGGGCCGCGCTTGCTGGCCGATCTGCTGGCCGCCGATCCGAACCGGTCGATCGCGGAGCTGCTCGTCGTGGTCGGCCGGCGGCTGCCGTACAAGCGTGATGCCGGCGGCTATCTCATCGTCGAGGCGCTGGTCGCGGCCCGTCGTGATGAGGAGGTCGCGCAGCCGATGCGCGACTACATCGGCGAACGCGCCGACTGGCTGGCCGGGCTCGCCGGCATCGCCGAGAGTGATGGCGAGCTCGACCCCGCGCTGTCGGGGAACGCGCTCGCCCACTTCTGCCTCCTGCTCGCGATGGGCAGCGCGCTCATCACCCCGGACCTGCACGCGGTGGACGACGAGGAATGGACCGCGTTGCTCACCCGCGTCGTCGCCGCCCTGGCCCCCGCCGACACCACACACCATCGAGACCACGGCTCAGAGAGGAGCACCCCAGTGAAAGTGCGGATCGACTCCGAGCGCTGTCAGGGGCATGGTCGCTGCTACGACCTCGCCCCCGACCTGTTCGGCGAGGACGACGAGGGCTACGGGCAGGTGATCGGCGAGGGGATCGTGCCGCCGGACAAGGAGCGCGCGGCGCGCCTGGCGGTGTCCAACTGTCCCGAACGAGCGATCGAGATCCTCTAGGAGGATGGATATGACCGTGGACGACCGCTTCAACGAGGATTACCGGGGGACTCTGGAAGAGCCGCCCCTGGGGTCTCGTAACGAGGTCATCACCGGGCCCGTCTCGGACTGGGCGACCGATTTCTCCCATGCCGAGCCGGAGTGGGCGGCCGACCCGTACCCCATCCAGGACGAGCTGCGGCAGCGCTGCCCGATCGCGCACACCGAGCGGTTCGGCGGCGGGTGGCTGCCGACCCGCTACGAGGACGTCGCGGCCATCGCCTACGACACCGAGCACTTCTCGTCGCGGGCGATCATCATGAGCAACTTCCGGCCGCCCGTCGAGCTGGCCCCCGTGGGCACCGCGCCGCCGATCTCCTCCGACCCGCCCTTCCACCACCACGCGCGCAAGTTGCTGCTGCCGGCGTTCACCAAGTCCGCGGTGGCCAAGCGGGAGGCGGGGACCAGGGCGTACTGCCACGCGCTCATCGACGCGATGGAGGGGCAGGACGTCGTCGACGCCGCCGCCGACTACGCCCAGCACATCCCGATCCGGGTCATCGCCGAGATGCTCGGCTTCCCGCCCGAGGACGGGGCGCAGTTCCGGGTGTTCGTCGAGAACGCGCTCGAAGGCATCAACCTGCCGCCGGAGGAACGTTTCGCCCGTTCGCAGCAGCTGTTCGACTACCTGCTCGTGCAGATCCGTGAGCATGTCGAGCACCCGCGCGACGACCTCACCAGCTACCTGATCGACGCCGAGCTCGACGGCAACAAGCTCGACCCGTCCCATGTGGCGGGCACGATGGCGCTGCTGCTCATCGCCGGCATCGACACGACCTGGAGCGCGATCGGCGCGTCGCTGTGGCACCTGGCGAAGACGCCCGCCGACCGCGAGCGGCTGGTCGCCGAGCCGGCGTTACTGCCGACCGCGATGGAGGAGTTCCTGCGGGCGTACGCGCCGGTCACGATGGCCCGGCTGGTCAAGCAGGACATGCACTGGCGCGGCGGCGACATGAAGGCCGACGACTGGATCCTGCTGTCGTTCCCGGCGGCCAACCGCGATCCGGCGCAGTTCGACCGGGCCGACGAGGTCGTCATCGACCGTGAGGTCAACCGGCACGTCGCGTTCGGCCTGGGCATTCACCGCTGTGTGGGCTCGCACCTGGCGCGCATGGAGCTGCGGGTCGCGCTCGAGGTGTGGCTGGAGCGGTTCCGGGACTTCAGCCTGGCCGACCCGGACGCCGTGACCTGGGCCGCCGGTCAGGTCCGCGGGCCGCGCACCCTCCCGATTCGCGTCAGCTGACCGACGCGCATCGGCTGGCCAATGCGCGTCAGTCGGCCTCCGTCCGGTACGGCTAACACGTGAAGGGCGTAAGGGGACGCGTCATCGCGACGCCGTCCGCCGGGTTGTCGTGTACGTACTTCGTCGCGACGATCTCGGCGGGCGCCGCTCCGCGCTCGACCCAGCTCACGATCGGGGTCAGCGTGTCGAAGACGTTCGGGCCGGGGCCGCCGCCGCAGTGGGCCATGCCGGGGACCATGAACAGCCGGGCGAACTCCCGCGTCCGCGCGACCGCCGCGCTGCCCGGCTGACGCTCACCGGAGGTGGCGCGGACCACCTGACCGTAGTAGTCGATGGTGTCGCGGGCGGAGACGACCGGATCGGCCCAGCCCGTGTACATGATGAGCTTGCCGCCGCTCCGCCGGAACGGCCTCAGGTCCGGGTCGGTGGCGTTGATGATCGGGCCGAGCTTCTTCTCGGCCAGGCGCAGGTCACGGTGGAAGTCGAAGGTCCACCAGTTCCAGTTCGGATCGTTGAAGACCCAGTAGCGCCAGAAGTTCGCCCGCGCCGGCTCGGTGGCGCCCCAGTACGAGCTCCAGCCCACCCGCACGGTGCCCGACGCGTCCACCACGGGTGCTTCGCTGCCCACCGGCCAGCCGGGGTAGATCTGCTCGCCGGTACGCGGGTCGCGGGCGCCCGCGTACATCTCCCGCAACGCCCGCACCTGGCGCTGCGTCAGACAGGTGGGAGCGTCACCGGCGGGACAGCGGAGCGAGGCGGGATCGAAGGAGCAGCGCCGCGGATCGGTGAGGAAGTCGTCGGTCGCCAGACCGCCGTCTTTGCCCCGGCACCGCTTGACGGCCGCGTTCGTCAGCAGCGGCAGCTTGGCCGCCGGGACGATCGGGTCAGGGGCGCCTTCGGGGGTGTGATTGCGGAGGAACTGCCAGAGGAAGCCGGCGTTGAGCGCGACGCGGTTGTTGCCCGGGGCGCCGGCCACGATGCCGTCGAAGTCGTCCGGGTAGCGCTGGGCCTCCATCAGCGCCTGGTGGCCGCCGGTGGAGCAGCCGATGAAGTAGGAGTAGCGCGGCTTGGCGCCGGTGTACGCCTCGACGATCGGTTTGGCGTTGACGATCGTCTCGTGGACCGCGCGGTGGCCCCAGTCGACGATGATCTCCGGATTGGCGGCGCCCTGGACGAACACGTCAGGGTCGTCACCGGTGTGCCCGGTGTCGGTGCCGACGGTGGCGTACCCGGCCGCCAGCGCGGGCCCGCCCATGGACGGGAAGTCGATGGCCGAGCTGTATCCGCCGTTGCCGAACATCAGCAGGCGCTGGTTCCATCCCTGCTGGGGGATCCACACCTCGAAGCCGATGCTGGAGTTCGGCACGGGCTTGGCGACGCCGTGGACACGGCAGAAGGCGGGTACGGACGGCAGGACCCGGCCGTCGGGAGCGGTGTGCCTGCCCGCCGGGATCGATTCGGCGAGGGTGACGGTCGTGTGGGGGAGCGTCATGGCGGTCAGGCCCTCGCACGTGCCGCTTTCCGCCACCGCAGCGGCGGACGGCTGCGCGTTCAGGGGGATCGCCATCGACAGTACGGTCGCGATCGCGGCCAAGAGCCTCCCGAGGCGGGGCATCTTCCCGGCGGGCGTCCTGAGGCGGGTCAAGCGTACGTCCTCTGTCCTGAGCCGGATCATTGGCCGTCCTTCCCCAGGAGCGTGCCGAGCCGGATCTCGGTGCCGCCGGATCCCACACGCAGGTGGACCCGGCCCGCCGGAGCGTCGGAGTCGATCTCGGGATAGTCGTCGCTGGACACGGTCACGCGGAGGCTGTGGCCGGCGCTCAGCCGATAGTGGGTCGGCCAGGTGCGGATCTCCAGGTCATACGCCTTGCCCGGCCGGACGGGGACGGCCCGCTCGTGTCCGAACCGGTGGCTCGCCTTCAGCCAGCCCTGGGTGATGCGGACGGCCGTACCGTCGGGGGCGACGTCCTCGACCACGACCGCGATATTGCCGTCGGTGGCGCTGAAGGCGGCGCGCACCTTCGCGGCTACGTCGCCGGCCAGGACGGTGTCGCGCTGATAGGGCCGTGTCTGGAAGGTGAGTCGCTCGTCCGGGGTCGCGGGGGTCGTCTCGGTGTTGACGGTGAAGGCGAGAGTGGACGGTTTGGTCGATCCGGTCGTGAGTGTGCCGTCGGCGCCCAGGCCGAGCCGGGTCTGCCGGGTGCCGGGAGGGGGCCAGGTGGCGAACTGCTGCCAGCCGGTGCCCGGCACCTGATAGGAGGTCACCTTGGCGGCGGGCAGCGGAGCGTCGGCGCGGCCGGCCAGCCAGTGGTCCCACCAGGCGAGGTAGGCGCCGTTGCCGATGTCGGCCTGCTGGCCCGACGGCCAGCCGTGCTGCCAGGGGCCGGCGACCAGCCAGACGTTCTTCGGGCGGGCCTGGAAGTTCGCCACCATGGCGGCCCGGTATCTGTCGTACCAGCCGGCGATCTCCAGGACCGGGACGTCCAGGTTCTTCCAGCGGGCCTTGACGCTGCGCTCTCGCCAGTAGTCGTCATAGAGCGGGTGCTCGGCGTAGGTCACCAGGGTGTCGGGCGCGACGGCGCGCTGCCAGTCCCGGATCCTGGCCGAGTAGATGCCGCCCCGGTAGATGGTGTTCTCGTACCAGTCGCTGATTCCGTCGACGGGGATGATCGCGGCCAGATGGGGCGGCTTGTTCACCGCGACCAGGAGGGAGGAGTGGCCGCCGTAGCTGACGCCGGTCTGCCCGACCTTGCCGGTGGACCAGGGCTGGGCCGCCAGCCACTCGATGAGGTCGTAGTTGTCGCGTTGTTCCTGCGCGCTGAACGGGTCGAGGCGCCCGGGGGAGGCGCCCGTGCCGCGGGCGTTGCACACGGCGGCCGTGTAGCCACGGGTGACGAAGAAGGCCGCCGCCTGACCCTGTGGCTGCAGTTGGTCATAGGAGTTGTAGTCGTAGACGATGCCGGGGAAGCGGCCGTCGGTGGGCTTGCCGTCGGCGCCGGCGGGGCGGTGCAGGTCGCAGGCCAGGTGGCTGCCGTCGCGCAGAGGCACCGAGACCCGCTCGGTGTGCACGCCGTACGCGGCGGCCCGATCGTAGGAGAAGAAGCGATCCGGGGGCAGCACCGTGTCGGCGTGCGCGGGGGTGGGTGCTGCCAAGAGGGCGGACAGGGTGGACAGGGCTGCGGCGATCCTGCCGTACTTCATGGGGGGTTCCTCGCGCGGTCAGAGGGAGATGGCGCCGGTCAGGAGCGCGGCCACGGTCATGACCAGGGTGGTGGCGAACGCCCAGCCGAAGATGAAGCGCTGGTGCTGGCCGAGTTGTACGCCGCTCATGCCGACGAGGATGAACGTCGCGGCGGTGAGCGGGCTGAGGGGGAAGCCGGTGGTCATCTGGCCGAGGATGGCGGCCCTGGCGACCTCGGCGGACTCGATGCCGAAGCCGCCGGCGGTCTGGGCGAGCACGGGCAGTACGCCGAAGTAGTAAGCGTCGGGGGTGAAGACCAGGCTGAGCGGCATGCCGGTGATCGCGACCAGCACCGGCAGGTGGCCGCCGAAGGAGTCGGGGATGATGTTGACGAACGCGGTCGCCATCTCGTTGATCATCTTGGTTCCGGTGAGGATTCCGGTGAAGACCCCCGCGGCGAAGATCATCGTGGTGACCAGGACGACGCTCTTGGCGTGCCTGTCGAGCAGTTCCTGCTGCTTCTCCCAGGAGGGGTGGTTGACCAGCGCGGCGATGGCGAACCCGACCACGAACAGCACCGGAAGCGGCATGACCTGCAGGATCAGCCCGACGAGCAGCGCGACGGTCAGCGCCAGATTGAAGATGGTCAGGGCCGGGTGCGTGCGCGACGGGGCGAGGGGCGTCCCCGGCCCGTCTCCGGCGACGAACTCGGGCGTGGGTTCCGGCGCGGGCTCGGGCAGGGACACCGTGCCGAGACGACGGCGTTCGCGCAGGCCGATCAGGTACGACGCCACCAGCACCCAGACGATGCCGATGACCATCGCGGGCAGCACCGGGGTGAACACCTGCGAGCTGTCCAGCTTCAGCACCGCCATCGCCCGCGCGGTGGGGCCGCCCCAGGGAATCATGTTCATCACACCGGCGCCCAGGCAGACGACGCCGGTGAGCACCAGCGGGCTCATCCGCAGCCGCTTGTAGACGGGCAGCAGGGCCGAGACGGTGATGAGGAAGGTCGAGGCGCCGTCGCCGTCCAGGGCGACGCACATCGTGATCACGGCCGTGCCGACGGCGATCCGCAGCGGGTCGTCCTTGGCCAGGCGCAGGATGCCACGGATCAGCGGGTCGAACAGCCCTGTGTCGATCATCAGGCTGAAGTACAGGACCGCGAAAGCGATCATGATGCCGGTGGGCGCCACCTTGCCCAGCCCGGCGAGGATCATCGGGCCCATCTCGGCGCCGAAACCGCCGGCGAGCGCCGTCAACACCGGGACCAGCACCAACGCGGTGAGGACCGACACGCGCCTGGTCATGGTGAGCACCAGGAACAGGCCGATGGTGAGAAAGCCGAGGAGCGCGATCATCGAGGTCCTTTCGGAGGGTTACGGAGAAGTTTCCGAGCGCTGACCTTTCACGTCCACCATCAAAAGTGGATTTATCCATGCGGTATGTGCATAGGTTGGCCTCATGGACGCTACTCTCCGGCAACTCGCCGCCTATGTCGCCGTGGCCAGGGCGGCGAGCTTCACCGCCGCGGCGGCGCACCTGCACGTCTCGCAGTCGACGTTGAGCCGCGCGGTCGCCGACCTGGAGCGGGTGCTCGACGCCCGCCTGCTGGAACGCGACACCCGCAACGTCCAGCTCACCGCGGCGGGCCTGGAGACCCTGCGGGTGGCCGAGCAGATCGTCGGCGCCCACGAGTCGGGGATGAAGGAGCTGCGACGCTACCTGCTCGGCGAGTCGGGCGTGGTGGCCGTGGCCACGCTGCCCTCGGTCGCGGCGGTGCTGCTGCCACGCATGATCTCCGCCTTCCGGCGGCAGCGGCCGCAGGTGGCGGTGCGCATCATGGACGGGCTCGAAGGGGCGGTGCTCGGCAGGGTGCTGTCGGGTGACGCCGACTTCGCGATCACCACGGTGGGCGCGTCGCCGGATCGGCTCGACCACCGTCCGCTGATCCGCGACCAGTTCCACGCCGTACTGCCCGAGGGGCACCCGCTCGCCGAGGGTGACGAGGTCACCTGGGAGGAGCTGGCCGCCGAGCCGTTCCTGGCCGTCGGGCCGCAGTCCAGCGTCCGCAGGCTCACCGACGCGGCGTTCGCCCAGGCGGGCGCCGCCGTGACGCCCGCGGCGGAGGCGAGCAACGTGGCGACGGTGGGCGGCCTGGTCGCCGCCGGTCTCGGCGTGTCGGCGATGCCCGCCCTGGTCCTGCCCCTCCTGGGTCCGGGGCACATCGTGCACCGCCGCTTGACCGGGCCCGTGGTGGAGCGGCGCCTGGACGTCGTGGTCCGGGCGCGGCGAACCTTGCCGCTCGCGGCGGCCGCGTTCCTGGACGTGCTCGAAGAGTTCCGTACGGAGCTGCCGCCGGGAGTCTCCTGGATGGGTTAATGCGTAAATAGCATGAATTTATCGACTTCTTGTGCTGGACCCGCATTTCTCGCCTTGGGCAGGATGACAGCACCGGACAGTGCGAAGGAGCTCATGCGTGGCGACCGAAGAGGCGACGGAACAGGCGACCGAACAGCAGCACGGCCAGGGGCAGTTGCGTGGTCTGAAAGTGGTGGAGTTCGCCCATGTGGTCGCCGGGCCGCTGGCCGGGTCCATGCTCGCCGACCAGGGCGCCGACGTGATCCACGTCGAACCCCCAGGCGTCGGTGACGCCGCCCGCGCCATGGGCCCCACGCGCGACGGCGTACCGCTGTGGTTCAAGGTCGCGGGCCGGAACAAGCGCTCGGTGACCCTGGACCTGCACGACCCCGACGGCCGGCAGGTGGCGCACCGGCTCGTGGCCTGGGCCGACGTCGTGATCGTCACGCTGCGCCCCGGCCGGCTGCGGGCCTGGGAGCTGGACTGGGAGGCCGTGCACCGGATCAACCCCAAGGCCGTCCTGCTGCAGATCTCCGGGTTCGGCGCGACGTCCTCGCGGGCCGACGCGCCGGGCTTCGGCAAGGTCGGCGAGGCCAGGAGCGGTGTGGTGCACCTGACCGGCTTCCCCGACGGGCCGCCCGTGCACACCGGGTTCTCCCACGGCGACGCCGTGACCGGGCTGATGGGCGCGTACGCCGTGCTCGCCGCCCTGCATCGGCGGGCCAACGACCCCGCCTTCGACGGCGAGTGGATCGACCTGGCCCTGTTCGAGCCGCTGTTCCGGCTGGTCGAATGGCAGGTCATCACGCATGACCAGCTCGGCGTCGTGCCCGGCAGGTCCGGCAACCAGCTGGCCGTCGCACCGGCCGCGGTCATCAACACCTACCTGTCCGGCGACGGCGAGTGGATCACCGTGACCTCCGCGACCCTCCGCTCGGTCCTGAACGTCGTCCGTCTCCTGGGCCTGCCCGAGGAGGAGTACGACACGACGCAGCGGCAACTCGCCGGCCGGGAACGGCTGGACCAGGGACTGCGCGAATGGGTGGCCGCGCGGGGGACCGCCGAGTGCCTGGAGGCGTTCGCGGATGCCGAGGTGGTCGCCTCCCGCGTCTTCACCGCCGAGGACATCGCCGGTGATCCCGTGTACGCCGAACGCGGCGACATCATCACCGTCGACGACCCCGACCTCGGGCCGGTCCGCATGCAGGCCGCCCTCCCGCACTTCCACCAGCGACCCGGGCACGTCTGGCGAACCGGACCCGCGCTCGGGCAGGACAACGCCCTCGTCTACCGGCAGTGGCTCGGGCTCGGCGCCGACCAGCTCGCGGATCTGGAGAAGCGCGGTGTCATCTGACCGGCCGCCGCTGCGCTCCCTGCTCTTCGTCCCCGGCACCCGTACCGAATGGCTGGCCAAGGCGGCGGCCGCCGGAGCCGACGCGGCCATCCTCGACCTGGAGGACGCCGTCCCGCAGGCCGGCAAGGGCGCCGCTCGCGCGCGCGTGGCCGAGGCCGTCGCCCGCGCGACGGGCGACATGGCGCTGTTCGTCCGGATCAATCCCCTCGACGGCTGGGCGTCCGCCGAGGACCTGCGCGCCATCACGCACGCCCGTCTGGCCGGGGTGGTCCTGCCCAAGGTCGCGGGTGAAGGGGACGTACGCCTGGCCGACCGGCTGCTGAGCTGGTGCGAGCGCGAACACGGCCTGCCCGAGGGCCACATCACCCTTGTGCCGCTGCTGGAGAGCGCCGCCGCGCTGCGTGCGGCGTACGACATCGGCCGGGCCGCGCCCCGCGTCGCCTACCTGGGCGCGGTCACCGGCAAGGGGGGCGACGTCGAGCGGGCGGTCGGCTACCGCTGGAGCCCTGAGGGCACCGAGACACTGGCGCTGCGCGCCCGTGTCCTGCTGGACGTGCGGGCGGCGGGCGCGCCCTGCCCGGTCGCGGGCCTCTGGACGAACATCGCCGACCTCGACGGACTGCGGGCGTTCGCCGAGCAGAACCGCTCCCTGGGGTACGAGGGCATGATGGCGATCCACCCCTCCCACGTCCCCGTGATCAACGAGGTCTTCTCACCCACCCCGGAGGAGCTCGCCCGCTACGCGCGGATGATCGCCGCCATGGAGGAGGCGCAGGGGCACGGCGCCGGGGCGATCACCTTCGAGGGGGAGATGGTGGACGAGGCCATGGCCACCCGGGCACGAGTTGCCATTGATACATACGGAAAGAATCCAGAAACTTTCGGAACTTCTCAGCGACCGTAGGGGGCAGTGCTCCCTCGCACCACGAGTTCGGTGGCGAGCTCGATCCGGTTCTGCGGCACGGGCTCGCCGTGCGTGAGCGCCACCAGCATCCTGGTGGCCGCGGCGGCCATCTCGGTGAGCGGCTGGCGGATCGTGGTCAGCGGCGGGATGGCCCACCGCATCGGCGGGAGGTCGTCGAAGCCGATCACGCTCAGGTCGTCGGGGATGCGTAGCCCCCGCTCGTAGGCCGCCCCGTAGACGCCCGTGGCCTGCCCGTCGTTACAGGCGAAGATCGCGGTGGGCGGGTCGGGCAGCCGCAGCAGCCGATGGGCCATGGCCAGGCCGCCTTCGACCAGGAAGTCTCCCGCGCAGATCAGGTCCGGGTCGACGGGCACGCCGGCCATGTCCAGCGCCGCGCGGTAGCCGTCGAGGCGGGCCCGGCTGGACAGCGCGTAGTCGGGGCCGGTGATGATGCCGATCCGCCGGTGGCCGAGCCGCAGCAGGTGGCGGGTCGCCGACAGGCCGCCGGTCCAGTTGCCGGCGCCCACCGAGGGCACCTGGTGGCCGGGCTCGCCGCTCGGATCCAGCAGGACCAGCGGGATGTCGCGGCTGGCCAGCTGGTGGCACTGCGCGTCGGTCAGGCTGCTGAACACCGCGATGACGCCGCTGGGCCGGCGCCTCAGCACGCCCTCGATCCAGCTCCGGCCCGGTGTGTGGTGGTGCTGCAGCTGGGAGAGCACCAGCGCCAGGTCGTGCTCCTGCGCGACCCGCTCTACGCCCTTGATGATCTCTATCGGGTAGTCGCCCTCCAGCGCGTGGAAGACCAGCTCCACCAGGGCGGCGGGGCTGTCGCGCCGCCTCTGCCGACGGTAGCCGTGCTCGCGGATGAGCCTCTCGACCAGGGCCCGGGTCTCCGGCGCGACCTCGGAACGGCCGTTCACCACTTTGGAGACCGTGGCCGTGGACACTCCGGCCAGCTCGGCGAGCTGCGCGATGGTCAGCGGCTGGCTGGGCGCGGTGCCGGCTGCGGGGCCGGATGCGGGCGGCTCCTGGGTCGCGGTCATGGGCGCAGTCTAACGCCACGCTTTCAGGCTTCTGTCCGACTGTTTCGGCAATCTTGCGACCAGATTATTGACGGGTTTCGCGTGAAGTGCCTAAAGTCCCCGATTAACGATCGGCCCTAGTTACGAAAATTTTAGGCGCAGCGACGAACTCCACTCCCATGGGCGCGCCGCCGTCAGTCCGTACCAGCTCTTCAGCACCGACCCCCAGGGGAAGAGATCGCCGTGAAGCTCCGCAACGCAATCCCGGCCGCGCTCGCCGCGGCCCTCGCCCTGACCACGGCCGCCTGCGGCGGCGGAACCTCCACTCAGGCGACCGAGAGCGGCGGCAAGTCGTTCGACTTCTGGTCCTTCAGCGGGATCAACCAGAAGGCCGCCGTCGAGGACTACCAGAAGAAGAACCCCGGCACGCAGATCAAGCTGACCGAGGTCGGCAGCTCCGTGGAGACGGCGCAGGCGCTGACGACGGCGCTGGCCGGTGGCAAGGTGCCCGACCTCGTCCTCATCCAGGGCGACGACCTGCCCAAGTTCGTCCAGCAGCCGCAGAACTTCAACGACCTGCGGCCGATGGGCGCCGACAAGATCAAGGGCGACTACCTCGACTGGGTGATGAGCCAGAGCACCGCCAAGGGCGGTGAGATCATCGGCATCCCGACGGACGTGGGCGGCATGGCCGTCGCCTACCGGACGGACCTGTTCAAGAAGGCCGGGCTGCCGACCGACCGCGAGGAGGTGGGCAAGCTCTGGCCCACCTGGGACGCCTTCATCGAGACCGGCAAGAAGTACACCGCCAAGACCGGCAAGGCGTTCGTGGACAACGCGGCCACCAGCGTGTTCTACCAGGCGGTCAACCAGGGGCCGCAGAAGTACTACGACCCCTCGGGCAACGTCGTCTACAGCACCAGCCCGCAGGTCAAGACGGCCTTCGACCTGGCGATCAAGACCGCGCAGGCCGGGATCACGGCCAAGCAGAGCTCCTTCTCCGAGGGCTGGAGCGCGGGCATGGGCAAGGACCAGTTCGCGGTGATCTCCGCGCCGTCGTGGATGCTGGGCGCGATCCGGCGGAACGCCCCGGACACCAAGGGCAAGTGGGACGTCGCCACGATCCCCGGCGGGGCGGGCAACTGGGGCGGCAGCTACCTGGCGATCCCCAAGGGCGCCAAGAACCCCAAGGCGGCCTGGGCGTACATCACCGCGACCCAGTCGCCGCAGGGCCAGCTGGGGCACTTCGTGGACTCCGGCTCGCTGCCCACCACCCCGTCGGTCTACAAGGACCCCAAGCTCACCGGGCTGAAGGACGAGTTCTTCTCCGGCGCGCCGATCGGGACGATCTACACGGACTCGCTGCTCGGCCTCAAGCCGTTCCTCATCGGCCCGGACAGCTCGGCCATCGGTCAGGAGCTGCAGAACGCGATCACGAACGTCGAGCAGGGCAAGGGCGACCCCGCCAAGGCGTGGGACACGGCCCTGGCCAACGTCAAGACGGCCATCGGCAAGTAGGACGAGCGTGACGACAAGCCTCAGCACGGCGCGGGCGGCCGAGGCGCCGCCCGCGCTCGCGACCCGGGTGCGGCAGGGCATCGGCGAGCGCATCGCCCCATATGCCTACATCGCCCCGTTCTTCCTGATCTTCGCGATCTTCGGGCTGTTCCCGCTGCTGTTCACCTTCTATGTGGCGCTGTTCGACTGGAACCCCATCGGCGAGCACGTCTTCATCGGCTTCGGCAACTTCAGCCGGCTGTTCGACGACGCCCGGTTCTGGAACGCGGCCGGGAACACGATCAGCATCTGGCTGCTGTCCACCGTGCCGCAACTGGTGCTGGCGCTGGGCCTGGCCCACCTGCTCAACCACGCCCGGCTCCGGCTGGCGGTGTTCTTCCGGATGTCGATGCTGGTGCCGTACATCACCTCGGTGGCGGCCACCACGATCGTCTTCGCCCAGATGTTCGACCGCGACTACGGCCTGCTGAACTGGCTGCTGGGCTTCGCCGGCGTCGAGCCGATCGACTTCAAGCAGTCGGTGTGGGGCAGCCACGTGCTGATCGCGGTCATGGTGACCTGGCGCTGGTTCGGCTACACCACGCTGCTCTACCTGGCCTCCCTGCAGGCCATCCCGCGCGCGATCTACGAGGCGGCGGCCGTGGACGGCGCGGGCGGGTGGAAGCAGTTCCGCCACATCTCGGTCCCGTCGCTGCGGCCGGTCATCGTGTTCACGATCGTCACCTCGACGATCGGGGGGCTGCAGATCTTCACCGAGCCGCTGCTGGTCTCCCGCAGCGCGCCGCTCACCTGCGGACCGATCCGGCAGTGCCAGACGCTGACGCTGTTCCTGTACGAGCAGGGCTTCGGCCAGTTCCAGTTCGGGTACGGCGCGGCCATCGGCGTGGCCCTGTTCGTGCTGGTGGTCGCCGTCGCGACGCTCAACTACGTCCTGTCCACCCGTATCCGGCCGGAGCGATGATGACCAAGACGATCCGGCGCTCGGGCGAGCGCGTCCGCTGGTGGACCTACCTCCTGCTGGGACTGGCCGTCTTCGGCTGCCTGTTCCCGCTGTACTGGATGTTCGTGGTGGCCACGACCGACACGGCGACCGCCACGCAGCTGCCGCCCGAGATCGCGCCCGGTGGCAACTTCTTCCACCTGGCCGGCCTGGTGTTCACGACGGTGCCCTTCGTCCAGTCGATCGTCAACAGCCTCATCGTGGCCGGGACGATCGGCGTCGGGCACGCCCTGCTCTGCTCACTGGCCGGATTCGCCTTCGCCAAGCTGCGCTTCCCCGGCCGCAACGCGCTGTTCCTGATCGTCGTGCTCACCATGACGGTGCCGACCCAGCTCGCCGTCATCCCGCAGTACATGATCATCTCTGCGCTGGGCTGGGTGGACACCCTCCAGGCGCTCATCGTGCCGGGCCTGGCCAGCGCGTTCGGCATCTTCTGGATGCGCCAGCACCTGTCCACCACGATCAGCGACGAGATCCTCCAGGCGGCCCGCATCGACGGCGCGACCAGCTGGCAGATCTTCTGGCGCATCGCCTTCCCGCTGGTGCGGCCGGCCGCGTTCGTGCTCGGCCTGCTCGGGTTCGTCACCGCCTGGAACGACTTCCTGTGGCCGTTCATCGTGCTGAAGTCGCCGGAGATGTACACCGCGCAGATCGCCATCAAAGCCCTGCAGAACAGCCTCGACGTCGACCTCGGGCTCGCCATGTCGGGCTCGTTCCTGGCCACCGTCCCGCTGCTGGTGCTGTTCGTCTTCGTGGGCCGGCGCATGGTGGCCGGAATCATGGACGGCGCCTTCAAGGGCTGACCCTCTCGCTGAAAGGAACCGCTCAACGTGCGGATGTACGACAACCCGGTGATCGGCGGGTTCCACCCGGATCCCAGCGTGTGCCGGGTCGGCGAGGACTACTACCTGGTTTGCTCCAGCTTCGAGTACGTCCCCGGCGTCCCGATCTTCCACAGCCGCGACCTGGTGCACTGGCGGCAGCTGGGCAACGTGCTCGACCGGTCGTCACAGCTGGAGCTGCCCCCGGACGTGCCCGCCTCGGGCGGGATCTACGCGCCGACGATCCGCCACCACGACGGCCGGTTCTACCTGATCACGACGAACGTGAGCGGCCGGGGCAACTTCATCGTCACCGCCGAGCGCCCCGAAGGCCCGTGGTCGGACCCCGTCTGGATCGACCTGCCGGGCATCGATCCCGACCTGGCCTGGGACGAGGACGGCTCCTGCTGGTGCGCCTTCTCTGGTACGCAGGTCGCGCGCATCGATCCGGCGGCGGGCAAAGTCCTGGAGGGCCCCTATCACGCCTGGTCAGGCGTCGGCATGAAATATCCGGAAGGGCCGCACCTCTACCAGGTGGGCGACTGGTGGTACCTGCTGATGTCCGAGGGCGGCACCGAGCGCGCCCACAGCGTCTCGATCGCCCGCGCTCGTTCGCCGCGCGGCCCGTTCGAGGCGGGCCCGGCCAACCCGATCCTGTCGCACCGAGGCACCGACCGGCCGATCCAGAGCACCGGCCACGCCGACCTGGTGGAGGCGGCCGACGGCAGCTGGTGGATGGTCCTGCTCGGCACCCGCCCGCGCGGCTACACGCCGGAGTTCCAGGTCCTCGGTCGGGAGACGTTCCTCACGCCGGTGGAATGGGCGGACGGCTGGCCCGTCGTCGGCCCGGTCCTCGAACGCCATCCGGCGCCCGCCGCCTGGCATCCTCTGCCTGAACCGGCGTCGCGAGACGACTTCGACGCCGACGCGCTGGCGCCGTACTGGATCTCGCCGCGTAGTCGCCCGGACGGCTCCTGGTCGCTGGCCGAGCGCCCCGGCCGGCTCACCCTGCACGCCACCGGTGCCACGACGGACCGTCCGGGATGCACCTTCGTCGGCCGCCGCCAGCAGCACCACGACTGCCGGGTCGCCGCCCTCCTGGAGCCGGGATCGGCCACGGCCGGGCTGTCCGTGCGTTTGGACGAGGCCCACCACTACGACCTGGAGGTACACGAAGGGCGGGCGCGCCTGATCGCGCGGATCGGGCCGGTGCGTCAGTGCGTGGCGGACCAGCCCGTGCCTCCGGGGCCGGTCACCCTCGCCATCGACTTCCGTACACGCGACCTCCTGCCGCCGTCCGTGACCACGCCCGCGTCTGCATCCGCGTCCGCGCCTGCGTCCGCTTCGGTGGCCGCGTCCGTCGGCGAGCCGGTCGGCGTCGGTGCTCGTGGCCCGGACACCATCGCCTTCTCCGCCGGCGGTGTTCCGCTGGCCGAGCTGGACGGCCGCTACCTGTCCACGGAGGTGGCGACCGGCTTCACGGGGCGGGTCATCGGCATGTACGTCACGGACGGCAGCGCGAGCTTCGACTGGTTCGACTACCAGGCCGGCTATCACCAGGGGCGGATCAAGGCTTGAACAGCAGGCGGTTCGGCGTGGAGAGCGGGTTGCCGTTGATCGCGAACTGGGTGGCCCACTGGATGATCAAGGCGTTGAGCACGCTGGACGACATCTCGCCGTACCGGTCCTTGATGAGGGCGGCCACCCCGGCCACCGTGGGGGCCGCCATCGACGTGCCGCTCAGCACGCTCGGGTAGATCCCGGCCAGCGGGACGGATGGGATGCCCACCCCTGGTGCGTAGAGATCGACGCAGGGTCCGAAGTTGCTGAACCAGGCCTTGGTGTCGCTGATGTCCGAGGCGGCCACGGTCAGCGTGTTCGGGGCGCTGGCCGGTGATCTGGTGCACGCGTCGACGTTCTCGTTGCCGGCGGCGACCGAGACGAAGACGCCGGAGTTGGCGAGGCTGGTCACCGCCGTATTGAGCGCCACGGACTGGGGGCCGCCCAGCGAGAGGTTGGCCACCGCCGGGTGGATGGCGTGGGCCGTCACCCAGTCGATGCCGGCGATGATCGCCGAGGTGGACGTGTCGCCGCTGCACTCGGGGAACACCTTGACCCCGCGCAGCCGCACCAGCTTCGCCACCCCCCAGGACTCGCTGCCCACCGTGCCGGACACGTGCGTGCCGTGGCCCTGGCAGTCGACACCGTCGCCACCGAAAGCGTCGAACACGTTGATGGCGCGGTCGCCGAACTCGCCCTGGTCGGTCTGGATGCCGGTGTCGATCACATAGGCGCGAACCGACGCGCCGGTGTATCGGAATATGTAGCGATTATTCAAGCCAAATCGCTGGTCGATGCGGTCGAGATTCCACGGCGGGCTGAACTGCTGGTACCAAGGGAGTTCGGCCTCGGTGCTCGGCGCGGGGTCCAGCTTGATGGGTTTGTCCGCCTCGATCGCTATGACGTCCGGGTGGCCGCGGAGCAGGGCGACCTCTTCCGGGGTCAACGTTGCGGAGAAGCCGTTGACGGCGTGGTGATAGATATGATTTGGCGAGATATACGCCGGTATTTCGGCGCCTTCTTTCAGCGTTACGATGTAGTTGGCGGACGACGGGTGAGTGGCCCCGATGACGTCGCCGTCGGTGGCCCGCGCCGGCTGGAAGGCGACCGCCGGCGCGAGGGCCAGCAGCATGCCTGATATGCCCGATGCTAGATACTTTCTCACCAAGGTGCCCTTTCGAGTGCATGGGCGATGATCTCCTTAGTGCCATTTCTCCAGTCGTGCATATAGCGATTCGCTCGCTTGAGTACGCGGAGTGAAAAGTGATTTATCGGCGGGGCTTTTTGCAGGGGATTGGGCTGGTGCTGAGCGCGGTCTCCCGTCTCGACGGGGAACCGCGCTCAGGCTCCTTATTGCTTACCTGTAGGTGATGTCCGAGCTGGAGTAGAGGCAGTTGACGCCGTCGGCGCCGCTGCCGATCTTGGTGGGTTCGCCGCTGGTCACGCCCTTGTACTTCTCGCAGATCACGATCTTCTTGCCGGAGTCGCCGACGATCGTGATGCCGGAGAACCTGGCGGTGTCGCCGTAGTTGGTGTTGATGCCGGCCAGCGTCTTGCCCGAGTACGTGGCGGTGACGTTGGAGATGACGACGTGGCGCGCGTACTGCTTGGAGCAGTTTCCGCAGGAGCGGTAGAGCTTGCCGAAGTTCGTCACCTGGAAGTTCCTGATGTACATGGTGCCGGGGCCGTTGTGCTGGAAGACCTTGTCGCTGGCCGCCTTGGCGCCGCCGCCGTCGATCGTCATCGTCTGGGACGACGAGGTGCCCTTGAAGGTGGCGGCGTCCTCGCCGACGTCCTCCCACCAGACGTTCTGGAGGGTGCAGGTGCCCGTGCAGTGAATGCCGTCGGCCGCGGGGGAGCCGAGGATGACGTTCTTCAGCACCGCGCCGTTGGCGAGTTTGAAGATCGGGTCCTGGCCCTCGTCCTGCCCGCCGCTGCCCAGGTCCCCGGTGCCGTAGTAGCGGATCATCTTGCCGTCGACCGTGCCGGACACGTTGATCGTCGCACCGACGGCCTGCTGGCCGCTCGGCGTCGGCCAGGCCGCGGCGGATGCCGGCGGCCCGCTGGCGATGCCGCCGGCCAAGGCCAGCGCGGCGGCCGCTATCGCCACTATCCGGGCCCGGATTGTCTTTCTCACGGTTGCCTCCCTGCTGATGCCTTCGCCTGTCGTACACGTATGTGAACGAAAGACAGGTGAGTGAATGACCATCAATGTAGGAAAGCGCTTTCCAGTCGTCAATGGAGACGTGATCTCCGGCATCCGGTGAGAAGGCGTCGTGGCTGGCCAGGGCATGACAAGACTGTTTGCTGGGGGTGAAACTTTCAGTTCTGTCGCTGTGGTTCCAGGAGGTCCGCCAACGAGGACCTCATCGCCGCGACCAGATCCCGCCGCGGGTTGATGAGCCACTGGAGTTGAAGCCCGTCCCACAGGGCCACCAGGGACTCGGCGATGCCCTCGGGGGCCCGGCTGTTGGAAACGCGGCCCGCGTCCTGGTCTCGGCGGATGGCGGCCGCCAGCGTCTCGATCAATCTGTCGTACCTGTCGCGAAACCACTCATGCGCCGGATGGTCCGCGGCCGACGACTCCGCGGCCATGAGGGCGAGCAGCCTCAGCATCTCGGGGCGTTCGAGGTTGCGGTGAACGTACTGCAGCACGGCGTACGCCACACCCTGCTCCCGGCAGTCCGCGGTGAAGGAGTCGGTGTGCGCGGAATCGGCGTTCTCGAGTACGGCCACGAGCAGTGCGCTCTTGCTGGGGAAGTGGTGGACGACGCTGGTCAGGCTGAGGTCCAGCTGCTTCGCGATCTCCCGCAGCGACCCGCCCCGGTAGCCGCGGGCCGAGAAGACGGACGTCGCGGAGGCGACGATCTCGGCCTGGCGGCGCGCGCTCTTGGCATAGGGCCCCCGCCGCGTGCCGGGTCGGCTCGCCGTCTCTTCGGTCATGCGATCAACCCTATGGGCCCCGCGCCCGTCGCAGGGGGAATTCGCCCAACGAAATTATGGCAACTGTTCGGTTTTTGGGATAACGTCTCGCTCACCCACACCACGACTTGCGGAGGAAGCGGTGGAGCTTCCCTCGGGTGGAGAGGACCGGGACCACAAATGCGCAGCTCAACCATGGTGAAGTCACTCGTCGGCGGCCTGGCCGTCGCACTGTTCCTGACCGGCTGTGGCCGGTCCGACCCCGGCCCGGCGCAGTCCGCGGCGGCCGCCCCGATTGACGCCAAACCTGCCGACGGCGCCATCACCGTATGGGCGATGGGAACGGAGGGCGAACTCCTGCCCAAGCTCGCCGCCGAGTTCAGCAAGGCCAGCCCCGGCGCGAAAGTGCAGGTGACAGCGGTTCCCTGGCAGGACTACGCCAAGAAGGTGCAGACCGCCATCGCCTCAGGAGACACTCCGGACGCCACCATGGTGGGGGCGGTGGACCTCGCGGCGTTCGCGTCCACGGGCGGGCTGGAAAAGGTCCCGTCCAAGCTCGTCGACTACGACTCCTTCTACCGCGGCGCCGTCCAGAGCACCCTCTTCGAGGGCGCCGAGTACGGCGTCCCCTGGTACGTGGAAACGCGCTCCTTGTTCTACCGCAAGGACATGGCCAAGGCCGCCGGGGTCTCCGCGCCCAAGACCTGGGAGGAGTACGGCCCGTTCCTCCAGGCCCTTCAGAAGCAAGGCGCCAAGTGGGGGCTGTCCCTGCCCACCGGCGCCACGGCGACCTGGCAGGGCGTCGTGCCGTTCATGTGGCAGGCCGGAGCGCAGATCATGAGCGAGGACGGCACCAAGTTCGCCTTCGACACGCCGGAGGCGCTCAAGGGGCTGGAGTTCTACCGGTCGTTCATCACCTCGAAGATCACCAGCCCGAACGGCCCGGTGAGCCTGGGCGAGATCGAGCCGCAGTTCGTCGCCGGGTCCACTGCCGCGCTCATCGCCGGCCCCTGGGAAGGGAGCCTGCTGAAATCCGCCGGAGGCGCGTCCTTCGTCGACGACAAGGTCGGCATCACCCCGCTCCCCTCCGGGCCGAAGTCCAACGCCGGCTACATCGGCGGCGGACAGTGGGCGGTGTTCAAGGACGCCAAGAACCGGGAGGGCGCCTGGAAGTTCATCCGGTGGATGGCCGGTCCTGACGCCCAGAAGACCTGGTACGACCTGTCCGGAGACCTGCCCGCCGTCGAGTCGGCCTGGAACGAGGGCAAGCTCGCGACCGATGCGACGTTGGCCGTGTTCCGTACGCAGCTGAAGACGGCACAGCCCGGACCGACCACCACGACGTGGCGACAGGTCACCGCGGTGCTGGACGCCGAGTTCGAAAAGGTGGCCAAGGGCGTCTCCTCGCCGCAGGCGGCCTTGCGGGAGATCCAGAAGAAGGCGTCGGCGATCGGAACCGGGGCGTAGCGATGGCCTCTCTTGCCACCATGCCCTCCTCGTCAGGCCGGGCTGCCAAGCCACCGCAGGCTATGTCTGGACATTCCCGGCGCACCCTGGTCGCGTGGGCCTTCTGCGCGCCCTTCATCGCACTCTTCGCCACCTTCGGCGTATGGCCGGTGCTCTCCTCGTTGTCGATGAGTGTCACGGACATCACGAACCGGGACGTACGGGCGCCCTTCAGCGTCAACTTCGTGGGCATCGAGAACTACACCAGCCTCTTCGGGGATCCGACCTTTCTCCGGGCGGCCCTCAACACGGTCTACTTCGTCGTCGCGGGAATCCCGCTGACGATGGTCATCGCCTTGGGTCTCGCCGTCGCGCTCAATTACGGGATCCGGCGGGCGAAGGGACTCTTCAGAGTCGCGTATTTCGCGCCTGTGGTGACCAGCATCGTGGCGGTGGCGGTGGTGTGGAGATACCTCTACCAGGAGGACGGAATGATCAACTCCGCCCTCGCCGTCGTGGGAATCCACGGCCCGGACTGGTTGAACGACCCGAACTGGGCCATGCCCGCGCTCATCCTCATGGCGGTCTGGCGCCACTTCGGCATCCCCATGGTGATCTTCCTGGCCGGGCTGCAGTCCATTCCCGAGGAACTGCGGGAGGCGGCCCACATTGACGGCGCCACTCGCTGGCGAACTTTCCGCAGTGTCACGCTGCCGCTGCTCAGACCGGTCACGCTGGTGGTCGCGGTGTTGCTGAGCATCGGTTACCTGCAGTTCTTCGAGGAGCCGTTCGTGATGACGAGTGGTGGCCCGCTGGACAGCACCACCTCGATCAGTTACTACGCCTTCGAGCAATTCGGCTTCGGCAACTACGGCACGGCCGCCGCCGCCTCGTACGTGCTGGTGGCCGCGATCGCGCTGCTCAGCCTCCTGCAGTTCCGTATCTTCCGAGCGAAGGCGTGATATGACCACTGCGAGCGCGAGCACCGGTGCGGCCGCCTCCGGCATCGGCGTACGCATCCGACCTGCCCGCATCCTGCTCTACGGCGCCCTCGTCATCGGCCTGATCGCGACGCTGGCACCGTTCGCGTGGATGTTTCTGGGATCGGTCAAACCGACCGGGGAGATCGTCGCCTATCCGAGCTCCTGGCTTCCCCGTTCTCCGACGCTGGACAACTTCACACTGCTGCTGTCGAAGCAGAGTTTCGGCCGGTACTTCTTCAACAGCGCGCTGGTCGCCGCGGTGTGTGTCATGGGCAATCTGCTCTTCTGCTCCATGGCGGGGTACGCCTTCGCGAAGATGGAGTTCGCCGGAAAGCGGCTGCTGTTCGGCCTCGTCCTCACGATGCTGATCATCCCCGGAACCACGACTTTCGTGCCGCTCTTCGTCCTTGTCAGCAACATGGGACTGAGTAATTCCTACCTGGGATTGATTCTGCCCTTCCTGGTGACACCGCTCGGTGTTTTTCTCATGCGCCAGTTCATCCAGGACATTCCAGATTCGCTGGTCGAAGCGGCCCGGCTCGACGGTGCCGGGGAAACCCGCATCTTTCTCCGGGTGATCGTCCCGCTCTGTCGTCCGCCTCTGGCGACACTGGCGATCCTGACCTTCCTCGCCCAGTGGAACAACTTCCTATGGCCACTGGTGATCGCGCAGACCGAGGATCATTACACGCTGCCCGTAGCGCTCGCCCTGTTCTCGGTGGGCGCCAACGGCACCAACTACGGTCTGCTGCTCGCCGGCGCGGTCACCGTCGTCACTCCGATCCTGGTGCTCTTTCTGTTCCTCCAACGACAGTTCGTTCAGGGCATCGCCAACACCGGCATCAAATAACCACCGGCATCAAATAACCACCGGCATCAAATAACCACCGCGTGAATCACCGCGCGGAGAAAAGGAGCACCGACCATGCTTCGCCCGCAGGACGGCCCCACCCGCGAACGCCGCTCCCTGGCCGGCTTGTGGAGGTTCCGGCTGGACGCAGAGGGAGCGGGCCGCGCCGAAGGCTGGTGGCGCTCGCCCCTCGCGGAAGCCGTGGACATCCCGGTACCGGCCAGCTACAACGACATCTATCCCGACGTGACAGTCCGGGACCACGTCGGCGACGCCTGGTACCAGACGAACGTATGGATACCGGTCCAGTGGACAGGACAGCGCATAGTCCTGCGGTTCGACGCCGCCACCCACCGCGCGACCGCCTGGGTCAATGACACCGAGGTCGTCACCCACGAAGGCGGCTACACCCCGTTCGAAGCGGATGTGACCGCACACCTGCGACCGGGAGCCGAGAACCGCGTCACCGTCGTGATCAACAACGAACTGAGCTGGGCGACGATCCCGCCGGGCACCATCGAGGAACGTCCCAACGGCCGCCGGGTGCAGCGATACTTCCACGACTTCTTCAATTACGCGGGCCTGCACCGGCCGGTCTGGCTCTACACCACGCCCCCGGAGCACATCAGCGACATCACCGTCACCACGGCCTTCGACGACACCACCGGCGTCATCGGCTACCGGGCGGACAGCACCGGGGAGACGGACTCGGTCCGCGTCTCGCTGCGCGACGCCTCAGGTACCGAGGTGGCCGCCGCCACGGGTGCGGCCGGCACCCTGCGCGTGCCCGACGTACATCCCTGGGCACCCGGCGACGGCTACCTGTACGAGCTCGAGGCCACTCTGCTCAGCGCATCAGGGGAGGTCACCGACAGCTACCGCCAGCCGGTGGGCGTGCGCACGGTGGAGGTGCGCGGGAAGCGGTTCCTGATCAACGGAACCCCCTTCTACTTCAAGGGATTCGGCAAGCACGAGGACGCGGCGGTGCGCGGCAAGGGGCACGACGACGTGCTGATGGTGCATGACTTCGCGCTGATGGAGTGGATCGGCGCGAACTCCTTCCGCACCACGCACTACCCGTACGCGGAGGAGGTTCTCGACTACGCCGACCGGCACGGCGTCGTCGTCATCAGCGAGACGGCGGCCGTCGGACTCAACCGCAACATCGGCGGAGGCGTCTTCAGCTCCGGCAAGCGGGTGCCCACCTTCTCCCCGGACACGGTCAGTGACGAGACCCAGCGTGCCCACCTGCGGGCGATCCAGGAGCTGGTGGCGCGCGACAAGAACCGTCCCAGCGTCGTGTTGTGGTCCGTGGCCAACGAACCCGACAACGTCCAACCCGAGGCGCGCGACTACTTCGCCCCACTCGCCGCGGAATCCCGTCGCCTCGACCCAACCCGGCCCGTGGCCTACGCCAACGCGCTGCTCGCGCCGCCGGACCAGTGCGTGGTCACCGACCTGTTCGACGTCGTTCTGCTCAACCGTTACTACGGCTGGTATTTCGGTCCCGGCGATCTGGAAGCGGCCGAGACCGCGCTGGAGACCGAACTGCGGCAGTGGGCGGCGCTGCATGACAAGCCCATCGTCATCTCCGAGTATGGCGCTGACACCTACCCCGGCCTGCGCAGCATCGTGCCCAACCCGTGGACCGAGGAGTATCAGGCGGAGCTGCTCGACGTCTATCACCGGGTCTTCGACCGGGTCGACGCGGTGGTGGGCGAACAGGTGTGGAACTTCGCCGACTTCGCCACCACGCCGGGCGTCTTCCGCGTCGACGGCAACAAGAAGGGCGTTTTCACGCGCGACCGCCGCCCCAAGACGGCCGCCTTCCACCTGCGCGCCCGCTGGCGCAAAGACGCGCCCTAATAGTCGACGGCCTCGGGTGCCGGGCCGATTCGGCGTGCCAATTCCTCTTCGTCGTAGCGCACATCTATGCCGTGCTGTTTCATCACCGAGACGAGTTTCTTCAGCGGAATGTGAATATCGGTGTGGCCGACCTCCTGCCACCCCAGGTTCGACCCGTTGTCCGAATCCGCGGACATGACCATGAAGGGAACCTTGGCCCATCCTATTTCCGAGCACATGATCGCACCTCCGTCCGAGGTGGTGCCGCACTTGTAGATACGTACCTCTTGAATGAAGTCGCCAGGCATGCTGAGCCTCCGAAGTGTGCCGACGTCGCGAAGCGCCATGTTGGTGGCAGGCTCCGGCGTACCCGGACGCCGACCTCGGAATACGATCACCGCGGTCAAGATAGCCAAGATCACAGAGTCCGTCAGGGTGGGCAGAGGGCCGTGAGGCGGCGCAGGTGGAAGGCGTACGCCTGGGGGTCGCCGTCGGTGATCGCATGACGCATCGCCAGTGCCTCGTCCGTCATCACCGGGTGGGTCGAGCGGTCGGCCGCGTCCAGGAGCGCGAGAAGAGTGGCCCGCAAGTCTTCCTGGCTCGGCAGACGGTGGAGGAGGTCGCAGGCTTCCAGGGCCGCCGGATCGAGGCCGAGGGTGGCGGGCGGTGGTTCGGGAGGAATCCGTACGGTTTCTGGGATCCACAGCACGGTCAGCGCGGCGACGGCGATGGCCATGGGCACGATGGGTGCGATGCCCGTGGCGGGAGCGGCGGGGGAGGGGCGCCTGGATACGACGGAAGTGGCTCTGGCCGACCAGACGGACGTGGATCTGGCCAACCAATGGACGACCAGGGCGGCGACCAGGGCCGCGAGGGAGCCGACGACCGTCACCTGTCCGAGCGGGAGGCGTACCGCGGACAGTGACACGTCCCACGCGCAGGGACCGGGTCTGAGGCTGAAGGCGTCCAGGCAGCCGCCGAGTACGCCGGCCGATGGCATGACGAGCGCACCGATGGCGCCCGTGAGGAACGCCGCCATCATGCCCAGGACGACGGCGAAGCGCTGCCGCCTGAGAGTGATCACGCAGGCCACGATGGTGGCCGCCACCGCCTGTAGGAGTATGGCGAGCGACACCTGCCAATGGTTGAACAGCAACGCGAAGCCGGGCAGGGCGCGCTGCGCCGGTGTGTACGCCTGGTGAGCCAGGAAACGGATGGCGAGCAGCGACGCCGCGTACGCCACCGCCGCCCCCACGCCCGTCAGCACCGCCAGCCGGACGGCGGCGGCCGGCCGGGTGAGCACCAGCGGCGGGCGTGTCAGGCGAGTCAGCCAGCTTGGGCACCCGTGGGCAGGCGGCCTGACCAGCCACGCGGCCAGCGGGACAGCCCAGACCCCGACCAGCGCGGCCGCGATCACCACCTGCCGAGAGAAGTACTGGCTGAGCGGATGGTTCAGCGCCAGCCACAGCCACCAAGGCCCGGCCCGATCCACCGTGGCGGTGCCGTTCAGCCCGCTCGCCTGGAGATAGTCGCCCGCCGGCAGCTGGGAGAGATCCGGCACCTCGAGCGTCAGGAGCTGGACGCCGAACCAGCACGCGAACAGGCAACTGGCCGCCACGACGATCGGCACCACGGCGACACCGATCGGCGCCCTGCCGATGACGGGCAGCCACGCGGCCGCCGTGGTGGCGATCCACCGCACGATGAGGCAGGCGCACGCGACAGTGACCGCCGCCGAGACCAGCCAGAGCAGGGGGGTGACGTCGCCCGTCCCACTCCAAGATCCGGTGATGGCGCTCGCCGCCGACAGGGGCTGCCCCAGCACCAAGCCGAGCCCCAGCCCGAGCCCCACGTACGCCAGCCGGGAACGCGCACGCCCCCTGACCGCCCGGTACGCCGACCAGCGCCAGACGGCGACGGCCACCACGCCCATCGCGAGCGGCGCGAACAGCAGCGCCGACAGCCACCGGTTGACCAGCGCGTCGAGCCGGGGTGCCGCCAGCCAGAGCAGGGTGGCGAGATTGCCGTACACGATGGTCGTCGCGAGCCCGGCGCCGAAGGACTCCCAGAAGCCCGGCGCGAAAACAGCCTCCGGGTCCCGCAGCAGCCGCAGCCGGACCTGCGGCTCGAAGTGCCGCCGAACCAGCCCACCCCACAAAAACGGCTTGTGCCTCGAACCGCCGCTCGGGGGATCGTCATGCTGCCGACCGCTCAGGACGGCCTCAAGGCCACCCGCCCCGCCCTCCCACATGGCGGCGCGCACATCGGCGTACGTCTCGCGCGATCGCAGGACGGCGTTCCGGGTGAGGTAGACCACGGCGAGCAGGAACAACAGCCGCCAGACCACCCCCAGCGACGCCCCGTCCGGCTCGTCGGCCAGGCTCACCGTCACCGGCACCAGCGCGACGATGACGAAGGCCCGCCAGAACGCCACCGTCAGGTACGTCCTGTCGACGTCGGCGTTGCGCAGGTGAGCGAGTTCGTGCAGGACGATCGCGCGGAAGGCGGCCCTGTCGGTGACCAGCTTCGTGACCAGGCCGGCGTCCAGGCCCAGGTAGCGGCGGCCGTAACGGCCGAAGGCGACCCCGCCGACGGAGCCGGTCAGCCGCCACAGGTACGTGGGGGGCCGCGCGAGGCCCGCGACGGCCACGAGACCGTCCAGTTCGCGTACGTGGTCCGGAGCGTCCTCAGCCCGCAGCGGCCGCAGCCCGAGCCGGCGGATCCGCCAGGCGGGCAGGTACCAGTAGATCAGCCCGGCCACCAGGAAGAGCAGCGCGAGCCCGCCGGCCACCCAGACGGCCTTGGCCTGCTCGTACGGCGCCACGCACGCGAGGAGCCGGCCGGCGACCGCCCCGATGTCCGAGCCCTCGGCCCCGGGCGCGACCTCCCAGCAGCGCGAGTAGACCCGCTCCTCGCTCGCGCCCTGCGGCGACAGGCTGAAGTAGAGGATGTTGAAGGCGAACACGCTCGTACCGACGATCGAGCCCATCAACAGCACGAACCGCAGCGCCGTCTGAGAGGGCACGGCGAAGGGATCGAGCGGTCGCTCGCTCATGCGCTGAGGCTTTCGGCCGGGCCGAGCGGGAGCCTGTTCATGCGCCCAGACTCCCGATGACGGCGTCGGCGAGCAGTTCGGCCTTGTCCTCCGGCAGGTCCATCTGGCGGGCCTTTTCGAGCGCCGTCATGCGCACCCGGGCGAGCTGCTCCGGCGTCAGTGGCGCGACCGGCGGCAGGGCGTCGTTCTCGGTTTCGGCGGTGCGGCGCAGCAGAGCGCGCATCGCCCGGCGCAGCCCGTCCTTGCCGCGATCGGTCACCACACGGGCGACGTCCTGCGCCAGCTGGTCCAGGATCGCCGAGACGACAGGGAGTACCACGGGCGTCAGCAGGATGACCGCCGACTCCAGCCCGAACCCCAGCATCTCGTCGCGCCCAGCCCGCCCGGCTGGGAGACGGCCGCCCCTGTCGAAGTAGACCGTCGCCACCATCGGGAAGAGCGGCAGTTCCTCAGGAGCGGCGCGTCTCACCGTTTCGCGGGCGATCTCCTGAAGCAGATCGCGGTCCGCGAGATCGAAATCACCGATGCCGTTCATCTCCGTTCCGGATTTCGCGTAGAAGTTTCATCTTTCGACCCCGGTGTTAGCAATCCTGAACGTAGCTATAGCCGCTCAGGACAAGGGTTCGATAGGGATAGCCAAAACCGGCCGGGTCCTGACAGCCCTGCCATGACCATGACTCCCGCCGAGGGGCGGTGTTGGGAATGTAGAAGGTCATCTGAGTTCGCTCGACGACGACCGTGCCCGCCCATCGCAGCCGGCCTTTGGCGATGATCAGATCCCCCTCGGGGCCGAGGGTGACCGAGCCGTAGGCGGTGCCGCCGGACGTTCCGCCGCTCCAGGTCCCCTGGAGCTCAGCGGGTACGGCCGACCTGGGAAACGCCTGCTCAGAGTCATGGGGAACGCTCGTCCGCAGTGTGGGGACGTTCGTCCGCACCGTGGGGACGTACGAGCCGCCGCCTCCGTCGCCGGGACCCCCGCAGGCGCTCGTCGCCAGTACGGCGGCGCACACGAGCGCCATGCCGAGCCGTACACCGTCGGGGTATCTGGACCGCCCCACGCGGAGTCGTACACTGTCGGCGCGCCCGGACCGCCCTGCGCTGAGCTCTACACCGTCGGCATGCCTGGACCGCCCCACGCCCCGCGCGTGAAACCCCTCAGAGTGGTCCATTTCAGCATTTAGGCGTATTTCTGGCGTCGCCCCTGATTTTCCGCTGAACCGCGACCGAATTGTCTGCCGCGCCATGATTCACCCTCCCCTTTCCCCATATTCTGCGGACCGGATCCGGTGCCGCGGAATACGCTCTTTGACGTAGCCCGAGGGGGAGGACGCGCACATGGGCCGCTCATTGATGAACCCCATGGAGCTGAGCTATCAACTAGGCGACCTGCCCGGCCGCGAGGCCTATTTGGCCGCCGCGTCCGCCTGCCTCATCTCCGCCCTCGACGGCGACGTCGCCGGCTGGAACAATCTCGACCTCCCCGCCCACTCGGTGGAGCTCTGGTTCGACCCGCCGGACGCCGAGATCTCGGTGGATCTGCTCGCCGCCGTCATGGACGAGCACCCTCTCGTCCGCCACTACCTCGACCACCCCGGAGACGTCTCCCCGAGGCGGATCAGCGACTGTCTCGCCGAACGCGCATGGAGGTCGCACCGCGTCTACCGCGAGCTGTTCGTCCCGATGCAGGCCCGGCATCAGCTCGCCATCGTCGTCGGTACGTGGCTGCCGTCGGGCGGCCGCGGATGGGCCGTCAACCGCTCCGGCCGCGACTTCAGCCAGACCCACGTGGAGGTGGCGCAGGCGCTCCAGCCGGTTCTGACACTGCTCGACCGGATCTACACACCGGGACCGCCAGGAACGCGGGGAACACCGGAAATGCCGGGCGCGCCAGGAACGCCTGGAGCAGTGGGAATGCCTGGAGCAGCGGGAATGCCTGGAGCGCCGGGGGCACTGGGAATACCCGGAATGCCGGGAATCGCGCCGGAATGGGACAGCGCCCAGCGCGACGAGGCGCGGCTGCGCGCCGGCCTGACCAGCCGCGAACTGGACATGATCACTCTCGTCGCGAGCGGGCTCAGCGCACAGCAGATCGCCTGCCTGCGCCGGATCAGCGTCCGCACCGTCCGCAAGCACCTGGAGAACGTCTACGGCAAGCTCGGCTGCCACGACCGAATGCTGGCCGTCAACCGCGCCCGCCACCTTGGCCTGATCTGACCCGTCGGCCGTCCCCGCGTCTTTCCATCCATGGCAGAATATTGTTCGGTAGTGTTGTTGCCTATGACGGACATATTCGACGACCTCAAGGCCGAGTACGAGCAGTTGGACGTCGTCCTCGCCGGTCTCACCCCCGCCGAGTGGTCGCACCCGTCGGCCGCCGAGGGCTGGACCGTGTCCGACGTGGTCCTCCACCTGGCCCAGACCGAGGAACTCGCCGCCGCCTCGCTCGCGGGCGAGGACGTCACGATCAGGCGCGAGCCCGCCACCGACGGCGAGCCCGGCCGGGAGTCCGGTAGAGGGGTGGATGCGGCGGCGGACGCCATGGTGGCCGCTCAGCGGGACATCGCCCCCGCCGATCTCCTGGCCCGCTGGCGCAGGGCCGCCTTCGCCACCCCCGCCGCCCTACGCGCCCAGCCCAAGGGCACCCGGCTGTCCTGGGTGGCCATCCCGTTGTCCCCGGCGACCCTGGCCACCACCCGGCTGGCCGAACACTGGGCCCATGCCTACGACATCACCGCGCCCCTCGGCATCCCCTATCCCGACACCGCGCGCCTGCGCCATATCGCCTGGCTCGGCCACCGCACCCTGCCGTACGCCTTCGACGTCGCCGGCGTCGAGGGCGGGCCCGTCTACTGTGAGCTGACCTCACCCGACGGCGAGCTCTGGCGCTTCGGTGACCCCGCCGCCGCCTCCACCGTCACAGGCCCAGCCGCCGACTTCTGCCGTGTCGGCGCCCACCGCCTGGCGCCCGCCGACTCGATGCTGAAGACGACGGGCCCGTACGGCGCCAAGGCGCTCGCCGTCCTTCGCAACTATGCCCTCTGACAGCTCCCGCCTGCAGCCGTGGGGGTGAACCGGGGGCGGTCTGGTGGGTGCGAACGTCCGATCGCGCTCCCCACACCCGTGGGGTAAACCGAGAGACCGGCAATCTCACACGACCCCGGGTCGGTGCTTCTCACACCCGGTGAGGGTGAACCTAAACCGTCTCCGGCGAACGCCCACGACCGGGACTGTACGGTTTTCGGCTCTGTCCCGTAATCGGTGGTGGCGTTAAGTGATCTTCACTGCAGCAGGATTCGGTGGCGCAGAAGGTCGAACCCGGCACGGCCGTGCATCTGTCGCATGATCCTCTTCGTGCGGGTGTTGACGCCTTCGGTGCGGCCGTTGTGGTGCGGAAGGGTGAGGGCGGCGTTCACCGCGCCGCGGTCGAGTTCGAGGCCGTTGGCGAAGCCGTGCAGGTGGGGCAGATCAGCTGCTCGGACGGTGGTGATCCAGGCGGTGAGCGTGGCGTCGTTGTCTGCGGCTGGGGTGAGGAGTGCGGCGAAGCTGCGGACATGGCGGGCGAGTTCGGTCAGTTCAGGGCAGGCGGCGGTGACTTCCTGCACCAGCTGGGTGTCGCTGTCACGCAGCCGGTCGGGGTGGGTGAGCAGGAGACGAGCCAGGCGGCGCGGGGTGGTGACGGGCCGTTCTCCTTCGGCTCGGCCTTGGGTGATATAGCGGTAGAGCAGGTTGAGGCTGCCGGTGTAGCCGAGCTCTTTGATCTCACGGAACAACTGCTGGACCGGAACGGCGGGGTCGCTGGCGCGCCGTTCACGCAGGTGATCGCGGTAGGGATCGACGAGAGTGGGTCGGTAGCGCGGAGCGCGGCGCAAGGCCTCGGGCTCGCGGGTGCGGGCGTAGCGTTTGACGGTGTTGAGAGACAGGTTCAGGCGGCGGGCGCACTCCAGGAGGCCGACGCCCTTATCTAGCAGGTCGTGGATCTGCCGCCAACGCTGGCGAGTGGTCTGTTCGCGGACGCCGGCGGGCCGGGCCGGGTTGACCGTGGCCCAGCAGGCGCTGTGGGAACGAACCTCTGCGAGGGTCTTGTCGCACAGGTTCGCCCACAGATGCCATCGGTCGCTGACCTGCACCGCGTCCGGCAGGGCGCGTCGAATCGCCTCGCCGTAGGCGCCCGACCCATCGCGGCAGACGATCTCAACCCCGGGGTGGGAGCGCAGCCACGTCTCCAGGACGTCAACACCGCGGCCGGGCAGCACATCGATCCGCTCGCCCGTCTCGGCGTCGATGAGGACGGTGGCATAACGATGACGGCGCTTGAGCGCGAAATCATCGACGCCCAGCACGCGCGGGGTCCGCAGTGACGGTAGCGGCAGCCGCATGAGCAGTCGCAGTGCCGTGGACCTCGAGACCGCGACGGCCAGGACCGCCGAGAGCCGAGCCCCTGCCCGGCCGGCCAGCTCTTTGACCACCTCGCCCAGTTGCCCGGTGAGCCTGCTTGTCCGACGCTGGTAGCGCTCAAGCAGCCCGGGCACCTGCTCACGGAACGTCTGCCGAGGGCATCCCCGCACCGGGCAGACCAGACGCCGTACCTGCAGCGACACCACCACCCGCCGCCCATCGACCGGGACATCAGTGACCGTCCGGCCGGCATAGCCGTGCACCCGACCGGTCGGCGCCCCGCACACCGGGCACGGCACCGACTCGCCGCGAGTACGGGCCATCACCCGGATGAGGTCTTCCTCGTCCTGTACATCCTCGATGACCAGGGCAGACAGCCCCGCAAACACCACACCCACAAGATCGTCGATCTTCAGCACGGCCCAGCCTGGCAGGTGAGCACTCAGCGCCACCACCGATTACGGGACAGAGCCGGTTACCTGGACAGGCCCGGTCCCCCCCCGCATAAGGCCAAGAAACTGAAGGGGCAGAAGCGGCATGTCGTGGTCGACACGCTCGGGCTGTTGTTGTGTGTGATGGTCACTGCCGCGTTGGTGCAAGACCGTGACGGCGCGCATCCGGTGCTGGCGCTGTTGTGGGAGAAGTTCTCGACCATCGCTCTGGTCTGGGCTGGCGGCGGCTATGCCGGCCGGCTGGTCACCTGGGCCGGGCAGGTCCTGGATCTGGCCGTGTCGATCGTCCGGCGCAGCGACGACCTGCGCGGCTTCGTCGTGCTGCCCCGCAGGTGGGTGGTGGAGCGGACGTTCGCCTGGCTGGTGCGCTACCGCCGCCTGGTGCGCATCTATGAGCGCAGGCCCGACCACCACGAAGCCCTCATCTGGTGGGCCACCGTGCACCAGATGACCCGCCGCCTGACACGCGAACTGGCGGGCCGGCCACCCAGCAGCCGCTGGGGCGACCCGCCACCGCTCCCGCACCTGTCCAGCCCTGACCGGCACGGCAAGGTCCTGCAACTGCTGACCGCTCAGCCCTGGCGGGCCTGGAAAGGAAGCGAACTTGCCGCCATCCTCGGGATCGAGAACGTCAACAGCTTCCGCGTCCAACTGTCCCAATGGTCTCACCAGGGCTACATCAACAAGATCGGACCGGCCCTCTACGGCCCCATGCTCACCAGCACTTAAGCCTTCGTCAGCAGGCTCTAAAAGAGGTACGCATGCCGCCACCTGGCATGAAGAGGGTGGCAGGTGCGGCCGTCCGGCGGTACGGCCGTCCATCATGGCCGAGGACCGTCTGGTGGCCGGTCATGATGTCTCCCCCTCCAGCGAAGCGTTACCGCGGTCCTGCTGGAGGAGCCAAAGATCGCGGAAGAGACCGGCTTGGGTCGTCAGCTGAGAAAACGTGCCCTCGGCAGTCACACGCCCACCTTCCATGACCACGATCCGGTCCGCGACGACCGTGTTGGCGAGGTTGTGCGTGACCAGAACGATCGCCCGGTCACGCGCAAGCTCGCGCAGCCCGGTGAACACCAGATGTTCGGCGCGGGCGTCGAGGTCGGAGGTGGGCTCATCCATCACCAGCAGACCGGCGTCTCGGTGGATGGCCCGAGCTCCCGCGATGCGCTGCCATTGGCCGGAGGACAGGGCCTGGCCGCCCCACCATTCGCGGGCCAGCAGTGTGCCCAGGCCGCTGCGCAGCACGTTGATGACCGCGTCGGCGCCGCTGGCGGCCGCGGCGCGATGGACGGCGTCGTCCCCGCCGGGCTGGGGTTGGCCGAGGTGGATGTTCTCGCGGGCGGTCATCGGCCAGCGGGCGAACTCCTGCGGAACGACCGCGCACTGCTTCCACAGGGCGTGCGGGTCCAGGTCGCGGGTGCTGACGCCGTCCCAGGTGACTACCCCCTCTGTGGGCAGGTTGAGCCCGGACAGCAGCTTCATGAGCGTGGTCTTGCCGGAGCCGTTCTCCCCCACCACGGCGACGATCTCGCCTTGACGCACCTCGAAGTCCACCTCGCGCAGGGTGTCGGCTTCAGCCTCGGGATATCGGTAGGTGACCTGGTGCAGCGCGACCTGCTTGGGGCGGTCCGGCACGATGGTGCCTCTGTCCAGGCGCTGTCCGGCGGTCTCCTGTATGAATGCCTCCCAGTCGTCCATGTATCGGCCGGTGCGCATCAGCTCCGAGCCGTACCCGACGATGCCGTGCAGCCCTGAGGAGGCCGAGCGCAGCGCGAAGACCAGCGTGCCGGCCGCCGCGGCGGTGATGGCCCCGGTGCCGAGCAGCAGCATCACCCCGGCCCACATCAGGGCCGAGGCCAGGCCGCCGATGGAGGACCCGATGAGGTTGATCTTGGCGCGTTTCCAGGCGGCGTCATCGTTGACCCGGTCCACCCGCACCCCAAACGCCCTGTACTTGGCGAGCAGGTGCGGGGCCAGGGTGTCCGTACGGATCTGATCGGCTTGCTCTTTGTGGGTCAGGTGCCAGCGCAGCATGCTCAGCATCCGGCGCTCCTGGAAGGTCTTCAGTATCGCCAGGTAGGCGACCCGCTCACCGGCGAGGGACGCCAGCGCCTGCGGGACGGTGGTCAGCGCAAGCAGCGGCAGCAGGACCGGCGCCAGTGTGGCGATCACCACCGTAGCGGCTATCAGGGTGGTCAGGGAGGCGACCAGGTTCTGCGACTCGCCGATCATGTCCTGGCTGACGCTGACTCCTCGGTCGGCCTTGTCACACCGGTCATCGAACCCCGGGTGATCGTAGGCGGCCATCTCGGCATTGGTGGCCGCCTCTAGGAGGCGGTACTCGGCTTCGCGACCGATGCGCGGGCCCAGCCGGTTCGATAGGCCTCCTACCGCGATGCCTAGGAGCGCGCGCAGACCGGCGGCCCCGGCCAGGACCACGATCGAGGGCAGGGCCTCGCGCAGGTGCGTGGGGTCATGGGCGGACTGGATCAGCGCGCCGAGGGCCGCGGTCGTGGCAAGCAGGCCGAGCGCCTCGGCCAGGCCGGAGATGATCTGGCAGACCAGCAGGACGATCACTGCGCGCCGGTCCACGGCCCAGGCCAGAGCGAAGGAACGGCGGACCAGTTGCGGCAGGCGCCTGGTGAGTTGCCTCCAGGTGAGGTGATCGGTCCATTCGGTGTCGCCGCCGTTGAAGTTGAACGTCAGCTCTTCGTCGTGCTGCTGTTCTTCGCCGTGCTGGTGCTGTTCGGCGGTGGGATCAGCGACGGTTGCCTTGTCGGGCACGTCAGCGGCTCCTTCCAGTGCCGGGGCGAACGGGGCAAGGCCGTTACGTGTTATGCGGTTCGGCGCGTACGGCCTGGACGTCACTCGACTGGCTGTCTCACCTCCCATCGACATCACGAAGAGTGGCTAAGCAAGTTCTGTGTGTAACCGTCTCAGGCGCCACCGACAATTCCGCCGCTCACCGTGATCGACTCCTTCCTTGCATGATCAGGGGAGGGCCTGGAGAAGAAGGCCAGGATGGCGGGGCCTGAGATCCCTCACGCACTTGGAGTTTCATCGGTGCCGGTGAGGTTGGTGGAGATAGGGTTTCCCGCGTCGATGACGCATGGGGCTCATGTGTCCTTGGGTGTCTGGCGTGTCGGTCTTGTCGAGCCTCCAGAGGAGGAGCTGACTGTGTCAGTGCTCGTCGCTCGCATCCGAGCAGTCGGTCACGAAGAACTTCGCTCTCGCGCTGGTATGGGGGTGTCCCGTGGCGATCAGTGACTCCGACATCTCGAGCGCGCTTTCCGCCTACCTTGAGCGCTACCCGGACGAGGCCGCGCTGCTGTCTGAGTCGGCGCACCTGCTGTCTCAAGGAGGGGATTTCGCCTCGCGGCGGAACTTTCGCATGCACGTCACTGTCGGTGCGCTGCTGGTCCGCGGCGGTGCCAAGGTCCTGCTTGTCGAGCACCTCGCGTACGGGATCGTGTTGCAGCCCGGAGGCCACCTGGAGCCGACCGATACCACGCTGATCGATGCGGCAGTGCGCGAGTTGACGGAGGAGACCGGGATTGACCCCGCAGAGGTCGTCCCAGCGTCGCAGACCCCCGTCTACATCGAGTACGGCGCGGTTCCAGCCCGGCCAGCGAAGGACGAGCCGGAGCACTATCACCTCGACATCGGATTCGCCTTCGTGACAGATGCGGACGTGGGGCGTATCCAGGAGTCCGAGGTGACGGGTGCCGCCTGGTACCCGCTTGCCGAGGCCGAGCGCCTTGTCGGAGACCGCATTGCACGAGCGGTACCGGCCCGGATCGGTTGACGGGACCCGTCGAACGCTTCCGATCGGCAGCGGCGCCGGATCACAATGCGCACCGGTCGCAGCCGCAGCCGACGTCGGTGTCAACTCACTGAAAGGACGGTTTGACGGTTCGGTCCCGGCTCCGCTTGAGCTCGAAGAAGCCGTCCGTCCCGGCGACCATGACCAGGCCGTCCCAGAGCCGACCGGCAGCTTCACCGCGGGGTGCCTGCCTGAGCACGGGGCCGAACAGGGCCGTACCGGCGATGCGGAGAACAGGCGTCCCGACATCGTGGCCGACCTCGTTGAACGCCTCGTCGTGCGAGTCCTTGATGAGCTGATCGAACTCCGTGCTTGTGGCGGCTGCGGCCAGCGAGTCGGGCAGGCCCGCCTCCGTGAGAGCTTCGGTGATAACGGTGGGATCATCGCGACGTCCTTGGTTGTGCAGCCGGATGCCGATAGCGGTGTACAGCGGTCCGAGGACGCCACGGCCACCGTGCTCAGCGGCTGCCGCGCAGACCCGCACCGAACCCCATGCCTTCGTCATCAGGTCCCGGTAGGCCTCGCTGAGCCCCTGGCCCTCGCGCTGGACGAGGTTCAGGTAGGCCAGCGACATGATCCGCCAATCGGCGCACACCGGCCGGACCTGCTCGACCTCCAGGAGCCAGCGCGAGGTGACCCACGCCCAAGGGCACAGCGGATCGAACCAGAACGGGACCTCGTCGCGGTCCGGCTCTTCTTTGATCGTCATGATGAGGGCCGTCCTCTCTCAGGCCGGTTTCGCATGTGCCCTCTCCCGCCGGCAGGTTAGATGTCGAACACTCCTTGGGCGGGCATATTGCACTTGGCCGTGCGGCCCGCGATTTTCACCAAAGCCGCGAGATCGCTGAGCTGAGCATCCTCGTCCGCGGCGCTGACGAGCCGGACGAACACCTGCGCGGTGACCTCGACGTCGGCGTAGGCCCTGTGGCGATCCGCCGGCTGCTTGATGGCGAAGTGCGCCAGCAGCGTGTCGAGTTTGTGATTCGGCAGGCCGGGGACGAGGTGTTTGGCCAGCGGGATGGTATCCAGAAGGTCAATGCGGGCCAGCGCCGTGCAGTGCTCGCGCTGGTTGTAGATGATGTTGGCTTCGGTGGCGGCGTGTTGAGCCACCAGTAGGTACTGCTTGCCCGCCGCGAACCGCCGATCCAGTGCGCCCAGCGCTTCGGCCGGACTTGGGGCCTGCCTCACCTGCTCGGGGGTCAGGCCGGTCTGGGCCGTAACGGCTGGCGTCACCGGGGCGAACGCGGGCGGCCGGATGAGAGACGAACTCGTGCCGACCGTCGTCCACGCGCCTTGCTCATAGCGGAGTGCGAGAGCGGCCACCTCGATGGGCTGGGCCGGGTAGCCCTTGGGGGTCGTCGCCTCGAAGTCGATGACCACGAACGTTGTCGCCAGGAAGGCGGGGTCGTTTGTCACACCCATGAATCCACCGTTCGCAGAGGTTTCGTGGCGTTGCTGGCCCACGCCCGCCTCATCGAGGAGAGCATGCCTGAGTGCCAGCCGTCGTGTGCCGTCATTGACCGATGAGGCGGGCAACGTCCTGCACGGCGGTCTGTAGGTCCGGCGCGTTCCAGAGGCGCTCACCCGTCCAGGTCTCGCTCAGGGACCGGTACAGGTTCGACATCACCGGCAGGAACGCGGGCGGGAGTCGTGCCGGTCGCGGCCACTGGCTCCTGGGTACGCTCTCGGCGATTAGCCTGCTGACTGGCACCTCGAACCCGTTGTCCACGTACCAGTTCCGCAGGACCTGCTTGCCGCAGTGCAGTCCGCCGCACAGCAGGCGGCTCTCGTCGGGCGTGCCGGGGCTGTCGGCCAGCACCACGTGGGCATCGCTCGACAGCAGGAACTCCGCCTTGCCGTCGCTGTGGCTCAGCCCGACCTCGCGGGCGTGCCCGGTCAGCACCTCGTTGACCTTGACAGCGGTGTTGCACATCGTCTGGAACTGTTCGTCGCTCAGGCCGGCGAGGCGCTGCGCCTCAGGCGCGCTGATGAACCGGTTGACGTCTTCCAGCATGGACGCGTATTCGATCAGCGGCTGCTGCAGCTTCTCGCCGACTGCGGGGATGCGGTCGAACCCGACCTCAGCCGGTGTCAGTTCACCGCTGGCGAGGCGGCGGTGAACCGAGCTGCCCTGTGGGAGCTCGTTGCGGAAGAGGACCTGCACGGGAACGAGGTAGTTCCTGGCGCCCGGAGTGAGCGGCCCGGTGCCCGGGCCTGGGACGCGCGCGAGGTCGAATTCGATCCGGTTCGGGGTGATGAACCGCCGGAAGTGGGTTCGCACACCGGCCGCCTCCAGCATCGTTAGATTGAATACGGCCATCCGGCAGATCGCCTCGCCCTTCCCGGGAATCGGGTCCGGCATCCGGCCGTAGTGGAAGACCGTGAAGTGGTCCGTGTACTCGAAGACCCCCACGCCCTCTCTCGTCGCCGTGGGAGGTTCGAGGATCTCCAGGTTCTTGGTCGAATTCAGGACGGGCATCATGCTCCCCTAGTCCGACGGCCTCACGCCGTCATCGGGTGGACTCTGCGGATCGTGCCGGTGTGGTGTCCGGCGCCGCAGCATGCGGTGCGGCCCCCGCCCTGGGGCGGAGCCGAAGCGCTCTGCTTCCTCCACGCCTTCACCGGCAGGGGCCAGGTGGCCGTCGACCACCGTGATCACGCGCATGCCAGCTGCGCGGGCGGCCGTGACGCCGTCGGGGGCGTCGTCGACGGCGAGGCAGCACTCCGGCGGGACGTCGAGGCGTTGGGCAGCCGCGAGGTACAGGTCGGGGGCCGGCTTGCCGTGCATGACGTCTTCTCGCGCGACGACGGCTGTGAACTCCCACCTCAGGCCCAGAACGTCGATCCCGGGACGGACGAGAAGTCGGCTGGCGCCCGACGCCACGGCGCAGGGCAGTCCAGCACGTCGTGCGGCGCGTAGGAGCGAGACGACGCACGCGATGGGGGTGATGCTGTGGAGCTTGGCCAGCAGGTGAGTGCGACTGGCTCGGATGATCTCGTCGTGGGGCAGTGACCGGCCGCCCGATAGTGCGGCCAGCAGGTCGTGGATGGACAGGCCGACGTGTCGGCTATACCAGTCGTGGTCCAGGTCGATGCCATGTGGCTGCAGCGCCGATCGCAGCGCGTGCTCGTGGCTGGGCGTCGTGTCGGCGAGGGTTCCGTCGAAGTCGAGGACCACAGCCTCGATGCCGTCGGGGATCGCGGGCACGCAGTTCCTCGCTGAAGACGGGCCCGGGCAGGTCGAGGGGTGGGCCGCCGTGTTCAGCGCCCGTACAGCTCGTGGCCGAGCTCAACGGCCGCGAGTACGAGCTCGCCGCCGGCGACCTCGAGATCAACATCGCGGCCACACTCGACGACCGCACCGCGTCGGCGCACATCGCCGGCGCGCTGCGCGACCTGCTCGCCGACCTCGTCGAGCAGCTCACCACCGAATACGAAACGGGGGACACCTTGACCACCGATCAGCCGATCAGCACATGCCGGATGGTCCTGTACCGCCACCACGGCACCCCGGGCGGCGAGTTCCCACCCAAGGACTCGCCCGCCCAAGTGACCGGCATCGTCGACGGCGACACGGTCTCGCTGACCGTGTTCACCTCGGACGGCGGGATCCACCCGCACAAGGCCGTACGGCACGACGAGGACCTCACCGGCGGAACTTGGCACTGGCCCCCCCGCGTGTCCGTCTCCCCGAGCGGCGCGGTCTCCGGGCCCCGCTCGGCCTACGAAGCTTCGCGGCGAACCGTACTGGTACCGCGGAACAGCGAGAAGGGAAGGGAGGAACCGACATGATCAATGTCCTGAACGACGTGCTCAACCACTTCGTGATCATGGTCGACGTGCTGTAGAGCGAACCAATCGACGACGCCTCTTTTGCAGCGTGCGGATGCGGAGGGGCGTCGTCGATCCACCTTCAGGGCGCAGACCCCATGCCACAGCAATGATCATTCAACCATTTTGGTCATCCATATTTCTTGGACCGATCCAATTTTAATTACTGATTCGCCAATTGCAGCAGCCTAATAAATTCCTGACTTTCACATAAGGTTAGGTTCGGCTCTCCTTGTCTGAGAGTTGTTATTTGTACAGACTGCACCCTTGTGTTTTACTGGAGAGTAAAGAGCGATCGATCTTCCCAGGGGGTGCTGTGAATCGGGTAAAAGGCGTCGCGTTAGGGGTCGCACTGAGTCTCGCCGCAGTGATCGCAGTGCCGACGGCCGCTAGTGCGGACGATGTTCCTCACATCACTGCAAAAGCCACTTACACCATCACTCTGGACATGAGTGAATGCGGGACGATGTATCTAGGAACCGTCGGAACCTGCATCGTAAGCCTTCAAACATGGATGAACTGGGCAACAGGGAGCAAGATTCGCATAAGCGGCGTCTATGATGAGGAGCTGCGCCAGGCGGTTATGACTTTCCAGCGCAAACAGACCGGTTATAAGTTCCGCAACATAGCCCACGACGGGCACGTCGCGGAAGTCACACGCGAGGCATTGCGCAACTGGTACGACCGTGCAACTAGCCACGGCCGGCACGCTCCATGCGGTCCCGGGATCAAAGCCGGTTGCGACTACGGGCAGGCAATACCGGGGTTGGGGTTGGGCGACAAGGGAAAGATCGCGAAGTCAGTGTTCTGCGCCGTAGTTTCGGACAAATTCCGGAGCCCCTGGTCCATGGCGACCGGGATCGCATGTGACATTCTGGCGGACTAGAGCCGACGGTGAACCACTCCGGCCGCTGCTCGCCACGGTCGCCACACCACACGCCCCCGACCTCGCACGTTGAGGCGGGGGCGTTGCCGTACCCTGACCTACAGATCGCCGTTTGAGCTATGGGCCGGGCGCCACACGTACCCGCGCGGAGGCCCGACGGTGGATCCGGTCACACTCCAAGATCTTTTGAAGGCTCTCGGCGACGCCGACAAGCTCGCCGCCCTGCTCGCCCGCGACGACCTCGACCTCGGCGCCCTTGAGACCGCGGCTCTCGAGATGTTCCAGGAGATCCGCGCACGTCAGGGCGAGGGCCTATCAGGCGAGGACGTCGCCGCGCTCGAGCAGCTCGCCGAGGGCGTCGAGGCGCTGCGCAGCGAGGGCGCTCGCCGCGACCAGGCGGCGGCCGTCGACGCGATCGCCGCACGCATCACCCCGCCGGCACCGGCCGACGAGCCCGCCGACGACGAACCGGCGCCCGTCGACGACCACGCGCCGACCGACGCACCGGTCGACGAGCCGACGCTCGAGCCGATCGCAGCGTCGGGCGGACGGCGCCGACCGCCGGTCGACCTGTCGGCGATCGCCGCGCGGTCGCGCAAGCCCGCCGGCGGCCCGAAGGACAAGGCGGGCGGCCCGGCGCTGATCGCCGCGGCGAACGTGCCGGGCATCGGTGCCGGCGCGCGGTATCGCGACGTGACGCACATCGCCGAGGCCGCGATCGCGACGTTCGCGAGCTACCCGACCCCGGGCGCCGACGGCCGCGCGTCTGGCCAGCTCGCCGTGATCCGTAAGGACTTCGAGGAGGGCGTACTCGCGAGCGGAGGAGAGGAGCAGATCGAGGAGGCCCTCAAGACCGCCGTTGATCAGAGCAAGCTCAAGGGCGGCTCTCTCACGGCCGCGGGTGGCTGGTGCGCACCGTCCGAGATCCTCTATGACCTGTGCGAGCCCGAGACCACGGCCGGCCTGATCTCCGTACCCGAGATCGTCGCGACCCGCGGGGGCTTCCAGTGGACCCGCGGCCCGGACTTCCGGACGATCTACAACCACACGGGCAACTTCATACAGACCGAGGCTCAGGCCGAGGCGGCGACGCAGAAGCCGTGTTTCGAGATCCCGTGTGCCTCGTTCAACGAGGTCCGCCTCGACGCCATTGGGTTCTGTCTGTCTGCGGGCATCCTCACCAACAGGGCCTATCCCGAGATGATCGCGAGGTTTATCCGCGGGGCGTTGACGGCTCACGCTCACAGGTACGCCGCCTCGACGATCGCTCGCATGGTGGCCGGCTCGACGGCGGTCGCGCTGCCGGCAGCCCCGTTCTCGGCCGCGGTCGACCTGCTCGGCTCGCTCGAGTTGCAGGCGTGGGACTACCGATACGGCCAAAGGCTCGACCCCGACGCGACGCTCGAACTGATCGCGCCGTACTGGCTGCTCGGCGTGCTGCGCTCAGACCTGGCCAAGCGCAACGGCTACGACAACGCGCTCGACGTCAGCAACGCTGAGATCAACCAGTGGTTGACACTCAGAGGGTTCGCTCCGCAGTGGGTGTACAACTGGCAAGATCGTTTCGTTGACGGTGCGGCGACGATCGGAGCTCCGACCGCGCCGACCGTGTGGCCGGCCTCGGTCAAGGTCCTGATCTACGCCGCCGGCGTCCGGGTGCGCGCGACCCAGGACATTCTGTCGCTCAATACGCTCTATGACTCGACGAACATCCGCCTCAACAGATACAACGCGATGTTTAGCGAGGAAGGCCTCGCGATGATGCAGCGCTGCTACGACTCGCGTGTCGTCACGATTCCGATCTGTGCCAACGGCGCCTCAGCCGAGCAGATCGCCGTCACGTGCCCGTCGATCTGACCCTGCCCAGACCCGGGGCCCCGTTCCCTGTCGTCCACTACACGGCAGGGAACGGGGCACCCGTTCTCAGAGAGGGGCCGCATCATGCCCATGTGCCCAAAGCCCATCGTGGACGCGCCGACCGTCGAGCCGGCCGAGTATGGGCTGTTCAGCGTCGCTCAGCGACCCGCCCCCGAGGGGGCGCACTGGCGATGCGGCGTGCGCTGGGAGCCGTACGCATGCGACGCCGGCGACGCCTACGGCGACCAGTGCGACGACTCTGAGCAGGAAAAGAGCATCCGCGACGGCGTGCCGCTGGCCGAGGCCGATTCGTTCAGCGTGCACGACGGCTATCTGTGCCGGCTCCCGGGTCGGCCGGATGAGGCCGAGATCCGCGACCGCGCCGAGACTCAGCTCAAGCTCGGCGAACAGCGGCTCGTGGAGCGCGTCGTGTGGACCGGCGAGGCTGGCACGCAGACGGTCGACCCTCACCTCGCCGATCCGGCGGCCGTCGTGCTCAACGCGGTGCCCGTGCCGACCGCGGCCGACGCGCTCTCGCTGCTGGCCGCGATCGCTGCGCTCGAGGCGTACCTCGGCGCGAACTACGGGGGCCGGGGCGTGATCCACGCGCCCCGTCTTGCTGGCGCGCATATCGCGCACGCGCAGCTCGCCGCGTGGGCGGGGGCGACGATTCGCACGCTGCTCGACAACGCGATCGCCTTCTACTCGGGCTCGCCGAACACAGGCCCCGACGGCTCGCCGGCGCCGGCCGGTACGGCGTGGCTGTACGTCACGGGCGCGGTGTTCATCCGCAGCGGGCCCGTGCTGATCATCCCGAACGCGGTCGTGGCCGGGTTCAACCGCGCCACGAACGAAGTGCTCATGATCGCCGAGCGTGAGTACGTCGTCGGCTGGGACTGCGTACACGCCGCGGTGCTCGCCGACCTCGACCTACCTGAGCCTGCCTGACCTGAAAGGATCATGATGTCTGAGACCGACACGCCGCCCGCCGAGATCGCCACCGATGAGACCGAGGTCGACCGGCGCAACGAGTGGGTGACCCTGCTCGTCGACGTAACCGAGCGCGCCGACGTCGCCCGCAGGCTGCTCGCCGCTGCGGTCGTTGACCCGTATGTTGTGCTCACCACGAGCCACGGGTTCCGAGTGCCGCGGTGGGTGGCCGAGGACGCCGACCTGTTGTTCGCCGAGGAGGTCGACCCGGACGCCGACGCTGTGGCGCCCTCGGGCGGCCCCGAGGATGCTCCGGGCTCGGACGTTGAGAGCCCCGGAGGCGAGGCCCTCCACATTGAGCAGCCGGTCGACGAACGGGTCGTCGGCGATGCGGATGCGTTGGGGGCAACGCGGCCGGCCCGCGGCCGACGGAAGTAGTGGACCGCGGGTATTGCGGGTTCATCCAGCTACGAGAATCGGCCGCGCCGCTTCGTGATCTTGTGTTGGTATTGCGCCACACCAACGTACGGAGCGTGATCGATGGACTACAAACCAATGCTGTTCAAAAACGGCGAATGGCTGGACGCCGCCGAAGCCCATGCCGAGATGACAAAGGCCTGCGAGGCCGCCAATGGAGACTCCGACGAAGGTCTGAGGGCGCTGGGCTTCGACGTCTGGACAAGGATCGGCGATACCGAGCTCGGTCTCGTCGATCCCATTGCGTTCACGATCTACAAGCGGATCTATGCCACGCCGACGTTCTACATCTCGATCGACGGCCAGGAGTCGAGCTACCCAGATGAGCTCTACGTCGAGTCGGTGATCGACCTCATGGATCTACTCGCCCGCTGGGCTCCCGGACTCCAGGCCGCGGCCGTGGTCTCTCGAGGACCCCGCGTGGAGACGTAACGTACGTACGACTCCCCCTGTGCGCCGCGACACCCCGTTCCCCGGTGCCGCGGCGTCCGGCGGTTACGCTGGCATCATCTGATCGCCGCTGAGCTATGGGCCGGGCGCCACTTTTCACAGAACGGGCGGCCCGGTGCCTGCAACTTGTTGGTCAAGCATCTACGGAAAAGTCCTTCGCCTGACGCGGCTCGACTCGTGCGGTGTTCCCGTGATCGGAGCCTGCTCGACCGTCACGAGCGACGGGTTCGTGTCGATCGCCTACGCGAGCGAGCTCAAGGAGGGCACGGAGATCGAGGTCGTCAAGGCCAATGGTGCGCTGTGCGTCAGCGACAAGGCGTGCGACGAGATCAAGTGGATCAACCTCACGGCGACCTTCTGCAACGTCGACCCTGACGCGTTCTCCCTCATGACTGGCAATCAGACGGTTCTCGACCATACCGGCAAGGCCGTCGGTAACCGCATCAGCAAGAGCGTGCTGTGTAACGGCGGGTTCGCCCTCGAGGTGTGGTCGGACATCTCCGGTCAGGACTGTTCGGAGACCGCGCGACTGTACGGCTACTTCCTCGCGCCTTGGGTCACCAACGCGGTTTTGACGGGCTTCACACTCGACAACGACGCCGCCAGTTTTGAACTGACCGCACGGACCAAGCTCGGCGGGGGCTGGGACGTCGGCCCGTACGACGTCGACCCGACCGCGGTCCCGGCCACGCCCGGGCCGCTGCTCACGCCCATCGGCCCGAACGACCATCTCGACCTGCACGCGACGACGGTCGCCCCGCCGGCGCCCGTGTGTGGCTGCGTCGCCCTGGCGGCGTAGAGCGGCAGGTCGCCCGCGATCATGTACGAGGTCGACGCGTGGCTCTCGGCCGTGAACCCGAACGGGCTGCGACAGGGCGCTCGCGTCTACTCACCGGACCGCCGGCCACCGCGGGTGCAGACATGGCCGTGAACCTAGACAAGATGGCGCTCGGGCTCGCGAACGCGCTGCTCGCCTGCTTCTGCTCGGCTCTCGAGGGCAGCACAGGCGGTTCGCCCTGTCACTGCTGCCTCGCGGTCGGCCCCCCGCCGGCCGACTTCTGCTGTGAGTGCCCAGCAAAAACCCAGCTCCCACCGGGCGGCTTCGCCTCGGGCGTACCCCGCCTGCCGGACATCGATCAGGTGGCCGATCCTCCACATCGGCACTCTTGTACGCCTGGCCGTCCTTGCTAAAGAACTCGGTGCTGCAAGCAAGCACCCGAGTATGTCCCGGGATCAAGCCCGACACGATGCCGAAAGCGCGCCTTGCGAGGTTGGAGTACGGAACGCGGCCAGCGGCGGGTTCGATCTGATGCCGAAGGGGTCTTCGGCATCCTTCACGGACTGCGCGGAATCTAGGCTCACGGCCACCCCCGTCTTGCTGGAGGCCGCCATGTCCGGGCCTGATCAACTGTTCGCCAAGCGGCGAGCCAGGCTAGCGCGGGCCTGGCTCTGGGTGCAGACGCTGATCCTGCTCGTAAGCCCTGGATCTTCAGGTGAGAGCCCCGAGGGCGGCGTTGCGGATGATCGCCGCACGCATGCCAGGGACGAGGTACGGCGGGGCGGCGTGGTCTGGCTGGCCTATGTCACTGCGGTGCGGTACCTGATCCGGCTCGCAGTGCCTGCCGTGGCGGTATTCCTGCCGATCGGCCTGTTCGCGGCGTCGGCGCTGATTTTCCTCGCGGACGGGTCGGCGGCGGTGGTCAACGGCGACTTCGAGCTGATCGGCGCGCCTGATACGTCCTTGCTGGTGTGGTCGGCGGCGGTGCTGGTCGTCTTGGTGGCCGGACAGGCGGTGGCGCTGCCCGCGACGGTGATGCTCGCCACCGGGCGACTGGTCGGCAAGGACGTCTCGACCTCCGACGCGATGCGGGCCGCGGCTCGGCGCTGGCCCGCGACGGCAGTACTCGTCCTGGTCGGCGTGGTGGCGCTGACGGCGGCTCTGGCGGCCGGGCTCGGCATTCTTGCGTGGACCGGGGCGCAGGTCACGGCTTACGCCGTAATGGCGGTCCTGGCCCTGTCCGCGATGCCGTGCCTGCTGGCCGTGGCGCCCATGGTCCTGGAGGGCCGGTCCGCGAGGGGCGCGCTCGCTCGCGCCTACCGACTGACGGCCGGCGCCTCCTGGGTGACACCACTCACGCTGGCCTTCGGCGTCGTGCTCTTACCCGCGCTGGCCGCGAAGGCGGTGAACTGGGCAGTGTCTGGGCTGCCCATCGTGCCGGTCGTGGCCGGTTACCTGCTGGCGCTGGTCACCGTGCCATTCCAGGCAGCCGTGATCGCCCGCCTGTTCCTGCACCGCCTGGGCATCAAGGGGACGATCACCGAGTTCGAGAAGATCGTCGACGGTCTGCCGGCGAGCCCGCGCCCGGCCAGTCGGATGCCGGTGCTTGCGGCGCTGCTCCTGCCCGGCCTGCTGTACGGCGCTGCGGTGCTGATCAACCCGTTCGGGTGGCTGGAAGTCTCCGAGACGGCCGTCACGGAGAACTGGCCACGCGACCCGAACTCCGAGGTGCCTGAGGATGTGCGCTCGAAGCCGGAGCTTGACAAGTGGGATCTGCAAGCACTGCATGCGGGGCAGGGCGGGCGCATGGTCATGCTCATGGACGGCTCCGCCGAGGCGAAGCTGCTGACCTGCATGGACAGCACCTGCACTCAAACCCGGTTCACCTGGGTCGAGCCGGTCGGCGTCGTTGGCGGGTACACAGCGGCCAGTGCCCGGTTGGCGGATGGCCGTCTCGTCGTGTCGACGTGGGCGGAGGAGGGCGTGGACGACGACGGGCTGGTACAGGACGACGAGAAATGGCGCGCCCGGCTCGGGCTGCTGATCTGCGACGCGACGGCCTGCGTACCGGCACCGGGCGGCAAGCCGATCACGGAGGTGACGTCGTCCCTCCAGCACAGGACGGTCGCCCTGGCGGCACGGCCCGGCGGCGGTCTGCTGGTCGCCCAGCTCCACAGGCTCCCCCGGAGTAAGCGTGACGTCGACGAGGAGGGGCTTTCGCTCACCACCTGCGATGATCCGGCCTGCACCCGTCCACGCACCAAGGAGCTCGCCAAGTTTCCCGCCGACCGATACATGTTCGACAGGGCCGGCCTGGTGGCGGGTGTGGGTCCCGACGACCGTCCCGTTATGCTGCGCTTCGACCGCGACACCGGCTCGATCTTCGTGATCTCCTGCGACGATCCCGCCTGCGCCCAGGCACGCGTAGGACAGCCCGTCCGGGAAGTTTCGCGAGATTACTCCGGCCGCGCCCACCGATACGACACCGCCATGGTGGTCCGGGCTGACGGCCTGCCGCTGATCGCTTACCGGGACGTGAGCGACGGCGCGATCAAGCTGCTGGACTGTCACACCCGCGAGTGCACACGGGCCGACACGGCCACGCTGTCCGAACCCGGTCACGGTCACAACACGGCGTCGGCAATGGTGCTGGACCGGGACGGGCGGGCGCTGGTGGCCTATCAGGATCTCGACCGCGAACGGATCGTCATCGCCGCCTGCACGGGAACACGCTGCATGCGTACTCCGGTCACGACGATCCGGCGCGGCGGTGGTGACGGCCTGGCTATGGCGCTGGACGGCCACGGTCGGCCGGTGATCGCCTGGATGGACGTCTGGAACGACTGGGACCTGGTCGTGACCACGCCGCTCAATCTGCCCTGACCCGCGACAGCCGACACCCGTCAGCCCCGTTGAGTGAGCACGGCGATGGCGATTCCTCAGCTGATGCCGGGCCAGACCATTTACGGCGGGTTGGAAGCGAACCGTCCAAACGCCATGTCACCGTTTCACCCGTGATCTCACTGCCGTAGGTGATCTCGATGGAGCACGTTGAACGATTGCGCAAGGACGGTGTGCCGTTCCGGGGCTATCTGGATGCCGGGCGGCATCTGGTGCGGCTCGCGTTGCCCGGTGTGCTGGTGCACGTGCCGCTCGCCGCACTGTCTCTGCTGGCCCTAACAGTGGCGGCCGGCGACTCGGCGGCGCTAGTCAACCAGCGGTTCCAGCTGATCGGGACGTCCGATGCCCCGCTGCTGATCTGGACGGTCCTGCTGGCGGTGGTTGCTCTCGCCGGGGAGATCGTGGTGTTCCCCGCGACAGTGATCATCGCCACGGGACACCTGGTCGACCGGCACGTGTCGCCCGTTGAGGCGCTGCGAGTGACGGTACGACGGTTGCCGTCCCTGCTCGTCCTGCTCCTGATAGCTGTGCTGGCGTTCGGAGCGACCGGGGCCGTGGGGGTTGGCGTGCTGATGGCGACTGATCAGCAGTGGCTGGCCACAGTGGTGTTGGTGGTGGCTGCGTACGCGGCGATGCCGGGCCTGCTGGCCGTGCCCGGCATCCTGCTGCACGGCTGCTCGGGGCTGGGCTCGATCCGCCGGGCCTACCGCTTGACCAAGCTGAGTTTCTTGCCGACCGCGTTGACGATGGCCTTTGGGGTCTTCCTCGTGCCCGGCGCCGCGACGTGGGCTCTCGAGTCAGGGCTGCGCCTGCTCCCCGGCCCGTTCGCGACCCTCGGATGGGGCCTGGCCGGAACCGTGCTGGCATTGGCCATCACGCCTTTCCAGGCAGCCGTGGTCGCGCGCCAGTTCCTCCACTGCATGGCTTGGCGCACCGAGATGAACGACTCGGACCTGGCCCACGGTCTGCCCAATGGCCCGCCGTCGCGCCCGGCCAGGCATAGTCTCCTGCTGGCAGCGTTGCTGCCTGGGCTGCTGTTCAGTGGAGTCGTGCTGGTCAATCCGTTCGGCTGGCTGGAGATCGCCGAGACCAACATCACCAAGTCGTGGCGGCCGGCGGACCGCTCCGGCCGCTCCGACAATGAGCCTGAGTTGCGCCCCTTCGACCTGCGGGATGTGCACCCTGGCCGCAGCACGGGCCTGATCATGGTCATCGACGGCTTCGAGGACTATGCCAGCCTGCTGGCCTGTGCCGACGCCTCCTGCCGGACGCCGACTTTCACGTGGGCGGAGCCGCTTGGCGCCAACACGGACGGGGCTCCCGGCGCGGTCAGCGTACGCCTGCCCGACGGGCGGCTCCTGCTGACCACCTGGTCGCATCAGGCACTCAGACTACTGACGTGTGAAGCGGACAAGTGCGTACCAGCCCCCGGCAACTGGAACATCGCGAGGGCGAACTATCCGGCGGAGTACACCGGGGTGGCGCTGGCCGTGCGGCAGGGCGGCGGCCTGGTCGTCGCCTTCGCCGACAAGGAGCGGGTGAAGGGTGACACCAGTCCGACCAAGGACATCGTCTCCATCATCTCCTGCGCGGACATGGGCTGCTCGCGCCCGGAGCCGAGACAGGTCGCGCGCCTGGACGCAAGCGCGTACCTGCCCGATGTGCATAATCTGGCCGTCGCGATGGCGCCCGGCGACCGTCCCGTCGCCGCCCGGTTCGACACCACCAGCGGTCAGATCCACGTCATCTCCTGCGCAGACACTGCCTGCCTGCAGCCACACGTGACCAGGCCCATCCCTCCCTACCCGACGAGCGTCAACGATCGGATAGGCCGGGAGACCGGCCTGGCCCTGGCGGTACGAACGGACGGCCGGCCCGTGATTGCCTATCGCGACATGAGCGACCGCGCGACCAAGCTTCTCGACTGCCGCACGTCCGACTGCGCCCAGGCGGACGTGATCACGCTGGCCGCTGGAGGTCCGAACCGCGCCACCCCGGCGCTGGTCCTGGACCGGGTTGGGCGGCCGCTGCTCGCGTATCAGAGCCAGGACGGGACCCGGCTCATGATCGCTACCTGCACCGAACGTCGCTGCGTGAGCACTGCGGTGGCCAGGATGCGGGGCGCTGGCGACGGCCTGGCCATGACCATGAACGGTCAAGGAAAACCGACGATCGCCTGGATCGACGACGGCGGCTCGTTGTTCGGCGGTGAATGGGCCGTGATGCTCACTACCCCGCTGAGCCCCATCGCCAACTGAATCGCTCCTCTGTGGATTCGACGACTGAGTTTGAGAGCGAGCCTGGTGGAGCCTATGGCTGCTTCCAATCCTCCACCACGGCGATGACGTCCTTGCGCCCGATGGTGCCGCCGCCGGCCTTGTCCCTCTGGTACCGGGAATCGAGAGAAACACGCCGGTTGTCGCTCATGATCCAGATGCGGTCCTGCGGCACCTTGACATCGAACCACAGGTCCGAGGCCGGACCGCGCGTCACGAACGGCTCGTCCAGCGGCGCGCCGTTCACCTGGAGCCGTGCCTTCGGATCGTCGCAGCACGCCACCCTGTCTCCCGGCACGCCGATAGCCCGCGAGATATAGGTGTTACCCGGAGTGAGTTGGGACCAGTCATCAGGCGCGCGATAGACAACGATGTCGCCGCGGCGTGGGACGTAGTCGCCATCGGTCCGCCGCGCCGACACACGTGCACCTTTCTTGATGGTCGGCTCCATGGACTCGCTCGACAAGGTGAGGGTAAGTCTGCCGAGGGGCTTGTCGACGGGCCCGCAACCAGCAGTCGGCATCAGGAACAGGAGCAGGGACACGACGGTCAGGCGTCGACAGATCACCAGGGCATTGTTTACGGGGGAGTGATCGGTTCCGTCATAAAGGGATCACGGTCTCATCACCGAAGGGATCTGGCCGGTGGTGATAGCGTAGACCGGCGTCGGCAGCGATTCCGGCTCGGAACTGGTCATCGCCGGCCACGCAGTGAGCGCAGCAGGAGCACAGGCTTGAGCTGTCGGGCGAACTCCGCCGCGTCGGCCGCAGAGTCCCTTGCCGGATCGCCGTCTGGCAAGTAAACGGTGAGAAGCCTGCCGCCGTTCGGCGTCCACGTCCAGGCTCCGGTCTCCTCGCTGAAGCCCGGCAGAGCGTCCTCCGGCAGGGGGTCTTGCGAGGCCTGGAGGTCCCGCAGGCGACGCAGGGTGAGCCCGGACGGGTCGTGAGCCTCGATCCGCAGATCGACGTGGCTGTCCGGCCGGGAGAGAACGGCACAGGCGAACGTCACGTCGCCGTCGTTGTCGAAGGGTCTTCTGCGGACGACGAAGAACCGCAGGCCCAGGGCGCGTTCGACGGCCCGGCGCGAGATCACGTCGCACACCTTCGGCCCGTCGCCGAGGACGTCCAGCGGTTCGACGGGGCGCTCGGGTGGGCGTGGAGTGGACGAGGACGACAGCACGGCCAGGCACGCCGCCAGCAGCAGGGCGAGCGTCACGCGGGCAGGCCCTGTCATCTGCTCTTCTCCGGGGTCAGCATGATCGGCTTGAGGTAGCGGAACAGCTCGACGGCGTCGGCCTCGGAGTCGCGTGCCGGCCCCAGGACGATTCGGATCGACAGGAGCCGTTCGTGGCCGGGAGTCCAGCCGTACACGTAGGCGAAGGCCGGTTCCTTTCCGTCGGGCACGGTGGCGCTGTACCCGGGGCCCAGCTCTTCCGGCAGGGGACGGCCCTTGTCGAAGGCCATGGTGTCGGACAGTTCCCGGGGGGTGCCACGGAACGGATCGGCCAGGCCGACGTACAGCGCCCATTCGCGTGCGTCGGCCACCTTGACGGCGCACGAGGTGTAGCGGCGGCCCTTGGGCAGGTGCTTGTCGGGCAGCCCAGTGGTGGTCGTCAGGATGGGGAGCGCGCCGACGACGATGCGTAGGGTTCGGGCGGAGATCAGGCCGTCGCAGGCCAGCGGCTCCGCGGTCATGGCGCCCAGTGGCCGCGTGTCCCTCGGCGGCGACGGCGGCGCGGAGGAGCAGGCGGCGGACACCACGAGCAGCAGCACGGCGGTGAGCACGGGTCCTGTACGACGCATGGTGACCGCCTCAGCTCGGCGCGCCACTCGCGGGCGGCCGGGATGGAGTCGGCGCGGCGCTCGCGACGGGTTGGGACAGGTGCGGCCGGGGAAGGGCGGATCGGCAGGGGCAAAGCACCGCGGCGAGCATCAGCTGCCAATTGCCCTCATGAAGGTCACCCGTGCCGTCACTCCAGGCGATCATCAGTCGCCCCCACGCGGCGAGGACCACCGTCGCGGGGAACACGACGACTTGCCCGGTAGTCCAGGCCACCAACGCCGCGGCGCCCCAGACCCCCAGCGGCACAGACGCGGCGCCAGCCAGCTTCGGCCGCCCATCGACCACCACCAGCGCGTCACCGGCCAGCGGGATCACGCCCAAGGACGCGACCACGCCGGTCGGCAGGAGCAACAGCACCCCGGGCGTTGCCAGCCGCAGCACGGGGCGCAGTGCTGCCGCGTAGCACCACTGCGACACCCCGTCGCGCAGCAGCCACTCCACACCCCCAGACGTCCGGCATGTCCATGGTCTTCATGCCACGACTGTCCCAGGGTCTGTTTCGCACTGTCCCGGCTTATGCCAGAACGGCTATCCCCCAGCCAGATGCTGCCGACTTCCGGAGACCATGCCATGGGTGACCAGGAGCCGAGCCGACGTCCTGAGCGCAGCCCGAACGATGAGCACCGGGCCACGATGAAGACAGGAGCCGCACCGACGTGCCCCATGATCAATGTGCCGCCAGCATGCCCCACCTGGGCAGCGAGGACGTCACTTGATCCATACATCTCTCAGAGCCTCGATGCCGACCGCGAAGAGGCGCGCTGTCGCCCGCGCGTGCACCGGCGCGGCTGGCGCCGCTGGACCAGGCGGCAAACCTTGCGCATCGTGCGGCAGCCGGTGCGCAGCGCCCAGGTCAGCTCGCGCCGCAGCCCCCCGGCATGGAGGCGTGTCAGCTAGTGAGGAGCAGGTCCCTGCGGGCTTGTTCCAGGTCTTTGGCCCAGCTCCACAGCCGGTGCGGGGGCGGCACCTGGTGGTAGCCGTACAGGCTGACCTCGGTCAGGGTCGCAGTTCCATGCACGCGCGCTGGTAGGCCTCGGCGATCGCGTCCGCGGGGTAAGCCAGGTTGTGGGTGCCGAGATGGAGTACGTCCGCGAGGGAGTCGACGACCGGCGCAGGTCAGGCGCTGGTCCAGGCAGATGGGTGACGCTGGCCGTCGTGGACCTTCCATAAGCAGCTGGCCCACAGAGGGCTCTACCGCGTGGCTCGACCACTATCTCGACCACGCGGATCTGGTGGTCGAGATAGGTGGCGGGGTCGGCACTCTCCACGAGTTGGCCGCGGCGTTCTACTATGCGGGCACCATTCGCCCCGTCTGGTCTTGCTCGCCGGGCCAACCGCGCTCGCCTGCCGGCCTTCTTGCAGGAGGACGAGTGGCTGTTCGAGACGTCGACCCGGCCGCTGGGCTCTCTCACCCCGATCGCCTCGGCGGCGGAGTTCGCCACCGAACTCAGCACAACGGGTTTCAGCTCAGGCACAGCTACGACAGTCCAGCGGCCGACGCCGCATGACCCGAGAGGAGATTCACGCCGTGATGACCGCACTCGGAGACCTCGTCAAGGTCATCAAGGAGGCTGATCCGTTGGACAAGGCGGATCCCTATGCCCAGATCGGGCTACGCCTGACGTACAGGCCTCAGAAAAAGCTAGTGGAGGCTCAGGTTGTCTCTGGCCCCCACGTGTGCAAAAGGTATGTGTCCGAGGACGGAGTCTGGGGGAGGGCCGCACGGTGGACGGAGTCTGGGACGAGGGCCGCCGCACTGCTGACGGAGTCTGGGAGGAGGGCTGCCGCACCGTAGGCGGATCAGCCGAACGTGGTCGACAGTTCGTCGGCGAGCCGCTCGATCGTCTCCCGGCCCTCCAGCGGTCGTGACCACGCGGCCGGGAACGCGGCGGTCCCGTGCACGGCGCCCAGGAGGTTGCCGCAGACCGAGCCTGTGGAGTCGCTGTCTCCCGAGTGGTTGACCGACAGCAGCATCGCCCGTTCCACCGACGGCTCCACCAGCGCGCAGTAGACCCCGATGGCCAGCGCCTCCTCGGCCACCCACGCCCCGCCGAGCGACTCGACCGCCTCAGGCGTGTGCTCGCCGCCGCGGGCCAGCTCGACCGCGGCGTGGAGCGCGCCTGTCGTCTCCTCGTGCCGCGGGTAAGTTGACGTCAGATCCAGGGCATCCTGTACGGCGTGCGCCAGCGGTCGCCCCGCCGCCAGGAGCGCGACGATCGCCGCGAATGCCCCGGCGGCCAGGTAGCCGGTCGGATGCCCGTGGGTGATCTGCGCGCAGGCGGCGGACAGCTCGAACGCGGCCCGAGGGTCCCTGACGGCCAGGCCGAACGGGGCCGAGCGCATGACCGTTCCGCACCCCTTGGAATCGGGGTTCACCGGGCCTGGCTCGCCGAGGGGCGCCGGCCCGGGGAAGTGCCGGTGCAGGCCCGACAGGCAGGCGTTGCCGGGTGCCCGCCGGGAGTACAGCCAGCCCTCCTCGCGCAACCGGCCCGTACGATGCGGAGCGTCCGGCGGCGGAGGCGCGTGATGGTCCTGGGTGTCCAGCCAGCGCTGGTACGCCTGGCGTACCGACTCCACGGCGTCGGCCGGGGACTCGGCGCGGGTGAGCCCCTCCACGGTGAAGAGCGTCATCTGCGTGTCATCGGTGACCAGTCCGCTTTTGCCGCGCCAATCGGTGACATGCCCGGAAATACCGTCTTTGCCGTGATGCTTGCGGATCTCCCTGAGCGACTGGAACTCGATCGGCGCCCCCAGCGCGTCACCGATCGCCCCACCGAGCAGGCAGCCTCGAACTCGATCCCGGAAGTCCATGGGAAGATCCTGCCACTTCCTGCCGCTTCCTCCCGACCGGCCTCCCGGCAGACGGCGGACCGGCGAAGCGGCAGACCGGCAGACCTGTGAGGTCACCCACGGTCGTCGCAAAACCCCTCAGGTGGTGACGAAGTCCGCGATGACCACCGTCGCGTCGTCCTTCGGCTCCACGGCGGCCATCTCGTCGAACACCCTGTCCAGGCAGGCGGCAGGAGACGGACCGCCGGCGAAGAGTTCCGTCATCCGCGAGGTGCCGAGCGCCCGGATCGCCCCGTTCGTGATGATGACGACGCGGTCACCAGGACGGAGGGACACGGTGCCGACCTGCGGAGACAGACCGGTCGCCAGGCCGAGCCCGCGCTGCGGCGACCCGTCTTCCAAGGAGCGCGGCGATCCGTCCTCGAAGGAGTGCGACGTGGTGAGCCGCTGCGGCCGCGCGCTCTTCGGGCAGTGCCAGATCGCGCCGTTCCCGACATGAGCGAAACGCAGGCACGGGCTGTCCGCCGCGTCGAGGATGATCAGATCCAGGGTGTTGACCAGGCCGGACGTGGCGGGGTCGAGCTGGGCGGCGGTGCGCACGGAGTGGTGTACCGCCTGGGCCCAGCCGTTCATGTCCACCTTCCGCGCCCCGCCGTACCGGGGCCGGGCGGCGACCACGGCACCCAGGGCCACGGCGGCGGCGGAGACGTCGCCGAGCTGCCCGCCACCCCGTCCGCCGAGATGCCCGCCATCCTGCCCACCATCGTGGCCGCCGAGCTGCCCGCCGCTGGCCGTCGCGATCAGCCGCTCCTGGATGACGTACGCGTCGGACGGCCGGCCGTGCGAGCCCTCGTACGTACCGCCGACCGCCGACAATCGCGGCCGTGCCACCGGCATCCCGGGCGGCCAGGTCCCTCGCTGACCACGGATCGCCATCACGGTCAGGCAGGTGATCAGGATCGCGATCACGATGAAGGTCATGAGGTCCCCTCCGCGACATGTGCCCCCGTAGCCGCGGTCATCGCGACACGCGCCCCAGTACACGCTCGCGCGCGGTGATACGACTGACGGCCGATCGGCCGTCATGCGGCGCGGTGGCCGCGGGTTCAGGGTGCGTAGGACGCGGTGCATCCCGTAGTAGAGCCGGCCCGAGGAAACAGCAATGCGGACCCATGACCCCATCCGCCGCCACGACCGGAGAAAGCCGTTCCAGGTGCGTTATCGTGAGAGCCGTTTTGTGCTCCCATCGCGAGCGGACGGCGCATGGCTCTCCCCGGTTCCACGAGGTACGACTCGGCGGCCAGGCAGTTGGAGCAGGCCATCGCCCGTACAGGAGCGGCGGCCCGTGTCGCCGTGGGCCTGGTGGCGGTCGTCGCCGCGGCGCTCGGCGCGGTGCCGCCGGTCTCCGTCGCGTGGCTGGTGCCGATGCTGGCGGTGGACCTCGTGTGGACGGCGCTGTTCGCCCGGCTGGTGTGGCGCGGGGAGCTGCTGCCCAAGTGGCTGGCGGCCGGTGACGTGGCCATCACCATCACGTTGTGCCTCTCGCAGCGCCACCTCGTGGCCAGGGAGGCGCTCGAGGACGGAGCGAGCTGGATCGCGGGGCTGGTCACGATGACCATCGTCGTCGCCGGGGTCGCCTGGCCGCCCAAGGTGGCCGTTCCCACCGGCCTGGCCGTGTCGGGGGCGTACCTGGTCGGAGCCCGGCTCGCCTCCCCTCCCCAGGACGTGAGCATCACGCTGGGGACGCACGTCGTACAGATCCTCTCGATCGTGGTGCTGATGCTGCTGCTGCGCCGCTCGGCCGCCTCGGCGGACGCCTTCCTGCGGGAGAGCGCGCGCAGGGAGATCACGCTCATGGTGGAGCGGCTGCGGCGCGAGGACGAGCTGCGGCAGGTCGGCAGCATCCACGAGACGTCGCTGCACACGCTGACCATGGTCGGCCTGGGCACCTATGACGAGCCCTCGTCCACCCTGCGCGGTCAGGCGGCGAGCGACCTGTCGGCGCTGGAGAAACTGCGGGACACCCCGCGCGCCGCCGCCGGTTCCATCGCCCTGGACGCCCTGCTGGACGAGGTGGCCGAGCGGGTGACGGGCTTGGAGGTCCATCGGAGCCTGACGCCGGAGACGGTGCCGGGGGAGGTCGCGGAGAGCTTCGCCCGCGCCGTCACCGAGGCCCTGGCGAACGTCGCCCGGCATTCCGGCGTACACCAGGCTGAACTGCTCTCCAGCAGGCGCGACGGCGAGATCCGCGTGGAGGTCGCCGACGAGGGCCACGGGTTCGACCAGGACCGGCTGCCGCCCGACCGGTTCGGTGTGCGCGGCTCGATCCTCGACACGATGCGCTCCCTGCCGAACGGCGGCGCCGAGATCTCCTCCGGCGGCCAGGGCACCAGGGTGAGCCTGTGGTGGCGGCCGTGACCGAAGAGATCGAGCAGGTCGCGCAGCGCTATGCCCGCTACACCGCGATCGGTGCCGTGATGATCGCCCTGCTCTGGCACACCGGCTACGACCTCACGGTCACGATCACCGGCTGGTACGACTTCCGCTACCCGCTGGTCGCGGCGGCGGCCTGGCTCCTCTACACCGCGATCGCCGTGCTGGCCGCGGTGGCCCTGCTGCGTACCTCCAGCGGCCCGGCCCGGGGACGCGAGCTCGCCGTGCCCGTGCTGGCCCTGGACATCGCGGTGATCGTGGCCTGCTACCCCAAGGACCTGATCGGCCCCATCAACTGGGGCTGGGGCTCGGTGGGCTGGCTCGGCGTCATGCTCCTGTGGAACCGGCCGCGCGGGCGGGGCGAGCTGTTCGTCTTCCTCGCCGCCAACGCCGGCATCATGCTGGCGGCGATGGCCGCGACCGGGACACTTGACCGTGTCTCCATCGCCAAGTACCTGATGGTCGAGGTCGGCAGCATCACCCTTCAGCTCGGGTATCTGGCCGGCTGTCACACGCTGCGCGTGCGTGCCGAGGACGCGGTGCTGCTGGCCCGCCGGCTCGCCGCCGACGACGCCTGGCGGGTCTCCGCCCGGCGCATCCACGCCGACCGGCTGCGCAGGTACGACGCCATCCGCGACGTGGCCGAGTCGCTGCTGAAGCAGCTGGCCGACGGCGCCGATCCCGGCGATCCCCGCGTCCGCGCGGACTGTACGGCCGGCGCCATGCGGCTGCGCCGCCTCATCACCGAGCGGGAGGACGTGCCCGACGCGCTGGTGTCGGCGCTGCGCGAGCGCATCGACGCGGCCGAGCGGCGCCAGGTCCTGGTGACGGCGCCGCCGTTCGGCGAGAACCTGCCCGACCTGCCGGAGGGCGTACGCGAGGACCTGCTCAGAGCGCCGATCCGGGCACTGGACGGCGCCAGGTCGCGAGCCAGGGTCACCGTGTCCGCGATGTCCACCATGATGAGTGTGGCGGTCGTGGCCGACAATGATGATCTGCCCATCAGCACCACCCCGGTACACGAGCCGAGCGGCGTCGTCGTCACCTATCAGCGGCAGGGAGGGGAGTTATGGGTCAACAGCATCTGGCAGGGCCCGTGACCGTCGCCCTGGTGGAGGATCACCAGGTCGTGGTGGACGGCGTCAGGTCGTGGTTCAGCCCGCCGGGCCCGGTGTGCCTGGTCGCCCAGGGATCCACGATCGAGTCCGTCCGCGACGTGGCCGCCGACGTGCTGATGCTCGATCTCAACCTCAACGGCACCCTGGTCGTCGACCGGGTCGCCGAGTTATGCGGGGGCGGGCAGCGGGTCATCGTCTTCTCCGAGCACGAGGAGCCGGAGATCGTACGCGCCGTGCTGGACGCCGGGGCCTCGGCGTTCATCGGCAAGGGACGGGCCACGCGGGAGTCGTGCCTGGAGACCATCCTGGAGGTGGCCGCCGACAAACCGAGCATGACGCCGCCGATGGCGCAGGCGATCGCGACCGACGAGGGCCCGCACCGGCCGCAGTTGTCGGACAAGGAGCGGGCCGCGCTGCTGTTCTGGTTCCAGTCGATGTCCAAGGCGTCGGTGGCCGCGCGGATGGGGATCAAGGAGCGGACCGTACGCCAGTACATCGACCGGGCCCGCGTCAAGTACGCGGCGGCGGGGCGGCCCGCGCCCACCAAGGAGAAGCTGCTCATCTGCGCCATCCAGGACGGTCTTGTCCGTCCTGACGAGGTGACCGTCTACACCTCCCTGGCCGCGCGGTCTGGAGGGGAACCGCGCGGCCAGGAGAGGTGACCTAGGAGAGCCGTACGGGACCCCTTCTCGACGGGGTGATGCCGTTGCACCATCGAGAACATGCCCGCCCTTGTTCCCGGCGACCCGCGCCAGCTCGGTGAATACTGGCTCGCGGGCCGGCTGGGGGAGGGCGGCCAGGGTGTGGTCTATGAGGCGTACGACCCCGCCGGGCAGCGGGTGGCGATCAAGGTGCTGCATCCGGGTGCCGGGGCCGAGTTGCGGGACCGGTTCGCCAAGGAGGCGGCGGCGACCCGGCAGGTGTCGGCGTTCTGTACGGCCCGGGTGCTGTCGGTCGAGCTCGACGACCCCCGCCCGTACATCGTCAGCGAGTACGTCGGCGGCCCCAGCCTGCGCCGGGCGGTCGCGACCGCCGGGCCGTACCGGCCGGACGACCTGCATCGGCTGGCCACCGGCATCGCCACCGCGCTGACCGCGATCCACGAGGCCGGGGTGATCCACCGCGACCTGAAACCCGACAACGTCCTGATCGGCCCCGACGGCCCGCGAGTGATCGACTTCGGGATCGCCAGAACGTCGGAGATGTCGCTCACCCCGACCGGCCAGGTCGCCGGGACGCCGGCGTTCATGGCCCCGGAGAGCGTCATCGGCCAGCGCGCGAGCCCGGCCGTGGACATCTGGGCGTGGGGCGCCGTCGTCCTGTACGCGGCGACCGGCCGGGACCCCTTCACCGGCGAGAACCTGGCGGGGCTGCTGCACCAGATCCTCGCCGCCGCCCCCGACGTGTCCGGCCTGGCCGAGCCGCTGCGCGCCCTGGTCACGGCGGCCCTCGCCAAGGACCCGGGCGAGCGCCCCAGCTCCCGGAGCCTGCTGCTGGCCCTGGTCGGCGGCCGGGACGTCGTCTCACGCGCCGGTGGCGCGGATGTCGTCCCGCGTGACGGTGACCGGGATGTCGTCCCGCATGAGGACGGCGGGACGCGGGCGCTGCTGGCCGAGGGCAGCCGGGCGGCCGACGTGATCCGGCCGCCCGCCCTGCTCGCGCAGCCGCCCTTGGAGCTGGTGGCCGAGCAGATCTACCGGCGGCTGCGCGGCACCGACCAGGCGGTGGTGCCGCAGATCATGCTGCGTCTGGTCACCCCCGGCGAGGGCGCCGAGGACATGCTGCGCAAGGTGCCGGCCGGCGAGCTCGACGACGGGGTCGTCGACCCGCCCATGCTGGACCGGGTGCTGCTCGGGTTCACCCGGGCCGAGCTGGTGGTACGCGACGGTGACACGGTGGCGCTGGCCAACGCGGCCCTGCTGCGCGCCTGGCCGCGGATGCGCGGGTGGATCGACGCCGACCGGGCGGGGCTGCGCGTCCACCGCAGGCTCGGCGAGGCCGCCCAGAGGTGGGACGCGCACGGCCGCCGTACCGGCGACCTCTACCAGGGCGGCTCCCTGGAGGCCGCGCTGAGCTGGGCCGCGACGGGCCGTCAGCACGTGACGCTGAACCTCGTCGAGAACGCCTTCCTGGAGGCGGGCCTGGCCTACAGCCGGGTCCGGGCCCGTCGCCGGCGGCAGGTCATGGCGGCGCTGGCCGCCATGCTGGTCGTCGCGCTGGCCGCCACGGGCGTGGCCGCCGGGCAGCGGGCGGCGGCCGTACGCGAAAGGGACATCGCGGTGGCCCGCAAGACCGCGATGCTCGCCGAGACGCTCCAGACCTCCGACCCCGTCAAGGCCATGCTGCTGAGCGTGGCGGCCTGGCGGATCGCGCCGGTCCAGGAGGCGCGGGCCGTGCTGTACAGCGCGCTGGCGCAGCGCGAGCTGACCGTGCTGCCGCCCCCGGCCGCCGGGGCGGACGCGCGGTTCGACCTCAGCACCGACGGCCGTGTGCTGGCGGTCGCCGACGCGGGCCGGGTGACCCTGCGCGAGGCCGGCCGGACGATCCGCACGGTCGACGGCGTGGGTACGGGCGTCCGCGTGATCGCGCTGAGCGGTGACCGGACGAAGGTCGCGGTGTGCGGCCCCGACGGCGTCCGCGTCTGGGACGTCGCGACGGGCCGGGCGGGCCCGCGCATCGCCGGGACCGCGCTCGGCGCGGTGCTCAGCCGCGACGGGCGGCTGCTGGGCCTGGCGACGGCCGAGGGCAGGGGCGAGGTCCGGGACACCCGCACCGGCAAGCTGGTCATGGGCACCCGGGACGAACGGATCGACCGGATCACCCTCTCCGACGACGCCCGCTACGCCGCCGCCACCTTCACCGACTCCCGCTACGAGCTGTGGGAGCTGGGCTCGCGACGCCGCATCGGGGGAACGGGCGGCGCGGTCGCCTTCGGGCCAGGCACGGCCGCGATCGCCACAGGCGGTGAGATCCGGCTGTGGGACCTGGCCACCAGACGGTTCCGTCCGGACTCGCTGGTCGACGGCATCACGGCCGCGTGGCTGTCCTTCAGCGCGGACGGGCGGCTGCTCATCTCGTACGACCGCACGGCGATCGCCGTCTGGGACGTCGCGACCGGCGAGCCGACGCTGCACTACCCGCTGACCGACACCTCTGGCATGCCCTCGGCCCGGCTCGACGCCGGACACACGCGGCTCAGCTACCTGCTGGGCAGGGGCGCGGTGGCGGTGCTCGACCTCACGGCGGGCGTCCATGTGGCCCGTGCGGCCGGCGCGGCGGCGTTCGACCCCGCCGGACGGATCGCCGCGCTGCAGACCCCCGGCGGCCTGGTGCTGTGGGACGTCACCGCTGGCCGGTCACTGGGCACGCTCGGCCATCCCCATCCCACCGCCGACCACGCCGAGAACATCGCCGGAGCGCCCGAGCACGCCGAGAACACCGACGCCGTCCCCGACCACGCGGAGAACACCGCTGGAGCGCCCGAGCACGCCGAGGACACCGACGCCGTCCCCGAGCACGCCGAGAACACCGACGCCGCCGCCGACCACGGCAAGGACGCTGACGACGCCGACGGCGCGTACGCCCTGGCGTTCAGTCCCGACGGCCGGACGCTGGCGGCCGGATCGGCCGGTTCGACCACGGTGACCTTGTGGGACGTGGCGAGCCGGACCGAGATCGCGCGCCTGCCGGCGGGCGGCCGCCAGTACATCGACGGCCTGGCCTTCAGCCCCGACGGCCGAACCCTGGCCGTGTCCCCCGCCGAGGGCCGGGCCGAGCTGTGGGACGTCAGCAGTCACCGGCGGCTCGCGGACCTGCCGAGGGCCGGGTTCGACGCGATGGCCTTCCGGCCCGACGGCAAGACCCTGGCGATCGGCGGCAGCGACGCCGCCCTCATCGACCTCACCGCCGGGAACGTCCTGCGCGACCGGCCGTTCGGCGGCAGCGTCGACGGGGCGAGGTCGCTGGCATACGCCCCGGACGGCGCGACGATCGCGGTCGGCTTCCGACAGCTCGGCGTCGACCTGTGGGACGGGCTCGGCCGCCGTCAGCTGGGGCGGCTGGCGCCGGGACGCGGCGAGTTCGACACGGTCATGGCGATCGCCTTCCAGCCGGGCGGCGCCATCCTGGCCACCGGCGGGAGCAGCGGCCGCGTCCAGCTGTGGGACGTGGCGGCCCGTACCTCTCTGGGCGATCCGTTCAAGGCGCACGCCGGCGGGGTGCTGGCCCTGGGATTCTCCGCCGACGGCCGGCGACTGCGCAGCATCGCGGCGGACGGCACCATCCACGACATCCCCGTCGACCCCGCCCTGGCCGTGACCCGGATCTGCGCCCGCGCGGGCGCAGACCTGAGCCCGGCCGAGTGGGCCAGGTTCATACCCGAGATCCCCTTCAGAGAGGTGTGCTGACCATGGCGACCCTGAGGACCACCCCGCGGACGATCCTGTGGAAGCTGCTGCGTGACGACGGGATCATCGAGTCGATCGACATCACGCCGGCCCCGGTGATCTCCGGAGCGCCGCTGGTCGTCGAGGTCGCGACCGCCGGCGTACGCCGCCTCGACGGTCTCCTGTACGGCCCCGGCGGGGAGCGGGAGCGGCTCGCGTTCGAACATGTCGAGAGCGGCGAGTTCGGCGATCTGTGGCGGGCGGAGGCCGTGGTGAAGACCGTGGGGGTCTGGCGGGCGCGGGTCAGCGCGCGCGGTGACGCCGTGGAGGACACCTTCACGGTGGCGACCGACGACCAGGCGGGCGTGGCGACGCGGATCGACGACTTCCGCCTGGCGCCCGATCCGGTGCCCGAGGGCGACGAGCTGACCTTCACCGGGGTCCTGCGAGCAGACGACGCGAGACTCGGCGGCCGGCCGATCCTGCTGGAGTTCCGCGCCGACCAGGAGCTCGCGTGGACCGAGATCACCCGTACGGAGACGGGAGAGGACGGGAAGTTCAGCGCGGTCGTCATCGCCCAGAACTCCGGCTTCTGGCGGGCGGAGTTCCCCGGCTCTGGGAGGCCCGACTCCGGGACGCCCGGCACGGGGAGGGGTCTGTTCGCCGACGCCGACGCCGAGGCACTGCGCGGCTCGCGCAGCGCCCAGCAGCACTCGGAGGTGGAGAAGAAGGGCCTCTACCAGGTGTCCCACACGGTCAGCGGCCAGTCGGTCCCGAAGAACAGCACCGTCCGGCACACCGGCACGGTGCAGAAGCGTGACAGCGTCAACGACCCCTGGAGCACGCTCAACAACGAGACGGCCGAGCTGTTCTTCAAGGGATCCGGCACCAACCGCAAGAGCGTCACCAAGGGCAAGGGCAGATACCTGATCAAGGCCAAGGCGGTGAGCAGCGGTGCGTGGGGGGTGAAGATCTCCAGTTCCGCGAACGAGTTCGCGGAGATCAGGGTGACCGTCAACTGAGCCCCTCGCTTACTGACACCCACCCGGGGCGGTCCGGTGCGGCCACATCGGCCGCACCGGACCCGCACCGGCTGAGCGGGATCAGTCGCGATAAGTCCTGACGTAGTCGAACTGGGCCACGGCGCCTGACTTGTTCATCGAGACCAGCCCGATCTTGAGTCGCTCCTTGGCCGGCAGCGTCCACACGCCGTTGTGGACCCAGTGCTCGCCGTCCCTGCTGGTCGCCGCGCGCACCTCGGTCTCGCCGTGCGCGGTGTCGGCGTGGTGGGACAGCCGCAGCCACATCGTGTCGGCGGCCGGGCCGCCGAACATGGGGCCGTTGAAGACCGCGGTCGGCGGGGTGGTCGTCGGCCGCTCTCCTTCCTTGGCGAACTCGCTGAGCTGGACCACCGCCCCGTTGCCCCGCTGCAGCGGGACCACCGAGTGCACCATCTTGAAGTACCGGTCGTCATTCTCGTACAGCAGGATCCCGGCCTGCTGCCCCGCTTGCGCAGGCGCGAAGTCGATCTTCGTCTCCACCGTGTAGTCGCCCTCCGGCGCGTCCCGCAGCAGCACCGAGGCGGTGTTGGTGCCTTGGTACAGCTCGGCGTTCTGGGTCGGCCAGGACAGCGCGCCGCCGGTCATGGTGACACCGGCCGCCGGGCCGCGTACCCACTGCCACGGCGAGCCGGGGACGGTGTCGCCGTTGAACTCGTCGCTGTAGGCGGGCAGCAACGGACCCGGCCGGGGGTCGGGCACCCGCTCGGTGACGGGGGTGTACAGCTTCGCGGCACCGACGTTGTCGGCATCGGCGCCGCCGCCGCGCGCGACCGCGCCGACCGAGCCGTGACGGGCCGCGGCCTTCGGCAGGCGGCGGGTCTGCTCGGCGACCGGGTCACCGAGCTGGTCGGTGCTCACCTTGACCGTCAGTTGGGTGCCGCGCAGCTCGGCCACCACGGTGTGCCAGGTGCCGAAGTCGAACCCGGCCGGCAGCGCCGTCACCGACCTGCCGCGGCTCCTGCCGCCGATCACCACGTCGGTGACCAGCGCGCGGCCGTCGCGGTCCAGCCAGGCCACGACGTTGTTCTCGCGGTTGGCGTAGGCGAGGGTGAGGCCGACGGCGCCGTCGGTGACCCGCAGGTCCGCCTGCGCCCGTACGTCGGCGGTGGGGGCCTTCTTCGCGGAGACCAGGTACGCGGTGGCGCTTCCGGCGTGGCTCGCGTACCCCCGCGCGTCCTGATCGGTCCGCACCGACCAGCCGCCCTCGGCCCGCCAGCCGGTCAGGGAGCCGTCCTTGAACGCGCCGCCGGCGGCGAAGGAGGTCACCGGCGCGGGCTGGGCGCCTTCGGACGGTCCGGCTCCGGCGCGTACCACCGGCCAGCCGTCGATCCAGTCCAGCCGGTCGATCAGCAGCGGGCGCTTGCTCAGGCCCGCGAGCCGCCCGCCGCCGATCGGCGGGAAATCGGGGTCGGCCGTCGAGATGCCGTGGTAGACGAGCCAGTCCTGGCCGGACAGGTCGGTCTGGAAGCCGCTGTGTCCCGGGCCGGCCCAGCGGTTGCCGTTGGCGCCGACCACGATGGCGCCCTTACTGGTCAGGTCCATCAGGTTGACGCCCTCGTCGTCCACGAACGGGCCCGACGGGGTGGTGGCCCGGCCGACCTTGACCTGGTAGCCGCTGTAGGCGCCCTGGCAGCAGCCGGCGTCGGAGTAGAAGAGGTAGTAGAAGGCGTCATGCCGGACGACGTACGCGCCTTCCATCCGGCGCCCCCTGGCCACCTGGGTCGCCGCGCCTTCGACGCGGGTGGCGTCGGCGTTCATCTTCGCGACGCAGATGACCTCGTAGCTTCCCCAGTACATGTACGGGGTGCCGTCGATGTCGGTGAACTGCGCCTGGTCGATGTTGCCCGTGGGGCAGGTGGTCGAGGACGGCAGCACGTCACCCGCGTCGGTCCACGGCCCGGTCGGGGTCGGTGCCGTTGCCAGCCCGAGATCACCCCCGTTGGAGGACACCGAATAGTAGAGGTAGTACTTGCCGTTGATGTACCTGACGTCCGGAGCCCACAGCCGCGCGGCGTTGTGCCAGGCGGGCTGGGTCTCCGGGGTGAAGACCTGCCCGGCGTACTCCCAGCGCACCATGTCCTTGGAGCGCAGGATCGGCAAGATCCGCTCGCCGTCCTCGCCCTTGCTGTTGAACACCGGGTTCTGGGTGCCGTAGGCGTACCAGAACCCGTCCTTGCCGTGGATCATCGTCGGGTCGGGGAAGGTGTCGACCACGCCCGCCGATACCGGGTTGGCGTACGTGCTCGGCGCCTGCGCCGCCGCCGGCGGGCCGATGACCAGGCCGGACAGCAGGACGGTGAGGCCGAGGGCCCGGCTGAGCCGCGACAAACGATCATGGGGTTGGGACATGCCGCAGAGTCTGTCGACGCCGTATTTTTCCGTCAATAAACCGGAAAAATAGGCTAGACGCGCTCTGCGGGCCGGTCGCGGATCACCTGCTGATTCCGGCGGTCATGCCGTCGACGATGCGGCGGCCCAGCCAGAGGTAGAGCACGATCATGGGGTAGACCAGGATCACGATGCCCGCGAACATGCCGCCCCAGTCGGAGCTGTACTGCATGCTGCTGTACAGACCGAGGAGCGCGGCGGGCAGGTTGCGTTCCTCAGGGAGAGGAGCGATCAGCAGGGCGAGCAGGGTCTCGTTCCACAGGCCCATGACGTTGAGCACGAACACGGTCGTCAAGCCCGGCTTGGCCACGGGCATGATGACCTGAACGAACGCCCGGAGCGGGCCGGCGCCGTCGATCTCGGCCGCCTCCTCGATCTCGTGCGGCAGCGAGCGCATGTACCCGGTGAGCACGAACACCGCGAAGGGCACCGACAGCGCCACCTGGAAGACCAGCAAGGTGATGCGGTTGTCCCACCAGCCGGTGACCCAGTCCTCCATGAAGGTGTAGACCGACAGCTTGATCACCACGATCGGCACCAGGATCGTCTGGATCGGGATGCTCAGCCCTATCGCGAAGTAGTTGATCGCGGGGCCGGCGACGCGCCGGCTTGAGCGTGCCAGCACATAGGCGGCGGGGGCGGACACCGCCACGATCAGCACGGACCCGAGAAGGGTCAGCACCACGCTGTTCATGGCCGCGGCGGAGAATTCCGCCGCCTGCCACGCCGAGCCGAAGTTGTCCCAGCGCAGGGTCTTCGGCAGGCCGAACGGCTCCTGCCACACCTCGCCCGAATCCTTCAGCGACTGGATGCCCACCCACCCGATCAGGGCGAGGTTGAAGGCCACCCAGACCCACAACGCGATCGCCGTGGCCCGGGGCAGCAGGATGTCCCCGATCAGACGTCTCATGACAGCTCCACTCGATCACGTCTGGTGATGCGCCGGGTCAGCACGATCAGTACGGCCGTCACGAGGAGCGTCATCACGCCCATGGCGGCCGCGCTGCCCAGCTCCGGCAGGCCGGCGCCCTTCACCACGATGTACTGCTGCACCGCGATCGTGCGGGCGGGGATCGGCGGCGCGGCAGAAGTGCCCGCGGTGGTGAAGGCCAGCACGATGTCGAAGATCTTCAGGCTGCCGACCACCCAGAGGACGGCGGCCACGGCGAGGACGTCCCAGGTCAACGGCAGCGTGATGTGCCGGAACTGCTCCCATTTGGTGGCCCCGATGAGCTGGGCGTCCTCGTACACGTGTGTCGGGATGGCGTCGGCCGCCGACATCATCAGCGCGACGTAGAAGCCGGTGCTCGACCAGACCAGGCCGCCCACGATGCAGCGGAAGACCATGTCGGGGCCGAGCCAGGGCCGCGGATCCAGGCCGATCCACTCGAGCACGGTGTTGACCGCGCCCTCGGGGTTGAGCAGGAAGCCCACCGCCGCGCCGATCGCGATGATCGAGATCACCATCGGCAGGAAGACGACGGCCCGGATGAAGGCCCGCCCCTTGAGCTGCCTGAGCACGACCATGGCGAGGAAGGTGAAGCCGAAGACCAGGGCGCCGCCGACGGTCGCCATGACGAAGGTGTTGGTGAAGGCCGTGACGAAGACCTCGTTGTGCAGCAGCGCCACGTAGTTGTCCAGCCCGCGCCAGGTCATCTCCGAGCCGGGCCCCGACCATTTGGTGAAGCCGACCCAGATTCCGAACAGCGAGGGCGCGACGAACAGCAAGGTGTAGATCAGGAGCGCGGGCAGCAGAAAGGGCCAGAAGGCCCGTTCATAGGTTTTCATCCAGTCGCCAGGTGCTCGGCTGTGCTCTTCTTGCCCTCGCGGACGAATGTGGTCGCGTCGATCTTGCCGGACAGGAGCTTGTCGCTCAGCGGCAGGAACATGTCGGCCCACCAGGTCTTGTCGGCGCCCGCGTAGTCGTAGCTCAGGTGCGTCTCCTTGGCCTGCAGGACCGCCTTCTGCACGTTGGCCATGTGCGCGGGCGCGGGCACGTCGCCGCGCGAGGAGATGTTCAGCGCCACGGTCGAGAACTGCTCCATGTACTTCTTCTGCAGCGCGAAGGCCAGGAACTTCTTGGCCGTGGCGACGTTCTTGCCCTTGGCGTTCACGCCCCAGCCGAGGGTGCCGACCTCGATGGACTTCTTGCCGCCGGTGGGCACCTGGAACGAGGCGATCTTGAAGCCGGGAGCCAGCTGGGGCTGGACCTCGCCGGCCAGCCAGGTGCCGTTGAGGTTCAGGTCGTACGTGCCCGCCGCCCAGGCGTTCTGCGCGGCGGGGAACTTGGTCGCCATGAAGTCCCGCTGGAAGTAGCCGCCCTTGGCGAGCTGCTCGACCTTCTTCGCCGCGTCGAGCACCTGGGGTTTGTCCCAGTTGGCCGGGTCCTTGGCCAGCTCGGCGAGGCTCCCGGCGCCGTTGGCGCCCACCAGCAGGCTGTAGAACCAGAAGACGTTGTAGAGGGCGATGGTGCCGTCCTGGCCGATCGGGGTGCGGCCGGCCTTCTTGGACTCGTCGAGGAAGGCGATGAACTCCTCCCAGGTCTGCGGGTTCAGCCCGGGGTGCTTGGCCGCGTCGTACCAGATGGCGGTGGAGATGATCGTGTGCGGGATGTAGGCCAGGCCGTTCTTGCCGGAGGAGGCCCGCCGTACCGGCTCGGGGAGCACGTCCTTGACCGTCTCGCCCTCGCCGGGGATCTGCGCGTTCTCCACGTCGTCCATGGGGCCGATGATCTGCTGGGCGGTCAGCGTGTCGATGTCGCCGGTGGTGGTGTCGAACAGGTCGGGGCCTTGGCCGGAGGCCATCTCGGCGTTGAGGTTCTCGTTGCCGGTGCGGCCGACGAACTTCAGGTCGACCTTGGTGCCCGTCTCCTTGGCGAAGTCGTCGAAGATCGTCTTGATGATCTTCGCCTGGGGTTCCGCCGCGCCCCAGGTCGAGCGGTACGACAGTGACTGCTGGGCGGGTTCGCCGCTGTTCTTCTTGCCGCAGGCGGCCAGGCCGAGGGCGCCGATCAGGAGGACGGCCGTCATTTTACGCATGCTGGGGGGCCTTTTCTATCGAGACGACGGTACGGGTGTGCCTGGCCTGTTCCGCGGCCCAGACCACCCGGTGGGTGGCGAGGCTGGCTTGCGCGTCGGTCGAGACCAAGGCCGGGTCGTTGTCGCGGACGGCGGCGAAGAACGCCTTCAGCAGCGCCCCGTCACCCCCTCCGTGCCCGGAGGCGGCCGAGGCGTCCGCTCCGGCGAGGGCGTCGATCACCGACACCTCATTGGTGAGGAAGTCGTGCACGCGCAGCGTCTCGCCGTCGCACTCGATCGAGCCGCGCGTGCCGAAGATCCTGGTCTTCCTGTGCTCGAGCGCGCCGAACGCGGTCACGGTGCAGGTGGCGCTCGTGCCGTCGGCGAACTCCATGATCACCACCTGGCTGTCGACCACGTCGTTGTCGCAGGCGTAGACGCATCTGCCGTACGGGCCCTCACGCAGGGCCGTGAGCACGCCGTCCTCGGTGAAATCCCGGGTGATCGCGCCGAGCGGCCAGATGCGCCGGTTCGGATCGGCGAGGGAGTCCAGGTACAGCCGCTTGGCCGAGTAGGGGCAGGTGGGTTCGAGGGAGCAGTCCAGGCATCGGTCGGCGGCCCCTGCGGGCTTGTTCTCCTTGGTGAAGTGGACCAGCTTGCCGAAGGAGGAGACTCGCTCGGGCACCTCGCCCTTGATGTGCGCGATCCAGTCAAGATCATGGCACGCTTTGGCGAGGAGCATCGGGGCCGACTCGGCCTCGTTCCGCCAGTTCCCCCGCACGAAGGAGTGTGCCTGGTGCCACCAGCCGACCTGCTCCAGATGCTGGATGTTCATGATCTGGCCGATCCGGCCCTCGTCGAGAAGCTCCTTGAGCCTGGTGGTGTAGGGCGCGTAGCGCAGCACATGGCAGACCGCCAGGATCACGCCGTTGCGGTCGGCGGCCGCGGCGATGGCCGCGGCATCCTCCTCTGTCGGCGCCATCGGCTTCTCCAGCAGGATGTGGTAGCCCAGCTCGGCCGCGCGTACGGTCGGTCGGAGGTGCAGGCGGTCCTGTGTGGCCACGATCACCGCGTCGGCCAGCCGCTCTTCGGCCAGCAGGTCTCGCCAGTCGGCGAAGGCGCGCTCGGCCGCGATGCCGTGCTCCGCCGCGAACTCCGCCCGCCTGGCCGGGTCGGGCTCGGCGACGGCCACGACCTCGGCCCACCCGGCTTCGCGCGCCAGCCTCGCGTAACCCGCGCCGCGCAGGCCCGCTCCGATCACGGCAAGAGTGACCATCCACATCCCCTATAGTGAGACTTACTAATGAAGGATGTTTTTATTTCTGCCGCATAGCATCTGTCAAGGGGGCAAGCATGACTATCCGCGGCGGCGACACCTCGCGGCTTCGCCGGATCAATCTCGTGACGACGCTCCGCACGGTCCGGTCGCGGGGGCCGCTCGGACTGACCGACCTCGCAAAGGAGGCCGCGCTGTCCAGGCCGACCGTGGAGGGCCTGGTCGAGGAGCTGCTGGCGGCGGGCTGGCTCAAGGAGCTGCCGCCGGAGAGCGGCCAGATGGGGCGGCCGGCCAGGTTGTTCGCGTTCCACGCGGCGGGCGGTCACGTGCTCGGGATCGACATCGGCTCCTTTACGCTCCGGGTCAGCGTCGCCGATCTGGAGGGCACGGTCGTGGCCGCGCACGACGAGCGGACCACCGCCGCCGCCGGCCGCGCCGAGCGCCTGGCCGGACTCAGGAGGGCGATCGCGGGCGCCCTGGAGGCCGCCGAGCTGACCGCCGACGGCATCGCCGCCGTCTGCGCGGGCACCACCGGTGTGGTGACCCCCGAGGGCGTGGTGAAGCTGTCGGTCGTCCTGCCCGAGTGGACCGGCCTCGATCTGGCGGGTGAGCTGCGGGCGAGCTTCGACTGCCCCGTGCTGGTGGAGAACGACTGCAACCTGGCCGCGCTCGCCGAGCGCTGGCGCGGCCAGGCCCGCAGCGTCGACGACCTGGTGTTCGTGTTGTCCGGCGTGCGCACGAGCGCGGGCATCCTGGTGGACGGCAAACTGCTCAGAGGAGCCAGGGGCGGCGCGGGCGAGATCGGCGCGCTGCCGTTGATCGGCTGGCACCGCGCGCCCGTCCATCTGACCGGTTTCCAGGGCTTGCCGCCCGGCACGGCGCCACAGGACGCCGCCGCCCAGGTCTTCGCCGCGGCCAGGTCCGGCGACTCGGCCGCGCTGTGGGCGGTCGACCAGTACGCGCGCGACCTGGCCGAAGGGATCGCCGCGCTGGTGCTGACCGTGGATCCCGAGCTGGTGGTGATCGGCGGTGGCGTCTCGCGCTCGGGCAACGTGCTGCTCGAGCCGGTGCGCCGGCACCTGGACCCGTTCTGCCTCGAACCTCCCGTGGTGGCGATCTCCGATCTGGGGGAGCAGGCCGCGGTCCTGGGTGCGGTACGGCGCGCGCTCGATCACGTCGACGCCCGCCTCTACGACTTCGACGCACCCCTCCCGAAGCCATCCGCATGACGATCACCGCCCGTCCCCCTGGTTCGGCGACGGGCGGTGATCTGGTGGCTACCCCGTCTTACGCGAAGCCGGCAGGTTGTAGAGCTCCAGCTCATAGACGGCGTACATGCTCCAGCGGGTGTAGTTCGCGTCGTTGATCTTCAGGCGCAGCTTCCTGACGCCTTGCAGGTCGGGAAGATCGGCGGCCGCGTACTCCATGACCCCGTCGTCATCGTCGTGCGTCCACCGGAACGCGGCGCCCCGCACGGCGGTCGTCCAGTCGGTGCCGTTGGCCGAGACCTCGACGTCGACATCGGTCAGGCCCTGTGGAATGCCGCCACGGGTCGCGAGCACGAGCGTGTTGAACGCCTTCGGCTCGTTCCAGTCCAGCACGATCTCGTGCGGGAACGGGTTCGCGTCGGTGTAGCCCATCTTGGCGGCGAACATCGTGCCGTAATCGCCGTCGACCATCTTCTGCGGGCCGTACTGCGCGCCGCCGTCGCCATCGCGGGCCGCCGAAGCGGACACGGCCGAATAGCTGCGGGCGATGTTGGCGTCCGCCGTGTTCACCGCGCCCTTCACGAGGGTGAGCGCATAGGTCTTCGCGGTCTTGCCATCGCTCGCCAGCGTGCGGATCTCGACCTTGTTCTTGCCGTTCGCCACGTTGACGTCGACGCTCGCGCCATTGGCGACGGGGCTGCCGTCGACGGTCATCGTGCCGCCGGCGTCGGTCAGCGCCGGGGTCAGGCCGACGGTGCTCTTCCCCTCGTTGACGAGCAGCGTGTAGTCACCGCGATATCCCTCGAAGGAGAATTCCGAGACGTTGGTGAGCTTGAGATCCTTCAACGTCGCGTCGAAGTGCCGCTGCCCAGGTGCGAGTCGCACCCGGAATCCGTCGAACCGCACCTCCCTGTTCTCCAGGTTGGTGATCTGTATCCGGTGCCTGCCTGGTGTCAGCCCGGTCTTTCGATAGGCGGTGAAGCGGTCGTACTGGACCGCCTCATAGAGATCGAGCACTGTCCCCGGCCCGCCGTCGACCGACACGGACACCTTTCCGGTCGTCGTGTTCTTCTCGAAGAACGCGTCGATACCGGTGCCCTCGAACTCGTAGGTCGCCTTGTCACCGGCGCTCTTGCCGATGTGCACGCTGCCGAGGTACGCGGACTGCCGCTGCCGGGGCGCCCAGCCGGCGGAGTAGCCGACGCTGTTGTCGGTGTTGTCGACCAGGAAGGTGTTCGGGACGTCCTGGCCCTCATAGGGGCTGGTCGGCTGGGGAATGGCGCCGACAGGATCGCCCGCGGCCGCCCGCACGAGGTAGCCGTGCAGAGCGTCGAGATAGGCCGGGTCGAGTGTGTAGCGCCGCGGGTCCTCGGGGCTGATCGCGCTGTCGACGATCCGCTTCGCCAGAGCCGGGTCGCGCTTCTTCAGGATGTAGAGCAGCTCGTAGTCCTCCAGACCATCGCGATGCGCCTCGAAACGCAGGCTGCTCTTCACCGTCAGGTTGGCCTTGTCGGGATAGACGATGTAGGAGTCGCCCTTCCAGGGACCCACGTACCACGCGTTCCACGCCCAGTGCAGATGACCCTGCACGCCCTCGCGCTCGAGGTCCCAGAACAGCATCCGGCCGGTCATCGTCGGCTGCGTCCAGAAGCGGTTGAGCCACGGGGGAGTGTTGACCTCACACGTGTAGACCCACAGGTCCTGACCCGCGGCCTGTTGCGCCTGGTAACCGGCCTTCTTGCGCTCGAACGCCGGCGTCAGCGGAACCCAGGTGTCGACATAGGGCTTGGTCTTGTCGTCGAGCAGGATGCCATCGGGATCGGCGTCCATGGTGCGGAAATCGGCGCCGATGTCGGCATTGATCTGCTTGATCTTGCGCGCGACATAGGTCCAGAGGTTGCGCTGGTCGGCGGTGATGGGCTCGTCGCGGATGTGCTGGTACCACGTCAGGCCGTTCGTCCAGCCCTTGCTCTTGAGGTGCTGGTGCAGTGCGGTCAGATAGTTGGTCAGGAAGGCGTCGGTGACCGGCAGGCTGTCCGGCAGCTTGGCGTTCCAGCTGTCGTCGGGCTTCTCGTTGTCCGGCATCTTGTTCAGCGCGTGAACGAGATGCTGGTTGGCGAAGTTGGTGATCCCGTGCCGCTTGAACGTCTCGACGTAGCGGTCGAAGTTCGTCCAGTCGATGTCGCCCGGAATCCCCTTGACGAAGTCCGACAGCTCCGTGCCGGTGGACTGCAGGAACAGGTCAGTGCGGAGCCAGACCATGTTGGTGCGATATTCGGCGAGCTTGCGGGCGAACTCGTCCATGAGGCGGAACCACGCGTCGCTGTAGGTCTCGACGCCGTAGTAGTACTTGCCGACGTCATAGGCCTGGCCGGCCGCACCGTTCCAGCTGAAGCCGTCCCAGGTGAAACCGTTCGTCATCGTCCATTGGTAGTTGGTGAACGGTGACTTGTCGATCGTGGGGACCTCGACGGCGTGCACGCTGAACGTGATCGGGACCGGGTAGTCGCCCCGGGTCGTCTCGACCGTCGCCGTTCCTCGATAGGTGCCGGGTGCCGTGCCGCGTGGCACGAACCCGGTGACGAAGACCGGCTGAGTCTGGCCGGCCTCGACCCAGGTCTCCTGGTCGTTGGAGAGCGGGTCCGGCATGGCCGACTCGGGATAGAGCGGGTCGCTCTCACGGTCGGGGAAGAACGGGTTCGCCGCGACCTTGCTGTCGTCCTTGTAGGCGACGAAGTGGTAGCTCAGGTTGGCTCCCGCGATCGGCCGCCTGCCGCCCGAGGTCAGGTCGCCGAATCGGACGCGCTTGATGCGCAGGCGCTCTTTCGCGCGTACGGCGATCTGCGCGCTCTCGTACTCACCGCGGGCGGCTACGAGGCTGATGGAGGTGCTCGGACTCTGCGGGAGAGTCGTCGTGCGGTAGACGGTCTTCTGCGGGCTCTCGACCCATAGCTGTGCGGCCTTCGGACCAGCCATGGCAGCTGGAACGAAGGGTGCGAATGGGGCGAGCAGCAGGGTAGCGAAGAGTAAGGGGATGGCTCGACGTCGCATGGCCACTTATCATGGGTTCTTGTGTAAGTCTGGGTCAAGAGGGTGAAATGCGAAAAATCTCCCCCGGCATGGGGTTCGGCGTCCTCCGTCCGGATAGCCAGGAGTTGGGGGATGCGAATGTGGGAACGCGATCGGGAATGGCACTGTGTCGAGAGCCTGCTGCGCACGATAGAGGGTGGCGCGGCCGGGACGCTGCTGGTGGACGGCGAACCCGGGGCAGGCCGGACCCGCCTGCTCACCGAAGCCGCCCGCGCCGCGGGCGAGCGCCACATCAGCGTGCTCCAGGGCGGCCCAGGGGAGCTGGGCGAGCTGATCCCCTGCGGAATGCTGTACCAGGCTCTCGACCTGCGCTTCGAGCCCGCCGCCTGCGGTGATCCGGGCGACTCGCGGGCGCGTACCCTCGAACGCCTGAGATCCGGCCTCGAGGAACGGGCCACGGGACCGGTGCTGGTCGTACTCGACGACCTGCACTGGGCGGACCCGATGACGCTGATGGTGCTGCGCGCCCTGCACCACGTGCTCGCGTCCCGGCCCATCGGCTGGCTGCTGAGCCGATCCACCGCCGTGGAACAGGGCCAGGCCGCTTTCCTGTTCGACCTCCTGGAGCGAGAAGGGGCCGCCAGGGTCGAGCTCACGCCGCTCTCGCCGGAGGCGGTCGCCGGGCTGATGACGGAGACACTCGGGGCGCCACCCGAGCCGGCCCTGCTGGCACTGGCGGGCGGCGCCGGCGGCAACCCGCTGCTGATCAGCGAGCTGCTCGCCGGTCTCCGGGACGAAGGGCGGCTGGGAGCCGGAACCGTCCTGCCGCATGGGTACGTTCCCCACCGGCTGCGGATGGTCGTCCGCCACTGGATCGACCCCCTCAGCGCAGGTGCCAGGAATCTGGTGGAGACCGTCGCCGTGCTGGGCCGGTCCTTCTCGCCGGAACAGGCCGTGTCACTGCTGGGCACCACACCGGCCGCCCTGCTTCCGCTGGTCGAGGAGTGCATGGCGGCAGGCATCCTTGCCGCCACCCCGCAGGGCCTCACCTTCCGGCACGAACTGGTCAGGTTCGTGGTCGCCACGCGGGTCCCGCTACCGGTACGGCACGCGCTGCTGGACCAACTCGGCGTCCGCACCCACGCCGAACCGGCGAGCCGGCCACCGGACGTCTACCTCGAACCGGCGAGCCGGCCACCGGACGGCTACGCCGGGCCGACAAGTCAGCCACCGGACATCTCCCGCCTCGGCTCCGGCCATAGCCCCGGCCCCGATCCGCGCCACAGCCCCGGCCACCTGGTCGCCCTCATTGACACGGCGATCGCCTGGGGGCGGTTGCAGGAGGCCGAGCAGTTGGTCAACGGGGGCCTGGCCGATCGCGACCCGGCGGACGACACGGCCGAACTGCGCTGCCTCCTGTCGGACATCATGTATCTGACCGGCCGAATCGAGGACGCCCTGCGGCAGGCCGAGACGGTGCTGGCCGTGCCCGACCTGCCCGGCCACGTGCGCGATCGGGCGGTCCTGGTCAGGCTGTACGCCCTGACGCGCCTGCGGGATTCGGGCACGTCCGCCCGGGAGTACGCGTGCGAGATCCTGGACGGCGGCACCCGGTACGGTCCGTCGGCCCAGGTCGCGGCCCTGGTGGCGCTCGCGGTCACCGAGTGGGAAGAGGGCCGCCTCTCCGAGGCGCTGGCGTTCGCCGAGGACGCCCGGCGACTGGCCGGGACGGACGAGCCGCCCGCGCATCGCTATGACCCTGTGCACCGCTACGACCAGCTGCTCGTCTCCGCCGCGCTGCTCATAGACATCCACCGGCTCGACGAGGCCCGCGCGATCCTCCGGGAGGCTCGTGCGGACATGTCCGCCGACGGCCAGCTGCCCTGGACCGCGGACGCCTCCGCTCTGGAGGCGCGGGCCGAGCTCGCCGCGGGCCGTTTCGCCGATGCCGTCACCGAGGCGGAGAGAGCCCTGGACCTGGCCACCGGCTTGGGCACCCCGCTGCCCGCCATGGTGGCCAACGCCGTCCTCGCCACCGTCGCGCTGCGTCGCGGCGACCTGCGCGCGGCGTCGCGGTACGTCGCGGAGGGAGCAGGCGGTCCACTCGACGGCCATCCACGGCACACCCTCCTGACGGCACAGGTCGCCGAGGTACGCGACGGACCGCTGAGCGCGATGACGCTGCTCACGGCCCTTCCCGCCCCGCTCGGGCTCGCGGACTTCCCCGCACCACTCGGGCGGCTGCGTTCGATGCTCGCCGTGGAACCCACGGCGGGCGCGTGGATGGTCCGCGTCGCCCTCGCCGCCGACGACCGTCCGGCGGCCGAGGCGGTCGTGGCCATCGTGGAGGCGCTCAGCAAGGGCAACCCGGAGTTCGCCGCGCTGGTCGCCTCGGCCGCGCACGCCCGTGGTCTGCTCGACGGCGACTGCGACGCCCTCGCCCGGGCCGCCGAGCGGACGGACGACACGTGGGCGCGGGCCTCGGCCGTGGAGGACCTCGGCATGGCGCTCGTCGCGGCCGGACGGCATGAGGAAGCGGCCGGCAGCCTGGATCGCGCCCTCGAGATCTACCAGGACCTCGGCTCCGTCAGGGATTCGGCGCGCGTCCGCAAGCGGCTGCGTGGCATGGGCGTCCGTCACCGCCACTGGAGCTACGCCGAGCGGCCGGTCTCCGGCTGGGACAGCCTCACCGAGACCGAGCGGAACATCTCGCTGCTCGTGGCCGACGGATGGACCAACCGGCGGATCGCCGAGCAGACCTTCATCAGCGTGCACACGGTGGCCTTCCACCTGCGGCACGTCTACCGCAAGCTGCAGATCAACTCCCGCATCGAGCTCGTCCGTCTCGTGGTTTCGCAGGGAAGGGTCGAGTCCGGCCCGTCCGGTGTGGCGGGAGCCTGAGCGGACCCGCCTGTATGACCAAACAGACGGTGATGACTACACATCTGGGGGATGTGGCGGCTGGATGCCGGGAGAAGCCTCGAAAGCGTACGCGACTCGAAGGTGTGACGCACCCGAAAGCGTACGCAGAGGTATCCCGCCTGAAAGCGAGGAGGAGCCGTGTCTCTAGCATCTCCGGGCCCGATCACCGCGAACCGGGTCCCGGTCGCCAGTTATCCGACGTACGCCGAGGCCGAGAAGGCCGTCGACTTCCTGTCCGACCACGGGTTCCCAGTACAGGGCACGCTCATCGTAGGCGTGGGACTGCGCTCGATCGAGCGGGTGGTCTCGCGCATGACGTACCTGCGCGCCGCCGGATTGGGCGCCTTGTCCGGGGCCTGGTTCGGTGTGCTCATCGGCCTGTTCCTGGGGATCTTTTTCGCGCCCAGGCCCTCGGCCATGGTCGGCCTGCTGCTGTGGGGCCTGTTGTGGGGGCTGATCGCCGGAGCGATCTACGGCCTGATCTCGCACGCGGTGCACGGCGGCCGCCGGGACTTCGTCTCGGAGAGCGGGCTGGTAGCCGACAAGTACGACGTTCTCGTCGAATCCGAACACTTGGCCAGGGCCCAGGAACTGCTCGGCAAGACAAGCGGCTAGGGGGAGCTCGCCATGGCGAAAGCAGTCGGTATCGATCTCGGTACGACCAACTCGGTGATCGCCGCCACGGAGGACGGTCAGCCCACGGTCATTCCCAACGCGGAGGGGTCACGGACGACACCGTCGGTGGTGGCGTTCACCGACCAGGGCGAGCGGCTGGTCGGCCAGCTGGCCCGCCGGCAGGCCATACTCAACCCTAAGGGGACGATCTACTCCGCCAAGCGGTTCATCGGCCGCCGCTACAACGAGGTCGAGAGTGAGATCCACGCGGTCTCCTTCGACGTGGTGGAAGGGCCGGACGGATCGGTACGCTTCCAGGTCGGCGACAAGCAGTACGCGCCGGAGGAGGTCTCGGCCCTCGTGCTGAGGAAGCTGGCCGCCGACGCGGCGAAGTACCTCGGCGAGAAGGTGACCGAGGCCGTCATCACCGTCCCGGCCTACTTCAACGACGCCCAGCGCCAGGCGACCAAGGACGCGGGCCGCATCGCCGGGCTGGAAGTCCTGCGGATCATCAACGAGCCGACCGCCGCCGCGCTGGCCTACGGGCTGGACAAGAAGTCCAACGAGACCGTGCTGGTCTTCGACCTGGGCGGCGGCACCTTCGACGTCAGCATCCTGGACATCGGTGAGGGGGTCGTCGAGGTACGTTCGACCTCCGGCGACGGGCACCTCGGCGGCGACGACTTCGACCGGCGGATCGTCGACTACCTGGCCGACGAGTTCCAGAAGGACCAGGGCATCGACCTGCGCCGCGACCCGCAGGCCCTGCAGCGGCTGTTCGAGGCGGCGGAGAAGGCCAAGGTCGAGCTGTCGGCGGTGACCCAGACTACGATCAGCCTGCCGTTCATCACGGCGGACGCCTCGGGGCCGAAGCACCTCAACACCACGCTCATGCGCTCCACGTTCGAGCAGATCACCGCCGACCTGGTCGAGCGCTGTGTCCATCCCGTGGAGCAGGCGATGGAGGACGCCAAGCTCAGGCCGTCGGACATCGACGAGGTGATCCTCGTCGGCGGGTCGACCCGCATGCCCGCCGTGCAGAACCTCGTACGCAGGCTCACCGGCGGCAAGGACCCCAACATGACGGTGAACCCGGACGAGGTCGTGGCCATCGGCGCGGCGATCCAGGCCGGCATCCTCAAGGGTGAGGTCGAGGACGTCGTCCTGCTCGACGTCACACCCCTGTCGCTGGGCGTCGAGACGCTCGGCGGCGTCATGACCAAGGTCATCGAACGCAACACCACGATCCCGGCCCGCCGTACCGAGACCTTCAGCACGGCCGACGACAACCAGAGCGCCGTCGACATCGTGATCCTGCAAGGGGAGCGGGAACGCGCGGCCGACAACCGGGTGCTCGGGCGCTTCCGGCTGGAGAACATCCGCCCCGCGTCCCGGGGAGAGCCGCAGATCGAGGTCACCTTCGACATCGACGCCAACGGCATCCTCAACGTCACCGCCCGCGACAAGGACACCGCTGCCGAGCAACGGATCACCATCACCGAGAGCTCCAACCTGGACAAGCAGGACATCGAGCGGATGGTCGCCGAAGCCGAGCAGCACCGCACCGAGGACGCTCGGCTCCGGGAGGCGATCGACGCCCGCAACGAGCTGGACTCGGTCGCCTACCAGGTGGAACGCCGCCTGCAGGAGCTCGGCGACGGTGTCCCCGTCCACGAGAAGGCGCGTGCGGAGCAACTCGTCCAGGACGCCCGGCAGGCGGTCAAGGAGGAGGCGCCGCTCGACCGGCTGCGCGGCCTCAGCGGCGAACTCCAGCAGGTCTACCACGGGCTCGCGGTCAGCGGGCAGGCCGTACCGCCCCAGGGCAGGACGGAGGCCGCTTCCGGCCGCGACGAGGACGTGATCGACGCTGAGTTCACCACATCCGACTCGGAGTGACATGAACGGCCACGAAGACCGGACGGACCAGGCCGTTGCCTCCGCGGAGACCGACGCCTCCGCGGAGACCGACGCCTCTGCGGAGACCGACGCCTCTGCGGAGACCGACGCGAAGCTGGCCGAGCTGGAGAACCGCTGGCTGCGTTCGGTCGCCGAACTGGACAACGTCCGCAAACGCATCGCCCGCGACGCCGAACGGCTGCGGGCCGAGGAGCGGGACAGGGTGGCGGCCGAGTGGTTGCCCGTCCTGGACAACCTGGAGCTCGCCCTGGGCCACGCGGCCGGTCAGAAAGGCGAGGCGCAAGCCATCGCGGAGGGGGTGCGGGCCGTACGGGACCAGGCCCTGGCGGTGCTGTCCCGCCTCGGGTACGCCCGCCACGACGAGAGCGACGTGCCCTTCGACCCGGTCCACCACGAGGCGGTGGCCACCGTCGAACGAGATGACGTCGCGCCCGGCACCGTCGTCGAGGTGGTGCGTCCCGGCTATGGCGACGGTCAGCGGCAGCTGCGGCCCGCGGTGGTGGTCGTGTCGAAGAAGGCGGAGTGATGGTCGTCCGGCGGGACTTCTACGAAGTGCTGGGTGTCGACCGGAAGGCCGACCAGGACGAGATCCAGCGGGCCTACCGCAAGCTCGTACGCGCCAACCATCCCGACGTCAACAAGGATCCCGGGGCGGAGGACCGGTTCAAGGAGATCTCGGAGGCGTACTCCGTACTGTCCGACCCCCAGACGCGCCGCAGATACGACGCGTTCGGTCCTGATTTCCGCCAGGTGCCGCCCGACGTGGACCCCGAGCAGTACGCCCGCGCCCGGGGCGGCCGTCAGTGGCGTCCGGCGGGGGGAGAGGGCTTCGAGGGCGGCATCGACATCGAGGACCTGCTCGGCGGCATGTTCGGCGGGCGCGGGCGGAGTTGGGGGCCGGTGCCCGGCGCCGACCAGGAGGCCGAGCTGACGCTGACGGTCGAGGAGGCGTACAAGGGCGGGCGCCGCTCCATCACGCTGCCCGGCGGCCGGCGGCTGGACGTCACGATCCCCCCGGGCGTCACGAACGGCCGGCGCGTCAGGCTCGCCGGTGAGGGCGGCCACGGAAGCGGCGACGCGCAGCGGGGCGATCTCTTCCTCATCGTCCGGATCACCGACCATCCCCGTTACCGCGTCGAGGGACGCGACATCCATGCCGTACTCCCGCTGGCGCCCTGGGAGGCAGCGCTGGGTGCCACGGTCGCCATCGACACGCCGGGCGGCGAGGCGAAGCTCAAGGTGCCGCCGGGCACCTCGACCGGGCGCCGTCTGCGGCTGCGCGGGCGCGGCATGCCCGACCCGCGTGGCGGTGGCGTGGGCGACTTCTTCGCCGAGGTCCGCGTCATGGTGCCGCCCCGGCTCACCGAGGAGGAGCGGCGGCTGTTCGAGCAGCTCGCCGCCGTCTCGGCCTTCGACCCGAGGGGGCGTTCATGACCTACGCGCTCGTACGGCCGGCGCGCCTGGACCTGAACTCCTACGCGCGCGCCACCGGCCTGCACCCGGAGGCCGTCCGGCGGCTCGTGGCGCTCGGCCTGCTCGAACCGGTCAGGGACGCCAGGGGAGAGCTGTGCTTCTCACCCGCCCAGGTGGCCGTGGCCGCCCGGATCCAGCGGCTGCACCACGGCCTGTCGATCAACTACGCCGCCATCGGCCTGGTGATCGACCTGCTCGACCGGATCGAGGAGCTGGAAGCAGACCTGCGGCGCTTGTCTGAACGACACTAAGGGGGCAGGAGTGGACCCGAACCGGATGACGCAGAAATCGCAGGAGGCCCTGCACGACGCCCAGACCAAGGCCGTGCGCTATGGGCACACCGAGGTCGACGCCGAGCACCTCCTGCTGGCCTTGCTCGAACAACCGGAAGGGCTGGCACCCCGGCTGCTGGCGGCGGCGGGGGCGAACACGGACAGCCTGATCACCGACCTGGAGGCGGAGCTTTCGCGAAGGCCCAAGGTCAGCGGGCCGGGGACGACACCTGGCCAGGTCTTCGTCACCCAGCGGCTGTCCCGGCTGCTCGACAGCGCGGAGCGGGAGGCGAAACGGCTCAAGGACGAGTACGTCTCCGTCGAGCACCTGCTGCTGGCCATGATCGAGGAGGGTACCTCGGGCGCCTCGGGACGGCTGCTGCACGGCCAGGGATTGACCCGCGACCGCTTCCTGGAGTCGCTCACCGCCGTCAGGGGCAACCAGCGGGTCACCTCCGCGATGCCAGAAGTGGCCTATGAGGCGCTGGAGAAGTACGGGCGCGACCTGGTCGCCGAGGCCCGCGCGGACAAACTCGACCCGGTCATCGGCCGTGACTCGGAGATCCGCCGGGTGATCCAGATCCTCTCCCGCAAGACCAAGAACAACCCCGTCCTGATCGGTGACCCCGGTGTCGGCAAGACGGCCATCGTCGAAGGGCTCGCCCAGCGGATCGTGCGCGGTGACGTCCCCGAGGGACTGCGCGACAAGACGATCTTCAGCCTGGACATGGGCTCGCTGGTGGCCGGCGCCAAGTACCGCGGGGAGTTCGAGGAACGCCTCAAGGCCGTGCTGAACGAGGTGAAGGCGGCCGAGGGCCGGATCCTGCTGTTCGTCGACGAGCTCCACACGGTGGTCGGGGCGGGGGCGACCGAAGGCGCCATGGACGCCGGCAACATGCTCAAGCCGATGCTCGCGCGCGGCGAGCTGCACATGATCGGCGCGACCACGGTCGAGGAGTACCGCCGGCACATCGAGAAGGACGCGGCCCTGGAGCGGCGCTTCCAGCCGGTGCTGGTCGAGGAACCCTCCGTCGAGGACGCCATCTCGATCCTGCGCGGGCTGCGCGAGCGGCTGGAGGTCTTCCACGGGGTGAAGATCCAGGACAGCGCGCTCGTCGCGGCGGTGAATCTGAGCCACCGCTACATCGCCGACCGGTTCCTGCCGGACAAGGCGATCGACCTGGTCGACGAGGCGTGCGCGATGCTCCGTACCGAGATCGACTCCATGCCCGCCGAGCTCGACGAGCTGACCAGGCGGGTGATGCGGCTGGAGATCGAGGAGGCCGCGCTGGCCAAGGAGGACGACGCGGCGAGCCAGACTCGCCTCGCCGACCTGCGCAAGGAGCTGGCCGACCTGCGCGCCGAAGCCGGTGCGATGCGAGCGCAGTGGGAGGCCGAGCGCTCGGCCCTGCGCAAGGTCCAGGCCCTGCGGCAGGAGATCGAGTCCGTACGGCGGGAGGCGGAGCTGGCCGAGCGTAACTACGACCTCAACCGCGCCGCCGAGCTGCGCCACGGCAAGCTGCCCGAGCTGGAACGGCGGCTGCGTGGCGAGGAGGAGCGGCTGGACACCCGGCAGCACGGGCACCGGCTGCTGCGCGAGGTCGTGACCGAGGAGGAGATCGCCTCCATCGTCTCGCGCTGGACCGGCATTCCGGTGAGCCGGCTGAAGGAGGCGGAGCGCGAGAAGCTGCTGCGGCTGGACGAGATCCTGCACGAGCGCGTCATCGGCCAGGAGGAGGCGGTGCGGCTGGTGGCCGACGCCGTCATCCGGGCCCGCGCCGGTATCAAGGACCCCAGGCGCCCCATCGGATCCTTCCTCTTCCTCGGGCCGACCGGTGTCGGCAAGACCGAGCTGGCCAAATCGCTCGCGGCGGCGTTGTTCGACACCGAGGACAACATGATCCGCATCGACATGAGCGAGTACCAGGAGCGTCACACGGTCAGCCGCCTGGTCGGCGCCCCTCCGGGCTACATCGGGTACGAGGAGGGCGGCCAGCTGACGGAGGCGGTGCGGCGCAAGCCGTACTCGGTGGTGCTGTTCGACGAGATCGAGAAGGCCCACGCGGACGTGTTCAACACGCTGCTGCAGGTCCTCGACGACGGGCGGCTGACCGACGCCCAGGGCCGTACGGTCGACTTCCGCAACACCGTGGTCATCATGACCTCCAACATCGGCTCCCAGTACCTGCTCGACGGGGTCACCTCCGACGGCGAGATCAAGCCCGAGGCGCGCGAGCGGGTGATGGGGGAGCTGCGCCGCCACTTCCGGCCCGAGTTCCTCAACAGGGTCGACGACATCGTGCTGTTCAAGCCGCTGACCGAGAACGAGATCGAGCAGATCGTCGACCTGATGTTCGACGACATCAGGCGGCGCCTGGCCGACCGGCGGCTCACCCTGGAGGTCACGGAGGCGGCGCGGCGGCTGATCGCCAACCAGGGGTACGACCCGGTCTACGGCGCCCGGCCGCTACGGCGCTTCATCTCCCGCGAGGTCGAGACCAGGATCGGCCGCGCGCTGCTCAGCGGCGACATCCTCGAGGGCTCGACGGTCACGGTCGACGTCGACAAGGGCGAGCTGACCGTCACCTTCCACGGATCAGGGGGGTGAGCCGGCGGTGTGGTCCTCGTCGTAGATGTCGGACGCCGACCTGACGATGAGCGGGTCCGGCGTGCCGACCACCTCGTGGTCCTTGTTGTCGTAGTCGAAGCGGCTCAGCACGTGGCGCATCGCCTCCAGGCGCCCGCGCTTCTTGTCGTTGCTCTTGATGACCGTCCACGGCGCCTCGCGGATGTCGGTGTTGAGGAACATCTCCTCCTTGGCGCTGGTGTAGTCGTCCCAGCGGTCCAGCGAGGCCAGGTCCATCGGCGACAGCTTCCACTGCCGCACGGGATCCACCTGCCGGATGATGAACCGGGTGCGCTGCTCCGAGCGCGTCACCGAGAACCAGAGCTTGACCAGGTGGATGCCGTCGCGCACCAGCGCCCGCTCGAACTGCGGCACCTGCACCATGAACTCCCGGCACTCGGCCTCGGTGCAGAACCCCATCACCCGCTCGACCCCGGCGCGGTTGTACCAGGAGCGGTCGAACAGCACGATCTCCCCGGCCGCGGGCAGATGGGCGATGTAGCGCTGCAGGTACCACTGGGTACGCTCCCGCTCGGACGGCTTCTCCAGCGCAACCACGGTGGCCCCGCGCGGGTTGAGATGCTCCATGAACCTCTTGATCGTGCCGCCCTTGCCCGCCGCGTCACGCCCCTCGAAAAGGATCACCAGGCGCTGCCCGTTGGCCTTGACCCAGTACTGCAGCTTCAGCAGCTCGATCTGCAACAGCCGCTTGTCGTGGTCGTACTTCTCCCGCGGCAGCCGCTCGGGATAGGGATAGTGCTCACGCCAGGTGTCGACCCGGCTGCCGTCCGGCCGCAGCAGCACCGGATCGTCGTCGTCGCTGTCGTCCACCAGCAGCCCGGGGGTGGAGTCCAGCAGAGAAACCCGCTCCATAACAACCGACTTGCCCAAAAAACGCCCGGTAAAGCGGTGTGTGCGAGGCGGACAGTTGAACGCTTGATGTCCGTCCGAGGTCGCCCATCCGACCGCCAGGGGATCAATCGCGGCGGCGGGCGCTCAGGCGGTCGGGGTCCGGCCAGTGCACGCCGTAGGCCCAGCCCGCCAGCTCGAACCACCGGATCAGCCGGGCGCTGGGGTCGAGCTGCCCGCTGAGCACCCCGTGCCGCGCGCAGGTCGGCTCCACGTGGTGCCAGTTGTGCCAGCCCTCGCCGAGCGTCAGCAACGCCACCCACCGCACGTTCGACGAGCGGTCCCGGGTACGGAACGGGCGATCACCGAAGGTGTGCGCGATGGAGTTCACCGACCACGTGACGTGGTGCACCACGGCGTAGCGGACCAGCCCGCCCCAGAACAACGCCGTCCACGCGCCCGCCCACGACATCGACCACAGCCCGCCCACCGCGGCCGGCAGCGCGAACGACAGCGCCGCCACGGCCGGATAGGCGGCGTCGAACCGCCGTACATCCGGGTCGGCCAGCAGGTCGGGCACCCAGTGCCGCCGGCTGGAGCGGTCGCGCGCGGTGTAGAACCAGCCGATGTGGGCGTGCGCCATGCCGCGCAGCAGGGCCAGGCCACTGTCGCCGTAACGCCACGGCGAGTGCGGGTCGCCCTCGCGGTCGGCGTACTTGTGGTGACGGCGGTGCTCGGCCGTCCACAGGGTGACCGGGCCTTCGACCGCCATGCCGCCGGCCAGCATGAGCGCGACGCGCAGCGGCCGGTTGCACCTGAAGGCGCGGTGGGTGAAGAGCCGGTGGTAGCCGATGGCGATCCCGAAGATGCTGACCAGGTACATCACCACCGCGATCACCACGTCACGCGGTCCGACGCCCCATCCCCAGGCGGCGGGCACGGCCAGGACGGGAAGCAGCACGGGCAGCACCACCAGGACGATCAAGTAGACGGTCCGGCGACCGGTGGTGGCCGTCACCGTCTCCGCCGTGCCCGAATCCGGCTGCGGGGCTGATGACGAGCTCACGCTACCTCCCATGATCGGCGAGGACGATTGGGCTCCTCATTCAACGGCCGCGTCCCCAGCGCGCGGCAATGACCTGGAAGTGACGACTCCATCACTCAGAGGAATCAAAACACTCCATACGGTAGCCATCAAGAAATGGGTATCGCATGCCTAGTTGCGGCTACAGACCGTAATGATCTTTGTTCGCTCCGGCGTCGGACAGAAGGGCCATACGGCATGGGTGCTGTCGATCAGACAACCACGGGCGGCCATCTGGAGAGATACGACGAGGCGCTGGCGCGTGATCCGATCTCCGCGTTCGGCCTGGTCCGTGAGTGGTTGCGCAGCGACTGGCGAGCCCTGTTCGCCGAGCTGCGCGAGCGACGCCCCATCTTGGTCACGCCCGCCTTCACGGTCGTGACCCGCTTCGCCGACGTCACCGAGGTGCTCTCCCGCGAGACGGTCTTCTCCGTACGCGCCTTCGGCCCCCGTCTCGACGCCGCGCTGGGCGGCCCCTTCATGCTGGGCCGGGACGCCACCCCGATGAACTGGCGGGACAAAGGGCTCATGCAGGTCATGCTCGACCCGCGCGACGTGGCCGGGGTGCGCGAGCTGGCCGGGCGCCTGGCCGACGAGCGGCTCGACATCGCCTGGCCGTCCGGCGGCGTCGAAACGGTCCACGGGCTGTTCCGCCCTGTCGCCCTGGGCGTGTCCGCGACCTACTTCGGCTTCCCCGGCCCCGACGCGCAGACCCTGTCGCGGTGGACACGGGCCATCGTCACCGACGGCTTCGCCAACTTCCTGGGCGATCCGAAGATCCAGGCCGCGTCGGTCCGCGCGGGCTCAGAGATGATCGCCTACCTGCGCGAGCGGCTCACCGAACGCCGGGCCGCGCTGCGGGCGGGACGGCGCCTGCCCGACGACGTCTTCACCCGGCTCGCCGCCACCGCCCTGCCCGCCGAGATCGGCGTGGACGACGAACGCATCCTGATCAACATGGCCGGCCTGCCGCTGGGGTTCGTGGAGAGCGCGCCCGGAGCCATGGTCGAGGCGGTCGAGCAGCTTCTGCTGCGCCCGGAGGTGCTGGCCCAGGCCATCGAGGCCGCCGGCGACCCCGACCCCGCCCGCTTCGATCGCTATGTCTGGGAGGCGCTGCGGTTCAACCCGTTCTTCAAGCTGCTGCCCCGGCTGTGCGAGCGCGACTACGTCCTGGCCGCCGGCACCCCCCGCGCAACGATGATCCCGGCGGGCACGCTCGTGCTCGCCGCGCCGGCCTCGGCCATGTTCGACGCGGACGTGGTGGCCGAGCCCGAGGAGTTCCGCCTCGATCGGCCGGGCCACCATCAGCTCTTCTTCGGTTTCGGTCAGCACGCCTGCCTGGGCGTGCATCCGGCCAAGGTCGTCATCTGCGAGGCCGTACGCCGCCTGCTGCTGCGTCCCGGAGTGCGCCTGCTCCCGCCGCCGGAGGGGCGGGTCGTCCGCGCCGGCGGGATCTTCCCCGACCGGTTCGTCCTCGGGCTGGGCGCCGAAGGATGACGGCGGCCAAGGGTAGGACGACGGCGCGGAGCATCGCCACCGACGGGGCCGTCAACCGGCTCAGGTTCCTGGCGCTGACCAACGGCCGGCCGTTCTGGGATCTCGTCCAGTCCATCCGGCCCGTACGACGGCGCCTCAACGCCCTGCTGATCGACCAGGCGGTCCGCGAGATGCCGCCACGGCCGGAGCCGCTGAGCACGATGGCCGACTACACCTCATGGGCCTCGCTGACCGACCGTACCTACAGCGGCAGGCACCTGCCCCCGCTCGTCGTGCCCGAGAGCGCCCGGCCCACCCCCGAGAAGGCCGCCGACCTGTTCACCCGTGGCGAGAGCATGATCCCGTGCCCGCGCTCCACGGTGCTGTTCGCCTACTTCGCCCAGTGGTTCACCGACGGCTTCCTGCGCGGTGACGTCCACGTCCCCCGCGACCCCCGCAAGAACAGCTCCAACCACCACATCGACCTCAACCAGGTCTACGGCCTGCACGAGACGGCGACGGCCGCACTCCGTACCTTCCATGGCGGGCTGCTCAAGAGCCAGTTCATCAACGGTGGGGAGTTCCCGCCCTACCTGTGCGAGAACGGCAAGGTCAAACCGGAGTTCGCCGCCCTGAGCGTCATCCGCTTCGCCGAGCTCACCGACCAGCAGCGCGACACCCTGTTCGCGACCGGGAGCGACCGGGGCAACATCCAGCTCGGCTTCACCATGCTGACGGTGCTGTTCCTGCGCGAGCACAACAGGGTGGCCCGCCTGCTCGGCCAGCTCTGCCCGCGCTGGGACGACGAGCGCCTGTTCCAGACGGCGCGCAACATTCTCATCGTGCTGCTGATCAAGCTGGTCGTCGAGGAGTACATCAACCACATCACGCCCTACCACTTCCGCTTCACCCTGGACTCGCGGCTGTCGGCGACGCTGGCCCACGTGCCCTGGCACCGCGAGAACTGGGCCTCGGTGGAGTTCAACCTCGTCTACCGCTGGCACAGCCTGATCCCCTCCCAGCTGTCGGTGGGCGGCCACGACCTGCCGATGGCGCGGACGTTGCTCGGCGGCGCGCTGATCCCTGAGCACGGCCTCGGCCGGCTCTTCGAGGACGCCTCCCGCCAGCGCGCCGGCCGCGTCGGCCTGTTCAACACCGACCCCCTCCTGAGGGAGGTGGACGTGGCCAGCATCGCCGACTCGCGCACCCTCGGCCTGGCCCCCTACAACAGCTACCGCCAACACTGCAGGTTCCCCCGGGTGCGCGGTTTCGACCAGGTCTCCGGCGACGAGCGGGTCAGCGGCGCGTTGCGGGAGCTCTACCGCAGTGTCGACGACCTCGACCTGTACGTCGGCCTGTTCGCCGAGGAGCCCGGCAGCCCCGACGCCATCCTGCCGCCGCTGCTCACGAAGATCATCGCCATCGACGCCTTCTCCCAGGCGCTGACCAATCCGCTGCTGGCCCCAAGGGTGTCCAACGCCGCGACCTTCACCCCGCACGGCATGCGGATCATCACGAGCACGCGGACGCTGTCGGACGTACTGCATCGCAACGTCCCGGAGGATCCGAGCCCTCGCTTCGTCAGCATGACGCGACGGACGGCCCGATGAGCGGCCTTCCGGGCGGTCCGGTGAGCGGCCCTTCGGACGGCCCGATGAGCGACCAGGCCGCCGGGCCGCTGCGTGCCGCGGCCCGGGAGCTGGTCGACATCGGGGTCACGATCCGGGAGACGGCGGGCCACGCCACGGCCGCGCTCACCGACGGCGCCCTGCTCCGCGCCCTGCCGCACGCCCCCTCGGCGGGCTACCTGGCCCACCGCGCGCTGCTGCGGGCCATCACCAATGGCGCGGGCCTGGGCTACGCGCTCACCGGCGGCCCGCTGGGCACCCTGGCGGCCAAGCTCGGCGGCATGGCGGGCGCGGAGAGTCTGGCCGTACGCGTGCTGGCCACCTCACTGCGGCTGCGGATCGCCGCCGTCGCCCTCGACCACCCCGAGCTGAGCGCCGACCCGATGCTCGGCCGGCTCATCGAGGCCGCCGCCGCCGACCGCGACCTGGAGGCCGTCCGCGCGCTGCGCGCTCTGCTCAAGGACCGCGGCGCCGTACGCGCGCTCAGCGCCCTCGCCCCGATCTTCGGCGAGGTCCTCGCCCTGCGGGCGCTGCTCGACGAGAACCCGCTCAACGACGGCACCGCCTGGCTGATCGCGACGGGCAAGGGCTACGCCACCGCCGACCCGATCACCGGGATGAGCAACAGGATGGTCGCCGTCCTCGACACGGGGGAGGGGGCGGCACGCCGGGTCGACCTGTCCGCGGCCGAAACCGCGCGGCTGAGCCCCCAGGGTTCGCTGCTCGGCTTCCTGCGCAACATCAGCGTGCTCGGTACGACGGGACGGGTGCTCATCCAGAGCGTGGCGGGCCTCGACGGAGCGGTACGTCACGTCGTCCAGGCGCCCGGCATGCGGGCGGGACGGCTCGACGGCGACTCGCCCCAGGACCTGCTCGGCGCCTTCAGCAGCGCCGTGCTGGACAGCAGCCCCTACAGCCGCGCGCTGGCCAAGGCCATCGACGACTACGGTCTGCCCCAGGGCGCCGAGCTGGCTCTCATCGGCCACAGCGCGGGTGGCGCGGCCATCATGAACCTGGCCCAGGACGCCGAGTTCTGCGCCCGCTACACCGTCACGCACGCCGTCGCGGTCGGCTCGCCCGTCGACTTCAAGCGGCCCGCCGACCCGCGCACCTGGGTCGCCAGCGTCACCAACCAGCACGACATCGTCCCCACCCTCGACGGGCAGGGCGCGGGCACCTGCTTCGACCCGCATCCCGACTGGTACGTCGTGGACTACTTCGACGCCACCCACCTGTTCCCGCTCTGCCACAGCATCGAGCACTACATCGCCAACATCGCCGACGACCTGCCCGAGGCCCGTCGCCGGATCGACGGGCGGCTCGGGCCGTTCCGGGGGCAGGTCGTCCGCTCGCAGGCGTACCGGCTGTCCGACCGCGCCCCCCGCCCCGCCGGGTCGCCCTTCCTCACGGTGCCCACGTACGCCATGGACGGGGTCGAGCTGCCGATCAGGTGCCACAACGGCAGCGGCCTCACGGCCTACTTCGCCGCGGACCCGGCGGAGGCGGCGACGCTGCTGGAGGGGACCGGGTTCGGGCCCGCCGTACGGGTCGGCGGGCGCGCCTTGGTCGCCGTGCACGCCTCCTGGGACCGGCGCACCAGCGCGGGCGCCTACCGCGAGCTCCACCTCGGGATCGTCGTACCCGGTCCGTGGCGGTCGAGGTCGCCGCTCGTCTGGCTCGATCTGCCGCGCGGGGCCGACCGGCGGCGCTCGGGCAGCTTCCTGGCCGGCTCCGTGATCGACGCAGCCGCCCTCGGCACCGTGGCGCCGCGGCTGTGGGGTGGCGAGCCGTACCTGGTGCCGCTGGAGTTCGAGCTGACCACCGGCTACGCGCGCATCGCCGTCGGCGGCCTCGACGACCGGCTGCTCACGCTGAGCGGGGTCCTCGGCCCCTGGCTGCCGGTGAGCGACCGCGACCTGGTCGGCTACGCGCGGGCGGCGGAGGGCGGCGCGCTGCGCGCCTGCGTACGGACCCGCGGCCTGGCCCGCCTGCATCCCGTGCCACGGCTCCGGCTGACCGTGGCGCCGGGGTCGGCGCACCCACTGGCCCGCCGGCTTCGGGAGCTGGGCCTCGACGGCGCCCGCCCGCTGCTGTGCCTGTCGGCCACCGCCCGCCAGACACTCCGCGACGCCGCCGTCCCGCTTCCGACTCCCTGAGCCAACGACCGCCTGAGCGGCTGACCTTCTCCGAGCTGCCGCCCCGCTGCGCTATCGCCCCTCATGCGTTGTCCGATCCCCGAGCTGACAGCCCCAGCGCTACCGACTCCCTGAGCGGCCGACCCCCCCCGACCGGAGGACCGATGACAGCCGATCCCGCGGCGATCGCCGCCCACGCCGCACTCCTGCAGGCCGACATCCGCGCGCTGGCCGACTGCGCCGTACGCCTGCGCGAGATCGAGGCCAGGCTGGCGACCGGCGGGGCGCCGCCATGGCTGCGCGAGGCGATCGACGCCCACCTCGCCGCCTGCGCCGAGGCCGCCGCCGACCTGACCACGGCGGCGGCGCACCTGCGCCGCTACGCCGAGCGGGCGCGCCACTGACGCGCCCGCCGCCCGACGAACAACGCCGAGCGGGCCAAGGAAGCGGATCAACCCTCGTCGAAGGCGGTGCGGAGGGCGGGCAGGTTGTCCAGCAGGGTGCGCACTCCGAGCCGGTCGGCGGTGGCCGAGGCGTAGACGAACTGCACGTCGACCCGCCAGTTGCCGAACCGTAGCGGCAGGAGCACAGTGTCGCCGTCCCGGATCGATCGTGCGGCGACGAAAGCGGGGACTATGGCGACGAAGCCGGCGTCGACCGCCATCCGGATCGCGGTCGACGGCAGGCCGGTTGTGTGGATCGGGGCGTTGAGCCCTCGGTCCGGATGTTCGAGGGAGGCGGCGAGTTCCTGGGCGTCGCGACCCCACCGGTAGACGATGACGCCGGTTCGGCTGAGGTGTTCGATCGTGAGGCGTCTGCGATCGGCGAGAGGATGGTGCGGAGGGCACACCGCCACCAGCGCGGATCGGTTGATCGGCTCGGACCGCAACCCGCGCAACGGCACCTTGGGCATCACGAATCCGGCGTGGACGCTACCGTCGACCAAGCGGCCGACCACCTCACCGCTGTGTGCGACCCGGCAGTGCACGGCGATCGGTTCGCCCGCGACAGCCCGCAGTACGGCGGGGAAGACGACGTCGCCGAGGCTCGCGGGCGCGGCGAGTACGAGCCGTTGGGTCTCCTGCTTCGCCACGCCGATGGCCGCCTCGTCGAGAAGGTCGAGACACCGCTGTGCGTAGTCGTTCAACCGCTCGCCGGCCGGGGTGGTGACGCTGCCTCGCGGACCTCGCACGAACAACGCGGCACCGAGTTTGCGCTCCAGGGCGGCTATCCTGGCGCTTACCGACGGCATCGACAGCCGTAGTTCGGTCGCCGCGGCGCCGAGGCTTCCCATGCGTGTCACCGTGGTGAACACGACCAGATCCATTGTCTCGATCTTGTGACCGGGGCCACCGAAGCCGGTGACAGTCATAGGCACAGCCTAACCCTGGCCCCAGGCATTTCGGGTCTACCTCCACGATTCAGACATCATCGATAGTTCAGGGCATGAATGAGACATCGACGGGCGTTTCGCCGGGCGAAGATCAGCGCCTGCGGCGCGGGCTCGGCACTATATCCCTTTCCCTGATCACTTTCTCCAGCGTCATCGGCTCGGGCTGGCTGCTCGCGCCGTACACCGCGGCCAAGGCGGCCGGGCCGGCCGCCTTTCTGTCCTGGACGATCGCCTCGGTCGCTACCGCTCTGGTATCACTCGCCTTCATCGACCTGGCCTTCCGCCATCCGATGTCCGGTGGCAACGTCCGTTGGCCGCAACTGGCGTCGGGCCCGCTGGTCGGCAGCGTGGTCGGCTGGGCGGTGTTTCTCCAGGCGGTCAGCGCCGGGCCGAGCGAGTCGACGGCGGTTGTGCAATACGCGGCCAAGTGGCTGCCGTGGGTGATGTCCGGTGAGTCGTTGAGCTGGGCGGGACGGCTGATCGCCGCCGGGCTGCTCGTGTTCTTCTGCACGCTCAACCTGTTCGGGATCAAACTGCTCGCCAAGGTGAACAACGTGGTCGCCACCATCAAGGTGGTGATCCCGGCACTTACCGTGATCCTTCTGCTGGCCAGCGGCTTCGACACGACCAACGTGGCGACCGGCGGCGGGATCGCACCCTACGGCGTCTCGGCGGCACTCACCGCGGTGGTCGGCGGCGGGCTGGTGTACTCGTTCACCGGAATCAACGCCGCGGCCGTGATGTCCGGCGAGGCGAAGGACCCGCGCCGCACCGTGCCGAGGGCCACGCTGATCGTGCTGGCCGGGACGGTCGTGCTGTACATGGGCCTGCAAGCCGTGATGATCTTCTCGTTGCCCAGCGGGCTGCTCGGCAGCGGCTGGCAGGGGATCAACCTCAATTCGCCGCTCGCCTCGCTCGCCACCCTGCTCGGCCTGTCCTGGTTCGCCACCGTGCTGCTCGCCGACGCGATCTTCTCCCCCTCCGGCAGCCTGCTGATCGGCATCGGCGTCAAGGGCCGCTACACCTACGGCGCCGCGCAGAACGGCCTGCTGCCCGCCGCACTGACAAAAGTGGACTCCCGGTTCGGCATTCCCCGGCGCGCGCTGCTGCTCAACGTCGGCATCGGCTCGGTCATCGTGCTCACCTTCGGGAACTGGAAATCCATCGCCAGCTCGCTGAGCTTCTACTACGGACTCTCGTACGCGGCCGTCTCCGTCGCGGTCACCGTACTCGCGGCGACGACTCCGCTGGAGAAGGGCTGGCTCCGGAGGTGGGCGATTCCAGTCGGCTTCGCGTCCTTCGTGCTTTCCGGCCTCATTCTCTACTGGTCGACCTGGGAAAAGGTCCGGGTCGCCGTGCCGTTGCTGCTGATCGGCTTCCTGATCTACCTCGTCCGAACAAAGAAGATGCGAGTGGCGGGCGGCTGGCTGGTGGGCTTCATGCTCATGCTCGCGGTGCTGTCCGCGCTCGGCTCCTTCGAAGGTGCCGGCCTCATCGCCGCGCCGTACGACTCCATTCTCGTCGGTGTGTTCAGCGCGGGAATCTGGTGGCTCGCGCACCGATCCGGCCTGCGCCACCAGCGATCACTGGCAGAAGTCGCGACCTCACAAGAGGTAAGGAGCATGGCTTGACCGAGATGGCGATCGACCTCGACTGGGACCTTGAGCGATCCCGCGCCCGGCGGAACAAGCGATGGTCTCAGTACGGCCGGGACATCATCGATCTCACCGTCGCCGAGATGGACCTGCCGGTCGCCGGCCCCATCCTCGCCGCCGTTCAGGACGACGTGCGCCGGCAAGCGTTCGGCTATCCGCTCGCCGACGAACTCAGCGAGGTTCCCCAGGCGGCCGCCGAATGGCTCACCGAGGTGCACGGTCTCACGGTCGGCCCGGACCGAGTGCGGCTGCTGCCGGAGCTGATGCGCGGCGTGACCATGTCGATCAGGCACCTGACCAGGGCGGGTTCGCCGGTGGCCGTGCCGGCCCCCACCTACGGCCGGTTCTTCGACGCCATCCGGATCGCCGGTCGCGAGGCCGTCGAAGTTCCGATGCGTATCGGAGAACGAGGCCACGAACTCGACCTCGACGGCATCGACCGGGCACTTCGAGCGGGCGCGGGCAGCGTCCTGCTCTGCCATCCCAGCAACCCGACGGGCCGCTTGTTCGATCGCGACCAGTTGCGAGGCCTGGCCGAACTCGCCGCGCGGCACGGGGCGCGAGTGATCAGCGACGAGATCCACGCGCCGCTGCGCTATCACCTCGATTTCATCCCGTACGGCTCGATCGACGACAACGCGATCACTCTGATCAGCGCGACCAAGGCGTGGAACTTCCCCGGCCTGCGGTGCGGGCTGATCGCTTTCAGCAATCCGGACGACGCGCGGCTCTGGCAGAGCCTGCCGAGGGCGGCGGTCGGCGGCATGAGCCCGCTCGGCATGACGGCCACCGTCGCCGCGCTTCGCGACGGCGGGCCGTGGCTGCGCGAGGCCGTCCGGTTCCTGGACGGCAACCGGAAGCTGGTCACCAACATGGTCGCCGACTTGGACATCGGATACATAGAGCCGGACGCGAGTTTCCTGGCCTGGCTCGACCTGCGCCGGTTCGGGCTCGCCGACCCGGCGGCCCACCTGCTGGACCGGACCGACGTCGCCACCACCTCGGGCGCCGACCACGGAGCGTCAGGGAACGGCTTCGTCCGGCTCAACTTCGCGACTCCGCCTGACGTACTCACGGATGCCCTTGATCGAGTCATCGACTGTCTGCTCGGCCGCTAGGTAGGACGACGCGCTCATCGGGGGCGCGTGGTGACTCCAGTGGTTCGCTCAAGTCGGACCGGGCCGCCCCGTCGTGAATCGCGGAAGCGCGCGGTGCTTCCGCGATTCGCACCGGCTGTGCTCAGCCCGCCTCGTGTACGGCTCGGGCCGCGCTGAGCCCCGACTCCAGGGCGCCCTCGATCCATGCGTGCCACAGTGAGCAGTGCTCGCCGGCGAAGTGCACGCGGCCCTCCGGCGCCATGATCGCGTCATGCAGACTGCTTTGCTGGTGCGGCTCGAACAGGGCGAAGGCGCCGGCCGCGTAGGGGTCGTTGTACCAGGCGTGCGTGACGCCGAACTCGAAGTGGTCGTAGATGTGGGGATGGATCTTGGCGACGTCCTCCAGGGCCTGGTCGATCCGCTTCTGCGAGGACATCGCGCCCCAGCGCAGCGCGTCCTGGCCCCAGGTGTAGCTGGCCAGCAGGATCGAGCGTTCGTCGGGGACGGGATGCGAGGGATAGCAGATGCGCCGGATCGGCAGGTCGGTGACCGTGGTGCCGCCGACGATGCCGTCGGTCTGCTCCCAGAACGGCCGCCGCACCTGGAAGAGGATCTTGGTGGAGGCGTTGTAGTTGAGCTCCCGGATGGCGCGCTGCTTGCGGCGGGAGAACGCGGGCCGGGTCTCGACGTCACGCAGCACCGAGAACGGGATCGTGCAGATGGCGTAGTCGCCGGTGAGCGTCGTACGGCCCGATCCGGTCTTGAGGTGCAGGGTGACCGAGTGGTCGTCCTGCTCGATGGCGGAGACCTCGTGACCGAACCGGATGTGGTTCCTGAGCTCGTGGTAGAAGGCGGTCGGCAACCGGTCGGCCCCGCCTTCGATCTCCTGCATGTCCTCGAACGCCCGCCCGATGATCTCGCGGAACTGCTCGATGACCGCCGCGTTGAGGTTGGCCTCCCGGAAGCTCATGACGCCGTAGAGCTCGATGGCCCCCTCGGAGAATCCACGCTCGCGAAGGAAGCTGCGGATGGAGTAGCGGTCGTATTCCGCGCAGATGCGGTCGAGCGCGTTCTCGCCCTCCTGCGCGTAGAGGTCGTGGATCTCCTGGGTGGCGGTGCGCCACAGGTCCTCGTAGGTGCGGCCGTGCTCGTGCTCGGCCAGGCCGAAGTCGATGATGTCGGGGTTGTCGTTGAGCTCCTTGATCGTGGTCCTGACGCCCTGGATGTAGGCCAGGGCGCGGGGGTTGCCCATGACGAACGGCCGCAGGGTCAGCCCGAACCTCTCGCAGTAGGCGAGTGTGAGGTCGTGCACGCGCGGGATCCGCATCGCGCCCGCCTCGGCGTACAGGCCGGGCGCGAATCCGCGCAGGGTGAGCACGCGCCCGCCGACCCGCTGCTGGGCCTCCAGGACGATGGGCTCGTGCCCCTGTCGCATCAGCTCGTAGGCGGCGACCAGACCGGCCATTCCACCACCGATGATCAGTACGCGTTTGTTCGGCCGGCCGCCGGCGGCCAGTCCGTGCTCGGCCGCCGCGACCAGGTCCGCGGGCACTCTGAGGTCGTGACTCGGTCGGGGCGCTCCGGCGGCCATCAGCTCCGCGGGCATGGCCGAACCGAGCGCTGTCGACGGGTTCTCTTCCAGGGCGTCACACTCCTTCGTCATCACCTAAAGCACACTTATGATCGCTTTAAGTGACGATGATCGCCAGGGGTGAGTTCGTACGGCAGCGGAGGGCCGGGTCCACACCTCGTAGACATATCGCTGGATATATGGGCAAACTAACAGTTGTTATATTTTGCAGCGGACAATAGTTCGTCGTGGAGGGAAGTGGTGAAGGAGGTGGATCGATGAACGCGGCCGCATGGGGCTTGGGCGCGGCGGTGCTGCTGGCCTCGATCGTGGAGATGGTGGAGGCCCTGACGATCGTGATGGCGATGGGCGTGACGCGGAGCTGGCGCTCCACGCTCGCGGGCGTGGCCGCGGCCCTCGTCGCGCTGGCCGTCTTCACCGCCCTCGCCGGGTACGCGCTCACGACCTGGTTGCCGGCGGCGGCGCTCCAGCTCGCCATCGGCGGCCTCCTGCTGATCTTCGGCCTGCAGTGGCTGCGCAAGGCGATCCTGCGCTCGTCCGGGCGCAAGGCCATGCACGACGAGGACCAGATCTTCGCCGAGGAGGTGGCGGCGGCCGAGAGCGCGGGCGCGGTCACGACCAGGGGCCTCGACTGGTTCTCGTTCATGATCAGTTTCAAGGGCGTCTTCCTCGAGGGCGTCGAGGTGGTCTTCATCGTGATCACCTTCGGCCTGAGCGCGGGCGACATGCCGGTGGCGATCGGCGCCGCCGTCATCGGTGTGCTCCTCGTCCTCGCCGTGGGCATCGCTGTCAGGGGACCGCTGTCGAAGGTGCCGGAGAACACCATGAAGTACGGCGTCGGCCTGCTGCTCGCGGCCTTCGGCACCTTCTGGTCGGTCGAAGGGCTGGGCATCTTCACCGGCAGCCGCCAGAGCCTGGAGTGGCCGGGCGCCGACCTGGCGATCCCGGTGCTCATCGCCGCGTGGTTCGGGCTGTCGCGGCTGATGATCCACGCCCTCCGGCGACCCGCCGTCCCGAGCACGTCTGGCTAGGAGCGGAGCATGGGTTTCATCCGAGGATTCGGGCAGTTCTGGTACGACCTGATCATCGGCGACGACTGGAAGATCGCCGTGGCCGTCGTCACCACGCTGGCGCTCGGGACAGGGGTTTTGCTGGCGTTCGCGGTGCCGGGGCCGGTGCTGACGCCGGTGATCGGCCTGTGCCTCATGGCCGCTTTCGTCATCGCCCTGCGGATCGACACGCGCGACTAGAAGCCGGCGCTGTCAGAAGATGGCGCTGTCCTCGGCCTCGTAGACCGAGGTGGCGAACTCCTCCAGCGTCTTCGCGCAGTCCTCCAGCGCCTGGATCACCTCTTCGGCCCGCGAGGCGCCCAGGACGTCACGCGCCTTGACCTTCTCGTACCAGCCTTTGAGCTTGGTGAGGTCTTCCTCGTTCTCCTCCAGCTCGCCATAGGTGAAGTGCCGCGCGGTCACCTCTTTGGCCACGCCCGCGTGGAAGTCGACGCACTTGTCGAGGATCTCCTCGTATTCGTCATCGCGGGCGGCGTTGTAGAGGGCGACCAGCTCGCTCTCCCCGATGATCGAGGAGGTGCTGACCAGGAACGCCTGGCCCGACATCGACTCGACGATCTCGTTGCGCAGCGCCCGCAGCATCCGCTCGCTCTGCGGCGTCCGCGGTGCGGCGGCCGCGGAGTTCTGCAGGTAGACAGCGCCGAGGTTGCGCAGCCGCCGCCAGACGGCCGCGCGCAACCGGGTCGGCTCGCTGGGCACCCGGTAGATCAGCATGAGCCAGGTGACCGGCTTGGCGGCCTCCTGGCCTTCGGGAGTGTGGCCGGTCTTCGGCCTTTCGGTGCCCGGCACGACCCGCCTCCTCCGCACAGCTCGACGAGTCGATCGTAGCCGCCCTCACGGCACCCGCGACCGGCCGCGTCGTGGTCAGGGGCGGATGGCGCCGAGGAGGCGGGCCCGCCAGTAGTCGTCGAGGTCGACCACCTTGACGACGTCCCCGGTCTGCGGCGCGTGGACCATCTTGCCGTTGCCCGCGTACATCCCCATGTGGCCCAGCCCTCTGCTGAAGAGCAGGTCGCCGGGCCGCAGGTTGTCGAGTGACACCCGACGGCTCGCGCCCCAGCTCCACTGGGTGTAGGTCGTGCGGGGGATCCCGACCCCCGCGGCCCGCCAGGCGGCCTGGGTGAGGCCGGAGCAGTCGTAGGAGCCGGGGCCCGTGGCGCCGTACCGGTACGGCTTGCCGACCTGGGCGAAGGCGAACTGGAGCGCGGCGAGGGCGTTGCCGGAGGCCGGCCCGGTGTACTTGATGCCGGTGCTGTTGGGGTTGCCGTTCTGGAAGGCGCCCAGCTTGCGCAGGATCTTGGTCTGTTCGGCGATGAGCTTCTCGACCTCCGTCTTCTGCCCGCGCACCTTGTCGCGCGCCGCGTCGGTCTCGGCCAGGACGGTCTTGGCGTCGTCGCGCCGATCGCGCAGGTCCTTGGTGGTCGCCTCGTAGGCGCGGAGTTTCGCCGCCCTGTCCTGCGCCATCTGGTCGAGGGCGGCCATGCCGCCCAGGGTCGCCTCGGGGGTTCCCTCGACGACGAAGCGTTGCCAGCCCGCGAACTCGCCGAACTGATAGTTGCTCACCGCCACCGCGGCGAGGTCCCTGCGCAGGGCGTCGGCCTGTACGCCCTTGCGGCCGACTTCGGCGTTGAGGGCGTCGTACTTCTTCTTGGCCTTCTGGTAGCTCTCGGTGGCCTGGTTGTACTCCTCGACCACCTTGTCGGCCTGCTCGTTCAGTTTGACCAGCTTGGCCCTGGCCTTGGCCTTGGCCTGCGGGGTGGGCGCCGGTGCGGCCAGGGCGCTGCCCGGGGCGGCGGCGGCCCATGCGAGCGACGCCAGCGCCGCCGTCAGTGCCATCCGCCCAAGCCTTGTCGGCACGGCCACTACGATGCCTCCTCGTAACAGTCCACCGTTGGCCGGAACCGTACAGAAGTGATGGCCTGTTCGGCGCGGGGATGGCCTGCGCGGTTCCGTACTAACGGCGATAGGGGTGTGGTGCGCCGACCCATGAGGAGATACGCGCGCGGACCCCGGGACAGTTCAGTGGGCAACCGAGCGGACATGAATGCGCCCCGGCATCGCGGGTGCGATGCCGGGGCGGTAGGTGCTGCCGTCAGGAGTGGGACTTGACCCGGAAGGTGTCCTCGATGCCGCAGGACGGGCCGTTCTGTCCGTCGAAGCGGACGGAGTCGAAGAAGTCGCGGTAGGTGGAGAAGAAGTTGCCCTTGCCGCCCGGAGACGTCACGGCCGAGCAGCCGCCGTAGTTGGCTTCGGAGTAGAGGTGGATCCAGGAGCTTGTCCGGTTCCAGTCGGACTTGCCCCGGTTGGCCATGTTCAAGGCGGCCAGATCCGGCGTGTCACTCTGGATCTCGATGATGTCGCCCGTGCCGTCGAGGCCGGAGAACATGCAGTAGTTGCCGTCATGGCAGCGGTCGTAGCCCGTGGCGGCCTGGGCGGGAATGGTCGGCAGGATGGCCAGCGCGGCGGCTGCGATCGGTAGCGCGAGCATCTGAAGCTTCTTGCCCATTGCCCCTCTTCACGTGAAACTTTCCTTCGATGACGGGTCGAACATACATGATGCGATCTTCCCGACGGAAGGGTTGCGATTCACAGAAAGGCCGTGTCACACGGGCATGCGCGGCTCCGGCGTCACGGGCCGGGGTGTCTCCGGGGCCGCGAGGTCGGCCAGCCGCCCGGCAAGCAGCGCGGCCAGGATCACCCCTCCGGTGACGAGCATGAACACCCAGAACGGCGTGCCCCAGAGCGCCAGCTGCGCCTGGACCAGCGACAGGAACAGCACCGCGAGCACGGTGCCCGCCACGCCGCCCCGCTTGCCGTGCACGCTGATCCCGCCCAGCAGGACCGCGGCCAGGGCGATCGTGGTGGTGGTCCAGCCCGAGGCGGGGCTCGCCGCGTGCAGGCGGGTCAGCAGCGCCACTCCGCCCAGGGCGGCGAGCAGGCTCGACCCGCCCAGCCCGACGATGGCGCCGAGCCACACCGACTTCAGGCGCAGGGCGCTCCAGGCCAGCGCGCCGCCCAAGGACACGATGACGAACAGCACGAACCACACAAAGCCCGGAATATCACCGCCGGGCTGGAAGAAGACGGTCTGGCCGTCCGCTATCGCGATGACCACCGCTTCGCAGGCCACGGCCGCGCCGAGAGTCACGGCCCACGCCGGAGCCGAGAGCGCGGCGACGAACAGGCCCAGCACGAGCCCGCCGACTGTGGCGAGCACGATCGCGATGATCGCCGCGGTCCAGCCCAGTCCCTGCGTCGCCAGCGACGCGGTGACCATGCCGGTGAAAGCGGAGATCGACCCGACGGCCACATTGGGCGTCCCGGCGCGGAACGAGAGTGCCAGCCCTGTCGCCACCAGCCCCAAGGGCCCGGCCTGTGCCAGCACGTTGACCAGATGCACGCTCGGCGCGCTCAGCAGCGCCACCACGATCATCCCGATCGTGGCGAGTCCGAGCAGACCTTCCCAGACGAGAACGACAACTCGCATAGGGGCGATCATCCTCGTGTGTATGACCGCATTCAAGAGCATTCGGACGGGTTGCGGGGGAGGACAGCCGCGTCGGCGAGGGCCGTCACGGGCAACGCCACAGCTCGACGCTCCGGCCGGCGACCGCGTCGGGGCTGAAGGCCACCGATTGACGTGCTCCTCCACATGAATGAATGTGGAGGGTTCCTGTGCTGCTTACGCAGCAGCTCGCAGCGCGGGTGCGGGCGAGGCTGTGGGACAGGATGCTTGACGCTTCACAGGCCCCGCTATCGCGGAGTCTCCACGTCCTGTGACCGCCCATCCGGCGGCAGAGTTGTACCGATGAAGCTGGTTTCGGGCGGCGTTGGTATCAGCGTTGCCGATCCATCCGCACGCCAGGTTCTTGCACGCGAACCGCGACTGCGTCTCGCGAGATCCCGCAGTGGTGATGTGGCAGCGGTGGCACTCTTGGCTGGTGCCGCGCGGGTCGACCTTGGCGACCAGGCCACCGCGGTCGGCGGCCTTGTAGGTCAGCAACTCCACCGTTCGGCCCCACGCCTGGCTCGCGATCGAGCGGTTCAGGCCGCGCTTCTGGGCGACGCCCCGCCCCGGCTCCTGCACGGTCCCGGACGCCGAGGCCATCATGTTGGTGATTTTCAGGTCTTCGACCACGATCGCGCTGAATCGCCGCGCGAGGTCGGTCGTGCTCTGATACTGCCAGTCGACGGCTCGGCGCTTGGCTGTCGCGCGGAGCCGGGCGATCTGGCCGTAGGTGCGGCGTTCCCGGTTGGAGACCGGGCTGCCCTTCTTGCGGGTGGCACGCTGACGGGCGCTTTTGCGCTCCAGACGCAACAGCCACTCACTCTCCCCGCTCGTGAGCCACGGACCGTGCCGAAGGTGCTCCCCAATGGACAGAGCCAGCGGGACCGTGATGCCTCGATCCATGCCGGCCTTCGGCCCGGTGTGCGGCACGGGTACGGAGACGAGCAGCTCGGTACGGAAGACGATGTTCCACCCGTGGGCGTCTTTCACCAGGCGAGCCCCGGTGATCCTCCCGGATGGTCCGCCCTTGGTGAGGCCGGGCAGGTCTTTTGTCCAGCGGAACTTCACCCGCCCGAGTTTGGGCAGGTTCACCGCACCCCACCTGCGGTTGATCCGGGTGATCCGCAGGTCGCGGGCCTGGGGGACGTCCACGGCCATCCGGGACCGCAACCGGTCCTTGAACGTCGGCTGCTCGGCCGGGTGGTCGGGGTTGAAGAAGTTCGCCCACGCCTGCCGGTAGGTCTTCAGTACGGCTTGCGCGGCCTGAGCGGGCAACTGCCCCATCCACTCGATCTCGTGGCGGGCTTGCCGGATCGCCGCGTCGCACTCCTTCAGGGACGCGAGGCGGCCCTGGCGGAAGGTGGTGAACTCGTGGAGCAGGTTCCACAAGGCACGCACGGTGTGGGCTTGACCGTCCACGACGGCCTCCTGGGCCGGGTTGAGGTCGAGTCGCGCCACGTGGGCACGAGGCTGCTTCACCTTCTCCACGCACTGATCATATCTTTTGGTTTATGTCGCAGCGATGGAATTCGAATCCCGATGCGGGAAGGGGCGGCATGTCGTTTATAATCTCCGTGCCCATTTGGTCTTCGTGACAAAGTATCGGCGTGGGGTGTTCGCCGAGGAGATGCTGATCTGCTGCGAGGAACTCATGCGCGAGGTATGCGCCGACTTCGAGGTCGAACTGCGCGAGTTCAATGGCGAGCACGACCACGTCCCCCTGCTGGTCCACTACCCGCCCAAGGTTGCCCTGTCCAAACTCGTCAAATTCACTGAAGGGACTCTCGCCCGGATGCTTCGCAAAGGGATACGGCGCATATGTCCGCACATGCCTCTGGGGTGGACATTTCTGGTCTGGTTCCCATTTCTCCGGGTCGGTCGGCGGGGCGCCGCTCACCGTGCTCAAGCAGTACATCGAGCAGCGACCGCGCTCCTATGTCCGGTCCACCTCACCCCTCACCTGCGACGCTCGGGTCGGGCGGGTTGAGCGGATTCGGTCGTTGTCTGAATCTCGCGAGCCGCCGCTCGGCGGCCTTCTCGCTCAGGCCGGTCTCGGCAGTGGCCTCTCACTGGGTATAACCAATGGCTCGAAGCCCGATGACGCGGCGTAAATCCCGATTCTCCATCGACCTGATCGCGCGATGTACCAGATCCCCCATTACGGGCATTTTCCTCGGGATCGACCGTCCTTAACTGGACCGACACTGCGCTGTGGATCGGTTTTCGGCACGGTCGGCGGGGTATCTCCGGGCCGGTCTCGGCCGGGCGAGGTCGCTGATGGCCATGGGGCTGGCCACGTTGTCCTGCCAGAATTCCAGCCCTACAGCCCGGAGCGCGGCGGCAGATAGCGATGCTAGGCGCTGAGCGCCCTGAGGATCATTTCCGTAAGTCTGTCGAGATAGTCCGGTCCCGGCTCCACGGCGCGTACGGTGAGCCGCCAGTAGATCGGCGCGGCGAACAGATCGAGGGCAAGATCCACGTCCGCGTCCGCGGGCAGTTCGCCGCGCTCGATCGCTCGCTGGAAGATCACCATGGCCCGATCCCGCCTCGGCACGCCGACCATGGCCTTGACGACGTCGCCGAGTTCCGGATGACGGGCCATCTCGGCCACCAGATCGGGCAGGATTCGCGAGAACCGGGGATGGGTCAGCCATTCCATCAGCGCGTCCAGAGTCTCGCGCAGGTCGCCCCGCAGTGAGCCGGTGTCCGGGACCGTGGCCCGCGCCACGCTGAACTCGGAGATCACCGACATCGCCATCTCCTGCTTGGCCGGCCAACGGCGGTAGAGCGCGCTCTTGCCCACTCCTGCCCGTTTGGCGACGGCTTCCATCGACAGGCGTGCGTAGCCTTGCTCGGCCAGTTCGTCGAGTACGGCTTCGGTGATGGCCTTGGTGATCCCCGGTTGCAGCACGGCTGCGCCGGTGGGGGTGCGACGACTCATGCGGCGAGTCTAGCGATTGGACGGTACGGGACCGTCCCGTGTACTTTGGACAGAACGGTCCTGTACCGTCCAAACGTAAAGGATAGCCCGATGAACCCCCATGAGCTCGTCAAACACGCACTGAAGCTCCTGGTATCCAAGGACATGTCGGCCTTCGCCGGACTGTGGGCGGAGACCGGCGCGATGGAGTTTCCCTTTGCGCCGCCCGGCTATCCGCAGCGGCTCGAAGGCCGCGCCGCGATCCAGGAGTACCTGCGCGGTTACCCGGACATCCTTGACATCAGGGAGATCACCGAACAGGTGGTGCACCAGAGCGTCGATCCCGAGGTGGTGATCGCCGAGTTCACCGCCGCCGGGATCGTGGTCGCCACCGGGCGGCCGTACTCCCTGCGCTATATCGCCGTCATCACCGTGCGGGACGGTGAGATCCAGCACTACCGCGACTACTGGAACCCGCTAGCCGCGGCCGAGGTGATGGGCAACTCGGACGAGTTGCCCACCGCGTTCTCCGGTGGTGCGCATGACTGAGGTCCTCGTCCTCGGCGCGACCGGCACGACCGGCTCCAGAGTCGCCGCCTTCCTGGCCGAGCGCGGTGTCCCGGTCCGCCCGGCGACACGCAAGCCACATTCCGCCACGCAGGTGCGGTTCGACTGGGCGGACCGGGACACCCACGCACCGGCACTGCGGGGGGTTTCGGCGGTCTATCTCGTCGCTCCCGTCGGTGTGTCCGATCCCGTTCCGCTGGTGGAGCCGTTCCTCGAAGAGGCCGTCCGCCAGGGCGTCAGGCGCGTCGTGCAACTGAGCTCGTCCGCACTGCCGGAGGGCACGCCGGGACTCGGCGCGGTGCACAGTCTTGTCCGTACGACTATGGCCGAGTGGACGGTGTTGCGGCCGTCGTGGTTCATGCAGAACTTCACCGGTGAGCATGTCGTCGCCCAGGGCGTGCGGAGCGGTGAGATCATCACCGCGACGAAAGAGGGCCGGGTGGCCTTCATCGACGCGACGGACATCGCCGCCGTCGCCGGGCACGCGCTGGTCGACGAGGTACCGCACAACACCGAGCACATCCTGACCGGCCCCGAGGCGCTGAGCTACGCCGATGCTGCGGCGATCATCGCCCGGCGGATCGGCCGGCCGATCCGCCATCGGTCCATCACAGCCGACGAACTCGCCGTGCGCCTTACCGAACACGGCATCCCTCCGGAATTCGCCGCGATGCTCGCCGCACTCGACGAGGACATCAGCGGTGGCTCGGAAGACCGGGTCACCGGCACCGTCGAGCGCGTCACCGGCCGACCGGCCCGCAGTTTCCGGATGTTCGCTGAGACGGAGCTGCCAGGGACCATCTAGCTGGAGAAATGCAGGATGACGTACTCGTACTCGCCCGGCGACGCTCGTTTGAAGGTCCCGTCTCCGTCCAGGTCGATGAAGACGGTCAGATACAGATCCTTCTGCTGGGCGGCCAGGAGCGTCGCGGCGCCGTCCTTGAAGACGCTGGAGAACAGGACCGAGTCCTGCGAGGCGGAGCTGTGCCCGACCCGGTCGCCGATCAGGTAGTTGTGGCCGCGGTTGTTCAGGTACAGCGTCCCCGACCCGTGCTCGTAGTCGGCGATGCCGGTCCCCGGCCTGAAGCAGGGATGGTCGGCCACCTTGCCGCCGTCGTCCACGGAGAAGACCGAGTCGTCGGTCCACGCGCAGACCTGGGCGGCCGTGTCCTTGGGGAGGGTAGGGAAGCGCAATTCGAACGGGCGGCGCTTCATGGTGACGGTGGTGACGGGCCGGTCGAGGTCGCTGATGGCCATCGGGCTGGCCACGTTGTCCTGCCAGAATTCCAGCCCCAGGCGCGGTGAGCGGGCCACCTGCGCCGCGGGGCTGGGTGTGGCCGTGGCCGTGGCACTACCCGTCGCGGTCGGGGACGTCACCGAAGCCGATGGGCTGGAGGGGGTCTCCGGTGTCCAGCCCCGGGTGATGGCGACGGCCGCGGTCACCGTGAGGGCGATCACGAGGGCCCCCGCGAGCGCCGCGCCGGCGATCACGCCGCCGCGCGCACGGCCCGGGTTCGTCGGAGCGGGCGTGTCGGGCTGCGGCGTGACCGGCCAAGGAGGACCCTGCCGGGGCGCCGGTGGTGACCCCTTCGGCGGTGATGTGCCCAAAGGCGGTGAGGTTCCGTACGAAGCGGGAAACGGTGTCCCGTACGAAGGGGGACCCGGCTGCTTGTTCATCAGGCCCAGCAGCACCTGCCGGGCGGTCGGCCGCCACGACGGGTCCTTGTGCAGGCAGGCGGCGACGAAGCCGCGTAAGGTCCCGGTCAGCAGGCCCAGATCGGGCTCGGCGTTCAGGATGCGGTTGATCACGGCGGGCAGCGGTTCGTGCCCGAACGGCGGCCGGCCGTTGGCCGCGAACGCGATCGTGCACCCCCACGCGAACATGTCCAGGGGTGGACCGGCGGGGTGGCCGGACAGTTGCTCGGGCGACATGTACGCCGGTGTGCCCACGACCCCGCTGACCGTGGCGGCGGTGGCGTCGATCGGGCGCGCGATCCCGAAGTCGATGACCCGGGGACCGTCGGCGGCCAGGAGCACGTTCGCGGGCTTGAAGTCGCGGTGCACCACCCCCGCCGCGTGGATGGCGCCCAGCGCTGTGGCGGTCGCGATGGCCAGCCGGTCCAGGTCCGCGCCGCCCAGCAGCCCGTTGTCGCGCACCGCGTCCTGCAGCGACGGGCCCTCGATGTACTCGCTGATGACGTACGGGGGGTCGGCGTCGGGATCGGCCCCCAGTACGCGGGCCGTGCAGAACGGCGCCACCCGCTGCAGGGCCGCCAGCTCCCGGTGGAAGTGCCGCCGGGCGTCGAGGTCGTGGCCGAAGGGGGCGTGCAGGAGCTTGACGGCCGCCTGCTGCCCGCTGGGGGACGTGCCCAGGAACACCGTGCCCTGCCCGCCCTGGCCGAGCCGTCCCCGCAGGACGTATCCGGCGACTTCCCGGGGATCGTTCGAGCGGAGAGGTCGCATCAGGCCCTCTCGTGCGTGTGCATAGAGCCGATTGTGCCGGATCACGGTGTTGTGTGCCCATGCCCCCTCAGCGCCACGAGATCGGGGGAGTGCCGCGCGCCACATCCACTCGAGACGTCATTTCCGCGTAACCCGTATATGTCATGATCCACGGGATCTTGTGGACCTTGTGACAGGAGAAGGATGATCGCACTGGCACGTCGTACGCTGCACGCCGTTCTCGCGGGCGGCCTGGCCGCCGCGGCGGTCTGGACGGCGGGCGCACCGGCGGAGGCGGCGGTGGCCGCCACCGTCTCGGTGGACTTCACCCGGCCGATCCGGACGATCGCCCCCACCGACTTCGGCATCGGGATCACCGGGTACGGCGAAGGCTCGTACATCACCAACGACACCCAGCACCGCGACCGGCTGCGCGCTCTCGGGGTCGGCCGGATGCGGATCGAGCTGCACTACCAGGAGCCCGGAAACCATGACAGCTCGATCGTCTGCGGCGGCTACAAATGCGCCACGGAGGTCTCGGGGGACGCCTGGATCACCGCCATCCGCGACCTCGGCGCCGAACCGGTCGTCATCCTCCAGGTGGACGGGCGGCAGAGCGCGGAGGTGAACCGCGGCGACGCCGTGGCCCTCTACAAGCACTTCGCGGCGACCGGTAAGCCGGTCCAGCGGTTCATCCTCGGCAACGAGCTCAACTGCACGTGCACGCCCGAGAAGCCGGCCATGACGGCGGCGGAGTACAGCAGCCGCTTCAACCTGATCGCCGACGCACTGCGCGCCGAGAACCCCGCGGTCAAGGTGGGCGGCGCCGCCACGGCCTGGAACGACCTGCCCTACATCAGGACGTTCCTCGAAGGCTCCCGCGACCGGGTCGACTTCGTCGACTACCACGACTACGGCAACGGCTCCGACCCGATCACCGACGAGGAGCTCCTCGGCGGCGTGATCCGCGCGTACGAGAGCGACATCAAGGAGGTCAGCGCCCTCGCCGAGTCCGTTCTGGGGCGGAAGGTCGACATTCAGATCGGCGAGTTCAACTCCGACTTCGACGACCCCGACGGCCACCGTACGCTCACCCACTTCAACACGCTGTGGGGCGCGGCGGCGCTCGGGCAGATGCTGCACGCGGGCGCCGCCGCCTACCAGTACGGCGACAAGAACGGGCAGCTCGGCCTGACCAGCACGAAGGGCGAAGGCGGCATCCCGCGCAGCGAGCCCCTGCCCATCTACCACGGCATCGGCATGTACACGGGTGAGGGGCTGTTCCGGCCCTTCGGCAAGACCGTCGTCCAGGCGAGCGCGGACAACGACAAGCTGCACGTCTTCGCCTCGGACCAGAGCAAGAACGTGGTCCTGGTCAACGTCGGCGCGGACCCGATCGACGCCGCTCTCGCGCTGACCGGGCTGACGACGGGGACGGCCGCGATCTGGCAGAGCACATCGGACGCCTGGACCCCGCACCAGACAGGAAGCGCCACCATCGCCGGCGGCAAGGCCACGGTGACGCTCCCGGCCGGCTCGGCGACGACGCTGGTGATCGACCAGCAGGGGCTGTCGGCGACGTACTTCGACAACGCCGACCTCACCGGCGCCACGGTCACCAGAATCGACCCCACCGTGAACTTCGACTGGGGCTCGGCCGCACCGGCCCCCGGCATCGGCGCCGACACCTTCAGCGTGCGCTGGACGGGGAAGGTCGTGGCCGACAAGGCGGAGACGTACACCTTCATCACCACCAGCGACGACGGGGTGCGGCTGTGGGTGGACGGCAAGCCGCTCATCGACAACTGGACCGACCACTCCAAACGCGACGACACCGGCCAGATCGCCCTGACGGCGGGGGCGCACGACATCAAGATGGAGTTCTACGACGGTGGCTACGACGCCATCGCCGAACTGCGATGGGAGAGCCCCGCTCTGCCCCGCCAGATCATCCCGACGGAGAAACTGCTCGCCGGATAGGCCAGGCCGCGCCCACCCGCGTAGGGGTGGGCGCGAACCGGCTGGTGTCGGACCGGCTTCTTCCTCCGGCGGGGTGTCCCTCCTGAGGGATATCTGTCACGACGGGCGGTCTTCTTCCTCGCTCCCGTAGGGGGTGGCCGTCCTTGGCGGCGCGCGGCCCCCTTGCTCGCCTCCGTAGGGGGTGTCCGTCCTGGGGGTGCCCGCCACGATGGGCGGTCTTCTTTCTCGCCCCCGGAGGGGGTGTCCCTCCCGAGGGACGCCCGCCACGATGGGCGGTCTTCTTTCTCGCCCCCGGAGGGGGTATTCCGCCCGAGGGACCCCAGCCGCCACGGACCGTCACAGGGGCCGAGACGGTCGTGTGACGAACCATCCGGAGGTCACCGCACTTGACACCCTGTTCCCGGGGTAGGGATTTTGCTGCCCCGGAGGAGAGGTGCCCGGATGATCAACAGCTTGACCCGGCTCTGCGGCCTCGGTGTCGAGGCCGCGGAGACGTTCGCCCGCAACGGCCTGCTCCGCCCCGTGCCGCCCGCGAACCTGGCGCGCATGATCGAGGCGTTCCGGCACTTCCACGTCACCCCGGCCACGGGCGTGGCCATGGCCGCCGCGCGCTGGCCGGATCGCCCCGCCATCCACGACGAGGACGGCTCACTGACGTGCGCCGAGCTGGACGCGCGGGTGGCGGCGCTGGCCTCGGCCCTGTACGGCCGGTTCGGCGTACAGCCGGGTCAGACCGTGGCGATCATGTGGCCCAACCACCGCGGCTTCGTCGAGGCGCTGGCGGCCGTCTCGCGGCTGGGCGCGGACCTGCTGCTGCTCAACACCGGCCTGGCCGGCCCGCGCCTGCGTGAGGTGCTGGAACGCGAGGACGTACGCACCCTGATCGCCGCGCCGGAGCTCCCCGCGGTGGACTTCGCCGGGGCCCGAGTCAGCGACCTGGACGAGCTGATCGCGAGCGCCGACTGGCCCGAGCCCCGGGCACCGCGCCGCCCGGGACGGCTGGTGCTGCTCACGTCCGGGACGACCGGCGTGCCCAAGGGCGCGCCGCGCCGGCTGTCGCTGACCGCGCTGGCCGAGCCGTTCACCTCGATGCTGGCCACCGTGCCGCTGCGCAGCGGCGAGCCGATCCTCATCGCGCCGCCGCTGTTCCACGGTCTCGGCCTGCTCTGGTACGGCGTGGCGCTGGTGCTCGGCTGCCCGGTCGTGCTGACGCGGCGCTTCGATCCCGAGACGGTTCCGCGCGTCCTCAGACGTCATCGGGCCACGGCCATGGTGGCCGTGCCCGTCATGCTGAAACGGCTGCTCGCCCGCGGCGGCGTCTCGTCGCTGCCGGATCTGCGGCTGGTGGTCTCCGGCGGGTCGGCGCTGCCGCCGGATCTGGCCACCGCGTTCATGGACGCCTACGGTGACGTGCTCTACAACCTCTACGGCTCCACCGAGGTCGGCTGGGTCACGCTGGCCACCCCCGCCGACCTGCGTGCCGCCCCGGACACCATCGGGCGCCCTGTGCGCGGGACCAGGGTCCTGATCGCCGGCTCGGACGGCCGCGAGCTGCCCCCGTACGAGGTGGGCCGCGTGCTCGTGGGCGGCGGCCTCACCTTCAGCGGATACTCGGGCGGCGGCGGTCGCGGTGACGGCGGGATCGAAGCTGGCGAAGCGGGCGGAGCCAACAAGGCCGACGGGGCCGCTGGGGAAGCCGGTGGGTTGCTGAGCACCGGCGACCTCGGGCATCGGGAGGGGCGGGGGCTGCTGTTCATCGACGGCCGCGAGGACGACATGATCGTCTCGGGCGGTGAGAACGTGTTCCCCCAGGAGGTGGAGAACCTCCTGGGCCGCCAGCCGGGCGTCGCCGACGTGGCCGTCCTGGGCGTACCGGACGAGGAGTTCGGCCAGCGCCTGGCCGCCTACGTGGTCCGGGCGCCGGGCGCGAAGCTGTCGGCCGATGAGCTCAAGCAGGCGGTCAAGTACGAGCTGGCCGGGTTCAAGGTGCCGCGCGACATCGAGTTCGTGACCACTTTGCCCCGCAACCAGACGGGGAAGGTGGATCGGCGGAAACTGGCCGGTGGCACGATGAGCTCATGACGATCCCATCGCTCGGTCTCGACGAACTGCTCACCACCACCCGAAGCGTGCGAAAGCGTCTCGACCTTGACCGCTCCGTCCCCATCGAACTGGTGCGGGAGTGCCTGGAGATCGCGCTGCAGGCGCCCAGCGGCGGCAACCGCCAGGGCTGGCACTGGATCGTGGTCACCGATCCCGAGCTGCGCGGGCGGATCGGGGACTACTACCTGCGCTCGGCGCAGGTGTACTTCTCCTCCGCGAGCGTGACCGCGAGCATGGCCCAGGACGATCCGGTCCGCGCCGAGGTGCAGCAGCGCGTCGCGGCGAGCGCCGTCCACCTCGCCGAGCACATGGGGGAGGTGCCGGTGCTGGTGATCCCGTGCATCCAGGCGTCCCGGCTCCCCGAGGGGAACCAGGCCGGCCTGTGGGGGTCGCTGCTGCCCGCGGCCTGGAGCTACATGCTCGCGGCGCGGTCGCGCGGGCTGGGCACGGCGTGGACCACCCTGCACCTGGCCTATGAGCGGGAGGTGGCCGAGCTGCTCGGCCTCCCCGACGACATCCGGCAGGGCGCGCTCATCCCCACCGCCTACTACACCGGGGACGGCTTCAAGCCCGCCTCGCGCCTGCCGCTCGACGACGTGCTCCATCTGGATCGCTGGAGCGGGCCGGGCACTCAGACCGGCTGACGCGAACCGATCTGACGCCCTCAGAAAGGGCGTGTACAACAGTGCGTATGTCAGAGGGGAATGTGGATCAGGGGAGCCGGGAGGACCTGTCCGCCGTCGTCGCGGCGGTTCTCACCGGCTCGCGCCTGCTCGTCGCCATCGCCGTGCGCTCGCTCGGCGCGGTCGGGGACAAGGTCACGCTGCCGCAGTTCCGCATGCTCGTGGTGCTGGCCGGGCGCGGGGCGACCAAGCTCGTCGCCATGGCCGAGCTGCTCAACGTCAACCCCTCCACGGCCATGCGGATGGCCGACCGCCTCGCCGCCGCCCGGCTGATCGTGCGCGAGGCCAACCCGCGCGACCGCAGGGAGAGCCTGATGAGCCTGACCGCCGAGGGACGGCAGATCGTGGACCAGGTCACCGCCCGGCGCGGTGCGGAGATCGCCGCGATCGTCTCGCGGATGCCGGCCGAGCAGCGCCGGGCGCTGGTCGCGGCGATGACGGCCTTCAACGAGGCGGGCGGTGAGCCGCCGGAGAGCGCCCTGCATCCGCTCGGCTGGCCGGACGTCTGAGAGAAAATCTTTGCTCAGGGCAAAAATTGCATCCTGCTATGAACGTCACCGCCCGCGCCCGCGTACCTCCTTGTGAACAGTCCAGACCCAAAGGGGGTGACGGCGTGCGACTGCGACACCGCCGTCCCGTTCTCGTCATCAGTGGCGTCGCCATGCTCCTGGCTCTCGGCGCGTGCGCCGGTCTGCCCGGCGCCCAGATTCCCAGCGCGACGGTCGTGCCGACCGTCGAGAGCGCGCCGCCCGCCGCGGCCGCGGTGGTGAAGGACGAAAGTACGTGGGCGACCAAGTGGGGCCCGTTGTCGGCGGCCGACCGGGAGCTGATCACCAAGGTCCGGCTCGCCACCCTGTGGGAGATGACCATGGCGCAGCAGGCCCAGACGCGGGCCAGCAGCGCGCGGGTCCGGCAGGTCAGCAAGGAGATCGCCGCCCAGCACAGTGTTCTCGACGAGCAGGTCCTCGCTCTCGCGGCCAAGCTCAAGGTGCAACTGCCGATCAAGCCGACCGACCTGCAGAAGGAATGGATGGACGACATCTCCAGCCGGTCCGGCAAGGAGTACGACTCGACGTTCGTGAAGTGGCTGCGCCTCGCGCACGGCCAGATCTTCGCCCTCATCGGCGCCGTACGCGGCAGCACGCAGAACACCCTGGTCCGGCCCTTCTCCGAGAAGGCCAACGCGGCGGTGCTGAACCATCAGCGGCTGCTGGAGAGCACCGGCCTGGTCCAGCCCGACGCCTTCCCGTCCCCGCCGGCCACCTGAGCCCCCGGTCAGGGCAGGCGCCCGACCTGGGTGGGCGCCTGCCCCGGCCGGGTCACGCAGGTAGCCGACCTGGGCGAGCGCCTGCCCCGACCGGGTTACGGCAGGCGGCCGACCTGGGCGAGCGCCTGCTTCAGCAGCACTCCCTGGCCGCCCGTCATCTCCTGCTGGACCAGCGGGGACGCGGCCTCCTCCGGCGTGAACCAGACGAAGTCCAGCGCGTCCTGGCGGGGCCGGCAGTCACCGGCGACCGGGACGATGTAGGCGAGCGACACCGCGTGCTGGCGCGGGTCGTGGTAGGGCGTGACACCCGGCGTCGGGAAGTATTCGGCGATCGTGAACGGCTGCGGCGACGCCGGGACCTGGGGCAGCGCCGTGTGGCCGAGGTCCTTCTCCAGATGCCGCAGGAGCGCGTCGCGGACCCGCTCGTGGTGCAGCACGCGTCCCGAGACCAGCGCCCGGCTGACCGTCCCGTCCGAGGCGATGCGCAGCAGCAGGCCGACGCGGGTCACCACGCCGGTTTCGTCGACTCGCACGGGCACGGCGTCGATATAGAGGATCGGCATCCGCCCCCGAACCGACTCCAGTTCCTCCGGAGCGAGCCAGCCGGGCACAGTTTCGGTCTTTTCGGTCATCTGCCGATCGTACGTCCCAGCGTCCCTTGATCCACGCGGACTCGCCAAGCTTCGGTAAAGCGTATGGCCGCAGGCGTCAGACGCGCGACCGTCCGGTAATGAATCTGTCCATGAGGGATGTGTGGCGCCGGACCCCGATCAGCGCCGACGGCGCGATCGGCGCCGCCGCCGAGCACCCGGGGCGGTGTGATTCGCGCTACCTCGCCCGGCGCCAAGCGTTCGCCGAACTGGCCCGCGGCCACCGGGTGGGGGACCCGTCGCCGCCGGTGGACTACACCGAGAGCGAGCACGCCACCTGGCGCCGGGTCCATCGGGCGCTCGACGTCGCGCACCGGGCTCACGCGTGCCGGGCCGTGCTGGAGGCGCGGGAGGAGATCCGGGTCCCCGCCGACCGCATTCCGCCGCACGCGGTGGTCGGCGCCCGGCTGCGGCGGCTGACGGGGTTCGACTTCACGCTGGCCGGGGGAGTGGTGGAGAACAAGCGCTTCCTCGGCTCGATGGCCCGGGGCTACTTCCACGCCGTGCAGTTCGTCCGCCATCCGGCCGTGCCGCTGTACTCGCCGGAGCCGGACATCATCCACGACGTGTTCGGCCATGGCATCCACCTGGCCGCGCCGGAGTTCGCCGCGATCTACCGGCTGATCGGCAACGCCGCGACGCGGGTGGAGACGGAGAATGCCCTCCAGATCATCAGTGATCTGTACTGGTTCACTCTGGAATATGGGGTTCTGGAGGAGGGCGGGGGTCCGAAGGCGTACGGGGCGGCACTGCTGTCGTCGTACGGCGAGATCGAGCGGGTCGGCCGCAGCCGGATCCGCGACCTGAACCCGCTCGACGTGCTGGCCACCTCCTACGAGATCTCCGGATACCAGCCCGTGCTGTTCCGCGCCCGCTCCCTGCCGCACGTCGCCGACACCCTCGCGGCCTTCCTCGACACCTTCGACGACGACACGGCCACGCGACTGCGACCGCGGGGCTGACCTCACGCTGTGGCGTGGACCAGAGGCAGGAACACCTCGTCCACGATCTCGACGAGCGTGCCGTCGGAGACGGGGTGGCGGGCGAACATGATCTCGTGGCGCAGCAGGTTGGTCGCCACCGAGACGACGCGGGGGCTCAGCCGGGCGGAGGCGATCTCACCGCGCCGGGCGGCCCGTTCGAGCACGCCGCTCATCACCTCGCTCATGACGGCGAACGGGCCCGGGTCGAGGTCGGGGGCGTCGGCCAGGAGGCCGTGGATGACGTCCTGGCCGATGTCGCGCTGCCGCTCGACCATCCGGCGCAGCACGGCGAGGACGTCGCCGCGTAGCTCGCCGGTGTCGGGCGGCTGGTCGGCGATGGATCCGGTGCTGTGGCGCATGGCGGCGACGACGAGCTCGGCCCGGTTGCGCCAGCGGCGGTAGAGGACCTGCTTGCCGGTGCGAGCCCGGGCGGCCACGCCTTCCATGGTCAGGCGGGCGTAGCCGACCTCGGCCAGCTCTGCCCAGGCGGCCTCGAGGATCGTCTCCTCCAGCGCCGCGCCGCGACGGCGCTGGTTGGTCTGCTGCGGCACCAGAACCTCCGTTAGAGACGTTGCGTCTCCTGTCATGCCGAGCTTATCGTACGGATTGGAGACGATGCGTCTCTAATCGATGCGTCTCTAATCGATCCGGGGAGACCGAACATGACCACCACCACCTCCGAACGGCTGGACCCCGCGGTGCTGAAGCTCGCCGGGATCCTCGTGCTCGGCGCGCTGGCGCCCCTGCTGGACAGCACCATCGTGAACGTCGCCCTCCACACCCTGGGCCGCGACCTGGACGCGCCGGTGTCGGCCGTCCAATGGGTGAGCACCGGCTACCTGCTCGCGCTGGCGATGGCGATCCCGATCACCGGCTGGGCCGTGGACCGCTTCGGCGCCAAGCGGATGTGGGCGGCCTCGCAGCTGTTGTTCCTGGCGGGCTCAGTGCTGTGCGGCGTGGCCTGGAACCTCGGCTCGCTCATCGCCTTCCGCGTGCTGCAGGGCGTCGGCGGCGGGCTGATGCTGCCGATCCTGCAGACCGTGCTCATGCGGGCGGCGGACGGCAGGCGGCTCGGCCGGCTGATGGCCGTCGTCAGCCTGCCCGTCCTCGTCGGCCCGATCCTCGGCCCGGTCGCCGGCGGCCTGATCGTGGGTCACCTGAGCTGGCGCTGGATCTTCTACGTCAACGTCCCCATCAGCCTGCTCGCGGTGCTGCTGGCCTGGCGCGGCCTGCCCGCCGACCCTCCGCGCGACGGTCACCGCCTCGACGTGACCGGCCTGCTCCTGCTCTCGCCCGCGCTGGCCGCCCTCATGTACGGGCTGACGCGGGTGGGCGCCGAAGGCGGGTTCGGTCACGCGGCGGTGCTCGGCCCGCTGGCGGCCGGGGCACTGCTGCTGACCGGCTTCGCCTGTCACGCGACGCGTACCGAGGACCCGCTCATCGACCTGCGGCTGTTCCGCACGCGGGCGTTCGCCGTGTCCTCGGCGCTGCTGTTCCTGTCGGGGCTGGCGATGTTCGGGTCGATGCTGCTGCTCCCGCTGTACTACCAGCAGGACCGTGGCGCGAGCGTGGTGGCCGCGGGGCTGTTATTGGCGCCGCAGGGGCTGGGCAGCCTCCTCGCCAGAGGGCTGGGCGGCGTCACCGACCGTGTCGGCCCCCGGCCGGTCGTCCTGGCGGGCATCGCCATGACGGCGCTGGGCACCCTCCCCTTCGCCTTCGCCGACCGGCACACCGGCGGCCTGATCCTGGGCGCCGCGCTGGTCGTCCGGGGTGCCGGGCTGAGCGCGGTCAACATGGCCATCATGGTCGGCGCCTTCCGCGGACTGGACCGGGCGCGGATTCCGCACGCCAGCAGCACCACCCGGATCATGCAGCAGCTCGGCGGCTCGTTCGGCACCGCCGTGCTCGCCGTCATCCTGCAACGCCAGCTCGCTGACCATCCGGGGGCCGCGTTCGGCCACACGTTCGCCTGGGCGTTGGCGTTCACCGCCCTCGCCGTCGTACCGGCTCTCTGTTATCAGCGCACGTGACGGGTGTCACGGCAGCTGTTTGTCGTACAGCCACGACGACAACAGCGGCCCGACGGGCAGGGAGGTGTGCCGCCGCATGTGCGCGACGAAGGCGTCGGTGGAGACGTTCCCGTGCCGGTGAGCGGTGGTCCAGTCCCGCAGGTGCCAGAAGAACGCCTGGTCGCCCAGCGTCCGCCGCAGCGCGTGCAGGGTGAGGGCCCCGCGCTTGTAGACGCGGTCGTCGAACATCACCGCCGGCCCCGGGTCGGCCAGCACGAAGTCCTGGGGGAGCACCTCCAGGCGGCGGCGCCAGCGGGCGGCCAGCTCGTCGGCCGTCTGCCCGCCGGACGCCTCCGACCACAGCCACTCGGCGTACGTGGCGAAGCCCTCCTGCAGCCAGATGTCGTTCCAGGCGGCCACGGTCAGGCTGTTGCCGAACCACTGATGGGCCAGTTCGTGCGCGACCAGCCGCTCGTGCCCGCGCCGGCCGTCGACGTGGTTGCGCCCGAAGATCGCCATGCCCTGTGCCTCGACCGGGATGTCGAGGTCGTCGTCGGCCACCACGACGGTGCAGGTGGCGAACGGGTACGGGCCGAACCGGTCGGTGAACAGCGCCATCATCTGGTCCTGACGGCCGAAGTCGTGACGGGCGCGCGTACCGAGCCGGGCGGGGTGGGCCAGGCGCGTGCGGCCCACATCCGTGAACTGGTAGCGCCCGACCTGCACGCTGGCCAGGTAGCTCGCCATGGGCTCGGCCTGCTCGTACACCCAGGTGGTGGTGCCCGCCGACCGCGATTTGCCGGCGAGCACGCCGTTGGCGACCACCTGGTACGGCGAGGCGGTGGTGACCGTGATCCGGTAGGACGCCTTGTCGTCGGGCCGGTCGTTGCACGGGAACCAGGAGGGCGCGCCGATCGGCTGACCGGCCACCAGCGCGCCGTCGCTCAGCTCCTCCCAGCCCAGGCCGCCCCATGGGCTCCGTACCGGCCGGGGACTGCCGGTGTAGCGGACCTCCACCGTGGCGGTGTCCCCGGCGTGCAGCCTCGCGGGCAGGCCGACGCGCAGCTTGCCGTCGCGATGCGTGCAGCGGACGCTGACGCCGCCGACGGTGACGCCGACCACGCGGAAGGTGCCGAAGTCCAGGTCCAGGCCGTCGAGCGGCTCGTGCGCGAGCACCGACAGCCGGGCCGTGCCGTCCAGCCAGTTGGTCGACACGCGGTACTTCAGTGCCAGTTCGTAGTGCGCGACGCCGTACCTGGCGTCGCCGTGCGAGGGAAAGTACGACGTCATCGCCAGGCCGCGATGGGATTGCCGAACCATCGGGAGCCGTCGGGAACGCCCTCGCCGCGCATGACCAGCGAGGCGGGGCCGATCGTGGCGTCGGCGCCGACCCGCGCGGCGGGCAGGATCACGCCGTGCGGGCCGAGTGTCGCGCCCCCGTCCAGCGTGACGGTGTCCATGCTCATGACCCGGTCGTGGAACAGGTGCGTCTGCAGCACGCAGCCCCGGTTGACGCTGGCGCCGTCGCCGACGCTCACCAGGTCCGCCTCGGGCAGCCAGTAGGTGTGAAGGGTGACCCCATGCCCGATGCTTGCCCCGAGTGAGCGCAGCCACACGTTCAGGGGCGCTGTTCCCAGCCACGGTTCGGCGAACCAGGGCGCCGCCAGCACCTCCACGAAGTTGTCCGCCAGCTCGTTGCGCCAGACGAACGAGCTCCACAGCGGCCGGTTGCTCGCCGCGATCCTGCCCACCAGCGCCCATTTCGCGCCGGTCGCCACGGCCGCCGCGACCACTCCGGCCGCGAGGAACAGCACGCCGCCGAGCAGCGCGGCCACCACGAAGCCGTACGACGCCGCGAGCCACTCCACCGCCCCGGCGGTCAGTACGGCCAGCGCCACCGTGCCCATCGCGGGCACCACACGGCAGAGCTCGACCAGCGCGCGGGCCACCTTCAGCCGCGCGGGCGGGTCGTAGGTGCGGCTCCGGTCGCCTTCCTCGGTGGTCCGGCGCAGCTCGACGGGCGGCATGCCCAGGTACGACGAGCCGGACTTGGCCTTCTTCGGCGTCGCCGACAGCACGCCCACCAGGCCGTCCTTGGGCACCTTGCGGCCCGGCGCGGTCATCCCCGAGTTGCCGAGGAAGGCCCGCTTGCCGATGCGCGCCGTGGCGATGTGCATCCAGCCGCCGTCGAGCTCGTACGGGGCCACCATCGTGTCGTCGGCCAGGAAGGCGCCGTCACCGACGGAGGTCATGGTGGGCAGCGCGAGCACGGTCGACAGCTCCACGCCCCGGCCCACCTTCATGCCGAGCGCGCGCAGCCAGGCCGGCGTCAGCACGCTCGCGTACAGCGGGAACAGCCAGACCCGGGCCGCGGACATCAGCCGGCCCGTCGCCCACGCCTGCCACGCCTGGCGGCTGTGCACCGGATGGTGGCCGGGGCGCAGGCGGATGCCGAGCAGCCGCACGCTCACCAGCGTGACCAGGGCGAACACCGTCATTCCGACGATCGTCGCGAGGGGCACGCCGATCAGCGCGCCGGTGAGCGCCTCGCCGAGGGTGCGCGCGTCCCCGGCGTAGCGGGCCAGGACCGCCAGGCCGGACACGATGGCGACCGCGGGCAACAGGCTGAGCACCACGGCCGACAGGCCGTACACCAGCACCCAGCGCCGGGAGCGGACGGCCCGGTCGGACGGCCGGGACCGGCGCGACTTGCCCTGCCGGGAGGCCGGGGCCCCGGCCCAGCGCTGCCCGGCCGGTACGGTGCCCGCGACCGCCGAGCCCGGGGCGATCTGCGCGTTCTTTCCGATCTTGGTACCGGGCAACAGCGTCGACCGGGAGCCGATCGTGGCGCCCGCGCCGATCCGGATCTCGCCGACGCGCACGACGTCGCCGTCGTACCAGTAGCCGCTGAGATCGACCTCCGGCTCGACCGAAGCGCCGCCGCCCAGCCGGAGCAGCCCGGTCACCGGGGGAGCGGAGTGCAGGTCGGCGTCGGGGCCCACCTGGGCGCCGAGCATCCGGGCGTACAGGCCCATCCACGGCGCGCTGGCCAGGTCGGGGACGCCGAGCCTGGCGGCCAGCTGTTCGGCGAACCACAGCCGCAGGTGCACGCCGCCGCCGCGCGGATGGCGGCCGGGCCGTACGCCGCGCAGCAGCAGCCGGGCCGACCCCGCGGCCAGGCCCATCCGTCCCGGCGGGGTGACGAAGACCAGCCAGCCCAGCGCCACCCACCACCACGACAGGGCAGGCGCCCAAGGCGGCGCGAGCAGGTTGCCGAGCGTCGCCAGCAGCACGATCCAGCGCATGGCGCCCGCCGTGAGCAGCGGCACCATAAGCGCGGCCTGCGCCACCGAGGCCCGCACGGGCATCGGCGTCACCGCCCGGCGCGCCGACTTGGCCGGGCCGCGCGTGACCAGCAGCTCCGCCAGCCCGGCCAGCGTCGGGTGCGCGTAGACGTCGCCCACGGCCACGTCCGGGTAGTCGATCCGCAGGACCGACACGAGCCGGGCCGCGGCCAGGCTCGTGCCGCCGTCGGTGAAGAAGTCGGCCTCCGGCCCGTCCGGCGCGACGCCGAGGACGTCGCTCCACCGCTCGGCCAGCCAGGTCTCGATCGGGCTCAGCTCGCCGGGCGCGCCGGCCGAGGTGCCCGGCTCGGTCAGCGGCCAGGGCAGCGCGTCACGGTCGATCTTGCCCGAGGTACGCGTCGGAAGCGCCTCGACCATCGCCAGCCGGGGGACCAGCGCGGCGGGCAGCGATTCCGCCAGTAGCTCGCGGGCCTCCGCGAGGTCGAACCCGTCGCCCGCGACGAGGTAGCCGACGAGCAGCTGGTGGCCGCCACCGGCGGTCCGCACCGCGGCGGCGGCGCCCGTGACGCCCGGCAGCGCCTGCAGCGCGGCGTCCACCTCGCCCAGCTCGATCCGCCGGCCGCCCAGCTTCACCTGGTCGTCGGCCCGGCCGAGGAAGTAGAGCCCTTCCGGCTCGGCGCGTACGAGGTCACCGCTGCGGTAGGCGCGTTCCCAGCCCAGTGACGGCAGCGGTGTGTATTTCTCGGCGTCCTTGGCCGCGTCCAGGTAGCGGGCCAGGCCCACGCCGCCGATGATCAGCTCTCCGGTCTCGCCCATGGCCACCGGGTCGCCCGACTCGCCGACCACGGCCAGATCCCAGCCGTCGAGGGGCAGCCCGATGCGTACGGGCTCCGCGCCGGTGAGGCGCGCCGCGCACGCGACGACCGTCGCCTCGGTGGGGCCGTAGGTGTTCCAGACCTCTCGTTCCGGTACGGCCAGCCGCTCCACCAGCTCGGGCGGGCACGCCTCGCCACCGAAGATCAGCAGCCGGATGCCGTCGAGCGACTCGACCGGCCAGAGCGCGGCCAGGGTCGGCACCGTCGAGACGGCCGTGATGCCCTGCGCGGCCAGCCAGGGGCCCAGGTCCATGCCGGTACGCACCAGCGACCGGGGGGCGGGCACCAGGCAGGCGCCGTGCCGCCAGGCCAGCCACATCTCCTCGCAGGAGGCGTCGAAGGCGACCGACAGGCCCGCGAGCACCCGGTCTCCGGGACCCAGCGGGCGGTCCTGGAGGAACAGGCCGGCCTCGGCGTCGACGAACGCGGCGGCGGAGCGGTGCGTCACGGCGACGCCCTTGGGCTTGCCGGTGGAGCCGGAGGTGAAGATGATCCAGGCGTCGTCGTCCGGCTCGGGCGCGCGGTCGTCGTGGGCGGCCGGCGACTCGGGCGACATGGTCCGTACGACCAGTCTGCCGGTCAGCTCGTCCGCCGGGTCGTCCACCGGCTCGTCGGCCGGGTCGTCGCTCGCCCTGCCGGTCACGATCGCGGAGACGGCGGCCTCGGTGAAGACCAGCTCGGCGCGCTCCTCGGGGTCGTCGGCGTCAACGGGCACGTACGCGGCGCCGGCCGCGAGCACGGCGAGGATCGTGACGTACAGCTCGACGGTGCCGGACGGCACGCGTACGCCCACCCGGTCGCCGCGGCGGACCCCGGAGGCCGTGAGCTCGTCGGCCACCCGCGCCACCTCGGCGCGGAGCCGACGGTAGCCGAATCGGGTGGTGCCGTCGTCGAGCGCGGGTTCGTCCGGGTGGAGGCGCGCGGTCTCGTCGAGGATGTCGAGCAGGGTGCGGGGTGCCGCCGCCAACGGGCCCGCCGGATAAACGGCGCGTGAAGCTATGGTTAACGGTGCGGTACGCTCGGTATGGTCAATCTGCAGGAGATCGGCTGCGTATGGGCGCAAATACTGCTCCTCAAGTCAGGCGGAGCCGACCCTGCCGCATCCTGCCGCCCCTGAAGGGGCTCTGAAGGGCACACGCTGCGTCCGCCGCCTTTGTGGCTTTTGCGCCACCGCGATACCAACAGTCGCGCATCGGCCGTCTATTCCTATCCGCCCGCGTCTGCGAGCGCGCGCGGATAGGAGTCTACTTTGTAAAGGCGTCGGCCGATATGCCCAGCGGAAGATCACGCCCGCCGGGCGATGGCGGTGATCCACGGCTGGACCAGCCGCGCCGCCAGCGGCCCGAACGCGGCCAGGATCAGCACATATGCCGCGGCCAGCGGTCCGAGATCGGGGTGGGCACCGGCGCCCACCGCCAGCCCGGCGATCACGATGTTGAACTCGCCGCGAGGGATCAGCGAGATTCCCGCTCTGGCCCGTCCGGCCTTGCCGATACCGGCCCGGCGGGCGGCGTAGAAGCCGGTCAGCAACTTGGTGACCATGCTGACCACGGCCAGCAGCACGGCCAGCCCGGCCACCGGGCCGATCTTCGTCGGGTCGGTCTGCAGGCCGAAGAAGACGAAGAAGACGGCCGCGAACAGGTCACGCAGCGGGGCCAGCAGCGCCTGGGCGTCCTCCGCCAGCTCCCCGGACAGCGCGATGCCGACCAGGAACGCGCCCACCGCGGCCGACACCTGGAGCTGCTGGGCCACGCCGGCCACCAGCAACGCCAGACCGACCACCTTCAGCAGCAGCACCTCGGAGTTGGGGCTGCGCACGAACGCCTCGATGAAGCGGCCGTAGCGCAGCGCGACCAGGAGCACCACGCTGACCGTGCCCAGCGCGATGGCCACCGTGATCGCGCCGCCCACCAGGCTCAACCCGGCCAGCAGGGCGGTCAGGACGGGCAGGTAGACGGCCATCGTCAAGTCCTCGAAGACCAGGAGCGACAGCACCACCGGTGTCTCCCGGTTGCCGATCCAGCCCAGGTCCGACAGCACCTTCGCGGTGATGCCGGAGGAGGTGGCGTAGGTGACCCCGGCCATCGCCACCGCCGCCACCGGGCCCCAGCCCAGAAGTAAGGCGCAGATCGCGCCCGGTGCCGCGTTCAGCACCAGATCCACGAGCCCGGCCCGGGCGTTGCCCTTCAAGCTGGTCACCAGCTCGTCGGCGTTGTACTCCAGGCCGAGGGTGAGCAGCAGCAGGATGACGCCGAGCTCGGCGCCGACAGAGATGAACTCCTCGCTGGTGGCCAGCGGCAGAATGCCGCCGGTGCCGAAGGCGAGTCCGGCGATCAGATAGAGGGGGATCGGGGAGATGCCGACGCGCAGGGCCAGTGCTCCCAAGATGCCGAGCCCCAGCAGAACCGCGCCGAACTCCAGGAACAGAATCGCCGTGTGATGCACTCGCGGCCCTATCCGTTGGTAAAGATGTCGGCTACCGCGGAGGTGCTGTCAGCGCTGCCCACCACGACCACGACGTCACCGGCCGCCAGGGCGAAGTCCGGGCCCGGGCTGACCAGCACCTGGCCGGCGCGTACAGCGGCCACGATGGAGGCGCCCGTACGGGTGCGCACCCGCGCGTCTCCCATCGGCCGGCCCGCGTACGGCGAGTCCTCACCGATCGGCAGCTTCTCGCTGACCAGTCCCTCGACCTCGCGATGCAGGTCGTTGAGCCGCTGGATCACCCGCGGCGCGCCCAGCAGCTCGGCCAGCGCGTCGGCTTCCTCGTCGTTCAGCTTGACGGTCTCACACGCGCGATCGGGGTCGGCGGGATCGTAGATCACCAGGTCCCGGCGGCCGGTGCGGTGTGAGACGATGCCTATCCGCCTTCCGGACCGCGTGGTGAACTCGTGCCGCAGCCCGATCCCTGGCAACGCCGTCTGTTCGATCTCCACCGCTACCCCATCCGGTCAAGATTTCGATTACTAGGTCAAACCGTATCAATCCTGCGTGTTGACGGCGGGGCGTCGTCTGGGGGGAGAAGCAGGCGGGACGGCATCAACGCCGTGTTATGGTCCCACACCTGACAGTTGCCGATAGACCATCCGGGGGAGCCATGGAGCGCAGGTTCGCCGCGCGTGAGCAGCTGACGGGTGTGGCGCGGGCGGCCTTGGGGGCCGAGCGCCGGCTGGCCGATGTGACGCGCCTGAGAGGTGGCACGAAGAAGGGCGTGTACCGGCTCCTGCTCGACGACGGGTTAACCGCCATCGCCTATATCTGGGACGCGGCCGAGAACTACTGGCCCGGTCTTCAGGTCGACGATCCCGCGGACCCGTTCTCGCCCGCTTCCGGTCTGGAGTTGTTCGAGGCCGCTCATCGGCGGCTGGACGGCGCCGGGGTGCGGGTGCCACGGGTCTATCTGGCCGACCGGAGCAGGGAGCTCTATCCGGCCGACATCGCGGTGGTCGAGGACGTGCCGGGCGGGACGTTGGAGACGCTGCTCCAGCGTGATCCGCGGGCGGCGGCTCCGGTCCTCGCGCGGCTGGCCGAAGCGCTCGAGGAGATGCGGGGTCAGGTGGCGCCGGGCTTCGGCAAGGTGGCCTGGGTCGACCGTGGCGGGGTCTCCGTGGGCCGGTCGTGCGAGCAGTTGGTCTTCGACCGGGCGCTCGTCGACCTCGAGGACGGGGCCGCTCGGGACGGGCGGCTCGCGGCGGCCCGTGATCGGCTGGAGGGTGTGGTCCGGGAGCTGGCGGCGGGCGTGCGGCCGCGCTCGGCGCACGCGCTGGTCCATGGGGAGCTGGGGCCGGACCACGTGCTGGTGGACGACGCGGGGCGGCCGATGCTGATCGACATCGAAGGGCTGATGTACTTCGACGTCGAGTGGGAGCACGCGTTCCTGCGCCTGCGCTTCCACGAGCACTACGAGGCGCTGCGCTGGGAGGGGCTGGATGAGCGGCGGTTGTCGTTCTACACACTGGCGATGCGTCTGTCGCTGGTGGCCGGGCCGTTGCGGTTGATCGAGGGTGACTTTCCGGGGCGCGAGTTCATGCGGGGGATCGCCGAGCACAATCTGCAGCAGGCGCTGACGTTCGTCGGCGGGTGAGCCGTCAAGCCGACTTGCCGTGGCGTTCCGGGCGGCGGCTGGGGTGGTCGTGGGGCACCAGGGTGGGATTGACGTTGTTGAGTACGGTGTCGCGGTCGATGACGATCCGGGCCACGTCGTCGCGGCTCGGCATCTCGTACATGAGATTGAGCAGTGTCTCTTCGAGGATGGCGCGGACGGCCCTGGCGCCGGTGCGGCGCAGGAGCGCCTGGTCGGCGATGGCGGCGAGGGCTTCGGCGGTGAATTCGAGGTCGATGCCGTCGAGGGCGAAGAGCCGCTGATACTGCCTGATGACCGCGTCGCGGGGTTCGGTGAGGAGCCGGATGAGGTCCGCGCGGTCGAGTGGGCGCAGGGTGGAGATCACCGGTAGCCGGCCGACGAGCTCGGGGATGAGACCGAAGCTCAGCAGGTCGGCGGGCGTGACGTGAGGTCGCGGGCCGGTTGTCCGGGTGGGGGCGTATCCGGCGGCGCCGCGGCCGGTGCGTTGGCCGATGAGGTCGTCGAGGCCGGTGAAGGCGCCACCCGCGATGAACAGCACATGGGTGGTGTCGATGTGGATGACGTCCTGGTGGGGGTGTTTGCGGCCGCCTTGGGGTGCGACGCCGACTGTGGTGCCTTCCAGGATCTTGAGCAGTGCCTGCTGGACGCCTTCGCCTGAGACGTCGCGGGTGATGGAGGGGTTGTCGCTCTTGCGGGTGATCTTGTCGATCTCGTCGATGTAGACGATGCCTGTCTCGGCCTTCGCGATGTCGTTTCCGGCGGCCTGAAGGAGTTTGAGGAGGATGGTCTCGACGTCTTCGCCGACGTAGCCGGCTTCGGTCAGCGCGGTGGCGTCGGCGATGGCGAAGGGCACGTCGAGCATTCTGGCCAGGGTCTGGGCGAGGTGGGTCTTGCCGCTGCCGGTGGGCCCGATGAGCAGGATGTTGGATTTGCCGAGTTCGAGGTCCTCGGTGTGCCGGACGCGTTTGTAGTGGTTGTAGACGGCGACGGCGAGTGTTCTTTTGGCGGCGTCCTGGCCGATGACGTAGTGGTCGAGGCGTTCGTGCATGTCCCGTGGTGTGGGCAGGTCAGGGGGCGGGGTGTGCTCGTCGGCCTCGATGAGTTCGGTGCAGAGTCCGATGCATTCGTCACAGATACAGATGCCGGCGGGGCCGGCGATGAGCTTGCGGACCTGCCGCTGGGTCTTGCCGCAGAAGGTGCATGTCGGCTGGTCGCGGACCACTGAGGTGTCTCCTTGGCGATCGAGGTTGACGATCAGAGGGTGACGGTGAGGGCCGCCAGGCGCCAGGTGCCGGGGTCGGGGGCGCGCGGGGCGGGCTCGGCGAGCGCGAGGCCGGGGTGGCGGCGCAGCAGGGTGGTGAGGGCGACTTCGGTCTGTACGCGGGCGAGGGCGGCGCCGACGCAGAAGTGCGGACCGTGGGCGAAGCCGAGATGCCCGGGCTGTCCGGCGGGCCGGGTGATGTCGAGGCGGTCCGGGTCGGTGTAGGCGCGGGGATCGCGGTGGGCGGCGGCGATCGAGGCGGTGACGGCGTCTCCCTTGGCGATGGGGATGCCGCACAGCTCGGCGTCTTCGCGGGCGTAGCGGGGGATCGTCAGCAGGGTCGGGCCGCACCAGCGGATGAGCTCTTCGACGGCGCCCGGCATCAGGCCGGGGTCGGCGCGCAGCGCGGCCATTGCCCGGGGTGGGTGAGCAGGGCTTCGACGGCGTTGGCGATGAGGTTGGTGGGGGTCTGGCCGGCGATGACGAGATGCCAGATGAGGGTGACGAGCTCGGTGTCGCTGAGCCGGTCGCCGTCTTCCGCCTGGGCCTCGACGAGGTAGGAGATGAGGTCGTCGGCGGGTTCGGCCCTGCGGCGGGCGACGGCCGCCTTGGCGCCATCGATGATCGGGGGTATGGCGGCGGCGAAGGCGGGACCGGCGCCGGTGACGACGGTGGCGCCGTACTCGCGCCAGCTGGGGCGGTCGGGCGCGGGGATGCCGACGAGCTCGCAGATCACGTCCATGGGCAGCGGCCGGGCGAAATGGGTCATCAGGTCGACGGGGCCGTGACCGGGCAGATCGTCGAGGAGGGCCTCGACGATGGGCGCGACGCGCGGGGCGAAGTCGGCGGCGCGGCGGGCGGTGAAGGCGGGGGCGGCCAGCCTGCGCAGCCGCAGGTGCTCGGCGCCGTTCATCTCCGACATGGTGCGCATGTACGGCCGGTAGTCCTCGGGGACGTCGGGCCGCATGAAGCTGTCGCTTCTGATCTCGAACCGGGGGTCGCCGAGCATCGTCTTGATGTCGGCGTGGCGGGTCACGACCCACATGGGGCCGAAGCCGGGGGCGCCCACGCGGGCGATAGGGGAGAGCTCGCGGGCGCGGCCGTAGGCGGTGAAGGGGTCGCGATGCACGTCGGGGTTGGTGAGGTCGATGTGCGGTACGTCGCTGGTCATGTGCACTCCACGTTGAATTTCGGATGATGTCATCATACGAGTGGTGAAGGTATCTTGATGATGGATGTTCGGCAAACGCCGGCAGGTCGCGCAAAATCGGTTGCCCGGCCCGGCGGCCGTCTGTTGTACTCCCTCCCGGCAACCAGTCCACCCAACCCGAGGAGCACGCCGATGAGGCCAGCGTTCTTGTCCCCCGCGACGGCAACAGCCACCTATCCAGAGGACAGAACGCTTGAAACGCACGCTGAACTTGGGGATCTTGGCGCATGTAGACGCCGGTAAGACCAGCCTGACCGAGCGGCTGCTCTACGCCGCCGGTGTCATCGACGAGATCGGCAGCGTCGATGACGGCAGCACCCAGACCGACTCGCTGGCCCTGGAGCGGCAGCGCGGCATCACGATCAAGTCCGCCGTCGTCTCCTTCGTGATCGGCGACGTCACGGTCAACCTGATCGACACGCCCGGCCACCCCGACTTCATCGCCGAGGTCGAACGCGTGCTGAGCGTGCTCGACGGCGCCGTGCTGGTGATCTCCGCCGTCGAGGGTGTGCAGGCCCAGACCCGCGTGCTGATGCGCACGCTGCGACGGCTGCGGATCCCCACCCTGCTGTTCGTCAACAAGATCGACCGCCGGGGCGCCCAGGACGACGGGCTGCTGCGGTCCATCGCCGAGAAGCTGACGCCCGCGATCGTGGCGATGGGCTCGGTGCGCGATCCGGGCACTTCAGACGCGGCCTTCCTTCCGTACGGACCCGGCGACGCCGCCTTCACCGCGCGGCTGACCGAGCTGCTGGCCGACCACGACGATGCCTTCCTGGCCGCGTACGTCCATGACGAGACGGCCGTCTCCTACCGGCGGCTGCGGCGCGAGCTCGCGGCGCAGACCGGGCAGGCGCAGGCGCACCCGGTGTTCTTCGGCTCGGCGATCACCGGCGCGGGCGTGGACGCGCTGAGCGCCGGCATCGCGCGGCTGCTGCCCGCCGCCCAGGGCGAGCCCGGCGACCCCGTCTCGGGCACGGTCTTCAAGGTCGAACGCGGCCCGGCGGGGGAGAAGATCGCTTATGCCCGGATGTTCGGCGGAACGGTACGCGTACGGGACCGGCTGCGGTTCCACGATGGTCAGGGCGAGCCCCGCGACGACCAGAAGGTCACCGCGCTGAGCGTGTTCGAGCGCGGCGCCGACGTCCAGCGCCTCTCGGTCGCGGCGGGCCAGATCGGCAAGCTGTGGGGCCTGGCCGACATCCAGCTCGGCGACACGATCGGCGAACCGCGCGAGGACGCCGGCCGCCACCACTTCGCCCCGCCCACCCTGGAGACGGTCGTCGTCCCCGCGCGCCCCGCCGCGCTGGGCGCCCTGCGCGTGGCCCTCGCCCAGCTCGCCGAGCAGGATCCGCTGATCGACCTGCGCCAGGACGACATCCGGCAGGAGATCTACGTCTCGCTCTACGGCGAGGTGCAGAAGGAGGTCATCCAGGCGACCCTGGCCGCCGACTTCGGCCTCGAGGTCGGCTTCCGCGAGACGACCACGATCTGCGTCGAACGGCCGATCGGCGCCGGCGCGGCGGTCGAGTTCAACGGCAAGGCGCCCAACCCGTTCCTGGCCACCGTCGGGCTGCGCGTCGAGCCCGCCCCGGTGGGCACCGGCGTGCGCTACCGGCTGGCGGTCTCGCCCGGCGCGCTGCCGCTGGCCTTCCACAAGGCGGTCGAGGACACTGTACGGGAGAGCCTGAACCAGGGCCTGTACGGATGGCAGGTCACCGACTGCACGGTCACCATGACGCATTCCGGCTATTCGCCCCGCCAAAGTCACTCCCACGCCGTCTTCGACAAGAGCATGTCGAGCACCGGCGCGGACTTCCGCCACCTGACGCCACTGGTGCTGATGAACGCGCTACGGCAGGCCGGCACCAGGGTGCACGAGCCGATCCACCGCTTCACCCTGGAGGTCCCGGCCGACACGATCGGCGGCGTGCTGCCGGAGCTGGCCCGGCTGCGGGCCGTCCCCCGCGCACCGGCCATGCGGGGCGCTTCCTGCCTGGTCGAGGGGGACATCCCGGCGGCCCGCGTACATGAGTTGCAGCAGCAGTTGCCGGGGCTGACCCGCGGCGAAGGCGTGCTGGAGTCGGCCTTCGACCGTTACCAGCCCGTCTCCGGCACGGCACCGGCCCGGCCGCGCACGGACCACAACCCGCTGGATCGCAAGGAATACCTGCTGCACGTCATGCGGCGGGTCTGACCGGAGGGCGATGCTTTCGGCGGATCGGTGGGGACAAAGGGGTAGATGTCGCTATTGTTAGGCCCGCGCGCCTCAGAGTCACCTCCGGCGCCTCTGGTAACCACGGTCACCGAGGCAGAGCCCGAGAGACAGGCGAACGGGACAGCCACGGGGAAAGGCGCGCTGCACGGCGTCCCGTCCGTCGAACGGGGACAGGGACCGGGTCGCTTGTCGCATGCGGCGATCCATGAAGGACGGGATTGGTCATGGCCACGCGGCGCGAGCGTCTTCGCTATTGGTTCGACAACACGATGTCGAGGGGCACTCCGGCCCTGATCGGCTGGCTCGCGTTGGTGACCGTGGTCATGGTCGGCAGCTTCGGCGTGCTCGTCTATGTGCTCGCGGGGGACGACCTGCCGCACAAGAGCTGGAACGAGGCTCTGTGGGGCATGCTCATGCGGGCGATGGACGCCGGCACCGTGGCGGGCGACAACGAGGGCAGCGCGCTCTTCACCATCCTGGGGTTCACGATCACGATCGGCGGCCTGCTCATCGTCAGCAGCCTCGTCGGTGTGCTCACCACCGGTCTGGACAACAAGCTGACGGAGCTGCGTAAGGGCCGCTCCAAGATCGTGGAGTCCGGGCACACGACGCTGATCGGCTGGTCGGACCAGATCTTCACGATCATCCCCGAGCTGGTGGAGGCCAACGAGAGCGAGTCGAAGTCCTGCGTGGCGATCTTGGGGGACCGCGACAAGCTGGAGATGGAGGAGGAGCTGCGCGCGCGGCTGGGCGGCACCGGCAAGACCCGGGTCGTCATCCGCTCCGGCAGCCCGACCGAGCCGACCGACCTCGACCTGATGAGCCTCGACACGGCACGGGCGGCCATCGTGCTGTCCCCGGCCGGTGAGGATCCCGACGCGCACGTCGTCAAGACGCTGCTGGCGCTGACGAACCGCAACTGGCGCCGGCGCCGCCCGCCGATCATCGCCTCCGTCACGGACACGACCAACCTGGTGGCCGCCGAGCTGGCCGGGGGCGGCCACGCGCAGGTGGTCGACACCGACGACATCGCCTCCCGGCTCATCGTGCAGTCCTGCCGCCAGTCGGGCCTGTCGGTGGTCTGCACGGACCTGCTGGACTTCGGCGGAGACGAGATCTACCTGCGGGCCGAGCCGAAACTGACCGGCTTCCCCTATGGCGAGGCGCTGTTCGCCTACGAGACCGCCTCGCTCATCGGCATCCGGCACGGTGACGGGTCCGTGGTGCTCAACCCGCCGATGAACACCGAGATCACGCCGGACGACCAGATGATCGTGGTCGCCGAGGACGACTCCGCCATCCGGCTCGTCCGCAGCTTCCCGCCGATCGTCGAGGGCGCGATCACCCGCCCGGTCCGCCAGGCGACGCCGCCGGAGCGGACGCTGCTGCTGGGCTGGAACAGTCGCGCCCCGAAGATCGTGCAGGAGCTGGACCACTACGTCTCGCCCGGGTCGACCCTGCACGTGGCGGCCGGCGCCGTCGAGGAGAGCGACACCCTGGACCGGGCGAAGGTTGCCCTGCGCAACCTGGCGGTGAACGTCAAGGAATGCGACACCACCGACCGGGTCACCCTGGAAGCGCTGGACGTGGGCACCTTCGACCACATCATCGTGCTGGCCGACGACCGGCTGGATCCGCAGCACGCCGACTCGCGCACGCTGGTGACGCTGCTGCACCTGCGCGACATGGCCTCGAGGTCCGGGCAGCGGTACGCGATCGTCAGCGAGATGAACGACGACCGCAACCGCCGGCTGGCCCAGGTCACCAAGGCCGACGACTTCGTCGTCAGCGACAAGCTGATCAGCCTGCTGATGACCCAGCTGTCGGAGAACCCGCACCTGGGGCAGGTCTTCCGCTTCCTGTTCGACTCCGCCGGGTCGGAGATCTACCTCAAGCCGGCCACGGACTACGTCCAGCCCGGAGTCTCGGTCAGCTTCGCCACCGTGATCTACTCCGCGCGGACGCGCGGCGAGACCGCGATCGGCTACCGCGTGCTGGCCGAGGCCGCCTCGCCACCCGCCTACGGTGTCGTACTAAATCCGGGTAAGTCGTCCGCTGTCACGTTCGGCCCCCGCGACCTGGTGATCGTCCTCGCCGAGGACTGAAGTCATCGGATGAGTTGACCGCCCGGAGGGCGGTGTTTCTTGACTCTGGGCTCTGTCTCGTGTATTCGTCGGATGTCTGAGAGATCAGTCTTGTTGGCGTTACCCCCGTCAGCCCAACGAGAGAGCGATCGCCATGCAGCGCCGCACCCCCTCCAGAGTCTTGTCCGCCTGCGCCGCCCTCCTTCTCGCCCTGACCGCCTACATCGTCGGCGCCCCAGCCGCCGGCGCGGAGGTCGAGCACCCGCGGCAGCAGTGGCTGCGCGACTCGACCGCAGGGCTCTTCCTGCACTGGGGCATGTTCACCGCGCCCCGCCACCTCGACTGCGCCGCCTGGGAGCGGGACGTCACCGGCGGCGGCTGGAGCCCTGACTACTGGGTCGACGAGGCCCGCAAGCTGGGCGCCTCCTACATCGTGCTGGCCACCTTCCACAGCCGGCTCGGCTACGCCCGGCCGTGGCCGTCGAAGATCCCCGGCAGCTGCGCCACCCAGCGCGACCTGCTCGGCGAGCTGGTGAAGGCGGGCCAGGCCAAGGGCGTACGGGTCATCCTCTACATGACCGACGACCCGCAGTGGCACAACGAGCAGGGCGTCGAGACGCTCGACTCCGCCGCCTACTCCGCCTACAAGGGCCGCTCGGTCGGCCTGACCACCAGGAACGGGTTCGGCCAGTTCAGCTACGACCTGTTCTTCGAGGTCATGGAGAACTATCCGGACCTGGCCGGGTTCTGGATCGACAACGACAACGAGTACTGGGAGCAGAACCAGCTTTATGAGCAGATCCGGCAGAAGCGCCCGTCCTGGTTGCTGAGCAACAACAACGAGGACACCCCGATCATGGACACGGTCAGCAACGAGCAGAAGACCGGCATGACGCCGTCCTACGACTACCCGCAGGCCGCCTTCACCCCGATGCCGCGCCTGACCGAGGCCGACTACAAGCTCCCGACCACCGGCGACTGGTGGTACGACGGCGGCAGCCACCCCGTCGACTTCCGCCTCAGCACCGGCCGCTACGTCACCAACGCCGGCTCCTCGATGAAGTCGCTGATGGCCGAGACCCCGATGGTCAACGGTAAGTTCCCGCCGCAGCAGGAGGAGTTCAACAACTTCATGGCCGGGTGGGTGCCGCCGATCCGGTCGTCGCTGCAGGGGACCGAGGGCGGCGGCTACATGTACGGCGGCATGCAGCCGGGCTTCTGGAACGACGGCGCGCACGGCGTCGTCACCGTCGAGCGCGGCGCGAAGGTCCAGTACGTGCACGTGGTCACCCGGCCCAGGACCGATCAGGTGCGGCTGCGCGACAACGGCTACCGCGTGTCCGCGGTGAGCGATCTGCGTACGGGCGAGCGGATGCGGTTCGCCCAGTCCGGCGGTTACCTGACGATCCTCGGCATCACCAAGTGGGACGACTACGACACCGTGTTCAAGGTCGAGACTCGCGGCCAGGAGCACTTCTATCCCCAGAGCGCGCTCAAGGCCACCGCCACGTCCACCCGCGCGGGTCACCCGGCGAGCGCCCTGGTCGACGGCAGCTTCCAGAACTACTGGGACGGCGACGCCACGCTGCCCGTCTCCCTCACCCTCGACCTCGGCAAGCGGCGCGAGGCCGCCTACCTGGCGGTCAACCAGCGCGAGGGGTCGCCGACGTACGCCCGCGAGTCGTTCGGCCGTCCCGAGGACTCGGCCCGGATCAAGGACTACCGGGTCTACGCCAGCGACGACGGCAAGCACTGGGGCAAGCCCGTACGTTCCGCCGCGATGCGCAGCGCGCGCGGCGCGCAGTTCATCGACCTGGGCGGCACCCGCGCCCGCTACCTCAAGCTGGAGGTCCTCAACACCTGGGGCGGCCCGCAGGCGCCGCGCTTCTACCAGGAGCTCCAGATCGATGAGATCAAGGTGGCATCGGCCTACCCGGTGGGCCTCGGGGCAGCGATGCCGCTGGAGGCGGAGCGGGCGGCCAGAAGCGGCTCGGCCCGGCCGGACCTGTGCCAGGCCTGCTCCGGCCTGGCCAGGGTGACAGGGCTGGGCGGCGGCCCGCGCAACGCGGTGACCTACCGCGATGTCACGGTGCCGGCGGCCGGGACGTACCGGCTCGAACTCAACAACACCGCCGCCGCGGCCACCTCATTGTCGGTCAGTGTCAACGGCGCCGCGGCGGTGGAGGTGCCGGTGAGCGGCGACAACGCCGACGTACCCGCCGCCACGGCGCTGGCGGTGCCACTGAACGCGGGCGCCAACACGATCACGCTGTCCAGTACGGCCCGGCAGGGCCCCGGGCTCGACCGGATCGCCGTCGCGCCGATGCCGCCGGCCTCGGAGATCCCCAAGACGACGATGACCGTGGACCCGTCCGGCCTGCAGTGGGTCGGTCCAGGACAGCAGTCGATGAAGGTGTCGACGAAGCTGCGGCTCGACGTCGACGACGCGCTCGACCAGGTCAACCTGGCCCCGGTGGTGCCGGCCGGCTGGACGCTGACGGGCGCCGCCGCGACGGCCGCCACCCTGCGGCTCGGTCAGACGCTGGAGGGCACCTGGACCCTCACCTCGCCGCCCGGCCAGGACGTCACCGCGGCCGACATCCCCATCACCGCCTCCTTCCAGGTGCTGGGCCGCGCCAACCAGGTCACCAAGCAGCTGCGAGTGCGGCCGCGCCCGGCCGACCGGGTGTTCGTGCGGGAGGCCGAGGACTCGCGCAACCGGCTCGGCAGCGCGGGCATCACCAGCTGCTCGCTGTGCTCGGGTGGGCAGAAGGTGCGCAACCTGGGCGGGGCGGCGGACGCGTACGTGCTGTTCGAGAACGTCACCGTCGACACGGCCCGCCAGTACACGCTGTTCATCGACTTCACGGTCAACGGCGACCGCTCCTACTTCGTCACCGTCAACGACGCCGCGCCGATCGAGGTGAAGGTGAGCGGCGCCGGCAACAGCACCCCGTACACGACGTCCGTGCCCGTCACCCTGCGGGCGGGCGCCAACACCATCAAGATCCACAACGACAAGGAGGCCGCGCCCGACCTGGACCGGCTGTCACTCGGCTGAGGCCGGTGCCCGCCCCGTGCCGCCGGGCTCCCCGGCGGCACGGGGCGGCTGCCAGGGCCAGCGGCCGTCCAGCTCGACCTGGAGCGAGACGCTCAGGAACGTGCGGACCGCCACGATGATGGCCAGCACCCCAAGGCTCTCGAAGGTGGGGGAGACCGCGACGGTCTTGATGATGTCGGCCCCGACCAGGAACTCCAGCCCCAGCAGGATCGAGCGGCCCACGTTCCGCCGGTAGGCCTGGTAGAGACCGGCCACCTGGCGGGACCGGGCCAGCCTCACGCCGTACGTGATGGTGGCGATGACCAGACCGGCCGCGATCACGGCCACGCCCGCGATGTCCAGCACCGTGCCGATGAGCTCGATGACGTCCTTCACCTGCACGCTGTCCCTCTCCCCGGCCCGCCGATACGTCCGGATCATGGTCGCATACGCCACTTGGGCGCGCTGGCGTCATCCCGGATGTACCCACCAGCGCTTGGCCGGGGACCTGCCCGGACGGGAGCAGCGGCGCCGCCGCCGGCCGCCCGCACAGGTGCTAAGGGTGGGCGGCCAGCAGGCGGGCGCGGCTGTTGCTCAGGTGGACGCGGGTCGCGGCGCGCGCGCCCTCGCCGTCCTGGCGTTCGATGGCCGCGTAGATGTTCTCGTGCTCGGCCACGATCTGCTCGAAGTGCCCCTGCCCGGCGGGCGACAGCCGGTCGCGCGGCACGATGATCATGGAGGGGCCGAACGACGTGATCAGGTCGGCGAAGTAGCGGTTGCCGGTCGCCAGCGCGATGCGCAGGTGGAACTGGAAGTCGGCGTTCACCGCCGTGCTCGGGTTGTCGGCGCTCGCGGCGAACCGGTCGAGCGCCGCCCGCAGGTCGTCCAGGCGCGGCCCCCCGCCGCGACGGGCGGCCAGCGCGGCGGCCTCGACCTCGAAGGCCATGCGGAAGTCGAGCAGGTCGACCACGTCATCGACGGTCAGTTCGCCGCTCTGGCCGAACTCGAACCTGGCCGAGCCCGGCCGCGCCAGGACGAAGCTGCCGCGGCCGTGCTGGGTCTCGACGAGCCCGGCGGCCTGCAGCCGCGAGATGGCCTCGCGGACGACCGTCCTGCTCACGCCGTACGTCTCCACCAGGCTGCTCTCGGTCGGCAGCTTGTCGCCGGGGTGGATGACGCCTTCCTGGATGCGCGCCGTCAGGTCGTCGACGAGGGTCTGGGTCAGGCTCGCCATCGGTGGTGTCAGTCCTTTCTGGTGCCGAACTCGCACTGGTCCGCGGTCCACTTGGCGGCCTGCTCGCTCGGGGTGAGCCCGAGGCCGGGGCGGTCGGGCACGATCATCCTGCCATCGCGGATCTCCAGGCGCTCCTCGAACAGCGGCTCCAGCCACTCGAAGTGCTCGACCCAGGGCTCCAGCCCGTAGGCGGCGGCCAGGTGCAGGTGGATCTCCATCGCGAAGTGCGGGGCCAGCTGCAGGCGGTTGTGCTCGGCCAGCGCCGCCAGGCGCAGGAAAGGCGTGATGCCACCGATGCGCGGCGCGTCGGGCTGGATGACGTCGGCGGAACCGAGGCGGATGAGCTCGGCGTGCTCGGCGACGCTGGTGAGCATCTCGCCGGTCGCGATCGGCGTGTCGAGCGAGGCGGCGAGCGCCGCGTGGCCGGCGCTGTCGTAGGCGTCCAGCGGCTCCTCGATCCAGACCAGCCCGAACTCCTCCAGGGCCCGGCCCATGCGCTGGGCGGCGGGCCGGTCCCACTGCTGGTTGGCGTCCACCATGAGGGGTACGCCGTCGCCCAGGTGCTCGCGCACCGCGCCGACCCTGGCCAGGTCGATCCGGGAGTCGGGGTGGCCGACCTTGAGCTTGATGCCGCCGATGCCGCGTTCGAGCGCGGCGCTCGCGTTCTCGATGACCTGCTCGATCGGGGTGTGCAGGAAGCCGCCGGAGGTGTTGTAGCAGCGTACGGAGTCGCGGTGGGCGCCCAGCAGCTTGGCCAGGGGGAGTCCGGCGCGCTTGGCCTTCAGGTCCCACAGCGCGACGTCGAGGGCCGCGATGGCCTGCGTGGACAGCCCGCTGCGCCCGACCGAGGCCCCCGCCCAGACCAGCTTCTCCCACAGGCGGGCGATGTCGCTGGGGTCCTCGCCGAGCAGGTCCGAGGCGATCTCCCTGGCGTGCGCGTACTGGCCGGGGCCGCCGGCGCGCTTGGAGTAGCCGAAGCCGAAGCCCCGATGCCCGCTCTCGGCGCCGATCTCGGCGAACAGGAAGGCGATCTCGGTCATCGGCCGCTGCCGCCCGGTGAGCACTTTCGCGTCACTGATCGGGGTGGCGAGCGGCAGATAGACCGAGGAGAGGCGGACCCAGGAGATGCGGTCGGAGGAAGTCATGGCAGTCATCGTACAACTCGCCATGTCGTCATACAACTATGAGAACTCGCTGGTCCCGGACAGGTCCATGGGGGCCATGCGCTCGATGGCCAGCCTCGTGCGCTCCATCGCCTCGGTGATCTCCTTCGTCCGTTCCTCGGTGAGGTTGGCGATGGGCACCGAGCAGCTGATGGCGTCGGTCGGCGGGCTGGTGTAGCGCAGCGCGAAGCCGAAGCACATGACGCCGGCGTAGTTCTCCTCGTCGTCGATGGCGTAGCCGCGCCGGCGCGTCAGCTCCAGATCCCGGGTCAGGGCGTCGCGGTCCACCAGCGTCTTGGGCGTCAGGGGAGTGAGCTGCGCGGGAATCGGCACCTCCAGGCCGGTGCCGAGCCGCTCGGCCAGCAGCGACTTGCCCATGGCCGTGCTGAAGGCGGGCAGCCGGCGCCCGACCCGGCTGAAGGGGCGCAGATACTGGCTCGACTCCTTGGTGGCCAGGTAGACGATGTCGCCCCGGTCCAGGCGGCCGAAGTGGATGGTCTCGTCGAGCAGCGCACTGAGGTCGTTGATGTGCGGCTGGACGATGCGCAGGTAGGGATCGGTGTCGAGATAGGTGGTGCCCGCCAGCAGGGCGCGGATGCCGATGCTGTACAGCGTCCCGCTCGCGTCGGTGCGGACCCAGCCGCGCTCGACCAGCGTGCGGATCAGCGCGTAGATGCTGCTGCGGGGCGCGCCGAGCGCGTCGCTGAGCTCGCGCAGCCGGGCCGGCCGATTCTGTCGTGAGGCCAGGAGCTCAAGGAGTTCGACGGTGCGGGCGGCGGACTTCACGCCCCGCACGCCGCTCTGCGCCGCGCCCTCGGCCTCGTCTAGGGGGAGTGTCATCGCACCTCATCTGTCGGGAACGGCCTGTTGACACATTACCAATTTTGGAGCGAGACTGCTCGCCACGTAACAGGCATCTACATATGGAGACAAGGTGACCGCTACGTATACAAGTGACGATGTACGCGCCAGGCTTCGGCGGGGCATGGAGACGGGCGTTCTGTCGTTCCCGCTGACGCCGTTCGACGCCGACGGGGCCCTGGACATCGACGCCTTCCGCGCCTACCTCCGCGGCCAGATCGCGGCCGGTCCCGGCGCGGTGTTCCCGTGCTGCGGGACGGGGGAGTTCTTCTCCCTGGCCGAGGACGAGTACGAAAGGGTCGTCACGGCCGCGGTCGAGGAGGCGGCGGGAGCGCTGCCGGTCGTCGTGGGGGCCGGCTACGGCTGGGCCCAGGCCGCCCGGTTCGCCGCCATCGCCGAGCGGGCCGGTGCCGACGCGTTGCTGCTGATGCCGCCCTATTTGGTGGAGGCGCCCCAGGAGGGCCTGGTCGAGCATGTACGGCGGGTCGCCGCCAGTACCTCGCTGCCGGTGATCGTCTACCAGCGCGCCCAGGTGAAGGTGGCGGTCAGCAGCATCGCCGGGCTGGCCGCGATACCGAACGTGATCGGCCTCAAGGACGGTCACTGCGACCTCGACCAGTTGCAGCGGCTCAGGCTGGCCGCGCCGCCGGAGTGGCTGTTCTTCAACGGCGCGGCGACGGCCGAGATGCAGGCCCGCGCCTACCGGAGCATCGGCGTGCCCGCCTACTCCTCCGCCGTGCACGCCTTCGCCCCCGAGATCGCCAAGGACTTCTTCCGCGCCTTCCACGCCGACGACCACGAGCGGGTCGACCTGCTGCTGAGCCGCTTCTACGTCCCCCTGGTCGAGCTGCGCGACAAGGGCATCGGCTACGGGGTCTCGCTGGTCAAGGCCGCGGCTAAGCTGCGAGGACTCCCCGTGGGCCCCGTACGCGCCCCGCTCGCCGACCCACCGCCCGAGCACCTGGAACAGCTCCGCGCCCTGCTGGACACCGGCCTCGACCTCGTCCGGTAAGGAAGGAATCCCCATATGTCGCAACCCATACCTCGGATCGTCAAGGCGACCGTCACGCCGATCCTGATCAGCGACCCGCCGCTGCTCAACGTCCTCGGCGTGCACCAGCCGTACACCCCGCGCACCATCGTCGAGTTCGAGACCGACAGCGGCGCCACCGGCGTCGGGGAGACCTACGGCGACACCGAATACCTGGAGGTGGCGCGCAACCTCGCCAAGGCCGTCATCGGCAAGCCGCTCACCGCGCTGAACGGACTGCATCAGCTGGCCTACGACTCGGCGGGGCTGACGCCCGGCACGGTCAACGAGTTCGACCCGGCCGGGCTGCGCGGCAGCCGTACCAACGAGAAGATCGTCCGCAGCGTGGTCTCGGCCTTCGAGGTCGCCAGCCTGGACACCCTCGGCAAGACGCTGGGCCTGCCCGTGCACGCGCTGCTCGGCGGGAAGGTGCGCGACCGGGTCGACTACAGCGGCTACCTGTTCTACCGCTGGGCCGAGCACCCGATGGAGGACGCGCCGCGCGACGACTGGGGCGCCGCCCTCGACCCCGAAGGCGTCGTACGCCAGGCGCGACGCTTCACCGACACCTACGGATTCCGCTCCTTCAAGCTCAAGGGCGGCGTGTTCCCGCCCGAGGAGGAGATCGCGGCCATCAAGGCGCTGGCCGAGGCCTTCCCCGACCACCCGCTGCGCCTGGACCCCAACGGCGGCTGGTCGCTGGAGTCGAGCGTGCGCGTCGCCGAGGAGCTCGACGGCCTGCTGGAGTACCTGGAGGACCCGACCACCGGCATCGACGGCATGGCGCAGGTACGCGCCAGGACCGGCGCGCTGCTGGCCACCAACATGTGCGTCACCACGTTCGGCGAGATCCCCGAGGCGTTCGCCAAGGACGCCGTCCAGGTGGTGCTGTCCGACCACCACTACTGGGGCGGCCTGCACGCCACGCGTGAGCTCGCGGCGCTGTGCCGCACCTACGGGGTCGCGCTGTCGATGCACTCCAACACCCACCTCGGCATCAGCCTCGCCGCGATGACCCACGTCGCCAGCGTCATTCCGGACCTGGAGTACGCCTGCGACAGCCACCGGCCCTGGCAGACCGAGGACGTCATCACCCAGCCGCACCGCTTCGCCGGCGGCGCCGTCGAGGTGTCCGACGCCCCTGGCCTCGGGGTCGAACTCGACCGTGACGCCCTGGCCACCCTGCACGAACGCTGGAACAAGCTCAGCGGCTTCCGCGACAGAGACGATGTCGCCGCCATGCGCGCGGCCGACCCCACATGGGTCCAGCCCCCGCTTCCACGCTGGTGAAAGAGAGAACACTTCGATGAGAATGTCATCCACGATCGGCCTGCGCATCGGTGGCGCCCTGCTGGCAGTGGTCGCCATGTCCGCCTGCTCGGTCAAGGGCGGCGGTGCCGGCGACGGCGCCGCCTACCCCAGCAAGGCCGTGGAGTTCACCGTCCCGACCGAGCCGGGCGGCAGCACCGACCTGGTCACCCGCGCCCTGGCCAAGAGCATCGAGAAGCCGCTCGGCAAGCCCGCCGTGGTGGTCAACAAGCCGGGCGCCAACGGCAAGATCGCCGGTAAGGACGTCTTCAGCAGCAAGCCCGACGGCTACCGGGTGGCCGTGATGCCGCAGTCGCTGTTCGCCATCGGGCCGCTCATGGTCCAGGACCCCGACGCGATCAAGCTCGAGGACATGACCTTCGTCAAGGGGCTGGCCGTCGAGGACTACGCCCTGGTCGTGCCGGCAAGCTCGCCGTACAAGTCGCTCAAGGACCTGCTCGCGGCCGACGGCATCAAGTACGGCACCACCGGCGCGGGGACGGGCAGCCAGCTGTCGCAGGCCCTGCTGTTCGGGGTGGCGAAGGTGAAGGCGACGCCCGTGCCCTTCGACGGCGGCGCCCCCACGATCACCGCGGTCCTGGGCGGCAAGGTCGACGCGGCGTCCGTGCAGATCGCCGAGGCCGCCAAGCACGTCCAGTCCGGCAAGCTCCGGGCGCTGGCCGTGTTCGGCACCAAGCGCGTCGAGGCGCTGCCCGACACGCCGACGGCCACCGAGTCCGGCTTCGACGTCGTGGTGGACCAGCGCAGGTTCGTGGCCGCGCCCGCCGGGCTGCCGGCCGACGTACGCGACAAGCTGGCCGGCGCCATCGACAAGGCCATCGCCACGCCCGAGTACGGCGAGCTGCTGAAGTCCAACTACATCGGCCGCTGGGAGGTCGGCGGTGACGAGGTCAAGACGCAGCTCACCAAGGCCCAGGGCGAGTTCGCCGCGCTGACGAAGAAGCTCGGGATCGACCTCACGGGCGAGCAATGACCAGCGTCGTACCCGAGGAAGGCGTGCCGGAGGAGGACGGGCTGCCCACCCCGCCGACTCCGGCCTACGCCCGCCGGCAGAACATCGTCGCGGCGCTCGTCCCGCTCGCCATCGGCGTGATCACCGCGATCATGTCCTGGAGCCTGGGGGTCGGCACGCTGTCCAACCCGGGCCCCGGGCTGTGGCCGCTGGCCGTCAGCGTCGCCATGGTCGTGACCGCGGCGGTGCTCGTGCTGCGGTCCGGGCCGACCGGCGAGGAGGAGACCTTCACCCGCGAGGCCCTGATCGTCGTCGTCGCGGCCGTGTCCCTCGTGGGCTACGCGCTGCTGTTCGAGCGGATCGGCTTCGAGATCCCCACCGTGGCGCTGCTCGTCCTGTGGCTGAAGGGACTCGGACGAGAGGGCTGGCGGATGACCGTGATCATCTCGCTCGGCTCGACCGCCGTCCTCTACCTGCTGTTCGTCACCGGGCTGGGCGTGTCACTCCCGCACATCCTGCCCTTCTGAACCAGATCGGCTGACCATGGATTTCTTCTCCCCGGTGATCGCCGGGTTCGGGGTCGTCTTCCAACCGGAGAACCTGTTCTACTGTCTGCTCGGCGTCACGCTGGGCATGCTCGTGGGCGTCCTGCCCGGCCTCGGGCCCGCCGCCACGATCGCCATCCTGCTGCCGGTCACGTACAACATCGAGCCGACGGCCGCGATCATCATGCTCGCGGGCATCTTCTACGGCGCCCAGTACGGCGGCACGATCACCTCGGTGCTGCTGCGGCTGCCGGGCGAGGCGTCCAGCGTGGTGACCGCGATCGACGGCCACGAGATGGCCAGACAGGGGCGAGCCGGTTCCGCGCTCGGCATCGCGGCGATCGGCTCCTTCATCGGCGGCACGATCGCGATCATCGCGCTCACCTTCGTCGCCCCGCTGGTGGCCGGGTTCGCGCTGGACTTCGGCCCCGCCGAGTACACGGCGCTGGCGCTGCTGGGCATCCTGCTGGTCTCGACGCTCGGCACCGGCTCCACGACCAAGAGCATCCTGATGGCCACCGTCGGCCTGCTCCTGGCGACCATCGGCCAGGACCCGCTGGCCGGCACCTCGCGCCTGACGTTCGGCAGCGACCAGCTGCTCGACGGCATCGACTTCGTGATCGTCGCGATGGGCCTGTTCGGCGTCGGCGAGATCCTCTACAGCCTCGAGTCGCTGCGCGGCAAGAGCGCCCCGGCGCCCAGCGTCGGCTCCGTCTATCCCTCGCGCAAGGACCTCGGCGAGTCCAAGGGGGCCATCACCCGCGGCTCCCTGGTGGGCTTCATCCTCGGCATCCTGCCCGGCGGCGGGGCGACCATGTCGTCGATGGTGGCGTACGCGGTGGAGAAGAAGACCGCCAAGCACCCCGAACGCTTCGGCAAGGGCGCCATCCAGGGCGTCGCCGGACCCGAGACCGCCAACAACGCGGCCGCCACGTCCTCCTTCATCCCGCTGCTCACCCTGGGCATCCCGGCGAACGCGACCATGGCCATCATGTTCGGCGCGCTGCTGCTCCAGGGCATCACGCCGGGGCCGCTGCTGGTGCAGGAGAAGCCGGACCTGTTCTGGGGCGTCGTCAACTCGATGTACGTCGGCAACATCCTGCTGCTGGCCATGAGCCTGCCGCTGATCGGGATCTTCGTCAAGATCCTGCGCATCCGGGCGGCCATCCTGGCGCCGCTGACGATCCTGATCACCATGATCGGCGTCTACACCGTCCGCATGAACGTCTTCGACATGTTCCTGATGGTCGGCCTCGGGATCGTGGGCTACCTGATGAAGAAGGTCGGCTTCGAGCCGGGACCGCTGGTGCTGGCCTTCGTCCTGGGCAGCCTGCTGGAGTCGTCCTTCCGGCGCTCGATGCGCCTGTTCGACGGCCAGCTGACCGGCTTCTTCGGCCAGCCGATCGCCGCGACGCTGCTGGTGGCGATCCTGCTCATCATCGTAGTCCCGCCGCTGAGCCGGGCCCTCCGTAAGCAACGCAGAAAGGCCACAGCATGACGGTCATCGTGGGATATGTGCCCAACCCGCTGGGCCGGGTCGCGCTCGAGCACGCGATCGCGGAAGCCGCGCTCCGAGGGGTGCCGTTGAAGATCCTCAACGTCTCGCGGCCCGGCGCCTACGTCGACGCCTCGACCGCGGACGCGGCGGAGATCAAGCGCCTGGTCCCGGAGGAGGTGTCCTACGACTTCGAGCAGGTGGCCGAGGACGACGTCGCCGAGGCCGTGCTCGCGGCGGCGCAGGCGGCCTCGGCGAGCCTGATCGTCATCGGGCTGCGCAGGCGCTCACCCGTCGGCAAACTGATCATGGGCAGCAGCGCCCAGCGGATCCTGCTCGAAGCCGGTTGCCCGGTGCTCGCGGTCAAGGAGCCGCCTGCTCAGTGATGCTCCCCGCCGGGTCGACCGGCATCCATCCCGGTCCGGTGATGTGGCCGGGATGGATGACGCATGGGCTACAGATCAGTACTCGTAGGCTCCGGCTTCGATGGTGCCGTTCCCGCCCACCGGGGCTCCGTCCAGGTCGATGGGGTTGAACTTCTTGACGCCGAGACCGATCGCCGGGCTCCCGCTCAGCAGCCGCAACGGCCTACTCGGGTCGAACATCGGGTCCCTGCGCACGTTGGCGGTGCCGGCCGTCATCTGGTACTGGCCACCGTAGAAGACGTTGTGGTCGTTGGCGGTGAAGGTGGAGTCGCCGTACGCGCTCTTCCCCGCGGCCACGATGATGTTCTGCGAGAGCTTGAAGTGCGCGTTCGTGCAGCCCGCGTAGCAGACGACGCCCTCGGAGTCGGCGTTGGGCAGGTTCATCGAGTTGTTGCGGAACACGGTGCCGAACACCGGGCCGTTCGTCTCGATCTCGCCGTTGTCCTTCGTCGGGCCGCGGGTGACGATGCCCGACCGGGACCTGTCACCGTAGATGCCGTTGTACTCGAAGACGTTCCCGGAGGTGCCGTCGGGGTCGTTCGTCGATCCGTCGTCGTTGCGGCTGGTGCCCAGCTCGGTGAAGGTGTCGACGTCGAACGCGAGGTTGTGGTGGACGTAGTTGCGGGAGCCCATGAAGATCTCGACCGCCGCGCCGTCCCACTCGTAGTCGTAGCTGAAGGCCACCGATCCGGTGATGGTGTTCCAGCCGATGTTGGAGTCGTCGCCCTGCACCAGCATCGCGAACGCGCCGGAGTCGTCGTTGTCGTTCACCTCCTGCGGCGTGAGCTTGCTCATGAAGTTGTTGTTCACGAACTCGTTGCTGGTCACCGCGGTGTACTGGGCACTCGTCTCGATGTAGACGCCCGCCGCCGCGCCGGTGATGTAGTTCTGCTCGATGACGTTGTTGCTGCCGCCTACCTTGATCCCCGCCCACGAGCAGCGGCCCTGGTCCGAGTCCACGCCGATCTGCAGGTTGTAGACCTCGATGTGGTGGCCTCCGAGGTACAGGCAGGCCTCGTTGTCGTCCTTGAGCACCGGACGGGCGCCCGTGCCGTAGGCGTCGACGACGATCGGATTGTCCTCATCGCCTGACTTGGTGATGGACAGCTGCCCGGACCACGTGCTGCCGCGGCTGAGCATGAGCTTTTCGCCCGGCCCCAGCTCCGCCGTGGAAGCCTTGGCCAGCGTCTTCCACGCCGTTTCCGGGGAGTCGCCGGCGGCCGAGTCGTTGCCGTGGACGCTGTCGAGGTAGTAGGTGTCGATGTCATCCGCTTCATCCGCGGAGGCGGGGGCCGCGACGGCCCCCGCGAACGCTAACGCGAGGGCCGCCACACCCGCCGCGTACGACGTCATTCGGGTAGATAAGTTCCAGGCGCGCAACTGAGTTCTCAGCCTCCTGATCGCGGTGACGAAGCAGCCAGATGAAGATCATCTGGCGTGCGGGGTCACTGTAACCGCGATGCCTGGATAATTTCGACACCCAAAATGACCATTTTGTATCCGGAACGTGTAAGGAAGCCGAATACCCTCCCCAAAGGGGCGTTAGACGACCACCCTGCACACCAGGGCGTCGGACGTGCCCCGCCTGGCGCTCATGACGACCTCCGGGGTGAGGTACTTGCATGCCAGGTAGGGGTCGCCGGATCCGGCGTATTGCGGCGGGCCGCCGGTGCCGCTCGCGTAGCACCTGAGGCCGCCCGCCTCGTAGAAGCCGATCCACGAGGCCGAGCTGACCTTCGCGTGACAGTAGTCGCCGATCGACGTCGGCCCGAAGGTGACGTCCATTTCGGCCGCCTGGGCGGGCAGGGCGAGGGTGATCAGGGTGGCGGCGGCGACCGAGGTCAGGGTGAGGACACGACGAAGCACGGCGACTCCAGATTCGGGGGGTTGGACGCTTCATCCGGAGTATCTATTAGGAAAGTTTCCTATGCAATATGTCGGCACATGGGAAAAGTCCCGGCATTCATCAGAAAACCGGTACCGTACCAGCCATCTCTGACGGATCACCGCATTTCGCAGGCCGACAAAGCAGCCCGCGAACGGCTCGCCACCCCACCCCCGTGCGCGCCGTCGGAGCCTCTGGAAGACCGCGAACGGGTTTGTCGGTCGGGGTCGCTAACGTTCGGCGCAGTTGCACAGCAGGGGTTGGAAAACCCCTGCTCATTCGACGTTCGTGCACGGTGAAAGGCGGGGACCGTTGGGTTGGCTGGCAGCGGGCGACGGGTATGAGGTCGCCCTCATAGAGGGCCGGGTGGCGGCGCGAGCCACCTCCGGCCGGGCGGCGGGACGGCAGCTGAAGTCGCTGCCGAAGGCATTGCGCGATCACCCCGAGGTGGACCGGCTGCGCCGCTTCGCCGAGTGGCTCGACCGGCACGCCACCGCGTGCGTGGCGCAGGTGGACCTCTGGATGGTCTCCTCCCTGCCGGTGCCGACCGGGCTGCTGGCCCGCGTGTGGCCGGACGAGGCGTGGCAGTCGGCCCTGCGGGACCTGGCCGTGGTCGGTGACGACCCCGACGAGGTCGGCTTCCTGCGGGACGCCACCGACAGCGGAGAGCTGCGGGTGGTCAACCTCGACGGCGAGACCGTACGCCTGTCGCCGCAGACGGTGACCCTGCCGCATCCCGTGCTGCTGCCCGACCTCGACGATCTGCGGGAGTTCGCCGCCGAGCTGGGCGTGGTCCAGAAGGTCGAGCAGATCCACCGGGCCACCTGGCGCAAGCCCGCCGACCTCAAGGCGACGGAGACGGCCGTGTCGGAGTTCTCCGGCGGCACCTACGACTCCAGGTTCGGCCTGGCCGCGCGGGCCACCGCGCTCGGCTACCGGGTCTCCGGCGGCTACGCCACCTGCCGGGTCCGCGACGGGGGCAGCCTCTCGGAGGCGACCGTGTGGATCGGCGAGCCCTACTGGGACGGCGAGATGACCACGGGCGACCTGAGCTGGCAGGACCTCGACGGCAGGACACTGCCGCTGCGCGAGGTCGGGCCGGTGGCCTGGTCGGAGGGGATGCGGATGGCCGCGACGCTCTACGCCGGGCGGCGGGTCGAAGAGGGGAAGGACGCGTGACGATGTCTCAGGCGGCGGAGTTGCTGAAGGCCGGGGCCGTGCTGCCGCTCGGCACCGAGGGGGGCGGCGAGCGGGCGGTGCCGATGACCGCCCGTACCTACCGCCATCCCGGACTGGACGACCGGGTGGTCGTGCGGCTGGTCGCCGGGGAGCTCGGCTCGGCCGAGGACTTGGCCGCGAGCTTCCTGGGCCTGGCGCCCGACGGGGAGCCCGCCGAGGTCGGCCTGGGCCTGCGGCGCTCGCTCGGCTTCCCCGAATGGGTGCTGGTGCACCACCCCGAAGACGGGCATCACGCGCTCGCCGTCGTGCCGGAGCTGGAGCGCGCGGCCCGGCAGGCCAAGTCCAAGCCGAAGGCCGCGCTCGACGCCTACCAGCAGCTGGCCGCTCAGCTGGCCGCGTCCGTGCCCCACTTCCTGCCCACGTTCTACGAGCAGAGCGGCCGGGTGTTCCTGGGCGTCGAGAACGCCGTCTACGCCGCGCAGATGTTCGCCAGCGCGCGCCGGGCCGAGGCGCAGCACGGGCTCGCCGTGGACGAGGACCGGCTCGACGAGGTGTTCCTGGAGTTCGCGCTGGCGGGGGCGCTGCCGGTCAAGGTGCTGTCCGGCTATGCCAAGGAGCTGGCCACCCGGGTGCCCGCCGACGAGGCGCTGCGCCGCTTCACGCGGCTGTGCGTACGGCGCACCGCGGGCGGGCTGCCGCCGTCGGCGCAGATGACGACGGACCTGCGCCGCCTGGCCAAGGCCGCCGGAGTCGACGTGGACGCGGGGGAGCAGGCCTACCTGGCCGAGCTGCTCGCCCTGCCGGCCACCCATCGGGCGGCGACGGGCTGGTGGAAGGCGCACCGTACGGGGATCGCGGCCCTGGCGTCGCGCGAGCCCGAGGTGCGGATGACGCTGCTGAACATCATGCCGCAGGCCCGGGACAACGAGCTGGCGGGCCTGTGGCTGGAGATCCTCGAGACGTCCGGCGCCACCGCCGGGCTGGTCTCCGGCGAGGTGCCGGAGCGGCCCGGCGACGGCAGCGTCGGCTGGCTCGAACGCTTCCTGAAGGCACGCAACTACGGCTGGCGGGTGCCGTCCCGCCTGCCCGCCCTCTACACGCTGGTGGAGCGGGCGGCCGGCCAGCTGCGCACCGAACTGACCGCGCAGCGGCGGACGCTGACGGTCACTTACGACGTCGACCTGCTCGACCTGCTGCTGGCCCTCGACATTCCGGTACGCGATCCCGATGACGGCGACTCGCTGCGGCTGGAGCCCTGGGCGAAGGGGGAGGGGCAGCGCGACCTGGTCGCCCTGGCCGCCGACGCCCGCTTCCGGCCCTCCTTCGAGCGCGCGGCCGACGGCTTCAGCGACGACGAGGACGGCCGGCGGGCCGTCCGCCTGCTGGCCACCTCCCCCGGTGGCCGGCCGATGCTGGCCGAATGGACCCGCAAGGTGGCCCTGCGCTCCACCGCCGCCGGGCTGCCGGACCTGCCCGACGCCCTGCGACGGCTGGCCTGGCTACCCGGCGAGGCGCTGGTCCTGGCCGAGGACGACGTACGCCGGGCGGCGGCGGCGCGGATCGCGCCGGTGCTCGCCCGCACCCTGCGGGCCGGGCTGTTCGACGAACTGGGCTGGCCGGCCTGGGAGGAGGCGGCCGCGTCGCTCGTACCGAAGAAGGACGTCGACGACATCGTCGTCGCCGATGCCTGGCCATACCTGCTCACAGCGGGCGCCGCACAGGCTCGGGTGCTCGGTCCCGAGGGCACCGTGCTCACCCACGACCTGCGCATCCCGGCCGGAGACACCTGGAGCGACATCGGCCTGCACTATGTGGACGGCGAGCTGCTCGTCTACTGGCAGTCCCGAGACCTCGACTATAAGCTGCGCGGCTACTGGCACACCGCCCCCGACCGTCTGCACCCGATGGAGGGCGCCACCAACACCCGCGGGACCCGCATGGACTGGTACCGCGGCGACGACGCGGTCACCCTGCCCCTGCCCGGCGGCGGGCGGACCACCGGCCAGGGGGTGCTGCACCGCGGCGACACGGCACTCCCCGAGGAGTCGTCGGTGATCACCGACGGCACCTCCTACTGGGTGTGGACCTGGGACGGCTCCGATTACCGCACCACCGACTGGTACGAGTACGACCCGGTCAGCGGACAGGTGGGCAGGCAGGGCATGCCCGCCTTCCTCGCCGACGCGCTCCGCGACGCCCCGGCCGGCAGCGAGTTCCACGCGGGCTGGGTGCTTCCCGCGCCCTCGGACGAGGCCACCCCCGTGGGCACTCCCGTGGGCGGGCTGTTCGGCTGGCGCGTGGTGCGGCTGCCCGACGGGTCGATGCGCGGTGAGGACGTCTCCGGCCGTACGTTCACCCTGGCGCCCGACGCCGGGACGCCGGCGCGCGCCCTGATGTTCCCCGGGGACGACCGGCCGCGGACCATCGTCAAGGGGGGCTACCGGCTCAACCTGGTCGATCCGGACGGCGTGGTCACGGCCGTGGCCCGCACGGACGACGCCCCCGGCCACTTCGCCATGGGCAGCCTCATCCTGCCCCCGGTGCGCTACTGGTGCTACCTGCGCCCGAGGGATCCGGAGGGCTCAGCGGCCCTGCGCGCCCTCGACCTGGACACGGCGGCGGCCCTGCTGGCGGTCGCCGGGGAGGGAGACCTGGAGGCGCGGATCCGTACGTTGCTTCCGCAGGTCAGCCATGACGCGCTCGTGGCCGGCATCGCCGGGGTCGTCCGCTTCGCCGGGTTCCAGCAGACCTCGCTGCACACCGTCGCGGCCAGGCTCTCCGAGGCGCTCGCCGGCGGACACCAGGAGCAGGCGCCCGCCGGTCCAGTGGACTCCCTGCTCGACCAGGCGCTCCGGGGACTCGGCGACTTCGTCGAATACTCCTGGCGCCTGCGGGACGACGGCGCCTTCCAACAGATCCAGACGATCGGGCGGCGGCTGGCGTCGGCATCGGCTCCGTCTGAGTCGGCTCCGTCTGAGTCGGGCTCTGCGGGGGTGGCCTCGTCGAGGCTGGGCCGCACTCACCTGGACCTGCCGGAACTGCCGGGCTCGGGCCTGCGATGGGACCCCCTCCTCGACGAGGCCGCCGCCCTGGCCTTCCGCGTCGCGACGGTGACGGTCGAGGAGGAACACCGCGCCACGCTGCACGAGCTGCTCCGCGTACTGAACGAGGCCGGGCTGCCCACCACGGCCGATCCGTCCCGCTGGCGACGGATGGACCTGCACCTCGACAAACGCCACCTGATCAAGCCCGACGGCAACTGGCGCGAGGGCAACTGGCTCGGGACCCTGCCGCTGGAGGATGGCGCGTTCCTCGCCTTCGTGAGCTCGGGATCCCCGGACGACTCCGGTTGCGTGTGGACGGTGCTGTTCCACGACCCGGCCGGGCGGTTCGACGTCCCCCACCCCTACACGGCCCGGTCCTCGGTCCCGGTCGGAGCGACGCGGGAGGCGGGCTGGCTGGAGGCGCTCTTCACCGAGCTGGCCGCGCGGGGACCCGCGCCCTGGCGGCCCGAGGCGGCCGAGGAGTTCGCCCGGCTCACCGGCGTCTCCGAGACGATGGCCCGGCTCATCGTGGCGGGTCTGCCGTCCGTGGACACGTACGAGCGCAACTTCCTCACCAAGGAAATCCGTACCACGATCGGCGTGAAGCTGGCCGATGCCGGCGTGGCCAGGGACGAGCTGCGCAAGACGGACGCCGGCATCCGGCGGGCGGTCGTCGCGGCGCTCCTGCCCAGCGACCCGGCCCGGCTCTGGAGCGACGGCCCGGACGTGGCCGCCGCGGCGGCGCTGTGGAACGACAAGGTCGGGCCGCAGGCGGCGATTCCCGAATGGCTGCTCGGGGAGGCGGCGCGCGCGGTGCGAACCGGCTGGGACACGAGCCGGGCGCTGCGCGCGGTCATCGATCCGGCCGCCACGCCGGAGCTGAGCCACGACCTGGCCTGGACCGTACGCGGTGACCGGGTCGCACCCGTCGACGACAACGCCACGGGGTTCACCACGAGCTCGCTGGTCGCGGCCGTCACCACCGCGCGGTGGCTGGCGTACCGGCTGCCCGCCGGAGATCCGATCCGGGCCGCGCTGCCGGCGGCGCTGGCCGCGGTCCGCGACCGGCTGGCCAACCCGGACCTGATGCTCGACCTGGGCCGATACGTCGACCTGCCCGCGTTCAGGAAGGCAGCGGGAGCCCCGACCGAGACCGGCCAGGGCTACGAGAGATACGGCGCCGTCGTCATGGCCACCCATGACGACAGACCCGCCCCCGGCATCCGCGTGGCGTCGCTGGACGCGGCAGGTGACGATCCGTACCTGCGCGCCCTGCTCGGCACCGAGGAGCCGTTCCCCGTCGAGATCGCGTTCCGGACCGCTCGCGACCCGCGGTTCGCGGCGCTGCTCGCCGATCCCGGCGACCCGGTGCAGGGGGAGCGGGATGCGGACGGGACGTGGTGGCCGCAGGATCCCACCCGCTCCGTGCCCGATCTGGTCATCGAGGTGGCGAAGGAGTACGGGCTCGGCGAGGACGCCGCGGCCCACTACCTGATGCTGCTGGCCCTGCCCGACCCCACCGACCGCAACGTCGCCCGGTGGACGGGCTGGAAGCCCGCCCGTCTCAAGGCGGCCCGCGCCGAGCTGGCCGCGACCGACCTCGTCGTCGAGGCGAGCCGCAGCCGGGCGGCGCGCACGCTGTTCCTGCCCGGCGGGTGGGCGGAGCAGTCGGCGCCGCTCCTTCCGCTGGAGCAGTGGAAGCTGGCCCTGTTCGACCTGACCACCTTCGACGGCATCCCGATCGATCCCGTCGCCGACCTCTACGCCAAGGCATGGCAGCGGGTGCTCGACGGCGACGTTCCCCGCTTCGAGGAGCTCAAGGTCAAGCGCGGACGGCGACGCTGAGCCCGCACCCTCCCCGACTCTCTTAAGGACCTCACCTCATGACCCTGACCGAAGACCGGGCTCCGGCCCGGCAGGTGCTCTCGGCCGAAGAGCGATACGCCGACGAGCTCGCCTTTCTCGCCTCCTACGACGACGGCCCCCGCCCGCCGGGCTGGGCGCTGACCCCGCGCGCGGTGGTGACCTTCATCTGCGGCAGCGGCGAGGAGACCCTGCAAGGGCCCACCTCCCGCATGAAGGTGGCCACCAAGTTCGTCGGCGAACGCGCCCTCGTCGAACGCTGCGTGGTGACCCTCGCCGGCGAACGCGGCCTGCTGCTGGTCGGCGAGCCCGGCACCGCCAAGTCGATGCTGTCGGAGCTACTGGCCTCCGCCGTGTGCGGCACCAGCGCGCTCACCGTGCAGGGCACCGCGGGCACCACCGAGGACGCCTTCCGCTACGGCTGGAACTACGCCCTCCTCCTCGCCCAAGGCCCCAGCCCCGCCGCGCTGGTCGACTCCCCGGTGCTCACGGCCATGCGCTCCGGCCGCGTCGCCCGGGTGGAGGAGATCACCCGCTGCCTGCCCGAGGTACAGGACGCCCTGGTGTCGATCCTGTCCGACCGGCGGGTCAGCGTACCCGAACTCGCCGGCACCGAAGACGCCCAGGTGGCGGCCTCGCCCGGGTTCACCGTGATCGCCACGGCCAACCTGCGCGACCGCGGCGTCTCGGAGATGTCGGCCGCCCTGAAGCGCCGGTTCAACTTCGAGACCGTCGACCCCATCTCCGACGCCGAGGCGGAGACCACCCTGGTACGCCGCCAGGCCACCGCAGTGGTCCAGCGCGCGGGGGCCGCCTTCGGCGTGGACGACGCGGTGCTCGACGCGCTGGTCACGGTCTTCCGCGACCTGCGCTCCGGGCGCTCGGCCGAGGGCTGGGACGTGGAGCGCCCCGGCACGGTCATGTCCACAGCCGAGGCCGTGCAGGTCGCGGCCTCGCTGGGGGTCGCGGCGGCGTACCTGCCCAGGGGGGACGTCCTCGACCTGGTGCCGGGGCACCTGCTGGGCGTCGTACGCAAGGACGATCCCGCTGATCACGGGCGGCTCCTCGGTTATTGGGACGGGCCGGTGCGACGGCGGGCCGAGGACGGCTCCGCGATGTGGCGCCGCCTCTGGGACCTGCGGGAGAACCTCCGTTGACCACCCAGGACATCGATCCGCCCGCCAAGACCCAGGACATCGATCCCCACGCCAAGTCCGTGGGCGCCGTTCAGACGGGCCGGTCCGTGGAGCCTGTTCGGTCCGGCCAGATCGCCCAGTCCGTGTGGGCTGTGCAGACCGGCGATCCTGCAGGGGCCGTCCGGTCCGCCCAGACCGCCGACTCCGTGCGTTCGGCCCAGGGCGTGCGTTCGGCCCAGACTGTGCGATCCGTACAGACTGCGCAGTCCGTTCAGGGAGCCGACGGCGACTGGGGCGATGATCCCAGGCGAGTGGTCGACGCACTGGCCGCCTCCGCCCGGCCGTACCTGCTGGGGGTGCGGCACCACAGCCCCGCGCTGGCGGTGGTCCTGCCCGCGCTGCTGGACGCCGCCGACGCCGAAGTGGTCTGCGTCGAACTGCCCGCGGACTTCCAGCCGTGGCTGACGCACCTGGCCGACCCCGGAACCGTCGCACCGGTCGCCCTCGCGGGGGCACGTGGCGACGGGGGGTTGGGTTTCTACCCGTTCGCCGACTTCTCGCCGGAGTTGGCGGCCATTCGATGGGCTTGGAAGCGCGGCGCCGAGGTGCTCTGCTGCGACCTCCCGCTGTCCGACCCCGGCTGGCACGCCACCGACCAGGCCCCGCTGCTACCGGGCCCGGCCGAGGGCTCCGGCACGTCGCACGGGACGCCGGCGGGTACGACCGAGGAGCCCAGCACGTCGTCGGATGCGGCAGATAAGTCAGGCGTCGTGGCTGATGCGGCGGCTGGGTCTGGCACGTCGTTGGATGTGGCGGATGAGTCTGGCACGGTGGCCGACCGGACAGATGGGCCCGGCATAGCGGCGGATGATTCAGGCACACAGCCCGGGGCTTCGGCAGGTGGCGTGGGCTCACGACGGATGTCTTTCGCCGAGGCGCTGGCCGCCGCGGGGACCGGCCGCGATGGGGACGACATGTGGGACCGGGCCGTGGAGGTCCTCGCCCCCGGCTGCGAACCCGAAGCGGTCCGCCGCGCCGCCCTCGGCGTCGGCTGGGCATTGCGCCGGGACGCGGCGGCGGCAGGCGGCGTCCCGGCCATGGATCTGGCCCGCGAGGCGCACATGCGCCGCGTCATCGCGGGCGCCGCGACCGGCGGTCGGCGAGTCGTCGCCGTGGTCGGCGCCTTCCACGCGCCCGCGCTGACCTGGCCCGACGCGGACGGTGCCACCGGCCCGTCCGCAGGTGACGGCAGTGCCGGTTCATCTTCGGGCAGCGGTACCGCTCCTTCGTCCGCGGGCGGTGGCATCATCAGCCCGTCCGCGGGCGACGGTTCGTCGTCGGTCACCTCGCTCGTGCCGTACGCCTTCGATCTGCTCGACTCGCGGTCCGGCTACCCGGCGGGCATCCGTGACCCGCGCTGGCAGCAGGCGGTGTTCGTGGCGGGCGGCGATCCCGAGCGGGTCAGGGACGGCGCCGCCCGCGCCATCACCGACCTGTGCCGGGAACTGCGCGCCGCCGGGCACACCGCGGGCACCGGGGAGGCCGTCGAGACGCTGCGGCTCGCCTGCGACCTGGCCCGGCTGCGCGGCCTGCCCGCCCCAGGCCGGGGCGAGTTGCTGGAGGCCGTGACGACCGTGCTCGGCCAGGGCGAGCCCCTGGGCAGGGGACGGGCTCTGGCCAAGGCGCTCGACACCGTGTTCGTCGGCACCGAACGCGGCCGGACCGCGCCTGGCACACCACGTTCGGGGCTCGGCCCGGCCGTCGAGGCGGATCTCGCCGCGCTCAGGCTCCCGTGCCCGGACGACCCCGAACGCCGTGAGCTACGCCTCGACCCGCTCCGCTCCGACCTGGACGCGCGCCGGGAGGTTCTCCTGCGGCGGCTACTGGTCTGCGGCGTCGGCTACGGCGAGCCGATCGAGGTGGTGGGTACGGGCGATTCCACCGCGCTCACCACCAGATGGCGGATGGCCTGGACCCCGGCGGTGCCGGCCCTGCTCGACCTGGCGGGCGTCCGCGGCGTGACCCTCGCCCAGGCGGCGGCCGGCACGCTGCGGGAGACCTTCCGCCGCGAATCCGCGGATGGGGGACCCACCTGCGCCCTGATCCTCGACGGGCTCCGTGCCGCGGCCGGCTGTGACCTGCCCGACCTGGTCGCGGACCGCCTGGCCGACGCGGCCGTCGCGCTGCCCGCCACCGCCACGCTCACCGAACTGCTCGATGCCCTCGACCTGCTGGAGGCGCTGCGCCGGCAACACCTCCCCGGCACCACGCCGGAAGACCGCGAGCGCGCCACCGAACTGGTCGGCACCCTGCTGGAGGCCGCAGTGCGCGCCCTGCCCGGCCTGGCGGGCAGCGACCAGCCGGAGGACGCGGTCGCCCTGGTCGCCCTCGCCTCGCGGGTCGGCGAAGAGCGCCTCGGGCTGCGGATGGACGACGCCTTGGCGGTGCTGGCGCGTACCGCGTCCCCGCTCATGCAGGGCGCGGCCCTGGCCGCCCGGGTGCTGCTCGACCTTGACAGCGCCGACGCGCTCGGCGACCGGGCCGCCGGCTGGGTCGACACCGCCACCGGCCCGGACGGGCGCCTTCGCCTGAGCCGCCTGCTGACCGGCGTACTCACGGCGGCGGGGCCGCTGCTCCAGTCGGCGCCGGCGGCACTCGACCCACTGATGGACCGCGTGGACGGCTTGTCGGACAAGCAGTTCCTCGACCGGCTGCCGGCGTTGCGCGGGGGGTTCGACACCCTCAGCCCGGCCGGCCGTACGCGGTTGCTGGGGGCGGTGTCGGAGCGGCTCGGCGACCGGCTCGACCTGGCGCTGGACGCGCCGCCCGCACTCCTCGCCCTCTGGACCGCCGCCGACTCCGCCGGCCTTGCCGCCCTGAACGCACTGCGGCTCCCCATGCCTGCCATGGCGGGCGCCGCATCCGACGAGCCGGACGGGCGGACCGTACGGGCTGGGCGGGAGGCGAAGGCAGCTCACCGTGAGAAGGCGGACGCGGACTTTTCCGAGCCGGAGTCCTCGCTGGGGGGCGAGGTGGATGCGGTCCTTCCCGAGTCCCCGTCGTCGCTGGATGGCGGAGCGGATGCGATCGTTCCGGAGTCTTCGTCGTCGCTGGGCGGTGGGATGGATGCGATCGTTCCCGAACCCCCGTCGTCGCCGGGCGGCAAGGCGGACGCGGCTCATCCGGAGCCCCCGTCAGCGCTGGACGGCGCGGCTCTCTCCGAACCCCCGCTCCCGCTCGACGAGGACGGGCGCGCTGAGCGGAGGCTGCTGCCGGCCGACCGGTGGCGGTTGCTGCTCGGGCGGGAGTCCGAGCGGCTCCCGGCCGACGCCCGCGCGTACGCGCGCGCCCTGGACGAGTTGTACGGCGCGGGACGCGGGGAAGGCGCCAACGACTTCGGGCCGGGCGGCGACTCCGGCGGCAGGGAGCACCCCTTCCCCACCGCCCGTGAGTGGGGCGAGGAACTGGAAGCCCTCTTCGGTACCGAGGTACGGGAGGAGGTGCTGGCCAAGGCAGCCGATGCCGGGCGCATCGATGTGCTCAGCGAGCTCGACCCCGCCTCGGTACGGCCGTCCGTCGAGCTGCTCACCTCCGTACTCTCGCTGGCGGGCGGCCTGCCGGAGCAACAGGTGGCCAAGCTGCGGCCACTCGTACGCCGCCTGGTGGAAGAACTCACCAAGGAGCTCGCGACGCGGATGCGCCCCGCTATGACCGGCCTGGCGACCCCGCGTCCGACCCGCCGTCCGGGTGGGCGGCTCGACCTGCCGCGCACCCTGCGAGCCAACCTGTCGCACACGCGTCGCCTCGACGACGGCCGGATCGTGGTCGTCCCGGAACGGCCGGTGTTCAGCACCCGTTCCCGGCAGGAGGCCGACTGGCGGCTGATCCTCGTGGTCGACGTGTCCGGGTCGATGGAGGCGTCGGTGGTGTGGTCCGCGCTGACGGCCGCGGTGCTGGCGGGCGTGCCCACGCTGTCCACCCACTTCCTGTCGTTCTCCACACAGGTGATCGACCTGACGGACCGGGTGGCCGATCCGTTGTCTCTGCTGCTCGAGGTGCGGGTCGGCGGGGGTACGCACATCGCCGCGGGACTCGCCCGGGCCCGGTCGCTGGTCACGGTGCCGAGCCGTACGCTCGTCGTGGTCGTCAGCGACTTCGAGGAGGGCTACCCGATCGGGGGCCTGCTCGGCGAGGTGCGGGCGCTGGCCGGGTCCGGTGTCCACCTGCTGGGGTGCGCGGCTTTGGACGACAGTGGCGTGCCCCGCTATTCGATTCCCGTCGCCCAGCAGCTCGTGGCGGCCGGTATGCCCGTCGCCGCCCTCAGCCCGCTCGCCCTCGCCCGATGGGTCGGCGACCGCCTCAGGGGAGAGAACCGATGAATGCCTCCACTTCGCTACCGCCGGTAGCACCGCAGGTGGTCGCCGCCGCGGTCGAGAGCCTCACGTCCCGGCTGCGCAAGAAGCTGGACGCGGCGATCGAGCAGTACGCCGCCGTGCCCGTCGTCGCCGATGCCGAGGGCATCCGGATCAGCTGTGGCGAGGACGCCGTGGTCACGCTCTCGCCGGGACCGTCCGGTGTGATCGCCGACGACGGTCAGGCGCGGTGCAGCTGCCTCCTGGCGCCCCGGTGTCTGCACCGCGCGGCCGTACTGAGTGCCTGCCCGGTGGCGGACCCGGAGTCTACGGAGGCGGACACCTCCGACGGCTCCCTCGTAGGTGCCGATTCGCTCGGCACCGATATGGTCGCGGGGTCCGCGCCTGTTGGGACGCCCACGGACTCGGCCGCAGAGCCCGCGCACGCGGCGATTGCGGGACCAAGCGCCGCGCGGGCAAGCACCTCAGCACCAGGCGCTGCCCAGGCCACAGGCCCGAACACCGCTCAGGCCCCAGGTCCGAACGCGACTGAGGCCGCAGGTCCGAACGCCGCTCAGGCATCGGGGACGGACGCCGCTCAAGCCGCAGGGAGGAACCCCGCTCAGGGCGCTCTGGGACCAGGCGTCGCTCAGGGGGCTGCGGGATCAGGTGTCTCTCAGGGGGCTGCGGGATCAGGTGTCGCTCAAGGGGCAGCGGGGCAAGGCGCCGCGCACGTGCCGGTTACCGCGCCGGGTTCCGCACAGGTGGCGGCCGCGTCAAGTCTGTGGGCCGCCGCCGCGGCCATCCTGTCGGCCGGAGTGCCTGCGGCCGGTGCGGTGCCGCAGGCCGAGCTTCTCAGGGCCGCGCACTCGGCCAGGCTGGCCGGGTTGCCCAAGGCCGAGGCCGCCGCTCTGCGGGTCGTACGCGGGCTGCGGGCGGCCCGAGCTCGACACGAGGGCCACCGCCTCGCCGACCTGGTGTCCGCGCTGCGCGAGCTCCTGCTCATCGCGGGTCGGCTGGCGGGGGCCGACCCCGACCCCGCGCTGGTCGGCAGCGTGCGCCGGAGCTATCAGCCGGGCGGGAGCCTGCGGGTGTACGGCGTCTTCCGGGAGCCGGTGATCAGTGCCACCGGCTATGGCGGGGTGGTCACCCACCTCGTCACGGAGGATGGCCGATGGTTCTCGGTGGCAGACGTCAAACCGGGCGGTCCGGCCCGCGCCCGTGGGGCCGCCACCGCGCCCGTCTCGATCGGCCCCGCCATGCTGAACCATGCCCAGTTGGTACGGGCGGGACTGCTGATCACCGGAGCCACGATCTCGCCGGACGGGCGTCTGGGGGCGGGCGGTGGCGTACGGGCTACCCCGGTGAAGGGGATGCCGTGGACGGAGGGGCCGATGGCGGCCCTGTTCGCCCGCCCGCTGGCGGAGGCGGTCGGCCCCCGGCTATCCGGGCACGCCTGGAGCGAGTCGGACACGGAGGACAAGGCACGCGAACCAGTTGGATGCGACCTGGTGATCGTGGGTGCGGCGGGCGACCACGTACTCGCCCGCGAACTACTACCAGCGAGTGACCATCTGGGCTCCCGCGAATCGCTACCCGAAAGCGAGCACGCGGACGCCCCACCACCCGAAAGCGGCCACGTGGACGCTCCCGGAGTGAGACCCGAAAGCGGCCACCTGGGCGCCCCCGGAGTGGGACCCGACGGCGTGCCATCACCCGATCCCCGGAACCCGTTACGTGCGCACGGCCCGCTGATCCGGCTCGTCCCGGCCACCAGCCACCCCGACCTGGCCCATGTCGCCAACCTCCAGCGGCTCGCGTCCCGCCCCGGTCTGCTGGTGCGGGTGGTGGGCAGGGTGGATCCCGACCGGGCGGCCACCCTGCGCCCGCTCGCGGTGGGCCCGGTGCCGGGCGCCGAGGCGACCCTCCGCCTCCCGGTCGAATGGCACGACCGGGCCGACCTCGGGTACGACCGTCTGCAGGGCTCCCATCTCCCACCGCAGGACGCGTGCCTGCCGGGGCGGCCGGGCGCCGGGACAGGGGCGGACCCGGTGGCGAGCGCACCGCTCTGGCGGGTTCGACGGCTGGTCGAGCTGGGCGTCTCCGGCGGGCGACGCGCGGTGGCCGAATCGGCGCGCAACGGTGACTCCCACGCCCCGCTGCACCGGGCCGGGTTCCGTTCGGCCGCCGACCTGGCGACCAAGCTCACCGCAGAGGCCGACCGCAGGTCACGCGACGTGTTCGGCCGGTTGGCGGACTCCGGCCCCGACCGGTACGCGTGGGCGTGGCTGGCCGCGGCCACCCACCTGGTCGCCACGGAACGGGCCATGATCCAGGCCTCCTGGCAGACGGATCATCCCATGTGATCGGGTTCGGTCATGAGCCGCCGATCTGCTACGCCGAGCCGAGGTGTGGAACACAATCTCTGGTTCGTCGGTCTGGTCGGCTCTTGCGCGGCGGCGGCGTCTCAGCGCAGGGTGGGGGTCATGTCCGGTTGCGGGCGGGCCCCCGGCCAGCAGCACCAGGCCAGGACGCTAGGGTAGGGGCAGCAGGCATCGCTGAGGGCAACGCCGCCGCCCTGACCATGGGCTCGAGGGGGACCGGAAACCGGTCCTCCTACGAAGAGGCGTTCGCCGTCGACATGCGTGCGCCGTACTTCCCCCGCGGCGGCTCGGGCCCCCACCATGCTCGCCGAGGGTAAAAGCAGCATCATCAGCTCGCTTGCCGCCAAGCTCGCCATGGTCAGGAATGTCGACATACGGAGCAACCAAATCCGCGCTGGAAGGACCCACCAGGCGCTGAGCTGCGGCTGCGGCCTGTGCTTGTAGGCAGTGATCAGCCTCCTGCCTACGCCCGATAGATATGTAGTTGATGAAATGTTCGCAAATGTGGGAGTAGAGCAATCCGGTGACTGATCCGACCATCATTTACACGCACACTGACGAGGCCCCGGCCCTGGCGACGTATTCCTTCCTGCCAGTGGTCCGGGCGTACGCCTCGCAGGCGGGTGTCGCTGTGGAGTCTCGTGACATCTCGCTGGCCGGGCGCATCCTCGCGGTCTTCCCCGAATACCTCAACGAAGACCAGCGGATCAACGACGACCTCGCGGAGCTGGGCGAGCTGGCCAAGACCCCCTTGGCCAACATCGTCAAGCTGCCCAACATCTCGGCCTCCGTCCCGCAGCTGAAGGCGGCCGTCGCCGAGCTGCAGGCCAAGGGCTACGCGCTGCCGGACTACCCGGACGAGCCGAAGACCGACGAGGAGCGGGAGATCCGCGCCCGTTACGACAAGGTCAAGGGCTCCGCTGTGAACCCCGTGCTGCGCGAGGGCAACTCCGACCGCCGCGCTCTCGCCTCCGTCAAGAACTACGCCAAGACCCACCCCCACCGGATGGGCGCCTGGACCGCCGAGTCCAAGACCAACGTGGCGACCATGGGCGTGGACGACTTCCGCTCCACCGAGAAGTCCGTCGTGATCTCCGAGGCCGGTTCGCTGCGCATCGAGCTGAAGGGGGACGACGGCTCCACCGTCGTGCTGCGCGAGTCCGTGCCGGTCCTCGAGGGCGAGGTGGTCGACGCCTCGGTGATGCGCGTCGCCGCCCTGCGCGAGTTCCTTACCGCGCAGGTCGCCCGTGCCAAGGCGGAGGGCGTCCTGTTCTCCGTGCACCTGAAGACCACGATGATGAAGGTCTCCGACCCGATCATCTTCGGTCACGTGGTGCGCGCCTTCTTCCCGGAGACGTTCGCGAAGTACGGTGAGACCTTCGCCGCGGCCGGTCTGACCCCGAACGACGGTCTGGGCGGCATCTACAAGGGCCTGGAGAATCTGCCCCAGGGCGCCGAGATCAAGGCATCCTTCGCCGCCGAGCTCGCCCAGGGCCCGGCACTGGCCATGGTCGACTCCGACAAGGGCATCACCAACCTGCACGTGCCGTCCGATGTCATCGTCGACGCCTCCATGCCGGCCATGATCCGCACCTCCGGCCACATGTGGGGCCCGGACGGCCAGGAGCACGACACGCTCGCGGTCCTCCCCGACTCCAGCTACTCCGGCGTCTACCAGGCCGTGATCGACGACTGCCGCGCCAACGGCGCCTATGACCCGTCCACGATGGGCTCTGTCCCGAATGTCGGCCTGATGGCACAGAAGGCCGAGGAGTACGGCAGCCACGACAAGACCTTCGAGATCCCCACCACGGGTACGGTCCGCCTTGTCGACCAGGCCGGCAACGTCGTGATCGAGCAGACGGTCTCCGCCGGGGACGTCTTCCGCGCCTGCCAGACCAAGGACGCCCCGATCAAGGACTGGGTGCAGCTCGCCGTCACTCGCGCCCGCGCCACCGGCGACCCGGCCGTGTTCTGGCTGGACGAGGACCGCGCCCACGACGCCGTGCTCATCGAGAAGGTCAAGCGGTATCTGACGGAGCACGACACCGAAGGCCTGGACATCCGCATCCTGTCCCCGGTCGAGGCGACCAAGCTGTCCGTGGAGCGCATCCGCCGCGGCGAGAACACCATCTCCGTCACCGGCAACGTCCTGCGCGACTACCTGACGGACCTGTTCCCGATTCTGGAGCTGGGCACCAGCGCCAAGATGCTGTCGAGCGTCCCGCTGATGGCGGGCGGCGGCCTGTTCGAGACGGGCGCCGGGGGCTCGGCCCCGAAGCACGTCCAGCAGCTGGTCAAGGAGAACTACCTGCGCTGGGACTCGCTCGGTGAGTTCTTCGCGCTGGTGCCGGCCTTCGAGCAGTACGCGAAGACGACCGGTAACCAGCGTGCCCAGGTCCTCGCCGACGCCCTCGACCGCGCCACGGCGACCTTCCTCAACGAGGACAAGTCCCCGACCCGTCGCGTCGGCGGCACCGACAACCGTGGCAGCCACTTCTACCTGTCCCTGTACTGGGCACAGGAGCTGGCCGGCCAGACCGCCGACGCCGACCTCGCCAAGGCGTTCGCCCCGCTCGCCGAGACGCTCGCCGCCAACGAGCAGAAGATCGCCGACGAGCTGATCTCCGTCCAGGGCAAGCCGGCCGACATCGGCGGCTACTACCAGCCCGATCCGGAGAAGGCCGCCGCGGTCATGCGCCCGTCGGTGACCTTCAACAAGGCGCTCTCGACCCTCGCCTGACCCACCGTCCAGATGGTCTCTGGCCGAAGCCCGGGGATCTGGGCGGCGCTGCTGCCCGGGAGAACCCGGTAGGCCAGGGATCATCCTCAAGGTGGGTCCCGGGGTAGACGAAAGGAGAAGGGACTCCCGCTGACCTCGCCATACGATCGGATACGTGACCGAACGTAAACCCCTGGTCATCGGGCCGTCCCTCTGGCGCTTCGCCGATCGCGCCATGCCCAGCACCCTGGGCGTGGTCGTGTTCCTGGCGACGTTTCTCTCGGCCGTGGGTCGCCCGGCCGCGCTCGTCGTCGGGCGGCCGCTCACGCTCGGCTCGGCGCCGGAGTTCGCGCTGGTTCTGGTCGTCGCGCTGGTGTCGGCGGGTGCGGTCTGGATGGTTCCGAGGCGGCGGTGGCCGCTGTTCGCCGTCGCCTTCGCGGTCCTGATCGCGTTCGGGGCATGGTACGCGCTCTGCGCCGCCTCCTACGTGGCGGCCACCACGTTCCGGCGGCGCGCTCATCTGGCGGCCTATCTGCTCGCTGTGGCCGCGGTGGGCATTCCGCTGCACGCCTTCGGGCCGTCCGAGTTCTGGCCTTCCATCGGCGCGTTCGCGCTGTTCGTGGCCCTGCCGGTCGTCGCCGGGCTGTGGGTCAACGCGCGCCGTGAGATGCTGCGCGAAAGGGCGGAGCTTCTCGAACGCGAGCAGACCGCCCGCGCCGAGCGGGCCCGCGCGCAGGAACGGGCCAGGATCGCCCGTGAGATGCACGACGTGGTCGCCCACCAGGTCTCGCTCATCGTGCTGCAGGCCGGAGCGCTCCAGGTGAACGCCCCTGACGAGGGCGTCGCGACGAGTGCCGCCCAGATCCGGGCGACGGGCAGGGAGGCTTTGTCGCAGCTCAGAGGGGTGCTCGGCGTGTTGCGTTCCCCCGACAGCGCGGGGCTGGCTCCCCAGCCGGTGCTGCGGGACCTCGACGGGCTGCTCGACCAGTCGCGAATCGCGGGCCTGCCGATCGTACGGCGCGACGAAGGGGAGCGGCGCCCGCTTCCGGCGGTGGTGGAACGTGCCGCCTACCGGGTCGTACAGGAAGCACTGACCAACATCCACAAGCACACGGACCGGGCCTCGGCGGAGGTGCGGCTGGGCTACACGCCTGCCGAACTCCTCGTGACCGTGACCAACGCGCCACCGGCCCGCCCCGTCGCGCCGTCACCCGGCAGCGGTCTCGGGCTGGTGGGTCTGCGCGAACGGGTCGAGCTCCTCGGGGGTGAGCTGAGCGCGAGCAGGGCGCCCGACGGCGGGTTCACCTTGAGCGCGCGCATCCCCGCCCACGATGGGGACACGACGTGATCCGCATTCCCGCCCACGATGGGGACGTCGCGTGATCCGGGTCCTGGGTACGCGCATCCCCGCTCTCGAAGGAGGCGTCGCGTGATCCGGGTCCTGATCGTCGACGACGAGGCGCTCGTACGGACGAGCCTCACCCTGATCCTGCGACCGGCCGAAGGCATCGCGGTCGTCGCCGAAGCCCGTGACGGTCGCGACGCCGTCAACGCGGTGGTCCGCTACCGGCCGCACGTCGTGCTCATGGACGTACGCATGCCCGGAATGGATGGCATCGCGGCCGCCGAGGAGATCGGCCGCCTCGCCGACGCCCCGAAGATCATCATGCTGACGACGTTCGATCTGGACGAATACGTTCATAACGCCCTGCGCGCCGGGGCGGTGGGCTTTCTGCTGAAGGACTCCGAGCCGGACGACCTCGCCGACGCCATCCGTACCGTGGCATCCGGTAGCGCGATGCTCGCGCCCACCGTCACCCGGCGGCTGATCAGCATGTTCGCCGAGAGGAAGAGCTCCCGAGGCGATGTGGCCCGGGAGCGGCTGGCGGCGCTCACCCCGCGCGAGACCCTGGTGCTGCGTGCGGTGGCCCGTGGGCTGTCCAACGTCGAGATCGCCGGAGAGCTGTCGATGAGCGAGGCGACCGTGAAGGCCCACGTCAGCCGGGCACTCGGCAAGCTCGACCTGGCCAACCGGGTCCAGGCCGCCATCCTCGTCCACGAAGCCGGCCTGGACGCCTGAGCGCGCACCTCGGTTGCGCCGGAAGATGATTTCTTCCTGTCGCTGAGCGGCGTGGAGATGCCGTTGCCGCCGGGTTCCGCCGGGCGAACGCCCAGCCGAAGATTAATGTCCGGCAAACGCCCTCGCAGTGCCCTGGAAAGAGCTCTCCGGCGGACTGAAAATCTACAGTTATGCAGAACTCACGACGCACCGCAATCGCAATCGCGGCATTTGCCGCCCTCCTCGGAGCCGCCTCACCCAGCGCCGCCGCCGCCTCGCAATCAACATCGTCCGCGGCCACTTCCCTTGTCGCTCCTCCGTGTGCCCAAGGATTGGTGTGCGCATGGACAGAGCAGAACTACGCGGGCAGCAGAGTTTCCTGGTATCCGCCTACATCGGGATACTGCTGGGGGACCGGGGGCGTGAGTCAGGCCTTTTACTCGGTGTGGAACGCGACTTCTTCCATTATTCGCGTCTGGGAGCTTCCCAATTGCACCGGCCGCAATGCATTCGTCGATCCGCAAAGCGGGCAACCCATCACGCCGTTCCCGGTAAGGGCTTTGTCCCCCAGCGCGAACTGACAGCGGCCCTTGGGCCTGTTCGTCACAGTTGTCGCCGTGGGGGTGCGCTGATCACGCCGGGCCGGCCGGTCGCGGGCCCACCGGCCTGCATCTTCCGGCAGGCCAGTGCTCCTTTCGTACCGCTCCTTTCCAGGGGAGCCACCGCCCACCCGGGGGCGGTTACGGCTCGTAGTGGACGTGGATCGAGGTGATCTGGTCGTTGAAGTCGGCGCCGACGTAGTTCACCTGGGTCCAGTTGTGCCAGTAAGTGTGCTTGCCCTGATACGCCTCGTCGGTCCACACGTTGACGTAGTTACAGCGGGAATGGCCCTGTCGCCACGAGGACATCGTGTCGTTGAAATCACCGAGATTGCGGATGCCGTAACCCGCGGTGTCGCAGGGGCCGGCCGTTCCGTTCCAGTTCTTCACGGTGCCTCCCATGTTGATGTCGGTGGCCAGTTGCAGGAGCAACGTGCTGGCGGTGGTGCCCGCGGACTTGGCCGCCGCCTCCTCGGTGTCCGCGCAGGCCTCGCGGACCACCCGGGAGAACTTCTCACCCGGCTTGATCGGGTCCAGCAGAACAGAGCAGTAGCGCGTTGGGGCCGGCTTGGCAGCGGATGCCGACGCCGGCGCGGCTGTGGCGCCGCAGGTCACCAGTAAGGCGAGCGCGGCCAGGCTGAGCCCGCGGGTGGACTGGTGTGCCGAGAAATTCATGGGTGCTCCAGTTTCGCGATTTTCGGTCGTTGCTGATTTTTCGAGAGGCGCCGAAGTGCTCGCAATTCTTGCCATGATCGCCGGGATGTTCTTTACCTTTTCATCGCTACAGTCCATCGGGCCAGGGCGCGGACCGGACACTTACCGGACGTTCTGGGTTGGCATTGCGCATGTCGTCAACACCACCTGTATTTTTCAGGCCGCTTGCTGATATCGGTTGATCAGCCGGCCGCGATGGCCGTCAATGGGTCGGTACGGGCGGCGCGACGGGCCGGCCAGGCGGCGGCCAGCGCACCGATGACGATCATGCCCGCGAACGCCTGCCCGACGACCCCGTACGGCAACGCGAAGCCGAGAAGCTCCTGACCGAGCATGGCGTGCTGCATCACCGCCCCGGCCGCCACCCCGACCACGATGCCGAGCAGCGCCCCGCAAAGAGCGATGGCCAGGCTCTCCAGCTGGATGGACCGCCTGATCAGGCCACGGCTCGCGCCGATCGCACGGACCACGCCGATCTCCCGCGTACGTTCCATGACCGACAGCGCCAACGTGTTGACGACGCCGAACAGCGCCACGATGACCGCGATGCCGAACATGGCGTACATCACCAGAAAGCCCAGCTCCTGCACGCGGACGGCGTCGGCCACGAGCCCGTCGCGGTCGGTCAGGGCGACGTCGGGACGGGCGCGGAAGGCGGCGTCCAGCGCGCGCCGCACACCGCCGGGGTCGGGGCCGGTCGCGTAGATCGTGGTGATCTCGCCGTCCATCCGCGCGGGGGCCAGCGCGGCGTCGAAGTAGACGCTGGCCGAGAACTCGCTCGCCTCGTACAGCCCGCCCACCACGACGTCCACGGACGCCGTCGCGTCGATCACCAGCGTGACCCGGTCCCCGAGGCCCAGTCCGAGCATGGCGGCCTGATTGCGCGCGACGAGTACGCCACGGCGCAGGTCGGCCGAGCCCGCGACCACCTTGGGACGCAGTACGGTGCCCATGGCCGCGGGTTCGACCGCCGAGACGATCCGCTCGGCGGTGCCGCCCGCGTAGCGGAGCTCCGCGAGCAGGTCGCGGCTCGCGGCGGCCGTGGTCACGCCGGGCACCGCCCTTACCTTGTCCAGGTCGGCCGGTGCCAGCCGCGCCTCGCCTCCGGCGGCCGGTCGCAGGACCGTCGTCGTGGTCGGGACGGTCATCCGGATCGTCGAGCCGATCAGCCCGGCGAACGACTCGCTGACCGTGGCGAAGGCGCAGACGAGCGCGAGCCCGATCATCAGCGCGCTGGCCGTCGCGGCCGTACGGCGTGGATCGCGGGCCGCGTTGCGTACGCCCAGCCGCAGTGCGGGACCGCCGTGACGGGCGGCGAGCCGGTCCAGCGGACGCAGCAGCACGCCGACGATGACCGGGGCGAGGAGCACCACGCCGACGGCGCCGGTGGCCGCCGACGTCAGGGCGACGACCCGTGAGAGGGTGCCGCCGTCGGGATCGGCGGTGGCGGCGACCCCGGCCGCGCCCGTGACCAGGGCGGCCAGGCCGAGCAGGGAGCGCGTGCGACGCGCCGCCTCGGGTGCCGCCGCGTCCGTCCGCAGGGCCGCCATCGGCGAGACGGCCGCCGCCCGGCGCGCCGAGCCGTACGCCGCCAGGACCGTGACCAGCACGGCGACGGCGTACCCGGACACAACTCCGGTAGCGGAGACGGCGAAGGCGATCTCGTCCCCCGGGCGCAGGACGGAGATCAGCAGCGGCGCCAGCCCCAGGCCGAGCAGCACGCCGAGCGTCCCGCCCACCAGCCCGAGCACGGTGGCCTCGGCCAGGACGGTCCAGCGGACCTGGCGGCGGCGGGCGCCCACGGCGCGCAGCAGCGCGAGTTGGCGGGTCCGCTGCGTGACGAGCATCGTGAAGGTGTTGGCGATGACGAACGTACCGACCAGCAGGGCCACCGCGCCGAAGGGCAGCAGGGTCTCGCGCAGGTCCCGGGCGTCGTCCTCAGCCGCGCGCCTGGCCCGCACGGCCAGCTCCGCGCCGGTCGAGGCGCGGTAGCCGGACGACGCGGCGAGCCGTTTGACCGTGCCGGGGGAGTGGGTTGCCAGCTCTATCCGGGCGAAACGGTCCCCGAGCGCCTTGGCCGCGGTCACCGGGTCATAGGCCACGCTCGGCGCCGAGTCCTCGCCGCCGAGCGGCCGGTAGGCGAACACGCCGACGACCACGGAAGTGTCGATCCGGCCGTCGGCGAGCAGGACGCGTGCCTGCCCGCCGACCGGGCGGCCGGTCGCCTCCGCGAGCGCGACCTCGCCCGCCCGAGCGGGGGGCCGCCCGGCGAGCAGCTTGAACCGTCCGCTCGCGTCCCAGCCGGTGCCCGCCGTGGCAAGGTCGCCGGGGACGACCTTGCCGCCGTCGCCCACCAGCCCGGCGCGCCCGCGCAGCACGCCGATCGCGCCGGTGACGCCGGGCAGCGCCGCGAGCCGATCCCGGTCTCTGAGCGTGAGCCCGTTCCGGTCCCCGGGCGCGAGCCGGTCGCGGTCCCCGGGCGCGACGGGGCCCTCCACTGAGACGGGAGGCCCGACAGGGCCCTCCGCTGAGACGGGAGGCCCGATGGGGGCTTCCACGGAGACGCCCACGTCCGTACGCGTCGCGCCATCGCCCGCCAGCGCGATCGTCACCATCTCCGCCACGCCGAAACTCGCGACGACCACCGCGACGCCCAGCGCGACCGCGACCAGCGTCATGCCCACCCGGGCCTTGTGCGCGAGCAGGTCGCGCAGCATCGCTCGCAGCATCAGCGGGCCGCCGTCTCGAGCGACTTCATCCGGTCGAGTACGCCCTCGGCCGTCGGATCGCCCATGTCCCCCACGATCCGTCCGTCGGCCAGGAACAGGACGCGGTCCGCGTAGGCGGCGGCCGCCGGATCGTGGGTCACCATGACGACGGTCTGGCCCAGTTCGTCCACGCTGCGGCGCAGGAACGACAGCAGCTCGGCGGACGCGGCGGAATCCAGCGCTCCGGTGGGTTCGTCGGCGAACACGACGTCCGGCTTCGTGACGAGCGCGCGGGCGCAGGCGACCCGCTGCTGCTGGCCGCCGGACAGCTGACTCGGCCGGTGGCCCAGCCGGTCGCGCAGGCCCACCGCGTCGATGATCGCCTCCAGCGCCGCTCGGTCGGGCCGGCGCCCGGCGAGGTCGAGGGGCAGGAGGATGTTCTCCAGTGCGGTCAGGGTGGGCAGCAGGTTGAACGCCTGGAAGACGAACCCGATCCGGTCCCGGCGCAGGTCAGTCAGCCGGTCGTCGGACAGTACGGAAAGCTCGGTGTCCCCGACCCAGACCTGGCCTTCCGTCGGCTGGTCGAGTCCCGCGACGCAGTGCATGAGCGTGGATTTGCCGGAGCCGGACGGACCCATGATCGCGGTGAACCGTTCGCGGGTGAACTCCACGTCGACGTTGTCGAGGGCGACGACGCGGACGGTATCTGAGCCGAAGGTCTTGGTCAGACCTCTGGCATGTACGGCGAAAGTCATGCCCGCATCGTCACGGTGGCGACACCGCGCTCACATCCGCCGATCGAGACCTCCGGCCTCCTCCTCAAGAAGGGGACTGCTCCGGCGGCCGCAGGCGGAGCCGCATGGCGGGGTCGCGCGAAAGGGCGAAACCCAGGGACCGGTAGAGCGGCTCCCCCTCGGAGGAGGCGCGCAGGTCGATCGTCCTGATGCCACGGTCGCGATACCAGTCGAGCAGCGCGGCCATGCAGCTGCGCGAGTAGCCGCGTCGCCGGTGAGCCGGGTCGGTCACGACGTTGAAGACGTATCCGACCTCGCCGCTGGGGTTGCCCGGCCCCGGGAGCCGGTACTCGACGGTGCCGACCGCGCACGCGGCCAGCAGTCCCGCCCCGTCCGGACGGTCCACGACGAAGGCGACCAGCGTGGGCTCCGGCTCGGCCAGCCGCTCGCGGAGCATCACCTCCGCGGTCTCCTTCCAGCTGCCGTCGGCCGCCCGGTGCCCAGCCAGCTGGGTCATCAACACTCCGCGCAAGCGGACCAGCTCCGCGGCGTCCGCCGCTATCGCCCTGCGTGCCTCGTTCATCGGCCAGAGCCTAGCCGCGTGGACGTGGAGCGGGCGATCTTCACCCGTCGACGACCGGGTGGCGCACGGGCGAGCCGTCCGCCCGCCGCCGCCCTGGCGGCCGACCGGCTCGTCCGGGGCCTCGGCGGGAATTCCGCCGCACGCCTTCATGTACCGCGGCGCGCGCCGGACCACAGAACGGACCAAACTCTAGAGAGTTGCTTGCACTTAGTGCAGATGCTTCGCACGCGCCGAGGCCCTACTGTCGTGGAGTGACCTCCACGTCCCCGGGCGCCCGGACCACAGGCGGCGCGGACAAGGCCGAACGCCGGCGACGGCTGCGTCAGGCCGCCCTGACATTGTTCGAGCAGCGCGGATTCGCCGCCGTGTCGATCGACGACATCGCGGCGGCCGCCGGTGTGTCCCGGCGCACCTTCTTCAACCACTTCGACACCAAGGCGGGCGCCCTGTTCGACCCGGCCCCCGGCGAAGCGGCCCAGGTCGCGGATCTGTTCGTACGGGAGGTCGGCACCGACCCGTGGGTCGCCCTGACCAGGGCTCTCAAGGCATTTCTGACCGCGGAGTTCCGAACGGTGTCCGCGCGGCGGCGCATCCTGGCCGGCCGGCCCGAGCTGAACCGCTTCCTCCTGGGGGCCGACGCTCATCTCGAGCAGCCCATCCTCGACTGGCTCGGCAGCCGCGGCATCACCGGCCTGAGCGCCAAGACGATGAGCAGCATGGCGCTCACCTGCGTCCGGGAAAGCGTCATGGCATGGGACTCCGAGGGCGGCCCGGCACCGCTGTTGGAGATCCTCGACCAGATGTTCGCGCTGGCCGCGGCGGGTACAGCGGCCATCTGCGCGGCGCGCACGGACACCGCCGCCGACAAAACCACACCCACGGACACCGCCGCCGACAAAGCCACACCCACGAACACCGCCACCGGCAAAACCACGCCGAAGGCGGGTCAGACCCGGAGCCGGATCCTGCTGGCCGCCGAACGCCTGTTCGCCGAGCACGGGGTGTTCGCGGTCTCCAACCGCCAGATCAGCGAGGCCGCGGGTCAGAGCAACAACGCCGCGGTCGGCTACCACTTCGGCAGCAAGGCCGACCTGCTGCACGCGATCGTCGAGCACCACACCACGCTGATGGAGCGGATCCGCGAACGATTGCTGCGGACCAGGGGTGACAGCACTGATCTGCGCGACTGGGTCGCCTGCGTCGTGCTGCCGTTCACCGAGCATCTGAGCAGCCTGGAAACCCCGACCTGGTATGCCAGGCTCGCCGCTCAGATCATGACAGAACCGCAGCTACGCGAGCTGGCGGCCGCGGGACTGCACGACGCGCCCAACTTCTACACGGTCGTCGGCGGCCTGCACCGCTGTCTTCCGGCGCTTTCCCCCGAGCTGCGCCGCCGACGTGACGACATGGCACGCACGCTGCTCGTGCACATCTGCGCCCATCGCGAGCGCACGCTGCCGCCCGACGTGGACGCGGCCAGGGCGGCATGGTCGGCCACGGCCGCCGAGCTGATCGATGCCATCGAGGGGCTGTACCTGGCCCCGCACCCGAGTATTAAAGCAGTCGTTTGACTTAATTTTCCGCATTCGGTTAGCTTCTCTCAGACGGGGCGATCATCCGCCGCTGCGAACGTGTCTGCCGCCCCGTCCGATCGACTCCGCGCCAGACGATTCCCTGTGCCGTTTCCCCGGGCGCGGCGATGACTCGGCGGCTCCCGAATCGGAAGGGCATGCATGGACCACTCTTCGACGCCGCCTGCACACTTCACCGTCGCGGAACTGGGCTTCGACCCGGACGTGCTGCGCGCCAGGTACCGCCACGAACGCGATCGCCGACTGCGGCCCGACGGCAACGCCCAGTATCAGGGCGCCCGCGGCAAGTTCGGCTACTACGCCGCCGACCCGTACACCCAACGCGCCGAGCGGGAACCGGTCCGCGACCGAGTCGAGGCGCTGGTGGTGGGTGGCGGCTTCGGCGGGCTGCTCACCGGGGCCAAGCTCCGTGAGGCCGGCGTGGACGACATCCGGATGCTCGACGAGGCCGGCGACTTCGGCGGCACCTGGTACTGGAACCGCTACCCGGGCATCCACTGCGACATCGAATCATCGATCTACCTGCCACTGCTCGAAGAGGCCGGCTACCTGCCCACCATGCGATACGCACCCGGCGAGGAGATCCGCCGGCACGCCGTCGCGATCGCCGAACTCTACGACCTGTACCGCGACACGCTGTTCCACACCCGCGTCACGCAGCTGCGCTGGGACGACGCCGCGGCCGAATGGCAGGTGAGCACCGACCGTGGCGACGACTTCCGGGCCCGCTATGTCGTGATGTCCGCCGGCACCCTGGTCCAGCCGAAACTGCCCGGCATCCCCGGCATCGAGACGTTCCGCGGGCACACCTTCCACACCAGCCGCTGGGATTACGGCTACACCGGCGGCGACCAGAACGGCGGCCTGCACACGCTCGCCGACAAGCGCGTCGCGGTGGTGGGCACCGGCGCCACCGGGATCCAGGTCATCCCGCACCTGGGGCGCGACTCGCAGCACCTGTACGTCTTCCAGCGCACCCCCTCGTCGGTCGACGTGCGCGACAACCGCCCCACCGACCCGGCCTGGGCCGCTTCGCTCAAACCCGGCTGGCAGCGGGAACGGATGAAGAACTTCCTCACCGTCGTCACCGGCGGGCCCGTCGAACGGGACCTGATCGACGACGGCTGGACCAGCACCGCACGGCTGCAACGTCACCTGATGGCCGGCACCGTCGACACCGACCTGTCACCCGAGCGACGCGAGTACCTCGACGAGATCGCCGACTTCCAGAAGATGAACCAGATCCGCGCCCGCGTCGACGAGATCGTCGGCGACCCGGCCACCGCGGAACTGCTCAAGCCCTGGTACCGCTACATGTGCAAGCGGCCCACCTTTAGCGACCACTACCTGCAGACGTTCAACCGGCCCAATGTCACCCTGGTCGACACCGCCGACCACGGCGGCATCACCGCGATGACGGAGTCGGCGGTCGTGGTCGGCGAGCGGGAGTACGAGGTCGACTGCGTCATCTTCGCCACCGGCTTCGAGGTCGGCCTCTCCGGCATCGTCTCCGGCGCCCTGCCGGTATACGGCCGGGACGGCGCGGCCCTGCTCGACACCTGGCGGCGGCAGGGTCCTCGCACGCTGCACGGCTTCTACAGCCACGGCTTCCCGAACCTGTTCCACCTGGGCTCACTGCAGAACTCCTCCGCGGTCAACTTCGTACACATCCTGCAGGAGCAGGCCACCCACATCGGCGCCGTGGTCGCCGAGGCCCGCCGGCGTGGCATCGCGTCGGTCGAGCCGACCAGTGATGCCGAGGACGCGTGGGTCGCCACCATCCGGGAGCTGGCACCGGACAACAGGGCGTTCCAGGCCGAATGCACGCCGGGCTACTACAACAACGAAGGCAAACCACGCCCGGTCAGCCAGACGTACGGGCCCGGTCCCGTCGCCTTCCACGACCTGCTGCGCCGCTGGCGCACCGAGGGCGGCATGGACGAAGTGCTGGCGGGCAACCGATGAACCGCCGCGAAGTCGAGCGGCTGATCCAGGCGCGCCCGCTGTGGGGATCGAACGGCATGGCCTTCGGACCCGACGGACGCCTGTACGTGGCCCAGTTCCTCGCCGGCCGGATCAGCGCCGTCGACCTGGCCACCGGCGACGTCGAGGTGGTCGTGCCATCGGACGGGCCCCTGCACGCCCCCGACGACCTCGCCTTCGACGCCGACGGCGCGATGTACGTGACCGACCTGGTCCCGGGCCGGGTGTGGCGACGTGACCCGGCCGGCGGCTTCACGCTGGTCACCGACGAGATCACCGCACCAAACGGCATCGCCTGCGTCGGCACGCGGGTGTTCGCCAACGAGATGATCCCGGGTGGACGCCTGCTGGAGCTGTCCCCGGCCGGTGACGCGCCCACAGTGCTCACGGCGGGCCTGGCCATGGGCAACGCCATGCAACTCGGCCCGGACGGGCGGCTCTACTACCCCCACATGCTCACCGGTGAGGTGTTCCGCATCCCGCTCGACGGTGGCGAGCCGGAACTGGTGGCCGCGGACGTCCCGGATCCGGTCGCCGTGCGCTTCGATCGTGGTGGCGCCCTGCTGGTCCTCTCCCGCGGCGCGAGCGGGATCGTCACGCGCGTCGACCTGGCCGGCACCGGTGACCGGTCCGCCATCGTCAGCGAGCTCAACGCCCTGGACAACGCCGCCTTCGACGCCGACAACCGGATGTTCGTCTCCAGCTACGCCCACGGCGGTGTCGCCGAGCTCGCGGCCGACGGACGTACTCGCCAGATCGTGCCCCGCGGCCTCGGCGGCCCCTTCGGGGTGACGATCGATCTGGGCGGCGGCATCCACGTGGCCGACCACTACCGCCTCATCCAGCCCGCCGACCAACAGGGCGAAGCCGACCAACAGGGCGAAGCCGACCAAGCGGGCGAAGACGTCACCACCACCCAGCTGCTGAACTTCGTGCACGGCGTCGCCGCCGACGGTGACCTGCTCCACACCACCTCCCAGTACGGGCACGTACGCACCTACGACCGGCGCTCCGGCACCGTGCGCACCCGGGCCTCCGGCCTGAACCGTCCGCTGGGCATCGCCGTGCGCGCCGACGGCACCCTGGTGGTCGCCGAATCCGGCGCCGGCCGCGTCGTCGCGATCGACCACGACGACCAGGTCAGTGTGCTGGTCGAGGGCCTCGGCCGCCCGGTCGGCGTGGCCGTCGACGCCGACCAGCGCTGCTACGTCAGTGACGAGCAGCTCGCGGCGGTGTACCGGGTCGAGGACGGCGTACCCCGGCTGCTCGCCGACGGGCTCGGCACCCCGCAAGGCATCACCGTCAGTGGCGGCACCGCGTACGTCGTCGAGACCACCCACCGCCGGCTGCTCGCCATCGACCTCGCCACCGGCGACGTCGAGATCGAGGCCGACTCTCTTCCGGTCGCGTCCGCGGCCGGCCTGACCCGTCCCGAACCCGATCTGTTCATCCCGCCCGGCCTGCCCGGAATGCCGCGACCGTTCGCCGGGATCGCGGCCACGGCGGACGGCTCGCTGATCATCGCCGCGAACGGTGACGGCAGCGTTCTGCGCATGCACCCCGAAGAGAGCGCACTATGAGCTCCACCCCTGACAGGACCCACCGGCAGATCCTCGAAGCGCTCAGCGGACTGCTCCTCGCCCTGTTCGTCTCGACGCTGGCCAGCACCGTGGTCTCCACCGCGCTGCCGCGCATGCTCGGTGTACTGCGTGGTTCCCCCACCCAGTACACCTGGGTGGTGACCGCCACCCTGCTGGCCGCCACCGTCGCCACCCCGATCTTCGGTAAGCTCGCCGACCTGTTCTCCAAGCGGACACTGATCCAGATCGCCGTCCTGATCTTCATCGCCGGCTCGATCGCCGCCGGCCTCTCCCAGAACGCCGGGCAACTGATCGCCGCCCGCGCCCTGCAGGGCGTCGGCGTCGGCGCGGTGCAGACCCTGGTCAACATCGCGATCGGCGCGCTGGTGTCACCCCGGGAACGCGGCCGCTACGCCGGATACCTGTCCAGCGTCACCTCGATCTCCACCATCGGCGGCCCGCTGCTGGGCGGTTTCATCGTCGACACCTCGTGGCTGGGCTGGCGCTGGTGCTTCTTCGTCGGCATCCCCGTCGCGATCGTCGCGCTGGTCATCCTGCAGCTGACCCTGCGACTGCCGATCTACCGCCGCGACAACGTGAAGATCGACTACTGGGGCGCCACGCTCATCACCGCGGGCGTCAGCCTCCTGCTGATCTGGGTCTCCTTCGTCGGCGACGCCTTCGCCTGGGCCTCCTGGCAGACCGCCGCCATGGTCGGTGGCTCGATACTGCTGCTCGGCGTCGCGCTCTGGGTGGAATCCCGGGTCTCCGAGCCCATCGTGCCGCTGCGTGTCATCCGGCAACGCGCCACCGCCCTCGCGATCCTCGGCAGCCTCGCCGCCGGCACCGCCATGTACGGCGCGACCGTCTTCCTCACCCAGTACTTCCAGATCAGCCGCGGCCACACCCCCACCGAGGCCGGCCTGCTCACCATCCCGATGATGGCCGGCATCCTGATCTCCTCGATCACCGGCGGCCGGCTGGTCACCCGTACCGGAAAGCTCAAGCCGTTCCTCATCACCGGAACCATCGCTCTTACCGCCGGATTCGTGATCCTCGGCCTGCTCGACCAGCAAACGCCGATGCCGCTCATCGGGTTCGCGATGGTGCTCGTCGGCGCCGGCGTCGGCCTGACCCTGCAGAACTTCGTCCTCGTCGTGCAGAACGCCGTCGCGCTGACCGACATCGGCGCCGCCAGCGCCACCGTCGTGTTCTTCCGCTCCCTCGGCGGCACCGTCGGCGTCGCCGTGCTCGGCGCGGTCCTGGCCCGCCAGGTCGGCACCGGCACGGCCGGCGGGGTGCCAGCGGCCACCGCTTACGGTGACGCCACCGGACACGTCTTCCTCATCTCGGCCGCCGTCGCCGTCGTCGGTGTGGTCGCCGCGCTGCTGCTCAAGCCGATCACCCTGCGCACGAACGTGGACGGGCGCAAGCCACCGGCTGAGACCACGGCTGTCGTGAAAAGCCGGAAATGACCAAGCGTGAGCGGGCCTGGAGCCTCCTGGCTAGTCGTTCCCCGAGCCCTTGGACGTCAGCAGCGGGCAGATGTCGCGATAGGGCGCACCTGCCAGATACTGGTTCCACTCTGGGCGGCTCAGCGTGCGACCCGCCCGTCCGCATACGAGCTCGGCGACGCGGTCCCCGGCGACCGGTATCTGGGCGATGGTGCCCGAGTGGTTGCCCGAGACGTACAGCATGCCGTCGTCGGCGCTGAACGCCAGCCGGTCGAAGATGTCGATGGGGAACGAGCCGAGCCGCTGCCGTGAGGCGACGTCCCAGACCTGCGCGGTGTAGACGTCATCGAAGGTCTCACCGATGGACCTGCTGATCGCGGCCAGGAGTGTGCCGTCATGGCTGAACAGCACGGCTTCGATCTCGGCGTTGCTCGCCACGCGCAGGGCGGGCGTCAGTTCGGCGCCCTTCGCGCTGTCCCACAGCTCGATCGTGCCTGCGCCGAGGGCCAGGAGCGGCGCTGTGGGGCTGACGGCGATGGTGTTGCCCGCCCGGTTGAACCCGCTGCCGACGAGCTTGCCGGTGTCCAGGTCGAGCACCCTGCCGGTGGTGGTCACCATGGCCGTGCCGTCGCGGGTCGAGGCGACGATCCCCGTGCCGGTGTCGAGCTTGTGCCGGGTGAGCACGCGGCCGCTGCCGGCGGCCAGGACGATCAGCTCGTTTCCGGCGTCCCGCTGGCTCATCTCCGCGAGCGACAGCACCAGCTTGCCGCCATCGGGAGTGAACGCCGTCGAATTGACGGACCGCTCCCTGGGAACGGGATAGTGCCAGAGCCGCCTGCCCGTGGCCACATCCCAGACGGAGACCCCCGAGCCCTCGCCGGTGGCGGCCAGCCTCTTGCCCGCCGGATCGAACAGCGAATTGGTGGTGCCCTCACTGCCGGCCAACGGCACGCCCAGGCGGCGCGTGTCCCAGACGCGTGTGGGCGCGTCGTCTTTCTCGGCGGCGATCAACCGGCCGTCCTGGCTGAACCCGCCGACCTCGTATCCGCTCGGCAGCCTGCCGCGAGAGACACGGGAGCCGATGCCGAGAGTGATGATCGAGCTTTCGAGCAGATATCGGATGGTCTTGCCGTCAGGGTCCGGCCAGGCCTCGTCCGGCTCGCCCTCCGCCACGTAGGTGTAGAGGTCATCGCCTTTCTCGGCGTCCCACAGGTGGATCGTCCTGCCCTCGACACCCAGCAGCCTGCTGCCGTCCCGGCTGATCCGCAGAGACGTGGGCGAGAAGTCGTCCGAGGCCGACTCCTGCCAGAACGGCCGATCCTCGTCGGGCAGTTTCCTGGCTGTGCGCAGATCCCAGGCCACGATGTCGCCGTTGGCGCACAGCAGCCGCCGGCTGTCCGCCGTGAACGTCGCGGCGGTGCCGCATTTCTTCGGCATCCGGGTGTCCACGGTGAGGTCGGGCAGACGGATCACCTTCAGCCCGCCCTGGTTGATGCCGATCCCCGCGATGTAGGCGCCGGAGGGCGCGATGGCCGGGCCGGAGTCGGCCTCCAGCTTCGGAGCGTAGGACCTGCCCGTCCGGGTGTCCCACAGGAACTCCAGAGTGGTCTCGCGCATCACCGCGACGAGGCTCTCATGCGCGTCGAAGACGACGTCCACGCCGGCCGCTGCCACGCGGTGCTCGTGCAACTTCTTGCCCGTCATGGTGTCCCAGGAATACACCGTGTCCCGGCTGGCGATCACCAGTGTCCCGCCGCTCGGGCTGAGGGCGGCCGCCGACGGCAGTGCGGCGAATCCGCTCGGCCACTTCCAGAAGGTCGTCTGCCGCCGCGAAGGGATGTCGTAGACCCGTACCCCGTCCTCGCCGGCGATGACCCGCATGCGCCCGTCGGCCGCCGCCGCGGCCGCGGAGACGCCTTTGGCGCCCGGGTCGCGGAAGGCCATGCTCTCCGGCATCGTCAGTGAGGTCATCAGGCTCTTCCTGGTGTCGGGGCCTGAGGCCAATCGCCAGCCGGCCACGCTGAGCAGCATCGCCTTGGCCGGGTCGGTGGTGCGCAGCTTGTCGGCCTCGGTCGCGACCTGCCGTCCTATGGCCTGGTCGCGCTGCTGGGCGACCAAGCGGCTCTGCTCGGCGACCTGCCTGCCCTGCACCACCGCGATACTTCCCGCGGCCACCGCCACCGCCAGCAGTACGCCCAGCGCCACCGTGGTCATCCGTCTGCGGCGGATGTTCTTCCTGGTCAGCTCCGTGCCCGCGGCAAGGAAGTCGCGCTCGCGCGGGGTCAGCGTGACGTGTCTGCGCCCGGTGGCCGCCCAGGTCAGCGCGTGGTCCAGGTTGCTGCCCCGCAGCAGGTCGCCGTCCTTGCGCCCGTTCTCGGCCCACTGGCGCGCCGCGTTACTGATCTGACCCAGTACGGCAAGGCCGTCACGGTCGCCGTCCACCCACGTCCGCAGCCGCGGCCAGGCACGCAGCAGGGCGGGATGCGACAGCGCGACCGCGTCGTCCTTCTGCGTCACCAGGTAGGAGAAGGCCCGCAGAATCTGCTCGATGGCCTGGACCTCCTGCTCCGAGCGGCCGGCGAACAGTTCGTCCTTCAGCACCCAGCGGACGCTCTCGTGCCCGTCGTCGGTGACGGACACCATACGGAGGAAGACCTCGGCGGCCAGCTCCCGTACCTCGGGAGCGAGCGCGCCGTAGGCGTCCTCGGCGATCGTGCCGAGCGCCGGATCGGCGGTGCCGGGCACGTGCACGCCACTGGCCGCATGGCTGCCCGCGGTCAGCAGCCCGCGCATGTCCGAGCCGTCGCCGCTGACCAGCGCGAGGAGCAGGTCGCGGGCCGAGGGCCGGGCCGAAGGGTCCTTCTCCAGCGCGGCGGCCACCAGCGGGGTCAGTCGCGGCGGCAGCCCACTCAGGTCGGGCCGCGCCGACAGCACCCGGTGCATGACCCCGCCCAGGTTGTCCGCTTTGAACGGGTCCTCGCCCGTGGCGGCGAACACCATGATCGCACCCCAGGCGAAAACGTCGGCGGGCGCGCCCGCCCGCTGCCCGGTGAACACCTCAGGCGCCATGTAGGTGGGCGTACCGGACACCTCGCCGGTCTTGGTCAGCGACATATCCAAGGTCCGCGCGATGCCGAAGTCGATCACCCGCGGACCGTCGGGGCTGAGCAGCACGTTGTCCGGCTTGAGGTCTCGGTGGATCACGCCCGCGTCGTGCACCGTGGTCAATGCGGTGGCGATCGCGGTGGCCAGCCTGTGCAGGTCGTCCCCGGTGAACCTGCGCCCCTGGTTGACCGCCTGTCGCAGGCTCGGCCCCGGCACATACTCGCTGACGATGTACGGCTTGCTGCCCGACATGTCCGCGGCCAGCACCCTGGCCGTGCAGAACGAGGCCACCCGGCCGGCGGCCGTCGCCTCCTTGGCGAACCGGTCGCGGCCCTCGTCGCTGGCCGAGTGGAGCACTTTGAGCGCGACCCTGCGCCCGTCACGGTCGTAGGCGTCGTACACCACGCCTTGGCCTCCGGAGCCGAGCCGGCCCGCGAGCCAGTAGTCCCCGATGTGCTCCGGATCTCCCGCGATCAGTGCTTCCACGGCGTGTTAGATGCCCGACCGGCCGGCAAGGTTCCCGCCGGCCGGGGTTACTTGATCGCGCCCGCGCCAATGCCCTTCACGATGTGACGCTGCGCCATCAGATAGAAGATCACCACCGGCACGATCGAGATGGTCGTGGCGGCCAGGAGGATCTGCTGCTGTGGCGTCTCGGCGGAGGTGAAGGCGGTCAGACCGCGCTGGACGGGCATGAGGGAGTTGTCGTCGAACAGGACGAGCGCCATGAGGTACTCGTTCCACGCTCCCAACCCCTGGATGACCGCCACGGCGGCGAGGCCGGGCCGGGCCAGCGGGAGGATCACGTGCCAGAAGACGCGCAGCGGACCGGCACCGTCCAGCCCGGCCGCCTCCTCCAGCGCGCGGGGCTGGCTGACGAAGAAGCTGCGCATGATGAGCGTCGACATCGGGAGGCCCGAAGTGATCAGGACCAGTACGTAGCCCACGGGATTGTTCGTCAGGCCGAGTGAGATGAGCAGTTTGTACTGCGCCAGGAACATGGCGGGCGCGGGGATGATCATCACGGCGAGGATGACGAACGTGAACACGCCCTTGCCCGCGAAGTCGAGTCGCGCGAGCGCGTACCCGGCGAGGCTGGACACCAGCACGATGCCGAGGACGGCGGATCCCGTGTAGATCACGCTGTTGCGCAGGTAGACGCCGAGCTCGCCCTGGACCCACGCGGTCACGTAGTTGCCCCACTGCGGGTCGGCAGGCAGGAAGCTGTCGTTCGAGAGCAGCTCCGTGAGGCTCTGCAGTGATCCGGACAGCATCCACAGCAGGGGGAACAGCGCGATCAGTGCGGCGACGCCCAGCAGTCCGTACAGACCGACCTTGTCCAGGCGTACCCCTTGTCGAGTCCTGCCTGTGGCCCTTTCCGTCATCTGGGCGCTCATACGCGGGACCTCCGCCTGGTGATGGTGAGCTGGAGCACCGACAGCAGCACGAGGGCGCCGCCGAAGATGACCGACATGGCGGCGGCGCTGCCGTAACGCCAGTTGACGAACGCCTCGTTGTAGATCGCGAGGGTCGGCACCATCGTGTGCTGGCCCGGTCCGCCGTTGGTCAGCACCTGTACGGTCCCGAAGATCTGGAGGGCGGCGAGCAGGGTCAGCAGGCTCACGATCGATGTGACCGGTGCCAGCTGTGGCCAGGTGATGTACCGGAACTTCGACCAGCGGTTCGCGCCGTCGAGGTCGGCGGCCTCGTACAGTTCCTTCGGCACGTCCTGCAGCCCCGCGAGGAAGAGCAGGAAGCCGAACCCCCAGTGAAACCAGACGAACACCGCCGCCACGACGGGCAGCGCGACGGCCGGCTCGCCGAGCCAGTTCTGCTGGAGCGCGCCCAGACCCACCAGGCCCAGGAGCCGATTGAGGATGCCGGACCCAGGGGCCAGGATGAACGAGAACAGCAGGCCGACGACCACCACCGACAACACGCCCGGCAAGTAGAAGACGGTGCGGAAGAACGTCTTGCCGCGGGCGACGCTGTTGACGGCCAGCGCCATGATCAGGGCGATTCCGTTGCCGAGGAAGAAACCGACGACACCGAAGAAGACGACGTTGCGCATGGACGCCCAGAAGATCGGGTCGGACGCGACGAAGTCGTAGTTGGCCAGCCCCACCCACGGGGTGTCGGGGCTGACGCCGTCCCATGACTGGAAGCTCAGCAGGATCGCCTGCGCGAACGGCGTGATCGTGAAGATCCCGATGAGCGCGATGGCCGGAGCGAGGAACAACCAGCCGATCAGGTTGCGCCGGAGGGCGCGCCTCCCGTGGGGCGGCCTTGGCCGCCCCACGGGAACCGCGAGTCGCGACGTCGTCATGACGTGCGGTCCTGCGCCGCCTGGATCTTGGCGAGTACGTCGTCCACCGTCGTCTCGCCCAGCACCAGGCGCTGAGACTCCGCCCTGATCGCGGTGATCACGTCAGGCTTGAAGGTCGTCGACATGACCTGCATGCCCTTCACACCGGCGGCGAAGCCCGCGAGCTGGCCGGGGATGTCCGCGCCGGCGAGGAGCTCCGGGTTGCTGGGCAGGATGCGGGCGACCTTGGCGAACACCGCCTGCTGCGCGGGCTCGGTCAGCCACTTCACGAACGCGAGCGCCTGCTCAGAATGGTCGCCCCTCGGGTTGATCACCGCGCCCTTCCCGGGGACACCCGGCGAGCGCGGCTCGTGGACGCTTCCGGGAGCCTTGGGCAGCCCGGCGGAGAAGTAGTCCTCGAACTCCGGGTTCGTCCTCAGGCCCACCGAGACACCGGGAGCGGCGTCGAAGATCGCGCCCATCTTCTTGGTGAAGAAGGACGACTCCACGTTCGGGTGGTCGTCCTGACCGCCGGGAATGGAGTTGTTCGCGATGACGCCGGCCTTCTTCAGGTCGACCAGGAATTGGAAGGCGTTGCGCCAGCCGTCCTGTTTCCAGGTTGATTTCCCGTTGAGGGTTGCTTCGATCTCGGCGTCCGTCAGCCAGTTCGAGGCGACGGCCTGAATGAAGTTCGGTGTCTGCGAGGCCGCGATGGAGAATTTGCCTCCGTCCGAGGCGGCGAGCGCATCGATGAACGCTGCCGTCGTCGCGGGCGGCTTTTTCGCCGACATTCCGGTCAGCGCCGGGTTGATGAGGAGGCCGTATGTTTGCGTCTCCCAGTGCACCGCGTAGACGCCGGGCTTGACCCCGAGGTTGTTGCCTTCCTGGAACGTCGACATCTTGAGCACGGCAGGGCTGAAGTTCTTGCTCCACCCGGCATTCAGCTGGGCGGAAAGGTCCATCGCCCAGCCGGCCTTGTAGAAGGGCGCCATCTGGGTCGCGTCGAACGACGAATAGATGTCGGGCATGGATCGGGACTGCGCCTTCGCCTGGAGCTTGGGCAGGTAGTCGACCGGGCCAGGCGTGTCAATGGTGATCTTGACGCCGGTCTTCGCGGTGTACTGCTTCGCCAGTTGGGTGAGCGCGGCCTCTTGTCCGCGCGACTGGTTCATGAAGGTCAGTCCGACGTCCCCGGTGGCGGATTTGCCGGACGACGAACAGGCGGTCAGGGCAATCGCCAATGATCCGGCCGCGATGATGGCGCGGCGTGTTGTGGAGTTTGTACCCATAATCCTCGCTCGCCTCTTTCGTGTACGTGAGGAGCTACTCAGGGGTGGACAAGGCGCTCGGGCGGGGGAGCGCGCCCAGCCCTTCTGAGGTGATCAACCAGCCGTCGGGAAGCTCTGCCCCTTGGTCGACCGCTGTGGCGATGTGCGCCATGGCGGCCAGCAGTCCGCCATTCGCCGGCAGATAAATCGTGAGAAATCCCGGCATTTGTGGATTGTGTCCGTTGGGCAGGAACACGTTCTTGGGCGACGGGAGCAGGAGGGCGTCGATCGCACGGCCTACGTCACCGAGGCGGGCCGCGGTCATCGCCATGACGGGGTAGTCCCAACCCCAGCTGGACCGCAGGTCCCAGTGCTCCCAAACGGAGTCGAGCGTCGCCGACATCGTGGCCGGGTCCACGAGTCCGGTATCCGGTAGCCACCCCAACGCCATGAGCATGGACGGGTGGTCCTTGCGGATGAGCATTGGGGGAGTGGCGATCGCGGCGTATGTGCCGTCGGGCAGTAACGCGGGCCGACTCATGTTCCGCGCCACCCGGTCCCACTCCTCGCTCGGTTCGAGACCGAGCCGAGTTCGCCACTCGTTCGCCACGCCGAGCGCCCACGACCAGTACGCCAGCTCGAACGTCGGATCGGTGGTCGTCGCCCGGTCGACGAGGTAGCTCTCCTGCGCGGGGATGAGCGGGGGCGGCAGCCCGAACGATCCGTCGCGCTCCTCGGCGAAGTCGGCCATGAAGTCGGCGGTCGCCTCGACGAGCGGGTAGTGAGCACGCAGGAACGACTCGTCGCGCCCCTCGCCACGCAGCAACTCCAGCAGGTAGATCACGTGCGGCTGCTGCCACAGGAGGAAGACACCGATGTTGCTCGGCGACTCGCGCGCGGACGGATCGGTCTGCTTCGGCCAGCGGGCTCCGCGATACCCCTGCCGGCGGGCGGTCGCCTTCGCCGCCGCCAAGGCGCCGTGATACCAACGCATGCCGCGCTCGAGCAACCGCCCTCGGCCCCACATCGGGAAGTGCGCCGCATGCCACCAGTGCATCTCGAGGTGGAACTTCCCCGACCAGGTGTTGTACGTCAGACCGGACTCCGCGGCCGGCGTGACGCCGGCGCTGTTGACGGCCATGAGGTACTGCGAGACGACGATGCGACGTTCCAGTTCTGGGGCGCGCGCGTCCGTGCTCCCGGCGAGACTGACCGCGGCACCGGTATTCCAGTGCTCCGCCCACCAGGTCTCCGCTGACTGGCTGACGGCGGAGAAACCGTCCTTGTCCTGCTGCCGGAGTTGAGACGGTGTCAGCGTCACCACCACTTCGAGAACGGTGGCGTCTGTGCGCGCGACGGCTTCCTCCCGCAGGCTGCCAGTGGTGCGGACGTCTACGCTGTAGGTCAGCGCTTCCACCGTGCGCCGCGCGTTCCAGTGGCACTCCGACCGCCGGTCCCAGACCGTCTCTTGCGCGAGGGGGAGTTCGAAGGCGGCCAGGTCGTCCGGCTGCTCGTCGAACACCCACGCGACGCCCCATCCGCGCGGCAGAAGCCCGGACTCGACCCGCACCGCGAAGCGGTGATCCCGTGGGTCGGCGACGGTGGTGACGCGGACGCGCTCGCCGTCGAGGACGTACTCGGCCCGGACCGATCCCGTCCACAGGTCGAGCTCGGTACGGGCGTCGGTCAACGCGGTCGGATCGTCGAGCCCCGTCCCGTCGGGGCGGACCAGGGCGAGGCGGCCGAGGTGAGCGCGGCGGGGATTGAAGTGGTACCACGCGCCCGCGACGAACTCGTCGGCGATGGGGTCGCCGGCCCGTTGCAGACCCATGCGGTCGAGGTAGGGGACCGGGCCGCGGGAGGTCTCGTACAGGGTGGTCGCGTCCTCCAGCCGGAGCTCCCGATCGGCGCGCGTCTCGTACCAGCCCCAGGTCGACTGGGTGCGCAGCGGGATCTGGAAGTCGTCGGCGTCGAATACGCGCGGGTACTGCTCGGGCAGACCGGACAGACCATCGCGAACGACGCGGTGCGGGTCGGGGACGAGCTCGTGGAAGGACGGGAACGTCTGCAGTCCGGAGATGTCGACCGTGAGCGCGATGTCACCGTTGCCGACCGTGAGGACGTCGGCGGGGTGCGCGGACGTCAGCACGGGGTTGTGCCGTCGCACGAGTCGGCGCCGGTCGATTGCTTCGGGCATCGTCAGGTCCCGCCGTCTTGGAGCGCGTTGGACTTGGCGACGCCACCCAGCCACGCGAGGCTCGGCTTGGGCCGGCGCTCGAAGGTCTCCCGGTCGACGGCGACGAGGCCGAACGTCGGATCCCAGTGGCCCCACTCGTAGTTGTCGAGCAGGCTCCAATGGATGTATCCCCGCACGTCCAGGCCGTCTTCCATCGCCTCGGCCAGCGCGGTGAGCGCGCCGGTCGTGTAGGCGACGCGCCGGGAGTCGTCACCGGTCGCGATGCCGTTCTCGGTGACGACGATCGGGACGCCGGGCAGCACGTCGGCGGTGTGCCGGACGGCGATGCCGAGGGCGTCGGGCCGATACGCCGTACGCACGAGAGTGTTGTCCGGGCGCACGGGGTGCGGTTCGATGCCGTCCAGCCCCACCCACTGCGCCGAGTAGGCCTGCACCCCGATGAAGTCGTCGTCACGCGCCGCCTCGAGGTAGAGGTCCTCCCAGACGTACTCCAACTGCCGGCGCACTTCCTCCGCACCGGGGCGGGTTTCGAACGCGCGGCTCGCGACCGACCAGCCCACCCGAGCGTCCGTGCGGTCCCGCAGCACCTCCCGGGCCGCGTGGTGGGCCTCGATGAGACGGCGTCCGACCTCCACCGGCGGAGCCGGCTTCGCCGGTCGGGGCGTGTCCGCCTCCAGCGTGGGGCTCAGCCACTCCATACCCGAGTCGGGGTCGAGCGTCGCCTCCGCCTCGCGCACCATGATCGCGAGCATGTTGGGCTCGTTGATGGTGCAGACCCACTCGATGCCGTCGAGGATCGAGGTGGCCGTCTCGACGTAGGCGCGGAAGCGGTCCACGGCCCGGTCTCCGCGCCAGCCGCCCTCCTCGGCGAACCACCTCGGCGAGGTGAAGTGGTGGATCGTCACGAACGGGGTGACACCCGCGGCGAGACATGCGTCGATCATGCGCCGGTAGTGCGCGAGCGCCGCGCGGGACACCCTCCCGGGGGCCGGCTCGACGCGCGCCCACTCGATGCCGAAGCGGTAGGTGTTCAGGCCCGATTCCGCGACGAGCCGGATGTCCTCGGAGTATCGGTGGTAGCTGTCGAGGGCGTCGCCGCTGCGATCCGCTCCTGGCATGCGCTCCTCCTGCGCCCAGAAGTCGCTGTTGACGTTGTCGCCCTCGACCTGGTGCGGTGCGGTCGCCGCGCCCCAGAGGAAGCCGTCGGGGAAGGTGTGCATGCGTCTCTCGATCATGTGTCGGTGCGACGGTGGCCGTCGGTGCCGGCCCCGGAATGCGAGTCAACGTAGCCGCTGCGTCGCGAGCAGGTCAAGGAAAAAACGTGTACCGGTCTACGGCACTACTGCCAGCTAGGACGGTTGTGCTTTCGATCTTCCGCTATCTTGCATAGACCGGTCTACGTTCTCGGTAGGGCTCGGTTCGAGAAGGGATGTCCATGGTCGCGCCTGAGCGACGACGACGAGTGACCATTTCCGACGTGGCGGAACACGCCGGGGTCTCCAAGGCGGCGGTCTCCAAGGTCATCCGCAACGACTACGGGGTCAGCGAGGCCATGCGCGACCGCGTCCAGCGGGCCATCGACGAGCTGGGCTATCGCCCTCAGGCGGCCGCGCGTGCGCTGCGTGGACGGGCGTACACCATCGGCGTGCTCATGCAGCACATCGGGATCCCGTTCTACGCCGAGATCATGACCGGCCTGGTGGAGCACCTCACCGAGTCCGGCTACCAGGCGATCATGATCCAGGGCGGCACCCGCGACAAGACCGAGAAACGTGCCCTGGACGCTCTGACGGACCGGCAGGTGGACGGCATCCTCATGATCGCTCCACTGGCCGGCCGTGCCCAGCTGGAGCGGGTGGCCCGCGAGATCCCCACCCTGGTGCTCGGCCGACATGACCGCTCGCCGGCGTACGACTCGATCGTCGACGACGACCGGATCGGCTCCGAGCTCGTCATGGAACACCTGATCGCGCTGGGCCACCGTCGCATCGCGCACATCACCTTCCAGCAGGAGCACGGCCGCCCGGCCGACCAGATGCCGCGCATCAGGGCCGAGACCTACGAACGTGTGATGCGTGATCACGGGTTCACCGCCGAGATCGCCGTCGCCGCGACCTCCTACTCCGAGGAGGGCGGCTACCGTGGCGCCCGCGAGTTGCTGAGCCGCTCTCCGCGCCCCACCGCGATCTTCGCCGGTTCCGACGAGGCGGCTCTGGGTGTCCTGGCCGCGCTGCACGAGGCCGGCCTGTCCGTCCCGGGTGACGTCTCCGTGGCCGGCTACGACAACACCAGGCTGGCCGCCCATCCCCACATCGCGTTGACCACCGTCAACCAGGACGGAGACGTCATGGGCCGGACGGCCGGGCGGCTGCTGCTGGAGCGCATCGAAGGCCGCTCGGCGGCGGCGCACTTCTCGGTCATTCCCCGCCTGGTCGTCCGGCGCTCCACCGCGTCTCCCCGTTCACGTCCTGCCGATACGCAATAGGAGAATGTGATGCGCCAACGCAGAGTGATCATCAATAGCGATGCCAAGAACGAGGCGGACGACCAGTTCGCCATCGTCCATGGATTGTTGTCGCCGACTTTGGACATGCGCGGGCTGATTGCGGCACATTTCGGCAGCTTGCGGTCGCAGCGGAGCATGGAGGAGTCTCGCGAGGAGATCGATCTCCTGCTGGATCTGCTCGGCCTGACCGGCTCCGTCGCTGTCGCGAACGGCGCGGCGACGCCGCTGCCGGACGAGCACACCGCCGTGGACTCCCCCGGCGCCCGGCTGATCATCGAGGAGTCGAAGCTCGCGAGCGAGGAAGACCCGCTCTATGTGGCCTTCCTCGGGCCGCTGACCGACATGGCCTCGGCGATCCTGCTGGACCCCGACCTCGTACGACGCCCGCTGGTGGTGATCTGGATCGGCGGCGCCGGATACCGCGGCTACGACGAAGGCTCACGGATCGAGTTCAACCTCTCCAACGACGTACACGCCGCCAACGTGGTGTTCGGCTCCGGCATGACCGTGTGGCAGGTGCCCAGAGACGTCTACACCAAGGTCTCGGTGAGCTACGCCGAACTGGCGGAGAAGATCGGTGACGCCGGGCCGCTGGGCCGCTACCTGATCAAGCAGCTGCACGAGTGGAACGCGACGTACCACCCCGGGCCGATCGAATCCCGCTCACTGGGCGACTCTCCGGCCATCGCGCTGATGCTCTACCCCGCGAGCGGCAACCTGCGCGTCAGGCCCGCTCCCCGCTTCGGCGCGGACGGCTCCTACCTGCCCGGTTCGAACCACCCGATCCGGGTCTGCGAGGAGGTCGACGTGCGCTTCCTGCTGGAGGACATGTTCGCCAAGATCCGGGCCTTCGGCCGCGAGCACGCCCAGTCCGCCATGACCAGCCTGTCGCCCGAGGGGGCAACGTGATCCGCGCATCGTTCAACGACAACTGGCAGTTCCGTCCGAAGGTCAACCCCTTTGCCGAGCTGGCCGGAATCGCGGTCCCGTTCGAGCCGGTGACGGTACCTCACGACGCGATGATCACCCGCGACCGTGAGGCCACCGCGGACGGGGCGACCGCTTATTTCCCCGGTGGCGCGTACGAGTACCGCAAGACGTTCTTCGCGCCCGAGGAGCTCCGGGGCAAGCGGATCACGCTGGAGTTCGAGGGCGTCTACCGGGACTCCACCGTGTTCGTCAACGGGAACTACGCCGGGCAGCGTCCGTACGGATACTCGCGCTTCTTCATCGACGCCGGCCGGTTCCTGCGGTTCGGCGAGAACAACGAGGTCCGGGTGGAGTGCCGCACCCATCAGGACTCGCGCTGGTACTCCGGCGCGGGCATCTACCGCGACACCTGGCTGCTCGTCGGCGAGGTGGTCCGCATCGGCCCGGACGGTGTGCGCGTCACCACGCCGGACATCGATGCCGAACGTGCGGTGGTGGAGGTCGCGACCACGATCGAGAACGACTCGATCGACATCCGCACCGTCGAACTGGTCACCGAGATCCGCGATGCCGCGGGAGTCGTCGTCGCCTCCGACACCGCGCCGATCACGGTACAGCCCCGCGAACCGGCCATCGCACGGCAGCGCCTCTACGTCCGCGACCCCTCGCTGTGGAGCCCGGACTCGCCGGCGCTGTACACGTGCGCGGTGTCCATAACCGGCGTGGTGCCGGACTTGGGCACGTCGGACATCGACGCTGTGAAGGTCGCCTTCGGCATCCGGTCCTTGCGCTTGGACCCCGAGCACGGGTTGCGGATCAACGGCGAGACGGTCAAGCTGCGCGGCGCCTGCGTGCACCACGACAACGGCCCGCTGGGCGCGGCGACGTTCGCCCAGGCCGAGGAGCGCCGCGTGCGGCTGCTCAAGGGCGCGGGTTTCAACGCGATCCGCATGTCCCACCATCCGATGAGCATCGCGATGCTCGACGCCTGCGACCGGCTCGGCATGCTGGTGGTGGACGAGGCGTTCGACATGTGGACCTGGGGCAAGAGCCCGTTCGACTACAGCCTCGACTTCCCCGAATGGTGGGAGCGCGATATCGAGGCGATGGTGGCCAAGGACTTCAACCATCCCAGCGTCGTCCTCTACTCCCTCGGCAACGAGATCCCCGAAGCCGGCTCAGCCACCGGGGCCATGTGGGGCCGCAGGCTCGCCGAGAAGGTTCGTGCGCTGGACGGCACCCGCTTTCTCACCAACGCGATCAACAACCTGCTGGCCCTGCTGCCCGACCTGCGAGCCAAGGCAGGCGAGGACACCGGTATCAACACCCTGCTGGCCGACAGCGGATTCGACGTGAACGCCGTCGCCGGCTCCGAGTTGGTGACCACCCGCACCGCCGAGTCCTACAGCGTGCTCGACGTGGCCGGGATGAACTATTCGGAAATCCGCTACGCGACCGACCGCACGCTGTTCCCGAACCGGATCATTCTCGGCACCGAGACCTTCCCGCCCCGCATCGACGACAATTGGCGACTGGTCAAGCAGCACAGCCATGTCATCGGCGATTTCACGTGGACCGGCTGGGATTATCTGGGCGAGGTAGGGATCGGCAGGCCGCAGTACTCCACGCCGGACACTCCACGCCCGACGTTCATCGCGCCGTATCCATACTTGCTGGCCGGTTGCGGCGACCTCGACATCACCGGCCACCGGCTTCCCGCCTCCTACTACCGGGAGATCGTTTTCGGCCTGCGCTCCCAGCCCTACCTCGCGGTCCGGCGACCGCGGCACCATGGCAAGACCGTCATGAGCAGCCGTTGGGCCTGGAGCGACGCCATCGCGAGTTGGACCTGGCCAGGCCACGAGACCGCCCCGATCACCGTCGAGGTGTACAGCGACGCGGACGAGGTCGAACTCCTGCTCAATGGCCGCTCCCTCGGACGCGGGCCGGTCGGCGAGCGACACCGCTTCCGCACCGCGTTCGAGATCACCTATGAACCGGGCGAACTGCTCGCGATCGCCTACCGCGACGGCGTCGAATCCGGCCGCGACCTCCTGCGCACCGCGACCGGCCCCGTCGCGCTGCGGGCCGTACCCGATCGACCGGTCATCACGGCTGACGTCGGCGACCTCGCCTACATCACCCTCACCCTGGTCGATTCGGCCGGGACAGTGCACACCGCGGCCGACCGGCCCGTACGAGTGGAGGTCTCCGGCGGCGGAAGGCTGCTCGGCTTCGGCAGCGCCGACCCGTCGAACAAGGAACGGTTCGACGCGACTGAGCACCACACCTGCCAGGGCCGCGCGCTCGCCGTGGTGAAGCCGACCGCACCCGGCGGCATTCGCTTGACCGCCGTCGCCCCTGACTGCGACCCGGTCGAGGTGCTGGTCAGGGTCGAAAGCCGGACCGGTGACCACGACTGATACGACCCGGCGTCTCTTGCATCCCTCCGTGCTGGGCGGGTCACGTTCTGCGTCACAGTCTGTAAAACGTTTTACGCCCCCACTTGTCAAACGTTTAACACCGCTCCAGACGGGAGTGTCATGGCCAAACGCGGCCGCCAGTTCGGCAGCGGCTCACACCACCTGCGCGCTGATTCTTGACTGATCTGTACAGAAACCGCTAGCTTCGGCCCATGGGCAGACCCCGGGAGTTCAACGATCATGCCGTAGTGGACGCCGCGATGGAGGTGTTCTGGGAGAAGGGCTACGAGGCGGCCACCACCCAGGACCTGTGCGCGCGCACCGGGCTCGGCCGCGGCAGCCTGTACAACGCGTTCGGCAGCAAGCATCGCCTGTACGAGGAGGCCGTCCGCCGATACGCGCAGACCAAGGGCGCCGCCCAGCTGGCGATGCTGGCCGAACCCGGATCGGTGCGGGAGCGGCTGCGGGAGATGATGCTGGGCGTCATCGACGCCGACCTGGCCGACCCCGGCCGGCGTGGCTGCCTGGCCCTGAACGCCGCGAGCGAGCCGAGCGGGCGCACCGGTGACGTCGCGGCGCTGGTGCGGCGGCAGTTCACCGACCTGGAACAGGAGCTCTGCCACCTGGTGGCGGTCGGCCAGCGCACGGGCGAACTGTCCGCCGACCGGCCGCCGCTGCAGGTGGCGCGGACGTTCCAGAGCGCGTACTACGGCCTGCGCGTGCTCGCGAAGGTGACCGACGACAGGAACGCCCTGCTGGACGTCGTGGAAGGGGCGCTCGCGGCTCTGTAAGCGCTGCGGTCGGCGGCCCTCGTATCATGCTGCCCATTTTTTGTACTGATCAGTCAACTATTAGAGGTGAAACGCGTGCCTGTCCTATCCCTCATGTTGTGCGTGTTCGGCATCACGACCGGCGAGTTCGTGATCGCGGGGATCTTGCCGGACATCGCCGATGACCTGGCCGTGTCGATTCCGGCGGCCGGACTGCTGGTGACGGCTTATGCCATCGGGATGATCATCGGCGGCCCGGTGCTGACGGCGCTCACCGCGCGCTTCGACCGCAGGCCGCTCATCCTCGTCCTCCTCGCGGTGGTGATCGTCGGGAACCTCTCCTCGGCGCTCGCGCCGACGTACGCCGTGCTCTTCGCGGCCCGGATCATCACCGCGCTGGTGACCTCCACCTTCTTCGCCAACGCGATCGTCATCGCGGCGTCGACCGCCTCGCCGGGCAAGCAGGCCTCCACCGTCTCCAAGCTCGTTTTCGGGATGAACCTGTCGATGATCCTCGGCGCGCCCATCGGCACGTTCATCGGCAACGGCTTCGGGTGGCGGTCCACCTTCGTCACCATCGCCGTGTGCTGCGTGCTCGGGCTGCTGCTGGTGTTGCGCTTCGTACCGGATGTCCGGAACGCCACACCTGGCACCTCCGCGCTGGCCGAGCTCCAGGTGTTGCGCGGCGGTGAGGTGCGACGCGCCATCGCGGTCACGGCGGTCGGCAACGCGGGGCTGCTCATCGTGTTCACCTATTTCGCGCCGCTGCTCACCGGCGTCACCGGATTCGCCGCCGACGCGATCGCCGTGCTGCTGCTCGTGTACGGCGTCGGCGCCGCGGTGGGCAACTTCGCCGGCGGCTGGCTGTCCGACCGGGCGCTGATGTCGTCACAGCTCAGTCTGCTCGCCGTCCTCGCGGCGACGCTGGTGCTGATGTGGGCGGTCAGCGGCGGTACGGCGATCACCGCGGTGCTGGTCTTCGTGATCGGCGCGCTGGGCTTCTCCGTCATTCCCGGCATGCAGACCCGGGTCCTGACCACCGCGTCCGCGGCACCGACGCTCGCCATGGCGGTGAACGCCTCCGCCTACCAACTGGCCGCGGCCTTCGCCGCCTGGCTCGGCGGCCGGGTCATCGACGGCGGGCTCGGGCTGCGGTCGCTGTATCTCGTCGGCGCCGCCGTCACTGTGGCCGGGATCGTCGTGAGCTGCTACGCGTGGTTCCGGGACCGGTCGAGCGATGGGGTCCGCGCCGTCGAACAGGTCTGACCTTCGGGCGCGGGTCAGACGAGGTCGCGGCGGCTGGCCTGGGCGCCGGCCTGGAAGCGGGTCTCGGCGTTCAGCTGGTCCAGCAGGTGACGCAGGCGGCGGCGCAGGCTGCGCGGGCTGGTGCCGAGCTGGCGGGCGATGGCGTCGTCCTTGAGCCCGGCCGCGAGCAGCGCCAGGAGCCGCCGATCCTCGGGGCCGAGCTCCGCCGCCTCCGGCCCTCCGCCGGAGGGCTCCGCCTCGGCCCGCTCCCCACAGGCGGGGTCCGCCGCGTCGGCGGGCTTCTGCGTCGCGGGCGTGTCCTGCCATAGCTCAGGGCGTACCGGCAGCGCCTCCCGCCACAGGCGCTCGAACAGCTCCACCAGGGCCACCACCATCGTGGAGCCGCTGATCAGCACGCCGCGGGTCAGCGGCGGGTCCATGTGCATCGGCATGACCGCCCGCCACCGGTCGACGATCGCCATCTTGAACGGCAGCCGGGGCAGGACCCGCGCCTCCTCCCCGGCCTTGATCAGGCTGCCCACCTCGTCGAGCGCCCCCGCGTGGTCGAACGCCTCCGGCACGTAGATGGTCCGGTAGCGGACGCCGCTGCGCAGCAGGTCGGTCTGCAGGGGGTTGTGGTAGTCCAGCACGTACGGGGGGCAGTCGAAGGTCAGGACCTCCTCCTTGGCCTCCTGCTGCAGCCGGACGTACCAGCGGGCCTGCTCCTCGGGACCCGCGAGGACCTCGAACTGCCCGCCCTCCTCCGCGTCCTGGCCGACGGTGCGGAAGGCCGCCTCCAGCTCGTCGGCCGTGTCGGTGAGCTGGTCCAGCTCACTCTGCAGGCCGCGCACCAGGGCACGGATCGCGGTCCCGGGGTTCGTCACCGTCCACCGTGGCGAGCGCCCCCACAGGCGGCTGACCAGGCCCTTGGCGCGGAGCCTGCTCAGCGACGCCTGGATGCGTCCCGCGCCCTCCCCGCTCCGCATGACCAGCTCCTGCACCGTGATGCCGGGGCAGGCCAGCACCCCACGGTAGATCCGCTCATCGAACGCGCTGATCCCCACGACCTCCAGCGCCCGGCTGTCCTCAAGCATGCCCATGATCTTGGCCACTTCCGGCAGTTGCCGCAATAGGCCACTTAAATCACCTTGTCATCAAAAGTCACAAAGAATTAGAAAGCGGAGGTGCTTCAGAGAACCGCGCTCCTGGGTGTCGTGATCACGGCCCTGATAGCGGCCGCCGCTCCGGCCCAGGCCGCACCGACGCCCGCTCCGTCGGGCACCCCGGCCCCCGCTCCTTCGGCCATCCCGACCGCGGCCCAGTCCGCCGCGAAGGCCGGCCCGCCCAAGACCATCACCCTCCTCACCGGGGACAAGGTCGTCCTCCGTACGCTCCCCGACAAGCAGACCCAGCTGGACGTCCAGTCCGGCCCCGGCCGGGAGAAGATCGACTTCATCCACCGCCGGTCCAAGGACGGGCTCAGCATCATCCCCGTCGACGCGATGCCGCTGCTGGCCGCGGGCCGGCTGGACCCCCGGCTGTTCAACGTCACCCGGCTCGCCGCCCTCGGCTACGACGACGCCACCAGCGCGGCGCTGCCGCTCATCGTGACGTACCCGGACCAGACCGCCGCCGCCACACTGCGCGTCGCGGGCGGGCGCCCGCTGCCCGCGATCAATGGGATCGCCCAGAGCGAGCCCCACGCCGCGGCCGGCACGCTCTGGAAGTCCCTGACAGGGCAGCAGGCCAGGGCGGCGGCCGCGCCCGCGAAGGTCTGGCTGGACGGCAAGGCCAAGCTGTCCCTCGACGTCAGCGTGCCGCACATCGGCGCGCCCAAGGCGTGGGCGGCCGGTCAGACCGGCAAGGACGTCAAGGTCGCGGTGATCGACAGCGGTTACGACCCCGGCCACCCCGACCTCCAGGGGCTGGTGGACAAGTCGGAGAACTTCACCTCCGAGCCCGACGTCCGCGACCTCAACGGCCACGGCACCCACGTCGCCTCCACGATCGCCGGATCCGGCGCCGCCTCGGACGGGCGGTACAAGGGCGTCGCCCCCGGCGCCAAGCTGCTGATCGGCAAGGTCTGCCTGCAGAGCGGGGACTGCCCGGACTCGGCGATCATCCAGGCCATGACCTGGGCGGCCGAGAACGGCGCCCGCGTCGCCAACCTCAGTCTCGGGGAGGCCGACACTCCCGGCGACGACCCGGTGGAGCAGGCCGTCAACAGCCTGTCGGACAAGTACGGCACCCTGTTCGTCATCGCCTCGGGCAACTCCGGTCCGCAGACCGTCAGCTCGCCGAGCACCGCCGACAGCGCGCTGTCGGTCGGCGCCTCCTACCGCGACGACGACACGGTGGCGCAGTTCAGCAGCACGGGCCCGCGCGCGTCCGACGGCGCGGTGAAGCCCGATCTGATCGCGCCGGGCGTGAGCGTCGTCGCCGCGCGGGCCGCGGGCACCTCCGCGGGCTCCCCGGTCGACGACTCCTACACGGCACTGAGCGGTACGTCCATGGCGACGCCGCACGTGGCCGGAGCGGCCGCGATCGTCGCCGGGCAGCACCCTGACTGGAAGGCCGCCCAGATCAAGGCCGCGCTGATGGCCTCCACCGCGCCCGGCGACGAGCTGGGCGCCTACGTCCAGGGCTCCGGCCGCGTCGACGTCGCCCGCGCCATCACCCAGCAGGTCACCGCCGAGCCCGCCGCGCTGAGCATGGGCGACATCGAGCTGCCCAGCCCCGCGCCCAAGGAGAAGACGCTCACCTACCGCAACGACGGCGACGACGCCGTCCGGCTGAACCTGAACGTTGTCGCCAAGGACGAGAAGGGCGCGGTGGTGACGCCGTTCAAGCTCGGCGCCACGACGCTGGAGGTGCCCGCGCACGGCACCGCCCAGGTCAAGGTGACCGCCACGGCGGGACCGACCGGCCTGTTCAGCGGTACGGTCATCGCCGCGAACGCCGACGTCTCCGTACGCACCGGCATCGGCATGCGGGTCGCGCCGGAGAAGCGCGCGCTCAAGCTGCGCTACACCGGCACGGACGGGCAGCCCGTCCAGAACGCCTTCGCCGGGGTGATCGACCTCGACACCGAGGAGCAGCGCAACTACGACATCTCCGGCGGCACGCTGGACCTCAGGCTGGACAGGGGCCACCGCTACACCGTCGTCGGCCTCATGTTCGACCACGACGGCACTCTGGTGATGTCCTCCGATCCGGAGTTCACCCTTGACGCCGACCGTACGGTCACCGCCGACGCCCGCAAGGCCAAGCCGGTGGACGTGCGTACGGAGGAGCCGACCGCGCGCCTGGCCGTCGGCATGCTCGGCATGCTCCAGCTCATCGACAGCGGGCAGCCCCTCGGCGTGGACGTCGATCTGGCCGGCATGTGGGGCGCGGACCGCGTCGAGGGCATCAAGGCCATCCCGACGACGCGTACGGTGAGCAAGAAGTTCGCGTACTACCGGTGGACCCAGTGGGCCAAGCCGAAGGGCGACGGCGGCTACGACGACAGCCCGTACTTCTACCACCTGATGAAGGCCGAGCCGCGGATCCCCGCCGACCCCGGCTACCGCCCGCGCCGCCGCGACCTCGCCGAGGTCAATTCCACCTATGCCACGCAGAACGACGTCAAGTTCGGCGAGCACTTCGCCCTGCCCGTGCTGTACGGGACGGAGCTGGCCTGGACGCCGTACGGCCAGGTGTCCCGGTTCTCGCTCCCGTTCCACCGGACCGAGTACTACACGCCCGGCGACACCGGCTGGTATCCCTCCTTCATCCAGTACCGGACGCCGCCGGACGGCTGGAACGACACCGACCAGTTCTTCTTCGGGAAGACCGTCGTCTACCGCGCCGGCAAGACCGACGACCAGTGGAACACCGGCGTCTTCGCCGCCGCGCTCAACCCCGGCGGCGACTACACCTGGCGGGAGGGGAACACGCTGCAGTTCGCGGCCGGCCTGTTCGAGGACGGCGCGCCCGATCGCATCTCCTACGGCGAGTACACCGCTCCGCAGGCCCGGCTCTACCGGGACGGCAAGGAGATCTACGCCGCCGACTACCTGCCCGGCACGGTCGACGCGCCCGCGGAGACGAAGGAGAGCGAGTATCGGCTGACCATGACGGCCGACCGCGTGCCGGCACAGACCCAGGTGTCCACGCGGGTCAGCGCCGAGTGGAAATTCAGGTCGAAGACCCCTCAGCCGGGCAAGCGGCAGGTGCTGCCGCTGCTGACCCTCGCGATCAAGCCGGAGCTGGACGATCGCAACCGGGCCGCGGCCGGGCTCGCGCGCATCCCGCTGCGCGTCCAGCGTCAGAAGGGCTCGCCCGATCTGAAGCTGCGTACGCTCACCGTGGAGATCTCCTACGACGACGGCCGCACCTGGCTGCCCACGCTGGTGCACCCGTCGGCCCAGGGCACCTGGGCCGCCGAGACCTGGCACCCGATCAGCGCGCGCGGCAAGTTCGCCTCGCTGCGGGTCAAGGCCGTCGACACCGGAGGCAACGGCTTCGCCGAGACCATCACCAGGGCCTACAAGATCAAGTAGCCCCCGTGGACGCCCCGCCCCGCCCGCACCGGCGCGGCGGGGCGTCTTCGTGTTCGTGCCTTGGTCACGCGGGCTCCAGGTGGAACTGGTCGACCCGCTGAGGTACGACCATCGCGATCAGCGCGCCCAGCACCGTGGTGCCGATCAGCAGCCCGAACGCGGCGGTATAGGAGTAATGATCGACCAGCCACCCCATCAGCACCGGCGCCAGGACGCCCGCCACCTGCCCGCCGACGTTGACCACCCCCATCCCCGAGCCGATCACCGCGGGCGGCAGCGCGCGTACCGGCATGCCGAGGATCCCCATCATCGACAGCCCGGCCACCGCCATCGCCAGCGTCTGGAACAGCGTGAACCCGGCCGCGGTCTCCGCGCGCAGCATCAGCACCAGCAGCACGGCGGTGCAGAGCAGCAGCGGGATGACGAAGAGCCGGCCCCGGTCGTGGAAGTAGCGGTCGAACAGCCAGCCGCCGAGGATGATCGTCCCGGTCATCACCAGGCCGGGGATGGCCGCGTACAGGCCCGTGTTCAGCAGCGAGACGCCGCGCGCCTCCAGCAGATAGCTGGGCACCCAGGTGATCATCCCGTACCCGAGCATGTTGGTCGCGCAGAACAGCGCCGCGAACTTCCACACCGTCGGCGCCCGCAGCACGGACGCGGGCGGGGGAGCGGGGCGGGACAGGTCGCTGGAGCCGTTCAGCTCGGCGGGCAGGGGCGGGGGGAGCAGCGCCCACAGCAGCAGCCCGATCGCCACGCCCGCGGCCGCTGTCACCCAGAACGTGGGCCGCCACCCGAACGCCAGCAGCAGCGGCGCCACGACCAGCGGTGCCAGGCCCGCGCCCAGCTGGGTGGCGGCCAGCATCGCGCCCGCCGCCGTGGCCCTCCGGGCGGGCGTGGTCCGCTCGGACAGCGCCTTGAAGGACGCGCCGGGGAAGATCCCCTGCCCCACGCCGAACAGCGCCCGGATCACCAGCAACGCGACCAGCCCCCACGCCAGGCCGGTCAGCGCGGTGAACGCCGACCACAGCGTGAGCGAGACGAGGAGCAGCCTGCGCGCCCCGAGCCGGTCGGCCAGCAGCCCGCCGGGGATCTGGCACAGCAGGTAGACCAGGGCGAAGACGGTGATCAGCGCGCCCTGCTCGGTCTTGGTGAGGTCGAACTCCGCCCCGATGAACGGCAGCGCGACCGCCATCATCACCCGGTCGATGTAGTCGACGACCCAGACCCCCATGAGCAGGCCGACGGTGAGGGTCGCGGTCTTCCTGACGTCGAGCGTGTACGTACTCCCCAAGGCGACCTCCGGTGATGCGGGCGTTCCGCATTCTTCATACAGACCAGCCGGTGGTACTCGGGGCTGTTCGACGATTCGTCCGGAGAGGCTACCTCAGGTGGCTTCGGTCAGGGATTGGGTCATTCGGCCGAGCGTACGCTGCAGGTCGGCCAGCTCGCTCATCCGCAGCCCGGTGGCGCCCAGCACGTGCTCGGGCACCCGCAGGGCCGACTGCCGCAGCTCGGCGCCGGCGCCGGTCAGCCGCACCACCACGGAGCGCTCGTCGCTGGCGCTGCGCTCCCGCTGGACCAGCCCGGCCGCCTCCAGCCGCTTGAGCAGCGGTGACAGGGTGCCGGAGTCGAGCCGCAACGCCACCCCCAGCTCCTTGACCGTCACCGGCTCCCGCTCCCACAGCACCAGCATCACCAGATATTGCGGATAGGTCAGCCCCAGCTCCGCCAGCTCGCGCCGGTAGAAGCCGTCGAGCGCGCGGGACGCGGCGTGCACGGCGAAGCACACCTGGTTCTCCAGCAGCAACGCGTTCATGACCCCAGCATACCCGGGGTTGACGGCAGGCAACTAAATTGTGCACAATTAAGTTGTACGCAATCGATTAGGAGCGATCATGAGCACTCTCTACACCGCCATTGCCACCGCGACGGGCCGCGAGGGCCGCGCCGTCTCCTCCGACGGGCGCCTGGACGTCACGCTCTCCCCGCCGAAGGAGCTGGGCGGGGCCGGTGCCGGCACCAACCCCGAGCAGCTCTTCGCCGCGGGCTACGCCGCCTGCTTCGCCAGCGCCCTCGCCCTGGTGGCCAAGCGCATGAAGGTGGAGGCGGAGCAGGCGTCGGTCACCGCCGAAGTGGGCCTGGCCCCCAACGGCGACGGCGGCTTCACCCTGGAGGTCGCGCTCCGCGTCGAGCTTCCCGACCACCTGCAGGGTGAGACCGGCCGCGCCCTGGTGGAGGCCACGCATCAGGTGTGCCCGTACTCCAACGCCACCCGTGGCAACATCCCGGTGACCCTCGTCATCGAATAGGTTCCTTGGCGGGCCCGAGCACCACTGGCAGCACCGTCGGTCCTTCGGTGATGAACGACGGGGTGTAGACGATCTGGTCCTCCTCGACCGCCAGGCGCAGCTCGGGGTACCTGCCGAACAGCGAGGACAGCGCGATGCGGGTCTCGAGCCTGGCCAGCGGCGCGCCCAGGCAGAAGTGCGGCCCGCGGCCGAACGCCAGATGCGTCTCCTGGCCGCGCTCGATGTCGAACCGCCCGGCGTCCCCGCCGAACCTGGCCGGATCCGTCCCCGTGCCGCCGATCGCGACCATGATCGGCTCCCCGGCCGGGATCGTCACCTCGCCGAGGCGCACGTCCTTCAGCGGGTAGCGGAACAGGACGTTGATCACCGAGTTCCGGCTGCGTAACCCCTCCTCGACCACCTGCGCCCAGGCGTCCCGCGTACTCGCCAGGGCGATCTGGTCCCGGTCCGCGCACAAGGCGATGACCGTGTTGGCGAGCAGGTGCACGGTGGTCTCGTGGCCGGCGATCAGCACCAGCCACAGGATCCCCACCATCTCGTCGTCGTTCAGCCGGTCCCCGTCGTCCTCCTGTGCCCGGATGAGCCCGGAGGTGAGATCGTCCCCCATGTCGCCGCGCTTGCGGGCGATGAACGTGGCCAGGTAAGCGAGCAACCCGGCCCCGGCCGTGCCGGCTTCCTCCGGGGTGGCGGTGTGGGACAGGAGCACATTCGTCCACTCGCGGATCTGGTAGCGCTCCTCCTCGGGCACGCCGAACAGCTCGCAGATCACATTGATCGGCAACGGCTCGGTGAAGTGGCGGACGAGATCCACCGCCTCGCCGTCGTCGGGCAGCCGGTCGAGGAGTTCGTCCGTCATCTCCTGGACGCGGTCGGCGAGACCCTGCACGCGTGCCGGGGTGAAGGCCCGGTTGATGAGGCCCCGTAGCCGCCGGTGGTCCGCCCCGTCCTTGGTCAGCAGGTGATCGCCCTCGATGACCTGCCGCAGCGGCCAGTCAGGAGGGATGGTGCCGTCGTGCAGCGCGGGGCAGTTCCGGGCGTTCTTGCTGAAGAGCGTGTCGTCGTTGGAGAGGACCTCGTTCACCATGTCGTACGAGGTCACGGCCCACGCTTTGACCTTGCCCGGGAGCTCGATGGGGACCACTGGCCCGTGCCTGTCACGAAAGCGGTGGATCGTGCTGGACGCTCGCTCGCCGGGAACCGGGATTTGTAGCGGAGAGGTAGTCACTGATAAGCCTCCAAAAAGTGAAATGTTCTCCCAACTGTCCGCGATGGGCAAGATCCAGAAAAGACGAGTTAGACGTCACCGCAGGACCCGCAACTCTTACCAGACGGTGTCAGAGGCGGGTGCTGAGGTGAGTCAGGGTCACGCCGAGGGGTGCGTCCAGGGTGAGTGCGGCTTGGGCGTCTCCGCCGGTCGGCCCCTGGTTGACGATGGCGATCGGGATGCCGAGCGCGGCGGCCTTGCTGACGAATCGCAGGCCGGACCGTACGGTCAGCGACGACCCGAGAACCAGCAGCGCCCGCGCCGCCGCGACGAGCGCGAAGCACTCATCCACCCGGGTCCTGGGCACGTTCTCGCCGAAGAACACCACGTCGGGCTTGAGCAGTCCGCCACAGGCCGCGCAGTCCACCACCTGGAACCCTTCGACCTGATCGTCGGTGAGCACGCTGTCACCGTCGGGGTTGATCTGCCCGCTGGCCGCCCAGCCGGGATTGGCCGATCGCAGGCGGCTCTCCAGTTCGGTGCGGCGGGTCCGCTCGCGGCAGGACAGGCACACGACCCGGTCGAGCCCGCCGTGCAGCTCGATCACCCGCCGCGCTCCGGCCGCCTGGTGCAGGCCGTCGACGTTCTGCGTGACGATGGTCTCGATCAGCCCGCGCCGTTCCAGCTCGGCCACGGCGCGATGCCCGGCGTTGGGCGCGGCCAGGCCGATCTGCCGCCAGCCGGCGTGGCTGCGCGCCCAGTATCGCCGCCGCGCCTCGGCGCTGCCGACGAAGCGCTGGTACGTCATGGGCTCGGCCTTCCGGGCGCGACCTGTGGGTCCGCGGTAGTCCGGGATCCCCGATTCGGTCGACAGCCCTGCCCCGCTGAGCACCACCACGCCACCCCTGGCCACCAGCTCGATCAGGGAGTCGAGCGCGCTGCCGCGGGTTCCCACACTTTCGGTCACAGCACCATGGTGCCCGACTCGCCGCACCGCGCCGTATTCCGGTAACCGGAAAGGGCCCTCCGGTTGGGCTAAAGTGAGAGGCATGTCCACCGAGCCGTCTCAGATGCCGTACGCGCCCGCCGACGCACCCGGGCAGCCCGCCGAAACCCCTGCGCCGCGCGCCGACGCACCTGGGTTGCGTGCTGACGCGCGGCACAACCGCAACCGCATCCTCGAGGCCGCCCGCGAGACCTTCGCCACGCACGGCCTGGACGTGCCGATGGTCGAGATCGCCCGCCGCTCCGGCGTCGGGATCGCGACCCTCTACCGCCGCTTTCCCACGAAGGAGTCGCTGGTCGTCGAGGTGTTCGCCGACGACCTCCACGCGTGCGCGAAGGTGGTCGACGACGCGCTCGCCGACCCCGACCCCTGGCGCGGCTTCCGCAGCGTCATCGAGAAGGTGTGCGCCATGCAGGCCGTCGACCGGGGATTCACCACGGCGTTCCTGTCGAAGTTCCCGGACGCGCTCGCCTTCGAGCACGAACGCGAATGCGCCGAGCGGGGTTTCGCCGAGCTGGCCCGGCGAGCCAAGGAGGCCGGGCGGCTGCGGGCCGACTTCGTCCAGGACGACCTCACGCTCCTGCTCATGGCCAACAGCGGCATCGTGACCGACTCGCCCGAGGCGGCGCTGGCCGCGTCCCGGCGGCTGGTGGCCTTCCTGCTCCAGGCGTTCCGCGCCGAAGGCGCCGACCCCCTGCCACCGGCCACCCCGCTCGGCCTGGACCAGCTCAGAGGCGGGCGGCCTCTTCCAGGGCATTGATGTCGATCTTCCGCATGCCCAGCATGGCCTTCATGACCTGCTGCGCCTTGGCCGGGTCGGGGTTGCTCAGCAGCTCGGGCAATACCTTGGGGACGATCTGCCAGGACAGGCCCCACCTGTCCTTCAGCCAGCCGCACTGCGATTCCTCGCCACCGTCGGTGAGCTTGGCCCACAGCTCGTCGACCTCCTCCTGCGAGGCGCAGTCGACGTACAGCGAGATCGCCTCGGTGAAGGTGAACTGCGGGCCGCCGTTCAGCGCGACGAACCGCTGGCCCGCCAGCTCGAACGACACCGTCATGGCCGTCCCCGCCGGACCCGGGCCTGCGTCGCCGTAGCGCTGGACCTCCAGGATCCGCGAGTCCTCGAACAGCGAGGTGTAGAAAGCCGCCGCCTCTTCGGCCTGGTTGTCGAACCACAGGAACGTGGTGATCTTCTGCATGATGCGCTCCTCCAAGTACGGGAGTCCGGAACGGTGAGTCCCGGGCTGTCCTGTCACTAACGCGTCGAACACGTCGACGGCGATTCGACACGGCGGAGCGAGAATTTTTCCCCGATGTCGAGCGATCGTGTCTTCGCAGATCAGGGTAGGGAAGCCTTGGTTCCGGCGATGATCAGTTCGAGGCCGGCGCGGAAGGCGCGGTCGCGGAGCTCTCTGGGCCGGGTGCCGATAGCGCGGGCCTGTTCCTCGGTCGTGTAGCCGTTGACGTAGGCCATGACGGTGTCCACGGCCGCGGCGGCCGTGTCGGCGGGGACGCCCGCGGTGGTCAGGGTGGCGATGAGGTCGTGGTAGAAGGCGACGGCCTCACTGCCCGGGTTCTGGAAGGTGGACATGAGGCGCGCCCCGTCGCGGTGGGCCAGCATGAGCTCCCGCGTGCCGATCGCGAGCAGGCGCAGCCGCTCGTCCCAGGGGCCGTCGAGCGGCGGCACGGCCTGGCCCGGCGGGACGACCAGGTGCGCGACCATGGCGTCCAGCAGGGCCTGCTTGCTCGGGTAATGCCGGTACAGCGCGCCTGCCCGCACGCCGAGCCGGCTCGCCAGGAGCCGCATGGTGAGACCGTCCAGGCCGACCTCGTCGAGCAGCTCGATCGCCGCCTGAAGCACCTGGGCGCGTCGCTCACTCATCGAATCCTCCAAGACGTGGTTGACAATGCGGCCCTCCGTACGTGAACAATGTACACGTGAACGTTGTTCACGTCGGAACGGCGTCGGAGACGGAGGGTGTCATGACCGAGCAAGGCGTGGGACGGGTGCTGGTGATCGGGGCGGGGCTCGGCGGGCTGACGCTCGCCCACGCGCTCGTCCGAGCGGGCCTCGACGTGCGCGTGTACGAGGCGGATGACGGCAGCGGCGAGCGGTTCCAGGGATACCGGATCGGGCTGGCGGAGCCGGGGCTGACCGCGCTGCGGGCGAGCCTGCCGCAGCGGCTCTACGAGCTGGTCGAGGCCACCAGCGGGGGCCTGACCGGGCCGGGGCTGCTGTTCGACGAGCAGTTAACGGTCCTCAGCCGCGACCTGGAGGGGCCGGTGGAGGGGAGCAGGGCGGTGGACCGGCAGGTGTTGCGGCGGATCCTGCTCGGCGACCTGGGCGACCGGGTCACGCACGGCAAACGGCTGACGGGTGTCGTGGAGAGGGCCGTCGGGAGTGTGACCGCGCGCTTCGCCGACGGTACGGAGGCCACGGGCGCGGTGCTGGTCGGCGCCGACGGCGGCAACTCCGTGGTGCGGCGGCATCTGGTGCCCGAGGTCGGGCTGGTCGACGCGGACCTGTGCGGCGCGATGGGACGCACCACGATCACCGACCGCTTCCTGCGGCTGGTGCCGGGGCGCGGCACCATGGTGAAGGGCCCCGGGATCACGCTGATGCTGGGCCGGATGCAGTTCGACAGGGAGCCGTCCGCGGCCGCCGCCGAGCTCGTCCCCGGGCTGGAGATGCCACACCGGGACAGCTACGTACGGTGGGTGCTGCTGGTGCCGCCGGAGCACCCGGCGGCCACCGATCCGGGGTCCGCCGGGGAGGACGCGCGCGAGCTGGTGCTGGAACTCCTCGAGGGCTGGCATCCCGACCTGCGGGATCTGGTGCGCTCCGCCGACATGAGCGCCGTCGGCCGGTCCAAGGTCTATGACCGGCCGACGCCGCCCTGGCCGGTGGGCCGGGTCACGCTGCTCGGTGACTCCGCGCACCTGACACTGGCCAGCGGTGGGAACGGCGCGAACACCGCCATGCAGGACGCCGTACGGCTGAGCGCCCGGCTGGCCGAGGTCCACCGAGGCGAGCGGGACCTGATCTCGGCGCTTGGGGAGTACCAGGACGATCTGCTCGAACGCGGGAACGCGGCGGTCCAGTTCGGCAAGGAGGCGCTGAAGAGGTTCGTCCCGCCGCGACCGCAGGAGACGCGCTGATCCGTCCGCTCCCGGCCCCAGGGGACGCGGGCCGGCCGTCTTGTTTACCTACCTCTGGAGACTCTTGTCCGGGGTTCGATTGACCTTTCTGGATCACTCCTGGTCAGGTGGTGATTACGGAGCGGAGGTGGATGATATGGCGGACAAGGTGATCGCTCGCAAGCCTGGGGAAGGCGACGCGTTCTGGGTGCTCGGCGGTCTGTACGAGATCAAGGCCGCGAGCGACGAGACGGGTGGCGGCGTGACGGTCATAGAGATGACCGTCCCGGCCGGAATGGGCCCCCCGCCGCACACGCATCCGGGAACGGAGATGCTCTACATCCTGGAGGGGACGGTCCGCGTCTACATCGACGACGAGGTGGTGGAAGGCGGCCCGGGTTCGTTCTTCTACATCCCTGACAGGACGTGGGAGCGCTTCGAGCCTCTTACGGACGCGCGCATTCTCGTGACCTACGCGCCCGGTGGCATCGAAGGGTTCTTCGCCGAGATCGGGGAGCTGGCGCCGACCCGGCAGGCCCCGCCGGCGGACCACCCGTTGCCCAGTCTCAAGGCCGTGACGCAGGTCGGGCTGCGCTACGGACTGGAGATGAGACTGCCGGAGTGACCCGACTGGGCGCAGGCGTAGGAACCTTGCCCATCTCGACGTGAGCTATTTTTTCGGCTTGTCACTGCCACGACGGCCGGGCAGGCGCATGGTGAGCAGCCGCGCGCGGGGTGCGACCCGTTCGGCGAGGTTGAACATGGCCTCGGTCCGGGTGCGGTCGGCGTCGAGGTGGGTGAAGAGGTTGACGCCCAGGTAGAACGTGATCGCCGCGTACGCGAGATCGCGCGGCGGCAGCAGCCTGGCCAGGGGCGACCCGCCGATGACCCGCTCCAGGGCCTGCTCGATGAAGTCGATCCAGGGATCAGAGCGCGCGGTGATCTCCGCGCGGAGCTCGGGCCGGGCGATGCTCGCGCCCACCATCTCGGAGAACAGCGTGATATGGCCGCCTTCGAGATCGGCCCGGTAGATGGCGCTCGCGGTCTCGACGAGTTCCTCGAGGTTCTTGGCCTGCTCCACGGCCTGCCGGTAGGTGGCCATGCGCTGCTCTGACGAGCGGTCCAGCGCGGCGAGCAGCAGCGCGTCGACGCCGCCGAAATGGTAGAAGACCAGCGCCGAGTTGACCTCCGCCGCCTTGGCGATGGCTCGCGCGCTGGTGCCGGCGTAGCCCTGGCTCCGGATCGTCTCGGCCGCGGCGTCGATGAGCCGGTCTCGGGTCTCCGCGCCCTGCTGTTGCTTCTCGGCCACCCGCACCCCCATTGACAGAATCCCGCGTCCTCATCGTACAGTTTAATCGCCTGATTAAATCTACTGGTTAAGGGGGGCGGATGGAGCCTGAACGCCAGCCGCAGATGAGGGCGCGGTGGACGCTGGCCGGAGTGCTGGTCGCGCTGTTCGCGGCGATGTTGCTCGACAGGGTCCTGCACGAGGGGCATCTGGAGCAGACGGCGCTGTTCTACGTCGGCATCCCGGCGGTGATCGCCGTCACCGTCGCCCTCACCGCCCGGCCGCGCAGCACCATCGGCATGGTCATGGCGTCCATCACCGTGGCCCTGGCCCTGGCCGGTCCGCTGCTCGGGGAGGGGATCGTCTGCCTGGTCATGGCCGCGCCGCTGTTCTACCTGGTCGGCCTGCTGGTCGCATTGCTCGTCGACGAAGTCCGGCGCCACCGGGGCAAGGGCCGGATGAACCTCCTGCTCGCGCCGCTTCTCGTCGCCGCCACGTTGGAGGGCACGGCGGTCTCGCTGCCCCGGGACAACGAGGTGAGCGTCACCGCCGGGGCGACGGCGGCGAACGTCGAGCGGACGCTGGCCGCCGAACCCCGGTTCGGGCCCGTGGAGTCGCGGTTCCTGTCGCTCGGCTTCCCCCGGCCGTTACGGGCCGAAGGTACTGGGCTGGCCGTCGGCGACACCCGGAAGATCATCTTCACGCCGCGCCGCTCACTGGGCATCGGCGCGCCCTTGGAGCCCCGGTCCATGATCCTGCGAGTGAGCGAGCGCATGCCGGGGCGGGTGGTGTTCGCCGTGGTCGAGGACACCACGCTCGCGCGCTGGCTGGACCTGCGCCGGGCGACGTTCGACTGGCGAAGCGGCCGTCTGACGGTGACCTTGGCCTACCGCCGTACCTTCGATCCGGGCTGGTACTTCGGCCCGCTGCAGAGCTACGCGCTGTCCGAGGCGGCCGGCTACCTGGTCAAGACGTTCGCCGGATGAGCGATCCCACGCTCATCCGGGGCGTCGCGCTCTTCGTCCCGATGGCCGCCGTCTGGATCGCAGCGGCCGTACGGCGGCCGGGGGAGCGGGACCTCGCCGCGATCATCCTGGCCACGGCCTGGAACCTGGTCGGCCTCGCGGTCGTGAACGCCGTCGCCGTGTACGCGGGCTGGTGGCGCTTCGCCGCCGAAGGCGCCGTGGTGGCGGGCGTACCCGTTGATCTACTGCTGGGCTGGGCGTTGCTGTGGGGCGCGCTGCCCGCGTGCGTGGCGCGGGCGTACCCGCTGCCGCTGGTCCTGGCGGGGTTCGCCTGGCTGGATCTGGGGGTGATGCCGCTGGCCGAGCCGGTCGTGACGCTGGGGCAAGGGTGGCTGTACGGGGAGGCCGCCGCGATCGCGTTCTGCCTGCTGCCCGGACTGCTGCTGGCCCGCTGGACCGCCGCGGACCGGCGGCTCACCTGGCGCGTGTCGTTCCAGGTGAGCCTCGTGGGCGGGCTCATGCTCGGCCTGCCCGTCGCGCTGACCGGCGTATGGCGGCAGCCCGAGTGGGTGATCGGGCTGCTGGCGCAGGTCGTGGCGGTGCCGCTGCTGTTCGGGCTGGCCGCCGTCCGCGAGTTCGCCGTCGCCGGGGGAGGGACGCCGGTGCCGTACGATCCGCCCAAACGCCTCGTCACGAGCGGTCCGTACGCCTATCTGCGCAATCCCATGCAGTCCTCCATGGCGGGCGCCTACCTGCTGCTCGCGGTGCTCGACCTGCGGTTCGCCGCCGCCGCGGTGAGCTGCGTCGCCTACGGCGCGGGGCTGGCCGCCTGGCACGAGGGGACCCAGCTCGTGTCGCGGTACGGCCAGGGGTGGACGGACTACCGGGACCAGGTACGCGCCTGGCTGCCCCGCATCCGCCCCTACCCCGGCCTGCCGCGCGCCGACCTCCACGTGGCCGCGACCTGCGGGCGATGCGACGCTGTCGGCCGGTGGTTCATCCGCCGACGGCCCGTCTCGCTGCGGATCCAGCCTGCGGAGAGGCATCCGGGGGGTTTGCGGCGGATGACCTACGAACGTGCCGACGGGCTGCGCGCCCAGGGGGTGGCGGCCTTCGCCCACGCGGCCCAGCACCTCCACCTGGGGTGGGCGCTGCTCGGCTGGGTGCTTCTGCTCCCGGGGGTGGGGTGGTTCGCCCAATTGTGCGCGGACGCCTTCGGCGCGGGCCCCGCCCGTCCCCGAGCCACCGAAGACGCGGAAACCTGAGACCCGCACGGCCCCAGGCCACCGGACACGCGGAAACCTGAGGCTGCACGGCCCCGAGGCGTCGGACCGGCAGCACGTCTGCGCGGCCACTGGCGCACAACTGTGACCGGCATCACATTTTTCACCTGTCCCCTGAAGCGTTGCCTGTTCGTCCTATGCCCGACAAACCGGTTACGTGGAGGTTCAAGGTCATGAACAAGGTGATCGTCATCCAGTTCGTCTCTCTCGACGGGGTCATGGAGGACCCGGACGGGTCGGCGGGTTCGGCGCAGGGAGGGTGGGCGTTCCGCTACGGGCCCGAAAGCGTGGCCGGCGACAAGTTCGAGCTGGGGGAGGTGCTGGACACCGGAGTCATGCTGCTGGGCCGGGTCACCTGGCAGCTGTTCTCGCGCATCTGGGCCCCAAGGGAAGATGAGTTCTCCCAGAAGATGAACGCCATCCCCAAACTCGTCGCCTCACGCTCGCTGGACCGCGTCGAGGGATGGCGCAACTCCACCCTGCTGCGGGGGGACCTGGCAGACGAGGTGGCCAAGCGCAGGCAGAACCAGGATGTCGTGGTCGCCGGCAGCGCTAGCATCGTCGATGCGCTGCGGGCCCACGACCTGATCGATCAATACCGGTTGCTGGTCTTCCCGACGGTGCTCGGCGCGGGCCGGCGCCTGTTCGGCCAGCCCCTTGGTCTGGACCTCGCGTCCGCCGAAAAGGTCGGCCAAGCCGTCCGCCTCGTCTACGACCGCACGTCCGCGAATGGAGATTACCGGTGAGATACGCCCTGCTGATCAACGAGCGCCCCGGGGCGTACGAGGGCCTCAGCGAGGACCAGCGCGCCGCCATCAGCGCCGAGTACATCACGCTCATGAAGGACGAGCGCATGCTCGGGGGCGAGCGGCTGCAGCCGGCCGACACCGCGACCACCGTCCGCGTCCAGAACGGCGAGCCGCTGCTGACCGATGGGCCGTTCGCCGACACCAAGGAGATCTTCGGCGGCTTCTACATCGTCGAGGCGGACGACCTCGACTCCGCGCTGGAGCTCGCCGCCCGGATCCCGGCCGCCCGCCTCGGCGGCTCGGTCGAAGTACGGCCGCTGGTGGAGCGGTAGGCCGTGCTCGAGGAGGTCTTCCGCGACCAGTGGGCACGCGTGTTCGCGGCCCTGGTGAGCTTCCTCGGCGACGTCGACCTCGCCGAGGAGGCCGCACAGGAGGCGTTCGTCATCGCCGCAGAGCGCTGGGTACGCGACGGGCTCCCGGACAATCCGGGGGCCTGGCTTGTGGTGACCGGCCGCAACCGGGCGATCGACCGCCTTCGCCGCGACCGTACCCGGGCGGAGAAGACCCGGCTGCTGGACCGCCCCATACCGGAGGAGGTCACGATGGACGAGACGACGATCCCCGACGAACGCCTCGAACTCTTCTTCATGTGCTGTCACCCCGCCCTGGCGACCGAAGCTCAGGTCGCGCTCACGCTGCGCGCTCTGGGCGGCCTGTCGACGCCGGAGATCGCCCGCGCGTTCCTGGTGAACGACGAGACGATGAAGCGCCGGCTCTCCCGCGCTCGCAACAAGATCCGGGCGGCGGCGATCCCCTTCGCGGTTCCGGACGAGCGCCTGCTGCCCTCCCGCCTGAGCGCGGTCCTCGCGGTGCTCTACCTGGTCTTCAACCAGGGGTACGGCGACGGCCGGGCCGACCTCGCGGCGGAGGCGATCCGGCTGGGCCGCACCCTCCTCGACCTCATGCCCGACGAGCCCGAGGCGGCGGCGCTGCTGGCCCTGATGCTGCTGCACGACTCGCGTCGCGCGGCCCGTGTTCGCGACGGCGAGATGATCCTGCTCCACGACCAGGATCGCACCCTGTGGAACACCGCCCAGCTCGAGGAAGGGCGAGCGCTGCTCGACCGCGCCGTCAGGTCGGGTGCTTCCGGCGCCTATACGGTGCAGGCCGCCATCGCCGAGCTGCAGACCGAGGAGCGCATCGACTGGCCGGCTGTCGCGGCGCTCTATGACCGCCTGCGGCAACTGACGGGCTCGGCGGTCGTCGAGCTCAACCGGGCCGTGGCGATCGCCGAGGTCGAGGGGCCGCGGGCGGCGCTTGCGATCGTCGACGCGCTCCACCTCGACGACTACCGCTACTTCCACTCCACCCGGGCCGAACTCCTGCGGCGTCTCGGAGACACCGTGGCGGCGCGGGCGGCGTACCTCAGAGCGCTCGACCTCGCCACCACCGGGGCCGAGCGGCGCTTCCTCAGCCGTCGCCTCGCCGAGCTGTGACTCGCCTCGCGACCTCGACGGCGGTGGTCGGCTGCTTTGCGCGCCTACCTTCCGATGCGAGGTCGGCGAGGACGTCGCAGGGCGGTGGCGAGGTCGTCGAGGTGTGTGGCGACCGGGCCCAGGGTGAGCAGCCCGCTGCCCGCCCCGGCCAGCTCCGCCGCCGCCGGAGTGAGCTCGGCGTGGGCGCGTTCCATCGTCTCCCGGTCACCGACGGCGATGGCCGCCCGCGCGGTCAGGCACCACAGAGCCTCGTACAGCAGGTCGTGGGGCGGGTCCGGGATCAGACGCAGTGCGGCCGCGGCCGCGTGGCGGCGATCCTCGGCCAGCAACACCCAGGGCTGCGCCCATGGCTCGTAGGGCCCCCAGTCGGCGTGCTCGTCGACCAGGTCCGGCGGCCGATGCTCGCCGGGCCGTGCGTACTGGAGGCGCAGGCACAGCAGCGCGAGCGGCAGTATGCCGGACCGCAGTCCGGGCATGCCCGCGCCGTCCAGCTGAGCGGCGGCATCCCGATAAGCCGCCTCCGCCGCCGATGCTGATCCAATCGCGGTGAATGACTGCCCGGTCGCGGCGAGCCGCAGCGCCCGGTACCACTGGACGAACACTCCCACCAGCGGCAATTCATGCCGCCGGGCCAGCAGCTGGGCGGCGGTCGCGTGCCCGTCGGCGCCGGCGAAGTCCGCGAGCGCGCTGCGGGCCTGGAGGCGGATGAGGTGCCCGAGCACCTCGAAGGTGACCAGCCCATGCCGGGCGGACAGAGCGACCAGCTCGGCGCCGATCTCGTCGCGGCGCGGCGCGAGCCCCGCCCGGTGGAAGGTCTGCATGAACACCCCGTTGAGGGCGAACGCCAGCAGCCCGGGATCGTCCAATTGGCGGGCGATCTCCTCGGCCTGCCGGGCGGCCTCGGGTCCGCGAGCCGCGCGGGTGCCGCGCGACTCCAGGGCGATCGTGGCCAGGAGCCGCGCCCGCGCCGCCTGGTGCGTGCCGGGTGGGAGAGCGGCCAAGGTGCGTTCGGCCGCCGCCACGATCTGTGCCGCCTGCGCCGGGTCGTCCGAGCGGGTCCAGATGGCCGGTACGTCGTACGCGCCGATCACGCGGGCGGTCAGCTCCGCGTCGCCCAGCTCCTCCGCCGCCGCGACGGCCGCCCCACGATAGCGTCGGGCCTCCTCCAGGCCGCCGCCTCCGGTCACCGCCAGGTTGCGCAGCAGGCCCACCGTCGACTCCAGCCGCGCTCGCGAGCCGGACGCCACAGTACGGTCATAGGCGGCGGCCGTCGCCGCCCACACCCGACCCGTGGCTTCGGTCGTCTCTGCCCGGTCCGGGCCTGTGGCTTCGGTCGTCTCTGCCCGGTCCCGGCCGGTGATCTCGGTCGTTTCCGCCCGCTCCCGGCCGGTGACCTGGGCTGTTTTTGCCCGCTCCCGGCCTGTGGCCTCGGTCGTGTCGAGGTGGCCGGCTTGGTGGAGGATGTCCGTCTCCAGGCGGCGCAGTCCGGGGCCCGGATCCACTCCCAGCTGCTCGACCAGGAGCGTACGCGCCCGGCGCAGCACCGCGAGCGCGTCGCCCTGGCGGCCGGTGCGATACAGCGCCAGGGCCAGCAGCCGCCACGCGTCCTCGCGCCAGGGATGTTCGGCCACATGCGCGTCCAGATCCGGCACCGCCTCGGCCGCGAGGCCCAGGGACAGGCGCGCGTCGGCCTGACGTTCCACCGCCTGTAGCCGCAGCTCCGCCAGGCGGGAACGCTCCGCACGGGCCCAGTCCTCCTCCGCGAACTCGGCGTAGGCGGGTCCGCGCCACCATCCCAGCGCCTCCTCCAGCCGCTTGAGTACGCCCTCGGGCGGCAACGTCGCGGCCACCGCCTGCTCGAAACGCCAGGCGTCCACCGCGTCCGGCTCCGCGCGCAGTGCGTACCCCGGCCCTTCGGTGACCAGCAACCGGGCCGCGGCGCGGGGCGGGCGCTCGGGCTCCAGCGCGCGGCGCAGGGCGGCCACGAAGGTACGTACGGCGCTCACCGCGCCTGGAGGGGGATCGATCCACAGGTCCTCGACCAGCCGGGAGACCGGGACGACGCGGCGGCGGGCGACGATCAGCCGGGCCAGCACCGCGCGGTGCCGCGGCCCCTTCAACGCGACCGCGCCCCCGGCCTCGTCCCAGGCCACCACCGGCCCCAGCACCCCGAACATCCTTTGTGCCACCGGTCCCGGTGCCCCGAACGTCTTCCGTACCACTACCCCACTCTTCCGCGTCATCGTCACCCCGGGCCTCACGCTATAGCGCGCTCATCCGATGCTCATCCGCGCCCGGCAGGCTGGAGGCACCCCATCGGAAAGGACCGAACCATGACGCCTGCCATCGCCGGCTTCGACTACCAGCGCGTGCCCGTCGCCGACGGCGTGTCCCTGAACGTGGCCGTCGCGGGCTCGGGCACGCCCATCGTGCTGCTGCACGGCTTCCCGCAGACCCATCTCATGTGGCGGCACGTCGCCGCCGACCTCGCGGCCGACCACACCGTGATCTGCCCCGACCTACGCGGCTACGGCGCCAGCGACAAGCCCACCGAGACCGAGCACACCGAGACCGAGCACACCGTATACGCCAAGCGCACCATGGCCGCCGACATCGTCGCCCTGGCCCGCGCGCTGGGCCATGAGCGTTTCGCGTTGGCCGGGCATGACCGCGGTGCCCTGGTCGCTTTCCGCGCCGCACTCGATCACCCTGAGGTGATCACCCACCTGGCCGTCCTGGACGTACTGCCGACCCTGGACATGTGGCAGGTGATGCGCGGCACCAGCGCCGCCGTCGGTTTCCATCTCTACCTGATGGCCCAGCCGCCGGGCCTGCCCGAGCAGATGATCGCCGCGACCTCGGACGCCTTCTTCGGCCACTTCCTCGACATCTGGACCAACGACCCGCAGGCGATCCCCGCCGATGTCCGCACCGCCTACCTGGACGCCTGCCGCGGCGCGGTGCCCTCGATCGTCGCTGACTACCGCGCCTCGGCCGGCATCGACGTCCTCCATGACCAAGCCGACTGGGACGCCGGCAACCGGCTGCGGATGCCGGTTACGGCCCTCCAGCAGGACTGGGGTGCCGCCCTCGGCTTCGACGCGGCCGCCCTGTGGCGTGCATGGGCATCCGACCTGCGGCATGAGACCGTCACCTGCGGTCACTTCATGGCCGAGGAAGCGCCCGCTGACATCGCCAAGATCGTCCGTGACCTGCTCACCCGCTGAACGACCAGCCAGAGCCGAGCCGCCGAAGGCATCCGCGCCGTCGGCACCGACCCCGGCTCGGCCCGGACGGTGACGAGCGTCAAGTGCGGTGCCCACGAACGATCGCCGGGCATGCATCCTCCCGCTCCGTCGGAGGGGGTTTCCCTCCGGAGGGACCGTTGTCGCGACGGACCGTCTTCTTCCGCTCCCGCGAAGGGTGTCCTCCCAAGGGAGCCCAGTCACGACGGACCGTCTTCTTCCTCGCCCCCGGAGGGGCGTCCGTCCCTGGGGAGGCCAGCCGCGACGGACGTCTTCTTCCTCGCCCCCGGAGAGGGTGACCGCAAGGGTCTCCCGGGTGGTTCGTCACACGACCGTCTCGATCCTTGTGACGGTCCGTGGTGGCTGGGTCTTTTGAGAGGAATACCCCCTGCGGGGGAAGAGGAAGACGGTCCGTCGTAACTGCCCTCCCCAGGGCCCTCTGCCCGTTCCCGGTCCGGCACGGCCTGGCCGCGTTCCGGTTGGCCTGTCGGCTTGGGGCGCGAGAGTCTTGGCGCCAGGAGTGGACCTTCCCCTTGGGTGAAGGGGCAGCATCGTGGTGCCGGTCGCGTTGGCCGGCGCGAGGAGGGCGGGGGAATGGGGCTGCTGACGATCGGGGCGTTCGCTCGGGCCGCGCGGTTGTCGCCGAAGGCATTACGGCTGTACGACGAGCTCGGGCTGCTCCCCCCGGCCGCCGTGGACGGGGAGTCGGGTTACCGCTTCTATGATCCGGCGCAGTTGGAGCGGGCCCGGTTGATCGTCTGGTTGAGGCGGCTGGGGATGCCCTTGGCCGGCATCCGTCAGGTGTGCGATCTGGAACCGGAGGCGGCGGCCGAGCAGGTCGCCGGCTATTGGGAGCAGGTCATGGCCGCCACCGCCGTACGCGAGCAGCTGGCCACCTTCCTCGTCGACTACCTGTCGGGAAGGGGCAGCGCCGTGGAGGACGCGGAAGCGATGATCGGGATCCGTTATGCGGCCCGGTCGGAGTCGGGGCTGGTTCGTACGAGCAATGAGGACTCCGTGTACGCCGGCACCCGGCTCCTGGCGGTGGCCGACGGAATGGGCGGGCCGGGCGGGAATCTGGCGAGCGCGGCGGCGATCGAGGCGCTCAAGTCGCTGGAGCTGGAGGCCGTACCCGCGGGCGACCTTCTCGGCGCGCTGGCTGATGCGGTGACCCATGCCGACCGGGCCATTCAGGGCATCGCCGAGTCGGCATTGTCCGGTGAGCCGGCCACGACGCTGACCGCGATGCTGTGGTCGGGCTCCCAGCTGGCGCTGGTGCACATCGGTGACACGCGGGCGTATCTGCTGCGCGGCGGTGAGGTCTTCCAGATCACCCACGATCACACCTATGTGCAGGAGCTGGTCGACGAGGGTCGTCTCAGCCCGGAGGAGGCCGCCTCGCATCCGCAACGTTCGCTGCTGGCCCGTGCGCTCACGGGCAAGGGAGGGGCTCAGCCGGACCTTTCGCTGCATACGGCCGTCGCCGGTGACCGTTATCTGTTGTGCTCCGATGGTCTGTCCACTGTCGTATCGGCAGAGTCCCTGCATGGTGTGTTGAGCAGTACGGAGGGCCCGGAGCAGGTTCTCGACGAGCTGGTCAGGCTGGCGTACGCCGCTGGGGCGCCGGACAACGTCGCCTGCGTGGTAGCCGACGTGGTGATGCTGTGACCGCCCCTCGTCCCGATGGCGGCGCCTCGGCGGTCCGTTCCTTCGGCGCGTACACGATCGACCGGCGGCCCCTGGCGATCCCCGCTTTCCGGCGGCTGTGGGTCGCCTCGGCCGTTAGCGCGGTCGGTGGCTCGTTCAGCGTGGTCACGGTGCCGACGCAGCTGTTCACGATGACCGGCTCGTCCGCGGCCGTCGGCGGTGCGGCCGTGGCGTCGTTCGGTGCTCTGGTCGTCGCTTCGCTGGGGGCCGGAACCCTCGCCGACCTCGTTGACCGGCGGTCGCTGCTGCTGGTGGCTCACTGCGGGCTCGCGCTGACCTATCTGGCCTTGTGGGCTCAGGCGGGCCTGGGGAATCGCTCCGTCGCCGTCCTGTTGGTGCTGTCGGGGTTCCAGGGGCTGGCCTTCGGGGCGATCATGGCGACGATGGGCGCCGCGGTGCCCCGCCTGGTGCCCGCCGAGCTGCTGACGGCGGCCAACAGTCTCAGTTCGCTGGCCCGGTACACCGGATCGGTCGTGGGGCCGCTCCTGGCCGGTGTGCTGATTCCGGTGGTGGGGCTCGGCACGCTGTACCTGTTCGACGCCGTCGCGTTGTCGGCCGTCATATACGCGGTGGTCAGGTTGCCGCCGATCCTGCCCGACCCGGCCCGCCCGGTGTCGCGGGGCGGGCTGTACGGCGCCTCCAAGTCCTACGGCGCCTCAAAAGCAGTGCGGCGGCCGTCGATTCTCGGGCAGACGTTCGCCGGGTTCCGCTACCTGCTCGGCAGCCGGGTGCTCGTGGCCGTACTGGCGGTGGACCTCGCCGCGATGGTCTTCGGGATGCCGTCAGCGCTTCTTCCGGAACTGGCGCAGCGCACCTATGGCGGGCCCGTGGGAGGAGGCGTGGAGCTGGGTCTGCTCTACGCCGCCTATCCGGCCGGCGTCTTCGTGGCCGGGCTGATGTCGGGGACGTTCACGCGCGCCCGCCGTCATGGTGCCCTGATGGCATCGGCCGCCGCTGCCTGGGGAGGGACCGTCGTCGTCCTCGGGTTGGCGCCACGGCTCTGGCTCGCGCTGACGGCCCTCCTGCTCGGCGGTGCGGTGAACTTCGTGCTCAGCACCTTCCGCAACGCCATCTCCCAGGCGTACACCGACGACGCCATGCGCGGCCGGATCCAGGGATCTCTCACCGTCGTCCTCATCGGTGGCCCCCAACTGGCCAATCTGCTGCACGGGACCGCCGCGGCGGCGTTCGGCCCGCGGGTGGCGCTCTGCGTCGGCGGGCTGCTCACCGTGACGACCGTCGCCCTGATCGTACGGGCGGCGCCTCAGCTGTGGCACTATGCCGCCCCAAGGACACTGAGTCAGGCGGTTGACCGGGCGCCTATAGTTAGTTAGGTGACTGACTCGAAAGGCTCCCGGGTGAAGACGGCGACCGCCAAGCGGCAGCGGCTGATGATCGCCGCCGCCCGGGTCGTGCACCAGCAGGGCGCGGAACGTACCACCATCGCCGACATCGCTCGCGCCGCCGACGTGCCCGTGGGCAATGTGTACTACTACTTCAAGACCAAGGACGAGCTGGTCTCGGCCGCGCTCAGCGAGCACGTCCGGCAGTTGGGGATGCTCACCGAGCACCTGGAGAGCCTCGGCGGCCCGCTGGAGCGGCTCAAGGGCCTGGTGGAGGCGTGGGTCGGCCAGCGCGAGCTCGCGGCCCGCTACGGCTGCCCGACCGGAACGCTGGCCGTCGAGCTGGACAAACGTGACGAGGGCGGCCTGGACGTGGAGGCGGGCAAGGCCATCCGGCTGCTGCTGGACTGGGTCGAACGGCAGTTCCGCGACCTTGGGCTGCCTGATCCCGACGGGCTGGCCCTGACCCTGGTGGGTGCCTATCAGGGCATGTCGCTGCTGGCCAACGCTCTGCGCGAGCCCGACGTCATGACGCGGCAAGGTGCCCGCCTGGTCGCTTGGCTGGACTGCCTGCCGGGCGACGGCTGCCCAGAGCGGCCCGGCGACCGTTCTCAAGCGCACTGATAAAAGACATGCCGATAAAGGACATATCGCTAAAGAAATGCCGATAATGGCATTTCTCGGGTGGAAAGTGAGGCTGTCAGGTTCTGTTTATCGAGCGAGTAGAGCGTAACCGCCAAGCGCCAATAGATCATGACAAAGGAGTCGCCAGTTGCCTGTAGGAGGCGTTTCCGGACGTCTCGTGCAGAGCAGGATTTGATCGACATGTTGGCGCCCTGGGGGCGGGGCGGATTCGATAGGGGGTCGGCCATGGGAATGAGTCGATTTAATGCTATTCGGGCGGGCACAGCCGCCGCGATGGTCACCACGGCGCTGGCCTGGGCGACCTCCGCCCAGGCGGACACATGCGCGGAGTCGACCACCTGCTCCACGACGGTGACGTTCACCGTCACCGTGGGCGAGGGCCTGGAGATCAGCGTGCCCGACGGGCCGGTCGACCTCGGCACCGGTCAGCCCGGCAGCCAGGTCAGCGGGGAACTCTCAGTCGTCACGGTCATGGACCAGCGGGCCGCGCTGAACGCCACCTGGACGGCGAGCGTGTACGGCACGCCGTTGACGACCGGCGGCGGTACGAGCGACGAGACCGTGCCGCTGAGCGCGCTCAGCTACTGGTCGGGACCCGCGACGGCCACCAGCGGTGCCGGAACCTTCGTGCCCGGCCAGCCCACCGCCGCCGACGCGGAGGTACTCGACGAGGTGTACACGGCCTTCAGCAAGATCAACGGCGCCGGCAACAACTCCGCCAGCTGGAATCCGACCATCGTGATCGACGTCCCCGCCCAGGCGGTGGCCGGTACCTACACCGGCACCATCAGCCACTCGGTCGCCTGAGCCGATGACCAGACGCCCCGGCCGCACCGGAGCCGATCGCCGCTCAGCGGCTCGAATCGGCTCCGGCGGCGCTCTTCCGGCGGGCGCGCAGGCGGCGGAAGGTGATGATCAGGACCGTCCCGGCGACGAGGGCCGCAAGGCCGGGGATGACGAGGATCAGCGCCAGCGGGGAGTCCGACGCGGCGGCCAGGCCCCACGCCCCCGCCTTGCGCGGGAAGGTGAGCGTTCCGGTCTCCGTCCGGTCGATCCGGCCGCTCCTGAGCGTGAGGCTGAACTTCCACGGCCCGTCGGGAAGATCCTGCCCCAGATGTACGGCGACATCCCCCTGCTGGCCGGGCGCCAGGGTGGTGCCCCGCTCGATCGGGAAGGGACCAGCGCTCAGAGCGCTCGGCCCGTCCGTGAGCGACAGCTTCCCTTCGAGGTCGATGGCGCGTTCGCCGGTGTTGGCGATGGTGGCCACGATCTTCGGCTGCCCGTCCTCGGTGCGCTGGGGCAGGATCTCGCCGATCTTGAAGTCCGAGGGTGGCTCACCGCCCGGACCGACGTCGAGGTAGGCGCGCAGCCCTACGCGGTTGACGAGGGTGATGCCCTCCTGCTGCCCCGCGCCGGGCGAGGAGATCTGTGCCCAGATGACGGCGTACCGCTCCCCTTTGGGAGCCCATGCGGGAATGCCGACGGTGGCCTTCACCGACGTCCTGCCCTGTGGCGGCAGGTCGGTGGCGGCCTGGTTGAGCTTGATCCAGGAGCTCAGTTCGTTCGGCGTGCGCTCGGGCTCGAAGGTGAAGCGGCCGCGGCTGATGCCGGCACCGGCGGTGTACAGCTGCACGTGTTGGGGTTTGTCCGAGACGTTGTACACCTCGAAGCGCCGGGTGAACGTGGTGCCGGGATTGACGTGGTCGACGATGAAGGCGTGCGCGCGCGGGTCGTCCATCCGGTTGGCGGGGATCTCCAGCAACCTGATGCCGATGCTGTCCTTGTCGGAGGGGCGCGCCGCGCCCCGGCTCGAGTCCGCGATCGCCGGTGCGCTGAGCATCGCGTACGCGAGCAGCGTCACGGGGACGAGCCGGGGCAACAGTGAAGTGGGCATGTGGGCTAGGCGACGGAGTGGTTCACCGTGCCGGTGTAAACGCCCGCCACCGCTTGGGCGGGGACGTTGACCACGATGGTCGGGTTCCAGGTGGCGGAGTTGTCGCCGGAGCCGGTCGTCTTGCTGAAGGCGGTGCGTGAGGTGTCCAGCGACTGCGCGGCCGCCGCGTTCGCCTGACCGGGAACGAAGGTCCCGGTCCCTGTTGTGGCGGTCGCCCCGCCGGACCAGTACAGGACGGCCGTGTTGGGAACGGTCTCGGCGGCGGTGCCGCCGCCCGTGGTGAAGCCTCCCGACGCGGCGACCACGGACGCAACCCAGCTGGCGGAGAGCGCGGCGCGCTGGTCGGCCACCGTGACCGAGCCGAGGTGCGTGCTGATCTGGCCTCCCGAGCTGCCGCTGCCGAGGTCCGCCGTGTCGGGTACGGTGATCTCCAGCCCGCCCTCGGCGGCCACGGTGAAGGTCACGGTGGTGGAGCAGGTGGTGGACTCGGCACAGGCCTCGGCCTGTGCGAGCGGGGCCACCGCCACCGTCGCCATGATGCCGGCGATGCCTATCAGGGGAAGGCCCAGACGGCTTATGAACATTGCTGTCTCCTTCATCGCATTTCCCGCCCTCTCTGGGCCGTTCACAGCACATTCTCCTCAGTGATCAGATTTCGGAAACTGTTCCCGAGGGCGCCTGGAACAATTTTGGCGATCAGATGACGACTATCGGAAATTAGCAATTCACCGCGTGGGGCCATGTGTAAGGAATAAAGGTGATTATGCCGATTCGCCCGTGCACTCTGGTTCACAACGGCATCGGCGTCCCCGGATCCGAGTGCTCTTGTCGGTGTCTTTGCGCGGGAATTGCCGCCCACGGATCTGGCGGGGGAACGAAGACGGCGGCAAGTGATCTATGATTCCACCGGTTTGCCGCGCGTCGACCTTCAAGCCGGGGCCTCCGCCCGCGCGGACGCCGGCGGCAGTGAGACGGTGACCCGCAGGCCGCCGTCGGGCCGGGCCCGCAGCTCCAGGCCGCCGCCGTGCGCGGTGGCGATGGCCGCGACGATCGACAGTCCGAGTCCGGAGCCGTCACCGGAGCCGGTCCGGTCGGTGCCGAGCCGCTCGAACGGCTGGGCCAGCCGCGCCACCTCCGCCTGATCGAGGACCGGCCCGCCCGTCTCCACGACGAACAGCGCGGTCGCGCCGTCGGACGCGGCGGACAGGCGGATCCAGCCGCCGTCGTGGTTGTGGGTGATCGCGTTGTCGATCATGTTCTCGGCCAGACGGGACAGGAGCGTCCGGCTGCCCCACGTCCACGCGCTGTCGTGGATGTCGCTGTCATGGACGGTGAGGTTCTTGGCGGTGATGTCGGCGGCTCGGGCGGCCAGGGCCGCGGACACCGTACGGCCGAGCGAGACTTCCGCCCGGTCGGCCAGGGCGCCGTGCTGGGTGCGGGCGAGCACGAGGAAGCCTTCCAGAAGCCGGTCGACCCGGTCGAGCTCGGTGCGGAGGCGCTCGGACAACGCGACCGTCTGCGCGGGTACGGGTTCCGGCTTGGCCAGGGCCACGTCCAGCGACGCCCGCATGGTCGCCAGCGGGGTACGCAGCTCGTGGGAGGCGTTGGCGACGAACCGGCGCTGCGCGTCGAAGGAGCCCTCCAAGCGTTCCAGCAGGTCGTCGATGGTGTCGGCGAGGTCCTTCACCTCGTCGGCCGGGCCCGGTACGGCCAGCCGCTCGTGCAGGTTGTCGGCGGAGATCCGCCGGGTGGCCGCGGTGATCGTCCGCAACGGGCGCAGCACCCGGCCCGCGGCGATCCGGCCCAGCACGATCGACACCACGGCCATGACGGCCAGCGCGACGGCCGAGCCGATGAGGAGCTGCCGTGAATGGAGCGCCTGGACCTCCGACAGCTGACTCTGGAGGCGGGCGATGAGCTCCTGGGCGGCGCCGGGCGTGAGCCGCTCGACCGGCGCTGTCCCCACAGGGGAGGTGACCCGCGTCCCCAGGCTCACCAGGTTGGTGATGGCCAGCAGTCCGACGCCGGACAGGAGGAACAGGACGCCGTACAGGGCGGTGAAGCGCAGCCGTACGGTGCCGTCCCACAGTTTCCTCATGACTCCAGGATGCTGTTTCGCGCCTAACAACGACATGACAGCCTCGGTTCGGCCCACGTTATGGCGTCTTGCGTAGAACCGAACCCATGCGAGCAACCATCGAGGTCGCCGGGCTGCGTAAGCGGTTCGGCCAGACCATGGCGTTGGACGGGATGTCCTTCACCATGGAGCCGGGGCAGGTCACGGGCTTCGTCGGCCTCAACAGAGCGGGTAAGTCCACCACGATGCGGGTGATCCTCGGCCTGATCGCCGCCGCCTCCACCGGCCGGATCGCGCTGCGCACCACCGCGCCGTCGGAGGCGATGGCGGCGCCGGCACACGCCGGCGCCACCGTGGCCGCCACCGGCCGCGACACCCTCACGGTGACCGGGCTGGCGGGTGAGCACGGCCGCCAGTGGGGCGTGGCGCCCGGACGACGTGGGCGTCACCCTGAACCCCGACGGGTCGGCCCACCATCCGGGCGGCTTCAAGGAGTCCGGCGACACGTATCGGCGGGCTGCGCCTACGACTGGGCCAAGATCAGCCTGTTCGGGGTCCAGGTGGGCCAGGCGATGGTCGCCATCCTGGCCGTGCTGGCGATCAGCGGCGAGTACAGCACCGGCATGATCCGCACCACCCTGACGGCGATGCCGCGCCGGGCCACCGCGCTGATCGCCCTGCTCAGCCTCGGCATCGCCGCCGCCGTACGGGACTCGGCCACGGCCATCGGGGTCGTGCTCGGCCTGCTCTACATTCTCTCGATCCTGCCGTCATGATCGCGGATCCGGACTGGCAGAAGCTCCTCTGGCAGCTGTCCCCGATGAACGCCGGGCTGTCACTACGGCTGCGCGACACCTGAACGAGGCCCGCCCGCACACGATGTGGAACGTGGTGGAACGCCCCAAAGAGCACAGAGAGGTGCCGCAAGGAGGCGGCACGTTCAGGACGGGGCGGAGGAAAAACCCCATGGAGAATCTTTTTCGATTGATGCTCACACGGCCGGCCGTGGCGCAGGATCCGGATAATCCCAGCATCCCGCTGAGCCAGGACACGCCGTTTCAGCAGTCGCTGCGGGAGGCCGTCGAGGCACCCCAGCGGCGTACTGCCATAGAGGAGGCCGCCACGGCGTTCGTGGCGGGACCGGAGTTCATCGGCGACCCGGCGGACACCCCGCTGGGCGCCGAGCTCGACGAGCTGGCCGCGCGGCTGGAGGAGATGGAGACGGTCGACGGGAGCGCGTCACCGGAAATGGTGCGTGAGGCCATCATCGACGTGTTCGGGATGGACCCGGACGACGTGACCGAGCTGGCGGACTTCAAGAACGCGGTCAGGAGGCTGCGGGACAGCCTGGTGGCGATCAAGGTGCTCCAGGAGGAGCACTCACGGCCCATCGAGCGGCTTGCCCGGCAGCTGCGTACCGCCGAGGTGATCACCCGCCACGTGGCCGACGACAAGTTCCCCAAGGACCTGGACGAGCTGCGGCGGTGGCTGCGGCGCTCGCTCCGACTGCCCTTCGACCTCGGCCTGACCTCCAGGCTGTCGACTCGCGAGGCGGAGCAGGCGCGGCAACAGCAGCACGCGGCGGCGGTGGCCGCGCGCCAGGAGGAGATCGACGGACTGCTGGCGCAGCACGCGAGCCTGCGGGCCGGACTGGAGGAGCTGGGCCGGCTGAACTCCGAGCACTTCCACGTGACGTCCCAGACGGGCAGCGGGTCGGTGCAACCGCCGGAGCAGCTGCGGCTGACGAACGTGGCCACGGCCCTGAGCGCCTTCCACGGCAACCTGCGCGAGCGGGTCGCCCCGACCTCGGTCATCCCCATCGCAGGCGCGGAGGAGCCCGACGCGACCTCCGCGGCCGCCGAGACCATCTCCCCGGCCGAAGAAACCACCACCGACGAGATCAACGCGCCGGTGGCCCAGGCGCTGCTGCAGACGGCCGCCCCGGTGTTGCGCGGCCGTACGGACTTCCAGCCGACGCCGCTGACCGAGGTCGGCTTCGTCCTGCTGCCGACCGCCAACGAGCGGTTGTCCGCGGCCACCCGTACGCTGCTCACCGACCGCGGCCTCGACCTGACCGCGGTGCCGCTCGACCGGCTCACCCACCGGCTGGAGACCGACCTGGCGGCGACGGCGGCCCGGCTGGAGGCGGTGGCGGGCCACCCGGTGCGCCAGTCGCTCCTGCGGGTCGGCGACGCACTTGTCACGGTGCGGACGCCCGTGACGACCGGCTGGGGAACGCTCGGGACCGGCGGCTCCGTACCCCTGCCGACGCTCCCGCTGGACGGGCGCGTCCCGCACACCAAGGGCGAGGTCGCCCCGGCCGGCATCGCCGACCTGCTGGTGGTCAAGCAGCAGCTGACCGGATACGAGTCGGCCGACGTCGCGCACATCGAGAGCGTGCTGCGCGGCGAGCGCAAAGTACGCGATCACAGCCGCCGCGACACCACCGAGCTGATCACGATCAACGAGCAGGAGACCAACACCAGCGAGGACCGCGACCTGCAGACCACCGACCGGTTCGAGATGACCCGGGAGACCGAGCAGACGGTCAAGGAGGACGTCGCGCTGAAGGCCGGGCTGAACGTCTCGGGCAGGTACGGCCCGGTCGTGGAGTTCGCCGCCAGCGCCGAGGGCTCCATCGCGCGCAGCAAGCAGGAGGCCACCAAGTCGGCCGCCAGGTTCTCGCAGGACGTCACCGAGCGGACCTCCCGCAAGATCGCCGAACGGGTGCTGACCCGCACCCAGCTGACGACCACGACCGAGACGATCGAGAAGAACACCCACGAGCTCGACAACACCCGCGGCAACGAGAACATCTCGGGCGTCTACCAGTGGGTCAACAAGGTGTACCAGGCCCAGTTGTTCAACTACGGGCTGCGGGCGATGTTCGACTTCATGGTGCCCGAGCCGGCCGCCTTCCTCATCGCCTCCATGCGGCAGACGAACGCCGCCGCCCGGAACCTGATCAAGCCCCCGGACTTCCCCCTCAACCCGGCGCAGATCAACGAGATGAACTTCGCGTACTGGGTCAAGCAGACCGGCGCGACCGACGTGCAGCCGCCGCCCGAGATGTTCAAGACGAAGTCCCTGGACTTCAAGGCCGGTGGCGGCGACAGCGACACCAACTACAACCACTCGGCCCAGATCGCCATCGACGAGGGCTATCGGGCCGTCTACGCCACGGTGGGCGTGGTGCGCAACATCTGGGAGAGTGACAACACGGTGGAGGTCGTGGTCGGGCGGCGTACGCAGCGGATGCCCGGCGGCGACCGGCTGTGGGCCACGACGCTGGACGACGAGCTCGACTCGGTGGCCGTGGCCATCGACACCTTCCACGTCGCGCAGGTCGCGGTGGCCGTGGAGGTCAAGTGCCAGCGTACGGACCGGGCGATGGACAAGTGGCGGCTGGAGACGCACGCCAAGCTGGAGACGGCGCACAAGGCGGCCGTGGCCGACTACGAGGAGAAGCTGGCGGCGCTGCAGTTACGGGCCGGGGTGGACATCCAGGGCCGCAATCCGGCCGCCAACCTCGCCCTCATGCAGACGGAGCTGAAGAAGAACTGCGTCAGCATCCTGACCGACCAGCACTACGACCTGTTCGACTCCATCGAGACCTCCCCGGCCAACGGGCTGCCGGAGATCAACGTGTTCGAGGCCGCCGGTGAGGGCCCGTACGTGCGCTTCTTCGAGCAGGCCTTCGAGTGGGAGCACGTGACGTTCGTGACGTACCCCTACTTCTGGGGGCGCAAGAACCAGTGGGAGGAGCGGCTCGGCTTCGACGACCCGGACCCGGCGTTCGCCGACTTCCTCCGGGCCGGGTTCTGCCGGGTCTCGGTGCCCGCCCGGCCGGGCTTCGAGGGCGCGATCGACCACTTCCTCACCTTCGGCGAGATCTGGAACGGCGGCCCGCTGCCGACCATCTCCAACCCCCTGTACCTGCCCATCGCCGACGAGATCGCCGAGCGGCTGGACCGGCCCGGCACGGAGGTGCCGCAGGGGGATCCGTGGATCGTGCGCGTGCCCACGTCGCTGGTGAAGCTGCGTGACGACGACCGGCTGCCCCGCTGGGAGCAGGACGCCGACGGCGAGTGGGTGGAGGTCTAGCGACCCCTCATGGACCGGCGGCGGCCTGTCCCCGCCGGTCCTCGGCCTGATCGTCCGCGCATATGAATGGAGGAATGCGGACATGGCAGATCCAGTCGTGCCGGCCATCGCGACCGGCCCGCTGCTGACCGGGTACGTCGAGCCGGGAGTGGGGCGGGGCGTGCTGACCTTCTTCGCCGACATCGCCGACCCGGTCTTCGGGGCCACCATGGAGATCACGCTCACGGCGCCCCCCTGGAACGAGACCGGCCACCAGCCCTTCACCTGGAGGTACCTGCCGCCCACGGCGGAACGGGCCTTCCCCAAGATCTGGCTCGCGGTCGGCAGGCAGGTCACGGTGACCACCCGGCGCACGGGCAAGAGGAGCGCGGCCGATCTCCTGGCGCTCGGCCCGCGCAACCCCTTGATCGAAATCGTCCGTCCGCAGGACGACGACCTGATCCCGCAGCCCGACGCGTCGGTCATCGAGATATGGCGGTTGCTGCCCCAGCCCTTCACGGTCGGGCCCTTCACCGACGACGAGCTCGGGCGCCGCGACGACTTCTTCTCCCAGGCCGCCACGGTCAACGTCACGACGAAGCCGCTCGGCGTGGTCATCCGGAACGTGCTCAACGGCTATGTGGTCACCATCGACATCGACAACAGGAAGGACGGGAAACCGGCGGCCTTCGTCTACGACATCGTCGTCGATTCGCGCGAGGACGACGACAACATCTTCGGAGACCATGTCACGGTACGCGTCGTGCACACGCACAACGTGACCGTGCACGCCACGGCGTCGCAGGACATGGCCGGATTCATCAGTGTGCAGACCCTGCGACTGGATGACTCGTTCATACCGTCATTCCCGCCGCAGGGGACCGTGCTCGACAACACGACCTTCCAGCCGCAGGAGGTCGAGGTCCACTTCGCGCCCGAGCATCCGACCCTGATCTTCCTGTTCGAGCTGGCGATCCAGTTCGTGCCCTACGTCAACGTTCTCTACGACCTCTCGCAGCTGACCTTCGAGCTGGCCACGGGACGCGACTTCTGGGGCAACGAGGTGAGCGGGGGGCAGATCCTGGCCTACGGGATCACGTCGATGTTGCCGTTCGCCAAGGCGCTGCCGCGCTCGGTCCTGCAGTCCGTACGGACCGAGCTGAAGGCGACCAAGCTGGCGCGAGTCCTCGAAGAGGACGTGATCAGCGAGGTGGGCCGCGTCGCCGAGCAGGAGTTCCTCGAGGCCGTGGGCAGCATGGACGTCAAGGGCGCGACCGACCTGGCCCGGATGCTGACCCGCTACGCCACGGGCAAGCTGTCGATGGACCAGGTGCTCAGGCGCTTCCACGACCTCGTGGGCAACGCCTATCTGCGGGAGCTGGACCGGCGCGTCGTGGAGCGGCTGCTGACGGCCAACTTCAAGACCTTCCGCAACCCCCGCCTGGCGGCCGGGTTCAACGCCTTCTCCGCCAAGAAGCTGAGCCGGGGCATCGTGCGCTCACTCGACCCGATCTCGTGGGCGCTGAGCCAGCGCGGCAAGTCCCGCTTCATCCAGGAGCTGGAGAGCGAGCTGGGCAAGGACTGGGCCGAGGTGCTCAAGCACGCCAAGCGGACCGACAGCCGCCTCAGGCAGCTCAGCACCGCCGACATCGCGCACTACGACCGGCTCGCCGCCCGGGTTGAGGACTTCCGCACGCTGTCCAAGCTCAACCGCGGGCGCGGCGATCTGTACGAGGTCGACCACATTCTCGAGCAGCGTTTCTGGCGCAACGATCCGCGGGTGAGCACCGCGTTCGACGAGAAGGGCGAGGGCATGGCCATGGTGATTCCCAAGAACCCGGCGGTGGCGGCGAAGATGCCGGGAAAGACCATCGCCTATGTGCACACCCTCAAGACCCGCCTGCTCACCGAGCTGATACCGAACGGCCGGGAGGCGGAGTTCACCGTCCAGCAGATCTTCGACGCCCACATATGGGTGCTGGAGTCGTTGCGGGTCGACCGCTCGGTGACGTTGGGGGATCGCCTCCTAGGCGATTTCCGGCTGCTGGCCAGGGCGCGCCGCGAGCGGCTCGAACTGCGCATGCCGTCCGCCGCCACCTTCACGCCGCAGGGCGGCTGGCCGGTGCTCGTAGGGGTCCAGTGAGACAAGCCATAGGGCGGGGGAGCAGCGCTCTAAGGCGTCTGCTTGCCCGCCCGCCACTCCGGCGCGAGCACCGACCAGACCTCCATGTCGAGCCGCTTGCCCCGATACGGGTAGCTCTCGCGTAGCACGCCGTCTTTCCTCATCCCGAGGCGCCGGGCCACCGCGATGCTGGCCGCGTTCTCAGCCGAGACGACCCACTCCACGCGGTGGATGCCCCGGTCCTCGACGGCCCAATCGATGATCATGCGCGCGGCCCGGGTCACCAGGCCCTTGCCCGCCGCGGCCGGCTCCAGCCAGCAGCCCACCTCGGCCGTGCCGTGCTCGATGTTCATCGTCCGGAAGAGCACCCCGCCGACCAGCTTGCCGTCCGTCCAGATGCCGTAGATCCGGCCCACGTCGGCCGCGGCCTTCTCGGCGTACGCCCGCAGGTACGAGCGGCTCGACTCCAGGTCCGTGACGGCGTCCGGCAGCGCGATGTGCTGCCCGATGAACTCCCGCCCCCGGTCCATGTGGGCAAGGAACTCCGCCGCCCGCCACGGCTCCAGCGGGCGCAGCTCCGCGCCATCGTCGCCCAGGGATATCGCGTACATAGCTCACCTCAACGGTTGAAACCAGCCCAAACGGTGAACGGATCTTCTCACGGGCGGCGTGACGTCATCTCCCGGCACCGCCAGGAGACGTCATGTCCCAGCACCGTCAGGCGACGTCGCGGTCGCGACAGCGTGGGCCGCGCCGCGTCCGCGGGCTCGGGCGACGATCTCGCCGGCCTGAACGCGTACCGCGGCCTCGGTGGCGTCGCCGATGTCCGGGAGGCCGACGGCCGAGGCGAGGGTGGCGTGGCCGTCGAGGACGAGCCGGAAGCCCGGCCGGGCCTCCGGCTCGAACACCCGCCGCAGGCACCCGGTGAGGTCGCCGACCCTGAGCCGTACGAGACGTCCGATCTCGGCGGGGTCGCCCGTCACCACCGCCACGGTGATCCGGTCGCCCGGCCGGGCGGCGCGGACGGCTTCCTCCGCCGCCTCCAACCGGCCGGCCCCGAGGACCACGAGCACGCCGTCGGCGCCGAACCCGACCCGGCGGCCGGTGATCTGATCCGGCAACTCGGCGGGCGGCTCCCAGCGCTCCTGGACAGACTGCGCGGGGGCGACGAAGGGGAGGTGCGGCGGGTCCCACGTGTCGGCGAGGTCGAGGCCGGCCAGGTGCTCGCAGGCCCGCGCCACGTCGAAGGGGTCGGCGAATCCGGGCGCTGTATCGGCCAGGTGACCGGCCCCGTTCAGCAGGGTGAGGACCAGTTCGGCCAGCCGTACGCACCGCGTGTGGTGCGGCGGGCGTGACTCCAGCGCGAGAGCGAGCAGCAGCGATTCCAGCCGGGTGACCTGTGCCAGCGCGGTGCGGCCCGGCTCGTCGTCGAAGACCCCGGCCAGCGAGCGCAGCCGCAGGCTCCCGTCGGCGGGCGTGTCGCCGGCCAGCGGCAGGCGTTCGAGCCAGCTGCGGGCGAACGCGCCCATCGCCTCGGCCAGACCGGATGGCGACGGTGTCTTGGGGTCGTCCGCGTGCTCGATCGAGCCGGCAGGGGCGTCCGCGTGCTCGATCGAGCCGACCAGGACCGCCAAGTAGAGCGCGCGCTTGCTGGGGAAGTTCGAGTAGACCGCGCCACGGGTCAGCTCCGCCCGCTCCGCGATCCGGTCGACCTTGGCGTCGGCGTATCCACGCTCGCCGAACTCCGCCCGCGCGGCGGCCAGGACGGCCGCCCTGGTGCGTTCCTGCTGCTGCGCCCGGGTCAGCCTGACCATCGCGACCTCTTCGTCCCCGTCATGGTCACAGGATACTAAGGGCATTCGGATGTACGCATCATCCGACCTCGGGGTGTAAATCGAGGTGGCCTACCGCTGGGCGGGCACCGCCGAGGTGGCCGTCGGCCACCAGGTCGCGGCCGGCGGTACATGGACGCCGGGTCGACGATCTCCTCCACAAAGCGGTCCCAGCCGAAGCTCGGCCCTGAGGTGTCGATCCGGATGTCGAACGCGGCGCTCAGCGAGCGGTAGAACAGGCCTCCATCGTCATGGAGACCACCAGAACTGGGCTTGACGTCCACCGGCGTAGCGTCGGTGTCATGAGAGGGACGGCGGCCCTGGTGGGGTCCTGAACGAAGGCGGATGTACGTCCGTGGATGTACATCACCGCACGAAGAGGATAGGGGGAGCCATGCCATGGCCGAACTTGCTGCCCGCGGGATGTCGGTCTGGCTGGACGGCCTGAGCCGGGAGCGGCTGGTTTCCGGCAGTTTGGCGGATCTGGTCGCGCGGGACCACGTGGTGGGGGTTACCACCAATCCCACCATCTTCGCGAACGCCATATCGCGCGGTGATGCCCGCGACGCACAGATGAGCGTTCGAGGCGAGATGGGATCGGCTGTGCGAGCAACTGGCCACCACCCTACGAGCAACCGACAGAAGTGCTGGACATGGCCGTTGACATGACGTACCTGATCGCCGGAGTCAGCGACCGGCTCAAGGCGGTCTTCCAAACCGAGTCCCGGGTCATGATCATCGGCGCCGGCTGGATCGGGTTGGAGACCACGGCCGCCGCTCGCGCCGCCGGAGCCGAGGCGGCCGTCCTGGAGAGCAGGGAGTTGCCGCTGCTGAGGGTGCTCGGCCGCGAGACCGCCGAGGTCTTCGCCGGGCTTGCACCGAGAGCGCGGGGCCGACCTGCGCTGCGGCGTGCGGGGCCGGCCGGTATGAACGTCAAGGCCCGCCGTACAGGGACGCGCACGACCGTGAGGAGGCAACCATGGCTGGCAAGGGCAAGGGCAAGGGCAAGGGCAAGGTTCAGGTGCGCCGGGTCTATGAGGAGCCGGCTGGAGACGACGGCACCAGAGTGCTGGTGGACCGGATCTGGCCGCGAGGGCTGACCAAAATCAAGGCCGGCCTCGACGAATGGTGCAAACAGGTCGCTCCATCGACCGAGCTGCGTACCTGGTATCACCACGATCCCGAGCTCTTCGCGGAGTTCGGCCGCCGCTACCGCGGCGAACTGGCAGAGCCCGAACGGGCAGCCGCGGTGACGCACCTGCGCGAGCTCGCGAACAGCGGAGTGCTGACCCTGCTCACCGCGACCAGACAGCCGGAGATCAGCGAGGCCGCCGTGCTCGCCGAACTGCTCCAGCAGTGACCAGGCCGCCGGCGGGACGGCCAGGCCGGAACGCCATCGGCGCGGCTGACGTGGAGGCGAGAGCAGACTCTTTGACGCAGGGCCAGGAGGTGCGGCATGCGGCACAACGTCGCGCAGAACCCACCTGCGGCGCTTCGGCCTCTCATGCCGGCCATTCGGCTCGTGCGCTGTCGGGGTCATCGAGCAAGGCAGGACTCCCGCTGCGCGGCACCGTCTGGTTGGCCGCCCCAGATGGCGGGTGGTCGCGGACTAGGTGAGGCGGGTTCGACGTCGCCGGGAAAGGCACAGGGCGAGGACCAGAGCGGCCAGGACCGTCGCGGCGAGGCCGATGATGAGCATCCACGGCCAAGACGAGTCGATCAATGCCGGGATGCCCCAGCTGGCGGGTTTGCCGGGGAAGCGGAGTGTCGCGGTGACGGTGCGGCGGATACGGCCGCTTTCCAGCAGGAGTTCGACCTTCCACGGGCCGTCGGGCAGCTGTTCGTCGAGCACGACGGCGACCGGCGCACTCGCGTTGAGGGCCAGCGTGGTGCCCAGCTGGGCTGGGAACGGTCCGGCGCCGAGCCCGCCGGGCCCCTCGCTCAGCCGCATCTGCCCGCTGATGTCCAGGGCGCGCTGGCCGGTGTTGTGCACCGCGGCCTGGACCACGGGCATGCCGTCGGCCGTGCGGCCGGGGGTCAGCCGGTCGATGCGGAAGTCCGACGGCGGGTCACCGCCGGGGCCGACGTCGAGATACATCCTGATACCGACCCGGTTGATCATTTGGACGGTGGGAGCGGAGCCGGGCGCGGCTGCGGAGGTCGCCTCGGCGAAGATGGCGCCGTACCGTTCTCCCTTGGTGGCGCGATGGGGAATGGTGATCGTCGCCTTGAGCGGGATGTGGCTGTGCGGCGGCGCGACCAGCTCGGTGCGGTTGATGGACACCCACGAACTCAGCTCGTTGGCGTCGCGCTCCGGCGACGGCACGAACTTGCCGTCGCGGATCTCCGCCGCACCGGGATAGACCGTGATGCGCTGGGGACTGCTGGAGGTGTTCTCGACCTCGAAGCGCCGGGAGATCTTGGAGCCGGGGTTGATGTGGTCGACTATATACAGGTAGGCGCGGGGATCGTCGCGACGGTTGGCGGAGGCCTCCAGCAGCTTGATGCCGATGACGCCGCGGGGGGCGCGGTGGGACGGGTCAGAACCGCCCGATCCGCCTTGTGCGAGGGCGGGGGCGCTGACCGAGCTGAGCAGCAGCGTCAGCGCCCCGAACGAGGAGAGCAGTAGCGAGGAGAGCGGCATGGTGCGCAGGCCCACGTGGTCAGGTCACCGTGTGCGTGATCGTGCCGGTGTACTGGCCTGCCACGTTGCTCAGGGCGACCGCGATGGTGATCAGCGGGTTCCACGTCGCCGAGTTGCTGCCGGTGCCGCCCGAATGGCTGTAGGCGGTGCGCGAGGCGCTCAAGGCCTGTCCGGTCGCGGGAGGTGGTGCGGCACAGCCGGTCTGGCCGGCGGTGAAGGTTCCGTTGCCGGACGTGGCGGAGGCGGTGCCCGAGCAGTAGGACACGCTGGCGTTGGAGATGGTCTCCCCGGGGTCGTCGCCGCCGCCGGTGGTGAAGGCCGTCGAGGTCACGGCGGCCGTCCAGGTGGGGGTGGCCGAGCCGCGCGCGTCGTTCACGGTGACCGCCCCCAGCTGGCCGGAGGAGTAGCCGCCCGGTGCCGCGTCATTGGTCAGGTCGACCGTGCTGTTGGGCACGGTGATCTCCAGTGCGCCCACGGTCACATCGAAGGTGACCGTGGTGTTGCACGCCGTGTTGTTGGCACAGGTGGCGGCTTCGGCCGGCATTCCGGTCAGCGTGCCCAGCGTCATCACCCCCGCCAATCCCACCAGGCCGGTCCGCAAAAGCGCTTTCATGCTGGTGAATTCTCCTTCAACTCGCAGACATCGAAAACCCCGGCCCGGTTCGGGCGCAGGGTGTGGGAACATTAACACGGAGTGAAAGCGACTCCTCCGCCGATACGGTCAATCGCCCCACCAAAAAACGCCAAGCCTTCGAATGCCGTAATTGGCCGGTAGTCGCCCCCAGTTCTATGAGGTGCTCGCCCAAATGCTGAATCATGTTTGGCGATGAATTTACCGGACGCGGGGATTGTCCTATGAACGCGGCCCGCCATTCGCCACTTAGACTGCCGACGGCATTCGCTTGTCGCCTGAACGGTCGGCGGTCCGGCTCATGCGGATTCATCGGAATCGAGGGAGATACGTGGGGACATTCGCGTCGCTGACGGCGTCGATCGTCGTGAGCCTCGGGCTCGGTGCTCCCGCGGCCCCCGTGCCCGCCGCCGGTGCCATCGGTGCCGCGACGAACTCCACGTTCGCCTTGCGCGTCAATACCCTCACGATCACCGTGCCTGCCTCGGCCAGCCTGGGCAACGGCACTCAGGGCAACTCGCGCAGCGCCAGCATGGGCACGATCACCGTGGAGGATTCCCGTAACGGGTCCCTGTCCTGGACGGCGACCGTGACGTCCACCAACTTCACCACCGGCGGCGGGAGCGCGGGCGAGACGATCGCCAAAGGCAACGTCGCGTACTGGTCCGGCCCGGTCACCGGCCAATCGGGCGGTGGCACCCGCGTCCCGGGGCAACTCACCGCGGCGGACAAGGTTCCGCTGTCTTCGCCGGTGGTCGCGTTCAAGGGGACCAAGTCGCCGCTCGCCACCCTCACCAGTTGGCAGCCGACGCTCGTGGTCAGTGTCCCGATCGCGGCCGTCATCGGCCACTACACCGGCGTCATCACCCATACGGTTACCTGATCACTCGGTTCCCGCCATCGCGCGAGCCCCGGTTCGATGTCTTCATAGTGGCCGCGTTGAGCGGCGAATCCGATATTTCCCACTGACCGCCCGGTCGCTGCTTTGGCAACCCGGCCGGTGAATTGGTGGACTCATGACCGGCCACAAACGAAGACAGCCGAGGCGGAACGGTGGCGCCGGGAGATATTGGGACGGCTGAGCCGAGCGGAGGCGAGGAATGTCCGGTGTATCGATTGTTCGGCGGTTTTCGCGGCGAACAATCGAGCAATCCAGACATTTCTTGCGGCGATAAAAGCCGCTCATCCAGCCGATATATTTCCATTCCTCCTGAAAGGGGATGTCATGCGTCGACGCTCCAGAATTCTCGGATACCCACTCGCCGTCATGGCCCTGCTCCTGGCGGCCCACATACCAGCCGCCGCATCCGACGCCAAGCCACCCCGCCCCCCCTCGCCCCCACGCCCCTGGGTCAAGCTCTGCCTCACGCTCAAGCAGCGGCCGCACCACAGGAACATCCGGTGCACCTTCCCGCCCGCCGACCGGCACGCGAACGCCCCGATGCGCATAGCCGACTCCCTGCGCACACCGACGATCAACGAGAGCGCCGTACCGACTAGCCCAGCGAGCCCTGTCGGGATCACCTCCGGTCCGGACGGCAACATCTGGTTCACCGAGAATTACGGCAACAAGATCGGGAAAGTCACCCCGGGCGGCGTGTACACCGAATACAGCCTGCCCAACGCGGACTCACAGCCCGGCCACATCACCACCGGACCTGACGGCGCCCTGTGGTTCACCGAGGCGAACGCCAACAAGATCGGGCGCATCACCACCACCGGGACGATCACCGAATACAGCCTGCCCACCTCCGCCGCCTACCCATGGGGCATCACTTCCGGTCCGGACGGCAACCTGTGGTTCACCGAGACCAACGTCGACAAGGTCGGAAAGATCACCACGTCCGGGACGATCACCGAGTACAGTCTGCCCACTTCCGGCGCCTACCCCATGTTCATCACCACCGGCCCCGACAGCAACCTGTGGTTCACCGAGCCCCTTCTGGGCAGTCTCGCGAAGGTCACCACCAGCGGAACCGTCACCGAGTACGCCGGTCCCTCTGGCGCGTTGCCCATAGGGATCGTCACTGGATCCGACAGCAACCTCTGGTACAGCGACGCCCAAGGAAGGATCGGCACGGCCACCACCGCCGGGAGCTTCACCGACTACTCCCTCAGTGATCCCAACAGCTTCCCCTGGGGAATGACCCTCGGCCTGGACGACAACGTGTGGTTCGTCGAACAGAGCGCCAACAACGTCGCTAGCATCACCACAACCGGCACCATCAGCGAATACGCTCTCCCGACCAGCTACGCCGGCCCGATGCAGATCGCCGTCGGATCCGATGACAACCTCTGGGTCACCGAGAACCCCGTCGACCAGCTCGCCATCGTCACCCCCTGACCAGGGCGGCCGGCAGCCGCATCGCCTGCGTGCCGCGGCTGCCGGCCGACCCCCCTCGTCCGAAGATCTCGCATCCGGTGGGCATGTCCCGGATCCTTCATCCGGACCAAAGGCGCTGCTATGTGCCGGCGCGATCAGGGGAGCATGAACGACGGGTCATCGGGCCGGGAAGTAGGCGTAGGCGTCCACGGAGACGGTCACCTGCGAGGTGCCCTCGTTCTTCAGCACGACCGTCCCGTCCTGCCGCAGCGCGGCCGTCGTGAAGCCGCTGGTGTCCTTGCTCGCCGGGTACGCCACCACCCGGGCGGTGTTCGGGCCGCTCTGGGGCACCACCGAGACGATCCCGGCCGCGCTCGCCTTCGCGGCGACGGACAAGCCGACGGCGGCGACGCCGGACGAGGGGATGTCCGGCACTCCGGTGAACCTCAGCACGCGGGTGCCGCCCGCGGTGATGGTGACGGCTTTGGCCACCGACGCCGGCCGGATCGCCTTGGTGGTCGATCCTCGCTGGGCCGAGGTGTAGTAGCCGCTCACGTCGACGGAGATCTCCACCGTGCCGGCGCCGAGATTGTGCAGGTTGATCTTCCCGTCGGGGCCGGGCTTGACGATGGTGAAGAACTGCGCCGCGGTGTTGGCCGGGTAGTCGATGTTGGCGTCGATGGGATAGATGTCCCCGGCGGCGTAGACCCGTATCGTCCCGGTGGCGGCGCTCTTGACCATCACCGTGAGCGCGACCGTGTCCACCCCGGAGGCGGGGACGCCGGACATGCCGGCGGTGGCCAGCTGGACGTTGCCCCAGGCAGGGATGACGGTCCGCTCCGCCGGCCGTACCGGGGAGATCGGCATGTAGGTGCCGCCCACGGCGGCGTCGGCCGCCGCGCGGGTGTGGCCGTGGACGTCGAGCGTCACGCGCACCGGCGCGCCGCTCCTGTTCACCACCTTGACCTTCCCGTCCGCGCCGACCTTCGCGATGACCATGGTGGAGGTGTAGCGGCCGCTGTCGTAGAAGAGCACGTTGCTCTCCGGCTCCGCTTCGCCGGAGGGGTACACCGCCAGGGAGCCCGAGTTGAACCAGTCGCCCTTGGCGGCGAGGTTGAGCGCGACCGCGCGGATCCCCGTCGCGGGCAGGCCGGCCACGCCGGCGACCTGAACCGCCATGGTGGAGTTGGCGCTGAGCTGGACGCTGTCCAGAATCCGGCCGCGCGTGTTGAAGTACTGGTCGGGCCCCGGCCTCGGGGTCGCTCCCAGGGCGGCGTCGTCGAGCTGGATCCGTGGAGTGGTGGCGCCGGGATAGCTGATGCTCCTGCCGTTCTCCTTGAGCATCGGCTCCAGCTCGGTCACGCTCGCGTTGGGGAAGGCCTGGCGTAGCACCGCCAGGGAGCCGGCGACGTGGGGGGCGGCCATGGACGTCACTCGGCCTGCCAGCCCGGCCCGAAGACCGACAGGTCGGCGCGGGAGGCCGGCACCGCCTTCGGCTGGGCCAGGCTGCCGTCGATGGCGGCCACGCCGTGCTTGCGGCCGATCGCGCCCACCGAGGCGTCGATCTCGTTGAGCTCGAAGGTCTTGGCGTCGGCGAAGTACTGGCCGGGGCCGACGGGCTGGTCGCTGTCCGACGCCGTGGCGGCGACGGCCGCCTGCCCGGGAAGGACGGTCAGCAGGGGCAGGATCACCGCGGTGACCGCCGTGACGATGGCTAATCGCCTCATGAAGCTCTCCTTACGTCGTTGGGTAAAGACGCTCGCGGTCCCGCTGGACGAGTGCCGGGGTCGACGACCACTCTTCGTGGGGCGCGGGGCTCCCCTGAGAGAGGGGAGCGGTGCTCGAAATCTATGGAGAGATGGGCGGCCCGTCTTCAACCCGCGGTTTGAACCGGCGGTCCACCATTCGCGGCAGCCGCTGCTACTCCGTTCGCTGACACCGGGGGTGCGGTCTACCACGGAAGTCGCAGACCCATGGTTTTGCCATATCGGCAACAGAGTTTGCAGCTGCGGTCCATGAGGTCGCATAGTTCGTCGCGGAGGTGGTCAAGGTGACCGATCAGCTGAAGGACGGCTACGACGTGGTGGTGGTCGGCGGTGGCGCCGCGGGGTTGAGCGGGGCGCTGATGCTGGCCCGGGCGCGGCGCTCGGTGGCGGTGATCGACGCGGGAGCCCCGCGCAACGCCCCGGCGGAGGGCGTGCACGGGTTGCTGGCCCGGGAGGGGATCCGGCCGGCCGAGTTGCTGGAGCGCGGCCGGGCCGAGGTGCGCGGCTACGGCGGTCACGTGGTGGCCGGGGAGGTCGCCGCGGCGGTGCGGGACGCCAAGGGGTTCACCGTGGCGCTGGCCGACGGCAGGTCCGTCCGGGCGCGCCGGCTCCTGGTGGCCGCCGGGCTGGTCGACGAACTGCCGGACGTGCCGGGGCTGCGGGCTCGGTGGGGAAGGGATGTGATTCATTGCCCGTACTGCCACGGCTGGGAGGTTCGTGACCGGGCCATCGGCGTACTGGCCAGTGGGCCGATGGCGGTGCACCAGGCGCTGCTGCTGCGTCAGTGGAGCGCCGACGTCACGCTCTTCTCCCACACCATGCCGCCGCCGGACGAGGAGGAGGCGGAGCGGCTGGCCGCTCGCGGCATCACCGTGGTGCGCGGCGAGGTGGCGTCCCTGGAGATCGTCGAGGACCGCATCGTGGGAGTACGCCTGAGCGACGGCACGCTGGTCCGCCGCGAGGTGATGGCGGTCGCCACACGAATGGTGGCGCGCGCCGGTTTCCTGTCGGCGCTCGGGCTACGGCCGGTCGAACATCCCATGGGAGCCGGCGAGTACATCCCCGCCGACGCGACCGGCCGTACAGACGTGCCCGGGATCTGGGTCGCGGGCAATGTCAGCGATCTGGTCGCCCAGGTGGGCACCGCCGCGGCGGCGGGGGCCACGGCGGCGGCCCAGATCAACGCCGACCTGATCGCCGAGGAGACCCGAGAGGCGGTGGCCGCCTACCGGGACCCGTTCTCGGCCGAGGCCGAAGCGCGGCTGTGCGAACTGGCGATGGGCGAAAGCCGCCACGGCCTGTGAACCGTGGCGGCAGGTCGCCCATTCTCCTGGGAAATCAGTGGCGTTCCTGACGCGGCAGCACCACCTCGGCCGTGATCAGCTGAAGGGCGGCGGCGGCCGGGATGGCCAGCAGCGCGCCCACCACGCCGAGCAGCGCACCGCCGATCAGCGCGGCGACGATGGTGGTGGCGGGGGGTACGTCGACGGAGGACTTCATCACTCTCGGCGCGATCAGATAGTTCTCGATCTGCTGGTAGACGATGAAGAACACCAGCGTGGCGATGGCCACCGGAAACGACACGAACAGTGACACCAAGATGGCGATGGTCGCCCCGATCCCGGCGCCGATCAGCGGTATCAGGTCGGTGACCGCCACGATGATGGCCAACGGCAGTGCGTAGGGCACACCGGCGATCGACAGGAACATGAACGAGGTGACCCCGGCGATCAGGGAGATGAGCAGGTTCCCGGCCACGTACCCGCCGACGCTCTTGAAGATCTGGTCGCCCAGCATCTGTACGCGCGGCCGCCGGCTCCTGGGGACCAGCCGGTAGCCGACCCGGATGATGGAGGGCAGCGCGGCGAGGAAGTACAGCGTCAAGATCAGCCCGGTGATGGCGGAGAAGACCGCGCTGACCACGACGCTGGCCGCGCCGAGCAGCCCGCCGAACAACTGCTGTCCGACCTGCCCGCCGGTGAGGTACGCCTGGGCCTGCTCCAGCAGGCCGAAGCGCTGATCGAGCTCGCGCACCTGCGCGTTGTTCTGCAGTTGGCTGATGTAGGTGGGCAACTGCTCGACGAACTGGCCGCTCTGCTGGGACACGGCGGGCACGACCGCGATGACGAAGACCGCGAAGAACGCGATCACCGCGACGAACACCAGGGTGATCGCCAGCCAGCGCGGCAGGTGCCGCTCTTCCAGCCACTCCACCATGGGGTTGAGCCCCACCGCGAGGAACAGCGACGTCACTATCAAGATCAGTATGGAGACGGCGGCGGTCAGCGCCTGGACCAGCAGCCAGGCGGCCAGTACGCCGAGCGCGGCGGTGAAGCCGAAGAGGAAGGGATTGCTGCCGAAGGGACGGCCGGGGCGGCCGAACGGTAACGGCGAGGGTTCCTCCCGAACGGCCCTGGCGTCGCCCGGGGCCTGCGCGGTGGGGTGATCAGAGGGTTCCGGCACGGGTGCTCCTCTGCCCGGAGGCATCGCTTCATACCGTGCCGGGGGTCACAGCTTGCCGACGCGCGGCGCCATGCATCGGGCAATGCCGATCAGCGGTGGCTCGGGGAGGCGATTTGTGGATGTTCGCCCCGGTCCATCCCCTCGAACAGCGCCGCCGCCCACCCGGCCGTCTCCGAAGCCCAGCGCCCGGTGCTGAGCAGCCCCAGGGCCAGGACGCCGACGCCGAGCCCGAGCACCAGCCACCACACGCCGTGCTCCGCGTCGGTGAACGCCGTGCCGCCGTGAGCCACGGATGACCCGACGATCGTGCCGGAGATCGCGACGCCCAGGCTGGTGCCGGTCTGCCGGCCGGTGGAGGCCAACGAGGCGGCCACCCCGGTCATCGAGCGGGGCATGCCGGAGACCGCCGTGTTGGTGATCGGCGGATTGACGGTGCCCAGGAACACGCCGAACAGCAGATAGATCGCGAGTACGGCCGGCAGCGGGGTGGCCGGTACGAGCCAGAGTGACGCCCCGCCACCCAGCGCCAGTGCGGCCCCGGCGACCACCAGCGGCAGGCGCGGACCGCGCGCGCCGACCACCCGGCCGGTGAACGGGGACAGCACCACGACCAGCCCACCGACCGGGAGCAGGCACAGCCCGGCCGTCAGCGCCGACATGCCGCGTACGTCCTGCAGATACTGGGTGGTCACAAACAGGAACGCGCCGAACCCGCACAAGGCGAACAACGCCATCAGAATCGCCGAGCTGAACGGCACACTGCGAAACAGGCGCAGCTCCAGCAGGGGGTCGGCACGGCGGGTTTCGTACCCGAGGATGCCCAGCACGCCGAGCACGGCGACGGCGAGCAGCCCGAGGATGAACGGCGAGGTCCAGCCCGACCTGCCGGACTCGATGATCGCGTAGACGACGCTGCCCAGCACCAGGATCACCAGCGTCTGGCCCACCGGGTCGAAGCGGCGCGCCCGGGCGGCGCGGGACTCGGGAACGAACAGCGCCGTGCACACGATCGCGGCGGCCACGATCGGCACGTTGATCCAGAAGATGGAGCGCCAGCCGAAGCCGTCGACCAGCGCGCCGCCGAGGATCGGACCAAGCCCCAGCGACAGACCGGACATCGAGCCGAAAATGCCGATGGCCCTGGCCCGCTCGGCCGGGTCGGGGAACGTGGTGGCGGTGATCGCCATCGCCACCGGGTTGAGCATCGTGCCACCGACGGCCTGGAGCGTACGCGCGGCGATCAGCCAGCCGATGCTCGGCGCCAGGCCGCACATCAGCGAGCCGAGCCCGAAGACGGCGAGGCCGATCTGGAAGGTTCGCCGGCGGCCCACCCGGTCGGCGGTGGATCCGGCCAGCAACAGAAAGGCGGCCAGCACCAGGGTGTACGCGTCGACCGACCATTGCAGGCCGGACACCGAGGTGTGGAGATCATGACGGATCGCGGGGAGCGCCACGTTGACGATGGAGATGTCCATCACCACGACGATGATGCTGGCGCAGCAGATGGCGAGCACCAGGTATCGACGGCGCCGGCTGAGGCCGGGCACGTCACGCGGCACCGGCCCGCGTTCGCCGGCCGTCGCCTTCGGCCGCATTGAGTCACTCATGACCTCGACGCTAGGATTTAGAGCATGCTCGAAGTCAAGCCGCAGCCGGAAGTCAAGCCGCAGCCGGAAGTCAAGCCGCAGCCGGAAGTCAAGCCGCAGCCGGAAGTCAAGCCGCAGCCGGAAGTCAAGCCGCAGCCGGAAGTCGAGCCGCAGCCGGTCGAGTCGCAGCCGGTCGAGTCGCAGCCGGAACCCGAGCCTGCCCGCTCCGTCTCTAACCGCTCTGTCTCTAATCGCTCTGTCCCTGACGCCGGCCTGAGCATTGCCGAGGCCGCTCGCCTCACCGGGGTCAGCGCGCACACCCTGCGCTACTACGAACGCGCCGGCCTGGTCGTCACCGCCGTCGACCGCACCGCCGGCGGCCGGCGGCGCTATCGCAAACTGGACCTCGAGTGGATCACCATCTGCACCAGGTTGCGGGCCACCGGCATGCCCATCAAGGCCATCCGGCGCTACGCCGAACTCGTCTCCGCCGGACACGGCAACGAGGAGGAACGACTCGCCCTCATGGAGAGCCACCGCGCCGACGTGCTCGCCAAGATGGCTGAGCTGCAGGAGAACCTCCGGCTCATCGACCACAAGATCGACGTCTACCGGGGCCGGCTCGCCGCCGGCGACGCCGACCAGCTCTGGGCACCCAAGGCACCCAGCCGCCACGCTCCCGCCCGCCAAGCAGGCGTCAGCTGAGCGTGCCGTAGCGAACCTGCGCGGTCCGCTATGTCATCAGCGGTCGAACCAGCGAGCAGCCGAAGGCGTGAGCAGCATGATGACGAGCACCAGCGGTATGAGCAGGGCCGCGACCAGCGTGGTCCAGCCGACACCGCCGTCGATCGCGTTCTTGAGGAGGGAACCACCGACCGAGACCCCTTCGACGGCGATGGCACCCCAGCGCACGAGCTTACGTCGCGAAGTCCAGCGGGCGAGCAGCCAGCACATGAACGCTGTGATCGCGGCGCTGTAGAGCAGCAGCAGGAGAAACGGCCCGCTGAAGGCGAAAGCGATCGTGCCGATCGTGATGGCGAGCCCCAAGAGACTGAAGGCCACATCGAGCGTCAGGACGAACATGGCGACTCGCATGGCGGTCGGCATACGCTCGGCCGGGATCGCATCCGTCACATGATCAGGGTAACCGTCTCGATGCCGGGGCACGATCACTCCCAGGTCACGGAATCCGGGTCCTCGTCATGGGCAGCCGCGCTCGCGAAGATCACGTTGCGCGGCCAGATGGCCAGCGTCGGATCGCGGGTGTCGTAGTACTCCGTGAAGCGCGGATCATCGCTGGGAGGGGGTCAGGACGAGGCGTTGGCCGGGGGCGGTCGGGGTGTTCCATGCCTGCTCGACCTGGTCCAGCGGCATGGGCAGGGGGTCCACGGCCAGGGCGCCGGAGGCGATCTCCGCGGCGAGGGACGGCAGTTCGGCGATGATGCCGGCGGTGGTCAGGGAGCCCTGGCCGCTGCCCATGATGTTCAGGTTCGCCGCGCGCAGCAGGTACGAGGGCAGGGTGATGTCCTGGCCGGCCATGGAGCCGATCTGGACCCAGGCCAGGGCCTTGGAGCGGTCGGAGCGGGCGGTCAGCAGGGCGGACATGGCCTGCTCGGTGGGCCGGCCCCACAGGTAGTCGATGACGACGTCGACGTCAGCGGCCGCCCGCGCGAGCCGCTCGGCGACGTCGTCGGAGCCGGAATCGGAGCGAGAGCCGGAGCGGGAGTCGGAGTCGGAGTCGGAGTCGGAGTCGGAGTCGGAGAGCCTGACCACCTCGTCGGCCCCGAGGCTCTTCAGCAGGTCGAGGCGTCGCGAGTCGCGGCCGGCACCGATCACGCGGGCGGCACCCAGGTGCTTGGAGATCTGGACGGCGAGTTGCCCGGCGTTACCGGTGGCGCCCATGACCAGGACGGAGCCGCCGGGCGGTAAGGACACCCGGCGGCGCAGCGCTACCCAGGAGGACATGCCGGGATTCATGGCCGCCGCCACGGCGGCCGGGTCGGTGCCGGCCGGCAGGGTGATGGCACGGCGGCGGTCGACGACGGCGTGCTCGGCCATGGTGCCCAGCGCGGTGTCGGGGGTGGCGAAGTAGAGCAGTTCGCCCTGCGCGGTACGGCCGACCGCGTCGATGCCGGGCACCAGGGGCAGGGTGCCGTCGGAGGTGTAGTGGCTGCCGTTCGCCGCCGAGCGCACCCGTGGGTGCAGCCCGGCGGCCAGCACGTCGACCAGGACCTCGTGCTCCCCCGAGGGGGTGGGGGCCGGGAAGGTGCCGAAGCGGGGCGGGGCGTCGAAGGAGTGGACGACTGCGGCGCGCATGAGGGTTCTCCTGCCGTAGTTGGTTTGTGTCACGTACTACTTTTGAAAGTAGTTTGTCCCACGTACTAGGTCAAGTAGGCTGACCCACATGACCTCCACCCCGGCCGACGGACCCCTGAGCACAGTGGACGCCCTGGTGCAGCTGTCCTTCCTGGTCCAGCGCGTCCTGTCCGAGGCCGGTGCGGAGCACGACCTGTCGATCATCCAGATCAGGCTGCTGGGCATCCTGCGCGATCGGCAGTGCGGCATGCTCGAACTCGGTGGCTACCTCGGCCTGGACAAGTCCTCCATGACCGGCCTGGTCGGCCGCGCCGAGAGGCGCGGACTGGTCCAGCGCTCGCCTTCCCCCCATGACGGCCGTGCCGTGCTGGTCCGCCTCACCCCCGAGGGCAAGCGGTTCGCCGAGGAGTGTGCCGCCGAGATCGGCCGCCGTGTCATCGGGCTCACCGAGCACCTCTCCGCCGCTCAGCGCGCCCAGCTCACCCAGCTCGCCACTGCCGTCGTGGGGGTCCGGCTGGGCTGAGCGGGTGTCGTTATCCCCGTCGTATATACCCTCGGGGTATAGTGGCGTCCCATGAGCGTCCCCCTCGCCTTGCTCGGCCTGCTGGAACGGGAGCCGAGTCATGGATACGACCTGAAACGCGACTACGACACCTTCTTCGGCCGCGGTAAGCCCCTGCCCTTCGGCCAGGTCTATTCCACGCTCGGCCGGCTGGCCAGAGACGGCAAGATCACCGCCGGGCCGAGCGAGCCGGGCGACGGGCCCGACCGCAAGCGCTACGCCATCACCCCGGTCGGCACGGGCGAGGTCGAGGAGTGGCTGGCCGAGCCGGTGGCGGCCGAGCCGTACCTGCAGACCGTGCTGTTCACCAAGGTCGTGCTGGCCCTGATGCTGGGCCGCGACGCGGCCGGTTACCTCGACGCCCAGCGGGCGACGCATCTGCGGCGCATGCGCGAGCTCACCGAGGTCAAGCGCGCCGGCAACCTGGTCGACGCGCTGCTGGCCGATCACGGGCTGTTCCGCCTCGAGGCCGATCTGCGGTGGATCGACGTCACCCAGGCCCGGCTGGACGCGCTGACGGCGGCGGTGCGCGAGCGATGATCGTCAACCCGGTGCTGCGGGCCGAGGGGATCAGCCGCGCCTTCGGCAACACGCCCGCGCTGCGCGAGGCCAGCCTGTCGGTGAGCGCGGGCGAGGTCCTGGCCGTCATGGGACCCAGCGGTTCCGGCAAGTCGACGCTGCTGCACTGCCTGGCCGGGATCTTCACCCCGGACAGCGGCGAGGTGTGGTTCGACGGGCGGCGCCTGGACACCCTGAACGACGGCCGCCGCAGCGAGTTACGGCGCACCGCCTTCGGCTTCGTCTTCCAGTTCGGCCAGCTCGTGCCGGAGCTGACCGTGGCCGACAACGTGGCGCTGCCGCTGCTGCTCGGCCGTACCCGGCGCCGTCGTGCCTACGCGCGGGCCGCCTCCTGGCTGGAGCGGCTGGAGCTGGCCGAGCTGGGCGGCCGCCGCACGGGGGAGCTGTCGGGCGGGCAGACGCAGCGGGTGGCCATCGCCAGAGCGCTGGTGACGGGGCCGCGGGTCGTCTTCGCCGATGAGCCGACCGGCGCGCTCGACTCGCTCACCGGCGAGCACGTGATGGAGCTGCTGGTGAGCCTGGCCCGCCAGGAGGGCACCACCGTGATCGTGGTGACCCACGACGCCCGGGTGGCCGCCTGCGCCGACCGGGAGGTCGTCGTCCGCGACGGCCGGGTCACCGACCCGTACGCCAGCGGGATCGTACGATGATCCGGCTGGGCCTGCGGCTGTCGCTGAGCAGCGGCAGGGAGACGGTGGCCAGGCTGGCGCTGATCGTCGGCGGGGTGGCGGCCGGCGTCGCGGTGCTGCTGGGCACGCTGTCGCTCTTCAACGCCTTCCAGGCCACCAACGACCGCCAGTGCTGGGAGTGCACACGCGGCACGGCGCCCAACGGCTGGGCCCTGGACGCCACCGCCGACGGCGCGCTGTGGAACGTCCACGAGGACTACTACGCCGGCCAGACGATCACGAGGCTGGACGCCGCCGCGCTCGGCGCCCGGGCGCCGGTCATCCCCGGCCTGTCCCGTATGCCCGCTCCCGGCCAGTACTACGCCTCGCCCGCGCTGGCCAGGCTGCTGGACTCGGCGCCGCGCGACCGGCTCGCCGATCGCTTCCCCGGCACCCGTGCCGGGCTGATCGGCCAGGCCGGGCTGTCCGGGCCCGACGAGCTGGCCATCGTGGTGGGGCGGACATCGGGGCAGGTCGCCGCCATGCCCGGCGCCAGGCAGGTCGACACGGTCGCCACCGAGCCCGCGACCGACGGCAACGCCGACATCTACCAGTTCGGCTTCGGAGTCGGCGCCATCGCGCTGGTCGTCCCGCTGCTGGCGCTCGTGGGCACCGCCACCCGGCTGGCGGCCGCCCGCCGTGAGACCCGCCTGGCGGCGATCCGGCTGGTGGGCGCCACCTCCCGGCAGATCAACGTGCTGGCCGCGGTGGACGCCGCGTTGGGCGCGCTGCTCGGCGCGCTGGCCGGCCTGGCGCTCTTCCAGGTCGTACGGCCCGCGCTGGCCGGGGTGCGGATCACCGGCGTCCGCTACTTCCCCGAGCTGATCGCCCCACATCCTTGGCAGTACGCGGCCGTGCTCGCCTGTGTGCCGGTCGCCGCGGCGGGCGCCGCCCTGTGGTCGCTGCGCCGGGTGCGGATCTCACCCCTCGGAGTGGCCAGGAAGGGCGCGGCGGCTGCGCCGAGGGCGTGGCGGGTGATCCCGATGCTGGCCGGGCTGGGGTTGTTCGCGGGCCCGGTGTTCCGCGGTGACAACGACCTCGACACCGTGCTGGCCGTGGCGGGGCTCGCCCTGATCATGGTCGGGCTGATCCTGGCCGGTCCCTGGCTGACGATGCGGGCCGCGCGCCTGGCCGCCCGGCGGACCCGGAGCGCGGCGACCCTGCTGGCCGCCCAGCGGATGGCCGCCGACCCCAAGGCCGCCTTCCGCGCGGTGAGCGGGCTCATGCTGGCGGTGTTCGTCGGTACGGCTCTCGCCGGCATCGTCCCCGCGGTGCTGTCCGGCCAGCGGGCCGTGGCCGGGGGAGCGCTGAACCACGTACTGCGCGCCCAGTTCGACCGGCCCGGCACCACGGGGCTGTCCCAGCGGGCGCAGAAGGACGTGGTCGCCCGGCTGCGCGGCTTCCCGGGCGTGGACGTACTGCCGATCTACGCCTTGGCGGAGCCGCCGGCCGCCCCTATGCCCACGGACGGCCCACCGCCCCCGCGAACCGCCGTCGAATGCGCGAGCCTGGCCCGCTTCCCCGTGCTCGGGCGGTGCCCGGCGAACGCGTACGCCGTGGCGGGCGTCTTCAACCGCGTGGCCGGCGCCGACAACCCGCTCACCATCGACAAGATCCTGCCCGTCGCGGGAGCCGGCAGCCGATCCGTCTCCACCACCGACGGCCTCGCCATGGAGGCGATCCTGATCTCCACGGCCGATCCGGCGGCGGTGGAGCGGCTCCGCACGCTGCTGGCCGAGCACACCGTCGAAGCCCCGATGACCTTCGCCGAGGTCGCCCAGGTCAGAGCGACCCTGTACACCCAAGGCCAGAACATCGCGCTGGCCGTCGTCGCCCTGACCCTCATCGTCGGCGGCTGCAGCCTCGTGGTGGCGGTCGGCGGCGGGCTGGTCGAACGCCGCCAGCCCTTCACTCTGCTGCGGCTGGCCGGCACCCCCACCCGCACCCTGGCCGGGGTGGTGCTGCTGGAGTCCGCGCTGCCGCTCGTCCTGGCCGCCGTGCTCGCCGCGGGCGCCGGTTTCGGCGTGGCCGAGCCGCTCATCGACCAGCTCGCGATGAGGAAGACGTCTCTGGCGCTGCCCGGCCCTGTCTACTTCGCGACCGTCGGCGGCGGCCTGACCGCCTCCCTGCTGGTGATTCTGGCCGGCCTGCCGCTGCTCAGGCGCCTGACCGCGCCCGACAGCGCCCGTTTCGAATAGGAGCCGCATGAAGCTCATATCGCGGTTGGTCGCGCTGTTCGTGCTCGCCTCCGCGGTGGTGGTGGTGCGCGCGGCAGCGCCGTCCGCCGCCACTGCCGCCGACGAGGGCTACTCCGCCACGATCCGGCGCACCGAGTACGGCATCCCGCACATATCCGCCAAAGATTATGGCGGCCTCGGGTTCGGGTACGGCTACGCCTTCGCGCAGGACAACCTGTGCGTGCTGGCCTCGTGGGTGGTGACCATGCGGGGCGAGCGGTCCCGCTACTTCGGCGCCACGGCCATGTCCGACGACCCGGTCCGCCCGGTCACCAACCTGTCCAGCGACGTCTACTACAAAAGCGTCACCGACTCGGGCGTCGTAGGGCGGCTGCTGGCCCGGTCCGCGCCAGTGGGGCCGGGGGCCGAGGTGCGCCGCCTGGTCGACGGCTACGTCGCGGGATACAACCGCTACCTGGCCGACACCGGAGCGGCGAACCTGCCCGATCCCACCTGCCGGGGCAAGGCGTGGGTCGGCCCCATCACCGCCACGGACATCTGGAACAACCTGCTCGACCTCAACCGCATGGTGGGCAGCGCCGGGCTCAAGGACGCCATCACCGGAGTACGCGGCCCCGAGGCAGACGGGCCGGACAGGAGACCGCCCGCGGGCAGCAACGCCTGGGCGCTGGGCCGTCAGGCGACGCGCGACGGCCACGGCATGCTGCTGGCCGACCCGCACTTCCCCTGGAACGGGATCCGCCGCTTCTACCAGGTGCAACTCACCATCCCCGGCGTGCTCGACGTCTCCGGCGGCAGCCTGTACGGCACCCCGGTCGTCCAGATCGGCCACAACGCGAGCCTGGCCTGGACCCACACCGTCTCCCACGCCCAGCGCTTCACCGTCTACCAGCTGAGGCTCGCGGGCGACCGGAGCAGCTACCTGGTGGACGGCCACGCGGAGCCGGTCGGCCGCCAGGAGGTGGAGGTCACCCTTCAGGACGGCACCACCAGCGGCCACACGCTCTACACCTCGCGTTACGGCCCGGTGCTCGCCGTCGGCCAGACCGACAAGGTCGCGTACGCGCTGGCCGACGTCAGCGCCGCCAACCTGCGCGCGGCCGACGAGTGGCTGGCGATGGGCAGGGCGAGGAACCTCACCGAGCTACGCGCGGCCCAGAACACCTACCAGGGCATGGCGTTCGTCCACACGCTGGCCACCGACGCCGGCGGGACGGCCTACTTCGCCGACGCCTCGGTGGTCCCGCACGTCACCGACGCCAAGGCGCGCCGCTGCGCCAAGCCCTCGCCCATCCCGGGCCTGGAGGCATACGTCCTGGACGGCTCGACGTCCGCGTGCCGGTGGGGCAAGGACGGCGACGCCGTGGTGCCCGGCATCTTCGGGCCGGGCAAGCAGCCCAGGCTTACCCGCGCCGACTACGTGGCCAACTCCAACAACACCTTCTGGATGACGAATCCTTCGGCGCCGCTGACCGGCTATCCGCTCGCGTGGGGTAAGTCGCGCACCGAGCTGGAGCCGCGCCCCCGGGTCAGCCTGGACATGATCGCCCAGCGGCGGTCCGGCGCCGACGGCCTCGGCGCGCCCGGCTTCACCCTGGAAACGCTGCAGGCCACCGCGTACGGCAAGCGCGACTACACCTTCGAGCTCATGCGCTCGGACCTGCTCCGGATGTGCCGGGCCAACCCCGAGCCGACCACCTCCGAAGGCAAGCGGGTGAACGTGCGCGAGGCCTGCCGGACGCTGGGCGACTGGGACGGTCGTGCCACTCTGGACGGCCACGGGGCCATCCTGTGGCGGGAGTTCTTCACCCGGCTCGAGCGTCCCACCAAGCCGGGGGAGCCCAGGTACAGCCCCTGGCGGGTGCCGTTCGATCCCGCGCGTCCGCTGACCACTCCTCGGGGGCTCAGGGGCGACGATCCGACGGTCCGGCAGGCCCTGGCCGACGCCGTGCTCTTCTTCCAGACCAACCGCGTCCCCCTGACGCTGACTCCGGGCCAGGCGCAGCGCTACGCCTCGATCCCGATTCCCGGCTGCACCGAGGGGGAGGGCTGCTTCGACAGGGTGCGCATGAGGGGTCCGCTCGGCGCCGACGGGCGCTACCCGGAGGTGGACACCGGCTCCAGCTTCATGATGGCCGTCGAGCTCACCCCGGACGGGCCCCGCACCCGTACCGTCCTGACCTACTCCCTGTCCGCCAACCCCGCCTCGCCCCACCACACCGACCAGACGGTCCTGTTCTCGCGCCGCCAGTGGGTCACCGAGCGCTTCACCGAAGCCGAGATCGCCGCCGCACCGCGGCTGAAGACCGCCACGGTGCGAGGGTGACGGCTCAGCTCAGCCGTCGAGGCGCACGGTGACGGTGACGCGGCCCGCTTCGTCGCGCCGGGCGACCGCGTGCCCGGTGCGATCGGCGCCGTCCAGGTCCAGCGATATCGGGCCGCCCTCGTCCAGGAAGTTGCGCCACCACTTCTTGGCGTCCGGCATCTGCACGCCGATGGTGACGACGTCGTCCGCCCGCCGGTAGGCGACGGGTGTGCTGAAGACGCGTCCCGAGCGACGTCCTGTGTAGGTGACGATCGTGAGGTGCTTGCGCACCAGCCTGCCCCAGCGAGGAGAGGAGCGCAGCGCGCTCGCGCAGGCGTTGACCCGGGTGACCATTTGCTTCGGCAGGGGTCCTTTGTAGGGCACGAATCCTCCATCCCGGTAACTGGAGTTGGTTCTCCAGTTACCGGGATACCGTAGCACGGTAAGTGGAGAGCCCCCTCCACCTGAACGGGCCCTATCGTCCGCGCCGCAGCCCGCGCAGGAAGTTCCACAGCGCGGAACGGGGCGATCCTTGTCCGCCGGCGGCCTCACCCGCCGGGGACGGCTGCGCGTCCACGGGAGCGGGGGCGGTCGCGGGGACGTGAGGGCTGGCGAGTTCGTACTGGACGGGCAGGGACCGCAGCGCCCGCATGAAGGGGGAGGAGCGCCAGGGCAGCTGGTCGGCCGGCAGCGCCAGCTTCATCTTGGAGAACCGGTTGAAGAGCCGGCGTACGGCGATCGTGGCGATCTGGGTCGCGAGCCGCTGGCCCAGGCAGCTGTGCGGCCCCGCGCCCCAGGCGAGGTGCGCACGGGTGCTGCGGATGGCCTGCCGATCGATCGCCCCGGCGAATCGCGGATCGGCGTGCGCGCCCGCGACGGAGAGCATGACCGGATCCCCGGCGGCGATCGTGTAGTTGCCCAGCTTCACGTCCGTCATCGGGAACCGGAAGGTCAGGTTGGCCATCGGCGGATTGAGCAGGGCGACCCGATTGACCGTCTCGTCGATCGAACCCACCGACAGACTCTCCCGGACATCCGGATTGGAGACGACCTCGACGACCACGTTGCAGACGAGACTGGCGGTGAAGTCCAGCAGGCCGGGCAGCATGAGGAGCTCGCGGGCCAGCTCGTCCAGCGTGATGTCCGGCTTCGCCTCGATCATGTAGGAGGGCAGGTCGTCCCCGGGGCGGTCGCGCTTGCTCGCCGCGAGCTCCGTCATGGCGGCGTACAGCCGCTCGAACGCCGCGGGCGCGTCCGGCCCGGCGTCGACCATGCGCCAGATGTCCATCACGACCTCCTCGCCGCGTGAGGCGGTGAAGCCGAGCATGCGGTTGGCGACCATCAGGGGGAGCGGCCGCGCGTACTGCGCCGCCAGGTCCGCCCATCCCTTGGAGCCGCCTTCCGCCAGCACATCGAGGAGGTCGTCGGCGTACCGCACGATCGAACGTTCCAACTGCTGCGCCTGGAGGTGGCCGGGGTTCTGGAACGGCGCGAGCGCGTTGGTCCACGCGCCCCGCAACTCGCGCTGCGCCGTACCCTCCTGGAAAGCCGAGTTGTTGATCTGGAAGACGGGCAGCAGCGGCCAGTCCGCCGGCAGCCGCCCCTCGATGTTGGCCTGCCACCTGTCGACGTGCTTGCTCCAGATGCCGCCCGTGTTCTGCAGGACGCGCAGCACTTCCTCATAGCCCAGGACGAACCAGACCGGCACCCCGAGGAGGTCGACCGGGGCGACCGGTCCGTACGTGGCGCGCAGGCGCTCGTGCATGAGCGCGGGATCAGCGTCGTATTCCCTGGTCAGCAGCGGTTCAATGGGCGTCGACGGTGGGGTTTGCGCAGGCTGCTGGGGCCACGGGCCATGGGTCACGGGGACGAACTACCTCTCTGGTTGCTCCCGTCGCCACGTCGGTGCAGACGTAACAGCACGAGTGATGCGCTCTGGGAGCTTTCGGCCGATTCACACAAGAGGTCAGTAAGCATCACGTATCCCGCTGGTCATGGCAAGGCTCCAGCCCGATGGACCGCTCCGGGGGCGCCAGCTCCTTGCTGCCCCTTTTCGGGCCGCCAGCTACGACGAACCGTCTTCTTCCTCCCCCGCAGGGGGTTTCCCTCCCTGCGGGCCCTAGCCACTCCACGGCCGCGCGGCTTCGTCCTCCCCCGGAGGGGTATCCGTCCCCAGGGGCGTCAGCCACGAGGGACCGTTTCTTCCCCTCCCCGGAGGGGGTTTCCCTCTCAAAGGACCCCAGCCACCACGGACCGTCACAGGGGCCGGGACGGGTCGTGTGACGGACCATCCCGGGGCCGTCAGCCGGCCGGGTCGGCGATGCGGTCGAGCCACTCTTCCAGCAGGCGCCGCTCCGGGTCGGTGAGGGCGGTGGTCCGGGGCAGGACGGCGCGCAGGGTGACCGCGGCGGTGACCGGTCCGGGGGAGGCGGCCGCCGGAGCGTCGGTGGTGATCGCGGCGATGACCGCCTCGCGGGCGAGGACGGACAGCTCCGGATCGCGCCGGTCCGCGGGCATGGAGATCAGGGTGACGGTCGTGCCGAGACCGGCCGCCTGGACGAGGTGGGCGGCGCGTTCCTCGCTGACGCGCAGCCGGCCCGCCTCGGCGATCCGGCGGATGTGCGCGGCGAGGATCTCTTCGCCGGCGACGGCGGCGGGCGAGTCGGCGGCGGCCCCGAGGCGGGGCTCGTTCATGAGCAGGTAGAGGGCCGGGTTGGCCAGGCCGAAACCGATGTGCAGGTTCCAGCCGACGCGGAGGTCCTCGACCGGGTCCGCGATGGATTCCCGGCCGGTCTTGCTGCTCAGGTAGGCGGCGAAGCCCTCGGCCGCGACCGCGTCGAGCAGGCCCCGCATGTCGCGGAAGAGCCGGTAGATGGTCGGCGCCTGCACACCGGCCGCGGCGCCCACCGCGCGCGTCGACACGGCCTCCCGGCCGCCCTCGGCGAGCAGCTTGGCCGTGGCGGCGAGGATGCGTTCGCGAGGGCCGCCCTCGGCGTCGACATCATCGGCATCCATGGTGGCAACGATAACAGATTCGCGTTAGCATCACTATTTATCGGTGATAACGTCCATCTCGTTAGCAGTGATGCGCGGGAGTCGATCTGACCCCGGCGACCCTGCTGCAGGGCGACAACTGGAGGTCATTTATGATCATCGTCACCGGGGCAAGCGGACAGCTCGGCCGGGCGATTCTGGAGGATCTGCTCGAACGCGTCCCCGCCGAGAAGGTCGCGGTGAGCGTCCGCGACCCTGAGAAGGCACAGTGGTTGCGGGAACGGGGCGTCCGCGTCCGCCGGGGTGACTACGCCGAGCCCGCGAGCCTCGCCCACGCCTTCGAGGGCGCCTCCCAGGTCCTGATCGTGTCCGCCGCCGCCACCGGCGACACGGCGCTCAGCCTGCACCGCACCGCGATCACAGCGGCCAAGGCAGCCGGCGCGCGCCGGATCCTCTACGCCAGCCACATGGCCGCGAACCCGTCATCGCTCTTCGCGCCCATGCCCGACCACGCCGCCACCGAGGCGGCGCTGGGGGAGTCCGGCGTCGCGTGGACCTCGCTGCGCAACGGCTTCTACGCCGTCACGACGCTGATGCTGTTGCGCGACGCCCTGCGGACCGGCGAACTGGCCGCGCCGCAGGACGGGCCGGTCTCCTGGACGGCCCACGCCGACCTGGCCGAGGCCGCCGCGATCGTCCTGGCCGACGAGGGCCGTTTCGACGGCCCGACCCCGCCGCTCACCGGCTCCGAAGCCCTCGACCTCGCCGACGTCGCCGCGCTCGCCGCCGACCTCACCGGACGCCCGATCAGGCGTGTCACCATCACCGACGAGCAGTACGTGGCGAGCCTGCTCTCCCATGGCGTGCCGGAGCCGCGGGCACGGATGCTCGTGGGCATGTTCGCCGCCAGCCGGCAGGGCGAGTTCGCCCAGGTCGGCCCGGCGCTGGCCGACCTGATCGGCCACCCGCCGACGCCCCTGCGGGACGTCATGAAAGCGGCGCTCACGGAAGGCTGACGCGAGCCAACACCGGGTCAACGCAGACGCGACTCGATGGCCTCGATGATGCGCGGGCGGAGTTCGGCGGCGCGGATGACGGCGTCCACAGAGCCGACCTCCACCGCGCGCTGGATGTTGTGCACCCGGTCGAACTCCGTGGCCACCTCGCCGAGCTTCTCCGCGCGGACCGATGCGCGGAGCTCGTCGAGCTCCGCGGTCAACGCGGCGCGCTCGGTGCCGGCGGCGGCCGCGGTGCGCGCCTCCAGGTCCCGTACGCGCGGGTCGGCCGCGGTGCGGACGTTGACGTCGCCGGAGAACACCACCGCGGCGGCGGGGGCGCCACCGAGCACCGAGGCGAACGAGCCCTCCAGCGCGAGCACGGTCATGTTCGGGTTCAGCGCCTTGGAGAACACCACGAACGCGCCACCGTGATAGCGCGAGATCACGCAGAACACGATGGGCCCGCGGAAGTTCACGATCGCGCGGCCGATCTCGGCGCCGTACTCCAGTTGCAGCTTCCGCATCGACTCCGGCGAGCCGTCGAAGCCCGACAGGTTCGCCAGCACCACCAGCGGCCGGTTGCCGCTGGCCGCGTTGATCGCCCGCGCGGCCTTCTTCGACGAGCGCGGGAACAGCGTGCCCGCGGTGTAGGTGTCCGGGCCGTCGGTGGGCGGGAACCCGCGCCGCGGCACCGCCCGTGACTCGATGCCGAGCAGGCACACCGGGATGCCGCCGAGATGCACGTCCTGCACCGCCGCGGTGTCGGCATCGGCCATGCCCGCCCAGCGTTCCAGCACCGGGTGGTCCTGGTCGGACAGCGCCCGCATCACGGTACGGATGTCGAACGGCTTCTTGCGATCCGGGTTGGCCTCGGTGGAGAAGATCTCGCCGACGGTGGTGAAGTCGCTGTCCGGCAAGGAGTGCGGGAAGTCGGAGATGTCGCGCTCGACGGGGTCGGTGGTCTTCGCTCGCCGCGGCCCCTGCTCGCCGGGCGCGACATACGTGTGGTCGTAGTACGACATCAGCACGTCCCGCGCGGCGGCCAGGTTGGGCGCCCAATACTGGGCCTGCCCGTTCGGGCCCATCACGCGGTCGTAGCCGCCGATGCCGAAGTTGTCCTCGGCCGACACGCCACCGGAGAAGTCGAGTGACTGCTTGCCGGTCAGCACCATCGCCGAGTCCGGCGTCATCACCAGGATGCCCTTGGTGTGCATGAGCATCGTCGCCTCGGCGTTCCAGTAGGGCTGCGCGCCGACGTTGATGCCCGCGACCACGATGTTGATCTCGCCGCCGTCCTGGGTGAACTCGACGATCCGCTTGAGCGCCGCGGCCACCCAGTCCATGTTCTCCGTGCCGGACTTCATGGAGATCCGGGCGCCGGCCGACAGCGCGTACCACTCCAGCGGCACCCGCATCCGCTCGGCCAGGTCCAGCGCGGCGATCACGCGGCGGCACTCCGCCTCCGACAGCGCGCCGAGCGACTTGGTCGGGTCGCCGAGCAGCAGGACCCTGGTGACGCCCTGCGGGTGCCGGCGGGTCGGCGTGGTGACCACGCCCGCGACGATCGCCGCGGTGTTGCGCCCCTTCGGCCGCTCGACCGGCACCAGCGCGTGGTTGTCGTCGAGGTCGTACTCGGCGAAGTCGCCGAGCCGGCCGGTCAGCTCGTACGGGTAGACCGTGTTGCGGCTGCTGGCCCGCAGCACCTTCTGCCGGTAGTCGTCCAGCGGCTCGACCGGCTCGTCCGACGGCTCGCCGATGGTCAGGTCGGTGCCGCCGGTGGCGTCGAAGGTGATGCGTACGGCCATCTTCGTCAGTTCGCCGGTCGTCCGGTCGCGCTGCCGCGCGATGAACAGGATCTCCTCCAGGCCGGCGCCCACGGTCGTCGGCCGTACGCGCGCGGCGATCATCTCGATCTCGGCGCGGGTGATGCCGCTCGGCGGCCAGACGTAGACCACGATCCGGTTGGTGTTGAAGCGCTTCTCCGACGGCCGCCGCGACTGCGCGCGGCGGATGGAGTCGAGGCAGGTGGCGATGGTGTCCTCGGCCGTCGGCAGCGCGACCAGCCGGCCGTCGTGCTCGCGCAGCTCGGTCAGGTCGCGCACCTGCGCGAAGGCGACGAGGCGGTCGTCGGACGGGTTCTCCCGCGCCACGCACTGGAAGAGGTAGACCTCCTCGTCCGACGACGGCAACCGGGTCAGGTCGAACTTGCTCAGCCGCTCCAGTTGCATCCGCTGCGCGATGTACGGGTGCAGGCCGCGGATCAGCCGCTGCTCGGTCATCCCGGTGTCCGACGGACGGAAGGTGAAGTGGTGGTGCATCACCGTGCCGCCGCTGCCCGCGACGGTGGCGGTGAGCCGGCGAACCTGGCTCGGCAGCGGGTGCGCGCTGACGACCTCGTGCAGCGCGGCCGCCATCGCCTCGGAGCCCTCCGGCTGCCTCTCCCAGGCGAGATAGATGTCGGCGTCGACGGCGTCCTCGCCGCTCACCAGCTCCGCGAGCCCGCGCAGCGCGCCGCCCAGGTCCTCGAAGGCGACCGCGGAGGAGACCACGCGGGAGCCCGCGCGTTCGGCGACCACGAATGTGCAGCCCGCGGCCTGGCTGGTGCGGACGCCGGTGAGCCCCTTGTTGCCGTAGTAGCGCCGGGTCAGCACCTCCAGCATGACCGCGTTGTCCAGGTCGTCGCGGGTGAGCCGCTGGCCGAGCAGGCGTACCAGCGGCTCGGTGGTGCGTACCATCTCGGCGATGCGCTCGGCGCGGTCCGGCGCGTCCGGGTGCGCGTCCAGGTGGCGCAGGTGTTTGCGGACGTCGGAGTAGACGCGGGCGCGGTTGCGGCGCAGCAGCGGCTGGGCGAACCAGGCGAACACCACGCCGCGCGCGAGGTCGGAGACCACGGGGAAGCGGACCTGGGTCGCGGCCAGCAGCCGCTCCAGCGCGAGACCGGCGGGCTCGCGCAGCGTCTCGTCCGGCGGCGACTCCCGCAGCCAGGCGCGCAGCAACGTCGTGACCACCGCGGCGTCGGCGGACGCGCGCTGCTGGGCGAGGAAGATCCGGAACACCGCGGCCTCGAGGTCGGGAGAGCGCTCCAGGTCGGTGACGCCGTAGTGGCCGAGCGCCTTGGCGAGCTTGGCCTGGAAGGCCGCCGGCAGCCCGGCCCGCTCGACGTCGAGGCTCTGCAGGTAGGTGTGGAAGTACTCGCGAGCGCTGTAGACGTGGCCGGCGCCGCCGTCCTCGCCCGCCGGCCGGTTGCGGCTCAGCTCGGCCAGGTCGGCGAACACCTCGACGAGGGCGAGCTCCTCGGCCAGCGGCCGATGGCCGTCCTCGGTGGCCGCCCGGCGCGCGGCGAGGTAGTCCTCGAGCACCCCGCCCTCGTCGTGCGGATCGACGTCGAAGCCCAGCAGCAGGCTGCGCAGGTCCTCCTGGCCGCGCGCGGCGCGCTTCCACGCCGGGATCTCGCCCGGCGCGGCGGGCAGGTCCAGCTCGACGGACGCGGCGGCCGAGGTGCTCGCGGCTTCGGCGGCGTCGTCGGCGAGCGGCTCCAGCCGCAGCAGCGGCGCACCGGTCTCGACCTGGCTGCCCACGGAGACGACGCACTCCTTCAGCCGCGCCTTGAACGGCGCCCGCAGGACCGTCTCCATCTTCATGCTCTCCAGCACCAGCACCGGAGCGCCCGCCTCGACCTCGGCGCCGACCTTCAGCGGCGTGGCGACGACCAGCGCGGGCGCGGGGGAGCGGACGACGCCGCCCTCGTCGCGGCTGACCCGGTGCGTCACGCCGTCCACCTCGACCAGGTGGATCGGCCCGTGCGTGCCGGTCAGCAGGCGGTAGGGGGTGCCGTTGACGATGATCCGCCCGGTGTGCCGGTCGAAGCGCTCAAGCTCGACGTCGGCGGTGCGGACGTCGTCACCCGCTTGGACGCCGACGCGGAAGCGGTGCGCGCCGACCCGCGCGACGCGCACGCGGTAGCCGGCGCCGCGCAGCTTGAGGTCCAGCGGCCGGCCGCTCTCGTGCTGCACCTGCGGGCGCCCGCCGAACGCCGTGGACAGCAGCCGCTGCCGCTCGGCGCGCTCCTCCTCCTCGTACGCCTCGATGGCGGCGGCCGCCAGCGCGACGGCGGAGTGCCGGTGGGAGACGAGCCGGCCCTGGCCGCGGACGCGGTCGATCCAGCCGGTGTCCGCGCTGGCGTCGATCACCTCGGGCTGGTCGAGCAGGTCGAGCACGAAGCTCTTGTTCGTCGCGCCGCCCTCGATGATCACCGTGGTCTGCGCCATGGCCCGGCGCAGCCGGCCGAGGGCCTCGTCGCGGTCGCCGCCGTACGCGATGATCTTCGCGATCATCGAGTCGAAATCGGCCGGGATGGTGTCGCCCTCGCTGACGCCGGTGTCGACGCGGATGCCCGGCCCGGCGGGCAGGTCCAGCCGCGCGATGCGGCCGGGGGAGGGCGCGAAGTCGCGGTCGGGGTCTTCGGCGTTGAGCCGGGCCTCGACGGCGTGCCCGCGCTCCACCGGCGGCGCGCCGTCGAGCCGGCCGCCGGATGCCACCCGCAACTGCGCCTTGACCAGGTCGAACCCGGTGGTGGACTCGGTGATCGGGTGCTCGACCTGCAGGCGGGTGTTGACCTCGAGGAAGGCGAACAGCTGGTCGCCGGGGTGGTAGAGGAACTCGACGGTCGCCGCGCCCCGGTAATCGACCGCGACGGCCAGCCGTTCGGCCGACGCCTTGAGCTCGGCCGTCTGCGCGGGGCTGAGCACCGGCGAGGCCGACTCCTCGATGACCTTCTGGTTACGCCGCTGCACCGAGCAGTCGCGCACGCCGAGCGCCCACGCGGTGCCCTGGCCGTCGGCGATCACCTGGACCTCGACGTGCCGGGCGCCGGTGACCAGGCGCTCCAGGAACACCACGCCGCTGCCGAACGCCCGAGCGGCCTCCTGGCTGGTGCGCTCGTAGGCGTCGGCGAGCTCGGCCTCGTCCGTGACCACGCGGATGCCTCGCCCGCCGCCGCCCGCGGTCGCCTTCAGCATCAGCGGGTAGCCGATCTCGGCCGCCGCCTCGAGGGCGGCGTCCAGGGTCTCGACCGCGCCGCGGCTCCACGGCGCGACCGGCACGCCGACCTCCTCGGCGAGCAGCTTCGCGCCGATCTTGTCGCCGAGCCGGCGCATGGCCTCCGCGCTCGGCCCGACGAAGGTGACGCCGATCTTCTCGCACAGCTCCGCGAACGCCGGGTCCTCGGCGACGAACCCCCAGCCGACCCACGCGGCGTCGGCCCCGGTCTCCACCAGCGCGCGCTCCAGCACCTTCAGGTCGAGGTACGGGCGCTCGGACGCCGGACCGAGATCGTAGGCGAGGTCGGCCTCGCGCACGAACGTGGCGGCGCGGTCGACGTCGGTGTGCAGCGCGACGGTTTGGATCGGTGTCGCGGTCTCCGCGGCCAGCTCCCGGACTGCGTGGATGAGCCGCATCGCGGCCTCACCACGGTTGACGATGGCGACACGACTGAACACCCGACCGAGCCCTCCTGTTGACTGTGCGCGCCTTCCCTGTGGCACCCCCCGCACCTGTACAGCCTTGCCTCTGCCGGCTCGTAGGGAAATGTCGCAGAGGGAGCACACCAAGGCTCCACAGTTGTAGGGAACGACCAAAAGCACGCGTGCGCGAGCGCGCCAGGTGGCCCTAGGTTACCGTGCGGCCACCACAGCGTGACGCCGTAGGGCCTGGGCGAGGCCCGCTGTGGCGAACGCCGCCGCCACCAGCGCGGCGCTGACCCACAGAGGCGAGTGGTAGCCGAGCCCGGCGGCGATGGTGGCGCCGCCGATGGCGGGACCGGCCGCCGCGCCCACGTTGAGGGCCGCGGTCGCGAAGGAACCGCCGAGCGAGGGCGCCTGGGTGGCCGCGTACAGGACCTGGGCGATCAGGGTCGAGCCGACGGCGAACGACAGGGTCCCCTGGACGAAGACGAGCAGAAGCGTGGCGACCGGGCTGCCGGCCGCTGCGGCGAAGAGCGCCCACCCGGCGAGCAGGGCGATCCCACCCACGATCAGGACCCGCGTCGGCCGCGTGTCGGACAGGCGCCCGCCGATGGTCACCCCGGCGAACGACCCGAGACCGAACAGCGCCAGCACCGCCGGCACCCAGGCCGGCGAGAAGCCGCTCACGTTGGTGACCAGTGGGGTCAGGTACGTGAACGTACAGAAGGTGGCGGCGTTCACCAGCGCGGCCAGCGCCAGCACGACGAGCAGTCGCGGGCCGCGCAGGGCCCGGAGCTCGCGCCCCGCGCGGGGGTCTCCCGTCGCCGGCGTGAGGTCCGGCACCGAGCGCAGCACGGCGAAGACGGCCGGCAGGGAGATCAGGGCCACGACCCAGAACGCCGACCGCCAGCCGAACGTCTGACCGAGCGCGGCACCGGCGGGCACCCCTGCGATACAGGCGAGCGTGATGCCGCCCAGCAGGATGGAGGTGGCCCGCCCCTTGGCGTTCGGCGGGGCCATGCCGGCCGCCGTGGCGAGCCCCACGGCGAGGAAGCCGGCGTTGGCCAGCGCTCCGAGCACCCTGGTCACCAGGAGCACCGGGAAACTGGTGGTGAGCGCGCCGGCGACGTGTACGAGCATGAACGCGACCAGGAAGACGAGCAGCGCCCGTCTACGCGGCCAGCGCATGCTGAGCACCGCCATCAGCGGCGCTCCCACGATCATTCCCGCGGCGAAGGCGGACGTCAGCGCGCCGGCGGCGGGGATGGACACGTTCAGCTCACCGGCGATGTTCGGAACCAGTCCGGAGAGCATGAACTCGGACGTTCCTTGGGCGAAGACCGCCAGTCCGAGGATGTAGATGGCGAAGGGCATGAGCGAAGGACTCCAGGCCGCGTTGAAAGGGCATCACAGGACGACGCGGCGCGCCACCGCGCACACCATCAGGGATGCGCGGGCGCTACCGCGTGAAAGAAGGGACCAGGTCCGGCGGAGCGGAACACCTGGAATGAATCAGTCCGTATGACGGTGATCCGGCGGCGAGAGTGACGAAAGGGCGCGCTGGCCTCAGGGGGCGGCGCTGCCGCGTGACATCACGAGAAGCCACCGGAAGAACCGGTGGCTAGCGTCTTGACGCCTCAGGACTGGACATAGGCCACACGATAGGCAAAAGTCACAGAACTCGTCCATCGCATAAGCGCTTTTGCCCAGGTGCGGGTTTTTCGCACCTGCGAATCGAGCATGATGCGCACGACCCCTCGGCGGACGTTTCGGGGAGAAGCGATGAAGGGGTACGACTTCGAGGGAGCGGCACTGGAGCTTGGTGCCCTGGTGCGCGAGGACGGCACCGCCGACTCCGCCGAGCGGATCCGCATCCCCCTGAGCATGCTGAACCGGCACGGACTGGTCGCCGGCGCCACCGGAACCGGAAAGACCAAGACCCTCCAGCTCATGGCGGAGCAACTCGCCGCCCAGGGAGTCCCGGTCTTCCTCGCCGACATCAAGGGCGACCTGTCGGGCCTGGCCTCACCGGGTACGGCCTCCGAGCGCGTCACCCGGCGTGCCGCCGAGGTGGGCGAGACCTGGCAGCCCGCGGCCTGCCCGGTGGAGTTCTTCTCCTTGGGCGGTCTGGGAGACGGCATCCCGATCCGCGGCACCATGACCGCCTTCGGCCCGACCCTCCTGGCCAAGGTCCTCGGGCTCAACGAGACGCAGGAGTCGACACTCGGACTGATCTTCCACTTCGCAGACAAGCAAGGGCTGCCGCTGCTCGATCTCAAAGACCTGATCGCGGTCATCCGGTATCTGACCACCACGCCGGAGGCGCTGAGCGGCATCGGCGGGCTGTCGGCGGCGACGGCCGGGGTCATCCTGCGCGCCTTGACCAACTTCGAGGCGCAGGGGGCGGAGGCGTTCTTCGGCGAGCCGGAGTTCGACGTGCGCGACCTGCTCCAGGTGACGCCGGACGGTCACGGGGTGATCTCCGTTCTCGAACTGCCCGCCGTACAGGACCGGCCGCAGCTCTTCTCCACCTTCCTGATGTGGCTGCTCGCCGACCTGTTCCATGAGCTCCCTGAGGTGGGGGACGTCGACAAGCCGAAGCTCGTGTTCTTCTTCGACGAGGCGCATCTGCTGTTCGACGACGCGTCCAAGGCGTTCCTGCAGTCGATCGCCCAGACCGTACGGCTGATCCGGTCGAAGGGCGTGGGCGTGTTCTTCGTCACCCAGACGCCGAACGACGTGCCGACGGACGTGCTGGCCCAGCTGGGCGCGCGCGTGCAGCACGCCCTGCGCGCCTTCACCCCCCAGGACGCCAAGGCGCTCAAGGCCACCGTCTCGACCTTCCCCTCGTCCTCCTACGACCTGGAGCGGCTGCTCACCGAGGTCGGCATCGGAGAAGCCGTCGTGACGGTCCTGTCCGAGACGGGCGCGCCGACCCCGGTGGCCTGGACGCGCCTGCGCGCCCCTCAGACGCTCATGGGACCGTCGAGCCCGGACGTGGTCCAAGGCGTCATCGCCGCCTCGCCGCTTCAGCGGAAGTACGGTACGGCGGTCGACCGCCAGTCGGCTTACGAGATCCTGTCCGCGAAGCTGGCCGAGCCTCCCAAGGGCCCAGAAGCTCCGCGCGAGCCGGAGCGGGCCAGGGAGCCGGAGCCGAAGCAGTCCATGCTGGAGCGGGTGCTGGAGTCGAAGGAGTTCCAGTCCCTGGCGCGGTCGGCGGCCTCCAGCCTCGGCCGGGAGATCACCAGATCCATCTTCGGCACCGCCCGTCGCGGGCGACGCTGAATCAGCGCACACGGTCCTGGACTGGGGAGGGCACGGCCCGAGGTTTCAGGCCGGCGCGGCGGCGACCCGCTGCCGGAGCAGGGCCTCGTGGCCGGGGTCGGTGTACAGGGTCGCGGTCAGCCCCGTCTCGGCCGCGTCGGCGAGGACGGCCAGCAGGGTCGCGAGCTGCCCGGGAGGCTCGGCGCTGAGCAGTTCCTCCGCGTGCCCGACGATCAGGGTGACTGCGCCGACATCGCGCAAGGAGTCGGTGAGCGCGTCCCAGTTGCGGCCGAAGTGGCCGGGGAGGCGCAGGGCGCGTGCCACCTCCTCGAAGAAGGCGGCACGCGTCCGGCAGGCCCGCCCATCCACCAGTGCCGGCGCAGGGTCGGTGGACACTGTCAGCCAGTGCGGCGGCGGATGTGCGGCGGCGGTCATGGCGGTCCTAGAGCCGGTAGAAGTCGGTGTAATGGTTGGGGGAGAACCACGTCACACCGCTGCTGCGGTTGACGACGATCCGGTACGCGTCACGCGCGGCACCCCGCGCCCGGGAGTACACGTCGTACTCGTTGCTTTGGTTTCGCCACCTGCGGAGACATGATCCGAATAGGCTCTGACCTGGGAAAACGGCTACTGCTAGCGTTGGTTGTGATTGGCAGCAGTCGGTTGTTGGACGGCCCACAGACGGCCCAGGCGTCACATCCGTAGGCGAACACCGAGCGCAACAAGAGAGCCCCGGGCGGCCGGCCCGGGGCTCTCAGGTTGCTGACGTGGTCTACCCCGCGTCGCGGATGGTGTGGACGATCAAGCCCAGGAGTTCTCTCGCTTCGTCGTCGCAGAAGGCGTCACGGCGGAGGCTGTTCATGGTTGAGACGTACAGGGCAACGTCCTCCGGCCGCTCTATGGTCGTCACGCCGTGCGTCATCTCCACACGCACGAAGGGACGGCCCTCCTCAACATCGTCATAGATGACGAAGGGGTTCCAGCCTAGGAACGTCACCTGTCGGTCGATTGGCAGGATGCCCACCGAGATGTTGTCGAGGGCAGCCAAAGATATGATCCGGTCAACCTGGGCGAGAAGCGTGTTCACACCTCCCACCCGCAGACGCAAGGCCGCCTCGGTGATGAGGAACTCGAAGCGGCGGGTGGTGTCGTAGAGGATCTCTTGCCGCTGAATGCGCTTGCCCAAGGCTGCCGCGTGGTCCCGAGTGCCGCCAGTGTCCGACATTTCGAACACCCGCCGCGCATAGTCGGCGGTCTGCAACAGCCCGGGAACGATCAACGGCTGGTAGTTCCTTATGGTTCGTGCCGTGGATTCAGATTGAGCGATCTCACCCTGCATGTGGAGTTGGCCTCGCAGTGCGGCCCGCCAGGTGACGACCTCGGTGTGCGCCGCCTCCGCCAGCTGTAGCAGTCGCTCCCGAGTCTCCGCGTCCGCGTTCACGGCGTCGGCCCACGCGCCGACCTCGGCAGCCGTGGGCACCTTGACGCCGCGCTCGATCCGGGACGCTGACACCTGCGAGACTCCGATGGCGGCCCCGATAGCCTCTCCGCTCAGGCCGGCGAGCTCGCGGAGTCGGCGCAGCTCCATGCCAAGGTAATCGCGCTGTGTACGCGGCTCCGCGTCGGTCACGTGGTTCCACCTCCAGGTGTACAGAAGGGGCGGCTTGGAGGCCGCCCCTTCATCACTCGATCGTTGTCAGGCGTTGCATGTGCGCTCCTGGCGTGCCTGATTGGCCAGGAACTCGTTGAGGGGTATGGCCGCATCCCACGCCGCGGCGCGCACCGCCTTGTAGGCCGCGATCCGGCCGGGGTCGGTGACTAGCTCGCGGTCGAGGGGCCGGCCGACCGGGTCGTACCGCATCGCGATGGCGGAGACCGCGGACGTGTCCTCGTCGAACAGCCAGAAGTCCTCATGTAGGTCAGTCAGTTCGGGGTGATCCGAGCGGACTGCGATACGGATCTCCTCGCCTGCCGCCGCCGATTCGACGTAGCCCACCAGCTGGTAGCGAACGTAGTCGCTCAGCGGCAGGTCCACGATGTGCACCCGCGACCAGTGCCGCCCGGCCGCTGTGGTGACGGCCACACGCCGCAGCCACGGGGAGGTGCGGACGGAGCGGTCAGGGCGAGGCTCGCCGCGGAGCCACGCCTGGATGCGCGGGACCTCGCTGTCGACGGTGTACTGCTGGAGGGTCTCGAGCCGGAAGGTGGAGACGGTGGCCCCCTCGAAGCAGCGCTCGATGTCCTCCGGCGTCATGCTTCCCTCACCTCGGTGGGGATGTGGGTGACGAGGGCCCGGGGGAACTTGATGACGATCTCCCCCGGAGGGATCTCGCCGAGCTCCGCGAGTTCGTCGTCCGAGAGCCGGTAGCCCTGGAGGGCCACGTAATCGGCGTCGGGCTTGTACTCGTACACCTTCGGGCAGTCCCCGTCTTCGCAGAGGTCAGCGAGAAGCCTGAATCGCATGATCGGCTCTCCTCATTCGGTGTGAAGTCTATGGCCAGTCTGTTCTAAACCCAATGGTCGCCTACCAGCGAGCCATGTCAAGAGTCACGGGAAATCGCAGCTCATGGTGCATGTCTACCTCGACTTGCCGAGAACTTCGCCGATTCACCTTGACGTGCTAATCAGTTTCAGTCACGCTCTAGTCAGTCGCTAGACACGCAAGCCCGGTGGAGACCTGACTAGATGTCCGATTTGGGCAGTCGGGTCGCCCGATCAGCAGAAGGGGGCGACCTGTGCGCCGGAACCTCGTCCAGAGCCGCCCGCGTCGCGAGCGCCTTTTGAAGCCCGAAGACGTAGCGGACGTCTTCGACGTGTGCAAGCGCACCGTCATCGGGTGGGCGACGTCGGGCCGGTTGCCCTTCGTTCTGACGCCTGGCGGTCAGTACCGCTTCCGGGCGTACGACGTCGACGCCCTGGTCGACATCCCTGACGACGAGGTGGCGTGAACATGCCCACCCCCAGAAATGACGAGGGACGGCCCCTCTCCGCCAAGATCCGGGCCGCCCTCGTTCCCGTCCCGAAGACAGGAAGGAACTACCCCATGATGGCACAGCGTCCGTCCCTCGTGCCGCTCCAGCGTCTGCCTGAGCAGGAGCACACGTCGTGGTGCGTCAACCACATCCCCGGCGAGAATGCCGGCGACTTCGGCACCTGCATGGCCAACGACCTCACCGTCGACGACGCGTTCGTCGGCCTCAACTCCAACGCCGACGCCGGGATCCGCATCGACCTCGGGTTCACCGGCACCGGCACGAGCGTCGACGACGCCGAGCGGATCGCGCTCGCCATCCTCTGCCAGGTCGCCCGCGCCCGCGGTCTCACCCCGCCCGCCGACGTGTTCGCAGCGGTGACGGCATGACGACGCTCTTGCGCCGGTCGCTCCTCCTGTGGGATGCCGCCGACCACGACGCGAAGCCGTACACCGCCACGTTCATCTACCGCGTGTGCGACCCGTTCGCCGTCCGGCTGCTCGTCCCCGACCACGGCACCAACAAGGTCGCCGAGGTTGTGTTCGCCCGCGTGCTGCTCATCGACGGCTTCACCGCGCCGACCGGTGACGGCGCGGTCCGGGTCGAGCCGCACATCGTGGACCGCGACTACATGACGCTCACCCTGCCGACGACTCGCGACGGCAAGGAGTTCTACACCGAGCGGCGCCCGCTGCAGGAGTTCGTCATCGACACGTGCGCGGTGGTGCCGTCCGGCAGCGAGCGCCCCAGGGTGAACGCCGAGCTGGACCGGTGGCTGGCGGAGGCGACGCTGTGACGACGTTTGAGGCCGCCTACCGCCAGGCCGAGACGATGCGCGCCAGCGGCGCCACCCGCGACATGCTGCTCGACCGCGCCGAGGGTTTCGACGCCGCCTGGCAGTTCTCCTCCGCGGCTGCGTTCCGCGCCGTCGCCGGGCCCGCGGAGGCGTCCGCATGAACCTCCTCGACACGCTCCTGCCCATCGTCGGCCTGCTGGCCAACCTGGCGATCCCGACGGTGGCGATCACCGCCTCCTACCGCCGCGCCATCCGCAACGCGGCGGACTCCAGCGGCGACCACGACGAGGCGGAGTGATTCTGATGGCACTGAGGTTCCCGACAAGCCAGCCCGACGCCGCCCTCAACCGGGCGATCGGCGACTCCATCAAAGGCGCGACCGAGCGGGCCACCGCGGACGTGGACGCGACCCTCGCCCGGGTGGACGGCAAGGCGAACATGCTGCTGGCGTTCGCACTCGGCCTGGCCTCCGCGGTGGTCGCCCTCGCCGTCGCCCGCCCCCGCATCCACCCGGTCGCCATGGTGGCGATCGGCGGTGCCGGCGTCATGCTGGCCGTCGCCGCCGTGCTCCTGCTGCTGGCGGTGCGCCCCTACATTCCGCGCAAGGGCGGCACCGGCTTCGTCTCCTATGCCCGCGCTGCGGACGACGAGGAGCTTAAGCGGATGGTGGCCGGTTACGGCTTCGGCCACCTGCGGCACATGTCCGTCCTGGCCGTGGCCAAGTACCGGACCGTGCGCCGAGCCGTTGACCTGGTGATCGCAGCCGTGGTCGTGCTCGTCACCGCGATTCCCGTGGGGGTGATGGCGGCGTGATCACCGCGAAGCGCGTTGTCGTCGCGCTCGCTTTCTCAGCGCTCGCTCTCCTCACCCTGACCGGGTGCGGGCCGGAGGGGTCGGTGGTGAGGCAGTGGACCGAGTCGGGCTGTCAGGGCGCCGACGCTAGTCGATGCCCACGCACCTACTGGTTGCTGGTCGTCACCGCCTGGGGTGAGGACCCGATTCCGGTGCCGGTCACGAAGGCCCAGTACCGGGCGTGCGCCCCTCTCCACTCTGGCGACGGGCGTGGCAGTGAATATCCGACGTGTCTCAAGGAGGCCAAGAATGGGTGACACCCCGGCTATCGCGTTCGGGCTGCTGAGCCTGGCGCTGGGCATCCTGTTCCACAAAAAGCGCGCAAAGATCATTCGCAGCGGTGGTGAGGAAGGCGGCGGCAAGGGCAAGACCGGCGGCAGGGGGATCCTTCCTCGCGCGGTGCTGTGCCGGATCATCTCCGTCCTGATGTTCCTCGGCGGCGTGGGCGTGGCGTCGTCGTTCGTTGGCGACTGGCTGCGCGGCTGGGACTTCAGTATCGGCGAAGTCCCCACGGTGGCCATCGCCGCCATCGTGGCGGTCGTGCTCGGCTTCGCCGTTCTGATCGACGTGTGGGACGGCGGCGGCCTCAAGCCGATCACCTACGGGATGATCGTCATGTTCCCGCTGCTGTGGGCGACCGGCGGCGGCAGCCTCTCCTGGCCCAAGGCCATCTCCGCGCAGGCGTGGTCCTGGGTGACGGGGGCCATGTGATGACCCCCGTCACCAAGCGTCGACTGGCGGCCGCCATGTGGGCGAACCGCCCCAGCGTGTCGGAGCTGATGTTCTTCACGATCGCAGTCCTGGTCACGTACTGGCTGATCGCCATGCCGCTGGTCCTGCTCGTCGTGGCGGTGCTGCTGATTCTGGTCGGCGGAACTCTGCAGATGGCGCTCGCCGACCTGCGCAAGACCACCCCGGTCCCTCCGGCTGGGGAGGGTGACGATGCCGAGGATTGAGCACATCATCATCGGCCTCATCGTGGTGTGGGCCATCATCGCCATCGCGCGGCACGCCAACCGCACCAAGGCTGACGAGGAACGCCCGTCGTGGGCGGTCCGGGCGATCAACGCCGCCGGCGGGAATGTCGAAGCCAACCGGCTGTTCCCCGCCACCGGCGAACTGGTCGGCCGCGGCGTCGGTGCCGCCAGGGCGAGGTGGTCGCGCGGCCGGCCCGTACGGGCTGAGACGCGGGAGGCTCAGCGGGAGCGCGCTGCCGAGCTCGTCGGCAAGGCGCGCGAGGCAGCGGTCAGCCGCGGTCGCGCGGTGGTCGAGGCCACCCAGCGCCGGTGGGGTGGCCGTGACGGAGATCCAGGCCGCCGCCTGGCGTGGTGGCCGCGTCGGGGCGAGGCCGACGGGACGCCCGAAGCGGCTGACAGCGGTACGGGCGCAGAACGGCCGCAGCACAAGCTCGTGTGGGACGGAGAGAAGTGGCTCCGCGTCCCCGTCGACGAGGCGGACGCGCCGATGGGCGACACAGCCTCCGACGGCCCGAAGACCGAAGAGGACGCCACACCCGTCACCCCGGAGGCGGCGACGCCCAGGCCCCGGTGGCGTCTGCTGCGCCGCTTCGTGTGGTGGCGACGCAACGACGAGACCGGCGACACCGAGGCTCCTGCAGCCGCCCGCACCCCGGAGACCGTCCCCGCGGACACCGGAAATCCCATCACCGACCCAGCTGTCAGGGCTGCATGGCAGCGCCTGGCGGCTTCGTCCGCGGGCTACTGCACCCCGGAGAAGTGCACCGGCAACGGCACCTACGTCCAGATCACCATCGACGGCGTCCGGAAGACGTCGTGCCCCACCTGCACCGATCACAAGGAGAACACCGACATGGAAGCAACCGCACGCCCCCGGACCACGGACATCCCCCGGCAGGCCAGCACCAGAGACGGCAACGGCTGGCCGGTGAACGACGCCGCCACCGTGGCCCAGCTGTCGCCCATGGACTGGGGTCAGGTGGCCGACCGGGTTCGCGACTTCGAGGCCGGCGCCGACTACGAGCTCATCAACTTCATGACGGGCGAGGTCGCCGGGATCTGCACCTACGCCGCCGCCTACGAGCAGCTGCACGCCTCCTGCGTCGACACGATCGGCCTCGACCCCGTCGCGGTGCAGGGGCTCGGCGAGTTCACCGAGCACGTGATGGAGCTGGCCAAGGCGATGGGCGACGCGCACCAGCAGTTCCTCGTCCAGTACCAGGAGATTCTGCAGGCCGTCGCGAACGGCGTCGTGCTTCCGTACAACGGCCGCTGGATGACCGGCGAAGCCGCCGTCTAACCACCTTCGGCGCCCCAGCCTCTTCCTCCCCCGGGGCTGGGGCGCACCCTAGATCGAAAGGCAGAGGTCACGTGGTGAAAGCCAAGGCCACCCACGAGCGCCCGCCGCACATCCGTCACGCCCCCGCAGTGCAGGACGATGACGAGGAGCCCGGCGAGAGCTGGCTGTGGTACGCCACCAAGGCGAGCGGCAAGGCAACCGCGCGCTGGTTCGCCGCAGCCCCCGCCGCGCGCACCCCGCTGCTGGCCCTGCCCGCCATCTACGCCGCCGGCGCAGCCGTGCACGCCTACCACCTGCCGTGGTGGGGCATCGGCACGGTGACCATCGCTGGGACGATCGTCACCTACGCCAGCGCCATGAACCGCCTGCAGGGTGCCCGCATCGTCGGCGCCTCGGCCGCGACCGCCGCCACCGGCGGCTGGCTGGCCGCCGCCACCGAATTCGGTGTGAACGGCGGCCCGTCCGGGTTGGCGACGTGGATCTACCTGGGTGCGTTCGGCGTCGGGTACGCCCTGCACCGGCTCGGGCTGCGACCGCGCCGCGAGAAGGCGGAGAAGACGCCCGAGGTGGTGGACGAGGAGATTCCGCGCATCGACTGGGACGGCTACCTGGAAGGGTGGGGGCTCGCCGGTGCCGAGGTGTTGAAGGCGGAGCCGACCCGACTCGGTGAGCGGGTGCTGCTGGACACGCGCGGCACCGGCAAGCGTGCCTCCTCGTTCGTCAGCAAAGGACTCGCGGAGCTGATCGCCGAGGAGTTCGGCCTGTCGGCCAGCCGGGTGGACGTCCGTCTCGGTCGCATCGCTGGACAGCTGCTGATCTCGGTGCGGCTGCAGAACCCATGGGCGAAGCCGATCCCGCACCCGCTGCTGGACCCGCACCCGGAGATTGAGCTGCCCGAGGTCGGGGACGTGACCCGGCCGTTGATCATTGGCCAGGATCCGGAGACCGGCCGCCCTCTCGAGCTGGTCGTCTACGACGAGCACGGCGCCTCGCACATCGCCATCATCGCCACTAAGGGCGGCGGCAAGACCGTCGTGGTGGACAACGTCATGGAGCGGCTCACCGCCGCCGACAACTGCGCCGTGTGGGGCATCGACATCGCCAAGGGCAAGAACATGGCCCGCTGGCGCGACGCCGGCGCGCTCGGCCTGTCCGCGTGCGGCTCAAAAGAGAGGGCTAAAGCGGTCCGCATCCTGGAGTTGGGTGCCGAGATCACCCGCTGGCGTGAGGTGCACAGTAACGAGGCGGTGCACCAGCCGCGCCCAGGCGGTCCGCTCGTGGAGATCGTCGTTGAGGAGATCGACAGCCTGGTGGGCGGCGGCGATCAGCTCGCGCAGCGGGCCCGCGCAGCCCTCACCACGATCACCAGCAAGGGCCGATCCCCGGCGGTAGGGCTGGTCATCATCGGTCAGCGTGGCACCGCGGAATGGATCGGCGGCCCGAACGTGCGCGCCAACATCGACCGTTTCGTCTTGGCGAAGATGACCCGCGCCACCGAGATCATGAACGCGGTGGGTTCCGATGTCGGGTCTCGTCTGCCGAACGTGACCGCCTACGGGGAGGGCCACCCCGGCGTCATCCTCATCACCGACATCTCCGGCAACTACGACCTGGGCCGCTCCTTCCTGCTGAAGGAACTGGACGACCTGGAGCGGCTGGCGGAGGGACGCCGGCCATCGGACTTGGAGCCGGCTCTGGTTGAGCACCTCGGAAAGGCGTACCAGCAACTCCTGTCCGGCCAGCCCATCACCGAGGCTGTGCTGCCCGCATCCGTGTCCGCCGCCGAGGAGCAGCCGCAGGAGGGCATGGTGCGGGCGCCAGAGGAGCGGACCGCCGAACGCGCCGAGCTCGGTCGGCACCTGTTCCTGCTGCCCGCCCTGCCGGCCGCAGACGCTGAGCGGGTGCGTGAGCATTCGGCGGCCCGTTGGGAGATGTTCAAGCGGGTCGAATCCGAGGCGGAGGCGGCGCTGCCGTCGCAGGTGCCGGACGATGTCCGCGCCAAGATCATGGCGCGGCTTGGCGACGGCGAGGCGGCCCGTCCGGAGATCGAGAAGGCGACCGGCTATAGCCCGGCGGCGGTGCTCCGGTTCCTGAACCAGCTGCGTGGCGAAGGGTCCGTCGACATGCGCGGCCGTGGCCCGGCGACCCGGTGGTTCCTCACCGGGAACGAACACGTTGCGTGACGGCAGGTTCGGCGATGTGAATCTCCTCATCGAATCTCCTCACCGCCTCATGGGAGCCCCTATATATGCCCTCCCGGTGAGGAGATGAGGAGATGAGGAGATCAAGGCCGGAAGTCCCAAAAACCATGATCAGCGATACGCAGAGTTACCGAATCGAGGTGTGAGATGGACGTCGTAACCATCGCGACGGCGCTGGCCGACACGACCGGCCTAGGTGAGATCGCCGCCCGGATGTGCGGCCGCTGCCAGGCAACCGGGCTGGTCGCGTTCAGCTACCGGCGCCTCATCGGCACGGCGCACGTGCTGGGCGTCCCGTACATGGCGATGCTGCACGCGGGCGTGGCCTGGCGGACGGACGTGAACTTCGTCAACGTGCTGATCGATCTGGAGTGCGACATCTACAACCGGCTCGTGCAGGTCAACAACCTGATCGTCGACCTTGAGAATCAGATCGCCGGGCTGTGGGCCATCTACGACGAGACCCCGGAAACCGAATGGTGCCTGGCCCAGATCGGCGTCCTGCAAGGCGTCCTGCAGATCCTCTACCCGGCGCTGAGCCGGCTGAAGTACGCGCTGCAGCGCATCCAAGGTGCCCCAGACGAGCTCGGCGAGACCTATGCCGCCGCCTACCGGCACGTCCGTTCCGGTCGAAAGCTCCCCTTCAACGGCCGTTGGCTCACCGCCGACGGCGCCGACGCCCTACTGCTGAACCTCCCTCGATAGGAGATCACCATGCCCGAGACCGTCACTGTGCACTGCGGCACCTGCGGGCGCCCGATACAGGTCGACGCGGCCGCGCTGAACCAGTGCGAGGTGCTCGTCTTCGTGGACTGCCGCGGCTGCGGCACCACCCTGCAGATCAACGGCTGATCGCCGCCTACCTACACGACTAAAGGAGAGCCCACTATGGATGCCGCCGAGACGAACAGGCTTGACGGCAAGCTGGTCACGATGATCGCCGTGGCCGTGTTCGCGCTGGTCGCCGTCGTGGTGGGCGCGTTCGTGCTCTCATACGACGCGCTCACCGCTGTGGCGGAAGCCGCGCACGTCGCCATGAGCTTGTCGTGGCTCATGTCGGTCAGCGTGGACGGGGCGATGACGGTGGGCACCATGGCCGCCCTCGTGCTGAAGATGCTGGGCAAGACGACGGGCTATGCCTGGTTCGTCGTCCTGGCCGGCGTCGCCATCTCGGTCGCCTGCAACGCGCTGCACGCCACCCAGTCGCAGGGCGGCAAGGTCGTCCTCGTTGGGTGGCAGGCGGGCGCCGTCTCGGCGATCCCCGCTGTGGCGTTGGCGCTCAGCCTCCACCTTTTGATCATCCTGATTGAGGCCATCACCGACGCGGTGAGCGGCCGAAGGAAGACGGCCGGAGACGGTCCGGCAGACGGGTCGAAAGACGCTTCGCCGATGTCTGTCGCAGTGTCTGTGGAGCGTCTCTCGCAGACGGTCGAAGCGCCTCCAGTCGAGCGTCTTTCACAGCCCGCCCCGATGGCTCCGACGACTCTGTGGGGAGCGTCTTTCGAAGCGTCTCTCCCGCCCGTTGTCGAGCGTCTCCCGCAGACGCCGAAAGACGCCGAGCGCCCCGTCGAAGACGCTCCGAAGGACAGCCTGAAAGACGTTCCCGGGACCGACCGCAACGACCGCGAGCCGTCACCGCCCGCCATATCCCGGCCCGCGGTAAAGCGTCAGCCAGCCCGACCCGTCAAGCCTGCGAACGTCGAGGTCAGCACGAAAGACAAGGCGATGGCGATCATGAAGGGGAGCCCGGAAATGACGGCCGCCGACCTGGCCCGGGAGCTCGGGTTGGAGCCGAGTGGGTACGTGCGGACGCTCCGGCGCGAGGTGCTCGCCGAACTCGCCTCCGAAGACGCTGAAGACGCCGCCGCAAAGGCCTCGAAAGACGCTCTCGAAGACGCTTCAAAAGACGGTGACGAAGACGCTCCGACAGACACTGCCGAAGACGGCCAGAAAGACGCTCCGGAAGACACCTCCGACGGCGTCTCTGGCCGGCGTCTACACGCGGTGTGAAAGACGCACAGCGGGTGTCTTTCGACTACCTCAAATCGTGCCCACTCAGATCACCGCGAAGGGAAACGCTCATGGCTCACCCGCACTCCGAAGTGCCGCCGCTGTCCGCGCGCGCGGCTCAGGGTCTCGCCCGGGTGCACGGCAACGGCTCCGTCGAACGCATGCTGGAGCTCGCTGGCAAGCTCGGGCTCACCGAGGCCGACATAGCCCACATGCCGCACCAGATCGCGGCGGAGATCGCCGAAGGCTTGCTCTGGTACGAGGACCACAACCGCCTCTCCCACGCCCGCGACTGGCACAGCATCTACCGCGCCGAAGCCGACATCGCGGCCACCACCGGGCTGGAGGGCATCGTCGCCTACCTGCTGCACACGTTCTGGTGGGAGGAGACGGTGGAGAAGATTCTGCGCCGCTCCCAGCGCACCGCGGGCGTGTCCCCCGAGGAGATGGCGAGGCGGATGCGGCTCAAGCTGGGGGCCGACGCCACGTTCGGCTTCCGGACCGACGGCCCCGCGACCACAGGCCTATAGCTGGAAGCGCGTCTAAGCCCAGACGCGCGAAAAGGCCCCGCCCACCCGAAGGTGGACGGGGCTTTCTCGTGTCCACAAGCGACCGGACGGGCTAGGCCCGGCCGCCTGCGCGCCGCCACAGGGAAGGGCGGCGGTCGCTCGCGCCGCGTGGGCAGGCAGCGCGAGACGTCCTCTACATGGACGACACGTTCTTGTCGGAATGCACCCCCGGATGGCCGTTCTCCGTCACCGACGGCTCCACGTGCATCCGCATGATGAATCCGACCAGCGCGGCGGCGGCCGCGTTCAGCAGCGACACCTGCCCGGCAGCCAGGTCGAGGCCGAAGCCGACGCCGAGCGCGATCAGCGCTTGGACGGCGCCCATCAGCAGCGGCACCGGGAACGGCTTGACGGCGATGGCGGCGACCAGTGCCAGCACTGCGGCAGCGGCGGCGTTGATAGCGCCCGCCTGCTCGCCGGTCACCGTCAGGCCGAGGCCGACCGCCAAGGCGAGCCCTGTCTGGATGAGGGTGAGCCACAGTGCGGGCTCACGGCCGAGGATTCGCATAGCCCCTCCTGGAGGCTCGGAAATGAGAAACCCGCCGCGCTGGTGCGGGGCGGGCGACGGGTTGGCCACTGGTCAGCGAACGTAGTAGCCGTTGTAAAACTCGTACGACTTGGCCTCCGACGCGGCGCCCTTGACGAGCCACACCGTCTCCCACGGGCCAGTGCCGGACACGGGCGCGTTGTTGTTCAGCACGTGGCCGTTGAAGCCGCAGCGGGGGTCGGAGTTCTTGAACAGCTTGTACGTGCGGCCGTCGAGCACGTCCGTGCCGGCGCCCATGTAGACCCGGATGGCGTGGCGTGGAGCCAGCATGACGGCGCCGTCGGCGCCAGGCGCGACGCCGGGCAGTACGGCGACGGTGAAGGTGTTGCAGCCGGTCGCGGCGGCCCGGTCGGGGTTGGCGTGCGCCCACGCGTCTTCGATGCGCAGCCCTTTCACGTCGACCGGCTCACGCCCGGCGTTGACCACGTCGATGTATTCGCTGTTCCTGTTGCCGGGCACGTCGGCGCCGTGCGCGTTGTAGCCGATCGTGCCGACGGCGAGCCCTGCCACGTCTGCCGAAGCGGCGGCCGGTGGGACGGCCAGGCCGAGGGCGAGGGCGACTGTCGAAGCCGCGATGGTCTGCTTGAGCATGAGGGCGCTCTCCTAGTTGGTTTCGTCCACCCAGCCGGGGATTCGGCCGGGCTGCTCATCGGGCTCGCGCAGTTGCTCCGTCTCCTCTGTGGGAGGCGGCCACCAGCGCAGCCAGAGGCCGTCCACAGCTACGCGACGCGCAGCAGGTGCGGCCAGGTCAGTTGTCCCACGTAGCCGTCGTCGTCGAGGCCCTCAGCCCGTTGGAAGACGTGCACGAGCGCGACCAGGTCGGGGTCTGCGTGGGTGGACTCCAGCCACCCCTGCAGGCCCGTCTCGGCGTAGGCGCTTGCGGGAACGCGGCCTCGGGCGAACAGGCAGCCGCGGACCGTCTTGACGTCGTAGTTGTTGTCACCGGGCGAGATCAGCGGCAGGTCCTTCACGAGCTGCTCCATCCAGGAGAGGGTCGGTTTCGGCGCGGTGCCTGCCATGAGGGCCGCGACCGCCGAGCGGAAGGTGTTCATGTCCAACGAGTGCGGGTCCGGCTTGCCGGGCTGCACCTCCTTGTGGCCCTTCACCCGTGTCGCGGGCAGGCCGAACTCGCGGCAGAGCTCGGCGCACAGCCGCTTGTAGGCGTCGAGCTGGACGGCCGGCCATGGCTCGCGGCCGTTGTTCTCCGCCTCGATGCCGAGCGCATTCGAGTTGGTGTGGTTCGCGCTGGTCGAGGGCGCGTTGTGCCAGCACTTCCCGGCCGCGACCACGTAGATGGTGCCGTCGTGCTTCAGCCAGAACTGGCTGAGCGGCCCGTCCAGTCCGGGGCGGCCGTCCCGGACTACGTGCAAGTCGTCGCGGCCCGCCGTGTGGTGGGCGACGATGCCGCGGACGGCCGGCTGCGAGCCGTGCCCGCGGGTCTTCCATCCGGGCACCTCGGTTACGGGGTAGCCGGTGCGTCTGGCGACGTCGGCGAGCTGGGTCAGCCACGGCATGATGACCTCACAAGTGGTATGCGATCTTGAACTCGGCGAGGGTGAGCTTCACCGACGTGGGCGCGTTGTGCTGGACGAGCAGCCCGACCGGCGTTGCGGGGTGGACGAACATGCCCCACGTCTTGGCGATGTACTGGCCGCCTGGCGTGATGGCCCGGTCCTCCGTGCACGTCGAGTCGTAGCCGGTGGACAGGTCGAGAGGGTCGCGGACGAACCGGTCCCGCAGCTCCGTGTAGTCCTCGGCCTCCCAGTACATGAGGGCGTACAGCTCGGCCCATGCGTCGTGCTGCGGCCAGATCAGCCCGGAGCGGGCGTCCGGGTAGGCGGAGGTGATGCCGTCCGGCTGGCCCGGGTTGTGCATGCCGTGGTCGTCGTAGGACTCGGTGCCGTACGGGAAGCGGACCACGTAGTAGTCGCCGTTGGCGTTGGTCACGGGGATGGTCTGGGATGCGGCCTTGAGGCTGCACACGTACGCGGTCATGGCGCTCCTTCACATCGATAGGCGGTCGAGCCAGATTCGACGGGTGTGCACGTGTAGGTGAGGCCGGCATAGGTGAACGTCCAGCCGCCCGGCGGCGGCCCCGGTTCGCCGCGGTCACCTTTCGGCCCCGGCACGGTGGAGTCTTGGCCACGCTCACCCGCGGGCCCCGGCGGTCCGGTGACGGCCGGGCCGGGCTCTCCTTTTTCGCCTGCAGGGCCGCGAGCAGGCGGATGGGTCTGCAGGTATGCGGAGACGGCGGCGGCGATCTGCGTAGCAGTGGGCGCTTTTCCGTCTCGCGGAGGATGTTCTTGCAGGTAGGCGGTCACCGCAGCCTGGATTTCTAGGACCGTTGGCGGTCGACCGGGGTCGCCTTTCTGGCCCTGGCTTCCGCGCTGCCCGGGTGGGCCGGCCGACGGCGACACCAGCGGCACCCCGCCCAGCCGCTGAACTTGCTCGGAGAGGACTTGCCGATCGTCTTCCGCCTGTCGGAGCTGGGCGCCGAACGCGTGGATCTGCATCGATATGACCGCCACCAGCACCGCCACCACGGCCGCTCCGGACAGGACCAGCCAGTTTCTGCGCAGCCCGCGCACGTGCGCCCCCATCAGCCGCCCCTAGCGGCGAGCCAGATCTGCACGACGATGCCGGCCAGCACCAGCACCGCAGGCAGAATCCCGGCGTAGAACGCCTGTTTGACATTCGACGTCCGCTTCTCCGCCGCGGCGTCGAGCGCCGAGCGCACCGCCTTTATGTCGTCGCCAAGAGTTCGCCGAACCTCGTCCACATCGCGCTCCAACTCGATGAATCGCCGCTCGGTCAGCCGCTGGTCAGCGGCGTACTCGGCGCGCTGGACGAGTTGGGTGAGCATCGCGGCGTTGTTGTCTAGGCGGCGGGAGAGTTCGCCGAGAGTCGGTTCATCAGGCACGTCGGCCCCTCGCTTGCTCGCCTTGCCGTCAAGAGATAGGGATGACGCCGATTTCTCGGCAGGCGATGTCGCAGGTGTTGTCCGTGACGCCCGTGTTGGTCGCCGAGTACATGACGCGGGCGTAATACGTCGAGCCGGGCGTCATGCCCGACATCTGGAACGTCCGGTTCTGGTAGTAGTAGTTCGTCGCGGCCAGCGAGAAGCCGCAGCCCGTGAAGCCGACGCTCGCCGACAGCACCTCGGTACCGGCGGCGCTGGTGCCCAGGAACACGTTGGCGACGATGAACACCCGGTTGTCGCCGGTTTGCGCGCGGGCGGCCCCGCCGACGAAGACGAGCACCCTGCCGGAGGTGGGGGCGACGAAGGTGGTGGCCACGACCGGGCTGCCGGTGATGAACGTCGTCGAGGTGATGTTCAGGATCTCGGTGGCGTCCTGCGCCCACACCGACGCCGGGAAGTCGGCGGCCTTCACCTTGGAGCCGACGAGGATGTCCGTCACGGGTTCGCCTCCTACGGCGCGGGTGTGATGTAGATGTCGCGGACGTCGAACCCGCGCGTACCGGCCGCCGCCGACGCCTTGTGCTGCGTCTTGGCGAAGTAGAGCTGGCCCGGCTTGAGCCCTTCGAGCAGCGTGGTGCGGCTGTAATACACGTAGCCGGTGGCGTTCTCCTGCACGCCGATACCTCGCGTGACCACGTTCGGGCCGAGGACGGTCGAGCCGGAGTCGTTGGTCTCCTTGACGACCGGCGCGAGGTGTAGGCGGCGGGTGCCGTCGCCGCGCAGGCCACCGCCCACGGTGACGAGCACACGGCCCGACGTGGGGGCGGTGAAGGTGGTGGAGATCTGCGGGGTGCCGTCCGTGTAGGTGGTCGAGGTGACGTTGAGCACGTCGGTGGCGTCGCGGTTGAACTTGGCCGGCGGGAAGTCGAGCGCCTGGACGGTGGTTCCGGCCCGGTAGTCGCTCATGGGACGGGCACCACGGTGATGTCGCGCGACTGGATGTCGCCGGAGGTGCCGCCGGACACCTTGTAGGCGGTGTGTGCGTAGTAGGTGCGGCCTGGCGTCAGCCCGGTCAGGAGCGTCGTCCGGGACAGGTACATGAACGAGGTGGTCTGATCCGTGCAGCCGATACCGCGCGCCACCACGTCGGCGGCCAGGACCGCGGTCCCGTTCGGCCCGTCCTCGCGCACCACCGGGGCCAGGTGCACCCGGTTGGCGGTGCTGGAGTCCTGCAGCCCGCCGCCCACCGTCAGCAGCACCCTGCCGGAGGTGGGGGCGATGAAGTAGAGCGACACCAGCGGCGAGCCGGAGATGTAGGCCGTGGAGGAGATGTCGGAGATGCGAGTGTCGTCGAACGCCCACACTGAGGGCGGCATGTCGACCGCCGTCACCAGTTCGCCGTTTGTGATGTCGGGCACGAGCCCCTCCCTTACAGAGCCCGGATCGCGGGCGTGAACAGCTTCAGTACGGCGCCGGCGGCGTGCGACTTGGTCACCCCGTTGACGTGCCGGGTGACCGTGAACGTCTGCGGCGAGCTGCTGCCGGAGATGGCGGTGACGGTCATCTGCTCGCCGCCCACCGCGATGTCGAACGGCATGTCACCGGCGGCGGTCGTCCACAGCGGCCCCTTGGACGTGGCCACCGACAGGGACGTGGCCGAGCTGGTGGCCGAGGAGTTGAGGGTGGCGTACTCGGTGCCGTAGCGGTCGGTGCCGTACACGCCGACCTGGTAGGGCGTCTCTGGCGTGCAGTTGACCGTGATGCTCCACTCCTTGGGGGTGAGCGTCTCGGTGTAGCCGCGCGCTATCTGGCTGATCTGGTCGGGCGGTAGGAAGGACGGCGGGTTGTCGATCGTCAGCCGGTCGCCCACGTCCAGCGCGATCACGTCGGCGGTCAGGGCGGCGTCGCTGGACACGCCGGGGCTGGCCAGGTTGACCGTCACCTGCGGGTAGCGGGCTTCGTCGACGGTGCCGAGGTGGGCTCGCCAGTTCGCCTGGTCGGGCAGGTCGGTGTCAGCGGCGACGTTGACGGTCACCTGCTCGTCGTAGCGGCCCACCCCGTTCGGCGGGGCGGCCGTCGACAGCGGGCCGGTCGTGACGACGGCGCGGGCGGACGAGCCGTCGTTCCTGGTGACGGTGACATCGTTGCGCACGTTCTGGTCGTCGTCGACCGGCTCCAGCGGCGGCGACAGGTGGCGGGCGTCGTAGTCGAGGGCGACCGCGGCGGCCTGGTTGTAGAGGCTGGACCGGGTCCGGTAGGCGAGCCCGACCTGGTTGCGCGCCTCGTACAGGATCCCCATGTCGGCGTCGGCTGCGTCGCCGATCAGGTCGAGCAGCGTCGCGGGCTTCTGCGGGCCCATCGCCGTGCTGTCGTCGAGCGTCCCGACCGACGTGAACGTGATCTGTTCCTCGTCGCACAGCCGCTCGATGCGGCGGCCCGCAGTCTCGCCGGTGTAGGCGGCCAACTGCGGGCCCAGGTCGAAGATGGATGTGATCGCCGACTGGACGCTGATGTGCCCGATCGCGGTGTCAGTGATGCCGCCGCCGACCGAGACGATGATCCGCTGCACCTGGCCGAGGGTCCGCGAGGCCAGGGTGCCGCCCGCCGTGAGGCCGCTGGTCGCGCCGGGCTCCAGGATGGACAGGTCCCAGTCGATGTTGGCGCCGTTCTGGTCGAGGTCGAGCGCCACTCGCAGCTTCTTACCGGTGACGGCGAACACCATGAACCCGCTGTCCAGCAGGACGTTGCCGTCCTCGTCGTACGCCTGCACCTTGAGGTCGCCGCCCGGGTCGCCGTACCTGATAACCCACTGAGCGGCGGTGCCCGACCCGTAGATGCTGATCAGCGCCTCATCTCCGGAGATGCCGGCGGCCGGGACGGCGAGCAGGAAGCGGATGCTCGCGTCGCCGGTCACCGTGTATGCGGGCACGACGCCCGTCCATACGCTGTCGGCCAGGAGCGGGATCGGGTCGGAGGAGTCGAATTCGGTGTAGGAGGCCAGGTCGGGTGTGCCCGTGAACGTCATGGACGGCCCGCCGACGCCCGAGGCCAGCCGGGACGATCCGTCGCCGTCCTCACATGGCCAGTAGGCGACGACCGGCACGGCCAGGGCCGGGTTCGTCAGCCCCCGATACAGGGCCGAGCGCAGCGGTGCGGCGCCCTGGCCGAGGCGGCGCAGGATGCCGGACGCCTCGACCGGCGTCCACACGTCGTTGCCGGTGATGTCCCAGCGGGGCGGCCACGAGGACACCTCGCCGACAAACCGGACGCTGCTCTCGGCGGTCACCCTGATGGGGGTGTTCCTGCCAAGCAGCCCGTAGTACGCCGAGGTGGGGTTGCGCGGGCTGTACTTGCCCAGCCGGTTGTTGAACGACAGGGTGAGCCGCGACGCCTCAGACCGCGACCCTTCGTCGCTCTGGCCTCGGCCAATGGATACGCCGTCGCGAATCCGGACGTCGGTGGTGACGTCCACCCAGGAGCCGTTGATGAACAGCTCCACCAGGACGTCGAACAGGTCGGCCACGGCTTCACCTCCCCAGCACGGTCTGAACGTTGCCGCCGCGCACCCGCACCGCGCGCCGCAGGACCTCGACCAGCAGGTCATCCAGGCGGGAGCCCGCCGAGTCGATAAGCAGGCGCACGTCAACGGGCGGCATCTTGTCGAGGTTGGCCAGCGGTTCCGGCGCCCCGGTGCCGTTGTGCACCATCGACGTGCCGGGCGGCAGCATGCCGCCGTTGTCGAACGTCGGTACGAGCCCGCCGGTGGCGAGCTTGAGGCCGTACCGGCGGGAGAACATCCCGTTGGTCGCGCCGCGGGCTGCGGAGCCGACCCGTACGCCCTTGCTGCCGGACGACTCGACGTTGACGCCGCCGAGCGTGCCGGCCATGTGGCCAACCCCGGCGTCGGAGATGCCCACCCGGAAGCCTGACGGCCGGTTGCGGACGAACCCTTGAGGTCCGGTCTTGTTACCGAAGCTCCACGTGGTGAACAGACGGTTGTACGGCTTGCGTCCCTTGATCACGTTGGTGATCGCGGACATGAAGCCGCTGCAGTCGTAGCCGCCGGGGCCGACGCCGCCCCACACGTACGGCTTCCCGGCCTGGTTGCGCGCCCACTTCAGCGCGTTCTGCACGCCGGGCCCGCCGAGCCAAAGCTTGTTGTACTCCTTGGACACGGCCGCGCCCATCTGGGACGCCCACCCGCCGTACAGCGAGTTGGCCCGCGACGCCATCTTCTGCACCGACGACAGGCCGGTCACCGAGTGCTTGGCGATGATGCCGCCGGAGGCGTAGCCGACGCCCTCGCCGCGCATCTTGGACGACCAGCGGGGGCCGACGCCCATCGCTTCGGCGACCGCCTTGGTGCCGCCGCTGCGGGCGATGGCGTTCATCTGCTTGACGTAGTCGGAGCCGACCGCCCGGGTCCACTCCGGCCGCATGACGGCTTCTCCGCCGGACAGGCCGATCTTGCCGCCGTTGGGGCCGTAGAAGGTGTGCACGTCGCGGCCGGGCGTGTAGCCGGGCAGGACGTCCGGCATGATGCCGCCGGAAGCGTTCAGCACGGTGCCGCCGGAGCCGTTGACGTTGACGTGGAAGCCGACGAGCTTGCCGCCCGCCTTCACCTCGATCATCACGCGCCGGTTCTTGATCTTCCCGGTAGCTGAGTTGATCTGGCCGGGCAGCTTCGTGTAGCGGGCCACCAGCTTGTCGATCTCGGCGCGGGACAGGCCCGACTGCTGCAGCACGCCCCGCAGGCGGGTGATCTCGGTGGCGAACACCTTGTTCGCCTTGTCGACGCTGCCCGTCTGATCGCGGACCTTGGCCGAGTGCTCGATCGCGGCCTGAATGGAGCCGATCAGCACCCGGTTGGCTTCCCGGCCCGCCTTGCTGTTGATGTTGATTTTGCCGGTGCGCTGGTCGATCTGGACGTTGTTCTTGGAGAACGCCGTGGTCAGCTCGTCGATGCTGTCGCGGAACGCGATGGCCGCCAGGTCCGCGTCCCCGTTCAAGCTGCGGAACTTGGCCAGTGTCGTGTTCAGGGAGGAGACCTTCACGTTCGCCGTGCTGGCCGCCGCGCCCACGCCGTTCAGGCTGGCCGCTGTGTCGCGTCCCGCCGCCGCGGCCGGCCCCATCGCCTCCGCCGACCGGCGGGAGGATGCGATGGCTTCGTTGAGTTCCTGGTTTTGGCCCTGCAGCGCTAGCCGCAGCTCTACCGAGCCCTTCGACAGTTCGTCGGTGCCCGCCCCGGCCACCTGCTCGCTGGCCGCCGCGTCACGCAGCTTGTTGCCGTAGGCGTCCAAGACGCTGTTGACCTGGGCGAGAGCTGTCTGGTTGCCGAGGGCGGCGTTCGTGACGGTGTCCAGGCTGATGCCCAATTGCTGGGCGACGGCGAGCAGACCATCCTGTTCCAGCCGTTGCACCGCCAGGGCGCGGGTGTCGGCGGTGATTGCGCCGGTCTGCTTGTCCAGCGTCTCGGTCAGGTCCCGTACCCGCTGGTCGGCCTCGGCCTGCTTGGCGGCGAACATCGAGACGGCGCCGATGCCGAGGGTCAGGGCGATACCCCACGGCCCGCCGAGCACGCCGGTGATGCCGGACAGGGCGCCGCGCACCTTAGCGGCCGGCGCCTCCATGCCGCCGATGCGGTCCTTGAACTTCTGTATCGGCCCGTCAGCGCTGGTGAACGCGCTGGCCACGCCGCCGACCACGGTGAGCAGGGGGCGCAGCTTGGAGACCAGCGTGCCGACGACGACGGCGACCGCGATGAACTGCACGGCGCCATCCCGTAGCGGCCCAGGGAGACCGTTGATCAGCTTGACGATCGCGCCGAGCGGCCCCAGCAGGACCGGCAGCACGTCGACCACCGCCACCGCCGCGTCGTGCAGAAGCCGGAACGTCTCCGCCGCCTGCTGCTGCCCTTCCACGCTGCGGGACCAGGCGGCGAACTTCGCGGTGCCCTGCTCCAGAGTGTCGAGCAGCCCATCACCGGCGCCCTTCGCCTGTGACAGCACACCGGCCAGGCCCTTGGCGACGTTGCCGCCGATCCGGCCGAGCTGCGCCAGCGTGTCGCCCGCCTTGTCGACGGTCCGCTGTAGCATCGCCGCGCCGCGCTCCGATGTGAGGAACGCGCTCGCCGCCTTGGCGCCGTTGACCGCCCACTGCGCCATCCGCTCGGCCAGCGTGAAGCTCGGACCGATCAGCGCGGACACGGCCCTCAGCGCGGGCTGCACAGCCCCGGCGAGGATGCCCATGGTGCGGCTGGTGCCCGCGAACACCTTGTTGACGGTGCCCTTGCCCAGGTCCGTAGACGCGAACGCGATAGCTTCTTTGGCGGCGGAGTTGAACCCGGCCGCCACGCCGAGCATGCCGGTCTTGACGGTCGGCAGCAGGTTGCGGGCGACCGGCCCCATCTGGGCGGCCAGCCCGTCGAACAGCTTGTCCTGGACGGCCCGCTGGACGGGGTCGAAGCTCTTCTTCAGCCCGGCCAGTTCCCGCACGAACGCCTTCGCGTTCGGCGACAGCTTGTCCAGCGCCTCGTCCAGCTTCTTGGCGTCGCCCTCGGCCACGGCCGACATGGCGTCGCCCACGCCGATCAGGCCGACCTTGAGAACGCCCGTCGCCACCTTGGTAGCGACCAGGGCGGCAGGTAGGGCAGCGACGGCCGCCGCGGCGGGTAGTACGGCCTGGGTGAGCGCGACCGCGCCGCCAGCCAGCGCGGCCAGGCCCAAGCCCTTGCCCGCCGCCTTGTGCGCGGTCTGCATCCGCTTCTCAAGCCTGTCCAGGTCGCTGGCTACCTGCTTGAACGCCTTGGACGCGTGCTCACGGGCGAAGATGGTGAACCCGAGGGCGGTCTGATTGGCCACAGCTCACCCCCGGGTGATTCAGTTGTCGAACGGTCGCGGGATCGGTTCAGGCCGAGGTGGTGTGGGCCCGTCGCCGCGGTGCACGCAGGCGTACAGCCACGCCGTGTACGCGAGCAGGTCCCGGTTTTGGGCGAGCAGTTCGGTCTCCGTGGACCAGCAGCCCTTGACGAGCACCCACAGCCGCCGCCACGACATGCGGCCCGCCCAGAACTCCGAAAGCTGGTCGGCGTCGCGCGGGTAGCGGTGAGCCAGTTCGGCCTCCAGCTCGTCGCCTTGCTCGACCAGCAGGCGGCACAGCTCGATCAGTTTTTTGGGCCTACACCGGCGAGCGCCTCGAAGATCTTCTCTTGCAGGTCCTCCCACTCCTGTTGCGAAAGGTCGAGGTCCTCGAACGCCTCGACCTCCTCCGGCGTGAAGATGACGTCGAGCGCGCCGAGCATGTCGTTTGCGGCGAGACGCCGAGCCACCTTGCCGCGCTTGATCCGCCGGGGGATCGCGAGGCTGATGGTCTGCCCGTTCTCGCCCGCCCACTCGAACACGCGCTTGGGGGAGGGCTGCGGGGCCTCGACGTCGGCGGTCACGGCCCCTCGCTTACTGCTGGTGCTGGTCATGCGGGTCTCCTTCGTGCGGTGCGGGTCTGGGTGGTGACGGGACGGCCGGGAGACCCGCATCAGCCGGCCGTCCCGCGATCAGCGGGTGATCTGGGCTGCGACCCGGTCCATCGCGGCCCTCATCTCCTGCCGCGCCTTGGGCGCGGTCTTGGCGATCGTCTTGCGAAACCAGGGGTGGCCCGGCTGCTGGAACCACCGCTCCCGGTTGCCGAACAGGGGCTTACGCCACCCCTTCTCGGTGTCGAAACCGCGCGGAAGCATCTCCATCCCAGATGGCATGCGGGTGACGATCCGCACCCGCGTGCCCGTCGCCTGGATGCCGACGCCGCGCGCCATCCTCCGCCGCAGGCCGGTCGAGCGAGGGCCTTTGGCGGGGATGGTGCGGGCGGCCATCTTGGCGGCGTCGCGGGCGGGCTTGGCCGCCTCGCGGACCGCCTTGCGCAGTTCCTTGGTCAGGCCCTTCTCGCCCGCGTGCCGTAGGCGCCGGTTGAGCGCCTTCCAGTCCTTGCCGAACTCGAAGGCGACTTCCCACTGCGACGGCATGACGGCTCAGGCGTAGGTGCCGCGCGTGACGACGCCGTCCACCTGGAACTCGGCCGAGAACGACACCTTGTCGGACACCGACGACTCGGCGGTGTAGGAGGTGACCCAGCACTCGCCCGAGTACTTCACCTTCCCCGTGGTGCTGCCTTCCGGGCCGTACTCGAACGACGCCGTTGCGGTCTGGCCGGTCATCAGCGCGCCGAGCACGGCGTCCGGGCCGGTCGTCACGGTCGAGTTGAAGTGACCCGAGATGCTGAACGAGGTGTTGACCAGGCCGGGGATGTTCTTGGTGCCCTGGTCGCCGAACGCGGTCACCTCCGACAGGTCCCGCGAGCCCGGCAGGCCGGACACGTTGTCGACGTACTGGGAGATGGTGCGCAGCGTGCCGCCGGTGTCGTCGACCGCGAACACGCTGTCCTTGCCGTGTACGAAAGACACGTCGCCCTCCAGGCATGAAAAAACCGGCCATGGCCGGCGCGGGTCTGAGAAAGGGTGGGTTAGCGGCGGGCGAATGCCGTCGCGTAGGTGATGCTCGGCGTGGTGCCGGAAATGGTGTGCTGCTCGCGCACGTACTGGTTGACCGTCCCGGTCACCGTCTTGCGCTGGGAGCCCACGACCGTCGCGGCCGTGAACGTGATCAGGTCCGTGAACGTGACGTTGTCGGCGCTGTGCTGCACCTTCACCGTGGCCGAGGGCGTGGTGCCGGAGACGGCCGTCACGTGCAGCGACGCGACCCCGCCGTTGAGAGACGAGGTGGTGTTGTCCACCGAGGCGCTGTTGCCGGTGACGGTCTCCGCCGTGTGGGCGTGCACGACCTGGCCGTGGTCGACGCCGTCGTTGGGGGTGGTCTCCAGGGTCAGGCTGACAGTGTCCGACACCGACGACTCGATGCTGTAGCTCGACAGGTTCGACGTGGCGATGAACGCGGGCTTGCCGATCGTGAAGCCGTCCGGCATGACGCTGGTCAGCAGCCCGTCCAAGGCGCCGTCGCTGGCCTGAATCGTCTCGTCGATATCGCCCTCTTCGCCGTCGAACAGGCCGTTGACGTTGATGCTGCCGCCGCGCAGGCCGGGGATGAACCGCGCCCCGTCGTCGAGCAGCGTCGTCGTCTCGCCGAGGCTGCGTTCCCCGGCGACGGTCCAGCCGGTGATCCGCCCGGACAGGTGCTTGTCATTGACCAGCACCCGGCCGTTCCTGCTGTGCACGAACGCCATCGTCGGTCACCTCCTCTATCGCGCCCTGCTCGACGAGCCAGGGCACGCTCGTCTTGGGCAGGTCGTCGACCACGTCTCCCGGCTCGGCCCGGCGTTCCTCGCCGCGCCCTCGGCCGGGGTAGTCGAGGCCGACCAGCGCCCGGTATTGCTTGGCCACCTGTGCCTCCTAAGCGGTGATCTCGATGCCGAAGTCAACGCCCACGTAGCGGACCTCTCCATACGTCATGGGCCCGTAGTTGCGGGCCTCCCGCACCCGGACGAAGCTCGCCACCCCGCCCAAGCTCGGGTCCGCCTCGATGACCGCCTTCACCGACCGGACGCCGGAACCCTCCAGGTAGGCGTCCAACTCCGCCTGCGAAGAGCGGTCGTCGACGGCCTGAACCAGCAGGGTGACCGTGAACAGGAAATCGTCCGAGCCGCGCCCCATCGTGGAGTCGAACCGGATCGTCGGCTCGCCCTCGAACCCGGGCGTGATGACGGCCGCCGGCGGGCTGATGCTGTCGGGCACCTGCGGGTGCACCGCGAACGGGGCCGGGATGGTGCGCAGCCGTACGGCCAGGCCCTCCCGGAGGTCGCTGAGGCTGGCCATCAGCCGAACCCGGGCAGCATGTACGGCTCGATCAGGGCCCGCACGTCAGGGTCGAGATTCGGCACGCGCATCAGCCCCCATTCGGCGGACCCGGCCACACCTTCCGGGCTGTCCTTACGCCGGAACAGCCGTCCGGCCTGCAGCAGGGTGGCCTGCATGATCTCGTCGGGCACGGTTGGCCATCCCCAGCGGGCGGTGATCCGTACGCGGGTCATGGTGGTTCCCCACGAGCCGGCGGGCAGGAGCAGGCCGGTGATGGCCTGCTCGTCGAGCAGGGCGTTATCGGGCGCGGTCTCGTAGCTGGTGGCGGCCGTCCACGAGCTGCCCGACCCGGTCTCCACGAGCAGGCCGGTCAGGGTGCCGATGTCGTCGATCAGCAGCAGTTCGCCGCGCTCGTCCCGGACGGTGCGGCCGAACGGGTTGAACGTGCGCTGCACCGCGGTGTCGTCGAGCCAGAATCGGCGACCGGTCTTCTTGTCGATGGCGCGGGACGCCGCCGCGAGCGCGTTGTTCAGCAGCGCGTCGCGGGCTGTGTCGGTGATGCCTACCTGCGTTTTCAGGTCGGCCAGGGTGGCGTACTCGTGGGCCACGTCTCCGCCTCAGGTAGTGGCCTTGCGGGCGGTCCTGCGGCCCTTGGGAGGCGTTGAGGGGGGCTCCTGTCCTCCGCCCTCCCCAGAGGTCTCAGTGGCGTCTGTGGACGGCTTGTAGCCGCGCAGGCCGAGCTGCTCGTCGACCTGCCTCACACGGTCGTCCAAGCCGTGTTGGACGTAGCCGTCGCGCTCCCGCAGGAGGGCGGCGATCATCGGGTCTTCTGTCATCGTCACTCCTGGTGGGGCGCTCGGGGCCCGGTGGGCACGGGCCCCGAGCACGAACGGGTGGTTAGACGCCGGTGAACGTCGGGGCGATCAGGCCGGTACCGGCGATCTTGCGGGCGTGGGCGTAGCGGGCGTGGGTGTAGGCGAAGTAGCCGTACACGACCATGAGCACGCCGAGGGACGCGGCGGCGGGCTGCTCAGCGCGGATGTACATCGGGGCGTTCGAGTCTTCCCAGAGGTGACATTCCTGCCGGTCCACCAGGTAGATCTCATCCTCAGTGCCAGCGCCGAGGGTCGTGCCGATGTTGTTGTCCACGATCACCGGCGTGCCGTTCGGCAGCACACCGCGCACGCCGTTGCCGTACACGGTGGCGTAGTTGGCGCCGAGGGTCTGCTGAACGATGCCCGGCTGGCTGATCATCGGCCAGGTGGAGCCCATCGCATTCTGCATCCAGTACCAGCGGCGGCTGTGCATGACGGCCAGGTTGTCGCCGGTCGCCATGTCGAGCAGCGCCGCCTCGACCTCGGACAGCCCCTGGATCACCTTCGGGTACAGCTCGGCCGCGGTCGGCGACGCGTCGGTGTACGCCACGGCGGTAGCCACGTTGGTCAGGCCGTTCGTGGCCTGGTTGAGCAGAGTCGAGTCCAGCGTGGTCGCATACCGGCGGAACAGGTCGTCCAGCACCACCGGCTCGACACCGGCGCCGCGCTCGATCGACTGCCGCGACAGCGTCTGCTGGCCGGCGTTGGTCTGGACGCTGAAGGTCATCAGCGTGTCGTCGATGTTCGTCTCGGACACGGCCGTGTTCTCCGACGCCTGCAGCGCGGTGCTGGTCGCCGTGGTGATCCGCGACAGGTTGACCGTCATACCCTCGGCGGGCAGCGCGTGGCCGCGGATCGCGTCGGCGAACGGCCTCTTGGCCGCCGCGGCGGGCGCGTACATGTCGGTCAGGTACTGCGGGACGACCAGGCCGGTGAAAGCGCCGGTACCGACCGCGCGCTCTTCGAGCTGGGCGCCGCGCTCGACACGCTCCTCCTGCATGTGCCGGGAGAGCCGGTCGCGGGCCTCGTAGTCGCCGAGAAACGCGGAGGCCACGTCCCGCTCGAACGCGGCGCCGCGCCGGTCCTTGTCCTGCCGGTAGGTGCGCTCCTCGACACCGACCCGGCCGACCCGGTCGTAGGCGGGGGAGCGGTTGCCGGTCGGGGTGACCCGGGCCGACAGGACGGCGATCTCCTCCTCGCGCGCCTGCTCGCCGAGCAGGCCGTCCAGAACGGTCTGCCGGCGGGTGACCTCAGCGTCGGCGGCGTCGCGGGTAGCGACCCGAGCGGACACGGCATCCTCGGTCAGGTCGGGGTCGCTTCGCAGCGCGAGCAGGGCGTCCTGCTCCTGCTGCCGTGCGGTGATCGCGGTCGTCAGCGCCTCTCGCGCCTGCGCGATCAGTTCTCCGAGCGTCATGGCTCGATCTCCTTGCTTGTTGGGATTCATGACGCCCCGGTCCAGGTCAGACGGCCACCCGAGGCGATGCGCCGGGTGGACTCGTGCGCGCGAGCGCAGGGCAAAGCACCCGCCATAGGGCGGGTAGTTCAGGGGTTCAGCGGGCGAGCGCGATTTCCAGCAGCGCGCGGGCCCTGCTCGACGGCGCCGGCTGCTGCCGTAGCACCGCCTCGGTCGCCGGGTTCGCGCCGTAGCCGACGATCGCCACGTCACCGCGGTGGATGTCGTAGCGAGAGATCCGGTACTCGCTGTAGTCCGGGCTCCACTGCCCGGCCTCGATGCGGAACGCGAACGACATCTCGTCGATCAGCCCGGCCCGCAGCTTCGGCACGATGTAGGCCACGTCATGGTCGGTGGGGTCGAGCTGCGCCGCGAGCACCGACAGGCCGCTGTCGTCCTCGACGAGCTGCAGGGTGCCGGTCGTGGTGCGGGCCATGCGGCGGAGCTGGTCATGGCCGAGCACCAGCGGCACATCCAGGTCGGCGCGGGCCAGCGACTCGGCGCCGGCCCGCGCGGACACGATCTCCGTGTACGGCCCGTAGTGATCCCACATCTCATATCCGCGCTCGTACACCGTGGCGTACCCGGCGAACTCCAGCTGGCCGCCGTCGCCGGCGGTGCGCAGCTCGATCGACGCGGGCACCCGGGCGGTCGCGCGGGAGGTGGCGTGCTCGGCGCAGCGGCGCTGTGAGGGGCGGTCGGCGCGCTGCCGTACGTGCTGGGCGCGGGCCGCCGCTGCGGCCTCGCGAGACGTCGCGGTCATGGTGTCGCTCCCGACGTGGCGGTGGTGGGTTGCGTGCGCGGGCTGCCGAACAGCCGGTCGAACTCGGCAAGCTGGACCTCGGTGAACGGCGGCAGGTCCTCCAGCTCCCGCGCCTCCGAGGGGGCGAGAGTCCGCGAGGCGATCCGCGTCTGCAGGGTGCGGGCGCGGGCCTCCGGGTCCATGGCCAGCAGCGAGTCCCGGTTGAGCTTCACGTAGCGCGGGCCCGGCACCAGGCCGCGGCCCATCGCGTCCTCGCGGCGGGAAACGGCAGGTCCCAGGTTCATGATGAGGAACTGCAGGTTCCGCTGCGTGATCGTGGCGTAGGTGATGTGGCCCGAGGACACGGCGGCGTCGATCAGGTCGGACGGGCAGCCGAAGAAGCGAGCGATGTCCGTCAGGCCGAACTGGCGGGCCTCGATGAACGCCGACTGCTGGGCGACCGCCTGAATCGGCTTGTACTCCCAATCGTTGCCGTGCACGAACAGGTCACCGTCGCGTACGGACGCCCGGAAGTGCTCCTTGGCTATCTTCGCCTCATCCTTGTTGATCTTCTTGGCGGTGTTCTTCAGCTCGGCGAGCGGGATCGCCCCGCCGCCGAACCAGTCGCGGGCGAACTTGCTCGCGTTCAGCGACTCCTCGATGCCCCACGCCGCGTACGCGACCGGGGACAGGCCGAGAGGGAGACCGGCCACAGTGAACTGCTTCTCGTGCCAGATCTCCCACGGGTCGTACTCGACGCCGGCCACGATGAACTTCGTGATCTCGGCGCCCTTCGCCCGGACGGTCACATCCGACAGGGTCACCAGGTCGATGCGCGCGGGCAGGCCGCGCCCGTCCGGCCCGACGACACCAGAGCGCTCGACGATGACGCCGAAGCAGTTCCCGGCCCGGTCCAGATCCACCTGAGTGGAATACAGCCACTCCTTGACGCCGACCCGCTGACCGCCCGGCGTGACGAGCACGGGCGGCTTGGGCACCTCGACCTGGACGCCGGACACTCGCCGGAATACGTCGACCGGCATTGTGGAGATCAGGTCAGCCCGCAGCCGCAGACACGCCCAGACGGCGCTGTGCCGTAGCGCGGTGTCGTTGTTGACCAGCACGCCGCCGCCGCCCGTGCGCAGGCCGCGGTTCATCGCGATCAGGTCTTCCGGGGTGATGATCTGCGCTTCCCGCGTGAACGCGCCGCGCAATCTGGACCAGACGCCCATGTCCCTCCCTTCAGCCGAACGAGTCCGCTACGTCGTAGTCCTCTTCGATCAGGTGCGCCCGCGTCTCGTACGCCCACCGCGCTTGCGTGCAGGCCACAAGCGGGCTGATGTCCACTGTGGAGACGCGCCGGCCCCACGCCCACGCGTCGCCGAGCGGCCTGGTCTTCACGCCACGCACGGCCGTCTCGAGCAGCTCCTGGCCGATGTGCCGCAGGGTGCCCTGCCGTACGGCGTCGGCCAGCTGCCCGCAGCCGGCGGCCACGTCCTGCACGCTCGGGATTGCCAGGTCACCGCGGCGAGGATGCTCCGGATCCTCCGGAGGCTTGATGCCTGCCTTCTCCAACGGGGTGAGCAGCGACCCGGCCGGGCCTTTCACGTCCAGCCCGATAGCCACCGGATCCCAGCGTTCCTTGAGCTGTATCAGCCGATCGACCAGCCAGTCGGTGCCGGGCCTGTGCTCGACGACCTCCAGGTGGCCGAGCCCGTCCGAGCGCAGCCCGTACACGGCGATGCAGGCCGCATCCCGGCTCGGGGTGACGTCCAGCGCGAACGCCACGTCGCCCTCACGTCGCGACTCCTCGTCGGCGAGCTCCATCCACGCGTCGACGTCCAGGACGCTCGCCCCGTCGCCGGCCCGGGGCAGCCACACGCCGAGCCGCTCGGCCGCGAACTTGTCGCCCAGCCCGGACGGCTTCGCCTCATCGATCACGGTCTCTTCGCGGATGCGGATGCCCAGCGATGGGTTGCACGCGTACCACAGGTCCCGGTCGCGGGCGGCCCGCCGCCGGTCCGCCTCGTTGGTGACGTCCAGATCGGCGCCCCAGTCGAAATGCGCCATCCGCTCCGAGCCGGCCTCGCCGTCCGTGCGCAGCCCGTACGCCCACGCCGCAGGATCGTCCGGCGGGGTGCCGAAGAACCACTCTTGGGGATTGGGCCTGGCCGACAGGGTGGGCAGCGTGGCGGCCCGCTGCTGCGCGGTCAACTCCTGCGCCTCGTCGAGCACGTTCTTGTCGCCGGAGAAGCCGCGGCCCGACGTACGGCTGCGCGCCACGAACCGCAGCCGGGCCCCGCCCGCGGACCGTGTCAGCTCGATGCCCTGCTCGCCATTGGCCTGCCAGTACCGGTTGACCCGCCGGTCGAGGTCCGGCGTCGACTCGATCAGCCCTTTGACACGGAGGAAGCCCTCCTGCGCCGTCTTGTACTCGTGTGCCGAATGCAAGACCAGCTTCTCGCCGAGCAGGAACAGCCAGCCGAGCTCCAACGCCTCGATGATGCCGCCCTTACCGTTCTGGCGCGGCACCCAGCACGACACCTTCATGGCAGCCCACCGGCCGCCGGGCTGCTCGCCCAGGCCGTGCGTGAGCACGTACTGCTGCCACGGGTCCAGATGCAGGCCCGCCGACGCAGCCAGGTCGATCACTTCGGGCGCGGCGCTGGAAACGTAGTCGGGCCACCTACCGACCCGCGGCGTCTGCGATCCGATCCGCACGTCGGGCAGCAAGCTCGTCAACGGTGCTGCGCTCCTTTCCGCCGGGCATGCCGTCCAGCTCGGCGATCGTCGCGCGCAGTTCCTTGGCGATGACCGCGGCGTCCCGGCCGGCGGTTTCACGGAGCTCGGCGGCCAGCTTGTCGCGGATCGCCTCCAACGACGCGCGCCGGTTGCCGCCCTCGACCGTCTCGACCAGCTCAGCCATGATCACCGTCCATGATCTTGCGGGGAGAGAAAAGTGGACGCCTAGGCGCGGGGTCGTCCAGGGTCCCGGCTAAAAGGCTGTGACCTGCGGAAACGCGATTCGATCGCTCGACGCTGTGACCTGCGGCGATGTGAGGGCTACCAGTCCTGCGAGGTGCGCAACGGTGGCCCGCTCAAGGGCTTGTTGCCGCGCTCGGTGTTGCACTTGCGACCACATACGGGGCATGGGGCGTTGGCTCCGTGCGCTGGCCTCATCGCGTGAGGGTCGACGGGCTGGTCAGCGTCGATGCTGATCGGTATCAGGTGGTCAGCCTCGCCTGCCCCGTGATGCAGGCAGAGATGGCAGGTCGTGCCGTAGATGGTGAACATCTGGGCTCGTGCTCTGCGATAGGGGCGACCAGCACGATGCCTACGACTACGCACACCGCATCACCCCAGGAACAGCGGAAGGGCCCGGCGTGTGCCAGGCCCTTCCGATACGTCTCGCAGAGTAGATGCTCAGAGCATGTCACCTCGAAGCTTTAATCCGCAACTATCTGTGCTGATCAGCACAGGCGAGCGGACATGGCCGCCTAAACCGGGACGCTCGTCGCGCGGGTGGAACCTTCCATCAGGGCGGTAACGTCGCCCACCCGGAACAGGGCGCGCCCGTGCACGTCGAGCCCGACAGGGGTGAGGCGGCGCCGCTTCACCCACGTGTACAGCAGCGCGGGCTGAATGGGTCGCACCAGCGTGGTCAGCGCTCGGCAGATGTCGGGTGCGGACAGCCGCATCTCCTCGATCTCGGCGAGCATCCATTCCCGTCGCTGCTGAACCCCGTAGCCGACGCGCTGGCCTTGCCCGTCCACGCACGTCGGGCAGGTCACCCTTGATGCGCCGGGCCGGGCGTACATGTCGGCGCCGCACAGGTCGCACGGGCCTGCGTACACCTGCTCAAGCGGACGGTCGATGGTATGCCGGGCTTGCCGAATCGCTTCGGTGAGTTGCTCGACGGCCTGCGCTGCGCTGTCCCTGCCGAGCATCACCCGGAGATGGCGGAGTAGCCATCGTGCTTGGCCGGCGGTGCTGGGGCCCGGGTCGGTGGACAGGGTGATGTACAGGCAGGTGGGGTGTGTGCAGCCGCCCGCGCACACGGGGCCGTCCATGACTGTGACGCCGGCTCGCAGGCTGTTGACCCACGCGGCCGCGGTGGTGTGGAGGAGGGTGGCGGCTTCTCCTGCCCGCTGGTCGAACGGTAGGGGACGTTCGGTGCCGCGGGGGCCGCCGCCGTCGCCGATGCGGACCTGTCGGGCGAGCGCGAGCTGCAGGTGGTGGGCGAGGCTGGGCACGTCGCCGAGGTCGCGTTCGAAGCTGACGTGGCATGCGGCGCAGACGCGCCGGGACGCGGGCATGAGCCGGTCGCACCAGGTGACGGGGCAGGCGATTCTGGCCACAGGGTTCCCTCCTGGGAGCTGCTGTACGGGGTGGTGGTGTGGGAGGGTGGCGGCGTGGCCGCCCCTGGTATCAGCAGGGGCGGCCACTTCACGCGGTCTTCTGCTGGCTGTTGTCGGCGGAGTTCCGAGCCCGGTCGGCGAGGGCGTCGAGGCGGGCGGCGGCGGCGTAGGTGTCGTCGATGCTCCGCTTGTGGAGCTCGTCGAAACGGGCCTCGGAGGTGGCGAGCGCCCGCTTGAGGTGGCGGATGCGGATGAGCAGCGCGCCGATGAGCGCGGAGACGGCGCTGACGCTGATGCTGAAGTAGCTCAGGATGTTGAGAAAGATGGTCATGATCGGGCCTTTCTTGTCTGGTCGGCGATGAGCTGCATCACCTGGGCGGCGTGGCGAACGCAGATGGCGATGTCCTTGGGGTCTTCGGACAGGGCGGGGTTGGGGCACGGGTCGTCGAGCGACTTGCGCATGCGGCAGCGGCGGAGGCGGGGGGTGTCGCGAATCGCGACGCCCTCGGTGGCGGTGGCGGTCATTGCGGGGCTGCTCCCTGGTGGGGCGGGACGAGCCGGACTTTCTCACCGTCGAGGCCGGTCACGGCCCACACGGTGCAGCCGGGCTCTTCCTGCGCGAGCGGGGTGGCGATGCCGCGGGCGTCGACGGTGAAAGCGACGACGGGGGATGAGGTGATGACCTCGCCGTCGACGACGTACTCAATGCGCCAGCCCTGGCCGGGGACGACGTGGGTGGGCGTCGGGTCGGCCGAGGTGCCGATGCGCTCGAAGCCGGGGTATTCGTTGGCGGGGACCAGCTTGTTCTTGTAGGTGCTGAAGACGAGCGGGGCGCCGCTGGTGCTCCACGCGAGCACGGGCCGCTCGGTGTCGCCGTATCGGGCGTTGTAGTGGGCGGTGGTGCCGGGGGTTGCGGCGATCATTGCGTGTCCTTCCCTGAGGTGGCGCATCCGCGGGCGCGGACGGTGACGTAGCCCTCGACGGCCGGGGCGACGGTGCGCGGGTCCACGGCCTCGGCGGGGCAGTCGTGGGCGTAGATACCGTCGGGCTGCTCGGATCGGTCGTGGGGCTTGACCCAGAAGACGCGGCGGAGGAAGCCGAGCGGCCAGTCTCGTTTCGTGGACGGGTCGAGCACGCCGTAGCCGACGGTGCGGCCTTCGTGCCAGGCCGGGCAGCGGGTGTGTCCTTTCCGGGTGTGGGCGATGACGGCGCTCTGGCGCACGTAGTCGAGGTGGGCGATGTCCTCGGTCCAGACGATGTCGATTTCACGGGCGAGGGCTTCGTCCATGCGGGGGTCTTCGTACATGTCGGGGTCCCAGGTGGGGTCCTTCATGGACGCGGGCGCAGGGTCGGGGGTCTCGAGCGGCCCGCCTTGGTGCTTCGGGGTCTGCATGTTGATCTCCTTCGCGGCTTATAGGTGGGGGTCAATTTCCGGCGAGGCTGCCAACGTTTCCCCGTCCTTAGGGACGGGGAACGGGGAAACGTCGTCGGCGGTGCCCGTTCCAAACGTTTCCGCAACGTTTCCGGGTAACGTTTGACCTGGGGAAACGTCGTTCCGTTCCGGATCTTGCTGGAAACGTAGGCTGTCTACACGTTTCCGCTCATCTCCGGAAACCCAATTTGCCCTACTTTTGCGCACTCTGACCGCTTCGGCGATTGCCTCGCTTCCCGCCGAGATGTTGAGCCGCTTGCACTCCTCTCGGATCTTCCGATTGCCCCAGTCGGCGGGTATCCCCTCAAGCTCGAGCTTCTCCACCAGCCAGTTACCGGCGGCCGTTTCCGCGTACTCCTCCGTGTCAGGCACCAGCACGACGCTCGTGACAGGCGAGCCATCCTCTTTCGCCTCGCCGGCGAGCTCGACCCGCCTCATCCGGAACACCTGGTCAGACAGTTCGTCGTCGTCTTTCTGCTTGCCGGTCGCGAGTGTGATGCGGGTGTCGGCGAGGCCCTTTCCCTTACGGGTGACGCCGAGCTCGGTCTGCATGGCGCCCTTCATGGCGGACGCCCCTCGGCCCCGCTCAGCGTCTGCGTGGCCGCTGTGGTGGACGACCAGCACGCACGCCCCCGTGGCGGCCCGCATGCGTTCCATCAGGTCGACAACCACGCCCATCTCGGTGTTGTCGTTCTCGTTGACGCCGACCGTGACCCGGGCCTGCGTGTCGATGATGATGAGCGATGCTTCCAGCCGTCGGCACGCCTCGATGAGCACAGCCCACTCAGGGGACTTGACTTGGACGGGCCGGGGCAGGAACTTCACCCCGGTCATCACGACACCGTGGTATTGCTCCCAGGCGCGTACGCGTTTGCGCATGCCCTTGACGCCCTCGGCGACGATGTAGACGACGTTGGCCTGCCGGACTTTGCGGCCATGCCAGGGGGTGCCGGTGCCGACGGCTGCCGCGAGGCTGAGGGTGATGAAGGACTTCATGGTGCCGGACGGCCCGTACATCCTCGTTACGGTGTCGAGGAACAGCACGTCAGTGACGAGCGGTTCCAGGCTGGGGATGTTGTCGAGGTCGTCGGTTTCCAGCAGTTCGCCGAGGAGCGCCTGCACCTGCTGGTCGAGGTCGGGTCGCGGGTTCTCCTGCGGCCAGCAGTCGCATCTCTGCTCACCGCACACCGAACAGGACGCCATCGGCGGGGTGCGCAGGTCCATGCCCGCAGGGTCGGCCTGGTTGCCGCCGTCAGCAGGAGGCGGCGGGGGCGGGGTGGCGCCGTTGCCGTTCGGCGAGGTGAGGCAGCGCTGCCTCACCTCGCCCAGCAGGGCGACGGGCAGACGCGCGGCCGGGCCTGCGCTGTCCCGGCCGGCCGCCGCGCGCATGATGTCGGCGGCGCCCGCCTTGCCGTCGTTGTAGTTGCACCACGACCACAGGCTGGGGACGGTCAGCTTCTGTCCTGACGGTTGGGCGCCGACGGGGATGCCCCAACGGGTGGAGAAGTTGACGGCCACGTGGTCGTCGTGCAGCAGGCTGAACTCGCTGCTGGGCGCGTCGCCGCCGATGGTGGGCCGGTGCCACTTGTGGCGGCCGTCGCTGTGAACGCCCAGATAGGTGGCGCCCGCGTCGGTGAGCACGTCGAAGAACGTGAGGTGCTCGGCCAGCACGGTGTACGGTCCGTCATCGCCGTTGTGGTGGCCGTTTTGGATTGGCCGGGGCCGCGGCGTCGGCACGGCCGTACGCCCTTCACGCGCCATCTTGCGCTCGCGCTTCTCCTGGTCCGCCTGCACGAGCAGGTCGCGCGCCTCCGGCAGGAGTTCGGCTGCGACGGTGGCCAGCTGGTCGAGGGTGTAAATCTGCTGCTCTTTGGTCTCCTCCATCCAGGTGGCTCGTTCCAAGTCGTTCTTGCGGTTGACCGTGCCGGGCACCTTCATCAGCCGGTCGAGGTTGCCGACTTCCAGGTCCCAGCACCAGCCGTGCAGGTACGCCTGTGCGGCGAGGATGGCCTGCCAGCTCAAGGTGAGTTCCTTGGCGCGGGCCCGTTCATCCTCATTGGTGATGAGGTGCGGCTGGTCGATCAGCCAGATCGGGTTGAAGCCGCCGCCGGTGCTGGCCCAGATGGTCGGCTCGGGTAGCCGGGATTCGGCGACGACCTTGCGGACGGCGTCGGAGTCGGGCGGGTGTGGCAGGTCGTCCTGGCCGGGCTTGTGGCCGATGGTGCCGTAGTCGCCGTCGGCCCAGAGGTGTGTGAGTGCGTAGGCCAGGCTTTCGCCGCCTCGCCCGGTTTTGGGGTGGTCGCGCAGGGTGGTGCTCTGCGCGTAGATGCCGAGCGGCTTGCCTTTGTCGAGCTTCAGCACGTAGTCAACGGCGGCCTGGATGCCGTTCTCGTCGGTGGTGAAGCGGCGCCCCTTCCACCGGTCGCCGTCGCTGCAGATGCTGATGTAGCCGGGCGCGTTGGCATAGAGGCAGGTCAGCCAGATTTGGACGGCGTCGCTGTTCGCGGACAGGCCGCTGCCTGTTCCCATCAGCCTCGCCTCCGCGGGTCGGCGGTGAGGGGTGCGTGCGGCTTTGGCTGCTCGTCCTGTTCGGGGGTCATCGTGGTTGCGCCTCTCCTGAGGTTCCGGGAGGCGGGCAGGAGCCGGGCCAGCGTCCTTGTCGGTAGCGCTGAAGGGTGTGCCCGAGGGTTTGCGCGGTGCGCAGATCCCCGCCCGTCGTAGGGGTTCTGGGTGTCGGCCTGCTTGCCCACAGACAGGTCGACGGTGGTGACGGGTGGGGTTAGTCCTGCTGGTCGGCGAGCCGGTGCGCCTCGATGTAGGCGATGCAGTCGCTCTTCCACGCGTACAGTCGCTTGCCCATCTTGAACAGGAACTCGGCTTCGCCGCGGTGGCGCTTGTAGCGCAGGGTGGCCTCTTCCATGCGGGTGAGCGCGCACACCTCGTCGGGGAAGGTGAGGAGGGTGTCGTCCGCGCGGTCGGGCGCGGCGTTGGCCTGCGCGGACCTGCGGGAGGTCGGGGACTTGCGGGTGTCGGTGCTGCTACTGTGCATGATGCGCGACATCCTTTGTACTCGTTGGCAAGCGTTGGACATGGGGTATGCGCATGGGGCCTGGCGGGATGGGTGCAACCATTCCCCGGGCCCGCTTTCGTCGCGGGGATCCGTGGCCTTTTGCTAGGTCAAACTCTAGCAGCATTGGTCACGCGAAGTCCATCACTATCCCACGAATACGGCGCTGGACATTAAGTGTTTCCCCAGCTCGCTGTGCCCGTGGGCAAAGTTGCGGCCCGCCGACCTGTTGTCGTTGGACTTCATTGGACATAGAGTGTCGCATGACAAAACTCCAGTGGGCAGGAGAGTTCAATGAGCGAGCAACCCGAGGTTGGGCACCCAGAAGACGCAGGCCAGGGACTTCTCGATCGGTACTGGGAGATCATCCGCTACCGGCGCGGGCTGGCCAAGGCGTCACAGAAGGACACCGCCTTTGCCGCTGACGTGTCCCGCACCACGTTGATCAACGTGGAGAAGGGGCACAGCGGTCCTGTGCCGGAACCTGCAACGGTGGCGTCCATCATGGCTGCGCTCGGCTGCGCCGTCGTTGAGGGGCGCGCAGAGGTGGCGTACTACGAGGCTCTCACCCCCCAGATGGTCGGGCGTCTGATCGAACTGGTGACACAGATCCGGAAGACGGACGAGCTCAAGGCCGCGCTGGCTGCGCGGACGTACCGGGCCTATGTCGACACCTGGAGTTCGCTGGGACAGCTGCCAGAGACCGGTATGGCCGACGCGGATGTCTGGCAGGACCGGATGGAGCAGGCGCAGCGGGAAGCGCTCACGAGCTTGCAGACCTTTGTCGTGCCGCATCTTCGTGCCGGCGAGCCGACGGATGATGCGCTGCTGGCACGCTTCGACCTGGCCGACTTCGAGAGTCGGTTCGGGCCGGAGGCCAAAGAGAGGAGCCGGCGCGAGGGCGAACTCGCCATGAGGGAGTGGCAGGCACTGCCGGAGGAGGTTCGCAAAGCCACCTCGTTCGCGACGTACAAGCCGACGGGTAGGGTGCCGATCCCGAAGGCTGAGGTTGAGGAGCTCCGAGAGAAGCTCGCCGTGGCCGAGGAGCGCCAGATGCTGGCCGAGCGTAACGCCGCGATTGAGCACCAGCACGCCGAGGAAGCGCGGCGAGAGCTGGCCGCGATCCGGACCGACAGCGCGGCCGCGCAGGCGTTCGCCCAGCTGCCAAAAGAGGTGCAGGACCTGCTGCGCACCGGCCACCTTCATGACTGGAAAGTGATCGAGGGCGCGGGCATGCGGCACGTTCGGCTCACGTTGCGCGGCGAAGAGGATGCGCCGGTGACGGCGCGGGACATCATGGAACAGGCGGTGCACGTCGACTTCGCGCTGCTCGGCTCCATGATGGTGATCCGCACCCTGCAAGAGCACAATTGGGATTACCAGAAAGCCATGAAACAGATGCCTACCGCGTTGCGCGAGCTGGCCCAGCAGGCGCAGGTGGCCGCCGACTGGTTGCGGAATCCGACCACGACGCAGAAGCAGGAGCCTGGAGGGGACTGATGGCGCACGTTGAGGACCGATGGATGCGGAAGGGGCGCGGCCCGGACGGCAGGGTCGTTTTAGGCGACGACGGTAAGCCGGTCCTCGAGCGGCATCCGGACCGTTACGGCCGGGGGAAGCGCTGGCGGCTGCGCTACGACGTGGGCGGCAGGGAGAAGAACGAGTCGTTCGCGAAGAAGACGGCCGCGGATGACCGGAAGAAGGAGGTCGAGGCCGACCTGCTGCGCGGCACCTACATCGACCCGAACGCAGGGAAGGTGACTTTCCAGCGCCAGGCCGAGGAGGTCATCAAGAACCGCACCCTTGATGTCACCACTCGCGCCCTGATGCAGGAACGCCTGGCGAAGCACGTCTATCCGGTGATCGGCTCGAAGGAGATCGGGCTACTGTCGCGTCGGCCGAGCCTGGTCCAGCATCTCGTGAGGAGCTTGGAGGCGGCCGGGCTGGCGCCGTCGTACATCGAGGTCATCATGGCGTACGTCGGCCTGGCGTTCTCGGTGGCGATCGACGACGAGCTGATCGTCAAGAACCCGCTCAAGTCGAAGACGGTCAAGCTGCCGAAGGTCGAGCCGAAGACGCTCGTGCCGTGGACGGCCGACCAGTTGTTCGGCGTGTCCGGCGCGCTGCCGGACCGCTACCAGGTCACCGTGGACGCCGGCTCAGGGGTGGGCCTGCGGCAGGGCGAGATCTTCGGGTTCAGCCCTGACGACATCGACTGGCTTCCGGGCGTCGTGCACGTCAAGCGCCAGTTGAAGCTGCTCAGGCAGGGCGGCGGTCTGGTGTTCGCGCCGCCGAAGAGCGGCAAGCCGCGGGATGTCCCCTTGGCCGAGAGCGTCAAGGTGGCCCTGGCCGAGCACATGCGGTTGTTCCCGCCGGTCGAGGTGACGCTGCCGTGGGGGAAGCCGGATGGCAGGTCGACCACGGTTCGGCTGTTCTTCGTCAACACCCTGGGCCGGCCGGTGCACCCGGCGACGTTCTTAACGGTGTGGCAGCGGGCCCTCGAACAGGTGGGGGTCGTGCCGCCGCTGGGGCCGGGGGAGAGGCGCGGCCACGCCTACCGGGAGCACGGGATGCACATGCTGCGCCACTACTTCGCCAGCGTGCTGTTGACGGAGGGCGAGAGCGTCAAGGCGGTGGCTGACTGGCTGGGCCACGCGGACGGCGGCGCGCTGCTTCTGAAGACGTACGCGCATCTGATGCCGAAGTCGGAGGAGCGAATGAGGAGGGCCATTGACGCGTCGCGGATGCGGCGCGAATCTGCGGCTGACGGCCCCGAGACGGCCCACAGCGTGATCGTTTAAGCGTTTTCGCAGCTCTTTGGATATCCCCAAGGACTACACGTCGTACTCATAGTAGGTGGCGCCGCTGGGGAGCTGGCCTTCCCGGTTGTAGAAGCGCCCGCCGGTGTAGTTGTACCTGCCGTCCGTCCAGGCGTACCAGCCGCTGCTGGTGGGGTAGTTCTTGGAAGCCCAGATCGAGTTGGCCGAGCGTGCGTCGGCGCAGCGGGAGATGGTGCAGGAGTTGTAGACCGTGGCGTTGGCCGGGGTGATGCCGACCAGGCCGACGAGGGAGGTGATGGCGGCGAGGACGACGGTCAGTCGTACCGGCCAGGAAGGGCGGGGGCGCGGCTGTGTGTGCACGAGGCCTCCTTCGGGGGGTGACAGACATGGTCATGGTCGCCGCTCATCTCAGGTCAAATCAAGGCAAAGAATGCCAAGGGGAAGGTGAACACTTCGCGGACGGCTCCTGCTCAATCACTCTGTACCCGGCGGGGCGAGTGCGTCGCTCGCCGCGCCGGAGTAGCGGCGGGCCAGGCGCGCGAAGGCGTCCTTGAGCTCGGCCGGGCCGACGACCTCGATGTCGGCGTCGAACCTGCCGAGGACGGCGGCCAGGTCGGTCCAGGACCACGAGCCCACGACGAGCCGGCAGCGGTCCGGGCCGAGCTCCTCGACGACTCCGTTGTGAGCGAAGCGGGAGACGGCGGCGGCGGGCAGGTCGAGGATCACCTCGCCGCGACAGGGCCAGTTGCCGGCGCCGTCGACGCCCCGGAACTTGCTGGTCACGAAGGCCACCAGGTCGCCTCCGGGCAGCTCGCGCGGGGTGAAGCGGGGCCCTGTAGGGGTGCGCGGGGTGATCCGATCGGCGCGGAAGGTGCGCCAATCCTCGCGGTCGAGGTCCCAGGCGACGAGGTACCAGCGCCCGCCCCACGTGACGAGATGATGGGGCTGCGCCCGGCGCGGCGGAGTCGGCCTACCGTCGTCGTCCACACCGGGTGGGTAGTCGAAGCGCAGCACCTCCCGGGCGTGGACGGCGGCGCTGATCGCCATGAGAACACCGCTGTCGACCTGCGGGCCCGGTCGGTGCGCCGGCCGCTCGACGGCGGTGATCTGGAGGGTGTCGATCCGGTGGCGCAGCCGTGTGGGCATGACCTGCCGGACGGTGTTCAGCGCGCGGGCCGCGGCTTCCTCGATGCCCGCCCCACTGGAGGTGGCGGCGGTCTGGAGCGCGATGGCCAGAGCGACGGCCTGCTCGTCGTCGAACAGCAACGGGGGCAGTTCCGCGCCGGCGTCGAGCCGATAGCCGCCGTCGGGCCCCTTGAAGGCCAGGATGGGATAGCCGAGCTCACGCAGTCGGTCGACGTCGCGGCGCACGGTGCGCGGGCTGACCTCCAGCCGCTCGGCCAGCAGCGCCCCCGGCCACTCCCGGCGCGTCTGGAGCAGCGAGAGCAACGACAGCAGTCGCGCGGAAGTCTTCGGCATGACCTCATTTTGCCCGGAGAAGAGGACACTCCCTGTCCGCTTCCTCTGCGACTGTTGTCGCATGCCAGACAACGACAACGACTCGAAGGGCCCGAACGCCGTGACCGCCACCACCACGCCCCCCGCGACCCTCGACGCCGAGCGGAGCGACCTGCTCGCCGCGATCGCGAACGCGCGATCCGCCGTGACCAACGCCGTCCGCGGGCTCGGCGACGAGCAACTGGGCGAGCGCCCGACGGTCAGCGAGCTGTGCCTTGGCGGGCTGGTCAAGCACGTCGCGTCCATGGAGGAGACGTGGCTGCGCTTCGTGGTCGACGGCCCGTCGGCGATGACGTACGGCCTGCCCGAGGGCGTCACCTGGGCCGACATCGCGGCCGGAACCGCACGCGAGTTCCCGCAGTGGATGATCGACCACCAGAACGACTTCCAGATGCTGCCCGGCGACACGCTGGCCGGGATCCTCAAGCGTTACGAGCAGGTCGCCGCCCGCACCGCGGAGATCGTCGCCGCCGTCCCCGACCTGTCGGCGACGCAGCCGCTACCGGAGGCACCCTGGCACGAGCCGGGCGAGGCGCGCAGCGTGCGCGGGGTGCTGATGCACGTCATCGCCGAGACCTCCCAGCACGCCGGGCACGCCGACATCCTGCGCGAAACGCTCGACGGTCAGAAGTCGACCTGAGCGGCGATGACCGTTCTCGACACCCGGGCGCTCAACCGCGCGACGCTCGCCCGGCAGCTGTTGCTCGATCGCGCCGACGTTCCGGTGCTCGACGCCGTCGCGCACCTGTGCGGCCTGCAGGCGCAGGAGCCGCAGGAACCGTTCGTCGGGCTCTGGTCGCGGTTGCGGGCGTTCGACCCGGCGGCGCTCTCGGACCTGCTCATCGGGCGGGGCGTGGTGCGTACCCACCTCATGCGCCGCACCGTCCACCTCCTGACCGCCGACGACGTCCTGGCCTGGCGGGGGCGCCATGACGCCATGCTGCGTCAACGCGTACTCGGGACCTATCGCCGCGAGCTCAACGGGGTGGATCTCGACGAGCTCGCGGCGGCAGGACGGGCGGTGATGGCCGACGACGAGCCGCGCTCGATGAGCGAGCTCGCGCGGGCGCTGGCCGAACGCTGGCCGGAGCCGGGGCCGCGGGCCCTGGGCGAGATGCTGGTCGCCGCGCTCGTCCCGATGGCGCAGCTGCCGCCACGTGGGGTGTGGCGGGCGAGGGCGGGAGTGCGCAACGTCCTGCTCTCCTCCTGGTTGGGGCGCGAGATCGACCCACCGGCCGGGAACGGCGCCGATCCGAACGGCGCCGATCCGGTCGGCTCGAATCGGGTCGGCTCCGATCCGAACGGCTCTGATCGGGTCGGCTCTGATCCGGTCGGTGAGGTGCTGGTGCGGCGCTATCTGGCCGCGTTCGGTCCGGCCTCCTCGGCCGACCTGCGCGCCTGGTGCGGCCTGGCCGGACTGCCGGCCGCGGTGGCCGCGATACGGGAGAAGCTGGTCACCTTCCGGGACGAGCGCGGCCGGGTCCTGCTGGACCTCCCCGACGCGCCACGCCCCGACCCGGACACACCCGCCCCGGTACGGTTCCTGCCGGCGTTCGACAACGCGATCCTCGGTTACCACGACCGCGGCCGGATCATCGACGACGCCCACCGCCTCCTGTCGGTCGCCGGGGCTCGCGTCGTTCTGGTCGACGGCCGGGTCGCCGCGACCTGGAACGTCCAGGCGGGCACCGTGATCGTCACCCCGCTGGGTGGCTTCTCCCGAGCCGACCGAGCCGAGGTCGCCGAGCAGGGGCAGGAGCTGGCGGCGTTCCTGTCCGACGGCGAGAGCGACCGCGTACAGATCGACGCGTCTCCCCGCTGACCGCCACACCCGCGAGCTGCTTCCCTTGAGCACCGAAATCCGGGAAGAGGGCACAGGCAGCGCGCGGGTGTAGCGTCTGACCAGACGAGCCGATCATGAAGGAGGCCACCCGCTGGAGCCGCGCGGTGCACAGCCGGACATGTCCCAAGGTGAGCGTCTCGGCAGATACAGCGCTGTGGCGAGCGCGCTGGCGTCGCGCAGTGACCGGCAACTCGCCGAGTCGCTGCGGCAGGCGCGGGGTCTGGGCTCGGGGATAGGTGGCACCTCCGCGTCATTGGACGTCGACGGCGTGCCGGTCTTCGCGAAGCGGGTGCCGCTGACCGACGTGGAGCGCCAGGCGGACAACATGATGTCCACGGCGAACCTGTTCGGGCTGCCCCCGTTCTGCCAGTACGGAGTCGGCTCGCCGGGCTTCGGCGCCTGGCGCGAACTCGCCGCCAACGTCATGACGACCACCTGGGTACTGGCCGGGCACAGCGCGGCCTTCCCATTGCTGTACCACTGGCGGGTGCTGCCGGGAGCGCCCCCGCCCACCGAGGAGCACGCCGACGTCGAGGCCGCCGTCCGATACTGGGACGGCTCGTCGGCGGTACGGCGACGCCTGGACGCCCTCGCGCGAGCCACCGCCAGCGTCGTGCTCTTCCAGGAGTTCATCCCGTTCAACCTCCATGACTGGCTCGCCGCACAGGTCGCCGCCGGCCAGGACGCCGCGGTGGCGGCATGCGCCATGGTCGGGTCACGCCTGCCGGCCGATGTGGCGTTCATGAACGCCCGTGGGTTGACGCACTTCGACGCCCACTTCGGCAACGTCCTGACCGACGGCCGACGCCTGTACATCGCCGACTTCGGGCTGGCGACCTCCCCTCGGTTCGACCTGTCCGCCGGCGAGAGTGGATTTCTGGCCCGCAACGCGACGCATGACACGGGTTACGCGCTGATGCAGCTGGTCAACTGGCTCGTCACCAACATCTGCGGGGTGGCGGTGCCGCGAGTGGGCGGGCCCGTGCGGCGCAACGCCTACATCCGCGCGTGCGCGGCCGGTGCGGACCCCGCCGGCGCTCCGCCGGCCGTCGCCGGGGTGATCCGCCGGTACGCACCTGTCGCGGCGGTCATGAACGACTTCTACTGGGAACTGTTCGGCGTCGATCGCACGACGCCGTACCCGGCCGAGAAGGTCGAGCGCGCCCTGAGCGCGCCGCGCTGAGCGACCGCCTCATCGCCGGTCCTCCGTTGCGGCGCAGCCGTGCACCATGACCTCGACCACGTTCTGGACAGCCTCCCTGCTGACCATCCCCGGCGGCGCGGTGACCAGGGTGAACAGCGCACCCCCGTAGAGCGCGATCAGGGCCGGGATCCTCTCGCGCGGGATGGTGAGGCCGAGCTTGTCGTGGTAGCCGGCGGTGAGCAGCGACGCCGTGTCCTGCAGGCTCGCGAGCGCCGAGGAGAGCACCGGCCGGCGCGCGGCCTCCATCTGCAGTTCGAAGATCGCCAGATAGCGCTCGCGCAGGGTGGTCGCGGCTGTGAGCAGCGATTGCGTCCACAGGTCGACCAGCGTCGTGGGTTGCTCGGTGGCCCGGTCGATGGCCTGGTCGGTGTCGGCGTGATGCAGTTCGACGATGCGCTCGGCGGCGGCCACCAGCAGTGCTTCGCGGCTGCGGAAGTAGTTGGACGCCGTTCCTGGTGGCAGGTCCGCCTGCTTCTCCACCGCGCGGTGGGTCAGCCCATGTACGCCCGAGGACGCCAGCAGCTCGATGGCGGCATCGGTCAGGGCTCGGCGACGGGCCGGATTGGTGGGCGGCATGCCCCTATGTTACCAATGACTGTACTAGTACGATCGTAGTGAATGAGCTAAGGGGGGGTCCCATGAGAATCGCGGTGGTCGGTGCCGGGCTCGGGGGAGTGGCGGCGGCGGTAGGGCTGCATCGCCTGGGCCAGGAGGTGACGCTCTTCGAACGCGGCGCGGAGCTCCGGGAGGCGGGCACCGGGATCGTGGTCATGCCCAACGGGCTCCGCGCGCTGGAAGTGCTGGGGCTGGCTGACGACGTTCGCGGGCACGTCATGGGTGCCACCCGCGCGGGGTTGCGAGACTGGCGCGGCCGGCCGCTGCTGGTGACCGATGCGGTCCGAGCTCAGCAGGAGGTCGGGACGCCCGCCATGATCGAACGAGCGGAACTGCACCGGGCGTTACGCGCTCCGCTGCCCTCCGGGCTGGTGCGCACCATGACCCTGGTCGAGCGCCTGGAACCGGACTCCACCGGGGTGACCGTGATCAGCGACGGTAGCCCCGTCATGAAAGCGGACGCGGTGATCGCGGCCGACGGTATCGGCAGCAAGCTGCGCGGACAGCTTTTCCCCGGCCACCCCGGGCTGCGGCGGACCGGCCGGTTGGACCTGCGCGGCATGCTGCCCCGCCCTCCTGGCGTGGCGCCGGAACTACTCGCCAGCCAGCTGGTCGACCGTCGCAGCGGGGCGATGTTCGGCCTGTTCCCCGTCGGTGAGGACCGCCTGTACTGGTTCACCGACTCCCTCCTGAACGGCACGCCGCCGCCCGGCGCGAGCGAGGCACGCGGGCAGATGCTGTCCCTGATGGCCGACTGGCACCCCCTCGTCACGGCAGTGATCGAGGCCACCCCGTCCGCCGACATCTATGTCGACCCGATCGCCTGCCTGGCCGAACCCCTGCCCTCGTACGCGGCCGACCGGATCGCACTCCTCGGCGACGCCGCGCACGCCATGTCACCCGATCTCGGCCAGGGCGCCAGCCAGGCCTTCGAAGACGCGGCCGCGCTGACCCGCCACCTGACCGGCGCCGAAGCGGCCGACGTCGCCCAGCGGCTCCTGCGCTACGACGCCGAGCGCAGGCCCAGGGCCAACGGCATCATGCGGGCGGCGTCGCGGCAGTCGCGGCTGACCTCCCAGACCGGCGCCGCCGCCTGGCTGCGCGACGCACTGCTCCGCGCTGTACCGTCCCGGCTGGCCACCCGGCAGCTCGCCGCCCTCTGGCGCGCCTGAGAAGTCACATCAAACCATTTTGATGTATTTTGGAGTACGTGACGACGTCCGATCGCGTGCCGGTTCCGCTGCTCATGCGCATGGCGGCGCACCCGCTGCGCTGGGCGCTGATGACCGAACTGGCATCCAGTGACCGCCGCGTACGGGAACTGGTCGCCGCCGTCGACGAGCCGCAGAACCTGGTGTCGTACCACCTGGGCCTGCTGCGTACGGCGGGGCTGGTCGTCGCGCGGCGCAGCAGCTTCGACGGCCGCGACAGCTACTACCACCTCGATCTGGCGGGCTGCGTAACCGCGTTCGGCGACGCCGCCACCGCCCTGCATCCGGCGCTGGCGCCTGGGGACCGTGGGCGGTCGAAGGGCGGCTCGGTGTTGTTCCTGTGCACCGGCAACAGCGCGCGTTCCCCGATGGCCGAGGCGCTGCTGCGGCGCCGCGTCGACGGCGTCGAGGTCACGAGCGCGGGCAGCCATCCCGCACCGCGGCTGCATCCGAACACGGTGCGGGTCCTGCGCGAGGATTACGGCATCGACCTCGAACCCCGGCGGCCGCAGTCGCTGGACGCGGTCGCGGGGCGGCGCTTCGACTACGTGATCACGTTGTGCGACAAGATCCGCGAGGTTCCTCGCGACCACGGATCGGCCGCCACGACGCATTGGAGTCTGCCCAACCCGTCCGATGCCGCCGACACCGACAGCGCGACCTACCCGGAATTCCGGCGGGTCGCGAAGGAGCTCGATACCCGCATCAGATTCCTGCCTCTGTAAGCACGCACAACGCTTCCGTGATCATGAACTTTCGTGAAGATGAACACGACAAGGAGACCTGACCATGACGACCTCACCGACCGAACTGGCCAGCGTCCGCTATCTCAACGACGACGTGCGGGCGGCTGTCGACTTCTACACCACCCACCTCGGCTTCAGCGTCGCCTTCGACGCCTCGCCCGCCTTCGCCGACGTCAGGCGCGGCCCGCTGCGGCTGCTCCTGTCCGGCCCGACCTCCTCCGGCGCCCGCGCCACGCCCGATGACGCCGCCACCGCCGGCCGCAACCGCATCCACCTCATCGTCGACGACCTCGACGCCGAGATCGACCGGCTCCGCGCCGCTGGACTGACCTTCAGAAGCGAGCCGGTGTCCGGCCCCGGCGGGCGCCAGATCCTGCTGGCTGATCCCGCTGGTAACCTCATCGAGCTGTTCCAGCCCGCCTCGAGCTCCGCGTAAGACTGAAAGCACCTTCCATGTTGATACGCCGCCGTGCGCGATGGCTCCGCAGTCCGAAGCTGATCGGGGTCGTGGTGCTTCTCGCGGCGTTCGTGACGATCGCGCTGTTCCTCCCGTATCCGGACGCCCAACAGATCCGCGACTGGGCACGGGCCGCCGGTCCGTGGTTCCCCCTCATGTTCTTCGTCACGCATGCGCTGGTAACCATCGTCTTCCCGCGCTCACCGTTCTCCCTCGGTGCCGGACTCCTGTTCGAGCCGGTCACTGGCATCGCCATCGCGATCTCCGCGACCACGGTGAGCGCGGCGCTGGCCTTTCTGCTCGTACGCGCGATCGGTCGCGACGCGGTCGCCGCGCGGTTGACCCATCCGGCGGTCGCGGCGGTCAACCGGCGCCTCGCCCGTCGTGGCTGGCTCGCCGTCGGGTCGCTGCGGCTGATCGGGCCGGTTCCCTTTCCGCTGGTCAACTACTGTGCGGGCGTGTCGTCGGTCCGGCTCGTGCCCTTCCTGGTCGCCACGGCCGTCGGTGTGGCTCCCGGTACGATCGCGGTCGTCCTTCTCGGTGACGCGCTCACCGGGCGTACCGATCCCGCGCTGGTCGTCGTCACCGTGATCTGCGGTGCGATCGGACTGGCCGGGCTGCTGGTCGATGGGCGGCTCGGCGTCGAGCAGCCGGACGCGGAAGATCCGGCCGGGTCCAAGTGAGCCAGGACGAGCAGGACCCGATGGCGGCCCGGCGTCGGCTGCGTGAGGTGACGCTGGTGTTCCTCAAGCTGGGCATCATCGCCTTCGGCGGCCCGGCGGCGCACACCGCGATGATGCGCGACGAACTGGTTCGCCGCCGCGGCTGGGTCAGCGACCAGCGGTTCGTGGACCTGATGGGCGCCACCAACCTCATCCCCGGCCCCAACTCCACCGAACTGGCCATCCACCTCGGTTACGACCGGGCCCGGTGGCGCGGCCTGATCGCCGCCGGGGTGTGCTTCATCCTCCCGGCCGCGCTGATGGTCACGGCCCTGGCCTGGGCGTACGTCACCTACGGCAGCACACCGGCGGCCGAGGGCCTGTTGTACGGCATCGTCCCGGCGGTGATCGCGATCATCGCCCACGCGCTGTTCGGCCTGCTGCGCACCGTGGTCAAGACCGTCTGGCTGGGCGTGCTGGCGGTCGCCGCGCTGGCCGCGTACCTGCTGGGCGTCAACGAACTGCTGGTACTGGCGGCCGGGGCGGCGCTGGCCGCCATGGCCCGAGCCCTGCGCCGGCCGCCGGGCCGGGGCGCGGCCCACGGGGTGCTCGCCGCGCCGATGCTGACGTTCGGCGGGTTGCCGGTGTTCGGTGACCCCACCGGCGGCCAGCTGCTTCAGCTGTTCGTCACCATGCTGAAGATCGGTTCAGTGCTGTACGGCAGCGGCTACGTGCTGCTGGCCTTCCTGCGCGGCGACTTCGTCGACCGGCTCGGCTGGATCACCAATCAGCAGCTCGTCGACGCCGTGTCGATCGGCCAGGTCACCCCCGGTCCGGTGTTCACCACGGCCACCTTCGTCGGCTACATGATCGCCGGGCCGCTGGGCGCGTTCCTGGCCACCGTGGCCATCTTCCTGCCCTCGTTCGTCTTCGTCGGCCTGCTCACCAAACTCACCGACAAGCTCCGCTCCAGCGAGTGGACCTCCGCCCTGCTCGATGGCCTCAACGCCGCCGCCCTCGCCCTCATGGCCGGGGTGTCCTACGAGCTGGGCCGGACCGCGATCATCGACCCGCTCACCGTGGTCATCGCCGTGGTCACGCTCGTCCTGTTGTGGAAGACGCGGCTCAACAACGCCTGGTTCATCGCCGGCGGTGCCGCCATCGGAATCGCGCACGCCCTGCTGTTCTGACTCCCGGCCTCGCCCCGCCGAGCGCGCGGGGCGGGACCGACGCTGAGCGCGTCAGGGATTGTGGAAGGCGACCTCGGGGTTGGCCGGTGACGGCCCGTTGAGCAGCGGTTGCTTCCTGCCCTTCAGGTGCAGGTCGAAGAAGGCGCCGACGTAGGCGCGGGTGAGCGCGAGGGAGCGTTGCGGCGACAGCTCGTCAGGCGATGACATACCGACCGCCTTCTGCAGGATGGCCAGGTCGGTGAAGCTGGTGTGGCTGGTATGGGCCACGGTGAGCCAGCGCTTCCAGCCGCTCATCTTGGACCAGCTCGCATCCCAGGTGTCGTCCTTGCCGGGGACGTGGTCGGCCTGGCTGCCCAGCAGCAGGAAGGGCCGGTCGAGCGCGACGGCGGGGTGGAAGGTGCCGTCCAGGTTCACCCCCGCCCGTACGCGCTTGTCGACGGCCATGGTGGCGGCACTGGCGTCGCCACCGAGGGAGTGGCCGGCCATGCCGATCCGTTTGGGAATGATCATGCGGGACTTCTTCCAGGCGGGGTGCCGGTCGGCCAGCTTGTCGATGACGAAGGAGACGTCCTTGGTGCGGTTCTTGGTGATGGTCGCCTGCCCGCCTTCCGGAGGCTTGGGTTGGTCGCACAGAGGGGCGCAGGTGATGGTCTGCCCGTCGGGCAGGGTGGTGCCGGAGGACTCGTAGGCGTGGTCGACCAGCGCGATGACATAGCCGCGGCTGGCCAGATCTTCGGCCAGGAAGGTGAGGCTGGCGCGCGGGAGGCCGAGGCCGGGAGAGAGGACGACGAGTGGATATCGGCCGCTCTTGGCGGGCGCGCCGGCATGGGCGTAGGTGCGGGTGGCGCTCACGGTCTCGGGAGGGAGTTCGACACCGGGGGCCTTGCGCCGCAGCAGCGAGGCGGCCTCCGCGGTGGTCATGTAGGGGGCGGGGTCACCGGTGGCGGAGCGGGCGGGATAGTACATCGACACCATGAGGCGGCGCGGGCCCGAGTCGGGGACCCAGGGGTCCTTACGGCTGCCGTCGACCAGGTACAGAATGTCGCGGCCGACCGCGTCGGGCCCGGTCGGGCGGGGGAGTTCCAGCCGGACGGCGGCGGGGGCCGGTTTTCCGGCCGCGGTCGCGGTGAGGGCCGGTTCTCCGGCCGCGGTCGCGGTCGGCGTGGTGGCGGCCACCGCGATCAAGGTCAGGCAGGCCGTCAACGAAACGGCCGGCAAGCGGGCTACTGTCATGCGATTTCTCCTCATCAGGGCGCTCATACGTCACGGCGACGTACGACGATCAAGGTCACGACGGCGGCGGCAAGCGGCCAAAGCGCGAAGGCGGCCCAAGAGCCGGCCACCGTCGGCAGAGCGGGGTCGTCACGGAGCTGGGGCAGGCCCAGGCAGGTGCGCCAGACATAGAGGGGGACCAGGGCGTACAGGTCGTTGAGCCACTGGTGGACATTGGGCTGGAAGAAGCTGGGCACGATGACCAGCGCGGCGCAGACCGCGACGACGGCGGCGGCGGTGTGCCGCAGCAGCGCGCCGATCCCCAAGCCGGTCAGCGCCGACACCGGTGCCAGCACGGCGTTGGCGGCCAGGACGCGCAAGACTGCGGGGTCGCCGAGCGAGACGGCGACGCCGCGGCCGGACAGGACGGCCTGGCTGACGCCGAACGTGCCCAGCGACACGACGGTGCCGGTCGCGAGCGTGACCGTGGCGACGACGGTGAGCTTGGCGGCCACGACGCGGTGGCGGGCCGGGACGGCGACCAGGGTGGTGCGGATCAGGCCGGTGGCGTACTCGCCGACGATCGTCAAGGCGCCCAGGCTGCCCGCGCCGATCATGAGCATGGAGGCGGACAGGCCGCTGAACGCCTCGGTCAGGGGGTTGAACCTGGCCTTCTCCATCGCGGTGAATCCGGGCCAGCCGTTGTAGGCATCCAGGCTGTTCTGGAGAGCGAACGCGACGATGACCAACGTGCCCAGGCCAACCAGCCAGGAGGTCGAACGCAGGGACCAGAGTTTGATCCACTCGGCGGCCAGGAGATCGCGGAATCGGCCCTCGGTCATCGCGGGTCACCGGCTCGGTAGTCGGCGCGGTCGGTGGTCAACTCCATGAACGCCTGCTCCAGCGAGGCGGTACGCGGGGCGAGCTCGTACAGCATGATCCGCCGCTGATGGGCCAGCTCGCCGACGCGGGCGGCGCTCAGCCCGGTCACGGTCAGGGCCTCGCCGCCGTCCGGCCGGACGTGCGCGCCCTCCAGGGTGAGGACCGCCGCCAGCTCGGCAGGGTCGGGAGTACGCACGGAGATGGACGCGCCGGTGCCACGGGCGGCGAAGTCGGCCAGGCTCTCCTCGGCGATCAACTCGCCTCGCCCGATGACGACCAGGCGGTCGGCGGTGTTCTCCATCTCGCTCATCAGGTGGCTGGAGACCAGCACGGTGCGCTTCTCGGCGGCCAGGCGCCGGAACAGGCCACGTACCCAGCGCACGCCTTCGGGGTCCAGGCCGTTGATCGGCTCGTCGAACAGCAGCACCGGCGGGTCGCCCAGCAGAGCGGCGGCGATGCCGAGCCGCTGGCGCATGCCGAGCGAGAACCCGCCGATCCGGCGGCGCGCCGCTCCGGCCAGCCCCACCTCCTCCAGCACCTCGGCCACCCGGCGGCGGGGCAGGCCGTTGCCGGCCGCCAGCGCGCGCAGATGAGCGGCGGCGGTGCGGCCGCCATGGACGTCGCCCGCGTCCAACAGCGCGCCGACATGACGCAGCCCGGCGTGATGGCGGGCGAAGGGACGGCCGTCGATGGTGGCGGTGCCCGCGGTGGGGCGGTTCAGGCCGAGGATCATGCGCAAGGTGGTGCTCTTGCCGGCGCCGTTCGGGCCGAGGAACCCTGTGACATGCCCCGGTCGTACGGAGAAGGTGAGGTCCCGCACCGCCGTCACCGCGCCGTAGCGTTTGGTCAGTCCGTTGACTTCGATCACCCGGTCAACGCTGTCGCAGCTCTCGGACGCGCCGCATCTGGCCGTGGGCCGGTTTCCGCGGCGCGGGGTGGCCTGCGGGCATACGCCCACAGGCCGATGCCCGACGGGAAGCGGATGACTACGATCGACCGAGTGCGCGACAAAACGCCCAGACCACCCCTTTGGTCGCGATTGCCCTCCAGCGTGCGGGCGCTGCTCATCTGGGGAGGCGTCGCGGCCCTGATGCCACTGGTGTACGCCGTGACGCTGACCGACGGTGAAGACCTGTTCCCGGTGGGCGCGGCGCACGCGGGGTTCGCCGTCGCCATGGCCGTCCCCTTGGCCTGGGCACGGCAGCGGCCGGCCACGGTGCTCGCGGTGCTGCTGGCCGAGATCGTCGTGGCGACCTCCCTGGGATACCCGGCCCAGGGGGTCTGGCCGCTCTTCCCGGCAGCCGACGTCATGGTCTGCCTCCTCACCGCCACCCGGTCGCGCCGCGCGGGCCTCGCGGCGGCCGCCGCCGCGTTGATCGTGCAGCAGCCGGCCTGGCAGCTTGACCTGCTGCGCGAGGGCCTGCGTGCCTCAGCGCCGGGATTCCTGGCGCTGTCGCTCCTGCTCGGCCTGGCGGTCTTGGTCGCCTGGCTGGCCGGGATGTTCATCCGGCAGCGGCGCGAGTACGACCGGGCGCTGCGCGTGTACGCCGAGGCTCGGGCGGTCACCGACGAGCGGCTGCGCATCGCGCGAGAGTTGCACGACATGGTCGCGCACAGCATCGGCATCATCGCCATCCAGGCCGGCGCGGGCGCCCGGGTGATCGACAGCCGACCGGAGCAGGCGCGCCAGGCGCTGGACGCGATCGAGGACACCAGCAGGCAGACGTTGAAAGGGCTGCGGCACCTGCTCGGCGTGCTCCGCACGACCGAGCGCGAGCATCCTGGCCCGGCTGAGCGCGGGCATCCTGGCCTGACCGGGCGCGAGCTTCCCGGCCCGGCCGGGCGCGGGCGCCCTGGCCTGGCTGAGCGTGGGTATTCCGGCCTGGCGGAGCCGGTTGCTCCCGTGGGGCTGGCCGACGTCGACCCGCTGGCCCAGACGACTATGGCCGCCGGTGTCCGGGTAGACGTTCGCCGGCACGGAGAGCCACGCCCCTTGCCCGCCGCCGTCGATCGGTCCGCCTTCCGCATCATCCAGGAATCGGTCACCAACGTGCTCCGCCATGCGAGCACGGACCACTGCCGGGTCGTGATCGACTACGGGAAAGAGGAGCTACGCATCGACGTCATCGACGACGGACACGCCGCCACCGGTGAAGCCGGCGGACACGCCGTTGCCGGTGAGGAGGACGGGCACACCGCCACCGGTGAGGGCGACGGGCATGGGATCGTCGGCATGCGCGAACGGGTCGCCCTGCTGAACGGCTACTTCAGCGCGGGCCCCGGCCCAGACGGCGGTTTCCACGTCACCGCACGCCTGCCGCTCGCGCCAGGCGGACTCGGCCAGGACACGGACATCGACCTGGTGGAGGCCCGGTGACGATCCGCGTCGTGCTCGCCGACGACCAGCCGCTGATCCGCGCGGGCCTGCGCATGGTCATCGATGCCGCCCCCGATGTCGAGGTCGCCGGAGAGGCCGGGACCGGAGCCCAGGCCGTGCAGCTCGTCCGCCGGCTGTGCCCCGACGTCGTGGTCATGGACATCCGTATGCCGGGCATGGACGGCATCGAGGCCACCCAGACCATCCTTGCCGAGTCCTCGGCCACCCGTGTGATCATGCTGACCACGTTCGACGACGACGACAACGTCTACGCTTCCCTGCGCGCGGGAGCGAGTGGATTTCTGGTCAAGGACATGGCGCTGGAAGACATCTTGTCCGCCGTTCACGTCGTCGCCGCCGGAGACGCCCTGATCGCTCCCGGCGTCACCCGCCGCCTCATCGAGGACTTCACTCGTGGTCCGGCCCGCGCCCCGTCTCCCGAGGCACGTCGGCTCGTGGGCGTCACCGAACGGGAGCACGAGGTACTGGCCCTGGTCGGGAGTGGCCTGTCCAACGCCGAGATCGCCGCCCGGCTGCACATCAGCCCGGGCACCGCCAAGGCGCACGTGGCCAGCCTGCTTGCCAAGCTGGGTGCCCGTGACCGAATACAGCTGGTCATCATGGCCTACGACGCGGGCCTGGTGTTCCCGTCCCGTTGACAGGCCGGCCTCCCGCCGCCCGGCGAGTTAACGACGGACGTCAGGTGGCAGGCCGGGCCTCCCGGCGGCCGGCGAGTTGACGACGGACGTCAGGTGGCAGGCGGCCCCCCTGCCGCCCGCGAGTTCATGACGGACATCAGCGCTACCTCCAGGGGTAGACGGCTCAGGAGTCGGATCGCAGCAGCTCTGCGGCCTCCTGGTAGGCATCGGCGGCGCGGTCGAAGTAGTCGAAGAGGACGTCGAGCTGCTCGGCCGAGTAGCCGGCGAGGATCGCGCCGACCTTCTGCCGGGCGGGAGCCATGACCTGGTCGAGCTCGGCCGGTTTGCCGATGGGCTCGACGATCACCTTGCGGCGGTCGTCGGGTGCCGGAACACGGCGTACATAGCCGGCCTGCTCCAGCCGATCGATGAGCCGGGTGGTCGGCCCGGTGGTCAGTCCGGTGCGCGTGCCCAGCTCGCCGGGGGTCATCGGGCCGGTCAGTTCCAGGATGTTCAGCGCGTACAAATCCGTAGCGCCCAGGTCGCACGCCTTGGCGCTGGCTTGGCCGTGCAGCATCACCGCGCTGAGGTAGCGGCGGTAGAGCCGGCCGGCGTCCGATCGTCCCGGTGTGGTTGACACGCGATCCTCCACTTCATACTCTCTTCTTCAGAGAAGATTCTTCTTTGAAGAAGCAACTTCTTCTTCGAAGCTATCACGAGAGGGTATCGCCATGACCACCACCATCGACCTCGCCGCCATCCGTACCGTCCTCCAGCGCAGCCAGGACGCCTGGAATCGCGGAGATGGCGCGGCCTACGGCGCCTGCTTCAGTGACGACGCCACCGACGTCACCTTCGTCGGCACCGTCTACCACGGCGGCGCCGAGATCGGGCGCGCCCACCAGGCCCTGTTCGACAGCTTCCTCAAGGGCACCCAACTGGTCATGGAGGTCCTCGAGATCCGCCGCTACGGCGCCGACACCGCCGTCGTGGTCACCCGTGGCGAGGTCGTCAAGGGCACGCCCAAGAAGCTGGGCAAGCTCGCCACCTACACCCTCGTCCGCGAGGCCGACGGCCAGTGGCGCATCGCCGCTGTCCAGAAGACCAAGCACAAGGGGCTCATGGAGGCCGTCTCCTTCAAGTTCCAGCCCGCCACCAAGCCCGCCGCCCAGTAACCCGCCGCTCGCTGACACTTGGGGAGGAACGGCCCATGAGCTCCATCGCCGTCATCGGTGCGGCCGGTCGTACCGGACGGCTCATCGTCGAGCGGTCCCTGGCCGCCGGACACCGCGTCACCGCGATCGTCCGCCGGCCCCAGACCCTCCAAGTGACCGGACCCGGGCTCACCATCCGCACCGCCGACTCCTGCGCCACCTCATGCGGCACCCCTACACCGACATGGCCCGCATGGAGGACCTGCTGTCCATCAGCGGCCTGGCCTGGACCGCCGTACGCCCCACCAGGCTCACCGACCGGCCGGCCACCGGCCATCCCCGCGTCTCCATCGGCGCCACCGCCAGGGTCGGCTCCCATACCTCCCGCGCCGATCTGGCCGCCTTCGCCCTGTCCGCGATCGACGACCTTCGCACCTATCGAAGCGCGGTCGCCGTCTCCTCCTGACTACGAACGACGTTTCGCGAGCAACTCGCCGCCCGTTCTGGTTGTTACGATGCCCTGATTCCGGCCGGGCTGGCGGTGTCGATCGACGATGCCGGCTGCCGCATCCCGGCAAAGGCTTCCAAGGATGCGGGGGACTTTGTTCGGGCCGAGCAGTAACGCCAGCGGGTCTGAAGGCACTTGACCTGCTTGCCTGGGGTGTAAAGCCCCAGGTAAACCTGGCGCCTCATCAGCGGTTGAAAGACAAGCTCAGAAGGCGTTGACCAGGACGACGTAGACGGCGGTGCCGATTCCGACGCTCAGGATGGTACGGCGGCCTGAGGCGAGGTGGACGACCGCGGTCACGGCGACCGCGAGCAACGCGTACAGCGTCGCCTGTGGGTCGGCGGTGATGGTGCCGTGCAGGGCGGTCAGGGCGAGGATGGCGAGGATGCCGACCGGCATCCAGGCCGACAGCCGCGCCACGGCGGCCGAGCCGCGCAACGTGCGCAGCGCCGCGAAGGGTACGGCGCGCAGAGCGAAGGTGATGGTGAAGACGATCGCGAGGACAGCGAGGAAGTAGGCGAGGTCAGGCATCGTCGGCCTCCGGGACGGGTCGGCGGGCGGTGAGCGCGTGGCGGGCCAGCAGCAGAGCGACGAACAGCAGCAGCGCCGTGAACATGGCGATGCCCGGGGTGACGATGAGGGCGGCGGTCACGCTGGCCGCGGCGAGCAGCACGGAGGGGATCTCGCGGCGGGAGCGGAACGCGTCCAGGGTGAGCACCGTGAACAGGGCGCACAGGGCGAACTCCAGGCCCTTGATCGGCGCGGGCAGGGCCGCGCCGATGGCGACGCCGACCAGGCCGCCGCCGACCCAGTAGGTCTGGCAGGAGATCTGCATCGCCAGCAGCCGGGCCGCCGAGCGTTCCGCCTCGGGGAGGGAGGCGCTGACGGCGTACGCCTCGTCGATCATCGCGTACACGGCGTACGCCTTCGCCCACCGGTTCTTGACCAGGTGAAGCGGGAAGGAGAAGGCGTAGAAGACGTGCCGGAAGTTGACCACCAGGACGGTCAGCGCGACCGCGGCGAGCGGTGTGACGGTGGCCATCATGCCCACCAGCAGGAGCTCCAGGGAGCCGGCGAAAGCGGCCATGGACAGGGCGGGGGCGAGCCACCCGGGCAGGCCGGCCTGGAGGACCAGCAGGCCGAGGGCGACCCCCAGCGGGAAGATCCCCAGCCCCGCGGAGAAGGAGTCGCGCACACCCGTGGCGATCTGCTGGCGCCGGGTGGTGTGGGCGGGGGTCACCGCGGTCGGGATTAGTACATCTTGCACCCTTCTAGGGTGCCGGAAATCAGCTGTTATGTGGTTGCTGATATTGCTCATCCGAGGCCCCGCGGTGCAATATTCTTTCGTGGACTCGATTGACAGAGCAATCATCGCCGAGTTGGAGCGAAACGGGCGGCTGACGAACGTGGAGCTGGCCCAGCGGGTCGGGCTCACCACCGGGCCATGCCTGCGGCGCGTTCAGCGGTTGGAGGCCGAGGGCGTGATTCGCGGCTACCGGGCGGTCATCGACGCTGCCGCCGTGGGCCGGTCCTTCGAGGTCCTGGTGGACCTGACGCTGGATGCCCAGGACGCGGAGACGGTCGAGCACTTCGAGCAGACCCTGGCGCGGGCCGAGGAGGTCGTCGAGCTGCGGCGGTTGTTCGGCAGTCCCGACTACTTCGTGCGGGTGGCCGTGGCCGATCTGGCCGCCTACGAGGCGTTCCTGAGCCAGTACGTCATGACCATCCCGCGCGTACGGGGCATCACCTCGCACTTCACGCTCAAGAACCTCAAGCCGGCGCCATGAGGCGGACAAACCTCGCGCACCAGCCCGGCCCGCCAGGCACCTGGCGGGCCGGGCTGGTCGCGCGGGGTCAGTTGGGGGGTGCGGCAGGTCGCGCCCTGGCAGGTGCTCAGCTCCGCCATGCGCTTGTCCAGCCGGGCCACCAGGGCGGCGTTCTGCTTGCGGCCGGCCGGCGTGGCCAGCAGGTTGGTGAGCTCGTAGCGGTCCTTGGTCAGGTCGTAGAGCTCGTACTCGCGCTTGTTCGCGGAACGTTCCAGGTCGTACCAGCGGGTGTAGACGTAGCGCTCGGTACGCAGCGAACTCCACGAAGGCACGTCGACGAGGTAGATCTCCTCCACGTCGCCTTCGGTGTACTCCTGGAAGATCCCGTTCCGGTCGGTCACGCCCGAGCCGGCGTACTGGCCGAAGAAGTCGGTGCGCCAGCCGCACGGGGTGCCGCCGCCGAACAGCGGGGCCAGCGAGATGCCGTCCATGTCGGCCGGGATCGGCACGCCGGCCAGCCCGAGGAAGGTCGGCCCGTAGTCGATGGAGGTGACCATCGCCGTGCTCGTGCCGTGCTTGACGCCGGGGCCCGAGATGACCAGCGGCACGCGTGTGGACTCCTCGTACGGCGCCATCTTCTGGACCAGCCGGTGCGCGCCGAGGTTGTAGCCGTTGTCGCTGGCGAAGACCAGGTAGGTGTTGTCGTACTCGCCGGTGTCCTTCAGCGTCTTGACGATGCCGGCCACCATGTCATCCAGCGCGAGCAGGGTGCCCATGCGGTTGCGGTAGTCCCAGTCGTTGGTGGCGGCGACGAGCGCCGAGCGTACCTTGGTGCTCTGCTTCAGCCAGGTGGGTTTGTCGCTGACGTCCCTCTCCTGGAAGTTGGGCAGGTGAGGGGTGGGGCCGAAGCGCTTGCTCGCGTACCTGGGCGGCGGGGGCATGGGGAGGTGCGGCGCGGTGGAGGCGGCGTACCAGAAGAACGGCTTGCCGTCGGCGGCCGACTCCTTGATGAACGTGGCCGACTTCGCGGCGACGACGTCCACCTGGTAGCCGGCGTCATGCAGTCGTTTGACGAACGTCTTGTCCTCGTTGCCGTTGGCCTCGAACGCCGCGAAGCCTCCCCAGCCTCCGAAGGTGGTCAGGACCTGGTTGTTGTGGCCGTACTTGCTGGACAGGATCGAGGCGCGCGGCGCAGCAGATCGGCGTGGTGGCGAAAGGAGTTGGTGAACGTCAGGCCGGTCTACCCTAACAACGCCTTGGAGAAGGTGTCAGTCATGACAGATTTTTCTGGTGTCCGGTTCCGGACGCGTGGAACAATGTGGTCATGGTCACTGCGGGGCGGCGTGAGCTGCACAAGAGGGCGACGCGACAGGCCTTGCAGGAGGTCGCCACGCGCATGTTCGAGGAGCGGGGATACGCCGAGACGACGGTGCGCGACATCGCCGAGGCGGTGGGCGTGACCGAGCGGACCTTCTTCCGCTACTTCCCGTCCAAGGAGGATCTGGTCCTGGGGGAGATCCTCGATCTGATCCCCGAGTTCGTGCGGCAGGTGCGGGCCAGGCCCGAGGGCGAAGGGCCGTACACAGCCGTGCGCAACGCCATGTTCGACCTCGCGAGCATCCGCGGAGCGGGGGTCGCCATCCTGTTCAGCGGCCTACCCGGCCAGATGTTCTCCCAGCCGACCAGGCCCGCGCAGCCGGTGCTGCTGGAGCTCGAAGACCGCCTCATGGACGCGCTGCGCGACCGGTTGGTCAAGGCGGGCAGCGAGGAGGACGAGCAGGCGCTCACCCTGCGCGCCTCCGTGCTGTCCCGCGCCAACGTGGGCGCGCTGCGCGCCACCGTGCTCGCCTTTCAGGCCCTTCCCGAGGAAGAGCGGACGCTGGACTCGGCGCAGCGTCTGGCCCGCCAGGCGTTCGACGTCCTGCGCGACACCTGACCTTGCGGTGCCGGGCCGGTCTCAGGCCCCCGTCGAAGCTCTGGCGGTCGCGGCGGCGTGCTCGTCGGCGGTCATGCCGAGGTCGGGGTTCTGCCGGTTGAGGTCGTGCTGGTCGTCGGCCCACTGCTGGTAGTCCCGCCGTACGGTGCGCTCGTCGGAGTCGACGATGCGGGCGATCTCGGCCCAGGTGACTCCGGCCAGCACCGCGTGGTGGACGTTGGCGGGATGACGCACGGTACGCGCGATGCACTCCGCCAGGGCCAGCAGCTCGATGTGCTCGGCCACGGTAAGGGGAGGGCGGTCGTCGGCTCCGTGCCGGGCCGGGTCATAGATCCCTCGGGTCACCAGCTCGATCCGGGCGCGAGCCGAGGCGTGCTTGGCGGCCAGCTCGTCGTAGCGCGCCAGTTGCTGACTGACAGGCATGTCGTAGCGAGCGTCGCGCCAGGTCGCGATGTGTTCGGGCACGGGGTACTTCTCCAGGGTGACTTGGGGGCGCCATGGTAGCTGTCCGGCGCCGCGGTTGAATCATGTGATGCGTTCGAGCCAGCGCAGGAGAAGGGCGACCTCGGCCGGTTCGAGGGCGTCGGTGCCCCCGAGGCCGAGTTGCGCGTGGAGGCGCAGTGCGGTGGTACGCAGCGGGTCGGCGTCCTCTTGGGCGATTGTCTCGGTGAGTACGTATGAGAACACGGCGTCGCGCATGCGATGGGACAGCGCGGGGTCGTCGAACAGGGCCGGGCCGGCGATGTGGTTGAGGGCGTTGCCGATGTTCGCCGACAGGATCAGCTGGGCGGCGGTCCGCGGCTCGACCTTCAGCGCGCCCGTCGCCGCGCACCGTACGAGTGTCGCCACCAGCAAGTCGAACACGCGATCCCGAGCAGTAGAGTGAGACCACGGCCGGGGAGTGAACATCAGCTGGTAGAGGGCAGGATTCTCTCTCGCGAACGCCATGTGGCCGTCCCAGCCGGCGCGCAGATCGGCCACCGGGTCGGCCGTCTGCTCTTGCGCGGCCTTGAGCGTGACATACCTCTCATATCCATGGTCGGCGAGGGCGTCCAGGAGCCCTCGCTTGTCGCCGAAGATCCGGTAGAGCACGGGCTGGCTCACACCGACCGCCTCGCAGACCGCCCGCGTGGCGATCTCGTTGTCCGAGGAGGTCGCCAGCTGACGCTCCGCGGCTTCGATCATCGCCGTGCGAAGGGGGTCCGTTCCTGTCATGCGACCAATGATACGCCTCGGCGCTAGCGACGATACGAAGACCGTGCTACCGTCATGCATTAGCGGCGATACCGCTGATGCGTATCGACGATACGAACGGAGGGGTTTCCATGAACGAGCAGCGCGTAGCAGTGGTCAGCGGCGGCTCCCGCGGGATCGGCCGGGCCATCGCGACGGCTCTGGCGGCACAGGGGTCCGCGGTCGTCGTGGGATACCAAGGGTCGGCCGCGGCCGCCGCCGAGGTGGTCCAGGAGATCACCGCAGCCGGCGGCCGGGCGATCCCGGTGCAGGCCGACGTGGCGGACGAGGCCGCGGTCGCGGCGATGTTCGACGAGGCGGAGAAGGTCTTCGGCGGGGTCGACGTCGTCGTGAACTCCGCGGGACGGCTGTCACTGTCCCCGATCGCCGACCTCGACCTCGCCGACCTTGACGCCCTGCACCGCACCAACATCCGCGGCACCTTCGTCATGGCGCGGGAGGCCGCGCGTCGCGTGCGCGCCGGAGGCGCGATCGTCACCCTGTCCACCTCCGTGGTGGGCCTGCAGTTCCCCAACTATGGGGCGTACGTGGCCAGCAAGGGTGCCGTCGAGGCGATGACGCTCGTGCTGGCCCGCGAGCTGCGGGGGCGGGACATCTCCGTCAACTCGGTCGCGCCGGGGCCGACCGCCACCGACCTGTTCCTCGAGGGCAAGGACCAGGCGACGCTTGAGCGGCTCGCCAACCAGGCCCCGCTCGAGCGGCTCGGCACCCCGGAGGACACCGCCCAGGTCGTCGCCTTCCTGGCGAGCCCCGCGGGGCACTGGGTCAACGGGCAGGTCGTGCGCGTGAACGGCGGCATCATCTGACGTCCGCCGAGCGCACACCTCTGAATCATCCACACGAAAGGGAAAACAGCATGCCGTTCGCCAACCTCAAGGTGCCCGCCGACACCCTGACCCCCGAGTCCAAGAAGAAGCTCATCGACGCCGTCACCGACGCCTACGCGGCCGTGTACGGCGAGCGCGCCCGCGCGAACACCCTGGTCCTCATCGACGAAGTCCCCGATGGCGGCTGGGGGCTCGGCGGGGACATCCTCACCGCTGAGATGCTCGGCCGAAGCTGAGTACCTGCCTCAGCCATGCGTCGCATTCGTCCAGGTAAATGGCTATTTAGGGGTGGTATGTTCGTCCCATGAGTCCGGAAGACCTCGCCAATCTCGCGCACCTGCGCCGAGCGCGCGATCTGATCGACCGGGAGTACGCGCGGCCGCTCGACGTGCCGACGATGGCCCGCCACGCGCTCATGTCGCCGGGGCACTTCTCGCGACGGTTCCGGGCGGCCTATGGCGAGACGCCGTACAGCTATCTCATGACCCGCCGGATCGAGCGGGCGATGGCGCTGCTGCGCGAGGGGATGAGCGTGACGGACGCGTGCATGGCGGTCGGCTGTACGTCACTCGGCTCGTTCAGCTCGCGGTTCACCGAGGTGGTGGGGGAGACGCCGAGCGCGTACCGCGGCCGGGAGCACCGCGTCGAGGCGGCGATGCCCGCGTGCGTGGCGAAGGTGCGCACGCGGCCGACACGAAACCCGCCGAGCAGGATCGGAGAAGCGGATCGCGTCGCCGCCGCCTAACGTGGGCGACATGACCATCGCACTCCGCTACTGCCACATCACCGTCAACGACGTGGACGAGGCGCTTACGTTCTACCGCGACGCGCTCGGCCTTGAGGTGCGCAACGACGTCGCCTCCGGCGGGTTCCGCTGGGTCACGCTCGGCAGCGCGACCCAGCCGGACCTCGAAATCGTGCTCTCCGAACCACACGCCGGCCGCTCCCAGGCCGACGGCGACGCCCTGCAGGAACTGCTCACCAAGGGTGTCCTGTCGATGTTCATCTTCAGCACCGACGATCTCGACGCGACCTTCGAGCGGGTCCGGGCATCCGGCGCCGAGGTGCTGCAGGAGCCCATCGAGCAGCCCTGGGGGCCGCGCGACAGCGCGTTCCGCGACCCCTCGGGCAACATGGTGCGGATCCAGCAGGCGCCCAAGGCGTAATACCCGCGTTCAGCTTCTGGAGCTGGTCGTGGGATAGGCGGGCAATGACGCTTACTTGGGTGGAGCGATGCTTACTTGGCGGGCGCGTCGAAGGTCCACACGGCGCGCGCGCCGGGGCCGACGGCGAGGGTGGACCGGCCGATCCGCTCCTTGGTCATGGACAGCAGGGGCTTGTTGAGCGACATCTGGATCTGCTTGAGGCCGGCCTGCTCGCGCGCGACGGAGTCCAGCTGGATCCGGGTGCCGCCGCCCTCGGCGACGACGCCACCGCCGGGAAGCGTCTGGACGGTGAAGCCGCCGGCGCGCAGCAGCGGCACCGTGTTGGCGAGGTCGCGAGCGGGCACCCCGATGCGGATGGAGGTCACGTCACGCATCAGGTGGTCGCGGTAGTCGTCGGGCAGGTAGCGCTCGCGGCCGACGTCGCCGGGGAAGCTCTCGGGCTCGGTCTTGCTGCGCGGGTCGGCGAAGTACTCCGGCAGGTATTCCATCGCCCACGGGTCGAAGGCGTCGTACTGGTCGCCGGTGGTACGGATGGTGTCGAACCACGGCACCTTGACGCCGTCGCCGAAATCACGGGTCTGGCGGTACGGGAACGGGTTGGCGATCCCCGCGGCCTTCAGGCGCTCGGTCACCGTCGCGAGGTCCCCGGCGCGCTCGACCGAGGTCCCGAGCCCGGCGGAGCCGAACTCGGCGTCCTGGCCGGGCAGGTCGCCCACCGAGAACAGCTCCAGATAGGTCTCGCGGCCCTTCAGGTAGCGGCCTTTCCAGGTCATCCCGCCACCGGTCGTGGTGCGGACCTCGAAGTTGGCGAACTTCCGGAGGTAGTCGGAGTTCTCGACCGCGTCGGCGGTCTCCTTGTCGACGACGCTGTAGGCGTGGTTGTAGAAGAGCAGCTGACGGTCGGGCTTGGGCCGGCTCTCGTCGGCCGTCGCCGCGCTCGCGCCGCCTGTGACCGCCCCGGACAACGCGACGGTGAACGTCGCGGCGAGGACGGTGATCGTCCGTAAGGTTCGGTGAATCAGCATGGGTGTGATCTTAGGTTGTGAAGATCACACCCACTGAAGATTTGACAAGCCTCTAACATTGCGCGGGAACCACACCCGCCCCTCTCGCGAATTCGCAGGTCAACCGCCCGGCCGCTCTGTGTTACGCGCGTCGCCGCCGCTCCATGCGATGATCGCTACATGTCGTCGTCACGTACGGCCGCCGCCCTGGCCGGTTTAGCCCTGGCCGTCCTGGTCGCCGGGTGCGCCGATCCGGCCGCCGACCGGGTGTCGCTGATCAGCGCGCCCCAGCCCCTGACGTCGCTCACGATGGTCCCGTCGTCGCCCTCGCCCAGGGTGTCCTCGGGCCCCGTACAGCACCCGTTCCCGATGGCGACCTCCTTGGCCGAGCCCATGGCGACCGGAGCGCCCCTGACCGCGACGGGCCCGCCGCGGTTCTTCGTCTCCGCGCGCACCCCGCTCACCTACTTCCCCGGAAGGTCCAAGACCGCTGTCTTCACTCCGGTGCCGCCCGCCGTGCACAACGCCGAGACCGGGTCGTTCATCGCGAACATCCCGCTGCCGCCCGGCGTCGAGAGTTCCTGGCATCTCGTGGCCGCCGCCCGGGACAACCGCACGTTCGCGGTCGCCGGCTGGACCGAGCCGAAGAAGCCGCGCATCTGCTTCTTCCTGGTACGCCTCGGCGAGGACGGGCGGCCCGGGAAGCCGGTGGCCGTCACGCAGACCGACCCCGACGACCTGACATTCGTCTACGACCTCGCCCTCAGCGCCGACGGCACCCGGCTGGCCTACTCCACGCCGCTCATCGGAGGTGGCGCCAAGATCTCCGTGCTCGACGTCGCCACCGGCCGGCGCCGGGACTGGAAGACGATGGCTCACTCGGTGGTGACGGGCCTGTCCTGGGCCCCGGACGGCCGCTCGCTCGCGTACGTGCTGGGTGTCCGGGCCATCGCCCTGCTCGACCTCGCCCGCCTGGGCGCCGACCCGGAGAGTGCCGCGTCCCGGATCATCAAGAACACCACGGGTGCCATGCCGATCGAGTCGGTGGCCCACACCCCCGACGGCAGCGCGTTGATCTACGCCTCCGGGCATGTCGTCGAACGCGTCCCCGTGGCAGGCGGGCCGGCGCAGGTCCTGGCCCGGCCGGAGCTGCCGCCCGGCGCCTCACTGAGCCTGCGCTTCAGCGTTGACGGGACCGGCGAGCACCTCCTGTACGCGCACGACTGGCGCGCCTATCGGGTCGGCCTCACCGACGGCGCGGCCACCTCGGTGCCGATCACCGTCGACCGGCGTCCGGGTGAGGGCGATTCGCCGCGCGCGGCCTGGTGACCACCGGGCCAGGTAGAGGTCAGCCGGCTTCGGCGGAGTCGAGATGGCGGATGTCACCGAGGTTGACGACCTGGCGGTTGTGGAAGAAGTCGTCTTCGCGCAGCGTGGTGATGCTGCCGGACGGCGCCCGGAAACTGGCGTGCCCGACCGACTCGATCGGCATCTTGATCCAGGACGTCACGACGAATGTGAGGGAGCCACCGTGCGTCACGATGATCTGGTGTTCGCAGGGGTGCCGCAAGATGTCGTCCATGGCCGCGTAGATGCGCCGTGCCAAGGCCGCCTTGGTCTCGGCTCCCTCCACACCCTCGTCGTGTTCCAACCGCTCCCCGACCGCCGGCGGCGGGACGAATCGCTGGTCCAGCCACTCCTGCGGCCTTCCCCCCGCCTCTCCGTAGGACTTCTCCCGCAGCCTGCGGTCCAGGATCGCTTCCACACCGAACAGCTCGGCCACCTTTTCGGCCGTTTGCCGGGTGCGCCGCAGATCCGAGGAGAACAGTTCCACATCGGCACCGTCCGGGATCTGGGCCCGCAGCGCCTGGGCGATGGAGGCCGCCGCGCTGAGGCCGGTCGGCGTCAGCCGCGAATCATGCCAGCCGCCGACGACCCCCTCGACGTGGTGCGTCGCCTCCGGATGGGTGACGGCGTAGATGGTGCGCATGAGTGAGCTCTTCCTGAAGGGGACGGTTCCGGGATGATCTTAAGAGCGGCCCTACAGGTGATCGGTGTAGCGGGCGGCGACCTCGGCCGCCTTGCGGGCCAGAGCCTGGCGGAGCTCGGCCGGGGCGAGGACTTCGGCGTCGGTACCGAAGGCCAGCAGTACCTCGGCCGCGGCCAGGGAGCGGAAGCGCAGCTCGACGTGCACCCGCTCCGGGTGGTCGTCGGCGTCCGGTGAGAGGTCGGTGGGCGGGGGCCCGGCCAGGTCTGCTTCGTGGATGCGCAGGAATCTGGCAAGGATGTTCCGGTGGACGCTGACCGTGACGGGCAGTGGGGCGGGGATGTCGTCGATGTGGCGGCGCAGGCCGTCCCAGACGTCGGCCAGTTCGAGGCCGTCGCGGCGTCGTACGGGCTCGTCGAGGATGCCGGCTGACAGAGCTCGGTCGGTTCGGAAGAGTGCGGGCTCGCCGCGGTGGTCGGCGACGAGGTACCAGACGCCTGCCTTGTTGACCAGACCGTACGGATCGAGAGTGTAGGAGCGGACGCGGTTGTCGCGGCCGTGCCGGTAGCGCAGGCGCAGCCGCCGGTCGGTGAAGATCGCCTGCTGGAGTACGGCCAGGTCGACGGCCGGCCCGGTGACGGGGCGTGCCGGTCCGCCGCGCCAGCGCACCGGGTCGATGAGGATACGGCGGCTGGCCAGGTCGGCGTCGGGCCGGTGCGGGGCCGGCAGGGCGGCCATCAGCTTGCGCAGCGCGGAGCCGAGGGCCCGGCCCAGGCCCAGCTCGGTGTGAGCGTGATCCGACAGCAGGACGAACAGGGCGCGGGCCTCGTCGGCGGTCAGGCCGGTGACGTTGGTGCGGTAGCCGGGCAGCAGCGCGATGCCGCCATGGGGCCCGCGGACGGTGTAGACGGGCACACCGGCAGCCGACAGCGCCTCGATGTCGCGCATGACGGTGCGGACCGACACCTCCAGCCGCTCGGCCAGGTCGCCGGCGGGCAGTCGGCCGTGGGTCTGGAGCAGCAGCATGATCGACAGCAGGCGCTCGGACCTCATGGTTCCAAATTTACCCAGGTATATGACAGCACCTGACATATACCTCGGCGAAGCTGCAGGCAGATGAGCCACCTATGGGAGGCGGCTCCGAGCGTCCCGGCCTTGCCAGGGACCAAGCACCACGAAAGGAACTGTGCTGTGACCGCAACGAACGCGCCCGCCCAGAAGGTCGCCGAGGACTTCGTCCGCGCCTGGACCAGCAAGGACGTCGAGAAGGCGCTGAGCCTGCTCGCCGACGACGTCGTGTGCGAGGCCCCGACCGGCACGTTCGAGGGAGTAGAGGGCTATCGCCGGTTCCTCGAACCGTTCGCGAACACCCTCATCGGAGCCACCGTCATCGACGTCCTGGGCAGCGACACGAACGCGGCGACCGTGTACGCCGTCGACACGCCCATCCTGAAGGACTTCCGCGGCATCGACTACTTCACCGTCGAGAACGGCGAGATCACGCGCGTGATCAGTGTCTTCGACATGCTCCCGATGGCCAAGGCCAGAGGCGACATCCAGCACTGACCCGGCGGGCCCGCATTGCGTGAGCGGCAACAGCCTCGGTCAGGAGGCGCGGCCCTGCTCGCCCGTATCGCGGGCAGCCATTCAGGCGGTGCGCGGGGCGAAGGCCGCCCGGTTCTGGACGACGAAGCTCTCCACATCGAGGGGGTCGGCGCCGCCGATCTCCTTCACGAGGTCGTTCGTGCCGGCGAAGACGCCGTTGCGGTAGTCGACCGCGACGGCGAGAAGGTGCTGGATGAGGTGCTCCGGCGCGCTGCGGTTCTCGAGGATGGTCCTGAACTCGTCGAGGCTGATGGGCGCGTACGTGACCTGACGGCCGAGCGCCCGCGACATCTTCTCGGCGATCTCGTAGTGGTTGAGCTCCACCGCCCCGTACAGCGGATAGATCTTGCCGGCGTGCGGGGCGGGATCCTCCAGGATGGCCGCGATCACCCTCGCCTGGTCGCTTTCGGCGATCGGGGCATGGCGTCCGTCGGCGAAGGGCAGCCGCAGTTCGCCGGTCCCGTCGGCCCAGGTGTCGATCAGCCATTGGGCGAAGAAGGTCGGGCGGATGTGAGTGACGGCCACCGGGAAGCGGTCCAGCACGCGTTCCGCGACCCAGTGCTGGCGTGCCGCGTTGCTGGCGGAGTCGCGGCGGGCGGAGATCTGCGACATGTTCACGATCGCCCGCACGCCGCTCTCCTCCGCCGCCAGGGCCACGTTCGCCGTGGCGTCCATCAGGCCGTGGCGGATCGGGTAGGTGAAGTACAGGGCATCGATCCCTTTCATCGCCTCCGCCAGGGAGTTGAGGTCGAGGACGTCGCCTTCGACGATCTGCGCCCCGAGACCGGCCAGCCTCTCGGAGCGCTCATCGACTCGGCGGACGAGCGCGCGGACGTGGTGGCCGCGTTGAAGCAGGAGCTCGGCGGTGTGGCGACCGGTCTTTCCTGTCGCCCCGATCACCAGAAGATTGCGTTCCATGATGGTTTTCCGTTTCTAGAGAAGCGTTGCGCGGCGGATGCATTTTCGGCCCCCTGGCCGCCGAGGTCATCAAGGCCGAACCTGCCCACCGCGACGCGGCTTCGAACGGTGGCAGGAGCTGTGCTGCCTGAGTCGTTACCTCTCGGGGTCCTGGCCGGGTGCGGCCTCGGCGGGAACGTCCCGGACGACCTCTGTCAGCTCGCCGGAATCGACGTTGTAGAAGAGGCCATGAATCTCGATGTGTTTCGCCGTGCCGTGGCTGTTACGGATCAGGTTCACGTCGTAGTTGAGTGACTGCTCGAAGTCGGCGATGCGGATACCGTCCCAGTCGTACTCGGACGAGATATCGGTGTGCTGTTCACGTTTCCACGCGTCGATGATCCCCTCCTCCGTGAAGGAGGTCGCGCCACAGAAGGAGTGGTGTACGACGACGACCCGCTCGATTCCGAACAGGTGCTGGGAGACGGTGATCGAGCGAAGAGCGTCCGCCGCGCGTCCGCCCCCGACGATGAGGGGGAACACCGTCGCGGTAGAACCTATTTTCCGGCCGGTCTCGTCGAGAACGAGTTCACCAGGGTAGACCTCGTCACCGAAGTAATCGGCCACCGCTTGCGCGGCGCCGGCCGCCCGGGGGTCGAAGCAATAGATGGCGATCGTCCTGGCGGGAATCGCACTGGTGACGATCTCCCGGACTGCCGGTTCGCTGTATCCTGGCTGCCCGCTGAAGGTGAATTCAACAAAATTCGACATGCTTGACTCCAACTCTTGCGACAAGACGACGACGAATAGCGTGCGCCACCGCACGTCCCCGCGGCGCTACGCAAAGGATTACCTAGGCTGGCGAAAAGGCTTCTCGCCTACTCTCCCCACAGGCCATTGGCTACCCCACGCTCCATGACGGTGGCTCCATCCGCTTCCCGCTCGCGCGCCAGGTGAAAGGCGAGCGCATAAGGGGGTGCGGCTGTCTCGGAGCGGGCTCCGTGGGCGAGGATTTCCTCGGCCATATGGCGGACCATCTCAAGCCGTGGGTAGGCGGCATGGATCTGCCTCTGCTCCTTGGCCACGAGGTCGGTGTTCTTCCCGAAGTCGATCCAGATGCCTTCGTAGGTCAGGTAGGTCAGCAGTCCCATGCGTTCGGGGATCTGCGGGGTGGTGTGAAGCGCGATCGCCTCCCAGACCCGGTCGACGTCCCGTGCGGGAGCGCCGAGATCGGTCAGCACGGTGGCGGCGAGATCGGCGCCTTCGATCTCGAACCGGAGCCGGCCCGGTGCGTCGGGGCCCGTTCCCAGGTCGTGCATCACATTGGCGGCGAAGAGGAGTTCCTCGTCGTAGTCCGCGTCGTTCAGGACGCCTTTGTGGGCGGCGAACAGACGGGTCCAGTAGAAACCGCGAATGCTGTGGTTCAGCACAGATGGATGCACCGCGGCCCGTGCCGCGGCGAGGCTCGCCTCAACCAGCGGCCCGGTCGGGAGCGCGAGTACGTTGTTCTGCGGCCCTTCCAAGAGGGCGGCGGTATCGGTCATAGCTCGACGGTACGAGACCAGGAACCCGGTCAAAAGTGGCACGGATGCCAATCAGCGCTACAATTGTGCCACTATGTCAGACAGACATCACGTCGCAGTGCTCGTACAGTCCGGTGTGCTCCCGCTCGAGTTCGGTGCCGCGACGCAGATCTTCGCCATGGACCCCCACTACGAGCTGACGGTCTGCGCTGACACCGAGACCGGACTGGTGCCGGGGTGCGGCTTCGCGATCACCGTCGCGGCCGGCCTCGAGGCGCTGGACGACGCCGACACTGTGATCATTCCGGGTTACGACGACATTGACGCGACCCCGTCAGCCGAGCTGCTGGCGGCGCTACGGGCGGCTCACGCCCGAGGCGCCCGGCTCGTCTCCATCTGCACCGCGGCCTTCACCCTCGCCGCGGCCGGGCTGCTCGACGGCCGCCCCGCGACCACACACTGGCGGGCGGCCGAGCAATTGCGTCGGCGCTACCCACGCGTCGATGTCCTGCCAGATCAGCTCTACGTCGACGACGGCGACATCCTCACCTCCGCCGGCGTCACCGCGGGGATCGACCTGTGCCTGCACCTGATCCGCACCGACCTCGGCGCCGCGGCGGCGAACACCCGCGCACGTGATCTCGTCGCGCCGCCACGGCGACGGGGAGGCCAAGCGCAGTTCGTCGAACAGTTCCGCCCCGAAGCGAGCGGAGACGTGCTTGCTCCGCTGCGGGAGTGGATGATCGACAACCTGGCGAAGCCCCTTGCCGTCGACGATCTCGCCGAACGCGCCCATATGTCGCGGCGGACACTGATCCGCCGCTTCCGCGAGGAGACCGGCACCCCGCCCATGGCCTGGCTGACCGACGCGCGCATCGACCGGGCCCGCGAACTGCTGGAGGCGACCACCGTGCCCATCGAGCAGGTCGGCCGCCTCACCGGGCTCGGCGCTCCCGCTTCCCTGCGGGCCGCCTTCCATCGGCACCTTGGCACCTCGCCTCAGGAATACCGGAGCCTGTTCCGCCACAAGGAGGAGATGACGGACGCCTGACACGGCACGCCCGCGCGTCAGCCGTGCTCGCGGCCGAAGGCCCGGATCTTGGCGAACATGTCCTCCAGCAGGAAGCGCACGTCCATCTCCTCGCAGACCCGGATCGGGTGGTTCGAACCGGGCAGGTAGGAGCCGTCCGCGCCGAATCGGGGAGCGGGCCTGACGCGCAGGTTGCCGCTCGCGGGGTAGAGCATCAGCGCGACGGCCGGAGAGTCGCCCAGTGAGCGGGATTCGATCGGCCCGGGGTGGTACGTCGCGTTCCACTCGTGCAGCTGCTTGATCAGGTAGCGGCCCAGCGGCCCGGCGTCACCGATCTTCTCCGCCAGTTCGGCGTAGCTCACCGAGACCTTGGTGTAGACGTCTCTGGGCACCTGCCACACGGTCATGCCGGAGCCGAACACCACGTTGGCGGCGTGGACGTCGTTGGAGAGGTTGAACTCGATCCGTGAGCCTTCGTCGTAGCCGCGGTATCCGGCGCCGCCGATCCAGATCACCACCAGCGGGCGTCGTACGAGGTCGGGGTCCAGCAGGATCGCCGAGGCCATGTCGGTCAGCGGCCCGAGGAAGGCCACATAGAGCGGGTCTTCCTCGCTCGCGAGCTTCGACTCCTCGATGATCAGCCGGGCGCCGGGAGAGTCCACCGCGGCGTGCTCGTCCAGCAGCGGCGTCGCCGCGCCGTTCGCGACAGCGACGGAGCCGGTCAGGCCGAGCAGATCCAGCAGGAGATCGATCTCCTCGCGAGACTCCTCCATGCTCCGCTGCGACCGCAAGCTGCCGAAATGTGCCGCAATCAGCCCGCGCATGTCCAAAGTCGGCGACAGTAACCCGTGGACGATGGCGAACTGGTCATCGGCCTCGTTCTTGGCGTCGGTGTTGATGATCACTCTGCGCTTGCGCATCGCAGCTCCCGTTGCATAATTATGCACTGCCGCATAATCTTCCGTCCCGGTAGGTTGTCCGATCTTCGGGGCCGCTGTCAATGAGGAGCGCTGTCAGACGATCTCGGATTGCCTGACCGCCTGTTATACGGTTAACCGTGTTGATTCATCCGGTTACGGTGCCGGACGCCGTCGGCTGCTCGCCGACCTGGAAGGCGCAGTGCGGAAAGTCTGCAACCTCGTCCAGGAGCGTGCACGGTGACCTTCAGCGACTTCGACGCCCTCAGCTTCGACTGCTACGGGACCCTCATCGACTGGGAGACCGGCATCGCGGCCGTCCTGCGTAAGTGGGCCGGCGCGCACGGTCTCCGGATGACCGACGAGCAACTGCTGACCGCGTACGCGACGCACGAGGCACAGGCCGAGGCCGAGCACCCCGGCGACCTCTACCCGCGGATCCTGGCGCGCGCGATGCGGGGCCTCGGCGCGAAGCTCGGCGTGCCGGTCAGTGACGAGGAGGCCGAACGGCTGGCGGTCTCCGTGCCCGACTGGCCGGCCTTCCCCGACTCGGCGGAGGCGCTCGAGCGGCTCGCGCGCCGGTACAAGCTCATCATCTTGTCCAACGTGGACCGGGCCTCCTTCGCCGGCTCGAACAAGCGCCTCGGCGTCACCTTCACCAGCATCCTCACCGCTGAGGACATCGGCTCCTACAAGCCATCTCCCCGCAACTTCGAGGCGCTGATGAGCGAGGCCGGGCGGCTCGGGGTGGCCGACGGCAAGCTGCTGCACGTGGCGCAGAGCCTGTTCCACGACCACGTGCCGGCCAAGGCGGCGGGCCTGCCGACGGTGTGGATCGACCGCCGTCATGACAACCCGGGTGGGGGAGCGACGCCGGCGCCGTCGGCCGACGTCACCCCGGACTGGACCTTCACTTCCATGGGCGCGTTCGCGGACGCCGTCGACGCTGTTTGAAGGTACGCGCTCGTAAACAGCCGGAAATGCCGCCAAAGTTTACACAGAAGGTTCAACGATACAGTCGAATACATGACGGCCTTCAGCCGGGACGCCGCCCGTCCCCTCACCGGCGGCGCCCTCACCGCGCTCCTGTCTCCGGCCACCCGCCTGCTCGGCCTCGGCGAGCCCACCCACGGCGTCGAAGCCTTCCTCGAACTGCGCAACGAGCTCTTCCACCACCTCGTCGAGCACGAGGGCTACCGCTCGATCACCTTGGAGAGCGACTGCCTCGCGGCCCTGACCGCCGACGCGTACGTCACCGGCGGCACCGCCACCCTCGACGACGCGATGAGCCGCGGCTTCAGCCACGGCTTCGGCGCCTCGCCCGCCAACCGTGAGCTCCTGCGCTGGATGCGCGCCTGCAACGAACAGCGTCCCCCGCACGAGCGGCTCCGCTTCTACGGCTTCGACGCCCCGCTGGAGGTGACCGGCGTCGCCAGCCCCCGCCCAGCCCTGACCGCGCTGTACGACTACCTCGCCGCCCATCTCGACCTGGCCTGGAGTCGCGAGACCCTCGACGAGCTGCTCGGATCCGACGAGCGCTGGATCGACCGGGGCATCATGGATCCCACCGAGTCCGTCGGCCGCACCCCCGAGGCCAAGGAACTGCGCCTGATCGCCGACGACCTGCGCGCGCTGCTCACCGCGCACGCTCCCCACCTGACGGCCACCACCTCACCCGGCGACTGGTGGCGCGCCGACCTGCACGCCCGCACCGCCGCCGGGCTCCTGCGCTATCACGCCGGCCTGGCCGACACCGCGCCCACCCGCCTCGGCACGCTCATGTGCCTGCGTGATGCGATGATGGCCGACAACCTCGACGCCATCGTCCGCCGCGAGGCCCGTCGCGGCCCCACGCTCGCGTTCGCCGGCAACCGCCACCTGCAGCGGGACAAGAGTCACCTGTGGTTCGCGGGTCAGTCGCTCCAGTGGTGGAGCGCGGGCGCCATCATCGGCACCCACCTCGGTGACCAGTACGCCTTCGCCGCCGCCACCTTCGGCGCCCGCGGTTCCGACGTCCCTCCTCCCGACACCCTCGAAGGGCTCCTGTCGACCCTGCCCCACGCCCGCGCCGTCATCGATCCCGGCCGCCTCGCCGCGACCCTCGACCGGAAGCTGACGCCCCGCGTGCCGGCCGACTACACCTACCTGTCCCTCGACCCGGCCACCATCGACCAGATCGACGCCGTCGTCTTCGTCAAGGAGATCTGAGCCACCCATCGTGGCCGCCGTCCCTCGAAGGGGGTCCCTTCCTGGTGGCCTTCAGCCACGGACGGACCGTCTTCTTCCGTCCCCCTCCGGAGGGAGCCCCTTCCTGGCGCGTGGTTCGTCACACGGCCGCCTCAATCCCTGTGGCGGCCTGTGGTGGCTGGGGTTCCTTGGTGGGAATGCCCCCCTTCGGGGGGAGATAGCTGACCGGGTGTGCCGTCGTCGAGGTGGTGGAGGGCGGCGAGGAGGGGCCAGGTCGACGCGGCCATCTCGTTCGGTGTCCTTGGGCATCCGCGCTGGAGCCAGTCGGAGGCCACGCCGATCAGCGCGCCGGCGGTGAACGCGGCGGGCACGTCATGCGGGACCTCGGGCGGGGCGACCGGTGACGCGCATGCGGCGAGGTGGATGGTCGCGGTGATCCGGCGGCGTACGTGGTCGATGACGCGCGCGCTGCCCTGCGGCCCCAGCAGGCTGCGATAGAGACCGGCGTACTCGGCGAGATTGGCGAAGAACGCCGCCAGCGCCTGGATCGGGTCCGGCGCCTCGTCCGCCGTCTCACAGGCGAGGGCGGGCAGGGACTCGATCAAGTCGTCGACCATGGCGGTGCAGGCGGCTTCGGCCAGCTCGTGTACGTCCCGGTAATGGGAGTAGAAGGCGGAACGGCTCACCTCGGCCCGCTCGGCGACGTCGGCGACGCTGATCTGCGACAGGTCCCGCTCCTCGGCGAGCTGGATCAGAGTGCGCCGCAGGGCCGCCTGGGTGCGTCGCACGCGCAGGTCGACCTTCGGGGGGTTGCTGTCTCTGGTCGTTGCCACATCCGTAACTCTAGCCTACCGTACATGTGTCTTTATTCTTGCATGTGTGCTGTATCTTGCAGATGTCCCGTAAGTTTCCCATTGAGATGGAGACGCCATGACCAAGACTCTCGGCCTCATAGGCACCGGAATGATCGGCGGCACGCTGGCCCGCCTCGCCGTCGCCGCCGGTCTCAACGTCGTTCTGAGCAACTCCCGCGGCCCCGAGACTCTCGCCGATCTCGTGACCGAGCTGGGCGGGCAGGCCCGCGCGGCCACGCCGGCCGAGGCGGCCGAGGCCGGCGACGTGGTCGTGGCGACCGTTCCGCTGCACGCCTACGAGCAGTTGCCGGTCGCCGCTCTGGCGGGCAAGATCGTGATCGACACGATGAACTACTACCCGGAGCGCGACGGCCGCATCGCCGAGCTGGACTCCGACGAGCTGACCTCCAGCGCCCTGGTGCAGCGGCACCTGGCCGGCTCACGCCTGGTCAAGGCGTTCAACAACATCGACTTCCATCGCCTGTCCACCGGCGCCCGGCCGGCCGGGGCCGCCGACCGCAGCGCCCTGCCCATCGCGGGTGACGACCCGGCCGCGAAGGCCGAGGTGACCGCGCTGCTGGACGCCCTCGGCTACGACACGGTGGACAGCGGGTCGCTCGCCGACAGCTGGCGCGTCGAACCGGGCACGCCGGTGTACGTCCAGCCGTACTTTCCGGGGCAGGCGCCTGAGGGGGTCGGCCAGGACGAGGCGTTCCGCTGGTTCTTCGAGACTCCGGGCGTCCCGGTGCCGGCCGCTCGGGTGAAGGAACTGATCGACAGCGCTGTACGAGGCGTGGCGGGCGGAAAGCTTCCCTCTGGGGCATAGCCCGGCGCCGCCGGATCGGGCTGACGGCTTTGGTCACGATGCTGTCGTGATCAGCAGACCTCAGCCCGACTTGGCATGGCCCTTCGGCGTCGGCAGTCTCCACATCGTGTCGCGGGCAAAGCGGGCGAGGAGGCGTTTGAGCGTGTCCACGTCCTCCTCGCTCCAGTCCGCCAGGAGCGACTCAAGGTCCTGCTGGACGCACTCCATGATCCGCTCCCCGATCTCCCGTCCGCGGGGCGTGAGGGCGAGCAGCACGCTGCGTTCGTCCGACGGCTCGCGAACACGCACGATGAGGCCCGTGTCGTGCAGGCGGTGGGCGATCTTGGTGAGATTTGCCCGCCCTGTTCCGAGGGCCAGCGCGAGGTCGCTGGGGCGCATCGCTCCCCGGTAGCTGAGCTGGTTCACGACGAGGAACATCGGCACATCGTTGACGGGGAATTCGACGGCGGACATGAGGGCCAGCCGTACCGCGTGACTGTCCGCCCAGTGGATGATCGAGGAGAGGGAGACGCGCGGGTCGAGGAGGTCCGGGGCGATGACGGAGGACAGGTCGATGTCCTGATCGTCCAGCTCGTGGCGTTGTGTCCGCGTCACGATGTGCCTCCTCTCGCCCGTGGTGTTCGCGCTCTGTCTCCGGGAACCCTACTGCCGGTCGGGAGGGCGGGCGACCGGATACGGAGCCGCCCGCCCGGCTGGCTCAGCTTGCCGTCGCTTCGCGCAGTAGCAGCAGTCGCACCGGTCCGAGCAGGCCGTGGTCGTGTACCTCGGTCCGCTGCATCCCAGCGCCACCGGCGAGCTGCGCGGCGATGTCGGGAATCGAGTCGTAGTAGCCACGGGCGAGCAGCCGGTTGTTCAGTGAGCTCGACACCCGGACCGTCACCGTGTTCTCCCCGGGCCGCAGGTCGGCGGTGACATCCACGGTCGGACGGGAGGTGTCGAAGCCCTTGACCGGGCCCTCGTTGACCCGGACGGAGCCGAGACCGCCCGCTGTCGATCCGAGATCCAGCACATACCTGGCCCCCGCGACCGGAGCTTCCTCCAGGGTGAACGTCGCGTCGTACGCGCCGACGCCGCTGACCTCGGGACCGACCTCGGGGAAGTCCTTCCACGGGCGGAGCGGGCCGTGGCCGCCGTCGAGGCGGGTGATCGCGGTGGTGGGCCGTACTTCGCGGGTCTCGTAGCCGAGCCCGCGGTCCTCGCTGATCACCTCGAACTCGCCGGCGTCCCAGCTCTCGACCGTGGTCGTCCACTCCGCGATCTCCTGGAGGAGGCGCGGCTCGACGGGCTCGGAGCCCGCCGGCTCCCGCGCCGAGCGGTCGATCGTGAACAGTGCGGTCTCTCCGGGCGCCAGGGACACAGAGATGAGCGTCCGTCCCGCGTCGGTGGTCGTCCCCGCCTCGGTGGTCGTCTGTCCCGCCTTGTCCCGGATGCCGGGGTGCGGGTGGATGTCGCCGGTCCAGGGGTCGATCCGGTGCGCGGTCCCGGTGCCGGGCAGGGTGATCTCGGCCGTGGTCGGCTCGCCGGTCTCGTACAGGAAGTGGTACAGGTACAGGTGCAGCAGGTCGCCGTCCTCGCGCAGGTGGCTGAGCAGGCTGCGGTTCTCGCCGGTGAACTCGGCGCGTCCGGCGATGCCGAGCGCGCGGAGCGCCTCGACGGTGCCGGACGGATCGGTCACCTCGGCGACGGTCGGCAGCGCGCGAAGCCGCGCCATCGTCTGGGCGAGCTCCTCGTCGCGGCCGTCGAGTCCCGGGGTACGGGCGGCGGCTCGGGGGTGGGTGGTGTACTGGCCGGCCATGAGCCACTTGAGCTCGGTGGCGCCGTTGACGATGAGCAGCTTCAGCCCCTGCCGCGCCCACTCCAGGAGCTTGGCCGCCACGTCCGGGTCGAGGGTGTCCTGGTAGACGACGAGCGCCTGGTAGCCAGGGCCGTGCGGCTGCACCAGCCCGTCCGCGAACGACACCTCCTCGCGCAGCAGCAGCGACCCGTCGAAGAACTCGTAGGTCCACCCGGCGTCCTGCATGCCCAGGTCGCGCCACCAGTGGTTGTCCCGGTCGCGCATCCACATGCGCCCGTAGGCGTCCTCGTCCGGGACCCGCCGCCCGTCCTGGTCGAGGAAGGCCAGCCCCGAGGTGTTGTCGGTGAAGTGGTCGGTACGGAGGATCCCCACGTCGATCCGCGGCCGGCCCTGCCGCAGGACGCACTGGTAGCGGCCGATCGCCTTGTTCCACAGCGGGTAGAACTCGGCCGCCGGCTGACGCGTGTCGAACCGCTCGGAGAACATCGGCCACATGCCCTCATGTCCCGGCCAATGGGTGACGCCCTCAGCCCCGGCGGTGCTCGCCCAGCCGTGCAGCACGGTCTTGGTGATCCCCGCCGCCAGCTGGGTGGCGATGATCTGGTCGTAGAAGCGGTGGTCGAGCATGTGGTTGCGGGTGGTCGCGCCGGTCTCGGAGGAGTACTGCTTGCCGAACAGGTGCGCCGGCCCGGCCAGCAAGCGGTAGGCGTCGATCTGCGCGCCGAACTCCAGGGACTCCGTCTCGATGCCGTCGACCTCGGGCCCCGGCCGGGTGAGCTCGAACGGCAGTCCGTAGCTGATCTCGGCGCGGAGCGCGATCCCGTTGTCGTGCAGGAACGCGGCGAACGGGCGCAGCATGTTCTCGATGTAGAGATCGGTGAGCGTACGCACGTAGTCGAAGCGCACCTTCTCGACGGTGACGCGGTGCTCCTCGCGTACGTCGTTCTGGTAGATCGTACTGACGGCCATGAAGGGCGCGGACCGGATCAGGAAGGGCAGCCAGCGGGTGAGGTCGTACCCGCGACGGGCGCGGAACTCCCGTGCGAGGGTGCGCCCCCAGAACATGCCACCGGCCCCGTAGACGGACAGTTCGAGGGAGTCCATGTACATCTGTGCGCGCGGGTTGCGGCTGATCTGCTCGCGCAGCTCCGGCGTGAGGACGACCGAGTCCCAGTAGTCGATGACCGCGTCGACTCCGTCCCGGTCCAGGTAGTTGACGGTGTAGTTGACCGACGCCGAGGGCGAGGCGGTCTGTCCGGTGCCGTGCCTCCAGAAGACGAACAGCCGCCAGTCGCCGTCGTTGGGTGCGCTCCACTCCAGCCGCTCGTCCCGCACCCGGTCGGAGAGGTCGACGACGGAGTCGAGGTCGAGGATCGTGCCCGTCGCGCCGGTCTCCAGCAGGCGGGCGGCCACGACGGCCACCAGATGCTGCTCGGTGATCTTGCCGCGGTGGCCGGGAATGTGCAGCGTCGGCGGCTCGGCGTCGAGGTCGACGCGCGGCAGCGCCCCGCTGCGGGAGCCCGAAGGGGCGAGGTCCTCGAACACCACGTCGAGCTCCTGGGCCGCGGCCGGGTCGTCGGGGGTGATCGTGGGGAGGTTCGCGTTCGACCAGTTCGTGCCGGAGGTGAAGCTCACCGACATGTTCCGTTTTGTGGTCTCTTCGACGACCACCTGGGAGTCGTGCACCCATTCCTCCGCGCCCCAGCCGTAGCGGGAGTGGTCGATGGCGCCCTCGTCCATCGCGAGGAACTCCATTCCGCCGAAACCCAGCCGGTGCGCGGTGTCGATCTCGCGGACCAGCGTCTCGTCGGTGTGCAGGCCCTCCGCCAGCCACCAGCGCAACTCGGGCCGGAACTCGATCGACGGGTCGGCGATCATGCGGGCGAGGTCGTCGAGTGACACGCGTTTCTCCCTGAACGTCAACGAGCCGGAGTGGCCCTTGCTGGACCGACACTAGGGCGCGGTGTGGCAGAAAACAATGTCGCTAGGAAACAATAAATTGTCCTGAGGAAACTTACTGGCACGTTGCGTGCGCCTCGGAACAACGGGTCGACAGTGTCGCGGCTTCGCGGCAAGCTTGAGATCAGTGGACGCGGCCGCCAGCGGTCCGAGCCGGAACTACCCGAAATGTCAGCCAGTGGCGTGGAGCGGATATGACGGTTCCGAGGCCGGACAACCACTACGCGCGCCTGCTCGGCGCCACCCTGCGCGGCCACCGGGTGGCGCGCGGCATGTCGTTGCGCAAGCTGGCCGCCCAGATCGGGCTGAGCGGGCACGGCACGCTCGTCGACTACGAGCACGGACGGCGCATCCCGCCGGAGGACCTGCTGACGGCCTGCGAGAAGGTCCTGGACATAGCCGACGGCCACCTGCTCAACCTGCGGGAGAAGGCCCTGGCCGAACGCGCGGGCCACGCCGCCGCCCTCCTGCTCGACCCGCCGTCCGAGCCGGTGCCTGAGTCGCCCGAGCCGCCCCGCAGGCGGCGGCTGATCCTGTCCGGGATCGTGCTGCTCGTCGCCCTGACGGTCGGCGCGGTGGTGACGTTCCCGCTGATCACGGGCGGTGCCGCCGCGACGGTCCGGGTCGGGTTCGAGCGCGACACCGACGACTGGGTCATCCTGTACGGTCCGCAGGTCGCCCAGGCCGAGGTGACGACGAGCATGGCGTACGAGGGCCGCCACAGCCTCCTGGTCACGGTCGCCGGCGCGTCCTCGTCCAAGGGCTACTCCGCCGTCGGCACCACGCACGACCTCACCGGCCTGCGTACCGGGATGAAGGTGACCTTCCACCTCTGGGTGCCGGGACGTCAGTCCGGCGGCGTCCGGTTCTTCGCCTACGACTCGGCCTCCAAGCCCCATTGGGCCGCGGAGACCGGCGAGACGGAGATCCACCTGCCGTCCACCGCGGGCTGGACCGCGTTCACCTGGACCGTCCCCCAGGTGGACCGCGTGCACGCGATCGGCATGCAGATCTGGTCGGAGTCCGACCGGCCGCTCATCGTCGCCGTGGACGGCGTGGCCTGGTAGCCGGTTCACCGATGGTCCGGGAACGGTTCCCGCTTGGTCCGCTTCGGGTCACGGCGGCTTGACCAGGGATAACGTCCCCATCGTCGCGTACCCCTCACCGGCAAGGAGAGCAGGCATGATCCCGAGACTCCGCAAGGGCAGGCTCGCCGCCACGGCGGCCGTGGCGATGGTGGCCCTGTCCCTGATGGCCGGCCCGGCGGCCGCGTCCAAGGGCGGCTGCAAGGAGAGCTCCACCATCCAGGGCTATCAGATGGGCGTGTGCCTCTCGGACCTGGACCAGCCGATCCTGGTCTTCCCCGACGTCTACGTGAACAAGACCCCGTCCGGTACCTCCGGCTGCCGGCTCTACCTGGAGCTGTGGGAGGGCGGCAAGTGGGTGGACGAGGTGGTGACCGACCCCTTCTCCTGCGCCAAGGGACACTACCCGCTGATCGCCAGTGACAACGGCATCGCCAGGGAGCCCGGCTGCCACAAGCTGCACTCGCACGCCTACATCCGGATCAACGGCGGCTCCATCATCCGGATCGGCGACAGCCCCGAGATCTGGTACGGCTGGCCGGGCGACACCTGCCCTTCATGACATACCGTGACAACCCCCCGCGCGGCGACGCGGGGGGTCATGGTGTCACCAGGCCCCGACGTACTTGCCGATGGTCTCGCGCATGAAGGTCGCGGACTCACGTGCCCGCTCCTCCCAGGCGAACACGCACGAGGTCATGACGTTGTCGTCACCGTCCGCGAACCCGAGCCGGTTCAGGGTCGCGAAGAAGGTGTCCCAGTCGACCTCTCCCTGCCCGATGTCCAGGTGCTGGTGCACCCGAGCCGTGGAGCCCGGCGGGTTGACGATGTAGCGCAGCCCCGAGGAGCCCGTGTGGTCGAAGGCGTCGGCCAGGTGCAGGTGGGTCATCAGCGGCCCGGCGTACTCCATGATCTCCACCATGTCGCCGCCCATGTGGAAGGTGTGCGGCGCGCAGTACAGGAACGACACGAGCGCGGAGTTGACGCCGCGGACCATGTCGACGGCGACCTTGCCGTTCTCCACGAAGTCGTCGGGATGCGGTTCGAGGCGCAGTCGTACGCCCTCGCGCTCGAAGACCGGCAGCAGCTCCTCCATGGACTTCCAGAACTTCGCCTCCGACAGGCTGGCCTGCTCCGGCCGGCCGTTGAACTCGCTGTTCATGACGGTGCAGCCGAGATCGACGGTGATCTGGATGGCGCGCTTCCAGTAGCGTACGGCGGCCTCGCGTTCGTCCTCGTCCGGCCCGGACCATCGGTAGAGCGGCAGGACCGAGGCGACCCGCGCGCCGGCGCCGTCGAGGGCCTTCTTGAAGGACCTGACCTTCGCGTCGTCGGCCCGCGGGTGCAGGAAGAACGGCATGAAGTCCTCGCGCGGCGACAGCTCGACGTACTCGTAACCGAGATCGGCGACGACGCCGGGCAGCTCCAGGAGCGGCACGGACCGCAGCATGTACGGGTCGAGGGTCACCTTCATGCCGATGCCTCCAGTTCCGCGAGCTCCGCCTCGAGGTCGGCCATGGCTTCGCCGCCCGCCATCAGGTCCGTGATCTGTTCGCGCGTACGTTCGCCCTTGCGAAAGTCGTCGGCCTTCTGGCCGTGGATGAGGACCGCGAAATGGTCGCCGACCATCATGGCGTGCAGGACGTTGTGGGTGACGAAGACGACGGCGACGCCCTTGGCGCGGGCCTGCATGATGATCCGCAGGACGTGGGTGGCCTCCTTGACGCCGAGGGCCGCCGTCGGCTCGTCGAGGATGAGGACGCTCGCGCCGAAGTGGACGGCACGGGCGATGGCCAGGGCCTGCCGCTCACCCCCGGACAGGCTGCCGACGAGCCGCTTGCCGTCAGTCACCCGGGTGATGCCGAGTGACCGCATCTCCCGGACGGCGATCTCGCCGGCCAGGCGCTTGTCGAAGCGTTTGAAGGGCCCCCAGCCCTTGGCGAGCTCGACCCCCACGAAGAACGACCGGCCGACGCTCATCAGCGGAAAGGTGCCGCCGAACTGGTGGACCGTGGCGATTCCGTACGCGCTCGCGTCGCGCGGGCTCTTGAACAGGACGGGTTGCCCGTTCACCTCGATGGTGCCGCTCGTGGGGGAGTGGAAACCCGAGAGGATCTTGATGAGGGTGGACTTGCCGGCGCCGTTGTCGCCGAGCAGGCACAGCACCTTTCCGGCGTGGACCTCCAGCGAGATGTCCCGCAGCGCGTTCGTGCCGACGAACGACTTGCTCACGTCTTTGAGTGCCAGCAGTGGCTCTGTCATGATCAGTCCTTCTTTCCGGTACGGGGTGCGTACGACAGCGCCAACCGGCGGACTCGTCGAAGAGCCCGAGGTAGTCCTGGCGGGCCTGCTCGCTGCCGAAGATGTCGTCGATCGGGAGGTGCGGCTCCGGGATGAACCCGCCGGAGTTGATCTCCGCGCTGTCCAGCCCCATCCCCTTGAGAACGGCCAGGGCCTCGGGCAGCGGCTTGTCGTGCAGGCAGGCGGTGTAGGCGCCGAGCTTCATGCGTTCTCTCCTCCTGAGATCTTGACCTCGGCCCCGCTGTTGAGCGCCGACTCTGTGATGGCGGCGAGCAGCCGCAGGTTGTGCAGCCCGTGCTCGAACGAGGGCACCCGGGGCAGCCGGTCCAGACCCGCCACCTGCTCCAGGAACGCCCGGGCCTGGAAGACGAACAGGTCGTTCTGGCCGTATCCGACCCCGGGGAAGTCCATGGCCAGCCCGCCGGTGAGGTACGGGTGGTCAGGGCCGACGGCCACCTGCCGGTAGCCCTTCGTCGGCCCGTCCACCGCGCGGTCCATGTAGCCGAACTCGCCCGCCCGCACCAGGTCGAAGGTCGCCGCGGCGTTCTCGGCGAACAGCTCGAAGCCGAGCGAGTTGGCCAGGCCCAGCGCGACGCGGGAGGCGGACATGGTCGCCGTGGCGCCGGAATCGAAGATCGCGGTGAAGGTGACCAGGTCCTCGTTCTCGACCGGCTCGCGCTCGTCGCTCAGCGTCGCCGCGGCGTGCCCGACCGCCGCGCCGAGCGGCAGCGCGCGCTCGGTGACGAACGTCGACAGGGTCGAGCCGCGTACGGATCGGATCGGGCCGCAGAGGAACTCGGCCAGGTCCACGAGGTGGCTGCCGATGTCGGCGAGCGCGCCCGAGCCGGGACCGCCCTTGTACCGCCAGCTCATCGGCCCCGAGGAGTCGGCGCCGTAGTCGCACCAGTAGTGGCCGTTGAAGTGGATCGGCCGCCCCATCGACCCGTCGGCGACGAGCCCCCGCACCGCCGCTATCGCGGGCGAACGGCGGAAGGTGAAGCCGACTCCCGTCTGCCGATCCGGCCGCGCCCGGGCCGCGGCGACCATCGCCTCGGCCTCCGCGACGGTCGGCGCGAAAGGTTTCTCGCACAGAACGTGCTTTCCCGCCGCCAAAAGACCTTCGACGATTTCACGATGCAGATGATTGGCGACCACGACGCTCACCACGTCGATGTCGGGGGAGTCCGCGACGGCCTGCCACGACGTCTCCGCCCGTGCGTACCCGAACCGGCGCGCGGTCTCCCGCGCGAAGCGCTCGTTCACGTCGGCGATGGCCACCAGCCGCACGTCAGGCAGGCCGGAGTCGTACGTCGTCGTGGCGCCGCGGTAGCCGGCGGCGTGCGATCTACCGGCCATCCCGGCACCGATGACGGCGACGCCGATGTGGTCCTCGGGCATGCTGGCTCCTTCAATTGATGAACATCACTGAGGAGGGGCGTTCGCGCTGCGTAGACGCCCTCAGACGCGGTTTGGAAACCGGTTTAAATGTTTCGCCGAGCATGCGTCGCATTACGGCCATATGTCAAGAGTTTGTGCTGACAAACCCTCCGGCTCTATCGTGAGCGCATGGCCGATCACACCGCTCCGGCACCGCCCCGGCCAGGGCGCCGCCGGCCCACGATCCTCGACGTCGCGGCCGCGGCCGGCGTCTCCAAAGGGCTGGTCTCCAAGGTGCTCAGCGGCGCCGCGGGGCCGAGCGCGGCCACGACCAAGCGCGTCCTGGCGGTCGCCGAGCGCATGGGATACCGCAAGGACCGGACCGCCACGCTCCTCGCGCAGCGAAGGACGCGGCTCATCGGCGTGACGATCATCCCCAGCAACGTCTACCACGGCGAACTCGCCGAACAGATCCAGGCGATGGTCGACGCCGCGGGCTACGAGACGGTCCTGGGGGCCACGACCGCCACCCACGACGAGCGGCGCTCCATCGAGACGCTCATCGACTTCCGGTGCGAGGCGCTCCTGCTGCTGGGGCCGACGATGCCCGAGGCCAAGCTGGCCGGCCTCATCGAGAACGTCCCGACCGTCTGCGTGGGGCGTCCGCTCAACCTGCCGAACGTGGACGTCGTCCGGGCCGACGATGAACAGGGCTTCAGCGACTTGGTGAACCACCTGGTCGCACTGGGCCACCGGCGCATCGCGCACGTCGACGGCGGAACGGGACACATCGCCGCCGTCCGGCGCCGCGCCTACCGGGCGGCCATGCGACGGCACGGGCTCGAGCCCGTCGTCCTTCCCGGCGGTCTCACCGAGCGTCAAGGGGCGGCGGCGCTGAAGCGCCTCCGCACAGATGTCACGGCGGTCGTCGCGTTCAACGACCGTACGGCATTAGGGATGATGGAGGCGCTGGAGAGCCAGGGGGTCAGGGTGCCGGCCGACATGTCCGTGACCGGCTTCGACGACAGCCTCATGGCGCGGCACCCGCGCATCGCGCTCACCACCGTCAGCCAGTCACCGCTGGAGCAGGCCCGGCTCGCCGTCCAGGCGGCCATCGACCGGCTGAGCGGCGACAATCAGGAACGCCGCGAGATCGTCCTGCCCACACGCCTCATCGTCCGTGGCAGCACCGGTGTCGCCCCGCGAACCGCCGGATAGCGACCGGCACACTCGCGGATGTGCCGTCGGAGCGTCCGCACAGCGACGTGGTCTCCCTTGGGCCTGCTTCGAGAAGACGAGAGCTACCCGCTGACACGAGCGACTTCATAGGCGGTCAGTCCGTGGGGTTCATACGACGGCGACGGCGTCGATCTCGACGAGGAACCCGGGGCCCAGGCCGGCGACGACGTGGACCGTGATGGCCGGCGGTGGGTCGGCCCGGTTCCAGACCTCCTGGAAGGCGGCCACACCCTCGTCGAAGGTGTGGCCGTCCACCACGGCGATGCGCCAGTGCACGATGTTCGCCAGGCTCGCCCCCTCGCTCTCCAGGATGGTCGTGAGGTTGCGGAACACCTGCCTGGCCTGCTCCCCGACCGTGGGACCGACCACCTTGCCGTCGGCGCCGACGCCGTTCTGCCCGCCGATGTAGATCGTCTTGGCCGGCTGTTCGACCACGACGGCCTGGCTGAAGGCCGGACTGCGGTGGAGTCCCTCGGGGTTGATGTGCCGTGTGCTCATGTGTCGTCCTCCTCTGACGCTGACACCAGTAATAGTGGTTTCGTACGACACCAGTTATAGTGGTTTCATGCGCGCGAGCACAACCGGCCGGATGCTGCACGACCCCAAGGGAGGGTCGTTCTGGTTCGACGCCGGCGCGGTCTGCCTGGACTTCGCCCACACGGGCGGCGAGGGCCGTTACGCGGTGTTCGAAACGCTGCACGAGCCTGCCGATCTGGGCGAATGGCTGGCCGAGCCGCCGCTGGCCGCGGTCATGACGGTCCCCGTGACGGCCCGCGAGCTGACCGCGGCCAAGGCCCTCCGCCAGGCGATCTGGGACGCGGCGCACGCCCAGGCCGCGCGTCGCCCCCTCCCCGCCGAGGCGGTCGCGACCATCAACCGAGCCGCGGCCGAAGCGCCACTGGTCCCCGAGCTGGTCTCCGCGTCGGTCCCCGAGCCGGTCCCCGAGCCGGTCCACGAGCCGGGCTCCGCGTCGGTCGCCGGAGGCGCTACCGCGGGGTGGGTGTCGCCCGTGCGGGCGACGCAAGCGCTGTCGACGCTGGCGCGGGAGATGATCGAGCTGCTGTCCGGGCCGCTCTCCGAGCGCATCCGCGAGTGCGCGAGCGACGACTGCCCGCTCGTGTTCGTCGACTCCTCCCGCCCCGGAGCCCGGCGCTGGTGCGCCATGGAGCGCTGCGGCAACCGCCACAAACTGCGGGCGCACCGCGCCCGGCGCACCACGGAGCCGGATGGCGGCTGATGCCGCAGGCCCGGGGAACGTCAGCGCTCAGGTTTCACGACCTGCTCACGGCATGCCGAAGGCGAGGACCGCCGCGATACGTGATTGAGGCGTCGCAACCAGTTCCGATCACTACACGCTCGCGCCCCGGAGAGCACTCACGCGCCGGCGCCTGGGTTCCGTAGGTGACCGTGGCGCTCTTGAGCCGGCCCGAGTAGTCGCCGAAGGAGGTGCCGCTGGCCGTGATGGTCATGGCGTCGGTGAAGGTGTCGTCGCCCTTCTCCTGGGCGCCCAGATCCGTCACGAACGTCTCGGCCGCGGCCTGCCGGTTCGGCTTGAAGACGCCCAGTTCGGGGCGGGTGGCCGGGGCCGACCGCGGCCGGGCCAGGTCGCCACCGGTCAGGGCCACGCCGTGCTTGCGGCTGATGGTGTCCGCGGACGCGTCCAGCTCGGTGAGCCTGAAGGTCTGGGTGTTGACGGAGTGCTGGCCGGGGCCGATCACCAGAGATTGCGCCAGGGTCGTTTCATCGTCTCGTCATGGGCCGATCGCGGCGGCGGGCCGGGAGGCTCCGGGTCGGACATGACGAAGATCTCGAACAGGATGCCGCCCACCACAAGGATGGCCACCACGGCGACGAGTACATACGGCAGCGATTCAGGTACGAAGATCACCACTGTCAGAGCGACGAACCCCAGGATCAGAACCGCCACAAAGGCAAGGGCGAGCTGCCGCAGCGTCTCCTTCACACGTTCTCCCGATCAGAGCAGGTCTGGGGCAACGCTCAATTGCTTCGACGGCGCAGGCGACGCAGAAACCGTTGAGCGCCTTCTTGGCGTATTCGTCGGGACCTGCCGCCGCGGATTCCGGATAAATCATGAATCTGGCGAGCTTGCGGATTCCGCCGCCGAGATGCCGAGGGCGGACAGGAACGCGGCGGCGACGGGGGAGGGCTGGAAGCGGCTCCAGATGAGGTGCTCCATGCGGGCGGGAGCGTCACGAAGCCGGAGGATGGGCAGATCGGGGAGTTCGGCGACGAAGGCGGCGGGCAGCATCCCGATGCCCAGGCCCTGCCGGACCAGGCGGGCGATGAAGTCCACGGTCGTCACCTCGAAGGCGACCTCGCGCCGCACCCCGGCCGCCGCGAACGCCTCGTCCGACTGGGCCCGCGCGGCGGTGCCCAGGGGGAAGTCGACGAACGGTTCGTCCGACAGCTGGTGCAGGTCCACATGCTGCTCCTCCGCCAGCGGGTGGTCGGGCGCGACCAGGGCGACGAGGTCGCCGCGCGCCAGTTCGCGGCCGCGGACTCCCTTGGGGCGCGCGCCCAGGGGAAGCCCCAGGAAGGCGACGTCCAGGGTGCCCTGGCGCACCCCTTCGATGAGATCCTCGCTCGCGCCCGAGCGGAGGCTGATCCGTACCTGCCGATGACGCAGGTGGAACTCCTTCAGCGCGGCCGGTAGATCGACCGCCGCGACTGTGGGGATGGCGCCGATGGCGAGCCGGCCGCGGATCTCGCCGGCGGCGGCCGCCACCTCGGCGCGGGCGCGTTCGGCGGCGTCGAGAGCCTGGCGGGCCGCGGGCAGGAACGCCGCGCCGGCGGGGGTCAGCCGGACGCGGCGGCTGGTGCGCTCGAACAGCTTGGCACCCAGCTCACGCTCCAGGCGGGCGATCTGGTGGCTCAGCGCGGACTGGACGACCAGGCACTGCTCGGCGGCGCGGGTGAAGTTGCTCGTCTCCGCGACCGCGACGACGTAGCGCATCTGCTGCAGTTCCATGGATCAATCGTGATACACGATCGGTCCGATGACAAACATGCGTTGGACTCATTGATCCCCTGTCGCCCAAGGTGGGGGCATGACGGTGATGAGACCTCACAACACGGACGGCGGTCTGTCGCGCGGGCTGCTGCTGCTCATGTCGGTGGCGACCGGGCTGGCCGTCGCGGGCAACTACTTCGCGCAGCCGCTGCTCGACCTGATCGGCCGGGAGCTGGGGATCGGGTCATCACGGGCGGCGCTGTTGGTGACGGCCGCGCAGATCGGGTACGCGCTGGGGCTGGTCCTGCTGGTGCCGCTCGGCGACCTGGTGGAGCGGCGACGGCTCGCCATGTCGCTCTACGGGGCGACCGCGGTGTTCCTGCTGGTCTCGGCCACCGCCCCCAACGGCATGGTGCTCCTGGTCAGTACGGCCCTCACCGCGCTGACCTCGGTGGGCGCGCAGGTCGTGGTGCCGTTCGCGGCGACGCTGGCGGCCCCGGCCGAGCGTGGCCGGGTGGTCGGCACGGTGATGACCGGGTTGATGCTCGGCCTGTTGCTGGCGCGTACGGCGTCCGGAGCATTGTCGGAGCTGGGCGGGTGGCGGACGGTCTACTGGGTGACCGCGATCCTGATGGCGTTGATGGCCGTGCTGTTGCGCGCCTTCCTGCCCCGACTCGGCGGAGACAGCGGGGACGGCGGACGTCCGTCTTATGTCGGTCTGCTGCGCTCGACGGCGGCGATGTTCCGGTACGAGCCGTTGCTGCGGTGGCGGGCGGGTATCGGCGCGTTGAGCCTCGCCTCGTTCAGCGTGCTGTGGACGGCGCTGACCTTCCTGCTGGCGGGCGCGCCGTACGGCTGGTCGGAGTCGGCCATCGGCCTGTTCGGGCTGGCCGGTGCCGTGGGCGCGCTGACCGCCACGGTGGCCGGGCGGCTGGCCGACCGCGGGTACGTACAGATCGTTTCCGGCGCCGGGACGGTCCTGCTGGCGGCGTCCTGGCTGGCGCTCGCGGCCGGGGCGCACTCTCTGATCTTGCTCCTCGTCGGCGTGATCGTGCTGGACCTGGCCCATCAGGCGGTGCTCAACAGCAGCCAGAACGTCCTCTACGCGCTCCGGCCCGAGGCCCGCAACCGGATCAACTCCGCCTTCATGACCTCGCTGTTCGTCGGCGGCGCGGTGGGGTCCGCGCTGGCCTCGGCGGTCTGGGCGAACAGCGGCTGGACCGGCGTGTGCGTCCTGGGCGCCACCCTCTCGGCCGGGACCCTCGTGCTCTGGCTCCTGGAGCGCATCACCGTTGACCGGGCGGCGGGCAAGCCCCCGAAGGTCGTCGGCGACCTCGTCCGTACCACCACCAAAGGAGAATGAGCATGTCACGTACCGTGCTGATCACCGGCGCCACCGGAACCGTGTCCACGGCACTGATCAACGCGCTGGAAGGCGCCGATGTGAGACTCCGGGCTCTCGTCCGCGAAGAGTCCAAAGCGGCCGGCCCGCGCGAGCGGGGCGCCGAGGTCTTCGTCGGTGACCTCGACGACGCCCGGTCGCTGCCGCCCGCCTTCGAGGGGGTACAGGACGTGTGGCTGCTCACCCCGAACGGGCCGCGCGCTCCGGAGCACAACATGAACGCCCTGTGGGCCGCCCGCCAGGCCGGTGTGGAGCGCGTCGTGCGCCTGTCCGTCGTCGGCGCGGCGCACGACGCGCCGAACCGCAGCGGCAGGCTGCACGCGCTGTCCGACCGGGAGATCGAACAGTGCGGCATGCGCTGGACGATCCTGCGTCCCCACTGGTTCATGCAGAATCTGCTGAACGAGGCGGGCGACCTCGCCGCCACCGGCACGTTCTCGCTGAACATGGCCACGGCGCGGGTCGGCATGATCGACGCGCGCGACATCGCCGAGTGCGCCGCCCGCGTGCTCCTCGACGACCCGGATCGCCACCACGGCCGGACGTACACTCTCACCGGCCCGCGCTCGCTGACGTTCGACGAGGTCGCCGACCACTTGAGCCTCGCGCTCGGCAAGGCCGTCACGCACCTGCCGGTCAGCGATGACGCCAAGCGCAAGACACTGCTCGGCTACGGCGTCCCGCAGTGGATCGTCGACATGCTGGAGGAGTACGCGCGGGCGTACGAATCCGGCTGGGGAGACTTCACCACCGATACGGTCGCCGACCTTCTCGGCCGCCCGCCGCGCGACGTCGCCGGCTTCGCCCGCGACCACGCCGCCGCGTTCGCTCCGGCCGCCGACAACAACTGAAGGCATCAGACCATGCGATCAATCACGGGATCTGGTGCGATTCTCGCCGCACTCATGCTGGCCATCACCATGGGCGGGTCCGCCGGAGCGGCAGCGGACCGGCGGGCCGGGACGTCTCCGACCTCCATCTCGTTACCCGACGGTTTCCAGCCCGAGGGCATCGCCATCGGCCCCGGCCCGTTCGCCTTCATCGGCTCCATGGCCGATGGCTCCATCTACCGCGCCGACCTGCGCACCGGAGGTGGCGCGATCATCAGCCGCGGGCCCGGCACACCGTCACTCGGGATGAAGACCGACCCGCGCGGACGGCTGTTCGTGGCGGGCGGCACGGGCGGCGACGCGCGCGTCATCGACTCCCGCACCGGCCGCGTGCTGGCCTCCTACCGGCTGACCACCGGCCCGGCGTTCGTCAACGACGTCATCCTCACCCAGGGCGCCGCGTGGTTCACCGACTCCACCAACCCGGTGCTCTACAAGCTGCCGCTGCGCGGCGGACGGCTGCCCGCCGCCGCGGTGCGGATCCCCCTCACCGGGGAGCTGGTGTACGGCGACGGCTTCAACGCCAACGGCATCACCCCGACTCCGGACGGCCGCGGCCTGATCGTCGTGCAGTCGAACACCGGCGACCTGTTCCGCGTCGACCGGTCCGGCAAGACCCGCCGGGTGAACCTGCACGGCGAGTCGTTGCGAGAGGGCGACGGCCTGTTGCTGCGCGGCCGGACGTTGTACGCGGTGCAGAACGGGCTCAACGCCGTGGCCGTCCTGCGGCTGGACGCGGCGGGGACCAGCGGCCTCGTGGTGCGCCGGGTGAGTGATCGCCGGTTCGACGTACCGGCGACCGTGGCGGCCTTCGGGACCCGGCTGTACCTCCCCAACGCCCGCTTCGACACCAGCCCGACCCCCACCACCCCGTACACCGCCGTCGCCATCAACCGCCCCTGAGCCGCCACCGCTTACTACGGCCCTAGCCGTAATAGGGGTACTTGACCGTCATCGCGCTACTTCCTAGATTTCGGTCATGACCTTAATTAGGAGAATCCTGGCGGTGGGACTCAGCGCCGCCATGCTGCTGAGCGTGGCGCCCCCCGCCCACAGCGCGGCCGACCGGCACCCGACGGGCCGGGTGACCGATCTCGGCGTCCCGCTGCAGGACGTGCTCCTCCTCGGTGGCGTCGTGGCTCCCGGCCCTGACGGCCAGGCGGCGCTTTGGGGCGCCTCCTCGGGCACTCCCGCCCACCTCAACGCCGTCGACCCCGCCACCGGCGCCGAACGCGGCCGGTTCGACCTGCCGGGCGCCGCCGGGGCCTGGGCGGTGGACGCGACGCCCGACGGCAGCCTCTACGCCGGCACGTACGGCGACGGCCGCCTCTACCGCTGGACCCGCCAGGGCGGCGTCACCGACCTGGGCCGCCCCCTGTCGTCGGAGAACTTCATCTGGTCCGTGGCGGCCGGCGAGGGCGCGACCGTCTACGGCGGCACGTCACCAGGCGGCCGGTTGTTCGGCTACGACCCGGCCGGCGGCGTCCGGGACTACGGCCGGCTGTCCCCGTCGCACGCCTACGTCCGCAGCGTCTCCTACGCCAACGGCAAGATCTACGCGGGTACGGAAGCCCCGGCGGCCGTCTTCGAGGTCGACGCCGCCACAGGCGTGGCCGAGCGGCTGCCCGCCCCGCCGGGACTGGACCTCACCGACAAGTGGGCCTACGACGTCAACGCCGTCGGCGGCTTCCTCTACGTCAGGTTCGGCAGCGCCTTCCCGGGGCCGCTGCACGTCTGGGACATCGCCGCCCATGCCTGGACGGACGCCGTCGAGTCGGCTCACGGCCTCGACGTCTCACCGCCCGACGACCAGGGCCGCGTCTACTTCGTCAAGGCCGCCGAGCTGGTGTGCTACGACCCGCGCACCCGTACGGTGACCGGGACCGGGATGCCGTTCACGGGCCGGGTGGCGAACACCCGGGGCATCGGCTGGGCGGAGCTGGGCCTGCCCGACTATCCCGGCAAGAGCCTGGTCGGGCTGCTGTGGAGAGGGCTGATGTTCCGCTACAACCCGCAGACCGGCGCGCGCTCGTTCGTACAGACCGGCATCAAGGGCGAGCCGATCGACATCACCGCCATCGCCGACGGCCCGGACGGCCGCGTCTACACCGGCGGCTTCCTCAACGGCGGGTTCGCCGCGCTCGACCCGAAGACGGGGGAGCGGGCCGAATTCCACACCTTCTCCCAGAGCGAGGCCATGACCACGCACGCCGGCAAACTGTACGTCGGCGCCTACCCCGAGGCCAGGGTCTACGCCTACGACCCGGCGCTGCCGTGGAACAGCACCGAGTACTCTCCCAGCCCGGAGCCGGGACCGGCGCCCAACCCGGCCAGGCTGTTCGACCTCGCGGCCGACAAGCAGATCAGGCCGCGCGCCCTGGTGTCGGCGGGACGCTACCTGGTCGCCGGTACGATGCCCGACCTCGGTCAGCTCGGCGGGGTGCTGGCGGTGTGGGATCCGGCGAAGGGCGAGCTGAAGCACGCCTCACGTAACGTCGTACAGGACCAGAGCATCGTGTCGCTGGCCTACCGCGACGGCGTCGTCTACGGCGGCACCTCGATCTACGGCGGCCAGGCGGCGACTCCGCCCACCCAGCCCGAGGCCAAGCTGTTCGCCTGGTCGGTGCGGGAGAACCGGCTGCTCTGGGAGATCGTCCCCGCGCCGGGCAAGCCGGCCATCCCGGCGCTCACCTTCGACCGCCGCGGGCGGCTGTGGGGCATCGCGGGCGGCGAGGTGTTCGCGGTGAACGTGGCGGCCCGCAAGGTCGTCTCCAAGGTCACCCTCTCGTCGAGTACGAGCGCGAGCGGCGCACTCTCCCTCAACCGGAGGGACGGCCTGCTGTACGGCGCGCACGCGGGGACGGAGGTGTTCGCCCTGGACCCGGTCTCCGGGCGGCGGACGGTGCTGCGGCAGGGACCTGTGCACCAGCTCGCGGTGCACAGGTCCGGGGACGTCTACTTCGCCGAAGGGCCGCGGTTGTTCAGGAATCAGCCGCAGAGCCGGTAGGTGTAGAAGTTCTCGAAACGTGACAGGTACATGTGCTGGTCCGGGCCCTTGAGCAGGATCGAGATCGGGCGGGCGATGAGCGTCAGCCGCATCGTCGCCCGGTCGATCCGGTAGGCCTTGCCCTGCACCTTGCCGTACAGCATGCCGTCGCGGCCCAGCTCGATGTTGGTGTCGACCCAGACCTGGGTGGCGGTGGACCACGGATAGGTCTGATGTTGCGCGCTGCGCAGGGTCTGGCCCGTGGCCGGGTCGAGCTCGAAGAACGTGTCCGGCGTGAGCCCCCAGAGCCGGCCGTCGTCGTCGAAGGTGATCGAGCCGAGCGCCAGGTCACCGGGCACCGGGGTGCTGGTCCACTTGAGGGTGTCGGTGGCGATGTCGTAGGCGAAGGCACGGGCTTCGCCCTGGGGGGTGCTGGTGCCGCCGAACGCCGACGTCGTGCCGTACAGGACGCCGTCGCGGTAGGCCAGGGCGATGATGCTGTGACCCGGGATGAGGTTGCGCCTGATCACCGACCTGCCGGTGGCGGGGTCGAGCAGTCCCAGAGCGCCGCCGACCGTGCCGGCCTTGGGCACGGTGCCGAAGGCGAGCCAGTCGCCGGCCGAGACCATGGCGAAAGGCCGGTCCTGCTCCTGGTCGGCGAGGCCGAGCAGCAGTCGGGGCTCGGTGCCGTCGAACTCGTAGATGCGGGCGCCGGGGTAGACGCCGAGGTAGAGCTTGCCCTTGTGGGTGACCATGCCCTCGCTCTGGCCGACGTTCGGCCAGAACTGTGCCGCGCCGGTCGCGGGGTCGTAGGCGGCCAGGCCGCCGGTGAAGAAGCCACCCGCGTAGACGCGCCTGTCGGGGCCGACCGCCATCGACCTGATGGAGACGGGCTGGCCGGTCAGCGTGGAGTCGAACAGCTTGCCCCGGCCGCTCTTGCGGTCGAAGTGCCACATGCGGCCGGTGGAGGAGGTGCCGACGAGCGTGTGGCCGATCCAGCCCAGCGGGCGGTGGCGGGGTCGTAGCGGAAGAGCCGGCCCATGGCCCCGGCTGTGGAGTTGTAGCTGCCCACGTAGACGGAGTGGTCGGGCGCGACGGTGACGGCCCAGGAGCCGAGCGCGTACGGCAGCGGCCGTTCGGCGACCAGAGTGGCGTCCGCCGCGTTCCTGACGCCGAGCATCGCGGGGCCGGACGCGCTGGAGGTGACCGAGTAGACGCGGGCGCCGTCGCGCGCCGTGCCCGCTGTCGTGGCGCCGGTGAGTGGCAGGGTGCCCAGGCTCTGGAAGCCGCAGCCTGTCGGCGGTGCGGTTTCGGCCTTGACCGGAGATGTGATGGACAGTGCGATGGCTAATGCCACAGCGAGAATGCGCATGGGTCCCTCCAAGAGAGATATAACGGCCTTGACCGTAATTTCTCACCTGGCTCCCTGGCAAGAGCTGGTCCAGGTCAGCGGCCGAATGCCTTCCGGTAGGCGGACGGGGAGGTGTGCATCGAGCGGCTGAAGTGGTGACGGAAGGTCACCGGGCTTTCGAAGCCGACGGCGGCCCCGACCTCCTCGACCGGCGCCGTGGCCGACTCCAGCAGCGGCAGGCTGGCCGCGATCCGCTGCGCGATCACCCAGCGCAGCGGGCTGGTCCCGGTCCTGCGGTTGAAGTGCCGGACGAAGCTGCGCTGCGACATCCCGGCGACACGGGCCAGCACCGCCACCGTGATCGGGCGGGAGAGATTGGCCAGCGCCCATTCCATCGTCCTGGCCACGGCGTCGTCATCCTCGACGGGGGTGACGGCGGCCTCGATGAACTGCGCCTGGCCGCCCTCCCGGTGCGGTGGCACGACCAGCCTCCTGGCCACCGCGTTGGCCACGCCCGGGCCATGGTCCCGGCGGATGAGGTGGATCAGCAGGTCGATGCCGGCCGCGCTGCCCGCGCTGGTCAGCACATCGCCGTTGTCCACGTACAGCACGCCGGGATCGACTCTGACCTGCGGAAAGCGCTCCTGGAGCAGCTCGGCGTACCTCCAGTGCGTGGTGGCCGTCCGGCCGTCCAGGAGGCCGGCCGCCGCGAGGACGAAGGCCCCCGAGCAGATCGACACGACGCGGGCGCCGCGCTCGTGCGCCCGGCGCACCGCGTCGACGAGCGCGGGGGAGACCTCGGCGCGGACGTCCGGCACGCCCGGAACGATCACCGTCCGCGCCTCGGCGAACACGTCCAGCCCGTACGCCGCCTGGACGGTGAAGCCGCCGACCGCCCGCAGCGGGCCGTCGTGCTCGGCGCAGACGGCGAGGTCGTACCACGGGACGTCCAGCTCCGGCCGAGGAAGTCCGAAGACCTCGACGACGCACCCCAGCTCGAAAGGGCTCATGCCGTCGTAGGCCAGGACCGAGACGGTGCGGTTGCTGTCATAGCGCCAGAGCATGGCTGGATATTAGCGACATTAGGCATTCATGCCACTCGTGAGGGGGCAGGGGCGCACTGCACCATTCATGGCAGGAACGAGTTGGAGGTAATCCCGAAATGTCAGCAGTTCTCACCACACTGGCCGCCGACGCGGCCGCCGCCATCGCTCATTTCTCCGCCCGTCTGACGTTCGAGACGGACGTGTCCGATGTCCATGCCGACCTCAGCGCGGGCGACGCGCGCATCGTCGTGGTCGACTCGCGCAGCGTGGAGAGCTGGCGTCAGGGCCACATCGAGGGCGCGCTTCACCTGCCCACGGCGGAGATCGCCGCACGCGCGCCATCGATCATCCCCCGTGACGTGACCGTGGTGACGTACTGCTGGGGGCCCGGCTGCAACGGCGCGACGCGCGCGGCGCTGGAGTTCGCCAAGCTCGGCTACCGCGTCAAGGAGATGATCGGCGGCTTCGAGTATTGGGCGCGCGAGGGCTTCCCCGTCGTGACCGGTTCCGGCGTGGAGAGGCGGCTCGCCGACCCGCTGACGGCTCCCGTCCACGCCGACGCGTGCGGCTGCTGACCCCGGCTTTACAGCGTGCGCAGGTCGACGGCGTCGGCCATCGCCTGGTAGCCCGCCGGGTTGGGGTGGAGGTGGTCTCCGCTGTCGAAGCCGGGCCGAATCCGGTCGGGATCGGCGGGATCGGCGACGGCGCGCTCGAAGTCCACGACCGCGTCGAACGCGCCGCTGGTCCGGATCCACGTGTTGACCGCGTCGCGGATCCGCTCGGCCTCGTCCGTGAGGTACGCGTACCCCTTGGCGGGCAGGAGAGTGCCGCCGATGATCCGCACGCCGTGCGCGTGGGCGGCGCGGATGAGCTGCCGGTAACCGCCGATCAGGTCGTCGGCGCCGACCTTGACCGCGGGCGAGGTGCAGGGCGTGGGTTCCTGCAGGCCCAGGAGGATGTCGTTGATGCCCTCCAGCACGATCACGCTCTTGACGCGGGGCCGGTCGAGCACGTCCCAGCGGAAGCGGGCCAGTCCCCGCTCGCCCAGGCACGCCGAATCGGTGAGCAGGCGGTTGCCGGCGATGCCGAGATCGAGCACCGGCCGCCGGCCGGCCAGCCTGCTGGCCAGCGCGTCCGGGTAGCGGTCATCGGCGTCCTGGGTGGCGCCGTACCCGTCGGTGATGGAGTCGCCGAAGGTCGCCACCGCTGCCGTGTCGCCGTACACGTCCACTCCGGACAGGTAGAACCAGGAGCTGTTGGTCTCGGCGAAGGCGGCCGCGCCGAGGTCGCGGAGGTGATCGCCGGTGGCCCGGTAGGCGGTGGCCTGCGCGAGGTTGTGGTAGGTGGCCGGGCCGGTGGTGCCCTGGAAGTACAGCGTCACGGTCAGCCGCTCGCCCGGCTCGACCGCGAGACGGACGGGATCACTGGCGGCCTGCCCGCCGGTGGCAATGCTCACGGAGGCGGAGCGCGCGAAGGACAGGGACCGGAGGGTCCCCGCCCGCACGGCGGCGCCCGTGCCGGCCTTGCCCACGCTCGCGCCGGTCAGCCGGAGCGGGGTGCCGCCGTAGCGGTTCGACAGCCGGATCCGGAGCTGCGAACCGCCGGCGGTGACCCGCACCACCTGGCGGACGGAGTGGTCGGTGAAACCTTTCTCCGCCCAGGTGGGATACCAGACGTCGGGCGACGGCTGCTGGACGGCGCTCGCCCATCCCGCTGTCCACCTGCCGGTTTCCGCGTCGGCGGGTGCCGGTAACGCCGTCAATGCGGCGATCAGGGCGGCCGAGGTGGCGATTTTCCACACGTGGGTGCTCCTTCAGTCAGTCCAGGACAGGGAAGTTGGCGCGGAAGACGCCATAGGGATCGCGCTCTCGCTTGATCTCGCGCAGCCGGGCCAGGGCGTCGGCGGGGAAGGCTTGGGCGGCGTTCTCCGCCGGTGCGAGGAAGGTGTACGGCTTGCGCCCGCTGACCGCCTGGCCCAGCGCCTCGACCAGGGCCGCCTGCCTGCCCCGCACCGCGTCGGCCAGGTGGGGCAGCCGCAGGCCGAGCAGGTAGAGCATGTACGGCTCGGCGAGCGCGCCACCCGCGCCGCCGGCGGGATCGGCCTCGGACAGGGCCCCGCCCAGATGACGGACCTGCAGGTTCAGCAGCGGCGCGAGGTCGGCGCCGGCGAGCGTCGCCAGCGTCGCCTCGTCCAGGCCGGTCAGCAGTTCGGTGCGGGCCAGCATCGGGCTGGGCTCGATCGGCTCGGCCGCGATCGTGCCCAGGTCGGCGAGGTCCATCAGGCCGCGGCTGTCGGAGAGGCTGCCGCCGATCTTGTCGAAGACGGCCAGCAGCGCCTTGGCCTCCGCGTCGTCGCCGAGGTAGGTCACGTCCACGGTGACCATCGGCGGGGCGGGCGGCGGCGGGGCCACGCGGTTGATCCACACCGACAGCTCGCGCGGCGCGTCCGCGGTGACCTGGCGGAAGGCGTCGAACACCGCGGCCGTTCGGGCCGCCGGCCAGACGATCCGTCCGCCGTACACGCTGGGCGCCGGGTACAGCGCCAGCTCGATCGAGGTGATCAGCGCGTAGTCGCCGCCACCACCGCGCAGCGCCCAGAACAGCTCGCGGTCGGACTCGGCGGTGACCCGCACCTGCTCGCCGTCGGCGTCGACGATCTCGAAGGCGCGTACCGAGTCGGCGGCCCAGCCGTACGTGCGGCCGAACCACGAGATTCCGCCGCCGGCGACGAACCCGGCGACCGTCACCGCCGGGCTGCTGCCGGCCGGCCCGGTGAGGCCGTACTTGCCGGTCTCGGCCAGCACCCGGCCCCACCGCACGCCGGCACCGACCCGGGCGACACGCGCCTGCGCGTCGACCTCCACCCGGTCCAGGCGACCGGTACGCAGCAGGATCACCCCCTGCACATCGCCTGAGGCGCCATGGCCCGACGGCTGGGCGGTGACCGTCAGCCCGGCTTCGCGGGCGTAGCGCACCAGCGCCGCCACATCTTCGGCGTTCTCGGCCGTCACCACGGCGGCCACCGGCTGGTGAACGCCCACTGCCCACGGCCGGGCCGCCTCGTCGAACCCGTCCTCGCCGGGGAGCAGTACACGCCCTCGGACGGCATTACGCAGATCCATAACTGTCGTCTCCTTCAGGGACTACCAGGGAAGAGTGCCTTCGTGCTGGACGAAGGTGGCGGTGGGGCCGTCGGCCTCCAGCAGGGCCATGGCCACGATCGGTGCGGCGCCTTCTTCGGGGGGCTTGATGCCTGAGTTGTGGTTGATGTCGGTCTTGACCCAGCCCGGGTCGACCGTGTTGACCTTGATCGGGGTGTCCCACAGTTCTTTGGCGTAGGACACGGTGATCATGTTCAGGGCGGCCTTGGAGGAGCAGTAGGCCAGGTTGAGCATCGGCCACAGCGGATGGCTCCGGTCCAGGGTGCGGCCGATCGAGCCGCGCTCGCTGGAGACGTTCACGATGCGGCCCGCCGACGAGCGGCGCAGCAGTGGCAGCATCGCGTTGGTGACCTCGATGACGCCGAACACGTTGGTCTCGTAGACCTGGCGGGCCTGCTCGACCGAGGTCTGGCTGGGCGGCCCGTCGGCGAAGGTGATCCCGGCGTTGTTGACCAGGATGTCGAGCCTGCCGTACTCCTGCTCGATCCACGTGACCGCGGCGCGGATACTGGCCGCGTCGGTGACGTCGAGCCGCACGTACGGCAGGCCGAGCAGCTCGGCCGCGGCGCGTCCCCGCTCCTCGTCACGGGCGCCGATGATCGCGGTGATGCCCCGTTCACCGAGCCGGCGCGCGATCTCGAAGCCGATGCCTTTGTTCGCGCCGGTGACGAGGGCGACCGCTACCATGCCGCGCCCGCGACCTGCCGGGTGGTGGCGTTGAGCCTGTTCCACAGGTTGACGGTGGAGATCGTCATGATCAAAGCGGCGAGCTCGGTCTCGGAGTAGTGGTCGGCGGCCTCGTCCCACACGTCGTCGCGGACCTGACCGCCGTCGGCGAGCCGGGTGACCGCCTCGGCCAGCGCCAGCGCGGCGCGTTCCGCGTCGGTGAAGTACGGGGCCTCGCGCCAGGCGGCCACCGCGAAGAGCCGCTCGTCGCTCTCGCCCTGCTTGCGCAGGTCCTTGGCGTGCATGTCGACGCAGACGCTGCACCCGTTGATCTGGCTGGCCCGCAGCAGCACCAGGTCGGACGTGACCTTGGGCAGCCCGGCCTGGTCGGTGGCCTTCTGGAGGTTCATCAGCGCCTGCATGGCACCGGGCAGGACGATGGCGGGGTTCTTCATGCGTGCTTGCATGGTCTGTCTCCTGGAGAGTTCTGAACGTTGTCGCTCATATGACTGAGGCGAGCGGGGAAATGTGACCGCCGCGCCGTACGACCAGCATCACGGGGGCGATTAATACATCGGCGATGCATCGACGATGTGGTGATCCGTCGCGGATATAGACTCCTGCGATGCTCGGCGGGAATGTACGGTTTGCGGTCCTGGGTGCCGTGGAGGTGTCGGTCGAGGGCCTGGAGCTTCCCTCGCTCGCCCCGCGGCACCGTGCGTTCCTGGCGTACCTGTTGCTGCACTCCGGCACGGTGCTGAGCGTCGAGCGGCTGAGCGAGGCGATGTGGGGGCCGACACGGCCGGACACCGCACGGGCACAGGTACACGCCGCGCTGACGGCGATCCGGCGCACGCTGCGCGCGGCGGACGCGGGCCACCTGGTCGAGACCCGGGCGGCTGGATACGTGATCACTCCGGAGCCGGGACGGCTCGACCTGCAGGAGTTCACCACGCTCGTGGCCAAGGCGGAGTCCGAAGCGAGATCCGAACCGGCTGTGGCCGTACGGGCGCTGCGTGGAGCGCTCGCCCTGTGGCGCGGGCCCGCCTTCGCCGACGTCCAGGCCCATTTCGCCGAGAGCGCCAGGGCACGGCTGGAGGATCGGCGGCTGGCCGCGATCGAGCGCCTGGGGGAGCTCGAACTCGCCGCCGGAAGGCACGAGGAGCTCATCGATCAGCTGGCCGCCGAGCTGACCGCGCATCCCTTACGTGAACGACTGGCCGGGCAACTGATGCTGGCCCTGCGCCGCGCCGGGCGCCAGACGGACGCGCTGGCCGTCGGCCGTGGCTACCGCCGCAGACTGGCCGATGAGCAGGGGCTGGATCCGGGGCCTGCCTTCCTGGCCGTGGAGGAGTCCGTCCTGCGCGGTGAGCCGTCGGCGGTTGCCACGATCCGGCCCGCGGCGGCGTTCCTGCCCTATGACATCGCCGACTTCGCCGGGCGCTCCGTCCAGGTGGAGGAGTTGTGCGAGCCCGCCCGCCAAGCGGTGACGATCTCCGCGATCGACGGCATGGCCGGCATCGGCAAGACGGCGCTGGCCGTCCATGCCGCGCATCGGCTCGCCGAGCGATACCCCGACGGGCAGCTCTTCATCGACCTGCACGCTCACACAGCGGGTCAGCTGCCACTTGAGTCCGGGGGAGCGCTGGAGGTGCTGTTGCGGCAGCTCGGCGTGCCGACCGAGCGCATCCCCGCGTCCATGACGGAGCGGGCCGCGCTGTGGCGGGCCGAGCTGGCCGGCCGCCGGGTACTGCTGGTGCTGGACAACGCCGCCGACGCCGCCCAGGTCCGGCCCCTGTTGCCGGGCGCTTCGAACAGCCTGGTGCTCATCACCAGCCGCCAGCGGCTCACCGACCTGGACGGCGCGCGGGCCCTGTCCATGGACGTACTGCCCCTGCCAGACGCCTTGGAGCTCTTCACCGGCATCGTGGGCGAGCGCGCGGCCGCCGAGCCCGAGGCGGTCACCGAGGTTCTGCTGCTGTGCGGGTTCCTCCCGCTGGCCGTACGCATCGCCGCCACCCGTCTGCGGCACCGCCCTCGCTGGAGCGTGGACCATCTCGCCGAACGCCTGCGTGATGAGCGCCGCAGGCTCGCCGAGCTGGCCAGGTCGGAACGCGGTGTGGCGGCCGCGTTCACCCTGTCGTACCGCCACCTCACCGCTGACCAGCAGCGGCTCTTCCGCCTGCTCGGACTGCATCCCGGCCGCGACATCGAACCCTACGCGGCCGCCGCGCTCGCCGATCTCCCCGTGGAGCGTACCGAGGACGTACTGGAGGACCTGCTGGACGCGCACATGCTTCAGCAGCGCGTTTTCGGCCGCTACGTCTTCCACGACCTGCTCCGCCGGTACGCCGCGGACCTGGTGGCCGAGCAGGAGCCGCCGCAGGCCAGGGACGGGGCGCTGACCCGGCTGCTCGGCCACCAGCTGACCACGGCGTCGGCCGCCATGGACGTGCTCTACCCCGACAGCGCCCACCGGCGACCGCGCGTCGAACGAGCCACGCCCCCACCGGTCCCGCTCCATGACGCGCCGCAGGCGTTGGCGTGGCTGGACGCCGAACGAGCCAACCTCGTCCTGGCCGCCGATCGCGACGTGGCGCACACCAGCCTGCTGGCCACCACGCTGTACCGCTATCTCTACGACCACGCCCACCACGACGACGCCCTCGCCCTGTACGGCAAGGCACTGCGGGCCGCCCGGCGCCGTGAGGATCCGGCCGACGAAGGGCGGGCGCTGACCGATCTCGGCTGGGTGCACCAGGTGCGGGGCCGCCATGACGTCGCCCGTGAGCACTTCGACCGGGCGCTGGCCGCCTGCCGTACAGCTGAAGACCGGCGAGGCCAGGCGCGGGCGCTGCTCGGCCTGGCCAGGGTGGGTACGGACGAAGGCGACCACGAGCGGGCCAAGGAGGCGAACCTGCGCGCCCTTGACCTGTTCCGCGACATCGGCGACCGGTTCGGCGAGGCCGTGACGCTGGACTACCTCGGCATCGTCCACGAGCGGCTGGGCCGGTACGCGCGGGCGGCCGACCTGCATCGTCAGGCGCTGGAGCTGTCCCGGGAGATCGGCAGCCGAGGCGGTGAGGCCGACGCCCTGGACAACCTCGGGGTGGCCTGCACCCGGCTGGGCCGGCTCACCGAGGCACGCGACCATCACGAGCAGGCGCTGGAGCTTTATCGGCTCTTCGGCTACCGGCGAGGCGAGGCCAAGGCACTCAACAGCCTGGCCGAGATCGCGGCGACCATGGGAGACCTCGGCCAGGCCGTACGCCTGCACAGCGCGGCCCTCGATCTGGCCGTGGAGCTGAGCAACCGGAGCGAGGAGAAGCGCGCCCGCGAGGCCATCGCCCAGCTCCTCTCCACACTGGAGACCTCTCACCGAAAGTGACCGGGGAAACAGCCAGCGCCTGGTCTCGGCCGGTGAACCGGAGCCTGTCGATCACGCCGTCCAGCGTGCGGTGGACGCGCCGATCGGAAACGGATCCCCGATCGGCGCGTCACGATTGTCAGCCCAGATGACGGGCGAAGAAGCGCAACGCGCTGCCGGCCTCGAAGGCCGGGACGTCCCCGTGCTTGCCCGGGTTGGCGTGCAGCGTCTTCTCGCTCGAAGCCAGGGCGTCGAACAGCGCCAGGGCATCCTCGCGCGGAACCCGCTCGTCGTCCCACTGCACCAGGAAACGCACGGGCACCGCGACCCCGGCGGCGGCCTCGGCCGAGGCCAGCGACGTTCCGCTCAGCCCCAGCACCGCCGCGCGGACGCGCGGCTCGGCGGCGACCAGCGGAATGCCGAGAGCGCAGCCCAGCGACATGCCCCAGTAGCCCACTGGGCCGACATCCCCGAGCGCGTCAAGGACTGCGCGCCATTCCGGGACGGTCTGGGCGGCCAGCAGAGTGTGGAGCTCGGCCAGCAGCGGGAGCGGGTCGCCCTCGCCGGCCATGCGGGCGCGCATCTCGGTGATGATCCGCTCGTGTTCGGCGCTCCTGGGCCGGTCGCCGTGGGCGGGGGCGTCGATGGCCGCCGCCGCGTACCCGCACTCGGCCGCCAGCCGTATGGCGCGGGCCACCACGCCAGGAGCCTGCTTGTGCTGTCCGCCGCCGTGTCCGATGAGAATCAGGGCACGGGGCTCGGCGCCGTCCGGCGTCCACAGCACGCCGGGGATCTCGCCAAGGGCGAAGGGTCGTTCGGTGACGCCGTCGGTAGACGTCTGAGAGATGAAGCGCATGCGCGTTTCACGCCTTTCGGGATGCCTTGCGCGGGCGCTCCCTAGGCCATGCGAGGGAGGGAGCCCCGACCTGTCACAGCGTTGATCGGTCTCACCTCCTGCGGTTCGATGCGGTGCACGGCGACGCCGAAGTTATCACAAGGGGGGCGCTCACGTTCCGCGAGGGCGAGCGACGCCTGACGCGGCACCAGGGCCGGGAGCGTCGCGGGCGACGATGCCGTGTTCGTGAGCATAGATCGCGGCGTGCACGCGGGTCCGCAGGCCGAGTTTGGTGAGAATCCGGTTGACGTGTGTTTTGACCGTGCCTTCCTCGATGGTGCATGCCCCGGCGATCTCGCCGTTGCTCAGTCCTCGGGCCAGGAGGCGTAGCACGTCGTGTTCGCGCGGGGTCAGCAGATCGAGTTCAGGTGTGGCGGGGCGCGGGGACAGTGCGGCGAAGCGGCTGATCAGGCGGCCCGTGACCTGCGGGTCGATCAACCCCCGGCCCTGGTGCAGCTCGCGGACCGCCGTGACGAGCACGTCGGGATCACTGTCCTTCAGCAGGAAACCGGCCGCTCCCGCGCGCAGCGCGCCGAACAGGTACTCGTCGAGGTCGAACGTGGTCAGAGCGAGCACACGGGGAGCGGATTGGGCGCCGGCGAGACGGTCGATGGCCGCGATGCCATCCATGCCGGGCATCCGCAGATCCATCACCACCACGTCCGGCCGCCGCCACAGCGCCTGGTGCACCGCCTCGGCGCCGTCGGCGGCCGTGGCGACCACGTCGATGTCGGGTTCGCCGTCGAGTATGGACCGGAGCGCCTCCCGCGCCGCCTCCTGATCGTCGGCTACCAGCACCCGGATCGTCACCATACGCTCCCTTTCCTAGGCAGATCGGCACGGACCCGCCACCCGCCCGTTTCGACCGGTCCCACCGACAGTGTGCCGTTGAGCAGGCGCACCCGTTCCCGCATACCGCGGATGCCGTGGCCCTCAGCCTGGGACGCCGGCGCCGGGGCGCCGTTGTCGAGGACCTCAACCCGCAGGCCGCGGTCGTCCTGACGTAGGTGGACGGAGACCTCGCTCGCGGTCGAATGGCGTACGACGTTCGTCAACGCCTCCTGGACCACCCGGTAGGCGGTGTGGTCGACGGCGGGCGGCAGGACGCCTGCTCTCCCCGTACGGCGGACGGTGATCGTACGGCCGATGGAGGTGAGCTGCCCGGCCAGCCGCTCCAGGTCGGCGGTGCCGGGCTGAAGGGCGGCCGGGTGCTCGCTGAGCGTCCGTAGCAGGTCACGCACCTCCGTCAGCGCGGACAGCGACAGCTTCGAGATCACTTCCAGGGCCCGCGTCGCCGAGGTCTCGTCGCCTGTTCGCCGGGCCGCCGCGGCCTGCAGCCGGATCGCCGTCAGGTGATGGCCCACGCTGTCGTGCACGTTCCTGGCCAGCCAGGTACGCTCCTCGGCCAGCACGAGCTCCGCCTCGGCCCGCTGCACACGCAGCGACTGACCGGCCCGGTCCCGGTGCAGCCGCAGCGCGTAGCCCGTGGCCACCGGGGCGACACTCATGATCACTATGCTGGTGAGCGCCAGCCCCTTTCCTCCGGTCACCAGGCCGATGCCCACCACCCAGCATGTGGAGATCGCCAGCACCAGAGCGGGACGCCGCGGCCGGTGGTAGACGGCCGTGCAGAACACGGCCATCGTGACCAGCATCCCTTCCCAGCGGTGCAACTGGACCATCCCGGCCAGCGCGATCACCGCGGAGGCCACCGCGGCGGTCAACGGCAGCACCCGCCGGACGAGCAAGGGGAGGCTGACGCCGGCGCTGAAGACGACCAGGAGCGGCACGTCGGGCGGGACCGATCCTGCCAGCGCCGTCAGCAGCGTCGCGGCGGTCGCGGCGCCGACGACGAGCAGAACCTCCCTCAGCCAGTGCATGTCACGATGATGCCGGACCACAGGTCGTGCCCGTGGGCGGGAGCTGCCCGGTGGTCAGGTAGCGGTGCACATGGTCGCGGATGCAGGGGTTGCCGCTCAGGTAGAGCGCGTGGCCGCCCTTGGCCGCCAGGTAGCGGGCGCCGTCAAGTTGTGCCGTGATCCGGCGGGCGTACGCGGGCGGCGCCACGTCGTCGTACAGGCCGCCGGCGATCAGGATCGGCGGCAGGCCGCGAGGCTGTACCGGATGGGGCGGGAAAGGCGTCTTTCGCGGAAGTCCGGTGCAGAAGTTGGCCAGCGGCCACGCGATGGTCCAGCCGATGCGCGGCGCGGCGCGCTTCAGCCGCTTCTCCATGGCCTTGACCTGGCCATATGCGGTCGGGTACGGGAAGTCGGCGCAGGTCGCGATCCTGCTGAAATCCGGATCGGCCACACCGGTGGACGGCTTGGCGAACCGGGTGGCGTCACCCGCGTACGCCTCGGCCAGGGACCTGGCCAGTTCTGGCCACGTCGCATCGAACGTGACGGTCGCGCGGGAGGCGATCAGCGTCGCACTGGCCGTTGCTCCGGCGCCGGGCGCGGGGATCGGCCTCTTGGCGGCGCGGTCCATGACCTCGTCCCACACCTTGAGCACGTCGCGGCCGTGAAGCGCGCAGCTCTGGTCGGCGGCGCACCACTCTGCGAACCGATGGAGGTTGCCTTCCTTGACCTTCGCCTTAGGCAGGAGCCATTCGGCCCACGATCGGTTGGTGTGGTCGATCGGGCTGTCCAGGTACATGCGGCCGACGCGGGAGGGGAACTTCTCGGCGTAGGCCACGCCGAGGACGGTGCCGTAGGAGTTGCCGTAATAGTGGAGTTTCTGCTCGCCCAGCGCCACCCGGACGGCCTCCAGATCGTAGGCCCCTTGACCGGAGTCCAGGTTGCCCGCGAGCTGGCCGGCGGCCTCGGCGCAGCCGAGCCCGAAGCGACGGTTCCGCTCCGTGTACTGGGCGTAGGTGGCGCGGTCGGGGAACACCCACTCCGCGTTCGTAGCCCACGGCGCCGGGCCGGGGCAGCGCACCCCGGTGCTCGCCTCGAACCCGCGCGGGTCGAAGACCACCACGTCGAACCATCGGGTCAGGTCGGCGAAGGTGTCCTTTATCTGACGCATGACCGAGATCTGCTGGGCGGGGCCGCCCATGTTGAGCACGAGCGTCCCCTTCTTGGTGGCCGGGTCCCTGGCGGGCAGCTTGGCGAGCCCCAGCGTGATCTGCGCACCCTTGAGGGCGGCCCAGTCGGCGGGCACGGTGAGCCGGCCGCATTGCAGGCCGCCTCCGCAGTCCTGCCAGGAAAGCTCGGCGCCTGCCGCCGCTGTCGCCGGTGCCGCCGTCACCGTGGAGAGCAGCATCGTGCCGAGCACGGCGAGGATCGTCTTCTTCATGACCCTCAGCCTTGCCGGACGGCCTGCTGCCGGTCGTCCACCTTTCGATAGATCCTCACGGGCGCCCAACGCTCACCCAGTCGCTGAGCCGGCGCTGGTAACGGGGGCGGAGGGCGGGGCGCTCCTGTGGCGTGGATGACTCCTCTGCATAGTTCCACCGGGCGCCCCGCTCGGTGCTACAGGACCGCGCCCGTGCCCTGCCGGCGGCGTTCGCGCGGCTCGGGCGGCTGGGGTGGGGGTTGCTTGCTGAGGCGTTCGAGCTCGATTGCGAGGGGGCCGGCCACGAACGATGACGACGCGGTCCCCACCACGATGCCGAAGATGAGCGCGATGGCGAAGTCGCGCAGCGTGTCACCGCCGAAGACGGCCAGCGCGGTGAGGATGAACAGGGCGCCCAGGCCGGTGTTGACGGTACGCGGTACGGTCTGCAGGATCGCCGCGTTGACGATGCCGGGGAAGCGTGCCTGCCGCGAGGCCTGCCATAGTTCGCGGACGCGGTCGAAAACCACCACCTTGTCGTTGATTGAGTAACCGATGATGGTCAGCATGGCCGGCCTCGTCCTGGTCGAGTACTACTTCGGTGATGGCGGGCAGCGCCCGACACGGAGAGTCTCGCCCGAGCCGCGTAAGCCGACCCCGCCCCTATCCCGTTGCGGTCCTCGTGGGATCAGTCAGCGCAGCGCCGCTTCGACCGTGCGCACCCTGGACATGACGCGCTGGACGATCTCCTGCTTCTCGCCGACAGGCGCCGCGTACTCGATCGCGGCCCGGGCGGCGGCCTCGCCGACCGTGTGGAGGAGCGTCCACGCCGCCAGATAGACAGATGCCAGGCATCCGCCCGCGGTGGCGATCGCGCCCTCCGCGTGGAACGGCGCGTCCAGCACCGTCACTCCGCGCTCTTCGAGCCAAGGCCGTGTGACGGTGTCGGTGCAGGCAGGTCGTCCGGCGAGGAGGCCGAGGTGCGCGAGCACCAGGGCTCCGGAGCACTGCGAGCCGATCAACTGTCGTTCGGGATCAAGGGGGAGACGCGTCAGCAGGGTGTCATCGGCCACGACGTCACGGGTCTTGATGCCGCTGCCGAGAAGTACGGCGTCGGCCTCGGTGATGAAGTCCAACGGCCGCTGACCGGTCACCTCCACGCCGTTCATCGAGGTCACGACGGGCGCTGGTGTCGTGATGTACGCGGTCACGTCCTGACCTTGCACGCGAGCGCGATTGATCAGCCCATACGCGATGAAGCTGTCGAGTTCGTTGAATCCATCAAAGGTGACGACCGCGACCTGCAAGATCACTCCCTGCGCAGCTCTCCACAACAAGCTCAAATGGTACGCCTCAACTGTCCATGCGGGGGAGGCGGCGCAGCAGGTAGGTGTCCATGATCCAGCCCTTGCGGGCCCGGGCCTCGGCGCGAAGCTCGCGGATCCGGTCGCCGACCTCGGCCACCGGGCCGGACACCAGGATCTCGTCGGGGCTGCCCAGATAAGCGCCCCAGTGGATGTGGAAGTCGTCGAGGCCGGCGAAGGAGCAGTGGGCGTCCAGCATGACCACGACGTCGTCGGCGGACGGGCCGTCCTCGGCCAGGCGGCGGCCGGTGGTCAGGTGCACGGGCCGGCCGACCTGGGTGAGGCTGGTGCGGTGGCGGGCGGTGAGCGCGGCCACGCTGCTGACCCCGGGGATCACCTCGTAGTCGAAGGTGACGTTCCCGCGTTGGAGGATCTCCTCGACGATGGTCAGCGTGCTGTCGTACACGCCCGGGTCGCCCCACACCAGGAACGCCCCTGTCTGGCCCTCCTTGAGCTCCTCGCGGATCAGCTCCTCGCAGGCCAGCGCGCGGCGGGAGCGCCAGTCCTCGACGGCGGCGGTGTAGGCGGGGGTGGTGCGGTCGCGCTCGGGGTCGCGGGCCTCGGCGATCCGGTACGGCGGGTGGCCGTGCTGGTCGATCAGGTCCAGCCTGAGGCGTACGAGATCCTGTTTCACCTCGCCCTTGTCGACGATGAAGAACACGTCCGTGGCGGAGATGGCCTTGGCCGCCTGCAGAGTGAGATGGTCGGGATCTCCGGCGCCGATGCCGATGATGAGTAGCCGCTTCACCCGCACGAGTCTGCCAGAGAGCCGGATATACGATATGCCTCCGCAATTCCCTTGAGGAGGCTCGTGAATCTGGTCGAGCAGGGCGCCGCTTTCGCCGCGTTCTGGCAGGAACGGCACCTGTGCACGCTCTCAACGGCGCGTTCGGGCGGGCCGCCGCACGCGGTGCCGGTCGGCGCGACGCTGGATCTGGAGACCGGCGTCGCCCGGGTGATCACCTCCGGCACCTCGTACAAAGCCCGGCTCATCGGGGCGGACGGCGCGCTGGTCGCGCTCAGCCAGGTGGACGGCCGGCGGTGGTCGACGCTGGAAGGGCGGGCCGTGGTGCGTAACGAGCCGGAGCAGGTGGCCGACGCCGAGCGCCGGTACACCGCCCGTTACAAGCCGCCCCGGCCCAACCCGGCGCGGGTGGTCGTGGAGATCCAGGTGACGCGCGTGCTGGGCAACGTGTGATCACCGTCGTCGGCATCGGCGCGGACGGCTGGGACGGCCTGCCGGAGGAGTCGCGACGCGCACTGGGGGCGGCGGAGGTGCTCATGGGCGCCTCCCGCCAACTCGGCCTCGTGCCTCGGTCCGGTGCGGAGCGGGTGGCCTGGCCCTCGCCGCTGCTGCCCGCGCTGCCCGAGCTCATGGAGCGGTACGCCGATCGCCAGGTGTGCGTGCTGGCCAGCGGCGATCCGATGTTCTACGGAATCGGCTCCACCCTGGTGCGGCTGCTCGGCGCGGCCCGGATCAGGGTGCTGCCGCATCTGTCGTCGCTGTCGCTGGCGTGCGCCCGGCTGGGCTGGCCGGTCGAGCAGGTGGACGTGGTCAGCCTGGTGGGCCGACCCCTGGCCGTGCTGAACGCGGCGGTCCTTCCTGGGCGCCGGGTCCTGGTGCTGGGCGCCGGTCGGGACGCTCCGGCTCTGGTGGCGGGGCTGCTGGTCGGGCTCGGGTACGGCGCGAGCCCGATGACGGTCCTGTCGGACCTGGGCGCGGCGTCGGAGTCCGTCCAGACGGGAACGGGCGCGACGTGGGCGGACACCGAGTTGTCCGGGCCGGAACAAGCGCCGTTCGGGCCGGGACAGGCCCGTGACGCGCCCTCGGTGTTGCAGGTGGTCGCGGTCGAGTGCGTCGCCGGACCCGGCGCCGAGCCGTTCGCTCGGGTGCCCGGACTGCCGGACACGGCCTTCGAGCATGACGGGCAGCTCACCAAGCGCGAGGTCCGGGCCGTCAGTCTGTCACGGCTGGCGCCGCTGCCCGGCGAGCTGCTGTGGGACGTGGGCGCGGGCGCGGGCAGCATCGCCGTCGAATGGCTGCGCGCCCACCCGTCGAACGCCGCCGTGGCGGTCGAGAGCAGGGCCGATCGCGTCGCCGCCATCCGCCGCAACGCCGACCGGCTCGGGGTTCCCGCCCTGCGTGTCGTGGAGGGGCGAGCGCCGGCGGCGCTGGAGGGCCTGCCCGCGCCGGACGCGGTGTTCGTCGGCGGCGGCGCCACCGCGCCCGGAATGCTGGAGACCTGCTGGGCGGCGCTGCGGCCCGGCGGCAGGCTCGTGGTGAACGCTGTGACCTTGGAGTCGGAGTCCCTCGTCGCCGGATGGTACGCCCGGCTGGGCGGCGATCTGGTGCGCCTGGCCGTGCAGCGGGCCGCGCCCGTCGGCGGGTTCACCGGCTGGCGGGCCGCGATGCCGGTGACCGTGTGGTCGATCACCAGAAAGGACGTGCCGTGACGGTGCGGTCGATCGTCAGGGAGGACGTGCTGTGACTTTAGGGCCCATGACCAAGGAGGACGTGCCGTGACCGTGTACTTCATCGGGGCGGGTCCCGGTGCCGCCGATCTGATCACGGTGCGCGGGCTGCGGCGGCTGGAATCGTCGCCGGTCTGCCTGTACGCGGGCTCGCTCGTACCCCGCGAACTGCTGGAGTCCTGCCCGGCGGGCGCCAGGCTGGTGGACACCGCGAACCTGACGCTCGACGAGATCGTCGCGGAGCTGGCCGCCGCCCACGCCAAGGGCATGGACGTGGCGCGGCTGCACTCGGGGGACCCGTCGGTGTTCAGCGCGGTGGCCGAGCAGATGCGCAGGCTGGACGCGCTCGGCGTCCCGTACGAGGTGGTGCCGGGCGTTCCGGCGTTCGCGGCGGCGGCGGCCGCGCTGGGCCGGGAGCTGACCGTGCCCGGTGTCGGCCAGACGGTCATCCTGACCCGTACGTCGGCTCGGGCCACGCCGATGCCCGACGGCGAGGACCTGACCACGCTGGGCGCCAGCCGGGCCACGATGGTGCTGCACCTGGCCGTGCAGCGGATCGACGCGGTGGTGGCGGAGCTGCTGCCCTCCTACGGGCCGGACTGCCCGGTCGCGGTGGTGGCGCGGGCGAGCCGGGCCGATGAGGTCGTTCTGCGCGGCGCGCTGAGGGACATCGCCGAGCAGGTCCACGAGGCGGGGATCCGCCGCACCGCGGTGATCGTCGTCGGCCGGGCGCTGTCGGCGACACAGTTTCCCGACAGCCACCTGTACAGCGCGGAGCGGGAGCGATCATGCGACGGGACTTGATCGGACGGGTTCAAGGCGCGAGACGGGACTTGATCGGACCGGTTCAAGGCGCGAGACGGGACCTGATCGCGGCCGGAGCGCGGAGGATCGCGGCATGAGACGGGTTCTGATCCTGGGCGGCACGGCGGAGGCGCGGGCGCTGGCCGCCGAGCTGGCCGACGTCCCGGGCGTGCACGTGGTGTCGTCGCTGGCCGGGCGGGTGACGAACCCGAGGCTGCCGGTCGGTGAGGTGCGCGCGGGCGGATTCGGCGGGCCGGACGGGCTGGCCACGTGGCTGGCCGCCGAACGGATCGACGCCGTGGTGGACGCCACCCACCCGTTCGCGGCGCGGATGACGGCTTCGGCGGCCGAGGCGTCGGCGCGCACGGGCGTGCCGCTCCTCGTCCTGCGCCGACCGGGCTGGCCGCAGGGACCAGACGACACCTGGCAGCGCGTCGACTCCCTGGAGGCCGCCGCCACCCGCCTGGCCGAAGCCGTCACCGCCCGCCTGGCCATCGCCAAGCCGGCCGACCCGACCGATTCAGCCAACCTAGTCGAGCCGACCGAGCCGACCGAGGGCACTGCCCAGCCGACCGGGCCGGTGCGGGTGTTCCTCACTACCGGGCGCCGGAGTCTGCCCGTCTTCACCGGGCTGGCCGGGGTGTGGTTGCTGGCCAGGTCCGTCGATCCGCCCGAACCGCCGGTCCCGCCCCACGTACACGTACTGCTCGCCCGTGGGCCCTACACGGTCGACGGCGAGCTGGCCCTCATCCGCGAGCACCGTCTGGACGTGCTGGTCACCAAGGACAGCGGCGGCCGGCTCACGGCCGCCAAGCTCGTCGCGGCCCGCGAGCTGGGGCTACCGGTGATCATGGTGGACCGGCCGCCGCTGCCGGCGGGTGTCCGCCTGGTGGAGACCGTGAGCGCGGCGGCCCTCTGGGCTCAGGGGTAGCGGCGCGGGGTGTAGACGACGCCGCGAGCGGTGACCCGGGTCGTGGAGGAGCCGACGATCAGCAGGCAGCGCATGTCCACCTGGGCCGGGTCGAGCTCGCCGAGCGTGGTGACGGTGACGTTCTCCTGCGCCCCGCCGACGTCGCGGCCGATCACCACGGGAGTGGCCGCGTCGCGATGCTCCAGCAGCAGGTCACGAGCGGCGGCGAGCTGCCACGTACGGCTGCGCGAGGCCGGGTTGTACAGCGCCAGCACCAGGTCCGCCTTGGCCGCCGCGGTCAGCCGGTCGGCCACCACGTCCCATGGTTTGAGCAGGTCCGACAGCGACAGTACGCAGTAGTCGTGGCCGAGCGGCGCGCCCGCCCTGCCGGCCACCGCCTGCGCGGCCGTCAGTCCGGGCACGATCCGCACCGGCACGTCGGGGAACCCGGCCGCCGCCTCCTCCAGCACCGCGCTGGCCATGGCGAACACCCCGGGATCGCCTGAGGACACCACGGCCACCCGCGCGCCCGCCGCGGCCAGCTCCAGCGCGTGCCTGGCGCGTTCGGCCTCCACCCGGTTGTCGGTGCGGTGGCGGCGCTGGCGCGGGTTGGGCGCCACCCGGTCCACGTACGGGCCGTAGCCGACCAGGTCGGTGGCCGCGGCGAGGGCCTCCTGCGCCTCCGGCGTGAGCCACGGCCGCCCGGCCGGGCCGAGGCCGACGACGGTCACCTCGCCCTGCCCCTCGGTCGAGGAGGGCTCGGGGACGAAGGTGCGCTCGGCCGGGCTGGCGAGCAGGGCAAGCGAGAAGTACGGAACGCCGTCGGCGTCCACGTCCTTGAGCGGCGCGACGCGTTCGGCGCCCATGGTGGCGCGCTCGACGTACCAGGCGTCGTCCAGCCGCCCGGCCTCGGCCAGGGCGTCGCGGACCTTCTCGAACGTCCTGCCCAGCTTCAGCACCGCCGCCGAGTCGGTGCCGCGCAGCCGCTCGGCCAGCACCTCGGCGGGCAGCGTGCCGGGCAGTACGGTCAGCACCTCGTCCCGCTCCACCAGCGGCCGCCCCAGGACGGCGGAGGCGGCGCTGACCGAGGTCACGCCCGGCACCACCTCGGTCGGATAGCGGTGGGCCAGCCGCTTGTGCATGTGCATGTAGGAGCCGTAGAACAGCGGGTCGCCCTCGCTCAGCACGACCACGGTCCGGCCCGCGTCCAGGTGGGCGGCCAGCCGTTCGGCGCAGTCGGCGTAGAAGTCGTCCAGCGCGCCCTGGTAGCCGCCGGGGTGGTCGGTGGTCTCGGTGGTCAGCGGGTACAGCAGCAGCTCCTCGATCTGTCCCTCCCGCAGGTACGGCAGCGCGATCGAGCGGGCGATGCTGCGGCCGTGCCTGGCGGCGTGGTAAGCGATCACGTCCGCCTCGCCGATCAGCCGGGCCGTCTTGACCGTGACCAGCTCAGGGTCTCCCGGGCCCAGTCCGACCCCGTACAGCCGTCCCGTCATCGCCGTCACTCCGTCTCGTTCGCGATGGCGTTGACCGCCGCCGCCGTCATCGCACTGCCGCCGCGGCGTCCGTGCACCACCAGGTATTCCAGGTCGCTGTCGGCCAGGGCCCGCTTGGACTCGGCCGCGCCGATGAAGCCGACCGGCACGCCGAGCACCGCCGCCGGTCTGCCGGCCCCTTCGGCGACCAGTTCGAGCAGCCGGAACAGGGCGGTCGGGGCGTTGCCGATCGCCACCACGGCGCCGTCCAGCCGGTCGCGCCATAGCTCCAGGGCGGCGGCGCTGCGGGTGGTGCCGAGGCGTTCGGCCAGCTCCGGCACGCCTGGCTCGCCCAGGGTGCACACCACGTCGTTGTCGGCGGGCAGCCTGCGCCTGGTGACGCCGGAGGCGACCATCCGCGCGTCGCACAGCACGGGCGCGCCGCGCCGAAGCGCCTCGCGGGCCCGGACGACCACCGAAGGCGACCAGTCCAGGTCGGTGACGAGGTCGGTCATGCCACACGCGTGGATCATCCGCACCGCCACCTGGGCCACATCCGGGGGCATCCCGGTGAGGTCGGCTTCGGCACGGATGGTCGCGAACGAGCGCCGGTAGATCTCGGCGCCGTCGCGCAGGTAGTCGGTCACTGCTGCCTTTCCTCGTATCGGTCGAAGCCGGCCCCCATCACCGCGGCCGTTCCTCGTCTTCATCAGCAGCGGCCACCCGTTCCTCGTAGCCGTCGGCGGTGGCCACCATCTGGGTCACCCGGCCGCGGGGCAGCCCGCAGCGCCGCTCGCAACCGGCCCAGTGCACCGGCGTCGCAGCGGGCGCGTCCAGGGTCGCCACCCACCGCCGTACGTCCTCCTGCACGTCCGCCAGCGATTTGGCGCAGCCGGGACGTCCGGTGCAGGCGCTCACCCCGACCCAGGGAGAGGCCGGATCGGTCACCAGCCCGGCCGCGGACAGCTGCCGCACCGCCCGCTCGGCCGCGGCGGGGGACAGGTCCAGCAGGACGACCGTCCGCCACGGCGTCAGCCGCACCGGAACCGCTCCACCGTCGGCGGCGGTGTCGGCGACAGCGCGTACCTGAGCGGCGGACAGCCGCCCGAGCGGCACCACGGCCTCCAGCGCCACGCGGCCGTCCCGCTGAACGACAGGTCCGGGGCGGTGGGCCGAGCCGGCAGGGGAGTCGTCCGATGCGGTCGTCGCACGGTCATCCGCCACGCCCAAATGGGCGGGACTGTCCGATGAGCCCAGGTGGGCGGCGATCCGGGCAGGACCGTCCGCCAACTCCGCGATCCGCCACGCGCCCCGGTCACGATCGGAAAACCCGCGCTCCCGTTCGTCGAGGAACGCCTCGGCGGCGGCGATCATCTGCTCGACCGCCGCGTCACGGGACACGACAAGCCCGGTGTCCACGCCCGCCAGCAGCAGTGACACCCAGGCATCACCGCCCGTCACCGCGCCGTCGGGCGGTGTCGCCCAGGCGTCACCGTCCGCCGCCGCAGGCACGAGAGCGACATCGGCGGCCAGCTGCCGCGTGTCACCCGTGCCGTCGTCCAGCGCGAACAGGAAGCGCCCCGGCAGCTCGGCCAGCCGGGGAAGCGCGCACAGAGCCAGGTCCAGGGCCTCTACCAGGGGTTGCGTGTCCACCAAACCAGAGGGCCCGCGGCCGCCGAGCGGCGAGGCGACGATGTTGCGTACACGTTCGTGCGCGGCCGAGGGCAGCAGCCCGGCGGCGGCGATCCGTTCGGCGAAAGCGGCCGGTTCGCGCAGACCCCGCACCTGTACGTTCGCCCGCGACGTGAGCTCGACCACCCCGGAGCCCAGCTCCGCCGCGCAGGCCGCCAGCTCGCGGAGCTGCCCGCCGGAGACCGCGCCGCCGGGCAGGCGGACGCGGGCCAGCGGGCCGTCGGCGGCCTCGTGCACCTGGAGCGCTCCCGGACAGGCGTCGGGCCGGACCCGTCCGGAAAAGTCGGCTATGGACACGATGAGGATGGTAACGCCACTTCTGGTGGAGGTTGATCCTGCCGTAGGCTCCTGGGTAGGCGATGGCAAAGGGAGGAAGCCGGTGCGAATCCGGCGCGGTCCCGCCACTGTGACCGGGGAGCGAACCCCACCGCAGGCCACTGCCCGGCAACGGGTGGGAAGGCCGGGGTGAGCGCTGATCCGGGAGCCAGGAGACTCCTGCCGTCGCGACACCCACGACCGGGGCGAGGACCCCGAGGGAGGATCGCGCCGTGCCTGGCGACAGCCGTACCGTCCTGCTGCTCTCCACCTCCGACACCGACCTGCTGAGCGCGCGTGCCTGCGGCGCCCCCTACCGCCTGGGCAATCCCGCCCGGCTCGCCCCCGACGATCTGCCCGGCCTGCTGGAGGGGGCCGACCTGGTCGTCGCACGGCTGCTCGGCGGCCGCCGCGCCTGGCAGGAGGGGCTCGACGCCCTGCTGGCCGGGCCCCGTCCGGTCGTGGTGCTGGGCGGCGAGCAGGCGCCGGACGCCGAGCTGATGGAGTTGTCCACGGTGAGCGGCGGCGTCTGCGCCGACGCGCACGCGTACCTGGCGCACGGCGGGCCCGCCAACCTGACCGAGCTGCACGCCTTCCTGTGCGACACCGTCCTGCTGACCGGGCGCGGGTTCGCGCCGCCGGAGCCCACGCCGTCCTGGGGGCGGCTGGAACGCCAGGTACGGTCACACGAGGGGCCCGTGATCGGAGTGCTCTACTACCGGGCGCACCACATGGCGGGCAACACGGCCTTCGTCGAGACGCTCTGCGCCGCCGTCGAGGAGGCGGGCGGGCAGGCGCTGCCGGTTTTCTGCTCCTCGTTGCGCACCGCCGAACCCGAGCTGCTGGACACCCTGCGGGCCGCCGACGCGCTGGTGGTGACCGTGCTGGCGGCGGGCGGCTCGCGTCCGGCGACGGCGGGCGCGGGCGGGGACGACGAGGCGTGGGACGTGGGCGCGCTGGCCGCGCTCGACGTGCCGATCCTGCAGGGCCTGTGCCTGACCTCGTCCAGGCAGGCGTGGGAGGACAACGACGACGGCCTCTCGCCGCTGGACGCCGCCTCGCAGGTGGCCATCCCCGAGTTCGACGGACGGATCATCACCGTGCCCTTCTCCTTCAAGGAGGTCGATCCGGACGGGCTGACCGTCTATGTCGCCGACCCGGAGCGGGCCGCGCGGGTGGCGGGCATCGCCGTACGCCACGGGCTGCTGCGCCACACCCCGCCCGGCGGGCGGCGGCTGGTGGTGATGCTGTCGGCGTACCCGACCAAGCACTCGCGCGTCGGCAACGCCGTCGGCCTGGACACCCCCGCCAGCACCGTACGGCTGCTGGCCAGGCTCGCCGAAGCGGGCTACGACCTGGGCGAGGGCTTCCCCGGCGTGGCCGAGCAGGACGGCGACGCGCTCATCCACGCGCTCATCGCCGCGGGCGGCCAGGACCAGGACTGGCTGACCGAGGAGCACCTGGCGGGCAATCCGGTACGCATCTCCGCCACCTCCTACGAACGCTGGTACCGCACGCTCCCCGCCGGCCTGCGCACCGGGATCGAGCGGCACTGGGGAGCCCCGCCCGGCGAGCTGTTCGTCCATGACGGCGACATCGTCCTGGCGGCGCTGCGCGCCGGGAACGTGGTGGTCATGGTGCAACCGCCACGCGGCTTCGGCGACAACCCGATCGCCATCTACCACGACCCCGACCTGCCGCCCAGCCACCACTACCTGGCCGCCTACCGCTGGCTGTCGGCCGAGTTCGGCGCGCACGCGATGGTGCACGTGGGCAAGCACGGCAACCTGGAATGGCTGCCGGGCAAGTCGGCGGGCATGTCCGCCTCGTGCGGCACTGACGCGGCCATCGGCGACCTGCCGCTGGTCTACCCGTTCCTGGTGAACGATCCGGGCGAGGGCACCCAGGCCAAGCGGCGGGCGCACGCGGTGCTGGTGGACCACATGGTGCCGCCGATGGCGCGGGCGGAGACGTACGGCGACATCGCCCGGCTGGAACAGCTCCTGGACGAGCACGCCACCATCGCCGCAATGGACCCGGCCAAGCTCCCCGCGATCCGCGCCCAGATCTGGACACTGATCCAGGCCGCCCGGCTCGACCACGACCTCGGGCTGGCCGATCGTCCGCACGACACCGAGTTCGACGACTTCATCCTGCACGTGGACGGCTGGCTGTGCGAGGTGAAGGACGCGCAGATCCGCGACGGCCTCCACGTGCTCGGCCAGGCGCCGGCCGGACCGGTCAGGGTGGACCTGGTGCTGGCCATGCTGCGCGCCAGGCAGATGTGGTCGGGCCGCGAGACCCTGCCCGGCTTACGTGAGGCGCTCGGCCTGGCCGAGGACGGCACGGCGGCGCTGGCCGAGGCGGACCGGGCCGAGGCGACCGCCCGTGCCCTGGTCGAAGCGATGGAGGAGCGAGGCTGGGCACCGGAGGCGGCCGAAGAGGTGGCGCAGGAGGTTGCCCACGCGCTGCCCGCCGATCGGCGCGAGCTCGTCACGCGGGTGCTCGCGTTCGCCGCCACCGAGGTGGTCCCGCGCCTGGCCCGGACGACCGACGAGCTCGACCATGTCCTGCACGCCCTGGACGGCGGCTACGTGCCCGCCGGTCCGAGCGGATCGCCGCTGCGCGGCCTGATCAACGTGCTGCCGACCGGCCGCAACTTCTACTCCGTCGATCCCCGGGCGGTGCCCAGCCGCCTGGCCTGGGAGACCGGCCAGGCGATGGCCGAATCACTGCTGGAGCGCTACCGCGCCGACACCGGCGACTGGCCGCGCTCGGTGGGGCTGTCCGTCTGGGGCACCAGCGCCATGCGTACGGCCGGCGACGACGTGGCCGAGGTGCTGGCCCTGCTCGGCATCCGCCCCGTATGGGATGAGGCGTCGCGCCGGGTCACGGACCTGGAGCCGATCCCGCTCGCCGAGCTGGGCCGGCCGCGCGTCGACGTGACCGTCCGCATCAGCGGCTTCTTCCGCAACGCGTTCCCGCACGTGGTGGCCATGCTGGACGACGCCGTACGGCTGGCCGCCGGGCTGGAGGAGCCGCCCGAGCACAACTACGTACGCGCCCACGTGACCGCGACCGGCGGCGAGGAGCGTCACGCCACGATGCGGATCTTCGGCTCCGCGCCGGGCGCCTACGGGGCCGGGCTGCTGCCGCTGATCGACAGCCGCAACTGGCGCGACGACGCCGACCTGGCCGAGGTGTACGCGGTCTGGGGCGGCTACGCCTACGGCCGCGACCTCGACGGCGTGGCCGCGCGCCCGCAGATGGAGGACGCCTACCGCAGGATCGCCGTGGCCGCCAAGAACGTCGACACGCGCGAGCACGACATCGCCGACTCCGACGACTACTTCCAGTACCACGGCGGCATGATCGCCACCGTCCGCGCGCTCACCGGCCGGGCCCCGGCCGCGTACGTCGGCGACAGCACCCGCCCCGACGCAGTGCGCACCCGCACCCTGTCGGAGGAGACCTCACGGATCTTCCGCGCCAGGGTGGTCAACCCGCGCTGGCTGGCGGCTATGCGGCGGCACGGATACAAGGGCGCCTTCGAGCTGGCCGCGACCGTGGACTACCTGTTCGGCTACGACGCCACGACGGGCGTGGTGGCGGACTGGATGTACGACAAGCTCGCCGAGACGTACGTGCTGGACCCGGAGAACCAGGAGTTCATGGCCAGGTCCAACCCGTGGGCGCTGCACGGCATCGCCGAACGGCTCCTGGAGGCCGCCGAGCGGCGCATGTGGGAGCACCCGGACCCGGAGATCCTGCGCGGTCTGCAGGAGGTCTATCTCAAGACCGAGGGAGACCTGGAGGACGACACGAGCCGGTGAGCGAGGGCCGGCGAGCCCGCCCAGTGAAGGTGCAGGTAGGACGCGGTGACCAGCGGGTCGCCGTGTCCGTCCGTGCCGCCGCCCCGGCTCCGGAACAGCGGCTCGCCGCCGTGCTCGACCGTGGTCCGGTGGAACTCGTGCCCGTGGAAGCGCTCGCCCGCCCTGGTCAGGGGCGAATCCCTCAGGGCCACGGCGTCCCGGTAGCCGAGCGTGAGCCTGCCGGTCATCCGCGCCCGGCCCGGCACCCGCCCGCACATGCGCCGCCCGTCCAGCTCCTCGCACAGGTAGAGCAGTCCCGCGCACTCGGCGGCGATCGGGCCGCCGAAGGCCGCCACCTGCTCACGCAGCGGCTCGTTGGCGGCCAGCTCGGCGGCGTACACCTCGGGGAAGCCGCCGCCGAGCACCACCGCGGCGGTGCCGTCCGGCAGCTTCTCCTCGCGCAACGGGTCGAAGGTCGCCACGTCCGCGCCGGCCGCGCGCAGCAGCTCGACGTGTTCGGCGTACCCGAACGTGAAGGCCGCCCCGCCCGCCACCGCCACGACGACGCTCTCCTCGACGCGTGCGCCCTCTCCGACGCGCGCGTCCTCTTCGGCGTCCGCGCTCTCCTTCGCCGCGTCCCATGCCGGGCCGGCGAGCGCGGACGCCGTCGCCGGGTCCCATGCCGTAGCGCTCAGCGCGGGCGCCGTCCTCGCCAACCGCATCAGGCCGTCCAGGTCGCAGGAGCGCGCCACCAGGGCGCCGAGCCGTTCCACGGCCCGTACCGCCTCGGCTTCACGCTCGGCGGCGGGCACCAGACCCAGATGGCGGGAGGGCGTGGAGACGGCGTCGTCGCGGCGGATCGCGCCGAGCACCGGCACACCCGCCGCGCCCAGAGCGGCCCGGCACAGCTCCTCGTGCCGATCCGAGGCCACCCGGTTGAGCACCACCCCGCCCACCCGTACGCGCGGGTCGAACGTGGCGAACCCATGCACCACGGCCGCCACCGACCGGCTCTGCCGGGCCGCGTCCACGACCAGCACCACCGGCGCGTCCAGCAGCCGGGCGACGTGCGCGGTGGAGGCGAAGTCGCCGTCGCCCTTGCCGTCGAACAGCCCCATCACACCCTCGACCACCGCCACGTCACACCCGGCCGCACCGTGCAGGAACAGCGGCGCCACCCGCTCCTCACCCACCAGCCACGGATCCAGGTTCCGCCCGGGACGCCCGGCGGCCAGCGCGTGATAACCCGGATCGATGTAGTCGGGCCCCACCTTGTGCGGCGAGACCGCCAGCCCACGCGCCCGCAGCGCCGCCATCAGCCCGGTGGCCACGGTCGTCTTGCCGCTGCCCGACGAAGGAGCGGCGATCACCAGCCGCGGCACTACCACTCGATGCCTTTCTGACCCTTCTGCCCGGCGTCCATGGGATGACGTACCTTGCCCATCTCCGTCACCAGATCGGCGAGTTCGACCAGCCGCTCGGGCGCGTCCCTGCCGGTGATCACCAGGTGCTGGTTGCCCGGCCGCCCGGCGAGCGTCTCCAGCACGTCGTCCAGATCGAGCCACCCCCACTTCAGCGGATAGGTGAACTCGTCCAGCACGTAGAACCGGTACGTCTCGGCCGCCAGGTCGCGTTTGATCTGCGCCCAGCCCTCACGGGCGTCGGCCGCGTGATCCTCCTCGGTGCCGGGGCGCTGGATCCACGACCAGCCCTCGCCCATCTTGTGCCAGGTCACCGAGCCGCCCTCGGCCGTGTCGCCGAGCACCTTGAGCGCGCGTTCTTCGCCGATGCGCCACTTGGCCGACTTCACGAACTGGAACACCCCGATCGGCCACCCCTGGTTCCAGGCGCGCAACGCCATCCCGAACGCGGCCGTCGACTTCCCCTTGCCCGGCCCGGTGTGCACGATCAGCAGCGGCCTCGTCCGGCGCTGCCGGGTCGTGAGACCGTCGTCGGGCACGGTGGCGGGCTTCCCCTGCGGCATGATCAGACCGCCTTCCGATGATCGCGTACGGCCCGGTGATCGCGTACGGCCGAGCCCAGATTCCGGTGATCGCGTACGACCGAACTCAGATCGGAGAGCGCGTCGAGCGAGACGAGGCGTGCCCGCAGCCGTACCGCCAGCCGGGCCGCCAGGCCCAGCCGCACCGGGCCGCTCTCGCAGTCCACGACCACGCTCGCCGTACCGTCCAGCAGGGCGGCGGCCCGCTCCACATCGCCGCCCGCCGTCACCCGCCCGTCGGTCACCAGCACCAGCAGCGGCCGCCGTGCCGGGTCGCGCAGCCGCTCCACGCGCAGCACCTCCGCCGCCCGCACCAGCCCCGCCGCCAACGGGGTACGGCCGCCGGTCGGCAGCGAGCGCAGTCGGGCCGCGCCCGCCTCCACCGACGAGGTCGGCGGCAGCGCCAGCACGGCGCCCGCGCCACGGAAGGTGACCAGGCCGACCTTGTCGCGCCGCTGGTAGGCGTCGAGCAGCAGGCTGAGCACCGCCGTCTTGACGGCGCTCATCCGCCGGCGGGCCGCCATCGAGCCACTGGCGTCCACCACGAACAGCACGAGGTTGCCCTCCCTGCCCTCGCGCACCACCTCGCGCAGGTCGTCCTGGCACAGCACCAGCCCGGGACCGGTACGCCCGCGCGTCACCTGGTGCGGCGCCGCCGCCAGCATCGTCGCCATCACGTGGAGATCGCGGACCCGTCCGCCGGGGCGGCGTGCGGCGGTGGCCCGGCCGCGTGTGGTGCGCGAGCGTGAGCGCCGCCCCGCCACGCCCTCGCCGATCCCGGGTACCTGAAGCAACGGCACCCGGTACGGCGCCGCCAGCCCGGCCACCCGGCCCGGCGGCTCCTGCTCGCGTGCGCTCTCGACGTCCGGTGACTGCCCGGCACCGGTTGGCTGCTTCGCCGACCCCTCGTCGCCCGGCATCCAGCTGTCATCCAGTACGCGGCCGCCATCCGGCATCCATCCGGCATCCGATGCGCGATCACCATCCGGCAGCCGGCCATCAGGGGGTCCGGTCGGCTGATCCCGCGTCGGCGTTTCGCTGTCACCGGCCGGTGGCGAGGCGCCCGCCGGACCGCCGTCCTCCCCAGGCCCGGAAAGGTCAGGAGGCCCGGAGGCGTCAGGGCCTCCGCCACCGGGACCCTCCGGATCGTCCGGTTCCTCATCCTCCGACGTGCTCTCCAGCAACTCGTCGAGCAGCGACTCGTCCAGTCCCGGCGCGTCGAAGGGGTCGCGCCGCCGCCGATGCGGCAGCGACAGGCGGGCAGCCGCCCGTACATCCTCGGTCGTCACTCTCTCGCGCCCATGCCAGGCGGCATGGGCGATGGCGGCGTTCGCCGTGACCAGGTCGGCCCGCAAGCCGTCCACCTCGAAGGCCGCGCACACCGTCGCGATCTGCCGCAGTCGCGCGTCGGGCAGCCGGACGCCGGACACCCGGCCGCGAGCCTGGGCGATCCTGGCCGCCAGTGCCGCTTCCTCGGCCGCCCACCGGGCCGCGAACTTCTCGCCGTCCGCGTCGAAGGCCAGCCGGCGTCGTACCACCTCGGCGCGCTCCACCGGATCCCTGGACGCCTTCACCTCCACCGTCAGCCCGAACCGGTCCAGCAACTGCGGCCGCAGCTCACCCTCCTCCGGGTTCATGGTCCCGACCAGCAGGAACCGGGCCGGATGCCGGACCGAGACCGACTCCCGCTCCACGTAGCACGTCCCCAGGGCCGCCGCGTCCAGCAGCAGGTCGACCAGGTGGTCGTGCAGCAGGTTCACCTCGTCCACGTACAGGACGCCGCGATGCGCGGCCGCCAGCAGGCCCGGCTCGAACGCCTTCACCCCCTCCGTCAGCGCCCGCTCCACGTCGAGCGAGCCGGCCAGGCGGTCCTCCGACGCGCCCACCGGCAGCTCCACCAACGCGGCCGGACGGCGGAGCCCTTGGGCGTCCGGCTCGTGCGGGCCATCCGGGCACTCGGCATCGGGCGCGGCCGGATCGCAGGCGAACCGGCAGCCGGGCACCACGTTCACCGGGGGCAACTGGGCGGCCAGCGCGCGCACGATGGTGGACTTGGCGGTGCCCTTCTCACCCCGTACCAGCACACCGCCCACCCGTGGCGAGACGGCGTTGAGCACCAGCGCCAGCTTCAGGTCGTCGAGCCCGACGACGGCGCTGAACGGATACGAGACGATCAAGACAGGACCTTCCGTACGTTCACGACAAGGATCTTCCGGTTAAGGATCTTCCGGTTGACGTGGGCGACCCGCCAGCCGCCTCGTGTGACGGTCAGCTCGGTGACGGACAGCGGCGCGAGATCGAAACGGGCGGCGCGCACCGGGTCCAGCCCCAGCGCGTGGCCGAGCGCCGCCCGGATGGCGCCCGCGTCGCAGACGGCGACCGCCTCGGGCTCCCCGCGTACCGAGTCGAGCCAGCCGGCCACCCGCGCCGCCAGCACGGCCAGGCTCTCCCCGCCGTGCGGCGCCGCGTCCGGATCCGCCAGCCAGCTCGCCAGCGCGTCCGGCTCCTCCCGCGCGACCCGCCCGTACGGCAGGCCGCGCCATCGGCCGTGATCCGCCTCGGCGAGCGCGGTGACCACGCACGGTTCCCAGCCGAGCGCGGCGGCGGTCTGCCGCGCCGCGACACTGGGAGCGACCCACGCCACCGACCCGGCCACCACCGCGCTGGCCACCGCTGAGTCGGCCGCCGCTGAGTCGGCCGCCACCGAACCGGCCGCCACCGAACCGGCCGCCACCGAACCGGCCGCCACCGACTCGGCCACGACCGAGGCGAGGCCATGGGCGCTGGCCAGGCCGTGTGCGCTGGCCAAGTCGTGCGCTCTGGCCAGGCTCGCCGCGTCGGCGTCCTCATCGGCCCCGGGAAAGCAGGCGGTCCGCATTCCCGGCGTACTGGCGTGCCGGACGAACAGCACGCCGGCTCAGCCCGGCGAGACGGCGGTCGCGGGTACGGCCGCCGCCCGCCGCGCCGCCCTGTCGCTCACCCACCCGAACAGCACACCGAAGGCCGTCCAGAAAACGAGCTGCGTCCCTAACGACACGAGCCTGAACTGCCACAGCAGCGTGGCGGGAAAACCCTCGGGCACCTCGTCCACGGTCGGCAGCAGCAGCCACGCGGCGACCACCGGGACCAGATACGCGACCCCGGCCGCGACCCACCGCGCCCATGGCCCGGCGGTCACCCGGCGCGCGGTCGCCACCGCGATCGCGATCGCGGCCAGCCCGACAAGGATCATCACGAAATAGAGGGCGGTCCGGCTGTTGATCGTTTCCGGGTCTCCGACAGCCGGCGGATTGGCCGGATATTTCACGAACGGTACGAGGATCATCGCCCCGAACGCCGACCCGGCGGCGGCGAGCGCCAGCCCGCCCTCCGACCGTGGACCGACCCGGCCCCGCAGACCCGCGTACACCAGGGCGAAGACCCCTCCCACGGCCAGCCCGTACAGGCCGGTGGCGAGGAAGAGCCCGGCCTTCTGGCCCGGCCTGCTGACCAGCTCCTCCTCGCCGAGATCGCCGTGGTCATGGCCAGGTTCCTGCGCGGCGTGCGCCTGTTCCAGTGCGATGGCACTGTCCACCTGCGGTTCCCCGAAGGCGAAGGCGAAGCCGCCCGCGATCAATCCGGCCAGCAGGCCCAGAAGCAGGCCCCTGACCAGCAGGGTGCGTACCATGCCGAGGTCTAGTGGCAGGGCACGCCGAGCAGGTGACGCCCGTCGTGCATGAGTTCGTGCAGGTACGCACCCGTCTGCGAGATGGCGCCGTTGTCCATCAGCACCAGGTAGGCGATCAGCAGCAGAACCGGTACGGCCAGCAACCACAGCCGCAGACGGGGGAACGGAATGACGGTAGGAGCGGACAGACCACTCATCAGTGCCTCCTCAGGGATGACGCGTCCCAACAAATGAGGTCACGGAGGTCCAAGCGACCTGGCTCCCGGGATCTACGTCCCGGATACAGTGGCGCGTCCGCACCGGCATCTCACCGGATTTCCCTTGGACAACCGTGAAATCTACCGGAACGTATCCTTTCCTCCCGTTCGCGTCAACACATCAAGAAAGTCAGAGGTTGGCGCGGTGAAGCGCGCACGGCTGGTGGCGGGTGCCACTCGCGGCGGGATGGAGCGCAGGTTGAAGGCGTATCGGGCGACGGAATCGGCGATGGCGTCCGCGTCCACGTCCAGCGCCGTGGCGTTGATGTTGGCGATGGTGTCGCACGCCTGGTGGTAGCAGGCGTCGTAGGCGACCCCGGCCGTCCCGCCGAACAGCGCCGCCTCCGCGGCCGTCTTGATCCCCTCGGCACCGGTGAAGATGCCGCCGGCCGGGATCCCGACCGCGATGAACGGCCCGTAGTCCGAACGCCCGTCGAAGTCCGTGCCCACCGTGGGCAGGCCACGGGAGCCGTAGAACGCCGCCAGCTGCTTCTCGATCTCGGCCGAACCGGGCGGACCGGCGGGGGAGCCGACGTTGTCGGAGTTGTCCCCGTCGTACAGCTTGTAGGCGTAGTTCGGCGAGCCCACCATGTCGAAGTTCAGATACACCCGGATGCGGTCCCGCTGCGCCTGCGACAACGACCCGACGTACTGATCGGAACCGAGCAGCCCGATCTCCTCGGCCGCCCAGAAGGCGAAGCGGACCTTGTTCTTGACCGGGTACAGCGCCATCTCCTCGGCGACCTCCAGGATCGCCGCGCTGCCCGAGCCGTTGTCGTTGATGCCGGGCCCCGCCGTCACGCTGTCGAGGTGCGCGCCCACCATGACGACGTCGCGCGGGTCGCCCAAGCGGGTCTCGGCGATCACGTTGTCCGTGCTGCCGAGCACGAGGTTGGCGTCGACCTTGAGGTGTACCGTCGCACCAGGCGTGCTCGCGAGCTCGTTGCCCACGGCGAAGTCGGCGAACACCATGGGGATCCCGCCCCGCCACTCGCCGATGTCCAGCGGGAACGCGTCGGTACGACCCGGCTGGCCCTCGTTGAAGATGATGAGCCCGGTCGCGCCCGCCGCGGCCGCGTTCTGCACCTTATTGACGAACGGGCAGGTGCCGCGCTGGACGAGCGCGATACGGCCGGTCACGAACCCGGCGAAGTCCGCCGCTTCGCAGCCGCTGGTCGAGGTCGGCGTCGGGGTGGGTGGCAGCGTGAGGTCCACACCCTGGACCTGCGCGGTCACCTCGCCCGGCGGGGAGGGCTGGAAGGTGAGGAAGTCCTCGTTCGGTACGTACGTCTTCGCGCTCGGCGCGGTGAGCGCCAGTGTCGGCGGGGCGTTCTCGGCCCAGCTCTCGACGAAGTTGATCGGCTGCCGCGTGACCTTGTATCCGGCCTTGCGCAGCTTGTTCGCCACGTAGTCGCGGGAGGCGTCGTAGCCGCTGGTGCCGGTCGCGCGGATGCCGCCATGGGCGGTGGCGATGGCCTGCAGGGCCTGCAGGTGCTTGGCGACGTTCGTCCCCTTGACCTGCTTGACCAGCAGCTTGGCGAAGACGTCGTCCAGGCCGCCGGCGTTGGCGGGCACGGCCATGGCGATGGTCACGGAGAGCGCGGTGATCAGAATAGTGATGACTCTGCGCATTCGGATTCCCCCTGTGGGACAGGAACGGGAAGGCAGACGATCCCCGAGTCTCGCCGAACGCGAACGTAACCCGGCCCCGCACCGTTGAAAAGACCCACGCCGCCATGGGGACCGGCCCCCGACCGGCGAGAGAGCACCACGCCGCTATGGGGACCGGCCCCCGACCGGTGAAGAGGGCACCACGCCGCTGATCGTGCGGACGCGGCGGTCCCGCGTGGTACGCGGGACCGCCCACGTCAGAGGGTCAGCGAGTCAGCGGACGCGGATGAAGACGGGGTTGGAGTAGAACCACAGGTCCTGCCACGGGCTCTCCTTGCCGTCGGCCGCCGGCTCCATCTCGTCGGTGCCGGTGCCGCGTACCCGCAGGTAGCTGTCAGTCTGCACGTCGCGCAGCGTGTGCCGGATGACGTAGTCCTTGCCCTGCTGGCGCCAGTCGCCCGGGCCGAAGCGCGCCACGACCTTGGTGGTGGGGTTGGTGTCGGCGTCCAGGTTGGCGCTGACGCCGCTCACCTGTCCGGTGATGAGGTCGACGCGCCGCACCTCCGGGCGTTCGCCGTTGCCGTTCTTGCCCTCCAGCGGCCGGAACCGGATCTCGACCTCGACGTCGGTGCGGTCGCGCCGGTTGACCACCAGCGTCTCGCCCACGGTGGCCTGGCGGCCCTGGTTGCCGGCGGTGACGTCGAGAGCGGTGATCAGGTCCCCGGTGGTGACGAAGATGCGGCCGTTGCGCAGGGCGTCCATGATGTCGCCGTAGTCCTGGCGCGCCATCACGTACGTCTTGCTGTACTCGCCCGGCCAGAAGTCCGAACCGCCACGGGTCCAGTGCACGTGCGAGTCGGAGGTGGCCGTGATCCACCAGTGCCGGCCCTCGCCCAGCAGCGAGTCCCACAGGCCGCCGACCCGTGCGGTCATCTGGTCGAAGCCGCCGTAGGTGGGGTGGTTGCCGTATCCGCCGCGGGCGCCGCCGTTCAGCGGGCCGGCCTGGTGCCCGGGGGCGCCCTCGAATCCCACGTACACGTCGGGGGCGACGTTGTTGCCGTTGCGGAACTCGCGCGGAGTGTCCTGACCCCACACCCCCAGCCCGGTCGCCGAACGCGCCGCGTGGTGCGCGATCACCAGCGGCTTCTGCCCCATGCCGCGGGCGGCCTTGAGGAACTCCACCATCTTGGCCTCGGTGTCGCGGCCCGCGTCGGCAGGGAAGGCGTCATGCTTGGCGAAGCGACTCTCCAGCTCGAACAGCTGCCGCGCCTCGTCGGCGTGGTGCGGGATCATCAGCGTGTGGTGGTCCAGCGCAGGCGCGTCGAACTCCATGCCCCAGAACTGCAGGACCTCGGGCACGAGCACCCGCGAGCGCAGCAGGTCGGGGTAGGCCTGCTCCAGGTTCACCTTGGAATGCGTCGGGCCGCCGTGGTCGGTGCACATCGCCCAGGTCAACCCGAAATACTTGGCCATGATGGCGTTGGTGACGATCGGGTAGACCGCGTCGGCGCCCTTGTGGAAGGTCGGCGGGTTGGTCTTGGTGTCGAACTCACCGCTGTACTCCGAGTGGACGTGGTGATCGCCCGCCCGCCACATCCGGCCGTTGCCGGCGCCGTTGCCGAAGGAGCGCTCGTCGTCGGCCTGCGCGGCGGTGCCGCCCACCAGGGGAGCCGCGGCGGCCAGCGTCGCCCCGACACCGGCGTACTTGACCAGCCGCCGCCGGGAAAGCCCGGCCGACTCGGCCTGTTCGTCCTTGTTGTTCCTCACGATGGAGCCTTTCGTGGTGCAGTTAGGGTGCCGACCCGCAAGCCTCGAAGAGCCCGCTGAACGCCGTGTGAACGCCGCTCGGGACGAGCAAGAACACTGCGTTGATCGCATCCGGAACCCGCCCGAGCCCGGGGCAGCTGTCGACGCTGAAAAGGGCCAGGTCCGAGAGGTCGCCGCCAGGTCCTGTTCGGGCCGATCGGTATAGTCGAGGAGAACCTCCCTGGGGGAGGTCGCGGTGGTGGGGCCCACCGCCTCGCCGTCGATCCGGTGGCGGGTAACCGTGGCACCCAGCCGCCAACGGTCCCTACCAGAGGTTGTTCTGTGCTGCTGGTAGGAGGATCTTCATGTCCCGTCCCGAAACGGAGCGTCCCGTGGACGCCGATGTCGACCTACGCGTGGCCGCCCAGCGTGCCGAGCTGCGCCGGGCTCCGTGGGCGACGCTGGGAGTGATCGCGCTCGGTGGCGGGGCGGGTGCGCTGGCCCGCTACGGCCTGGGTGTGGCCTTTCCGCGCCAGGCCGGGGCTTTTCCGTGGACGACGCTGGCCGTCAACACCGCCGGGTGTCTGCTGATCGGGGTGCTCATGGTGGCCATCACCGAGGTCTGGTCGGCGCCCGGATGGGTGCGCCCGCTGCTGGGCGTCGGCGTGCTGGGCGGGTTCACCACCTTCTCCACGTACATCCTGGAGACCAGCCAGCTGCTGGAGGGCGACGCGGCTCGCATGGCGCTGGCGTACCTGGCGCTGACCCCCGTGCTGGCCTTGACCGCGGTATGGGCCGGCAGCGCCGCGGCCCGCTGGTGCGCCGGAAAGAGCAGGCGGGCATGAAACTGGCCGGAGCGGCGCTACGGCTGACCATCTACGTCGGCGACACCGACACCTGGCACCACAAGCCGCTGTACCACGAGATCGTCCATCGCGCGCATGCGGCCGGGCTGGCCGGCGCGAGCGTCTTTCGCGGCATGGAGGGCTACGGCGCCTCCAACCACATCCACACCTCGCGCATCCTGTCGCTGTCGGGGGACTTGCCGGTGTCGGTCGTCATCGTCGATGCCGCCGAACGGATCCGGGCCTTTCTGCCGCAGCTGGACGAGCTGATCTCTGAGGGGCTGGTCATCCTGGACGAGGTCGAGGTGATCCGCTACGTCGGCCGCCCCGGCAGCGGGCAGGCCCAGTGAGCGGCCCGCTGACAGTGGCGCTGGTCGCTCTCGGCGCGGCGATCGGCGCGCCGCTGCGCTACCTGGCCGACCGGTTCGTCCAGGCGCGCCACGATTCCCTGTTCCCGTGGGGCACCTTCACCGTCAACCTGGCCGGATCGGCGCTGCTGGGCTTCCTGGCCGGACTGCCCTCCGACGGCGCGGTGCTGGCCTTCGCCGGCGCCGGGTTCTGCGGCGCGCTGACCACCTACTCCACCTTCAGCTATGAGACCCTGCGGCTGGCCCAGGACGGAGCTCGCTTCGTCGCCTGGGCCAATGTGGTGGCCAGCGTGGCCGGCGGCCTGGGCGCGGGCGTGTTCGGGTTCGCGCTGGCCCATGCGGTGACGGGCTGAGCCCGGTAGTGATCGATGCTGTGTTCGCGTGGACGCCGGATGTCGCGTTCGGGTTGAGGTCGGTGATCGACGGCACGTTCGCGCTGACGCTGGCCGCCGCGTGCGCGGCGGCGTTCGTGCTGGCGGTGGTCTCAGCGGTGGCCGGATTCGGCGGTGGGGTGCTGCTGCTGCCGGTCTTCACCGCGTTGTTCGGGTTACGCGTGGCGGTGCCGATGCTGACGCTCACCCAACTGGCCAGCAACGGCTCCCGCGTCGTGCTCAACCGGCGTGAGCTGCGCCGGCCACTGGTGGGCTGGTTCGCCCTCGGCGCCGTCCCGCTGGCCGTGGCCGGCGGCCTGCTGCTGGCGCACGCTCCGCTGGGGCCGCTCAAGCGGCTGCTGGGCGTCTTCCTGCTGGTCGTGGTCGCCTGGCGGCGCCTGCGTCCCCATCCCCGCTCGCCGGCCGACCCGGCCTTCGCGGCGGTCGGGGCGGCCTCCGGTCTCGGCTCGGCGCTGCTGGGCTCGGTCGGACCGCTCACCGCGCCGTTCTTCCTGGCGTACGGCCTGACGCGAGCCGCCTACATCGGCGCCGAAGCGGCCAGCGCCCTGGTCATGCACCTGGCCAAGATCGCCGCTTATGGTGCCGGAGATCTGCTCGGCTGGCGCGTCCTGGCCTACGGCGCGGCCCTGACCCCGGCCACGCTGGCCGGCGCCTGGCTGGGCAAGAAGATCGTCGCCCGGGTCAGCGACGGCGTGTTCGTCGTGGCGGTGGAGGTCGGGCTGGTGGCGGCCGGCGTGTTGTTGCTGATCGGTCTCTGACCTGGGCGGATTCCCGTGGTGGCGGCTTTCGACGGCCGGTGTAGGCCTGGCCGCGAACGGCGGCGAACGGCGGCGAAGGGTGGCGAAGGGTGGCGGTGATGCGACTCGGCGATCAGGGAGAGCCAGCCGTGATGCCAGAGCCCATCTCGCTGGAGCTGTTCGTTGCCGCCGATTGTTACGGATGTAACATGGGCGCGTGACGGAGGGCACGGACGAGCAGGGCTGGTTGTTGATCAGCGTGTCCACGGCGGGAGCCGCCCCCACGCTGCGGGTGCAGGTGTGGCGCAAGCTGCGCTCGCTGGGCGCGCTGTATCTGCAGCAGTCGGTGTGCCTGCTGCCCGAACGTGAGCAGACCCTGCGGCAGGTGCGCCGCTTGCTCGACCGGGTACGTCAGCAGGGCGGCACCGGCCGCCTCCTGCACGTGGCGCTGACCGATCAGGCCGAGGAGCGGCAGGTCATCGGCGAGTTCAACGCCGCCCGAGACACCGAGTACGCCGAGGTACTGGAGCGCCTGCCCGCCTTCCGGCAGGAGCTGGCGCGCGAGCGGGAGCTCGGCAGGGCCACCTACGCCGAGGTCGAGGAGTCGGAGGCCGACCTGGAGCGCTTCCGCTCCTGGCTGGGCAAGATCGCCGCCCGCGACTACTTCGCCGCCCCGGCCGGCGCGGCGGCGCGAGCCGGTGTCGAGGAGGCCGCGGCCGACCTGGCCGCCTTCGAGCAGGACGCGCTCGCGGCCGAATCACCGGCCACGGAGGCCAGCCTCACCGTGCCGGCGCGGACTGCGGCCGAGGCGCCCGTTAGCGAGAGCGATCTCACGGTCGCGGAGAACGGAACGGGGGAGCGGGCATGACCGGCTGGTGGGGATGGGATCTGCTGATCGGAGTTGCCGTCGCGCTGCTGGTCACCTGGCTGGCGCTGATCGCGGCACTGGCAGTCCTCCGGCCGCGTGGCGGGCTGCTGCGCGAGGCGTTGCGGCTGCTGCCCGACGTGCTGCGGCTGGTGCGCCGCCTGGCCGCCGACCGCGAGCTGCCACGCGGGGTGCGGGTACGTCTGGGGCTGCTGCTGGCCTACCTGGCCATGCCTCTCGACCTTGTGCCCGACTTCATCCCGGTCCTGGGCTACGCCGACGACGCGATCATCGTCACGGCGGTGCTGCGCTCGGTGGTCCGCCGCGCCGGGCTTCAGGCGGTGCGGCGCCACTGGCCGGGCACCGAGGACGGATTCACCGCGCTGTGCCGCCTGACCGGCCTGGCCGAGCGCGGCTCGGCGTCCTGAGCCTCGCAGAGAGCATGTGGCATCCTGCCGTCTGCTGGCCAGCGGGTTTGGGCGGCCCAACTGCTGACCTGCAGGTACTGGCGGCCCGCGCCCGCTGACCTGCGGTTTGGGCGGCCCGACTGCTGGTCAGCGGGGTGCGGGCGGCGTTCGCTCTCGGTTCACCCCGAATGCTGATGCTTCCGTACTTGTCACGTGAGGTAGCGCAGCCACAGGTAGGGCGCGACCAGTGTGACGGTGACCGCGGTGACGATCAGGCCGTACTTGGTGAACTGCCAGAAGCTGATGGGAGTGCCGTTACGGGCGGCGATGCCGAGCACGACCACGTTGGCGGCGGCTCCGACGGCGGTGGCGTTGCCGCCCAGGTCGGCGCCGAAGGCCAGCGCCCACCACAGCACCTGTCCGGGCCCGCTGCCGCCGCCCGCCTGCACGAGGTCCGACACGATCGGGCTCATCGTCGCCACGTAGGGGATGTTGTCGACGATGGCCGACAGCACGGCCGAGGCGCCCAGGATGCCCATGGTGGCCGGTGCCAGCTGTCCGCCGGTCGCCGCGGCGGCGGCCTGGGACAGCCGGCCGATGACGCCGGTCTCGACCAGCGCGCCGACCATGACGAACAGCCCGGCGAAGAACACCAGCGTGGGCCACTCCACCTCGGCGATGGCCTGCTCGGTGGTCACCTTGGTCGCGGCCACCAGCACACCCGCGCCGAGCAGCGCGACCACCGACGGCTCGTAGTGCAGCACCGGATGCAGCACGAACGCCGCCATCACCATCACCAGCACGACCAGCGACTGCCACAGCAGCCTGTGGTCGGCGATCGCCTCCCGCTCGTCCAGCGCCATGATCTCACTGGCGCGTTCGGGGTCGTAGCGGAACGAGCGGCCGAACATCAGCCAGCACAGCCCGACGAACACCGCCATCAGCACGATGACCATCGGTGCCATGTGGATGAGGAAGTCGTTGAAGCTCAGGCCCCCGCGGCTGGCGATGATGATGTTGGGTGGGTCGCCGACCAGGGTGGCCGTGCCGCCGATGTTGGAGGCCATCGCCTCGCGATCAGGAACGGTGCCGGGTTGACGGCGAGCCGCTCGCACACCAGGAAGGTCACCGGCGCGATCAGCAGCACCGTGGTCACGTTGTCGAGCAGCGCGGAGACGCCGGCGGTGATCAGCACCAGCTGCGCCATCAGCCGGAACGGCCGCCCGCGAGCGCGCTTGGCGGCCCAGATCGCCAGGTACTCGAAGACGCCCGTCTCCTTCAGTACGCCGACGATGACCATCATGCCGAGCAGCAGGAAGATGACGTTCCAGTCGATCCCGGTGTGCTCGGAGAAGAACGCCGTCTTCGCGCCCGTGGCGTGGACGGCCAGCATGATCCCGGCGCCGCCGAGCGCGGCGGCGACCCGGTGGACCTTCTCCGTGGCGATCAATGTGTACGCGGCCAGGAACACCGCCACACTCACCCAAGCCAGCACGCTCACGCTCCGAGCACCCGGTCCAGCAGCGCCCGCAGCGTCACCGCGCCCAGCAGGCGCCCATCGGTGACGATCGCGACCAGGGGGCTGTGGGTGCGGGCCATCAACGCGGCCAGCTCCAGGACGGTGGCATCGGGGTCGGTGACCGGCAACTCGCGCCGGTCCCGTGGCAGGACCTCGCGGATGGTGCGGCCCTCCAGCGCGTTCAGGAAGGTGTCGGCGTGCGCCTCGTCCACCACCCGGGCCAGCGCCGGATCGTCCTGGCAATAGCCGGGCACGGCCAGCCGCAGCACCTGGGTGCCGGGCAGGATCGTGAACGGCGCGCCGTCGTCGTCCACCACGATGATGCCGGGCAGACCCTGCTCGGCGAGCATCCTGGCCGCGTCGATCACGGGAGAGTCGAGACCGACCACGGGAAAGGCGGCAAGCAGGTCGTGGGCGCGCACCGGGCACATCCTTCGGGGTCAACGGGACACGGAATCGTCTGAAGCGCGGCATCACGCGGGCGGGGGCGGGTCGGCGGTCGCATTCAGGCCGTCCAGGAGCAGGTCGAGGCCGGTGATGAACTGGTCGCGGTCGTCGTGCTCGCGCAGGTCCGTGGTGCTACGCGCCAGGAAGGGGTAGTCGGCGGGGTCGAGCTCTGCCCAGCTTTCGGCGGTTTGCGCGAGGTAGGCGTCGCGGCTGGTGGCCGCGTCGAGGGCAGCGCGCGGGGTGATGATCTGGGCGCTGACGCCGGTGATGTAGTAGGAGATCGCGGTGGCGACCGCGAAATGGCGTCCGGCGGGCAGCCCGGTTCGTGCGACAAGGGTGCCGATGCGGTCGAGCAGGCGCAGCGCGTTCGCCAGCGTGGCCGGCGCGGTGACGTGGGAGGCCGCCCACGGATGCCGATCGAGGGCATCGAAGACGGCGATGGCGAGCGCTCTCAGCCCGCCGCCTTCCTCGGGGCGCGGAACCGCGGCGAAGGCGTGGCCGAGCACCTGGTCGGCGGCCAGGGCGACGAGCTCGTCCTTGTTCGTCATGTGCCAGTAGAGCGCGCCGGGTCCGGTGTTCAGCTGTTTGGCCAGCAGCCGGAAGGTGAGTCCGCGCTCGCCGTGCTCGTCCAGCAGCGCGACGGCCGCGTCGACGATCACCTCTCGCGAAAGGGCGCCGGCGCGTCCCCCGGTGGGTGCTCTTCCGCGTGTCCGTGGCATGACTTCATTTTGACACATCCTGGATCGGCGTTCCATATTACTTATGGAACGCCGATCCATATAGGTGTCCGGGCAGTCGCCCGTACGGAAACGAGGAAGCCCATGAACATCAGCCACCACCCGATCGCCATCGTCGGCGCCGGCCTCGGCGGCCTGACCCTCGCCCGGGTCCTGCACGTCCACGGCATCCCCGCGACGGTCTACGAGGCCGACCCCTCGCCGATGTCCCGTACACAGGGCGGCCAGCTCGACATCCACGAGGAAGACGGGCAGCGCGCGCTCGCCGACGCCGGTCTCACCGACGAGTTCCGCGCGATCATCCACGAAGGCGCCGAGGCGCTTCGCGTCCTCGACCAGCACGGCAAGCCGCTGTTAGAGGCCCCCGACGACGGCATGGCACGGCGTCCCGAAGTGCTCCGCGGAGACCTGCGCCGGATCCTGCTCGACTCCCTGCCCGGCCAGACGGTCCAGTGGGGGCGCAAGGTCACCGGTGTCCGGCCCCTCGGCGACGGCCGGCACGAGGTGACCTTCGCCGACGGCGCGAGCGTGACCAGCGGCCTGCTCGTGGGTGCCGACGGCGCCTGGTCGAAGATCCGCCCGCTGCTGTCCGACGCCGAGCCCGAGTACACCGGCACGACCTTCATCGACACCTACCTCTACGACGCCGACGAGCGGCACCCCGCGACGGCCGAGGTGGTCGGTGTCGGCGCGATGTACGCGCTGACCCCGGGAAAGGGGATCATCGCGCACCGCGAGGCGGGGAACATCCTGCACACCTACATCGAGCTGAACCGCCCCGCCGAGTGGATCGCCGACCTCGACTTCACCGATGCCGCCGCCGTGACCGCGCGGGTCGCGGCCGAGTTCGACGGGTGGGCGCCGGAACTCACCGCGCTGATCACCGACGGCGAGACCGCTCCGGTCGCGCGCATGATCCACACGCTCCCGGACGGACACCGATGGGATCGCGTGCCCGGGGTGACGCTCCTCGGCGATGCCGCGCACCTGATGCCGCCGTCAGGCGACGGCGCGAACCTGGCGATGTTCGACGGCGCCGAACTCGCCAAGGCGATCGCCGCGCACCCCGACGACATCGAAGCGGCGCTCACCGCCTACGAGAAGGAGCTGTTCCCGCGTACCGAGTCCTTCTACGCCGACGCCCACGAAATGCTGGACCTCTGCCTTGGCGACCGCGCACCGTTCGGACTCATCGACCTCATCAACGGTGATCCCCAGGGGCGGTCCTGAGCCACCCCGCCGATCACAGGGCGAAGGCCGCGGCGGCCGCGTGCTCCTGCGCGAGCCTGTCCTGCTCGGCCGTCCACCCGGTCGCCGCGCGCAGCTGGTCGAACTCCTGGGACACGGTGGTCCCGGAGGTGGTGCGCGCGTCGGTGCTGATGGTGACGGCCAGCCCGTCGGCCAGCAACCGGGGCGCGGGATGCGCCTGGAGGCTGGAGACCGCGCCGGTGAGCACATTGCTCGTCGGGCACATCTCCAAGGCGATGCCGTCGCGCCGCAGCCGCTCGAGGAGCGCGTGCTCGCCGACGCACCTGACGCCGTGGCCGATCCGGCGCGCGCCGAGCACGTCGATCGCCTCCCACATGCTGTCGGCGCCCGCCGCCTCGCCGGCATGGACCGTACACGGGAGTCCCGCCCCGTGAGCGAGATCGAAGGCGGCCCGGTGCGGGGTCGCGGGGTACAGCCGCTCATCGCCCGCGAGGTCGAGTCCGGCCACTTTGTCGCGGTGCCGCAGCGCCGTCTCGGCGACGGCGAGGCTCTCGTCGGGTGTCTGGTGCCGCAGGCAGCACAGCAGCAGCCCAGTGCGTACGCCGGTGGCCTGCCGCCCCGCCGCCAGCCCCTCGGCGACGGCTTGGACCGCCTCGTCCTGAGTCATGCCGCGATGGCCGTGCAACTGCGGGGCGAAGCGCGCCTCGCCGTAGACCACGCCGTCGGCGCTCCATTCTTCGACCAGCTCGCGGGCGGCCCGGTGGAGGGCCTCAGGGGTCTGCAGTACGCGCAGCGGCAGGTCGATGTAGGTGAGGAAGCGCGTCAGGCTGCCGCAGGAGGCGGGTGCCGTGACCAGTTGCTCGACGGGGGCGGTCAAGGCGATGCCCTGGTGGCGGGCCAGGTCGGCGACCGTGCCGGGGCGTACCGATCCGTCGAGATGACAGTGCAGTTCGTGACGCGGTACGGAAACAGCGGTCATTGGTGCTCTTTCACGTCATGTCGGCTTTGGCGGATTCCGGCGCAGGTGGTGAACAGCAGGTCCTTGAAGCCCGCTTCATCGACCCGGCGGACCAGCGTCAGATTGGGCGGCGGGGCGGAGCGGCGGCGGTCGATGATCAGCTGGCCGCGGGTCTCGTCGCCGAGGGCGATGTCCACATGGGCCCGCTCCTGTTCGGTGATCAGCCCGGGCCGCAGCGCCACGGCCATGGCGATGGGGTCGGGGAGGTCATATCCGGCCAGACCGGTCACGTCGCGGGCCCAGTCGGCGACAGTACGGTTCACGCGGTGGGCGAAGGTGGCCATCGGGGTACCGAGCCGCTCCAGCCGGGACTGGTCCTCGGGCGTCATGACGGCGTCCCGGCGGGAGACGTCCCAGCCGATCCAGGTCACCTTGTCGGGTGTGGCGCTCTCCAGCACCACCCGGGCCGCCTCGGGGTCGGCCCAGGCGTTGAACTCGGCGGTGGCCGTGATGTTGCCGCTCAGGTCCGCGGCGCCGGCCATGCAGTACACATGCCGATAGCGGGTCAGCAGATCGCGGTCGCGGACCAGCGCGGCCGCGAGATTGGTGAGCGGGCCGAGCGTGACCAGCGTCAACTCGCCCGGGTGACCGCGCGGGGCGGACAGCAGGACCTCGACGGCGTGCCGCTCCTCGGCCGGCCGCAGCGGGTCGGGCAAGCCGATGTCGCCCATCCCGTCCTGGCCGTGCACCTGCTGGGCGGTGGACGGCGGACGTGTCATCGGGCGTTCGCATCCCGGATGGACGGGGATGTCGACGCGCTCGGCCACCTGCAGGGAAAAGAGCGCGTTGCGGGTCCCCGTCGCCAGGGGTACGTTGCCCGCCACCGTGGTCACGGCGCGGATGTCGCCCAGACCGCTGGCGGCGGCCAGCAGCAGTGCCACCGCGTCGTCCGACCCGGTGTCGGTGTCGATGATCAAGGGAAGAGCCGGCACTGCTCACCTTTCCTCTAATCGGTTAGACCACGCTATCTAATCGATTAGATGGCAGAATGTAAACCGCCATGATGAAACGCGCAGACAAGCCCGTCACGCTCGCCGATGTGGCCCGCCGGGCGGGGACCTCGACGGCGGTGGTCAGCTATGTGATCAACGACGGTCCGCGTCCCGTCGCCGCCGCGACGCGCGAACGCGTCCTGGCGGCCGCGGCCGAGCTGTGCTACCGGCCCAACCGCATCGCCCGGGCACTGCGCTCGCGTACGACCGGCGTGGTCGGCCTGGTGCTGGCCGACGCGTCCAATCCCTACTTCGGCGCCCTGGCCAGACACATCGAGCAGGCGCTCGAGAAGCGCGACCGTCTCACGCTGGTCGGCAACGCCGGATACTCGGCGGAGCGCCAGCGGCATCTCACCGAACGTTTCCTGGCCGCCCAGATCGACGGGCTGGTGATCGTCGCCGCGGACGGAGGGGGAGATGTGGCGGCCCAGGCTGAAGCGGCAGGCGTACCGGCCGTGTACGTCCATCACGGGCACCCCGGCGGGCACGGACAGGTCGTGGCGGCCGACAACCAGGCCGCCGTACGTGAAGCCGTCGGACACCTGCGCCGGCACGGGCACCAGAGCCTCGCCTTCCTGGCCGGCCCCACCGACGAAGGGCCGGTGGGAGTGCGCCGCGAGGCGTGGGCCGCGGCCGTGACCGGCGATCCGGACGCCGTACTCCTGCGCTGTGACTACTCACGCGGCGCCGCGGACGCCTTGACCCGCCACCTCATCGCCGAAGGGACCATGCCGCGCGCCTTGATCACCGCCACGGACGAGCACGCCATCGGGGTCCTGTCCGGGGCGTGGGCCAGCGGGCTCGCGGTCCCCGATGGGCTGGCGCTGATCAGCCTCGACGGTACGCCGGAGAGCGCCCACACCGCTCCGGCGCTGACCGTCACCGAACAGCCACTGCAGGCCATGGCGGAGCAGGCCGTAGAGCTGCTGTTCGGCGACATTTCCCAGGCGCTTGCCGCGCAGGCCCCGTTGGTCATCAGGCGCAGCTGCGGCTGTGCGGCTCGCTCCACACTCTGAACAAGGGGCCTACGCTGGGGGTGTGTCCGACGATGATGGAACCCGGCCCGCCCGCGTCGAGGACGTGCATGAACTGGCCCTGGCCATGCCGCACGTCACCGTCGTACACGGGACCGGCGGCAATCCGGTCTACCAGGTGGGCGGTAAGTCGTTCATCTTCTTTCGCAACCCACGGCCGGATGCGGTCGACCCCGAAACCGGGGAGCGCTATCCGGATGTGATCGTCTTCTGGGTCGAGTCCGAGGCGGACAAGCAGGCACTGGTGCAGGACGAGGCGTCGCAGTTCTTCACCACCGCGCACTTCAATGGTCACCCGTCGGTACTCCTGCGGGCCGGCCGGCTTGGTGAGCTGACCCGGAACGAGCTGGCCGAGGTGGTCCAGGACGCGTGGCTGTCCCGTGCGTCAGCGCGCAGGGCGGCGGCCTGGCTGAGCGCACATCCTCCGGCGTGATCACACTTCGCCTGAGGAAGCTCGCTCACGGGTAAGCCTCGTCCCTTGCACAGCCTCTTGCCCGCAGGTTCATTCAATTAATTGATTGAGTAGGATGTGCGGCATGCCGCCAAAGGAACGGCATGCTCACCGAGGTTCAGGGGAGGCCCCACACAATGGTCACGGTTGTTTTCGGCTCCCGAGGGAGTGTCGGCCGCCATGTCGCCGCGGGTCTGGCCGCTTTGGGCAAGCCGGTCCGGCTGACGAGCAGGACACCGGACACCTCCCACATAGCGGCGGATCTGGATGTGCCGGAAACATTGCCCGCCGCGCTGGAAGGCGCCTCGCAGGTCTTCCTCTATGCCAAGCCCGCGGGCATCGCCGGTTTCGTGACGGCCGCCCGTTCGGCCGGGGTGCGGCACGTGGTGTTGCTCTCGTCCGGGGCGGTCGTGCAGCCCGGCGCCGACCGCAATCCGATCGCGCGGGACCACCGCATCGTGGAGTCGGCCCTGGAGGAGTCCGGGTTGTCCTGGACTTTCCTGCGGCCGGGGATGTTCGCGACCAACGCCCGATGGTGGTGGACGCGGGCGATCAAGGGCGGGGAGGCGGTGCGACTGCCGTACCCGGAGGCGATGACGGCTCCCGTCAGCGAGCGGGACATGGCCGCGCTCGCGGTGATGGCGCTGACCGAGCACGGGCACGGGCGGCAGGCGTACACGTTGTACGGGCCGCAGGCGCTCACCCTGCGCGAGCAGGTCGGGCACATCGGCGCGGCCATTGGCAGGGAGATCCCGATCGAGGTGGTCACACCCGAACAGGCGCGGGCCGACCTGGGCAGGACGATGCCCGCGATGGGAGTGGAGGCGATCATGGGCGCGTGGGCGATGGGCGCCGAGACCGTCCCGGAGACCTCCGTCATCGTCGAGAAACTCACCGGACACCCTGCCCAGACCTTCGCGGAATGGGCGCGGGACCACGCCGACGACTTCCGCTGACCACTCTCGGCCCTCGCTCGCTGTCGCGGCAAGGTGGCGGGCGTATGGCCAGCCGGGACCGTCTTCGCCCAGTCCTCCCTTCCACAGCGATGTGTACTCCTCCATCATCGGCAGGCCACGAGTCTGGGCAAGGAGCGCGGAGTCGGCGATGCCGCCGTGCTCAAAGGCGAGTTGACTGCCCGGTGCGGAGAGTTCGCCGACCTCGGTCAGCAGGCGCGCGGCTTCGTCGGCTGTCATGAGGGGCAGGAGAGCGATCCGACACACTGAGTTGATGCGATACATCGACCGGGTGCCCGCCCCACCACTCGACCGGTTCATCGACGACATCTACTGCCTGACCGGGGTGCCGCGCCACCGCCGGATGAACATCCCGCCGATGCCGTCGGCACACCTGTTCATCAACCTGGGCGAACCGGTCCGCCTGTGGGACTCCGACCCTTCGGTGCCGTCGGCGGTGTTCACCGATGGGTGGTTCATGGGCGTGTGGACCAGGCGTTTCCTCGTCGACTACCCCACACGGGTGCGACTCGTCGGGGTGCACTTCAAGCCCTGGGGGATTTCGCCGTTCGTCGACATCCCGGCGAACGAGCTGCGGAACCGATGGGTGCCGGTCGACGCCGTCTGGCAACGGTCCTTGGACCGGATCCGCAACCAGGTCGGCGACATCGCATCGGCCACCGAGGCGCTGGGGGTAGTGGAGGAGGAGCTGCGATCGCGATTCGCCGAGGCACCGTCGCTCGGTCTCGACCTGGTCCAGCACACGGGCGGGCGGTTGGAGACCTCCTACGGCGTGGTCCCGGTCGGTGCGCTGGCCGATGCCGCCGGGGTGAGCGGCAATCACCTGGCCGCGCAGTTCAAGTCTCACGTCGGGGTCACCCCCAAGCGGGTGGCGCGGATCTACCGCTTCGCGCGGCTGATCTTGTCCGTGGACGCCCTGCGCCCGGTCGACTGGTCGCGGCTCGCCCAGACGGCGGGCTACTTCGACCAGGCCCACTTCAGCAAGGAGTTCAAGGACTTCACCGGCCACACTCCGACGGAATACCTGGCCCTGCGGCGCCGATTCCCCGCCGAACGGGGGTTCCCGCCGGACAGCGGTCCGATGCCCGCTGAGTGATTTTTTACAAGCCCGGCCGCCCTCCGAGGCGAAAAGATCGGAGGCGAACGCGCGAGAAGGCTTGAGGAGGACCCTATGGGCACAGTGATCATGCACAACGTGGTGTCGGTGGACGGTTTCATCGCCGACGAGAACGACGGCGTCGGGCCACTCCACGATTGGTACTTCAACGGCGACATCCCGATCACCGAAGGCGGCGACCAGCCGTACGATCATTCCGGAGCCGGTAGCCGTTTCAAGGTCTCCAGCGCGTCGGCGGCGTACGTCCGGCCGATGTGGGCGGCGATCGGCGTGATCGTGATGGGCCGCACCCTGTTCGACCTGGTGAACGGCTGGGAGGGCCGGCCGCCCGCGGGTGACCACGTGGTCGTGGTGTCCCACCGGCCCAAGCCCGAGGGCTGGCACCCTGAGGCGTCATACCATTTCGTCGATGACGTGACGGCCGCGATCGGCAAGGCCCAGGAGCTCGCCGGGGAGCGGACCATCGGGGTGAACGCCGGCGAGGTGGGCGGCCAGATCCTCGCGGCCGGCCTCGTCGACGAGGTGGCGATGGACGTGGTGCCGGTGGTGTTCGGGTCGGGCAAACGCTACTTCGGCGGCATCGATGGGCAGCATCTGCTGGAGGATCCCCACGTGGTCATTCAGGGGGAAGGGGTGCTGCACCTGAAGTTCAAGGTACGCCGCTAGACCTCTCAGGAGCGGAGCATCGCGGTGGAGACGGCCCACAGGCGTTCGGCGTCGCTCTCGTCGAGCGCGTGCGGGGCGACCCCCTGAAGGTCGTCGGTCACCTCGGCTTCCTCGCAGTCTCCGAAGTAGCGTCCGGTGACGCCGTCGACCAGCGGCGAGGAGGCGACGAACACCGATGTCGCCGCCCCCTGCCCGACGGTCTTCCACTCGGTGCTGTCGATCCGCGCCTGGAGCTCCGGGGTCATCTCGACATGCCGCACCAGTCCGGTCTCGAGGATGGCGCCGGGGTGGATCGCGTTGACGAGGATCGCGTCGCCCGCCCATCGCCTGGCGCCCTCGACGGCCATGAGGACATTGGCCGTCTTCGACTGAGCGTAGGCGGACCAGGGGTCGTAGGGCCGGTTCTGGAAATGGATGTCCTCCAAGACCACCGGGGACACGTGGTGCGTGGCGGAGCTGACGTTCACGACGCGGGCTCCGCGCGCCGCGGCGAGGGCGTCGTGCAGGCCGAGCGTGAGCGCGAAGTGCCCAAGGTGGTTGGTGGCGAACTGCAGCTCCCACCCTTCGGGGCTGAGCCGCCGGGTCGGCAGGGCCATTATTCCGGCGTTGTTGACGAGGATGTGCAGGGGGCCCTGCCAGGCGTCGGCGAACGCGGCGATCGACGCGCGGTCGGCGAGGTCGAGCCGCGCGACGTGCACGTTGGTGTTGCCGGTCTTCGCCGTGATCTCCTCGGCCGCTTCACGGCCGGCGTCCATGTTCCGGACGGCCAGGGTGACGTCGGCGCCCGCACTGGCGAGCGCGCGAGCGGTCTCCGTACCCAGGCCCGACGAGGCGCCGGTCACGATCGCGCGCCTGCCCGACAGGTCGACGCCTTCGATCACCTCGTCGGCGGTGCTGTTCTTGTCGAACGGCGTGGTGAGTCGCTTGTGGTCGGTCATTTCAGTTTTCCCTGCCTCAGGTACGTACTGGCGGTATCTTGTCTTGGAGGCAGCGTAACGGACCGCCGGTAGCTTTGTAAAATACCGTCGGTATGAACGCGCGAACGTCGCTAGCGCGGTAGGCGGAGTCCCGCGATGAGGAATTCGACCAGCCGCCGCGCGTCGTAGCGGGGATCGTTCTCCGCGCCGATGCAGAGGTTCCCGACGCCGCGCATGAGCTCCAGTGCGTCGACGTCGGAGCGGATCTCGCCGGCGGCGGCCGCGGCCTGGAGCAGTTGGCCGCACACGGGTACGAGCCGGTCGAGGAAGTAGGCGTGCAGCGCGTCGAAGCCGGCGTCGTCGGAGCGGAGTACGGCGGCGAGCCCGTGCTTGGTGACCAGGAAGTCGACGAACAGGTTGATCCATCGCCCCAGCGCGGCGTAAGGACTTGCGACGGCCGCCAGCAGGGCTGGACCGGCCTCGGCGCAGGCCTCGACCTGGTGCCGGTAGACGGCGATGATGAGATCCGCCCGGGTCGGGAAGTGGCGGTAGATCGTGGCCACCCCGACTCCCGCCCTGGCCGCGATGTCGCGCACCGGCGCCTCGACGCCCGAGGTCACGAAGACGGCCGCGGCGGCGTCGAGCAGCGTCCTCTCGTTGCGCCGGGCATCGGCCCGCTTGCGGGAGCCCGCGCCTTCGTTCACCGTAACGTTCCCTCCGCTGCTGGCTTGCGAAACGGAACCGTGTTCCCTATATTGATCGGAACAGGATTCCGTTTACCTATGATGCCAGAGCGCCGACCCACGGCCAACCCACGCATCACCATCGCATCACACCTATGCCCGGGGTCGCAGTGGAATGCGAGTAAGTCGATGCGATGGGCGCTGGCCGCGCATATCGGAAACCTGTTCCGTTTAACCTCCGCTAGTGTCGAAAGGAACAAAGTCCTCAATGCCGCATACCACCCGGCCTCGCTTCGGGATCATGACCGCCCCGTCGCAGGTCGACTACCACGACGTCCTGCGGGTCTGGCGCGAGGCGGACACGATCCCCGAGATCGAACACGCGTGGCTGTTCGACCACCTCCTGCCCATCTTCGGCGACCCGAACGGAACGATCTACGAGGGCTGGACGCTGCTCTCGGCCCTCGCCGCACAGACCCGACGGCTGCGGCTCGGCGTGCTCGTGACCAGCAACCGCATCCGACCGCCCGCCATGCTGGCCAAGATCGCCACGACCGTCGACATCGTCTCCGGCGGACGCCTCGACTTCGGCATCGGTGTCGGCTCACGACCCAGCGTGCCCTGGGCCCGGCGCGAGTACGAAGCGCACGGCCTGCCCTACCACGACACCGCCCACGCCGTGGGCGGCCTCGCCGAAGCGTGCACGGTGATCAGGCGGTTGTGGACCGAGACCGAACCGTTCGACTTCCACGGCACGTACGTCCAGGTCACCAACGCGTTCGGCAACCCCAAGCCGGTCCAGCGCCCCCACCCGCCGATCCTCATCGGCGGACGTTCGTCCGCGACGCTGCGCGTGGTCGCCGAGCACGCCGACCTGTGGAACATCCCCGGCGGCGACATCGATGACGTCGTCAGCCGCAGCGCGCTGCTGGACCGCTACTGCGCCGAGATCGGCCGCGACCCCGCCTCGATCACCCGCTCGATCCACCTGCCCGTCTCCTACGACCAGCCCGGCACCACCCGGGACGCGATCGGCGAAGCGGTCGACGCCGGTTTCCGGCACATCGTCCTCGGGTTGTCGGCGCCCTATCCCGCCGACGTCGCACGGTGGGTCGCCGACCAGCTCATTACCAAAGACCACTGAAGGAGCCGTCAATCATGATCGAAACAGACACGTTGGCCGCGGACGTGGCCGTCAGCGTGCCCACCCCGGTCGTCTCGGTGAAGCCGGTGGTGCTGTCGGCCCCGGGCCGTGGCGAGGACCTGCGGGTGCGCGTGTCCGCGCCTGCGGCCGGGCCCGGACATGTGCACGGTCGCGGGCGCGTGTCCGCGGCCGAGCGCGAACTGCCGGTCATCGTCTTCTCGCACGGCTTCGGCTGGTCGTCGGACGGCTACGTCCCGCTGGCCGACTTCTGGGCCGCTCACGGCTTCGTGGTGATTCAACCCACCCATCTCGACTCGCGGACGCTGAGCCTGCCGCCAGAAGATCCCCGTACTCCGCTGATCTGGCGTTACCGGGTCGAGGACATGAAGCGCGTCCTCGACCAGCTCGATCTCCTCGAAGCCGCCGTACCCGGTCTCGGCGGGCGGCTCGACCGCGGCCGCATCGCCGCGGCCGGGCACTCCTGGGGCGGCCAGACGGCGAGCATGCTGCTGGGTGCGCGGGTCCTCGATCCCGAGGGCGAACCGGGAGAGGACATGTCCGACTCCCGGATCAAGGCGGGGGTGCTGCTCGCCACGCCCGGCCGGGGCGGAGCCGAGCTGAGTCCGTTCGCGGCCGAGCATTTCCCCTTCATGAATCCGAGCTTCGCGGATATGACCACACCGGCCCTCGTGGTCGCGGGGGACCGGGACCAGTCCCACCTGACCGCCCGAGGGCCGGAGTGGTTCACCGACCCCTACTTCTTGAGTCCGGGGGGTAAGAGCCTGCTCACGCTGTTCGGGGCGGAGCACTCGCTCGGCGGAGTCTCCGGGTACGACGTCGCGGAGACGACGGACGAGCACCCCGGACGTGTCGCCCTGATCCAGCGGCTCACCTGGGCCTACCTTCGCCACGTCTTCTACCCCGAAGACCCGAGCTGGCTCGCGGCGCGCACCGCGCTGGTGGACGATCCTGAGCCGCTGGGACGGATCGAGAGCGACTGAAGCGGCCCGGGTGGGCGCTACGCCTCGACGCGGTAGCCGCTGGCCTGGGTCTCGAACAGCCGCGCGTAGCCGCTGTCCGCGGCCATGAGGTCGTCGTGGGTGCCCCGCTCGACGATCCGCCCGTCGCCGAGCACCACGATGAGGTCGGCGTCCCGCACGGCGCCGAGCCGGTGTGAGACGAGCAGGCTGGTACGGCCCGCCCGGTGCTCACGCAGCCGCCGGTGCACCTCGTATTCGGCCTCCGCGTCGAGTCCCGAGCTGGGTTCGTCGAGGATGAGCAGGTCACGCTGTTCGCGGACGAGCGCGCGCGCCAGGGCCAGCCGTTGCCACTGCCCTCCGGACAGCACCACTCCGGCCTCGTCCTCCGGTCCGAAGAAGATCCGGCTCAGCATCGTGTCGTACCCGTGCGGCAGGGCCCGTACGATCTGGTCGGCTCCGGACATCTCGGCGGCGGCCTGGATCCTGCTCCGGTCGGACATAGCCTCGATCTCGCCGACGCCGATGTTCTCCGCCGCGGTGAGGTCGTAGCTCATGTAGTCCTGGAAGAGCACGCCCATCCGGGCGCGGAGGTCGGCCGGCGGTACGTCGCGAATGTCCACGCCATCCCAGAGGATCGCCCCACGGGAGGGATCGTAGAAGCGGCACAGCAGTTTGATCAGCGTGCTCTTGCCGGCTCCGTTGAGCCCGATCAACGCGACCGACGCGCCGTGGGGGATGGTCAGGTCGACGCCGCGCAGCACCCAGGGGTGGCCCTCGGCGTACCGGAACCACACGTCACGCAGTTCGATGCCGCGCCGCAGGGCCGGCAGCGCGGCCGGGTTGTGCGGTGGCGGGAGGTCGTCGGAGAGTGACATCACCCGCTCGTGGTGGTCGAACAGGAGCAGTGAGTGGCCGGCGTTGGCCGCGTTCTCCACGGTCGCGATGAGGGCGGCCTGGGTGCCGGCCACCGCGCCGGCGAAGGCCGTGACGTCGCCCAGGGTCAGCCGCCCGGACAGGGCCGAGTACACCGCCCAGACCAAGCCGATGCCGCTGACCAGGGCGGACAGGGTCGCCAGCGACGACTGCGTGAGCGCTTCGCGCCGGTCGAGGCGCCGCTCGGCGCTCTGCATCGTGGTGAGCTCGCCGATGACCCGGCGGCTGAGGAAGTCGCCGAGCCCGAAGAGCCGTACTTCCTTGGCGGCTTCCACGTCGGTGAGCAAGGAGGAGTAGAAGATCTGCCGGCGGGCCGCCGCCGACTGCCCGGCGAGCATCCTGGTGCGCCGCTTCTCCAGGGACATCCTGGCGGCGAGGGTGGGCAGCGCCGCGACCGCCACCAGCCCGGCCATCAGCGGGCTCAGCACGGCCAGGGCGCCGAGGAGCCCGGCCAGGGAGATGACGTTGCGGCAGAGATCGAACAGGCCCGAGGTGATCGGCCCCATCGCGCCGCCCGTCGCCTGCGTGGCCATCCGCAATTCGTCGAGGAAGACCGGGTCCTCGAAGCGTGACAGCCCTTGGAACTCGTTCACCTTCGTGTACAGGCGGTCCTGCAGCAACAGGTCGAGCCGGCGGTCCGACTCGCCCCGCAGGTATCCCGTGACGTGCGGCAGCACCCCGGAGGCCAGCCCCAGCGCGACGAGCCCGGAGACCGGGCCCAGCGCCCGTTCCGCGAGGCCCGTCGCCAGCCCGTCGATGAGCAGCTTCGTCGCCCACAGGGCGCCCGTGGGCAGCAGCCCGGCCACGACGGTGACCACCAGCTGGGACACCGCCAGCGCAGGTCCCGCCCGCCAGCACAGCAACCCCAGGGTGGCGGCCCGCCGCAGCCGGTCCGGCATCATCCGATGGTCGCCATGGCGGTGAGTTCCGTGTCCGCGGCCAGCACTCTGCCCTCCTGGTCGGCCCGGAGGAAGGTGGGGAAGGCCTCCACGCCGAGGGCGTGCGCGAGACTGCCGGCCTCATCGCCCGTGATCACGCTCGACACGCCGCCGACCACGGTGACGAGATCGGCCACCTTCGCGCCATCGCCGGTGATGACCGCCAGGGCGGGCTGCTTGCCCGCCTCCTCGGCGAACCGCGGTGCGCGCTCGTGACAGGTGCTACAGCCGACGTCGAAGAAGCCGACCAGCCGCGCGCCCGCCGCCGCCTCGGGCAGCGTGCGACCGACCAGGACGCCGGGATCGTACGGCATCAGCATCGCGTGTCCGGCCAGGCGTTCCAGCTCAGCGGTGTGCTCGCGGAGCCGGCGGAGCACCCCCAGGTTGAGCACCAGGCTGAACAGGCACAGGAGGGCGAGGAACACGACAGCGGCAACCAGGAAAGCCATCAGGCAACAACCTCACTTCAAGCGAGCCGGGGTCTGGCGGCGGGTGGCCGCCGCCGCCAGACCTGCGTGTCCTACTTAGCCGCCGCAGACTCTGAACGCGTAGCAGGCGCCGCATCGGGTCGTGCCGCCGGCGGTGGTGCAGATCTTGCGGAAGTCGGAGCGCTCCCGGCAGTAGCAGTGGACGTACCACTCGGCGGCCGCCTTCGCGGACGCCTTGGGCACCAGCTTGCCGAGAATCCGGTCGCCGAGCCGGCCAAGAACAGCAGTCATGGACTCGTTCCTTTCGTAGCGATGCGGTTAGCCGAAACCTATTCGGGCGGCATACAGCACCCCATACAGCCGCGCTACAGCCGGGCGGTGAGCAGCCGTTCCAGCACCGGATCGCAGCGCGTCGCGGGATCGGCGAACAGTCCCGCGGCCTTGCCGGCGTCCGCCGCGGCACGTGGGTCGCCGAGGGCCGCGCGTGCTCTGGCGAGCTGCCGGACGCAGGCGGCGTGGCCGTACGCGTCGCCGATCTTGGTGGTCAGCTCCAGGACGCGGGTCAGGTCGGCCACCGCCGCGGCCGGATCGCCCTGCCGCAGATGGATCTCGGACCTGCTGAGCAGCACCTCCCACTGGTCCTCCCGGTTGCCGGTCGCCTCGCAGCGGGCCAGTGCCTCCGCCAGTACCGCCAGTGCCTTGTCGCGCTGGTCGAGCAGGCAGTGGGCGCGGCCGAGCGCGGCCAGCGTGATGCTCTCGCCGTACAGGTCGCGATCGGCCCACCGGATGGCCAGGCACCGTTCGAAGCGGTCCACCGCCTCGGTGTGGCGGCCCAGCCGGAGCAGCACCTCGCCCAGGTTGTGCGAGACCAGCCCGACCCGGTTCGGCCGGTACGTCTCCAGCAGCAGCAGGCCCGCGCCGATGTGGTCGAGGGCCGCGTCGAGATCTCCGGTCCGCATGCACAGCCAGCCGAGATTGTGCAGCGCCAGCCCTTCCTCACCGCGCTCGCCCACGGCCCGCCAGAGGTCGAGCGCCCGTCGCAGGAGGGCGTGGGCCGCTTCGGGCCGGTCGGACTTCCACTCCAGCAGCCCCAGGGTCGCCAGCGTGGCCGCCTCCGCGACGTGGTCGCCCGCACGCCGCGCGACCTCGATGGCGAGCCGTGCGATGGTCTCGAGCTCCCGCCAGTAGCCGCTCTTCATCGCGATGGCCTTGATCAGGGCCGTCAGCTCGATGACGAAGCCGCCCTGCTCACTTTTCGCCGCCTGTACGGCCGCCGTCACCAGGCACGGCAGGTCCGTCTCCAGCCACCGTACGGCCGCGGCGAGATCCGGCAGGCCCATGTCGGAGGCGTGCTCGCCCTCGCCGGCGGGAATCAGGTGCGGTTGCAGCAGGGCCTGCAGCCGTCGGAGGCGATCGAGGTACCACTCCAGGGCCCGTCCGAGCGCCCGCGTACGCTCTCGCGGCGCGTCATGGGCGGCGGCCAGCTCTGTGGCGAACAGCCGCAGCAGGTCGTGCATGCGGAACCGGCCGTCGCCGACCGGCTCCAGCAGCCGGGCCTCGGTCAGCTCGTCTAGCGCGGCCTCCGCCGTCGTCTGGTCGACGTCGGCCAGCGCGGCGGTGAGCTCGACGCCGGCCTCGGGCACCTCCAGCACGCCGAAGGCACGGAAGACCGCCTTCGCGGTGCTGGTCAGCGTCCCGTACCCGACCTCGAAGCAGGTTCGTACCCGCAGGTCGGCGGCCTGGAGCTCGTCCAGCCGCCGTCGCTGGTCGCCCAGCCGCTCGCCGAAGCGGGCCAGCGACCAGTCGGGCCGGCCCGCCAGCCGGGCACCGGCGATGCGCAGGGCCAGCGGATGGAAGCCGCACCAGCGGGCGATCTCCGCGGCCGCTTCCGCCTCGGCGCTCACCCGCTCGGGACCGGCCAGCAACCTCAGCAGGCGCACCGACTCCACCTCGTCGAGCATGCCGACGGCGATGGGCACGGCGTCCATGGTGGTCAGCGCGGCACGGCTGGTGACCAGCGCCGCGCAGCCGCCGCCCGCCGGCAGCAACGGGGCCACCTGGGCGGCGCCGACGGCGTTGTCGAGGACGACCAGGACACGGCGGTCGGCCAGCAGCGACTGGTAGTGGGTGGCCGCCTCCGCCGGTGCCGCCGGTACGTCGCCGGGCGGCACTCCGAGCGCGCGCAGGAAACGGCCGAGCACCTCGGCCGGCCGCAACGGTGGCAGGCCCGGCGTGGATCCCTGGAGATCCACATACAGCTGGCCATCGGGATACCGGTCGGCCACGCCGTGCGCCACCGTCAGGGCGAGCGCCGACTTGCCCGCCCCACCGGGACCGTGCAACGCCACCACAGGCGGGCTCGCCGTGCCGTACAGGACGCTGCGCAGGTGAGCCCGCTCGGCCGAGCGGCCCACGAACACCAGGGGCGCCCGGGGAAGCAGGCGTGGGCGCGGGCGCCCGTCCTCGACGGGCACGGACGCGGTGTCACGGTCGGCCGCCAGCAGGGCGGTGTCCCTGCGCAGGATCGCCTGCTGCAGCAGGCGCAGGTCCGGCCCGGGATCGATGCCCAGCTCGTCGGCCAGCACCCGTCGGGCGGCCCCGAACGCGTCCAGCGCGCCGACCACGTCGCCGCAGCGGTAGAGGGCCGTCATGAGCTGACCGTGCAGCCGCTCGCGCAGCGGATACTGGCGGATCACCTCGCGCAACCGCGCGGCCGCGAGCTCGTTCCTGCCGAGGGCGAGCTGGATGTCGGCGTGTTCCTCCACCACACCCAGGTAGTGGTTGGTGAGGCGGGCGACCACCTCGCGCAGCGTGGGCCCGAGCGGCACGTCCTCCGCCGCCGTCCCCTCCCACAGGGCCAGGGCCTGGGTGAAGGCATCCTCGGCGGCGCTCGTGTCGCGCTTGGCCAGCGCCTGGCGGCCGCGCGCGGACAGCGCCTCGAACTCCAGGAGGTCGAGCTCCTCCGGTCCGGCCCGCAGCAGGTAGCCGACGTCGGAGGTGACCAGCCGCTCCTCATCCGGCAGCAGCTTGCGCAACTGCATGAGGTACGTACGCAGGTTCGCCACCGCGGAGCGGGGCGGCCGCTCGTCCCACACCTCCGCCACCAAGGACCTGATCGGTACGACGTGACCCGCCCGGGCCAGCAGCATGGCGAGAACGGTACGTTGCTTGGGCGCTGTGATCCTGACCGGCGATCCGTTGACCTGGATCCGCATCGGCCCGAGAAGTCGAAACCGCACGATGTACCCGCTTTACAGCGGTGGCCCGCCCAACCGGCGCAGCGCCACACCGAGCAGGCGGCCGGCGTCGAAGAACCCGCGCTGCCGGGAGTCGACGCTGTCGATGTTGTCACCCAGGACGACCAGCGCGCCGGCGGGCACCCGGGCCACGCCGTCCCCGATCCCCGGGGGAACGGGGTCGCCGGGTAACGCGACGGCGCGCTTGATGTTCCAGTGCCGGCCGTCCCGTCCCGGCGGCCCGAGCCCCGCAGCGGTGAGCGGCGGTTCGAGCACGACCACGTCGCCCGTGGTGACCTGGTCGATGCGGCGCCTGCGTACCAGGACCAGATCTCCGTCGGAGAGCGTCGGGGCCATGCTCGTCCCCTCGACCGTGACCACCACGTAGCGCCTTCGCGCCCACAGGGCGCCCGCCACCGCCGCCAATACGAACCCACCGATGATCATCTTCATGGCGCTCTTCCACGGTCGGCCCTGCGAGGAATGAGTCTTCTTCCGCGAAACGATCTACGTTGGGGCGTGATCTTGTCAAGGAGGCGAATTCTGGGGATTGGTCCACTGCGGGACCAATGGCACTCGTATTCGGGACTTCGGCCCCCTGTGGTCGGCCGCCTGTTTCGCGAGGCTGGAGCTGAGGTTCTGGTTCGGGAAGGGGACGGTTCAGGGATGGGACCGTTCAGGGAAGGGCCGTTCAGGGAAGGGCCGTTCAGGGAGGGGATGCGTGATGACCAGACGGATCGTGGTCGGCGTGGACGGATCCGAGCCGTCGACAGCGGCGGTGCGGTGGGCCGCCGCCGACGCGCGGCGCAGGGGATTGGCCCTGCGGATCGTGCATGTCTGCGAGCCGTGGCCGTACGGGCTCGCCGCGTTCAGCGCCGAGTACTGCGCGGGCACGCTGGATGCCGCCGCCGACCGGGCGCGTGAGCTGGCGGGCGGCGTGGAGGTGACGACGGAACTGCGCACCGGCAACCTGGTCGACCAGCTGATCGGCGAGTCGGCGTCGGCTGACAGCCTGGTGCTGGGCAGCAGAGGACTCGGCGGTTTCAGCGGCATGCTGCTCGGCTCGGTCGGCACCGCCGTCGCGGGGCACGCGTGGGGTCCGGTGGTGATCGTCCGCGGGCCCGGCCAGGGAGAGCACGGCCGGATCGTCGTCGGCTATGACGGGTCCGAGGACTCCGACTTCGCCATGCAGTACGCCATTGAGCAGGCCCGCGCCCGCCACACGCGGCTGCACGTCCTGTATGCCTGGCAACTGCCGATGTTCTCCCCGTACGCGGCCGCCTACGACAAGCTGCTGGACAACGCCTTCCAGCACGAGGTCCATGCGGCCGGCGAACGGGTGAGCCCTTGGCGCGACAAGTACCCCGACATCGAGATCACCGACGAGAACCTGTGCGAGCACCCGGCCGGCGCCCTGATCAAGGCCTCGACCACGGCCGACCTGGTCGTCGTCGGGTCGCGTGGGCTGGGCGGCTTCGCCTCGGCGGTGCTGGGCTCGGTCAGCCGCGCCGTGCTGCACCACGCCACGTGCCCGGTCGCGGTCGTACGGCCGCACCCGGAGAGGGCATGAACGGCGACTCGCCGACCACGGGGGCCGGCGATGAGCAGGACGATCGTGGTCGGCGTGGACGGCTCGCCATCGGCCGGATCGGCGCTCGGCTGGGCCGCCGACGACGCCTCCCGCAGGGGACTTCCGCTGCGGATCGTGCTCGTGCGCGAACCTTGGGCGGCCGAGCATCCGCCCACCGCGGCCAGTGACCGGCAGACGCTGACCGAGCGGTGCGCGTACGTGCTCGAGACGGCCGCCGACCAGGTGCGGAGACTCATGCCCGAGCTGGAGGTCTCGACGGCCGTGGTCATGGGCGCGGTGATCGAGCGGCTGAAGAGCGAGTCGGAGACGGCCGACAGCGTGGTGGTGGGCAGCAGAGGGCTCGGCGGCTTCGCCGGGCTGGTGCTGGGTTCGGTCGGGCTCGGCCTGGCCGGGCACGCGCGTAGCCCGGTGGTCGTCGTCCGGATGCCCGGCCCCGGCGGTCACGCGGAGATCGTGGTCGGCTTCGACGGCTCCCCGTTCGCGGAGTCGGCGCTGGAATACGCCCTGGAACAGGCCAGGGCGCGGCGCACGCTGGTTCGTGCCGTGTACGCCCGGCGGACACCGATGCTCGCTCCGCAGCCCACGGGGTACGGCCCGCTCCTGTGCGGGACGCCGGGCGAGGAGGAGGCGGAGATCCGGCTGCGCCTGGCACCGTGGCGCGAGAAGTACGTCGACGTCGAGATGATCGAGTCGATCGTCCCGGGGCATCCGATCCCCGCCCTGGCCAGGGCGTCCGAGAGGGCGGCGCTCGTGGTGGTCGGATCGCGCGGACTGGGCGGCTTCGCCGCGGCGGCGCTCGGGTCGGTCAGCCACGGTGTCCTGCACCGGGCTCGCTGTCCGGTGGCCGTGGTGGGCGCTCCGAGGATCACGACGTGACCGACTGCCCGGAGCCTCGGGCCGTCAGTCTCGCCGATCCGTCCGCAGCCGCGCCGAGAGTGCCGCCGCCTGGGTACGGCGCTGCAGGTCGAGCTTGGACAGCAGATTGGACACGTAGTTCTTGACCGTCTTCTCGGCCAGGAACATCCGCTCGCCGATCTGCCGGTTGGTCAGCCCCTCGCCGATCAGGTCGAGGATGTTGCGCTCCTGCTCCGACAGCGCCGCCAGGGGGTCCCTCCTGGCGGCCTGTTCCCGAAGCCGCGTCAGCATGGCGGCGGTGGTCTGCGGATCGAGCAGTGACTGGCCGGAGGCGACCGTACGCACGGCGCCGACCAGGTCGGAGCCGTGGATCTGCTTGAGCACGTAACCGGCGGCGCCCGCCATCACCGCCTCGAACAGCGCGTCGTCGTCGGCGTAGGAGGTCAGCATCAGGCAGGCCAGCCCGGGCAGCCCGGACCGGGCCTCGCGGCACACGTCCACGCCGTTACCGTCGGGCAGCCGTACGTCCAGCACCGCCACGTCCGGCCTGAGCGCCGCGATGCGCGCGATCGCCGACTCCGCGGTCCCGGCCTCGCCGATCACCTCTATGTCCTCCTCGGAGTCCAGCAGGGCGGCCACGCCGCGCCGTACCACTTCGTGATCGTCAACGAGGAACACCCGAATCATGCTCCGACGCTAACCGGCCAGGCCAACCACGGAATAGAGGCCAAAGTCCCAAAAGCGAGTGAAGACCAAAGCACTCAATAGGCAGGACTTTCGCCCCTAGAAGGCATGGAGCTGCTGCTGTGGGATGCGAGGGGATGAGGCAGGGCAAAAACTGCAGGTGGCAGCCGGTGAATATGACAGGAACGGGTGAGATGAGGACCGACCGAGCAGTCCTACGCGGCGATACCCGTCGGCCGGCGCTGATGCTGGCGGTGGCGACCGTGGGATTCGCGGTGAACTTCTGGGCGTGGGCGCTGCTCAGCCCGCTGGGCCCGCGCTTCAAGGAACTGCTGGGACTGTCGGCTGCCCAGCAGGCGCTGCTGGTCGCGGTCCCGGTGGTCGTCGGCTCGCTGGGCCGCATCCCCGTCGGGGCGCTGACCGACCGGTTCGGCGGCCGGGTGATGTTCCCGCTGATCTCGGCGGCCACCATCGTGCCGGTGCTGTTCATCGGCCTGGCCGGGCACGGCTCGCTGGTGGCGCTGCTGGTCGGCGGGTTCTTCCTGGGCATCGGCGGGACGGTGTTCGCGGTGGGTGTGCCCTTCGTCAGCGCCTGGTTCCCGCCCGAGCGCCGTGGCCTGGCCGTCGGTGTCTTCGGCATGGGGATGGGCGGCACCGCGATCAGCGCGCTGACCACGGTCAAGCTGGTCAGGACCGGCGGCTCGGCCACTCCGTTCCTGCTCACGGCGGCCGTGCTCGCCGTCTACGCCGTAGTCGCCTGGTTCGTGCTGCGGGACGCGCCGGGCCGTACGGCGCCCGCCGAGTCGATCATGGCGCGGCTGGCCGCGGCCGTGCGCCTGCCGATCACCTGGCAGGCCTGCGTGCTGTACGCGGTGACCTTCGGCGGGTACGTCGCCTTCTCCGTCTACCTGCCGGTCTACCTGCGGTCGGCCTACGGCCTGGAGCAGGCCGACGCGGCCGACCGGATGGCCGGGTTCGTGATCCTGGCGGTCGCGGCGCGTCCCGTCGGCGGCTGGCTGTCGGACCGGATCGGGCCGATTCGCGTCCTGGCCGCCGTGTTCGCCGTCGTCGCGCTCTGCGCCACGGTCCTGGCGTTCACCCCGCCGCTGATGATGCTGGGCACGGTCGCGTTCCTGACCATGGCCGCGGCGCTCGGCGCCGGCAGCGGGGCCACCTTCGCCCTGGTCGCGGTGGCGGCCCCGGCCGACAAGGTCGGCTCGGTCACGGGCCTGGTCGGCGCGGCCGGTGGGCTGGGCGGGTTCGTGCCGCCGGTGGAGATGGGGTTCGTCTACGGCCTGTTCGGCTCCTACGGGGTGGGCCTGGCCCTGCTGGCCGGAGTGTCGGTGCTGACGCTTGCGCTGACTTTGACCGCGGTGCGTGCCACGGCCAGGCGGCGCTCCGCCGCGCGACCGGTGCCGCTCGGACCGTCCGCCGAGGAAGCCCGATGACGAAGAGACTGCCGCGCAAGGCGTACGAGAAGGAGCTCTTCCGCCTGCAAGGAGAGCTGGTGAAGCTGCAGGAGTGGGTGCGCGTGCGAGGCCGGCGGGTGGTCGTGATCTTCGAGGGGAGGGACGCGGCGGGAAAGGGGAGCACGATCAAGCGCGTCGCCGAATACCTCAACCCGCGCGTGGCGCGCATCGCCGCGCTCCCGGCACCGACCGAGCGTGAGCGGTCGCAATGGTACTTCCAGCGCTACATCGAGCAGCTGCCCGCCGCTGGAGAGATCGTGCTGTTCGACCGCAGCTGGTACAACCGCGCGGGCGTCGAGCGGGTGATGGGGTTCTGCACCCAGGAGGAATACACGCGATTCCTGCACCAGTGTCCGATCTTTGAACGGTTGCTGGTGGAGGACGGGATCCTGCTGCGCAAGTACTGGTTCTCGGTGAGCGACGAGGAGCAGGAGCGGCGCTTCCACGCCCGGCTGAAGGATCCGATGCGGCAGTGGAAGCTGTCGCCGATGGACCTGGAGTCGATCAATCGCTGGGAGGACTACTCCAGAGCCAAGGACGAGATGCTGGTGCACACCGACATCCCTGAGGCGCCGTGGTACGACGTGGAGAGCGAGGACAAGCGGCGGGCCAGGATCAACATGATCGCGCACCTGCTGTCCACGATCCCCTATGAGGAGGTGCGGCGGGCGGAGCTGAAGATCCCGCACCGCCCGCCCGCCACCGGCTACCGGCGCCCGCCGCGCAGGCCGGAGACCTTCGTCCCGGACGCCGCGGCTGCGGTTACCTGATGATCAACGCTGATGGAGAGGCATGTCCGGTTTCGAGGAGCTAGGTGAAGGAGCTGTGCGTATGGCGGGTATGGATGGGCCGGTCAGCGACGCCCTGCTGAGACTCGGCCGGCATCTACGACCCGGCGCGGTCTCCGGCGACCTGCGGACCCTGCACCAGATCGGCGGACGTCAAGGCGACGCGTTCTACCGCGACCGATGGAGCCACGACAAGGTCGTCCGCTCCACCCACGGCGTCAACTGCACTGGCTCCTGCTCCTGGAAGGTGTACGTCAAGGACGGCGTGATCACCTGGGAGGCGCAGCAGACCGACTACCCCAGCGTGGGCGGCGACCGTCCCGAGTACGAGCCGCGCGGCTGCCCGCGCGGGGCCGCCTTCTCCTGGTACACCTACTCGCCCACCCGGGTCCGTTTCCCGTACGCCAGGGGCGTCCTGGTGGAGATGTACCGGGAGGCGAAGGCGAGGCTGGGCGACCCGGTCGCCGCCTGGGCCGAGATCACCACAGACCCGGACAAGCGCCGCCGCTACCAGTCGGCCCGCGGCAAGGGCGGTCTGGTGCGCGTCACCTGGGACGAGGCCTGCGAGATCATCGCCGCGGCGCACGTGCACACCATCAAGACCTACGGCCCCGACCGGGTGGCCGGTTTCTCCCCGATCCCGGCCATGTCGATGGCCTCCCACGCGGTGGGCGCCCGGTTCGTGTCGTTGATCGGCGGGGCGATGCTGTCGTTCTACGACTGGTACGCCGACCTGCCGGTGGCCTCCCCGCAGGTGTTCGGCGACCAGACGGACGTGCCGGAGTCGGCCGACTGGTGGGACGCCGCGTACCTGATGCTGTGGGGCTCGAACGTGCCGGTCACCCGCACGCCCGACGCCCACTTCATGGCCGAGGCGCGCTACCGGGGCCAGAAGGTGGTGGTGCTCGCGCCCGACTACAACGACGCCGCCAAGTTCGCCGACGAGTGGCTGGCCCCGCACCCGGGCACGGACGGCGCGCTGGCCATGGCGATGGGGCAGGTGATCCTCAAGGAGTTCTTCGCCGACCGGCCGACGGCCGGCTTCACCGATTACGTCAAGCGCTTCACCGACCTGCCGTTCCTGGTCCGGCTGCGGGAGCGGGACGGGTCGTACCTGCCGGACAAATTCCTCACCGCGGCCGACCTGGGGCAGGAAGGGGAGGAGGCGGCGTTCGCCACGGTGCTGCTGGACGCGGGGACCGGCGAGCCGGTCGTGCCGAACGGCTCGCTCGCCTTCCGCTACTCCGAGCAGGGGCGGGGCCGCTGGAACCTCGACCTGGGGGAGGTGGACCCGCTGCTGACCGTCCTGGGTGAGGAGGCGGTGACGGTCGCCCTGCCGCGCTTCGACGGGCACGGCGACGGGGTGCTGGAGCGGGGCGTGCCGGTGCGGCGGGTCGGCGGTCACCTGGTCACCACGGTGTACGACCTGATGCTCGCCCAGTACGGGGTGGCCCGCGACGGGCTGCCGGGGCGCTGGCCGTCCGGCTACGACGACGCGGCGGAGCCCTACACCCCGGCCTGGCAGGAGGCGATCACCGGCGTGCCCGCGGCCAAAGCGGCCCGGATCGCCAGGGAGTTCGCCCGCAACGCCGAGGAGTCGGGCGGCCGATCCATGATCGTCATGGGGGCGGGGACGAACCACTGGTTCCACTCCGACACCATCTACCGCTCGTTCCTGGCGCTGACCACGCTGACCGGCTGCCAGGGCGTCAACGGCGGTGGCTGGGCGCACTACGTCGGCCAGGAGAAGTGCCGGCCGATCACCGGCTGGGCGCAACTCGCCTTCGGCCTGGACTGGTCGCGCCCGCCCCGGCAGATGATCGGCACCGCCTACTGGTACCTGCACACCGACCAATGGCGCTACGACACCTACGCGGCCGATGTCCTCTCCTCGCCGCTCGGCGACGGCGCGTTCGCCGGCAAGGCCACCGCCGACCTGCTGGCGCAGTCGGCGCGGCTGGGCTGGATGCCGTCATATCCGACGTTCGACCGCAATCCGCTCGACCTGGCTGACGAGGTGGCCGCGGCGGGCGCGGAGGCGGCGCCGTACGTGGCCGAGCAGGTCGCATCGGGCCGGCTCGGGTTCGCCTGCGAGGACCCCGACGCGCCCGCGAACTGGCCGCGCGTGCTGACCGTGTGGCGGGCCAACCTGCTCGGCTCCTCGGCCAAGGGCAACGAGTATTTCCTGCGCCATCTGCTGGGCACCGACTCGGCCGTGCGGGCCGAGGAAGCCGCGCCCGGACAGCGGCCGCGGAGCCTGACCTGGCCGGAGCGGGCGCCGCGCGGCAAGCTCGACCTGCTGCTGTCGCTGGACTTCCGGATGACCTCCACCACGTTGTTCTCCGACATCGTGCTGCCCGCCGCCACCTGGTACGAGAAGCACGACCTGTCCTCGACGGACATGCACCCGTTCGTGCACGCCTTCACCCCGGCGATCGACCCGCCCTGGCAGACCCGCACCGACTTCGCGGCCTTCCACGCCATCGCCAAGGCGTTCAGCGCCCTGGCCCGGACCCACCTGGGCACCCGCACGGACGTGGTGGCCATGCCGCTGACGCACGACACGCCCGACGAACTGGCCACCCCGCACGGGCGGGTGCACGACTGGCGCGTGACGGGCCGGCCGCCCACTCCGGGACGCGACTTCCCCAAGGTCGTCACGGTGGAGCGCGACTACGGGGCGGTGGCGGAGCGGATGGCCGCCCTCGGGCCGCTGCTGGAACGGCTCGGCGCCACCACCAAGGGCCTGACGTACGACGTCTCCGGCGAGATCGACCGGCTGGGCAGGATGACCGGCACTGTCCACGGCCGCCCATCTCTGGCCCGCGACAGCGACATGTGCGAGGCCATTCTGGCGCTGTCAGGCACCACCAACGGGCACCTGGCCGCCCAGGGGTTCGCCACGCTGGGCCGGCGTACCGGAACCTCCTTCGACGGGCTGGCCGACGAGCACAAGCAGATCACCTTCGCCGACACCCAGGCCCGGCCGGTGCCCGTGATCACCTCGCCGGAATGGTCGGGCAGCGAGACCGGCGGGCGGCGCTACTCGCCGTTCACCATCAACATCGAGCACCGCAAGCCCTGGCACACCCTCACCGGCCGCCAGCACTTCTACCTCGACCACGACTGGATCCACGAGGCCGGCGAGGCGCTGCCGACCTACCGGCCGCCGCTCGACATGACCGCGCTGTTCGGCGAACCCGGCGTCGGCGACACCGGGGCGGACGGCATCGCCGTGCGCTACCTCACCCCGCACTCGAAGTGGTCCATCCACTCCGAATACCAGGACAACCTGCTCATGCTCACGCTCTCCCGAGGCGGGCCGACCATCTGGATGAGCCCGGCCGACGCCGCCAAGGCGAAGATCCGCGACAACGACTGGATCGAGGCGGTCAATCGCAACGGGGTCGTCGTGGCCCGCGCGGTCGTCTCCCACCGGATGCCAGAAGGCACCGTGTACATGTACCACGCGCAGGAACGCGTCGTGGACGTGCCCAAGAGCGAGGCGTCCGGGCGGCGCGGCGGCATCCACAACTCCCTCACCCGCCTGCTGGTCAAGCCCACCCATCTGATCGGCGGCTACGCCCAGCTGTCGTTCGCCTTCAACTATCTCGGGCCGACCGGCAACCAGCGCGACGAGGTCACCGTGATCCGCCGCCGAGCCCAGGAGGTCGACTACTGATGCGAGTCATGGCACAGCTGGCCATGGTGATGAATCTCGACAAGTGCATCGGCTGCCACACCTGCTCGGTCACCTGCAAGCAGGCCTGGACCAACCGGGCCGGAGTCGAGTACGTCTGGTTCAACAACGTCGAGAGCCGCCCCGGCCAGGGCTACCCACGCACCTACGAGGATCAGGACACCTGGAAGGGCGGCTGGGAGCTCAACCGGCGCGGCCGGCTCCGGCTGAAGGCGGGTGGGCGGCTGCGGAAACTGCTCACCATCTTCGCCAACCCGCTCATGCCCTCCATCCAGCAGTACTACGAGCCCTGGACCTACGACTACGACCGGCTCTTCTCGGCCCCCGCCACCGAGGACACGCCCGTCGCGCGGCCCAGGTCGCTGATCACCGGCGAGCACACGAAGATCACCTGGAGCGCGAACTGGGACGACAACCTGGCCGGCGGCCCGGAGCTCACCGCCGCCGACCCGGTTCTCCGTAAGGTGTCCGACCAGGTCAAGCTGGAGTTCGAGCAGGCGTTCATGTTCTACCTGCCGCGCATCTGCGAGCACTGCCTCAACCCCTCGTGCGTGGCCTCCTGCCCGTCCGGCGCGATGTACAAGCGCTCCGAGGACGGCATCGTGCTGGTCGACCAGGACCGCTGCCGTGGCTGGCGCATGTGCGTGACCGGCTGCCCGTACAAGAAGGTGTACTTCAACCACCGCACCGGCAAGGCGGAGAAGTGCACCTTCTGCTACCCCCGGGTCGAGGTCGGCATCCCCACGGTCTGCTCGGAGACCTGCGTGGGCCGCCTGCGCTACCTCGGCCTGCTGCTCTACGACGCCGACCGGGTCCTGGAGGCCGCCTCCGTCCCGGACGAGAAGGACCTGTACGAGGCGCACAAGAGCGTGCTGCTGGATCCGCGCGATCCCGAGGTGATCGCCGCCGCCCGCGCCGCGGGCATCCCCGAGGACTGGCTGGAGGCGGCCCGGAACTCCCCGATCCACCAGCTGATCTTCGAGTACGGCGTGGCCCTCCCGCTGCACCCGGAATACCGCACGCTGCCGATGGTCTGGTACATCCCGCCGCTGTCACCCGTGGTCGACGTCCTGGCGAACACCGGCCACGACGGCGAGGACGCCGGCAACCTGTTCGGCGCGATCGACGCCCTGCGCATCCCGATCGGCTACCTGGCCGAGCTGTTCACCGCCGGCGACCCCGGGCCGGTGCGGGCCGCGCTGCGCCGCCTGGCCGCCATGCGCTCCTACATGCGCCGCCTCAACCTCGGCCAGGAACCCGACGAGTCGATCGCGGCCGCCGTGGGGATGAGCGGCCGGCAGGTCGAAGGCATGCACCGGCTGCTCGCCCTGGCCCCCTACGCCGAGCGGTACGTCATCCCTAAGGCCCACGCCGAGCAGGGCGCGCGGCTGGAGGAGAGCGCCACCGGCTGCAGCCTCGACTACGAGGGCGGACCCGGCATGAGCGGCCCGTTCGGCGAGTCCTCCGGTCTGCCCGACCCGGTGGCGGTGGAGAACTTCCACGCGCTGCGCGCGCGGCAGTCCGGCGAGCTGAGTGGTCGGGTCAACCTCCTCAACTGGGACGGCAAGGGCACCCCTGAGGGGCTGTTCCCCAAGAGAAACCGGGACGGATCATGATGAGGGCTCTGGGAGAAGGCGAACTGCGGACCGCCCACCTGGTGGCCGGCGTGCTGCTCGGCTACCCCGACGAGCGGTTGTACGGCGCCCGCCAGGTGCTGGCCGAGGCGGTGATCACGCTGCCCGCCGGAGAGGTCCGCGACCGCCTGACCGCCTTCCTCGACCACGTCGCGGGCACCGCCCAGACCGACCTGGCCGCCCATTACGTGGCGACCTTCGACCTCAAGCGGCGCTGCTGCCCGTACCTGACGTACTACGCCTACGGCGACACCCGTAAACGCGGCGGGGCACTGCTGCGTTTCAAGCACGCCCTGCGCGCCGCGGGCTTCGAGGTCGCCGACGGTGAGCTGCCCGACCACGTGGCGGTGGTGTGCGAGCTGTCGGCCCGCGGCGCCGTGCGGGAGGCCGGGCGCCTGCTGCGGGAGCACCGGGCGGGCCTGGAGCTCCTGCGCACGGCGCTGGAGGACGAGCGCTCGCCGTACGCCGACGTGGTGGCCGCCGTGACCGCCACGCTGCCCCCGGCCGGCCCGCGTGAGAAGGAGGCCGCGCTGCGGCTGGCGGCCGAGGGACCGCCCGCCGAGGAGGTCGGGTTGGAGACCTACCGGTGAACGCCGTCGACGTCCTGCTGTGGGTGGTGGCGCCCTACGTGGCGCTCACCGTGTTCGTGCTCGGCCACGTCTGGCGCTATCGGTATGACAAGTTCGGCTGGACCACCCGCTCATCACAGATGTACGAGTCGCGGCTGCTGCGCGTCGGCAGCCCGCTGTTCCACTTCGGCATCCTGGTCGTCCTGCTCGGCCACATCGGCGGGCTGGTGATCCCCAAGAGCTGGACCGAGGCCGTAGGCGTGAGCGAGGCGGCCTACCACGCCGGCGCGGTCCTGCTCGGCACCGTCGCGGGCCTGGCCACCCTCGGCGGCCTGGCGATCCTCATCTACCGGCGCCGCACCGTCGGACCGGTGTTCACCGCCACCACCCGCAACGACAAGCTCATGTATCTGGTGCTGAGCGCCACCATCGTGCTCGGCCTGGCCGCCACGGTGGCGGCCAATGTCATCGGCGGCGGCTACGACTACCGCACCACCATCTCCCCCTGGTTCCGGTCGATCTTCTCCTTCAGCCCGGACCCCTCGCTGATGGCCGGCGCGCCCATCCTGTTCCAGCTGCACGCCCTCAGCGCGCTGCTGCTGTTCGCCATCTGGCCGTTCACCCGGCTGGTACACATGCTCACCGCGCCCATCGGTTACCTGACCCGGCCCTACATCGTGTACCGCAGTCGTGCCGACGAGCCGACCGGCTCCCGTACACCCTGGCGCCCCTGACCGACGCGGGCCGTATGGCTGTGATCGATGGGACTTTGGCCTCTGCACGCGGCAGGCACGCGGGCGGATCGTGGAGCCATGGCGATCCGCGGCCTGACCTGGGAGAACGACATGACCATCGACATCGCGCTCGAGGCGGCGCGCTGGGCACCGTCGGTGCACAACACCCAGCCCTGGACCTTCGCCGTCACGGGCCAGGAGATCGCCGTCCGCGCGAGCACCGACCGCAAACTGGCCCTGGAAGACCCTGGCGGCAGGGAAATGCTGATCAGCTGCGGGGCGGCCGTGTTCAACCTGCGTACCGCGCTGCACCAGGCCGGCCGTGAGCCGATCGTGCGGATCCTGCCCGATCCCGACCGGCCCTCGCTGCTGGCGACGGTCCGGGTGGGCGAGGCCGTCGAGCCGGACGAGCACACCAGTATGCTGGCCGGGCAGATCGAGGTGCGGCGTACGCATCGGGCGGGATTCACCGAGACGCCCGTGCCCGAGCGGCTCGTGGCACAGTGGCAGCGCGAGGCCGCCAATGAGGGCGCGACCTTCACGCCGATCGGGGCGCCCGCCGCCGTCCGGGCCCTGGCCGCGCTCACCGAGGCGGCCCAGGCCGTCCAGTCGCAGGACTGGCCCTTCACCCTCGAGGTCATGCGGTGGGCGCGCCCACCGGACAGCACCCGAGGCGATGGCGTGCCCGCCGACGCCTACCCCAAGCGATCGGGTGACACCGACCCCGAGCGGCCGACCGGCGCCTACGCAGAACAGCCGACCGGCGAATTCGCCCAGCGCGACTACGCCCACGAGCGTCCCTGGGGCACCGAGACCGACCAGCGCATGTCATGCGCCACCGGGGTGGTGGCGCTGCTGACCACTCGCGAGGACACCCGCGAGGCCTGGCTGGCGGCCGGGCAGGCGCTGCAGCACGTGCTGCTGCACGCCTCGGCCCACGGAGTGAGCGCCGCCTTCCACACCCAGGCGCTGGAGGAGCCGCACCTACGCGACTTCCTCCGGCAGCGGATGTGCGCGGGCGCCTACCCGCAGATGCTCATGCGGCTCGGCATCGCCGCCGACGAGAGCCACGGGGTCCGCCGCCCGCTCACCGACATGACCGACCCATGATCCATAGGGGTCAGGAGGACGAGGCGTCCTGTGGTTGGCGCGTGAGCTGGAGGAAGGTCTCCTCGGCTTGGCGGGCGATGTCCGCCGCGGTCAGGCCGAGGCGGGCGAGCACGCGATCGCGGCCGGCGTGGTCGAGGAACGCCACCGGCACCCCGAAGTCACGCATGGGCACGTCGACCCCCGCGTCGCGCAGGGCCTGAGCGACGGCGGAGCCGACGCCGCCGGCCCGTACCCCGTCTTCCACCGTCAGCACCATGCGGTGCCGGGCGGCGAGGCCGGGCAGCAGGTCATCGACCGGCTTGACCCAGCGCGGGTCGACCACCGTCGCGGTGATGCCGTGATCGGCCAGGCGCTCGGCGACCTGCAGGCACAGCGGAGCCAGCGCGCCGACGGACACGATCAGGACATCCGCCGCCGGTTCGGTGTCCGTGCTCCGGCGGTCAACAGGGGCTTCCCGGAGCACGTCCATGCCGCCGATCCGTCCGACGGCGGGGATCGGGGCACCGACGCTTCCCTTCGGATAGCGGACCAGCGTGGGCGCGTCGTCCACCGCCAGCGCCTCGCGCAACTGTTCCCGCAGGCGTTCGCCGTCCCGGGGTGCCGCGATCCGCAGCCCCGGAACGACCTGGAGGACGGCCAGGTCCCAGACGCCGTTGTGAGAGGCGCCGTCGTCGCCGGTGATCCCCGCCCGGTCCAGGACGAACGTCACCCCGCACCGGTGCAGCGCCACATCCATCAGCAACTGGTCGAAACAACGGTTGGCGAACGTGGCGTACACGGCGACGACCGGATGCAGCCCGCCCGTGGCGAGTCCCGCCGCGGCCGTGGCGGCGTGTTGCTCGGCGATGCCCACGTCGAGGACCCTGTCGGGGTAACGCTGGGCGAAGGGCTCCAGCCCGGTCGAGCGCAGCATCGCCGCCGTGATCGCCACCACGTCGGGACGTTCGGCACCGATCCGCACCAGCTCCCCGGCGAACACCGAGGTCCAGTCCTCTCCGGCCACGCGCAGCGGCACCCCGGTGTCCGGGTCGATCACCTTGACCTGGTGGAACCGCTCGTCGGACTGCTCGGCCGGCGGATAGCCGCGCCCCTTCTCCGTGATGCAGTGCACGATCACCGGGCCGGAGAACTGTTTGGCCAGGTGCAGCGCCTGCTCCACCGCCGCCCGGTCGTGACCGTCGATCGGGCCGACGTACTTCAGGCCAAGGTCTTCGAACATGCCCTGCGGCGCGACGAAGTCCTTGAGCCCCTTCTTGGCGCCGTGCAGAGCGTCGAACAACGGACGCCCGATCATCGGGGTGCGGTCGAGGATGTCCCGGGTACGCCGCAGGAACCGTTCGTAGCCGTCGGTGGTGCGCAGGGCCGCCAGGTGGGTGGCCAGGCCGCCGATCGTCGGTGAATAGGAGTGCTCGTTGTCGTTGACGACGATCACCAGCGGCAGCGACGGGTCGGCGGCGATGTTGTTCAGCGCTTCCCATGCCATCCCGCCGGTCAGGGCGCCGTCCCCGATCACGGCGACGACGTGACGGTCACGCCGACCGGTGAGACGGTGGGCCTTGGCCAGCCCGTACGCCCAGCTGAGGGCGGTCGAGGCGTGCTGGTTCTCCACGACGTCGTGCGGGGACTCGGCCCGGCTCGGGTAACCGGAAAGCCCGCCTTCCTGCCGCAGTCGCGAGAAGTCCTGCCGCCCGGTGAGCAGTTTATGAACGTACGCCTGGTGACCGACGTCGAAGATGACGCGGTCGGCAGGGGAGTCGTAGACGCGGTGCAGGGCGATGGTCAGCTCCACGACGCCGAGGTTCGGCCCCAGATGGCCGCCCGTACGGGAGACCGCGTCGATCAGGAACTCACGGATCTCGGCGGCGAGCCGGTCCAGCTCCGCGGGGCTTAACCCGTTGAGATCCGCCGGGCCGCTGATCGACGACAGAACGCTCATGGGATGACCACTGCTCCTTCGTGAAGTCTTCTCAAGCTGTGGGCCCGCGCTTCGGGCCGCCGCCCGACGACCAGTCACCCGGAATGTGCGACAGGTGCCGGCGCATCAGCTCTTCGGCGAGCGCACGGTCGCCTTTCAGGACCGCCGCCAGCAACGGACGGTGCTCCGCAGCGGAGCCGGCCAGGTCGCCCGCCGCGGTGAGGTGGCGCAGGTTGTACAGGCGGGTCTGGTCGCGCAGGCACGCCACCGAGTCGACCAGTCGCCGGTTCCCGGTCGCCTCCAGCAGCAGGAGGTGAAAGTCGCGATCGGCCTGAAGGTTGCCGGGCAGATCGTGCTCCTCGGCCGTCCGCTCGATGACATCGACGAGCCGCGACAGCCGCTCCACCCGATCTCCCAAGCCCAACTCGGCCGCCCGGCCCACCCCGGGCACCTCGAGCATCATGCGCAGCTCGAAGATCTCGGTGAAGTCCTGCTCGGTGAACGACACGACGCGGAATCCCCGGTTGGGCAGCGCCTCCAGCAGGCCCTCGTCGACCAGGGCGAGCATCGCCTCGCGTACCGGACTCGTGGACACTCCGAGCTCCGTCGCCAGCGAGGCCGCCGAATACACCTCGCCCGGCTCCAGGGCGCCCGTAACCAGCGCCTCCCTCAGCACCGACAGCGCCTGATCGCGCAGGCTCGTCCGCTGCAGGGAAGCTCCCGTCAAAACCATAGGCGGTACTATATCACCGATTAGCCGTCACGCCTCATAGGTCACCAAGGCTGTCAGGGGGAGCTTTACCGATCGATCGTGCGGGCAGAAACTGCGAGTATGAGCGATGGATCGGTGATGCCGTCCATGCGGCTGGACGAGCTGCTGGCCGAGCTGCAGGTGCGGCTGAACGCCGTGCTCGCCACGCGCGACCGCGTGCACGCGCTGCTGGACGCGGTGGTGTCGGTGGGCAGCGATCTCGATCTGGAAACGGTGCTGCGGCGGATCGTGGAGACCGCGACCAACCTGGTGGACGCCAGTTACGGCGCACTGGGCGTGATCGGCCATGGGAGCACGCTGATCGAGTTCATTCCCGTGGGATTGACCGAGGAGGAGATCGCCAAGATCGAACACTGGCCGCACGGGCTCGGCCTGCTCGGGTTGTTGATCAAGGACGCCCGGCCGCTGCGGCTGGCGCGGATCGCCGATCACCCGGAGTCCTACGGTTTCCCGCCCGGCCATCCGCCCATGGGCACCTTCCTGGGCGTGCCGATCCGGATGCGTGAGGAGGTGTTCGGCAACCTCTACCTGACGGAGAAGCGCGGTGGCGGCGAGTTCGACGAGGAGGACGAGGCCGTCGTCATCGCCCTGGCCACCGCGGCGGGCGTGGCGGTGGAGAACGCGCGCATGTACGAGCAGACCCGGCGGCGGGAGAAGTGGCTGCGGGCCTCCTCGGAGATCACCACCAGCCTGCTGTCCGGCACCGATCCGCGCGACGTCCTCGTCACACTGACCAGCAAGGCCAAGGAGATGACGGATGCCGACCTGGTCGAGCTGATGGTGCCCGCCGACGGCGGCACCCGGCTGGTGGTGGAGATCGCCGAGGGCGACCGAGCGGACGAGCTGCTGGGCGCCTCGTGCGCGGTGGCCACGACGATGGCGGGGGAGGTCTACACCCGTGGCCAGTCGCTCACCGAGGGCGACATGCGGCTGCTGGTGCCCTTGGGCGCCCCGCCTTCAGTACGCGGGGTGGTCGCCATGAGCAAGCGCTCGGGGCGGCTGCCGTTCAGCGAGGCCGACGGCCACATGCTGGAGGCCTTCGCGGGCCAAGCGGCCATCGCGGTGGAGCTGGCCGAGGCGCGCCGCGACGCGGAGCGGCTCAGCCTGCTGGAAGACCGCGACAGGATCGCCAGGGACCTGCACGACGTGGTGATCCAGCGGCTGTTCGCGGTGGCCATGACGCTGATGGGCGCCGTCAGGCTGATCGAGCGTCCCGAGGCCACGAGCCGGGTCCAGCACGCGGTCGACGAGCTGGACGAGACGATCCGGCAGATCCGAGCCAGCATCTTCGCCCTGCAAGGTTCGGGGACGAGCGGGCTGCGCGGTCAGGTCACCGAACTCGTCGACGGGGCCGCCGCGCACCTGGGCTTCCGTCCCGGACTGCGCCTGGAGGGGCAGCTCGACACGCTGGTCGGCCAATCCGTGGCCGAGCAGGTGACGGCCGTGCTGCGCGAGGCCCTGTCCAACCTGGTACGGCACGCCAAGGCGGCCAAGGCCGACATCCTGCTGGAGGCGGCGGCCGGCCGGCTGACCCTGGTCGTCACCGACAACGGGGTGGGCATCGAGCCCGTTGGCCGGCGCAGCGGGCTGGTCAACCTGGAGGAACGTGCCACCCGGCTGGGCGGCACGTTCACCGTCGATTCACCCGAGGGCGGCGGAACCCGGCTCAGGTGGTCGGTCCCGCTGTGATGTGGTGGCTCAGCTGGTCGGTCCGGCGGCTCAGGCGGTTGGTGCCGCGGTGATGCGGCGGCCGGAAACCTGTTCGGCCGCCACCATGATGTAGTGGTCACGGCTGCCCGGCGCCCACGGCACCAGGGGGAGCCGGGCGAGGCGGGCCATCTCCTCGGGCTCGTGTACGGCTCGCGCGTGCCCGACCGCGGTCACGGACCAGCCGGTACGCGAGTCGGGATCGAACTCGTCGGCCTCGAAGGCGACCACACTCCGCTGGGTGGCCGCGGCCAGCTTGGAGCCGACGGAGGTGCGGATCACGATGTGCTCGCCGTACAGGCAGAAGTTGACCGGCTGGACGGCGGGCAGGGCCCGGTCGGTGAAGACGATCCGGCCGATCCACGCCGTGTCCAGCAGGTCGAGGCACTCCTGGCGAGAGAGCACCTGCAGGCCGGACGCGTCTAGTTGCATGCTTCCCAGCATCGGCGGATCGGGAAGGGGACGTTAGGGTCTTTCGTCCTTGCTTCCCGGCCATGCGGCCAGGACCGCCGTCCTGGCCGCATCCCCGCCCTGACAGGAGCACCCACGAGCAACCCCGGATGTCAGCCCGTGAACTCCAGCTCGGCCCGATCCCGGCTGGCGTACAGATCCCATTGACGTGCTCCACGCCCTGAAGAGGCGAGGATTCCCGTGCTGCTTACGCAGCAGCCCATGCCACGTAAGCAGCACGAGCTGTGGAACGGAATGCTTGACGCTTCACTGACCCGCCCACCGGCAAGTCTCCACGTCCTGTCACCGCCCGTCCGGCGGCCTCGTCGTACCGATGAATACAGGAAGCGATCTCACGGCCAGCTTGGTTATCGCTTGCCCGTTCGACCACGGAAACCTTACCGTACGTGATTGAGACGTCGCAAGCAGTTCCGGTCACTGCGCGATCGCGCCCTCAGAGGGAGCTCAACAGCGGGCCGGCCGTGGTGATGCCCGGGACCGGGGTGTGCGGGGCGGGGGAGTACTCCAGTACGTCGATACCGCCGAAGTGCGCCGCCGCCTGTTCCAGGGCGGCGGCCAGGGCGGGGCGGTCCATGATGTCGGCGGGGAAGGCCGCCGCCGTGACGCCCGAGGTGGCGAGCTCGGCGACAAGCCCGTCCAGTTTGTCCTTGTTACGGGCGATCAGGGCGACGTCGAAGCCGTGTCCGCCGAAGAGCTTGGCGATGGACAGGCCCATGCCGGGGCCGGCGCCGACGATGGCGAGGGTAGGCATGATCAAACTCCTGTGGGACGGAGGGAAGCGGACTCAGGCGATGGAGACCGCGAGCTTGCCCCGCGCGCCGCTGCCGAAGTCGGCGAACGCCTGGGCGACCTGGTCCAGCGGGTAGGTGGCGGTGATGGGCACCCGCAGGGCGCCCGTGGCGGCATCGGCGGCCAGCTTGTCCAGGGTGAGCTGGTTCGGGTCGGCCATCACCGAGGTGACGCTGATCTCCTGACCCTGGACGGCGTCGGGGCCGAAGCCGAGGGTGGAGGCGAGCCGGCCGCCCGGCCTCAGCAGCGCCGCCAGCTGCGCGCCGTCGCCGGCCAGGTGCAGCACCGCGTCCACGCCGTCCGGGGCCAGAGCGCGCACCTGCGCCTCCACCTCCGCGGTGAAGTCCACCAGGTGGATCTCGGCGTCGGTCAGCCCCCGTACGAAATCGCTCTCCGCGCCCGGCCGCGCGGTGGCGAGCACCCGGGCGCCGCGAGCCACCGTGACCTGCACGGCGAGCGCGCCCACGCCGCCGGTGGCGCCGGAGATCAGGACGGTCTCGCCCTTCTGCGGGTCCACGGCGTCGACGCTGTCCAGGGCGGCCGTTCCGGCCAGTCCCAGCGCTCCGGCCGCGGCGGTCGAGAGCCCCTGGGGAATGTGCGCCACACCGTAGGCGGCGGATACGACGAGGTACTCGGCGAGCGAGCCGGTGCCCAGGAACGGCTTCATCGCCACGCCGAAGACGTGGTCCCCGACGGCGAACCCCTCGACGCCTTCACCCACGGCCTCGACCGTGCCCGCGAAGTCCTTGCCCGGGATCAGCGGATAGCGGTGCTCCATCATCTGCCGCAGGTAGCCGGCCGCGGTCGCCGCGTCGAAGCCGTTGATCGACGAAGCGGCGACCTTCACCAGCAGTTCACCGGCTTCGGGCCGGGGCGCGGCCACCTCGGTGACGGCGGGGCTCGCGGGGACGGAACTCAGAGCGACAGCGCGCATGAATGACTCTCCTCAACTAATCGGAATGGCCTATCCGGTCTCTCTGTGCAGCGTAACACCAGAATCGGATAGGTCATTCCGATTAGATATGATGGCTTCATGAGCCCTGCCGCCCGCCGCGTCCCCGCTTCCCCAGACCCCTCGGCAGACCCCTCGACCCAGGGCCTGCGCATCGATGCCCGGCACAACCGTGATCGCATCCTGGCCGCGGCCCGGCGGGTCTACGCGCGCGACGGCATCGAGGCGTCGATGGCCTCCGTGGCGCGCGAGGCGGGTGTTGGAATCGCGACGCTCTTCCGGCATTTCTCCGCTCGCGAGGACCTGGTCGCGGCCGTCTTCGCCGACACCATGCAGACGTACGCCGACGCCGTCGCCACCGCGCTGGCCGACCCCGATCCGTGGCACGGATTCACCCACTACATCGAGACCGTCTGCGGCATGCAGGCCGCGGACCGCGGTTTCGCCGACGTACTGACCATGACCTTCCCCAGCGCCAAAATCCTGGAGGCCAAGCGGGACGAGGCCTACCGGGGCTTCAGCGAGCTGGTCGTACGGGCCAAGGCGGCCGGCCGGCTGCGCCCCGACTTCACCACCGAGGACCTGGTCATCCTGCTGATGGCCAACGCCGGTGTCATAGCGGCCACGGCCGGCGCGGCCCCGGAGGCGTGGCGCCGGCTGGTCGGCTGCATGATCCAGTCGTACGCCGTCCCGGACCCCGCGAACCCCGAGCCCCTGCCGCCCGCGCCCACCCCGACGGCCCTGTACCGGGCGATGATCCGCTTGAGCCGCGCCCCCGCAGAGCGCCGATGACCTCTCAGCTTTCGTCGAGTTGAGAAGCGCACGAGGAGTGCAGACCGGCAGTGAGTCGACCTCAGCCACCTGGCCTGATCCGTAGGCGAACGCCGCACTTCGGAACCCTGGTCCGTGTAGTTCTCCGGCCGACAACCGCACGGGACGGACCTCAACGCGACTTGCGCAGATGATGCGAAGGCCACGAAGGGGAAGCAGGTGCGGTGGGTGGCTTTCGCGCTGGAGGTACACCTCGATCGGGCCGGAAGCCGGTTGCGGCGCACGCCCAGGGAGATCGCTGCAGGCATCCGGCCTATGCTTTGGGCGTGACAACCGAACGCACGTCCGATGACGTGTCTCCACTCCCTGCGGGAGCCGGCAGCCGTCAGAGCGTCGGCGGTTGGATACGGAAGATCGGCTGGGGCATATTCGCGCTGTTCCTGGCCGCATTCGCGGTTTTCGAAAGCGTCAAGTACGGCTTGCCGACCACGGCCGCCATGCTGATGTTCCTCGCACTGCCCGACCTGGCTCGGCTTGCGCGGGTCAGCCCGCCGGGACTGCTCTACCAGGCGGTGCACCGCGTATGGATCCCGCTAGCGGTGCTGGTCGGCTACTCCTTCGGCCCGATCGTGTGGCCGCCCCTTTTCACCGCGGGCCTCGGCTGGCTGACTCGCATCGCCGTGGAACGGGCGCTCGGGCGCGGACTTTCCCCGAGTCTATGATCAACTGAAACACTCCGGGGTGAGGACTCATCGGGCACAGTCGACGTGACCGACGATCAGGTTGTGTCGTTCGTCGAGCTCGCGCTGATGGAAGACTGACATGGGCGTCATGGAGGAATACCCTGCCCCCTGGGATAGTGTCCTGGGGTACGTGCGGCAGCCCGAGCGCGAAGCGGCCGAAGGTGACACTCCCTGGACCGTCGAAGACGTCACGTTCCTGTGGGAGGCCGCAGACAGGTTGACGCGGAACGAGCACAGCAACTACGCGGAGCTCTACCGCATCCCACTGGCCGCCGTTCAGCGCCTGGACTACCCTGACCGCCGCCAGGTGCTGCGCTGGGTGCCGGAGCGGCTCAGAGATGACGATTCGCAAGCGTGGAATGCGCTGCACGAGCAGATTGAGCAGGTGCTGACTGAGCCGCCCGAGCATGGCCTCGGTCGCTGCTCACGGACGACGCCACCGAGATGATCCGCGAGATCCTCGGTCGGGTAGCGGCGCATCGGGAACAGACATTGGAAATTCCCGACGCCGATGGCCGTGTGTGGACGGGCACCATCTTCCTGGACACGCACACTCAGGTGCTGGTACGCGGCATGGTGTCAATCAGCGCCATGCCGCCGATCATCAGTTGCCACGACTCCCACCAGGCCGACGGCGGAGTGTCCACGCTGCGCGACTCCTGCGCGGGGTAGGGCTGCGCGCTGGAGGCCGGGACGGTTCCGGCGGCGACGTCCTTGATCCACGATCCCACGGCCTCGGCGTACCCGGGGCTGAGGGTGTTCTCGCCGGAGTGCAGCGCGTGGGGAGCGTCCGGGAAGAACTTCACGGTCAGGCCGTTATGTACGTTCGCGCGGAAGCGCTCGGCGCTCTCGGCCGGCATCACCTGGTTGTCCTCGCTGCCCCACATGGCCAGCACCGGCTGGGTGAGCTCGCTGAGTGTGGCCGCCGGGTCGTAGTAGGCCTCGGGGAAGAGTCCGGCGTCGGCCGCGAGCCGGTGCAAGGAGATGTAGGACCTGCGCAGCGATCCGCGCACGCCGGCGCGGTCGAGCTTGTTCGTGGCGTTCCAGGCCTGGGTGCGCAGCGGCGTGAGGCCGGGGCCGCCGACGGTGCGCGCCGTGGTGCAGCACAGGCAGTACGCGGCCTTGGCCGAGGAACGGGCCGCCGAGCGGGAACAGGCCAGGATCGCCCGTGACATGCACGACATCCTGGCCCACGGCATCAGCGTCATGATCGTCCAGGCCGAGGCCGGGCCGTACGCCGTGCGGAGCGCTCCGGAACGGGCCGAGCAGGCGTTCAGGGCGATATCCGACGCGGGCAGGGAGGCGCAGGGCCAGCTCCGCCGCATGCTCAACCTGCTCAGAGACGCCGACTCCGCGCGGGCCCCGCAACCCACCCTTGGCGGCCTCCGGGGGATGGTCGCGCGGGTCTCCGAGACGGGCCCCGCCGTACGGCTGGCCGTCGCGGGCACTCCGTCCGCGCTGCCCGCGGACGCCGAGGTGGCGGCCTACCGAATCGTCCAGGAGGCGCTCACGAACATGGTCAAACACGCCGGGGCCACGACCGGCGAGGTCAGGCTCGACTGGAAGGACGACGAACTGATGATCACGATCTCCGACGACGGCCGCGGGGCCGCTCCAGGCAGGGGCGGTCACGGCCTGGTCGGCATGCGTGAGCGGGCCGCGGCCTGCGGCGGCACCGTCACCTACGACGCGGGCTCAACGGGGTTCGAGGTCGTGGTCAGGCTACCGGCCGGGGAGTCGATATGACGATCAGCGTGGTGGTGGCGGACGACCAGGAGCTGGTCAGGAGCGGATTCGCGCTGATCGTGGACTCCCAGCCGGACATGCGGGTCGTGGCCGAGGCCGGCGACGGGCAGGAGGCGGTCGAGGCGGTCCGCCGCCTCGCGCCCGACGTGGTCCTGCTGGACATCCGCATGGCATCGAGGCCGCCAGGGTCGTGTGCGCGGAGACGAGCGCGAAGGTCGTCATGTTGACCACATTCGACCAGGACGACTATGTCTACGACGCGCTCCAGGCAGGGGCGAGCGGCTTCCTGCTCAAGGACGTACGCGCAGACGACCTGGTCCACGGGATACGAGTAGCCGCCGGCGGGGAGGCTCTGCTGGCTCCCGCGGTCACCCGTCGGCTGATCGACGACATCGTCCGCAAGAAGGCTCGTCCCGGCCCGCCCGCCGCCGACCTGACCATACTGACCGGACGCGAGCGCGAGACCCTGACCCTGCTCGGCCGCGGCCTGTCGAACCCCGAGATCGCGGCGGAGCTCGTGGTCAGCGAACACACGGTGAAGACGCACGTCAGCAACGTGCTGTCCAAGCTCGGCCTGCGTGACCGGATCCAGGCGGTCATCGCCGCCTACGAGACAGGCCTGATCCAGCCCGGAGCCCGATAGTGGCGCCTTGATCACGCGATATTTCCCGGGGCGACCGGACCGCCACGATGCGCCCACGTTTCCTCGTGCTGCGGGTATCTGGCAGCGCGCACTGGCACACCGAAACACTCACCGAGCACCAGGACCGTAAGAGCTGAAGGTCAAGCTCAGGCGCAGCCTTCGAACTGTGGCACTGAGGTGGATATCGAAAGGCCCGTCGCGCCGAAGTGTTTGCGGAGGAGCTTGGGCGCCGTTCCGGACTGGTACATCGCGGTGATGGCCCGGTTGACCGCCTCGCATCCGGCGATGTCGCCGTGGCGGAGGGCGACGCCGTACCGCTCCTCCGTGAACGGGGCGTGAACGATGGTGTACGCGCCCTTGTCCCGGGCGGCGAACCCGGCCAGGATCAGGTCTCCGGTGGAGACCGCGTCCACCGCGCCGGACCTGAGGAGGTCCACACACTCGCTGTAGGTGCGGGCCGGGACCAGGACGGCGGCCACGCCGCGGCCTTCGATGATCCGCGACGTGGAGATGGAGCCCTGGGCCTCGCACAGTTTGCGCCCCGCGAGATCTCGTACGTTGCCGATGTTCGTCGTTCCGTTGCGGACCAGGATGTCCTGCTGCGATACGTAGTACGGCCCCGCGAACGTCACCTGCATCTTGCGCGGTGGGCTGATGGAGTAGGTGGCCACCACCATGTCGGCCTCGCCGGAGTTCAGCTTGGCCTCCCGGCCTTCCGACGTCGTGGCGATGAAGGAGACCTTCTTGCCCAGGTGGCCGGCCACATAGGTGGCCACGTCCACGTCGAAGCCCTCGAAGGTGCCCTGCCTGGTCCGCAGACCCAGGCCGGGCTGGTCCGGCTTCACCGCGACGATCAGCTCGTCCTTGTCCAGGATGGACGGGGTATGGCGGAGGGCGCTCATTCCGCACCCGGCCGCTGCCAGGGTGGTGGCCGCCGCCACGGCGACTCGCGCGAGGCCGCCGGGTAACTTGCTCATCGCTCCTCCGGGGTGCGGGCCTGCCGACGCGAGCCCCACGGTAGGGAAGGACGATGAAGCAAGAGTGAACCAGCGGTGGCGGCACCCGGTCGAGATGATGACGGTGGACGCGGTTTCTAGGACTTGAGGTCCCCGAGCTCGGCCGGGCCAGGTCTCGGTGCCGCGCGGATGTGCGTGCGTTCGCCCTGTCTCCCGATGAGGCTCAGGAACTCGACGGGACCGGCGCTGGTGGCCCCGAACCAGTGCGGGGTGCGCGTGTCGAACTCCGCCGCCTCCCCGGGCTTGAGGATGAGGTCGTGTTCGCCGAGTACGAGGCGGAGCGTTCCGTTGAGGACGTAGGCCCAGTCATAGCCCTCGTGGCTGCGCAGGTCGGGTTCGGCGTCGTCGCTTCCGGCGGGGAGGACGAACTTGTAGGCCTGGATCCCGCCGGGCCTCCGGGTCAGCGGCAGGATGACGGCGCCGTCGCCACGGGAGATAGGCCGCAGATTGACACGGGGGTCGCCGGTCGGCGGCGCGTCTACGAGCTCGTCGAGGGTGACCCCGTGGGCGCGAGCCAGCGGGAGCAGCTGCTCGAGCGTGGGACGTCGCAGGCCCGCCTCCAGCCGGGACAAGGTGCTGATGGAGATCCCGGTCTCCGCCGCGAGGTCGGCGAGTGTGACGTCCCGATGCAGCCGAAGGCGCTTCAACCTCGGTCCGACGGCGTCGAGAGTGCGGTCAATGGCTTCGTCCATCCTGCCATTTTGCCATTCGGCAACAGAGTTTGCGCATCCGCCTTGGCGTTCAGCACCATGAGGCACGCACCCGCAGAGAGGGACGACCTATGACGCACGAATTCGACAAGGACTTCTGGGAGCGGCACTGGCAAGAGAGGCCAGCCGGGGTTCCCGGATCCATGGGCGGCAGCCCGCCGAACCCGTACCTGGCTCGTGAGACCAGCGGACTGACGCCGGGCACGGCACTGGACGCGGGGTGCGGCAGCGGTGCCGAGGCGATCTGGCTCGCCTCCCACGGCTGGCACGTCACCTCGCCCGCGCTGTCGAGCGTCCACGACGTCGTCGTGCGCGCCACCCGACGCCGGTAGTCACACCATTCGACAGCGCCGGGGCCCACCGCTCCGGCGCCGATTCCCCTTGCCTTCGAGAAAGGAATCCCGTGAGTACGAACCCGTCCTCAGACGCGACAGCCCCCGGCCCGACCATCCAAGACCCACGACAACGACGTACGATCCTGGCCGGGGTCTGCGTCGCGCTCATGGCCGTCATCGCTTCGGTGTCCGGGTTGAACGTCGCCCAGCCGGAGCTCAGCGTCGCGTTCGACACCTCGCAATCCGAGGTCCTGTGGTTCATCAACATCTACACCCTCACTCTGGCCGCGCTGCTCCTGCCGCTCGGCGCGCTGGGCGACCGGTGGGGCCGCCGGCCGGTGCTCCTCGCCGGCCTGCTCCTCTTCGGTGTGGCGAGCGCGGCGGCCGGTCTTGCCACGTCGTCGGAGCTCATGCTCGCCGCGCGTTTCCTGAGCGGCGCAGGGGCGGCGATGATCATGCCGGCCACCCTTGCGGTCATCACCTCGACCTTCCCGGACGAGGAACGCGCCAAGGCGATCGGCGTGTGGACCGGCGTCGCCGGCGGCGGCGGCATCTTGGGGATGTACCTGTCGGCCATCCTGGTCGACCTGGCGAGCTGGCGGTGGCTCTTCGTCCTGCCGGTCGTGCTCGTCGTCGTCGCCATCGTCATGGCGCTGCGATCCGTCCCGAACTCGCGTGAGGCGTCCGGGCACGGGTTCGACGCCGTCGGTTCGCTGTCGTCCGTGGTCGCGGTGGTCGGGCTCGTCTTCTTTCTCCAGGAGGGCCCCGAACGAGGCTGGACCGCGCCCGCGACGCTGCTGAGCCTCCTGGTCGGCGTCATCGCCGCCGCCGGATTCGTGGCATGGGAGCTACGCCGGCCGGCGCCACTCCTCGACGTCCGCCTGTTCCGCGAGCGAGGTCTCGCGAGCGGCTCCGTGTCGCTCCTGACCGTCTTCGGCGTGCAGGCAGGGATCTTCGTGGTCCTCTTCCCGTACTTCCAGGCGGTGCTCGGCTGGTCCGGCCTGCGCTCCACCCTGGCGCTCATGCCGATGGCGCTGCTGATGATGTTCGCCTCCGGCCTCGCACCGAAGGTGGCCGCGCGTGTCGGCAGCCGCTCGACGATGGCCTCGGGGATCTTTCTGGGCGGCGCGGGGCTGGTCCTCATGGCCACCTTCGTCTCCGTCGACGGCGGCTACCTGTCGATCCTCCCCGGCATGCTCGCCATGGGACTCGGCATGGGTCTGACGATGACGCCGGCCACCGAGGCCATCACCGCCGCCCTGCCGCGCGCGCGTCAAGGTGTCGCGTCCGCGCTCAACGACGTCACCCGGGAGTTCGGCACCGCGCTCGGTGTCGCGCTGCTCGGAGCGGTCCTGACCGCCGGCTACCGCGGCGCCATCGATGCCCGCCTCGATGGAGTGCCAGGCGCCGACACCGCCCGTGAGGGCGTGGTCAACGCCCTCACGGCCGCCGACGGGGCGGGTCCCCAGGCGCGGGCGCTGATTCGAGCCGCCCAGGAGTCCTTCGTCGACGGCTGGCAGCAGGCCATGTGGGCGGGCGCGGCGGTCATGGCGGTCCTGTTCGTCTACGTTCTCGCGCGAGGTCCGCGGCAACGGCCCCAGGGCTCCGGCAGTGACAGCCGGGAACCCGACGATGTAGCCGCGGACCTGCGCTGACTCACGGTTTGGCGAGCGGTGTCACCGCGATCTTGTCGACGATGGGGGCGTACTTCGATCGGAGCAGGATATCGGGGAAGGTGTCGGAGATGGAGGAGTCGCCGTCGAAGTTCGGCAGTTCCCGCGAGGCGAAGGCGATGGTGTTGGCTCCCTTCTTGAGCTGGACCGGGACGGTGAGCTCCCAGAAGTTGTCGGCGTGGAATGAGTGCGGGAACCAGGCGCGCCGGGGCGGGGCGCCGTTGACGGAGATCTCGGCGTGGCGGGCCAGCGGGTCGGGGTTGTAGTGCGAGGCGGGTGACTGCTCGGGGTTGGCGTAGCGGACGGTCACGGCGTAGGCGCCGTTCCTGGGGGCGGTGACGTCGAAGGTGAGGGTGCTGGCGTTGCCTGGGGCGCCGCCGACGTCGGTGACGGCCTTGCCGCCGTCGGCCAGCGGGTACGCGGCGACCTTGGCGGTGCCGGCGACCCGGGCGGCTTCGGCTTCGTACCAGGTGGGCTTGAGCGTGCCGTCGGTGTTCCGCACGCGGAGGCGGTCCAGGCGGAGTCTGCCGGACTGGCCGGTGAGGGTGATCTTGTTGATGCCGCCGGACAGGAAAGCCTTCACCGTGGTGCCGGCGCTGACCCCGGTGAGGCGCCGGCCGTTGACGTCGAGCCAGGCCCGGCCACCGCCGAGGGTGTCGAGGGTGAGGGTGAATTCGCCGTCGTCGGGGGAGTAGGCCCAGAAGGTGGCAGTTTGATCCTTGCCGATGGTGACGTGGCCGGGGCCGGAGACCTTCTTGCGGCTGTAGTCGGTGCTCGCGCCCTTGAGGGTGGCGTACTCGGCTTCGTAGATCGTCTCGGCCGCCGCAGGGTTGGCGAGGGACAGATCGATCTTGTCGACGAGCGCGTCACTCTTGGTGGCGCGCGTGCCGTCCAGGCTCTTGGCGGCCAAGGTGAGAACGTGCTCGCCCTTGGTCAGCGCGACCTTGGCGTCGGCGTGGTCCCAGACCAGCCACCGGTAACCGAGGGGCAGGTGCACCTCCTGCTCGGCCTTGCCGTCCACGCGGAGGAAGACGTTGGTGGGGCCTTGCTCCTTGACGGCGTCGGCGGTGTTCATGGAGTTGGCGAAGACGGACAGGTCATAGGTGCCGTCCTGGGGCGCCGAGACCTTGACGTCCAGCGTCACGTCGGAGCCGGTACGCAGGCCGCCGACGTCGTGGCCGCCGGAGGTTGGCGAGAGCGGCATGGGACACGCGCAGGCGTGGCCGCCGGGACCAGGGTTCAGCGGAATCTGGCGTGGAACCCGGGGGTTTACGCCCGGGAGGAAACGGCAGCGCGGGAGGGCCTCCAGGCCCGAGCGGTGCCGTGACGGCCTGATCATGTGAGCGGATCAGTCCGGCCGTTTCTGGTTGTCGATGTACTCGTTGATGATCGGCTGTGAGGTGGCGGCGAGGTAGGGCGGGGACCAGCAGGCACGCTCATGATCGTGCTCGCCGTTGAACGCGGCCAGGACGGTGCCGAAGGTGTCGCATACCTCGATCATGATGGCTTCACAGCGGCGCAACATCTCCTCGATGAACACTTTGCGCCGGTGTATGGGGGTGAAGACCACATGCGCGTGGAGGCGGTGAACGACGGTGCGGCCTCTGGCGGATATCCGGATCCCTATTCCCACCGCGGTGACATGGACCGAACGATAATGTGTTCGATGATGAGACTGGTGGTGCAGGTGAAGCTCCTGCCGACGCCCGAGCAGGCGGCGGCGCTGGAGGCGACCCTGCGCGCGGTCAACGCGGCCGCCTGCCAGGTCTCCCGCCAAGCCCACGCCCAGCGCACCTTCCGCAACTACGACCTGCGCAAGCACACCTACACGCAGATCAAGGACGAGTATGGGCTGGCCGCCCAGGCCGCGCAGCATGTCATCAAGAAGGTCGCCGACGCCTACGCCACCCTGCACGCCAACATCCGCGCCGGGAACCTGGGCAAGGTGGGTTCTGCCCGCCGGGAACGGGCCGAGTCCACGCCGATCGCCTTCCGCGCTGATGCCGCCCAGCTCTTCGACGACCGCTGCCTGTCCTGGCAGCTCGACGCGCGGACGGTGTCGATCTGGTCGGTGACCGGCAGGCTGAGGAACCTGAGATTCACCGCCTCCGCCGAACAGCTACCACTCTGTCGGCACACCGCAAGGGCGAGTCCGATCTGCTCTACCGGGACGGCAGGTGGTTCCTGATCGCCACCTGCGACCTGCCCGAGCCCCGCGTCAAGGACCCGGACGCCTTCCTGGGGGTGGATCTGGGCATCGCCAACATCGCCACCACCAGCACCGGAACCCGCCATTGCGGCAAGGGGCTGAACGCGGTCCGGCACCGCCACCGGGAGTTGCGCCGCCGCTTGCAGGCCAAGCGCACCAAGTCCGCCAAGCGGTTGCTCAAGAAGCGCCGCCGCAAAGAAGCGCGGTTCGCCGCCAACACCAATCATGTCATCGCCAAGCAGATCGTGACCGAGGCAGAACGCACCGGCCAAGGGATCGCCCTGGAAGACCTGCAGGGCATCCGGGACCGGGTACGGCTTCGCAAGCCCCAGCGGGTCACGCTGCATTCCTGGAGCTTCCACCAGCTGGATGGCTTCCTCGGCTACAAGGCGGCCCGGGCCGGGGTCGCCGTCATCCACGTCGACCCGGCTTTCACCTCCCAGCAATGCTCCTCGTGCGGGCATGTGGACCGCAAGAACCGGCTCGATCAGGCCTGTTTCTCGTGCACGTCGTGCGGCTTCGCTGAGCACGCCGACGTCAACGCAGCCCGCAACATCGCCGCACGCGGCGTTACGGGCTGGGCAGTCAGTCACGCTGCCTGACGCGGACCAGACCGTCGAAACCATCGACGGCGAGGAGCTGCAAGCTCGGTCGCTTACGGCCGAGAAGCTGACCCATGGGCCTTTCCTGGTCGAATCGATTCGACTGGACCATAAGCGCCTCTTGGCGCGGTGGTCAAGAGCCGGAAACGGTCGCGACATGCCGCCGTTACGCGGACAGGGCCCGGATTTGGACCCGGAGTGGGTCTCGGGCGGCGTCCACGGTCGTCAGATGCGGGGCAGGGCGGGCCCGGTCGTGGCGCGCAGCGAGATCGGCGGGGCGATCAGGAGGTGGTGGTGCGGGGTGGCCGGGTCGGCGATGCGCTGGATGAGCAGCTCGACGGCGCGGGCGCCCATCTCGTCGGCGGGGACGTCGGCGGCGGTGAGCGGCGGGTGCAGGTTCTCGGCCCAGTGCTGGGCGGCGACGCCGGCGATGGAGAAGTCTCCGGGCACGGTCAAGCCCGCCTCGGCCAGCGCGCGGTACATGCCGGACACCGCCGCCTCGTTGATGGTGGCGATGGCGGTCAGCTCCGGATGGTCGGCGAGCAGCTGCCGCAGGCAGCTCTGTCCGGCCTGGGCGTCGTCGGCGCAGCAGACCCGCACGCCGTGCAGGCCGCGTTCGGCGATGGCGCGATCGAAGCCGGCCTGCGCGCGGTGGCCCGGCCCGTAGCCGGCGGCGACCAGCTCGGCGTTGCGGTTGACCAGCGCCAGGTGCCGGTGGCCGAGGTCGGCCAGGTGGTGGACGCACTTGGCGATGAGCGTCTCGTAGTCGACGTCCACCCAGGACATGTCCTCCGGGCGGCGGGTACGGCCGATGCCGACGAACGGCGGGCCGCTCTCCAGCAGCCGGGTCACCCGGTCGTCCTCCAGCCGGATCTCCATCAGGATGACGCCGTCCACGCGCCGGCCGGTGACGACGCGCTCGAAGGAGCGGTCGTGCTCGCCGCCCGAGGGTGACAGCAGGACGTCGAGGTCGGCGCGGGCGGCGGCGTCGACCACGCTGGCCACGAAGCCGAGCTGCATGTCGGTCAGGCGCTGGCTGGCGGGCGGGATGACCAGGCCGATGGTGCGGGTACGGCCCTCCTTGAGCGCCCTGGCGGCGGCGTTGGGCCGGTAGCCCAGCTCGTCGATGACGGCCTGGATGCGGCGCTTGGTCTCCTCCGACACCGGGCGCTTGCCGGTGAGCGCGTACGAGACGGTGCTGCGCGACACGCCCGCCCGCTTGGCGATCTCTCCGATGTTCACCCGTGCTCCTCGTCCGATCCACCGCCCGGCGACCATGGTAGGTCGAACCGGTTCACGAGATGGTACGTCGTCGGAGTTCGTGACGAGGATTCGCCCCCTGCCGCGCATCCCACGCGACGACGTCTCGGGAGTCTCGCGGCGTATCCCACGCGCCATCTCGGAGATCCGGCCGCACCTCCCATTGACTCTCGCGGTGAAGCGGGCCTATCTTCAGCGAATCGGTTCGGCGAATCGATTCGACTCGGCCGGGAACGGCCGCGGGACACCTGTCAGCGGAGGTCAGCCCAATGAGATCAGCGGCAAGGAGCCGGCGTGCGGCCGGCGCGAGTCTGGCGGTCCTGGCCGCCGTGGGCGGGCTGGTCGCCTGCTCGTCATCGTCTGAAAGCGGCAACGGTGCTTCGGCGAGCGCGAGCCCGGCCGCCGGGGGCGGGAGCTACACGGTCTGGGACCCGTACCCGCAGTACGACAAGAGCTCGGAGTGGGTGAAGCTGCTGGAGAAGTGCGGCACCGACGCCGGCGTCAAGGTCGAGCGCACCGGTTACGACACCAGCGACCTGACCAACAAGGCGCTGCTGGCCGCTCAGCAGGGCAACTCGCCGGACGTGCTCATCGTCGACAATCCCGTCGTTTCTACCCTGGCCGAGGCAGGCGTTCTCACCACCACCGAGGAGAACAAGCTCGACGTCACGGCGATCGCGCCGAACCTGCTGGCGGCCGGACAGAGCGGCGGCAAGACCTACGGCGTCCCGATCGGCGCCAACACCCTCGCCCTGTACTACAACAAGGACGTCCTGAAGAAGGCCGGGGTGGACATCGCCTCGGTGAAGGACTGGACGTCGCTGACCGGGGCGCTGGAGAAGGTGAAGGCGTCCGGTAAGAAGGGCATCACGTTCTCGGCGATCGGCACCGAGGAGGGCAGCTTCCAGTTCCTGCCCTGGTTCTGGGGCTCCGGCGCGAACCTCACCAAGCTCGACTCGCCCGAGGGCGTGTCGGCGGTGGCGCTGTGGAGCGACTGGCTGAAGAAGGGGTACGCCCCCAACTCGGTCATCAACAACACCCAGACGACGAGCTGGCAGGAGTTCGCGAGCGGCGACTTCGCCTTCGCCGAGAACGGCACCTGGCAGCTGGCCAACGCCAAGAAGGCCGGTTTCGCGTACGGCATCATCCCGGTCCCCGCCAAGGGCGGCGGCACCGCGCCCGCGCCCACCGGCGGCGAGTTCGTCAGCATCCCCGTCCAGTCCGGCACCGCCCGCTACGCCACCTCGCAGAAGCTCGTGACCTGCCTGACCAGCGCCGACAACTCGCTCACCACGACCACCACGCTGTCCTACATCGCACCCACGGAGGCGGTGCAGGCCAAGCAGGTGGCGGCCACGCCCGACCTGCGGGTGTGGGTGGAGGCGGTCAAGGCGGCCAAGGGCCGGACCAGCGACGACCTGGGCACCAAGTACCCGAAGATCTCCGAGCCCATGTGGGGCGCGGTGCAGGCGGCGCTGAGCGGGTCGAAGTCTCCGCAGGAGGCGATGACGGCAGCGCAGTCGTCGGCGGCGAACGCCACCCAATGAGTCAGGCGACACAGACCCCTATGGCCCTGGACCGCTCGACGACGAGGGGCCATCGGGCGGCACGCGCGCGGTCCGGCCAGTGGGCGGCCTGGGCGTTCCTCGCCCCGGTCGTGCTGTACCTGCTGGTCTTCTACGCCTATCCGCTCTACCGCAACATCGAGCTGAGCCTGCGCCACTACACCGTGCGCTCCTTTGTGCGGGGCGACGCCCCGTTCGCCGGGGTCGCCAACTACGCGAAAGTGTTCGCCGACGCGACCTTCGGGCCCGCGCTGTGGCACACGGCGGTGTTCACGCTGGTCTCGCTGGCCTTCCAGTTCGCCATCGGGCTCGCGCTGGCGTTGTTCTTCCTGAAGAACTTCCGGCTTTCGGCCACGTTGCGTGGGTTGTTCCTGGTGCCGTGGCTGCTGCCGCTGATCGTGTCCGCCTCGACCTGGTCATGGATGCTCAACAGCGACTCCGGCGTGGTCAACGCGGCGCTGTCGTGGCTCGGCATCGGCCCGGTGAACTGGCTGACCTCGCCGGACTGGTCGCTGTGGTCGGTCACCATCGCCAACATCTGGATCGGCATCCCGTTCAACCTGGTGGTGCTGTATTCGGGGCTGCGGGCGATCTCGCCGGCCATCTACGAGGCCGCCGAGCTGGACGGCGCCAACGGCTGGCAGCGCTTCTGGCGGGTGACGTTCCCGCTGCTGCGGCCGGTGTCGGCGATCACGCTGCTGCTCGGGCTGGTCTACACGCTGAAGGTGTTCGACATCATCTGGATCATGACCAAGGGCGGGCCGAGCGGGGCCTCGACCACGTTCGCCACCTGGTCCTATCGGCTCGGGTTCGGCAACCTGGTGCCCTCCTTCGGCCCCGGCGCCGCCGTCGGCAACCTGCTCATAGTCATGGCGCTGGTCTTCGGCTTGGTCTACATCCGCGCGCAGCGAAGGCAGGCGCAGGCATGAAGCACCTGAAGACCGTGATCGGGCTGGTGCTGACCGGCGTGATGCTGTTCCCGGTCTACTGGATGATCAACGTGTCGTTCACCCCCGAGCAGGACATGCGCAGGACCAACTGGTTCCCCGTCAACGGCACCCTGGACGGTTACCGGGCGGTGCTGGACCAGCAACTGCCCTATCTCGGGGTGAGCCTGGTCGTCGGGCTCGGCACGGTGGCGCTGACCCTGGTGCTCGCGGCGCCGGCCGCGTACTCGCTGGCCAAGCTGCGCCCGCGCGGCGGCGGGGCGCTGAGCTTCGTGCTGCTCATCGCGCAGATGATCCCCGGGATCATCATGGCGATGGGCTTCTACGCCATCTTCCTGTCCAGCGGCGTGCTCAACACCGTTCCCGGACTGATCGTGGCCGACTCCACCCTCGCCGTGCCTTTCGCGGTGCTGATCCTGACCACGTTCATGTCCGGCATTCCGGAGGAGTTGCTGCAGGCCGCCCGTACCGACGGCGCCGGGGTGGTGCGTGAGTTCGTCTCGATCGTGCTGCCCGTCAGCCGCAACTCGCTCATCACCGTGTCGCTGTTCGCGTTCCTGTGGGCGTGGTCGGACTTCGTCTTCGCCTCCACCCTGGACCAGGGCGGCGATCACCAGCCGATCACCCTCGGCATCTATCACTACATCGGCAACAACAACCAGGAATGGAACGCGATCATGGCGACCGCCGTGATCGCCTCCGTCCCCGCCACCATCCTGCTCGTCGTCGCCCAGCGCTATGTCGCCGCCGGCGTCACCGCGGGCGCCGTCAAAGACTGAGAAGGGACCTGTCACTTCATGACCGTCGCCGCTTCAGGCCCGGTGTTCTCCCTGCGGGACATTCCGTTCAGCTACCACGGCTCCTGGTTCGGCTTCTCGCCCGTGGTGGCGGAGCAGACCTATGCCGAGGATGTGCACCTGGTCTCGCACCAGACCGGCATGCACGCGATCCTGCGGCTGATCCCCAGTGCCGAGAGCGTCTTCACGGCCACCCCGCATCAGCTCACCTGGAGCCGTGACGACGGCCGCATCGACCTCGCCTACGAGGGCCCCGACACAGTGCGGGTCAGAGGCCGCGGTCTCGGGCTCCGCCTGCTGGCCGCCGATCCCGTCCTGACGCCGTTCAGCGGCCCGTACTTCTACCAGGACCCCGTCGACGGCTCGTACGTCTTCACCGTCTACCAGACCGGCCGCCGCTACCGCGTCACTCTCCTCGGCGGGCAGGCCGAGCACCGTGGCACGCAGGCGCTGGGCACCGCCGAACGCGGTCTCCTCCTCAGCGGTGAGTGGGAGATCGCCATCGAGGAGTACGAGACCGCTCGCGCCCCCTACACCAGCGGCGACGCCTTCGAGCAGGTCGCCGAGGCGGCGCGGGCGGAGTTCGACGCGTTCGCCACGGCGGTCGCGCCCTGGCGCAGTGACCGCACGCCCGCCGCCGAGCTGGCCGCCTACGTGCTGTGGTCGGCCACCGTCCGCCCCGCCGGTTTCGTCACCAGGCCCGCCGTGCTCATGTCCAAGCACTGGATGGACAAGGTGTGGAGCTGGGACCACTGCTTCAACTCCATCGCCCTCGCCGATGGCCTGCCGGAGCTGGCCTGGCACCAGTACCGGCTGCCCTTCGACCACCAGGACGCCGCCGGCGCGCTGCCCGACTCCGTCACCCACTCCGAGATCCTGTACAACTTCGTCAAGCCGCCCATCCACGGCTGGGCCCTCGGCCACCTCCGCCCCGCGCCCGACACTTATCCGTCGCTGGAACGCTGGACCACCTTCTGGCTCGACAACCGCCGCGCCCCCGGCCGTGAGCTGCCGCACTACCAGCACGGCAACGACAGCGGCTGGGACAACGCCACCACCTTCGACCCCGAGCGGGTCGTCGAGACCGCTGACCTGGCAGCCTTCCTCGTCCTGCAGATGCGCGAACTGGCCCGCCTGGCACCCGACCCCGGCGCCTGCGCCAAGTGGACCGAACAGGCCGACCGGATGCGCGACGCGCTCCTGGCCGAACTGTGGGACGGCGAGCGGTTCGTCGCCCGAGGCGCGCACTCCCGACGTACCTGGTCCAGCTCCAGCCTGCTCGACCTCATGCCGATCGTGCTGGGCGAGGAGCTGCCGCGACCCGTCCGGGCGGCGCTGGCCGCCCGGATCGAGCGGCACCTGACCGCGTTCGGGCCCGCCACCGAGCTGCCCGCCTCGGAGCACTACCAGGACGACGGTTACTGGCGCGGCCCGATCTGGGCGCCCTCGACCGTGCTGATCGAGGACGGCCTGCGCCGCGCCGGATTCCCGGACCTGGCCGACGAGATCAGCGCCCGCTTCCGCGCCCTGTGCGAGAAGTCCGGATTCGCGGAGAACTTCGACGCCCGCACCGGCGCGGGCCTGCGCGACCGCGCCTACACCTGGACGGCGAGCGCGTACCTCATTCTCGCCGCGGCCCACGAGCGGCGGTGCGCCTCGTCCGCACCCGTCACCGGCCCCAGAGCCGCCAGGTCTGGTTGAGCGGACTGGCCTGGCCGGCCGGGACGCAGGTCCACTGGTGAATGGGCGCCCTGGGGGCGGTTGAGATGGTGCTGACGTCGACGCACTTGCCGCTGTGCCGGGCGACGAGCTGATAGTCCCGGGGATCGTTGCCCGAGTAGGTCACCTTGCGCAGGGCGAACTGCTGGTTCTGCGCCCCGTCGGCGCAGGTCCGCTGGCTCACCGGCGTGCCGTCGGTGGTGGCCGCCGCGGTCACCTCAAGGCACTTCCCGCTCTGCTGGTTGACCAGGGTGTACGTGCCGTTCACGCCGGTCACCGGCCGGAAGTTCCACTGCTGCTGGTCACCGCCCTCGCAGGGGAACTGCTGCTGCACGTTGCCATCGGCCGTGCTCAGATCGGTGTTGTCCAGGCATTGCTGGGAGTGCTGCGCGACCGCCACGGACTGGAAGCCGCCGTCCGATGGCGGCAGCAGCGTGACGGTGAACGTGTCGTCGGCGTTGGTGTGCGGCAGGTTCAGCGTGATCGCGTTCCCCGACAGCGTCAGGACCGTGTTCTGGACGGTGATCGGCCCCTGGACCGCGCCACCGCCGTTGTACGGGACGCGCTGCACGACCGCGCGGACCTGGTTGTTCTGCACGATGCCGCTGGTGGTGTCGAGGCGGCGCAGACCGACGGCGGTGTTGCCGGTCGTCCCGCCCCCGCCCACAAGGATCTTGGCCACGCCGGCCGTCTTGGTGGCGAAGGCGTCATAGGCCGGGCTCGGGGTCGTCGAGACGGTCTGGCCGGTCTGGGAGGCGTAGAAGCGGTAGACCCACCATTCGCCCTTGGGCAGGTGCCGACCGGCGCTGTCGCGGACGAGCAGGTTGGCCAGATCGTTGTGCAGGTTGCCGGCGCTCGCCCAGTTCGCGCGCAACCCATCGGCGCCCGCGCGCTCCAGCCGGGCGATGTACCACGACCCGTCGCCGGGGTTCTGCTCGTTGGACGCGCCGTACTCGTTGATCTGGTACGGCCGCGGGTGCGGGACGCCGCGCGGGTCGAGCGTGGCGTTGGCGGCCGCCACGTTGGCCACCGGGTCGCCGGGCAGGGAATGCCAGCTGACGATGTCGGGGATGACGTTGTTGGCGCGGACGAAGTCGAGGTAGCCGTTCCACCAGGCGTTCGTCGTGGAGGGCACGCAGGCGCAGCTCGGTCCGACGATCAGCTGGTTCGGGAAGGCGGCACGGATGCGCTGGTAACTGCGCCGCCACAGCTCGAAGTACTGGGCCTGCGGGCGGTTCCAGAACAGGGAGATGTTCGGCTCGTTCCAGATGTCCCACTGCACGGTGATTCCGGCGGCCCGTACGTCGTTGATCAGGCGGGTGAGGAAGGCGTCGTAGTCGGACCAGTTGCCGTTGTCGCCCGGAAAGCGGGAGATCGGGTACCCATCCGCGCCCCATAAATCATGCGGAAGGATGATGAACTGGCCGCCGAGCGCGATCGTCCGCCGGGCCTGGGCCAGCGTCGCGTTCCACCTGCGGTCGTAGGCGCCCGACACCCAGCCGCCGGGTGAGCCGAGCTGCGCGCCACCGGCCCGCATGTACCGGAACTTGACGTCCCGGTAGAAGTGATCCGCCGGTCCGGACGCGTTCTCCGTCATGCCGTAGATCCACCCGGACGCGCGGTAGGTGGGGGCGCCGCCGGTCGTGGCGAAGTCGACGCTGATGGATTCGTCCGCGGCGTGGGCCGGCGCCGGGATGGTGAAGGCGATGAGCATCCCGGCCAGGAGCCCGGTGACGCGAGCGAGCCGTCTACCGAGCGGTCGTGGGGTTGCCGTGGTCATGTGCGGCTCCTTCGGAATCAATTCGACAGCGGCGTCCGTGCGTATAGCCGGGCTTTCGCCCATCGCAAGGACGTGTTTGGCGGGCTCTAACGAATCGATTCGACCGGAGCGTAGATCCGGTGCCGAAGGTGTGTCAATGGCCTTCATGTCCCGCGTTCCTCGCGGGCCACGGCGGTCAGGATCGTTGACCGCCGTGGAGACACGGTCTTCGGGTCACGCGAGTGCGGGCGCCATCCGGGCGCCGCCCTGGACACGCATGGGCGCGGGGGTCATTCTTCCACCGTGATGGCCAGGGCGGGGCAGACCATGGCGGCCTGCTGGACGTCCGCCAGCCGCTCGGGCGACGGGTCGTCGTTCAGCAGCACCACGATCCCGTCCTCGTCACGCTGGTCGAACACGTCGTCGGCGGCCAGCACGCACTGCCCGGAGGCGACGCACTTGTCCTGGTCAATAATGATCTTCATGATGTCCTCTACCAGGTGACGGGCAGCTCGTAGGCGCCGAAGATGAAGCCGTCGTGCTTGAAGGGGATCTGCTCGATCTCGGCGGCGGTCGCCAGGGTGGGGATCCGCCGCAGGAGGGCGGTGTAGGCGACCTGCAGCTCCATCCGCGCCAGCGGCTGTCCCAGGCACTGGTGAATGCCGTACCCGAAGGTCACGTGGAGCCGGGCGTTGCGCTGGAGGTCCAGCCGGTCCGGGTCGGGGAAGACGGACGGGTCGCGGTTGGCGGTCTCGTTGACCGCGATGATGCCCTCGCCCGCCTTGATGACCTGGCCGGCGATCTCGATGTCGGCCAGGGCCACCCGGCGCAGCCCGCCGTGGGTGATCGTCAGGTAGCGCAGCAGCTCCTCGACCGCCGAGGCGATGAGCTTCGGGTCGTCGCTCTCTCGTACGAGAGCGGCCTGGTCAGGGTTCCGCAGCAGGGCCAGCGTGCCGAGCGTGATCATGTTCGCGGTGGTCTCGTGCCCGGCGAACAGCATCAGCACCCCCATCTGGGCGGCCTCCGGCCGGGTCAGCTCACCGGCCTGGACCCGCTCGACCAGCCCGGACAGCAGGTCGTCGGCGGGTTTGGCGAGCTTCTCGCCGATCAGCCCGTCCAGGTACTCGGCCAGCCGCCGCTGGGCTCCTCCCCGCTCCTCGGGGGTCGAGTTACGGTTGATGATGGTCCTGCTGTTGGCCTGGAAGAAGTCATGGTCGTCGTACGGCACGCCGAGCAGGTTGGAGATGACCAGCGAGGGCAGCGGCAGGGCGAACCCCTCGACGAGGTCGGCGGGCTTCGGCCCGGCCAGCAGCCGGTCGATCAGGTCGTCCGCGATCTCCTGCGTGGCCGGCCGCATCGCCTCCACCCGCTTGACGGTGAACGCCGAGGTGACCATCCGCCGCAGCCGGGCGTGCTCGGGGTCGTCCATCATGATGAAGCCGATGCCGCCCGAGCCCCCCTCCTTGGCGGCCATGCTCTCCATCGACGCGGCCTCCGCCGGGGAGAGCCGGGGGATGCCGCGCGCGGGCTCGACGCTGACCCTCGGGTCGCCGAGCAGCGCGCGATGCTCGGCGTGGCCGGTCACCAGCCATGGGGTGCTGCCGTCCCACAGCCGGACCCGGGCCAGCGGGCCCTCCTCCTGCCGGGCTCGCATCGCGGGCGCCGGATCCATCGGGCACGTCGCCGACCTGGCGATGTCGTACTCCGGGATGGTCGTCACTATTTCCTCCTCGAATCGAAAGACTGCAGCGCTGGGTATTTAAATCAAGCGATTGATTTAAACTCTAGCGAGGGATGGGCGGCTGTCAAACGGCGGGCAGGGCCACTGATCGGCCTATTGCATAAGCTGTCCTTCCATCACGCCTCGCCGTGCACGGCCGAGGACCTGCGACGACCTGAGGGACTGGGCCGTCGCGGGCTGCGCGAAGTCCCGGTGCGGTAGAAGACGACGATCATGAAGATGACACGAGACGAGCAGGTCAGCGCGACGCGGGAGGCCCTTCTCGCGGCATCCGAGCGGCTGTTCGCCGAACGCGGGGTGCACGCCGTCGGCAACCGCCAGATCAGCGAGGCCGCCGGGCAGGGCAACAACGCCGCGGTCAGCTACCACTTCGGCACCAAGGCCGACCTGATCCGCGCCATCGCCCGCAAGCACGCCGGGCACATCGAGCTCATCCGCGAACGCATGATGACCGGCATCGGCGACTCCGCCGACCCGCGGGACTGGGCGTCGTGCCTGGTCCGTCCCTTCGCCGAACACCTGGAGACCCTGGGCAGCCCCACCTGGTACGCCCGGTTCACCGCGCAGGTCATGGCCGACCCCGCGCTCAACGCGATCATGGTCGACGAAGCCCTGACGGCCGCCCCGATCTTGCGGTTGTTCCGGGACGGCCTGGTCCGGTCCCTGCCCGGCCTGCCCGACGAGATCCGCCGCGAACGCGTCACCATGGCCCGCCACCTCATCGTGCAGATGTGCGTCGAGCGGGAACGGGCCCTCGCTGATCACGACCCCACCTTCCGGCACACCTGGGACGACACCGCCAACGGCCTGATCGACGTGATCGTCGCGATGTGGCAGGCACCCATCTGACGAAGGAGCCCGAGGCGCCGGCTATGCCGACCCCGCGAGCAGGGGGGTCGTGGCGAGTTCCGCCCGGTGCTGACGGGCCTGCTTGGGCATGTTCCAGCCCAGTACGCCGACGGCCTGACCATCACGGCGATAGACCGCGACGAAGCGGCGTTCGGCCACGGCGCCCTCCACGATGGACACCTCGGCGTCCGGGGACGGCATCCCATGGACGTGGATCTTGGCGTCGAACTGGTCGGTCCAGAAGTAGGGGATCGGGGTGTACGGGCGGTCCTCGCCGAGGATGTTGCCGGCGACGGTGATGGCCTGTTCGGTGGCGTTGGTCCGGTTCTCCAGGCGTAGCGACCTGTCGAGGGTTTCGTGGTGCCAGCGGGCCATGTCGCCGACCGCGTAGATGGCCTCCGCCGCGCGGCAGCGGGAGTCGCACACCAGCCCATCAGCGAGTTCGAGGCCGCTGCCGGCCAGCCACTCCGTCGCCGGTGCGGCGCCGAACGCGACCACGACCACGTCGGCCGGCAGCACCTCGCCGGTCTCCAGGCGCACCCCGGTGACGCGGCCGTGCCGTTCGGTCAGTCCGCTGACCGCGGCGCCGAGCCGCAGCTCGACGCCGTGCTCGGCGTGCAGCTCGGCGAGCAGTCCCGCGGCCGGCTGACCGAGCTGGAGGGCCAGCGGCGCCGGTTGCGGGCCGGCCAGGGCGACCGGTACGCCCATGCCGCGCGCGGTGGCGGCGATCTCGGCGCCGAGCACGCCGTCCCCGACGACCACCAGGCGCGTACCGGACAGCAGGTCCATCCGCAGCGCGAGCGCGTCGTCGAGGGTGCGCAGCATGTGGACGCCGGCCAGGCCGGTCTGTCCCGGCAGCGTACGGGGGCGCAGCCCGGTGGCCACCACCACGGCATCCGCGCTCAGCACCCGCCCCGACGCCGTACGCACGGCGCGGGCCGAGACCTCCAGCCCGGTCGCCGGATCGCCGAGGACGAACTCCGCGTCCAGCGCGGACAGCGCGGACGGGGGCCGCAGCCGGGCTCGCTCGGGTTCCCAGCTGCCGGACAGGATCTGCTTGGACAGCGGCGGCCGGTCGTAGGGCAGGTGGGACTCGGCGCCCAGCACGGTCACCTGACCCGCGTAACCCTTGCGGCGCAGGGCCTCCACGGTGGCCAGACCGCCGGCGGAGGCGCCGACCACGAGCACGTGGTCCGGGGTGTTCACGCGTCCTCGCTCACGAAGATCGCCGCTCCGGGGCAGACGTCGGCGGACTCGCGGACGACCGCGTGCAGTTCCTCGGTCGGCCGTTCGTCCAGCAGGATCACGATGCCGTCGTCATCTCGCTGGTCGAACACGTCGGGTGCGAGGAGCACGCACGTACCGGCGCCACAGCACTTGTCCTGGTCGATGGTGACTTTCATGGTTGGTCTTCCTTTTCGTAGGAGTTAGTGAGAACCGCCACGCCGGCGGGGCAGGAACGCGGCGATGGAGAGGGCGGCAAGGGCGGCCACGGCGCAGATGGACAGCACCACGCGCAGGCCGTTCTGGGAGGGGAACGCGGCGCCGCCGAGGGTGAGGGTCATGTGGGCCAGGACGGCACCGGCCACCGCGCTGGAGACGGAGGTCCCGATGGCGCGCATGAGGGTGTTGAGGCTGTTGGCGGCGGCGGTCTCCGACACCGGGACCGCGGCCATGACCAGGGAGGGCATGGCGCCGTACGCGAATCCGACGCCGGCTCCGATGACGCAGGAGACCACGACGAGCTGCCAGATGGCCGACATCAGCACGATGCTCAGGCCGTAGCCGGCGGCGACCACGAGCGCCCCGAGCATCAGGGTGACCTTCGGCCCCTTGGCGGCGGAGATGCGCGCCGACCACCGGGAGACGACCATCATCACCAGGCCCTGAGGTGCCAGGACGAGGCCGACGGCCAGCATGGTCTGTCCGAGCCCGTAGCCGGTGGCGGTGGGCAGCTGCAGGAGTTGCGGCAGCACGAGCGACATGCCGAACATCGCGAAGCCGAACATGGCGGAGGCGAGGTTGGTCAGCAGCACTTGGCGCCGGGCGCTGGTCCGCAGGTCGACCAGCGGCTGCCGGGTGTGTAGTTCCCACCGGCCCCATGCCGGCAGCACGACGACGGCCGCCACGAGCAGGCCGATGGTGCGTCCGTCGCTCCAGCCCCAGTCGGTGCCCTTGGAGATCCCCAGCAGCAGGCACACCAGGACGACCGACAGCCCGGCGGCGCCGATCAGGTCGAAGCGCCCGCCCGTACGGACGCCGGATTCCGGCACGAGGGCGAACACCAGGATCGCGGCGATGGCGCCCAGCCCCGCCGAGATCCAGAACAGCACATGCCAGTCGGCATGGTCGGCGATGAGCGCGGCGGCGGGCAGCCCGATGGCGCCGCCGACGCCCATGGATGAGCTCATGGTCGCGGTGGCCGCGCCGAGCCGTTCGGGCGGCAGTTCGTCACGCATGATGCTGATGCCGAGCGGGATGACGCCGGCCGACAGTCCCTGCAACGCTCGTCCGACGATCATCGGGGTCAGGTCGGTGGACAGGCCGGCGACAGCCGAGCCGACCGTCAGCAGGGCCAGGCTGATCAGCAGCAGGCGGCGCTTGCCGAGCATGTCGCCCAGCCGCCCCACCACCGGAGTGGCCACGGCGGCGGCGAGCAGGGTTGCGGTCACCGCCCAGGTGGCGTCGGAGGCGGAGGCGCCCAGGAGCGTCGGAAGCCGGGGGACCAGCGGGATCACCAGGGTCTGCATCGAGGCCGTCACGATCCCGGCGATGGCCAGGACCGCCACGAGCACGCCCGGCCGCGGCGGGGCGGATGCCTGGTGATCGGTGGGTCCGGCAAGGACTTGGGACACGGGAAAGCCTCCATCTGGACGAGTAGATGGGACTGAGTAAACCACATGATTGACTTAATTAAACCATGTGATTGACTTTGCTCAGTGTGACGTTCCCTACGATGCGGTGATGGCCGATTTGGAGGAGAGAGTGATGGCGGGCAGGACTGCGCGGCCCGAGCGGGGGACCGCGACGCGGGAGTTGATCCTGGCCACGGCGGAGCGACTGTTCGCCGAGCACGGCGTGTACGCGGTGTCGAACCGCCAGATCAGCGAGGCGGCGGGCCAGGGCAACAGCGCCGCGGTGGGCTACCACTTCGGCACGAAGGCCGATCTGGTCCGCGCGATCGCCCGCAAACACGCCGACGAGATGGAACAGCTGAGGGTGTGGATGGTCGCCGACGCCGCCGGCTCCACGGACGTCCACGACTGGGTGGGCTGCCTGGTGCGGCCGTTCACCCAGCACCTGGAGGCTCAGGGCAGCCCCACCTGGTACGCCCGATTCCGCGCCCAGGTGATGGCCGATCCGGCGCTCTATCAGATCACGGTCGAGGAATCGCTGCCCTCGCCCTCGCTGCGGTTGCTCGTGGACGGCTTGAACCGGTGCCTGACCCACCTGCCGGCCGTCGTGCGCGAGGACCGCTGGGCCATGGCGCGACATGTCATCGTGCAGATGTGCGTCGAGCGGGAACGCGCCCTCGCCGACGACGCCCCCACCCTCCATCCGACCTGGGACGACCTCGCCACCAGCCTGATCGACGCGATCGTCGGCCTGTGGCAGGCCCCGGTGACACCCCGCTCATGACCGGCCCGCCGTCTGCCCAGCCCGCCGATCGGACGAGGCGGCAGGCGGCTCCGCCGGCTGGACGACTTGAGCCCTGTTAAATCGCGTGCTTGACTTGGCTAAATCATCTGATTTACTTACGTGGCATGGCACGCCCTGTGCAGTCGGCCTGAACCAGCGCCGGCCTGGCCTGCTCCCTTCCGTGGACCTGGCCGCCGACCTGACCGACGCGATCGTCGGACTCTGACAGGCCCCCCGTGACCCATCGCCCGTGACCTGCGCGCCGCCGCGCTGTCAGACGAACAAGATCCAAGGAAAGGACGACACCATGACGAGCACACTGAACCCGGCCGAGGTTCCGGAGTTCCCGATGGAGCGCGCGGCCGGCTGCCCGTTCGACCCGCCGCCGAGCCTGTACGCCCAGCGCGAGCAGGGCCCGCTGACCAGGGTCCGGCTCTGGGACGGCAGCACCCCGTGGCTGGTCACCGGCTACGCCGAGCAGCGGGCCGTGCTCGGCGACCCGAGGGTCAGCGCCGACCTCAGCCGCCCCGGCTACCCCGCCACGGTGCCGTTGCCGCCCGGCGGTGTGAAGCGCAGCTTCATCGGCATGGACGACCCGGAGCACGCCCGGCTGCGCCGGATGGTGACCGCGCCGTTCGCCATCAAGCGCATCGAGGCCATGCGCCCGTCCGTGCAGAAGATCGTGGACGAGCTGATCGACGACCTGCTGGCCGGGCCGAAGCCGGTCGACCTGGTGGAAGCGTTCGCGCTGCCGGTGCCGTCACTGGTGATATGCGAACTGCTCGGGGTCCCGTACGCCGACCACGACTTCTTCCAAGAGACCAGCAAGACCATCATCAACCGGACCGTCACCGCCGAGCAGCGGCAGGCCGGCCACCAGGCGCTGCACGCGTACCTGGACAACCTGGTCAGCGAGAAGCTCGCCCACCCCGGCGACGACCTGCTGTCCGGGCTGGCCGAAAGGATCAAGGCCGGGGAGCTGACCCAGCAGGAGGCGGCCCGGATGGGCGCGCTCATGCTGATCGCCGGCCACGAGACCACCGCCAACATGATCGCCCTGGGCACCCTCACTCTCGTGGAGCATCCCGAGCAACTGGCCCTGCTGCGTGACGGCGACGACCCGGCGCTCGTCGCCTCCACCGTCGAGGAACTTCTGCGCTACCTCAACATCGTGCACAACGGACGGCTGCGCGTCGCGACGGAGGACTTCGAGGTCGCCGGCCAGACCGTGCGCGCCGGCGAGGGCCTGATCATGGTGAACGAGATGGGCAACCGCGACCCCGAGGCGTTCACCGACCCGGACCGGCTCGACATCCAGCGCGATGCCCGCCGCCACGTGGCCTTCGGGTTCGGCGTGCACCAGTGTCTCGGCCAGCCGTTGGCCCGCATGGAGCTGCAGGTGGTCTACGGCACGCTTTACCGGCGCGTTCCGACGCTGAAACTGGCCACCGACCTGGACCAGGTCCCGTTCAAGTTCGACGGGTTGGTCTATGGCGTGCACGAACTGCCCGTCACCTGGTGACCCATGGGGGCGGGGTGCTCAACCGAGCGCCCACCCTCTTCCGGTCATTTCCCGGACTCTTCCGACGTCATCCGGCGGATGGGGAGGAGCACCGCCGACGGGTGCCGCGGGTCGTGGAAGACCTGCTGGTCGGCGGTGCGGAGGGTGGTGGCGGTGGCGCGGGGTTCGCCGGTGCCGGGGTTGCGGTTGTAGCGGGGGAAGGCGCCGCTGGAGATCTGGACGCGGATGCGGTGCCCGCGCTCGAAGCGGTACGCCGTCGGCCACATCCGCACCTCCGCCGTGCGGGTCTCGTCGGCGCCGGTGAGGCTGATCAGGCCGTCGCAGACGTTGGTCGAGCGGCCGTCGGCGTCGACGTCGCACAGCCGGACGAAGACGTCGGCGAAGGGGAGGCTGGAGCGGAAGAAGATCTCGGCGCTGACGTCGCCGATGACCTCGACGTCGTCGTCCAGCGCGGCAGTGGTGTAGGTGAGGACGTCGGGGCGGGCCTCGAGGGCGGTGTTGTCCACGCGCCCGGCCTTCTCGCCGAAGGCCATGCGGACGCCGCCGACGGCGGGGGTGGGGTCGGCCGGGTCGTAGCGGTACCCGTCGGGGGAGGAGTCGGCGGGTGGCTCGGTGTCGAGGGCGCCGTCCGGCTGAAGGTGGAAGCGCTGGGGGTCGTACCCCGGCGGCGGCCAGGACGGGAAGTCGCGCCACTTGTCCTCGCCCATGACGAACAGGCGTACCGGGGCGCGTTCGGCCGGCTGCTCGCCCTTGGCCAGGGCCAGGCCGAAGTCGAGGGCCTCGGCGGTGTAGGTGTGGCCCACGCCCATGGAGATATGGGCCCAGGGGCCGACGGTGAGACGAGCGTTCCGCAGAGCGCGGTAGTCGCGGAGCTGGCCGGGCAGGAAGATGTCGTACCAGCCGCCGACCGTACTCACCGGCACGGTGATGTCCGCGACCCGGTGGCGGTGGTCGAGGTCCCGCCAGAACGGCGCGTCGGCGTCGTGGACGAGGATGTTCTGGATGTAGTCGTAGTGACGGCCGATCGCGGCGGCGTCGGCCTGGTTCAAGGGGAGCGTGCGCAGGGCGCGCTGGATCTTCTTGCCGCCCAGCATCTGGCGCAGCATGCCGAACCTGCCTTCCTGGCCGGCCACCTGTACGCCCCAGACGAACGGGGTCTCCAGGGAGAAGGCGTCCCCGCGGAGGAAGTCCAGGGTGAGAGCCGATTCGGAGACTCCCGGGATCATGGCCTTGACCTGGGGCGGCGCCGCGTCGGCGACCGCCCACTGGGTGAAGCCGCTGTAGCTGGCGCCGACCAGGACCATCGACTCGCCGAACCAGGGCTGCTCGATCACCCAGTCCAGGGTGTCGAGGCCGTCCTCGCGTTCACGGCGCAGCGGGTCGAAGGTGCCGTCGGAGCCGAAGGTGCCGCGGGTGCTCTGGATGAGGACCTGGAAGCCGCGCTCGGCCAGCGGCCGTGCCATCGGCGCGGCGGTCGCACCGGATCTGCCGTAAGGGACGCGGATGAGCGCGGTCGGCAGGCCATCGCCGCCGGTCGCCGGGGTCCAGCGGTCGGCCAGCAGGACGGCTCCGTCGCGCATCGGGACGCGCAGGTCGCGCTCGACGGTCAGATCCCTGGTGAGGGGCGGGGGCAGACGCAGCATGCGCTGGACGAGGTGGCTGTTCAGGTTCATCGGGGGCGGCCTCCGGAGGAAGGGGCGCGGGCAGGCAGCCCGCGAGCATACGCCGTCGAGAGGCGTAGCAGGCGGTCCGTGAGTTCTTCGGGGTCGAGGGGGTCGTCGGCGTCGACCACCCAGTCGTTGACGATCGCGCCGGTGCCGCCGGTGATCATCGTCGCCAGGTCCCGCGCCGTGTCGTCGTCGAGGTCACCGAACACCTCCCGCAGGCCCCGCGTGGTGATGAGCGAGCCGAACAGCCTGTTCAGGGCCCTGGTCATGGGAAAGGCGCAGGATCCGGTGAGCATCGCGCGATAGAAGGGCCGGTGCCGGGCGAAGTGCCGGGCCATCGCCAGCACGCGCGCGCGACGTGGCGCGCGGTCGTCGCCCACCTCCGGAATGAGCTCCCGTTCGACCAGGGCGGCCGCGGCCGCCACGAGGAGCGCGTCACGGTCGCCGAACTGCAGATAGACCAGCTGCCGGCTGACGTTCGCGGCATCGGAGAGCTCCCCGACGGGAAGGGCCGTGGTGCCGCGCTCGGACACCAGGCGTACCGCGGCGGCCATCAGCGTGGCGCGAGAGCGGAGCACCCGGCGGTCTTGTCTGACTTGCACGCCGCCAACCCTAGACATGTGTTAGAAAATGGACAACTGTTAAATCAGTCGTTTTAAGGGAGTCCAGCGATGTCCGAAGTCGAGCCCGAGGTCCGCACCACCGCCGGCGTCGTGCGCGGCCGTACCGAGGACGGCCTGGCCGTCTTCCGCGGCATTCCGTACGCCGAACCCCCGATCGGCGCGGCCCGCTTCCAGGCGCCGCGCCCGGCGCGCCGCTGGGACGGCGTACGAGAGGCCTATGAGTTCGGCCCGCCGGTTCCGCAGGACACGGACATGGGTGGTCGCGGCGGCGGGGACTTCTTCACGTTCAAGGGCCCGGGTGACGACTGGCTGACGGTCAACGTCTGGACGCCCGCCCCGGACCCGGCCGCCCGCCGTCCGGTGATGGTGTGGATCCACGGTGGCGCCTACAAGCTCGGCTTCTCCGGCAGCCCCGGCTACGACGCCCGGCACATCGTCCGCGACGGCGACGTGGTGTTCGTCTCGCTGAATTACCGCCTGGGCATCGAAGGCTTCGCCGGCATCGACGGCGCGCCCGCCAACCGGGGCCTGCTCGACCAGGTCGCCGCCCTGGAATGGGTGCGGGACAACATCACCGCCTTCGGGGGAGACCCCGGCCAGGTGACCATCCTCGGTGACTCGGCCGGCGCCGGGTCCATCGCCTCACTGATGGTCATGCCGAGCGCGGCGGGCCTGTTCCGGCGGGCCGTCGGGCAGAGCCTGCCGGGCACGTTCCTGTCCGGCGCGCTGGCCCGGGACGTCGGGGAGGCCATCGCCGCCGAGGCCGGCCTGCGCCCGACCGTCGAAGAGCTGTCCGGCGTGGATCCGCGAGAACTCCCGGCGGTCGGCCAGGCGCTGACGGCCAAGATGCGGCAGAACGAGGACCGTTGGGGCTCTTTCGCGCACACCCTGTCCCTCTACTCTCCCGTCGTCGACGGCGACGTGCTGCCGGTCACGCCCTGGGAGGGACTGGCCCGCGGCGCGGGACGGGACGTGGAGCTGATCATCGGCCACAACCGCGACGAGTGGCGGACGTTCCTGCTCCTCGGCAACCTGTTCGGCAAGGTCACCGAGGAGCAGGCGGCGCGGACGCTGCGGCGCTACGGTCCGGGCGAGGACGGCGAACGTGCCTACCGCGCGGCGTTCCCGGACGCGTCCGCCGAGGACCTGTTCGAGCTCGTGCAGAGCGACTGGCTGTTCCGCATGCCGACGCTGCACCTGGCCGAGGCCCAGGTCGCCGGGGGCGGGCAGGCGTACCTGTACGACCTGACCTGGCAGTCCCCGGGCACGGGGGGACTGCTGCGGGCCTGCCATGGCCTGGACGGCCCGCTGCTGTTCGGCACCTACGACGCCCACCTCGGCCCGGTGGCCATCGGCCCGGAGCACATCACTGAGGCCCGCGCGCTCACGGCCCAGATGCGCACGGCCTGGACGGCCTTCGCCGCCACGGGCGACCCGGGCTGGCCCGCGTACGACCCCCGGAAGCGCCTGACCCAGGTCTTCGACACGACACCGTCCGTCACCGCCTACCCCGAGGAGACCTCGCGCCGCCTGTGGCAGGACCACACCTTCGAGCCGCTACCCCTGCTGACCGCCTGAGGCCGAGACGGGGGCGGCATGCCCGATGATCTCGCGCGCGATCGTCGCGGGCACGGCGGCCGTCGCCATGTGCGCGACGTCGTCGAGGATCAGCAGCCGTGCCCCCCGAATGCCGGCCGCATAGAGCTCCTGGCTGGCGGGAGGGGTGGCGACGTCGGCCGAGCCGCCGATGACCAGGGCCGGCGCGGTCACGTCGGCGAGATCGTCGCGTACGTCCGCCGCCGCGAGCATCTCGCACGCGCGCGCGTACTGTTCGGCGTCGTTGGCGAGGAGCATGGCGCCGTAGCGCCGGACGATGTCCGGGTTCTCGGACGCGAACTCCGGGGTGAACCAGCGCTTGACGACGGTGTCGCGGATCACGGCGAGCCCGGCGCCGCGCACGGCCGCCGCGCGTTCGATCCAGGAGCCGCGCGGGAGCACCGGCGCGGAGCAGATGATCGTCAAGCTGCGTACGCGGCCGGGGTGCCGGGCGGCCGCCCGTGCGGCGACCATCCCGCCGAGGGAGACGCCGGCCAGGTGCGCCTGGTCGAGCCCGAGCCCGTCGAGCACGTGAACGAGATCATCGACGAGGTCGTCCAGCCGGAAGGGCCCGTCGGCGGCGTCCCCGGCACCGTAGCCGCGCTGTTCGTAGCGGACGACGTCGAAGCGGGTACGCAACGCCGGCACGAGGGCGTCCCACATGGCCGACGTGGTGCCGAGTGAGTTGACGAGGACGAGGGGGCCGGCCGATTCCCGGCCGGTGCGGGGTTCGAGACGCACGCCGCGCTCAGCCAACTCGGATCACCTCGACGGCGCCCACCTCGATGTCGATCACGAGCGCGTCCGCCTCGGTGCCGACCTCGCACGAAGATCCGGACAGCGACGTGACCACGGGCCGATCGCCGGCCACTCTGCGGGGGATGCGCAGGCGGCCGCGGATCGGTACAGGGTCGATGAGCCGCTCCGGCCGGCCGCCCGAATGGTTGATGAGATGGATGACGAGGGCGTCGCCGGACCGCCCGACCACGATCTCGACGCTGGTCGCGAACTCGGCGGACAAGATCCGCGCATCGCCGATCCGGTCGGCCACGGTGCCGGCGATGAAGTCCGCGACACTGCTCAGCCCGCTGACTCGCTGGGTGGTGCCGGCGGTCCACGGCAGCACGGTGACGCGACCGCGACCTCGGGGCACGCTCACCCGGAGCGGGTAGGGCGTGAAGTTCTCGTTGCCGTACGTCAGCTCGGGCGGACCGAAGGGGGCCTGCTCGGACAGCAGCCATCCGTCGTGTTCGCCGCCTTCGACGCCCCAGAAGGTACCGAGGAGCGGCAGCCGGTCCCCGAAGTGTCCGTCCGGACGGGCGCCGAAGCGGCCGCCGAGCTGACGGGTGCCGTCGAGCACAAGCGTCACGGCGAGTTCGTCGAGCAGCGCGGAAGGGTTGCCCGTGAGGATGAGCTCGCCGCCGGCGTCGGCGAACTCCAGGAGCGCCGCGGCCAGTTCAGGCGTGGTGATCGCGTCGGCGGGCACCGCGACCACCGCGTACGGGGCGAGCGCCTGCCGTTCGACGAGTTCGCGGGCGTACTCCGCGCCGAGGACGTCGAACGGGACGTGCCGCTGTTGGAGGGACTCGAACAGTCCCCGGTACTCGGTGAAGTCCGAGCGGTACTGCATGGCCGCCATGGCGGTGCCGCCCGGCGGGCGCACGATGGCGACCGGGGCGCACGGCCGCAGGTCCGCGTACAGGTCGTGGTTGTCGCGGTAGATCTCGAGCACGGGTGTCGATCGGGCGAAGGCGGAGAAATGCTCGGTCGTGGGCTTGCCGATGACGACGGCCGAGGGGCGCGCGCCTCGGGCGAGCGCCTGCGCGAAGTAACGCGCGTACTGTGCGGGCTGCTCGCCGACCAGGCGGTAAGGCAGGCCGACGTTCTGGGCGGAGTGGACGAGCGCCGGGGTGTGCGGATGGGCCGTCTTGTGCGCGCTCGCGAGCTCGCCGGGCGTGTGCTCCCACCAGTTCTGGCCGGCCGCGATCGGGCTGTTGGTCTCCAGGAACACCATGTCGGCGCGGGCGTCGGCGAGAAAGAGCGCGATCCCGGGCCGGCGGCTCTTGACGAGCCGGGCGTACCGGTCGGCCAGCGCCTGAAGATGCCGTCCGTTCAGTACGGTGAGGGTGGCATGGTTGTCGTGCTCGAAGCCCGTCGGGTATTCGAGATCGGGGTACGCCTCGCGGAAAGCGGTCAGGCAACGGCCGCAGTGGCACGTGCCGTAGAAATCCATGGTGTACGACGCGACGGGGAACTGCATCCAGTTGAAGAACACCCCGTCCACGTCATATCGGTCGACGAAGTCGGTGAGGATCTCGGGCACCCGCTTCTCGTAATAGTCGCTGCGCGGGCAGATGTTGGTCAGTCCGTCCGCCTCGCACATCCCGCCGTCAGCTGTGAGGTACGCCCATTCGGGTCGCGCCTGTACGAACCGGCTCGGCAGCCGGGAGAAATCGAACCGGGTCACCAGCCGCATTCCCCGCCGGCGGCAGTCGGCGAGGGCGTCCGCGATCAGGTCGCCCGAGGCGCGCCGCGTCAGCGCGGGGCTCATCTCTTGAGCGTCGCCGGTGACCGGATAGAAGTAGGAGATGCCGCCCGCGTTGAGCAGCCATACATCGAAGCCGAGCTGTTGGATGAGCCGGGTCGCGGCGTCGGTGTCCACGTCGCCGTCGGGGATACGGATGTTCGACTGGAACAGTTGGAACGGTTCCCGCCACCACTCGGTCATTTGATTCCCGTCGTCGCGATGCCTGAGATGAAATACCGCTGAAGGAACAGAAAGACCAGCACGATCGGCGCGATGGTCAGCACGGACCCGGCGAACATCACCCCGTAGTTGATCGTGCCGTCGCCCTGGGAAAGGAACGCGAGCGCGACCGGGAGCGTGTAGAGCTCCTTGGACTGCGCGACGACGAGCGGCCAGAGCAGGTTGTTCCAGGTGGACATGAAGGTCAGGAGCCCGATCGTGGCCAGGGCCGGCCCGCAGAGCGGCAGCACGACCCGGAAGAAGATCCGGAACTCCCCGGCGCCGTCGATGCGCGCGGCTTCCAGCAGCTCGTCGGGGATGTCGAGGAGAAACTGCCGGAACAGGAAGACCCCGCCCGCCCCGACCAGGAACGGCACGATCATTCCGCCGTAACTGTTGGTGAGCCCGAGGCCGTTGACCGTGATGAACAACGGCACGAACATCACCACGCCCGGCACCATGATCGTGATGAGCACCGCCCCGAGCACGAGACGCTTGCCGGGAAAGGCCAGTTTGGCCAGCGCATAGCCGACCATCGAGCAGAGCAGCACATTGCCCGCGACGCTGAAAACGGCGATGGCGACGCTGTTGACGAAGTACCGGTAGAAATCCTCCCCGCCGAGCAGGCTCGTGTAATTGCTCAGCGTCGGGTTTCTCGGGAAGAGCGTCGGCAGCAACACCTCGACGCCCGGTTTGAACGACCCGAGGGCGGTCCAGATCAGCGGGAAAAGCGTGACCAGCGCCGCCAGGGTGAGAAACCCGTAGATCGTGGCGGCCCGAGCGATCCGGCCGGGACGCGCCGCGCTGGATTCGACGGTGGTCATGTGCGCCTCCGGAAAACGCGGAACTGGATCAGCGCGAGGACCGCGATGGCCGCGAACAGGACGTAACTCGCCGCCGACGCGACCCCGTACTTGCCGAATCCGAACAGGTCGTAGACGTACAGCGAAGCCGTCGATGTGGCGTCGAGCGGCCCGCCCTGGGTGAGCACGAACGGTTCCTCGAAGACCTGCACGAAGGCGACGCTGAGAATCACGCCGGCCAGCAGCAGAATCGGCATGAGCATCGGCACGGTGATCGAGACGAACTTCCGCCAGGTTCCCGCGCCGTCGACGGTCGCCGCCTCGTAGAGCGGGGCCGGGATCCCCTGCAGTCCGGCCAGAAAGAGCACCATGATCAGGCCGGTCATCCGCCATACGGCGAGCAGGATGACGACGGGCATGGCCCAGAAGGAGTCCTGCAAGTAGTTGGGGCCGTCGACGCCGGCGATCGACAGGACGGAGTTCACGGCGCCCTCGTCGGCGAAGAGGTATTTCCACACGACGGCCACCGCGACCGTCGAGGTGACGACCGGGACGTACAGCGCCGTGCGGAACAGGCCCTTGAGCCGCTTGATGCCGTTGTTCAGCGCGACGGCGAGCACGAGGGCGCAGACGATCGTGAGGGGAGTCGCCACGAGGACGAACACCCCGGTGTTCACCAGCGACTTGACGAACTTCGGGTCGGCGAACAGGGTCTCGACGTTGTCGAACCCGACGAAGTCCACGGCGAAGGGGGAGCGCAGGTCCCGGCTGGTCATGTCGGTGAAGCTCATCGCCATCGACGACAGGATCGGCCCGAGTTGGAAGACGAGGAAGACGATCAGGAAGGGGGCGACCATGACCAGGCCGGCCACGGCCTGGGGCCGGCGCTTGGCGTCGAACCAGCCCGACCGGGGCCGGGCACGCGAGGACGAGGCCATGTCGTCAGCCGATCCCGATCGTGGCGGCCCGCTGCTGCAGCTGCGCGGCGGCCTTCTCCGGCGTGATCTTCCCCCGGGCGAGCTGCTCACCATACTCGGACATGGCCTTGCGTACCTCGATCCAGGTGACGATCGAGGGGGTCGCGCGCGCCGACTGGAGCGCTTCGCGGAAGGTGGCCAGCGCCGGGTTGGTGGACAACGGCTCGTTCTGCCAGGCGGCGGTGGCGGCTGGCAGGACGCCCGCGGTCGAGTAGAACTTGGCCTGGACCTTCGGCTGCGTGAGGTAGCGGACGAACTTCCAGGCGCCGGCCGGGTTCGGGGCCTCCTTGAACACCGACAGCCCCGACCCGCCGAGGTAGGAGTCGTTGTTGTCCGAGCCCGCGGGCAGCGGGGCTATGCCGATGAGGTCCGGGTTCGTCTTGTTGGCCTGCGCGGTCTGGCGTAGGTAGCCGTAGAAGAACGAACCGGACGTGGTCGCGCCCACGTCACCCTTGACGACGTCCGTCTCGGCCTCGCCGGGCTGGGTCGGGGCATAGGCGGTGGTCGCCGCACCCGAGGTGAAGAGCTTCTGGTACGTCGTGAACGCCGCGATCACCTGGGGGGTGTCGAAGGTGAACGTCTTACCGTTCAGGACCGTACCGCCCTCCTGGTAGATCAGCGGCAGCAGCAGCTGCCAGGAGTTCTCCGGCGTGAACGGCGCCGCGTAGCCGACATCGACGCCCCGGGCCTTGAGCGCGTCGGCGAAGCCGCGCACATCGCCCCAGCCGGCCGGCGGCTTGACCCCGGCGGCCTTGGCGAGGTCGGTGCGGTAGAACAGCGCCTGCACCGTGACGTACCACGGCACGGCGTAACGCGTGCCGTTGACCGTGCCCGCCTCGACGGCGCCCGGGAAGAACTGGGCGTCGTCCATGACGTCCGCCGGAACGGACGCGAGCCCGCCGGTCGCCACCAGCGAGGGCAACGCCGTACTGGGCTGCAGGATGTCGGGAACGTTCCCGGTGGCGACCGCGGTGTCCACCTTGCGGGGCAGTTCCTCGTTCGGCACCGGCGTGATGACGACATCCGTGCCGGGGTTCGCGGCCTCGAAGTCGGTGGCGATGGCCTCGAGCGCCTTCCCTTCGTTGGCGAAGGCCCACACCTGGATCTTCCCCGTGGCGGGGGAGTTGTCGATGGCCGTCGTCGTGGCCTGCTGGTCGCCCACGTCAGCCGAGCGACCGCAACCTGCGACGAGGACGATCGAGGCGAGCGCCGCGGCGAGGGTGATGGGACGGGGCGCGCGATGGCCGATCTTCATGCGCGCTACCTCTCTTCTTCGTTGACCAGTCGCTCAAGCGAGCTCGCCCGTCACGAGAGGTCGGCGCTCTACGACTCGGTGTTCGACGAGGACGACGTCGGCGCGGAGCTCGTCGTACGCCACCTGATCGAGCTCGGGCACCGCCGCATCGCGCACATCACCCACCAGGACAACAGCAACGCGCGGCCCTCTGACCTGCTGCACGTCATCCGGGCCGAGGCCTACGAACGCGTCATGCGCGAGCACGGGCTCGACGACGAGATCGCCATAGCGAAGACCTACTACCACGAACAGGGCGGCTACGACGGCGCCCGCCAGCTGCTGAGCCGTTCCCCGCGCCCGACGGCGATCTTCGCGGGCGCCGACCAGGCGGCCTTCGGCGCGCTCGCCGCGATCCACGAGGCCGGACTGTCCGTCCCGGGGGACCTCTCGGTCGCGGGTTACGACAACACCCAGCCGGCCGCCCTGCCCAACATCGCGCTGACCAGCGTCAACCAGGACGGAGTCGTCATGGGCGGCACGGCCGGCCGGCTCCTGCTCGAACGCATCCAGGGCCGCACCTCGGCGGTCCGCTTCTCCGTCACCCCCAGCCTGGTCATCCGCGGCTCGACCGCCCCGCCTGGCGACATGCGGGTGTGATCGAGCGCGACGTGTCAGGCCCGGCTCAACCGGACTTCGGCCGCTTCTCGTGTTCGGCGATGAGGGTGTCGATCTGGACGCTGAGTTTGGCGCCCAGGGGCCAGCCGATGTAGTGGGTCAGGAAGATGGCGATCTCGCGGAGCTCGGCCGCGGTCAGTTCGGAGTTGCCTAGAGCCGCCGGAATCTGGATGTCCAGGACGTCGTTCAGGCCCCGGCCGGCCAGGGCGCCGAGCAGGAGCAGGCGGCGGTCGCGCATGGACAGACCCGGGCGGGCCCAGATGTCGGCGAACAGATGGTCCACGGTGATGCCGAAGAAGTCGCCCGGGGCGTCGTCGATCTCCCAGCCGTAGACCTGGCGCATCATCTCCAGGCCCCGCTGCCGCTTGTCGTCGGTCATGACGGGTCCTCCTGGGGAAGCCCGAGGCCGGTGGCCAGGCGCTCGGCCGAGAGCCTGGCGAGGGGGGTGTCGACGCCGAGCTCGGCGGCGAGTTCGAGGGCGAGGGACAGGTCCTTCTCGCCGAGTGCTCGCACGTGGCTCATGATCTCGTACAGGGGGTCGCCGGGAGCCAGGGGCGTCGTGGTGCGGCGGATCATGATGGCGCCGGGGCCGCCGGTGGTGGCGTCGGAGTGGCGGACGATCCGGGCGAGCCTGCCCAGCGGGACCCCGGCCGCCTCGGCCAGGCGCTGCGCCTCGGCGGCGGCTGCGAAGGAGACGAAGTGGAGCAGGTTGCGGGCGAGCTTGGCGCGGGTGCCCGCGCCGACCGGCCCCATGTGCAGGACGAGGTCGGCCCAGGCTCCGAAGACCTCCTTCACCTGCTCGAACGCGGTCTCGGTCGCGCCGACCATGACCGCGAGGGTGCCCGCTTGCGCGCCCATGAAGCCGCCGCTGACGGGGGCGTCGACGACCTCGACCCCGTACGGACCCGCCTCGGCGGCCAGCCGGATGGCGGTATCGGCACAGATCGTGGAGTGGATGGCGATGATGGTGCCGGGATCGGCCGCGGCGAACAGCGCGGCGCAGACCGCGTTCACCTGGGCGTCGTCGCGGACCATGATCGAGATCAGCCCGGCGCGGGCCACGTCGGCGAGGTCCGCGGCGGGCCGCGCGCCTTGTGCGACAAGGGGTGCCATCGCCTCGGGACGGGTGTCATAGACGATCAGGCCCGGTCCGGCGCGGTGCCCGGCCATGGGAGCGCCCATCTGGCCGAGCCCGACGAAGCCGTACGTCATGCGCGGAACACCTCGCCACCGTCCACGTTGAAGATCTGTCCCGTGATCCAGGACGCCTCGTCCGACAGCAGGAACAGGCACATCCCGACGAGGTCGTCCGGGGTGCCCATCCGCTTGAGGGCGAGCTTGTCCCGTACGATCTTGGCCGACATCCCGGTGGGCACGACCGCCCGGTGGGCCTCGGTGTCGATCGGGCCGGGTGCTATGGCGTTGACCCGGATGCCGAGTGAGCCCAACTCGTGCGCGAGTTGCTGGGTGAGGCCGTTCACGCCCGCTTTGGCCAGGCCGTAGAAGCCGGAGTACTGCCAGGCGGCGGTGGAGGACTGGTTGACGATCGCGCCGCCGCCGCGCTCGGCCATGGCGGTGTAGCAGGCGCGGGCGCACAGGAGCGCGCCGTCCATGTTCACGGCCATGAACTTCTTGTAGTAGTCCCAGTCCACGGTGAACAGGAAGTCCAGCCTCATGGCGCCGAAGATGGCGGCGTTGTTGACCAGGTAGTCTATCCCGCCGTACGCCGCCACGGCCGCGCCCGCCATCGACTCGGTGGACGCCGGATCGGACACGTCGGTGGGGACGAACAGCCCCTTGATGTCGTCGGCCACCGCCGCGCCCCGCTCGCTGACGTCCGCGACCACCACGCTCGCGCCCTGGGCGGCCAGCGCCCGCGCGTACGCCTCCCCGATGCCCTGGGCCGCGCCCGTGACAATGGCGACCTTGCCCGCAAAGCTTCCCATCACCCTCCTTCCGCGATCACCTTGGTCTCCAGGTACTCCTCGAAGCCGGCGACGCCCATCTCGCGGCCGACGCCGGACTGCTTGTAGCCGCCGAACGGCACGTCCGCGGCGTACCAGACGCCGCCGTTGACGCTGACCGTGCCGGTGCGCAGCCGCCGCGCGACCGCCCGCGCCCGCTCCACATCGTCGCCGTGCACGGCGCCCGACAGCCCGTACGGCGAGTCGTTTGCCAGCCGTACGGCGTCGTCGTCGCCGTCGTGGGGCAGGATCACCAGCACCGGGCCGAAGATCTCCTCGCGGGCGGCCCTGGACCGGTTGGTGAGGCCGGTGATCAGCGTGGGCTCGATCCAGAAGCCCTTGTCCCGGTCGGAACGGTGGCCCCCGGTGGCGAACGAGCCGCCCTCCTCGGCCGCGAGCTTCAGGTAGCCCTCGATCCGGTCGCGCTGACGGGCGGAGATGACCGGGCCGCAGACGGTGCGGTCGTCGGAGGGGTCCCGGGCGCCGAGCTTGGCCATGACGCGGGCGGTGATCTCCACGGCCTCGTCGTGGCGGGCGCGGGGGACCAGCAGCCGGGTGGTGATCGCGCAGCCCTGCCCGGCGTGGGTGACGCCGGTGAAGGCGGCGTAGGAGCAGGCGGTCCTGAGGTCGGCGTCGTCCAGCACGATGAAGGCCGACTTGCCGCCCAGCTCCAGGAACACCTTCTTGAGGTTCTCGGCGGCGCCGCGCATGACCTCGCGCCCCGTCGCCGTGGAGCCGGTGAAGGAGACCAGGTCCACGCGCGGATCATCGGCCAGCCGCGCGCCGAGGGCGTGGTCGCGGCCGGTGACGATGTTCACGACGCCCGGCGGGGTGTCGGTCTCCTCCGCGAGCAGCCGGCCGAGCGCCGCGGCGCACCATGGGGTGTCCGGGGCGGGCTTGAGCACCACCGTGTTGCCGGCGGCCAGCGCCGGGCCGAGCTTGGCCAGGTTGATCTGGTGCGGGAAGTTCCACGGGGTGATCGCGCCGACCACGCCCACGGGCTCGCGCAGCAGGCGGCGTTCGCTGACCATCCCCATCGGCGCGGCCCGGCCCAGGTCACGGGTCCATTCGTAGGTCTCGGCGAGGTCGGCGAACCAGCCGAGGTCGGCCACGGGCGTGTCGAGCTGCGCCCCGTACGTCAGGAACCGCGGCGCCCCGACCTCTCGTACGGTGAGTTCGCGTAGCTCGTCGGCGTGCCGTACGAGGGCCTTCCGGAGCTGGCGCAGGCAGCGGACACGCAAGGGGAGATCGGTGGCCCAGCCGTCGAAGGCGCGGCGGGCGGCGGCGATGGCCGCGTCGAGGTGGCCGAGCGTGGCGTCGGCGGCCGTGCCGATGACCTCCTCGGTGGCGGGGTCGAGCGTCTCGAAGCGTTCGTCGCACGTGACCAGCTCGCCGTCGATCAGGAGCGGGGAGCCGCGCGCCGCCCAGCTGTCGAGCAAGCGTCTGCTTGTTATGGACACTTGTCCAGACTACAGTTCACATGTGGCTGTGCAAATGGATGACTATTCCGGCGCGTTCGATCCCGGCTTCCGGTTCGAGGACCTGTCCAAGCAAGCACTGGTCCGCCTGGTCAGGGAGTACGCCCTCATCACCCACCTGCTCGACCGCGCCTCGCTCATCGCGGTCGGGCTGAAGTACGGGCAGCGGGACGTCGAGGAGATCGCCATCCAGGAGTGGCGCGGCGCCAGCCCGGTCTACACCGAGCGGATCCGCGAGATCATGAGGATCGACGGCGACGGGGTGTCGGCCATCTTCAAGTGCCTGCAGCTCGACCCCGGCTTCGCGCAGCACTACATGGACGTCGAGTACGAGCTGATCGACGAGTCGCACGGCTTCTTCCAGCTCCGTACGTGCGGGGCGCTGCTCGACGTGGAGCCGTTCGGCGAGCGGGCGATCCGCGGCATGTGCCACCACATCGAGGACGGCACGTTCGACTGGACCGCCCAGGCGGTCAACCCGAGGGCGCGCATCCGGCCGGTGCACCGGCCGCCGCGCGTCCCGGCGGACCGGGTGCCGCACTGCCGCTGGGAGGTCGTCATCGACGACGAGACCGAGCCGGTCGGCGAGGACCCGATCACCGCGATGACGCGCGGCACCACCGCGGCCCGCTTCCGCTTCCCGCCGATGCGCGACGGCACCCCGCACGTGCCGTCCCCATAGAGGCCGTCACCACAGGGGCACGGGCGTCTCCGGCCGCGCGTAGTAGCCGGGGATCGGCGCGCCGGAGGCCGCCCGGTCCAGGCGCCGGCGCATCCCGTCCGACAGCACCCCGGCCTTCATCATCTCGACGAACACCGAGGTGACGTTGCCGAGGTCGAACCAGTCACGCTGCCAGCGCCACTGGAAGCCGCCGCCGTACTTGAACCAGCTTCCGCCGATCCCGGCGACCTCGTACGGGCTGCCGTCGGGACGCCGGGCGTCGGCCACCTGCTTCCAGAACCCGACGACCTCGCCCCTGCGCTCGTCGATGAGGATGCTCTGGTACGGGTACGACCAGCCGTCCAGGCCGCCCATCTCCGAGCCCAGGGCGAGGTCGCGGATCTCGTCCCTGCCGACCGCCATGAAGTCCTGGCCGGGGCCGATGTTCCAGCCGTAGGTGGCGTCCTCGGTGTAGAGCTCGGCCAGCGGGCGCCAGTCTCCCAGCTCCTCGCACCGCCGATTGGCCGCCAGCCAGCGGCCTACCATCTCCTCCAGCTCGTCCCGCATGGTCAACCTCCCAGCTTGAGTGCTTGCGTCGGGCAGTAGCGGACCGCGGCCTCGACTCGGGCGCGCAGCGGCTCGCCGGGCTCGTCCACGAGGACGCGGACCTTGCCCTTGCGCGGGACCTCGAAGACCTCGGGCGCCTCCAGCTCGCACATGGCGTGGCCCTGGCAGAGGTCCAGGTCGGCTCGCACCTTCACGATCTACGCCTCCGGTAGCGGACCAGGCACGGCCGGGCGAGCTGGACGACCATCTTGGAGTGGTCGTCGCGGTACGACTCCGGGTCCTGGGCCGGCTCGAACTCCCAGTCCCGCAGCAGCGCCGAGAAGATCGCCTTGAGCTGGATCATCGCGAAGTTGGCGCCCACGCAGCGGTGCCGGCCGGCGCCGAACGGCACCCAGGTCCACCGATTGAGCAGGTCCTCCTCGCGCGGCTTGGCGTACCGGGCGGGGTCGAAGCGGTCGGGCTCGGGGAAGTCCCCGGGGATCCGGTTGGAGACCGCCAGACCGCACCCGACCAGGGTCTCGGCCGGGATGCGGTAGCCGAGCACCTCGTGGTCGGACTTGGCCACCCGCAGCAGCAGGATCAGCGGCGGGTGCAGCCGCAGCGCCTCCTTGATCGCCGACTCCAGCAGCGGGATCTCGCGCAGCGCCTGGAAGCTGATCTCCGAGCCGTCGGCGTACAGGTCGTCCAGCTCCCGTACGACGCCGTCCAGGACGTCCGGGTGGCGCAGCAGCTCGATCAGCGTCCAGGCCGCGGTGCCGGAGGTGGTGTGATGCCCGGCGAACATCATCGAGATGAACATCCCGGTGATCAGATCCGCGGAGAAGCGAGGCGTCCCGTCGTCCGCCCGGATCGACATCAGCACGTCGAGCAGGTCCCGCTCCTCGCGGGGCGGGCGCGGCGCCGCGGCCCGGCCCCGCATGATGCCCTCGACCAGCGCCACGAGCTCGACGCGGGCGGCGTCGCGACGGCGGAAGCTGTCGATGTCGGCGTGTGGATCGACGTAGGCGATCGCGTCGGTGCCCCGCTCCAGATCGTGGTAGAGCTCGGCGAAGCGGCGGTCGAGCTGGTCGCGGAACCGCTTGCCGATCAGGCACGCCGAAGAGGTGTAGATGGTCAGCTCGGCGAACCAGTCGAGCAGGTCGATCTCGCCCTCCTCGCCCCACGCGCCGACCATCGCGTCCACCTCGGCGGCGATCGTCGCGGCGTGGCCCTTGAGGAAGGAGCCCTTGAGCGCCTGATTGTGCAGGGCCTCGCGGCGCTGCTCGGGCGTCGCGTCGAAGAGCACGCCCTCGCCGAAGATCGGCGTCATGAAGGGGTACGCCTCGGCCTGGTCGAGCTCCTCGTCCGGGGCGCGGAAGAAGAACTCGTTCGCCTCGGCCCCGGACAGCAGCACCACCGGGCGGCCGGCCAGCCGGAACTCCCCGACGTCGCCGCACTCCTCGCGCACGCGGCGCATCAGGCCGATGGGATCGCCGCGCAGCTCGTCGAGGTGGTCGGGACCACCGGAGACGATCGCCGGATCCTTCATGACGGGACCGCCCTTTCCGGCTGGACCTCCACCAGCGTCAGGTGGACGCCGCGCGGCGCGGTCGCCACGGTCATGATCACCTCGGCGACCTGCTCCGGCTTGAGGAAGTACGGATGCCGGGCCAGACCCCACGCCGCCCAGTCCTCCAGCACGGCGGCGGTGGTCTCGGCGTCCCAGGTCATGCCCATCCCCGTCATCGTCGGGCCGGGCCGGACCACCGACACCCGCACGCCGGAGCCCTCCAGCTCCATCCGCATGGCCCGGGCCATCCCCTCGATGCCGTTCTTCGCCGCGACGTAGGCGCCCATGCGGGGCCGCGGCGACGGCACCACGTCGGAGGAGACGAACACGACGTCGCCGCGCGCCCGGGTGACCATGCCGGGCACCACCTGGGACACCAGCCGGTGCGCGCCGACCAGGTGCACCTGGAGCTGCGCGGCGAACGCCTCCGGATCGAGCTCGTGGACCCGCTCGGCGCTCAGGTCCCCGGCGCCCGAGACGACGATCTCCGCATCGCCGTACGCGTCCGCGGCCGCCGCCACGTACGCCTTGACCGAGTCGGAGTCGGAGACGTCCAGCGGGAGGGCGACGGCCTGGCCGCCCTTCTCACGGATGGCCGTGGCGATCTGCTCGCACCGGTCCACGCGGCGGGCGCCGAGGGCCACCGGATGACCGGCGGCGGCGAGCAAGGTGGCGGTGGCCGCGCCGATCCCGGACGAGGCCCCGGCGACCAGCGCGGGGCGGTGTTCCGGGTGGGGGGCGAATCGGGGCATGAAGGCGGGCCTCCTTATCGGGGGGTGACGGTCATGGGTAAGGCGGCGAAGCCCCTGACGTTGACGGAGTGCACGCGTACGGCCCGCCCGGCGTCGAGGTCGTAGGCCCGGACCACGCGCACGAACTCGGTCAAAGCCAGCCTCGCCTCCAACCGGGCCAGGTTGGCGCCGAGGCAGAAGTGCCTCCCACCGCCGAAGCTGATCAGCGGCGCGGTGTCCCGGTCCAGGTCGTAGGCGTCGGGATCGGCGAACGCCCGCTCGTCGCGGTTGGCCGCCCCGATCAGCAGCAGCATCCGCTCGCCGGCCGGGACGCGGGTGCCGTACAGCTCGGTTTCCTCGGTGACCGTGCGCGCGATCATCTGGCTGGAGGTGTCGAACCGCAGCGTCTCCTCGACCCACGCGGGCACTACGCCCGGGTCGGCCAGCACCTTGGCCAGCTGCTCGGGGTTGCGCCAGCCCCAGTACAGGGCGTTGGCGAGCAGCTTGGTGGTGGTCTCGTTGCCCGCCACGACCATGAGGAACAGGAACGCGATGACCTCCTCGTCGGTCATCCGGTCCTTGCCCTCCTGAGCGGCGAGCAGCGCCGAAGTGAGATCGGACCCCGGTCTGCGGCGGCGTTCCGCGACCAGGTCCTCGTAGTAGCCGGCCAGCACGAGCGCGGCCTCCATGCCGACCGGCGGAATGTCGTTGAGTCCCTCCTCGCGGTGCACCACCAGGTCGGCCAGCCGCCGTACCTCGTCGCGGTCGGCCTCCGGGACGCCCATCAGCTCGGAGATCACGTCCATCGGGAGCCTGCCCGCGAAGTCGGCGATCACGTCGAACTCGCCCGCCGCCACCGCCGGGCCGAGGTATCGCCTGGTCAGCCGCAGGATGTCGGCCTCCAGCCCGCGCACCCGCCGCGGCGTGAAGCCCTTCGAGACCAGATTGCGCATCCGGGTGTGCGTGGGCGGGTCCATGGCCAGGAAGGACATCGTCCGGTGCGCCGCCGGGCCCCACGCGCTCGGGTCGAGGGAGACGCCGTTGACGCTGGAGTAGCGCGCGTGGTCCCGGAAGGCGGCCGATACGTCGGCGTGCCGGGAGATCGCCCAGAAGTCGAGCTCGTCGTTGCGGTAGAGCGGCGCCTGGTCGCGCAGCCACCGGTAGGCGGGGTAGGGGTCCTCGTGGATCGCGTAGTCGTACGGGCTGTAGTCGTACGTGCTGTGGGGGGCGGGCACGGCGATCACCTCACAGGATCGGTTCGCCTTGCAGAAGCAGCTCGGCCACCTCGGCGAGCCGGTCGGCCATTTCGGCGTACGAGCTGTAGCCGATGCCCGCGTGCACGAGCGCGCCCGCGTACGCGAACTCCAGCGCGTTGAGAATCCGGGCGTCCGACTCCGACGGCTTGGCGTCGGGGTTCAGCGCGGTCCGCAGGCGTCGGCGGATGGCCTTGCCGATGCGCAGCCGCAGCTCCTGAACGTCCGGATCGGTGCCGAGCAGCGCGCTCGTACAGGCGGCGGCGAGCCGGGGGTCGTCGGAGACCAGCAGCGCGATCTCCCGCAGCACCGCGATCACCCGCTCCCGTGGCGCCTGCCTGGACGGCTGGATCGGCGGCAGCGCGCTCAGCCGCCGCCAGAACACCTCGGTGATGAGATGGTTCTTCGAGGTGAAGTACGTGTACGCGGTGGCCGGCGCCACCCCCGCACGGCGCGCCACGTTGCGCACGGTGAACCCGTCGAAGCCGCTCGCCCGGACCTCCTCGACCGCCGCGTCGGTGAGACGACGCACCGTGTCGGCCTGCCGGTCGGACAGCCGGCGGCGGGTGGACTCCGTCATCAATTCGCCGGACATGTGTCCAGACGCTAGTTCAGGCATGTCTCCGGCGCAAGAGCCGGCCTACCGGCTCGTCGCTGAGCCGGTCACCTTCCCCCTGGCTCCACGGCCTGCTCCCACAAGGACTTCATCTCGGCGAACCCTTGCTCCATGATCCGCACCATGGCCTCCCGGGCCCGCTCGCCGTCGCGCCGCTGGATCGCCTGGGCCACGTCGGTGTGCAGCTGCAACGCCTCCTCGTCCGGGTTGTGCGGCATCAGATGGTAGTGGTGCCGGCCGGTGAGCACCTCGGCGACGATCAGCTGCAGTTTCGCGAACATCTCGTTGCCGGAGCCGGCCAGCACCCGCCGGTGGAATTCGATGTCCAGGTCGAGGAAGCGCGGCTCATCGCCGGCTTTCCCCGCGGCCCACATCTTGGCCGCGAGGCCGACCAGCTCGCTCGCCTCGTTGTCGTCGATCCGCTCGGCGGCCAACCAGGCGGCGTGCGGCTCGATCGCGGTCCGTAGCTCGGTGATCGAGCGCATCTGCGCCATCCGCCCGGCCGAGGCCAGCCGCCAGCGGATCACCTGCGGATCGAAGACGCTCCACCCCTCGGCGGGCTGGATCATGATCCCGACCCGGCGCCGGGTCTCGATGAGTCCCATGGATGCGAGCACCCGCAGCACCTCGCGGATCACCGAGCGGGAGACCCGGTAGCGGTCGACCAGGTCGTCGATGCTCAGGACGGAACCGGCGGCCACATCGCCGCTGCAGATGGCGGTGCCGAGGTGGTCGAGGACGCGTGCGTGTAGCCCAGTCTCGGCAGGGGAGGGCTGGATTGGGGCGCCCTCTGGAGGGGACTGATTCACGGCATAAAGCATATCAGTTGAAGCCAGCTCTTGAATAAGTCTGCTTTTTTGTCCTAGCATCCCGGAATTAAGCCGATGTTACGAGAGTGTGGCGCTCTTCCGGGGGCGGCGGCCATGACAGAAAGGCGAGATGACGTGCAACGTCGATCGATATTCAGTACTTCTCTGGCCGTGGTTGTCGCCATGAGCCTGTCCGCCTGTGGCGGCGGTGACGACAGCGGTGCGTCCAAGACGGTCCGGGTCACCCTGGCCAACCACGTCTGGACGGAGAACATCAAGAAGGCCCTGCCCGAGTTCGAGAAGCAGACCGGGCTCAAGGTCGAGGTCACTCAACTCGGCGAGGACCAGCTCTCCGACCAGTACAACGTCAAGCTGAACGCCGGCTCGTCCGACATCGACGTGATGATGTACCGCCCCCTGCAGGAGGGGAAGCTCTTCGCCAAGAACAAGTACCTGACCGACCTGTCGGACCAGGTGAAGGCCAACAAGGACTGGGACTTCAGCGACTTCCAGGCCGGCCCGGTGGAGGCCACCACATACGACGGCAAGCCGGTCGGTGTCCCGATCATCACCGAGCAGGAGGTCCTCTACTACCGCAAGGACCTGCTCGACAAGGCCGGCCTGAGCGCCCCGCCGAAGACCCTCGACGAGCTGAAGGCCGCCGCCGCCAAGGTCAAGGCGGCCCAGCCGGACGTCGCGGGCTTCGTCGCCCGCACCGGCAAGTCGCCGGCGGTCACCCAGTTCTCCAGCTTCCTCTACAGCTTCGGCGGCGACTTCGTCGACGGCGGCGGCAAGGCCGCGGTCAACAGCGACGCGGCCAAGCAGGCGTACGCCTACTACGGCGGGCTGATCAAAGACTCCGGCCCGGCGAACGTCAGCACCGATATGGGCTGGCCCGAGGCGATGGCCATCTTCACCCAGGGCAAGGCCGCCTTCTACACCGAGGCCGACTCGCTCTACAAGAACGCCACCGATCCGGCCAAATCCAAGGTCGCGGACAAGGTCGGCTTCGCGCCGTTCCCGGCCGGCCCGGCCGGTTCGAAGCCGTACAACATCCCGTCGTGGGCACTGGGCATCAACTCCAGCTCGGAGAACCAGGCAAACGCCTGGAAGTTCATCGAGTGGGCCACCGGCAAGGGCCAGACGCTCAGCCAGCAGACGTCCGGCGTGCCGGGCGCCCGTAGCTCCGTCTGGGCCAACCCGCAGGGCACCTCGACCTTCCCGAAGGACCTGGTGGAGGCCATCACGGTCAGCACCAAGGCCGGGGTGGGCCATGACCGGCCGCTGGTCGTGAAGGTTCCCGAGGCCCGCGAGATCGTCGGCCAGCCGATCGTCGATGCGATCACCGGCAAGGACGCCGCGGCGGCCGCTGACACGGCCAACGCCGCATTCCAGAAGTTCCTGGACGACGAGGCCAAGTAAGTATGGCAACGATCACCACCACCGAGGCGCCGCCCAGCGCCCCCGACACGCCCGGCTGGGTGCGCTGGGCCAATGACCACCGCAAGTGGCTCTTCGCCGCGCCCGCGATGGCCTTCGTCACCGCGCTGATCGTGTTCCCACTGGCCTGGACCGGCTATCTCAGCCTGACCGACGCCGAGGGATCCGTCCGCGCGGAGAGCGAGTTCGTGGGCTTCCAGAACTACCTCGACGTCTTCACGGACACCGCCCGGTTCTGGCCCGCCGTAGGACGGACCGCCACGTTCACGGTGGTCGCGCTGCTGTTCGAGGTGGTCCTCGGGATGGCGATCGCCCTGCTGCTGTGGCGGCCGTTCAAAGGGCAGAGATGGGTCCGGGTCGCCATCCTGATGCCGCTCGTCGCCACCCCGGTCGCGGTCGGCATGATGTGGCGGCTCATCTTCGACCCGAACATCGGCATGGCCAACCAGATCCTCGGCTGGGTCGGCATCGGGCCGCAGCCGTGGCTCGCCGGCCAGCACACGGCCTTGCCCACCACGATCTTCATCGACGTGTGGCAGTGGACACCGATGGTGACGCTGATCCTGCTCGCCGGGCTCACCTCACTGTCGGACGAGCCGCAGGAGGCGGCGCGCATCGACGGCGCCAGCACCTGGCAGCGTTTCCGGCACGTGACCCTGCCGCTGCTGGGGCCCACGCTGACCGTGGCGATCCTGCTTCGCGGCATCGACGCGCTGAAGACCTTCGACATCCTCTACGCCACGAAGGGCCGCGGCGGCGGTTCGTTCCACGAGGTAGAGACGCTGAACGTGTACGCCTACGGCCTCAGCTTCGACTACAACGAGTACGGCGTCTCCTCCACCGTCCTCATCCTCTTCTTCCTGATCATCATCGGGGCGATGTGGGCCCTGACCGCCCGGCGCAAGGAGGCCAAGCGATGAAGCCCCGTCCCGCGTACCGGGTGTTCCGGGTGGTGGCACTCACCTTCGTGGTGCTCTCGCTGCTCGCGCCGCTGCTCTGGATGATCGCCGCGTCGTTCAAGACCAACGTCGACATCTACGACCCGGGCAAGGCGCTCGCCTTCTCACCCACCATGGACAACTACGCCAAGGTGCTCCAGCAGGCCAACTACGTCGAGTTCATCCTCAACAGCCTCTGGGTGGCGTTCGCCGCCACCGTGGCGTCGCTGATCCTCGGCCTGCCGGCCGCGTACTCGATGAGCCGGTTCAACATGAGAAAGTCCGCGCTGGTGGTGCTGATGGCCCGGGTCATCCCCGGTGTCTCGCTGCTGGTGCCCTGGTATTACGTCTTCTCCAACCTGAAGATGGTCGGCGGCTTCGGGGTGCTGATCCTCAGCCACATGTTCGTCGCGCTGCCGCTGGTGGTCTACATCATGATGGGCTACTTCGACAGCCTGCCCGAGGAGCTGGAGGAGGCGGGGCTGGTCGACGGGCTGACCCACATCGGCGCGTTCCGCCGCATCCTGCTGCCGCTGTCCGTGCCGGGTATCGCCACCGCGGGGATCTTGTCCTTCATCTTCTCCTGGAACAACTTCATGTTCGCGCTCGTGCTCTCCGACGCGGACACCAAGACCCTGCCCGTGGCGATCTTCGACTTCGTCGGCTACGCCAGCATCGACTGGGGCGGTCTGATGGCCGCGGCCACCGTGGTCACCGTACCGATCATGGTGATCGCCTTGTTCGTGCAGAAATACGTGGTCTCCGGCCTCACCGCCGGCGCGACAAAGGGCTGACCGGCATGACGACCATCGCCCGCATCGAGACCTTTCTCGTCGCCCCCCGCTGGCTCTTCGTCCGGGTGGAGACCGACTCCGGGATCGTCGGCTGGGGTGAGGCCACCTGCGAAGGGCGCTCCGAGACCGTCCGCGCCGCCATCGACCAGCTCGCGGAGCTGCTGATCGGCCGGGACGCGCTGCGCATCGAGGACCACTGGCAGGTGCTGACCAAGGGCTCGTTCTACCGGGGCGGTCCGATCCTGGCCAGCGCCGTGGCGGGCCTCGACCAGGCCCTCTGGGACATCGCCGGCAAGCACTTCGGCGCCCCGGTGCACCAGCTGCTCGGCGGTCCGGTCCGGGACCGGATCCGGATGTACGGCTGGGTCGGCGGCGACGAGCCCAGCGAGGTCCGCGACCACATCGCCGCCCAGGTCGAGGCCGGGCTCACCGCGGTGAAGATGAACGCCTCCGGCAAGATGAGCCCGGTCGCCTCGGTCGCCGAACTGAACGGCGTGGTCGCCCGGGTGGCCGCCGCCCGCGAGGTGCTCGGCGACGACCGTGACGTCGCCGTCGACCTGCACGGGCGGTTCACCCTGGCCAACGCCCGCCGTCTGGCGCCGCTGCTGGAGCCGTATCGGCCGCTGTTCCTGGAGGAGCCGGTCGTCCCGGAGAACTCCCACCTCATCGGCGAGTTCGTCCGCTCGACCACCATCCCGGTGTCGACGGGGGAGCGGCTCTACAGCCGGCAGGAGTTCCTGCCCGCCCTCCAAGCCGGCATCGCGGTCGCCCAGCCTGACCTCTCGCACGCCGGCGGCATCACCGAGGTACGCAAGATCGCCACCCTCGCCGAGATGTACGACGTGCAGCTCGCCCCGCACTGCCCGCTCGGCCCGATCGCCCTCGCGGCCTGCCTGCAGATCGGCTTCGCCACGCCGAACTACCTCATCCAAGAACAGAGCATCGGCATCCACTACAACCGCGGCGCCGAGGTGCTCGACTACTGCCTCGACAAGACCCCGTTGGCTTTCGTGGACGGGTACGTCGAGCGGCTCACCGCGCCCGGCCTGGGGATCGAGGTCGACGATCAGGCGGTCCGCTCCGCCGGCGAACGAGGACACGCCTGGCGCAGCCCCATCTGGCGGCACCGGGACGGTTCCTACGCCGAATGGTGAGCGTGATCCCTCGACCTCGCCGCCACCACCTGTGAGAAAGGCATCTGCGTGAAGATCATCGCAGCGGACGTCATCGTCGCCAGCCCCGACCGCAACTTCGTCACCCTCAAGATCACGACGGACGAGGGGGTCACCGGGCTGGGAGACGGCACCCTCAACGGGCGTGAGCTGGCGGTCGCGTCGTACCTGGCCGACCACGTTGTCCCCCTCCTGCTCGGGCGGGACCCGCATCGCATCGAGGACACCTGGCAGTTCCTCTACCGCTCGGCGTACTGGCGGCGCGGGCCTGTCACCATGGCCGCCATCGCGGCCGTGGACGTGGCGCTTTGGGACATCAAGGCCAAGGCCGCCGGGATGCCGCTCTACCAACTGCTCGGCGGCGCCTCCCGGAACGGGATCATGGCGTACGGGCACGCCTCGGGCCGGGATCTGCAGGAGCTGTTCGACTCGATCCGCCTGCACCTGGACATGGGTTACCGGTCGATCCGGGTGCAGACCTCCGTACCTGGCATCAACGCCGTGTACGGAGTAGCCGCCCAGCCCAGTGCCGACGGCAAGCGGTACGACTACGAGCCGGCCCAGCGCACCGCGCTGCCCGCCGAAGAGGACTGGGACACCCGCGCCTACCTGCGCCACCTGCCCGGCGTCTTCGAGGCGGTGCGCAACGAGTTCGGGCCCGAGCTACCGCTGCTGCACGACGGGCACCATCGGATGACCCCGATCCAGGCCGCCAAGCTCGGCAAGGCCCTTGAGCCGTACGACCTGTTCTGGCTGGAGGACTGCACACCGGCCGAGAACCAGGAGGCGCTGCGCCTGGTACGGCGGCACACCACCACCCCGCTGGCCATCGGCGAGGTCTTCAACACCGTGTGGGACTACCAGACCCTGATCCGCGAACAGCTCATCGACTACGTCCGCTCCGCCGTCACCCACACCGGGGGGATCACGGCCATGCGGAAGCTGCTCGACTACGCCGCCCAGTACCAGATCAAGTCCGGCATCCACGGCCCGACCGACATCTCGCCGGTCGGCATGGCCGCCGCCCTGCACCTGGACCTGGCGATCCACAACTTCGGCATCCAGGAGTACATGCAGCACGGCCAGGCGACCAACGAGGTGTTCCAGCAGTCGTTCAGCTTCACCGACGGCTACCTGCACCCCGGCGGGCTGCCGGGACTCGGCGTGGAGCTCGATGAGAAGGCCGCGGCGCGATTCCCGTACCAACCGGCGTACCTGCCGTTCAACCGGCTCGCGGACGGCACCGTCCATGACTGGTGAGCACGGCGGATCCGGGCTGTGGGCGAGTCGACATATGATCCTTTGAGCTGATGTTCGCCCGATAGTCGGAAGGCCGCCATGACCCACCCCCTCAGCCGGCGGTCCGCCCTGCTGGGCACCTCGGCCGTGGTCGGCCTCGCTCTCTGGGACAGACCGGCCGAGGCGGCCGGTGCCGCCACGTTCGGTGCCGCCACGTTCGACGCCGCGCGTGAGCGGTGGGTGAGCATGCTGGCCGGCGGGTCGTTCGACTCCGTCTACACCGACAAGGCGCAGGCGGTCGACGGCTCGGCCGGCGCGGTGCTGCGCAAGCTGAAGCCCGACCCCGGCCGCCCGAGCCTGTGGCCCGACCTGCCGCTCGACGACCCCCGTACGGGCAACTTCAACCGCGCCTACAACCGCATGCGCACCCTGGCGCTGGGCTGGGCCACGCCGGGCACCACCATGCACCGGGACGGGCGGGTCGCCGACACCGCGATCATGGCGCTGGACTTCCTGTACAAGCACGCCTACCACGAGGGACTCGACCGGCGGGGCAGCAACTGGTACTGGTGGGAGATCGGCGTCCCCCGCGCGCTGACCGACACCTGCGCCCTGCTGTACGACGGCCTGCCCAAGGACCGCCTTGAGCGCTGGCTGCGCCCCCTGCGCCGCTGGTGTCCCAACCCGGAGCGCCGCGTCAGCCACCCCGGCGTCGTCGAGACCGGCGCCAACCGGGCGGGCAAGGCCACGGCGGTGGCGATGCGCGGATTGCTCACCCACGACGCCCGCCTCGTCAAGCGGGCCAGGAACGCGGTCTCCGACCTGCTGCGGCCGACCAAGGGGCCGGGCGACGGCTTCTACCGTGACGGGTCGTTCATCCAGCACGACGTGTTTCCCTACAACGGCAGTTACGGCGTGGACTACCTGGAGAGCGTGGCCAAGCTGATCGCCATGCTCGCGAGGTCACCGTGGGAGATCACCGGAATCGGCAACGTCTACGACCTCGTGGATCGCTCGTTCGCGCCGTTCATCTTCGACGGGCTGATGATGGACTGCGTACGCGGCCGGCAGATCTCGGTGCAGGGCCACCGCGACCACCACTCGGGGGAGAAGGCGGTCGAGTCCATCCTCACCCTGCTGGAGGCGGCGCCCGAGCGCTACGCCGAGCGCTGGCGACCGCTGGTGAAGGGCTGGATCACCCGTAACCAGGCCGCCCCCACGCTCGCCCCGCTGGCGAGCATCGCCGGGGCCAAGGCCCTGCTGGACGACCTGTCGGTGCCGGTCGGCCCGCGCATGACGGGCACGTACGTCTTCGCCGACATGGACCGGGTCGTGCACCGCCGCCCCACCTGGGCCTACGCGATCGCGATGAGCTCGCAGCGCATCGGCGCAGCCGAGGCCATGAACCAGGAGAACCTGCACGGCTGGTACACCGGCGACGGCATGACCTACCTCTACACCGCCGACCTCACCCACTGGAACGACGACCTGTGGCCGACGATCGACCCGCACCGGCTGCCGGGCACGACGGTCGACACGCGCAGGCGTGCCCCCCTCTCGCACAGCAAGCGCCGCCTGCCGCCCACCCCGTGGGCGGGCGGCGTGGCACTCGACGGCGAGTACGGCGTGGCGGCCATGAAGCTGATCGCCGACGGCTCCTCACTGCGGGCCAAGAAGGCGTGGTTCCTGCTCGATGACGCGGTGATCGCCCTGGGCGCCGGCATCGCCGCCTCCGACGGCCGCCGCATCGAGACCATCGTGGAGAACCGCAACACCCACGACTGGCATCCGCCGCTGACCCGGGGCGACGGCTGGGTCCACCTGTCCGGCGTGGCCGGCTACGCGCTGCTCGACGGCGCCGACGCGAAGGTGATCCGCGAGCAGCGCACCGGCCGCTGGCGCGACATCGACAAGGGCGCCACCACCGGCGGCGACAGCACCCCCGTCACCAGGCACTACACGACGATCCTCCTCGACCATGGCGTCGATCCGCGCAAGGCGCGCTACGCCTATGCCGTCCTGCCCGACGCCTCCATCGCGCAGACCGCGGCGTACGGGCCGCGGATCAAGATCCTCGCCAACTCCCGGACAGTGCAGGCCATCGCCCGCGACAACGTGCTCGCCGCCGTCTTCTGGCGCGCGGGGACCGTCGAGACCGCGGACGGACCGCTCCACGCCGACGGCCCCTGCACGCTGCTGATCCGCCGCGACCACGGGCGGGTACGGCTGGCGGTCTCCGACCCGTCCAGGACTGCCGACGAGGTGAAGATCACGCTGCCCTGGCGGGTGAAATCGGTCAAGAAGCGCAGCCGCGGCGTGCGCAAGGCCAAGCGCTCGGTCAAGGTGGAGGTCGGTCGCAGCCGCGGGCACGCCCACGCCGCGGTGGTGCACGTCTGAGGCGCTGAAGCGCCAGTCACCATTGGCGCTCGCGAACTTTTCCTCATGCCGGAGCGACCAACTACGAAATCGACCATTACGGAGGCCGTTGATGACTTCGCCCGTGGCTGTGGAGCCGCCGTTAACCCGCCCGCACCGGTCCCGGCGGCTGAAGGGACTCGGGCTGGTCGTTCTCGGCATCGCGCTGGGTGTGGCGCTGTCCGTCGCGGTGCGGTGGCCGCGGTCCGAGGTGGTCTATCGCAGCGACCAGCCGGCCACTGTGGCCTACACCGACAATTCCAAGCATCTGCTGGCTCTGATTCATCGCAGCGCCCTTGCCGGGGAGTCGCACCAGATCTTCGTCGGCCGGGACCCCAGCCTTTCTTACGGCCATTGGGTGGACATCGAAACGTCCGCCGACTCTGTCAAGACGACAGAGTGGACGACCGCCGGGGTGCGGGTGCTTTTCAACACCGGGCACGAGCTCTTCATCCCCGCCAGGTACTTCATCGGCGGCAGGTGACCCTGGCCGGCCGATCGCTCAGAGACCCCCGAGGGGGAGCGGCGCGTACACGCCGCTCTTCCACCGCTCCAGCGTGTGGTCGAGATGGAAGCCGAACAGGCCGACGAGGTCCACCGTGGGATCAAGCAGCCACTGGATCTCGAGGCCGTCCATGGAGGCGCAGAGTCCGCGTGCTTCCGCCTCGGCCTGCGCGTCGGTCAACGGCGGGATCTCTCCCCTCTCCGCCGCCACGAGCAGGCGCTTGACCAGCATGTTCACGGTCCCCGTGTAACGGTTCTGGATGAAGGCTCGCGCCGGATGCTTCTCGTTGGACGCCTCGCCCATGAGGTGGATGAACAGCTCGAGCAGGCCCCGGTGCTGGGTGTGGTACGCCATGAAGTCGCGCAGGTCCTCGAAGGCCGCCAGCCCGCTCCGCTCCTCCACGCGCAGCGCGGCGGTCTCCCCCGCCCACCATTCGAGCACCGCGGCGAGCAACTCCTCCTTGTCCTGGAAGTGGCGGAGCAGAGCCGCGGGTGAGACCCCCACGTCCGCGGCGATCTGCCGCATGGACGCGCCGTTGTAGCCGCGCTCGCCGAAGGCCTTGGCGGCGGCCTTGACGATCTGCTCGCGGCGCTTGATGCCGCTCCGGTATGGGCCACGCGGAGCCCCGCCGACCTTCCCCACCCTCCGACCCTCCCACAAAAATCTTCGGATCGCCCTCTTGCGTCAAAAGCTATCATCCGTTTACGTTTTGAGTCTCAAAGGTTAACACTTGATCACATTTCCCTGATGGGCGTCGTTACGCCATGGAACAGGCGCGACGCGGGTATCCGCGCCCTTGGAAGGACCCAGATGATCGGCATCAACCCCCTGCCGTGGCTGCTCGGGCCGTCCGGCCTCACGCTGGACGTGCCCACCCTGCGCACCGCCTTTGCCGAGATCGCCGAAGCGGGCTTCACCGCAGTCCAGGCCGACGTGCCCGAGGGCATGCCCCCGGCCGCGTACCGCGCCCTCCTCGAGGAGTACGGACTCGCCTCGGCGCCCGGCTACTTCCAGGGCTCGTACGAAAGCCCCGACGCCCTGCCGGACATCCTCGAACGCGCCAGGCGACACGCGGGAACGCAGGCCGCGCTCGGCATGACCGAGGTGTTCATCGCCTCGGCCCTCACCCCCGAACGGATCGCCACACCCGCGGTCGGCGCCGCGTACGATCCGGGCAGACTCGACACCATCATCGAGAACCTCGCCCGAGCCTGCGAGGTCATCACCGCCGAGGGTCTGCGCCCGTGCGTGCACCCGCACGTCGGCACCTGGATCGAGACCGAGGTGGAGACCCGCGCGGTCCTGGACGCCATCGACCCGGGACTGCTGTCCTTCGGACCCGACACCGGCCACCTGCACTGGGCGGGCGCGGATCCGGTCGAGCTGATCACCCATTACCGCGAGCGGGTCGGCGCCGCGCACATCAAGGACGTCCACACCGCCGTCGCCCGGCAGGCTCGCGAGGCGGGCGCGGACTACTGGCAGGCCACCGTGGCCCGCCACCTGTGGACCGAGCCCGGCCAAGGTGACGTGGATCTCGACGGAACACTCGGTGCGCTGCCCGCCGACTTCGGCGGCTGGCTGGTGGTCGAGGTCGACGTGCCCGACCACGGCACTCCCAAGGACAGCGCGGTCCTGTCGCACCAATGGGTCACCACCCACCTCGGCGTCACACGGGAGGCGGCCCGATGACGACCACAGGCGTCGGATTCATCGGCGCGGGCCCGGTCACCCAGGCCATCCATCTCCCCGCCGTCGCCGGGCTGTCCGACCGGCTGCACGTAGCCCGCGTCATGGACGTCGACGAGGGCACCGCGGCCGCGGTCGCCGCCCGCACCGGCGCCGCCCACGGCACCTCTGTCGAAGAACTGCTCGCGGACCCGGCCGTCGAGATCGTCGCCGTGTGCAGCCCGCACACCTTCCATACCGAGCAGGCCGAGGCCGCCTGCCGGGCTGGCAAGAAGGCGGTCCTGGTGGAGAAGCCACTGGCCACCACTCTGGACGATGCCCGCAGGATCGCCAAGGCGTCCCAGGACACCGGCGTACCGATCGTGGTCGGCGCCATGCACACCTACGACCCGGCCTGGCTCGCCGCCGAGCGGCACTGGGGCGACCTGCCCGCCACCGCCCGGCGGGTGCGCTCGCGCATCGTGCTCCCACCCAACTCCCGCTTCGAGACCCTGGCCACCCAACTGCACGCCGAACCGGTGTTCCCGGTCCGCGGCGGCGACCCCTCGGATCCGGCGGTGCGGGCGGCGTCCATCCAGGCCGCGATCCTCGGCCTGGCCATCCACAACCTCCCGCTGGTACGGCGCTTCCTGCCGCACGTCGAGCGCATCGACGTCGCCCGTCCGCTCGCCCCGTTCGGGTACGTCCTCACCTTCCGGGGCGGCGGGCGGACCGCTGAGCTCATCGGGTACCTGCACGGCGGCTGGCGGGAGGAGTGGAGCTTCGAAGTGTGGGGCGACGGTGGCGAGCTGCGGCTCGACTTCACCCCGTCGTACGTGCGGGCCGGCTCGGCCACCGCGCAGCTGCGTACCGCCACCGGCCTGCGCACCTTCGGCCCCGACTCCGACAACGGCTACACCGCGGAATGGCGGCACCTCGCCGCCCTGGCCACCGGCGCCGAACCACTCCGCTACCGCGCCACCGACCTGGTCGACGACCTCGCCTACGCGCTGGACCTGGCAGAACGCGCCGCCGACCTCCTGCTCCAAGGAATCGCCGCATGACCACCGACATTCTCGCCCCACTCCCCGTCACGCTCACCGAGGTCGCCGACAACCCCGCCGTCCACGCCATCCTCGCCTCGCTGCCCAAGTACTTCCGCCCCGTCAGGCCGGGCGCCGGGCTGAGCACCCGGGCGAGTGACGGGCTGAGCGCCGGGGCGAGTGACGGACTGAGCGGCGGAGCGAGTGGCGGGCCTGGCGCAGGGGCGGTCGTCGCCGTGACGACCCTGGCCGCCCTGCGCGCCGCCCTTCACGACCGGCCGAGCGGCATCCTGCTCACCGGCACCATGGCCACTGACGCCAGTGACGCCGCGGACACCGCCCGCGCCACTGACGCCACTGACGCCGCGCAGACCGCCCGCGCCACTGACGCCGCGGACACCGGCCGCGCTGCGGACGCCGCTCATGCCGCGGACGTCGCGGGGGTGCGTGAACTCGCCGAACGTGTACGTGAACTGGCCGAACACGCGCACGCGATCGGCGTCCCCGTCGTCGTGGCCGGACCCTGGGCGCTCGACCCGGGGGTGACGGCCGTGGCCGGAGCGCTGAACACCGAGGGCGCCTCACTGATCGAGGTAACGGCGACGGTCCCGGCGGGGCGATCCCCGGCGGACGTCCTGCTGGACCAGCTCGCACTGCTGCGTACCGCGCTCGCCCCCGCCCGCGCCGTCGAGGTGATCCAGGCCGACGCGCATGGGCACCTCGCCCGCGCTCAGGTCGGCGAGGTGCCCGTCCACCTCGCCGCGACCGTCTCCGGCCTGGGCACCCGGCGGGCACGGTTGGACGTGCTGGGACCCAGCGTTCAGTGGCGCCTCTCGTTCGCCGACCCCGCCACGGCCGGCCCGGCCACCGTCGTCCGCACCGACGCGGACGGCGAGCACCTGTTTCCCACCGTGTACGAGAGCGCGTACCGCGCCGCCTGGCGCCACCTGCACGCCGCCGTCACCCACGGTGCCGTCCCACCGTATTCGCTACGCGACCTCGCCGACGACCTCGCCCTACTCGCAGCCTGACCCGGATCGCGGTCCCGCCGTTGGAACGGTCGCCTCGTCTCTCAGCTGCCTCGTTTCTCGGCCGCACCGTCCCTCGGTCGTCTCGCCTCTTGGTTGTCCCGCTGGTGGGACGGTCGCCCCGCCTCTCGGCCGCCTCGCCTCTGGGTCGCCCCGCCTCTCGGTTGTCCCGCTGGCGGGACGGCGGTCCCGCTTCTCGGCGCCACGCCCTCATGCCCCCATTGCCCCGGTTCCACTACCCCCGTTCCACCCACCCCCCGGTTCCACCCTCGGAGGTCCCGTGACCACTCTGCCGGCCTCGGCCGCGACCAGCCCGCACGACGAGCCGACCACTCCCGCGACCACCCGCTTCATCGCCTTGTACGCCTTCGGCCAGCTGGGACTCTGGGCCGCCCTGCTGACCCCGATCGTCGTGACCCTCTCCGTCAAGGTCGGCGCCATCGCTCCCGACACCAAGGCCGCCAGCCTCGGACTCATCCTGTCCGTGGGCGCGTTCCTGTCGATGGCCATCACCCCCATCTGGGGGAATCTCTCCGACCGCACCACCGGGCGCTTCGGCCGCCGCCGCCCCTGGCTCGTGGGCGGCGCCCTGTCCGGTGCGGCGGGGCTGCTCATCATGGCGCTCGCGCAGAACGTCCCCACGATCCTGATCGGCTGGTGCGTCACCCAGGCCGGTTACAACGCCGCCCAGGCCGCGCTGAACGCCATCAACCCCGACCACATACCGGAGCGGCAGCGTGGACGGGTCTCCGGCGTCCTCGGCCTGATGAGCAACGTCGGCATCCTGGCCGGCACGCTCATCACCACATCCGTCGCCGGTAACACATTCCTGATGTTCCTGCTACCGGGCGTCCTCGCCTTCATCGCGCTCGGGCTGCTCATCGCGTTCCTGCCCGACCATCCCGTCGACCAGAGTGCGCTCGGCCCCTTCCGCCTCCTCGACCTGCTGCGCAGCCTGTGGGTCAACCCCTTCGCTCACCGCGACTTCGGCTGGGCCTTCGCCGGTCGCTTCCTGCTCTTCACCGGTACCGCGTTCAAGCTCACGTTCGGCTTCTACGTCATCACCGACCGCCTCGGCTACAGTCCCCCCGAGGCCGTGTCCCTGGTCTTCACCGCCACGCTCGTCTTCACCGGCGGCTCAGTGCTCACGGCCACGATCGGCGGCTGGCTGTCCGACCGGCTGCAACGCAGGAAGGTCTTCGTGCTGGTGGCGTCCCTGATCATGGGTGTCGGCCTGCTGACCCTCGGCTTCACCACGACCTACTCTCAATATCTGGTCGGCTCGTTGATCCTGGGAATGGGGACGGGCGTGTACATGGCCGTCGACATGGCACTGGTCGTCCGGGTCCTGCCCAACCCCGAGAACGCGGCGAAGGACCTGGCCGTCTTCCAGATCGCCAACTCGCTGCCCCAGTCGCTTGCCCCGTTGATCGCGCCGCTCTTCCTCACCATCGGCGGCGGCGACCAGAACTACCCTGCCGCTTTCACGGCCGCCCTGGTGTTCGCCGTCCTTGGCGCACTGACGGTGCTTCCCATCCGCAAGGTCCGCTGACCTCCACAGCCTGCGCCGTCACGGGGGTTTACAGCAGGACTGGGGTGGTGCGTCTTGGCGGCATGATGGAGCGCGGTCAAGACGCACCACTCCTCCTATCTGATCGAGCTGGACGACGTGTGGTTCCGCTACGCCGACGACCACCCGTGGGTGCTTCGCGGGCTCAGCCTCCGTATCCCCGCTCGGCAGGCGATGGGGATCGTGGGACTCGACGGCGCGGGCAAGTCCACACTGGTGAAGCTGCTGTGCCGCTTCTACGACCCCACCCGAGGCACGATCCGCTGGGACGGTGTGGACATCCGCGAGGTGGATCCGGTGCACTTGCGGCGGCGTAGCGCCGCGGTGTCCCAGGACTACACGCACTACAACCTGACGGCTCGGGAGAACATCGAGGTCGGCGATCTCGACGCGCTCGCCGGCATCGACCGCATCCGCGCCGCCGCCCAGCGGGCCGGGATACACGACGTCCTGGCCGGGCTGCCCCGCGGGTATGACACCCTGCTGTCCCGGATGTTCCTGATGGAGTCCGACAAGAACGACGCCGACACGGGCGTGGTTCTCTTCGGCGGCCAGTGGCAGCGGGTCGCGCTGGCACGTGCGTTCCTCCGCGACCAGAGGGACCTGATGATCCTGGACGAACCGAGTGCCGGGCTCGACGCCGCGGCCGAGCGCGACGTACGCGCTTCACCGCAGCGGCACCCGCGCGGACAGACCAGCCAGACAGACCAGCTGGGCTGGCCCGCCCGGCCCGTCAGTTATGGGCGCGCGACCTCGGTCACCGTGCGGGCGCGCAACAGGCGCGGGTGCAGCAGTTCGGCTCGCTGCCTGTGTACGCCGGCGGCGAGCGCGGCGTCGGTGAGCGCGGCCCCGATCCATTCGAGGTCGACGCTCCGGCCGTCATCCTGCCTGATCAGCGGTTCTCCAGGGGGACGGCTGGCGCACAGCGCGCGCAGCAGGTGGCGGACCTCCGGCGACACCGGGAACGCGACGACGCCATCACGGCCGTCCCGCAAGGTGATCAGGGTCAGCTGGTCGGCGGGGGCGGAAGGGCGGACGTCGTGGGCGGTCAAAGCGGCCAGCGCCTCCACGGAGGCGCCTGTCGCCTCCAGCAGCGCGACGGCGAGGGCCTCGGCCCACCGGCCGTCGTCGGCCAGCCGCCCGGCACCGGTTCGCAGCAGGCGTCGTTCGGCCGGGGTGAGCGGAGGCGTGCCGGTCACGCCGCGGTGCGACCGATCCGCGCCGGTTCGCCGGGCGAAGGCGTAGAAGGAGGCCAGCGTGGCGCGCCTCCGGATCACCGTCGCCCTGGTCAGGGGCTTGCCGGACGCGCGTACGCCGGTGGTGAGGGCGGTGTAGCAGTAGGCGTCCAGTTGAGCCTCGGTGGCGGTGAGCAGGTCGAGGGCCGGCTCGGCGGTGCGCAGCCAGCGCAGGAACGAGGCCAGGACCCGCAGCCGTGTCTGTCGCAGGGGAGCGGAGGGCTTCTCGCGCAGCCAGGCCGTCACCGTACGCCGGGTCCGCGGATCCAGTGCGTCCACCAGGTCGACGTCGGCCGCGGGGACCTCGCCCCCGTCACCGGGGCGCAGGCGCGGTCGTAATCCCGGGATCTGCCCGACGCCGGCCGGCTCTGGATGGCTCGCGGGTCTCATGGGGTCGCCGCCGGGGAAGGGAGACGCGAGGCCGTCCCCGAACGTGTGCGGGACTCGCGGGGTGGTCTCCGCCTCGACCATGCTCAGCACGCGGCCGACGCCGCGACCAGGTCGGCGGTGAACATCGCGGCAGCCTCGCCGGCCGATCTGGAGGGGTGAAGGACCGGACGGCCCGTGCCTGACAAACCCATCATGAGCTCGATCATCTCATGGAGCGTCGCCAACAATCCTCGCCTGACACGGTGGACAGCGGCTGTCAGCTTTGAGCGCAGTCGCCGGACACCACCGGTGGATTGTGGCATGGGAGGCGGCGGTCAGCGCGTGTTCCTCGCCGCTGGGCTCAGTGGAGGGTGCCCGGTGGGCGGACTCTTCAGGACACCGCCGAGGGTGAGCCGCAACAGCCGGCGAGCGCTGTCGGGATCGCCGTCGGAGGCCACGGAGATGGCGTTGGCCAGGGTCATGAGGTCGTGGGTCGTCGCCTCGGTGCGCAGGACGCCCGCTTCCTCCGCGTCCGTGACCAGACGCGTCGCCGCATCATGTATCAGGCCGTGGCAGCTGTCCTCCGCGGCGACGGCGCAGTCAGGGGCTGACATCAGGGCCGTCGCGAGTCCGCGTGTGATCGCGGTGTACGTCGTCACTTCCTCGAGCCACGCGGCCAGCGCGTCGCCGGGAGCCAGGCTGCCGGCGAGTTCTTGGGCGCGCCGGCTGAGCCGTTCCACGCCCTCGTGGAACACCGCGTTGAGCAGGTCGTGCCGCGAGGGGAAGTGCCGGTGCAGGGTGGCTGAGCCGACCCCCGCGCGGCGCGCGATCTCTTCGAGTGAGGCCTGTGCGCCGTCCCGTCCGATCACCGCCTCCGCGGCTTCGAGCAGTCGCCGGCGATTGCGCTGCCTGTCTGCCCGGCCCGCCGGACCTGCCGCGTTCATCGTTGCGCTCACCCTTCACTGGACAAACGGTGGGACCCCCCATATCGTAGCGTCTGGCAAAGCGGGGTGCCCCTCCGTTTATGGGGCTCGCTGGAGGCGGACGTGTCGGATTCATCATTCGTGCTGGTCACGGGGGCGACCGGTCGGCAGGGCGGGGCGACCGCGCGGGCCCTGCTCCGAGCGGGAACGGACGTGCGCGCTCTCGTACGCGATCCCACCTCGCCGCGCGCACAGGAGATCGCCGCCCACGGTGCCGCCCTCGTGGCGGGCGACCTGGAGGATCCGGCTTCGTTGGTGGCGGCCCTCGACGGGGCCCGAGGCGTGTTCTCGATCCAGATGCCCGACCTGGCGGATCTCATGGGCGACTCGGAGGTGCGATACGCCGGCAATCTCGCCGCCGCGGCGCGGAAGGCCGGCGTCGAACAGATCGTGCACACCTCGGTGTCGGGGGCGGGCCGCCGCGAACCGATCGACGAGGAGCGATGGGGGGTCCACATGGGGCACTATTGGCGCAGCAAGGCCGCCGCGGAGCAGGCGATGCGTGACGCGGAGCTCCGCTATACGACCATCCTGCGCCCGAGCACGTTCATGGAGAACCTCCTCTACCCGTCGTTCTACTTCCCTGACGGGCGGCCGGACCATCTGCTGGTCGCCATGGATCCCGAGGTTCCCCAGCCCTTCGTCGCCCTGGACGATATCGGCGTCGCGGCCGCGGCCGCCTTCGCCGACCCCGAGCGGTTCGACGGCGTCGAGCTGGAACTGGCGGGCGACCTGCTGACCTTCCGCGAGGCGGCCGCGATCCTCTCCGAGGTCCTCGGAAGGCCCATCACCCTTCCCGCCGACCCGTCGGAGGCACAGGCCGCCGGTCTGCGCAGCGAGTTCGTACTGTCGCAGCGGTACGCCAGCCTGCATCCCGCACCGGCGCGTCCCGAGTTCGCCCACGCCCTCGCGATCCCGACCACGACCTTCGCCGACTGGGCCCACGCCACCCTCTGACGGGTCTGTCGATCGGGTATCCGGGGCGCCGCCGTGAGCTAACCGCTGTGTGACGGTGCTCGGAAGAGGCGTTCGATGATGGTTTGCCAGCTGTCGGCCAACGGGATGGAGGCCGGGGTCGGGTCGGCCGGGAAGGGCCGCGACATGCCCAGGTAGAGCAGGATCGGGCCTTCGAGGGCGGCGGTGAGCTGGACGGCCAGGCTGTCGAGGTCGGCGATGTCCAGGAGCTCGTACTGGTGCGCCTGTCCCAGGAGCATGCGGATGTGCAGCCGGGAGAGGTTGTGCTCGCCGACGGGGACGGGCTGGTTACGGTCCAGGGCCGCGCGGACGATCGCGTGGTGGTCGAGCAGGAAGGCGATGCGGGCCCGGCCGTAGGCGATCAGTCGCTGCACCGGGTCGGCTCCGGGGCCGAGCGGCGGTGGCCCGCCCATGACGGCCTGCTGGAAGGCGCGGTCGTCCTCGTCCACCAGGGCCTGGAAGATTCCCGCGCGGGTGCCGAACCGGCGAAAGACGGTCCCTTTGCCCAGGCCGGCCCGTTCGGCCAGACCGTCCATGGTCACCTTCTCCACCCCGTGCTCGGCGATCATCTCGCGGGCCACCTGGAGCAGTTGCAGACGATTGCGCGCCGCGTCCACCCGTTCCGCACGGGGACGACCGAAGGGCACCACAGGGAGATCCACAAGTTCTCACCCTACCTCTGGAATATAAAGCGGGGTAAAGTCCGCTTATGCTGAAGCGAGTCGGGGCGCCGGCATCCAGGCCAGACCGCCGCCGACACCGTTGAGCCGCGTGACGCGGCACTCTAAAGGAGATGATCATGAGTCTGTTCCGGCTGGACGCCAGCATCCTTCCCGGCACCTCTTCCAGCGCCGAGCTCGCCGACCTCGTTGAAGCCGAGTGGACCGCGACCCGGCCCGGCGTGCCGGTGGTACGTCGTCACCTGGCCACCGACCCGCTGCCCGCCGAGGCCTGGGCGCTCGCGGCGACCGCGGCGTTCGTCCCCGAACCCGACCGCACCCAGGCGCAGCGTGACGCGCTCGCGCTGGCCGTGCGGCTCGCGGCCGAACTGGAGGCGGCCGACGCGGTTCTGCTGGCCGTGCCGCTGTACAACTACGGGGTCTCCCAGCACTTCAAGACCTGGGCCGACCTGGTCATCGCCGGGGCGGGCGCCGGCACTCCGGTGCTGAAGGGCAAGCCGACCGTGCTGGCCACCGTGCGTGGCGGCGGCTACGGACCCGGGACCCCGCGTGAGGGCTGGGACCACTCCACCCCGTACCTGACGCGGGTTCTGAGTGACATGTGGGAGGCCGACCTCACCGTCGTCGAGCGTGAGCTCACCCTCGCCGCCACCAACCCGGCCATGGAATCGCTCCGCCCGCTGGCCGCGCAGCTTCACGGCGACGCCCTCGCCGCCGCCCGCGACGCGGGCCGAGAGCTGGCCGCCAAGTAGCCGCGCCGCCGGCTCGCACTGGCCGAGCGCGCCGCGGCCGCAGGCGTAGCAGCCGAGCGTCGGCCGCCGCCAGGGTCACATCCGTGATGAGCCGGCCGCCGCCAGGGTCGCCCCATGATGATCGGGGCGGCCCTCACCGGTACTCGAACCTACTCGAAGAGGGACGGGTCTCCCGTGCCGCGACGAAGAATCTCGGGCTCACCCTGCGAGAAATCGACGACGGTGGTCGGGATGGCGCCACACTCGCCCGAATCGATGACCGCGTCCACCACGTGATCGAGCCGCTCCTTGATCTCCCAGCCCTGCGTCGCGGGCTCGGTCTCGTCGGGCAGCAGCAGGGTGCTCGACAGCAGCGGTTCGCCGAGCTCGGCCAGCAGCGCCTGGGTGACGATGTGATCAGGGATCCGCACGCCGACCGTCTTCTTCCGTGGGTGCAGCAACCGCCGCGGCACCTCCTTGGTCGCGGGCAGGATGAAGGTGTATCCGCCCGGAGTCGCCGCCTTGACCAACCGGAAAACCGCATTGCTCACGTGAACGAACTGGCCGAACTGCGCGAAGTCCCGGCAGACCAGCGTGAAGTGATGATCACTGCCGAGGCTGCGGATCTCCCTGATCCGATCGATGCCCTCCTTGTTGCCCAGCCGGCACCCCAGCGCGTAGCACGAGTCCGTCGGGTACGCGATCAGCCCGTCGGCGTTTAACGACTCGACGACCTGGCTGATCAGGCGAGGCTGGGGGTTGTCCGGGTGCAGAGCGAAATACTTGGCCACACCTCGGATCTTAGAAGCGGACGCCCCATCGCATGACACGCGCCCCGGCCCAGCGACGCGACATCGCTGGGAATGGGCACTGGTCGAGCAGGATCACAGTACCCACCGGCTTCGCGGTCCGCTTCACTGGCCCAGCCCAGGCGATCCGATGACATTCCAAGGTGGTACACGCGTGGCTGTGGCAATCCTTCCCATCGACGGCGATGGCGAGGACGGACGGGCTTCCGGCGGCTCCCTGCTCTTCCACGGTGTGGCCCCTGCGGGTATCGGGATCGGATTCCCGCCGCAGTGGCATGGGGCCGAACGATAATGTGTTCGATGATGAGACTGGTGGTGCAGGTGAAGCTCCTGCCGACGCCCGAGCAGGCGGCGGCGCTGGAGGCGACCCTGTGCGCGGTCAACGCGGCCGCCTGTCAGGTCTCCCGCCACGCCCATGCCCAGCGCACCTTTCGCAACTACGATCTGCGTAAGCACACCTACGCGCAGATCAAGGACGGATATGGGCTGGCCGCCCAGGCCGCGCAGCACGTCATCAAGAAGGTCGCTGACGCCTACGCCACCCTGCATGCCAACATCCGCGCCGGGAACCTGGGCAAGGCAGGGTCCACCCGCCGGGTTCGGGCCGAGTCCACGCCGATCGCCTTCCGCGCCGAAGCCGCCCAGCCGTTCGACGACCGCTGCCTGTCCTGGCAGATCGACGCGCGGACGGTGTCGATCTGGTCGGTGGCCGGCAGGCTGAAGAACCTTCAGTTCACCGCGTCCGCCGAACAGCTCAAGACCCTGTCGACACACCGCAAGGGCGAGTCCGATCTGCTCTACCGGGACGGCATGTGGTTCCTGATGGCCACCTGCGACCTCCCCGACCGGCCGGTGACCGTCCCGGACGGCTTCCTGGGGGTGGATCTGGGCATCGTCAACATCGCCACCACCAGCGACGGAACCCGTCATTGCGGCAAGGCCCTGAACGCGATCCGGCACCGCCGGCGCGAGCTACGCCGCCGCTTGCAGGCCAAGGGCACCAAATCCGCCAAGCGGCTGCTCAAGAAGCGCCGCCGCAAAGAAGCGCGGTTCGCCGCCGACACCAATCATGTCATCGCCAAGCAGATCGTGACCGAGGCAGAACGCACCGGTCGAGGGATCGCCCTGGAAGACCTCCAGGGCATCCGGGACCGGGTACGGCTTCGCAAGCCCCAGCGGGTCACGCTGCATTCCTGGAGCTTCCACCAACTGGGAGCGTTCATCGGCTACAAGGCGGCCCGAGCTGGGGTCGCGCTCATCCACGTCGACCCGGCTTTCACCTCCCAGCGGTGCTCCTCGTGCGGGCATGTGGACCGCAAGAACCGGCTCGATCAAGCCTCTTTCTGCTGTACGTCGTGCGGCTTCGCTGAGCACGCCGACGTCAACGCAGCCCGCAACATCGCCGCACGCGGCGTTACGGGCTGGGCAGTGAGTCACGCTGCCTGACGCGGACCGGACCGTCGACGCCATCGACGGCGAGGAGCTGCAAGCTCGGTCGCTTACGGCCGAGAAGCTGACTGACGGAAACATGGGCGAGGCATTCCGTCGCCTGACCGAGGCGAGCCAGATCCTGCTGACCCGCGTCGTCCGGCGCGAGGAGGATCCCGTCTGGTATGACCTGCAGCTGCTGATGATCGGGATGCTCGCGGAGGCGACCGCGATGCACGATGACATCGACGGCGCGCGATCGCTGCTCGACCGGCTGGCGGCCCCCGGCGACGCCCCGTTCACGATCACGGTCTGGGCCGCCCACACGGCGAGGATGGAAGCACTGATCGGCGACCCGGTACGGGCCTTGCGCGCGGCGGAACGCGGGATCGCCGCGGACCCCGATTTCTCCTTCGTGTTCCTCGGCACCTACCAGCGGCTGGTCCGGTGCTGGGCGCTGGCCATGACCGGCAGGGATCCGGCCGGCGCGGCGGCGGAGGCCGAGCGGATCATCGCCACGAACCTCCTCGATCCACCTCGGGCCAGCGTCTCGACCTGCTACGGGCATCTGTGTGAGATGTGGCTGGCCGCCGGCGCGCTGGACAAGGCCGCAGCGGCCCTCGACAGGGCCGACTCCTGCCTCGATCTCTATGGCCAGCGTTACGGGGAGGGCCTGCTCCTCCTGTTGCGGGCGCGACTGCTGCTGGCCGGAGGGGAATCCGTCGCCGAGGTGAGGGCCGTCGCGGAGAGGTGCCGCACGCTGTCCACCGAACGCGGGACCCACCTGTTCGCCCGGCGCGCCGAGGAGTTCCTGGCCACGCTGAACGATGGCCATCTTGAAAAGGGTTGAGCGGCGAATTCAGTAAATATTCACTCGTTATCAAGACGCCTATTGAGGGCTCCCGTCGGCGAGCGTGAATTCCATTTTCTGTTCAGTATTCGTCAAGAATGCATCTGCCCTGGTAGGCGCCCTGTGGCATTGCTCACATGCCGAATGTGTATTTTTACGCAGAACGACCACTATTGTCTTTCATATGGTCTGCAGCGATCAAAGAGTCACAACGGCAAGTGAAAAAGGAAAGGCAATGATGAGCACGTTAAAGCAGGCGGGCAACGGACGGATCTCGTGGCGGCGCGTAATGGGCGGCGCGACGGCGGCCGGAGCGGTCGCGGTCGTGGCCGCCACCGCCGTGGCCGCCACTCCCGCGGCCGCCGCACCGGAATGGCGGCTGCGCCACTCCGGTGAGGTGGTCACGGTCCCCGCCGCGCACAGCCGCGCTCCCATGACCGGCACGTCCAGGAAGTACTACTTCGCCGCAGGGCTCCTCGGCCGGAACGAGGTGCGCGAAGCGGGCAAGAAGGTCAATGACCCGGACGGCGTGGCCGTTGCCAAGTTCCGCATCAACGGCAACCGCTTCTACTACTTCGTCCAGTGGAGGAAGACCGGCAAGCCCACCAACTTCCACATCCACCGCGGCAAGGCGGGCGTGAACGGCCCCGTCGTCATCGACCTGCTGTCCAGCGGCACCATTCGCGGCAACACCAGCTTCGGCTCCGTCCGTGTCAAGAGCAGCCTGCTCAGGGACATCAAGAAGAACCCGAAGAACTGGTACGCCAACCTGCACACCGCCCAGTTCCCCGACGGCGCGGTCCGTGGCCAGCTCCACAAGGGCGCCCACTGGTAAATCGCCCTCTTCGGCGGGGCATTTCACTAGAAGTGGAATGCCCCGCCTGGCGGCCGACTCCATAACAGGACAAGCAACGGCTGTTACATGAATCCCGGCTTATTCGACCTGCTGGCGGGCTGCCATCTGCGCCTCGTCGGTACCCCGCTGGCCGGCCCTGAGGCCACGGCGCGCTGGCTGTACGAGGACGCGCCTTTCGGGGTGCTGGCGCACGACGCGGCGCACGACCCCCGCTTCACCTACGCGAACCGCACCGCCCAGCGATGCTTCGAGTACGACTGGGCGGAGTTCGTCGGCCTGCCCTCCCGGCTCTCGGCGGAGCCGGACCGGCGGGAAGACCGTCAGCGGCTCCTGGACGCCGTGCACCGGACCGGCTTCGCGACCGGCTACCGGGGACAGCGCATCGCCAAGTCCGGCCGCCGGTTCTGGATCGAGGACGTGACGATGTGGAACCTGGTGGACGGCGACGGCGTACTCGTGGGCCAGGCGGCGACCTTCCAACGCTGGGAGCCTGTGCCGTGAGAGGTACTGGGAGGGACCCCCACCTGTGGCGGCGTCTGCTTACCCTGGCGGTATGGACAACCGGCGCGAAATCAGCGCATTCCTCCGCTCCCGGCGAGACAAGATCACGCCTGAGCAGGCTGGGCTGCCGGTGTACGGCCGACGGCGGGTGCCCGGCCTGCGCCGGGGCGAGGTCGCGATACTCGCCGGGGTGAGCGTGGAGTACTACACGCGTCTGGAGCGCGGCAACCTCAGGGGCGTCTCCGAGAGCGTGCTGAACGCACTCGCCCAGGCCCTGCGCCTGGACGACACCGAGCGCATGCACCTGTACGACCTCGCCCGCGCCGCCGGGCCCGCGCCCCAAGGACGGGCCAGGCAGCGGGAGACCCGGCCGGCGGTGCGGCCGGGCGTGGCGCGGATCATCGAGGGGATGCCGGAGCTGCCGGCGTTCGTGAAGAACGACCGCCTGGACACGCTGGCGGCCAATCCGCTGGGCCGAGCGCTCTTCTCGCCGATGTACGCCGATCCGATGTGCGGGGCGAACAGCGCCCGGTTCGCCTTCCTCGGCCCCGCCGCCCGGCAGTTCTACATCGACTGGGAGCGCGTCACCCACGAGGCCGTCGGGGTGCTGCGCATCGCGGCGGGAAAGAATCCCTACGACCGGGAGCTGTCGAACCTGATCGGTGAGCTGTGCACCCGCAGCGACGCCTTCCGCGTGCTGTGGGGCTCCCACGACGTGCATGTCTTTCGCGGGGGCACCAAGCGGCTGCGCCACCCGGTCGTCGGCGACCTGGAACTCGATCACGAGTCTCTGGCCCTGCCGGACGAGAACGGGCTGAGCGTGGTCGTCTACAGCGCACCGCCCGGAAGCGCCACGGAGGACGGCCTGAAGCTGCTGGCCAGTTGGTCCGCCACCGCGGGTCAGGAGCAGGCCGCCGACACCCCGTCCACGAGCTGACCGCGCGAGCATGGTGCCGGTGGGGCCGGTGTGACGCACTAGCATGCCCAGGGACAAAGCCGGGACCAACTGCTTTCCGAGGAGTGGCGGGATGTTTGAGAAGTTCACCGACCGAGCGCGGCGTATCATCGTCATGTCCCAGGACGAGGCCAGAACGCTCGCCCACGACTCCATCGGCACCGAGCACGTGCTTCTCGGTCTGCTCCGTGAGGATGAGGGTGTGGGCGCTCAGGTTCTCAAGGGCCTGGGTCTCAGCCTTGAGGATGTGCGCCGGCAGGTTGAGGAGAGCCGGGGCCGAGGCCAGTCCGCTCCGTCGGGCTACCTTCCGTTCACGCCGGCGGCCAACGAAGTGCTCCAGGCCGCCAACCAGGAGTCCCTGGGACGCGGCCTTGACTACATCGGCACCGAACACCTCCTGCTCGCACTCACCCGCGACCGTGCGAGCGTGGCCGCCCAGGTGCTGGTCAAGCTCGGCGTCGACCTCGACCAGGTCGGGCGGACCACGAACGAACTCCTCCAGCAGTACCTGGCCAAATAGCCGTCAACGAGGGCCGATCAGCGGCTCGATGGTCTCCCACGCGGGCGGTTCCGGCCACCCGTCCGCGGCGTCCGGGCCCGTGGGGCCCAGGCCGAGCACCGCGCAGGCCAGCAGGTGCTCGCCGGGCGGTAGGTCGCCCCGCAGGGTGGGGATCGTGGTGCGCGGTGTGAGCACGTTCGTGCCGGGCAGGGCCGTGACCAGGTCGCCCTCCCGCCCGCCGGTCAGGTCCTCGATCACGCACAGGCCGTGGGGCGCGTCGAGCCGGGCTCGGCCGGAGCCGATGTCGACCCGGGTGGGCGGCCGGTCGCGGTCGACCGCGAAGGCGCCCTCGGCCGTGCGCAGCGCCCGCCCGGTCGTGATCCGGTGCACCCGTACGTGCCACGGGGACAGCGCCACGAGCCAGGTCTCGATCTCCACGTCCTCCCACGGCGTCCAGCGGGAGTGCAGCACACCGTCGGCGGCGGAGACCTGCTCCGGCAGCTCGCAGGGCCGCCAGTGCTCGCCGTCCTCGCTGAGCGCCAGCGTGCTGTCGAAGGCGCCCTGCTCCAGCTTCAATGTCCCGGCGGGCACGCTGAAGCCGAACCGCGTGGAGTAGGCGAACTTCGCGTACTTGGCCGCGCCGTGCCGCGCCCACGGGTTGCGCTGCCCCGCGCTGAGCAGCACCACGTGCCGCCCCTCCTCGCAGCGCATCAGCGCCACGCCCGCCTCCGGCTGGGTGCTGACCTCGGGCAGCGGGGGAGCGTCGGCCTCCTTGGCGGTCCAGAACGGATGCTCCGCCGGCAGGGCGAGCGGCAGGAACGCCTTCATGGCCCAGTACGGCGAACCGGGCGCGTTGTACTGCTCGGCCATGTGCGGCTGGGGGTAGCCGTAGCCGATGGTGAGCAGTCCCGCGTTGTCGCGGATCGGCTGACGGTTCCACCAGCGCAGGTTCCGCAGCAGGTGCCCCTTGGTCACCTCCCACGGCAGCGCCTCGACGCCGGCGAAGGCCAGCGCCCCCCAGAACGCCGACTGCGCGAACCGGTAGGTCAGGCTCCTGCCGAACGGGACGGCCACCCCCTCGCTGCTGAACCAGTGCTGGAAGTCCTGGGCGAACGCCGCGGCCCGCTCACGGAAGCGCCCGGCCCGGTCCTGATCGCGGCCGAGCGCCGCGTAGATGAGGCCGTAGTAGTGCATCGCGAACGGGATGTAGTAGTCGCGCTGCCACGTCGGCCCGTCGGAGTACCACCCGCGCCCGAGGTCGAACTCCTCCAGCCGGTCGAGCCTGGCCGTGTTGGCGTCGTGGTCGTGGGAGATCCCGACGCGGTCGAGCCCGAGCCCCACCATGACCGGGAAGAACAGCCAGTTGTTGTTGTTCGGCTCCACGGTGACGGAGTGCCGTAGCCAGGCGGCCACCGTGTCGCGCTGCGGGCCGGTCAGCGGGTCCCAGATCCGCTCGGGGGCCAGGGCGAGCGCCAGGCCGATGGCGGCGGTCTCGACCAGCCGCTGGTTCTTGTCGAAGGCCGCGCCCCAGTAGTCGGGGTGCTCGGGATCGGTCCCGGCGGCGAGCCCGGCGCTCCAGAGCTCCCAGTGGTCGAACGTCCCACCGCCGGCCGCCAGCGGCGCCAGCCCCCACAGCGGGCGTGCAAACGCTTCCAGCTCGGCTGACTCCTGGTCGTAGTGCGCCGTGTGGAACCCCAGCCGCAGCCGTCCCCGCCCCGGGCTGAACCGGGAGATCAGGGGCGTGACCAGGTCCAATACCTGACGCGCCAACTCGTCTCGATCGCCGCCGGGCCGGTCGTCAGTGTGCACGAGGTCTCTCTTTCGCTGGGAAAGCGCTATCCCGAGCTAGGTTTCCCGCCGTCGCCCTCACTTGTCAACACCCCGGCGCCCTCGCTTGTCAGCACCGCGGGAACCCCGGGCGGGGCGCTGCTGTCGCGGACCTGCAGCTCCATCGGCAGCGTCACCGGCGCCCCGTCGTGCCCCTCGGTCATGAGGGCCACCAGCATCTCGGCCGCCTGCCTGCCGAGCTGCCCCTGGGGCACCGACACCGTGGTCAGGCCCGTGTGCGCCACGTGGTCCAGCGCGATGTCGTCGAACCCCACCACCGACAACTCCCCGGGAACCCGCACCCCGAGCTCGCGCATCCGGGTCACCGCCCCCAGGGCCACCAGGTCGTTGTAGGTGGTGAGCGCGGTGGCGCCGGTGCCGGCCACCGCGGCGGCGGCCTCGTACCCGCACTGGCTGGTGGCCCCGCACGGCAGGATCGTGACCGACAGGCCGAACGCCTTGGCGGCCTCCAGCGCCCTGATCCGCTCGGAGTTGGCCCAGGACACCTCGGGCCCGCTCAGGTAGGCGACCCGGCGATGGCCCAGCTGCGCCAGGTGGCCGCAGATCAGCATCATCCCGCCGAAGAAGTCGGCGGAGACGGCGGGCGCGGCCAGGCCGGGGACGATCCGGTTGAGCAGGACGAGCGGGTGGCCCCGGCCGGTCAGGACGGCCAGGTCGGCGCGCTCCAATCGGGAGGAGGCGAGCAGCACCCCGTCGCAGCTGCGCATGAGGTCCTCGACCAGGTCGTGCTCGATCGTGGGGTCGTCGTCCGACTCCATGACCATGACGCGGCGCCCGTGGGATCGGGCGACGGCCGAGACCGCCTTGAGCACACCGGGAAAGTAGGGATTGGCCAGGTCGGGGACCAGCACGCCGATGGTGCCCCACTCGCCGCGCGCCAGCCCCTGCGCCGCCGCGTTGGGCCGGTAGCCCAGCTGCGTGACCGCGTCGTGGACCCGCGCCGCCAGAGCGGGATCGACCTTCGTCGTGCCGTTGAGCACGCGGGAGACGGTCGAGGCCGACACCCCCGCGGCCGCCCCGACGTCGCTGATCGTCACCCGGCTCCCGCGGCCCTGCCGCAGATTACGCACTCGCTCCTCCTGCTCCCCGTGCGCCTGTCAGCCGAGCAGCCCGCGCAGATGATCCAGATCTCTCCGTACGGCCGCCACCGGGTCGGCCGTCGGGTAGTGGACGTGCAGCGACAGCACCCCGGCGTAGCCGCGTTCGCGCAGCCCGGGGATGATCTCCGCCCAGCGGACCACGCCCCCGTCCGCGAACGGCTGCCAGTCGCACGTCCAGCCGTCCGGGCCCGATCGCCAGGCGGCGTTCTTCACTCCCATGCAGGCCATCCGATCGCCCAGCAGATCGAAGTTGAGCGCCCATGCCTCGCTGCCCTCCTTGGCCTGGTTGCCGGGGTCGGCGTAGAAGCGCACGTCATCCAGGTCGCCGGCGAGTGCGAGGGCGAGCGCGGCGGATGGATGGATCGTACCCTGATGCAGCTGGATCGCCACCCGCACGCCGTGCCGGGCGGCGAGAGCGGACAGGCGGGTCAGCGCGGCTCTGGCCTCCTTCAGCTGGTGGTGGTAGCCGATGGCGGGGTCGTAGCGGTAGAAGCCCGTCCGTACGAGGGGGACGCCGGCCTCGCCGCAGGCCGCGATGAGCCGTTCGGCGTCGGCGTCGGCGTCGAGGAAGTCGGTGGTGACGACGTCGAGGGTGAGCCCGCGGCGCCCGAGTTCGGCGGCGACGACGGCGATGCCGTCCGGGTCGGCCGGGCCGACCGTCTGGCCCTCACGTACGAGGAGGTCCGCCCCCTCGGCGCCCACCGAGGCGACGGCCTCGGCCAGCTCGGGGGCGTCGATGGAGCCGAAGGGCTTGGTGAAGGCGAGCAGGCGCACACGTACTCCTGAAGTTGAGAAAGCGCTTGTACATCTTGGGTCAGACAGACTTCATCGCTGAGCATCCATCTGAAACCGCTTTCTCACAAGCCTTGAATCGGGGAATGAGGCGGGCTACTCTCGACCCACCCTCGGGTAAGCGCTTACCAGCCACCCGACCCCCCTCTGACCTCCGCCTCTTTAGGAGGGTCCATGATCCCCCGTCCGCGTTTGACCGCCGTGATGGCGACCGCAGCCATGGCGTCTCTGCTCGTGTCGGCGTGCGGTACCTCGAGCAACCCGAGCGGAGGTGGCTCGCAGACCACGTTGCGGATCTGGGACTTCTCCGCCGAACAGGTGAACTTCCACAAGGACATCGGCGCCCAGTTCACCAAGGAACATCCCGACATCAAGATCGAGTGGCGCTCGATCACCCAGTCCGAGTACATGAAGACCCTGCCCCTGGCCTTCCAGAGCAACCAGGCGCCGGACATGTTCTACTGGAACGCTCTCGGGCTGTCCCAGCTGACGGACCAGAAGTGGATTCGCCCGCTCAACCCGAGCGGGACCATCCCCGCCGACTTCACCAAGCGCTGGCCGGAGGGGTCCTTCCTGGAAGGCATCAACGTCCAGGACGGGAAGACCTACGGCTTCCCGTTCTCGGAGAACCTGTACTGGGGCTCCGGCTACATGTTCCTCAACAAGAAGGTCTTCCAGGATGCCGGGCTGGACGTCAACAGCCCGCCCAAGACCTGGACCGACCTCAAGAACGCCTGCGCGCAGATCAAGGCCAAGACCAAGGCGCAGTGCATCGCCGCTCCCACCAAGGGCGTGGACATGCAGCGCATCTGGTACGGGCTGATCGGCAGCGTCGCGACGGACGAGTTCTTCGACTACAAGACCGGCAAGTTCGACGTGACCCAGCCCGCGCAGACGAAGACCTTCGCCTTCATCCAGGAGCTCAGCAAGGCCGGCTACCTGGCGCCCGGCACCAACGACAAGAACTTCTCCCGCCAGCAGTTCGCCGCCGATCAGGCCGGCATCATGTTCGACGGCACCTGGCTGCCGAGCGTGTGGGCCAGCCAGGGCTTCAGCAGCGACAAGTACGTGGTGGCGCCACGCGTCAACCCCGACACCGGGCAGACCGGCGCGGCCGGCCGCAAGTACGACAACAACAAGTACTGGGTCAGCTCGCAGACCAAGCATCCCGACGCCATGTGGACCTTCATCCAGTGGATGACCGACCCCAACGGCTACTTCGTCAAGCAGTACTACAAGAGCGCCTTCGGCACGCTCGCCTACGTCGACAACCAGAAGATGGTCACCGACCCGGCGCTCAGGCAGGTCATGGAGATCGGCGGAAAGCCGGGCTACCGGGTCCAGCTTCCCGTGCCCCTGCTCAAGTGCCCCGACATCGCCAAGTCCAAGGCGTACGTCAACGCGGTGGCGAAGACCCCCGACGGCGAGTGGGAGGCCATGGGTGAGGCGCTGACCAGCGGCCAGCCTCTGGAGAGCACGGGCGCCGCCATCGCCAAGCAGCGGCAGACCGCTCTGGAGGAAGGGCTCAAGCAGGAGGCGGCCAGTGGCCTGAAGGTGTCGATGGACTGCTACACCTTCCCCGACTGGGAGTACACGAAGGACTACACCTCGGACATGTACCGCAACTGACCGGACTCCTCGTGAGGACATCCATGACAACCACCGCTCCCGCCCCCGAGAGGGAAAGGGTGACGGACCGGGACCGGTCGCCCGCCAAGCGGGTGCCAGAGCGCCCCGATCACTCCCGCGAGCGCGTCCGCGGCCTCGAGAGGGTCTGGCTGCTCGTCTTCCTGGCCCCCTTCCTCCTGCTCTATCTCGGCTTCACCATCTGGCCGCTGATCGCGACGATCTACTACTCCTTCTTCGACTGGTCGGGCGTCGGCCCCATCGACAAATTCGTCGGGGGCGGCAACTACGGCACGATCCTGGCCGACCCGCTGTTCTGGCTCTCGGTGGTCAACACGCTGGTCTTCGCCCTGCTGACGACCGTCATCAAGCTCCCGATCTCGCTGCTGGCGGCGATCGTGCTGACCCGCAAGTGGCTGCGCGGCAAGCGGATCTTCCGGACCATGTTCTTCGCGCCGCTCATCATCCCCGTCGCCATGGCGGGGCTGGTGTTCACCTACCTGCTCAACCCGTCCAACGGCGCGCTGAACGCGATCCTGCGCGACCTCGGCCTGGTCGACCAGGGGTTCGACGTGTTCGCCAACCGGTGGAGCGCGCTGGTCGTGCTCGTGCTCGTCTCCATCTGGCAGATCTTCGGCCAGTACATGATCTACTGGATCGCGGCGCTGCAGAACGTGCCCGAGGAGGTCTATGAGGCGGCCGCCATCGACGGCGCGGGGGAGTGGACGAAGCTCACCCGCATCACGTTGCCGATGATCAGACCGGTCGCCGTGATCATCGCCCTGCTCGGCCTGGTCAACGCCATGCACGTCTTCGGGCTGGTCGTCACGCTCACCGCGGGCGGGCCTGGCACCAGCACCTACGTGGTGTCCTACTTCATCTACCAGAACGCTTTCGGCTCGGTGCCGTTCGCCTACGGCTACGCCTCGGCCGCGGCGCTGCTGTTCTCCGTCATCGCCTTCGTCCTGGTCTCCGCCCAGGGCCTGGCGGTCCGCCGGGCTCAGCGACTCAGGAAGGAGTACGGCGTCTGATGGCAGCGACCACTCGTACGGCCCGGCGCAGCCATGCCGTGCGGGCCAATCTCATCGCCCTGCCGATCCTGCTGGTCGTCGGGCTCGTGTGGGTCTATCCCTTCCTGTGGACGATCTCGGCCGCGTTCAAGACCCAGGCGGGGATGTTCACCAGCGGCGCGAGCCTCCTGCCCGACCAGCTGAACTTCGACAACTTCGTCCGGGCCTGGGTCAACGCCGGGTTCTCCGGATACTTCTTCAACACGGTGCTCTACTCGGTCGCCTCGACCCTGGTCGAGCTGGTCAAGGCGGCCCTGTGCGGCTATGTGCTGGCCAGGTACGAGTTCCCGGGCCGGACCCTGCTCTACCGGATGATCGTGGGGACCCTGTTCATCCCGGTCGCCTCGATCATCGTGCCGCAGTTCGTGCTGATCGAGAACCTCGGCCTGCTGAACACCCGGGCCGGGGTCATCCTGGCCATGTCCGGCGGCGCCGGCGCGCTCTACGTCCTGCTGTTCGTCGGGTTCTTCTCAAGTGTCCCGACCGACCTGTTCGAGGCGGCCAAGCTCGACGGGGCCGGTTTCCTCAAGACCTTCCGCCTCATCCTCCCGCTGGCCAAGCCGGTCATCGCGGTGGTGGTCATCTTCCAGTTCATCAGCAGCTGGAACGAGTTCAACATCCCGCTGGTGTTCACCCTCGGCCAGCCCGAGTTGCAGAACCTCGCCGTAGGGATGCTGTCCTTCCAGGGCGAGCACGCGACGGACTGGACCGGGTTCGCCGCCGGGATGACGATCTCGTTCCTGCCGATGCTGATGATCTTCCTGTTCTTCCAGAGCTACTTCACGCGCGGCCTGGCCGGCGCCACGAAAGGATGACCGCGTGAGGCATGGGGCGTTCGCCTACACCTGGGACGTCGTGGGCGACCCCGCGGCGGCCGAGCGCATCGCCGGGCTGGGCGTGAGCACGGTGACCCTGCAGGCCGCCTACCACTCGGTCCGGGGCGTCACCCCGTGGCATCCGCGTCACCGGATCGTGCAGGCCGACCACGCGGCGGCCTACTTCCGGCTGCGTCCCGAGCGCTGGCGCGGGCGGCTGCGGCCGTACCCGCCGAGCTGGGGCGTGGCCGACGAGGACCGGTTCGGTACGGCGCTGGCCGCGCTGGCCGGGGCGGGGCTGCGGGCGGAGGCCTGGCTGGTGCTCACGCACTCGTCGGTGCTGGGCCGAGAAGCGCCCGACCTGACGGTCACGAACGCCTACGGCGAGTCCTACCCCTACGCGCTCTGCCCCGCCCAGCCCGCCGTCCACGAGTACGCGCTCACGCTCGTGGGCGAGGTGTGCGAGCAGTACGACGTGCCCGCGCTGATGCTGGAGGCGTGCGGCTGGCTGGGCATGGAGCACGCCGGCCACCACGAGAAGACCTCCGGCGCCGGCCTGTCCGCCTGCGGCAAGGCGCTGCTGTCCCTGTGCCTGTGCCCGGCCTGCCGGGCCGGGCTGGCCGGGCGCGGCCTGGACATCGAGGAGCTGGCGCGCGACGTGCGCGCCGCCGTGGACGGGGAGCTCCAGCGGGGCGTCCCGGCCGGGACGAGCCTGGACGAAGTGCTCGGCCGAGAGCGTGCCCAGGCGGTGTACGGTCACCGCGGACAGGTCATCGCCGGCCTGGTCCGGGACGTGGCGGCGCTGGCCGGCGGCCGTGAGCTGCTGCTCATGGCCACCGACGACCCGCAGGTCACCGGCCCCGACGTGGGGATCGACCTGGCCACCTTCGACGCGCCGGCCGACGCGTACGTGCTCAAGTGCTGGGGCCAGGAGGAGGCGGCCCTGGCCCAGATGAAGGCCGCGGCGAGCCGTACCGACGTCCCGCTCGTCGCCAACCTGACCGTGCTGGAGGACGGGCACGCCCGGATCCCGGCTCTGGCCGCCGACCTCGTCGCCGGGGGCGCGCGGCAGCTGCGTTACTACCATGCCGGGCTGGGCTCACCCGCCCGCCTGGCCAGTGTGCGGGCGGCGGCTCGCTTGAAGGACTTTAAGGACAAGGAGAGACAATGCTGAACGGCCTTTATGTGATGGACCCGAACCGCTTCGACGACGTCTACGGCCCGGACGCCCGGACCGCGCTTGAGCAGCACTTGAGCATCGACTCGCCGCTGCTCACCGCCGACAAGCTCACTCCCGACGTGCTCGGCGGCCTTGAGGTCCTGGTGACCGGGTGGGGCGCGCCCAAGCTGGACGCCGAGTTTCTCGCCGCCGCGCCCAAACTCTCACTGGTGCTGTACGGCGCGGGCTCCATCCGCTCGATGGTGACCCCGGAGATGTGGGCCAGGGGAGTGCGGGTCACCACGGCGGCTACGGCCAACGCCGAGCCGGTCGCCGAGTTCGCGCTGTCGCAGATCCTGTACGCGCTCAAGCACGGCTGGCGCTACGTGCTGGCCGCGCGCGCCGCCGCCGCCACCGCCCCGCGCGGACCCGAGCTGGGCGCCTACGGCGCGACGGTCGGGCTGGTCTCGCTCGGCGCCACGGGCCGGGCCACGGCGCGGCTGCTCGCCCACCACAAGCTCGACGTGCAGGCCCACGACCCGTACGCCGACCCGGCGGAGGCCGAGCGGCTCGGGGTGCGTCTCGTCGGCCTCGAGGAGCTGTTCGCCACCTCCGACGTGGTCAGCCTGCACGCCCCGCTCACCCCCGAGACGAACGGCATGATCGGCGCCGCGCTGCTGGAGTCGATGAAGCACGACGCCACCCTGATCAACTCGGCGCGCGGCCAGCTGGTCGACGAGGCCGCGCTCGTGGACGTGCTGAGCCGGCGGACCGACCTGTTCGCCGTCCTCGACGTCACCCACCCGGAACCGCCCGTCGCCGGGTCGCCGCTGTTCACGATGCCGAACATCGTCGTCACCCCGCACGTGGCGGGCAGCCTGGGCCACGAGCGGCGCCGCCACGGCGAGGCGATGGCCGAGGAGCTCGTCCGCTACCTCGCGGGCGAGCCGCTGCGGTACGAGATCACCGAGTCCGGCCTCGCGAGAAGGGCGTGAGCACCACCCTGGTGCTGTTGCCGCCGCAAGGTCCGGCCACCGCGGACTGGCGGGCCCGGCTGGAGCAGGCGGTGCCGGAGCTCGTCGTCCTCCGGCCGGAGACCCCGGCGGAGGCGGCCGAGGCGCTGGCGGAGGCCGACGCCGCCTACGGAACGCTGCCCGCGGACCTGCTCGCGCACGCCGGGCGGCTGCGCTGGCTGCAGGCTCCGCAGGCCGGGCCGCCTCCGTCGTTCTACCATCCGGCCCTGGTCGCGCACCCCGTACAGGTCACCAACATGCGTGACACCTACACCGACCACGTGGCCGCGCACACGCTGGCGCTCGTGCTCGCGCTGGCCAGGGAGCTGCCCAGGTACGCCCGCGAACAGGCCCGCGCGCGCTGGGCGCCCGACTGGGACCCCGGCGCCGTGCTGCCCCTGAGCGAGGCGACGGCTCTGGTCGTGGGAGTGGGCGCGGTCGGGAGCGAGGTCGGCAGGCTGCTGGCGGCGTTCGGCACCAGGGTCGTGGGCACGGACGCCCGGCGCGGCGGGCCCATGCCGGGCTTCGCCGAGGTGCTGCCACCGGACGCGCTCGACCGGCTGCTTCCCGAGGCGGACCTGGTCATCCTGACGATCCCGCACACCCCCGCCACCGAGGGCCTGCTGGACGCGCGCCGGCTGGCGCTGGCCAAGCGGGGGGCGTACGTGGTCAACGTCGGCCGCGGGCCCATCGTCCGGCTCGACGACCTGGCCGCCGCCCTGTCCTCGGGCCACCTGGCCGGCGCGGCCCTGGACGTCTTCGAGACCGAGCCGCTCCCCGCCGACCACCCGCTCTGGCGGCGTCCCGACGTGCTCATCACCCCGCACGTCGCGGGCGTGGGACCGCACGCCTCGGAGCGATGCTTCGCCGTCCTGCTGGAGAACGCCCGCCGCTTCGTGGCCGGGCGCGAACTGATCAATGTGGTGGACAAGTCGGAATGGTACTGATGAACCGCATAGCACGCGTCGAGACCTTCACCGTGGCCCTGCCCTCGCTGCGCGACTTCGCCGTCGCGGGCGGGTCCGTGGTCCAGAGCGGCCGCCCCGCCATCAGGGTCCTGGTGAAGGTCACGGCCGATGACGGCGCCGTCGGGTGGGGGGAGGCCACCCCGATTCCCTCATGGACGTACGAGACCACCGAGTCCATCGTCTCCACCATCGAGGGCTACCTGGCCCCGGCCGCCGTCGGCCGCCCGCTGTGGGATCTCGACGGGCTCTGCCGCACCTTCGACCGCACGATCAGCAAGGGGTTCTCGATCGGTATGCCGCTGGCGCGCGCGGCGGTGGACGTGGCCTGCCACGACGCCTACGCCCGGAGCCTGGGCGTGTCCCTCGGCGAGCTGTGGGGCCGGCGCAGGCGCGACACCATCGAGCTGGCCTGGATCGTCTCGGGCGAGTCGGCGTCCGAGGCCGCGGACTCGGTGGCCGAGGGCCGCGCGCACGGCTACCGCCACGTCAAGGTCAAGCTCGGCCTGCACACCGAGGACGAGGACGTGGCCATCGTGACCGCCGTACGCGCCGCCGCGCCCGACGCCGTGCTCTGGGTGGACGCCAACCAGGGCTACACGGCCGCCGCCGCGCTCTGGGTGGCCAGGCGCCTGACCGATCTGAACGTCGCCGTCTTCGAGCAGCCGGTGCCCTCCAACGACCTCGCCGGCCTGCGCCGCCTGCGTGAGGCCAGCCCCATCCCGGTGGCCGTGGACGAGAGCCTGCGCCACCCGAGCGACCTGGCGACCTTCGTCCGGCTCGACGCCATCGATGTCGCCGTCGCCAAGGTGCAGCGCTGCGGCGGGCTGACCCTGGCCCTGCGTCAGTGCCAGCTCGCCGAGGACAGCGGCCTGGCCGTGATGGGCTCCGGCCTCACCGAGTCCGACATCGGGCTGGCCGCCTCGCTGCACCTGTTCGCCGCGTTCGGCGTGGACACGCCCGTCGACCTCAACGGCCGGCAGTTCATCACCAGCCCGTACGCCACGGACCCGGTCATTACCGTCACCGACGGCGTCGCCCACGTGCCCACCGGCCCCGGCCTGGGGATCGGCGTGGACGAGGAGGTGGTCCGCTCGCTCGCTGTCTGACAGGCGAGCCGCGCGGCGGGCTCAGCTGAGGGGGCCCGCCCCCAGCGGCAGGTCTTCTCCACGGGCGAGCAGGCCGGAGATGGTCACTTCCAGTGCTTGGCGTACCAGATCGGTGAAGTCGCATCGCATGGGGGCCAGCGCCGGGTCGGAGGCGTAGGCGGCCAGTAGCGCCTCTGTGGGTTGACTGTACGGCCAGGCGGCGCTGACCGTCAGCGTGGCCAGTCCGACGAGCCGGAAGGCGTCCTGTGTGCCGAGTTCGGGCAGGTAGCGGAGAAGCGGCCGGACCAGGGATTGGAAGGCGCGCAGGGTGGCGTTCTTGTGCTGGATGGCGACTTCGGTGGACACGTTGTGTTCCAGCACCGCGGCCTGCGTGCTGATCAGGTCGCACAGCACCGGCCGCCCGGTGATCGACTTGGCCAGGATGGCGGCCAGCCGGTCTCCGCGTTGCCGTGGTGTGCCGTCGGTGGGTTCGAGTGACTGCTCCAGTTCGGCGATCCAGCTCTGGAGCTCTGTGTCCAGGAGCTGGAGCAGGACCGCCTCGCGCGATTCGAAGTAGCGCAGCACGTTGGGTTTGGCCAGGCCGGCGCGGCGGCTGAGTTCGTTCAGGCTCAGTTTCGCGACCGGCGTCTCGGTCAGCATCGCGGCGGCGGTGTCGAGGATCTGCCGCCGTCGTTCGCCGCGTTGCTCGTCGTTGCGGGCGCGCTTGAAGGTCACGGCCACATCTTACATACCGGCGGTCTTTTGCTAGGTAGCCGGCGGTTCGACGGTTATGCTCGATGTCGCGGAACCGGACGTATCGCCGTATGACTCCCGAAAGGGACCATTTCGATAGGGATGAGGTGGGTCTGGTGAGCGAGAAGGTCACCGATCACGTGGAAGCGGCAGGTCTGGTGGATGCGGGTTCGATCGAGGCGGAGCGGACGCTCGTGGACGACATGGTCCGCGTCGCGACCGAATTCCTCGACTCGCTCCCGGAAGCGCAGTACGCCCGAGCGGCGCTGATCCCTTTCGGTGACCCGGCTGTCGAGGCCGAGCGGGTCCGGTGGTTCTACACCCCCACCGACCACGGCGGGGTGCCGCTCGGTGAGCTCTCGCCCCGGCGGCAGGGCCTCGCCATGCGGCTCCTGGCCAGCGGCCTGACGCGCCCGGCGTACGCCACCGCCTGCGTCATCATGGGGCTGGAGAACGTTCTCGACGAACTGGAGGGGTGGGGCGTCGACTGGGGCCGGGAGCGTACCCGCGACCCGGGGCTGTACTGGGTGCGCGTCTTCGGCCGTCCCGGCGACCCCCTGTGGGGGTGGCGTGTCGGCGGCCACCATGTGTCGGTGAACCTGCTGATTCACGAGGGCCGGATCGCGGCGGCGACACCGTCGTTCCTGGGCGCCAACCCCGCGACATCGCCGCTGCTCGCCGGGACGCTGCGCCCGCTCGGCGGGGCCGAGGACCTGGCTCGCTCCGTGATGGGCTCGCTCGGCAGGCGGGATCAGGCGCGGGCGCTGCTGCACCCCCGCGCGATCTCCGACATCGTCTCGGGCAACCGCGCCCGCGTACGCCCCGGCGACCGCATGATGCACCTGCGGGACCTGTTCCGCGGACCTCTGCCCACGCCGGAGCTGTCCGCGCTGGCCCACCGGCTCGACGAAGCCGCCGAGCGCGACTCCGGCTACACGGAGCAGGACCACGAGACGATGGCGCTCACCCAGGACCCGCAAGGGGTCCCCGCCCACGAGATGACGGGGGAGCAGCGCGGGCTGCTCCGCGAGTTGCTGGCGGCCTACACCGACCGCTCTCCGGCACCGGTCGCCGACGCCTACCGCCGCCACTATCTCGTCGAGAGCAACCTCGACCGCGTACATTTCGGCTGGGCCGGCAGCGTCTCGCCGGGCGAGCCCCACTACTACCGGCTCACCGGCCCGCGCTTGCTCATCGAGTACGACAACACCCAGCGCGCCGCCAACCACGCGCACTCGGTGTGGCGGGACCCGGACGGAGATTTCGGGATGGACCTGCTCGCCTCGCACCGGACCGAGATCCCGCACTGACCGCCCGCCGCTAGCCGGCCTGGTGGGCGATCTGGATCAGGTTGCCGCAGGTGTCGTCGAGCACGGCGGTGGTCACCGGCCCCATGTCGATGGGCTCCTGAGTGAAGCGCACGCCGAGGCCGCGGAGCCGATCGTACTCGGCCTTGACGTCGTCGACGGCGAATGAGGTGAACGGGATGCCGTCGGCGACCAGCGCCTCCTTGAACGGCTTCACCGCCGGGTGATCACCGGGTTCGAGCACCAGCTCGGTGCCCTCCGGGTCCTGCGGGGACACCACGGTCAGCCACCGGTGCTCGCCCATCGGGACGTCGTGCTTCTTCACGAAGCCCAGCACTTCGGTGTAAAAGCGCAGCGCCTTCTCCTGATCGTCAACGAGCATGCTCGCCAGATTGATCCTCATGTCGGTCCCCTCTTGTCGTCTGTATCGCCGCCGTCGCCGGCGTCCTTCTCTGGCCTGTTGAGCCACCGCTCGATGATCGGTTCGAGCGGTCCGGTGTTGATGTAGTGGAACTTGTACCGGCCCTCGCGCCTGGTCTCGACCAGGCCGGCGCTCTCGAGTACGTCGAGATGCTGCGAGATCGCCTGCCGCGACGAACCGAGCCCATGCCTGGTGAACAGCCGGGCGCAGATCTCGAAGAGCGTCTGTCCGTTGCGGTCGGTCAGCTCGTCGAGGATCGTCCGGCGCGTGGAATCGGCCAGGGCCTTGAAGACGTCACCCACACGCCGCACCATAGGCAAGCCGCTACTTGCATGTCAAGTGAGCGCGAGTGGCCGTCGTCACCGGCGGTGCCAACGGGGTCGGACCGGCGTGCGGGCGACGGCGTGGGTAGCCGCTCAGCCGCGGCCGGGCCCCGCGAGGTGATGGCCGCGCAGGAGGTTCGTCGCGATGGCGGCGGCCTCCTGCACCGCGGCGACCAGGTCGCGCTGGGCGGCCCTGAACCGCGTCACGGGCACCGACACCGTGTACGAGCCCGCCGGAGCACCGTCATGATCGAAGTAGGCGGCGGAGGCACAGCAGACGCCTTCGCTGAACTCCTCCAGGTCGAGCGCGAAGCCCTGCCGTCGGATGTTGCCGAGCTCCACGGTCAGGCTGTCGACGTCGCCGTGGGTATGCGCGGTCAGCCGCCGGAGCTCGACCCCGCGGAACATGATCTCGATCTGCTCGCGCGGCAGGTGCGCCAGCACCGCCTTGCAGGAGGCGCGGGCGTGCAGGTCGTCGGTGTAGCCGACGTCGAGGCCGCGCACGCCGAGCGCCTGCTCACTGGCGATGAACTGCAACAGGGTGATGACGCCATGATGCCAGCCGCTGACATAGGAGGTCTCCCGCGTCCGCGTGTGCAGCCTGGCCAAGACGGCGAACAGTTCGGGAAGGGGCTCGAACCTGGCACCGAGCCGGCGGCCGAGGGAGGCGCCGTGCGGGCCGACGTCGACTCGCCCCCCTGGCAGTCGCACGATGTAGCCGCCCGCCTTGAGCGTGCGCAGGATGTGGTAGCAGCGGCCGAGGCTGAGGTCGAGCTGCCGGCTGAGGCTCTTGGCCGTGGCCTGGCCGTCCATGTGGGCGACGGCCTGCAGCACGTCCAGGCCGCGCAGGAGTGTCTGCAGGTCCTCGCGGTCGGCGTCCATGACCGCACGCTATGCCGCGAGCCGGCGAACCGCGGGACTGTCGAAGCAACTTTTCGACTATGGCGAAAAGGCAAGCGTTCCTTGAGCCGACGTGCTCGGCGAGGGCCATGCTGCAAACCGCCGAACACGACACATCCGCTGAGGAAGGATCACATGCTCAGCTCCGAGCAGTTCCGGTCACACTTCCCCGCGTTGCAGCGCCACGTGTGGCTCGACACGCCGGCGAGCCCGCCCGCCGCGCTCGGCGTCGTGCACGCGCTGCAGGCGGCCCTGGACTCGTGGCTCTACGGGGAGCACGACTGGCGGGAATGGGACCATGCCCCCGCCGCGAGCAAGAGATCTGTAGCCCGGCTGCTGGGCATCGCCGAGGAACGGATCGCCGTGATGGGCTCGACCGCCGAGGCCGCCGCGACCGTCGCCAAGTCGTTGCCGCCCGGACGGATCGTGGTGCCCGCCCAGGAGTTCCGGAGCAACCTCTTCCCCTGGTGGCAACTGGAGGCCGCCGGACACGAGGTGGTGCCGGTGCCACCCAGGGACGGCCACACCCGTACCGAGGACCTCGTGGCCGCGCTCGACACGCGCACCGCCCTGCTCGCCGTCAGCGACGTGTTGTCGATCGACGGCCACCGCGCCGACCTGCCGGCGCTGCGTCAGGCCACCGACGGCGTGGGCGCCCGCCTGTTCGTCGACGCGACCCAGTCGCTCGGCGCGCTCCACCTCGACATGGAGCGGGTGCGTCCCGACTACCTCGCCGCGCACGGCTACAAGTGGATGCTGTGCCCGCGCGGGGCCGCCTGGCTGGTGACAGCGCCCGAGCACATCGACGGACTGGTTCCCCTGCTGCCGAGCTGGCGGTCCACCGGGGCGCCCTACGGATTCTTCGGCGGGCCGTACGTCCGCGCCGACAGCGCGGCGCGCTGCGACACCTCACCCGCCTGGCTCTCCTGGGTCGGCGCGCTGCCCGCACTGGACCTCCTGCTCGACCTCGACGCCGAGCAGGTCGAGCGCCATTGCCTACGGCTGGCCGCCGACTTCCTGGCCCACGTGGCCGAGACGAAGGCCGGCACCCCCCTGCCCGGCTCTCAGAGCCATATCGCGGTGGTGCGCGTCACCGATCCGGACGCGGTCCAGGCCCGCCTGGCGCGAGACGGTGTCCGCGCCACCCTGCTCGGCGACCGGCTGCGGGTGGGCTTCCACTACTTCAACAACAGCTCTGACGTCGAACGAGCAGCGAACGCGCTGAGAGGTGCGAAGACCCCGAGGTGAGTGAGATGCCCAAGCGTTGGAACCCGGTCGGCGTGCCCGCACCCATCGGCAACTACAGTCACGTGGCCACGGTGCCGGAGAACACCACGCTGGTGTTCGTCTCGGGGCAGGTGGGGACCCTGCGGGACGGCTCACTCGCGGGCTCGGACGCCCTGTCGCAGACCCGGCAGGTGTTCGCCAATCTGCGGTCCGTACTCGACGAGTTCGAGGCGACGCCGGACGACGTGGTGAAGCTGCTGACCTTCGTATCGGGCGTCGAGCACCTGCCCGGCTTCCGCACCGCCCGGGACGAGGTTTTCGCCGAGTGGTATCCCGGCGGCGACGTCCCGGCGCACTCCCTGGCCGTCGTCGCCGCACTCGCCGGCCCGGAGCTCACCGTGGAGGTTGAGGCCGTCATCGCGGTACGTGGCGACGCCTGAGCATCCTTCAGTGCGGCTGTCCGCCCTCGATGGTGATCGGTCGTTCGAAGACGGTGCGCAGGACGATCGTGGAGTTGGTGTGTGAGATCGCCGGGATCGCGCGGATACGGTCGAGCGCGTCGGCCAGCTCCACCGTGGTGCCCACCCTGACCTTGATCAGATAGCAGTCCTCGCCTGCCACCTCGTGCACCTCCAGCACGCACGGCTCCCGCTCCAAGGCCGTGTTGACCTCCGCCTTGGCTCCGGGCTCGGGGCTGAAGCGGAGGGCGACGAACGCGGCCGTGCCCGCGCCGACCTCCGCCGGTTCGACGATCGCGCGGTAGCCGGTGATCACCCCGTCCTGGGAGAGCTTGTCCAGCCGGTCGCGCACGGAAGGCTCGGACAGCCCGACGAGCGTGGCAAGCGCGCGGACCGTCTTGCGTCCGTCGCGCGAGAGCTCCGCCAGCAGAACGCGGTTGATGGCGTCCAGGGACTGCACAGACACAGAATCCTCCGATAGCCTCTATATATAAGGGTGATATCTCATCCAACCTTATTAAATAAGGAGAACTATATGGAACCGCCTCCACCGGATCTCCCGTACCAGCCCCGCAGCGTGCGTTTCCTGCGCCGCGCCGAGCTGGGCGACTGGGTGGTCAAGCTCTACACGATCGCGCCGCACGGGCGACCTGCCCGCGCTGAAGTCGCCGAGGCCGCCTTGCGCACCGCGCGAACGGTGTTCCCCGCGCCTGCCGTCGCGCCCGACCGGTACGGTGTCGGGTTCGTCATCGCCCATGACGCGCCTCGGCTCTGCTATGCGCTGGCCTGCTGGTGGGCCGAGAAGAACGAGGTCCACCAGCGGATCCTTTCCGCGCCCGCCGACCGGCCCGGGCACCTGGCGCCACACCCGAGTCCGGCGGCCGGGTGCGTGTGGGAGCTGAGCGTCACCGACTTCGAACGGCGTGCCTGGATGACGCACGTCCTCGCCAATCCCGGCGGGCCGGACCTGGACGCCTACCTCGCACAGGAGTACAACGACGATGTCTGAGTTCGAGACGAGCCCGCGTGAGCGCCTGGCCCGCTTCGCCGACGCCTGGGCCAGGCGCGACGTCGGCGCGCTGCTGGAGCTGATGACCGAGGACGCGGTCTACGCCGCGTCGGTCGGTCCCGAGCCGGGCCGCACCTTCCGCGGCCATGCCGAGCTGGCCGATGGCTTCCGCGCCATGTTCGAGCATGACGCCGGTGCGGTCATCGAGCAGGGTGAGCCGCTCGTCAACGGCGAATGGGCCGTGTGCACCTGGACGTACCACCTCGTCTCCGACAGCGGCTCGCCGTACCGCGAGTACGGCATCGACCTGTGGCGCTTCCGCGACGGGAAGATATGCCTCAAGGACGCCTACAGGAAGACCCGGTAGCGCGTCAGGGCTCGGGCGTACTTGTCGCCCGCGTGGACTCCACGCGCTCGAGCTTCGTCCAGCCGGTCCAGCCGCGCTTCTTCAGCAGCTCGATCAGCCGACGGGCCGGCGGCACAGTGTCGAACGCCAATGTGTCCATCAGCTTGACGAGCGGTGGTTCCATGTCGATGTCGTCGACGTAGTCCTCGCCCTTCTCCTCGGCCAGCCGCGTGATGTAGGCGGCCAGCTTGTCAGCCAGCTCGACCAGCCGTGGGTCGCCGGCGAGCCGGTCGAGTGCCTGGCTCAGGGTGAGAAAGAAATCGATGAGCCGCGGGTCGGCGATCTGCTCCCGCTTGCGTGCCATCCACTCCGGGACCCGCTCGGGGGAGTGCGCGGCCAGCAGGATCCAGCCGTCGCGTTCTGCCCGGACGATCCGCTCGTCGACCCCGAGCGCGCGCAGCCGGTCGAGATAGCCGACCACCTCCGGGGGCAGCGTCAAGCTCTCCCCGGAGGCGAGCCGGGCGATCCGCTCACGGTGGCGTTGTCGCTGCCGGATCTCCGCCCGCAGCCGCTTGTCGATGTCCGCGACCGCCGTGGCGAACTCCGCCTCGTCGGCCCGCAGCAGCTCCCGCACGCGCGCCAGTGGGACTCCGGCCTCGGCGAGGGTACGGATCTTGATCAGTTCGACCACGGCGCCCGCGTCGTATCGCCGGTAGCCGGAGTGGTCTCGCTCCGGCTCCGGCAGCAGCCCTTTGGCGTGGTAGTGCCGCACCGCGCGTACCGTCACTCCGGCGTAGGACGCCAGCTCGCCGATCGTCAGCATCAGAGCAGCCTCCCAGGGGTTGCTTGAGAAGTCGCCTGGTCGGCTTGGGTACTTCGGATGATCTGCGCGATTTCCGGGGCATGGGTGAAGACCAGTTGATGGTCGGCGTCGAGCCAGGACGTGACGAGGTGCGGCTGCTCGCGGATCAGCCGCTCGACACCGGCGCGCCAGTTCCGGTTGAACCGCGGCGCGTGCCCTTCGCCGCTGTCGCCGGCCATCGAGGTCGACATGATGAGGCTGATGGGCCGGTCGATCTTCTCGTACCGGTCGAGGATCCTGGATCGGACCGCATCGATCTCGATGTTCAGGTCGAGAATCTCCTGCGCGGTGAGCAGCACCTGACGCGCGGTGCCCCGCTCGGCCTGCTGCCGCGTCGCCAGGTCCGCCCACATGGCGCGGAAATCCGGCAGCAGGGCCTCGGTGATGAACGGTTCAGGCACCGGGTTCGCCCCGTCGATGAGCACGAGGTCGGCGACGGCGCCGGGATGCTCGGCGGCATAGTGTACGGCCAGGTCCGCGCCCAGCGAGTAGCCCACAAGCGTGGGCACCGCGTCCAGCTCCGCCAGCACGGCGGTCAGATCGCTGAGAAACGCCTCGAAGGAGTAATGGTCGGCGGCCGAGGCGAGGCCATGGCCCCGGAGATCGAAGGTCAGCACGTCGTGGTCGCGCCGGAGCAGCTCGGCCAGTTCGTGCAGGTGGGCCTGGGTCGAGTTCAGTCCAGGGCACAGGACCAGCGGTCGTCCCCGGCCACCGCGAGTCACCGGGAGCGTGACGCCGTCGTGGTGGACCGTGAAGTGCCGCATCGTCCTGTCGCCTCTCGTCGCCTGCTCTTCATCCCCGTACGCGTTGGTCATGCCACCATGCTGGGACCTTGACCGTGGGGCAGGGTCAAACGCGCCGCCCTGGCCAGGGTGTACGCCAACGAGCCTGGGTATCGACGTCAGTGGGCGCCGGAAGGAACGACTGGAAGACCGCGTGCGGCACCTGCGGAGGTGCGAAACCGTGAGCTCGCTGGGAAGAGCGGATGCCTCAGCGTGGCCAACAGTCCAGGCGGCCTGATCAGCGAATTCGCGGCTTCGGCGAGCTGCCGCACAACGTAGCGCCCGCTTTCATCCTCGCTTGCCACGCTGTTGCGGACACGAGTTCATGTTGCAGGACGACGGCCACGGACGTAGCCGGGACCGCGCGAACTTGCCGATCCCTACAGAAATTGGGGTGTGACACGTAACGCCGATCGCTACGGTGGGAGGCAGTTCACAAGATCTGGAAAAGGTGCGGGTCGAATGAGCGTCGGTTATCTTTCTCACTCAAGGATCCCTCCGGTGCTCGCTCAATACATCCGCGCCTTTCTCGGCCATGTGAGCTGGTCAGGTCTGGTGTCGGCACGGGTCGAATCTCGTCGGTTATCGCCTTCCAAGCGGGTGACGCGGGTTCAAATCCCGTCGCGGACTTCGGTTCGTGTAGCTCAGTGGCCTAGAGCACCTAAACGGCCGGTGGGTCACCCATATCCGTGCCGACTCCAGACCTGATCGCTCGTCAGTCCTGCCAGTGGTGCGGGTCGAATCTTGTCGGTTATCAGAGGTTCGATTCCTTTCGGCCCCTCCTTCGCGGGGCCGTCGCCCAGTTGGCTAGGGCATCCGGCTGGAGTCCCACATCCGTGCCGCTGGCAGGGCTGACGAGCAGCAGGGGAGAGCGGGTCGAAGTTTCATCGGTTATCGCTGGGCGACCACGACGGCGGCATGCGGTACACGCTGTCCGGCGGCCGGCCGCTCGCCGAGGGTGACGAGGCCGTGGCGGCGTTCCAGGCGAAGGTCGCTGAGCACATCCATGCCTGACCCCGCACTGAGGGCAGGGGTTCTGGGATCTGAGGCTATAGAGCGGATGTAGTGACTCTATGGCCGCACTTCGCATGATGCGGGATGTAGTGAGCAACCCTCACTCGGTTGGTTGCCGGCAGGGCAGGCCGGGCCACGTGGCACACCACGCGCGTGAGCTGTCTTGGTGCAGAAGCATCGACTCTGGGGCAGGGTCAACCGTCGCGAGCGCCCGGTCATCGCAGGGTGAGTGGGGTCTCTGCCGCGATGCGGGTCAGCTTCCGCGGGTTGCGGACGTAGTAGAGACCGATGATGCGGGCATCCTCGACCTGGATCGCTATGACGCCGTCGATCTCGCCGTTCACGCGAAGGACGAGTGCCGGGTTGCCGTTGACCACGGTGGGGTCGCCGGTGAGTGTGACCTGGGCCTTGCCGAGGCCGCCGACGATGAAGCGGGCCGCCTTCTCGGCGCCGGTGATCGGCCGTGGCGCGGCCTGCTTGACGCCGCCGCCGTCACTGATGAGGACGACGTCGGGAGCGAGCACGTCGAGCAGGCCCTGTAGATCCCTGGTTTCGAGTGCGTACTGCAACGACTCCAGAGCCGCCCGGGCCTGGCTGGGGGAGATCGCTTCGCGAGGGCGTCGGTCCTGGACGTGCCGGCGGGCGCGGTGCGCGATCTGCCGTACGGCGGCGGGGGTCTTGCTGAGGGTGGTCGCGATCTCGTCGTAGCCGACGTCGAAGACCTCGCGCAGGACGAACACGGCGCGTTCAGTCGGCGAGAGCGTCTCGAGGACGAGCATGAGTGCCATGGACACGCTCTCGGCCAGTTCGAGGTTCTCGGCCACGTCGGGCGTGGTGAGCAGGGGTTCGGGCAGCCAGGGGCCGACGTACGCCTCCTTGCGGCGCTTCATGGTGCGCAGCCGGTCGAGCGAGCGCCGGGTGGTGATTCGGACCAGGTAGGCGCGCTGGTCGTGCACCTGCGTCAGATCGACCGTCATCCACCGCAGCCAGGTTTCCTGGAGGACGTCTTCGGCGTCGGCGGCCGATCCGAGCATCTCATAGGCGACGGTGAACAGCAGGTTGCGGTGGGTGACGAACGCCTCGGTGGCGGGGTCCATCTGGGCGGGACCGGCGAGCGGCTCGGCTGTGCCTGTCGTCGGCTCGCTGTGCTCGTTCATGGCCGGCTCCTGCCTGTTCGCTTCTCAAGTGCGCTGTACGCACAAGACGCCGGTTCTCGCCACTGTGTGACATCCGTGATCGGTGGTGTACGTCACATGACCGATGTCTGGATGTCATCGTGAACAACGCCGGCTGCCCCGATCACCGAGACCGGTGCAGCCGGCGGCCGCGAGAAGTCATACGACGAGGGGACGGTCTACCTCGAGCCGGCCGTGTTCGATGAGCCAGCGGACGGACTCGAGTACCGCGGCCTCGGGCTCGTACCTGGGTGAATAGCCGAGAAGTGTCTTGGCCTTGTCGATGGTGAGGCAGTGGCTGCGGTAGAGGTGTTCCCAGCTCACCTGCGCGTGCTCGTCGGTCGTGGTGGCGCGGAACTCCTCCCATGACACGCTCTCCAGCGAAGCCGTCTGCCCGAACCAGCTCGCTGCTTCGTGGGCGAATCCTCGGACGTTCAGGGCCGTTGGGGCGACGACATTGAAGTCCTCCCCGCCCGCCGTGTCACGATGCGCGATCGCCTTCTCGAAGGACTGAGCGACATCGTCGGCATGAACGTGATGCATGAGCTCGACGCCGAGTCCGGGGATCTTCAGCGGCTGTCCGGCCGCCAGCGTGCGCCAGACGGCGGGGTCCAGGTTGCCGATCGGTCCGATCGGGTCCCAGCCCGGGCCGACGATGTGCCCGGGGTGCAGTGACGTCGTCACCACGCCGCCGCCGGCGGTCTCGTCCTTCAGCATCCGCGCGATCCGATCCTTGTGGATGCCGTAGTCGCCGAATGGTTCCGTCCCCGTCCCTTCAGCGATGGGCGACTTGTGACTCGGCCCGTAACGCCACACGGACCCGCAGTGCAGCAGGTGGCCCACCTGTCCGCGGAGTCGTTCCACGAGGGCCACGGCGGATTCAAAGGTGAAGCACACCAGGTCGACGACGACATCGGGCCGCAGTCCCGCCAATCTGTCGCCGAAAACGCCCTCGGCGTCCTCTTGCTGGCGATCCGCCGTCACTTGCTGAACGTGCTGCCATTCAGGGGCCTCGACATAGGCGACCCGGCTTCCCCGGCTGATGTTGAGCACCTCATGATCCGCGCGTACGAGCCGGGGGATGAGGAATGTACCGATATGCCCGCTTCCCCCAATGACGACAACCCTCATACTGCTCCTCTAACCAGATGTAATACGACTTCCTGCGCTTCGTCCCTGAAGCAAGGCGGAAGTACGGATGGTGTCTGTCCCACGTGAAGCTACCGGGTTGCGGGCCAGTGCTCCGGCCTTCAGGCCGGGGGTGAAGGCCCGCGCGGGAGTGTCCGCTAGGGCGGGAGCGTGCTCTAGACCGGGCGGTTTTGTTGCTCGATGTACTGGCGCACGGTCGACAGCGGTGCTCCGCCCACTGACCCGGCGAAGTAGGAGCCGGCCCACAGCTTGTTGGCCCGGTAGTAGTGGGCGGCCAGGTCGGGGAACTCTTGTCGCATTCGCCGGGAGGAGACGCCCTTCAGCGAGTTGACCAGCTTGGACAGGGCGATCTTGGGTGGGAAGTTGACCAGCAGGTGGACGTGGTTGCTCTCACCGTTGAACTCGGTCAGTTCGGTTTCGAAGTCGGCGCACACGTCCCTCATGATTTCTTCCATGCGGGTCAGGTGGGCGCCGGTGAACACCCGATGCCGGAACTTCGTCACGAAAACCAAGTGGGCGTGGAGCAGGAAAACACAGTGTCTGCCGGTCCTGATGTCGTTGTATTCGGCCATAACCCAATGCTAGATCAGGTAGGATTCAGGCATGAGCGGGCAGGAACTGGTCAAGCGGCAGCGCGGGCATAAAGCCCGTCTGGAGCTGACCTGCGACCAGTCCGCGCTCCTGGACGAGCAGGCGTCCGCCGCGATCACCCTATGGAACTGCCTGCACGCCTACTGGACGCACTTTCCCGGCAGAAGGCCGACGCCGGCCCAGGCTGATCAGGCGATCCGCCAAGCCCGCACCGATTTTCCGTTCCTGGCGGCCCTGCCCGCCCAAGCCGCCCAAGCCGTCCTGAAAACATATCGGCAGGCGTGGGAGAACTTCTTCAACCCCGATCACCCCGCCCGAAGGCCCACGTTCAAGTCCAAGAAGAACCACCCTCGACTGGCGGTGGACGTGCCCCAGGTCCGCAACATGCGCATCGTCCGCCTGTCGACGGGGTGGGGCGCGCTCACCTTGCCGATGGTCGGGCGAGTCCGGTTCCGGTGGACCAAGGACCTGCCCGGCGTCGGGAAGAACTCTCCTGCGGGGAAGGTGACCGGCGGACGCCTGATCAAGGACGCGTTCGGGTGGCAGATGGTGTTCCGCACCGAAACCCTGCTCGCGCCCGCCTGCGTGCATCCGGGCCCGCAGGTCGGGATCGACCGGGGCATCAACGTCGCCCTCGCATTGTCCGACGGCACCATGCGCGAACACGGCGACTGGCTCACCAGCGGCGAGAAGGAACACCTGCGCCGTTTGGAGAAGAAGTCCGCCCGCCGGCGCGCGTCTCGGCCGAAGAAGACCCGCCCCTCCCACCGGGAGCGGCGTACCTACGACCAGATCGCCCGGCTCCGCGCGAAAGCCAAGCGCAGGGCCATCGACTGGCAGCACCAGACCACCACCGAACTCGCCGACACCTTCGGTGTGATCAAGGTGGAGAAACTCCCGATCGCGAACATGCTCCGTTCCGCCAAGGGCGCTGTGGGCGCGCCGGGCAAGAACGTTTCCCAAAAGGCGGGGCTGAACCGGTCGATCAGCGGCCAGGCGTGGGGTCGGACCGTCACCCTGCTCGAATACAAGAGCGCCGACCGTGGCGGGAAGGTCGTCGAAGTTCCCGCCCCAGGCACCTCACAGACCTGCCACCGATGCGGCCACCGCGACCCGGCCAGCCGCAACGCAACCGTGTTCGCCTGCGTCAACCCCGCGTGCGGGTGGGTCGGCCATGCCGACACCAACGCCGCGATCAACATCAACAACGCCGCTGGACTGGTGGTGTCAGGACGTGGAGACCTCGGGGTTACCCGGTCTTTGAAGCGTCAACCCCCGCGCGCCGCTTAACCGCGACGCGACGGGAGAATCTCCAGCCTTCACTTCAGGCCGGGGAGGAGGTCAACAAAGCGTCTCGGCGGAGCAGCTCCTGACAATGATCACGAGGGAACGGTCAGTGACGACAGACGACATTCAGGGCCGGCTGGAGAGCCGCGGATGGCAGGCCGAGAGCGGCGAAGGGTGGCGATGGGTCGACCACACGTACCGGAACGACGCGGCGACGCTCCGGATCAGGTGTCTGCCCGACGTCAACGTGATCCGATTCGACTTCGCATCCGAGGAGCACCTGGCGGGGCTCTCCATCTCCTTCGACGACCACCTGGACCGGATTCTCGATCTGATCGTCCGTGTTCAGTCGTCACTGTCCGAGGAGACCTGGCGGTCCTTCATCGCATCGTTGATCGAGCTGTCTCCCCAGGTCCTCTCGCTGGCCGACGAGGACGACGAGGACGACGAGGACGAGGTGATCACCGACCCGGACGAGGGCGTGGCCGCGCTGCGCGAGATCGACTGGGAATGACGGAAGGCGGCGAGGAGGGATGACCACTCCTTCCACTTCCAAGCTATAGCGTAAGGGGGGCCTTGCCACAAGGCCCCGGTCATGCCGCACAATCACCCCTCGACGCGGGAAACGTACGAAAAGTGGGGGTCGTGGAATGCGCATTGTGCTGGTGACTTACGGGTCGCGCGGGGACGTCGGGCCGATGACGGGCCTGGCGGTAGGGCTGAAGGCTCTGGGCGCCGAGGTGCGGGTGTGCGCGCCGCCGGACTTCGCGCAACTGCTGGACGGGATCGATGTGCCGCTGACTCCCCTCGGCTGGCCGATCCGCGCGCTGGCGACGGGGGCGGTCCCCGGCAAGACGAGCCTGTCCGACATCGCCGCCGACCTGACCGCCATGGCCTACGAGGCGGTCGCCGGGCCGGCCGAGGGCTGCGCCGCGGTGGTGGCCACCGGCTCCTTCCCGGCCGTGGCCGGTGCGCGGGCGGCGGCCGAGAAGCTGGGCGCGCCCTATGTGTTCACGTCATTCTCTCCGAGTTACCTGCCGACGCCGCACCGTCCGCCTCGCCCCTGGCCGGGCCAGGAGGTCCCCGCGGGGGTGACCGACAACCGGGCGCTGTGGGATCTCGACGCCGAGCACAAGAACGCGCTCTTCGGCGAGATGATCAACGCCCACCGGGCCTCGATCGGCCTGCCGCCGGTGGACGGCGTCCGCGACTATGCCTTCACCGACCGCCCGTTCCTGGCGGCCGACCCAGTTCTGGGGCCGTGGCAGGAGACGCCGGACCTTGACGTGGTCCAGACCGGCGTGTGGATCCGCCCGGACGAGCGCCCGCTGCCGGCCGATCTGGAGGCGTTCCTTGCCGCCGGCGCGGAGCCGGTGTACGTGGGCTTCGGCAGCATGCCCATGCGGGGCGCGAGCGCGCGGGAGATCTCCCAGGCCGTCATCGAGGCGGTACGGACGCGGGGCCACCGGGTCCTGCTCGGGAGTGGCTGGGCCGATCTGACCCTGATCGACGACCGGGACGACTGCTTCGTGGTCGGCGAGGTCAACCACCAGGAGCTGTTCGGCCGGGTGGCCGCGGTGGTGCACCACGGCGGCGCGGGCACCACGGCGACGGCGGCCCGTGCCGGGGCGCCGCAGGTGATCGTGCCTCAGGTCGCCGACCAGCCGTACTGGGCGAGCCGGGTGACCGAGCTGGGCATCGGTACGGGACACGACGGTCCGACGCCGACCGCCGAGTCGCTGTCAGTCGCGCTCAAGATCGCTCTGGCTCCTGAGACCGGTGCCCGCGCGGCCGTCGTTGCCCAGACGGTCCGCATCGACGGGGCGGAGGTGGCCGCCAACCTTGTGCTCGACATGATCGGCCGGATCGGATCCGCGGGCTGATCCCCGAGGCCCGCATGGACAGGCGCTTCGCGCAGGTCCACGGTGGCGCGCGTCAAGAAGAGGTGGTCGGCGGGTGGGCGCTCCGGGCGACCTGGCTCCGCAGCCACTCCTCCATGACCTGCCGGAAGGCCCCGCTCAGGAGGAAAAGAAGTTCGGCGGATGACTCGAAGCGGGCGCCCGCCGGGGTGGTGGCCCCGAGAATCTCGGCTCCGCGCTGCGATGCGACGGCCAGGGTCTCGTTCATCTGCAGAGCCGCGCGGAGCGTCCCGAGCCAGATCTGATCGTCGATGACATAGCGTTCGCGGCGCGCGCCGGGGGCCCGTTCGCGGCTGAGCATCCCTTGCTGTTCGAGGAAGGCGATGGCGTGTGAGATCGACGCGGGACTGACGCGTAGCCGCTGGACCAGGTCGGCGGCGGTGAGGGTGCCGGAGTCGGTGATGTACAGGCAGGCCAGCACCCTGGCCTCCATCCGGGGCAGGCCCTGCTGAACGAGGAGAGCGGTGAAGGACTCCGTGAAGTCCCGCACCGCTTGGGGGTCTCGCCCGTGGCCGCTGTCGGGGATCGGCGGTGCCGGAGGCTGAGCCTGCTTGTGCCGGCGCGCACGATGCCGTGTGGCCTCGTGCGCCTGGTCCGCCCCGTAGCCATCGGGTCCGCCGTTGCGGGTGACCTCCCGCATGATGGTCGAGGCGGGCCGCTCTAGACGCCGGCCGATCTCCGCGTATCCGAGTCCCTCGGCCAGGGCCGCAGCGATGTGCTGACGGTCCTCATTGGTGAGTCTGCCTCCGGGCATCGGTGCTCGTCTCCTGTCTCTCGACATGCGCGGGCCGCGCACCCACCGCAACAGTATGTATTCGCTCGCGGCCCATTGCAATGCGAGTTTGATCATCCATTGCATTCAGTGTCATTGTCATTGCAAAGAAGGTCTTCTCTGGTAGATAGAACAGGCTAAACTTGCTCTCATTGCTTGTTGACTGATTTATGAACGCAATGTACCGTCGCAGGCGTTCAGGGATTTCCGAACGGCTCCGGTGGTGTCGCGGAGGGCGTCCCATGACCGAGCCTCAGGCGGGGCTCGCAGAGATTGAACAGAGGAGATTCACGATGGGAAACAGCAACGGCGGCTTCTCCAAGACCGGGCTGGACAGATTGCGTGAGGTGCTGGCCCGGCATGTCGAGTCCGGGAAGATTCCCGGGCTTGTCGCTCTGGTCGGCCGCGGCGGTGAGACGCACGTCGAAGCGCTGGGGACGATGCGTCATGACGGTGGCGCGCCGATGCGCCGGGACACCATTTTCCGGATGGCCTCGACCTCCAAGCCGGTGGCGATGGCGGCGGCGATGGTTCTGCTGGATGAGTGCCGTCTGCGGCTGGATGACCTGGTGGAGCCGTGGCTGCCCGAGCTCGCCGACCGGCAGGTGCTCAAGCGGATCGACAGTCCGCTGGACGACACCGTGCCCGCGCGGCGGCCGATCACCGTACGTGATCTGCTGACCTCCACGTTCGGGCTCGGCATGGACATGACGGCGCTGGGCACGCCGATCATGGGTGCGATCTTCGAGCGGGGGCTCACGCCCGATCTGCCGGAGCCGATGCCCGGGCCGGATGAGTGGATGCGCCGCCTGGGCGAGCTGCCGCTGATGCACCAGCCCGGCGAGCGCTGGCAGTACCAGATCAGCCACGATGTACTCAGCGTGCTGGTCGCCAGGGTCACCGGCCAGCCGTTCGAGGAGTTCCTGCGTGAGCGCGTCTTCGGCCCGCTGGGCATGACCGACACCGGCTTCCACGTGCCCGCCGACAAGATCGACCGGCTGCCGGCTCTCTACGCGCCCGACCCGCAGAGCGGGGAGTTCCACGTGTGGGACGAGGCCGACGGGGGACGCTGGAGCAAGCCGCCGGCGTTCCAGGGCAGCGGCGGTGGGCTGGTCTCCACCGCCGACGACTACCACGCCTACTTCCAGATGCTGCTGAACGGCGGCACGTACGGGGGTGAGCGGATCCTGTCGCGGGCCGCCGTCGAGCTGATGACCACCAACCGCCTCACGCCCGAGCAGCAGGCCGCCCGGCACGCCATGGCCGTCAACAACGTCCACCTGTCCTTCGGCCAAGGCCAGCACGGCGGCTGGGGCTTCGGGATGGCGGTGCGCACCTACCGCGGCGACTACGCGCCCATCGGCCAGTTCGGCTGGGACGGCGGAAGCGGCACCTCGACCTACGCAGACCCGGCCAATCAGCTCACCGGCATCCTGCTCACCCAGGTCGGGATGTCGGTCCCGAATTCGGCGCGGCTGATCCACGACTTCTGGACCACCCTTTACCAGGCGATCGACGACTGACGCCAAGCCCCCGCAAGATCCCGAGGCGCTCGACGCCGCTTGATCCGCAGGGCGTCACACCTGCCGCAGCCGATCGCTCGCAGCATGTCGAGCGCTGTGGCTTCGGGAGATCCCGGCCCGGCCCAGCACACGAGCACGGTCTGGTGGCCGTCCGGGAGCGCCGTGGGCTGCCTCGACTCGCCGTTGGGTCCGACCCGCACCGCCAGCTATTCGGTGTTGCTACATACCGGTAGTCAGTGTTACCTTGTACCGGTAGTCAGCAACGCCGAGTAGCTGGAAAGGGTGCGTGTTTCATGGGACAGGGCAACAGTGGTTTCTCCGCGGCAGGGCTGCGGAGACTGCGTGAGGTGCTGGCACGGCATGTCGAGTCCGGGAAGATTCCCGGCCTTGTCGCCCTGGTCGGCCGGGGTGAGGAAACGCACGTCGAGGCGATCGGGACGATGCGTCATGACGGTGGCGCGCCGATGCGCCGCGACACCATCTTCCGGATGGCCTCGACCTCCAAGCCGGTCGCCGTATCGGCGACGATGGTCCTGCTGGACGAATGCAGGCTGCGGCTGGACGACCCGGTGGACGTGTGGCTGCCCGAGCTCGCCGACCGGCAGGTGCTCAAGCGGCCCGACGGCCCGCTGGACGACACCGTGCCCGCGCGGCGGCCGATCCTCGTGCGGGACCTGCTGACCTCTATGCTCGGGCTGGGCCTGGACATGACGGCGAAGGGGTCCCCGATCCTGGCCGCGCTCTTCGAGCAGGGAGTCTATGGCCAGGAGGACGGATGGCTGTTGCCGGCGCCGGGCCCGGATGAGTGGATGCGCCGCCTCGGCACGCTCCCGCTGGCCTACCAGCCCGGAGAGCGGTGGCAGTACAACCTCAGCGATGACGTGCTCGGCGTGCTGGTGGCCAGGGTCACGGGCCAGTCGTTCGAGGAGTTCCTGCGCGAGCGCATCTTCGATCCGCTGGGCATGAAGGACACCGGCTTCCACGTGCCCGCCGACAAGATCGACCGGCTGCCGCCCCTGTACGCCCCCGACTGGCAGACCGGCGAGTTCAACGTGGAGGACGAGGCCGAAGGGGGACACCACAGCAAGCCTCCGGCGTTCCCGTCGAGCGGCGGCGGACTCGACTCAACCGCCGACGACTACCACGCCTACTTCCGCATGTTGCTCAACGGCGGGACACACAACGGCCGGCGGATCCTGTCGCGGCCCGCCGTCGAGCTGATGACCACCAACCAGCTCCCGCCCGAGCAACTGGCCGCCCGAATGGCCTGGGCCCGCGACGCCGTCCATCTGGGATACGGCCTGGGGCAGCACGGCGGCTGGGGTTTCGGGATGGCGGTGCGCACCTACCGCGGCGACTACGCGCCCGTCGGCCAGTTCGGCTGGGACGGCGGAGCCGGCACCACGACCTACGCCGACCCGCACAACCAGCTCGTCGGCATCCTGCTCACCCAGACCGGGATGTCCACCCCGGATTCGGCGCGGGCCATCCACGACTTCTGGACCACCCTCTACCAGGCGATCGACGACTGATCGCGCGGCGGATCAGGCCCGCAGGGACACCCAAGCGCCGTGCTCGGCGACCCGCAGCGAGGACGACAGGCCAGCCTCGTAGAAGGCCAGCTCCAGCTCGGCCCGGCCTTCCGAGAAGTGGGTCCAGCCGTCGTAGTGCGCCGGGACCACGACCTTCACGCCCAGCACCGCGGCCGCCGCCGCTGCCCGGCGGCTGTCCAGCGACAGGGGCCGGCCGTCGAACTTCGCCGCGACCCTGGCCGCGCCGGCGTTCAGCACCGCCACGTCGATCTCCGGCACACGGCGGGCGATCTCGGCCACGGTACGGATCGAGGCGTTGTCGCCGCTGACGTACACAGTGGGCAGACCATGCCCGGACAGGACGAATCCAGTGACCTCGCAGTTGACGTTGCCGTCGCTGTCACGCTCACCGTCTTCCGGACCGTGTACGGCGGGCACCGCCATCACGGCCAGCTCGCCACCTCCGTCCGGGCGTGGGAGGGCGTGGCCGGACCAGGGGGCGAGACCGACCGACGGCGGGCCGAGCCGGGCCGCCGTCGCGGGACCGGTGAGGATCAACGGCGCGCTCAGCGCGAAGGCACGGCCGCGATCATCGAGGTTGTCCGGGTGCAGATCATGGCTGACCAGGACAAGGTCGACCGGCCCCACCTCCTCCTCGGTAGCGGCCAGCCCGGCCGTCTTGGTGAGATAACCGTGGGGGCCGGCGTCGTCGAAGGTCGGGTCGGCGACGACGCGCAGGCCGCCGAGATCGATGACCGTGGTCGGTCCACCCAGGACCACGGTCGCGCATTCCTGCCGGGTCGGCACGGGATCGGTCATCGCACGCTCCCTTTCGGTATCAGCGGGTGAGAGGCCCGCGAAGAACTGCCGTATCAGTGGCCTCTGTCCCGCAGGCCACGAGTCACACGCGCAGTGAGGCGGACGCGTCCGCGAACCGGCCCAGGATCTCCGCGGCGTCGCCGGCCATCCGCCGGACGATCTCGCCGGCGGGCATGACCCGGCGGATTTGCCCCACGGCCTCGCCGACGATCACGTTGGCGACGTCGAAGTCCTCCGCGTCCACCGCGTCCCGGAACTCCGCGGCGACATGCGGCAGGTTCGCGGTCAGCTCGCTCTCCCTGCCGTGCCAGCGGTCGATGAAGCCGTTGCGCAGCAGCCGCCCGGTGTAGACGCCGCGCCAGGGGTATCGCCGGATGATGTCGTACACGCTGGTCCGGATGGTGGCGTCACCGTCGGCCTCGATCGCGCGCTGATGGGCGCGCGGGGAGACGATCGCCTCATGGGCGGCCCAGAACCTGGTGCCGACCAGCACGCCGTCCGCGCCGAGGGCCAGCGCCGCCGCGAGTCCGCGGCCGTCGGCCACGCCGCCCGCCGCCAGGACGAGTGTGCCGGGGGCGGTGCGGGCGACGAGGTCGGCCACGTCGGGGACGAGGGTGAAGGTCGAGCGTGTTCCCACGCCGTGCCCGCCGGCTTCGCCGCCCTGGGTCACGATGACGTTCGCGCCCGCCTCCAGCGCGCGGCGCGCCTGGCCGAGGGTGTGGATCTGGCAGATCAGCGGCACGCCGGCGTCGTGGACGCGAGCGGCGAACGGCATCGGGTCGCCGAAGGACAGCATGACCGCGGCGGGGCCGTGCTCCAGGGCGATGTCGAGCAGCTCGGGCCGGTCGGCGAGGCTCCAGGTGATGAAGCCGCAGCCCACGCGCGTGTCGCCGGCCTCGGCGAACTCGCGCCTCAGCCAGTCGCGGTCACCGTAGCCGCCGCCGATCAGCCCGAGGCCACCGGCGTCGGTCACCGCGGTGGCCAGCCGGGCGCCTGCCACGAGATCCATGGGGGCGAGCACGATGGGGTGCTCCATGGCGAACGCGCGCGTAAGACGAGTCACCAACACTGATATGTCCCCTACGGCTAAGCGCATGCCCCATAACTGGGCGAAGCGTCGTAACAGGACGCTAGGTCGGGCGAGCCTTCAGGTCCAACGATTGCTGGCGATGGGAGACATCTCTCAGGGAGCTTGCTACACCGCGCGCAGGGCGGGAACGCCGGTGGGGTCGCGGGCGCAGGCGAGGAAGCGGGTCAGCGCCGGAGAGGGCGGGGTGTCGGTGCGGCGGACGAACACGGTCTCCGTACGCGCCTGCTCCTCCGGCAGCTCGTGCACGCGTACGAGATCCCGCGAGGCGTGCTGCTCGACCACCGCGGCGGGCAGCAGGGAGATCCCCATCCCCGCCGCGACACAGCCGAGAATGCCCTCCAGCGTGCCGAACTCCACGCACTTGACGCCCACCACGCCGCGCGTGAGCAACACGTCCTCCAACCGCCTGCGGTAGGAGCAGCCCGCGCGGAACACCATGACTCTCGGCTCCTTCACACCGAGGAGCGCGACTTCGAGATCGTCGACCCGTCGTGCGGTGACGACGACCAGGCGCTCGACGAACATGGGCGTCTCGTCAAGATCGGCATGCCGCACCGGGCCGGTCACCAGGGCCCCATCCAGACGGTAGTCGAGCACGTCTCGGATTAGGTGGTCGGTCGTGCCCGTGCTCAGGGAGAGATCCACCCTCGGGCAGTCCTCGGCGAAGGCCGCCATCACGGCCGGCAACCGCAGCCCCGCCGTGGTCTCCAGCGATCCCAGGAGCAACGGGCCGCACGGATCCCCCTCGTCACCGACGACGCGGGGAACCTCGTCGACGAGCCTGACGATGCGCTCGGCGTACGGCAGCAACTGCTCACCGGAGGCCGTCAGGACCACGCCCCTGGCATGCCGGCGGAAGAGCGGAACGCCGAGCTCCTTTTCCAGCGCGTGGATCCGAGCGCTGACGTTCGACTGCACGGTGTGCAGCTCCTGCGCGGCCTTCGTCATGCCGTGCGCATGGGCGACCGCCAGGAAGATCCGCAAGTCGAAAAGCTCCACGCCGACCTCCGCGTTGCCGTCGAACTGGCCTGCAGCATACTCCGCGCCCTCTGGCAGCCGCGCCCGACGTCATCGCCCAGGCCAACCGGAGGAGCATCGAGGTCAAACACCTGTAAAGCTCTTCTTCCGCGAGGTGCAACAAGACGGTGGCCGCCCTTGTTTTCCCAGTTGAGGGGAATGTCCAGCTCGTGAGGGGCGGCCTCACCTCGCGATTGGAGCACCGACATGCCCCTGGCACGCATCGACATGGTCCGCGGACGCCGCCCCGACCAGGTCAAGGCCGTCGTCGACGCCATCCATCACGCGCTGGTGGAGGTCCTGGCGATCCCGGTACGAGATCGCTTCCAGATCGTCACCCAGCACGAGGCCGACGAGATCATCGCCCAGGACGCCGGCCTTGGCTTCGAGCGCGGCCCCGAGGTGGTGATCGTCCAGATCTTCACCCAGCGCGGCCGCGGCGCCGCCGACAAGCAGCGCCTCTACCGCGCTCTCGCCGACCACCTGGACCAGGCAGGGGTCGGCGGCCAGGAGCTGTTCGTCAGCTATGTCGAGAACGGTCCCGAAGACTGGTCATTCGGCTTCGGCCGCGCCCAGTACGTCGACGGGGAATTGCCGATTCCCGGCTGATCGCTACCGTCGAAGGAGGCTCCCAGTGTCCGATCATCTCGATGCTCCGGGGATGAAGCCGCCGCATGGCGATGCCCGGATCGACATCACCGATATCTTCGCCTTCCGGCAGCCCGGCGGCCAGGACCGCTCGGTCCTGGCCATGTGCGTCAACCCGCTGGCGCCGACCATGGGGGAGCGGTTCCACCCGCGGGCCGTCTACAACCTGCACCTGGACACCAACGGCGACGCCGTGGCCGACCTGACCTTCGCGGTCACCTTCTCCGGTGAGGCGGAACAGACGGCGAGGGTGAAGCTGGACGGCGAGGTGCTCTTCGCCGGTGCCCCGGTGTGCTTCGGGCCGCGGGCGCAGGCTTCGACCGAGGGGGACTACCGCTTCTTCGCCGGGATCCGCAGCGATCCGTTCTTCTTCGACCTGGAGGGCTTCAAGGCGGGCATGGCCTTCACCGGGGCCGACTTCTTCGCCGACAAGAACGTCTTCGCCATCGTCCTGGAGGTGCCCAACAGCCTGTTCCTCGAGCAACCGGTCGGCTACTGGACGACGGTGCTGCTGGAGGGCACGCAGGTCGAGCGGATGGGTCGGCCGCTGATGAACATCGTGTTCACCAAGGACGACGACAAGAACGCCTACAACGCCGGCGCACCCGCCGACGACCGGCGCGACCACACCGGCAAGATCGTCGCGGCCCTGCTGGGCGCGGGCGGCGGCTACACCGAGCACGAGGCCACCGAGGTGGCCGGGCAGTTGCTGCCCGACCTGCTCAGCTACGACTGCACCGAGCCGGCCGGCTACCCGAACGGCCGCCAGTTCGCCGACGACATCGTCGACGAGCAGCTGGCCATCCTGACCAAGGGGAGCGCGCCCTCCCAGGGGATCAAGCCGCATGGCGACACGCTGACGGTTTTCCCCTATCTGGGCGCTCCGCACTAAATTTCCCAGTCGCTGGTCCCACCTCCTAACCTCGGAGCCGAGGACGGCGAAGGGCCGGATCCGGCACCGGCAGGAGAGCAGGCCACCATGAACAGCGCACTGACCGCCATCGGCCTGTCCGTTCCCGTGCTGGCCGCACCCATGGCAGGCGGCGCCACCACGCCCCGGCTGGTCACCGCCGCCGCCGAAGCCGGCGGGCTCGGGTTGCTGGCCGGCGGCTACAAGCGCCCGGAAGCGCTCGCGGAGCAGATCGCCGAGGTACGGGCGGCCGCCGTTCCGTTCGGCGTCAACCTGTTCGCCCCCAACCCGATCCCGGCAGACCCCGCCGCCTACCGCCGCTACGCCGGCACCATCCAGCCCGAAGCTGACCATTACGGACTCGACCTCGCCACCGTCCCTCTCACCGAGGACGACGACCATTGGCGCGACAAGATAGACCTCCTCCTGGCCGACCCCGTCCCGCTGGCCAGCTTCACCTTCGGTATCCCGGATCCGGCGGTCATCAAGGCGCTCCGCGCCGCCGGCACGCTGATCGCGCAGACGGTCACCTCAGCCGAGGAAGCGCTGCGCGCCGCCGACGCCGGTGTCAATCTCCTGGCCGTGCAGGCGGGCGCGGCCGGCGGCCACTCGGGCACCCTCACCCCCGACCGCCTTCCCGCGGCGACACCGATCACCCAGCTGCTGCGCGAAGTGGCCCAGGTGACCGATCTCCCGCTCATCGCCGCAGGAGGTCTGGCCACCGGCGATGCCGTCGCCGAGGTCCTGCGGGCCGGCGCCGTGGCCGCCATGGTCGGCACCGTCCTGATCCGCGCAGACGAAAGCGGCGCCTCGAAAACGCACCAGGACGCTCTCGCCGACCCGGCCCGCGACCGGACGCTCGTCACCCGCGCGTTCACCGGCCGCCCGGCGCGCGCGCTGCGCAACGCCTTCACCGACCGCTATGACCACCTCGCCCCGGCCGGTTACCCCGCGCTGCACCACCTGACCGGCCCACTGCGCAGAGCCGCGGCCGCCGCCGGTGACGCCGAACGCCTCCACCTGTGGGCCGGCACCGGTTACCGGCACGCGTCGGCCGAGCCCGCGGCGCGCATCCTGGCCCGTCTTACGGCGAACCTGTAGCACGCTGTTGGCTCTCTCTGGGAGATGGTTCCCATCGTCGCTGTGAGCACTGGCACGAGCAGCGGCAGGGCCGTCAAGCTGGGCCGCGAGCCCGGGCGGAGGCGATCCTGGCATCGCTACAGGAGGAAAGTCGCCGGTTGCGCCAAAGGACGGCCGGTCGCCTCGCTGGGACAACTTCGAGAGCCAAGAATTCTCACTGAAGCTCCATCGGCTGCCCGAACGGATCCCACTTCACCACGACGAGCCCGCCGTATCGCTGGGCCAGCCTGTGGCGCAGATCCTGGTCGAAGCTGTTCGTCTCGAGGATGACCCGGTTTGACTCCGTGTCGATCCCCGCCCCGAGGGCGCTGGGCTCGTCAAGCAGTTCGTCCTCGCCATCGAGCGCCTGGCTCAGTGCCGCCTGACTGTTCGCGACCCGCCGCACCTCCGGCACGATGTCGTACCTGACCTGCTTCCCCTCGGACCAGTACGCCCCCGAGAGCACCGGAGCGGCCAGCGCGCGCCCTCGCGCCGTGACGTAAGGCGCGACGAGCCGGTACGGCCCGCCATGAGCGATGTAAGGGGGAGCGAGGTCGTCCGGATACGCCTCGGCCCGCTGCTCCGCGAGTATTCGCGCTCGGTTGAAGGGCTCGATGCCCTCGTACGACCTGAGCATGACGCGCGAGACGGGCTCGTAGTACACCTCGGCCGCGTCGTTGGTGGCCGGCTGAATGACCCCCCGCAGCTCGCCGGGAAGGAACAAAGGCGCCGCCGTGACGGCGTAGACGAGGAGCAGCATGAAGATGATCTTCAATCGCATGCGCGCAGAGTTTGCCGGAAAGCCGCACCGCCGTACTGAGCACGAGGCAGATCGACGTCTCTGTGTGGGCGGTGGGCGGGCGACAGCCCTTGACAACGTCCATATGAGCTCCGACCGACGGCTGCTTCACCGGCCTGGGCAGCGCCTTCGCCCACTATGGGTGCCCTGCGGACCCGGGCAGACGAGCAGGGTGATCTCGTCGACGACGCCGGCGTTCAACAGGGAGTCCATGAGTTTCACGCTCCCCCACAGCCAGATGTCCTTGCCGCTCTGCTCCTTGAGCACCCAGACGGTGGCGGCCGAGTTGTGCCTCGCGGTCGTGGCGGGGAAGTCGCCCCAGGGGGCGTCCTCCAGCTTCGACGAGGCGACGAACTTGGTGAGGTTCTGTGGGCAACCCACCAAGCGATGTCCAACGCGGCCGTCCTCCTGATCGGTGTGGGGGTGGTGTTCGTGGGATCACGACTTCTGGCTCTCCGCCGGGCATCGGGCGTGTTGGTCAGGGACGGATGCCGAAAGGGCCGAGCACGCCGGTATCGATTCGCATGGACTCCAGCAGGCCGAAGGCGTTGTCCTCGGTGAACACGTCGGCGGCGGCCAGCGTGCCGAGGTAACCGGCGATGACCGGGGCGGCGGCCTGCTGGGCGACCGCGTTCAGGTAACCGGCGAAGATCGCCCACGCGTTGCCTGCTGGACCGTACTTGTCGAAGAACGGCGCCGGGTCGAGGCTGGAGACCGTGTCACGGACGCTGGTCCGCAGGTCGGCCAGGTATCGCTGTTGCAGATGTCCGTCGGCGCGGGTGCCGAGGCGGCCGAGGTGGCCGCCGACGAGGGTGCGCCACGGATATCTCATGGCGGTGTCGTGGGCCCGCAGCCAGCCGGGGATGTCCTGGGAGACGGCGAGGTTCTTGAACGGCACCCAGCCGGGATAAAGCACGTCGACCACCATCAGGGTCTCCTGCTTGGGGGCGTAGACGAAGATGTTGTCGGGTGAGTGGTTGGGGCCGTGGTAGGCCAGTTCGAGACGCTCGCCACCGACCCGCAGGACGTGGTGGTCGTCGAAGGTGAGCGTGGGCGCCGGCCGGTTCGGGTCCGCGTCCCGGCGCAGGAATCTCGCGGTCTCGGTATGTCCGATGCGGATGACGTCCTGGCCGAAGATCGAGGCGGCTCCGATGTGGTCGGCGTGCGAGTGGGAGTAGATGAGGTGGGTCACCTTCCGGGGGCGGCCGTTGGCCCGGGTGATCTCCTCGATGGCGCGCAGCAGGTTGTGCCCGATGGTGGGTGGCGCGTCGACGAGGACGACGCCCTGGCGCGTGGTCAGGAACATGGCCTGGTAGGAGGAGTCGGTGACCCAGTACAGGTCGCCGTCGATCTGGCCGACGAAGTAGCCCTTGTCGTTGAGCGCCGGGCCCTTTGACGCCACGGGGATGGGCGCGTAGTCGGGAAGGGCGCCGGATGCCGGCGCCTCGCCGGTCCCGAGCAGGCCGGCGGCAAGAGGCAGCGCCGATGCGGCCGTCGCTCGGGTGAGGAAGGTTCGCCTGCTCGAGTGGGTGGGAGTGTGGACCATGGGGTTGTCTCCATTCGGAAGGTGTGGCTGCTAGGCGAACGTGGGACGGGCGGAGCGGTGCGATGGGTCCGGTGGTTGGGGGTGGTCACGATCCGGTCGAGTCCGCGGGGGGGGGGTGAACGCTTCGGCGGCCGGGCGGGAACCGCGACAGGCGCGGGGGATCTCGCCTGTCGCGGTGCCGGACGGATCGGCGTCGTGTGGGATCAGCTGGTGGTGCGGGCAGCCGCTGTGATGAGGGCGGTGGTGGCGTCAGGTCGGGAGATCATGACCACGTGTGAGGCTTCCCTGACTTCGCTGGTGTGCGCGCCTGCGCGCTTGGCCATGAACCGCTGGGCCGCGGGTGGGATGGCCTGGTCGGCGCCGGCGACCAGGTACCAGGAGGGGATGCTCTTCCAGGCGGGCGGTCCGCTCGGGGAGCCGAGCGCGGCCAGGGAGGCCGGGCGCTGGGTGGCGGCCATCAGAGCGGTGTCGCGGGCGGGCAGGTCGGCGGCGAAGGCGGCGTGGAATGCGGCCGGGTCGATGTAGGCGTCGGTGCCGGTGCCGCCGCCGGGCAGCGGGTACTGGCGGGTGATCAGGCTGGTGGGCAGCTGGCTGCCGGGGAACTTGCCGGTCAGGTCGAGCGCTGACTCGGCCTCCTCGGGTGCGAATGCGGCGATGAAGACCAGCGCCTTGACGTAGGGGTGGCCGGTGGCGGCGTTGGAGATGACAGCTCCGCCGTAGGAGTGGCCGACCAGGATGACCGGTCCGTCGATGGCGGAGACGATGCTCGACAGGTAGGCCGAATCGCCTGCCAGGTCGCGCAGGGGGTTGGCGGGGGCGATCACCGGATAGCCGGCCCCTTGGAGCCGGGCGACGACCTTGTTCCAGCTCGAGGCGTCGGCGAACGCACCGTGGACCAGCACCACGGTGGGTTTGGCCGTATGCCGGCTCGCCGCGGTGGAGGCGGCGGCCGTCGTCGAGGAGAGAGCCGTGACCAGGATGGCCAGGACAGCCAGCATCACGGGCAGCAGGATCCAGGTTCTCGGCCGGGAGAGCGGAGCGGTCTGTGTGGACGCGTACGCGGACATGGCGGATCTCCTTGGTAGGGGTGGGTTGCTCAAGCGAAGCGCTGAGACAGCGGGAAGCTCTGGCCGTTGTCCGCCCGTCGGGCCAGGTCGGGGCGCGGGGTGGCCCGGCATGGGGGAGCGGCGCGCCTAGGCCGTGGGCGGAGGACCCGCCACGCGTAGGCGGTAGCCCTCGGCCGAGGCGAGGATGGCTTCGATGTCGAAGGAGGCCGGCGCGTCGTTGACGTCGGAGATGGGTGAGCTGTTGGCGGCGAACCACTGCTCGATGCCGGCGGGGCCGAAGGCGGCGACCATGCGGGCGTTCGGTGAGCGGACCAGATAGCTGTGCGGGACGCCGCGGGGGCCGTGCGCGACGGCGCCGGCGTGCAGGTCGTAGCGGTCGTCCCCGACGAAGAAGGTGATCTCACCATCGAGCACGATCCAGATCTCCTCCTCTGCCTCGTGAACGTGCAGGGGTGGCGCGTGGCCCTGGGGGTCGGTGAACTCCATCACGCTCAAGGTGCCGCCGGTCGCCGTGCCCGGCACCAGGATCTGGGCCCGTCCGCCGAGGAACCAGAAGGGGTTCTGCGTGTCGCCGGTGTGGGGTGGACGTTCCTTGTTCATGGGGTGCTCCTGGGGTCAGTTCTTTTTGAGGAAGCGCAGGAGTGTGCGGGTGAGCTGTTCGGGCTGTTCCTCGAAGATCCAGTGGCCGGAGTCCTCGATGACGATCCCGGTCACATGGCTGGCGTACCGGCGGACCTGGGTGGGGACGAAATCACCGAGGCTGCCGCGGGCGCCGATGGCGAGCACGGGCATGGTGAGCTTCTTCGCCCTGTTTGCGCGGTTGTCGGCGACGTCCTTGGGAAAAGCGCGGAACCATGCGAAACTCGCCCGCAGGTGAGCGTCATCGCGCAGGTAACGGGCGTACTCGCGGACCTGTTTGTCGCTGACGCCGTTCTTCTTGACTTCGAGGGAGTCGACGAAACGCTCCACCCACTGCTCTTCCCTGCCGTTCACCATGCGCTCGGGCAGGCCGTTGGTGATGCTGAAATAGCCGAAGTTCCAGAAGCCCGGTCCCTTCGCGGTGAGGGAGGGGAAGGTGTAGAGGGTCTTGTCGGGGATGGGGGCCTCGCTGAGGACCAGCTTGGTGACGTCACCGGGGTGGGCGGCGGCGTAGGCGTAGGCGACCATCGTGCCGATGTCGTGCCCAACGAGCCTGATGTGCCGCTCGCGGCCGAGCGTGGTCAACAGCCCGTAGACGTCAGCGGCGAGGGTCTTCTTGTCGTAACCACTGGCGGGTGCGTCGCTCTTGCCCGCCCCGCGCAGATCCGGTGCGATGACCGTGTAGTGCTTGGCGAGTTCGGGCAGGATTTCGCGCCAGGTGTACCAGGTTTGCGGGTATCCGTGCAGCAGGACCAGCGTCGGCCCGTGTCCACCGCGCACGTAGTTGATCGCGACGTTGCCGACCTGGACTCTCTTCTCGCGGAATCCTGCCGGAATGCGCGGCCCATGGCCGGTCTTCGACGGCGTCTTGGCGGCAATGGCTGTGCTGGGCGCCGGTGCGGCCCGGGCGGAGGCGGCAGGGGCGAGGTTGGCGAGCATGCCGATCACCGCGATCGGGATGACCACATGGCCGCAGATCTTCGGGTCAAGGGTGAAATGGATCGTTTTCACAGGAGGTTCCCCTTTTCGAGGCGAGCGAGGGTCTTAGGGGCAAACCGTAGAAACCGGCTCGCTTGCCGCGCGTGCGTCACCTGACTGCGTCACCGAGCGCTACGTGACTGCAGGCTGTTCCAAGCTGAAGGCGAACGAAGCAGCGGCTCGCTCCCGATCGTGCGGTGACCTCTATGCGGAAGGGCCGGTATCGGGAGATCCGCCTCGGCGGTTGTGAGCCGGCTGGGCACGCCGCTGTCACAGGTCTTTCCCGTAAGCTTTGGGTGATCTCCACTAGATCGCGGAGAAGGAGCACTTGATTAGCGCACCCAGCTTCGCGGAGGTGCTGCGTCGCCATCGGCACGCGGCCCATCTGACGTTGGAGCAGCTCGCCGAGGCTTCGGGAGTCAGCGCACGGACGCTGTCGGACATGGAGCGCGGACGCAGCAAGGGCCCGCAGCACCGGACCGTCACCGCGCTGGCCGACGCCCTCGGCCTGGCCGACACCGACCGCGAACAGCTCGTCGAGCTGGCGCGTGAGGGCCGCCTGCGCGACCACTGGACCCGCCCGACCGGGCTGTGCGAGCTGCCCCGCTCCGTCGACGACTTCACCGGCCGAGTCGCGGAACTGGCGTGGGCCAACGAGCTGATGCGCGCCGGCGACGCGTCGAGCGCCCCGGGCGTGGCGCTCATCACCGGCTCTGCCGGGCTGGGCAAGACCACATTGACCGTCCGCGCCGCCCACGCCCTGCGGCCGGACTTCCCCCACGGAGTGTTCTTCCTCGACCTGTTCGGCATGTCCGCGCAGCCCATGCCCGCCGGCGAGGCTCTGGACCTGCTGCTTCGCGCACTCGGCATGACAGATCCGCAGATCTCCGGCGACGTCGCCGGGCGTGCGTCCTTATACCGGTCCTTGCTGCGCGACCGGAGCGCGCTGGTCGTTCTCGACAACGCCGCCTCCGAGGAACAGGTCCGGCCGCTGCTGCCCGGCGGCGGCGCGGGCAAGGCCCTGGTGACCAGCCGCCGCCTGCTGGCCGGTCTGGAAGGAGTGCGCAGACTCAGCCTCGGGCCCTTGCCCCTGCTGGAGGCCACCGAGCTGCTGACCGGAATCCTGAAAGACCGCGGCGCCTCGGACGAAGGATCGGCCGTCGGGCAGCTCGCGCAGCTGTGCGGCGGTCTGCCCCTCGCGCTCAGGATCGCCGGAAATCGGCTGGTCAGCCGGCCCGGGTGGAACGCCGCCGACCTCGCCGCCCGGCTGGCGAACGAGGAGCGTCGCCTGGACCAGCTCAGCGCCGGCGATCTCAAGATCGCCACCGCGTTCGGGTTGTCCTACGAGCAGCTGGCCAACGCGACGCGACGGCTCTTCCGCCGGCTCGCCCTGGTGCCGGGTCGCGACTTCGACGCCGCTCTCGCCGCCGTGGTGGGCGGCACGTCGATCGAGGGGGCATGGGACGCCCTGGACGAGCTCGTCGACCTCGGTCTGCTGCAGGACAGTGCGTTGGGACGCTACCGCTTCCACGACCTGGTCCGGCTGTTCGCCCGCGATCGGCTTCGGGAAGAGGAGCCCGGGGCCGAGCGCGACGCACTCACCGTGACGATGACGTCGTGGCTGCTGCGGATGGCCACCACCGCCGGGAGGTGGTTCGATCCCCTGTACGGCCGTCCCGACCAGGCTGACCCCGACCTCGCCCACCTGCCCTCCCTCGAGAAGGCCGACCATTGGCTACGCGTGAATGCGGACAACTGGCTGAGCGCGTTACGTCACGCGGCGAGCATCGGCCGGTTCGCCGCAGTCCTCGACTGCGCCGAGTCGATGGACTGGTTCTCCGATCAGTGGATGCACGCGCCGCACTGGTATGAGGTGTTCACCCTCGGTGCCGAGGCCGCCGCTGCTCTGGGGGACCCTGCCCGGCAGGCCCAGCAGCTGAACATGCTGGCCTGGGTCCATCTGGTGCCGCGAGAAGATCTGGAGACCACACTGCGCTACACAGCCCAGGCGATAGACCTGGCAACCCGCAGTGGCGCCACGGTGCAGATCGCCTTGGCCCACCACCACGCGGGGGGCGCGCTTCGACGGCTCGGGCGGCTCGACGAGGCCATCGCGGCGGAAACCCAGGCGGCGCGGATCCACATGGCCAACGGCGACATGGATCGGTACTGCCACTGTCTCGGCGCCCTCGGCACCTGCCTTCGCGATGCTGGACACTACACCAAGGCACTGGAGCAGTACCTCGACATGTTGGCCCTGCTGAACGACGACCGCTCGGGGATAACGCCGAGCGTCGCGGCGTTCACCCGGCCGATCGCGCTGGCCCGCGTCGGCGAATGTCTGGGACTGCTCGGTCGCCGGGCTGAAGCGATCATCAAGCTCACCGAGGCGGTCAGCCTCATGAAGCAGGCTCAGCTGCCCGTCCCGCAGGCCCGCGCCTTGGAGACGCTGGCGGCCTTGCTGTCCGAGGAGAACCGGACTGACGAGAGCCGCCATACCTACGCGCGGGCGGCTGAGGTGTACGAGGCCATCGGCGACGCAGAGGCGAGCGGCCGCTGCCGCGACCTGGCGAACGCCTGACGGTTTCCGCGCTACTTCTGCGTCCTGTTCTGCGTGGCCGCGCCACGTGCGCGTGACTTGGATGGAGAGCACCAGGACAGGCGCCGGGCCTGTCCATCCAGCTCAGGAGCGACCATGACCACCATCAGGAACATCGTGCTCGTGCACGGTGGCTTCGTGGACGGATCCGGCTGGCGGGGCGTCTACGACGAGCTGACCAGGGACGGGCTCCGCGTCCACATCGTGCAGAACCCGACGCTGTCGCTGGCGGACGACGCCGCGGCGACCCGCCGGGTCCTGGACGGCCTCGATGGCCCGGCCGTCCTGGTCGGCCACTCCTACGGCGGGGTCGTCATCAGCGAGGCCGGCACCCACCCCAAGGTCACGTCGCTGGCCTACATCGCCGCGTTCGCCCCCGACAACGGCGAATCGGTCAGCACCCTCACCGCCACCCCGACACCGGACGCGTCGGCGCCGCCCATCCTCCCTCCCAAGGAGGGCTTCCTCTTCCTTGACCGCGACAAATTCGCCGCGTCGTTCGCCGCCGACCTGCCCGACCAGGTAGCCGCGTTCATGTCCGACTCCCAGGTCCCGTGGGGCGTGGACGCCCTCGGCGGTTCGGTCGGCGAGCCGGCCTGGCGGCACAAGCCCAGCTGGTACCTCATCGCGACCGAGGACCGGATGATCCCGCCGCCGGCTCAGCGCATGATGGCCGAGCGCGCCGGAGCGAAGGTCGTCGAGGTCATCGGCAGCCACGCCGTCTACGTCTCCCAGCCCGCCGCCGTCGCCGACCTCATCCGCGAGGCCGCCGCCTGACGTCCGCCCCGGAAACCGGTCACATCCGACCGGACAGTTCCACCACGTGACAAGGGGCTGCTCAGAAGGCGTTTCCAACAGTGATGAGGGCCTCTCCCTCGCGACGACGCCGGAACCGGCCGGGCTGCCGCCGGCCCTGGTCTTCACCGAGAGCCGCCTGCGAGCCACCCGGAACACGCGACCCGCAGAACTGAGCGCATCAGTGAAAGGCCGGAATCCTCATGACCCACGTTCCCGACGAAGGCATGCTGCTCATCCCCGGCGGCACCCTCATCACCGCCACCCCCGAAGAAGGCGCGACATCCGACCGCGGGAACGCCACACTCGCGGATTCCGCCACAGCGCAAGACCGGCCTGGTCAGAAGCGATCTGTCAACAAACGCGACAGTGACCACGGCTCACCGGTCCGCTCCTTCCCGGAGGCCACGTTCTCTGGACGGGACCCCGAGAGCAAGCGAGCATGTCTTCATATGCCGGAAAACCAGCCAGTAAGAGCACTTTTCGGGCGGGAGTCCGAACAGCGGCGGCTCGGCGCGTTCGTGGACGGCGTCCGCGAGAGCGGCGGGGCGATGCTGGTGCGCGGCGAGGCGGGGGTCGGGAAGTCGGCCCTGCTGCTGGATACGGCGGGGATCGCGGCCGCTCGTGGCATGCGCGTCTTGCGGACGGCCGGTGTGGAATCAGAGACGCACATGCCCTTCGCCGGCCTGCATCAGGCGCTGCTTCCGCTTCGTACCGAGATCGGGGAACTGCCCACCCCGCAGCGCGACGCGCTGGGAGCGGCGTTCGGGTTGACCGACGCCCGGGTGCCGGACCTGTTCCTCATCGCCCTGGCGACGCTGAACCTCCTGGGCGAGACGGCCGCACGCTCGCCCGTCCTGCTCCTTGTCGAGGACGTTCACTGGCTGGACCGCTCCAGCGCCGATGTGCTCGCGTTCGTCGCGCGGCGGCTGGATTCCGAACCGATCGTGCTGCTGGCCGCGATCCGCGACGGTTTCCAGAGCCCTCTTGACAGGGCCGGGCTGTCGGAGTTGCTCCTCGATCGGCTCGATGACACGGCCGCGACCGCCTTGCTGGACGCCTGCAGCCCCACCCTGGCGCCGGCGGTGCGCACACGGTTGCTGCGGGAGGCGGCGGGAAACCCGTTGGCCCTGGTCGAGCTGCCGATCGCCGCGGAAACGCAGGACGGGAAGGGGCCCCTGCCGCCGGGGTGGCTCCCGCTGACCACCCGGCTGGAACAGACCTTCACCGCCCGCATGTCGGGGTTGCCGCCGACCCTCCGAACCATGCTGCTGGTCGCCGCGCTCAACGACAGCACCGCGCTTTCCGAGACCCTCGACGCCACTGCGCTGATCACCGGTGTACCGGTCACGGCAGACGATCTGGCTCCCGCTGTCGACGTGCGGCTGGTGGACGTGCACGAAGCCGGCGTGTCGTTCCGGCACCCGCTCATGCGCTCGGCGATCTACCAGGGGGCGAGCATCTCCCAGCGGCACGCGGTGCATGCCGCCTTGGCCGACGTCCTCACTGGGCGGCCGGACCGTCGCGTCTGGCACCGCGCGGCATCCACCCCCAGGCCGGATGAGACCATTGCCGCCGAGCTGGAGACCGTGGCCAAAAGCGTGCGACGCCGGGGGGACCTGTTGTCGGCCGTCGCGGCGCTGGAGCACGCGGCCAGGCTCAGTGAGAATCCCGCTCACCGGTGTGAACGGCTGGTGCGGGCCGCCGAGTGCGCCGCTGAGATGGGACGGCGCGATATCGTCGTACGGCTGCTGGGCGAGGGCGAGCAGTCGCGGCTGTCGGCCCAGCAGCGGGCCCGTATCGTGTGGATCCGCGAGAGCTTCGAGGACGGCATCCGTGACGACAGCGCGGCAGCGCACTCTCTGGCCGATCTCGCCGAGACGATGGCGGCGCAGGGGGACGTCGATCTCGCGCTGAAACTTTTGTCCAGTGCGTCCCTGCGATGTTTCTGGGCTCATGCCGACGAGCGGTCGCGGCAACGCGTCGTCACCGTGGCCGAGGGACTGCCCGTCGACGATCTGGACGGGCGATTGCTGACGGTCTTGGCGTTCGCGGCGCCAATCGAGCGGGGCAAGGTGGTGATCGAGCGATTACGCCATCTGGCCGCTCAACCGACCGGCGGCCGACCGGCGGCCCGCCTGCTCGGTAGTTCGGCGTTGATGGTGGGGGCGTTCGACCTGTCGGAGGAATTCTGCGCCGCGTCGCTTCCGGCCCTGCGCGCGCAGGGCCGGCTCAGCCTCCTGGTACGAGACCTCGGGGCACAGGCGTGGAGCGCGGCCCGGCTGGCCGACCTGAGCGTGGCCATCCCCGCGGCCGAGGAGGCCGCCCGTCTGGCGCACGAGACATCCCAGCCGCTGATGCGCGCCATCGCTCAGGCCTCGGGCGCGGTGCTCGCCGCGCTACGTGGCGAACAGGATCGCGTGGAGAGCCTCGCGGTGGCGGCCGAGCAGGTGGCCCTGCCCATCGGAGCCCGCCCTGTGCTGGCCACGGTGCAGCTCGCGCGCGGGCTCGCCGCGCTGGGCGCGGGACGTTACGCCGACGCCTTCGACCATCTGCGCCGCCTGCACGACCCCGCCGATCCGGCCTTCCACCTGGCGTTGCGCTGCTTTTCCTTGGCCGAACTCGCAGACGCCGCGGTGCACAGCGGTCAAGGTCGCGCGGTGGCCGGCATCGTCGCCGAACTGGAGGTGGTGGCGCTCACCACGCCGTCGCCGTCCTTGCACGCGGACCTGCGCTACGCTCGGGCCGTTCTGGCCGATGATGCGGCGGCAGAGCCCTTCTTCGATGCCGCGCTCGGGGCTGACCTGCGGCGATGGCCCTTCGTACGGGCTCGGGTGCAGCTGGCGTACGGTGAATGGCTGCGGCGCCAGCGGCGTACGGCCGAGTCGCGGGCGCCCTTGCGTATAGCTCGCGAGACGTTCGACGCCTTGGGGGTGATCCCGTGGAGCGAGCGAGCGCGCCAGGAGCTGCGGGCCTCCGGCGAGAGCAGCCGTAGCCGCAGCGGTGAAGCGCGCGACGTGCTGACCGCGCAGGAACTCCAGATCGCCCAGATGGCGGCCGATGGCCTGACGAACCGGGAGATCGGCGAGAAGCTCTATCTGTCCCATCGAACCGTCAGCTCCCACCTCTACAGGATCTTCCCCAAGCTGGGGATCACCTCGCGATCGGCGTTGAGCACAGCCCTGCGCGTATCAGCCTGACCTCACCGCTTCGCTTGGGTGACGCTCGGTGACGCAGTCATGTGACGCTCGCGAGGCACGCGGAGGACTTCCTACGGTGAGGCCATGACCACAGCGATATCCTTCAAAAACGGCAGCACGCCGACCGTCGTGCTGGTCCACGGCGCCTTCACGGACGCCTCGAGCTGGGCGGGCGTGATCGCCGAGCTCCAGGCATCCGGGATCCCCGTGACCGCGGTGGCCAACCCGCTGCGCGGACCGGCCATCGACGCCGCCTACCTCGCCGGCGTCGTCGCCGCGATCGACGGTCCGGTCCTGCTGGTGGGCCACTCCTACGGCGGTGTGGTCATCACCCGGGCCGGAGCCCAGCCGGGCAACGTGGTCGGGTTGGTCTACGTGACCGCTTTCGCCCTGGAGGCAGGGGAGAGCGTCCTGGACGTCACGGGCCGCTTTCCCGACAGCCTGCTGGGCCCGGCGCTGCGGCCGGCCGTCTTCCGCACAGGCGATGGAGAGGAGGCTGTGGAGCTGTATCTCAAGGACGACCAGTTTCCGGCTGTGTTCGCCGCCGACCTGCCCGAGCGCCTCACCTCGGTGGCGGCCGCCGCGCAGCGCCCCATCGCGGCAGTGGCGTTCGAGGAGAGCTCTCCCGCCGCGAGCTGGAAGACCCTGCCGTCCTGGTACGTCGTGGCGACCGCCGACCAGGCGATCCATCCCGCCGCCCAGCGTTTCATGGCCCAGCGCGCCGGGGCCGACACCATCGAGGTCGACGCCTCACACGCGATCGCGTTGTCGCAACCGGCAGCCGTGGCCGGCCACATTCGCACCGCTGCGACCGCGACCCAGGCGGTCAAGCACACCCATCCGGCATAGAGGAGCAACCGATGACCGCACCGACCACTCCCGTCATCTTCATCCACGGCCTGTGGCTACACGCCACCTCCTGGTCCTCCTGGACCGAGCTGTTCACGGCCGCCGGCTATGACGCGATGGCCCCCGGCTGGCCGGGCGACAGCGAAAGCGTCGAACTGTCCAGAAAAGACCCCGACAGCATCGCCGACCACGGCATCGACGACGTCGTCGCCCACTACACGGAGATCATCAACGCTCTGGACGTCAAGCCGATCCTGATCGGTCACTCCTTCGGCGGCATGATCGCCGAGAAGCTGCTCGGGCAGGACCTGGCCAGAGCCGCGATCGCGATCGACGCCGCACAGATCAAGGGGGTCCTGCCGCTACCGTTGTCGGCGCTGCGCTCGACCCTGCCGGTGTTCAAGAACCCGGCCAACAAGCACCGGGCAGTCTCCCTCACCCTCGACCAGTTCACCTACGCGTTCGGCAACGCCATCCCGGCTGAGGAAGCAGCCGACCTGTACGAACGCTGGACCATCCCCGCGCCGGGCAAGCCGTTGTTCGAGGCCGCCGCCGCCAACTTCTCCCCCCACTCACCCGCCAAGGTGGAGACCGGCAACAACGCCCGGGGACCGCTGCTCCTGATCGCCGGCGGCAAGGACCATACTGTCCCCGAGACCGTCACCAAGGCGACCCTCAAGCAGTACCGGGACTCCACCGCGATCACCGACTTCCAGGAGTTCCCCGACCGCGGCCACTCCCTGACCATCGACCACGGCTGGCGTGAGGTCGCCGACGCCTGCCTGACCTGGCTCACCAGGAACGACCTACAGACGAGCTGAAAGCGATCCGCGGCGTTGATCGCCATCACCGGTCAACGCCGCGAACTGTGCCGCGGAACTCGACATCCTGGTCAACAACGTCGGCGCGGTCGCGCCGCGCCTGACCGGGTTCCTGAACGTCACCGACGAAAAGGCTGCACAGCCTGACGCTCAACCTGATGGCGGCGATACGCACCACCCGCGCCGCGCCGCCGACCATGCTCGCGGCCGGGCACGGCAACGTCGTCACGATCAGTTCGGTCGATGCCTTCCTGCCTGATCCGGCAGTGGCCGACCACAGCGCCGCCAAAGCCGCCTTGACCAACTTCTCCAAAGCCCTGTCGAAGGAGGTCGGAGCCCGCCGCCGGCCGGTTTGGCCGACCGGCCATCCGACGACGAAGAGGACAGCCGAGGCGATCAAGAGGTGCTGCCGGCGCCGTACCGCGCTGCTCACCTCAGCCCGCCGGTGCGGAAACCGCAGGTCGGCGCCGTCGAAACGGCGGGGTCATCGAGCTCCGCGGAAATAATCACGGGCCTACTGTCGCCGCCGGTGCGCGCCGGTATTTTGGACAAATGTTCCGGTCAGTCGGCTCGCCCGGTAGTCATCGGTGATCAGCGATCGGGTGACCGGCCGGCCGATGTGGAAGTTGTGCCAGATCACCGCGGCCATCGCCAGAGCGCGCAGAGCAGGGCTGTTCGGCGGACTCACCGGGCGTCAAGCCGGTGATGGCGAGACGGATTCGCGGCTGCGGACCGGCATCGGGACCCGGTGCACCTCGCCGGCCCGGTCGGTGTCCGCATGCTCGCGGTCGGTCTCGGCGAACCGGTCCATCTCGGCGAACAGCACGTCGACGGCCTTGCGCCCCAGTTCGTAGTGCGGCAGCGCCACGGTGGTCAGCTGGGGCCGCATCCATGAGGCGAGGGGGTGGTCGTCGAAGGAGACGATGGAGACGTCCGCCGGCACCTTGAGCCCGAAGTCGTCGAGTGCCTGGTAGGCGCCCATGGCGATGCGGTCGTTGAAGCAGATCAGCGCACGCGGCCGGGCGGTTCGCAGGAGGTCGCGCGTCGCGGCGAGGCCGTACTCCGGCTGCCAGTCGGGACAGGTGCGAGCGCCCGCCACCTTGACGCCCGCCGCGCCGAGCGCTTCGCGGATGCCGACGAGCCGCTCCACCGCCGCGACGCTCTGCGCGGGCACGTCGCGCAGGCGCGGGCCCGCGCCGATCAGGTAGATGTCGTCGCGGTGGCCCGCGTCGAGCAGGACGCGGGCCGCGCGGCGCCCGGCCTCGACCTCGTCGGGGATGACGGCGGGCAGGGGAGTAGGCTGCTTGGGCAGCGCGTTGAGCAGCACGGCGGGCGCGGCCGTGATGCCCTTGGGCACCTTGATGGTCCTGGTGAACATCGAGGCCAGGATGAGCCCGTCGACCTGGCGGTCGTGCATGGCCTGCAGCAGGAGGCGTTCGAGCTCGGCGTCGCCTTCGGTCTCACCGATGAACAGCATGAAGCCGCGCTCGCGGGCCGCCTCCAGTGCGCCCTTGATCATGTCGCCGGCCAGCCGGGAGGTGGCGACGGTGTCGGAGACGAAGCCGATCGTCCGGCTGGTGCCCGTACGCAGGCCCACGGAGACGATGTTGGGCCGGTACTGCAACTCCTCGGCCGCCCGCAGGACCCGCTGCTCGACGTCCTGAGAGATGCGCAGCTCACGGCCGCGGCCGGACAGCACCAGCGAGGCGGTCGGGCGGGAGACACCGGCCGCCTTGGCCACATCGGCCAGCGTGACCCGTCGTGGGCTCACCCAGGACCTCCGATCGTCAAGAGAGTGTTACGGGGGGTTGACATCGTACGACGCGCGCCGTGAGACTATCGGGCGCTAACCCGATTTAGCAACGGAAAGCGGGACATCAGCCCGGTGCCGATCGTCCCAAGCAGCAGAGGAGATGCACATGGCACGCCGAGTTCGCCCCGGCAGGTCCGGGGCCGCGCTTGTGATCGCCATGGGGACGCTGGCCGCCGCCTGCGCGGCTCCCGGCAGCGACAGCCCGCGACCCCAGGCCACCAGCGCCTCGCCGGTGTCCGCCGCGCCCACCTGCGGCACCGCGCCGATCACCATGAACGGCTACTTCGAGACCGGCTTCCCCCTCCCCAAGGCGCTGACCACCGAGTTCACCAAGCAGCACTCGAACGTCACGTGGAACATCCGCGAGGACCAGTTCGCCGTCATCACCCAGAACGCCCCGCGCGTGCTGGCCGACAACCCGCCCGACCTGATGCGCCTGCCCCAGGTCTCCGAGCTGGTCAAGGACAACCTGCTGAAGAACCTGGACGGCTACGCGACGGCGTTCGGCTGGGACAAGTGGCCGGCGTCGCAGCTCCAGCAGCTGCGACTGGGTCCGGGCGGCCGGCCGCGCGGCGAGGGCTCGCTGTACGCCCTGGGCCTCAACTTCAGCATGACCGGCCTCTTCTACAACAAGAAGCTCGCCGCGCAGGCCGGGATGTCCGCGCCGCCCGCCACGCTGGCCGAGCTCGAAGCGGTGCTGGCCAAGGCCAAGAGCGCGGGCATCACGCCCATCGTGCAGTTCAACGGCGGCGCCACCGGCGGCCTGGCCTTCCCGCTGCAGAACCTCATGGCCTCCTACGGACCGCCCCAGCCGATCAACGACTGGATCTTCCAGAAGCCCGGCGCCACCATCGACACCCCGTCGAACCTGCAGGCGGCCCAGCACCTGGAGCGGTGGATCAAGGCCGGTTACTTCCAGAAGGACGTCAACGCGGTCGACTACGCGACGATGATGAGCCGCTTCATCGGCGGCAAGGGCCTGTTCATGTTCAACGGCGACTGGGAGTCGGGCAACCTCGACAAGCAGATGGCGGGCAACGTCGGCTTCTCCCTGATGCCGCCGGTCCAGCAGGGCGGCAAGCGGGCCGCCATGTCGGCGCCTCTGACCTTCGGGATCGCCGCGAACGCCAAGAACGCCGACTGCGCCGCCTTCTTCCTCAACTGGGTGGCCACCGACAAGCGGGCCCGCGAGATCGGCGTGGAGGTCGGCGGATCGCGTCCGATGGGACCGGCCGAGGCGTACATGCCCGCCGTCAAGTCCGGCACGGTCACCGCCGGCACGCTGGCCGCGGGGGCGGACATCGCCAAGGACAACGGCGCGATGGACTTCATCGCCAACGCCACCGGCGCCATCTACGCCAAGAGCTGGACCCCCCAGCTGCAGAAACTCGTCGCGGGACAGCAGACGCCGCAGGACCTGCTGAAGAGCGTCCAGGCCGACTACGCCGGCCAGCTGGAAGGGAACTGAGGCAGGTGGGACCCTCGCACCGGCGGCCGGCCGTGGCCAAGCTGCGCGGCTTTACCGGCTGGTTGTTCGTCGCCCCGGCGCTGGCCTTCTACGCGGTGTTCGTCCTGCGCCCGATCGCCCTGACCGTCCAGTACTCGCTCTACGACTGGGACGGCATCGGCCCGTCCACCTGGGTGGGCCCGGCCAACTACGGGAGGGTTTTCACCGATCCGGATCTGTTCGACTCGCTGGTCAACGCCGTCAAGCTGATCGTGTTCTTCAGCGCGATCCCGGTCGTGCTGGGCCTGGCGATCGCCGCGACGATCCGGCGGATCGCCGCCAGCCGGCTCGCCCTGATCGCGCGGACCGTGCTGTTCCTGCCGCAGGTCATCCCGCTGGTGGCGGCCGGCATCGCGTGGAGCTGGCTGCTGGCCTCCACCGGGGTGATCAACCAGTTGCTCTCGCTGGTCGGTCTCGGGGGAGTGACCCGGGCCTGGCTGGGCGACTTCGCCACCGCCCTGCCCGCGGTCGGCATGATCGGCGCGTGGGTGCTGCTCGGCCTGTGCACGCTGCTGCTCCTGGCCGGCATGAGCAAGATCGACCCGGCGCTGTACGAGGCCGCCCGGCTGGACGGCGCCGGGGCGTGGCGGGAGTTCGTCTCCATCACGGTGCCGAGCCTGCGTCAGGAGATCGCGGTCTGCGTCACGGTGACGGTGATCGCGGCCCTGGCGAGCTTCGACATCATCTACATCTCCACCCAGGGCGGTCCCGGCAACACGACCATGGTGCCCGGCCTGCAGATCTTCTACCTGGCCTTCTCCGAACGCGAGGTGGGCATGGCCTCGGCCCTGGCCGTGGTGCTCATGGTCCTGGTGATCGCCTGCGCCCTGCCCATCCAGTGGTTCGCGAAGGACGGCAATCGATGATCATCGCCTCGCGGGAAGCCTGGACCGGCAGGCTGCTGCTCATCCTCATGATGGCGGTCACGCTCCTGCCGTTCCTCAGCCTGTTCGTCACCGCCCTGCACCCCTCGGGCACCTACCCGGCCGGGCTGGCCTGGCCGGCCGAGCCGCAGTGGGGCAACTTCCCGCGCGCCTTCGAGGCCGCGAAGATGGGCGAGCTGCTGAAGTCGAGCGCCCTCATCGTGCTCGGCGTGGTCCCGATCTCGATCCTGCTGGGTACGATGGCCGGCTTCGCCATCGGTCACCTGCGCGTGATCGGCGGCCGGGTGATCTTCCTGCTGTTCGTGCTCGGCCTGACCCTCCCCTTTGAGGGCGTCATCACGCCGCTGTACTACCAGATCCGCGACATGGGGCTGCTCAACACACGCTGGGCGATCATCCTGCCGCTCATCGGCCTGTTCATGCCGTTCAGCGTCTTCTGGATGCGCGCCCATTTCGTCAACATGCCGGGGGAGCTGTCGGAGAGCGCGCGGATGGACGGCGCCAACGTGTGGCAGCTGTTCCGCCGCATCCACGTCCCCCTGGCGATGCCGGCGATCTCGTCCCTGGGCATCCTGCTGTTCCTGTGGACCTGGAACCAGTTCCTGCTGGCCATCGTCCTGGTCGACGATCCCGCCAAGCGTACGATGTCCGGCGCCCTGGGCGCCTTCCAGGGACAGTGGGGCACCGACATCCCGCTGCTGTGCGCCGGATCGCTGCTGATCCTGACGCCCACGCTCGTGATCTTCCTCATCTTCCAGCGTCACTTCGTCAAGGCCCTGCTCCAGGGCTCCTTGAAGGGCTGATCATGCTCTGTCCGGCACGCTGGACCCATCGGCACCTCGACCTGCTCGCCGAGGCCGCCACGACCACGGCGCCTGTCATCGCCACCGCGGCACCGATTCTGCCCGGCCACGATCTGTGGGACCTGTGGCCGGTTCAGGACGAGGACGGCTCGACGAGCGTGATCGGCGGCCGGGAACTGTGGATGGCCCTGTCGGCCCCCGCCACCGGCCATCCCGAGGAGCGCCATGGCCGGGCGCGGATCCGCCTGCTCGCCCACCGCGACGACAAGTGGGAGGACCTGGGGAACGCCTTCGCCGACGGCGCCGCGCCCGGCAGCCGCGAATGGTCCGGCTCAGCGGTCCGGCGGCCTGATGGGACCGTGTCGGTGTACTACACGGCCGCCGGACGGCGTGGCGAAGCGCGGCCGACGTACCGGCAGAGCGTCATCGAGGCCCGCGCCACCCTGCTCGCCGACAACGGCCGGATCTCGTTGCGGCCGGACGCCGAGCACAGGGAGGTCCTGCGCTCCGACGGCCGGATGTACCTGCCGACAGAGGAGGGCGACGGAGCGCCGGGCCTGCCTGCGGAGGAGGGCGACGGAGTCCCGCGCCTGCCTGCGGAGGAGGCCGACAGAGCGCCGGACCTGCCTGCGGAGGAGGCTGACAGAGCGCCCGGTCGCATCAGGGCTTTCCGCGATCCCGGCTGGTTCCGCGACCCGGCCGACGGGCGCGACCATCTCCTCGTCGCCGCGTCCACCGCGTGGGAGGACGGCTTCACCGGCGCGATCGCCCTGGCCGAGGTACGAGCCGGCACCTGGTCCCTCCTGCCGCCGCTGCTCGTCGCCGAAGGCGTCAACCACGAGCTCGAACGACCGCACGTCATCGTCCGCGACGGCCGCTACTACCTCTTCTTCTCCACCCAGCGGCACACCTTTCACCCGGCCGGCCGCGCGCCCACCGGGCTCTATGGCTTCGCCGCACCGAGCCTGACCGGCCCGTACGAGCCGCTCAACGGATCCGGGCTCGTGATCCGGAACCCCGCCCGCCAACCCGACCAGGCATACGCCTGGCTGGTGCTGCCCGACCTCCGTGTAGTCAGCTTCGCCAACTATCGCTCGGATCTGCGATCCGCGCCGGCCGCGCGGGCACGGGCCGGTTTCGGCGGCACTATCGCCCCGATGCTCAAGCTCACCTTGGACGCGATGACGACCTCTGTCATCCCGGGTGGATGAAGTCGCGGACGAGCTTCACGAACTCCGTCGGCCGCTCGGCCATCACGATGTGTCCGCTGTCGACTTCCTCGTACGAGGCACCCGGGATGGCGGCGGCCAGCTCGCGGGAGTACTCCGCGGAGATGAGCGTGTCGCGGGCGCACCCGATCACGAGCGTCGGCGCCTGAATCCGCGGCAGCAGGTCGCGGACGTCCAGCCGCGAGGCGAGATCGATCTGCCGGAGCCTGCCCGCGTGGGGCCGGAAGGCGGTGGCGAGCTCCGCCACGGCCGCCGAGCCGATGGAAGCCAGATGCTCACGGCTGAAGGCGATCAGCATCGTGTACCGCGCGAACGTGTCGCCATCACCGGCCAGATCACGCCAGACGGTGAACGCGTTGCGGAGGTATGCGTCGCCCCGCCCGGCCCAGCCCGTGACCGACACGACACTGCGCACCAGATCCGGCCGGGCGGCGGCCAGCGCGGCGACCACCGAAGCGCCCATGGAGTGCCCGACCACGTCGGCGGGCCCCTCCCCGAGGTCGGAGATCACGGCGGCGAGCTGCTCAGCGAGCAGCTCGACCGTGAGCTCGCCCCCGTCGTCGCGCGCCGCGTCGCTTCCCGACAGATCCGGCAGCACCACCGTGCTGGTGTCCGTGAACGCCCCTGCCACGCCGTCCCATGCCTTCGAGCCCGGACTGCCTCCATGCACCAGTACGAGCGGGCGGCCCTCGCCCATTACCCGGTACGGCACGTGCGCGGCGCCCACGGTGATCTCTCTCATGTCTGTCTCCACCTCTCATCGCTGGACACCAGGGACGATGCCAGGGGCGTGCGGCGATGAGGAGGGGAGCCGATTCCCTAGGATCGGCCCTCCTAGTGTGCGCGGCACGCGCAGTTCGCCGGGCGGCGAGGATGGATGACATGAAGATGGACCGCGTCAAGCTGGCGGACTTCCTCCGCCGATCCCGCGAGCGGCTCCGGCCGCAGGAGGTCGGCCTGGCCGCCGGACCGCGGCGCCGCACGCCCGGCCTGCGCCGCGAAGAGCTGGCCCAGCTGTCCGGGGTGTCGGCCGACTACGTGATGCGGCTCGAACAGGCGCGCAGCTCCCAGCCGTCGGTCCAGCTATTGGCCGCGCTCGCCCGTGCCCTGCGGTTGACCGAGGACGAACGAGATCACCTTTACCTGCTGGCGGGCCACCGGCCGCCCGAAGGGGCGCGCGCCGGAAACCACGTACGTCCCGGCCTGCTCTACCTCCTCGACCGGCTGGGCGATACGCCCGCCCAGCTCCTGACCGACCTCGGCGATCTGCTCGCGCAGAACGCCCTGGCCGAGACGCTGTTCGGGTGCGTGTGCAGGATCGAGGAACGGGACCGGAACATCGTGTGGCGCTGGTTCACCGACCCGTTCGTGCGCCAGGCGTACCCCGCTGAGGAACACGACCGCCACAGCCGCCTGCGCGTCGCCGACCTGCGTGCCGCCGCGACACGTCGTGACTACGATCGGCCCTCCAGCGCCCTGATCGATCGGCTCGGGGCGGCCAGCGAGGAGTTCGCCGACCTCTGGCAGCGGCACGAGGTCGCCGTGCGCCGCGAGAGCCGGTTGCGCGTCATTCATCCCTCCGTCGGGCTCATTGAATTCGACTTCGAGATGCTGCAGACGCAGGCCGCCGACCAGCGCCTGCGCCTGTTCACGCCGCCGCCCGGATCCAAGAGCGTCGAGGCTCTCGAGCTCCTGCGCGTCATCGGCCCGGAGACCGCTCACCGCGGTCACCGATGATTTCTCCCGCGGTGCAAGGCTGTCGCCGCCCCGAGGGCGAGGGTGGCGTAGCCGCAGGTCACGGCCAAACCTGCCCATGGCGGGAGCGGGTAGTAGCTCCCGAACAGTGACGGGCCGACGTCCACATGCGCGAACGTGGGGACGCTCTGCGTGATCGCGAACCCGGCGGCAGGGGTGATCACCAGCAGCCATGGCGCCAGACCCGCGGTCGCCAGCACGTACGGCACGACGACCAGCGCGATGGCCAGCCCGATGGCGAGGATGGCCCGCTTGACCAGCGCGGCCAGGCCCAGAGCCAGCACGGCGGCGGCCGCGGTCAGCGCCGCGAAGCCGACGACCACCCGCAGCTCGGTCCCCAGGGTCAGCGGCTGAATCGGGTTCTGATGGGCACGCAACAGCGCCAGACCACCGGGCACCACGATCCCCGAGGTCACCAGCCCCGCCACGAACGCGACCGCGCCGACCACCGTGGCCTTGGCCGCCAGGAGCCGCGCCGGACGCGGCCCGACCGGCGGCCCGGCTGGCGGGGCAAGCGGCGGCCCGACCGGCGGGGCGAGCGGTTGTGCGAGCGGCGGGTCGGTCCTGATCAGCCCCCGCCGGTGGTCCGCCGTGACGAACGTGACCGCCACCACGAGCACCAGGACCAGCCCCACGACCCCGCCGATCAGCGTGAAGTCGGCGCGCAGACCGCCCTCCACCGTGGCGGGCCCGATGTCACCGCCCCCGGTCACGATGAGCTTGTCACCGGACTCGACGACCCCGCCCGGGTGATGCGGGGTCTTGCCGTCGGACTCCAGGGCGACGCCGACGTCGTCGCGGCGCCACGAACCGTTCGCGCCCTGCAGTTTGATCTGGTCGAAGGTGGCGGTGGCCTGGGCGAAGGCCTCCGCCATGTCCCACAAGACGCCTGGCGAGGCGGCGAACAGCCCGATCTCGACCGTCTCCGCCAGCCCGGTCAGCTTGACCGTGCTGACCTGGGTCCACGCCTTGCCGTCGTCCGACTCAAAGCCGGTGACGGTGTCGCCCGACCTGGTCAGCCGTAGCCACTGCGGGCCGTTGTGCGGTCCGCCGGCCACGTCGTGGGTGTAGTTGTACTGCATCCGCACGCCGTGATCTCCGGTGAGCATGACGGCGGCGTACGGTGTGCCCTGCTTGAGGCTCTGCCGCACGAGGAGCCCGGCCTTCGCCCACGGCACCACCCCCTGCTTGATGTTGCGCACCCCGGGTACGGCGTCCGGCAGCCGCATCTGTCCGGTCATGTCCGCCACGCGGGCGGTGATGCTGCCGTTCCCCTTGAGCGGCTGGTGCACGAAGTAGTACTTGTCCTGCACGGCCGTGCCATCGGGTCCCAGCAAGGGCGCGGGGCAGGGGCCTTCACCCTTTCCGGTCACGCAGCTGCTGCGGACGCCTCCGGCGATCAGCAGTCCGAGCGATACGGTCACCAGCACGGAGGCCGCCATGGCGAGCACCCAGCCTCGCCCGGTGCGGAACCTGGTCCACTCCGCGTGCAAGCCGGATCTGAACGGCGTAGATGGATTCATGCCGAAGGTTGTACGCGGCACCCGGTTCCAGCCGGGTCGCGGCGGCTGCGACCCGGCTGCGACCGGGGATCTGGGATCGTAAGGACATGGCACGTCAACCAGGCGGTGAGGAGCGGTGAGGGTCCTGGTCATCGAGGACTTCGAAATCCTCGCCCGCTCCATCGGAACCGGGCTGCGCCGCGAGGGCATGGCCGTCGACGTCGTCCTGGACGGCACCGCCGCCCTCGACCGCCTGGCCGTCACCCGCTACGACGTGGTGATCCTCGACCGCGACCTGCCCGGCGTCCACGGGGACGAGATCTGCCGGCGACTCGCTCACGGCCGCTGCGAGACCCGCGTGCTGATGCTCACCGCCTCCGGCACGATCGAGGACCGCGTCGACGGGCTCAGCCTCGGTGCCGACGACTACCTGCCCAAGCCGTTCGCGTTCGCCGAGCTGGTCGCCCGCGTCCGTGCCCTGGGCCGCCGTGCCACCCCGCCGCTGCCGCCCACCCTGGCATGCGGGGACATCACCCTCGATCCAGCCCGCCGTATCGCCTTCCGGGCCGGTCGGCGCCTTGAGCTGAGTCCCAGGGAGTTCGGCCTGCTGGAATGCCTGCTGGCCGTACCCGGGCTGGTCATCTCCGCCGAGGAACTGCTGGAGCGCGTCTGGGACGAGGCCGCCGATCCTTTCAGCAGTGCCGTCAAGCACACCATGCACCGGTTGCGGGCCAAGCTCGGCGACCCTCCGGTGATCGAGACCATCCGCGAAGGCGGCTACCGCATCGGACCGTCATGACCTCCCAGACGCTCAACCGCATCGGACGGTCATGACCTCCCAGACGCTCACCAGAAGGTCGCTGCAGACGCGGCTCGCGCTGGCCTACGCGGCGGGCATCTACGCCGCCGGGACCTTCGTGCTCATACTCGCCGACATCCCGCTGGCCAGCATCCAGCAGACCACCCCCAAAGGCTCATCCGGCCCGATCACTGAAACCGGGGCCGGGGCCGGGATCAGCCTGCCCCAACTCCTCACCGGATCCGCCATCGCCCTGGTCATACTGATCCCCGTCGCCCTGGCTCTCGGCTGGTACGTCGCCGGCCGGTTCCTGCGCCCGCTGCGCGCCATCACCACCACTGCCAAGATCATCTCTGCCGGAGACCTCCACCGGCGCCTGGACCTCGGCGGGCCCGCGGACGAGCTGACCGAACTCGGCCACACCCTCGACGACCTGTTCGCCCGCCTGCAAGCCTCCTTCGACGCCCAACGCCACTTCGTCGCCAACGCCTCCCACGAGTTGCGCACCCCGCTCGCCGGCCTGCGTACCCTGCTCGAAGTCGCCCTCGCCGACCCCGAGGCCGACGCCGAGACCCTGCGCGCGGTCTGTCAGGAGGCCCTCGCCCTGGGCGAACACCAGGAGCGGCTCGTCCAGGCGCTGCTCGCCCTGGCCACCAGCGAGCGCGGCGTCACCCGCTGGGACACCCTCGACCTCACCCAGATCGTCGCGGGCGTGCTCGCCTCCCGCCGTGACAAAGCCGCGCGGACCGGCATCCACCTCGCCGAACACCTCACGCCCGCGGTGACGGCCGGGGACCCGAAACTGATCGAAAGCCTCGTCGCCAACCTCATCGACAACGCCATCCGCCACAACCGCCCGGACGGCCAGGTCAAGATCACCACCCAGACCATCGGCACCCAGGTGGCCCTCACGGTCGCCAACAGCGGGCCGGTCATCCCCGGCGACCAGATCCAGCGGCTCTTCCAGCCGTTCCAGAAACTGGCGCCCGATCGTCACGGCCGCCGCGACGGCTACGGCCTCGGCCTGGCCATCGTCAACGCCGTCGCCCAAGCCCACCACGCCACCCTCACCACCGGCGCACGCCCCGAAGGCGGCCTGTCCATCACCGTGCGGTTCGCCCACGGTGCTCATCCGAGCCATCCCCGCTGACCGGGCACGCGCGGGGGCGAGGTTCTACCGCGGCTTGAGACTTTCGCGCCCCCATCCACCCAGCACCGTCGACGACCGCCGGGCAAAGTCTCCGGGAACGGTTCAACGACAGCCTTGAAGGCATGAGTCCTGACGATCACGAACAACCCGGCGGCTACGCATTCGTCGTGGAGGTGGGCGCGTGAGCCTCACCTCGCCCTCCGCCCCGCCCGCGTGGCGGGATCTGCTGGGCCGCGAGCATCTCGGCGCGGCGATCGTGCTGGCCGGCGGAGTGCTGGTGGGCGCGATCAACATCTATCTGGCGGCGAGCCTGCTGCCGACCGCGGTGGCCGACCTCGGCGGCGCGAGCTTCTACGCCTGGAACATGACGATCTACCTCGTCGCCATGGTGATCGCGACGATGCTCACCGGCCGCCTCCTGTTCCGGCGGGGGAACGTCGGCGCCTACCTTCTCGGCTTCGCCACGTTCAGCGCGGGCTCGCTGGCCTGCGCGGTGAGCCCGGCGATGGCTGTGTTGCTGGTCTCCAGGGGTGTCCAGGGGCTCGGCGCGGGCCTGCTGTCCGGGCTGGGGTTCGCCGTCATCCGAGCGGCGCTGCCGGCCCGGCTCTGGACGCGCGGCACCGCGCTGATGTCGGCGATGTACGGCGTCGGCAACTTCGCCGGTCCGGCGATCGGCGGGCTGTTCGCCCAGTTCGGCTCGTGGCGGCCGGCGTTCGCGGCCATGGCGGTGATCGGGGCCGGGTGCGGCGCGATCGTGCCCCGCGTGCTGCCGCCCAGCGGACGCGGCGACGGGCGGGCGCCGATCCCGGCCGGGTCGCTGCTGCTGGTGACGACCGCGGCCGGAGCGGTGAGCGTGGCGGGGGTCGTGGCCGGCACGCTCGCGAAGGCCGCCGGCATCGCGGTCGCGCTGCTGCTGATGGCCGGGTTCGTCGTCCATGAGCGGCGCAGCGAGCTGCGGGTCCTCCCGCGTACGACGTACCAGAGAGGTTCGTCGTTGAAATGGGTCTACCTGACGCTGGGGCTGCTGGCCTTCGGCGTCGCCGTCGAGTCGTTCCTTCCGCTGTTCGGCCAGCGGCTGGCCGGGCTGCCACCCCTCGTCGCGGGGTTCTTCGCCGCGGCGATCTCGCTGGGCTGGTCGCTCACCCAGATCGGCGGTTCGTCGGTGACAGGACACCGGGCGGTACGCCGGCTGCGTGTGTTCGGCCCGGTGCTGCTCGCCGCCGGTCTCCTCCTTCAGGGACTGCTGCAGCGTGCGGACACGCCGAGCTGGCTGGTGCTCGTCTGGGTGCCGGTGCTGTTCGTCGCCGGTGCGGGCATCGGCCTGGCCTACCCGCATCTGTCGGTGGCCGCGATGTCCAGCACCCGCGATCCGGAGGAAGGCGGCCGGGCGGCGGCGGCGATCGCCACCGTGACGAGCCTGTCGATCGCGTTCGGTACGGCGGTGGGCGGCGTCCTGGTCAACCTGGGCGGCGCCTCGATGCTCGACTCGGCACGGTACGCGCTGTTCGGCATCGCGATCATCTGCGCGATCGGCGCCCTCACCGCCCACGCCGCCAATCGCACCAGCTCATGACCGACGCAGGGCGGCGCGGTCGGGGGGCGGGGACCCTGTCAGAGCCGCAGATGTTCCCGATGGCCCGTGCGGCGGAATGTCCGTTCGATCCGGCACCGGCCATGGCCGCCAGTGACCAGCCCTGTCGTTACGGGGCGCTCGGCTGATCCACGGCCGGCTTCGGTTTGCTGATCCGGCCCTCGACGTCGACCACGACCACCTCGACTCCCTCTCTCGAGAACGGGGCCAGCGCGTCTTCCGAGGCCGTGTCGTCGGTCACCAGCGTCCAGGGCCGGGGGAGCCGCACCCAGGCATGGAACGGACCGCGCCCGAGCTTGGCCGCGTGCGCCAGAACGTAGGTCTTACGGGAGTTGCGGGCCATGAGCTCCTTGAGCCGGGTCTGCTGGAGGTCGGCCTCGCAGATCCCTCTGTCGGCGGTGACTCCGTCGGCCCCGAGAAAGACGCGGTCGAACGACATCCGTTCCAGAGACGCCTCGGTGGTGGGGCCCACGAACCCCTGGCTGAGATGGCGCAGCCGGCCGCCGAGGCACTCCACATGGAGGCTCTCGACGTCGCCGAGCTCCTTGAGCACGGTCAAGCTCGTGGTGGCGATGAAGAGCTGGGTGCTGGAACGCAGCTCGTGGGCGAGCGCCGCGACGGTCGAGCCGGCGTCGAGCAGCACGGACTCGCCGGCTCCGATCTGCTGAGCCGCCCATCGGGCGATCCCGTGTTTGGCCTCGAAGGCCTCGCCGACCCGCTGGCGTACCGAGTCCTCGGGATGGGCGACGACGGCCATCGCGCCGCCGAACGTCCGGGTCAGCAGGCCTTGCGTGGTCAACCGGGCCAGGTCACGGCGAATGGTGGAGGGCGTCACAGCGAACGTCGAGGACAGTTCTTCGACACTGGCCAGACCACTGGTCGTGGCCAGGCGCACGATCTCGGCGCGCCGACGGTCAGAGTTCCTGGACAACGCTCCTCCTTCTCGGCTTGCGTTCAACGGTCCCGGGTCAGCTCGCCGGACTGGGAGACATCTGGGCGGCCTGCCGCAGCGCCTCGATCATGCTACCGACCTCCGCGATGCCCTTCCCCGCGATGTCGAAGGCGGTTCCGTGATCCACGGACGTGCGGATCACGGGCAGGCCCACGGTGATGTTCACCCCGGCCTCGATACCCAGGATCTTCACCGGGCCGTGTCCCTGGTCGTGGTACATCGCCACGATGAGGTCGTAGTCACCGCGTCCCGCGACGAAGAACGCCGTGTCGGCGGGCAGCGGCCCCTGCACGTCGATGCCGTCGGCCTTCAGGACTTCGATGGCGGGAACGATCTTCTCGGCCTCTTCGCCGTAGCCGAACAGGCCGTTCTCGCCGGCGTGCGGGTTGATGCCGCACACCCCGATGCGCGGGTTCTCGATCCCGGCCCGCCGGAGCGCCTCGTGACCCCGGCGGACGGTCCGCTCCACCAGGCCGGGCTCGATCTTCGCGATGGCGTCGATCAGTCCGATGTGCGTGGTGACGTGGATGACCCGGATCTTCGGCGAGGACAGCATCATGGACACCTCGCCGATCCCGGTCAGGTGCGCGAGGAGTTCGGTGTGGCCGGGGAAGATGTAGCCGCCCGCGTGCAGGGCCTCCTTGTTCAGTGGCGCCGTGCAGATCGCCTGCACTTCCCCGGCCATCGCCAGCTCGCTGGCCACGCGGACATAGTGGTACGCGGCCGCCCCGGCCACGGGGGAGATCTTCCCCCAGGGCAGGTCCGCCGGCAGGAGCCCCAGGTCGATGACATTGAGGCGGCCCGGCTGGAACACGGCGTCGGCCACTGTGTCGATCGCGACGATCTCGGTGTCGATCCCGAGGATGCCGGCCGCCTGGCGCAGCCGTACGGCATCGCCGATGACGACGGGACGGCAGAGTGCGGCGGTGCCGGCGTCCTGGAGGGCACCGACGATGACTTCCGGACCCACACCGGCACCGTCACCCATGGTGACGGCGATGATCGGAGTGGCCGCGGTGCGAGGCTGTCGGCTGACGCCGGCAGTACTGATGCTCACTTCGTGACCTTTCGCTTGATACTGGGAGATTCCGCGTTGGGAGAGAGTGGGGTCAAGGGATGCGAGGGAGTGCGGGGCCAAGGCCCTGACGATCTCGACGAGCGAGTCGGCTTCCCCGAAACTGCCCGGGCGGGTGACCACGGAACGGCCGTCGGCCGTCCGGGAGTGGACGGCTCCCGGGTGCACCTGCCCGACCGGGGTCAGTTCCCGCACCTGGAGGGCGTCCAGGACGCGCCGGGCGGTCTCGCCGCCGGTCAGCACGAGGTCCACCGGGCTCTCGTACGCGCGCACCGCGTCCGCGACGGCCTCGGCCAGCCGGCTCGCGATGTCACGGGAGGCCGCAGGGAGGACGACGCCGGCGGAGTCGAGGTAGGCCACGACCGCCCGCTCGCCGAGGGGGATGCGGGGGAGGGGTTCGCGGCCGTCGGGTGTGCCGAGGAGGGCCGTCAGAGGCAGGGCCACGGGCACGGCTCCGGCCTCGGTCAGCCGGCGCACCTGTTCGGCCGCGACCGGCTCGGCACTGCCCACCACGACGAGCGGCCCCGGGCAGCCCACACCACCGTGCCCTGGAACAAGCGAAGGCTCCGCTGCAGCCGGGCCGAGGCTCCGCAGATGGCGCCCGAGCGCGTCGGCGAGCCCGCCGGATCCGACCAGTCGGACCGACGGCACGGCCAGCGCGGCGCGCAGCACGGCGTCCAGATCCTGATCCGTCTCCGCGTCGCACAGCGCGATATGCGCATCCCGCGCACAGGAGGCGATCGCCTCGGAAAGACGGTCCGATCGTACGGTCTCGAGGTCCAGCACACGGGCCGGGAGCGGCGCCAGAGCCGCCTCCACCGATGCCGGAGCCGGGACGCCGTCCACCGCCCAGGCGTTCGCCTGGTGAAGGGCGGTACCGGCCACGTACAGCACGCCGCCGCGTACCACCCGATCCAGGCCGGGCAGGGCGGTGGCGACGACGACGGCGGCGCCGGGCGTCGCGAGCGCGGCCACCTCCGCCGCGACGTTGCCGCGCAGCAGAGAGTCGATCTTCTTGAAGATCAGCCGCGGCCGCCCGGCGGAGGCCGCGGCGACCGTGGCACGCACCGCCGCGGCGGCGTCGGCGGGCTGCCGGTGCCGCGAGTCGGTGTCGACGACCAGGGTGTCGGCGAGATCGCGCTCGCCACGCACGGTCGGGATGTCGGCGAGTTCGCGCTCGCCGCGCACGGCGTCATGGGCGAGAAGAATCCTCGTGCGTGTTCCGCGCATCATGACTCGTGCTGCGGACTCGGCTGCCCCCGACAGGTCGTCGGCCACGATGAGGACACCGTGCGCGGCCGTGCTGGGATTGGGCCTCAAGGAACCCCCGGTGTGATTGATCTTTGCAGGTCAGAAGGGCCGTCATGGCTTCGCGAACCCTCATGCGCGATCCGCTTCTGAGCGAGGCGTACGCGTCGACGTATCCTTCGTCTTGACTGGATGATGTCACAGCTTGCACAAAATGCGCTAGGCCCCTTGCGCGAAATGCGCAGTCGTGTAATGGTGACGCAACGTCGTTGTGACGTGGGAAACATCCGGTCCTGGCAGACGGCCGCTGCTGAGCGGCGTACCACTGCGGACGGTTCAGAAAGCGAGAAGCCCAGTGACTCATTCCGGAAGCGGCCCCCAGTTCTCCCGTCGCAGTCTTCTCCGTCTCGGCGCTCTCACGGGTGCGGCCATGACCCTGAGTCCCCTTGCCGCCTGCGCGGGACCGGGGAGTGCGCCCGGCGTGGGCTCCAGCGGCGCGCCCGCCGGTGGCTCCGGCATCACCCTGGCGCTCAACCGCTCGCTGGTGTCGCTGGACAACAAGCTCAACCAGTTCGACGCCGCCGTCACCGTCCAGCGCGGCGTCCGTCAGGCGCTGACCTTCATCGACCCGAAGCTCGCCGTGCAGCACGTCCTGGCCGAGCGGTTCGAGTTGACGGCTCCCACCGAGTGGACGGTCAAGCTGCGCGACGGCGTCCGCTACTCCGACGGCAGCCCGGTCACGGTCGAAGACGTCTCAACCGCGCTGGAGATGTACCAGAAGGTCCCCGGATCGTTCCTGGCCGGCCTCTTCCCCGAATGGCCGACCGTCACCCCCGTCGACGCCGCCACCTTCAAGCTCGTCACCAAGCATCCGGTGCCGACACTCGACTACCTGATGGCGAACATCCTCATCACCCCCGCCGCCGCCAACAAACCGGAGGAACTCCAGGGCGGTGTGGGATCGGGCCCTTACGTCGTCACCGCCGCGAACCGGGGCACCGGCGAGTACACGCTGCAGGTCAACGACAAGTACTGGGGCCCCGCGCCCGCGATCAAGACCGTGCAGGTCAGGTTCCTGCCGGAGGAGGCGAACCGCGTCGTCGCGCTGCGCAGCGGCGAGGTCGACGTGATCGACGCGATCTCCCCCGACGCGATCAGCCAGCTGTCGGGGCTGGGTGACGTGGAGGTGCAGCAGGTGCCGAGCACGCGGATCACCCAGCTCTTCTACAACTTCCGCAAGCCCGCCGGGCACCCGCTCGCCGACCCGCGCGTACGTGAGGCGCTGAGCTACGCCATCAACGGCCCGTCCCTGATCAAGGACGTCTTCGCCGACTCGGTCTCCCCCGCCAGGGGCGTGGTGGCCGACACCCTGACCGGCGCGGTCCAGACGGGTGAATACGTCTACGACCCGCAGAAGGCCAAGCAGATGCTCGACGCCGCCGGAGTGAAGGATCTCAAGCTCAAGATCATCTGGGAGACCGGAGAGTTCGCCAACGACACGAGCGTCATGGAGGCGGTGGTGGAGATGCTCAAGGCCGTCGGCGTGCAGGCCGAACTCCAGCAGTTCCAGCCGGGCGGCGACATCTCCAAGTGGCGGCAGGGACGGGGCGGCGACTGGGACGTCCTCGGCAACGGCTACCCCGGCCCGACCGGGCTGGCGCTGACGCCGCTGCAGGGCATGTTCGCCGGTACGAAGGAAAAGGAGGCCACCCGGGACACCTACCAGGGCTATGTGTTCCCCAAGATCGCCGCCTTGCTGGAGAAGGCCTCGCAGGAAACCGACAAGGCCGCCCGGGAGAGCATCCTCGCCACCGCCCAGAAGGAGATCTGGAACACCTGGCCCTGCATGTGGGCCTTCGTTCCCAAGACCGTCATCGCCCGGCGCAAGCGCGTGGAGAACGTGCTGCTCAGTCCCACCAACTCCTACGAACTCGCATCCGTGCGACTGAATGGATGAATCGTGGTCCGCTATGTTGCGCAGCGTGTCGGGCAGAGCATCCTGGCGATCTTCCTGACCGTCTCCACGGTGTTCGTCCTCGTACGACTGGCGCCAGGGGATCCGGCGGCCGCCTACGCCAGCCCGCTGGCCACCACGGCTGAGCTCGACCGCATCCGCGCCCAGTTCGGCCTGGACAAACCGCTCATACAGCAGTACGGGATCTTCGTCCAGGACTTGTTCCACGGCAACCTGGGCACGTCCTTCTCCTTCCAAGCCCCCGCCCTGGACGTCGTCCTCAGCCGGATGCCGTACACCATCATGCTCGCCGTGTCCGCCATCCTGTTCGCCGCGGTCGTGGCCATCCCGGCCGGCGTCTGGATGGCCAGGCACGCCGACACCGCCCGCGAGCTGGGGGCCAACGTGGCCATGATCGCCGGGCAGTCCATGCCGGAGTTCTGGAGCGGCATCATGCTGCTGACCATCTTCGCCGTGCTCGTCCCCGTGCTGCCGGCATCAGGTTTCACCAGCTGGGCCGGCCTGGTGCTGCCGACCGTGACCGTCGGCATCCTGCAGATCGCGCTGATCTCCCGCCTGGTGCGCCGGGAGATGGGAGCCGGGTTCGCGGCCCCCTATCTGACGATCGCCCGTGCCCGCGGCATCTCCGAACGCGGCCTGACCTGGCGCTACGCCATGGGCAACTCGGCCGTCCCGGTGGTGACCGCGCTCGGCACCCGCTTCGCCGCCATGCTCAACGGCGTGGTGGTGGTCGAGGTCGTCTTCGCCTGGCCGGGTGTCGGATCGCTCGTCGTACGCGCGCTGGAGACCAGGGACTACCCGCTGATCCAGGCGACCGTCCTGGTCACGGCCGTCCTGACGGTGCTCGTCCAGCTCCTCATCGACCTCACCTACCCGCTGCTCGACCCGCGGGTACGACTCGGGAAGGCGGTGGCCTCATGACCGCCACGACAGTCGGCCCCGCCGACGGCTCCGGCAGCCGGGACACCGCGGCGCCCGCGGCGCGGCCCAGCGCGGTGACCGCCAAGGATCTCGCCCGATCCGCGGCGGCCCGCCGCCGCAAGAGCGCGCGGCTGAAGATATGGGTCGGCTCGGTGGCCGTGGCCCTCGTCGTCCTGCCCGTCGCCCTGGCCGGCCTCCTGCCGATCCCCGGACCGGACGCGCAGAGCCTCAGCCTGCGCCGCCTGCCGCCCCTGACCGACGGGCACCTGTTCGGAACCGACCAGCTCGGCAGGGACCTGCTCTCACGGGTCCTGCACGGCGGCCAGGTCTCGCTCACCGTCGGCGTGCTGGCCATCGTCGTGTCCGGGGTCATCGGCCTCATCGCCGGCGCGGCGGCCGGATTCTTCGGCGGCTGGGTGGACACCGTGGTCTCCCGCCTGCTGGAGGCGCAGCTGTCGCTGCCTCTGCTGTTGATGCTGCTGCTCGTCGTCGCGCTCTTCGGCCCGTCCATTCCGGTCATCACCTTCGTGATCGCCTTCGCGCAGTGGCCGGAGGTGGCCCGCCTGACGCGTTCCCTGGTGCTCGTCGAGCGAGAGAAACCGTACGTGGCCGCGGCCCGGGTGCTCGGCCTGCATCGCATCACCATCCTGCTGCGGCACGTGCTGCCCAACGTGGTCAAGCAGGCCTCGCTCGTGATCCTTCTGCTGCTGGCCCAGGCCGTGCTGCTGGAGAGCGCGCTGAGCTACCTGGGCGCCGGTCCGCAGCGCCCGTTCGCCACGTGGGGCCGCATCATCGCCGACGGCCAGGACTACATCACGACGTCGTGGTGGCTGGTCACGCTGCCCGGACTGGTCATCGTGCTGCTCGTCGTCGGGGTCAACCTGCTCGGAGACGGCCTGCGGGACCGCGCTCGCCGGCGCAAGGGCCAGCGGACGGAAGGGAAGGTGAGCCGGGCATGACAGCCGAGTTCGACGACCGCCCCCTGCTGGAGGTCGAGGACCTGCAGATCGAGCTGATGACCGAGGCCGGCGTCGTCCGCGCCGTCGACGGCGTCAGCTTCCTCATCCGCCAGGGCGAAACCGTGACGATCATCGGCGAGTCGGGATCCGGCAAGTCCACCACGGCCATGGGCATCCTGCGGCTGCTCCCCCCGGAGCTGGCGGTCCTCTCCGGCACGGCCCGCTTCCAGGGAGTCGACGTCATCGCCGACCCGCGCGCGGTGCGCGACCTGCGCGGGCGTACCGTCTCCCTCATCCCGCAGGATCCGATGACGGCGCTCAGCCCCGTCCACACCATCGGGCAGCAGCTGCGTGAGGCCGTACGGCTGCGGCACCGCGGCCTGTCCAGGACGGAGACCGTCTCACGGTCCGTCGAGCTGCTGGCCCGGATGCACATCCCGGACCCCGCGTCCCAGCTGGGCAAGTATCCGCATCAGCTGTCGGGCGGCATGCTGCAGCGCGTGCTCATCGCGATCGCACTCGCCGGATCGCCCGTCCTGCTCGTCGCCGACGAACCCACTTCCGCCCTGGACGTCACCGTCCAGGCCGGCATCCTCGGCCTGCTGCTCGAAGTGCAGGAGAACACCGGCATCGGCATCCTCATGATCACGCACGACATCGGCGTGGCCCGGCTCGTCTCGGACCGCATCCATGTCATGAAGGACGGCCGGTTCGTCGAGTCCGGTGAGGCCGAACAGATCGTCAACGCGCCCCGCGACCCGTACACCAGGAAGTTGCTGGCGGCGGTCCCACGGCTCGGCCCGTGGGACGAGGACGGCGAGTCTCCGGACGCGCCCATAGCGCTGGGAGAGTCCCGATGACCGATGACACGTTGCTCGAGGTCGACGGCCTGGTGGTCGATTATCCCGTGGCCCATGGCGTGTTCCGGGCGGTCGACGACGTCAGTTTCAGTGTCCGGCGGGGCGGCACTCTGGCCATCGTGGGGGAGTCGGGCTGCGGCAAGTCCACGATCGCCCGGTCGATCGTCCGGCTGGTCAAGCCCACCGCCGGGCGCATCGTGGTGGGCGGCACCGATATCGCCCGGCTGAGCGAGAAACAGCTGCGTCCCCTGCGTACCCGGGTGCAGATGATCTTCCAGGACCCGTACGGATCGCTCGACCCGCACCTGTCCGCGCAGGAGATCGTCGCCGAACCGCTGCGCGTGCGCGGAATGCGCGACAAACGCGCACGGGCCAAGGAGGCGGCCACGCTCATCGACCAGGTCGGCCTGCCGGCCACGGCCCTGGAGCGCCGCCCGCCGGAGTTCTCCGGTGGCCAGCGCCAGCGCATCGGCATCGCCAGAGCCCTCGCCTCCAAGCCCGACCTGCTGGTCTGCGACGAGGCGACGAGCGCGCTGGACGTGTCCGTGCAGGCGCAGGTCCTCGCCCTGCTGATGAAGATCCAGGCCGAGACCGGCCTCACCTATGTCGTGATCTCGCACAACCTCGGTGTGGTCAGGGAGATCAGCGAGGAGATCATCGTCATGAGCAAGGGGCGGCTGGTCGAGTCCGGCGCGACCCGCAAGGTGCTGGCCGCCCCGGCCGACCCCTACACCCGTGCCCTGCGCAGGGCCGCGCTGGATCCGACCGCGATCCAGGGACGTAAGCCGCGCGAGCTGGTCCGGGCCCCGTCCACCACGCAAGCACCACCCGTTCAGCGAGGAATCGACCAATGACATCACCCGTCCGGCTGTCCCAGTTGGTCTTGGGGACCATGACGTTCGGTGACACGGCCGACGCGAAAGAGGCCGAGCGCATGCTGGACCTGGCGCTCGAGTCCGGCATCACCGGTGTGGACACCGCGAACGCCTACGCGGGCGGCGCGACCGAATCCATCCTCGGACCGCTGCTCGCCACCCGGCGCGACCGGATCGTCCTCGCCACCAAGGCCGGCATGCCCCATCCGGACGCGGGCGATCACGCTCCGTTGTCCGCCCGAGGGTTGCGCGCGAGCCTCGAAGGCAGCCTGCGCCGCCTGAACGTCGACCACGTCGACCTGTTCTACCTGCATCAGCCCGACCGCCGCACCCCGCTGGCCGAGACGCTCGGCGTCATCGCCGAGTTCGTCGCCGAGGGCAAGATCGGCGCGCTCGGCGTCTCCAACTACGCGGCCTGGCAGATCGCGGAGATCAACCACACCGCCGACGCCGTCGGCGCGCCGCGGCCGGTCGTCGCCCAGCAGCTGTACAACCTCCTGGCCCGCAGGGTGGAGGAGGAGTACCTGGAGTTCGCGCGAAGCACCGGCCTGACGACCATGGTCTACAACCCGCTCGGCGGCGGTCTGCTCACCGGGCGTCACACCTTCGAGGAGGACCCCGCCGCCGGCCGCTTCGGCGACTCGAGGCTGGCGCCCATGTACCGGCAGCGTTACTGGAACGGGGCGCTGTTCGAAGCCGTCACCACCCTCGGCGAGATCGCCGCGCAGTCGGGCCTGTCCCTCATCGAGTTGTCCCTGCGGTGGCTGCTGCATCGCGACGGCGTGGGGACCGTCCTGCTCGGCGGTTCCAAGGCCGAACACCTGCGCGCGAACATCGCGACCGCCGCGGCCGGACCGCTTCCCGAGGACGTCGTGGCAGCCTGTGACCGCGTGGGCGCGGCGCTGCGCGGCCCCATGCCCGCCTACAACCGATGAGAGCCGACTACCGAGGAGAACGCCAGCAGTGAGCATCACCGACTTCACCGCCAGGATCCGGGCCAGGCGACCCGCACTGGGCTACTGGTCCGTCCTCGATTCGCCGGTGTCCACTGAGCGCATCGCCCGCCTCGGCTACGACTACGTGTGCCTGGACGCCCAGCACGGACTGCTGGGCTACTCGGGTCTGCTGAACAGCCTGACGGCGATCGACGCGGGCGGCGTGTCCGCGGGCCTGGTCAGGGTGGAGGCCAACGATGCCGCGCGCATCGGCCGAGCCCTCGACGCGGGCGCCGCGGGCGTCATCGTGCCGCTCATCGACACCGCCGACGACGCCGCCGCGGCCGTCTCCGCGACCCGCTATCCGCCGAAGGGCCGCCGCTCGTACGGGCCGATGCGCTCGGCGCTGCGCATCGGCCCGCGCCCCGCCGACAGCGACGCCACCGTGCTGGTCCTCGCCATGATCGAGACGGCACAGGGCCTGGCGAACATCGACGCGATCTGCGCCACCCCCGGCCTGGACGGCGTCTACGTCGGCCCGTCCGATCTGGCCCTGGCCCTGGGCGCCGCCTTCCCCGGTGACCCCGCGATCGCCGCCCGGTTCGAGGACGCGCTGGTCACGGTGCGCGAAGCCGCCAAGTCCGCCGGTATCGCGGCCGGCATCCACACACCCGACGGCGCCACCGCCGCCAAGCGCCTGGCCGAGGGATACACCTTCGCGTCCATCGCTTCAGACCTCACCCACCTCGAACAGGTGGCCGAATCCCACTTGACCGACGCCCGAGCCCAGTCTTCCCGAGGAGAATTGTGAGCGAGTCCCAGCCCGCCGTCGCCGACCTGCCCATGGACGGCGTGATCCGCGTGCACGACGCCGATCCGGACCGCCACGAGGCGTACCTGATCGCGCCCGCCGTGCAGAACCACGCGGCCAACATCATGGCGCTGGGCAACGGCGATCTCGGCTGCGTGTGGTTCGGCGGCACGCAGGAAGGCGTCGCCGACATCTCCATCTGGTTCTCCCGGCTGGAGAAGGGCGCGGAGGCCTGGTCCACGCCGGCGCGGCTGTCCGACGATCTGACGCGTTCCGAGCAGAACCCCGTCCTGTTCCCCACTCCCGCCGACGAGCTGTGGCTGCTGTACACCGCCCAGCGCGCCGGCAACCAGGACACCGCCGAGGTCCGCTGCCGCATCTCACGGGACGACGGTCACACCTGGGGACCCGTACGTACCCTTTTCCCCGCCACGAGCCGCGGTGGCGTCTTCGTCCGGCAGCCCGTGCTCGTGCTGCCCTCCGGCCGATGGCTGCTGCCCGTCTTCAACTGCGTCACCACGCCGGGCAAGCGCTGGGTCGGCGACCGTGACACCAGCTCTCTCATGATCTCCGACGACGAGGGGCGGACCTGGCGCGAACAGCCCGTCCCCGAGAGCACCGGCTGCGTCCACATGAACGTCCACCTGCTGGCCGACGGCACGCTGCTCGCGCTGTTCCGCAGCCGCTGGGCGGATGCGATCTACGCGAGCCGGTCGGCGGACGAGGGCGAGACCTGGAGCGCGCCCGTCCCCACCGAACTGCCCAACAACAATTCCTCCATCCAGTACGTCACACTGAGCGACGACCGGCTGGCACTGGTGTTCAACGCCAGCAGCGCGGCCGACGCCGTCGAGCGCCGGGTGTCCCTGTACGACGAGATCGACGACGACGGGCTCGCCGCCACCCCGGCGGGTCCGACCGGCCAAGAACCGGCGCCTGCCGGGCGCGAAGAGCCCGCGGCCGCCGGGAGCGATGAGCGGACGGCGTTCTGGGGCGCCCCGCGCGCGCCCATGACCCTCGCACTGTCCGCGGACGGAGGTCGCACGTGGCCGATCCGCCGCGATCTCGAAGTCGGCGACGGCTACTGCCTGACCAACAACTCCCGGGACGGGCTCAACCGGGAGTTCTCCTACCCCTCCATCCAGGAAACCGCCGACGGTGACCTGCACATCGTCTTCACCTATCACCGCCGCGTGATCAAGTACGTCCGGGTACGACCCGAATGGGCCGCCCGTACCGAAGGGCTCTGAGGTGTCGACGCACGCGGACGAGCCCCAGCACGCGGTGGTGACCGGGGCCAGCTCCGGCATCGGCCAGGCCATCGCCGCGCGCCTGCTCTCCGAGGGCTGGAGAGTCACCGGGATGAGCCGCACCCGGCCTCCGAAGTGCGAGCAGGATTCTTATTCGTGGATCCAGACCGACCTGACCGACCTCGACCAGTTGGCCGGCACATCGGCCTCGGTGGGCGCCGTCGACGCCGTCGTCCACGCGGCCGGCCTGCAGCGCTCCGCGCCGCTCGGCGGTCTGTCGGCACAGGACGGCGCCCTCATGTGGCGGGTCCACGTCGAGGCGGCGACCGTCCTGGTGAACGCCCTCGTCGGAGAGATCCGCCCTGGTGGTCGCGTCGTGCTGATCGGCAGCCGCACGATGGCGGGCGCGGCGGGCAAAAGCCAGTACGCGGCGACCAAGGCCGCGCTCGCGGGCTTGTCCCGTTCCTGGGCCATGGAGCTGGCTCCGCGTGGCATCACCGTCAACGTGGTCGCCCCCGGGCCGACCGACACCCCCATGCTGCGAGACCCCGGACGCGCCGCCACCCCGCCACGGGTTCCGCCGCTGGGCCGGTTCATCCGGCCCGAGGAGGTGGCGGGGCTGACGGCCTTCCTGCTCGGCCCGGAAGGAGGGGCGATCACCGGCCAGCACCTGGTGATGTGCGGCGGCGCGTCACTGTGAACCCCCGGCTCCGCTCATGACCGTCAAAGGTGGTGGATGCGGCGGCCCGTGATCTGGTGCGGGACGATGCGGATGTACAGCTGCCGCTCGCCGCCCGCCCACGGGGTGACGTCGGATTCGGTGACCTCCGACAGTTCGTCGGGGGATATGTGGTGGGCGGGGCCCTGGATCAGGACGCTCCATCCCTCACGCTGGGCGTCGTCGATCCGGTCCACCTCGAACCCGATCTTGATCTCCACGCCTTCCAGGCCGGTGCGCAGGTCCTGGTCCATCGGGCCGCCTGGCGCGGTGCGGAAGACGATGAAGCCGTGGTGGAGCCTGTAGTTGACGGGCAGCACGGTCGGGCCGTGGGAGCCGTTGAAGGCCACCCGGCCGATGCCGCCGGGCTCGATCAGCTTGAGGCATTCGTCGGGGTCCATGCTCTCCAGCGTCGGAGCCGCCTTGGCGCGGCCACGGCCGGGAGGCCGATCGACGCCGCCGCCGAGAAGGTCGTCGACGGTGGTCTCCAATGCTCCGGCCAGGCGGTACATGGTTTCGGCGGTGGGTGTGCCGGGGCGTTCCTCCAGGTATTGGAGGTAGCCGGGAGACATGTCCGCGCGTTCGGCGACCTGGTCGACGGTCAGGCCGAGTCGCACGCGGTGATAGGTGATGCGACGTCCGAGGTCGCCGGTGCTTGTCATGATGGTTTCTCCTTGCCGTCTGGCGAAAGGTTCGCTGGAAAAGGTCAGGCTTTCCACGCCGTTGATACGGGCCTGCCGATGATCGGCGTCGATGAAGAGCTGATGTCCGCGGTAGCGGATCGGCATGGACAGGACGCCGAGCCGGTCGGGCAGGAGCGGGTTGAGGTGCAGGCCGTCGGGGTGGAGTTCCAGGCCCAGGTAGCAGCGCTGCAGCAGGTCGAGGGTGCCGGCCATGGCGCCGAGGTGGATGCCCTCGGCGGTGGTGCCGTGCTGGATGTCGTTGATGTCGCTGATCAGTGCTTCGGCGAAGTACTGCCAGGAGCGGGTTCGGTCGGTGCGGGAGAGTATCCAGGCGTGTACGACGGCGCTGAGGGTGGAGCCGTGGCTGGTGCGGTCGAGGTAGTAGCCGATCATGCGGGGGATCAGGTCCGGCGTGGCCGGGTGGCCGAGCCGGTGCAGGATCTCCATCAGTTCGTCGGAGGTGAGCAGGTAGCACAGCATCAGGGTGTCGGCCTGCTTGGCCGCCTTGTAGCGGTTGACGTCGTCGCCGTCGGCTTCGAGCGCGCGGTCGAGGCGGCGCACGCCTCGGTAGCGGGTCCAGTCGAGCTCCAGCAAGTCGGGGTAGCCGGTGAACTGGCTGATCACGTCGTCGTGGAAGTCGACCCGCATGCGGCGGGTGATGTCGTCCCAGCGGGTCCGTTCCTGCTCGGAGGCGGTGGGTTCGGGCAGCAGGTCGAGGGTGTCTCGGGCGCGTGACAGGAGCCACACGGTCATGATGTTGGTGTAGGCGTTGTTGGCCAGGCCGGGGGAGGAGGCGCCTGGGTACCGCTCGTGATACTCGTCGGGTCCCATGACGCCGCGGATCTCGTACCGTCCCGACGCGGGGTCGAGCACGGCTAGTGAGGCGAAGAACCTGGCGATGTCGATCAGCAGCTCCGCGCACCACGGCGGCATGAAGCCGGTCGCCAGGTAGTACTGCCACACGTTGTAGGCGATGGCCAGGCCGATGTGCCGCTGCAGGTGGGAGCTGTCGGGCAGCCAGCGGCCGGAGGCGGGGTTGAGGTGGAGCGTCTGGGTCTCCTCGCGTCCGTCGCTGCCGCTCTGCCAGGGGAACATCGCCCCGTCGTATCCGGCGTCGCGGGCCGCCGCCCTGGCTTCGGGCAGCCGCCGCCACCGGTAGCGCAGCAGGCCGAGCGAGATCTCGGGGAAGCGCAGGTTCAGCCAGGGCAGCACGAACAGCTCGTCCCAGAACACGTGCCCGCGATAGGCCTCGCCGTGCAGGCCCCGGGCGGGCACGCCGACGTCGAGGTCGGCGGTGTGCGGGGAGAGGGTCTGCAGCAGGTGGAAGATGTGCAGGTGGACGAGCTGCGCCAGCTCCGGGTCGGCCACCTCCAGCCGGGCGTCCCGCCACAGGCGTTCCCAGGCCGCCACGTGCCGGGCGAGCAGCTCGTCGAAACGCGGAGCCCCGCATACGGCACGGATCGCCGCGGAGCGGGCGTCGTGGACGGCATAGTCGCGCGAGGTCACCAAGGCAACGGTCTTGGTCAGTGTGGCCGGTTCGCCCCGCGCGAGGTCGAGCACGTGATGGGTGGTGATCCGGTCGCCTTCGCGGATCACCTCGCGGACGGGGGAGTCGGTACGGCAGGCGAGCGCCACGGTGATCCGGGAGGAGCGCGTGGTGGCGGTCAGCCAGGCCAGGCCGTCCCGGTCGCCGGTGTCATGGCCGGTGAGGTGGTCGCCACGCAGTTCGCGGTAGCGCGCCACGCCGCTGTTGGTCACCCGGCCGTCCAGGGTGGCGCGAACGCGAAGCGGGCCGGACCAGCTCTCGGCGGTGAAGGTGGTCTCCAGGGCGGCCAGCCGCGGGTCGGCCATGGAGACCAGCCGGCGTTGCCGTACCAGGGTGACGCGGCCCGCCTCATCGCGCCAGCGCAGCGACCGGTGCAGGATCCCCTGTCGCATGTCGAGCTCCTGGCGGTAGTCCAGCAGCTCGGCCCGCTCAGGGCGGAACCATCCCGAACCGGGGGCGGCGAAGGTGACCGGCAGCCAGTCGGGCAGGTTGACCAGATCCTCGTTGGTCACCGTCCGCCCCGCGACGGTGGAGTCCAGTCGGTCGTAGCAGCCCGCGACGTAGGTGCCCGGCGTCCGCAGCTCACCGTCAGGGGTCGCGCCGCGCGTGGCGAAACGGCCGTTGCCCAGCGTGCACAGCGCCTCGCGCAATCCCTCGGAAGCCGGATCGAAGCCCTCGTAGGACAGGACCCATGGGTTCATGGCGGGCTCGCGGGCGAGCCGCCCCACATCGGGACTTCGAGGACGTCGTCGTGCTTCCAGGTGAGCTCGTCGTGGACGGCGACGACGCCGTCGATGCCCTCGGCCATGCGGACGGCGGCGATGGACTCGGTGTGCCTGCTGACGACCCCGGTCAGAGTCACCACGCCCTCGCTCACCTCGACGCCGAGCCCGCTCGGGTCGGTCCACATGGTGCTGGTCGGGATCCCGGCCAGCACCAGCTTTCGGATCTCCTCGTCGCCGCGGACGAACGCCTTGAGCAGGTCACGGCGGCTGACGATGCCGACCAGCCTGCCGTCGGCGTCGATGACGGGCAGCCGCTTGACGCCGTGGGCGTCCATGAGGCGGGCGGCGAGCACGATAGGGGAGTCGGGTGTGGTGACGTGGGCGGGCGCGGTCATCAGCTCGCCGGCGGTCTCGCCGAGCGCCTTGTACGAGCCGGTGCCCTCGCTGCCCATGACGTGGCGGATGCGGGCGCGCAGCGGCGGCCGGTAGGCGTCGTCGTAGTAGAGCTCCTTGAATTCCTCCTTGGCCAGCAGGTCGGCCTCGGACACCACGCCGAGCACGTGGTCGTCGTCGTCGAGGACGGGCATGCCGCTGACGGCTTTGCCGATGAGCAGGTCGGCGACGGTGCGGAAGGAGGCGTTCTGGTTGACGGCGGCCACATCGGTGGTCATCACGTCCTGGACGGTCATTCTCATGGCGATCACCTCAGGTGCCTGACCCGGACGATGCCCGGCACGGTGCGGGCCAGCACGTCGGCGATATGGTCGGCGTGCTCGTGGGGCGGCCCGCTCAGCTGCGCCACGCCGTCGCGGACGGCGACGTCCCAACTGGGGCCGAAGGGGTAGTGCTCACGCAGCGCGGCGATCACGTCCGTGCGCAGCCGCTCGTCCGAACGGGCGAGCATCGCCATCAGGTCGCGGCGGCTGAGCATGCCCACGATCCGATCTCCCCGTACGACGGGCAGGCTCTTGATCCGCTTGCCGACCATCAGGGCGATGGCCTTGGTGACGTCGGTGGTCTCGGTCACCGTGACGATCTCGCGGGTCATGACCTCCATGACCCGGCGGGGCGGCGGTCCGGCGGACGGGCCGACGGGCCGTAGCGAGGCGCGGGGGTCGGGCTCGAACTCGCCGCGCAGCAGGTCGAGCTCGCTGACGACGCCGACCAGATGGTCGGCGTCATCGGTGACGGGGGCGGCGGTGATGTCATGGCCGTGCAGCGACCGGATGGCCTGCCGCACCGGGTCGGTGCGGCGGACGGTGATGGCCGGGCTGCTCATGACCTCGCGTACCAGCATGGCTATCTGGCCTCCCACGTGGAGTCGTCGTGTTTCCAGGTGAGCTCGTCGATCACGTCGACCACGCCGCTGACCCGGCCGGTCATCCGTATGGCGATCGCGGTCTCGGTCTTACGGTCCATCCGGCCGCTCAGTGTCACCACGCCGTGGCGTACCTGGACGACGACGCCGGAGGTGTCCACCCACAGTCCTCGGTCGAGGATGTCCTCGCGCACCTCGGCGGCGATGTCGTCGTCGGAGCGCAGGAACAGCTTGATCAGATCGCGGCGGGAGACGATGCCGACCGGCCGGCCGTCCTGGTCGACGACGGCGAGCCGCTTGACGTCGTGGGCGTCCATCAGCCGGGCGGCGGAGACGGCCGCGGCCTGGGGCGAGATGGTGATCGGCGGGCTGGTCATCAGCTCGGCCGCGGTGTCACCGGCGGCCTTCTTCCTGCCTTTGGGGTGGCGCAGCCGGGCGCGCAGCGGCGGCTGGTAGCCCTCCCGGTAGAACTGCTCGCGGAACTCCTCCTTGCGCAGCAGGTCGGCCTCCGACACCATGCCGATGACGCGGCCGTCGTCGTCGATCACCGGGACGGCGCTGATGCCGCCGGCGATCAGGGTCTCGGCGATGTCCTTGAACGGGGTTCTCGCGGTGACCGTGACGACCTTGTCGGTCATCACGTCGGCGACGGTCCTGCGCTTCACGGCTCAGCCCTTCTCGTCGGCTGTTGTTGTACCTTCAGCACAGCTCCGACGGTGGTGCGCCGGGTAGGGCCGTAAGTCCCGACGGCGATGGTCGTTGGTCAGTGCGGGCGGCGCGGCGGGCCGACGCCTCTGACAGGGCGGGACCTTCGGCCCTGCCCGGCGGCCTCCCCGATGTGATGCGCTGGGGTCATCACCGATCGGAGGTGCTGTCATGACCACTCGTACGGCACAGCATCGGGAGCATGCCATCCAGGCGGCACTGAAGGCCGCTCGCTGGGCCCCTTCCGTGCACAACACACAGCCCTGGTCCTTCGGCGTGTCCGGCGAGGAGATCAGTCTGCGGGCCGACACCGACAGGAAGCTGCTCATCGGCGACAGCGCCGGCAGGGAACTGCTGATCAGTTGCGGAGCCGCCCTTTTCACCATCCGTACGGCGCTGCGATGCGCGGGTTATGAGCCGTCCGTCCGGGTGCTGCCGGACCCGGACCGTCCTTCGTTGCTGGCCACGATCAGCGTGGGCGCGGAACTGGAGACCGACCAGCACACGCGGGCGCTCGGCCCGGAGATCGAACGGCGCCGCACCCATCGGGCGGGGTTCATCGACCTGCCCGTGCCCGAGCGGCTGCTCGATGGGCTGGTCAAGGACGCGAGGAGCGAGGGGGCCAGGCTGACTCCGGTCGGCTCGCCCGCCGCGGTGAACATCATCGCGGCGCTCACCCAGGCCGCGCAGGCGGCGCAGGCCCAGGACCGGGTGCTCAGCCTGGAAGTGATCCGCTGGGCGCGGCCACCCGGCAGCGCCCGCAAGGACGGCGTGCCGGCCGAGGGTTACCCGCGCCGGGCGGCCCGGACCGACCCGCACTTCCCGCAGCGTGACTACGCCTGGCGCCACGACTGGGGCAGCCAGGCGGACCAGCGCGCCTCCACGGCCACCGGAGTCGTGGCCCTGCTCACCACCCCGGGCGACACCCGCCAGGAATGGATCGCGACGGGACAGGCACTGCAAAGCGTCCTCCTGCACGCCTCCGCGTACGGTGTCAGCGCCGCCTTCCACACCCAGGCGCTGGAGATGTACCACCTGCGGGAGTTCCTCAGGCAGGAGGTGTGCTCGCAGGAGTATCCGCAGATGATCATGCGGTTGGGGATCACCTTCGACGACAAGGAAGCCGTCCGGCGTCCGCTGCCCGACATGCTGGCATGAGTACCGGGGTTCATCCCGGCGGGAACAGCGGTCTCAGATTGACGATGGGGGTCACCGCGACCGGGCACCAGGCTTCGAGCAGCGCGGTCTGGGTGACCGGTCCCAGCAGAAGGCAGGCGGGTGACTCGTTTCCCCGGTTGCCGAGCACGAGGAGCGTGGCGTCCTTGGCCGCGTCGATCAGCGCGCGCTGGGGCCGCTCGGTCACGAAGTCCGCCGTGACCGGTACATCGGGGTGTCTGCGCGCCAGCTGGGACACGACCTCATAGAAGCGGGCCTCCGCTCCCTTGCGCAGCGCGTGCGAATCCACGAAGGGAAGCGGCTCCTGCCACGACGACGATCGGCAATCTCCCCAGCAGCACAGGGCCGTCAGGGAGCCGCCGCGCAGCGCGGCCTCGTCCAGAGCGAGATCGAACGCCGCCAGGCTCGCGGGTGAGCCGTCGATGCCGACCACGACCCGGACGTCCTGGCCGCTCGGTCGCGGGAGGGGCCGTACGACGACGACCGGCCTGACACTGTGCGCGGGCACCTGCACGGCGGCCGACCCCACCTGAAGACCGTCGAACCCGCCTCTTCCGCGAGACCCGAGCACGGTCATCTCCGCCTCGCGCGTGGCCTCCAGGAGCACGGCCGAGGGGCTGCCTCTCCCCAGCAGCGGCTGGGCATCCACCTCCGGAGCCAGGGCCCGGGCACGGTGGACGCCCTCGTCCACGACGGCGAGGGCGACCTGCTCGATCTGCGTCAGGACCTCCTGCGCGACAGGCCTGAGCACATAGGGCCAGTGCAGAGCATGACAGACCAGTACGGGCAGCCCACGCAGCCGCGCCTCTTCGACCGCCCAGTGCAGCGCCTCATGACTCCCAGGCGAATCGTCGTAGCCGACCAGAATGGGCCGACCAGCGTATCGATCGCTCACCGCGCCGCCTCCTGGAAGAGGAATTTCTCTGTCCCTGCGGCATTTCCCCAAGCCGCTGAGATGAGACCCATAGGCGATGAAACTCTTGGCCCTATCTCGGTTGCCTTAGTCCGCTCCGGACGGCGCTGCCAGCCGCACGGCGGTGACCTTGTATTCGGGGCACGACGTCACGGTGTCACCCCACCCGGAGATGAGGGTGTTGACGCCGCCGGCGGGGAAGTGGAAGGCGCAGAAGAGCTGGCCGGGCGCCATGTCGTCGGTGGTGCGGGTGACCAGCCTGGCCTGGCCGTGGCGGCTCTCCACCACGACGGGATCACCGTCGCGCAGACCGTGGCGGGCCGCGTCGGCGGGGTGGACGTCGAGCCTGTCCACGGAGTCGAGCCGGAGATTGTCCGTGCGCCGGGTCATGCCGCCTGAGTTGTAGTGCGCCCAGCGCCGTCCCGTGATCAGCACCAGAGGGTAACGGTCGTCGGGCTGCTCGCCCGGCGGCAGATAGGGCGCGGCGCTGAGCTGAGCCCGGCCGTCGGGTGTGGCGAAGCGTTCTCGGTAGAGAGTGGCCTCTCCGGGACGATCGGGATCCGGGCACGGCCACGCGACAGCGCCTTCGCGGTCGAGGCGCTCATGAGACAGCCCCGCGAAGACAGGAGCGATTCGGCCGCACTCGGCCAGCGCCTCCGCCGGCGTGGGACATCCCAGATCGGCGCCGAGCACCGCGGCGAGCGCGTGGACGACCTCGAAATCGGTGATCGCCTCTCCCGGCGGGTCGAGGGCGGCGCGCACCCTTTGGAAGCGACGGTCGAAGTTGACGAAGGTGCCCTCCTTCTCCAGCCAGGACGCGACCGGGAGCACGACGTCGGCCCTGCGGGCGGTCTCGGACAGGAACAGCTCGTCGCAGACGACGAGTGGGCAGGCCTCCAGCGCCTGGATGACGTGCGTACTGTCCGGGTCGGTGGCGCACACGTCCTCTCCGATGACCCACAGCGCCCGCAGTTCCCCGACGCGTGCGGCGCCGAACATCTCCGGGATGCGCAGTCCGGGTCGCCGTGGGACCGGCGCACCCCATACGTGCTCGGCTCGGGCACGGGCGGCGGGGTCGGTGACCTTCCCGTATCCGGGCAGAAGATCCGGGAGCGCGCCCATGTCGGAGGCGCCTTGGACGTTGTTCTGGCCACGCAGTGGGTTCACGCCGAAGCCGCGGCCGGTTCCGACCGCTCCGCGCAGGATCGCCAGGTTGGCCAGGGTGCGCACCCCGTCGGTGCCGTGCAGGTGTTCGGTGACGCCCAGCCCGTAGATGATCGCCGGTCGCTCGGCCCGGCCGAAGAGCCGGGCGGCGGCGACGATGTCCTCGGCCGGGACGCCGGTGATCTCGGCCGCCCGGCGCGGGGAGTAGCCCGCCAGCAGGGCGGTGAGCTCCGGCAGGCCGGTGGCTCGGCGGCGCAGGAACTCCTCATCGATCAGGCCCTCGGCGAGCAGCACGTGGGCCAGCCCGTGGAAGAGGGCGACGTTGGTTCCGGGCCGGGGTCGCAGGTGAACGTCGGCGTAGCGGGCCAGACCGACCGCCCGGGGGTCCGCCACGACGAGCCGTGCACCGCGCAGGACCCGCTGGAGCAGCCGCGCGCCGACCACCGGGTGCGCCTCGACGGGGTTGGCGCCCACCAGCAGCAGGCAGTCGGCTGTCTCCACGTCGTCGAAGCGGTCGGTGCCCCCGGACAGGCCGAATGCCGCGGTCAGCCCGGCGGCCGACGGGGCATGGCACAGCCTGGAGCAGTTGTCGACGTTGTTGGTGCCGATCACGACGCGCATGAACTTCTGGATCAGGTAGTTCTCCTCGTTGGTCGCCCGAGCCGAGGAGATCGCCGCCACCGCGTCGGGGCCGCCCGCGGCGACCGCGGCCCGTAGCCCTCGGGCGACGTGTTCGAGAGCGTCGTGCCAGTTCACCGGCTCCAGCCGGCCGGCGCGGCGCAGCAGCGGCCGGGTGAGGCGTTCGGGCGAGCGCAGGAAGCCGTGAGCGAAGCGGCCCTTGACGCACGCGTGCCCGCGGTTGACCGGGCCGTCATGGTCGGGCAGCACCGCGATCACTCCGCTGTCGCCCGTGAGCACGTCCAGCGAGCAGCCCACCCCGCAGTAGCCACACGTGGTGCGGGTGTGTGCCGGCTCCGGTGCGCCGCCGCCGATGGGCAGGCCGGGCTCGGTGAGCGCGCCGGTGGGGCAGGTGTCGACGCAGCCACCACAGGCGACGCAGTCGGAGTCCGCCCACAGTCCGCCGGTGCCGGGCGCCACCACCGTGCCGGAACCCCGCCCCACCAGGGTAAGCGCGAAAGTGCCCTGCACCTCGGCGCACATCCGCACACACCGGCCGCAGGCGATGCACAGGTCCCGGTCGAGGTGGACGTAGGGGTGGCTGTCATCGCGTCCCCGGCCGCGTGGCCCTTGGGCGGCCCGCGGCGTAATCCCCAGCGAGTGGCAGACCCTGGACAGCTCGCCGCCGCCGGCAAGAGCGTAGGACGGCAGAGCCGAGACGATCAGCTCGACCGCCTCGCGGCGCAGCGTCCGCAGATCGTCGGCCGCGACCTCGATCAGGGCGCCGTCGGTGGCCGGGGTCACGCACGCGGCCACCACCTTTCCGCCGGATCTCACCAGGCAGGTACGGCAGGAGCCGACCGCGGTCAGCCGATCATCGTGGCACAACGTGGGCACCTCGCCGCCGGCCGCGCGCACGGCATCGAGCACCGAGGCGTCATCCGCCACATGAGCGGTCACACCGTCGACCCGAACCCTCACCGGTCCCACCCCACCGGCCGGCCGCCGTAGGCGCGGGCGAGGCTGCGTACCGCCGCCGGTACTCGCCGCCCGAAGGCACACAGGCTGGCCTCACCCATGACCCGGAGCAGCCGCGCGTACTCCTCACCTGGCGGTGCGCCGCTCCGGACGATCTCCAAGCCACGCCCGGACCCGACCCGGCACGGCGAGCAGGCCCCGCAGCTCTCGGCGGCCGCGAACTCCCACAGATGCCGCAGCACCTGCTCGGGCTCGACGTGCTGGTCGAAGGCGACCAGTCCGGCATGACCGAGCGCCGCGCCACGGCCGGCCAGGCCCGCCTCCGACAGCGGCACGTCGAGCTGGTCGGCGGCGAGAAACCCGCCCAGGGGCCCGCCGACCTGCACCACGGTCAACTCCGAGCCCTCACGCAGGCCGCCGCCCAGCTCGGCGACGATCCTGAGCACCGGCATGCCCAGCTCGACCTCGTAGCAGCCGGGCCGGGCGAACCGCTCCGACAGGCAGACCAGCTTCGTGCCGGTCTCCGACGGTGTGCCGCGTGCGGCGTAGGCGTCCCCGCCGTGAGCGATGATCCACGGGAGCGCGGCCAGCGTCTCGACGTTGTTCACCACTGTCGGGACATCCCACAGCCCCCGCCGCGTCGGGTACGGCGGACGCGGCCGGGCACAGCCGCGTCCCCCTTCGAGCCCGGCGACGAGGGCGGTCTCCTCACCCGCGACATAAGAGCCCGAGCCGGCGACCACCTCGACGTTGAGATCGACATCAGTGCCGTGGATCCGCCGCCCCAGATGCCCGTCGGCGCGTGCCCGCTCGACCGCGACCCGCATCCGGGCCAGCGCGCGCGGATACTCCGACCGGACCAGCACCACGCCCCGGCGGCTCCCGCAGGCGAAACACGCCAGCGCCAGCCCCTCCAGGACCCGTTCCGGATCAGCCTCCATCAACAGCCGGTCGGCGTACGAACCCGGATCACCCTCATCGCCGTTGGCCACCACCACCGTGTCAGGCGAACCCCCGGCGGCGGCCCACTTGGCGGCCACCGGAAAGCCGGCCCCGCCGCGCCCACGCAGCCCGGAGGCCGACACCTCGGCAAGGACCCGCTCGGGTGTGCGCGTCCGCACGACGCCGGGCCACACCTGCCAGGCGTCCGATCCCTCGACGACCCCGGCCAGCAGCACAGGAGCGCCGGTGGCGTCGACGGCCGGTATCGGGGGAGCCTGAGGTTCCGCGTTGCCGGAGAGCTGGTCGGCGAGCGTCGGTCCGGTACACGGCGTGTCGCCGTCGAGACAGGCAGGGCCCGTATAGCAATAGCCAAGACAGCGGACGCTCTGCAGCGAGACCTCCCCGTCCGCGTCGATCTGGTCCGCCCGAACGCCGAGCACTCCCTCCACCTCGGAAAGATGCCGGCCCGCCCGAGCGGCGAAACAGGCCGCGGCGGTACAGACCCGCACATGACGGCGACCGTGCGGAGCCGCCAGATCGGCGTAGAAACTGGCCGGCCCGAGCCCCGCCGCCGCCGGCAGGCCGAACCGCTCGGCTACCTCGGGCGCCCACACCTCCGCAGGTCCCTGCCCGGCCTTCGCCGCCTCGGACAAGGACTCCAGCAGCCCAACGCCAGGACGCCCACGACGCTCGGCCAGGGCGCGGAAAGCGTCGAATCGGCTGTCTGACCCCATGTTCCCCATCATGACCCCACATTTGCGATCGTCACACGAAGGCGCTCGTCATCATTGGGCAAGGTCATGCCCACGATGACCGGTAACCGGGCATCGGTGGCACGCTCGACGAGGGCCGGCACCGGCGACTGATGGCCGGGCCCACCATGAGCGGCTCGCCCCGTCCCGGTCAATGCGATGTCACCGGCGGGCGGGAAGGATGCAGGACGCGATCAAGCCGGACGGCGGCGTAGCCGAGGGCGGACAGCGCGGTGACGATCAACAGCTCGCCCAGAGGCAGCGGTTCGGTGCCGAGCAGCTCGCGCAGCGGCGGCACGTACAGTCCGGCGAGCTGCAGGACGAACGCACCCGCGACGGCGAGCAGCAGCATGGGGTTGGCCAGCGAGCCGGGCCTGGTGCGGGAGCCGAGCGCGACGCCGAGCTGGGTGGCGCCAAGCGCGAAGAAGGCCATGCTCTGCCACGGACGGCCCGTCTGGTGGGCCCAGACGGCGACCCCCAGGGTGACCGCTGTAAGGACGACGGCGATCCGGATCACGCGCTGCCACAGCCCGGCGCCCAGGATGCTCTGGGAGGGCGGCCGTGGTGGGGTGGTCATGGCTCCGGGCACGGCCGGCTCGCCGCCGAGGGCCACGCCAGGCAGTCCATGCGTGAGCAGGTTGATCCACAGGATCTGGGCGGGAAGCAGGGGGAGCGCCAGACCGGCGAACGGCCCCAGCAGCATCACCGCGATCTCGGCGGCTCCACCCGAGAGGCCGTAGACCAGGAACCGGCGGATGTTGGCGTAGACCCGGCGGCCCTCCTCGACAGCCGCGACAACGGTGTCCAGGTTGTCGTCGGCGAGCACGAGGTCGGCGGCCTGACGGGCGACCTCGGTGCCGCGTCTGCCCATGGCCACGCCGATGTCGGCGCGTCGTAGCGCCGGTCCGTCGTTGACGCCGTCACCCGTCATGGCGAGGGTCTCGCCGCGCTCCCGCAGCTCCTCGATGATCTCGAGCTTCTGTTCCGGGGTGGCACGGGCGTACACTCCGGCCTCGGCCTGGCCGGGTGCTCCGGGGGCCCGGCAGTCCACGACCGGGTCGCCGTCGGTGATGATGCCCAGCTCGGTGGCGACGGCTCGAGCGGTCCCGGGGTGATCGCCGGTGATGAGGAGCGGTCTTATGCCGGCCTGCTTGCAGGCGGCGATCGCGGCGGACGCCGCCGGACGCGGCGGATCCAGGATCGCGACCAGCCCGAGCAGCGACAAGCCGCTCTCCCGCGCTGTTTCCGGAACGGTGTCCAGGTCGGCGCCGGCCACCGCCAGGACCCGGTATCCCGCCTGGGCGAGTTGCTCGGCCCGTTCGGCCGCGCGGGCCAGCAGCGCCGGGTCGTCGATCAGGACAGAGGGACGGAGCAGCGCTTCGGGTGCTCCCTTGCAGATCACCCGGCCGCCACCGTCGGGCAGGCGGTGCCCGGTGGTCATCCGCTTGCGTTCACTGTCGAAGGGACGCTCGGCGACGCGCGGGAAGCGCCCCTGCAGCTCCTTGCGGTCCAGGCCGAGCTTGGCGGCGGCGGCGAGCAGGGCCGCCTCGGTCGGGTCGCCCAGCGCCGTCCACTCCTCGCCGTCGTCCCGCGGCGGCGACAACCGCGCGTCGTTGCACAGTACGGCCGCCGTCAGCAGGTCGGTGAGGCCCGCTCCGCCGAGTGAGTCGTCGACCATGACCTCGCCGTCGGGCGCGTATCCGGAGCCGGTGATCGTGGCCTCCCCCATGGGGGTCCAGAGGTGCCGGGTGACCATCCGGCCCTCGGTGAGAGTCCCGGTCTTGTCGGTGGCGAGCACCGTCACCGAGCCCAGCGTTTCCACGGCGGGCAGCCTTCGTACGAGAGCGTCACGCGCGGCCATCCGGCGGGCTCCCAAGGCCAGGCTCAAGGTCACGACGGCGGGCAGCGACTCGGGAACGGCCGCGACCACCAGGCTGATCGCGGTCACCACCATCAGCTCGACCGGTTGCCCGCGGACCAGTCCCAGGGCCAGCACCACCGCGGACAGTGCCACTGTGACGCCGGCCAGCAGGCGGCCCACTCCCATGAGCCGCTGTTGCAGCGGCGTCAGACCGGCTCCCTTGACCATCATGGACGCGATACGGCCACTCGCGCTGGCCGCCCCGACGGCCGTGACCACCGCCCGGCCACGCCCTCTCACCACGACGGTGCCCGAGGAGACCGGATCGCCGTCGGCCTTGTCCACCGGCGCCGACTCGCCGGTCAAGGACGACTCGTCGATGAGCAAGGCCGCCGACTCCACCACTCTGGCGTCGGCCACGATGATGTCGCCTTCGGCCAGCACCAGGAGATCGTCCACGACGACCTCGGCTGCCGGAATCCGCGCCTGGGACCCGTCGCGGACCACGCGGGCCACCGGGGCCGTGAGCTGTGACAATGCCGTGATGGCCCGGTCGGCGCGGATCTCCTGCGCGACCCCGACGGAGGTGTTGACCACGACCACGAGCATGATGACGGCGGTGTCGGTCCAGTCGCCCGTGACGATGGTCAACGCCGCCGCCACGAGCAGGACGACGATCAGCGGATCGCGAAGCTGGGTGAGCACCCGCCGCCACAGCGGAACGGGCGGCTTCTGCGGGAGCAGGTTGGCTCCGTCCCGCTCCAGACGTGTGGCCGCCTCCGCGGACGACAACCCAGAGGGTGCGGGAATCACCATGTCTTCCTCTCTGACCTGTCGTCGTCCGATCGGCCGCATCGTTTACTTACCCGACCTGTTCTCGCAGGTGACGAGCTGTCAAACCAGCGGCGAAAGTCCCATCCGGACAGGGCCGAACGGCAGGCGTCTCGCACAAGCGGCTACGCGTGCCAGGCCGCGTTCACCAGCCCATCATTCCGCCCATGCCCGGCCAAGACCTCTGCGAGGACCCGTCCGGTCGGCCCCACATGGGGCCGGGCATCGTCGAAGCGCCGAACCAGTCGGCCAGATATCGCTGCATCTGGAACATCTCGGCGTGCTGGGTGTCGCGGATCTTGGCCGCGAGGGCGGCGACCTGTGGATGCTGGGCGCGGCCGGAGGTCAGCAGGTTCTGAGACATCATGATCGCGGTCATGTGGTGCGGAATCATGTCGCACAGGAACGTCTCATCCAGCGCATCGCCGGACAGCTTGGACAGGTCCCGCATCATCGGCTGGTAGCGGGTGCCTGTCGCCCGTCCCGGATACCAGGTGGCCAGCCACGTGTTCATGGTGGCGATCTCGGTGTTCTGCGTGGCGACGATCGAGGCGCCCAGGGCGCGCATCTGGGCCCGGCCCGAGCGCTGCAACTGCCTGGCCGCGGCCACCGCTTCCTGGTGGTGGGCGACCATTTGGGATAGATAGCCGGCCTCGTCGCTCACCCGCACGCCGTGCATCGGGCCGCCTGGCCCCATCATGCCCCAGCCGGTCTGGCAGACGGCGGACTGCCCGGCCGCCTGCCGCCCGATGGCACCGTCGGCGGTAGCCATGGCGATGCCGCTCGCCGCGGTTGCCGCCAGCAGTGATCCGGCCGCGATCCCGACCATTATCGAGCGTTTCATCTCGGCCTCCGAACTCTCGGTGGAGGGGTTCTCCGCCACCCACGCTGAGGGAAGTTCGGCGCCCGGCACAGGGCCATAAGACCTGGATGGCCCGGACCAACGCCACCACCGGGCCCGGCCCTTTGGGGAGCTTCACCGGCAAATGGCCGCCATGTCACCGACGCCGTGCACCCGTCACCGGGGCGAACAGGGTCCTTCGGGGCCTGTCCGACGGACTTCCGGCCCTATGACGACGCTCTGTGAGCGGGTCGGATGGAGAGGTGACGAAGGAGGGCGGATCATGATCATCGTAGGTGTGGATGGTTCGATGACCGCGCGGGCCGCGGTGGAGTGGGCGGTCAACGACGCTTTGCGGATGGGGGAGCCGTTGCGGATCGTGCATGCGGTGGACCGCTCGCCGTATCAGATCGGCAGGTTCCCCAATGCGGCGTTGCCTGATGTGCTGCTGCGTGAGGGGCATCGGATCTTGCGTGAGGCGTTGGCTCTGGCTCGTGAGCGTCAGCCCGATGTCGAGGTTATGACGCGGGACGTCGAGGGTGCGCCGGCTGAGGTGCTGCGTGAGCAGGCTCGGGAGGCGAGTGAGATCGTGCTCGGCAGTCGGGGGCTCGGTGGGTTCGCCGGTGCGTTGCTGGGTTCGGTCAGTACGCATGTGGCGGGTCAGGTGGGGTGTCCCGTTGTGGTCGTGCGTGGTGATCATCGGCCGGTTCGTGGGGAGGTCGTGGTCGGTGTGGACGACTCGCCGGCGTGTGAGGCCGCGCTGGCTTATGCCTTCCGGCAGGCCGAGCTGCGGGGGGCCGCGCTGAGGGTGGTGCATGCCTGGCAGTTGCCGGTGCATGCGTATGCGCCTGGGGTGCCGTACGAGATGGACGAGGTCCGCATCGCGCAGCACCAGATCGTCCGCGACCGGGTGGGAACCTTCAAGAGGGGCTATCCGCGGGTGCGGGTGGTTGAGGATGTCCAGCCGGCGCAGCCGGTGGAAGCGCTGACCGACGCCTCGGCGGGAGCCGACCTGCTGGTGGTGGGCTCGCACGGCCACGGCACGGTGGGCGCGATGCTGCTCGGCTCGGTCAGCCGCGGCGTCCTGCACCACACCCGTTGCCCGGTGGCGGTGGTACGCGCATAGAGGCCCTCCGCCGACAGCGAAGTCGCGGGCGCATCGTTACGAGAGAGATGAGGAGGCGGAGATGCCCATCAAGGTCAAGGACCTCATGAGGAACGTCGCCATCGCGGTTCGGGAGGACGCGTCGTTCGCCGAGATAGTACGCACGATGCGCCGATACACCCTCGGGGCGATCAGCGTGATCGATGCCGATGGGCGCCCTGTGGGGGTCGTCTCCGAAGACGATCTGTTGCTCAAGGAAACGGACCCGGTACGACACAGCACCTCGATCTTCGACAGCCACAAACGGCGTGCGGAGCAGGAGAAGGCGGCCGCGATCACCGCGTCGGCGCTCATGACCACGCCCGCGATCACTGTGACCCCGGGAACCCCGGTTCGCGACGCGGCGCGGCTGATGCACGACAAGCGGATCAAGCAGCTGCCGGTGATCGACGTGGTCACCGGGCGCATCACCGGCACTCTGCACCGATCAGACGTGCTGCGTGTCTTCAGCCGTTCGACGGGCGAGTTGGAGAGAGAGATCAGGGCCGTGATGGGTGACCGGACGTCGGTGTCGGCCGATGTTTCCGGTGGTGTGGTACGGCTCAGCGGCCGGGTGGCTCGCGGCTCCGACGCCATCCAGCTGGTGGAGGAGATCCGCCGGGTGGAGGGCGTGATCGACGTCGTCTCGGAGCTGACCTACGACAGGGCCGACCTTGTCGTCGTCCCGCCGCTGCTGTAAGGGCCGCGATGGATGCTTGCGCGCCTGCCTGATTCAGAGGGGTACGGTCCAGGTCAGCCGCGTGCCTCCCTCCCGTGGTACGTCCAGCTCCGCGGAGCCGCCGAGCTGGGTGGCGCGTTCCTCGATGTTGCGCAGGCCGCTTCGGTGGCCGCCGTGCCCGATGCCGACGCCGTTGTCCGACACCACGAGCGTTAGCCCGTTGCCGTCGACCTCGATGGAGACATCGGACTTGGCCGCCTTGGAATGGCGTACCAGGTTGGACAGGGCCTCGCGGAGGACGGCCAGCAGGTGTTCGGCGACGGCTTCGGGTACCTGGTTGTCGATCTGGCCCTCCATGCGCAGGCCGGGCATGAAGCCCAGGTGTCCGCCGGCGTCCTCGATGAGGTCGACGATGCGTCCGCGCAGGCTGGGCTCGCTGTCGTCCCGGGGCGTCTGCAGGGCGAAGATGGAGGAGCGGATCTGCCGGATGGTCCCATCCAGTTCGTCGATGGCGTGCTGGAGGCGTTTGGCGGCCTCGGGCCGGTCTACCAGGCGGACGGTGCTCATCAGCGTCATGGCGGTGGCGAACAGGCGTTGGATGACCACGTCGTGCAGGTCTTTGGCGATGCGGTCGCGGTCTTCGAGCAGGCCGATGCGTTCGGCGTCGCGGCGGGCCTCGGCCAGCTCCAGCGCGATGGCCGCCTGGTCGGCGAAGGCCTGCAACATCTTTTGGTCGGCTCCGCTGAACGGCAGCCGGCCTGAGCGTTTGGTCACCGCCAGGACGCCGCGCACCTCGGGCGCGGCCCCCAAAGGCACCATGAGTCCTGGTCCGTAGCCCAGCTTGCGCAGTGGCGAGCCGGGGTAAGGAGTGCTCCGCATGTCGCCCTCCACCATCGGCTCGCCCTTGGTGAACACGTCGCCCGCCATCGTGGTGGCGATGGGGAAGCTCGTGCCGATGAGCTCCTCGGCGCCTGAGCCTTCGGCGACCGCGACGGCCAACGACTGCCCGGACCGGTCGGGTAACAGTACCTGGACCAGATCGGCGTCGATCATCTGCCGGGCCCGGCGAGCCATCAGGGTGAGCACCTCGTGTGGATCGTCGCCGGACAGCAGGCTGGTGGTGATCTCGGCGGAGGCCTCCAGCCAGGTCTCGCGCCGTCGGGTCTGCTCATACAGGCGGGCGTTCTCCACCGCGACGCCCGCCGCCGTGGCGAGCGCGATGACGATGGCCTCGTCCTCGTCGTCGAACTCGGCGCCGTCGCGTTTCTCGGTCAGATACAGGTTGCCGAACACCTCGTCGCGCACCCGGATCGGGACACCTAGGAAGCTGCCCATCGGCGGGTGGCCAGGAGGGAAGCCGTAGGACTCGGGATGGTCGGAGATCCGCTTGAGCCGCAGCGGGCGGGCGTCCTTGATCAGCAGGCCGAGCAGCCCGAGCCCGTGCGGCCAGTGCTCGATGCGGGCGATCTCCTCCTCGCTCAACCCGACCGGGATGAACTCGAGCAGGGTATTGTCCTGCCCGACTACCCCCAGCGCGCCGTAACTGGCATCCACCAGCGTGGTCGCGGTCCGCACGATGCGCCGGAGCACCGTCTCCAGATCAAGATCACTGCCGACCGACACGACGGCTTCGAGCAGCGCGTGCACCCGATCCCGGGTGGCCAGCACGGCGTTTAGCCGCACCTGCAGCTCGGCCAGCAGGTCATCCAGCCGCATGTGCGGCATGAGGGGATTGCCCTCGAACTCGGCCATAATGGCGAGTGTGGCAGCTGGATGGCATGACGCCTACCCGGATTCGGAGGTCGGGCGGCGTGGGGCGCGTGGCACCGGTGGTCCGTATCCGAGCCGCATGATCATTTGAGGGTGCCCGCGGCGGTGGTGTGGGTCCTTGTGGCGCCGCATGTCGCGCAGGTCGAGCGGCTGGTTGAGGAACGAGGCCGACACGGCGTGCTTGGCCGCCACCAGCAGCACGCGCTGGAGCGCCTGCCCCGCGCGCAGCCAGTCCAGCGGCTCGTCCGTGGCGGTGGTCAACACGGCCAGTTGCGGGTTCGGCTCGAAGCGGGCGCTGCCGGTGCGGCGGCCGAAGTCGCGGATCGGGTCCATGTCGCCGACGGCCGCCGGCCCATGCACGTGCGAGGGCACGCCTTGACCGGTGGTCCACGCGGCCAGCTCCGCCAGGTATTCCGAGTCCTTCGTCAGCTGCTCCTGCGCGATGGCCGCGTAGTCGAGCATGTCGTCGGCGCCGCGCCGGTCCAGGAAGATCAGCCGGGCGCGCTCCAGCGAGGCGGCGGTGCGCATCTCCGACAGAACCGGGGCCGGGATGAGGCGTTCGCTGAAGGGCGCCCTGCTCGTGCGGCGGTACGGGATGAGCGCGTACAGCTCGCGCATCTCCGCCGGCACGGGGCTCCACGTGTCGAATCGTATGGTGGCCAGCACCTCGGGATTCGGAAGCATCCGAACGGCGGCCACACGACCGGCGACGCGAACCGCCACGCGCAGGTTGAACAGTGCGCCGCCGCAGCTGACGTGCAAGGAGCGCCCGCGTGGATCGCTCACCGGCAGCCAGCGGTCCCAATCGGCCAGCAGGTCCATCTGGTCGTTGTCGTGGACGCGGAAACGCCATGGCTGGGTGTTGTGGACCGAAGGCGCCTCTCCGGCCGCCACGAGCAGCCGCCTGGCCGCGACGTCGATGGTGTGAGCAGTGGACATGACGCACCTCCTGGGACCGACACTGGCCTGCCGTCACAGGGGGTGTCAGGGGCGGAGGTCCTGCCGAAGGTCCCGTCGGAAACCGCGAGGGGACCAAGGTCCTCAAGCCGAGGGTCGTACGGCACTGCCCCGGAAAGGGGGTACGCGGTGTGCTTTGGAGGTGACGAGAACGACGAATCCGCACTGAAAGGGGGCCATCATGGCCGCCACCGTCAACAGGCCCGTTTTAGAGAACGGCCCTGTCGCCGCGCACCGCCCCGTCGACTACGTTTGGGCGATCACCCGAATCTCGATCGGGTGGATCTTCCTGTGGGCGTTCCTGGACAAGACCTTCGGCTGGGGCTTCGCCACTCCGGCCGGCAAGGCCTGGATCTCGGGTGGCAGCCCGACGACCGGCTTCCTCAAGGGCACCGGAGAGAACGCGCTCGGCGGGTTCTTCAGCTCGCTGGCCGGCCAGCCGTGGGTGGACTGGCTGTTCATGCTCGGCCTGCTCGGCATCGGCGCCGCGCTCATTCTGGGCGTCGGCACCCGGATCGCCGCGGTCACCGGCACGCTCATGCTGGTCCTGATGTGGGCCGCCGAACTGCCGCTGGCCAACAACCCGTTCCTGGACGAGCACCTCATCTACTCCATCGTCCTGGTCGGCCTGGCCCTGGCCAACGCCGGCGCCACACTCGGGCTGGGCAACCTGCCCATCGTCCGGCGTACCGCCTGGCTGAAGTAGCCGCCCACGACCAAGCGCCCGCCTCCGATAACGGAGGCGGGCGCTTGGTCGTCGTCCACGATGGCGGCGTAGCCATAGCGGACCTAAGGCGCTCAGACGTGGACGAAGGTCCCTACCCAGGCCGCTGCTTCGAGGGTGATCGTAAGAACCGGGAGGTCACCATGAAAGATGATTTGGGCGTCGTTGTGGGATACGAGAGCTCAGGGCGGTCACTGGCGGCTCTGCGATGGGCCGCGGCTGAGGCCACCGCCAGGAAGGTGCCGCTGACCGTGTGCCACGCCTGGGAGTGGCCGTACCACGAGTGGCCGGGTGAGCTGGTGCCGTACGAACTGGTCCGCCGTCCCGTCCAGCGGCTGCTCAAGCGGGCCGCCGACTGGGCCGCGCGCCACTATCCGGCGCTGCCGGTCAACACGCTGTCCGCCTCCGGCACGCCTGCCGCCCTCCTGGCGGATCTGTCGCGGGAGGCGAGCCTGGTCGTGGTCGAGGCCAACGGCGGCGGCGCACTCGCCGGGCTGGTCGCCCGGTCCGTGAGCCTCCAGGTCGCGACGCACGCCTGGTGCCCGGTGATCATCGTACGAGGAGACTCGGAGGCGCTGAGCGGCCGGGAGGTGGTGGCCGGGTTCGATGGTTCGCCGGCGTCCGTGGAGGCTCTGGCCTTGGCCGCAGGGGAGGCTGACAGGCTCGGGGTCCGGCTCAAGGTGCTGATCGCCCGTGAGACGGGCGTTCCGCCGGAAGGGCTGGCATGGGAGGAAATCGCCCCGTTGCAGCATGCGTACCCCGAACTGAAGGTGGAGGTCGAGCAGGCCGACGAGCCCGCGCGTCCGGCCTTGCTGGAGGCCGCCCGGCGGGCGGGCCTCCTGGTGGTCGGCGCCCGCGGACTCGGGCAGATCCGCGGGCTGCTGCTCGGCTCGGTGAGCCAGGCGATGGCACGGCACGCGCCATGCTCCGTCGCCGTGGTGCACCGGCGGGACAGAGCGGAGTTCCCGTAGCGCCCTGGACTGCTGATTCGGGACCAAAGGCACCTGAATCGGGGACTTCGTCCCCGGGTGCCGGGGTGCTTGTTTCGTGATGCTGGAGATGGCAGGAAACCTCGCGAAGGAGACACGTGATGGCCAGACGGATCGTGGTGGGCGTGGACGGGTCGGTGCCGTCGGCGGCGGCGGTGGAGTGGGCCGCGGCCGATGCCGAGCGCAGAGGACTGCCGCTGCGGATCGTGCACGTGTGCGAGCAGTGGCCGCACAGCCCTGGCGGGCCCGCCTACTGCGCCAAGGCGCTGGAGGCCGCGGCGACGCGGGCCCGCGCGCTGGGCGCGGAGGTGACGACGGAGACGCTGACCGGGAACGTGATCGACGACCTCATCGGTGAGTCGGCGCAGACGGACAGCGTGGTCCTGGGCAGCAGGGGACTGGGCGGGTTCGCCGGTCTGGTGCTGGGCTCGGTCAGCCTGGCCGTGGCGGGGCACGCGGCCGGCCCGGTGGTGATCGTCCGCGCGCCCACGGAGGCGCGGCACGGTCGGGTGGTGGTCGGCTACGACGGGTCGGAGCACTCGCGGGCCGCCATGGAGTACGCACTGGCGCAGGCCCGTGCCCAGGGCGCCGAGCTGCATGTGGTGTACGGGTGGCGGACACCGATGTTCTCGCCGTACGCGGCCGTGTCGGGCAGTCTGCTGGAGGACGCCTTCCAGCAGCAGGTACGGATGGCACGCGAGCGGATGGCCTCCTGGCGCGAGGGCAACCCGGACGTCAAGATCACCGACGCGGAGGTGTGTGAGCACCCGGTGGCGGCGTTGATTCAGGCCTCACAGACGGCGGACCTGGTGGTGGTCGGCTCGCGCGGGCTGGACGCGTTCGCCTCCGCGGTGCTCGGGTCGGTCAGCCACGGCGTGCTGCACCACGTGACCTGCCCCGTCGCGGTCGTACGTCCGCGAGAGGAGCCGTGATGGCGAGAGGAGCCGTGATGGCGAGGGGCGCGGTGATGGCGAGAGGAGCGGTGATGAACGTCGAGTCGCTGACGGCGAAGCAGGTGATGAGCCGGATCCTGGTGGCGATCAGGCCGGAGGAGTCGTCGCTGATGGCCTGGGAGCTGATGCGCCGGGGCGATGTCCATCACCTGCCGGTCGTCGAGGACGGGCATGTGCTGGGCGTGCTGACCCGCGAGGACGTGGCCGCGTCCTGGTCGGGCGGCCCTGAGGAGCAGTTCAGGCGCCAGGTGCGCGGGCTGCTGGGCAGCAGGCGCAGGCCGCGCGTCCAGCCGGACACGTCGCTGTCAGAGGTGGCGGTCGTGATGCTCGACGCCGGGTGCGACGCGATCCCCGTGGTCTCGGAGGAGGGGCTGATCGGGCTGATCACGGCCAGGGACGTGCTCGCCGCGGTCGCCGGCCGGGTCAAGGCGGCCGACAGGCCGGGCGAGGTCGTCACCGGGATGTTCCACCTCGACCCCGTCCTGCCCGCGGGCGACTGAGCGGATGGGCGCAGGGAGGCCCTTCCGGTATGCCGGGCGTTCCCTCGCGGACCTCATGGAGTGATGCGGCGCCCGCTGACGTGCTCGGCCCGCAGCACGATGTAGTGGTCCCTGCTCCCCGGCGCCCAGGCCGTCAGCGGCAGCGCGGCGAGCCGCGCCAGCTCGGCGGGGTCCCGCACCGCTCTGGAGGGTCCCACCGCGGTCACCGACCAGCCGGTACGCGACCGCGGTTCGAACTCGTCCACCTCGAACGCCACGATCGCCTCCCGGGTGGCCGCGGCCAGCTTCGAGCCGATCCCGGTGCGGATGACGATCCGCTCACCGTCGAGGCAGAAGGTGACCGGCTGCACCGCCGGCAGGGCGTGATCGGTGAACACGATCCGCCCGATCGGCGTGGACGCCAGAAGAAGCATGCACTCCTGGCGGGAGAGCACCTGGAGTCCGGAAGAGTCGATTTTCATGCCGTACAGCCTTGCGTGCGAGGCTAGTCACGGTTAGGGGCGAAAGTCCCGTGAATCGCGCCGATCCGCACGCAGCCGGGCGGCCAGCGCGGCGGCCTGGGTACGGCGTTGCATGTCGAGCTTGGACAGCAGATTGGACACGTAGTTCTTGACCGTCTTCTCGGCCAGGAACATCCGCTCGCCGATCTGCCGGTTGGTCAGCCCCTCGCCGATCAGGTCGAGGATGTGCCGTTCCTGCTCCGACAGCGTGGCCAGGGGGTCCTTGCGGGCCGCCTGCTCGCGCAGCCGCGTCAGCATGGCGGCGGTGGTCTGCGGGTCCAGCAGTGACTGGCCGGAGGCGACCGTACGCACGGCGCCGACCAGGTCGGAGCCGTGGATCTGCTTGAGTACGTAGCCGGCCGCGCCCGCCATCACCGCCTCGAACAGCGCGTCGTCGTCGGCGTAGGAGGTCAGCATCAGGCACGCCAGCCCGGGCAGGCGGGAGCGCACTTCACGGCACACGTCCACGCCGCTGCCGTCCGGCAGGCGTACGTCCAGCACCGCCACGTCCGGCTTCAGGGCCGGGATGCGGGCGATCGCGGACTCGGCGGTGCCGGCCTCGCCGATCACCTCTATGTCGTCCTCGGAGTCCAGCAGGGCGGCCACTCCCCGCCTCACCACCTCGTGATCGTCGACGAGGAACACACGAATCATGGGACAGACGGTAGTCACCCACACCTCCCTTGTGGAAGGGACCAAAGACCTTGGCACGACATGTCGCACCGCTCTGCTCGCGAGTGCCGGTCGTCGGCTCGCACGGACGGGGCACCAGGGGCTCCGCGCTGCTCGGCCTAACCAGCCGGGGCGGTCCGGTGGCAGCGGTCCGCGTGCAGAGGACCTACGACGGGATCATCCGGGCCCTTCGTCACTGCCGGCCGGAGCCAGGACGAGGGACGGTAGGGGTGGAGGTGAAGGGTTATGTCCATCCAAGTCAAGGACGTCATGGGCCGGGTCGCCATCGCCGTGCTGGAGGAGGCGTCGTTCGCCGAGATCGTGGCCGCGATGAAGCGGTTCGCGGTGGGCGCGGTCACCGTGATCGACGCCGACCGCAGGCCGGTGGGTGTGGTCTCGGAGGATGATCTACTGCTGAAAGAGGCCGATCCGGTACGGCACAGCGTGTCCATGTTCGAGTCCCGGAGGCGGCGGAGCGAGCACGAGAAGGCGGCGGCGGTCACGGCGGCCACGCTCATGACCTTTCCGGCGATCACCGTCACGCCGGGCACCGCCGTGCGTGACGCGGCTCGGCTGATGCACGACAAGCGCCTCAAGCAGCTGCCCGTGATCGACCCGGTCACCGGGCGGATCGTCGGCACCCTGCACCAGCGCGACGTGCTGCGGGTCTTCACCCGGCCCGCCGCCGACCTGGAAGCCGACGTCAGGGCCGTGCTGCCTGACACCGGAGCGTTCTCCGTCGAGATCGACAACGGCGTGGTGACCGTCGGCGGACGGGTGCGGCACAGGTCTCAGGCCATCGCGGTCACGGAGGCGGTCCGCGAAGTCGAGGGCGTCGTCGACGTGGTGTGCGAGGTGTCGTTCGAGAAGGAAGACCTCGTCATCGTCCCTCCGCTGCTGTAGGCGCGTTTCGGCGGGTCGGCAGGACGAGATTCGACATACCGTTCGCGGCGCTGGACGCCCAGCGCCGCGAACGGTTCAGTGTCGCCGACAGACTGGCCGAGCGGATGGAGCCGACGGGGCTCAACCTGTGGTGACGAGGTCGCTCCGAAGGCTCTCAACGGCGCGGACCAGGGCCAGATTCGCCGCGGTCAACGTGCGTACTTCTTCCTCGAGCTGGTTGACCCGCTTCTTCAGCGCCAGCAACTCGGCGTCCAGCACTGAAGCCTCGGCGATCATCCGTCCACCGATCATGATCGATCACACCTCCGAAATGTCTTCACGATGATGCTCGCCTGCTCCTGGGCTCCCGTACAGCGGCGAACGTCCTCATTCGCCGGGACCAACGACACTGTCCGATCGTCCGCGAGGGTGGGGACTTCGGCCTCTGCCGGTGACACCGCCTCAGGTGTGTGCTGGAAGACGCAGGGCCACGAAAGGAGGCCACCATGAGCCTGCCAGAGCGCAGGGAGATGAGGTTCCCGTTCCCGGAGCTGTTCGAGTGGGCCGAGCACCCGATGTTCGGGTTCCGGCCGTTCGGACAGATCATCCGGGTCGAGGACTACATCAAGGAGGGCCGGTACGTGCTGCGCGCCGAGCTGCCCGGGCTCGACCCCGACAAAGACGTCGAGGTCACTGTGGGTGACGGAGTGCTGCACATCCGGGCGGAGAAGACCCGCAAGGTGGACGAGCCGCACCGCTCGGAGTTCGCCTACGGGTCGCTGTCCCGGTCGGTGACGCTGCCCGCGACGGCCGACACGGACGACGTCAAGGCCACGTACAAGGGCGGTGTCCTGGAGGTCAGCGTGGGGCTGACCGAAGGGAAGAAGGCGGAAGGCCGGCGGATCGCCGTCGAGAACTGACGCCTGGCCGGGCGCGGGCGCGAGAGACACGGGGCTCTCGCCCGCGCCTGCACGGCGGCCATGCTCGGGACTTCGTCCCCCTGCTTGGCGCACTCGCCGCCGTGATGGTGAGAGCTGGAAGAAACCGATAGGAGGCGTGTGATGGACGCGCTGGTCGTCTACGAGTCCATGTACGGCAACACCAAGCAGATCGCCGAGGCGGTGGCCGAAGGGCTGGCCGGCCGGTTACGGGTGCGGGTGGTCGAGGTCGGCTCCGCACCTTCGCGAGTGGGGCCGGAAATCGGATTGATCGTGGCAGGCGGGCCGACGCACGCCTTCTCCATGAGCAGGGCCTCCACCCGGGAGTCCGCCGCCAAGGCCGGCAAGCCGCTCGTCTCGCGCGGGATCGGGGTACGGGAATGGCTGACCACCTTGCGCACGCCGTCCGCCGCCCTGGAGTCGGCCGCCTTCGACACCCGTATCGCCAAGCCGCGCATGCCCGGTTCGGCGGCTCGTGGCATCGCCAGGCGGCTGCGTCGGCTCGGGGTCAGAGCGGTGGCGCCGGCACACAGCTTCTATGTCATCGGCGGGGAGGGGCCGCTGGTGGAGGGGGAGCTGGAGCGGGCCCGACAATGGGGTGAGAGCCTCGCCGCGTCATTTCCGGTCCCCACGTCCTGACCCGGACCAGCGGACGTCCTGACATGGATACCACCGCCGTGCTCGCCAGGCACTTCGACGAGAGGTGTCTGGCGAGCACTCGCACCGCCGTCTTCCACGCGGCGTCGAACCAAGGGCTCGCGGGCGAGCCGCTCACCGACTTCCTCATCGCGGTCAACGAGTGCGTGACCAACGCGCTGGCGCACGGTGGCGGTCGGGGCAGCCTCAGCCTGTGGCGGACGAACGGCGGCCTGCTGTGCGAGATCACCGACACGGGGCCGGGGATCCCCGCTCGGGCGCTCACCGAGGGCCCGCTCCCGCCACCGGGCGCTCCCGGCGGGAGAGGAATCTGGCTGACGCGCCGGCTGGCCGACCAGGTCTCCTTCCTCACGGGTCCCGCGGGTACCACCGTGCGATTGAGCATGCGCGTGAAGCGTCCAGAAGTCCGCGAACGCCGTCGAGAGCGCCAGACGAGTGAAGGGAACGCGCTGATGCGCTGGAACGAGATGTCGAAGAGGCAGCAGGGCACATTGATGGCGCTGGCGTCCGCGGAGGTCGCGCTCACCGCGGCGGCCGCGGTGGATCTCTGCTTACGGCCCGCCCGCGATGTGCGCGGGCGCAAGGGCCTGTGGTGGATGGCGATCTTCGTTCAGCCGGTCGGCCCCCTCGCCTACCTGCTGTGGGGCCGGCGGCCATGAAGGCTCTGGGGTCGATCGCCTGGCGCTGGCCGCGGCCCTTCGCCTGCCTGTACGGACGACCGCTCCCGGACGAACGACCCTCGGCCGGGCGCGACCTCGATCAGGTGTCGCGCTTCCGCCTCCGCGGCACCTCACCCACGACGTTTCGGCTCGCGCCGAACTGAGCGGCCGGCTCACGCTCGGAAGGGAGTTCGTCCCCCGACTGGATCTCCCCGGAACGGATGTCGTGCTCGAGCCGGCGGGCGATGCGCTCGGTCAGGAGGCCTCGGTGGGACCGCGACAGATCATCGCCCATCCGCGCCGGCAGGTCGGTGGGCATGCGCCGAGGATCCAGGAGGGGCCGATGGCAACGGATCCGCGCGCCGTGGTGAAGCGGGGGAGGGGCGCAGGAATGCCCCGGACGCGACCATCGCGACCAGCAGGAGGGCGCAGATCCATGCGAACCAGTCGCCGAGCCGGGTGTAGAGGGTCGATACCGCGCGATCCGGCAGGTCCGCGGTCACCGACACGAAGGACGTGCCGGTGGTACGTGCCTCGGCCAGGAGGCGGCCGTGCGGGTCGCTCACGGTCAGGGCGCCCTGCCGGGCCGCCCGTGCCACCGCGATGCCGTTCTCGATGCCGCGCGTGATCGCCATCCGGCTGTGCAGCCACGCGTCGGCGCCGAAGTCCCAGGCGGGTACGAACAGCGCGCTCGCCCCGTCGCGCCGATAGTCGCGGACCAGGTCGGGGAAGTCGAGATCGAAGCAGATCGCGATCGCCCATCGCCGGCCCGATCCGGGCACGAACGCCGGCGCCAGACCGGCCGTGAAATCGCTCTCCAGCCCGGGGACGAGATGGCGTTTGACGTACTCGACGGGCCGTCCGCCGTCGGCGGGGAAGTCGATGGCCGCGTTGTACTCGCGCCCGTCCCTCATGAGGATCAGCCCCGCGACGATGTCGACGCGGTGGCCGGTGGCGAGCCGGGACAGCGGTCCGGTGAGTGACGGCAGGTCCGCCTCTTTCACCCGGAACGTCTTCTCGGGAAGGACGACGACGTCGGCCCCGCGCTCGGCCAGGGCCGGGATGCGGCTCACGTATCCGGCCAGCAGGTCGCGCCCCTCGGGATCGGTCACCGCCGGCCTCGGCCGGTCGCAGCTGCCACCACCCGTAGCCCGCCACCAGGGCCGCGACCGTCGCGGCGGCCACGGCGACCCGCACCCGGCCGGCCGCGCCGGGCCTCAGCAGGGCGGCGGCCGTGGCCGCGACGCCCATCAGCACGAACGTCACGCCCCAGGGTCCGGTGGCCGAGACGATCTGGATGACGGGAAGGAGGTCGGTCTGGGTATAGGCCAGGCTCCACCAGGCGCCGTTCGGCGTGATCAGCGACAGCGCGTACTCGATGACGACCCACGCGGCCGGGACGACGCCGACGGCCATCAGCGGGTGCCCGCGCAGCGTCAGGCCCCGGTAGGCGAGCACCACCAGACCGAACAGCAGCGCCGAGCCGACGAGCAGGAGCACGGTCATCGCCGGCGGGATCTGCACCGTGTTCAGGAAATATCCCCACATGGGGGTCTGGCCGGCGAGCCATGCGAGGGACGCGGCGGCCAACGTCGAACGCGCCGAGCAGCGCGGCGCCAGGACAAGGACCGGGATCGGCGCGATCCACGTACACCAGGGCACCGGCCGCAAGCCGGTACCGAACAGGAACAGCGTGGCCGACAGCACCGCCGCGCCGATCAACCACCATCGTTGCGATCTCATCGAGCAGACTCCTCCACCAGGGAAACTGCCTCGATACTCCACACCGGCGCCCCGCGCCCACATCGGCGGCGAGAGTGAACTCCGCACTCCCTCTCACGGACAGCTCAGGCGTCACCGGCGATGATCAGTCCCGACTCGTAGGCGAACACGACCGCCTGCACCCGGTCGCGCAGCCCCAGCTTCGTCAGGATCCTGCTGACATGGCTCTTCACGGTGTGCTCGCTGACGACCATCTCGCCGGCGATCTCCGCGTTGGACAGCCCCCGGGCCACCAGCCGCAGCGTCTCGGCCTCCCGGCCGGTCAGCTCGGCGAGGCGGGCGGCCAGCCGGGGCGCCACCCCATGGCCAGGCCGGAGGATCAGATCCTCGATCAGGCGTTTGGTCACCGTGGGCGCCAGCAGCGACTCTCCCGCCGCCACCACGCGCACCGCCGCCACCAGTTCGTCGCGACGGATGTCCTTCAGCAGGAAACCGCTGGCCCCCGCGCGTAGCGCGTCGTAGACGTACTCGTCCAGATCGAACATGGTCAGCACCAGCACCTTGGCCGACGTCGTCGCGCAGATCCGCTCGGTCGCCTCGATCCCGCCCATGCCGGGCATCCGGACGTCCATCAGTACGACGTCCGGGCACAGCTCGGTGGCTGCCCGAACGGCCTGCGCGCCGTCGGCCGCCTCGCCGACGACGGTGATGTCGGCCTGGGCGTCGAGGATCATGGCGAAGCCGCCGCGGAACAGATCCTGATCGTCGGCCACGAGCACACGGAGCATGGGCCTATCCAACCGGGAGCGAGGCCGCCACGACGAAGCCTTTCTCTCCCTGGCCGGTCTCTCCCCGGCCGGCGCGCAGCGTCCCGCCGCAGGCGGCGGCCCGTTCGCGCATCCCGATCAGGCCGTGCCCCTCGGCGCCGCCGTCCGCGCCCTTGCCGTCGTCGGCCACTTCGACCGCCAGGACGCCCGGCGTCCAGCGCAGTCGCACCTGCGCGGTGCGCGCGTCCGCGTGGCGCAGCACGTTCGTCAGCGCCTCCTGCACGATCCGGTACGCCGCGACGTCGACCTCGACGGGGATCGGCCGCGGCACGCCGTCGCTGGTCAGGGTCACCCGCAGTCCGGAACGGCCGGTCCGCTCGATGAGTTCCGGCAGGGCCGCGAGCCCCGGTTGCGGCTCCCGGTGATCGGCCTGGCCCGAACGCATCGTGCCGAGCAGGGTCCGCAGCTGGGCGATCGCGCCCCGGCCGGTGTCGGCGATCGTGTCGAAGGCGGCCTGCGCGCGTGCCGGATCGGCCTGGAGCATCAGCGGCCCGGCCTCGGCCTGGACGACGATCAGGCCGACCGAGTGAGTGAGGATGTCATGCATGTCCCGGGCGATGCGCGCCCGCTCGTCAGCCGCGGCGATGGCTCGCTCCCGCTCCAGGCGCAGAGCCCGTTCGGCCAGCTCGGCGGCCTGGGCGCGGCGGGCGCGGGTGCTGGTGCCCAGCGCGTACGCGGCGACGAACGCCGTACCGACCACGCGATAGGAGTCCAGTCCTTCCTGCGGCAGGGCGAGCGAGATGTACACCCCCGCGCCGATGACCGGAACGGCCGCCAGCCGCAGCAGCGGCGGGCTCAGCGCGGCGATGGTGTAGGTGCCCACCAGCGGCCCGTACGGCAGCATCGGCTTCTCCCACATCACCAGCGCCGTCATCGCCAGCCCGACCACGCAGGTCGCCACGAGCGGTGCCCTGCGTCGCCACAGCACGGGCACCGACGCCAGCACGGCCAGCGCCACCACCCACCACGGCTGTGCGGACGGGACGAGCGCGGGACCGACGGTGGCCGCCGACACGGCGATCGTGATCGCGACGTCGACCACTCGTGGCGGCACGCCCGTCAACCGGATGCTCAGCCGCTCAGTAAGTCCGGACATCCCGCCCAGTATCGGGATCCAGACCGCCCGGCGCATCCCTCCCACGACGGATGGCGCCGTTCACTCTCAGGAGTGACCGGCTGTCGGGGCGTCTCCCTAAGATCACGCGTATGAACAAGGACGAGACCGCCGCCCTCGCCAGGTGGCTGTGGCATGAGGTGGATCCCGGCGACTGGTCCGGTGCGGTGCTGCGGCCGCTGGCCGAGGGACGCGGCCGGCTGGTCCCGGTGGCGGAGCACGAGCGGCGGTACTCGGGCGAGCGGGAATATCGCGGTTTGACCGTCCCCGTCTCCTTGGCAGGCGAACCGGCCGCCGCCTTCCGGCGGCTCGCCGAGACGGTGGAGGAGGCGATCGGTCCCGCCGCCGGCGTCGGCAGTCACGGCCCGACGGGGCCCTGGTACGAACGTACGCCGGAATGGGGAGCTCCTTTCCTGCGCTGGCGACGGCCCGGTGCCGAATCGCTCGAATTACGCGCAACTGAGACCGGCGCGGAGCTCTCCCTGCAGCCGACGGAGCCTTATGAGGAATGGCGGCGTGCCGCGTTCGAGTGGGGAGAGCCGTCGCGTTTGCCGGGCGGTTTCGTCATCGAATATCTGGACGCCGCCAATGAGGGCCTCAGCACACCAGGCAGTTGGCGGGTGCCCCGGTGGGCCGCGCTGCCGCCCCTGCTGGCGGCGTTCGTCCGGACGCTGCCCGCCGAGACGTACGCGATCGGCAGGAAGGTGGGGGTCACTGTGTTCGGCGGAAATCGCTCCGTGCTCGCCCTCCGCTCCGGTGAGCGGCTCACCGTCGAGGGCTGGTTCAAATATTTCTCGCCGGGTGAGGATCAAGGCTGGTCGCAGCGGCTCGAACGGACCGTCCGATCGTGGACGCTCGACGCGGGCGGCCCCGGCGAGGTGGATGGAGACCGGCTGGCGCGACACCTCATCGACATTCTCAAGACGGAGAAAGTGGCCTCCATGGCGAAACTGGGAAAACACGTCCACGGCCCGGAGCACGCCCACACGGTGCTGTTCGGCTTGGGATTCTGAAGCGGCCGACCTGCTATCTCAGCCAGTGACCGCGTGTCCTCACCCGCTGCCGATGCGAAGCGCTTCTTTCAGGAACACGCGGTAGACGCTGGGCGTCCCTTCGGTGGTGATGACCTCGACGATGGAGCGGACGTCGCGGTCGTCGACGGCCGCGCGGATGAGCGCGTCCGCGAGGTCGCGACGTGAGGTGAACCGGCCGACCATCTGCGGCGGGCCGACGGTGTATCCGGTGATCGCGCCGCCGTCGAACAGTCCCGACGGGCGGATGACGGTCCAGTCGAGGTCGGTCTGGGCCACGATCTGTTCCATGCGGGCGGCGTCCTCGTACAACGGGCGCCCCATCTTGACGAGCGCCGGCACGATCACCTTGCGGTAGATGAGGGTCTCGCCGGGCGGGGGTCTCATCGGCACGCCGGTAGAGGTCACGCAGACCAGGCGCCGGATGCCGTGCGCGGTCATGGCCGCGATGATGTGCCCGGCGGACTCGGAGAACGTGGTGATGGCCTCGGAGCCGTAGGGGACGCCGAGCGTCGAGAGCACCGCGTCGTGCCCGGCCACCACCCGACGCACCGCCTCGGGGTCCAGCGCGTCCGCTTTCGCGACCTTCAGCGCGGGGGCGCCGAGGGGGAAGGTTTCCGGATGCCTGGTGACGGCGGTGACGGTGTGGCCCTCGGCGAGGGCTTGGGCGGTGGTGAGCCGTCCTGTCGGGCCGTTGGCCCCGAAGATCACGAGCTTCACGTACGTGGCCTCCCATGCGCTTCACGTGGATGACGCCGGGGATCTGACGCCATCTATATTCATTATAAGCAGCGTAAGGCACACCGCTACCGTTCGGGACGTGGCGCGGGAGGCCGGACGTGCGGGACCTCCAAATTCCCCGAAATCGGGGTGAAACTATCTGGCGGGTCCGGACAGGTACGGGGTGTCGGACCTATCGGATGAGAGAAGGCAGCGTGACCCACCTTGACCGAAAGCAGCGCTTCGAGGTGATCTACGTTGCCAACTATTCCGACATCCTTGCCTATATCCGGCGGCGTACCGACTCCCACGAGGACGCCGCCGATGCCCTCGCTGAGACGTTCACCACGGCCTGGCGCCGCCTGGACGACATCCCCGAGGGACGGGACGCGCGCCTGTGGCTGTTCGGCGTGGCCCGCCGCATGCTGGCCAACGGCCGTCGCGCCGAGTCGCGCCGCAGCGAGCTGGTGGAGCGGCTCGGTCACCAGCTGGCCGTGTGGGCGGAGCACACCGAGGACGGCCAAAGCCTGGCGGGCGTCCAGGAGGCGTTCGCGCGGTTGAGCCCCGACGACCGGGAGATCCTCGCGCTGGCCGGCTGGGAGGGCCTGGGCTCCGACGAGATCGCCACCGTCCTGGGCTGCTCGCGCGCCAACTCCCGGTTGCGGCTGCACCGGGCCCGCAAACGCCTGGCCAAACACCTGGACACGGCCGGCGTCGACATGGCCCGTATCGGCTTGCGCGCCGTCGCGATGACGAAGGGGGTTATGTGATGCACGAGATCGACCGCCTGGTGGCCGGCATCGCGCCCGATCCCGGTCCCGGCACGACGCCGATCGCCAGAGAGCTGATGGAGGAGATCACCTCCGTCCCTGTCCCCGAGCGGCGCCGCCGCAGTTGGTTCGCCCTTCCCCGGCCGCAGCTCAGTTGGGTGGCCGGGCCGGTCCTGGCCGCGCTGGCGGCTCTGCTGTCCTTCGGCGTCGCTCAGGCGCCCGCCTCCGCCGCGCTCGACATCGAACTGGTGGACGACCACTACGTGATCACGGTGAAGGACCTGCTGGCCGAGCCCGAGGTGTACCAGCGGGAGCTGCGGGCCAGGGGCCTGGACATCACGCTCGATCTGGTGCCGACCTCCGCGAGCCTGACAGGCCAGATAATGGTGATCAACGACATGGATCGGTTGCGGTCCGGCAATCCGGTGCCCGGCGACGGCCCGATCACCACAATCGACGCCCCGGGTTCGTGCGAGCGGTTCGGTGGCTGCCCTGTCGGCCTGAAGGTGCCGGTCGATTTCGACAAGAAGGCCGAGATCACCCTCGGCAGGCGGGCCCTGCCCGGCGAGAAGTACAAGATGCCGCCCGGCATCGCCCTGCCCGGCGAGCCGCTGCACTGCGTGGACTACGTCAACAAGAGCGTCGCCGAGATCTCGGCCCTGCTGCGCGAGCGGGGCGTCACGCCGTCGTACATCCAGTACGGCAAGCGCGCGTCCGCCGCCGCCCCCGGTGGCTGGTACGTGCACGACGGCGTCATGAGCGCCGACGGCCAGGCCCTCCTGCTGGTCGGCGCCGACCCCAGCACCCAGCGCAGCCCGATGCCGCGGTCCCGCTGCTGATCCCGGCTCGGTACTGAGAGCTTCCACCCGGGTCGCGCACGGCTGAGCGCGCGCCCCCTCACCGCCATGCGTTGTCCCCGGCATGCGCGGACCCCTGTCATGCCACCACGATCGGATTTCGCGTGCTCACCGACACCCGTGTCGCGCTGCCCTCGCAGCGTCGCCTGGCCGCCCTCGCCGACCACCGCGTCTTCGCCGCGTTGCTGCTCCTGGCCGCCGCGTTGCGGGTGGTGACGATGCTCGGCTACCGACCGGTCACGCTCTACTGGTACGACTCCTTCACCTACCTCGACACCGCCGTGCACCCGGCCCCATCGGCGACCTTCCACCCGATCGGCTACCCGCTGCTGCTGCGGGCGCTGCTGCCGTTCCACAGCGTTGAGCTGGTCGCGGCCGTCCAGCACGTCATCGGCCTGAGCACCGGGACACTGCTGTACGCGGTGCTGCGCCGCAGGTCGGCGTCCGGCTGGGTGGCGGCGTCGGCGACGGTGCCGCTGCTGTTCGACGCCTCCTTCCTGCGGCTGGAGCATGCCGTCCTGTCCGACACGCAGTTCATCTTCCTTGTCGTGGCCGGGCTGGCCGTGCTGATGTGGTCGCCGCGGTTGTCCGTGCGCGCCGCCGCCGGAGCGGGCCTGCTGTTCGCCGCGGCCGCGCTGACCAGGACGATCGCGCTGCCGCTGCTGCTGCTCGTCGTGCTCGTGCTGGCCGTACGGCGCGTGGGATGGCGGCCATTGGCCGCGCTGGTCCTGGCCGGTTCCCTGCCTCTGGCCGGCTACGCCGCCTGGTACGCCCAGCACCACGGCCGTTTCGCCATCAGCGGCGCCGACGGCGTCGCCCTGTGGGCCCGTGCGATGACCTTCGCCGACTGCGCCCGCATCCAGCCGCCGCCCGATCTGGCGCGCCTGTGCCCCAACGGGACGAAGGTGGACGCGGCCTCCGAGTACGTGTGGGCCCCCGGGGCCTCGCTCAACTCGCTGCCCGGCGACCGGTTCGCGCACAACGACCTCGCCCGCTCGTTCGCGATCGACGCGATCCTCGCCCAGCCGCTGGACTACCTGGGAAACGTCGTACGCGACACCGCCATCGCCTTCTCCTGGACCCCGATCGCGCACCCCGGCCGCACCACCCCGGCGTTCGGCTTCCGCGGCGGGCACTGGGAACTGCCCGACCAGCCGCTGATCGACAAGGTCAAACGGGAGTACGACCCGGACATCCGCGGTCTGTCGTCGGTGTCTCCGTACGCGGACTTCCTCATCGCCTACCAGTACGCCGCCTACCTGCGCGGCCCGTTCCTGGGCCTGATCCTCCTGCTCGGCGCGGTCGCCGCGGTGCGGCGGCCCCGCGTGGCGCTGCTGCCGTGGGCCGTGGCGATGGGCCTGCTGATCGGCCCGGTCGCGGTCCTGGACTTCGACCACCGGTACGTGCTGCCCGTCATACCCGTCGCCTGCCTGGCCGCCGCCCTTGCTTTCCACCGTCGCCCCTGCTCCACGCGGCACACTCGGAGCTGAAGTCAGATCAACGCACATCGGTTTTTCTTCGGATGCTCGTCATGCCCCGAGTGCGTCTGCTGATTTTTTCTCTGGTGGTGTCGGATGGCGTCGAGCCCGTTCGTAGCCAAGGTGAGAGACCGGCAACGGGCCGGTCCGCCACTGGCCGAGATGGAGTGTGCACACCATGGACCAGGAGAACGTGAGCGCCACCCTGACCGTCGCCGCGCCCGCCGCGAGGGTGTTCGCGGTGCTGGCGGATCCGGCGACCCATGCCGCGATCGATGGCACCGGCTGGGTTCAGGAACCCGCCGACCGGGCACCGCTGACCGAGGTGGGGCAGGTTTTTCGGATGGACATGTATCACGCGAAGCACCCGGACGGTGACTACCGGGTGGCCAACAAGGTCGCGGTGCTCGACCCGCCGCGCGCCATCGGCTGGCTGACGGGCACGGAGGGGGAGGACGGCCGCCTGGAGCTCGGCGGCTGGATCTGGCGTTACGACCTCACGCCGCTCGGTCCGTCCGAGACCGAGGTCACGCTCACCTACGACTGGTCGGCGGTGCCGCGGTTCAGGCGGGAGTACATCCAGTTCCCGCCCTTCGGCCCCGAGCATCTCATCAACTCGCTGCGCCACCTGGCCGAGCTCGCCGCACCGACCTCAGCTGACCGGACCACGTGACCTGCTCCATACACCCGATCCCGCATTTGAGGAGAGCACCATGACCGCTATCTACACCTTCGACGTCTTCATGAGCCTCGACGGCTTCGGCGCCGCCGGCGGCGACTGGGGCGGCTACTGGGGCAAGCAAGGCCCCGAGCTGCTGGATCATCGCCTCGCCTTGCACAGCGAGGAGCAGCGGATGGTCTTGGGGGCCAACACGTATCGGGCGTTCGCCCGGATGCTGGCCTCAAGCACCGAGGAGTCCGATGTCCGTGACCCATGGGTCACCCGGATGAGGAACCTGCCGGCCACGGTGGTGTCGACCACTCTGGAAGGACCTCTCGACTGGCCGGACGCGACCGTCGTGAGCGGCGACGCCGTCGACGTCGTCGCCCGGCTCAAGGAGAAGTCCGAGGTGCCGTTGCGCTCGCACGGCAGCCTGTCGATGAACCGGGCGCTGATGGCCGCCGGTCTGGTCGACCGCGTCCAGGTGACGCTCTTCCCGGTGATCACCGGCCGGACCGGAGCGGACCCGATCTTCCAGGGTGCGGCCGACTTCGACCTTGAGCTGATCGAGAGCCGGACGCTCGACGGCCACACCCAAGAGCTCATCTACCGGCCCACCCTTCATGTCTGAGTCCGCCCCTGTCTCTGCCGGGGGTGACCCGAGCCGCACCATGCGCGCCAGCTTGATCGTCCTGTACACCGACCGCCTGTGGGAGTGCGCCGACTTCTACCTCGGCCTTGGTCTGCCGTTACAGGTCGAACAGCACGGCAACGGCCCCGAGCATTACGCCGCCGAGCTTGGCGGGACGGTCTTCGAGGTCTACCCGGCCTCCGAGCGCCGGCCGCCCACAGGCAGCCTGCGTCTGGGTTTCCGCGTCCCCGCGCACGCGGTCGTCCGCGACCTCCCGACCGGCAGGCACCTTCTCACCGACCCGGACGGCCGCATGGTGGACCTGGAGATCACCAAGGAGACGAACACCAAGGAGTAGAGCGCATGGCAAGCGACCGCGCCGCCCTGATCCGGGCCGGCTACCGATGTCGCTGAGAAGTAACAGCGGTCTCCGGCTCCGCCTCCGCCATGGTCGCCGGGCTCCAGCTCAACCCGGCCAACAACGCGCAGATCCGCCGACTCCCTGAAACTGGACCGCCGCCTCAGGGCGCTGCTGTTTCTCGTCGGCATGGCGGAATGGCTGATCCGCTTCGAACCCTCTGACCCCTCGGGCACGCCCGTCGCCGCGGGTTGGTGTGTTGATAAATCCGTACGTGGTTGATCTTGCCGGAGAAAATATGACACAAGGTGTCGGGTTTTTGGTCGAGCTTGGTTTCACCGGGTCGGCGTCAACGGTGGACGCGAGCCGGGCCTACGGATAGATGCGGATAGACAAGGACCTCAATGCGCGAAACGCCAGAAGATCTCAAAGAGCTCCAGGGCCTCCTCGACTCCTCCCTCTCCCGCTCCACCTCGCATCTCCGCTCGATCATCACCGAGCGCACCCTGACCGCGGAGCAGCTCACCCAGGTCCTCGCCGGCATGTGCACTCTCGCTCTGTCAACTGTGACGGCGAAGGGCGAGCCGCGGATCAGCGGCGTGGACGGGCATTTCGTGCACGGCAAGTGGCACTTCGGCACCGCGCGCAGCGCCGCCAAGGCCCGCCATCTTGCCGCCCGCCCGGCCGCCAGCGTCGCGCACATGCGCGGCGAGGACTTGGGCGTATTCACGCACGGTACGGTGGAGATCCTCAACCCTCAAGACGGTGAGCCCGCCGCCGACTGGCCAGACCTGCTGGCCTACTTCAAAGACTTCTACGGCATCGCCGCCTTCGACTGGGACAACGAGGTGGTCTTCTACCGGCTACGCCCGCACTGGATGACCGTCTACGCCCCCGACGTCGACAAGCTCACCGCCAAGTGACCCCAGGCTCATTGCCGTAAGCGAACTGCCCCAGGCAAGGGCGCCAAGGGCAGTTCGCTGTGAGTGCTCGCGGCATCAGGCGATGGCCTGGGCGAGCTCGACGATGTTTCCGCTGTTGTCCTTGATCATGGCGAGCAACTGCCCGATGGGAGCTACCTCGAAGGGCTCGGCGAGGAACTCCACGCCCTTGTCCTTCAGATCGGCGACCGTGCGGCCGAGGTCACCGACGCGCAGGCAGAGGTGGATGTACCCGCCGCGGCCAAGGTGGTCGGCCACGTCGGTGGTCGGGGCCGCGGCTGTGAGCTCGCCTTCCGCGATGACCTCGATCTGGAAGTCGCCGAGGGCGAGGTAGGCGAACCTGGCGCCCGGCAGGGCGTCCGGGAGAGTCCATTCCCGTTCGAGGCGGAAGCCGAGGATGGCGGTGTAGAAGGCGATGGTGCCGTCGTAGTCGGGCACCCTGATGGCGACGTGGTCGGCACTGACGATGCCGAGGTTCTGAGGCATGGTAGGTCCTTACAAAGGGTGGTCAATGGACAAGGGGGCCACGGCACGGCCCCCGTGCGACGGGTTCGCCCGGTCTACGACTCGACGCGGTTGCCCTTGATGAGCCAGGTCGGGCCCTGGACGTAGGGTGTGATCTCGGCGAAGAACGCCTTGAAGTACTCGCCGTTGGCGTGCACGTCGAAAGCCTCGGCGCTCTCCTAGCCCTCGTTGAGGTAGAAGCGGTTCGGGTCCGACTCGTCCTGGATCAGCTCGAACCGGAGGGTGCCCGGCTCGTTCGCGCCGGAGTCGATGCCGTCCTTGATGGCGGCGTTGATGAAGTCCTGGCGGTGCTCGGGCTGGACGTCGAAGTAAACGGCGATGTGGTACATGAGTTCTTCCTGGGCGTGCTGCTGGGTTTCCGGCCGGCGGCGGTTTCTGCCGGCGTGTCAGAGTCAACCCCGCCGCAAGGGCCCGTGGGAGGCTGAAGCAGGCCACGCTCTGCCTAGGAAACGCTGTCCTACCCAGACCTGCTCCCAGCAGCGGATACTGGGGGAGTGGACACGACAGCCACCCTGGCCGACTTCCTGCGCGCGGCACGCGCCCGGGTCAGTCCGCGCGATGTAGGGCTCAGCGATGCCGGGCGTGCCACGCGCCGGGTGCCGGGCCTGCGACGCGACGAGGTGGCGATGCTCGCGGGAATGAGCGTGGACTACTACACGCGCATGGAGCAGGGGCGCATCAAGCACGCCTCCGACGCGGTGGTCAACGCCCTGTGCGGCGCCCTCCGGCTGACGGAGACCGAGCGGAACTACCTGTTCTCGCTGTTCTCGCCGGCGACCGGGCGCCCCGCCCGGCAGCAGCGCAGCGCCAAGGTGCGCCCCATGCTGCGCCAGCTGATGGAACAGATGGACAACACCGCCGCCTTCGTGCTCGGCGTCGGCATGGAAGTCCTGGCCATGAACGACCTCGCCAAGGCACTGCTGCACGACTTCACCAAGGAAACGGGACTGGCGCGCAGCCTCGCCCGCTGGGCCTTCCTCGCTCCGGAGGCGCGGGCCTTCTACCTCGAGTGGGACCTGGTCGCGGCCGACATGAGCTCGATCCTGCGCCGCGACTCCAGCAGCCACCCCAACGACAGCAAGCTCAACGAGCTCATCGGCGAGCTGACGGTCAAGAGCGACGACTTCCGCAAGTGGTGGCCACAGCACAAGGTCTACGAGTGCACCTTCGGCAGCAAGCAGCTCCTGCACCCGCTCGTCGGCCGCATTCAGATCGAGTACGAGACCTTTCCCGTGCCCGGCGAGCCCGACCAGCAGCTGTTCCTCTACGCCGCGAAGAAGGGCTCGCCATCCGACGACGCGCTGCGCATCCTCGGCAACTGGAGCTCAGCCGCGGGCACGCTCCCGTCCCGGGTGAACGAAAGCAAGTAAAGCGGCGCGGCCGTCGGATTATCGGTGGATCACTCCGGGGTTCGGGTCGAGGGTGATGGAGTCCAGGTTGACGTTGCCGTTGTCGTCGGGGCCGAAGGCGAAGGTGAGCGGGGTGGCCGGGGCAAGGGGGAGGCTGAGCTGGTGCTCCGACCAGGTGTCCCAGTTGGCCAGGGTGGGGAGCTTGAGCCGGCTGGACTGGGTGCCGCTGCTCAGCGTCATGGTCTGGGTGGTGCCCATGGCGTTGGCGTAGCGGAGGTGGAGGGTGTAGAGGCCGCCGACGGTGACCGGGGCGTTGAACCGTACGCCGCTGTCCTTGGTCTTCATGCAGGCCACGAAGCCGGTGCCGGTGTAGCCGGTGTGGTCGGTACGCAGGCACGCGCCGCTGAGGAGCTGCGCGGATTCCGCTTCGACCCTGCGGGGCCCGGTGGCGAGCACTCCGCTGACGGCCAGCAGGTCGGCCGCGACGTCCGCCGGGATCGGCGCGGCCGTGACCAGGGCCGTGAACCGGTTGAGCGCTTCCCTCATCCCCGCCGGGTCGTCGGCGGCCGCGGCGATGATCGAGGCCTTGACCTCGGTGCCGAGCCTGCCGGACAGCACCGGGTCGAGGGCTCCCGCGTCGGTCGCGAGCCGCACCTTCAGCGCGAGAGCGAACAGTGCCCGCGGAGGGCCGAGCGGGGCGGCGAGCCGGTCGTCGATGGCGGTTCGGGCTTGCGCGCTCACCTCGGCGAGGGGAAGACCGTACAGTGCCAGCCGTACTTCCTGGAGCCTCAGGAGACGGCCGATCACGTCGCCCTGACGGAGCGCGGCCTCGGCGCTGGTGATCGCCGGCTGGAGGAGCGCCATCGCGGACGACGTCATCCCGCCGGACTTCCGTAGCTTCCGGACGAGGTCGAGCAGCGAGCGCGGCTGCGTCACCAGAACCGGTTTGCCGCGCTCGCCGCCGGGTGCGCCCACGACGATGCGGAAGTCCTGGTCGGGAACCTCGGCGGCGGGCAGGACGAACTCGACGGTCCGGGTTCCGCCGCCCGCGACGCGGACGCTCCGCACCTGGCCCGCGGCGCGACCGTCGATGAACAGCCGGGCCTGGAGTTCGGCCACCGTGCTGCCCTTGTTTGTCAGGGGAGCCTGCACGGTGAGCTGCTGGGTGGCCGGGTCCAGTACCGCTTCGGGGGCGCCGTAGCCGGCACGGGGGCCGGCGTACCAGGGGAGTTGGTCGAGGTCCCGGCCGGTCGCGGGTCTGATCCTGACGGCCTGCCCGCCGGCGGCGACCAGCGACATGGACAACCGGGTGGACGATCGGACCAGCGTCTCGCGGATCTCGACGGGCAGCGGGTCGCCCTTCCAGGTGGTCTCCTGGGCGTCGGCGTAGGTCTCCGCCACGAAGGTGCCCGAGGGGAGGAAGGACAGCGGGACCTGGAGGGTCCGGTCGTTCTCGTCGGTGATCGCGCCGAGGTACCAGGTGCCGCCGTCGCGACGGGCCGTCACGGTGTAGTCCCCGATGACGCTGTCCAGGACGCGGGTCTCGTCCCACGAGGCAGGCATGTTCTTGAGGAAGGCGAATTCGGGATGGGCGGCGTAGTTCTCGGGGGTGTCGGCGAGCATCTGCATCGGGCTGAAGAACGTCGGGTACAGCGCGAGCTGCGCGGCCGAGGTGGTCTGGACGCGGGTGCCGAGCCGGGCCGGGTCCCAGGTGACGTTCAGGACGCCGGGCGTGTAGTCGGCGGGTCCTCCGATGAATCGGGTGAAGGGGAGGATCGTGGCCTGTGCCGGCGGGTTGCCGTTGACGCCCATGTAATTCTGCTGCTCCATGCCCGCGACGCCCTCGCCCGTCATCATGTTCGGGTAGGTGCGCGCCAGGCCGGTGGGCTTGATCGCCTCATGCGCGTCGATCGTGATGCGGTGCCGGGCCGCCGCGTCGATCACCCGCTGGTAGTGGCGGACTGCCTCCTGGTCGTAGTGGCTGCGGTTGACACCGCCGAGCAGGAATTTCGTGGCGTAGCCCGTCTTGACCGCGTGGATGCCGAGCTCCTCGTACCGGGAGAAGATCTTCTCCAGGTTCTGGTCGTAGTAGTCGATGTCGCCCCGGGTCTCGTTGTGGGCGATGTACCCGACGCCGTTGGCGGCGGCGTACCGGAGCACCTCGGTCAGGTCGAAGTCGGCCTGCGGGGTCAGGAAGTCCTGGCCCGACCAGGAGCCGCCGGAGTTGGTGTTCCAGCCCTCGGCCAGCACGAACTTCGCGCCCGCCTGCTTGGCCAGGTCGATGTACTGCTTGACCCGCGCGGTGGTCGCGCCGTGCTTGGGCCCGGCGGTCCAGGTGGTCTGCCTGCGCTGGAGCTCCCACCAGACGCCCACGTACGTCGCGGGCTTGATCCAGGAGGTGTCGCCGCAGATCGCGCACGCGTCGTTGAGGTTCTCGATCAGATGGGACTCGCCCAGGTCGCCGGGCCGTTCACCTACGGTCAGGGTGCGCCAGGGCGTGGCGAACTCGCCGTTCAGCCTGGCCTTGGTGCCGTCGGGCAGGGCGATCAGGTCGCTGGAGAACACGCCGGGCCGGCCGGGCACCGCCTTCAGCGTCATGCTGGGGTAGTCGGTCAGGTCGGCCTCGTGCACCACCACGTACGAGTCGGCGGCGGGCGCGGCCGTGATGGGGGTCTGGGCGGTGGAGACGCCGGACAGAGGCAGGTCCCGGTAATGCTGCTCGTCGGCGGACCAGGTTTTGCCCGCGGCGATCGACCAGCTCCGCGCGGCGGGGTCGAGGGCGAACTCGGTCTGTTCGGCGGTGACGGTGTAGGCGTCCAGACCGCTCTGGCCCGGGAAGTGGTAACGGAAGCCGACCCCGTCGTCGAAGACCCGGAACACCAGATCGAGCCTGAACCCCGTGCCGGCCTGGACCGCGTGGACGGTGAGCTCGCTCGCGTGGTTCCTGACCTTGCTCGATGTCCCCCAGAGCGGCTTCCACGTCTCGTCGATCGTGCGCCGTTCGACGGACGCGATGCTCATGCCCCGCGTGACGCTGGGGCGTCCGGCGAGATCCAGGCCGAGCCCTGACGCGCCGACGAGAGCCTTGCCATGGCTGTTCACGCTGTACGTGAGCCGCCCGTCCACGGTGGTGACCGCGACCCGCAGATCTCCGTCCGGCGACGACACGACCTGAGCACCCGCCTCGGGGACCTCGGCCAGGGCGCCGGGGGTGGGCTCCGCGGCCTGGGCGGGGACCGCCGCGCTACCTCCGAAGATGACGACGGCCATCGTCGCCGCGAGGAGTGTTCCCCGCGCCGCGTCCGCTCGCTTCATGCGCACCTCATTCGCTGGGAAGGCACTTCGCCGGGCCGGACGACTCGCGGAGCACCAGCTCGGTAGGCAGGCGGATCGTTTCGCCCTCGCGTGGTGACCGTGCGGAGAGCTGCTCGATCAGGAGCTCCACCGCGAGCCGACCGGCATGCGAGCCGGGCCCGGCCAGAGTGGTCAACGAGGGATGGACGAAGTCGGCGGCGAAGATGTCGTCGAACCCGATCACGCTGATGTCGGCCGGGACTCGAACACCGCGCTGGGCCAGACGTCGGATGATTCCTATCGCCAGGAGGTCGTTGTGAGCCACGACCGCCGTCACACCGGTACGCAGTGCTCCGTCGGCGGCGGCCCCGCCGCCCGCGACGTTGGGGGCGTACGGACCGATCCGGTGTGCCGTCAGACCGTGCGCTTCGGCCCCGGCGCTCAGCGCGGCCCAGCGCGCCGCGCCTATCCAGGAGCTGGGCGGCCCGGCGCAGTAGGTGATGCCCTGATGCCCGAGCGAGGCCAGGTGCTCCAGGATCTGCTGACAGCCGGCGCCGGTGTCGAACGTCACGCTGGTCAACCCGGGCAGCTCTCGGTTGAACAGCACGATCCGATGCGGTTTGGCGAGGTCGCGCAGGACCTCGTCGTCGAGCCGGCTGGAGGCCAGCACGAACCCGTCCACGCCGGCGGCCAGGCCGCGAATCTGGTTCTCCTCGATGCGCCGGGATTCCTCGGCGTTGACGATCACCAGCGTGACGTCGGATGCCTTCGCGCGCTGCTCCGCGCCTCGGATGAGCTCGAAGAAGTGGGGATTGGTGATGTCGGACAGCACCATGGCGACGGTGCGGTGGCGGACACCCGCGAGAGCGCGGTTCTGCGGTCTGTGCTGGTAGCCGAGCCGCGCGGCGGTGGCGATGATCCGCTGTCGCGTCGCCTCGTTGACCCGGCCGGGTTTGTTGAACGCCCGGGACACCGTCGACGCGGCCACGCCGGCGGCCCGCGCGACGTCAAAGATCGTGGGCTCCACGAACGCATCTAGTCACGCGATGGAAATTCTGGCAACACCTTGCAGAAATTGTCGTGTGCTATCTACCTTCCGATCATGCCGGCCGCATCATGCCGTGTCGGGCGAGAGGAGCGAGGGATGTCGCAGCCCGGACAGAGACTGCAGCACATCGCGGGTCGGGCCAGGCGATGGTCCGTGGCTGTGACGATCGGCGCCCTGCTGGGCGCGTCGCTGATGTCGGTGGGGGTGACGCCGGCGCAGGCGTCATCGACCGACTTCACCATCTTCGACGGGCGTACGACCGTTCCGATCCTGATCGACCCGTCCTATGGCGGCGAGCACGCCGATCGGGACTACACGCAGGTGCGCCGCGCGGTCCAGGACCTGCGCCAGGATGTCGCCATGGTGACCGGGGCGGTCGATCCCGGCGAGGTGCAGAGCCTGTTCGTCGACGACACACCGGCCAGGGAAGCGCGGCTGGCGAAGGCCGACCAGCGCAAGTTACCTGCCCTGCTGACCAAGGCCGCGGGCCAGAAGACCGCGATCATCGTCGGCCAGATCGGTCAGAGCCGGCTGATCGACGCGATCGTCGCGGCCGGCAAGTTCGACGAGGCCGCCGGAATCAAGGGCAAGTGGGAGGCGTACGCGACCAAGACCATCAAGAACCCGGTCCCCGGGGTCGGCAACGCACTGGTGGTCGCGGGCAGCGACGCCCGCGGGACGATCTACGGGATCTACTCGATCTCCGAGGAGATCGGCGTCTCGCCGTGGTACTGGTACAGCGACATGCCGGTCAAGCGGCGCGACGACATCGAGGTCAAGGGCAAGGCCCGGGTCGACGACGGGCCGGACGTCAAGTACCGCGGCATCTTCATCAACGACGAAGAACGCACCATGGTGTGGGCGAAGAAGAAGTTCCCCACCGGCAACGGCACACCTGACGTCAACTACTACCGGCACGTCTATGAGCTGATGCTGCGGCTCAAGCTGAACACGTTATGGCCGGCGATGCACCTGGCCTCGAGGGCGTTCAACGCGGTCACCGACACCGGGACGTACGACAACGGGACTCCGATCAACGCTCGCGAGGCGTCGGCGTTCGGCGTGGTCGCCTCCTCCTCGCACGCGGAGCTGATGCTGCGCAACAACGAGGGGGAGTGGCGGCAGTGGTACGACCGCAACAAGGACGCGCTCGACATCAAGGGCGCGGACGCGGTGGCGGCCTACGACTATTCGATCAACAAGCCCGCGATCCTGGAGTACTGGCGCCAGCGGGTGGTCGCCAACTCCGGCTTCGAGAACATCCTCGCCCTGGGCATCCGCGGGGTGCACGACAGCGATCCGGTGTTCACCCCCGGCAACCCGTACGGGTTCAAGGACAAGATCGAGATGCTGGCCGACGTCATCAGCGAGCAGCGCAAGCTGATCGCCGCGGTCTACGGCAGCGCCGACGCCGTGCCGCAGGTCTTCATCCCCTACAAGGAGATGAACGATCTCTACAACGCCGGGCTGAAGAACTACATCCCCGGCGACGTGACCCTGATGTGGGCCGAGGACAACCAGGGCTACCTGCGCCAGGTGCCCACCCGCGCCGAAGCCGCCCGGTCCGGCGGGAACGGCGTCTACTACCACATCTCCTACTGGGGCGAGCCGAAGAGCTACCTATGGCTGAACTCCACGCCGATGTCCTTGATGGTGCAGCAGCTGCACCGGGCGTGGAACTCCGGCGCGGGGCGCTACTGGATCCTCAACGTCGGGGACATCAAGCCCGGCGAGATCAAGCTCGACCTGTTCGCCAAGCTCGCGTGGGACGTCAAGGGCTATGACGACACGAACATCGGGAGCAAATTCCTCACCGAGCAGGTGCGGGAGGACTTCCGGCTGAAGGGCGACGACGCCGCCGTGGTCACCGACGCGCTGCAAAGGTTCGACGCGCTCGAGAGCACCAAGCGCGCCGAGTTCTGGGGGGAGATCAACTCCTCCAACGCGAGCTCGGGAAGGATCCACAACGGCCAGGTCTTCCCGCTCAGCGCGACCTCGGACGGGGATGAGCTCCAGCGCTACATCAACGAGTCCAGCAAACTGGTGGCGATTCTCGAAGGCGTTTCCGCGAAGCTCGACCCGCGCTATCGCTCGGCCTTCTATCAGCAGGCGCTCTACCGGGTCCGGTCCTACCGCAACATGGCCGAGCAGATCGGCTACTACTGGAAGAACCAGCTCGCCGCCGCCCAGGGCCGCTACGCCAGCGCGGGCAGCTACGAGCTGCTCTCGAAGCAGGCCCGTGAGCGCGTTTTCACCGACGAGGACCACTGGAACACGATCAGCGGTGGCAAGTGGGACCACGCCATCGGCCACAGCCATCCCGAGGGCTTCCCGAACGAGGGCACCGTCATGCTGACCAACGACCGGTATGCCCGGGTGGCCACACCGGCCGACGCGGTGGGCGCCGCCGCCGAGGGGAGCAAGGAGGCTGGCCGTGGCACGCTGACGTTCAACTCGGCCGCGCCCGACGACCAGCGGTTCTTCGACGTGTTCTCCCGGGACGACGTGTCCAGACCGCAGGAGTGGGTCGCCGAGGCGGACGCCCGGTGGATCACCCTTTCCCAGCGCTCGGGCACGACCGCGACAGAGCAACGGGTCACGGTGACCGTCGCCAAGAACCACCCGGCCGCGACGGGGACGATCCGGGTCTTCAACGCCGTCAACAGAGCCAAGGTCGGCGACCCGGTCGCGACGTTCACGGTCGACGCGGCGCGGGCGGCCGTGGACCTGCGCCGTGCCGAGCGCGGGCACCTGGAGGCCAGCGGATACGTGGCCCTCGAGGCGGAGCACTTCGCCGAGAACGTGCCCGGCACCGACGGGAGCCGGTGGGCCCCCCTTGAGGGCGTGGGTCAGCGCGGGGCGTCGATGGGCGGCTTCCCGGAGATCGCGCCCCGCGTCGACTCCGCCTTCGAGACGACCGCCCGCCTGAGATACCGCGTCTACTTCACCTCCACCGGGAAGTTCACCGGGACCTTCTACCGCGTTCCCACCCTGAACGAAGGCACAGAGGACAACGGCACGCCGCGAACCGCGCGTACGGCGATCGGGCTCGACGACCAGGCGCCCGGCCTGCTGCGCGGCAACTCCGTCGCCGGTACGAGCACCAGCCCCTGGGGCTTCAACATCATGCATGGCATCGAACCCCTGAACTTCACCATCGACGTGACCGCACCAGGGTGGCACGACCTCGTGGTCTACCGCTCGGACGCGGCGATCCTCTTCGACCGGATCATCATCGAGACCCGCGCCGGCGCGGCCGGCGACGGCCTGGTCGGCCCGCCCGAGAGCCCGAACAACATCGCCGCACCCCAGAAGGCCACCGTGGCGCCTCTTCCTGACGCGATGCCGAAGCTCCGGCGGCTGCCCGCGATCCAGACCTCGGTGGGCGAGACGAGCACGATCACGGGTGTACGGAATGTGGCGGCCGCCGAGTCCGACAACGAGACCGCCGCGTCGGTCGCGGTGAAGGACGGCCAGGTACAGGTCACCGGACACCGCACCGGGAAGGCCGAGCTGTCCATCACCGCCGGCGGCGGTGAGGCCTGGGTGGCGCCTGTCACCGTGGGCAGAGCCGCGGGGGCGCCGGTCGGCGCCTATCTGGAGCGCAACGGTTCGGTCGTCTTCGACGCGGCCGACGCGCTGGAGAAGAGCGCCGCCGCCAACGCGGTCGACAGCAACAACGGCACGCACGGCTGGGCGCTGGCCCGTAACGGTCTCCAGGTCGTCCCGCCGGCCGACGCCAGTGCGAAGGCGCAGTGGCTGGCGACCACGGCGGCCCAGGCCGAGGCGTTGTTCAAGGCCGGCCCGACGCAGAAGGTCAACGGGAGCTCCGCGGCGGGAGCACCACCGCGGCTCGACTTCACCGTCGACATCCAGACCGGCGGCACGTACTACCTGTTCGTCAACACGAGCAACCCGAACGCCGACGCCGACTCCTACCACGTGTTCGTCGACGGGCAATGGAGATACCAGTCGAACAAGTCCGGGCCGGAGACCGGGTTCGAGACGTGGTACGGCAGCACGAGCGTCGCCGCGGCCGCGCTGGCGCTCGGGCCGGGCGAGCACACGATCTCGCTGGCGCCTCGTGAGGCCGGGCTGGTGCTCAACCAGATCGTCCTGACCACGGACGACACACCCGGCCTGACCGGCTTCCAGACCCCCAGCGGCCGGAAAGCGAGCGCCTCATGAGGCTCTGACATCCTGGCCCCGCCACCAACCGCGACGGCCCCCGCCGTGTGCCCGCGCCTGTAGCCGGAGTCACTCGATGACCTCTACTCGACGACCTCTACTCGATGACCTCTACTCGATGACCTCTACTCGATGACCTCTACTCGATGACCTCGCCGGCCTTCCGGCGGCGGCCGTCGACGGTGACCGCACCTGAAGCGGTCGAGACGTCGATCACGCGCCCCCGGTAGGCCAGCCCGGTCAGCTCCACGTCCCCGTCCGGGAGCACCGCCGGCTCGACGACCAGGCTGCCGTCGAGCCGGAACCGCACGCCCGCCGCGCCGGTCAGGATGGCCTCCGCGCCGGCCAGCCCGGCGACGATGTTCACCCGGCGGCCCGAGGGCGCCGCCGCCGGGCGGTCGCAGTAGTGGTCCTGGGGGAAGTACGGGAAGTGCCGCCCCATCCAGAGCAGCCGTCGCATGACGTCCCAGGCCAGCGACGCCTCGCCCTGCTCCCAGAGCGTCAGGGCCAGCTGCGGGCCCTCTCCCGTGTACGCCCCGCCGCCTGACCAGTCGGTGTCGCCGAGCTCGTAGTGCAGCCGATCGTCCGAGGCGACGGCGCTGACGCCGTACGGCGCGAGGAACGAGCCGTTCCGCAGCCGCCCGAGCATGGCCTCGGCCATCTCCGGTGTGCAGGCGCCGTTGCGCATCGCGTCGAACGCCTGGACGTGCCGGACGAGCTCGGAGTGCCCGTCGGGGTAGCGGCAGCGGAACCACCCCTCTTGCTCGTCCCACAGCTCGCGGGCGATCGCGTCCCTGATGGCGCGGGCACGCGAGCGCAGGTCGCCCACCGGCAGCCGCGCGCCGGACACCTCGGACAGCTCGGCCAGCCGATCGAGGCACCAGGCGCGTTCGGCGTTGGGGCTGGCGACCACGTGCTCCCAGCCGCTGCTGCGCATCTCCAGCAGGTTGTACTGGTCGCCGTAGTCGCGTAGTGCCCCCGCCGGGGCGAATCGGGCGTCCAGTCCCTCGACCAGGTCGTGGAGCTGGGTGACCAGGGCGGGGGAGATGCCGTGGTGAGCGGCGACGGCGGTGGCGAGGGTGACCAGCGACCAGCCGCTGTAGGCGTACGGGACGCCGAGGCCCGTGCCGTCGGGGGCGATCGCGTAGTGCCGGGTGAGGTCCACCTTCATGATCGACTCCAGGACGCCGGTGGTGTCCTCGCCGAGCATGAGGGTGAGCAGGTGGGGGGCGTACCCGCCGGTGTCCCACGCGTAGGCGCACAGCGCCCCGCCGTCGACGCCGGATGTGGCCACGAAGGGCGAGGTGATGAAGCCGGGGTTGTCCCAGAGGCAGACCAGCCCGCTGGCCAGGGACCCGCGCCAGTACGCGGCCAGCCCGGGGATGTCGCTGGTCAGCCGCGGCACGCGCGCCAGTGCCCGGGCCAGCCGGTGCTCTGACCGCTCGGCGGACTCGGCGGCCAGCTCCCGTGGCCGCCCGGGCGGCCGGCCGGCGCCGGCGCGGACGGCCAGCGCGAACACCGCCGTCCCGCCCGCCGGGACGTCCTGGCGCAGTCCCTCGTGGGTGAGCTCGATGGTGACGTCCCCGGCCTGCCAGGTCCACGGGCCCGTGCTCACGGCCTTCGGGCCGGGGGTGGGTGGCACCCAGCCCCATTCGGCGAGCGGGACGCGGCGGGGGCCGCCGGGGTCGGCTCTCGGGTGAAGGGTCACCGTGACGTCCCGTCCGGCTCGGTTGGTGATCTCCACCTCCAGGACGAATCCGGCCTGGCCGTGCAGCGGGGTGAGGGTGCTCAGGACGCGCAGCGACATCGGCTCGCCGTCCTGGTCGTGGCGGCGGTGGTAGGTGCCGTGCCTGACGATCCGGCCGGGCCACCAGGTGCCGCCCGCGGGCAGCAGGCCCACCCCGGCCACGCCCGGCGCCGCGCCGTCGGTGATCCGGTGACCGTCCACCTCCAGCTCGACGGCCAGCCCGGCGTCGGGCGCCGCGTACGGCGGCGCGAACCACCCACCGACCCCGCACACCGATCCCGGCGGGGCGTGGACCGTGGTCCAGCCGCTGGTGACCCACGTGTGACCGGGCGCCACGCTCTGGCGCAGGTCGAAGGCGAACTCGTCAACGGAATAAGGCATGCGTCAATCCCTTGCCTGACGTGGCTGTCGGGGGAGTCGTGCCCGAAGGGCGTGGACGGTCGGAGCGTCGGCCGGTCGGCGCGTCAGTCGGCGCGTCGGCCGATCAGTGCGTCGGCCCGGAGATCCGGCGTCTCGTGACCGATGCTGACACCGGCCCTTATCCATCGCAAGAGTTACCGCCGAGTTACGCCTGTTTTTCATTCAGGTATTGCTATCGAACCGGTCCAGCGTTACGGTCCTGGCAAGCGTTGGACCGGTTTGACAAAAGGCCGGGCGCAGCTGAGGAACGTGCATGGAGAAAATCACGATCCGCGATATCGCACGCCTGGCAGGCGTGTCGAAATCGACGGTGTCACTAGTGATCAACAACAGCCCGCGGGTCGACCCGGCCACCAGGCGCCGCGTGCTGGCGGTGATCACCCGGCACAACTACGTGCCCAGTGCCACCGCGAGCGCGCTGGCGAAGGGCGGGCGGCCGCCGTTCATCGGCATGATCGTGCCCGGGCTGACGTGGCGGATGGTCGCCCCGCTGAACTTCGGGGTCGCCTCCGTCATCGAGCGCACGCCGTACGAGATCATCCTCTACACCAGCACCAACGACCGCGACTACGGGCCGGTCATCGACCGGATGCTCGCCTCGGGGCTGTCGGCCGGGGTCCTGGTCATCAACCAGGACCAGCCCATGAAACCCCTGCTCGACCTGCATGAGCAGGGGGTGCCCGTGGTCCTCATCAACACCCTCGGCTCCCACTTCGACCTGCCCTCGGTCGAGGCCGACAACTACGAGGGCGCCTACGGCGCCGTCCGCCACCTGCTGGACCTGGGTCACCGGCGGATCGCGTCGCTGGCCGGGCCGATGACGTATCCGTGCTGCCAGGACCGGCAGCGCGGTTACGAGGACGCGCTGACCGGTGCCGGGGTCCCGATCGACCCCTCGCTCACCTCGCAGAGCGGATTCGAGCCCCCCATCGCCCGTGAGCTGGTGCGCGAGCTGCTGGGACGTGCCGACCGGCCGACGGCGGTGTTCGCGCACAACGACGTCACCGCCTACGCCGCCATGGAGGCCGCCGCCGACCGCGGCCTGCGGGTGCCCGAGGACCTGTCCGTGGTGGGGTTCGACGACATACCGTCATCGGCGCACGTCAAGCCCGCTCTCACCACGGTCGGCCAGCCGTTCGAGGCGATGGGCGAGCAGGCGGCCCGGATGCTGCTCGCCATCGTCTCCGGTGAGGGCCCGCCGCCGCCCACCCGCATCCACCTGCCGACCGCTCTCATCGTCCGCGACAGCACGGGTCCCGTTCCGGCCTGACGCGCATTTCCCATCGCTATTCACTTCGACTCGACTTTCACTTCGCCTTTCACATCCACTTTCACATCGACGAAGCGCAGACCGGCGCCCCTGGGGCACCGGTCGCGATCCCCCCCTGCCCGTCGTAAGAAAGGACCCTGCCCATGGGTCGCCTCACGAAGACGCTGGCGTCCGCCATTCCCGTAGCGCTGCTCGCGGCGCTGGGACTGACGGCGCCCGCGGCCGCCGCCGCCCCCACCGAGGTCATGCCCGCCGACGTCCTCGCGTCGTTCACCCAGTTCACCGGAAACCCGGCGCCCCAGACGAAGATCGTCACAGTCCAGGGCCAGCCCGACTTCGACAAGGCCCTCCAGATCACGGTGACCGGGCAGCCGAGCTCGCCCGGCCTGGACGGCGAGTACTCGCTGGGCGTGGGCGTCCCGTCCGCGCAGCCCACGGTCAAGGACGAGGCGATGCTGGCCACCTTCTGGGCGCGGTCGGTCACGCCGACCCCGTCCGGATCCGGTCTGGCCCACTTCGTGTTCGAGCAGAACGGCGGGAGCTACAGCAAGTCCAGCCAGGCGGCGATGAAGTTCGGATCCGTCTGGCAGCGGTTCGAGCTGCCGTTCCGGATGGCCGCCGACTACGCGGCCGGGCAGGTCCGCATCAACTTCTGGCTCGGCTACGGCCCGCAGGTGCTGCAGATCGCGGGTGTGTCGGTGCTGCGGTACGGCCCCGGAACCCCGGCGGGCTGGCCGCAGGCCACCTACGCCGGTCGAGAGGCGGGCGCCTCGTGGCGGGCCGCCGCCGACGACCGCATCGAACGCAATCGCAAGGGCAACCTCTACATCAAGGTCGTCGACTCCCAGGGCCACCTCGTCCCCGGCGCCACCGTCCAGGCGGACATGACCAAGCACGCCTTCAAGTTCGGCTCGGCCGCGGACGGCATCCGCCTGATGACCCAGAACACCGCCGGCCAGAAATACCGCGACACGCTGAAGGCCAACTTCAACCAGTTCACGCTCGGCAACAACCTCAAGTGGAACCACTGGGAGAACCTGACCGAGCGCAACACCTACACCCTTCCCGCGCTCCAGTGGGGGCGCGACAACGGCCTGTTCGTCCGCGGGCACACCCTGATCTGGCCCTCGTGCGGCAACATGCCCGCCGACGTCTGCGGTCTGCGCGGCGACCCCGCCGCGCTGCGGAACAGGATCGACACCCATATCACCGACGAGGCGAGCACGCTGGCGGGCAAGATCGACGAGTGGGATGTGGTCAACGAGCCGTACGCCAACCACGACGTGCAGAACGTGCTCGGCGACGGCGAGATCGACCGCTGGTTCCGGCTGACCCGGCAGGCCGACGCGGGCCCCAAGCTCTATCTCAACGACTACGACATCATCGAGGACAACGGGGCGGAGGTCCGCCACCAGGACCAGTTCACCGCCCTGGCCACCTCGCTGAAGAACGGCGGAGCGCCCATCGGCGGGATCGGCATCCAGGGGCACTTCTCCGGCGAGCAGCTCACCCCTCCCGCGGACCTGGTCACGCTGATCAACAAGTTCGGCGGGATCGGCCTGCCGATCGCGATCACCGAGTTCGACGTCGGCACCACCGACGAGCAGCTCCAGGCCGACTACACGCGTGACTTCCTCACCCTGATGTTCAGCATGCCGCAGGTCACCGGGGTCAGCACGTTCGGGTTCTGGGAGGGCGACACCTGGGATCCCAAGCGGGCCCTGTTCCGGACCGACTACACGCCCAAGCCGAACGCTCTGGCCTGGCGCGACCTCATCTACGGCAAGTGGCTGACGAAGGCGTCGGCCACGACCGGGGCGACCGGCTCGGCCACCGTGCGCGGCTTCCTCGGCGACTACACGGTGAAGGTCACGGCCGGCGGCGTCACCAAGGAAGTACCCGTCTCGATGCCGACCATCGCCGGCAAGGCCATCACGGTGGTCGTCGGCTGACCTCAGCACATCGAGCCGGTTCATCGAAAGGAAAGTCCATGTCAGCCATTCAGCTCAGCCGCCGGCAACTCCTGCGGGCCGCCGTCGCCGCCGGCGGGGCCACGGTCCTCGCCGGCTGCGGCGACTCCGGGAAGGACGCCGCCCCCGCGTCGGGGACCACGCTGGCGTACTGGGACTGGTACGTCAGCCAGGCGCCGTGGGTCGACAACGAGATCAAGCTCTTCCAGCAGGCCAACGGAAAGGCCACGATCAAGAAGACCACCCAGGTCACCGACAAGTACCTCGACCTGGTGGCGCTGGCCTTCCGCAGCGGCACCGCCCCCGACGTCTTCCTCCTGCCGACGAAGCCGAAACTGGAGGTCCACGTCGGCGAGGGCTGGCTGATGCCGCTGGACAAGTGGGCCACCCCGGAGTGGCGGTCGAGGTTCCCCGACAACAGCTTCGTCGAGGGCGTCAACGTCTTCGGCGGCAAGGTCTACTCCGCGCCCTTCAGCGGCCTGGCCCCGGCGTTGCAGCTCTACATCCACAACGGCGTCTTCAAGGAGGCCGGCCTGACCAACCCCGACGGGACGGTCCTCATCCCGAAGACGTGGGACGACATCACCCGCGCCGCCGCGACGATCACCAGCAAGAGCGGCGGCAAGGTCTTCGGGCTCGGCTTCGGCAACGCGCAGAAGGGTGCCCTGCCGTGGCTGATCGAGCTGTTCTGCCGGGGCGCCGGATCGCCCGGGGGCACCCAGTCGGTCGACTACCGCACGGGCAGATGGACGTACGGGACCGACCGCAACTACGCGGACTTCCTCGCCCTCCTCCTCGACTGGAAGAGCCGCGGCTTCATCTACCCCAACTCGATGAGCATCTCCGACGAGCAGGCCAGGGCGTTCTTCTCGAAGGGCCGGTTCGGCATGATCGTCGGCGGCGTGTGGAACCAGGCGCCCTGGGAGGAGGCCGGATTCAAGGACTACAGCCTCATGACGCTCCCGTCGCCGACCGGCACCCCGCAGGGCTTCTTCTACGGAGCCCCGGGCAGCTACCTGATGGGCATCTCGGCCAAGGCCAGGAACCCCGACCAGGCGTGGGCCTGGCTCGACTGGTTCTACAGCCGCGAGGCCGGCAAGCGCTGGGTGCAAGGCGGCTACGGCCTGTCGGTCTACCCCGACAACAACGACCCGGCGGGCGTGACCTCGCCGACCTTCAAACAGTACGTGGCCATGGCGAGCACGGCGCTCGTCGGCCCGGTGCCCGCCATCCGCAACCCGGAGCTGGCCAAGGTGGAGGTGGCGCCGGTTCAGCCGGACCTCCCGGACGTCGCGGCCGGCATCTACACCGGCCAGCTCAAGGACGTGCCCAAGGCGCTCAAGGAGCTTGAGGACCGCCTCAACGGCGCCTTGAGCGAGGCCGTCTCGAAGGCCCGCGGGCAGGGGCTGAAGGTCAGCATGGACGACTACGTGTTCGCCGACTGGGACATCGCCAAGTCGTACACCACCAAGCGCGGATGAGCTGATGACGGACATCCAACTGGTCGGCCGGCCCCGTGCGCTGGTCGCGGGCAGGGCGTCCCGCCTGCGGCAGCGGATCGCCGCGGCACGCTGGTCCTACCTGTACGTCCTGCCGATGCTGGTGCTGCTGCTGGCGTTCGTGATCTACCCGATCATCGCGTCGCTCGGCTACACCTTCTACCGGTGGGACGGGATCGGCGAGCCCGGCGACTTCGTCGGGCTCGCCAACTTCTCCCGGGTGATGACGGACTCCATCTTCTGGGGAGCCCTGCGCAACACCTTCTTCTATGTGCTGCTCGTGGTGCCCGTCCAGCTCGTTCTCGCGCTCGCGCTCGCCCTCGTGCTGAACAATCGCCGGCTGCGCGGGCGGACTTTGTACCGGACGCTCTTCTTCCTTCCGGTGGTGACGTCGGCCGCGGTCGTCGGCGTGGTCGTCCAGCTGCTCTTCTCCAATTTCGGGGACGTCGTCAACGACGCCCTGATGTCGATCGGCCTCACCGACGAATACGTGGACTGGCTGGGCGACCCGAATTTCGCGATGCTCATCATCATCGGGGTCGGGATCTGGCACACGCTGGGCTACAACCTGGTGTATTTCCTGGCCGGTCTGCAGACGATCCCCGACGAGCTGTACGAGGCGGCCCGGCTCGACGGCGCGGGCGCCTTGGCGAGCTTCCGCTACATCACCGTCCCCATGCTCAGGTCGGTGGGGGTCGTCATCGTGCTGCTGTCGGTCATCGGCTCGTTCCAGGTCTTCGACCTCGTGCAGGTGCTCACCAACGGCGGGCCGTACTTCGCCACCGAGGTCGTGAACACCTACATCTACCACCTGGCGTTCGGCGGGTTCGGCGGGTCCACCGTCGAGCGGGACGTCGGCCTCGCCTCGGCGGCCTCCTTTTTCTACGGGGTGCTGCTCATCGTCTTCGCCGTGGCCCAGGCCCTCTTCCTGCGGGTGCTGGTCAAGCGCAGGGGAGGTCGCGCATGACCCGGCGCGCGCCGTGGATGACGCACGTGTTCCTCCTCCTCGGCGGGATCGCCTGGCTGTACCCGTTCGTGTGGACACTGGGCAGCTCGCTGAAGAGCACCGACGAGTTCTTCGGCCGCGGCCTGAACCCGCTGCCCGGCACGCCGCTGTGGTCCAACTACGGGCAGGCCTGGCAGGGGGCGTCCTTCGGCCAGTATTTCCTCAACACGCTCACCATCACCGTCGCCACGGTGGTCATCACCCTGCTGGTGACCGCCATGGCCGGCTACACGCTGGCCCGCACCGAGTTCCCCGGCAAGGGGCTCGTGCTGGTCGCGGTGGCGGGGACGGTGTTCCTGCCCCACGGGTACACCATCATCCCGATCTTCGACATCATGAACGCGCTCGGCCTGCTCAACAGCCTGTGGTCGATCATCATCGTGCAGTCCGCCGGCGGGATCGTCTTCGGCACCTTCCTGTTCATGGGCTACTTCCGGGCGATCGACGGCTCGCTGGAGGACGCCGCCCGGGTCGACGGGGCCAACTTCCACCAGGTCTTCTGGCGGATCATGCTGCCGTTGTCGGGGCCGATGCTGGCGACGGTCGGCCTGTTCACCGCCATCTCGGCGTGGAACAGCTTCTTCATCCCGCTGGTGTTCACTCTCGCCCGTCCCGAACTGCGCACCCTGGGCGTCGGGATGTACGCCTTCATCGGCGAGAACTCCACCGACTGGACGCTGCTGTGCGCCGGCTCCGTCATCACCCTCGCCCCCATCATCGCCATCTTCCTGGTGCTGCAGAGGTTCTTCGTGAACGGGCTCGCCGGCGCCGTCAAACAGTGACAGAAGGGTTGCCCATGTCCCGTCCCCGGCGAGCCGCGATCGTCGGCACCGGCCTTCGCGCGCAGCTGTTCACCCAGGGCCTGGCCCGGCGCGAGCACGTCGACCTGGTCGCCCTGTGCGACCCGAACCGGACCCGCATGGCCGTGCACAACCGGCTCATCACCGCGCTGGGCCGGCCCCCGGCCGCGACCCTTGGCCCGGACGGGTACACCCGCCTGCTCCGCGACGTCGACACCGTGGTGGTGACCACCGTCGACGCCCTCCACGACGCCTACATCGTCCCCGCGCTCGAGGCGGGCTGCCAGGTGATCACCGAGAAGCCGATGGCCACGGACGCCGCCCGTTGCGCCCGGATCCTGGACGCCGTGGACCGCACGGGCTCCGGCGTGACGGTGGCCTTCAACTACCGGTTCAACCCGGTGCACGAGAAGGTCTGCGAACTGCTGCGGGCGGGCGAGATCGGCCAGGTCCTGTCCGTGCACTTCGAGTGGCTCCTGGACGTACGCCACGGCGCCGACTACTTCCGGCGCTGGCACCGTCTGAGGGCCGGCAGCGGCGGCCTGATGGTGCACAAGTCCGGGCACCACTTCGACCTGGTGAACTGGTGGCTGGGCAGCGTGCCGCGGCGCGTCTACGGGCAGGGCCGCCTGGCCTTCTACGGCGCGGCCAACGGCCGGGCGTCCGGTTTCGCGCGCGACTACGAGCGCGCCCATGGGGCGCCCGAGGCCGCGAGCGATCCGTTCGCCCTGGACCTCGCCGCCAACGCACAGCTCAAAGAGCTGTACCTGAACGCCGAGCACGAGGACGGCTATGTGCGCGACCGCAACGTCTTCGGCGACGACATCACGATCGAGGACGACATGGCGGTCCTCGTCACCTACGCCAGCGGCGCCACGATGACCTACCACCTCACGGCGTACTCCCCCTGGGAGGGGTACCGGGTCATGTTCAACGGCACCCGGGGACGGCTGGAACTGGAGGTGGAGGAGACGCAATGGGCCGATCCGGGCACGGGCGTCACCGCCGGGTCGGGGGCGCTGCACGGCGACGTCGCCCCGCCCAACTCCGGCGGGGCGCGGATCCGCGTGCGTCCTCTGTGGGCGCCCCCGCGCGAGGTCCCGGTGACGGTGGTCCACGAGGGGCACGGCGGCGCCGACGAGCGCATGCTGGCCGCGATGTTCGACGGCGCGGCCTCCCCGGTGGCGCTCGCGGACGAGCGGGACGGCGCCCGCGCCCTGGCGATCGGACTGGCCGCCAACGAGTCGTTCGCCACCGGGCAGCCGGTCAGCTGCGACACGATCACCCGGTGATCTTCAAGGGTCCCAGACCTGGGCCGTCGGCGTAGGTTTCGCGTCAGGCCCGGCCGAGGACGCAGAACTCGTTGCCTTCCGGGTCGGCCAGGACCTTCCAGGGGACGTCGCCCTGGCCGACGTCGGCGGGCGTCGCGCCGAGGGTCCGCAGCCGGGCCACCTCCGCCGCCTGCTCGTCGATGGGGTCGGGCAGCAGGTCGATATGGATGCGGGTCCACACGGTCTGCACGCCGGGCCTGCGGAGGAACTCAAGATATGGGCCGACACCCTTGGCCGAGCGCAGCCGCGCGTGATCGTCGGTGACCTCGTGCACGGTCCAGTCCGTCGCCTCACCCCAGAACCGGGCCATGGCCCGCGGATCGGCGCACTCGACCACCATCGCGGCGATCGGCCCGGTGTCGCGGTAGATCTCCCGGGGCTCCAGCACGCAGAACACGTTGCCCTCCGGGTCGGCCAGAACCGTCCACGGGACGTCGCCCTGGCCCACGTCGGCGGGCGTCGCGCCGAGCTCCTTCAGGCGCGCGACCAGCTCCGCCTGATGGGCGGCGGAGGTGGTGGCGAGGTCGAGGTGTACGCGGTATCTCACCGTTTCGGGGTCCGGGACGCGGACGAGATCGATGTAGAAGGCGTCGGGGTCCGGCCAGGAGAAGCCCTCGGGTTCGAGGTTGGTCACGCCGGGTCCCTCGCTGGAAAGACCCCAGCCGAGCGCGTCCGCCCAGAACCGGCCGAGCGCCGAGTCATCCCGAGCCTTGAAATTCACCTGAACAAGTCGCAACGCCATGCCGCTGATCCTATGCCCGACCTACAAAACGCATCTTGGCGGTAACAGGCAGGTCGGGGACCGCGCCGAGCGGCCGATGGCTTCGGGCGGGTGCGCCGCGTAGCGGCACACCCGCGGGTGCGCTTTGGTCAGGAACTGGGCAGCGAATGGCCTGGGAAGTGATCAGGCGAAGAGCCGAGACTCGGCGGGCTGGTTCCACGACGGCGGACACCGTGCTGCCGCCGTGCCGCTGAGGAAAGGCTGAGTGATCTTGACCGAACGCGTACGCGTGGCTGTGCTGGCGGGTGGACCGTCCGCCGAGCACGAGGTGTCGCTGCAGTCGGCGCAGGCTGTGCTCGATGCTCTGCCGAGGGATCTGTACGAGCCCGTCGCCGTCATCATCGACCGGCAGGGCAGGTGGCCGGTGGAGCTGCGACGCGATCTGGCGGACGTGGTCTTCCCCGTGCTGCACGGGCCGTTCGGCGAGGACGGCGTCGTCCAGGGTCACCTGGAGACTCTGGGCATCCCGTACGTGGGCTGCGGCGTCATGGCCTCCGCCGTGGCCATGGACAAGGTCGCGATGCGGCGCATGTTCCTGGCGGAGGACATTCCGGTCACCCCGCATGTGTGGTTCACCGAGCACGAATGGCGCACCGCCACCGACCACTGGGGTCTGGTGAAGTCGCTCGACTGGCCGATGTACGTCAAACCGGCCAGCATGGGCTCCTCCATCGGCATCTCACGTGTGACCTCCATCGAGGAGCTGCGCGCGGGCGTGGAGCTGGCGCTGACCTACGACCGGGTGGTCATCGTCGAGCAGGGCGTGACCGCGCGCGAGCTCATCTGCGGCGTGCTCGGCGGCTACGACACTCCGGATGCTTCGGTGCCTGGCGAGCTCCTCGTGCCCGGCGACTGGCTCGACTATGAGGCCAAATACCTCAGTAACGCCGAGATCGCCACCATCCCCGCCGTGCTGCCGGAACGGGTGGCCGAGGAGGCGCGCGAGCTGTCCCTGCGCGCCTTCCGGGCGATCGGTGGCTACGGACTGTCCCGGGTCGACTTCCTCTATGAGGAGGACACGGGACGCCTGTACGTACTGGAGATCAACACCATGCCCGGCTTCACCTCCCGTTCCGTCTACGCCCGGTGCTGGGCCGCGAGCGGTGTCCCCTACCCGGACCTGCTGCGCCGACTGATCGACCTCGCGTTCGCCAGGAGCGGCTCGTGATCCCCATGGCGCTGAACGAGATCGCGCAGGTCGTCGGCGCGAGCCTGCGTGACGTGCCCGACCCGGGGGCGCTGGTGACGGCGCCCGCGGCGGTCGACTCCCGTGAGGTGGTGCCCGGCGGCCTGTTCGCCGCGACGGTCGGCGCCCGCGTCGACGGTCACGACTACGCGGCCGGTGCCATCGCGGACGGCGCCGTCGCGGTGCTGGCCGCACGGCCCGTCGGCGTGCCCGCCCTGGTGGTCGAGGACGTCCAGGTCGCGATCGGCCTGCTGGCCAGGCACCTGCTCGAACGCGTCAGCCCGATCGTGATCGGCCTGACCGGCTCGGTGGGCAAGACCACGACCAAGGACCTGCTGGCCCAGGTGCTCGAACGGCGCGCCGCGACGGTCGCCACCGACAGGTCGTTCAACAACGAGCTCGGGCTGCCGCTCACCGTGCTGCGTGCCGACGCCACCACCCGATACCTGGTGCTGGAGATGGGCGCGGGCCGTAAGGGCGACCTGACATACCTGACCGGGCTCGCGCCTCCCCAGGTCGGGTTGGTGCTCAATGTCGGCACCGCGCATATCGAGCGTATGGGGGCCGGGCTGGCCGACGTGGCCGAGGCCAAGGGCGAGCTGGTCGAGGCGCTTCCGGCGGACGGGTTCGCACTGCTCAACGCCGACGACCCGTACGTCATGGGCATGGCCGGCCGCACCAAGGCCCAGATCGTGTTGTACGGCAGGTCGGCGCGGGCGCGGGTGCGAGCCGAAGGCGTACGGATGGCCGACCGGGCGCGAACCGCGTTCGAGTTGGTGACGCCCGCCGGCCGTGCCCCGGTCGAGCTCGACCTCATAGGCGAGCACCAGGTGAGCAACGCCCTGGGCGCCGCCGCCGTCGCCACCGCACTCGGCCTGGGCGTCGCCGAGATCGCCGATGGGCTGACCGCCGCGCGGCGGCGCTCCGGGGGCCGGCTGGAGATCGTCGAACGACCTGACGGCATCACCATCGTCAACGACGCCTACAACGCCAACCCCGAGTCCATGCGGGCCGGGCTACGGGCGGTCAAGGAGCTGGCCGGCACCCGTCGTACCGTCGCCATACTCGGCGCGATGGGCCAGCAGGCCGACGCCTCCCGCGCCCGGCACGCGGAGATGGGCCGGCTCGTCGCCGACCTCCGCTTCGACGTGCTGATCACGGTCGGCGCGGGGGATCCGCTCGCGATGGCGTGGGCGGCGGAGACTTCGAACCAGGGCGTGGCCGTCCACACCGTCGAGGACGTGGCCGGGGCCATCGAGCTGGCCACCTCCCTCCTCGAACCGGGAGACGTGGTGCTCGTCAAGGCCTCCAGCGAGATCGGGCTCGGCGCCTGCGCCCGTGCGCTGGCCCAGTGACTGTTCACAGGAAACGGAGTTCCATGCGCACTATCGGGCTTATCGGCGGGTTGAGCTGGGAATCGACGGTGATCTACTACCAGATCATCAACCAGCGGGTACGCGAGCGACTCGGCGGCAGCCATTCCGCCGACAGCCTCATCTGGTCGGTCGACTACACGCGTGTCGAGGACCTCATCTTCGCCGGCCGCTGGGACGAGGTGAGCACGCTGCTGACCGGGGCGGGCGGGAAACTGGCGGATCTGGGCGCCGAGGTCCTGCTCATCTGCAGCAACACCTTCAGCCGGGTGAGCGACGACGTGGCGCGGGCCGTGAGCGTACCCGTGCTGCACATCGCCGACACCCTGGGCGCCGAGATCCGTGCCAGGGGCATGCGCAAGGTCGGCCTGCTGGGCACGCGATTCACCATGGACGAGCCCTTCTACCGGGATCGGCTGGCCGCCCACGGATTCGACGTGGTCGTCCCGCGGCGTGAGCAGCGGGAACTGATCCATCACGTGATATTCGACGAACTGGTGCGCGGGGAGCTCCGGGAATCGTCCAGGGACGCCTACGCCCGGATCATCGATGATCTCGCGGCCGACGGCGCTGAAGGCGTCATCCTCGGCTGCACGGAGATCGAGTTGCTGATCAGTGAGAAGGACAGCTCCATCCCGGTGCTGCCGAGCGCTCGGCTGCACGCGGAGGCGGCAGCGGGCTTCGCTCTCGCCGACTCTTAGGCGGATCGGTAAGCCGGTGCGCCGTACAACTCCCGGTGCCACAGGTCGGCGCGGAGGCGTTCGATGCCGGCCGCCAGATGGCGGCGGTAGGTGCTGAACGGCAGGCCGAGCCGTTCCGCGGCCAGCTCCTGGGTGGGCGTGCCGCGCAGGAACGTGACCGACAGCGCCTGATGGAACTTGACCGAGCGCGGATCCGCACGCAGGCCGTCGATCGCCTGGCGCAGCAGGTCACCCAGCGCCGCGGCCGGATCCTGCCCGGCCCGCTCGGCGATCAGCCTGGTGCGCGTCAGAGGGGAAACGGCCAGCGCGTCCGGCCGCGACAACCGGCGCAACGCCTCGCGGACCGCCTCGGCGAACTCCGCCCGCGACAGCACCGCCAGCTCCGCCGTCGCGGCACCCGGGGCGCCGACGAGCTGCCGGTTCATCCGCTCCAGCCACGCCCGCGCCGGCACCGCGCGCCAGTCATGGACGAACAGGGTGTACGCGTCATCCCCCAGCCGCGGCTGCTCGGAGAGGTCACGCATCCCGTAATGCCGTAACCGCTCCGCCCACGCTTGGTCCGGATGCCGTGTCGCGATATATGACCAGGCCATCCGTTCGGCCCGCAGACAATCGCCGATCACTCGCCACTGGATCACCTCCATCAGGGGCGAGTTTCCGCGATACGTCTTTCCGTAATACGTCTTTCCGTAATACGTCTTTCCGCGATACGTCGGCAGCGTCCACAGCCGGCTGACCGCCACATGCTCACCGGCGCGCAACGGCGTGGTGGCACGGGCGTGCGCCCACGCCATGGCCACGATGGGATCGGCCGTCAGCTCCTCCTCATCGAACTCCGCCAGCCGCAACCACGCGGAGAAGGCCACGGGCTCGCCGGTCTCGGTCCGCCGATACAGCCGGAACGCCTCCGGCTGACGTTCCGCCCAGAAGGCGGCGCGGCGCGCGGACGCCGCGCCCTCCGCCGCCGTCGCCATCCGGACCAGCGTGCCGACGTCCTCCTGGCGCAGCGCCGCTTCCTGGAACTCGCCCTCGTCGTGGCGGCCGTGGAAATCGGCCGGCGCCCCGTCGCCGCGATGCGGGTAGAGCAGTGCCGCCACCGCGCCGGGCACGTCCGCGTCGCTCGCCGTACGCACCTTGTCCGCCAGATGCGCGTGAACGCGCTCGCGCATCACCGCGTACCCCTCCGGATCCCGCCATCGCAGGTCAGCCTCCACCACCTCCCGCACCACGTCATGCGGAAACAACCCGAGACCGCTCGACGCCACGAACGGCAACCGCCGCAACCACCGGAACAACGTCCCGGCCTCCTGCGGCAGGGCCGCCCGCAGCAGGTCCTCCGTGGTCGTGTACGCGTGCGCGCAGATCTCCAGAGCATGCCGATGGGCCGCCGAAGGCACCTCGCCCACCAGCTGGTCCAGCAACGTGGCCACCACGTCCTGACCCGGCGTCCACCGCCGGCCGGCCCCGCCGTCCTTCACCGCTGCGGCCGCCCCCAGCAGCAGCGCCAGCGGATGGCCACCGGCGAAGGCCGCCAGCGGCTCACGCGACTCGGCCGGCACCCCGCAGGAGTCCATCAGGGCCTGCGCGTCTTCGGCCCGCAGGTCGCGCAGCGGCAGCACCTCCAGCGCGCCCGCCCACCCCGGGTCCGCCTGCCAGCGCAGATCCGGCGGGTAGCGCCCCGCGATCACCACCAGCGCCCCCACGGGCATCCGCGGCAGGAACCGCTCACGCAGCCATCCCTCCAGGCCCTGAACGCGTTCGAAGGAGTCGACCAGCAGTACCGCCCCCGCGTCACGGAAGACCGGCTCCGCCTCTGCCTCGAACGCCTCCGGCGACGGCTCCGACATGCGCCCGTCCACCATGGACACCGGCCGCCCCGTCACCGCGGCCTCGTGAGCGAACCGCCGCAACAAGGCCGACTTCCCGATCCCGCCGGGACCGTGCACGAACAGCACGCTGCGACCGCCGCCGTACAACGCCGCCTGGAAAACCGCGAGCTCCTCCTCCCGCCCGGCGAACGCCCTCTCACGCGCCGCTCGCAGGTGCCATCCCAGCGATCCAGATGTGTCGTTCATGACGAACCACGATCGGTGCCGAATGTGCGCGCGTTGTCCGCCGCATGTCACCGTTTCTCGACGGGGGCGACCGAAGGCGCAACCGTAGGCGCGACCGTGACACGCTCATGACAGGGCGCGGACGGGGTGGGGACACGGCCGGTCGACAGTGGACGGGGTTGACCGTCCGCTGGACAGAACGTCACGGCGATGGTGCTCACGAAAAGGGGAGAAGCCGTGGCTGATGGCAGAGAAGGCAACAGTGACGCCGACGCGCTGTTCAAGGCCGGGAAGTTCGAGCAGGCCGGCCGCGCCTACGAAGAGATCCTGAAAACAGACCCCAAGAACATGCAGGCGGCCCGTCGGCGCGGCTATATCGGGCTGCTGTCCAACCGGTTCCCCGACGCCGAGAAATACCTCAAGATGGCCCTCGAGCTGGCACCCGACGACAAGGACGCCAACCGGTTCCTGGCCGATTGCTACATCCGGCAGGACGAACTCGCCCTCTCCGCACCACACTGGCGAGCGACCGGCGACGAAGTCTTCGCCAAATGGTTCGCGGCGGTCAGCGGCGAGCCGTATCAGATCCACGGCGACATCGCGCGTGTCTCATTCGCGCAGATGGACCCGTTCCCACTGGTGGAGGCCTTGGTCAACGGCGGACCGCCGAAGCGTTTCGTGCCCTACACCGGCGCCCCGTGGCTGGGCATGTCCGCGAAGGTAGCCGAGGAAGCCGGGCTGAGCCCCGTCGCCAGCCAGAAGATCGATTACCTGGGCGGCAGCGCGTGGCAGTACTTCGGGGTGCTGGACTCCTTCAAGCTGGGCGGCATCGAGCTGCGCAACATTCCCGTGGAGTGGTCGGAAACAGACACAGGTGAGGAGTCCAACGACGGCATCATCGGCACGTGGGTCTTCTACCACTTGCTGACCACCTTCGACTACGCGGGCCGGTCGCTGATCCTGCGCCGCCGGACCCCCGAAACGGCCACCCAGGTACGCGCCGCCGCCGAACGAGCGGGCGCCCAGCCCCTGCCGCTGTGGCTGGCCCGTGAGCACATGTGCCACAGCACGGGCAGCATCGCCGGCTCCGGACCACGGGTGGTGGCGGTGCCCATCGGCGGAACCGGTGAGATCGCCGCGAGCATGCCCGGGGAAACGGCCGAGCAGTTGCGGATCCGCACTGACTACGACCGCCCGGTCGAGACGTTCGCCCACAGCCACCCGGTCGTCGCCTACCCCTGCTATCCGAAGGAGATCCGGCTCGGTGAGGCCGTCGCCAAGGAGTTCTACTGCATGACGAACCCCAGCCAGCCGCTGGCCCCCTTCGGGTTCGACGTGTGGGCCCACATCTCCCACTCCTTCTACAAGCCCTACAACGTCACTCTCGACTTCACCGGCATGAACCTCTACATCGCCCGCGGCAAGGCCGCCTGATCGCCGCGACCGCGCGGGCTACGGCAGCATGCCCACCAGCGCGGCCAGCTCGGGGTCGCCTTCGTACCGTCGCCGGTGCAGGTCGGCGATCTTCGTTCCCATCTGCGGGTCGTCGTCGTCAGTGATGTCGTACGAGTCGTACTTCTCGACCAGTGGCATACCGAGCTGGTCGGTGCGCGCGTGCGCCGGATGCGTCAGGTACTCCCAGTAGCCGTCGAGGTCCTCGAGGACGAACACGCCACCCCAGTCGAAATCGCCTCCGTAGTCCCGGCCGACGACGAACGATTTCACCGCCGAGATGACCCGGCCCTGGTTGCGCATGCTGTCCAGGGCCTGCTCAATCTGCTCCTGCGTCACGCCGGCCTTGGCCTTCATGCGGATGCTGTGGAAGATCATCAAGCTCCTCTTCGTAGGTGGTGAACGCTGTTGACCAAGAGGTCCAGCGCTTGATGATGGCGCGCCCACTATGAACGAGCCCCGTGTCTCGTCGCGCCGGTAGGTGTTGCCTATTCGATGGCAACGGCGCGTAGGCACCCACGAAGCCGGCGAGCACGCCCCTCGGCCGACCGCAATTCCAGCCCGTTCTTCAGCAATCTCCCGCATCGACTTCATGACCTGCCCGCGCCTACGGTTGCCGCTTGATCGGCGTCGTTCGCGGCGAGGCGAAGGCCCGCTGCCGCCGACTTCGCGCATCGCGCGCCTTCCTTCTCGTTCCCGCGCAGGTATTGGAGTTCGCATGTCCGCTGTGACCATGTCACGGGCCGTTCGCCGCCGCTGGTGGTGGACCCTGTGGAGTCTTCTCGCCGTGCTGGCGACCGGCATCACGGCCTACTTCGTGCCGCCGTATCTGGTCGGCGGCACGACCGTTCCGGGTCTCGACATGAGCATCCCGGGGTACTACGTGAGTCTCGTGTTCCACGCGGTGCCCGCCGGCACGGCACTTCTCGTCGGGCCGTGGCAGTTCGTGCCGCGGTTGCGGGCCCGTTTCCCCCGTGCGCATCGGATCACGGGGCGGGTGTATCTGATCTCGGTCGTGGCCGCCGCGATGGCGGCGGCCTACTCCTCCGCGGTGACGCCGAGCGGCCCCACCTTGCAGGTGGCGTTCTTCGGGCTGATCGTGGCGTGGTTGTACACGGCGGCCAAGGCGTATCGGGCGATCCGCCGCGGCGAGGTGCAGTTGCACCGCATCTGGATGGTCCGCAATTACGCGTTCACGTTCGCCGCCGTGACTCTGCGGCTCTACCAGCTGACCGGGCTGGCGCTGATGGGCGTCATGCCGTCGCTGGAGTACCGCGATGTCTACGCGTCGAGCGCGTGGCTGTCTCTGCTGGGAAACGTGCTGGTCGCGGAGTACTTCATCGTTCAGCGCGTGCTGGCCCCGCTGGCGCGGCGGCGGTCGGCGGAACCGGACGAGGCTCTGCCACGGCAGGCCGAGGCGCTATCGCAGCAGTGAGCCGACTTCGTCGGCGTACAGCAGCCCGACGTCGATGTCCATGCCGGTGAAGTGGCCGGCGAGTTCGAGGGACAGCACGCCGTGCAGCCGGGTCCAGAACGTCAGGGCCTGGCGCAGGACGGCCGCCGGCGCGGTGGGATCAGGCGCCCAGTGCCGGTGGCTGTCGAGGTGAGCGCCGAATGGGGTCTCCGGCGATGAGATGTCGGCCTTGCGGTAAGCGCCGACCAGCACGGCCATGATCTCCTGCGACATCGCGACGGTGTCGGCGGGCGCCTCATAGCCCGGCACGGGTGTGCCGTAGATCAGCAGGTATCGGTGCGGATCGCTCAGGGCCCACGCGCGTACGACGTGCGCCAGCGCGGCGATGCCGGCACCGGAGTCGTACGCCTCGCGAACGGCGTCGGCGAGGCTGCGATAGGCGTCCCTGATGAGCGCCGTGATCAGATCGTCGCGACTGGCGAAGTAGCGGTAGAGGGCCGGGCCGCTCATGCCCAGCTGCTTGGCGATCGCCTTGAGGGACAACGCCGACACGCCCGTCGTGGCGATCTGCTGCCAGGCGTGTCGCTTGATCTCGTCTCGCACCTGCGCCCGGTAGCGCTCGCGCGGGCTCACCGCATCGCTGTCCATGGGTCGGCCTCTCTGGTCACCGTGCGCCACCGCGAGTTAGAGGCTATCACCATCGCGATTGACGATAGCGATGAGCCAGTTATAGGGTGTAACAAAAGTGAGCTTGGGTAATTAGCCGCTCGTCACCCGTACCGGAGAAGTGGTCTCGCTGATGCAGAGGGAACCGCGCTTCGACATGGCCGGCTACGCCGGCCTGGACCTGGACCGGTTCGTCCGCCGATCGTTGTGCAGCTGGGAACGGCCCGGATGGCGCTCGCTGCTGCTCCAGAAGTTCGAGCACGTCGAGGCAGCCGGTGAGATGGTCATGCCGCCCTCGGCGGACGCGCACCTGTGGCTGATCACCGGCGGCGCGGGACAGCTGCACATCGACACCGGCGAAGGCTGGCGGACCACACCCATCACGCCGGGCGAGATCGGGATGGCCACACCGGGCGTACCGACTCGCCTGCGGTACGAGACCACGGCGCCGATGCACTCCATCCACGTCCATCTCCCCGCCGACGTGCTCGACCGGGTGGTCGACGAGCTCGGTGGCCCGGCGCTCCCGGCCGGAGATCCGGCGCCGGACAGCGGCGAGCTGATCGGCGCGGTGCTCAAGTCGCTGGCCGCCGCCACCGCGGCGGGCGCGGACGAACTCTACGCCGACGCGGCCGCGCGGTTTCTGGTGGTGCACCTGGCGATCCGCGAAGGCCGGCGAGGCTCGGCGGACCGGACGAGGCGTGAGGACGTTCGAGTGCGCAAGGCCATCGCGTACATGCGCGACCGGTTGAGTGAGCCGGTGCGCCTGGCGGAGCTGGCCGAGGAAGTGCGGCTGAGCCCCTATCACTTCCTGCGGGTGTTCAAGCAGGCGACGGGGGAGACCCCGGTCCGCTACCTCACCCGGCTGCGTATCGCGCACGCGACGCGCCTTCTGGAGAACGGGATGACGGTGAGCCAGGTGGCTCGGCGGTGCGGTTTCAGCAGTCCAGGGCACCTGTCGTCCGCTTTTCTGCGGGAGACCGGTGTACGACCCTCAGCCGTGCCGGCCAAGTAGCGCGGCGGCAACGACCCTGCCGCGGATGGAGGCGACCGGCGGTCCTCGTGCCCGACGCCTGACAACGGTTCCCGTCGGCCAAGCGCGGTATCGCCGACGCTGTGCGGCAAGTCACCCGCCGTCGGGCCGGTCCTGGACGACGAGGTCGGCGTGATCTTTGAGCTGTCTGCGTGAGGTGATGCCGAGCTTGCGGAAGATCTTGCGCAGGTGGGCGTCCACGGTGCGCTTGCTGATGTAGAGCTGGACGGCGACCTCGCTGGAGGTGGCGCCCGAGGCCACGAGGCGGGCGACGGCGACCTCCTGCATGGACAGCCTCCCGTACGTCTGCTCGGACCGGACCTGGACCGTCTCGCCGGTGGCGCGCAGCTCGCCGGCGGCCCGCCGGGCGAAGCCCTCCGCCCCGGCCCTGGACAGCAGTTCGTGGGCGGTGCGCAGGTGTTCGCGGCAGTCACGCCGGCGGCCTTCGCGCCTCAGCCATTCGCCGTACACCAGGTGCGCCCGAGCCAGGTAGGGGAGCAGCGGGCCCTCGGCGAGCAGGTCGACGGCTTCCCGGTAGTGATCCTCGACGCCGGTCACAAGCCCTCGTGAGTAGGCAGCGACTCCCCGGCCGGCGGTGGTTCCGCCGGCCCGGGTGCGCTCGGTGAGGGAGTCCAGTGCCCGCGCCGCGGTGATGTGGTCCGCACAATGGACCGCGGCTTCGATCAGCTCCGGCAGGGCCGCTCCGGTGAGGAACAGATCATCGTGCTCGGTGGCCTTACGGGCCGCGGCCAGCGCGGCCGGGTATTCGGCCAGCCCGTTGTGGAGCATGGCCGTCGTCCAGTGCAGGTTCGTGACCTGTCCCGGCCATCCGGTGGCCGGTGCCGCGGCGGCCGCCTCGCACAGCTCAAGGGCCTCCTCGCGGCGGCCGCGCTGCGCGGCGAGGTGCAGCCGGTGGTGGAGCAGCGGGGGAGCGGCGCTCGCGTCGGCGATGGCCGCCTCCTCGGCGGTGGTGGCGATCGCCTGCCCGAGGTCGCCGATCAGGGTGGCCTCGACCGCCTTCTGCGCGAGGCCGAGCCTGAGCAGCAGCGGCGAGCCCGACGCGCGGCCCGCCTTCACCAGCCAGGTGGCGATGGCGGCCAGGGTGTCCGTGTCCCACAGCTCGACGGCGATCATCGTGGCGAGCGCGGGACGCCGCGTCCAGAACGGGTCGCCGATGCCGTAGAGGGCGTGGCGAAGTAGCGGAACCGCGGCGTCGTACCCGTCGTCGGCCAGCACGATCAGCGCGTCGAGGGCGTCCGGCGAGCTCGGTGCCGGTGCCGTGGAGCGGGCCGCGGTGAGGACCCGATCGATGACGGCACCGCCGCGGCCGACGGACAGGCTCATCTCGACGGCATCGAGGAAACACTCACGTGCCCGGTCCGGATCCAGGCTCGCCAGCCGTTGGGCGGCGCGCACCATCAGCATGGGTCCGGAGCCGTCGGCGTGCCTGGTGAAGGCGATCCGGCCCCGAAGTAAGTCGACCTCAGCACGCTGGAACTCCTCCAGCGCGGCGGGTTCGAGGAGCGCGAGCAGGTCCGCCGCCTTGCCGGAGGCCCCCGCGTCGAAGCCGGCCTGGGCGGCGCGCAGAGTACGGTCGATCCGGCGCGCGGGATCCAGCGACAGCGCCACCGAGCGCTCGAGGAAGGCCGCCGCGGCCGCCACGCCTCCGCGCGCCTGGGCACGCGTCGCGCACCGCTCCAGCTCGCCGGCGACGTCGTCATCGGGGCCGGAACCTGCTTGGGCGCGGTGCCAGGCCCGGCGGTCCGGAGCCGTGATCGGGTCGGTGACCGCCGCCAGCGCCTCGTGCGCCGCGCGGCGTTCGCCGGCGTCGGCGGCCCGGTAGACCGCGGAACGCGCCAACGGGTGGCAGAAGCGGACGCGGGTCCCGAACTCGACCAGTCCCGTCGCATCCGCCTCAGCGCCGGCCGGCGTCACATCGAGGTCCAGGTGGCGCGCGGCCGGCCAGAGCAGGCCCGGGTCGCCGGTCGGGTCGGCGCTCGCCACGATCAGCAGCAGCCGGGCCTCGGACGACAGACCGGCCAGCCTGGCGCGGAAGCCGTACTCGATCCGGGCCGGCATCGAGGACCCGTCAGGCGGGGCGAAGCCACCGGCGCGAGGCAGCTCCAGCAGCGCCAACGGGTTCCCCTGGGCCTCGGCGACGAGCCGGTCCCGGACCTGGTCGTCGAGGGGGAACGGGCTTCGCGTCGCCAGCAGCGCCTTGGCGTCCTCGTCACTCAGTCCGCGGACAACCAGTTTCGGCAGCTCGCCGAACCCGTCCGCCAGGCCGTGGACGGCCGGCTTCGGCAACTCGCCGAGCCCGTCCGCCACGTACGCCGGCCGTACCGCGAAGATCATCGCCACCGGGTCGGCGGCGATCCGGCGGGCGAGGAAGGCCATCGCCCTCGCGGACGCGCTGTCGACCCACTGCGCGTCATCGACCAGGCACATCAGGGGCCGCTCCCGGGCCGCCGCCGTCACCAGTCCCAGAGCCGCCAGACCGATGAGGAACGGGTCGGGTGTGCCCTCGGCCAGCCCGAAGGCCACCCGCAGAGCGTCGCGATGCCGGTCCGGAAGCTCGTCGAGGTGCTTCAGCATCGGCACGCACAGTTGGTGCAGCGCGGAGTAGGGGAGTTCCTGCTCGAACTCCGACCCGGAGGTCCGGACCACCCGGAACCCGGGCGCCGCGTTCCGGGCGTACTCCAGCAGAGCACTCTTGCCGATGCCCGCCTCGCCTTCCAGCACCAGCGCGCCGCCCTGTTCCGTACGCGCGGCGCCGGTCACCTCGTCGAGGCGTCGCTTCAAGTCGTGCCGGCCGACGAGCGGATCGGTGGTGAGCGCAGGAGACCGCATAACGGGAAACGGTAGAGGATCGCGGACCGGCCGGGTCAGGTTTCGTAGGCGCTCGTCAGGCGTGACCGGGACGCCTCCAGGTGGGCGGTCATGGCGGTCGCCGCCGCCTTCGGATCATTGCGGCAGATGGCGTCGAACACCGCGCGGTGCTCATCGGCGGCGTGAGTGGCGATCCCGTGGCGGAAGTAGAGGCGGTAGCCATGGGTGTGCGCGCGGAACCTGCGCAGCGTGTCGGCGATGAGCGGGCTGCGACTGGCTTCGGCGATCGCGTTGTGGAACAGGGCGTCCAGCTCCGCGAAGCCGCGATACGCCTCGTAGGTGTCGCCGACCAGCGGTGACATCATCTGCTCCAGCGACCCCCGCATGGCGCGCACCTCGGCGGCCGTGGCGTAGCGTGCGGCACGCGCGGCGGCGGACGGTTCGAGGAGCAGGCGGACGTCGTACAGGTCGTCAAGGGCGGCCCGGTCGAGCAGGGGAGCCACCAGATAGCCCGTGTTCGGCCGGCGGACGACGAGCCCCTCCGACTCGCAACGCGCGAGCGCTTCGCGGACCGGAGTCTGCGACACGTCGAGCTCGCGGGCGAGCCCGTCGATCGACAGCTTCGCCCCAGGCTCCAGATCGTGATCCATGAGCCGGGCCTTCAGCGTCTGGAAGACCGATTCGCGGACGCTGACCTTGGCCGGCTCGCCGGAACCCGGGCCGCCGGACGCGCCCGTCACCGGCGTCGAGTCACTCATCTCCCCTCCCAATGAACTTCCCTATTCGTGGTTGACACATGCCCGAAACGCCCTGCATCCTCATGCAAATCGTATCGTATCCGATCTGGGCAAGCCTGCCCAACGCAGAAGGATGAGCTCGTGACCTTTCCCGACTGGTTCGGCGAGGCGGGTTTCGGCCTGTTCGTGCACTGGGACCATGCGAGTCAGCAAGGCGTGGAGATCGGCTGGCCCCTGGTGGGCCACTCGATCCTGCCGGGCCGGACAGAACCCGAAGCCGACATGACCATCGCGCAATATCAGTCGAGCGCGGCCACGTTCGACCCGCGGCGCTGGGATCCGCGCGGCGTCGCGCGGCTCGCCCGCGACGCGGGTGCCCGCTACGTGGTCTTCACCGTCCGCCATCACGCCGGCTACTCGATGTACCACACGAGGCAGTCGGAGTTCTCCATCGCGGCCTCGCCGTACGGGCGTGACATCACCCGGGAGTTCTTCGACGCGTTGCGCGCCGAGGGCCTGCGTGTCGGCGTCTACTACTCGCTGCTCGACTGGAACCATCCCGACTACCCGGCGTTCACCGACGCCGATCGTCCCTACCCGCACGACCGCTACCGGCGGCCCGCACCGGAGCAGTGGGCGCGATACCTCGACTACGTCAAGGGACAGCTCACCGAACTGCTCACCGAGTACGGGCCGATCGACCTGCTGTGGTTCGACGGGGAGTGGGAACGCACCGCGGAGGAGTGGCACGCCGCCGAGCTCCGCGAGCTGATCAAATCCCTGCAGCCGGACGTGATCATCAATGACCGGCTGCCGGGCCAGGGCGACTACGCGACACCTGAGCAGGGCATGCCGCGCCGGCCACCGGGCGGACCGTGGGAGCTGTGCCTCACCATGAGCGAGAGCTGGGCCTACCGGCCCGACGACCTCGACTACAAGAGCCCGCGGCTGCTCGCCTCCTACCTGAGCGAGGTCGTCTCCCGGGGCGGCAACCTCCTGCTCAACATCGGGCCGCGGGGCGACGGGTCGCTCGTGCCGGCCGAGGTGGCCGCGCTCAAGCAACTCGGCGGCTGGCTCGCCGGCCACGGCGAGAGCATCGTCGCGGCCACGCCCGCGCCGCGACGCCTCGACTTCCACGGCCCGGCCACGCAGCGCGGCAACACCATCTACCTCCACCTGCTGCTGCGACCACAGGACGTGCTCGTCGTCAGGAACGTTCCCATCGGCTCGGTCGTCGGCGTTCGTCTGCTCGGCACCGAGCAACCGCTCGAGTACAGCCTCAACGAGGAAGTGCACAAGGCGAACGGCGCGGACGACGAGCCGCTCGGCGAACTGTTCATCACCGTGCCGCCGCCGACCGGCGCGCTCATCGACGTCATCGCCATAGAGCTGTCAGCTCCCTGGAAGGACGGCTCCCATGCCACTGTCTAGAACTCTCAAGGTAGCCAGGCCCGTCCTCGCGGGCGTCCTGCTCGCGGCCGCCGTCGTCGCGTGCGGCACCGGCACCGGGCCAGGCGGCGGCGACGGCAAGTCGCTCCGGATCCAGATCCCCACCGGACCGCTGGCCGGCGCGATGCAGCAGGTCGGCAAGGACTTCGAGAAGGCCAACCCCGGCACGGTGGTCACCTTCGAGGGCGTCGACTCCGGCAGCTCCCGCGGCCCCAATGTGGCCCTGCTCAGTTCGACCGGCACCCCGGACATCGGCTACCTCCAGCGCAGCACGGGCGTCTGGTCGGCGCTGCTGAAGAACAAGCAGCTGACCCCACTGGACGACGTCTGGAAGGCCGCGGGCCTGGCGGACAAGTACTCCAAGAGCCAGGCCGACTACTACACGACCGACGGGCACCACTACGGCGTCCTCTACGAGCAGCTGCTGATCAATCCCGTCTACTACAACAAGGCGGCCTTCGCGAAGGCCGGCATCGCCGACCCGCCCGACCACCAGGTGGCCTCCGTCGCCGACTTCGAGTCCATGGTGGGCAAGGTCAAGGCCGCCGGTTACGAGGGGTTCGGCGTGGGCGGTTCGAGCCCGTACGACCTGGGGCACACGCTGGACGCGCTGCTGCCCACCGCGGTGCCGGCCGAGGACTACGACGCCATGCTCACCAACTTCAAGCCCGGATCACCCACGGACGTCAAGTACACCGACCCCGGCTTCGTGAAGGTGCTCCAGACGATCCAGGACTGGCAGAAGAAGGGCATCTACCAGAACGGGATGCTCGGCATGGACACCGACCAGGCCCAAGGGCTGTTCACCAGCGGAAAACTCGCGATGCTGCAGGGCGGCAACTACTCCTACTCGAGCCTGAAGGAGGCCAAGCCGTCGTTCGAGATGGGCTGGTTCCTGCTGCCCCCGCTCACCCCGGGCCGCAAGACACCCTTCGACGCCTTCAACGGTGACACCCTGGTGGTCCCGGCCAAGGCGGCGAACCCGGAGCTGGCCAAGAAGTTCCTTCAGTTCTTCATGACCGACAAGTACCAGGTCAGCGTCATCGCGGCCACCGGTTCGCTCCCGGTGTTCACCTCGATCCCCGCGTCGAGCCTGTCGAACCTCGGCGACCTGGTGCAGCAGCAGTTCGAGCTGTCGCGGTCCGTCGGATTGGTCAACATCTGGGACTCCACCGTGCCGTCCACGCTCGGGCAGGCGTTCTCCGTGCCGGTGCTGCAGAAGCTCGTGGCCGGCAAGCTGACCCCGCAGGAGGCGGCGCGGCAGTACCAGTCGGCGCTGGAGGACCTGCAGTCCGGCAAGGTGTCGGGAGCGTCGGACTGATGATCGCCGACAAAGTCGTCCTGGCGACGACCGCCACGGCGCGGCCGCCGCGCCGGAGGGCACGGATCTTCCCGATCGCGATGATGGTCCCGGCCCTGGTGCTGCTGCTCGTGCTCGTCGCCTACCCGATCACCGGATCCGTGCGGATCAGCCTCGGTACCTGGGACGGCATCGGCGCGGTCGCCTACCACGGCCTCGACAACTACCGGCGCCTGCTGCGCGATTCGCTGGTCTGGCAGTCCATCGGGACCAGCCTGCAGTTCTTCGTCGGGACCGTGGTGTTCACGGTGACCCTCGGCTGCCTCCTGGCCAACGCGATCAGCCGGAAGGTCCCCGGCGCCCGGATCTTCAAGGTCGTCTGGTTCCTGCCGGTGATCATCCCGGTCAGCATCGCGGGCATCTTCTGGTCGAACGCCTTCCAGCCCACGACCGGCGTGGTGAACTCACTGCTCGGCCTGATCGGGCTCGGCGACGATCACGCCTGGCTGGCGTCGTCCTCGGCGGCACTGTACGCGGCGATCTTCGTCGCGGTGTGGACGCAGACCGGGTACGCGATGCTGATCTTGCTGGGCGCGATGGAGGCCATCCCCGAGGAGGTGCACGAGGCGGCGACGCTCGACGGCGTCGGAGCGGCCGGCCGGCTGTTCCGGATCACCTTGCCGAACATCGTACCGATGCTGGGCACGATCACGACGTTGACCTCGGTGTTCTCGTTCAACGCCTTCGGCATCATCTACGCGATGACCCGAGGCGGCCCGGGCAACTCCACGAGCATCCTCCCGGTGCTGGTCTACAAACAGTCCTTCGTCGACCAGGACTACGGCTACGGCTCGGCCACCGCGGTCATCACCACGCTGATCGTCGCCGTCATCGGGATCATGGTCATGCGGATCTTCCGCCAGCAGACCCTGGACGCGCGATGACCGCGCCACGGACTCCGAGCCGGCCGCGCCCGGCCGTACGGCGGCGCTCGGTGTGGCGGCACGGCCCGCTCTGGTACGTCGGCTACGCGCTCCTGCTGGTCTGGACGGCGATCACGGTCGTGCCGTTCGTGTCGATGCTGCTTCTGTCACTGCACCCGACCAGCGACATCTACGCCCACCCGCTGGGGCTGGGCGGCCAGTGGGTGCTGTCGAACTACGCCGACGCCTGGCGGGGCGTGGTCGGTGGCGCGCCGCTGTCGACGTACATCATCAACAGTGTGCTGGTGGCACTGTGCAGCCTGGCCATCGGCGTGACCTGCGGCAGCCTGGCCGGCTATGGCCTGGCCCGCGCCACCAGGGGCCTGTCGAACGCGGTCAGCCGCGTCATGGTCCTCGCCCTGAGCGTCCCGCTGGTCGTCGCGCTGATCCCGACGTTCGAGCTGCTGGGCAGGTATCGGCTGCTCAACAGCGTGGCGGGCATCTCGCTGGTGTACGCGGCGTTCATGACGCCCACCATCGCCCTCATCATGCGGTCGGTGTTCGCCGCCGTGCCGCGGGAACTGCTCGAGGCGGCCAAGATCGACGGTTACGGGGAGCTCGCCGCGCTGCTCCGCGTGGTCCTGCCCATCAGCAAGGGCGGTTTCGTCTCCGTCACGCTGCTCGGGCTCATCTTCGTATGGAGCGAGGTCCAGTTCGGAGTCGTGCTGCTGACCCGCCCGCAGGACCGCACACTGTCGGTCGGTCTGCTCTCCTTCCAGGGCCAGTTCGTCAGCGACCAGGGGGCCTTCTTCGCCGGCCTCGTCATCGCGACCTTCCCGATCGTCATCCTCTTCCTGATCTTCCAGCGCTACGTCACGAGCGGCATCACCCTGGGTGCGCTCAAGTGAAGAAAGCACATGACATGCCCCGAATCGAACGAATCGACGTCCAGCTGGTCGACCTGCAACCGGCGGCCGTCCGCGTCGACGCGATGCAGTCCTTCGTCAAGCAGGAGACGGTGCTGGTCACCGTGCACACCTCCGACGGGCTGTCCGGCACCGGGTACTCCTACACGATCGGGACCGGCGGGCGGGCCGTCACGTCACTCATCACCGACCACCTGGTCCCGGCGCTTCTGGGCCGGGACGCCCGGCCGGTCGAGGCGCTGTGGCGGCACATGCTCGACCAGACCCGCGCGACCACCGTCGGGGCCATCACCTCACTGGCGTTCGCCGCCGTCGACACCGCGCTCTGGGACCTGCGCGGCCGCCGTACCGGGGAGTCGCTGTGGCGGATGGCAGGCGGCGCGCACGAGCGGCTACCCGTCTACGACACCGAGAGCGGCTGGCTGCACCTGCCCGTCGAGGAACTGGTGGACGGCGCGAAGCGGGCGGCCACAGCCGGGCTGCGCGGGGTGAAGGTCAAGGTGGGCAGACCGTCGCTCGCCGAAGACGCCGATCGCCTCGCGGCCGTCCGCGAGGCGGTCGGACCGGGCTTCGAGGTCATGGTCGACGCCAACCAGGCGTTCACCTCCGCGGAGGCGATCCGGCGCGCCCGGACCTACGAGCCGCTCGGCATCGCCTGGTTCGAGGAGCCGCTGCCCGCGGACGACCTGCACGGACACCGGAGACTGGCGGCCTCCACCTCGGTGCCGGTGGCGGTCGGCGAATCCCTCTACTCCCTCCAGCGGTTCGGCGACTACCTGGCCGCGGGCGCGGTCGGCATCGTGCAGGTCGACGTGGCCCGCATCGGCGGGATCACCCCATGGCTGAAGGTCGCCCACGCCGCCGAGGCGTTCAACGTCGCGGTGAGCCCGCACTTCCTCATGGAACTGCACGTCAGCCTGGCCGCCGCGGTGCCGAACGGGATGTACGTCGAGTACATCCCGCAGTTGCGGGCGATCACCCGCGGCTCTCCGGTGATCGAGGACGGCCAGATGACACCGCCCGACGTTCCCGGCATCGGGATCGACTGGGATCCCGATGCCGTCGACGACCATCGCGTCGCCTGAGCCCCGTCGGCGAGCCCGCCGACGACATGGGCTGGCGGTCGATGCCGGAAACCCGCCGGCCTTTCCCGCCGCCCTGGCCACCGCGCCCGCACGCGGGGGTGAGCCCTCTGCGGCGAGAGGCGCTCCTGGCGCTGACCGATCGGCGGGAGCCGCGCCCCGGCGCCGACGAACGGCTGCGCGCGGTGGTGATCGACGGGCTCGCCGAGACCCCGGAGCAGTCCCCGCACCTGCCCGATCCGCGCGACGACCGGCTGCGTGGCGTCACCGATCTCCTGCACGCCGATCCCGGCCGCACCGCGACCCTGGCCGAGCCACTCCTGGGCCTCCGGCTCGGCCTGCTCGAACGGGGTCCCGGCTCCCGGCAGCCGCCGCGATCACTACCGCTTTCGTCAGGGCGCTTGGGCGAGTCTGATGTCACAGCAGAACGCGATGCCGGCCACCATGGGCGCGGCCGCCCAGGAAGGTCTTGACGCGGCGGGTGAGGACAGCGTCACCGGCCGGCGCCTGCACGAGATGAAGGACTTCTACGCCTACATGACCGAGCAGTTGATTCCCCTCATCGACAGCTGGCGCGAGCGATTCGCCGCCCAGCACGCTGACACGTCCCGCTAGGGACCCGCGGCGACCACGCGCCACCCTGGAACACAAGTGACCGGGGACGGGTGGAGGCCTTGCCGGTGGCGTCCACCCTGTGATGCGACCCCACCCGGCGGGCATAGTGCCGTGCTATCTCGCCTGAGGAGCGGCAGATCCGGAATCTTGGCCATCCGCTGGCGTGCTCAAGTCCTCCGGGACGTGCCCGCGCAGCAGACGTACGCCTACGGCGATGAGCCAGCAGAAGCCGGTCAGCAGGGACAGGTGTTCGAGCAGACCGGCGGGGGCCGGTCGCCAGAGGCCGAGGGTGTCGAGGCGGTAGGCGATGCCGGCGGCGAACGCGAAGACGATGATCAGGGTGCCGGACAGGTGGGAAGAGACGGCCCAGCCGCGGCTTGCCGCTCCCAGCCGCCGGGCCAGGACGAACGCGGCGGCGCTGAGCCCGGCGAATAGCGCGAAGCCGGCGACCTGGTGGATGAGGCCGCTCGTGGTGACGCCGGCCGGCTGCCCGGGCGGGTAGCCCAGTGCGGGGTCGGTGGGCACCAGCCCGGCCACGACCAGGCCGGCCGCGGCCGTTCCGAGCAGGATCGGCCCCCAGGTGGCGCCACGGCCGCCGTGCAAGGCCTGGCGCAGCCCGGCCGCGAAGGCCAGCAGCAGCAGCCCGCCGACCACGAAGTTGATCGTCTGCAGCCAGGCGCGCTCGCCGGTGCCGAGCTGGCTGGCGCCGTGGTGCCACAGGCTGTACCCGGGGCGTGTGGCACCGTCGGCCCACAGCAGCGTCGGCATCAGCACTCCGACGGCGATGCCGCTGCCGAGCAGCGGCTTGAGGGTACGGGGGGTCATTGGGACGTCCTCCTGATTCTCCGTGACCGCAGCGGGTCGCGGGCCGACCAGACTTCCCGGCTCACCATCGGCAGGCCCCGACGGGGGCGCGTACTTGATCAATACAGGTATTTTAGCTCATACTAAAATAACTGCAAGAGATGAGGATCGAGTGTGACCGAGCAGGGATCGTCGCTGGAGTGGGTGGAACGGGTCGCCATGTACCTGGCGCGCGACGGGGTGCCGCCCATCGCCGGACGGGTGCTGGGCTGGCTGATGGTCTGTGATCCGCCTGAGCAGTCCGCCGGACAGATCAGCGAGGCCATCGGCGCCAGCCGAGCCTCGCTGACGTCGAATCTGCGGCTGCTGTGCAGCATGGGCTTTTTGACGTGGCGGACCCGGCCCGGCGAGCGGACCGTCTATTACCGGATGGCCGACGACGCATGGGAGGTCGTGGTGCGCCGTCAGATCGCCTCGATCGCCTCGTTCCTGGACATCACGCGTGACGGCCTGAGCCTGGCCGGGCCAGGTGACGAACGGATCCGGCAGGCGCACGCCACGTTCGAGTGGATGGCCAAGGTGTTCGACGACGCGCCCTCGCTGCGCGTCGATGAGGAGGAGGCGACATGACCGGACGGGCCGTCGTCGTGGGCGCGGGCATCGGCGGGCTGGCCGCCGCCTTGGCCCTGCACCGGATCGGCTGGCAGGCGCTCGTGTTGGAGCGGGCGGCCGAGCTGGGCGAGATCGGGGCGGGCATGTCGCAGGCGCCCAATGCGCTGCGTGCGCTCGCCGAGCTGGGCGTCGCCGAACAGGCCCGCGTGGCCGGCGTCCCCACCGACGCCTCGGGCAACCTACGTGCCTGGGACGGCCGGTACCTGCAGCGCGCCCGGCCGGGCGATCCGCGTCCGCTGCTCGCCTTCCACCGCGCCGACCTGCACCGGGTGCTGCTTGAGGCGCTGCCCGCCGGATGGGTGCACACCGGCGCGGAGGTCACCGAGGTGCGGCAGGACGCGACATCGGCGACTGTCTCCTGGGACGGCACGCAGGTCAGCGCGGACCTGGTCGTGGCCGCCGACGGCCTCCGCAGCACCCTGCGCCGCCAGATGTGGCCGGATGCTCCGCCGCCGCGCTTCCTCGGCCGCACCGCCTGGCTGGGCATCGCCGAGGTGCCCGGCATGCCGGGCAGCGTCACGCTCGGCCCGGGCGGCTACGTCCTCATCCACCCGATCGCCCGCGGCCGCGCGTACTGGGCCTACGTGACCACCGCGCAGGCGCCCGGCGTCCGCTACGAGCGTGAGAAGGCCGAGGTGGCAGGCCGGATCGGCGACTGGCACGACCCGATCCCAGCGCTGGTCGAGGCCACTCCGGATGACGCCGTCATCCACATCGATATCCACCAGGTGCGGGCGCTGCCCACCTACGTCCGCGGCCGGGTGGCGCTGCTCGGCGATGCCGCGCACGCGATGAGCCCCGATCGCGGCCAGGGCGCGGGACAGTCGATCGAAGACGCGGTCGTGCTCGCCGCCGCGCTCGCCGGCGAGCCCACGATCGAGGACGCGCTGGGCCGCTACGACGCCGAACGCCGCCCGCGCACCCAAGCAACCGCCCACGGCGCCGCCAAGGATGGGCGACGGCTCACCTCCGAGGCCGCCCACCGGGCGATGGTGACCATGCTGCGCCTGGTGCCCGCTGCGTTGTGGCGCAAGGGGATCGCCGCCGACGGCAACGCCACCTGGCGCTGGCAACCGCCCCACCTGTCGGTACCCGGCCGAGGGCCCTCGAGAAGCTAGGGGTTCTGCTACAGGTCGGTGGTCAGAAACGCGCCGATTCTCGCGGCAACCCGCGGATAGTCCGCGCCGAACCAGATCATGTGGCTGTCGGCGCGGCTTTCCACCAGCTCGGCATGGGGCATCGCCGCGGCCAGGGACTCGGCGTGGGCGAAGGGCACCGACCTGTCCTGGCGGCTGGCGATGACCAGCGCGGGCTGGCCGACCTGCGCGGCGCAGTCCGGCACGGGGAGCATGTCGGCGACGAAACCGCTGCCCGAACGCATCAAGGTGAACAAGCCTGTCAGCGTGGCCCGTTCGGCGGTGGACAGATTCCCCAGAAACCGACCCGCGGGCAGGACCGACAGATCACGCACCAGCAAGCGCAGCGCCAGAGACGGTGCGACCCGGAGCAGGGAGCGCATGATCGCCCACGTGCCGGCCTCCAGCCGGGCGTGAAACGCCACCCGCCCACCCAGCCGGACCAGCCAGTGAGGCCAGGGCAGGAACGCGACGGCGCTCTCCAGGACGACCCGCTCGACCAGCTCGGGGTGGCGGGCGGCCATGGCCAGCGCGGTGCGCCCACCGGCCGAGACACCCACGACCGCCGCCACACGCTCGACGCCCAAGGTCCGGCACAGCTCGGCGGTGACGTCGGCGAAGCCGGCCGCCGTGGTGCCGGTGGACAGCGGCGTACGTCCATAACCAGGGCGCGACGGCGCCAGCACCGTGAACCCGGCCTCGGTGAAGACCTCCTCGCCCAGCGGCAGGCTCGCTCGCGCATGACCGCCGTGGAACACCACGACCGTCCTGGGGCCGTCGCCCTCCAACCGGTATTCCACCCTGCCTTCCGGCAGGTGTGCGACGGCCGTGCCGCGTTCGGCAAAGGCCGCGGAGGGAGTGGACACCATGGCACCTCCTTGTAGGGAACGGGGGTTACGGCTTTCGGGCCAGCGGACGGGCCCAGGCCTGCGGCGGGTCGGAGGGGCAGGCTCGGCACGTACAGTCCTCAGCACGAGCAGCACCGGGCACGGTCAATCCCGTTGGCGGATCTTGCGGGTGACGCTTCCGTACCAGGTAGGGACCTCGCGCTCGTCGTCGAACCAGCGGGCCACCACGATGTCGGTGGAGGAGTGCAGCAGGATCGACAGCACGATGGTCACGGCCACGATCTGGAACGCTTGCTGCGCCGCGACGATGCCGGAGGCGAGCACGAGCAGGCCGTACACGACGGAGGCGAAGCCCTTGGGGCCGAACCAAGCCACCGCCGCCTGCTCACGCACCGACAACCCGGAGCGCAGGAAGGACAACCAGATCGCCAAGGGGCGGGCCAGCACCAGCGCGAGGATCGAGAACAGCCAGCCCTGCCAGCCCACCGAGCCAAGCAGCGCCGGTGTGATCAGCGCGCCGAACACCAGCAGCGCCGCCAGCTTGAACACTTCGGCGATCAGCTCGCCGAAGTGCTCGAACGACTCCCGCTGCCGCGGCCCGAAAGTGGCCACGGTGATCCCGGCCGAGAACGCGGCCAGGAACAGGTTCCCGTGCGTGGCCTTGCCGACCGCGAGCACGAGCAGGCCGATGGCCAGGGCGTTGAGCGGCTCGTACTGCGTGGAGGCGGAGAACCAGCGGGTCTGCTCCAGCTTGATCGCCGCCCACGGGACGGCTACCCCGATGAGAATGCCCAGCCCGAGCTCCAGCCCCAGCGCGCCGAGGTGCAAGTCGTCCGTTCCGGACGCGATCGCCAGGAAGAGGATGACGAACGGCAGCGCCAGTCCGTCGTTGACGCCGGACTCGACGTTGAGCAGCTGCCGCAGCCGGGGCGGCACCTTCTCGTTGCCGACCAGGGCGGCGGCGAACACCGGGTCGGTAGGCGCCAGGATCGCACCGATCAGCAGTGACTCGATCCAGCCCAGGCCGAGCAGGTAGTGCGCTCCCACGGCGGTGATGACCAGGGTGAGCGGCAGTCCCCAGCCGAGCGCCCGCCCCGGCAGCCGCCAGGCGCCGCGCAGCTCTGGCCAGCCCACTCGCATGCCGTCGGTGAACAGCACGGTGAACAGCGCCAGCTCGGCGAGCGTGGCGACGAGGTCGTCGCCGGGCCGCAGCGAGATCACGCCCAGTACGCCTTCGCCCAGGACGAATCCGGCCACCAGGAACAGCGCCGCCGTGGACAAGATGGTGCGGTGGGCCAGGCTGGAGAGCAGCACGGCCAGCAGGAGCACGGCTGCGAACACCGTCAGCAGCGTGCCCATCAGAGGCACCGAGAGAAATAGGGCACCAGCGCCTCCGGTCGGAATCAACGACACGTCATTGCCGACCAGACTTCCCGGCTCACCCAGCATCACCTTAACAGCCGCGATGCTCCCGGAAACAGATGATTTCCTGACGTGCACGTCGGCAGCCGCGGCACAACGACGCGGCACAACGACACTGTGCGAACCACCGGTCCCACTCTGGGCGATCTTGACGGTGCTTGATACGTTGTCTACAGGTGAGCCGGGAAGTCTGGTCGGCATGTCCTGTTTCCGTTGGGTGAAGGACGTGCCCCGATGCGTGCCCGTGATCTGCTTGCCGACTTCTCTACCATCCAGCTCGACTCTCCTGTGATCGACGCGGCCAGGATGCTGGCCGAGCAGGGTCTGCCCGGCCTTATCGTGGTGGACGACGACGGCTCGCCGTTCACGATCCTGCCCGGCACCCAGGTGCTGCGGCTGGCCGTGCCCGGCTATTGCCAGGACGATCCGGCGCTGGCCCGGGTGGTGGACGAGGCGCACGCCGACACCTTCCTGAACGCGCTGGACGGCCGCACCGTACGAGAGGCCCTGCCCCGGCAGCAGCACGAACTGCCGGTCACCGACCCCGATGCCACCGTGCTGGAACTGGCCGCGCTGATGGCGCGCACCCGCAGCCCACTGGTGGCCATCCTCGGCGATGGCCGGCGGCTGATAGGGGCGGTGACACTGCGGGCGCTGCTGGACCGGGTGCTCGCCGGATGACGGCGTTCGCCTGGGTGAGCGTTGCGGTGTTCCTGGCCGCCTACACGCTGATCGCCACGGAGAAGGTCCACCGGGTCGCGGCCGCGCTGGGCGGGGCGGGGATCATGCTGCTGATCCACGCCACCGGCGCGGAGGCGGCATTCTTCTCCGAGCACTCTGGGATCGACTGGAACGTCATCTTCCTGCTGCTCGGCATGATGGTCATCGTCGGCGTGCTCAAGCAGACCGGCGTCTTCGAGTACCTCGCTATCTGGGCCGCCAAACGCGCCAAGGGCCGGCCGTTCCGGCTGATGGTGCTGCTGGTGCTGATCACCGCCGGGGCGTCGGCGTTGCTGGACAATGTGACCACGGTGCTGCTGATCGCGCCGGTGACCTTCCTGGTGTGCGAGCGGCTCGCCGTCAACCCGGCACCGTTCCTGATCGCCGAGGCGATGGCCTCCAACATCGGCGGCACGGCCACCCTGGTCGGCGACCCACCCAACATCATCATCGCCAGCCGCGGAGGCTTGAGCTTCAACGACTTCCTCATCCACATGGCACCGATGGTCATCGTGCTGATGGCGGTGTTCGTCGGGCTGTGCTGGCTGATGTTCGGCCGCGGGTTCCGTTACGACCCGGAACGCGCTGAGGAGATCATGGCGCTGGACGAGCGCGAGGCCATCGCCGATCGGCGATTGTTGTGGCAATCGCTGGCCGTGCTGACGCTGGTCATGGCGGCGTTCGTGCTGCACCCGGTGCTGCACTACGAGCCGTCGGTGGTGGCCCTGTTGGGCGCAGGCGTGCTCGTGGCGGCGACCAAGGTGACCACCGAGCAGGCCATCGCCGAGGTGGAGTGGCCCACGCTGGTGTTCTTCGCCGGGCTGTTCGTCCTGGTCGGTGCCCTGGTAGAGACCGGCGTCATCGGCGCGCTGTCCAAGGCCGCAGTCGCGGCGACCGCCGGGCAGCCGGAACTGACCACGATGGGGCTGCTCGGCGTATCAGCGGTGCTGTCGGCCATCGTGGACAACATCCCGTACGTCGCCACGATGAGCCCCATCGTCGAGCAACTCGTCCAGGCCAACGGCGGCCACCAGGTGCTGTGGTGGGCGCTGGCCTTCGGTGCCGACCTGGGCGGCAACGCCACCGCGGTCGGCGCGGCGGCCAACGTCGTGGTGCTCGGGATCGCCGCCCGCAACGGCACCCCGATCAGCTTCTGGCAATTCACCAAGTACGGCCTGATCGTCACGACGGTCACCGTCGTCCTGGTCGCGCCTTACTTGTGGCTGCGTTATCTCATGTGACCCGTCCCGGCCGCTTCCAGCCGACAGGGCCGGCCACCGCCGCCCCACGGCGCACTGGACGCCGCGCCATCCGTAGCTTAATTTATTTACGAAGCGGTATCGTAAATAAATTAGGGAGTCTTCATGGAAACCGACGTACTGGTGGTCGGAGCCGGGCCGGTGGGCTTGGCGCTGGCGTGCGCGCTCCTGCAGCACGGCGTCTCAGTACGCGTGGTGGACAAGGCTCCGGGACCGGCCACCACGTCGCGGGCGAACTTCGTGCACGCGCGCGGCTCGGAGGTGCTGGACCGGCTGGATGCGCTCAGCGGCCTGCCCGAGGAGTCGGTGCGAGCCATGAACATCACCACCTACGCCGGGGACCGGCCGATGATGCGTATCCGGTTCGGCGACTCCGGCCTGCGCACCGCCGCGCCCCCGATGGTGATCTCCCAAGCGCGGGTCGAGGCGCGGCTGCGCGACCGGCTGACCGCGCTGGGCGGAATCCCGGAGTGGAACGCCGGGCTGGTCGAGGCCGAACAGGACGCCTGCGGCGTCAGCGCGGTGCTGGCCGACGGCTCCACGGTGCGGGCGGCATGGCTCGTCGGCTGCGACGGGACCGGAAGCACGGTACGCAAGCTGGCCGGCATCGGCTTCCCCGGCGTCAGGCTCAGTGAGCGTTTCCTGCTGGTGGACGCCCATCTCGACACGACCCTCGACCGCTCCGGCACCAGCGGCTGGGTGCATCCGGACGGCATGTTCGGCGCCATGCCGATGCCGGGCGGCCAGTGGCGCCTGCTCGCCTACGACCCCGGCTTCCGCGAGGAGAAGCCGACCGAGGAGCAGATCGTCGAACGCATGCGGCGCATCCTGCCCGAACGCACCGGCCTGCCCCGTGTACGGCTGCTCGACGCTACCTGGGGGTCACTGTTCACCGTGCACCGCCGCCTGGCCGACACCTACCGGCGGGGCCGCATCCTGCTGGCCGGGGACGCCGCGCACGCGCACGCCCCGTTCGGCGGTCAGGGCATGCTGACCGGGCTCGGCGACGCCGAGAACCTGGCCTGGAAGCTGGCCGTGGTGGTCCAGGGCCGGGCCGGTGATCGCCTGCTGGACGCCTACGAGGCCGAGCGGCGCCCGCTGGCCACGCAGGTCCTGCGCGGCAGCACCGCCGCCACCAAGGTGAACATCGCCGCCAACCCGCTCGGCCGCCTCCTGCGCGACCGCGTGCTGGTGCCGGTGTTCAACATCGCCTGGCTCCAGCGCTGGGCCACGTACACCACCTCGCAGTTGTGGGTGAGCTACCGGCGCGGCCCGCTCGGTGGGCGCGGCCGCAAGCCTCGCCCCGGCGACCGCATCGCCGACCTGGCCTGCGTCCACCTCGACGGTACCCGAACCCGGCTGCACGCCGAGCTGCGCGGACGCTGGGTCGTCCTCGGCGACGAGGAGTCCTTCAACGCGGCCCGCGATCGGCTCGGCGATCAGGTGGTGCATCTGAGGCCGGCGGACCCGCGGCCCACTATGCTCATACGCCCGGACGCCCACCTGGCCTGCAAGGGCGGCCCGGCCGACCTCACCGACTGGCTGGACGGAGCCCTCCGATGACCGCCGCCCGAGGACGCGGACGGCCCCGCGACCCCGAGACCGACGCCGCGATCCTGCGCGCGGCGCTGGAGCTGTTCATCGAGCGCGGTGTGGAGGGCACCAGCATGGAGCAGATCGCCAAGCGGGCAGGGGTGGGCAAGCTGACCGTCTACCGCCGCTGGAGCACCAAAGAGGACCTGATCGCCCAGGCGATCGAGCAGACGGTCCGCGCCGACCTCGTCCCCTCGCCCGCCGACGTCCAGGCCATGGCGCCGCAGGAGATCATCGAACGCTCCCTTCCCGCGGCGGCGGAGATGGCCGCGAGCCCGGCCTTCCGCGCCTTGACGGCCCGGATGATGGGCTCCGCCGTCAGCCATCCGTCGTTGATGGCCGCCTACTGGGAGCACTACATCCTGCCCCGCCGCCGGCTGGCCGCCGCGATGCTCCAGCGCGCCCAAAAGGACGGCACCGTCGCGCCGGACGCCGACCTGGACGTGCTGATCGACATGATGGCCGGAGCGGTGACCTGGCGGGTGCTCCAGCCCGACCCGCCGGATGCCGCCGGAATGCTGCGCTACCTCAAGGCTGTCTACCGCCAGGCCGGTCTGTACCAACCATCTCAAGGACCGTGACCGCGGTGGCGGCATCGCCCTCGGCGCGAATGCGATAGCTGAAGGACAGCGCGTTCGGCCATGACCCGGGCTTTGATCTCCATGTTGAAGGCGATGGCCAGAGCGTCGCCTTTTGGGCAATGGCGGCGGGGCTGCGGTTGGGGACGCTGTGCTACATCCGCCACATCGAACTCGTTGGGATCAACGTCCAGTGTGTTCAGCCCTTGATGTAGCGCCGGGCCATGTAGCGGCGTACGGGAGGCAGCGCGGCCAGGCGCAACGGCACCTGGCTCAGCCACAGGACGAAGGGATTGGCAGGGGCGTAGACGCCCTTCACTCGACGGCCCAGCTTCTGCTTCTTGTCCACTTCCGGGCGCAGTCCCGCCTCCCACGCGGTGAGGGCGGCGTGGATGTCGCCGGGGTTGTCCTGCAGCGCCGTACCCAGCAGGTCGGCGCCGCCGACAGCCAGCGAGGAACCGTAGCCGGCGAACAGGGTCACGCACCAGGCGGCGTCGCCCAGCAGCACCACCCGGCCACGACTCCACCGGTCGAGGACCATCTGACTGATGGTGTCGAAGTAGACCGACTCGGCCGTCCGCATCCCCGCCAGCACCTCGGGCACCACCCAGCCCAAGTCGCCGTAGACGGCGGGCAGCACCGTGTGCGGATCGTCTTGTGGTGAGTCGATGCCGCGCGTGGTGCGGTAGCCGAAGAAGGCGACGTTCCTACCGTCTCCGACACTGATGACGGCGACGGTACGGCCGCCGGCGGAAAGCGTGCCGGTGGTTCCCTCCTCGATGGCCGCGGGCCGCTTGTCGAGCATGTAGACGGCGACCATGTGCTCCAAGCTGAGGCGATAGTCCTCTTCGGGGCCGAAGGCCAGGGCGCGGGTCGCCGAATGCAGGCCGTCCGCCCCGATGAGCAGGTCGGCGTGTTCCGTCGTGCCGTCGCTGAGGGTGACGTGTACGGAGTGATCGTCTTGGGTGACGGCGGTGAGGGTGGTGCCGAAGCGGATCTCGGTGGTGTCGCAGACCGCCTCGTACAAGACGATCTCCACGTCGCCGCGCAGGATGTTCATCGACCTGCTGCCCATGGTGGCCGCGATGGTCTCGCGGGTCAGGGAGAAGTCCCGTTGCCCGTTGGCCTTGTGGTAGACGAGCTCCTTGGTGACGAAGGCCTTGGCCTGCAGGGCTGGCAGGATGCCCATCCGTTCGGCTGCGTCGTAGCCGATGCCCCCAAAGGTGACCCCGTACCCGCCGCCCCGGCGTTGGGGCGCCCGTTCGATGATGAGGCTTTCCCAGCCGATCTGGCGTAGCCGCAGGGCGGCGGCCAGGCCGGCGATGCCTGCTCCGATGATGATGGCGCGCATGAGTGTCCTGTCTATGTCGCGGTCTCGGTGATGTCTGCGGTGATCTCGGGGTGATTCGAGTGGTGTCAGAGCTGGTCGAGGATCTGTCGTTCCTTGACGGGATCGAGCCAGGTGTCCGGCGACGGCGCGTCGGGGCGCGGCGTGGGATCGCCTTCGGCCTGCAGCCAGGCCCAGGTGCCGGCGATCGTGTCCCGCAACGGGCGGCAGGTCAGGCCGGCGGCGAAGGCGGCCGTGACGTCGGCGTCCTGCATGCCGGTCGGCGCCGGGTCGTGGGGGAAGCGCAGTCCGAGTTCCATCCCCAGCGGCAATCCCTCCTGGTGCAGCAGCTCTGCGGGCGCCCACACCAGCTCGGCGTCGAACCCGGTCACCGCCAGCGCGGTCTCCAGCAACTCATCGATCGTCACGGCGCCGGCGCGGCCGGTGACGTTGAAGGCGCCGCCGACGCCGTTCTCGGCGGCCGTCAGCATCCAGGCGGCCATGTCGCGGGCGTCGATGTACTGCAGAGGGGCGTCGGCGGGGCCGGGGGCCAGCACCCGGCCGCCCTTCTCCAGACGGCGCAGCCACCACGGGATGCGGCCGACGTCCTCGTACGGGCCCAGGATCATGCCGGCCCTGGCCAGCAGGGCACGCTGGCCGAACTCTTCGAGGGCGGCCAGTTCGCCGCCGCGTTTGGCGGCCGCGTAGTCGGCGGCGTCCTCACTCGCCGGGTCGCCGTCCACCAGCGGGGCGCTCTCGTCGGCGGCTGGCGGCCATGGCCAGCGGTAGACGCCGCGGCTGGAGACGTACCCGTAGTGCCCGGCCCGGCCGGCCAGCAGACGGGCGGTGTCGGCGACCACGCGCGGCGCCCAGGCCCAGGTGTCGATGACGGCGTCCCACTCTCGCCGGCCCAGGGCGGTGCGTACCGCCGTGGTGTCGGTGCGGTCGGCGATCAGGGCCTGGACGCCGGGTTCGGGGGCACGGCTGAGGCCGCGGTTGAGCGTCGTGACCTCGTCGCCGCGCTCCAGCGCGGTCTCCACGATGGCGCGGCCGACGTGATGAGTGCCGCCGAGAACGAGGAGTTTCACAGATAGCTCCGTTGAGCAGGGGGCGCCTTACATAGCCGGTCCGCGCCGCGAGGTGGGGTTTGAGGCCGGTGTCAGGACGTGCCGGTGACGACGGGCAGCCAGAGCGCGGAGGGGCGGCCGGGGTCGTGGAAGATCTCGTGCTTGGACGGGCGCAACTCGCGCGCCCGTGCCAGGGGTTCGCCGGTGCCGGGGTTGCGGCCGAAGCGCGGATGGGCGCCGCTGGAGACCTGCAGCCGGATCCGGTGGCCGCGCCGGAAGCGGTGGGCCAGCGGCCACAGCTCGATGTCGACGGCACGAACATCGCCGGGCTCACCGCCGGGTTCACTCAGCCGCACGATCCCGTCGCACAGGTTCGTCGAGCGGCCGCGCGGCGACACCTCACACAGGCGGGCGAAGTAGTCGACGTACGGGTTATCGGAGCGGGCGTGCAGCCGGACCCGGACCGGGCCGATCACCTCGACGTCGCCGGCCAGCGGCTCACTGGTGAACGTCAGCACGTCCGGCCGGGCCTCGATGGCGCGGTTGTCCTTGCGGCCTGCTGACCAGCTGACCATGGTCCCCCCGATCGTGGGGGTCGGGTCGGCGGGGTCGTAAAGATAGACGCTGGGCGCGCCGCCTGCGGTCGGGTCGTCCGCCTGGCGGGTGTCCAGGCGGCCGTGCGGGTGCAGGTGCCAGGCGGTCGGGTGGTGCGGCGGCGGCCAGTCCGGCAGGTCCGTCCACCGATCGGCGCCGGTGACCTGCACCCGCACGCCGACCGCCCCTGCCTTGCCCGTCAACGCGGCGTCCAACGCGGCCAGCGCGTCCTTCATGCCGGGGCGGGTGTAGAGGCCCTTCCCGTGCCCCCACGGCCCGATGAGCAGCCGGACCTGGCGTCCCGAGGCCCGCAGCGCGGCGTAGTCGGCCAACATGCCGGGCAGGAAGAAGTCGTCCCAGCCGCCCTGCAGACGCACCACCGGCGGCATCCGCACGACGTTGGCCCGATGGTCGGTCCTGGCCCAGTAGGCCTCGTCCGGACCGTGCTCGAGCCACTCGCGCCACCAGGTGACCTGGTGTCCCGTCAACGTTGTGTCGGCCTCGTTCAGCGGGAGCGTCAACGCGGCGCGGCGCAGCGTGCGCGCGGCACCGAACAGGGCGAGCAGCTGGCGGGTAACGGAGTAGCCGCCGGTGAACATGTGGTCCACGAGCTGCACCCAGCCGAGCGCATTACCCAGCGCGAAAGCGCCGCCCGGGTACATGAAGCGGTGCGCGAACTCGGCGGGGGCGTCCTGGATGACGGCGATCTTCCACTCGGGAATTTCGCGGGCGGCCAGCTCCCACTGCGCGTACCCGAGGTAGCTGGCTCCCCAGGTGGCCAGCTGGTCGCCGAACCACGGCTGCGCTCGCAGCCAGGTGAGGGTGCCGTCGGCGTCGGCGGGGTCGATGGTGAAGCCGTCGAAGCGGCCGCCCGATCCGGCGGTGCCGCGCAGGCTTTGATACAGCACCTGGTAGCCGCGCTCGGCCAGCAGTGCGGGCATCTGGTCCAGGGCGTTGCCCCGGCCGTACGGGCTGCGCAGTAAGACCAGCGGCGGCCGGTCCACACCCACCGGGTAGTAACGGTTGGCCAGCAATCGCACGCCGTCTGCGGCCGGGATCACCAGGTCACGCTCAACTCGTACCGGATACCGGTGCTGGGGACGGACGTCGAACAGGCGGCTGAGCAGGCTCATCGGGGTTCACCTTTCACGGGTCGTGACTCTTGCTCGCCGACCAGGCTTCCCGGCACACCATCGACCCGCCGCAAGGCGGGCGATCCACCGACAATACCGAATTTTCGATAATTTCTGAAGACTCAAATCATTGGCTATCCTGCCACACGGAGGTGGCGCGTGGACGACGGGCACGAGCAGTGGCAGGCGGCAGAACGGCTGGCGCTGACCCTGACCGAGGGCGGGATGCAGCGGATGCACGCGCGGACGCTGGCGGTGTTCCTGTTCACCGACGCCGAGGCGGTCACCATGGGCGAGATCGGCGACCGGCTCGGCGTCAGCGCCGGCTCGGTGTCCGGTGCGGTCAAGGGGTTGCTGTCGGTCGGGCTGATCGAACGCCTGCCCGCACCGGGCAGCCGCCGCGAGCACTACCGCATGCGTGACGACGCCTGGCCCCGGCTGTTCTCCACCCAGAACGCCGCCGTCCACGCCATGCTGCAGGCCGCCGAGACCGGCATCGCCACCACCACCTCCGGCGACCCGGCCCACGCGCGCCTGATGCGGATGCGCGACTTTTATGAGTTCCTGATGGGGGAACTGCCCGGCCTGCTGCGCCGCTGGGAAGAGCAGCACTCACCCCGCTGAGCCTGCCGCCCTCCCATACCCACACCCGATCGATCACACCTGACCGGGCCCGAGCCACGACACCGACGGCAGCCGTGCAACGGGGGCAGGCAGACCACTGTCCAGCACAGGCCGACAGGGATAGGCTGACACCAGGTGAGCCGGGAAGCCTGGTCGGCACGTCCACTCCGCATCGAGTGATCGAGACGAGGATGTGCCCGTGCGCTCCCGAAACCCCCACCCCCACAACGTGATGGCGCCGCATCTCAGCCTGCGCCCCCAGCCATGACGGCGCATCCGCTCCGCAGCGCGGCGACGCCGGTCATCGAGATCGCTCACCTGAGCAAGCGCTATCGCGACGTGACGGCCGTCCACGACCTCACCCTGCACGTAGGACAGGGGGAGATCTACGCCCTGCTCGGCCTCAACGGCGCCGGCAAGACGACCTTGATCCGCATGCTGCTCGGCATGATCGCCCCCACCTCCGGGACGGTACGCGTCCTGGGCGCCGACGTCTCAGCCGGCGACCGCTCCGCCTGGGCGAACGTGGGCTACCTGGTGGAGGCCGCCGCCGCCTACCCCGAACTGACCGTCCGCGAGAACCTGGACGTGGTCCGCCGGCTGCGCCGCCTGCCCGCCACCGCCGACGACATCATCGAACGACTGGCCCTGGCCCCGTACGCCAACCGCCGCGCCCGCACCCTGTCGCTCGGCAACCTGCAACGCCTGGCCCTCGCCAGAGCCCTCATCCACGTCCCCGCCCTGCTCATCCTCGACGAGCCCGTCAACGGCCTGGACCCCGCCGGCGTCGCCGAGATCCGCACCCTGCTGGCCGATCTGGCCCACCAGCACGGCACCACCGTGTTCCTGTCCAGCCACCTGCTGGCCGAGGTCGCCCGCCTGGCCACCCGCATCGGCATCCTGCACAACGGCCGCCTGCTCGGCGAGCACGACGCCGGCCACCTGGATCGGCATCGCCGCCGCCACCTGCGCCTGGTCACGCGCGATGATCATGCCGCCCAGGCGGTGCTGCGAGCGCACGGCTATCACCCCGAACCCGCCGCGCCGGCCGGCCTGCTGCTCGCCGACGAGCGCGCCCTGGCCCAGCCGGAGCAGGTCGCCAGCGTCCTCGTGCACGGCGGAGTGCCGCCCACCGACCTGCACCTGCACGAAGAAGACCTCGAAGCCTTCTTCCTGCGCACGATCGGAGCGAGCCCGCAGACCCCGCACGACGACCCGGCGGCAACCAAGACGGAAGCCGGAAAGGGGTCGGCGGATGCGTGAGGCGCTGTGGGCGGAACTGCTGAAAGCACGGCGCAGCCGCCTGCCCTGGATCACCGCGCTGGCCTTCACCATCGCCACGCTGGTGTGCGGGATGTTCATGTTCATCCTGGCCGACCCCGGCCGCGCCCGCGCGTTCGGCCTTCTCGGCGGCAAGGCCCAGCTGTCCGGCGCCAGCGCCGACTGGCCCGGCTACCTCGCCCTGCTCGCCCAGGCCGTCGCCGTCGGCGGCTTAGGCGTCTACGGGCTGATCACCATCTGGCTGTTCGGCCGCGAGTTCAGCGACCACACCGCTACCGATCTGCTCGCTCTGCCCACCTCCCGCACCGCCATCGTGACCGCCAAATTCACCATCGCCGCCCTCTGGGCACTGCTGCTGGCCCTGCTGCTCGCCGGACTCGGTTTGCTCATCGGCACCCTGCTCGCCCTGCCCGCCTGGTCGGCGCCGGCCGCGATCGACGGCCTCGCGCGCATCCTGGCTGCGGCCACGCTTGCCGCGCTGACCACCACGCCGCTGGCCCTGGCCGCCAGCGCCGGCCGTGGCTACCTGGCCGCCGTCGGCGTCCTGTTCGGCATCATCTTCGCCTCTCAGGTCATCGCCGCGCTCGGCTACGGCGCCGTCTTCCCCTGGTCGGTGCCCGGCCTGTACGCCGGCATCGCCGGAACGGGGCAGGCCCCGCCCGGCTTGTTCGGCCTGCTGCTGGTGACGGCTACCGGCGCGATCGGCGCTGCCGCTACCGCCGTGTGGTGGAATCGCGCCGACCACACGCGCTGACCCGAACCAACCCGTGCCGCGGCTGACCCGGCCAGCCCACAACGCCGATGTCGACCAGTCCGGCCTGCTGCCCTGTCGAAACGCCGGGACACACCTGCGATGCAACATGCCCGCTGTGCCAGCCAACGTGCCTTACGCGGCCGAATATGAGCTTCCACCGCCGGCGCACCATCCTGCGTATCCACTACGCGTTGGTCCATCTCACCGACGGCCGGTTTGTCGCCGAGACCGTGACGCAGTGGGGGTGGTCCAACCCCTCGAGCTTCACCGAGGTAGTCGGCCGGACTCCGGGCCGATACCAAGCGGATCTGCGCGGCGGCGCGAAGTAACCACGCCCGCCCCGCGTGCGTGCGGCACATTGGCGGGTTTCCGGTATTCGTGGCCATTTATCGATGGTCGGCGATCACTGCCGGGTCCCAGAGTGATGGTCGGCATACCGCACTCTCTTCAAGGAGGTCCGCAAACGGATCGTGCTGGCGGAACTGGAACGCCGGTTCACCTCTCCCGCGGCGAACCGCCTCTCCGGCGAACTCGCCGCCGGAGGGAATCAGGCAACAGCCGTGATCGCGGCTTCGAAGGTGGGTGCCCTTCATGCCGCCGCGGTGAGGAATCGCGTCTGGATCTGGACAGGCGGCCATCGCCTCGTCGCGCCCGGTTATGAGCGGGGTCGCCCGGGCGATGCCGCGCTGGATGGCGCCGGGGTCGGCGGTGAGGTGGCTCAGGACGAACGCCTGCCGCGTGCTGAGTCCTCGCGTGCGAATCCACTCCTGTCCCGCCGTCCCGGCCGCCGGAGTGCGGGCATTAAGGTCAATACCTTAAATAGCTGAGCCGCATATCCTATTTATGGCTGGAGTATCGCAGTTTTCGCCGAAACGCGCAATATGCGTGACAAAAAATGACATTCGCGCTTTTGGGCAACAATAAGCATTTCTCGGAGGCAGATGCCCGGTAATGATGAGCCGTGATGTCCCCCCCCAACATCGATTCGACAGGAGAGCCGATGAGAAGACTGCTGACCGCCATCGTCGTCGCGGCGGCCGCCGTCATGTGTCTTTCTCCCTTCCCGGCAGAAGGATCGGCACGGATGCTCGGCCCCAGCTCGAACGTCTGCGCGAACGCCCCCATCCCCACCGGCTCGATGCCGACGGCCTACTTCGACTGGTACCAGTGTGGCCAGCCCGGCACCATCTACTACAACGCGAAAACCCTCCAGGTCATCAGCGACACCGCCGCGGGCGGCACGGTGACCACCTGCATCACGCCTCCGCCTCCGGCCGGGTTCTATGCCACGGCGCTGTCCTACTCCTTCAACTGTGAAATCAGCAAGACCCCCAACGGCGTCCTCAACAACCAGCAGACCCTCACCAACATCAACGGTCTGCCCTCCGGCCGCACCCTCATCATCTGCGGCGTCCAATCGGCGCCGCCCGGCTGGACCGTCGTCGCCGTCGTACAGACCTACCTGTGCGTGTACCCCCGGGGCGGCGGGATCGGCGACAACGCCGTATCGATCCGCAAGCTCTGAGCCCCACACGGTAACCGAGCCTGACACCCCAGCCCAGGAGGTGTCAGGCTCGGATCATTGACGCCCAGGATGCGCCGAGGCTCTCTACAGCAGTCTCAACGCGCTGCGGACATCGCTGAGGAGGGTGGTCATCGCCCGCTCGGCGGCGTCCGGGTCCCCGGCGCAGATGGCTTCCATGACGGCCTCGTGATAGCCGATGGTCTCGGGGACCGGGTAGTCGGAGCGGCCGTGAGTCGGTGACTCCCTGAGGACCTCCGCGATCGGATCGGCGAGGGCGGTGTACATCCCGTTGCCGGAGGCGCCGAGGATGATCCGGTGGAACTCGATGTCCGCGGCGAGGTAACGCATCGGGCGATGCGTCGTGCCGTAGCGGCGCATGTCCTGCGCCGCGGCGCGGAGTGCCTCGCGCTCGTCGGCGGAGGCCCGCAGGGTGGCCAGGTGCGCCGCGATCGGCTCGATGCCAAGGCGCAGCTCCGTGAGCGAGCGGAGCTGGGCGGCGCGGTGCTTGCTGTCCAGGCGCCAGCGGATCACCCGGGTGTCGTAGACGTTCCACTGCCGCTCAGGCGAGATGCAGATGCCGGTGCGGCGCTGTGAGGTGACCATGCGCAGCGATTCCAGGATGCGCATGCATTCACGCGCCACCCCTCTGGAGACGGAGTATCGCTGTTGCAGGCTCTCCAGGGTGAGGACGGATCCGGCGGGCAGTTCTCCGCTGACGATGTCCGAACCCAGTGCGTCGAGAACCGCCGAATGGAGAGTCGCAGCCGACATACGATCACCCTACTCGTCACCGGGACGGCCATTCGCCGCCCCGCCCTGGGGCCGGGCCGTTCGGACGACGTCGTGCCGGGGACTCATGCCGGGCCGAGCGGGTACGGTCACCGGTCAGTTCTCCGCTTCGAGGGTCCTGCGGCGCTGACGGACCAAAGGCAGCGCCGTACTGATGAGGACAAGTATCGTCAGAGCGAGCAGCACGACGGCCGTCGGCGAGGAGGCGAAGATGCCGAAGCCGCCGTCGGAGAGCACCAGCGACCGGCGGAAGTTCGTCTCGAAGATCGGGCCCAGGATGAAGGCCAGCACGATCGGCGCGGGCGGGACACCGATGCCCCGCAGGAGATAGCCGGCCAGGCCGGCGGCCACCATGACGGCGACGTCGAAGGTGTTGCCGTTGATGGTGTACGCGCCGACGATGAGGATCGCCACGGTGAGCGTGGACATCACGGCGGGCGGGATCTTGGCGATCCGTACGAAGACCGGCAGCAGCGGGATGTTCATGACGAGCAGGATCAGGTTGCCGACCACCATGGAACCCACCACACCCCAGAAGATGTCCGGGTGGTCGGAGATCAAGGTCGGCCCCGGGGTGACGCCCTGGATCAGCAGCGCGCCGAAGATGACGGCGAGCACGCCGTTCGGCGGGAATCCGAGCGTGAGCAGCGGGATGAAACTGGAGATGCTGGCGGCGTTGTTGGCTGTCTCCGGCCCGGACACCGCCTGCGGCGCGCCGTGGCCGAACCGCTCCGGCGTACGGGAGATCTTGCGCTCCACGCCGTACGAGACCAGCGACGCCAGCACCCCGCCGCCACCGGGCACCAGCCCGAGCCCGGTGCCGATCAGCGAGCCCCGGCCGATGGCCCCGGTGTTGTCCTTGAGGTCGCGGCCCGTGGGCAGCACCCGGCCGACGGCGTTGGTCGTGGACACGCCGCGCCGGTTCTCGACGATGTTGACGAGGATCTCGGTCAGCCCGAACAGGCCCATGATCACGGCCACGATGTCGATGCCGCCCATGAGGTCGGGCACGCCGAACGCCCACCGGCTCGCGCCCGACATCGGGTCCTGCCCGATGGAGGCCAGCAGCAGGCCGATGCCCACCGCCACCAGCGATTTCACCATGGTCCCCGCGGAGGTGTAGGCGACCAGGATCAGGCCCAGGAGCGCCAGGACCGTGTATTCGGGCGAGCCGAAGTTCAGCGCGAAGCCGGCCAGGGCGGGGGCGAACAGCACCAGGCAGCAGGTGGCGACCAGCCCGCCGACGAAGGAGCCGATGGCCGCGAGCCCCAGCGCGCGACCCGCGTGGCCCTGCCGGGCCATTTCGTGCCCGTCGACGGTGCTGACGACCGAGGCCGCCTCACCGGGGATGCGCAGCAGCACCGAGGTGATGGTGCCGCCGTACATGGCGCCGTAGTAGACGCCGGCCAGCATGATCACCGCGGTGGACGGCTCCAGGCCGAACGTGATCGGGAGCAGCAGCGCGACGGTCGGCGCGGGGCCGAGGCCGGGCAGGACCCCGACCATCATGCCGACGGACACGCCGAGCAGGACGAACAGCAGGTTCTGCGGGGCGAGGGCCACCTGCAGCCCGTCGGCCAGATTCTGGAGGATGTCCATGACTACCGGATCCCGGTCAGGGTGCCCAGCGGGGTGGGCACGTGGAGCAGTTCGATGAAGACGACGACGATCCCCGTCGTGATCGCGGCCGCTCCGATCAGGCTGCGGACAGGGGCGGTCCTGGTGATCACGATGAACCAGTAGAGGCAGGTCAGCGCCGTGGTGACGGTGAGCCCGAGCAGGGTGAGCATCGGCGGCGTCAGTGCCAGCAGGGGAAGGGCCGCCGCGACGGCGAGCCCGTCGGCGCGCGTGATACGGCTGACCCCGTCGATGACGAGGCGCGGGTTCAGCAGCGCCGTCAGGGTGAACGCGAGGGTGGCGGCCGAGACACAGCCGATCCAGAACCCGGGACCGGGTTCGGCGGGGCCGCCGAAGTCCAGTGTGGTGAACGCGCCGGTGGTGGCGACGGCGGCCAGGAGCGTCAGAAGCGCGAAGCCGATCCGGCCGGACCGGAGGTCGGAAGGAGCGGCCATGTCAGCCGCGCTTCTTGGCGTAGTCCGAGGCCGCCTGCCGCAGCAGCGTGGTGACCTGGGCGCCGTCCATGAAGGAGGCGGGCGCCACGCCCTTGCCCAGACCGGTGACGACCTTCTCGGACGTCATGCAGGTCTTCATCGCGCCCGCCAGCCGGCCGACGACGTCGTCCGGGGTCTTGGGCTGGGTGGCGAGGAACCAGAAGGAGTCGGCGTACGGAAGATCGGCATACCCCAGGGACTTCAGCGTCGGCACGTCCGGCATGGTCGTGATCGGCTCGGTGGCGGCGGTGGCGAGCACGCGCACCTCGCCAGACTGCACGCGGGGGAGTACCACCGCGGCGTCGGCCGACAGGTAACCGGCCTGCACCTCGCCGGAGAGCACGGCCGTCATGGTGCCGCCGTTGCCGTCGAAGGGCACCGGCGTGAGCTTCAGCCCGGTGGAGCCGATCAGGGCGCCGGCGGAGATGCCCGGCACGCTCGTCTTGCCCGGGATCCCGAGCTTGACGGCGCCGGTCTTGGCGGCTGCGAAAAGGTCCTTCGCCGTCTTGAAGGAGGAGGCCTTCGGCACCACGAGGACGACCGGCGCCGTGCCGATCATCCCGACCGGCCGGAAGCTGTCGACGGTGTAGCCGACGTCGCCTTCCAGGATGGGCGGCAGGACGGCGTTGGCGGCGGTGGTCGACACGAGCGTGTAGCCGTCGGCCTTGGCGCGGGCGAACACGCCGTTGCCGACGGCGCCGGATCCGCCCTCGCGGTTCTCGACCACGATGGTGGCCTTGAGCTGCTGCTCCAGGCAGGGTGCCAGCACACGCGTGGACAGATCGGTGGACGACCCCGCCGGGACGGGGACGATGATGGAGATCGATTGCGAGGGATAGCCGGAGGAGGACGGGGCCTCGGTCAGGGAACAACTCGTGACGAGCAGCAGTCCGGCCGACGCCGCGGCCGGGATGGTACGCAACCTCATGGTGCGGATCTTTCTCGAGGTCGCCCGCGCCGGGGGAGGGCGCGGGCTCGGTCATTTTGATACGCCGGGTGGGAACACGTGGGTGTCGTGGTCCGGGATGCGCGGCAGCCATTCGGCGCTCCAGCGCTGTTCGATGCCGTCGCGCCAGCTCGTGGCCGCCGCGGTCAGCTCGGCCACGAGGTCCGGGTGCTCGGTGGCCCGGTTCACCGTCTCGCCGGGGTCATCGGCGAGATCGGCGAGGAACACCGGCTCGGCCGGGGGCAGGCCCTCTTCGAGCTGGCCGTCCAGGACGAGCTTCCATCGGCCGCGCCGGGTCGCCGTCTGCACGCCCTGCTCCCAGAACAGGTGCTCGTGCGGCGATCGGGCGCCGTCGGTGAGCACGGGCAGGACGTCGTGGCCGTCGCACTCGTACTTCTCCGGCTCCCCGCCCGCCGCGGCGAGCACGGTGGGGAACACGTCCATGGCGGCCAGCGGTTCCTCCACCACCTGCCCCGCGGGGATCACGCCGGGCCAGCTCACGATGCCCGGTACCCGAATGCCGCCCTCGAAGAGGCTGAACTTGTGGCCCTTCAGCCCGCCGGAGCTGCTGGCGCGGTACGGAGTCTGGCTGCCGTCCATCCAGTTGCGGATCTCGCGGGACGGCCCGTTGTCGGACATATAGAGCACGAGCGTGTTGTCCAGCACGCCTTGGCGATCCAGCTCGTCCATGACCGCGCCGACGGCGTCGTCGAGCGCGCCGATCATCGCCGCCATGATCATCTGATCCCATGGCAGGTGCGCGAAGCGTTCCTTGTACTTCGCCGGCGCGTGCAGGGGATAGTGGGGGGCGTTGAACGGGACGTACAGGAAGAACGGCGACCGCGCCGCGGCGGCCTCGCGCACGGCGCGCGTCGCGCGGTCGGCCACCAGGTCGGTGAGGTACTCACCGTCGAGGTGGATCTCGCTCCCGTTCTCCCAGAGGTCGTGCAGCGGCGTGCCGAAATAGGTCTCGCCGTTCATGCTCACCCGGCGGTTGTTCGGGCTGTAGTGGATGTGCGAGTAGTAGTCCACAGCCCCGGCCAGATGCCCGAACGTCCGGTCGAACCCGTGAGCCTCCGGCCGCGATTCCGGGGTCAGGCCCAGATGCCACTTTCCGACCAGTTCGGTGCGGTAACCGACCTCCCGCAGCGCGCTCGCGAGCGTCGGCACGTCCTGGCTCAGGCCCGGCGTCGTCCGATACCCCTGCAGAATCGACCGTACGCCCGCGTTCCCCGGATATCGGCCGCTGAGCAGGGCCGCCCGCGAGGGTGAGCAGACCGGCGAGTTCGAGTACCAGTTGGTCAGCAGGGCGCCCGAGGCCGCCAGCGCGTCCAATCGCGGCGTTCGCACCGTGGGTGATCCCATGCACGACAGGTCGCCATAGCCGTGGTCGTCTCCGACGAAGATCACCACATTCGGCCGGTCAGGTCTCGGGCTCACAGCCATCGATCCGTACTCCCCATTCCTTGCGATTGCCGGGAAAGGTAGCATCTTCGGCCGAAAGGTACAATCTTTTGGCGCGGGGGCGATGTCGCCCTGCACGTCCGTGCCGGGTTGCGGACGATCGGCGTACGCGGACGAATCGAATCTCCCCTGTGGGCTTGACCTTGACGCTGCGTCAGCCCTCCATGCTGGCTGCCAAGGAGTCGGGCCGCGGTACCCGGGCGACAAACCGTAACGAGGGGATGGATATCCAAATGAAAGCCGATCAGGACCACGACAACGCCTCCGTGAGCGGTGATGGTGACGATCTCGAGCACGGTGTGGCGGAAGGCTGGGGAAAGCTCGCTGACGCGTTCCGCGCGAACTTCGAGGCCCCCGGCGAGGTCGGCGCGGCGTGCAGCGTCTACGTGGGCGGCCGCCCCGTCGCCAACCTGTGGGGCGGGCTCGCCGATCGCGAGGCGAACCGGCCGTGGCGCGACAACACCATCGTCCACGTCGCATCCACGACGAAGGGCGCTACCGCGATCTGTGCCCATCTGCTGGCACAGCGCGGTGAGCTGGATCTGGACGCCCCGGTGGTCCAGTACTGGCCGGAGTTCGGCGCCAACGGCAAGGAAGAGATCAAAGTGCGCTGGCTGCTGTCACACCAGGCCGGTCTCCCGCTCGTCGACGGACCACTGACGTTCGAGCAGGCGTGCGCGTGGCACCCGGTCATCCGTGCGATCGAGGCGCAGAAGCCGCTGTGGCGGCCGGGCACCGAGCACGTCTACCACGCCGTCACGTTCGGGTTCCTGGTCGGGGAGGTCGTGCGCCGGATCAGCGGCAAGTCCCTGGGCACGTTCTTCGCCGAGGAGGTGGCCGCCCCGCTCGGGCTGAGCGCCTGGATCGGGCTGCCCGAGGAACACGAGGAACGGGTGGCCCGGCTCCACTACGCCGCTCCGTTCAGCGTGGAGGAACTGCTCGCCGGGATGATCGCGACGACCGGGCTCGATGCGGAGAGGGTCACCGCGTGGGTCGAATCGATGTGGAGTCCGGGCTCGATCCAGATGCGGGCCGGCGAGCTCGGTGGCGCCTTGGACAACGCGTCCGGGGAGTATACGTTGACGCGTGCCTGGCGCGCGGCGGAGTTCCCGGCCGCCAACATGCTCGCGGACGCGCACTCGCTGGCGCGGATGTACGCCGCCACGGTCAGCGACGTCGACGGAGTGCGGCTGCTCGATCCGTCGACGGTCGAGAGGATGACAGTCGTCCAGACCGACAAGACACGGATGTACGGACTGCCGCCGGGCCTGGACATCCCGGCCGACCGCTCCTTCTACATGTCCCTGGGTTTCGGGCGGGCATGCCCTCCGGCGCCGATGATCGGGCCGGGGTCGTTCGGCCACCCGGGCTCCGGCGGATCGATCGCCCTCGGCGACCCCGAGGCCGGTGTCGGCTTCGGCTACGTCACGAACCTCTGGAACTTCCGGCCCGACGACCCGCGGGCGTCGAACCTGGCCAAGGCTGTCCGGTCCTGCCTCGGTTGAGACAGCCCGCGTGATCCGGTTCGCGTGCGACCGCGACGACACCCATGTGGCGCGGATCAGCCGCGGAGTTCGCCTTCGAGGAGGCCCATGATGATCATGTCGTGCCACTTGCCATCGTGGCGGAAGCACTCGCGGAGGCGGCCCTCCTCGACGAAGCCCACCTTCTCGTAAACACGGCGCGCCGCGGTGTTCTCTGCCGCGACGTCCAAAGTGATCCGGTGCAGGCGCATCTCGTGGAAGCCGTACCCGCACATCAGGCGCATCGCCTCAGTGGCGAAGCCACGTCCCCAGACATCCTTTTCGCCGAGCTGGATGTCCAGCTCGGCGTTTCCGGTCTCCGGCTTCGCATCCCTGAGCCGCACGAACCCGACGGCGCGCTGATCGTCGAGCGCCTCGATGATGAAGCGGCAATTCTCGTAGTTGTTGCGCGGCGCCGCTGCCAGCCGCTCCCGCGCCTGAACGAACGACTCGGGGTAACCGCCGCTCATCCAGCGCACCACCTCGGCGTCGTGACTCCAGCGCCATATGCTCTCGAAATCCGTGGGTTCGACGGCGCGGAGGCGGACAAGCTTTCCAGTCAGCATCGCCATGTTCTATCGCATACAACCTCGTCGCGAGCTAGCCAGGGCCGTTCAGGATGTCCCGCGATTCGGCCTCGGCCCAGCTGAAGATGCCGATCGACATGGTGCTGCGCTCCTGGGCGGTGCGGAGCGCGTAGACCTCGGCGCGGGCGGTGTGGACGGCCTTGTCCTGCGGGGCGGCATCGCCGGCGAGCTGGGCGAGGTGGCAGGCCAGCCGGTGCTCGCCGGCACGGGACAGCTCCAGTGCGCGGTCGGCGAGGACCTGGGCGCCGCCGGCGAGCGCGGCGAGTTCGGTGGCGAGGGCGGCGTCGGTGGCGGGCTTGAGGTGGGCGGGGTTGCCGTCGTACCAGCCGGCGAACTGGCGCCATACGTTGCGGACGATGAATTCCGGCTCGTCGTAGAGCGGCTGGAGGTAGTGCAGCGCGGCCAGATCGTCCGGCACCCGCACCCGGTGCAGGGTCTCGACCAGTGTCGCGCCGTCGTTGAGGCAGGCGAGCGTCTGGTCGACGAGGGTCTCCAGGTAGCGGGCGGTGTTCTCCAGGGCCTCACGTACGTGATCGGCGCCGACGACGGGGATGCCGTGGCTGCCGAGCATCAGCTCGGCGTCGAGCGAGGCCATCCAGCGGAGGGCGGCGGCCCAGTCGACGGGGTAGCGCTGCACCTTCTGCGGGTTGCCGGCGTTCGGGGCGACACCGAGGAACAGGTCGCCGGGGAAGAGGATCCGCTGCTGGGGGAGCCAGCCGACCACGTGGTCGTCTGTCTCGCCCCGGTGGTGGGTGAGTTCGAGGCGGAGGCCACCGGCCTCGACCACATGGGTGCCGGAGAAGGTGACGTCCGGCTCCCGGTATTCGGCCGGCCAGACGAGGTCCGGGATGCGGAACTGGCGCCGGTTGATGATCGTGTTGTAGCCCTGTGTGTCGGCGTAGCGCCGGAAGCGCGCGAGTACGTTGTCATGCGCGATCACCTGCGGGCGAGGCACGCCGCGGGCATCGGCGGCGGCGTCGAAGGGGCCGAGTCCGCCGACGTGGTCGACGTGACCATGGGAGTAGACGGCGTGGGTGACCGGCCCGGAGTCCCACGCGGTCACCCGCTCGTGCAGCTTGTCAGCGAGCAGCTTGACGCCGGTGTCGAAGAGGACGACTCCGTGCTCGTGCCGGAGGGCGAAAGCATGCCCGAAGCCGGGCACCATCAGCACCCCGTCGGCGACCTCCTCGGCGTCGGCCATGACGGGTTCCGCTATGGAGGTGGGCTCGCGCCGGTCGGCCCACATCTCATCGGCCAGCTTGAGAATCGAGGAGGTCATGACGGGTCCTTTCCACAGGGTGCCGGACGGCCTTCGGGCGTGACCGTCACCACATCATGATCCAGTGCGGCGCCGGTGGCGTACAGGTCCCGCCGCACGGCCCGGCGTACGACCACGACGGTGAAGCCGGCCATCGCCAGCAGCGACGGCTTGCTGAACAGCGCGCTGACCAGCGTGAGTCCGACGAGTGAGTTCGCCGCGTAGAGGTAGCCGAGCGGCACGAGGTGACTCACCCACAGCACGACCCAGCCCGCGGTCAGGCGGACGTGGCGGCGCCGGACGGCCGGGTCGCCGGCCGTCCGGGACGGCTCTATCCCGGCCTTGCGGCAAACCGCTTCGGTGAGCGGCCGCCCGATCAGCAGCGAGACGGCGCACGCCACCAGGCCGGCGACGTTGATGACGAGTTCGGGGAAGTAGAACGCGCGCCCTTCGCCGGAGGCGATGGCGCTCACGCTGTGCAGGGCCACGATCGAGGTCGACAGCATGACGACGGCCGGCGAGTCGCCGCGGTACCTGCGGATCGCGCCCACCGCCAGGGCCACCACCAGCGCGACGATCGCGCCCCACGCGGCGCCGTTGCCGGACTCGACCATCAGGAACGCCGCGGGTGCGGCGAGCGCGTCGACGATGTGGCGTACGACGTCGGCCGCGCGGCGTGGCGGTCCGGGGAACGGGTTGTGTGCCTTGTCTGTGCCGGTCTCGGTCATCGGCGCCTGCTCTCATGCCTGTAAGTGACACATGGATCAGTATTGGTTGACACATCAGAACTGATAACTTCATCATTTGTCAAAGGGTCGCGACGACAGGAGCCAGACAGATGACCACCACCGTGACGCTGACCGGCACCGGCGTGCCTTTCCCGAGCCCGGATCGCGCTGGACCCGGCGTGCTGGTGGGCCACAGCGAGGTCTACCTTCAAATCGACGCCGGGCGCTCCACCTTGATGCGGCTGGCCCAGGCGGGGATCGGCCCATACCAGCTGTCCGCCCTTCTGCTCACGCATCTGCACAGCGACCACGTCAGCGACGTCGCCGACCTGGTGCACACGCGGTGGGTGCAGGACCACATGCACGGCACCGGCCCCCTCCCCGTGGTGGCGGTCGACGGGCACGCTCCCGGGTTCGTACGGCGCGTGCTGGCGGCCAACGATTACGACGTCGACGTGCGCGTACAGCATGTGCAGGACGGCCCGCCCGAGGTGATCGGCCACTGGTTCGACCTGCCCGACGCCCCGGCCGAGGTCTGGCGCAGCCCCTGCGGCCGGGTCGGCGTCGAGGCCGTACGGGTGCGGCACGAGCCGGTCGAGCAGGCTGTCGCCTACCGGGTGACGACGCCGGACGGGGTGGTCGTCGTCTCCGGAGATACGCGGGTCTGCGACGAGGTGGAGGCGCTGTCGGCCGGCGCCGACGTCCTGGTCCATGAGGCGTGCCGCAGCTCGGCGTTGGCGGAGCTCGTGGCAGGGACCCGCTTCGAGACCATCTTCAGTTACCACGCCGACACCGTGGCGCTGGGCGCGATGGCCAAGCGCGTCGGCGTGCCGCACCTGGTGCTGACGCATCTGATCCCCGCTCCGACGTCGCAGGAGCAGGTGGCCGAGTTCGAGGACGAGGTGCGCCGAGGCGGGTTCGAAGGGCGGGTGTCGGTCGGGCACGACCTGCTGTCGGTCACTGTCGGCGACGCCCCCGGGGCGTCGCGACCGGTCCATTAGAAGGGAGTTTCGCCGATGATGGAGATCGAGATGCCGGTCGGCGCGGCCGAGCCGGCAGACGTCCACCACGGGCTGCACAGTGAGCTCGGTGCTCTGCGCGGGGAGCATCCGGGAAGGGCCCGCAACCCGGTGATCAAGGTGGTGGAGCTCGGCTGGCTGGAGTTCGTCAAGCCCGACCTCGACCGGGCCGAGCGCTTCGCCCGCGACTTCGGGTTCGTGGCGCACTCGCGTACGCCGGACCGGCTCAGCCTGCGCGGCACCTGGTCGGCGCTGCCCTGTCTGGTCATCCGCCGCGGCCGCCAGGCCCGCTTCGTCGGGCCGACGTTCGTCGCCGAGTCCGTCGCCGACGTGCGGCGGCTGGCCCGCCGGGCGGGCGCCAACGTACTCCCGGTCCAGGGTGGTCAGGGCGTCCAGCTGACCGACCCGAGCGGTTTCCCGGTACGGGTCGTCGCCGGCCTGGATCGGCCCGCGGCACTGGCCGAGCGCGAGCCGCTCGACCTCAACGTCGGCACGAAGCCGGTCCGGGTCAACACCGCCCAGCGGCCGCCGCGGGCCGCGGCACAGGTTCAGCGGCTCGGGCACGTCGTACTGGAGACGACGAAGTTCCGGCGCGCGCTGGAGTGGTATCTCGAGGTGCTCGGGCTGATCGTGAGCGACTTCCTGTTTCTCGACGAACTCCGCGATCGCGGGCCCACGATGGCCTTCCTGCGCTGCGACCTCGGGTCCGTGCCGGCCGACCACCACACGCTGGCCATGCACCTCGGGCCACGCGTCGGCTATGTGCACTCGGCCTACCAGGTGACCGACCTCGACGCGGTGGCCGCGGGCGGCGAGCACCTCGCCGCGCGGGGCTACCGCCGCGTCTGGGGCATCGGCCGGCACATCCAGGGCAGCCAGATCTTCGACTACTGGCGCGACCCCGACCGGATGATGGTCGAGCACTACGCCGACGGTGATCTCTTCGACAGCTCTCTGGACCCGGGCTGGGCGCCGATGAGCGCCAGCGGGCTCGCCCAGTGGGGCCCGCCCGTATCCCGCGACTTCCTGCGCGGCAAGCCCACTCCCGGCATGGTCGCCGCCCTTCTCAAGGCGCTACGCGACGAGGCCAACGAGATCGACAAAGACGTGCTGAAGGCACTGGCGAAAGCGATGGCGGCATGAGTATCAACGTGGCTCGCACCGAGAACGGCTGGTGGGTCGAGCACAGCGGCCGGCTGACCCGGATCCCGACCGACGCGACCACCACCCGCGAACTCCTGGCCGACCGCCCGGCGGTCGGCAAGGCCGCGAGCGCACCTGACCTCGAGGGCCCCCTGCTCGCGGACGCCGACCTGCTCTCCCCGGTCACCGCGCCGGCCCGGGTGGTCGCCCAGATGGTCAACTACCGCGGTCACGCACACGACTCCGGCTTCGACCCGGACGCCGTGCCGCCGGCCTTCTTCCGCAAGTCGTCCGGCTCGGTCTGCGGGCCCACCGACGACATCCGGTGCCCGGAGCACGTCCGGTTCCTCGACTACGAGGTCGAGCTGGGCCTGGTGATCGGGCGCCGGATCGACGTCGGCGAGGCGGTGGCCGAGGACGAGCTCGCCGACGTCGTCGCGGGCATCGTCGTCGCCGACGACATCAGCGCCCGCGACATCCAGCTGACCCGGACGCAGTTCTACGAGTCGAAGTCCTACCCGACCTTCACCCCGGTCGGCCCGTTCCTCACCCTCGTCGACGGCGAGGAGCTGGCCGGACTGGAGCGGCTGCGGCTGACGCTGAGCGTCAACGGAGAGGTCCGCCAGGACAGCACCGTCGCCGACATGATCGTCAAGCCCGCCCGCGCGCTCACCCTGCTCGCCCGCTTCCAGGCCCTCGACCCCGGCGACCTGCTGCTCACCGGCACGCCGGGCGGCACCGCCCTCAAGTCCCCGGGACCTGTCGCCGAGAAGATCGGCGCGCTGCTGCCCGCCGCGGTGAAGTGGAGGGTGTTCTTCAAGCGGCAGGCCGGCAATCCGGACTACCTGAAGGACGGCGACGTGGTCGCCGCGACCATCACCGACCCCGTACGCGGTATCGACCTCGGCCAGCAGTCCAACGTCGTGCGCGGACCGGCGCGAAGGACCGCCCTGTGACGCCGGGTTCGGCGGCCGGTCCGCCCCCGCTGTCCCCGCTGTCCCCGCTGTCCCCGCTTCCCTCACTGCCCCCGCTGACCTCGGTGGCCGACCTCCACAAGATCGAGCGGGTCCCGCTCGCCGACCGCGACCTCGCGCTCACGACTTACGACCTGCTCGTACGGGCCGCGCGGCGCTGGCCCGACGCGCCGCACTCGGTGTGGATTCCCGACGCGAGCGTGATCGAGGACCACGTGCCGGTGAGCTTCGGCGGACTGCTCGATCGCGTGCACGCGGTCGCCCACGCGCTGCACGGGCTGGGGATCGGGCGCGACGACGCGGTCACGCTGATGGCCCCCAACTGCGGCGACCTCCTCGCGGCCACACTCGCGGCCGAGGCCGTCGGGATCGCGGCCCCGGTCAACGCCGCGCTCGACGTGCGCCACGTCGCGCACATCGTGCGCCTGACCGGCTCCCGGGTCCTGGTCGCCGCCGGTCCCGAGCTGGACGAGGCGCTGTGGAAGCGCCTCCTGGACAGCGCCGCCGACTTCGGCATCGAGGTCCTCGTCGCGCTGTCGCCCGACTGCCCCGGCCGAGTCACGGAGTCGGGCCGCGCCGGCCGAGTCGCGGAGTCGGACCGCGCCGACCGAGTCGCGGGGCCCGACGACGCCGGCCGAGCCTCGGTGCCCGTGCTGGAGGCCCGTCCGGGGCTGCGCACCGTACGCCTCGACGACCTGGTGGCCGACGGACCGGCCGCGCCCGCCGGACTGCCCGCCGCGCCGCCGGCGCCCGACGATCTCGCGGCGTTCTTCCACACCGGAGGCACGACCGGCAGCCCCAAGGTGGCCGCACACACCCACCGCAACCAGGCGGTGATGGCGTGGAGCCTCGCGGTCGCCGGCGGCTCCGGCGAGGGGCAGGGCATCGTCGCCGGCCTGCCGTTGTTCCACGTCAACGCGCTGCTGGTGACCGCCCTCGCACCGCTGGTGTCCGGAGCGCGGTCGATCTGGCCGGGCCCGCTGGGCTATCGCGACCCGAAGCTGTACGCCGGGTTCTGGCGACTGGTCGAGCACTACCGGCCCCGCGCCATGTCGGCGGTGCCGACCGTCTACGCCTACCTGTCCGCCATACCGGTCGACGCCGACATCAGCTCGCTCGAACTCCCGGTCGTCGGCGCCGCGCCGCTGCCGGACAGCGTGCGGCGGATGTTCACCGAAACGACGGGGCTGCGGCTGCTTGAGGGCTACGGCCTCACCGAGGCCACCTGCGCGTCGTCGGCGACCCTGCCGGGCGACGTGCGCCCCGGCTCGGTCGGGCAGCGGCTGCCGTACCAGACGGTGGTCGCCGCGAAGGTCGATGAGGCGAGCGGGACGGTGCGGCCGTTGCCCGCGGGCGAGACGGGCGAGCTGATGATCGGCGGGCCGACCGTGTTCGCGGGGTATGCGCGGCGCGACGGTGACCGCAGGTGGGTGTCCGCCGACGGCGTCGTCGATGGCCGGCTGCGTACAGGGGACCTCGGCTTCGTACGCGACGAGCGGATCCATCTCCGCGGCCGGCAGAAGGATTTGATCATCCGCGGCGGCCACAACATCGACCCTGCCGTCATCGAGGACGCCCTGCTCGGTCACCCCGCCGTGGCCGCCGTCGGTGCCGTCGGCCGGCCCGACCGCACCTCCGGCGAGGTCCCGGTGGCCTTTGTCGCGCTCTCCACCCCTGGGATCACGGTGGCGGAACTGACGGCCTGGGCCGCCGAGCACATCAGCGAGCCGGCCGCGCGCCCGAAGTCGATCATTGTGCTCGACGCGATCCCGGTCACCGAGATCGGCAAGCCGTTCAAGCCCGCGCTGCGCGAGGCGGCGGCCGCCCGGCACTTCCGTGCCGAGCTCGCCGAGCACGGCATCGATGGCGTCGAGGTCGGCGTCCGCCACGAGGCCGGGCGGCTGGTCGTGCGGCTGACGGGCCGCGCCGAGGCCGACGCGGCCGCCGTGCTGCGCGGCTACGACGTCGGGATACGCATGGACACCGAGGAGACGGAACAGTGATCACGAAGGGCCCATGGGACGTGATCGTGATCGGCGGCGGTCCCACGGGCCTGACAGCCGCGACCCTGCTCGGCCAGTACGGGTGCCGGGTCGCGGTCGTCGAGCGTCACCATGACATCTATCCGCTCCCGCGGGCCGTCCACGTCGACGACGAGGTGTACCGGATACTCCACCAGGTCGGCATCGGCGAGGAGTTCGCCGCGCACACCCGTCCCGCGGCCGGGCTGCGGCTCGTCGACGGGCGCCACCGTGAGCTGGCCACCTTCTCCCGCGAGCGGAGGACGGCCGCCGGGCTTCCTCAGGCGAACATGTTCGACCAGCCGGTCCTGGAGCGCCTGCTGCGCGACAACCTCAAGCGCCTGCCGGAGGTGACCGTCCTCGGCGGCCACGAGCTGCTCCGCTTCGACACCGGCACCGACGGGATAACCGCACACGTGGGCGAGCCGGACGGCGCGACGGCCGAGCTGCGGGCCCCGTACCTCATCGGCTGCGACGGCGCCAACAGCACCGTCCGCGCACAACTCGCCATCGACAGCGACGATCTGGGCTTCGAGCAGCGCTGGCTGGTCGTCGATGTCCGCTGCGAGCCGGCTCTGGATGCCTGGGACGGCGTGCACCAGGTGTGCGACCGGCACCGGGCGGGCACGTACATGCGCATCGGTCCGGACCGCTACCGCTGGGAGTTCCAGCTGCTGGACGGCGAGAGCGCCGACGACTACGACGGCATCCCGGCGCTTCGCTCGCTCATCGACCCGTGGGTCCGCGGCATCCCGGACGACCGCTTGGAGCTGGTGAAGTGCCGGGAATACCTCTTCCGCGCCCGCGTCGCCCGCCGCTGGCGCGCGGGCCCGGTCTTCATCGCCGGCGACGCCGCCCACGTCACACCGCCGTTCATCGGCCAGGGCCTGTGCGCCGGGCTCCGCGACGCGCACAACCTCGCCTGGAAGCTGGCCGCGCGGCTGCGCGGGCGCGCGGCGCCGGGGCTCCTCGACTCCTACGAGGCCGAACGCCGGCCGCACGCCACGGCGATGATCAAACAGGCCAAGACCGTCGGCCGGCTGATGACCGGTGGCGGCCGTACCGCTGAGCTGGTGCGCGGACGTCTCCTGCTCGCCCTCGCCCACTCCCGGACAGCCCGGCGGGTCGTACTGGACACCGGCAGCCCGCCGCTCACACCCGGCCCCCGAGTCCAGCGGCGCACCCCCCGCAGCGTACGAGGCGCGCTCCTCCCGCTCGTACGCCTGCCGGGCCCGGACGGCGAATCCGTACTGGTCGACCGGGTGCTCGGCGACCGCACAGCGGTCGTCGCGCTCCCCGGCACCGACCTCGCAGCCGTCCCCGACGCCCTGCCATCGGCCTGGCTGACCGTCGATCCGGAGGGCGGCGAAGGCGAACGGTTCCTCGCCCGCTGGCTGCGGAACGCCGGCGTCGCCTGGGTCAGCGTCGACCCCGACCGCGTGATCAAGGCCGCGGGACCGTCCGGGGTGCTGCGGTGAGTAACGGGCTCGCCCCGGCTACGATTTCGACCATGCCGGAACAGCAGTCGTCGCGTGGAGAGAGGCGCAAGCTGCGCACCCGAAGGGCGCTGATCGAGGCCGCGCAGGAGATCTACGCCGAGCGCGGTGACTTCGAGGTCAGCATCCAGCAGATCACAGATGCCGCAGACGTCGGCTTCGGTACGTTCTACAACCACTTCTCGTCCAAGGCCGAACTCCTCGACGCGGCGATCGCCGAGGCGCTCGAGACCCACGCCGCCTGGCTGGAGAGGCTGCTCGCCGGCGTCGACGACCCCGCCGAGGTCTTCGCGACGTCGATGCGGCTCACCGGCCGGCTCGTCCGCACCCGCCCCAGGCTGGCGCAGGTGATGATGAACAGCAGGGGTGCGCTGCTGGAAGCGCCGTACGGCCATGCTCCGCATGCCCGGCACGACATCGAGGCGGCCATCTCCGCCGGCCGCTTCGTCATCGACGACGTCGGGGTCGCGCTCGCCTGCACCGCGGGCTGCCTGATCGCCACGATGCACCTCTGCGCCACCGACCCGAAGGCCTCGGTCGACGACGTCGCCGACCAGACCGTGCTCAACGTCCTGCGGATGTTCGGCATGGCCGAAACGGAGGCACGCCGCATCGTGACGCTGCCGCTCCCGGCCGACGAGCCTCCGCCCGCGTCGATCTGAGAGTCATGATCACGTGGCTGGAAAAGGATTGGACGGGATGCTGCTCGGGCTTGTAGCTTGCAGTCGACCGTGACACCGCCCCAGGAGGTGAGACCCATGAACGCTGTATCGATGTGGGTGCTCTCCCTTCCGGTCACGGCCGGCGATTGACGTAGGTGTCGCCGGGAGCGCCTCGCCACCAAGGCACTCCCGAAAGGCAACACCTATGCACTCCCCGCAGTTCCCCGCCGAGCCGTCGTCGAACGACACGGTCGAGCGCGACGTCCCCGGACTCCGGTCGCCGGCCTCCAATGGCGCGCCCCTGTTCGACGTGATCATCGCCGGGTGCGGCCCGACCGGCGCGATGCTGGCCGCCGAACTTCGGCTGCACGATGTGCGCGTACTCGTTCTGGAGAAGGAAACCGAGCCCAAGTCGTTCGTCCGCATAGTCGGTCTGCATATTCGCAGTCTCGAGCTGATGGCGATGCGCGGGCTGCTGGATCGCATGCTCGAACACGGAAGACAGCGTCCGGCCGCCGGATTCTTCGCCGCCATCCCCAAACCCGCGCCCAAGGGCCTGGATTCCGCGCACGCCTACCTGCTGGGCATCCCGCAGCCGGTCATCGAACGCCTGCTGGAAGAACACGCGATCGACCTGGGTGCGCAGGTCCGGCGCGGTCGCGCGGTGGTCGATCTCGAGCAGGACGACGAGGGGGTGACCGTCGAGCTGGCCGACGGCGAATGCCTGCGTTCGCGCTATCTCATCGGCTGTGACGGCGGGCGCAGTACGGTGCGCAAACTGCTCGGCGTCGGCTTCCCCGGCGAGCCCTCACGGACCGAGACGCTGATGGGCGAGATGGAAGTGGGCGTGCCACAGGAGGAGGTCACCGCCAAGGTGGCCCAACTCCACGACACCCATAAGCCATTCTGGCTCAGGCCCTTCGGCCGAGGCGTCTACAGCGTCGTCGTCCCCGCCGCGGGAGTCAGCGACCGCGCGGAACCGCCCACCCTCGACGATTTCCGGCAACAGCTGCGCGCCATCGCCGGAACCGATTTCGGCGTGCACTCCCCGCGCTGGTTGTCCCGCTTCGGAGATGCCACCCGGCTGGCCGAACGCTATCGGGTCGGGCGGGTGCTCCTGGCCGGCGACGCGGCACACATCCATCCACCCATCGGCGGACAAGGCCTCAACCTGGGCGTCCAGGACGCGGTCAACCTCGGCTGGAAACTGGCCGCCCAGATCCGCGGCTGGGCACCGGAAACACTGCTGGACACCTACCAGGCCGAACGTCATCCGGTGGCCGAGGCCGTACTGGACAACACCCGCGCCCAGATGGAACTGCAGTCCACCGAACCGGGCCCGCAGGCCGTGCGCAGGCTGCTCACCGAACTCATGGACTTCGACGAGGTGAACCGCCGTCTGATCGAGAAGATCACCGCGATCGGCATCCGCTACGACTTCGGTGCGGGCCCCGACCTGCTCGGCCGCCGCCTGCGCGACATCGACGTGAAACAGGGCCACCTGTACGGTCTGCTGCACCGCGGCCGCGGCCTGCTGCTGGACCGTACCGAACGCCTGACCGTCGGCGGCTGGTCGGACCGGGTCGACCACCTCGCGGATCCCACCGCGGCACTGGACGTCCCGTGCGTCCTGCTACGCCCCGACGGCCATGTCGCCTGGATCGGCGACGATCAGCAGGACCTGGACGACCACCTCTCCCGCTGGTTCGGCAAGCCCGCCAACTGATCCCTCCTGGTGTGGGCTCCGGGTCCAGGCGTTCATCGGCGGGACCAGCTCTTTGGCGTTTTTCGGAATCCGTAGTCGCCGGATAAGCAGACATTCTGTAGGCATTTTGTAGACGCCGAATATACGGGCCTGTCACCATTCATGTGGCCCCTGAGGTGGTAAAACGGCACAGTTGCGGCGAGTGTGGATTTTTACGCAGAACGGCGGCAGGAAACCGCCTACGTTCATGTCCGTCCGGAACGACTACTGGGCATCACGACTAATCAGGAGGACGGAATGCGAAAGATTCGCAGCATTCTCGCCGGGGGCGCCGTCGTCGGCTCCCTGGCAGCGGGTCTGGCCCTCGCGCCGGCCGCGAACGCCGCGACGACCGGGGCGGCGGCCACGGCGACCGCGACGGCTGCCAGTTCGAACGGCTTCCGGTGGTACTCGGGCTTCGGCCGGGGCGAGGACCGGGGCGACCGCAGCTACATCAAGGGGGAATGGCACCGCGATCGGTCCGGTGACGTCGTCTTCGTCTTCGCCATTGTGATCGTGGACGGGGACGACGACTACAACTGGGTCCGCTTCAAGTGGCAGGACGACGACGGCGACGTGCACTATCGCTGGGTCAAGGCCTTCGAGGGGCGCCGCTACTCCTACCGGTTCGACCGGGACGACTACCGCGATCTCCGCGTCGGGCTCTACGGGAGCGAGGGCCGAGGCGGCGACTTCGGAGGCTGGCACAAGTTCTAGCCACCGCTGAACCCGAGGCCGTCCGTCTCCCTTGCCGGGGAACGGACGGCCTTTCCCTTCCAGGACGTCGACGACGGCCGGACCAGCCTCGGCTACGTTTGTCCCGCCGCCTGCGAAGCCGCTCCCTCGGCCGCCGGATATGAGCCGGGTGGATGACCCAAAGCCCGCGTCAAGGCGGCCGCCAGGGCATGCGGGGTGGCGTGCGTGGCGCGCCAGGCGATCACGTGGTCGGGCCGGACCAGCAGGGCGCCGTCCTCGCCGATTCCGCAGCGATCGGTGCCGCGGGACAGGAGTGCCACGTCGAGGAAGTCGCCCGCGGGATCGGCTTCGCGCGCGGCCTGCTCCCAAGCCTGTCCGGCCGTACCGGTGAGCAGCAGGTAGCGGCCATCGCGGACGAGGTCGAGCGTCGAGACGCCGGTGAGCCACAGGTGCGGCAGCCGCGTCCCAGGTTCGCCGCGCCAGCGGCCCGGCTCGTCGGCCACCGGGAGGTGGGCGTCCCGGCGCGCCAAGGGGTAGCGGTAGCCGATGGCACGGTGCAACGCCGGATCACCGACCTACGCGACACCGGCGTGCTCTACTTCGATGTCGATACCGACCGCGCCCGCCTCGGCCTGCACATCCGTACGCTGCTCTGGCTGACCGTCACACCCGCGCGGATCCAGGCCACCGGCACCGCGCTCGCCGCCCACCCCGAAGTGGCGTTCGCCGCGGCGATCACCGGCAACCGCAACCTGTACGCGTCCGTGGCCACACCCAGCATCGCCGGGCTCTACACCTACCTGACCGACACGATCGCCACACTCCCGGACGTCCAAGGCATGGAAAGCTCGCTGGTCCTGCACACCGTCAAAAGCCCACCCGGCATGCGCGTCCCGGCCCCCTCCCGCTGAACCACAGCCACCTTCTTCAACCAGGTGCCACCTGATCCTGATGCCGCGGCCGTCACGTTTTCCACAAAGGCGGCACTCTATGCGGGGGTGATCAGCGGTGCTGGGGCATCGCCGAGAACGGGGAAATGGTGTCGACGCACCGGCCCGCCGCATCGAGGATTCGTCCGCTGTGCTTGATGACCCGCAGGGTGATGGCGCGGTCGTCGACCGTCATGCGGGGCAGCCGGGCGGTGAGTCGCTCCTCGAAGCGCACCACGTCCGACGTGGTACGCAACCATGCCTCCAGATACAGGTTCTGCGGCCCGGCGGTGAGAAAGGCGACCCGGACCTCGGGGATGGCGGCCAGTTCCTTGTTCGTCTCCGCCAGTGAGTCCATCGGCACCCGTGCCCAGAAGCAGGCGGTGACCGGCCAGCCCGACAGCGGCCGCGCCATGTCGCAGCGCAGCGTCAGCTGACCGCTGCCCAGCAGCGCGTTCATCCGGCGGCGGGCGGTGGCGAGGCTGGTGCCGATCTCCGCGGCGAGTTCGGCCAGGCCCAGCCTGCCGTCCCTGGCCAGCGCGCCGGCGAGGGCGTGGTCCGCCTCCCGCAGCGCGACGGGCGGGGCCGGTCGCGGGCGCGCCGCCTCGCTGAGGCGAGCGGCCGCGGAGGGCTCCAGGTTTCGCAGCCGCCAGCGGCTGCTGGCCCGCGCGTCACCGACCATCAGGTAGCTGCCCATGCGTGCCACGCCTGGTAGCCGGCCCGGTCGTTCCAGCAGGTAGTGCGACAGTTCCTCCAGGTTGCGCGCCACGACCAACGCGACCAGGTCCCGGCGTCCGCTCATGAGTTTGACGCCGTAGGCCTGAGGATCCGCCGACAGGGTCTCGGCGACCTCGATGACGCGTCCTGGACGGCAGCTGATCTCCAGGATCGCCCCGCATTCCTGGGTGAACCCGTTGGTGAGGAAGCCGGTGACCCAGGCATGGCCGACGGACTGCATCCGGCGCCAGCGCCGTGCCGCCGTGACCGGGTCGACCTGCAGGACCTCGCCGATGAGCGACCACGGGGCTCGGGGGTGGATCTGCAGGGCGTTGACGATCGCCAAGTCGAGTTCGTCGGGCAGCTGCGCGGTGGAGTCCGGCCGGTCGGCCATGTCACATCCCTGCATTCCAAGGTTGGGCTGAATCCGGCATTCAGCCGGCCGTGGTGAAAAAATCCGGCGATTTTCCTGGGTGCGGCGAATGCCATACCGAGACTACCGGGCTAAGGGCTCCACGCCACCGGCGCGAACTCACTCCCTGGAGACAGCCAATGACCTGGGCTTCGGCCTGTGACACATCCGTGCGGTTCGAAGGCGCCGTTCTCATCGACGGCTCCGGCGCCCCGCCCGTTCCGAACGCCACGGTCATCGTCGGCGAGGACGGCCGGATCCGCTATGCCGGCCCCGCCGCCGAGGCGCCGGCCGTCTCCGAGGCGGTCGTGATCGACGTGACCGGGCACACCCTGCTACCAGGGTTCTTCGACTGTCACGTCCATATGGCCATGACTCCCGGCCGTGGGCTGACCGAGGGGCTCGGCGCGGACCCGGTGGTGGACGTGTTCGCCACAGCGGGCCGGCTGCGCGAGACCCTGCACGCGGGAGTCACCACCGTCCGCGATCTGGGCGGCACCCCCGCCGGCTTCCGCACGGCCATCGAGCAAGGCCTCATCGAAGGACCTCGCATGCAGGTCGCCGTCAAGGTCATCGGGCATACCGGCGGCCACGCGGACTGCACGCTGCCCAGCGGGGTCAACGCCGTTCCCTGGCTCGCCGAGCTCGCCGACACCCCTGACCAAGTACGCGTGGCCGCACGCAGGATGCTCCGGGACGGCGCCGATGTGATCAAGGTGTGCGCCACCGGAGGCATGGGCAGCCCACACGACGATCCCGACGATGAGGGGCTGACCATAGAGGAGATGCGGGCGGCGGTCACCGAGGGACGCCGCCACCGTGGCCGCAAGGTCGCCGCCCATGCGCAGGGAGCCGCCGGGATCCGCAACGCTCTGCTCAGCGGAGTCACCAGTATCGAGCACGCCTACGGCATCACCGATGAGCTGTGCGACCTCGCCCGTCAGCAGGACGCGTTCCTGGTGCCGACCCTGGCGACCGCGTTCCGGCCGCTCGACCCGGCCGGCATGCCCGGATACCACTATCGCAAGAAGTCCCGCTGGGCGGGCGCGACCAAGGAGAACATCGCCCACGCCATCTCCCAGGGCGTCAAGATCGCCGTAGGCACCGACGCGGGTGTGACCCCCCACGGGTTCAACCTGCGGGAACTGTCCCACCTCGTCGAACTCGGCATGGAGCCGATGGCCGCCATCGTCGCCGGCACCCGCGCCTCGGCCGAACTGCTCGGCCTCGCCGACACCCTCGGCACCGTCGAGACAGGCAAGATCGCCGACCTCGTCGTCGTGGCGGGCGACCCGCTCGCCGACATCTCCCTCCTCGGCAGTCCGCAGAACGTCGTCCTGGTCGCTCAGGCCGGAGTCATCCGCAAGAACCTGCTCTGAGGCTCTCCCGAGTCCGAATCTCTCCCGTCCACATCCCGAAGGACCAGATATGAAGATCAGGCGAGATCGCATCGCCATCAACCCCCTGCAGTGGGTGGCCAGCCCTGACGGCTGGATCGACCCTTCGCTCGCGCCGTCGTTGGATGAGCAGCTGCGGACGATCAGTGAAGCCGGCCTGACGGCGGTGCACAGCTCCGTACCGGCCGATATGACGGTCGGGGACTACGCGAGGTCGCTCGCCCACCACGGGCTGAGCGCCGCGCCGGGGTACCTCCCGGTACGGCTCAGCGACGACGCGGCCGAGAAGCGGCAGGTGATGGACAGCGCGGCCCGCGCCGCCGAGCACCACGCCGTGCTGGGCGTGCCGACGATGTTCCTGGCCATGGGCATGGCCAAGGACGCGCCACGCGTGGCCCGGCCGGCGGTCGGTCACCTGGCCGACCGAGACCGCCTGGAACGGGTGCGGGACCTGCTGGCCGAGGTGGCCGGTGTCATCGGGGCCGGCGGAATCACCCCGGCCTTCCACCCGCACGTGGGCACGTGGGCCGAGACGGAGGAGGAGACTCGGTTCGTTCTGGACACGGTGGACGCGTCGCTGCTCGCCTTCGGCCCGGACATGGGCCACCTGGCCTGGGCCGGCGCGGATACCGCACAGCTCGTCCGCGACTACGCCGACCGGGTGGCGAGCGTCCACGTCAAGGACCTCCAGCTGACGCTCGCCGAGCGGGCCAGGAGCGAGGGCTGGGACTACCGCCGGACCGTCCTGGCCGGCCTGTGGTCCGAACCGGGCCAGGGCGACGCCGACGTCGACGGTTTCCTGGGGGCGCTGCCGGAGGACTTCGACGGCTGGCTGATCGTCGAGGTCGATCGCGGCGCCCAGGCGACACCGGAGGACAGCGTCCGGTTGTGCGGAGCATGGGCTGCCGCGCACACGTGAAGGCTTCCCGCGGCCGCGTCGTGCGGCAGGGGATGGACGAAGGCGGGGAAGGAACCAGTGGAGAAAGCATGCGTAAGACAGCGACGCTCATAGGAGCGGGAATCCTGATGTTCGGCGCGGCGGCTTGCGGAAGCGGGGGAGCATCCGCGTCCGGCGAGACGAGCTCCGGCGAAATGAGCTCCGGCGAAATGAGCAGGGTGCTCACGCTCGCCCAGTCGGTGCCGGCCAAGCCGTGGGATCTGGCGAAGGCCAGCATCGGCCCGGAGGCCTACTACTACCAGCCGGTCTACGACACACTGATCCGCCTCGACGCGCAGGGCGCCCCGGCCCCGAACATGGCGCGGTCGTGGAGCTACGACGACCCGCAGACCACGCTGACCCTCAAGCTCCGCCCGGGCTTGAAGTTCACCGACGGCACCGCGGTCACCGCTGAGGTGGTGAAGGACAACCTCCTGCACACCAAGGGCGGCGCGGACACGGCCGCCGCGCAGTTGTCGGACATCAGGGGGGTCGAGGCAGTGGACGACACCACTGTCGCCATCAAGCTCGACCACCCCAGCCCCATGCTGCTCCCCGCGCTGGGCCTGGTCTCCGGGATGATCGCCAGCCCCAAGGCGTTGACGGACCCGCAGACCCCGATCGGCTCTGGCCCGTACCGGCTGGACACCTCGGCGACCATCGCCGGCCAGCAGTACACCTACCAGCGCAACCCCGGCTACTGGAACACCGGGGCCTTCCCCTACGACACCATCGTCATCAAGCTGCTTCCTGACCCGACGGCGAGGACCAACGCCCTGCTCGCGGGCCAGATCAACGGCACCCTGGTCAGCCCCCAGAGGGTGAAGACCGTCCAGGACGCCGGGGTGAAGACCATCGTCTACTCCTCCGGTGACATCGAAGGCCTGTTCATCTGGGACCGGGCCGGCAAGAAGGTGCCCGCGCTGGGGAACCTCAAGGTCCGCCAGGCGCTGAACTACGCCTTCGACCGGCAGAGCATCGTCAAGGCCGTGAAGATGGGCCTGGGCAAGGCCACCACGCAGGTCTTCGACCCGGATCAGCCGGCGTATGACGCGTCTCTGGACGACAGATATCCCTATGATCCGGCGAAGGCGAAGCGGCTTCTGGCGGAGGCCGGTTACCCGGACGGCTTCTCGGTCACCATGCCGGACATGGCGTCGCTCTTTCCCCAGCAGCAGGCGGCGCTGACCCAAGCGCTTCAGAACATCGGCGTGAAGGTCACGCTGCAGAACCTGCCCACCAACCAGATCTTCACCACCATGCTGTCCGGTAAGTACCCGATGTCGTTCTTCAAGCTCGGTGCCCCAAGCGACTGGGGCACGGTTCAGTTGCAGCTGAAGAAGAACTCGACCTGGAACCCGGACAAGTATGAGGATCCAAAGGCCGACGCCCTCATCTCGCGGATCGAGTCGGCGACCGGCGCGCCGCGGGCGGCCTTGATGAAGCAGCTCAACGCCTACGTCGTCGAGCAGGCATGGCACGCGCCCTGGGACGTCATTCGGTACGTCTTCGCGACCACGAAGAACGTGACGGTGACACCGCTGCCGGGCTTCCAGTACCCGCCGATCTACAACTTCAAGCCCGCCCAGTAGCGGCCGGTAGCGAGAAGGAACGCACAATGGCTCTGTTCTTGCTCCGGCGCCTGGTCGCCGGAGTGGTCATGGTGTTCGTGGTGGCCACGGGCACATTCGGGCTGCTGAGCCTGGCCGCTACCGAGGTGGCGCGCAACATCGTGGGCGAGACCGCGACCCAGGATCAGGTCGCCGCCAAAGCCCACGAGCTGGGACTCGACCAGCCGCTGGTCGTCCAGTACGGGCGCTGGCTCGGCAACGCCGTACAAGGTGACCTGGGGCGATCCTGGTTCAGCGGTGCTTCCGTCGGGCAGTCCCTCGCGACCACGCTCCCGGTCACCATGTCCATCGTCGTCGCCGGACTGCTGCTCTCGGCGGTCGTCAGCGTCGCCCTCGGCGCGGTGGCGGCGCTCCGAGGCGGCTGGATCGACCGGATCCTCCAGGTCGGCGCGGTGTTCGGCACGGCGCTGCCGAGTTTCCTGATCGCGCTGGTGCTCGCCGTGGTCGTGGCCGTCAAGCTGCGGTTGCTTCCCGCGACGGGATACGTCATGCCGAGCCGATCCCCAGCGGAATGGCTGAGCTCGATCACTCTGCCCGCGCTCTCCCTGGCGATCGCGGCGACCGCGGCGACGGCCATGCAGGTACGGGGTTCGCTGATCGACGTGCTTCAGACCGACTTCGTACGAACGCTGCGCAGCAGAGGCCTCGGCAACGGGAGCGTGGTGTTCCGGCACGCGTTGCGCAACGCCGCCCCGCCCGCTCTGACCGTCCTCGCCCTGCAGTTCATCGGCCTCATCGGGGGAGCGGTGGTCGTGGAGAAGGTGTTCGGCCTGCCGGGGATCGGTTCGCTGGCCAACTCGGCCGCGACCCAGGGTGATCTGCCCGTCCTGCTCGGCACGGTGACCGTGACCGTCGCTCTGGTGGTGCTGGTCAATCTGCTGCTGGACATCGCGTACGGCTGGCTCAACCCGAAGGTGCGTGTCTGATGACCGATATCGCGGAAAGCGTCCCCGGCGGTTCACCGGCACCCTTCGCCGCATCGCTCAAGCGCGACCACCTCGTGCGTCGCACCTTGCGCAACCCGGCGGCGCTGGGGGGTCTCGCGGTGCTGCTGCTGGTCGCCGCCGCCGGTGCGGCCGCCCCGCTGCTCTCCCCGTACGGTCCCGACAGCAGCGCGTTGTCCGCGATCCTGGCGCCGAGCTCCGCGGCCCATCCGCTCGGCGGAGACGGGGTCGGACGTGACGTGCTGGCAAGGCTGTTGTACGGAGGCCGCACCAGCTTGATCGGCGGGGCGATCGCGGTCCTCGTCGCCTTCGCGATCGGCGGTCCGCTGGGCCTGGTCGCGGGCTTTCACCGGGGCTGGGTGGACGCGGTCGCCCGGTGGATCAACGACGTCATCATGGCGGTCCCCGCCATCATCGTGATGCTGGCGGTGATGGTCGTCATCTCTCAGGATCTCAACGTCGCGATGGCCGTCCTCGGAGTGATCGTCGCACCTTTGGTCTTCCGCCTCATCCGTGCCTCGGTGATGGCGGTCCGCGAGGAGCTGTACATCGACGCGGCCCGCGTCTCCGGGCTCGGCGACGTCCGTATCCTGCGCAGGCACGTGCTGCCCATGGTGATCGCCCCCTCGGTGATCCAGGCCGCCCAGCTCTTCGCGATCGCGATCGGCATCCAGGCGGGGCTGGGCTTCCTCGGGCTGGGCAAGGCGTCCCAGGCCAGTTGGGGGGCAATGTTGAACGATGCCTTCACCAACGTCTACAACGCTCCGATGCTGCTGCTGTGGCCGGGCGCGACGATGGCGGCGACCATCGTGGCCTTCGGCTTGCTCGGCACGTCCATTCGTGACGCGATGGGCGGCAACGACACCGTCCGGCCCGTCCGGCGCATGCCGCGTCCCCATGCCGTCGCGAGATCCCGCGACCCCGCGCCGACGCCCGCGCCGGTGTCCGAGGGGGAGCGGCCCCTGCTGGCGGTCGGTGACCTTCGTGTCACCTACGCCGGGCCTGGCGGCGACCGCGCGGTCGTCGACGGGGTGAGTCTGGCGATGCACCGGGGTGAGGTGCTCGGTCTGGTAGGCGAGTCGGGATCGGGTAAGAGCCAGACGGCGTTCGCCCTGCTCGGCCTGCTGCCGCCGCAGGCGCGGGTAGGCGCGAAGCAGCTGGAATTCGACGGGATCGACCTGACCCGGCTTGGCGACGGCGCCTACAACCGGCTCCGGGGCAGGCGCATCGGCTACATCCCGCAGGAGCCGATGTCCAACCTCGACCCCAGCTTCCGCATCGGGTTCCAGCTGGTCGAGCCTATGCGCCGTCATCTGGGCCTGTCCTCGGCCCGGGCCCGTGAGAAGGCACTCGCGTTGCTGGACCGGGTCGGCATCCCCGATCCGGCGCGGGTCTTCCGCTCCTACCCGCACCAGATCTCAGGTGGCATGGCCCAGCGCGTGCTCATCGCCGGCGCCGTCTCCTGCGACCCCGACCTGCTGATCGCTGATGAGCCGACGACCGCGCTCGACGTGACGGTCCAGGCCGAGGTGCTCGACCTGATGCGCTCGCTGCAGCAGGAGCAGCAGATGGGAATGATCATCGTGACCCACGATTTCGGGGTGGTCGCCGACATCTGTGACCGCGTGGCGGTCATGCGGACTGGCAAGGTCGTGGAGACCGCCTCGGCGCGCGAGCTGTTCCACGCCCCGCGGCACTCCTACACCCGCATGCTGCTGGACTCCACGCTGGAAGGGGCCGAGCCACGCAAGGCGCTCTCCGCCCCCAGACCGGATCAGATCAAGGACGGAAACCGATGATCCCGCCGCCCGTGCCCCCCGAGAGTGCGTACCCGGCACTCGCGCGGCCGCTTCTCGAACTCGACGAGGTCGTGGTCGAGTACCCCGGCAGCGGCCGTCTCAAGCCCGGGTTCCGGGCCTTGCACGGCGTGTCGCTGTCCGTCGCGCCAGGGGAGACACTCGGCCTGGTCGGTGAGTCCGGCTCGGGCAAGACCACCCTTGGCCGCGCGGTGCTGGGGCTGGCTCCGGTGACCGCGGGCGACATCCGTTACGACGGCCGGTCCATCGCCCACCTCGCCAGACGCGAACGGCGCGCTCTCAGCAAGGACATCCAGGTGGTTTTCCAGGACCCCTACACCTCGCTGAACCCGGCCATGACAGTGATGGACATCCTCACCGAGCCGCTCCTCGTCACAGGTGTCTCCCGAAGCGCGGCCGAACACCGCGTACAGGCTCTGCTCGACCAGGTCCAGCTGCCGGAGGACGCCGCTCGGCGGCTGCCGCGGGAGTTCTCCGGCGGCCAGCGCCAGCGGATCGCGATCGCCCGCGCACTGAGCCGCGGCCCGCGGCTCATCGTCTGTGACGAGCCGGTGAGCGCCCTGGATCTGTCCACCCAGGCCCGCGTGCTCGACCTGTTCGTGCAGATCCAGGAGGCGACCGGGGTGGCGTACCTGTTCGTCACCCATGACCTGGCCGTGGTGCGGCACATCAGTCACCGGGTGGCGGTGCTCTACCGAGGCGAGGTCGTGGAGACCGGCGAGACGACCAAGGTCACCGATGGTCCGGACCACCCCTACACCCGACGGCTGTTGCTCGCCGCCATGGTGCCTGACCCCGACCGCCAGGCCCAGCGGCGCGCCGAGCGGCGCAGGTTCGCCGAGTCGCAGGCGGGAAAGGAACCAGCCGCGTGAGCGAACGGAGCCGTTGCTCACGTTCCGTGCGGGGGTGGGGAGCGGGCAGGGGCTTCGGGTCTTTCAGTACGGCCGGACGAGCTCAGCGCAGTGCGTCGACGGGCTCCATGCGCGCTGCCCGCAGCGCGGGGTACAGGCCGGCCAGGAGCCCTACCAGCGCACCCGCCACGGGCGCGGCCAGCGCCAGCCGTACGTCGAGGAGCGGGGTCCACTGGCGCACGGCCGCCACCGCGACGACGGTCACCAGGCCCAGGCCGGCTCCGATCACCCCGCCGGTCAGCCCGATCAGGCTGGACTCCAGCAGGAACTGTGCGGCGATGTGGCGGCGGGCCGCGCCCAGGGCGCGACGCAGGCCGATCTCGGCGACCCGCTCCATGACGGTGACCAGAGTGACGTTGGCGATGCCCACCGCGCCGACGACCAGGGAGACCAGGCCGAGGATGAGGAAGAGGGCGTTGACGTCGTCCTGGGCGCCGTCGCGCGCCCGTTTCGGGCTCGGCGGGGCGTTCACCTGCAGCTCCCCGCTACGGTTGGGGCTGAGTGCGAGGGGTGCCTGGCGGGCGATGAGCTCGGCGGCGCCCAACTGGGTGGCGACCAGGACGCGGGTGACGTCCTTGAGCCCGAATTCGGGGCCCAGCCCAGGCGGGACGATTACCGCGCCGGCCAGGATCTGCTCGCGCCTCAGGCCGCCGATGACGCCGATGACGGTGTAGGCGCGGTCCTTGATGAACACGGCGGGCGCGTACTCCAGATTGTTGATGCCGAGCATGGCGGCGGCCTGTTCTCCTAGCACGACCACGTGGTCGCGGCGGGTGACGTGGCCGGCGTCGTAGAAACGCCCGGCCAGCATCCGGCTCTGGGTGGTCTCCGGCAGGTCGGGGGTGGCCGCGATGACCGCGAGGGTCTGCCCGGAGACCCGCGTGGGGTCGAGCAGGTTGTTGGCGGTCACGACGAGGTTGGAGCTCTCGTCGCTCTGCGCAAGCGCTGTCGCCGACGTCACTCCGCGCAGGCGGCGCAGCTCCTTGGCCGCCTCCCAGGACACCAGGGGGTGGTAACCGCCACGCGGCACCTCGACCGTGATGCTGGTGGCCAGCAGTTCGTCGAAGCGGCCGACGATCTGGTTGCCCGCGGTCGCCGCTATGCCCAGAGTGACCACCAGGGTGGTGATGCCCAAGACGGTGCCCAGTGTGGTCAGGGCTGAGCGCATCGGGCGGGCGAGCATCCCGGCCAGGGACTCGGCCCACAGGTCACGGAGCTTCACGGAGCACCCCGTCAGTGATGTGGACCCGGCGTTCGGCCCTGGCGCTCACCTCGTCCTCGTGCGTGATCACCAGAATGGTCAGGCCGTCGGCGCGCAGGCCGTCGAACAGGTCGAGGATGGCGCCGGTGTTGCGGCTGTCGAGGTTGCCTGTCGGCTCGTCGCACAGCAGCAGAGCGGGCTTGGCCATCAGCGCTCGGGCGATCGCCACGCGCTGGCGCTCGCCGCCCGAGAGCCGGTCGGGGGCGAACCCGATGCGATGGCCCAGGCTCACCTGCTCCAGCGCCTGTACGGCCCGAGTCCGCCGGCCGCTACGCGGATGCGGGCCGTACACCTCGGCGAGCATCACGTTCTCCACGACGCTCCGGTGGGGCAGCAGGTGGAAGGACTGGAAGACGAAACCGATGCGGGTGCCGCGCAGCCGGGTCCGCGCCCCGTCGCGCAGCATTGTGGTTTCGACGCCGTCCAGGCGGTAGGAGCCGGAGGTCGGCCGGTCGAGCAGCCCGAGGACGTTGAGGAGGGTGGACTTGCCGGAACCGGACGGGCCGACGATGGCCAGGTAGTCGCCCGGGTCGACGCGCAGGTTCACCTCGGCCAGCGCGCGTACCGGCGGATCGGCGGGGAAGTCCCGGCAGACGCCGCTCAACTCGATGACCGGCTCAGGCATCGCTCACCACCACCCGGTCGCCTTCCTTGAGCCGGCCCGCGCGGACCGGAGTGACCTCCACGTCGCCGTCGGCGGTCAGCCCGGTGCGCACCTCGACCTCGCGGGTGCGGTCGCCGTCCAGCGCCACTCTGACCCGTGGCCGTCCGTCGGCGGAGGTGATCACGGCGGCGACCGGGACGGCCAGCACCTGGCCCTCGGTCGAGCCGACCGAGATCCGCACCGTCAGCGATGAGCCGACCAGGGACTTGAGCGCCTTGGCCGAGCCGGGCGTGAGCAGAATGGGGACCGAACCGGACTCCGGCTCGTCCTGCTCTCCGCTGTCCCCCTCCTTCGGGGCCAAGCGGGCATCCTCACCGGTCGCGGTCAGCGTGGCGGGCAGCCGTGTGCCGTCCGTGGTCTCCATGCTCGCCTCCTGGCCTGGGCGCAGCAGCTTGGCCTCCTTGGCCTCGACCGACCCGCTGACCGCGAAGGCGGAGCCGGTCACGGTGGCCACCTTGCCCTCGATGGTGTCGCCCGGTTTGACCTCCGCCTTGTCGATACGGGCGGGCAGCTTCGGCAGGAAGACGATCTCGCCCGCTGGCACGCTGACGCCGTAGGTCTTGCGGAACTCGACCAGCACGGTACGGGCGTCGGCGAGGTTGGCCTCGCTGTGCGTGAGCTTCATCCGCAGCGGCGAGACCTTCCTGGCCCGCTTCAGCGCCTGGGCGGCTGTGGCCTCGGCCTCCTTCGCGGTGCGGACCGCCTTGCGCAGTTCCTCCAGCCGCTTGTCCCGATCCACGCTGATCTGCTCCTCGTAGGCGGTCACCGCCTGCTGGGCCTCGTGGAGATCCTGCCGGGCGTTGCCCAGCTTCATCTCCAGCAGGCTCGTGTCCACCGCGCTGGGCGTGGGCGCCGGGGTCGCCGTCGGGGTGGGCGCCGGTTTCCTGGCCTCCGCCAGTGCCTGCTCGGCGGCGAGGACCTGCTCCTCAGCGGTCCGTACGGCACGGCGCAGCGAGGCCAGCTGCGTCTCCTGCTCAGGTGTGATCTCGGGCGCCTCTGCCAACGCCTTCTCAGCAGTCCGCAGGTCACGGCGGGCATTGTCGCGGCGCAGCCGCAGCGGCCGTATGTCCAGGCCCTCGTCGAGAGCCTTCCGGTCGGCGGTCAGCGTCTCCTCAGCGGTCTGTACGGCTTGGCGCAGCTGCTGCAGGGTCTTGCGGGATTCCAGATCGGGTTCCTGCGCCTTGTATCCGCGTTTGGCGTACCAGCGCTTCACCGCCGCCACGGTGGCCGCGTCGAAGACACCGCTCGCCTTCACCCGCAACGCGCGCTGAAGCTGCTTGACATCGCCACCCTGGGTGCCGGGCACCAGGGGGCGGTACATCGGCCGCTTCCCCTGAAGAGCGAAGACGGGCCGCCCGTTGACCTGCATCAGCACGTCACCCTCGCGGATCGGCCCGGGATCGGGCGCCGTGGTGACGCGCTGCGGCGAACCGCCCATCCCACTGGTCGCCCCATCGCCGGCCCCGCCGACCACCCCCGCCAGCGTGACCGGCAGCGGCGAGCCGTACGTCAGCGTGCCGTTGACAGTGACGGTGCTGGTGAGCTTGCGTCGCTCGACCGGCGCGGTGACCAGGGAGGGCTTGGGCGGGCGGCGTGCGGACGCTTCATCGGCCGGGGAACGCAGCCGGGAACCGACCGCCCAGCCCACACCCGCGATCACCAGCACTCCCGCCACGACGAGGGCGAGGACTCTGGATCTGCGCACGTTACTTCGTGGCCATCACGGTCAGGCCGACCCCGGGCATGAGCTGGGCACGCTTGTACACCTCGTTCGCCTTGGGACGGTAGACGGCGTAGAACTCCTTGCCGCACTCCAGATCGTCCAGAGCCGCCTTGATCTCGCGCCGCAACATCGGCCGCGCCTGGTCCGCCGTGGGGTTCTGCCGGCCGAACTCGCCGAGCTCCTTCAGGAACGGCTCCTCGCCGCTGCGCACGATCTGCGAGGGGCGCCGCGAGGTGACCCGGTAGCCCTTGCTCTTGAGGCAGTCGGCGAACGCGCCCGTCAGCTCCACCAACTTGGGATCGCCGTCGATCTCGCGGCTGATGATCTGCTCCAGCATCTCGCTCTGGGCCTTGGCCGCCTCCTGCGTCGACTTCAGCTTCTTTCCGGTGGCTTTGTTGATCATTTCGAGCGTGCAGGCTTCCATCGCTTTGAAGTACGCCTCCTGCTGCGGCTTCGACAGCCCGGCGATGACCTTCGCGTTGGGATCGTCGCTCCCGTCTCCGTCGCCGATCTTGCGGGCCATCCGGCCCACCCCCTCGTTGGGGTAGACGATGGAGGCAGCCATGCCAAAGCCATACTTTTCCCGATATTTCCGCATTGCGGAGTAGTCGCCTGACATCTCCTGCTTGACCGCTTCCGGCAGCTCCGGCAGGGAGACGATCGGGTGATAGACGAAGCCCTTGCCCTTCATGCAGGTGGCGAGCTGGGCCTGGTTCTGGCGCTGCTGATTGGCGGGGTCCGCGGAGGGAGCCGCCGACGGCTGAGTCCCGCTGGAGGAGGCGCAACCGGTCAGGGCGGTCAGCGCGGCCGCGGCGATTGCCAGCGGCATTCGGAAGTTGGTCACGGGGCTTCACAATCGCCACAGAACCCTGAAGCGAACCTGAACCCGGCTGAAGAGGCTCGGCGATTTGCGCGATGCTCGCCGGATCAGCCCCAGAAGGCCTGGGCCTGACGGCCGAGCGACTGCTGACCTGCCGCGTTGGCGTGGCAGCCGTCGGCGACCTCATTGGTCCTGAGACGGAACGACCCGGCGTAGGTCACGTTCTGCGTCGTGTCGGTGGCCGCCTGCCTGGCGAGGCTGTCAGTCAGTTGCGGGCCGTTGGCGCCCGCCAGGAAACACGTCTGGCCGGCGTCGTAGAGCGGCTGACCGGTGATGAAAATCTTGGCGCCGGATGCCGCGTGCAGGCGCGCGTTGGCGATGAGGCGCTTCACCTCGTCATAGGTCGCGTTGGCGTTGAACACGCAGATCTGCACCCACACGGCCGTCGGCCTGCCGAACCTGCTCACCTGCTGGTCGAATTTCTGCCAGGCGCTGGAGTTGGGGTCGGTCCACGACTGCACGACCAGGCCGCCCGTTCCGTACGGGCCCCACATGCGCTTGCCACCGATCGCCACGTATCCCTGGGCGACGTTCTCCGCCATCGAGCAGCCGATGAAGCCCACCGAGTTCGCCGGTTCGGGGCCGCTGGTCGGGGTGACCGTGGGAGTCGCCGTCGGCTGGCCGGTGCCGCTGGTGCACGTCACGCCGTTGAGCGCGAAGTCGGCCGGTACGGGGTTGCCGCTGTTGTTCCACGAGCCGTTGAACCCGAAGCTCGTGCCGGCGTTGGTGGCGAGGCCGCCGTTCCAGGAGGCATTGCGCGCGGTCACCTGTGCACCGTTCTGGGCGATCGTGGCGTTCCATGCCTGGGTCACCTGCTGGCCTGCGCCGAACGACCAGGTCAGCGCCCAGCTGGTGACTGGATCACCCAGGTTGGTCAGGCTCACGTTGGCGGTGAAACCTCCCGTCCACTGAGAGGTCACCGAGTACGCGGCCTGGCAACGGGTCGCGGCATGCGCGGTCGTTAGGGCCCCGGTGACAGCGGCGGCCGCCGCCAACGAGACGACGACCGCGATGAAGAGACGTAACCGAGACAGGAGCATCGCTTTCTCCCCTCAACTGCACGGGCTTCCCGGATCGTGACCGCGTGGAGGTCCGCTCATGGATCGAAGCCATCGCCGCCTCCATCGCGTCTGTCTTGCCGGGTGGACCGTAAGACATTTGTGTGACGGCGGTCAATGTCAATGTCGAATACGCGAGCGTTTCGGCTGGCGGGCCGCCAAGGCCGGTGCTGTGGTCATGAAACTTCCATGGCGCGTGTTGGAGATCTTGGAGCTTCAAGACGGACCGGCGCGCGTCGAGGTGCGGATCTACAACTGCCGGCCCACTTCGGTGACGATCCGATCCTCGTCGCCGGAGGCGATCACCGGCCATATAATCCGCGCATGCGCCCCGATCTCGCCTGCGGCGGCACGGCCGGCCGCCGGCTGCGGCATGCCTGAGCCTCTGGACGAAATCGTCCCTTTCGGCGGCGCGTCTCAGGAGAGGTTCGTTCTGTCACGCCGGTACGCCGCGGGCACGGGTGGGGTCCGGGGACTGTTGATCACGCTTCTCGGTGATTACGTGCGACCGGCGGGCCGGCCCGCTCCCACGTCGGCCTTCGTCGACGCTTTGGGCCGGTTCGGCGTCAAGGAGGAGGCCTGCCGGCAGGCCCTGGCGCGCGCCGCCGCGGACGGCTGGCTCGTCGCCGACCGTGCGGGGCGGTACACGTGGTGGCGACTCAGCCCGGCCTTCGAGCAGTTTCTCGACCTGGGCGCTCAGCGGATCTTCGGCTTCACCGCGACCCAGCCGGACTGGGACGGCCGCTGGTTGGTGGTGCTGGCGCGGGCCGCCGAAAGCAATCGGGCCGGGCGTCATTTGCTGCGTACGCGGTTGCGGTGGGCGGGATTCGGCAGCCCGGCGCCCGGGATCTGGGTCAGCACGCACACTGATCGGGTCGCCGAGGCCGAGTTGGTGCTCGACGAGGCCGGGGTCCGCCAGGAGGCGCAGATTTTCTTGTCCGAGCATCTCGCCGGTGGGGAGTTGTCGACTCTCGTCCGCCAGGCGTGGGATCTCGGCGAGGTCGAGCGGGAGTACGAGGCGTTCCTCGCGGAATTCACCTCCCCGCCCTCCAGTGATCCCATTGTGCTGCTCACCCGGCTCGTACATTCCTGGCGCGGACTCGCGCTGATCGATCCCGCACTGCCCGCGCGACTGCTCCCCGCAGGATGGCGTGGCGCTCGCGCCGCGAAGCTTTTCCAGCGGCAGCACGCGAAGTGGGAGCCGGCCGCGACCCACGAATGGGAGCGAATCAGCCCTGAGCAGTGACGCACCCTACTCGGTCAGGTCGTGGCGGTGGCCGTTGAGGAGGGCGGTGCCCAGGTGGGTGGCGGAGTGGAGCACCGTCTGACCGTGACGCTGGCTCGTCGCCAGACCGGCTTCGCGCAGGGTCGTGACCTGGCGGCTGGCGGTGGAGGGCGGGACGCGCAGCTGCCGCGCCAGCTCGGACGTCGTGCACGCGCCGAGAGCGACGACCTCCAGCACCCGGGCGCGGGTGAGTCCGAGCAGGTCGGCCAAGGTCTGCGGCGGATCGCCGCCCCTGCCGTGCGCCCACGCCGGGTCATGCTCGATGGGATAGACCAGAACCGGCGGGAGCTCCGGATCGCGCAAGGTGACGGGGGCTTGGCGGCAGAAGAAGGACGGCTGCAGGATCAGCCCGCGTCCCTCCAGATGGATGTCGTGCTCGGCCGGGTAGGCCAACTCCAGCACCGGGTACGACCAGCGCGCCGACGGGTGCAACGTGGCGAACACCGCCTCCCAGCCGCCCTCCGACAGCAGGCGGGAGCGGCGTGTCCGGTCCTTGCCGACCTCCACCCGGATCTGGGACCAGTACGGCGACAGGCACGCTTGGAAGTAGGCGCCGGCCGCCGCCGCGACGGCTTCCACCTCCTGCGTACCACCGGCCGCCAGGCCGTGGGTCCAGGAGGGCAGCCGGGTGGTGGAGTGCCGGTGCGACAGCTCCGCCAGGTCGGCGCGCAGCCGCTGACGCGGCGTTCGGCGCAGGCCCTCCATGCCGGCTTCCAGCGAGCCGGATTCCGTTCGCGGAGTGAGGAAGTCGACGGTGTAGCCGCGCGGCGGCGCGAGGGTGGTCAGCCGACCGGTGAGCGACGGCACGCGGCGGAGGGTGCGTCGCTTCCACTCGCCGTAGACCACGCTGTGCTCGCGGCGACGTAGCCGGTTCAGGCTGAGCATCAGCTCCCACATCGTGTCGGGTTCCCGGGCGATCCGGGTCCGCGCCAGGTCGGCGCCGGTGAAGTGGATGCGCAGCACGCTCGTCAATCCTTCCGGGAGAGACCAAGTACGCCTGAATGAGCTGGTCGGAGGCTTGTTCAGCCCGGTGATGTGACGCTTCGCACGAGGGTTGAGTTCGGTTCGGTGAACGGCGGGGGCCGAGGTCCAGGGTGTGACGTCGGGGACGGAATCTCCAGGAGATTCAGGCTGGCCTGAATAATGACGTCCGGGAAGAATCACCTCAGGGGATGCCAAATACGGGGGCGTAGATGGTTTATCGCGTTCACTTCACCAGTCAGGATCTTGCTCGTACGCGGGTGGCCGAGGCGCCTATGCCCTTGGCGGAGCTGCAGCTGGCGATACGGATGTTGCAAGACCGTGAAGCGGCGTGGTTGGACGGCTGGCGCCAACGGGTCATACCCCGGCTGCCGCAGCACACGCGCATGGTGTTATCCCTGGTTCCCGCGGTCGGGTGGGCACCGACCTTTCTCGGCCCGGGTAAGGCCGGCACCCTCCCAGAACTGGTCGAGGAAGTGAGAGCGACCCCGCCCGACGTGATGAACAACGAACTCGCCGCGATGGCCGAGCTGCAGAGCGTCCCCACATGGGCTCGCCATCTCGGCGACGACGAAACGCTGCGCGGGCACCTATGGGAGGCGCTCGAGCAGCTGTACGAGCAGCTGCTGAGCCCTTATTGGCAGCGGCTCACCGGCTGTTTCGCGGCCGATCGCGCTGTCCGGACCCAGCATCTGCTCACCGGAGGCGTCGAGCGGCTGCTCACTCTGGCCAACCCGCTATGGATGCGCTGGAACCCACCGGTGCTGGAAGTGCGGATGGCCAATGGCCTCGACCGCGACCTGTATCTACAAGGGCAGGGCATCGTGCTGGTGCCGTCGGCCTTCGCATCGCGGTCCATCGTCGACGACGACGAGAGCCAACCGCAGATCACCTATCCCCTCCCCGGCGACCTGTCTCTCGACCGGTTGACCGCCCTGGTCCCTGAGCAGGAGGTCCCGGGCTCCACGGCCGCTCTGGCCGCGCTGCTCGGGAACACACGCGCCGCCGTACTGAACGCCATCGCCGAACACCCCGGCTGCACCACCACGGAACTGGCCGGGTGGAGCGGCACCACGCCTCCAGGCGCGAGCCAGCACGCCACCGTTTTGCGGGAGGCCGGGCTCATCCATACGACCCGCTTTCGCAACACCGCGCACCACACCGCCACCACCTTGGGCATCGCCCTGTTGAACAGCCCCGCCGGCACCCGGCAGAACTGACACGCGCGAGTACGGGGGAGACCGGCCCACAACGACCCGAAGAGCCCGCGCCGACACTGCCGTTGACCAGGGCCTTTGCACTCTGGTGCAAGTGTCTGGAGAGCGTTGGCGAATCGCGGCACACTGCCCTCCAGGTGCGCTCGCGGGGGCTCGGTGCCTCAAGGCGCCGGGATCGTGTGCTGCGGCGAGGAGGCCGATGTGATCGTACGGTGGCTCTTGTCCTTCGCCCTCGCCTTATCCAGTCTGGCAGGCCCGGCGGCCGCGGTGCGGGTGGCCACCGCCGAGCCGCTGCAGCCGGGCCCCGGCCAGTACCACGAGGCCAGGGTCCGCGTACTGAGCAACGCGTCGATCGCCGGCGGGGCCACGGTGACGGTGAAGGTCGCCGGAGTGGGCGGCGTGCCCGCCGGCGGCGTGTCGAGTGTCGCGGCCAACTTCGCGGCCAAGGGCGCGAGCGGGACGGGCGGCCTCATCGTCTACCCCTCGGAGTTGACGGCCGCGCCGGGTGTCACCGGCACCCGTTACCGGTCCGGGGTGTGGGAAGACCAGTTGCTGACGGTCAAGCTGGGCACCGATGGTTCCATCAAGGTGAAGAACACCGGGTCGGCGGCGGTGAACGTCTACGCCGAGGTGCGGGGCTACTTCAGCGCCACGGCCGCAGGTCCGGCGGGCGCGGCGTACGTGCCGCTCGACACCGCCAGGCTCGTCTCCAACCAGAGCGTCGCCGCCAACTCGACCTCGACCTTCACCGTCACCGGTGTGGGCGGCGTCCCCGCGACCGGGGTGGCGTTCGTGGCGCTGACGTTCGCCGTCAAGACCACCGGGTCCGGCAAGATGTTCGCCTACCCCTCGGGCGGGACGCTGCCCGGCGGGGCCGACATCGAGTACCGGCCCTCCTATTTCCAGTCCAACCTGGTCATCGTCGCACCGGGCGCCGACAGGAAGATCGCCGTGAACAACGGCGGCCCGGCCGCGCTGAGTGTGTACGCCGATGTCGCGGGCTACTTCGTGACGCCGGCCGCCGCGGTGTCCCCGTCGGCGCTGGTGCGCGTGGCTCCGGCGAGGATCGCCGGCAACGTGACGGTCGCGGCCGGCGCCACCGCCACGGTCGCCCCGCTCGGCAAGGGGGGAGTGCCCGCGAGCGGTGTGTCCGCCGTCGGGGTGAACATCACCGCGAAAGGCACGGCCAACGGCATGATCCGGGTCTATCCCGGCGGGCAGGGGCGCGTCTGGTGCGGCCGGTGAAGCAGGGGGACTCGGCGCTCGGCGGCGGGGGAGTGGTCCTGCGCGACGGCGCCCTCGTCATCGAGGTGGAGCACGCCTTCCAGGAGAAGGGCCGGATGGTCACGAAGGTCGAGGGCCAGGTCACCCTCCAGCAGCAGACCAAGATGAGCGCCGGAACCGACTCCAGCGCCCGCGGCGTCGACATCACCAACTCCACGAGCGTCAGCTCCGAGCTGCGCGTGAAGCAGAACCTCAGCCAGGAGTTCGAGAAGCGGGTGCACATCGGGCACGTCAACGGTCCCTGCTTCACCTTCAACCTGGGCAAGGTCCCCGTCGTGGTCTGCCTGCGCTTCTCGGTCGCGCTGGGCGTCGAGGGCGGGGCCTCGGTCGGGGCGACCTTCTCGGCGCACTGGGACAAGACGCTCGGCACCCGCTGCCACATCGTCAAAGGCGGTACGACCTGCACCCCGGTCGACGACGGGCCCGGCTTCTACCTCGACGGCGGAGTGGGCCTCTACGGCGACCTCAGCCTCACCGCCACGGTCTCCACCGACATCCAGCTCCTCGTGTACGGCGTGGTCGGCCCGGCCCTGGTGGTCGACCTGCCGGGCATGCAACTGAAGGCCGACACCACGCAGAACCCGTGGTGGGAACTTCGCGGCCTCGCCCGCCTGGGCGCCGCGATCGACCTCGGCGCCATCAGCAAGGACTACTCGCTCTGGCGCAAGGACAACATCGTCAGCGCCTCCTACACCATCGCCCACGCCGCCGGCCCGTTCCAGGGCATCAAGGTCACTCCACCGCTCGGCACCGTCGGCCCGGGGCAGAACTATCAGTTCAAGGTCGCCGTCTCCGGCTACCCCGACGACGTCGAGACGCAGTGGAGCATGGTGAGCGGCCCAGGAACCGTGACCCCGAGCGGGTTGTACATGTCGCCGCAGGAAGGGATCGCCGAGGTCGCCGTGGTCAGCCCGGCCACCGGCGGGCATCCCCAGCTGGAGGGCCGCGGCGGAGTGATCGTCGGCACCCAGTACGGCACCCCTGGCCCGCCCCAGCTCGACGCCTACACCAAGCCCACTTGCGCGGCGCCTCGGTGAGCTGGACGCCGCCGGCCGACCAGGGGGCGAGCCCCATCAGCGGGTACGTCGTCACCGCCACAGCCGGCGACGGCAGCGGCGTCAAATCGGTGTACGCCTACGGCGGTGACGCCACGCACCAGCTCATCCAGGGGCTCAAGCCCGGCGTGAGCTACACCGTGTCGGTGATCGCGCAGAACAACAACGGCACGGGCGATCCGTCCGGCACCATCACCCTGAAGCCGCTGGACATCGTCTTTCCCGGCCCGCCCAGCACGCTGGGCGCGGACCTCGCCAGCAGCACCGAATATCCGGGGCGGCCCGGCTCAACGGGCACCGCCGGTGGCATGGGCGGCGGCTCCATCTCAGGAGACGGAAAGTACATCGTCTTCGAGACCCAGGGACGCGGCAACCTGATGCCGCAGGACTCGCCGTACCGCCACCCGGCGAGCAGGTACCCCTACGTGGTGAGGAAGCAGATCGACGGCACCGATGGCGGTTCGGTGGTGGCATCGATCGAGCCGGACGGCAATCCCAGCTACAACATGTACACCGAGCCGCTGATCAGCAGGGATGGCAACGTGGTCGCCTACACCGGGTCCAGCTACGCCAGGCCCGGCGTCTTCAGAGGAGTGGTCCACGACATCACGGCCGGGACCTCATGGACGACCGAGGACAACGCCCAGATCTACGGCGTCAGCGACAACGGGCAGGTGGTCCTCTACTGGAAGTCCGCATCCGGCCAGGCCGCCAACCTCTACCGCCAGGTCAAGGGCGCCGCGGCACAGAAGCTGACCAACTGCACCGGGCTGAGCGGCCCGGAGTGCGCTCTGACGCCGCCGGGCAGGGGGATGTTGTCCGGCGACGGCAACCGGGTGGTGTGGTCCACGGCCGACTCCGCCGGCAAGCGGCACAGCTGGCTCTACAACGCGCCCAGCGGCACCACCACCGAGATCTTCCCGGGCGCCGACGTCGCCGCCCCGCTCATCTCGGGCGATGGGCAGGTCGTCGTCCTGTCCTACACCTCGCCCGACCGCCTCACGTCGTGTTTCGTGATCAAGGCGCTCAGCAACCCGCCCCCGACCGCCCCTGACTGCCGGGTCAGCGACACCAGCGCCGGGCGGGCCGAGCCGATCTTCCTCAGCAAGGACGGCCGGGCGCTCGCCTATCGCTGGATCGCCTTCGCCGGCGGCTCTCCCAACCGGACGAGCCTTCGCGTGTACTACGACACGACCACCACCCACATCGCGGGCGGCTCACCGGACACCTGGCCGAGCACGGCGTTCATCACCGACGACAACCAGCGGCTCGTCTACAGCTTGTGGCGCGATGAGGACTCAGGGGGCACATTGTCCACCGTGCCAGGCCTCTGGTACGACTTCACCACGGACAGCATGTCCCTCCCTGTGAATCTCGGCTCCACGACGGAGGAGAAGCGGACTCCGGCCGGCCGAGTCCATCCCCGCGACCTCAAGCCCTTCGTGCCACATCCGCTCAAGGCCGGTGAAAAATCTACTTTGTAAAGGCGCTTGGGCGCGCGCCTTCGCCACCGGCTACGAATCCGAAAGCGCCTTCAGCACCGCCTTCCGCCGGGTCGTCGGCATCTCGCCCAAGCATTACCGGGACAGCCCGGGCCGGTAGGCGCGCTGGTGCCGAGGGTCCGAGTCGCCCCACCATCCGGCGCTCGGCACCCCTCGGAGGGACGCGCGGTCAGTGCGTGTCCGGGGGGGAAGATGTCCGGAAGTTGGTGATGATCTCGGCCATTGTGGCGCCGAAGTGTTCGCGATCGTGGGTCGAAAGGGGCGAGGTCAGGCGGCTCAGCTCCGCGCCCACCTCCGCGTGGAAGGCCAACGCCGCCTGACGGCCGGTGTCGGTCAGCGTCACCTGCACCGCGCGGCGGTCGCCGGGCACGGCTGACCGCTCGGCCAGGCCGCGACGCTCGGCCCTGTTCATGAGTCCCGTGAGCGCGGCCTTCTCCACGCCGAAGCAGCGGGCGAGCTCGGCCATGCCTCGTGGGCCGCCGAGCAGGACGCACAGGAGCCTGGCCTGGACGGGGGTCAGATCATGGCGTTCGGAGACGCGGGTGTACATGGCCTGCACGAGGCCGGTGAGCTGGATCAGGCCGGTGGCGACGTCGATCTGCCCACCGTCCGTCGCGCACCCGTGCTGAGCCGCCACTCCGATGTCCGCGATCGCCTGTGCCCCTTCTTCCACGCCACTACGGTACAGTACGCATATAGTTAATGACACATACAGTGTGTGGCGTGAACGGTCGAGGAGGATTCACGGTGTCTTTCAACGAAGAAGAGGTCGCCTACCTGCGATCCCAGCGGCTGGCCCGCATCGCCACCGTCTCGGGCGACGACCAGCCGGACGTGGCCCCAGTAGGGTTCGAGTTCGACGGGACGTACCTGTACGTCGGGGGGATCGATCCGGACAAGACCCGGAAGTTCCGCAACGTGCGGGACGGGAACACCAAGGTGGCGATCGTCATCGACGACCTGCCATCCGCCGATCCGTGGACGCCGCGCTATCTCCGTGTCTACGGCGAGGCCGAACTCGTCGAACGCCAGGGCCAGTTCGGGCCCGCGTCCTACATGCGGATCACTCCTACCTTGTCGTGGAGCTTCAACCTGGAAGGGGCGCCGTTCACCCACGACCGCGACGTCCACGTCCAGCGCACCGTGCACCACGCCGTAGCCGCCGGATAAGGCGGACGCCTGGGCTTCGGCCGGAGTGCTCAGGAGCGTGGCATGAGTGATCGCGTTCTCCGCGCCGCGGCGCACCATCCATCGCATCGCGGCCGGGGAGATCTCTTGGCCGGCACGAATCGAACATCCGGCGAGAGCAAATGCCGAAACTTCTGGTCATCGTCGGGAGCACTCGGCCCACGCGGTGGGGGAGTTGATCCCGGGCGTGATCCGGGCCAGAGCCGCCCGGGCATGACCATCGCCTGGTCCCCTTTTGATCACGAACACACCCGAGGAGGAAGTCAGATGGTCTTCAATACGCGTCCTGGAACTCGGGGGGCTCGCCAGCCCTCGGCGGGGTGGGCGTTCCGCTGGTTCAACAAGTTGATGGCCAGGCGGATCCGCCGCAAGGGCGGTGGCAAATTCCTCGGCTTCAATGCCTTGGTCCTGACGACCGTCGGCGCCAAGAGCGGGCAGGAGCGGGTAAATCCGGTCGGCTGGTTCCTCGGCGAAGACGGCAACCGGCTGATCGTGGCCTCGGCGGCCGGGGCGGCGGGGAACCCGGCGTGGTACTACAACCTCGCCGCCCATCCCGACAGGGTGCGGATCGAGGTCGACGGCCGCACGATCGCCGTGGTCGCCGAGCAACTGCACGGGGAGGAACGCGAACGGGCATGGCAGCAGATCATCGCTGCCTCGCCCCGTTTCGCCGAGTATCAGGTGAAGACGGACCGGGAGCTGCCGATCATCCGCCTGATTCCCCGGTGACCGGCAAGCAGCGGTGAAGCCTCGTCTCCAAAAATCTACTTTATAAAGGCGTCCGGGCGGAGCAAAAAACCAAACACATAATCGAATAAATACCCTCATTTAGACCCGAGGGGTTTACGAAGGGTCACGGGCAGAGCTGGTCGGCGACCTCGCGGACGCGGGTGGTCACCTGCAGCAGGCAGCGCAGGGGCCGCCCACCGGCTGGCCACGCAAGGCGAACTCACTCCAGCCCTGCTGCCGACCCTGCCCGTCCAGGCGGCCGACGCGGTCCGGCTGGCCGTCACCGGCGGCCTGCACGTCATCCTCATCGGTGCCGCGGCACTGTGCGTCATCGCCTTCGCCATCGCGTGGCTCGTCCGTGAAACCCCCCTGTGGACCAGCAGCACCGACACCACCGACGCCGGCCGATAGGGTGATCCAGTGAGACTCACGCATTTCGGGCACGCCTGCGTGCGCATCCAGAACGGCGATCGGGTGCTGGTGATCGATCCGGGAACCTTCTCCGACGCGGCGGGGGCGCTGTCCGGAGCCACGGCCGTGCTTGTCACCCACGAGCACCCCGACCACGTCGACGTGGAGGCGCTCAAGGCCGCCCGGGCAGACAACCCCGCGCTGACCGTCCACACCCATGCGGCGCTGGCCGCCGAACTCGGCGACGGAGCGGTCGCGCTCGCCGCGGGCGAGACCTTCGCCGCCGCGGGCTTCAGCGTGAAGGCCGTGGGCGGCGTGCACGCTGAGGTCATCGACGGACTGCCCGGCTGCCCGAACCTCGGGTTCATCGTGGACGGCCTCTACCACCCGGGAGACTCCCTGTTCGTCCCCACCGACGAGGTCGACACCCTGCTGGTCCCGGCGGCCGGCCCCTGGCTGAAGATCGGCGAGGCCATCACCTTCGTCCGAGACGTCCAGCCGGCCCGCGCGTTCCCGATCCACGACATCCAGCTCAGCGAGGTCGGCCTGGAATACTTCGACGCGTGGCTTGAGGAAGAGACCGACTACGCGCGCATCCCGGTGGGCGATTCAGTCGATCTCTAGAGTGATGCGGCCGGTCCAGATCACTCGTACCGTCCGGCCCGACCACCCAGCAACGCCTCGATCCGCTCGAGGTTCACCGCTTCATGAAACCCACCCGCTCACGCTTTTCAAGATCATCTCAATGTGGGGGTGACCCCCTCAGAGGAGTTCGCCGGCCCGGCGCAGACGGCGCTCGCGCAGAGCCAGCAGCGGCGGCAGACCCAGCTGCACGATCAGGTACGCGGCCACGGCGAGCGCCTGCCAGAACCCCGCCGAGCCGATCGCGCTGCCACCGAGCTGCGTCAGGGCCCAGCGCCCGAGCGAGACGGCCAGCGGCAGCACGCCCGTGACGAATATCCAGACCATGCCCGCGATCCCCGCGACGTACGGCACCACGAACCACCGGGCGACTCGGCGATCACGCGCGCTCGTCTCCGACAGCTCGGTCGTCTCGGCCTGGGTGAGCCGGAACAGTATGGACTTGGCGGTCAGCCAGGTCGTCCGGTAGAGGTTGTGGCACCGCAGCGCGTTGGCGAGCAGAGCGTAGGAGTCGCTGCGCAGTGGCAGGGCGGCCCACTGCCAGGCGATGCCGAAGATCTGGGAGAGCACCACGACGGCGAGGAGATCGCCGAGGACCCCGGGTGGGTCGAGCAGCCGCAGTGCCAGCGCGGCGGCCAGTATCACGGTGTCGATGGCCATTCCGGCCAGGTAGACGCCGTGGCGGCGGCTGCGCGGGACCGTGACGATCTGGGTGAGATCGGTCTCGAAGACGAGGTAAATGCCCCGATAGCTGACCCGGAAGATCGCCGGCACGCCGAGAGCTCGTCCCGCGAGCCAGTGCCACGCCTCGTGCACGGCGCCGAACGCGATGCCGATCAGCAGCCAGCCGAACGCGGACAGGCCGGGGCTGGGCAGGAACCAGGCGTCCTCCCAGGAGGGGCGCAGATCGGGGCGGATCACCAGGAGGGAGGCGGAGAAGAGCGCGGCGGCCGCGTAGCACGACCAGGCGATGGGCCCGAACAGCCGGGCCGCCGATCGGGTACTGACTCCTTCGATCCATTTGATCTGCCCGCGCGTTCCGCCCGCTTCGGCTGGTGGGTCGAGCAGTCCCGCGGCGGTGAGTCCGTCGACGAAGTCCGTGCCGTTGACCTGTTCGCCCGCGATCTGGCTGGCCCGCGCGGTGGCCTGGTCGAGCGAGCCGGTCTCCTGGAGTGCGGTGACGAAGACCGCGCCCGGTTCCGGCACCGCGACGAAGACGCCCAGCTCGGGTCGGCCGAGAATCCATGCCTCGCCGTCGAAGGCGATCGTCAGCCGGGCGGCCCGCTCGCGCAGTTGCTCATCCAGGGGCGTGGTCATTGTTCTGTTCTCTCCTGGGGCTTCTCGACTGGGTCGGCAGGAAGCGGGAGGGGCCGCACTCCGATCGGGCAGGAGTGCGGCCCCCCAACGGCACCGGTTCTTAGGAGTCGGTGCCGTTCTGGGTGAGGCGGGCGTTCTCGACGCGCACGATCTCGATCTTCATGGTTGATCACCTCCCTCCGCATGTCGTACAGGCTGGATCACGTGGCCACTCGACCTGACTGGTCGCGCAGCCATGCGCGAAGTCGATGTCGAGTGGCCGACCGGCGTATGCCGGTGGCTCGAAGCCGGTCAGATAGCGCAGCACCTCGAAGGCGCCCAGCGCTCCCAGCAGACCGGCGACCGGTCCGATTCCGCGGTTGGGCCGTGGCTTGCTGACGAACAGGCGGGTGGCGGCGATGGCGCCGGCGATGGCCGGATCGTCGGGGTCGGGGTAGCCGGCCGGGTTCGAGGGATCGGCCGGTACGCAGGCGCGGCACGCGCTGAGGCCCGGGTTCACCGACCAGACCGTGCCGGTGGTGACGGACATGCCGCCGCGGACGAACGGCACGCCGTTGCGTACGCACGCCTCGTTGACCCACAGGTCGATCATGTTCGGCCGGTCGATGCCGGAGGCGACCACGTCGGGCCGGACCTGGCGGATGAGCTCGACGAGCTGCTCCGGTCCGGTGACATCGGCCTCGACCCACTCGACCTGTATGGCGGGGTCGAAGGCCCGCACCCATGCCGCGGCGCGTTCGACCTTGCGTGCGCCGATGTCGTCGGTGCGGTAGAGGTATTGCCGGGCGAAGTTGCGCGGTTCCACGGTGTCCCGGTCGAGCAGGGTCATCGCGCCGACGCCGAGCCCGGCCAGGTGCGGGATGGTGTTGGAGTTGAGGCCGCCGGTGCCCAGCACCAGGACGTGCGACTCGCGTAGGCGCTGCTGCAGGTCTTCGCGGCTGTGGTCAAGGGTGCTGAAGGACTCGAAGAAGGCCAGGTTGCTGAAGTATCGCTCGTTCTCGGCGGGCTTCAGCCGGTCGAGGCGGTCGCCGTCTTCCAGTAGCCGCTCGGCGTCGAACGCCGCGACGGCCTCTCGTACGTCGGCCAGGTCCAGCGACAGCTCGTCCGCGATCTCGGCGACGGTTCTGCCGCCCTCGCTGAGCAGGAGCACGAGTTTTTCCACGGTCCCGTCGGGGTCGGTCAGGAGCAGCTGGTCGCGTGGGTCATAGACCAGCCGCAGCTCATCCCCGACCCGCTCCCAGGAGATGCCTTTGAGTTGTGGCCTCATCGGCGCATCAGCCAATCTCTGAGATGGGATATGGCAACACCGTGGCAGCCGGGCGCATGGACGCCGCATGGATCTGGCACGTGAGCAAATTGCCCCTGTCGGAGGGGTGGACTAGCCTCGGACCGTGATCTTGTCCGGTGTCCGGTTCCTTCTGCTCGGTCCTCTGGAGATCACGGTCGAGGGCCGGGCTGTTCATCTGACCGGCCGGCAGCGGGCGCTGTTGTCGGCTCTGCTGCTGGATGCCGGTGGTGTGGTGTCGGTGGAGCGGCTGGCCGACCGCGTTTGGGGCGATGATCTGCCGCCCTCGGCTTCGGCGCGGCTGCGCGCGCTGATCGCCGAGCTCCGGCGGGCGCTCGGTCCCCGTGGGCGGGATGTCGTTCTCACCCGGAGCCCGGGATACATGATCGCCGCCGGGGCGGCCGCGGTGGATGCCGAGGAGTTCGCCTGCCTGGTGGAGAGTGCGCGGCAGGCCGCTGGGGAGGATCGGCACCAGGTCGCGCTGGATCTGTACGACCGGGCTCTGGCGCTGTGGCGGGGTGACCCTTTCGCCGATGTGACCGACCCTGTCGCTCATGCGGAGCGCTATCGGCTTGAGGAGCTCAGATGTGAGGCGGCTGAGGGCCATGCCGCGGCGCTGCTGGGGATGGGGCGGAGCCGGGCGGCCATTCCCGACCTGACGCGGCTGCTCACCGAACAGCCGCTTCGGGAGCGGCCCCACGTGTTGTTCATGCGGGCGCTGCGCGATGACGGGCGCCTTCCCGACGCTCTGGCGGTCTATCGGGACTTCCGGGCGCGGCTCGTGGGCGAGGTCGGGGTGGAGCCGAGCGGAGAGCTGCAGCGGTTTCATCAGAGCCTGCTGGAGGAGGCGCCGGAGGCCGAGGCGGCCAGGTCGGCGCCCGTGCCGCGCCAGCTGCCGCCCGTCACCAGCCGTTTCGCGGGCCGATCCGCGGAGTTCCAGCGTATGGACGCCGGTCGGGTGACGCTTGTGGTCGGCCCCGCGGGGGTGGGGAAGAGCGCGCTGGCGATCCGGTGGGCGCATCGTTCGAGCGATCTCTTCCCCGACGGGCAGTTGTTCCTGGATATGCGGGGTTTCGACCAGCGGGAGCCGATGTCCTTGCCTGAGGCGTTGCAGCTGCTCTTGCAGGGGCTTGGCGCGGCGGCGAAGGACATACCGGTCGAGCTGGACGCTCAGATCGCGCTTTACCGCTCGCTTCTGGCGGGACGGCGCGTGCTGGTGGTCCTGGACGATGTGGCCGACCCGGAGCAGGTACGCGCGTTGCTGCCTGGGGATCCTGGTTGCCGGGCCGTCATCACGAGCCGTAACCGGCTGGGCGGTTTGGTGGCCGTGGACGGGATCGAGCGCCTCACATTGGACGTGCTGGACCGTGGGGAGGCGCGCCAGCTGCTGGCCCAGGGCATCGGCGAGGATCGCCTGCTGCGGGAGCCGGAGGCCGCCGAGGAGCTTGTGACGCTCTGTGGCCGGCTGCCACTGGCCTTGTCCATAGCGGTGTCCTGGATCGGCGACCATGGGCACCGGTTGATCGGCCATTACGTTCATCAGCTCGCGGACCGGGGGCGGCTGGTGAGGTTGCGTGTGGAGGGCGATGAGAGTGTGGCCGTGCAGGCGGCTCTCGACCTGTCGCACAAGGCGCTGCCGCCGGCGGCGCAGCGCATGTTCCGCCTGCTCAGCCTGGCGCGGGGCGGCGGCATCTCACCCGCTGCGGCGGCCGCCCTGATGGGGACCGGCCACGACCGCGCGGAGGATCTTCTGGCTACGGTGGCGCGGATTCACCTGATCAAGGAAACGGGGCCGCACCGTTTCGCCGCTCATGACCTGGTGCTGGAGTACGCCGCGCAGCGCAGTCTGGCCGAGGATTCCGCGAGCGAGCGGTGGGCCGCCGTCCAGCGGCTGCTCGACTACTACCTGCGCACGGTCATCGGCGCTAGCGCGGTGGCCGGTTTCGAAGTGGCGGAGCTCGCCTATGACGAGGCTCAGCCGGATGTCGTTCCGACGGTCTTCGACGCCGCGGCGGACGCCCTCGACTGGCTTGACACCGAGTGGGACAACCTGGCGGCGGCCGTGTCGTATGCGGCCGCGCACGGGCCGCGGCCGTACGCGTGGCTGCTGGTCGAAGCTCTGACGGACATCCTGCATCACCGGCGGGCGCGGGGGGAGTGGCTGCGTCTGGCGCGGATGGCGCTGGGCGCCGCCGAGGACGAGCAGCACCTGAGGGGGCAGGCGGCGATGCATCACTCGCTCGGACTGGCCCGGTGGCGGATGGCCGACCTCAGCAGTGCCATGGATCATTACGAGCAGGCGCTGGCGTTGTCGCGCCGGGCGGGCTGGGCGCTGGGTGAGGCCAGGGCGCTGCAAGGCTGCGGCGTGGTGCTCAAGCAGCAGGGGGAGCCGCACCAGGCCATTGCGCGGTATCGGCGGTCGGTGGAGATCCATCACGTGCTCGGGTCGGTGCGCGGTGAGACGGGCGGGCTGAACAACCTGGCCTCTGCCTACCTCATCCTCGCCCGGCTGGACCTCGCGGAGGAGTGCCTGCGGGCCTGCCTGCCTCTGGCCAGGGAGTCCGGCGATCGGCATCTGCAGACGCTGACGCTGGTCAACCAGGCCCTCGTGCGCAGGAGGCAGGCCCGCTTCCCTGAGGCGCTGGAGTCCCTGGAGGAAGCGCTGGCCCTGGCCCAGGCCGACGGTTTGCGGTACGCCGAGGCGGTGACGTATGAGACGTTCGGCGCGGTGCATCGCGAGGTCGGCTACTACGAGCGGGCGATCGATGTCTTCGGCCGGAGTCTGGCCATCGCCGAAGAGATCGGCAACCGCCGGTGCCAGATCGCCTCGCTGACCGGCATGGCGGCGGCGGAGGTGGAGCTCGGCGGAGCCGACAGCGCGCTCGTCCGCCTCGACGCCGCGCTGGATCTCGCCGAGCACACGGGCATCGATCTGGACGAGGTGTTGCTCGGGCGTGCGGAGTTCCATTGCCGCCAGGGCAGGTACGCGGCCGCGCGGGAGGAGGCGGAGCGGTCGCTGAAGCTGGCGCTGACGTCCAATCTTCTGAATCTGCCACGGTTGCACGGTCTGCTCGCCGTGATCGATTTGGCAGCGGGCGAGGTCGAGCAGTGCGTGCGGGCGTGTGAGCAGGCCTTGGAGCACGCGCGGCGATCCGGGCAGCGGCTGGAGTACGCGCGCGCCCTGATGACGCTCGGCCATGCCGTGAAAGGCGCGGGGCGCGAGGAGGCTCGGCGCCATTGGGGGCGGGCTCATGCGTTGTTCACGGTCATCGGCGCACCGGAGCGGTCGTCGTCGGCGGCACTGCTGGGTCAAGGGCCCGAGGCTGTGTGAAGGGGCTTGACCTGGACGGATGTCACTATCGGCAGGCGCGAGGGCTCGTCCATCGCCGTGGAGGGTCGCCCCCGATCCGCATGGAACCCCCTTTCCGGTCCATACATAGAACGCTGCTTTTCGTCCGAAATATCAGCAACCTGGCCCCTTTTGTCGGTGGGCGGGAATTTAATTTCGACCGTTGCGCCGTAATTCGGAAGTCCAGATCATCGTGATCATCATCGTTTCGGCCGCAGGGCCGGAGAGGAGACATCATGATGGGTCTCGTAGATCGTCTGCTTGCGCGCGTCGCCCACAAGGTGAGCGTGGAAGCCGCCTGCACCAACACCTACTACTGCAAGAGCGGGGTCAAGTACCTGCGTTCTTGCTGCCTCGACCAGGGGTGCCAGACGGTCAGGGTCGGCACCTGCTGACGCGGTCGGCATAGCGTCCGCGGGCGGCGGCCGGCCGCCGCCCGCTCACCGATCGCCTCCTTCGACGACCTCGTCGATCTCTTCGTGAGGAACCCCTGATGCCCTACCTGACCGCCGCTGTCGTGCTCATCGGCGTGCTGTGCGTGTTGAACCTGCTGCTCACCCTGAGCCTTGTTCGCCGGATACGACAGCTGGGCGAGGGAAACGTCCAGCATGCCGGACCCCCCATCGCGCTGGGTCCCGGCTCACCCATCGGCGAGTTCGCCGCGGTCACCGTCGACGGTGAGCCGGTGTCCCACGACTCGGTCGCCGGACTGGTCGGGTTCTTCTCCGCCGGATGCGAACCCTGCCACAAACTCCTTCCCCAGTTCGTGGCGCACGCCCGTGCCCTGGGACGGCAGAACGTGCTGGCGGTCCTCGCCGGGGACGAGGCCGAGATGGTGGCGGCACTCACGCCGGTGGCCCGGGTGCTCCAGGAGGACTTCGACGGCCCGGTGGCCGGCGCGTTCCAGAACACATGGACGCCGGCGGTCTATCTTCTCGGCTCCGATCATCGCGTCGTCGCCGCGGGCGGTCGCCTGGAGGACCTGCCCGTCGCGTCGCCGGCATGAGCGGCGGCCAGGCCGAGGTGCCGGGCTCCCGCGGCCGGGCCGGTCTGCGGGAGCTGGTCTCGGCAGCGGTGGAGGCCGTGTCGCTGGCCTGGCGGTCAGCCTCGGCAGGGGTGGCCGGTTATATCGGGCGCTACCTGCGCGCTCAGACCGGCCGCCGCGCGGGAGCCGCCGCGACCGACCGGCTCTTTGTGGCGGCCGAGCGGCTTGACGTAGACGCGGTGCAACCTGCGCGGTGCGATGATCCGCACGACGAAGCCGGCGACGCCGGTCTCGCCGGCAAAACTGGAGGTGATGTTCACCATCGCCTGCTCGCCTTGCGGGGTCACGGTGAACGTCGTAACAACGAGGCCGGGGCTGGTTCAGGCCGTCTTGATGGTGCCGCCGTCGATGACGTAGTCGGCGCCGGTGATGTTGCCGGCCACGTCGGACAGCAGGAATGCGACCAGGGCCGCGACCTCCTCGGCTTCGCTCATGCGGCCGGTCGTGATGTTCTGGGCCTTCGCGATCTGCTGGACGAAGTCGGCGAGGCCGACGCCTGCTGCCGCGGCCAGCTGGGCGACCGGGCCGTCGGGGTCCTCGTAGACGGTGGTGCGGACCAGGCCAGGGGAGACGGTGTTCACGCGCACGCCCTGGGGGCCGAACTCCTCGGCCAGGGATTTGCCGAGCGCGGTGACCGCCGCCTTGACGGCGCTGTAGCTGGCCGGGACGCCCACAGGCATCCGGGCGACGGTGGAGGAGATGTTGACGATCGCCCCGCGACGCTCGATCAGGCTGGGCAGGGCCGCGCGCGTGGCGCGGACGGTGGCGAGCACACCGGCTTGACGCAGGACGAGCAGGACGCGCTGCAGGGTCTGCTCAAGCGGGCCCTGTCCCGCGCTGAAATCCTCCAGGCCTGACGGCGTCGGCCCGTAGTCCGCGCTCTGACAGGCAGGTCCCGAGTCGGTGCTGCCCGGCCTCAGAAGCCGACGCGGGCGATGATCTCCAGCACGAACGGCGCGGCGACGACGAGGACGGCGATGACGATCAGCAGCGCGATCACGTTGCCGACGAAGCTCGACCGGCCGGACCGGCGCGCCAGCCGCGCCGAGTCCTGAGCGGATTGGCGCGCCCACTGGGCCGCCCTGGCCGCGTTCTGGCTGGCGTTCTGCTGGCTCTGCCACGATGAGAAGTTCGGGTTGGTCATGACGATCTTTCCTTTCGTATCGTATGGATCAGGCGGGGTCGTCCTGCGACCTCCGTGCCGGGATGCGTGTTCGGATCGCGCCGGCGAGCAGAGCGGCGCCGAGGGGCCCGGCACCCAGGAGGTAGGGGGCTCCCGGGTCGCCGGTGAGCGGCGCGAGCAGAGCGGCGAACGTGATGACCGCTCCGGCCGCCGGCCGGACCAGTCCGGCGCGGGCGAGCCCGTACGCCAGCAGCGCGATGCCGACCGCGGCGCCATAGGCCAAGGCGAGCCGCGGGAGGGGCTGCGCCGCGGCCCACCGCCCGCCGGCGGCCCGCAGCGTCGCCTCGACCATCCAGGCCGAGGCGACCACCCCGAGCAGGGCCAGTGCGACGGCGGCCCGCCCCCGTCCGGCGTGCCGCGCGATGTCGCGGTACACCGTCGCGGTCGCCGCCACCCCGGCCCATGCGCCGGCCCCCCACAGCACCTCGGCGGATGCGGTCAGGGTCGCGGCGAGGCAGAGCATCGCCGAGGCCAGCAGCCCCAGCCCGCCGAGCGCCCGCGCTGTCATGGTCGTCGTCAGGGCCGGCGGTGCGGGCTCAGCAGTGCTTGCTCAGCGACATGTGCTTGATGAGCGGGAACAGCTCCGGGTTGAACTCCGCCTCGGTGTCCTTGATCAGCCACCGGTACGGCTCGGCGTGGCTGGGCATGTTCATGACGAACTTCGTCAGGTTCGTGGGGTTGGAGCGGGTGTGTCGCAGCCAGCCGAGCACGGCGCCGTTCTCGTCCTTGATCTTCGCCCACATCAGCCAGGCGTCGTCGTCATCACTGCTGGTGACCGTGCCGTCGAAGGAGGCCTTGCCGGTGGAGGTCAAGGTCCATCGGGCACCCGAGAACATCGTGCAGTCGCCCGCCCGCATCGTTCCGAAGGAGAAGGTCTTGGTGGCCAGGGCGGTGGTGCCCTGCGCGTGGGCGGTCGCGGTGGTGGCGAAGGTCAGCCCCGCGACCAGGGTCGCGGCGGTCGATATGGCGCCCAGCGTCCTGCGGGTCCCGCGCATGGGATCGTCCTTTCCTGAAGGTGGCTCGTCGATCAGTCACCCTCAGGGTGGGCGGTAGCGCGTCCCGTCGTCATGGGTCCCGTGTCCCAGCCGATCCGGGAGGTTGTTCCCGGGCGAAAGCGGTCTTCAGCGGGATTCGGGCGCTCCGCCGAGTCCCGCCTCGCGGGCCCGTACGATCGCCGCGGGCCGGTCGGCCAGCTGCAACTTGGTCAGTACGTTCGAGACGTGGTTGCGCACGGTCTTGCCGCTCACGCCGAGGCGCCGCGCGATAGCCGTGTTGTCCAGGCCCCGCGCGACCAGCCCGAGCACCTCATGTTCCCGCTCGGTGAGCTGCGGGAACGGGGAGGCCACGACGGTCTTGGAGAAGTGCGCGAGCAGCCGCGTCGCCACGCCGGCGCCGAAGACGGCCTCGCCGCGGGCGATGGCGCGGACCGTGGCCGTGATCTCCTCGGGGCCGGCGCCCTTGAGCGCGTAGCCGTGGGCGCCGGCCCGCAGGGCGGCCAGGACGTTCTCGTCGTCGTCGTACATCGTCAGGATCAGCGCACGCGTGGGCAGGCCGGCGGCCCGCATCCGGGAGGTGACCGTGAGCCCGTCGCCGCCGGGCATGTTGACGTCGAGCACCGCGACGTCGGGCCGGTGCTCGATCGCCGAGCGCAGCGCCTGCTCGCCGGTCGCGGCGACCGCGAGCACCGTCATGTCCTGCTCGGAGTCGAGCAGGGCCCGCAGGCCCGAGGCGAACACGGGGTGGTCGTCGGCAAGGATCAGCCGGATCATCGTGCCCTCCCAGACTCGCCCAGATCCGCCGGCAGGAAGGCGCACACACAGGTGCCCCCCTCGGGCAGGGAGCATATCGACCATTGCCCGCCGACCTCGGCGGCCCGCTCCCGCATGGAACGCAGCCCCACCCCGGGCGGCCGCTCAGGATCGAGGCCGCGGCCGTCGTCGCGTACCGTCACCTCGACGCCGCCGGCCGCCAGCGCGATCTCGGCGGTGCAGCCGCTCGCGCCGCTGTGCCGGACCGCGTTGGTGATCGCCTCGACGGCGATCCGGTAGGCCGCCGTCTCGACCGCGGCGGGCAGCGGCGGCAAGCCTTCCTCGCCGATGACCTCGATCGGCATCGCTCCCGCCAGGCTCGCCGCCCGGGAGCGTACCGCCGCGACGATGCCCAGTTCGTCCAGCGCGGGCGGGCGCAGCGCCTCGACCAGGCGCCGGATGTCGCTCAGCGACGCGCTCGCCTCCGCGGAGATCTCGCCGAGCAGGGAACGCGCCGCCGAGTCATCCGCTACGGCGCGGGCCGCCAGCGCGGCCTTGAGCCCGATCGCGGCCAGCGTCGGTCCCAGCCCGTCGTGCAGGTCGCGGCGCAGGCGGCGGCGTTCGTCCTCCCGCGAGGCCACCACTTCGGCGCGGGAGCGGGTCAGGTCCTCGTGCAGCCGTGCCGCCTGCACCGCGCTTCCCACCTGCTGCGCCAGCGAGGCGATCAGGCTGAGGTCGATGGGATCGAGCGGGTCGTCCGAGCCGCGCGCCGAGACCAGCAGGAGCCCGACGAGCGTGCCGTGGTAGCGCAGCGGCTCGGCGTGCACCTGGCCCGCCGCGACGCCGTGCCGGGCCGCCGGGTGGCGCTCGCCCGCGCCGTCCACCAGGTCGATCGCCACGTACGGCACGCGTAACGACCGGGCCACGGTCTCCACGATCGCCGGTAGCATCTCGGCGGGCAGCAGCACCGCCTGCAGCCGTGTCCCGAGGCGGGTCAGCGCCCCCTCCGGGTCGTGGCGGTCGCCGTACATCACCCGGTTGACGGTGCTCTGCGCCGCGTTGCGCAGCGGCGCCAGCGCGAGCGCCGCACTGGCCGCGGCGAGCGCGGCGGCCACGGTGCCCGACAGCCGCAGCACGCTGACCAGCAGCGCGACCACGGCCGCGTATCCGGCGACCAGGATCGCGACCACGGTGGCGTACACCAGCGAGCGGTTGGCGAGCCTCTCGACGTTGAACAGGCGGTGGCGGCGCAGCGCGACGCCGATCCCGGCCACGAACGGCAGCCCCGACAGGCCGAGCGCGCCCCACGGCAGCGGCTGCGTTCCGGTGATGAGTTCCGGCAGGTGCCAGCCCGCGATGCCGAGCGCGGCCGTGGCCGCGCCGCCGCCCAGCATCCAGCGCGTCCGCCCGCGCATCAGCGGATCGGGGTTGCCGCGATAGCTGATCGCGCCCCAGACCGTCCCGGCCACCAGTACCAGCGCCACCAGCGCCGTCTGACCGCTGTGCAGCAGGCCGAGCCAGCGCAGCGTGTCAGGCACCATCAGCGCCGCGACCCCGCTCCACGCGGCCATCGCGGCCAGGGGCGCGGCGTAGGCGACGGCGATCGTCTTGCGGGTGCGGGCCGACAGAGGCTGGCGGGCCGTGAAGGCGAGCACGAAGGCCAGGAAGGCTCCCCAGCCGATGGAGTACGACACGATCGCGTTGATGTGGAACAGCCAGAGCTGAGGGCCGCCGGTGGCCAGCGCGAGTACGGGCAGCCCGACGGCGACGGTGAGCGTGCTGCCCAGCAGCCCGGCCGCGAGCACGAGCAGCGGGGCCGTCGCGGGCGCCTCGGGCCGGCGCAGGTACAGTGCGGCCGCCAGCCCCGCCAGCGCCAGGACGAACACGAGATTGCCCCAGCCCTGCACGAGCAGCGGGTATGGATCGGGCCGATCGACGCGCACCGCCACGGCCTCGTCCTGGCCGGCCACGCCGTACGGGACGCTCGCGCCCAGACCGGGACGGGAGACGGTACCGAGCCCGTCAGCCAGGCGCCTGCCCGCGACGGCGATCACCAGGTCCCCGGTTCGCAGCCCAGGCCCCGAGGGCGCGGCCGGCACGTCCACCACGACGCCGTCGAGCCGCCACGTCGACCAGCCCAGCCGCACGATGCTGCCGTCGGACGGCGCGTCCAGCGAGACGGCGGTCGCGACGACGCCCAGCACCACCAGGACGATCGCGACCCCGGCCGGAACCCTGCGCGAGCGTCGCACCGAAGCCAACCACGACAGCCGCGCGGACACACCCCCATCCTCACCGACAACCGGTCCCGAAACCACCGGTCCGGCCCTCAGAGGCCCGCTGTCACCGCGGCGCCCAGCCCCAGCAGGACGACGCCGGTGGTCACGCTGAGTCCCCGCAGGACGGCCGGCCGCGATATCAGGGCGCGCCCTCGGCTGACGGCCCAGGTGAGCAACGTGTACCAGGAGGCGCTGACGAGCGCCCACAGGGCTCCCAGGGCGACGGTCGACAGGAACACCGGGCCTTGCGCGGTCACGAACTGGGGCAGCACCGAGACGGCGAACACGCCCGCCTTGGGGTTGCCGAGATTGGTGATCAGGCCGGTGAGATATCCGCCCGCGAAGCCGGTGCGGCGCCCGCCCTCGTCGGGCGGGGGAGCGGGGACGGTGGTGAGCGCGGTCCGTAGCGTGTTCACCCCGAGGATCATCAGCACGATGCCGCCGGCGATCCGGAGCACCGCGTAGGCGGTGGGGCTGGCCAGCAGGACGGCGGACAGTCCGGCCGCGGCGGCTGTGGACCACAGCAGGAAGCCGGTGGCGTTGCCCGCGAGCGTGCCCCGGACCGTGCGTTGCTCGCCTTGCAGAACCTGCCGGATCATCAGGGCTTGACTCGCGCCGGGCAGCATCGCCAGCAGCAATGTGGTGGCGATGAAGACGGGCACATGCGTGGGCATGGGAAAAGAACCCCTTCCGGGGATCGCGGCCGATGGGTGTCCTGTGAGTCTTCCTCTCCCGTACTCCTAAGAGAAGTTAAAGAAGAAGGGTCCAGCGTTAGGATTGGTGAATGCTGGTGGATCCGGGACAGCTGCGGCTTCTCGCGTTGATCGAGCGGCACGGCTCCCTTACGGCGGCGGCCCACGCGCTCCGGCTCACGCCCGCGGCGGTCACCCAGCAGGTGGCCAAGGCCGAGCGCGACTGGCAGGTGCCCCTGGTCATCCGTGGTCCTCGCGGAGCGAGGCTCACCGCGGCCGGTGCGCTGCTCGCCTCCCACGGCCGAACCGTGCAGGAGGCATCGGAGACGGCCAAGGCGCAACTGGCCGCACTGCTCGGCCACCTCTCGCTCCGCCTGCGGATCGGAACATTCCAGGCGGCCGCCCTGCACCTGCTGCCACCCGCCCTGACAGCCCTGCGGCACCGCCATCCGGACGCCGACGTCTCGGTCGTGGACGTGGTGTCCGGACGCGGAGCGGAGGAGATCAGCGCGGGGCGCCTGGACCTCGCCATCGTCGCGTCCTGGGGCACACCGCTCACGCCGCCCCCACACCTGCGGGCCCACTCGCTACTGTTGGACCCGATGGTCGTGGTCGTCCCCGATGACCACCCCCTGGCCACCGGGCAGCCCGCGGACACCGAACTTCACCTGGAACAACTGCGCGACGAATCGTGGGTCTCCATCCTGGCCGGCCATGCCGCGCGCGAACAGTTCCACGACGCCGCCCGCGAGGCCGGCTTCACTCCCACCGTGCGGTTCGAGACCGAGTCCTACGACGTCGCCCAGGCTCTCGTCGGCACAGGCATCGCCGTGGCCCTGGTCTCGCGCCTGGCCCTGACCCACGCGCCTGGCACCACCCATCGCGAACTGGCCCACCCCAGGCCCTACCGCCGGCTCTACGCCGTGACCAAGACCGACGCCGGCCTCACACCACTCGCGGACATGCTCATCGACCTCCTGCGTGATGTCGCCCGCGACATCACCGCCACCTGGCAGGCTCCCGGTTCGACGTCGGTGAGGTAGCCGCGGATGAACGCGGCGCGCACCGACGGCCGTCGTTACGCGAGCGAAGGGCCCATCACCGCGGGAGGCGGCAGAGAGCCAGGGCGCTGAACCTGGAAAGCCTGGAAGAGATAGGCCAGCAGGCGCCGGGAGGCCGCGACGGCGGCTTCTCTCGGCTGTCCGGCGAGGCCGCTGTTGGCCAGGAACAGGAGGGTGATGTCGGCGAGGTCGAAGTCGTCGCGCAGCTGCCCGCTCTCGCGGGCACGCTGGACCAGCCGCGCCAGAGCCTCTTGGGCACAGTCGCGTTCGCGATCGTGATCAAGGGCGTCGGGGAACTGATCCCAGAACACGGAGGCGAAGCCGCGGTCGGTCACCTGTGTGGTGCACACCTCCTCCAGGAGTGTGTACAGGCCGTGCCCGGGATCAGGGTCGGCCAGGGCCTCGTCGAAGGCTGCCACGCACAACGCGAGTTGCTCGGCGAAGGCGGCGGTGGCGAGCACCGTGCGGGTGGGGAAGTGGCGGTAGAGGGTGGCCACGCCGACGCCGGCGCGGCGGGCGACGGCGCTCATGGGGGCGTCAACGCCCTGGGCCGCGAACACCTCGCGCGCGGCTTCGACGATGCGTTCCCGGTTGCGCCGGGCATCGGCGCGCAGGCCCACAGGGTCCGCGTCGCCGGGCACATCTCCGACGTGCCCGAACGGCTTGTGAGATGGCTGAGCAGGCAATGTCTCTCACTTCACACTAAATGGACGATGTCATCCACTTACGGGGTTAGCGTGAGCGTACCAGCGGGCGTACACAGCGCCTCCGCGGCTCCGAAACGCGACACAGGACAAGATCATGAGCGACATGCGCGCAGCCCTCTTCGACCGATACGGCCCCCCGGAGGTCCTCTACGTGGGCAAGCGGCCGACGCCGGCCCCCGCGCCCGAGGAGGTGCTGGTGCGGGTGCACGCCGCCAGCGTCAACGGCGGCGAGCTGCTCGACCGGGCCGGGAGAACGCGCCTGGTCACTGGCCGCACCTTCCCCAAGGCGAGCGGAATCGACTTCGCCGGGGAGGTCGCCGAAGTCGGTTCGTCGGTCACCGGAGTAGGTGAAGGGGACCGGGTGTGGGGGCTGCTCGGGCGCAAGACCGGCAGCATGGCCGAGCACGTCGTCGTGCGCCCCCGCCAGATCGCCCCCGCTCCGGACAACCTCACCCCGGTGCAGGCCATCTCACTGCTCGCCGGCGGGGCCACAGCAGTCACTGCCCTGCGCGACAAGGCCGCCGTCAAACCCGGTGAGCGGCTCCTGGTGCGCGGGGGCAGCGGCGGCGTGGACAGCGTCGTGGTGCAGATCGGCAAGCTCTTCGGTGCCCACGTCGTCGCTCTCGCGGGCGCGAGAAACCTCGACTTCGTCCGCGGCCTGGGCGCCGACGAAGCACTCGACTACCGTACGACCCGCCTGTCCGAGCTGGGCCGTTTCGACGTCATCGTCGACACCGCCGGCACGCAGCAGTCCCGCTTGCGCCGCCTGCTGGCACCCGGCGGGCGCATGGTCGCCATCACCTTCGACTTCACCAGGCCTCTGGCCGGCCTCGCCTCCATCCTCGCCTCGACCATCCACGGGAGCAGACGCATCCGCATCTTCAGCGGCAACCCCGGCACCGAACTGCTGGCCCAGATCACCCGTTACGCCGAGCGCGGCGACATCGTCCCCGTCGTGGACACCGTCCACCCTCTCGACCGGATCGCCGATGCCCACCGGGCCCTGGAGGCCGGTGGCGTGCGCGGCAAGCACGTCATCCAGATCAGCTGAGGGGAGACACTCCCGCTCACTGTTGTTCATGACCCCCACGCGACCGCGCAAGCTCCGCTGCGGGTTCGTGATCGCTGGGTTGAGTGTCGGCACCGGCCGACTTGATCATCCAAGGTCGAGGGAGTACCAGCCATAGTGTGCGATATGGCCGTTGTGCAGCAGTGCGGGATGGCCGTGAGGCAGAGGTTCCCCGGGAAGCGGCGGGATGGTGATCACCGACCAGTCCAAAGACCCATCAGCCGTCCGGACCAGTGGTTCCAGGCTTGCCTGGCTCAGCCGCTCACCCGAGGCGTACACCGACAGATGGTAGGCGCCGAGACCGGCGATATCAGCGAACCAGTGATCGCATGCCCACCGCAGTTCTTCGGCGTCACTGACGACGAGCTGTTCACGGCATCCGACCGTGCCGCTCCAGTACTCCCCTTGGACCAAGTAGTGGCTGTAGGGAGCCACCGGAAAGGGCGCCCCCTCGAAAGCGGCCAACCCGCTGCGAGCGCCCGGATGCGCGGGGTCCGCTCGTAACACTTGCTCGTAGAGCCGCTGCGCCTCTTTTCGCATCCGCTCGCAGTTCCTCCTGGCCCAGCTACCCTCCTCGTCCTCGTCGCCCTCGCTCTCCTCGTCGTCGAGCCCGTAGGCGTAGGCGAGGGCATCGGCGTCACCAGTAAGGCGGGCGGCCAGCAAGACAGCAGCCTCGTGATCCTCAGGCCGCCCTTCCAGCGCGGCACGAAACCACCACACGCACGGCCACTCGTCATCGGCCTCCTCCATCTCGGCCGGGAGAAGACTGAGGAGCCTGCCGTATTCGCGCGCGGCCTCGAAGTCCCCCGCCTGGGCGGCGCCTCGAACACTTTCCAGGTGATGTTCAACAAGGGTCATGCCACAGGACCTTAGGAGTTTTTGCCCAGATTAGGGGACTTGTCCGAGCGCGGTACTCAGGTCCTCGTCCGTGAGCTTCTTCACCCAGGCCGGTAGGGAGTCGATGTACACAAGACTCGACCTGGAGCAGGTGCAGAGCGAGCGTCGAGGTCTCAACATGCTCCTTGTCCCGGGCCCGTGAGGGCACCGTCCTTCCCGTTGCCGTCGCGGCCGATCACGCAGCGCGGGCCGTCAGTACCAGGACATCGTCATACCCGCGTCCGCGTGAACGGCCGCGCTGTACGTCTCCTTGAGGTCGGCGAAGTACAGCGTGACGTACTCCTCGTCATCGCCATTGACGTTCTCGGTCGTCCTCAGGCCCGTCATGAACTGCTCGACAGTGATGGGCGAAAGACGCTCCCAGAAGGCTTTGACCTGTTCGGGGGCGAGTCGGCCCACGAATCCTTCCTCCGACCCCTCGGCGTCGACGCCGTCCGGACCCCCCACCCCGTGAACGATCTCGTCGCCGTCGAGCCCCAGCGCCTCCAGCCCCACGCGAAGGTGGTACGCGCTGCTGTCGAGGTCGCAGCTACCAAGCTTCTTTCCGTCCCTGACGACGTCGATGTAGATGCAGACCCCCACGGTCGCCTCCCTCGTGTACCGTGACTTGGTCTTCGGCGAAGAGCATATATACGTAGATCTTACGATCACCAGTTCGAGGCTCTTCATCTGCGCTGCCCTCCCCATCCCAGCCCATCCTCGGCTGGAGGTTCCTCACTTTTCGTGCGCCGCGGCATGCGCCAGGGTTTCGCGGCCGCCCGCTTGGGAGCCGAGGCGTTCGAGCGGCTGAGCTTCGAGTTCGGCGATGCGTCGGTCGGCGAGCCGGGCGTTGGCGCGGGCGGCTCGAAGCCGTTCGTTCAGGATCCGGGTTTCGTCGGTGAGGCGGCGGACCATCTGCTTGACAGTGGTGTTCTCCGCGAGGAGCCACCCGCGTTCGTCGTCTCACAGCCCGGCGCCGTCCCCCGACGTACGACAGAACCCTCACGCTGTGCGCCCACTGGCGCAGGCGGGACGGATGCGGGAAACTGCCTCGATGCCCGCTGAGTACGCCCAGAGTGACCAGTTCCGTGATGCCCGCATCCACCTATGCGACCTTGCCGGCCTTGAGATTCGCGATTGCGAGGTCAGCGGCCTGAAGATCGTGGACTGCTATGGGGGCGACATCTACCTCGGTGGCGACTTCGAGCGTGTCGTTGTCAACGACGTCGACGTGACCGCCTACGTCGAGGCCGAGCTCGACCGGCGGCATCCCACGCGGGTGCTGGCGCGTGACGCCACGTCCCCCGACGACTATCGGGCTGCTTGGGATGCCATCGAGACGCGATGGGAGGCGACGCTCGACCGCGCCAGGCTCCTGCCCGAGGCCACGCTGCACGAGCGGGTCAGCGGCGAGTGGTCGTTCGTCGAGACCCAACGGCACCTGCTGATGGCCGGCGATGCCTGGCTTGGCAATGCCGTGCTCGAGGAGGATGCGCCGTACCACCCGTTGGGCCTTCCTTACGGCGGGATGCCGCCCGACGCGGCGGCGAAGCTCGGGCTCACCCTCGAAGCCACGCCGACGCTCGACGAGGTACTCGCGCCGCGGCTGGCCCGCATGGCCACGATGCGGCGTGTCGTCGACGGGCTCACCGAGGCCGAGCTCGATCGGGTGTGCGGTCGCAAGCCGGCGGGCCCATATCCAGACCGGGAGTACGTCGTGCGCCGCTGCCTCAAGGTGGTGCTCAAGGAAGAGGCCGAGCATCACCGTTATGCGGTACGCGACCTCGCCGTGCTCGAGGCCGGTGCCTGAATCGGAGCAAGGGCGCGGGCCCCGGGGGCGCTGGTCCGACCGGGCGAAATCCGTGAGGCCCTCGAGACCGGGCCACCCGACGGACCACTTACCGTTCCTGGCCCCTTGCCGTGCAACCTCGCCATCGACGACCGCATAACCGACCAGCGCAAGCTCATCCGGCTCCGGGGCCTGATCCACGCCGAGGGGCGCCACACCACCGACTCAGCCATCACCATCGGGCGGTGGCTGCGGTGATCAGGGCGCGTTCTCGTCGCACCCGCATGCTTCCTCCGGTGATCTACGTGGTGGACGGCGGCAGATAACCACATCCAGCAGGCGGATCGCGGAGGAAGGGCGCTCCAGGTAACGAGGGCCTGTGAAACAGAGACGCTGCCGGCTTGCTGTGTTGGGCGACTCGGGGCGCTTGTGCCAGGGCTGACCGGTCAGGACGTGGGGCCGGACCGCGCCCCAGGACCATGGACGATCTGTTCCAGACAGTCGCGGAACAGATCGTCGACGCTGTGGCCGGCCTGGAAATACTCTGTCACGCCGGCCATCACGGTGGGGTACGCCGTGGCGTACGCGGCCATGTCGAAGCCGTCCAGGGCGTCCGCGTCGGGGCGGCCGGCCTGTTCCTCCAGGACGTAGCCGACGGTGAAGCGCAACACCGTCAACACGATCAGGCGAGCCCGCCGCAGGGGAACGCCCCGTTCGACCAGTGTGCTCATCGCCAGTTCGGATATGGCGGCCATCTTGAGGGACAACTGGGAGGCCGCGATGATCCGGGCTCCGTCCGGGTGGGCCAGCAGCGCGCGGCGCAGCCGCTCGGCCAGGCCGATCAGCCATTCCGGCCAGCGCTCCTGCGGCGCGGGCGAGGCCGGCTCGGGGAACTGCTGCTCAAGAATCGCCTCGGCGATCGCGGTGACCAGCGCCGCCTTGTTCGGGATGTGCCAGTAAAGGGTCGGCGACTGTACGCCGAGCCGGGCGGCCAGTTTGCGCGTGGTCACGCCGTCGAGACCCTCTGCGTCCAGTAGCGCGACGGCCTCGGTGACGATCCGCTGCTTGTCCAAAGCCAATTCCGGCACCTCCCTTCCGGAGTCTATCAGTGATAGAGTCCTCTATCACTGATAGAGACGCACACGCCAGAGGAGGCGACCATGAGACACCAGCACTCGCTCCGCGACCTGCTGCACTGGGCGACCCATCGCGTTCCGGGGATTCCCGCGCACACCGAGCGGCCGGCCGGGCACCAGGGCCAGGCCCGCCATGGCCATGGGAGGCGGCACTCGCCCACGCACCACCACGGGTTCGACCACTCGCCGGCCCGGCCGCCTCGTGTCCTGGCGGCGTGGCAGACGCGGATCGCTCGCTTGTTCGGGCAGGAGCTGGGATGAAGGCAGCCGTGCTCCACGAGGTCGGCGGCATCCCGCGCTTTGAGGACTTCCCCGATCCGGTCGCCGGCGACGGTGAGGTGATCATCGATGTCAAGGCGGTCGCCGTCGAGAACGTCGACAAGGCCATCGCGGCCGGTACGCACTACGCCAGCGAGAAGTACATCGGCCGGCTTCCGGTGATCCCCGCCTTCGACGGCATCGGCGCCCTCCCGGACGGCACGCTCGTCGGGTTCGGCAACATCCGCCTGCCCTACGGCGCGCTCGCCGAGAAGGCCGTGGTGTCCCAGGGCTCCTACATGCCGATCCCAGACGGCATCGACCCGGCCGTGGTCGCGGTGATGGCCTCGGCCGTCACCGCGATGTCGATGAAGACGGCCGCGGGGTTCGTTCCTGGGGAGACGGTGCTGGTGCAGGGCGCCACCGGGGTCGCCGGGCGGCTCACGGTCAAGGTGGCCCGGCTGCTGGGCGCCGGCCGGATCGTGGCCACCGGCCGCGACGACGACCAGTTGCGCGAGGTACGGGCCATCGGGGCCGACACGGTGATCAACACCGCGGTCTCCGACGAGGCGCTGGCGCAGGCGTACCTCGACGCCAAAGGGGACGGCTACGACGTCGTCATGGACTACCTGTGGGGCAGGCCCAGCGAGATCCTGCTGCGCGCCCTGGTGCCGCGGTCGTTCGCGTTCGGCAAGCCGACCCGGGTGGTCCAGATCGGCGAATCGGTCGGCACCGAGGTCGCCATCGCCGGGTCGAGCCTGCGCACCTCCGGCGTGGAGATCTACGGCGCGGCCAAGGGCCTCGACCCGCAGACCATGGACGAGGCGTACCAGCAGATCGTGACGTGGACGCGGTCCGGCGATCTCACCTTCGAGGTGGAGAAGGTCCAACTGAGCGACATCGCGGCCGCCTGGCAGCGAACCGACCTCAAAGGCAGGCGAGTCGTCGTGATGCCATGACCGGCCCGCGCCCACTCGATGATCACCAGTGAGCGTTCCGTCGCCGTCCCTGCCCACGACGTCGACGGAACCGTCTCCGAGCGGCGGTGCCTAGCCCCACCGTGCCTGTGCGGCTGACCCGCGCGTGGCCTCAGCGATCCGTCAGGCCACTCAGCTGGCGACCGGTCCGCGTAGGGACCTGATGTGGACAGGCTCACGGGCTGTTCAGCTCTTCGGGACGGGGTCAGAGTGTCGCCAGGGCGAAGGGAGGAGACGCCATGACCGATCGCCCACCTGAAAGCACCGGCTCCTCATCCTCATCCTCGAGCAGCAGTTCGGGGTCGTTGGGCAGCCGCAGTACCACCGGCTCAACGTGCGCCCTCGCGGTCAAGGCCCTGATGGGTATCACGTCCATCACGTGGGGCAGCGGAAGTTCCTGGCGCACCAGCGGCGGGGTTCCCGACCACACCGAGGGGCCCATCCAGCTGATGTGCTACGAATTCCTGCCCTACGCCCTGCTCAGGGCTAAGCGCCTCAACCAGAAGACGTTCCTGGAGGGGATGCAGGTCAAGGCGTCGGGTAAGTACGATGGCGGATCGGAGTCGTGGGCGGCCTTCCTCTGCGACACGACGTCACAGGGCCGCGTCGCGCCGGACGAACTCGCCACCCTGCGGGTCGTCCCGGGCGACGTCATCGTCATGTACGGCGGAAGCCGCGACGCGTTCCACACCGTGATCGTCTCGGGCGCCACCTCGACCGGCCCCGCTTCAGAGGGCCCGATGGTGTACAGCCTGGCCGACCGCAGCCCGACGGACGACCCCGCCGAAATGACCCTCGCCAAGATCATCGAACAGTTCCTGCCCTACGAAACCATCTCGGTGGGGGTGTTCACCGTGAAACCGGCCCTCCTGGAGTGAGGCGAGGAGATCGAACGGCTCGACGCCTCGTCGATGCCAGCCCGACCGAGCACAAGGCGCACCGCGTGTACGCCGTCGGTGTCACAGCCGTACAGCCCACCCGACTGCATCCGTCCTGACCTGTGAAAACCCGTCGGCGAGACGCATTTGGCCGGAAAGTCACGGCAAGCCGCTCAACGCTGCTCTGCTGCTTCGTAGTCGGCGGAGCGCGTCCGCCAAGTCACATCCAAGTCGTTCTCATGTCTTTCGGGAGATCGCCTTCAGTGCTGCCCAAGTCGTTTTCCTTACTGTCAGGCATGGCACTGAGAACAGCACAAGGGAAGGACGATCAAATGGACTTCAGTTTCGGTCGCGGTACGGTGGCGCGGGCCGGCGCGGCGGCAGCGGCGATGACCGCGGCATTGTTCTGCGTACCCACCACGGCTATGGCCGATCAGCCGTCGATCACGGTGGAAGTGACGCCCACCGGCTCCGCCCGCTACTACGAGTCCTGCACCGACACGGAGACGTGGGGAGTGGCCGCCGGCAAGGACAGCCCCGATTTCAACAAGGGCAATTACCAGGTGTGCAAGTATTCCAGCAGCGACGTGAACTTCAACCCGTGGGCGGGCGGGCTCGGCACCGAGTACAACGCCGCCGCGAGGGACCACGTCATCGAGCAATCCCATGGGGAGTGGTTTCCCCGCGCCCTGGATTCCCGGTGCACGTACTGGCTGCCCGGCGGTCCGAACCGTTCGGCGCAGATCTCCGAGATCGTGCAGACATACCAGGTCAAGCTAATCTACAAGTACGCCGACGGACATATCCAGGTCGCCGACACCACTCAGGCGACGTATTCCGGCAACAAGAGCGTCTCGTGGAACCCCGGCTGCTGGACGAGATGACGCCGCCGCCACCGCACTGCGTCCTGGCCGCCCGCAGCGTGTGCGCCTCGGCGCCTGGGATGCAGGGGCACATTATGCGAAGCCTTCTGGTGATCTTCTCTGGTAATCGAGCATTTATGAGAACACGAAAGTCACCAACATCACGCACGGCTTTGGGGTCGTCTCCCGGACCGAGCGGGTGGAAGGCCCATGTGGGCGCGAATGGTGGTCTCTTCGACGAGATGTAGGTCGAGCAGCCCGAGGTGGCGCTCGGCGACGGCCTCGGTAGCCGCGGCCCTGACGCCGGCGTCAGGGCCGCGGCGGCGGAGGCTCGGGTCAGCTCGCGTCTGGAACGGCGGGCTTGTCGTTCGTCCACCCGGCCTTGATCGTCTGTACGCCGGACGTGCCGAGCACCGCCTTGCCGCCGTCGGTGAGGTCGGTGTACTGGGCCAGCAGCGTCGTGGCGGTGGTGTCCACGAGGACCTGCTGCCAGGTCAGCGGGAAGCGGTGGCGGTTCAGCAGCGCCTTGACGACCTCGTCGCGCCGCGGGTGGTCGGGCCGGCCGCCGGAGGTCCGGGCGATCGTCACCAGGTAGTGGTCCTGCATCGGCAGGTCGAGCTCGCCGGCCAGCTGGGGCGCGGCGGGATCGTCGGACAGGAGCATCCGGGCGAGCATCTGGATCCTGGCCACGACGGGCAGGAAGCGCTCCTGACCTTTGAGGTATCCGCGTGTGTAGGCGTTCTGCGCGGTAAGGCCATGGTGGGCGATCCACCCGAGGATGCGCATGACGTCGCCAAGGTCGTTGGGGCCCGCCGCCTCGTGGATCTCGCGCAGCGAGAGATTGGCGTGCAGGAGCAGAATCTGCCGCTGGGATGCCAGCGAGACGCCCACCTCGCCCCGCGCCGCGCCGACCGAGGCCATGTAGGTCTGGTCCTGCCCGGTGAACGCCTGGTCCTCCGCGGCCAGCTCGATGGTGCGGCGCCGCAGAATCACCGCGAATTCCAGCATCGCGGCCGACCCCCGAGCCTCAGCGGCCAGGCTGCGGTAGTCCGCGAGCTCGCGGGTATACACCTCGACCGCACGCCGGGCATTGGCATCCAGGCTGCTGCGTAAGGTCCGGAACAGGTTGCCCATATCGGCTCTCCTTCACATCCGGCCGTCATCCGCGAGGGACCGCCCGCCACCGCCGCAGACGTCACCGACGCCATGGAGAACTGTGCCGATCTCCGCAGGTCCCTCGCTGACGCGGTTCATGAAGACACTGGACTGGGCGGCCTCACGGGGTCTGCTCGTCGATCTCGCACTTGGTGAAGACCCGTTGGTGGCCGCCGCTGTTCTTCAGCCACCCGTACATCCACGCCGTTCCAGTCAAGTCGACGCTGACAGCGAAGTCGAGGGTGATGTCACAGCCGGAGACGTTCGCGCTCTGCGTGCCGCCGCCGTTCGGCGCGATGAGCTGGTACTACGTGCCGGAGGCGTTGGTGATGACGAGGTGGAAGCGGCCGAAGCCGGCGGGCCGTCCCCCCGGCCGAGCCGCGCCGACGGCGATGGGCGCGTTGATCGCACGGCTCGGGGGATGGTGTGGCGGACGTGTCTTCGGAGCAGGTTGGCGCGGGAGGAGGTCGATCGCGTCAGCCGACGGCGTAGGCGCGGATGACGGTTTGCTTGACGCTCGTCCCCGACGTGTCGCTCGCCGTGACCCTCAAGGAGACGAAGCCGGCCGTACGCGGGTTGGGCACGGCGGCGGTCCAGCCCGAGCCGGTCGGGACGCTCGGCAGGGCAAGCCAGTTCGCGCCGTCGTCAGAGGACATCTCGATGCTGAGGGAGGTCACCTTGGCCCCGGGCGCGCCGGGGTTGCGCTCCACCCGGACGGGCAGCCTGGTCGCCGTGCCGGGACGGGCCCGGTTGAACGAGTCGAGACCGCCTGGGGCGTAGCGGACCGCGAACAGCGGGAGCGGCTTCGCCTCGGACGTCGGTCTCGTATGGCGTGACGCCCGGTGTGGGGGCGGCGCTGCCGATAAGGGCGGCCTTGAGCTGCTGTCCGGTCCAGTCCGGGTGCCGCTGCGCCATGATCGCGGCGGCGCCGGCCACGTGCGGCGCGGCCATCGAGGTGCCGCTGCGCTCCACGTACGTGCCGCCCGCCTCGGCGGCCATGATGTCCACGCCGGGAGCCGTGATGTCCGGCTTGATCGCGTGGTCGCCCTCGCGAGGGCCCCTGCTGGAGAAGCCCGCGACCCGGTCGTGGTCGTCGACCGCGCCGACCGTCAGGGCGGCGTCGGCGCTGCCGGGGGTGGATACCGGGGCTTGGGCGCCGCTGTTGCCCGCGGAGATGACGAACAGCGTGCCGGTCCGCTCGGACAGCGTGTTCACCGCCTGTTCGACGGGGTCGGCTTCCGGGGTGTCGGGACCGCCCAGGCTCATGCTGACGACCTTGGCCTTGACCTCGGTCGCGGCCCACTCCATGCCCGCCAGGACCGCGGAATCCGAGGGGCCGGAGCGGCCGCCGACCTTGCCGACGGCGAGGTTCGCGCCGGGCGCGACTCCCCGGTACTTCTCGCCGGCTCCGGCCACGATGGAGGCGACGTGTGTGCCGTGTCCAAGGTTGTCGCGGATGTCCGGCTCATCGGAGAAATTCCGTTCGTGGGTGACCACGCCCTTGAGATCAGGGTGATCGGGGTCGTAGCCGGAGTCGAGCACGGCTACGGTGACGCCCTTGCCGGTGAAGCCCTGTTTCCAGGCTTCGGTGGCGCCGATCTGTTTGACGCTCTTGTCGAGGGTCCAGGGGCGCCGGCCATCGAGCCAGAGCTTGGCCTTGCCCGCCGCCAGCGCCCGGGCGCCGTCGCCGGTCAGATCCTTCCAGGTCTGGGCGGCGTTCTTCTTCGAGACCCGGAGCGTGGACATGCCGAGCCCGGCCAGCCGCCGCGCCCCCGCCATGTCCACCGACTGGGTGATCACGGGGATGTCGGGCCGGTCGGCGTCGCCGTAGCGCCATTGAAGCAGTTGCGTCACGTCGAACAGCCGCGGATCCAGGACGCCCCGGGCCAGCAGGGGGCGGGCGTCGAACGGGATCACCTGCAGGTGGCCCTCGATCACCTGCCGGGTGAATCCCGTCCGCCTGCCCGGTCCGGGCTCCACCCGCAGGCTCGCGCCGGTGACCACGACGCGGTCGCCGGTGATCAGGGTGACGGCGCCGGTCGTCGCAGCCGGTGGTGGCCGCTCCGGCGGCGGTGCCACGGTGATCGTACTGGCGAGGAGCGCGGACGCGAGAATGCCGCCCAAGCTCATGAACTGCCTCCATCAAGAGGTGATCTTGAATGCGGCAGCGACCATACTCTTTTTAACGTAGTATGGTCAAGGCTTGCAGGCCGGCCCAGTCGGTAGCCATGTTCAGGACCACTGGCGGCCCTTCGGTTCTTGAGGCGCGACAGGGCATGCTCGACACGTGCCCGAGCCCGACGGGCAGAGGGCGGCGCCGCTCAGATCATGCGTCGTAGCGCGGTCTCCACGGCATCGACCAGCGGATCGCCTTCGGTCCGCGGGTGCCTGGCCAGGCCGAGTTCGATGTCCGGCAGGCTGGGCAGGGCGTCCGCGTCGTGGCACGCCATGGCCGGTTCGAGATTGCCGGGCAGCACCGCCGTAACGCCGAGCCCGGCCCGCACCGCGGCGAGCACACCGACGAGAGTGTTGCTCTCGAACGCCACCCGCCAGCGGCGGTCGGCGCTTTCCAGCCCTTCCAGCACCGACGCACGCCATGTGCACGGGCCCGAGAACAGCACCACGGGTAGCGGATCGGCGGCCAAGTCCACACCCTGGCCGACCGCCCAGACCAGCGGCCGGCGCACCGTCCAGCGCGGCCGGCCGGGAACGTCCGCCGCCTCGTCGAGCACGAGTTGGACGCGTCCCGCGTCGTACGCCTCGCGCCTCGCGTCGCCGGAGAGGCTGAGCACCTCAAGCGTCGCGCCTGGATGCAGCCGGGCGAGGTCGGCCAGGGCCTGCGGAAGCTGGGACGCGGCGAGGTCCTCGAGCAGCCCGACGCCGCAGTGGCCGGTCAGTGCGCGGCCGACTTCGGTGAGTGCCTGCGCGGAGAGGGAGAGGATGCGCTCCGCGTAGGGCAGGAGTTCGTCACCCGCGCGGGTCGGCGAGACGCCGGTCGTGGACCGCAGGAGCAGGGGACTGCCGACGGTGTTCTCAAGCTTGCGCAACTGCTGGCTGAGCGCGGGCTGGCTCTGCCCCAGCGCGCTTGCGGCGCGGCTGATGCTGCCCGCCCGCACAGCGGTGACGAATGACCGCAGCAGTACGATCTCCAGATCCCTGGCCATAAGAATCCATTATATCGACCCCAATCATATGGCCACTTCCTATAGCCAGATGATTGGAGCTAGCGTCACGCGGGTGAGTCGATACCGACAGCTGCTCGCCGCGCCTGGGATGGCATCGCTGCTGGGCGTCTCGCTGCTCGCCCGCATCGCGATCACGGCCTCCGGGATGGCGCTGACGATGTACGTCGTTCTGGGCCTGGACATGAGCTACGCGGCGGCGGGAGGAGCCGCGGCGGCCATGACCATCGGTCTGGCGCTGGGCGGTCCGCTGCTGGGCCGCATGATCGACCGGCGGGGCGCGCGTATCGTGCTGCTGATCACCGTCGTGGTTCAGGTCGCGTGTTGGCTCAGCGTCTCGGTACTGCCGTACACGACCCTGCTGGCCGTCGCCTTCGTAGCAGGTCTGCTGATGGTGCCGGCCCCGATGGTGACCAGGCAGGCGATCGCCGCGATGACGAAGGCGGGACAGCGCCGGGCCGCCTTCGCGCTGGAAGCGGTACAGGGCGAACTGTCCTACATGGTGGGCCCGCCGATCGTGATCCTCTGCGCGGCACAACTGCCCTCCGGCATGGTGGCCTGGGGCGTCGGCGCCGCGATCGTGGCGGGCGGAACGGGGATCGCCCTGCTCAACCCCCCGCTGCGGGCCGAGGATGAGGCGCCGGCCGCCCCAGCCGACCGCCCCCGTCGCCGGGAGTGGCTGGGCTCGAGAATGATCGCCGTGCTGGTGATGGCGTTCGGCGCCACGATCGTGCTCAACGGTACCGACCTGGCCATCGTGGCCACTCTCAAGGAAGCCGGCCAGGTCTCCTGGGCCGCCGTCGTGGTGGCCGTGTACGGCGCGGCCTCCATCGCCGGCGGGCTTCTGTACGGCGCGCTCCCGCGACCGCTGCCCACCTGGCTGCTGCTCGGCCTGCTCGGGCTGGTGACCATTCCCGCCGGACTGGCCCACGACTGGCGCTGGTTGTGTGTGGCAGGCTGCGGCGCGGGGCTGCTTGCCGCACCGACTCTTTCCGCGTTGTCCGACGCCGTGAGCCGGCTCGCACCCGCGAGCGTGCGAGGTGAGGCGACAGGCCTGCAGTCCTCGGCGCTGGGCGCGGGCTTCGCCCTCGGCGTCCCGATCGTCGGCGGGGCGATCGACACGTCCGTACCGGCAGGCGGCTTCGCGGTGGCCGGCCTGGCCGGCCTCGCCGCCGCGCTGATGGGATGGCTGCTGTCCCGGCGCTCACCCATTCGAACGCGGTCGGTGCGCGGCGATCCCGGCTTCATCGGGGCCTCGGACGCGCGATGATCCGCCTGCCGTCCAGCGACACCGAGCGGGTCGGTCGGTCCAGCCAGATACCCTCCGCGACTACGTCGTACCGCGGACTTTCAGGCTCGGTGTCAGGACGGCGGGGGGTGGCAGTTCGCCGGCGAGGAGCCGGTCGACCTGGTGGACGGCCATTTCGCCCAGCCGTCGCTTGTCCAGGTGGAGGGTGGTCAGTGGTGGGTCGAGCAGATCGGCGACACTCAGCCCGTCGTAACCGACGAGTGCGCAGTCGTCCGGCACGCGGAGGCCGAGCCGGCGGGCGGCCTGGAGCGCGCCGATCGCGACGAGGTCGTTGAAGGCGAACACGGCGGTGAGGTCCGGGTGCGCGGCGTGCAGCGCCTCGAACGCGGCGGCGCCGCCGTCCAGGCTCTGCTCGCCCACGATTCTCCAGTGGTCGTCGATCGGCAGGGCGTGTTCCTCGGCGACCTCGGCGAAGACGCGGCCTCGGACCAACGGGTCGCAGATCGGCGCGCAGTCGATCATGCCGATGCGGCGGTGCCCCTGGTCGATGAGGTGCCGCATCCCGGCCCTGATTCCGGCCGCGGTGTCGACCTCGACCAGCGCGTAGGTGGATGAGTCCATCCCGCGGTCGACGATGACCAGCGGCACGGAGCCCACGTACGGCTCGAGTTGTGCGTCGGAGTGGCTGAGGTAGCTGACGAGCGCGTCGACCTGCCGTCCCAGCGAGCGGAGCAGGGCCGGCTCCCGGGATGGGGTGTTCTCGGTGCTGGCCACGAGCACCTGCCAGTCCCGCTGGTCCGCGGCCGCGAACACCCCTGCCATGAACTCGGGGAAGAACGGGTTGACCACGTCGGGGACGATGAGCCCCACGGTGACGACGTCAGGGCGGACCAGCCCCCGGGCGAACCGGCTGGGCCGGTACCGCAGTCGCCGGGCGACGTCGAGCACCCGACGCTGGGTCTCCGGGTCGATCTCTCCCTTGCCGTTGATCGCCCGCGAGACAGTCTGGTGGGACACGCCCGCCGCCTTGGCGACATCGCGCAGCGTGACGCGCTTGGCGGTCCCCGCGCCGGGGGAGTCGCGCCCCGGCTGCTCTTCCGTTTCCCGTTGTCCCGCCACGCCGCCCGCACACTCCGTTTCCTCGCGCTGCCGTGCCCCAAGTCAAGCAGGTTCACCGACCGCCGCGGTCCCTGCCCGCCACCGCGCCGGGCGGCCTGTCGGGCATTGACGGGATCGATCCGGTGAGCCAGAATCCGTTACCGTTCACGTTAACGGTAACGGGGGATCTGTGCACCCCCAGCTCGACACACCGAGGAGACAGATGTCTTTCCGCGCCACTACAGGCATCGCCTACGTCGAGGACGTCTCGCCGGGCAGCGGGGCCCTGCCGCCCCGCGCCTGGTACGCGTCCTCGGACGCCAGGTCGCTCTCTCTGAACGGGAGCTGGCGCTTGCGCCTGTCACCGGCGGCCGACACCGAGGACGACTCGTTCGCCGAGCCGGGATACGACACGGGGAACTGGGCCGAGGTGAGCGTGCCCGGCCACTGGGTCCTGCAGGGCCACGGCTCACCCATCTACACCAACCACCTCTACCCCTTCCCGGTCGACCCGCCGCGCGTCCCGACGGAGAATCCGACCGGTGATCACCTGCGCGTCTTCGACCTGCCGTCCGACTGGCCATCGGACGGCCGATCGGTGCTCCGCTTCGACGGCGTCGAGTCCTGCGCCCGGGTGTGGCTGAACGGCACGGAACTCGGCGAGTTCAAGGGCTCGCGGCTCCCGCACGAATTCACGGCCGGGCATCTGCTCAGGCCGGATGGCAACGTGCTCGCGGTCCGGGTCCACCAATGGTCGGCCGGCTCCTACCTGGAGGACCAGGACCAGTGGTGGCTGCCGGGCATCTTCCGTGATGTCACGCTGCTGCACCGCCCGGCCGGCAGCGTCCGCGACTTCTTCGTGCACGCCTCCTACGACCATGTCACCGGTGAGGGCACGCTGAAGGTCGACTCGGACGTGGACGGCCGGATCACCGTGCCCGCGCTCGCGATCGATGTCGCCACCGGCCAGTCCGTGACCGTGCCCGTCGAGCCGTGGACCGCCGAGACGCCGAAGCTGTACGACGGCGTGCTGGCCACCGCGGGCGAGCGCGTACCGCTCCGGATCGGCTTCCGCACGGTCGTCCTCGAAGACGGCCTGATCAAGGTCAACGGAAGGCCCGTCCTGTTCAAGGGCGTCAACCGGCACGAGTGGCACCCGCAGCAGGGCCGCGCGCTGGACCTGGAGACCATGCGCGAGGACGTGCTGCTGATGAAGCGGCACAACATCAACGCCGTCCGCGCCTCGCACTACCCACCGCATCCGGCCTTCCTCGACCTGTGCGACGAGCACGGGCTGTGGGTCATCGACGAGTGCGACCTGGAGACCCATGGCTTCACCGAGCAGTCCTGGCGCGACAACCCCGTCGACGACGACCGCTGGACCCCCGCTCTGCTCGACCGCGCGGCCCGCATGGTCGAGCGAGACAAGAACCACCCGTCGGTCGTCATGTGGTCCCTCGGCAACGAAGCCGGCACCGGGCGTGGTCTGACGGCCATGGCCGCGTGGATCCACGGCCGGGACTCCTCGCGGCTCGTGCACTACGAGGGCGACGGCGACTGCCGTGACACGGACGTGTACTCACGGATGTACGCCTCCCACGCCGAGGTCGAGCGCATCGGCCAGGAACTGGACGGCGGCACGCGCAAGAGGCGCCGGCTCCCCTTCATCCTGTGCGAGTACGCGCACGCCATGGGCAACGGCCCCGGCGGGCTCGCCGACTACCAGCGGCTCTTCGAATCGTACGAGCGGCTCCAGGGCGGCTTCGTCTGGGAGTGGATCGACCACGGGATCAAGCACGCCGATCTCGGCTACGCCTACGGCGGTGACTTCGGCGAGGAACTGCACGACGCGAACTTCTGCTGCGACGGGCTGGTGTTCCCGGATCGCACGCCCTCGCCGGGGCTGCTGGAGTACCAGAAGGTGATCGAACCGGTCCGCATCGAGGGCGGCGGCACGGACGGCACCGTGCGGGTCACCAACCGGCACGACTTCGCCGACCTGTCCGCGCTCGCCTTCGAATGGTCCTACCAGGTGGACGGCGAGACCGTCGAGTCCGGCGCCTTGCCGGTGCCGGCGCTCGCACCGGGCGAGTCCGCCGACCTGACGCTGCCCGAGCCACCGGCCGGCACGCGCGGCGGCGAGAGGCAGTGGACGATACGGGCGCTGCTCGCGACGGACACCTCATGGGCACCGAAGGGCCACCCGGTGGCGTGGGGCCAGCTCCCCGTGGCCGTACGGCAGGCGCCATCCGTCACCGCCTCCGACAGGCCCCTCCTAGGCGAGCGGCAGATCACCCTCGGACCCGCCACCTTCGCCCCCCGCACCGGCGCTCTGACGTCGATCGGCGGGGTGGCGATCGACGGCCCGCGCCTGGACGTCTTCCGGGCGGCCACCGACAACGACAACGGCACCTCCTGGCGGGACGGCGTGTGCTTCGGCTCGCTGTGGCGCACATTGGGCCTGCGCCGGATGCGGCACCGCCTCGACTCCGTCGAACTGGGCGACGACGCGCTGACCGTGCGGACCAGGGTGGCGCCCGCGGCCCGGGAGGCGGGCCTGGCCACCGTCTACCGGTGGACCTCCGACGGCACCCGGCTGAAGCTGACCGTTTCCGTGACGCCCGAGGGCGACTGGCGGGTGCCGCTGCCCCGGCTCGGCATCCGGTTCGGGCTCGCGGGCTCGGCGGACCGTGTTCGGTGGTTCGGCGGCGGTCCGGGGGAGGCGTACCCGGACACCAGGTCGGCCTCCATGCTGGGCCGCTGGGAGTCCACAGTCGACGAACTGCAGACGCCGTACGTCCGCCCGCAGGAGAACGGCGCCCGTGCCGACGTCCGCTGGGCCGAGATCGGTGGCCTCAGGATCGAGGGCGACCCGGAGTTCTGGTTCAGCGCGCGGCGCTGGACCAACGAGCAGCTGGACACCGCCGCGCACCGCACCGACCTCACGGCCGGCGACCGGGTGTGGGTCAACCTCGACCACGGCCAGCACGGCATCGGCTCACAATCCTGTGGCCCCGGCCCGCTGCCGCGCTACCACCTGCCGGCTCAGCCCGCGGAGTTCTCCTTCTCCTTCCTGGAGACCAAGTGACCGACAAGGTCGTGACGTCGCCCGCCGACGGCCGGCTCTTCACCCGTCCGGCCGCGGTCGCCTCCTGTGCCGGATTCATCCTCATCGGCATGCTCCAAGCCCTCTACGGCCCGGCGGTCCCAGGCCTGCGGGAGCAGTACGGGCTGACCCCGTCCGGCGCGGGCCTGGGCCTGAGCCTGCACTTCGCGGGCGGGCTCGCGGGCGTCCTGGCCTTCAACGCCATCCACTCCCGGATCAGCAACAGGGCGCTGGTCGTCGCAAGCTACGCTCTGATGGCGGCGGGCGGCGCGGGCTTCGTGCTCGCCCCCAACTGGCCGGTGGCACTGGCCGCCGCCTTCCTCGGCGGCCTCGGCTTCGGCGGCATCGACTACGGCCTCAACCAACTGTTCGCGGTCGGCTTCGGCGACAAGTCCACGGCCATGCTGAACGTGCTCAACGCCCACTTCGGCATCGGAGCGGTGCTCGGACCGGCCGTCGTGGCCTGGCTGGGTCCAGACGACCACGCGTACGCGTTCGCCGGCTGCGCGGTGCTGGCGGCGGCGCTCGCCCTGAGCACGAACGGCATCCGCACGAGGACGGCGGCCGGCGTCCCGTCCGAGGCAGCGTCCGTGAAGCTGGGCCTGCCGCGCATCCTGATCGGCTTCATCGCCCTCTACATCCTCAACGTCGCGGTCGAGGCGGGTGTGGGCGGCTGGGAACCCACCCACCTGGAAACCATCGGCTACAGCGCGACCGTTGCCGCATCGGCGACCTCCGTGTACTGGCTGACGATGACGGCGGGCCGCTTCCTCGTCGTCCCCATCACGCTGAAGTACGCCCCAGAACGCATCCTCGCCGTGTGCGCGGCCGGCATGACCGTGTGCCTGCTGCTCACGCTCTTCATGGGAGCGGCACCCCTGGCCTACGCCGGTGTCGGACTGTTCATCGCGCCCGTCTTCCCCACCGGCCTGCCCTGGCTCAACAGGGCCCTGCCACAGTCCAGACGCGCCGGCGCCTGGGTCATCGCGGCCTCGATGCTCGGCGGTGTGGCGGCGCCGCCCCTGCTCGGCGTGGGCATCGAGGTGTCGGGGATCCACGCCGTGCCCTGGCTGCTCACCGCACTGTCCGCCGCCTCCCTGGCGGCGACGGTCTGGCTGATCCGCCTGACGAGGACATCCGGTTGACCGCATCTTCGCAGCCGTGGCGGTCTGCTCCCCCCAGCGCGGCCCCGAGGCCAGCACGGCGTGGCTGTAGCCGTTGACGGGAGGCATGCCTCGGGGCGTACGAGGGGGCGCATCGTCATGTCCTACTCATCCGGGTCCCAGGCGCTGAGCTGGTCGAAGAGACGTCGGTCGCCGTCGAGCTTCAGGGAGTTGATCGGGATACGGTCGTGCAGGATGAGGACCAGTTCGTCGGCCGTGCCCCAGACGGAGGCGTCGGCCGCGTCCGGGTCCTGGTCGGCAGCGGTGTCCGATTTGGTGCCGGGCCCGGGGAGACGGGTGGTCCGTGCGCCGCCGGCGGACAGCGAGAGGCGCCAGGAGCGGCCCTCGGAGGCGTGGAAGTCGACGACAGCGGGCTTGTGCGGCCAGGCACTCGTCGTCGCGACGCAGGTGGACAGGAACTCGTCGACACCGTCGAGCGCCACCTCGTCCGGCAGCGGCTGCGGGGCACCCACGGTGATCTGGGCGTCGTAGGTGTGCACCGCCATCTGCTGGAGCTGGTGCCGAGCTACGGCACCGGAGGTCTGCGGCGACTGCGACGTCTCCCACCACGTCCAGCAACCGCGATCCGGGCCGGCCTCCCGCAGCGCGTCCACCAGTTGCTCCGTGGACTCCGCCAACCAGGCCAGCAGCGCCTCGCGCTCCCGAGGCGCAGCCGGGGCGCCCTGCGCCGCCGACTTGGCCGGAGCAGGGCCGGCGGCGACGGTGGCGGCCCAGTCGCGGCGCCCTTCGCCGATGTGCTGCGCCAGATCGAACAGCGTCCACTCGGGGCAGGTCGGCACCTGCGCGTCGAGGCGGGGTGCGGAGGCGATCGCGGCGCGGAAGGCGGTCGAGCGTTCGTCGATCAGTCGCAGCAGAACGGGAAACGCAAGTGTCGTTGTCACCCGGACTCTCTATCACGACCCGGTACTCGGGTCGGTCGTCAGGGGCGATGCGGCTCTGCGTAGCCGAGGTGCTGGAAGTCCTCGTCCCCTCCGGCCGTCACCCGGGCCGTGCGTGGAAGCCCGGCCCCGCGCCCGAAGGTCATCGACGACGACATGCTCACCCGTCGCGCTGAAGGACAAGGGCGTCCCCGTCCCCGAGATCGCCAAGAAGCTCACCATCAAGACCGGCAAGGTGGGCTTCGGGCAGGGGACGGTCCTCCAGCGTCTTGAGCGTGGACCCCGATCCCGGGTCATGGATGCCGTACCCCTCCAGCGGCACCCGCGGCCGGCCCCGGTCCGCCGCGGGGTTGCCGACCGGCCCGTAGCCCGGTCATCGCCACACGCCGGCCGGCGGTTTGGTCTCGCCGCGCTCCCACGAACGCGATGGAACGCGGTGGAACGCCTTTCCAGGTAAGGCGGCTCTGCCTCGGGGACATGCCATCGCGGAGCCGCTGGGGGTTCATGCCGGCCGCGGGGGTGCGTGGTCGGCGCCGGCTCGTCCACTCCAAGGAGGATGCAGTGATCGACCGTGTCCAAGACCGGTCCGGCCGAGGCCCGTGGATCGAGTCCGCGGCCGGAGAGCGGGATGAGCGATGACGGGGGAGCCCGTCCCGGGGGTACGGGACTTCCGGCTGATGGTGGCACCGGAGCCGTTCGACCCTGCGGCAATGGAACCGTCCCACCAGGAACTCGCCCGCCAAGAGCCGCCCCCCAGTGAGTCGTCCCACCGCGAGCGGCCCGCCGCGGTGGGCGTGGCGCGGGCGACGGTCGTGCAGGTCGCGGCGTTGCTGAGCGAGCCCGACATCGCCCGTCTCAAGGCGGCGTACGGCCTGCGCCTGGACAAGTTCATCCCGAACCTGGCCTACCTGGAACGCCTGGACACCGCGACCGCCGACCGCGTACGCGCGGACTTCCTGGTCAGGGCGGTCATCCCGTTCCCGCAGGCGTCGAAGCTGTCGCCCACGATCCCCGCCACGGGGCCGCTCGACCTGACGATGGTGCTGTTCGAGGACTCGGACCCCGTCGCCGTCACGGCGAGTCTGACCGCGCTCGGCGCGCGTGACATGGCGACGGCCGATGACCGGGAGAGCGGCGGGCGGCTGCGGTTGCACCTCACGCTCGACGACCCGTCCAGGGTGGCCCAGGCGGCGGCGATCGACGACGTCATCTGGATCGAGCCCGAGCCCGAGTTCACCCTCATGGACGCCGGGTCGGCACGGGTGCTCCAGTCGGGCGACCCGTCCAGCGGCCCGGTCTGGATCCACAACCTGCACGGCGAGGGCCAGGTGATCGGGATGATCGACCAGGGCGGCGTCGACCTGGACCACTGCTTCTTCGCCGACAACCCGCCGAACAAGCCCGGTCCGGACCATCGCAAGGTGGTCCGGGCGTTCAACGAGGGCGTCGTCGGCCGGCACTTCATGTTCATGGCCGGCATCATCGCCGGTGACCAGCTCGGCTTCTCCGGCAATCACCCGAACCGTGGCGGCGCGTGGGCCGCCAAGCTCGTCACCCGCAATCTCGGGGACCTGAAACGAGAGAAGATCAATACGGGTTTCGCGGTCTTCAGCCTCGAGACCCTGCTGAACGCGTCGAGAAAAGAAGGCGCGAGCATCCACAACCTGAGCTGGGGAATCGGCAAGGTGGCGGCCTACGACGTGCTCGCCCAGGACGCGGACAAGTTCAGCTTCGAGCACGAGGACCAGTTGCTGGTCGCGGCCGGCCAGAACGTGGAGGACGGGCCGGAGAACACGCCGCCCGGGATCGCGTTCAACACGCTGTGCGTCGCGGCCACGAAAGCCTTCCCCGACCACATGTCGCGGGGCAATGGGGTGGACGGGCCGACGCCCGACGGCCGCCGCAAGCCGGACCTCATGGCGGTCGGTTGTGGCATCACCACCTCGACCATCCCTACGCCCGCTCCCAAAGGCCCGTTCTGCGATGTGGAAACGATCAAGTGCGGCTGCAGCGCCGCGACGGCGAACACCTCGGCCGCGGCCGCGCTGGTGCGCCAGTACTTCCAGAGGGGCTTCTACCCAACAGGCGAACTACACAAGGACAAGGGCATCGAGCCGTCAGGAGCGCTGATCAAGGCGGTGCTGCTCAACTCGACGGTCCGCATGACGGATCATCCCGGCTACCCGAACGACATCACGGGCTGGGGGATCATCCAGCTCGACCGGACGCTGTTCTTCAAGGACTCCGGCCGCCGCAATCTGATCGTCAAGGACGTCCCGAAGAGCGCCGGCCTGCGGATGGGTGAGACGCGCACGTCCCAGTTCTTCGTCAACGGCGACACGGAGCCGCTGAAGATCACCCTGGTGTGGGTCAACCGGCCGCCGTCCGAGCAGAACCTGTCGCATCCCCGGGTGGACGCCATCAGGTTCGAGGTGGAGGACTCCCAAGGCAACTTCTACATGGGCAACGACTTCGACGGGATCGCCGGCGTCTCGCGGAAGCTGGCGACGACCCCGGCCAACCCGCCGGACGCGATCAACAACGTTCAGATGGTCATCGTGAATCAGCCCACTGCAGGGACCTGGAGGATCCGGCTGCGCCATTCCGGGCACCAGGAGAAACAGCGCTACGCGCTCGTGGTCTCCGGTGACGTCGCCGTGGACGAGCTATGACGGGCCCGAGCCCCGACTTCCGGCTGATGGTGGGGCCGGAGCCGTTCGATCCCACGCAGGTGGAGCCCACAGCGGCGGCCGGGCCGCAGGCGACGGTCGTGCAGTTCACGGCGTCGCTGAGCGGGCCGGACATCGCCCGGCTCAAGGCGGCGTACGGCCTGCGGCTGGACCGGTTCATCCCGAATCTGGCCTACCTCGAACGGCTGGACGCGGCGACGGCCGACCGGGTACGCGCGGACTTCCTGGTCCGGGCCGTAACCCCGTTCCCGCAGGCGTCCAAACTCTCGCCCGACATCCCGGTGACCGGGCCGCTCACTCTGACGGCGGTGCTGTTCGACGACTCCGACGCCGCCGCCGTCACGGCGAGCCTGACGGCGATCGGCGCGCACGACGTCGCGACGAGCGACGCCCACGAGTTCGGCGGCAGGCTGCGTCTGGTCTTCGGGCTCGACGACGTGACCAAGGTCGCCCAGGTCGCGGCGCTGCAGGACGTCACGTGGCTCGAACCGGCGCCCGCGGTCGAGAACCAGGACGTTCCGTCCGCCCAGGTGACCCAGTCCGGCGACCCGGCCCGGGGCACCGTGTGGGACCAGCACCTGCACGGCGAGGACCAGGTGATCCAGATCATCGAAGAGGGCACGCTCGACCTCAACCACTGCTTCTTCGCCGACGTCGCCCCGAACAGGCCGGGCCCGGGCCATCGCAAGGTGCGCGCGCAGTTCAAAAGGGCGAACACCGCGCTCGACAGCCACTTCATGAAGGTCGCTGGCATCGCCGCCGGTGACGAGCTGGGCAACTCCGGCAACCACCAGGACCGAGGCGGCGCCTGGGCCGCGAAGCTGGTCGCCAACGACAGCGCCGCGCTGCGCGACCTGGGCCCGAATCACCGCAGCGTCCACCAGTTCCTGGAGGACGGGAGGGGCGTCGGCGCGACCGTCCACAACTTCAGCTGGGTCAACGCCTTCACCGTCCGCTATGAGTCCACCGCCCGGGACGTGGACGCGTTCTGTTTCGCCCGCGAGGAGCAGGTGGTGGTCGCCGGCGGGCCGAACACGCGGCCGAACTCGAGGAACATGCCACCCGGCATCGCGCTCAACGCGATCTGCGTCGCGGCGGCCAGGGCCCACCCCGGCCACATGACGCGGGGCAGCGGCGTGGACGGGCCCTCGTTCGACAGCCGCCGCAAGCCGGACCTGATGGCCGTCGGCTGCGGCATCAGGACCTCCGTCCTGCCGGCCGCGCCGCCCCAGGGCGTGTACTGCGACACCGCCGTCCAGACGTGCGGCACCAGTTTCGCGACGCCGAACGCCACGGCCGCGGCCGCCCTCGTACGCCAGTACTTCACGCAGGGCTTCTACCCGAACGGCAAGCCCGAACAGGACAAGATCGTCAAGCAGCCGTCAGGCGCGCTGATCAAGGCGGTCCTGCTGAACGCGACCGTCGACATGACCGGCCACCCCGGCTACCCGAGCGACACCGAGGGCTGGGGGCTCATCCAGCTCGACCGGGCCCTGTTCTTCGAGAACGGCACGCGCAAGCTGATCGTGCACGACGTCAGGAGCGCCGCCTCCATGACGACGTCCGCGACCCGCTCGTACGGCTTCACCGTCGACAACGCGGGCGAGCAGCTGAAGATCACCCTTGTCTGGACGAGCAAGGCGATGACCGAGGTGGCGCCGTTCACCCCGGACCCCATCCGGTTCGAGGTGGAGGACCCCGCCGGGGGCTTCTACATGGGCAACGACTTCGACGTGCCCAACGGGGTCTCGCGGAAGCTGGTGGCGCCCCCGAAAGCGCCGCCCGACATCGCCAACAACGTCCAGATGGTCGTCGTGAACAACCCCGCTCCCGGCCCGTGGACGATCCGGCTGCGCCCGGTGCTCACGCGGGCGCCGCAGGGCTTCGCGCTGGTGATCACGGGGGGTGTGCGATGAGGAGTGAGGGACAGGACTTCCGGCTGCTGGTGGGGCCGGAGCCGTTCGATCCCACGCAGGTGGAACCGGCCGCGGCGGCCGGGCCGCAGGCGACGGTCGTGCAGTTCGCGGCGTTGCTGAGCGGGCCGGACATCGTCCGGCTCAAGGCGGCGTACGGGCTGCGGCTGGACCGGTTCATCCCGAATCTGGCCTACCTCGAACGGCTCGACGCGGCGACGGCCGACCGGGTGCGCGCCGACTTCCTGGTCCGGGCCGTCACCCCGTTCCCGCAGGCGTCCAAGCTCTCCCCGGGCATCCCGGCGACCGGGCCGCTCGACCTGGTGGCGGTGCTGTTCGACGACGCAGGCGCCGACGCCGTCACGGCCGCGCTGACGACGATCGGCGCGCACGACATCGCCACCGTCGACGGCCGGGCGTTCGGCGGGCGGCTGCGCCTGCGGCTCACGCTGGCCGACGCGGCCAAGGTCGCCCAGGTCGCGGCGCTGGAGGACGTCACGTGGATCGAACCGGTGCCGACGATCGTCGACGCGGACGTGCCCTCCGCCCAGACGACCCAGTCCGGCGACCCGGCCCGCGGCACGATCTGGGCGCACGACCTGCACGGCGAGGACCAGGTGATCCAGGTCATCGAGCGGGGCACGCTCGACCTCAACCACCGCTTCTTCGCCGACGTCGCCCCGAACAGGCCCGGCCCCGGCCATCGCAAGATCCGCGAGCTGTTCAACCCGAGAGGGGCCACGCCCCGCGACCACTTCATGAAGGTCGCCGGCATCGCGGCCGGTAACGAACTGGGCAACTCCGGCAACCACCAGGACCGAGGCGGCGCCTGGGCCGCGAAGATCGTCGGCCACGACGCCAACCTGATCCTCGCCCCGCCGGACAAGACCTCGCCGGACGAGAACCGCCGCTCGCGCAGCCTGCAGGATCTGCTGGAGGACGGGAGGGGCGCCGGGGCGACCGTCCACAACATCAGCTGGAGCACCAATATCCGCTACGACGTCGTCGCCCGGGACCTGGACGCGTTCTGCCTGGCCCGCGAGGAACAGGTGGTGATCGCCGCCGGCGAGAACACGGGGGTGAGCCCGAAGAACGCCTCGCCCAGCGTCGCGTTCAACGCGCTCTGCGTCGCGGCGGCCAAGGCCTTCCCTGACCAGATGTCGCGGGGCAGCGGCGTGGACGGGCCCTCGTTCGACGGCCGCCGCAAGCCGGAGGTGATGGCCGTCGGCTGCGGCATCAGGACCTCGGTCCTGCCGCCCACGCCGTCCACGGGCCTGTACAGCGACACCGAGGTCCAGACCCGGTGCAGCACGAGCTTCGCGACGCCGAACGTCTCGGCCGCGGCCGCCCTCGTACGCCAGTACTTCAACCAGGGCTTCTACCCCAAGGGCCGGCCGGTGGAGGGCAACCGCAACCCCAGCCCGTCAGGAGCGCTGATCAGGGCGGTGCTGCTGAACGCGACCGTCGACATGAGCGGTCATCCCGGCTATCCGAGCGACACCGAGGGCTGGGGGCTCATCCAGCTCGACCGGACCCTGTTCTTCGAGAACGGCACCCGCTCGATGATCGCGATCGACATCCCGAGCCGAGCCGGTCTGCGCCTGGCCGAGACCCGTACGTACCGCTTCTTCGTCCATGACGCCCACGAGCCGTTGAAGGTCACCTTCGTGTGGGTGAACCGGCCGCCGTCCGAGGGCCAGATCACCCCCACCGTGCAGGCGATCAGGTTCGAGGTCGAGGACCCGGCAGGAAACCTCTACGCGGGCAACGACTTCGACGTGCCCAGCGGCTTCTCCCGCCAGCGCAAGACCAGCCCGCCCGTTCCGCCCGACATCGTCAACAACGTCCAGATGGTCGTCCTGCCGAGCCCCGTCATCGGTCCATGGATGATCCGGCTCCGCCCCTACGTGAATCTCGAAACCCAAGGTTACGCGCTGGTCATATCCGGCGGCGTGATCTAGACCGGAGGTATCCCGCGATGGCATTGTCCGTCGAATCCCTGATGCTCGAGGTGGGCAAGGCGTTCGCCCCTTTGGAGCAGCGGCTGCGCGGTGACGAGATCCCGCTGCTGTTCGCCGAGATCGGCCTGCCGGCGCCCGGCGTCGTGCTGGCCGCGCAATCCGTACGCAACGCCGTGGAAGGCGCCGCCACGGCGCTGAGCGGACTGCCGCGCTCGCTGTCCGACCTGGCCGCGGCGATCGAGGCCGAGGACGTGGACCGGATCGCGGAGAGCGTGGCCGCGATCAGCAAGCTGGTCACGACCGTGGCCGACGCGGTCGGCGTGGTGGCCGGCGCGATCCGGGCGGCCGCGGCGGCGGCCGGGCCGAACCGGGCCGAGGTGGAGGCGTTCGCCGGTGAGCTGCCGGAGCGGCTGTTCGGCTTCGCGCTGATCACCTACCTCCAGGACAGGAAGCCGATCGTGGCGAACGTGCTGGAGCTGATCGGCGTCCTGGAGTCGACCCCGATCGCGGCGACCCCCGCGGCGCCCACGCACGTGCGCCGGGTGCTGCGCCTGGACCGGCTGAGCGGCTTCCTGCGCGACCCCGTCGGCACGCTGACGGAGCTCTACCGCTGGGGCGGCCCGGACTTCGACTGGGACCTGCTGCTCCAGCGCCTGTCGATCTTCCTCACCACGGTGTCGCACTTCGCCTTCCCGCAGCCGGGGCCGCCGCCGTTCCTGCGGGTCGCCGGCGTGGACATCGGCAGGACCGACGACCAGATCCCCGGCGTGGCGGCCACGCTGCGGCTCGACGCCAAGGACCATCTCGAGCTCATCGTGCCGGTCAACGACTCCGTGGCGCTGGTCGCGACGGCCGACGCGGCGATGGAGGCCGGGGCCGCCGTCGAACTGCTGCCGCCCGCCGACCTGCGGGTCGTGCCGCCGACCGGAGAGGTGCGCGGCTCGGTGCGGTTCGGCGTCCAGGCGCCGCCCGCCGCCGGCGGCCCGCCGCTGGTCGTCCTCGGCACCGCGGGCAGTTCCCGCGTCGAGGCGCGCTCTCTGCGCATCACGGGCGGGGCGGACCTCGACTGGAACGCCGCCGCCGGCCGAGCCGAGGGCGAGCTGGTGCTGGAGGCCGCCGTCGAGGGCGGCAAGATCGTGCTGAACCTGGCGGACGCGGACGGCTTCCTCGGGACGATCCTGCCGTTCGGCTCCATCGAGCTCGACGCCGACGTGGGACTGTCCTGGTCGAGCGCGACCGGGCTGCGCTTCCGCGGCACGGGCGGGGTCGAGGCCGACATCCCCGTCGACCTCCAGGTCGGCCCGGTGGAGATCCGCTCGCTCCACCTCGGCCTGCGCCTGACCGACGACGGGGTCGCCCTGGAGGCGTCAGGCACGGTCGGCGCCCAGCTCGGCCCGATCGCGGCCGTGGCCGACCGGATGGGAGCGGTGATCAAGCTGTCGCGCCAGGACGGCGCCCTCGATCTCGACGTCGGCTTCAAGCCGCCCACCGGGGTAGGGCTGAAGATCAGCGCGAACGGCGCGTCCGGCGGCGGGTTCTTGTCCTTCGACCCCGGCCGCGGCGAGTACGCCGGCGCGCTGGAGCTGGAGATCGTCGACCTCATCGCGGTCAAGGGCATCGGGCTCATCACCACCCGCCAGCCGGACGGCTCACCGGGCTTCTCGCTGCTCATCGTGCTCACCGCGGAGTTCCCCTCCGGCATCCAGCTCGGCGCCGGATTCACGCTGCTTGCCGTCGGCGGGCTCCTGGGACTCAACCGGAGGATGGACCTGCAAGCGCTCATCGAGGGCGTGCGGACCGGCGCGATCGAGTCGGTCGCCTTCCCCAAGGACGTGGTCGCGAACGCGCCGCGGATCCTGTCCGACCTCGGCCGGTTCTTCCCCGCCCAGCAGGGAACGTTCCTCATCGGCCCGATGGCCAAGATCGGGTGGGGCACTCCGCCCCTCATCACCGCCTCGGTCGACCTGATCATCGAGCAGCCGGGCAACATCGCGATCCTCGGCGTCGTACGGGCCGCGCTGCCCTCTCCCGAAGACCCGCTGCTGCTCCTGCAGGCCCAATTCCTCGGCGCGCTGGAGCGGGACAAGGGACGGCTGTGGTTCTTCGCCAAGCTCGTCGAGTCGCGCATCGTGGGGATGACCGTCGAGGGCGGGATGGGCCTGCTGGTGGCCTGGAGCGGCGACCGCGAGCTGATCGTGACCGTCGGCGGCTTCCACCCGGGGTTCAACCCGCCGCCGCTGCCCTTCCCCACGCCGAGCCGGCTCGCGGTGGACCTGCTCAACCGGGGCAAACAGCTCATCCGGGTGACCGGCTACTTCGCGCTCACCCCCAACACCGTGCAGTTCGGCGGCGGTGTCGAGGTGCGGCTGGGGTTCAGCTCGTTTGGGGTCGAAGGCCATCTCACCCTCGACGGGCTGATCAACCGCGACCCGTTCCGCTACAAGGCGCACAGCTCGGGGCACGTCTCGCTCAAGGCCTTCGGCGTCGGCGTGTTCAGCCTCAGTCTGGACCTCACGCTGGAGGGCCCGGCACCGTGGCGGGTGCACGGGCGCGGCTCGATCGGCTTCCTGTTCTTCTCCATCTCCGCCGACTTCGACTTCTCCTTCGGCGAGGAGCTGGCGCTGTTCGTGCCGACGGTTCTCGGGCTGCCGCTGCTGGTCTCGGAGATCGCCAAGAACGAGAGCTGGGAGACCCGGCTGCCGGGCGGCGGCGTCCGTACGCTGGTCTCCCTGCGCAGCCTCCCGGCGGGCGACGACCTGGTGCTGCACCCGCTCGGCACGCTCGTCGTCCGGCAGCGGGCGCTGCCGCTGGGCGTCCGGGTGGACCAGATCGGCGGGCAGCCGATCACCGACGGGCGGCGCTTCAGCCTCACCACGCCGGACAACGGCGGATTCGTCGAGAAGTCGGTCACCGGCGAGAAGTTCGCGATGGCCCAGTTCCAGAAGATGTCCGACGCGGCCAAGCTGTCGCGGCCCTCGTTCGAGACGCAGGACGCCGGGCTGGAACTCACCTCCGACCAGGGCGATCTCGCGACCGCCCGGGTCGTGCGCCGCGCGGTCCGGTTCGAACTGCACCTGATCGACAGCGCCGCCGCGCAACCGGCCGGAGTCGCGCTCGCGGCCGCGGCCGGCGCGCCCGTGCAGCGCTTCCACAGCGTCAGCGAGCCGGTGTTCGACGAACTGCTGCGCGGTTCGAGTACCAGCCGTTCGGGGCTGTCGGCCAGGCAGGCCAGGCAGCGGCAGCCGTTCCTGGCCGAGGACACCGTGCGGATCGACGAGCAGCGGTTCGTCGTCGCGTACGTGAAGAGCAACCGCCAGGCGTTCCCGCCGAGCCGGTCGGGCACGACCTCGCGCCGGGTGCCCTCGACGTTCCGCAGCCGCGCGACGGCCGAGGACGCGCTGGATGGATTCGTGACGCTCGACCCCAATCTGGCCGGGCAGCTGCATGTGATTCCGGCGGCCGAGGCGGCCGTCACGCCGGGCGTGCCCGGCACCTGGTCGCCCGCGGGCGTGCTGCCCGCACCGGTGTCCGAGGTGGATCTCGTGCCGCTGCAGAACGGCCGCGTCCTGATCGCCGGGGGCAGCGCCCCCGACGGCTCGCCCGTACCGGTCACCCAGTTGTTCGACCCGGCGGGCGACTCATGGTCCACCGGGTCCGCGCTCGGGGCCGCGCGCAGGCGGCACGCCACCACGCGCCTGCAAGACGGCCGCGTGCTCGTCACAGGCGGGCAGGGGCGCGGTCACGCGCCGCTCGCGTCCGCCGAGCTCTTCGACTCGGCCGCGGGCCGGTGGACCCCGGCTGCCGGCATGGCCGTCGCCCGCCACGGGCACTCGGCCACGGTGCTGGGCGACGGCCGGGTGCTGGTGGCCGGCGGCAGCGGCGCGCGGGACGGGCAGGAGGACGGCGCGCTCGCCTCCGCCGAACTGTACGACCCGGCGACCGCCACGTGGACCACTACGGGAACACTGAGCAGCGCCCGCACCGGCCACCAGGCGGTCCTGCTGGACGACGGCCGGGTCCTGGTCACCGGCGGCCTGCTGCCCACCGGCGCGGGCCGCGCCGAGCCGCTGGCCTACTGCGAGGTGTTCGACCCGGCCGACGGGGAGTGGAGCACCACCGGCAGCCTCGGCACGGCGCGGGCCGGGCACCAGGCCGTCCTGCTGGCCGACCACCGGGTGCTGGTGACGGGCGGCGACCCGGTCGTGGCCGCCGACGGCACGCTGGACCCGCACAGCCTCGCGAGCGCCGAGCTGTACGACCCGCTCGGCGAGGTCTGGAGCCCGGCGCGGCCGATGCCGGACGGCGGCCGCTCCGGCCACCGCTCGATCCTGCTGCGCTCCGGCGAGGTGCTGGTGACCGGCGGCACCGGCGCGCCCGAGCGGAGCGCCGGCTTCCGGTCCGTCATCTCCTACGACCCCCGGTCCGGCACCTGGCGCACGCTGGGCGGCCTGCTCCTGGGTCGCAGCGCCCACGCCGTCGCCGAACTGCCCGACGACCGGGTGCTGGCCGCCGCGGGCGTGGCCGGCACCGACCCCACAGGCACCGGCGAGGTGCTGATCCCATGACCAACGAAGGAATGACCATCATGCCCAAAGCCACCGAGCCACCCGCCGGAACCTGGAAGACCGCGGGCGACCTGCCCACCCCTGCCGCCTGGCACGGCCAGCACGACGGGCCGGTGCTGCTCGCCGACGGCACGGTGCTGGTGGCCGGCGGCGCCGACGCGGCGGGCGGCTCGCTCGCCGACGCGGCCCTGTTCGGCAAGAAGCAGGGCACCGACCACGACACCTGGGACCGGGCCGACCCGATGGGCACGCCCCGGCGGCTGCACTCGCTCACCCGTCTGGCCGACGGCCGCGTCCTCGCCGTCGGCGGCCTGAACGGCAGCACAGAACAGGGCTCCGCCGAGCTGTACAACCCGGCGACGGGACACTGGACCCCGACCGGCGGCCTCATCACCCCCCGCTGGGGACACAGCGCGACCCTGCTGGACGACGGCAGCGTCCTGATCGCCGGCGGCAGCGCCTCGCGCCCCTCGGGCGGCACGGTCGCGCTGCGCTCGGCCGAGCGGTTCGACCCCGGCAAGGAGAAGTGGCGCTCGGCAGGCTCCATGAGCGACGCGCGCACCGCCCACACGGCCGTACCGCTGCACGGCGGAATGGTCCTGGTCGCGGGCGGCACCGCGCCGGTCGGCGCCCCCGACGACCCGGCGCTGGCGTTCTGCGAGCTGTACGACCAGGCACGCGACAAGTGGACGGCAACCGGCAGCCTGATCAGCGTCCGCAGGCACCATCGCGCGGTCCGGCTGTCGGACACCAGCGTGCTCATCACCGGCGGCACCGCGCCGGGCTCGCCGGGCACCGCGCCGTACGACCCGTTCAGCCGGCGCACGGCCGAGGTGTTCGACCTGGACACCGGCAAGTGGGCAGAGGTGACCGCGATGCCCTCAGGACGCGCGCTGCACCGCGCCGTCCTGCTGCCCGGCGGCCAGGTCATGGTGGCGGGTGGCGCGTCCGGCGACCGCGACGAGTCCGGCTTCCGCAGCGTGCTGGCCTACGACGTCACCGGTGACGCGTGGGTGTCCGTGCCGGGCCTGGTGACGGGCCGCTGGTCGTTCGCGGCCGTCGTGCTGGCCGACGACAGGGTGCTGGTCGCCGGCGGCGTCGCCCGCTCCGGGCTGGCCGCCGCAGACCCGGCCGCCGTCGAGCTGACCGCGACCTCCGAGGTGTTCGGGGAGACCTCGTGACCGCCAACGCCTACACCTTCCTGCCGTGGTTGCGGGCCGGGATCAACACCCGGATCACGGCGGATCCGGGAACGGCCGCGCGGGCCAGCGTCCAGATCCCGCTCAACGTCTCCGGCGAGGGGCTCGACGGCGGCACGATCACCCACGACGCCGGGCGTCCCGTGCAGTTGTACGGGCCGGGCGACGTGGTCGGTGTGGACCCGCGCGCGATCTCGCGGACCGAGCCGCGGCCGGGCACCGCCAACGTGGAGCCGAACTTCCTCGCGCACATCGAGTTCGTGGAGGAGGACTTCGCCTGGCGCTACAGCCCCGCGCCGTCCGGCCCGTCGACCGCGCGCCTCACCCCGTGGCTCGCGCTGGTGGTGCTGGCCGCCGGCACCGAGTTCGCCGACGCCCCCGGCACGGACCCGCTGCCCGCCATCGACATCGTCGACCCGGTCCATGTGATGCCGCCCGCCGACCAGCTCGGCGCCTGGGCGCACGTCCACGTGAACGGCTCGCTGGCGGGCCCGGTCGTCACCGACAGCACGGCCGGCCCGCTCGCCGCCCTGGACACGGTGCTGACCACCGACCCGGACAGCGCCTGCTCGCGGCTGATCTGCCCGCGCCACCTGCGGCCCGAGACCGCGTACGAGGCGTTCCTGGTGCCGGCCTTCGAGACCGGGCGGCTGTCCGGACTCGGCTTCGACCCGGCCGGAGCTCCGGGCGCGCTGTACTCGAGCTGGGGCCCGCCCTACGCCAACCGCCCGGTCGGCAACCGCATGCCGTACTACCACCGCTGGGCGTTCCGCACCGGTACGGCCGGAGACTTCGAGTTCCTCGTACGCCAGTTGCGGCCCCGCCGAGCCGACGCCCGGGTGGGCGTCCGGGAGATCGACGTGCACTCCGGCCCCGGCTTCGACCTGCCCGGCATCCCCGACCAGGGCGGCGTGCTGCCGCTCGGCGGCGCGTTGCGCGTGCCGGAGAGCGTCGATCCGAGGGAGAACTGGGACCACTTCGCCGACCCGCCGTCGCCGTCCCCGCTCTACCCGCACCCGTTCGAGCAGGAGCTGGCCCGGCTCATCAACCGGGCCGACGACTTCCAGCACCGCACGTCGGGGCCGGACCCGATCGTCACCCCGCCCCTGTACGGCCGGTGGCACGCGCGCACCTCGCGCCTGCTGTACGACCGGGACGGCACACCGGTGTCCACGGAGGAGAACCACAACTGGGTGCACCGGCTGAACCTGGACCCGCGCTTCCGCGTCGCCGCCAACCTCGGCGCGCAGGTGGTGAAGGACCACGACGAGGAGCTGATGGCGGCCGCCTGGGCGCAGGTCGGCGACGTGCTGGCGGCCAACGGCCGGATCCGGGCCGCCCAGCTGGCCCGCGAGGTCGGCCACGCGCTCCAGACCCGCCACCTCGAACTGCCGGCGGGCACGGCGCGGACCGCGGCGGCCGCCGCGCCTTCGGGACGCGCGCTCACCCTCACCGCCCCCGCCCACTCCCGGGTCACCACCCCCGTCACCGCCGTGAACTCGCTGGTGGCGGGGCAGGACAGTGAGGTCGCCGTCGGGTTCCACGTGGCCGGAAGCCGGGTCGCCGCCGCGCCCGTCTCGCCCGCCATGCGGCGGATCATCCGCCCCGGCTCGCGGCTGATCCGCTCGCTGGACTTCGCGGAGGGCGCGCGGCCGGACGCCCTGCTTTTTCGCATGGACGACGCGGTCAACCCGGTCGTCGCCGTACCCGTCAAGATCACTCCCGGCGCGCTGGTCACCCCGGCCGACGTCAACGCCGTGCTCCACCCTGACCGGCCGCCCGGCACGGACCCGGTCGACGTCCTCGCGCACAGCCCCGACTTCGTGCTCCGCACGCCCGGCGATCCGGTCACCCCGCATCCCGGCACCGCCGACAGCGCCGAGGCGACCCGGTTCAAGACCGCGCTGCGCGAGCTGCACCAGGCGATCGACGCCGGTGTGGCGGTCGGCCAGACCCCGCCGCCGAACGCGCTCGACCTGACCACCACCACGACGGCTACGCTCACCGGCCTGCGCTCCGACACGACCGTGCCGCGCGCGCTGCTGGACGGCTCCGTCAGCCTGCCGGAGCGCCTGCGGCCGTTCGCGGAGGCGTTCACCGAGGCGATGGCCTACCCGGTGTTCGACCTGCCGATGTTCCGGGCGCTGCTCGGCCTGGGGGTCGACGCGTTCGTACCGCACCTGAACCTGCTGCCGCAGAACACGTTGACGCTCCTGGACAACAACCACGAGTTCATCGAGTCGTACATGGCGGGGCTCAACCACGAGATGGCCCGCGAGATGCTGTGGCGGGAGTTCCCGACCGACCAGCGCGGCACTCCGTTCCGCCAGTTCTGGGACCCGGTCACCGCCCTGCCGGAGCCCGGGGTGTCGCCCGCGGACCGCCGGGAGCGCGACTATGACATCCCGCCGATGCACCGCTGGCCGCTGACGGCCAGGCTCGGGGAGAACTCCAACCCGCACGACGGGATCGTCCTGGTCGTCAGGGGCGAGCTGCTCAAGAAGTACCCGACCACCGCCATCTACGCGCACCGCGCCGAATGGCCGCCCGGCTCTGACGGCCTGCCCGACAAGTCGCAGCAGCGCCGCCTGGTCACGATCACCGGTCAGCCGACGACCGGGCAGATCCAGCTTCCCCGCTTCGAGGCCACCGTGGACCCGGACATCTACCTGATCGGGTTCGGCCTCACCGCCGACCAGGCGATCGGCGGTCCCGACGACCCCGGCTGGTTCTTCGTGCTGAAGGAACGTCCGGGCGACCCCCGCTTCGGCCTGGACGACCGAGACCCCGGCGCGCCCGCCGACCCCATCGAGGTCTGGAACGACCTGACCTGGAGCGACGTCGACCCCGCCGGACACGGGTTCCTCACGCTCGACCCCGCCGTCACCGTGCCGCTCGCCGGGCTGGACGGATCCGACGACGCGGGCAAGCTCGACCAGCACGACGAGGACGAGAACCTGCCGCTGTGGTCCAGCGGGCTGGGCTCGGCCGACCTCGCCTACATCCTCCTCCAGGTGCCCGTCATGGTCGCCGTTCACGCTCAGGAAATGGTGCCCCGATGACCGCGCTCAGCGACGCGTTCCCGGTCCTGCTCGCGCCGGTGCGGGTCGAGACCCGCTTCACCGCCACGGAACTGCTGGTCCGGGTCTTCCCGGACGAATGGGCCGTGGACAAGTTCGAGTCCAAGCCCACCGACGCCGAGATCACCGCGATCGACGCGTACTGGACGGCCCGCTGGGCGGCCGGCAGCCGGGCCGCGCGGCTTCAGGCCGCCTGGCAGGAGCTGGCCACCCGGATACCGCCGGGCCGCGCGGCGTGGCTGCTGCGCGGCCGTACCCCGGCCAACCCGGCCGAAGAGCCCACCGGGGCGGCCGACGACGCCGTGGTGCTGGTCATCCGGTCCGCCGCGGCTCCGGCCGCCAACAACCGGCAGCCCTCGATCGTCTATTGGAGCGCGGTGTGGCGGGCGCACGGCGACCGGCTGCGGTTGCGCCAGGCCGACGCCGCGCTGGTCGCCTCGGTCGGAACCGCCAGGGCGAACACCATCCGCGCCAACCGGCCGTTCGGGCTGGACGGCGCGCTGACGAGCCCGACCGACAACGTGCTCGTCGCGTTCCTGGTGCTGAAGCCGCCCGAGACCGGCACGACGGCGACGGACGCCTGGACGCAGGGCGCCAAGGCCGGTCTGCTGCCCGACCGGTTCCAGGTGCTCGGGTTCAACGGCACCCGCCAGGTGATGTCGGTGACCGGCGCCACGGTGCCGGCCACGCTCGCGGTGAGCCCGGACCCCGGCTCCGGCGACCAGATCTCCGTCAACGAGCAGACCGGCGTCCTGCACGTGCCGGACGCGCTGCGCTGGCTCGTCGACTTCGACCGGGCCGTGGCCGTCGGCATGGGCGTGCGGGTCCCGCTCACCGACGAGATCCGCGGGGGAGTGGAACGGCTCGTCGTGCTGGGCCTGCGCGAGCAGGCGGCACCCACGCAGACGGCCGCCGACCTCACCGAGCTGATCAAGCGCCACCTGCGCGGCCCGGACGGGTTCGCCCTGCTGCCGCAGGGCACGCCGACCAACAACTCCGAGGTCCGGCCGGCCGGTCAGGACGGGGAGGACGAGGCCGCCGCCGCGCTGCGCTCCTCCAGCGGGATCGCCGCCGCGGCGGCGCAGGACTGGACGACGAGGACCGACGGCAGGCAGCTCACCGACCTGCTCGGCATCGACCCCGGCGTCCTGTCCGGCATGCCGAACGCGGACGGAACGGACCAGCGCGACGCCCGCGCGGCCAACACCGCGCTGTGGCCGGCGACGTGGGGCTCCTTCCTGCAGACGACACTGCACCCGCTGCTCGGCCCGGACGCCGTCGCCAAGACCCGCGACTTCTTCCAGAAGTACGTCTCCGGCCGTGGCCCGCTGCCCGTGGTCAAGATCGGGCGGCAGCCGTACGGGATCCTGCCCACCACCGCCTTCTCCCGGCTCGCCTTCCCGGACTCGGCGGGGCACCGGCGGGCACTCAACCGGGTCCTGACCGAGGCGGGCAAGGACTGGGCCGCCGCCGCCGCTCAGGTGCCGCACCTGGGCGACGGCGCGAGCGACGCGCACCAGCAGCTGCTCGACCTGGTCGCGCTGCACCCGACGTCGGCCGAGTACCACCAGCGGTACGCGCAGAGCCTCGAGGACCTGTTCAACCGGGAGAACCTCGCCGGGCTCGGCGCCACCGTCGTGTCCACGGTGGAGCAGCTCGGGCTGGCCGCCCCGGTGCGCGCCCTGCTCAGCCGGTTCGGCGCGGACACCGGCCCCGGCCGGGACCCTGACCTGCTGCGGCGGCTGTTCACCGACTTCCACCAGCCGATGCTGGCGCCGCTGGTGGACGACCGGCCGCTGTCGGAGAGCGCCCGCATCCGGCCGTACACCACCGACGGGCGCGACTATCTGACCTGGCTGGCCGCGCTGACGCGGACCAACCTGAACGGCATCCGGCTGGAGTCGGGCTTCGCGGAGGGGCAGCGTCCGGCGACGATGCTGTACCTGCTGCTGCGGCACGCGATCCTGCTCGGCTGGGACGAGGCGGCCCGCGCGCTCACGGCCGCGGCCGGCCAGCCGGCCGGGCCGCCGGTCGACCCGCCGTTCATCCACGTGCACCTGCCCGGACCCGGTGAGGACGCCACCAGCGAGAGCCGCTTCCGGCTGCTGTACTCGCCCGCCCCGCTGGTCACGGGCAGCCCCGATCAGCTGCTGGTCAACTTCATCCCGTCGGCGCTGAGCAAACAGTCGCCGGACCAGCCGGGCCCGACGGCGGCGCTCGCCGACCAGGCCCGCGCGCTGGACGTCCTGGCCGCCCTGCCGACCGCCCGCCTGGAACGGCTGCTGGCCGAGCACCTCGACCTGGCCACCTACCGGCTGGACGCGTGGCGGCTGGGCCTGGCCACCGAACGGCTCGCCGAACTGCGGTTCGCGCCCGACGGCAGCGTACGGCCCGGCCTGCACCTGGGGGCGTACGGCTACCTGGAGAACGTACGGCCGCATGCCATCGACCGGCTGGAACCCGTCACCCTCACCGGCCCGCTGGCGACGGTGTTCGCCGGAGCCCAGCCGCTGCTGCACGACCCGGAGAACGAGGGCTTCGTGCACGCGCCGTCGCCCGGCCACGCCCGTACGGCGGCCGTCCTGCGAGCCGGGTACGTCGCCAACGCCGACCGGCAGAACCCGGGCCCCTTCGCGGTCAACCTCGGCGCGGACCGGGTCAGGCTCGCGCTGTCGATCCTCGACGGGATGCGGCGCGGCCAGTCGCTCGGCGCGATGCTGGGCTACCGCTTCGAGCGCGGCCTGCACGACCGGAGCGGCCACGGGACCGAGGTGGACAAGTTCATCGGAGGGCTCAGGCTGGCCTTCCCGCTGCGGGCGGGCAAGATCCCGCAGTCCGTGGACACTGATCAGGACAAGCCCGACGAGATCGGGCAGGTCGAGGCACGCAACGTGATCGACGGCCTGGCCCTGGCCCGCCATCTGACCAGAAGCGGCGAGTCGCGTACGTACCCCTTCGGCCTGAAAGGTCTGCCGGAGGCGGACGCCGATCAGACCCAGGCGATCAGCGAGGAGGCCGACCGGCTGCTCGCCGCCAACGACGCGGTCGCCGATCTCGCCGTCGCCGAGGCCACGCACCAGGCGCTGGGCGGCAACCCCGAGCGCGCCTCCGCCACCCTCGACGCCTACGCCAAGGAAGGGCTGCCGCCCGAGCCCGAGGTGGTCAGGTCGCCGCGCAGCGGCACCACGCTCACCCACCGGTTCGGGCTGCGGCTGAAGGCCGGACAACACCCCGGCAACGACGACACCCCCCGCGCGCAGGCGGAACCGGCCGTGGACGACTGGCTGCCGAGCCTGCTGCCGCGCGACGACTCCGTCGCCGCGCGCGTCACCTGGACCGACCCGGTCAACGGCCGCGCCCACGAGAGCGTGGTCACCCAGGACGACGTCGGCCTCGCCCCGATCGACCTGCTGTGGACGGTACGGCCGACCGACCAGGCGGCGATGACCGACCTGGACGACCGGATCATCGGCGTCGTCGTGAACAGGGAGGACCCGCGCCCGGACGCCGAGCTCACCATCCGCTACACCGACCGCGTCGACGGCAAGGTCACCTTCTTCGAGCTGTCGCCGCTGATCACCGCGCTGCGCACGCTGCTGACCACGGGCCGGCCGCTCAAGCCGACCGACCTGGTGCCCGCCTCCGGCCCCGTCACGCTCGACCGTACGCTGGACGACGCCGTGTCGGTGCCCAGGCAGCGCCCGGTCGCGGTCCGCGAGTCGCTCGACGACCTCGGCGACGACGTGGACGACCTGCTGCGCGACCTCGTCCGGCTGTACCCGCCCGCCCCCGCGCAGCCGCGGCGCGACGACATCGTGGAGGACATCGACACGCTGCTGACCCGCTACGCCCGGCTGGTCACCACCGCGGCGGGGTTCGGCATGGTGCGCAGCGGCTGGGGCGAGGTGAGCGCCTGGCGGCGCGGCGTCTTCTCCGAGGTGCTGGCGGCCGCGGCCCTGACGGCGGCCCGGATGGGACGCACGCTCGCCAAGGCCGACGCGCTGCTCGCCGCCTACGACGCGCTGCCCCGGCGCACCCCGGACGACGAGCGTTTCCGCAGGTTGCACGAGGTGGAGCCGCTGCTCACGACCGCGCCCGACCCCGACCCGCCGGACCGGCCCGACCGGTTCCGCGACGCCATCGGGCGCAAGCGCGACACCTTCGCCCGGCGCCAGGACGATCTGGAGGACGTCGCCAGGACCGACCGTACGAAGCTGAGCGAGCTGCTGGAGCAGGTCGGCGACCTGCTGCCGCTGACCGGACTCGACCCGGCCGGGCTGGACCTGACCCCGGTGCTGGACAAGGTCGTCGCGTTCGGCGGGGAGCTGCTGTCCAGGTCGCGGGCGCTGCGCGAGGAGATCACCGCCCGCCTCGCCGCCGCCACCGCCGCGCTGACCAGCGCCGACAACGCCGTCACCGCGCCCGACCGGGCGAAGGCGACCATCGAGGCGCTGCGGGCGCTGCTCGGCCCGGACGCGCTGGTCGTGCCGGAGTACACGCTGACGAAGGATCTCGGCGACGACCTGCATGACGCTTTCGACGACAGCGACGACCTGGTCAAGCACCTCACCCGGGCGCCGATCTCCCGGGACTTCCCCGTCGACGACTGGCTGCACGGCCTGGCCCGCGTACGGGAGATGCCGCGGCTGTGGGAGCGGGTGACGCTGCTCAGCGACGCGCTCAGGAACGACGACCTCGACGACATCGAGGACCGGGAGCCGCGGCTGCGGCCGATCCAGTTGCCGCTCGTGAACGGCGACCACTGGCTGGCCATGGAGCTCGCGTCGGGCGCCACCATCGACCAGGACCGGCTGCTGTTCACCGCGCACTACGCCGACGACCCGCCCGGCGGGTCCGGGCCCGCCAGCGGCCTGCTGTTCGACGAGTGGACCGAAGTGCTGCCCACCGACCGGGAGACGACCGGCATCGCCGTGCACGCCGACAGCCCCGACTCCGAGCCGCCGCAGAGCATGCTGCTGGTCGTGCCGCCCGTGACCACCGGGTCGTGGCGGGCCGAGGACCTCGTCGCGGCGGTCACCGAGACGTTCGACCTGGCGCGTACGCGGCTGGTGGAGCCCGCGCAGCTCGATGGCACCGGGTACGCCCAGCTGCTGCCCGCGACCCTCCTGTCCGCGACCAGCCAGCCCATCACCATCAGCACCGATCTCGCCGTCGCCAACGCACGATGGAAGGCCGACCATGAGTGAGACCCGTATCGCCGACCTCCCCGCGGCGCTGGCCCATCGCGACTTCCCGACGGTGGGCCTGTGGAACCGCCTGGAGGGGCGTCCCCGTACCACCGACTTCGGCAGGGCGCTGCGTGCCGAGGTCCGTGACCCGCTGTGGCTGCTGGCGCGGCAGTGGCAGCTCGGCGAGTTCCGCGCCACCGACGGCGGCTCGCCGGTGACGGCCACGTACTCGGTCGTGGCCAGCCCGCTGACCCGCTTCCGCCCCGACACCGACCCGGTGAGCCCGCCGGGCGCGTTACCCGCCGGGCGTCCCCTGGAGACGGTGGTGGAGAGGCGGCCGCTGCCGTTCGCGTTCGGGACCGAGCCGATCTCGTTCGACCTGCGGCTGTCGCTGGGCCGCCGCTGGCTGAAGCTCGTGGCGCGGGCCTCGCTCCAGCACAACCGCGAGGTCGCCGAACAGTACGTCGCCCGCTACCGCATCACCCTCCCCGACCCTGACGCCGAGGCCGACGCCCAGCGCGTGGCCCACCCGGAGGTCTGGGCGGGCACGCAGGCGGTGGCCGGCCGCCGGATGGACGGCTACCTGCTGTACCAGCACGTCAAGGGCGGCGGAACGGCCGCCGACGGGATCACCGGGCTACGGCGGCAGGACCGCGACGCGCTCAACGCCCTCGGCCCCCGCCTGATCGCCTGGTTCGACCAGCTCATCGACCAGCCGGGCGCGGCCGGCCCCTGGGACCCGCGACGGCTGGAGCACCGCTTCTCGGTCGCCGCGGCCGGGCCCGGCGGCGAGACGGTGCTGTCCGCGCCCGAGTACCCGGGCGGCGAGCTGGACTGGCACGCGTTCTCGACGGCCCACGACGACACGCTCGGCGGCGCCGGTGCCACTCCCGCCGCGCTGAACCGCACCGTGTTCCCCACGCCCGCCCGCTTCACCGGCATGCCGCTGCCACGCTGGTGGGCGGTCGAGGACGGCCGGACGAACTTCGCCGCCGTCACCCCCGACAGCACCGACCTGGCCCGGCTGATCTTCCTCGAGTTCGCGCTGGTCTACAGCAACGACTGGTACATCCTGCCGTGCGACGTGCCGACCGGCACGTTCGCGGCGATACAGGGGCTCGCGGTGACCGACGTGTTCGGCGCCCGCCGCTGGATCACCCCCGCCGGCGCGGGCGCCGCGCACGACTGGCAGCAATGGTCGATGTACGTCCACGGCGACCCGCCCGGCCTCCTGCTGCCACCCGGAACACCGAAGGTGACCGACGGCCCGGCGCTGGAGGAGGTCCTGCTGGCCCGGGACGAGAACGCCAACATGGTGTGGGGCATCGAGCAGACCGTCCGCATGCCCACCGGCGACCCGCGCCCCGGCGCGGAGGCCGCCGCCGAGACCCTCGCCTTCCGCCGCCGGCCGCACCCGCCGACGCGGCTCGACGACCCTCGGGCGGCGCCCGCGTACCGGGTGATGAGCTCGGTCCCGGAGCACTGGATCCCGTTCATCCCGGTCCACGTCCCCGGTGACAACCGCAGCGTGCAACTGCAGCGTGCCGCGATGCCCAGCGAGGTGGACGGCAGTCCCGTACCGGCCAGGACCGCCCTGCTCCGCGAGGGGTTCGACGCCGGGAACTCGTACTTCATCAACGAGGAGGAGGTCCCTCTCACGGGCACCCGCCTGACCGCCGCGTACAACCGCACCCGCACCCGGACCGGCCAGGTGATCGTCTGGCTCACCGTGCGGCGGGACACCGGCCGCGGCGGGCGCTCCAGCGGGCTGGCCTTCGACCTGCTGACCGACACCGCGCCCCAGTGACGTACGGGCCGCAGGTCGGTCGGCGGCTCGCCGTTGCTATGGGAAGTCCGGGCCGTGACTGCGGCAACGCTGACGTGGACACATACGAGCGGGCCTTGAGCGAGATCCGGATTTCCGCAGCTGACGAACATGCCTGACAACCCCAGACAACTTGTCAGGCATGTCCCTCGGAGCCCACATGCCGCACATGCCTTCCCGGCACCCCAGATAATCAGGGCCCCTCTTCGATCAAGGCTCTGACCTGAGCGACTCGCTACTTTGCCGCTGGTGACGGCGATCCGAACGGGGGGCCTTGGTGGTCGTAGATCTTGAGCGCGTCAGTGATGTCCGACCCATCCACCCAGAACGTGCCCGTGTTGCCGTACCTGTCGAACGCGATGATCTCCGGATTGAAATGCCCTTCCCATTGTTCTAGCGGCCCGTTGGGGATGTGCCACCCGGCGCCACCGGTGGTGGAATGCACCCAGGTGAAGCACAGGTAGCGTTCGGGATATGTCTTGTCGTAGATCTCCGCGTGATCCCACCAGTTGTTCCCGTCGGGGAAGTTGACGATTTCCCCCGTACCGGGTTCGTGCGGTTCATCATGCCAGACATAGCCGCCGTAGAAATTCTTGTGGTTCTCCGGAGTGATATTGTACGCGAATAACCCGTCGTAACCAGAATCCGTGAAGTGGCCCTGCACCTGGAAAGTGACGAAGTAGTTATCTGCGGCCTTCAAGGACAGATAGTAGTTCCAGGCATACGTTGTCACATACTTTGTGTTTTCCCCGTCCTGAGTCGACGTACGCGAGTAATCCCAGCTGATGTCATTCAGCATGTACGTTCTGGCCGTCCGTGGATTGAGCGTGACTTTGCTGTGGTATGCCCCATTTTGTGAACTTTTGACGGTATTGCCGGAGTCGGTCCTGACCCGGACACCGATCGACTTCCGGTTCACCTCGGGTGAGCAGTACACGTAGAACGTGACCTGCTGGGTCCCGCTGTCTTCGATCGTGGCTCCGGCGCCCTCGCTGGACCCGTCCGGGATCGCAGTGAACTCATTCGCGGCGTCCGAATAGGCCCAGCCCGAGATGCCGTTCCGGTTGAGCGTCGACTCGTCGGCGTAGTCGATGAGCCACAAATTATCGACCAGGTGCTGGGGGTCGACCTGAATGGGATCTCCGTTTTTGTCGGTCGGCTCGACGTTGATCGTCACGCCGATTCTGTTCTGTCCATTCGCATAGATGTCGCAATTCTCGTCGCCGCTCTCGAGCGTCATCGAGAGCTTCGACACGCTCTCCCATGTTGACATGTTCGTCTCCTTCGTTCGTGTGAGATGGCGCGGTGGGTGTAAGGCCCGGCTGTTTCCGTCGCGCCCGTAGGCACCCGGTACGGCCTCATGTCGATCATCGTTGCGGCCGCTGCTCACCCGGAAGAACAGGTTCAACCGCGGATCCGGCACCCTCCGGCGGGACGAGTATCGGCGTACCGTGCTGAGCACCGTTGCGGGCCGCACGCTCACGAACGTCACCGAAGCCCCAGGGCCTGATGACAAGTCCCCCGAGCGGACGGCGGCTCTGAGAAGTCCCAGGCCAGGCGGGGCGGGAGAGGGGAGCGGGCCTCGCAGTAGTCGAGCCCGAGCCTCCCCAGGTGATGGCGATGACGCGCTGGCTGGTGGACGAGCACTCATCAGATACCGATGTGTTACGCGGCCATGCCGAGCTTGCCCGAGGCTATGATTGGCAAGGTTCCACCTGCATCGAGTGTTCGATTTCGAAATCCCATTCACTCCAGCCGGACTTCGCTCCGTGCATCGGAATCTTGTTCGTGAACCTCCAGTTGAGCGGGTACGAACCATCCGGATAATCCGCGAGAGTCACTGTCTTTTGCACCATCCCAAGGACGACATCATCATCGGCGGCCTCCCGAGCTCCGACCAGCGCCACGGGCGTGGCGGCAAGAATAGCCGCGGCAACGGAGCCCGGCACGGGGGTGGTCAGTTCCCTGATCGCAGTGCCGATGTGTGCGGTCAGTGCATCAATCACCGTCCCCCTCGTGTGGTCGAAGTACTGCGGGTCAGCAATGCGCGTCGTGCGGAAGACAAAGGCAAGCTCGATGAAATCTTGGGCATGCACAACGTCGTTGAAGACTCTGCTCCCGACAATTACCGACCCGTATGAGGTTGAGATCATCTTGCTCCGATATCCCTGGCACTTGGAGCCAGGCAAGGGACCGGTGGCAGCACCACCAGCGACGTAGTAGTACCCCCCGTAGGGAGAAGGCCAGTCGTTGGTCTCGCCCCAGTGCGCGCTTTCCAAGTTGATCACGACACGTTTGAGAGGGTCGTTCTGCGCCGGCATGAGTGTCTCTCCTGTCAAGAAATCATTCGAAGCATGTCCCTACAATCGGCCTCCCATGGACCCATCCGGCGTTGGACTGTGCCGGACCGACCCGACGGTGCCGATGAAGCCGGCCCTCCGGCTCCGCGAGCGGTAAGAGCCGTTCTCCCGTTGCCCAAGGGCTTACATGATCGTGCCCAGCCCGATCGAGGATTGCAAGGAGTGCTCAATCGATGACCCAGCGACCCTTCTTGCTGAATGTGCAACCCTCCCAGGACGAAAGGCCGGCGAGTTAGCCAAGGGGAGCAGGGGTGAGCATGCGAGCAATAGCCCGGCTCAGCCACTACCGGTGCAGACTCCAACCGTGATCACGAAATGTCACTGGAGTACTAGAGGCTCAAATACGTGGGATACTCCCGGAGATCGCCGGTCTAGTCGCTGTCCTGGGCGATGAACTCGGCGTAACCGTCCGCGTCCCAATTGAAATCGGACTTGGGTTCGCGGTCATGGATCTCCATCTCAAACAGCCAGCCCTCGCCATAGGGGTCCCTGATGAGTAGCTCCGGAGTGTTGGCGAGCTCGGTGTTGACGGCGACGACTTTCGCCTCGACAGGCGCGCAGAAATCGCTCCAGGCCTCGTCAGGAGCAGTATCCCCGTCCTCCCACTCCTCGTCGGAATCAGCATCCCCCTCCTGACTCCAGCTGACCCGACCGAAGTCGTCACCCAACTCGACGTAGCTACCTACCTCAGGCAACTGCACCCGCAGCCCTCTGTCGGGGATCTGACCGATGAAGAAGGTGGTGAAGCCGACCCTCACCCGGTCGCCAGGCGTGTCCAGCTTCCTGTTGCGCGTGAACCACTCCCCGTTGCCCCACATGTGCAGCTCGCCGGCGTACAGGCGATCCTGGGGGTACTCGCTCACTTCTTCCTCCCGTAGAAAGGCAATCCGAACCCTTCCGATCTTCGCCCGGCGGCGGCTGTAGTGTCGAGGGCCGCACCCGGGCCCAGATCACCGCCGTGGCGTGGTCGTCCAGGAGGTCGCTCGCCTAGGTGGTCAGCACCGCGCGACGTTCGCGAGCTTGATCTGTTCGGCGACCAGGAGGGCGATGTGGTTGCAGGCCACGCACCGCGGCCTCTGCCCGTGTACGGCGAGGCCCTGCTGACACTGGGCACCGCAGTCGGCGCACACACGCTGCGCGGCGGTCGCCCGCCGGTCGGCCGCCGCGAGCCGGCGGCCCGATGGCCGCCGAGTGACGCGCCCGGCCGTGGTGTTGGAGCCGGCGATGGCGTCCGCGAGGGCCGCAGCCAGGTCTCCGTTGTCTGTAGTGTGCGGAAATGACAAGAAGCGAGCGGCTCGCGGAGCAACTGGACCGGCACTGGCGCAAGAACCTGCGGCCGCGGCTGGACGGTCTTACCGATGAGGAGTACTTCTGGGAGCCGGTGCGCGACTGCTGGAGCATCCGCCCACGTGGCACGTCGGCCGCACCGATGTCGGCAGGTTCGGGGGAGTGGACGATGGACTCCGCGTCCCCTGACCCGGTGCCGGCGCCGGTGACCACGATCGCCTGGCGGCTGGCACACGTCATCGTCTCGTGCCTGGGCTATCGGGTCGGATGGCACTTCGGCGGCCAGGACGTGGACTCCCAGACATTCGCCTACGCGGGGACCGCTGACGAGGCGCTGAAACAGCTCGATGAGATGTATGGGAGATGGAACGCGGGGGTCCGCGAGCTCTCGGACGCCGACCTGGAGAATCCGCCTGCGGTGGGGCCCGAGCGGGTTCCCATGGAGGGCATCGTCCTGCACGTCAACAAGGAGCTGATCCATCACGGCGCCGAGATTTCCCTGCTGCGCGACCTCTACCGCTGGCAGGACGGAGCCGGACCGCGCCGAATCTGACTTTTCGGCGACCGGCGATGGAGCTTCGGAAACTTACGTGGATTCCGTGACACTCCGTGGCTGCTGCCGCCGAGAGGCCTCACGATCTTCAACCGCCGGTCTGCGCAGGTAGAAGGCCCTGGCATGAGCATCCCGGGCGGGCGCCATGCCAGGGCCTTCTACCTGCATGTTCGAAGTTGGCGAAGAGCTTACGGTGCGGACCATGAGCGACGAGAGGCCGGCCTTCCGGTACGGCCAGGGCAGGAGGTCGCTTGGAGCGAGCGGGATCGCGACGCCGAGCGGGTCCGTGACACCTTGCGTGATGCCGATGCGGGTCGAGCTCGGCCGAGGCGGTCTTGAACAGGTATTCGGCGCGCGGGTGAGACAGGCGGCCCCGCCCGGTGACGGGGCAGACGTCGCCGGACGCCGGTGCGCGGCGGCCGGAGGTGGGAGCGCGCCGGTCGGCCAGGAACACCGGCCCGCAGGTGCGGCCGGTCAGCGCCTCCACAGCAGCCGTTCGCGCAGGGAGTGCGAGGGGTCGGTGAAGAGCGTCTCCAGCCGGGTACGCGGGATGGCGCGGTCGCCGCGGCGGGCGGGTTTGCGGCGCTCCAGGCGGCGGGCCGGGTTGGTGTCCAGCAGTTCCTGGAGCTGGGCCCAGGTGGTGAAAGAGCACAGGGCGGACAAGTCACAGGTGGTGGCGGGCGCGAGCACGTGTTCCGCGCTCTTGAGTGGAGTGACACACGTCACGTCGCGTCCTGTCACGTCTCTGCGATCCTCGGTGTCTTGAGGGCATGATCGAACACAGCACATCCCACAAGGTCGTGATCATCGGTGGCGGTTACGCCGGAACGCTGGCGGCCAACCGTCTGCGCAAGCGCGACGACGTCGACATCACTCTGGTCAATCCGCGCCCGGAGTTCGTCGAACGCATCCGGCTGCACCAGTTCGTGGCCCGTACCGGCGACGCCACGATTGACTACGGCACGCTGCTCGGCGAGGGCATCCAACTGGTCGTCGACAGCGCGACGAGCATTGACACCGCCGCCCGCACCGTGCGGCTGGCGTCGGGCCGCGCGCTGGACTATGACTACATCATCTACGCCGTCGGCAGCACCGGCGCGGTCCCCTCGGTGCCAGGCGCGGCCGAATTCGCTTGGTCCATCGCGGAATTGGAGTCCGCGCAGCGGCTGCGCGCCAGGCTGGAGGAGTTGCCCCTTGAGGCTCCGGTCACCGTGGTCGGCGGCGGATTGACCGGGGTCGAGACGGCCGCCGAACTGGCCGAACGAGGGCGCGAGGTCACGTTGGTGTGTGGCCGGACCCTGGCGCCCTACCTGAGCGCAGGGGGGCGCCGATACGTCGCCAAATGGCTGACCCGCCATGGTGTCGCCGTGCTCGAGGGCGGCGCGGTGACCGAGGTCCGGCCGGACTCGGTCGTCCTGGCCGACGGTTCTGCCGACAGTGTGGTGCGTCCGAGCGCACTGACCATCTGGACGGCCGGTTTCGGCCTGCCGGAGCTGGCGGCGGCGAGCGGGCTGCGCACCGACGCGCTCGGCCGGCTGCTCACCGACGAGACGCTGACCAGCATCGACGACGACCGCATCGTCGCGGCCGGCGACGCCGCCGCACCGTCGGGCCAGCCGCTGCGGATGAGCGGCTACGCCGCAGGGCCGCTCGGGGCGCAGGCCGCCGACACCGTGCTGAGCCGCATCGCGGGGACCGAACCGGCGGTGATCAACCTGGCCTTCACCGGCGCGTGCGTCAGCCTCGGCCGGCACGCCGGCATCAGACAGATCGCCGGTAAGGACGACAGCGCGGTGAACATCTACATCCCCGGCCGCATGGGCGCGATAATCAAGGAAGTGACCTGCAAGTTCGTGGTGTCGAAGAGGATCCGTCTGGAGGCAGGCAAGCCCGGTTCCATGGGCTGGCCCAAGGGTGGCCCGCGCCCCGAACAGCCGGCCTCCGCTGCGCGGGCGGTCACCTCCCCGTGAGCGCCGACGAGCATGCCGAGCGATTCACCGTGTTGCGGCCGCTGCTGTTCACCATCGTGTACGAGATACTCGGCTCGGCGACCGAATCCGACGACGTGCTGCAGGACAGCTATCTGCGGTGGGCCAACGTGGACCTCGCGACAGTACGGGACACCAAGTCGTATCTGGCGCGGCTGGTGACCCGTCAGGCGCTCAACGCCTTGCGGGCGAGCACGCGCCGTCGCGAGGAGTACATCGGCTCCTGGCTGCCCGAGCCGCTGCTGCTGGAGGAGAACGACGCGTCGGCCGATGTGGTGCTCGCCGAGTCGGTGTCGATGGCGATGCTTGTGCTGCTCGAAACGCTCACCCCCGATGAGCGCGCGGTGTTCGTGCTGCGCGAGGTGTTCGGGTTCGACTACGACGAGATCGCCGCAGCGGTGGGTAAGTCCGTGGTGACGGCGCGCCAGATGGCGCACCGCGCCCGCGGGCACGTACAGGCGCGGCGTAAACGTTTCGACCCCGTCGACGCTGGGACGACCACGCGGATCACCGAGCAGTTCATGTCCGCGGCGGCGACCGGTGACATGAAGGGGCTGCTCTCGCTGCTCGCGCCGGACGCCACGTGGATCGCCGACGGCGGTGGCAAGGTCACCGCGGCGCGTCAGCCGGTGGTGGGCGCGGAGAAAGTGGCCGTGCTTGTCATGGAACTGTTCCGCGTGGGGCGGTTGCCGGACTCGCGGATCGAGATGGTCAACTGCAACAACGCGCCCGCGATGGCCGCCTACGACGGCGATCACCTGGCAGGCGTCTGCCTGTTCGAGGTCGGCGACGGGAAGATCATCAACTTCTACGTCATCCGCAACCCGGACAAACTCCTCGCGCTGACGGTTCCGCGTCAGATCAGCCGATAGGAGTCGGCAAGCCGCAGCGCGGCAGGTCGCGATCGCGCATGTCTGGCGCAAGCGGAGTTGCCGCTGCAGATGCGGCGCGGCAGGTGACACGTCCTGTGGCGATCGACGAACGCGTTTCCCCCCTTTGCGTGTGTTGACCAATTCGACTCAAGGAGTTGACCATGACCGAGACACAGGTAGTGATCGCTGGGGCGGGGCCGACCGGGCTGATGCTCGCGTGCGAGCTGGGGCTCGCCGGGATCGATGTGCTCGTCCTCGAGCGGCTCCCGGAGCCTCGAACGGTGGAATCGCGGGCCGGAGGCCTGCACATCCGTACGATGGAGATGCTCGATCAGCGGGGTCTGCTCGACGGGTTCCTCGAGCGCGGACGGCCGCGACGGGACGTGCACTTCTCCGGGCTCGGTCTCGACCTATCCGATATGGCGACGCGATATCCGTACGCTCTGCTCATCTTGCAGGCCGAGGTGGAACGACTGCTGGAGGAGCGCGCGGCGCAGTTAGGGGTACGGCTGCGCCGCGACGCCGAGGTGACGGGGTTCACCCAGGACGAAACGGGCGTCACGGTGGAGCTCGCGGACGGGTCGCGCGTCCGGGCGGACTACCTCGTCGGCTGCGACGGGGGCCGCAGCACCGTGCGGGGGCTCGCCGGCATCGCTTTCCCCGGTACCCCGGCCACGATGACCGCGATGCTCGGCGACGTCGAGCTCGCCGAGCCGCCCGCGGCCGACATCTTCCAGGAGCGGCGCGAGCACGGCAGATTCTCGGTGCTGTCGTACGGTCCGGACTGGTACCGGGTGCTGACCAACGAGTTCGATCACGTGGCCGGCCGGGACGAACCGATGACCCTGGAGACCCTCCGCAAGTCATTGCTCAAGATCGCCGGGACGGATTACGGGATGCACTCACCGCGCTGGCTCTCCCGGCACGGCGACGCGGCGCGCCGGGCCGAGCGTTACCGCGTGGGCCGGGTTCTCCTGGCCGGTGACGCCGCGCACATCCACTTCCCGGCGGGCGGTCAGGGCCTGAACACCGGCGTGCAGGACGCGGTCAACCTCGGCTGGAAGCTCGCCGCCGTCGTCCGCGGCCAGACCTCGGACCTGTTGCTCGACACCTACCAGGCAGAACGCCACCCGGTCGCCGCCCGCGTCCTGCACAACACCCGCGCCCAGACCGCCCTCTGGCGGGTGGACGATCACACCTCCGCACTGCGCGAGGTGCTGGACGATCTCATCGGAATCGATGAGGTACGGCTGCGCCTGGCCGGTATGATCACGGCGACCGACATCAGGTATCCGATGGAGGGGACGGACGACCTCCTCGGCCTGCGGATGCCCGATCTCGACCTCGAACACGGTCGCGTCTACGAACTGCTGCACCGCGCCCGCGCGATTCTGCTGGATCTCGGTGGTCTCCCGCCGCTCGCCGCCGTCGTGACCGGCTGGGCGGACCGAGTCGATCTCGTCCGCGCACGTCCTGCCGAGGGCTCCGATCTCGGCGCGGACGCCGTACTCATCCGTCCCGACGGACACGTCGCCTGGGTCACCCGCGCCGGCGAGCAGCCAGACCTGGACGCTCTCCGGACCGCCCTCACGACGTGGCTCGGCCCGGCCGGCCTTCGCGGTGCGCCTGTACACCACCGGCCCGCCCCGCGGGCCACGCCAACCCCGGATTAGTGCGCAGATCCCGCCCCAGCCAGCTCATCTGAGCTCTCCTCGACCTATGTCCTTGCGACCAGATCGAGCCCATGACGTTCTAGCGCTGCCGCTGCGCCCAGCCCGCCGAACTTGTACGACTCTACGGGGACATTCCACTTCCCGATCACAGAGTCGCGTCCGTGACGGCCGCCATCTGTCTTGGCCAGCTCCGCATCCACGCCCACGGTGATCACGCCGAAGAAGTCCGTCGTCCAGGTGATGACAGCATTGGTCGAAACGGTCAAACACCACGCCTGATCGGTCTGATCGGCCAGGACGGGCCTGGTGACGGCGCCCTGCTGGGCGTAATGCAGGTCACGGCGCAGCGGCGGGGCGTCATCCCGGATCAGAATGATCTTGCCGAGGTCGCGGATGCGCGGCGAGAGCCGCTTGCCCACCAGGTCGAACAGCGCAAAGTTGATCAAGTTGACGCCGTGGGTATCTGTCGTGTGTTCGAACAGGGGCAGATCGGTGGCCATGTCCAGGGAGTCGTCCAGCACGAAGTGCGCCTCTGGCAGAATCCACACTGTGATACGAGCGGTGCAGCAGACGACACGCGACCTGCGTCGCCACAACCGCTCGACGCTGCTGTCGTCTCTGTACGTCCAGGGGCCGCTCAGCCGCCAGGACCTGATCAAGGAGTCGGGACTGAGCTCGGCCACCGTGAGCAACGTCGTCTCGGACCTGATCAACGACGGCGTCGTCGAGGAAGCCGGGCTGGTCGGTTCCGACGGTGGGCGGCCGCGCACCCTGATCCGTGTACGCGGCGACTTCGGCCGGGTCGTCGGCGTGGACATAGGCGAGACTCACGTTCAGATCGGCCTTTTCGACTTCACGCTGGACACGATCACGACGGCGACCTATCCCGTCGCCGGCACCGGCCTGGAGCCGGAGGCGGTGGCCCGGCTGGTCGTGGCCGGGATCGACCAGGTCACCTCCGAGGTGGGGCTGGACCCGGCCGAGCTGCTGGGCGTCGGCGTCGGTGTTCCTGGGGTGGCGGCGGCCGCCCACGAGCTGGTCTACGCGCCGACCCTCGGCTGGGCCGCCGCTCCTCTCGGCGACTTGCTGCGCCGGGATGTCGGCGTCCCTTTGTACGTCGACAACTGCGCCCGCACGCTGGGCAAGGCCGAGATGTGGCGGGGCGCGGGGCGTGGGTCGAGCCGGGCGGTCGTCGCGCTGATCGGCGTCGGGGTCGGGGCCGCGTTCACGACTGCGGCCGATCCCCTCCGCGACGCCACCAGCATGACCAGCGAGTGGGGCCACACGGTCATCAATGTCGACGGCCGGCCGTGCCGGTGCGGCTCGCGGGGGTGCCTGGAGGCGTACGTCGGCGCGGAGGCGATCCTCGAGGACTACCAGACCCTGCCCGGGGCCCGGGCCTTCGAGTCCGCGGACACCGAGACGCGCCTGGCCGAGCTGGTGACCCGGGCGGCGGCACCCGGCCCGGAGGCTGAGATCCTCGACCGGACCGCGAAATATCTGGGCATCGGCATCGCGAACCTGGTGAACCTGCTCAGTCCCGATCTCGTGGTGCTGGCCGGCTGGGCGGGCGCGACGCTGGGACTGTCGATCTTGCCCGCCATCCGCGACGCGGCCGGTAGGCACGCGCTTCCCTACCTCCGCGGCCAGGTGCGCATCAAGCTCGGCGAGCTCGGCCCGGAGGCGGTGGCCATGGGGGCGGCCACGCTGCCGGTGATGCAAGTTTTCATCAACGGCGGCTTCCCGCCCAAAGGAGCCCGCGACCCACAGCCCCGTTGACCGAATTGCCGTAGGGACTTAACTTAAGTCATGGATTAAGTATCCATGACCGTGGCGCCGTGCGCCACCGGAGATCCCTCGGAGTGCGGATGACGTCTCGCCCAGCCGACAGCCGGCTCTACATCGACGGAGCCTGGCGACCGTCCGCGTCCGGCCAGGTGGGCGACGTGGGGGAGAAGGCCACCGGCGCCCGCATCGGCGGCTACGCCCTCGGAGACCAGCGGGACATCGAGCTGGCGGTCGCCGCGGCACGCGCGGCCCAGCCGGGATGGGCCGGCCTCGCCGCCCCGGAACGGGCCGCGTACCTGAAGAAGATGGCCGACTACCTGCGCACACACTACGAAGAGCTCGTCACGCTGAGCATGCGGGAGACGGGAGGCGTGCGGGCCAAGGGCGAGGATGAGGTGTCGACGGGCATCCGCCAGCTCGACATCTCCGCCGTTCAGGCGACCGAGAACGCGGGCGAGATCCTTCCGCCGTACAAGGCCGGAAAGCTGTCGCTGTCGCGGGCGGTCCCGCTCGGCGTGCTCGGCGTGATCACGCCGTGGAACTACCCCCTCAACCTGGCGATGCGCGCGGTGGCGCCCGGGCTGGCCTTCGGCAACACGATCGTGCTCAAGCCCGCCGAGCTGTCGCCGATCATCGGAGGACAGGTACTCGCCGAGGCGGCCGACCATGTGGGCCTGCCGCCCGGCGTGTTCAACGTGGTGACCGGGGACGGCCCCGAGGCCGGATGGGCACTCGCCACCCACCCGGGCCTCGACCTGGTGGACTTCACCGGCTCGCGCCCGGTGGGCCTGGCCATCGCCGCCGCGGCGGCGCCCGGCCTGCGCCCGATCCGCCTGGAGCTCGGCGGCGACAACGCGTTCCTCGTCCTCGACGACGCCGACGTGGAGCTGGCCGCGTCGCACGCGATGATCGCCTCCCTGGAGTTCCAGGGGCAGACGTGCATCAGCTCCAGCCGCCACATCGTCGTACGGGACGTCGCCGAGGCGTACGTCGCGGCCGTGACCCGGCGGGTCGAAGCCCTGCGGGTGGGCGACCCGATGAGCGGCGAGGTCGAGCTCGGGCCGCTGATCAGTATGGGGCAGCGGGACCGGGTGCACCACGAGATCGTGGAGCCCTCGGTCGCGATGGGAGCCGAGCTCGTCACAGGCGGCACGTACGAGGGCCTCTTCTACCGGCCGACCGTGCTGACCGGGGTGACACCGGAGATGCCGGCGTTCGCCGAGGAGATCTTCGGCCCGGTCATTCCCGTCACCGTGGTGGACGACGAGGAGGAGGCCGTCGCCCTGACGAACGGCTACCCGATGCTGATGAACTCCGTCTTCACGGCCGACCTCATGCGCGGCATGCGGGTCGCGGAGCGGTTGCGGGCGGGGGAGGTGCACGTAAACGACGCGCACGCCCGGCACGGCGCCGAGAACCAGATGCCTGGCTTCACCCGCCGCCAGTGGATCGGCGTGCAGCGCACGCCGATCGCCCTCCCGGGGTGGACCGCCGACCCGATGGGCCGGGTGTGAGCGCCGCCGGACGCAGGGCGCTCGTCGTCCGTGGCGGCTGGGAGGGGCACGTCCCGGCCGAGACGACCGAGTTGTTCCTGCCGACGCTGACAGAGGCGGGTTTCGCGATCAGGATCAGCCCGCACTTATGTCAATGCTTGATTTAACTCCTAAGCAATAGTGCTGACGGCTCGGTGAGGCGCGGCGTCCGTGAAGAACGGCTCGATCACCAGCGTCGCCGCGCCGAGCGCCACGGCGTCGGCGCCAAGGCGGCCGAGCACGACCGTCGAAGGCTCGAACGGCTGCGCCTGCGTGTTCGCGGCGGTGGCCGCCCTGATCTCCGCCAGCAGCCGGCCGCCCAGCATGAGCCCAGCCCAGCCGCCGATGACGATGCGCTCGGGGTTGAACAGGTGCACCAGGCTCGACAGGCTCACGCCCAGCAGCTCGACGCTCTCGGCGATGACCGGGGAGCCCTCGTCGATCAGCCGGGCCAGCGCGGTCTCCTCGTCGGCGGAGTCGGCCTCGACGCCCGCGCGCTCGAGTATCGCCTCGGCCCCGAGGTACGCCTCCAGGCAGCCGCGCGCCCCGCATCGGCAGGCCCTCCCGCCCGCGACGAGCTTCATGTGGCCCACCTCGCCGGCGGCCTTGCCCGAGCCCCGGTAGATGCGGCCGTCGGTCACGATCGTGCCGCCGACGCCCGAGCCCATCAGCACGATGATCGCGTCGCGGGTGCCCTTGCCGGACCCGAACCAGAGCTCGGCCTGTCCCATGGTCTTGGCGCCGTTGTCCACGAAGAGCGGCAGCGACGTGCCCGCTCGTAGGAGCGCTCCCAGCGGCACCGCCTGCCAGCCGAACGTCTTGGCGCGCACCAGCGCGTCCGGGCCCGGCTCGACGATGCCGGGGACACCCACGCCCACGCCGAGCACCCGATCGGCGGGCACGTCGCCCTCTGCGATCACGGTGTCGACGCCGGCCAGGATGTGCCGGGCGACCAGTTCGGGGTCGTGCCTGGCCGAGCGGACCGCGTAGTGGGCCCTGGCGCGCTTGGTCATGTCCAGGTCGAACAGCTCGACGCTGACCTGGGTTTCCCCCACGTCGACGCCGACGGCGTACCCGTAGGCGGGGTTGACCTTGAGCAGTGCGCGGGGCCTGCCTCCATCGGAGTCGACCTGGCCGGCCTCGACGATGACGTTCTCGGAGAGCAGGTCGCCGGTCATGGTGCTGACGGTGGCCGCGCTCAGCCCGGTCGCGGACGACAGCTCGTTGCGGCTGGCGGGGCCGCCGAAGTAGAGCGCGCGCAGGAGCATCGCCCGGTTACCCCTGCGGAGATCCCGTACGGTCCTGCGTTCTGACGTGCCCATTTTCGTCCCCGCCCCTCTCCCCGGATCGCCCGGGCCCATGTTAGTTCACAGACTGAAATCGCCTGAACCCGCTGTTACCGAAGCGTTTCCGAGGGATCCCTGACTTTCTTCGCGTCTTAGATTATGGTCTGGCCAATCCCCCCGAACGAGGAGATGGCAATGAGCCGAGGACTTATGCGTGGCGCCTTGGTGGCGATGCTGGCGGCCGGGCTGGCCGCCTGCGGCGGCGGTGGCGGCGACTCCGCGGAGAAGACGCTGACGTTCTGGATGTACCAGGACCGCACCCCCCAGGCCGGGCAGGTCATGGAGAAGATCCGCAAGGACTTCGAGAAGGCCAACCCCGGTGTCACGGTGAAGTTGGTCAAGATCCCCAAGGACGACTACAACACCAAGCTCGGCAGCGCCGTGGCCAGCAAGAGCGCGCCGGACGCGGGCATTCTCGACCAGCCCCTGGTGTCCAAGTACGCCCTGGACGGCACGATCAAGGAGGTGCCCGCGGGCCTGATCGACGAGGCCGCCTTCTACAAGGGCGCGCTCGACACCAACCGCACGGCCGGCAAGCTCTACGGCCTGCCGCAGGACCAGACCACGGTCGCGCTCTTCTACAACAAGAAGCTCGTCCCGACGCCGCCCAAGACCTGGGACGAGCTGAAGCAGACGGCCGAGCGCGTGCACGCCGCCGACGCCAAGGTGGCCGGCATGAACGTCCCCAAGGGCGACGGATACGGCGCCTGGATGTTCCCCGGCATCGTGCACGGGGCGGGCGGCCAGATGGTGGACGACGCGGGCAAGAAGGTGCTGTTCGACCAGCAGCCGGCGGTGGAGGCGCTGCAGCTCTGGGTGGACCTGCAGAAGTCCTCACCGCGCCAGATCACCGACTCGGACAAGCCGTTCGAGAACGGCCTGGCCGCCATGACGATCTCCGGGCCGTGGGACGTGCCGACGATCCACGAGCAGTTCCCCGACCTCGACTTCGGCGTGGCGCCGCTGCCGTACAAGACCGAGCCGGCCGGCAACATCGGTGGCGAGGACTCCGTGGTCTTCTCCTCCAGCAAGAACGCCGATCTGGCGTGGAAGTGGCTGGCGTTCCTGGCGAGCGAGACCAGCAACGGCGCGGTGGCCGACGCGTTCGGCGGCTTCCCCGTCCACCTCAAGGCGCAGGTCGTCGCGGGCGGTCCGGAGCAGGCGGCGTTCCTCGAGCAGCTCAAGGTGGCGCACGCGCGACCGGCCGTGCCGCAGTGGATCCAGGTCAATGACGAGATCATCGCCCCGGCGATCGAGTCGGCGCTGACCGGCAAGGTCACGGCCCAGCAGGCGCTGACGGACGCTGCGGCCAAGACGCGCACTCTGCTGGGCTGGAACGGCTGACGTGGCCGCTCCCGCACTGGCGGAAGCGCAGGTGGCGATCAGGTCCCCGCGGCGGCGGCCGTCGGCACGCCGCCGCGACCGGCTCATCGGCTGGTTCCTGGTCGCCCCGGCGCTCGCCTATTTCCTGGTTTTTCTGCTCTATCCGGCGCTGTCCGCCCTGTACTACAGCTTCACCGACTGGAACCTGCGCTCCGACGCCAACTGGGTGGGCCTGGCCAACTACGCGGACCTGCTCTTCGACGACGTCAAGTTCCCGCACTTCTGGAAGTCGGTCCGGGTCACGCTGCAGTACACGCTGATCGCCGTCCCCCTGACCATGATCTCGGCACTGGTGCAGGCGCTGCTGCTGAACGCGATCAGAGGCGGCGCGAACGTGTTCAGGCTGCTGCTGTTCCTGCCGGTCGTCACGGCCGAGGCGGCGGTCGGCGCCATCTGGCGCTGGCTCTACGACCCGCAGTACGGCCTGATCAACTCCGTGCTCGGCCTCTTCGGCATCCCCGGGCAGAACTGGCTCAACACCCCCGAACTGGTTATCCCTGCGCTGGCGTTCATCGCGGCCTGGCAGTGCGGCATCTCGATGATCATCTATCTGGCGGGACTCAAAGGCATCCCGGGCGCGATCACGGAGGCGGCGATCATCGACGGAGCCGGCCCCTGGCAGCGGTTCTGGCGGGTCACCTTCCCCATGCTGCGGCCCACGACCTTCTACCTGCTGGTGACGGGCGTGATCGCGGCGCTGCAGGTGTTCGGCCTGGTGTACGTGATCTTCTCGGGGAACGGGCGCAGCGTCACCGGCGGCCCCGAGCAGTCGGGCCTGACGTATGTGCTGCACCTCTACCTGTTCGCGTTCCGCTACGACGCGATGGGTGCCGCCTGCGCGATGTCGTTCATTCTGCTCGTCTTCATCATGATCGTGACCGCTCTGCAGTTCAGATTCGTCAAGCAGGAGGCGGCATGAGAAAGGCCCCCATTTACGTGGCGCTGGTGCTGCTGGCGGCCGTGTCGGTGGTGCCGTTCCTGTGGATGCTGGCCACCTCGGTCAAGCACGGGCAGGACATCTACAACAAGGTGCCGAGCCTGCTGCCGCTGGACAAGAAGACCGGCGAGTGGGCGGCGACGCTGGACAGCTACGACTACGTGCTGAACGTCGGCGGGCTCGGCAACGCGTTCGTCAACAGCGTCTGGGTCTGCGCCATCCTGGTGCCGGCCAAGCTGCTGGTGGACGCGCTGGCCGCGTACGCGTTCGCGCGGATCCCGTTCCCGGGCCGCGACAAGCTGTTCGTGATCATGCTGGGCGGCATGATGGTGCCCGCGATCACGCTGCTCGTGCCGCGTATCCACATCACGCAGGCGCTCGGCATGTTCGACTCCGGATGGGGGCTCATCGTCCCGAACATCGCCTCCGTCCTGGACATCTTCCTGCTGCGGCAGTTCTTCCTGTCGATCCCGGCCGAGCTGGAGGAGGCCGCGCTCATCGACGGCGCGGGCCGCATGCAGATCTTCTGGCGGATCGTGCTGCCGCTGTCGAAGCCGGTGCTGGCGGTCGTCACGATCACCAGCTTCCTGTTCCACTGGAACGACCTGGTCTGGCCGCTGGTCGTGACCAACGACCCCGAGCTGTACACGCTGCCGCTCGCGCTGCAGCAACTCGTCGCCAGCCCCGACGGCGGGCGGGCGTACTACATCATGGCGGGCGCCACGCTCGCCGTCCTGCCGGTCATCGCGGTGCTGATCGTGTTCCAGCGCCGCATCCTGCAGGGCATCGCGTTCACCGGATTGAAAGCTTGAGGAGAACCGACGTGCTCATCGACGGGCAGGTGCTCGTTACCGCCGACTACCCCTACTACCGTGACGATCCGGCCGTATGGGCCGACCGGCTGCGGGCCGTGCGGGACGAGCTCGGCATCGACGTGATCACCAGCTACCTGCCCTGGCGGCACCACCAGCCGGAGCCGGGCATAGCTCCCGACTTCACCGGCGCCACCCATCCGGCCAGGGACGTCGTCGGCTTCCTGGCGCTCTGCGCCGAGCTGGGGCTGCGGGTGATCGCCAAGCCTGGCCCGTTCATCCACGCCGAGGTGGGCTACGGTGGGCTGCCCGACTGGGTCTGCCCGGACGCGGACCCCTCGATCGAGCCGCTGCTCGACGCCGAGGGGAACCCGTCGCGCTGGTGGGACGGGTCCGTCTCCCGGCCGCTGCCCTCGCCTCTGGGCGCCGCGTTCCTGACCCGGACCACCCAGTGGCTCGCCGCCGTGGGCAAGGAGGTGCTGGCCCCCCTGCCGGCCACCGGGGGCCCGGTGGTCGCGCTGCAGATCGCGAACGAGGGCATCTACACCAGCGGGGCGCTGCCGCTCACCGCCTACGACTACAGCCCGTCCGGGCTCGCGTTCTTCCGCGATCTGCTGCGCTCCTGGTACGGGAGGCTGGAGGCGTACAACATGGCGCACAAGACGGCGTACCGGGACTGGACCGAGATCGAGCCGCCCACCGGGGCGGGCGGGATGCTCGCCCAGGCCGACTGGGGCCGCTTCCACGCCGAGTACATGGCCGAGGTCTACCGCGTCTGGGCCCAGGCCGTCGGCTCCGACCTGCCCGTCGTCGTCAACCTGAACCCGCCGACCGTGCCCGAGTTGGACGACTGGCTGGCCAGGGTCAGGCCGGAACTGTGGGGCGGCATCTCGTACGGCTTCACCAACTGGATGGGCGTCGTCTCCGCGGACCGCGACGCCCAGGCCCGTTACGTGATCGCCGCCAAGCGCGCCCCCGGGCCGAACATGGAGGAGAACTGGGGCTTCTCCCGGCTCTACGAACCGGCCTACATAGACGGGGCGACCAGCTTCCACCAGTCGCTGCTGGCCATGGCAGCGGGAGCGACCGGCTTCAACGTCTACACCGGGGTGTCCACCTCGGGCTGGGCCCCGGACCTCGACGCGGCGCACGAAGGGCCGTACCCGGACTGCGCGCCGATCGACGCGGACGGCGCCGCCACCGGCAAGGCGCCCGTGGTGCGGGCGCTGGCGGACTTCTTCGCCGCGCACGGGCAGGAGTTCCTGGAGTGTGCAGGCACGGCACTGGACGCGTTCGGGCTCTACCTGCCGTACGCCGGGATCGCGGCGCTGTCAGGCCCCGACGGGCCCGGGTGCGGCCGAGCACTGCGGGCCTTCCACGAGCGGATGCGCGAGCGCGGCCTGGACTACGCGCTGGTCGACCTGGAGCGCGCGAGCGCCGGGGAGTTGGCCGCCTACCGCTCCGTCACCGTGCCGGGCGGGCCCTTCATGCACCGGAGCGTGCAGCGGCTGCTCGCCGAGTACGCCGCCGGCGGCGGCCGTGTGCTGGTGGACGGGCCCGTGCCCACGCAGGACGAGAACCTCGCGCCGTACGCCCTGATCACCCCGTCGGCCGCCCCGGATCTCGGCGACGGCTTCGTCCTGTACGGCGCCGCCGACGCGTTCCTGCGCAGCCATCCCGAGCTGGACGTCCACTACCTCATCGTGCTCGTCCAGACCGGCAACACGGGCCCGGTCGGCGTGCGGACCCCGTACGGGACCGTCGAGATCGTCGCGGCGGACGGCGGCGCCGCCGTGCTGCGGCTGGCCGGCGGCCACCTGGGCGACCTGGTGGTGAAGGGCGTCAACGAGTACCTGTCCTCCGCGGTCGCCGCCCGCGTGTCCTTGAACGGCGAGAGCGTCGTCACAGCGGGACCGGGAGACCTGATCATGACCGGCGGTGTCTGACCAACTGCCGAAGGGACCAGCGCCCTGTACCTCAGCCGACGCGGGCGCGTCCTCCCCCTTTCGGTAAAGGGGGAGGGCGCGTTGGTGGGTTATGGGTATTCGGTGAGGTTTGCGACGTTTGTTGAGGAGTTGCTTGGGCCGCCCGTGGAATTGATGACGTGGGCGATGGTTCCGGTGCCGCCCAGGGAGACCGTCACCATGTGGTGGAAGCGGACCCCCGGCGTGTTCGGCACCTCGAAGGCCCGGTCCGCCACCACCGCGGGGTTGGCGCTGAAGTAGCAGTAGCTGCCCAGCCCCCAGGCCTCGTGTGAGGTGACCGAACCGGCAACCTTGTAGGCGGCCCAGCCCCGGGTGGAGCCGTTCATCCAGGACGCCTGGTTGGGCGGATCGTAGGGCATCTCGTTCTGGAAGAAGTATGTCCGCCCGCCGTTGCCGTTCCAGATGACCTGGTACTGGTGGTAGTGCTCGACGAACAGCCCGTAGAACGTCACGTTGTCGCCGTTGACGACGAGCCCGTTGACGGTCGTGTTGGTGTTCCACCCGACGCCGCTGCCGTGGTCGGCCCGCCAGATCCAGGTGTGGTCACCGATCACGTCGTCACTGTTGATCACCAGGCTCTGTGACGCCTTGCCCACCCCGGCGCCACCGACGCGGAAGAAGACGTCGTGCAGTGAAGTGGGGTTGGCCGCGTGTGAGGCCGCCGAGCCCGCCGGGCCGACCTGCATGAGCGTCGCCGAGTTCGTGGTCCCGGCGTCGATCAGCAGCCCGGCGATCTTGACGCCGTCCACGTCGGCGACGGTCATCGCCGTGACGCCGTTGTCGGGTACGAACGTCGCCAACCCGAGACCGAGCACCACGGTGTCGGCCCTGGTGACCCTGATCGTGTCGTTCAGGTGGTAGACGCCCGGCGTGACCAGCAGGTTCTTGCCCGCCGCCAGCGCCGCGTTGATGTCGCCGGCGGTGTTGCCCGGCTTGACGACGAAGAACTGATCGATCGGCAGCGACGTGCCCGCACCCGGCCACGACACCCCGGTGGAGTTCGACTTCAGCGCGGGCACGAACACCTGGTAGGCCCCCGCCGCGTCGATGTAGAGGAACGGCTTCTCCCGTACCACCGGCGCCTGCCCCACTGTCGTGTACGGCGGGCTGGGGAAGGTGTTGCCCGGCGCGCCGGACACCCCGACGAAGGTCATGTTCCAGTTCGACCCGCTCCAGGACCCGAAGGCCGAGTTGCGGGAGATCCACTGCTGTTGCGACCCGGACCTGACCTGACCGTCGATCCGCGAGTCGGAGATCCACCCGCCGCTCGACCAGCCGCCGTCGTCCAACTGCAGGTTTCCGCGCACATGCATGCGCCGGTACGGCGCCGCCTGCGAGACCGCCCACCGGTCCGTGCCGCCCGCCGGGGTGACCGAGAGGTTCTCGGCGGAGCGCCAGAAGTTCTGTGTGGCGTTGCCGTTGAACCAGTCGGCCTCGGCGTGCACGGCCCCGTTGATCGTCACCGCGTCCGGCGTCTGTCCCAGGCCGAGGACCTGGGTGTAGAAGCCGACGTTGACGTCCACGCTGTAGCTCCCCGGCTTGAACAGCAGCGCGTACCGGTTGGACCCGAACTGGTTGGACTCCTGCTGGCTGAACACCGAGTTGAGCTGCGACTGGATCGTGGACGCGGGCATCGACGGGTCGAAGACGCGCACGTTCGGCCCCAGGTCGGGATTGGGGCCACCGCCGCCGCCCGACAGGGTGAACGACTGCGCCGCCGTGCCGTTGCAGGTGTACTGCTGCAGTTGCACGCTGTCGGCCGTGGAGGCGCCCGGTACGTCGAGGCACTTGCCGCTGTTCCTGTTGACCAGGTGGTACGTGCCTCCGGATTCCTCCACCGGCTGCCACTGCTGGTTGTTGCCGCCGCCGTAGGCCCACAGCTGGACCGGTGCGCTGTCAGCGGTCGAGACTCCGGTCACGTCCCAGGACTGGGCGGTGTTGAGCGAGCTGTTGACCTGGTAGTAGCCGCCGCTGGTGGGCTGGAACTGCCAGAGCTGCGCGCCGCTGGCGTTGCACGCGTACTGCTGGACGGCGGTGCCGTTGGCGGTGGCGGCGGAGCGGGCGTCGACGCACTTGCCGCTGTGCTTGGCGACCACGGTGGTCAGGCCGGTGGGGACGGCTGCCTGCGCGGCCGGCATGAGGACGAACCCGGCCGCGATCAGCACGAGGACCATGAGAGCACGCATCAGAACCCCGCCGTCAGCCTGGTGAAGTCCCAGGCGTTCTGGGAGACTCCGCTGCAGGTCTCGGACAGCCCTCCGGAGCAGGGGCGGTCGCGGTTGACCGACCAGAAGGCGAGCCTGGTCAGGCCATGGGAGTTGGCGTAGTCGCGGATCTGGGTCCAGGTGGCGACCGAGGTGACCTCCGACTGGTCGGACAGGCCGTTCATGCCGGAGATGCCCATGTGCGCGTACGCCTGGGCGTCCGACCAGCCGAACGCCGACTTCAGCGCGTTCTTCAGCCCTTCGGCCGCGTTGACCGTGCTCTGGTACATGTTGGACCCGCCCCCGAAGTCGAACGGCATGATCGTGTAGTTGTCGATCGGGACGCCGAGCTCCTTCGACCGGTTGATCAGCCGGGTGCCCGCGCCGGCCGGGCCGCTGGTGGAGGTGCCGAAGGTGACGACCACCTTGACGTTCGGGTTGTTCGCCTTGACGATCTTCAGGCCGTTGAGTATGCGGTCCTGGACGGTGTAGTTCTCGTACTCGTCGGTGTTCTCGATGTCGAAGTCGACGGCCGCAGGGCCCAGGGCGTTGATGACCTGCTGCACGGCGCCCGCGTACGCCTCAGGCGTACCGCAGTTGGGGCCGAGCTTGTTGCCCGACCAGCCGCCGAAGGAGATCTGGACGCTGCCGCCCTTGGACTTGATCGTGTTGATCGCCTGCTGATCGGCGCCGCCGGTCAGCGCACGCGAGCCGTCCCAGCGTGGCGTGCAGCCGCCGCCGGACAGGATGAAGGCCATCGTGAAGGACTTCACGCCGGTCGCGTCCATGACCGTGCCCGGGTTGGGCGGACTGCCCCACCCCATGTAGAGGTACGGGGCGCCGGGCAGTTTGCCGGAATTGGGGGTGCCGTTGCCGGAGGGCGGCGTCCACTTCTGGTTGGCGCCGGTGCCGCAGCTCCAGATCTGCAGGGGCGTACCGTCGGCCGAGCCGGCGTCGGTGGCGTCCAGGCACTTGCCGAGCGCTCGCAGGGTGCCGTCGGAGGCGGACGTCCACTGCTGGGCGGCGGTGCCGTTGCAGTCGTAGATCTGCACCTTGGTGCCGTTGGCGCTGCTCGCGCCCGCCACGTCCAGGCACTTGCCGAGCGCGCGGATCGTGCCGTCGGACTGCGTGGTCCACGACTGGGCGGTGGTGCCGTTGCAGGTCCAGAGCTGGACCTGGGTGCCGTTGGCGCTGTTGGCGCCGGCGACGTCGACGCACTTGCCGCCGTAGCCGGTGATCTGGCCGGTGGCGGCCGAGGCCGGGAGAGCGAGGCCCGTCACGGCTAACGCCATCACAGAGGCAAGGATGATTCCTCGTCTTTTCATGGGTGTCACTTTCTGTGGGGGGTGTACGCCGGTGGCTGGCCGCCGGCGTGGGTGAGCACCATGGATAAGAGAAATCCGCTGCCGTGACCTTACGGTGACCTCATCAGAGCGTCAAGACTTAGTTTAAGGTTTGACGCATCCTCGTACGGTCCTTGGAACAGGTGGCGAAAACAAGCCGACGTGGGTGCTCAGCCGCCCTCGCGTCGCCTGACGAGCGCGGGGCCGATCTCGGAGTCGAGGGCGTTTCTCCGCGGTGGCGAGGGTCCGGCCCGCGATGGCGGGTGTGAAAATCGCTGTCCGGTTGTCGGAACGCGGTGATAGAGATTCTGTGTCACAGATGTGCGCCGCCATGGGCAGTGGCTAGGTGGTCGTTCGCGATCGGGCCTCGGCGGCCCAATGAGGTGCGTTCCACCGGTTGGCGATGGTGGCGGCCTGAGCGACGTGCTCCTGCCCGATGACGACGGCTTTGAACAGGCGGCCACCGCGTGGAATCTGACCGTCAGGCAGCCGCTGGCGGCCGTGGTGGAGGCCGCGGATGCCGATGACGTGGCGGCGCTCGTGCGTTACGCGCGGCGGGCGGGGATGACGGTGACCGCGCAGCCGAGCGGGCATGGCGCCTCGGGTGATGTGGAAGGCCTGATCCTGCTGCGTACCGGCCTGCTGAACGAGGTGGAGGTACGCGCGCAGGAGCGCGTGGTCCGGGTGGGCGCGGGCGTGAAGTGGGGGCAGGTGCTGGCGGCGGCCGGTCCGCTGGGTCTGACCGGCCTGTCCGGCAGCGCGCCGGGGGTCAGCGTGACCGGCTACACCCTGGGCGGCGGGGTCGGCTGGTTCAGCCGCAAGTACGGCTTGGCCTCCGACAGTGTGCGGGCTATCGACATCGTGGACGCCGATGGCGAGCCGGGCCGGGTGAGCGCCGAGTCCGATCCCGAGCTGTTCTGGGCGCTGCGCGGCGGTGGCGGGGACTTCGCGATGGTGACCGCCCTTGAACTCGAGCTGTATCCCGTGCCAGTCCTGTACGGCGGGCGCGTGATCTGGCCGGAGCACCGGACCAGGGAGGTGTACGACGCGTTCCTGGAGATCACCGCCGAGGCGCCGCGTGAACTCAGTGTCTGGATCAACCGGCTCCAGCCACCCGGCGCGCCGCCGATGGTGACGCTGGATCTGGCCTACCTGGGTGGGGTGGCTCAGGGGGAGGACCTGCTGGTGCGCATCGACAAGATCGAGGGCGCGATCTCCGACAGCCGCGGCGTCGTCCCGGTTGCCGACCTGGGTGACATCGCCGCCGAACCGACCGCCCCGGTCCCGTCCATCGCTCGTGCGGAGCTGCTCACCGGCCTGGACGCGGACGCGGTGGAGCTCCTGCTGGCCAAGCCGGTCCAGCCGCTCATCAACCTGCAGATCAGGCACCTGGGCGGGGCGCTCGCCGAGCCGGGCGGCGGGGCCGGTGCGAGCGGCGCGGTGGCTGAGCCGTACCTGCTCGGACTGGTGGGTCTCGGCCTGCCGCAGGCGGCCGATGCGACACGCGCCAAGCAGGCCGAGGTCGTGGCCGACCTGGAGGCATACATCAGCGGCCGCAAGCCGTACACCGTGCTGTCCCCCGGTGACACGGCGGCCAAGTCCTTCTCCGGCAGCGCGCTCGCGCGACTGCGGGAGATCAAGCGGGCCCGTGACCCGCACAACGTGTTCCGCGCCAACTACCCGGTGCTCGGATAGATCGGTTCCAGCAGGACACGGAACGGCGTCAGTGCATCGATTGTCATGGCGCGATCTTGGCAGGCCATACCGACATAGTCAGGCCTACTTCGCCCTTCCGCGCGCACCTGCTGTCCGAGAGCCGGGCTTGTTGCCGCCGACATCACGGAAAGCCACTACCCCGGGTAGCCAGCGCGGCCAGCACCGGTTTGTCCCCGCGACATGCCCCTTTTGCCGCCCAGATGCTGGAGGCGGCGGGGGTGGAGGCGAATCCGAGGTGGGCCAGGCATACGACTTCTTCGCCCGGTGCCCCCACCGCCTTGCATCAGCTTGACCTCACAGACGAAGAACGTCAGGCGCTGGAAGGAGACCGCGACGCCGTCGCCGCGCTTGCTGAATGACTTACCGACATCCCCACTCCAGCTGGACCCACCCCTCGCCAACTCGGCGCGCACATGGCCTTCATCCCGCTCACCGCCCTGCACGACAGTCGACCTCGAGGCGCGCCATGATTATCTCTTGTTGTCGTGAAGGCTGTTCGTTCATCCCACCGCAGATAGGCGATGGCGAGTTCGATGAGTGCTTCGCGCCATCCGGCGACGCGTTGTCCTTTCACGAGGCGGGCGCGGGCGTGAAGGCGTTCTTGTCGCCTCTCTGGCGTTTGGTGGCGCGTTTGACTCATCCGGCGGACCGGGCCAGTGAAGGGCAGAAAGGGAATGAACCGGTCCCAGGCGTCCTCGAACACCTTGATCGCCTGTGGGTACTTGCGGCCTTGGTCGGTGCCCGGGCAACAGCGGCTCGATCAGCGCCTACTCCGCCGCCGTGGTGTCGGGGGGAGCGGCACCGACGAACCTCTGACTCCAGCCATCCACCATCACGCAGAACGCCACGGCTGGAGGGAAACGCCAGTGTCAGACCCGGCCCCCGGATCTTGAAACTCCAAAGACAGGTTCTAACGGACGCAGGCGCGGCCGCCGGGGATGACCTTCTCGGTGACGGCACCGGCGGCGTCGGTGATGGTGACCTTGGCCGCAAAGAACGACCCCGGTACGCAGTTGCCGTCCACCCAAGTGCGGTGGGTCGCCGAGTTGTAGTCGCCGGGGCCGACCCAGGTGTTCCAGGCGTTGCTCCATTGGGCGGTGGCCGGGTCCGTGCCGCCATCCCACTGCGCCTCACAGGTCATCCTGTAGACACTGCCGACGGTACTACAGAAGGAAAAGGTGATGGTCGGGGCTGAGGTGGGAGCAGCTGCCGCCGGGGTGGCCTGAACCGTGGCAAAGAACAGAGCGCCTAAGGCGGCGACGGCGGTCAGGTTGCGCTTCATGGTCCGCGACCTCATTAATCAGTCTCCCTTTGAAAAAGGATTTTCCGGTCGGTAAACTGAATTGACTGGTTTGATGGGTACGCCTGCTCGCATATTAAGAGCCGATCGTCGATCAGTCCATGTCTTCCGTCTGGCCGCGAGTGGACACCAAATCAGTGTGTGGTTCTCTCGTCTCGTGGATAGGCGTACACGGCTCCACAGCTGATGCCGTACCGCGGGCCAGCGCCGCCTTGAGCGCCCGCCGGACAGCGGGCCATCACGCTCCGCGCGCGTCGGCCTCGGCTACTACAGAGCTTGAAGTTTGGCGTCTCATGGCGGCTGGGCGTGGCTGGTCAGCCAGGGACGGGTGGCGATCAGGCTCCTCATCAACGCGTCCTTGTGGCTGGTGAGGTTCAGCCACGGCGGGACCAGGTGCGGGCCTTGGGTGGCATCAGCGATTGGCCTGCTTCGTCCTCAAAGCGGATCCATGCGCCCTGGTCCCGCGCGGTTGTTCCACGGTCGGCCAGGTCTGCTTGATCCAGGTGGTGATGGCGGACCTTCCCGCCGGGACGTTTCCCAGCTCAACCGTACGAACGCGGGCGCAGCGCCAGTCCGGCGGCCAGGCAAGCCAGGGGGATGGCCGGAACCACGTACCGGACGTCGAACCCGGCGAGGAACGGGGGCACCAGGATCAGCGCCGCGGCGGCCAGGCCGGGTAGCAGGGCGTCGCCGCGGCGCCGCAGGACCGCGAGCACCAGCGTCCCGGCCAGCGCGAGCGCCAGCAGCGGGAACGGCAGATACCCGAAGCGCTGGTAGGCCCGCAGCCAGCCCGCGTACGGCTCGTGAATGCGGGTGGCGGCCGGGCCGCCTTCGTACGCCTCGGCGATCGGGCGGACCGACGGCGTCAGGGAGCGCTCTTCGAAGGGGAACCAGTACGGGTTCGTCCGCTTCATGGTGGCCTCGCGGTTCGTGGTGCGCTCCCAGCGCAGCAGCTGCCCCAGGTCGGAGCCAACGGTGGCCAGGTAGTCGCCGGGCTGGGCCAGGATGGCGGCGCGGGCGAACCGGCTGGCCAGCGCATTCCGGTCGCCGTGCACCTTCTTGATCGGCGACCACGGCGCCCACAGCCAGAACGGCGCCGCCGGGCGGGCGGCCACAGGGGTGTCCGGGCAGAGCGGCGCGAGCCGGGGCTCCGGCCTGATCACCGAGCAGTCGGCGAACGTCGCGGTCCGCGCCCACAGGAACAGGCCGTCGGCCCGGGTCAGGCCGAACACGCCACTCGTGGCGGACATCCACGTCGCGTATGCCAGCAGCGGCGCGAGGCCGGCGACCGCGAAGGCTCCCCACACTCGCCATCCGGTACGGCGCAGCAACAGTTGGGCGCCGGCGAGCGCGAGCAGCACCACGCCGATCGTCCGGGTGAGCGCGGAGAGGCCCAGCACGACGCCGGCGAGCGCGGCGGCCGCCGGGGTGACCCGCCGCCGCAGCAGCACCAGCACTCCACCCGTGACCAGCACCGTGAACAGCGCGTCAGCCATGACCATGTGTTCGAGCAGGATCAGGAACTCGTCGTACAGCAGCGGTGCCACCAGCACGGTCGCGCCCCAGCCGGGCAGTCCCCGCCGTACCAGCAGCGCGTACGCCGCCACGGCCAGCCCCGCTCCCAGCAGGTGCTGGACGGCCGTGACCAACGCGAGGCCGGGACCGGGGGTGAGGGCGCCGAGGAACAGCGAGTACCCCAGTGGCCGGAACGCCCCCGGCACGGGGCGGGCAGCCGACTCCAGATAGGCGAAGGAGTCGGCCCAGAAGAACAGGGCCGGCCGGTACCCGAGCATCGCCAGCCCCCGCAGGGCGAGCCCGAGCACTAACGCGACGGCGAACGGAACGTGCCGCCCTCCGGATCGTTGTCGGGGCGGGCGCCCGTTTTTGGGCAGCACGAAATGAACGGCGGGCGCCGTCATGGAGGACTCCCTAGGCTGTGGGCCAGCCGGGTCCCTCGCGCGAGCCCCCGCCGGCGTGATGGTCTATCGGTTCTTGGCGTCTCACCGTGAGGCCGTTATCGCCCCCAGGTGAGGCGGGGCGGGAACGGCCTCACCTGTGTATTGCTGTGAGACCCGGAGAAGGTTCGCCTCGTTTCAGCCCACACGCACGGAGCTGGAGAAGTACCTCTTCCTCGATGACGCGACCGAGAGGCGATCGAAAGCAGGCGCAGAGATCACAACAGACTCGGCTTCGCCCGGCTCTTGCGGCGGTTTCTACCCGGCCCCCGCCAGCTCGACCGCGGCGAATGAGCCTCGCGCCGTTGGAGAAGCCGCCCTTTGGGGAGGGTTATCCGACCGCGTAGGCGCGGTGGATGGTCTGGCTGACGGTGTTGTCCGCGGTGTCGGTCATCGTGGTGCGCAGAGATACGAAGCCTGCTGTGCGCGGATTGGTGACCTGCGCCGTCCAGGCCGAGCTCTCGGCACTGACCTGGATGCCGCGCCAGGTCACTCCGTCATCGACGGACATCTGCAGCTGGATGGACTTCACGGCCGCCGCGGGAGCGCCGGGATTGCGTTCGATCCAGATGGGCAGCCGGGTGGACGATCCAGGCTTGGCGCGGTTGTACTCGTCCAGCCCCGTGGGGGCGTAGCGGATCGCTGTCAGGGCGAGCGCTTCCCTCTTCGCGGTGTTCGCCGAGCGGAACGTCCACGTCGATTCCACCTTCGTGGACAGCGTGGAGTACGGCACCTGCCGGTCGGCCGTCGCGCTGAGCGTGTACGTCGCGGGCTTCGCCGGGATGCCGGCGGTCAACCGGCAGGAATCGAGCTCCCACGGCCCGCACCTGGTGTAGTTGATCGTGGAGATGACCTGATCATCCTTGGCGAGGCTGATGGTGCCGGTGGCCGTGCCATCCATGCCGACTCGGCCGGGCACGCCCTCGGAGAACAGCCGGGCGCCATCGAACGTCACGGTGTTCCCCTCCCGCCAGGCGCCCAAGGTGGCGAAGGACGGGCCGCTCACCGCGACACCCCACGTCTGCCGATCGCGGCCGTGGCCGGTGGGTCCCGTGGCCCCCGTGACCGCGGATTCGCCGACGCGCAGAGCGCTGGACCACTTGTACCCTCGCGTCCGGTATTCCGTTAGCTTGCCCGGCAGCGGCACATCGTTCGTGGGGGTCAGGAATCCGTCAGAGAAGCCTTCGATGGCATTCGCCACGAAGTAGGTACCCTTCGCGGTCGTTCCGGCGCCGCGGAAGGTCGTGGTCACCTTGTCGAGGTCCTTCACCCTGGCCGTGTAGGTGGGGTCTTCGGGCATGCCGTCATGGCGTTCGTCCACCAGGTCGTAGCGGACGGGGGTGGGAGTGGCGTCCTTCTTGTGGAAATGCATCCTGGTGACGTACTTCAGTCCGGGGTGCTTGGAGGCGAGCACGAAGTACGCGGCGCTGGGGTCGGGCCTGCCTCCGGACCAGCCGAAGTACCACGAACCGTTGATCACCCACATCTCGGTCCACCCGCTGGTGACAGCCGTGGGTTCGTCCAGGGTGAACCTGATCGGTTTGGCCTTGCGCGTGTCCAGGACGATCTCCGTGCCCTGTTCGCCGACCTTCACCGGCAGGTGTGTGGTCGTGATGCGCGTGCCTTCGTAGATGTCCACGTACAGGCTCCACTCGCCGACGGGGAGCCGGTAGGTGTCCGGCGCGCCGAGAAGGAGCAACTGGTGACTCTCGCCCTTGCCGTTGTAGAACCACCCGACCGCGTCAACGGGCTGGCCGTCGGTTCCGAGTGCGCTGATCTTCACGTCGTAGGATTCCGGCTCCACGTACGCGGTGGCGACGGTACGGACGAGGAGGTCACCCGATCGGGCCGTGATGGTGCCCGGGTGGTCGCCGGGCTGCTTGCCGGTTCCGTCGATCGTCACGGTGACCGATGCCGTGCCCTTGGCGGGCACCTCGACCCGCTGTGCTGAGGTGCGCAGCACGTCGCCGTCCACGGTGAGGTCCAGCGTGACCGGGGAGTCGCCGGCGTTGGTGTAGGTGATCTCCTTGGTCGTCAGCCGCTCGCCGGATCCGCCCCAGCGGAAGACCGTGCCGATGTTCGCGGGACTGGCGTACACCTGCTGACCGATCGCGCGAACCAGGTCGACGCGTCCGGCGCCCTGGTCGAAGTGCGTGGCGCCGGCCTGCGGCGCGGCGCTGGCGATGAGCGCGGCCTTGAGTTGCTCGCCGTTCCAGTCCGGGTGCCGCTGGGCGAGGATCGCCGCCGCGCCCGCGACGTGCGGCGCCGCCATGGAGGTGCCGTTGTAGGCGACGTACGGGCCGCCTGCCGTGCCCTGCGCGGCCGCCGCCGTGATGTCGACGCCGGGAGCGGTCACGTCGGGCTTGATCGCGTGATCGCCCTTTCTCGGGCCGCGGCTGGAGAATTCGGCCATCTTGTCGGACTTGTCGACCGCGCCGACCGTAAGTGCCGCATCGGCGCTGCCCGGGCTGCCGACCGAGCCGGGTACTCCGTCGTTGCCCGCCGCGATGACGAACAGCGCTCCCGTACGCGCTGACAGGGTGTTGACGGCGTGCTCCAGCGGATCGATGCCGGGCGTGTCCGGGCCGCCGATGCTCATGTTGATGATCTTCGCTTTGACCTCGGCGGCGGCCCATTCCATGCCCGCCAATATGGCCGATTCGCTCATGTATTCGCTGCCGACCTTGCCGAGCGCGATCTTCGCACCCGGCGCGACACCCCGATACTTCTCCCCGGCTCCCGCCACGATGGAGGAGACATGAGTGCCGTGGCCGATGTTATCGGTGATGTCTGGTTCGTCGGAGAAGTTCCGCGACTGCGTGACCACATCCTTGAGATCGGGATGGGTAGCGTCGTAACCGGAGTCCAGCACGGCGACCGTGACACCGGCTCCGGTCAGCCCCTGCTGCCACGCCTGCGGGGCCCCGATCTGCTTGACGCTCTGGTCAAGAGTGACGGGCCGCTTCCCGTCCAGCCAGATCTTCGACTTGCCCGCGGCCAGTGATCGGGCGCCGCCGACCAGGCTCTGCCAGGTCTGGCCCGCCGTCGCCTTGGAGACGCTCGTGGTGGCCAGTCCCAGCCCGGCGAACTCCTTCGCCTTCCGCGTTCCGCTGAGCGCCTGTGCCGACTTCCCCTCGGCTGACTGCACGATCAGCGGTATCTCCGCCTTGTTGGCGTCGCCGTACCGCCAGGTGAGCAGCTGCGTGACGTCGAACAAGCGCTCATCCAGCAGACCCTGGGCCAGCAGCCGCTTCGCGTCCTCTGGAATGACGTGAAGGTGGCCCTGGCGGCGCTGAACGTCGAAGCGCTCTTTCCTGCCCGGCCCCGGCTCGATCTGGTAACCGTTCGCGGTGACGGTCACCCGATCGCCGGTCAACAGCGTCACCGAGCCCGACACCCCGGTCGCGGGAGATACCGGCTCGGCCGCCTGCGCGGCGCTCGTGGTGCCGCCTGTGATGAGACATCCCGCCACGATCATGGCGAGGGTTCCGTGGGTTAATTTCATCTGCTCTCTCATTGTCGATGTGCGGAGAATTGACCCTCCGATGGAGCAGAGACGCTGATGGCCTGGGAAGCGACTCTGCCGTGCCTTCTGGTCAGCAGGGGACCTTGGAGGCGGGCGCGCCAGGCACCCCGGGAGTGCTGTGTCAGACGAGCTTGAGGTAGATCCGGGACGGGATCGCCTGGGCCGCGCCCTCCCGGCCGAACCCCTGGTAGACCCGCGAGGTGATCTCGATGGCCTTGGGGGAGTAGGCGGGGTAGAAGTCCTTACCGCACCGCAGGTCCTTCAGCGCCGCCTTGATCTCCTTGTCCAGGTAGGGTCTGGCCCGCGCGGGCTTCAGGTTCGGCCGGAAGATGACGGTCTTGCCCAGCACCTCCTTGACCGCATGAGAGAAGCAGGACCCGTCGGCGGCGCGCCACTTCTTCAGCTCGCCGGCCGACGGCGACATGGCGAACGCCTCCGGCTCCCGCAACGATCGGCGGATCAGATCGGTGTCGGCGGCCTCGGCTATCGCCGGTTCGGCCATGAACTGGTCAGCTCCTTCACGCGGTGCCTGGTGCGGCAATCGGGCAGATTCGCATGTACTTACCGCTGCTCCGCCGAAGAGTTCACGCCGGCCCGATTTAGCGAGGATGGCGGGGGCGCATAACGGCATCAGGCCTCCCGGTGCAGCAGGGCGTTGACGCCGCGGGACCGGGCGTACGGCGATGGACTGGCTCAGCGGGCGCTCCCCGCCCGTGAGGCGGCGATCCCATAGCCTCCTTCAGCGTGCCGCCGGATCCGATCTCGAACGCGGCCAGCTGGTTCGTGTCCCGGATGGCGGCGAGGACGTCCCGGCGGTTCGGCGTGATCGCGACCGCTCGACCACGGTGACGTCTTCCATCACATTGCTGGCGTCAGGTGGTGCAGTCATGGTGTCCTGCCGAAGGCAACTGTCGCCCAGTGTTCGCCGCTCACGCCAATGTCCGTCCAAGCACGGCCCGCCCGCCGTCCGGTGAGCGCGGGCTCAGACGCAGCATCTCGGCTTCGGGGATGTGGACCAGGCCGGGAGTGTCGGTGATCCGCGCACGGGTTACGGATCAGAGTTCACGCCTTCTCCCCGGCACGAGTTCCTGGCTGCCCAGCAGGACGTACCGGCACCCTCTACAACGAGGTCACGGCGTGGGCGCATCACGCCGAATCGGCCGCTGCTTGACACTCAAGCGCCAGGGATGTCTTTGGTCCGCGCGTGAGCCGCTCTGGACACCTGTCGCTGACCTGTCGCTGACCTGCCCGAACCGGCTTAACGTGCGATCCGGTTCCGTCGCAGGTCCACCTCCGTGTCCCCGAAGACCGGATCTACACTGACCCCGGCTTCTCCGGCACCACCGGCCGCAATCGTGGCGGCCTCGACCAGGCCCTCGCCGCCGTGTGGACGGCAGCGTCTTCACGGTGACGAAGTTCGATCGGCCCGCCCGCAACTTGGCCGAGACCAACGAGATCCTCACCGAGCTGTCCGGACGCGGCGTCCTGTTCGGCCTCGGCGCCAATGTCTACGACTGGACCGACCTGTTCGGGCGGCTGTTCCTGCAGACCGTCGCCGAGCTCGAGACCAACCTCGGGCAAATGCGCACCCGCGAGGGCAAGGTCAAGGGTAAGCAACCCAAACTGCCCGAACCCACCCAGTGCTCCATCCGCCGGCGATACGCCGAGGGTGAGGTTTCCCTGGCCGACCTGGCCATCGAGTACAGCGTCGGACGCACCACCATCCACGGGCACCGCGCGTACCCCGGGTGCTGGGAGTCGACGACTTCGCCCTACGTCGGCGCCACCGCTACGCCACCGTACGCCCGCATGCCCGAACCCGAACGCCTGCAACGCGCCAAGACGAGCATCGCCGCCTGCTGAACGACCTCACCGCCGCCTGCCCTGAGATGATCGACCTGGCCGGGCTCGTTCGCGACTTCGCCGCCCTGCTGCGGCCACGCAACGGCAACGCCGACCGTCTCGAGACGTGGATCGCCGCCGTCCAGGCCGCCGACCTGCCTCATCTGCACGCCTTCACTCACGGCCTCGAGCAGGACCGCGATGCCATCCACGCGCCGTCCTGACGGCTGGGCGATGGAAGCCGGATGAGTCGAGAGGTTCAAGTCCGGTTCTGCGAGAGTCGGGGGTGCGATTCTCTCCGGCCACTCACCGGCTCGTCGAAGGAGAGGTCGATGCGACCCTGCTCGCCACCGCACTCGACGTGCATGCGCGGCACTTTGGTGAGGGTGTCGTAGCGGTGGGTGCCGGTTGGATCCGGTACCCACCACTCGCCCAGAGGTGGGTGACCTCGGTCATGCGCCAGCTGTCATTGAAGGTAGGGGGCGCGGGCGGGGGCATGGCAGGTCATCTCCTTGTCTATGTCGTCTATTCCAGGCCCAGGCCGTGGCCGTGCGGGGGCGTGCGGTGGCCTGGCTGAAGCAGGCGATGCTGGATGAGCAGGAAGCAGGCGTTGCCGGTGATGCCGAGGACTCCGAGCAAGACGATCACGGCCCACATGGCGGTCACGTCCAGGGCGCCTGCGGCTTCTTGGAGCCGGTAGCCGAGCCCTTCGGTGCTGGCGACCAACTCGCCGACGACCATCATGATCAGAGCGAGGGAGACACTGAGCCGGAGCCCGGCCAGGATCTTGGGTGCAGCGGCGGGCACGATCACCGAGAGCAGCCGTCGCCGGCGGCCGAGCCGGAAGACGTGGGCGGCATCGAGATAGGCGCGTTCGACGCTGCGGACGCCGTCCACGGTGTTGATCAGGATGGGCCAGATGACGCCGGACAGGATGGTGGCGAGCTGGGTCGGGGTGCCGATCGGCAAGGCGGCGAGGAAGAGGGGCAGCAGGGCGGGCGGCGGGATGGAACGGCCGATGTGGATGAGTGGGTCTGCCAGGGCGGCCACGACAGGAAGGAGGCCGAGCGCGAGGCCTGCGGCCAGCCCGAGTGCGGCGGCCAGCGTCCAGCCGAGCGCCAGCCGGGCCAGGCTGGGCAGCAGATCGGCCAGCGCCTGGTCGGTGAGGAAGGCGCGGCTCACGGGGCCGGCGAACCACAGGTGGTAGGCGCGGGCGGCGATGGCCGTGGGTGGCGGGAAGTAGAGCAGGCCAGCGGTGCGGGCGGCACCCTCCCAGGCGATCAGCGCGGCTGGCCCAGGCAGTACGCGAGCCACACACCGCAGGTGGGAGTACGCGCGGTGCGGGCGTGGGGCGGTCATTGGGGCGCTCCGGTGGTGTGCCGGCGCCAGGCGAACAGCCGTCGCTCACAGCTGCGGCATACGGCGGTGGCGGCCAGGCCGAGCAGCCCGGCGGCGAGCGTGGCGGCCAGAGCGGGCGCGGCGCGGTCGGCGCTGTAGGCATTGACGATGTAGGTGCCGATGCCGGGCGTGCCGCCGTTGATCACCTCGACGCTGATGGACACGATCAGCGCGACCGCGATGGCCAGGCGCAGGCCGGTGGCGATGTGGGGTGCGGTGGCGGGCAGGCAGACCCGCCACACGATGGTCAGCGGGCCGAAGCCGTAGGCGCGCAGGGTGTCCTTGGCCAGTGAATCGACCTCCGCCATGCCGTACAGGGTGGTGATCAGGATCGGCCAGGAGCAGCTGTAGACGATCAGCGCGGTCTTGGTGGCGCTCGGGTCGCCGAGCAGGGACAGGGCGAGCGGGATCAGCACCAGCGACGGGATCGCTCGCAGGAACTCCAGTACCGGCCGTATCGCTCGTTCGACGCCGGGCAGCGCGCCGAGCAGCAGTCCGGCCGGAACCGCCAGGCTGATCGCGGTGGGCAGACCGACAGCGCAGGCGTACACGGTGGCGTACACGTGTGCGGTGAACTCGGTATCGACCAGCAGGTCGGCTGTGGCGGCTGCCACGCTGGAGGGGGCAGGCAGCACGTGAGGCTCTGGCGGGCCGAGGCGGTAGGCGAGTTCGGCGACGGCCCCGCTCAGGCCCAGCCCTGCCGCGCCGAGCAGGACCCGGCGCCGCCACGTCAAGGCGGTGGTCATCGAAACTCCTGGGGAGGGATGCGATTGCTGGGAGGGGCCGGGGCGGTCTCGCCTGCGCGGGTTGAACCGCCCCGACCCAGGGTTGACGTGCGGTTAGGCGCCGTCTGGCACGACGATCATGAGGGTCTGATCGCCGGGCAACAGTTCTTCTTCGGTGAGGGTGAGCCCGGCCGATGCCAGCAGTGCCTGGTATTGCCGCAGCGTGCGCTCCTGGCCGCCGGCGAACATGGCCATCATCCGCAGGTCCAGGTCGGTGCCGCTGTCGTGGATGCCCGCCTCGGGCAGCAGCATCTCGACGCACCACAGTTGGGCGTGCGGGCCCGCATCTTTCAGCGCGTCGCGGACGGCGCACAGCAGCCTGACGTTCGTGTAGTCGTCCCAGTTGTGCAGAACAGAGGAGACGATGATCCGGTCAGCGGACGGGCAGACGTCGCGGAAGATGTCCTTGGTGATGACCTGGACGCGCCCGGCCAAGCCCTGCTCGGTGAGACGGCGTTCGGCGCGGGCGGCGACATCGGCCCGCTCGACCAGAATCCCGTTCAGGTGCGGGTGAGCGGCCAGGATCGCGGCCAGCAGGCTGCCGTCCCCGCCGCCAAGGTCGGCCACGGTGCGGACATCGGAGTAGTCGCGGGCGGCCAGCGCGGCGGCCGGGCCTGCGGTGCGGCCGCTCATGAACGCGTCGAACTTCGACGCCAGGTCCGGATCGCGGGCCACCAGCGGGTAGGGGGTGGCCTCGCCTCCCAGGATGGCGGGGTGTCCGGCGCGGATGGTGTCGGCCAGGCTGTCGCCCGCCTGCTGCCACAGCGGTGAGGTGATCACGCCGAGGGCGGCCCACATCGCGGCACCGGGCAGCAGTGCCTGGCCGAGCGGGGTGAGCCCGTAGCAGCCATGCTCGTCGGTGGTCACCACGCCGTAGGCGTGCATGGCGTGCAGGAAGCGGGCCATCGACTTCGCGTCGGCGTGGCAGATGTCGGCTATGTCATCACTGGTCAGGTGGTTGTCGTCGCCCAGGATGGCAGCGATGTCGAGGGCGACGAAGGCCTTCAGCGCCTTCAGCCGGATGTCACCGCCGGTCAGCTTCTGGATGGTCTTTTGCGTCCTGAAGTCTTGCCACAGAGCGGCGTTGAACGGGCTGGCGATCTCGCTGGCGGAGGCCGGGCCCTCCATGGGCAGGGCAGGCACGTCGTTGTCGTAGGCGGTCATGGAGTGACTCCCGGAGTGGAGGAGGCCGAGCCGGGGGCATGCCAGATGAGATCAGCGGCGTTGATCGGCTTGTCGAGGTACCGGTCCGCCGTGTCCTTGGACGCCTCGAGCATGGCGTCGCCGACTCGCTGCAGGCGGGTGGGGTTGAGCGTGATCGGGAACGAGCCGAGCGTGATCAAGTTGGCGACCGCCGGGTCGATGGGCGAGTAGGTGGGCAGGATCTTCTTGGCCGTGCTGTCGTCCAGGGCGGCCAACTTCTGCCCGCGGGCGAGGGCCCGCTGGAAGCGCACGACGAGATCGGAATGCTTGTCGGCCCATTTCGTGGAGACCGCCCAGCCTGCGATCGGCCATTGATTGGTTGACGCCGAGGCTGCATCGGCCAGGACGCGGCCGTCGTACCTGCTCTTGAACAACGTGATGCCTGGCTCGGTCATCCACCCCACATCCACGCGGCCGTTCTGGACGGCCGCGGCCATCTGCGGCAGCGGAACCTGCACGAACGTGATGTCGTTCGCGCTGACCCCGGCCACCCGCAGCGTGCTCTCCGTGGTAAGCGTGGAGACGCTTTTGAAGGTCGCCACGCCGATGGTGATCTTCTTGCCTCTGCCGTTCCACTTCAGATCCGCCAGGCTCTGGATGGGCGAGTCCTTGCGGACCATCAGCAGGAAGGTGTCCTTCTCTGCTTGGTAGGCGTCGGCGATGAGGCGGGCCAGGCCAGGCTGCTTGTCTTCGGTGGTGAAGGCGGTGACGTAGTTCCACAGCGCTACGTGAAGGTCACCAGAAGCGAGGCCCGGGATCGCGCTGGACGCGCCCTGGATCTCACTCCATTTGATCTTCAGGCCCTCGGCCGCGAAGTAGCCGCACTGCTCGGCCAGCTTCGCGGGAGCGACGTCCGGGATGGGGATGATGCCCACGGTGATGGTCTCGAGGGCCGCGCTCGTGGATGTCGGCGGTGCAGTTGCGGTGCGGGTGCCGCATATGCCCGTCGCCGATTTCGGCGCTGTTGTCGTGTTCGGCGACGTACACGCCGCCAAGAACACGCAAAGTACCGGTAATATTACTAAGAGTGATCGTTTCATGGATGTCCAAAGCAAGGGATGGAAGGGGAATGAATCACCTGGCCGAGACCTCACGCCTCGGCCGAGACGTGGCGGCAGGACAGCTACCCTGCGGCATCGCCCAGCAGATGAGGGGAAGCCGCCGCGGTCCCGCCCGCCATTGAGCAGGCAGTGCGAACTCGCCCGCAGGCGTGCTGTCGGGTCATGCCTCCTCTGCGATCAGCGTTGGCCGGCCACGAGGTAAGAACCGTCGTTGAGGGTAAGGTTCACGAGCGCGGCGGGACCGTGGCACACGGCGGCCACGACGCCACCGTTCTCGTAGATCCCACGCCCCACCCGGGCGGCGCCGGAGTCGTCCGGAAAGTCCCACATTGTGCCGTGCTCACACGCATAGACCACCGCGTTGTAGCGAGAAGGATCCAGGTCAGCGAGCCGAGCGGTGTTCGTCAGGGCTCCGCTGGACGGGATCCTTCGGGTCAAAACCGTCCTGCGGCGGCCTGCCGCCACGGACACTGGCGAGCTCTACCGTGAATCCGCTCCTGCGGAACACCATCCCAAGGATGGGCGGCCTCGGGCACGTAGAAACCGGTCTTGCGGACTCCGCCGAGATCCCCATGACTGGCCAAGGCGATCTTGGTCATGCCTCAATGATGTGCCAGCCACTCCATCACAGAGAAATAGCCAACCCGCCCTCCAGACATCAGAATTCTGATGCATCGCATTGGTTGGACTTGCAGGACGCTGCTAGCGGTAAGCATTCACGTCGTGTACGCGGTGTAATGGTGCGACTGGGTGCGTGGCTGTCGGTCGTTTTGATCAATTGGCACGCAGGTGATGGGATCTGCGGGTCGCCGGCCTGGAGGAGCCGTCTCGCGAGGAGCTGATCGCTCTGACGCGTGCCCTCATGGTCGAGAATGCCGTGTTGAAGGCGGAGGTCACTCAGCTGCGGGAACGCGTGGCCAAGCTGGAGCGGCTGGTCTCGCGTAACAGCGGTAACTCCGGGATGCCGCCCTCGGCCGATGAGCTGCCCGGCGAGGACGAGGGCGCCGAAGTCCCCGAAGCCCCGCCCGGATGGCGAGCGCGGGCGCCACGCGTATGCGGCTCAGCACAGGCCTGACCCGGGCGGGCGCCACCGATCGAGCAGGTCGGTGCGGGCGGCCGGCCACCACGGCGGCGTCGTGACGAGGTCGACCGGGCGGAAGGCGACCGGCCCGGTGGTGTGGATGCGCTCGCCGTGGGCCGCGAGATGTTCCAGGAGGCGGGCGGCCCCGGTGGTGTGCTGAGTGATGAGCCGTCGCAGGTCTTGTTCGTCGATGCCGTGGCGCCATTTGAAGCGGTGGACCGGGACAGGTGGGGTGTGCCGGGCTGCGGTGCGATCCGAGCGCGAGTCCGACCCGCGCGTCGGCCAGGACGATTTTGCGCGGGTCGCCGCCCAGCAGCAGGCCGGTAAGGAACCCGCCGAGCGGAAAGGCGGCGTCCAGGCCGACCGATGGGTCCCACGCGGCCAGCGACCCGTCCGCGGTGATGCGGTCGAGCAGCAGTCCGCCGATGGTGAGACTGCCCGCGTCTTGGGCGGCGGCGATCATGTCGGGGATCGGGGCTGGGTAGGCATGGAACTTATCGGAGTCGGCGATCAGGTGCCGGCCGGGGCCGGCAGCGGTGCGCAGCTGGTCAGCGAGCCGAGCGTTTCCCTGCCTCCAAACGCGGCCCGTACCGGATCTCGTTCGGTTTCACAGCGCAATATTGATCAAGGCCGCCGGAGAGCCCAACATGCCGGGTGCCCAAAGCTGGCAGAGTTACAAGGCGCGGACCACCACAGAATTCCTCATCGGCGGGGTGACAGGCAGCCTCGCCCACCCGTCGGGGTTCCTGCTCGGCCGCTACCCGCCGAAGGGCGGACGGCTCCGCGTCGCTGGCCGGACCACCCGCCTCGCCCGGCACCTGACCGCCGAAGTCGCCCCGTACCTCCACCCGGCCGCCGCGGCTGTCACCCATGGCCCGAGCAACTACCCCCAGGGTGGGCGAGCGACCTGCCCGGCAAAGGCGACCCGATCGCCTACCGTCAGGTCGTGCCCGAACTGGTGGTCGACGTCACCAACGAGCGCGGCCGGTGGCGGCACCCGATGCGGTACCGGCGGCTCGACCTGTCCCCGGGCGCTTGACCACCCGGCACCCCCCTGGATGCCAGGTCGGCATAACGGCGCCCGGTCCTACGGTGCCGAGGTGTGAGCGTCGGGGACGGTCGTCAGGGCTGAAGTGCGTAGGTCACTGTGGCTGTGACCGCGAAATCATCCACATCCATGTTCGACGACCCTATGGTGATCTCACAGTGGGCGGTTGTTTTGGTGCATCCCGTCGCCGTGGCGAAGATCAGGATCTCGGGGTAGTCACCGTCCGTTCTCGATATCGGTCTGTAGCTCTTCATTACGTACTCTGACACCCGCATCGACTCCCATGTCTGGCCGAGCTCATCCAGCGCGCAGGCAGCTGCGACCTGACCGGCGACGTCGGCGGCTGCCGTGATCGCCGCGGTGGACAGCGTCTGGCGTTGCAGGGCCAGGATGTCGGACCAGGGGAACTTGATAAGCAGCGCGCGGGCGTAGAAACCCTCCACCCTTAGGTCCAGTAGCTGGGTCCACAGGGGGACGTTCTTCTTGATGACCATGTCAAACGCATCTCGTGGCTCCATGCGCCCAGTATGTGCATAGATCGACGGGCGCGCCCAGAAGTTGGAGAGTGGCCGCTGAGCTTCAAGTACGTCGTCCGCAGCGTCGGTACTCCCGTGGCATTCGTCACATATATCCCACCTCGGATGATGTGCCATCATGGGTATCGTCACTTCGACGATAAGGGGTGTGCCATGACCGCGCGGCGCCATCGGCGGCCTGATCCTCGCCGCGGACACCGGCCCCGGCCACCTCTTCCCCGATGACAGCGCCTGCCACCGCGGCGCTGGCCGGCATCGGCGCCATTGCGATCACGACGCTGACAAGCCTCGCTCTCGACCGCCGACGCTCGTCCGAGACCAACCCGTAAGTCAGATGCACTCATCCCAACACTGGAGGTTCCATGCCCAAGGGCTACTGGGTCAGCGTTTACCGCACCATTTCAGACCCTGAGAAGCTGGCTGCCTACAACAAGCTGGCCCGTCCGGCCGTCAAGGCCGGGGGCGGTCGGGTCCTCGTCCGTGGCGGTCGGGTCGTGGCGCATGACGCCGGAATCGCCGAGCGCACCGTCCTGATCGAGTTCGACAGCTTCGAGCAGGCCGTCGCGGCGCATGAGAGTGCGGCCTACCAGGAGGCGCTGGTCGCCCTCTCCGACGGCGTCGAGCGCGACTTCCGCATCGTCGAAGGCATCGACTGACCGAGGTCCAAGCCGGATCTTCACTGAAGATCCACCATCTTGGTTTTCGCTGGTGCGGCTGCTGGCGTGGCGGGGTTCGTGGGTGCTTGTGCTGGTCGTGGGCGGCTGTCTTCGGTCTTGATCGTCTGCCAGCGGTCGAGTTCGAGGTTCGTCAGGACGGGCAGGGCGCGGAGCAGGTGGCGCGGGCGGCGTTTGGTGAGGATGCGCCAGGTCTTCAGGTGCGCGAAGCCGTGCTCGACGGGGGCGCGGTCAGCGATGAGGACGTGGCCCGGCTCGGCCCGCTTGGGCACGCCCATGTGAACTGCCTGGGCCGCTACGCCTTCACCGCCTCCCAGCCCTCCAGCGGTCTACGACCGCTGCGGCGTCCGAACGGTTCCGAATCCGACATCGACGACTGACGACTGACGACTGACGGCTGGCCGAGCAGCAGGCGGTCGCCGCCGAAGCCGCCTGGCCGCTGCCAACGGCGGGACGCTCCCCGACGGGCATGACGTCGTCGACCATCAAGGCATCTACGATCAGGCGTGACCTCAGCCTGTCGTGAATGAAGCCAGGTACACGCGAGAGGCGTTAGTCCAAGTCAACGCATCATCTCTCGCGTGTACCTGCTGGCTGGGGTTGGCGCTGCCCTGCGGTCGAATGATCGGCTCGCGGGGAGAGGATGTGCTGCTGGGGTGCTATTCGACGAAGTCGCTGTCGTGGTCCTGGGCCCAGGTGGCGAAGGTGCGGGCAGGGTGGCCGGTGAACTGTTCGACGGTGTTGGTCAGGGGCACCGGGCGGCCGTCATAGGCCTGCCAGTAGTCGAGCAGGGCGTCGGCGTAGGGGCCGGGGATGTGATGGGCCATTTCCTGCTTCCATTCCTCGCGGGTGACGTGGTTGACGGTGATCGACCGGCCGGTGATCTCGGCGAGCCGGTCGATCTGTTCGCTGAAGGTAAGGGCTTGCGGGCCGGTCAGGTGGAGGTGCCGGCCCCGGTGGCGTGGGTCGGTGAGCACGGTGCAGGCCACTTCGGCGATGTCCCGTTCGTGGATGGGGTCGACGTAGGAGCCTGGGTAGGGCAGGCTCACCGGGCGGCCGGCCTTGATGGGCCAGGCCCAGGCACCCGCGTTACCGGCGAAGGAACCGGGCCGCAGGAACGTGGTGGTGAGCGGTGAGGTCAGCAGGGCGGCCTCGACGTCGAGATGAGATTTGGCCAGCGGGTCATCGGCGGCGTTGGATTCCAGCACGCCGGCGGAGGACAGCAGGACGACATGCTCGACGCCTGCCGTGGCGGCAGCGTCGATGAACTCGGCGATGTGCGACGCCTCGGCGTACAGAAAGACCTCGGTGACGCCGCAGAGAGCGGCCGAGAAGGTGACCGGGTTCCTAAGATTACAGGCGATGGATGGGATGCCATCGGGGACCTGGAGTTCGCCGGGGTTGCTGGAGGCGACGCGCACGGGGCGACCGGCCCGGTGCAGCAGGGTCAGCAAGTGGGTGGCGACCGCGCCGCGGCCTCCGGTGATGAGGATCATGGAAATACTCTTTTCGAATGGGATGGATATGACTTCGGGCCGGTAGGAGACGGAAGTTCGCCGGGCAAGGGCCTCCGCCAGGCCACGGCTGGCCGCAATCGCGACTACGCAGCGAGGCTGACCGTCATCGCGCGACCTGATGGCGGTTGTCTCCGGCCTGTCTCGAGACGTGGCTGCCCGCCGCCGTACTCGGCATTGGGGATGAGCGTTCGCCTGACGGTGTCGTGGAAGGCTCAGTGAACGTGGGCTCCACGGCGCGGAAGAAGCGGGATGCTCATCGCACAGGCCACGGTGATGGCCAAAGTGAGGAAAAGGCAGGGCAGAACGCCGCTGGAGGGAACGCTCGGCGTGACGGCGGCCAGGTAAACGGTCGACACGATGGCGGAGCCGGCCGCGTTGACGATCTGTTGTACCGCGTTGAGGACGCCGCTGGCGCTGCCGGCCTGGGCGGAGTTCACACCGCCGAGGGCGACCGCGAACACGGCACCGAAGCAGCAGCCCATACCGAGCCCGGCCGCGAACAGGGGAACGGCGATCAGCGGCACCGGATGGCCCACTGCGCCGATCACGATGGTCATGCCGCTGACTCCCAAGGCGAACAGCAGCACGCCGATCGAGACCACGCTGCGACCATGAGAGACGATGCGGCTTCGGACCGTGAACGAAGTGGCGATGATGCCGACAGATACCGGCGCGGTGACCAGGGCCGCAATGAGCGGGCTCAGGCCCAGACGCTGCTGGAGGTAGAGCGTCGTCACGTACATGGTGCCCGTGACGGTGCTGAAGAACAGCGCACCGAAGACCAGACCTGCCATGAAGCCACGGTTGCTGAACAGTGACCGTTCCAGCAGGGGCCGCCTGGTGCGCGCCTGCTGCCATCCGAACGCGGCCAGCGCGACGGCGCCGGTCACAGTGCCGGTGATGGCGCGGGTCGTCCACCCGCTCGTGCCGCCGTCGATCAGTCCGGCGAGGAGCAAGCCGAGGCCCGCCATCAACGTCAGGGCGGCACCTGGCCGGATGCGGACCGAGGCGTCGCCGTCGAAGTGCGGGATGGCCCTCAGCCCCGATGCGAGCATCAGGACTCCGAACAGGACGTTGAGGAGGAATACCGAGCGCCAGGACAGATCGAACGGATTGGCCTCGATCAACAGGCCGGCGACTACGGGGCCGCTGATCGAAGACACCGCGATCAGGGGGCCGAACAGGCCGAACACCGTGCCCATCGACTCACGGGGGACGACCCGCATCAGCAGGATGAAGCCCTGGGGGATGAGCAGGCCACCGAACATGCCCTGTCCGGTACGGGCGGTCACGAGGACGAACGGTGCGGTGGCCAGGGCGGCCGCGAGCGAGCACAGGGTGAAACCCGCCAACCCGAGGAGGAACAGCCGGCGGCAACCGAACCGGTCGCCCAGGCGCCCCCCGACGATCATCAGGGAGCCCATCGCGAGGGTGTAGCTCGCGCCGAGCCAGGGGGCCAGGGACCACGAGCCGCCAAGGTTCCGCACGATGGTGGGGGCGGCCACGTTGGTCACCGTGGTGCTGAGCAGGTCAAGCACATCGGCGGCGACCACCAGCAAGAAGACGGCCCACGCTCGCGGGGAGAAGGTTTTGGACATGGCGAAGCACGCTCTCTGCAGAGAGATCAGACAGCCTTACTGAGGCTGTCGTGCTGGCCGGATGTCCCGACACGCTTACCAATAAGCGCTGCACCTTACGATCAAGAACGTATCACAAACCTCAGATAGCGCCGAGCGGCCCGTAAGCCGTACAACACGCAAGAGTTCGTTCAGTCGCTGGCTCGGCCGACGCCATGTCTCACAGAACTCTCGCAAACGGAGCCGAGTGAGGTGCCCAGATTCGATCTGTGCTCGACGTTCGGTTCCTACTTGGATCACGCCGCTAGGCGTGCTACCGGACACGACAATGTGCGTCCGTTAGGGGAACCTTCACCGGACACTGGGGATCTCGAGTGGCGAAAGATCTCGACCAGCGGCAAGGCTGTCTCATATAGGTGGTCCGATGAAGCGTCCGGTGAATGGGTGCTGAACGTTACACTTCTGCAAGTGAGCGCCACCTTGATCGGCTACGCCCACTGCTCCACCGACGAACAAGACCTCACCGCCCAACACCAGAGTTTGCTCGGGCTCGGCGTCCGCGGCGTCAAGCTCTCTCTCGGCGGCACCCTCTACGACCCCACCGACCCGACGGGCAAGATGTTCTTCAATATCCTGGCCACCTTCGCCGAATTCGAAGTCGATCTCCTGCGCATGCGCACCCGCGAGGGCATGGCCGTGGCCTGGGCCAAGGGCGAGCTCAAAGGCAAAAACCCAAACTGACTTCCCGTCAGCAAGACGAACTCGGCCGGATGCACGCCAGCGGGGGAGTACACCATCGCCGACCTCGCCGAACTCTTCTCCGTCTCACGCCCCACCGTCTACCGCGTGCTCGAACGCGGCAAGAACACCAGATAGGCCAACGCTCGGTCGGCTCATCCTCGTCGGCGACAGTCGGTGCATGCAACTGTGCCAACGGGGCTCGCTCCCGGGCTGTCGAAGCCGGCCTCCGCCTGGTCGGCGGCCGGCCGCTGATGCTTGACCACTTTCTGCTCGTCGGCCTCCCGCTGCGCTCGGTCCAGCACCGCGATGGGGAGCCGCTGGCCTGTCTGATCCTGTGACTGGGCGCCTTCAGCAACCAGGTCGCCGGGCCCTGACTATGCCCGGAGTCCACAGGACCCGTCACCGACAGAACACCACGACATGGCCCGACTGTATGGGAGCGAAAACCTGACAATGGACAGCGTCCCACCGTCGGCTTGGGCAAGATTGGCGGGTTGTCACCATGTTTAGGAGGGTGCATGGACGACCGAGCCGCCGCCGAGTTGGCGGAGACGATCCGCGCACTGCGCGCTGAACTCACCGACGCGATGGAGGGCAGTCGCGACGAGGCATTGCGGTTGAACTCGGCGAGGTGACCCTGGCGATCACCAGAGAGGTGTCTGGTGACGGCGGAGTACGGTTTGGCGTGGTGTCGTTCGGCGCGAAGGGAAAGAGCGGGGACGACGTCACACACCGGCTTTCGTTGTCGTTGTCGCCGGTCGTCGCCGAAGATGGCCAGACACGGCCGGCCCGGGTCAACGCCCGCACGGACCGCGTATTCCAGTGTGGCACCCCAACTGAGCCTTCCTGCGGCCCGCCAAGCCGCTTCCCTGACAGGCCCGAACACTACGGTGGGGTGGCCCAGAGGTGAGGGCCTTCGGGCCACCCGGTTCGGGCTCAGGAGGTCGGATCGTCGGGTGCCTCTTCGACTGAAGGCGCCTCGGCCGAGGGCTCCACGGTCTCAGTGCCGTCCGGCGCTATGGCGACCCGGGGTGAGCCGGTGAGGTTCCAGACGTAGTCGCCCTTACCGTCGTTGTTGATGTTGTAGATGATCCTCCCGTCGGCGGTCCACCCGCCGTTGAGAGACGAGCTGTAGTACGCGTAGCAGTCCCACATCACGCCCTCGGAGTCAGAGATGCTGTTGAGATCGCTCGTCCAGTTGCACTGCTCGTTGCCGTAGATGATGTCGTTGCGCTCGACGCGTACTTCCGCGACGAACTTGTCGAACCGCTTGCCGCCCAGGAACGACCCTGACCAGTTGATGCTGAGCATGCCCGTTTTCTGGTTGTTGCCCGTACCCCTGGTGTAGATGCACAGTTCGGCCCCCACCCACACGTCCGGCTTTCCGGGCAGGGAGAAGGTCTTCTCTTGCGGTGAGGAGCATTCGGACGCCGCCCACGCGGCGGTCGTGGGTGTGATGGCGAGGCTGGCGATGAAGAGTGAGGCGACAGCGGCAATCCGCGGAATCCTCCGGACCATGAAGTCCTACCCTCCTCGAGGGTCGCGCGTCGGGCGACCACGTTGATCATTTGCCCGAAAGGTAGATCACAAAGAGAAGCCACGCCAGACCCTATTCTTTAGTGGAACGAACTATTTCCAGATGGACTTCTTGGGAACGGTGCAGAGGCCCGAACGGCCCTGCGGTGCCGCTGTTGCCGTGGTTTCGCGGGGGTGGCCCACAGCGCGGGGGACCGGGGCTCACTGAACCGCTCCGACTTTCATGGAGACCGGTCGAGCCGGTACACGGCCCGTTCTGGGTTGGTTCGGCGAGTTTGCGGGGCTTCGGGGGCGCGGCGCACCGTATGGGAAGCGCTGCGCAGCCACGTCAAGGTCATCGGCCTGTATGACGAGGAGCTCCTGCACGGCCGCCCTCGTCGCCCGAGCACGGCGACGCCTGCTCATGGGCGGCACCCCGATGGAGAACAACGCCAGGGAATTTCTCAACGTGATCGAGCTGGCCAACCCGGACAAAGGACCTGGGCTCTGGCTGCGGCACCGTTCTCAACCACAACGGCAGCCCTCCGGCGGGCTACGCGGCGCTGATGTACAGCTCGCCCGACGGCGCCAAGACCCTGACCGCCTCGCTGACCGCCGGCGACGCCGCATTCGACCTCACCACTTATCCCAAGCTGCTGAACGGGCTCGTCAAGACGGCGTTCTGCGGCCAGCAGACCACAAGCTGACCAGGCCGTGCCGACGGCAGTGGCCGTCGGCATGATGCCGGTGACAGTTCCGGCGCGCCACGACATGGCCACCGCGCGACCGGTTGATGTTCGCGGTCCTGGTCGCGGCCGCCGCATACGAACTGGAGCTGCGCGCCGAACGCCAGGCCGAAGGCATCGCCGTCGCCGAATATCCCGAACGCCGGCCGCACGACTATGCCCGCGCGCTCGATGACGTCTGGCACGTCACCAAGGGCCTGTGGGAACGCGCCGCCCCCTCATCCACAAGGAGGTCAAGCGGCGTGGGCGTCACCACCGTTCGCGGCGGCACGGCACCCACCCAGGTCTCCGACGCGTACTTGAGCACCCCGGTGGATTTGACCAAGAGGGACAAGCAGACCGTGGGACGGCGGGTGCGGCCGTTTGACAGCGACCTCGTCGCGTAGCGTGACGCGATCAGGACTCGGCGGCCAGTACGGCACCCCACGCGCCGGCCCATCGGCCGAGCTCGGCGCCAAGGATTGGGGGCCGGGCGTGGAAGGTGACCGACCTGTACACCTTGTGTGCAGTCGGAGTCACGACCAGGTCGCGCGCCGCGGAGATGCCGCCACCGATGATGATCGCTGAGGGGTCGAGGGTGGCGATGACGCCCAGCACGCTGCGCGCGAGCGCCGTGGTCGCCTCGTCGACCATCTCCAGGGCGGCCGGGTCGCCCGCCCGGCCGGCCTCGAACAGGTCGCGGGCGGTGGCCGGTCGGTCGATGTGCGCGCTCCATCGGTTCGCTAGGTATGTCCCGCCGATGAAGGTTTCGAGGCATCCGTGCTGTCCGCAGCCGCACGGTCGTCCGCCGGGGTCCTGGCTGATGTGGCCGACCTCGCCGGCGGCCGCGTTAGCGCCGCGTCGCGCTCGCCTGCCTTCGACGTGCGCGCCGGCGATACCGGTGCCCAAGGCGAGGACGAAGGAGTCCGCGAACCCTCGCCCCGCGCCGAGCAACGCCTCGGCCTCGGCCGCGGCGCGGCCGTCGTGCACCAGCCGAACGGGGAAGCCGAGCCGCTGTTGCAGGGCCGAACCGAGGGCGACGCCGTCGAGCCATGGCAGGTTGACGCTCCGCACGACACGGCCGCTGTCTTCGTCGACGATCCCGGGTATGGTCACCCCGCCCGCGCTGATCGGATGCTCGGCGACCCCTGCCAGGTGGCCGGCGAGCCGGTCGATCGGATCACTCCCTCGCGGGGTGGGGAAGGTGAAGCGATCGACGACGGCCTCGGCGATGGCCGGCTTCTCGCCTGCGCGGATGTCGGCGATCAGGACCTTGGTGGACGTCGCCCCGAGGTCGATGCCGACACGACACGTGGAAGCCCTCATCGCCGTCGGCCTGCGACGAGCTCGGACGCGGTCAACGGTAGATCACCGCCGTGAGGTCGGGTTCGGCGTCGAAGGCGTCGAAGGGGAACATGGGACGCACGATGCGCTCGTGCCCGAGCCGTCCGAGGTCCTGGTCGACCGGCCCGGGAGTGAGGGCGAGCGTCCAGCCGGCCGCGATGTCGTAGAGGGTGGGCTCCAGGTAGCCGATCTTGGTGATGATGATGTCGGCGTCCTCCGGTTCGAGCCCGATGGCGCGGAAGTCGGCGACGTCGTGGAACGCCTTGCGGAACTCGGTGATGACGACGTGCAGGCCGCCGCGGCGCACGACGGCGATGCGTCCTGCTGAGGGGTCGCCCTCGAAGCGTGCGACCAGGATGCCCTGGACGAGAGCGGGGCCGCAGACCCGGGAGTCGACGCGCGCGCCCGCGCGCACGCTGACCTGCGCGCCCACCTCTGCGGAGAAGAGCTCGTCGATCGCGGCCGGGTCGAAGACGGAGGCGCAGTAGGTCACCGGCGCGCCGTCGGTGGTGAGCTCGGGCATCCGCAGCAGGCGGCTGAGCGTCCACGTCACGTCCCCGGTGCCGCCCGCGCCCGGGTTGTCGCCGGAGTCGCTGATCAGGTACGGCTTGCCGGGCGAGGCGAGAGCCCGCTCCACCCCCTCCTCCAGCGTGCCGGGAGGGCCGACGAAGGCGAAGCTGTCGCGGACCGCCCAGAGCTCACCGGCCAGGCCGGTCGCGGCGTCTCGCACCTTTTCCGCGTCGGTGCCGGTGACGACCACGCTCGCATGGCAGCGCGGCTCGTCGGCCCAGGCGTAGCCGATCCAGATCGACGCGTCGGTGATGTGCTCGCTCGCCTCGATGGGAGGAATCCGCTGGTAGAGGCTCTTCGCTGGTTCGACGCGCGTGCTCGTTTTCTCTCCCGGCAGCAGGATCGGGATCCGCGACCAGGCGCGCACGGGCCTTTCCCCTGCCCGCAAGTGACGTACGAGGTTGCGCGCTGCGCGCTCTCGAGTCTCCGCGGCGTCCTCGTGCGGGGCCAGGCGGAAGCAAGTGATGAGCTCGCATCCCTGGACGAATCGCTCGGAGAGGTTCCCGTGCAGATCCATCGACGCCGAGATGAGCGGACCGGAGCCGATCGCCGTGCGGATGGCGCCCACCAGGTCGCCTTCCGCGTCGTCCATGTCCTCGACGCTCATCGCGCCGTGGATGTCGAGCAGGATCCCGTCGAGCGGCTCGCGCTCGTGCTCGCGGCGCAGTCCTTCGACGATGCGCCGGCGGAAGTCGTCGTAGACACCGGCCAGCACCTGCCCGCCGGGAAGGGATCGGGCGTAGAAGACCCCCACCCATCGGGCCGAGGCGGCGAGTTCGGAGCCCGGCGTGAGGAATCCGTAGCGGTCGACGACCTCGGCCCCGCCGAAGGTCGCGAAGTCCCGGTAGCCGGCCCGGTGCGGCGAGTAGGCGCTGGACTCGATCGCCATGCCGGCCACCGCGATCCTGGGCGGGTGTGCGGCCGGGGTCACCGTCCCCCCAACCCGGAGGTTGCGATGCCCTTGACGAGGTGCTTCTGAAGAGCGATCACGAGGATCACCGTCGGGATCATGGAGATGATCGAGGCGGCCATCTGAAGATCCCATCGGGTTCCGTTCTGCGTGGAGAAACTGGCCAGGCCGATCGGCAGGGTGCCGCGGACCGTGTAGTCGTTGACCGTGATGAGCGGCCACAGGTAGCTGTTCCAGTAGTTGAGGAAGGTGAAGACGGCGAGCACGGCGAGCGCCGGCCCCGCGAGGGGCAGGATCACCCGCAGGAAGGTGCGCAGCGGACCCGCTCCGTCGACGCGCGCGGCCTCCTCCAGTTCGTAGGGGATGCCGCGGAAGAACTGCCGCATGAGGAAGGTCCCGAACGCGGTGAAGGCCCACGGGAAGACGAGCGACTGGTAGGTGTCCACCCAGCCGAACCACTGCATCAGCACGAACATCGGGATGACGAGCACCTCCTGCGGCACCATGAGGGTGCCGAGGAAGAGCACGAAGAAGACGTCGCGTCCCGGCCAGCGCAGCCGGCCGAACGCGTAGCCGGCCGTGGCCGACACCACGAGCACGACGATCACGCCGGCGATGGAGACGAAGAACGAGTTCGTGATGTAGGTGGTGAAGGGCGCGTAGGTGAATACCTCGGTGAAGTTCTCCCACCGGAACTCCGAGCCGAGAAGGCTCGGGGGTGTCCGCATCACCTCGCGGGAGGGTTTGAAGGCGGAGAAGACGGCGTAGACGAGGGGCGCCACGAAGATGATCGCCGCGAGCAGGACGGTGGCGTAGGCGACGACGGTGCCGAACCGCGGGTTCTCCTTCTGGCCCGGTCTCCCGCCCCGCGGCTCGCCGTCGGCGAGAGCCGGCGTCGTACTAGTGCTCATAGTGCACCCACCGCTTCTGCGCTCGGAACTGCAGCGCGGTAACGCCGATGATGAGGGCGAACAGGATCCACGCGGCGGCCGCCGCGAGCCCCAGATCCTGGAACTTGAATCCGGTGTTGTAGATGAACATCACCAGAGGCACCGTCGAGGTGCCCGGGCCGCCTCCCGTCAGGAGTTGCGGCTGCGCGAACACCTGCAGCGACGAGATGATCGTCATGACGGTCGCGAAGAAGATCGCAGGTGAGATGAGGGGGATGGTGATGCTCGTAAGAATGCGCCAGCCGCGGGCGCCGTCGATTCGGGCGGCTTCGATCACTGAGACCGGTAGCTGCTCCAGGGCGGCGGTCAGCACCAGCATGTTGTAGCCCATGCCCGACCAGACGCTCATGACGACGATGGTGATCATCGCCCAGTCGGCGTCGACGAGGAAGTTGGGCAGTTCGATGCCGAACATCGTCTGCGACAGGCCGTTGAGCAGGCCGTCCGGTTGGAGGATCAGCTTCCAGACCAGGACGTTGGCGACGATCGGTGTCACGACCGGGATGAAGAACAGCACGCGGAAGACAGCTCGGCCGCGGATCCGCGGTCCCAGGAGGAGGGCGAGCCCCAGCGCGACCACCAGGTTGACCGGCACGTACAGGAGGGTGAAGACGATCGAGTTGCGCAGGGCGGGCCAGAAGTCCGGGCTCGAGGTGAGCAGTTCGACGTAGTTGCCGAGCCCGATGAAGGCCCGCTCACCGAAGATGGGCCAGTCGAACAGGCTCATGACGATGGCGAGGACGACCGGGATCACGGTGAACAGGGAGAGCCCGGCGACGGCGGGGGTGATGAAGCCGAACGCCTGTCGCTGCTCGGTCCGCTGGAGCGCGCCGGGACGCCGGACGCCACCTCGCCGCGTTATCACGGCTCCTCCGGTACGACTTCGACGAATTCACGAACGAGGTCGCGGCTGACCGTCACCGACGACGAGTAGCCGCTTTGTTCGGTCTGCCAGAGGCAGAATCCGTCGTGGTGCTTGGCGGTGAGCACTGCGTAGCGGGCGGCACGGACTAAGAGGGGATGGCTGGGCGTCATCTTCCTTCTCCTGAATGCGGGGAATGCCCGGGCGTCCTGTCCGGGACGCCCGGGTCTCGGGTGTCACTTGGCGAAGCGCTGCTGCAGGCCGCCGAGCGCGTCGGCCATCGGCTTCTGCCCGGTGTAGACGCTCACGAGTTCCTGCGGGAAGGCGGTCGTGATCTGCTCCCATTCCGGGGTGACCCGTTGCGTGGACGCGCCGTCGAAGGCCGCCTTGAAGGCCGCGGTAAGCCCGTCCTTCGTCTCGGCGGGGAGAGCGTCGTAGAAGAGCTGCTGGCTGCCGATCTGCGCGGGGTAGCCGCCCTGCTTCGCGATCACCGCCTCCGTCTTCGGCCCGGCGAGGGCGCCGAGGACCTTGAGCGCGGCCTGCTTGTTCGCGCAGTTGGCCGCGATGCCGTAGCCCGAGCCGAGGGCGACGCCGAAGGGACCCGCCGGCCCCGCGGGCAGGCGCACCGTGCCGCCGGTGAACGGCATGTCCTTTCCGGTGTACCTGGTGGCGTTCCACGTGCCGTCGATGATCATGGCCGCCTTGCCGTTCTCGAACTGGCCGGGGTCCCAGCCGGACTCGGAGGCCGAGGGCGGGGCGCTGGAGACCTTGAGGCCGGTGACGAGCCCGGAGTACCACTCGGCCGCCTTGACGAAGGCCGGATTGGTGAGGTCGAGCTTGCCGGCCTCGTTCACCGCCTGCAGGCTCGCTTTGGCCATCGGCAGCGAGAGCCACTGGAACTCGTCGAGGCTCACCGCGAAACCCTTGACGCCGGTCTTCTCGGTGATGGTCTTCGCGGCGGCTTCGAACTGGTCGATCGTCCAGGTGTTCGTGGGTGGTTCGATCCCTGCCTTTTTGAACAGGTCGGCGTTGTAGAACAGGAGCATGGTGGCGATGTCGTACGGGAGCCCGTAGAGCTTGCCGCCGTACTCCATGACGCTCAGCGCGCCCGGGCTGTAGTCGGTGCGTGCGATGCCGGCGACCTTGAGGTCCTCGTCGGTCAACGGCGTCAGAGCGGCGGTGTAGCCCGACAGGCGCTGGCCGTTCATCGACGTGATGCACGCGAGCTTGCCCGAGGCCATGTTGGCGTTGAGCTTGGTGAAGTAGTCGGCCCAGGGTGCGGTCTGCAGTTCGATCTTCACGTCGGGGACGAGTGCCTGAGCGACGGCCATCTGGTCCTGGAGCTTCTTGGTCGACTCGTTGTCGCCCGACCACATGCTCCAGGTGATCGCCGCCTTGGAGCCGTTGCCGGCCCCGTCTGCGGCGCCCGAGGCACAGGCGCTTGTCGCGGTCACGATGGAGACGGCCGCGACTGCCAGTGCCGCGATTCGAAGTTTCATGGTCACCTTCCACTTTTGCGCCGCGCACGGCTGAACCGTTGAGGCTCTCCCGCTCTCGGAGACATCGGATGTCGTCGAGTGTGGAACCGGAGCGGGCAACAAGGACACCCCTGTGTGCGATGCGGGATGCATTTGTTACAGAAATCAAATCAATGGAGGTGACTTGCTTTGATTGGCGAACTAAGTGTGCGCTCGCAACGCGCGGTCGATCGCCGCCGCGTCGAGGATGCCGTCCAGCATGAGCGCCGCGGCCCCCAGGGTTCCGCCGTCGGCCCCCGCCTCGCTCACCATGACCTCCAGGCCGTCCGTGGACATGGGAAGGCACAACGAGTAGACGCTCGACCGCACTCCCGCGCAGAACGCGTCGGCCGCGGAGAGGCTCCCGGCGAGCACCAGGCGCTGGGGGTTGAAGAAGTGCACCACGCTGGCCATCACCGCTCCGACGCGGGCTCCGGCCTCACGGAGCAGACGGGTGGCCAGGGGGTGGGCGTCGCCGGCGAGTTCCAGGACCCCGGCGGTGTCGACGACCTCGACACCCGCGGTCCGAAGGTCCCGGACGATCGCCACCCCGCCGGCGACGGCGTCGAGGCAGCCGAGCCGTCCGCAGGAGCACAGCACCGACGGCGCGTCGGCGACGGGGGTGTGGCTCACGTCGCCCGCCATGCCCCGGAACCCCCGGTGCGGCCTGCGGGCCGCGATGACGCCCGAGCCGATGCTCGAGCCCGCCTTGACGAGCACCAGGTCGGCGATCTTCCGCCCCGTCGCGACGTACTCACCGACCGCCATGGCGTTCGCGTCGTTCTCGACCTGCGTGGCGACGCCCGAGATGGCCTCCATGAGGGCGCCCGGCACGACGCCGTTCCAGCCCGGCATGCGCGAGGGCGAGACGACCCGGCCGTCGGGCACGCTGACGGGGCCGGGCATCGCGAGGCCGATCCCCGCGAGGGCGACGTCTCCCTCGAGGTCGGCGGCCAGGTCGAGGATGGCGCGGTGGACCTCCCCGAGAATCTGTTCGGGGCCGCGGGCGATGTCGATCGCCAGCGAGCGGCCCGCCACCTTGCCGCCGGCGAGGTCGAACAGGCCGATGTTCGCGTGCCGGGCTCCGCAGTCGACGCCGGCCACGACACGTCCGTCGGTCGCGACCGCGAGCGACCGGGGCCGGCGGCCTCCGCGTGAGGCCCCCGAGCCGGTCTCGACGAGATAACCGGCTCGGATCAGCTCATCGACCCGCGTGCCCACGGTGGACATCGCCAGCCCCGTGAGGCGTGACAGCGTCGTGCGCGAATCGGCCCGGCCGTCGCGTACGAGAGCGAACAGCCCTCCCGCGGTCGTGGTGTGGAGGTAGCTTCCCGCCTCTTCGCTCACGTGGTATCCCTTCGCGCTTTCTTGCCGCGAAGCCTACCGCCACTTACTCCGATGAACGTAATAAGTCAGTTCGGCGGTGAAGTGATGCTCGTGAAGCGGACCGGCAGTCGGACTGGTGACCCGGTCCCTGGGACGGGGACGGCCGTGGCCGATCGGCCTGGGGGAATGAGTCGCAATGATCGGGTGAATCGCGTGTCCGACGACGAGAGCCTGCTGCGCAATCGCTCGGGCATCGCTCGGAGCCGTGGGACGGATGAGTCGCTCGAACCGTTGCGCACTCAGCGGCGTCTTTCGATCGCGGGCATGGCTCTTGAGGTAGGTATCTCGAAGGCGATGCTTTCGAAGACCGAAAACGCTCAGACATCGTGCAGCCTGAGCACTCTTGCCGCTCTCGCGCGTGGCCTGGATGTTCTCCCGCTCCAGTTCCCGAATCCGCGCCCGCTCCGGCCCGGAGACCGGCCGCTCGCCCTCCAGCACCATTGTCAATGGCCTGTGAGCTCGGTTCTGAGCCACTTCTTGTGATCCGTGACGGGACGTAACCATGCTCAGTCGGCGTGGAGGATCTGAAGGCGGAGAAGGTCGAAGCTGGCACGCCCGTAGCCGTCCCTTTTGATCCGCTTAATTCGATTCACATTGCCTTCCACACGGCCGGAGTTCCACTCCAGGGTGAGCCCGGCGGTGACGGCGTCGAAGTCTTGGCGCAGGCCACGGGCCAGGCTGCGCAACGGCTGCAGGCCGGTGGCCTCGGCCTGGTCGAGCCAGTCCGGTAGCAGGTGACCGTGGCGGTTGGTCATCATCACGGCGAAGGCGGTCACACAGTCGGCGACAGCATCCAGCTCGGGACACCGAGCCCGCAGCTTCTCCAGCCGCAAGATCCCGACCTCATCCAGATGGTCCGGGTGGCTGGTGAGCAGGCGCGCGGCGCGGCGGACAGTGAGTTCCTCGCCCGCCTTCGGCGCAGGCTTGCCACTGGCGCGAAGATCTTGAAAGTGGCGGCGCAGGGTGCGTTTGCTGCCCTGGTAGCCCTGCTGCTGAATCTCGGCGAACAGTCGAGCGGTATCGGTGCAGCCCTCGTTCCAGCGCTGGTGCAGGTAGGGCAGGAACGCATCCACGCGAGTGCCCCGCAGTACGGGCCCGCTGACCAAGTCTTGCGGGCAGGCGGCCTGGGCGTAGCGGCGTACGGTCTTGCGGTCCAACTGCAACGCCTCGGCGATGGCGGAGATCCCGACCCCCTTGTCCAGCAGGGCATGTACGGCGGCATGGCGTTCGCGTCGGGTGGCAGCGCGTCGCCCTTCGGCTTGTGCCGGAACCGCTGTGGGATCGTCTGAGAGGTGCCCTGCCGCATCAGGTTCGCCGCGGCCGGAGTCACTCTCGGCCGCCTCGATCAGGCATCCGCGATGAGCCTGGACGCACTTTTCGACCGCGTCGCACAGGTTCTTCCAGATGTGGTACCTGTCGGCTACCTGCGTCGCCTCGGGGGCGGCGGTGCGTACAGCCTCGGCATAGGCACCTCCACGATCTCGGCACACGACCTGCACGCCGGGGTGAGCCCGCAGCCAGGCGGCGAACGTCTCGGCCGTGCGGTCGGGGAGCACATCGACACGCTCGCCAGTCTCCATGTCCAACAAGATCGTGGCATAGACGTGTCCCTTCCTGGTAGCCCAATCGTCGACTCCCAGCACGCGAGGCGCCGGTCCGATCACCTTGTCGGGCAGCTTGCGGATCAGCCGCAGCAGCGTATTCGCGCTCGCGCTCATCGCCAGGTGCCCGAGCAACCGGGCCGCCGGTCTGCCGCCCGTGGCCAGCACGATCCGCTCCAGCGCCCGGCGTAGCGCCGGTGTTCGACGCGCGAACGGCTCGGTCAGCCCGTCCACCTGCTCCACGAACGTCTTGCGCGCGCACTGCGGTGTCCGGCAGGCGAACCGGCTGACCAGCAGGCTGATCACCGTCCGACAGCCCGCCGCCCCCAGATCGGCCAGGCGGCGTCGATACCTACCATGCCGCCGGTCCGACACGATTCCGCAGGTAGGACACGCTGCGCTCGTCGTCACGGTTTGCGCGCAAATGGCCACCGTTCGATCGTCAACGACGACATCCTCCACGGCCACGGCATCCACGTGACCCCATAGGGCAGAGAGCAATCCACAGTCACACGAACCTTGATCATTCCTGAACGCGTGACACGGTGTGATCACTTCACAAGAAGTGGCTCAGAACCGAGCTCACAGGCCATTGACAGTCTCGCGCCATCCGGTAGGCGGCGGTGTGCCGCAGGTTGTGAAGGGACCAGTTGGTGCCCAACGCGGCGTTCGCGCGCTGGAACATCCGGTAGGCGGCGTGGTAGCTGAGCTGCCGGAATGGTCGGCGCAGGGTCCACCACAAGGGATCGTCCCGGCCGGTAGGCACCAGGGCGTGCAGTTGAGCCTGATAGAGCCGCAGCCACACGAACGCATCAGGGGACACGGGTAGCTGCTGGATGGCCCGGGTGCCCTTCCTGACCACGGTGATCAGTTGCTGGCCGGCGTCGGCGTCGGCGTCGGCGTATCGGGCGCCGAGCAGTTCCGAGGCTCGTGCTCCCGACGACACCCAGAAGGCCACCAGCGCCCGGTCGCGATGCGAGCCCAGCTGAGCGAACAGGTCGTTGAAGCGCTCGTTCGGGATGCTGCGCGGCACCCGCTGCACGATCCTGGGCCGATACAGCCCCGTGCGTTCCTTCCGGAAGGGGTCCATCGGATTGTGATGGGCATGCGCGCGGCCACCTGGCCGGACGAGAGGAAACGGGTTGATCATCGGGCCCGAACCGGCGTCGCGGTGGAAGTCGTAGAAGCCGCGCAGCACGCTCTCGCTGTGGCCGCGGGTGGTCGCCGCGTACTTGGGGCCCGGCTTGGCCTTGCCCGTCACGGGATTCGGCGAGGCCGTCGTCCCGCCGCCCAGATGCGCGGGCTTGTCGGTGATCTGAAGCGCTCCGGCTTCGGTGGAGGCTCGTTCCTTTGAGAGGATCGAGTCATGGCAGCCAAAGCACCGATCAAGCGTCAATGCACACAGGCGCGGTCTACCGGCTCTCCACGCTGGGGGAATCGTTCATGAACGGCCCCCTGGCGCAACTCGCGCAGTGGGCCGCCGACAATCAAGACGATCTCGTCGGCCGGTCAACAACGTAATGACCAACAGCGAGTCCGCCATGGTCAACCGCGTAAAGTCGTTAAACGCAAGTGATCAACTCCACGAGGAGTCGAACAATTGACCAAGCACGATGGCTTATCGCAGTTCGCCGCCGACCATGCGGAGTGGTTCGCCCGATCGGCCTACCTCCTGACAGGAGACCCGGAACGCGCCAGGGACCTGGCCATCCAGGCCCTGGTGACGACGGGCCGCCGCTGGTCCGTGCACCGGTGGAACAGACCGGTCGAGGCAGTGCTCAGCACGCTCTACCGGGCATACCTCGTCGGCCCCGCGGAGCCGCCCGCGGGCTTCCCGCTGGCCGGGATGTCCCCGCTCGGGCGGGTGGCCGTGGTCGCCCAGTTCCATGACGGCCTGGACCCGCACCGCGCCGCCCAGTTGGTCGGCACCTGGATGCCCGGCGCGCTCCAGGCGGAGACGGAACGCGTTCGAGCCACCCACCCGCACCTCCTCGACCTCGGCGAGGAAGCCGCCACGGAGCCCCGGCCCCATGAGGCCATCGAAGCGCTCGGGGACAGCCCGTGGGCGGCACCCTGGCAGGCCGACGACCTCGCGGCGCCCCCGAGCCCCTGGACGGCCCTGCCCTCACCGGCTCCGCTCGCTCCGTCGCCCGCCCTGGTACGGCTGGCGGCCGAGTTGCCCGTCGCCGTGCCCCTGGACGTTGCCCAGACCGCGCCCCGCCTGGTCCTCAGGCGGCGCCTCGTGATGCGGAGCGTGTTCACCACCCTGAGCTTCGCGGGCGCCGGCGCGTTCGTGGCGCTCACCATAGTCGCGCTGAGCGCCCTGGCGAACAGCGCGGAAAGGGCCGCCCAGCGGGCCGACGCCCCGATCTCCGAGCCCGACCTCATACCCACAGAGCTCGACCCCACGCCCACCGCCGAGGAGCCGCAGCCCGACCCGTTGCCGGAGCGCCTGGACGAGCCGATCAGCCGTGCCTATCAAGGCTTCTGCAACAGCGACGCCCCCTACGACACGCGCAAGCCCCCGGAGTGCGCCCAGTGGCGGCTGGTGGGCAAGTCGGGCACTGAGTGGCGGCTGGACGCCTCCCAGGCCGCCAAGCAGACCACGACGGTGCCGGACGTGGCCGTCAGCCAGGACGGCCGGCGCGTCGCCTACCTGGACACCCAGAACGACTACGTGGTCCGCGACCTGGCCACCGGCAAGTACAAGACGTTCGCGATCCGGCTGCACGGCTCCGATCCCGAGTTTGTCTCCTCGCGCAACGGCCGCTACTTCGCGGTCAACTTCCTCCAGAGCGGCGCCGACAGCCCGATGCTTGACTTCACCAAGGGCAGGACGACCTACGGCGCCTGGACCATGGCCATCACGGGCGACGGCAAGCGCGTGATCGACGAGTCCATGGCGAGCGAGGCCTCGTCGGACACGAAGATCAAGCTGGCCGGACGCCGCTTCCGCGTTGACGCCGAGGTGGGCATCAGCGGCGCGGCGCTCTCACCCGACGGCCGGACGCTCGCCGTGGCCGACGACGAGCGCGTGATCACGCTGGATACGCGCACCGGACATGTCACCAAACTACGGCGCTTGGTGGACGAGGACGGTGCCCAAGAGATCGACACCGTGGAGCGCTGGCTCAACGCCAACGAGGTGATGGTGCGCCTCTCGGACGAGGACGACGAGGTCTACCTGGCTGCCGTGGACGTGCGCACCGGGAAGACCCGTGACCTGGACGCGGGCGACCTCGAGTACGGCGACGTCCTGGGCGCCTTCGCGGAATCGAGTAGGGGACGGGGTTGACCCGTCCCCCTCTCACACCACTGGACATGCGGGCCCGCATCCGGCGGTTCGTCAGGTCGTGGTTTTGAGCCTGTGCCAGGTCGGATACAGACCCTTCAGGCCAAGATCGGCCCAGTGGATGTTGGGCAGCGCCCGCGCCAGAATGGGCGAGCCCGCGATGCGCCAATACCCCTTGCCGCTCGATGCCCATTCCCTGGCCTTATGGTCAGGAATGCCGAGCGTGCGCAGATTACGGCGTCGGGTCTTGGGCCTCTTCCATGTCTGGGTGACCGATCCGGACTTCGGGCACGTCCTGCTGGTCAGGCACCGGGTGCGGGGCTGGGTGCCTCCCGGCGGCAAGGTCGAGCGGGGAGAGACACCCCGCGCCGCCGCAGCACGCGAATTGGTCGAGGAGACCGGGCTGCACACGGAACTGCTGGATGTGCCGGCCGCGGTCTGCGTGCGTTCCTACCGCTCGGACTGGTCGCCGACGCTTGGCCTGTCGTACGCCGCGATAGGCGATCTCGATGTGCCGCTGGGTGGGGAGAGCGGGCAGCCGCCGCGCTGGTTCGCCCTCGATGAGGAGTGGGACTCGGTGTTTCCCGAGGATCGCGCCCGAATCCGGGCACGCGATCGCGGCTGGTGGCCGCCCGCGCTGTCGAGGCGCGCAGACCATCGGCTGCGGCGTGACGGCAGCCGTGCAGGGATCTGTTCAAGCCGAGGATCTGCTCGTCGAGTCCCAAGTGGCGGGCGCCGCGTTCGCTGTGGAACGGGCCGGACCCTCAGCGTTCCTGGCGTGAGTGCGTCACCAGGTCGATCGCCGGTGGGGAAGCATCTTCCTTCACCGGTACCGGTTGCCGAGGGGCTTTCAACTTGAGGCGCTGACGGTATCTCTGGTGGCCATGTCGGTGCCGTGGGCGCTTTCTCCCTTCGGGGCGATGATCAGGTTGAAGACTTCGCGTGGGGGAAGGCCGGGGTCCAAGGGCACGTCGTTGGCGAGTAGATGGTCGAGTGCGCTGGCCAGGACGTGCGGTTGGACGTGGCGGCCCCTGGCGTACGTCACTCGCCAGGGGGAGGGCAGCGATGGCCGCAGCGCCCAGAGGGGTTCGTCGGCCATGCTGTCCTCTGAGGTCAAGATGCCGATGTCCTGCCAGAAGGCCAGCAACTCGGCCATGGTGTCCACAGGCGGGTCATCGCAGGCCTCGACCAGGGTGGCGAAGCCAGTATTCCAGCATTCCCACGCTTGGTGGTCATCGTGTAGGTGGCGGCGCAGCACCTGGACGGCTGGGTGCTCATCCAGCTCCGGAACCTCACCGGCGACAGGCAGGGCGAGAGCCGGGGGCCGGATGCCGTCCCAAATGCTGGACTCGAGCCACTGCTCGCCGCTGGACCAGCGCTGCGGTGTCTGGAGGGCGGCGATTTCGGCGAGGTCGGCGGTCGTGCCACGGGGGCAGTCCAGGAGGGCGGCGATGATTTCCGCCGAGCGTGGGCACAGGGCCGGCCAACCGGTGTCGTACAGGGCGAGCATCGCGTGGTCCTCTTCGCTGAGTGTCAGTCCGGCATCGTCGTCGAACGGGATGACCTGGCGCGGGCGGCTCGGCGGGCTGGGCAGTTCCAGGCGGTGGGGGCGGCGGCCGTAGCGGTCGATCCAGTTCGCGGCCAGAGCCATGCGCTGGTCGTCGAGGGCGTCGTGGATGGCTTGCATCTGGCGGTCTTGCGCTGCGCGTAGGTTGTCGCGGCGCTGTCGTTCGGCGGGGGTGAGGTGGACGCTGCAGTGGGCTGAGCCGATGCCGGTGACGATGTTTTTGGTGCAGCGTTCCTTTTTGAGGGTGGTGCCGTCGCATTGGGCGTGGGGGTCGGGGTCGTCGCGCATGGCGGCGTCCACGTCTTGGGTGAAGTGGGGGTCGATGGGTGGGTGCACCATGGCCAGGTCTGGGCGTACTTCGGCGGGGTTGGTCCCGGCTTCGCGTGCCTGGGCGAAGATGGAGCGGCTGCGGGGCCGGCCGCTGCCCCAGGCGGGGGCCAGCGGTAGGCGGGCTTCCATGATGGCTGTGGCGTGTGCGGCGTTGATCAGCATGTCGCTGGATTCGCTGTGGATCTGGAGCTCTTCGCTGAGGTTGAGCCGCATGCCGTTGATCAGTAGCAGGATGTTGCGGATCTCCCAGGACAACTGGGCGGCTTGCATGAGCAGCCAGGCGGGGGAGATGCCGCCATCGCGGGTGCGGCGGGGTGGGGTGATGGTGCGGGTCGAGTAGGGGTGGGCCTGCCGGGAACGGGTCATGCGTCCTTCTTTAGGGGCGGCGATAACGACTGCGTGTGCGGTGGTGCGGCTGCATGTTTGCACGTCACCGCGGCGTGGCTGGGGTCCACGACCATCATTTGTACCAACGTTGGTACAGACCTTTGGTGATCATGCACGTCACCGTGGGTGGGTGCCCGATCCGATCACGCCACGCCTGGCTGAGCTGCGCAGACAGTTCGGCCTGCGGCTGCGTGAACTCCGCGAAGGGCACGGGCTCACCCAGGAACAACTGGGCGAGATAGCCGACGTCGACCGTAAGACGATCAACCGGATCGAGAACGGCATGTACAGCCCGCACCTGGACAAGGTGTTCCAGATCGCCGACGCGCTCAGCGTGCCCACCAGAGATCTGTTCGAGTGGGACGGTGCCTCAAGCCCCCGCTGACCATGAGATCCACCCACATCCCGCGCCCGGCCTCGCTGCCGGGCCCGGCAATGCGTCAGCGGCCGTAATCCGGTGATGGACGTCGACCCGTGCGGTGCCAGCAGGGGAGTCCTTCAGCGGCGAAGGCGTATCTGTCGGGCACCTCACCAGCAACCATCTCGACGCCGACACTTTCGAGCGGACCGAGCAGGCGGACGGGTACGGTCATCTCCCATGAGTGCGCAGCTCGTCGAGGACACACCACCGTACGACCTGGCCGTGATTCTGCGCGCCCTGCCGCCGGACAAGCGGGCGCATTTCCTGCCCTTGTACAGGCAAGCCGTCGAGGTCGCCCGCGGCCCTGACCAATGCCACCGTCTGTACGAGTTGCTACACATCTGGTGACTGAAAGCAGAGATCTACAGGGGGCGACCCCGGATTTGACCGGACTCCGGAAGAGATCCTGTGCTGGGCTTGGTAACGGTGTTCCCCTCAACGACGCGATCCTGCGTGGAAGCACGGCGGGATGAGCGAATCGCCCGCAGTTCAGCACATCCGGATCGCGCACCATGAGGGTGGTGCCGGAAGTCGGGGCCGAGGTCAGTACACGTCCGTTGCGTAGCGTCCCGCCTCTCGCATCTCCTGCAGCCACCCGCGGCCGTTCTGGTCGTCCGAGATAGTCGTGCCGATGCGCCGGAGTGTCTCTTCGGCGGCCGGGCCCATGCCGGTCGCGTCGCCGCAGACGTACATATGCGCCCCGTCGCTGATAAGGGCTCGTACGCGTTCGCGTTGTTCCCACAGCCGGTGCTGGACGTAGCCGATGTGGCCGTCATGCAGCCGGGAGTACGCCCGATAGACCTCGAGACGGCCGGCTTGCGTGTGCTCGGCGAACTCGTCGGCGTACAGGTCGTCCCAGTCAGGATGTTGGCAGCCGAAGAACAGCACCGTAGGGCCCACGTCCCGTGCGGTCGCGGCGGCGGCCATGCGTGCCCGAATGAACCCGCGGAAGGGGGCGACACCCGAGCCTGCGGCGATCATGACCACCGGGGTGCCGGTGTCGGCCGGTGGGCGGAACGTGCTCGGAGGGGAGGTGATGGTGGCGACGATGCGATCGCCCGGCCGTACGCGCTGGAGATAGCTCGACGCCGTGCCGTGGAACGTGCCCTTGCCGGACAGGGCCGGGCCTTCCAGTACCGACACGGTCAGCGCCACCTCGCTCTGCTCTTCGGCGGCGGAGCTGATGGAGTATTGGCGCGGTCGGGGTGCGGGCAGTAGTTCGAGCGCGAGGGCGAGGTCCACCTGGCACGAGGCGAACTTCTCGAGCAGGTCGATCAGCGTCAGCCTGCGGCGCAGGACCTGCTCGGCGTGGTCGTCGAAGGCGAGGCGTTCGAGTTCCGCTCGTTCCGGCGGGCAGCTGGTCGTCTGTGTCAGCCGGGCCACCACGCCCGGGGAAGCGGGGGCCGCCAGGTCGACGTATCGGGTCAGCAGGTCGTCCACCCGCAACGCTCGTCCGATGGGGACAAGCCCTTGAGGCGCGCTCGATTCGATCGTGCAGATCCGGTCTGCGCGCGTACCGAGGCGTTCGATCATCCTGGCGACCAGATGGGGGTCGTTCTGGGGCAGGACCGAGAGGTAGTCGCCGGTTCGATAGCGCATGCCGTCGGGAAGGCGGATCTCCAGATGGCGCTTCGATCTGCGGCTGGGGTGGCGTACGAGCTCGCGGTTGTCCAGTACGACCGCGGTCGCGTGGTTTCCCTCGTGCCCGTCGTCTGTCTCGATGACGCGGAATCGGGGACCGGTCTGCGCAATCTGTTCGACGCGGTACTCGTCGGACAGAAGTGGCCACAGGGGTTCGTACCAGCGCTCCCAGTCGCCGAAGAAGTCCGTGCGGGCGTCGATCGTGCCGCGCTCGCGGATGCGGCGTGCCCCTGCGGCCCGCATCGCCTCGTCGAGGAGAGTGGGGACTCGCTGGTAGGTGGCCGCCCAGTCCAGGCTGCCGCAGCCGAGCACGAGGTAGTCGACGCTGCTCAGGTCAGGCTCGTCCGTGGTGAGCCAGGTGAGGAAGCGCCGCGCGTTGTCGGGCGGGGTGCCGTTGTAGGAGGAGGTGACGATAGCCACCGGCCCGGTCGTGGGAAGGCGTCCTGCGTATTCGTCCAGCGGGGCCACGGTCGTCTTCCACCCGCGCAGCGCCCCGTCGGAGGCGATCGTGCGCGCCAGGCTCTCGCTGCTTCCCCCGTTCGAGCCGTAGAGCACGAGGAGTGGGGTGTCATGGCTGGGCATGGTGTTCTCGCTGGTGACGGCGGTATCCGCCGAGGAAGGTAGTTGCACGCGTGAGCGGGCGAGGCGCGGCGTGGCACGGATGGCGAGATTCTTGGGTTTGATCGTCAACGACTCCTGGATGACCAGCTCGTAGCCGGGATCGGCGAGTTCGATGTCGAACCGCTGCAGCATCATCGCCAGGACCAGGGTGGCCTCCTGGAGCGCGAAGGGTCGGCCGATGCAGGCTCGGGCGCCGTGGCCGAACGGCATCCACGCGTATTCGGGGATCTCGGCCATCCGCTTGGGGGCGAAGCGATCGGGGTCGAAGAGGTCCGGGGAATCCCAGACGGCGGGGTCGCGGTGGAGCGTGGGGAGCATGATGAGCACGTCCTCGCCCTTGCGCACGGCGTACCCGCCCAGCGTGGTGTCCTCGCTGGGGGTCAGGGCGAAAGCGGGCGCGGTCGGGTGCATCCGCAGTGTTTCGCGGAGGACCTGACCCAGGTAGCCGAGGTCGGCGAGGTCGTCGAAGCCGGGTGTGCGATCGCCGAGGGCCTGGTCGACGGTCTGCCGGGCTCTGCGCAGCACATCGGGGTGGGTGAGCAGTTCGTAGGTGGCGAAGGAGAGCAGGCCGGAGGTCGTCTCATGGCCCGCGATCAGGAAGGTCGCGAGCTGGTACTGGATGTTCTCCTCTGGCAGCTTCGCGCCAGTCACGGGGTCGACGGCTGTGAGCATGCGTTCTAGCAGGTCGTCGGGGCGCGTGGAGGAGGGCTGGGCGGCCCGGGCCGCGACGATCTCCTCGGTGATGCGGCGCATGGCCGCGATGTCGTCCCGGTACTGGCGGTTGGTCCTGAACAGCAACGGTTGGATGGCCGCCAGTCGTTCGCTGCGGGCGCCGGCTTCGACGAGGCTGCGCACCATCGCCCCGACGAACGGGTGCAGTTCTTCGGAGTAGAAGGAGTTGAGCCGGACGTCGAAGGCGCACAGGGCGATCGTGTCCAGGGTCAGGCGGGTCATGTCGTCGGGGACGTCGATGCGCGCGTCCGGCCCGAAGCGCTCCCAGCGGGTGAACATCTGATCGGCGATGTCGAGCATCGCGGGGAAATAGTCCTTCATGGCGACCGGGCCGAAGGCAGGCATGAGAAGGCGGTGGGCGATCGCCCAGTTCGGCTCGTGGTTGTGGGCCGTGAACAGACCATCGCCTCCGAAGGCGCGCACCTCCTCGAGCGCCGCGTGGACCGACTTCGTCCACAAAGGGCTGGAGCACATCTGGGAGACCAGCGCATGGCTCGAAGCGAAAATCGTTCGTTCACCGGCGATGGTCAACGCGAAGATGCCGCCGTACCTGCGGTGATACGCGTCGGCGAAGTCGACGCTCGTCTCGGCGGACGTGGTCAGCACCTCGGCCAGGTTGCCCAGCAGCGGCAGGGCCTTCGGCCCGGGCATCTCGGGCGTACCGGGGGCAGTGGTCGGCGGTTTGACCGCGGACATGGCGGACTCCCTTTCAGTGGTTGTGGCGGTGCCGTCGGAGCGTGACGATCGCGGCGACGGCGGCGGCGCCCACAATGAGCGCGGCGGCCGTGAACGTCTGGGTCATGGCGTTGACGAAGGCGCCGTTCACGACGAGGAGGAAGGGGCCGGCCTGCTCCGGCGGCAACTGGGCGGCGGCCTGGCCTGCGGCGCCGAGGGTCTGCGTCGCGGCATCGGTGATCGCGCGCGGCGTCTCGGCGGGCAGGCCCTCGAGGACCTGGTCCCGGTACAGGCGGGCGCCGATGCTGCCCAGGATGGCGGTGCCCAGGGTGCCGCCGATCTCGTAGGCCGTCTCGCTGATCCCCGCCGCGGCCCCGGCCTTCTCGGCCGGCGCGGTGCCGACGATGACGTCGTTGGTGAGCGTGTCGGCCAGTCCGACGCCGACGCCGAGGAGTGCCCCGCCGCTGAAGGCGAGAGCCATGACCTCGTCGGCGCCCAGCATGCTGAGCAGCAGGTAGCCCGCTGCCGCGGCGGCCAGCCCCAGGCCGATCACCCAGCCCGCCGGAAGGCGGCGGGCAATGGCTGGGACGGTGAGTGCGCCGAGGACGGCGCCCACGGCCAGCGGCAGCGACCACAGGCCCGCCTCCAGCGGCGAGTGCCCCAGGACGAGTTGGACGTACTGCGGGAAGAAGTACATCACGCCGGTCATGGCGAACACTCCGGCGATGTTCGCGAACACCGCGACGGTGAACGGGAGCGACCGGAAGAGCTTGATGTCGATCATGGGGTGGGCCAGGCGCCGCTGACGGACCGCGAAGAGCGCCGCGAGGAGCACGCCTGCGAGCAGCGCGGCGATCGGGCCGACGCCCCAGCCGTGCTCACCCGCCCGCTTGATCCCGAAGATCAGCGCGAGTACGGCGGCGATCAGCATGAGCGCCGAGACGATGTCGAACGGGCCCGGGTTCGGATCCTTGGACTCGGGCAGTAGGAACGGGCCCACGACGAGTAGCAACGCCATGACCGGCAGGTTGATCAGGAACACCGAGCCCCACCAGAAGTGCTCCAGCAGCAGCCCGCCCACCACCGGCCCGAGCCCGGCGCCGCCGGCGAAGGCGGCGGCCCAGACCGAGATGGCGCGGCGTCGCTGAGCGGGGTCCTGGAAGATGTTGCGGATCAGCGACAGCGTCGACGGCATCAGGGTGGCGCCCCCGAGGCCCAGGAGCGCGCGGGCCACGATCAGCACCTCCGCGCTCCAGGCGAACGCGGCCAGGGCGGAGGCGGCTCCGAACGCCAGCGCGCCGATCAGCAGCAGGCGGCGGCGCCCGATCCGGTCTCCTAACGCTCCCATGAGGATCAGCAGGCCGGCCAGGAACACGCCGTACACGTCAATGATCCACAGCAGTTGCGTCGCCGTCGGGGTCAGTTCCTCGCTGAGTGCGGGCACCGCCATCGACAGCACGGTCAGGTCGATGCTCATCAGCAGCACCGGCACGGTCAGCGCGGCCAGGGCCCACCACTGACGGACTCCCACCGGCCTCGATTCCTCCAGCACGGGCATGTCAATTCACTCCTTTGCGGCATGCCAATGAAACGACCATAGAGTTGGCCACGCGGCCAAGTCAAATGGCTGAGTCGATTGGCCAAGTCACGTGGCCAACTTCTTGCTATCCTGGAGGGCATGGCTATGGCACAGGCGGACAAGGCAACGAAGAAGCACGTCAGCGCGGACGTCCGGCGCGAGCTGCTGGTGGCGGCGGCACTGCGCGTGATGAAACGCGAGGGCATCGCTGCGGCGACGACGCGGGCGATCTGCGCGGAGGCGGACATGCCGCACGGCGCCTTCCACTACTGCTTCCGCTCGAAGCAGGAGCTCTACGCCGCCCTGCTGTCCACCGATATCAACATCGCCCTGGACGCCGCCTGGCCCGCCATCACCCCTGAAGTCGATCCCGTCGAGAACATCCGGACGCTGTTGCGCGCCTACTGGTCGGCCGTGGAGGCGGATCCCGAGACGCAGCTCGTCCTGAGCGAACTGGTCAACCTCGCCCTGCGAGAACCGGAGCTGAGCGAACTGCCGGCCTGGGAGCACCGGGCCTACCTCGACAAGACCGTGTCCTACCTGGAGCGCTTCGCGGACGAGGCGGGTCTTGAGCCGACCGTCGACACGCGGGCCCTCGCCGAGATGATCAACTCGGTGGTCAGCGGGGTCATCTCCTCCTGGCTCTCCCACCGCGACAACGGCATCGCCGTGGAGACCCTCGACAACTTCGCCGCTCTCTTCGCCACCCTCACCCGCCCGCGCGGGTAAGCAGGAAACAACGAACGGTCGGGACCCGGCAGATCATCGGGTCCCGACCGTGGCCTTCCTCTAGAGGGTGGGGTGGCGTTCATGCCAGGTGGTGGCGCGTTCGTAGCGGGCCGCCACCGAGATGACGGCCGCGTCGGCGTACAGCGGGCCGATGAACTGCAGGCCCACCGGCAGGCCCTCGGCGGTGAAGCCGCCGCAGATCGACAGGGCCGGCAGGCCGGCGTGGCTGGGCGGTTCGGTCATGGAGTGGAGGAACAGGCCGAGGGGCGGCACTTCCCGATCGTCTACCAGCACGGTCGGGCCGTAGTCGCCGGCGTGGGGGAAGGCCGTGATCGGGGTCGTGGGGGTCACCATGATGTCGAAGCCGTCGAGCACGGTGAGGAAGGCCTCGTATACGTCGGTCTTGCCCTGGCGCATAGCGGTGCTCACCTGCGCCCCTGTCAGCAGGCGCGCCCGCGCCGCGATGTCGGTGATCAGCGGCCATACGGGTAGGCCGGCGGCGAGCAGTTCGTCGGCGTACGGGATGTACTCGGGGCTGGAGAACTGGTCGAAGAACTCCTGGGTGTCGGGTAGGTGGATCCCGACCTCCTCGACCCACGCGCCGGCGGCCCGCATGTCGTTCAGCGCTTGGGTGAAGACATGCCGGACTTCCGGGTCAAGCGCGCCCTGACCGAGGTCGTAACAGGCGGCGATGCGCACGCCGGTCAGGTCGCCCGGCTCGCGGACCGCCGCGGTGTAGTTCTCGCCGGTCGCGGGCAGGGCGATGCGGTCCAAGGGGTGGGGTCCGACGGTGGCGTCGAGCAGCAGCGCGGCGTCGATGACGCGGCGCGTGATCGGACCCTCGGTGGAGTCGGTGTCGGTGTTGTGGGCGTGCGGGATGCGGCCGATGGAGGGCTTGACGCCGACGGCTCCGCACAGGGAGGAAGGGACGCGGATGGAGCCGCCGCCGTCGGAGCCCCAGGCGATCGGCGCGATGCCGGAGACCACTGCGGCCGCGGCGCCGCCGCTGGAGCCGCCGGAGTTGCGGGACGGATCCCAGGGAGTTCCGGTCGAGCCGGTCAGGTGGCTCTCTGTCACGCCGAGCAGGCCGAACTCCGGGGTCGTCGTCTTGCCGATGAGGATGACGCCCTGCTCCTTGAGCCTGGCCCAGGCCAGGGCGTCCTCCTCCGGAACGTGCTCGGCGAAGGCCTGGCAGCCGTACGTGGTGCGGACGCCGGCCGTGTCGGTCAGGTCCTTTACCGTGATCGGCACTCCGAACAGGGTCGGCAGGTCGTCCTCGTGGCGCAGGCGTTCCTCGGCCGCTTTGGCCTGCTCTCGGGCCCGGTCGGCGGTCACGGTCACCATGGCGTTGATCTTCGGGTTGACGTTCTCCAGCCGCTCCAGCACCGCGTCGACCACTTCGACCGGCGACACCTTGCGGTCGCGGTAGAGCTCGCCGAGTTCCCAGGCGCTCTTCCAGAACAACTCCTCTGACATATGCGTGCATCTCCTTCGAGCTCGACCCGTGCTGTGACAAGCGTTGTGTGACGTAGCGAACATTACGTCACCTTGATTTCGCAAGAGGTGTCTTGTGGGTTATACGACGAGGGTTATATGTTCACGGTTATGTCACTGGCATGATCCAGGTCACATGCAAGAAGTCAGGAGAAGCCATGGACCTTGCCCATATGACCGGGCGCCGTGTCGTGTTCGCGGCCGTGGCCCTGATCGTGAGCACCGCGGTGGCCGCCTGCGGCGGCAGCTCCACAGAGGCCCCCGCTACTCCCAAGATCGACCCAGCGAAGCTCACTTCTTCCCTCCCGGCCGCCAAGGGCGACGTCGACAAGATCGTCTGGAATCTCACGACGGGTGAACCCGACACACTTGACCCGCGCAACGCCGCCAGCTACAGCTCCGGGCAGGTCGTCAAGAACGTGTGCGACTCGCTGCTCAGCATGAATGCCGACTTCAGCACCCGCCCGAACCTGGCCACGATGGAACAACGCTCGCCCACGGAGCTGGTCTTCACTCTGCGCGACGGCGTCACCTTCTCGGACGGAACGCCGGTGACGGCCGACGACGTCGTCTACAGCCTGAAGCGCTCGGCCGACCCCACCGCCATCGTCAGCTTCGTCTTCCTCTACGTCGACTCGATCAAGAAGACCGGCGACAAGGAGATCACGGTCACCTTCAAGAAGGCTGACGCGCTGTTCGCCGACGGCATGGCGACGATCTCGGGGGCCGTCGTCAAGAAAGAGTGGGCCGAGCGAGCCGGCAAGAACGCGGGCACCCCATTGGGCGGGCTGGTGTGCAGCGGCCCGTTCACCCTGGGCGAGTGGAAGAGCGGCAGCGGCATCACCCTCAAGCGCAACGACGGTTACTGGAACAAGGAACTGCGGCCGTTCGCCAAGGAGGTCGACTTCACCTTCGTCACCGACGCGACCGCCGTGGCCCAGGCGCTGAACGCGGGCGAGATCGACGGCGCGTACGAACTGCCCGTCTCCACGGTTTCCAGTCTGCAGAAGTCGCAGAAGGGCCGGCTGGTCTTCGGCCCGTCCACCCAGAGCGTGAATCTCTCCGTCGCCCGCCCCGACGGCCCCCTCGCCGACAACAAGCTCCGTCAGGCGCTGCAGCGGGCCGTCGATCGGGACGCGTTGGCCAAGGTGGTCTTCCACGGGGCCGCCGAGGCGAACTACACCCTGCTCGCACCGGCCACCTGGCCGAGCGCTCAGCATGGCCGGTATCAGGCGGCCTATGACAAGTACGTCAAGGAACGTTCCTACGACGTAGAGGCAGCCAAGGCGCTGGTCCAAGGGTCGTCGTACAAGGGCGACACGGTCGTGCTCGCCACCATGGCCGGTGACGAGACAATGTCTCGGACCGCCCAGCTCATCCAGCAGCAGGCCAAGGCGATCGGCGTGACCGTCACGATCCAGTCGATGCAGCCCCTGGTGTGGGCCGAGGCGAGCTACGACGCGTCCAAACGCCCGGGCGTCGACCTGATGCTGAGCAGCAACTTCAACGCCGGCCAGAACCCCCTCGAACCGCTGGGCTTCGACCTGCTACCAGATCAGCCGTACAACTACACCGGCTACGACAACGCGGAGGTCACCAAGCTGCTGACGGAGGCCCGGCAGACGCTCGACCCGGCGGAGAGCGCGCAGAAGATCATCAAGGCGCAGGAGATCTTCGAACCGGACGCGAGCACCGTCCCGTTGCTGTCGACCAACACGATCAGCTTCTTGAACAACCGCCTGACAGGTGCGGTGACGTCCTTCGCCTACTGGTCGATGCCGCAGATGGCCTACGTCGGCGCGGCTGGATGAGGCTCGATGGCCATCGTTGAGAAGACGCCGGTGACGTACAGCCACACCACCGCACTAATACGGCGAGCCGCCGGCACGGTGTCCGGCGCACTGGCCACGATCCTGGCCGCGTCCATCGTGATCTACGCCGGGCTGTCGATGGCGCCGGGGGACCCGGTCGCCAGGATCCTCGGTGCCCGGGCCACCGACGAGGCGCGGGCAGCCGTGCGGGCGCAGCTGGGGCTGGACGACCCGCTGCTCGAGCGCTACTGGCACTGGCTGACGGCTGCCCTGCGGGGCGACCTGGGCCGGTCGTCGACCTACCGGCAGGAGGTCACCTCGCTGCTGGGACCGCGCATCCAGACCACGCTGCTGCTCGTCGCCATGGCGGCGGCCCTGGTGCTGGTCGTCGGGATCGCCGTCGGCGTGGCGGGCGGTGCCGCCCGCCACGGACGTCCGATCGTCGCGACGCTGGTCGCCGTCGGCATCGCCGTCCCGAGCTTCGTCGCGGCCAACGCCCTCATCGGTGTGTTCGCCGTCCGGCTCGGCTGGTTTCCCACCTATGGGGCCGGCGACGGGTTCCTGGACAAGGTGTGGCATCTTACGCTGCCGGCCATCGCCCTGTCGATCGGGTACGGCGCGTACGTCTCCCAGCTGACCTCCACCGCGGTCGATGAGGAATCGGACAAGGAGTACGTGGCCACGAGCCGGGGCCGCGGCATCCCGGCCGGGATCATCCTGCGCAAACACGTGCTGCGCAACGCCGCACTTCCTGTGCTGACGGCCTCCGGCCTGGCGATCGCGGGCCTGGTCTCAGGGACGGTGGTGGTGGAGCAGGCGTTCGGGGTGGACGGCGTCGGGGCGCTGCTGGTGCAGAGCATCTCCGGCAAGGACTACGACGTGGTGACCGCGGTCAGCCTCATCATCGTGGTCGTCTTCGTCGTGATGACCACGATGATCGACCTGGTGCAGGCGGCACTCGACCCGCGAGAGAGAGCGGGTGCGTGATGGCCGTCACCTGGACGAGAACGGTGCCGAGTACGCGTCGCCGGTCGGCCGGTGCGGGGCACCCGATGCTGCTGGTCTCCGGCGTCACCGCGGCCCTGCTCACCGCTCTGGCGATCGTGGGCCCCTGGCTCGCCCCGTACGAGGCCGACGCCACCGACGTGCTCGCCGCGAGCCAGGGACCGACCGCGCACCACTGGCTCGGCACCGACTCCCTGGGCCGGGACATCCTGTCCCGCGCACTGACCGGCGCCCGGCTCAGCTTCGCCGGGCCGGCCATGATCGTGCTGATCAGCGCGGTGCTCGGCACCGCGCTGGCCCTCTTCAGCGCCTGGCACGGCGGATGGGTGGACCGGACCTGCAACCGGCTGCTCAACGTCATGTTCGCCGTGCCCGGCATCCTCGTCGCCGTCCTGTCCTCGGCGGTCTTCGGCGCCGGATTCTGGGCGCCGGTGCTCGCGCTCGGGGTCGTGTACGCCCCGTACATGGCCCGAGTGGTGCGCAGCATGGCCGTCCGGGAGCGGCACCGCGGCTATGTCGAGAGCCTCCAGCTCGCCGGCATGTCGCCGGTGCGGATCGGCGTGCGGCACCTGCTGCCCAACGTGTTCCCCATCCTGCTCGCCCAGGCCACCTACGGATTCGGCACGGCACTGGCCGACTTCGCCGCCGTCTCCTTCCTCGGGCTGGGCATACAGCCACCGCAAGCCGAATGGGGGGTCATGGTCGCCGAGGGGCGTTCGGAACTGCTCGACGGGGCCGTGCAGCAGAGTGCGGTCGCCGGAACCCTGATCGTCGTGACCGTGGTGGCGTTCAACGTCCTTGGCGCGCAACTGGCAGCCCGATACGGAGGTCGTCGATGAACACCCTGCTGGCCGTGCGCGAGCTCCAGGTGCATCTGGCCGATCGCACCCTGGTCGACGGCGCGAGCCTCACCGTCGGCACCGCCGAGTCAGTGGGGCTCGTGGGGGAGTCTGGATCGGGCAAGTCGTTGTCGATCAAAGCGGCCATGCGCTTGCTGCCGCGCGGGCTGAAAGCGTCCGGCGAGATCGTCTTCGACGGCGAGAACGTCCTCTCCATGGCCCGCAAAGAGCTGGCCCGCTACCGCGCGAGCGACGTGGCCCTGATCCACCAGGATCCGCGCGCGCACATCAACCCGAGCCGGACCATCGGCCAGTTCGTCACCGAAGGAGTCGTCGACACCGGACAGATGCCGGCGGCGGAGGCGTGGGACGCGGCCTGCGCCCTGATGCGGGACGTGGGCATCGGCGACGCGGAGCGGCGCATGCACCAGTATCCTCACCAGCTCTCCGGCGGGCTTCTGCAGCGGGTGATGATCGTCGCGGCGCTGTTGCCGGGCCCGCGGCTCATCTTCGCCGACGAACCGACCACGGCACTCGACGTCACCGTCCAGTCGGAGGTGATGGCCATCCTGCTGGAGCAGATCAGGGAACGGGACCGCAGCCTGCTGTTCGTCACCCATGACCTCGACCTCGCGGCGGCCGTCACCGACCGGCTGGCTGTGATGTACGCCGGAACGATCGTCGAGACGGGCCGCTCCGAAGACCTCTGCGCGCGGCCGCTGCACCCCTACACAGCCGGCCTGCTGCGATCCCGCCCGTCGGCCACGCGGGTCCGCCGCCTTCAGGCGATTCCTGGACGGCCGGTCCCCGCCTACGAGGCGGGGCCCGGCTGCCCCTTCTCCGCCAGGTGCGCGTTCGCCGAGGACCGCTGTCAGACCGAACGCCCGCCGCGGCGGGAGCTGGAAGGGCGGGAAGTGGCCTGCCACAGAGCCGAAGAGCTCGCGGGCTCTCTGCGGGAGCGGGTCTCATGAGCGCGCTGCCACGCGACGACGATCGCATGACCAGCCTGGCCGGGGGCGACGACACATCGCTTCTGGAGGTGCGTGGCCTGTCGAAGACCTTCCCCGCTCGCCGGGCGCCCTCGCATGTCGCCCTGCGCGACGTGAGCTTCTCGATCGACCGCGGCACGTGCCTGGCCCTGGTGGGCGAGTCGGGCTCGGGCAAGACCACCGCCGCCCGGATCATCGCGGGCCTGGAGCCGGCCACCTCGGGAACGGTCCTGGTCAACGCGCCGCAGGCGGCACGACCCGTACAGATGGTGTTTCAGGACCCCTATGGCTCCCTCGACCCGCGCCAGACGATCGGCGCGGGACTGCACGAACTGCTGTCGCTGCACGGCCTGCGCCGCCGCGGCGAACGCGGCGAACGTGGCGAACGTGGCGAACGGGTGGCGAGGCTGCTGCACGACGTGGGGCTGGACGAGCAGCATGCCAGGCAGCGGCCGGGCGCGCTGTCCGGCGGGCAGCGCCAGCGTGTGGCCATCGCCCGCGCTCTGGCGCTGGAACCAGCGCTGCTGATCCTCGACGAGGCTGTCTCGGCCCTCGACGTCAGCGTGCAGGCCCAGGTGCTCAACCTTCTGGCCGACATCCGCGAACGCAGCGACATCAGCTACCTGTTCGTCTCCCACGATCTGGCGGTCGTACGGCAGGTGAGCGACACCTGCGTGGTGCTCCAGCACGGTCAGGTGGTGGAGCAGGGGCCGACGGCCGACATTCTCGACCGCCCGACACGGGCTTACACCCGGGCACTCATCGACGCGATCCCGCGACCAGGCTGGCGCCCTCGCCGTCGATCCACCTGACCTGGGCTGGCTCGCGCCGAACCCGGCCCCTGCCCAAGTAGATAATATAACGAAGGTTATGTAACATGACGAATATCAAGGAGGTGTGATGGGCATCGACGTCACGGACACGTCCGAGGTCGTCATCCTGACGGTTCCGCATCCGAACGACCTGCCCAAGGTGGTGGGCAGGTCGTTCACCACGCCGTGGTTCACGATGGACGAGGACCGATCGGCGCAGTTCGAGTTCGCCACGTACCTGGACAGCTACCCTCACTCCTACGGTTCGGAGGGGGACGACGGGTACGGCGAGGGCCTCGTCGAGGGCTTCCACCTACTCGGCATGCTCGACTATCTGCTCAACCACGTGCTGGTCTCGCAAACCCCGTGCACGCCGTGGAACTACGGCCTCGACCACGTGCGCTTCGTGTCCGTGATCCGCCTGTCCGACCGGTTCCGGATCACCGGGACCGTGCGCGAGGTCATCGACCGCGGCGAGCAGGGTCACCTCGTCGTCCTCGACCTCGCGGGAGAGGTCCAAGGCCGCGAGAAGCCCGGCTTCGTGGCCACCCAGCGAGTCCTGTGGACCCCGGCCCCCTGAGAAAGGACGAGGACAGCACCATGTCTGACAACCTCGTAGAAGGACTCGCCGAGCACCACCGCGCGCTGCTCGGTAAGGCGATGCCCGAAGCCCTGGACGCCGCCGCCGAGCGCTGGGGCGATCGGCTCGCCCTGTACGAGATCGAAGGGCTGCGGCGCTCCCGTACCTGGGGCGAGCTGCATGCCGAGGTGAGCGCGCTGCGCTCGGGACTGGAGGCCGCCGGCCTGGAACCCGGCGCCAAGGTCGGCGTGCTCATCCGCAACCGGATCGAGTTCCCCGTCGCCTGGCTCGCCGTCGTCGAGGCGGGCGCAGCCATCGTGCCGCTGAACCCCAAATACACCAACCGCGAGATCGACTTCGTGCTGTCCGACGCCGGGGCGACCTGGCTGATCGGCGAAGGCGACCTCGTGGACGAGCACCTGGCCGATGACAAGGTCGGGCCGGTCGCGGCGGATCGCGTGGTCGGCATCGGCCCGAGCGCCGGTGCCGGGCTGGACTACGAGGGCCTGCTCGCCACGCCGGTCACCGCGCGGCGTCACCGGGCTGAGCCCCTGGAAGTGGTGAACATCCAGTTCACCTCCGGCACCACCGGCCTGCCCAAGGGCTGCCTGCTCACCCACGAGTACTGGCTGGAGCTGGGCATCTACGGGGCGGCCGCCTCCGTGGACCCGCAGCGGATGCTCGCCGACCACCCGTTCTACTACATGCAGAACCAGGCATACCTCATGACGGCCATCACCTGCGGCGCGGCGCTGTACATCACACCCGGGCTGAGCCGCCGCAAGTTCATGGGATGGCTGTACGACCACCAGATCGACTTCGCCTGGATCGACGAGGACATGCTGGAGTTCCCCGCCAGCGAACTCGATCAGAAGCTGGCGCTCAAGCGGGCCCCGGTCGCCGGGCTGCCGCGCGAGGCCTACCGCCCGATCGAGCAACGGTTCGGCATCAAGGCCCGCGAGTGCTACGCCAGCACCGAGATCGGGCCGGGCACGATAGTGCCGTACGACCGCGACGACCTCGCCGGCAACGGATCGATGGGCTTCTGCTCGCCGAGCCGGGAATCGAAGATCATCGACGAGCACCTCAACGATGTGCCGCCGGGCACGCCCGGCGAGCTCTGCTTCCGCGGCAGCGGCATGATGCTCGGCTACCACAACCGCCCCGAGGCCAACGCCGAGCTCTTCCTGCCCGGCGGCTGGTTTCGCACGGGGGACGTGGCCCTTAAAACCGAGGACGGTCAGCACTTCTTCCTCGGCCGGATCCGCGACATGATCCGCCGCAGCGGTGAGAACATCTCCGCCGCCGAGGTCGAGCAGTACCTGTGCGCGATGCCGGAGATCGCCGACGCCGCCGCCGTCCCCGTGCCGGACCCGGACCGGGAGGAGGAGGTCAAGGCCATCGTGGTGCCCGCCGAGGGCGTCACCCTGACGGCTCGGCAGGTCGTCGAGTGGGCCAGGGCCGGGCTGGCCTCCTTCAAGGTGCCCCGGTACGTGGAGTTCCGGGACGAGCTGCCGTACACGCCCAGCGGGAAGATTCACAAAGCCGCGCTGCGCGCCGAGGAGCCGTTGCATGCCGGCGTCACGGACACGAAGGCGTGAGGAACATCAACAAGCGTAGAGGTGCACCCTTATGATGTGACCGACGTTATATAACCATGGTGGAGGAGTGCTGTGCCGATTTACGTTGACCACGACGAGCGGCGTAAGCAGATCTTGGACGCCGCAGAACGAGTCCTCGGCGACGAAGGGCTCGACCAGTTCACGCTGCGCAAGGTCGGCCAGCGCCTCGGCGGATCGGTCACCCTGGTGACCCACTACTTTCCCAGCCGGGGCGCGCTGATGAAGTCCATGCTGGAGCGGACGCTCGACGACGCGCACACCATGCGCGACGAGCTGACCGCGATCCAGGACCAGCACGACCGGCTCGAAGCGGTGCTGCAGTACTTCCTCCCCATCGACGAGCAGGCGCTCGCGCAGGAACGTGCGCGAGTCGCCCTGGTCAGCCACCGGAATGTGGAACCCGCCGTCGACGAGTTCTTCGCGCGGATCGAGCCGAGCATGCGGGACGTCATCAGGAAGGGCATCGAGGAATTCGTCAATCCGGACGACCTCGAGGCCATGGTGGACCTGGTGCGGGTCTGGACGAGCGGCATGGTCCTGTCCGTGATCGAGCACCCGGAGATGTGGACGCCCGAGCGCCAGCTTCAGGCGCTGCGGCACTTCATGCGGGTGATCGAGTTGCCGAGCATCGCCGCTCGGTGACCACGGCCTGAACCCGTACGAAACGGGCCACATTCCGGACTTGGCGCGGAAGCAGACAGCACTTCAAATCGCCGTACCAAGGACGTGAGAAACGGTGACGTGGCCCGAAGGGTCATTCGATGACTCCGTACTGAAACCCCTGTGGTTGGACAACCCGAGCAGGCCGCCCGCCAGGGAGTCGCTCGACCAGCCGGCCGAGGCGGATCTGCTGATCGTCGGCGGCGGCTTCACCGGGTTGTGGACCGCCCTGCGCGCCCTCGAACGCGATCCCACTGCCAAGGTGCTGCTCATCGAGGCGGACCGCATCGCGGATCACGCCTCGGGCCGCAATGGCGGATTCTGCGAGGCCAGCATCACACACGGCGCCGCCAACGGCCGGGCGCGCTGGCCCGACGAATATGCCATCCTGCACGAGCTGGGCATCCGCAATCTCGACGAGATCGCGGCCACGGTCGAGCGCTACGACATCGACTGCGGCCTGGCCCGCGGCGGCGTGCTCACGGTCGCCACCCGCGACCACGAGATCGCCGACCTCGGACCGGGGACACAGGGCTTCCTCGACGCGACGGCGGTCCGGAAACTGGTCGACTCGCCGACCTACCTCGCGGGCCACCACAGCCCGGACGACAGCGTGCTCGTCGACCCCGCCCGCCTCGCCTGGGGCCTCGCCGACGCGGCAGAAAGACTGGGGGCGCGCCTGGCCGAACACACACGGCTCGCCTCGCTCCACGATCGCGGCAGCCACATCGAGGCGGCCACCGACCGCGTGCTCATCAAGGCCAAGAAGGTGGTCATCGCCACCAACGCGTTCCCCAACCCGCTGCGCCGCCTGCGACTGCCCGTGGTACCGGTCTACGACTACGTCCTGGCGACAGAGCCACTGACAGACGAGCAACTGCAAGCTATCAAGTGGGACCCCGCCATCGGAGTCAACGACTCCGGCACCCGCTTCCACTACTACCGCCTCACCCCGGACCGGCGGATCCTGTGGGGCGGCTACGACGCCGTCTACCACTTCGGCCGCTCCATCAGAGCGCAGCACTACGACCGCCGGGAAACCTTCGACAAACTGGCCCGGCACTTCGCCGAGACGTTCCCGCAACTGGCCGGCATCCGCTTCACCCACCGCTGGTCCGGCGTCATCGACACCTCCTCGCGGTTCTGCGCGTTCTTCGGCACCGCCCACCGCGGCCGGACCGCGTATGCCACCGGCTTCACCGGCCTCGGCGTCGGCGCCTCACGCTTCGCCGCCGACGTCATGCTGGACCTGCTCGATGGCCGGCCGACCGAGCGGACCCGGCTGAAGATGGTGCGCAGGAAGCCGCTGCCGTTCCCGCCCGAGCCGCTGGCGTGGATCGGCATCCAGATCACCCAATGGGCCATGCGCAGGCAGGACCGGACCGGCAGGCGCAACGTGTGGCTGCGTGTGCTCGACCGGTTCGGCATGGGATTCGACTCATGAGCGTCCCGGCGATGGCCTCCGCGCGGCTGGTCAGCGCGGACGTGCTCGCGGAGGCGCTGCCGCCGGACGGCGCGTCGGAGTCGCTCGCGACGGCCCACGTGGTGCTCGGGCAGAGCTGGACCTGTGACCTCGGCCTTTGGGAGGCGGGTCCCGGGACCGACGTCGATGTCGAGAGCGAAGAGCTGTTCCTCGTCCTGAGCGGCGCGGGCACCGTCACGTTCGCCGACGGCAGCCGGATCGACCTGAGGCGGGGCGTCCTGGTCCATCTCCGTGCCGGGGACCGCACCACTTGGGAGATCACGGACCGCGTACGCAAGCTGTTCCTGTCCGGCCCTCCGGCCGGCGGCTGATCCAGCGAGTTATTGACACGGCCGTAGTACAACGCTTATTTTACAACGAATTGCAGACGGCCCACGAAGGAAACTCGTGACCACTGACCGCGCCGTTCAAGCCACCCCCATCCGTCACCCGGCGGACGATCTGGACCCCGACTCGATCCCGGCGACGCTCGACGACCTGCTGGCCGATCGCGTCCGCACATTCGGATCCCGGACGCTACTCGACTACTTCGAAGATGAGCGCTCGTACACCTACGCCGAGTTCGCCGCTCTGGTCGACAGAGCGGCCGGCACGCTGGCCGCTGCCGGCGTCGTCTCCGGAGACCGCGTCGCGGTGATGCTGCCCAACATCCCGCTCTTCCCCGCGCTCACGTTCGCGCTCGCCCGCCTCGGCGCCATATGCGTGCCGGTCAACACGCGCTACACGGGCACGGAACTGGACTACGTCGCCGACGACGCCGGCGTCGGCTGGCTGATCATCAGCGATGACCTTCGAACTCGCGTGGCCGACGCTGGGATCTTCAGCCGCCTGCCCAATGATCGTGTGCTGCGGCCTGATATTGACGGTGCCGAGCTCGATTCCGCCGACACGGTGGCGCCGTGTGGCTCGGTCTCCATGGACCACGTCACACACATCCAGTACACCTCGGGCACGACCGGGTTCCCGAAGGGTTGCCTGCTGACGCAGCGGTACTGGCTGACCGCTGCGGCCAGTTACGCCGTGGTCAAGAGGCGGTCCGGGCGCAGCCTGGAGGACACACCGTATTTCTACATGTCAGGGCCGCTGCTGCTGATCAGTACGCTGTGGTCCGGCGGCACCGTGGTCGTGCCGAAGGGCGCCACCTTACGACACTTCCTGGCGCGGATCACCGAACAGCGGATCGACTGGTGCTGGTTTCCACAGCAACTCCTGAAGTTCCCGGAGAGCGACCTGGACCGCGCGCACGGTTTGCGCGTCGCGTCGATCTACCTGGCCGAGCCCGAAGAGGTCGATGCGATCGAGCGGCGCTTCGGCGTGATCGTCCGCGATGGATGGTCCATGACCGAGACCGGCTTCGGCACCTATGTCCCCGAGGACCGGCCGGAGATGATGCGCGCCAGGTCGATCGGCATCCCCATGCCGCTCCGGGAGTTCAAGATCGTCGATGCGGAACTGCGCGAGGTGCCCGACGGCGAGGTCGGCGAGCTCTGCGTGCGGGGCCCGGGCATGTTCCTCGGCTATCACAACCGACCTGAGATCAACAAGGAACTTCTGATCGACGGCGGCTGGTTCCGCACGGGTGACCACGCACGCCGGGACGAGCACGGGTGGCTGTACTACCTGGGGCGGGCCAAGGACATGGTCCGCCGCAGCGGCGAGAACATCTCCTGCGCGGAGGTTGAAGCCGCCATCCGCCAGATGCCGGAGGTGTTGGACTGCGCCGTGATGGCCGTCCCTGATGAATGGCGTGACGAGGAGGTCAAGGCGTATGTCGTTCTGGTCGGCGACGCCACGAGCGAGACCGTCCCGCCGGAGTCCATCGTGTCCTGGGCGCAGGGGAGGCTCGCTCCGTTCAAAGTGCCGCGCTACATCGAGTACCGCGACGAGCTGCCCCGCACACCATCCGACAAGGTCGCCAAGGGAGAACTGAAAGATGAGAAGCCCGATCTGCGAGCCGGCGGCTACGACCGCGTCGACGGCGTCTGGAGGTGAGCGGCGATGACCGAGCGGTTCACGTTCACCGACATCCCGCAGCGAGCCGGTAGTACGTTCGTCAGCCCGTGGATCACCGTCGATCAACGCCGGATGGAGCTGTTCGACGAGTCGACGTTCTACGATCCGGCGGAGTACGGCTGGGACGTCGAGAACTTCCCCGACGACATGCTGGAGGGTTTCCACCTTCTCTCGCTGGTGCCCTACCTCGTCAATCTCGCGGCGAGACTCGACGACCCGAGCGCGTTTTCCTTGAACTACGGACTGGACCGGGTGCGGTTCGTGACGCCCGTATTCGCCGGCGAGAAGCTGCGCGCACGCGGAGTCGTCGAGGAAGTCCGCCCGAAGCACAACGGATACCTGGTCCTCAACAAGATCACCGTGGAGGTCGAAGGACGTGAGCGCCCGGGCTTCACCGCTGATCTATGGGCGCTCGTGTTGCCGCGCGTCCCGGAGAATCTGTCCTCGAGATGACGAGCGCGACCGGGCCCGCCGGAGCGGCCCCGACCGAACCCGACTCGACGGCCGGTCCCGTCCGGCCACGCCGTGCCCTGCCGCGGGTGCGCAGCGTCGCCGGATCGCTGCTCTCACGCGCGGCGACGCTCGTGGCCGCGAGCTTCCTCGTGTTCGCCGCTGTGTCCGCCTCGCCCGGGGACCCGGTCAGCCAGATCGTCGGCACGCGTGCATCGGAGGTGGAGCGTGAAGCCGTCCGGCAACAGCTCGGCCTGGGGCGTCCCTTCCTCGAGCGCTACTGGGACTGGATCACGGACGCGATCAGCGGGGACTTCGGCTCATCGATCATCTACCGCACGGACGTCAGTTCTCTGATCTCCGCACGCATCGGGACCACGCTGATGATCGTGGCCTACGCGACCGTGCTCATCATCGTTCTCGGTCTCACGCTCGGCATCCTCGGCGGTGCCGTACGGCGCCTCCGAGCACCCATGGCCGCAGTGACGGGACTGCTGCTCGGCGTCCCGCAGTTCGTCGCCGCTCAGGTACTGGTCGCGTTCCTCGCGGTGCAATGGAACGTCTTCCCGGTGCAAGGGCGGGGGAGCGGCGTGCTCGACACGATCCATCACCTCACGCTGCCGGCTCTGGCCTTGGCCATCAGCTGGAGCGCCTATGTCGCTCAGATCACGATGGCGGCCGTCAAGGACGAGGCGCGGCGGGATCACGTCGACACGGCTCGAGGGCGGGGGATCCCGCCGGCCCACATCTTCCGCCGGCACGTGCTGCGCAACGCAGCCGCGCCCGTGATCACCGTCTCCGGATTGACCGTGGCCGCGCTGTTCGCCGGCGCCATCGTCGTCGAGACGGCGTTCAACCTTCCCGGCCTCGGGACGCTTCTCGTCAAGGCGGTCTCCGACAAGGACCACAACATCGTGCTGGCAGTAAGCGTGATCTTCGTCGCCGTGTTCATCGTCGTGACCACTGCCATCGACTTCATCCAGGCGGCTCTCGACCCGCGGATCAGGCAGGGAAGGGGCAGAGCATGAATGTGGACGTCGTCGCGCCGACCAAGCCGCGCCGCCGCGCGGGCCGGGTGCCGCTGGGGGCGGGCCTGGCAGGGGGACTGATCATCGTGATCACGATCCTCGGGCCGCTCATCGCGCCGTACGACCCGCACGCGACAGACCTCCTGAACCAGGGTCTGCCTCCGTCCGCGCAGCACCTCCTCAGCACGGACTCGCTCGGACGCGACATCCTGTCCCGCATCCTGCACGGCGCACGGACGAGCCTGCTCGGACCGCTGTGCGTGTCGATCTTCTCCGTCATGCTCGGAACCGTCATCGCCGTCGCTTCCGCGTGGTTCGGGGGCGCGGTCGATGCGCTGTCCAATCGCGCGCTGGACGTGCTCTTCGCGTTTCCCAGCATCTTGATCGCCATTGTCGCCGTCGCCATGTTCGGCGCCGGCACGGTGGCGCCGGTGGTCGCGTTGTCGATCTCCTACGCACCGTATGTCGCTCGCGTGGTCAGGTCGGTCGTGGTTCGCGAGGTCCACCTTCCGTACATCGAAGCGTGCCGGTTGCTGGGCTACTCCGGTCTTCGCATCTGCCTGCGCCACTTGCTTCCCAACGTGCAGGGGATCATCGTCGCGCAGGCCACGATCATCTTCGCCTCTGCGCTGATGGACCTGGCCGCCCTGTCGTTCCTCGGGCTCGGAGCGCAGCCGCCGTCGTCGCATTGGGGTCTCATGGTCCAGGAGGGCAGCGTCGAACTGCTCAACGGCGCACCGCAACAGTCGCTCGCCGCGGGAGCCGCAGTCGTGCTGACGGTCGTGACGTTCAACGTCCTGGGTGAGCGTCTCAACAACCGCTTCTCGGAGGTGCACCGATGACCGGCCCCCCACAACCGTTGCTGCGCCTTGAGCACCTCGCCGTCGATCTGCCGGTGGGAGGCATCCCGCGGCGCGTTCTGCACGATGTGTCGTTGACCATCAGGCCAGGGGAGGCTCTCGGCCTCGTGGGCGAGTCCGGATCCGGCAAGTCGATGACGTCGCGGAGCGTGATGCGCCTGCTGCCATACGGTGCTCACGTCCAGGGCAGGCTCGAGTTCGACGGTGCGGCGATCAACGATATGAGCCCGCGGGACCTGCGACGCTTTCGCGCGAGCGACGTGGCGTTGATCCATCAGGATCCGCGCAGCCACATCAATCCACTCCGCACTATCGGCGACTTCCTGCTGGAAGCGCTTTTGGAACGCGGGACCAGCCGCTTCGAGGCCCGGGCGCGGGTGGTCGACACCCTTCGGCAGGTCGGGGTGGGTGACGCTGAACGCCGGCTCGACCAGCACCCCCACCAACTGTCCGGCGGGCTGCTGCAGCGCGTGATGATCGCCGCCGCACTCGTCGTCGATCCCCGCCTGATCCTGGCCGACGAGCCCACGACCGCCCTCGACGTGACCACGCAACAGGAGGTCATGGCGATCCTGGACGAGGAGCGAAGCAACCGCGGGATGGCGATGGTATTCATCACGCATGACCTTGACCTCGCGATCGCCGTCACCGATCGGGTCGCGGTCATGTACGCAGGGACGATCGTGGAGGAAGCACCCTCCGCGCGGCTCTACGACTCGGCACGGCACCCGTACACCCGAGGGCTTCTGGCCTCGCGCCCGAGGCTCGACCGGACCGAGCGACTGAGTGTCATCCCGGGCAGGCCGATCTCGGCGTACGAGGCAGGCAGCGGTTGCGTGTTCGCCGCTCGATGTCCCCACGTCACCGAGCGAGCACGTCTGGAGCGCCCCACGAGCCGAGTCGTCGACGACCACGCGGTCGCATGTCACCGCGCCGAAGAGCCGTGGCACGCCCAGGACGTGCGGGCGGTCGACGCATGACGAAGCTTCTGGAGGTCAGCGGGCTCCGCAAGGTGTTTCCGGTCCGCCAATCCGACGGCACCGCCGAAGAACTCGTCGCGGTCGATGAGGTGTCGTTCGCCATCGCTCCGGGCGGTTCGATGGCGATCGTCGGCGAGTCGGGCTCCGGGAAGTCCACCGTCGCGCGCATCGTGGCGGGCCTGGAGACTGCGACGCAGGGCAGTATCCGTATCTGCGGCGACGAGCGCCCTGCCGGACGCCAGAGCCGAGGGAAGCGCAAGCACTTCGCTCGACTGGTGCAGATGGTCTTCCAGGACCCGTACTCATCCCTGGATCCGTCCCAGACCGTCAGATCTTCGATCGAAGAGGTGCTCCGCGAGCACTTCGACCTCAGAACCGCACAGCGTCTCGCGCGTGTGACAGAGCTCTTGGAGCAGGTGGGGCTGGACTCTCGCCAGGGTGACGCGCGTCCAAGGGCTCTGTCCGGCGGTCAGCGACAGCGCGTGGCGATCGCCAGGGCGCTTGCGGTTGAGCCGCGGCTGCTGGTTCTGGACGAAGCCGTGTCGGCCCTGGACGTGAGCGTTCAGGCGCAGGTCATCAACGTGCTGGCCGACATTCGTGCCGCCCTCGGCATCGGCTTCCTGTTCATCTCACATGATCTGGCCGTGGTCCGCCAGCTCTGCGACGACTGCATTGTCATGTTCCAGGGACACGTCGTGGACGGCGGTGAGATCGCCACCATCCTGGACGCGCCCCAGGCCGAGTACACACGGGGACTCATCGAGGCGATTCCGCGTCCGGGGTGGCGGCCCGTTCGGCGGGGCGTGGCAGAGACGGCTTAGGGCTCACCGAGGTGAGTGTCCGCTACGTCGCCGGCGCCTCGACGATGACGCCGTCGACCAGCTGCATGAGGCCGTCGACCACGGATTCCTGGCGTTCTGGTGGCCACTCGCCGGGGTACTCGAGAACGGACAGCACGACTCCGCCAGTGAAGACGCGCAGAAGATCGACGAGCCCGTCGACACGGTCCTGCGGCACGAGTGCACCCAGATGCCGACGCAGGTGCTCGCGCATCATGCGATCCCATCTGCGGAACGAAGCGCGGAAGACATCGTCGCCATGGTCGTGCGCGAGTAGTTGGATGCGTGCCCGTTCGGTCGTCACGTCGGCCTCGGACGCCGGGACGAACCAGATCAGCAGTTGTCGTAGACGTTCACGCGGGTCCTGCGAGGCGGCGTCGATGGTTCGGATGTCGTCTTCCCACTGCGCGGTCAGGCGAGCGGTCAAGTCGTCCAGCAGCTCACGTTGTGTGCGGTAGTAGTGAGTCACCACCGTCGTCGAGGACCCGCCCAACCGCTCAGCGATCTTGCGGAAGGACATGCCCTCCGTACCTCCCCGCGCGAGAATCTCCAGCGTGGCATCCATGATCGCTTTGCGGCGCTGTTGATGATCGACGTACCGCGGCATACCTGCCCGTCTCGCTGATGGATTGCGACAAACGGAGATCCTCACACAGCGTAGTGCATCATTCGTTGTAGTACAAGCGTTGTAAAATGAATGGACCTCTTCTAGTGTGAGGCGACGCGGCCACGTGGCCGTCGTGGCATGCGGCCCACTCGGTGCCCACGTGCGCACCGTGAACGAGGAGGTTCTTCAATGAGACCTCGATCCCCATGTCGTATGAGGGTCTGCTTGGCCTTGAGCGCTGCGGCAGCCTTGATCACTGTGGCGGGTTGTGCCGGTTCGACGTCCGGTGGTGCTGGACGAGCCATTGCCTCCGATGTCGAACTCCAGGCCACCTACGGTCAGGCGGCAGGACCGGTCGACACGCTCAATTGGGGGCTGCCCTACGGTGAGCCGCCGACTCTCGACCCGCCCAACGACGCCTACTTCTCGGCGACGTTCACGTTGTCTCAGATGTGCGACTCGCTTCTGCGGTCCGGTGAGGACGGCATTCCCAAGCCCGCGCTGGCCGCGGTCGAGCAGCCCGATGCCACGACCATCAAGGTCAAGCTCAAGAAAGGCGTCACGTTCTGGGACGGTAGCGAGGTGACGGCCGAGGACGTCAAGTTCAGCCTCGACCACACCCGTGACCCGGCGACCGCCATCGGTGTCATCTTCTCGTCGATCAAGTCGGTCACCGCAGATGATCGCCACACCGTCACGATCGACCTTTCGCGGCCTGACAGCTTGGTGGCCAAAGAACTCCAGGGTCTTGGGGGCATGGTGTGGCAGAAGCGTCACGCCGAGAAGGCAGGTGGCAAGTTCGGCACCTCCCAGGGGGGCATCATGTGCTCTGGGCCGTACGAGCTGAAGAAATGGAACTCCGGCACGAGCATCGAGTTGACGGCCAACCCCGACTACTGGGACCCGGAGTTCAAGCCCAACGCCAAGAATGTCTCGTTGAAGTTCTTCTCGGACTCGACGACGCTCGCTTCCGCTCTGCAGGCGGGTGAGATCGATGGCGCTTATGAGATCCCGGCCCAGACGATCCCGAGCCTGTCGAAGTCCGGCGCCGGCAAGCTCCTCTATGGGCCCTCCGACATCTTCGTCACGATGAGCGTGGTCAACGCCGACGGCCCGCTGGGGGACGTGAAGCTTCGCAAGGCGATCTCGAAGACTCTCGATCGTGCCGCCATCTCACGGTCCGTCTTCCACGGCGCGGCGCGCCCGTACTACACGCAGATCAATCCCGGGAACTGGGACCCGGCCGCCGAGAAGGTCTACGCGGCTGCATACGGGCCCTATCGGCAGGAGGGCGAGACGTTCGGTAGCCAGAAGGCGGTCGACGAGGCCAAAAAGCTGGTCGAGTCCAGCGGCGCCGATAACCGCCCCCTCAAGCTCATCACCCAGGCCGGCGACGTCACGATGAGCAGGATCGCCCAACTGGTCCAGCAGCAGGCACGCCAGATCGGCCTCAGCGTTGAGATCGAGCCCTTGCAGGCCATCAAATACACGGAGGCCACCTACGACGCCGCGGCGCGAGGGGACGCCGACCTGATGCTCTCCACGAGCTACAACGGGTTGCGCGAACCGGCCGAGAGCATCCCGTTCACCTTCCTACCGGACGAGCCTTACAACTACACGGGCTTCGACGACCCGGAGGTCACCAAGCTGCTCTCACAGGCTCGTGCCGAAGCGGACGCGACCAAGCGAGCCGAGCTGATGATCAGAGTGCAGTCGATCGTCGAGGAGAACCCGTCTTTTATCCCGATCGTCGAGGTACATGAGATCAGCTTCCTCAACAACCGTCTGAGCGGGATGACGACCAGCTTCAGGTACATGCGGACACCGTCCCTCGCTCGGATCGGAGCGGCCTCGTGACGCCCCTTGTGGCTGCCGAGAATGCGAAGGCGGGTAGCACGGCCTGGCTCCCGCAGCGGCTGCGCTTCACCCCCGGAGGCACGCGTGGCGAGTTCATCGGCGCCTCCGACCAGGTGACGTGGCTCGACTCCGGTCGCAGTCATGCGATCGAAGGCTGGTGCTCCGAGCCCAGCGTGCGCGCCGGTCATCGGCTGGCCGTCTACGTCAGCACCGCTCCCGCCGTCGACTTCACGCTCGACATCTTCCGGATGGGGTACTACGGCGGGCTCGGGGCACGTCACATGGCGGCCTTCGGCCCGCTGCGCGGATCCGAGCAACCTGACCCCACGCCTCGGACAGGCCGCCTGATCGAGTGCGCATGGGAGCCATCGCACGAGTTCACGATCCCGGACGACTGGCCGAGCGGCGTCTACCTCGGCAAGCTCGCCCGGCTCGACAACGGGATCGAGTCCTACGTCATCTTCGTCGTGCGCGACGAGCGCGAGGCGCACCTCATCGCGCAGACCTCGGACTTCACGTGGCAGGCCTACAACCGCTGGCCGTATGCCCACTCTCTCTACTCGAACGGAGATGACGACCTCACCGCCTACTACGGCACCGACGTCGCGGTCAGCTTCGATCGGCCCTACCTCAGCACCACATACTTCAACTCGCCGCTGCCGGGCTCAGGGGAGTTCTTCGTCTTCGAATACCCCTTCATCTTCTGGCTGGAGCGCATGGGCTACGACGTCACGTACTGCTCCAACCTCGACACCCACCGGGGTACGGCCGAATTCTCGCGAGCCACGGGATTCCTGTCGATCGGTCACGACGAGTATGTGACCGTCTCCATGTACGAGAACTTGATGGCGGCCCGGGACTCGGGGGTGAGTCTCGGATTCTTCAACGGGAACAGTTACTGCTTCAACGTCGATCTCCGCGCCGGGACCGACGGAAGGCCCGACCGCGTCTTCTCGCGTGCAGACGCTTTCGGGCCCGACCGTTCTCCAGGGTCGGGGTATGTGCCGCACCCCGACGAGGCGGCGTACGGTGACGTCTACCCGTTCCCGCTTCTCGCTCCCGACGAGGGCCTTTTGATGGGCGCGCGCAATCACTGGCCCGTCGAAGGAGTGGGCGACTGGGTGTGCAGCCTCCCGGATCACTGGATCTTCGACGGAACGGGCATGCGCGAGGGGGAGTCGATCCCGAACCTCGTCGGTCACGAATGGCATGGCAATCCCGCCGACATCCCCGGCCTCGAGGTCGTGTCGCGGGGCAGGACCTGGGAACCGGGCCTCGGCGACGGCGAATACTCGGCCACCGTGTACCCGGGGCCCGACGGCAACATCGTGTTCAACGCCGCCACCTGCTGGTGGGGGAGCGGCTTGTCCCACCCGCCCGGCTTCCAGCGCCCCACCTGGCACGAGATGCCTAGTGGCCTGCCCGACGACCGGGTGCAGCGGATCACCCAGAACGTGCTGGACCGGATGATCGAGAGGTAACGACGTGGCGGACGAACTCTGGGTCTACTGGGACGACCGGGTGCTGCTGAACGACACCGGCATGGCCTTCGGTGAAGTGCCGGTGTCGCCCCTGATCGACGTGCAGGCGAAGCACGTCGAGAACGCCGATCGGGTCGTCAACATGCGATCGGTCCTCCAGCGGGGGCCGATCCGGAATCACCTCGTCTGGCGTGATGGCCGCCTTGCCACCCTCGACGAGATCGCGGCATCGCACCCCCTGGGCTACATCGACTCGGTGCGCGCCTTCATCGACGGTGGGGGCGGGTACATCGAGGAGAACACCGTCCTGTCGGCCAATGCCTGGGAGCCGCTCCTGGCCGCCGCGGGAACGTCGATCGAGGCGACGGACGCCGTCCTCCATGGCGAGACCCGTCGCGCGTACGCTCTGGTGCGCCCGCCCGGGCACCATGCTCAGCCCGAGCAAGCCGAAGGGTACGGCGTCTTCAACCACGCCGCCATCATGGCCGAGCGGGCTCTCGCCACAGGCATGACCCGGGTCGCGATCGTCGACTGGGACGTCCACCACGGCAACGGCACCCAGGAGTTCTTCTACGAGCGGGACGACGTCCTCTACATCTCGTTCCACATGCGCCATGGCACCTGGAGCCCCGTTCACCCGCAGACAGGTTCGCCCGCGGAGATCGGCGTCGGCCCCGGCATGGGATACAACGTCAACATCGAGCTGCCCCTCGGCTCCGGCGACGCCGCGTATACGGCGGCCTGGCACGCGATCGTCGAGCCGATCATGGAACAGTACGGGCCCGAGCTCATCATCGTCTCCTCCGGGCAAGATGCCAGCGCCTACGATCCGAACGGACGTCAGTGCCTCACCATGAAGGGCTTCCATCGGCTCGGCAAGCTCACGCGTGACCTCGCCGACAGGCTCACCGGCGGGCGCTTCGTCGCCGTGCAAGAGGGCGGCTACCACCTGTCCTACGCGGCCTACTGCCTGCACGCGACGTGCGAGGGTTTCCTCGCCCGAGAACCCGAGCTGGATGATCCGATCGGCTATCTCCCAGACGACCCCCGGCACGGCGATGCCGGGATCGCCCTCGTACAGACCTACCTCTCACGCTTCTGGGAGTTTCCTCGATGACCTCTTATGCCGATCAGTTCCTCGCCGCCGCGTACCCGGAACAGGAGCTCGCCTTCTCCATCGGCGAGTACAAGGCACGGCACGCCCGCCTGCGTCAGGCCATGTCCGACGCCGGGTTGGCCCTGCTGTACCTCTCCTCACCTGAGGCGATCTGCTGGCTCACGGGCTACCAGGCGGAGTGGTACCACGGTCAGTCCTCGACTCAATGGCCGGCGTTCTCGGGCGTCGCGGTATACCTCGACGACGATCACTGGCTTCACTTCGAGACGCGAGACGAACTGCTCCTCACGCGCATCACGTCAGTGTCCGAGCACGTTCGCCTCGGCGGCGACACCGATCTGCTCGAATCCGTGATCGGTGGACTCACCGACGAGGGCTGGCTTCGCGCCGGAACTCGAGTCGGGCTCGAGATGGGCAGCTACCGGCCCAATCGCAACCAGAGCCAGGAGTTCCAGGCCGCGATCGAGTCCGCCGGTGGCATCGTCTCGGACGCGACCAAGCTGGTTCGCGCCGCGCGCCGGGTGAAGAGCCCTCAGGAGCTCGCCCACGTGCGGACCGCTCAGCGCATCGCCGACATCGGCATGGCCGCGGCCAGGGCAGCGCTCGCACCTGGGGTGACCGAGCTCGACGTGTATGCCGAGATCGTCTACGCCATGGCGAAAGCCGGAGGTGAGAACCCCGGAATCACCATGCCCGTCGCATCCGGAGCCAAGAGCGCCTGCGTGCACGCTCTCGCCTCGCGCCGCAAGATCATGCCGGGCGACATCGTCAGCGTCGATGTGAGCGGTGTGTACTTCCGGTACCACGCCAACATGGCGCGCACCTTCTCCATCGGCGAGCCGGATCCACTCGTCGCCGAGTACATCGACCGCACGCTCGGCGCTCTCGACGTGGTCCGGGAGCATCTGAAGCCGGGCGCTACAGTCTCGGACGTTCTCAAGCCTCTCGAGGAGTTCTACCGTGAGATCGGCGCCTGGGAGAACCGCTGGTGGGTTGGTGGCTACGAGCTCGGCATCGCATTCCCGCCGGACTGGGTCGGAGAGTTCGTCTACGACGAGGACTCCTCGCCCGATCAGACATTCGTCGAGAACGAGGTCCTCAACTTCGAGGCGAACTTCTACCTGCCCAAGCACGCAGGGCTCACGATGGGCATCAACACCCTCATCGTGACCCCTGACGGCGCTGAATTCCTCCACTCGACCCCGGACGAGTTCTTCATCGTCAACGACTGAGCGACGGGGATCGTAGAACCCGGGCTCCGCCTCCCTGCCATGACAGGGCAGGCGCCGAGGTGCTGCCATGCCACCTTCCTTCCCGTCCCACAGAGGAGATTCGGATCTGTCATGAGCACCGCTCCCGACGCTCCTTCCGCCGGCTCGCCCTGGAGCAGCACGCCGGCGCCGATCGACGCACGCGCCGACGCCACGATGCTGCACCTGCGCGACGGGACGCGGCTGGCCACGGACGTCTACCTGCCCGCCTCCCAGCGGCGTGACCTGCAGACCGTGCTGGTGCGACTGCCGTATGACAAGTGCGGGCGCTACACCTTCATACCGGCAGTCGCCGCCTATCTCAACGCCCACGGTTTCGCGGTCGTCGCCCAGGACGTCCGCGGGAAGTTCCGGTCGGAGGGTGAGCGCTTCCCCTTCGTCAACGAGGCGGCGGACGGCCATCAGAGTATCGACTGGATCGTCGCGCAGCCGTGGAGCGACGGTACGGTCGGCATGCTGGGAGACTCCTACTACGGCTTCACCCAGTGGGCCGCGGTGGCGAGCGGCCACCCCGCATTGCGGGCCATCGTGCCGCGCGTCACCGGCTCGCGGTTCATGGACATGTTCTCGCCCGACGTCGTGCCCAAGCTTCCGCTCTACGAGTGGGTTGTGCACACGTTCACGACGTTCGGCATGCTCGACGGGGACGTCCTGCCGACCGAACCGCTTGCCGGACTCGACTCGCTCCCCGAGTACGCGGCGCATATGGCCGCCTTGCTCCACGACCTCGTTCGCGCTTGCGGCGATGGCACGCTGCTGCGGCGCTCGTTCCCCACTGGCCCGCCCGCCCCGGCCATGAAGCTCCCCGCACTGCACATGGGCGGCTGGTGGGACAACCTCCAGCGAAGCCAGCTCGACGACTGGCGCTGGACCGGCGCGTCGCCGGCCGCGGCGCACCAGTTCCTCCGGATGAACGCGACGGATCACGAAGACTTCGAGCTGCGCGAGGACGGCCTCCCCCACGAGGACCACGAGGTCGACGACGACGCGCTGGCGCGCTACCTGCCCAGGATGCTCGACGAGCCCATCCGGTTCCTCGACCACTACCTCTCGGGCCGTCCGGGCCGGTGGCGGGCTCCCCGGGTGCGGTACCGGGTCGCGAACTCCGGCTGGCAGATCGCGGACCGCTGGCCGACCGGGGACGCCGGCCTGGTGGAGTTGCACCTGACGGAAGGGGACCGCGCGCTCTCCAGCGCCGACGGCGGTGCGCTGTGCGCGGCGACGGAGGGGATGGCCACGTGCGTCTCCTGGACGCACGACCCCCTCGACCCCGTTCCCCACCTGGTCGCCGACGAGTGGAGCCAGCTGTCCGGGCTCCCGGACGAGCAGGTCGTCCATGCGCGCGACGACGTGGCGACTTTCACGGGGGAGGCGCAGGACGCGCCGTTCGACATTGTGGGGCCGGTGGAGGTCGCGTTGCGGGTGGACGCCGATGCGCCGTCCACCCATGTGATCGCCCGGCTGCTCGACGTCTATCCCTCCGGGCGGGCGCGCATGGTGCTGGAGGGGGCGGAGAGCGTGTCCACCATGGCCGGTCCGGCCCGGGTACGCGTGCGCCTCGGCGACACCGCCTACCGGGTTCGCCCGGGGCACCGCCTGCGCCTGGCGATCAGCAGCTCATGTTTCCCGCTCTATCTCGTGCACCCCGGCAACAACGAGGATCCGTGGCACGTGTCGTCGTCTCGACCGGCACAGCAGACCTTGCACCTCGGCGGATCGGACGGCGCGGTCCTCCGCCTGCCGATCAGAGGGAGACTCGGGTAATCGACCAGCCCGACAGCCACCCCCGCACCGCGAGCGTGGGGTGCCTGTACGGGACCCGCCTTCAGGCGAGGGTGATGGCCGGGAGCACCAGCCGGGCTCCGGTGGCGCCCCCGATGCCGATCGTCTGCCGGCTTTTCACTGTGTCGGTCGTCAGCCAGGGGTTCTCGCCGGTGCCCGGGTGCACGGCGTAGTGCGGGAAGTCGCTGGACTGAATCTGCAACTGCAGGCAGTGCCCCTCCTGCAGCCGGTAGGCGTTGTCGTCCATGGTCAGCGTCAGGTCCGGCCCGGAGAGTTCGGACAGGACGGTACGGCCCCAGGAGATGGGATGGGTGGTGCCGTCCGGATACACGTCCTGCAGCTTGGCGAAGACGTGTGTGGAGGGGGCGGAGAAGGTGATGCGCGCGGTGAAGATGGGCTGGCCGGCGAAGTCCAGGTGCTCGGCCAGGGGGTCCGTCCGGAAGGTTAGGACGTCGGCGCGCTTGGCGAGTTCGCGCTCGTCGGGGTAGGCCGCCAGCAGGTACCAGATGGCCTCGATGTCGACGCTCGAAGGAACGGGATTGGCCGGGTCGTGCGTCCAGCCCAGCATCTCGGTGTCCTCCTCCGCCTCGGGGCCCAAGCCGTGGACCTGCTGCGTCGACGTCGTCAGGTGGAACGTCACCGGCCGGCCCGGCGGCGGATATTCGGTCGAGGACTGCCAGCCCACATGTCCCACGTGCCATCGCGCGTGGGGCCGGGGCTCGGCAGGGGCGACGCCGTCGAGGTGCTCGTCGAAGAAGCCAGCCATCTCACCGCACTCGGCCTCGATCTTCTCCGCGAGCGCCGTCTCGTTGAGGTACGGATTACGCTCGTCACCGGCGCCGACGTCCTCCAGCTTGTAGCCCGCGTGGTCGGCCGAGCCGACGCGCAGGTAGTGCAGGTTGCGCAACCCGCCGAGCGAGCGAAAGTGCCGCCAGTCGCGTAGCCCGGCCGGGGCCAGGCCGGGGTCGTACCAGTTCTGCCAGTGCAGGATCGGCACTGTCGTGGTGTGGTACGGGTGCCGCTGCCCGTACGGGTTATACCACTCCTCGGTGCCTGCGCGAGCGAGCTTCTCCAGAGCGCTGACGCACTCGCCGATCTGCTCTCGCGCCTGCTCGATGATGCTCTCGACCGAGCCGGCACTCCAGTCGATCTCGGCCAGGTAGCCGTTGTTGTCGGTCCAGATCTGCAGGAGGTCGTTGAGCCCGGCGAGGGACGGTATCTCGTGCAGCCACTGGGACCCGACATGAGTGGCCCCCATGTCGATCCCGGTGACCTGGGGGATCGCCGCCTTGATGGCCGGGTGGCCGCTCGCCACCGCCGCCCAGGCGGTGAAGCCGTAGTAGGACGCACCGGCGACGCCGACTCGGCCGTTCGACCAGGGCTGCTGGGTGATCCACTCGACCGCGTCGTAGCCGTCGGCGACGTCGAAGGCATAGGGCACGGTCTCACCCGTCGAGCGGAACTTGCCGCGAACGTCTTGGGCGACGAACACGAAGCCGCGCGATCGGAAGTACTCGGCCTCGTACTTTAACGCGGTGTAACGGCTGGACTTGTCGTAGGGGGTGCGGACCAAAATCGCCGAGTGGGTGATCGCGTCGTCGGGCAAGTAGACATCGGTTGCGAGCTGGACGCCGTCCCTTGTCCGGACCAGGTGCTCGGTGGCCTGCCCTGACATGGGCTCCGGCGTCATGGTTTCGAGGATCTTGAAGCTCATCGGCTGCCTTCCGCAATAATATTTCGCCATTTATACAACGATCGTTATGTAATGGGAAGGCGTTGCTCGACCTGGGCATCGGCTACGCTTCGACAGGCGCGGCCCGAGGGGAACGGTGATCGCGTGACCGATGGCCATCGTTGAGGAGCTATTAGTGCCGCGCCACGTCGATCACGACCAGCGTCGCCGGGAGATCGTCGCGGCCACGGTGGCCGTGCTCGCGGAGCGAGGCACCCGAGGGCTCTCGTTCCGCGCGGTGGCGAACTACATGGGCGGCTCGACGACCTTGGTCACCCACTACTTTCCGACCTTGAAAGATCTGATCGACGAGGTGACGGCGCAGTCGCTTCGCAAGTGGGACGACGAGATCAAGGAGCTCGACTCACAGGCGAACGACCCTCTGGGGCGGCTGCGCAACCTGCTGACCTGGCTCGTGCCCACGACGGAGATCGGCCTGGCCAACGAGCAAGCCCGGATCAACCTGCTGTCCGGGCAGATACTCGGCGGCGAGAACCGCGCCACGTTCGAGGCATGGGACGGAAAGATCCGCGGCTACCTCCGTAGCCATCTGACAGACCTTGTGCCCGCCGAGGAGGTCGAGCGGACGGTCGAGCTGTTGCGCGTGACCACCAACGGAGTGGTGCTGTCGGTCGTCGAACATCCGGATTCGTGGTCCGCGGAGCGGCAGATGGCGGTCGTAGACGGGCTGCTCGAACTGCTAGGCCTGGCGAATTCGCCCTCGAAGGACTGAACTACTGCGCCTCAGGTGATGCGCAGCAACAGTAGCCAGACGCCGGTCCGCCCGTTCCAGCTGCTGGAGGGGGAGCCGGCGTGAGTGCCTCCTGGAAGGCGGCGACGCCGGGCAGGTCGACGGCGCGGACCGCGGTGGCCCGGCCAGGGTGCGGACGGGTTTCGGTGGGCGAACAGCGGCTCGCCGGAGATATCCGGCGCGGGCGTGTAGACGACGCTGCGTCCGGTGATCAGCGCAGGGACGATCTTCGTGACGGCCATGTTGAACGGGCGGTTCCACGGTGCGATGGAGGCCACGGCGCCGACCGCCTCCTTGAGCACGGCGCCCGCCGGACCTCGCTGAGCGGGTCGTTCCTGGCGACGTCGAGAAAGTATCGGCGAGCGGACAACGCTCCCGGGATCTTCTTCGCCGTGATCGACGCAGGCAGTCCCATCTGCAGCGCCAGCGCCAACGAACTCGCCGAGCGCGCCTGCGGCGCAATGCCTCGCCCCCTGGTCCTCAAAGCCTTCGGCACCACGGCTGACGAGTTGGCGGGGTCCGCTCCGTTACCTGGAAGTGGTGAACGAGCAGGGGCGGAGCTCTTGAAGTGGGTGCCGTCGTCCAGCTTGGCGAGCTCGAATCCGCACGTTGACATATACCCCTGCCTCGTATAGAACACTGCCAAGTGAATACCCCTAAGGGGTATATGAGCTCGATGCTTGCCCGGGAGGAGACGGACATGGGATTGTTCGCGATTCGCGACTACCGGCGGCTGTTCAGCGCTCAAGTCATCGCGTTGTTCGGCACTGGTTTGGCTACCGTCGCGCTGGGGCTGCTCGCGTACGAGCTCGCAGGTCCGCGTGCCGGTGCGGTTCTCGCCACCGCGCTGACGATCAAGATGGTCGCGTACGTGGTCGTCGCACCGCTCGCGGCCGCGTACGTCGATCGGCTGCCCAGACGGTGGTTTCTCACGATCCTCGACGTGGTGCGCGCTCTGGTGGTGATCGCGCTGCTGTTCGTCACCGAGGTGTGGCACATCTACGTCCTGATCGGGGTTCTCCAGACCGCCTCAGCGGCATTCACCCCGACGTTTCAGGCCGTCATCCCCGACATCGTGACCAAGGAGGCCGACTACACCCGCGCTTTGTCCGCCTCGCAGGTGGCCTACACCATGGAGAGCCTGTTGAGCCCCGTGCTCTCGGCTGTGGCGCTCACCTTCATGTCGTTCAACCTGCTGTTCATCGGCACCTCCGTCGGGTTCGCCGTGTCCGCGCTGCTGGTCCTGTCCACGCGCATCCCCAACGCACGCCCCAGTTCGCACACGAACGCCTGGGACCGGGCCGTGGCGGGGATCCGCACGTTCGCGGCCACCCCGAGTCTGCGCGGCGTCATGGCGCTGAACCTCGTGGTCGCCGCCGTCGGCTCCATCGTGGTCGTCAACACCGTGAACTACGTCCGCGACGTTCTCGGCGGAGCCCAATCCGACGTGGCCTGGGTGCTCGCCGCGTCCGGAACGGGGACGCTGCTGGTGGCCCTCGTCCTCCCGCGCGTCCTGGACCGGGTGGCGGACCGGTTCGTGATGCTGATCGGCGCCGCCGTGCTGGTATTCGCGGTCGGCGCGGCGGTCACGATGTCCGCGGCGAGCGTCGCCGCATCACTGCCGACCGTGGTGATCTGGGTGGCGATCGGCGGCGGGATGGCGCTGATCATCACGCCGACCGGGCGGGTGCTTCGTCGGGCGGTCGATCCCACCGGAATCCCCGAGGTCTTCGCCGCCCAGTTCTCGCTGTCCCACCTGGCCTGGCTGGTCACGTATCCCATCGCCGGCTGGGTCGCCACGCAGGCCGGCTTCACGATCACCTGGGCCGTGCTGGCGGGCCTGGCGGTAATCGGAGCTGTCACGGCACTGGTGGTCTGGCCGCACGACGAGAAGGTCGAGGTCGGAGGGCGTACGGCAACGGCCGTCCAGCCTCGCGTCAGGAAGGCCGAGGCCGCAGGCCGCGCCGCGGCGGCGGTTGCCTCCACCAGGACCGAAGTCGCCACCCGGGAAGTCGCGGAGGCTGCGGAGGGCACACTCGCGGCCTGCCAGTGCGCCTGCGTTCGCACCGTCTGAGGTCACCGGCTAACACCGTCTGGGCAACCACGCATGCGCATGGCCATTGTCGGAACGGAAGCTTCATCCCCCCACGAGCGTCGGATCAGCGGGTCCACTGTGGCAGCGGGCGGCGGCGCGCTGTTGCTCATGCTCCTCCTGCTGGTGCTCCTGAGTGGCGGCGGTTCGAGCTCGACGGGCTCTCTGGAGCAGGCCCGGCGTCCGTCGGCGTGGTGGCCTTCCCCCGGTAGGCCACCACGCCGACGACAGGCCGCCCTGCAGGGCGGCGCAGCACTGGCCAACAAGCTCTCAGCTGTCGTCGTGGTCAGGACGACCGCCGGTCTCGAAGAGAACCGCCTTGGTGTGCTCAAAGTTGTGCTCGACTCTAGATTGATGCGACGATTGAGCTGCGCCTCGGCGCGTACAGGAGCGCGCTTCATGTAGGTTTGCTTCCATGGCTCGTCGCGGTTCCTACGCCAAGGGGAGAGCCCGGCGTGCCGAAATCGCGGACGCCGCCCTCGCCCTTGTCGTGGAGCGCGGACACGATCGCGTGAGCATCGCCGACGTCTCTGAGCGCGCTCGCGTGCCCGAATCAACGCTGATGTACTACTTCCCGACGAGGGACCACCTTCTGGTCGCGGCTATGGCCAGCGCCGAGCAGATCGAGCTTGGTGATCCCGTCCCGCAGGAAATGATTGATGATCCGGCGGAAACCCTCCGGGCCACAGTCGCGAGGGACATGGAAGAACCGCAGCGCATGAGGCTCTTCCTGGAACTGCAGTCGCGGGCGTCGGATCCCGATCACCCCGCCCATGAGTTCATCAGGTATCACCACAGCCTCGCTCACTCGCAGCTCGCAGCGACGCTCAGGGCTAGGCAGGCCATCGGCTTGGCGCATCCTCAGGTCGACCCCGAGCGATTCGCGTTCCGTATGGCGGCGGTCTGGGACGGGCTGCAGGCACGCTGGCTGGTTGATCGGAACTTCGACCTCGCTGAAGCCGTGGCGGACTCCTTCCGTGAGCTCGCCGGCGAGCACATCCTGCAGGCGCAGGCCACGCTCGATCGCCTCGTTTCCGAACTCTGACGCTCCGCGCGCTCGGCAGATCACCTCACCCATTACCGTGTTGGGCCGCCAGCGTATCTGCTGCTTTCGTCAGATACGCCTTGCCCAGGATGTACACCCTTGCGCCTAGCTGGCGGTGGGAGTACCGTCGGCCCGAATCTCGAGTCTGGTTCGAGTTTCGAAGACGAAAAGGCAATTCCGTGGCACACAATGCTGTGAACAAGGCACCGAACCCCTGGTGGGTTGCAGTCGTTTGCGGCCTCGCGTCGTTCATCGATGCGGCGGCGATCGTCAGTTCCGGAACGGCGCTAGTGATCTATCAGCACGCGCTGGGGCTCGGCGCCAGTCAGATCGGGATTCTGGCCGCGGCACTCACCGTAGGGATTGCCCTCGGCGCGCTCCTCGGTGGCCGTCTGGGCGACCAGCACGGGCGGCGCCGCGTGTTCACCATGACGATGGTGATGATCGTGGTCGGTTCCGCGCTTCAGGTGTTTGGTGGCGGGTTCGAGCTGCTCCTGGTTGGGACGACGCTGGTCGGGCTGGGTACGGGTGGAGACCTGCCTGTCTCGCTGGCCACGATCGCCGAGCATGCCCCGGACGAGAAGCGGGGCAAGTTGATCGCCTTCTCCGGGCAGCTCTGGCTCGGAGGGATCGCCACGTCGATCCTGATCGCCGCCATCGTCGGCAACTGGGGGCATCTCGGCGGTCAGATCCTCTACGGCCAGGTGCTGGTGATAGCGGTCATCACGCTGCTGCTGCGCCTGACGATCCCCGAGTCCCCGGTCTGGTTGGCTGCCCGCGTCACCGGTTCCCCGGGCTCTGCCGCCTCAACACCGGAGCGCGCCCGCGTCCGGGATCTGCTCCGCAGCCCGTTCGTGAGGCCGTTCATCGCGCTGCTGCTGTTCTACGCCCTCGTGAACCTGGGCGCGAACACGAGCGGGCAGTTCGGCACCTACATCGCGGTGAACGTCATCGGGATCGACGTCAGCCTGACGAGCATCATCGGGCTGATCTTCCTCCCCCTCGGGTTCGCCTTCACCTACTGGTTCATGCGCATCGTTGACACCCGGCACCGCTTCATGTACTTCCTAATCGGCGGTATCGCGATGGTCGCTCAGTACGCACTGCCCGCGCTGTTCGGGTTCTCGCTGCCGCTGCTGTTCGTCGGCGCTTTCCTGGCCGGATTCGGCGGGGCTTTCGCCTTCGAGGGCATCATGAAGGTGTGGACCCAGGAGTCGTTCCCGACCCTCCTTCGCACCACGGCCCAGGGGTCGATCCTGTTCTTCGCGCGCATCCTCGCGGCGGCCCTGGCCTCTGTGACCCCGCTCGCGATCGAGGCCGGGCCGCGGGTCCTGTACACCGGTCTGGCCGCGGTCACGTTCGCGGGGCTCGCGTTCGCCTTCTTCGAATTCCGTGGAAAACAGCGAGACATCCTCGAGAGCGAAGTCGAAGCGGGTGTCTCCGCGCCCAGCGCGGCCGCTGACGACGCGCGTCGGGCGCAGGGCTGAACGATGGGGAGCGCTAGTGTTTCGCGACCCGGCGTCGATCCGCGTATGACGCTTGACCGCGATCTGTTCCGGTCGCCGACCGCAAGCGACCGTCCCGGCATGCGCTGGTGGTGGCAGGCCGGAACCGATCCGGCAGAGCTGGAGAGAGAGCTCCAGGCGATCGCCGATGCGGGTTTCGGAGAGGTGGAGATCGCGTTCTCCCCGCAGCTCTGGGCGACCCCGGATCAGCGCGCAGCGCTGAGACGCGTCCTGGACCTGGCGTCGCTGCGCGGGATCGGCGTCGCGGTCACCCTCGGCGCGGAATGGCCCCTGCGGACGCCGAACACCGCGGCCGGCACCGAGCATGCGGCGCTGGAGCTCCAGTACGGCGTCGTCTACGTCGGGCACGACCACGCGGGTCGCATCGCGATTCCGTCACCCATCGATGAGGACGAGCTGAGCCGTGGCGCGCGACTGCTGGCGGTAACCGTGGGTCGCGTCGTGGAGCGCGGGCATCCCCCCGCGTTCGTCGACGTCGCGACGTTCTTGGGGCCGCGCCGGGAGCTTCGCAGCGGAGATCGCGCCACGATACTCGCCGAGGATTCGCTGCGCGACGTGACGGGCCGCGTGGTCGATGGCGAGCTGGACTGGGCGGTTCCTGAGGGGGAGTGGGCGGTGTTCGCGTTCTGGGTCCGCGACACGGCCCAGGGAGTGACGAGCTTCATCGACGCGGGTGCGGCGCGAGCGGCGGCGCAGTACCTCCAGGAGCATCAGCTGGGACAGGACAATCTCGCGATGCTGAAGGGCGTGGGCACAGACCTCTTCGAGGACTCTCTGGAGCTCAACGCGGAGTCCCTGTTCTGGGCGGAGACGCTGGTCGAGCGGTTCCGCGACCGGCACGGCTACGACCCGACGCGGTTCCTTCCGGCCCTGTTCGCGCACGGCATGTGCCGATACTGGACCCCCAACGAGGAGCCGACACCGGACTTCGAGTTCGACACCTGCAATGGTGGACGCGTCCGCAAGGACTACTACCGGCTGCTCACCGACCTCTACGTCGATGAACACCTCGCGGTCTTCCAAGACTGGGCGCGCTCGCTCGGCATGCGGCACAAGTCGCAGGCGGCATACGGGCAGAACCTCGAGCCCATCCGCAGCAATCGCGAGCTCGTGCGCCTGGGCGGACACGCGGAGGGAGAGTCGTTGAACTCGGGCGATCGCGCAGCCGTCCACCGCGATCACCCGACCTGGCGGTTCGCGCTCGACTGGCAGCGCTGCGTCGTCGGCGGAGCGCACCAAGGCGGTACCACCAGGATTAGCACGGAGCTCGGCGCCCAGTTCGCCGCCGCGTACCGGCAGACCCTCGGTGACCTGCGTCAGATGCTCGACAAGGAGTGGGCGGCCGGGATCACCCGACCCTTCGTCCACGGGTTCGCGAGCCAGGACGCGGACGCGCCCTGGCCTACGCGGTCGCGCTTCTTCGACTTCGTCACCGAGAGCTGGAACGACCGGCATTACCCCGAATGGGCGCACTGGGCGCCGCTCACCGATTACTGGGCCCGTGGAACAGTCGTGCTGGAGACCGGCATCCCCCGCACCGACGTGGCCGTCTACCGCGATGGCTTCTTGACAACGGCAGCGCGCGGTCTGCCCGACGACGACCTCACGGCACCGCGCATGCTCGCCGACAGCGAGGCGCTGGAGCGGGCCGGTTACACCGTGCAGTTCATCGATCCGGTAGGCCTCGCCGACACGGAGGCGATCGAGTCCGACGGGACGCTCTATCCGGACGGTCCCGGCTACCGGGCGCTCATCATCGACGAGCGCCGGATCGACCCGGCAGCGATCGAGGCGGTGGTGCGCGCCGCCGCGAACGGGCTTCACGTGATCTTCGTGGGAGAGGCTCCGGCGGGGGACGTCGGGTTCTCCGCTCGTGAGGAGGGGAACGAGCGCGTGCGGCGCGCAGTCGACGCGCTGCGTGTGTGTGCGTCCGTCGTGTCGGTCGGTGCCGCGGACGAGGCCCCCGCGGCGCTGAAGCGGCTCGGGCTCCTGCCCCGTGCCCACACCGAGCGTGCCGACGGGGGCGGGGTACTCACCCAGTGGCGCGAAGGCGATGGCCGCGACTACATCCTGGTCTACAACCCGTACGACCGGCCGCAGGAAGTGCGTCTGGGGCTGGAAGGCCTCGGCGTCGTGACTGAGCTGGACCTGGACACGGGACTCGTCGCCCCCCTCGCCTGCCACTCGACCGACGGCCGCACCGCCGTCGAGCTGTCGCTCCCGGCTCTCGGGCTGCGCGTCCTGGAGCTCGACCGCCGGTCGCAGACGGTGAGCAGCCCCGCTCCCGCGCCGCACGGGAAAGGCCGGGTGATCCCGTTGACAGGGTGGACGCTGGACGTCGAGGCGGAGGAGCCGACCGGCGTCCGCCGTATCGCTCTGGACTCCCAGGGGCCCGCCGACTGGCGGACGGTGCCGGGACTCGAGGGCGTGTCGGGAGTGGGACGCTACCGGGCGATACTCCCCGACTCCCTTCCCAACGGCACGTACACCCTTGATCTCGGGGGACTCGCCGGCTCCGCGACGGTCAGGGTCGCCGGGCACACCGTCGCGACCGTGTACACGTCCGGCGTGGCCGTGACCATCGGGGAGCGGCCGGAGCCCGCGACGTCGATTGAAATCGAGGTGCGCACCGCGCTCATCAACGCCGTCGTCGCTCACGGTGGCCATCCGGCGGCGGGCGACGTGACGGCTCCGCACGGCCTGGAAGGACCTGTCGTGCTCAGATCCTGGGCGAGCCCTGACGCCGCCGCGACAGAAGAGAGGCCTCGATGAAGACCGCACCCGAGCTGCTGCGGGAAGCGCAGTGGATCACGATCCCGACGGATGCCGGGGAGCCTGGGACGAGGCCAGCGTACTGGTTCCGCCGCTTCTTCGACCTGACCAGCCCCGTCGCGGACGCCACCCTCTACGCCACGGCCCACGGCCTCTACGAGGCGTTCGTGAACGGCACCCGCGTCGGCGACGAGGAACTGGCGCCGGGATTCACGAACTACCGCAGGACACTCCACGTCCAGCGATACGACCTGCGCCCCTACCTGCGTGAAGGTACTAATGAGCTCAGGTTCCTCGTCAGCGACGGATGGTATCGCGGACGCTGCGGACCGTTCCGGATCGCCGACAACTTCGGGGATCAGATCGCCGTGGTGGGTGCGCTGACCGTCGACGACGCCCCGGCGGTCACCACCGATGCCACGTGGGGCGCCGCGGTCAGCCACATCACGGCCGCCGACCTCATGGACGGCCAGACCACCGACCACAGGCGGATCGGGCTTGAGCAGTGGGAGCCGGCAGAGGTGTCCCGCGACCCGCTCACCCAGGAGCACGGACGGTTGCAGTGGTCACCCGCTCCGCCAGCCAGGAGGACGGAGGAGTATCGTCCGGTCTCGATCGACCGGCTCCCCAGCGGTCGGGTGATCGTCGACTTCGGGCAAAACCTCAACGGCTGGACCAGGCTGTCGACACTCGGCCGGGCCGGCACGGAACTCGTGCTCGTCCACGGGGAGGCGCTCGGCCCCGCCGGTGACGTCAGCCAGCACAACCTCGAGTTCGCGATCCCGCAATGGCAGACCTTCCCCGCCGGGCAGAAGGACGTGGTGATCTCCCGGGGCGAGCCCGGCGACGTGTTCGAGCCTCGCCACACCACCCACGGGTTTCGCTATGTCGCGATCGACGGCCTCCCCGAGGCTGAGCAGATCGACATCACCGCGGTGCAGGTGCGCACCGATATGACCCACATCGGCAGCTTCGCGTGCAGCGACGAACGCCTGAACTCGCTGCACGCGATCACGGTCGCGAGCTGGAGATCGAACAGCTGCGACATCCCCACCGACTGCCCCCAGCGTGAGCGGTGGGGGTACACCGGCGACTTCCAGATCTTCATCCGCAGCGCGGCCTATCTCGACGATCTTCGCGGATTCGGCCAGAAATGGCTGCAATCCCTCGCCGACGACCAGAATGCGGACGGGCGGATCACCAACGTCTCCCCGAACTGCGGGGCCCTGCCGGTCCCCGACGACAGCCCGCTCCGGCAGGACGGCGCGGCCGGCTGGGGGGATGCCGCCACGATCGTGCCCTGGGAGCTGTACCGCCAGTACGGTGACATCGACATCCTGCGACGCACCTATCCGATGATGCGCAGATGGATCGGCTATGTGCAGGCCCAGGCGGCCACCCGACGCCACCCCTCCCGCGAGGAGGCGCACCCGGCGCCTCGACCGCACGACGCCTATGTCTGGGACACCGGATGGCAGTGGGGAGAATGGCTCGAGCCTGGCGGGCAGTTCGATCCCACCGAAGACCAGGGGATCGTGGCGACCGCCTACTTCGCGAGATCGGCGGACATCGTCGCGCAGGCGGCAGACATCCTCGGCGAGCATCACGACGCAGACGAACTGAAGACGCTCGCCTCCGCCGTGCGCGATGCCTGGCGGAAAGAGTTCATCGGCGACGACGGCACGCTGAGGCATCCCTCTCAGGCCAACTACGTGCGCGCGATCACCTTCGGGCTCATTCCCGAGAACCTCCTACCCGCGTCCGCGGACAAACTCATCGCGCTGATCCGCGAGAACGGGAACCGCCTGTCGACCGGGTTCCTGTCCACCGGGATGCTCCTGCCCGTTCTCGCCGACATCGGCCGGGCCGACCTCGCCTTCGCGATTCTCCTCCAGAGCGAGGAGCCGAGCTGGATGACCATGCTCGAACGTGGCGCCACGACAGTGTGGGAGGAGTGGGGCGGAGTCGATGCCGACGGCGCGGCTCACGGCTCTCTGAATCACTACTCGAAGGGAGCGGTGATCTCTTTCCTGCACGAGTACGTGGCGGGGATCCGCCCGGCACAGCCCGGATACGCGGAGATCGAGATCTCTCCCCTCGTCCCCCCGGGCGTGACATGGGCGACCGCCTCGCACCACACCCCTCACGGAGTCGTCACCGTCCGCTGGCACATCGAGGGCGATCAGTTCGCTCTCGAAGCAGAGACGCCCGAAGTGCCGACTCTGATCCGCCTTCCCAGCGGTGCCGTCCATTCCGTCAGTGGAGGACGCCACCTCTTCCAGGAGCCAGTCTGACGCCCACTGAACCTGCCCGGGCGAGCAGTTCCCGCTCCGTCCGAGCGCCATCGACGAAGAAAGAGACGAATGACAGACCTTCCCTACCGCGACCCCTCGCTCCCGGCCGGGGAGCGCGTCGCCGACCTCCTATCGCGCATGACCGTGGAAGAGAAAGCGGGGCAGCTGACGCAGTACTTCTACTTCAGCATGGCCGTCACGCCCCCGGGCGTCGACATCGCATCGCTTCCCTCGGAGCAGCAGGCATACCTTGAGCTTCCGAAGATGGTCGAGGACGCGATCCGCGCCGGACGCGCGGGATCCGCCCTCTTCGCGAAGGACGCCGAGACGACGAACCGGCTGCAGCGCATCGCCGTCGAGGAGAGCCGCCTCGGGATCCCGATGATCTTTGGGTTCGACGTGATCCACGGCCTGCGCACGATCTTCCCCACGCCGATCGCGATGGCCGCCTCATGGTCGCCCGAGCTCCTGGAACAGGCGCAGAGCGTCGCCGCACGCGAAGCGCGATCCGTGGGCATCCATTGGACCTTCGCGCCCATGGTGGACATCGCTCGAGATCCGCGATGGGGTCGCATCGTGGAAGGCGCCGGTGAGGACCCCACGCTGGGGGCGGCCGCTGCCGCTGCCCAGGTCCGAGGCTTCCAGGGCGACTTGGGACCGGATCGGGTAGTCGCAGGGCCCAAGCACTTCCTCGGCTATGGCGCCGCGCGCGGAGGCAGAGACTACGACGACGCCGAGGTATCCGACAACGAACTGTGGAACGTGTACCTGCCACCCTTCCAGGCGGCGATCGAGGCCGGCGCTAAGAACGTGATGAGCGCATACATGGACCTCAACGGACTCCCCGCATCCGGCAACCGAGCCCTGCTGACGGATATCCTCCGCGACCGGCTTGGCTTCGACGGGTTCGTCGTCTCCGACGCGAACGCCGTACGAAGCATGGTCACGCAGCACTTCGCACGAGATCTCACCGACGCCAGCGTTCACGCGATCAACGCGGGCCTGGACATGGAGATGTGCACGACCGACCCCGCGTTCAACCGCCTCCCACACGCCGTGGCCGAAGGCCTGGTATCGGAGGACGCGCTCGACGCCGCCGTGGCACGCGTGCTGACCGCCAAGTTCGATCTAGGGCTGTTCGAGACGCCGTTCGCCGACCCCGCCTCGGCGGACGCCGCTCTCGCAGCCCCTGAGCATCGCGAGCTCGCGCGGCAGGTCGCGGAGCAGACCATCGTGCTTCTCAAGAACAACGCCGGCACGCTCCCGCTTGCGGCGGACTCCATCTCGAACATCGCCGTGATCGGACAGCTAGCCGACAGCAGGCGCGACACCCTCGGCCCCTGGGTCTTCGACTACGACCTGGAGGAGACGATTACCGTCCTCGACGGCATCCGGCGCCGCGTCGGCGCGGACGTGCAGGTGGAACACGCGCCGGGTGCGGGAATCATGGAGCGGAGATTCCCCTCCATGTTCGACCAGATGGACGTGGTCGTCGAGCGGACGCCCGACGACCACGACGACGATCTCGAGATCGAGCATGCTGTCGCCCTGGCCACCGCAGCGGACGTGGCGATCGTCGTCGCAGGGCAGCGACAGAATCAGATCGGTGAGAAGTCGTCTGTCTCCACCCTCGACCTTCCCGGTCGACAAGTCGAGCAGCTTCGACGGATCGCCGCCACGGGAACACCCGTTGTGCTTGTCCTCATGACGGGACGCCCCGTGGACCTGCGGATCGCCGACACGTCGGCGCTCGCAATCCTCCAGGCGTGGCATCCCGGCACTCGCGGGGGTGAAGCTGTCGCCTCGATCTTGTTCGGCGACACCTCGCCGGCCGCTCGACTGCCCTTCACGTGGCCCCGGCATGTCGGGCAGGTGCCGATGATCTACGCTCACAACCGCACCTTCGCGCCGGAGGACCAAGGCACGCGATACTTCGACGAGGAGAGCACCCCGCTCTACCCCTTCGGTCACGGGCTGTCCTACGCCGAGTTCGAATACTCGAACCTTCGTATCGACCGTCCCTCGATCACCGTCGGGGAGACCGCGCTCGTCACCGTCGAGGTCACGAACACATCGGATCGTGACGCCGACGAGGTCGTCCAGCTCTACACCCATCAGCGGCACGGCAGGTCTACGCGCCCCACCCGCGAGCTCAAGGGCTTCCAGCGGGTCCCGCTCGCAGGCGGCCAGACCCGCACGGTGACCTTCGAACTCGGGCCCGACGAGCTGCGGTACTGGAGCGCCGCAGACGGTGAGACCGTCCAGGACCCCACGATTGTGGACGTGTGGGTCGGTGGCAGCTCGGCGGCGGAGCTGTCGAGCACGCTGGAGGTGGGCCCATGAGCCATGTCAGGGCTGAGCCATCGACACCATCGATGGAAGGAGAAGAACCGTGACGAAGCGGATGAAGATCATCCTCGGTACCGCGCTGGGCGAGCCGCCGATGGTGAGCGGGCGTAGGGCAGTGGTCCGCCGCAGCCGTCGATGCTGGCCCGCAACAGCGGCCCGGCGGTGTAGTCGGCGCGGGCCAGGTAGGGCTTGAGCAGGGCGACGTAGCCGCAGTCGTCCAATAGGACGGATGCGCACGCTGCCGCCGTTGTCGCGGATGCGGACGTGTTCGTCGTTCAGGCGCAGATGTAGATCCTCCACGTAGAGACCGCGCACCTCGGAAGCGCAGGTGCGGCAGACGTGGGCGGTCTCGAACAGCACCTGGTCGCGCAGCCGATCTAGCGGCAGGTCCTTGCGTGGCCGCCGTGAGCAGATCGCGGCCAGGACCTTGGCGACGTCGGCGGCCGCGGCCAGCGCAATCCGCCCGTTGATCGTCGCGTCGGCAAGGGTGACAGATCGGAGCCCCGATGACTGACGGAGGCCGGGGAAAGCTTTCCATGGCCTCCGTCACTCAGGACCGGATCTTGTCGCTTGGCGTTGCCGCCAATTGGTCGATGATGTCAGCGAATGCATGCGCGACGGGCGCGAGGTCAGGCTTGTAGACCTTGTCGAGGGTGTCGGCTTTGTCGTAGAGGTAGATGGGGCCGCTGATGAAGCTGATGGTGGGGATGCCGGCCTGGTAGACGTGGTCGGCGTCGGTGGGTAGTTCTCCGATCAGTGGGAATAGTTTGTCGGTCGGCAGGCGGAGGGTGCGCTGGAGGCCGTGGGTGGTGACGGCGTTCTCGATCGCGGTTTTGAGGGGTGGGCTGACGTTCTCGAAGATGCCGCGGTACTCGGGGCGATCGTAGACCCGCAGTTGCCCGTTCGGGCCGATCTCGGCTTGCTTGGCGATGTGCTCCAAGGTGACGTTGGCGACGATCCGGCGAGGGGTGGCCGGGGCGGTGATGAAGGTATCGACGAACTTCGCGTGGGCCTGGTAGCCGGTCCAGTGGCTGTCCATCAGGACGAACATGAGGGTCTTGGGCCGCTGCTGTTGCGGGATCTGGCTGTAGTAGCGGGCGAGGGCCAGGACCTCGGCGGTGCCTGAGGCGTCCTCGACGCCGCCATCCCAGGCGGAGTCGTGGTGTGACTGGATCATGATGGTGTCGCTGCTTCGGCCGGGCAGGTAGCCGATGACGGTCCGGGCGGGGGTCGGGGCTCGCTCGCCTTCGAGGCGCAGGGTTGCGGTGCCGGCGCCGGATGCGGTCAGGGCACGGATTCGCGCTCCGGCGGCCTTGGTCACCCAGAGCCCGGGGATGGTGATGCCAGGAGTGTATTCGGGGCGGATGTCGTGGGAGTCGAAGTAGTCGGCCAGGACGCCGACGAAGCCGGCCGCGCCTGCCGCGATCGCTCGTTCCAGGACGTCGTCGTAGTTGTTGAGGTAGGGGTTGGCGGTGTCCAGGTCGGCGGGGTCCACGCTGTCGTGGGGGTCGTAGAAGAATTCGCCGGCGGCCAGGAGCAGGCTGCGGGACAGTATGAACCGCAGGTTGAACAGTACGATCTTGCCGTTGACGTCCGCGCGAGCGAAGTCGTCCTCCTGGCCGTCGCCGACGTCGACGATCGGTGCGATGAGGCCGTCGGGTCCGGTGGAGAACGGACCGTTGCCGGTGTCGAGGGAGAAGACCACGGGGGAGTGTGAGATCGGTGTCGCGCCGATGATCAGCTGCGACCTGGTGGCACGCCAATGAAGGGACTCGGTCTCCTGCTGTTGGACGTCGGCGAGCCCGAACGTCCGGAATGTGTCGAGCAGGTAGTCAGCGGATCGGTGGTCATCGACGGTTTGCGTGCCGCGTCCGGTGAAGACCGTGAGGTCCTTGACCCACGAGAAGATCGTCTCGTTGTCGGGCATGGTCGCGGCGTACGGCGGGTCATCGGATGGCACGCCCCTGTTCTGGATAGTCACTTGCGTCATTCCTTTCGAGGGCCGTCCCTTTGACAGCGCTCATGGGCGCAATCAGAACGACGGCTGGTGGGTCCGGCGGTCGATCCGGACGGCCGAGGTATGCGGTAGGCGCCGCCTGCCGAGCGCGGTTGCATTCCGTGCTTCGGCCATGGGCATCTCAGAGCTCTCAGCTGATTCAGAAGCTGCTGTCACTGCCGACGCGAAGAGGTGTGCGCGCCGCAGTCGCTCGATGATCGGCGGAGGACATGTGCAGGCATTGTGGCGTGACAGACCGCCGCGCGGGGCATGGGAGACCTCACCACTACCGCCCAGACGGCGTAGCAGTGGTAGGAGGCGATGAGCAGCTCTGCCGTTACCAAGCGGCCGGTGATCCACTCCAGCGTTTCGGCGATGTCTGTCCGGTCGGGCTCCTTCAGCGGGTACACGTCGGTTGCCAGCGAGAGTCTGTCCCGCCTTCCGCTCGGCGGCCGCGTCGCGCTGCACAGCACCGACTGTCGAAGGCAGCACGAATGACATGACAGAACACTCCGTTCGGCGAACGTCTCACGGTCGGTACCCCGGCGGCCGTGAAGCAGGTTGCGGACCTCACGGGCCCCAGAGTGGATTTTATGATACGGTCATTATATAACAATAAATATATAACAGTCATGGGTGGTTCTGTCCGCAGTGGAACATCCGGCCGAGTGGTCGCCGGCTCGCACTCCTCGATCACGTTCTTGCGGCGCTGGACCTGGTCGACGTGGCCGCTATCGCCGCGAATGCCGCTACCTGACGGAGCGGGGCCCGCGACGTCGCCGAGTGGGATGCCCCGCTCGGCTGGCGCGCCGATCCAGCCTTTGCTGATGTGCGGCACCTGCTCTCTTGGCGAAGCCGCCGCGTCATAGGCGCATCGATGCCTGATATTCCGTCCGGACGAAATGTCCGGCGCTAGCGAGAAAAGAGGCTTGATGTCGGTTCACTGTCCACGGCAGGTGAACATCCATCTCCCCGCGATCTCCGCGCCGAGCAGGTGCGATCGATGAGCCGTACCTCGCCCACGGGAGCGATCGGCATCGGCGTGGGCGCAGCCCTGGTGACGGGAGCTGCGGCAGGCAACCTCGGATCCAACCTGATGCCGGTCCTGCTGCCGGGCATAGCCAACCGGTTCCACCTGTCCAACACCGCCTCGGGCATGGTCGCCACCGTGCAACTGCTCACGACGGCGCTGGCAGCGCTCGCCCTGGCGCCACGTGCAGGCCGCCCCGGACGGGCGCGCATGGCCAGGTTCGGGCTCATCGCCACCGTGGCGGGCTTCGGCCTGGCGTTCGCCGCGCCGGACCTTACGCTCCTGACCTTGGGCAACGTCCTCGCGGGCGGGGGCCTGGGCGTGGTCTATGCCGCCGCTGTGGCGGCGATCGCCTCGACGGACGACTCCGATCGGGCTTCGGCCGTTACCGTGCTGGGTGGCACGATCGTGATTGCGGTGCTCATCATCGCGCTGCCTCTGGCCAATGACGCATGGGGTGGAGCTGCGGGCTTCGCGGTCCTGGCCGCCTGCTGCCTACCGGCGTTCTGGCTGGTCCGTGCCCTTCCTGACGCGGCTGAGCACAACCACGGACCAGCCTCGAATGCCCGTACCCCGGTGTTGTTCCTGCTGGCCGTGGCCTTACTTGGGGCAACTGAACAGGGCGCCTGGTCCTACAGCGCAATCCTGGGAGAGCGCTTCGCGGGCATGTCGGCCGGCAGCGTCTCGATCGTGCTGTCGGTCGCTGCCATCGTGGCACTGGCAGGCGTGGGCCTGAGCGCCCTGGCGACTCGCAAGATGGGGCGGTTGTCCGCCATAGCTGCTCTTATCACGGTGGGAGGTCTCGCCAAGCTGGTGATCGCCGCCGTTCCTTGGGCAGCCAGCTATGCCGCAGCCGCGATCATCTGGCAAATCTGCTTCATGGGCCTGCTCGTCCAGGTACTCGCCGTGGCCGCGGCCGTCGACCGCAGCGGCCGCTGGGTCGCAGCCTGCAGCGGAGCGCTGGCGATCGGCGGCGGCCTGGGCTCCGCCCCCGCCGGCTGGGTCCTCGACACGTTGGGCGCTCCAGCATTCGGCCTGGTCATTGCCCTGGCCACTGCGCTGGCAGCGGTTCCGCTCGTACGCACCATCCGCGCCGTGGATACGGTCTAGGCGCAACCACTGGACTCCGCGACCCAGGCCTCAACGAGGAATGGTTAAGGCAGTCCGCCACTGGGTTCTCGGGTGCCGGCCGGTGTTCCACCGACGCAAGGGCGGCCCCACCTGCTGGGCAGTTGCGATCATGTCGTTGCCGTGGATCCAGTACAGCACCGGCATGGGCTCGGCGCCCAGAGTGGGACGGTGGATGGTCAGGGTGATGTCAGAAGCGCCAGGGATGAGGGTGGATGGGATGTTCACTGACTACCTGTCGAAGGGGCGGTGATCGGTGGGCATGGTTCTCCTCTTGCGAGGCGTCGATGGGACGTGTTTCAGCGCCGGGCCGTCTGGTGGCGCTGCATCACCCACAGGAGCGCCCCCCGATTGCGATCAAGGCGGCTGCGGCGAGAGCAGGGACTCGCTGGAGAGATGTCGCGGTGGCGTACCCCGCACCGGCCTCGGCTGTGGCCCACAGGCAGGCGGCGGTGACGCTGTAGGGAGCGATGTGGCGATACGGCATGCGGGTGGCGCCCGCGAAGTGAGGGGCCAGTGTGCGGATCACCGGCAGAAAGCGGGCCAGGAAGATGGCTCGGCCGCCGTGGCGGATCATCAGCGTCTCGGCGTGCTGCCAGGCGGCGCCGGGGATACGACGGCCTATGCGGCCTGCGCGTAGCCGATCGCCCAGAAGTCCTCCGGTGCGGTGGGCGAGGAAATCGCCCGCGACCACGGCACCGGCCGCGAACACGATGACGAAAGCAAGATTGACGTGGCCGGTGCGGGCCAGCGCACCGGCGGTAAGCAGCAAAGTGAACGTGGGGACGAAGGTGCCGATCAGAAGGATCGACTCGGCTAGGACGGCCAGAGCCACCACGGCGTAGGCAGCAGCGGCGGGAAGATGATCGAGGATGCCGGACAGCGCATTCACTGCCCCGCTCCGGTCCGGGGGTGCTCGTCACGTGGGGAGGCAAGGGGGCGTTGCAGGCGCCACACGTAGGCTGGGGGCAGGTTGGCCCACACTGTCCAGCGACCAGTGGCATAGGCACGCTGGTAGGCGGCCATGACCTCGTCCACCGCGGCGTGCCGGCGCGCTTCGGCCCGGGAGGTCAGCAGGGCTCGGGCTTTGCGAGTGCCGAGGTAAGCGAAGTAGGTCAGGGCACCGCCAGGATGCAGCATCTCCATGTACCGGGCCATGATCTGCTCGACCTGCTGCGGAGTGAAGTTGGTCAGCGGCAGGCCGGAGACGATGACGTCGTACTGCTGGTCGGTGCCGAGGTGTTCGACGTACGTCTGATGCACGTCCACCTGGGCGGGCTTGCCTGCCAGGTGGGGATGCGTGGCGACGAGGTGGCGCAGTTGCGCGGCGAAGCGCGGGTTGGCCTCGACGATGTCCAGATGGCTGCCTCGGGACAACTGGGGGATCAGAGCTCGGGTGACTGCGCCGGTACCGGCGCCCGCTTCCAGGACTGCCAGCGGGCGAGGAGCCTGGGCCCGTACCGGATCGGTCAGCACTCGGGCCAGGGCCTTGCCGCTGGGGGCGATGGCGCCGGTGGTCCGCAGATCACGGGCCGCTTCGAGGAGGAACATCCAGCCTTCGGCATGCCGCTGCACCGAGACACGATCGTGGGAAGTGGGGGTGCGGTCATTCATGGATTCGACGCTAGAAACCTGCCGCTTTCCTCGGATCCGCCGTTATACGACGGCGTTCCCCGACGAAAGTAGGGGGTCAGCGTAGTAGATCGTCGGATGGGTGGACTCGGCAGCCTGCATAGGATCGCCAGGGTGACCTGGAGAAATGGCCCCAGATGGGCCGCGTACGGACGCCTGGGGCTGGTGTTCGTACTGACCCTGGCCTCCGTGCTGAACGGCGCGTCGGGCAACGGCGGTGACTATCTGACGCCCATGACGGCCGCAGCCCTGGTGTGCGCGGCGGCCCTGCTCGTGCGTCGGCTGCCCTGGCAGGTCGCGCCGCTCCTGGCCACCGCGGCGACGATCTGGTGGGGATGGCTCCTGCAGCTACTGCTGGCGGTCGCTCTGTACGACCTGGCCGCCCACCGCCGCGCGCGAGCGGCGGTGGGATGCACCGTCCTCGCGCTGAGCGCCAACCTGCTCGGCCCCCCAGAAACCTCGCTGTGGGCGCCGGAGCGGTACGCCTCCTCTCTGTTCCTGCCGCTGCTGGCCGTGGTCGGTGGGCTGTGGCTGGGTAACAGGCGGCGCCTGGTCCAGGCGCTGGCCTCCCAGGTTGAGCACCTGCGGATCGAGTCGGAGCTGCGTGAACAAGCGGCTCGCTCCGCGGAGCGAGCCCATATCGCCGCGGAGATGCATGACGTGCTGGCCCACCGTTTGAGCCTGATCGCGCTGCACACCGGCGTCCTTGCCACCAAGGGCGACACGCTGCCCGCACCGGTTACCGAGCGCCTCGGCCTGCTGCGCACCACATCCACCGAGGCCCTGGCCGATCTGCGCGATGTCCTCGGCGCCCTCCACGACCCAGATGCCACGGACACGGGTTCTCCTCTCGCGCCTGCGATAAGAGACGCACGGGAGTTGGTGGAGGAGGCGCGCGCCGCCGGGGAGCGCGTTCACATGACGGTCGACGGCCTGCCCGAACAGGCTCCCACCGCTCATCGCCTGGCCGTCTACCGCATCGTCCAGGAAGCACTGACCAACGCCCGCAAGCACGCTGGCGGCGCCGAAGTGACCGTACGCATCGGCTACGGGCCGCCGACCACGCTCGTCGAGGTCACCAACGCCCCCGGCACTCCCAGCACCAGCACCGTCGACTCCGGATACGGGATCGTCGGTCTACGCGAACGCGTCACCACCCTGGGCGGTCACCTGACGGCCGGCCCTGCTGGCGCGGGCGCCTGGCGGCTGGTCGGCCGCATCCCTCACCCCGCCGCAATCGGTCAGAACGGAGCCAGCACGTGATCCGCGTCATGAGCGTCGACGACGACGCCTTGGTCCGTCTCGGCCTCACCGACCTCCTCGACGGAGACCAAGGCATCGAGGTCATCGCCCAGGCCGTCGATGGCCTGCAGGCCATCGAGAAGGCGACTGCCCACCGCATCGACGTGGCCCTGGTCGATGTGCGCATGCCCCGTATGGACGGCATCACCGCCACCACGCGCCTGCGGGCCCTTCCCCATCCCCCGAAGGTGATCACCCTGACCACCTTCGACCTCGACCACGGGTCTCAGGCGACACGCAGGCTTCCCGTTCGCGCTACGCATGGCGAAATTCAGTCTGCCGACACTGCACCGCCGCGGTGAGGGCCAGCATCACGGCCAACGCAGGCAGATGCGAGATCGCAGACACGAAGATCATGCAGGGCGGAAACGAGCCTTATGAGCTATTTCTTCACGATCTGAGCACTGCAATCATGTGACCAATGCGCTGAAACCCTGTGACGAACGCCCAAGAAATTTAAGTGGCGGGTCCCAGCCGGATCATTCTCACAGCCAACGGCTGTTCCTGGGTTCCTCGCCCTCGGAGATCCAGCTCGGTCGAAACTTGCGGGAATTCTACCTTCTCGCAAGTTGCCAAGATCCGTCGCGACGCAACAGATCTTAATTATTAAATTTGAATTTCTGGAAAATCAAAAATGCTAGAGTCTGAGCGTGACGGCTGAGATGGGCGGACGTAGCAACCGTGCAGGGCTCGCATCCGAAGCGGAGAGGATGACCGCGTGATGTCCGGTCTCCCTGGAAGCCGCGCGCGCCGAGTGGAGCCCGGCGTGCCGTTGGTGTGGAGTAGCGCCACGAGCGCTGACGACGGAGGCTGTGACAGCGCATGATTTGCCGATGATGAGGATCGAGACACCGTGGGGTCCCTGGGAGGCCGCGCCGCTTGGCGAGGTCGTTGCGCTGATGGGCGGGCTGGCGGCGCCATGGTGGGTGGCCGGCGGCTACGCCATCGAGCTGGCCGTGGGCCATGCGTACCGCGAGCACGGGGACGTCGATATCGCGCTGCTGCGCCGGGACCAACTCGCGGTGCGGCGGCTGCTGGACGGCTGGGACGTACACGCCGCGGTCGTGCCCCAGACGCTGCGGCCATGGGCTCTTGGCGAGGTCCTGCCCGAGCAGGCGCACGACATCTGGATACGCGAGCATCCGGATGGCCCCTGGCGGTTCCAGCTCATGCTGGACGAGGCTGACGGCGAGGAGTGGATCTTTCGGCGTGACCCTCGGATCCGCCGCCCGCTGGCCGGGTTGACCGTCGAGCAGGATGGTTTCCGGAGGATTGCTCCGGAGGTGCAATTGCTCTACAAGTCCAGGGGCATGCGGCCGAAGGACGAGGTCGATTTCGAGGCGGTCCTGCCGCTGTTGAGCGAGGGGGAGCGGCGCTGGCTGGACGAGGCGCTGGAGACCGAGCACACCACACATCCCTGGCGCGCGCGCCTTGCGTCTGACGCGTCTGACGCGTCAGACGCGCCACGCACGACCGATGGGCCTGATGGGCCAGATGACGTGCGGCATTCCGGCGGGGCGTCGTGAAAGCGCGGGATCCTGCGCGCAAGGCCGCAGCCGGTGTCCCGTTCCGCGAAATCCGCCACTTCACATGAGAAGGCAAGACCAGTGACCATCCCGGATACACAGGGCAGCGCTCGACAGATCAGCACAGAAGCCACAGTGGTTACGCCGTGTCTGCACTGTGGGGCCCCGATCGAGCAGCGGCGGGGGAGGGGGCGGCCCAAGGCGTACTGCCCGGAAGGCGACTGCCAGGCCGCCGCCAAGCGTGAGCGGGAGATGCGGCGCGCGACGCCTGGGCTGGAGGGGGCGCTGGCGCGCGCCGAGCAGCTGTACGACCGGATGGAGAACGGGCTGGCCGCCGCCATCGAGCCGCTGGCCAGGGCCCTGGCCCAAGAACTGAGTCCGGCCGGGGTCGAGGCGAAGCTGAGCGCCGTACAGGCTGAGGCGCACACGCGGGTCGCCATCGCGCGTACCGAGCGGGAACAGGCATTCGAGCAGGTACGGCTGTCGCGGGAGGCCGCCGAGCACGCGCGCAGGGAGGCCGGCGTGATGCGGCTGCGCGTGGAGGAGGCCGAGGCCGAGCGGGATACCGCGCAGGCTGACGGTGAGCGGGCTCGCGAGCAGGCGCTGGCCGCGCTGCGGGAGGCGGCCAGCACAGAGCGGCAGGCCCTGCAGTCGGCCGAGGAGGCCGGGCGCCGGGCCGATCTGGCCGAGCGGCAGGCCGATGAGGCGGTACGACGGGCGGAGCTGACCGAGCGGGCCAGGGATCAGGCGCTCCAGGAGCTGGCGGAGCGGGTCGAGGCCGCCGACGGGCGGGCCGCTGAGGCGGAAGCGCAGGCCGTACGGGCTGAGACAGCGGCGGAAGCTCGGGTGGTACGCGCCGAGAAGGAGGCGCAGGCGCAGGTCGTACAGGTGCGGAAGGAAGCCGAAGCCCGCGCCGTACGGGCGGAAAAGGACGGGGAGGCGCGAGCCGAACAGGCCCGGAAGGAGGCGGCGGCGGCGCGGGCGGAGAGTGATCGCGCCCGTGAGGAGGCGGCGGAAGCCAGGCGGGGCAGGCAGCTGGCCGAGCGGGACCTGGCCGCGGCCGAGGCCAGGGCGGAGGCGGCCGGGCAGGAGCGGGAACGGGCCGTCGCCCGGGCGGAGAGCGCCGAACGCGCGGCGGCCGAGGCGCAACGGGACCGCGCCGTCGCCCTGAACGACGCGGTGAAGGCTCGGGAACTGGCCGCCGCGGAAATATCCCAGGCAAGCGAGACGGCGGAGGAACGGGACCGGTTGCGGGGGGAGCTACGGCTGGAGCGGGCTCGGCTGGAGGACGCCCGTGTTCAGCTGGAGGCGGCTCGGGCGGAGGCCACCCAGCTGCGGGAGCGGGCGGTCGCGGCGGAGTTGCGCGCGGGCTGATCGCCAAGAACGGCGCCGGCCCGAACGAGGCCCCTACGGTGTGCCGGGAAGCCGGACCGTGACCAGGAGACCGCCGTTGGGGCCGGGGGCGAGGTCGAGGGTCCCGTCGTGGGCGCGGACGATGGTGTGCACGATGGCCAGGCCGAGGCCGACGCCGGCGTGCTCGTCGGTGCGTACGCGTTCCGTTCCGCGCTGGAACGGTGCGATGAGGGTCGGTATGAGTTCCGGCGGGAGCCGGCGACCCGTGTTCTCGACCCGCAGCACGCTCGTGTCGCCGTGCGCCTCGGTGTGGACCGTCACGGTGCCGTCGGCGGGGAGGTTGTGGACGATGGCGTTCTGGACGAGGTTCGTCACCATCCGCGACAGGAGCTCGGCGGAGCCGCTGGTCTGGGCCGCCCCGCCGGTGACGTCCAGCGTGATCCGGCGCTGTTCGGCGAGGGGGAGCAGCGTTTCGGCGGCTTCTTCGGCGAGGAGGGAGAGGTCGACGCTCTCGCGGCTGAAATCTCCGCGGCTGCCGCGGCTGAGCAGCAGGAGGGCCTCGGTGAGGTCGATCGCCCGTGTATTGGCGGCGTGCAGGCGTTCGATGAGTTCGTCCCGGTCCTGAGTGGGATCCTTGCGGGCGACGTCGAGCATCGCCCGCGAGATCGCCAGTGGGGTACGCAGTTCGTGGGAGGCGTTCGCGGCGAACCGCTGCTGCTCGGCGACGTGAGACTCGAGTTGTTCGAGCATCGAGTCGAACGCGTCGGAGTGTTCACGGAATTCGTCCTGGCGGCCCTTCATGCGAATCCGGTGGGACAGCGACCCGTTCGCGGCCATCCGTGCCGCATCCGTGATCTTTGTGAGTGGTGCGAGCATGCGGCCGGCGAGAATCCACCCTCCCACGAGTCCGAACACCAGCAGGAACGCCAGCACCTGGGCCGCCCGCGGAGCGAAGGCCTGCAGGAGGTCGTCGCGGGTGGGATTTCGAAGGAGTGGTACGTGGGATCCGGGTGGGTTGGGGCCGAGACTTCCACGTGGTGGGTCGGGTACGTAGCGCAGGAGGAACACCCACACGGTGGCGAGCAGCAGGACACCCGCGAGCATGAGGAATCCGGCGTAGCTGAGGGTGAGTTTGAGGCGAACACTCAAGCCAGGCGCCCTATTCACCGCCCCCTCCCTCGCGTGCTGTGTCGATGCGGTAGCCGACCCCGGCCACCGTCGCGATGATCCCGGGTTCGCCGAGCCGTTTGCGCAGCGCCGAAACGGTGATGCGCACGGCGTTGGTGAACGGGTCCGCGTTCTCGTCCCATGCCCGCGCCAAGAGTTCTTCGGCGCTGACGACACCCCCTTCGGCGGCGACGAGAACCTCGAGTACGGCGAATTGCTTCCGGGTGAGCGCGACGTAGCGGCCGTCGCGGTAGACCTCGCGGCGGAACGGATCCAGGCGCAGACCCGCGATCTCTCGCACGGGTGGCCTGCTGTGGGCGCGCCTGCGGTCGAGCGCCCGGATACGGAGCACAAGCTCTTGCAGCTCGAAGGGCTTCGTGAGGTAGTCGTCGGCGCCGAGTTCGAACCCCGAGGCCTTGTCGTCGATCCGGTCGGCAGCGGTGAGCATGAGGACGGGCATGCCGCTGCCGGAGGCGACGATGCGGGTGGCGATCTCGTCGCCGGAGGGGCCCGGGATGTCGCGGTCAAGGACCGCGATGTCGTAGGCGTTGATGCTCAGCAGTTCCAGCGCGGTGTCGCCGTCGCCGGCGATGTCGGCGGCGATCGCCTCCAGCCGCAGACCGTCACGGACGGCTTCTGCCAGGTGGGGTTCGTCCTCGACGATCAGTACGCGCATGCCTGAAGACTATGACCCACTGGTCACAGGCACGGGGCGGGACTGGTCCGACGGCACCTCCGCCGTGGTGCGCCACCAGGGGCGCGAGGCCAGCGCGGCCAGCGCGGCGCCGGTGGCGTTGACCAGTACGTCGTCCACCGAGGACACCCGGTCCAGCCGCAGGACGTACTGTGCGGTTTCGACCAGGACCGAGCAGCTCGCCCCGAGCGCCAGGATGCGCGGCACGGACGCCAGCACCGCGAAACGCATCGGAGCGAAGAACCCCAGCGCCGCGAAGATCAGCAGGTTTGCGCCGATCCCGAAAAATCCCATCGTGAGCAGGTCCAGCAGCGGGACCAGGCTCACCCGACCCGGGACGATGCCGGCCCCCGGGCCCGGCATCATGGTCATCCACACGAACGGCACCGTCCCGTAGACCATGCCCACCTCGGCCAGCGACATCCGCCACGCCGATCGGACGCCGGCGGCACACCGGAGGCGTGCCAGAGCCCACACCAGCAGCGCGGCCAACGGCAGCGCGACCAGCGTCATGAGCACCACACCGTTCTCGGTGTCGAAGCAGCCGTGCCACCGCCCGGCCATGCACCGCGGAGCGGACATCATGAGCGGCCGCCGCACCACGAACGTGGCGCACGCCATGCCGAGGATCGCCAGACTCAGGAGCACGATCCCGCGCCTACGGCGGGACGGTGCTGACAGGGATTCGCTGTGGTTCATGCGCTCATCGAAGCCGGAGGGCCGTTGCGGTGGCGTATGCGATTTTCCATACGTCCGCGATACATGTTCGCCGCGCCGGACGCACAGGAGCCCCGTTCGACGACGTCCGCGACGAAGGGGGTGACAGGCACCGGCGGTTACGGTGCGGGATGAGAGCGGGCGCCGGCCAGGGTGAGCGCGGTGACGTTCTCGGCGAGCGCCGTCAGGTTCTCCGCGCCGCTGACCAGGAGCACGCCGGCCGCCTGTGGCGCTCTCATCGGGCATGCCCGGTTCGTGCCGGGGCAGGGGCCATCGGGGCGAGGCCCAGGTCGGCGAGCAGCGCCGCGCCGCGCTCGGCATGCCGGCCGCCGGCGAACACCATGGTCCGAGCGAACTGGTAGCGGCAGCCGGCCGCGTCAAACGCGTCCGCTGTGGCGAGCAGCGCCTCTTGATCGCCGGTGAGCAGGGCTTCGGCTCGCTCCACGATGGCGTCGGCGACCGGGTTGCCGCGCACGGTGGTCCGGGCCTCGGCCAGACGGGCGCGAGCGCCGGGGCTCCCGGCGAGCACGGCGGCCTCGGCACGCAGCGCGACATACCAGTGGTGCCAGATCCAGGTGACCCACTTCCACACCTGCCTGGGTTCGGGGGCCATCCGCTCCAGCGCCTCCGGTGCCTGACCGCGGTGCAGCAGAAGTATCGCGTCGAAGACCGCCCCGTAGCCGTAAGCGTGCTCCGGTGGGGTGTCGAGCTGAGCCAGGATCTCCTGCCATTCGCGCCGGGCGTCCTGGTCGCCGCGGAGGCCGTGGATCATCGCCACCCCGGCCGCCGCCGGGCGAAGGAGCGACCGGGCGGAGCTGCCTGCCCGCCGCCACGCGTCGAGGAACCGGACGCCGCCGGTGAGCACCTTGTCGACATCGCCCGCCAGCGCGTCGACCATCAGCAGCCGGCACGTGGCGCGGTCACCGGCCTCCGCCAGCGATGGATGGTCGGCCAGTTGGCGCGCCCATCGGCGGGCGGCTGGCACATCCCCGGTGCCGAGATCAGCCTCGGCGACGATGCCGAGCGCGTCGATCAGCTCGTGGGTGCCGGCCGGCGTGATCGGCAGGGATGACAGGAGCGTGATCCGGCGCCGGGCCGTGGTCGCGGTGGCGAACGTGTCGCCGGCCCAGCTCTGCGCGCCGGTGAGCGCGTCGAGTGCGGCCGACTCGGCGAGCGGGTCGCCGGTCCGGCGGGCGAGCTCGACGGCGCGCTCGGCGCGCGCGATCGTCTCCGGTACGGCGTTGCCGGGCGGCCCTTGGGCGGCGCCGAACGCGTCGGCGAGCACCGCGGCCTCGGCCAGTGCGATCGCGGCCTGCGCGGCGGGATCGTCGCCGGCCCCCTCTCCCGCCTCGGCGATCAGCGCGAGCGCCTCCTCCCGGGTCGGGAGCCGCAAGAACGTGGGCGAGAACCGGAAGGCGATGGTGGCGGCGCTCGCCAGGTCGGCGGCGGCGCCGGCGGTGTCACCGGCGGCGCGGGCGGCGTCCGCGGCCGCGCGGCGCAGGCGGTACATGTCATCACCGATCGTCCGGCAGCCTGCCACGGCTGAGGCCTGCCGGAGCAACGACGCGGTGGCGGTGGGGTCGGTCGCGAGCGCGGCCGCCTGCTCATAGTGCCGCTGGGACTCTCCGACGAGGTTGCGGGTGAAGGTCAGTTCCGCCAGGTGCCGGGCGAGCTGGTACGCGTCCGCGCGCTGCTCCGGCAGGTCGGCCGCCCACGCCAGGGCCGCGCGGAGGTCGTCGGCCACCAGGTCGAACCGGGCCCGCCAGTCTGCTCGTACCGCCTCCAGCCCGGCTGCCCTGGTGAGGCACCAGCGAAGGTGCCGGGATCGGGCGTCGACCAGCTCGCCGGCCTCGGCGAGCCGCTCCGTGCCGTACTGGCGGATGGTCTCCAGCGCCCGGTACTCGGTCCCGCCGGGGGACGCCGTCACCGTCAGCAGGCTCTGTTCGGTCAGCCGGGCCAGCCCGTCGGCGACGAGGCCCTGCTCGGACCCGGTCACCTCGGCCGCGGCGGCCGCGGTGAAAGGCGCCACGAACACCGACACCCGGCGCAGCAGCGCCCGGTCGGCCGGCTCCAGCAGGGCATGGCTCCAGTCGAGCGCCGCGCGTACCGAGCGGTGCCGTTCGTCGGCGCGGGAGCCGCCGGTGAGCATCCGGAGCGGGTGGGACAGAGCGGCGGCGATGCCGTCCAGCCCGAGCGCGGGATACCGGGCCGCGGCCAGCTCGATCGCCAGCGCCATGCCGTCCAGCCGCTCACAGATCGAGACGACCTGGTCGAGCGGCGGCGGGTCGAGCGGCCGGCCGGCCGCCGCCGCCCGTTCCATGAACAGGTCGACCGCGTCCGACCCGCCATCGACGGTCAGCGACAGCGGCGGAACAAGATACACCCGTTCGAACGGCACCATCAGCCGCGTCCGGCTGGTCGCCAGCACCGTCAAGCGCGGGCAGGCCACCAGCAGCCGCTCCAGGAACAGCGCGACCCCGTCCACCACCTGCTCGCAGTTGTCCAGGACCAGCAGCGCATGGCGGTCGGCCAGCGCGGCGACCACGGACGCGGTCATGTCGCGGCCGGGCGGCTCACCGAGGCCGAGCGCCCCGGCGACCGCGGTCGCGATCATGGCCGGATCGGTGACCGGAACCAGGTCGACGAACCACACCCCGTCGCCGTAATCGCCGGCCGCCTCCGTGGCCACCGCCAGCGCGAGCCGGGTCTTGCCCACTCCGCCGGGACCGAGCGCGGTCACCTGGCGGTGCGTCCTGATCTTCTCGCTCAGCACGGCCCGCTCACTCACCCGGCCGATGAACGAGGTCAGCGGGGCCGGCAGCACCGGTGCCGGTTGAGACGGGCCGGTGCCGGCCCGCTGGGCGAGGGCCCGCCGATCCGGCACCTCCAGCTTGCGCAGCAGCGAGGAGACATGGCTCTCTGCCGTACGTACCGAGATGCACAGCCGTGCCGCGATCTCGGCGTTGCTGAGATGGGCCCCGACCAGTTCCAGCACCTCGGCTTCCCGAGGCGAGATCTCCACTTCTGTCACCACTGTGCAAGTTTGCCGCATCCCTTCCGTGCGCGAGCCGGGTCGTCGATCCGTGGTCGTGAGGGAGCCCTGCACGACGTCGGCGGCGACCGTCTGGTGGCCACAGTCACCGACCCCGACGGCGACGTCCTCGGATTGCTTGAAGACCGACGAGCGCCCACGTCATCGCGACACGGAGCACCGGCTCACCCACGGCGGGAAGAGGGCCGTCAGCGACAACCTGCTCGGAGTCAAGGACACTGAGCAACAGCCTGGTCCTGCTGACATGCGTTCCGGCGTGGTACACGATGACCGACGTCCAATTCTGATCCCTCCGTTGTGTCGTCCCTGCCGCTGTATCGCGGGCGTATCGAAAATCGCATACGCCACCGCAACAGTGACTCATCTTCAGTGGACATCGATCACAGCGCATGTCGACCGGGAAAGGATTGTGATCATGGACTCCGATTCGGCAGGTGGTATCGACCGGCGGCGGCTTGTCAAATGGGGTGGGCTCGCCGCCGCCGGAGTGGTGGCGGCCGGCGCGCCGTTGGCAGGCGCCCAGCCCAGCCGCGCCGAGCCGTCCGGGGACGACCGGATCCCACCGGATACCCGGCCCGGCGGGGCCTACGACCGGTACGTGGCGAAGCTGGCCGCCGAGGACAAGTTCTCCGGCGTGGTGCTGCTGTCGTACCAGGGCCGGACGGTGTTGTCGCGCAGCTACGGCATGGCCGACAAGGAGAAGGGGATCCGCAATCACGAGGGCGTCGCGTTCAACCTCTCCTCGGGGAGCCAGCCCTTCTTGTCGGTGGCCGTCCTGCAGTTGGTGCAGCAGGGCAGGATGACGCTGTCGGACCCGGTGGGCAAACACCTGACCGGCTTTCCCAAGGAGATCGCCGAGAAGGTGACCATCCATCACCTGCTCACCAGCACCTCCGGGCTGGACGCCCCGATGCCGGACTGGCAACGCGTCTTCCACAGCCGGGAGGAGGTGCACGAGTACAACGAGCGGTGGGCCCGGCAGGCGACGCTGGTGGGGGTCCCCGGTGCGGGGTCCAATGGTCACCTTCCCGGTGGCGGCGTCGGCCTGGCCATGGCGGCGCAGATCGTGGAGGCGGTGTCCGGCATGACGTTCTGGGACTACGTGCACAAGCATGTCTTCGGACGCTCCGGTATGAGCGGCTCGGCGTTCTACACCAGGGAGCAGTGGCTCACCGACAAGCACATCGCGCACCCGTACATGCTGCAGGCCGACGGCAGCCTGGTGGACGCCGTCCGCAACCTGGACAAGGACAGCGTGGACCCGAACACACAAGGCAGGAATCCGGGCCGCGCCTTCATCGGTTACGCCTCGGGTGACGGCTTCGCCACCGCGCCGGACCTGGCCCGGTTCGCCGAAGCGCTGCGCGACGGCACGGTGCTGGACCGGCCCTACGTGGATCTGTTCGCCGGGGCCAAGCTTCCCGGCCCGGCGCCCACGTCGTACGACGCGTACACGATGCCGGTCAGCATCATCAACGGCCAGTGGGTGATCGGGCGCGGCGGCGGGGCCGGTGGCATCGGCGCCAACTGGAGCATCTACCGGGACACCGGCTGGGTCGGTGTCATCCTCAGCAACTGCGACGGCGTGCCGCTGCTGGACATCTGCCTGCGGGAGGCTGCGGCCGTCACCGGCGCGCCGGTCAACCCACCAGGCGGCGGCTGACACGCGGCCCCGGCCGGGCCGACACCCAAGGACCGCATCATGTCATCGTGTCGGCCGATCCGCCGTCGGGTCGCGCGGGAGGTCGATGGTGATGTCGAGACCGCCGCCGGGACGGGCGGTGACCGCGATGCGTCCCTGATGGGCGAGGGTGATCGCGCGGACGATCGTCAGTCCCAGCCCCAGGCCGTGGGTGCGGACGCGGGTGCCCTGCCCATGCACGAACGGTTCCAGCAGCGTCTCCGCCTCGTCGGGCGGGATCTGCCGGCCGCTGTTGGAGATCCGCAGGACGGCGCGTCCGCCCGCGGTGTCGGTGTCGACGGCCAGGTGCCCGCCCGCCCGGTTGTAGCGGATCGCGTTGTCGACCAGGTTGCCGATCATCCGTTCCAGCAGGACGGGCTCGCCGGTGACCGGAGCCGGCCGGAGCCGAGGCCGTACCGTGACGTCGGCGGCGGCGGCTCGCGCATGGACGGCATCGAGGGCGGCGGCCGCGATGGCGGTCAGGTCGGCCGGTTGCCGCGCCGCGAGGCCGGCTTGGCTACGGGCCAGCAGCAGCAGCCCGTTCAGGACGCGTTGCATGTGCTCGACGGCGTCGCGTACGTCGCCGGCCATCGCGAGCAGCTCGGCGCGGCTGGGGTGTCCGTCGAGGGTGACATCGATCGCGGCGCGGGCGGTGGTCAGCGGGGTACGCAGCTCGTGGGCGGCGTTGGCGGTGAACAGCCGCTGGCTGTCCAGGATCCGGTCGCGCTCGGCGATGCCGCGCTGGATGCGGTCCAGCATGTCGTTGACCGTGCCCGCCAGCGCCGACAGCTCGTCGGCGGGAGTGGTGACCGGGACCCGCTCGGTGAGGTTCTCGGCCGACAGGCGCCGGGCGGCGGCGGAGATCGCGCGGATCGGCCGCAGCACCCGTCCGGCCACCGCCCAGCTCAGCACGGCGGCCAGCGCGGTCACCACGACGAGTGCCAGAGCGGCCTGGGGCAGCAGCGCTGACAGAGTGTCGGCCTGCACCCGGTCGACCACGGCGTGCAGGTCCTTGACCTCCGGCGGGTCGGAACCGGTCGGGTCCAGGTAGGTGAAGAGCGCGCGGCGTCGCATCAGCAGGTACGTCAGCCCGGTCAGCGCGGCGCCGGCGGTCAGTACGAGGGCGGTCTGCAGCAGCGCGAGCCTGGCCCGCGCGGTCGGCCGGACCATCCTCACCCGCTGATCCGGTAGCCGGCGCCGATCACGGTCTCGATCAGCGGCGGGTCGCCGAGCTTGCGGCGCAGCGTGCCGACGGTGATCCGGACCGCGTTGGTGAACGGGTCCGCGTGCTCGTCCCACACCTTCTCCAGCAGCGTCTCCGCGCTGACCACGTCACCGCTGGCGGTCAGCAGCCGCTCCAGCACGCCGAACTCTTTGGGCGTCAGGCGCAGCAGCCGCCCGTCCCGCTCGGCGCTGCGCCGGGCCGGATCCAGGACGACGCCCGCGGCGCGCAGCACCGGCGGGCGGGCCGGTGCGCTGCGCCGTACCAGGGCGTGCACCCGGGCGACCAGCTCGGAGAACGCGAACGGCTTGCCCAGGTAGTCGTCCGCGCCCAGCATCAGCCCGCCGACCCGGTCCTCCACCGCGTCGGAGGCGGTCAGCATCAGCACCCGCGACTCGCCCCGCTGGACGAGCCGGCGGCACACCGCGTCGCCGTGCACGACGGGCAGGTCCCGGTCCAGGACCACCACCTCGTACGGGGTGATCTCGCACTTGTCCAGCGCGCTCTGGCCGTCCAGGGCGACGTCGACGGTGAAGCCGTGCTTACGCAGCCCGGCCTGGATGTAGCCGACGAGGGGCCGCTCGTCCTCGACCAAGAGCACACGCATCCGGGCAGTATCGCAACACCCGCATATGGAACACATATGGTCCGCCGATCGGCGGCCGATAAGCGCCGGCCGGTAGATGTGATCACCCTCGAAGTCTCGAAGAGAGGATCACCGGAAATGAGCCGTGCACGAACGGTCGGCATGACCGCACTGGCATCCGCCATGCTGGCGTTGAGCGTCCAAGCACCCGCGACCGCCGACGGCAAGCTCACGCTGGGCGACGTCCAGCAGGCGATAGGGAACGTGGCGAAGACCGCCGGCGTGGTGGGCGTCATCGGCGAGGTGTACGTCGACGGCAAACGGGTGGCCCAGGGTACGGCGGGTTCGCGGCTGCTCAATGGCAAGGGCGGTCGCATCCCCCCGGGTTCCCGTTACCGCATCGCGTCCCAGACCAAGCTCATGGAGGCCACGGTCATCCTGCAGTTGGTCAGCGAAGGCAAGCTCAAGCTGGACGACAAGCTCAGCGACGTCCTGCCCGAGATGGCCGAACGCGACTATGTGGATCGGGCCAGTGAGATCACTGTGCAGCAGCTGATCCGCCACACCTCGGGCATTCCCGACTTCATGGAGAGCGGGAAGTTCGACGTCTTCGACTTCACCACCTCCTACAAGCTGATCGACCTGGTCAAGGCCGCACGGACCGTCCCCCGCAAGGGCGAGCCGGGACAGTACCTCTACTCCACCACCAACTACGTCCTCCTCGGCATGATGATCGAGAAGCTGACCGGCCACGACCGGGCGAGTGAGTTCAAGCGGCGCCTGTTCGCCCCGCTCGGCATGAGGCACACCTATCTGGCCACCAAGGTCTCCGACCAGATCAAGGGTCCGCACGGGCACGGCTACTACCCCGACGCCAAGGGCAGGCCACGTGACGTCGACCGGCTCAACGCCACCATCGGCGCCGAAGGCGCGATCTCCACCGCGCACGACGTCAGCGCCTACTACCGCGCGCTCAACCAGGGCAAGCTGCTGCCGGCGGAGCTGCAACGACAGATGCCACGGCCCTTCCCCGAACTGTGCGGTGGCACGGTCTCCGCGGCCTCGGGCGGCATGCCCGGAATCAGCTCCACCACCTTCTCCTCGACGGACGGCCGGATTCAGTTCGCGGTGGCCGTCACGCTGAAGATCGACAACGAGCGGGCCATGGCCGTCGGTGACGCCGTCACCCAGGCCGCGAAAGCCGTCCTCTGCCCCGGCCAATAGCCGAAGCCATCGAAAGAGAAGATCATGACAACGAGTATGGGTCTGGCCGGGCTGGCAGGGGCGGTGCTGGCGTTGATCCTGCCCGCGCCCGCGACGGCCGCCGTACAGGCGGGTGGGTTGTCCGTTCAGTGGAAATCCTGCCCGGACTACTCCGATGCGGTGATCCAGAGCCTGCGCGTGACGCAGGAGCAGATCCCGGCCTTCCGGACGCTGATGAAGCGTCTGGAGTGCGGGACGGTCAGTGTCCCGCTGAACCACCGCGACCCCGGCGGGCGGAAGATCGACATCGCGGTGACCCGGCTGGCCGCCACCGACAAGGCCCGCCGGCTCGGCGCCCTCGCCGTCCTGCCGGGAGGGCCGGGCCAAAGCGGCTATCTGGACCCGGTGCGGTCCACACTCAACAAGGAGGCGACAGCGCTCAACGCGCGATATGACATCATCGGCTTCGACCCGCGCGGGGTCGGATACAGCACCAAGGTCGCCTGCCCTCTCTCGCCAGGAGGCCCGCGGGAGCCGGGCGCGCTGACCAAGGAGACCGCCAGGAAGATCTACGACGGCCAGGTCGCGGCCAACCAGAAGTGCGGACGCTCCGACCCCGCCTTCCTCGGACAGCTCACCACCGACATCGCGGCCAAGGACCTGGATCTGGTGCGGGCCGCACTGGGTGAGCGTGAGCTCAACTTGCTCGGCCTGTCCTGGGGCAGCTCTTTGGGCATGGTGTACCGCAGCCTGTTCCCCAAGCACACTGGACGGGCCTTCCTGGACAGCGTGGCGCCGCCGTGGACCGACCTCATGAAGCACACCAAGGGCAGCGCGCAGGCGGCCGAGCGTAACTTCGGGCGCATGGCCATCTGGCTGAGCCGCCACGATGAGACCTATGGTCTCGGTGCCACCGCCCGGCAGGTGCGCGAGCGGGTGGCCAAGCTGGTCCGCGACTACGACAAGAGCCCCAAAACCTACACCGACCTGCCGCGGCCCATCGACGGCTCGGCCGTCGCCGACCTGGCCAAGCGCATCTCGTCCGAGTGGGTACGCGCGGGCAAGGCACTGGCCGAACTGCGGACGGCGACGGGCACCAGCGCCCCGCCCACCGTCAAGGAGATGCTCAGCGGCGGTCAGATGATGGGGACGCCCGTGCCCGGCGCGCCCGAAATGCTGAACATGACCATGAACTGGGCGGTCAAGTGCAACGAGGACAGCAGCCGGCCGGACTTCGGCACCGCCTGGCGTGCCTACCAGCAGCTCGTGAAGCACCATCCGGCGACCGGCCGGTCCGGGGGATTCGGGGGTGCCCTGTGCCAGGGGTGGCCGCTGCCCGTACAGCGGCCCACGTTGAAGCGGGGGAGCGGGTCACTGGTGCTGGCAGGGCACCTATATGAGTTCATGTCCGTCTATGGCTGGACGTTGCAGACGCGGCACGCCATCGGCGGCACCGTCTACACGGTCGCCGACGACGTGCACGTGTCGACCACCCGGGTGCCCGAATGCGCCGCCGACGTGGTGAAGTACTTCGAGACGGGCCGGATCGACACGGGTTGCAAGGGCAGCGGAACCCCGAACTGACCACCTGTGCGGGTCACGCCGACGGCGGGGCGAGTTTGGCGGCCACGGCGTCCAGGACCCACTCCAGGCCGGTCGCGAAGGACGTCTCGGCGTCCACCTCCGTGCCCTCGCGCACGGCCTTGGCCAGCGCCGGGAAGCGGCCCGTGGCCAGCATCCTGCGCACATGCGGGCCGGAGGCGCGCTGCCAGTCGCGCTTGGACAGGCCCGTGGCGCGTTCGGCCCGCACGTCCGCCATCTCGCGCCTGATCGCGCCGGTGAAGTAAGCGCTGACGGTCTCCACGGCACGCCGGACGGTGTCTACGTCGGCCAGGCCGTCGAGGGCGGCCAGCGTGGCCTCGGTCACGGCGAGGGCGTTCGGGCCCAGGGCCGGACGGCCGCCGAGCAGGTCGGCCAGCCATTCGTGACGACGGGTGGCCTGCCTGGTGCGGTGGGCGCGGACGCGCAGCGCCTCCCGCCAGTCAGCGGGCTGCTCCTCGGGGAGGATCTCGGCGTGGACCTCGTCCACCATGAGGTCGAACAGCTCCTCCTTGGTGGAGATGTATCCGTACAGCCGCATCGGGCCGGCGTCCAGCCGGGCGGCGACCTTGCGCAGCGACACCGCCTCCAGCCCGCCCTCGTCGGCCAGCGCGATGGCGGCGGCGACGATGCGCTCCCGGTCGAGGGGCGCGGGTCGGGTCGGCGGCTCCGGCCGGTCCCACACAGTCATGGGTACATCGTACTGTTGCGATACGCTGTAACTGTAAAATACAGTGTATCGACATGAGACATCGTATCGCCGTGATTGGGGGAGGCCCCGCCGGCCTTACCTTCGCCCGTGTCATGCACCGCCACGATCACCCCGTCACCGTCTTCGAACGCGATCCCGCCCCGGACGCCCGTCCCCCGGGCGGCACGCTGGACCTGCACGAAGGGCTGGGCCAGCGGGCGCTGGACAAGGCAGGGCTGCTGGGGGAGTTCCAGGCGCTGTCCCGTCCCGAGGGACAGGCCATGCGCATCCTGGACACGGACGGGACCGTCCTGCGCGATTGGCGACCCGGTCCGGATGAGCGGGCCAATCCCGAGATCGACCGCGGGCAACTCCGCGACCTGCTGATCGGCCCCCTGGACGTTCAGTGGGGGCGGGGCGTGACGGAGGTGGTGCCGGGGACGCCGGATGGCGTGCTGGTCCATTTCGCGGACGGGCGACAGGAGAGGTTCGACCTCGTGGTCGGCACGGACGGCGCCTGGTCCCGGGTCCGCCCGGCGCTCTCGCCGGTGACGCCGCACTACACCGGCGTCACCTCGGTCGAGACCTCCCTGGACGACGTCGACACCCGCCACCCCGGCCTCGCCCGGTTGATCGGCGACGGTTCGGTGGCCGTGTACGGCGTGAACCGCAGCCTTACCGCCCAGCGCAACAGCGGCGGCCACGTCAAGGTGTACACCAAGTTCCGCGCGCCGCTGGACTGGCAGGCGAGCCTGGACCAGGCCGACGCCGAGGCCGTGCGATCAAGCCTGCTGGCTCTGTTCGACGGCTGGACCGCTCCCGTCCTCGACCTCCTCCGCCATGGCACCGCCTTCGTCCACCGCCCCTTCTACGTCCTGCCCGTGTCCCACACCTGGGATCACGTCCCCGGGGTGACGCTGCTGGGCGACGCCGCCCACCTGATGCCCCCCTTGGGGGTGGGGGCGAACCTCGCGATGCTGGACGGCGCCGAACTCGCCGAGTCCATCGCCGCCGCCCCCGGCGATCTGGACGAGGTCGTCCGCGTCTTCGAGGAACAGATGTGGGCACGGGCCGGCAAGTGGGCGAAGATCACGACGGCCGGTCTGGAACGCCTCGTGAGCCCGGACCCCGCCGAAGCCCTCGCCCTGTTCGACCAAGTCCAGCCATCCTGACTGCCTGTCAGCCGGGGCGGCGGAGGGTACGCCGTACGGCCAGGCCGCCGAAGGCCACCGACGCCAGCGTCAGGATCGCCGCCTCGGTCCACTGGAAGCGCCAGAACCTGGACGACGGATGGTAGTAGACCGCGTACCGGTAACCCTTGCCGAACAGGCACGCCTGCCACGCCTCGGCGTTCTTGTTGCTCTGCCCCGCGTCCACCCGCCGCGGGCAGCCGCTGCCGGCCGGGTCGGCGACCTCTCTCCCGGACGGATCCACCCAGGCGGCGCTCACCAGCCGGGCGTCGGGATCGCCCAGCAGCACGGTGCCGGACAGCTCGGTACGCGCCGGCTCGGCGTAGAAGTCGCTCAGCTTGAACAGCGTGACCATCGTGACCACCACCACGGCCACGACCAGCGCCATCGCGGGCAGCGTACGCCGGAACAGGGTGCCGGCCGCGGTGCCCAGCGCGAACGCGTACAGCCACCACGCCGCCGGCTCCACGCCGACCATGTTGAACACACCGATGTTGCCGAACGTGGAGTCGACCCCCGTCCTGAACACCGGCCGCCACAGGCTGACCATGAGCGACAGCAGCAGCCCCCCGGCCACGACCGCCCCGCCCAGGATCGACAGCTTGACCGCCAGCCACCGCCACACGGGCACGGACTGGGTCCAGGCCAGGCGGTGGGTGCCGCGCTCGTACTCGCGGCCGAGCAGAGGCGCGCCCCAGAACGCCCCGATCAGCGCCGGCGCCACCAGCGGCATCCAGCCGAACACCGAGTAGGCCGCGTCGTAACGCTCCCCGAGGGCCACCGCGAGGTCTCCGCACTCCACGGCGGGCCCCGGGCAGCCGGGCGGGGCGTGCTCGGCCACGTACCGGCTCGCCTCCAGTGCCGAACCCAGCAGCAGCAGCCCCAGCAGCGCCAGGAAGCCCGCTGTCACGAGGAGTTGCGCCCGGTGCTGGCGCCACGTCACCCAGATCACGCGCCCACCCCCGTCAGGCCCGGCAGCGCCGCCGACTCGGGGCTGCGCAGGTAGCCCATGACGAGTTCTTCCAGTCCGGGGCGCCGCGCCTGCCAGCGCGGATCGTGCGGGGGCGCGCCCCTGATCAGCATGCTGACCTGCCTGCCGGTACGGCTCGCGCCCACCACCCGCGTCCCCGCCGCCGACGCGTCCTCCGGCCCGGTGAGCACGAGATGCCCGTCGAGCAGCTCCTCGATGTCACCGCTGACCTGCAGCCGGCCTCCGTTCAGCACGATCAGCCAGTCGCACGTCTCCTCCAGGTCGGAGACGACGTGCGAGGACAGCAGTACGGTCAGCTCCCGCTCGGCCACCTCCGCCATGATCGAGCGCATCACCTCGTGGCGGGCGAGGGGGTCGAGGTTGGCCAGCGGTTCGTCCAGCACGAGCAGGTCGGGCCGGCAGGCCAGCGCCAGCGTGACCGCCACCTGCGCCTGCTGCCCGCCCGACAGCCCGCTCACCTTCCGCTCCAGCGGGATGCCCAGCCCGGCGAGCCGGCCGGTCGCGGCCGCGTCGTCCCAGCTGGTGTTCATGCGGCGGCCGAAGGTGAGCATCTCGGCGACGGTGAAGCCGTCGTACAGCGGCTTGTCCTGCGCCACGAACGCCGCCTCGCCGGCCACGCGGACGCTTCCCCGCGCGGGTCGCAGCAGGCCGACGGCCGCGTGCATGAGCGTGGTCTTGCCCGCGCCGTTGGGCCCGACGAGCGCCGCCACACGTCCTGTGGGCACGGACAGCGAGCAGTCGCGCAACGCCCACGTACGGCGATAGCGGACTCCCAGCCCGGTGGCCTCCAGTCTGGGACTCATGCCACGCCCTCCTTCGCGACGTCGGCCAGGACCACGTTGAACAGCGCCCGAAGGTCCTCCTGGTCGAGCCCGGCCCCGCGGGCCTCGCGCGCCCACGCCTCCAGAGCGCGCCGCAGCCGCGTGTGCTCGGCGAGCGTCGCACCCGCGATGCCCTGCCGGACGAACGTCCCCATCCCCGGCCGCCCCTCGACCAGCCCTTCGCGTTCCAGCTCCCGGTACGCCTTGAGCACGGTGTTGGGGTTGATGGCCAAGGTCTCGACCACCTCGCGAGCGGTCGGCAACTGGTCGCCGGGCCGCAGCGTACCGAGCCGGAGGGCCTGTTTGACCTGGTGAACGAGCTGCAGGTACGTCGAAACCCCCGAGCCGCGGTCCAGGTTGAACTCGATCAACCGAAAGCACCCTTTCACTATTCGAATAGTGAAAGGGTGTTAGATCCGGTCGTCCGTTGTCAACCCGGGCTCGCCACGGAGAAATCTTGTGCACGCGAGGGCGCGAGAAGGGGATGGTGTCGGGTTATGCGGCGATGTGCTCCGGACGGACGCCCATGCCGATGAAACGACCCAGGAGGTGGCGCAGCGGTGGCAGCGTCCGGAACGCTGTGAAGATCGGCGGCACATGCTGGGTCGTGTCGTCGCCCAGGTCCTTGGGGTAGAGGTCGCGCAGGATGCCGAGTTGGAAGGCCTGGGTGATCCTCGCGGCGCGTTCTCTGCGGGACTGCACCCGGGCCAGATCGGCGTCTTGTGGTTCGCCGCCTCGGGCGAGAAGCGGGCCCAGCAGGTTGGCGGTGGCCACGGCGTCCTGCACGGCAAGGTTGATGCCCACGCCACCCGCGGGCGACATGGCGTGGGCGGCGTCGCCGATACACAACAGTCCCGGCCGGTGCCAGCGTGGCAGCCGGTCCACCCGGACGCTCAGATGGTGTATCGCCTCCCAGTCGTGGATCTGGTCCACGCGGTCGCGCAGGGCGGGGGCCAGCTGCGCCACCCGGCTCCGGAACGCCGGCAGCCCGGCGGTCTTGAGCTCGTCGAAGGCGGCCGCCGGGATCGCGTAGGCGATCTGCCAGTAGTCACCACGGTCGATGGAGATCAGTGCCCCCTTGCCTCCTTGGAAGAAGGGCACTTGGTCCTGTGGGCGGCGGGGCAGGTGGAACCACAGCACGTCCATGGGAGGCGAGGCGCTCACGGGGGCGAGGCCGGCGCGGGCCCGTACGGTGGAGTGGCGGCCGTCGGCGCCGATCACCAGGTCGGCCCGCACCTCGACGGGGCCGTGGGCAGTGTCGGCCAGGACGCCGGTCACCCGTCCCTGGTCGGTGAGCAGGTCCGTGGCCTGGGTGCGGCGCAGGAGGCGGAAAGACGGGTAGGCCGTGGCCTTGTCGGCCAGGAAGTCCAGCACATCCCACTGCGGCATGAACGCGATGTAGGGGCAGCGCACCTTCAGCCGGCTGAAGTCGGCGAAGGTGACGTCCCGGCCACCCATGTTGACCGCCACCTGCGGCATCTTGGTGTGCGGGAGGTCCAGGAACTCCTCGATCCAGCCCAGCTCGGCGATCAGTTCGAGGGTGGAGGGGTGGACGGTGTCGCCGCGGAAGTCGCGCAGGAAGTCCGCGTGTTTTTCCAGCACGGTCACCTCCACGCCCTGACGGGCCAGCAGCAGCCCGGCCATCATGCCCGCGGGGCCGCCCCCGACGACGCAGCACTGTGCGCGCATCTCATCCTTCTTCCGGAAACAGCAGCCCGACCAGGGCCGCGATGTCGATGGGGGTGCCCAGCCGCCGGTTGACCGCGACGGTGGCGAACAGGGTCCTGGCGGCCGTGACCGTGTCGTGTGGGCGCAGCTCGCCGGCATCGATGCGTTCGAGCAGGAAGTCGCCGATGAGCCGCTGGCCCTCGCTCACCAGCGCCGCCAGCGGCACGCGGGCCTGGGCGGTGCTGAAGAACACCGCCATCAGCTCGGCGTTGTCTGCCAGCAGCCGGTCGAACGCCTCCAGCAACTCGGCCAGCACCACGACAGCCGGCCGGGTGTCGCGGTCCTGTGTCCGCAGCTCCCGCAGGCGGGGCAGGAAGCCCCGCTCCGACAGGAGCGTCTCCACCATCGCCTCCTTGCTGTCGAAGTAGCGATACAGCAGGCCGGGCGTCACCTCGGCGGCCTGAGCCACATCCTTGACCGTGGCCCCGTCCACGCCCTTGTCGGCGAACACGCGCAAGGCCGCGTCCAGCAGTTGCTCCCGGCGCCATACTGCCTGCTCACTACGCGTCCTGGACATTACCTACCCATCATTGAGTAAACGTTTATTCAACGTACCATGCAGGCGATCCTGGCGCACGGCGCTGGGCGCTCGCGTGGTCACCATCTCGGGTGCGGCCTCGAGGGCCTGCCAGCGCTCGCTGATCTCGACCCACAGCCACAGGTCATCAGCCTGATCCCCGAACACCTGCCGCTGCGCGCGGGGTCTCGATGGGGCTCCGTTCGATCGCTTTGGGTTGGCGGTGGTGGTCAGGAGCCCGTGACGAACCAACCCATGCTCATCTGTCCCTCCGTTCTGGGATGTGTTACCGGGTGATGGGGCCGAGGCGATCGATGAAGATCCCGGTCGGCCCGTCAGAGGCGAGCGTCGCGAGCTCGATGATCGGATCACTGCCCTCGGTGACCGTGAGCTCGCCCGTGTGGATGTTCATGTTGGTGGCCTCGCCGAGGGTCACGGCGTTGAACTTGATGTCCTGGACCCGCGGGCGCAGGGCGGCCACCCGCCTCACGGTGAATTCGCCGATCACCGAACGGCGGGCCGCGGCGTGTTCCGCGCCATCCATGCCGAGCATCAACGGCTGCTGGTTGAGGACGAACCGGCTGTCGGCGACCCGGGCGTCGAGCGCCTTCTTTAATTCGGGTTCTTCACCCTCGGACACCGCGAGTTCGAGCCGCCCGTCAGGAAACTCGACCGCCGCGCTCTCGTAGGTGTGCGAGAGCGAGACGACCACGTAGCCGCGGCTGGCCAGGTCGTCGACGATCGCCGTGTAGGTCTCCCGTGGGAAGCCGAAGCCAGGGGAGAAGAGCGCGACCGGCTTGGGCGCGCCGTGCGCCACGGGGACGCCGGTTTTGGCCCTTCGCTTCGCCGATGCCCAGTCGATGGAGCCGGCCGGGAGTTCGAGGTAGTCCTCGCCCGCCAGCGCCTGGTCGATGACGGTGCTCATGCCGGGCGTGAGCCACGGTGCCCGCGGGCCCTCGGCGAATCGGTCCGCCGGGTAGGTGAGGGTGACCATGAGTTCCCGGCGCCGTTCTGGTTTCCACGGATCGGCGCGGGAGGGGTCGATGAGGTGGAGGTCGGTGGTGCCGACGTCGTACCGGCCGGTGAGGGTCGGCGCGGTGAGCTTGGCCTGGTCGGCCGCCACGGCGGGAGCGGTCGCGGTGAGCACGCCCGCGAGCGCGAGGCCCGCGACCAGCGCCGAACCCCAGGCCACCCCGGTGTGTCTCGATGACACTGCTGGAGTCCTTCCGGGTCGGGGCGGTCCAGCGACCGCCTGCTTCCGACCCTGGCAGCGCCCGGCACTACGCACCTCCTCCCTTCGGATGGAACCGTGCTCATCCGTGAGGGGACGGTGGGATGACGCCGCCTCGGGTGCGGCGCCACCTTGCCAGTGCCGATCAGTGTTCGGACGTCAAGGAACTTCTTGACCTTACGGAGGTTTCGCGGCTCCTCCGCAGGGCTGAGCTTCGTCAGCTTGATCGCGCCGGACTTGCGTTCGGAGATCGCCAACGGGGCCGGCTTGGGCAGCGCGGTGTTGAGCGCTTCCGGCTTCCTGGTCGGCCAAGGTCAGTGGAGTTGGCGGAAGAAGCCGCGGATGTCATCGACCAGCAGGTCGGGGGCGTCGTGCGCGGCGAAGTGGCTGCCCGTGTCGTACACGTTCCAGGACACGATGTTCTTGTGGTCGCGTTCGGCGAACGGGCGGATCGACTGGAAGTCCCAGGCGAAGTTCGCCAGCCCGAGCGGCACGGTCGTGGGTTCGGCCGGCTTGTCCTCCGCGTGGAAGTCCTCGTAGTAGAGGCGCGCTGATGACGCGGCGGTGTTGGTGAGCCAGTAGATCATCGTGTTGGTCAGCACGTAGTCCGGGTCGAGGTTCGGGCCGAGCAGCTGCGCGTTCCAGCCCAGCTGTCCCACCGGCGAGTCGGCCAGCGCGTGTGCCAGGGTCTGCGGCGCGGTGGACTGCAGCTTGTCGTAGGCGCCGCCGTTCTCCAGCCACCACCCCAGGAACTGGACCTTCTTCTGGTCCTCCTCGGACAGACCGGCCAGCTCGGCCGGGTCGCCGGAGGGGAAGGAGAAGACCTGGGTGACGTGCACGCCGATGACGTGCTCGGGATCGTGGCGGCCCACTTCGGGGGAGATGAGCGAGCCGCCGTCGTTGCCGTGCGCGCCATAGCGCTCGTAGCCGAGGCGGCGCATCAGCTCGGCCCACGCCTTCGCGATCCGGTACCGGTTCCAGCCCCGCTCGGTGGTGGGGCCTGAGAAGCCGAAACCGGGCACCGAGGGGATCACGAGGTGGAAGGCGTCGGCCGGGTCGCCGCCGTGGGCGCGCGGATCGCTCAGCGGGCCGAGCACATCCAGGTACTCCACGATGGTGGTCGGCCAGCCGTGCGTGAGCAGCAGCGGCGTGGCGTCCGGCTCGGGGGAGCGGACGTGCAGGAAGTGCACGTTCTGCCCGTCGATGGTGGTGGTGAACTGCGGGTACGCGTTGAGCTTCGCCTCCCACGCGCGCCAGTCGTACCCGTCGCGCCAGCGCTGGACAAGGCCCCGCAGGTACTGCAGCGAGACGCCGTAGTCGCTGCCGGCGTCGGGCAGCTCATCGGCCCAGCGGACCCGGGCCAGGCGCTCGGTCAGATCGTCCAGGTCGGCCTGCGGGATATCGATGCGGAAATCGCGAATCTCGGTCATGTCGTCGACTCTGCCGGACCATTAGGAAGACTCCACTCCTAATTATCGGGGATCCTTGAGGAATGTTGGAAACCTCCGCCCGCCTCCTGCGGCTGCTCTCCCTCCTGCAAACCCCACGCGACTGGACCGGAACCGAACTCGCCGAGCGCCTCGGGGTGAGCGGGCGGACCGTACGGACCGACGTGGAGCGCCTGCGCGGCCTCGGCTATCCGGTGCTGGCCACGCGCGGCGCCACCGGCGGCTACCGTCTCGGTGCTGGCGCCGCGCTACCGCCGTTGCTGCTCGACGACGAGGAAGCGGTCGCCGTCACGGTCGGCCTGCGGACCGCCACCAGTGGCGCCATCGCGGGGATCGAGGAGGCGTCCTTGCGGGCGCTGGGCAAGCTGGAGCAGGTGCTGCCGTCACGGCTGCGGCGCCGGGTCAACACCCTGCAGACCTACACGGTGCCGGTGCCCCGGGACGACCCCGGTCCCAGCATCGACCCGTCGATCCTGACCACCCTGAGCGCGGTCTGCCGCGACCGGGAACGGCTCCGGTTCGACTACCACGACCATGCCGGTGCGGCCACCGTGCGCACCGTCGAGCCGTACCGGCTGGTCAACTGGGGCCGCCGCTGGTACCTGCTGGCCTGGGACGTCGAACGGGGCGACTGGCGTACCTTCCGCGTCGACCGGATACGACCTCGCACCCCGGCCGGCCCCCGCTTCACCCCGCGCGACCTGCCCGACGACGACGTCGCCGCGTACGTGTCACGCCGGGTATCCGCCGCCGCCTGGCGTTATCGGGCGCGGGTCACCGTGCACGCGCCGGCCGAGGTCGTCGCCGATCGGATCAGCCCGGCGGTGGGAACAGTGGAACGCCTCGACGAACGCACGTGCGTCCTGCACACCGGCGCGGACACGGTCGAGACCCTCGGCGTCTACCTGGGCCTGATCGACGCCGACTTCGACGTCACCGGGCCGCCGGAGCTCCGCACGCACCTGCGCCGTCTCGCCGACCGATACGCACGAGCGACTGGCTGACGGCTTTTGTCGTGTCCTGTCGCTCAGGTGAAGCTCAAGCCCTATTCACGCCTTTGCCGCTCCAGCTCGCTGAGAAGTGTCAGGGCCTGCTCGGCGAACCCGGCGTGACCGGAATCGGCCGCGCGTCGAAGCGCGGTGGGGTCGCCTCGCATCTCACCCACCCGTAAGGCGGCCTCGCCCACCAGCTCAGGGTCGTCCGTCCCGCTCAAGGTGCGGTCGTACCAGCGAAGAGACTCCTCTTTGTCTCCGAGCCAATAATGGAGCTCGCCCAGATGCGCCGCCGCCAGCGCGGCGCTCTCGTCATCGGATTCGACGACTGGGCCGTACCATCGCCGCGCCTCGGGGGCATCGCGGGCGATTTTGGCCAGATAACCCAGCTCCATCGCCGCTGAACGGACCATTGCCGGTTGGTCGCTCGCCGCCGCGCACAGCCACCATTGCCGCGCCATTTCCCGGTCGCCGACGCTCTCCGCATGATGTCCGAGGAGCATCATGGCCTCGGCCGCACCCCTGTCACCCTCTCCCGCGATCGTGAGAAGCAGGTGCCATGCCCTGTGTTCGTGTCCTGCTCGGAGGAGGAGGCGCGCGTAGGAGAAGACCGCGTACGAGGCCCCGGCGGCGAGCTCCGGGCCGGCCGTCTCGGTCGCCGCCGCCCGTGCCGCCGCCGCGGCCACCGGATAGCCGGTCGCGTCCAGGCTCCGGGCCAGGGTGATGAGCGCCCTCGCGGCCGGTTCGGTCCCGCCGAGCTCGGCGACGCTCGTCCAGTAGGCCGCCCGGACCCAGGCATCGGCCTCGTCCTCGGGTTCGCCGAAGGTGGTGTAGTGATCACCGATCGCGGCGTAGGCGGCTGCCGCCAGGCCCGGGAAGCGGGCGCCGGCCGTTTCTGCGATGTCTCGCACCTCCTCGGGCAGGTGCATGGCCACCGCCGTCCACATCAGGCGCTCACCGATGGCGGCGGTGACCTCCTCCGGATAGGCGTTGCCGCTTGCCAGCGCGTACCGCCACATCGTCGACCCGAGCTCGGCCGTCACACGCAGTTCCAGCAGGGCGGCCACTACGTCGTCGCCGCCCTCGCGGGCATGGACGAACACCAGATCGGTGGCGATCAGCGCCATCCGTGTGCGGTCGAGGTCGCCGCCGGGCAACGTCGCGTCGGCGGTCTCGAAGTCGCCGTCGAGAAGGGCCACGGCGAAGTCGATCACCTCGTCTCCGCCGTCGTACGCCCGCCTCAACTCCTTCAGCGCCCCGGCGCGGTCACCCTCGCTCATGAGCCGATGCGCGCGCTCGGCGGGGGACTCCATACCCGCGCGCTCTCGGGCCTCGCCCATGAACTCCGGCCTTCCGAACGAGTGCACGAGCAGGAACGCGGCCCGCGCCTCCGCGTCCCGGCCCTCCTCGGAGAGCCGGACGCAGAGCTCCAAGGCGGCCCTCGCCTCGTGGGCGATCTGGGCGTCGAAGCGCAGGGCGTCGAGGTAAGTGTCGAGATCGTCAAGGGCCAGCAGCGCCCGCACCGTGGCCTCGGGGTCGTCGACAGCGGTCGCGCGCCGGAACGCGTGAGCCGCCCCTTCTCTGTCGCCCTGGTCCTTGAGGATCAGGCCGCGACGCACCAACTGACCGCCCGCCACCGTCCGGCCCCATGACGCGAAGCCGGTGCCCATTCCCTGCCCCTCGCGAAGCGGCTCCAGCCAGCGCGCGTCGGTGACGACGACGTCGTAGTCAGCCTGGATGAGCAGGTTCTCATGTTCCCATCGTTCGTGCCACCGATGGAGGCGCCGATCGAGTTCCGTGTAGTGGGTTTCGTAGAAGCCCGCGAGCTCATCGCCAGGAGGGAGGTTCCGGGCACTGACCCTCTCCACGCTCTCGATGAAGCGGCTGGCGTTCGCTTCGACCCAGTCCGGGTCGAGGGTGTCTTCAAGCGCGACGCGGACATTGAGCGGGCCGCGCCGCCGTCCCGCCTCCCCGTCGGCGGCCTGCCACAACACGCAGAAGAAGAAGCTCCGCCCGTGAGGAAGAAGATCGCTGTGAGGCTGGGACGGATCGTAGTCGGCCAGGAACACGCGCAGGCGCACGCGGCGCTCCTCCAACTCCAGCACACGGACGCCGTGAGTGTAGATGATCATTCGGCCCTCAATCGTCGATCATGAACTATAGGGCGGACAGGGACCATTCCCACCACGCGGCCGGTGGATCAGCGTCGGGCCCCTAGGGTGCGGTGCGGTAGAACTCGGCCGCGGTGACGGTGGCGGGGATGCCGAGTTCGGCGGCGACCGCGGTGATCGCGGTGGCGCCGACGCCGAGGTCGGCTTGGCCGTCGGTGCGGAAATACGGCGCGATGAACGTCTCGTAGTGGGCCCGGACTTCGGCCGCGGTGTGCCGGCCGAGGAACGTCTGCATGTGCCGCAGCGTGATGTCGGGTTCGTTGCGGATCGTCTCCAGGGCGCGCCGGTGGGCTCGTACGACCGCCTGGACCGCGGGGTCGTCCGGCTGGATGTAGGTGGGGTCGACGGCCACGCCCACGGTGGGGATCTGGAAGTGGTCGCCGATCCAGGCCAGCACCTGCCAGCCGTTCTCGGCGGCCACCCCCTCCGGCGCCATGGTGCTGCCGACCAAGGCGGCGTCGATCTCTCCGTCGTGCAGCCGGCGCAGGTCCATGCCGTAGTCGCCGGGCGGGCGGACGATGGCCTGGATGTCGCGGTCCGGGTCGAGGCCGGCCTGGCGCAGGACGATCCGGGCGAAGCAGCCGGGTGCGGTGTGGGGGGCGTGGATCGCCAGCCGCCGACCGGCCAGGTCGGCCAGGGAGGTCAGACCGGAGCGGGCGAGGAACCAGAACAGCGGGCGGTGGGTGTTGACATTGAGTGCGACCCAGGGAATGCCATCGGCCAGCCGGGTCAGCAGTGCCCGGCCGAGCCCGATGGTGGCGCCGTGGCGCACCCGCTCGTTGTCCCATGCGCAGCCGTCGCGCAGCGCGACGTGGACGCCCTCGTCGGCATAGTAGTCCTGCTGGTCGGCGATGTAGGCGGCCAGCTCCTCGTGCAGGCCCCGCCCGACGAAGGTGAGATCGATCGTGTCCATGGACGTCTTTCCTTGATCGTGTCACCGCGCGCGTCGTGGGCGACGTTGTGCGCGGGGGAGGGGCCGTCACTACATGGACATCCCGCCGTCGACCGCGGCCGTCGTGCCGGTCATGAAGCCGTTGTCCTCGCTGGCATAGAAGGCGACCACTTGGGCGACGTCGCCCGTCTGTGCCAGGCGGCCCAGGGGAGTGGCGGCCACCTGCTGCTTCTTCTGCTCCTCGTCGAGCGCCTTCGCCGCGATGCGGGTGTCCTCCACCGGGCCGGGCTCGACGACGTTGACCGTGATGCCCCGCGGGCCCAGCTCCTGGGCGAGGTACCGGGAGAACTGCACCAGTGCGGCCTTGGCCGTGCCCAGTGCGATCATGTTCTTCCGGGGCCGGTGGCTGAGGCCGGTGCCGATGTAGACGATGCGTCCCCAGCCCTGTTCGGTCATGGAAGGCAGGACGGCTTTGGTGATCACGTACGCCGCGCGCATCTCGTCGTCGAGCTTGCCGCCCAGTTCTTCCCAGGTCATCTCCTGGAACGGCTTGATCGCGTACGGGGTGAGCGCGTTGTGCACGAGCACGTCGATGCCGCCCCATGCCGCCCTGACCCGCTCGGTCAGGCTCTGGACCGCCGCCACCTCGCGTACGTCGGCCTGCACGGCCATGGCCTGGCCGCCCGCGGCCTCGATGCCGGACACGACCTCCTCGGCCGCCGCGCCGCTGCGGAGGTAGTTGACCACCACGCGCATCCCGCGCGCGGCCAGAAGGCGCGCGGAGGCCGCGCCGATTCCGCTGCTGGATCCGGTCACCAATGCCACCCTGCTGGTCACCCCAGTCACGGGCCCACCTCGACTTCGCTGTGCTCCCCCATGAGCTCCGCATACCCGGTCACATGGGGTTCTACCGCCTGGGTCGGTTGCCGGTTATGGCGTCATCCGACCCGCTGCAGGGCGCGCTCGCGGCGCGCCGTCATGGTTGAGCCGGACTCGCCGCGCGCCATCCGGCGCAGCACCACCGGCGCCAGGAGCAGGCCGAGCACCGCCCAGGCGCCGAGTACGCCGACGGTCTCCAGGTGCCGCCAGGATTGCCCGATCTCGATGGCCGCCGCCGAGTCCGGCAGCAGGGCTGACCGCATGCCCAGGCCCATCCAGTAGATGGGGAAGGTCTGGGCGATCCATTGCAGCCATTCGGGCAGCGCGGTGATCGGGTAGAAGATGCCGGAGATGCCGATCACGGCCAGGAACGGCAGCTGGATGAGCCCTTGGGCGCGTGCGCTGGTGAACACCGAGCCCAGGACCGCGCCGAGCGGCAGGGTCGCGACCAGGCCGAGCGCCAGCGTCCAGGCCAGGGTGGGCCAGGAGCCGGGGCCGATCCGCAGGCCCTCGACGAGGAGCATGGCGGGCACCAGGAAGATGACCAGATCGGCTAAGAGACTGCCGGAGACCGAGATCACCTTGCCGATGAGATAGGCGGGCATCCCGTGCGGGGTCGCCTTGGCGCGCAGCAGGGTGCCGTCCTCGCGGTCGGCGGTGAGTTGCTGGCTCATGCTGATCATGCCGGTCGCGGCGTTCATGCCCAGGATGCTCGGCAGCGCCAGCATGCCCAGCAGGAGGCCGCTGGATCCGAAGGGCAGGTCCCGGATGAAGAACATCGTGGCGACCATCAGTCCGGGCCAGAGGAAGTGGGAGAACAGGTCGGCGCCGTTGGTGAACGACTGCCGCAGCTCGATGCGGCCGCGGGTCCAGCCGGTGCGCAGTACGGTCGTGGCCGGGTTCATCGAGTGGCCTCCTGGGGAGATTCGGCCTGGCGGACCAGGGAGAGGTAGGTCTGCTCCAGCGAGGCACGGTGGACTTCGAGCTCGTGGATGTCGTCGCCGTATCGGGCGAACAGCTCGCGGGCGAGCTTGGTCGAGTCGGTGGTCCGCTCCGTGAAGCGCTGCCCGCCGCGCAGCCAGCGCACCTCGTCCTCGCCGGTGATCCGCTGCGCGAGTTCGCCGGCCGTGCCGTCGGCGATGATCCGCCCGCCGTTGAGTACGAGGATGCGGTCGGCCAGCTTCTCGGCCTCGTCCAGATCGTGGGTGGTGAGCAGGACGGTGGTCTCGCCGGTCCCCACGACGCGTCGTACCAGATCGTGGAACTCGTGTCTGGCCTGCGGGTCGAACGAGGCGGTGGGCTCGTCGAGGAACAGCAGCTCGGGACGGCCCACCAGGCCGATCGCCACGTCCAGCCTGCGCCGCTGTCCGCCGGACAGCGTCCTGAGCTTCTTGCCGGCGTGCTCGGTCAGACCGACCGCCTCGATCAGCTCGTCGGGGTGCCAGGGCCGCTTTATCCGCGGGGTGGTGTACTGGGCGTAGTAGGTGCCGAGGTGGGTCAGGAACTCGCGTACGCGCCATTTGCCGTGATCGCGCCAGGACTGCAGCACGACCCCGAGCCGGGCCCGCCACCGCTCGTCGCCGTGCGCGGGGTCGGTGCCGAGCACCTTGACCTGGCCCTGTGAGCGAGTGCGGAAGCCCTCCAGGATCTCGATCGTGGTGGTCTTGCCGGCGCCGTTCGGGCCCAGCAGGGCCAGCACCTCGCCGTGGCGGGCGTGGAAGGTGACGTCGTGCAGGACGTCGACCGAGCCGTAGCGCATGCGCAGCCCGCCGACGTCGAGCACGACCTTGTCGCTCGTCGTCATGAGATGACCCTTCTTCGTGGATTGAGCGCCCTGACCTGCCGCACATGCCGGTGTGGGGCGTTACGAGGGCATGCCAGATCAGCCTGAGCCGAGAGAGCCGCGTCGCCGCGCGGGCGGTCGCGGCCCAGGCCGGGCCATAGGGAAAGGAATGGGGATCAGGCGGCGTCGAGTAACGCCTGGCCAGGACCGTTCAGACCCGGGGACGGTTTCAGACCGAGGACGGTTCAGGCGGGTGGGCGAAGCGGCAGGCCGAGCCCGGCCTACCAGCTGTTTCCGGCAAGCGCCTCCCGAGCGCGGGCGATCAGATCCACCCGGTCCAGGCCGGCCAGGGCGAGCGCGCGGGGGACGGTGCCGATCTCGGTGTCCAGGATGCCGAGCAGCATATGCGCCGGACGCAGGTCCTTCTTGCCAGTGGCGGCGGTGAACCCACGTTCGATCGCGAGCCGCGCCGAAGCGCCGAGCTTCGGAGGCTCGGGGGCGGCGGCGGGTTTGGGGAGGTCGAAGGAGGCGACGCTCACGCCGACCGCGCTCAGGCTGTGCTCGAACTCCCTGTCGAGCGCGTCCCGGATCGCCTGCCGCCCGAGCCCGGCAGCGGCCAGGACGCGATGGGCGGCGGTGCCTTCGCCGGCCGCGATCGCCAGCAGAAGATGGTGGGCCTCGATCGCCGAGGACCCATCCTCTTGCGCCTCCGCCGCCCCCTGCTCGATGATCGCGTTGATGTAGTGATCGATCGCACTCACTGTCGTCTCCTCAGCGCGACTCCGGCGGCGATGAGCCGCTTGACGTGCTTCTTGTGAACCGCCTGGCGGGTGACACCGAGAGCCTCGGCGACATCCGGCCAGCTCCAGCCCGCGCGCATGGCCTGCTCCACGGCGGCGTCCTCCAGCCGATCGGCCAAGAGTCGCAGCGCCACGACGGCCGCCAGCGAGTCGGCGGGATCCTTGGGAACGGGTACGTCTTCGACCGGCATATAAGCAACCGTAGTTGACTAACCGTCGATAGTCAACGTCGGTTGCTTGGAATCTCGGGCCCGTGCCCGGCCAACGTATCGCGCCGACCCCAGACCCCCGACAATCTCTGGTTGACCTGGGGTCTGCCCGCCGAAGAATTCCCTTCGCGGTCGTGGGCACTGTCACGGGGCCGGGGCGGCGGTCGCCGTACTCGTCCAGGTCGCCTTCATGAGCTGAGGACGGTCCGGGCTCTCGGCTCGGCGGTTGTCACCGGGCTTTTCCAGAAGTGCGCGCACTATGCCGGGATGAGGCCGAGTTGCCGCAGCTGTGAGTAGAGGTCGACGACTCCCCAGATGTCGATGATCTGGCCGTCGGCGAAGCGGATGATGAAGATCTCGTGGTAGGTGACCGATTTGCCGGTCGGGGGCATGCCCCGGTATTCACCGGAGTTGGTCCCGGTGACCGTCTGCCGAGCGACGATCTTGTCTTCCTCGGCGATCAGGTCCTCGAGCGCTATGCGGATGTCGGGATACGCGCGCAGGAGGACCTCCCATATGCGCCTTTGCACCTGCACCGCGTTCACGGCGGTCCCCTCCGCCGTGTGGAACCGCCCGTCCGGGTGAATGAGCTCGTCGATCGCCTTTGAGATCACCTCCAGATCGCCGCTGTTGATGGCCTCATGGAAGCGGTGGTACGTCTCCTTGTTGCGTGCTTCCTGGGCTGTTGACATGTCGCCTTCTCCTTGGATCGAGATGCTGCGGTCATGGACGCCTGGCGATGAAACCGGCGCCTCAGTAGCTACCGACGAGATAGCTCCTCGGATTGTGATGCCAACGCCAGTCGGGGCGCCTGCCGGCCGGGCTGGTCGCGACACAGCAGAACTCTCGTGATATTAATAAACCGGCAGCCGGTTTGCTAATAGGTGGATGGGAGGATGCGATGGCCCGGACAGTTGATCAGGCCGCGCACGCCGGACGGCGAGCGCAGTTCCTGGACGCGGCGGAACTGTTGCTGCACACCAAGGGCTACGAGCGGATGAGCGTGCAGGACGTCTGGTCCCAGGTGGGCGCCTCCAAGGGCGCCTTCTACCACTACTTCGACTCCAAACAGGCGCTCGTCGAAGCGGTGATGGAACGCATGGCCGATCAGATCGCCGCCGCTGTGGCTCCACTGGCCGCCGATCCGGACGCGCCCGCGTTGGAGAAGCTGCAGAGCTTCTTCACCGGGCTGGGCCGCTGGAAGGCCCAGCGGCGCGACCTGCTCGTCGCGCTGCTACGCGTCTGGCAGTCCGACGACAACGCCGTCGTCCGGCAGAAGCTGCGCCCGGGCATCGCCGACCGCATCGCTCCGCTGCTGGCCGGCATCCTTGAGCAAGGCGCACGCGAGACCACCCTGGCCGTCACGCACCCCGACGCGACCGGCCGCGTTCTCGTCGCACTGGTGCAGGACCTCAACGACCGGCTGGCCGAGATGATCGTGTCCTTCGACGCGACCGGCGGACCGGACCTGTCCGCCGCTCAGGAGACGGTCGCCGCCCACACCCAGGCCCTGGAACGGATCCTCGGCCTTGCCGAGCACTGCCTCGTGCTGGTCGAACCCACCGTGCTGCGCCCCTGGTTCACCGCCGTTGACGCCGCAACCGAAGACGCCTCATGAAAGGACGCCGGCCATGACGATCGCACTGGGCATCTTGATCGCCCTGTTCTACCTGCAGGCACTGGCCAAGTTCGGCCTGTGGCTGTTCGCCCCCTACCACGTCCGGATCAAGCGCATCGCCGCCTACTACGAGCGCGGGCAACGCCTCATCGGCATCTACGACACCCTCACGCTTCTGTGCGTGGTGGCCATCATCGCCCTGCAGTTCGCCGTCGGTACGAGCGCGCTGAGCTTCGCGGCGGGGCTGGTCGCCGGCATGAACCTCATCCAGATCTTCATCCACCGCTTCAACCAGCCACTGGCCGAGAACCGGCGACCGCCCGCGCCGGCGGCACCCAACATCACCATGTCGTACGCCATCCAGGCCAGGCCCGCCCTCGGCTGGCGCGAGATCATCATCATGGCCGGGCTGTCGGTCTGGGCGCTCTACGTCATCGTCACCGAGATGCTGACCGGGTAAGGCGCCAGGTACAGCGAGAGCGCTAGACGGTCGGCCGGATGTTCTGGTTGAGGTGGAAGAGGTTGGCCGGGTCGTAGCTGTTCTTCAGCGCGGTCAGCCGGGCCAGCTTGGCCGGCGGGAAGGCGCGGCTGAGGCTCTCGCCGTTGAGGGTGTTGACGTAGGCGCCGCCGGCGTACGGGTCGAGGGTGGCGGCGTACGCGCGGATCGTGGCGATCCGTTCGGCGTCGTCGGCGAGGTCCTCCCAGCGGGTGGCGGTGACGAACTCGAACTGTGTGTCGCGGTGGCTGAAGGCGGCGTCGTCGTCCGCGACCTCGGCGATCGCGCCGCCGTACGCCTGCAGGCTGGCGCCGATGCCGGGGTTGCGGAGCAGGGCGCGGATCGCCTCGTCGGGCAGAGACTTGAAGTAGTGGCCTTTCCAGTAGCGGCGGAACCGATGTCCTTGCACGCTGTCCTCGCGGCTCTGCAGAGTCAGGTAGGACATCTCCTCGATGCTCTCGGCGACTATCGTGCCGAGCTCGTGGAAGGCCGCGATCAGCTCGGCGCCCTCGTCCGGGTCGCCGACCCAGACGAAGCCGATGGTCAGTTCCTGGCCGCGGATGCTTGCGGTGAAGGTGGCCTGGCGGGGCGCGGTGGCGTTCAGGTCGCGCCAACCTCGCAGTACGGCGAAGGCCTCTTCCCAGGCGTAGCTGAACTCGGCGACGAGGGTGCGGGTGCCGACCTGGTGCAAGCGGAACTCGAACGAGGTGACGATGCCGAAGTTGCCGCCGCCACCGCGTAGTCCCCAGAACAGCTCGGGGTTCTCGGTCGCACTCGCCGTCACGATGTCGCCGGCGGCGGTCACGAGTTCGTACGAGGCCACGTTGTCGCAGGCGAGCCCGAACTGCCGGGCGAGCCAGCCCATCCCGCCGCCGAGAGTGAGGCCGCCGACGCCGGTGTGCGACACGTTGCCGGCCGTGGTGGCCAGGCCGTACTCCTGCGCGGCGCGATCCAGTTCGCCGAGCAGGGCGCCGCCCTGGATCCAGGCGAGCCGCCGCTCGGGGTCGACGCGGACCTTGTTCATCGGCGTCAGGTCGATCATCAGCCCGCCCTCGGGTACGGCGAGTCCGGCGATGTTGTGGCCGCCGCAGCGGACCGCGATCTCCAGGTCCCTGGCCTGGGCGAAGCGGACCGCCGCCGCGACGTCCGCGGTGCTGTGGCAGCGGGCGATCACGGCCGGGTGCCGGTCGATCATCGCATTCCAGACCGTTCGCGCCTCGTCGTACCCGGCCTCTCCCGGGTGCAGCAGTTCAAGGGTGAGAGCGGTGGTGGTCATCGTCGTACTCCTGTCGCAAGTGGTGGTGTTCACCACCCTGACAGCGAAGCGGTACTTCGATAAGGTCCAGTTCTATGAGCCGATCCAGGACCAATTTGGCCACCGGTGAGCTGCTCGTCGAGCTCCGGCGCGACTCGTCCGTGCCGCTGCACCAGCAGTTGGAAAGCGGCATCCGGGACCGGATCCGGCAGGGGCTGCTCCGGGCCGGCGCGGTGATGCCGGCGACGCGCGCCCTCGCGACTGATCTCGGACTGTCCAGGGGAGTGGTCGTCGAGGCCTATCAGCAGTTGGTGGCCGAGGGATATCTGGTCAGCCGGGCCGGCGGTTACACGCAGGTGGCGCCGGCGGCGGCCGCGATCCAGATGGAGCAGAAGAGCGCCGCGACAACCGATGAGCAGCCCCGGATCGATTTCAAGTACAGCAAGCCGGACGTCTCCCAGTTCCCTCGCGCTGCTTGGTTGCGGTCGATCCGCAAGGTGCTCAACGAGACGCCGAACAGGCGCCTGGCCTACCTCGACGGGCGCGGCACCGCCGAACTCCGTGAGGCCCTCGCCGACTACCTGAACCGGGTCCGCGGCACATCGGCGCGGCCGGAGAACATGCTGGTCTGCAACGGCTTCGCCCAAGGTTCGCGGCTGCTCCTGCAGGTACTGGCGGCTGCCGGGTATCGCCGGCTGGCGGTCGAGGACCCGTCCGACAATGAGCTTCGCGATGTCGCGACGAAGACAGGGCTGGAGACGGTCGGCGTACCGGTGCTGGAGACCGGGCTGGATGTGGAGGCGCTCGAGCGGTCGGGAGCCGACATCGTCGTGGTGACCGCGGCCCACCAGTTCCCGACCGGTGCGGTGGCTTCGGCGCGGACGCGGGCCGGGTTGGTCGCGTGGGCCACGAAGCACGATGTCCTGGTCATCGAGGACGACTACGACGCGGAGTACCGATACGACCGCGAGCCGATCGGCGCCATCCAGGGTCTGGCGCCGGAGTCCGTGGTCTACGCCGGTACGGCGAGCAAGACGCTGGCGCCCGGGCTCCGGCTCGGCTGGCTGATCCTGCCGAGCCGTCTGGTCGAGCCGATGTCGACGGCCAAGGTGATCGACGATCGCGGCTCGCCGGTGTTCGACCAGCTGACCTTCGCCGACTTCGTCGCGCGAGGTGAGTTCGATCGGCACCTGCGCCGGATGCGGCCGCGGTACCGGCGGTTGCGGGACACGCTCGTCGGCCGGCTGGCCGAGCAGGTGCCGGACCTCGTGCCGATCGGAGTCTCCGCCGGCCTTCATGTGATGACGTGGCTGCCGCCCGATCTCACCGAGGCCGCTGTGACGAACGCGGCGCTGGAACGCGGTCTCGGGGTCTATGGCCTGGCGCCCTACTGGGTGGAGAAGGCGGGACCGGAAGGTCTGGTCTTCGGGTACGGCAGCCTGACCGAACCGGCCGTCGTCGACGGCATCGACCTGCTCGCCGATGCCATCGGCTCCCTCCGCCGTCAGTAGCCGACTACGCGAAATCGGTTGACGTGGTCAGGTGAGCCCACGCGGCGGCGTTGGCGACACGGCATCGGCGCCGAGATCCGCGCCGCCCGCCGTGGGCGTAACTGTAGGCGTAACTGTGACGAAACCATGACACGGCGCGAACGAGGCGGGGACGCGGCCAGCCGACAGTGGACGGGGATTGACCGGCGGGCAAGTCACGGAGCGTAAGGAGAAGACGTGGCTGATGACGGGAAATGGGACCGGCGTTCACTGTTTCGGGGCGCCGCCGTACTGGCCGGTGCCGCCGCGGCCACGCCGCTGCTGGGCAAGGCGGCCACGGCGTCAGCCGGCAGCGGTGACGCCGACGCGGTGTTCAGGGCTGGGAAATTCGAGCAGGCCGCCCGGGCGTACGAGGAGATCCTGAAGACAGACCCCGAGAACCTGCGCGCCGCTCGCCAGCGCGGCTATGTCGGGCTGCTGTCCAACCGGTTCCCCGACGCCGAGAAATACCTCAACATGGCCCTCAACCTGGCGCCCGACGACAAGGAGACCAACGAGCTTCTGGGCGACTGCTACATCCGGCAGGACAAACTCGCCCTTTCCGCACCACGCTGGCAAGCGGCCGGCGAGGAAGCCTACGCCAAATGGTTCGCGGCGGTCAGCGGTGAGCCGTATCAGATCCACGGCGACATCGCGCGTGTGCGGATCGAGCAGATGGACCCGATTCCGCTGGTAAAGGCCTCGGTCAACGGCGGGCCGCCGAAGAGCTTCGTGTTCTACACCGGCGCCCCGAATCTGAGCATGCGCGCGTCGGTGGCCAAGGAGGCCGGGCTGAGCCCTGTCGCCAGCCAGAAGACCGAATTCGAGGGCACCTCCATCTGGGCGCACTACGGGATACTGGACTCCTTCAAGCTGGGCGACATCGAACTGCGCAACGTCCCCGTGGGCTGGTCGGAGACGGAGTCGGGCGCAGATGTCGACACCGACAGCGACGGCCTGATCGGCACGTGGGTCTTCTACCACCTGCTGACCACCTTCGACTACGCGGGCCGATCGCTGATCCTGCGCCGCCCGACCCCCGAGGCGACCAGGAAGGCGCGTGCCGCCGCCGAACGAGCGGGCGCCAAGCCCTTGCCGCTGTGGCTGGCCCGTGACCATGGGGTCCTCAGCCTGGGCAGCCTCGCCGGCGTCACCGACTCCGGCCCGCGGGTGATGGGCGTGACCATCGGCGGAACCGGCGAGATCGCCGCGGGCATGCCCGGGGAAACGGCCAAACGGTTGCGGATCCGTACCGACTACGACCGCCCGGTCGAGACGTTCGCCCACAGCCACCCCGCCGTGGCCTACCCCTGCTACCCGAAGGAGATCCGCCTCGGCGACGCCGTCGCCAAGGATGCCTACTGCTACATGAACCCCAAAATGCCGGTGAACGTGCCCTGGCCCTTCGGGTCGGGGATCGACAGTACGGGCCACTTCCCCCACTGCTTCTTCAAGCCTTTCAACGTCACCCTCGACTTCGCCGACATGAGCCTCTACATCGCCCGCGGCAAGGCCGCCTGATCACCGCGACCTCACGGGCGTCGGTCATTTGAGGTATTCGAGTACTGCCAGCACCCTTCTGTGCCCGTCCGCGGCGGGCGGGAGGTCGAGCTTGGCGAAGATGTTCGCGATGTGCTTGGCCACGGCCGCCTCGGTGACGAACAACTCTTTGGCGATCGACGCGTTCGTCCGCCCCTCGGCGATCAGACCGAGCACCTCCTGCTCGCGCGGGGTGAGCCGGGCCAGCGGGTCGCGTCGCCGCCTCAGCAGTTGGCGGACGACCTCCGGGTCCACGACCGTGCCCCCGGCGGCCACCCGGTCGAGCGCGTCGACGAACTCGCGCACGTCGCCGATGCGGTCCTTCAGCAGGTAGCCGATCCCGGCGCCGGCGCCCGACTCCAGCAACTCGGCGGCGTAGGTCTGCTCGACGTACTGGCTGAGCACCAGGACGGCCAGGTCCGGACGCCGCCCGCGCAGCTCCAGCGCCGCCCGCAGCCCCTCGTCGGCGAAGCCGGGCGGCATGCGCACGTCGGTCACCACGGCGTCGGGGCGGTGCTCGGCGACGGCGGCGAGCAGGGCGGAAGCGTCGCCGACCGCGGCGGCCACGGAGTGGCCGAACCGTTCGAGCAGCCCGACCAGGCCTTCCCGCAGCAGGACGGCGTCCTCGGCGATCACTACGCGCACGGTATCTCCACTCTCATCCGGGTCGGACCGCCGGCCGGGCTGGACAGGGACAGTCTCCCGCCCACCACGGACAGCCGGTCGGCCAGCCCGGTCAGCCCCGTGCCCTTGGCCGGGTCGGCCCCGCCCACACCATCGTCGCGCACCTCCAAGACCAGCGTGCCGCCCTCGACCCGCCCGGTGACGGCGCCCCTGGTGGCCCGGCTGTGCTTGGCCAGGTTCGCGAGGGCCTCGCTGACCACGTAGTACGCGGTCACCTCCACGGGCGCGGGCAACCGGCCGGCCAGCTCCGTGTCCACGTCCACCGGCACGGGCGAGCGCCCGGCCACGTCGCGGACCGCCGCGCCCAGCCCGCGGTCGGTGAGCACCTGCGAGTGCACGCCCCTGATCAGCTCGCGCAGCTCGGCGAGCGCCCGCTTGGCCTCCTCGTGAGCCTGCCCGACCATCCGGCCCGCGGGCGAGTCGTCCGGCAGGTCGAGCCGGGCCATGCCGAGCGCCATCGACAGGGAGACCAGCCGCTGCTGCGCGCCGTCGTGCAGGTCCCGCTCGATCCTGCGGCGCTCCATCTCGAACGCGTCCACCAGCCGCGCCCGCGACCGCAGCACCTCGTTCAGCTCGGAGCCCTGCGGCGCGAGCATCGCGCGTACCATCACCCCTCGGGCACCGCCCCAGGCGGTGATCGTGTACGCGGCGACGGGCAGCAGCAGCACGCCCGCAACAGAGCCCGCCACAGAGCCCGCGGGCTCCGCCTCGGGCTGCACGACCGGCGAGAGCATCAGGACCACCGGCCCGCCCACGGTGAACCCCAGCATGATCAGGTCGATCCACCACAGCGCGAGCATCGTGACGACGGCCAGCCCGGCCTCCCGCCCGCGCCCGCCGGGCACCTCGGGCAGCGGCACGCCGTCGACCAGCCGCAGCCTGCGCCGCTCGAACCAGGCGACGAGCGGCAGGCACAGCGCCAGCACGACCGGGGCCGCGACCACGCCGAGCGGGATCGTGGCGAACGCCGCGGCCCCGACGGCCATCCCGGGGACGGCGCTGGCCAGCAGGTACGCCGCGCACCGCCAGGGCCACGCGGAGCCCAGGAACGGCAGCGGTCGCTGCGTGAGCGCCTCCAGCGCGGTCCGGTTGAGCACTTTCTGACGGTATCCGCCGGTAGGCGGGCGGGCAGTAGTGCTGGGTCTACTGTCCGAGGCCGAGCCGCCATGTCGCTACGGCCGGGACGGCCGCAGCGCGGCTCTGGCCGGGATGACCGAGGCGGCGACGGCGAGCACGAGGCAGATGCCGATGACCGCGCCAATGATCGGCCACGGAAGAATCATGCCGACGGTCATGCCGATCATGTTGGACAGCCCCGTGGCGATGCCGACCAGAGCCGTCACCGCCACCACGATGCCGAGCAGCGCGCCGATCGCGACCACAAGGGTCGACTCGAGGGCGACGGTCCGCAGCACCTGGGCGGTGGTCGCGCCGGACAGACGCAGCACGCGCAGATCGGTTGTCCGGTCGGCGGTGGCCATCAGCAGCGTGTTGGCGATGGCGATGGCGCTGTAGCCCACGGACAGTCCTACCAGGATGAGCACGAAGACCCAGACCAGCTGGTCGTCATGTTCCTCGATGCCCGCCATCCGGTCGGTGACCTTTTCGATGACGGCTCCCGTGTCCGCCGGGACAGCGGTGGGGGCGGCGAGGTAGACGGGGTCGGTGAGTGCGGACGGGTCGTGGTCGCGTACGGCCTGGCGGGTCAGCAGGATGTCGGCCGGGGCCTTTTCGAGCACCGCGACCACGGTCAGCCGCAGGCTTCGCCCGTCCTCGAACGCCACTGGCGCGGCGGTGCCGACGCGCCAGCCGCGCTCACGCGCGGCCCACTCGGCCACGGCCATCGTCTGGCCGCCTCGCAGGTCCCGCAGGTCTCCGGCGATCACATCCGCCTTGGTCCGTCCCGCCACGCCGACCGCGCTGAAGGGTCGGTCGCCCGCGTAGACGGTGGTCGGCAGCGTGGAGGAGCCCTGCGCGGCCGAGACCGCGGCGTCGGTGAGGCCCGGTGTGCCCTGTGGCGCGAGCACCCAGTCCGCCTGGACGGCCGCGGCCCGACGCAGCCCGTTGGCCCCGACGTTGGTTTCCACCATCCCGGTGACCAGAACCGCGAACCCGACCGTGACCAGCACCGGTGCCGCTGTGGAGGCGGTGCGCCGCACAGCGGTCAGCGCGCCCTGCCGTACCAGCATGCCGATCGCTCCGCTTCGGGCCGGCCACGACACGGCTCGTACGAGCGGTGGGATGACCGCCGGCGCGAGCAGCGAAAGCCCGACGATCAGTGATCCCGCCGCGTAGAAGGAGTACTGGATCACGCTGTCGGACTCGCCGGCGATGAAGACGCCGAGCACCACCCCCACGATGGTGAACAGCGCTCCGAACCCCCACCGGCCGGCCGTCATCGGGCGTTCGTCCACCACGGCCTCGCGCAGCGCCTCCAGTGGTGCCACCTTCGCAGCCCGGCGTGCAGCCGCCCATACCCCGAGCTGGGCGACCACCAGCCCGGCGGCGAAGCATGCCGCTATCGGCCACGGCTGGATCTCAACGGCGAAGCTCTGCGGCTGGAACCCCAGATCGACGAGGGCCTGGCCGAAGCCGGGAGCGCAAGCCGTACCCAGAGCGGCCCCGGCCGCGGCAGCGGCCACGCCGACCACCAGCGCCTCGCCGTGCATCAGGGCGCGCATCTGGCGCGGGGTCGCGCCCACCGTCCGCAGCAGCCCCAGCTCCCCGCGCCGCTGCGCCACGCCGAACGCGAAGGTGGAGGCCACGATGAACACCGCCGTGAATGCCACCAGGATCGCCATGCCGCTGAGGATCTGGTAGCCGAACCACCGTCTCTGAACGTCCGCCACAGGCTCGGTCGCCGATCTGGAATCACCGCTCAGGACCAGCCCCTCGGCGCCGACGACGGCTCGGGCCGCACGCTCGATCGCCGCGACGTCCGCACCGGCCTCGGCCATCAGCCCGATGACCCGAACCCCGCCGGATGGCGCCTGTGCGAAGTAGTAACCCGGGCCGGTGACCGTGCCGGACACCAAGTAGGACGCCGGCCCGGCGGCGGTGAGCACCGTCACCCGCTGACCCGGGGACAACCCCAGCGCACGGCTCACGACGAGCTCACCAGGGCCCGCGGGGGGCTTGCCCGCGGCCGGCCGGTACGGAGCGAGCGCCGCGCTGGGCCACAGGTATCCCTGCGTCTCACCCGCGACGGGCTTGCCGCCGATGACCGCTTGAGCGTAGAAGACCCGGTCGGGCACGACCGCCGCCACCCCCGGGATCCGGCCGAGCCGCTCGGTCAGCGACCGCGCCCGCTCCGGTGACCAGGACCTGTCCGGGTAGAACAAGCCGTTCACCTCTCCGCCGGTAGAGGGCGTCTTGACCAGGACGGCCGCTGCGGCGTACCGGACGGGAACCTGAGGCCGCGCGGAGGCGAAGACCAGTCCCGTCATGGACAGGATGCCGACCGCCAGGCCGAGCGCGAGGGAGGTGCCGATCAGGCTGCCCCAGCGGCCGCGCGCCAGATCCCAGGCCAGGACCAGTGAACCGCCATCGCGCCCTCCGCGGCCTGCCGCGCCCTGGACCCGCCCGGCGTCGCGCGGCGCTGAAGCCTTCCTCCTGGCCCGCTTCAGCATGCCGCCACCTCCAGGCTCGCCATCCGGGCCGCGATCGTCTCGGCCCCGGGGCCGCCGGTGAGCTCGTCCACCACACGGCCGTCGGCCAGGAACAACACTCGGTGGGCGTACGCGGCCACGACCGGGTCATGCGTCACCATGATCACGGTCTGACCCTGGTGATCCACGATCCCGCGCAGCAGCTTCAGCACGGCCCGGGAGGTCGTGGTGTCCAGCGCGCCGGTCGGCTCGTCCGCGAAGATCACCGCGGGTTTGGTGACGAGCGCGCGGGCGATCGCCACACGCTGCTGCTGGCCGCCGGACAGCTCGCTGGGTCGGTGCCGGGCCCGCTCGGCCAGCCCGACCTCGGCCAACGCCGTATGGACCTCGGCCGCGCCGGGCCGCTGCCCGGCCAGGCGCAGCGGGAGGGCGACATTCTGCTCCGCCGTCAGAGCGGAGACCAGATTGAAGGACTGGAAGACGAACCCGACCCGCTCACGGCGCAGCAGCGTCAGCTCATTCTCCGTCAGCGTGCCGAGGTCGGTGCCGTCGATGACGACCTTGCCGTCGCCGGGCCGGTCCAGCCCGGCCGCGCAGTGCAGCAACGTGGACTTTCCCGAGCCGGACGGGCCCATCACGGCGGTGAAGGTGCCTGGCGCGAATCCCGTGGTCACGCTGTTGAGCGCTGCCACTGCTCGGTCTCCGGAGCCGTACACCTTGCTCACCGACCGCAACTGGACCATATCTGTCGATGTCATGCCTCGATCCAACCGGCGCGGGGATCTTGGCACATGGGCGCTGAGGCTAGAGATGCGGGTATACCCAGCACTACCCCGCCAGGACGCTACCGGCGACCGGCACCAGCCGCTCCTGCTGTCCGCCCTGCAAGGGACCGGCTGACCCGCAGTTCGGTGCGGAGTATGAGGTGGATGTCGACCTCAGCGACCCGGATTGCGCAATCTCGGAGGTCATAAGTTGCGCCGGAACGCCGCCACCGCCTATCTTGGAACAGTCGTTCCAAGATGAGAGATGGTCAGATGCCCGACATCAAACACTTCGATCCCGACGCGACCCTGGACCAGGTGGTGAACCTGTTCTGGCAACGCGGGACCGACAGCACCGGCATCGCCGATGTCGTCCAGGCGACCGGGCTCAGCCGCTCCAGCCTGTATGCGACCTTCGGCGGCAAGGCGCAGCTGCAGGCCGCCGCGCTGGGCCGTTATCTGGAGCGGCAGTCACGGCCGGTGTTCGAGGCTCTGGCCGCCGACGCCCGGGGCGTGCCGGCCATCGCCGCGTTCTTCGAGCGGCTGGTAGCGGCGCGGTGTGCGGGGGAGCATGCCCGCTGGGGATGCCTGGTCACCAACAGCCACGCCACGGCGAGCGGTGGCCTGCCGGAGATCCGCGAGGTTCTGGATCGCCACCACGACGCGCTCCGGGCGGCGATGCGCGCCGCGCTGGAGAGCGCGCGCGCCGACGGCCAGCTCCGGGCCGGCCTGAATGTGGAGGCGGCCGCCGAAGCGCTGACCCTGCAGGCCTATGCGGTCAACCTGCGTTCGCGAGCCGGCGCCGAGCCGGCCGTCCTGCTGGCGGGCGTGCACGCCGTGATTGACGGTTTCACCACTACCGAGGAGAGATGATGAGCGGTTTTCGCACCTACGACGGTTTTCGCACCTACGACGAAACCGATGCCCCCGAGGCCGCCCGCCCCATGTTGGCGGCGGCCAAGAAGCGAATGGGGTTTGTGACCACGTTGAACGGGGTGATGGCCGAGTCGCCGGAACTGCTGGCCGGCTACAACGCGCTGGCCGAGCAGTTCGGCAAGTCGTCCCTACCCCTGGCGGCCAAGCAGGTGGTGCTGATCACCGCCAGTGTGGAGAACGGCTGCGAGTACTGCGTGGCCGCCCACTCCACGCTCGCGCTGCGCGCCCGGGTGCCGGCCGAGGTGGTTCAGGCCCTGCGCGCCGGTCAGCCGATCGCCGACCAGGCGTTGGAGGCGGTGCGTCGCCTCACCCAAGCGGTCGTGGAGCGGCGGGGCTGGGTGGCCGAGGCCGAGATCGAGGCGTTCCTGGCCGCCGGGCACACCCGCCGCCACGTGCTGGACGTCGTGCTCGGCGTCGGCATGAAGACGCTGTCGAACTACACCAACCACATCGCCCACACTCCGCTGGATCCGGCCTGGGCCGATCAGCAGTGGAAGCGGGAGCGGCAGGCGGGGTGATCAGCCTGCCTCGAAAAGGAGTCGTGCGACGGCTTCATCGCCTTCGACCTCGACGAGCCCACGGGCATCGTCGAGGGTGAGCGCACCCGCGGCCAGTCCGAGAACGATCGAGGCGTCAGCGCGCACGACGGCATCGAGATCGCCGCCGTCGTGCGGGGTCACCTCGATGCCCGAGCCCGTCGCCCGCAACTGGAGCAGCCGGCCGTCGACCGCGATCCCCACCCTCGACGTCTGCTGTGCGGCCGCCCTGCCGCTGAGCAGGGCGCGGAGGGCGACGATGAGCCATTCGGCGTGGAAACGGTCGTCACCCGGCCCGCGCGCCATGAGCGGTGTGGACCAGCGGATGAGGCTGTCAATCGGCTCCCGCAGCTCGGTGCCCCAGGGGGTGAGCGCGTACACGATGGCACTGGCCTCCTCGGCCAGCCGCCGCTCGACCACTCCGGCGCGCTGAAGGTCGCGCAGGCGGTCGGTGAGCAGGTTCGTGGCCACGCCGGGCAGCCCATCGAGCAGCTCGCGGTAGCGGGCGGGAGCGATGAGGAGCTGGCGGACGATGAGGAGATTCCACCGGTCGCCCACGACATCGAGCGCCCGGGCGAGACCGCAGTACTGGCCGTAGCTCCGACTCATGACGGCCACTTTACATTCTCAAGTGCACCTGACAATATCCAGCACGTCGCCAGTGGCTATGGCTGACGCGCGAACGCCCGATGACGGGCCGCTCTGACACCCAGGGAGGTGCTGACATGGTCCCGGCCGCGGCGTACAGCGGTGCGCCCGACACCATGACCAAGGCTCGTGCGGCATTGCGGGAGGTTGTTCCCCGCCTCGTCGCACTGGTGCGGAGCGTCGCCGACCCCCACACCGTTTCGGTCGGTACGTGGACGGTGGGCGATGTCGCGGCTCACCTGACTCATGTTCTCCGCTTGGACACCGACGCCGTCGCCGGGCGGCCGGTCCCGGACGCCACGGTGACGGCGGCGGGAATGGCCGAGGTCAACGCCAAGATGCTGGCCCAGGACGAGGAACGGGCCCCATCGGTTCTCGCGGCTCGCCTCGCCACGCTTGCCGACGAGTTCGACGACGTCGCGTCGCGTTCGCGAGTAGCCACTGTCGACTGGCTGCAAGGCACCCGCCTGCCGCCTTCGGCGGTGGCGTGTCACCTGCTCGAGGAATGCCTGATCCACGGCCACGACATAGCCACGGCCACCGGGCGCTCGTGGCCGATCCAGCGGCACCACGCTCTGCTCGCGGTCGAGGGCGGCGTGTTTCCGCTCATCGCGGCACTGCCGCCCACGGCCTTGGTGGACCAGGACAAGGCCGGATCCTTCCGAGCCCGCTTCGACCTGCGCCTGCGTGGCGGCGGACGTACGTTGATGGTCTTCGACCGCGGTTCGTTGACGCTGGACCCGGCGTCCGCACGCGACGCCGACGCGCGCCTGTCCGCCGACCCCGCGGCTCTCATGATGGTGTTCATCGGCCGGCAAGGGATAGCCAAACCGCTTCTGGGCGGAAAGCTCGCCGCTTGGGGCCCTCGGCCATGGAAGCTCGCCCGCATGCTCACCGTCATCAGCCCCCCGTAGGCCGCGGTCTCTCCTGCGGTTTGACCCAGTTCCAGCTGGTGATCGTGGTGCGCATCAGGCGGGCGGCGGTCGACAGGTGGTTGTCGGCGCCCCAGTACAGCGTGAGCGCGCGACGGCAGTCAGGGCTGTCGACGGTGATCGCGGCAAGGGGAGCTCGGACAGCGGTGTGCCGGGCGAAGGAGGGGACGAGGCCGATGCCGAGCCCCGCGCCGATCAGGTCGGCGATGGCGCTGGGCTCGTCGACCTCACAGACGATCTTCGGTGTGCGGCCTCTGGCGGCGAAGAGCCGGTCGAGGAGCCGGCGCTGCCAGTGCCCCTTGCGGGCGGCGACGAAGGACTGGTCGGCGAGTTCGTCGATGCTCACCGAGGTACGGCCCGCCAAGGGATGGTCGAGTGACGTGGCCACCCACACCTCCTCGTCGAGCAGCTGAACCGCCTCCAAGCCCTCGGCGTGGATCGGCTGCGAGGCGACGCACAGATCGACCTCTTGGGCCCGCAGGTGGCGGGCCATGTCCTCGGCCGCCGCCCAGCGGAGTTCGACCTCGATGGTGGGATGAGCTCGCTTGTAGGCCGCCAGCGGCCCGGTGAGGGTGAGGAACGTCTCCGACGCCAGCCGCACCGTGCCCGCGCCCTCGCTGGTGGCCTCGGCGACGGCTCGCCGGCCCGCGTCGAGCTCGCCGAGAGAGCGTTCGACGTGGTCGCGGAAGAGCTTGCCCGTGTCGTTGAGCCGGAGCCGGCCGCCGCGATCGAACAGCGGTGCGCCCAGTTCGCTCTCCAAGCGGGCGATGGTACGGCTCAGCGATGGCTGGGCGACGCGCAACTCGTCGGCCGCGCGGCTGAGGTGTTCGAGCCGTGCCACCACCAGGAACTGCCTGAGTGTGTTCAGCTCCATCATGCCCCTCAATACATAACAGCATAGCGATATTGATCTTAGACAAGATAACCCACGAGCCATAGCGTCGATGCCGGACAACATGAGGGGGGATATCGCATGCTCACCATGCCCGCGCATCGGACGACACCGACGGGGTGGACACTGCGGGCCGTCGTCAGCGCGCATGTGGTGGCGATCGTCGGCCAGCCGGTATTCGCCGGGGCGTATCTGACCGGTGACTTCGACAGTCTGCGCTGGCACGCGGTCGGCGCCGACGTGGTCACCTCCATCGGCTACCTGCAGGTGATCGTGGCGATCGTGGTGTGGATTCGGCTGCGCCGCATCTGGCCGTTCCTGGCCACGGTGGCGGTGGTGGCGGCCGAGACCGTGCAGTACTTCGCCGGGTTGGACGGCGCGCTGTGGTTGCACATCCCGTTGGGTGTGATGACCGTCGTCGCGCTCGTCGTACTGTTCATCGCCGTCTGGGTGGGCGGCGGTCACGTACGTGACGGCAAAGCGCCGCGGCGGGAGGTCCACCATGCGTGAGGGCCTGACCCGGCGCCGGGTTCTGGGCATCGGCGGGGCGCTCGGGCTGATGGCGGCCACCGGGCTGTCGGCCTCGGCCGCGCTGGCCCGCCGGCCGTCGATCACCGGGGCCGAGTTGCGCAGTGCCGTACCGCTGCCGCCGCCGTTCCTCGTGCCGCTGCCGATTCCCGCCGTACTGGCGCCGGTCGGCACCTCGGGCGGAGCAGACCGGTACGAGATCACCCAGCGCGCGGCGAGCGCGGAGATCCTGCCAGGGATCAGGACACCGCTATGGACGTACGAGGGCACCTTCCCCGGGCCGACGATCGAGGCGCGCCGCGGCCGGCCGATCACCGTGACGCACCACAACGAGCTGCCCGTGCCGACCGTCGTACACCTGCACGGCGGTCGGACCCCGGCGGCCTCCGACGGGTACCCGACCGACCTCGTCCTGCCCAACGGCTGGCCGCAGACCACCACGCACATGGGGCACGGCCACGATCCGCGGGCGGCGGTGACCGAGCTGACGCGCGACTACACCTTCCCGCTGGATCAGCGGCCCGCGCTGCTCTGGTACCACGACCACCGGATGGACTTCACCGCCCCCGCGATCTGGCGCGGCCTGGCCGGGCTGCAGATCGTCCGCGACGACGCCGAGGACGCCCTTGGCCTGCCCTCGGGGCGGCGCGAACTGCCCCTCATGATCGCCGACCGGGCGTTCGCCGCCGACGGCGGCCTCGCCTACCCCGCTCTGCGTGGGCGGCCGGGCGTACAGGAGCCGTACCTCGCCGGGGTCCTCGGTGACGTGATCCTGGTCAACGGCGCGCCCTGGCCCGTGCACGAGGTCGACGCGGCCCGCTACCGGCTGCGCGTCCTCAACGCCTCCAACGCCCGCCACTACGAGCTCGAAGCGGTCAGCGACGACGGGCGCCCGCTCGACCTCGTCCAGATCGGCGCCGACCAGGGACTGCTCGCGGCGCCGGTCACCCACCGGCTCCTGCCGATCGCGCCCGCCGAACGCTACGACGTGATCATCGACTTCGCGGGCCTGCCGGTCGGCAGCCGGGTGAGAATCGTCAACCGGCTGGGCACCGGGCGTACCCGCGACGTGATGGCCTTCCGCGTCGCGCGCAGGGCCACCGACGACAGCCGCGTCCCCGGCATCCTTTCCACGGACCTGCCGGGCTGGCGCCGCTCGGAGGCCGTCAGGACGCGCGAGTTCTCCTTCCGCACCGGGCGAATGGGTGGTGACCACGGCTGGCTGATCGGCGGGCTGCCGTTCGACCCCGCCCGCTCCGATGTCACCGTCGGTCTCGGCGAGGTCGAGGTGTGGCGGCTGGTCGCCGACGTCCATCACCCCGTCCACCTGCACCTGGTCGGCTTTCGGGTGCTCTCGCGCGGCGGCCGGCCGCCGTTGCCGTACGACGCGGGGCTCAAGGACACCGTCTCGCTTCGGCCGGGCGAATCGGTGGAGATCATCACCCGTTTCGACGGCTACCGCGGCCGTTACCTCTTTCACTGCCACAATGCCGAACACGAGGACATGGGCATGATGGCCAACCTCGAGGTCGTCTGACCTTCCTACGCGCGAGGTTTGGCCTTGTGGGCGTGGCGGGCGGCTTTGAACGTCTCGGGCAAGAACCGGTGCATGAGGGCGGTGCGTTTGGTGGCTCCGTCGCCGGCCACGACATGGTCCTTGCCCGCCATCAGGGCATCGAAGCCCTGCTGGGCCACGTCGAGGCGGCTGTTCTTCTTCGCCCCCGTCCCGAAGGCGGTGTCGGCCATGCCGGCACGGGCGTGGAAGTCGCTGTCGGTGGCTCCGGGCAGCAGGGCGGTCACGCTCACGCCGTACTCCTTCAGTTCCTCACGCAGGCCTTCGGCGAACATGTAGGTGAAGGCGCGGGAGGGCCCGTAGACGGTCTCGTACGGCGTGGGCAGGGTCGCCGACAGGGATGAGGTGATCAGGATCCTTCCGTCGCGGTTGACGGCCATGTGCCGGGCCACGTGCTTGGCCAGGTGGACGACCGAGGCGACGTTAAGGGAGATCAGGTCCAGTTCGTCGTCCAGGTCGGTGTCGAGGAAGGCGCCGCCGATGCTGCGGCCGGCATTGAGTACGGCCGCCTCCACCGGCCGGCCGGTGGCCTGTGTGGCCTGCCAGACGTCCTCGACGCCGTCGTATTGGGCGAGGTCGGCTTGTACCGGGACGACCTGGGCGCCCTCCTCTTCGAAGGCGGCCGCGGCCTGGTAGATCTTGTCGCTGCGGCCGGTGACCACCAGGTCGTAGCCGTCGCGGGCGAACAACCGAGCCAGTTCGTAACCGATCCCGGCCGACGCGCCGGTCACCAGCGCCAGGGGTCGGCCGGACGAGCGGGGAGTGGTGGCGCTCACGATGCACTCCTTCGGGCGTTCGCGGTACAGCCCTAGGAACCCCACTTCCCCCGCAGGTCAGGGCCATGCTTCCCGGAGTCCGGCGACGTGACGGAGACCTCCCACAGGCGGGCGGCCTGGTCGGCGTCCAGCGCGTGGCCCGCGACGCCTCCGTGCGGGTTGTCCGGGTGGAGGGGCTCGGCCTCGGCCCTCCGCGCCCGAACATGTCCTCAGCCGCCAGGTAGCGGAATGAGAGGTCACGATTGCGGTTCGTGATCGTTTCGGAGCGGTGAATGCGACTGGTTGGGTGGGGCTTCTGCTTGATCGTGTTCGTGTCGGCGGCGGTCGGGTGGAGGGGCGGGTTCGGGTGCGTCGAGAGTGGGAACCGGAAGAGCTGATCGCGGCGTGGACGCTGCTGGACGGCGACTGGGAGCTGGTGGGGAACAAGACGGGGGCGACCCGTCTGGGGTTCGGCCTGATGCTGAAATTCTTCGAGCAAGAGGGCCGGTTCCCGCGGCACGTGGGTGAGCTGCCCAAGGCCGCGGTGGACTACATGGCCGGCCAGGTGAAGGTCGAGCCGGCGTTGCTGGCGGAGTACGACTGGTCGGGCCGGTCGATCGAGCGACACCGGGCCTAGGTGCGGGACGCGCTGGGGTTTCGGGAGTCGACCCGGGCGGATGAGGATGTGCTGGCCGAGTGGCTGGCAGACAAGATCTGCCCGATGGTGTTCACGGACGAAGGGCTGCGGGCGGCCCTGCTGAGGCGCTGCCGGACGTTGAAGATCGAGCCGCCGGGGCGGCTGGACCGGATCATGGGCGCGGGCCGGGCTCGGTTCGAGCGGGAGTTCTGCCTGCATGTGCTGAACGGGCTTTCGGCACACTCGGCGCGGTCGCTGTGGGAGCTGGCCACGGGTGAGGACGGGTTCCTGCTGGAGCTGAAAGTCCGACCCCGGACGTCTGGGGCTGGAGACGCTGCTGGAGGAGATCGTCAAGCTGCGGCGGGCCAAAGCGCTGGGACTGTCGGCGGATCTGTTCGGCGTAGGATACTCCGATCGGCTGGTGGCCTCCTGGCGGGCGCGGGCGATGGCCTCGCACCCGTCGGACTTCGCGGCCAACCAGCCGCCGGTCCGGTTGACGTTGGTGGCAGCGCCGGCATGGTCACGGACGACGGAGATCACCGACGCGCTGGTCGATCTGTTCATCGGCCTGGTGTCGAAGATCAACACCCGGGCGGAGCGGAAGGTCGAGAAGGCGATCGAGGCCGAGGCCAAGAAGGTGCATCGCAAGACCGAGAAGCTGTTCTCGATCGCCGAGGCGTCGCTGCGGGCGCCGGAGGGCACAGTCCGGCAGGTGGTGTTCCCGGCGGTGCCGGGCGGGGAGGCGATGCTGCAGGCGCTGGTGGCCGAGGCGAAGGCGGACGCCAGGGCCTACAAGGCGCGGGTGCGGACGGTTCTGACCAGTTCCTACACCTCCTACTACCGGCGGATGCTGCCCAAGCTCCTCGCGGCGATCGAGTTCAAGTGCAACAACACCGCCTACCGGCCGGTGATGGACGCCGTGGACCTGCTGCAGCGCTACGCCGACATCCCCAACACCACCCGCCACTACGACGCCAGGATCAGATCCTCACGGCTGATGTCGGGGGAGGACCGCAGCCGCTCCAGCTGGTCCTCGGAGAACATCCGGGTCGACATCGACCACCTCCACACCGCAACCCGGTCAGGACCGTACGAACCGTAGCGGAAGTGATCAACGACCGGAACCTGCCCGCATCAGTGCAGGTCAGGCAAATCCGTTGGAAATTTCCCCGGGACTACAGCGAGGCCGTACTGGCCGACGCCGAGGCGCATCGGGCACTCGAACGACGGGACGTCCACAGAAAGATCGTCCTGACCACGTTCTGACCCCGGATTGCCACGCCGCTGAACACATGTTTATTCTAGTAAACGTGTGTTCATCTCTCTTGTCGGATCTGACCGCTCAGGCCAAGATCCGTAATGCCGCCATCGCGCACTTCGCCCGCGACGGCTTCCAGAAGACAAACCTGCGTGCCATCGCGGCCACCGCAGGAGTGAGCGCCGCCCTGATCATTCGCCACTTCGGGAGCAAGGACCATCTGCGCAGCGTCTGCGACGATCATGTCCTGCAGATACTGGTGCGGCGGGCCCGGACCTCCGCCCGCCCGGCCGGCGTGCCGGATCTGTCCCGCGAATATCTGGCGAACCCGGAGGAATACGGCCTCCACATGCAGTACATGGTGCGCGCGATCGAGGAGGACTCCTCGGCGGCCACCACGTTCGTCAACACGCTGGTGGAGGAGACCGAGGAGCTCTTCCGGGCCGGAATCGCCGATGGCTCGATGCGCCCCTCCTCGGACGTGCGGGCACTGGCCGTGCTCACCGTGCAGATCAGCCTCGCCACGCTGACCATGGCGCCGGCCCTGACGCGGACGCTCGGTTACGACCGCATGGGCCTCGACGTGCTGCAGCGCGTCGGTGTGCCCATGCTCGAGATCTACACCCACGGCATGTACGTGGACGACACGATGCTCAAGGCCGCCCGGACCGCCTGGGAGGCCGAGCAGGGAGATCATTTCCAGCGCAAGGACACCCATCATGGCTGAGACCGATGCCATCACTATGGCCGGACTGGTCAAGTCGTTCGGCCCGACCCGGGCACTGAACGGCCTCGACCTCGTCGTACGGGTCGGCGAGGTGCACGGATTCCTCGGGCCCAACGGCGCGGGCAAGAGCACCACCATCAGGATCCTGCTGGGCCTGATGCGCCCCGACGCGGGCACCGCCCGGCTGCTCGGCGGCGACCCCTGGACACAGGCCGGCGAACTGCACCGCCGCCTGGCGTATGTGCCCGGCGACGTCACCCTGTGGCCCAACCTGTCCGGCGGCGAGACCATCGACCTGCTCGGCCGGCTGCGCGGCGGCCTCGACCGGCGGCGCCGGGACGAACTGATCGAACGCTTCGACCTCGACCCGCGCAAGAAGGGCCGCACCTACTCCAAAGGCAACCGGCAGAAGGTGGCCCTGGTCGCCGCGCTGTGCTCCGATGCCGAACTCCTCGTCTTCGACGAACCCACCTCCGGCCTGGACCCGCTGATGGAGGAGGTCTTCCGGCAGACGATCCAGGAAGTGCAGCGCGCGGGTGACCGTACGGTGCTGCTGTCCAGCCACATCCTCTCCGAGGTCGAGGCGCTCTGCGACCACGTCACGATCATCCGCGACGGCCGTACCGTGGAGTCCGGCACCATGGCCGAGCTGCGCCACCTCACCCGCACCGCCATCGAGGCCGAGCTGGCCGGCTCACCGGACGGGCTGGCAGGCCTGCCGGGGGTGCACGGTCTGCGTGCCGACGGCGGCCGGGTGCGCTTCAGCGTCGACGCCGCCGCGCTGGACGCGGCGTTGCGTCAGCTCACCGCAGTGGGCGTGCGCAGCCTGGTCAGCCGGCCGCCGACGCTGGAGGAGCTGTTCCTGCGGCATTACGACCGCGCGGGCGCGAGCGCCGGTGGCAGGCACGCGGAGGCGGCACGATGAACCCCTTGACAGGCACCGGAAAGCTCGTCCGCCTGGTGTTGCGGCGTGACCGGTGGCTGCTGCCCCTGTGGGTGGTCTTCATCTGCCTGGTCCCCGTGGTGTTCGTCGGCGCGTTCACCGGGGCGTACCCTACGGCCGAGGCTCGTCAGGCCTACTACGAGACCAGCGTCCACACCAGGGCCTTCACCGTCGCCTACGGCGTGCTGAACGGCTCCAGCCTCGGCGAGCTTGTGGCCTGGCGGTCGGGGTTCGTCACGTTCATGGTCGGGCTGCTCGCCCTGCTCACGGTCGTCCGGCACACGCGTACGGAAGAGGAGGCCGGGCGGCGCGAGTTGGTCGGGGCGACCGCGGTGGCGCGGCACGCGAACCTGGCCGCCGCCCTGATCGTCACCTGTGTGGCCAGCCTCGTCCTGGGCGTGGCGTCGGCGTTGGCGTTGATCGGCCAGGACCTGCCGGTGGCGGGTTCCCTGGCGCTCGGGCTCGGGTTCGCGACGGCTGGCTGCGTGTTCGCCGCGATCGGCGCCGTGACCGCGCAGCTCACGACGGGCGCGGGCGGCGCACGCGCCATCGGGATCACCGTGCTCGGCGCCGCGCTCATCCTGCGCGGCATTGGGGACATCGCGGGACAGACCAGTGACGGGCCGGCCTGGGTGTCGTGGCTGACGCCGCTCGGCTGGGCGGAGGCGCTGCGGCCCTACAGCGGCGAGCGTTGGTGGGTCCTCGCGCCCGCAGCCATCGTCGTCATCGCACTCAGTGCGCTGGCCATAGTGCTGTCGGCGCGGCGCGACCTCGGCAGCGGCATGTTCCAGGCCCGGCTGGGGCCGGCCGCCGCGGGACCGCGCCTGCGCAGCCCGCTGGCGCTGGCCTGGCGGCTGCACCGCGGCCCGCTGATCAGCAGGGTCGTGGGGCTCACGCTGGTCGGGTTGGTGATCGGCGCGATGTCGGCGAGCCTCGGCGCGCTGATGGACAACAGCGGTGCCGCGGCGCGAGAGGCGCTCGCCCGGCTCGGCGGTCCGGGCACGCTCGTCGACCAGTTCCTCGGGCCCATGATGACCATGCTCGGCCTGGTCAGCGCCTGCTTCGCTATCCAGTCCGCGCTGTTGCTCAGGAACGAAGAGCGCGACGGCCGGGCCGAGCCTCTGCTGGCCACGCCGGCCAACCGGCTGCGCTGGGCGGGCAGCCACTTCGCCTTCGCGCTGCTCGGTCCTGCGCTCGGGGTGGTGGCCTTCGGGGCGGCCGCCGGCCTGGCGCACGGACTCAACACCGGTGACGTCGCCCGTGAGCTGCCCCGTCTCCTGACCGCAGCACTCGTGCAGCTCCCGGTGGTGTGGGTGTTCACCGGGATCGCGTTCGCGCTGTTCGGGCTGCTGCCCCGGCTGGTCGCCGGCACGTTCGCCGTGGCCATGGTGAGCATGCTGTTCGGCTGGGTCGGCGGAGAACTGCAGCTCGACCAATGGGTCATCGACCTGTCGGTCTTCGAGCACGTACCGAAACTTCCCGGCGGGGACATGGCGGCCGCGCCTCTGATCATCATGACCGTCGCCGCGGCAGCCTTCGTCGCGGCCGGCCTGGCCGGATTCACCCGACGCGACATGCCCACCACCTGAGCCTGGAGGACATCATGGGAGTGACCCTTCCTACCCTGACCCCGTTGCAGGAAACCCTGTGGGTGACGCTGTGCGGCCGAGCACTCGACAGCCGCCTGCCAAGCCCCATGCTCGGAGACCGCATGGCCTACGAGATCATCCAAAAGACCGGCTACGACCACCGCAAACTCCGCTGGAGCGCGGCCTCGGCCATCGACGTCGCCCAGCGCGCCAAGAAACTGGACGAGATCGCGCAGCAGTTCATCGCCCGCCATCCCAACGCGATCGGCATCGACCTGGGGGCCGGCCTCGACACCCGGGCCCTCCGCATCGACCCGCCGCACACGGCTGACTGGTATGACGTCGACTTCCCCGAAGTCGTGGACGCCCGGCACCGGGTCATCCCCGATCGGCCGCACACGCACACGATCGGCGCGGACCTGACCGAGCCCGGCTGGCTGGAGGCGCTCCCCGCCGACCGCCCCGCCGTGATCGTCGCCGACGGCGTGCTGCCCTTCCTCTCCCAGGAAGAGATGATCACTCTGCTGGACCGTCTCACCAGCCACTTTCCCAGCGGGGAGATAGCGTTCAACGTCTACACCCGATTCACCGTCTGGGCCGCGAAACACTACTCCGGCAGCCGGTTCCTAGTCCCCCTCTTCAAGTCCCCCGGCTTCGACCGCCTCGACCCCGTACGGTGGAACCCGCGACTGACCCTGATCCGGCACATCCTGCTCACCCGGGAGCCCGAGGTCGACCAGTTCCCGACGGCCCTGCGCCTGTGGACCCGACTGTCGGCGCTCAGCACGACCTTCTCCAGGCTGGGCACCACGGTCGCGCACTACCGTTTCTGACGATTCCGGCCGGCGACTCACGCCGGGTCGGGCAGGTCCATCGCCGCCAGCCGGGCCGGGTCGACCAGGGCCGCGATCCCGCGATCCATCAGCTCCAGACACCGCCGCACGTGCTCCACCACCACGACTGGCACCTCACGAGCCTTGGCGAAGCGGCCCAGCCGCTGAGAGCACTTGAGCGCGAGGGTCAACGCCAACAGGTGTTCATCGGTGTCGGTCTTCTCCCGCGCCCACGCCCTCTCCTCCTGTGAAGGAGAGGAGAACAGATACAACTCACGCGTCGTCATCAACCGCGGCAACACCCGATAGGCGGTCCGCTCACCGACGTCACCGCACACGCCTCCCGGCCGGCCCGCTCAACAAACGAGACACACCGTAGCGAGACGAACACGCACACAACAGACGAAGAAGATCACAGCTTCATCAAACCCACCCGCCCAACCCTTCAAGACCATCTCAATGTGGGTTTTGGGCTTTTGTGGGCTGACCCCCTTCTTTCTCCTGGGTTTCTCCTGGGCAAGCTCGGCGACGAACGTGCCGCACGAACACGATGAGACGGCCCGCCCAATCAGCCATATTCACCGCACCGAAACGATCACGAACCGCAAGCTTGATCCCTCAGTCCGCAACCTGGCGGCTGGGGACATGTTCGGGAGCGGAGGGCCGAAGTGCGGCTCCCAGCGCTGCGGCGTACGGGTCAGCGGAGGCCCCATGCCCCGGCATTGTCGACCAGGATGTGCAAGGGGCCGTGCCATCGGTCTCGACGCCGATGCCGGACGCCCCGCCGGTGACGACCGCTCGCCGAGCGGACAGGTCGAGGCCGGCCACCACTTCGGCGGCGGTGGAGGTGGCCGTGAACCGTGTGGTCACTGTCGTGCTCCCTTTCGCTGCCCGTCAGGCGGTGACGACGTGTTCGGCCTGGTCGCGGCGGATGTGGAGGTTCCAGTAGAGCTGGGCGAGGTCGTCCGGGGCCATGTGCGGGACGCCCTCGGGCGGGTTGGTGCCGATGAAGACGTTGATGGCGACGTTCGCGACGTGGATGCCCTTGTCGGCGAGGGTGTTGTGGAGGTTGTGGACCCAGTTGCGCAGCGCGGCCTGTGCGGCATTCATGTGGGCGAGCATCGGGTACGGGGTGATGGCGCCGCCGCCCATACTGAACAGCAGGGTTCCGGCGCCGACGGCCAGCATGGCGGGCAGCGCCGTCTGGGTGGCGGTCACGGCGCCGTACAGGATGTGCTCGATCTCGGGCCGGAGGTCGTCCACGCTCAGCTGTTCGGGAGCGACCATGTTCAGGCCGCTGTACGGGGAGAACTCCAGGACGTCGATGGCGCCGAAGCGCTCGCCGGCCTCTTGCAGCGCGGCGGTCAGCGCCGGAAGGTCGGAGACGTCGGCGGGGAAGCCCGCGGCGGTGATGCCGGCCTCGGCCAGTCGGGTCACCAGGGCGTCGAGGTTGTCCTTGCTGCGGGAGATCAGGGCGACCTGGAATCCGTGGCCGCCGAAGACCTTGGCGATCGACAGGCCGAGCCCGGGTCCGGCTCCGACGATGGCGATGGTGGGCATGGTCGACTCAGCTCCTTGCTGTGGGTGGGGAAACGTGCCTGACGGCCGTTTGTGTCTCAGGCGCCGTTGAGTGGGGGAGCGGCGTCCGGGATGCAGTCCTCGATGCGAGGCGTGTCGGGGTCGATGGCTTTCAGGATGCGCTGGGCGATGCGGCCCATCTGCTGCTGCTGGGCCTTGGTCAGCGGGTCGAAGACGAGCCGGCGGACCTCGTTGACGTGCGCGGGTGCGCTGGCGGCGACCTTGGCCCTGCCCTCCTCGGTGAGGATGGCCAGGGTGTAGCGGCCGTCGGTCGGATCTGGGGTGCGCCGCAGCCAGCCGCGTTTCTCAAGCCTGATGACCACGTTGGACAGCCGGGACAGCGTGCTGGCCGTGTAGATGGCCAGATCGCTCATCCGCTGGGTGTGGTCGGGCATCAGCGACAACCCGGACAGCACGAGGTACTCGAAGTGGCTGATGCCCGCGTCACGCTGCATCTGCGCGTCGAGCGCGGCCGGTAGGCGGATCAGCGCGTAGGCGAGCGCGTACCAGTTCTGCTGTTCCTCGACGTCGAGCCAACGCGGCTCTCCCGGACTGTCCATACCACCACCCTAGCTTCAACCTTGGAGTCATCACAACTACAACGTTGGAGTGATCTCGTGTTACCTTCACTCCAAGGTTGGAGTTAATGCATCCCCCTCCGGAGAGGAAAGAGCAGATGGGCAACCCCCAGAGCAGGCTTCAGGTGGTCTTCAGCGATCTGCGCCGCGCCGTTGACGACGTCATCGGAAAACACCAGGTGACGCCCGAAGAGCTGTTCCAGGCGATCGGCTGGGTCCAGCGCGCCGCCGACGCCGGAGAGCTGCCGCAAGCGGGCGTCCTGTTCGTCAAGGCGGCTCTGAAGGCCACCGAGGGCGCCGCCTACGCCCACCCGGAGAAGGACGGCGCCGGCCACTGGGAGATGAAAGGGCCCGCGCACCTGCCCGGCGCCCCGCTGCTGGAAAGCCCTGCCGTCCTCCCCATGCGGGCGGACGAACCGGGCGAGCCGCTGCTCGTCTCCGGAACGGTACGCTCCACCTCAGGCGAGCCGCTCCCGGGCGCGATCCTCGATGTGTGGCAGAACGACGCCAACTGCGTCTACTCGGGGATGATGACCGGAGACTTCGGGCCGCTCGACATCCCCAACGACTCCACCGGCATCCCCACCTACAACCTGCGGGCCAGGGTCATCGCCGACCGCGACGGACGCTACGAGTTCCGTACGGTCATGCCCGGCATCGAACCACTCGGCTTCGACGAGGACGACGACAGCCCGCTGACCGGCCTGACCAGAGCGCTGGATGTCCAGGGCGTCCGCCCCCTGCACATCCACTCGATCGTCTCCGCGGACGGTTGCCACGCCCTCATCACCCAGATCTACTTCGACGGTGACCCACTCGTGAACGCCACCATCGAAGGCCCGACTCCGCCGTCCGCCGTCAAGACGACCGAACTCCACGACGACCCGGCCGACTACCAGGCCCGCGGCCTCAGCAAGCCGTACCGTGCGCTGACCTACGAATACGTCCTGCGCCCGGTGACAGCGTCTTCGGTTCCCTGTGTTTACCTAGGTAAAGCGGACATCGGCGTAGTCTCGTCGCGCCCGGCCGAGGGCGGGCAGTGATTCGGTGGAAGCCGAAGCCGCGTCCGTCCGGCAAGCCGGGCGGACCGTGGTGTGAGAACCGCGTTGTCAGGGCCTGATTGCGCACTCCTGGAGGAAGTGCGCCTCTTGGGCCACCGCCCCGCCGGACGCTATCCCGTTGACGCGAACACCAACGGGGACGGGGACCGAGCGCTCAGTCAGGCACCCGGCTGTGACAGAAAATTACCCCACGATTACCATCCGTCGCAACCGATCGAGTCGGAGAAATCCAACAAGAGTTCTAACGGTAACCACCGGCTCGCATAGCGAATGCCAGCGACAGTTCATACTCTGAGACCATGAAGGTGTGGTCTGCGCTATCCCGCAGGTTAGGCCGCCGGGGTCGCGGAGGTGCGGCCGTGCGCCTCCACCGCGAGGTCCTGCCAGTCGGCCCAGGTCTTGAGCCGGTCGGCGTAGACCTGCTGGACCATCTGGTTGCCCTGGGTGCCGAAGAACGCCCGCAGGGGCGGGTTGTCGGTGTCGGCGATCGTGAGGAGTGCCCGGCCCGCGGCGGCCGGGTCGCCGACGTCGAGCGTCCCGGCGAAGGCGAGGAAGTTTTCGCGCAGACCGTCGTAGCGCGGGTCGGCCTCGGCCCGGACGGCGCCGGCGGTCGCGCCGGTGGCGTAGCCGCCGGGCTCGATGATGGTCACCTTGATGCCGAAGCCGACGACCTCTTGGGCGAGGGATTCGCTCAGGCCTTCGAGGGCCCACTTGGAGGCGTGGTATCCGCCGCCGAGCGGCATGGAGGTCAGGCCGCCGACCGAGGAGATCTGGATGATGTGCCCGGCGCCCTGCTCGCGCAGGTGGGGCAGCGCGGCCTGGACGACCCACAGCGGGCCGAACAGGTTGGTCTCCAGCTGGTCGCGCAATAGCTGCTCGGTCAGCTCCTCCACCGCGCCGAACAGGCCGTGGCCCGCGTTGTTCACGATGACGTCGAGACGGCCGAAGTGCTCCTTGGCCCGCTTCACGCTCTCGAAGACGGCGGCCTTGTCGGTCACGTCCAGCTCGAGCGGGAGCACCGCGTCGCCATGGGCGGCGACCAGCCCATCGAGGCTTGCGGCGTTTCGCGCGGTGGCGGCCACTTTGTCGCCGCGGGACAGCGCGGCCTCGACGAAGCTGCGGCCCAGGCCGCGGGACGAACCGGTGACGAACCAGATCTTGCTCATAGTGTCTTTCCGTTCTTTCCAGGGATGGTTACAGCCGTCGGCTCAGCTCTTGGCGAGTGCTTCGCGGCGGATCCACTGCAGCAAGGTGGGATTGTCGACAGTGGTGATGACGCTCACGGTGGTACGGAAGTAGCGGTCGTCGTCCAGCAGAGCCAGCAGGCTCGCGGCCAGGTCCGTACGGGCGGTGAACCTGCCGTCGGCCTGGCCCTCGACGACGGTGTAGTCGGTGGGCGACGGCAGGTGGTAGAGCCCGCTCGGGCGCACGATCGTCCAGTCGAGGTCGCTGGCGCGGACCAGCGTCTCCATCCGCCGCATGTCGTCATAAAGCGTCTTGCCCAGCACCTGCGTCACGTACGGCAGCACCACTCGGTTGAACAGGAAACCGCCATCGGAGTACGAGTGGGGGGCGACCCCGCTCGAGCTGACCACGGCGAGGCGACGCACCCGATGCCGTTCCATCGCGGCGACGATATTCGCCACCCCCCGCGAATAGGTGCTGATCGGCTCCTTCCCAGCGGGCACTCCAAGCGTTGACAGCACCGCATCCCGCTTCGCCACGGCGGCGTCGACGGCCGCCGCGTCGAGCACGTCGGCACCGACTACCTCGAGCCGATCATGGCGCAGCGGAAAGGAGCCCGGCTGCCGGGTGACCGCGGTGACCTGATGTCCGGCCGCGAGTGCCTGGCCGGTGAGCAGGCGGCCGGTCGGACCATTGGCTCCGAAGACTGTGAGGAACATGACGGCTGTCCTTCCTTGGATACGACACCACCAGGCCGGCATTCCGTGAAGAAGCATCGGAACGCCAGCGGCGCGTATGGTCAATTCGTGGGCCGGCGGGCCTGGTTCGCCTCGCGAACGACCGCCCAGGCGTCCGCCACCGGACCCAGGTGCCGCAGCTTGTCGGGGTTGAGCACCGCGCGGATCGTCTGGATCTGCCCATCGAGGGTGTCGAGCGCCAGGATGTTGACGACGTTGCCGTCCCGGTCACGGAAGATGGCGCCCGGCCGGCCGTTCACCTCGTGCGGCTCCATGATGCCGCCGATCCGGGCGAACGGCGCGACGATCGCGGCCAGCGTCCGGGCCACGTTCGCGGCGCCGAAGACGCCCTTGCCCCACAGCGGGGCCTTGCCGCCGCTGTCGCCGATCATCTGTACGTCGGCGGCGAGCAGTTTCCGCAGGCCCTCGACGTTCCCTTCCCGGAAGGCGTCGAAGAATCGCTCGGCGAGTTCCGCTCGCTCCCGTCGATCGGCCTCGAACCGGGCGCGGCCCGCGTCCATGTGGCGGCGCGCCCGCACGGCGAGCTGGCGGCAGGCCGCCTCTGACCTGCCCACCGCCGAGGCGACCTCCCCGAAGCCGAACCCGAACACCTCCCGCAGCACGAAGACCGCGCGTTCGAGCGGGCTGAGCCGCTCCAGCAGCAACAGGGCCGCCATCGATACAGAGTCGGCCAGCTCCGCCGACCGCTCCGGATCCTCGTACGGGTCGGCGAGCAGCGGCTCGGGGAACCATTGCCCGGCGTACTCCTCCCGCCGGACGCGGGCCGAGCGCAGCACGTCGATGGCGATCCGGGACACCGTGGCCGACAGGAACGCCTTGGTCGAGGTGGGTCGCGTCGGGGATGCCTCGTAGCGCAGCCAGGTCTCCTGGACCGCGTCCTCGGCCTCGCTCACGCTGCCCAGAATCCGGTAGGCGATGGAGAACAGCAGCGGCCGCAGCTCCACGAACTCCTCCGCGCGCGTCATGCCAGCTCCTCCTTGAAGCCCTGCCGCCAGGAGGGGTAGCGCAGCTGCCAGCCCAGCTCCCGCTTGGCCTTGGCGTTGGAGAAGCCGCGCCCCTGGGTCATCATCGCCACCGCCGTACTGCCGGCCAGCGGCCGGGCAAGCCACACCGGGACCCGCATCGGCGGCTTCGCCCCCGCGCACGCCGCCAGGTAGGGCAGCCACTCGCGGGCCGGGGCCGGCTCGTCGTCGACGATGTTGAACACGCCCTTCACCTTGCGCTCCACGGCCAGGAGAGTGGCGCTGGCCGCGTCGTCGAGATGCACCCATGAGCTGTGGCCGGCGCCGTTGCCGACGACCGGGTACTGCCGCTTGCGCACGAGCTCGACCTGATCGTCGGTGGCGCCCGGCCCGTAGAACGCGCCGTAGCGCAGGACCGCGCCGCCGGCCTTGACGACCACGTCCTCAAGGTGACGGATCGCCGACGCCCCCTTGCCCGTGCTCGTCGGGTCCAGCGGGTCCTCCTCGGTCTTCACCCATCCGCCCTCGCGGATGCCGTTCCAGGAGCCATAGCTCTGCGCGACGAAATGGGATACACCGGTCGCTTCGGCGGCGGCCAGCAGATGGTCCGTCCCCTCGGTGCGCAGCCGGTTGGTGGTGGCGAACCAGCGGTCGAAGTGCTTGATATCCGGCTTGCCGGAGATGGCCGTCATCTGGTGCACGATCACGTCCGGCCGGGCCTGGGCCACCGCCTCACCGACCGACACCGCGTCCAACCCGTCCATCACGACCGCCTCGGCGCCCAGCCGCTCCAGCAGGCCCCGCTTGGCCGTGCTCGTCGTCGTCGCCGTCACCTCGTGGCCACGCGCCACCAACTGCGGCACCAGCCGCCGCCCCAGCACCCCGGCCCCGCCCGCCACGAACACCCGCATGACCATCACCTTCCGGATCCCAGAGCTTGTCTTCGGAACCCGAGACGAGACAGCCCGCCCATCTGTGACATGCCGCCTAGGACGTTCGCACCCGGCCGGCCCGGGACTCCAGGTAGCGCTGCTCGGCGATACTGGCCGTGGACTTCGCGGCGAGCCGGAAGTGCTCGTACGCCCCCGCCGTGTCGCCCGCCTTCTCCAGCAGATGCGCCCGTACGGACAGCAACCGGTGATGCCCGGCCATCCGCTCGTCACTGTCCAATGTGGCCAGCAGGGCCAGCCCGGCCTGCGGGCCCTCGGTCTCGGCGAGTGCGATGGCCCGGTTGAGGGTGACCATCGGGTTGGGCGCGATCCGTTCCAGGACGAGGTACAGGGCGTGCACCTGCGCCCAGTCGGTCGCCGCGGCCGTGTCCGCGTCGTCGTGGGTGGCGGCGATGGCGGCCTGCAGCTGGTAGGGCCCCAGCGCGGGGCCGGCCAGTGATGCCTTGACCAGCTCGGTGCCCTCGTCGATCAGCGCGCGGTCCCACTTCGTACGGTCCTGCTCGTCCAGCGGCACCAGGTCGCCGGTCGCCGTCGTACGTGCCTCCCGGCGGGCGTCGGTCAGCAGCATCAGCGCGAGCAAGCCGGTCACCTCGTCGTCCTCGGGCAGTTGCGCGTGCACCATCCTGGCCAGCCGGATCGCCTCGTGCGCGAGGTCGGTGCGGTGCAACTCGCTGCCCGAAGAGGCGGTGTAACCCTCGTTGAAGATCAGGTAGAGCACGTGCAGGACGACCCGCAACCGCTCCTCGCGCTCGGCGCCTTCCGGCAGGCTGAACGAGCTGCCGGCCGCCTTGATGCGCTGTTTGGCCCGGCTGATCCTGGCCGCCATCGTGGCCTCCGGCACCAGGAACGCGCGGGCGATCTCAGCGGTCGTCAGGCCGCCGACCGCACGCAGCGTCAGGGCGGTCTGGGAGGCCGCGGTCAGCGTCGGATGGCAGCACAGGAACAGCAGGACGAGCGTGTCGTCGGTGTCCGGCACATCCCCGGCCGACACCTCGGTGGCCGTCGCCGACTCCCGCTCGCGGCGCGCGTGGTCGCTGCGCATCTGGTCGATGAGCCGCCGGGACGCGACGGTCATCAGCCAGCCGCGCGGGTTTTCCGGTAGCCCCTCGGCCGGCCACTGCACGGTGGCGGCGAGGACGGCCTCCTGTACGGCGTCCTCACACGCCTCGAACTGCCCGTTCCGCCGTACCAACGTGCCGAGGACCTGCGGCGTGAGCTCACGCAGCAGGTCCTCGATGGCCGATGTCGTCATGCCTCCAATTGTCCGTCAGCGAACATCACCTGCCGCACCTCTACCCCCAGACCCTCGATCGCGGTGTCCGGGATCTGCGTCGCCAGCTCGATCGCCCGCTCCTTGTTCTCGCAGTCGATCAGGTAGAAGCCGCCCAGATACTCCTTCGCCTCCAGGAAAGGGCCGTCGGTCACGACCGGCTGGCCGTTGCGCACGGACACCACGGCAGCCTGCGAAGGGTCGACCAGCGCCTGGGTGGTGATCAGCTCGCCGGACTTCTTCAGCGCCTCGATGAACGCGCCGTGGCCGTCGCCGATCGCCGCCTTCTCCGCGTCGGTCAGCGCGTCCAGGACGGCCGGGTTGATGTGCATGCTGATCAGGAACTTCATCTCGTACTCCTTGTGGTCGCGAGCCCCGGCCGGGGCCCTTCGACCGGTTGGTCGGAGCCGCCGGCGTCGTCTTGACATCCCCCGCCAAAACTTACCCGCGAGTTTTTCGGTGTCGCGCGACCGCGGCGATGTCAAGAAGCTCGCGACCGCTCCGACCACCCGGCGAAACATCGACCGCACAAACAGGGAGTTTCGGATATGCGAGTCAACCGGGCGTGGCTGGGACTGATCGTCCTGGTGCTGCCGACCTTGCTCGTGGCCATGGACATGACGGCGCTGCTCCTCGCGCTCCCACAGTTGAGCGCCGGTCTGGGCGCCACCAACGTCCAGCAGCTGTGGATCAGTGACAGCTACGGATTCATGGTGGCCGGCCTGGTCATCACGATGGGTACGCTCGGCGACCGGATCGGCCGCCGCCGGCTGCTGATGATCGGGGGAGCGGCGTTCGCGGTGCTGTCGGTCGTCGCCGCCTTCTCGGTCAGTCCGCTGATGCTGATCGTCGCGCGGGCGCTGCTGGGTGTCGCCGGCGCGACCCTGATGCCGTCCACGCTCGCCTTGATCACCAGCATGTTCCACGATCAACGGCAGCGCGGGCAGGCCATCGCGATCTGGGCGACCTGCCAGTTCACCGGTGGCGCGCTCGGGCCCGTGCTCGCCGGATTCCTGCTCCAGCACTTCTGGTGGGGATCGGTGTTCCTGGTCGCCGTGCCGGCGATGGCGTTGCTGCTGCTCGCCGGGCCGGTCCTGCTGCCCGAGTTCCGGGCCGAGCGGGCCGGTCGGCTGGACCTGGCCAGCGTCGGGCTGTCGCTCGTGGCGGTGCTGTCGATGGTGTACGGGATCAAGCAGCTGCCGGTCGAGAGCGCGCCGGTCGTCCCGGCGATGACCCTGGTCGTCGGCGCGGCCATCGGAGTGCTGTTCGTCCGCCGGCAGCTACGGCTGGAGACGCCGTTGCTGGATCTGCGGCTGCTCCGCAACCGCCCGTTCACGGCCGTACTCATCGCGCTGGTCTTCGCCGGCATCGCCATGGCCGGTACGGGCCTGCTGGTGACCCAGTACCTGCAGAGCGTGCTGGGCTTCTCGCCGGTCGCGTCGGCGCTGCTGTTCGCGCCCATGGGCCTGGGCACGGCGGTCGGCACCATGACCGCGCCCGCGCTGGCCCGGCGGATGAAGCCGTCCTCCGCCATCGCCGGCGGGCTGGTGGTGTCAGCGCTGGGCAGCCTGCTGCTGGTCGGCGTCGGCGGGGCGAGCGCCCTGCCGCTGGCGATGATCGGCATCACCGTGCTGGCGCTGGGCACCGGTCCGCTGTTCGCGCTCGGCACGGGGCTGGTCGTCGGGGCCGTACCGCCGGAGCGCGCCGGATCGGCGGCGTCGATGTCGGAGACCAGTAACTACTTCGGCGGTTCGCTCGGCTTCGCGCTGCTCGGAGTGGTGGCCGCGGCGGTCTACCGAGGCCGGATGGACGGCACGTCCGACTCGCTGGCCGGCGCCATCGCCACCAGCCGGAACCTGCCCGCCGGCCAGGGCGCGGAGCTACTGCACGCCGCGCGGGAGGCGTTCACCGCTTGCGTGCACGTCACCGGCGTCATCGCCGCGGTAATCTTCGCCGGGCTGGCGGTACTGATCCTGACCATGCGCCCGGCGACCCGGACCACCCCGGCCGCGCTTCCCGATTATGAGGCGGCTCGCCCATAGGGGTAGTTCGTCCCACGAAGCTTGTTAGCCTGGGCCGGTGAGTGAAGATGTCGACGGTCAGATCGGGGCGGTGGCCGCACTCGTACGGTCTACCTTTCTGGTGAATGCTGTGTACGCGAATTCCGCCCGCGAGTATGGCCTCACCCAGCAGCAGGGCCAGTTGTTGTGCGTCTTGATGCCGCAGCCGTACGGCATGAGCGAACTGGGCGCGATGCTCGGCCTGGCCAAGTCGAGCCTGACCGGCCTGGTGGACCGCAGCGAACGCAACGGCCTGGTCCAACGCCGGCCCGACCCGCAGGACTCGCGCGCGGTACGGGTGGCGCTCACCCCACGGGGCGCCAAGCTGGTCGACGAGTTCTACGCCGAGACCTGTCGCCGCGTCGAGGAGCTGACCTCGGGATTCGCCCCGGCCGAACGCGACACGCTCGCCGCGCTGCTCGGCCGGATCGTGGCGGACAACAAGGTGCCCACCGTCTTCGTGGAACCGGATCGCCCGCGCTGAACCGCTGCGGGAGAGTTGCAGTTCGTACTGCGAACTAATATGGTTCGTAGTACGAACTCAAATCGCCGCGCAGCATACCGGGGCGCGCTGACGATCATTCGCAGAGAAAGGCGGCACGTTGTCCGCACATAACGTCGTCTTCGGTTTTGGCGCGCATTCCAGCATCGACGACATACCTGAGCTGTTGCGCATGGTCCAGCAGGCCGACCAGGACGGGCTGGACATCTTCACCTTGTCCGACCATCCCTACATCGGCGGGCGTCTGGACGCCTATGCCGCGCTCGGCTTCATCCTCGGGCGGACCCGGCACATCGCCGGCTTCGCCAACGTCACCAACCTGCCGACCCGGCCGCCCGCCATGCTGGCCAGGACGGTGACGTCGCTGTCGGCACTGTCGGACGGCCGGATCGTGCTCGGCATGGGCGCGGGCGGGCTGTGGGATCGCATCGCCGACATGGGAGTGCCGCGGCTGACGCCCGGCGCGGCCGTGGACGCCTTCGAGGAGGCGATCGTCCTGGTCAAGCTGCTGTCGGGCGGCGGCCCGCCGGTCACCTACGAGGGCAAGCACTACCAGGTGCACCGGATCGAGCCCGCTCCCGTCGCCGCGCCGCCCGTGTGGACCGGCTCGGTCGGCGCGAAGTCCCTGGCCGCCACCGGCCGGGTGGCCGACGGCTGGATCCCCGGCCACGCGGCCGACTGGCTCAGCGAGCGCTACCGAACCTCCCGGCCGATCATCGACGAGGCGGCGGCGGCCGTCGGCCGCGATCCGGGCGAGATCCGTACGGTCTTCAACTTCCCCGGACGCATTACCGACCAGCCGCTGCCCGCCACCCGCGACCGCGACGGCCGCTGGCTCGGCGGCTCCGTCGGCCAGTGGGTCGAGGAGCTGACCGGAGCCGTGCTGGAGCACGGCGCGTCGGGCTTCACGCTCTTCGCCGACGGCCATGGCGCCGCTGACCTCACCGTGCTGGCCCGCTGGGCCCAGGAGATCGTCCCGTCGGTCCGCGAGGCGATCGCGAAGTAGCGCGACACCGGTCGATGCCTCCAGGCGCCCCGGAGGCGATCACGCCTGCGGTACTTCACCGTGACACCCGCCGACATCGCCTTCATCGACCCGGGCCGCGGCCCGACCGATCAGGGCTTGCCGTTCGACTCGCTAGCTTGCACTGGCTGGGGTTCGTGCCAGACGAGGTGACCTCGGCCCCGCCGGTGGCGGTGGCCCGGCCGGCCGAGCGGCTGGGGGTGGACCCGGCCGTGGTCGACGCCGAACTCCTCAAAGCCGTCCGCGACCTGCTGCCCGACCCGGCCGCTCAGTGACGTCGATCGCCAAACTGCTGGGCGTCTCGGTCGGCGCCCCCTACCACCACATCCCCGGCCCGCAACAGCTACGCGTCGGCCGGACCGCAGGTGCTCGCGTCCACCGCCCCGGAGGCGGGGGTCAGGGAAATTTCTCACGGAATCCGGCGTAGTGGAGATTTCGCTGCTCAGCTGACCCCGGCTGCTCTTCGCTCTTCAGAGTCAACGCCGGATTCCGCTCCATCGCGCAGAAGAGCAGCTGAGTTCCCGGTCATCTGCGGCTCCCAGGATCGTGCTGCTGGGGCTGGAACGCGGGGTCACGTCCGCCTGCGATTGCTGCCGGTGAAGTGGTCGCGCGCGGCGATGGCACCGACGCCGGGCGTAGTGCTCCAGGTAGCGGGTGAGGGTTCGGCGTGGAGGCTGAGCGGGCCCGTCCGGTGGCCCGCATCACCTCCGCCAGGTCGTATGCCACCTCACCGGCGTCAGGCGACCTTGGGGGTGGCGCGCATGCCGACGTACACGCAGGCTGTGCCGTCGGCCAGGGTGGAGAAGACGACGGGCATGTAGTCCTCGCTGAAGGACGGGCCCGCCCCCGTGGCCGCGAAGACGGTCTGGGTAACCGGGAGCAGCTCCATGTCCAGGGGTGGGGACATGTCCTTCATGTCGTCCACGAACTCGTAACGCATGCGCAGGCCGTCACCGTCGTCATCACCGGCGCCTCCGCTGTCATGGCTGACGGTGATGACGACGCCGGCGCGCCGGTAGGTGCCGAGCAGCGGGGTGACGTCCACGGTGGGGGGTTCGGCGGGCGGGCCGAAGGGGGCGGGCATGGTGACGCCGGCGAGTTCGGCGAGCAGGTCGCGGAACAGGTCGGCGTACAGGAGCCGGGCGCTGCCGCCGTTGGTCAGCAGGACCAGGGCGAGGCCGGCGTGCGGGACGACGCGCAGGTAGGCGTACTGGCCGATGGCGGCGCCGTCGTGGCCGTAGCCGGGCACGCCGTTCCAGTCGTAGAGGGTCCAGCCGAGGCCCCAGCCGTCGGCGGAGACGGTCCACTTGTCGGGCACGTCGGTCTCGCGGCGCTGCATGGCGGCGACCGCCTCGGCCGACAGCACTGGGCCGCCGCCGGCCAGGTGCATAGCGGCCAGGCGGGCCATGTCGCCGGCGGAGGTGATGACGCGGCCGGCGGGGCCGGCCGAGCGCGGCATGAGGTCCCAGGCGGGGGCCGGGTCGGGGTCGGCGCCGGGCTCGCCCAGGTGGCTCATCGCGGCCGGGAAGCGCAGCGCCTCCTCCGGCAGCGTCATCGAGCGCTCCAGGCCGAGCGGGGTGAACAGCAGGTCTTTGAGGGCCTGGTCCCAGGTGCGGCCGGTGAGGACCTCGATGAGGCGGCCCAGCACGATGTAGCCGAGCCCGCCGTAGGAGATCGCGGTGCCGGGCGGGCAGTCCAGCGGCACCTCCCGGGCGGCCTCGACGTAGCGGGCCAGGCAGTCGTCGCCGCGCCCGCCGTCGTAATTGAAGTCGTTGGTGACGCCGCCGGTGTGCGACAGGAGCTGGCGGACGGTGATCGTCCGGGTGGCCACGGGGTCGGGGGTAGCGAACTCGGGCAGGACGTCGGCCACTCGGGTGTCCAGCGCCAGTCGGCCCTCGTCGATCAGCCGCATTACCAGAGTGGCCGTGTAGACCTTGGCGATCGAGCCGGACAGGAACACCGAGTCGGTCGTCACCTCCACGCCCGTGCCCCGGTGCAGCACGCCGCTCGCCAGCTCGTGCACCCGCCCGTTGACCAGCACCGCCAGTGACGCGCCCGGCACGTGGTGCCGCCGGCGCAGCTCGTCGAAGCGCGCCTGCCAGCGGGCCAGGTCAAAGGTCTGCCCCTGCGAGCCGGCGCTTCCCCAGTCGCCACTGGCCGTCCAGCCACCTTGCTCGGTCCACTGCGCGTTCGTCGCCATGCTTCCTCCTGCACGCTGTTCCCTGATGCGCACACTGTACGCATGGCGGAGCGATGTACGCAACCGCGCACGGCGATACGGCCGAGGCGGTCAGCAGACATGAGGCACCACCCGGCGGCGGTGCGGCAGTGCGGCGGTTCAGCTTGGCGACTACCAGCGAACGTGTAGCGCACGTGCGCGTTCTCGGCGCACGACGCACTCGGGGCGAGCCTTCGATGTTCACAGGCTGGGATCACTGTACGCATGCCGCGAACGTCGTACGCTAACATGAGCGTCCCGCAACGAGGAGACCTGTATGCCAGCCGAGAAGCAGCCCATCCCCTCGGTATGGGCCCGCCCGCGCGCCAAGCGGGAGCAGCCGTCGCTGAGTCGCGACCGGATCGTGTCCGAGGCCATCCAACTCCTGGACGCCGAGGGCATCGACGCCTTGAGCATGCGCAGCCTCGGCGTCCGGCTCGGCGCCGGAGCCACGTCTCTCTATCGGCACGTGGCCAACAAGGACGAGCTGATCGAGCTGGTCGTGGACGAGATCTACGGCGAGGTACGGGTGCCCGCCGCCACCCCCGCACGCTGGCGGGCGGCCGTCACCGAATCCGCCCACAGCCTGCGCTCGATGGTGCTGCGTCACCCCTGGGTCGCCTCCATGCTCGGCCAGGTCGGGCTCGCCTACCTCGGGCCCAACCTGATGCGGCAGTCGGAGCGCATGCTCGCCCTGTTCAAAGCGGCGGGCTTTGCCGTCGACGAGGCCGATCAGGCCATGAATCTGCTCATCGCCTACGTCATCGGGATGACCACCAGCGAGGCCGCCTACCTGTCGGTGCTCGCCCGCAGCGGCCAGAACGAGCAGGACTGGCTTGAGAGCCTGCGACCGACCACCGAACACGCCCTGCGGGACTACCCGCTCCTGCGCGACGGGCGCGCCGCGGAGCAGACCAAGGATCCGGAGCAGATCCGCGTAGAGTCCTTCGTCTACGGCGTCGAGCGCATCCTGGACGGTTTGGAGACCAGGCTCGGCCGCACCCCCGCCCGTTGAGACACGGAGGGTGGCGGGGAACCCGTCGGCGTGGATCTGCTTGACGGCAGCGTCCACGGGGGTGGACTGGCAGGACATCTCGTTGGCGCTGAGAAAGGTCTTGATTGCAGCGAGCTAGGCCCACAGACCAAGTACGCCGGGAAGGGGCAGTGGGAGCTTGAAATCGAGCAGCCCGACCTGCGAAAACGCCCCGATGATCGTTATCGCGCCGGGCTTATCCCGCCATGTTCGAGCCGTAACCCTCGCACGCACACCTGCCGCGGGACCAGGGGATTGCCCCCTTGCGCCGGTACTTGGTCTGCGCCCCGCATAAGCCCAAAACCCACATTGTGATGATCTTGGTGACAAGGGCGAGCGGGTGGGTTGGCCCTCGGAGAGGAACGGAACGGTCGGCGGCGGTTGCGTGTGCAGTTTCCTGCACACCGCATGGCGGCCGGTGGGCGACGCCGAGCTGGCAGGAACCTGAAGTAGGTTTCTAAAATAAGACAATTAGGCTAGACATTGCCCACCAAAGCATAGACAAAGGGCCCAAAAAGCACGATTTTCACCATTGTTCAAATACGCTACAAACCATGTCTTGACCGCAGTATTAGCAAATGATACAGATAACTCATCAATGATGATGTGAGGAACCTCCGGGGGGAGCATGGGATCAATCAAGAGCGCCGCAAGGCGATGCCTTACAATCGCAATGGCGCTCGTGATCACTTCAATCTGGGCAAACGCCGCAAATGCCACGACCATAAGCACCGCCGCAGTTGCCAAGTTAGAATGCAAGAACTACTCAAAGATGGCGGAGGTCGACGTCACCGCAAAGGGAGTCAGTGTTTCTGTCCCCTACTACAAGGGCCAGTTCTGCATCGACTTCCACAGGACGAGCACTCGCGTCGACTCGCTCCGGTACGAATTCGGGTCGTTGTTCCACCGCACGTGCGAATGGTGGGTCAACTTCGACTTCTGGGACGGCCTCACGGGAGAGCAGTATTACCACTGGGAGGCGGGCCAGCAAAGACACTTCGGCTGCTCGAGGTGGGGAAGCGGCACCCGTAATGTGGCGAACGACCCTAATGTGCCGCCGCTTCGATCAGGTCAGGTCTGCGGCACCCTCTACACGGGCTACCAAAAGAACGCCATCCTGCTGACGACCGTATGTAAGTACGTCGCCGTATGAGGCAGACCAACAGATGACGCCCCGCACCGTTAGGCGGGGCGTCGTCGATATGAGCAGGCCCACACGAGAGGTCGGAGAACGAACGCCTCACTGCTGCAACCTTCTTGGGGCGTAGACCAAGTAACGCGGAAAGGGTCAGTCTCCTGGTCGCGGCGGGTGTGCGTGCGAGGGTTACGGCTCGAACATGGCGGGATAAGTCCGGCGCGATAACGATCATCGGGGCGTTTTCGCAGGTCGGGCTGCTCGATATCAAGCTCCCACTGCCCCTTCCCGGCGTACTTGGTCTGTGGGCCAGCTAGGGCTGCTCTTGGTCGCGACGGTTCCTCATCTTGCTGCCGGCCTCGGTGCCGGCGGGCGGCGCGGATCTCCCCGTCACGATTGCTTGGCGCGCTCCATGTCGGCCTCGCTCAGCCGGGCCGCGTCGGCCAGAGCGCCGGCGCCGGACGGCTCTGATCACACGACCGACACAGCTCGGCCAGGCCGCGCCCGCCGCCTGCGCGTTCGCAACTCTGCTCTTCAAGGTCGTCAGCAAGTATCGGAGATGATCACAAAGCTCATCGACCAAGCCCTCAAGACCACCGGATGAGCCGACACCACCTGCGGGTGACATAGGCAGGTCTGACCTGGTTCCTCAGGAAGTCTCGCCCGACGTCAACCCGGTCGGCGTCGCGGTCACGCACGCTCCACAACGGCGGCGTCCCCTGGCCGTATCCGAACTCAGGATCGCCATCACCGATGACCCACACCGCAAACGAAACGCGGCTTCCCATTTCGGGGGACGGCATCAGTGGAGGTCAGCGAAATCCGACCAAAATTTCCCCGAGACTACAGCGAGGCCGTGTCAGGTGAGTGCTCCGGAAATCCAATCGGCGGCCGCTGCCAGCCAGTCGGGGCGGGCGTTGCCGAGCAAGTGGTCGCCGTGAGAGAGGCGAAGGTACTGTCCGTGCGGGGTTAGACGGGCCAGCGACTCGCCGTTGGCCACGCCGGGGATGACGTCCTGGCCGCCGTCCACTACCAGAAGGGGGCAGGCGATCTGTGAGGCGAGGGTGGACAGATCCACCTGGCCGGCGAAGTCCCGGGCGGCCGGCTCGCCGCCGGCACGCTGGATGAGGATCTCCCGTACGGGGCGCGGCAGGAGGTCCCAGTGCAGCCGGAAGGGGCCGCTGACAGTGATGGCGGCCGCGACACGGCTTTCCCGGGCAGCGCTTTCCGCCACGTAGTAGCCGCCGAGGCTGAGTCCGACGAGTCCCACCCTGTCCGTGCCGAGTGCGTCGATGACCTGGCCGATCACGTGGTGGTAGTCGGCTCGGACGGTGGTGGTGTCCGCGAGCACCCCTTGCCCTGGCCCGTCCATCGCGAACACGGCCATGCCCCGGCGCAGCAAGGCATTGATCACATCGTGGAATTCCTCTTTGCCGGAGTCCAGTCCCGGGACCACTACCGCCGTTGCCGCGACATCGGCCGGGCCGCGCAGCCAGCCGGTGAAGCCCGGCCCTTCGATCCGGCGCGCTCCGGGCTCCAGCAGGTCCAGCGCACGACCCATCGCGGTGTCCGCCTCGGCGGCCGCGAGTGCCCTCTCACGGTTCGGCCCCAGCGTGGCGAAGTGGAACCAGCGCGCCGCCACCTGGAAGTGCTCGCCCGCCGAGATCGCCGTAGCCGCCTGCCCGGCTCGTACCAGATGCCCGTGCGCGGCGCGCACGAAGGCCTCGCCCCATTCCTCCAGGTCGGCCAGCTCGCCGGTGACGCGTAGGTACTCATGCGGGTCCAGTCCGGCTCCGGTGGCGCGCGACAGGTTGGCGGCAGCGAATTCCGCGGCGCTCATCGTGATGCTCCGATCGTCAGCACGGCGTTGCCTCGGATACGGCGTTCCCGCAGGTCGATCACGACCTCGGCGGTCTGGCCCCAGTCGGTGGTACGGCCGATCTCCGGGTGCAGCCGCCCGCCTGCCACCAGGCGTACCAAGGTGGCCAGGTCGGGACCGTACGGCGCGCCGGCGTAGTGGAAGTGGCGGATCACGGCGTTCTCCGGCCCGGCGAGCAGGTCGAAGAAGTTCACCGTCGCCGGGGTACGGCTGGCCTGGCCGAACCACACCAACGTGCCGTCCGGGACCAGCTTGGCCAGCGTGGCCGTCAGGGTGCCGCCGCCAAGGGATTCCAATACCACGTCGAACGGCCCGTCCGCGTCGGCCACGTCGTGCACGATCGCCGTGGCGCCCAGCTCGCGCAGGCGCGCCCCGCGCTCCACCGTGGCGGTCACCGCGGTCACCTCCGCCCCGGCCGCGGCGGCGAGTTCGGTCAGGTAGTGACCCACTCCGCCGGAGGCACCGGTCAGCAGCACCCGCCTGCCCGTCACGGCACCGGCCGTACGGAGCAGCCGGAGCGCGGTGATCCCGGCCAGCGGCAGAGCGGCCGCCTGGATGGTGGTGAGCTCGTCGGGCAGGACAGCGATCGAGTGGGTGGGCACGGTCGCGTACTCGGCCCAGCCGCCCATCGGCGGATGGCCCACCACCCGCGTGCCGACCGGCGGCCCGGAGCCGTCGGCGGCAGCCTGCACGACCAGGCCGGCGACGTCCTTCCCCGGCCTCAGACCGGGTTCCGGCGCTTCCAGCAGGAACGTCTCTCCGCGATTCGGCGAGAACGCCTCGACCTTGATCAGCACTTCGCACGGGGAGGGGGCGGGCTGGGTGTCCTGGACGAACTCCACCGGCCGCGTCGCATCTCCCGTAGGCATCAATCTACGCATGCGGCCATGAAACCGGCATCCGGCTGGCGTGAGCTAACAACAGAAGCCACAGGCCGACAACCATGGGTTGTCGCCTAAGGTGACGGGCGTGGATCTCGACCTGGCACAGGTGCGCGCGTTCGTACTGGCAGCCGAAGGACTGCACTTCGGCCACGCGGCCGAAGAACTGTCGATCTCCCAGCAGGCGCTCTCCAAGCGGATCGCCCGCCTGGAGTCCACCCTCGGCAGGCGCTTGCTCGACCGCGACGGCAGGGGAGTGCGGCTCACCGAGGCCGGGCAGCGTTTCCTGGAGCCTGCCCGGCAGGCGTTGACCGCCGCGGACCTGGCCGTGGCGGCGGCGCTGGACGCGTACCACCCGCTGCGGATCGATGTGTGGGGTCACCTGTACGCGCCCATGCGCACACTGGCGCAAGTGGCGGCCGGCGAGCCGCGGCTGGAGCTGGGGCATGGCCGTGACCTGCCCTCGGTGACCGCCGCGCTGCTGCACGGCGACATCGATGCCGCCTTCGGCCGCGTCCACGCGCCGTTGCCCGCCGGACTGACGCATCGCCTGGTACGCCTGGAGCCGGTGGATGTGATCTTCAGCGCGGATCATCCGCTGGCAAGCGCGCCGGCGATCCGGCCGACGCAGTTGCGCGACAGCCTGCTGTGGACTCCCGGAGTACTCCACCGGCTGGACTTCCTGCGCCGCTTCGCCGAGTCTTTCGGCATCCACGATCGCGCCGAGGGGACGAACCTGGGGCTGGACCACTTCCTGGCCGACCTGGCGGCCGACAAGCGCCGCTTCAGTCTGCTGCCCGCCGACGTGCCCCTCCCGCCACACCCGGCGATCCGTTCGGTCCCGTTGGCAGACCCCACCCCGCTGTACGCCTGGTCGCTGCTCTGGCGCGGCAACGGCGCTCATCCGCTGCTGGACACCCTGGTGAGTGCCTTCGCGGCAAAGGCTCAGCGCAACCGGTGGCTGGAATACGACCCCATCCGCGATTGGCTGCCCGAGCGCCACCCCGCCGACGCTGACGCATCGGCTCCATGATGAGGCGCCAAGCCGGGCCGCCTCACTCCGCCAGGGCGCGGCGCAGGGCGGCGCCGAGCTCGGCGATCTGCCGCTGCGACACCTCGGCGGACAGGATCGCCTGTGATCCGTGGAAGGTGCCGGGCCACTGGTGCAATTCCGCCGACACGCCCGCCCGCAGCAGCCGTAGCGCGTACGTGATGTCTTCGTCGCGGTTCGGGCAGAATTCCGCGGTGGCGATGTAGGCGGGTGGCAGGCCGGACAGGTCGTCGGCCCGCGCCGGGGCGGCGTACGGCGTGGCGGGCGTGGAGCCCAGGTAGTGCCGCCATATCGCGGTGACTTTGTCGCGATTCATCCATGGCGTGTCGGTGAAGTGCCGTGCCGACCAGCTCTCCTGCCGGTCGTCGAGTCCGGGCTGGTTGAGCAGCTGGAAGCGGATCGGCGGCCCTTGCTCGTCACGCGCTCGCAGTGCCACCGCGGTCGCGAGCCCGCCGCCGGCGCTGTGGCCGCCGACCGCGATGCGCTCCGGGTCGACGCCGAGCTCGGTGGCGTTCTTGGCCGTCCAGGTCAGCGCGGCGTAGACGTCATCCAGGGCGGCCGGGAACGGATGCTCGGGGGCCAGCCGGTAACCCACAGAGACCACCACCGCGCCGGAGACGTTCGCCAGCCGGGCGGCCCAGGGGTGTTCGGTGTTCAGGTCACCCATGACGAATCCGCCGCCGTGCAGCCAGACGATGGCGCCCCGCGGGTGGTGCGGGCGGTAGATCCGCACCGGCACGTCCGGATCGGCGGGCACCATGCGGTCCTCGATCCGCAGGTCACCGGTGTCGGGTGGCGGCAGCGCGGCGGCCAGCGCGGCGAAGTTCTCGCGTTCGGCGACCGGGTCGGTCAGGTCGGCCTTGGGGAACAGCGGGATGAATGCTTCAAGTTCGGGATCCATGTCAGCCATCTTCATGGTTGTCATCCTCGGGATCATCCGCCATCCGTCGGACGTTCAGCCTCGATCACGCACCGCTCGGCGCCCTCTTGCCTCGTTGGACCGGGGCTGCGGAAAACCGCAGGTGCGAACGGGTGAGCACCTCATTCCGCGAGGTGCGTGGCCCGGCTTAGCCTTCGTGGCCATGATCGGAAAGTTGTTCGACGTCCCACGGCGGCTGCCGGCCGGGCTGGTGGCCCTGCTCACGCTGATGGCGGTGATCATGCTGTCCGCCATGGCCGACAGCACCATGCAGCCCCTGCCGGCCAGCGCCTCGAGCGCGCAGTTCAGTGCCGAACGCGCGCTGGCGCACCTGAAGGAGTTCGCCGCTGAGCCGCGGCCCATCGGCAGCCCGGCGAGCGGCCGGGCCAGGGACTACCTGGCCGGGCGGTTGCGCGCGGCAGGGCTTCAGGTCGAGATCCAGCGTTCGGTCGGTGCCTGGTCTTCCGCGGGGCTGGCGGCGTTCGGCCAGGTCGACAACATCGTGGGCCGGCTGCCCGGGATGGGCTCCACCGGCACCGTGCTCATCGCCGCGCACTACGACTCCGCGGCCATGGGACCGGGCGCCTCCGACGACGGCGCCGCGGTGGCCGCGATGATCGAGACCGTCCGGGCGCTGCGCACCGGTCCCGGCATGCGTAACGACATCGTGCTGCTCATGTCGGACGGCGAGGAGGACGGGGTGCTCGGCGCCGAGGCCTTCGTCCGCGACCACCCCCTGGGCAAGGCCGGCGGCGTGCTGCTGAACTGGGAGGCCCGCGGAGTCAGCGGCCCCTCGTTGATGTTCGAGACCACCGCCGGCAACTCCCGCCTGGTCGAGACCTTCGTCAACGCCGTCCCCGCGCCGCGCGGCCACTCCGCCATGGTGGAGGTCTATCGGCTGCTGCCCAACAACACCGACTTCACCCCGCTGACCAAGGCGGGCTTCACCGGCATGAACTTCGCCTACATCCAGCGTTCCTCGCTTTATCACACCGCGGGCGACTCCATCGCCAACCTCAACCGGGGCAGCCTGCAACATCACGGCACCAACATGCTGGCGCTGGCGCGCGCCCTCGGCGACGCGGACCTGCGGACGCTGACCTCCGATCAGGACGTCACCTACTTCCGCGCGCTCGGCACCATGATCACCTACCCGGACCGGCTCGTCTGGCCACTGGCGGTGCTGGCCCTCGTCGCGGTGGCGGGCCTGGCGCTGCTGGCCCGCCGCAGGCGACTGCTGAGCGTGCCCCGGTTGATCGCGGCCACGGTCTCGGCCGTGGTGCCCCTGGTGCTGTCGGCTGCCTTGGCACAGGGATTGTGGGAACTGCTGCTGGCCTGGCGGCCCGCCTACGACCTGATGGGCGGGCTGCTGCACCGCCCGCGGCCGTACCAGGCGGCGATCGCGGTCCTGTGCGCGCTGGCGGTTCTCGGCTGGTATCTGGCGCTGCGGCGCAGGCTCGGTCCGGCGGCGCTGACCGTCGGGGCGCTGACCTGGCTCGCCGGACTGGGCGTGCTGTGCGCGCAGGTCGCTCCCGGCGCGTCCTTCCTGTTCGCCCTGCCGGCGCTGCTGGGCGCGCTCGGCTGCCTGGCCGCCGCCTTGTCGCGCGGACCTGCCTGGACGGGGGCGGCCGCGGCGATGCTGGGCCCGGTCACGGCCGCGATGCTGCTGCCGTCCCTGGCCGGGGACGTCTTCGACGGGATGGGGCTGGCGCTCGGCGGGGTGAGCGCGCTGATACTGGCACTGTTCGGGCTGGCCGTGGTGCCGATCGCGGAACTGTTCCTGCCCGACCCCGCCAGCCGCCTGCTGCCGGATCCCGCCACCCGGCCCCTGCCCGACCCCGCCGCCGGGGTCCTGCCCGGTCTCGCTACCCGGCCGAAACGCGCCGTCCTCCTCCCCGTGTCTCTGGCGGCCCTTCTCCTGACGACGGGACTGGTCGCCACCGGGCTCGTGGCGGACGACTTCGACGCCGGCCAGCCGCAGCGCACCCACCTGGCCTATGTCATGGACGCCGACGCCCGCACCGCCCACTGGGTCAGCGCCGACACGGACCCGCCACAGTGGACCAAGCAGTATGTGTCCAGCCACGACACCTCCGCGCTGCCCGCCGGGTACGCACGAGGCACGCTGTGGACCGGCCCCGCACCGGTGATCGCCGCCGACGGCCCGCGAGCCACCGTCCTGGCCCACCGCGAGGGCACGCTCAAACTGCACGTGACAGCGGGGAAGGGCGCACGCTCGGTGACGCTGAGGCTCGACCAGCCGATCAGCCACGCCACCGCGTCGGCCGACCGATTCGGGTCGGCGAGCGTGCCGGTGACCGGTACGCGAGCCGGAACCTGGCCCTCAGAGATCCGCTTCCGCGGTATCCCCGCTCAGGGAGTCCAGATCACCCTGCGCGTACCGGAAGCGGGCCGGATTCGCCTCACCGTCATCGGCGAGACCGACGGGCTGACCGCGGTGCCGGGCTTCGTCCCCAGACCACCGGACCTGGTCGCGGCCACCAGAGAGGACGGCGGCCTCGTCGCGGTCACCCGCGGTTATACCTTGGCCGGCGACGCTTAGACTCGCCTGCTGTCCGGTTCGAGCAAGGGCGCGCGATGATCACGGGGCGGCCGTCGCGGGTTCGCGTCATAGCGACTCCGCGACTCACGTCCCATATGTCCAGTTTGATGCTTATGGTGTGGTACGTCACCCTAGGCTGTTGGCGCCTTGAGCGACGGCGATGGCGGGAGCCACGCGCGCCGATCCGATGCCGCGGTCGGGCTTGCCGAGCCGGAAACGCACCTTGCCCTTGAGCACAGTGCCGGATTCGGCTTGCCCATCCGTGAGACCCTCGCCGGGGAACAGCGTGAACGTCCACCTCGCGTTCGATTCGCAGTCGGGCAGGTCACGCCCGCTCTGCAGGACTCGGGCGCCCCAGAGCTGACGGATCATCAGCGCCCTGGTGTCCGCGCCCGCCACCGTGAACGAGGCCGCCGGCCCGTCCGCGATCTGGTGGTGACTGCCCAGAGACGGCCCATAGACCCCGGTGACCGTGGCGACCATGGTCCACGGCCTGCCGGGCCGGACGCCGAGGACACCTGCGGGCAGCCGCGCGTCGAACACGTCCTCGGTAGGCGTGCCAAGCTGATCCGCTCGCATGGCCGCGGTCATCGGACGCCGGGTGTCCAGCCGGCCAGGGTCGGGTACCAGCAGGATGCCGTACGTCGTCTCCTCCGCGAAGCGAGCCGAAGCGAAGTGGTTCCGAAGCGCGAGCACCGCGCGCTCGGCCACCTCCCACAGATCGTCGGAGAACGCGGCCGCCAGATAGTCAGGCGTCACCGCCGGTAGCCCGGCCCGCGCCACCGCTTCGGCCACGGACGCGCAGCACGACCACCCGGACTCGGCAAGCCGCGCGATCTGCTCGGCCTTGAACGACATCACTCACCCGCGATCGTCACAGATCCTTCTCATCGAGTACGCCCTCAAACAGGCCCGCCAACTCGGTCGTCTCCACGATCTCGGCGAGCCGTTCCAGTGCGTCCGGACGGGTCAGCGCCGCACGCTTGCCCTCGAACTCGGCCAGGGACATGTCCAGCTCAAGGACCGTGATCACCTGCCGGTCATCGGCGACATTGCGTGAAACGCTGACCTTCGCGGGATAGCCGTCCGTATCCTCCGGAACCCAAGCTTCCTTGAACTGCTCATACGTCACACCCGCCTTCAAGGTTCGTACGAACACCGCACGCAACATCGCTACCCCTCCATAAGCGGCAAACCCGATGCTCACGATACGGACATCGAGCTGGAGTCGCCGACCGGACTACTCGGCTTCACGGCGACCGCTCCAGAGAAGATCGATACGTCGCAGACAGGATTCGAGGTCGGCATCGGGTCTTGGACGGTCTCGCCGCGACGAACTTGCCGTGGAAGCCGACGCTCGACGGTCGCCTCGTAGTCCTCGGGGCCGGGGCCGGCCGGGCGGATGCTATGGATGTCGCAGTCGACGCGCTCGCTGATCATCCGAGCGAGCACCTCGATGTTCCCGACGGTGAGCGTGCGACGACCGCCGTTACAGGGTGTTCCGGCAAAGGGCGCTGCACCGGCGCCCCGGGAGCGGGTCAGTTCGCCGCTTGGCTCTTGATCTGTTCCAGAGCGTCGTTGAAACCGACCGGAGTGCCGCTGGAGCCGGCCGTGCGGGACAGGCGGACGTCATCGATGTCCCTGCCGACGACCGTCTGGGGCACGGCGGTGGCGAAGCGTTCCTGGTAGTCGCGGGAGGTCGGATTGGTGGCGTGCGGTGCGACGGCCACTCGGGTGATCACGTCGTCGTCGAGCGTGAGCGTCACGGTGATGTGGGAGGGCCCGCCGCCGTAGGTGCCGGTGGCGATGTAGGCGCCGTCGCGGTACTGGGAGCCTCCTCGCGCCGGCGCGGATGGCGGTGACGAGGGAGTCGACGAGGGCGACCCTGGGGATGCGGTGCCGGCCTCGGGCTCAGTGCCGGCCGAGCAGGCTGCGCCGGTCAACGCGAAGGTCGAGGCGGCGATCGTGAGCAGCACTGTGGCGGTGCGGTTCTGGGCGGTCATGAGCGGTCCTCGTGTGCTTCGGGGCCGAACAGGCCACCGGGGAATCGGGATGAGATCTCAGCGCGTCCGTCATCTAGCAGTCGAACGTAGTCAAAGGCGAACGAGTGCCCGAGCGTGCGCGGGTCGGTGACGAACAGGGCCGTGGCCAGGGCGTCGGCGCGGGCGGCGTCGTCCGCGACGACCCAGGTCGCCACCACCCGCGCGGCCGGGATCCCGGTGCGAGCGTCCAGGATGTGGTGCAGGCCGTCCCCCCAGGAGCGCCGGTTGACGGCCGAGGCGCACAGCGCCCGATCGCGCAGCTCGGCGACGCCGATCACCCGGGACGGGTCGGCGGGGTGCTCCAGCCCGATCCGGATCGGGTGTGGGCCGGCATGGCGCAGGTCACCGCCCGCGTCCACCACGAATGCGCCGATCCCGGATTCGGTGAGCAGGGCGGCGACAAGGTCGACCAGATACCCCTTGCCCGCGGCCCCGACGTCCACGACGACCGGCCCACCAGTGGTGAGCACCGTCCCCTCCCGTACCGTGTCGCATCCCCAGACTGGCCGCGGTCCGGCAGGCCGGGCCGCGGGCGTGACGGGCCGCAGGGTGTAGGCCGCGTCGTAGCCGAGCAGTTCCAGCTCGCGGCCCACCAGCGGGTCGATGGCGCCGCCGGTGACAGCGGCCAGCCGGTCGTACAGGTCGAACAGGGCGGCGGCGTCCTCGGGGAAGAAGAACCGGCCGCCCTGTTGCGCGGCGGCGATCCGGGAGACCAGCGAGTCCGGCCGGAAGCGCGAGTAGGCCAGATCGAACCGCTCGATCCGGTCCTGGATCCGCGCCCGCGCCCGCCCGTCCAGCGGCCGGCGGGTCTCGATCTCCCAGCGCGTGCCGATGGCGTCGAACGCCCAGATCGCCTTGGCCGGCCTGCCGCCCTGCGCCGTGCCGGTCGCCGGAGCGGGATCCTTCGTGAGCATGGTCATGCCTTCATAGGTGGGATGCCGGGAAGCGGCTGCTTTTGCCCGGCGCTCTGTCGAAGATCAGGGGCGGATGAGCGCCTTGAGAGCTTCGCGGTCGGCCATGGCGCGGTAAGCGTCGGGGACCTCTTCCAGGCCGACGGTGCGGTCGAAGACGCGGCCCGGGTCGATGACGCCGTTCAGGATGTCGGGCATGAGTTCCTCGATGTAGGCGCGGGCCGGTGAGACGCCGCCGGTCAGGGTGATGTTCCGCATGATCATGGCAGGGCCGATGGGGCCGTTCTCGTACTGCGGAACGCCCAAGCGGCTGATCGTGCCGCCGTCGATGACGGCGGTGAAGGCGGTGCGCAGGGCCTCCAGGGCGCCGACCGCCTCCACGACGCGGTCGACGCCGTCGCCGCCGGTCAGCTCGCGCACCCGGGTCGCGCCTTCGTCGCCGCGTTCGGCCACGACGTCGGTGGCGCCGAAGTCGCGGCCCAGGTCGGTGCGGTCGGTGTGCCTGCCCATGAGGATGATCTGTTCGGCGCCCAGACGCTTGGCAGCGAGGACGGCGGACAGGCCGACCGCGCCGTCGCCGATGACCAGGACGCGGTCGCCGCGCCGGACGCCGGCGGTGACGGCGCCGTGGTGGCCGGTGCCCAGCACGTCCGAGAGCGTCAGCAGGGACGGCAGCAGCGGGCTGCTCTCTTCCACGGGGAGCTTGACCAAGGTGCCGTCGGCCTGGGGGACCCGCACTGCCTCGCCCTGGCCGCCGTCCACGCCGTCCAAGCCGTAGCGGCCGCCGTGGCGGCAGGAGGGCTGCAGGCCCTTGCGGCAGAAATCGCAGGTGTTGTCGCAGTAGGTGAAGGGTGCGACGACCAGGTCGCCCGGCTTCAGGGCGCTCACCTGGGAGCCGGTGTCCTCGATCACGCCGAGGAACTCGTGCCCCATCGGGCGCCCGGTGGCGGTGGCGGGCATGGACTTGTACGGCCACAGGTCGCTGCCGCACACGCAGGACAGCACCACGCGGACGATCGCGTCGGTGGGCCGCTGGATCTTCGGGTCGGGCCGGTTCTCGACGCGGACGTCGCCGGCACCGTACATCACGGCTGCACGCATGACGTGCTCCTCTCAGATGAAGGGCGGAGCTGGGGCGCGGGTCAGCGCTCCAGCATCCGCAGGCCGGCCTCGGTGTGGGTGTCGCCGGCGGCCGGGGGCAGGCTGGACAGCGCCGCGAGCCGCTCATCCGACAGCCGGATGCCGTCGGCGGCGGTGTTCTCCTCGACCCGGCTCACGCGCTTGGTGCCGGGGATGGGAGCGATGTCGTCGCCCTGGGCCAGCACCCAGGCCAGCGCGACCTGCGCCGGGGTGGCGCCTGCTGCGGCGGCGATGGCCTGGACCTCGTCGACCAGGCGCAGGTTGTGCTGGAAGTTCTCACCGGTGAAGCGCGGGTTGCCGTGCCGGAAGTCGCCTTCGGCGAAGCCGTCGGTGGAACGGATCTGCCCGGTCAGGAAGCCGCGCCCCAGCGGCGAGAAGGGCACCAGGCCGATGCGCAGCTCGCGCAGCACCGGCAGCACCCGCTCCTCCAGGCCCCGGGTGAACAGGGAGTATTCCGACTGCACGGCGGTGACGGGGTGCACGGCGTGCGCGCGGCGGATGGTGTCCGGCCCGGCCTCCGACAGGCCGATGTGGCGGATCTTGCCCTGCTCCACCAGCTCGGCCAGCGCGCCCACGGTCTCCTCGATCGGCGTGTTCGGGTCGACCCGGTGCTGGTAGTACAGGTCGATGTAGTCGGTGCCCAGCCGCTTCAGCGATCCCTCGACCGAGGTGCGGATGTTGGCCGGGCTGCTGTCGAGGGTCCACGGGCCCGCGCCGGCGTGCGCGATCAGGCCGAACTTCGTCGCCAGCACCACTCCCTCGCGGCGGCCCTTCAGGGCCCGGCCGAGGAGCTCCTCGTTGGTGTACGGCCCGTAGATCTCGGCCGTGTCGATGAAGGTGACACCCAGTTCCAGGGCCCGGTGGATGGTACGGATGGATTCGGCCTCGTCGGTGCCGGAGCCGGTGTAGCCGTGGGACATGCCCATCGCGCCCAGCCCGATGCGGGAAACGTCCAGGTCACGCAGTTTGATGTGCTTCATCGTTGCCATCTCCAATGGATCGATACCTTGATGGGTGTGGTCATCCCTCGCGAGGGACGGGCTTGAGCAGCAGGCTGACCGCGGCGGTCGCCGCCAGCGCGGCCACGGCGATCATCAGGCCGGTGTGCAGGCCGGTCACGAAGCCGGTCCGGTCGGCGACCAGGGCGCCGAAGACCGCCACGGCCAGGGCGCCGCCGGTCTGGCGTGAGGCGTTGAGCACGCCGCCGGCGGTTCCGGCGCGTTCGGCGGGGACCCGGTCGAGCAACAGCGCGGTCAGCGACGGTACGGCCAGAGCGCCGCCGGTCCCGACCGGGATCATGAGAACGACCAGCAGCCACGTGGGCGCCGTCGCGGGGGCGGCGATGAGGGCCGCCAGCCCCGCCGCCATGAGACCCTGCCCGGTGATGATCGGCATCCGTGCGCCGAACCTCGCCGACAACCACGCGGAGGTCGGGCTCACGAAGGCGGTCAGCAGGGCCATCGGCACGAAGGCCAGGCCGGTGGAGAGCGCGGACAGGCCCCGCATCTCCTGCAAGTACAGGCCGAGCAAGAAGATCATGCCGTAGAAACCGACATTCATCGCGAAGCCCACCGCTCCCGAGATCGCCATGGTCCGCGAACGCAGCAGTGGCAGCGGCACCATCGGATGCTTCCCGCGCGCCTGCGCCGCCACGAACACCACCGCCGCCACCACGGCGGTGGCCAGCGCGAGCAGCACCGGGGGTGCGGCCAAGCCGACGGCCCCGGCCTCGATGGCCCCGTACGTCAGGGCACTCATCGCCGCGACCGCGGCGATCTGCCCGATCCAGTCGATCGGCGCCTCCCGACGCGGGGAACGCGCGGTGCGCGTGAGCAGGAACAGCGCCACCGACCCCACGGGAACGTTGACGAAGAAGATCATCCGCCAGTCGATCAGGGTCAGCAGACCACCGGCGACCGGACCGGCCGCCGACCCCACCGAGCCGCCGAGTCCCCACATGGAGATCGCCCACGCCCGCCTGGCGCTGTCGGGGAACGCCTCACGGATCAGCGCCAGCGTGGCCGGGAGCATCACCGCCGCACCCGCGCCCTGCGCCAGACGCGCCGCGACCAGCACGCCCAGGTTCGGGGCCAGGCCGCACGCGGCGGAGGAGGCGACGAACACCGCCAGCCCGACCGCGTACGCCTGCCGTGCGCCGATTCGATCGGCCACCGACCCGGCCGACAGCAGCAGCGCGGCGAACATGAGCGTGTAGCCGTCCACGACCCACTGCAGCCCCGCCATGCCGCCCCCGAGGCCCCGTCCGATCGCGGGCAGCGCGACGTTGACGACGAGCGCGTCAAGGGTGATCACGAAGAACCCCAGGAGCGCGGCGATCAGCGCCGGGCCAGAGCCGAAACGGCCGTCAGCGGGATCACCGATCGAGGACGTGGGAAGGGTGGCGGTGGACAAGGGATGGATCTCCTGACGAAAGGGACAGCGACATCGTCACCAACATCCATCGTGCTCAGCGCATTCGCGCGGTGGCAGACCGCGCTGTGCCGGGGAGTCGTGTTCAGGGGTGTGACAGGGCCCCCCTCGGCCGCACGGTTCGCGGCCGGCGGCTGTAACACTGAAAGCATGGCTGAGCAGCACAACGACGGCGGCGGCAGCGAGCTGGGCCGCTTTCTGCGCGCCCGTCGCACCCAGATCACCCCCGCCGAGGTCGGCCTGACCGCCGGTCCCGGCCTGCGCCGCACTCCGGGCCTGCGCCGGGAGGAACTCGCCACCCTGGCCGGCGTCAGCATCGACTACTACACCAGGCTGGAGCGCGGTAAGGAGACCCGGCCCAGCCCCGCCGTCATCGACGCCCTCGGCCGCGCCCTGCGTCTGGACGAGGACGAACACGAGCACCTGCGCAGCCTCGCCGCCCGGGCCGCCCGCTACGCGCCCGAACCGCCGCCCCCGCCCAGCCGTACGGTCCGCCCGCACCTGAAGCTCCTGCTGCAGACCATGCGCCCGAACCCGGCCTACATCATCAGCCGCAGCATGGACCTGCTCGCCTGCAACCCCGGCGGGCTCGCCCTGTACGCCGGGATCGACGACTGGCCGGCCAAGCAACGCAACCTGGCCCGTTACCTGTTCCTCCACCCCACAGCTCGCGAGCTGTTCCCCGACTGGGAGATCCAGGTCCGCGGCTGCGTCGCCCGGCTGCGCGCCCTGGCCGGCACCGACCCCGACGCCCCCGACCTCACCAACCTCGTCGGCGAACTCCTGCTCAAGAGCCCCGACTTCGCCAAGCTCTGGGAACGCTACGAGGTCACCGGTCGTAAGAACGCCCGCAAGACCTTCCGTCACCCTCACGTCGGGACGATCACCCTCGACGTCCAGAGCATGCACCTGGAGGGCACTCCCGGCCAGCGCCTGGCCGTGTACGTCGCCGAACCCGGCACCCCCGACTACGACGCGATGGTCCTGCTCGACCTGTCCACCCCTCACCACGCCGCGCGGACGGCCGAAGAGCGCCAACGCTGACTCACCAGGGGCTCTGGCAAAATGATCAAATGCCAGAAAAGGGCCGCAGGCGATGGAACCACAACATTCATTACCACCCCCGCATCCTCCACGCCGTCCCCGATGGCGCCCGGCGGGCCCTCGACGTCGGCTGCGGCGAAGGCATGCTCGCCCGCGAACTGCGGCGGGCCGTGCCGGAGGTCATCGGCATCGATCTCGACGCGCCCAGCATCGACCAGGCCCGTGAGCAGTCGGACGACGTCGACTACGTCCTCGGCGACTTCCTCACCCACCCGTTCGAGCCCGCCTCGTTCGATGTCGTCGCGTCGGTGGCCACCCTGCATCACATGGACGCCGTCAGCGGGCTGGCCCGAATGCGCGACCTGCTGCGTCCCGGTGGCGTCCTGGCCATCGTCGGCCTTGCCCGCAGCACCATGCCCAGGGATCTGCCGCGCGCCCTCGCCGGCGTCGCGGTCGGCACTTTCCACCGCGTCAGGAAGGGCCTCTGGCAGCATTCGTCTCCTACCGTGTGGCCGCCTCCGGTGACGTATCCGCAGATGCGCGCGCTGGCCGCGGAGATCCTGCCCGGTTCCCAGTACCGCCGCCACCTGCTGCTGCGCTACAGCATCGTCTGGCGGAAGCCGAAGGACTAAGCCTGCCTTTCCCGCCGTGCGACGGCGGGCATCAGGGCGAAGGCGAACACCACGCACAGGACGCCCGTCGCGGCACAGGCCCACCACAGCATCCCGGCCTGGAACAGTACGGCGCCGACGGCCGGTCCGGCGAAGCGGGCGATGGCGGTGGTCCAGCCGTACAGGGCCTGGTAGGTGCCGTGGGCGCCGTCCGGGGTGAGGTCGGCGATCAGTGCCGCCTCGAAGCCCGCCATGCCGATCTCGCCGATCGACCACAGCACCACCGTGACCACGTAGTGCCACGGCCGGTCGGCCATGCCGGTCAGGGCCAGGCCGAGGCCTACCACGGTCATGGAGACGCCGAGGACCGGCAGCCGGGGCAGGCGCGACAGCCAGGAGATGAACAGCGGCTGGAAGATCACGACGATCGCGCCGTTGACCGTGATGAGCAGCCCGTACAGGGATGCCGGGAGTCCGTCGGCGGCCAGGGCCAGGGGCAGCGCGTACGAGGCCTGCGCGTACAGGATCAGGCCGAGCAGCAGGAAGGCCAGCGCGGCCAGCAGTACCCGGTCGCGGGCCGCGATGGCGTAGCCGTTGCGCGCGGGTCTGGCGGCGGCCTTGTCGTGGCCGCGGGGGATGCCGACGGCCACGATCACGGCGAAGGCGACGCTGGTGGCCACGTCCAGGATGACCAGGAGCCAGAAGCCGTGGGCGAGCAGGAGTCCGGCGACGGCGCCGGCCGCGGCGGTGCCCACGTTGACCGCCCAGTGCATGAGCCCGAAGGCCTTCGCCCGCAGGTGCGCCGGTGTGGTCTCGGCGACCAGGGCCGAGGCGGCGGGCCGGTAGACGTCGCCCGCCAGCCCCATGGCCAGGGCCGCGGTCATCAGCCAGGTCAGGCTGCCGGCGGCCGCGATGAGGATCAGGCAGGCCGCGGTGGCGAGCAGTCCGCCGATGAGGGTGACGCGGCGGCCGAACCGGTCGGCCAGGTAGCCGCCCAGCGGCTGCCCGCCCAGGCCGCCCAGCCCGTACGCGGAGATCACGGCGGCGATCTGCGCGGCCGCGTACCCCCGCCCGGTCAGGTAGAACACGAGGAAGGGCAGCACGACCCCGCCGAACCTGTTGACCAGCTGGCCGGAGAACAGTAGCCAGAACACCTTGGGCAGCCCCTGGAACACGGGGGTGGGGGCGGGAGCCGTGATCGTCATGAGTGCATGGTGCGGGCGGCCCTCGGCGCGGGGCGACACATTCGGCCTGCGCCGAATCAGTCGTCCAGCAGGGCCTGGGCGCGCGGGGTTCGTACGTAGAGCATGGCCCGGCCGACGCGGTGCTTGGTGACCAGGCCCGCGGACAGCAGCAGGGAGAGCTGCTCGGAGACGTTGGCGGGGGACAGGCCGGTGCGCCGGGACAGGTCCGTGGTGGAGGCGGGGGTGTCGAGCTCGGCCAGCAGCAGCGCACGGGAGCGGCCGATGACGGCGGCCAGGGCGTCGGGGGCGGGCGCGGTGCCGCGTTCCCACAGCGTGGCGACGGCGCGTACGGGGTAGGTGATGGCCGCCTGGCCGGGGGAGTCGGTGCGGTAGAGCAGTCTGGGCCAGACGAAGACGGACGGGGCTAGTAACAGGCCCTCGCCGTTCAGCGTCCGGGACAGCTCTTTCGGGCGGTCGTCCAGGTAGAGGGTGCGATCTTCCCAGCGGATGGCCGTGTGCATGTCCGCGAACACGCCGGCGGGGCCGCGTTCGGCGTACTGCCGGGCGCGGTAGAGCAGGTCGCCTTCGAGGAGGCTGCGCATGCGCGGCCAGTGCGGTGCCATGGCGAGCTGCCAGAAGGCCTCGATGGCGTGCGTCAGCCGGTCAAGCCCTGGGCCCGGATCCTGGTACAGCTCCAGGGCGCGGCCGGTCAGCGAGCCGGGGATCTCGGCGGCCATACGGTCGAGGTCCGTGCGGATGATCTCGTGCGGGGTGGCGCGCAGGACCGCCAGCTCGCCGGCCAGGTCCGGGGTCGGGCTGGTGGGGACGGGACACAGGAAGTCGGGGATGTAACCGGCGCCGGTGATGAGGTCGAGCAGCGGGGCCGACTCGCCGCCGATCAGGGGGCCTACCTGCTTGAACCACGGCAGATGCAGGGGCCGCCCGGCGGGGGTGCGCAGCGCTTGGATGCCGGCGGAGACCTCCCTGAGCGGGGAGTAGGCGAACCTGATGGAGGTCAGGTCGTAGGCGGAGAACGCCACCGTGAGCATGCCAGGGACCCCTTGGATTCGGCTACGGCCGAAGGTATCGCAGGAGCCCGGACCATCTTGACGCACGCTCTTTGTTAACGGTTAACTGACCACCGTTAACGGTGAACGGAAGGTTTCGGAGTGCTCACGTCGAAGAGGCCCACAACGCGCCCCCAAGCGCCGCGAACGGACGGCGGTGGGCGGCGCGGGCCGGCGGCGCCGTCGCGGAAGCTGCTGTGGTTCGCGCTGCCCGCGCTCGCCTTCTACGGGTTCGCCGTCGTGGTGCCGACCCTGCGCGGCGGGGCGCTCGCCTTCACCGACTGGGACGGGCTCTCCCCGGACTACAACTTTGTCGGCTTCGACAACTTCGCCCGCATCTTCTCCTCGGACAGTTCGCTCGAAGCGCTCACCATGACGCTCATCTTCGCGCTCGCGATCACGGTGCTGCAGAACGGCGTCGGGCTGCTGCTCGCGGTCGGTCTGCACACGGGCCTGAAGACGCGCAACGTGCTGCGCGTGGTCTTCTTCGCCCCGGTCGTGATCACGCCGGTCGTGGTCGCGTACCTGTGGAAGTTCATGCTCACGCCGGACGGCGCGGTCAACGGCCTGCTAGAGGCGGTCGGGCTGGGCGCGCTGCGGCAGAGCTGGCTCGGTGACCCGACGTGGGCGGCGGTGTCGGTGGTCATGATCGTGGTGTGGCAGCACGCCGGCTACTCGATGGTGATCTACCTGGCGGGCCTGCAGTCGATCTCGCCCGAGGTGATCGAGGCGGCGGCGGTGGACGGCGCGGGCGCGTGGCGCCGCTTCTGGTCGGTGACCTGGCCGCTGCTGGCCACCGCGACCACGATCAACGTGATGCTGACCCTGATCGGCGGATTCAAGATGTTCACCGAGGTGTACGTGCTCACGGGCGGCGGGCCTGGCGGGGCGACGGAGACGCTCTCCACGCTGCTCTACAAGTCGGCCTTCCAGTTCGACCAGTTCGGGTACGGCATCGCGCTCGCCCTCGTGCTGGCCGTCATCGTCGCGGTGTTCTCGGTCGCGCAGTACCGGATGTCCAACCGGCAGGCGGTGAGCTGATGTTCCGCTACACCAAGGGCGTGTTCGCGCGCGAGGTCGTCATGCTCCTGGCCGCCCTCGTGTTCGTGTTGCCGGTCTACATCCTGGTCAACCTGTCCCTGCGGCCGGCCGGCGACGCCTCGTCGCCGCTGCGGCCGGTGACGGCGCCGACCTTCGGCAACTATCTCGCCGCCTGGGAGCAGGCGGGCCTGGCGGGCGCGCTGGTCAACAGCGCGATCGTGACGGGCGTCAGCGTGGTGCTGATCGTGGTCATCTCCTCGATGGCGGCCTACCCGCTGGCGCGGATCACCTCGAAGCTGTCGTCCACCGTCTTCTGGCTGGTGCTGGCCGGCATGCTGATCCCGTTCCAGGTGGCACTCATTCCGCTCTACCAGACCATGCGCGACGTCGGGCTGCTCGGCTCGCTGTGGGCGCTGGTGATCCTCTACGCCGGCATGCAGGTGCCGTTCTCGATCTTCCTCTACACCGGGTTCCTGCGCGCGATCCCGAGGGAGTACGAGGAGGCGGCCTCGATCGACGGCGCGGGCGCGCTGCGTACCTTCCGCAGCGTCATCTTCCCGCTGCTGCGCCCGGTCACCGGCACCGTCGGCATCCTGAACGCGATCACCGTGTGGAACGACTTCCTGGTTCCGCTGCTGTATCTGAGCGGAACGCCGCAACAGACGGTGACGGTCGCGTTGTACGCCTTCGTCGGGCAGTACGTGTCGAACTGGCCGATCGTGTTCGCCGGCCTGGTGATCAGCATCCTGCCGGTGCTGGTCGTCTACTTCCTGCTGCAACGCAGGATCATCAGCGGTTTCGCGGGAGGGCTGAAGGGATGACCGGATTGCGACCTTATGAGCTGCGGACCGGCGGGCAGCACGAGCCGGTGGGCGTCGTCGCCGCGCCCTCGTTCTCCTGGCGGCTGCAATCGGAGCGGCGTGGCGCGCGCCAGCGCTCCTACCGCCTCCGGGTGCGGCACCTGCCGGCGACCGGCGGCGCGGTGCTGGTGTGGGACTCCGGCGTGGTGGAGTCGGACAGCACTGTCGGCGCCCGTTACGGCGGCGGGCCGCTGGTGACGTCGTCGGCCTACGAATGGGAGGTCGAGGTCGAGGACGAGACGGGCGCGCGGACGGTGGCGCGGGCCCGGTTCGGCACCGGGGTGGTGCACGCGGGGGAGTGGCGGGCCGCCTGGATCGGCCGTAACCCGATCTACCACCAGGTGGCCTCGCCGCCCCAGGACACCGACATCAGCTACACGGTGAACAAGCTGCAGCCGGTGCGCCGCTTCGTCCACGGCTTCGACCTGACCGAGGTGCCGGCGTCGGCTCGGGTGCACGCGTCGGCGAAGGGCGTCTACCGGCTCTACGTCAACGGCCGCCGGGTCGGGCAGGACGAGCTGGTGCCGGGCTGGACCGAGTACCGGGAGCGGATCACGTACCAGACCTGGGACGTGACCGCCCTGCTGCGGCCCGGCCGCAACACGGTCGCGGCGCTGCTGGGCGACGGCTGGTACGTGGGCTTCATCGGCACCGACCGCCGCCACCAGGCTCAGCACTACGGCACCGAGCCCGCGCTGCTGGTGCAGCTCGACGTGGACGGGGCGGACGGCTCGCGCCGGTCGATCGTCAGCGGCGAGGGGTGGAAGGAGTCGCCGAGCGACATCCTCTACGCCGACCTGCTGATGGGCCAGTACGAGGACTCGCGCCGCGCCGAACCGGGCTGGGAGCTGCCGGGACACGACACCTCGGCCTGGTCGGCGGCCGTGGTGACCTCCCGCGATACCTCCACGCTGGTCCCGGAGGCCGACCCGGCGGTGCGGGTGACGGGCCGGGTGCCCGCGGTCGCGGTGACGCCGCGGGGCGACGGGCGGTTCGTGGTCGACTTCGGGCAGAACGTGGTCGGCCGCGTCGCCCTCACCCTGACGGGCCAGCCCGCCGGCACCCGGGTCCAGCTCACCCACGCCGAGGTGCTCGACGAGCACGGCGACCTCTATACGGCGAACCTGCGCACCGCCGAACCCGTGGACGTCTTCTGGACCGACGGCTCTCCGGCGCAGGTGTTCGAGCCCCGCTTCACCCTGCACGGATTCCGCTACACCGAGGTCTCCGGCCTGACCGGGGACCTCGCCCCCGAGCAGGTCGAGGCGGTCGTGCTGCACAACGGCTTCGCGCTGACCGGCGCGTTCGAGACCTCCAGCGCGGACCTGAACGCGCTGGCCTCGAACATCACCTGGAGCCTGCGGGGCAACTTCGTGTCGATCCCGACCGACTGCCCGCAGCGCGACGAGCGGCTCGGCTGGCTGGCCGACGCGCAGGTGTTCACGCCTACCGCGCTGCTGCTGGCCGACGTCGCCCCGCTGCTGCGCCGCTGGCTGCGGGACGTGCGCCTCGGCCAGTCCGCGGACGGCGCGTTCCCCGACCTCTCGCCCCGCCTCATCCACCTGCGGGAAGGCGCGCCGGCCTGGGGCGACGGCGGGGTGACGATCCCCTGGCACGTCTACCGCGCGAGCGGCGACGCCGACGTGCTGCGGGAGTCCGTGGACGCGATGGTCGCCTGGGTACGGCACGTCGAACGGCACAATCCCGGGCTGATCTGGCGCGAGCGCGTCGGCAACAACTACGGGGACTGGCTGCAGGTCGGCGCGGAGACCCCGAAGGACGTCCTGGCCACCGCCTACTTCGCGCACAGCGCCGAGCTGACCGCGCGCAGTCTCGCCGTGCTCGGGCGCGACGCCGAGGCGCGGGAACTGACCGGCCTCGCCGAGCGCGTCCGCGCGGCCTACCGGGCGGAGTTCGTCGGCCCCGACGGCCGCGTCCACGGCGACACCCAGGGCGCCTACCTGCTCACCCTCGCCTTCGACCTGTGCGAACCGGGGCAGCGCGATGCCGTCGCCGGGCGGCTCGTGGCGGCGATCGAACGCCGCGGCGTCTCCCTCACCTCGGGTTTCATCACGGTCGGGCTGCTGTGCCCGGTGCTGACCGCGATCGGCCGCTCGGATCTGGCGTACGCGCTGATCAACGACGACCGCTACCCGTCGTGGCTGTTCTCCGTGCGCAACGGGGCGACGACGATCTGGGAGCGCTGGGACGGCTGGACCCCGGAGGGCGGTTTCCAGTCGCCGCGGATGAACAGCTTCAACCACTACTCCCTCGGCGCGGTCGGCGAGTGGTTGTTCACCGGGGTGCTCGGCATCGGGCAGGCGCCCGGTTCGGCCGGGTACGCCGGCATCCGGCTCGCGCCGCAGCTCCACACCTCCCTGGACTGGGCGCGCGGGGCGATCGATACCCCTCGCGGGCGCGTCGCCAGTTCCTGGCGCCGCGACGAGGCGGGGTGGTGCGAATGGTCGGTCCTGATACCGCCGGGAGCGGCCGCCGAGGCCGTGCTTCCGGTGCTCTCGGCGGCGACGATCACGGAAGGCGGCGAGGCCGTCACCCGTTCGGAAGGGGTCACCGTCCAGGAGGAGCGGCAGGGGTGCACCCGGCTGCGCCTGGCATCGGGAAGCTACACCTTCCGTTTCCCGGCCGGAGCCGCGACGACGACCCACTGATTTCCCTTCGAACCCCCCTGGAGTACAACCAGCATGTTCAACCGGAAGATCGCCGCTCTCGCCGCGGCGACGCTGGCCCTGACCGCCTGCGGGTCGCAGCCGCAGGCGGCGAGCAACGAGAAGACCAAGGCGCTCACCATCGCCACGACGTCGAACAACCAGGCGCCGATGCGGGCGGTGGTCGAGGCGTACAAGAAGAAGACGGGCCTCGACATCAACGTGACCGTGGCCGACACCGCGCAGTACCAGACGACGCTGCGTACCCAGCTGTCGTCGGGGACGGCGCCCGACGTCTTCACGGTGTGGCCGGGCAGCGGCAATCCCGGCGCCATCTCCCTCCTGCAGAAGGCCGGGTACCTGGCCGACCTGTCGGACCGGCCGTGGGCCGCCAAGATCGAGCCCGGCACCGCCGAGACGATGCGGATCGGCGGCAAGACCTACGGGCTGCCGTCCAAACTCGACGCCATCGGCGCGATCTACAACGTCGCCACGCTGAAGGAGACCGGGCTGAAGACGCCGGCGACCTACACCGAGCTGCTCAAGTTCTGCGCGGACGTCAAGGCCAAGGGCAAGGTCGCCTTCGCGCTGGGCATCCAGACCGACTGGGTGACGCAGCTCATCCCGTACGCGCTGGTCGCCTCGACCGTCTACGCCGCCGACCCGTCCTTCAACGACAAGATGGCGAAGCAACAGGCGAGTTTCGCCGGCTCCGGCTGGGCGGCCGCCTTCGCCAAGTACCTGGAGATGAACAAGGCGGGCTGCTTCAACGCCGATCCGCTCGGCACCGACGTGACCGCCTCCTACAACCTGGTCAACACCGGCAAGGCCGTCGGCGTGGTGCAGGTGCTCGCCTCATACTCGCAGATCACCTCGACCGCCCCGAAGGACGCGGAGTTCGGGTTCTTCCCGCTGCCCGGCGGTGACAGCGGCACCAACCCGGTCCCGCGCGGCATCGGCGTGAGCTTCGCGGTCAACGACAAGGCCAAGAACAAGGTGAACGGCCTCGCCTTCGTCGACTGGCTGGCCACGCCGGAGGCCATCAAGGTCTGGTTCGACACCGCGCCCGGCATCCCCGCGATCCAGGGGGCCCAAGTCGAGGCGGCGTCGGCCGTGCGGACGGCGATCGACATCATCGCCGCCGGTCACACCGCGCCCTTCCCGGACTCCGGCTGGCCCAACGCGCGGGTGCAGGCCGCGCACTTCGCCGGGATCCAGCAGCTCTTCTCCGGACAGGCGGACGCCGAGCAGGTGCTGGCCTCGATGGACGAGGCGTACAGCGCCGGGTGATCCACTCATCTGCCCCCGGAATCCCTCAATCTCCCCATCCCCGTGAAAGATCCATGACTGAAACGTCGTCACATGACATCATCGCCGCCGTACCCGTGTCGTTCGCCGAGGACGGCGCACTCGACCTGGCCGGGACCCGTGAGATCCTCGCGTACGTCGCGGGCTCCGGGGTCCAGGGGGCGCTCGTGCTCGGCACGACCGGCGAGTTCCCGGCCCTGTCGATCGAGGAGCGCAACGCCGTCGCGGCCCTGGCCGTGGAGACGCTGCCCGGCATCCGCGTGATCGTGCACGTCGGGGCCGCCAGCCGGTTCGAGGTGTCGCGGCTCATCGCGGGCGCGCGGGCGGCCGGCGCCCGCGAGATCGCCGTGCTCACCCCGTTCTACCTGCCGACCCCACCCGAAGAGGTCTACGCGTTCTTCCGGGACGTCAGCGCGGAGGCCGGCGGGCTGGACGTGTTCGTCTACCTCTTCGAGGCGCGCACCGGCGTGGCGGTGGACGAGGAACTGCTGGTGCGGCTCGCGGGCCTGCCGAACGTCGTGGGGGTGAAGGTCAGCGGGGAATCGCTCGACACGATCGCCTCGTACCGGGCCCGCCTGCCCGAAGGGTTCCTCATCTACACCGGGAGCGACGCCGACTACGCGGCGGCGGCCGCCGCGGGCGCCGACGGGATCGTGTCCGGGGTGGCGTCGGCGTTCGCCAAGCCGTTCGTCGCGATGCGGGCCGCGCTGGAGCGCGCGGACGCCGGCATCGTGGCGCGCCTGCAGGGCGACGTGGACGAGGTGGTGGACGCGATCCGCGGCGAGCCGACGCGGATGCTCGCCGTGCACCGCCTCGCCGGACGGCCGGTCGGCCGCTCCCGCATGCCGATCCCGGAACCCGACCAGGAGGCCCTGCGGCGGCTCGCCCGCGACCTCCCGCTCCACCACTGACCACCTTGATCGCTTCGCAGCCAGCCAAATGGAGAATGCCATGACGCGTACGCGTTCACACCCCCCTGTCCGCACCGCCGCGCTCGCCCTGGCGGCCCTCCTCGCCCTGTCCGCCGCCCCGGCGCACGCCACCGTGGACGGCCCGCCGCTGAAGGTGCCCGACGGGCTCATCGACACCTCCAACACCGCCACGCTCGGCCTGGACCGCGCCGCGCGCGCCGAGACCATCACGGTCTTCGCGCCCGGCGCCGACGACCGCAAGTACAACCACGGCGTCGTGCTCATGCCGTTCAAGGGACGGCTGTACGCGCAGTGGCAGAGCTCCGCCGTGGACGAGGACGCGCCCGACACGATCGTCACCTATGCCACCAGCAAGGACGGGAAGCGGTGGTCGAAGCCGATCCCGCTCACCGCGCCGCGCACCGACGGCTACACCTCCAGCGGCGGATGGTGGACCAACGGGCGGACCCTCGTCGCCTACCTCAACGTCTGGCCACGCGCCCTGACCCCGCGCGGCGGCTACACCGAGTACGTGACCAGCAGGGACGGCCGGCACTGGAGCAGCCCCCGCAGGGTGACCGGCGCCGACGGGCAGCCGGTGAACGGCATCATCGAGCAGGACGTGAAGGCGCTGCCGGGCGGGCGGGTGCTGACCGCGTTCCACATGCAGCCCGGCCTGTTCGTCAAGCCCTACTACACCGACGACCCGCTCGGCGTCTCCGGCTGGAAGCAGGGCGACTTCACCAACCAGCCGAACACCCCGGAGATGAGCCGCGAGCTGGAGCCGAGCTGGTACCGGCGTCCGGACGGCTCGATCGTGATGGTCTTCCGCGACCAGGGCGGCGGAACCCTGCGCAAGCTCGCCGCGGTGAGCACCGACGACGGCGAGACCTGGTCGGGGTCGGTGGAGACCAACGTGCCCGACTCGCGCACCAAGCAGAGCGCGGGGAACCTGCCGGACGGCACCGCCTACCTGGTGGGCAACCCGACCGGCACCCGCAACAGGTACCCGCTGACGGTGCTGACCAGCGCCGACGGGGTGACCTTCGACAAGGCGTACAACCTGCGCACCGCCGAGGACCTGCAGCCGCGCCGCTACGAGGGCCTGTACAAGAACGCCGGGTACAGCTACCCGAAGAGCATCGTGTGGAAGGGCTCTCTGTACGCGGCGTACGGCACCAACAAGGAGGACGTACAGCTCAGCCGGGTCCCTGTCGCCGACCTCGCGCGGCGGGGCGGTGGCCACGCGACCGACCTCGGGCGCTCTTAGCCGCTGGTCATCCCGTGATGGAGAAGATCGTGCCCAGCATGCTGCGCGCGGCGGCGAGCTGGGCCTCGGGCAGGTCGCCCACCTTGCTCTTGAGCCGGGTGGCCGCCACGGTGCTGATGCGGTCGATCATGGCGGCTCGGTCGTCGCCGACGTCGACGACGAAGGCGGTCAGGGCATGCGCCAGGTCGGCGGCCTCGACGTGGGCGGTGAGCACGTTGTCGTTGTAGAGCGTGTGGTAGAAGTCGCCGGTCACGACGAGCCGGACTTCCTCACGGTCGCCGAGCTGGACGGTCCACAGCTCGCCGAATCGGTGGCTCACGCGGCCTCGCCGCGGCGCTCGTCGGCGGCCCGCGCGGTGTCGTCGGCGACGATCCGCTCGTCGGCTTCCTGGTGGGCGCTTTCGCCGTAGACCTTGGCGCGGGCGGCGGCGCTGTGGGTGGCGGCGATCTCGCGAAGGGCTCCGCGCTCCAGGACGGTGGAAACGCTGAGCCCGTTCGCCTCAGCGTGCTTGCGTACCGCCTCCAGGACCCACGGGGCGATGCTGACGGATGTTCTCTCCTTGGCCATGATCGGTATGCTACGGCCGATGCGCCGATAGTGCTACCCGTCGTAATACTCGGGCTCATACTCTCGCTGGCGCGTCGCCACCTAGCTGGTGGCGCGCCAGGTGAGGGAGAGGCCGGTCGCGGCGCGTTCGGTGCGGATCTCCATCATGGTGCCCAGGATGGTGGCATGGTCGGACACGACGGGAACGGCGTCGGGCGTATACGCGATCCGGGTGCTGACGAGCACGGCACTGCCCTCGGGCTCGTGCAGGCGGCGCGCGGCGGCGGGGTCGAGCAGGCCGGGCCGGACCACCTCGGACGCCCGGGCCACCGCCACTCCCGCCTCGGCGAGCGCCGTGTAGAGGGAGACGGTGGTGAAGTCGCGCTCGCGGATCTGGTCGGCCGCCGGCCGGCGTACCCAGGACACCTGGTGCACGGCGGGACGGCCGGCGAACTCGCGGACCCGCTCCAGCCGCAGGGCGGTGTCGCCGGGAGGCAGCCGCAGCTCCGCGGCGATCCGGGCGGGGGCCCGGCGCATCGCCCGCCCGGCCACCACGGTGCGTACGTCGTGGCCCTGTTCCCGCAGATCGTCGGCCAGGCTGCGGAGCGAGCCGAGCTGGTACGCCAGATGGGCCGGGGCCACGAACGTGCCCTTGCCGGGCCGCTGCACGATCAGCCTCTCGTCGCTGAGCTCCCGCAACGCCTGGCGCAGCGTCATGAGGGTCACCCCGTAGGAGGTGCTCAGCTCCCGTTGCGGGGGCAGGGCCTCACCGGGGGCGTAGTGTCCCGACCGGATCTTCGCGGCGAGGTCGGCGGCGATGGCGCGGTATCTCGCCTCATGCCCGGCATCGGGGGTCATCCTGGTGCGTCACTCCTGGTCGAGGGCCCGGCGCAGGGTCGCGAGAAAGGCCAGCAGGTCGTCCGGCCCGGCCCCGTCGAGCACCCGCCGCATGACCGCGGCGCCGACCACCACGCCGTCGGCGTGCCGGCCCGCCTCCCGCGCCTGGTCAGGCGTGGAAATGCCAAATCCTAGCAAGACCGGCCGGTCGGTGCCGCGTTTGATCCGCGCGGTGAGCTCCGCCGCCGAGGCGGCGAGGTCGGCCCGCTCGCCGGTGGTGCCCATCACCGACACCGCGTAGACGAATCCGCGGCTGCGGCGTGAGATCTCCGCCAGCCTCGGCTGCGGCGTCGACGGCGAGGCCAGCAGGGCCAGATCGATCCCGGCGGCGGCGGCCACGTCCGTCAGCTCGTCCGCCTCGTGCACCGGCAGGTCGGGCACGATCAGACCGCCGACGCCGGCCCGGCGCAGCGCGGCGCAGAACGCCTCGGGCCCGTCATGCAGCACCAGGTTGTAGTAGGTGCTGGCGACCAGCGGCACGCCCACGCTCTGGGCCTCGGCCAGGTCGGCGAGGATCCGGCGGGTGCTCGCCCCCCGGGCCAGCGCCGCGTTGCTCGCCTGCTGGATGGTGACGCCGTCGAGCGTGGGGTCGGAGAACGGCAGGCCGACCTCGATCGCGTCCGCTCCGGCCGCGGCGAACGCGTTCAGGTATCGCGTCCAGCCGGGCGTGACGCCCCCGGTGATGTACGGCATGAGCAGACCGCGACCGGTGTCCCGGCGGGCACGCAGATGGCGTTCGACCTCGCCCGGGGCCAGGGTGTTCGTCACAGCAGCTCCTTCAGGGTAGAGATGTCCTTGTCGCCCCGGCCGGACAGCGTCATCAGGACCGTCGATCCGGCGGCCAGTTCGCCCTCACCCGCCGCGCGGATCACCCAGGCGAGGGCGTGCGCCGATTCGAGCGCCGGGACGATGCCCTCGGTGCGCGCCAGCCGTACCGCCGCGCCGACCGCCTCCTCGTCGGTCACCGTGACGTACCGGGCCCGGCCCAGCTCGCGCAGATGGGCGTGCTCCGGGCCGACCCCCGGGTAGTCGAGCCCGGGGGCGATGGAGTGCGCCTCGACGATCTGCCCGTCGTCGTCCTGCAGGAACAGCGAGCGGCAGCCGTGCAGGACGCCGAGCCTGCCGAGGGCCGCCCCGGCGCCGCCCTCCGCCTCGACGCCGACGAAGCGCGCCGAGGTGTCGGCGAAGCCGGCGAACGTACCGGCCGCGTTGGAGCCGCCGCCGACACACGCGACCACGTGGTCCGGCACGCCGGTCCGCAGTTCGGCGGCGCACTGCGCGCGGGCCTCGTCGCCGATGACCCGCTGGAACTCCCTGACCATCCACGGGTACGGATCCGGCCCGATCACCGAGCCGACGCAGTAGTGGGAGTCGCCGGTGACGCCCACCCAGTGCCGCATGGCCTCGCTGGTCGCGTCCTTGAGCGTGCGGCTGCCTGTGGTGACCGGGATCACCTCGGCGCCCAGCATGCGCATCCGGAAGACGTTCAACGCCTGCCGCTCGATGTCGCGCTCGCCCATGAAGACCGTGGCCTCGAGCCCGAGCAGCGCGGCGGCGGTCGCGGTGGCCACCCCGTGCTGGCCCGCTCCCGTCTCGGCGATCAGCCTGCGCCGTCCCATCCGGGTGGCGAGCAGGGCCTGGCCCAGCACATTGTTGATCTTGTGCGACCCGGTGTGGGTGAGGTCCTCGCGCTTGAGGTACAGCCGCACGCCCAGCTCCTGCGACAGCCGCCGGGCCGGTGTGAGCGGGGTCGGCCGCCCGACGTGCAAGGCGAGCAGTTCCGCCAGGGCGGCGCGGAAGCCCGGATCCGCCCGCGCCTCCCGGAACGCCTCGTCCACCTCGCGGCACGCCTCCACCAGGGACTCCGGCGCGTACCGCCCGCCGTACTCGCCGAACCGGCCCCGCGCCTGGGGCTCGCCCATCGTCCCGCCTGCCGGGACGGGCTCCCGCCATGGCGACATCTCTCGCATCACATACCCACCTCGTTCTATAACTCTTCATAGAGTTCTATAACAGCGAGTGTGGCATGGACGAGGTGGGACGCGCCACCCCCTGCGCCGCCTTCGACCGCCTGCAGGAAGAGGGCCTCATCGCCGAGGATCGCGAGGAGATCGTGGACGGCCGGGTCCGGCGCTACTACAGGCTGACCGATGACGGCGCGACCCGGCTGGCGGCAGAGGCCGAGCGGATGCGCCGTCACGCGCGAGCGGCCGCCACCCGGCCTCCACGACTACAAGAACCCTAGGAAGGCCGTCGGCGGCCGACGAACACATACTCCCGGCTGTCCTCGGTGAACGGCTCGCGGGCGAACCCGCCGTAGAGCGCCTCCAGCTCAAGTCCGGCGACATCCAGAAGCCCGAGCCACTCGTTCTTCGTCGCCCACCAGAAGGAGCTCTTCGCGCCGTCGTCGAGGACAAGGTCGACGCGGTTGTCGCCAACCGCGTAACGGACGGTGTGCGGTACGGGCTTCTCCTGCCGCGCGCCGTCGAGCTGGACCGCGATCCGATGGTCGAAGGCGATGGCGTTCCAGGCGAACCGCCCCTCCGGCCGGAGCGAGGCGGCGACCCGCTCAAAGGTACGGCGACGGTCGGCCCAGGTCGGCAGGTGCTGGAGTGATCGGAACGGGCAGTAGATCAGCGCCGCGGGCTCGTCCAGGGCGAAGTCGCGCATGTCGCACTCGCGAAGGTCGAGTTCCACACCGGCCTCGGCCGCACGGGTGCGGGCTTGCGCGAGCATCGCCGGTGAGATGTCGACCCCGACGACCCGCCGGCCGATCTCCCGCGCCACCGGGATCGCGACCCGCCCGTCCCCGATCGCCAGCTCGACCACCGGCCCCTCCGCCTCGCGCGCGAGATCGAGGTAAAAGGCCACGTCGGCCGTCATGTGGCCGGACCATTCCTGGTACCGGTCCGCGAATGCCTCGTCCCAGGTCGTCGCCATCGCTCCATGATCGCACCCGGCATCTTGAAGCAGCCAACGAATAAGCTCAGGCCGGCGGCCAGTTGCGGAGAACGGCGTCGAGGGCGTCCAGCGCTCTGAACCACGAAGCGTCCACGTCACGAGGGTGGCGGCGGAACCCGCCCGCCGTCTCCAGGCTCACATAGCCGTGGAACGTGCTGTGCAGCATGCGTACCGCGTCCGTCTGGTCGGGCTCCGACAGCGCGTACCCGCGCAGTATCGCGCGTGTCATGTCCGCGTGCGGACGCCCAGCGCTGGTGTCCACTCTGTCGAGCTCGATCTGCATGGCGGCGTACCTGCCCGGATGCTCTTTCGCGTAGCTCCTGTAGGCGTTCGCGAAGGCCACCAGCGCGTCCTTGCCCGCGCGGCCGGCCAGGGCGGCGGCGGCCCTGTCGGCGAGCTCCGCCAGGGCCAGCGACGCCACCCTGGCCCTCAGGTCCTGCACGTCCTTGACGTGTGAGTACAAGGCCGCGGGCTTGACGTCGAAACCGCGCGCGAGCGCCGAGACGGTCACGTTCTGGAAGCCGATCTCGTCGGCCAGGTCCGCCGCCGCCTGGGTCAGGCGTTCGGCGCTCAATCCCGCGCGTGCCATGCGCCCTCCTTCTCGGCTAACTTACAGGCTTTAAGTATTTGCATAATACCTGTAAGGAAGCTAGCCTCCCCGCCCATGAGACCAATCACCGAGCGCGACATCCGTATATCATTCGTGAACTGTTCCAAGGGAGAGACCAAGCGGCTGAACGTCCCCAAAGACCTCGCGGACCATCCCTGGGAAGACCTCGACTTCCTCGGGTGGCGAGATCCGGGTGCGCCCGAACGCGCCTACCTGGTCGCCGAACGCGACGGTTCCCTCGTCGGCATCGCGCTGCGGGTGACATCCGGCGCGTCGCGCGGCTTCACCTCGCGCAGCATGTGCTCGCTGTGCCTGACCACGCACACCAACGGCGGCGTGGCGCTGATGACCGCGCGCCGCACCGGCGAAGCGGGCCGCCTGGGCAACTCGGTCGGGCACTATCTGTGCACCGACCTGGCCTGCTCCCTCTACACGCGCGGTAAGAAGGAGGCGGCCGGGGGCGGGACCATCGATGAGTCCCTCAGCCTGGGGGAGAAGGTCACCCGCATCCGGGCGAACCTGCACTCCTTCCTGGACAAGGTGGTCAGCCAGGGATAGTTCCGGCGCCTTCGCCGGTCGCGCGATCGATGGCGTTGGTCAGCCGTTCCCGCTCCCGGCTGATCCACTGACCCTCCGGGTAGTTGCGAAGGAACGCCTCGGCGAACTCCACCGGGTCTTCGCCGACGACCTCGCGGAGCGGGGTTCCGTCCGCCGCGCCCTGCTCGAACAGATCGACGAGATCGTCCAGCATCGCCAGCAGGCTGTCCGCCTTGCCCGGCCCGAAGTGCTCCATGTACCGCTGCAGTGCGTCGATCGCCGTGCGATAGTCCGCTGGAAGCCGCTCCGTGCGCGCCTTGTACCGCCAGTAGCGTTTCTTGTCCTCGATCGGTCCGGTGACCATCTCCAGGTAGCGCAGGTAGCGCCGCTTCGGCTCGTTCGGCTCGGTGGTCATGTCTGCCTTCCTCCTTCGCGGAGCTGTTCGAGCCGTTCCGCGAGGAAGCTCCAGGTCCTCCAGAACTCTTCGAGGTAGACCCGCCCCTGGGCGTTGAGGGAGTACACCTTGCGCGGCGGCCCCTTCTCGGACGGGACCTTCTCCACGTCGACGAGGCCGCGCTGCTCGATCCTGACCAGCAGCGCGTAGATGGTGCCCTCGGCGATGTCGGAGAAGCCCTGCTCCCGCAGCCACGCCGTGATCTCGTAGCCGTACGCGGACCGGCTGGACAGGATCGCCAGGACGATGCCCTCCAGCGTCCCCTTGAGCATCTCCGTCGCCTGCTTGCCCATGGAACACCCTTCAACTACCCAGCGATGCTGACTACTAGTACATAGTATCGCTAAATAGCGATGACGCAACCTCGTCAGATGAAGAGCGTTTCCGGAGCGGCGAGCGCCAGACCGGCGGCGCCGAGCGCGTGCTGGGCGTCGCTCCAAGGACGGACGATCACTTGGACGCGGTGGGCCGCGGTGACCTGACTGGTCCGCATCACCACGGAGAACCCGGGTTCCAGGCCCGGCCAGAGAACGTGGTTCTCACCGATGATCGCGATGGTGGGCGTGCCGAGCAGGTTGACGACGCCGGCGACGGCCCGCCCGAGCATGGCGCCGACCTTGGCGAGCACCCGGGCCAGCGACCGCTCACCGGCGACCCACCGTGAGCGGAGCTCCTCGATGGTGGTGGACGCCTCGGCCAGGCCCTCGCGACGGGCGGCGCGCAGGATCCCGTCGTCGCTGGTGAACGTCTCCAGGCAGCCCCGCGCGCCACAGGCGCAACGCGGGCCGGTGGCGGCGACGGGCGTGTGGCCGAACTCGCCGGACAGCCCGCCCGGGCTGCGGTGCACCCGCCGTCGCAGGACCGCGCCGACCCCCACCCCGTCGCCGATGCCGAGCACCAGGAAGTCGTCGTGCTCGAGTCCCGCCCGATACAGGAGCTCGGCGGTGGTGCTGGCCGTGAGGTCGTTGTCGACGAGCACCGGGATCGGCAGCTCGGCGCGCAGCCGTTCGCCAAGGGGAAGGTTGCTCCACCCAAAGCGGGGACAGAACCGGATATAGCCCGCATCAACGGAAGCCGGCACGGCCACGCCCACGGCCTTGAGCCTGGGACCCATGACAGGGTCGGCCAATCGCCGGTCGATGACGGTGAGTAGCTGAGGGAGCGGGTCTGCGTGACAGTCGAAGGGCGATACATCGGATGTGAGCAGCCCTCCATCCAGCCCTGCGACCACAGTGACAAGATGGTCGGTCGCGACGCGTACGCCGATGGTCGCGGCGGCCTCCGGCACGACCTCCAGGGGGATGCGCGGCCGGCCGACCACCCCGGCCTGTGGGCTGAGAGTTCGCAGATAACCGCAGGCCAGAAGGCGTCGCGTGTGTTCGTGAACGGTCGCGTCGCCGAGCTTGAGCCGGGCCGCGATCTGACGGCGATCCAGGGCGCCCGCGGTGCCGAGAAGCGCCAGGATCTCGACGCGGGTCAGATCGCCACGACCGGCTGTTCGGCGAGCAGTCATCGGATATTTCCTATCACGAGCTCATTGACATTACGGATTGCTACGCCCTAGTTTCGGATCAATTAACTCGGCCCCGAGCTTATTGAGTGGAGCTGCGATGGGCAGGCAGATGTATAGCGGTCGGAGATCGCTGGCGGTCGCAACAGCGGTGGTCATCGCGGGGGGACTGGCTGGTTGCGGAGGCGGCGGCCAGGAATCGGCGGGAGGCAACAAGGCGAGCAACGGCGCGGTCACGCTCACCTGGGGGATGTGGGCGTCCGGAACCGAGGACCGAAACGCCTGGCAGAAAGTGGCCGACCAGGTCACCCAGAAGTACCCGAACATCAAGATCACGCTCGAGACCTCGCCCTTCAAGGACTACTTCACCAAGCTCGGCACCCGCCTCGCCGGTGGCAGCGCTCCGTGCGTCGTCTCGATGCAGAGCCTGCGCACGGGCGGCTACGTCAGCGGCATGCGTCCCCTGGACGACCTGATCAAGAAGAACGGCCTGGACACCGCCGACTTCGACACGTCGATCATGGCCGGGCTGGCCTCCGGCGGCAAGCAGTACGCGCTGCCGTACGACGTCGGCTCGCTGATCATCACCTACAACAAGGACATGTTCAAGGCGGCCGGCGTGCCGGAGCCGAAAGTCGGCTGGAGCGTGGCCGACTTCGAGGCGGCGGCCAAGAAGCTGACCACCGGCGGCAAGTACGGCTTCGTGGGCTACCCCTCGGCCCTGGGGATGTTCTCGATGATCCTGGCCAAGACCGGCAACGCGGAGCCGATGGACGAGTCCGGCAAGCTCACCCTCACCACCGAGCAGATGAAGGCCGGCTTCCAGTGGTACGCGGACCTGACCGCCAAGCAGGCAGTCTCGCCCAAGATTCCCGGCGTGGACAACAACTTCACCGAGACCCAGTTCCTCAACGGCAACGCGGCGATGTCGGTGAACGGGCCCTGGTCCGTTCTGGAGCTCAAGGCGAAGGCCAAGTTCGGTGTCGGCCTGGCCACCATCCCCGCCGGTCCGGACGGGACCAAGAGCTACACGGCCGGGTCCGGCTTCGGCATCTCCCAGTCCTGCCCGTACCCGGATGAGGCGTTCAAGGCAGTCAGCACGATGACCAGCGCCGAGGTGCTCGGGCAGCTCGGCTCGGTCGGGCGCGCCTACCCGGCGCGCAAGTCCGTACAGAACAAGTGGTACGAGAACGCCTTCGAGGGCTCCAAGCCCGTCCTCGACGCCGCCAACGCCTCGTCGAAGCCGTTCCGGACGACCAAGAACTGGGACCCGGTGGAGAAGCTGCTGGCCCAGTACGGCATCCAGGCCTTCAACGGGCAGACCACGGCGGCGGACGCACTCACCCAGGTGCAGCAGCAGTCCCCGGCCTAAGGAGCGAAGTGTCCGACGACGCCATAGCCCGCCCCGCGGCGGTAGCGGGCAGACGGCGCCCCCGTCTGCGCCGCGACGGAAGGGCCGCGGCCTTCTTCGCGGCGCCCAGCATGATCGGGTTGACGCTGTTCACCCTCTTCCCGATCGTGCTGTCTCTGGTGATGGCCTTCTTCCAGTGGCCCGCGGTGGGCGAGCGAACCTTCACCGGACTGGAGAACTTCACGACGCTGTTCACCGACCCCGTCTTCCGGCGGGCGCTGTTGAACACGCTGCTGTTCGTGGTGCTCTATTTGCCGCTCAACCTCATCGTCTCGGTGGGGCTGGCGGTGTGGATGGGCCCGCGCATCAAGGGCCGCAAGGCGCTGCGGGTGGTGTTCTTCCTGCCCGTGGTCACGCCGATGGTGGCCAACGCGATCGTCTGGCGGATGATCTACCAGCCGAACGGGCTGATCGACGGCTCCCTGTACGCCGCCACCGGCACGCACGCGCCGAACTTCCTCGGTGAGCCGGGCTGGGCCATGTTCGCCGTCGTCGCGATGAGCGTGTGGCAGGGGTTCGGCTACAACATGCTGGTCTTCTCGGCCGCGCTGGACGCCATCCCGCGGCACCTGCTGGAGGCGGCGCAGATCGACGGGGCGGGACCGTGGCGGCAGTTCTTCCGCATCATGCTGCCGATGATCTCCCCGGCGCTGTTCTTCGCCTCGACGATGACGCTCATCACCTCGTTCCAGGTCTTCACCCAGCCGTTCCTGATGACCGGCGGAGGGCCGGGCATGGACACCGAGACCCTCATGATGTTCGTCTTCGACAAGGGGTTCTCGATCTACCAGTACGGACTCGCGTCCGCCGGAGCCTGGATCCTGTTCGTGCTGATCCTGGGTGTGACCGCGGTGCAGTTCGCCGGCCAGCGCAGGTGGGTGACCTACGATGTCTGATCACGCCATCCGCCGCGTCCGGCTGGTCATCTCGCACGTCGCCCTCTACCTGGTGGCCGCCGCGTTCCTGGCGCCCCTGGTGTACATGCTCGCCACCTCGCTCAAGCCCGCCGACGAGGTGTTCCAGTCGCCGCCGAGCCTGTTCGGCTCGCTGATCCGGTGGGAGAACTACAAAGAGACCTTTGAGTTCCTGCCGTTCGGGAAGTTCGTCATCAACGGGCTCGCCGTCGCCATCTGCGGCACGGTCGTGGTGCTGGTGGCGTCGGCCATGTCGGCGTACGCCTTCTCGCGGCTGCGCTGGCGCGGTCGCGACGGCTTCTTCCTGGTCTTCCTGGCCACGCTGATGATCCCCCAGGAAGTGCTGGTCGTGCCGATGTTCATGCTGATGAAATGGTTCGGCTGGGTGGACTCCTTCCAGGCGCTGGTCTTCCCCTGGGCCTTCACCGCCTTCGGGACGTTCATGCTGCGCCAGTTCTTCCTGACCATCCCTGAGGAGATCTCCGAGAGCGCCCGCATCGACGGCGCGGGATCGGTGCGGATCTTCTCCAGCATCATGCTGCCGCTGATCAGGCCCGCGCTCGCGGTGCTGGCGGTCTTCACGTTCATCAATTACTGGAACAGCTTCATGTGGCCGCTGATCATCATCAACACCGTGGATGAGAAGGCCACCGTCCCGCTGGGCCTGTCGCTCTTCGTCGGCCAGCAGGGCACCCAGTGGAACCTGATCATGGCGGCCTCGGTGATCTCCATGGCGCCGACCGCGGCGCTCCTGATCCTCCTGCAGAAACATCTCATACGCGGGATCGCCACGAGCGGTCTCGGCGGCCGATGAAATCTGTGTTCGCAAAATCTCATTTCGCGAATCTCTCTTTCGAAAGGAACGTAGTGGACCACGCCTGGTTCTCCGAATCCCGCTTCGGCATGTTCGTGCACTGGGGGCTGTACTCCCTGGCCGCCCGCCACGAGTGGGTGAAGAACCGCGAGCAGATGACCGACGAGCACTACCAGCGCTACTTCGACCACTTCGACCCCGACCTGTACGACCCCGCGGAGTGGGCGAGGCTGGCCAAGGAAGCCGGCATGCGCTACGTCGTCCTCACCACCAAGCACCACGACGGCTTCTGCCTGTGGGACTCCGCGCAGACCGACTACAAGGTGACGCGCACCCCCTGGGGCAAGGACCTGATCGCGCCGTACGTGGAGGCCCTACGCGCCGAAGGGCTGAAGGTCGGCTTCTACCACTCGCTGATCGACTGGCACCACCCCGAGTTCCCCGTCGACTCCCTCCACCCGCAGCGCGAGGACGAGGAGTTCAAGGCCGCCGCCAAGGACCGCGACATCTCCAAGTACGCCGACTACCTGCACGCCCAGGTACGCGAGCTGCTCACCGACTACGGCCAGATCGACTACCTGTTCTTCGACTTCTCCTACGCCGGCAGAACGGGCTACTGGGGCGGCAAGGGCGCCGAGGACTGGCGCTCACCCGAGTTGATGGCGATGGTGCGTGAGCTCCAGCCGGGGATCATCGTCAACGACCGGCTCGCCATCCCCGGCGACTTCGTCACCCCCGAGCAGTACCAGCCCGCCGCCCCGATGACCATCGACGGCCAGGAGGTGCCGTGGGAGGCCTGCCAGACCCTCAACGGCAGCTGGGGATACGACCGGGACAACCTTGACTACAAGACCCCTGACCTGCTCGTACGCATGCTGATCGACAGCGTCGCCAAGGGCGGCAACCTGCTGCTCAACGTCGGCCCGGACGGACGCGGCCAGATCGACCCGCGCGCCCGCCAGAGCCTCGCCGACATCGGTGACTGGATGCGGCTGAACTCCCGCTCCATCTACGGCGCCGGCCCCAGCGGCTTCACCGCGCCTCCCGACTGCCGCTACACCCAGCGCGGTAACCGGCTCTACCTGCACGTGTTCGGCTGGCCGTTCCGCCACCTGCACCTGCCCGGGCTGGGCGGGCGCGTGAAGTACGCCCAGTTCCTGCACGACGCCTCGGAGATCCGTTCGCGCGTGATCGACCCCAGCCAGACGGCCCAGAACACGGCCATCGGCGCCCTGACCCCCGACACCCTGACCCTCGACCTGCCGGTCCAGCGCCCCGACGTCGTCGTACCGGTCATCGAGCTGTTCCTCAACGACTGACTGACGCAGAGTTGAGTCCGGCCAGGAGCGCGTCCGCGTTCCTGGCCGAACCCGTTCCGCGGGTGTCTCTACAAGGTCAGGGTCCATCCGTTGATGAAGCCCTTGTCACCCTTGGCCAAATCCTCCGCCCGGAGTTTCCAGGTGCCGTTGGCCGCTGAGGCACTGGCGTTCACCCAGTAACTCTCGTCGATGTTGTCGGTGCCGTCCTTGGCATCGGGGGCGCGCAACGGGTACACCTTGCCGTCCGGCGCGACCAGGTCGAGCTTCAGGTCACCGCGCCAGGTGTGGTCGATCTCGACGTGGACCCGGGAGCGGGTGGGGGCGTTGCCGTTGATCCAGGCCAGGACGATGCTGGATTCTGCGACACCGGGATCGGGGATGTCGGTGTCGTCCCAGTTGCCGAAGCAGGGCAGCCGGATCGACCAGCCGTCGATGAAGCCGGTGTCGAGATATTCGACGTCCTGCACGCGTAGTTTCCAGGTGCCGTTGGCCGGTGACGCGCTGGCGTTGACCTGGTAGGTCTCGTGCAGGATGTCGGCGCTGTCGTTGGGGTCGTTGGCCTGCAGCGGATAGACCTTGCCGTCCGGGGCGAGCAGGTCGATCTTCAGCTCGCCACGCCAGCTGTGGTGGATATCCACGTACACCTCAGTGGTGGCGGGCGCGGTGCCGAGCAGGCCGGTGACCGCGATGGAGGACGTCACGGTGCCGTGGTCGGGGATCGCGGTGTCCTTCATGTTCTCGTAGTACGGGACGGGCCAGGCGCCGGCCTCGGGCTCCTTGCCGAGCACGGCGGCGTCGACCTGGATGCGGGGGGTGGTGACGCCGTTATAGGCGATGGCCTTGCCAGTGGTCTTCAAGGCGGTTTCGAGCTGGGCCAGCGGGGCGTCGGGCATGGCCTGGCGCAGCACGGCCAGGGCACCGGTGACGTGCGGGGCGGCCATCGAGGTGCCGTTCAAGGAGGCCCACTTGTTACCGGGCACCGAGGAGATGATCGACACGCCGGGGGCGAAGAGGTCCAGCAGCGTGCCGCGGTTGCTGAAGGCGGCCACAGCGTCCTGGTCGGTGGTGGCGCCGACGGTGATCGCCGAGGACACGCAGGCCGGGGCGGCCACGGCGGTGCCGAAGCCGTCGTTGCCGGCCGCGACCACGGTGGCCACACCGGCGGTGCGCAGGCTGTCGATGATCGCCTTGCGCGGGTCGCCGTCGCAGGCGGCGGTGTACTGGCCACCGCCCAGGCTGAGGTTGGCGGCCACCAGCGGCACCCCCTCGTCCTTCAGTTCCAGCACTTTCTCCAGGCCGGCGAGCTGAGCGCTGGTGAAGCTGAGCACGCACGGGGCGGCGCCCGCCCCACAGAGGTCTTCGGAGGAGAACTTGCTGAACACCTGGATCGCGACGAGCTCAGCGCCCGGCGCGACGCCGGCCGGTGGAGCACCGGTCACGCCCGTGCCGTTGCCGACCGCGATGCCGGCCACGTGGGTGCCGTGGTCGCAGTCCAGCGCGGCGTCGGCGCAGGGGCCCTGGTCGGCGTCGGCGGAACCGGGCCCTTCCTGCTCGGCGGTGCCGTCGGGACACAGGCTGGTGGAGGAATAGTCGGCGTCGATGGGGGAGAAGCAGGCCTCTTCCAGTACCCGGTCTTTGAGGAAGGGGTGGTTGACCGCGACGCCGGTGTCCAGCACGGCCACCACGGCTCCGGCGCCCGTCTTGCCCGCGGCCCTGGTCTTGTCGGCGCCGATCAGCGGGACGCTCTCGGCCAGCACCGGCCGCACCGGCTTGTCCTCGGTCACGCTCACCACACTGGGCAGCTTGGCCAGCCGGTCCAGCCCGGCCTGGTCAACGTGCAGGGTGACCACGGGGAAGCGGGACAGTTGCTGGACGACCTGACCGCTGGAGGCCGCGTCCGGCAGGTCGGCGAGGGTCTTGCTGACGACGTTCACTCGGATCTTGCCCGCGGCCGCCACCCGCGCGCTGAGCTGGGGTTCGACATGGGGGGCCGCCGAAGTGCCCTGCTGAGCGGTCGAAGTGGCCTGCTGTGTGGCCGAAGCGGACGCTGCGGGAGTCGTGGGCGGGGCCTCTGCCGCGTTGGCCGGCCCGGTCGCGAGCGCCGTGGTCGCCAGCGCCGCGATGACACAGGATAAGACTCGCAATTTCATGACGTACCGCGCCTTACATGAAGGAGGTGCAGGGAGACGACGCCGGCATGAGGGGTGGCCGGACGGCGGCCGAGGCCGCCGTCCGGCGGAGGAAGGTCCCCCGGAAAGGTCAGAGCTCAGGTGTCACGTCGAGCTCGGGCGGTTATCAGGGATTGCCGTACCTCTTGACGGCCTTGTAGTACACCCAGGCCCATGCCCGGCAGTCGGGCCGCACCAGGATGAAGTAGCCACCGCACACCTTGTCGCGCATGGTGATGTAGAACCGGTTGTCCACGTCAGCCTTTGAATGGGCGTTGGCGAGGTAGTAGCGGTAATGCTTCCTCTTGTTGGCTATCAGGCCGTACCCATAGTCATGGGAGTCACAGGCCGGCCGCATGTCGAAGTTGTGAGGCTTGTCCGGAGAGGTCGTGCAGTGGTCGTAGTAGATGCCCCTGACCTTGAAGCCGCTGGCGGTGCGCTTCCAGTCGGGCTTGCGCCACTTGCCGCCGTGCCATGCCCAGGCCGAGCAGCCCGACTTGGTGTACCACATCCAGGTCGCGGCCGTGCTGCACTTCGCCGGGTAGGACTGCGGGGGGTCCACGCCTTCCGGCAGGAAGTCGCCGGCCGGCGGCTCGGTGGCGTTGGGGTCGTCGAGCCCGGCCGCGCCCGTGGTCGTCCCGCCGTTGGCCGGCATGTCGGTGCCGGTGGCGGTCACCTGAGGAGCGGCGACGCCCGCCGGGAAGGAGAGCTGCCAGCCGCCGTTGGTGACGGAGTCGATCGACGACAGGCGCCCCACCGGGTCGTAGGAGTAGGTCCCCTGAACGGCGCCGACGCTGGGGTCGGTCACGGTGCGCAGCAGACCGTTCGGGTCGTAGGAGTAGCTCGCCTCGGTCTGCGGGGTCTCGGTCCCCCAGGTGACCGTGACATCCTTGAGCCGGCCCGCGAAGTCGCCGTTGGAGGTGCTGGTGGCCGTGGTGGTCGTGGCGTAGGTGAATTTGGTGACGGACGCGGGGTCTGACACGCCGGCCGGCTCCTTGACGGTGCTGACGCGGCCCTGGGTGTCGTAGGTGATCGTGGACTTGCCGAAAGCGGTGTTGCCCACGTCGGTCACGCGCCAGGGGTCGGCGCTCGGCGCACCGGCCGGCCGGGCCCAGGTGTAGGTGAGCTGGAGGTCGGTGTCGCTGACGGGGGTGCCGTCGGCGTTGGTGAAGCCGTCGTCGCCCGCCTCCTGAGCGCCCACGTCCGACACGAGCGTCTCGATCGTCGTGGTGCGCATCGCACCGACGACCGCGTCCCACTTGGTGGTTTCGGTGATCTTGGATCCGTTGGCGGCCTGGTAGATCTGGATGCCGCCGCCGTCGGGGGTGGAGACGCTGCTCTTCAGGGGGTAGCTGGTCGATGTCCCGTCTTCGAGTTCCGTGACGACAAGGGTGCCGTTCTGGTTCTCGAGCTTCCGGTTGATCTGCCCACCGGCGAACTCCGCCTGCCAGCTCGGCCCGAAGACGCCCAGCTCGGGGCGGGTCGCCGGGGCTGACTGCGGTCGGGCCAGGTCGCCACCGGCCAGCGCCACACCGTGCTTGCGGCTGATCGCGCCCGCGGACACGTCCAACTCGGTCAGCTTGAAGGTCTGGCTGTCGGCGGAGTACTGGCCGGGGCCGATCTCCTGAACGTCGGCCGGCGGCGGGTCGGCGAGCAGGGCGGCGGAAGCCGTCGAGGTCTGCGTGGCGGCGGAGACCTCTGGGGCGAGGAAGGGGATCAGCATCGCCGTGACGGCGACGGGGAGCGCTAATCGGCGCAAGTGGTGCCTCCAGGAAAAGCGAGAAAGAGATTTGATCACCTGGAGGATAAGCGCCTGTTAAACATTTTTACAAGAGCTTGACAATGCCACAGGACGGTGTTAAATCGCCAGTGACGCTATGTCTTGGATGCGATTTATTTATGCGTCTTCGCAGGTCCAGGGGCTGTGTAGCGAAATTATGGCGAATTTATGGCGATCGTGTGGGGTCATTGGACAATAATGACCATGCGGCAGGGTGCGGAGGCGTATTAAGCCATTCACGAGTGCGGGATCGCAGTAAAGTGAGCGCTGCCCTGAACGCCTCCTGAAGCATGGGGCGCCCAGCCGACATCGATCGGCCTTCCCAGCCCTCCCACCGCCGGCGGTTGCCGAAAACGGGTGGATCTTGTGGATGGTGGTCGCCTATCTTGGGCTCTCACCCCTACGTGAGGACTTCGCGCGCATGACGCCGCCTGCTCTTTAGACCTGACACTTCCCTGCGCATCGATCGCCGACGGACGCCGCCGGCTCTGTTTTTCGTGCTCTTCGTCAGGTCTTCAGAGAGATCATGTCTTCACATCCTCATATCGTGCTGCCCTGGGCCGTACGACGCACCCGCCTGCCGCTGCTCGCCCTCCGGTGCGTGGCCTGCCCTTCCGGCCGCGCCACCGTCGGCAACGGCAGGTTCCGCGTCAACGCCAACGGCAAACTTCTCGACGTCTGGCTCCTGGTCAACTGCGTTTCCTGTGACCGGACCAGCAAGCTCACCGTCCACGATCGCGTCCCGGTCCGATCACTGCCCGCCGACCTTCTGGCCGGCTACTCGGACAACTCGCCGTCCCTGGTCGCCGATACCCTTCTCGACCCGTTGATCGCCCGGCGCAACCGGTTCGCGCTCGATTGGGACGGGCGCTGGGAACTCCACGCGCCTCCCGTCCCCGAGGATCCGTGGCCCCTTCAGATCGCGGTCACCTTCGACGATCCCGTGCCGGTCCGTCCCGGACGGCTCATCGCCCATGGGCTGGGCATCAGCCGTAATGAGATCGCTCGCCGGGTCAAGATCGATATCCCGCTGAACCGCAGGACGAAGCTGGATTTCTCCTTCGTCCTGGTGCGGTCGGTCCAGTAGGTCCAGGCGTCGGAGCGACGCTCTCCGCCAAGGCAGAACGCGGCACAGCCATGTTCTGCCTTGGCGAAGCCCGCCACGTGTCCGGATCCGGACACCAAAAAACTGTCATGGCTGACACTTTCTTCGCTAATGTGTCAGTCATGACAGTTTTTCGCGAGAGCGCCTTCCGAACCGGAGGGACGGCCGGCGGGTCCACCGCCGACGATGATGACGTCGAACGTCACTGACATCCACCTTAAGGTACGCGACTGTATCTAACGGGAGACACCGTAAGTGGCCGCGATAAGATACGCAAGTGAATCTCAAGCGCGGGCGGATCGCGGAGGAGCGCGAGACGGTGGAGGAGCGCGAGGCGATGGAGGTGGTCGGGGTGGCCGAGGCACAGGCGGCGGGACGTCGCGCCGGCGGCGGCGCGACCCGTGGCGCCGGCCGATCCCGTCGGCGCGGCGCCGAACTTGAGGACGCGATCCTCGACGCCGCGTGGGACGTGCTGGTCGAGCACGGATATCACGGCTTCACCTACGAGGCGGTCGCCGCCCGCGCCGGCACGAGCCGTCCCGTGCTCTACCGGCGCTGGCCGCAGCACGAGGACCTGCTGCTGGCCACCCTCGCCAAGTTCTGGCAGCTGATCGCGGTGCCCGACACCGGAAGCCTCCGCGACGACGCGGTCGGCTTCCTGCGCAACGCCGACGCCGACCGAGCGGGCATGATCATGTTGATGAGCGTGCAGCTGGCCGGCTACTTCCGCGACACCGGCACCAGCCTCACCGAGCTACGCGACACCCTTCTCCCGGCGGGCCAGGCGACCGCCTTCGAGATGATCGTCGCCCGCGCGGTCGAGCGCGGCGAACTGCCCGACGTACGGCGTTCGTCCCGTGTGGTGAACCTGCCGCTGGACCTGTTGCGTCACGACATGTTCATGACGATGCGCACGGTGCCGGACGAGTCGATCGTGGAGATCGTGGACGAGGTATGGCTGCCGTTGCTAAGGATGCCCGTGAGCTGATCATCGCCGGGTCTTCAGCGCAGCAGGAGATCGACAGCTACGTTCAGTCGTTCGAGGTAGACCTCCCGTGACGCGACCTGATGCTTGAGGCCGATCGACGCGCTGATCATCGTCTGCGCGACCGGTGAAGCCACCTCTCGTCCCGACTCCATGGCGATCGCGTCTGTGACCAGCTCCTCGAAACGTCGCCGCGGGGTCTCGATGATCTCTCCGAGGAGGTCGGGATTGTCCTCGATGACCACCGCGACATCGCTCGTCAGCGGGCCGATGTAGCGGCCCGCCCACTGATCGAACGCTTCGACGAGACGCTCCAGAAGGGGTCGGCCGGTGTCGGCCAGGACGTGTTCGACCGCTGTGATGTCGCGATCCAATGCCTGGGCAACCGCGGCACGGAACAGAGTCTCCTTCGCGGAAAAGAGGAAATAGAGCCCAGGCCGGGAGATACGCGCCGCCCGCGCCACCTCCTCCATCGACGTCTTCCTGTAGCCGAATCGCGCGAACGTGACCATGGCGGAGTCCAGGACCATGGACCGACGGTCGGTTTCGGCGACTGCCGACGGCGGCGGGTGACCAACCTCGGGACTGCTCATGAAGCGAGCATACGAGCGAGAAGCTAACTATACAAATATTGTCTAGTCTGTATAGTCGCCGCCATGACCACTCCCGAACTCATTTCCACGCCCTTCACCTCGTCCAGCACCGCCGCCGAGGTGCTACGGGGCGTCGATCTCACCGGCGTCCGCGCGATCGTGACCGGGGGTTCCTCTGGAATCGGGACCGAGACGGCTCGTGTGTTGACCTCTGCCGGAGCGGAAGTGACACTCGCTGTCCGAAACACGACCGCGGGTGACGCCGTCGCCGAGACGATCGCGAAGTCGACCGGAGGGATCCGGCCCCGAGTCGTCCGGCTCGACCTCGCCGACAGGACCACCATCACGCGATTCGCCGACGCGTGGAACGGCCCGCTTCACCTGCTGATCAACAACGCGGGCGTGGTCACCGGTGGCCTCGAACGGACGCCTGAGGGCTGGGAACTGCAATTCGCGACGAACCATCTCGGCCACTTCGCCCTGGCTTCCGGCCTTCACGACGCCCTGGCCCTGGGAGCGACCGACCGCGACGGAGCACGGATCGTCTCGGTCAGTTCGACAGCGCACATGCGTTCCGGCATCGACTTCGACGACCTCCACTTCGAGCGTCGCGACTACGACCCGCAGATCGCCTACGCCCAATCGAAGACGGCGAACTCTCTCTTCGCTGTCGAGGCGACCCGCCTTTGGGCATCCGACGGCATCATCGCCAATACGGTGAACCCCGGCGGTGTCGCGACGGGACTGCAGCGGAACTTCACCGCGCGGCAGAAGGCGTCGCTCGACGCGGCCGAGGCCGCCGGAATCTTCACCTACAAAACGGTCGAGCAGGGAGCCGCCACCACCATCGTCGCGGCCGTCGCCCCGGAGTTCGCTCACTCCGGAGGCCACTACCTCGACGACGCGCAGGAGGCCTACACCGTGCCGGACGACGCCGACCTCGCACAGCATCCCCACGGTGTCAAGGAATGGGCGCTCGATCCCACCACCGCCAAGCGCCTCTGGACGGTCTCGACCGATCTGCTCCGCGTCTGACCTCTCGACGCTGGTGACAGGTCCGTTTACCGCCCCCGATCGCTCGTGGAATGTGCGATCGACCCAGGTGCGCGCCTGAGCACAGCCAGTGCCGCGATCGGAAGCAGCAGCAGTGTCAGCCCACCGGACAACACCAGCCCTCCGGTGCTCCCGGCCAGCTCGATCAGTGGTCCGCCGACGAGCAGGCCGAGCGGGGCGGCCACCGTGGAGCCGGTCGTCCAGAGCGTGACGACCTGCTGTTGCTCGTCGGGCTCGAGCCCCGATTGCAGGAAGCTGTACGCGACAGGCGTGAACGGCGCCCACACCAGACCGCCCAGGCCGAAAACGATCAGCGCGAGAGTGAGATCGCCGACGAACGCCAGAGCGACCGGGCACATCGCCCACAGGCCGATGATGGCGATCAGCACATGACGCTGTGGAAGGTTGCGCAACTGATTGACGAGAGCGGCGCCGACGAATGCGCCGATGCCCAGCGCACCCCACATGAGACCCAGAGCGGACGCGTCGGCGTTCAGCGTCCCGCGTACGTACAGGGGAAGCGCCACCTCGATCGGCATGTAGAAGAAATTGAAGAAGAACTCCACCACCAGCAGCCGCGCGGCGACCGGTCGGCGACGCAGGATCCGCCAGCCCGACTCGCGGACCCCTGCGCGACTGGGCGCGTCCCGATCTTTGGTGGCTCGGGGAACGGATACCAGGACGGCAACCAGCAGGATCAGCGCACCGCACGCGTCGAAGAAGAGCGCGACGCCCGCGCCGGTGGACGCCACGATCACTCCGCCCAGCACCGGGCCGACGATGTAGAGCGCGAACGTGGAATTCAGCCCGAGCAAGCCGTTGACCGCGAACCGCCCGCTCTCACCCGCGATAGACGTCGCCAGCAGACGTCGGCTGCTTGAGCCGGCCATCCGGAACGTCGCGCCGAAGAGGAGGCCAACGATCAGCACGGGCAGTGAAAGTCGCTCGGTGACGGCCAGGACGCCGAGGACGGCGAAGGTCAGCGACCGTAATAGACAGTCGGCGATCAGAAGGGTCCGTGGCGGCACCCTCACCCGCCCCAGTCCGATGGCCAGGGCGAGGATGGTGGACAGGACGAACGGCGCGGCCTCCACCAGCCCGATGGCGATCGCCTTCGGCACGCTGCCATGGATGGACAGCGTCTGCACGGGCATGGCCACGATGATCATGCCCGTACCGGCGTTGGCCAGGAGGTCGCCCAGCAGGAGCCCGGCCATCTGGCGGTCGCGCAGCACCGCGCGGTAGGACCGGTTGGCCTCGGGGGTCGCTGCGGTGGGCATGTGGGCTGGTCTCCTCCTCAGGGTCTGAGAGTCGTCTCGAACGCCGGGCCGATGATCTCACCGTTCCGGTCGGCTCAGCGAACTGCCGTCGCCGGCCGTCAGCCGCCGTACGGCTGCTCGGGCCGAGGATGTCGCGGTAGAAGGCCAGGGAGAGGTCGGGTCGTCGTGCGGCAGGAAGCTCGCGTGAATGGTGATACCCATAGCGGTCAGGCTAGGTACGGCTCGGTCATCCGCGCTTCTCGATTCCTGATCGGTCCGTTCACCTGTTTCGCAGCGGAAACTGTCGTGCGGCGGCAGCTTGCCGGCAATCGCGAGGACGGAGTCGTCCCGAACCTGGCAGCCGCTGAGATCACTCAGCCAGCCCTATGTCCCGGAGCACTTCAAGTGTTTCCAGAAACCAGCGGAACTGCTTGGACCTCGTCGGAGCGACGACGACGGTCGAATCAAAGGGCGTGAGGTTGAGCTGGTCCACCAGGACATCGGCGTCCTTGGGGAGTTCTCGCCCTTCCAGCTTGGAGAGATTCTCCCGCCGCAGGAGGAACTGGGTCCGCGGATCCCGCCGTACGAGATCTCCCGGCACGTAGGTCAGCGACACGTGGGCGAACTCGGCCTCCGAGATGTCGAGCGCCCAGTCAATCGACCGGTACGCGTCGACAAGCGCCTGTCCGGCGCCTGGCACCAGTTCTCCATCTGGCACGGGCAAAGGTGACGTTATGTTCAGCGGCCCGACCCTGCCACTGAGCTTCACGTGCGAGAGAACGCAGCCGCGGAGGGATTGGGTGCCGCCTCTGACGGAGAGACCGGCGATGGTGATGTCCTCGAAGCGCACTCCGCTGACCCTGCAGTGGTTGACTGTGCACCCGGTCGCCCTGAGGTTCCGGACCACGAGGCTCGGGGCCGGGTTGACGTGCTGGACCAGGACCGCATCGACGAACGTGCACCGGCTCAACTCGACGTCTTCTATCACCTGCCTGTCGTCGAGGTTCCGGACATTCTCGATCAGCTGGTCGGCCAGCCTCGTTGTCACTGCGGACGCCTTCCGTGCGCTCACTCATAGATCTTGTCGATGAATACCGTGCCAGCTCTTGCGCCGAGGTGTCAGTCCCACCAGAAGGACCAATCGTCGGAGCCGACCAGTGCTTCGGCATAGTCCTCGAAGTCTCCGCAGCCCTGCCAGATGGTGTCCGGGGCGAACGCCTCATGCTCGGCCGCCACCTGGCGGGCGTGCTCGAGCGTGGTCGGTGGTGCGGCCACGGACAGCTCGAGCGTGTCGAAACCCACGTTCACCACACGAGCCCCGAACCGCTCTTCCCACGAACGGACCACGACCGAGATCTCCTCCGTTTCGTTGGTGTGGTTGCACGGACCGGTCCATCCGCACAGCGTCAATGTGTCCGCGCCGCGCGTGGCCGGCACCAGGCCGAGCAACCGGGGGTGGGCCGAGCCGAGGGACTCGGCGAGCAGCCCGGCAGCCGAGTCCGGATCCCGGCCCGGCACGCCCGGCGGTGCCAGTCCGGGCCAAGGGCCGAGCGGGCCGTCGGTCCAGAACCCGACCAGTACGTTCTCGGCGGTGAGCGCGTCGATGGTACCGATCGGCGCGGCATTGAGTTCGCCGTCGTGCCACGGTCGTCCGGAGCCGTCTCGGAGCTCGTCCAGCAGCAGCGGGTAAAGGCCGGTCTTGTCGCGAAGTTCGAAGAGTCGCCGCCAGTGTCGTCCCGCGTCAGGAAGCCGTTGGTCCGAGACCCACATGACGGGGCTGTCGGAGCCGCGTTCGGGCGTCACCAGACGGCCCGGTGGCAGTTCGTCGGGTAGCGCGTTGAGTGGCGATTCGTGGTGCATACCGGAGAAAGTTAGCGGCATGCTCCGACGTTCTTAAGCGGTTCAAGACAAATGACGCACCCTCAGGAGGCGTGCGGCGAGTCTCAGGGGCCGATCAGGGAGATACCTGATGGGCGATGATCGACGCGCTGCGGCACGCTTGCCGATCATGAGCGATCACGTGGTTTCCCTTGAGGGAGTGACCAGGACATATGGGAAAGGTGCTGCCGAGGTGGCCGCGCTGCGGCAGATCAGCGTCGGGTTCCCGCGCGGTAGTTTCACCGCGGTGATGGGCCCGTCGGGGTCGGGGAAGAGCACGCTGCTGCAGTGCGCGGCCGGGCTGGACCGGCCAGACTCGGGCGCGGTCCTGATCGCCGGGCAGGACATCACCCGCCTGGGGGAGAAGGAGCTGGCGGTGCTCCGCCGCGACCGGATCGGCGTCATTTTCCAGGCGTTCAACCTGGTGCCCTCGCTGACCGCCTGGCAGAACGTCATCCTGCCCCGCCGCCTGGCCAGGCAGCGGCCCGACCCGTCACGCGTGCGCGAGTTGCTGCACCGGGTCGGCCTGGGCGGGCGGGAGGGGCATCGCCCGGCGCAGCTGTCCGGTGGCCAGCAGCAGCGGGTGGCGATCGCCCGCGCCCTGCTCGGCAGGCCGGAGGTGTTGTTCGCCGACGAGCCGACGGGAGCGCTGGACCGCCGCACCGGGCACGAGGTGCTGGCACTGCTGCGGGAGGCGGTCGACGCGTTCGGCCAGACGGTGGTCATGGTCACCCATGATCCGGAGGCGGCGGCCCGGGCGGACAGCGTGCTGTTCCTGACCGACGGGCTGATCGTCGACGTCCTGGACCGGCCCTCGGCGGACCAGATCGGCATGCGGTTGAGTGGTCGCCGGTGACACTCGTGCTGGCCTGGAACAACGTACGAACCAATCGGATGGGCTTCGCCGCTTCGTTCACGGCGGTGGCCTTGGCCGTGATGCTGGTGGGCGGTAGCGGCCTGGTGGTCGCCGGCGCGTCCACACATGACGAGTCGAACGGCGTCATGGGGTTGCTGGTGTTGTCGGCCGTGGTGTCGGGGTTCGTGTCGGTCTTCGTCGTCGCGGGCATGCTGAGCCTGCACGTGCTGCGGCAGCGCAGGACCTTGGCACTGTTGCGCTCGGTCGGCATGACGCCGCGGCAGGTGAGCCGGCTGGTCACGGCGGAGGCGCTGGTGGTGGCCGTGCTGGCGAGCGCGGCGGGCTGCGCGCTGGCCGTGCCGTACGCCGTGATGATGGCGGCGTTCATGCGGATGACCGGACTGGCGCCCGGAGGGGTACCGGTGAAAGTGACGGCGGGGCCGTTCATCGTGGCGCTGGTGGTCGGGCTGGCGGTGACGCTGCTGGCGGCCCGGATCGCGGCGCGCAAGGCGGTAGGTGTGGGCCCGCTGGAGGTGCTACGGGACAGTGCGGCGCAGCGGCGGCTGCTGCCCTGGGCCAGGGCCGTCACCGGAGCGGCGGCGCTGGCCGGCGGCACCGTGCTGCTGTGGCTCGTGCCGCAGGTCAGGCCGAAGGACGCGGCGCCGACCGCGCTGGGGGCAACGATGGTGCTGTGCGTTGCCGCATCCGCGCTGGGCCCCGTCGCGCTGCGGGGGATGGGGTGGCTGCTCGGAGCCGTGGCGGCCCGGCTCGATCCGGGTGCCGGGATGCTGGCCAGGTCCTCACTGGTCGCTCAGCCGCGCCGGGCGATGTCGGCCGCGTCTCCGGTGATGTTGACCGTGGCGCTGGCGTGCACCTTCCTGTTCGCCGTGGCGACCTCCGACGCGGCGGCGGGTGTCACCCGTACCGGTGCGTCGGCGTGGGCGGCTCCGATGCTGGTGGGGTCGGCGGTGGTCTACACCGTGATCTCGGTGCTCAACGCGACGGCCATGTCGATGGCCGAGCGGACCGAGGAGATCCGGCTGCTGCGCAGCGTGGGGACCAAGCCCCGGCAGCTGGTCAGGGCGGTGTGCTGGGAGACGCTGATCGTGACGTGCGCCGGGACGCTGCTCGGAACGGGCATCGCCGCCGCCTCGCTCACCGCGCTCGGCAAGGCCGCGACCGGCGAGGCGTGGTTCGCCTACTCCCTGCCGCAGTACGCCGGGCTGGTGCTGGTCTGCGCCGTGAGCGGCCTGGCCGGAGGACTGGCCGCCACGCGGAGAGCACGGCACGCCCCTTTGACAGCGGGCTAAGGCCAAGTGCGTCTCATTTAGCGACACATCGCGTCGATGAGATCCGTGAACTGCGGGAACTCGGCTCGGGCGGCAGCGACGATCTGCGTGGGGGTACGGCGGCGGCCGGGTGCGTGTCGCTCGGCGATCGTCTGGAAGGCCTCATTCGGCTCGGTGGGGGAGTCGGGGTCCGTGAAGGCCTCGGCGGGGCCCAGCCCGGCGGCGAACAGCCAGAGGAGGTCACCGAGATCGCGGGCGATCACACCGTGCTCACCCTCCGAACCGATGTGGACAACGGGCTGATCGGTGATCGCCGCATCGGGTCGTACCAGCCAGAAGCCGGTGTAGTCGCCCGACCCAGTCGTGCTGAAGAAGCGGAACTCGCCGCCGTCGACCTCTTGGTTGCCGGTCCACAGGCGGAACCACCACGCCGTCCGGTCGGGCTCCTCGAAGTGAGCGTATGGCTCGAAGTCGCAGCCGCGGGTCTCGTCGGTCTCCTCGTCCCACTCCCACTCGAAGCCGACCTCAGCCACCTCGGCCAGGGCAGTGGGCAACGCGAGACCTTCAGGTGTGTCCGTCACCCGGAAAGATTAAACGATCAATCGGGTCTGGTGCCCGGCGCGGTCAGAAACCGAAGCGGAACATCCGGTAGAAGTCTCTGGACGCGGGGATCATGTTCATGAGCCGGTACGTGACGCGGTAAACACGCACCGGAATCTTCGCGTACAGCGAGGCGAAGGGGACGTCCTCGAGATATCTGAATCGTGGATTCCACCGCTCGATCTCCCGGCGGTCCCGAATCGCCGTCCAATAGGACGGATATCCCTTGCGGGCCAGCCTCTTCGACATCCGCTGGGTCAGGCGAACGACCCATGGGGCGAATCCATCGAACAGTAATTCGCCGCCGCTGAAACGATCGGTTAATTGTTGGAGCAGCCGCTTGTTCTCGTTTTCTGTGAGGTACATGAGCAGCCCTTCGGCGATGACCAGCACCGGATACTCCGTGGGAATCTCATCTAGCCACCTCGTTTCGGTGACCGAGGAGCCGATGGTGCGGTACCCGTCCAGCTCCGGATAGAGCTTGCGGCGCAGGTCGATGACATCGGGAAGGTCGACGTCGAACCAGCGGACACCGACCGGCAGGCCGAGCCGGAAGGCCCGGCTGTCCAGCCCGCAGCCCAGATGCAGCACGACGGAGTCCGGATGCCGGCGGAGGAAATCGGCGGTCCAATCGTCGAGTTGCTTGGAGCGCAGTGCCAGCATGAACCGGTTGCCAGCCCCACCGCGGAGCATCAATTTGCCGAAGTCGTAGTCGATACGATCCACGACCCCGGCCGCGACGTGATCCCGGAGAATCGAATCCTTCGAACGACTTTCCCAGGCCCGGAGATACAGGGTGGCGAGCATCGTCTGCTCCACGCCGGTGAAGTCGATCTTCTCCCTCATCGCCCTCTCCTTTTCGTCGCGCGGTAGTCCTCCCACCGCCGCATGAATTCGTCGTGTACCTCGGTGGCGGAGAACTCGCAGAAGTCGCGGAGCTCTTCGAGATGCTCCCGTTGTTCGGGGCGGCCTTCCCCGATCACCGACAGCCCGAACTTGGCCGCCTCCGCACCGGCCCCCATGCGATCCAGCTGGACCTGCAGCACGCGGGTGAAACCGCCGGGTGTGAGCCGGTAACGGTGCTCGCGGGTCGATGAGGGCAGCCGCTCCACCAGACCGCCTTCCTGCATGGGCCGGATGACGGTGCTGATCGACGGCTTGCTCACCCCGAGCGCGGCCGCCAGTTCGGTCAGCGACTGCTGTGGCGGATCACAGATCATCAGCCAGCCGTAGATCCGTCCCATCGTCCGGGGACCGCCCACCATCTCGAAGAACAGCCCGAGCCGGTCAACGAACTCGGCCTCGTCCGGGGAGATCTCGGTCACCGTATCTACCGCCTATATAGCATCGATCGTTAAGAAGAATCTTAACGAACTATACGCGCTTGGCGCCGGAGGGGACAGGGCACGCGGCCTACAGGCTCCCGAGCTCTTTCAGTGCCTGCTCAGTTGCCGAGCCCGGCTCGGCGGCGTACAGGTCCAGCCCGCAGCACGACGGCTCGTCGGGCAGCGTGATGAGCTCGCGGTGCAGGGTCAGTTCGCCCACGACCGGGTGGTGCAGCACGTACGTCCGGGACCGCAGCCGCGCGACCGGCTGCGCGGCCCACATCCGCGCGAAGTCCGCGCTCAGTTCCCGCATGTCGTCGATGTGCGCCGCGAGTCCGGAGTCCCCGCGGTGGCGCCCCAGCAGAACGCGCAGATGCGCCACGTGCTCGCGCGCGGCCCGCTCCCAGCCGGTGCGGTGCAGCACGCGCGCGGAGGGCTCGGTGAACAGCAGGTGCGAGAGCGTGCGGCGGTTGTCGGGCCACGCGGGGAAGTCCCCGAACACCGCCACGGCGAGCTGGTTCCACCCGATGATCTGCGTGTGCCGGCCGATCACCAGCGCCGGCGTCGTCACGAACGACGCCAACAGGTGACGAAAGCCGAGAGGCACCTCCGACGGGTCTCCGGCACCCGCGCACGGCCGCGGACGCCGTGCCACCCGGTGCAGGTACGTCAGTTCGTCGGTGTCCAGGCGCAGCGCCGCGCCGACGGCGCCCAAGATCTCGTCCGAGACGCTGTCGCCCTTGCCCTGTTCCAGACGCGTGTAGTGGGCGATGCTCACGCCCGCCAGCCGGGCCAGCTCCTCACGCCGCAGGCCCGCGACCCGGCGCGCTCGGCCGTAGTCGCGCAGCCCGACGTCCTCCGGGCGCAGGCGGGCACGGCGTGACTTGAGGAACTCGCTCAGCTCGATCCGGTCGTCCACGCGACAACCCTACGGCGGGTGATCACGCCGTGAGTACGCAGGACACGGGCCTGGCCGGGCGATCGCGGCGGCTCCACGCTGTCAGGCGAGCCACCCCTGACATGCACATGAATGGAGACAAGTCGTGTCCCAAACGCTCGGACTCATCGGCAGCGGAATGATCGGTTCTTCCGTTGCCCGCCTGGCCGTCGCGGCCGGCCTCGAGGTCGTCCTCAGCAATTCGCGAGGGCCCGAGACCCTCGCCGAACTCGTCGCCGAGCTGGGCGAGGGTGCTCGAGCGGCCACACCGGCAGAAGCGGCACGCGCCGCGGACCTGGTGGTGGCGGCCATCCCGTTGAACGCCTACGGGCGGCTCCCCGCCGAAGCGCTGGCCGGCAAGACGGTGCTGGACACGGCGAACTACTACCCCGAGCGGGACGGCCACCTGGCCGAGCTGGACGCGGGCGAACTGACCTCCAGCGCGCTGATCCAGCGTCACCTCGCGGACTCCCAGGTGGTCAAGGTGTTCAACACCATCACCCCGCACCAGTTGTTCTCCCTGGCTCGGCCCACGGGAGCGCCGGACCGCAGTGCCCTGCCCATCGCCGGCGACGACGCGGCGGCCAAGGCGGAGACCATCCGGCTGTTGGACATCCTCGGTTATGACGGGGTGGACATCGGCTCACTTGCCGACAGCTGGCGCTGCGAACCGAACACGCCGGTATACATCCACCCCTATCTCGGCGAAACGCCCGCCATGAACGTCGAGGCATTCCTCCGCTGGACCCTCCAGACACCCGGCGTCACCGTTCCCGCCGCGCAGGTCGGCAAGCTCGCCGAGGTAGCGGTTCGCCAACCGGCCGGCGCGGCCAGGCTCCCGAGCGACGACTGAGTCCGGCTGGTCACGTGGAGACCCGGCGAGCCGCGATCACCAGCAGGACGATCGCGCCGACCGTCAAGATGGCGTTGCTGGTCAGGTCGACCACCTGGCTCACGGGCTCGGTCGTGACCGGCTCCCACGGGAACGAGTGCCACGCGTACGTGAGCATGGCCCCCGCCGCGAGCGCCAGCCGGTGGGCGTCCGACCAGCCGGAGCGGTGTGACCAGCGGACCACCAGCGCGCCGACCGTGACGAACAGGGCCAGGTAGATGAGCACACTGCCCCACGCCGGAAGGGGGATCGTCAGCCATGGCGACAGGCCGGTCGGGTCGACCGCGTAGAGGAGGACGAAGATCGCGCCGGCCGCCAGGGCGAAGGCGAACACCGCCCACGGGCTGGGCGCCTTCCCCTTGGCCGTGGGGGCGCTGGGACGCGGGCGCAGGCCGAGCACGACGAGCGCGGCGACCACCACGGCCGCCCCGATGTACTGGACCGGGCCGGTGAGCAAGCCCTTTCCAGCGGCGGTGGTGGCGACACCGATCACGGAGTAGACCGCGAAGATCACGGCTACGGTCCAGAAACCGCGCTTCTTCAGCCAAGGCGTGGTACGCCGGGCACCGGCCAGCGTCTCCATGATCGCGATCGGGACGCTGATGCTCCAGATGGTGTGCACGCCCGTCATGAACAAGATCCACGGCAGCGCCGTCCCCAGCGCGGGCATGTAGCCGTAGTCGAGAATGCGGGTGTCGGCCCAGTTCTCGTCCCAGAGCGTCTGGGTGAGGAACGCCTCCTCGAACATCCCGTACGCCAGCCCGAACGCGAGCATGGCCGGCCAGCCGCGACCGGTCCGCCGGACCGCCTCGCGGATGAACAGGGCGCCGGTTCCGTACAGGGGGATCATGGAGAGGAGCACGGCGACATTGGTGATCGGGAAGTTCCCCATCAGGAACTCCGCGACCAGCGGCGCCAGGAGCAACAGCCCGATCACGGGCGCCGCGCGTACGAGCCGCGGGCTCCGCTGAATCGTCGTCACAGATACATCCGGACGGGAAGCTTGGCGAGGCGCCAGGACATCGGCATGTACTGCCGCTCCGGTTCACCGGCCAGGGCCAGGTCGGGGAAGCGGCGGAACAGCGCGTTGAACGCGATCTCCGCCTCGCCGCGCGCCAGCGCCGCGCCCAGGCAGTAGTGCAGCCCGTGGCCGAAGCCCACGTGCGTCTCACGCCGGGAGTCCTGCTCACGGGTCACGTCGAGCCGTAACGGGTCGTCGAAGCGGCGCGGGTCGTAGTTGGCGCTGACCAGGATGGGGATGACGCCCTCACCCTTCTTGATCGTCTGCCCGTCGATCTCGACGTCCTCGGCCGCGTACCGCATCTGGGTGCCGTGGACCGGCCCGCACCAGCGCATCAGCTCGTGCACGGCGCGCGGCCACAGCCCCGGATCCTTCTTCACCAGGTCGAGCTGGTCGGGGTGGGAGAGCAGGGCCAGGGTGCCGTTGCCGATCAGGTGGGTGGTCGTCTCGTGTCCGGCCAGGATGAGGGTGATGAGCATGGTGACCAGTTCGCGGTCGCTCAGCCGGTCGCCGTCCTCGTCGTGGGCGCGGATCAACGCCGACAGCAGGTCGTCGCCCGGTTCCGCGCGCCGCCGTTCGATCAGGTCCTGGGCCAGCTCGACCATCCCCCACAGCGGTGCGTTCGCCGCGCCGGGAGTGAGGGTCATCAGGGCCCGCCCCTGGTCGCGCCAGGCGGGGCGGTCCTCCTCGGGTACGCCGACCAGCTCGCAGATCACCGTGATGGGCAGCGGGTAGGCGAAGTTCTCGATCAGTTCGGTCTCGTCGCCCAGCTGGTCGAGCTGCGCCTCGGTGAGCTCGGCCATGCGGGGGCGCAGGTCGATGACCCGGCGGGCGGTGAACTCGCGGGAGACCAGGCGGCGCAGCCGCAGATGGTCGGCGCCGTCCACGTCCAGGATGCTGTCGAGGATGTACGGGGCCAGCTCCGGGTCGATGCCCCTGGCCGCGATCATCTGCTCTCGGATGTTGCCCACATCCATCCCGGGCACGCTCGCCGGGCTGTTGACGAACCGGGTGTCGCTGAGCACGTTCTTCACGGCCTCATAGCGGGTGATCAGCCACATCGGGGTGACCGCTCCGGAGAAAGAGCCCTTGACCATCGGCCCCTCCTCCCGGATTCGAGCGAAGCCGCCGAAGGGGTCCTGCATGAGTGCCGGATCTAACAGGTTGACGACATTCACGATGCCTCCACTCAGGTGAAGCTCAGGTGAGTTTCTGCCGGCCGATCTCCTCGATCAGCAGTTCGCGCATGTTCCGGTAGAGCTCGAGCACCTGCGGCACGGCGCCGCGCACGCGCTCGGCCGCGTCGGGGGTTTCGAAGGACGACCTGACGGTGTACGCGATCAGCTCGCCCCTGGCCGCCAGCGAGATCTCGTCGTCCGTCCGGTACGGATCGATCATCAGGAACCCGCTGAGGATCGCCGTGTACGCGTGCAGGAGCGCCTCGGGCGCCAGGTCGTCGCGGACGACACCGTGCTCGCGCATGACCTCGAAATAATCGGAGATCGTCCGCACGCGCGCCTTCATGAGCGGGCCGACATGCTCGGCGCCGCTCCGGACGAGCGCACCGAGCGTCTCGGGGTCCCCGGTGATGATCAGGTGGACGAGCGGGTCCTCGTGCACCAGCCGGTACGCCAGGCCGGCCAGCTCGCTCGGGAGCACGTGGGACGGGTCGGCTTGGAAGGCGGCCAGGAACCGGTCGAGCAGCCGCGCCTGCTCACGCAACAACACGGTGAGAAACAGCACTTCCTTGGTGTTGAAGTGCAGGTAGACCGTCCCCTTGCCGATCCCGGCCCGGCGCGCGACATCCTCGATCGTCACCCGCCGGTATCCCCACGAGACCAGCAGCTCCGCGGCGGTGTCCAGGATCAAGTCGGCCCGCTCGTCGCTCATCACATCTCCTCAGTGACCCGTTGACCGGATTCTCGAATCGGGTCACAGAGTCAAAGGTACACCTGGAGTGGCCGACCGCGAGGAGTGGGGTGGCTGGAAATCCAGGAGATGGCGGCAGGACGCCGATGAAGCGGGGCGAGAGCGCGCGGGCCAGGGGGGTGGTCGGATCGGCCCCGTGGGGACGTGCTAGCCGACGTGCGGGGGCGGTGGCGGAAGGGTGAGGGCGGCGCGGACCGCGGCCTTCAGTCGTTCCCGGCTGTCGGCGGCGACCTCGGGCGGGCCATCCGCGGACGGCGCGGTCAACGTCCGGCGGAACATCGCCGTCGGCAGCTCGACCACGCACAGCGTCATCACCTCGACGCCCGCCCTGTCGGCTCGGTCCCACAACGCCCGCGCCAGCCCGGACAGCAACATCATCAGCCGCTTGTCCAGGGCGAACATCGCCTCGGCCAGCTCCTCCGGAACCTGGGGACCGAGCAACTGGTCACGTCGCGTCGTCATCAGCAGCCGCGCCGCCATGGGCCGCCGGTCGGCGAACACCGCGGGCGCGCTCGCCGCCGCCACCACCGCCTCGACCGCCGCCTCATGGCCGTCGCCCCGCGCCGCGTCGACGAGCTCGATCTGCAGATTGAGAAGTTCTTCCGCCGCCCTCAGCCACAGCCGCCCGAGCAGCACCGGCAGCGACCCGAACGCGTGGTAGATCGCCCCGTTCGACACCCCGGAGGCCGCCGCCAGCCCGCGCACCGTCAAGCCCTCCGGCCCGCCGTCGACCACCAGTCGCTCGGCGACGTCCAGCAAGTGATCCAGATCATGAACCCGAGGGCGAGGCACGCCCACCAGAATAACAGAGCATGTGCTCCGTAACTGTGTATCTTGGACACATTCTCGCGGGCAGAGCGAGTACGCCACCCGCGAGGTCGACCCCTCCTAGCCATACGAGGTCACATCGAATGTCCAAACCCGTAAACCGGGCGTTAGCTCGTGCCAGAACCCTGGCAGCGCTGGTCCTGCTCACCGTGCTGGGCTCGTTGCTCACCGCGCCCGCCGCGTCCGCCGCGGCTGGTGCGCCCATGCTGCCCCTGTTCGTACGCAGGGCGAGCGACGGTCACCTGCTCGCCTATGAGCCCAAGAGCACCGGCGGCCTCGAGGCCGCCGTCGACCTCGGCGGCGGCTTCTCCGCGGCGACCGCGATCCTGCGCGCCAACACCTCCGAGAACGGCACCAGGAACGACCTGTTCTTCCGTCTGGGCGGCGAGCTCTACTACACCGCCGAGCGCGGCACCTCCACCATGCCCGTCGCCTCGAACATGGACGGCTACAACCTGATCATGACCCCGGGCAACATGGGCAGCAGCGCCGCGCCCGAGATCATCGCACGGGACACGGCCGGCGCCCTGTGGCTCTACCCGGGCCGCACCGACGGCGGGCTCGCGGCCCGCGTCCAGGCCGGAACCGCCGGCTGGAACGGCATGGACGCCCTGGCGGGCTACGGCGACTACACCGGCGACGGCAAGAACGACCTGCTGGCCAGGACCACCGCCGGCACCCTCTACATCTATCCGGGGACCGGTGGCATCACCGCCGAGCAGATCCTGGGCGCCCGCATCAGCGCGGGCACCGGCTGGGACGCCTACACCGCCCTGGTCTCCACCGGCGACAACAACGGGGACGGAAAGGCCGACCTGATCGCCCGCGACTCCGCCGGCGCGCTGTGGCTCTTCAAGGGCACCGGCGTCTCCTCGGCTCCCTTCGCCGCCAAAGAGAAGATCGGCAACGCGGGCTGGAACGCCTTCAACGCCTTCTTCTGAGCACCTCCATTCCCGTACCAGCGGCTGAAAGCTGACCATGCACACCACCACTGCCTCATCGCGCCGTACCCGGCGCCCTCTTTTAGGACGGCTGCGCGCCGCGGCCGCGGCCCTCACCTCTGTCGGCGTCGTCATCGCCGGCGTGCAGTTCGCACCCCTGCCCGGCGCCGGCCCGGCGCTCGCCTTCGCCGACTCCGCCCTCGCCGACGCTGCCTTCGCTGACGCCGCCGAGTACGACCTGGCGCACGCCGCGTCGGTCCGCGCGGCCCAGTGCCTGCTCACCGTCGTACAGCGCAAGGGCGGCCAGGATCTGAAGGCCGTCGCCCGCGCCGGGCTGGGCGGCACGGACGACATCCTGCTGCGCAACGCCGCCCCCGACTACGAGACCACCCCGTCGACCCCGCTGCACACCGCCTACGAGCAGGACGAAGAGCGGGCCTCGGCCAAGCTGAACGAGCTCAACGACCGGCACACCGTCTGGGAGGAGTCGCTCAACGTTCCGCCTCCGCAGGGCTACACGGAGGCCGCGTTCCAGTGGATCGAGCAGAAGGACAACCCCTTCACCAAGGTGGGCCTGTCCTCTTGGGTCGACGGCCAGTACTGGCGGGAAGAGGAGGACTTCTACGCCGACCAGACCCCGCTGGCCGCCAAGGAATCCGTGGACGCGGTCAACGCGATCGCCAAGGAGCGTTACCCCGCCGGCGGCGACGACGACAAGGGGCGGGACGCGTGGAAGGACATGTCCTTCCTGCACCCCATGTACGCCGACGACGCGCGGGCCTTCCTGGAGCGCGGCGGCTTCCCGACCAGCGCGCCCGATCCGGACAGCATGGAGTTCCGGGTCGACGTCGAGAACCTCAAGGCCCGCTACGCCTCCTGCGCCACCGACAACCCGCCGGACCCGCACGAGGTGCTGACCGCTGAGTTCGCCAAGGCCTCGGCGGAGTGGCAGCAGGAGGTCGACGGCCAGCGCGCCCAGCGTGACAGCATCCTTGCCGAGGAGGCCCAAGCCGCCACCGACCTCCAGGTCGCCTCCCATGCCCTGGGCGAGGCGCTGGGCCAGTCGATCATCGGTGTCCGGCTGGCCGACTGGCAGGCCTACTGGCTCAAGCAGCCGTCGGGAACCCCGTCCTATCCGAGCGCGGCGGTGTTCGCCAAGGTCAAGAACGACATCGTCAAGGCCCAGGCGATGTCGCTGGGCCGGGTGTTCGTCGCCTCGCGGGCCTCACAGTCGGCGCAGCGGCACGCCGCCGCGGCCGTGGCCGCGCAGCAGGCCGCGTACGCCATCGCCGACGCCGCCAGCCTGCCCCGAGGGCGCGGTCTGCTCTACGGCCAGCAGGCCGTCCAGGTGACCAGGGCTTCGGCCGCCGCCACGCAGGCCGTGGCCAAGGCCACCGAGACCGCCGCCAACGCCACCCGTGCCTCGGCCGCCGACAGCAAGACGCTGATGGCGCTGGCCGAGACGCAGGCGCACGCCTCACGGGCGGAGTTCCGGCGGATGGCCGCCCAGGAGGCCGCCGCGCAGGCCAAGGCCGCCGCCGAAGGCGCCGCCACGCAGGCCGCACTCGCGGCTGAGAACGCGACCAAGGCCAAGAACGCCCAGGCCAGGGCCGAGGACGCCGAGCAGACGGCCAAGGCCGCCGCCGACGACGCCAAGGCCAAGCGGGAGATCGCCGAGGCCGAGCGCGACAACGCCGAGCGGCAGAAGAACATCGCCGCCCAGCAGCGGACCAACGCCGCCAACGCCGAGGCCAGAGCCCAAACCGAACGCACCAAGGCCGCCGACGCGCTCAGCGCCGCCCAAGGCGCCGGTAACACGGCCGCCGAGAAGAGGGAAGCGGCGGAGCAGGCCGAGCGCGATGCGGCCGCGGCCCGAAACACCGCTGTGGAGGCCGAGAGCACCCGAGACGCCCTGCAGGCCAAGGCCGCCTCCCGCGAGGCGTACGCCGCCGCCGCCGAGGGCACCGATGCCGCCGAGGGGGCCAGGACCGCCGCTACGCAGGCGCGTTCCGCGGCCGACCGGGCGACCACCGCCGCGACCAACGCCCGCGCCGCCGCCGACCAGGCCACCGCGGCCGCGGCCGCCGCCCGTGAGGCGGCCACGCGCGCCACGGCCTCCGCGGCTCGCGCCCGGTCCGCCTCCGACGCGGCCCAGCGCGACGTGAAGATCACCAACGAGGCCGTCAAGAAGGCCCACGCTGCGGCGGCCGACGCCATCGCGGCCTCGTGGGCCGCGGGAATCAACGCCCGCGAGGCCAAGGCCTACGCCGACACCGCCGTGGCGAACGCGGTCAAGGCCAGGGCCGACGCCATCGTCGCCCGCAAGGAGGCCGACGCCGCGCACGTCAGCGCGGTCCGCACCGCGGGGTTCGCCTACGCCACCGCCCAGGCGGCCGTGGCCACCCGTGACTCGGCCGCTCAGGTCATCAAGCCGGCCAACGACGCCATCGAGCTCGGCTCCCCGTACAAGGAGACCGACGCCTCGGCGGGCCTGGCCGTACTGACCGCCCAGGCGTCCAAAACGCTCGCCGCCCAGCAGGCCGCAGTCGCCCAGGCCAAGTCCACCCAGGCGAACAAGGCCGCCAAGGAGGCCGCGCTACTGGCCGAGCAGGCCGACGCCGACGCCAAGGCCGCCGCCGTCGCGGCGTCCGAAGCCGCGCAGTCCGCGGCCAAGGCCGTGGCCTCGCTCGCCCAGGCGCAGGCCTCGGCGGCAGAGGCGGCGGCCGCGGCCAAGGCAGCGGTGAAGGCCGAGGCCAACACTGTCGAGTACGACCGCAGGGCCACCGCCGATGCCGCGGCCGCCGACTCGGCGGCCACCGCCGCCGAAGGGTACGCCAGCGACGCCCGCGACTCGGCCGACGCGGCCGAACTGGACGCCGCCTCGGCCCGCGCCGCCGCCAGCGCGGCGGAGGCCGACGCCGCCACCGCCCGCGACGTCGCCTCCAAGGCGGAAGCCGACGCGACGGCCGCGGAGGAAGCCGCCAAGAACGCGCGGCAGAGCGCTGAGGAGGCGCAAGCCGCAGCGGAAAGGGCCGAGGCACAGGCGCACAAGGAGACCCAGGAAAGGCAGCGCATCGCCACCTGGGAGGGCGGCTTCGCGCTGACGCAGGTGTCGACCGACCTGACCGTCGACTCCTGGAACGGGTCGTGCACCACCGGCTGGGGTGGCGACGGGACGTGCGACATGGACATCCCGCTGCACATCCACGGAACGGTGTACTACAGCGTCATCACGTGTCAGATGACGAGTGCGACCGACGCGGACTGCGTCCGCGACAACCTGGTCTCCAAGGACGTCGACTTCATCGAGCACCGCACGCTGCACATGGACGTGCGGAAGGTGATCCAGGAGTCGTTCCGCAACCTGGTGCACGTCGTGCTCGGCGACGTCATCGACTGCGCCAACTTCAAGGCCTCGGGCTGCGCCTGGGTCGCCGGCGAGATCCTGGGCCCGCTGGTCATCGGCAAGATCGCCAAGAGCGTGGTCGCCTTCCGGAACTCCGTGCGCACGGGCGTCGGCGTCGAGGAGGCAGTAGCGGGCCTGGAGGCCGAGACGGGCCTCGAATCGGGGACCGTGCTCGGGCTCGAATCGCAGGCGGTGGCCGATCTCGAGGCGCTCGAGGGTGCTAAGGTCACGCTCGGCAGCCTCAGAGCCCGACTGGTGGAGCTGATGCGCCGCAAGGCGCTGGGGATGGACGCGGCGCAAGGCGGGAGATTCCGGAAAGAGGAGATGGAAACCGCACTCCGTATCGAGCAAGCGCGCGGCGTGCAGCTCTTCCGGTCGAGCGGCACGAGCGAGGACTGGTTCGACCAGTACAAGCGGTCCTATGACGCGGTGGGCAGCGGGCTTCCCGCGGCGCACTTCGAGGCGCAATGGCCGAACCTGCAGGCCCAGATTCAGTCGCACCTGTCGAAGGCGCAATTCGTGCCAGTCGACGTCGCTCTGTTCACACCCGCCCAGATCGAAATCGTGAAGGCCTTCATCGAACCGCTGGGCCGCAACGTCTTCATCGTGGGTGCTCCCTGATGGCGAGCGACATCTTCATCTCCGACGAGTACGCGTGGACGGCGTCGTCCGGATTGTTCGAATGGGTGGTCCAAGTCCTGCTCGAATCCGTCGACGACGCGGCCACCAAGGAACACCTCGAGCTGGTCCTCAGCGCCAACCTCGGGGCTGTTGACCTGCGAACGCTGCCGGACACCGGGCGCGCGCAGATCATGCGAGCCCTGCGTGAGCAGTTGGTCCCCGCGGCCGAGTCGGGCCTGGGGCTCACGCAGCCTGAGCCGGCTCGGCGTTTCACCGTCGGCCACGTCAAGGTCCTGGCTCTCATGGCCGAAGACGTGGCGAAATCTACCGACGAGAAGGGAACCGCCTGAGCCCGCCGCCTCCGGGTGGATGAGCTGGGACCGGCGGCACGCCCGCACGGGCAGGTGAACCTTCCCGCCTCACGCGGGCAGGTTCGCCCTCATCCGGCCCGCGCCGGTGCGCGCTTCAGTGTGCACCGGCGCGGCCCTTTCCGGCGGCCGTGCCGCACGACTGTAAGAAGTCCGCCCGCACGGCGTACGGGTCCGCCGTGCTCGGCCCCGTCTACTGAGCCGGCTCGGCCTCGTCGGCCGTCCCGGTCTGCCCGCCGCAGAACACCTCCTTGACGAGCTTGTCCACCAGCTTTTGGAAGTCCTTCGCCGGGCCCCTTATGGCCTCGTCCACCCAAGTCACCGAGGCGGCGATGTCCTCGGCCTGGCCGTAACGCCTCAGCCCGACACTTGGCCACCTGACCGCCGACCGCGCCTCCACCCACCACCACGGTGACCATCAACACGCCACGCACCTGTGCACGTTTCGTTCCCACACTTGTGGTGAGCTTGGGCGAAACCACTCGCTGACCTGTAAGTACTGATCGACACCGTTCGCCAGGTCATGGGTTATGTCTCTACGAACCACCGTTGGTTCAACGAACTACCGGTAGTGCCCGATGCCGGTTCATCCTGGTGTGGCTCGAGGGTTACAGGTCAGGCGATCGCCGGCTCCGTACGACACGAGTCCTACCCCGTGGGGTTGTAAGCCTTGCACGTCGGCGACGTCCTCATCGGTTGCGTCCGCGGGCCCCGCCATGTGACGGCCGGTCGGCGTCAAGCATCCAGCGGTTCGTCCAGGACTTCGAGCCAGCCGTTGACCATCCGCACCTTCTTGCCGAGCGCCTGCGAGATGGCGGCCTGCCATCGGGGATCGTGGTCGCGATGGGTGCGGATCGTCTTGAACGGGGCTCGGCCGCGCAGACCTGCGGGGTCGAGGTCGTCCGGAAGTCTCAACAACGACAGCTCGGCGAGTGCCGGAAGGTCGGCTATGCCGCCGAGGTCTTCCAGCGCGGGGCTGCTCCACAGGGTCAGCCGGCGCAGCGACGGCAGATCGTGGCCGGTTCCCGGCGTACGCAGCCCGCCGCATCCGTCCAACCACAGATCGGACAGTGCGGGCAGGCCGCCGAGCCCGTCGAGGTTGTCGAGGATGTCGCAGTAGCGGAGGGTGAGCTCGTTCAGCGATGCCGAGCGGGGGAGTGAGGAGGCGTCGGTGACAGGCTGCCCGGAGAGGAGGAGCTTACGCAGCGCGGGCACGGCGGACAGAGGCGAGAGATCGCGCACCTCGGGGCTGTCGACGATCGAGACCCACCGGAGCGACGGCAGTTGTTCGACGCCTTCGAGCGAGGCGAGACCGGCGCACCCGGAGATCACCAGCCCTTCCAGCCCGGTGAGGCCGGTGATCCCTCGTAGGTCGGTTAGCTCGTCGCAGCCCGTCAGGCTGAGGCGGGTGATCCCGGGAAGCGTGCCGAGGCCCCGCAGGGACGTGAGCCGGGCGCATCCCTCGATCTTCAGGGTGGTCAAGGCCGGTTTGTCGCCGAGCCCTTCGAGGTCTTCCAGACGGACGCATCGGGAGACATTCAGCTCGGTGAGAGCGGCGAGTTCCGTCAGGTCGGCGAGATGACTGATGCCGGTCCTGGACAGATCGAGCCTTTCGAGGCCGGTGAGCGCCTTGAGCGGGGCGAGGTCAATGACCGCGCGGCAGCCGCCCAGGTTGAGTGTGGTCAGCTCCGTGAGGCCGACGATCGGGGCCAGGTCAGAGATCTCAGGGCATTGGTCGAGATCGAGATGGATGAGGTTGCGGAGGGTGGCGAGCCCGTCCAGGACCGTGATGTCCTTGCGGCGCGAGATCCGCAGGCGGCGGAGCGTTGTCAGGTGGCCCACACCCTCTAAGGTGTGTTTCCTGCCGAGGTCGAGCTCGGTGCGGTGCTCGCGAGCGAAGGCGGGAGCGAGGAGGAGTCGAGCGAATTCGCCGCGGTCGGTAACGGCCGGCCACAGTTTGAGCAGTCTGTCCGTCGGCGGTTCCGCTATCACGGCGAAGTCGGCGGCGAGTTCGGTCGCAGCGGTGGTGCCGATGCCGTAATCCATGACGACCAGCTCACGTATCGCCCGCCAGGCGCGGGACGGTGAGGGCGGCTTCTCTTCGCCCAGCAGACTGCGGAGTGCGGCCAGCTGAGGTGATTCGCCGGTTCGGGATGTCATGGTGATCACGATATCCACGTCGACGGACGGATGGACGATGCCGGGGCCGAGCCCGGCATCGTCCTAACGCCCACCCGCGCATCAACCAACTGCCGAGCCAGCACGACAAGAACGCGGCAGAGACAGCGACATCAACCGCGGCACGTCACAAGCAGCCCCTGGCACTGCGCCCTTGCCGCGGGCGCCCTACTCGGAGGCCTCTTCCACGCCACGATCGGTGCCCCCGGCAAGAAGCCCGAACTCATCGCTCGCTAACGTCCCGCACTCGGCGCAGATCACTGCGCCCAGAGCGTTGACGGTGACGTGGAGTAGTGGGAGTACGAAGCGGAGCGAGCTGCTGCCCCCTCCAGCCTGTTCCCTTCGTCAGAGGACATCGCGTCTGCGCAGGCGCGCACCGGTGCGGTTCCTTCCGGCAGCCGTGTCACATCACTACCGCGTCAGGGTTGTTCCGGTGTTCGGGGGACGAGCAATCCTCGGTTGAACGCCTCGGTGACGGCGGCGGCGCGGTCGCCGACGCCAAGCTTGCCGTAGATGTTCAGCAGGTGGGATTTGATCGTGGCCTCCGTGACGAAAAGCTGCGCCGCCGCCTCTCGGTTCGTGCCACCGGCCGCCACCAGCTGGAGTACTTCGAGCTCCCGCCGGCTGAGCAGCCCCGAGGCGGAAGAGCGTACTCGGCTCATGAGCAGAGCCGCCGCCGACGGCGCGAGAACCGCCTCGCCCCGAGCCGTCGCCCGGACCCCCCGCAGGAGCTCGTCACGGGGAGCGTCCTTGAGCAGGTAGCCGGTGGCGCCAGCCTCGATCGCGGGCAGCACGTGACTGTCGGTGTCATACGTCGTGAGCACCAGCACGCGCACCCCGGTCCCGCGCCCGGCCAGCTCTCTTGTCGCGCTCACGCCGTCCATGCCGGGCATCCGCAGATCCATGAGGACCACATCCGGCCGTAGCGTCTCGGCGAGCCGGACCGCCTCGGCTCCATCGGCGGCCTCCCCGACCACCTCGAAGTCCGGATCGCGAGCGAACATGCTGCTCAAGCCGTCTCTGACCACCGGATGATCGTCGACGACCAGCAGTCTGATCACGCCATCCGGACTGCTCATGGCTCGGCCCACTCAGCGGGGACACGGGCCGAGATCCCCGTGCCGGCACCGGGCTCCGACTCCACCTGCAGCGTGCCTGACAGGCCCTCGATCCGCTGCCGCATCGCGATCAGCCCAAACCCAAGGTGAGCCGTACGCGGACCATCGCCACCACCGTCCCCGAGGCAGGCCGGGTCGAAGCCGACACCGTCGTCGCGCACGTCCAGAGCGACCTCGTGTTCCATGTACGACAGTGTCACCCCCGCCCGGGTCGCCCGCGCGTGCTTGGCCACGTTCGTCAGCGCCTCCTGCGCGGTTCTGAGCAACGCGACCTCGACCTCCGGGCGCATCGGCCGCGCCGTGCCGGTCGTCGTGACCTGGACCGGGATCTCGTTCAGTGCCGACCAGCGGCCGGCCACGCTCGCCAATGCCTCGCCCAGCCGCGCGGTCCGCAGCGGCTCAGGACGCAGCGCGTCCACCGATCGCCGCGCCTCGGACAGGCTCTCCCCGGCCAGCCTGGTCGCGGCTTCGACGTGCCGGCGCCATTCCGCCGGGTCGTCGCCGGCGTGCTCGGCCGCGTGCAGTTGGGTGATGATGCCGGTGAGTCCCTGCGCCAGCGTGTCGTGGATCTCCCGCGCCATCCGCCGCCGCTCGTCGTGCACGCCGGCCAGCCTGGCCTGCGCCAGTAACTGCTCGTGCAGGGCCGCGTTCTCCGTCAGTGTCGTCTCCAGCCTGCGGTTCGCTTCGCGCGCCTCTTCCAGCGCCCGCTTGCGCTCGTCGTTCTGCTGGGCACTACGCCGAGCGAACCAGGCGAAGCCACACATAGGGATCACATTCGCGGCCATGACAGCGACATACGTGATCAGCCCCACAGATGTGGTCTTGTCCACGTCGTACGCCTGCGCCGTGCCCGCCACCATAGCCACCGCCGCGACGCCGGCCGGTTGCCACGGCCAGCGCAGGACCCGGAAGGCGTAGATGTATCCGGCAGGGGTGAAAAACCCGAACCACGGGTCCCTGACCACCAGAATCGCCGTGAGCAGGATCAGCACGGCGAAGAACACGGCCATCACCGGCACGCGCTCGCGCCAGGCGGGGCGGAGCGTGAAGACTCCCAGCATCCACGCCGCCAGCAGCGCGCACAGCACCAGGTCGGCGAGCGGGGACGCGCCCGCCGACCGCTTGATGGCCACGGTGACGCCGGCCAGAAGCGCCAGCAAGGCATACGGGCCGACGGTCACCGTCACGGGCCACCGTGTCGCTGGATCGCTCATTCGCGGCCTCCTCCACCGCACAGGCCACCATGCCGGTGGAGGCACACGCCACCGTACCGCTGGATCACTCATCCGCGTGCTCCTCCAGCGGCGAAAGCCACCATTTCGGTGCAGGTACGGGCCGCCGTGTCGCTGGATCGCACATCCGCGGCCTCCACGTCCGTCGCCGGCCCCCGAGCGGGGAATCTAACCTCCACATCGGCACGTCCCTACGCGGCTCAGCCCGCCTGAGGAGGCTCGATGGCCAGGGCGTGCCGGAAGACGTTGCGCGGGTCCCACCGGGCCTTCACCCGTTGGAGGCGTGGATAGTTGTCCTTGTAATAGAGCGTGTGCGCGGGCACACCTAAGGTGTTCCACGCCGGGTCGGCCAGGTCGGCGTCCGGGTAGTTGATGTAGGAGCCGTCGTTGACCTCGCCGGGCACGGGCACGCCGCCGGTCTCGGCGTAAACGTCGTGGTAGAAGCCGCGAACCCAGGCGAGGTTGGCCTTGTCATCCTTCTCGTCTTCCCAGATCGTCTGGTAGACCGCCTTCATGACCACGTCTCGCTGGGCGATCGCGGTGGCCCCTGGCGCTGTCGCGCGGACCTGGCCGCCATAGCCGATGAGCAGCATGCCGGCGTTGGAGCCGCCGGTGGAGTTGGTCAGGTTGCGATGGGCGGCCGCGAGTTGGGTCTCGGTGAATGATCGTCGCAGGTAGCCGGCCTTGATCTTGTAGCGCCGGGTGATCACGTCACCCGGCTCGCCGGTGCCCGGCCAGGTCATCCGGTGCAACCAGGGCATCGTCCGCCGGATGTCGAGCGCCGGTGTGAGGTCGAGGCCCGCGGTCACCGCGGACGCGAAGCCGGTCACCATGCTGTCGGCATTGGGAAGGTCCGCGTCGATCTGCGCGACCAGCATGACGGTTCCGCCGGCGCGGTGCGACAGCTGGAGGATCCCGTACAGTCCGGCGTACGGAGCGCCGGGCGCGCTGTTGCGCTCATGCCAGGTCCCGAAGTTGCGCAGCAGTCCGGTGATCGCCTTTTCGGTCATGTGCTCCCAGGACCAGATGACCACGTGCTGCAGCATCCGCTGCGGCGCCTCCGGGAGCAGCTGGGACGGATCGGTGCCGGCGACGCCGGGGGAGCGCAGCCAGTAGCGGGTGACCACGCCGAAGTTGCCGCCACCACCACCGGTGTGCGCCCACCACAGGTCGCGGTGCGGGTCGTCCGGCTCGCGGGTGGCGACCACCGCGCGGGCGGTGCCGTCGCGGTCGACCACCACGACCTCCACGCCGTACAGATGATCCACCACCGAGCCGTACCGCCTGGACAGCGGTCCGTATCCGCCGCCCGCGAAGTGCCCACCGGCACCCACTTCCGGACAGCCGCCCCCGGGGATCGTCACGCCCCAGCCTTTGAGCAGCGTCCGGTACACCTGACCGAGGGTGGCTCCGGGTTGCACGGCGAACGCCCGCCGGCCGGCGTCATAGCCGACCTCGTCCATCGGCGAGAGGTCCAGCAGCACCCGAACCGCCGGATCGGCGGTGAAGTTCTCGAAGCAGTGCCCGCCACTGCGCACCGCGACCCGTCGGTCGGACCGCACCGCCTCCGACACCGCGCGCACCACCTGATCGGTCGACCCGACCACGCGGATCTCCTCCGGCCGGCCGACGAACCGGAAGTTGTTGCCACGCAACAGGTTGTCGTAGCGAAAGTCGCCCGGACGTACTGTCACCGGCCCGAACATCGCCGCTTCCGCTTCCGCCGCAGCAGACTCCGCCGCGCCCGATTGCGCCAACGCCGCCGCGGCGCCCCATGTGCCGGCCGCCGCGGTGCCCGCCGCGGCACCCGCACCGGCGAGCAGCCCACGCCGACTCACCGCTGCGGCTCCCGGCAGGCTCGTACGCCCGTCGCCCACTTCTGACATGTGGCTCGCCCCTTTCCGTTTGGAGGTCGTCAGCCTCTCAAGCAGGCAGCACGGCACACATCAACCCGTGGCATGAACCAGCGGCTCACTTCTCCGCCCCTCCGAACGGCTGATCCGCCCCACCGATCGGCTGACCGGCAGCGGGTGGCTTCAACCGCCTGCGGACAGGAGGTCGGGCGCGCGCCGCCTGTGGTCAGGAGGTTGGGCGAGGGAGCTCGGCGGTACGCACTTCACCGGCGCCCTCCCAGAGATCGGGCGATGGGTCGGGTGCAGCCAAGGTAGGCTCCAAACCCACAATCGCAATCTTGAAGGTGTACCGGTTGCGGTGTGGTGACTTTGGGGCGGGTGGGTTGAGACCGTCGCTACGGTGAGCGAGGTAGATCGGGGGTTGAGGCCGAGCTCGGGGAGATTGGCGGCGGGTGGCCTCGATCGAGCGGACGGCGTATCCGCGGTTTAAGCGGCTGATCACGGCGCGCGAGCCGCATGTGTTCTTCTTGCCGAGCCAGGCGGAGGCCGCGTGGGCGGCCGAGCGCACCCAGTCGGAGGACCATCACTTCGCGCTGCTGGTGATGTTGAAGTCGTATCAGCGGATGGGCTGCATTCCCAAGCTGGCCGATGTCCCGGAGACGGGCTGGAGCTGCCCGCGTTCTCAACGCTGGACGCGAGGGCCTCAGCCTCGCGCGCCGAGGTGAACAGGGTCATCTGCGGGGGATCTACGAGCGGCTCTTCAGCGTGGGGGTTGGGGCCATAAAAGTTGGTCAAGATGATGGTCAACTGTCGGGATGCCGCGTGCCTGGCGGGTACCACCGTTGGTCTAGATATGCCGAGTCTTCCAGGAAGCATGCGATGACCACCGTTCACCACCGCTACGCCACCGTCCACGAGCGGCGGCTGTTCTATCGGGAAGCAGGCCCGGCCGACGCGCCTGCCGTGGTGCTGCTCCATGGCTTTCCCACCAGCTCGTTCATGTTCCGCAACCTGATCCCGCTGCTGGCCGACCGCTATCGGGTGATCGCCCCTGATCACCTGGGGTTCGGATTGTCCGACGCGCCGCTCGCCGGCGAGTTCGGGTATACCTTCGATGCCCTGGCTGGCCTGACCGGAGCTCTGCTGAGCCAGCTCGGGGTTACGCGGTATGCGATGTACGTGCAGGACTACGGTGCGCCCGTGGGTTGGCGGCTCGCCCTGGCCGACCCCGACGCGGTCACCGCGATCATCACCCAGAACGGCAATGGCTACGAGGCCGGCTTTGGAGAGGAGTTCTGGAAACCGGTACGCGCGTACTGGCAGGACCAGAACCCGCAGACCGAGGCAGCGGTCCGGCAGGCCCTGACCCTGGACGCCATCCGCTGGCAGTACCTGCACGGAGTGGCCGACGAGAGCGTCGTCAGCCCCGACACCTGGTATCACGACCACGCCCTGGTGTCCCGGCCCGGCAACGACCTCATCCAGCTGCGGCTGTTCGCCGATTACGCCGGTAACCTCCCGCTGTACCCGAAGCTGCACGCCTACCTGCGCGACAGCCACGTCCCGCTGCTGGCCGTCTGGGGCCGCAACGATCAGATCTTCATCCCTGAAGGCGCGCGTGCCTTCAGGGATGACGCGCCCAGTGCCGAGATCTGTCTGCTCGACGGCGGGCACTTCCTGCTTGAAAGCCATCTCGACGCCGCAGCCGGCCACATCCGCGACTTCCTCGCAAGAACGCTGGCATGAGCGGATCGCTGAAGGACCAGACTGTTCTGGTCATCGGCCGGGGCAGCGGGATCGCCAGCGCCCTTGCGCTCGCCTCTCGGGTTCGAGGGCGCACGTGATCGCTGCCAGCCGTGACCAGGAGGCTCTGGCCTCCGTCTACGCCGACGAGCCCAGGACCACCACCGAGACCGTCGACCTCACCGACGAGACCTCCATCGCCGCCATCTGCAAGCGGCTCGGGGCGGTCCGCCACGTGGTTCACACCGCCTCTGCGCGGGCCCGCGGCCGACTGCCATGACCGCCGCTGTCACAGATAGCGCCATCACCACCGGCGGCCACAGCCTGCTCGAACTCGCCGAAGCCTGCGGCATCCGAACCCGCCGGAGTTTGCCGCACCGGCTTATGCCACACCTGCATCACGCCCCTGCTGTCCGGCGAGGTTACCCCCGGCCCCGCTGGAACCTCCGGCCTATGGGCAGGTGCTCCCCTGCTGCGCCCGGCCCACCACCGACAGCGTCCTGGACATGTGATGCGAGCAATACCGAGCAGCGAACTACTCCAGCGCCGATGGGCGGGCAGCATCGGCCACTTCCACGCGCTCGCAGCCAAATCCCATCTCCATCGGCCCAGTACCGCTCATCGCCCTTCCGCGATCGGGCTGGTCGGGGCGCGATGGGCCTCCTCTGACACGCCGCAGTCCCGGTGCCACGTCGGGGAATGCCGCTGGCGCTGACGAACGCCGGCATCGCCAAGATCCACATCGAAAGGGACGGTCGTGACTGGAAGGCCTCGCCGTGAGCCTGACCCGATCGAACGTGATCCCGCGCGGGTCGTTGCGTTGAGTGATGCGGTCATCGCCATCGCCGTTACTCTCCTCGTTCTGGAGATTCACCCACCGGAGGACACCCGGCACCTGCTCCAGGGCCTTGCCGCACTCTGGCCGTCATACGTGTCCTATGTCATCACTTTCATGCTGATAGGACAGGTATGGGCCAATCATCACGTCATGTTCGATCACATCCGTCATGCTGACCGGTTGATATTGTTCCTGAACACACTGCTGCTGATGGACATCGCGCTCCTCCCATTCGCCGCCGCAGTTTTGGCCAATTCATTTCGCGACGGACAGGGGGAGCGCACCGCGATCCTCCTTCACGGCATCGCGTTCGAACTGGCGGCCGCTCTGTTCAACATCATTTGGTGGCATGCCCGGCGTGATCATCGGCTGCTCCTCAAGAACATCGATCCCGCTGGTGTGAGAGCGATCAGCAGGCGATTCCTGCTCGCGCTTGCCTGGATCGGCACCGGAACACTCCTCGGCTCACTGGTTCCCGTCCTCGGTGTGTCCGTGATCGCCGCTTTCATCGTTTACTACTGGCTGCCGATCTCCGGCGAGATCGGCAGGGCTGGGCCACGGACGGGGGGATCCCGGTAGCACTGACGAAATTTCGGTCGGATAAGGCCGCTGCCTGCGGCTGTGTGCATTCTCGGGACGGGGTGTTGATCACTACCGCTACGTTCTGATCCGGTTCGCTCGTCCTCCAGGATCGTCCAGTGCTCGACGAGCTCGAACTGCTCAACGACGCTGAGCACTACGCCGACGTGGGACGAGCTGACCGACGAAGCCGAAGGCCGGTACCGGGGCCGGCCGTCCGGCACCACCCCTTGGATGGGGACGTTCTCGCCGGCGTCGTAGTGGCGGGTGGTATTCGGGATGTCGGCGTACCGCTCCAGCAGGTCCAGTGCGTCCATCGCCGGCCGGTAGGCGGTGTTGCGGGCGATCGCCTGAGGTGGATCGACGTGCATGATGAGGAACCCCCGGCTGTCGTGCCAGGTGAACATCTCCCGTGGACCGGCCCATCGGCTGCCCGTCGATCGATGCCTCCATGTCCCACTCCCCGACCAGCACATCCAGGCTCCGCAGCCGCTGGTTGACTGTGTGTCGCGCTGCTGTGACGGCTACCTCCCGTTGACGTGTGGTCGGAAGGCGTGCCGCGAACTCATCGCCCCCGGCGGGCTGGGACGTCGCGGCCGAGGAAGGCCAGCAGTTGCCGGTGCGCGGGGGCGTCGGCGGGGGCGGGGACCGCGGGGCCGAACATGCCGGGGCGGCGGAAGGTGTCGAAGTCCAAGCCGTGCATGATCGTGAGCAGTTCGCCGCACGACCGTTCGTCGACGAGATGCTCCTGGCCGGTGGCGAGCGCCAGGTCGACGCCGTGGACGAGGACTTCGGTGAGGTGGATGAGGGCGGCCATCGGCCCCGGAACGGTTCCGAACCCCAAACGTACGGTGGCGTCGAGGGCGCCGGGACGATGCCAGGCGGCGCGGTCGAGGTCGGCAGCGGTGAAGAAGGCGGCCTGCGGGTCGGTGCCGAGCCAGTCATCCTCGTGCTCGCCGCCCGCGTCGGTCGCGGTGAGCTCGGCGGCGAAGACGCGCATGCCGCCGACCATGTGGTTGAGCTCTGTACGCACGTCCCAGTCGGCGCAGGGGGTGGGGGCGTGGAGCCGGCTGTCGGTGATGCCTTTGACGATGGCGGCGGTCATGTCGAGAGCGCGGTCGATCATGGCGATGGTCATGTCGTTCTCCAGGAAGGGAGCGGGGGATCAGGCGGTCGTGCCGAACACGTCGTCGAGCCAGTCGTAGACGCGCGCGAAGGCCAGTCGCTGGGCGCCGGACTGGCAGTGGGCGTCGGCGCCCTGTTCGGCGGTGAACTCCAGCAGCGTCTTGGGGCAGGTCAGGTGCTCGTACAGCAGCTCGGGCTGCCCCTTGAAGAACCCGTCGTCGGCCCCGGCGCAGACCAGGGTCGGGCAGGCGATCTTCTCGGCGATGCCGTCGCGCAGGTGGTAGTCCAGGTAGGCGGCGCCGAACGCGCGCGGGGTGTCGCTACCCATGGCGTACATGCCGTGCTCGACGGCCCAGCGCAGCATGGGCACGACGGCCATGGCGGCCGTCATGATGGCGTCCAACTCCGGATCGTGCTCGGCACGCAGACGGCGCTCGGCCTCGGCACGGGGAAAGGGGAGGGGCGCGGTGGAGATGTCGCCCAGGTCATAGACCCCGTCCAAGGCGATGAGCGCGGCGACGCGCTGGTCGAAGGCGGCGGCTCGGGGCGCGAGCAGGCCGCCCATGCTGCAGCCGAGCAGCGCGACGCGGGCGCCGTCGACTTCGGGCCGGGTCAGGGCGTAGTCCAGTACGGGGCCGACCACGTTCTCCCAGTCGGGACGGAACATCAGGCCCCGATGGTGGCGGGTGCCCGGCTGGCCGAGGCCGTCGAAGGTCAGCACGGTGTAGCCGCGTTCGACGGCCGCGGCCGCGCCGAAGAAGTGCATCTCCTCCACCGTGCCGTCGAACCCGTTGTGCATGACCACGGTCGGTCTGGCCGTGGCGGAGTCGTCGGCACAGTACAGGTAGCCGGGCAGGACGGTGCCCTCGTACGGGATCTCCACCGGCTGGATGACCGGGGCGAACAGCGCCGCCGCCTGGCGGAAACAGTCCACTGAGGCGTCGTACGCGTGCCGGATGCGCGGATCGGCCGCGTCGCCGTGCAGGAAGAACTCGGCGCAGCGGTAGTAGTTGGAGGCGCGCAGGAAGGCGTCGCGGGCGCTGACGCGGTGCCCGGCCGCCAGCGCCCCGCGCCCTTCGGCGGCCACCCGGTCGGCGGTGGCCAGCCACTCGTCGTGCCAGCTGTCGTAGTCACCGGCGGTGATCCGCTGACAGGTGATCACGACCTCGCCGAAGTCGGCGCCGCCGTAGGCGATGTGTCCGAAGGTGCGCAGGGTCTCGTACCAGAACTGAGGGTTGTCGGGAAAGAACAGCGGGGGCATGGCCACTCCTAAAGCAGTAGATGACTGCGTTAGGGGGACTTTAGGACGCCATAACTCGCAAACGCAAGTCGTGACTGCGTTAAGCTGTGGGCATGGTGGAACAGCAGCCGACTCGCCGGCCCGGCGGGCGCAGCGCCCGCGTCCGCGCCGCGGTGCACCACGCGGTCACCGACCTGATCGCCGAACGCGGCCACGGCAACTTCACCGTCGGTGACGTCGCCACCCGCGCCGGGGTGGCCGACACCAGCGTCTATCGCCGCTGGGGCACTCTGGAGGCCCTGCTCACGGACGTGGCGATCACCTGGCTCACCACCACCTCGCCCATACCGGATATCGGCAGTTTGGAAGGCGACCTGCGCGCTTACGCGGCCGGCGTCGCGCGCGACGTGACCGGGCCCGACGGGCTGGCGGTGTTGCGCCTGGTCATCGCCTTGTCCACCGGGGGAGAGGCCGGCGTACAGGCAAGAGACGCGTTCGTCGCCGAACGCGGGCGCCAACTGCAGGGCATGCTGGACCGCGCCCGAGACCGCGGCGAGCAGCCGCCCGAGGGCTTGGACATCCTCGACCACCTGCTGGCCCCGATGTACGTCCGGGTCCTGTTCGGCATGGGCCCGCTCACCCCCGACTACGTCAACGCCCTGGTCGACCGCCTTCTGGTCGACTAGGCGGGACGGGCGCAAGCCGGTAGGCCGGGCCGTCGGCGATCACGCGGCCCGCGGTCGGCGGGGGGAAGTGGGTGCCCAGCACGAGGGCGCCGGCGCCGGCGCCGGCGCCGGCGAGCGAGGCGAGCAGGGCGCGGCGGGTGGCCGTGGCCTGCTCGGGGTCGATGTCGACGCAGCTGCCGATATCGGGGTACAGCAGTTGGACGGGGTGGTGCACGCAGTCGCCGGTGATCAGCGCGCTCTCGCCGCCGCTGGTCAGCCGGACCGCGACGTGACCGGGAGTGTGACCCGGCGTGGGGACCAGGTGCACGCTGGGGGCGACCTCGGCGCCCTCGGCCGGGACGGGTACGAGGTCGAGCAGCCCCGCCTCTTCGATCGGATGCACGGAGTCGCGGAACATCTGCCGCCGCGCTTCGTCCATGTCGTATCCGGCCCAGAAGTCCCTCTCTGCGCGAGAGGTCAGATAACGGGCGCGGGGGAAGGTCGGCACCCATTCGCCACCCTCCGCCCGGGTGTTCCAGCCGACATGATCGGTGTGCAGGTGGGTCAGGATCACCATGTCGACGGACTCGGGCGGGAAGCCCGCGGCCACGAGGCGATCGAGGTAGCCGGTCCGGAGGTCGTGCCACGCCGGGTTCTCCCGCGTCTTGCCGTTGCCGATCCCGGTGTCCACCAGGATGCGCAGCCCGTCGGCCGAGATCGCGAAGCTCTGGCTGACCAGGCGCAGGACGCCGTCCCGGTCGGCGAAGTCGGGCCGCAGCCAAGCGTGCCGCGCGACGACGTCCGCGGTGGCGCCGGGCAGCAGCCAGGGGCCGGTCTGGGGAGGCAAGGCGATCTCGTCCACCCGGTGGATCGTGATGTCGCCCACGGTCCAAGAGATCATCACTACCTCCGGCGAGCTTCGAGCGCGTCCAAAACCAGGTCCAGTCCGTAGCCGAACTCGCCGGCGTGGTCGTATTCCGGCCGCAGAGCGTGGTCGCGGATCATCTCTGTGAGGTACGGCAACTCCTCCGGCAGGTGCCGAAGGATGCCGCCGGCCACTTCCTCGACATCGTCCGGCGTCGTCACCGGCAGGTTCGCCTCCTGCAGGACGAACCCGTAGATATAGCTGTCGATGAGCGAGACCGCGTGCGCCGCCATCGGCAGCGTGAACCCCGCCTCCCGCAGGACACCGAGAACGGCGTCGTGGTGGCGTAGCGTCGCCGGACCCGGGTCGCGACGGGAGTCCATGAGGCCGAGAGCCCAGCTGTGCCGCGACAGGACCGCACGCGCGGAGGAAGCGCGCGTACGGATCGCGTCGCGCCAATCGTCGCATTCGACACTGGGCAGTTTGATCGCCGCGAACACCATGTCGACCACGCCGTCGAGGATCGCGTCCTTGTTCGGTACGTGGTGGTAGAGCGACATCGCCTCCACGCCCAGCTCCTGCGCGACCCGACGCATCGTGATCGCCTCCACACCCCCGCGATCGGCGACCCGGATCGCCGCTTCCAGCACGAGACCTCTGCTGAGCGGTTGTGGTGGTGGCGACACGACGGCTCCGGAGTGTAGGCGGTTGACAGCCTTACAAGCGTAAGCCAATCTTACATACGTAAGTCGCCTTACTGGTGTAAGCCTCTCCGGTCGGCAAGTCGGGAATCGGCAAAAGCCTGACCAATGACGCGCCCCGCCGGGGCGAAAGGAGATCCCGATGCCGATGCCGAAGTGGTGGGGGCACGTGAACAAGAGAATGTTCAACCCTCGCGCCATCGCGGGCGGGAGGTGGCCGGTGCTGATTCACGTCGGCCGCGTTTCTGGCGCGACGTATCGCACGCCGCTCGATGCGCATCCCGTCGACGGCGGCTACCTGTTCGTCCTGGTGTACGGGTCGCGCTCGGACTGGGTGCGGAACGTCCTGGCGGCCGGCGCCGCGCGGCTCCGGACCGACGGGAGGGAGGTGGAACTCACCGCCCCACGCCTCGTCAGAGAAGATGAGGCGTTCCAAGCACTCCCCGATGAGGTGGCGCGCCCACCGAGGCTGCTCCGCATCACCGAGTTCCTCCGCATGGACCTGGTCACAGGTTGACGCCGGCCGCCGCAAGTTGTTCGAGTTGCCTGATGGCCGTGGTCAGGTCATCGGCGATGGGATGGACAAGCACATGGTCGGCGCCGGCGTCGAGTTGCGCTTGAACGCGCGCGGCGACGGCCTCCGGGGTGCCCCACGCGACCAGCGCGTCGACCAGCCGATCACTTCCCCCGTCGGCGATGTCCTGCCGGCTGTAGCCGAGACGTAACCAGTTGCGCGCGTACGGCGAATCGGGGCCGGCCTTGCCTCGGTATCGCCGCGCGATGGCACGAGCTTGCTCGGGATCTGGCTCGATGATGAACGCCTGCTCGGGGATGAGCAATTTATCGCTCCCCAAAGCCTCACGGACAAGAGCGGTGTGTTCGACCGGGGCCGAGAACGAATGAACGCCGTCGGTAAGGTCGCGAGCCAGTTCTACCATTTTGGGCTGCAAGGCGGCCAACACCCGAACAAACGGCTCCGGCGGCGGGTTACGCGTTTTCGCCTGGTCCATCTTGTCGAGATAGTCCCGCATGATCTTGAGGGGATGGCTGTAGTCCAGCCCATTGGCCTCGACCAGGAACCGATGGCTGACGCCGATTCCGAGGACGAACCGTCCAGGGTAGGCCTCGGCCAACATCGCGGCACCGCCCTGCATCGTGGCTGGATGGCGCGTCCAAATATTGGCGATTCCCGTGCCGATCATCAATCGGCTGCTCGCGGCGAGCTGAATGCCTCCGTTGACCAGGGCGTCCTTGCCACCGATTCCTTCAGGCCCCCACAGCGAACCGTATCCGAGCTGCTCAACGCGCCTCACGGCGTGGCGCCAGCTCTCGACCGGCGCGCCGTGCACGTGGGGTCCGCCAAGCCACACTCCAACGCGTCCCAGCTTCGCCTTCACTTTCGTGATCACTACCGAAACCTCCGCACACCCGACGACTGCTATCCGGGGACTGTCTCCGGTAAGCGATGATGCTATCCGGAGACAGTCCCCGGTACAATCGCTTCGGCCGAAAGGGGAGCTATGAGCGACACAAGGGCACCGCGTGCGATGCGGGCGGACGCGCAGCGCAATCGGGCTCGCTTGCTCGCCGCGGCGAGCGCGGCGTTCGCTCGCGCGGGTGTGGATGCCTCGCTCGATGACATCGCCCGCGACGCCGACGTGGGTTCGGGCACTCTCTACCGCCACTTCCCCACCCGCGAGGCGCTGGTGGAGGCCGTCCTCGACAACCGCTACCAGGCCCTCGCCGCCGAAGCCGCCGAGCTACAGGCCAAGCGCCCGCCGCACGAGGCGCTCGCGGTCTGGCTGAAGCTCTTCGTCAACCACCTCATGACGTATCGAGGGCTGGCGGCAAGCGTCACCACGGCGCTCCACAACGAGACGCCGCCATCGGACTCGCCATGCCAGGCCATGCGCGCCGCGGCATACGAACTCGTGGCAACAGCCCAGCGCGACGGCGCTGTCCGGGATGACATCGACGCCTCGACGATCCTGCGCCTCGCCGCCGGTGTCGCTTGGGCCCACGAGCAGTCGCCCGCCGACCGGGCCGGTGTCGGGCAAATGCTGGCGGTCCTCATGGACGGACTGCTGCGCGACAGCCGCGTTCCGCGGGCGGTCAGCTGATCCCGGGGGAATGCGTCACACCGTGGCGATCGGGCCGAGGTAGGTGCCGCCCGAGACGTCGATGGTCTGGCCGGTCACCCATCGGCCCTGCGGGCCCGCCAGGAAGCCGACGACGTCCGCGACGTCCTCGGGCTCGCCGAGCCGCCCGAGCGCGGTGATCGCTTCGATCTGGGCGACCGCCTCGGGGATGGTGTTGTAGCCCGCGGTCATGTCGGTACGCACCGCGCCGGGCGCGACCGTGTTCACCGTGATGCCGCGCCTGCCGAGCTCGTTGGCCAGGGACGGGGCCATCGACTCCAGTGCCGCCTTGCTGATGTTGTAGCCGATCTGCGTGGAGACCGCGAAGCGGCTGGCCACCGAGCCCATGTTGATGATGCGGCCGCCGTCGTTCAGCAGCGGCAGCGCGCGCTGGATCACGAAGAACGGTGTGCTGACGTTGATCGTGAGCAGCCTGCCGAACTCCTCCGGTGTGACCTGAGCGATCGGGTTGACCAAGCCGATGCCCGCGTTGTTGACCAGGATGTCCAGGCCGCCGCCCGCCGGTCCCTCGGCCAGACCGCTGCTCGCCAGTCCCTCGGCCAGGCCCTCGAACAGGCGGTCCACCGCGCCATCGTCGCCGAACCGGGCCTGCACGGCGAACGCCCGGCCGCCTTCCTGCTCGATCCGCGCCACTGTCTGCTTGGCCGCGTCGGCGTTGTCGCCGTAGTGGACGGCGACCAGCGCGCCCTCGGCGGCCAGTCGCAGCGCGACCGCCCGGCCGATTCCCCGCGATCCTCCGGTCACCAGCGCGGTCTTGCCGGTCAGACTGTTCATCTCTGCTCCTCGTTCAGCGGCCGGCCCTTGGCGGATCCGGCGATGGCTCAACAGTGGCGGCAGTGGCTCACCGCACGCTCACCGACGGCTCACCGGGCGAGCAGCGCTCCGGGTGGGACCAGGTAATGCTGAGCGGTCCCACCCGAAGATCCGGCCTAGAAGTCCATGTCTCCGCCGACGGGGGCGGCAGAGGTCGTCTCGGGCTTCTCGGCGATGACCGCCTCGGTGGTGAGGAAGAGCGCCGCGATGGAAGCGGCGTTCCGCAGCGCCGAGCGCGTCACCTTGGCCGGGTCGATGATGCCCGCCTCGAACATGTTGACGTAGTCGCCCGAAGCGGCGTTGAGGCCCTCACCCGGGGTCAGGTTGCGGACCTTCTCCACCACGACGCCGCCCTCAAGGCCAGCGTTGACGGCGATCTGCTTCAGCGGCTCCTCGAGCGCCTTCTTCACGATCGCGGCACCGGTGGCCTCGTCGCCATTGAGCTCGAGCTTGTCGAACGCCTTGGCGCCCGCCTGCAGCAGCGCCACGCCACCGCCGGGGACGATGCCCTCCTCGACGGCCGCCTTCGCGTTGCGAACGGCGTCCTCGATGCGGTGCTTGCGCTCCTTCAGCTCGACCTCGGTCGCCGCGCCGGCCTTGATGACCGCCACGCCGCCGGCCAGCTTGGCCAGCCGCTCCTGGAGCTTCTCACGGTCGTAGTCGGAGTCGGTCCGGTCGATCTCGGCGCGGATCTCGTTGACCCGGCCGGCGATCTGCTCGGGGTCACCGGCACCGTCGACGATGGTGGTCTCGTCCTTGGTCACCACGACCTTGCGGGCGCGGCCCAGCTGGTCGAGGGTGGCGTTCTCCAGCTTGAGGCCGATCTCCTCGGAGATCACCTGGCCGCCGGCCAGCGTGGCGATGTCGCCCAGCATGGCCTTGCGGCGGTCGCCGAAGCCCGGAGCCTTGACCGCGACCGACCGGAAGACACCCTTCATCTTGTTGACGATCAGGGTGGCCAGGGCCTCGCCCTCGACATCCTCGGCGATGACCAGGAGCGGTTTGCCGGACTGCACGACCTTGTCGAGCAGCGGCACCACCTCCCGATTGGCGGAGACCTTGCCGTTGACGATCAGCACGTACGGATCGTCCAGGACGGCTTCGAGCCGGTCGGAGTCGGTGATGAACAGTGGGGCGATGTACCCCTTGTCGAAGCGCATACCTTCCGCAAGCTCCAGCTCCAGGCCGAAGGTGTTGCTCTCCTCGACGGTGATGACGCCTTCCTTGCCGACCTTGTCCATCGCCTCGGCGATGAGCGAGCCGATCTCGGGGTCGGCGGCGGAGATGGAGGCGGTGGAGGCGATCTGCTCCTTGGTCTCCACGTCCTTGGCCAGCTTGGACAGCTCCTCGCTGACCCGCTCGACCGCCGACTCGATGCCCTTCTTCAGCGACATCGGGTTGGCGCCGGCGGCGACGTTGCGCAGGCCCTCGCGCACCAGCGCCTGGGCGAGCACGGTGGCCGTCGTGGTGCCGTCACCCGCGACGTCGTCCGTCTTCTTGGCGACTTCCTTGACCAGCTCGGCGCCGATCTTCTCCCACGGGTCCTCGAGCTCGATCTCCTTGGCGATGGATACACCATCGTTGGTGATCGTGGGAGCGCCCCACTTCTTCTCCAGCACGACGTTGCGGCCCTTGGGACCCAGGGTCACCTTGACCGCGTCGGCCAGCTGGTTCATGCCGCGCTCGAGACCGCGCCGGGCGTCCTCGTCGAACGCGATCATCTTCGAAGCCATTCCTGCTCCTGCTCTCGATAGGGGCTGTCCGGGACGGCGCCCGCGACGGACGGCCCGCCGACAGGCGGACCTCGCCGTCCCGGCACACCCCGCCGGTTGGCACTCTCCAGGGGCGAGTGCCAGGCGTCCCGTCGCACTCTACCCACAACTTGCGCGTCACGCACCTAGTGCGTGCCGCGCATCATCCGATAGGGTCGCTCCCATGAACGACGACGCCCCCGACCTCCGGGCGCGCAACAAGCAGGCCACCCGAGAGGCGATCAGCCACGCCGCGCTGCGCCTGGCCATCGAGCAGGGCCCTCACGGGCTGGCCCTGGTGCGCGTCCATGACATCGCCACGGCCGCGGGAGTCTCATCCCGTACGTACAACAACTACTTCTCCAGCAGAGCGGAGGCGATCTGCGCCTTCCAGGCCGACCAGGCCGGCCGCGTGGGGCAGGCGCTGCGCGCCCGGCCCGCCGGCGAGCCGCTCGACCAGGCCGTCATCGCGGCCGTGATCGAGCTCTACACCGACCCTGAGCCCGACAAGGCCGGCCTGCGCATGATCATGTCGACGCCCGAGCTGGAGGGCGAGGCCCTGAGGGCGTTCACCATGGCGGAAGGCCCGCTCGCCGAGGCGATCGCCGCCCGCACCGGCACCGACCCCCAGCGAGACCTGTTCCCCGCCGTCACAGCCGCCGCGGTCGCCGCCGCCATCCGGGTGGCGGGGCGACGCTGGCTCGAGCCCGGCAACACGGAATCCTTCGCCGCGATCCTGCGCGGCGCCCTGTCCTGCGTCGTTCCCGCCGCGCCACCTGAACGGACTCGGCCCTAAAGGCTGGAAGCCGCGCCCTCGAGGCTGACGTTGCAGTGACCCGCTCAATAACGAGGTGCGGCGAACCCGCGGTTCGGGCGAAGATGGCCGCGCCTGGCCGTGGGAGCCGGCACTTCCTGGATGAGGAGCGTGCCATGAGCGTCATCGGATCCGCACACCCAGAGGTCCGGGTGGGCACGGGACGGCTGCGCGGGCGACTGGAGGACGGCGTGGCCGTCTTCCGCGGTGTGCCGTTCGCCCGCCCGCCGGTGGGCGCCCTGCGGCTGGCCGCGCCGGAGCCGGCCGAGGCGTGGGACGGGGTACGCGAGGCCGGGGCGTTCGGCCCGCCGCCACCGCAGTCCAGGTTGCTGGGCGCCTCCAGCACGGACGACGCCGACGGCGACTGGTTGACGGTCAATGTCTGGTCCCCCGATCTGGGCGCCGCCGGGCTGCCGGTGATGGTGTGGATTCATGGCGGCGGCTACATGTACGGGTGGTCCGGCAGCCCCCTCTTCGACGGCCGCGTGCTCGCCCAGGACGGCGTCGTCGTGGTCACCTTCAACTACCGGGTCTCCGCCGAGGGCTTCGGACACTTCCACGGGGCACCGGCCAACCGCGGGTTCCTGGACCAGGTGGCCGCCCTCCGCTGGGTGCGGGACAACATCGCGGCCTTCGGCGGCGATCCGGACCGGGTCACCGCCTTCGGAGAGTCCGCCGGCGCCGGGAGCATCGCGGCGCTGATGACGATGCCGAGCGCCGCCGGCCTGTTCCACCGGGCGATCGCGCAGAGCGTGCCGGGCATGTTCTTCTCCGCTGAGCTGGCCGCCGACATCGCCGTCGCGGTAGCCGGTGAGCTGGGCCTGCCCCCGCTCGCGGACGAACTCGCCCGCCTGTCGCCGGAGCGGCTGATCGAGGCCGGGGACGCGATGGCGGAGAAGACGGGCGACTACCCGCGGTGGGGCCAGGCCGCGTACGTTCGGACACCGTTCGGACCGGTCGTGGACGGCGAGGTGCTGCCCGAGGTGCCGTGGCGGTCACTGGCGGACGGGGCCGCGCACGAGGTGGAGCTGATCGTGGGTCACACCCGCGACGAATATCGGCTGTTCATGGCCATCAGTGGCGACACCGGCCAGATCACCGCCGAACGAGCGGACACCGCGCTGCGGATGCTCGCCCCGGACCCGGAGGCATACCGGGCCGCCTACTCGGGTGCCGACGAGGAGCGGCTGTACGAGCTGGTGTACTCCGACTGGTTGTTCCGGATGCCTTCCGTACGCCTGGCCGAAGCCCGCCAGAGGCACGGCCGCGCCCACCTGTACGAGCTGACCTGGCCGGCCCCCGGCATGGGCGGAGACCTCCTCGGCGCCTGCCACGGGCTCGGCCTGCCGCTGACGTTCGGCAACCTGACCGCCGGCTCGGCGGGACTGCTGATCGGACAGGATCCGCCCCCGGCCGCGGCCGAGCTGTCGGCCCAGGTCCGAGCGGCGTGGATCGCCTTCGCCACGACCGGAGACCCGGGCTGGCCGGCGTACGAGCCGCAGAACCAGCACACCTGGATCATCGACACCAAACCCGACATCGCAGCGTATCCGGAGGAGACCTCCCGCGAGCTGTGGGCCGGGCACCCCTTCGGCCCTCTTGCGTTGCAGGCGAGTCCGTAACCGCTCCAACCCCACCACCGTCCAGGCGCTGACGACGAAGGCGCCTGGTTCGGCGTGCCGTCGTGCCTCATGCGCTTGTAGACCCCCTGGAACAGTTACAGGAACGGGCCGTTGGCGGCGGGCCGGTCCAGGAGATCACCAGATGTAGCGTTTTGACACCTCCCACGGCTAACCGCTATCTATTGGCTAACCGTTAGGGGGGATGGAGTGCAGGACGCAGTGCTGGCGATGCTCGCCAAGGAGCCGTCGCACGGGTACCACTTGCACGCTCGGCTGCAGCGAACTCTCGGCCCGCTGGGCGAGTCGATGAACCGCGGTCAGATCTACGTGACGCTGGCCCGGCTGGAAAAGGCCGGGCTCGTTGTCTGTGAGCGGACGGACGGCCTGCCCGAGCGGCCCGAGCGCAAGGTCTATGAGCTGACGCCGGCCGGGCAGCAGCGGGTGGCCGCCTGGCTGGCCGAGGTGGGCTGGCCGAAACCGGACCTGGCGGAGTTCCATCTCAAGCTCGCCGCGGCCGCCGCGGCCCGGCTCGCCGACCCGGTCGAGCTGGTGGCGGCTCAGCGCCGTGAGTTGCTGCGCCGCTTGCGTGAGGTGCAGCGGGCGGCGCTGGCCGAGCCGCCGGGGTCGGGCGCCGGCCTGCTGCTGGAAGGGGTCGTGCTGCGGTTGCAGGCGGACCTGCGCTGGCTGGATTCCTGTGAGCGGGCCTGGTCCAAGGCCGATGACGAAGTCGAGGGTGGATGAACGTGTCAACTGCCGTGGTCCGGGCCTGCGGCCTGGTGAAGACGCATGGTCAGGGGCAGAGCCGGATCCGCGCGGTGGACGAGGCCGACCTGGAGGTGCCTCAGGGGGAGACGCTGGCGGTGATGGGGCCCAGCGGCTGCGGGAAATCGACCCTGCTGCACCTGCTGGGTGGCCTGGAACGGCCCACCGATGGAGAGGTGTGGGTGGCCGGGCGGCGCATCGACACGCTGAGCGAGCGGGCTCTGGCGCGCCTGCGGCGCCGGTCGGTGGGGTTCATCTTCCAGGCCTTCCACCTGGTGGAGGAGTTGTCCGCGGCCGAGAACGTGGAGCTGCCCGCGCTGCTGGCCGGACGCTCGCGCCGCCAGGCCAGGCGGCGCGCGAGCCTGCTGCTGGAACGGGTCGGGCTCGCCGACCGGGCCCGGCATCTGCCCTCGCAACTGTCGGGCGGCCAGCGTCAACGGGTCGCCGTCGCTCGCGCGCTGGTCAACGAACCGCTGGTCGTCCTGGCCGACGAGCCGACCGGCAACCTCGACACAGCGGCGACCCTCGACGTTCTGAGAATCTTCGAGGAGCTGCGTTCCGCGGGCCAGACCTTCGTGATCGTCACGCATGACGAGCGGGTCGCGGCCACCGCGGATCGGCTGATCTCCATGCGCGACGGGATGTTCGTCGACGACACCCGATTGGCCGGCTCCCACCCGCGCGGGCTCGGCGGGCTGATCGGGCTGGAGGGCTGAACGGCATGGGCTCCATCGTGCTCGTCGTCCGCCTGGTGCTGGCCGACGTGCGGCGGCACAAGGTCCAGGCCACGATGCTCCTGCTCGCGGTGACCGTGGCCACCGCCACGATGACACTGGGCCTGTCGCTGGGCGGCGTGAGCGACGCGCTGTACGAACAGACCCGCGCGGCCACCGCCGGGCCGGACGTGGTGGCACTCTCCGGCGACGCGGGCACCGCCGAGACCGCGGCTCTGGCCGCGCTGGCCGACGCTCCCGAGGTGGTCGCCCACCACGGCCCCTATCGCATCGTCTACGCCGACCTCACCACGCACGATTCCACGTCGTCCGCGGTGGTGGTGCACGGCTTCGCCGAGACGCCCGGCGCGGTCGACCGGCCGCTGGTGACCTCGGGACATTGGGTACGCTCCGGCGGCACGGTCCTCGAACGCGGCTTCGCCACCGCGCTGGGCGTGGGCGTCGGCGACCGCGTCACCATCGCCGGCCGCTCCTACCCCGTCGTCGGGATCGCCGTCACCGCGGCCACCTCCGTCTATCCCGGAGCCGCGCAGATCGGCCCGGGCGGCGGCCCCACCGATGCCAGCGGCCTGGCCTGGATGACCCGATCGGATGCCCGGGCCCTGGCGGCATCCCAAGATCTCCCGGTGACCACGGCTGTGGACCTCAAGCTGCGCGACCCGGCCGCGACCGAGGCCTTCATCGACGCCCACAGCGACACCACCGTCAGGGTCGACTTCCACTCCTGGCAGTTCAAAGAGACACAGGACCTGGCCATCCTCAGGAACAGCCAGCCGATCCTGGTCGTCGGCAGCTGGCTGCTCAGCTTCCTGGCCATCACCGGAGTGGCGGCGCTGGCCGCGGGACGCGCCGTCGAGCAGACGCGCAGGGCCGGGCTGCTCAAGGCCGTCGGCGCCACCCCGGGGCTGATCGCCACCGTCCTGCTCACCGAGTACCTGGCGCTGGCGCTGATCGGCGACACGCTGGGGCTGGTGATCGCCCGCCTGACCGCGCCCGCCATCGCCAGCCCCACCGCCAGCCGGATCGGCGACGTGGGCGGGCCCGACGGCGCCACCGTCCTCACGGCAACCGTCCTGGCGGTGGCGGTGGCGGTGCTGTCCACGCTGCGTCCCACGCTGCGGGCCATGCGTACGGCGACCGTCACGGCGCTGACCGCCACCGCGCACCATCCTCGTCACCGGCCCTGGCTCACCGCGCTGTCCGCGCTGCTGCCCACGCCACTGCTGCTCGGGCTGCGGCTGACCGCCCGCCGGCCGGGCCGCGCCGTACTGCAGGCATGCTCCACCGCCACCACGGTGATCGCGATCGTCGCCCTGCTGACCATCTACGCCCAGCCGGCACGGGGCTACGGCCTGGACGGCTCCTCTGTCCTGCCCAACCTGCGGGCTGAGAACGACCGCCGGCTGATGCTCGCCGTCACCATCCTGCTGATCGCGCTCGCCGTCGTGAACACCCTCACCTTCACCTGGACCACGGCCATGGAGGCCCGGGCGAACATGGCCATCGCCCGTACGCTCGGCGCCACCCCCGGACAGATCACCGTCGGCCTGTCCACCGCTCAGCTCCTGCCCGGCCTGCCCGGCGCCATCGTCGGCATCCCTCTGGGCATCGGCCTGCTCTCGCTCTTCGCCGCCAGGAACGCGGTGTACCCGCCCTCCTCCTGGCTGCTCGGCGTCGCACTCGCGACTCTCCTGGCGACGGCGGCACTCACCGCCCTGCCCGCACGCCTGGCGGCGCGCCGGCCCGTGGCGCAGGCCCTCAGCGCCGAAACAGCCTGACCGGCCCCGCAATGAATCGATTCGATCGACGGAAGGAAGCACGAAGTGGCGTCTGACGCCGCCGGCATTCGGCGATTAATGGTGGACACGGGAGAGCCCCGCGGATGGGTGTCTCCCAGGACAGACCTGGTGACAGCCTTGCTCGGCACCTGGTTCGGGGTCGGACTGATGATCGACGCCTGGGCGCACAGCAACCTGGCGCAGCTGGAGACGTTCTTCACTCCATGGCACGCGGTGTTCTATTCCGGTTTCGCCGTGGTCTCCGGCTGGATCATCTGGCAGGTGTGGCGCAACGTGCGCGCCGGGCGGCAGGGGCCGGCAGCCGTCCCCACCGGTTATCTCGCCGGGTTGGTGGCGATTCCCGCGTTCGCCGTCTTCGGTTTGGCCGATCTGACGTGGCACACCGTCCTCGGCATCGAGACGACCATCAACATCTTCTTCAGCCCGTCACACCTCGGCCTCGTCGTGACGATGATGCTCATCATCACGACACCGCTGCGCTCGGCATGGAACGCCCCCGACGTCGGCGCCCGGCCGTCGCTCGGCCGCCTGCTGCCGGCGCTGATCGGGCTCGCGTTCGCCACCACGCTGGTGTCGCTGTTCCTGTCGTACGGCGGCGCCATGAAGTATCGTCCCGAGGGCATCGTCCGGGCTTTGTCCATGTTGCAGAACGCGGGCGGCGGTGCGGGGGGCGCCGGCCCCGTGGCGATAGGTCCCGGCGCCGAGCAGGTGGCCGTCGCGATGGTCGTCACCAACGTCGTCGTGCTCAGCCCGGTGCTGCTCCTGGTGCGCCGCTGGCTCCTGCCGTTCGGCTCGGTGACCGTCATGTACACGGTGATAGCGCTCATGCCGGCCGCCCAGACGGGGTTCCGCAATGTACCGATCCTGTTGTCGTTCGTGCTGGCCGGGTTCGTGAGCGACCTGCTGATCCGCCGGCTGCGGCCGTCGGGTGAGCGGCGCGGCGCCTACTGGGCGTTCGCCGGGCTGTCGGCCTTCGCCACCTGGTCGCTGTACATCGGGGTCGCCTCGGCCATCGGCGGCGGCCTGCCCGCCGTGCCCGAGCTGTGGACCGGAGCGCCGGTCGTCGCCGGGCTGATCGGGCTGGCACTCGGGGCGTTGTTCCTGCCCAACGCCGTCTCCGTAGTGGGCGTGGGGTTCTCCGCGAGCAGGACTGAGCGCCCGGCAACAGACAACGATGCATCACGGCGACACTAGGTAATCGTAGCGCTACAGACAGTCACCGATCGGGTATGGTCGCGTTGATCACGCGCTCTCCCTTAAGGCGTTCACATGACTGTCACCAAGCTCGACGCTGCCGCACATCGCCGCTGGCTGGGCAAGACCATGGCGCTGAGCTGCGGGCTGTGGGAGGGGACGAACGACCTCGACGCCGCCCAGCTCGCGAAATTCCGGCTGCTGAGTGACTGGGCGGAGGTGGGCGCCCAGTCACGCGTCCTCGACGTGGGCTCGGGCTACGGCGGCTTCCTGAGCTATCTGAGCCGGGAACGCGCTGTGGCAGCCGCGTGTGGTGTCGACGCCTCCGATCACGCATGCCAGGAAGCCGAAGGGTTGCGGCTGCGCGGGGTGACCATCCATCGGGGCGACTATCGCGCCTTCACCCCTGACCGGCCCTACGACGCGGTCGTCAGCATCGGGCTCCTGGAGAACCTGGAGACCGTGGACGGCATGCCCGACGCCTACACGGAGTTCTTCGCCCACGCGCACGCGTGGACCAGGCCGGGCGCCCGCCTGGCGCTGGAGAGCACGATCCGGGGGCACAGCGAGAGCTGGCCGGCCGAGGCCGCACGATACGTCGAGGCGATGCGACGCCTTCGCCTGACCGGCACCCTCCTCACGCTCGACCGGCTCCTGGCCGCCTGCGGGCGTTGGTGGGAGCCGATCCACATACGGACCCACCGCGACGACTACGCGCGCACCTTCGCGACCTGGGCCACCCAGCTGCGCGGGTGCGGGAGCGCCGAGCGCGACGAGGCGGCACTCGCCGACTGGCTGGAGTTCACCACGACGGGCGCGACGCTGTTCCAGCAGGGCGCCCTGTCCGTCGCGCACCTCGGACTACGCCGAATAGATCAACCGACGCGCCCGCCGGCCGCACCAGGTCCGCAGGCGTGAAGACACCCGGGCCACGGCCCGGCCCACAAGCCCCGCGATCAGATATCGCGAGGATCCGGTGAGGCACTCAGTCCGCACCGGCGGCACCCTCATGCACGAAAGGAGAGAGAAGATGCTTTCGACGAGCACCTCGACCGAAACCCTGAGCGCCTGCCCGATCGAGATGGAAGACGGCAAGCTTCTGGTCGCCCCGATCACCAGCAGCAGCAGTTCAGCCGCCGTCGCCATGGAGGAGTAACGCGAGAAGCGGGTGCCGTGTCCCGGTCCTCGGACCGGGACACGGCACCCGCCGAACCCGGCCCACCCCGTTCAAGGATCGGTGCAGATGGAGAACACGCCGGTGCTGCGCTCCGCGCTCGGCACCAACTTCTTCCGTGCGGTCAGCCCATGGCTGGACAGCACGGCTTTCCACACCAACCAGCTCCGGCACTCCCATCTCGGGATCTCCCGGTCGGCCTCGCCCGCCGAGGAGTTCCTGTACGCCAGCCGGCTCCGCCGCCACGACCGCGAGCTGCAGCGCTCGGTCGCCGACTACCTCACGACGGCGAGCATGGAGACGCTGAGCCACACCGATGAGGAGACCATCCCGGCGGCACGCCGCGTCGACCTGCCGGATCCGGCGCCGGCGCGGATGGCGCTGGATGAGGCGATCGCGGCCCGGCGCAGCACCCGCTCGTTCAGCGGGGCCCCGGTGACGCTGCCCGAGACCGCCGCGCTGCTACGGGCCGCCGGAGCGTGCTTCGGCCACCAGGCGGGCCGGCCGCACCGAGCCGTCCCCAGCGGCGGCGGCCTGTACCCGGTCGAGCTGCACCTCGCCGCACGCGAGGTGACGGACCTGGAGCCGGGCCTGTACCGCTACGCCCCCCGCCTGGACTGCCTGGCCCGCCACGGCGGCCCTCAGCAACTGGCCGCGCTGCTGCGCTGCGGCCTGGACGAGCTGCCCGACCTGCTGCCGATCGACCGAGCGGCGCTCGTCGTGCTGTTCGTCGGGCGCCCATGGCGCTCGATGCGCAAGTACGGCCCGCGCGGGCTGCGGTTCGTGCTGCACGAGGTGGGGGCGATGGCCCAGCATGTCCATCTCACCGCGGCCGCGCTGGGCCTGGCCGGCACCGACTGGTCGACCTACTACGACGAGGAGGCCCACGAGGTCCTCCGGGTCGACGGGCTGCGGACCGCCTTGCTGCATCTGATCGTCCTCGGCCGGCCGGACGACCGGCCACATCCGCAGGAGAAGAGCCGCCCTCGACCGCGTTCGCAGGAGAAGATGTGACACAGCCCGCATCACCCCGTATTAAGCGGTCGTTCTCGGTCATCGGGCATGATCCCGACACGGTCGAGCTCAGGCAGGGCGTGTGGAGCGCCACCTCGCACACCATCACCGACGAAGCCCGGCGCGGCTGGCTGTTCTCGGTGGTGAACGCTCTGGACGGCTCCCGGGAAGTGGCCGAGCTCGCCTCGCGGGCGAACATCGGCATGGAGGAGATGTCCGCGCTCCTGGAGCAGTTGCGGACACTCGACGTGATCGAGGACACCGCGACGAACGCACTCGACCACTACCTCGACCACTACGCCGACCTGCTCTCCGGGCCACCGCCACCCGCCCGTCCGATACGGGTCATCGGCGACGGCGCTATGGCCGCCCGCGTCACGGCGCTGATCGCGGCCAGCGATCCGGAGCTCGACGTGACCAACTCCAGCGACGATCCCGTCCTCGGGGTGCTCAACGACGCCGACACCGGCTGGACCACGCACGGGCTGCGGCTGCACGAAGTCGCCGAGACATTCGCCTCCTGGGAGGGCGGCATCACCGTGTGGGCCGGCGTCCGGGTGGATCCGGTGACGGTGAGCCTGTTCAACAGGGTCGCCCTGGAAGTCGGCATGTCCTGGCTGCACGGCACGATCGATGGGCCGTTCCTGTTCGTCGGCCCGACCTTCCACCCGGGCCGCGGGCCCTGCTACACCTGTCTGGAAACGCGCATCACGATGAACCTCGCCGACGGCGCGGGCTACCGCCGATACAAGAACGCGCTCACCACCGCGCAGGCGTCGGGCGGACGTCCGCCGATGCTGGCCGCGCTGTCCTCGCTGCTCTGCTCCCATCTCGCCTTGGAAGCGATCAACCTCGCCCATACGGGCGCCTCCTTCACCCACGGCAAGATGCTGTGCGTCTACCTCCCCACCTGGGAGACGACCGTCAGCGAGGTCCTGCAGATCCCCGGCTGTCCGGCCTGCTCACCCGTCGCGCAGCGCGACGAACCCGAGCTCTACTTCCAGGCCAAGGAGTGGCTCAGTGGCTGACCAGCGCTCCGCCGCGGGTCTCGTACCGCGGACCACACCGTTCGACACCGGCACCCGGGCGCTGGCCCGGCGCATGCTGAACCCCGTGTGCGGCCTGATACCGCGGCTGAAGTTCAGCGCCCGCTCACGTGGCGAACCACGCATCGCCATCGCCGGCGCCGAACTCACCGGCGTGCACGTCCTGTACGACGCCCGGCCGATCCCCGCCGAGCGCCACCACCTGGGCGGGGCCGGCATCTTGCTCGACGAGCCCCTCATCAAGTCGCTCGGGGAGTCGGCCGAGCGTTACTGCCACCACTCGTACCTCGCCCTGCACCGCGACCGGCTCCGCTTCGCCAGTCACCGCGCCATGAGCAGCGGTGGCCACGCGATTCCGGCAGATCAGTGCCTGTCGTTCTTCTCCGACGAGCAGCTCGGCCGCGACGGCTTCCTTTTCGAGCCCTTCGACCCCGACGCCCCGATGAGCTGGCTGCCCGCCGACTCGCTCACCTCCGACGACACCTACTGGATGCCCGCCCAGCTCACGCTGGTCGGCTACCTGCCGCGGCGCAAGGAGGGCGAGCCCTGGGTGAACGCCGCGGTGACCACCGGCACCGCGACCCACAGCGACCCGGGCAAAGCCCTGCTCGGCGCGCTGGAGGAGCTCATCCAGCTCGACTGCGTGATCGGGCACTGGTACGGCGGTCAGCCCTCCGTCAAGATCCTTCTTGACGGCCGCCTGCGGGCCCTCGCCCGGTTGATCGACCGTCACTGGTCGCCGGGCACGCCGCCCCCGGAGTTCCACCTCCTGCCCAGTCCCGACCTGCCCGGCTTCACCGTCGCCTGCGTCTACCGCGACGAGCACCCCGGCAACGCGCCGGTCGTCGCGGGCCTGGGCAGCGACCAGCGCCTGGGCCACGCGATGTACAAGTCGCTCCTCGAAGCCGTCGCGGTGTTCCGCTACGCCAACTGGATGGCCGCCAAGGCCGCCATCGAGGACAGTGACATCACCGACAAGGACCGCTTCTTCGATCTCGACGACAACGTGGCCTACTACACAGATCCGGCCAACGCCGCGATCATCGACAAGCGCTTCGCCGTCCATGTGGAGGTCTCGGCGCGCGACCTGCCCCCCGACGCGGCCCCGGACCTCCGCGGCCGCGTGAAAGGGCTGGTGGCGGCCTTCGCCAAGACCGGAAAACAGCTCGGCTACCTCGACCTCACCACCCCGGACATCCGCCACCTCGGGCTCACGGTCTGCCGCGTCTGGTCCCCGGACACCCTCAGCCTGTGCCCGCCCAGCGCGCCGCCCCTGCTTCACAAGCGATTCGCCGACTACGGCGGCGCGACCAACCCCGAGCCCCACCCCTACCCTTGATCACCTCATGACGGGAGGACGTCGCGCGAGGTCACGGTGCCGGCTGGCAGGCGGCGTCAGAGCTTGCCGAGTCCCCGGGCCAGAATGGTGGCGGACTTCGCGATGGTCGTGTTGTCGGTGGGGAGGCCCGGGGTGCGGTTGGTATAGATCGCCATGACGATGGGAGCGGCGCCCTGCTCGGAGCGGATCACGGCGATGTCGTTCCCGCCGCCGAATCCGTCGGAGTTGGTGCCGGTCTTGTCGGCGATCGTCCAGGTCTTGGGCAGGCCCGCCCGGATCCGCTCGGCGCCGGTCTTGTTGGCAAGCAGCCAGGCGTTGAACTGCTCCCGGTCCTTGGCGTCCAGCGCGTCGCCGATCGCGAGCACGCGCAGATCGCGGGCGATGGCCGCGGGCGTGGTGGTGTCGCGCTTCTCCTTGGGCGTCCAGTCGTTGAGCTCGGGGTGCCAGCGGTCCATCCGGGAGGTCGAGTCCTTCAGCGTACGGAAGTACTTCGTCAGCCCGGCGGGCCCGCCGATCAGCTTGAGCAGCAGGTTGGCCGCGGTGCCGTCGCTCTTGGTGATGGCCGCCTCGCACAACTGGGCGACCGTCAGACCGTCCTCGACGTGCTTCTCGGTGACCGGCGAATTGGGCGTCATGTCGGCGGCCGTCCACTTGATGAGCTTGTTCATCAGGCCCGGCTCGGAGGTGCGCGCCTTGTTCAGCACGGCCGCGCAGAGGGGCGCCTTGAAGGTGGACAGAAACGCGAAGCGCTCGCCCGCCCGGTACGTCACCGTCTTGCCGGTGGCGGTGTCGATGGCGTACGCCCCGATACGGCCCTTGAAGGACACCTCCAGCGCCCGCAACTCCTTCCTGACCTGAGCCTCGCCCGAAACGGCCGGGGACGCCGCGACGGTGGCGGCCGAGGCCGGGCCCGCGCCGAGAGCGCTGCCGGACAGGAGGGAGAACGCCAACGAGGTCGCGGGGAGCGCTGCGGTGACGCGGCGGACGCGGAAGTGTCGCATGCCGAAATCCTTGCTTCTCATCTGTCAGAAGCTTGGAGCAAAGCAGATGTGATCATCCGCTGTCTAATAGCGATATCAGGGATCCAGCGATATCGAGTCCAATATCACTGCAGGTCAGGCACCAGACCCAGTTCCCGCATGACGAACGCCAGCCAGAAGCTCTGCTGCTGGACGATCGTGCTCCAGCTCGTTCCCCCATGGCCCGCGTCGGACCAGACGCGCAGCAGGACAGGATGGGACGAGGTGGTGGCGGCCTGCGTTCTGGCGGCGAACTTGCGGGAGTGCCACGCCGGGCAGCGAGGATCGTTGGCCCCCGCGTCCAGCAGGATCGCCGGGTAGGCCGTGCCCGGTTTCACGTTGTGGTACGGCGAGTAGGCCATGAGCACGGGGGCGTCGGCCGGGTCGTTGGGATTGCCGTACTCGGAGAGGGTCGCCGCGGTGCCCAGCGGGTCGCGGGCGACGCGCATCAGGTCCAGCTTCGGGGCGCCGCAGACCACCGCCCGCCACAGCTCCGGCCGCTGGGTCACGGCGGCGCCCGTGAGCAGCCCGCCGTTGGAGGCGCCCTGGACCGCCAGCCGGTCGGGCGTGGTGACCCCGTCGGCGATCAACCGCTCCGCGATGGCGTACAGGTCATTGAAGGTGTTCTGCTTGGCGTGCAGCCGCCCGCCCTCCCACCACTCCAGGCCGAACTCCCCGCCCCCGCGCAGATGGGCGTGCGCGTAGATCCCGCCCGCCTCCACGAACGCGGCCAGGGGGCCGAGGTACGACGCCAGCACGGCGATGTTGAACCCGCCGTACCCCTGGATCAGGGTCGGCTGTGGCAGCGAGCGGTCCAGGTCGGCGCGGTGGACCAGGGTGCAGGGCACGCGCGTGCCGTCGGCCGACGTGGCCCATACGCGGGTGGTGACCAGCCCGGTGAGGGTGTGGCCCGACCCCTGCAGGGCGGTCAGGGCCCCCGACTCCAGCTCGTAGTGGTAGACCGTGGGGGACTGGGTGTAGGAGGTGTAGCCGAAGGTGATGGCGTCCTCGCAGCCCACGACCTGGTCCATCACCCCCAGGGCGACGACTCCTTGAGCGATGGAGCTGACCGAGCCCTGGCCGGGCAGCGGGACCTCCCCGAGGTCCGTGCCGTCCAGGCCGAGGATCCGGATGCGGGAGACGGTGTCCACCAGCTCGCCGAGCACCAGCCGCTCGCCGACCAGGGTCACGCCGGTGAGTACGGCGTCGCCGCCCGGCACCAGCTCGGTCCAGGTGTCCGGGTTGTCGGGGCTGTCCAGCGGGATGCGGACCAGGCGGCCTCGCGGGGCGCCCGCCGTGGTGACGGCCACGTAGGAGTCGCCGACGAGCACGCCCTTGTACAGGTGCTCGGCGTCGGTGACGAACTCCCGCCACTCCCAGGGACCGTCCAGGCGGGCGATGAAGTGCGGCCGGGGCCGTAGATGGTCGACCTGGACCAGCGCCCAGCGCCCGTCCCTGGAGATCTTGGGGATGGCGAACATGTGGGGGATGTCCAGCGGCTCTGGCTGGGTGGCCGCCGGCTGCCCCAGCCGGTGGAAGAACAGCCGCCACCGTACCTGCGCCGCCCCCGACTCGTTGGCCATGTAGAAGAATCCGCTGCCGTCGGGGAGCCAGGCCACCAGCCCCGGCCGCTGCTGCGGTACGCCGTCCAGCAGCACCTTTCCGGTGTCGATCTCGATCACCTTGAGCGCCGGCAGCTCGCGGCCCCCGGCGTCGAGGGAGTACGCCAGCAGGCTGCCGTCGGGGGAGGGCTGCGGGCTCATACGCAGTGGCGTGCCGTCGGACAGCTCGTTGAGGTCGATCACCATGCGCCATGGACCCGTGGGGGCGTCGGCCGTCTCGAAGACCATCAGCTCCCGGCCGTCGGGGATGCGCGCGCGGAACCACCGCGGCCCGTATCGCACCGGAACCACCAGGTTGCGGGCGTCCATCTGCTCGACCAGCTCCTCGACGCGGGCCGCGAGCGCCTCATGGTGCGGCCAGCCGTGCACGTAGGAGCGGGCCAGCTCGTCCTGGGCCTTCTGCCAGGCCGCCGCACCCTCGCCGTCGTTCTCCTCCAGCCACTGGTAGGGGTCGTCGAAGACCAGGCCGCCGACCTCGTTGTGCTCCGGCCGTAACGGCGCCTCGGGGTATCGCATTCTCGCGTCACTCTCCTGATTCGTGTTCGCGGGCCCAGATCACGGCCCGCTGGAGGTAGTCGAAGATGGCGGGCAGGCCGTCGGCGTCCAGCCACTCGATCTGGCGGCTGACCTCCTCACTGACCCCGGCGCTGTTGTCGCGCCACCACGCCGTTCCGGCGCTCTTGAGCCGTTCGTCGAGCTGCTCGTCGCCGCCCTGGACTGCGGCCGCCATCGCCGTCCAGCGGGCGGTCACGGCCTGCACCTGGGGGTCGTCGACGGGCGTGCCCGCCAGCATGTGCTGGTGGGCCTCCTTGAGCAGGACGAGCCATTCGGCGCGTAGGTCCCGCAGCGTGTCCTCGCCGAGTTGGATCCGGCGCTGGGCCAGGTGGTCTCGCAACTCCTGGGCGAAGTACGTCTCGTACACCGAGATCTCTTCGAGGGCGGTCATGAAGTGCTCCGAATCGGGCATGACCGACCGGTCGAGCAGCCCGAGGAGCCCGCCGATCTTCGTCTTGAGCTGCGCCATCCGGGCCGATTGCAGCTCCAGCTCGGCCAGCTGGGCGCCGAGCAGGTCGCGCATGGCCGTCAGGTCGTCGGCCGGCCGCCGGAGGACGTTCGCGATCTCCTCCAGCGACAGTCCCAGTCCGCGCAGGGCGCGCACGCGATACAGCTGCCGCAGATCGGCCTCGGTGTAGCGGCGGTGGCCCGACGCGGTCCGCTCGCCGGCCCGGACCAGGCCGATCTCGTCGTAGTGGTAGAGCGTACGGATGGTGACCCCGGTGGCCTTGGCCAGCTCTCCGATGGTCCATCGACGCTCGATACCGTCGTTTTCGGTCACGGAGTCGACGGTAGATCCTCCCGCCACGGGAGGTTCAAGCCAGAACTCCCGCGTGTCTCATCGTGGCCGTCGAGGCGGTGGGACGCGGCTATGTGAAGCGAGGACGGCGGGCCATGTAGACGGTCGCGGGCGGCAGGTTCTGCCAGACCGTCATGGTCGTCACGACCTCCTCGAAGTGCGTACGCAGGCCATCGAGCAGCCGCCGTGCCGGAGCTGCCCAGCGTGTCCAGTTGTAGGCGAACTGCGTGTAGACCCCGGTAGGGGAGAGAACGCGGGCCACTGACTCGATCAGCGGAGGCTGCCCGGCGTAGGCGACCCACGGCAGACCGCTGACCACGACGTCCACCTGCCCGACGCGGAGCTCGGCGAGCAGATCGGGCAGGCGTACGGCGTCCTCGCACACCACCTCGACCGACGGGTACGCCCGTGCGATCCGCGTGGCGAACCTGTCGTTCAGTTCGACCACGATGTGCCTGCCCCGGCCGCCGAGCCGCCGCTGGATGGCATGGGTGAAGGCACCCGTCCCCGCGCCGAGCTCGACCACCACCGGCTCGCCGCGCTCCGGGACGCCCGCCACCATCCGCGCCGCCAGCCGCGCCGAGCTCGGTAGCACCGAAGCCGTACGCGTAGGCGACTTGACGAATTCCCACATGAACCGGCTGCTGCCGAGGCCAAGGCGGTTCTGATCGGTCGTCACAGTTTCTTCTCCCCGAGCCTGTATGTAGATCATGTCGGGTTGAAGTGAACGACTCAGGTAGGTCGGGCGAACGACAGGGTGCCTGGAACGGTCACATCACCGCGTCTGTCTCCAGCGGCCCGGCGGTGATGCGTATCGTCCGGATCCGGAGCGGCTCTCCGTCATCGAGGTAGAAGATGTGCATGAACGGGGCGCGCACCACCCGGTTCGGTTCGGCCTTCTTGGCCATGGTCGCTTCGCCGCGCAGCAGGCGGACTCCGTCGCCCGCGGTCCAGAACTCCAGCACCTCGTGGGTGATGTTCAGCGGCTCGTCGATCTTGACGAAGAACGCCTGGATGGCCTCGACGCCGTGGCTGTGCTCGGTGCCGAAGTACATGTCGGTGTCCTCGGTCAGCGGCGCGAAGCCCTCGCCGAACTCCAGGGTGTCGATGGCTTCCATGAACTTCAGGACCCAGCCGGGTACGTCCGTCGCTTGTGCGGTGTCAGCCATGGTGGTCCATGAAGTACTCCTTCTTGAAGGTGGCTCAGGCCAGGGTCGAGATGTCGATCACGAACCGGTACCGCACGTCGGAGGCCAGGACGCGCTCGTACGCCTCGTTGATCTTGTCGGCCGAGATGACCTCGATGTCCGCCCCGAGGTGGTGCTGGGCGCAGAAGTCGAGCATTTCCTGGGTTTCGCGGATGCCGCCGATCGCCGAACCGGCGAACGACCGGCGGCTCATGATGAGGGGGAACACGTTGAACGCCAGAGGTTCGGCCGGAGCGCCGACGTTGACCATCGTGCCGTCCACGGCCAGCAGCGACAGGTAGGCGTCGAGGTCGATCTTCGCGCTGATGGTGTTCACGATGAGGTCGAAGGAGCCGGCGAGCTGCTCGAACGTCTCCGGGTCGCTCGTGGCGTAATAGTGGTCCGCGCCCAGGCGCAGGCCGTCCTCCCTCTTCTTCAGCGACTGCGACAGGACGCTCACCTCGGCGCCCAGCGCGTGCGCGAGCTTGACGGCCATGTGACCGAGCCCGCCGAGCCCGACGACCGCCACCTTCTTGCCAGGGCCGGCGCCCCAGCGGCGTAGCGGCGAGTACGTCGTGATGCCGGCGCACAGCAGCGGCGCGGCGGAGTCGAGCTCGATACCTTCGGGGATCCGTACGACGAAGTCCTCGGTCACCACGATGTGGGTGGTGTAGCCGCCCTGGGTGATCCGTCCGTCCTTGTCGGGGGAGCCGTAGGTGAGCGTGCTGCCCTTGAGGCAGTACTGCTCCTCGCCTTTGCGGCAGCTGGAGCACTCGCCGCAGGAGTCGACCATGCAGCCGACGCCGACCCGGTCTCCGACGGCGTACTGGGTGACCTCCGGGCCGACCGCGGCGACGATCCCGGCGATCTCGTGACCTGGGGCGACGGGATAGGGGGCCGTGCCCCATTCGCCGCGTACGAAGTGGATGTCGGAGTGGCAGATCCCGCAGTACTTGATCTCGATGAGGACATCGCGCGGGCCGACGTCGCGACGGTCGACCCTCGCCGGGGCGAGCGGCTCGGTCGCGGACGTGGCGGAGTAGGAGTTGACGGTGAGCATGTTCTTCTCCGTGCTGAAGCTTCTACGACTGCTTCTATGACTGACGGCGGCGCGTGTCGGCGCGGCCGGAGCGAGCGTGTTCCGAGCTGTTTTGAAGCTGCTCTGAGCAGGGAAAACGTCTCTTTCCCCACCCCACTGTGCCACCGCCCCGCGCTGCGCGGCAGGGCGGGGTGTGCCGGGGAGCGGTGTTCAGGGGTGTGACAGGGCCCCCCAGGCGCCGGGTCGGCGGCGCGGGTTCGGGTATTGACGATGCGGCCGCGGCACTTGAGACCGCGGCGATCACCGATATGACGAAGGAGACAAGCCGATGACCACGTGGACGAGCGACGAGCTCAGCAGGATCGAGGCGGCCGACGAGTTGCGGATCGAGCCCCGGCGGGGCGACGGCACGCTGGGCAAGCCGGTGCCGATCTGGGTCGTCCGCCATGGCGACCACCTCTATGTCCGCTCCTACAAGGCGGGCGCGGGTGCCTGGTTCCGCACGGTCCAGGAGACCCACGAAGGCCATATCCGGGCCGGCGGCGTCGACAAGGACGTCACCATCGAGGCGGAGACCGATCCTGACATCGGCCACCAGATCGACGCCGCCTACCGCGCCAAGTACGGCCGCTACGGTCCGACGTACATCGACGCCATGGTGGCGCCCGAGGTGCGAGCCACGACCCGCAAGCTCGAGCCTCGCTGAACCTCGCGGCCCCCAAGACTTGCCTTGACGCTGGCGGCAACGTTCTAGCGTGTCGGCGACAGGCGGGGGGCGCATGCCGATCCTCCGTGCGCCGATCGGAGGAATGACGATGAAGTTCGGGATCAGCTACAACATGGCCTATTTCGGCGTCGACCCCGAAAGGATCATGGCCTTCGCCCGGCATGCCGAGGACAGCGGCTTCGAGTCGCTGTACCTGCCGGAGCACATCGCGCTGTATCCCGGTGCCACAGTCGGGACCATGGAGCTCCCGCCGTCGCTGCCTTACGCCGATCCGCTGGACTGCCTGAGCTTCGTCGCCGCGGCCACGGAGCGGATCCAGCTCGGAACGGGTGTGCTGCTGCTGCCGTACCACCACCCGGTGGTCCTCGCCAAGCGCCTGGCGACGATCGACGTGCTGTCCAAGGGGCGGATGCGGCTGCTGACCGTGGGGCTCGGCTCCCTGCCCGGCGAGGCGCGGGCGGTGGGGGTCGACTTCAGCACCCGCGGCCGGCGCGCCGACGAGGCGATCGATGTCATGCGGCTGCTCTGGGCCGGTGGCGAGGACGGCGTCAGCTTCGCGGGGGAGTTCTTCGCCTTCGACGACCTGTGCCAGTTCCCCAAACCCGTCGGTGTCACCCACCTGCCGATCCACATCGGCGGATCGAGCCGGGCGGCCGCCCGCCGCGCCGGGCGACGCGGGGACGGCTACTTCCCCGGCGGCGCGCTCGGTCCGGACGAGCGCGCCCTCCAGTTGGACCTCGCCCGCTCGACCGCCGTCGAGGCGGGGCGCAGCCCGGAAGCGCTGGAGTACACGCGATGGGGGTCGATCGACATGTCCGCCGAGGGGATCGAAGCCCTCGCCGCGCAAGGCGTGACCCGCCTCGTCGTGAACCCCACCGCCCCCGATCTGGACCGGCAACGCGATCAGATGTCCGCGTTCGCCCAGCGCTTCGCCCTCCTCGACACCTCCCTCAGCGGTCCGGCTTGATTCCGCTGGACCTTTGATCCCAACGCCTCGTAACGTCGCCGCATGACGACAGTGCTCTGTGTACCTCAATGGCAAGGATCGGCGTCGAGCAACGCGCCGCGGCTGATGGCCGGTGCCCGCCGCGCCGCCGAACTCATCCCCGCCGACGCGGTGGTGACCGTGCCCGTGATGGAAACCGGCGGGGACAAGGGCGCAGGGGTCCGCGCGTACGACGCGCTCGTGGAGAATCAGCGACTGACGCGGAAGGCACTGACCGGCATCGACGACCGGGTGATCACCGTCGGGGGCGACTGCGCGGTCGACATCCCGCCGATCGCCGCCGCTCACGCCCGCTATGGGGACGCTTTGACGGTGCTGTGGATCGACGCGCACCCCGACGTCTACAGCCCGCAGACCCTGCCGTCGGGCGCCTTCCATGGAATGGTGGTACGCGCGCTGCTCGGGGACGGGCCGGCCGGCCTCACGCCGCCGCAACCGCTGACACCACGGCAGGTGATCATCGCGGGGGAGCGGGCGGGCGACGTGTCCGAGCACGAGTACCTCGCGAAGACCGGCCTGCGCAGGTACGGCGTCGACGACCTGGAGCGCGTGCTCGACGGTCTGCGCGGTCCCGTGTACGTGCACATCGACCTCGACGTCCTGGAGCCCACCGCCTTCGGCTCGACCTGCTACCCCGAGCCGAACGGCGTACAGCCGCAACGACTGATCGACCTCGTCTCCCAGGTGGACGACATCATCGGCGCGGCCATCACCGAACACGCGCCGGCCGGCGACGCCGCCGACCCCGGCGAGGCCGAGACGATCCGCCGGCTGGGCGCCGCGCTGACCCGCTGACAGGGTGCCTGCGGTGAGGCGCGCACCCCCGCCACATGGCCTCGACAACACTCGACATAGGCTGCTTCCAGGAAGGGCCTGAGCCAACCGCAGCAGATGCAGACGGGGGGCGGTTGCCCGATGGCGAAGCTACTTTTCGTGATGACCGGCACGGCGTACTGGACGCTCAAGGACGGCACCAGGCATGCGACGGGTTACTGGGCCGAGGAGTTCGCGGCCCCGTACAAGGCCCTCACCGAGGCCGGCCACGAGGTCGTGGTCGCCACCCCCAACGGGGTGGTACCGACCGTGGACATGATGAGCCTGCGCCCCGAGATGGCGGGTAGCGCGCAGATCGCTCTCGATCTGGAGGCGATCATCCGTTCCGCGGAGGTGATGCGGCGGCCGATCCACTTGGCGGACGCCCGCCTGGAGGACTACGACGCCGTCTACTGCCCGGGCGGCCACGGCCCCATGGAAGACCTGTACATCGACGCGGACGCCGGCCGGCTGCTGACCGCGGCGCTCGCCTCTGGCAAGCCCCTCGCGATCGTCTGCCACGCCCCGGCCGCGATGCTGGCCACCAGGATCCACGGTGTGTCGCCCTTCGCCGGTTATCAGATCACCGCGTTCACCAACGAGGAAGAGAACGCGGTCGGGCTCGCCTCGAAGGCCCGCTGGTTGCTGGAGGACGAGCTCATCGACCTGGGCGTCGACTTCACCAAGGGCGAGATGTGGAAGCCCTACACGGTGGTCGACCGCAACCTGTTCACCGGGCAGAACCCCGCGTCGGCGGCCGTCCTGGCCGAACGGCTGCTCAAGGTCCTTTAGCCGATCATGTCGAGGGACACCTGCCAGAGGCGGGCGGCGGCGGCGGGGTCGACGGCGTAGGCCGCGAAGCCGCGCCGGAGCCCGGGTGTGTGCGGGACCGCTGGTTGGCAGTCCTCGAAGTACTGTCCGGTCACGCCTTCGACGAGCGGCGAGGCGGCCAGCAGGGTCGAGGTGGCCGCGCCCTGCGGGATGTCCTTGACCGTCACACCGTCGCTGGATTCGGGCTCGAACGATGCCGGTGGGACGGTCATGTGCCGCGACAGGCCGGTGCTCCAGATACGGCCGGGGTTGAGCGCGTTGACCATGATGCCGTCATCGGCCCAGCGCCTGGCGGCTTCGACGGCGAACAGGATGTTCGCGGTCTTGGATTGGCTGTAGGCCTTCCACTCGTCGTACGGGTGACGCTCGAAGTTGATGTCGTCCCAGATGATGTCCCCATTGACGTGGCCCACGGAGCTCACGACGACGACACGTGCGCGCCCGGCGGCCGCGAGGGCGTCATGCAGTCGTGTGGTGAGGACGAAATGGCCGAGATGATTGGTGGCGAACTGCATCTCCCAGCCCTCGGCGGTACGCCGCTCGGGGGTGGCCATGATGCCGGCGTTATCGACCAGGATGTCGAGCCGGCCTCGCCAGGAGGCGGCGAAGGCGTCGATCGAGTCGCGGACCGATAGGTCCATCAAGGCCACCTGTACCCGCGCATTGCCGGTGGACGCCACGATGTCGGCGGCGACCTTCTCGCCCGCGGCCGTGTCGCGGACCGCGAGGGTGACGTCGGCGCCGGCCTTGGCGAGCGCCCGCGCGGTCTCCACGCCGATTCCCGACGACGCTCCCGTCACGATGGCCCTCTTGGCGGACAGATCGACGCCCTCGACGGTTTCCGCAGCGGTCGTGGCCGCCCCGAAGGCAATGGTGATCATGTTGATGTCCTTCACGTAGGATTAACCGGAGCTGGCTCCGGTTAGCCTCACTATAACCGGAGCCGGCTCCGATTTTGCCAGTGGCACAGGAAGCGATCCATGGACACGAAGGACCCCAGGTAACCCCGAGCCAACCGTGAAGGGCTCCTTCGTCGAAGCGCCGATAGCCAGGCGCGAGAGGGCGGATGCCGACCACGTGGTCGAACAGCCATCCGGCCACTGACCCGAACGCGTAGTGGTCGTGGGACATCCGAGCGGCGCCTTTCCGGTCGGATCCCTCCCAGGTTTCCCAGGTGGTTGTGGCGCCTCGCTCGATTTGATGGAGCCACGATGGGGGCGTGTCGCCGTTGAGCGAAGGCGCGTGGAGATGACAACCCCCATTGGTTTCGGATGCGGGCCGCCGCGGACCCAAGATGGGGCTGACCGTCCGCCCGTCCGGCGCCCCGGTGATCGGACAGGCGGACGCGGGCGGCGAGAACCGGCGGGGATCAGTCCTTGTCGTAGTACCAGTCGGTGCAGAAGCTCGCACCGTTGAAGCGGACGCACGCGCGCATGCTGTTGTGGAGGTTGCTCAGGTCGTTGGAGAACTTGGCGCTGAAGGGACCGCACTGGGTCCACGTGGCGCCGCCGTCGTAGGAGCGGTCGACCCAGGTCTGGTCTCCGGAGCGGTAGCCACTGCGGACAGCCGCGAAGGAGTGGTCGCTCAGCCGCTGGTTGACCAGGGCGATCTTCACCGTCCGGCCGCCGTGGGGGATCGTGCGCGTCTTGACGTCGTGGTCGGCGATCCCGTTGCCGGGCCAGCTTCCGCAGTTGGTGTCCGCGACCGCGGACGGCCCGGTGAGGGCGAGCAGGGGAAGGGCGAGCAGCGCCCCGGCGAGAATCGCGGCGGTCCGGCGGCGGGTGGGCGGCATGGAGAACCTCCTTGGGATGGGGGATCGCGATCTGACTGAGGCGAACTGTTCCGGGTGAGCGGCACGCTGCCAAGAGGGAGAGTGGGAAACGGGACGGGTGGGATGCCGGTGGCCGCTCTGGCCTGCGGGTTCATCTGCTCTTTGGGATGCTCTGACATGCTTCGGCGGCGGACACGGGAACGCTGAGGAGGTCCGGTGGGCGGGCGGAAAGAGCAGGATCTCTCCTTCTTGCTGCGCAGGCTGAAGGAACGCAGCGGGCGCAGCTACGAGGACCTGGCCGCCGCGTCCTTCGTCAGCCGCTCGACCCTGCATCGCTACTGCAGCGGCAAGAGCGTGCCCGCCGACATCGGAGTGGTGATGCGCTTCGCCCGGGAATGCGGCGCCGGGGCCAAGGAACTGCAGGAGGTGCTTCGGGCCTGGGCGGTGGCGACCGCAGGCGGAGAGAAGGCCCCAGCCGAGGAGACGGGAACACCCGTGGAGGCGGGAACGCCTGTGGAGGCGGGAACGCCCGAAGACGAGGGGATTGTCCACCGGAGTTCGGGAGCCGGCGAACCTTCGAGATGGGTGCGCGTGCTCAGCATCGTCGCCGTGCTCGCCGTACTGGCCGGCAGCAGTCCCGCGACTCCCGGGAAAGGTGTACGGGCGGCGCAGTGGATCTCCGGGCCCAGTTGGGTGCGGGCGCCCGAGCCCGTATCCAGGAAGATGTTCGGCGTCACCATGAACTCCAACACCGGCACCATGCCCGCCTTCGAGGTCGGCGCCGTCAGGTTGTGGGACAGCGGGACGCGGTGGGCGAGCATCGAGCCCCGTCGCGGAGAGTACGACTGGATCACGCTGGACCGCCTGGTGACGGGCGCGCAACGGGCCGGCCTGCCCGTGCTTTTCGTCTTCGGCGGGACGCCCTCCTGGGCGGCGCCGCAGGCACCCCCCGCCCCTTACGGGGATCAGTCCCGGGCTGGAGCGCCCGACGACCTGGGGGACTGGGAGCGGCTCGTACGGGCTCTTGTCGCCCGCTATCGGGGCCGCATCGAGGCCTACGAGCTGTGGGTGATGGGCAACGACGAGCGCTTCTTCACCGGCGGGGTCCCGCTGCTGGTCGAGATGACGCGGCGCGCCGCGCGGATCATTCGGCGGGCCGATCCGCGCGCGACCATCGTGTGCCCCGGCATGGGCCGATTGTGGGACCCCGCCGCCCGGCAGGCGCTGGAGCGCTTCGCGGAGCTCGGCGGCTACCGGTACTGCGACGCCGCCGGCATCAAACTGCACCAGCGGCGCGCCTCGGATCCGCCGGAGACGATGCTGGAGGTCCTGCACCTGGTCGACCGGACGTTCCATCGGCTCGGCATTCACCCACCGCTGTGGAACACCGGGACGAGCTATGACATCCCGCTGCAGGGCTCGCTGGACGAGCAACGGGCCGTCGACTACGCGGTGCGCTTCTACCTGCTGGGCCTGTACGCCACCAACCTCCACCTGGAACGCATGTACTTCTACAACTGGGGAGGCAGCGCGATCCCCGTCGTGCTGCAGGCGGAGGGTGGGGCGCCGACGCGGGCCGCGCTGGCCGTCGAGCAGTTGCAGCGCTGGCTCGCCCACGCCCGGCTCCGCTCCTGCGGGCAGGGGCTGCCCGTGGGGTTGCCGGCCAACGTCTGGCAGTGTGAGCTCATCGTCGCGGGGCCGGATGGCGAGCACGCCGCCGTCCTGCGGTGGACGCACCAGGGTACGGCCTCCGTCGCCGTTCCCGGTGCCGGGAGCGTATGGCGACTCGACGGCTCCAGCAGTCCGGTCCGGCCGGGCGACGCTGTCCAGATCAGCGAACGGCCCGTCCTCATCACGTACTGACCGGCTGGAGATTCTCCTAATCGATGATCGCGGTGACCTCGGCTTCAACGAGGATGCCGGGCTCGAAGAGGACGTCGACCCCGATCAGCGCGGCGGGCGGCGTAGCGAGGTCGAACTCGCGGGCCGCCTGGTCGATTCCCGCCTTGAAGGCGTCGTACATCTCTCTCTTCCAGCCCGCGGCGTACCACGTGAAGCGGACGACGTCGTGGAACGTCGCTCCTGCCGCGTCGAGCGCCTTGGCGACGTTGCGGTAGACCTGGGCGACCTGTCCGGCGAGGTCGCCCGGTGCCACGAGCTCGCCGTTCTCGTCCCAGGCGACTTGTCCCGCGATGTGGACCTGCCTGCTACCCGTCGCCACCGCGACGTGGTGGTAGAGCGGGATTTGGACATGCTGGTCGGGGTTGATGAGCGAGACGGTCATGAGATTTCCTATCTTTTCGTTCGGTCAGGTGAGCGCGAAGGCAATTGTGCTCTCTTGCGGTTACTCAGAAACCATAGGAGAGTGTGCGCTGACGTGGAAGAACGAACTTTTTAGTGACTGGGGAACCAGATGGTGACCAAGCAGCTCAGGGACTCATCCGACGAAGCCGATCTGCGGCGCGCGGACTCCCTCGCGCGGGAGATCTTCTCGGATGTCGCCAACAAGTGGGCGTTGCTGATCATCGAGGCTCTCGGCGAGCGCACCCTGCGCTTCAGCGAGTTGCGGAACGAGGTCGAGGGCATCAGCCACAAGATGCTCACCCAGAACCTGCGCATGCTGGAGCGCAACGGCCTGGCGGAGCGGAAGGTGCACCCCACAGTGCCGCCACGGGTCGAGTACACCCTTACCGAGCCGGGCCAGGCCTTGCGAGCGACGGTCGACTTGATCTGCGACTGGACCCACCAGTACTTCGGTCACATCGAAGCCGCCCGCCGCGGCTTCCACGCCTGACAGCTCACGTGGCTCGCGGCGCGGCCCCGGTTCAGGCGACGTGGGTGTCGTACGTCGCGCGGTTGGCGAGCACATCGTCCATGTGCGCCTCGGCCCATGCCTTGAGGCCGCGCATCATCTCCTGCAGTGAGAGACCGAGGTCGGTCAGCTCGTAGGTGACCGTGACGGGCACGGTCGGCGTCACCGTGCGGGTGATGAGGCCGTCCCGCTCCAAGGAGCGCAGCGTCTGAGTGAGCATCTTCTGGCTGACGCCGGCCAGCAGGCGGGACAGCTCCGAGTAGCGCATCGACCTGGGCTCACCGGCGCAGTCGGCGCCGAACTGATGCGGGCCGTCGCTGCCCAGCGCGGCCAGGATCAGCGCGACCCACTTGTCGGAGATGCGATCGAGCAGCTTGCGGCTGGGACACGCCGCCAGGAAAGCGTCATATTCCGCCTTGGCCTGTGCCTTCTTCTGGGCCACTGTCTTGGTCGCCATCGACCGCTCCTCTCACCCGTGAGCGACTTACGCACTTTGAGGTGCCTACTTCCTATCAGGAAGTTACATCCCATTAATAGAGGTATGAAGATGCTCCCCACGTCACTCCCCGGCGGCACCTGGACCCTGGGCGACCTGACCGTCACCCGGTTCGGCTACGGCGCTATGCAACTCGCCGGCCCCGGGGTCATGGGGCCGCCCGCCGACCGCGACAGCGCACTCGCCGTCCTCCGCGAGGCTGTCGACCTCGGAATCACCCACATCGACACCAGCGACGCCTACGGGCCGCACGTCACCAACCAGCTGATCCGTGAAGCGCTGCACCCATACCCCGAATCGCTGCACATCGTTACCAAGGTCGGCGCGATCCGGGACCAGCAGGGCGGCTGGCCCCCGGCCCGGCAGCCCGACGAGCTACGCCGCTCCGTCCACGAGAACCTGGAGTCCCTCGGCCTCGAAGTGCTCGACCTGGTCAACCTCCGGCTCGGCAACGCCGAGGGACCCCAACCCGGCTCGCTCGCCGAGCCGTTCGAGACGCTCGTCGAACTCCAGCGGCAGGGCCTGATCCGGCACCTCGGAGTGAGTAACGCGACCGCGGAACAGGTCGCCGAGGCACGGGCGATCGCGCCGATCGTGTGCGTGCAGAACATGTACAACCTCGCCTATCGCCAGGACGACGACCTGATCGACATGCTCGCCGAGGCGGGCATCGCCTACGTGCCCTTCTTTCCCCTCGGCGGCTTCAGCCCGCTCCAGTCCTCGGCGCTCTCGGCCGTGGCCACCCGGTTGGACACGACGCCGATGGCCGTCGCCCTGGCCTGGCTGCTGCGGCGCTCGCCGAACATGCTGCTGATTCCTGGCACCTCGTCGCCGGCGCACCTGCGCGAGAACGTCGCCGGCGCGGGAGTCTCACTCTCCGAAGAGGATCTCGCTGAGCTGGACAAGATCGGGCATTAGCGGTCTTGCCCAGAGCCGATACGCCGTTCACCATCGATCCGCGCGTCAGCGCCGACGGCCGAGGGCGAGGCCGGTGACCAGGACGCCGAGGAAAGTCACCCCTGCGGCCAGGTAGTACCCCAGGGTCAGGCCGTGGGTGAGTTCTCTTCTGAGCGCATCGCCGTACAGGCCGCCGAGTCCCGCGTTGGCGACGGCCACCATCAGGGCGGTGCCGATCGCGAGCCCGGTCTGGTGGGTCACGGACGCCATCCCGGAGGCGACACCCTGCTCGCCCGCCGCGACACCGTTGCCCGCCGCGATCCACATCGAGGTCCAGACGATGCCCATCCCCAGACCGGCCACCATGATGCCGGGCAGCGCGGCGATGAAGGGGGAGTGGGGGGAGACGGCGACGGCCAGCAGGATCATGCCGGCCGTACCGATCAGCAGGCCGGTGGACAGGGCGGCGCGCATGCTCGCGCGCGTGACCAGGCGCTCGGGGAGCGCGACATACACGATGTTGTGGTCGATGGCGATGATGAACTGGGCGAACGCCAGCAGCGCCAGGATCCGCCCCAAGCGGCGAGGCGGGCTGGCGCGGTCGACCGGGTCATCCGCATCCAGGAGCTCTTCGCCGCGGGGCTGCACAGCGAGAAGATCGCCCAGCTGCTGCCCTGCATGCGGGACGCGGACGGCGGTCCGTCCGAGATCGCCACTCCGCGGCTGGTCACCGAGCTCGCCACCGAACGCGACCGCATCGATCGGATGATCATCGACCTGATCCGCTCGCGCGACGTCCTGGACGAAGTGATCGACACCGCCTCAGGCCGGACGACGCCGACATGATGGTCGCGCCCGGCTACTGCTGACGCGTCTCCGAAGGGTCGGCCGTTGACGGGAGAGCCGCGGCGATGCAGTCGAGGACGCGCTCCAGCCCGTACCGGAACCGCTCGTCACGGCTGAGGTGCGTCTGGCGGGCCTGTGTCGCGATCTTGGTGAAGATCGGGTACTGGCCGCTCTTGAGCAGCTGCTCGACGTACGGGTAGGTCCGCGCCAGCCACTGCGTCTCGGTGAGCCCGCTGCGGCGCACCTCCTCGGCCCAGCTGACCTCGTCGCGGACGGCGCTGTCGATGTAGCCGTTCAGGATGGCCATGAGGCCGAGGTTCTCGTCGATGGGGACGTAGGCGTCGAGGGCGCCCATCACCCGTTCGATCAGGCGCAGCTGGTTGGGGCCGAGGCCGGGGAGTGACCGGTGGACGGTGGCGATCCACGGGTGCCGCAGCCACATGGCGCGCATCCCGTCGGCGTAGCGGGTCAGGTCCGCGCGCCAGTCGCCCGAGGGCATGCCCTCGACGTCGATCTCGCCCTGCAGCCGGTCGGCCACGAGCTCGATCAGGTCATCGCGGCTGGGGACGTAGCGGTAGAGGGACATGGCGCCCGCGCCGATGTCGGCGGCGATCCGCCGCATGGTGGCGGCCTCCAGCCCCTCGGTGTCAGCGATCCGGATCGCCGCCTCGGTGATCTGGGCGCGGCTGTAGGCCGGCTTCGGCCCGCGGGCCGGGCGCTCGGGCCGCATCCAGATGTTGACGTACTCGGCGTCGGTCACCGTTCCACCCCCAACTTGCGTACATAGTACCCAGTGGCTTAACCTGGCCGTCGCAACTGCGTACGAAGTACCCAATGGGGGGATCATGGATCCGATCGTGGTCAGCGAAGACGACCGCGACACGGCCGTGCGGCGCCTTCAGGAGGCGTACACCGAAGGGCACCTCTCGTACGAGGAACTGGACGAACGCCTCCACCAGGCGCTCACCGCCAACACGCACAGCGAGCTCGGGTCGGCTCTGGCCTCGCTCCCGGAGGAGGACGCGGGCACCACGGCCACGATCGCCGCCGTCAGCGGGCGGATCCAGCGGCGCGGCGCATGGCGCGTACCTCGGACCCTCAAGGTCGAGTCCGCACTCGGAAGGGTGCGTCTGGACCTGTCCCGGGCGGTCATCGACCATCCGGTGGTCGACATCGAGTTGCACCTCGGCACCGGCGGTGCCGAGATCACGGTGGCTCGCGACGCGATCGTCGACGTCGAGGGTCTGCGCACCGGGTGGAAGGCCCCGCTCTACAAGGCGCGGCGGCGCGTACGACCCGGCGGGCCGCGAATCCGGATCTCCGGGACCATGGGGACAGGACGGTTGAAGATCCGCCACGCGCGGCGCTAGGCTACGAACCGACTTCTCACCGTTGGGCTTTCCGCCCCGCTTACCAGCTTCACCCGGGTCCCGATGACACGGGGAAGGTGGAAGTCGCTCACCACATCCTGGACAAGGGTGTTCTGCATGGTGGCGACGCGCGGCGGCCCTTCTGGTCTCCTCCGAGGTTTGCGCCGTTCTGGCATCAGTGGCGCGTGTCATCACCCAGCAGACGGTTGTCCTCAGAGAGGTCTCCGGAATGCCGGAAATCAAGTCCACCGAACAACCGGTCACGCGGCGTCCGTGGCTGGTTCTCGCGATCATGTGCGTCGGCTTCTTCATGTCGTTGCTCGACGGATCCATCGTCAACGTCGCCATCCCCACGCTGATCCATGGCATCGACGCCTCCTACGACCAGGTGCTGTGGGTCATCGACGGCTACCTGCTCGTCTTCTCGGTGCTGCTGATCACCACCGGGCGGCTGGGCGACATCTTCGGATACCGCCGGCTGTACGTGATCGGCATCAGCACCTTCACCATCGCCTCGGCGCTGTGCGGGCTGGCCGACTCATCATCCCAGTTGCTGGCCGCCCGGCTGCTGCAGGGACTGGGCGGGGCGCTGCTGTTCCCGCAGGTCATCTCGTCGATTCTGACGATCTTCCCGCCACGGCTGCGCGGCCGGGCGTTCGGGCTGTTCGGGTCGATCGTCGGCTTCGCACCGATCGTCGGCCCGGTCATCGGCGGCTTCCTGCTCGCCCACCTCGACTGGCGCTGGATCTTCTTCATCAACGTCCCGATCGGGATCATCACCGCCGGGCTGGCGCTGACCTTCGCGCCGCCCATGCGCGCGGGCCGTCAGCACCGGCTCGACCTGGTCGGCGTCGCACTGGCCACCGCCGGGCTGAGCGGCATCGTGTTCGGCCTGATCGAGGGAGAACGCTACGGCTGGGGCACCATCACCGGGCCCATCAGCATCGCGTCGGTCATCGTCGCGGGCGTCGCGCTGCTGGCGGTGTTCGTCCTGTGGCAGCACCGGCAGCGGGACGAGCCGCTGATGCCGCTGGCCCTGTTCGGCGCGCGCAACTTCGCGGTCGGTAACTGGGTCGGGTTCGTCTTCCAGCTCGGCATGATCGGCATCATGTTCGTGGTGGTGCTGTACCTGCAGATGGCGCGGGGGTATTCGGCGCTGGAGACCGGCCTGGTGGTGCTGCCGAGCGCCGTGCTCACCGCGGTCGGCTCGGCGTACGCCGGGCGGCTGTCGGACAGGTTCGGCGGCAAGTACGTCCTGACGGCCGGCCTTACGCTGCTGGCCGTCGGACTGCTGGTGCTGGTCGCCATGGCCGGACCCGCCGGCGGCGCGTGGAGCCTGCAACCCGGTTTGACCATCATCGGGATCGCCAGCGGTGCCACGTTCGTACCCCTGCTGCAGGCCACCATGGACGGCGTCGATCCCCGGCTGGCCGGGGCGGCCTCCGGCGTGTCCAGCACCACCCGGCAGATCGGTGGCGTCCTCGGCACCGCCGTGCTGGGCGTCCTGCTGTCGGCCCGCCTCTCCTCGACCCTGCGCGAGGAGGCCGAGAAGCGCGCCGGTCAGCTGCCGGAGAACCTGCGCGCCCGGTTCATCGACGACAGCGCCGCCGCCGCGCGTGATTACAGCCCGCCCACGCCGCCCGGCGGCCTGAGCCCCGCTACGAGGAGCCTGTACGAACGCGTCACCGCCGACACGTTCGCCACCGGCTTCGTCCACGCCATGCAGACCACCCTCGTGATGTGCGCCGTGGTCCTGGTGGTCGCCGTCCTGTCCTGTCTCCTGTTCAGCCCGCGCGAGAAGCCGGCGACCGAGCCCGCTGAGCAGTTGACCTAGCGCTCGTTCGGGCATATATATCGAGAGGCAAACATATGTAGTAGACCCGATATCAGACGGGAGCACCCCGGTGGCGCGTACCCAGGATCAGCGGCGAGCCGAGACCCGGGCCCGGCTGATCGACGCGGCCGCTGACCTGTTCGCCCGCAAGGGGTTCCACGCGGTGTCCGCCGAGGCGGTGGCCGATGTGGCCGATCGCACGACCGGCGCGCTGTACAACCACTTCGGCGGCAAGGAAGGGCTGCTGCTCGCGCTGCTGGAGGTGTGGAAGGACCAGACCGTGGCCGAGCTGCTCGCCGGGTTCGAGGAGATCACCGAACTCGACGAGCGGCTGGCCGCCCTGTTCGAAGCGCTGACACGTAAGGACGAGGATCGCGGTGCGTCATGGCTCCTGCTGGAGTTGGAGCTGTGGCTGCACGGCGCGCGCGATCCCGTCATCGCCGAGCCACTGGCCAGGCGTTATGCCGACATCCGTGCCCGGCTCGCCGGCGGGCTGTCCGACTGGGCCGAGACGGCGGGCGTGCCGCTGCGCCGATCGCCGGAGCGGACGGCCACGGCCGTGCTCGGGGTGCTGATCGGCTGCGCGGTCCAGCACCGGCTCGATCCCGCCGCGGTCGAGGAGCGGGCTGTCGTGGAGAGCCTGCGCGACCTGCTCGGACTGCCCGGCCCCTGAGTCCCTTCGACGGCCCGGGCTCCGAGCCGTCCCGACCGCTCGACCTGCTCGACTCCTAGATTCTCGCGCCGAAAGGGAGCCCATGCGGATCAACCTGCTCGAAGAGACGTGGGAACGCGAAGTTCCCCACGACCAGTTCGCCTACCTGCGCCGGAACGCGCCCGTCCACTGGCATGACGTCCCCGACGACACCGGCTTCTGGGCTGTCACGAAATATCAGGACATAAAGGCGATCAGCCGGGACGTACAGACCTGGTCAACCGAGATCGGGACCGCGTTCATCCGTACCCAGACGCCGGAGTTCATCGAGATCGCCAGCATGATGCTGCTGAACATGGACCCGCCCAAGCAGACCCGCTACCGCCGACTGGTGAGCGCGGGCTTCACGCCCAGGACGATCGCCCGGCTGCGGGGCACCATCCAACGGCGCGCCGAGAAGATCGCGGAAGCCGTACGGGAGCGGGACGGCGAGGTCGAGTTCGTGACCGACGTGGCCGAATACCTGCCGCTGCAGATGATCTGCGACCTGATCGGCGTACCCGAGGAGGACCACCACCTGATCTTCGAGTGGTCCAACCGCATGGTCGGCTTCCAGGATCCCGACTTCCGCACGACGCCCGAGGACGGCGAGATCGCCGGGGCCGAGATCTTCTCCTACTGCGACGGCCTGGTCGACGACCGCCGCCGAAACCCGCGTGACGACATCCTCACCGCGCTGGTGGAGGGGGAGGTCGACGGCGACAGGCTGACCAGGGAGGAGATCGACTCCTTCTTCGTGATCCTCTGCGTCGCCGGAAACGAGACCACCCGCAACCTCATCGCCCACGCCATGAACGCCCTCATCCTCCACCCGGACAGCTACCGCGACCTGGCGGCCGGCCTCGACGACGAGGCCCTGTGGCGCAGCGCCACCGAGGAGTTCCTGCGCTGGGGCTCTTCGATCCACAACTTCCGGCGTACGGCCACGCGCGACACCGAACTCCGCGGCCAGAAGATCGCCGAAGGGGAGAAGGTGGTGACGTTCTACATGTCCGGCAACCATGACGAGGACGTCTTCGCCGACCCGTACACCTTCGACATCCGCCGCAGCCCCAACGACCACATGACGTTCGGCGGCGGCGGCCCGCACTTCTGCCTGGGCGCCAATCTGGCCCGGCTGCAGATCAACTGCATGATCAGGGAACTGCTGCGCCGCTTCCCCGAGGCGGAGCACGCGGGGCCGGTCAAGAGGATGCGGTCGGATTTCATCAATGGCATCAAGCACATGCCGGTGCGCTTCTCCATGTCCGGCTGAAAGGTTCGGCTGAAAAGTTCGGCTGAAAGCGCAGGTTCCGGACGTACGCTGCCCTGGCCGGGGGTGCGGAGCCACCGGGCCAGGGCGCGGGGCGCGGTGGCCGGCCGGCGGGCGCTGCCACGCGCTGCCCTGCACCTGGACATGTTCATGCGGATGGGGTCGGGTGGAATCGTTCAGGTCCTGGTGTCGGGTAACGACGATCAGGATCGCCATCAACAATCGCGGGCAAGTAGGAGTGGCGGTTTAGCCTGGATCCAGGCGGGGCCGGGATTCGGCGAGTCGGCCCAGCAGTTCGCGAAGGAGTGCGTACTCTCCGGCCGTCAGCTCTGTGGAGTCCTGGTCCACCAGCGCGCGCAGCGTCAGTGCCGCACCGGCCCGAGTCACCGCGTCAGCTGGTCGGACCGCGTCCGAGTTGAGGACTGCGGCCAATGCCGCTTCGCGGACACGGTCGGACAGCCCCATGTCGCGGTCGTCGTCGGGCCGAGTGATCAGGCTCAGGGTGATCCCGATGTTCGCGGCCAGGATCTGGTCGGCCGCGTCATCGGCCGGGACTCTCAGCAGTCCCCGGCGGGCGGCCACGGTCAATAGATCGCGCAGCATGGCGTGTGCGGGGGCCGTGATGGCGCAGGGCTTGCCGGGCTCGATCTGGCCGTACAGCAGCGCGTAGAACGTCGGGTGGTCCAGCCCGAACTGTACGTGTCGGTCCCAGCCCTGACGAATGTCGTCCACCGGATCGCTGGAAGCCTGCGGCGGCTGGACGTATTGGGTGAACCCGTGGTCGAGCACGGCGTCGATCAAGCCCTGCTTGCTCCCGAAGTGATGGTAGAGCGTGGGCGCCTGAACCCCCGCGCGCTCGCAGACGGCACGGGTGGACAGCGTGCGATCGCCGGAGCTGTCCAGCAGCTCGGCGGCGGCCAGCAGGAGTCGATCGCGAGCGCCGCCACCCTGTCCCCGCCTACTCATGCCGCTATAGTACCTTATGTAGCGATATATTGACTATTGTAGCGAATGTAGCGCTGATGCCACCTCAAGGAGAGCTCATGAACCTCGCCGTTCCAGGCGTTGTCGCCCGATACTTCGAGGCCGACCGCCGCCGCGACCCGGACGCCGTCATCGCCCTTTTCACCGATGACACCGTGGTCACCGACGAAGGCCGGACCCGGCGCGGGGCCGCGGACCTGAAGTGGCGCTTCACTCTCGCCGACGACCGGATCCGTCAGCTGGAGATCGCGCCATGAGAGGAAATCCGATGAAGACCTGGTACATCACCGGCGGCACCCCTGGTGGTTTCGGCATGGCGTACGCGAACGCCGCGCTGGAGGGTGGCGACCGCGTCGTGCTGACCACGCGCCGGCCGGCGGAACTGCGCGACTGGGCCGCCCGCCATCCGGAACGGGCATTGGTCCTGCCGGTCGACGTCACCGACGCCCGGCAGGTCCGGCAGAGCGTGGCCGAGGCCGAGAGCCGCTTCGGCGGCATCGACGTCCTGGTCAACAACGCCGGCCGCGGATGGTATGGCTCGGTCGAGGGCATGGACGACGCCGCGGTCCGCAAGACGTTCGACCTGAACTTCTTCTCAGTTCTCGCGATCACCCGGGCCGTGCTACCCGGCATGCGCAGGCGCGCGGGCGGCTGGATCATCAACATGTCCTCGGTCGCCGGCCTGGTCGGAGTGCCCGGCTTCGGCTTCTACACCGCCGCCAAGTTCGCGATCGAGGGGCTGACGGAGGTGCTGCGCCAGGAGGTGGCACCGTTCGGGATCAAGGTACTCGCGGTGGAGCCCGGCGCATTCCGTACCCGGGCCTACAGCGGGTTCGCCGACGAACCGGTCGACGAGCACATCACGGACTATCAGCCGATGCTCGCGGCGGTGCGCGCCGCCATGATCGAGCAGGACGGCAGGCAGCCCGGCGATCCCGATCGTGGCGCCCGAGCCGTCGTCGCCGCGATCAACCAGGACGACCCACCCAAGCGGCTCGTCCTCGGCGGCGCGGGATACGACGCCGTGGCGGGCCACCTGGACGCCATGATCGCCGAACTTCGTGGCCAGCAGGCCGTCGCACGCGACGCGGACTTCCCCCGGAGCACGGAAGCGGCTGTGCGCACCGACAGGGATTGACGCATCTCGTCGTCGGGACCTCTACCGACGCCGGCAGCGTGCTGGTCGGCGGATCCCGCGCGAGCCATGTTTCATCCGCAATTATCGGAATCAGTGGAGAGGCGTTGGTTGCTAAGTGGGGAGCTCCCCACTTAATCTGGGCGGCATGACACTGAACGCCGACGACCGTGCGGCCATCACAGAGCTGATCTCCCTGCACGGGCACCTGTTCGACGACGGCGAGTTCGATCGGCTGGACGAGCTGTTCACCCCCGACGTCGTCTACGACGCCACCGACTACGGCGTCGGATCGCTGGAGGGCGTGGCGGCGATCCTGGACGCCGCGCTCACGCTGGGCGCGCGAAACCCCGTGGCCCATCACGTGACCAACGTCGTGCTCACCGAACTCGCCGACGGCAAGGTGCGCGCCCGGTCCAAGGCGATCTCCATCATGGCGGGCGGCACCTGCGGAAGCGCGACCTACGACGACGTCATCTCGTACGGCGACCAGGGATGGCGGATCAGCCACCGCAAGATCATCGCGCGGCGGGCGCCTCTCGGGGGTTTCGGTAGCGATGGCGGCCGGTAGTCGCGGAGCATGTCCGCCGTAGTGTGACAAGGTGACCGTTCCTGCCGATCAGATCTCCACCGCCTTGGCGCCGTTCGTGGCGACACTGGCCGCGTACGATCTCGGGCCGGGCTCGGGCGGCCTACATCGCGGGCTTCCCTCATCCACGGTGTCGATCACGATCCCCGAGGAGGACCCGCTGGAGATCGCCTGGGTCGGGCGGCCCGGCTCACACAGACGGCTGCGGGCCGTGGTGGCCGGACTCCATCTGAACGCGGCCGAGCTGCGGCAAGAGGGGTGCACGCGCGGCGTGTGGTTGACGCTCAGCCCGCTGGGTGTCAGCGCGCTGCTGGGACTTCCCTCTTCGGCGGTGGCCGGGGACATCGTCGATCTCGCCGACGTCGTCCCGGTGATGGCGGACCTGCCGGAGCGCTTGGCGGCCTGCCGGTCCTGGCCGCAACGTCGCGCCCTCGTCGAACGCTCGCTGCTCACCGGCCTGGCCCGGCACGGCGAACGCGCCGACAGTCGCGAGCTGCGGGCCACTCTCGCGGCCCTGTCCGGGACCACCCGGGTGCAGGAGGCGGCTCGGCTGCTCGGGTGCTCCCGGCGGCATCTGAGCAGCACGGTTCGTACCGAGTTCGGGGTGACGCCGAAGGAGTACCAACGGCTCGTCCGCTTCGAGGCCGCCCGAGGCCGGCTCGTGGCCGCCGCCGGTGGGGGAGGGGACGGTCTGGCGGCGGTGGCCGCCGCGTCGGGATTCGCCGATCAGGCGCACCTCACCCGGGAGTGGCGGGCCATGGCCGGGTGTACGCCCACCGAGTGGCTCGTGTCCAGGTGATGACCGATGCGGGCGCGTTCGTTCCCATTTGTTCAAGACCCCTACGCCCGCTCGACCTCACCATGGGCACATGACGCCAGATATCCGCATCACCCCTCGTCTCATCGTGCCCGACCCGGACCGCGCGTCGGCGTTCTACCAGGACGCCCTCGGCGCCGAGCAAGTGTTCCGTGCTCCGCAGGGCGATGACGGACGGCCCCCCGTCGTCGACCACCGCGTCGGTGGTTCGTCCTTCCGCGTCTCGCCGGCCGTCACCTCGTGGGGCTGGCTCTCACCAAGCGACCTCGGCGGCTCCGCGGTACTCCTGGAGATCGAGGTCGGCGACCCGGACGCGCTCGGCGAACGCATGATCGCCCACGGCGCCGAGGTGCTCGTACCGATCGAGAACCGGCCCTACGGCAAGCGCTCGGGCCGCGTCCGTGACCCCTTCGGCCACCTGTGGATCATCACCGGCGAGCTCCGCTGACCCGGAGAGGCCTCAGCCCTCCTGTTCGCCCGCACCGTGGTCGGCGAGGGGGAACGAGTGGTGCTCGTGCGCCACGGCCCATCGCCCGTCCTTCTTGCGCAGGCCGAGCGTCAGCCGCAACCGGTGCCGCGCCACGTCCTCCGGCATGCCGCAGCGAAGCAGGGCGTGGGCGAAGGCGACGTCGTCACCGGCGGTGACCTCCAGCGTCTCGATCTCGAACATCGCTCCTTGCGCCTGCCACTCGAAGAACGGCGGCCACGCCTTCCGGTAGGTCTCGATGCCGCGCACCTCCCCGGGCACGTCGTACATCACGATGTCCTCGGTGTGGTCGGCGACAACGGCCGTCAGCTCACCACGGTGCACGGCCTCGGCCCAGGCCACGACCAGGCCGCGGATCCGCTCTTCGTTGATCGACATGGAGGCTGCCTTTCCGATTCAGATGTTTCCCCCAGGACCGCAACCAGAGCCGTCGGCGCGGACGAAGGCGAGGTTCAGGGCATTCGTCCCCAGAAGTCGAGGCCGTGCTCGGCCACGTAGTCCGTGCCGCCGATCCGTTCGGGCGCCAGGGCTTGAACGTAACCGGTGCTGACGTCGGGCCAGTCCGGCAGGTCGGCGCGGGCGGGATCACCGTGGCGGGCGAAGGTCGTCCAGTACTGGTTCATCCGGTCGGCGAGCTCACGTTGTGCCGCCGACAGCGACATACCACCGCCGGGAAAGTCGATTTGGTACGCCAGAGCGCTCGAATGCTGGGCGCCGGTCGGAAACCCTGGGAGTGGCACGAGCGATGGGGCGTCCCGATCGGCGAACTCGTAGAACCAGGTGCCGGTGTGCGCGGCGAAAGCGCGGCCCAGCTCCCAGGCCGGTCGCGCCCAGGCCCGGTCCGTGGCGATCTGGGCCCAGGCGAGGCTCGGCGTCGGGAAGCCGTCGAGAGGGTAGCGGGCGGCGACCTGATCGGCCGAGTCACCGAACGCCTCGGCCACCAGTCGCGGGTAGCTCTCGGCTGTGACCGGGTTGCCGACGAGATCGGCGAAGAGCCCGACGAAGAAGCGCGCCTCGTCGCGCATGGCGCCCAGCATCAGCGGTATCCGGTGGAATCGTCCGGCGGGTATCGCCGTCGAGGGCGACTCAGGCAGGGTGATCCCGCCGAAGGCGGGCCGGATGAAGGAGTCCGACGCCTGGAGCAGGTCTGTCACCGGGACCCGCCGGAGCTGCGCGAGCGCCGACTCGGGATCACTGCCCGGCGTGACCCAGCCGCGCTCGACCGCGACCGCGGCGCCGAACTGCTCCAGCTCGGCCATCGGAGCCCATCTCGGCGGGAGCTCCGGAACACCGGGAATGAAGGTGTGTGCCGGCGTCGTGCCCAGTACCGAGAACGCGCTCTGCAGGATCGCTCGGTGGAACAACCCCGCCGACCCGGGTGACACGAGGTGCGCGGCGATCATGAGGGCCCCGTACGACTCTCCGGCCAGGGTCACATTCGCCGGGTCGCCGCCGAACCGCGCGATTTCCCGCCGCACCCAGCGAAGTACCGCCTGCTGATCTCGCAGGCCGAAGGTGCCGCCGTCGGCGAGACCGGGGTGGCCGAAGCACCCGAACACGCCGAGCCGGAAGTTCGGTGCCACGACGACGACGTCGCCGGCTACGGCCAGCCGCTGAGCGTCGTAGGCAGCGGCACTGCCGTTCGTCCCACCGCCGCCGTGCAGCCATACCAGCACCGGACGCCCGGTTCCCCGGGCGGCCTCCGGCACGGTGATGTCGAGCGTCAGACAGTCCTCGTCCACGGAGGTGACGTCCGCGAACGACTGGGCCAGCTGCGGCGCCGGGTTTCCGGGCACGGTCGCGTCCCGGATCCCGGTCCACGGCTCGACCGGCGCGGGCGGCCGCCATCGCCGGTCTCCGATCGGGGCCGCGGCATAGGGAATCCCCCGGAACGAGAGATGGCCGTCCAGTCGGCGGCCACGGACGGCACCGCTGCTCAGCCGTACGGTCGCGTGCTGGGTCATGGTGCGCATCCTGCGGTCAGTTTGCGCGTCGCGAGTTCCCGGTCAACTGGTGCCGTCCCACCGAGCCTCCGTAGCAATATGGTCATATTGCTAAAGTAGCAGTATGACCATATTGCGATGGAGAAGTACCACAGTCAGGAGAGTGAGCGATCGTGATGCCCGGCGAACACCGTGGCGACCACCGGGCGCAATACATCGCGCGCCGAGAACGCGTCCGCACCCGAGAGCGCGACCTGATCGGCCAGGCCCTGCAAGGTCGCCAGGATCATGCGGGCGGCGAGCACGGCGTCCACGCCGGAATCGACCTCACCGCGCTTCCTGCCGTCCTCGACCGCCATCGTGACGTATCCGAGCAGGTCACCGCCCGACCGCCGGGCGACCTCGGCGAGACCGGGGTGATACGGCGCCTGAGCCGAAAGGCACTGCCGGACGCGATACTCGATCTCCCGCTCCTCGTCCAGCGGCAACAGCTCGACAAGACTGTCGAGCAGCACCTGTGAGACCTGGAGACCGGCATCCGAACCCTCACGGACCCGCGCCCCCACCCGCTCGCTCATGCGACGCACGGCGTCGTCGAAGGCGAAGCGGAGCAGCTCGTCCTTGCCGGCGAAGTAGTGCTGGATGAGCCCGACCGAAACCCCGGCCTCCGCCGCCACGCGCGAGAACGAGACGCCGGCCAAACCCTCCGCCGCGAGCAGACGCTGGAATGCCCGTGCGATCTGGACACGACGCTGGTCATGATCGGCAACCCGCGGCACCCCGCTATCGTACAGCCGTATTGTTATCCTCACCCCGGATCAGGAGCTCAGCACATGCGCGCCAACCTGCGCGACGACCTGAAAACCGCCCTCAAGGCCCGCGACCGCGTCGCGATCACCGCACTCCGCTCCGCCCTGGCGGCGATCGAGAACGCCGAAGCCGTCGCGGTCGACCCCCCGCCGTCCGGCGCCCCGAAGAACGACGAGCACTTCGCGGGATCGACCGCCGGCCTGGGCGCCGCCGACGTGGAACGCCGTCTCCTCACCGAGGCAGATCTGCTGTCGATCGTCGAGAAGGAAGTGCGGGAGCGCTCGGTCGCCGCGCGGGAGTACGAGCGGCTGGGCCGCGACGACCACGCCGAACGGCTCCGCGCGGAGGCCGAGGCGCTGAGCCGGTACCTGAAGCCGACCGTCTGAAAACGCCGGGTTGGGCTGTCACAAACGGTGCGGCTGTCTTGTCCTCACTCCGGACAATCCCCGTTTGGATGGAGGAACACATGAGCGCACACCTGCCCCCAGGCATTGAGGTGATCGCGACCCTGCCGGAGGCGGCGGCCCGGATCCCGGCCGGCGCCGAGGCCAGGACCGTCCGGATCACCCTGGCGCCCGGCGACCCCGGCGCGCCGCCGCACCGGCACCCCGGGCCCATCTTCGGCTACGTGACCCAGGGCGAGGTCCTCTTCGAGCTGGAGGGGCAGCCGCCCCAGGTGCTGAAGGCCGGTGACGCCCTGTTCGAGCCCGGGGGCGACGTGATCCACCTCCAGGGCGCCAACAACCTTCAGGACGCGCAGTCGCAGATGGTGGTGACCATGTTCGCGCTGCCGGGCACCCCGCTCCTGACCATGGTCAGCGCGGAGGAGCTGGCCGAACGGCGACACCTGCGGGTTACCCCGACCATGAGGGCCACCAGCATCTCCTGATATACGAAGAGTCCATCTCCCATCACGTTGGGTGACGGTAGATTTCCCGTGTGGCGAACGCAGCGGATTCTCGTGAGGCCGAGTTCGGAGCCGAGCCGCGGCGGCGGGTCGAGACGGGCCGTTCGCGGTCCCGGCCCGCGGCCGGGTGCCCCTATCCGGGGCTGACGTCCTTCCGCACCGGGGACGCGCGCTTGTTCTTCGGCCGCGAGCGGGCCGTGGCCGATCTGGTGGCCCTGCTCGCCGACCCCGAAACGGCGGGTCATCCGGCGATCGTGATCGGCCCGTCGGGAGTGGGCAAGTCCTCGCTGCTGCGCGCCGGCCTGGCCCCGGCCGTGCTGCGAGGCGCGCTTCCCGGCCGCCGGCCCGGTCGGCCGAGTGTGGCGTACCTGACGCCGACCGCCCAGCCGATGCGCGAGCTGGGCGGCGTCGACTCCCGCACGCTGGTGATCGTCGACCAGTTCGAGGAGCTGTTCACGCTGTGCGGCGACGAGGCCGCGCGGCAGGCGTTCATCGCCGAGCTGTGTCACCGGGCGGCGGCCGGCCTCGCGGTGGTCCTGGGCGTACGCGCCGATTTCTACGGCCAGTGCGTGGCCCACCCGCCGCTGCTGGCGGCGCTGCGGGCGCGTTGCCTGCCGCTCGGCCCGATGGCGGCCGGGCAGCTGCGGCAGGCGATCAGCGAGCCGGCCGCCGTGGCGCAGCTGGACATCGAAGCCGGCTTGGTCGAGCTGCTGCTGCGCGACGTGGGCGCCCGGACCAGCGGCGCCTGCGACGCCGGGGCGCTGCCCCTGCTGTCCCATGCCCTGCGGGCCACCTGGCAGAAGCGGACCGGCACTCTGCTCACCGTCGCGGGCTACGAGCGTACGGGCGGCATCCGGGGGGCGATCGAGGTCACGGCCGAGCAGGCTTATGCGGAGCTCGACCCGGCGCAGCAGCAGGTGGCCCGGCACATGCTGCTGCGCCTGATCCAGGTCGGCGACGGGACGGCCGACACCCGCCGCCGGCTCGCCCGCCAGGCACTGACCGACGACGGGGACGAGGCCGTCCTGGAGGCGTTCATCCGGGCCCGGCTGCTGACGGCCAACGCCGCATGGGTGGAGATCAGCCACGAGGTCCTGTTCGACGCCTGGCCCCGGCTGAAAGGCTGGATCGACGCCGACCGGGCGGGGCTGCGGATCCGGCGGCAGCTCGCCGACGCCGCCGAGGCGTGGGAACGCGCGGGCCGCGACGAGGGCCTCCTGCTGCGCGGCCCCCAGCTGACCATGCTGCGCGAATGGGCCGACGCGGCACTGGCCGTCAACCTCACCCCCGCCGAATGCGCCTTCCTGAGCGCCAGCCGGCAATGCGGTGAGGCCGAGCAGGTGGAGACGGTGCGGCGTAACCGCCGGCTACGCCGCCTGGTCCGCTGCCTCGGAATCACGCTGGCGCTGACCGCGGTCGGCACGGTGGTGGCGGTCAGGCAGGCGGCGGAGGCGCACCGGCAGGAACGGAGCTCCCTGGCCGGGCGGCTGTCGGTCGAGGCGGCCCGGTTGGCCGGCCACCGGCCGGAGGTGTCCGCGCTGCTCGCCGCGGCGGCAGTCGGGCAGGACCGCACTCCGCAGTCGCTCGGCGCGCTGATGAGCACGCAGGCGGGAGGGTTCGCCGGGCGCCTGGCCGGGCACGGGGCGGCGCTGTGGGGAGCGTCCTTCAGCGCCGACGGCTCGACGCTCGCCACCGTCGACCACGGTGGCCGCGCCCTGCTGTGGGACGCCCGCCGCCGGACCGTGACCCATACGCTGGAAGACCTCTCCGCCCGCCTCACCGCCATCGCCGTCAGCCCGGACGGGCGCCTGGTCGCCGGGGCGGGCGACGACAGGCGGCTGCGGATGTGGGACGCCGGGACCGGCAAGAGGCTGGCGACGCGCGAGCTGCCGGGCGGCACGGCGATGGGCGGTCTCTCCTTCGACCAGAAGGGCTCGATCCTGGCCGTGGCCGGGACCGGGGTCGTGTTGTGGCGGGTGAGCGACCTGCGGGCGCTGCCTGCTCCACCATGGGGGTCCGACGCGATCGAAGGTGCCGCGTTCAGCCCCGATGGCACGCTCCTGGCCGCCGCCGGCCACGACGGGAGGCTGCGGCTCTGGCGCACCGACGGCGCGAGCGGGCCGCCGCCGACTCTCCCAGCGGGCGCGCACGCGTTGCACGACGTCGCCTTCAGCCCGGACGGCACGCGGCTGGCCGCCGCCGGTGACGACGGAGCCGTACGACTCTGGCGTACCTCCGACTGGCACCCGTCAGGCGTGCTCACCGGGCATCGCGGCGCCGTGTGGGACCTCGACTTCCGCGGCGACGGCCAGCTGCTCGCCACGGCGGGTGAGGACCAGCGGATCCTGCTGTGGGACGTGGCGGCGGGCCGCCAGGTCGCCGAGCTGACCGGCCACAGTGCCCCCGTGCACGCGGTCACTTTCCCCCGCGGCGGGACGCTGCTGGTCAGCGCCGCCGCCGACACGACCGGGGCCGTCTGGGACACCGCGGGCTGGGAGATCCGCGGCTGTCCCGAGCCGGGGACGGTCGCGGCGGCATGGGGACCCTGGGGGCTGGTGACGGGTGCCGCCGACGGCGTCGTCCGCTACGGCGGACCCGCCGCCGCGACCGGGAAGTGCGAGCAGCTGTCCCTGCCGTACCCACGCATCCGCGCGCTGGCCAGGGGTGGGAAGGACGGAGACCTGCTGGTGGCCGGCGGTGACCGGGGCCGGATTCGGGTGTGGAGTCTCCGGCGCCGCGCCGAGCTCTATCGGCTCGACTCCGGAGCCGGAGACCAGCACGGTGTCGCCGTCGATCCCGAAGGCGACCTCGTGGCGGGCGGCTATGGCAACGAGATCCTGGTGTGGCACATCACCGCGGGTCAAGTCGGCAGAGTGGACAAGTGGACGGCGAGCGGGACGGTGGGCACGCTCGCGTTCGACCCCGGCGCGGGGACGCTGACCACGGGCGAGGACCGGGCCGTCTATGTGCGGCGACTGGGCGATCCCGCCTCGCGGCGGCTCCTCATGGTCGCCACCGCGCCGATCACGGCGCTCGCCTACAGCGCGGACGGCACCATGCTGGCGATCGGCTCCGACGACGGCACGGTACGGCTCTGGCAGGTCCAGGGGCGCCGCGAGCTGTTCGCCCTGTCCACCCGTCAGGGCTCCGTCCGGGCGCTGGGCTTCGCCTCCGGCCATGGCCGCCTGGCCGTCACCGGAGCGCTCGGCACAGTGCGCTGGTGGGATCTGGACGAAGGGGCGGCGCTGCGCCACGCCTGCGACATCGCCTCCGTGCCCCAGCCGCAGGAGTGGGCACGGCTCGTACCGAACATGAAGCCCCTGCCGCCCTGCGCCTTCAGCTCTTCGGGAGTTCCGGTCTCAGCACCGCACGCGGCGCCGGGGCGCGTCATCGGCGCGGCCGGGCACCCCGTCGTGGCCGGTCCGAGGCCGACCAGTGGGCCGGGCGCGTGAGCGCGGCCGACAGCTTGGTGGCGCCGTCGCCTCTGGCCGCGTTGAGCTGCGGCTGGGTGAGGAAGATGCTGCCCGTGAGGTCGGCGCCGGCCAGCTCGGCACCCCTGAGGTCGGCGCCGATCAGGTCGGCCAGCCGGAGGTCCGCGCCGCGCAGATCGGCGCCGATGAGGTAGGCCCCGCGTAGGTCGGCGCCTCGGAGGTCGGCGCCCTTGAGCTTGGCGCCGATGAGGTCGGCGCCCCTGCGGTTCTTCCGGCGGGGGGTCTCGCCCCTGACCAGTTCGCTCGTACGCAGCAGCAGGGTGTTGACGCTCTGCCGGTGCGCGGGCACGTCCACGAGCAGGAGGGTGTCGGCGTCGGCGCGGCTGAGCCGCCCGGTCTCGTCGAGCGCGGCGCGGAGGTCGTCGTGGAGCTCGCGGGCCGGGTCGAGGGTCAGCGCCTCGGTGAGGTACCACAGCAACTCGTGGAGCTGGCGCACCACCGGGAACACCGCGAACATCCGCGTCGCCGTCTCCGGAGCCCGCCGCCAGTCCTGCCCGGCGAAGGTGACCTGGGAGACCTTCTGACCCGCGCCGAAGCAGTCATAGACCGTGCAGCCCGGGAAGCCGCGCTCCCTGAGATCGCGGTGGATGCCGCAGCGGAAGTCCGCCTCCAGGTTGGGGCACGGCCGTCCGGCGTCCTTGTCGATCGCGAAGTCGGCCGAGGCGGCGAAGGGCAGCGCCACGCAGCACAGCCCGAAGCAGCTCTCGCAGTCGGCTTTCAGGGATTCGGACAAGGGCAGAGGTCTCCTTCTGGGGCACCGAGTCTCCGAACATTACCCCAGCTCCGCGGCCGAGAATCCGGGAGCGTGTCACACTCCGGGGCCCGGCACCGCTCTCAGCTCGGAAACCGTTCAACATCGATGGGACATCTCATGATCTTAGTGACCGGAGCCACCGGCCTCGTCGCACGCCCCCTGATCGAGCTGCTCGTCGCGGAAGGCGCCAAGGTCCGTGCCGTCAGCCGTTCGCCGGAGACCGCCGGGCTGCCCGACGGCGTGGAGGTCGTAGCGCGACCGGACGTCTTCGACGGTGTCAGCGCGCTGTTCCTCCACCCGCGCGCCGTGGCCAGTGGCGCCGTCGAGCTGCTGGATCTGGCCCGGCGGCACGGGGTGCGGCGGGTGGTGGCGCTGTCGGCCAGCAATGTCGACGACGATCTGGCGGACCAACCGTCCCGCTTCAGAGGTGACAGGAACAAGGAGGCCGAGCAGGCCGCCGCCGGTAGCGGTCTGGAGTGGGTGAGTCTGCGGGCCTGCTCGTTCGCGGTCAACACCCTGCACCCGTGGGGCGGCCAGATCCGGGGCGGCGACGTCGTGAGCGGGCCGTACGCGAAGTTCGCCGAAGCATGGATCCACGAGCGGGACCTGGCCGCGGTCGGCGCCCGCGCGCTGCTCACGGACCAGTTCGCGGGCCAGAGACTGGAGCTGACCGGCCCGCGCTCACTCACCCACGAGGAGACAGTGGCGATCATCGGCGAGGTGATCGGCAGGCCGCTGCGCTACCAGGAGATTCCGCCGGAGGCGGCGGCGCAGGGGATGGTCGCGCGCGGCTTCCCGCAGGCGTTCGTCGATGCGCTGATGGCCAGGTACGCGAGGGGAGCCGGGCAGCCCGCGCGGGTCACCGGGGAGGTGGAGCGCGTGCTCGGCCGTCCGGCGCGGACCTTCGCCGAGTGGGTTGCCGATCACGCCGCCGCGTTCGAGGGGTGAGCCCTCCTTTGGCGGCTGGCGAGTTCACGACAAGTCGGGATCTGGCCACACCTTTCGCATGGACAACGCCAAATCATGACCACTAGGAATTCGGTAGCTTCTCTTACCGATTCGCTGGAGGTCGTCAATGCTGCGTGGGCTGCGTGGGCGAAGGGCGGTGGCCACCGTCGCGGCGGTGCTGGCCGTCTCCGCGCTGTCGGTGCCCGGGGCACGGGCCGGCGCCGAGGTGGCGGCCCCAGGGCTCGCGGTGGGTACGTCCGGCGGTGAGATCACGCTCATCACCGGCGACCAGGTGCACCTGCGTGCCGTCGACGGTGGACACCAGGCGGTGACGATCACTCCGGCCCCGCGCGCGGACGGCTCCGTGCCGAACTTCCAGGTGCTGGAGGCCGACGGACAGCTGAGCGTCATCCCCGACGACGTCGCCGCCCTGGTCCCGCAGCGTCTCGACGCGGCGCTGTTCGACGTCTCGGAGCTGGCCGAGGACGGGTACGACGCCGCGATCCCGCTCATCCTCACCTACGAGGGCAACACCACCAAGTCCGCCCTCCCGGCCGTCAAGCAGCTCCGCACGCTGGAGAGCATCGGCGGCGCGGGAGTGTCGATCGCCACCCATGACGCGGCCCGTTTCGGCGCCGCGCTGGCCGGGCTCGCCGCCGGAACCGCAGCCCGCGCGGCGAGCCCGTTGGCCGGGGTGTCGAAGATCTGGCTCGACCGCAAGGTGGAGCCGGTCCTGGAGAACAGCGTGCCCCAGATCGGCGCGCCCGAGGCGTGGGCGGCCGGCTTCGACGGCACGGGCACGACCGTGGCCGTGCTCGACACCGGCATCGACGCCACCCATGCCGACCTGGCCGGAAAGATGACCGACCAGCGCGACTTCACCGGCGAGAACGCGACCGGCGACCCCAACGGCCACGGCACCCACGTCGCGAGCACCATCGCGGGCTCCGGCGCCGCCTCGGACGGCCGCCGCAAGGGCGTGGCGCCCGGGGCGGGGCTGCTGAACGGCCGGGTTCTGGGCGGCGACGGCAAGGGCCAGCTCTCCTGGATCATCGACGGCATGGAGTGGGCGGCGGGGGAGAAGCACGCGCAGGTCGTCAACATGAGCCTGGGCAGTCGCGTCGCGGGCGGGCCGCTCTCCTCGGCCGTGTCGCGGCTGTCCCAGCAGTACGGCACGTTGTTCGTGGTGGCGGCGGGCAACGACGGCTGCGACGGCTGCGTCGGAGCCCCCGGCGACTCCGCCGACGCGCTGACCGTCGGCGCTGTCGACCGCGCCGACCAGCTGGCCACCTTCTCCAGCAGGGGCCCGATCGCCGTGGACGGCTCGGTCAAGCCCGACGTCACCGCGCCGGGCGTGGAGATCACCGCCGCCAAGGCGGGCGGCGGGTACGTCACGATGTCGGGCACCTCGATGGCCACCCCGCACGTCGCGGGCGCCGCGGCGCTGCTGCGGCAGGCCCGGCCCGGCATCACCGGGCCCGAGCTGAAGTCCTTGCTGATGGAGAGCGCCAAGCCCATGCCGGGCACACCCGCCGACGCGCGAGGCACCGGCCGGATCGACGTCGGCGCGGCGCTGAAGGGCGCCGTCGTCGCCTCGGCCGGCTCGGTGAACTTCGGCGGCCTCGTGGAAGGCGCCGACAAGAGCGTCACGATGACGTACCGCAACCTCGGCACGGAGCCCGTCGAGCTGGACCTGAAGGCCGGCGGCCCGTTCACCGCCGAACCCGGCGAGGTGACCGTGCCCGCCGCCGGGCAGGCCGAGGTGAAGGTGACGCTCAAGGGCGCGCCCTCCGGCCGGCTGCGGGAGGAGCTGTCGGCGAGCGTTCGCGGCGGCGCCACCGTACGGACCCTGCTGACCGCGAGCGTCGAGCAGCGGCGCGTCGAGCTGCGGGTACGCGGGGTGGCCAGGGACGGCCGCAACGCGCGTGGCGGGTTCACGGTGCTGAACCTGGACGAGGGCACCCTGGTCGGCCGCGTCCTGCCCGGCGATCCGGCCCAGCCGTGCACCGAGCAGAAGTCCGGCACCGGCACCTGCCTGCTGGTCAAGCCCGGCACCTACTCCGTGCTCGGCCACATCTTCACCATGCCCGCCACCCAGGACAGCACGGCGACGGGCAAGCCGCTGAACGAGAGCCTCGTCGGCGACCCCGAGATGAAGATCACCGGGGACACCGAGGTCGTGCTCGACGCCCGCAAGGCCGTCGAGGTCGAGATCCGGACCCCCGACCACAAGACCAAGCGGAACATGGGCGCCGCCGCGCAGCTCGCCTGGTACCGCGCCGGCGAGACGGGGACGGCGCTGCGCGGCGGCACCAACATCTCGCCCGGCGGGCAGGTCGAGGAGCGGCTGTTCGTCCAGCCGACCAGGAAGATCACCAAGGGCACCTTCACCGTCGCCACCCGCTGGCGGCTTGAGGCACCCGCGATCACCCTGACGGCTCCGGGCCTCGACCTGAACCCCCAGTACTATGACCCGGTCTCCTTCAGCGACTACGCCACGGAATACCCGAAGCTGGACGGCACCGCTCTGCTCGCGGCGGTCGACGCCGGGCGTGGCACGGCCGAGGAGATCAAGGCCCGCGACCTGCGCGGCAAGCTGGCGGTCATCCGCCGTACCGACGGCGTGCCCGTCTCGGCCCAGTCCAACGCGGCCGCGGCCGCCGGAGCCAGGATGGTGGCGATCTACAGCGACCGCCCGGGAGCGGACATCACCTCGGGCGGCACCGGCGTCAAGCTCACGGTCCCGACCGTCCGGCTGACGCAGGAGGAGGGCCTGAAGCTGGTCGAGCGGCTGCGGCGGCTGCCCGTGCCCGTCCTGGCCAAGGGGATCGTGGCCAGCCCATACGTGTACGACCTGTACCTGCGCGAGAAGGGCCGGGTGCCGGACTCGCTGCGATACGTGGTGCGCGACCGCTCCCTGGCCAGGACCGGGGCGGGCTATCACAGCCAGCTCGCCGACGACGTGACGGTGAACGAGGCCCGGTTCGTGTTCGAGCCGTGGGACACCTCGTCGATCTCCACGAACCGGCCGCTGGCCAAGACGCCGCGTACCCAGGTCCAGTACTTCACTCCCGACCCCGACCTGCGCTGGAGCTCCTCGGCGGGCAGTCCCGAGCGGCACTACAACACGATGTGGCCGCACGTGGACACCCCGCGCGTCGCTCTGTCGTCGCCGGAGTTCCGCAGCTACAAGGCGGGGGAGCGGGTGGAGCGCACCTGGTTCAAGCAGCCGCTGCTGCCGGGCGTCAACCCCCGCAATCCGCTGCGCAGGGAGGGCGACAAACTGCGCATCTCCATGCAGGGCTTCATCGACGCCGGCGGCAACTACGGCGAGGCCTACACCAGCTCGTTCGAGCACGGCCTGAAGACCGATTTCCGCCTCTACCAGGGCGACAAGCTGCTCCAGCAGACCAACTACCTGCCTTCGGGCAGCGTGACTCTACCGGTGGAGAAGTCCACGTACCGGATCGAGTACGACGTGCGCAACGAGGCCACCTGGGCGAAGCTGTCGACGCGTTCCCGGTCGGTGTGGACGTTCGGCTCGGAGCACGTGGACGCGGGGGTCGCCACGGTGATCCCGCTGATCCTGGCCGGGATCGACGCGCCCGTCGACCTGAAGAACCAGGCCCGCTCGGCCAAGCTCGGCGTGTCCTTCCATCGCCAGGAGGGGGCGGCGCGGAGCGCGCTGAAGGAGGTGTCCCTGGAGGTGTCCTACGACGACGGCGCCACGTGGCGGGCGAGCCGCCTGCGCGCGAAGGGCGGCACGGACTCCTACGAGGCCACGCTGGACCGGCGGCCCGGGAGCTTCGTCTCATTGCGGCTCAAGGCCGCCGACGTCGAAGGCAACACCTTCTCCCAGGAGGTCATCCGCGCTTACGCGACACGGTGACGGTCATCCGCGCCTCCCTGGGACGGTGACGGTCATCCGCGCATACGCGCCTCCCTGGCGCGGTGACACACAGACCCGCTGGGCGGATGGGCCACCCCCCTCCGGTCCCATCCGCCCGGCGACCACCTTAATATCAATATTGACTTATATAAGTCCGGCTTGAAATACTCCGTCATGTGCATGCATTCGACGTCCTCGGAGACCCGGTCCGGCGCCGGATCCTGGAGCTGCTGGCCGATGGCGAGCTGAGCTCCGGCGAGGTCACCGCGGTCATCCAGAGCGAGCACGGCATCTCCCAACCGGCCGTCTCACAGCATCTGCGGGTGCTGCGGGACAACGGGTTCGCCAGCGTGCGAGCCGAGGGCACCCGGCGGCTCTACGCCGTCGAGCCCGGGCCGCTGCGGGAGGTCGACCTCTGGCTGGAACGCTTTCGCGGGTTCTGGGAGCAGCGGCTGGACGCGCTGGCCACCGAGCTGGCTCGGGGCAAGCGGGAACGCCGCGCTCCCGGCCCATCATCGAGAAACGAGCACACATGATCGACATCATCAAGCAGATCGAATACGTCCACCGGCAGCTGGAAGACGGCGACGAGCTCAAGACCGTCGTGCTGCGCCGCCACTACGACGCCGGCATCGAGGACCTGTGGGACGCCTGCACGTCCGCGGAGCGCATCAGCCGCTGGTTCCTGCCCGTCAAGGGGGACCTTCAGCTCGGCGGCCACTACCAGCTCGAAGGCAACGCCGGTGGAGAGGTGATGGAGTGCGAGCCGCCGCACCGCTTCAAGGTCTCCTGGATCTTCGGCGACGCCCCCGGGCTCTCCGAGGTCGAGGTACGGCTGTCGGCCGACGGCGCCGAGCGCACGCTGTTCGAGCTCCGGCACACCGCCGCCGCGCCGCCCGAGTTCTGGGACCGGTTCGGACCGGGTGCCGTGGGTGTCGGCTGGGACCAAGGGCTGCTCGGCCTGGCCCTCCACCTGACGGGCGGATCCGTCGGCGATCCGATGGCCTGGCAGATGAGTGAGGAGGGCCGTACCTACAGCAAGACGTGCAGCCGGTTGTGGGGGGAAGCCCACGAGGCGGCGGGCGCCCCCGCCGACCAGGCGAAGGCCGCCGCCGACAACACCAGCGCCGCCTACGCTCCGCCGGCCTGAACAGGCAGCCTGCCGGGCGCTGTGGGGCACGGCCCCGACGCACTCCGTACCGGAAGATCACTGTTGCCGCAGGCAGGACATGCCGAGGCTCCCGCTCACGCCCAGTTCGGCAGATCGGTGCCCCATTGGGTCGGTGCACGGTTCCAGTTCGCGGGTGCGCCATCGTAATGGACCGGGGGCAGGGCATGACGCAGCAGACCGTAGGGCGATTCGGTCTCGGTGAGCCAGGACCCGGGGTCGTAGGTGCCGGCATCGCCCCGCACGGGGGTGGGACGGATGTCGTGCAGCAGCCAGGAGGCCGTGCCCGCCAGGGAGAGGCGAAGATGCCGCCCACCGCCGGTGGCCTGGCGGTCGCTCAGTGCACGAAGCACGGCGGCGGCGAGCAGGTACCCTGTTCCGTGGTCCAGCGCCTGTGCGGGCAATACACCGGGCCGGCCGTCAGCAGTGGCCTCAATTGCGGCAATACCGGTACCGGCTTGGACCAGGCTGTCGAAGCCGCGACGCTCGGCCCAGGGGCCGGCCCAGCCCCAGGCGCACAGTTGGGCGACGATCAGGTCGGGATGCCGGACCAGTAGCGTCTCGGGGGTCAGTCCGTGCCGGTCCAGGGCGCCGGGGCGGTAACCGGTCACCACGACGTCTGCCTGGCTGAGAAGGCCCTCGAAGGCGTGCCGGTCGTCAGGGCTGGTGAGGTCCAGCAGCGTGGAGCGTTTGCTCACGCCGGTGTCGGCGTGGGTATCCGCGTCCTCGAGGAGCTGAGGGGCGTCCACGCGCAGTACGTCGGCGCCCAGCAGCGCCAGCGTGCGTGTGGCGACAGGTCCGGCGATGACGCGGGTCAGGTCCAGCACCCGCACTCCTTGCGCCGGCACGGATGCGGGCGCCAGCAGTCGGGGGCTGCTCTGACCCACGTGCCGCGTCTCGACCAGGGCGGGTCCGGCCGCAGCGGGTGCGGAGGCCACGGCCACGGCCAGGCCGCCCGCCGCGTAGACAGTCTCCTGGACTTCCCAGGCCGGACGCGATGCCAACTCCTTGGAGAGCACGCCTACCAGCGCCTGGTCCTGTCCCGTGTCCGCGATGCCCAGCGCGCTGAGCAGCCGGGCACGGTGGTGCGGGTAGTTGGCGTGAGTGCGTACCCATCCGTCGGCTGCTTCCCAGAAGCCGGACAGCGGGGCGAAGGACGTCGGGGCCCGGCCGTCGATCCGCAGGTGGCGTTCACTGACGAACGCGGTGGTCACCGCCGCCTCGTTCACCCGCACTGCGGGCACCGGCACGCGGTTGCGCAGCGCCAGCAGTTCCGCCGCCGCCAGCGAGGACGCTCCCACGCTGGCCCGCGCCAACTCTCTCACCGGCAGACGAGACGGCAGGACAGCGCCCGCCCCCTCGAAGGACACACATTGAACCAGTTGCCCTCGACCCCCCAGGGCGGCCCAGGCGTATGCGGTGGCCGCATCCTTGGTGTACGTCATCCGCTCATTGTGCGACACCGTCAGGGTGACGCCGCTAAAGGGGAAGCGCTCGCTCGGCTTGCTGACCTGCGCATGACGCATGGCCTGCCTATGGGCGGGCGCGTCAGGCGATGCGGACGATGCTCTTGCCGTGGGTGTCGCCGTTGGCCAGCCGCTGGATGGCGGTGTCGAGGTCGGCCATCTCATACTCGGCGGTCACGTCCACGCGGACCGTGTGGTCGGCCAGCAGTCGCAGTGCCTTGGTGGCGCTGTCGGCCAAGCGTCGCGGGTGGGTCTGGCTGAGGAGGTTGCTGTTGTAGGTCAGGGCCGACCTTCCGCTCATGAGCAGGTCGTTGGTGTTGATCTCGACAGGTTCGAAGGTGGCGATGTTGCCGTAGATCGCCAGGCGGCCGTGCGGCGCGAGCCGCTCCAGGTTGGCCAGGCGGGTCGGCCCGCCGATGGGGTCCAGGATCACATCGAACCGCTCGTCGGCGAGGGCGCCGGGGAAGTCCTCGCGGGTCACCAGCAGGTCGTAGCCGAACCGCGTGGCGTATTCGGCCTGGGCGGTGCCGCCGACCACGCCCACGATGCGGGCGGCTCCGGCGGCCTTGGCGAACTGGGCCGCGAGCGTGCCGACACCCCCCGCCGCCGCGTGGACGAGCACGCTGTCGCCGGAACGTACCCGGCCGACCGTGTTGATCAGGTCGTAGGCGGTCGGGGTGATCCAGCCGAATCCGGCGGCCGTCCGAGGGTCCACGCCGGCGGCGTCGAAGGCGAGGAGGCCTGGCGCCACCACGACCTCGGCGTATGCTCCGGCGCTGGTCAGGGCGGTCACGCGCTGCCCGACGCGGCTCGCGTCCACGCCTTCGCCGACCGCGACGATGCGGCCGGCGGCCTCGAAGCCGGGCACGAAGGGGCGCGGCACCGGGAAGTGGCCGCTGCGGACGAGCACGTCACCGTACTGGATTCCGGCGTATTCCACCCGGATCGTGACCTGCCCCGCTGCGGGTACGGGCTCGTCGACGTCGGCGAGGGTGAACCGGTCATCGGTGTCGAAAACCACGGCCTTCATAGTTACAGCTCCCTGTGTTGACTCAGTATCCTGATACCGAGCGACCTTAATGAGTATCAGGTACCTGAGTCAACGCAGGGAGCTGTTGATTGATGACCGATGTCCCCGCCGAGGAATACCTCTGTACGCGCATCCGCCGCACCGAGCAGGCTCTGATGGGCCACCATGAGGCTGTTCTGCGCGGCTACGGCCTCACCATGACGCAGTACACCGTGTTGCTGGCACTGTCGCGCGAGGACGGTATGTCCGGTGCGCAACTCGCCCGCTCCTGTGGCGTCACACAGCAGACCATGGCCTCCGTCCTGACCGGCCTCCAGAACAAGGAACTCATCGCCCGCGAGGCCTCGCCCGTACATTCCAAGGTCCTCATCGCCTCGCTGACCGAACAGGGGCGGCACGTTCTGGACGGTGCTTATCGAGAGGTCATCGTGCTGGAGCGCGCACTCGGCGCGGCTTTCACCCCGGCCGAGCGCGACGCGTTGTGCGCGCTCCTCGAACGCGCCACCACGATCCTGATCCAGCAGACGCCCGGCGCCGAGTCCCGAGCCGGTTAGCTCACCAGCGCCGACGGGTCGCGTTCCGGTGGGCCGGCGGGCCACCACTGGCCGTCGCGGTCGGTGAAGGGGTACCAGCGGCCGTCGCGGCCGTAACGCAGTTGCCGGGCACCGATGGTCCAGCGGTTGCGCCAGGCCTCGACCTCCGGTGGGCGCTCGCCCTCCCAGCCGGCCCGCAGGAGCGCCCCGGCTCTGGCCAGGTCCTTCTTGGGCGGGGTCCAGGCCGTTTCGAGCGCCTCCAGCCCGTCGGCGCCGCCGTACCGCCAGGCCTGTACGGCCGTCTCCAGGCCGAGGTCGAGATCGTGGGCGGCGGCCAGGCGTACCCGGTCCTGATATTCGGTCAGTACGGCCAGCCGCCCGGTGAGCAGCAGCTCGCGGGCCCGGTCGGCGGCTGAGGCGGCGAGCACCTCCAGGGCGGCCACGTCGACGCCGGGCGTGGGCTCCAGCCCGAGCGGCGCGTACGCGACGTCGAGCGGCGGCGGACCGGGCAGCGGCGGCACGCCCAGGCTGAACGCCACCGCGGCGGGCGTACCGGTCTCGGCCGGCGCGGGGACGTCGCGGCCCTGGAGCGCCTCGATCAGCTCCTGCTCGCCCCGGCCGCGCATGAGCAGCAGCACGAACGGATCGGCGTCGAGCAGCCACGACGCCTGGTAACACAGGGCGGCGGCGTGCTTGCACGGGTGCCCCCAGTCGGGGCAGGTGCATTCCGGTTCGAGGTCGCCGACCGTCGGCAGCAGCGGGACTCCGGCGTCCTCGGCGGCCTCGACCAGGTCGTGCGGCATGTCGCGGTCGAGCAGCGCCGCGATGTGCCCCGCCTTGGCGGCGACCTGGTCGAGGAAGCGCTCCCAGTCGGAGTCGGCGAGCTGTTCAACGTGGACGACGGTGTCGTACTCGCTCTCGGTGACGGCGGCGATGCGGCCCGGACTGACCGTGATGGGGCCGACCTGGCCACTCTTGGCGTAGGTGCGGCCCTTGCGCAGAAGGGTGTGGTCGAGGGAGGTGTCCTCCATGGCCTGGATCCAGGCCCCGCCCCACCAGGAGGTGGCGAAGCGGGCGCCGGCCCGTTGCGCGGGGAACGCGGGGAATCCTCTGACTGCGTTCATTTCAGCTCCACCAGTGCGGCGAGTTCCGCGTCGGTCAGTTCGGTGAAGGCGGCGTCGCCTCCGGCCAGTACGGCGTCGGCCAGCGAGCGCTTGGCCGCCAGCATCTCGGCGATGCGGTCCTCGATCGTGCCCTCCGCGATCAGCCGGTGCACCTGGACGGGTTTGTCCTGGCCGATGCGGTAGGCGCGGTCGGTGGCCTGGTCTTCGACGGCCGGGTTCCACCAGCGGTCGTAGTGGATGACGTGGTCGGCGCGGGTGAGGTTCAGGCCGGTGCCGGCCGCCTTGAGCGACAGCAGGAACACCGGCGCCGCCCCCTCCTGGAAGCGCCGCACCATCTCCTCCCGTTTCGGCACCGAGGTGCCGCCGTGCAGGAACTGGGTGGCGACGCCTCGATCCGTCAGGTGCCGGTCGAGCAGCCGCGCCATGGCCACGTACTGGGTGAAGACCAGCACCGCGCCGTCCTCGGCGACGATGGTGTCGACGAGCTCGTCGAGCAGTTCGAGCTTGCCGGAACGGCCGGTCAGCCTGGGCGCGGCCTCGTGCAGGTAATGGGCCGGGTGGTTACAGATCTGCTTGAGCCCGGTCAGCAGCTTGACGATCAGGCCGCGCCTGGCCATGCCCTGGGCGCTCTCGATCTGATGCATGCTCTCCCGGACCACCGCCTCGTACAGCCCGGCCTGCTCGGTGGTCAGCGCCACCGGGCGGTCGGTCTCGGTCTTGGGCGGCAGTTCGGGCGCGATGCCGGGATCGGACTTGCGGCGCCGCAGCAGGAACGGCCCCACGAGCCTGGCCAGCCGCTCGGCCGCCACGGTGTCGCCGGACTCGACCGGTTTGGCCCAGCGCGAGCGGAACCTGCCCAGCGAGCCGAGCAGCCCCGGCGTCGTCCAGTCGAGGATGGCCCACAGCTCCGCCAGGTTGTTCTCCACCGGGGTGCCGGTCAGCGCGACGCGGGCGGCTGCCGGGATCTCACGCAGCGCCTTGGCCGTACCGGAAGAGGGGTTCTTGACGTGCTGCGCCTCGTCGGCCACCAGCAGCCCCCACGGGTGCTCGGCGAGCCGCGCCGCATCCATCCGCATAGTTCCATATGTCGTCAGTACGAAGCCCTCATCGGCCAATGTCCGGCTATTTCCGTGAAATCGGCGGACAGGGACGCCCGGTGCGAACCTGGAGATCTCCCGCTCCCAGTTCCCCAGCAGCGAGGCGGGGCAGACGACCAGTGTGGGACCGCCGCCCCGGTGGAGGTGCAGGGCGATCAGGGTGATCGTCTTGCCCAGGCCCATGTCGTCGGCCAGGCAGGCGCCGAGCCCGAGCGAGGTCATCCTGGCCAGCCAGCGCAGGCCCTGCAGCTGGTAGTCGCGCAGCCGCGCGTCCAGGCCGGCGGGCACGGTGATCTCCTCGGGCTCGGACAGCCGGTCGCGCAGCTCCCGCAGCCAGGCGCTCGGCTCGATCGGCACCTGCTCGCCGTCGACCTCCACGGTGCCGGTCAGCGCGGCGCCCAGGGCCTCGAGGCCGCTCAGCGGCTTGAGATCGCGCTGGCGGGCCTTGCGGGCCAAGTCCGGCTCGATGAGCACCCACTGGTCGCGCAGCCGTACGACGGGCCGGTGCGCCTCGGCGAGCCGATCCATCTCGGCCGCGGTCAGCCGCTCGCCGCCCAGGGCGAGCTGCCAGTCGAAGCTGGTCAGGTGATGGCCACCGAGGAAGGACGGCATATCGGAGGGGGCGCTGTCGCGCTCGCCGACGACGGCGCGGGCGCTCAGGCCGCGTACGAGCTCCCTTGGCCAGTGGACCTCGACACCGGCCGCGCCCAGGCGTTCCGCGGCCCCGGCCAGCAGGTCTTCCACGTCCTCGCCGGACAGGGTCAGCTCGTCGGGGACGGCGCTGTCGAGCAGGCGTTCCAGCCGGGCCCAGGCACGGGCGGCGCGCCTGATGGCCAGCGTGGCGTCGATCCTGGCCCGGGGGCCGAACCCCGGGTCCGTGCCCGCCCACAGGTCGGCGGCGTCCACCACCAGGGACGGATCGGCCAGGCTGTGCAGCTGGACCACCGCCCGGAACTCCGCCTGCTCCAGGCTGTCGGCCTCCAGACGCAGCGACAGGCGTACACCGGAGTCCAGCCCCGCCGACACCTCGTCCGCCCAGGAACGCAGCCGGGGCACTTTGACCGGTTTGACGGCCGCGAACGCCGAGGTGCCGGTGGCCCGGACGGCACCGGGGGAGCGCGGCATCGCGTCGGCCACCGCGTCCAGGAACGCCCGCACCAGCGACTCCGCGTCCCTCAGCCGCACCTCTCCCGCGCCACGTCCGTCGCCTTGGCGCGACTCCGCGGCCGCTGGTCGCGCCGCGCCGTCATTGACGTCTTCGAGAGGTACGGACCGTGCGGCCGCGGGCATGGCGTCGGCCAGCTCCCGGATCCGCTGGACATCGGCCGCGTCGAACGGCCCCGCCCGCCATGAGTCGAAGTCGCCCGCCGAAACCCCCGGCAGGATCCTCCCCCTGGCGACCAGTTGCAGCGCGACCAGCGCCACCGCGCCCCAGAAGCGCGCCGCCGGATCGGCGCCCGCGTCGCTCCTGGCCCTGGCCAGCCCGGCCACGGCGTCGGCGACCGGGACGCGGGTGGCCCTAGCCTCCAGAACCCGCAGCTCACCGCCGTGCTCCTCGACCACGGTCACCGTGGCGTCCCCGTCCAGGTCGAGGAAGGCCATCCGCCCCTGCCTGGGTGGGTCGCCGGGCTCGAAGACGACCGCTTGCCGTACCAGATCCGTCATTGGGCTCACGGCCGTACAGTGTACGGTACGAATCACCCTGTGGTTTACCACAGCCCAGATCTGCCGCCCGCCTCATTACCACCACTTTGGATCTTGATTAGCCTCTAGAACATGACTGAATGGCTCATCGCGCTGATGGAGACTCTGGGCGCCCCTGGGGCGGGCCTGGCGATCGCGCTGGAAAACCTGTTCCCGCCGCTGCCCAGCGAGGTGATCCTGCCGCTGGCGGGCTTCACCGCCAGCAGGGGCGAGATGGACCTGCTCGAGGTGCTGGTGTGGACCACGGCGGGGTCGGTGTCCGGGGCGCTGGCGCTCTATTGGGTGGGCGCGCTGCTCGGCCGCCGCCGCACGCTGGCCATCGCCGCCAAGCTGCCGCTGGTGAAGGTCTCCGACATCGAGAAGACCGAGGCGTGGTTCCTCAAGCACGGCCAAAAAGCGGTCTTTTTCGGGCGGATGATTCCCATCTTCCGCAGCCTGATCTCCATCCCGGCGGGGGTTGAGCGGATGCCGCTGCTCACGTTCACCCTGTTGACGACCGTCGGCAGCCTCATCTGGAACACCGTGTTCGTGCTCGCCGGCTACTACCTGGGCGAAAACTGGTCGCTGGTGGAGGCATACGTGGGAGTCGGCACCAACGTGGTGATCGGCGTGGTCGTGCTGGCGGTGCTCGTGTTCATCGGTGTGCGAGTGGCGGAGCGGCGCAAGGGGCGGCATGCGTCCCGTCGCTGAGGGCCTGCGGCTGCTGGCGGCGGTGTCGCTGGGCGCCGCCACCGCTCTGGTCGACGTGGTGTTCCTGGTGATGGCGCTGCCCTTCCTGGACACTCCCAACACGCGGGCGGCGGCCCGGCGGCTGGTCCTGCTGGAGATCCGGCGCCTGCGTCTGGACGCGACGGAGTTCGACGTGGGCGGGCGGGCCCCGCGCTATCTGGCGCTCCGCGTTCCGGCGGGCTTGCTGGGCGGGCTGGTCGTGGGGCTGCTCCTGCTCGGGGTGGTGACGGTCGGCCGGCTCGCCTGGGCCTGGGCCGGCGGCGACACCTTCGACGGCATCGCACCCACCTTGCCGATCCTGCTCTATTTCACCCTGGCCGGGATCCTGCTGCTCTTCCTGAACCTGTCGGGCCTGGTGGGCGTGCATTCACTCGAACGGCGGCTGGCCCAGCGCGTGCTCGGCCCCGACCCCACCGAGAGGCTCGAGCGCAGGATCGTCGAGCTGGCCGAGAGCCGGGCCGGGATCGTGGCGGCCGTCGACTCCGAACGCCGCCGGATCGAACGCGACCTGCACGACGGCCTCCAGCAGCGCCTGGTCGCCCTGTCGATGTTGATCGGCCGATCCCGGCGCGGCCGTCCCGAGCTGCTGAACCAGGCTCATGAGGAAGCACAGCAGGCGCTGGCCGAGCTGCGTGAGGTGGCCTGGCGGGTCTACCCGAGCGGCCTGGACTCCCTCGGCCTCGGCGAGGCGCTGGCGGGGGTTGCCGAGCGATCGAGCGTGCCGGTCAAGGTGTCCTGCGAGCTGGCCGCGCGCCCGCCGATGGGGGTGGAGACGGCCGCCTACTTCGTCGTCTGCGAGGCGGTCACCAACGCCGCCAAGCACGCCGGAGCCACGTTCATCACCGTTGACGTGCACCGGGAGGGCACAATGATCGTCGTGCGGGTCGAGGATGACGGCCGGGGCGGCGCGAGCGCCTCGGGAAGCGGGCTGTCGGGGCTGGCGCGCCGGGTGGCGGCCCTCGACGGCAGGTTCGAGCTGACCAGCCCGGCGGGCGGCCCGACGACGATCGTGGCGGAGCTGCCGTGCGGGTGATCCTGGCCGAGGACTCGACGCTGCTGCGCGAGGGCCTGCTGCGACTGCTCGTGGAGGAGGGCCACGAGGTGCCCGCCGCCGTGGGCGACGGTCCCGCCCTGGTCGAAGCGGTGGCCGCGCACGAGCCCGACATCGTGGTGGTCGACGTACGGATGCCGCCGACCCACACCGACGAGGGCCTGCGCGCCGCACTGGAGATCAGGCGCCGCTGGCCCACCGTCAAGGTCCTGGTCCTTTCGCAGTATGTGGAGAAGAAGTACGCCACGGAGCTGATGAGCGGTGACGTGGAAGGCGTCGGCTACCTGCTCAAGGACCGGGTGGCGCAGGTGGCCGACTTCCTCGACGCGCTCGACCGGGTGGGCGCCGGGGGAGCGGCGTTCGATCCCGAGGTCGTACGCCAGCTGCTGGCCCGCACCACCCAGCTCGATCCGCTGGCCCGCCTCACCCCTCGGGAGCGCGACGTGCTCGAACGCATGGCCCAGGGCCTGACGAACGCCTCGATAGCCCAGGCCATGCACGTGTCACAGAGCGCTGTGGAGAAGCACGTCAATTCGCTCTTCGACAAGCTCGGCCTGTCACACCACACCGGCTACAGCCGCCGCGTGCTGGCCGTGCTGCGCTTCCTGGAGTCGTGACCCGATTTCCGCCTCGTTCCCGGCAGGCCGCGCGGCTTGCTCAGGGCACAGGACCGGAGCCGCGGGGGTCGAGCAGGATGAGGATGGTCAGCAAGACGATCCAGGCGAGAATCGCGGCCATGAGGAGCCGGCCCAGCGAGAAGTTGGCGGGTTTCACAGCCACCCGCTCTTGCGCAGCAACCGATGGACGATGAACGTGGCGATGACCATGACGCTCAGGCTGAGCGGGTAGCCGAGCAGCCAGTGCAACTCCGGCATGTGGTCGAAGTTCATGCCGTAAATCCCGGCGATCATGGTCGGGACGGCGATAAGGGCCGCCCACGAGGAGATCTTGCGCATGTCGATGTTCTGCTGAATGGCCGCCGCGCTCTGCTCCCGGCTCACGAGGGCCAGATGCGCGCTCAGGGCGCTGGTGAGCAGTTCGTTGTGCTCGTCGACCTGAGCGTCCACGCGGAGCAGGTGGTCCAGGACATCACGGAATTGGTCGCGGACGGCGATGCACAACTCCACCCGGCCTTTGACGATCTCCTCCAGGACCGGCACCAGCGGATCTTGGGCGGTGCGGAACTCCAGCACCTCGCGCTTGAGGGAGTAGATGTCCTCGGTGACATCGGCCTGCTCGCCGCTGAAGACCCGTCGCTCCAGGACGATGAGGTCGTGTTCGACCTCGTGGGAGATCTGTGAGTACGTGTCGACGACCTGATCGCAGATCGCGTAGAGCACCCCGGAAGGCCCGGCGGCCAGCAGGTCGGGGTCGGATTCGATGCGCCGGCGCACCCCGGTCAGCGGGTTGGCCTTGCCGTGGCGGACGCTGATGACGAAGTCGCCGCCCAGGAACAGGTTGATCTCGCCGACCTCGATGTCAGAGCTTTCCTCCACGTACAGCAGCGGCTTGAGCACCACGAACAGGGTGTCGTCATAGCGTTCGAGCTTGGGCCGCTGATGGGCATGGATGGCGTCTTCCACGGCCAGGGGATGCAGCTTCACCTCGCGGGTGATGAGGTCGAACTCCTCCTGGGTGGGCTCGTGCAGGCCGATCCACAAGAAGCAGTCGCCTCTGGCTCGGGCGTCACCAAAGGCGTCACTGATGTCGCCGCTGATGGTCTCGCGCACGCCGTTGCAGTAGATCGCTTTGTCCACAATCACATCAGGCATTCTGACCCATCCCAACAACCCTCCCAACTTCTTCGCCGAGCCCGGGGCCCGCCCTACGGTCATCGCCGCTCTCCGGTGTATGAGAGCGCCCGGGTCTGCGAGCAGGGCGTCGAGGGCGCCCGGGTTTGCGAGCAGGGCATAGCCCACCTCGACGCGCAACGCCGATCGCCCTGATGGCGATCCCCTTCCGGCAGCCTTTGACCGCGCCTTCTCCTGCCCTGCCCTGATGGAAGGCCGCCGCCGAGTTTCGTGTACGTTTGTACATGTACAGACGTACACGAAGGGTGTCTGATCATGGTGATGTACGCGTTCCTGGCGTTGGCTATCGTGGCGGAGGTGGTGGGCACCAGCCTGTTGAAGAGCACGGAGGGGTTCACCCGGCTGTGGCCGACGGTGGCTTGCCTGGCCGCCTACGTGGTGGCGTTCGTGGCGCTGTCGCAGGGGATCGCGCGGGGAATGCAGATCGGAGTGGCCTACGCGGTGTGGGCCGGGCTGGGCACGGCGCTGATCGTGATGATCGGCGTACTGTTCCTGGGTGAGCCGATCTCGGCGACCAAGCTGCTCGGGGTCGCACTGGTGATCGCCGGAGTGATCACATTGAATCTGAGAGGGGCGCATTGAGCGAAACCGGGAGGGGCGCATCGAGCCGCCGCGATCCGTCCGGCCGGCGTCGCGTCATCGTCGAGGCCGCCGCCGGACTCATTGCCGGGGAAGGCATCAGCGGCCTCACCCACCGCAAGGTCGCCGCGGCCGCCGATGTCCCCCTGGGCTCTACCACCTACTACTTCACCGACTTGGCCGACCTCGTCCAAGCGGCTCTGGAACACATCGCCGCCCTTTCTCGCCAGAGCCTGGAGGAGATGGCCCGTGACCTGCGGGAGGCCACCGACCTGGCCGCCGCCCTGGCCGAGCTCACCACCGCCTACCTCGCCGCGCCCCAGAGCCACCGCACACAAGACGAGCTGTACCTGGCCGCCAGCTACCGGCCCGAACTCCGGCCCGCCGCCCGTCTGTGGTTCGACGGCCTGACTGACCTGCTCGCCCCCCGCACCGGCCATGCCGCCGCCCAGACCATAGCCGCTTTCATCGACGGCGTTTTCCTCCACGCTCTCATCCACGACCAGCCCCTCGACACCGCCACCCTCACCACCGCCTTGTCCGCCCTCATCGCCACCGGCGACCACAAACCCTGATAGAGGGTGCCAAGTACGAGAGAAAGGGGAATCAGCGTGATCTGGCGTAGAACCCCGGACATTTACCCCCGGAAGGAAAACGGCAGCGCGGAAGGGCCTTCAGGCTCGAGCGGCTGACGGTGTGCCGAACCAGTCGGAGAGTGCTTCGCGCAGCGCGGGTGTAGCGGTGTCAGTGGGTTCGTCGAGGGTGGCGGCCCAGGCGATGTGGGCGTCGGGGCGGATCAGCAGGGCGTCGGCGGGTCTCTGGTCGGTTTTGGCGGTGTGGATGTCGACGCGTTGCCCCCACTCTTGGGCAATTTCGCGGAGTTCTGGGCGGTCGGCGAGGTCGAGGAGGATGGGCCGGGCGGGGTGCAGGAGGTCGGCGACGCTGGTCATGCCCTGGTCGGTGTGCAGGGGGAGGTTGGGGGCGAAGGTGCCGGTCAGCGGGTGGGGGTGGGTGCCGGGCATCGGGTAGCGGATGTCGGTGCCGGCGACCAGTGCTCCCATGCGGCGCAGCGGCTGCTCGTCGGTGAGCAGTTCCTGGAAGACTTCTCGGAGTGCTTCGGCGGCTGGGTCGTGTCCGCGTCGCAGTGCCACCTGGGCTCGGGTGTGCAGCATGGTGCGGGCGCCGGCGTGGTGGCGTTCGGTGTGGTAGGTGTCCAGCAGGCCGGTCGGTGCGTGACCGTGGATGTCGGCGGCCAGTTTCCAGGCCAGGTTGACCGCGTCGAGCATGCCGGCGTTGAGTGCCACGCCGGTGGCGGGGAACAGGTGTGCCGCGTCACCGGCCAGCAGGATCCGCCCGTGGCGGTAGCGTTCGGCATGGCGGGCTTTGAAGGTGAAGCGCGACAGTCGGTGTGCTTCTCCCACGGGTAGCTCTGCGCCGAGCACGCGGCGGATGCTGTCTTGGAGTTCGGTCACCGTCATCGGTATGTCGTCGTCGTATTCGGTGTTTTCATCCTCGATGGTGTAGAGCGAGACGTTCGGGGAGCCGGGTGACGAGCCGCAGCCGAACAGGCCATGGTCGGTCCGGGTGAAGCCCGCGTGGATGGTGCCGAAGCCGGGTACGTCGAGATCGCCGTTGCCGAGTACGGTCACCGTGTCGGGCAGGGTGACCTGGGCCAGCCGGTTGACCTCCGGGTAGACGGTGCCCGGGAAGCCGATGCCGGCCCAGTCGCGGACCCGGCTGCGTGCGCCGTCACACCCGACGAGGTGCTGGGCGTTGATCCGGTACGGTCCGTCCGGGCCCCGTACGTCCACGGTCACCGCGGCCTCGTCCTGGCTCACCGCTGTCACCTCGTGTCCGCGGCGGACGTCGGCGCCGAGTTCGCCGGCGCGTTCGTCCAGGAGCCGCTCCAGCAGTTGCTGCGGCAGTGGCAGGGCGTGCAGCGGGGGGTCTGCCAGCTGGGTGAGGTCCAGGTGCACACCGCCGAAGGGGAAGCGGGGCGCCGGGATGGGGTCGGTGCAGGCGGCTTCGAAGCGCGCCAGCAGGCCCCGGTAGCGCAGCAGTTCCAGGATCTGCCCGCCCAGGCCACCGGCCTTGGGGGTGTCGCGGCGGTGCGGCTGCCGCTCCAGCACCAGTGGCCGTACCCCGGCCAGGCGCAGTTCGGCGGCCAGCATCAGGCCGGTCGGGCCGGCTCCCACGATGATCACGTCGGCGTTCATGATTGGTCACTTTCCTTGCGGGCTTTCGTCGCATCCTCGCGCGACCTGATCGTCAACAACATGTCGGTGAGTTCTGGCCTCGGCCGGCGGCCGTCCTGCGGATCGACCGACTCGCTCCAGCCGGTGTCACCCCGGTGATGCGGCGCGCTGGTGGTGAGCACGGTGATGCGCTCGTGCGGGTTGAGCTGGTTCAGTCCGGTGGCCGCCTTCCAGGGCAGGACCGCGACCGCCGGCCCACCCGTGCCCGAGCGGCGCCCGCCCGCCTTGTGTAACTCACCCAGCAGCGGCGGCGTGGCCGGGGTGGGATCGCGATGCGTCATATCGACGTCCCCTCAACGGGCGACATCGTCGGCCACGGTGGAGATCGGGGTGCTGAGGATGCCGTCGAACGCGTCGAGGATGGGGGTGTGCAGGTAGGCGCTCTGGATTCGGATGCGGTCGGGGGCCGCGGCAGGGCCGCTCTCGTGGCGGGCGCGGCGGAGGTCGGCGAGGCTGAGCCCGAGATCGGCGTCGGCGAAGGCGGCCTCGATGCTGCCCGGCTCGGGCGGTTGCAGCGCGGTGTCGTCGATGGTGAAGCCGAAGCGCGCGTTCTCGTCGGGGCGCATGTCGGCGGTCTGCCCGGTGACGCTGGTCAGGGCGAGGGCGAGGTAGTCATCGCCCAGCCAGTGGTGCAGGTGCTGCCCCATCGGCAGCCCGGTGAGGTGACCGTTGAAGGAGACCGGCGTCTTCTGGATGTGGGCGTTGTGGGCCGCCAGCACGATGCGGGTCCCGGGTTCGAAGCGCTCCAGGTGCCACAGGACCGACCCGGCCATGTAGACGTCCCGGGCCGAGGTGTCGGCGGTCCACCCGGTTCCGGCGAACAGGCCGGCCATGGCACGAAAGCCGTAGTCGGCGTGGCAGGCGGCCTCCAGGCGGCGCAGGGCGATGTCGTAACCGTGCTGGTCCCCACGAGAGACGTACAGCAGCTCGACCGCACGGAACCGGATGAGCAGCCGCATCAGGATCGCGCTGAGAGCGTCCTGCTCGGCGGCGGCCAGGCGGGTCCAGGCCGGTGCGGCCGAGGCCGCGGAAGCGCCGGCGAACGACTCGGCGATCCGCATCGCCTGCTGAATCATCGGCAGGACTTCGGGATCGATCTCGCGCAGGTAGTCGGCGACCGGGGCCAGCGCGGGAAGCAAGGACCCGCCGGCCGCCGGGATGTCGATCCCGGCGAAACGGACCGGCGCCGTGGCTGTTGCGTTGTGCCGGCGCATCCAGCGCAGCGGCTCATCGACTCCCACCGGGATCGCCGCGGCGAGATGAGCCGCCAGCTCATCGTCTGCCCCCTCTCCCTGGGCCCAGGCGTCCAAGGGGAAGCCTTCGCTGAAGCCGTACTCGAAGGCCAGGACGGTGAAACCGCAGCGCTCGGCCAGGAACCGCAGGATGCGCCGGCGCAGGAGCGAGAACTCGGTGATGAAGTGGGAGTTCTCGCCGATCGCCACGACACGGGCGTCGCCGATGAGGTCGCGTAACGGCTCCAGATCATCGAGCGGCGCCTCAGGGTCGAGGTGGGTGAGCGGGGCGGCATGGCCGCGAAGCCAGTCGGCGAACGGGTGGGGATGGGACGAAACAGGCATGCTGATAGCTCGATTCCGAAGTCATGAAGTGAGACAGGGTCATGGCCGGCCATGGGTCAAGTGATCTCACAACGTATAGACCAGCGTGAGCACTTGGAACTCGCGCTCCATCGCCCGACCGGCGATCACGGCGAGTTCTCCCGTCCCCGAGTTCGGGACGATCCTTCCTTCGCTGCTCTGGTCGGCTCCATCGGCCAGCCCCCAGTGCTGGATGACGAAGGTGCCCTGGCGACCATTGAGCGTGCCTTCGATGCGCTCCGAGGCGACATAGCCACCGCCGGCACCGCCCTGGGCGGTGAGCACCTCGGCAACACCCGTTCCTTCGATCACGCCCTGGTAGCGCTTCCGGATCGTGACCCGGGTCAGCTTGGGCCCCTCAGCATGCTCGTCGTACACGCTCTCGTCGAACTCGACGATCTCAAACGTCGCTTCGACGGCGTGCTCTGCCTGCGGGTCACTCATGACGACTCGATTCCCAGGTGCTGAGAGCGGACGCCGTCTTCTCCAGGTCGTCGATGCTGCCGGACATGATCGTGCGGATGTGGTCGGTGATGTGCTGGAGCGGCCAGTCCCACCAGGACACCGCCAACAGGCGGTCGATGTCGGCGTCGCTGTAGCGGCGGCGGATGAGCCTGGCGGGGTTGCCGCCGACGATGCCGTAGTCGGGGACGTCCTCGACCACGACGGAGCCGGAGGCGACGATCGCCCCGTGGCCGATGCGGACGCCGGGCATCACCAGGGACCCGTAGCCGAGCCACACGTCATTACCCACCACGGTGTCACCCCGTCCGGGCAGTCCGGTGATGAGGTCGAAGTGCTCGGCCCAGGAACCGCCCATGATCGGGAAAGGGAACGTCGAGGGGCCGTCCATGCGGTGGTTGGCGCCGTTCATGATGAACCGCACCCCCTCGCCCAGCGCGCAGAACTTCCCGATGACCACCTTTTCCGGCCCGTACTGGTAGAGCACGTTGCGGGTCTCGAACGCGGTCGGATCATCCGGGTCGTCGTAATAGGAGAACTCCCCGGCCTCGATCAGCGGTGAGGTGACCAGCGGTTTCAGCAGCACCACCCGCGGCTGCTCGGGCATGGGACGCACCACGGTCGGGTCGGCAGGAAGGGGCATCACAAATCGTTTCTCTCCGAAGAGGTGGAGGCGGAGAACGTCAGGCCTCGTCGCCTCGGCATCGTGCACGTAGCACGTTGAGGTAGAACACACTGCCCTTGCAGTCCTCGGGGACGGGCTTCGACCTGGCCGCTCTTATCGGTACGGAACGCACCGTGCCGATAAGATGATGTCCAACAGGGCTTGGGATGTCAAGTACGGAACGTACCGTACCGATAGGGTGTTGGCATGACCGATACTCCCCACCGTCGCGGCGCCGACCGGACCGAGGCCATCATGCGGACCACGCTGGAGCTCGGCCAGGAGATCGGCTACGCCAAACTGAGCATTGAAGCGGTCGCCGCCCGTGCGGGCGCGAGCAAGCAGACCATCTACCGCCGATGGTCATCCAAGGGAGCCATGCTGCTCGACTCGCTGTTGTCGCTGAACAAGTCCGGCCTGGACTATCCCGACACCGGCGACATCGCCGCCGACCTGCGCGCGCAGATCTACGCGGCCGTCGATCTGCTGGCCAGGCCACCCTTCGGTCCCTTGCTCAAGGCCCTGATCGGCGAGGCCCAGTACGATCCCCAGGTCGCCGCCACGCTCAACGAGCGCCTCATCACCCCGCAGGCGGACAAGACCGTCGCCCGGCTGAGGGCGGCCCGCGACCAGGGCCAGCTGTCACCCGGCTTCGACCTCGATCTGGCGATGGCGATCCTGTCCGGCCCGCTGTACTTCCAGCTCCTGATCACTCAGGAAGAACTGACCTATGAGTACGTCGACCGGATCCTCGACGCCCTGTTCGCCGGAATGGGCCCCCCGCCACGTACGCAGGAATCTCGTGTCAGGCCGCCGAGCTCGCCGGCCTCACCCGTTTCATAGGCGAACGCTGTTTCATATGTCGATGCCGCCCGCCGCGCGGAGCCAACCCGATGGACCGTCGATCGAGACGGTCGCATGACGAAAAACCCGGGAGACCCCTCTAGCTTGGGGCACTGCCCGGCCGCGGGGCCGGTGGGAAGAGGGTACGGACGGCGCGGACGACGGCGGCTCGGCGGGCGGCGAGGGAGGGGTCGGCGGCGGCCCGCTGAGCGAGGGCGGCGAGTTCGGGCTGGCCGATCCAGGCGGTTGCGAGCTGGGTGATCAGGGACATCACGTCGACCGGGTCCCAGGCGGGGTCCAGGTCGCCCACCTGCTGGGCGCGGCGGATCGTCTCGACCTTGCCGAGGATGGCCCGGCTGTAGGGGTTGGGGGTTCCGTCGGCGGGATCGGCGCCCAGCTCCAGGCGTCCCCAGCTGACGAACCGGTAGCGGTCGGGATGGGCGGTGAAGTAGTCGAACAGCTGCCCCGCGTAGGCAGGCAGATCGGCCGGGTCCAGGTGGATGGCCTCGGCGGCCACCGCCAATTCCCGTGCCGCCACGTACCCGTAGAGCTCCTCCTTGCTGCGGAAGTACGCATAGACGCGTTCCTTGCTGCTGCGGGCGGCCTTGGCGATCCGGTCAACCCGGGCGCCGGCGATCCCGTGCCGGGCGAACTCGGCCTGGGCGGCGGCGACGATGCGGTCGCGGGTGGAGTCGGTACTCGCCATGCCCTTCACCTTAGTGAACCGAACCGTTCGGTTTGACCTGGTGGGTGTGCGGAGTAGTGTGAGCGGGTCAATACCAAACGGTTTGGTTTTGCCATTGTGAAGGGATCCGCCATGCAGCAGCGCACTCTGGGCCGCCAAGGTCTGGTCACCTCGGCCATCGGTTACGGCGCGATGGGCATCTCCTTCGCCTACGGACCCGGCGATGACGCCGAAGGGGTCGCGGCGATCCAGCGCGCTTACGAGCTGGGCGTCACCCATTTCGACACCGCCGAGCTCTACGGCTGGGGCGCCAACGAGAAGCTCGTCGGCAAGGTCGTCGCGCCCTTCCGGGACGACATCACGATCGCGACGAAGTTCGGCTTCACCCGCGAGTACGGCACCGACTCCCGCCCCGAGCACATCCGCGAGGTGCTCGACAACAGCCTGCGCCATCTCGGCGTCGACCACGTCGACGTGCTCTACCAGCACCGCGTCGACCCCCAAGTGCCGATCGAGGACGTCGCCGGGGCCGTGAAGGAGCTCATCGAGGCGGGCAAGGTGAAGTACTTCGGCCTGTCGGAAGCGGGCCCGCAGACTCTGCGCAAGGCCCACGCCGTACAGCCGGTGTCGGTCCTGCAGACCGAGTACTCGCTGTTCGAGCGCGAGGTGGAGCAGCTGTTCGGAGTTCTGCGGGAGCTCGGCATCGGGTTCGTGGCCTACTCCCCGCTGGGCCGCGGCTTCCTCACCGGCACCGCCCAGCCCGCCGGCGGCTACGACGCCACCGACATGCGCAACAACGACCCGCGCTGGCAGCCCGGCAACTTCGAGAAGAACCTGGAGGCCGTACGGCAGCTGACCGAGCTGGCCGCTGCCAAGGACGCGACCGCCGCCCAGTTGGCGCTGGCCTGGATCCTCGCCCAGGGCGAGGACATCATGCCGATCCCCGGCACCCGCAGCTCCCAGCGTGTGGCGGAGAACATCGCCGCCGCCGACCTCACCTTGACCACCGCCGACCTGGAGGCCATCGCCCAGATCCTGCCGAGTGGCGGCTTCGGCGCCCGCTACGCCCAAGTGCCTGTCTGGGTCTGACCACCACCTCGCCCCGTGGCCCGGTCGGCGGCGCGGCCGGGTCCGGGGGCAGCCGGCGGGCGGCCACTGGCTTCGTCCACCACTACCGCGCCCTGGCCGCCACCACGGCTTTCGAGCCAGGCAGGTCGGGCGCGATCACCCGGCCGTGGGCGCTCAGCTCGGCGATGGCACCCATCCTCATCGACGCACTGCCTGCCATGGGATGGACCAGCAGGTGGGTGGGCCCGCTCAGTTGTCGAAGGCCCATACCGCGGCGGCGATCGGCTCAAGCCCCGCGGCCAGCTCGTCGAGCTCGTCCGCACTGAGCACGTCGTACGCCGGCGCGGCCAGCTCGTCGGTGAGGGCCTCGATCCGCTGCCTGGTCTCCCGGCCGGCGTCGGTGAACCCGCCGGCGGCGTCCACGAGGCCGCGGCCGCGCAGCCCGTCGACCACGGCGGTAAGCCGTGCCTTGGGCAGGTGGTGGATCCGGCCGAACTCCTCCACCCTCATCCCGAGGGAAACAGCCATGAGGACGTGGGCCTCGGTGCCGCCGATGCCGTGGGCGAGAAGGGCGGCGTTGTGGCCGTCCCCACGGTGCTCCCGTAGCAGCGTCGCCGCGTGCCAGAGCCTGGCCACCGGCTCCTCGGGCACGTCGAGCGCCCGCAGCCCGGCGTACAGTGGTCGGCCCTCTGTCGGCGCGCTGACCGATGCTCGGGTGGCGAGGTCGGCGGCCCGCACCAGACCGGGCGAGTCGGCGAGCTCTCCGATCATTTGCCGCAGGGCGGCGGTGCTGCCCTGTTCGCGCACGGTGATTGCCTCCTGCGGGGTGATCTTTCCCCACACCCAGGGGATGTGGCGTGCCACCTCGCCGTCGGCGAAGTTGTAGAAGACCGCGTGTACCACCGCGGCCGGTGCCGGCCCCAGCGCCGCGGCGCGGCCCGCGAAGTATCCGTCCCAGTAGTTGCGCATGCCGAGGGCCAGGAACGCCTCGTTCACCACCTCGGAGAAGGTGACGGTGGCGATCGGCTCGACGAGCTCGAACATGCGGTGGATCTTGGCCTGTGGGTGCTGCCGCATCGGTCCGCATCTCCCTTGGTCGTGACGGTGCCCTCGTGGGCGACCGTTCACCCTGGCTACGAACGACGCGGCCCAGATACGACAACTCCGGTCGATAATTCTCGGTCGATTCTGCCAGGCAGCGTCGGGGTGTCACCAGGACTTGGTGGAACCGGGCCGTGACGAGCAGACCCGGGGCTTCCGCGAAGACCTAAGCCACCGGGCGCCGCTGCCTGAGGGCGTTCTCATCGCTCGTCCCAGGTGACCGGTAGCCGGTGCACGCCGTACACATCCGAGTGGGCGCGCAGCGGCACGTCCTCCGGCGGGATGGCCAGGCGCAGCGTCGGGAAGCGCGCAATCAGCGCGGGGAAGGCGACCCGCATCTCGACGCGGGCCAGTTGCTGGCCGAGGCACTGGTGGACGCCGTGGCCGAAGGAGGTGTGCCCGGCGGCGTTCCGGCGCAGGTCGAGGATGTCGGGGTCGGTGAACTTCGCCGGGTCGCGGTTGGCGGCCAGGGTTGAGACGACGACCGTGTCACCCGCCTTGATCAGCTGACCGTCCAGCTCGACGTCTTCCAGCGCCGCCCGCATCCCGCTGTGGACGATGCTCAGGTAGCGCAGCAGTTCCTCGACGGCCTGGTCGGTGATGCCCGGGTCGGCGCGCAGGGCGGCGAGCTGGCCGGGGTGGGACAGCAGGGCGAAGGTGCCCAGGGCGAGCATGTTGGCGGTGGTGTCGAGACCGGCGCCCAGCAGCAGTGCCCCGATGTTGGCGAGCTCCTCATCGGTGAGGTCGCCGGTGGTCAGGTCGCTGAGCAGGTCGTCGGTGGGTTCGGCGCGCTTGGCGAGTACGAGCTCGTGCAGGGTCTTCTGCAGCTCGGCGAAGGCGCCGTAGCGCTCCTCGACTGGGATGTCATGGTCGTTCACCGCCGCCGCGTGACGCTGGAAGGACTCGCGACCGGCGGAGGGAACGCCGAGCAGCTCGCAGATCATCAGCGCGGGGATGGGTTGCGCGTACGCCGTCACCAGGTCCACCGGCGGGCCCTGCCGCTCCATGGCGTCCAGGAGCTCGGCGGTGATCTGCTCGACGCGCTCGGTCAGCAGGCGCATCCGGCGGACGGTGAACTTCGCGGTGAGCAGGCCGCGGTAGCGGGTGTGCTCGGGCGGGTCCATCCCGATGAACATCCCGGGCGGCGCGGGCGGGGGATGCTCCATGGTGGATGCCGCGGGCAGCGGGGAGCGCATGAGCTCGTGCCGTGAGCTGAAGCGGGGGTCGGCCAGCACCGCGCGGACCAGGGCGTGGCTGGTGACCAGCCAGCCCATGTGCCCGTCGGGGAAGGCCAGCCGGCTCAGCGGCTGCCGCCGCCTCAGCTCCTCGGGCGGGTCGAAGGGACAGCCTGCGGGGCGTTCCATGAAAAGCCCGGCCGGGTCGGTCATCTTTGCTCCTTCAAGTCGAGATAGTACTCCTTCGGAACTCGCCAAAAGCTACGTTGCGTTCAATGTAAATGTCAATGTTCTCGACCGGATATTTTCGCATTGGCCCTGGTTAAATGCGACAAGAATTGCAATGGTTCTGCGCCTGAATGCAACTACCAAGTTGCAATGGAGTGCAAGCGAACGCAATAATGTCCATCGGATCGAGCCGCGGGAGGCGAAGACAGGTGCCAGGAGGCAGGCTGACCAATCAGGACCGCCGGCAGATCGCCGCAGGACTGGCCGATGGGCTCACCTACGCCGAGATCGCCAGGAGCCTCGGCCGGCCGACGTCGACGATCACACGGGAGGTCATGCGCAACGGTGGCTCTGGCGGCTACCGGGCCGATCAGGCGCATCAGGCGACCGAAGGGCGCGCGCGCCGTCGCCGGACCCCCTCGGCGCCGGCCGCGCCCGCCGCCACCGCCGCATACGGGCGTGACCCCAAAGCGGTGCACGACTTCACCGAACGCGTCACGGCGCTGCTGGCCCAGCAGGGACTCCCGCGCATGATCGCCAGAGTGCTGAGCTGCCTGTACGTCACCGACAGCGGCAGCCTCACCGCCGCCGAGCTGGTCCAGCGGCTACGGGTCAGCCCGGCGTCGGTCTCCATGGCCGTCGGTTACCTTGAGGAGCAGGGGCTGATCAGGCGCGAGCGCGACGCCCGGCGGCGGCGTGAGCGCTACGTCATCGACGAAGACGTCTGGTATCAGGCGTTCCTGATGAGCGCGCAGAGAAACCTCATGCTGGCCGAAACCGCCCTGGAGGGAGCCGAGATCCTGGGCGCCGCCACACCCGCCGGCGCCCGGTCAGAATATGTGGGCCAGTTCCTCAAGCACACGAGCGAGGACATGGTTCAGCTGGCCGAGCACTGGCGCAAGACGCTCGCGGCGAAGCGGCGCGCCGCGAGCACATGACGTGGACCGTTCACTTCCCGGTGGGCTGGGCGCGGACGTGGAGGCGTTCGCCCTGCGGGCCGAAGAGCGACAGCAGCTCGACCGGCTCGGGGCCGGCGTTGCCGAACCAGTGAGGGATGCGCGTGTCGAACTCGGCCACCTCGCCGGGCGTCAGGATCACGTCGTGCTCGCCGAGGACCAGGCGCAGCCGCCCGGCCAGGACGTAGAGCCATTCATAGCCCTCGTGTACGCGGGGGTCGGGCTCGGTACCGGGCCAGTTCGGCGGCATGACCTGCTTGAACGCCTGGAGCCCGCCGGGCCGGCGGGTGAGCGGGATGAAGGTGGAGCCGAAGCGCTGGAACGAGCGCAGCTGCACGCGCGGGTCCCCGGTGGGCGGCGCGTCGACGAGCTCGTCGAGTGTCACCTGATGGGCGCGTGCCAGGGGCAGCAGCAGTTCCAGGGTCGGCCGGCGCTGCCCGGACTCCAGCCGCGACAACGTGCTGATCGAGATGCCGGTCGAGTCCGACAGCTCGGTCAGGGTGGCTCCGCGCTGCTGGCGCAGGGTCCGCAGCCGTGGCCCGACGGCATGCAGAACGTCGTCCAGGGCCGGTCCGTCATCGTCCATGAAATCCACCTTGCCACAACGGCAAACACCTCAGCCGCCTGACTGCGCGCTCACCAGCACCTGCCCGGCGTCCGTACGGTCGTAGAACACCGACCGCCCGGCCCGTCGGCGGCGCACCAGCCGGGAGTCGAGCAGGACCTTGAGATGACGGCCCACCGAGCCCAGGCCCTGGCCGGTCAGCGCGACGAGTTGGGTCGTGCTCTTCGGGGTGTCGAGCAGCATCAGGACGCCCGCCCGCGCGGGCCCGAGCAGCCTGCCCAGCGCCTCGGGCACCGGCGCGCCACCGGTTTCGGCCAGCGCCCCGGAGCACGGGTACACCACGGCGTGCCGGTGCGCCGTGTCCCACGAGACCCAGGTCTGGCTCGGGGTGACGGGGACGAACATCAGCCGCGCGCCGGACAGCTCGCGCGGCGGGTAGTCGTACGTGCTGATCTGCAGCCGGCTCTCACCGAGCCAGCGCATGCCGGGGCGCATGTCGTCGAGGGTCGCCGCCCAGCCGCCCTGGCTCAGCCGCGCGGTGCGGGCGATGACGTCGGCCTCGATGACGCGCCGGCGGCGCGGCCAGTAGGGGAGCACCGTTTGCCGCCACACCCACTCCAGCACGTCGGCGGTGCGTCGCGGCAGGTCGCCGCGGTGCAGCCGGGCGGGCAGGGGGCCGCCGAGCGACACGGTCAGGTCCGCGCGGGCGGCCTCGGGCGGTGTGTCGCGGATGCGCGCGAGCTCCCGTTCGAAGACGGGCTCGGCGTCGTCAGAGGGGGTGGGGGTGAGGAAGTCGGCGTTCCAGTTGCGGCCCAGGGCGGCCCGGATGAGCAGCGCGGTGATCGGGTCGCGGGCCTGCCGCGCGCGGTAGGCGGGCAGGTGGGCGTCGAGCCACGCGTGCTCGCCCGGATGCGCGGCCGTGCCCCGCTCCAGGGTCTTCAGGCTCGCGGTGGCCTCGGCCAGGGGTGAGACGACGAAGCGGCTGCCCGCGAGCGTGTCCGCGTTGACCTGCCACCAGCCCATGGTTTCGCCCCCCTGCGAAACATTAACGCCTCGCCGGGGAAGCCCCCGACACTTTCCGCCATGCGCACCTATCGTGATCTTTTCCGGACGCCGGAGTTCACGCCGCTGTTCCTGACCGCCGCCGCGCAGGGGGCCGGGTACACGGTGAGCGGGCTGGCCCTGGGGACACTGATCTACTCGGCGACCGGGTCGCCGCTGCTGTCGGCTCTGGCCATGTTCGGCCCGTCCCTGGTTCAGGTGGTCGGGGCGGCCACGCTGCTGTCGGCGGCCGACCGGTTACCGCCACGGGCCGCGCTGACGGGTCTGACGCTGGTCTTCGGCCTGGTCACCGCCGCGCAGGCCATACCGGGGCTGGCGGTGTGGGCCGTCTTCGCCCTGCTGCTGGGGCAGGGGTTGATCGCCTCGCTGGGCGGGGGAGTGCGCTACGGGCTGCTCAACGAGATCCTCACGCGGGAGGGATACCTGCTCGGCCGCTCGATGTTCAACATGTCCGACGGCGCCGTGCAGATCTGCGGGTACGCGCTGGGCGGCGTGCTCGTGGCCGTCCTGTCGCCGCGCGGCGCGCTCCTGACCGGCGCGGCCCTGTACCTCGTCGCGGCGGCCGTGGCCCGCTTCGGCCTCAGCCGCCGGCCGCCGCGCGCCGCCGGACGGCCGTCGATCACCGAGACCTGGCGGGACAACGCCCGGCTGTGGTCGGCCAAGCCGCGCCGCTATGTCTACCTCGCCCTGTGGGTGCCCAACGGGTTGATCGTCGGCTGCGAGTCCCTTTTCGTGCCGTACGCGCCCGAGCAGGCGGGATTTCTGTTCGCCTGTGCCGCGCTCGGCATGCTGGCCGGTGACGTCGTGGCCGGCCGGTTCGTGCCGCCGCTGTGGAGGGAGCGGCTCCGGGTGCCGCTGTGCCTGCTGCTCGCCCTGCCGTACCTGATCTTCGTCCTGCGCCCGGCGCTGCCCGTCGCGGTGGCGGCGATCGTGCTCGCCTCGGCGGGGTACTCGGCGAGCCTGCTGCTCCAGGAGCGCCTGATGGCGCTGACCCCGGAGGAGCTGAGCGGGCACGCCCTGGGGCTGCACTCCTCGGGGATGGTCACCATGCAGGGCGTGGCCGCCGCACTCGCGGGTGCCGTCGCGCAGCTGACCTCGCCCGCGACGGCGATAACGGTGATGGCGGCGGCCTCGGTCGCGGTCACCCTGACGCTGGCCCCCGGACTGCGGCAGCCGGTACCCGTGTGACCGCGTCACTTCTGCTCGTAGGTACGGGCCACAGCCCAGCACACCAGCAACGCCACCCCGAACACCGGCAGCCAGCCCAGCCGGGCCAGCACCCAGCCGAAGCCGTCAGGGGCGGTGTGCAGACCGGGCAGCGCGTCGCTCACGAACAATCCGGCCACGGTGACCGTGATCAGCGCGGTCTGATGCCACAGGAAGATCGTCATCGCCGACAGGTTCACCAGCGCCACCGCCGCCCAGGCGGCCGGGCGGCGCAGCGCCCGCCGCAGCGGGCCTCGTAGTAGCAGGGCCGCACCGCACTGGGCGAGGCCGAAGGAGACGGCCGCGAGGGAGGGCGGGTCGAGGTTGGAGACAGGGGCGCCGGGCACTCCGACCATGGCGGCCGGATACCCCGCCCACAGGACGAGCCCGGCCGCGGTTGCCGCGCCGCCGAGCAGCAGCGCCCAGCCCATCCCACGGCCGCTCAGGTCGCCCCGGGCCCAGGCCGCGCCGAGGCAGTACGGCACCAGCCACCCGGCCACCACGTTGATCCAGCCGAGCCAGGCCGGCCCGTCCAGGCAGTACCGGATCAGGTCGCCGAGCAGGACGGCGGCGAGCGGCCACAGCGGGTGCAAGCGGGCCACCAGCGGGGTCAGCGCCGTCAGCACCGCGAACACCAGCAGGAACCACATCGGCGACAGCACCAGCTTGACCAGCACGCGCACGGTGTCCAGGGCCACCCCGGAGGCCAGCAGCGCGCCCGCGACCACGGCCCACACCACCAGCACGGCCACGACCGGCCGGAACAGCCGGGACAGCCGCCCGCCGAGCCACCGCCCGTACGTCATGCCGCGAGCGCGGGCGCTCGTGTAGCCCTTCGCCCTCACCTGGCCACCCACCAGGAAGAACACCGCCAGCGTCTGGAGCACCCAGGAGACGGGGGTGAGCTCGGGCAGGTGCTTGAGCGGGCTGGCGGCGCGCACCGTACCGTCGCCGACGACCACGGCGGTCACCAGCCAGTGGCCGAGCACCACCCCGAGGATCGCCAGGGCGCGCAGCGCGTCGACGCCCCGGTCGCGGCCGGCCGGTGTCGACGCCTCGATCCGCTGGATGAGCTGGGAGGATGTCATGGCGGCGAAGCTACGGATCGCCCCTTGTGGTCGGCTTCCCCCTGGGGAGCGCACCCTTGGCGTAGCTCCGAAGTACCAGGCGGGTCAGTCCCGTGCTCCTAGCCGCAAATCATGCGGAGGGCGGAGGAATACCTATCAGGCGGTGAAGATGCTGGACTCATGAAGATCAGAGCCTTGATGGTCGGCGCCGCGCTGGCGATGGCTGCTTTGCCCGCCCTCCCCGCCTTCGCGGCTCCCGTACACGAGTGCGCCAAGGCGGTGAGTCGCTGCGACGGCACGATCTCGGTGCCGCTGAACTGGAACGACCCGTCCTCCGAACGCATCAGCGTGTCCTTCGCCTGGCTGCCCGCGAAGGACCCGGCGCAGGGCACCATCCTCGCCAACCCCGGCGGGCCTCTCCCCGCGCTGCCCCAGATCCCGATCCTCCAGCAGACGCTCGGGTCCGTACTCGACCGGCAGAACCTCCTCGTGGTCGAGCCGCGCGGCCTGGGCAAGTCCTCGCCGCTGCTGTGCCCCGGCCTCAACCTGATGGCCCCGGAGAAGATCGCCGCGTGCGCGCGCCTGCTCGGCCCGCGCGCCCAGTACTTCACCGCCGACCAGGTGGTGGCCGACATGAACGCGGTCCGGCAGGCGCTCGGCGTGCCCGAGGTCACCTTCTACGGCAACTCCTACGGCACCCTGTACGCCCAGGCGTACGCCACCCGGCACCCCGGCAGCCTCGCCGCCGCCTTCCTCGACAGCACTGTGATCACCGCGCCCGACGGATATGCGCTCTGGCCGATGCGTACCCGCCTCGACCTGCTCGACCTGGTCTGCGAGCGGTCCCGCGCCTGCCGCGACCTGCCGGGAAGCGCGAGCGGCACCTGGACCCGCCTGGTGGCGGACCTGCGGGCGCATCCCGACACCGAGGTGCCGCTCAGCTCGCTCATCGCCATCGGCAACAGCCTGCAGCAGCCGGTGTTCGGCCGGGAGGCGAGCGCCGCCGCCACCGCCTACCTGCGGGGCGACCAGGCTCCGCTGCGGCGGCTGGCCCGAGCGGTTGGCGGGAGTCCCCAGCAGCCCGTCGAGGGCGCCGAATGGGCGGGCTACCTGGCTCACCGGTGCGGCGACGGCTCCTTCCCCTTCGAGCGGGACGCCGATCCGGCCGAGCGCGGCCGCCAGATCGACCGCTATTTCCGCGAGGAACGTCCTCTGGCGCCGTTCACCCCCGCCGACATGGGCTTCACCGGGGCGGCGGCCCTGGAGTTCTGCGTCAACTGGCCCACTCCGCGCGACAACCCGCCGGTCCCGCCGCGGGGCACGCCTCCCGCCGTACCGGTCCTGGTGGTCGGCGGCGACTTCGACACCCAGCGCCCGGCCGAGGTCGCCCGCGCCGTACGGGCCTTCCCGGACGCCACGTTCGTCAAGGTCCGCTATGGCGGGCACAGCCTCGCCTGGAACGGCGGGGCGGTCGGCGAGTGCGTACGTACGGGGGTGCGGGCCTTCCTGTCCGACACCGCCCATCGGATCCCTGACCTGCGGTGCAGCGCGGAGAACTATCGGGCGGCCGGAGCGTTCCCCCGATCGGCGGCCGGCGTCGCGGCGATCCCGGCCTCCGGGCTGACCGAGGCGGAGCGGCGTACCGTCTCGGCGGTCCTCGCCACGGCCGTGGACGCCACGTCGCGCCGCAACCCGTACGCGCTGCTCCACGCCAGGCTGAAGACCGAGCCGGGGCTGCGCGGCGGCCGGGTCGACTTCCGCGACGAGAAGGCCACCATCGCGCTGGACCAGGTCCGCTTCGTCACCGACCTCCAGGTCAGCGGGGACATCCAGCTCACCGCGACCGGCCGGGCCACCGCCGGGCTCCGCGCGACGGGAGCCGACAGGCGGGCGCACGATCTCACGCTGACCTGGCAGGCGTTCACCGAGCAGGAGCGCCCCGCCCTGTCCGGCACCTTCGACGGCCGGCCGTTCTCCGCACCTGGCACGTGATCCGCTCATAGCCTGACCCGCATGAGCGAGGAAACCGATCTGGTCCGGCGCGGCTACGACGAGCTGTCCTACCACTACCGGGGCGACGAGGACGACGACGGTCAATACGCGCCGTGGCTTGAGGAGCTCCATTCCCGGCTGCCGCCGCGGGCCCGCGTGCTGGATCTCGGCTGCGGCTGCGGGGTTTCCGTCGCCCGCTCGCTGGCCGCGGCCGGGCACGACGTGACGGGCGTCGACCTCAGTGACGTCCAGATCGAGCGGGCCCGGCGTCTCGTGCCCGCCGCCACCTTCGTCAGGGGCGACGCCACGGCCCTCGACCTGCCGGAGGCCTCCTTCGACGCGGTCGTGTGCCTGTACGCCCTCATCCACATGCCGCTGGAGCGTCAGCCCGCGCTCATCGGGCGCGTCGCCGCCTGGCTGCGGCCCTCGGGCCTGCTCCTGGTCACCACCGGCTGGGAGTCCTGGACCGGTACCGAGGACGGCTGGCTGGGCGGCGCCACGACGATGTGGTGGAGTCACGCGGACGCGGCCACCTACCGGACCTGGCTAGGGGAGGCTGGGCTGGAGGTCACCTCGGAGGCGTTCGTCCCGGAAGGGGACAGCGGGCACGCCCTGTTCTGGGCCCGCAAACCGGGCGGCTGACAAGATTCCGGGTGGGGTGCGGTAATCCGGGAGCGGCCGGAGGGACTACTGGGTGTGGACGATCCTCAAGAACGATTCACCGACCTCTACGACCGGCACTACCGGAGCGTGCTCGGCTACGCGTTGCTGCGCGCCGAGCGTGACGCGGCCGAGGACGTCTCCAGTGAGACGTTCCTCGTCGCCTGGCGGCGGCTGGACGACCTGCCCGAGCCGCCGCTGCCGTGGCTGCTCGGCGTGGCGCGCAACCTGCTGGCCAAGCAGCGCGACTCCCGCCATCGCCGGCAGGCTCTGGTCGACCGGATCACGGCGCTGACCACCTCGCGCGACCATGTCGGCTGGGACGTGGCCGACCACGTCGTCGACAGGGAGAGCGCGCTGGCCGCGCTGTCGGCCCTGCCGGAGCAGGACGTGGAGGCGATGGTGTTCGCCACCTGGTACGGCCTGCCGCCCGAGCAGGCGGCCGCGGTCATGGGCTGTTCGGTCCGGACGTACAACGTGCGGCTCCATCGCGCGCGCAAACGGCTCGCCACCGCGCTGCGCCTGGAGCCGGGCGGCACGCGCCCGCGAGCCCGTACGACCCCAGCGACCCGTACGGCCGGTGGCCGCTTCCAAGAGCACCCAGAGACCTGATCGGAGAATGATATGACCGACCGCTTGTTCGCCCAGCTCAAGCCGATGGAGCTGGACGAGATGACAGAAGAGGCCCACCGGCGGCGCCGCGCGGCCGACCTGGCCGCCGCCTTCGGGACGCCCCGCTCCGCGCGCCCGTCCCGACGCCGGATCCGGGTCCCGTTCCTGCTGGTCGCGGGCACGGCCGCGGCCGGAGTGGCCGCGGCGGCCGTGATCGTCGTGACCGGCTCAAGCACCGCGCCCCCGGCCGTCACCGCGTCTCCCACCATGCCGCGCACCGCCCGGACCGCGACCGCGGCCGAGCCGGTGGACGCCCGCACGTTCCTGCTCGCGGCGGCCGCGACCGCGGTGCGTGAACCGGCCACGTCCGGCCGCTACTGGTACCTCCGCGAGCGCACCTTCGCGAAGGTGCACGTCGTGCCGGGCGACTACATGACCCAGGTCAAGGCCCTGCTGGCCGAGCAGCAGCGAAAGGAGAAAGAGCTCAAGGACAAGCCGGACGAGCTCGCCGCCCTGCGCAAGGAGATCACCGGGAAGATCACCGAGCTCAAGCAGTCCGAGCTTCCGTATCTGGCGTTCACCACCGACACACAGGACACCTGGCGCGCGATGAAGCCGGGCGCGGCCAGCCGCTTCGTACGAGACCCGGACGTGAGCGTCACCTTCGGCTCCCCTCAGGACGAGGCCGACTGGAAGGCAGCCGGCTCGCCCGCCCTGACGGAGAAGAGGCCCACCACTCGCGACGACAGCAGCGAGCGGATCCTGTCGATCGACAACCCGACTCTGACGATCCAGAACATCGCGCGGCTGCCCACCGACGAGAACGCGTTGCGGCGCCGCCTGGACACCCTGTTCAAGCAGAGCCCCAACAGCGCCCGGCTCGGCAAAGGCGTCTACCTGTGGCAGACGGGCGTGGACCTGATGACCGCGCCGATCACGCCCGGCACCCGCTCCGCCCTGTTCAAGGTGCTGGCCGGTCAGGGCGGCATCACCTCGCGGGGCAGGGTCACCGACGCGGTGGGGCGTACCGGGGTCGCCCTCTCGACGGCGGGGGACGACGGCGTGGAGTTCCGGATGATCATCAATGAGGACACCGCCGAGCTGCTGCAGTACGAGGTCGTGGAGAAGGGGCAGCCGCTCCTGCGGGTGGCGCTGGAGCGGATGGGCTGGGCCGACCGTCTGGGAGGCGTCCCGGCCTGACGCGAGTGTCGAGGCCCGCATGGGGGCAGATGCGGGCCTTTAGCTCAAGGTCGGTACGGCGCCGCCCTCGGCCCGCTCGACCGTGACGCCGGACATATGCCTGGCCCATCGGCCGGTGATCTCGCCGAGCTGGGCGGCCGGCGGAGGCGTGTGACCCAGGCCGATCGCGTAGCGGGCCTGTCGGGGGCCGCGCTCGAACGGGCGCGGCCAGGCGTGCACGTCCGGCAGCCCGGCCTCTTCCAGGCAGGTGAGCAACTCCAGCATGCGTCCTCTGACACGGCCGAGCACCGCGTCGAGCTCCTCGGAGCGTACAGTCAGCACCGCCCAGGCCGCGTGACGGCGGTGGAGGGGCGGCGGGGCGGGCAACTCCGTGGACCGGCCGTTCTCCGCGAGCTCCCATGCCTGGTAGAGCTCCCGGGTGAGCAGGTCCAGGCCACCTGAGGTGACGTGGCGAGCGCAGTTGCGTACGGGAGCGCTGGGCGTCATCACCGTCATCACCGGCATTACAGTCGTCGTGGCTGGGGTGAGGGTGACCGGTTCTCGCCAGTCCCAAGCGGCCCACGTGCTGAAGAAGTGGCGTAGGAGATCGGTGTCGGATCCGTCCGAGGCATCGAGGACGGTGCGGGCGGCCAGCACCGTCCAAGCCAGACCGGGCAAGCCACCGAACGGGGCCGCGTCCAGGCCCTTCGCCCGAGCCCACGCCTTCACCCGGCGGGCGAGGCGGGCGAAACGCTCGTGTGCGGGGCCCACCGCGGCGCGGATCGCGTCCGCGTCGCTGACGGCGCTCAAGGCGATGGCCGCCGCCTCGCCCAGTTCGGCGCGGCGGGACACGGCCTGCGCCGGAGCGATCTGGCCGGTTGCCACCACGGTCAGGTCGACGTCCAGGCCGGACACTCGCAGGCGCAGGCCCGGCACCCGTGCGCCGACCACCTGCCGCAGCTGGACGGCCTCAGGCAGCGCCGCCCGCACCCGCGCCGCCACGTCCATACCGGACTCTTCCGTGTCGGGGAGTGCCGCCACGAGGTCCAAGTCGGCTGTAGGGAGTGCGCAGCCCATCCGCCGGGAGCCTGCGACGTGCACGATCCCGGGACGCAGTGCCTCCGCCAGCCGGCGAGTGACGCGATCGGCCAGGTCATCCAGGCCGGGCATTGGCTCAGGAACGAGCACAGGCGAGGCGACGGTGGGATCGGATACAGGGAGGGGCGCGCCAGCGGACGCGACGGCGGTGGGCGCGTCAGCAGTCGGCCCGGGTGTGGGCGCGGCGGAAGTGCGCTCGGGGACGGTGGGTTCGGGCAGCCAGCGGAGTTCGCCCGTACCCAGGGCGATCACCGCGCGCGGGCGCATGGGTTCGTCCCCTCGCCGCGACAGCAGCACCACGGCCCCGACGCGGGCGGTCATCGCGTCGAGCCGGATGCCCGCATGGTCGGGCGCGTTCACGCGGCCCAGGGTCAGGTGCGGCGTGAAGCCCTCCGCGCGGCCCACGCAGCGGGGAAAGCGCTGGTGGAGGGCCTGGCGCAGGCGGGCCCACGGGGCGGGGTCGGCGGCGGCCGGGTCGAGCCAGACGGTCGCGTCCTGGCGGTGCCGGAAGGAGCGGATCCCCTCCAGCCGTACCGCGAACGGCTGAACCTCAGCGGCCGCCGCGGCCAGCAGCGGCGCCGCCGCGTCGAAGGCCGACTCCGGCACGAACCCGAAGAGCAGGTTGACGTGCGGCGGCCACCGGTTCACCTGCGGATCGTGCGTCCGGCGCACCGCCTGAACGGGTGCCCAGAGCTCCTCCGGCGGAATCCAGGCCACCGCCGTACGCGCGGTCGGCGCCATGTCCAGCACCCCGGCGGGCGCGCTGCCCGTGAGGTCGAGGACGGCCTCCACCCCGTAGTGGTCGGAGACGTACAGCCCACCGGGATCGGGGCTGTCTCCGCGCAGGACGGTCGCGACGGTCCGGGAGCGGCCGCGCACCAGCACGCGGTCCAGCCGGGCGGCCCGCCCGGACAGCGAGGACAGCGCCGCCAGCGGGTTGGCGCGCGGGTCGAAGGTGGGCGTGTGGTCGCCGGGCCCGTACGCCTCTGTCCAGGCGTCGCGGAGCCCGAGGGCCGACGCGGGGACGTCCGTGCCGTCGTTGAAGTCGCCCATCAGGACCAGGTCACCCTCGACGCCGGCCAGCCCTTCGGCGATCCGGGCGAGCTCGGCCCGCCGCCGCGCCGCGCCGTCGGCGGTGTGGTCGCTGGTCAGGTGGGTGGTGGCGACGACGAGCGGGCCGGCGGCCGTCTCGGTCGCGAGGGCGGCGACCGCCTTGTGCGGGCCGAGCCGCAGCCAGGCCGCCTCCCGTACGGGCAGCCGGCTGAGCAGCAGCAGCCCGCTGTCGGCGATGTCCTCGCCACCCGGGTCGGTGCCGACGGCGTAGCGGGCCCGCACCCACGGTGCGGCCAGCAGGAGCGACAGCAGCGCGGGCTCGACCTCCTGCAGCGCGATGACGTCGGCGTCGGCCGCTTCCAGGGCCGCCAGCAGCAGGGGACGGCGCCGTGCGGTGTCGATGCGGTCGCTGTCGTAGCGGTCCCACAAGGTGTTCCAGGTCAGGACGCGCACGGCCGCACCCGTGGACGCCCGCGCCGCTTCCTGCCCCGTGCTGGGCCGCCAGCCGGCGGCCGGGTCCCAGGTGTGCGGGGTTCTGGCGGTGAAGACGGGCGCGCGCAGGCGGCGCGGGGCGCGTACCCGGCCCGCGTCGCAGGTGTCGATCCGGTCCAGTCCGGTGGCGCGGTCCCAGATCAGCTCGCCGTCCGCCTCGACGAACAGCACCCGGTGCCACGGGACGTCGCCGCCGGGCACGAAGGTGGGCAGCGGGATGCGCTTGGGGGCGGCGGCGCGCTGGCCGACGCCGAGCACGAAACGTGAGGGGTCGAAGCGGGGGTCCCAGCGGACCCAGTGGTAGATCTCCTCGCTGGTACGCATCACGCCTCTTCCTCCTCCAAGGCGCCGTCCACGTCTTCGACGGTCCCGGACGCGCCGACGTACCAGGTGTGATGGGCCTGACCGGGATACGGCGGGACGTAGCGGCGCACCTGATCGTCCAGCACGTGCGGCGGCACCGGATGGGCGCGGCGGGCGTTGCGCCGGTGCAGCTCGTCCGCCTCCACCAGCGCGACCACGTGCGTCGTCAGCGCGGCGCGGCGGCGCGCCACGGCGTGGACCAGGGAACGCTGGTGCTGATTGAGCGAGGTGGCGTCCCAAACCACGGTGCCGCCGGCCGCCAGGGCGGCATCGAGGCGGTCCAGCCCTTCGCCGAGCACTTCGCGGTTGGCCCGCTGGTTCGCCCGTGAGCCTCTGGCGGCACGCAGATCGTCCAGCGACACGAACACGGCTCCGTCGACGTCCCGCGGACCGGCCGTCTCCCGCGACGCGGCCGTCTTCGTCAGACCGGCCGCGAACGTGCTCTTACCGCTGCCTGACGGTCCGACCAGATGTACCAGCCGGGGGAACCGCTCCGACCGCCACCGCCAGGTCGCCGCCACGGCCTCCTCAACCGTGGTGACCCTTCCCCTGGCCCAGGCGTCGCGCGCCTCCGCCCAGCAGCGCTCGGCCGCCTCCCCGCCGAGGTCGGCCAATGCCTCGCGCAGACCGGCCCGCAACGGCTCCAGCGGATCGGGCCCGAGCAGCCCGGCGTCCTCGGCGTACAGGGCCGACCATTCGACCTGCTCACGCTCCTGGTCAGCTTCATTGTCGTCAGCCTCATCGTCCACGCACGCCGCCGCCACGGCGTGCAGCACGCCCAGGTCGGCGGCCAGCGCCATGCGCCCCAGCCCGGCCCGCCGCTCCTCGTCCGGGTACGGCCGGCCCAGCGTGCCGTGCAGCCCGGTCAGATCCGCGACCCGCCGCGCCAGCCGCATGCCCAGCGGCCTGGCCAGCCGGGCCGCCAACCGGGCCCGTGGTATGGAGTGCAGCGCCGTGGCCAGCACGCCCGCCAGCCGAGCGTCCCCGCGCCGGCCGATCGCGTCCAGCTGAGCCGACACCTCGGCCACCCTCTCCGGGGCGATGTGCCCTGTTTCGGCTGGGGGGAGATCCACCGCGGCCAGCAGTGCGTGCACCTCGCAGTCCGCGCCCGAGCGCACCGACCACAGGGCCGCGCCCGGGCCAAGGGTGTTCGGCACGACGGTCGCGTGCATCCAGTGCGTACTGGTCTGGACGTGCCCCCGGCGCACCCACTTGCCCACCCGCCCCGCGAACTCCGCCCGCCCGAATCCTTCGACGGCCCGCACGACGTAGCCCTCTTGCCGCTCCGGGTTCAGCCGCAGCCCCCGCAGCGCCCGCTCGTCGAAGACGCCGCGCCACAGCACCGGCGGGACCGGAATCCCCAGGCCGCGCAGGAAGGCGACCGTGCGGTCCCAGTCCAGGCAGCGATCGTCGTCCCAGACCGAGAAGCCGTAGAACCAGCTGTCCAGCTCCTGGTAGGCGATGGAGTGCCGGGCGTACATGTTCTCCCCGCACACCCGCCACCCCGCCGGGATCCGGCCACCGATCCGCCCTTGCAGAGCCTTGACCCACGCTCGGGAGGGATGGTGGGCCGAGTCCAGCGACCGGGCGTGCGTCCCGTCCGTGTAGAGGGTGGTGTTCTCGCCGTCGAGCTTCTCCGTGACCACGACCTCGCGCCCGCGCAGCCCGGACAGATCTCCCGCGCGAACGTCGTCCGGCGTCACCCCAGGCGACCAGGGCAGGTGAGGGGTGCGCGGATAGTGCACGCGCATGATCCCTCCCCCTTCCGGCTGAGGTCACAGTACAAGCGGCACGAAAGCGCCTCCATCGAATAAACGCTCACCGACCATTGAAGGAGTCTTGACAACTATTTTTTTCGGTGGGAGGCTGAGGGCACCTCAGACAAGGAGCACAGCGATGAGAAAGATCGTGGCGGGCCTGTTCATCTCCCTGGACGGCGTCGTGGAGTCCCCCGAGAAGTGGCACTTCCCCTACTTCAACGATGAGATGGGGGAGATCGTCGGCTCGCAGATGGAGCAGGCCGACGTCATGCTCCTCGGCCGGCAGACCTACCAGGAGTTCGCCGCCCACTGGCCGCACCAGGACCCGGCCGGCAACCCGTTCGCCGACCGCATGAACAACACGCCCAAGTACGTCGTGACCAACACCCTCGACACCGCCGAGTGGCAGAACACGACGATCATCAAGGGCGATGTCGTGGCCGGTCTGACCGAGCTCAAGGAGCGGCCCGGCAAGGACATCGGCATCACCGGCAGCGCAGCCCTGGTGCGGTCGCTGCTGGCCGACGGCCTGCTCGACGAGCTGCGCCTGCTGGTCCACCCGATCGTGGTCGGCTCCGGCAAGCGCCTGTTCGAGGAGGGCACCGGGCAGATCCCGCTCCAGCTGGCCGGCTCCCGGACGCTCAGCACCGGCGTCCTCTCCCTCACCTACGGCAGGGCGTGACATGGCTGCCAAGACCGTCGCCGACAAGCTGCTCGTCAAGCCGCGGACCGCCGTCTGGATCTCCGACGACGAGCACCGCCCGCTCGTCGAGCCGCTGCCCGAGGGCGCGCGGCACGTCGACGACCTGGGCGAGGCGGGCGTGGCGGTGTTGTTCGCCGCCGACGCCGCCGCGGTCCGTCGGCTCCTCGACGAGCACCGCGATCGGCTGTCCCGGCCCGCGGCCCTGTGGGTGGCCTACCCAAAGGGCAACAAGGCCGACATCAATCGCGACACGCTCTGGCCCATCGTCGCCGAGTACGACCTGCGGCCGAACGGGCAGGTGGCCGTGGACGAGGTCTGGTCGGCGCTGCGCTTCCGTCCGCTCAAGGAAGGCGAGCCGCCCTTCACCGGTGGCCGGTAACCCCGCGAGGCCAGGCGGCGGCGTCTCCGGTCCACTCAGGGGTGCCGGTCGGCAAAGAGGTGCCTGTCGGTGCGGGGGGCAGGCGCATCAGCAGGCCATCGCAGCGGCAGGGCGAGCCGCACCGGTGGCAGTGACAGTCGCCCACCACCGAGGCCTGTTCCCAGTATTGGCGGACGGTGGTCACCGGCTCCCAGCCGGCCGCCTTCAGCACCCCGTCGGCGCGCCCGGGCCGGTCGCGCAGCCACACCATCGCGTACGCCTCGGTGCACCGCTCCCTCAGCCAGGCCGTGCGCTGGACGGCGAGGGCGGTGCCGAGGCCACGACGGCGCACCGACGGCACCACGGCCATGGTGCTCAGGATGCCGACCCGGCGACCGTCGGCGGACGGCGGCGCGGGGGAGAGGATCCCTGGCGGCATCGGGGCGGTGAAGGCGCGATATTCCTCGTCGTCGATCACCTGGGCCAGGGCCGCTCCCACCGGCGTCATCGACCCCTGCGGGAAGGCCGCCAGGAACTGCACCCTCTCGTCATCGCGCATGTGCCGCAGGAGCCGGTCGACGGTGAGCACGCCGTGGCCGAGAGCGGCGTTGACGACGGCGGCGGCCGCCGCGACCCCCCGCTCGTCCCCGAGGTGAAGCCGGGCGATGAACCAGCCGGGCGGCGTGATGAGCGAATGCATGCGAGTCACGGTCCTCGTTATATCTGGGTACCGTTCTCGAATTCAGGTGAACGAAATTCACGTATCTCCCACATAGTACTATGATCGGAGTGGTTTGAATTCCGATCATGGAGATACGCATGCGGCAGAACCCGGCACGACGGGCGGCGCTCCTTGACGCCGCCATCGAGGTACTGGCCCGCGAAGGGGCGCGCGGGCTGACCTTCCGTGCCGTCGACGTCGAGGCGCAGGTGCCCAACGGCACGGCCTCCAACTACTTCGACAACCGCGACGACCTGCTCACCCAGGTCGGTCACCGCTTCTACGAACGGCTGGAGCCCGAGGCCACGATGGTGGCCACCGCGCTGGAGGGGCCGCGCGACCGCGACCGGGTCGCCGAGCTCATGCACGACCTGGTGGACCGGGTCAGCCAGTTCCGCTCCGGCTATCTGGCCCTGCTCGAACTCCGCCTGGAGGCCACTCGCCGTCCCGAGCTGCGCCGCCTGCTCACCGAGCGCATCCGCGCCGACGTCGACGCCAACATCACCTACCACGAGCGGTCCGGCCTGCCCGGCGACGCGACCACCGTGGTCCTGCTCTACCTGGCCCTCAACTGGCTGATCCTCGAACGGCTCACGCTGCCCGACGTCTTTCCCGAGAGCCAGATCCACGACCTGGTCACCGACGTGGTCGAACGCGTCCTGCCCGGCCCCGGACGTTAGCCACTGGCTCCAGGCCCAGGCGGCGCGTCAGCCTCGCGTCAGCCGAGCCAGCGTCCGTCCCGCATGAGGTCGCGGCCCTCCAGCTCGTCGGCCTCGCGCCAGGCCTGCAGTCGCTGGGGCTGGATCCGGAAATAGAGGTAAGGGCTGCTGAGCCGGCGCGGGTCGAAGCCGGTCTTGGTGGCGAAGGCGTCACCGAGCTGGTCGGAGAGCTCGCCGGCCGGGACCGTCCGAACGCTTCCCTCGATGAGGACCACATCGCGGGTCGGGCCGATGCCCAGACGGACCTTGCCGGTGGCCTGAAGGTTGCGACTGGTGGGGCTGGCGGCCGGAGTGGAGATGAGCAGGGTGGCACCGTCCCAGAGGAAGGACAGCGGCACCATGTAGGGCGTCCCGCCTTCGCCATCGGCCGTGGCCACCCAGGCGTCGACGTCCTGGGCGAGCCGGTCGAGGGTGTCCTGCTTACGCTGGTGCAGGGTACGGGGCGAGTCGCTCATCGGAAGTGGGTCCCTTCTTGCTCCAGATCGATGCTCGACCCTACAGAACGACCCGGCAGCCGCCTCTCCGCGCTCCCCGCAGGGGGATCCTGGCAGACTGAGATCGGCCGCCATCCCGAGGAGGATCGGTGCGTTACGTGTTGATGTTGTGCAGCGACGTGTCCGACGAAACGGTCGCCGGGCAGGATCCGGACATGGTCGGCTGCGGCGGCTGGACCGAGGACATGGAGCGCCGAGGGATCCTGCGCGGCGCGATGGGGCTGCGGCCCAGCAGTGACGCGACGACGTTGCGCGTACGCCGTGAGGAGGTCCTGCTGACCGACGGGCCGTTCGCCGAGACGAAGGACCAGATCGGCGGGTTCAGCGTGATCGACTGCGCCGACCTCGACGAGGCCATCGAGCTGGCCGCCGCCCACCCGTGGGCGCGCGTGGGGCAGATCGAGATCCGGCCGGTCTGGCAACCGTGACGGACCAGGTCACCGCGGCGGTCGCGACCGCGTTCCGGCAGGAGTGGGGGCAGGTCGTCGCCACGCTCATCCGGATGACCGGCGACTGGGACCTGGCCGAGGAGTGCGCGCAGGACGCCTTCGCCGCGGCGCTCGAACGGTGGCCGCGCGACGGAGTGCCGCGGCGGCCGGGCGCGTGGCTGACCACGACGGCCCGCAACCGCGCCCTCGACCGGCTGCGCCGCGACGCCGTCGGGGCCGAGAAGCTGCGGCAGCTGGCCCTGCTCGACGCCCAGGACGGTGCGGGGAATGGCGACGAGAGCGGGGTGGGTGATGACCGGCTGCGGTTGATGTTCACCTGCTGCCATCCCGCGCTCGCGCTGGAGGCGCAGGTGGCGCTGACCCTGCGTACGCTGGCGGGGCTGACGACGGCCGAGATCGCGCGGGCGTTCCTGGTCACGGAGCAGACGATGTCCAGGCGCCTGGTCAGGGCCAAGTCGAAGATCCGTAACGCGGGCATCCCCTACCGGGTGCCGCCCGCCCACCTGCTGCCCGAGCGTACGACGGCCGTGCTGGGCGTGGTGTACCTGCTGTTCAACGAGGGATATTCGGCCGGCGCGGGCGCCGATCTGGTGCGGCGCGATCTGTGCGGCGAGGCGATCCGCCTGGCCAGGGTCCTGGCGCGGCTGATGCCCGGGGAGCCGGAGATACGCGGGCTGCTGGCGCTGATGCTGCTGCACGACGCCCGGCGGGCCACCCGGGTGGACGCCGCCGGTGTGCTGGTGACCCTCGAACACCAGGACCGCGGCCACTGGGACACCGGCGAGATCGCGGAGGGCGCCGAGATCCTGGAGCGGGCGCTGCTCGAGGGCCGTCCCGGCGCCTACCAGGTGCAGGCCGCCATCGCGGCCTGCCACGCCACCGCGGCCAAGGCCGCCGACACCGACTGGGCGCAGATCGTCGCCCTGTACGACCGGCTCGCCCTACTGGTCCCCTCACCGGTGGTACGCCTGAACCGGGCGGTGGCCGTGGGCATGGCCGACGGCCCCCTGGCCGGGCTGGCGCTGGTGGACGGCTTGGCGGAGTCGGGCGAGCTGGACGGCTACCACCTGCTGCCGGCGACGCGCGCCGACCTGCTGCGACGTCTGGGCCGCGACGGCGAGGCGGCCGCCGCCTACCGGCAGGCGCTCGACCTGGCCGCCAACGACTCCGAACGCCGCTACCTGGCCGGACGGCTGGCCGAGGTCAGCTGAGGGACGGCGGGTGTCGGTTCCGGCTTGTCCCGTTCGTCGGTGGGGCGAGATGACCGGCTAGGGAAAAGACCGGCAAGGGAAAGAAGGAACCTCATGCACACCGTGCTCTCAGCCGACGGCACCCACATCGCGTACGACCGGTCGGGCAGCGGCCCGGCGCTCGTCCATGTGACCGGCGCGCTCTGCGACCGCTCGACGGGCGCGCCGCTGGCCGCGCTTCTGGCGCCGTACTTCACCATCTTCACCTACGACCGGCGCGGGCGGGGAGACAGTGGCGACACGGCGCCGTACCAGGTCGACCGCGAGGTGGAGGATCTGGCGGCGGTCATCGCCGAGGCCGGTGGGGCCGCGGCGGTGTACGGCATCTCCTCGGGGGCGGCGCTGGCGCTGCGGGCGGCCGCCCAGGGGGTGGCGATCACCAGGCTGGCGCTGTTCGAGCCGCCCTACAGTCCCGACGACGCGGACCGGCTGGCGCGGGCCCGCGCCTACGAGGCCGAGCTGACCGAGTTGCTGAACGCGGGGCGGCGTGGGGACGCGGTCGCGCTGTTCATGACCACGGTGGGGCTGCCGGCGGAGCTGATCGGCCAGATGCGGGGCGCGCCGATGTGGCCCGCGCTGGAGGCGCTGGCGCCTACCCTCGCCTACGACGCGGCCGTCATGGGCAACGGCTCCACGGGCGGCGCGTTGCCCGTGGAGCCGGCGGCCAAGGTGGGCGTGCCCGTCCTGGTGGCCGACGGCGGGGCCAGTCCGGTGTGGATGCGCGACATGGCGCGGCGCCTGGCCGACGCCCTTCCGGAGGGGCGGCACCGCACGCTGGAGGATCAGACGCACGACGTGGATCCGCAGGTGCTCGCCCCGGTGCTGCGGGAATTCCTCAGCGATGCCACCTGACGGCCGCCCGTCGAGCAGCAGGCGCATCGGCGCGTCGGTAGCAGGCAGGTCGGCGCGTCGACCTCGACAGGACTCATCGTGGCAGGGCTGACCATCGATCCCGTACTGGCCCACCATATGATCGCCTGATGCTCAAGGACCTGCCGGACGGGACGGCCCGATGATCACTGCCAGGGAGCTCAACCGGGCCACGCTGGCCAGGCAACTGCTGCTCCAGCGGCACGCGATGCCGGCGATACAGGCGGTGGAGCACCTGGTCGGCCTGCAGGCGCAGGCGCCGTTCCCGCCGTACTTCGGGCTCTGGTCACGCCTTGCCGGGTTCCGGCCGGAGGAGCTGGCGGGGCTGCTGACCGGGCGTGAGGCGGTGCGGATCGTGCTCATGCGCGGCACCGTCCACCTGGTCAGCGCCGCCGACTGCCTGACGTTACGGCCGCTGACGCAGCCGCTGCTCGCCAAATACCTGCACAGCGCGTACGGCCGGCAGCTGGCGGATCTGGACCTGGCGGCGGTCGTCGAGGCGGGCCGCGAGGCGCTGACCGGCGCACCCCTCACCGCGGCCAAGCTCGGAACCCTGCTGGCCGGGCGCTTCCCCGGCACGAACGCCGCCGACCTGGCGCAGCTCATGCGCCTCCTGGCGCCGCTGGTCCAGGTACCGCCCAGGGCGGTGTGGGGGAAGGCCGGGCAGACCGCGTACGCGACGGCCGAGTCGTGGCTGGGCCGCGAGCTGCACCCCTCGCCGTCGCTGGAGGACCTTGTCGTGCGCTACCTGGCCGCGTTCGGGCCCGCGACCGTGGCCGACGTACAAGCGTGGTCGGGGCTGACCGGGCTGCGCGAGGTGGTCGAACGACTGCGTCCACGGCTGGTCGAGCTGGACAAGGGGCTGTTCGACCTGCCGGACGCGCCCCGGCCGGGCCCGGAGGTGGAGGCGCCGGTGCGACTGCTGGCGCCGTTCGACAACGTGCTGCTCAGTCATGCCGACCGCACGCGGATCATCTCCGACGAGCACCGCAAGCGCGTCATCACCGTCAACGGGCAGGTGCTCGGCACGGTCCTCGTCGACGGGTTCGTGCGAGGGGTGTGGAAGCGGGACAAGCGGGTGGTGAGCGTCGAGATGTTCGCGCCGGTCTCGCCGGGCCAGGCCCAGGAGATCCGGGAGGAGGCGGCCGGGCTGCTCGCCTTCGCCGAACCGGGCCAGGCCGGTGAGGTCAGGGGGATCTGATGGCGGTTTTCCGCAATAGTTGCTGAGGGTTTCCGCGATGTGCCGCGGCGGGCGCGGTCCCTAGCGTTGACGGGTGCTTCTGAACACTCTCGCGGCGCTCTACCTGGCCGTATTTCCCGTACTTCCCGCCCCGCCAACCCCCGCCTCGATCGACGGGTTCATCGCCCAATATCGTGAAACGACCGGATTGCCGGGTGTGGCGGTGGTGGTCACCAAGGGGACGCGGGTCGTCCACGCCGCGGGCTACGGCCGCACGGCGGCAGGCGAGCCCGTGACCGCCGACACCCCCATGGCGCTCGCGTCGCTCAGCAAGTCCTTCACCTCGCTGGCCGTCCTGCAACTGGTGGAGAAGGGCCGGGTCGAGCTCGACAAGCCGGTTCGCGGTTACCTGCCCGAGTTCCGGATGGCCGATCCCCGGGCGGCCGACATCACAGTGCGCCAGCTGCTCAACCAGACCTCGGGCATGGCCGACTCGACCTTCCACGAGAAGAGCCTGCCCCAGCCCGACACCCTCCAGGGCTCGGTGCGCCGGCTCAAAGACGCGCGGCTCGCCTCGAAGCCGGGCACCGCCTACAGCTACCACAACACCAACTACCAGGTCGCAGCCCGGCTGGTCGAGGTGGTGAGCGGCGAGCCGTTCGCGGGCTATCTCAAGACGCACGTGTTCACGCCGCTCGGCATGCGCGACAGCAGCACGATCGACACCGATCGCGACCTGCCGGGCAGCGCCCGGGGCCACCTCTACCTCCTCGGTCAGGCGATCGCCGTGCCGGAGCCGCCCGGGTTCGGCAACGGCTCCGGCGGCGTGCTCAGCAGCGCCAACGACATGGCCCGCTGGCTGATCGCCCAGAACAACGGCATCCTGTCTCCCGCGAGCGTCAAGGAGATGCGCACGCCCTCGGCCCAGAACCCGGACTACGCCCTCGGCTGGGAGCTCGACCGGACCGCGGGCGGCACTCCCGTCATACGCCACGGCGGCGACCTGTTCACCTCCACCGCCCAGCAACTGCTGATGCCCGAGTCCGGTTACGGCGTGGCGGTCATGGCCAACACCGGCATGGCCTTCGCCGACAGCGCCGCGCTCATGGACGGCCTGGTCGCCCTGATCGAGGGCCGGCGGCCGGCGGCGCCCTCCTCTCCCTTCCTGGCCACCGACCTGGTGTTCACGCTGCTGACGCTGGTGACCGTCGCGCTGGCGGTGCGCGGCGTCGCTCGCTCCCGGCGCTGGGCCGCGCGCCGGACGGGCCGGCAGCGATGGCGGCTGCTGCCGTACTTGTTCCCGCTCGTCCTGTGTACGGCCATCGCCCCGGTCTTCCGGGTGCTCGCCCGAGGCAGCGACATTGCCTGGATCCAGGTGGTCTACCTCTACCCGACGTTCATGATCTGGCTGGTGACGGCCGCGGCGGCGGGGACGGCACTGGTGGCCGCGCGCCTCTGGAGGGGCGCGACCAAGTAGACATAACGACTTTCGTTATTTACGATTATCGTTATGTCTGCGAAGTGGCTCAACCGACTCGAGATCCTGCTGACCTTCTCGCTGATCATCAGCTGCCTGGGCGCCCTGGCGCTGCTGGGCTTCACCTTGATGCTGGCCTTCTTCGGCGCCCCCAACGGCGTGGGCGTCCCGCTGCACGTCTACGACGTGCCGGTCGCGGGCATGGCGGCACCCGACGCCACGATCTCCAGCGCGAGCGCCGACGTGACGGTCGGCCCCCAGGGCCCCGCGCCACTGGTCGGCCTGCTCTACCTGCTCTCGTGGGCGCCGGGCGTCGCCACCACCCTGCTCGCCCTGTTCACCGTCGTGCGCGCGATACGCCGGGCCAGATCGGGGGACAGGGCGCTGTTCTCCGCCGTCACCGCCGCCCACCTGCGCCACCTCGGCTGGATCCTGATCATCGGCTCGCTGGCCACGGGTGCGCTCGGCATGGTGGCCGAGCCGATCCTTTCCTCGCTGCTGCTGGCCAAGAGCTACCCGTTCCACCTGGAGGTGGGTGAGGTGCTGGCCGCGGTCGTGACGGGAATGGTGGCGCTGGGGGTGTCGGAGATCGTCCGGCGCGGCGTCGGTCTCCTCGAAGAGGTCGAGGCCACCATCTGATGGCCGAGCCGTCCATCCGCGTGCGACTGGACGACGTGCTCAAAGAGCGCGGCATGACGCTCACCGAGTTGTCCCACCGGGTCCAGATCACCGTCGTCAACCTGTCGATCCTGAAGAACGGCCACGCCAGGGCGATCCGCTTCTCCACGCTCATGCGCCTGTGCGACGCGCTCGACTGCCAGCCGGGTGACCTGATCACCTACGAGCGGTCGTAGCCCGGCCCCGCCGCGGAGCCGGACTCAGTTGCCCACGCCGAGATGGGACATGAACGCCGACGGGTATCGGTCGCCGCGCGCCGCGCCCGGCGGCACCGCCTTCTCGATCTCGGCGAGGTCGTCCGCGGTGAGGTTCACCTCCATCGCGGGCAGCGCCTCGGCCAGCCGCTCGCGCGTACGGGCGCCGACCAGCGGCACGATGTCCTCGCCCTGCGCGGCCACCCAGGCGATGGCCAGCTGGGCGACGGTGTGGCCCTTCGCCTCGGCGACCCGGCGCAGGGCCTCCACAAGGCTGAGGTTGTGTTCCACGTTCCCGCTGGAGAAGCGCGGGCTGAAGCCGCGGCTGTCGCCGGGGCCGCCGGTGTGGCCGGCCGTCCAGTGCCCGGAGATGAGACCGCGGGCGAGGGTGCCGTACGCGGTCAGGCCGATGCCGAGCTCCCGCAGTGTGGGCAGCACGTCCGCCTCCACCGCGCGGGAGATCAGCGAATACTCGATCTGCAGGTCGGCGATCGGGTGCACGACGTGCGCCCGGCGGATCGTCGCCGCGTCGACCTCGGAGAGCCCGATGTGCCGTACGTATCCGGCGTCGATCATCTCCTTGATCGCGCCTACCGTCTCCTCGATCGGCACCGCCGGGTCCAGCCGGGCGGGACGGTAGATGTCGATGTGGTCGGTGCCCAGCCGGGTCAGCGAGTAGGCCAGGAAGTTCTTCACCGCCTCGGGACGGCAGTCATGCCCGCCGAACTCGGAGCCCGGCCCCCGCAGCATGCCGAACTTGACGCTCAGCGCGTAGCTGTCGCGATCCCGGCCGCGCAGCACCTCGGCCAGCAGCGACTCGTTGTGGCCCATGGCGTAGAAGTCGCCGGTGTCGATCAGTGTGACGCCGCTGTCCAGCGCGGCGTGCACGGTGGCGATGCTCTCCGCTCGGTCGGATGTGCCGTAGGCGCCCGACATGCCCAGCCCGCCCAGGCCCAGTGCGGAAACGGCCGGTCCGGTGCGGCCCAGAGTTCGCATCTGCATGACGTACTCCCTCTTTGTCGACGTCGTCCCCAACCTTGGCGACGGACCAACGCGGGCGGGAGCGGAGCGTTCATCGTGGGAGAGCCGCTCCCTGGCTCGGCCCGGCCGCCGCGCGAGAGCATGGGGTCATGCAACGTGACCAGCTCGCCGACTTCCTGCGCCGCCGCCGCGAGGCGATCCGCCCGGCCGAGGTGGGTCTCGCCGACGGCCCTCGCCGCCGCGCCGTCGGCCTGCGCCGGGAAGAGGTGGCGATGCTCGCCGGCATGTCGGTGGACTATGTCGTACGCCTTGAGCAGGGCCGCAGCAGTCAGCCCTCGACCCAGCTGCTCGGCGCGCTGGCCCGCGCGTTGCGTCTGTCCGACGACGAGCGCGACCACCTGTTCCACCTGGCCGGCCACCGGCCCCCGCCCGCCGACGGAGTGGCCCGCCTGGCCCGCGCCGGGCTGATGCGCATGCTCGACCTGCTCGGCGACACCCCGGCGCTGGTGCTGTCGGACCTGGGCGAGGTCCTCGCCCAGAACCGGGCGGATGTCCTACTGATGGGCGACCACACCGGCTTCTCCGGCGACCGGCGCTATGTCGCATACCGCTGGTTCACCGAGCCCGCCGCGCGCGCCGTCTGCCCGCCCGAGGAGCAGGAGCGTCACTCCCGCCAGCTCGTGGCCGACCTGCGCGCGACCGCCGGCCGCCGCTCCGGCGACCCCACGGTCGCCGGGCTCCTCGACCGTTTGCGGGCCGCGAGCGCCGACTTCCGGCGGCTCTGGGCCGAACACCAGGTGGCGGTCCGGCGCGCCGACCGCAAGACCATGCTGCACCCGCGGGTGGGCCGCCTGGTGATGGACTGCGAGACCCTGGTCACTCCCGACCAGGGGCAGGAGCTGGTGGTGCTCACCCCGGCGGACGCCGAGACCCGCGAACGGCTGGAGCTGCTGCGCGTGCTCGGCATCGAAGAGTTCCCCACGAGGGCAACGGGCACGCCCGCACGGTGAGGCGGCCGCACGGTGAGGCGGCCGCGCCATGGCGATGCGGTTCTCGACTTCACACCCCCGCCACCCGCTCACCGTGCGTCTGGCGCGGGGCTACCGCGGCCGGACGTTGTGGTTGCGGGCGAACAGATTGCCGGGGTCGTACTGACGCTTGACCGCCGCGAGCCGCTCGTAGGTCCGCGTCGGATAGATCGCGGCGACATCCTCCTCGCCGGCAGCGGTGAGGAAGTTGGCGTAGGCGCCGCTGACATGAGGCGCGAGTCTCGCCCAGACCGCGTCCAGAGCAGGACGCGCGGCCTCGACGACCGACTGCGGCCCCAGGATGGTGGTCACGACCATCAGCTCCGCCTGGCGATGCGCGTAGGCGGTGGCATCGTCGGGGACCCGGGACACCGCACCGCCGACGCTGCGAACGGCGATGAACGGCGACCCCTGCGCTGCCCCGACCTCGACAAGCATCCGAAGGAGCTCGGGCACCGATGCCTGGTCGGCGAACGCGCTTCGGGTCACCAGCTGGATGCCCGGCGGCGGGGTGGCGCCGTCCACGAGCGCGTCCGCGTACGGTCTCAGCGCGACATCGTCTCCGATGACCGTACCGAGCCGCCGGATCGGGTCGATGGCCCGCGCCGCGAGCTCCGGGTCATCGCCGTCGAAGGCGAGGCGGATCTCGACCGGCGCTTCGGGCCCGCCCGCGAAGGGATTGGCGAACTCCGCGACGGAGGTGAGCTCTTCGGGGGCGCTGCGCAGGTGGTCGGCCCAGCCCTGGAGCACGGTGGCCGCCTCCGACGCCGGGAAGCTGATCTTGCCGTAGAAGATGTCCGTCGTCGGGTGGGCCGCGAACTCGAAGGCGGTCACGATCCCGAAATTGCCGCCGCCACCGCGAATCGCCCAGAACAGCTCCGGGTTCTCCTCCTCGCCGGCCTGTACGACCTGTCCGCCGGCCGTGACGACCTCGGCGGTGACCAGGTTGTCCAGCGCGAGGCCGTACTTCCTGACCTTCCAGCCGATGCCACCGCTCAACGTCAGCCCACCGACACCGACGCCCTTGGTGTCGCCAGAGGAGATCGCCAGGCCGTGCGAGGTCAGGGCGGTCACGACCTGACCCCAGGTGGCGCCGCCGCCGATCCGTACGAGATGCCGTTCCTTGTCGATGACCTCGACGTCCGCGAGCTCGCCGAGGTCGATCACGACGCCGTCGTCGAGGGTGCCGAAGCCGGCGAAGCTGTGGCCGCCGCCTCGTACGGACAGTGAAAGCCCCGCTCCGGCGGCGAATCTGACACCCGCTTGGACGTCCTGGACGCTCTTGGGCCGCAGAACGTAGGCCGGGCTGCCGGAGGCCAATATCGAGCGGCTGGCCGATGGGTACTCGGCCGCGCCCGGTTCGATGATGTCGCCGCCGAAGTCACGGCGAAGGGTGTCAAGCGCTGAACTCATGATGTGCCTTCCAAATCTTCCGGTCAGTTCGCCATGCCGTCGAACATGCCGGGCTGGTAGGAGCCCCCCGGGTTGCGCACGATCACGTTGAGCCGGTTGTTGGCGTTGATCATGGCGATCAGGGAGACCAGCGCGACGACCTGGTCGTCGTCGTAGTGCTTGCGCACCTGGGCCCAGGTGTCGTCGGACACGCCCTGGTGGGCGTCGGCGAGCCGGGTACCCTCCTCGGTGAGCGCCAGTGCGGCCTGCTCGGCCTCGGTGAACACGGTGGACTCGCGCCAGGCGGCGACCAGGTGGAGCCGGACCGCGCTCTCCCCGGCGGCCGTGGCGTCCTTGGTGTGGTAGTCGACGCAGAAACCGCAGCCGTTGATCTGGCTGGCGCGCAGCATCACCAGGTCCTGGGTGGCTCGGGGGAGCGGCGACTGCTGGATCGCCAGGGCGACGTTGTAAATGCGCTTGGCGATCTTGGCGCCGAGCTCGTTGGCCATCAGGTCCATACGCTGTTCCATGATGTGGTCCTCATTCGTGGTGGTAGGTGCCGCGTCAATCGTTGGCGCGGCGTCCTGGCGAACAAGAAGATCCCGGCGACCCGATCCTTGTGACAGCGGAGTGATGTGACGTGCATCACCGATCGCCGGTGTCACAAAGCGGGGGGTAACGGGATCTCATGCACGCCACGGTCGAGAACGAACAGGCAGGAACCAGCGATGAGCGAGCACAACAAGAAGTCGACGGACACGACAGGGCCCCTCGCTCGTGACAGCCACGTGGACCCCGCCACCGAGGCGTTCCTCACCCACCGCAACCTGCTCTTCACGGTCGCCTACGAGATGCTCGGCTCGGCCGCCGACGCCGAGGACGTCCTGCAGGAGACGTGGTTGCTGTGGGCGGGCGTCGACCTCGGCACGGTACGCGAACAGCGTGCCTACCTCGTCCGGATCACCACCCGGCAGGCGCTGAAACGGCTGCGTACGCTCGGCCGCCGCAAGGAGTCCTACGTCGGCCCCTGGCTGCCCGAGCCGCTGCTGACCGCGCCCGACGTCGCCGAGGACGTCGAACTGGCCGACAGCGTCTCGACGGCGATGCTGCTGGTGCTGGAGACGCTCACGCCGACCGAGCGGGCGGTGTTCGTCCTGCGCGAGGTGTTCGATCTCGACTATGACGAGATCGCTGACGCCGTCGGCAAGAGCCCGGTCGCGGTCCGCCAGATCGCCCACCGGGCACGGGCACACGTCGCCGCGCGCCGGCCACGCGACGTCGTCTCCCCGGCCGAGACCCGGGCCGCGCTCACGGCCTTCCATAGAGCGATCGAAACGGGCGATCTGCAACGCCTGCTCGACATCCTCGCGCCGGATGTCGTCCTGCTGTCCGATGGCGGCGGAGTCAAACAGGCCGCGCTGGTGCCCGTCGTCGGGGCCGACCAGGTCGCCCACGTGCTGGGCAGGCTCAACCCCGAGGCGTCGCTGCGGCTGGCACAGGTCAACGGCCATCCGGCACTGATCGTCCGGCTCGACGGCGCGATCGACACGGTCGTGACGGTACGCATCGACGACGGCCTCATCGCCGGGCTCTACGCCGTACGCAATCCCGAGAAGCTGTCGCACATGGAGTGGGAGACCACGGTGAGCCGCTGAGCCGGCCCAGCGCCCGGGGGCGTGGCACGGACCGGCATCGACGGCACCGACCTGTTCGCGCCGGCCGGGGCGCTCACGTGGCTCAACGATCAACCCTCGCTCGCGCCCCGCGCCGATCATCTCTTCGGCGTCATCACGAGCGCGATTCTGACGGGCGCGAGAAGGTGATCGCTTCTGCGGGCTCCAAACGCGCTTGAGCGCGACCGACGCCGCCATCGGCCTCCTGCCGCAGGCCGGAACATGATGGATCAAGAAGCTGCCGTCCGGGCTTCGTGCAAGGATTCGGCATGAAGCGTCTCGTACTCTGGCTGGCACTGATCTGTCTCGGCGGCATCTGTGTCGCGCTCGCCGTCCAGACCGGGCCTGAGGAAGATCCGGATCCGCGGCCGACGGTACAGCCGGCGGCGGGGCTGCCCGAGTTACCGGCCCAAAAAGCGCCGCGCCTCGATTACGCGGTGTTGTACGACCCGGAAGTCATCCGGGAACCCGCGGCCGCGCACCATCCCTGGCGGGTGGGGAGCGGTTCTGGCGAGGAGTGGCGGATCGAGGACGCGCTCGGCTTCGTGCCCAAGGACGGCGAGCAGGCGGTCTCACCTCTCGCCATCAGCGACGACGGTCGCCACCTCGCCTATATCAGGCGTTCCGACCGTGTCCTGGTTGTCAGAGACCTCGCCAACGGGACGACCGAACGGGTCCCTACCAGGGTGTATCAGCCCGATGACGACTCATGGAACGTCGAGCTCGCCTTCCATGGGGAGGGCGAGCTGCTGTTCGTGTGGAACGCCGAGCGCGGCAGCGAGCTGATCGATCTGTCGTCGAACCGGCGTCTTCGTGTCGGCACAGACTTCGATCGTGACCTTCTGGACGCCCGCGCCGACGGCGGTCGCGTCATCATGGCGAGGGACAAGGAACTGCGGGTCCGCGAGAGCTGGAAGTCTCCCTTCACCGTGGCCCACCGTGAAGGTGACGCCGAGGACGGCACGCACCCCGTGGTGCTGGGCGATGAGGCAGTGAGCGTGGACCGGCTGGGTGAAGTGGAAAACCTGCGTTACCGGCTGAAGAGAGTGGATCTCCGGCGCTCCGCCCACCGGGTCACGTTCGCCGATCTCGCGCTGCCGTACGACCTGGGGACCGTCGACGCCGTCCGCCCTCTGGGTCGCGACAGCGTGCTGCTGCGCGCCGAGCGGAACCGGACCTGGCCCGACCACGGCTTCCCACCTGGACCGTGCGACTGGGAGGAGTTCTACGTCGTCAATCTGAAGACCGGGGCCGTCAGGTGGGCCGATTACCGGGCGGCCGAGATCTGGAGCACGGAAGGAAGACACATCAAGAGGCAGGCCTACGCACGCGACTTCGTGCCCGAGCCGATCGCAGAACGCCCCGTACCGGCCCGGGACCGTGAGCGCTGCCTCTGATCAGGACCGGCCGGCCAGCCGGTCGGCGAGGAGCGCCAGATCCGCTCCGAGCGCACCATCCACACCCGTCGACCCTGGAGAGAGCACATGTTCGAGATCGCGGAACTGCTGGCGGAGTACGACCGCGCCCGCGCCTACACCGACGAGCTCTGGCGCGACCTGACCGCCGAGGAACTGCACTGGCGGCCCGAGCGGAACTTCAGCCCCATCGGCTGGCACCTCGGCCATCAGGCCCACGTGGCCCACTTCATGGTCCGCAACCTCACCGCGGCCGAACCGAGCCCCGCACCTGACCTGGACGACCTCATGGACTCCGCCATCCCCGAAGCCAATCGGTTGCCCCTGCCGGACCCCCGGCGACTGGCCGACTTCCGGGCCACCGTCGGCGAACGGGTCCACGCCCGCATGAACGCCATCGGAGCCGGAGACGTCGGCGCCCCAGCCCAGCTCAAGATCATCGCGCAGACCCTGCTCATGGCGATCATCAACCACGAGTACCAGCACGACCGCTGGATCGGGGAGGTGCGCGACCGCGACCTCGGCCACGCCCTGCCCGACGACCCCGCCTCCGATCGCATCACCACCGTCGACGGGTATCTGGTGGTGTGCGGATGGGACCCCCTTGCGCCGGGAAGGTCATCCCAGTAAACATTTACTTGTGATTGCGAAGAGCAAACAGGCGCTGCTCGACGCGGGAGCCGAGGTGTTCGCCCGCCACGGGCTGAAAGGCACCCGGGTTCGCGAGATCGTCGAGCGCGCCGGCGTCAACGAGCGGATGATCTACGACCACTTCGGCAGCAAGGAAGGGCTGTACCGGGCGGTCCTGGACGCGCAGAGCAGCGACATGGGAGCGGCGTGGCGGCCGGTTCTGGACCGGTTGACCGGCCAGGATCCGGTCGAGGCCACGCGCGTCGCGTTGCGGGCGTACTTCGACCTGGTCTGCGAACGTCCCCTGCTGGTGCCGCTGCTGCTGCACGAAGGGCTGGGCGAGGGGGAGATCAGGCCGCCGATCGAGCCGGCGGACCTGCCCGCGCCGCTGCGCGAGGTGTTCGAGCGCGGGCAGCGGGAGGGGGCCTTCCGGGCCGATGGCGACTTCGAGCTGTTCTACGTCACCGCGATCTGCCTGCTGACGGTGCTTCCCACCCTGCCGGGGCGGCTGACCGCCCTGGCCGGCGGCACCGGCGAGCAGGCACGGGCGCGGCTGCGCGACCAGGCGGTGGACCTGCTGCTGGAGGGCATCACGAGGCCGGCGGAAGCGGACCGGTGAGCGACTTACAGGTGCTGATCGCCGGGGCCGGGCCGACCGGCCTGACGCTGGCCTGCGACCTGGCCCGTCGCGGCGTCGCCGTACGCGTCATCGACCAGGCGCCCGGGCCGTTTCCCGGCTCGCGCGCCAAAGGCGTCACCCCCCGCACCGTGGAGGTCCTCGACGATCTCGGTCTCGCCCAGGAGGCCGTGCGGGCCGCCACGCCGCTGGTCATGCGGCACTACGGGCGCGAGGGCACCTTCACCGACCAGCGTCCGGCGTCGTACTGGCAGACCAGCCCGGCCGAGCCGCACCCGCAACTGCTGCTGCCGCAGTGGCGCACCGAGGCCATCCTGCGCTCCCTGCTGGGCCGCCTGGGCGTCACGGTCGAGTACGCCACCCGGCTGGCCCGGTTCGAGCAGGACGGCGAGCAGGTCACGGCCACCGTCCAGCGCGATGCGGGCGGCCAGGTCATCGTGGCGGACTACCTGGTGGGGTGTGACGGCGGCCACAGCACGGTACGCAAGCAGCTCGGCGTGGCCTTCGAGGGCGCCACGCACCCCGGCCAGACGCTGCTCATCGGCGATGTCGAAGTGACGGGCCTGCGCCCGGACCGGCTGCATCTGTGGGCCGACCCCGAGCGCGGCCTCCTGCAGCTGTGCCCGTTCGCGGGGGTGACGGCCTGGCAGGTCGCCGTCATGACGCCGGCCTGGCAGGCACGTCCGCCGGCACCCTCGCAAGAGGTCTTCCAGCGTGCGGTGCTGGAGATCACCGGCATGCCGCAGATCACGCTCGGCGCGCCCACCTGGACCTCCACCTACCGGGTCAATGTACGGATGGCCGATCGGCTCCGCGGCGGGCGGGTGTTCCTGGCCGGTGACGCGGCGCACGTCCATCCGCCCGCGGGCGGGCTCGGCATGAACACCGGCATCCAAGACGCCTACAACCTGGGCTGGAAGCTCGGGCTGGTCCTGTCCGGCCACGCCGGCGACGGGCTGCTGGACACCTACGAGGGCGAACGCCTGCCGATCGCGGCGTGGGCTCTGGGCACGAGTACCGAGCGCTTGCGGGCCATGACCGGCGAGTTCGGCAAGGGCACCGACGCCGACCTCGGCGTGGTGAACACCGACGACACCCGCCAGCTGCGCCTGGGCTACCGCTGGAGCCCTCTGTCGCGCGAGGGCCACCGCCAAGGTGTACGCGCCGGCGATCGCGCTCCCGACGCCCCCTGCCGCGACGCCGCAGGGGCGAGCGTGCGGCTCTTCGACATCTTCCGCGGCCCGCACTTCACCCTTGTGGGATTCGGCCAGAGCAGCCGGAGCTCGCTCGACGTCGTAGGCGATGCCTGGCCCGGCCCGCTACGTACCTGCCTGATCGCCGAAGCAGGCACGCTCACCGACGCCGACGGCCACGCGGCCGACGCCTACGGCGTCACCGGCGAGGCCATGGTGCTCGTACGTCCCGACGGCCATCTGGCCCTGACCGTCGAAGCCCACGACACCGTCGCCGTGCTGAACTACCTGGAGGCATTGAAAACCCTGCTGTCTGGCCGGTGAAACGGCTCGCGACCGTCAGGCCTGGCCGAGGCCGGTGCAGTAGGTGATCGTCGCGTCGTCCGCCGCCACCGCGTGGCGCGCCTCCGCCTGCCGGACACGATGGATGATGTCGGCGGGCCCGCTCGACGCCAGTACGGCCATGACCTCCGGCCAGTCGGCGAGCTGGAAGGGGTCCACGATGCGGCCGGCTCCATTGCTGAGCAGGACGGCGCCGTTCAGCTCGGAGATCGGGCGGCTTCCGGTGATCGCCTCGTCCGCCGCGCGCGGGTCGTCCTTGGCCACCCAGAAGCCGCCCGGCTGGTTCCGGTTGGCGCGCAGGTCCCGAAGGACGCGGTGGTAGTCCTCACTGTCCTTGGCGGCGGCCGCGAGCGCGGGCTCGTACGACCGGCTGATGATCACCTCCCGAGGGTCGGAGACCACGAGCGGCGCGTCGTCAGCCCTGTCGAGCACGAGGAACGCGTCACCGAGCACCAGGTACTCAAGGAGGCCGCCGGACAGGCGCAGGACGGCCACGGCCGCCGACGGGCTGATGGGGTTGGTGACGTCGCAGGTATCGCGGTGATCGCCCGTCACCTGCTCGATGGCCGCGGCGAGCAACGCCGGAAGGTCGCGATCCCCCACGAGGGACAGGAGGCTGCCTCCCAGGCGGCGGGCGTACCAGGCCACGCCGTGCCGGCAGGTCGCTTCGCCGCCGGGGATGCCGGCGCCGTCGACCAGCACCGCTGCCGTCGGTACGGCGCCGGTGAAGTCCTCGTTCGCGCGGCCGGCCTGTTTCGCGACGCTCGTCATCGTCACCCGCATGTCCTGGCACCGCCCTCTCACCGCTCGGCTTTCGCCCGCAGGCATTAGATCACTCGAGGTGCGAGGTCGTGTTCCAGGGTGCGGGCGTAGGACTCGACGCTGGCGACGATGTCGACGGCGTCGGGGTCGAGCAGCCACTGGGTCTGCAGGCCGTCGAGGGTCGCCAGGATCTCGGTGGCCTTGGCCACCGGGTCGATGTCCGGGCGGGCGACGCCGTCGGCCTGGGCGGAGCGGATGTTGTCGGCCACGATGGCGCGCATCGCGCGGTAGCGTTCGACGAAATGTTGGTGGCCGGGCGAGCCCGGCTCGAGGCTCTCCGCCACCAATACCGTGAACAGTTTGGCCAGCCCGGCCCGCTGTTTGTTGCGGCGCGCGAACTCCGGCAACGCCCGAAGCCGCCCGGAGGGCTCCATGCCGAGCAGTTCCAGGGCGAACGCCTCACTGTCCAGGTCACGCCGCTCGATCACCGCCAGCAGCAGGCCCGCCTTGCTGCCGAAATGGTGCAGCAGACCGGGCTCGGTGATGCCGGCCCGGGCCGCCACGTCGGCGAGCGAGGTGCCGCGGAAACCGCCGCGGGCGAACATCTCGCCGGCCGCCGTGATGATCTCCTCCCGCCGCAGGCGAGCGCGTTCCTGCCTGCCGGGTCCTTGCCTGCTCGGGGTCACGGTGTTAAACCTAACCCAACTCACTTACCGAGCACTAGGTAAGTGAATCCCCCTTCGGTACGAGTAGCGAGGTGCGACGATGCCGCCCAGACCCCACCGCTTCCGGCCCTTACTGATCATCGCGGTCGCCCTGCTGGGCGGGCTCTGCCCCGGTTCGCCGGCCCAGGGCGCGCAGCGGGAGCCGGTCATCCTGGTTCACGGCTGGAACGGCTCGCCGACCGAGTTCGCCCAGATGCGGACGGCGCTGGAGCAGGCCGGCTACCCGACGTACGCGATCGACCTGCCCGGTGAGGAGAACCTCGCCAACGCCCAGGCCATCGCCGGCCTGGTGGAGCAGGCACGCGGCGAACACGGCGGCAGCAAGGTCAGCCTCGTCGGGCACAGCATGGGAGGGCTGTCGGCGCGCTACTACCTCAAATCCCTCGGCGGTGCCGCCAAGACGCTCAGCTACATCTCGATGGGCACCGGGCAGCTCGGCTACTGGCCCGCCTGTCTGCTGCCGGCCGGGCAGGGCGGGCAGATGTGCCCCACCAGCAGCTTCATCACCCAGCTCAACAGCGGCGACCCCACGCCGGATCCGGTCAGGTACACGTTGCTGACGAGCTCGCTCGACGAGACGCGCAACGACGTCATCGCCGGCGTCTGGTGCCGGGCCGAATTCGCCGGCGTGGCGCATGCCGACGAACCGGCCTCACCGGTGTTCATCAACGCCGTCCTCAGCGCCCTTGACGGGCAATGCCCGTCCTGAGTGCTCGTCGCAGAGGGCGAAATGCGATCGCCGATCGCGCGTCCGGCCTACTACTGTCGCGCGGGTGCGAAGTGATCCTCTGCCTTTGCTGTGGCTGTGCGGGCCGTCAGGTGTCGGGAAGTCCTCGCTCGGCTGGGAGGTGTTCGCCCAGCTGAGCCGGGGCGGCGTCCGGGCGGCGTTCGTCGACGCCGACCAGATCAGCCTGTGCTACCCCCTGCCCGAGGTCGGCACCCATCGGATCCGGGCGCGGAGCCTGGCCGCGATGTGGCCCCACTTCCGGGAGCGGGGAGCGCAGTGCCTGGTCCTGTCGGGATTCGTCGACACCGCCGAGGAGATCGGCGAGTACGTGAAGCGTCTCCCGGACGCCGCCTTCACCGTGTGCCGGCTGCGCGTGGGCACCGGGGAGCTCAAGGAGCGGTTTCTCGGGCGGGGATGGCGTCCCGACCTGGTGGCGGAGGCCGTCGCCGAGGCGGAGTCGCTGGAGGGAAGCGACTTCGCCGACCTGTGCCTGGATACCGGCGGGCTGACCGTGCCCGAGGCGGCCCGGATGGTCCGCGAGCGAGCCGGTGGCTGGCCGCGTCCCGGCCCACCCGTCGGCCATGTTTCCCGACCGGCCGCGCCGCTCGCCGTTGACCCGGCTCCGGTGCTGTGGTTCTCCGGCGCCACCGCGGTGGGGAAGTCGACCGTCGGCTATGAGGTCTTCTCGCAGATCGTCCGGACCGGCGTACGAGCCGCTTATGTGGATCTGAAGCAGATCGGCGTGTTTCGTCCCGCCGCGGACGACGACCCGGACGGCCATCGCCTCAAGGCGCGCAATCTCGCGGCCCTCTGGGCCGGATACCGCGCGGCCGAGGCCAGGTGCCTGATCGTCTCCGGGCACGACGACCGGGACGACACCGTCCGCGCCTACGCCGGGCTGCTTCCCGGAGCGGCGCTGACGGTGTGCCGTCTGCACGCCGGGCCCGCGACGCTGGCAGAGCGCGTCACGCGGCGCGGCCGGGGAGGCGGGCCGGCGATACCGGGAGATGAGCTGAAGGGGCTGGACCCCGAAGCCCTGCGGCGCGTCGCCGAACGGGCGGCACGCGAGGCTTCGGCGCTCGACCGCGCCGGAGCGGGTGACCTGCGTATCGACACCGACGACCGGTCGGCGCAGGAGGTGGCCGACGAGGTGAGGACGCTCATCGGCGACTGGCCGAACTAAGGCAAAGCGCGCCGAACCGAACGGCCGCTTGACAACCGCGCCCTTCATAGGATAGTTGTGCTATCCAATAACTAGATAGCGCAACTACCCAATAGGGAGACGTGATGGAGACGAGCATCGTTCTGGTGGTGGCCCTGCTGGGTTTCCGCGCGCTGGGCGCCTTCGGGGTCGGCCGGTTCGCCTCGTGGCCGGTCAGCGCGGCGCACGCGCTGGCCGTCATGCTCTTCATGACGGCCAGCGCGCACTTCGTCCCGGAAAGCGTCACGGTGATGCCCACCCACGGGGATCTCGTACGCATGGTGCCCCCCTTCGTGCCCTTCGCCGACGCGGTGGTCTACCTGACCGGCGTGCTGGAGCTCATGGGCGCCGTGGGGCTGATCATCACCAGGACGCGCTGGTCGGCCGGGATCGGGCTGATCGCGCTCTTCGTGCTCCTGCTGCCGGCCAACATCTACGCCGCGCTGGCCGACGTGCCGTTCAACGGCGGCGAGGCGTCCCCGTTGTGGCTGCGGATTCCCGAGCAGGTCCTCTACATCGCCGTCGCGCTCTGGGCCATCCGCTCGGCGCCCCGGGTGTGGCCGCTGCCGCTTCGCATGGGTTATGGCACTTCGTAGGTGATGTCGTACTTGGCGGCGATGGAGTTGAGCTTGGCCGGGTCGAGCCTGCCGCCCGCGCTGACGTACGGCCTGGCCTCGATCAGGTCCTCGACGAAGCACTCCCAGCCGCCCGGCGAGGAGATCTGGATGACCCGCGGCGGAGGAGTGGACCCGGGGCGCAGCGCGTGCGGGACCCCGTGGGGCAGCAGGACGAACCGCCCCTTGCCCGCCTTGTCCGTCCCGTCGTCGAACTCGACGACGAGCTCTCCGTCGAGTACGTAGATCCCCTCGTCGGCCTTGTGGTGGACATGGCGGGGAATGTCCTGAGCCACGACCATTTCCAGCAGTGACAGCGTGCCGCCGGTGTCGGTGGCGCGGGCCTTGGCGGCGAAGGCGGGCGGGACCTTGATGCGCCCCGGCCGGGCTTGGCCGCGCCCCAGGACGTAGAAGCGGTCCTTGTCGCCGTTCTCCTCGGCCACGTCCTGGACGTCGCCTTCCAGGCCGCCCGGCGTCGACAGTCGCAGCGCGTGGACCGGGGCCTCGGACAGGGTGCGCAGGGCATGGGTGACGCCGCGTGGCAGCAGGGCGCACATGCCCGCGGTGAGGCGGTGGGTCCGGCCGTCGAAGTCGATGCCCAGCTCCCCGTCGAGCACGTAGACGAACTCGTCGAAGGCGCCGTGGACATGCGAGGGGATGTCGTTGTGCCCCCGGTCCTCCATGAGGGTGAACCGGCCCTCGGTGTCAGCGGCTCCGGCCTTGAGCATCGTCCACGGCGGTAACGGCAGGCGTGACTCTCCGGGGCCCAGGAGGATGAAGCGATCTTTGGACATGAGGTATCCTTTCCAGAGGCGGATTCGGAATCCGATTCCGCTTCAAGTCTAGGCAGAGGACCGCCAGGGATGTCAAAGCACACCGCCCGCAAGCCCCGCACCGACGCCGAGCGCAACCGCGCTCGCGTGCTGGAGGTGGCCTGCGAGCTGTTCGCCGAACGGGGGGATGAGGTGCAGATGGCGGAGGTGGCCAAGGCGGCCGGGGTCGGCATCGGCACCGTCTACCGGCATTTCCCGACCCGTCAGGCGTTGATCGAGGCGGTGACGGAGCAGCGGTTCGCCGAGATCCTGGCCTACGCCCGTACCGAATGCCTGCCCAACCCCGACACCCGGCAGGCCCTGACCTGCTTCCTGACCCGCATCGGGCAGGTGCACGAGGAGGGCCGCGGAATCTCCAGCGCGATCGAGGCGGCACTGGGCTCCACCGAGCCGCGCGGGCAGGTGGGCGAAGACCTCCTGACCCTCGGCGAGGCACTGCTCGAGCGCGGCCGGGCCGACGGCACGCTCCGCGCCGACGCCAAGCTCGGAGACCTCTACATGATCGCCGGAGCGGTGTCGGCGATCAGCCGCAACGCCGTGGGCGACTGGCGGCGCTTCATCGACATCGCCCTCGACGGTCTACGGGACCCGGCCCGCCCACTCTGAAGCCCCCGTCGCCTTACGCGATCATTCCGAAAACGTGCCCAATACCCTGTTGACCTTGTAGGGAATCGGTGGATACGTGAAGGGATGAGCCTCTGGACCCCGGACCCCACGTTCTATCCTTCACCCAGGGACGCGATCGGCGCACCCGCGGAGAAACTGGCCTATGTCGTGGCCTTCGACCGGTCGGCGGCCAGGCCGGACGCGCTGACCGTGGTCGACACCGATGCCGCCTCGCCGCGCTACGGCCAGGTGGTGGGCTGGAGCGACCTGCCCAACACCGGCGACGAGCTGCACCACTTCGGCTGGAACGCCTGCAGCACCGCCCTGTGCCCCAACGCCCCGCACCCGCATGTCGAACGCCGCTACCTCATCGTGCCCGGAATACGCTCCTCACGCATCCACGTCTTCGACACCAAGGACCGCCTCAGCCCGGAACTGGTCAAGGTCATCGAGGCCGACGAACTGGCCAAACGGGCCGGCTACTCCCGGCCCCACACCGTGCACTGCGGCCCCGGCGGGATCTACCTGTCCGCGCTCGGCGGCGCCGACGGCAACGACGGGCCCGGCGGGATCGCGCTGCTGGACCACACCACGTTCGAGGTGCTGGAGCGCTGGGAGGTCGAGCGGGGACCGCAGTACCTCGCCTACGACTTCTGGTGGCACATCAACCACGACGTGCTGATCAGCTCCGAGTGGGGCACCCCGTCGATGATCGAGAACGGTGTGGTGGGGGAACTGCTGCTCGGCCGCAAGTACGGCCACAAGCTGCACTTCTGGGACCTGCGCAAGCGCAAGCACGTCCAGGAGGTCGACCTGGGCGATGAGCACCAGATGGTGCTGGAGCTGCGCCCGGCGCACGACCCCACCCGCACCTACGGCTTCGCCGGGGTCGTCATCAGCGCAGCGGACCTGTCGGCCTCGGTCTGGCTCTGGTTCCGCGAGGACGGCCGCTGGCAGGCCCGCAAGGTGATCACCATCCCCGCCGAGCCCGCGAGCGCCGACCTGCTGCCGCCCGTCCTGCAGCCGTTCGGCGCCGTGCCGCCCCTGGTCACCGACATCGACCTGTCGGTCGACGACCAGCGCCTGTACGTCTCGTGCTGGGGCACCGGCGAGATCAAGCAGTACGACGTGTCGGACCCGGCCAACCCCGCCGAGCTGGGCTCGCTCAGGATCGGCGGCATCGTCCGGCAGGCTCCGCACCCCGCCCAGCCGTCCCTGCCGCTGCGGGGCGGCCCGCAGATGGTCGAGATCAGCCGCGACGGCCGCCGCCTCTACCTCACCAACTCCCTGTACGGAGCCTGGGACGACCAGTTCTACCCCGAGGGCGTCGGCGCCTGGATGGCCAAGATCGACACCGGGTCCTTCACCTTCGACACCGGCTTCTTCCCGCACGGCGAGGCCTTCCGCGGCCTGCGCCCGCACCAGGTACGCCTGCAGGGCGGCGACGCCTCCTCCGACTCCTACTGCTACCCGTGACGATCGCCACCGTGCTCCTGCTGGGCGCCTTCCACGGCCTGAACCCGGCCATGGGCTGGCTCTTCGCCGTGGCCCGCGGCCTGCAGGAGCGCAGCAGGGACCTGCTGCTGCAGTCGCTGCCGGTCATCGCGCTGGGCCACCTGGGCTCGGTCGCCGTGGTCGCGATCGTCGTCGGCCTCACCGGCTCGCTGGTCACCGGCAGGGTGCTGTCGATCGGCGGCGGGGTGGTGCTGGTCGCCTTCGGCCTGTGGCGGCTGCTGTCCAGGCGGCACTTCCGCTGGGTGGGGATGCGGCTGTCGCTGTGGCAGCTGGCCGGCTGGTCGTTCCTGATGTCCTCGGCCCACGGCGCGGGCCTGATGCTGCTGCCCGTCTTCACCGGGCTGCACGCCCCCGGTCATGAGGGTCATGCCCTGTCGGGCGGCCTGGCGGTGGCCGCGCTGCACACGCTGGCGATGTTCGTGGTGGCGGGCGTCATCGCCGTGGTGGTGTACGAGGTGGCCGGGCTCACGGTGCTGCGGCGGGCCTGGTTCAATCTGGACCGCATGTGGGCGGTCGCCCTGGTGGGCGCGGGGGTGATCACTCTGGTCCAGGCATGAGCTCGGCGGGAGTTGTCACATCGGTGGCGTCGGGTTGGTCAGTGCTATGACTTGCCTTGACGGAGGATTGTGACGATGGACGATAAAGAGTTTCTGGCCGGCCGGTTCGAGGAGCACCGCTCCCATCTGCGGGCCGTGGCCTACCGGATGCTCGGGTCGCTGAGCGAGGCCGAGGACGCCGTACAGGAGGGGTGGATCCGGCTCAGCCGCAGCGACACCAGCGAGGTGAACAATCTCGGCGGGTGGCTGACCACGGTCGTGGCCCGGGTGTGCCTGACCATGTTGAGCTCGCGCGAGCGGCGGCGCGAGGACTCCCTGGAGGAGCGCCTGCCCGACCCCGTCGTCAGCCCCGCCGAGGGCGTCGATCCCGAGCATGAGGCGCTGGTGGCCGACTCGGTCGGATTGGCGTTGCTGGTGGTGCTGGACTCACTCGAGCCGGCCGAGCGGCTGGCGTTCGTGCTGCACGACATGTTCGCGGTGCCGTTCGAGGAGATCGCGCCGATCGTGGGACGCACCCCGGCCGCGGCCAGGCAGCTGGCCAGCCGCGCCCGCCGCCGCGTGCGGGGCACGGCCCCGGTGCCCGATCCGGATCTGGGCCGTCAGCGCCGGGCCGTCGACGCCTTCCTGGCCGCCGCGCGCGATGGAGACTTCGAGGCGCTGGTGCGGGTACTCGACCCGGATGTCGTGGTCCGCTCCGACCGCGGCGCCGTGGGGACCGTGCTGGTGACGCGCGGTGCGGCGGTGGCGGCCAAGCAGGCGATCATGTTCCGGCCGGCCGGTTCCGTGGGACATCCGGTGCTGGTCAACGGGGTCGCCGGAGTCGTCGCCACGGTCGAGGGCCGGGTGGTCTCGCTGGTCGCCTTCACCGTCAGCGGCGGCCTGATCGCCGAGGTCGTCATCATCACCGACGCCGAGCGGCTGGCCAGGCTCGACCCGATGTCGGCGACGGGCTGACCTAGGTGTTTCACTGGTGCGGTCGGCTCGTCGCGGCCCTCGGGCGCGGATAACGTTGGCCTGATGGCCCGAACCCCGCCCCTGAGCCCCGGCGGCACGCCGGAGCAGGCGCCCGACGCGCCCGGCATCGGGGCGTTCCTGCCCTTCGTCCTGCTGGCCGCGGGCGCGATCTGGGAGACCGTCGACGGCTCGCTGCGGCCGGCCTGGCTGTCGTGGGCGGGCCTGACCGCCATGTCCGCCCTGTACACACTGACAGTGATCACGGCCTTCCGGCCCCGCACGGTGCCCGCCCGGCTCGCGCTGGCGGGGCTTTCGGCCGTGGTCTTCGGGCTGTCGATCGTGCTGGGCGGCGGCTGGTACTACCTGTTCCCGCTGCTCGGCGTGGCGTGCGGCATCACCCTGCGCGGCCGGACGGTGCGGGTCGCCACGGCGGCGCTGCCCTTCGGCACGGCGCTGGTGGTGTGGGCCGGCGGCGGCAGCCTGGAGTCGATCCTGGCGTTCTCGTGGGGGACCTTCAGCGCGGGCGTGGTCGTGGCCGTCATCCTGCACCTGCACATGGTCATCGGCGAGCTGAACCAGACCCGGCGGCGCCTGGCCGAGGCGGCCGTCGCCGAGGAGCGGCTGCGCTTCTCCCGCGACCTGCACGACCTGCTCGGGCACACCCTGTCGGTCATCGTGGTCAAGGCCGAGGCCGTACGACGGCTGGCCCGCCGCGACCCCGGCCAGGCCGAACGCCAGGCCGCCGACATCGAGGCCGTCGGCCGGCAGGCCCTGACCGAGGTACGCGAGGCGGTCACCGGCTATCGGGCGGGCGGCCTGGCCGACGAACTCGCCCGCGCCCGCGACGCCCTGACCGCCGCCGGCGTGCGCGCCCGCGTCCGCCGCACCGGGCCGCCACCGGCCGCGCAGGCCGAGGCGCTGCTGGGCTGGGTGGTACGCGAGGGCGTCACCAACATCATCAGGCACAGCGGCGCCACCGAGGCCGAGATCGACCTGACCGGCCTGACCCTGACGATCCGCGACAACGGCTCCGACCGGCCGCGGCCCACCGGCAGCGGCAGCAACCCCGACGGACCCACCGAGAGCGGCACCGACGGCCCGCGACCCGCCGAGAGCCCCGGCCCGCAGCCGGCCGAGAGCGGCAGCGGCAGCGGGCTGCGCGGCCTGGCCGAACGGCTGGGCCAGGCGGGCGGCAGCGTCGAGGCGGGCCCCCACCCGGGCGGCGGCTTCGAGCTCACCGCCACCCTCCCGCCCGGCGTTTAGGGGGCGCGGCCAGCCGTCCCAGACGGCGTCCAGGGGGTGCGACCGCAAAGCCCAGCCGGCGTCCAAGGGGTGCGGCCGGAGGGCCCGGACGGACATATGGCGCAAGACGGGCTCACAGTTCGGCACAATTGCCGCTGTGAGAGTCGAATTGCTGGGACCGTTCGAGGTCCGAAACCGCGATGGGGCCATGGTGGAGGTTCCGGGGATTCGGCTGCGCGCACTGCTGGCCGCGCTCGCCCTCGAACCTGGCCGGATCGTCACACGTGCGAGGCTGGTGGACTGGATCTGGGGCGAACAGCCGCCCGCCGACGAGGTGAACGCCTTGCAGGCGCTGGTGTCCAGGCTGCGCAGGGTGCTGCCGGACGGGGTGATCGAGGCCGATTCCGGCGGATACCGGCTGGCCGTGGCTCCTGACGCCGTTGACGTGTCCAGGTTCGAGCAGCTGGTCGGCCAGGCCCGTGCCGCCGAGCCCGCGGCGCGGGCGGATCTGCTGCGCTCGGCCTTGGCCTTGTGGCGCGGCACGGCCATGGCCGACCTCGCGCTGCAGGGCAGCGACGCCTTCGACGCCGCGGTCGCGCGCCTGGACGAGCTCCACGTCGCCGCGCTCGGCGATCGGGTGGATGCCGATATCCGCCTCGGCCGTGGCTCGGAGCTGGTCTCGGAGCTGACCGAGCTGGTCGCCGCGTACCCGCTGCGGGAGGGGTTCGTGGCCGCCTTGATGCGGGCGCTGGCCGAGGCGGGGCGAGGCAGCGAGGCGCTGACGGTGTACCAACGCACCCGCGAGCGGCTGGCCGAGGAGCTGGGCGTCGATCCGTCGGCCAAGCTCTCCGCGCTGCACACCGCGCTGCTGCGTGGCGAGCTGGGCGAGCGGGCCGACAACCACAAGACGAACCTGCGCGCCGAGCTGACGAGTTTCGTCGGCAAGAAGAATGATGTGTCCGCGGTCGCCGCTCTGGCCGCCAAACACCGGCTGGTCACCTTGACGGGGGCAGGAGGCTCCGGCAAGACGAGGCTGGCCACCGAGACCGCGCGGACGATGCTCACCGACCTGCCGGATGGGGCGTGGCTGGTCGAACTGGCCTCCGTCGGGGAAGGCGGTGACCTGGCGCAGGCCGCCCTGACCGCGATCGGCCTGCGTGACCAGGCACTGCTCGGTGGCTCGCGGGGCGGGGAGCCGATGGACCGGCTCATCGCCGCGGTCCGCGAGCGCGCGATCCTGCTCATCCTGGACAACTGCGAGCACGTGATCGAGGCGGCCGCGGCTTTCGCCGACCGGCTGCTGGGGGAGTGCCGCAGGCTACGGATCGTGGCCACCAGCAGGGAACCGCTCGGCATCACCGGGGAGGTGCTGTGGCAGGTCGAGCCACTCGCGCTGCCCGCCGGCGGAGCCGATCCCGCCGAGGCCGGATCCTCGCCCGCGGTGCGGCTGCTGCGCGACCGCGCGGAGCTGGTGCGCAAGGACATCGGCTCCGACGCCGACACCGTGGCGGCCATGGTGCGGATCTGCCGGGCGCTGGACGGCATGCCGCTGGCGATCGAACTGGCCGCGGCCCGGCTGCGCACCATGTCCGTCGACCAGCTGGCCCGCCGCCTCGACGACCGATTCCGGCTGCTGACCAGCGGCAGCCGTACGGTGCTCGCCCGGCACAAGACGCTGCGCGCGGTCGTGGACTGGAGCTGGGACCTGCTGAGCGAGACCGAACGTGAGGTGCTGCGGCGGCTGTCGGTGTTCTCCGGCGGGGTGAGCCTGGAAGCGGCCGAACAGGTCTGCGGGCAGGAGACGTCGGCCGGGGAGCAGGTGTTCGACGTGCTGACCGCGTTGATCGACAAGTCGCTGCTGCTGGCCGACGGCGAGGGCATGCCGCGCTACCGGATGCTCAACACCATCAGGGAGTACGCGGCGCAGCGGCTGGCCGAAGCCGGGGAAAGCGAGCCGGCGCGCCGGGCGCACCTGGCGTACTTCACCGACCTGGCCGAGACGGCCGAGCCGCGCCTGCGCCGGGCCGAGCAGGTGGAGTGGCTGGCCAGGCTCGGGGCCGAGCACGACAACATCAGTACGGCCCTGCGCGGCGCCATCGCCGAGGGATGGGCTCAGGAGGCGATGCGGCTGGTCGCCGCCGCGGGCTGGTACTGGTACCTCAGCGGGCACCGGGCCGAGGGCGCCGAGCTGAGCATCGCGGCGGCCTCGCTGCCAGGTGAGGTGTCGGATGAGGTGCGGGCGCTGGCCTACTTCACCGTGACGACCTTCGTGACCGCCGGGGTCAGCGGCGATCAGTATCAGGCGCGGGAGTGGATCGAGCAGGCGCATCGGTTCGCCCGGCGCAGCGGGTCTCGTCACCCGATGCTGGGGTTCGTCGAGCTGCTGGAGCGGATGCTGCGGGGCCCGGCCGAGCTCATGCCCGCCTTCGAGCCGCTCATCGCCCACGACGATCCGTGGGTGCGCGCGCAGGCCAGGCTCACGCGTGGCCGGCTGCGGCTCACGCTCGGCGGCGACGAGACCGGCGTGGACCTCGACGCCGAGACGGCCCTGGCCGAGTTCCGTACGCTGGGTGACCGGATGGGGATCTCGCTCGCGCTGACCTTCCTGGCCGATCGGCTCGCCATGCGCGGTGAGTTCGCACGCGCCTGTGAGCACTATGAAGGGGCGGCTGTGGCGCTGACCGAGATTGGCGCGACCGAGGACGTGGTCGGCCTGCGGGCGCGGCAGGCTCAGCTGTACTGGCTGCTCGGCGATGAGGGATCCCGCGCCTCCGCCATGGCCGAGGCGCAGCGCATCGCCGGCCGGATCGTCTGGCCGGACGCGCTCGCCGAGCTGGCGCTCGCGCAGGCGCAGCTGGCGCGCCTGCGCGGCGAGCCGGACCAGGCGCGCCGGCATCTGGCCACGGTGCGGGCGGTGCTGGGCGAGGCGGACCTGGCCGACTCCGTCCGTGCCCAGACCATGGACCTGTACGGCTACCTCGCCGAGGATCTGGAAAAGGCCCGCGCGTGCCGGGCCGAGGCGTTGCGCGCGGCCACGGCCGTCGAGCACACCCATCCACCCACGATCGCCATGGTGCTGATCGGGATCGCCGATCTCGCGCTGCGCCAGGGAGAGCCCGAGCAGGCCGTACAGCTGCTCGGGGCGAGCGACGGCGTGCGCGGCACGCCGGACCGTTCGCAGCCGGACGCCGCCAGGATCGCCGCGGACGCGCGCGATCACCTCGGCGAAACCGCGTTCGCCGAGGCGGCGCTTGCCGGGCAGCGGCGGGACTGGCGCGAGCTGGCCGAGATCACGCTCGCTTCGTGAACGTCGCTCGAGCCCGGGCAAGCTGACATGGCGTTCATCGCGCGCCGGCCTCCTTGTTCGCGTGAGCGGTAAGGGCGAGGAAGACGTCGTCCAGGTCCGGTGTGTGCACCGACAATTCCTCCACTTCCAGGCAATGGGCGTCGAGCCGATCGATCAGCGCGCGCAAGGACCGCACCCCGCCGTCGCCGGGAACACGCAAGGTCAGCTCTTCGTCATCCCTGGTGGACTCGTGCAGGACCCGCGCCGCGGCGTCGAGTTCGTGCCGGGCGGTGAACCGCAGCCGGACATGGCCGCCGGGGATGCGGCGCCTGAGCTCATCGGCGGTGCCCTCGGCGACCAGCCGGCCCTGATCGAGTACGGCGATACGGTCGGCGAGCTGATCGGCCTCCTCCAGATACCGGGTGGTGAGGAAGATGGTCCTGCCCTCGGCGGCCAGTTCCCGGATGATGCCCCACATGGTGCGGCGGCCGCGCGGATCGAGTCCCGTGGTGGGCTCGTCCAGGAAGATGATCCGCGGGTCGCCGACCAGCGTCATGGCCAGGTCCAGCTTGCGGCGCATGCCGCCGGAGTAGGACACCGCCAGCTTTCCCGCCGCCTCGACCAGATCGAACCTCTCCAGCAGCCGGCCGGCGACGCGTTCGCCCTCCGCCTTGGGCAGGTGCAGGAGATCGGCCGTCATCAGCAGGTTCTCCTCGCCGGTGAGCAGGTCGTCCACCGGGGCGAACAGCCCGCTGACCCCGATCGCCGCGCGCACCGCCCTGGTCTGCGTGGCCACGTCGTACCCGGCGACGACCACCTTCCCGGCGTCGGGGGTCGCCAGCGTGGTCAGCATGTTCACCGTCGTGGTCTTGCCGGCGCCGTTGGGCCCGAGCAGGGCGAAGATCGTGCCGGTCGGGACATTCAGCTCGATGCCGTCGAGCACGGTCTTGTCGTCGTATGCCTTGCGCAGCCCCGAGGCCACAATGGCTGAACCGTTCATGGGGTCCAACCTGGCCGACCGCTCTGATATCGGGCCGTCGCCGTCCTGACGTGGCCGCTGACACGACGCCGCGCCGTTCGCCGCGCCGTTCCGGCCATGCGGTGTCAGCGGCCGTGTCAGCACCGCGACGGTCTCGTATCAGAGCGGTCGGCGAGAGTGGACGTCATGGAACACACCATTACCGCGATGCCGACCGAACGTCAGCCCGGCTGCCCCTTCGACCCGCCCAAGGAGCTGATCGAGGCCCGCGAGCACGGCCCGATCAGCCGCATCCCCTTCGCCGACGGGCATCAGGGCTGGCTGATCACCGGCTTCGACCTGGTCCGGTCGGTCATGGCCGACCCGCGGTTCAGCTCGCGCAGGGAGCTCATGCGCCACCACCCGTGGGTCGACTACGGCGACATCGAAGTCCCTCCGGCGCCACCCGGCGAGTTCCTGCTCATGGACGAGCCGCAGCACAGCCGGTACAGGAAGCCGCTGGTGGGCAAGTTCACCGTGCGGCGGATGCGGCTGCTGACCGAGCGCGTGGAGCAGGTCACCGCCGAGTGCCTGTACGCCATGGAGAAGGCCGGGCCGTCGGCGGACCTGGTGACCGCCTTCGCCAAGCCCATCCCCGCGATCGTGATCTGTGAGCTGCTGGGGGTGCCGTATGAGGATCGGGGCGCCTTCCAGGACAACGTCGACAAGTTCATGGGCGGGGAGACCAGCGACGAGGAGCTGATGGCGGCCTACACCGCGGTCCAGACCTATCTCGCCGAACTCGTGGCGGCCAAGCGCGCCAACCCCACCGACGACGTGCTCAGCGACCTGACCGACAGCGATCTGACCGATGAGGAGCTGAAGGGTGTCGCCCTGATCCTGCTGGCGGCCGGGCTCGACACCACCACAAACATGCTGGCGCTGGGCACCTTCGCCCTGCTGCGCAACCCGGAGCAGCTGGCCGCGCTGCGCGCCGACCCCACACTGGCCGACAAGGCGGTGGAGGAGCTGATGCGGTATCTGAGCGTGGCCAAGACGTTCTTCAGGACGGCGCTGGAGGACGTCGAGCTGGGCGGCCAGACCATCAAGGCCGGTACGGCGGTCATCCTGTCGATGAACACCGCCAACCGCGACCCCGAGCGCTTCGCCGATCCCCACACCCTCGACCTGCGCCGGGAGGACGGCGGGCATCTGGGCTTCGGTCACGGCATCCACCAGTGCCTGGGCCAGCAGCTGGCCCGCGTCGAGATGCGGGCCGCCTTCCCCGCGCTCCTCAACCGCTTCCCCACGCTGCGCCTGGCGGTAGCGGCCGAAGAGGTCGCCCTGCGCCCGGAGACCGCCGACATCTACGGGGTCAAGAGCCTGCCGGTCACCTGGGACGTGTGACCGCCGGTAGATCGATAATCTGGGATAAATGACCGATTTGTGGCAATGAGTTTGACGCGTGGTGAACTAGCGGGCCGCGACCACTCCATATTTTGTTGAGATGGAAAAGCTGACCGGGATCATCAGGGCGGCGCTGTTCGTCGCCCTGACCTTGGCCGCTTCAGCCGTCGGCTTGACCGGGACCGCGCTGCTGACCCGCGACGAAGCGCCCCCCGTTCTTCCGATCACCGCGTCGATCTCCGGCTCCGGCTCAAGCGCGCAGAAAGGCGCGATGGACGCCTGGCGGGTCGACTTCCAAGGGCTGCACCCCGACCTGCGGGTGGACTACAACGCCAACGGCTCGGGCGCCGGCATCCGCGACTTCATCACCGGCGCCACCGCGTTCGCCGGCTCCGACGTCGCGATGCGCCCCGACGAACAACTGCTGGCCGACAGACGCTGCCGCAGCCGCGCGATACACCTGCCCATGGTGGTGGGCCCCATCGCCCTGGCCTACAACCTGCCGTTCACGCCGGAACTGAAGCTCTCACCCACCACCCTGACCGGCATCTTCAGCGGCCGCATCACCCGATGGAACGCGGCCGAGATCGCCGCCGACAACCGCGGCGCGATCCTGCCGCGCACCGGCATCCGGCTCTTCCACCGCTCCGACGACTCGGGCACGACCTACAACTTCACCGCCTACCTCAAGGAGGCGGGCCGCTGGCCGTACGAGCCGTCCAGGAAGTTCGCCGTCACCGGGCAAGGCGTGACCGGCTCGGCCGGCATCACCGAGGCCATCCGGCGCACCGAGGGCTCCATCGGGTACGTGGAGTACGCCTACGCCAGCGACGCCGCCCTGCGCACGGCCAAGATACGCAACGCCGCCGGCCAGTACGTCGCCCTCTCGCCCCAGAGCGCCACCAAAGCCCTCGAAGGCGCCCGGATCGCCGGCCACAACGGCGATCTGATTGTCACGTTCGACTACCTGACCAAGAACAAGGACGCCTACCCCATCATCCTGGTCACCTACGAGATCGTCTGCTCCCACAACTCAGACCCGCTGGTGCGGACCTTCCTGGACTACACCGCCGGCAACGCCGGCCAGTCCTACCTGTCCCTGTACGGCTACGCCCCGCTCCCGCACGACCTCCTGGCCAAGGTACGTGCCCAGCTCGGCGTCACCACCTGACCGGGAACCCCCGGCCGCCCACCGGTGTAGGAAAGACGTGAGCACCATCACCAGACGCCAAGCCCTGGCGCTCGGCGCGGCGGCCGCCGTATCGGCCTGCTCCACCACCCAGCCGCCCCCCAAGGCGGCGCCCCCCGCCCCGCGCGGCAGGCTGCTCGCCGAGACCGCCGCCGGGCTGTCCCTGGTCGAGCTGTCCACCGGCGCGGTGACGGCCACCTACCCCGGCGCGGTGCCCGGCCCCCGCTGGCTGCGCCTCTACCAGATCGACCACGACCGGCTGCGCACCTACGACGCCACCACGGGCCACCTCCTCCAGCAGAGCGACCTGGCCGGCGCCCAGGGCCGGCGCATCAAGGCCGTCTCCGGCGATCTCGTCGCCCTCGGCCCCGAACCCGGCCCGCGCGGCCGCACCACCATCACCCTGACCGGCGCCGGCGGCAACCGGACGCTGCGGCTCGACGGCAACATCGAACCGGAGGCCTTCTCCGGCGACGGCCAGGTCATGTACGTCCTGGACCACCTGCCGCCCGAACACCCCGACCGCTACCGCGTGCGCATGTACGACGTGGCCGCCGGCCGGATGACGCCGCTGCTGACCCGCGCCAAGCAGCCCGTGCCGCTGTCGAAGGAGGAGGAGATGCGCGGCAAGGGCCGCCAGGCCGTGCACGACGCGGACCTGGCCACCCTCTACACCCTCTACACCCACCAGGACGAACACCTGCACACCCGCGACCTGATCGCCGGCCACGACCTGAGCCCCGGCGTGCACGCCTTCGTCCACGTGCTCAGCCTGGACCAGCGCTGGGCCTACTGCCTGGACCTGCCCGAACCGTTCGGACTCGGCCCGCCACTGGCCCACGCGATGGCGCTGGACACCCAGGCCCGGCGGCTGTACGTCTTCGACGCCTCCACCGGCCGCGTCGTGGTCGCCTCCACCGACGACCTGACGATCAAGCGCGGCGGCCTGCTGGGCCGGCTGGGCGACGGCGAGGCGTACGCGGTGGCCGGAGGCGGCCACGTCCACCTGGCGGCGGGCACGCGGCTGCTGTCGGCCGACGGCGAGAGCCTGGCCGGCGCCGGGGCGTGGGACCTGCCGGGCCCGGTGCGGGGGCTGGCCCGGCTGAACGGCGAGCTGCTGGCCGGGGCGGGGGAGCAGGTGCTGCGGCTGGACCCGCGCACCGGCGCCCGGCTGGGCGCCATCGCGCTGCCCGGCCTGCGCGAGCTACGGCACGCCGAGCCGTCCTACAGCTGAGCGCGGCGGGCGGCACGCGGGCCACCTGTGCTCGACCTGGCAAGGCGGCGACCTGGCAGCGGCGCGGGCTGGCGTGACAGCGATCTGTGCGAGCTCTGCCAGCGCCGCCGCCCACGATGGCGGTCATGAACGCATTCGAAGCCGAAGGGCTGGTCAAACGCTTCGGCACGACCACCGCCCTGGCCGGCATCAACCTGTCGGCCCGCCGGGGCACCGTCCTGGGCGTGCTGGGCCCCAACGGCGCCGGCAAGACCACCGCCGTACGGATCCTGGCCACCCTGCTGCGCCCCGACGCCGGCCAGGCCCGCGTCAGCGGCGTCGACGTCGTCCGCCACCCCGCCCGAGTGCGCCGCATGATCGGCCTGACCGGCCAGTACGCCTCAGTGGATGAGGACCTGACCGGCACCGAGAACCTGGTGCTCATCGGCCGGCTGCTCGACCTGCGCGGCCCCGACGCCAAGGCCAGGGCCGCCCAGCTGCTGAACGACTTCGGCCTGGCCGAGGCCGCCGACCGCCGCGCCGCCACCTATTCCGGCGGCATGCGCCGCCGCCTGGATCTAGCCGCCAGCCTGGTCGGCCGGCCCGACGTGATCTTCCTGGACGAGCCGACGACCGGCCTGGACCCCGCCAAGCGCGAGGACGTCTGGAACATCATCCGCCACCTGGTCACCGACGGCGTCACCGTCCTGCTGACCACCCAATACCTGGAGGAGGCCGACGCCCTGGCCGACGACATCTCCGTCATCGACCACGGCAAGGTCATCGCGCACGGCACCCCTGCCGAGCTCAAGCACGTCGTCGGCGGACAGACCGTCCTGGTGCGGCCCGCCGACCACACCAGGCTGCGCGAGAGCGCCGAGATCATCTCGGCCGTCGCGGGCCGCCCCGCCGAATCACCCGGCCGCGACGTGACCACCGTGCCCGTCGAGGGCGACGCCGCCTTCACCGAGATCGTGGCCCGCCTCGGCGCCGCCGGAATCGCGGTCACCGAGCTGTCGCTGCGCCTGCCGAGCCTGGACGAGGTCTTCTTCACCCTGACCGGCCACCACGCCGACAAGCAGGACGCGGCATGACCCTCACCGCCGAACGCACCGCCGCCCCCGCCCGCCTGGACGCGCGCCCTTTCGGCCTGGTCCGCCACAGCCTCGCGCTGGCCGGGCGCAGCGTCGTCAAGACCCTGCGCACCCCCGAACAGCTCATCGACGTCACCTTGCAGCCGATCGTCTTCCTCATCGTGTACGTGTTCCTGCTCGGCGGCGCCGTGTCCGGCTCGACCGAGGACTACCTGCAGTTCCTGCTGCCCGCGATCATGGTGCAGACGGTGATGTTCGGCGGGATGGCCACCGGCGTCAGCCTCAACACCGACATCAAGAAGGGCGTCTTCGACCGCTTCCGCAGCCTGCCGATCGCCCGCTCGGCACCGCTGATCGGCTCGGTCCTGGGCGACCTGATCCGCTATGTGGTGGCGATCGTGGTGCTGATGGGCGCCGGGGCCGCGCTGGGGTTCAGAATCCACACCGGGCTGGTGCCGACGCTGGCCGCCTGCCTGCTGACGATCTTCTTCTCCTTCTGCCTGAGCTGGGCGTTCGTGCTGCTGGGCGTACTGATGCGCGAGCCCGGCGGGGTGCAGGGCACCTCGTTCCTGGTGCTGTTCCCGCTGACGTTCGGCACCAGCATGATCACCCCCAAGGACACGCTGCCCGGGTGGTTGCGGGCCTGGCTGGAGGTGAACCCGGTCAACCACGCCATGGAGGCCTCCCGGGCGCTGATGCTCGGCGGCCCGGCCGCCTCCTCGGTGGTGTGGACGCTCGTGTCGGGGCTGGTGTTCCTGGCGATCTTCGCGCCCCTGGCCGTCGCGGCCTACCGCCGCCGCGCCTGAGCCACCCGCTGCCCGACCGGTCCCCGACCGGTCCCCGGCCGTCCCCATTCGCTGCCCGGTCGTCCCCGGTCGTCCCCGGCCGCTGCCGGCCGCGCCGGGCGGGCTGCTTCGATGCCCCGGCCGCTACGATGGCGCGGCCGGGGCGTGCACCAGGCTGAGCGCGGCGGCCCGGTCCAGGTCCCGGCCCGCCGCATAAGCGGCGTCGTAGCCGTCGCCGAGCTCGGCGCGCAGCCGCGCGGACAGGCGGGCCACCTCAGGGTTGAACGCGTCGGGCGCGCCGCGCAACTGCTCGGCCGCGCCCAGCGTCCGGGCGGCCGCGACCGGCCGGCCGCCGAACGCCCTCGACTCCGCCACCACCACCGCCACCCGGGCCAGCACCGGCATGTCCCTGGCCGAGACGCTCAGCTCGGCGGCCTGGCCGATGTAGCGCCCGGCCGCCGCCGGGTCGCCCACCGCCAGCGCCAGATGCGCCCGGCCGATCATCACCAGCGCCCGGAACTGCGGCGCGATCGCCGAGGCGTACTCCAGTGTGGCGGCCGACCGCTCATACTCACGCGCGGCCGTCTCGAGATCGCCCTCCAGCCGCGCCAGGTCACCCAGCGCGGAGTGGGCGAAGGCGGCGTTGCGCGGCGACTGGTCACGATGGGGCTGCTCGGTCATCTCGCGCAGTTCGGCACGCGCCTGCTCCACCTCTCCTTTGCGCATGCGGATGGTGGCCTGCCACACCTGATGCCCGGGGTCGAGGTCGGGGTTGAGCTGCCGCACCAACGCCGTGGCCTCCAGGATCGAGGCGAGCGCGTCGTCGAAGTCGCCGAACATCGCGTGCGCCTCGCCCAGCGACATCAGCGCCATCGACAGCCCCCACCGCTCACCCACCGCCCGCAGCTGCGCGGCGGCGGCGATCAGGTCCTGACGCGAGCCGCGCATGTCGCCGTCGTTCTCCTTCATGGCGGCCCTGACCGTCAGGAGCATCCCGCGCGCCCACTGGTCGGGATGGGACAGGCGCCGCTCGACCTCGGCCGGCCCCAGCTCCTTGTCATCGGTGAACAGCGCCAGCGCCGGCCCGAGCATCGCCAGCACCGGATGCGACAGCTCCTGCTGCGACAGCTCGGCGATGCGGCGCAGCTCCTCCACCGCCGCCCCCACCGTGGCATCGCCGCCGGCCAGCGCGCCATTGATGAGAAAGGTGGCCGAGGCGATCAGCCTGGCCTGCCGCGGCGCGTCCCCGGGCACGTCCAGCGCCAGCTTCATCCAGCCCACCGAATCCTGCCGGTTGCCGCGGAAGGTCCAGAAGATCCCCATCGCCGCCGCCAGTCGTACCGCCGTGTCGGCATCGCCCCGGTCGACGGCGAAGCGCAGCGCGGCCAGCAGGTTGTCATGCTCGGCCAGCAGCCGCGCGATCCAGGTCAGCTGCTCGCGCCCGCGCAGATGCGGCTCGGCGAGCTCGGCCAGCCGCAGGAAGTAGGCGGCGTGGCGGACGCGGGCCGGGCCGATCTCGCCGCTGCCGGCCAGGCGTTCCAGCCCGTACTCCCTGATCGTCTCCAGCATGCGGTAACGGCCGCCGTCGGCCGCCTGCAGCAGCGACTTGTCCAGCAGGGCCGCCACCAGGTCGAGCGTGCCGCCCAGGTGTTCGGCCGCGGCCAGGTCGAACCCGCCCGCGAACACCGCCAGCCGCTCGGCCAGCCGCCTCTCCGGCTCCTCCAGCAGGTCCCAGCTCCACGCCACCACCGCGCGCAGCGTCTGGTGGCGGGGCAGCGCCGTACGGCTGCCTCCGGTCAGCAGCACGAACCTGTCGTCCAGGCGTACGGCCAGCTCGTGCAGGCTCAGCGCGCGCAGCCGGGCCGCGGCCAGCTCGATGGCCAGCGGCAACCCGTCGAGCCGGCGGCACACCTCCCGCACCAGGCCCTGATCCAGCACCAGCCCCGGACAGGCCGCCGCCACCCGGTCGCCGAACAACCGCACGGCCGGCTCGGCCGGCAGCGGCGGGACCGGGCTGACGACCTCGCCCACGATGCCCAGGGGCTCGCGGCTGGTGGCCAGCACCCGCAGCCGCGGGCAGCGGCCGAGCAGCTCCTCAGCCAGGCGGGCGACGGCCTCGACGAGGTGCTCGCAGTTGTCGAGCACCAGCAGCACGTGACCGGCCGACAGGGCCTCGACCAGGTGGCCGATGGTGTCGGTCGGCGCGGTGGGCCCGGCCGGCACGATCGAACGGCCCAGCGCGGCCAGTGCCGCCTGCGCCACGTCGGCCGGATCGCTCACCGGCGCCAGCTCCACCAGCCACACCGCGCCCGGCCCCGGATACGCCGGCTCGGCTCCCGGCGTCGGCGGCCGGTCGCCGTCGGGACTGGCAGGCCGGTTGTCGTAGGCCGCCTCGGCGCCCGGGCCCGCACGCCGGTCCTCGCATGGGGAGCCGTTCGCGGGGCGGCCTCGGTGCTCGGCCTGGTTCAGCAGGGCGGCGGCGATGGTGGTGGCCAGCCGGGTCTTGCCCGCGCCGCCCGGCCCGACGAGCGTGACCAGGCGGCTGTGTCCCAGCCGGGCGCTCACCTGGGCGATCTCGGCGGCACGGCCGACGAAGCTGGTCAGCGGGGTACGCAGGTTGGTGCGGGGGCGGCGCAGCGGCTCGGCCCGTAACAGCCTCAGGTGGATCTCGCGCAGCTGCGGCCCCGGATCGGCGCCCAGCTCCGCGGCCAGGGTGCGCCGGACGTCCTCGTAGGCGGCCAGCGCCTCGGCCCGGCGCCCGGCGGCGTGCAGCGCCTTGAGGTGGGTGGCGTGCAGCCGCTCGCGCAGGGGATGACGCGCCGCCAGTTCCCCGAGCTCTGCCAGCAGCCCGCCCAGCTCGCTGTCCGCTCCCTCGCCTTGCGCCGTGCCTTGAGGGGTTTCGGCCTGGTCGGTGCGATGCCGGGTGGCGCTGCCCTGGGTGGGCCCCGCGCCATGCCGGGTGAAGCGTGTCAGGTCGGCCTCCGCGCGGTCCTCGACGGCCGTCAGCCGGGCCTCCTCCAGGCGTAGCGCGTATCCGGTCGCGAACGGCGCCGTCGCCACCTCGCCCAGCGCCGGGCCCCGCCACAGGGCCAGCGCCTGGCGCAGCAGCCCGGCCCTGGCCGCCGGGTCGCTCTCGCCGCGCGCCCGGGCCGTCAGCCGGTCGAACTCTCCAACGTCGGTGACGGCGTCGAGCCGGTAGCCGCCGGGCACCAGAGCCAGCGCGGAGGCATCAGGCAGGGCCCGCCGCAGCCGGGAGACCAGCGACTGCAGCGCGTTGGCCTGGTCGGCGGGCTGCTCGTCCGGCCACAACGCCTCGGCCAGCTCCTCGATGGTGACGATGCGCCCGGCCGACAGCGCCAGCCGTACCAGCAGCAGCCGCAGCCGGGCGCCGCTGATGGCGGCGGACTCGACTTCCAGCGGCCCCAGGATTGCCACACGCACACGACCATGCTGCCACCTCGGCGCCGTCACCTCGCCGCCACGGCTCCCACCCCTCGGCCACCGCCCAGCGAAGCGAGGCACGCCGGCGCTCTGCTCAGCCTTCGACGGGCGCGGCCGCGGGTGTCTCGAACCAGACGACTTTGCCGGCCGGCGTGCGGGCACTGCCCCAGCAGCAGGCGAGCGCCTTGAGCAGGCGCAGCCCGTGCCCGTGCTCGTCAGATGCGCCGCGTCGGCGCTCGGCGGGCAGGTCAGTGCCGGTGTCCTCGACCTCGCACCGCAGCATGCCGTCGGTGAGCCAGAGGGTGAGTCTGATCGGTCCGGGTGCGTGGTGGAGTACCGGTAGGCCACTGGCGAGGTGTCTGCTGGTGCAGGTCCTTTTCCAGTGGCCCCCGGCCCGAACCCGCCGTGCACCTTTCGATGCAGCGGGCTCTCCAGTGACTACTGCGTGTTTGTCGCGGTGGGTTGCCCGGCGTGGATGGTCTCGTGGCAGGCGGCGCAGACGATCAGGGTTTTGCGTCGCATTCTGGTCATGAGTTCCGCCCACGGGGGCGGTGGTTGTCCCGCTTTGGCGAGATCTGCGAGTGCGCGGATGTGGTGTGTTTGCACCGTGGCCGGTCTGTTGCAGAGCTCGCATCGCCCGGCTTGGAGGCGTTCGATCAGTTGCTTGCCTCGTTTGCGGGTGAGCGGGGCCGATGGATGGTCGTCCAGGACGGCCTTCCGCTGCCGTTTGAGGGGAATGCCACCGAACCGTGCGACCAGTGGTTTCCTGCCTGCTCGTTCGACACGGGCTTCGAAGCATCTGCGTCGCCCGTGCGGTGTGATGATGGTGGTCTTGGTTCGCTTTGCCATCGTGGTCACCGTTGAGCGGTGCTTGGCCGCCAGTGTCTTGAGCATCGCGGTCAGCATGGTCCAGCGGAGCCTGTCCAGTTTCCAGACGTCGCCGGCCAGCAGGTAGTACTGGACGATGCCCCGGTATTCGGCCCCGAACCTGCTGATGATGTCGTAGTCGGTCAGGTTCGTCAGGTGGGGCTGGTGCTCGGGTTTGCCGTGCTTGAGATACGGGGCGCATTTGGCCTTGATCACCGGTGGCGGTACCTTCAGGCGGATCTTCCCGTTGGTGGCGCGCATGCCTTTGGTGAGCCGCTCGCCTCGGGAGATCTTGTTGTTGGCGTGCTGGACGGTGATGTCGTAGCCGAGGAATCGGGCCGCGCCTGTGCGGGCGTGGGTGATCAGTGTTTTGTCCTCGTTGGGTTCCAGTTTGAGGTCGTCACGTAGGAACGTCGCGAGGCGTTGCTTGATCTCCTCGGCTTCGGCTTTCGGTCCGATGAACCCGAGTAGGTGATCATCTGCGTAGCGGACGTAGCGCAGGCGCCGGTAGCCGGGATCGCTGGGATCTCCGACTGGGAGGCGGCGTAGTTGCTTGCGTAGCTCTCGCATTTCCGGGGTTTCGGTTTTCTCCTTTCTGCGGGACTGTTTCCTCCGGATGTAGTTGATCGCGTTCTCCACCTTGTGGTAGGCGGGATTGCTTTTCCTTGTCTGTCCTCGGGTGTATTCCGGGATGAGTATTGTTTCGACGAATGTGTCCAGCCGATCCAGATAAATGTTGGATAAGATTGGTGAGGCGACGCCGCCTTGCGGGGTTCCCGATAGGGTGGCGTGCCAGATCCAGTCTTCGAGGTATCCGGCCTGGAGCATCTGTTTGATGAGGCGCAGGAACCGGTTGTCGTGGATGTTCTCCGCCAGGATCGAGAGCATGACCTGATGGTCGAGTGTCCCGAAGCAGTCGGAGATGTCTCCTTCGATGAACCAGGTTGTCCCCGTCCAGTTGTGTGCCACCTCGGATAGTGCGGTGTGGCAGCCTTTTTGGGGACGGAAACCGTGTGAGCGGCCGGAGAATCGCGGTTCGTGGTAGGCCTCGATCAGGAGGCGGATCACTTCGCCGACGAGTTTGTCCGACCAGGACGGCAGGCCGAGCGGTCTTCTGGTCCCGTTCTGTTTCGGGATGTAGGTCCGCCGGACGGGCTGGAACCGGTAGCGCTCGTGGCGCAGCGCGTCGATGACGCGCTCGATCTTTGCCTCCGACATGCCGTCAGCGGTTTCCCCGCAGGCTCCGGGTGTCATCGCTCCGTGGTTGGAGTAGATACGCCCGTAGGCCATGAGATACAGGTGCGGGTTGAACAGTTGCCGATACAGTTCCTCACATGGCAGGCCACGCCTGCCGCGTTCACGCAGGACATTCAGCACTGTTTCGGCGCTCTGCATTGCGCATACCTCCCAGTTCTTGAATATCCGATCACCTGGCCCCCTTCGCCCTGTGGACGGCTTTCCCGCCCGCCTTGGCAGGTCGTGACTCCTGCGACTACTACGGGGCCTCCGTCGCCTTAGAACTCGCGTTCCTTAGGCGATCCCACGTTCGTCTCTGTCATACGTTCTAGCGCGACTTAGGCGCCCCACTCATCTCCTTGAATCCCCTCGCTGGGGATCGTCCTCACTCCTGAAGGTTGTGTCATAATGCACTCAATCCGACACAGGGAGCGGCGCCGGTGCCAGGCATGGATTTCCGGCGGATGCCTTCCTTTCATCGACTGGAGATTGGGGTTCAGCCAATCCAGGTTTCGCCATATCGCACGGGCCCCTCAACGCATCGCTTCCATGCCTGAACACGACCGTTGATTTCCTGGCATGCTACGGTCCCCTTCACCTTTCAGATCCGGGTAAGCCATCAGGCCCAGGAACCTCCCTTCAGTTCCTCCCGGCTCAACCGGGGATACAACAGAGCGCCTCGTGGCGCACGCGCGTTGGAGACCAATTCGCTGACAAGGAGTTCGGCTACGTCCGTTGATTCTGCGAGTTTCCAGGCCTTCAGCCGGCGGCGGGTGAGGTGCCGCGCTCTGGGCACCGAGGCCGGGACGGGCGGCAAGGCCCAGCTGGCGATCTGGGTGCCCGGCTCGTGCTGTGGCCGGGTGGCCAGTGCGCCCACGTGGTGAACAATGGTCTTGAGTACGTCCCAAGCGTGGAGGTGGGTGACTCCCGGGGCGGTCGCGATCCGCTGGGCCCGCCTCATGCCGCGCGTCCGTAGCAGCTCGCATGGGCGGGAATGCTGCGCCCGTCGGGCAGAAGCTCACCGTTGTCGTCGAAGACGATGACTCCGTTGCAGAGCAGACCCCACCCCTGTTCCGGGTGGAAGGCCACGAGCAGCGCCGCATCATGATCTGGCGCGTATGCCGACGGGCATCGGGGCTGATGGCGACACATGGTTGCCTCCTTCGATCTGGTGTGAATGCGGACCAGGCGGCCCCGCATCTGCTGGGTGAAGGTCATCGGCCGAGGCTGCCTCCGGCGGGCGGAGATCGGCTGGGCCATTTGCCACGATGAACCATTTGGTTCAAACTAGTCCGAGGTTCTCATGAGCGGAACCCTCAGCCTCAAGCAGGAAGCTATGTTGAACGAACACAGACCTGAGTTTGACCTGGTCATCAGGCATGGACACGTCCTGACCATGAACGCCGCCCGCGCCACCTTTCCCGACGGTCTCCTGGGGATCAAGGATGGGCGGATCACCGCCATCGAGGATGACCGTGGGCGCCTTCACTACCGGACCGCCCACGAGATCGATGCGACCGGCTGCGCGGTGCTTCCCGGGATGATCAACGCGCACACCCATCTGGCGATGACGCTGTTTCGCGGGATGGCCGATGATGTGGCGCTGGAGGAGTTCGTTTCCCGGCTCACCACCGAAGAGGCGAACGTCCTGACGCCGGACACCGTCGGCCAGGGCGCCGCGTCAGCGGCGGCCGAGTCCATCCTGGCGGGGACGACCGCGGCCCTGGACATGTACTGGTTCAGCGATGCGACGGTCGCCGCGGCGGCGGATTACGGGCTTCAGGTGGTCAGCGGACCCACCTTCGCCACCTTCGCCCATCCGGATCCGCGCTCCTTCACCGAGACACTCCGGGACGCGGAGGAACAGCTGGCCCGCTTCCCGGTCGGAGACCCTGCGGCGCCGGCGCTGATGCCGCACAGCACGTACGCCCTGACCAGGAAACAGCTGGAAGAGGTGGCCGGGCTGGCCCAACGCCATGCCTGCCGGATCCACGTCCACGCCGGCGAGAGCAAGCGGGAGGTGGCGCAGGTCCGCCGGCTGCACGGCGCCACCCCCATCCAGGTTCTGGCGCAAACGGGCCTTCTCGGGCCCAAGACCGTGATCGCGCATGCCGTCGAAGTCGATGACGACGACATCGAGACGCTGGCGGCCACGCGCACGTCGGTCGCGCACTGCCCGTGGTCGAATCTCAAACTCGCCTGCGGGGTCGCTCCCGTGGGCAAGCTCCTCAAGGCCGGCGTCACCGTGGCGCTGGGCACCGACGGCGCGGTGAGCAGCAACGGGCTGGACCTGTGGTCGGCGGCCAAACTCGCCGCCACCCTCCACAAGGGAGTCTCCGGCGACCCCGCTTTGATCACGGCCGAGCAGGCCATCGCCATGGCCACCGTCAACGGCGCCCGGGCCCTGGGCCTGGCCGGGGAGATCGGCACGCTCGAGGTCGGCAGGCGCGCCACCCTGCAGGTGGTCGACCTGTCACGGCCGCACTTCGCGGGCTGCCGGGATGTCTGGTCCGCCTTGACCTACTCCGCGCGGCCGTCCGACGTCCGTGATGTCATCGTCGACGGAGTTCAACGCGTCTCCTCCGGCGCGCTGATCGGGAAATGAGCCGGCCTGCTCATGGACGCTCGCGCAAGGTCTCGGCCCGGCCGGCGATCGCCTCCGCCGCGATGTCGTGCACGGCGGTCACCTCTTCCATGTCCCCGGTGGTGAGCAGATCCAGTTGCAGCCCACGCCACAGGGCCACGATCTCTTTGGCCAGCCGTCGCGCCGGGCCGTCCGGCAGGCCGTCCTTGACCAGGGCGTCGGTCGCGACGTCCACCCAGTCGTGGCCGAAGTGCCGCAGCAACCCCGGGATGCGTTCCGGCTGGTGCACGGCCAGCCCCACGGACTCGAAGAGCAGCCGCAGGTAGGGCAGATTCTCCTCGCGGCACAGGGCGCGCCAGGTCTCATCCAGCCGCGCCTTCAGCGGGATGTCCAGGCGCGCGATATGGCGATCGGCATCCTTCAACAGCGGATACCGCAGCAGCGCCACGTCCAGGGCCTCCCGGACGAGGTCCTCCTTGGAGCCGAAGTAGTACAGCAGCATGCGGTTGTTCGACCCCGCGGCCCGTGACAGATCCCGCAAGGTCGCCGCCGCGGACCCTTGCTCCAGCATGTAGTTGACGATCGCGTTCAACAGCTTCGTCTTGCGCCGGTCGTTGGTGTCCGAGGGAGCATCACCGGCCGCCTGCTCACCACCGCCGGCTACCGCCTCCGGTGCGCGTGTGCCGGCCTGGCCCGCGCCGCCGAGTGCGGGTTGGCGAGCCGATTCACCCGCCGCCGCCTCCTGCGTGGCGGCCTGCCGCCCCTGGGCGGCGGCGGCCCGCCAGAGCGCCTGGAAGAGGGCCGTCTGCTGGTCGGGGTCGAGCGGGGGGTTGTTCCACGCCGCGAGCACACGCACGACCGGCTCCAGCTTCGACCATCGCGCCAACCCGCTGCCGCGTAGCAGCGCGGCGACCTTCTCATGGCTGACCGTGTCGGAAAAGCCGCCGTCGGCGACCGCGCCGGCGATCCGCCGCACTCCGGGCATTCCAGCACCTTGGTAGAGGCCGTGCAGAGCCTCGACCAGGTCTCGTACCGGGCCGGGAGGCAACTGCTCACGGCCAGGGAGCGCTATACCGACCACCGGGCGCACATCCAAACTCATCGTCAAGGAACGTCAATAAACGTCAGGGTACGCCGCCGGTGCCCGCAGTCGCCACCGCAGCCCCGACAAAGCCGGAGGTGGGCAGTACGGCCCGGCCGTCGCGTCCGGATCTCTACTCTGTCAAAAAATGTCAATAAACGTCACGTTACCAGAAGCGGCGGCCCCTGCCGCACAGGGAAGCAGTCCCGCCGCATCTCGATATCGACGCATCCGACACGGACCCAGCCAACCAGATGTCGGATTACAGCCCTTTTTCGCATTTTGCCTCTTCCGTTCCGGGAAGCTCCCCATTATGGTGAACCAAATGGTTCATCTCGCTGAGCTGTGTTTCTACCGCCGCTCCGCGGATGCTCTCCCAGCCGGTGACGGCGGCCTTCGCTCTGCGAGCGCGTGCGATGCACCCTGCCCGGCTCACCTGTCTCGTTAGATCAGGAGGCGCACATGCGTCATGGATGGACATGGCTTCTTCCCCTGCTCGCGGTAGCCGCGATGGTCACCGGGTGCGGCGCGCGACCGGCCCCGGTAACAGGCGAAGGGCTGCGGGTGGGGCTCGCCTACGACATCGGCGGGCGCGGCGACCAGTCGTTCAACGACGCCGCCGCCAAGGGCCTGGACAGGGCCGCCAAGCAACTCCACATCGCCAAGACGCAGGAGCTGGAGGCCACCGCGGGCGAGTCCGACCAAGCCAAGGAGCAGCGGCTGCGGCTGCTGGCCCAGCAGGACTTCGACCCTGTCATCGCCGTCGGCTTCGCCTACGCCAAGCCGCTGCAGAAGGTCGCCGGCGAGTTCCCCGCCACCCGCTTCGCCCTGGTCGACAGCTCCGAAGCCACCGGCGCCAATATCGCCAACCTGGTCTTCGCCGAGCACGAAGGCTCCTACCTCGTCGGTGCCGCCGCCGCACTGAAAAGCAGGAGCGGCTCGGTCGCCTTCATCGGCGGCGCCAACACCCCTCTCATCCAGAAGTTCCTGGCCGGCTACCAGGCCGGCGTGGCCCGGATCGACCCGAAGAAGAAGGTGCTGGTGCAATACCTGAGCCAGGCGCCGGACTTCTCCGGCTTCAGCTCGCCCGACAAGGGCCAGGTCGCGGCCAAGGGCCTGTATCAGCGCGGCGCGGACGTCGTCTTCGTCGCCGCCGGCGCATCCAGCATCGGTGTCTTCCAGGCCGCGCACGACCTCGGCAAACGGGCCATCGGCGTCGACTCCGACCAATACCTCCAACCAGCCCTGAGCGCGGTCAAGGACGTCATCCTCACCTCGATGATCAAGCGCGTGGACACGGCCGTCTTCGACTTCATCGACGACGCGGGACGCAAGACCTTCAAAGCCGGCGAGCAGAACTACGACCTCAAGCACGACGGCGTCGCCTATGCCACCTCCGGCGGATTCGTCGACGACATCGGCCCTCGCCTGGAGGAACTGCGCCGCGCCATCGCCAACAAGGACATCACCGTATCCACCATCCCGAAGGCAGGAACATGAGCACCTCGGCGCCACCAGACGCGCCACCGGCCCTGCGGGCCCGGCACCTGCGCAAGCAGTTCCCCGGCGTCGTCGCCAACGAGGACGTCAGCCTCACGCTGCGCGCCGGCACCGTACACGCGATCGTGGGCGAGAACGGCGCGGGCAAGTCCACGCTGATGAAGCTCCTGTACGGGATGCACCGGCCGGACTCCGGCGAGATCCACCTGGACGGCGAGCCGGTCCGCTTCACCTCGCCACGCGAGGCGATCGCCGCCGGACTCGGCATGGTGCACCAGCACTTCATGCTGGCCGACAACCTGTCCGTCCTGGAGAACGTCGTCCTTGGCGCCGAACCGGGCCGGGCGGGCGTGCTCGACCTGCCGGCCGCGACACGCAGAGTCGAGGAGCTCTGCGCGAACCTCGGCGTACGGGTGCATCCGCACGCCGAGACCGGCGGCCTGAGTGTGGCCGACCGCCAGCGGGTCGAGATCGTCAAAGCGCTCTACCGGGGCGCGCGCATCCTCATCCTCGACGAGCCGACCGCCGTCCTGGTGCCCCAGGAGGTCGAACGGCTGTTCGTCAGCCTCGACCGGCTCAGGACACGCGGCCTGTCGATCCTCTTCATCTCCCACAAACTGGACGAGGTGCTGGCGGTGGCCGACGACGTGACCGTCATCCGGCGCGGGGTCACGGTGGCCGACTCGCTCCAGGCGAACGAGGTCTCCTCTCGCGAGCTGGCCCACCTCATGATCGGTGCCGAGCTGGTCAGGACAGAACGGCCCGCACACCCGGCCGACCAGACCGCCAGGCGGGTCGCGCTCGGCCTCGAGGAGGTGTCCCTGCGCCTGTCCGATGGCAGGCAGGCCCTCGACGCGGTCTGCCTCGACGTGGGCGAGGGCGAGGTCGTGGGCATCGCCGGAGTCGAGGGCAACGGGCAGACCGAGCTGATCGAATGCGCCGCCGGACTACGCCGCCCCGACCACGGCACGCTGACACTGTTCGGCCGCAACATCACGGGCACCACCCTCAGGCGCCGGCGAGCCGACGGTGTCGCGCTCGTCCCCGAGGACCGCCACCGCCAGGCCCTCCTGCTGGAGGCTCCTGTGTGGGAGAACCGGATGCTCGGCCGGCAGTCGGCGCCGCCCAACAGCAGGCGCGGCTGGCTCACCCGCCGGGCCGCCCGTCGCGACACCGAACACCTGATGCGCGACTACGACGTCCGGGCACGCGACGCCGACGTCGCCGCCGCGTCGCTGTCCGGCGGCAACCAGCAGAAGCTCGTCATCGGGCGCGAACTCGCCGCAGAGCCGAAAGTGCTGCTCGCCGCCCATCCGACGCGGGGCGTCGACATCGCGGCCCAGCAGCAGATCTGGCGGCGGATCGAGGAGGCGGCCGCGGCAGGAGCGGGCGTGCTGCTCGTCTCCGCCGACCTCGATGAGCTGCTGAGCAGGTCAGACCGGCTGCTGGTGATGCTGCGCGGCCGGATCGTCGCGCAGGTCGATCCCCGGCGGACCAGCACCGAGGAGCTCGGCGTGGCCATGTCCGGAGCGGGAGAGAGCGCCAGATGAGCCTGACCTCCCACCCGCGCGGCGTGGCCGCGGCCCTCCTGGCACCGGTGGCGGCGCTCGTCCTGGCCGCCGGCGCCGCTTGCCTCATCCTCGTGGTCACCGGCGCGTCCCCGCTCGACGCGGCCCAAGCCATGGTGACCAACGCCCTGAGCGGCTCGAGCGCCGCCATCATCCTGAACTCCGCCGCCGCCTACTACCTCTCGGCGGTCGCCGTCGCCTTCACCTTCCGCCTCAATCTGTTCAACATCGGAGCCGAAGGCCAGTACCGGATCGCGGCCCTGTGCGCCGCAGCCGTCGGGGCCGAGCTGCCGCTGCCGCCCATCGCCGGGTACGCACTCCTCCTGCTGACCGCCATGGCCGCAGGAGCGGCCTGGGCCGGCATCGCGGCGGCGCTCAAGGCGATCAAGGGCGTCAACGAGGTGATCTCCACGATCGCGCTGAACTTCATCGCGATCGGCCTCATCTCCTTCCTGCTCACGCCGGGCAGGCTCGGCGCCGACGGCGCAGGCAGCAACAACCTCGGCACGCCACCCCTGCCCCCGAGCCTGCGCGACTCCGGGTTCATCGCCGTCACGCACGGCGCCACCCTCTACTGGTCCTCGTTGCTCGCGCTCACCGCCGGGATCGCCTTCTACCTCCTCCTGGAGCGCACGGTCTTCGGCTTCGACCTGCGGGCCATAGGGCGCTCACCGGAGGCGGCCCGCTTCGGCGGGGCATCCACGGCGCGCGTCACCGTGATCACCATGCTGCTGTCCGGGGCGACGGCCGGCCTCGTCGGCATGCCCGCGCTACTGGGCGATTCGGGCGGCTTCTCGCTCAGCTTCCCTTCCGGGCTCGGCTTCATCGGCATCGCGGTCGCCCTCATCGGCCGCAACCGCGCGGCGGGGATGGCCTTGGGCGCGCTTCTGTTCTCCTTCCTCGACAACTCCTCCAACGTGCTCCAGCTCCTCGACATCAACAACGAGGTCGTCCGCATCATGGAAGGCCTGATCGTCTTGGCGGTACTCGTCGCCTACGAGCTGAGCGCCCGCTGGCGCGCCCGCCGCGAACGGCAACAGACGCCCAGCCCGGCCGGCGCCACGGCAGGTCTGGCCGCCGCGGCCCGGCCCCTCGGCGGAAAGGCGGCGACATGATCTCCCCGGCGGCCCCGCGTGTCCTTACCCTGCTTGCCCCGGGCCGGCTCTGGCCACTCCTCGCCCTGGCCGGCGGGCTGCTGGCCACGATGCTGACCCTGCCGGAGGGCGCCGGGCTGGTATCCGGCGGCACGCTGTCGGCAGCCCTCGCGCTGACCTCGCCCGTGGCCCTGGCCGCCCTCGGCGGAGTCTGGGCCGAGCGCGCCGGCGTGGTCAACATCGGCCTCGAGGCAATGATGATCCTCGGCACCTGGGGGGCGGCCTATGGAGCCCTGCGGTGGGGGCCCGTCGCCGGCCTCGTCCTGGGCGCCGCCTGTGGCGCGCTCGGCGGCCTCCTGCACGCGATCACGACGGTCACCTTCGGCGTGGACCACATCGTCGCCGGCGTGGCCATCAACCTCCTGGCCCCGGGAGTGTCCAAGTACCTGTCCTCGATCACGTTCACCAGCATGCCGGGTGGCGGCGCCACCCAGTCGCCGCCGGCACCCCGGCTGCCCGAGGTGCCGCTGCCGTTCGGGCTCGGCGGGCTGTCGTCGGGAGTCGCGCTCGCGCTCGTCCTGGTCCCGCTGTCGTGGTGGCTGCTGTGGCGCACCTCCTACGGACTGCGCCTGCGCTTTTGCGGCGAGAACCCGGCCGCGGCGGCGAGCATGGGGGTGCGGGTCGCCGCGCTGCGCTACGGGGCCGTCGTCTCCTCCGGCGCGCTGTCCGGCCTCGGCGGCGCCATCCTCGTGCTGGTCGGTTCGGGCCTCTACCGGGACGGGCAGACCGGCGGGCGAGGCTACATGGGCCTGGCCGCCATGGTGTTCGGCAACTGGCGGCCCTCCGGGGCGTTCGCGGGGTCGTTCCTGTACGGGTACATGGACGCGCTGCAGCTTCGGGGAGGCGGCGCGGCCGTCCACGCGCTGCTGCTCGTCGCGGCCGTGGCATGCGGGCTGACGCTCCTGAGATCCACGGCCGGCCGCGGCGATCCCGCCGCGGCCGGAGCCCGGCGCCGGCGGCTCACCGTCCTGGCGCTTGCCACAGCGGCCCTCGGCACCGCCTTCGCCGTCACCGACACGCTGCCCGAGCAGGTGGCGTTCGTCGTGCCGTACGTGGCGGTCCTGGTCGCGCTCATGGTCTCCGGCCGGCGGCTGAGACCGCCCGCGGCCGTCGGCAGGCGCCCGGACGGGACCACTCACTGATGCTCTCTGACACGAATGAGGTCGATGGTCACGTGCGTGTCCTCGCAGACATGGATACCGGGATGGACGACGCGCTCGCGCTCATCTATCTGACGAGCAGACCGGAGGTCGAACTGCTGGCGGTGACCTGTGTGAACGGGTGCGTCGACGTGGACGCCGTCGCCCGCAACACCACCGGGGTACTGGCCGCGCTCGGCCGCCACGATGTCGCGGTGGGCAAGGGGAGCGAGCGGCCCCTGGCCTCCGGCGGCCCCGGGGCGCAATGGGTCTTCGGCCCCACGGGCCTCGGCGACGTCACCCTTCCCGAGGCAGCCGCCCCGCGGGACCTGCCCGCGGCGCTCGACGTCATGCGCGGCGTCCTCGCCCGGCCCGGACCGCGCACCACGCTCGTGTGCACGGGGCCGCTGACCAACGTGGCGCTGCTGCTGCGCGCCCACCCCGAGGCCGCCCGGCAGGTGGAGGCCGTCTACGTGATGGGCGGCTCGGCCGCGGCAGGAGGCAACGAGACCCCCGCCGCCGAATTCAACATCCTGCAGGACCCGGAAGCGGCCGACATCGTGCTGCGCAGCGGGCTGCCCGTCGTGATGTACGGCCTCGACGTCTTCGCTCGCGTGAGCGCGACCGACGCCGACATCGCCACCCTTGACGGGTCCGGCCGGCCGGGCGCGGCGCTCGCCGGCCGGATCCTGCGGGAACTGGCCGCCCGCTTCGCCACACGAGGCGCCTTCCTCGGCGACGCCGGCGTCGCCGTGGTCGCCACCGAACCCCACCTGGCCGAGCTCCGCAGACTCAAGGTCGCCGTGGAACTGCGCGGCGGCTACACCCGCGGAGCGACCGTCGTGGACCGCCGCACCACCAAACCACCCCATGGCGACCATGCCGACGACTGGCCCTACGCGGAGATCGTCTGGGATCTGGACGCCCCGGGGGTCGCCGCGCAGTTCGTCCGATCTGTGATCACCGGCCGCTGAACTAGGAGTCCTGACATGAACAAACTCGGCGTGCATGCCGCCGTCTTCGCCGGCGGCTGGTCCGCCCCGGACTGCGACAGCACGGTCAGCAGGGCCCGCGCGTGCGGGTTCGACGTCGTCGAGATCCCGGTGTTCGAGCCGGACACGCTCTCGCCCGCCGCCACCCGGCAGGCGCTCCAACGGCACGACATGCAGGCCACGTGCTCCGTCGGCCTGCCGTTCGACGCCGACCTGGCCAGCGACGACGACGCCGTCTCGGCGGCGGGCGAACGCTACCTCCTGGCGGCGCTGGACTTCGCCGCGGCCATCGGGAGCACCTACCTGGGCGGCGTCATCTACGGAGCGTTCGGCAAGCACAGCCGCCCGCCCACCCCCGCCGGACGCGACAACGCCGCCGGCGCGCTGCGGCGGGTGGCCCGACGCGCGCTCGACCACGGGATCACGCTCGGCCTGGAGACGGTCAACAGGTACGAGTCCAACCTCCTCAACACCGCGGCGCAGACGAGGGAGTTCATCGCCGAGGTCGGGGCCGCGAACATCGCCGTGCACCTGGACACCTACCACATGAACATCGAGGAGGACGACATGGCCCGCGCGGTCGCCGACAGCGCGGGCGCCCTCGGCTACGTGCACCTCGGCGAGAGCCACCGCGGCGCCCTGGGCACCGGGACGGTCGACTTCGCCGCCGTCTTCGCTGCCCTGCGCGAGATCGGCTACGACGGGGTGATGACCTTCGAGAGCTTCTCCTCGCGGGTGGTCTCCCCGGGACTGTCCAGCACGCTGGCCGTCTGGCGCGACACCTGGGACGACCCGGATGCGACGGCGGCCTCGGCCCGGCGCTTCATCGCCTCGGCGCTCGCCCCAGCAGGAGACTGACCCGGCCGCAGGCGAGGTGCCGTAGGCCGGGCAGCATGGATGACGGCGCGATCGGCGGCGGCGCTCAGGCCTGCCAGTCCGTCAGGCCTGCCAGTCCGTCACGCCGCCCGGGACGGGCGCCTGCGGGTCGTAGGGCTCGCGGGTGAAGATGAAGGTGTTGAGGTCGAGGTGATCGGCGGCGACCCGCAGCGTCTCACCGGCGTAGTAGCCATCCAGCCCCAGCCACGTCCCGTCGTCCTGCGGCACGAACCGGGAGGCCCGGCCCGCCCCGCCCACCGGCGTCAGCGCCAGGCCGCCGTCGGGCAGCAGCCGCAACGCGTACGGCTTGGGGCCCCAGTGCCACAACCCGGTCAGCGCCAGCAGGGCGGGGTCGGCGGGGGCGGGCCGCCACTGCTCGGGCAGGCGGGGCTCGTGTTCGTCGAGGATGTCCAGAAGGTCGGTGGTCAGGGTGTAGGTGAGGCCGCTGGTGGTGTTGGCCAGGAACAGCACCCCCACCTGGTCGGCCGGGTCGGCCCACACGGTGGCCAGGAAGCCGGGCATGGACCCGGTGTGCCCGGCCAGGCGGCGGCCGGCGTGCCGGGTCAGCTGCAGGCCGAGCCCGTAGCCGGAACTCCAGGCGTCGCCGTCGTCGACGGTGGCGGGCTCGCGCATCTCGGCCAGTGTGGCGGGGGACAGGACGCCGCCGGTGTCCCCGGCGACGAACGCCGCCCAGCGGGCCAGGTCGGCGGTCGTGGACCACAGCTGACCGGCGGGAGCCATGGCGGCATGGTCGTGTTCGGGCTCGGGCAGCACCACCTCGGCCCACGGGTGGACGGCGTAGCCGACTGCGTGCGGGGCGCGCGGCCGCTCGGTGGTGGCCGACAGACCGAGCGGCTGGAGGACCTCCTGCTGGACGGCCCGCAGCCAGGGCATGCCGCGCAGCCGGGCGACCACCTCGCCGAGCAGGCCGTAGCCGATGTTGGAGTAGTGGAAGCGGCGGCCGGGCCGGTGCTTGGCGTGCTGCGGCCCGAGCAGGGCCAGCAGGTCCCCGGCCGGCAGGCCGGGGGTGCGTTCCCACCAGCCGGTGGGCGGTTCGGCGGTCAGGCCGCCGGTGTGGGAGAGCAGCTGGGCGATGCTCACCTCGCCGAACGGGGTGCCGGGCAGGTGTTTGGCCAGGGGGTCGAGCAGGTCGAGGCGGCCTTCGTCGCGCAGCCGCATGACCACGACGGCCACCATGCTCTTGGTGATCGAGCCGAGCCGGTATTGCGTGTCGGCGGTGGGAGCCGCCCCGGCACCGGGGCCGGTGAAACCGCGAGCGCCGAACCAGGCCAGCCTCCCCTCCCGGACGATCGCGGCCGTCAGCGACGGCACCCTGCACTCGGCCTGTTCGACGGCCAGCCTGCGCAGCAGCGCCCGCGCCGTCGTCTCACCCACCTGACTCATGGGCGCCAAGCCTAGTGCTCAGATGGGCAGCAGTTCCGGCCCGATAAGCTCGCCCTGGTGCGGCTGCGGGTGGGCCTGGTCGTGGTAGTAGTGGCCGGCGTACCAGACGACGACGTTGGTGGCGTCGATGCTCTCGCTGTTGAGGAAGCGCCCGATGGCGGCCCGGTCGCGCGGGCCGGGGTTGCCGTCGTCGAGCTCGGCCGCGTGGTGGCGCAGGAACCACAGGTCGGAGACCCCGTAGGCGTCGGCGGTGTCGTCGAAGGGCCCGGGGTGGATCTGGTAGCCGCGCCCTGAGGACTTCTGGCGTACCTGCCAGTAGCGGCCGGGGGCGCGGCGGCGGGTGGTCTCGCGGACGATCGGCACCGGCTCGGGGATGATCGGCCCCTGGTCGATCTGCTCGACGACGTCGCCTGCCGAGCCTTCGATGTCGAAGTCGAAGCGCCAGTAGGCGTGGTGGCGGTGCACCATGCAGGTCATCGGGTTGGCGGTGGCGGCGAAGCCGAAGCGGGGCCTGATGGTGCCGTCGTCGCCGAGCCGCCAGTCGCTGGCGTAGCGGTACCAGCCGGCCTGCAGCTCGCTGACGATGCGCAGCTCCTCGCCGTCGTGGTGGAAGGCCACGCCCTGGAAGCCGCCGGCGTCGGTGTCGGGCCGTTCCAGGATGGTACGCGGCGGGCTGTCGCACAGCCGCCAGCCCCAGCCGACCGGGTCGGTGCCGGTGGCCGAGAAGCGGGTCTCGGAGGAGGCGTCGTCGCGGAAGGTGGTGCCTTGTTCGTACTCGACGTTCAGGATGGGTACGTGCGCCTGGCGCAGCACCAGCCGGCCCCGGTAGCGCACCTCGCGCAGCTCCACGCCCGATCCGGCGCCGGGGTTCTGCGGGGCCGATGCGCGCGGCCGCACGACCAGCAGGTTCCACAGCTCGCTGGCGCCCCGCAGGAGGCGTACCCGTACCTGGTCGGGACCACCGTGGTCGGCCAGCGGGGTGACGCCTTCGGGCACGGTGTGCTCGCAGTCGTGGTGCATGCGCACGTCGATGCCCGCCGGCGTCCAGTCGACGGTGCGGGCGGCGGTGTCGACGGCGACGATGCGGTGGCGTACCCCGGTGGGCTCGCCGGGGGTGTAGATGCCCAGGGTGGGGCGGCGCACGGTGGTGCCGTCGGGCCTGTCCAGGTCGGCCAGGGGCGGCATGGGCCGGTAGACGATCACGTTCTCGCCGGCTGGGAAGTGCGGGTCGGCGCGCAGCACGTCGGCGGCCGCGAGCAGTTCGCCGTGGCTGGGCGGCGGCCGGTGGGCGCTGGGCCGGACCTCGGCGCCTTGCGGCCGGTCCAGGGTGCCGCGCAGCTCGATCGCGCGGTTGCCCACCGGGTCGAAGACGGTGGCGCGGAAGGGGGCGTCCTGGCCCGGGTCGTGGCCGAGCGCCGGAGCCTGGCCGATGATCAGCCGGTCGGCGTCGGCGACCTCCAGCGCGGACAGGACGCCGGGGTGGGCGGCCACGGCCTGGCGCAGTTGCCCGGCGCTCAGCCCGGCGCGGGGGACCGCTTCGATGGTGAGGCGTACATCGTCGCTCATGCATGGCTTCCTACCGGGCGGCGGGCGCGCCTGGAAGGCCCAGATGTTCTCTCTCACCGGTGCTCTGCGGCGACGGCGTGCGGCGGGCACGGGAACGGCCCCGGTCGGCGAGCGACCGGGGCCGGATGACGCCGCAGGTCAGTCGGCGCAGATGGCGAAGACGCTGATGCCGACGTCGTTGTAGCCGATCTGCCGGCCGAGGACGATCCAGCCGCGCCCGTCATCGGTGGGGAAGGAGCCGACGAGGATCGCCCCGTTGCCGCGGGCCTCGCCGCCGCCGCCCAGGACCTTCTTGGCGCCGGGGCAGTAGAGGGTACGGCGCTGGAAGTTGGGCACGTTGGCGTTCGGCAGCGTCACCAGCTGGTATCCGGGCGGAAGCGCGGAGGCGTGGTGGGCCTGGACCGCGGGTGCGGTGGTGGCGTTGGCTGCGGTGACGACGGTGGCGGTGGCCACGCACGCACCGGTGAGGAGGACGGCCAGGGCGAGGGACTTCTTGTGCATCGCTCTCCTTGAGTTGTTCCCTGGATCACCCCGCCACGGCGGGCGGGCAGCACGAAACCCGCGGTCGAAGTGGGGTGATCAGGGAGCCAGGGCCTACACGAAGAGTATCCATACCACTACCGTGAGTGTCGATGGGTAATCATGTTCGAGATGCGGACCCCGCTGACATGCAGTCATATGCCTGCATGTCGGCGATGGCCTGATGTTACGCTCAAAAGTGATCACTCCTCTGCGAAAGAAGGCCGCCCATGAGTGACACACAGTTCCCGCTCACGCTGCGCGTCACCGTCACCGGAGCGACCCCGGACGAGATCCGGCACAAGGCCAGAGCCAGAGCCCTGGACTTCTTCGGCCCCGACTCCGAACTGGACGTCATCAGCGCCGAAGCCGAGTGCGACCCCGAGCACGGCATCGGCTACCAGGCGGTCGTCGTCTTCCGGCGCGTCGCCTTATAGAAAGCGGCCCAGACGCGCATCGACGGTCAAGCCGGCGCCAACGGCGACAGCGGCGGAATAAATAATACCGGCATCGAGGTAAAAGGCCGTCGTCCGACATCCCCAGCGCCCCCGCAAGAAATCCACATCGAATGTTTCATGTTCCGGAAAAAGGGCCCGGCCGCCGCTCGGTAAATCTTGGCGCACGTCTTGACTATTGCCGAGCGCGCCATGTCACGATGGGAGGGCAAGCGAGAGACACACAATGGGGGTGGTCTCGTGCTCAAAGAAATATTCGTTACCGGGGCCCTGGTGGCGGCGACCGCCATCGTCCCTTCAGCGGCCGCACTGGCCCAGCCTGACAAGGCCCGCGCCCTCGCCGGCCACGCCGCATCCACCTCGCTCACCCACTGCACTTCGATAAACTCCGGCAAGCCCTGCAAATGGCTTGAAGGAAAGTCCAAGAAGTGCCTGTGGTGCAAGTCGAAGAAGGGCGGATACACGCGTAGTTACTGCGAGGACAAGAGCACGGGCTCGCCAGGAAAGGCGCCCGAGAAGCCCAAGCAGCAAGAGGGAATCCTGTGCAAGGGAGACCTCGACGAGAGCGGCGCCTCCTGCACGAGGTGCGTCAACCTCAAGACCGGAAAAATATTCTCCAGCACCTGCAAGGGGGAAAAGGCCGGAGACGCGGCTCCCTAGTTCGAGCCCCGAATAGGATCCCTGGGCATAGGCGTCGCGACGCGCGACCCTATGCCCGCACGGGCACGAGGCCACCCGCCCCTTGCCCTTCTTGGGCCAGCAAGCGCCCAGGGACATCCCTCAAGGTCAGAGCTTGATCCCCGCGACAGGCCCCCGCTTGACCGTGCAGGTCCCCACGACGCCCACGGAGAGGCTCTACCAGCGTCAGGTCAAGGCGTGGTGTGAGATCACAGGGGCCGGGCGATGAGGTGATGTGAAGCCCAGCTCACACTGGATGGGCGCTGAGAAGCGCCGCTGTGGCGCCCCCCGGCGAGGTTCTGCCTGCAGGGGTGGCGCTGTGCTGATCACACACCGTCGGCGCCGGCCGGACGGGCGGAGCCTGGCGGCGAGTCCTGCGCCCCCGCGCGCTGTTACCGCCGGGAGCGCCCATGGAAGGCTCGGCATTTCGTTCCGTGGGCCGATCAGCCGTAGTTCTGCACCCACACTCTGACCGTGTGAGCCTTGGGGCTGAGCTTGACGGTGGCCTTCCACTTCTCGCCGGCCCTCGCCCAGTTGATACGGGTGTACATCTTCCCGCCCACGCAGTAACCGCGGTCGCGCTTCGCGTTGGCCCACGCACCACCGATGCCGGAAGTATTGGTCACCCACTTATACAGAGTGGCCGTGGCCTTGGTGCCGTCCCCGCCGTTCCAGCACTGGGTGACGATCTGCAGGACCTTGGCCCGGCTCCTTAACGTCCCGGTATCAATGCCCGTGGTGTTCCCGCCGCCGTCCCAGATGGTGAACCAGCGGGCCTGGCTCGCCTGCTGGACGGAGACGGCGGCCGTCGCCGCAGTCGCCGCCTGGGCGGCGGGGGCGAGAAGCGTGCCGGCCGTGAGGACGCCGGCGGCCAGGGCCAGTGGTAGACGTCTCATCGTGATTCCTTTCGCTGATTGTCGTAAGACATCGGAAAGGTAGGCCGGCGCATGTTGAGTTCTTGTTGAGTCCGGGTTGAGACGGCGCATGGCCACAAGGACCGGAACCGGCAGGCCGGCGCTGGGCCCCGAGCCGAGTGTCGCGGCGATGAAGATCTGCCCTAGTCTCGTCGATGTGGGGAGGCCCGAGGGGAGCCCGGACGTGGGCGCCAAAGATGTCGGCACTCATTTGAGCGCCGTACTTGAACGCTTCACCTACGGCCCCAACGAGGAGACCGGCTACACGATCGCGCGGGTGGCGACCGAACGCTCGGGCGCCGAACTGCTGACCGTGGTGGGACCGCTGCTGGGCGCGCAGGTGGGGGAGTCGCTGCGGCTGAACGGCCGCTGGACCTCCCACCCCAAGTACGGCAAGCAGTTCGAGGTGTGGTCCTACACCACCGTGCTGCCGGCCACCATCCAGGGCATCCGCCGCTACCTGGGCTCCGGCCTGATCAAGGGCATCGGCCCGAAGATGGCGGAGCGGATCGTCGACCACTTCGGCACCGACACCCTCGAGGTGATCGAGCAGACGCCCGAGCGGCTGGTCGAAGTGCCGGGCCTGGGCCCCAAGCGGACCAAGCTGATCGCCGCCGCCTGGGAGGAACAGAAGATCATCAAAGAGGTGATGATCTTCCTGCAGGGCGTCGGCGTGTCCACCTCGATCGCGGTGCGCATCTTCAAGCAGTACGGCGAGAGCTCCATCTCCGTCGTCAAGACCCGCCCGTACCAGCTGGCCGACGACGTGTGGGGCATCGGCTTCAAGACCGCCGACACCATCGCCCAGTCGGTCGGCATCCCGCACGACAGCCCCGAGCGCGTCAAGGCCGGGCTGCGCTACACCCTGTCCCAGGCCGCCGACGACGGCCACTGCTACCTGCCCGCCCCCAACCTGATCGGCGACGCCGTCAAGATCCTGGAGGTGCCCGCCGACCTGGTCGCCTCATGCCTGGAAGAGCTGGTCGCCGAGGAGGGCGTGGTCCGCGAGCAGATCCCGGCCGGCGACACCATCGTCCCGGCGGTCTACCTGGTGCCCTTCCACCGGGCCGAGCTGTCACTGGCCTCGGCGCTGCTGTCGCTGCTGCGCGGCGGCCATGACCGGCTGGCCGCCTTCGCCGGCGTCGACTGGGAGCGGGCAGAGCAGTGGCTGCGCGGCCAGACCGGCGCGGACCTGGCCGCCGAGCAGCGCCAGGCCGTACGGCTGGCGCTGACGGAGAAGGTCGCGGTGCTGACCGGCGGGCCGGGCTGCGGCAAGAGCTTCACCGTGCGTTCCATCGTGACGCTGGCCCGCGCCAAACGGGCCAAGGTGATCCTGGCCGCGCCCACGGGCCGGGCCGCGAAAAGACTCGCCGAGCTGACCGGCCACGAGGCCACCACCGTTCACCGGCTGCTGCAGCTGCGGCCCGGCGGGGATGCCACCTTCGACCGCGACAACCCGCTGGATGCCGACCTGGTCGTCGTCGACGAGGCCTCCATGCTCGACCTGCTGCTGGCCAACAAGCTCGTCAAGGCGGTCGCGCCCGGCACGCACCTGTTGTTCGTGGGGGATGTGGACCAGCTGCCCTCGGTCGGCGCGGGGGAGGTGCTGAAGGACCTGCTGGCCGCAGACGACATACCCCGCGTACGGCTGACGCAGATCTTCCGCCAGGCGCAGGAGTCGGGCGTGGTGGTCAACGCCCACCGCGTCAACACCGGCCTGCACCCGAAACTGGAGCAGATGACGGACTTCTTCCTGTTCCCGTGCGAGGAGCCGGAGGAGATCGCGGCGCTCACGGTCGACGTGGTGGCCCGGCGCATCCCGCGCAAGTTCGGCCTCAACGCCCGCCGCGACATACAGGTGCTGGCTCCCATGCACCGCGGCGCCGCCGGAGCCGGCGCGCTCAACATCGCGCTGCAGGAGGCCCTGACCCCCTCACGCGAGGACCTGCCCGAACGCCGCTACGGCGGGCGCGTCTTCCGGGTCGGCGACAAGGTCACCCAGCTGCGCAACAACTACGAAAAAGGCGCGGCCGGGGTGTTCAACGGCACCGTCGGCATCGTCGTCGACATCCGTCCCGACGAGCAGAAGCTGATCGTCGCCACCGATGAGGACGAGCAGGTCGACTACGCCTTCGACGAGCTGGACGAGCTGGCCCACGCCTACGCCGTCTCCATCCACCGCTCCCAGGGCAGCGAGTACCCGGCCGTGGTCATCCCCCTGGCCACCAGCGCCTGGATGATGCTGCAGCGCAACCTGCTCTACACCGCGATCACCCGCGCCAAGCGGCTGGTCGTCATCGTCGGGTCCCGGCGCGCGCTGGCGCAGGCCGTACGGACCAAGGGGGCCGGGCGGCGCCACACCAGCCTGACCCACCGCCTGGCCCAGCACTGAGGGTTTTCGCCCCTTTACTCCTGTTGCGCCCCGCTGACCTGCGGTTCCCAGCAACAAGTGACTTAAATGTTACCGAACTATCCCAAACTCCTCCGCGTCTTACATGCAGGAGCATTAAGGTCTTTGACATTGAATTGCTGTTATGGGGGAGAGGACTGACTTGAACGTCAAGCCCGGTTGGAGGACGCCCGTCACGGGCATGGCCCTGCTCGCGGCCGCGGCACTGACCGCGTCCTGCTCGAGCGCTCCCCCCGCTCCGGGCAAGGCCGACGCGGCCAAGGCGACCACCTCCGCGACCCCGGAAGCGCCGACGATCAAGATCTCACCCGCCGAGGGCAGCTCGAAGATCAGCCCCGACAAGAAGATCGTCGTGACCGCCGCCGGCGGCACCCTGGAAGAGGTCACGGCCGAAGGCGGCGGCAAGAGCGTCGAGGGCACTTTCAACGCCGACAAGACCAAATGGGTCTCCAAGGGCACCCTGCTGCCCTCCAGCTCCTACAACGTCAGCGCCAAGGCCGGCGTCACCACCGCCGCCAGCACGTTCAAGACGCTCAAGCCCGAGCGCGAACTGCAGGTCGCCGACGTCACACCCAGCGCCAAGGGGGAGACGGTCGGCGTGGGGGCGCCGATCATCGTCACCTTCAACCAGCCCGTCAGCGAGAAGGCCACCGTCGAACGCGCCCTGGAGGTCGACGCGCAAAAGCCCGTCGACGGCGCCTGGCGCTGGATCAACGACACCACCGTCATCTACCGCACCGCCAAATACTGGCCCGCCCACCAGAAGGTCACCTTCAACGCCCGCCTCACCGGCGTCAAGGGCGGCAAGGGCATGTACGGCGTCAAGGACTCCGCCACCACCTTGAAGATCGGCGCCCGCGTGATCAGCAAGGTCGACACCAAAAAGCACATGATGTACGTCTACCGCGACGGCAAGCGCGTGCAGACGATGCGCATCAGCGCCGGCATGGCCACCACCCGCGAGTACACCACCACCTCCGGCGTCCACCTGACCATGGAGCGCGGCAACCCGGTCCGCATGATCTCACCCGGCCGCAAGAAGGGCGACCCCGGCTACTACGACGTCATGATCAACCACGCCGTGCGGATCTCCAACTCCGGCGAGTACGTCCACGCCAAGGACAACGTCTGGGCCCAGGGCCGCTCCAACGTCAGCCACGGCTGCATCAACTCCCGCCCCGACCAGGCCCTGTGGTTCTACGACCACTTCCAGCGCGGCGACGTCGTCGACATCAAGGGCACCACCCGCGACCTGGAATGGAACAACGGCTGGGGCTTCTGGCAGCTGCCCTTCTCCAAGTGGAAGAAGGGCAGCGCCCTGTAGGCGAGCTGGCTGAGCGCACCCGCCGCTCAGCCGGCCCCCAGACCGTCGAGAGAAGGCCGTCGGCCCTCCAGGTCGGGCAGAAGGATCGTGCTCTCCTGCTCGCGCGGATCGGTGCGAGCCAGGACGACCTCGGCGGGCTCGCTGTCACTGAGATTCACCGGCATGTGCGGCGTACTGGCGGGGATGTAGATGAACTCCCCTTGGCGCGCTTGCAGGTAGTGCTCCAGATTCTCGCCGTACCAGGCACCTACAGCGCCCCTGATCACGTAGATGGCCGTCTCGTGATGGTCGTGCTTATGGGCTCGGCCGCTGCCCGAGGGAGGAATCGTCTGCAGGTGCATGCAGATATTGCGCGCACCCACGGTTTCGGCGGCGATACCGGCGAAGAACTGCAGATGCTGCTTGCCCTCATACATCAAAGCGGACCGAATGACACGGCAGTGGCCGTCCGGCTGCGGGGGATGCTCCACCTGTGGCTCCTCAGAATCGGCCGAAGATCAGGTTGCCGGGCGCACTCGGGTCGGTGCTGGCGTAGAAGTCCCGCTGCGCGGCGTGGATCTCGCTGATGTCGAGATGCCCGCTGCCGTCGGTGTCGAGCCGATCGAAGACCTCACGCCGCTCGGCTTCGGACAGGGAGCAGATGCCGGGGATGGCGGCGAACTCCTCAAAGGAGATCCGGCCATCGCCGTCGATGTCGCAGACGGTCAGGACGGACTCGGCGATCCGGCCGGCGGTCGCCGCGTAGCCGCTGGTGCGGAACTCCTGACCGGCCAGGTAAGCGGTGAACTCCGCGCGCGACAGGTGTCCGTCGTTGTCGTCGTCGGCACTGTGGATCAGGGCGTTCCACATGCTCGCGTACGCGGCCACCACGTCCCGGCCCTTGGCGGAGTCGGCCGGCATGCCGAACGCCGCCAAGAATCTCGTGGCCGCGAGCTGAAAGTCGTCCCTGGTGAGCACACCGTCACCATCGGCGTCGTACAAGGTGAATCTCTTGTCGAATTTCCGGGCGAGTACGTCGGGCACGGACATGGCGCTCCTTCAGGGAGGCGGTGAACCGGCACCCGCACTTTAACACTACTTAAAGTTATGAACAATCACTCTTTGCAATCAGCGGTCACTTGCGCTGTGGGTGAAGCGGTTGCGCCGTGGGCGATGAGGGGGTGCCACGAAGGAGGAAGGCCGACAAGGTGAGTCCAAGACCCACGACGAGCGGAGAGGTGGCCACCATGGCGATCGCACAAGTGCTGGGGCCCGGCCAATGGCTTGCGGCGGAGATCCGCGACAACGACCCCTGGAGGATCACGCTCAACGAGGAGCATCAGCACGAGGTGCTCAGCGCCGTACGAGCGGTGGAGGCGGCCGGGCCGGCGCCGCAGGAGATCACCCCGGACGGCTTCCCGCTGCCGACGCTCGGGCCGCTCCTGCGGCGAGTGCGTGAGCAGATCGTGGACGGTCACGGGTTCGCCCTGCTCCAGGGGGTGCCCGTCGGCCAGATGAGCGAGCGGCAGCGCGAGATCGCCGGACTCGGCCTCGGCTGCCACATCGGCGCGATCGTCTCGCAGGGAAGCGGCCCGGTGCCGCTGGTGCACGTACGAGACACCGGCGCCGACCCCTCCCAGCCACGCACCCGCAGCTACCAGCACAACGGGCGGCTCGGCTACCACAGCGACCCCACCGACGTCGTCGCCCTGCTGTGCCTGCGCCCGGCCAAGTCGGGCGGCCTCAGCCTCATCGTCAGCTCCGTGGCGGTGCACAACGAGGTCGTCCGGACCCGCCCCGACCTGGCCGAGGTGCTCTACCAGCCATGGTGGCACGACCGGCGCACCGGCGACGGCCCCGACAGCTTCTACACCAAACCGCTGTGCACGCTGAGCCCGGACGGCAGGGTGTCGTTCTCCTACGGGCCCGACTACCTGCGCTCGGCCCAGCGCGGCGCCTGCGTGCCGCCCTTCACCCCGGCCCAGCGCGAGGCGATGGACCTGCTCGACCGGCTGACCAACGACCCCCGCTTCGTGCTCACCATGGACCTGCGGGAGGGCGACATGCAGTTCCTCAACAACCACGTCGTCCTGCACGGCCGCACCACCTACGAAGACCACCCCGGGCCGGAGCGCCGCCACCTCATCCGCCTGTGGTTCACCACCGGCTGAGACGCCGAAGCAGGCCGCTCGTCACCAGGTGACCCACACGTCCTGCAACCCCCCTGACAGCAGCCCCGTACGCAGCCGCAGATCACCGGGAGCATCCCGCAGCTCCAGCCCGGGCAGCCGCCGGGCCAGCGTGGCGAGCACGACCTGAAGCTCCATCCGGGCCAGCGGCTGACCCAGGCAGAAGTGCGGCCCCGCGCCGAACGCCAGATGCTGGCCCGCGTTGTCGCGGCGCGCGTCGAAGCGGTCGGGATCGGCGAACTTACGCGGATCCCGGTTGGCCGCGGGCCGGCACGGGATCAGCGTCGTACCCGCGCTGACCGTCATCCCGCCGAAGTCGGCCTCCTCGGTTGCCACCCGCGGCATGCCCACCACGCTGAGCGTGCTGTCCAGCCGCAGGACCTCCTCGACCGTGCCCGGGATCAGCGCCGGGTCCTCGACCACCGCCGCGTAACGCCCCGGCTCCGACAGCAGCATCGCCACCATGATGGCGATCATGTTCGACGTCGTCTCGTGCCCGGCCAGCAGCAGCGCCTGCACGGTCGCGATCAGCTCCTCATGACTGAGCCGCCCGTCCTGGCTGTCGGAGATCTGCGTCAGCTCGCTGAGCATGTCATCGCCCGGCGCCGCACGCTTGTCATCCACCAGATCCGACACATACGCCCCGAACTCCTCATACGCCTTCTCCACCTCCGACTGCTCGTAGCGGGTCAGCGTCAGCATCACCTGAGACCAGTACGCGAACTTGTCCTGATCCTCACTCGGCGCCCCCACCAGAGCGCAGATGACCCGCACCGGCAGCGGCAGGCCCAGCTCGCGCGACAGGTTCGCCGGCGAGCCACCGGCCAGCATGCCGTCCACCAGCTCATCGGCCATCCGCTGCACCCGCGGGCGCCACGCCTCGATCTTGCGGATGGTGAACGACGGGGTCAGCAGCCGCCGCCATCGCCGATGCCCGGTCCCGGCGATCATGCTCCCGCTCGCCATGCCGCGGGCGAAGATCCCGCCGTCGGCGGTGGTGGACACCCGCGCGGCGTCGGCGCCACCACGGCTGAAACGCGGGTCGGTCAGCAGCGTGCGCACATCGTCATAGCGGGTCACCAGCTCGGCGGTGTCGCCGCTGGGCAGCTGTACGTGCGCCACGGGGCACCCGCTCTGCAACTGGGCCCACTCCCGCGGCGGCTGCAGGGCCTCGGTCCGGTCGAAGGGGTAACGGGAGACGGGTTCGGCGGTCATGGCGGCGCCCTTCTGCTCACTGATAGGACACCCAAGATTCTAAGGCGACAGCCTTAAATCTTGACAGTAGTCAGACCAGCGCGAGTTGCGGGAACCGCGGCTCCCGCTCCGGCGGCTCAGGTGGCCCCGACCGCATGCCAAAGACCCGGCACAACTGCCCGATCTGCCCCGTGATCCGCTCCTCGTAATCAGCCGCTGGCAACCCCGCCCCGTCGTACAACTCCTCATAACGCTCCACCAGATGCGGATGCGCCTCACCCAGCCACTCCAAATACCACTGCCGCGTCCCCGGCGGCAGCCGCAACACCACCGGCTCCACCACCCCAGCCCCCGTGGCCGCGATCCGACGCACCGTCGCCGACAACTGATCGGCCCCATCACTCAGCAACGGCAGCACCGGACCCATCAGCACCCGGCACGACACCCCCGCCTCCACCAGCGCCGACACCAACTCCAGCCGCGCCTGCGCACCCACCGCGCCCGGCTCCACCCCACGCCGGATCCGCTCGTCGACGAACGCGATCGAGACCGCCACCTGCGCACCCACCCGCGCCAGCACCGCGGCATCCCGCAACACCAGCGGACTCTTGGTATAGACGGTGAACGGCACCGCCGCCTCACCCAGCGCCTCCACAATGCCCGGCATCAGCCGATAGGTCGCCTCCGCCTGCTGGTAACAGTCACCACTGACCCCCACCGCCAGCGCCTCACCACCCCAGCGCACCAACTCCGCCCGCAACCGCGTCACCGCGTTGGGCTTGACCACGATCCGCGTGTCGAAATCCCGCCCCGCGTCCAACCCCAACCGCCGATGACCCCCACGAGCACCACAACCACGGCAAGCATGAGCACACCCACGATAAGGGGAGACGGCCCACCGCTCAGCGATCCCCGCACTCCGCGGCACCCGCTCGATCACCGTACGGGCCTGCGTCTCATAGAAGCCGTCACGCAGCACCGCCCGCCGCTCGATCAACGGACGATCATCTGCGGCCTCAACGAGCGAAAGCGCGTCCCAACCCACGGCCCCAGTGGAACACGCATTCGACTCCCTTTTCAAGCGCTTCCGCCTCACCGGGCGGGGTTCGACACAGACCGCCTCGCTCAGCACACTCATCTTCATGGCCCCGGCGGTGACCGGCAGTGGCTCCAGCACCACACACGATCACACCGAGGCCCTCTCACCGCCAATCACGGGGAAGGATCCACCATGGCCTGGCTGCTGCTCGCGATCGCCATCGCCGCCGAGGTCATCGCGACCACCGCGCTCAAACTCAGCAACGGCCTGTCCCACCTCGGCTGGGCCGCCATCGTCGCCATCGGCTACCTCATCTCCTTCGTCCTGCTCGCCCGCGCCCTGAAGATGCAGCTCGAAGTCGGCACCGCCTACGCCGTCTGGTCCGGCACCGGCACCGCCGCCATCGCCCTCATCGGCGCCGCCTTCCTGGGGGAGACCCTCACCCCGCTCAAGATCGGCGGCATCCTGCTCATCATCGGCGGCGTCATCGTCCTCAACCTCGCCGGCACCCACTGACCCCTGACACCCCTGTCACGTCGAGCCGGCATCCAGCGCCCACCGACAGCCCGCCCGCTTGCCCGCCCGCCCGGCGAAAACGCCTCGCGCCCACGAAGACCGGTTATCTACACTGCCCCCGTGCTCAAACCCCACTACCCGATCCTCACCGACCGCCTCCTGCTGCGCCCCTTCACCCCCGACGACCTCCACGCGCTGCACGCCTACGAATCCCGGCCCGACGTCGCCCGCTACCTCTACTGGGAACCCCGCGACCTCGACACCGTACGCACCTTCCTCGAAAGGAAGATCACCCGCGTCGCCCTCCTCGACGAAGGAGACGCCCTCGACATCGCCATCACCCTGCGCGACACCGGCCAGCTCATCGGCAACGGCGTCCTGATCTGGACCAGCAAACAACACCGCCAAGGCGAAATCGGCTACATCCTGCACCCCGACCACCACCGCCGCGGCTACGCCCCCGAAACCGGACGCGAACTGCTCCGCCTCGGCTTCGACGAACTCGGCCTGCACCGCATCGTCGGCCGCCTCGACGCCCGCAACACCGCCTCCAGCCGCGTCCTGGAAAAACTCGGCATGCGCCGCGAAGCCCACCTCATCGACAACGAGCAGGTCAAAGGCGAATGGGCCTCCGAGGTCATCTATGCCATGCTCGACTCCGAATGGACACCATAGACATCCTCCACCTCGCCCTGGCCGCCGACTGGGCCGACGCCCAGCCGGCGGGGGAGTACCGCATCTCCACCCTCGGCCGCACCCTCGACCAAGAAGGCTTCATCCACTGCAGCCGTGACCTCGACCAGCTCCACGGCGTACACACCGCCTTCTACGGCCACGTCACCCAACCGCTGCTCATCCTCCAGATCGACCCCACCGGACTCGACATCCGCCTCGAAAACGGCTTCCCCCACCTGTACGGCCCACTCCCGCTCACCTCGGTCACCGCCGTACACCCCTACGCCTGACCACTCGGCCCTCACCGCTCGACGACACCACAAGCGCCGAGCCCCTCAAGACGGCCCCGAGCCTCACCCCAGAGGCAGAGGGCGGCGCGGCACCGGCGCAGTGTGAATGAGAGACGTGGTCGTGTGACCATACGGGGTGAACAGATCCAGAATCGGCTCGAGCTCGTCGACCGCCCGCAGATGCATCGTGAAGTAGAAGCAGTCGTCACCGGTCATTCTGTAGCATTCGACGATCTGCGGAACCTCCTGGGCGATCTTGGAGATGCGGTGAAGCTCCCGGATCGCCGGGCGGATACGCACCATCACCGTCACCGCAAAGCCCAGCGCCCGCGGATCGACCTCGGCACGATAACCGGTGATCACCCCACCCTCCTCCAGCCGCTGCACCCTGTCAGCCACCGCAGGAGCCGACAAGGCGACCCGGCGGCCCAGCTCGGCGAAGCTCACCCTGGCGTCAACCTGCAGCTCAGCGAGAATACGAAGGTCAAGGGCATCGATTCCCTTGGGTTCGTATGTCCGCTCAGGTCTGATCCTTCGATTCGCCATTCTCCTAAATTACGGGCTGCCCGACGATGACGTCATGCCGCCCACCGGCCCTCGCGCCGTCCTGTCCGCGCCGCCTCCATGGACCTACTTCATCGGCAGCGCCGTCTTCCACTACCTCGGCCCGGCCTTCGCCGTACTCCTGTTCACCAGGCTCGCCCCACTCGGGGCCGCGGGACTGAGGATCTGCAGCGCCGCACTCGTCCTCACGCTCTGGCGCCGCCCCTGGCGAACCCTCGCCCGGCTCGACCCCAAGGGACGCCGTACGATCATCACCTGGGGCGCGGTGCTCGCGGCCATGAACACCTGTTTCTACCTGGCCATCGCCCGCGTGCCCCTGGGGACCGTCGCCGCCATCGAGTTTCTGCCGGTCATCGTGCTGGCCGCGCTCGGAGCCCGAACGGCACGTAACCTCCTCGCGCTCGTGGCAGCCGTCGGCGGCGTCTACGTGCTGACCGGCATCCAGCTGGCCGGGCAGCCACTGGGGTTGATGTTCGCCTTCGCCAACGCGGGACTGTTCGCCGCCTACATCGTGCTGGCCCACCGCACGGCTCGGCGTCAGCGCGGCATCAGCGGCATCGACGGGCTGGCCGCCGCCATGCTCATCGCCTGCGCGTTCGTCACGCCGGTCGCCGCCGGGCAGATCGCCCCCGCGGTGATCGACCCTGTCACACTCGCCGCAGGGGTCGCAGTGGGGATCTGCTCGTCCGTGATCCCGTACGTGTGCGATCAACTCGCCATGGCACGCATGGCCCGCTCTACCTACGCGTTGCTGGTGGCGCTGCTTCCGGCCACGGCAACCGCGATCGGCACCCTGGTACTCCGGCAACTCCCCTCACCCGCCGAACTCGCCGGAGTCGGGCTCGTGGTGCTCTCCATCGGGAACTTCCGCCTCCTCCAGCCACAGCGAAGACCCCACAGCAAGGAAAGACGACATGCGATACCTGAAGCTGGGCTCCTCAGGACTGCAGGTCTCCCGGATCTGCCTGGGCATGATGACCTACGGCGATCCCGATTCCTGGCAGTGGCTGCTGCGCCAGGACGCGGCCGAGCCGATCGTCAGGCGCGCGGTCGAGGCCGGCGTGACGTTCTTCGACACCGCCGACATGTACTCCGACGGCGCCAGCGAGGAGATCACCGGACGGCTGCTCAGCAAGCTCTTCACCAGCCGCGACGACTACGTACTCGCCACGAAGGTCTACTTCCCGACGGGACCGGGCCCCAACGACCGAGGACTGTCGCGCAAACACGTGCTGGCCGCCATCGACGCCTCGCTGACCAGGCTCGGAACCGACTATGTCGATCTGTACCAGATCCACTGCTGGGACTACGAGACGCCGATCGAGGAGACCATGCAGGCCCTGCACGACGTGGTACAGGCCGGCAAAGCACGCTACATCGGGGCCTCCAGCATGTACGCCTGGCAATTCGCCAAAGCACAGCACATCGCTCAGAGCGCCGGCTGGACCAGGTTCGTGTCGATGCAGAACCACTAGAACCTCCTCTACCGGGAGGAGGAACGAGAGATGATCCCGCTCTGCCTCGACCAGGGAGTGGGCCTCATCCCGTGGAGCCCCCTGGCACGCGGACTGCTCACCGGCAGCCGCCACCGCGACAACCGGCCACGCACACTCCGATCCAGCAGCGACCAGCTGGCCGACAGCATGTACGACGACGCGGACTTCGACGTCGTCGACGTCGTGCGTGCACTCGCCGACGAACGAGGTCTGCCACCGGCGCAGATCGCGCTCGCCTGGCTACTCGCAAGACCCGGGATAAACGCCCCCATCGTCGGGGCGAGCAAGGTGGATCACCTCAACGACGCGATCGCGGCGCTGGATGTGCCCCTGAGCGAACAGGAGACCGCCCGACTCGAGGCCCCCTACCGGCCACACCAGGTCATCGGGCACTCGTGAACAGGGCGAAGGCGCGACCGACCGGCTACGCGCACAACACCCGCTGAATCCGCCCCGCCGCGAACCACAACCCCGCCACCGCCATCACCACCAGATAACCCGCATGCCCCAGCAACCCCCACTCCGGCACACCCGAGGCCAGACCCCGCACCAACTCCACCGCGTGATACAGCGGCGTCACCCGCACCACCACCTCCAACACCCCCGGATAATCCGCCACAGGGGAGAAGGTGCCGGAAAACAGGAACAACGAGAACTGCGCCGCCGTCATCAGATCGAAATCCTGCCAGCCACGCAACACCGTCGACACCGCCATCCCCAGCGCGCCGAACGACACCCCCACCAGCATCGTCGCCGGAAACGCCGCCAACGCCCACACCGGCTCGGCCAGCCCCAGCACCACCATCACCACCAGGAACAACGCCGTGTAAACAGAACTACGCACCATCGCCCAGCTCAACTCACCCAGCGCCACCTCGATCGGCCGCACCGGCGTCGCCAAAACCGCCTCGAACGTCTTCGTATAACGCATCTTGAAGAAGAAGTTGAACGTCGTCTCCGACAACGCCCCATTCATCGCCGAGACCGCCAGCATCGCCGGCGCCACGAACACCGCGTAAGACACCACCCGGCCATCACCCAGCGGAATCCGCCCCACCAGCGCACCCACACCCACACCGATCGACAGCAGATACAGCAGCGGCTCGAAGAACCCCGACACCAGCACCAGCCAGTACGAAGCACCCGAACGCAACGCACCCACATTGCGGCCCACCACCGCACCCACCCGGCCCGCCGAAACACGCCCCGCCGAAACCCGGCCGGACACCAGCCGCCGGGCCACCGCCAACGTCACCATCATCAGTCCTGAAGTCGCTTACGGAACGCGTAACCCGCCCACCACAGCCCGCCCGCCGCGAACACCACCAAACACCCGGCATGCGCCCACACCGGCCACGGGGGAGCGGCCCCCGACGTCGCCGCCCGCGCCAACTCCACCCCATGCCACAACGGCGACACATAAGCCACCGGCCGCACCAGCCCCGGCAACTGCTCCACCGGGAAGAACACCCCCGCGAACAACGTCGAAGGCAACATCACGAACCGAAACAGCAACGCGAAATAACTCTCATGATCGATCGTCGCCGAGAACGCCGTCACCGGCGCCGCCACAGCCACCGCCAGCAACGCCGCCACCACCGGCGTCAGCACCACCCACGGCGAGGACAACGCCCCGAACGCCCCCACCACCAGCAGGAACACCACCACCGCGATCTCGACCCTGAACACGATGTACAGCAACCAACCGCCCACCATGTCCCACACCGACACCCGCGTCGCGAACATCGCATGCGCCCCGCGATTCCACCGGAACTCCCCGAACACCGCATACGTACACTCGCCGACCGCCATCTGAAACGCCGTCGACGCCAGCACCCCCGGCACGATCCACTCCACATACGGCACGCCGCCCACCTCACCGACGTAACCGCCCACCCCCAGCCCGATACTGGCCAAAAACAGCACCGGCAACACGAACGACGAGAACAACGACGCCCGCCACAACCGCTTGTACAGCGTCAGATGCCGCTCCAGCACCGCCACCGTCGGATGCGCCATCACTCCACCAACGTCCGGCCCGTCAGATGCAGGAACACATCCTCCAGCGACGAACGGCGCACCAGCACACTGGAAGGCACCAGCCCACGCCGATGCACCTCCGACACCGCCGCGTCACCGTCCTTGGCATACACCAAGATCCGATCCGGCAGCACATCCACCCGATCACCGATCCCGGCCAGCGGCGCCACGAAATCCGCCAGCTCCCGCCCGCCGAAGCGCACCTCCACCACCTCAGGCGAGGAATGGGCCTCGATCAGCGAACGCGGCGACCCCTCGGCCACGATCCGCCCACCGTCCATCACCACCAGCCGATCGCACAACTGCTCGGCCTCATCCATGTAGTGCGTGGTCAGCACCAGCGTCACACCCCGCTGCTTCAACCGGAACAACCGCTCCCACAGCAGATGACGCGCCTGCGGATCCAGCCCCGTCGTCGGCTCGTCCAGCAGCACCAGATCCGGCTCGTTCACCATCGCCCGCGCGATCGTCAGCCGCCGCTTCATCCCGCCCGACAGCGGCTCCACCCGGCTCGAGGCCCGATCACTCAGCTGCGCGAACTCCAGCAGCTCCTCCGCCCGGGCCCGCGCCTGCGCCCGCGACAACCCGAAATAACGAGCGTACGTCGTCAAATTCTCGCGAACCGTCAGATCAGGATCCAAGTTATCCAGCTGCGGGCAGACACCCAGCCGCCCCCGAATCCGCGGCCCCTCCCGCACCGGATCCAGCCCGAAGATCCGCAACTCACCCGCCGACGGCATCGACACGCAACTGATCATCCGCATCGTCGACGACTTACCCGCCCCATTGGGACCCAGGAAACCGAACGCCTCACCAGGCGCCACATCAATATCGATCCCGTCGACCGCGACGAAATCCCCGAACCGCTTCACCAGCCCACGCGCGCGAACCAGCGACTGCTCACCAGACACGAGCTCAGACCATAACCAACGCCACCGACAGAATCGAGCGGTTAAACGCCGCCACACTGAGACCCATGAACACCCGAGCAGCCGCCCAGCGCTTCGCCGACACCTGGCAACACGGCTGGACCCACCACGACACCGACCGCATCGCCACCCTCTACCACCACGACGCGGTCCACACCTCCATGCCCTTCCGGCCACCACACCGGGGGAGAGGCGCCATAGCGGACTACATCCGCTGGTCCTTCAGCACCGAAACCGCACCGCACGTCACCTTCGCCACCCCCATCGTGGACGGCGACCAAGCGGTCATCGAATTCCGCGTCCACGCCATCGACGAAGGCACACCCATCACCCTCGCGGGCTGCGTCATCGCCCGCTTCGACTCCGACGGCCTCGCCGTACAGACCCGCGACTACTGGCACACCACACAAGGCCACGTATGACCACGCACAGAGCAGCCAGCCCACAAACGCGACAAAACCACTACAACTCAGGCCCGAAGACCCACCCGGCACCCGCACAGAACCGGGCACCGGCTACAACAACGATCAGCCCCCCACCCGCGCCCGCACCGGACCGGCGACAGGAGCCAGAGAAGGCGCCGGAGCCACCGGGGGAGCGGGCTGCGCAACCGGGGCCGAAGGACGCGCCATCTGCTGCGTCCGCTCCATCTCGGCCCGCCGCTCGGCGCAACCACCTCCGCAGTAACCGTTGGTCACAATAAGACGACCCCGCAGTGTCGTATAGGACTCCCGGCCCGTAGCGGGCAGAACTCCCTGACACACTGGACATAACACCGACTGGTTCCCCACGTGCTGCTCCTCTCGCGGCGCGATAGCAGATTTCCCACCCTAAGGCGATCCAGCCGGCCAGGACAGTGAATCAACCGAAGGTCAACCCATCGGTCAGAGCATTCCAGCCTCACGCACCGTAATGATCAAGAACCGCGCCGGCCCACCGGAGGCGGCCGTCACCTCCTGTAACACCCCCTGGCCAGACCCCGACGATCACCACTCGGCGGGCCGGCGGGCAGGGTGACCAACGTCACTAAGCGCACATGGGGCTCCACCCCGAGTCAGAGCCTCTCTCAAAGCGGTCTACTTGACATAATGTTCATTATCAAGCAAACGGAGAGGGCTCGCCGCACGGCGGCTTTTCGCCACCTACGCTGAGAAATATGAACTTAGGCCCCGTGGAGCTACTCGTCCTCGCCGTGATCATCGTCGTGATCGCGATCATCGCCTTCGTCGTCATCCGGGCGTCTTCTCGCCGCTGATCTCCAGCGGGCGGAGCGTTACGATCGAGAGATGCACAGCCTGGCGATCTCCACCACGGGTCTCGTCGCGCTCACCGCCGTCGTCACCGCCCTGGCCATCTACCTGATCATCCTGGCCGTCCGGCTGACCAGGAACCCCCGCAACCGCCCCACCCCCAGTCCCGACCTCGTCGACCAGGCGCGCGAGATGAAGGCGCACGGCCAGCTCCAGGAGGCCGTCTTCCTCGTACGCGGCGAGACCGGCATGAGCCAGCGCGCCGCCGCCCGCTTCGTCAACCGCCTCTGAATCACCCGAAAATATGCGATACCGGACAGAAGCTGGATTCTGTCCGGTATCGCGTACAGTCCCATTTCGGCGACTGTCCAGGCAAGCAGGCCGGGCTTCTCCGCGTACGGGGCCGGCGTGGCGGACGCGTGAAATGCCGCGGCGTCCATAGCGCGTATGCGTCGCCTTTGACGCTCACTACCATTCCGCCATGTCCTCCTTCGATCTTGCGTTCTACGCGGTCTCGGCGCTGGCCCTCGTCCTGTTAGTCGGCCTTCCCCTGGTGGTCGCGGCCGGGGCCATCCTCGCCGCGGTGCTCTCCGCCCCACCCAACCGCCACGGGTCCATAAGCCGACGATTAGTCGTCGTGGGATTGTTCGTGTCGTTCGCCGGTTTGTTGTTGATGGGGCTCGGTGCGTGGTTGGGGCATGAGGATTCGCGGTACGGCGCCCTCGAATCCCTCGGAATACTGATGATCACTCTCATCGGCGCGGGTCTGCTTGTCGCCGGTCTCGGCCCGCTGCCTGCGATGCTGCTGGAGGTCACCGCTCCCTATGCGGAGCGGCTGCCGCTGCCCTTCCGTCTGGCGGTCCGCGATCTGGCCGGTCGTCGCATTCGCGCGGTGCTCGCGATCACGCTGGCGATGGTGGCGAGCGCTTTCGGTATCGCGCTGATGGTGATCGCGGTCGGCCAAACGACGCTGAGCAGGGCCGAATACTCCCCCAGGGCCCGGCTGGGCACCTTATTGGTCCAGCCGAACCCCTTGTACGCGGGGCCTTTCTCGGCGGCGGACGCGGAAAGCGTGCGAGCGGTGATCGAGCGCGATTTACCGGGGGTGCCGATCGCCCAGAGTGAGCGCCTTTCGGCCGAGTCTCGGTTCTTCGAGGTGAGGGCGGAGAACGTCGAGATACCGGAGGAAGTTGTCTATGGGGATCAGGCGATCGGCGATGAGAAGCTGCTGCGGTATCTGACGGGTGATCAGTCGACGCCGTACGACGAGGGCACGGCCGTGGTGATCACGTCAGCCGAGGTGAAGGTCGACTCGGTCGAGCTCTCCTTCGAGATCAACGAGAACGACAGGACGACGACGGTCAGGACCGTCCCGGCGGTCAGTGCCAGGGCCGCTGATCCGCATATGGAGACGATCTTCGTCCCCTCGAAGATCGTCCGGGACCTCGGTTATCAGCTCCAGCCGGAGGAGTTCATCGTCGACCCCACCCTGCGGCGGGTCACGGCGCAGGAGCAGGAACGTCTCGATGGCCGGCTGGACGACGCGGTCGCCAAGGCTTACGTCGAACGAGGCTTCGAGGCTTCGACCGGGTGGTTGCCCGTCGTCGCGGTGGTCCTCCTTGTGGCCCTCGGGTGCGCGCTGAGCGCTGGATTCGGGAAGGCCGCGAATGCGCGCCAGGCCCGGGTCCTGAGGCGTGCTGGTGATGGATCGGTCGCGGCCTTCCGGTGGTTTTGTTCCTTTCGTTCTGGCCTGAGTGCCCTGTGTGGAACGGTTCTGGGCGCGGTCGCCGGCTGCCCGGCCGGGATGTTGCTGCTGTGGCCCCTGACGGTGCGTACCACGTGGGAGGAGCCGGGACGGGTACCGTTCGAGACCCCTTGGCCGGCGATCGCCGCCGTCGTCGCCGGTCTTCCTCTTCTTGCCGCCGCCCTCGGTGCGGTTCTCACCCGCGAGCAGTCGCACGTCCCGACATCTGCGGCGTCTCGGCCCTGAAACTGAGCGATCCTTGCCCAGCCCGATCACGTTGTTGCCGTAGGGATCGGGCGCCGGATCATGGTGGCGGGTGAAGTTGGGCCCCTTTTGCGACAGGACAGAAAGCCGGACCGGAAGGGGCGCAATCACAGTGGGGCGCCGCAAGTGTCAAGCGGTCCGGGCCGGGGTTTCGGTCGCGCGGCGGGCTCGGCTGTCGGGAGGCGGAGAGGGGTTTCGGGGTCGTTTAGGGGCCTCTCCCCCACATTCGATTCCGACAAATCTGGTCATTTGGGGCTGGTCCGGGCGGATTTTTGCCGAGATGTGTCATCAGCACTTGCAGGTTCGTGTCAGCATCAAGGGCATGTACGGGCCATATGGGACTGCCGTAAACATCTGGGACCGGTGGGGTCACCCGCGCCCAGGTATGCCCGGCTGAGCCGGCCCCTCTCCCCCGGGCCCGCACAAGGGCGAGCCCCCCTACCCCTCGAACGACCCGCCTGAAAGAAGTTCTCCGTTGCGTATTCTGCTGCTCTGCTCCTCCTTCAACGGCCTGACCCAGCGCGCCTGGCTGGAACTGCGCCGGGCCGGTCACGACGTCACCGTCGAGCTGGCCGTCTCGGAGCAGGTGATGCTGGAGGCGGCCCAGCTGGCCAAACCCGACCTGATCATCTGCCCGTTCCTGAAGGAGAAGGTCCCGGCTCCGCTGTGGCAGAACCACCGCACGATCATCATTCACCCCGGGCCGCCCGGTGACCGGGGCCCGTCCTCGCTGGACTGGGCGATCGCCGACGCCGAGCCGGAGTGGGGGGTGACGGCGCTGCAGGCGGTGGAGGAGATGGACGCGGGGCCGATCTGGGGGTTCAGGACGTTCGCGATGCCGGCCGAGCCGCCGCGCAAGTCCGCCCTCTACAACGGGCCGGTGGCCGACGCCGCGGTGGAGTTGGTGGTGGAGGTGGCGGCCAAGGCGATAGACGCGGGGTTCGCGCCGGTGCCGCTTGATTATCGTTCGCCGCTGGTGCGGGGGCGGTTGCGGCCGGCGATGCGGCATGCGGATCGGGAGTTCTCCTGGTCGGAGCCGACGGACGCGGTGTTGCGGCGGGTGCGTTCGGCCGATGGGGCGCCGGGTGGTCGGGTGCTGCTGGAGGGGCGGTTGATGCGGGTGTTCGATGTGTATCGGGGCCCGGTGGTGGCGGGGACGCCGGGGTCGGTGGTGGCGCGGCGTGAGGGCGCGGTGCTGGTGCACACCGGTGATGGCACGGTGTGGGTGGGGCATCTGCGGGCGGAGGAGCCGGGGGCGATCAAGCTGCCGGCGGCGTCGGTGCTGGGTGAGCGGGTGGCGGGGCTGGAGGAGCGGCCGGGTTACAGCGAGGTGACCTATGACCGTAGTGACGCGGTGGGGGTGGTGAGTTTCGACTTCTACAACGGCGCGATGTCGACCGAGCAGTGCCGGCGGCTGGCCTCGGCGTTGCGGTACGCGGCGGCGCAGGACACGCGGGTGGTGGTGCTGCGCGGTGGTGAGGTGTTCTCCAACGGCATCCATCTGAATGTGATCGAGGCGGCGCGTCATCCGGAGCTGGAGGCGTGGATGAACATCAACGCGATCAACCAGGTATGTCGTGAGGTGATCGCGTGTACGGGGCAGCTGGTGGTGACGTCGGTGGGCGGTAACGCGGGTGCGGGCGGCGTGATGATGGGGCTGGGCGCGGATCGGGTGCTCATTCGTGAGGGTGTGGTGTTGAATCCGCACTATCGGACGATGGGGTTGTTCGGGTCGGAGTTCTGGACGTACGTGCTGCCCCGGCGGGTGGGTGCGTCGGTGGCGGGGCGGCTGACGGGTGAGGCGTTGCCGGTGGGTGCGGCGCAGGCGGTGGAGCTGGGGCTGGCCGATCGGATGATGGCGGGGCCGCGGCTGGAGTTCGAGCGGTCGGTGCTGGAGTACGCCGAGCGGCTGGCGGCCGGGGATGATTATGAGCGGCTGCTGGGGATCAAGCGGGAGGTGCGGGAGGCCGATGAGCGGCGTAAGCCGTTGGAGGCCTATCGGGTGGAGGAGCTGGCGGAGATGAGCCGGGACATGTTCGATGACCGCAATGGGTTCCGGCAGGCGCGTCAGGCGTTCGTGCACAAGCGTAAGGTGGTGGCGACGCCGGAGCATCTGGCGGTGCATCGGGAGTTGTCCGGCGCGTCGGCGGGGTCGGGTGCGGCCACATCTCATATGTGAGATATGTTGTCGTGTTATGACTGATGATTATCTCGTGCGGATCGGCCGGTTGATTCGTGACGCGCGCCAGCACCGTGGGTGGACACAGCTGCAGCTGGCGGACGCTCTGGCGACGAGTCAGAGCGCGGTGAACCGGATCGAGCGCGGTAACCAGAACATCAGTCTTGAGATGATCGCCCGGATCGGCGAGGCGCTCGACAGTGAGATCGTGTCGCTGGGCTATGCCGGGCCGATGCATCTGCGGGTCGTGGGCGGGCGGCGCCTGTCGGGCAGCATCGATGTCAAGACCTCCAAGAACGCGTGTGTGGCGCTGCTGTGCGCGTCGCTGCTGACATCGGGGCGGACGATTCTGCGTAAGGTGGCGCGGATCGAGGAGGTCTACCGGATCCTGGAGGTGCTCGCCTCGATCGGGGTGCGGGCGCGGTGGATCAACGAGGGCAGCGACCTGGAGATCGTGCCTCCGGCCCGGCTGGAGCTGGAGGCGATGGACACCGAGGCGGCGCGGCGTACCAGGAGCGTGATCATGTTCCTGGGGCCGTTGATGCATCGTACGGACCAGTTCAGGATTCCGTACGCGGGCGGCTGCGACCTGGGGACGCGCACGGTGCAGCCGCACATGTCGGCGTTGCGGCACTTCGGGCTGGACATCACGGCGACGGGCGGTTTCTACCACGCGCGGGTGGACCGGGGGGTGTCGCCGTCGCGGGCGATCGTGCTGACCGAGCGGGGTGACACCGTGACGGAGAACGCGCTGCTGGCGGCGGCGCGCCACGACGGTGTGACGGTGATCCGCAACGCCTCCTCCAATTACATGGTGCAGGACCTGTGCTTCTTCCTGGAGGAGCTGGGCGTGCGGGTGGAGGGCGTGGGCACGACGACGCTGACGGTTCACGGGGTGGCCTCGATCGAGCGGGATGTGGACTACTCCCCCTCTGAGGACCCGGTGGAGGCGATGAGCCTGCTGGCGGCGGCGGTGGTGACGCAGTCGGAGCTGACGATCTGCCGGGTGCCGGTGGAGTTCCTGGAGATCGAGCTGGCGGTTCTGGAGGAGATGGGCCTCGATCACGATCGGGGTGCCGAGTACGCGGCGGCCAACGGGCGGACGCGGCTGGTGGATCTGACGGTGCGGCCTTCCAAGCTGGTCTCCCCCATCGACAAGATCCACCCGATGCCGTTCCCGGGGCTGAACATCGACAATGTGCCGTTCTTCGCGGCCATCGCGGCGACGGCGCAGGGTTCGACGCTGATCCATGACTGGGTCTATGACAACCGGGCGATCTATCTGACGGAGCTGACGCGGCTGGGGGCGTCGGTGAAGTTGCTGGATCCGCATCGGGTGCTGGTGGAGGGTCCGACGCGCTGGCGCAGCGCGGAGATGATGTGCCCGCCGGCGCTGCGGCCGGCGGTGGTGGTGCTGCTGGCGATGATGGCGGGTGAGGGCACGTCGGTGCTGCGCAATGTGTACGTCATCAACCGGGGGTATGAGGATCTGGCCGAGCGGCTGAACGCGCTGGGGGCGCGGATCGAGACCTTCCGCGACATCTGATTTTCTGTCGGTGGGGCCCGCTACCGTCTGCCTGTGTGGATCTTCGATGGATCTTGGGGTGAGGGGGGACGGTGCGGCCTGCTGAGCTCGATCGGCTGACGGTGGTGGAGGCGGCCGACCGCTATGTGGAGCTGGTGCGGGCCAAGACGTTGACGGGGGCGTTGTCGCAGGCGACGGCGGAGCTGTATGCGCGCGACGTGGCGACGCTGGTGGCGCTGGCCGGGGAGTCGACGGTGCTGGACGACCTGTCGGGTGAGGACGTCGACGCGATCTTGCTGGCGTTCGCGCGTAAGCCGGATGGCCGGCGCCCGGCGAGTGGCGGGGGGCAGAGTCCGTCGTCGCAGGCGCGGTTTCGGCGTTCGATCTCGGCGTTGTTCAAGTACGCGTCGCTGGCGGGCTGGGTGCAGATCAATCCGATGGCGGCGTCGACGGTGACGGCCAGGGAGCGGGGCGGGTTGCGGCCCGAGCGGCGGGCGTTGACACGGGAGCAGGCGCAGGGGCTGATCGGGGCGGCGCGGTCGGCTGGTGAGGCGCCGGCGGCGGGGCGGCGTGATCAGCGGACGGAGTTGCGTGATGCGTTGATCGTGTTGCTGTTGTCGACGCTGGGGCCGCGGGTGTCGGAGCTGGTACGGGCCAATGTCGAGGATTTCTACACCAATGACGGGGTGCGTTATTGGCGGATCTTCGGCAAGGGGGGCCGCACCCGGGATGTCCCGCTCCCCCGCGATGTGGCGCTGGCGTTGGAGGCCTATCTGGCGCGGGAGCGGGCGGCGTTGCCGGACAAGGCGTTGTTGTTGTCGTGGCGGGGACGGCGGCTGGCGCGTGGTGATGTGCAGGGGGTGATCGATCGGGTGCAGCGGCGGGTGGCGGCCGAGCAGCGGCGGTCGGTGACGCCGCATGGGTTGCGGCATACGACGGCGACGCATCTTTTGGCGGACGCGGTGGACATGGACGCGGTGCGGCGGGTGCTGGGGCACAGTGATCTGTCGACGCTGGGGCGTTACCGCGATGAGTTGCCGGGCGAGCTGGAGGGGGCGATGCGGGCGCATCCGTTGTTGAAGCGGGCTGACCCGGATCGGTGAGCGGGCCCGCTTCCGCTTCGCCCGCTTCCGCCGGGCCCGCTTTGGCCTGGCTCGTTCGCGTGGCTGAGGTGGGCTTTTGGGCGAGTGTGGCGGCGGTAGGCGGGTGTGGCGGGGACGAGCGGTTGAGCGGGCCCGGTTTTGTCTCGCTCAGGCGGGTGTGGCGGGGGTGAGCCGCAGGGCGAGGTGGTCGAGGGAGACGCCGAGGACGTCGGCCAGGGCGGCGATGGTGAAGAAGGCCGGGGTGGGGATGCGGCCGGTCTCGATCTTGCGGAGGGTTTCGGCGGACATGCCGGCCGCGGCGGCGACTTCGACGATGCTGCGGTCGCCGCGCACGTCGCGGAGCAGCAGGCCGAGCTGCTCGCCGCGCCGTCGCTCTTCGGGGGTCAGCGAGGGTCGGACCATGAACCCCAGTCTACAGCTGGGATACAAATACCGTCGGGATAAAAATACCGGTATAGTTATCGACATGGTAGAGATCAAGACATTGGCGGAGATCGAGGCGATGCGCGAAGCGGGCCGCGTGGTGGCGCGGGCGCTGCAGGCGATCGTCAAGCATGCGGCGGTGGGGGTGCGGGTCGACGAGCTGGACGAGCTGGCGGCCACCATCATCGCCGAGGCGGGTGCCAAGCCCGCGTTCCTCGGCTATCAGCCGCACTTCGCGCCGACGCCCTACCCGGCGGTCATCTGCTCGTCGATCAACGACGTGATCGTGCACGGCATCCCGGACCGTTACCGGCTCAAGGACGGCGACCTGGTCAGCATCGACTGCGGCGCCTACCTCGACGGGTGGGCGGGCGACTCGGCGGTCAGCTTCGTGGTGGGGCAGCCGCGCGCCCGTGATGTGGCGCTCATCGAGGCGACGCAGGAAGCCCTGCGGGCGGGCATCGCCGCGATGCGGCCGGGCAACCGGATGGGCGACATCGGGCACGCCATCTCCTCGGTCGCGGTGGCGGGCGGTTATGGCGTGCCGATCGACTTCGGCGGGCACGGGATCGGCCGGAAGATGCACGAGGACCCGCACGTGGCCAACCAGGGGCGGCCGGGGCGCGGGCTGGTGCTGCGGACGGGTTTGGTGCTGGCGATCGAGCCGATGTTCACCGCGGGCGGCGACGGCCGCTACCTCACGGCCGCCGACGGATGGGCGTTGCGGACCGTTGACGGCTCGCGCGCCTCCCACAGCGAGCACACGGTGGCCATCACCGACGACGGGCCTGTCATCCTCACCGCTGTCTAGGAGTCCCTGTCTAGGACCGCGGTTCTAGACAACGGTTCGGGGGTCGCGGTTCGGGGGTCGCGCAGCCATATCGTGCCGCTCTGTCGTGCTCAGCCCTCGTGTGGCCCTCGTGTGGCCCGGTGGTGTGGCGCCGCCCAGAAGAAGCCTCCGCGTCTGGACATCGCGAGCAGCCAGACCAGGCCGCCCGCTCGGCGACCGCGGGCAGCCCCAGCGACGCGGTCGCGTTCGGGACGCGCGTTGTGCTCGCCCCTCGTGCGGCCCCGTCCCGCTCACCGTCCCGCTCCCGCTCACCGCAAGGTTGGCACTGTGTGGTGGGGTTGCAGGGTTGGCGCTGTGTGGTTGCACCGCAGGGTTGGCGCCGCGTGGTGCCGTGTCGTAGAGCCGTGTGGTGGGGTCGGGTTGTGGGGTCGGGTTGTGGGCCCGTGGTGGTCTCCTGTGCTCGCGGGCCCACAGCGTTCCGGGGAAGGTCGCTCCGGGCTCAGGGGGTCAGGGCGTTGAGGCGGAAGCGGATGACGCTGGCGATGGTCGATCCCGCTTCCCAGTTACCGTCCAGCGGGGTGATGGTGACGTCGCCCGCGGCCAGCAGGGTGCGGTCGGCGTCGGTCACCGGGTCGGGCGCGGTGGCCGGCAGGGGCAGGATGCGGTAGCAGGTGGCGCACGCGGTGGAGTCGAGGGTGTAGTCGGTGGAGAACGGCAGCGAGGTGCCCAGCTTGGCGACGGTGACCTTGCCGTTGGGGGTGACGGGGTAGTTGACGTTCAGCGCGGTGCGGGCGGGCAGGACGGCGCCGCGTGAGGTCGCCGCCAGCCGGTCGACGAGTTTGACGGCGAAGGCGATCGACTGGTCGGCGCTGGGGAAGGAGCCGCCGCTCCTGGCGACGCTGACCGCCACGGCGGGGATGCCGCCGGTGATGGCGGTGATCGTCGCGGCGACGGTGCCGGAGTAGTTGGCGGTGGCGGCGACGTTCTCACCCGGGTTGGGGCCCGAGACCACCAGGTCCGGCGGGTTGCCGGCGAACACGACGCGTGTCCCGAACGCGACCGCGTCGCTGGGACTGCCCCCGACGGCCCAGACGCCGGGCTCCTTCTGCGTGGCCTGCAGCGTGGTGCCGAACCTGGCGTTGATCGCCGTGCCGGTGATGCTGACGTCGCTGTCGGGGGCGACGACCGTCACCTCGTGGCCCGCCTCGATCAGCTTCTGGCGCAGTCCTTGCAGATAGGCGGAGGTGTAGCCGTCGTCGTTGGTGAGCAGGATGCGCAGGTGGCGCGACTCGTGCGCCTGGGCCGGGGCGGGGTTCGCCACTCCCAGGAAGGCGAGTAACAGCACAGGGATGAGGGCGATGCGCTTGAACACGGTCTGTCTCCTTGCCGGCTCTTACCTTCGCGCCCGACGCGGCCGTGGCGACCGGCCTGACCTGGCTGGGCCGGTGTGTCCGCGGTGACGCTCGGGATGGGGTGACGCTTCGGAATGTAAGAGCCGGCGCGGTGGCGGGGGAAGATCGTGCGACCCCAGATGAACCCCTGATTAACGGGTGAGGTGGTTCATGCCGGGCGGACGGGCTGGCGCAGCAGCGTGCGCGGGTCGGGGTCGTCGAACGCCGTCAGGTACACCTCGTGGTGCGGCCCGTTGGCCACCAGGCCGTGCTCGTCCATGTACTCCTCCATCACCTTCAGCGTCGCGGGCTCGTCGCTGTAGGGGCCGTGGTGCAGCATCTGCACGCACTGTCCCTCGGTGAAGACGGCCACCCGTACGCGGTCGACGGCCGCGCCGCTCGCGCGTACGGACTCGCGGGCCTGTTCCAGGTGTCCGGGCTCGGGGGTGGCGGGCAGGGGCAGCAGCAGGTGCCAGCGCCACTGCTCGCGCGGCACCTGCAGCCCCGGGCGTTCGTCCTCCACCCACCACAGGCCCTCCAGCGGGCCGGCGGGGCTGCCCATCGCGGCGGCGACGGCGTGCAGGGCGCCGATCGCGGACAGGTGCTCGGCTCCGCCGGGTTCGCCCAGGCCGGTGACGTTCAGGCAGGTGACGGGGCCTTGGGTGATCAGTTCGGCGCTCATGACTCGTCCTCCAAAGGGATCATCAGGTGGGTGATCAGTTGCTCGGGCGGGGTGTGGGCCGGGTCGGACACGTACACCTCGCGGATCGGGCCGCGCATGGGGTGGCGGCGTTCGGCGCACCAGGCCAGGACGGCGTGGGCGGTCAGGGAGATCTGGTCGTAGGGGCCGAGGTGGGTGGCGGCGGCGAAGGTGCCGCCGGGCAGCACGTCCAGCTGTGCTGTCCCGCCGGTGTGCCAGCCGTCTGCCAGGACGAGCGCGGCGGTCACGTCGAAGTCGTCGGTCAGGTCGACGGGGAACAGGCCTATCAAGCGCGGGCCGCCGGCCGCCGCTCCCCCACCGGGCAGCGCTGGGGGCGTGTCAGCGGTAGTTGGACGGCTGCCGGGGACCGCGGAGGGGGTATCGGAGGACATCACGGAGGGCACCGGGGAGGAGTCCGCGCCGGGCATCGTAGAGGGCGTCGTGCCGGAGTGTGCCGGGTCGGTGCCCGCGACGCTCCCCGTGGCGTCCCTCGTGTCAGTGTCGGTGTCCGTGGCAGTGCCTGTGTCGGATCGGGTCGCCGGCCCGTACAGCAGGCCGGCTGTCAGGCGTGTCATCGCGGCGGTGGTGGCGCGGGCGATGTCGGCGGGGCCGGTGGCACGTTCGCGCACGAGCGCGACGCGGTGGGCCGGTTCGGTGACGATGCGGACCTGGGTGGCGGGCAGGCCGTCGGCTATGACGCGCTCCAGGGAGGCCAGTGTGCGCCGCCGCCGGGCCAGTTCGGCCTCCAGTGAGTCGTGTACGGACTCCAGGGCGCCTTCGGTGCCGGCCAGGACCTGGCCGACGACGGGCAGCGGCACGTCGAGGGAGCGCAGCAGCCCGATCGACATGGCCGTGCGGGCCTGGGCGGCGCGGTAGTAGCGGTAGCCGGTGGCGGTGTCCACGCAGGCGGGCCGGAGCAGCCCGATCTCGTCGTAGTGCCGCAGTTGCTTGACGCTCAGCCGGGTGAGCCGGGCGAACTGTCCGATCGGCAGGAGGTCGTCGTCCACGTCCCCCAGCATGGGGCCTCCGGCTGTGGGAGAGTCCAGCTGGGGCTTGTGCCTGACGTAACGTGAGGGTTCATGGTGGGTGTCATGAGCTTCTCCGTGGGGCAGGTGTCCAGGCTGGCCGGTGTCACCGTGCGGACGCTGCATCACTATGACGACATCGGCCTGCTCTGTCCGGGTGAGCGGACGGCGGCCGGTTGCCGGTGTTACACCGAGGCGGATCTGGTCAGGGCATGAACTGTCGCTGGCATCGCTGTGCGAGCCGATGGTTTCAGTGAGAACTGTTGTTGGATTTCTCTGTCTTGATCGGTTGCGACGGTTGGTAATCGTGCGGTAATTTTCTGTCACAGCCGGGTGCCTGACTGAGCGCTCGGTCCCCGCCCCTGTTGGTGTCCGCATCACCGGGATAGCGTCCGGCGGGGCGGTGGCCCAAGAGGCGCACTTCCTCCAGGAGTGCGCAGTCAGGCCCCGACAACGCGGTTCTCCAACCACGGTCCGCCCGGCTCGCCGGACGGACGCGGCTTCGGCTTCCACCGGATCACTGCCCGGCCCCGGTCGGCCGCGACGAGACTACGCCGATGTCCGCTTTACCTAGGTAAACACAGGGAACCGAAGACGCTGCAGCAGGTGCTGATGTGTCGGAAGCTGGGTTTCGCGCTGGAGGAGGCGATGGACGTGGCCGAGCGTCATCGCGCTCACATCAGCCGATGGTGCGACGCGCGCACGCATGAGGTGCATCGGGGGCTGGGCGAGTTGTATGTGGCGGATCCGCGCTTCGCCGCTCGTTTCGAGGATGTGGCGCCGCGTCTTGCCGTCTATTTCCGTGTGGCCATCGCCGCCAACGCCCGCCGCTGAAGGCCGGTGGCGGGGCTCAGCCCGAGCCGGCTCTCGGGCGGCCCTTGCGGCGGATCTTGATGTCGCGCATGTCCGTGACCGCGATGCGCAGCACGTGGTAGGGGTGTCCGTGGGCGTCCAGGGCGGCCATCGCGGCCGCGGTGGCCTCGTGCTCGCCGTCGTCGGGGCCCGCGGGGATCTGGCAGCGGAAGGTGAAGGCCGACACGCTCTGGTCGTGGGTGAAGGTCCCGGTTTCGGTGAAGGCGGCGCCTGCCGCGGCCCGTACGGCCTCACGCGTGGTCTCGTCCAGGCCCTGGAAGGTGCCTCGGATCGTCACTCTGAACAATGGTCAGTCCTTACGTGTGGCGTAGGTGAGAAGTCGGTCTCCGAGCAGGTCCTCGTAGACGTCGATGAGTTCCAGCACGGCCGCGGCGATGGCGTCGGGGCCCTCGCCCGCCGCGGTCCGTTGGCCGATCTCGGCGTAGATGAGCGCGTGGAAGCCGCCGATGTGCCAGGCCACCATGGCGGGCAGCGGGTCGCCGGGTGCGGCGCCGCTGTCCTGGGCCAGGACGGCGGCCAGTTCGTCGGTCATCTGCCGGCCGAGGTCGCCCAGGCGGGCGGTGAGGGTGGGGGCGGCGCGCATCATGTCGAAGACGCGGCCGAAGCCGTCGGTCAGGCCGAGCTTGCGTTCGCGCCGCCGTACCTCCTGGCGCAGGTGCTCCAGGACGGCGGGGACGGCGGCCTGGCCTGTGGGGCGGTGGCGCACGATGTCGGCCAGGCGCTGGGGGGAGGCCTCCTCGGGCGGCAGGACGAGGTCCTCCTTGGTCTGGAAGTAGTTGTAGACGGTGTTGACGGACACCTCCGCCGCCGCGGCGACTTCGGCGATGGTGACGTGGTCGAAGCCGCGTTCGACGAACAGGGCGGTGGCCACGTCGCGGATGCGGTGGCGGGTCTGCTGCTTCTTGCGTTCGCGCAAGCCCTCGGTCATGCCAAATAGCTTAACTCAACTCCAAACTTTAAGTCGATTGCAATTTTGGAGTGGACTGTGGTTCTATCGGCGGCATGCCTGAACCAGCCATCCACGTCCGGGGCCTGACCCGCAGCTTCGCCTTGGCCAAAGGCCCCGTCCACGCCGTACGCGGCATCGACCTGACCGTGGCGCGCGGTGAGATCCTCGGCTTCCTCGGCCCGAACGGCGCCGGCAAGACCACCACTGTCCGCATGCTCACCACCCTGCTGCCGCCCAGCGGCGGCCACGCCGAGGTGGCCGGGCACGACCTGCTCGCCGACCCCGCCGGGGTACGCCGCCGCATCGGCTACGTCGCCCAGTCCGGCGGCCTGGACCCCGGCTGCGGCGTACGCGAGGAGCTCATCACCCAGGGCCGGCTGCATCGCCTGAGCAGAGGCCAGGCCGGCGAGCGGGCCGAGGAACTGGCCCGCGACCTGGCGCTGACCGAGCTGATGCAGCGGCCGAGCGGCGCCCTGTCCGGTGGCCAGCGCCGCCGGCTGGAGATCGCGCTCGGCCTGGTCAACCGGCCGCAGGTGCTCTTCCTGGACGAGCCGAGCACCGGTCTGGACCCCGGCAGCCGCGCCGAGCTGTGGGAGCTGGTGCGCCGCATCCGCGCCGAGCACGGCACCACGGTCTTCCTGACCACCCACTACCTCGACGAGGCCGACGCGCTCGCCGACCGCATCGTCGTCGTGGACGCCGGAGCGGTCGTCGCCGAAGGCACCCCCGCCGAGCTCAAGTCCCGCCACACCGGCGATCCGGCCGCCAGCCTGCAGGAGGCCTTCCTGGCCATCACCGGCCGCACCACCGCCGGCGAACCCCTGTCCATCTAGACCCTTTTGTCCATCCAGACCCACAGGAATACAGACCCATGACCCTTCTCACCGACACCGGCATCATCTTCGGCCGCTACCTGCGCGCCACGCTGCGCTCCACGACCAGCCTGTGGTTCGGCATGCTGCAGCCGCTGCTGTTCCTGGCGCTGTTCGGCCCGCTGCTGACCAGGTTCGACCTCGGCGTGGGCGGATCGTCCTGGCAGGCGCTGGTGCCCGGCGTGCTGGTGCAGCTCGCCCTGCTCGGCGGCTCGTTCGTCGGGCTCGGCCTGCTGATGGACCGCAATCTCGGCGTCATCGACCGCATGCGCGTCACCCCCGTCCACCCGCTGGCCCTGCTGCTGGGCCGCACGCTGCGCGACGTCGTGCAACTGCTCGTCCAGTCGATCCTGCTCGTCGGGCTCGGCCTGGCCTTCGGGCTGCGCGCGCCGCTGGCCGGGATCGTGCTGGGCCTGGCCTTCGTCGCCGTCCTGGCCGCCGCCCTGTCGGCCCTGTCCTACGGGCTGGCCATGAACGTCGCCACACCGCCGGAGTTCGCGGCCATCGCCAACACCGCCGGCATGCCGCTCATGCTGCTGTCAGGCCTGCTGCTGCCGATGAGCCTGGCTCCGGGCTGGCTGGACGCCGCCTCCCGGGTGGTGCCCCTGCGCTACACCGTCGACGCGGTACGGCAGGTCTTCCAGGGCCACTACGCTAACGCCACTGTCCTGACCGGCGCCGCCGTCACCGTGGCCCTGGCGGCCGTGTGCGTGTTCGGCGGCGCCCGCCTGTTCGCCCGCAGGCGGGCCTGAGCGGCGTTCAGGCGTTCAGGCGTTCAGGCGCTCAGGCCGAGAGCGGCCGCCGTCACCGCGCGGGCGCGGCGCGGCTCCAGCAGCAGGTCCACCGAGTCCGACAGCTGGTCCACGCACCCCACCACCGGCAACCCCTTGATCACCGGGTCCGACACCGATCCCAGCAGCGCCTGGACGAACCGGTCGCCGCCGATGACGCGGAAGGGCCGGTCGTGGAAGTCCCGTACCCGCTCATCCAGCGGCTCGGCCAGCGCCACCCGGTTCTGCAGCGCCGCCAGCCGCGCGTAGGCGGCGGCCAGCCCGTCCTCCCGCTCCCGCCATGACCGGGCGGCCACCGCCAGCCCCAGCGACTCCCCCAGCTCCGTCGAGCCGGGCATCCGCGCCAGGGCGCTGCCCAGCCATTTGGCGTAGGGCGGGTAGCGGCGGCGCAGCAGCAGCGCCAGCCGCATCACCTCCCGGCTCAGCCGTGCCCCCACGACGGCTGAGCCGAGCTCATCCCCCACCTCGCCCGACCGGCCGGGGAACGGCTCCTCCTGGGCGATGCGCCGCCACTGACAGGCCAGTACGTACCGCCACACATCGCCCGGATACCAGCGCAGCGCCGCCCGGGCCTCCTCCAGCCCGCCCAGCCCGTCATGGAAGACCTCCCCCAGCGTCACCTCCGCCAGGCTCTGCCACGGCACCGACAGCCAGTCCAGCAGCGACACCCCGCGCCGCGGGTCGAACCCCAGCCGCTCCACCAGCCACGCCTCCAGATCGGCGACCACCACGCCCGGCCGCCGGGCACCGTGGTAGTCGAACACCGTCTCCAGCCCCCGAAACCGCTCGGGCAGCCCGGCCAGCACCCGCTCCTCCACCTGAGCCACCCGCTCCGGCTCCACGAACACCAGCACCCGCGGGCCCCAGTCGTGATCGGCGGAGCGGCCCGTGTCGAAGGCCAGCACCTCCGAGCCCGGCCCGATCAACGCGGCACTGTGCGGCACCCGCTCCACCAGCGGCGCCACCACCTCGGCATAAAAGTCTCGAGACAACTCGATACCAGGAACAAAATCGGACATCACACTGTCAACTGTGCCTGACGGCCTGCCGAACCTCATCCGATTTTCCGGCCACCCCGAACCCCGGCCTGGACGCCGCCTAGGGATAGCCCTGAGACCGCCACCGATGCGCCCCGCATCCGGCCCCGCTTACGTGGAAACGTCAGAATCCGTTCCCGCCAAAAGGGCTCAGCCATGGCATATCGCTGCTCCTTCGTCCCGCCCCACGTCCTCGACCACATCGCCAAGGTCCAGGCACAGCAGAGCGCCGAACCCTCTCCCGCCCAGCGCTCGGCCGTCGTCTCCGCCCAGTTCCGCCGCGGCCGGCGCAGCACCGACGCCCTCCCGCTGGCCCAGCAGCGCCTGACCGCCGAACCCGAAAGCGTGCCCCCGGGGCTCACCGTCCCCAAACCCGGCACCGGCGGACGCCTCGTCTACGACGACCTCAACCAGTGGACCTTCGACGTCACCTTCATCCGCGGCGAAGGAGACCCCGCCGTCGCCGCCCAGAACGCCAACGACGCCTACGACCACCTCGGCACGGTACGCACCTACTACAAGGACCGGCTCGGCCGCGATTCCATCGACAACGCCGGCCTCAACCTCGTCGCCAACGTCAACTTCGGCATCGCCTTCGACAACGCCTTCTGGGACGACGCGGGCCTGCGCATGGTGTTCGGCAACGGCAGCGGCCAGGTCTTCAAGGACCTGACCGCCAGCATGGACGTGTGCGCCCACGAGCTCACCCACGGCGTCACCCAGTTCAGCGCCAACCTCAACTACACCAACGACCAGAGCGGCGCACTGAACGAATCCTTCAGCGACATGCTCGGCACCGCCATCGACGCCTACGCGAGCGGCCAGGACGCCCACACCCACAACTGGCTCATCGGCGACGAGATCATGGCCGACGACCTGTACGGCGAGGCGCTGCGCAACATGGCCGAACCCGGCACCGCCTTCGACAACCCCCTGATGGGCCGCGACCCGCAACCCCGCGACATGTCCGGCTACTTCGAACCCGCCGACCCGCACATCATGTCCGGCATCACCAACCGCTGGTTCTACCTCATCAGCCAGGACCTCGGCCTCTACGCGGCCACCGTGATCATGTACCAGACGCTGCAGAACCTGTGGCCCAACGCCAAGTTCGCCGACGCCGCCACCGTCGCCGTCGCCCAGGCCCGCATCCTGGCCCGCGCCGGGCTCGTCCCCCGCCAGTCCCCCCAGACCGTCCGCGGCGCCGCCAGGCAGCAGGGATTCTGGTAACCGAGGCTCTCCGCACGGGTCCGGCGGCGAGGGTCGCGCGGCCCAAGCCCGCCCCGGACCCGGGCCGAGCCCCGTACCGTAGGGGTGAAACCGGAGGGACGCCCATGCGTGTCACGCTCGAAACCAGCGGCGGCTTCACCGGCCTGCGCCGCACCGCCACCCTCGACACCGACCTGGACGACAGCCTCGACGACCTGCTGCGGCGCCTCGGCCCCGGCGCGGCCGCCGAACCGGCCGGCTCCTCCCAGCCCCGCTACCGGCTGACCGTCCACCGCCCCACCGGCGACCAGGTCACCGAGCTGACCGAGTCGCAGGTGCCCGCGGCCCTGCGCCCCCTGCTCACCGAACTGCTCCGCCACGCTCGCCCATAAACCGAGCCCATGAAGGCGCACAAACCCGCCGCCCCGTACGGCACAACGCGGGGAGGCCTCATTCGTGCCGCAGGCGGCGGGCGCCGTGGCGCGTCCTCAAAAGGGCGTCCTACGCCACCCGCGAGGCCATGAGCGGGCGGTGCCGGTAGCCGATCCGCTCGTACACCCCGATCGCCGCCCGGTTGTCCTCATCCACCATCAGCGCCGCCCGGCCCCGCGCCGCCACCATCTCGCCCGAGACCCACCGGCACAGCCGATGCGCCAGCCCACGCCCGCGAAAGCGGGCCGCCGTCGCCACCCCCGCCAGGAAGCCGACCGAGGGGGCGCTCCACGCCTCGGCCGCGACCGCCGCCAGCCCGGCGCCGGTCCGTACCCCGGCCCATCGCCGTACTCCGGGCACGCCCGGCACCGCGTACGAATCCGGCGCGGCGGCCGCCAGCAACCCGGCCACCTCCGCGTCCATCTCCGGCCCCAGCCACCCGGCCTCGTCCGGGCCGCCCGCCGCGTCCCCCGAGCCCGGAGCCGAGCCCGAGCCCGGGGCCGGGGCGGGCAGGCTCATCCACCAGAACGTGCCCGCCACCTCCAACTCCGCCAGCCGCGCCGTCACCTCTGCCACCAGGCCGGCCTCACCCACCGGCCGATACGAGGGCCCCATCTCGCTCAGCGCGTGCCGTACCAGCCGCGTCGCGCATGCCGCGCCGCCCCACACCGCCAGCCGGTCCCGGCGCGACAGGCCCGGCGAGGCCGCCACCACCGCCTCACCCGACGCCCACACCCGCACGCCACCGGAGAGCCCCTGCGCCGCCCACATCAGCAGGTCGTCGTCCCCGCACGCCGAGCGCACCTCATCCAGCCGCGACAGCTCGGCGATCACAGAATCGAGCCCGGCCGGTAGGCCGCCGCCTCCGGGTGGGCCGCCACGATCTCGCCCACCGACCGCGACAGCGCCGCCACCTGCTCGGCCGCCGCGCCGGTGAACGACACCCGGTCGGCCAGCAGCGCCGCCAAAGCCGCGCGGTCCAGCGGGAAACGCTCATCGGCCGCCAGCCGCTCCAGCAGCTCGTTGGCCGCGCCGCGTGAGCGCATCGCCAGCGCCGAAGCCACCGCGTGCTCCTTGATCAGCTCGTGCGCCCGCTCCCGGCCCACCCCGGCGCGCACCGCCGCCATGAGCATCTTCGTCGTGGCCAGGAACGGCAGGTAGCGGTCCAGCTCCGCCGAGATCACCGCCGGGAACGCGCCGAACTCGTCCAGGACCGTCAGCATCGTCTCCACCAGCCCGTCGAAGGCGAAGAAGGCGTCCGGCAGCGCCACCCGGCGCACCACCGAGCACGACACATCGCCCTCGTTCCACTGGTCGCCCGCCAGCTCGGCCACCATCGAGGCGTAACCGCGCAGCACCACCGTCAGGCCGTTCACCCGTTCGCAGGAGCGGGTGTTCATCTTGTGCGGCATCGCCGACGAGCCGACCTGCCCCTCCTTGAACCCCTCCGTCACCAGCTCGTGCCCGGCCATCAGCCGGATCGTCTTGGCCAGCGACGACGGCGAGGCCGCCAGCTGCACCAGGGCCGAGACGACCTCGAAGTCCAGCGAGCGCGGGTAGACCTGGCCCACGCTGGTGAAACGCCGCTCGAACCCCAGATGCGCGGCCACCCGGCCCTCCAGCTCCGCCAGCTTCGCGCGGTCGCCGTCCAGCAGGTCCAGCATGTCCTGGGCGGTGCCCACCGGTCCCTTGATGCCGCGCAGCGGGTAGCGGGCGATCAGCTCCTGCAGCCGGCCGAAGGCCACCAGCAGCTCATCGGCCGCCGAGGCGAACCGCTTGCCCAGCGTGGTGGCCTGCGCCGCCACGTTGTGCGAACGGCCCGCCACCACCGTCGTCTCATGCTCCTCGGCCAGGCGCGCCAGCCGGGCCAGCAACGCCACCACCCGGTCGCGTACCAGCAGGAGGCTGTCGCGTATCTGCAGCTGCTCGACGTTCTCGGTCAGGTCACGCGAGGTCATGCCCTTGTGCACCTGCTCGTGCCCGGCCAGCGCGTTGAACTCCTCGATGCGCGCCTTCACGTCGTGGCGCGTCACCCGCTCCCGCGCGGCGATGGAGCCCAGATCGACCTGCTCGACCACCTTCTCGTAGTCGGCGACCGCGCTGTCCGGGACCGTGACCCCGAGCTCCGCCTGCGCCCGCAGCACCGCCAGCCACAGCCGCCGCTCGGCGACGACTTTGTACTCGGGGGACCACAACCGGGCCAGCTCCGGGGAGGCATAACGGGCGGCCAAAACATTAGGGACACGCGGCTTGGAAGTCACGTCGGACAAGTCTATTCACACGGCTGCGCCCGTACGGCACCAGGCCGTACGGGCGCAGCACCCCTCTGTTCTACGGGGTCGGAGCCAAAACCTTCGCCTCTTCCTTCTTCGGCTCGGCCGGCTTGCGGCGCAGCCGCTCCTTGGCCCGCTCCACCATCGTGTAGAGGGTCGGAACCAGCACGAGCGTCAGCAGCGTCGAGGTGATCAGCCCGCCGATGACCACGACCGCCAGCGGCTGGGAGATGAACCCGCCCTGCCCCGTCACGCCCAGCGCCATCGGCGTCAGCGCGCAGATCGTGGCCACCGCCGTCATCAGGATCGGCCGCAGCCTGCGCCGGCCGCCCTCGATGACCGCCTCCACGATCCCCAGCCCCTGAGCGCGGTACTGGTTGATCAGGTCGATCAGCACGATCGCGTTGGTCACCACGATCCCGATCAGCATCAGCATGCCGATCAGCGCCGGCACACCCATCGCCGTGCCGGTGGCCACCAGCAGCCCGACCGCGCCCGTCGCGGCGAACGGAATCGACACCAGCAAGATCAGCGGCTGCACGAAGCTGCGGAACGTCGCCACCATGATCATGAACACGATCGCGATCGCCGCCAGCATCGCCAGCCCCAGATCCGCGAACGCCTCCTGCTGATCCGCCGACGCGCCACCGATCTCATAGGAGGCGCCCGCGGCCAGGGTGACCCCCTTCAGCTTCGTCGTCAGCGCCTGCGTCACGCTGCCCAGGTCCGAGCCCGTCGTCTTGGCCGACACCGTCGCCGAGCGCTCACCGTCGATCCGGGTCACCTGCGTCGGCCCCGCCACCCGCTTCACGTCGGCCACCGACGACAGCTTCACCAGGCCCGTCGCCGTGGCCAGCTTCAGCTTCTCGATCTCCTTGACGTCCTCGGGAGCCTCACCCACGCGCAGCACCAGGTCACTGGCCCGCCCGTCCAGCGTCAGCTGGCCCAGCGGCGCGCCGCGGAAGGCCTGCGCCACCGACTGGCCGATCTGCGCCTCCGACAGCCCCTTGGCGGCCGCCTTCTCCTTGTCGACCCGCACCTCGACGCGCGGGGCGCTGGCCTCCAGGTTGGACGACACATCACGCAGGCCCGGCACCTGGCCCATCGCCGTCTTGACCGCGTCGGCCGCGCTTCGCAGCGTCTGGGCGTCGGCCGCCTGCACGATCACATCGATGGAGTCGGAGGAGAAACCGCCGCCGCCCGACCCGCCGACCGTCACCTCACCGACGTCCGAAAGACCGCTCAGCTTCTCACGCAGCGCCTGCTCCACCGCCGGAGTGTCGGCGCCGTCCTTCAGCGTCAGCGAGTACGAGGCGCGGTCCGCGCCGCCGCCGGCACCGCCGCGCATCGCGTTGCCGCCACCGACGTTGACCTGGTAGGTCTCCACGCCGTCCAGGCCGGCCAGGAGGCCCTCCACCTTCTTGGCGGCCGCGTCCGTGGTGGCCAGGTCCGTGCCCACGGGCATCTTCTGCGACACCGAGATCGTGTTCTGGCCGGCCGAGTCCAGGAAGTTGGTCTGCAGCCTGCCCGCCAGTCCCAGCGTGCCGACCATCACCGCCAGCCCGATCAGGATCGTCACCAGCTTGAAACGCGTCGCGAACCGCAGCACCGGCAGATAGGCGCGCTGCAGCGGGCTGCGCAGCTCCTTGGCCTCGGCCGCCTCCCGCTGCGCCCGCGCCTGCTCCGGCGTCAGCACCGGCGCCTTGAGGAACCAGTACGCCATCACCGGCACCACCGTCAGCGACACCACCAGCGAGGCCAGCAACGCCACCGCCACCGTGACCGCGAACGGGCCGAACAACTCACCCACCATGCCGCCGACCACCGCGATCGGCGCGAACACCGCCACCGTCGTCAGCGTCGAGGCCGTCACCGCGCCCGACACCTCGCGTACCGCCGACAAGATCGCCGACAGTTTCGCCTCGCCGTAGCCGAGGTGGCGCTTGATGTTCTCCAGCACCACGATCGAGTCGTCCACCACCCGGCCGACCGCGATCGTCAGCGCGCCGAGGGTCAGCATGTTCAGCGAATAGTCGCCCGCCCACAACGCGATCAGCGCGATCACCACCGACAGCGGGATCGACACCGCCGTCACCAGCGTCGAGCGCACCGACAGCAGGAACACCAAGATGACCAGCACCGCGAACGCCAGGCCCAGCAGGCCCTCGGTGGTCAGGCTCTCGATCGACTGCTGAACGTAGGGGGCCTGGTCGAAGACCACCTCCACGGCCGTCTCCGACGAGTCGCCCAGCGAGCGGCCCAGGTCGGGCAGCTTCTCGCGGATCGCGTTGGAGATCGACACCGCGTTGCCGTCGGGCATCATCGTCACCGACACGCCCAGGCTGGTCCGGCCGTCGGTACGGGTGATCGTCGTCGCCTCGGCCAGGCCGCGCGTGATGTCGGCCACCGAACCCAGCTTCACCGGCTTGAGCGGCTTGGGCTGGGCGAGCGCGGTCGTCTGCGCCGGCCGGCCGCCCGGCTGCTGCTGCCCGCCCGGCCGGCCCTGCTGCGGCTGCGCCTGCGGCTGGGCCTGGGCCTGGGCCTGGGCCTGGGCCTGGGCCGGGCTGGCCTGCGGCTGGGCCGGAGTCAGGTACAGGTCCTTCAGCTTGTCGATCGAATCGAGGCGCTCGCCCACCTGCACCGTGAGGGAGGAGGAGCCGGAGTTGAGCGTGCCCGCCGGGATCGGCGTCCCGTTCGCCTTGAGCACGTCCGGGATCTGTGCCGCCGACACCCCCGCCAGCGCCATCTTCTTCAGGTCCGGCTTGATCGTGACGACCTCGTCACGGGTGCCCGTGACCGTCGCCTCCCGTACCCCCGGCACGGCCTGCAGCTCCGGCACCATGATCTGGCGCAGCTTGTCGGCCATCGCCCGCTCGTCGCCGCCGTCGCCCACCGCCAGCACCAGCACCGGAATGTCATCGGTGTTACCCGCGACCACCTGGGGATCCACACCGGCGGGCAACTGCGGCTGCACTCGGCTGACCGCCTGCTGCATCTTGCTGATCGACGCCTCGATGTCGGTGCCGAAGGCGAAGGCCACCTGAACCTGGGTCATGCCCTCCTTGGAGGTGGAGGTCATCTGCTCCATGCCGTCAATGCCCTGGAAGGAGTCCTCCAGCGGCTTGGTCACCTGGTCTTCCACGATCTCGGGCGAAGCCCCGGGATAGGAGGCGATCACGAACGCGCCGGGGAACGACAGCGACGGCAGCAACTGCTGCTTGAGCTGCGGGATCGTGAACGCGCCGAAAGCGGTGATCACGATCGACAGTAAGATCACGAGGCTGCGGTTGGCAAGACTCAACCGGGCGAATGCGGTCATGGGCGTCCCTTCAGATTTCGCCCCAGACTAACACTTCGCCTTGTACGAATATTTAATCTGCCTTGGCTTTCCTGATAGCCTTCTCAGGAAGCGAGAGGTGAGTGTGGACGACGAACGCGAAGACCTGATCCGCCGGATCACCGAGACCCAGCGCGGCCTCGGGCGGGCCCTCAGCCAGACCCAGTCCGCCTTGTTCACCTCCAACCTCACCATGCGGCAACTGAAGGTCGTCATGCTGCTGTCCCACACCGGTTCGGTCTCCGGGCAGGAGCTGGCCCACGACCTCGGCGTCGGCCTGGGCACCGTGACCGGCATCGTCGACCGGCTGGTCAGCCATGGGCTGGTCAGCCGGCGCGAGGACCCCCACGATCGGCGCGTGCGCCGGGTGGAGCTGACGGAGGCGGGCGCCAAGCTCCTGGCCGAGATCAACGACGTCGGCCTGGAGCACTACCGGCGCATCATGGACCACCTCGACACCGAGACCCTGCGCTGCCTGCTGCAGGTGACCACCCGCGTCCGCGAGGTCGCCGACCAGCTCTACCCGTGACCCTCCGTAAACCCCTTGGGTCTAAATGAGGGTATTTATTCGATTATGTGTTTGGGTTTTTGTCCCGCCCGACCGCCTTTACAAAGTAGATTTTTTGGACATGCGGGACAAGACCGGCGGCAGGTCGTTCTCGTGGGTGATCGTCAGGCGGCGGGTGGCCCTGGTCACCGCCACATACAGGTCCTGGCCGCCCATCGGTGACTGCGCCATGATGGCCGCCGGCTCCACCACGATGACGGCGTCGAACTCCAGCCCCTTGCACTGGGTCACCGTCAGCACCACCACCGGGGCCTCCAGATCGCCGCCGCCCGGCAGCAGCGCCGCCACCGGCGCGTGAGCGGCGTCCGGGGTCAGGACGGCCAGGCGCCCCTCGCCGATCAGCGCCAGCTCCTCGGCCACCAGCGCGGGCAGCCCGGCCAGGCCCGTACGGACCGCGCGGGGCTCGGCCTCCCCGTCCCTGACCGACTCCGGCACGCTCTGGGACGGGTCGACCACGCGCAGGACGTCGGCCGCGACCCGCATGATCTCCGCCGGCGTCCGGTAGTTGACCAGCAGCCGCTCCTCCCGCCAGCGGCCACGCAGATAAGGATCCAGCACCTCGCCCCACGAGCGCGCGCCCGCCGCCGAACCCGTCTGGGCGATGTCGCCCACCACCGTCAGCGAGCGGGCCGGAACCCGGCGCATGACCATCCGCCACGCCATCGCCGACAACTCCTGCGCCTCGTCCACGATCACGTGACCGTAGGCCCACTGGCGGTCGGCCGCGGCCCGCTCGGCGGTGCTCAGGTCCGGGCCGGCATCGGCGTGGCGATCGGCCAGGACGTCGGCCCGGTCGAAGATGCCCTCCTCCAGCAGGCCGGTGCTCTCCAGCACCTCACGGGCGTAGCGCTCCTGCTCTTCCCACTCGCCCTCGGCCAGCCTGGAGGCCGACCGGCTGGCCGAGTCGTCCTCGCCCAGCAGTTCGGCCGCCTCATCCAGCAGCGGGACGTCGCCGATCGTCCACGGCGAATCCACCGGCCGTACCAGCGCCCGCCACTCCAGCCCCGGCGGCGAGATCTGCCACAGCGTCTCCGGGCAGGCCAGCAACTCCGCGATGAGGCGCTGCGGCGTCAGCTCCGGCCACAACCCCTCCACCGCCTGGTATATCGCGGGCTCCTGCCACAGCCGCGCGGAGGCCAGCGCGAGATCGACCTCGTCCAGGTCGCGCTCCAGATCCAGCGGCTCCTCCAGCTCCGGATCCTCGAACTCCATCTCCGCCAGCCGCAATGCCTCCTCCACCGCCCGCGCCTCGGCCCGCGCCAGCTCCTTCAGCACTTCGGTGACGAACAGCTTGCGCGCCATGTTGTGCGGCAACCGCACCGCCCGCGCCCGCTCCCGCAACGCCACGCACACCGCGCGCGGCACCCGCAGCACCCGGCCGTCCAGACCCACCTCCAGATCGCCCTCGGGCAGGCGCTGCCGCTCGCGCACCGCCGCCGCCACCACCTCGGCCATCCGCACGTCGCCCTTGACCACCGCCGCCCGCGGCCCGTCGGCGGCGGTCGCGCGCACCCCGGGGAACAACTCCCCCACCGTCGACATCACCACCTGCGTCTCGCCCAGCGCCGGCAGCACCTGGCCGATGTAGCGCAGGAACATCGGATTGGGCCCCACCACCAGCACTCCCCGCCGCTCCAGCGTGTCGCGGTGGGTGTAGAGGAGGTAAGCGGCGCGATGCAGCGCCGCGACGGTCTTGCCGGTGCCGGGGCCGCCCTGCACCACCAGCGCCCCCTGCAGGCCGGCGCGGATCACCCGGTCCTGCTCGGTCTGGATGGTGGCCACCACGTCGCCCATCCGGCCTGTGCGGCCCCGGCGCAGCGCCGCCAGCAGCGCCGCCTCGCCGACCAGGGTGCGGCGCTCGCCCTCGCTCATCGCCTCCAGGTCGAACACCTCGTCATCCAGGCCCACCACCGTGCGCTCGCGGGTGTGCAGGTGACGGCGGCGCAGCAGGGCGCCGGGATCGCTGGCCGTGGCCACGTAGAACGGGCGGGCCGCCGGGGCGCGCCAGTCGACCAGCACCGACTCGTGCTCGGCATCGCGCAGCCCGATCCGGCCGATGTAGGTGCTCTGGCCGCCGCGCTCGTCGATGCGGCCGAAGCACAGCCCGCGCTCGACCCCGTCCAGCTGCGCCAGCCGCCGCGCCTGCTCCGCGGCGCTCACCTCGCGCTCGACCCTGGCCTGGCGGGTGCCCAGCGCGCCGCCCTGGCCGTACACCTCACGCAGCACCGCCCGCGCCCGCTCACGCGCCGCGTCGAGTCTGCCGTAGAGCATGGACACGGTCCCCTGCTCGACGTCAAGGGCTTCCGCGAGAGCATCTTGACGATTAGCCATTCGCTGGTATACTCCTAACGGGAGGCTTGTATATCGCTCTTGGTTTGAAGTGCCAAGTATGCGAGCGTACCTCCCCTTCCGCCTTCCCGCAACCGCCTGCGCGCGCTCCCGCGACGCCACGCACACCGCGCGCGGCACCCGCAGCACGCGGACGGCCCCCGCGCCGACGCGATGCCGGGAGCGGGGGCCGGATACGAGTGACGCTCATGGGGTTCGGCGACGCCAGATCTGGTTGGGGCGATCCTTGCAGATCGCCTGAAGGACATTGGCGCCATGGGCGCGGCTGGCGTCCTGGACGTCCAGGCACAGGCCGCTGTGCCTGGCGACCAGTTCGAAGGCGCCGCTGCCGCGCCATTTCGCCCCGGGCGGCGTCCGCATCCTCCACTGCTGGTTGTAGCCCGGCGACCAGCACCTCGCCTGCAGAACATTGGCGCCGTGGAAGCGGCTGGCGTCCTGGACGTCCAGGCACAGGCCGCTGTGCCGGGCGACCAGCTTGAAATAACCGCTGTCGGTCGGCACGAAAGACCACTGCTGGTTGTATCCCCTCACGCAGTACGCCTGCACGACGTCGGCGCCGTGGGCGCGGCTGGCGTCCTGGACGTCTAAGCATCTGCCGCTGTGCTCGGCGACGATCTCGTAGTAGGTGGTCGCGGCGTGGGCGACCCCGGGCGCGGTGAGGGTGAGGCCGGCGGCCGCGGCCGAGGCCACGGCGAGAGCACGGCGGATGGCAGCGAAAGACATGATCATTTTCCTCTCATGTGATCCAGAGTGGGTGTGACAAGCGGATTGCTCATCCGTCGCAGGGGCGCAACGACCGCCCCAGGTCGACGATGAAGCGAGCGAGCGCGGCCCGCCTGCGAAACAGCTCGTGCAGTTCGGCCGTGGGGTCCTGGTCAAGGAGCTCCACGGGGATCGCGGTCCACGCGCTGCGCAGCACGAGCGCGGCGGCGTAGCCGAAGGAGACCTCGCGGGGGTCGGCGATCGCGGCCGTCGCGGCGGCGTAGGCGGCCTCGATCACCTCGTGGACGGCGGGCAGGTCCGCGGGATCGAGCTCGCCGGTGTGGGCCCGGCCGACCAGGAGCTGGCCGAGGTCGAAACCCACGGCCGCCGGGTGCGGCCAGCTCCAGTCGACGGCCACGAACTCCGCCGACCCGTCGGCCGGGACCAGCAGGTTCATGGGGCCGGCGTCGCCGTGGACAAGGGTGTGCGGCAGGCCGTCCAGCGCCTGCAGCAGCGGGCCGATCCGGTCGGCCAGAGCCAGCAGGTCGGCCCGCAGCAGCGGATCGGCGTGCCGGGCGACCAGAGGGTGGCGCCAGGTGGCCGGATCCCGCAGCATCGGCAGGAACAGCTGGGCGACAGGACCCGCGCAGAACCAGCGCAGCCCACGGTTGAGCGGCTCGCGCGGCGCAGACGACCGACCCGCCACAGGCCGTGCGGCGGCGAGGTCGCCGAGCAGGCGGGCGGCCGCGCGGTAGCGGTCCAGGCCCCACGCGGCGGGCTCGACCCGCACATCCTCCAGCCACATGACCAGCCGGTCATCCCCCAGGTCCTCCAGCCGGTACATCCGCGGCAGCCGCAACCCGTCGGGCAGCGGGCAGCGGGCCAGGTAGACGTCCGCGTCGGCCCGCCAGGGGAACCGCGCCGTCGCCTCGGCCCTCAGCCCCTCCGGCATCCGCGCGAACCAGGCCGAGTGCTTGATCGCGTGGATCGACTTGACGAAGAACGACCAGCTCACGCCGCCGGTCGTCGTGCCGCGCACGCGGTGGATCCAGGCCGTCGACAGCGACCCGGAATCGTGGTGGAGGGGCTCGACGCGCTGCTCGGCGATCTCGGCCAGCGGATCGCCGAGGCTCACGCGGACGAGGTCCCTCAGGCCGGCGGCCGGTGTTTCGGTCATGGCTCCAGCCTGCCGAGCGCGATACTGCCTCGCATGAGCAGGGCCTACTCAAATAGGCTTTCGCCGTGGCAGCCTCCTGGCCGTTCGTCGGGCGTACGGCGCAACTCGCGGCCATCAGGTCCGCCGACCGGGGCGTGGTCGTCGCCGGAGCGCCGGGCACGGGTAAGAGCCGCCTGGTGGCGCGGGCCGTACACGATCTCGACGGGGTGGCCTGGGCGCGGGCCACGGCGGCCGCCGGACAGCTGCCGCTGGGCGCCTTCGCGCCGCTGCTGCCCGCCACGCCGCCCACCGGCAACCCGCTGGGCTGGGCGGCCGCCGCGCTGCGCGCGCCGGTGCTCGTCGTGGACGACGCCCACCTGCTCGATGCGGCCTCGGCCGCGCTCGTCCACCACCTCGCGACGCGGGGCGGCACCCGGGTGATCGCGACGCTGCGCAGCGGGACGGCCGTGCCGGACGCGGTGCACGCCCTGTGGAAGGACGGCCTGGTGCCGCGCCTGGAGCTGGAGCCGTTCTCCCTCAAGGACACCGCGGCCGTCCTGGAGGCCGCCCTGGGCGGCCGGGTGGAGTCGGCGACCGTGGCCCGGCTGTGGCGCGCCAGCCAGGGCAACGCGCTCTACCTGCACGAGCTCGTCATGTCCGGGATCCTCCTGCAGGACGGGGACGTGTGGCGCTGGCGCGGGCCGCTGACGATCACGCCCACGCTGCGCGAGACCGTCGCCGCCCGCATCGGTGACCTGACCGTCAGCGAGCGCGAGGCGATGGAGCTGCTGGCCTACGGTGAGCCGCTCGGCGCCGACCTGCTGGCCGTCCTCGGCCGCCTCGACGCCGTCCAGCAGCTGGAGGACCGTCAGCTCGTCACCGTGCAGCGCGACGGCCGGCGGCTGCAGGTACGGCTCGCGCACCCCCTGTACGGCGAGGTCATCAGGGACGGCTGCGGCGTGCTGCGCGCCCGCGCGATGATGCGCCGGCTGGCCCAGGCGGTCGCCGAGGCCGGGCTACGACGGCGCGAGGACGTGCTCAGGGTGGCGCTGTGGCGGCTGGAGGCCGGCATGAGCGGCGATCCCGGGCTGCTGCTGGCCGGCTGCGAACGCGCCAGGGTCGTCCGGGACCTGGAGCTGGCCGTACGGCTCGGCCGCGCGGCCGTGGCCGCGGGCGGCGGAACGCCCGCGCTGGCCGCGCTCGGCACCGTGCTGTTCTACACCGACCGGCACGCCGAGGCCGAGGAGATGTACGCCGGCGTCTGGGCGGCGGAGATGGGCGAGACGGCCCGGATCGACCTCGGCGTGCAGCGCGCGCTGAACCTGACCGTCGGGCTCGGGGAGGTCGCACGGGCGCGGGCCGTCCTGGAAGAGACCACCCGGCTGGCCCGCGGTGTCGAAGGACGGCAGGGCGCCTTCATCATGCGGGCCGTGGTGGCCGCCCTCACCGGCGACATCGCCGCCGCCGAGGACCTGCTGGAACAGACGCGGGACATGGGCCCGCTCAGCCCGCACGGCGAGCGCATGATCGGCGGGGCCGAGGCGGCCGTCCTGCTGGCGCGGGGCCGGGCCACGCAATGCCTGGCCCGCGTGCGGGAGGCCGGCGCCCGGCTGGCCGAGCAACCGGACGCCATGCGCAGCCTTTCGGCCGCCCTGACCGGGCACGCCGCGAACGCCGCCCTGCTGCTCGGCGATCTGGACACCGCCGAGCGCCTGGCCGACGAGGGATACGAGCTGGGAGGCCAGTGGGGCAGCTGGACGCGGGCGATCCTGGAGTTCGGCGCGGCCAAGACCCGCGTGCTGCGGCTGCGCGGCCGGCTCACCGACGCCCTGGCCTGGGCCCGCGACACCGTCGTGCGGCTGCCCGTCCCCAGCACGCTGGCCGGAGCCTGCCTGGGCGAACTCGCGCACGCCTACGCCCTGCTCGGCGACGTCGCCGCCGCCGAGCAGGCCCTGGCGCGAGCGGAGGGCGCGGGCACGCCGATCGGCCCCTACGGCGTCCTGCCCCTGCGCTTGGCTCGCGCGTGGACCATGGCCGGGCGCGGCGACGCCGCCGGGGCCGTCGAGATCTGCCTGGACAGCGCCGAGAGCGCGCCGGCGTGCGACGTGCCGTACGCGCTGCACGACGTCGTCCGGCTGGGCCGCCCCGACCTGGTGTCGGCCCGGCTCGCCGCGCTCGACATCGACAGCCCGCTGGTCGCCCTGTTCGCGCGGCATGCCGCCGCCCGCGACGGCGTGCGGCTCGACGCGGTCTCGCAGGGCTTCGAACGGCTCGGCCTGCTGCTGTACGCGGCCGAGGCGGCGGCGCAGGCGGCGGCCCGCTACCGCGAGTGCGGGCAGTGGCGTGGCATGCGGGCGGCGCAGACGCGGGCCTGGCGACTGTCCCAGCGCTGCCAGGGTGCCCGTACGCTGGCGCTGATGGACCTCGACGTCCCAGGCCTGACGCCGAGGCAGCGCGAGATCGCCGTGCTGGCCGCCCAGGGGCTGACCAACCGTGAGATCGCCGAGCGGCTCGTCGTGTCCGTTCGCACGGTGGCCAACACGCTGTACGCCATCTACGAAAGGACCGGCGTCAACGATCGCACCGCCCTGGCCGCCCTCCTGGGCGGGCCGGAAGAATAGTGCTTACTCCTGGCCGAGCACGCTCTCCTACCTCAGCCCTGGTTCAACTGCGGCCCTGCAGCCTGCCGCAGGGTCTGCAGGGCGTCGGCGAGCAGGGGGTTGCCGTTGGCCTCCCGGTGCAGGGCGACCACCGTGCGGTGGGCGGCGGGCGCCTCCAGGCGCGTCGCCACGACGCGGTCGTCGGGAACATGGCCCAGAGCGGGCACCACCGCCACCCCCAGCCGGGCGGCCACCAGGTGGCGGACCACGTCATAGTTGTTGCTGCGGAAGGTGACCGCGGGCACGAACCCGGCCGCCGCGCACAGCCGGGTCAGGGACAGGGCGCCGCCGGTGCCCTCACCGCTGGTGATCCAGCGCTCCCCGGCCAGCTCGGGCAGCCCGGCGCCCGGGGCGTGGTCGCGGGGCCGTAGCAGGAGCAGGTCCTCGCGCAGCAGGTGGTGGGCGGCCAGGCCGCCGGGCCACCGCCGCGGGGTGAGGCCGTACTCGTAGACCAGCGCCAGGTCCAGGGCGCCGTCGATCACCCGCGGGATCAGCTCCTCGGGCTCGCCCTCCTCCAGGAGGATCTCCGCGCGGGGGTAGCGGCGGGTGAAGGCCGACAGGGTGGGCGGCACCAGCCGTACGCTGGCCGTGGGGAAGCTGCCCAGCCGCAGCCGGCCGGTGGTGCCGGCGGCCAGTTCGCGCACCTCGTAGCCGAAGTCCTCCAGCGTGGCCAGCACCCGCTGGCTCAGCTCGACCAGCCGGTGCGCCGCCGCGGTGGTGCGCACGCCGCGCGCCTCGCGCTCGAACAGCTCCAGCCCGGTGTCCTTCTCCAGCGCCGCGATCTGCTGCGACACCGCCGAGGCCGTGTAGCCGAGCTCGCGCGCCGCCAGCGCGAACGATCCGGTCCGGCACACCTCTCGCAGAGTGACCAGATGCAGGGGTTTGATCATGCCGACTCCGCGCCGCCAGTAGAGCACCCTCAGCAGTGCTTGGGCTTTGGCTGGAAATCTATCGGGCTGCTGGGGCTTGGATTCACCCGGGATCACCTCCATCGTGGACAAAGCCATCCGTACCTGGAGGAGATAACGCATGGTCATGGTCTCTCAAGGGCGGCTGCGCGCGGCGTTCGCGCGGCGCCTGTCGGAGATGTACGGGCAGGAGGTGCCCGCCTACCGGACGCTGGTGGAGGTCTCCCAGAAGGTCAACGACGGCGTCCTGCGGCGGGCGGGAGCCGGCGCCGAGCGGCTGGGCTCCATCGAGCGCGTCACCGCCGAACGGCACGGCGCCATCCGCGTCGGCACCCCCGCCGAGCTGCGGCAGGTCGCGCGGATCTTCGGGGCGCTGGGGATGCGCCCGGTCGGGTTCTACGACCTGCGTGAGGCCGCCGCCAGCGCCGTGCCCGTGGTCTCGACCGCCTTTCGTCCCGTCGCCGCCGACGAGCTGGCCGGCGATCCCTTCCGGGTCTTCACCTCCATGCTCACACCGGCCGATCCCCGCTTCTTCGACCCGGACCTGCGTCAGCGGCTGGAGGGGTTCCTGGCCGGGCGGCGGCTGTTCCCGCCGGAACTGCTGGAGCTGGCCGATCGGGCCGGACGCGAGCGCGAACTGCCGCGCGAGCAGGCCGAACGCTTCACGCACCTGGCCGTCCAGGCGTTCGCGCTGAGCCAGGAGCCGATCGACCAGGCCTGGTACGACACCCTGGAACGCATCTCGGCGGTCGCGGCCGACATCGGCGGCGTGAGCAGCACCCACATCAACCACCTGACGCCGCGCGTCCTCGACATCGACGAGCTGTACGCGCGGATGACCGAGCGCGGCATCACCATGATCGACCAGATCCAGGGGCCGCCGCGCTGGTCCGGCCCGGACGTACTGCTGCGCCAGACCTCCTTTCGCGCCCTCGCCGAGCCACGCGCGCTGCGCCGGCCTGACGGCGGGATCACCACGGGATCGCTGCGGGTGCGCTTCGGCGAGGTGGAGGCGCGCGGAATCGCACTGACCCGCGCCGGACGCGAACGCTACGACGACCTGCAAGCCAGAGCCGACGCCAACCTAGCCGACCGTACTGTCGCCCAGGCTGCCGGCGGCCGTGCGCGGGCCGCCCGCTCCCACAGCGACCAGGCGGACCGCGCGCGGGCCCTGTGGGAGCGGGAGTTCCCCGCGACGGAGCGGGATCTGGCGGTCGAGCGGCTGGCGTACTTCACCTATCGGCCGGTGCCGGATCGCCCGCGTGACGGGCGGCGGCCCGGCGGCGGGCTCGCCGACCTGATCGACCACGGCTGGCTGCGCCCGGAGCCCATCGTCTACGAGGACTTCCTGCCCCGCTCGGCGGCCGGCATCTTCCAGTCCAACCTCACCGGGCAGGGCGTCAGGGACGACAGCCGCGCCGCCGCCGGCTACGACGGCGACTGGCTCTCCGGCGCCATCGGGGCCGAGGTGCTGGACCCGTTCACCTTGTACGAGAGCCAGCAGCGGCGCTCTCTGGAGGACGCCGCCCACGCGCTCGGCCTGCCCGAGATCAGCTGACCCCGAGCCCGACCTCCTACCGCGACGGAGAGCCGTTCATGACCACGACCACCCTGCCCGCCACCGGCGTCCTGCGCCGACGCGCCCTCGACATCCTGGCCCGCCTGGAGGTCACCCTGGAGGAGGGCGACGACCTGCACGCCCGTACGCCGATCACCGGCGAGACCCTGCTCGGCCTCACGGCCGCGACGCCCGCCGACGCCGGCGAGGCGATCGGGGCCGCGCACGAGGCGTTCCTGGCATGGCGCACGGTGCCCGCCCCCCGCCGCGGCGAGGTGGTACTCAGGCTCGCCGAACTCCTGCGCGAGCACCGCGACGACCTGGCCGACCTCGTCACCATCGAAGCGGGCAAGATCCGCTCGGAGGCGCTCGGCGAGGTCCAGGAGATGATCGACATCTGCGAGTTCGCGGTCGGCTTGTCGCGCCAACTGTACGGGCGCACCATCGCCTCAGAACGGCCCGGCCACCGGCTGTCGGAGACCTGGCACCCCCTTGGGGTCGTCGGCGTGATCTCCGCGTTCAACTTCCCGGCCGCCGTGTGGGCGTGGAACACCGCCATAGCGCTGGTCTGCGGCGACACCGTCGTGTGGAAGCCGTCGGAGCTGACGCCGCTCACCTCCCTGGCCTGCGACCGGCTGCTGGCCGTGGCGGCGGCCGAGAGCGGCATGCCCAGCGATGTACACCGGCTGCTGCTCGGCGAGCGCGCCGTCGGGGAGCGGCTGGCCGACGACCGGCGGGTGGCGCTGGTCAGCGCCACCGGCTCGGTCCGCATGGGACGCCAGGTCGGTCCGCGGGTCGCCGCCCGCTTCAGGCGTTCGCTGCTGGAGCTGGGCGGCAACAACGCCGCCGTGGTCACCCCGTCGGCCGACCTCGACCTGGCCGCCTCCGCCATCGTGTTCGCCGCGGCCGGCACCGCCGGGCAGCGCTGCACCACCCTGCGCCGGCTCATCGCGCACACCGACATCGCCGGCGAGCTGATCGACCGGCTCACCACCGCCTACGCGAAGCTGCCCATCGGCGACCCGTTCGGCGACACCACCCTGGTCGGACCGCTCATCTCCGCTCAGGCCCACGAGGCGATGCGGCGGGCGCTGAGCACCGCGCGGTCCGAGGGCGGTGAGATCCTGGCCGGCGGCGGGCGCCGGCTCGCCGACGCCGCCCCGGCGGCCTACTACGCCGAGCCCGCCATCGTCCACATGGACGCACAGCCGGGCAGCGGCGCGCAGTCGGGCATCGTCCGGGAGGAGACCTTCGCGCCGATCCTGTACGTGCAGACCTACCGGACACTGAGCCAGGCCATCGCCCTGAACAACGACGTGCCCCAAGGGCTGTCCTCCAGCATCTTCACCCGGGACCTGCGGGAGGCCGAGCGCTTCCTGGCCGCCGACGGCTCCGACTGCGGCATCGTCAACGTCAACATCGGCACCTCGGGCGCGGAGATCGGCGGGGCCTTCGGCGGCGAGAAGGAGACCGGCGGCGGGCGCGAGTCCGGCTCGGACTCCTGGCGCGCCTACATGCGCCGCGCGACCGGCACCGTCAACTACTCCGACCAGCTGACCCTCGCCCAGAACGTGAGCTTCCTCTAACGCCCGCACCACGACCCAGACCAGCGGACCCTCGGCCCTGCGGCTCACCGGCCCAGCCCAGCGGCCCAGGGCAGCGATCCGGATCGAAGCGCGACCCAGACCAGTGCGGCGGCCTGTCGCGTTGATTGTTTGTACAAACGATCGATAGAATAACGCGCATGGCGGAGCTTCCGGCACTACCGGCTCGTCGTGTGCGTACCGTGCTCGGGGATGTCGACCCCTCGGCGCTCGGGCACACCCAGCCACACGAACACGTCCTGAGCGACATGTCGGCCATCATCCAGCCTTGGGGTCTACAGCCTGTGGCCGGAGACAGCGGCGGGGGCGGCATCGGCAAGGAGCTCCCGGCATCGGTGCGCGCCCGTATCGCCGAGCCCGTCCGGCTGGACAACTACGACTGGATCCGACGTACGGTCCTCAACCTGGACAACCTGCGGCTGCACTCCGAACAGGACGCCACCGACGAGCTGACCCTCTACCGCGCGGCCGGCGGCGGCGCCGTGGTGGACTCCTCCTCGGTGGGGCTCGGCCGCGATCCGCTCGGACTGGCCCGGGTCTCTCGTGCCAGCGGGGTGCACATCGTGATGGGCAGCGGCTACTACTGCCGCGACTACCATCCGGCCGGGCTGGCCGACGCCTCGGTGGAGGCGATCAGCGCGGAGATCGTCGCGGACGTGCGCGACGGCGTGGGCGACACCGGCGTCCGCGCCGGGCTCATCGGCGAGATCGGCCTGAGCTGGCCGGTACATCCCACCGAGGACAAAGTGCTGCGCGCCGCCTGCGCGGCGCAGGTGTCGACCGGGGCGCCGCTGCAGATCCATCCCGGACGCCATCCCGAGGCGCCGCTGCGGGCCATGCGCACGGTCGTCGCGGCGGGCGGCGATCCGGCCCGCGTGATCATGTCCCATCTCGACCGTACGCTGTGGCGGCCCGATGACCTGGTGGAGCTCGCGGGCACGGGCTGCTATCTGGAGCTCGACCTGTTCGGCCAGGAGTCCAGCTACTACGCCTTCAACCCCGAGGCGCGCCGGCCCAACGACCGTACCCGGATCGAGTGGCTGCGGCGGCTGATCGAGGCCGGCTACGGCGAGCGTCTGCTGATCGCGCAGGACATCTGCCAGAAGGTCTACCTGCGCCGCTACGGCGGCCCCGGCTACACCCACATCCTCGACAGTGTCATCCCGCTGATGCGCCGCATGGGGATGAGCGAGAGCGAGATCATCATGGTGACCGTCGCCAACCCCGCGACCGTCCTGGCTATGGGATAGTCGGCGCCATGGCCACCACCAACCAGACGGGCAACCAGAGGGCCGGCAGCCGGCAGACGAAGGGCGGCCGGATGAAGGCGACGTCCTCGCGGCGGGCGCAGTCGGCCCGCACGGAGCTGCGGCTGCTGCGCACCGCCTGCTGGCTGTTCTCCGAGCGAGGCTTCCACGGCACGGGCATCCGCGACATCTCCGTGGCCGCGGAGGTGGCCGTGTCGGCGATGTACTACTACGCCTCCTCCAAGGACGAGCTGCTGGAGGCGGTCACGCGCCGGGTCATGGAGGTGCTGGCGGCCGGCAGCGAGGAGACGGTCCGCGACATCGACGACCCCGCCGAGCGGCTGGTCGCGCTCATCGCCGTGCATGTCGCCTTCCACGCGCGCAATCCGCGCGCCGCCAAGGTGGCCGACCACGAGTTCCAGGCGCTGACCGGGCAGGCCCGGCGCGACATCATGCGGCTGCGCGACGCCTACGAGAAGGTGTGGGTCGACACCCTGGAGGCCGGCGTCCGCGCCGGCGTCTTCAAGGATCGCGGCAACGTCGCACGGCTGGCGTTGCTGCAGATGGCGACCGGGATCGCGCACTGGTACCGCCCCGGCGGCGAGCTGGACATCGCGCAGTTGTGCGAGCGGTTCGCCGACATGGGACTCGCGCTGATGGGCGCCAATCGCGACGGGCGTCCGCTTGAGGTGCGCGGCCTGACCATCCCCGACTCCGAGCTGCTGCTCGAGCGGGTCGAGCTGGCGATCGAGCCGCGCCGCAAGCCGAGCGGAGTGTGAGCTGCGGGCCCGCGAGCGCGCGGGCCCGCAGGTGCCTTGACATCGCCGCCAATTTGAGCGATCGTTCGACAACATAACGGCCTTGAGGGGAGAGCGACGTGACGCGTACGCACCATGAGGACGGGCGGCGGGCCACCTCGTCCCCGCGGCCGGCCGGCGAGCTGGACCCGAACGCGTCCGAGGAGCCGGACCTGAGCTCGGCGGGCGAACCGGACCCGCGTTCGGACGGCGAGCTGGAGCAGGCCGCAGCGCTCGCCCGCGACCTCTACGGCCTGGAGGGCCGGCTGGCGCCGCTGCCGGGAGAGAAGGACCGCAACTTCCAGGTCAGCACCGCCGGCGGCGAGCGCTACGTCCTCAAGCTGCACGCGCCCGGCACCGACCCCGCCGAGCTCGCCCTGCAGGACGCCGTGCTGGCGCACCTGGCCGGGCAGGCCGGCGGGCCGCCGGCCCCGCGCGTGGTGACGAGCCTGGACGGACGCCGGTCGGCCGCCGCCCCGTGGGCCGACGGCCCGCGTACGGCCAGGGTGCTCACCTGGCTGGAGGGCCGCCCCTGGACGCAGGTCGAGCCGACGGCGCGGCGCCTGCGCGACCTGGGCCGTCACGTGGCCGCCGTCGACCAGGCGCTGGTCGGCTTCACCCACCCCGCGATGCGGCGCGAGCTGGTGTGGAACCTGACCGGCGCCCCCGCGCTCGCCGGCCTCGCGCCGCTGCTGGACGGCGAGCTGCGGCCGCTGGTGAGCGAGGTGTTCGACCGCTACCGCGCGCATGTCGCGCCGCGCGTGGTGGCCCTGCCCCACCAAGTGATCCACAACGACGCCAACGAGCTCAACATCCTGGTGGACGACGCCGGCGCGGTGGCCGCCCTGATCGATTTCGGTGATGTGGCGTGGAACCCGCGCATCTGCGGCCTGGCGGTGGCCGGGGCGTACGCGATGCAGGGGCACGCCGATCCGCTGCGGGCGGTGCTGCCTCTGGTGAGCGGGTACGACGAGGTGTCGCCGGTGCGTCCGGGCGAGCTGGAGGTGCTGTTCGACCTGATGCGTACCCGGCTGGCGATGAGCGTGTGCCTGTCGGCCCACCAGCACGCCAACGACCCGGCCAACGCGTACCTGCTGGTCAGCCGGCGCGGTGTGACGCAGGTGCTGCGGCGGCTGGCCGGGACCAGCCCGGATCTGGCCCATTTCCGGCTGCGCGAGGCGGTCGGGTTCGCGCCCAACCCGCTGGCCCGCGCGGTGCGCCAGCACTTCCAGTCCGGCGCCGCCCAGCCGATGCCCCTGCTGGAGGAGGACGTCACCCCAGAAGAGGCCGCCACATCGGCTCGCTACGGCGAGGAGGCCACGCCGCCGCCCGGACGGCGGTCGGACATCAATCTGGGCCGCGACCTGCCCGCCGGCGAGGGCGTCACGGTACGGTGCCCCCTCCCCTCGCTCGTGCACAGCGTCAAGACCGGCAGCGGGATCGTCGTGCTCGAACACCGCACCGGCGACGGCCTACCGTTCTGGACCCTCTACCGGCACCTGGACCCGGGCTCGATCACGCACCTGACTCCCGGCGACGAGGCGAAACCGGGCGCGCGCCTGGGGAGCACCGGCCAAGCGGCGCCGCCGCGCGTGCAGCTGCTGACCCACCTGCTCGGCATGGGAGCCGACATCCCGGACACCGCGCCCGCCGACGAGGCGGACCTGTGGACCGCCGTCAGCATCGACCCCGGTCTGCTGCTGGGCCGGCCGGGCGGAGCGGCGCGGCCACGGCGGGAGACGGCCGGCATCGCCGCGCGCCGGCGGAGGAACCTCAGCCGGGCGATGAGCCTGGCCTACCGCGAGCCGCTGCACATCGTACGGGGCGAGGGCGCCTATCTCTTCGACGCCTCCGGCAGGCCGTGGCTGGACCTGGTCAACAACGTCTGCCATGTGGGGCACTGCCATCCCCGGGTGGTGGCGGCGGGCCATCGGCAGGCGGCCCGGCTCAACACCAACACCCGGTATCTGCACGAGTCCGTCGTGGAGTACGCCCGCCGCCTGGTGGAGCTGATGCCGGACCCGTTGCGGGTCTGCTTCTTCGTCAACTCCGGCTCCGAGGCCAACGACCTGGCGCTGCGGCTGGCCACGGCGCATACGGGCGCCGAGGACGTCCTGGTCCTCGACCACGCCTACCACGGCCATCTCACCTCGCAGATCGCCCTGAGCCCGTACAAGTTCAACCGGCGTGGCGGGCGCGGCCGGCCGGACACCACCCACGTCTGCGAACTGCCCGATCCCTACCGCGGCCGGCTGCGCGCGGGACGCGACGTCGATCTCGGCCCGCGCTACGCCGGCTCGGTCGCCGACCGGCTCGCCGGGCTGGTGGCGGCCGGGCGCCGCCCCGCCGCGTTCTTCGCCGAGTCGCTGCAGGGTTGCGGCGGTCAGATCGTCTACCCCGACGGCTACCTGCGCGGCGCGTTCGAGCACGTGCGGCGGGCCGGCGGGGTGTGCGTGGCCGACGAGGTGCAGGTGGGGCTGGGACGGGTGGGCCGGAGCATGTGGGGGTTCGAGTTACAGGGCGTCGTGCCCGACATCGTCACGCTCGGCAAACCCCTGGGCAACGGCCATCCACTCGCCGCCGTGGTGACGACGCCGGAGATCGCGCGCTCGTTCGAGACGGGGATGGAGTACTTCAACACCTTCGGCGGCAACCCGGTCTCGGCCGAGATCGGGCTGGCCGTGCTCGACGTCGTAGACGAGGAGGGCCTGCAGGCCCACGCGCGCCGGCGCGGCGAGCAACTGCTCGGCGGGTTGCGCCGGCTCCAGGAGCGGCATCGGCTGATCGGGGACGTGCGGGGCGAGGGGCTGTTCCTCGGCGTGGAGCTGAGCCTGGATGAGCGGCGGCCGGCCGGCGCGCAGGCGGGCGCGGTCAAGGAGGCGGTGAAGGCGCGCGGGGTGCTGGTGTCGACGGACGGGCCGGACGACAACGTACTCAAGATCAAGCCGCCCCTGGTGCTGAGCGCGGCGGACTGCGAGATGTTCCTCGACGTGCTCGGTGCGGCGCTGGGCGAGGTCGAGGCATCCCTTGAGGGCGTCGCGCCTTGACGTGAGCATTTATTTGAGCGATCGTTCGACTACATAGAGGCGGTTCAGATGCAAGGCGTGCGGACAAAGACCGTCAAGGAGACGCGATGACCGAAACCACCCCGGCTCTCGCGGAGCCGGTCGGTACCGGGCCCGACGGGTGGCCGAGCGCCACCGAGCTGGCCGAAGGCGTCGCGGCCGGCGAGATCGGCGCGCGGGAGGTGCTGGAGGGTTACCTGGCGCGCATCGACGCACTCGATCCCGCGCTGAACGCCTTCTGCCACCTCGACCACGAGCGGGCCCGCCAGGCCGCCGACGCGGCCGACGCGCGGGTGGCGGCCGGCGGGCCGCTGCCGCCGTTCCTGGGCGTCCCCATCGCGATCAAGGACCTGCATCCGGTACGCGGCTGGCCGCTGTGCAGCGCCTCCAACGCCGTCGAGCACCGCGTGATGGCCGCCGACGCGCCGGCGGTCAGGGCGTTGCGGGAGGCGGGTTTCGTGTTCGTCGGCGCGACGACCTCGCCCGAGTTCGGCACCGTGTCGGTCACCGAGTCGGCGCGTCACGGCGTCACCCGCAGCCCCTGGGATCTGAGGCGCAGCCCGGGCGGTTCCAGCGGCGGCGCGGCCGCGGCCGTGGCGGCCGGCCTGCTGCCCGTGGCACACGGATCCGACGGGGCGGGCTCCATCCGCGAGCCGGCCAGCTTCTGCGGGCTGGTCGGGCTCAAGCCGAGCCGCGGCCGCGTCCCCTCCGACGCGCACTACATGGAGGGCTTCGCGACCGAGGGGGTGCTCACCCGCACCGTACTGGACACCGCGGCGATCCTGGACGTCTTCGCGGCGGCCCCGCAGTCCACCTGGTACAGCGCTCCCCCGGCCGACGAGCCCTACCGGCGCCAGGCCACCCGTGACCCGCGGCGGCTGCGCGTCGGGCTCAACCTGCAGCCCGCCTTCCCCGCCGAGGTCCATCCCGCGGCCGTCGCCCTGGCCCGCCGGGCGGCCGACCTGCTGGCCGACCTCGGTCACGAGGTGGTCGAGCAGACCATTGCCGGGCTCGACCCCGACTGGTTCCAGCCCCGTTTCGAGATCCTTTACGCCACGGGGTCGGCCGACTGCGCGGTCGTGGACGAGTCCGCCGTCGAGCCGCTGAACCGCACCCTTCGCCGGGCCGCCCGCCAGACCGACTCGCTGACGTACGTGACGACCATGCTCGAACTGCAGTTGCGCTCGGCCGAGATGTACCGGGCGTGGGAGGCCGTCGACGTCGTCCTGACCCCGACCAATCCCGTCCTGGCGCCGAGCGATGGCGCTCTGTGGCAGGGGCAGGACGCCGACCCGTGGCTGCCGCTGCGGCGCGCGGAGGAGACCGCCTCGCTGACGGCCCTGTCGAACATGCTGGGCCTGCCCGCGATCTCCATCCCGCTGGTGGAGCAGCCGGACGCTCTGCCGCTCGGCGTCCAGCTCATCGGCGGCCGATGGCGCGACGGCACCGTCCTGGCCTTGGCCGGCCAGCTCGAACGCGCCCACCCGTGGCGGCACCGCAGACCCGGCGGCCTGCCCCGGTGAACGACACCCCCCGCATCCCTCAGGAGGAACACCTCATGGATCTGACCGGCCCGCCGATTTCGACGATCATCGACTTCCGCGTACGGGTGCCCAGCCCCGCCCGCCCCCCGCTGTCGGCCGGCGGCGAGGTCTACACCCAGTACGAGGCGGTCCTGGACATCGGCGACGGCTGGCACAAGGGTATGGACGATCTGCTGGCCGAGCTGGAGGAGGCCGGGGTCGGGCACGCCGTGCTGCACGCGGAGTACGAGCACGGCGACTACGCCGACGCGCTGAATGAGGAGGTGGCCGAGCAGGTACGGCTGCGGCCCGAGCGCTTCTCCGGCTTCGGGACGGTGACGCTGGAGCCGCTGTCGATCATGCGCGCCGTACGCCAGGTGGAGCGGGTGGCCGGGCTGGGACTTTCCGGGATCAACGTGCAGCCGTCGTTCTTCGGCCACGCGATCGACGACCGCCAGCTGTACCCGCTCTACGCCAAGGCCACCGAACTGGGGCTGGCGGTCGCCATCCACACCGGCGTCAACTACTCGCGCCGCCACCCCATCGAGGCCGAACGCCCCATCCGCCTGGACCAGGTCGCCTGCGACTTCCCCGAGGCGAGGCTCATCGCCTGCCACGGCGCGTGGCCCTGGGTGCCGGAGATCGTGGCCGTGGCGCGCCGTCACCCCAACGTGCTCGTCGACTTCGGCGGCCTGGCCCCCAAGTATCTCGGCGTGCCGGGATCGGGCTGGGAGACGATGCTGCGTTTCATGGACCGCCTCCTGCGCGGCCAGGTGCTGTTCGCCACCGACTGGCCGGTGTTCCCGCACCGGCGGGCGTTGCGGGAGTGGCACGGACTCGGCCTGCGAGCCGAGACCCTGGACGCGCTGCTGCACGACAACGCCAGGCGGCTGCTGTCGCCGGCCCAGGAGGCGGTGCCGGTATGAGCCTTCCGCGGCTGGCGCGCATCACCGACTACGTCGGCCATTGGGCCACCCACCATCCGGCCCGGGAGGCGCTGGTCGGTCAGAGCGGCCGATGGACCTACGAGCGGCTGCGCGCGGACGTCGACCGGTGCGCGGCCGCGCTGCTGGCCGCCGGCGTGCGCCGCGGCGACCGGGTGGCGCTGCTCGGCCACCCGCGGCCGGAATGCTTCGTGGTCTTCCTGGCCACGGCGAGCATCGGCGGCATCTGGGTGGGGCTGAACCCCAAGTACACCCTCGCCGAGCTGTCGCACGTGGTCGCCGACAGCGAGCCGGCGCTGCTGTTCGGCATGCTCGACGACGCCACCCAGCCCGAGACGCTGAACGCGCTGCGCTGCCTCGCGCCGATGCGCGTGGTGACCAGCGGCCGCGCGCTGGACGGGCTGTCACTCTCCTACGAGGACTTCCTCGACGCCGCGCAACCGGGAGAGCATCTGGCCGGCGCCCGCGAGCAGGTCCGGCCGCTGGACCCGGCGGCGATGATCTACACCTCGGGCAGCACCGGCAGGCCCAAGGGCGCGCTCGTCCCGCACCGGGGGCTGGCCCACTGCGGCGTGGTGCAGGCCGGACGGTGGTACGGCCAGGCGCCCCGCAAGCTGTGCGACCTGCCGCTCAACCACATCGGCGGGCTCGGCGACATCAGCACCTCCGTCCTGACCGCCGGCGGCACGGTCGTGTACATGCCGCGCTTCGATCCGGCCGGCGCCCTGCGCATGGTGGAGCGCGAGCGCCTGACGCACCTGTACTGCATCCCGACGCAGCTGCTGGCCATGGTGGGGACGCCGGAGTGGTCGAACTGCGACCTCGGCTCGCTGGAGTACATCCTGTGGGGCGGGGCCGCCGCGCCTCACAGCCTGCTGCGGACGCTGGCCAAGACGGGCGCGCACCTGGCCACCAGCTACAGCCTCACCGAGTCGACCGGTTCGGTGACCTACACCGACCCGGGCGACCCGCTGGAGGTGCTGGCCTGGAGCGTGGGCCGGGTGGATCCGCACTACGAGGTCACCCTGCGCCCTCCCGACGGCGCGGCGGGCGCCGCTGGGGAGTTGCTCATCCGGGGCGACTTCATCACCCGCGGCTACTGGCGCTCCCCGGAGGCGACGAGGGCGGCGATCGACGATGAGGGCTGGCTGCACACCGGCGACCTGGCCGTACAGGAACCGGGCGGCCACATCCGGCTGGTCGGCCGGCTCAAGGAGATGTTCAAGTCGGGCGGCTACAACGTCTACCCCCGCGAGATCGAGGCCGCGATCGAGGAGCATCCGGCCGTCGCGCTCGCCGCCGTGGTCGGGGTGCCCGACGAGCGCTGGGGCGAGGTCGGGCACGCCTTCGTCGTGGCGGCCGGGCCGGTGACGGCGGGTGAGCTGCGAGAGTACGCGCGGGCGCGGCTGGCCAACTACAAGGTGCCGAAGGCGTTCCGGCTGGAGGCCGAGCTGCCGAAGCTGCCCATCGGCAAGATCGACAAAGTGGAGCTGCGCCGGCGCGCCGGTTTGGAGAGCAAGACATGACTGTTCTGCGTAACTTCATCGACGGCGAGTTCACCGATCCGCTCGCCGCCGGCTCGATGCCCGTGCTGGATCCGGCGACGGGCGAGACGATCGCGCAGGCCCCCCGGTCCGGGCCCGAGGACGTCGACCGGGCGGTGGCGGCGGCCAAGGCGGCCTTTCCCGGCTGGGCCGAGACCACCCCGGGACAACGCGCGCTCGCGCTGCTCAAGCTGGCGGACGCGATCGAGGAGCACGCCGCGGAATTGGCCGAGCTGGAGTCCGCCAACGCCGGCAAACCCCTGCACGTGGTCGCCGGCGATGAGATCGGCGCCATGGCCGACAACCTGCGCTTCTTCGCCGGCGCCGCCCGCTGCCTGGAGGGCAAGGCGGCCGGCGAGTACGTGGCCGGCTACACCTCGGTGATCCGCCGCGAGCCCGTGGGCGTGGTCGGCCAGATCACGCCGTGGAACTACCCGATGATGATGGCCGTGTGGAAGATCGGCCCCGCCCTGGCCGCGGGCTGCACGAGTGTGCTCAAGCCCGCGCCCACGACCCCGCTGACCACCCTCAAGCTCGCCGAACTGGCCGCCGGCATCTTCCCGCCCGGTGTCCTCAACGTCGTGGCCGGCGGCAACGAGCCCGGCGCGGCGCTGGTCGAACACCCGGACGTCGACCTCGTCTCGCTGACCGGGTCGGTCGAGACCGGCAGGTGGGTGGCCGAGCACGCGGCCCGCACCCTCAAGCGCACCCATCTCGAACTCGGCGGCAAGGCACCGGTCGTGGTGTTCGACGACGCCGACCTGGAGGCGGCACTGGAGATCATCTCCGGCGCCGGCTTCTACAACGCGGGGCAGGACTGCACGGCGGCCACCCGGGTGCTGGCCGCCCCCCGCCTGTACGACGACCTCGTCGCCGGCCTGGCCGAGAAGGCGAAGGAACGGGTGATGGGCGACATGAGCGCGCCGCAGACGACCCTCGGCCCGGTCAACAGCCTGCGCCAGCGTGAGCGGGTGACCGGCTTCCTGGAGCGGCGGCCCGGCCACGCGGAGGTCGTCACCGGGGGCCGGGCGGCCGAGCGGCCTGGGTTCTTCTTCGAGCCGACGGTCGTGGCCGGGCTGCGGCAGGACGACGAGCTGATCCAGCGGGAGATCTTCGGCCCGGTCATCACCGTGCAGCGCTTCGGCGCGGAGGACGAGGCGATCAGGCTGGCCAACGGCACGCCGTACGGCCTGGCCGCCTCGGTCTGGACGCGCGACATCGGGCGGGCCCTGCGGGTGTCGAAGGCGCTGCGCTTCGGCTGCGTGTGGATCAACGACCACGTACCGCTCGCCTCGGAGATGCCGCACGGCGGCTTCAAGCAGTCAGGTCACGGCAAGGACCTGTCGGCGTACTCGCTGGAGGACTACACCCTGGTCAAGCACGTGATGGCCAGCCTGCGCTGAGCGCCGGCCCTTCGACCTCAGAAGTGCCGTGCCTCCCCCCGATAATCTATCGATCGTTCGAAATGGTGAGTGTCCATGATGCGAAGGAAAGCGGTGGGATGCGTCCTGCTGGTGATGGCCCTGCTGGCCGCGGGCTGCGGTAACGAACCCGCTGGAAAAGGCGCCTCTCGCGACGCCGGGACGCCCAAACGCGGCGGGAGCCTCACGATCCTGCGCGCCGCCGACATCGACGGCTGGGATCCCGACAAGGCCATCCAGCTGGCCACGTTCCAGACCCTGCCGCAGGTGATGGAGGGCCTGGTCCGCTACGCACCCGACGGCAAGTCGATCGAACCCGGCCTGGCCGAAAGCTGGAAGCTCGACGCCAAGGCCAAGACCATCACCTTCACCCTGCGCCCCGGCCTGACCTTCAGCGACGGCCGGCCGCTGACCTCGCAGGACGCCGCGTTCTCCGTCGAGCTGTGGCGCAAGGGACTGTCCCTCGGCACCCTGTACGCGGCCATCACCGGCACCGCCACCCCCGACGCGCGCACCCTGGTCATCAAGATGAGCAAGGCCAGCACCTTCACCCTCACCTGGCTCAGCAACGGCTCCTCGGTCATCGTGCCGAAGGACTTCGGCGGCATGAACCGCAAGGACTTCTTCACCAATCCGATCGGCGCCGGCCCCTTCGTCGTGACCTCCTACCGGCCGGGCCAGCAGCTCGTCCTCCAACGCAACCCGCGCTACCACGACCCCGCCCGCCCGTACCTGGACCGCCTCACCTACGACGTGGTCGCCGACCCCAACCAGCAGATGCTGCGCTACCAGAGCCGCCAGGCCGACGCCATCGAGGCGGTGCCGCTCGACCTGGCCGCGCAGATCCCCCGCGAGGAGCAGGTCGTCGTCCACCCCTCGGCGACGATCCACGGCATCTTCGTCAACGCCGCCCGGCAACCGGGCAACGACCTGCATTTCCGGCGCGCGGTCAGCCTGGCGATCGACCGCGCCCGCTACATCCAGGCGGTCTTCGGCGGCCTGGCCACACCGGCCACCGGCGCTCTGCCGCCGCGCGTCCAGGGCTCGGTCGGCTGCGGCTGCACCTACGAGACCGGCCTCGAAGGGGCCAAGCGGGAGCTGGCCCAATCCTCCTACCGGCCGGGAACGAAGGTGGAGCTGGTCGTCGACGCCACCACGCCCTTCTCCACCCGCGCCGGCGAGACCGCCGCCGCGCTCCTGCGCGCCGCCGGCATCGAGGTCGACCTGCAGAAACTCGAGGTGCAGGTGCTCGTCGACCGGCAGGCCAAGGGCGCCTACGACCTGTCGCTGGGCGAGGTCGGCAGCGTCTCACCGACCGTCGGCGACATCTTCGGCCTCATCGTGGCCACGGGCGGGCTGTACTCCGGCCTGCCGATGAAGACCATCTCCGACGCCTTCGCCCGCCTGGAGGTCGCGCGGACCGACCAGGAACGCGCCGAGGCGGTGCGCGTGGCCGAGACCTGGATCCATGACAACCTGCCCTACATCCCGACCGCCTTCCCCGACCGTCTCTTCGCCGTCTCCCCCAAGGTGAAGGGACTCAAGGTCACGCCCTTCCTGTCCTATCCGGCCGACCTGCTCTGGGCGGCGTGAGCATGCCGGCCGGACGGTTGCGCTTCGTGACGGGCAGGCTGGCGCAGGTGCTGCCGGTGCTCCTCGCGCTGCTGCTCATCGTCGTCCTGCTCCAGCAGCTGATGCCCGGCGATCCGGCGCGCGTCATCGCCGGGCCCCGGGCCGGCGCGGAACAGGTGGAGCGGGTACGCCACGACCTCGGACTCGACCAGTCGATATTCGGCCAGTTCTGGACCTACCTGACACACCTGTCGGCAGGGGACCTGGGCCGGTCCAACCGTACCGGGATCCCCGTCTCCACCATCGTGGGTGAGCGGGCCGCCGTGACGGTGTGGCTGCTGGCCGGCGGCCTCGTCGTGAGCACGCTGCTGGCGGCGCCCGCCGCGCTGGTGATGGCGCTGCGCCCGCGCTCGGCGGCGGCACGGCTGTGCGCGCGCTCGCTCACCGTCATCCTCAACTGCCCGCCGTTCTGGGTCGGGCTCATGCTGGCCTCAGTGCTGGCGCTGCGGACCGGCTGGCTGCCGGTCGGCGGCTTCGGCGAGGAGGGCGGCGAGCGGCTGCGTTCGATGGTCCTGCCTTGCCTGACGATCGGACTGGCGGCGATGCCGCTGCTGGCCCGCAGCGGCGCCGCGAGCCTGCGCCAGGTGCTGGCCGCCGACCACGTCACCACCGCCCGGTCGCTGGGCCTGTCCGGATGGCCGCTGGTACGACGCCACCTGCTGCGCAACGCCCTGCCACCGGCCGTCACCCTGCTGGCCGTCCAGGCCGCCGCGCTGCTGTTCGGCGCGGTCATCGTCGAGCAGACGTTCGGCCTGCCGGGGCTGGGGGCGGAGATGGTCAACGCGGCGAGCCAGCGTGACTTCCCCGTCGTCCAGGCCCTCACGCTGATCTTCGGCACGGCCATCATCGGGATCAACCTGCTCGCCGACCTGGCGGTGGCCCTGCTCGATCCGAGGACGACATGGCGATGACCACTCCCCCGCCGCTCCTGGACAGCGCGGTACCCGTGGCCTCGCGGATGGCCCGCGCGTTCGGCTGGACGCGGTCGGCGGCCGTCGCCCTGACGGCACTCGCGATCCTGGCCGCCCTCCTGGCACCGGTACTGGCTCCGGCCGACCCGGCCCAGCTGACGCTCGACCAGCTCCGGCCGCCGAGCGCCGCCCATCCGCTCGGCACCGACGCGCTCGGCCGGGACGTGCTGTCGCGTCTGCTGTTCGCCCTGCGCACCGACCTGCTGCTGATGGTGTTCGCGGCGGGCCTGCCGATGCTCCTCGGCACGCTGATCGGCGCGATGGCCGGCTACCGCGGCGGCCTCCTGGACGCCGCGCTGCGCTGGGCGGCCGACATCTTCCAGGCGCTGCCGGTGTACGTGCTGCTGATCGCCTTCGTGTTCGTGCTGGGGCCGGGAACCTCCTCGCTGCTGGTGGCCTTCAGCGTGCTGGGCTGGGTCGTGTACGCGCGGCTCATCCGCACCGAGGTCCGCCGCGTACGCGAACGCGACTACGTCTCGGCCGGCTACCTGCTCGGCCTCTCGCACACCGCGGTGCTGTTTCGGCACGTGCTGCCGAACGCGCTGCGCCAGTCGCTGGTCTACCTGGCCACCGACATGGGGATGGCGCTGCAGGGCATCGCGGTCCTGTCGTTCTTCGGGCTCGGCGTCAAAGCGGGCACACCCGAGCTCGGCGCCATGGTCGCGGAGGCTCAGGTGTTCCTGCGCAGCCACTGGTGGCTGGCGGCGTTCCCGGGCCTGACGATCGTGGTCATCGGATCGAGCATCGCGGCCCTCGGCGACCGGCTGGGCGATCCAGGGGAGGCCGGATGACCTCGTACCCGCTGCTCGAAGTCGACGGGCTGCGTGTCGCCCCCCATGGGGGCGGCACCCTGCTCGACGGTGTCTCCTTCGCGGTAGCGGCCGGGCAGTGCCTCGGCATCGTCGGCGAGTCGGGGTGCGGCAAGTCGCTCACCCTGCGCGCCACGATGGGACTGCTGCCCGCGGGCGTCGAGCGCACGGGAGGAGAGATCCGCCTGAGCCACCAGGCTGATACCGCACCCACCGCCGTTACCACCGGCCAGGCGGCGGGGCGCGGATTGGCGATGGTCTTCCAGGACTCGCACGCCTCGCTCGATCCCACCATGCGCGTCGGAGCCTTCGTCGCCGACATCGTCCGCCGCCGCACCGGCGCCCCACGTGCCGCCGCCAGAAAGCGGGCCGTGCGACTGCTGGCCGCGGTCGGCGTACCCGACCCCGGACTGCGCTCGCACGCCTACCCGCACGAGCTCAGCGGCGGCATGCGCCAGCGCGTCGCGATCGCGCTGGCCCTCGCCACAGACCCCCGGGTGCTGCTGTGCGACGAACCGACCACGGCGCTGGACGTCACGCTGCAGGCCGAGATCCTGCGGCTGCTCGACGCGGCACGCGCCGAGCGGGGGCTCGGCATGGTCTTCGTCAGCCATGACATCGCGGTGATCCGGCAGATCGCGGACGTGGTCGCGGTCATGTACGCCGGGCAGATCATCGAGGCCGGACCCGTGGCCGACGTACTCGACCGACCCCGCCACCCCTACACCCGAGCCCTGATCGAGGCCGTCCCCACGCTTGAGGGGCCCATCGGCCGCTTCCGCCCGATCGCGGGCGCGCCGCCCGCCCCGGCCGGCTACACCTCGTCATGCCGCTTCCGGGATCGCTGCGCCCACCAGGTCGCGGCCTGCTCGGGCGTCATCCCCGGCATCGACGCGCTCACCATCGAACACCGCTCGTCCTGCATCCGCTCCTCCTTCCTCCACCCGCCTCGCCTCCACTCCTCCAGCGACCACTCCTCCAGCGACCACTCGTCCTGCGTCCACGAGCCGGGGGCCACATGAGCGCGTTGATCCGAGTCCACAGCCTGGTCGTGGAGCACCCGGTGCGCACCGGATTCCTGCGGCGGCGCCACCTGCGCGCGGTCGACGGGGTGGACCTGGAGCTGCGGCGGGGCGAGATCCTGGGGCTGGTGGGCGAGAGCGGGTGCGGCAAGTCCACCCTCGCCCGCGCGATCGTCGGCCTGACCCCGCCGACGGCTGGAGGCGTGCTGCTGGACGGCGTGCCCGTACCCGGCCGACGCCCGCCGGGCATGCGCCGCCGGATACAGATGATCTACCAGGATCCGGGCTCCTCGCTCGACCCGCGCCGCACCGTCGCGCAGACGCTCGCCGAACCGCTGCGCCACACCGTCCCCGCCGCGAAGATCGCACACCGGGCACGCGAACTGCTGGAGATGGTCGGGCTGGGCGAGCGGCAGGCACACGCGCTCCCGCGCGAGCTGTCCGGCGGTCAGCGCCAGCGCGTCGCGATCGCGCGTGCCCTGGCCGTCGAGCCGGAAGTGCTGGTCGCCGACGAGGCCGTGGCCGCGCTCGACGCCTCGGTGGCCGGCTCCGTGCTCAACCTGCTGAGCGACCTGCGCGAGCGGCTCGGCCTGTCCGTGCTGTTCATCTCGCACGACCTGGCGACCGTACGGGGGTTGTGCGATCGCGTCGCCGTCATGTACCTGGGATCCATCGTGGAGGAAGGGCCCGTCGCCCGGGTCTTCGCCCGGCCGGGGCATCCGTACACCCGCGTGCTGCTCGACGCGGTCCCCTCCCGCGACCGGCACCGCTCCGGCGCCATGGCTCCGGCGCTCGGAAAGCCCGGAGGGGTTGGGGAGCTCGGAGGGCCCGGACAGCTCGGGGGCGAGCCGCCTAGCCCGCTGCACGTCCCGCCCGGCTGCCGGTTCCACCCGCGTTGCCCGCAGGCGACGGCGGTGTGCGGCACGTCGGAGCCGTCCGAGGAGCGGCGGGACGGGCAGCGGGTCTGGTGCCACTTCGCCTGGCGCCACGAGTACTGAGCGGATCACCGATCCCAGGAGCGACGCTAGGGTCTCTGAGCGGATCGCCGGACCCAGAACAGACCCGTAGCGGCGCTCCATCGGGAGTGACGCTACGCGTTCTGGGCGCTGCGCCGATCCCAGGACGGGCCGTAATGCCGCTCCATGTTGTCCCGCATGAACCGGACCACTTCGGCCGGGGCCTTGCCCACCGAGCCCGCGTCGTGCGGGGGCTGGGGGTCGTACTCGATCCCCAGCTGCACGGCCTGGGCGTAGGCCGGCCCCGCCAGCCGGTCACAGAGCAGCAGCGCCATGTCGATGCCGGAGGACACGCCCGCGGCCGTCATGATCTTCCCGTCCTCCACGACCCGCCGCGACACCGGTTCGGCGCCGAAGCAGCGCAGGCTCTCCAGCTCGTACCAGTGGGAGGTGGCCTGACGTCCCTGGAGCAGGCCCGCGGCCCCGAGCAGCAGCGAGCCGGTGCACACCGACGTCGTCCAGGTGCTCCTCTCGTACGCCCGGCGCAGCCAGGTCAGGATCGTCTCGTCGGCCAGCAGCCCCTGAGTGGTGCTGCCACCGGCGACCACGACGATGTCCGGCCGCTCCATGCTCTCCAGCGGGTCGGCCACCAGCCCGAAGCCCGGCTGATCGGCGGCGCACATCCCCGGCGTGCCCGACACGAAGCGCACCCGCGGATCGGGCAGGCGCCGCAGCACCTCGAACGGCCCGGTGGCGTCGAGGGAGGTGAAACCTTCGTAGATGAGGATGGCGACGTCCACGTTCTTGCCTGCTCTCGTCACTTCCGGCACGATTGATTTTATCGACCGATCGATTAAACTCGCTCCATGGTAAGCGTTGCGAACGACAGAGACCAGCGCGTTCGCGCGGACATCGCCGTCCTCGGCGGCGGCACGGCCGGCGCGCTCGTCGCCGGGCGCCTGATCGAGAACACCTCCCTGTCCGTGGTGGTCGTGGAGGCCGGGCCCGACTACGGGGCCTACGACGCCGGACGATGGCCGCGCGAACTGCTCGACAGCTCCACGCTGCCGCGAACGCACGACTGGGGATACCGCGGCCCCGGCGCCGCCCCCGGACACGACCTGCCACTCGACCGAGCCCGCGTCATAGGCGGCTGCTCCTCTCACAACGGCTGCTCCCAGACCGTCGGCCACGCCGCCGACTACCGGACATGGGGACCGTCCTGGACGGACGCGTCGGTCACCGAGTTGATGCGTCAGGCGGCCGCCAGACTGCGCGTCCGCCGGGACGCAGACGACGACCTCACCCCGTTCCAGGCGGCGGCGATGGAGGCCATGATCCTTTGTGGCGTACCGCGCACGGATGACCTGGACGACCTGTACGGCGGCGTCGGCTGCGGGCCTTCACCGGTCAACAACCCTGACGGCATCCGCTGGAACAGCGCCTTCGCCTACCTGGACCCCGTACGCGACCACCTGGGGCCGGGGCGGAGCGATCGGCGGCTGCGCGTGGTGGACCACGCGCTGGTCGACCGCCTCGAACTCCACGGCTCGCTGGTCCGCCGCGCACACGTGCTGCGCGGGCAGGAGCGGCTCACCGTGGAGGCGGACCGCTTCATCCTGTGCGGCGGCGCCTACGGCAGCCCCGAGGTACTGCTGCGCAGCGGCATCGGACCGGCCGGCGAGCTGACGGCGATCGGCGTCGCCCCCCGCCTCGACCTGCCCGGCGTCGGCCGCAACCTGCACGACCACCCCACCCTGGAGCTGCGGTTCGCCGCGAGCGAGGAGCTGGTGCGACGGCTCGCCGATTACGAGCGCGGGCGGCCGGTCCCGGACGAGCAGGTCATCGGAAAGGCCCTGTCTGCCGGCGGCCGCGCACCCTACGACCTGCATCTGCTCCCGTGGACCGGCAAGGAGCCCGGGGGCTGGACCTGCGTACTGCCCGCCGCGTGTCTCACGCCGCGATCCCGGGGCACGCTGCGGCTGACCTCACCCGACCCCGCGGCCAGACCCCTCATCGACCACGCGTACCTGACGGACCCCGGCGGCAGCGACCTTGAGGTACTGCGGCACGGCATCGACCTGTGCCGACGCATGGCCACCTCACCGGCGCTGGCCCCCCTCTTGGGGCAGCCTCGCGACGAGTTCACCGCGGCCTGGCTGGAGGAGTTCGCCGAGAAGCCGCGCGAGGGACTCGCCAGGCATCGACGCGAGAGGCTCACCATGGATCCGCGCGACGGACACACCGCGAATCCGTCGCGCGACGAGCCCTCAGGCCCGTCCCGCGGCAAGCTCACGGGCCCGCGAGAGGCCGCGATGCGCGCCGCCACCGCTCACTACTGGCACCCGGTGGGTACCTGCGCGATCGGCACGGACCCGGCCGCGGGAGCCGTCGTCGACGCCACCGGGCGGCTGTACGGCAGCGACAACCTCTGGGTCATCGACGCCTCGATCATCCCGGTGATCCCCCGGGCCACGACCAACCTCCCGGTCGTCGCCCTCGCCGAACACCTCCTCCGCATCCTGCTCTGAGACTCCCCAGCGGCGCTCCCGAGCCGATCCAGGCGACGCCTCGGCCGACAGGGCTGAGCGGGCAGGCGGCACGCACCAGCCTGGCCAAGCTGAGCCGACGGGTGCGCGCCCCGCTTGGCCGAGCCGATCCAGCCCGCGGACGGGAGAGTCCCGGTCGGCCCGCGAACCGGGGGGTTTTGGACGGTCCGGCTGTTTTTGGACGGTCCGGCTCAGGAGGGCTCGCCCTTGGCCAGGGCACGCGCCGTGAACCGCTCGGCGTCGATGATCACCCGCTCGTGCGTACCCTCCCCGATGACATCCACCCCGTCACCGGCCGCCACCTCGAACCGCAGCCGCCGCCCCTCCACCGACACCAGCCGCACCCGGCAGGTCACCGTCATCCCCGCCGGCGTGGGCGCCTGGTGGGTGATGTCGACGCGCGTGCCGACCGTCTGCTCGCGCGGCCAGTCCAGGTACGGCAGGACGGCCCGCACACACGTCCACTCCAGCAGCCCCACCAGGAACCCCGTGGCGAACACCGGCGGCATCACCCCGAACTCCGCCGACTCCGGATACAGCCCCGCCACGACCTTGCTCTGCGGCACCAGGAACGCGAACTCGTGCTCCAGCCCCGCGACCAGCCCTTCAGCCATGTACTCCACCGATCATCCGGGCGGCCGCGGCCTTGGCCCGCAGCATCGCCGACCGATCCCCATCCACCACGACCCGGGCATTGGCCCCGTCGATGAGCAGCAAAAACGCATAACCCAGCCCGTCAGGGTCGGCCAGCCCGGCCTGCTCGGCCAGCTCGGTCAACCGCTGCCGCAGCCACCCCTTGTAGGCGGAGATCACCTTGCGCGCCGGATGGTCCGGATCGGGCAGCTCCACCGCGGCGTTGGTGAACGGGCACCCGCGAAACCCCTCGCTCCCATGGCCCCGCGCCAGCCAGTCGAACACCGCCAGCAGCCGCTCCTCCGCCGACCCGCCGCTGTCGAGCAGGAACTCGGTCAGCTCCGCCTGGCGTACGGCCCGGCGCCACTCCAGCACGGCGGCCACCAGGTTCTCCTTCGACCCGAACTGGGCGTACAGGGTCGGCTTGGACACCCCGGCCCGCTCCACCAGCGCGTCGACGCCGGTGGCCCGGATCCCCTCGGCATAGAAGACCTCGGTCGCCACCTCCAGCAACCGCCGCCCGCCGGGACTGTACTTCTCCACCACGCCATACTTACAGGTCTGTAAACCCCGCACAACCGCCCGCCGGGAGGAAAGGTGGCGGCCAGGAGCGGCAGATTCGGTGCGGGACCCGCTACAGCCTGCGGCGGGCTGGTGATACTCGCGCCCGGCATCACCAAGCCGCTCAAGTAACGGACGCCGCCTAGCCGCACCTGTACCCGCGGTCGTCCCAGCAAGAGTCAGCCGCGGCCACGCTGACCGGCAAGCCCTCTCGCCGGCCTTCTGGAGAAGTGTCCGTGATCTCGTCGAAGGCGATCCCGATGAGCCGCTTGCCTACCTGGTGGACGAGCTGAGACTCACTACAGCCTGGAGCGCATGCCTGCGAGGCGGGCGACCACCCCGCCTCGACGAACGCCTTCCACAGCTCATCACGTCGGAGCTCCGGGCTCACCAGAACCGAAAGGGCGGCACCGTTGCTGGCGGAGTCGCATCCGTTCCATTCGTCAACACTCACACGCTTGCCCGATGGCAGAACGGCCCCGATCGCCGTCAGATACAGAGCGTTCTCCCGGTTCGCCCGGTCTACGCATACCTGGCCGCCACCGTACATGCCCTCATAACCGGGACTACAGCCGATCAGGCCGCAGACCAAGACCATCAAGGCGCTCGCCGCGCCGAGCCTCCTGGGTGGCCGAATCGAGCGACGTAATCCCATGGGGCAAAGTAGATCATCTGTCGAGGAAGCCGGCAAAGCGCTGCGCCCCGTGGGAGCCGTGGTGAAGGCCGCGCCAACTCGCCGGCGACCCGGTGGGCGGGATCGGGGGATGGGCAGGCAACCACCACGACGTCAGTCGCCGAGGCAGGGCAGGGTCGGCGCACGCTTGGTGCTAGGTGTTGATCTCCAGGACCCAGACCGAGACGTGGTCGGGGCCGCGGGTGTAGACCAGGCGAAAGGTGTCGGTGCGGATCTCGAACGCGTCGGGGATGCCGCGGTAGGGCACGGCCCCGAGGGGTTCGGGTTCATCGATCAGGTCGAGCAAGGCGTCTGCGATGGCGGCGCGCAGGCCGGGCGCCGCCTGGCGCAGGATGTCGCGTGCCGCGAGGTCGATGTGGAGGAGTCGTTTCAAGAGCGCTCGCCGGGGGTCGGTAGGCCAAGGTCGGCGTACAGAGCTTCCTTGCTGTCGTAGGTCATCATCATCTCGCGTTCGCCGCGGGCGTGGGCGGTGATCGCCTCGGCCACGTGGCCAGCCTCCAGCTCTCGGCGGGCGCGCAGCAGTTCCTCGTAGTCGGCTTCGGAGATGAGGACAGCGCGCTCTGTCGTGGACCGGCGGATAGTGGTGGGCTGGTGGCCGTGAACGGCTCGCGCCACCAGCGTGCCGAGTTGGCTACGGGCCTCGGCGATGCCCAGTGGGTCGGTGGCCATGTCGATCCTCTCTACAGCGCCTCGGGCGTAAGGCGCGCTGCACTCCACCTTACGAGGACACGTACAACTTGTACAACGTGTACAGGATGCTCAAGTAGCGGATTTCCATTACCGGGATTGTCGATTTCCCCGGCAACCTACCCGCGACAATGCGCGTTGTCGCCGTTGACCTCCGGAACACGAACGCCCCTGGCGTGAAGGCGGTGATGAAGCATCGGTTACGCGTGCTCATCGGCCTGGAAGGAGACGGTCGCGGAGCAAGATAGCCAGTCGATGTGGCTCTTGCGCCCGCTGTCCTCGGCCTGGAGTTCGCCGCCCGCGCGGCCCGTGACGAGCACATCAGGGCGGCCCTCACCGCGATGCGCCGCGCCCAGCGGGAAGCGACGGCCCCGTCGATCGCCGAGGTCACAGAGCGCACCGGCGTCAGCCCCACCATCGGACGTCGCAAAAGCGCTGACCACCCGCGCTGACCTGCCTCGTGCCACTGCGGCCGGACGACAGCCGAGCAACTGAGCGACGACCTCACCGAGCAGCATCCGACCCACGCCGGCGCCACGGAAGCCGCTAGCGCACCCAGCCGGTGTAGCGGCGGCCGCCCTTCGGCTCCTCGCGCCATCCGGAACGGCGCCCTCCACCATCGGGTTCGAGTGCCGCCGAGACCGCCCGGACGAGCCAGGCGTTGACGGAAAGTCCCTCACGACCGGCCGCCTCCTCGATGCGCGGCTTGAGGTGCTCGGGGACACGCAGCGAGATCCGCGACGTGCCGCCGTCCTCACCCTCCTGCGGCACCCCGACACCGGCCGACGCCCCAGCCTCCGAAGCCCCCCGGGCTCCTGGAGTCGCGGGGCCGCCCGAAGCCGTGCGCCGCCGACCACCCGCCCCACCCGGCAACGCGTCAAAACCGCCCTCGCCCCCGTCCTCGAACGGGCGGTCCGTGGGCGGCGGCGTCACGACGAAGGAGGGGTCGCGCCCGCGCAACCGTACATCGACCGAGCCCGGTGCGAGTTCCCGGGTGATCTCGTCGGCGGCGGCGGACAACGCCTCCAGCAGAACAAGCCGCGTCGCCGACTCCAACGGCAAGGTGAGGCGCTCGGCGAGGGCGCGCGCGTCATCGCCGCCCGCCTCGGCGGCGACCGCGAGTTCGCGGCGCAGATTGTCAACGTACGGCGCGAGATCCATGACATCACTATGACGCCATAAAGGCGCCATGACAACTCGCGTCGCCGGCCTGAAACGCTGTTCACCTTTGACGCCACCGCCCGTCGACGGCCGCCGCAATCGCTCCAGCCGGATCTCGCCGGTACGGAACACGACCTCACGACTGGCCGCGAATATAGCAGGACGATCACGCGTCGACGACGGCGCGAGCTGCCGCCCCGGCGGGGCGACCTGCCTCTCGGGCTCCGGCCGTCGATCCCACCGCCCGCGCGGCGATCATCATGCCGTTAACCGACACCGGGATACCGTACCCAGATGGAAACCGTCACCCTGGACCGCCTGGACCGCTGTCTGGCACACGCGCTCCAGATCGACGGCCGAGCGCCCTTCAGCAAGATCGGCGAAGTGCTCGGCGTCTCCGAGAACACCATCGCCCGCCGATACCGGCGACTACGTTCGGCCGGGATACTCCGCGTCGTCGGCGTGGTCGACGGGCTCCGGCTCGATCATGTCTCCTGGGCGGTCCGGCTGCGCTGCACACCAGACGCCGCCAGCGCCGTCGCCACCGCCCTGGCACGCCGCAGCGACACCGCCTGGGTGAGTCTGCTCTCCGGCGGCACCGAGATCGCCTGCGGCACCCTGGCCCGGACGCCGGCCGAACGCGACGCCTTCCTCCTGGAGAAACTCCCCCGCAGCCGGCAAGTGGTGGGCGTCACCGCGCACCGCATGCTGCACAGGTTCGCGGGCGGCCCGGCAGGCTGGGCGGGCCTGCGGGCGCTGTCCACCGAGCAAGCAGCCGCACTCCTCGTCGATCCGGTCGTCGATCCGGTCGCGCAAGAGGGAACCGCCTCGCCCACCGACGAACCCGTCCAGCTCGACGAGGCGGACCACGCGCTGCTGGAGGCCCTGTCGAAGGACGGGCGCACCACCCATACCGACCTGGCCGCGATCACCGGCTGGTCGGAGTCGACCGTACGACGGCGCATGGCACACCTGCGGCAGACCGGAATCCTCTACTTCGACGTCGACATCCCACCCGAACCCCTCGGCTTCCACGCCGAAGCCTGGCTGTGGATGTCCGTGAAGCCCGCCAAACTCGCCACCGTGGGCGAGGCCCTGGCCCAGCACCCGGAGGTCACGGTCGCCGCCGCCACCACGGGTCCGGCCAACCTCTTCGCCGGCGTCACCTGCCGCAACTCCCGCGACCTGTATCGGTACCTGACCGAACGCATCGGATCCTTGAAGGCCGTACGGCATGTAGAGACGGCGCCCCTGATCCGGACCGTCAAGCGAGCAGGCGCCATCCTGCCCGGCTTCCACCAGGAGGGGCCCGGTTCAGGAGGGGCCCAGTCCCGCTGAGAGGAGTCCGCCTTCCCGCCGGGGGTCCGGCCGGCCGCCGCCAAGAGCACCCCGGCGCTCGGTAGGAGAGGACCCGCCTCCAGAGGCCCCGCTTCCAGTAGGAGAGGCTCGGCCCCGGTAGGAGAGGCCCGCCTCCAGTGGGAGAGGCTCGGCCCCCGGCAGGAGAGGTTGGCTCGACCTCAGACCGCTCGCCGGATTCCGGCTGATTGCCTGCCCGTCATGCCGGAAACCGCCGCGTCGCAGCACCTGGATCGCCTTCGCCCCGCTCCGACGCCGACAGTTGCCGATGACCAGAAGGGAATCACCACCATGCATGTGATCGTCATCGGCGCCGGACTCGGCGGCCTGTGCCTGGCCCAACGACTGCGCCGACTCGGCATCAGCGTTTCCGTGCACGAGCGAGACACCACGCCGGTCTTCCGCCACCAGGGCTACCGACTCCACATCAACGCCGACGGCCGGCGCGCTCTCGAACACGCCCTCCCGCCACGGCTATGGCGACTCTTCCTGGCCACGACGGGGACACCTGGCCCCCGCTCGGTGTTCCTCGACGAACAACTCCTTCCGCGATGGACGGCAGAGGCGGACTCCGGACCCGCGCCCCTGGCGGCCGACCGGCTGACCCTGCGTCAGATACTGCTGTCCGGACTGGAAGACGTCGTCACCTTCGGCAAGACATGCACCGGCTTCGAAACCACCCCGACCGACGGCACCGCGACCGACGGCACCGCGCCAAACCACACCACCACCGCGATGAACCACACCACCATCGCGCGCAGCCGCATCACAGCGAACGGCCGTGACACCGCCGCGAACGACCCCGTTGCCACCGCGAACAGCCGCATAACCGCCCACTTCGCCGACGGCAGCACCGTGACCGGCGACGTGCTGGTAGCCGCCGACGGCGTGAACTCCGTCATCCGCCGCCAGTTCCTCCCCCACGCCCGCGTCATCGACACCGGCCTGCGCCAGCTCTACGGCAGGATCCCCTTGACCGCCCAGACCAAAGCGCTGTTCAGCGACGACATGTTCAACGTCTTCACCGCGATCGTCGGCCCCGGCGGCGCCTTCGTCGGCGTGGCTCCGGTGGAGTTCCCGGAGCCGAGGGATCAGGCCGTCGCCCGGCACGCCCCCGACGTACGGCTGCACGACGTACGGGACTACATGACCGCCAGCTTCGGAACCCGCCGCGAGCACCTCCCCCGTACCGACGACGAACTCCATCGGATGACCGGCGCCGAACTCCGCGCGATGGTGCTGGACCTGATCGGCGGCTGGCATCCCCGCGTCCAGCGCATCGTGCGGGAGTGGGATCCAGCCAGCATCTTCCCCGCCATCCTGCGCACCAGCGTCCCCATCGAGCCATGGCCCACCAGCGCCGTCACCCTGCTCGGTGACGCCATCCACGCGATGAGCCCGGCCGGCGGGGTGGGCGCCAACACCGCGCTGCGCGACGCGGCCACACTGGCCGACGCACTGAACGAGGCGGCACACGGACGCCCGCTGGTCGCGGCGCTGGGCGAATACGAAGCCGCGATGACCGGCTACGGGTTCGCCGCAGTACGCGCCTCCGCCGACAACGGCCACCGCTTCCTCGGCCAGAACCCGCTCCCCACCGCATGAACCCCCGGGCCACCGCCCCTACGGAGGCCTCGTGGCGCGGACCCTGCGGAGGCCCCGTGCGGAGACCCATGGTGCTGATTCGGACACCTGAGAGAGCCGGCAGCCCGCCGACCCTCTTAGCAGAGCAAGCGCCGAAAAAGGCCCGGTCCACCGCTTCCTGCCATTGGGGCGCCTCGTGAACTGGTAGACGCTGCGGGCGTCGGTAGACGTTGGCCGACGTCCGCCACCATCGGCGAGTCCGCGAACGAGGTGGATGTTGGACCGACACTGGCGTCGCCTGGCCGGCCCGCCCCCCGACGATCTCCTGGAAGGCCCCCGGTCGTTAGATCAACAAGCCCCGCCCCGTCGCGGACAACCGTGCACCGGATGCTAGTTTGACCCTTCGTGTCTGACTATCTTCGCGATCTCTTCTCCCTGGACGGTCGGCGGGCCCTGGTAACCGGCGGCAGTTCAGGGATCGGTTATGCCATGGCCGAGGCGATCGGCCGCGCCGGGGCCGAGGTGGTGATCGTGGCCCGCCGGGAGGCCGAGCTCGACAAGGCCGTGCACCAGCTGCGGCAGCACGGCGTGACGGCCTCCCGCATCAGCGCCGACCTCGGCGACCGCGCCGCCGTGGAGCGGGTCTGCGCCGGCGCCGGCCAGATCGACATCCTGGTCAACGACGCCGCCAACAACATCCGCAAGCCCATGGCCGAGCTCACCGACGACGACTATGAGCAGACCATCGCGGTCAACCTGACCGCCCCCTACCTGTTCGGCCAGCACTTCGGGCCGAGCATGGCCGAGCGAGGCTGGGGGCGGATCATCAATGTGGGCTCCCAGCAGACCGTCAGTGCCTTCGGCAACAGCGGTGTGTACGGAGCGGCCAAGGCCGGGATCGGCGGTCTCACCCGTTCGCAGGCCGAAGCCTGGTCAAGCCGGGGCGTCTGCGTCAACACGATCATCCCCGGATTCGTGCTGACGCCGCTGACCGAGCCGGCCCAGGCCATCCCCGGCCGGGTCGAGGCGCTCGCCGCTCGCCACATGGTCGCCCGTAACGGCGTGCCGGCCGATTTCGCCGGTGCCGCGGTGTTTCTGGCCGGTGACGCCTCCGCGTTTGTCACCGGACAGATGCTGTTCGTCGATGGTGGGTTTTTCGTGCATTAAGTGAGTGCACGAAATCGACCGAGCGCCTTTACTTTGTAGATTACTTGCGGCGGATGTGTCGTACCTCCGCGCCTTCGTGCCAGGTGTCGATGACCAGTTCGTCGCCCTCGACCCGGGTCCACACGACCTCGGACACGTCGATCCTGAACAGGTGCGAGTCGGTGCCGGGCAGGCCCGCCTCGGCCAGCACCTTCGGGTCGGTGATCTCCACCGCGCGGCCGGCCAGTTTCACGTCGCCGGCCCATGACGACGGATCCGCCTCGTCAGGGTCGGGCGAGGTGGCGTGGATGGCCATGCGCGGATCTCGCCGCAGGTCGAGCGCCTTGACCGCGCCGGGCATGGACCCCATCCACAGCTCGCCGCCGTCAAGGCGCGACTCGGTGCCGCTCACCCTGGGAGAGCCGTCCTTGCGGAGCGTGGCCAGGACCTTGTGCTTGTGACGCTCCAGAATCCCCCGAGCGACCGCCGCCAGCTCGGGGGCCTGGATCTCGAACTCTTTCCACGACGTCATGCGAGCATCATGAACGACGCCACCGACAAAACCCGCCGGGCAGTACGAGTCCATCGCCTCCATGCCGACGGCCGGGCATGCCGACGGCCGAGGTTCTGACGGCTCGGCAGCGCGTACCCGGTCTCAGTCCCGGTCCGGCTCCTGGGACAGCTCGTGCGACAACTGTTCCAGCTCCGCTCCCCCCGCCATCAGGCCCGTCAGCTCCTCCCGCGTGATGTCCCCCTTGCCGTACTCCCCCAGGCTCGTCCCCCGGTTGAGCAGCAGGAACCGGTCCCCCACCGGATAGGCGTGGTGCGGGTTGTGCGTGATGAAGACCACGCCGAGGCCCCGGTCGCGGGCCCTGGCGATGTAGCGCAGGACGACGCCCGCCTGCTTGACGCCCAGCGCCGAGGTCGGCTCGTCGAGGATGAGCACCCGGGCGCCGAAGTGGACCGCCCTGGCGATCGCCACCGACTGCCGCTCGCCGCCCGACAGCGTGCCGACGGGCTGGTCGACGTCACGGATGTCGATGCCCATGGCCCGCAGTTCCTCGCGGGCCACCCGCCGGGCCGTGGCGACGTCGAAGGCCAGGCCCTTGCGGGGCTCGGAGCCGAGGAAGAAGTTGCGCCAGACCGACATGAGGGGGATCATCGCCAGGTCCTGGTAGACGGTGGCGATGCCGCGGTCCAGTGCCTCGCGCGGGCTGCCGAAGCGCACCTCGGCGCCGTCGACGAGGAAGGAGCCGGTGTCGTGCTGGTGCACCCCGGCGAGGATCTTGATGAGCGTCGACTTGCCGGCGCCGTTGTCGCCCAGGACGCAGGTGACCTGGCCCGCCTCGACGCTCATGGACACCTCGCGCAGCGCCAGGACAGAGCCGAAGGTCTTGCCGATGTCGCGCGTCTGGATGATCAATGCTTCACCTCCTCGGCGTACCGCCGCACCAGGCGGTTGGCCAGCGTGGCCAGCAGGAGCATGGCGCCCAGGAAGAACTTGAACCAGTCGGCGTCCCAGCCCAGGAAGACGATGCCCTTGTCGGCCATGCCGAAGATGACCGCGCCGATGGCGGCGCCGATCGCCGAGCCGTACCCGCCCGTGAGCAGGCACCCGCCGATCACGGCGGCGATGATGTAGATGAACTCCTGCCCGATGCCGATGTTGGCCTGCACGGAGGTGTAGCGCAGGGCCAGGATCGAGCCGACGAGCCAGGCGGCGACCGCGGTGGTCATGAACAGCGCGATCTTGGTACGGGCGGCGGGCACGCCGACCGCGCGGGCGGCCTGCTCGTTGCCGCCGACCGCGAAGATCCAGTTGCCCGCCCTGGAACGCATGAGCACCCAGGTCGCCGCGGCGGTGACCAGCACCCACCACAGGATCGCCACGCGGAAGGAGGTGCCGCCGATTTCGATGGTGCCCGCGAAGATCGTCCGGGCGCTCTCGTAGCCGGCCGCCCTGCGCAGGCCGCTGACCTGTACGGTGCCGGTCAGGGCCTTGGTGACGCCCAGGTTGATGCCCTGCAGCATGAGGAAGGTGCCCAGCGTCACGATGAAGCTGGGCAGCCGCGTCCTGGTGACCACCAGCCCGTTGGCCAGCCCGATGAGCAGCGCGACGACCAGCCCGACGAGCATGGCCGTCCACACGTCGAAGCCGTAGCGGGTGGCGAGCGTGACCAGGATGAGCCCGGTCGTGCCGGTCAGCACGCCGGCCGACAGGTCGAACTCGCCACCGATCATCAGCAGCGCGATGGCGACGGCCATGATGCCGAGCGTCGCGGCCGGGTCAAGCCAGTTCGCGATGCCCGCCGGCGAGCGGAACACCGGTGACTGGGCGGCGAAGAAGGCGAACACCGCGACCAGGCCGACCACGGCCCCCAGCTCCGGGCGGATCAGCAGCCGGCGGGCCAGGCCGACGCTGCCGATCCGTTCGTCGGCGGGAACAGTGGTCACCTGGTGCCCGCTTCTGCCAGTTTGGCCACCTGCTCGGCGTTGTCCTTGGTCACGAAGCCGGGGCCGGTGTTGACGGGCAGGCCGCCGCCGACGGTGTTGAGGTTGTTCTTGTACAGGTAGAGGAAGACGATCGGCAGGTAGCCCTGCAGGTACTGCTGCTGGTCGACGGCGAACAGGATCTCCCCGTCCTTGATCGCGGCCACCACGTCGCCCGACAGGTCGAACGTGCCCAGCTTGGTCTGCGTCCCGGCGTCCTTGATGGCGTCGCGGGCGGCGATGGCGACCGCCGGGTTGAGCGTGAGCACGCCGTTGAGCTGCTTGTCGGACTGCAGCTTGGCGGTGACCTTGGAGGTCACGTCCGCCAGGTTGCTCACATCGACCTGCAGCCGCTCGACCGTGCCGCCCAGCGTGGCCTCGGCGCCCTTGCACCGCTGGTCGAGGCCGACGTTGCCGGCCTCGTGGATGACGCACAGCAGCTTGGTGACGCCGGCGGCCTTGAGCTGTTCGCCCGCGCCGCGCCCGGCCACCTCCTCGGACTGCCCGACGTGGGTGATGGCGCCGAACGCCTTGGAGGAGTCGGCGCCGGAGTTGATCGTCACGACGGGGATCTTGGCGGCGACGGCCTTGCCGATGGCCTCCTTGAGGGCGTCGGGGTTGGCCATGGACACCACGACGCCGTCGACCTTCTCCGAGACCGCCTGGTCGATGAGCTGCGACTGCTTGGCCGGGTCGCCGTCGCCCTGGTAGGTGACCTTCACGGAGTATTGCTTGCCGGCGGCCTCGGCACCGTTCTTGACCACGTCCCAGAAGGAGTCTCCGGGTCCGGCGTGGGTGATGACGGCGAAGGTGCCGCCGCTCGCCGCGGCGGGCGCGGATCCTGCGGCCGGTGCGCTGCTCTGCGCGGCGGGTTGCTGCGCCGAGGAACAGCCGCTCAACGCCAGAGCGCCCAGCAATGCCACCACGATCGGGATTCGTCTCATCCGACACCTCCAAGACCAACGGGCTCGTCCCTGGTTCTACCCCAATGTCATCTGCTTGTATAGACATGCGGACCAATGGTGACAATCATGGTTTCGTCCTGATGTCAGGACATGATGGTCGCCACGCATTCCAGGAAGGACGAGCGACAAGGAGCCGCGATCACCCTCGATTCTACGCCGCCTACCTGGCCGAACTTCTGGTAGTAGAACGGAATCGTTCGTTCCCGTATGCTGGGGGGATGACGACCTCAGCACCGATGAGCGGCCGCAAGGCACAGGCCGCCCGCAACGACACGCTGATCCTCCAGGCGGCACGGGAGGTGTTCACCGCCGACCCGGGCGCTCCGATCGCCGCCGTGGCCGAGCGGGCGGGCGTCGGGATCAGCGCACTCTATCGCCGGTATCCCAGCAAAGAGGCCCTGTTGCAGAAGCTCTGCTTGGACGGGCTGATGGTGTACATCGCCGCCTCGGAGAAGGCGCTGGCCGACCAGGGCGACCCCTGGGACGCCTTCGCCACGTACATGCGGGAGATCGTCGAGGCCGACACCCACTCCCTGACGATCGCGCTGGCCGGGACGTTCCAGCCGACGCAGGAGCTGTACCAGGCCGCCGTACGGGCCAGTGACCTGGCGACCCAGGTGCACGGCAAGGCGTCCACCGCCGGTGTGCTGCGGCAGGACGTCACGGTGGCGGACGTGGCGATGCTGTTCGAGCAGCTGGCCTCGGTCAAGCTGGGCGAGCATGAGCGCACCGAGCAGCTGCGGCACCGCTACCTGGCGCTGCTGCTCGACTCGCTGCGGCGGCCGCCGGCCCATCGGCCGCTGCCCGGCCCGCCGCCGCAGGACGCCGAGCTGCGGGCCCGCTGGACGCCCGGCTCGCCCTGACACCGTCTTCCGGCGGAAGCCTCAGTCCTCCCCCGCCTTCCAGTGGAACAGGTACGACATCACGAAGCCGAACAGCCCGGTGACCCCGGCCGCCACGGTCATCGCCATGCCGAGGCTCGACACGGCGCCGGAGACCAGCCCCGGGGTGCCGGCGACCAGGCCGACGGCCTGGATCAGCACCACCACGACGCCGAGGACGAGGAAGACGACGAGCCCGATCTTGAACAGCGCCATCGTCACGCGCTTGAGGGTGTCCACAACGGATTCCTTTCGGGGAGATCAGATCAGATCGGCAGCACGCCGGTCGCCACCAGCACGCCGAGGGCCAGGATCGGGATGACGAACCAGATGATGAGCCGTCCGAACGTCCTGGCCGGGTCCACCCCGGCGATCCCGCTGGCGATGTAGATGGGGGCCGCGCCGGGAGGAGAGGCGCCCTCGGTGGAGGCGAAGATCATGATGGCGGTGGCCGCGGCCACGGGCGAGACCCCGGCCGCCGTCAGGGCGCTGAAGGCCACCCCGCCGACGGCGGCGATCGTCGCGCTCCCGGTCAGCGGCGCCGCGATGATCACGATCAGCAGCCCGACCAGCGTGGCGATGACGGCGACCGGCGCGTTCAACCCCTTCATGATGGCGGTGAGCTGGTCGACCAGGCCGAGCTCGCCCAGGCTGGCCGCGGCCGCGAAGGCGAAGAACAGCGTCGCGCCGATCACGGCGTAGCGCGGGGCCATGTCGCCCAGCAACTCGTTCCAGGCCCGCCCGGTGCGCGGCAGCCGCTTCCAGGCCACGGCCAGTGTGGCCAGGATGGTCAGCACGGGGATCCAGACGACGATGCTGATGTCGTCGGCGGCCTCGCCGACGCGCGACTCCATCCACTTGACACCGAAGTCGAGGGTCATGACCACCGGTACGGCGATGCCCGCGTACACCAGCAGCGACGTCCACCCGGCGCGCAGGGCGGCCCGCAGCGGGATCAGGTCGGCGGCGTCGGTGGCCTCGATCCGGTGGCGCCGTACCCAGACGAACACGACGACGAAGCGGTAGAGCACGGTCCACAGCCCGCCGACGAGCGCGGGCACGAACAGCTGGTCGGCCGTCAGCACGGGCGCCACGGCGGCCGAGCCGAGCAGCAGGAACATCGACGAGCTCGGCGGGATCGAGATGCCCAGCCCGGCGTTGCCCGCCACCAGCGCGGCGGCCAGGTCGGGCCGCCAGTTGGACCTGGTCATCCACGGGATCGTCACCGACCCCACCGAGGCGGCGATGCCGGACCCGGACCCGGCGGGCCCGCCGAGCAGCGCCGCGGCGGAGGTGGAGACGTACCCGGCGCCGCCGCGCAACCGCCCGAAGATCGAGTTCAGTACGGTCACCTGCTCCTGGATCAGCCCCAGCTTGGTGAGCAGGTAGCCCATGAACACGAAGGCCAGGGCGGCGAAGACGACCTCCTCGGCCAGTGCGTCGGAGATGCCCGCCCAGGCCAGGCTGAGGAAACCGGTACCGCCGAACAGGCACACCCCGAGGAAACCGATGAGCATGGCCTCACCGATGTTGCGTTTCAGGACGCCGTTCCAGACGACGATGATGGCGATGTAGGCGACGAGCGCCCAGACGGCGATGCCCATGGCGAAATGGCCTCCGTTGGGGGTGGTGGCGAAAAGGGAGCTGCGGCTTGTGGAGTCGGTGCTCGGGCGCGGAAAAGCCGGCCGCGGGGAAAGATCAGCCTTCGGGGGCGGGAAACCGGCCGCCACGAAAGATCCGGGAAGTCGGCCGCCGCGAAAGCGCGGAACCGGCCGCCGGGAAGATCAGTCCTCGGGCGCGAGCCGCTCGGCGAGGTCTAACGTACGGCGGGCCCTGGCGACGATCGGCGCGTCGACGAAGCGGCCGTCGGGCAGCGCGACGGCGCCCGCCCCGGCCCGCTCGGCCTGCTCGGCCGCCTGGACGATCTCGGCGGCCCGGTCCGTCTCCTCCCGCGTGGGAGCGAACGCCCGCCTGATCACCGGGATCTGGCGGGGATGGATCGCGGTCCTGCCGAACAGGCCGAGCGCGCGGCCCGCTCGGCAGGAGGCCGCCAGACCGGCCTCGTCCTTGACGTCGGGGTAGACCGACATCGGCACGGGCGGCAGTCCGGCGGCCGCGGCGGCGATGACCGCCTGGAGCCGCAGGTGGTTCATGGCGGCTTCGTCGGTGATCGACAGCTCGGCCACCAGGTCCTGCTCGCCGAGCGCGATGCCCGCCACGGCCGGGTGGGCGGCGATGGTGTGGGCGGCGACGATCCCGGCCGCGGACTCCAGCAGCGCGTACGCCCTGACGCCCAGCCCGTCCAGGAGGCCGGCCGACTCCACCTTGGGCAGCCGGACCGCGCCGAGCGCCGGCAGGCCGGCCAGCGCGTCGAGATCGTCGCGGCCGCGCCCGCCCGCCAGGTCGTTGATCCTGACGTGTATGTCAACGTTCGCGGTATGGCTCGCCAGGTAGGCGGCGGCGTTGGCCCTGGCCTCGTCCTTGCGGACGGGCGCGACCGCGTCCTCCAGGTCGATGATGACCACGTCCGCCCCGGAGGCGGCGGCCTTGTCGAACCGCTCGGGCCGGTCGCCGGGGACGTACAGCCAGGTGACGGGGGTGCTCACGCGATCACCCCGTCCTCGCGCAGCTTGGCGATCTCCTCGGGCCCGTAGGCGAGTTCGCCGAGCACCTCGTCGGTGTCCTGGCCGAGGGGGCGCCCTGGCCAGGAGACCGCGCCGGGTGTGTCGGACAGGCGGAACAGCACGTTCTGCATGGTGACCGAGCCCAGTTCCTCGTCCGGCACCTCGATGAAGGTGTCCAGGGCGGCGTACTGCGGGTCCTTGGCGATGTCGGAGACGTCGTAGATGGGGGCGACCGCCGCCTGGGCCTCCTTGAAGCGGGCGATGACCTCGTCGGCGTCGCGTTCGGCGATCCAGGAGGCCACGGCCTCGTCGAGTTCGTCGACGTGCTGGACCCGGCCCTGACCGCTGGCGAACCAGGGCTGCTCGACCAGGTCGGGCCGGCCGACCAGGGTGACCACGCGCTCGGCGATGGGCTGGGCGCTGGTGGAGATGGCCAGCCAGCGGCCGTCGCGGGTGCGGTAGGTGTTGCGCGGCGCGTTGCTGCTGGAGCGGTTGCCGGTGCGCTGGGGCACGACACCGAGCGCCTTGTACGCGCTCATCTGCGGGCCCAGGATGCCCAGGATCGGCTCGATGATGGCCATGTCGACGACCTGGCCGCGCCCGGTCTGCTCGCGGGCGCGCAGGGCGACCATGATCGCGTACGACATGGCCAGCCCGGCGATGCCGTCGGCCAGGGCCAGGGGCGGCAGGGTGGGCGGGCCGTCCGGCTGGCCGGTCATGGCCGCGAACCCGCTCATCGCCTCGGCCAGCGTGCCGAACCCGGGCTGGCCGGACATCGGGCCGAACTGCCCGAAGCCGGTCATCCGCGCCACGATCAGGCGGGGGTTGATGTCCATGAGGTCGCCGGGGGCCAGGCCCCAGCGTTCCAGGGTGCCGGGGCGGAAGTTCTCGACCAGGACGTCGGAGCGTTCGACCAGGCGGCGCAGGATGTCCTGCCCTTCGGCGCGCGACAGGTCGACGGCGGCGGCGCGCTTGTTGCGCGACAGCGTCTTCCACCACAGGCCCACCCCGTCGACCGAGGCGCCGTGCCCGCGCGAGGGGTCGCCGCGGCGGGGGTGCTCGATCTTGATCACGTCGGCGCCGAAGTCGCCGAGCATCATCGCGGTGGATGGCCCGGCGAACAACGTCGCGGCGTCGATGACCCGCAGGTCGGCGAGGCTCGTCATAACGATGTAACTTATAAGAAATATGTCATAGGTCAATACGCTTCTCAGATTGCGGGACACTGATGGTCATGCCGACCAGCGAGCCGCGTCCTCCCATGAGCAAAGCCGAATACGTCTACAACGTGCTGCTCGAGGAGATCCGCACGGCCAGGATCCCCGGTGGCACCGCGCTGCGCGCCGGGGCGGTGGCCCGCAGGCTCGGCGTCTCGGTCACGCCGGTCCGCGAGGCGCTGCGCAGGCTGGAGAAGGACCGGCTGATCAGCTACGAGGCCCACCACGGCGCGACCGTGGTGGACCTGGGCGACGACGCGGTGGAGGAGTATTACGGCCTGCGGGCGGTCGTCGAGGGCCTGGGCGCCCGGCTGGCCGCCACCCGCATCACCGCCGCCGACCTGGCCGCGCTGCGCGAGCTGCACGCCTCGATGGTCCGCGACGCCGAAGAGAGCCGGCACGAGCGGCTGGGCGAGCAGAGCCGGCACTTCCACCTGCGCATCGCCGACATCGGCGGCCCGGCCTTCCTCGGCCAGCACGCCAGGGCGGTCCGCGACAGCTTCCCCGTGCCCGCCGGGGCGTCACTGTGGCTTGACGACGAGCAGGTCAAGCTGCAACTCGACGCCCACGAGGGCATCCTGGCCGCCCTCGCCGCCGCCGACGGGGCCGCAGCCGAGCACATCATGATCGAGCACGTACGCCTGGCCGGCGACTACCGCAAGGGGCACTGACCACCCCCAGCCGGGCACGCGAGTCACCCAGTCGCGAGGGCGGGACGCAGCTCGGCCCAGGCCCATGCTCCGAGCGTCGTGTCGGTCGTGGTCACGGGGGTCCTCGGCTGTTCGGGGACGAATCCGTCGCGCAGTCCGGTGGACATGCCCATGATGGCCTCGACCCACGCCGGGGACATACCGGCACCGGCCAGCGTGGCGCGCATGTCGTCGTCGGCGACGCGCTGGGCGGTGACCGTGCGGCCCAGGACGTCGCCGACCACGGCCAGGGCGTCGTCCCAGGACAGGTGCCGTGGTCCGTGCACGCCCTGCACCCGGCGGCCCGACCAGTCGGCGCGCAGCAGCAGGGACGCGGCCACCGCGGCGATGTCGGCCGGCGCGACCCAGGAGAACGGCGCGCCGGTGGGCAGGACCACGGACACGGTGCCCGATCGGATGCCGTCGAGCTCGAACAGCAGGTTGCTGAAGAAGTAGCCGCACCGCAGATGGGTGACGGCGAGATCGGCGTCCTTGGCGACGACCCGGTCCAGCGTCTCCTCGACGCGGGCCAGCCCGTCGATCTCACCGGCGCCCTCGCGCAGCTCCGCTCCGACGCTGCTCAGCAGGACGGTGCGGGGGACGCGGTTCTCGGCGGCCGCGGCTGCGACGATCTCGCCGACCTCGGCGTACGCCGCGACGGGGTCTTCGGCCTCGCCGGGCGGCACGACCAGGAACAGCGCGTCGAGGCCGCGGGTCGCCTCGGTGACGGCCGCGGCGTCCCGCAGGTCGACCTCGCGGGCGTCGACGAGGTCGCCCCACGTCGCGCGGGGCTTGTCGGGGTGGCGGCTCAGCAGCCGCGGACGGACACCGGCGCGGACCAGGTGACCGACCAGGAAGCGGCCGACGTTGCCGGACGGTGCTGTGATAGCGATCTCCATGACGTCCACGGTATGAGGAGATGTGGCCGGATCCTGTCCGCGATTGTGGCGACACTGGAACTATGACCGATTTCGCCCCTGCCGACGGCGATCCCGCCGGACGGACCCTCCTGCTGCTGGAGTTGCTGGCCGCCCGGCCGAGCTGGTCGGCTTCCGATCTGGCCGGGCGGCTGGAGGTCAGCACCCGCACCGTGCGTCGCGACGTGGCCCGCCTGCAGAGGCTCGGCTACGCCGTCGAGGGCCGGCCTGGGCCGGGTGGCCACTACGCGCTGCGCCCGGGGCACCGGATGCCGCCGCTGGTCTTCCAGGACGACGAGGTGGTGGCTCTGGTGGCGGCCCTGCGCATGGTCGAGGGGATTCTCGCCGGGGACGCCGCGCACCGGGCGCTGGCCAAGCTGTCGCAGGTGCTCCCGCACCGGCCGCGCACCGTCCTGGACACCGCGGCCGCGGGCAGCGAGAACGTCGACGGCGAGGGCGGGGGCGTGGAACCCTCGGTCCTGGCGGCGCTGCTCCGCGCGGCCGATCAGGACCTCGTGCTGCGCTTCGGCTACCGCGACCAGCACGGGACCGCCAGCCGGCGGCGGGTGGAGGCGGTGCGGTGCCTGTACACCCGCGGACGCTGGTACGTTCTCGCCCACGACCTCGACGCCGAAGACTGGCGGGTCTTCCGCCTCGACCGCGTAAGGCGGCCGGAGGCGGGGGAACCGGGCTCCGGCGCCCACGGCCGACCGGCCGGCGACCTCGCGAACTGGCTCGCCACGGACTTCGGCCGCCGGCCCAAGGGGGTCACTTGAGCACGTGTGTCCGTGCGGACGTCCCCGCTCAGGGCACCACCTCGGCGAGGGCGGAGCCGCGCAGGTCGAAGCCGCCCACATGCGCCAGATAGTCGCCCTTCTCCAGCGGGTCGCCGACGTAGACGCCGCCCGCCTGCCGGACCAGCAGAGCGCCCGCCGCCACGTCCCACGGGTGGGAGCGGGTGCCGTACGCCACGTCGGCCCACCCGGCGGCGACGTGCGCGAGCTTGAGCGCGGCGCTGCCCACACGCCGTACGGCCGAGAAGGACTCCAGGAAGCGGCCGTAGCGGCGCAGCGCCCGCTCCCCGTCGAGCTCCAGGTCCAGCGGCGTGGGGTAGCTGGACAGCAGCATCGCCTCCCTGTCACGGGTCGCCCCCTTGCTGCGGATCGGGGTGCCGTTGCACCAGGCGCCCAGCGTGGAGGCGGTGAACTCGTCCTCGCGCACCGGGTCGTACACCACGCCCGCCACCAGCTCACCCCCCACCGCGGCGGCGATCGAGACGCAGAAGAACGGCAGGCCGGCGGCGAAGTTGGCGGTGCCGTCGATCGGGTCGACGTACCAGCGCAGCTCGCCCGAGCCGGTGACGCCGCCCTCCTCCCCCACGATCGCGCTGCCGGGCCAGCGAGCGGTGATGACGGCGCGGATCGTCTCCTCCGCCGCCCGGTCATGCTCGGTGACCGGGTCGTGGAAGTCGCGCTTGGTGGCGACCGGCGGCCTCGACCTGAAGGCCTTGCGCAGCCTCGGCCCGACCGCCCTGGCCGCCTCCGAGGCGGTGTCGAGCAACTGTGTCGCGTCCATGTCTCCTCCAAAAGCACTTCACGCGTATTCAGCACGGTCATGCCCAATTCCGCGCATTCGACGTACTTATCAAACTATGTCCGGACAGCAGATTGTCATGACCTACTACCTACACGTGAGATTTGTCAGGACATTCTGACCTGGGTTAATCTGATCAGCATGACCGCGAACCTGGCGATCGACCTGGACCGCTCCAGCCCCGTGCCGCTCTACTTCCAGGTGGCCGAGCAGATCGCCGAGGCGATCCGGCGAGGCGACCTGGCGCCCGGCTCCCGGCTGGACAACGAGATCCTGCTCGCCGACAAGCTGGGCCTGTCCAGGCCCACGATCCGCCAGGCCATCCAATATCTGGTGGACAAGGGCCTGCTGGTCCGCAAGCGCGGCGTCGGCACCCAGGTGGTGCACGGGCAGGTCAAGCGCTCGGTCGAGCTCACCAGCCTCTACGACGACCTGCGCCGCTCGGGCCAGGAACCGGCGACCCAGGTCCTCGCCCTGGAGCCCCGACCGGTGAGCGAGGAGATCGCCGCCGTCCTGGGCGTCGAGCCCGGCGCCGACGTGCTCTACCTCGAACGGCTCCGCTTCGCCGCCGGCGAGCCGCTGGCCGTGCTGCACAACTGGCTGCCGCTGGGCCTGGCCCAGCTGACGGCGGCCGACCTGGAGGGCCGCGGCCTGTACGAGCTGCTGCGCGGCGCGGGCGTGCGGATGCGGGTGGCCAACCAGCGCATCGGCGCCCGCGCGGCCAGCCAGGCCGAGGCCAAGCTGCTGGACGAGCGGCGCGGCGCCCCGCTCCTGACCATGCTCCGCACCACCTACGACGACCAGGGCAGGGCCGTCGAGCACGGCTCACATGTCTACCGGGCCTCGCTCTACTCCCTTGAGGTCACCCTCATCGAGCGCTGAGGCCGCGCGCCGCTTGACGTACCAGGTGGTGGCGATGCCGCACAGCACCGCCGCCACGAGCCCCACCCACGAGAAGCCCTTCAGCCACTTCTCGGCGACCATGCCGAGATAGAAGATCACCGCGGTGGTGCCGCCCGCCCAGACGATCCCGCCGAGCACGTTGGCGACCAGGAATCGCCAGTACGGCATGCGCAACGCCCCCGCCAGCGGCCCGGCCAGGATGCGCAGCAGCGCGATGAAGCGCCCGACGAACACCGCCCACACCCCGAACCGGTCGAAGTAGTGCTCGGCCTTGCCGATGTGGTGCGGCCCGAAGTGCTTGGGGAAGCGCCGTCCGAGCCGCTCGAACAGCGGCCTGCCGCCCTTGCGGCCGATGGCGTAGCCGATGGAGTCGCCGACGATCGCCCCCGCGCTCGCGCAGACGCCCACCCACACAGGGCTGACGACGCCCTTGGCGGACAAGAGCGCGGCGCTGACCAGCACGATCTCGCCGGGCAGCGGGATGCCGAGGCTCTCGACCCCGATCACCAGGCCGACCAGGGCACACAGCCACGCGGGCGGGATGGCCTGCAGCAGTTCGTCGATGTGCACGCAGCAACCCTAGCCCGGCCGACCGCCATGAGCGGACGTTCAGCTTCAGGCGGTCGCCTGGTCGAGGAGTTCCAGCAGATGGTGGTACGGCTCGCCGGTGGCGCGGGTCAGGCCGAGCTCGCAGGTGCGGTTGACCGAGGCGTGCGCGGCGAAGTCACCGGCTCGTACGGCGGCGGCCTCGGTGTGGGTGGCCGAGGCGGTGAGCTCCGGATGGAGCAGCCCGCGGTCACCGGCGAAGGCACAGCACTGCCACCCGTCAGGGACGACCACCCGCTCGGCGACGGCTTCGGCGACGCGGGTGATGGCGGCGTCCAGGCCGAGGCGGGTGGAGGAGCAGGTGGGATGCAGGGCCAGGGACGGCAGGCGGCGGTGCACGGTCAGGCGGGGCAGGAGGTGCTCGGCGGTGAAGGCGACCGCGTCGAGCACCCGCAGGTCCTGTCCCAGTGATTCGGTCAGGCGGTGGAAGCCCTCGGTGCAGGAGGCGGCGTCGCTGACGACCGGGATCCGGCCGTCGCCGGAGGCTTCGAGCAGGCTGTCGCGGACGCGGCGGGCCATGAGGTCATGGCCGTCGGTGTAGCCCTTGGACGACCAGGGAGTGCCGCAGCACAGGCCGCCGATCCCCTCCGGGACGTGCAACCGCACGCCCGCCCGCGCGGCCAGCCGGGTGAACGCCTCCAACACGCCGGGGCCGCCGTCGGCGGGGGCGAACAAGGTGTTCAGGCAGGACGGGACATACACCGCGTCCGCGTTCTCCGCCGGGTCCGGCCGGCGGCGCCTTCCGCCCCGGGGCAGGTCGCGGGTCCACCCCGGAACGGCCTCGGAGCCGGTGACGGCGCGAGCGGCACGACTGGCCGCCTCCGGCAACAGGGGCGGAACCGCTTTGGCCGTGTCCAGCGCCAGGTCGAGCGCGCCGCTCACCCCGCTCCAGTGCTTGGCGGCGGCCTTCCAGCCCTTCTGGGCCAGGCGGCCGTGACGCTCGCCGCGCAGGCGCTTGGTCAGGTCGCCGGTGTTGATCAGGACCGGGCAGGCGGTGGCGCACATGCCGTCCACGGCGCAGGTGTCCACGGCGTCGTAGCCGTACTCCTCCTCCAACTCGCGGGCGAGCTCGTGGTCGCCCGCGGCGTGGGCGGCGGCCAGTTCGCGGCGCAGCACGATGCGCTGGCGCGGGGTGGTCGTCAGGTCGCGGCTGGGGCAGACCGGCTCGCAGTAGCCGCACTCCACGCACCGGTCCACCTCGGGCTCGACGGTGACGACGGCCTTGAGGTCACGCAGGTGCGCGTCGTCGCGGTCGGTCAGGACGACGCCGGGGTTGAGCGCGCCGGCCGGGTCGCACAGCCGCTTGACCTCGCGCATCACCTCATACAGCTCATCACCGTACTGGCGGCGCACGAACGGGGCCATGACGCGGCCGGTGCCGTGCTCGGCCTTGAGCGTGCCGCCCCGGGCCAGGACGGCCCGCACCATGTCCTCGGTGAAGTCGGCGTAGCGCTTCAGGTCGGTGTCGAAGCGCTCGTTGAGCATGAAGTGCAGGTTGCCGTCCTTGGCGTGGCCGAAGATGACGCTGCGCTCGTAGCGGTGCTCGGAGAACAGGGCGATCAGCTCGTCGCACAGGTCGGCCAGGGCGGGCACCGGGACGGCGACGTCCTCCAGCAGGGCGGTGGTGCCGCTGGGACGGGCGCCGGCGACGGAGGCGTACAGACCTTTGCGGATATGCCACAACGCGGCCCGGCCGCCCGCCTGCCTGCTCAGCCGGGCCGGGGCCGACAGTGGCAGCCGCGGGAACAGCTCCTCGGCTGCCCGTTCTCGTTCGGCCAGGAGATCCGGGTCCGCTTCCTGCCATTCGATCAGCAGGGCGGCGTGCTCGGCGACGGCGAGCGTGCGCAGCACCTCGTCGGCCTTGGGGTCGGTCTGGGCCACGCGCAGGGACTCGGCGTCCAGCAGTTCGACGGCGGCGGGCGTGGCGGCGACCAGATCGGGCATCGCGGCCATGGCCTGGCGCAGGGTGGGGAAGAGGAGCAGGCCGGTGGCGGCCAGCCGGTGGGCGGGGACCGTGCGCAGCACCGCCTCGGCGACGAAGCCCAAGGTGCCCTCGCTGCCGATGGCCAGATGGGCCAGGATCTGGGCGGGCGATGAGTGGTCGAGGAAGCTGTTGAGGCCGTAGCCCATGGTGTTCTTCAGCGAGAACTGGGCGGTGATGCGGCCCACCGAGTCGGGGTTGCCGCGCACGCGCTCACGCAGCCGCTCCAGGCCCTCGGCCAGCGCGGGCTCCAGGGCACGCAGCCGCTCGTCGGCGTCGGGGGCGCCGGTGTCGATGACGGTGCCGCTGGGCAGTACCAGCGTCATCGACTCCAGGGTCTGGTAGGTGTTGGCGTGCGTGCCGCAGGTCATGCCGCTGGAGTTGTTGGCCACGACGCCGCCGATCGTGCACGCCGACTCACTGGCCGGGTCCGGGCCGAGCTTGCGGCCGTACGGCGCGAGGCGGGCGTTGACCTGCCGCAGTACCGCGCCCGGCTGCACCCGCACCCGCGCCCCGCCGTCCAGCACCTCGATGCCGCGGAAATGCCGCCGGGTGTCCACGAGGAGGTGCTCGCTGACCCCCTGCCCGCTCAGGCTGGTGCCGCCGGAACGGAAGGTGAGCGGCAGGCCCGTACGCAGCAGCGCCGCCACCTGCTCCGCGCTCTCGGGCACCAGCACGGCCTGCGGGGTGAGCAGGTAGTGCGAGGCGTCGTGCGCCATGCCGAGCCGGTCACTGGCCCTGGTGCGGGCGATCCCGGGGACGGCTGCCTCCACCGCCGACAGTACGGCGGCATCGGGGAGGGGCATTGTGCTGCTCACGCGTGCTTGCCTCACAGTCGCGGATCGATGTGGATCTTCGGGCCGGGCCCGGCGTCGTCAGGCCGGTGCCCGGCCAGGACGTCGGCCGTCGCGGCCAGGCCGACCGTGGCGGCCACCAGCGGGCGGGGGTCCAGTGAACCATTGGCGTAGGCGGCGATGGCGCCCGCCAGCCCGGCCGAGCCGCCGAGGATGCCGACGGCGGTGACATCCCGCAGCAACAGGTCGCGGGTGTCGAGGGTACTCGGTGTCGCGGCCAGGCCGATGTAGACGACGCGTCGCGCGGGCTCGACGAGGTCGAGCGCCAGGGCGGGCAGCTGCGGGGCGTTGGAGGCGTCGACCACCGCATGCCACGCCAGCTCCGGCAGCGTCTGCCGGGTCCAGACGCCGGTGAGTCCGAGGGTCCGCGCGACATCCGGGGTGTGCAGCCCCATCAGGTGTACTTCTACGCCTTCCGCACGGGCGAACAGGGCCACGAGCAGGCCGATCGCGCCCGTGCCAAGGACCAGCAGCCGCTCCCCCGGCCGCAGCGCGGCCGCGCGGAAGGCTCTGAGCGCGTTGGCGCCCGGCTCGACCAGCGCGCCGAGCGTGGCGTCCATCATGTCGGGCAGCGCGTGCAGGGCCGTGGCCGGCACGGCGAGCTGCTCGGCCAGCGCTCCGGGACGGCCGCGGCTGATGCCGATCTCCACCATGTCGGCGCAGACGTGGTGGTCACCGGCCGCGCACCGGTCGCAGTGGCCGCAGCCGAGCATGGTGTCACCGGTGACCCGGCGGCCCAGCCAGCCGCCGTCCACGCCCTCACCGGCCGCGCTGACCACGCCGGTCCACTCGTGACCGGGGCGCAACGGGTACCAGGACCGGCCGGTGTGCAGGTAGCTCATCTCGCCGGTGAACAGCTCCACGTCGGTGCCGCACACGCCGACCCGCTCGACGTCGACGACCACCTCCCCGGGGGCGGCGAGCGGCGGCGCCACCTCCTGGACTTCGGCCTTGCCCGGGCCGGTCAGGACGAGGGCGCGCACTAGCGGGGACCTACGACCCGCTGGCGCTGGCTGCCGAGCCCGTCGATGCCGAGCTCCATCACGTCGCCGGGCTGGAGCCAGATCTGGGGGTCGTGGCCCATGCCGACGCCGGGCGGGGTGCCGGTGTTGATCAGGTCGCCGGGCTCCAGCACCATGAACTGGCTCAGGTGGTGCACGATGACGTACGGGTCGAAGATCATCGTCTTGGTGGTGCCGGTCTGGCGGCGCACGCCGTTGACGTCCAGCCGCATGCCGAGGGCGGTGACGTCGGCGATCTCGTCGGGGGTGACCAGCCAAGGACCCGCCGGGTTGAACGTCTCGGCGGACTTGCCCTTGCTCCACTGCCCGCCGCGCTCCATCTGGAAGGCGCGCTCACTGACGTCGTTGACCACGCAGTAGCCGGCGATGACGTCGCGGGCCTGCTCGGCCGAGTCCAAGTAGGAGGTGCGGCGGCCGATGACGATGCCCAGCTCCACCTCCCAGTCGGGCTTCGTCGAGCCGCGCGGGATGCGCACCTCGTCATACGGGCCGACGAGCGTGTTGGGCGACTTGGTGAACAGGATCGGCTCATCCGGGACCGCCTGGCCGGTCTCGGCGGCGTGGTCGCTGTAGTTGAGGCCGATGCACAGGATCTGGTGCGGCCGGGCGATCGGCGCCCCGACCCGCTCACCGGCGAACTCCGCCACCTGACCGGCCGCGATACGGTCGGCGACCGGTCCGGCCAGCAGGGCCGTGCCGCCGGCGCCGAAGAAGCGCTCGTCGAAGTCGGGCGTCAAATCAGAGACGTCCACGTAGTGGGTGTCGTCCACGCGGACGACGGGCTTTTCGGCGCCGGGGACGCCGATGCGCATGAGGTACACGATCAGTCTCCGTGAATCTTCGGTAGGGCGGTGGCGGGCCTCACGAGAGGTCCTTGCCGGACACGATGGCGCGGATGGCGGGCAGGTCGGCGACGAGCTTGTCCAGCGGTGTGCGGTAGGCCAGGCCGCTGACGCTGATCGCGCCGCTGGGCACGGCGGGTGAGTTCAGGTACGCCGGGACCGCCAGGCAGTTGACGCCCGGCTCGTTCTCCTGGTCGTCGACGGCGTAGCCCTGCTCACGGACGCGTACCAGCTCGGCGTGCAGCTCCTCGGCCGTGCCGATCGAGCGCTCGGTCCGCCGCTCCAGCGTCCGCCCGCCCACCCACGCGCGCACCGCGTCCTCGTCCGGCAGGGTGTGAGCGAGCAGCATCTTGCCGACCCCCGTGCAGTGGGCCGGGTTGCGACCGCCGACGACCGAGGTCAGCCGCACCGCGCCGGCGGCCGGGTCCAGCTTGGAGCGGTAGACGACCGAGGTGCCGTCCAGCACCGCGTAGTGCGCCGTCTCGCCATAGCGCTCGCACAGCGCCTTGAGGATCGGGGTGACCCGGACGTGGTCGGGCCGGGCCTCGTGGTGGGCGAAGGCCATCCGCAGGAACTCATCCCCCAGCACGTACTGGCCGTGGCCGTTCTGGGCGGCGAACCCGGCGCGGCGCAGCGCGGCCAGGGCGCGATGCGCGGTCGGCTTGGGACTGGCCACCGCGCGGGCCATCTCCTCCAGGCCGATCCCGTCGGGGTGGCGGGCCAGCTCGGCCAGCACCGCCAGCACCCGGTCGGACCCGACGAGCTTGGGCTCATCCGTAAGCTCGGACATAATTCCGAATGTTAGACCATCATTCCAAAAGCAGGAAATTTCCTCCCGCCATGAGGCGCCCGTCAGAGCAGTCGGTGAACCGTGGTCATCATTTCTGGCTGATATCACAGCTCTTGACCCTGCGAGCGCCAAAGGACTTGTACACTTCGTTCTGGAAGCACACGGTTACACAAGGTAATAATCCACACATCTGGTGCAAATCGCATGTGCGATTCCTCGTGGCGTCCGGACCCCGCGCCACGGCAGGTGTCGAAGTCGGCGGCCGGGCATGTCCCCGGACTCGCGAGGGTCCTGATGGGGAGCAGGCTCCAGCGGCCGGCGGATGTTCCAGTGTGGGAACACAACAGGGGAGCCGAGCTCATGGAGCCACTGCACCTGACGACAAGCCGTCAGGGGGCGAAAGTTATCGTGCACATCTCCGGGGAGCTGGACATCGCCACCACCTCGATACTTCGTGACCATCTGCTCGACATCCTGAGGGAGACCCGCAACGGACACCGGAAGATCGACGAGGTCGTCATGGAGCTGAGCGGGCTGTCGTTCATCGACGCGGCCGGCTTGGGCGCCCTGGTGAGCATTCACGATCACGCGCGGCGCAACGCCATACCGTTGCTGCTGTCCGGGATCCCCCCGCAGGTCGACCGGCTGCTCCTGATCACCGGCCTCAACCGTCACTTCCCGCACAAACCCCTGTAGAACTTAAAGGCCGAGGTCGCCCCCATACGACACGACCTCCTGAGCCACCTCCGCCAGCCGCCGGTTGTGATCGCGGGCGTGCCCGCGCAGCCGCGCGAACGCCTCCTCCATCGCCCAGCCGTGCCGCTCGGCCAGCACACCCTTGGCCTGCTCGATGACGACGCGGCTGTCGAGCGCGGCCCGCAACTGCTCGGCCAGCAGCCGCTCTCCCCGCACGGCCCGCTCGTGCAGCAGCCCGATGGTGGCCAGGTCGGCCAGCGCCTGCCCCATCGCGACGGTGTCGGCATGCAGGTCGCCCGGAGCCTCGCGGAACAGGTCGAGCGCGCCGATCACCTCCTCGCGCACCCGCAGGGGCAGCGCGCTCACCGCGCCGAACCCATGGCCCTGGGCCTGCTGGGCGAAGCGCGGCCACCTCCGGCGCGCCTCCGCGCCGTCCGTGTCCGGGCAGTGCACGACCTCGCCGCCACCGACGCAGTCGAGGCAGGGCCCCTGCGCGTACCGCAGCTGCGACAGCTCCAGCGACCGGGCCCGCTCGCCGGAGGCGGCCATCAGCCGCAGCTCCCCCCGCTGATCGCTCACCAGCAGCCCGGCGGCGTCCACACCCAGCAGCTCCACGCAACGTTCGGCGAGCAGACCCATGAAGTCGGCCGCGTCGGAACCGGTGACCAGCGTGTCGGCCAGAGCGACGAACGCCTCCGCGACCCCCCGCCCCGACACCGTCGGCGCCGCCGCCGCGGCGCGCGTCTGAGCCGACTCGGTGTCCACCGCCGTAGGAGACTCGGATCCCACAGCCGCAGGATACGTGAAGACCGGCCAAATCACCGGGAATCACCCACCTGACGAATCAGGTCATACAGTCCCGGATCGCGGCATGAGCGGCCTCGCGCAGCCGGGCGTGCACCACGGCGTTCGCCTCCCGGTCCGTACGCACCTCCACCAGGCGCGGCCCCTCGCCCCGCAGCGCCTTGGGCAGGTCGGACAGATCCTCCACCAGCTGGTACGGAGTGCCCGTCGAAGCGGCCACATAACCGAGATCGACGCCGTGCGGCGTACCGAAGACCCGCTCGAACGGATCCCTGACCGCCGCCTGCGGCAGCAGCGAGAAGATGCCGCCGCCGTCGTTGTTCACCACCACCAGGCACAGGTCGGGCCGCGGCTCGCGGGGGCCCAGGATGAGGCCGTTCTGGTCGTGCAGGAACGACAGGTCGCCCATGAGCGCGTAGGACGGCCCGTTGTGCGCCAGCGCCGCCCCCATGGCCGACGACACCAGCCCGTCGATGCCCGACGCGCCCCGGTTGGCCAGCAGCCGCAACCCCCGCCGGGGACGCATCGCCTGGTCCAGGTCGCGGATCGGCATCGAGGACCCGCAGAACAGCAGCGCCCCGTTCGGCATCGCGTCGACCAGGTCGCGGGCCAGCCGCGGCTCGCTGGTGCCCGAGGCGTCGAGCACCTCGTCGATGGCCGACCTGGCCGCCTGATCGGCCTGCCGCCAGGCGTGCAGCCACGTGTCGTCACCCGAGGCGACGGGGATCTCCACCGCCTGCGCTACCTGCGTCGCCGACCGGGTCGGATCGGGCCAGCGATCGAGGTCGGTGGCGACCACGATGTGCTCCCCGGCCCGCCGCAGCCACGACAGCAGCGGCCGCGACAGCCCGGGACGGCCGAGCGTGACCACCACGTCGGGGCGGTGCGCGTCGGCGAACTCGGGCGTGCCGAGCAGATAGTGGTAGGTGGACACGGCGTGGTCGCCGTAGCGTCCGCCGCCGTTCGGCTCCGAGACCACCGGCCAGCCCGCCATGCCGGCCGCGGCGACGTAGCGGCGGACGTTCGCGGCACCGTCGCCGACCACCAGCACGCCGCGCCTGGTCGGCGGGATGTGCAGGGCGATGGGCGGCGGCGCGACGCGGGCGCGCACCCAGGGGCCGCCTGCGTCGCCGTCGAGCGACTCGCACCAGGAGGTGTCGCCGTCGGGGATCAGCGGCTCCCTGAAGGCCAGGTTCAGGTGCACCGGCCCAGGAGCGGCGGGCCCGGCGGCGCGCTGGTAGGCCCGGCAGGCCAGCGACCGCCAGTAGGCCACCTGTCCCGGCCGGTCCTCGGGCACCCCGACCTCGGCGAACCAGCGCACCGCCGAGCCGTACAGCTTGATCTGGTCGATCGTCTGGTTCGCCCCGGTGCCGCGCAGCTCGGGCGGGCGGTCGGCGGTGAGCACGAGCAGCGGGACGCCCGACTCGCTCGCCTCGACGACGGCCGGATGGAAGTTGGCGGCGGCCGTGCCGGACGAGCAGATCAGCGCGACCGGCCGCTCGGCGCGCCTGGCCAGCCCGAGCGCCAGGAAGGAGGCCGAGCGCTCGTCGATGCGCACGTGCAGCCGCACCCGCGACTCGGCGTGCAGCGCCAGCGCCAGGGGGGCCGAGCGCGAGCCGGGCGCGATCACGACGTCGGTGAGGCCGCAGCGCACCAGCTCGTCGACCAGGACCGTGGCCAGCGCGGTAGCGGGGTTCACAGTGACGCCTCCTGCATCCGGCGAAGCCACGAGGGAGATTCAATCTCGAAAGCCGACAAAAGCTGAAAATTCACCGCAGGACGTCGTACGGCCAGCCGCCCATCCACGGGCACCAGCGAATCGTCCACCACATCACCCGTGAGCAGCGGCATGGTGCCCAGCCCGCACGCGTAGGGCAGCTCCGGCAGCGCCGCGGCCAGCGCGAGCCCCGCCGCCAGCCCCACCGAGGTCTCCACCGCGCTCGACACCACCGCCGGCAGCCCGCACGCCTCCACCACCCGCAACGCGTTACGCACCCCGCCGAGCGGCTGCGCCTTCACCACCGCGATGTCGGCCGCCTCCGCCGCCCTGACCCGCAGCGGGTCCTCGGCGCGCCGGATCGACTCATCGGCCGCGATCGGCACGTCGACCGCCCGCCGCACCGCCGCCAGCTCCTCGAGCGTGGCGCACGGCTGCTCAGCGTATTCCAGGTCGAAGCGGTCGAGCTCCTTCAGGTGGCGTACGGCCTCGCCCACCTCCCAGGCGCCGTTGGCGTCGACGCGCAGCCTGCCCGCCGGGCCGAGCGCGTCACGCACCGCCTCCACCCGGGCCAGGTCCTCGGCGAACGTCTGACCCCGCTCGGCCACCTTGACCTTCGCCGTGGCGCAGCCCGACCCGCGGACGAGCTCGAAGGCCTGCTCGGCGCCCACGGCGGGCACGGTCGCGTTGACCGGCACACTGTCGCGCACCGGCTCCGGCCAGCCCTCGAAGGCGGCCTCACGGGCGCACGCCAGCCAGCGGGCGCACTCGCGCGGACCGTATTCGGGAAAGGGCGAGAACTCGCCCCAACCGGCCGGACCGTGCAGCAGAACACCTTCTCTGACGGTCTGACCACGGAAACGGGTGCGCATCGCGACCCGGAAGACGACGGGAGCCCGGAATTGCACGGGAGAACGCGTCACGACCCTCCCTGCACCGCTGACCGACCTGTCGCCATTAACCTTACGAGCATGTTGAGGAAGCCGTCGCATCCGGACCGGCCGTTGCACGCCGTGGTCGGGCCCCCAGGACCCGAGCTCTTCGCGGCGATCCGCGCCGCCCTGTCCGGCGACGGCCCGGCGATCCTCCCCCTGCCCGTCGCGAGCGCCCCCGGCGCGCTCCGCCCGACGCACGTCAACGGCGCCCCCCAGGACGACGGCCAGGGCGTGCCCGACGACGTGGCCGTGGTCATCGCCACCAGCGGCAGCACGGGAGCGCCCAAGGGCGTGATGCTGTCGGCCACCGCGCTGCGCGCCTCAGCGGCCTCCTCACTGCGCCGCGTGGAGGCGGTCAAGGGCGAGCGCTGGCTGTGCTGCCTGCCGCCCTCCCACGTGTCCGGCCTGCAGGTGCTGGTCCGCGCCCTGCTCTGCGAGAGCGAGCCGATCATCCATCCGCGCTTCGACCCCCACGAGGTGCTCACCTCGGGCGCCGAGCACGTGTCGATGGTGCCGACCCAGCTCCACCGGCTGGTCGAACTCAACGCCGACCTGTCGGTGTTCCGCTCCATCGTGCTCGGCGGCGCCGCCCCGCGGGCCGGCCTGCTCGCCGAGGCTCGGGCGCTCGGCGCTCGGGTGTTCACGACGTACGGGATGAGCGAGACGAGCGGCGGTTGCGTGTACGACGGCCGACCCCTTTACAATGTAGATCTCAAAATCGGCGACGACGGGCGCATCCGCGTCGCCGGACCGGTGCTCTTCTCCGGTTACCGCTTCGGCGAGCCCGCCCCCTTCGACGGCGACTGGTTCGTCACCTCCGACCTCGGCGAGCTGACCGGAGGCCGGCTGCGCGTGCTGGGCAGGGCCGACGACGTCATCAACACCGGCGGCGAGAAGGTGGTGGCCGCCTCGGTGGCCGAGGTGCTCGGCGCCCACCCCGAGGTGGCCGACGTGGCCGTGATCGGCCGGCCGGACCCCGAATGGGGCGAGATCGTGGTGGCCGTCGTGGTGCCCGCCGACCCCGCGGGCCCGCCCACGCTGGACCAGCTCCGCGCCTACGCCGCCGACCGGCTCCCCGCCTACGCCGCGCCGCGCCAACTGCGACTGATGTCCCGTTTGCCGCTGCTAGCGAATGGTAAAACGGATCTCGTTAGCCTTAGGACAGGAACCTGATGAGTTGCGGGTGCGTCTTATGGAGGAGAGCAAGGAGGGAGCCTTCATGAACCAGACCCGCAAGATGTGGGCATCCGCGGCGGTCGTCGGTGTGATCCTCGTCGGCGGAGTCTCAGTCGCGGCGGCCGCCTCGGCGGGCAGGCTCGAAAGGGTCGGCAGGGAGACCAGAGCAGTGGTGGAGAAGGAACCGTCCGCCCAGCCCCAGTCCGTCCAGAACGATCAGCTTTCGGGGCTGACCGTCTCGCCCGCGCCGAGTGATGGCAGCGTCGTGTCCAAGGAGCTCAACCCCGACCCGCAGAAGGTCATCGAGTATTGGACGGACAAGCGCATGGAGGACGCCCAGCCCATGCCGATGCCCGAGGTGAAGCCAGGCGAGGTCGCCACCGGGGAGTGACGCTCCTCGCGTGTGGGGTGGGTCACCTTTAGGGCGGTCCGCCCCCTTTTTTGTCCCTCCGGGAACAAATAGCGCTGAACGGCGTTATTGATACTGGTGCGCCGAGCGGCCGCAGCCGCCCCACCACAATCTTGGTCTGATCGAATTCGACTCCGTATGGAGGAGGTGTCCTCATGCCCCGAACCGCCGTGGCGACCCCACCCACGACCCTCGACCAGCTGATTGACCGAGGGCGAGCTCAGGGTCACCTCTCCTTGGCGGAGCTGCGTGACGCGTTCGCCGAAGCCGGCATCAGCCCCTCGGACGGCCGGTCGATCCTGCGCGAGCTCACCGAGGCGGGTGTCAGTCTCGCCGCCGAGGACGAGCCGTCCCTCGGGCGGGCGCCCTCGCGCAAGGCCACACGCAAGACCACGACCAAGCGAGCGAAGTCTACCCGCTCGAAGGCCGCGGAGCCAAAGACGGAATCCGCCTCACAGGATGAGGATGCCCCCGACGAGCTCGCGCTGAGCCCGGACGCCACGGCCCCGGACGACGCCGAGCTGGAGTCCGAGACGATCGACCTCGACGACAACCAGTCGGTCATGGGCGACTCGGTCCACACCTACCTCAAGTCGATCGGCCGCCGTACGCTGCTCACCGCCGCACAGGAGGTCGAGCTGGCCAGGCGGATCGAGGCCGGCCTGTACGCCGAGTACAAACTGGAGACCGACCCGGACCTGTCCCCCGCCGCCCGTGACGACCTCGAACTGGTCATCGAGGACGGCAGAGCGGCCAAGGACCACATGCTGGAGGCCAACCTCCGGCTGGTCGTCTCGGTCGCCAAGAAGTACACCGACCGCGGCATGTCCCTGCTCGACGTGGTCCAGGAGGGCAACCTGGGCCTGATCAGGGCCGTGGAGAAGTTCGACTACACCAAGGGCTTCAAGTTCTCCACGTACGCCATGTGGTGGATCAGGCAGGCCATCCAGCGCGGCTTCGCCGACTCGGCCCGGACGATCCGCCTGCCCGTACACGTGCTGGAGATGCTCTCCAAGCTGTCGCGCATCGAGCGCGACATGCACCAGAGGCTGGGCCGCGAGCCCACGCCCGAGGAGCTGGGAGTCGAGCTCGACAAGACCCCCGACCAGATCGAAGAGCTGCTGCGCACCAGCCGCCAGCCCATCTCGCTCAACGCGACGATCGGCGAGGACGGCGAGACCACGATCGGCGACCTCATCGAGGACGTCGACTCCCCCGAGGCGTCGGAGATCGTCGACCGCCAGCTGCTGGGCGACCAGCTGCGCGGCGTGCTCGGCAACCTCACGCCGCGCGAGGCGAAGATCATGGCTCTGCGCTTCGGCCTGGTCGACGGCAAACCGCACACACTCGACGAGATCGGCAAGCACCTGGGCCTGACCCGGGAGCGCATCCGGCAGCTCGAGAAGGAATCGCTTTCGAAGCTGCGCCACCCGAGCAATACCCGCCCCTTGCTCGACTGGGCCAGCTGATCCGCGACGAAGCCCCGGCACTCCTCGTGCCGGGGCTTCGTCATGTCTTGAGCGGACCGCCTTCGCCCTCTCCCCCGACTCCGGAGGGACCCCACCGTCTTAAACCGCTCCCCCGGGAGGGGGGTATCTGCCTTGGAACCCCCAACCACGACGGACCGCCTTCTTCCGCCCCCGTGGGGTGTCCCTCCTGAGAGACCCCAACCACTTGGGGGTGTCCCCCGAGGGGCCCCAACCACGGCAGACCGTGCCCTTCCCCTCCCCCGTAGGGGGTATCCCTCCAAAAGGACACCAGCCACCACGGACCGTCACAGAGATCGAGACGGTCGCGTGACGAACCACCCGGAGAAGCGACGGAAGGCTAGCGGACGGCGGGCACCGGGCGTGGCACGCGCGGGATCCCCCACAGCCGGTTGTCCTCGCGCAACGTACGCAGCCGATCGACCTCGGCGGTCCACGTGGCCCCCGCGGGCGTCGCCTTGGCCTTGCGGCGGGCGATGCGGTCGTCATAGGCCTTGACCCCGAACGTGGCCCGCTGCCCGCTCTCAGCCGCCCGCAGCGCCTCGCCGAGCGCCTTGTCGAACGCCACCCCAGCGGCCATCAACTCGAGCTCATCCGCGGCGGCGGCCCGCAGGTCGCGCAGCGTCCCCTCAGCCACCCTGGCCCTGTCGAGCAACTCGGGGTAGCTCTTGGAGATCTCCACGTCCGCGTGGTAGCGGACCTCAGCCTCGCGGCTCACCCGCGGCCGGAAAAACGCCATCGACTCTGCCCCTCATCCCAATCGGCTCCTATCAGGCGACCAGGGTACGCCCGACCGCGACACGCTCCATAATCGGACCCGCGCCGCGCCCTTTACATAGTAAGATGATCTCCATGCCCGCCAAGAGACCGCCGGTTCCCCTCTCCCGCGAGCGCATCATCGACGCCGCCCTCCACATCGCCGACTCCCAAGGGCTCAGGCGCCTGACGATGCGCAGGCTCGGCGACGCCCTGCAGGTGGAGGCCATGGCCATCTACCATCATCTGCCCCGGGGCAAGGAAGCGCTGATGGACGCGCTGGCCGAGCACGTCACCGCCGTCCACGTGGAGCAGGGTCCCACCTGGCAGGACACCGCCAGGGCGTGGTGCCGGGCCGGTCGCGAGCTGCTGCGCGAGCATCCCGGCGTACTGGCGCTCGCGCTGACCAAACCACCCAAGGGCGGCACCGCGCTGGCCATCAGGGAGCAGACGGAGCAACTCGCCGACGCGGGCCTGAACGACGCGCCGGAGGCCGTACGAGCGCTGCGGGCCTTCGTGTTCGGCAGCGTGGCGGTCGAGGTCCAGCAGTCAGGCTGGGCAGACCCCGAGGTCGACGAGTGGACCAGGCGCGACGAGCGCGCCGACGTCGACTTCGAGCGTGGACTCGACGCCTTGCTGAAGGGCTTGCAAAGCTAGTGGGCGTGTCGAGCTTGGACCGTTATCCTGTATAAGGCACGCTGTGTCGAAGGTCACACTTTCGCATCCTCCTGTAACAGTCCTAACGGACTATGTCCGAACGTGTGACATACGCCGCACACTTGAAAGAAAGACAACACCCAAGCTGTTCCCGCCCCTTCCTACCCGCGGGAGCCATTCACGAGATATCGGAGGCACGCCGATGTGCCCGCACGACCCGGCCTGTCCGGCAGCCGAGGCGCCCGACCGCGAGGCCGCACGTACCCTCGCCTGCCACCCCGAGCAGGGGTGGAGCCTCCTCTGCAACGGCGTCGTCCTCTTCGAGGACACCGGGGAGCTCCTGCCTGGTGGCACCGCCATCGCTCCGCACCGCCCGGATCCGCTCGTCGGCGCCGCCTGAGCCGCTACCCGCTCGGCCGGCATCCCCAGAGCCACCGACCACTCACACGCAGCCTCGGAGCCACTTGCCTACGCGTCCTCTGAACCGTGTCCCTTGAGCTGCGTCTCCTGAGCTGCGGCCTGTTCGTCGGGGCCCGTTCGCCGGGGCCCCTGGGGCACGCCGCTCACCCATAGCCGACGATCCACTCGGCGACCACCTCGCCCACCCGGGCGGGGTTCTTTTTCAGGTCGTGCCCCTCGCCCGGCAGCACAACCAGGCGTGCCGCGTCGGCAGCGTCGGGCACGCCGAACGGATCCCGGTCCCCGTTGACCACCAGCACGTCCACGCCCGCCTCGCGCAGCTCGCCGGCTCTCGACTTCTCGGGCCTGCCCGGCGGGTGCAGCGGGAACGCCAGCGCCACCACCGCGACCGCGCCGACCACCTCGGCCGTACGGCAGGCCACCCTGGCCCCGTTGCTCCGGCCACCCTGCACCAGCGGCAGCCCCGGCCAGCGCGCCCGCAACTCTCCCAGGACGACCTCCCACGCCTCGTCCTGCCGTACGGCCGAGCCCGGCGCCCGCGCCCCCGCGAGACGGAACGGCTGCGTCACCCTGGCCACCACGGCCCCCACGTTCAGCGCCGCGTCGCGCACCGCCAGCAGATCGGGCGCGTCCACTCCCCCGGCCGACCCGTGCGTCAGCACCAGCAGCAGCCGGGGCCGCTCCACCTCGTCGAAGTCGACCCGCGCCGGGCCGCGCGGGGTCATGATCCGCATGTCAGAACCGTACCTGGGGATGAGTTCACCATGGCCCTCAGGGTTGATGACGGCGCGCCGCGCAGCCGCGATGATGAGCTTCATGCCAGACATGCGCCCCATCCGTGAGGACCTGCAGGCGACGCTCGACGCCCGTCGCGACCTCGGCCCCGAATACGAAGCCGCCCTGGTCGAGTCGTTCGTGGAGCGGCTCGACGCCACGATCGCCGCCCGGGTGCGCGCCGAGCTCCAGGCCCACGGCGCCGGTCCCGTCCCGGCCAGGTCCAAGAACCCGGGGGCGGCCATGATCCCGATCGCACTGGGGTCGATGGGCATCGGCATCCCGCTGACGGCCATCGCGGCGGGCCACGGGGGCGGGTTCGGCTTGGCCATCGCCTGGTTCGCCATCGTCCTGATCAACGTCGCGGCGGCGGCCGCCATCATGCGCCGCGGCTGACCGTTCCCGGGAGCCGTCCAGTCCCTGACCCCCTGACGCGGACGAGACCCGTTCGGATCTGGCCTCGCGAACCGGGAGTAATGCCCATCGCGGATAGTGAGTGATTATCTGCGACAGGGTGAGTGCCGTCCTGGGAGAACAGCTCGTTGCGGCGGCGATGACTCTCCCTATTTACCTGCGATAGAGCTCGCGATAGCCGCTGGCCCCGAACGGCCGTCCCGCAAAGCGGGCTAGCGAGGTTCTGGAGGCGCAGGAGGGCTGGGCTGTTCGGTTTCGCGTACATGCTGGAGGCGCTGGTGAAGGTCATGAGCGTGGCGGAGGTGGACGTGTGCTGTCGTGTGGTCGCCGGCGGATTGGGCCAGGTGGGCGAGTTCGGCGTGTGCGTTGGCTTGTCCTTGGACGTGGCTGATCTGGCTGGTGAGGGTGAGGGCGGTGGTGGCGTGAGCGTGAGCGGTGGCCAGAGAGCCTAGCCCGCGATGGACGACGGCCAGGTTGTAGTGGGTATCGGCCTGGTTCATGAGATCTCCCAGCTTCTCGAACAGGGAGAGGGCCTGGTCAAGGTGTGCTTGCGCGTCGTGATAGCGGCTCAGCTGCTCGTCCAGCATGCCGAGCTGCCGGTGACAGATGCCGAGGCCCCGGCGTTGCCCAGCCTGCTCGAATAGTTCCATCGACCGGGTGAGGTGTTCGCGTGCAGTGGTGTAGCTGCCTTCCAGGCGGTCAAGGATGCCGAGGCTGGAATGGGCGAATGCCCGTTCGGTGAGACCTCCTTCTGTGTAGGCGGCTTTGAAGCAGAAGGTGGCGTGCGCCCGGGCCTGGGCGAAGTTGCCGAGCCACTTGTGGACATTGCAGAGCTCGTGGTGGATCACCCTTTGGCCGGGTCGGTTGCCGACTTGGGTGTATAGCTCAAGCGATGCCTGAAAGCGTGCGAGCGCGGTGAGGTAGTTGCTTGTACGCATGTCGACCAGGCCGAGGTTCTGATGCATGGCTGCCTGGCCGAGCAGGTCGCCGGCGAGCTGGGCCAGACTCAGCGCCTGGCTGTTCAGTTCGATGATCTCGGTGTAGAAGCCGCGCATCCGCTGGTAGGACTCCAGGTTGTGGACCAGACGCCATGCTTGGGGGGAGCGTGCGGACAGGCACCGCCGGGCCACGGCGAGAAGATCTGCGTGATGCCGGTCGAGCCATCGCAGTGCGGCGACATCGGATTCGTGCCGGGGAGGTGGCACGCGGTGATCGCCTCCGTCGGCACTCATACAGGTGACGGAGGCGCTGGAATCGATCGGAAGAACCGCGGCGTCGATGGTGCTGTTCGTGTACCGGAAGAGTCGTTCGTCGGCGGCCGCAAGTTGTCTGGCGCTGTCGTGCTGGTCGGATTCGATCAAGGCGGCTGTGCGGACAGCGTCGTGCATGCGATAGCCGCCGCTGGTGCGGTTGTCCGGGATGAGCAGACCGCGCTGATAGAGGGTGGCCAGCATGGTGATGGCTTCGTTGACCGGCTGGTTGGCAAGGACTGCGGCAATGGGCGCGATGATCAGCGAGCCGGGGTAGTGGGCGACGCGGCGGAGCGCGAGGCGTGCGGGTTTGGCCAGAGTGGCAAGAGAACGGGCGAATGCGGCAGAGGTCTCGTCGCTGATCGTTCCTGCGGAAGCGGTGGGGATTTCGTGGGCAGGGTTGGCCACCTTCAAGTCGCTCATTTGCCGGATCGCGAGTGGAAGCCGGAAGGTGGCGGCGATCGCGGTGACCGCCTGGGGGTCGTTCAGCCCAGCACGGCGCAGGATGGCTCCAGCCAACTGGGCGGCCTGGCTGCTGGTGAACGGTTGCAGGGTGACGCTGTGGTCGGGGTCGAGGCCGATCAGCACGTGGCGGGTGGTGATCAGGACCGCCGATTCTTCGGCCGCAGGTAGCAGCGGGCGGATCTGTTCGACGGTGTCGGCGTCGTCCAAGACGATCAGTATCTTCTTGCCTGCGGTGGCGGTCCGCAAGGTGCAGCTGAGCGCTGTCACGCTTGTGGCGTTCGGGTCGGGCGGTACGTTGAGAGCGTTGAGCAGGGTGCGCAGCGCTGCGGTGCTGGTCAACTGGGACTCGGTCGCGGCGTAGGTGCGCAGGCCCAGCCAGAACAACCCGTCGGGGTAGCGTGCGGTCAGTGCACGGGCGGCGCAGATGGCCAGCTCGGTCTTTCCGGTCCCGGGCATGCCAGTAATGACCATGATGAGAGGACCGGGCCGGTTTCCCTCAGGGCCGGGGGCTGTCAAACGGCGCAGGTCTTTGGTGCGACCGATGAAGACCCGGGTGCCCGATGGAGGCTGCAGCACCGAACCGGCCTGCGGATCTTCTGTCTGGAGCGTCGCCGGGTATGGCGGGGCGCCGTACGGCAGGGCGATCAGCGTACTGGCGCTCACCAGGCTGGTCGTCAGGACCAGCCCTCCGAACAGCCACCAGTTCCACGTCATGGTGAGCAGATTGGTTAGTCCTCCGGCCGCCACGCCGGCCATCGGACCCAACGCGACGATGACCAGACGCCCTCGCCGCTGAGCCCGTAATCCACCTGCCATCGGATCACCTCATGTTGCTGTCGACCGGGTCGACGATCTAGAGGTCGAACGGAGTTCCCGTAGGTCGGGGATGTGGTTATAGAGCGTGCCCGGACTGACGCCGAGCAATCTGGCGATCGAGGTGATCGAGTTCTCCGCATTCGGCAACATGTCGCGGGCAGCGCGCAGCAGTTCTGGGGTGATGACGTCGAGGTCGGCGGCGCGCGTTTGGGCACACCGCGTTCATGAAGGCGGGGTCGTTTCGGCCGTCCCAGCCATGGCAGTCGTTTCGGCCGTCCCAGCCATCGCATCCGCAGTAGGCGCGTGTCGGCGGGCGAAGAGGAGGCAGGCGCTCGCGCTGAGGAGGACGGCGACGACGGTGACGACGCCGAGCGGGAGGATGCTGGTGGCGCCCGCGATGCCGACGAACGGGGCGGCCACCCCGCCGAAGCCGTACTTGACCGTGCCGAGCAGGGAGGAGGCCGTTCCCGCCATCCGCGGGTAATCCGCCAGAGCGAGGGTGCTGGCGGGCGCGGAGGAGATCGCCACGCCGCCGGCCAGGAAGAACAAGGACGCGATGACCACCCAGAGCGGCATCCGGGTGAGGCCGGAAGTGAGAAGCCCGCCGGCACCGGTGCCGGCGACGAGGATGCCGATGGCGAGGGTGCCGGTGATGCTCCATCGTTCGGCGCCGCGACCGCCGAGCCACCCGAAGAACGCGAAGCCGGCTGAGTTGAGTCCGAAGGCGGCCGCGTACCATTGCGGGGAGAGTCCGTAGATGTTCTGCAGGACGTATGTGGCACCGGCGAGATAGGCGAACACGGCGGCCCAGAGGAAGCCCTGGTTGAGGAGGGCGCCGAGGAAGATCCGGTCGGCGAGCAGCGTGCGGTAGTCGCGCATGGTCTGGGCGAATCCGCCGCGGACGCGGTGGTCTGCCGGAAGTGTTTCTGCGAAAACAAGCAGGGTGGCGATCAGGATGGCGGCGCCGATGACCGCGAGGACCCCGAACAGGCCACGCCAGTCGACGAGAGCGGTGAGCAGCCCGCCCAGCAGCGGGCCGACGATCGCGGCCGACGCTCCGACCACGGTGAGCCGGCCGTAGAAGCGGATCAGCTCGCCGCCGGAGTGGACGTCGCGGCCCGCGGCCTGGGCGATGACGATTCCGACCCCACCGGTGAGACCTTGCGCGAGCCGGGCGATGATGAGCACCTCGACACTCGGGCTGATCGCGCAGAGCGCGGAGGTGACGATGTACGCGGCGACGCCGAGGCGGAGGATCCCTCGCCGGCCGAACTGATCGGAGATCGGTCCCGCGATCAACTGCCCGGCGGCCAGCCCGATCAGGCACGCGGTGATGGTCAACTGCGCGACGGAGGTCGCGGCACCGAGTCCGACCGTCAGCGCCGGCAGCGCGGGCAGGTACAGGTCCATCGAGATCGGCCCGAACACCGTCAGCAAGAGCAGCAGGGGCGGCAGGAATCGCCCCGCTACCGGCTTGGACGGCGTTGTGGTCTCTGGCATCGTTCTTGCTTTCCTTGCGAGGTCGACGGGGGGAGGCACGGGCGACGCTCGCATCACCGGCCCCCAGGTCGTCATTCGGGATACGGAAGGGCGCGAAGGTCGTCGCTGCCGGACTGTCATCCGGCTGGGATGGCGAGGATCCGGTCGTCACCCGGACCGGGCCGGCCGGTGCCGTCGCTGTTGCTGGTGACGGCCCAGAGGTTCCCCTCCGGGGTGACGACCACGTCGCGGATGCGCCCGTATTCCCCCAGGTAGTGCCGGGCGGAGGCGCCGGGGGCGGAGAAGCGCCGCCGTCGCGGAACTCCCTCTCTTCAACAGGCGCGGCAAGGTCATGCGCGCACATGTCCGCTGACGCACGGGGTCAGGGTTTGAGGAGGGTCTTGATGGCGCGACGCTCGTCCATGGCCTGGTAGCCCTCGGCGACCTGCTCCAGCGGCAGGGTGAGGTCGAAGACCTTCCCGGGGTTGATCCGCCCCGACAGGACGTGGTCGATCAGGTCGGGCAGGTAGCGGCGTACGGGGGCGGGGCCGCCACGCAGGCCGACGTGGGAGAAGAACAGCTCCTGCCCGTCGACGGCGACCTCGTGGGGGACGCCGACGAAGCCGACGTTCCCGCCGGGCCGCGCCGAGTGCAGGGCCTGCCGCATGGCCTCGGCGGTACCCACGCACTCCAGGACCGCGTCGGCGCCGATGCCTCCGGTCAGCTCCTTGATCCGGGCGATGCCCTCCTCGCCGCGCTCGGTGACGATGTCGGTGGCGCCGAACTCCCTGGCCAGCCTCTGCCGGGGCTCGTGGCGGCTCATCGCGATGATCCGTTCCGCGCCCATCTCCTTGGCGGCGATGACCGCGCACAGGCCGACCGCGCCGTCGCCGACCACCACGGCGGTCGAGCCGGGCTTGACCTCGGCGGCGTCGGCGGCGTACCAGCCGGTGCCCATGACGTCGGAGACGGCCAGCAGGCCGGGCCACAGCTCCTCGTCCGGCACCTGGCCGGTGGCGACCAGGGTGCCCTGGGCGTTGGGGATGCGCACGTACTCGGCCTGGCAGGTGCTCATGAACTCACGGTTCAGGCAGCTGGACTGGAAGCCGTTGCGGCAGTTCGCGCACGTGTTGTCCGAGGTGGCGAAGGAGCCGACGACGAACTGGCCGGGCCGGACCGCGGTGACCTGGCCGCCGACCTCCTCCACGAAGCCGACGTACTCGTGACCCATCGGGTGGGCCTCCTGGGCCGGCTCCAGGCCGCGGTAGGGCCACAGGTCCGAGCCGCACACACAGGTGACGGCCGTCCGGATGATCGCGTCGGTCGGCTTGAGGATCTTCGGGTCCTCCAGGGTCTCGAAGCGCACATCGCCGGGGGCGTGGATCACTGCTCCGCGCATCAAAGTTTCCTTTACGTGGTCAGGCGTCTGGTATGCGGCGGTCGCCCGGTCGTACCGAAGGCGCAGGTGTCCGCCGCGATTCACCTAACCGGCATTGCGCGGTGGTTACGAGTTACCAGTGAGGGGTGTACTCCCAGTACATCCCTCACTTGGCGATGAGGCCGTACGGTCGAGGTGTGGACAATCGTGACGAGGTCCGCGAGTTCCTCACCTCGCGGCGAGCGAAGATCACTCCGGAGCAGGCCGGCCTGATCGCCGGATCCCGGCGGCGCGTCCCCGGTCTGCGCCGCAGTGAGGTCGCGGCCCTGGCCGATCTGAGCGCCGAGTACTATGCCAAGCTCGAACGAGGCAACCTCGCCGGCGCCTCCGCGGCGGTGCTCGAAGCCCTCGCCCGCGCCCTGCGGCTCGACGACGCCGAGCGCGCCCACCTCCTGCATCTGGCCCAGACCGCCGACGGCTCGGACGTCCTGACCCGCCCCCGGCGCCGCGCCGCCCGGGCGCAGACGCTCCATCGCAGCCTGCAGTGGACTCTGGACGCGATCACCGCCGGACCCGCCCTCGTGCAGAACAGCCGCATGGACGTGCTCGCCGCCAACCAGCTCGCCCGCGCGTTCTTCGCCGACCTCTACGCTTCCCCGGCCAATCAGGAGAATCTGGCCCGGTTCGCGTTCCTCGACCCGGCCTCCCGCCGCTTCTACCCGGACTGGGGTCCCTTCGCGGACATATGCGTGGCCATCCTGCGCACCGAAGCCGGCCGCAACCCCCACGACAAAGAGCTCCACGACCTCGTCGGCGAACTGTCGACCCGCAGCGATGAGTTCCGCACCCGCTGGGGCGCGCACAACGTCCGCCGGCACGGCACCGGAACCAAACGCTTCGACCACGCCATCGTCGGAAAGCTCACCCTCGCCTTCGAGGGTCTGCAGATGGTCGCCGACCCCAGCCTCACCATCACCATCTACACCGCCGAACCCGGCTCACCCTCCGAAGAGGGCCTGCGCCTGCTCGCCTCCTGGGCGGCCACCCAGGAAGCCCGGACCCCCACGGAGCCGCTGGCAGCGGACTGACGGTCGGTGCACGGTCGGCGAGGGAGAACCCGCCGACCGCGTAGCAGCGGCGGATCGAGCGGCGAGCGGGCGCGGGAGTCCTGGAGGGCGCTCGGCTCCTGCTGGGATCCTGAACTCCTGCTGAGGTCCTGAAGGCGCTCGCGAGACGGGGAGGCCGGTCAGGTGTCGCGGTCGTAGCGCAGGCGCACCTCCGCGGCCAGCGTCTCGTCCTCGTGCTCCAGCCCGTACGTCCAGACGCGGCCCGCGTCGTCGAGGCGGCCACGCAGCGGCAGGGTCCTGGCCAGCAGCTCGATGGCCAGCCCGCTCGTCGGCGCGTCACCGCCGTCCTCCACCGCCCCGGCGAACTCCGCGCAGGCGAGCTCCAGGTGCGCGATGCCGAGCTGCACCCGCAGCCGGGCCACCTCGTCCTGGGGGGCCACTTCGAGCGCCTCCAGCAGCACCTCGGCCGCCTCCCCCGGCTCGCCCCGCTCCAGCAGCAGCTCGGCCAGTTGCTGCGCGGCGTGCGCGCCCACGTCGTCCGGCCCGGCGGCGGCCAGCGCGGCCCGCAGCTCGTTCTCCGCCTCGTCGTAGTCTCCGGCCAGCACGGCCAGCCGGGCCAGGGCGAGACGCGCCAGCGGGACGTAGGCGGCCGTGCCGACGCCCAGGACCGCCTGCCACGCCCCCCGGGCCTGTTCGGCGCGGCCCTCGCGCTCGAAGCCCTGCGCGAGGTGACAGGCCGCCTGAGCGGCGAACTCCGGATGCCCGGTGGCCAGCGCGACCCGGGCGGCCGCCCGGGCCCCCTCCGGGTCGCCCCGCTCGTCGAGCACCACGGCCAGGCCCACGGCGGCCTGCGCCCGGTCGGGTTCCTCGGGGTCGGCGGCCAGCTCGCTGAGTATGGCCGCCGCGCCGTCGAGGTCACCGTGCTCGGCCAGGCGGCGAGCGGTGTCGAGAGGCGGGACCTGCAGCTCTGAGAACGTCAAGAGAGCTCCTTAGGCGACGGTCGGACAGAGCCTAACGAGTTCCGGTGATCATGTCTTCTCACTGGCCACGTTCAGCCTGGGTGGCGGGAAAAAATCCCGGAAATCCCGGAAAACGGACGTAGCCCTCCCCGCCGAGCACAGCGGCGGAGAGGGCTACGGACAGTCACGCGAACACGACGGACGGACTGGTCACTGACGCGACAGCCGCGCGAGTGGACGCGACAGACAGGTCAGTCCTCGTACGCCTCCAGCGGCGGGCACGAGCAGACCAGGTTGCGGTCGCCGTAAGCCTGGTCGATGCGCCGCACCGGCACCCAGAACTTGCCCTCCCGCAGCGACGGCAGCGGGTAGACCGCCTCGGTACGGCTGTAGGGATGGGCCCACTCGTCGGCCGCGACGGCCTCGGCGGTGTGGGGGGCGTTGCGCAGCGGGTTGTCGGCCCGGTCGTAGGCGCCCGAGGCGACCCGCGCGATCTCGCCCCTGATGGCCACCATCGCGTCCACGAACCGGTCGAGCTCGGCCAGGTCCTCGCTCTCGGTCGGCTCGATCATCAGCGTGCCGGCGACCGGGAAGGACATGGTCGGCGCGTGGAAGCCGTAGTCGATGAGCCGCTTGGCCACGTCGTCGACCGTGACGCCGGTCTCCTTGGTGATCTGCCGCAGGTCGACGATGCACTCGTGGGCCACCAGGCCGCCGCGCCCGGTGTAGAGCACGGGGTAGTGCGGGGCCAGCCGCCGGGCGAGGTAGTTGGCCGACAGGATCGCCTGCTCGGTGGCCGCGGCCAGGCCGTCGCCGCCCATCATCCTGACGTACGCCCAGGAGATCGGCAGGATGCCCGCCGAGCCGTACGGGGCCGCCGAGACCGCGCCGACCGGTGAGCCGGGGCGCAGCGGGTGGCCCGGCAGGTAGGCGGCCAGGTGGCCGCGGACCGCGACCGGGCCGACGCCGGGGCCGCCGCCGCCGTGCGGGATGCAGAAGGTCTTGTGCAGGTTGAGGTGGGAGACGTCGGCGCCGAACTCACCCGGCTTGGCCAGCCCGACCAGCGCGTTGAGGTTGGCCCCGTCGACGTAGACCTGGCCGCCCGCGTCGTGCACCTTGGCGCAGACCTCGGTGATCGTCTCCTCGAAGACGCCGTGCGTCGACGGGTAGGTGAGCATGATCGCGGCCAGCGCGTCGCGGTGCTTGTCGATCTTGGCGTCGAGGTCGGCCAGGTCCACGTTGCCCTCGGTGTCGCAGGCCACGACCACGACGCGCATGCCGGCCATGACGGCGCTGGCGGCGTTCGTGCCGTGCGCGGAGGACGGGATGAGGCAGATGTCGCGGTGCTCGTCGCCGTGGTCGCGGTGGTAGGCCCGGATCGCGAGCAGCCCGGCGAACTCCCCCTGGGACCCGGCGTTCGGCTGGATGGAGACCGCGTCGTAGCCGGTCACCTCGGCCAGCCACTCCTCCAGGGTCTCGATGAGGTGGCGGTAGCCCGCGGCCTGCCCGGCGGGCGCGAAGGGGTGGATCCCGGCGAACTCCGGCCAGGTGATGGGCTCCATCTCGGTGGTCGCGTTGAGCTTCATCGTGCACGAGCCGAGCGGGATCATGGACCGGTCGAGGGCGATGTCCTTGTCCTGGAGCCTGCGCAGGTAGCGCAGCATCGCGGTCTCGGAGTGGTGGCTGTGGAAGACGGGGTGGGTGAGGTAGCCGGACTCCCGCGTCAGCGCGGCGGGCAGCGTGTCCAGCCCGTCGTCGGCGAGGAGGCCGGCCACCGGCCCGCTGACGCCGAAGGCGGCGGCGACCTGCTCGAGGTCGGTCGCGGTGGTCTTCTCGTCACAGGCGACGGAGACGTGGTCGGCGTCGGCCTGCCACACGTTGACGCCGCGCTCGGCGGCCTGCCGGACGACGTCGGCGGCCCGGCCGGGCACCCTGGCCAGCACGGTGTCGAAGAACTCCCGGTGTACGACCTCGACACCGCCACGGCGCAGGCACTCGGCCAGCGCGGCGGCGTGCCGGTGCACGCGACCGGCGATGCGGCGCAGCCCCTCGGGCCCGTGGTAGACGGCGTACATGCCGGCGATGACGGCCAGCAGGACCTGCGCGGTGCAGATGTTGCTGGTGGCCTTCTCCCGCCTGATGTGCTGCTCGCGGGTCTGCAGGGCCAGCCGGTAGGCGGGCGCGCCGTCGGCGTCGACGGAGACGCCCACGAGGCGGCCGGGCATCTGCCGCTGCAGTCCTTCGCGTACGGACATGTAGGCGGCATGCGGCCCGCCGAAGCCGAACGGCACGCCGAAGCGCTGCGAGGAGCCGATCGCGATGTCGGCGCCGAGCTCGCCCGGCGCGGTGACCAGGGTCAGCGCGAGCAGGTCGGCGGCGGCCACGACCAGCGCGCCCGCGGCGTGCGCCCCCTCGGCCACGGCGCGGAAATCGCGCAGCCGGCCGGAGGCGCCCGGGTATTGGACGAGCACACCGAAGCACTCGGGCAGTTCGCCGTCGAGCGCGTCCTCGACCAGCGTGATGCCCAGCGGCTCGGCGCGGGTGGCCAGCACCGCCTTGGTCTGGGGCAGCGCGTCGGCGTCGACGACGAACACGTCGCTCTTGGACTTGCCCGCGCGCCTGGCCAGCGTCATCGCCTCGGCGGCGGCCGTGCTCTCGTCGAGCAGGGAGGCTCCCGCGACGTCGAGCCCGGTCAGGTCGGAGACGACGGTCTGGAAGTTGAGCAGCGCCTCCAGGCGGCCCTGCGAGATCTCCGGCTGGTAGGGGGTGTAGGCGGTGTACCAGCCCGGGTTCTCCAGCAGGTTGCGGCGGATCACCGCCGGGGTGATCGTGTCGTGGTAGCCCAGGCCGATCATCGAGGTGAGCACCCGGTTACGGCCCGCGATGGCCCGCAGCTCGGCGATGACCTCGGTCTCACTGGCCGCGGCGGGCAGCGAGAGCCGGTCCTTGATCCTGATGGACTCGGGGACGGCCACCGCCACCAGGTCGGCCACGGACTCGAAACCCACGGCCTCGAGCATGCGCTGCTGCTCGGATTCGGACGGGCCGATGTGCCGGGTCGAGAACGGCGGAGCTGACAGATCGGTCATGGAAGGTGCCTCCCGAGGGCTATGGAGACCGGCGCCTGGGCGCGGGCGAGTGCCGGATCTCCCCCTCTGTCATGGCGACCTGAGAGCTTCACCCCCATGAGGGCTTGCACCGTCGGTGAGGCGCGCCTGGCGGGCGTGCCTGCTTTCCAGAGTTGCCTACCCCGAGCGGTACGGGTGCCTGAGAGATTCCGGGGAGGGTTGCTCCTTCGGCGCCCCGGGACCAGCCCGGGACTCTCCCGCAGGGGGTCGTCAGCCTTGCGCCTCTAAGGTTACTACCGGATTGCTACCCTATGCGGCGCGCCCGTCGCCGCTGGGCCAGCTCGTCAGCGGGGTGGTCGGCCGGGACGCTGTCCTCGACCGCCGCCCTTTCCCCCGGCAGCTCCGCGAGGGAGCCCTCGACCTCGCGCCAGACCCGGCCGAGCGCGATGCCGAACACGCCCTGACCGCCCTGGAGCAGATCGATCACCTCGTCGGCCGAGGTGCACTCGTAGACGCTGACGCCGTCGCTCATGAGCGTGATCTGCGCGAGGTCGCCGACCCCGCGGTCACGCAGGTGTTGTACGGCCGTACGGATCTGCTGGAGGGAGACCCCGGTGTCGAGGAGCCGCTTGACGACCTTGAGCACCAGGATGTCGCGGAAGCTGTAGAGCCGTTGGGAGCCCGAGCCGTGCGCGGCTCTTATCGTGGGCTGGACCAGCTCCGTACGCGCCCAGTAGTCGAGCTGCCGGTAGGTGATGCCGGCCGCCGCGCACGCCGTCGGGCCGCGGTATCCGATGTCACTCGGCAGTGTCGTGGGCTGCTCGTCGAAGAGCAGGCCCTGCTCTCCGGCACGCTGCCGCGCACTCTCACGCCGCACCGGATCTTCCTGGCCGGCCGTCTTTCCCTCGCCGCTGCTGACCGCCACGCGGACCTCCGGCTTTCTCTCATCCCATGGCCTGATCTGGGGGTTCGTAAAAGCGCGGCCATGGGTTTCACTTGCACCGTAGGACCGTGACCATGCGCAGTCAACGATCCCGCTCGGCGCGTCGTGAAGCCTAAATGCACTGAAATACCTACCCCGCCCGGCCAAAGTCTTCGGGGGTGATCGTGTCAAGGAACTCCCTGAACTTCTCCACCTCGTCCTCTTGGTCGTCGGGGATGATCACCCCGGCCTCCTGGACGACCTCCTCACTGGCGAAGATTCGTGCTCCGGTGCGCAAGGCGAGCGCGATCGAGTCGGAGGGCCGCGCGCTCACCTCGACGCCGTTGGAGAACACCAGGTCGGCGAAGAAGATACCGTCACGCAGGGCGACGATGTTGACCGCGCGCAGGCCCACGCCGAGGGCGCTCAGCACGTCCCTGAACAGGTCGTGCGTGAGTGGCCGGGCTGGAGGTTCCTCCGCTTGGGCCAGAGCGATGGCCGTGGCTTCGGTCATCCCAATCCAAATCGGCAGGAACCTCTCCCCGTGTGCCTCCTTGAGCAAGACGATCGGCTGATTTGTGGGCATCTCTACGCGGACGCCCACGACCTCCATCTGCAACACGGGCTGCTCCATATTCGACTGGTCGGCGACCCCGGCACAGCTATTGAGCCGGTCCGCTTCTGCATTTCAACGTAACACCCGAGGGGCCTTGTATGTCCCGCTGGTCCGGTCATCGGCCTAGAACGGTTCGTACGCCCGTACGCACCAGAGCGGCGTGCAGATCGAGCAGCAGCGCCGACAGCTCCCTCGCGGCCTCGTCGGCCTCTCCGATGGCCCCTGGGGCCCGGCGTTTGAGTATGGGCGCGACCGTCTGCTCCACCAGACCGCACTCGCGCTCGGCCGCGGCCTTGACCGCGCGCAGATGCCGGGCGTGCAGGCCGAACCGGGCCAGGGCGCCGACGCTGCGCGCCACGTTGAGCGCCTCCTCGTCGTAGCGCCTGGCCGTCGCCGAGAGCAGCCCGTAGTCCTCGAGCTCGGCCAGTGTGTCCTCGTCGAGCCCGGCCGCCTCCAGCAGCTCGGCGCGGCTCAGCCGCACCTCCCGCGTCTCCGGCCGGTCGGTCACGGCACGCGGGCGGCCGAAGTGCTCGGCCATCTTGTCCTTGATCACCCGCAGCGGCAGGTAGTGGTCGCGCTGCTCGGTGAGGATGTAGCGGAGCTGTTCGACGTGCAGGTGGGTGAACTTGCGGTAGCCCGACGGGCTGCGCTCCGGCTCGATGAGCCCCTCGCCCTCCAAGAAGCGGATCTTGGAGATCGACACATCGGGGAACTCGCCCTGGAGCATGGCGAGCACCTCCCCGATGCTCATGTGCGAGCGTGCCGCCTGCGCGCTCATGCGGCTTCCTCCGTGAGCCGCATGAACGCTGTGACCATCGGTCGCTCGCTGGGCTCGCTCATGCGCCGGCGGCGGTCCGCATCAGGAAGACGAGGCGGAACTTGCCGATCTGCACCTCGTCACCGGAGTGCAGCGGCACCTCCTCGATGCGCTCCCGGTTGACGTAGGTGCCATTGAGGCTGCCCACGTCGCGCACGGAGAACTGGCCGCCGCGAAGGCGGTAGAACTCCACGTGCCGCCGGGAGACCGTGATGTCGTCCAGGAAGATGTCGCTCTCGGGATGGCGCCCCGTGGTGGTGAGCTCCTTGTCGAGGCGGAAACGGCTCCCCGCGTTGGGCCCCCTGGTCACGGTGAGCAACGCCGTGCCAGGCGGCAGCTGCTCCACCAGCGCGCGCTCGGCGAGGAGCATGTCACCGGTCTCAGCCTCGTACGCCTCGATTCCCGCGACAGAGATCGTCGATGTGGTGTCCCCGGCGACCTCGGTCCTGGTCAGCGGTGACCCACAACGGGAACAGAAACGGGCATCCTCGGGGTTGGCGTGCCCGCACTGCGTGCAGTAGACGCTCGGCATCGATCGGCTCGGCCTCCTACCGCGAAGACGCGGCAACGGGGATCTGGGCGCGCCTCGCTTCGCTCTTCAAGTTTACGAATGCCGCAACCTACGCTGATCAGCGGCAAAGGTCAAGGCGGGGCGCTGGACGACGGGTTCGGACGGTGACAAAGTTACCGCCGCCCGCGCCCCAAGGTCCATGCCGCCGCGCGTTTCTACATTACGATCTTGCACGTTCCGGCGCCACCGATCCGCCAGTGTCACCCTCCGTGATGATTCCATACGATTTGCCGTACGGATTTCGGTCCCGAGGCTCAGGAGGCCGCCTCCTCGACCACGCGGGCCCAGTGCTCCAGGAGCGACTGCGCGGTGTCCACGTCGGCGGCCTCGGCCCACAGATCGGTGACCGGCTCGGTGGCGGCGGGCAGGATCAGCACCCAGCTCCCGTCCTCGGCGGCCACCCGTACCCCGTCGGTGGTGTCGACGCGGCAACCGTCCGGCTCGGCCTCGGCGGCCTCGATGACCGAGCGCATGACGGCGCCCTTGGCCGCCCACGGGGTCGGCACCGTACGCTTGAGCAGCTTGGCCTCGGGGATGCGCGCGTCGATCTGGCTGAGCGAGAGCCGGGTGCGGGCGACCAGGCCGAGCAGCCGCATGAACGCCGCGACCCCGTCGATCGCCGGACCGAACTCGGGCACCACGAAGCCGCCCCTGCCGTCGCCCGCGAAGATCATGTCTTCGTCCACCGCGGCCGAGGTGAGGGCGTCGACCGCCGTGGAGGTCCAGCGCACCTGCACGCCGTGGAAGCGGCAGACCTGCTCGGCGACCCTGGTGGTGGTGACGGGCAGCGCCACGCGGCCGGTCCTGCGCTCGGCGGCGATCAGGTCGAGCACGACGAGCAGGGCCCGCTCCTCGCCGATCAGCTGGCCCATCTCGTCCACCAGCGCGATGCGCTCCCCCACGGGGTCGAACCGCACCCCGAAGGCCGCCCTGGAGGAGCTCACGAGCTCCGACAGGCGCTGCAGGTCCCTGCGGCGCTCGGCGAACGTCTCCGTGGGCGAGATGTCGTCCAGGCGGGCGTTGACGGTGAGCACGTCGACGCCGACCCGGCCGAGCAGCGTGGGCAGGACCAGTGCGGAGGTCCCACCGGCGCAGTCGACGACGACCTTCATGTCCCTGATGCCGGTCATGTCGACACAGCGCAGCAGCTCGTACGCGTAGTCCTCGACCGCCCTGGCGGGAAAGCGGAGCTCGGCGATCTCGCCGGGGAAGGCGCGCCGGAACTCCTGGCGGGAGAAGACGCGCTCCAGCTTGCGCTGGGCGGCCGGAGGCAGGTCGGCGCCGCGGTCGTCCATGATGACGATGTCGATGCTCTGCGGGTCGCCGGCCGTGGTGCGCAGCGCGATGCCGCCCGCGGCCGACTCCCTGGCCGTGTGGAAGCGGGCCACCGGCAGCGGCGCGGCCTCCAGGTCGAGGACGTTGATGGCGCTGGCGTTGAGCGCGCCGATCACGGCCCGCTTCAGCGCCCTGGCGGCCAGCGAGGAGTCGCGCGAGGTGACGACGTGCTCGCCCTTCTTCAGGGTGGTGGCGTACGCGCTGGCCAGCCGTACGCACAGCTCGGGGGTGATCTCCACGTTGACCAGGCCGCTGACGCCGCGGGGGCCGAACAGGCTGCGCTGGCCGCGCGACTCCCAGATGACGCTGGTGTTGACGACGGCGCCGGCCTCGATGGTCTTGAAGGGGTAGACCTTGACGCCGCTGGAGACGTACGCCTCGGGCTCGATGACGCACTCGTCGCCGATGACGGCGTTCTCCTCGATGCGGGCCCCGGCCATCACGTCGGTGCTCTTGCCGATCACGCAGCCGCGCAGGTGGCTGCCGGGGCCCAGGTAGACGTTGTCGTGGACGACCGCCCGGTGCAGGAAGGCGCCTTCGCGCACGACCGTGTTGTTGCCGAGCACGGTGTATTCGCGCAGCTCGGCACCGGCCTCGACCTTGGCGTACGCGCCGACGAGCAGCGGGCCCTTCAGCACCGCGTCGGGGTCGACCGAGGCCGACTCGGCCACCCAGACGCCCGGCGAGACCTCGAAGCCGCCGATGTCCACGGCGACCCGGCCGGACAGAGCGTCGGCCTGGGCCTTGAGGTAGCTCTCGTGGGTGCCGACGTCCTCCCAGTAGCCCTCGGCGACGTAGCCGAAGATGGGGGCGCCGCGCTCCAGCAGGGTGGGGAAGACGTCGGCAGACCAGTCGACGGGCTCTCCCGAGGCGACCGCGTCGAGGACCTCCGGCTCCATGATGTAGATACCGGTGTTGACGGTGTCGGAGAAGACCTGTCCCCAGGTGGGCTTCTCCAGGAAGCGCTGGACCCGGTTGCCCTCGTCGACGATCACGATGCCGAACTCGAGGGGGTTGGGCACCCGTTTCAACCCGATAGTAACAAGCGCCGAATTTTCACGATGAAAACGGACCATATCCGACAAATCGATATCGGTCAGGGCGTCACCGGAGATCACCAGGAATCGGTCATCGCGCAGGCGGGCCGCGGCGTTCTTCACGCTGCCCGCCGTGCCCAGCGGAACGTCCTCGGTGGCGTATTGCAGGCTCATGCCGAGTTCGTCGCCGTCGCCGAAGTAGTTGCGCACGAGCGCGGCCAGGAACTGGAGGGTGACCACGGTCTCGGTGATGCTGTGCCGTTTGAGCAGCCGCAGCACGTGCTCCATGATCGGGCGATTGACCACGGGCAGCAGGGGCTTGGGCTGGTTGGCCGTCATCGGACGCAGCCGAGTGCCCTCTCCACCCGCCATGACGACCGCCTTCACCCGATCACTCCTCCTTGGCCGCGGTTACGAGCCGTCGTACCTGTACCCCATACAGCACCCCCGACCACCAGTACAGGCCCGTTCCCCAGAGCGCAAAGGCCCACCCGACAATTCGTGCTATATCGGCATACCACCCAGTGTGGGAGGCAAGGAAGAGCAGAGGGAAGGCGTACATCAGGTTGAACATGGCGGCCTTGCCCAGAAAATGCACCTGAAGTGCCTTGTAACCGCTCTTCCGAAGTACGGGAAAGAAACACGCGACGAAGAGTTCGCGACCCAGGATGATCGCCACCAGCCACCAGGGAATGACGTCGCGCACCAGCAGCGCCAGGATCGTGGCGAAGACATAGAGCTTGTCGGCGGCCGGGTCGATGATCCGGCCGAGCCTGCTCATCTGGTTGAAGGCGCGAGCGATCTTGCCGTCCAGCCAGTCGGTGAATCCGGCGACCGCGAGCACGAGGATCGCCCAGGCGTCCGCCTTCGGCCCCAACACCAGCCAGAGGAAGACAGGAACGCCGAGGAGGCGCAGGAAGCTCAGCAGGTTCGGAACCGTCCAGATCCGGTCCTCGGCGGAAGTTTCGCTCACGCTGCCGACCCTACTGCGTCGGCTTTCTCCGCAGCGGGGTAGGCAGCGGCTCGTCCTTCCCGGCGGCACTCCCTCTGCGGCACTCCCGGCGACCTGGCGGCACTCCCGACGGCCTTCCCGGCAACTTTCCCGCCGGCACTCCCCGCGGCTCTCTCAGCGGCTCCCCTGCGGCTCTCTGGGCGACGCCACGCGCATCGGCGCGTCGCGAGAGGTTAGCGTCGGCCCTCACCGCGCAGGTGTAGTGGGATGAAGCGGAACATCCTGATCGTGATGTGCGCGGGCCTGTTCGTCGTCCTGCTGGACGTGACCATCGTGAACGTGGCGCTGCCGTCCATCGCGGCCGACGGGCACGCCGGGCTCTCCGACCTGCAGTGGGTGGTCGACGGCTACCAGATCGCGTTGGCCGGGCTGCTGCTGACGGGCGGCACGCTGGGCGACCGCTTCGGACACCGGCGGGTGGTGCTGGCGGGGTTCGCCCTGTTCGGCGTGGCGTCGGCGGGCTGCGCGCTCGCGCCGGGCGTCGGGGCGCTGGTGACGGCGCGGGCGGTGCAGGGCGTGGGCGCCGCGCTGCTCCTGCCGGGCACACTGGCGGTCATCACCCGGACCTTCCCCGGCGAGCGGGAACGGGCCAGGGCCATCGGGGTCTGGGCCGCGGTGGGCAGCGCGGCCCTGCCCGCCGGGCCGCTGCTCGGCGGGGTGCTGATCCAGGCGTTCGGCTGGCCGTCGATCTTCGCCGTCAACGTGCCGATCATCCTGATCATCTTCGTGGCGGTACTCCGGGTCGCTCCGGCCGACGAGCCCGAGCGCCGGCCGATCGACCTGCCGGGCACTGTGACGGGCGCGGGGACGCTGCTGGTCCTGACGTACGCGGTGATCCAGGCGGGGCGTGACGGGCCCGACTGGCGGCTGTTCGGGGTCGCCGCGGCGCTGCTGGCCGCGTTCGTGGTGATCGAGAGCCGGCGGGAGGCACCGATGCTGCCGCTGGGGCTGCTGCGACGCCCCTCGATCGCGGTCGGCACGATCGGCTCGGCGACCATGAACTTCGGGATCAACGGCATGATGCTGCTGATCACCCTGTACCTCCAGGGCGTGCTGCGGCTGTCCCCGATGACGGCGGGCGCGGCGCTGCTGCCGCTGTTCGTGCCGCTGGCGCTGCTGTCCGCCCCGTTCGGGCGCCTGGCCGGCCGGTACGGGCCGCGTCCCGTCATGGTCGCCGGGCTGGTGGTCCTGGCCGTGGGCATGGGGCTGCTGCTCCTGGTACGGCCGGCCACGCCGTACCTGGTGCTGCTCCCGGCGCTGGCCGTCATCGGACTCGGCGCGGCGCTGCTGACGCCGAGCGTGGTCGCCCTGGCCATGAGCGACCCGCCGCCCGGCAGGGAGGGGCTGGTGAGCGCGATCAACAACACCGCCCGGCAGGCGGGCGGCGCGATCGGCGTCGCGGTCTTCGGCGCGATGGCGGGCGCTCCCGGCGGGCCCCGCTTCATCGGCGGGCTGCACGGGGCGGCGGTGGTGGCGGGAGTGGCCTACCTCGGTGTGACGGCCCTGACCCTGACCCTCGGCCTCACCACCCGCCACCGCCCCACAACCCCCTCGTCCGAACGCTCCCAGACCCGCACCTGACAACTCCAGGCCCGCCTCTGACCGTCCGCCCCAAGACCCGCGTCTGGCCACCCCAGACCCGAGGCTGGTCACCACGCGCCCGCATCTGACCACCCGCCCCAGGTCCCGCGTCTGACCGCCGGCACCAAGCCGTCCGTCCCGGCCTGCCCCGGGCCAGACCGCACCACCCGAGATCCGCCACCGCCCGAAACCGCCATCGAGAGCCTCCACCACTGGCGGTCGAGTCCCGACGGCTGGGTCCCGCCAGCCGTGACCGGTGGGCCGGGGTCAGCAAGGGTCGGTCAGCCGGAGGGACGGTTGGCCAGGGTCCGTCAGTCGTGGTCAGCCGGGCGGGGTCAGCCCGAGGCGTGACGTCGGTCTGAGGCGGTCGGCCTGGGTTGGCCGGAGGCGGCCGGGGTCAGTCGGCTGGAGGCGGCTACGCGGAGGCGGCCGAGATCAGTCAGCCGGGTGAGTCGGGATCGGTTGGCCGGAAGGACGTCAGGTCGGCCGGAGGCGGTGAGGTCGGCCGGGCGGAGTCGGCCGGGCGGAGTCGGCCGGGCGGAGTCGGCCGAGATCAGCCGGCCCGGTCAGTCAAGGTCCGACGGCCGGAGGGACGGCTGGCCGGAGGCGGTCGGCCTGGGCGGGCGGTCAGGCGCGCAGGAAGCTGTGGGTGTGGCCCACCGGCTCGAAGCCGAGCCGTTCGTAGAAGTCCTTGGGCCAGTCGTCGGCGTCGGCCAGCAGGAACACCAGCTCGCTGCCGGCCGCCTCGGCGAGCAGCGCCCTCATCAACGTGCGGGCGTGCCCCCGGCCCCGGTGGCGGTCCCCCGTGTAGAGGTCCTCGATCTGTGTGACGGCGCCGTTGCGGTAGATGTCGGCTCGGGCGGCGAGTTCGCCGTCCTCCGTCCGTACGCCGCGGAAGCCCACCGTGTCGGCGCCGCGCAGCCGCTCCTCCATGCGCCTGGCGAGCTGGTCGATCACGTCGTCGGTGGCCTCTGGCAGCGTCTCGCGCCAGCCGGCCCGGAGCGTGGGCAGCAGCGCGGGCAGGTCGAGGTGCTCCACGGGTGCCGCGTCGTGCGGGAACGCGCCGCGGAAGACCATGACCAGGTTCGTCTCGTGCGTGTAGCCCGCGGCCTCGAAGGCGGGCGCGTACGCCCGGCCCAGGCGGTCGTCGTCGACGTTGACCAACCGGTGGGCGTACCCGGCGAGCACCTGGTCGGCCGCCTTCAGCGCCGCGCCGGGGTCGTCGCCGGACCAGATGACGAGCTTGTTGTCGTCGTACGAGCCGGGGTAGCGGTCGTTGAGCACGGCGAACCCGCCGGGCACCTCGACGGTCCGCCCCGCCTTCCGCCGGGTGAAGTCGTGCGTGAAGGCGACGCTTCGGGCGAAGTCATGCGCGAAGGCGGCACTACGCGCGGAGTCGGGCGTTAACTCGACACTTCTGGTGAAGTCATCCTGAGACCCGGCCTCCGTGCCGCCGAATCCACCGGTCATGAGCGAGCCGCCGTGATGAAGCGTCTGATGAGGTCGGAGTCCTTCACCCCGGGCGCCACCTCGACCCCGCTGGACACGTCCACGCCCCACGGCGCCGCGGCGGCTACGGCCTGGGCGACGTTGGACGGGTCGAGGCCGCCCGCGAGCAGCCAGTGCCCCGAGGGGCGGCCGCGTACCGCCGCCCAGTCCCACGGCTCGCCGGAGCCGGGGCGGGGCGCGTCGACGATGAGCAGGTCCTCGTCGTAGGCGCCGCAGCGCAGGTCGGCCTCGGCGTCGACGGCCCTGACCAGGGTGTGGCCGAGATCCTTCAGCGCGGTGAAGTCGCCGTGCGGATGCCGGCCGTGCAGCTGGACGCCGCGCACCCCGGAGGCGAGCGTGGCGGCGCGGACGGCCTCTGGGGTCTCGCCGCGGAACACGCCGACGGTGAGGACGTGGGCGGGGACCGCCGCGGCCAGCTCGGCGGCCCGCTCCGGGGTCACCTGACGAGGGCTTCGGGTCAGCACGAAGCCGATGGCGTCGGCGCCCGCCTCGACGGCGGCCGCCACGTGCTCGGGCTCGCTCAACCCGCAGATCTTCACGTACACACCGTCGACCCTAACGGCGAACGGCGGCGACCGGGACCCTCGAAAAGCGCGCGGGTCAGCCCAGGGGATCGCCTGGGGGGCCGCCGCGGGAGTGGCGGAAGGGCTGGCGCAAGGGGTGGTGTACCGGGCGGAAGGCCGCGTCCACCAGGCCGGTACGGTAGGCGACGACGGCGGCCTGGATCCGGTTGCGCAGCCCCAGCTTGTCCATGGCGGCGGCGACATGGGACTTGACCGTGGTGACGCCGACGCCCAGCTCCTCGGCGATCTCCGCGTTGGACAGGCCGGTGCCGACCAGCGCCAGCACCTCCAGCTCGCGGTCGGTGAGCCCGGCGGGAACCGGTACGCTCGCCGCCTCCTCGGCGGCCAGGAAGCGGGCGACCACCCGGCGCAGCACCGAGGGGGCCAGGAGCTGCTCGCCGGTCGCGGCCCTGCGTACGGCGTCGACCATGCGTTCTGGCTCGTCGTCCTTGACCAGGAAGCCGACGGCGCCCGCGCGCAGGGCGGCGTAGACGTTGGAGTCCTCGGCGAACGTGGTGAGCACGACGATCCTGGCGGCCGGCCGCGCCAGCAGGATCCGTCTGCTCGCCTCCAGCCCGTCGACCCTGGGCATGCGCAGGTCCATCAGGATCACGTCGGGCAGGTGGAGCTCGGCCAGGCGTACGGCCTCGGCGCCGTCCACGGCCTCGGCCACGACCTCCATGTCGCCCGTGACCTGCAAGAGCATGCGCACGCCCGCGCGTACCAGCGCCTGGTCGTCGGCGACCAGCACGCGGATCACGCGCCACCTCCCGTGAGGCCGCCGGTGAAGCGCTCGGTGACGCACCCTGTGCGCCCGACCACGTACTCGGCGGCGTGCGGCTCCGTGATGTGCGGGGCGGTGGGCATGGTCGCGGTGAGCAGCCAGCCGCCGTCCTGGTCGAGGCCCGCGGTCAGCGTGCCGCCGAGCGCGCGGACGCGCTCGCGCATGCCGGCCAGGCCGCGGCCGGACGAGGGCAGGCGTTCGATGGTGGTGGGCGGGGAGCCGTTGCGTATGTGTACGGTCAGCCCTTGGCCGGCGGAGGTGACGGCGACGCTCACCTGAGTGCCGGGACCGGCGTGCTTGAGCACGTTCGTGAGACCTTCCTGGACGATGCGGGCCGCGGAGGCGCGGGCCACGAGGGGGGTGTGCGCGGTGGCGGGGTCGAGCTCCAGCTCTACCTGGAGGCCGGCGGCGGTCATCCGCTCGGCGGACTCGCGTATGAGGGCCGCGGGGTCGGCGGCCATGTCGGGGCGGCGGCCGGGGTCGCGCAGCACGTCGAGCAGCCCGCGCAGGTCCTCCAGCGCCTGGTGGCCGGTCTCGCGGATGTCGGCCAGCGCGTCGGCGACCGGCCCCTCGGGGGCGGCGTAGCGGGCGGCGCCGGCGCGCAGGACCATCGCGCCCACGTGGTGGGCCACGATGTCGTGCACCTCGCGGGCGATGTTCTCGCGCTCGAGGAGCTGGTCGGCGCGTACCTGGGCGACCGCCAGCCGCGCCGACTCGCGCAGCCGCAGCCCCTCGGCCTCGGCGGCCGCCTGCCGTACGCCCAGGTAGCGGCCGATCGCGACGGGTGTGGTCACCAGGGCCATCAGGACGGCGACGCGGAACGCGGTGACCTCGGTCGAGTCCTGAACGATCGCGATCGAGGCGAGCATGGTGCAGGTCACGTAGGTGACCGTGATCCAGGCCCAGGAGGCGATCCGCATCGCGAACACGCAGAGCGCGATCAGCGTCAGGATCAGGCAGGTGGTGACCGTGTCGTTGAGATACTGGTCGGCGGCGATCAGCAGCACGCTCTGGAACATGAACACCAGTCCGGGAAAGCGCCGCGCGACCCCGAGGGAGAGCCCGCCCAGCACCGCGAGCAGTCCCACGACCCAGACCGGCTGGGTGCCGTTGTGCCAGTCGGTCCAGGTGCTCAGCACCGTGAAGGCCACTCCGCCGCCGGCCAGCAGCACGTCCGGGGTGAGGTCGGCGTCCCGCAGCCGCCCGGCGGGGCCGCGCAGGTAGGCGCCGATGAGGACGGGCAGGGCGGGGACGAGCACCGAGTACATCCACGCGTTCGAGGTGAACGCGATGCCCGGATCGGCCAGGTTGACCGCGGTCGCGGCGATGGCCGCGCCCAGCGCCAGGCAGGTCGCCCGCCGGCCCGAGCGGTAGGCGACCAGGCCGACGGAGACGCAGAGCAGCATCTGGGCGGTGTTGGAGGTGAACGACCCCACCTGGTCGGTGAAGACGAGGAAGGCGGCCAGGTAGAGGCTCACCGCCAGGGGCGCCCGCCTGACCAGGCCCATGGGCGCGCCCACGCCCACGGCCATCGGGATCACCTCGTTGCCCGGCAGCAGCGCGGAGCCGCCGCCCTTGGCCGACAGCAACACGTCGAGAGCGGTCCCCGCGGCCGCGAGCACAAGGTCGAGCGGCACTCCACGCCATCGCATGCGCACACGGTATCCGGGTGGCGCGCACCCGCCGGACCTCCCGCCGGACCTACAGCCGGACCTCCCGCCGAAGCCCGCCGCAGCCCGCTGCTCCTCCCCCCGGAGGAGGCGGTCTCCTCCAAGTGGCCGCAGCTTCGTCCCTTGGGGGGACGAAATCGGGGCGAGAACTCCCTTACGTTTGTGGTATGCCCAATGACACCGCAATGTTCCTCGGCCAGTTCCTGCGCGCTCCGGCCACCATCGGGGCGCTCGCGCCCAGCTCACGGTGGCTCGCGACGGCGGTCTGCGCGCCGGTCCCGGAACGCGGCGAGCCGACCGTGGTCGAACTCGGCCCGGGTACAGGGCCCTTCACCGCCGAGATCCAGCGCCGGCTGGGCGGGCGCGGCCACCACTTGGCCGTGGAGGTCAACCAGTCGCTGGCGGCGTTGCTGGCCGAGCGGTTCCCCACCGTGGATGTCGCGAACGACGACGCGACCGACCTGCGCCGCCTGCTCAGCGAGCGCGGCCTGCGGCAGGCGGACGCGGTGGTCAGCGGGCTGCCCTGGGCGGCCTTCCCCGAGGATCTGCAGCGCCGGCTGCTCGGCGCGGTGGCCTCGACGCTGAGCCCGGCGGGGGCGTTCACCACCTTCTCCTACATCCACGCCGTCCCGCTGAACTCGGCGCGCCGCTTCCGGGCGCTGCTGGCCGAGCGGTTCGAGGAGGTCGTTCGGGGCCGTACGGTGTGGCGCAACGCGCCTCCGGCGTTCGTGTTCCACGCCCGCCGGCCGCGACCCTGAACAGAACTTACTTCTACAATGGTGTGATGGATTTCACGCTTCCCGAAAGCGCCCTGGCCGTCCAGCGCGGCATCGGCGACATCTGCGCACGTTATGACCTTGATTATTGGCAGCGGTGCGAGGCGGACAAGCGCTGGCCGGAGGAGGTCTGGGCGGAGCTGGCCAAGGGCGGGTGGCTGGGTCTGGCCGTGCCCGAGGAGTTCGGCGGGGGCGGCCAGGGGCTGCTGGAGCTGGCGGTGGCGACGGAGACCCTGGCCGCCTCGGGGGCGGCGGGCGGCTCGGCGTTCACGTACGTGCTGACGCCCGGGTTCGGCGCGCTCACCCTCGCCAGGCACGGCACGGCCGAGCAGCGGGCGGAGCTGCTGCCCCGGCTGGCCACGGGCGAGGTGGAGACGTGCTTCGCGCTGACGGAGCCGGACGCGGGCTCCAACTCGCTGGCGATCACGACGGCGGCCCGGCGCGACAGCGACGACTACGTGATCAAGGGTCAGAAGATCTGGATCACCGGCGTGCAGCGGGCCACCTGGATGCTGCTGGTCACCAGGACCGTCCCGGCGGCCGAGGCCAGGCCGCGTACGCACGGGCTGACGGTCTTCCTGGTGAACGTGCCGGAGGCGGTGGCGGCCGGGCGGCTGTCGTACCAGCCGATCCCGAAGCTCGGCGCCAACACCACGCCGTCGAACATGGTGTTCATCGACGACCTCCGGGTGCCCGCCTCCAGCGTGGTGGGGCAGATCGACCAGGGCGCGGCGGTGCTGTGGGACATCCTCAATCCCGAGCGGGTGCTGCTCGCCGCCTCCGCGCTCGGCGGGGCCGAGGTCGCGTTGCGGGTCGCGGTGCAGTACGCCAAGGAGCGCGAGGTGTTCGGCCGGCCGATCGGCGCCAACCAGGCGATCGCGTTCCCGCTGGCCCAGGTCAAGGCCAAGATCGAGCTGGCCCGCCTGATGATCTACAAGGCGGCGTGGTCGTTCGACCGGCGCCTGCCGTGCGGCACCGAGGCCAACATCGCCAAGCTCACCGCCTCACAGGCGGCGTGGGAGGCGGCCGACGCCGCGTTCCAGACGCACGGCGGGATGGCGTACTCGCTGGAGTATCCGGTGGCCAGGCTGCTCACGGACGCCCGCATCGGGAAGGTGGCGCCCGTGACGGAGGAACTGCTGCTCAACTACCTCGCGACCCAGGTGCTCGGGCTGCCGCGCAGCTTCTGACCATCGACGGTGTGGCCGATCTGCCACGCGCACCAGCGACCGGCGCGGGCCGCGGCTTCGTCTCCCGGGGCGGCGTTCTCGGCCTCGGCGGACAAGCCCGGTCCGGCACTGGTGCGGCAGCAGCCCCTCCACACCGTCCAAGGGTCACGCCTACCCTGGGCGCGCGGGTGAAACCGCAGGTCAGCCGAACTCCGGTGACCGTTTCTCGCGCACCGCCCGCACACCCTCCACCACGTCGGGGCCGCTGAAGCCGAGGAACTCCATGGCGAGCGAGGCGTCGAAGGTGGGCCCGGCCATGCGCAGCCAGTTGTTCAGGGAGTATTTGGTGAGGCGGATGGCCTCCTGGGAGCCGGCCGCGAGCCGCACGGCGATCTCCATCGCCTTGTCGTGCACCTGGTCGTCGTCGACGCACAGGCTCACCAGGCCCATCCGCTCGGCCTCGGCGCCGGTGACGGGCTCGCACAGCAGCAGGTGGTATTTGGCCTTGGCCAGCCCGCACAGCAGCGGCCAGATGATCGCGGCGTGGTCGCCCGCCGCGACGCCGAGCCTGGTGTGGCCGTCGATGATGCGGGCGGTGCGCCCGGCGACGGAGATGTCGGCCAGCAGGGCGACGGCCAGCCCGGCGCCCACCGCGGGCCCCTGGACGGCCGAGACGATCGGCTTGGCGCAGTTGAGCACGTTGTAGACGATGTCGCGGGCCTCGCCGAACACGCGCAGCCGGGTGGCGTGGTCGCGGGTCATCTCCTCGATCATCGACAGGTCGCCGCCGGCGGAGAACGCCTCGCCCTCTCCCCTGACGACCACCGCCCTGACGGAGTCGTCGCGGTCGACGTCGCGCCAGATCTCGGCCAGCTCGCGGTGGCCGGTCATGTCGACGGCGTTGCGCCTGCGCGGCTCGCTGATCGTGATCCGCAGCACGCCGTCGGCGGGCGTGTCGATCTTCAGCTTCTCGTACGCGCTCCGGTACGTCACAGGGCCTCCCGCAATCGCTCGGCCACGTAATCGCGGGCCTCCACGGCCTGGTCGAACAGGCCGGGCAGGCCGAAGAAGCCGTGGATCGCCCCGTCGAACCTGCGCGTCTCGACGGGCACCCCGGCCTCGGCCAGCCGCGCGCCGTAGCGCTCGCCGTCGTCGCGGAGCACGTCGTATTCGGCGGTCACCACGGTCGCGGGCGCCAGCCCTGCGAAGGACGGCAGCCGCATCGGGGACAGCCGCGGATCCGCCGGGTCGGCCTGGCCGGCGTAGGTGCTCAGGAACCACGCGAATTCCTCGGCGTCGAGGCCGAGGCCCGTGGCGAACTCGGTGTAACTGGGGGAATCCATGGCCGCGTCGAGCGCCGGGTAGATGAGCACCTGGTGGGCCAGGCTCAGGCCGGCGTCGCGGGCCTGCCAGGCGGCCACGGCGGCGAGGTTGCCGCCGGAGCTCTCGCCCATCACCGCGACGCCGCCGTCGCACTGGTAGAAGGCGGGGCGGGCGAAGATGTCGCGCACCACGGTCCAGGCGTCGTCGGCCGCGGCCGGGAACGGGTGCTCGGGGGCCAGCCGGTAGTCGACGGAGACGACCACCGCGCCGGTGCGGATGGCCAGGTCGCGGCCGAGCGCGTCGCTGCGCTTGATGCCGCCGCTCACCCAGCCGCCGCCGTGGAAGAAGACCACCACGGGCAGCGCCCCGTCGCCCCGGTCGGCGCGGTAGACGCGGATGGGCACGTCCTCGGCGCTCTCGTCGCGGACGAAGGGCAAGTGGGTGAGCGGCCCGCGCTGGAGCGCGAGGTCGTCCCGGGCCCGGGCCTCCTGGATCCCGGCCAGGTCCATCCCGGCCGGGCCGGGGCCGGGATCGGACATGTAGCGCTCGATGAAGTCCTGCGCCTGGGGGTGCAGTGGCATGATCGAAGCCTAGCGGGCCGCCTCCACGAGCGCATCGAAGAGCCGCCCGTCCTCGGCCCGCTCCGGGTGCCATTGCACGCCGACCCCGAACCGGTGGCCCTGCAGCTCGATGCCCTCGATGATCTGGTCCTCGGCCCAGGCCACGGCCAGCAGCCCGGTGCCCAGCCTGCGTACGGACTGGGTGTGCGGCGCGACCACCTCGACCTTGTCGCCCACCGCCTTGCCGAGCTTGCTCGACACGCTCACCTGGATGACGTGCGGCGTGCCCGGCTCGGCGTGCCGCTCGTTGTCGAGCACCTCGGGCAGCCAGGAGATCAGCGTGCCGCCCTGGGCGACGTTCAGCACGTGCATGCCGCGGTCGATGGCCAGGATCGGCACGTCGGCCTGTACGGCGGCGCGGGCCAGGGCCAGCTCGAACCTGTCACGGTGGCCCTGCGCCTCGGGCACCCGCTCGTCCTGCTCCTCGCCGTAGGCGCTACCGCCCACCTCGACCCCGCCGGCCAGCACCACGCCCCGTAGCCCTCGTACGTAGTCGCCGATCGCGTGCAGGTTCAGCGGCGGCAGCACCACGGGGGCGCCCCCGGCGCGCTCGACGGCCTTGGCGTAGGACGGGGGCGACAGCACCGCCTCCCGCACCCAATCGCCCCAGCGGGCGGCTTCGAAGTAGGCGGTGATGCCGATCAGCGGTCGGGGCATGCGATCTCCAGGGTGCCTGGTGGAGTACGTGCCGCCGCCGGTGGTGACGACGGCCGCACGCCCATCATGGCGTACACCATTTCGGTTATGTCACCTCTCCTGAAGATCCCTGCTGCATAAGGGGTATTCACGGCACCGTGAGAAGGACCGGCAGCTCCGCCGCGGAGTTGGAGAACAGGGACGGTACGGGGACCAGGGCCGCGGGCGGGACGGCCAGCGACAGGCCCGGAAAGCGGCGGAAGAGGGCGGGCAGCGCCTCGGTGGCCTCCAGGCGGGCCAGCGGGGCGCCCAGGCACAGGTGGGGACCGCCGCCGAAGGCCAGGTGCCTGCGCTGCTCGCGGGTGATGTCGAACCGCGCGGCGTCCTGGCCGTGGTGCGCCTCGTCGCGCCCCGCCGCGCTGTACGGGGCCAGGATGGCCTCTCCGGCCGGGATGGTGACGCCGGCGATCTCGATGTCCTCCAGCGGGTAGCGGGCCATGAAGTTGCCGATGGGCGCGTCCCAGCGCAGCGTCTCCTCCACCACGGCCGACCAGGTCTCCTCGCCGCCGGCGACCGCCAGTGCGCGCTGGTCCGGGTGGGTGAGCAGGGCGCGGGCGCCGTTGACGATCAGGCTGAGCGTGGTCTCGTGCCCGGCGGCCAGCATCAGCCACATCGTGCCGACCAGTTCCTCGTCGGTGAGCCGCTCCGGGTCGTCGCGCTGGGCGGCGATCAGCGCGCTGATCAGGTCGTCGCCGGGCTCGGCGTGCCGCGCGGCGACGAGCCGGTCGAGCAGCAGGTAGATGTCGCGCTGGGTCTTGAGCACCTCTTCCGGGGCGGTGGTGGAGCGGAAGATGCTGTCCACCAGCTCCCGCAGTTCCGGGCGCTCCTCCTCCGGCACGCCGACGAGCTCGCAGATCACCTGCATCGGCACCGGGTAGGCGAAGTGCTTGCGCAGGTCGACGGTCCCGTCGGCGGCCGCGTGCGACGGCAGGTCGTCGAGCAGCCCGCCGACGATCCCGGCGATGCGCGGCCGCATGGCCTGGACGCGCCGCGGCGTGAGCGTCTGGGTGACGAACTTGCGCAGCCGGTGGTGCTCCCGCCCGTCCGCGGTGACCATGTTGGTGACCTTGACCATGCCGATGAGCGGCCAGTCGTCGGTGATGCGGCCGTCACGGACGGCCGTCCAGTTGTGCCAGTCCTTGCTGACCCTGCGGTCGGTCAGCAGGTCGGCCAGCAGCGCGTGATGGGTGACCGACCACGCCTCCACGCCGCCCGGCAGGACGACGCGGACGACGGGGCCCAGCTCCCGCAGCCGGGCGGCCTCGCCGTGGTGGTCGGTCCCGGCGGGGTCGAGGGTGACTACTGGGATCATGAACGGTCTCCAAGCGCGCGGAAGTGGACGGGCAGCGATGCGGGGCAGCGGGTCCACGGTGACGGGTGCGGGGTCAGCTCCGCGGCGTCCACGGACAGGCGCACGTCGGGCAGCAGGTGCAGGGCCGTCTCCACCGCCGTGCGGGTGATGAGCCGGGCGGGGACAGGGGCCGGGCAGACGTGCGGGCCGGCGCTCCAGGCCAGGTGGGCGCGGTTGCCCAGCTCGATCTCCGTCGCGCCGCCGTGGACGCGCGGGTCGTCGTTGGCCGCCCCCAGGCCCAGGACGAGCGCGTCACCGCGGGCGATGCGCCGGCCGCCCAGCTCGGTGTCGCGCAGGGCGTACCGGGCGGGCATGTTCGTCATGGGCGGGTCGCGCCAGAGCACCTCGTCCAGCGCGTCGTCGACGCCCAGGCGCCCGCCGCGCACCCGGCCGGCGAAGCGCGGGTCGGTCAGCATGAGCCGGAAGGTCTGCGCGATCCACGTGGTCGTCGTCTCCTGCCCGGCGGAGATCATCACCACCATCGACTGGAGCACCTCGGCCTCGTCGCGCAGGTCGGCGTGGGCCAGGAAGTGGCTGGTCAGGTCGTCGGACGGGGTCTCCTTCCTGGCCCGCAGCAGGCCGCCGAGTATCTCCTCGAACTTCTTGTTGCCGGCCTGGGAGTCCTCGGCGCTGCCGAACAGGGCGCGCAGCGCCGCCAGCAGCTCGTGGCCCTGGCCGGTGTCGAGGCCGAACAGCCCGGCGATGGCCAGCATCGGGACGACGGCCGCGTAGTCGCCGACCAGGTCGGCGCTGCCGCGCTCGGCGAAGCCATCGATGAGCTCGCGGCACATGGTCTCGACGGAGCGGCGCATGCGGCGCTGGTCGATCGCGGCGACCCCGTCGTCGATCGGGCGGCGCAGGCGGCGGTGCTCGGCCCCGTCGGCGCCGATCACGTTGGGCCGCCAGAACATCATCGGCCCCAGTCCCGAGTCGGGCGGCACGACGCCTTCCTGGAACAGCCGCCAGTTGCGGGCGTCGCGCGAGTACAGCTTCTCCTGCCGGGTGATGGTCAGCAGTTCGTGGTATCCCATGACCAGCCAGGCGCCGACGCCCGGCTCCAGCTCCACCCAGGCCACGTCGCCCCATTCGCGGCGCAGCCCGCGGAAGACGCCGCGCGGGTCGGGGCAGGTCGTGGTGGCGGACAGAGGGATCATGAGGGGCCCTTCTGCAGGGCGAGCGCGTGCTCGACGAGGGTGATCAGCGCGTCCACCGAGGAGGAGCGGCTTCTGGCGTCGCAGTTCACGATGGGCGTGCCGGGCTCCAGGTCCAGGGCTTCCCGCAGCGCCTGCGCGCTGTGGTCGGCGGAGTCGGGGAAGTGGTTGACGGCGACGGCGAAGGGCAGGTCGCCGCGGAGTTCGAGCTGGTCGATGACCTCGAAGCTGCCCTCGATGCGGCGGGTGTCGACCAGGACGAGCGCGCCCACGGCACCCTCGCCGAGCCCGGCCCACAGGTCCCAGAAGCGCCGCTGGCCGGGCGTGCCGAACAGGTAGAGCGCGGTGTACGGGCTGAGCGTGATGCGGCCGAAGTCCATGGCCACGGTGGTCGTGGTCTTGCCCTCCAGCCCGGCCAGGTCGTCCACGCCGACGCTGGCCTGCGTCATGGTCTCCTCGGTGCGTAACGGCTCGATCTCGCTGACCGCGCCGATCATCGTGGTCTTGCCGACACCGAAGTCGCCGACCACGAGGATCTTGACCGCCTGCTGCACGGTGTCGGGCAGGTAGCGGTCAGCTGAGCCGGCGGAGCCCATTGAGCACCTCCTGGAGGGTCGTCAGGTCGGGACGCCCGGCCTCCGGGATGCGGGAGCGGGCTATCAGGTGGCCGGAGTCGACCAGGTCGGAGGCTAAGATCCCGGCCACGCTCAGCGGCAGCTTGAGGTGTGCCGCCGCCTCCGCCAGCGACAGCAGCCGCCCGCACATGCGCAGCAGGTCGCGCGCCTGGCGGGTGGCCGAGGGCGGCAGGGGCTTGCCGGCGTCGGCCACGACGAGGAGGGTGTCGAGGCCGATGGTGTTGCGGGTGGGGCGGGCCCGGCCCTGGGTCAGCACGTAGGGGCGTACCGCGCTGTCGTGGTACTCGCCGCTCATTGCCGCGCGGCCCGGCGTGCGGGGGTGCTGAAGTTCCTCTCGCCGATCTTGATGACCTGGGCCTGCATCTGCTGCGCGATGAGCCGCGGGTCGACCACCGGATCGGTGATGACCACCAGATGAGAGCCGGATCCGGCCGCGCGGGCGAACAGGAAGCCGCCCTCGAAGCCCACCATCAGCTCCCTGACGGCCCTGTTGCCGCCGCCGAACTCGCGCCCCACGCTCTGGGCCAGCGACTGCAGCCCGGAGCAGGCGGCCGACAGGCGGTCGGCGACGTCCCGGTCCGTACCGGCCGAGCGGGCCTTCAGCAGGCCGTCGGAACTGAGCACGACCACGTGGCGGACCCCGGGGACCCAGACGACCTCGGCGATCATCCAGTCCTGATCTTGGTGCATCGGTACCCCGTTCGTCATCGCTCGTGGTTTTCCCCTGCGTCGGGGTCGTGGTCAAAGAAGGCGGCCATCCACTCGCCCGCCTGTTCCGGGGTGGCGGCCGGCTCGGCGGCCGGTCCCGCCGCGGTAAGCCGCTCGGAGCCCGCCTCGCCACGGCGTGAGCGCCTGCGCGGCAGCGCGCCGCCGCCCGCCGTGTCCTCCGTCGTGTCGCCCGTTCCGGCGACGTGCTCGCCCAGAGGGGCGGGCGCGTCCGGCACCGGCTCCTCCGGCACGGGCTCGTCCAGCGTGGGGTGGTCCTGGGTGAAGTGGTCATGGGTGAAGTGGTCCTGGGCCGGGTCGATCGGCCGGACCTCGTGGCGCGCGGGCCGGGCTCGGGGCGGCGCCTCGGCCGGCTCCAGCGTCTCCACGATCGGGCCGGGCACCAGGACGACCGCGCGCACCCCTCCGTACGGTGAGGGCAGCAGGTCGGCCAGGAACCCGTGGCGGCGTACGTAGTGCCCGATGACCGCGAGCCCGGTCTGCGGGATCTCCCCCACCTCGCCCACGTCGACGGAGCGGCGCCCGGAGACGATCTCGCGCGCCTGCTCCAGCTGGTGGTCGTCCATGCCGACGCCGCCGTCGTCGATCTCGATGACGGCGCCGCGCTGCACATTGCGCACCGCCACGAGCACCGTGGTCGCCGGCGGCGAGGACTGGGTGGCGTTGGCGAGCAGCTCGGCCACCAGGTGGATGAGCGGCTCGACCACGTGGGCCGCGACGGCGGTGTCCGGGTCGCCGGACACCTCCACCCGCTTGTAGGCGACGATCCTGGAGGAGGCGGCCCGCACCACGTCCACCAGCGCGAGCGGATTGGGCCACTGCTGTCCCGGCCACTCGCCGCACAGCACGGCGAGGCTCTGCGCGTGGCGCCCCTGCTGGGCGGCGGCGTGGTCGACCTGCATGCTGGTCTCGAGCACGTCCGGGTTACCCGGGTGGCGCTCGGCCATCACCGAGACGTTCTCCTGGATGCGGTGGGCGGAGGTCTGTACGCGGCGGGCCAGCGCCAGCAGGGCCAGCCGCAGCGACTCCTGCCGCTCGCGGTCCTGCTCGGCGGCCCCGCCCACCGCGTCGAGCACCTCTTCCAGCAGCTCGGCCGCGTCCTCGTCGAGCCCCTGGCTCTGGTACGGCGGGGGCACCGCCTCCTGGGCGATCACGGCCGGGATCCGCTTGTCCACCAGGTGCCTGACCGCCTCCTGCAGGGCCTTGGAGCGAGCCGCGACGTGCTTGCTCCACTGGGTGTTGCGCTGCTGGAGGTGGTGCTGGAACTCGGCCTCGCGCTGGTGCATGGCGCTCTCGCGGCGGCTCATCGTCCGCAGGGCCTCCTGGTGTGCCTGACGCAGCGCCGCCACGGCGGCCAGGCCGAGGAGCGAGAGCGCCGCTGCGCCGACGCACGCCCAGACGACGCCGGTGCGGCTGTCGAGGAGCAGGGCGGTGAAGGCGCAGCACGCGGCGACCACCGGCAGGGCCAGCGCGGCCGGCCAGAGCCACTGCGTCTGAGGAGCCGGGGTCGCCGGCGGCTGAGCGGCCGGCGTCGGCGGCTGAGGAGCGGGCCGCTGAGGTGACGGCGTCCGGCGCGCCGGAGCTTGGGGCGGTGGGGGTTGGGAACGAGCCATGGTCACCTTCGCGAACGGGCTGGAGTATGCGCTGGTCTCAAGCGGGAGGCGGCTACGGAGACCCCCTCTGCCGAAGCAAGCGGCACCTCCCCTTCCAGTCCGTTGCCTCTGCGTCACTCCCAGTGGCGACGCTTCCGCCAAGATCCGATTATTCCGACTCTACTGAATGAGTCAATCCATTCCCCGCCGCCTGTCAGATATATACCAAAGATGCATTTTATCCCGCTTTGTCAGGATATGTCCGTCTTGGCAGCGGCGGCGCGGCTGACAATTCCCGGCCGATCCTGTCAATGAATCGCGTCTTCATATCCGGCCAAGAATAGCCCGATAAGGTCCACCCGAAATGTCATCGTCATGAGATATGGGCCCCTACAACCCTTGTCCGGGCAAAACCCGTCGCCCACAATCCAGAGGACACCGCCGGACCACAGGAAGGAAACTCATCGTGCCTGCGAACAATGACGTATTCGCGTACGGCCCCTCGCAAACGAGGTGCTGAGCGTGGCCCGCTACCGCGCTCCCCTGCCGGACGCCACGAGCGCCGCCTTCCTCGCCGAGGCACTGGCCGAGGCCAATGCCCTCCGTGCCGAGCACCACGCCCCGCCGCTGGTCCTGGACCAGGAACTGGTCGAGTACGCCAGATCCCGCGCCGCGTCGCGATCGGAATATCCGGACACCGAGGCCGGGCACGACGGGTTACGGGACGGCACCGGGGAGAACCTTTTCTGGGGCGCCGGCTCGAAACAACGGCCGCTCGACGCGGGGAAGGCGGTTGCCGAATGGTACGAGGAAAACAAAGGCTACGACTTCACCGACCCGGAAAACGTCGCCGACTGCGGGCACTTCACCCAGCTGGTATGGAGGGAGAGCCGGCGGATGGGCGCCGGACGCGTGGCCGGACGGGGCCCGGATTTCTTCGAGACCTACATCGTCTTCGTTTTCGAGGCGCCCGGCAATAAGCCCGGCCACTTCGCGGAGAACGTACGTCCCGCCTGACTTCCGGCCCGGGAGCCGTGCCGCCGGCGGCTCCCCTCACCCCGATCACCCCAGTCACATATGCGAATAAGACACACTTTCACTTTTATGACCGAAATCTTCCCCACCTTGAACGCGGAAAATCACGTTATCGTCACGGAAAGTTTTGCTCCGCACTGTATCGGGGCGAAACGGTTGTGAGGCTCAGGAGGTGGTGTAAGACTCGAATTCGAGCGAGCAGTCGTGCCGGGGCCCGCAGCACGCTCATTACCCGGAGCCGTCAGGGAGGTGTTAACGACACGGCCGGAAGAATATTCCGGTCAAAGGGTGGGGTTAATTTCATGTCGTTGAATCCGCGCCTGGTAAAGGAGAGTTTCTCCGTCGTGGAGCCGGTGGCCGACAAGGCCGCCGCCTACTTCTACGGCCGGTTGTTCGCCGAGAGTCCGCAGCTGCGGGGCATGTTCCCCCCGGCCATGGACCTGCAGCGCGACCGGCTCTTCGGCGCTCTGACCCGCATCGTGTGGAGCCTGGACAGCCCGGCCAGCCTGGCGTCCTTCCTCGGCCAGCTCGGGCGGGACCACCGCAAGTACGGCGTGATCGCGGAGCACTACACCGCGGTCGGCAACGCCCTGCTCGCGACCATCAAGCGGTTCGCCGCCGACATCTGGAACGAGGAGATCGAGGCCGCCTGGGCGGCCGCCTACACCGCCGCCGCCAACCTCATGATCGAGTCGGCCGAGTCCGACTCCGGGGTCTCGCCCGCGTGGTGGCTGGCCGAGGTCATCGACCACGAGCTCCGCGCCCCGGACATCGCCGTCCTGACGCTGCGGCCGACGCAGCGCCTGCCGTACACGGCGGGCCAGTACGTCAACGTGCAGGTCTCGCGGTGGCCGCGCGTCTGGCGCACGTTCTCCATCGCCAACGCGCCGCGCCCGGACAACACGATCACGCTGCACGTGCGCTCGGTCCCCTGCGGCTGGGTGTCCACCACGCTGGCCAGGGACACCCGCATCGGCGACACGATCATGCTGGGACCGCCGATGGGCACGATGACACTGTGCGACCGCAGCTCGCGCGACGTGCTGTGCGTGGCGGGCGGCACCGGGCTGGCACCGATCAAGGCGATCATCGAGCACATCATCGCCTCGGGCCGCCGCCCCAACATCCACCTGCTGTTCGGGGCGCGGACGGCGGCGGAGCTGTACGACCTGCCCGACCTCATCCGGATGGAGTCGAGGTTCCCCTGGCTGCGGGTGCTGCCGGTGGTCTCCGGCCAGGCCGGCTACGAGGGGATGCGCGGCCGGCTGCCGGAGGTCACGCAACGCTTCCACTCGTGGGCCGAGCATGAGGTGTACGTGTGCGGGCCGTCCGGCATGGTCAGCGAGACGGTCCGGCGCCTGCGCATCGACGGCGTGCCACTGTCCCGCATCCACCGCGACATCGTGCAGGGAGAGCGCTGACGCGGCGACCACGACCGTCCGCCAGGTCTCCGTTCTTCCCCCTGCCACGACGGACCGTCCTCTTGGGGCACCCCTCCAGAGGACCTCGGCCACCACGGACCATCTCCTGTCGCTCTTCCGGAGGAGGTATCCGCCTATGGGGACTCCGACCACAACGGACCGCCTCTTTTCACTCTCCCGAAGGGGGGCATCCCTCCCCAAGGACCCCAACCACAACGGACCAGCACGCGAATGAGACGGTCGCGTGACGAGCCTGGCAACCGCACCAGACGCGGCGGCGCGCTACGAGGCGGCGGGCCGCTGGAACGCGGCGGCGGTCTCGTCGTCGTTGGGCCAGAACGTCTCGATGGCGAGCTCCGCGACCGTCACATCCAGGGGCGTGCCGAACGTGGCGATCGTGGTGAACATCGACAGGATCCGCGTGCCGTGCCTGATCCGCAGCGGCACCAGGAGGTCGCCGGGACCCGGCACGTGCGCCACGTTCAGATCCACCCCGGGATAGGTGTAGGCGGCCAGCTCATCATGCAGCTCGGCCAGCTGCCCCGAGCCCGACGCCTCCGCCTGCCTGCGCAGCTGGTGCAGCAGGTGGGCGCGTACCTCCGCCAGGTTGACCAACCGGCCGCCCATCGCCTCGGGGTGCAGCGACAGCCGCATCACGTTGACCGGCTCCTTGAGGAGCTCCGCGGGCACCCCGTCCATGAACAGAGCGGCCGCCGAGTTGGCCGCCACCAGGTTCCAGGCGGCGTCCACGACCAGCGCGGGGTAGGGCTCGTGCCCGGCGAGGATCTTGTCGAGCGCCTGCCGGACGACCTGCATCTCGGGGGCGCGTACCTCGCGTTCGGGGAAGAGCGGCGCGAACCCGGCCGCGACCAGCAGCCGGTTGCGGTGGCGCAGCGGCACCTCCAGCTCCTCCGACAGCTTCATCACCATCTCCCGGCTCGGCCGGGCGCGCCCGGTCTCCAGGAAGCTGACGTGGCGGGCCGACACCTCGGCCTCGATCGCCAGGTCGAGCTGGCTCACCCGCCGCCGCTGCCGCCAGGACCGCAGCAGCTCCCCGAACGATTCATCCCCCACTGCGAACGCGCCATTGACCGACCCCATACGGCAACGCTACCGACAGGAGGGAAGCGCGGCGATTACCTCACGCGTAATCGTGCGGCAAATCGCCCAGTCCTCGGCGCTCCTGGTCACGGCGTGGCACGATGGCCGGGAAGCGAACACGGGAGCGATGGGAGCTTGTTATGAGCGACGCAGTGCTCGCGATCGGCACCCGCAAGGGCCTGTTCCTCGCCCGCTCGACGGACGGCGGCCCGTTCGAGGTGGCGCCGATCCGGTTCTCCACGGTCGGCGTGACCTCGGTGGCGATCGACACGCGCGCCGCCACGCCGCGGATCCTGGCGGGCATCGAGTACGGCCACTTCGGCCCCTCGGTGATGTACTCCGACGACCTCGGCGAGACCTGGCAGGAGGCCGAGCGTCCCCCCATCGCCTTCCCCGAGAAGACGGGCGCGACCCTGACCAGGGTGTGGCAGCTCATGCCGTCGCCGGCCGAGCCCGAGGTGGTCTGGGCCGGGGTGGAGCCGGGCGCGCTGTTCCGCTCGGCGGACCGCGGTGTCACCTACGAGCTGGCCGAGGGGCTGTGGGAGCACCCGCACCGGCAGCACTGGCAGCCGGGCGGCGGGGGGCTGTGCCTGCACACGGTCGTGAGCCATCCCACCGACCCGAAGGTCATGGGCGTCGCGGTGTCGACGGGCGGCTTCTATCGCACCACCGACGGCGGCCTGTCGTGGGAGGCCGCCAACCAGGGCATCCGCGCGCCGTTCATGCCGGAGGGGCAGCAATATCCCGAATACGGGCAGTGCGTGCACAAGGTGGGCATGCACCCGTCCCGGCCCGAGCGGCTCTTCCTGCAGCACCACTTCGGCGTCTACCGCAGCGACGACTTCGGCGGGTCCTGGCACGACATCGGCTCGTCATTGCCGTCCGACTTCGGTTTCCCGATCGTGGTGCATCCCACCCGGCCCGACACGGTCTTCGTGCTGCCGCTGACCGCCGACATCGACCGCACGCCGGTCGATCACCGCTATCGGGTCTTCCGCAGCCAGGACGCGGGCGGCACCTGGCAGCCTCTGGAGGCCGGGCTGCCCGAGGGGCCGGTGCACGCGAGCGTGCTGCGTGACGCGATGACCGCCTCCGAGGCGGGGGTGTTCTTCGGCACCCGCGACGGCGAGGTCTACTGCTCGCGGGACGACGGCGGCACCTGGTCGACGGTCGTCCGGCACCTGCCCGACGTGCTCAGCGTGCGTGCGGCGGTGCTGTAGCCCATGGCCAAGAACGTGATGATGGTGGTCTTCGTCCTGCCCAACTCGCTGCGCCGCTGGGTGAGCGGCGACAGCGAGGTGAAGGTCTTCGCCGTCGCCGCCGACCAGCACACCCCGCCGACGCTCGGCTCCGCGCTGGACATGCTGCGGCGTACGCATCCGCTGCTGGAGGAGCGGCTGCGTGACGACTACGGGCGCATCCGCCGGCACATCAACATGATCGTGTGCGGCGAGAACGCCCGCGGCCTCGGCAGCCTCGACTGCGCGCTCCCGCCGGGTGCCGAGGTCTACGTCATGCCCGCGCTGGCCTGATCACGTGTACAACATGTCAAACCGGCTGGTTCAGACCTTGCGCCAGCCCGGGACCCAGGCCCCGTCCTCGATGACGTAGTCACCGAAGAGGGCGGGCGCTTCCTTGACCATGAGCGCGCCGATGTGCTGGAACAGCAGCCGGATCTCCTCCTCGGCCCCCACCGCCGTGCGCGCCTCGATCGTGTGCCGCAGCGTGCGGACGTTGGCCGTCCAGACCAGGCCGGTCGCCAGCCCCTCCGGGGCGAAGCGGCGCATGAACGAGGTGCGGTGCTTCTTCTCCGAGAACGGCACGCCCTCCTCGTCGAGCCCGAAGTGGCCGGCCATCCAGACCTGGAACTGCTCCATCTGCTCCAGCAGGGCCGTGGCCCGCTTCATCAGCTCGGGGTCGGACTGTGCCCACTCGGGGAACCAGAACGGCAGCTCGTCGAGGCGGACGAAGCGCAGCGACTCCTGAGAGATGGCCACCCCGGGGCGGTGCCTGACGAGCTCGTGGGTGAGCACGCGGCTGACGTTGTGCAGCACGAAGCTGAAGTTGAGGTGCTCGAGCACCGAGCCGTGGGCGCTGGCCAGGATGTTGCGCAGGTAGTCGCCCTGGTCCTCGCGGATGCGCACGACGTTGGGGTTGAGTCCGGGCTCGAAGGAGCGGTAGCACAGACGCCCGGCGAACTCGGCCAGGTTCTGTGCGTCGAGGTCGCCCCTGTCGAGCCGCTCCAGCCAGCTCTCGCCGCCGACCTCGCCCAGGTAGCGGGCGAGCTCGTCGTAGTCGAGGTCTGGACGGGCGACGAGGAAGACCTCGGGTTCGACGGTGCGCATGGGCGAGCCCCCGCTCGGGTTAGGCGATGTGATGGCCCCCAGCAAACCAGGTCGCGGACCCGCGCGCGACTCGGCACGGGGTCGGCCTGAACACTTGTCGCTTCAAGTTTTTCGTCCTACAGTCAGCACTCTCGATACTTGAAGGGACAACTTATGAACGTCGTCCTCTGGGTCCTCCAGGCCCTGCTCGCCGCCGCCTTCCTCATGAGCGGGTTCATGAAGGCCACGCAGCCCAAGGAGAAGCTCCAGCCGCGCATGGGATGGGTGGATGATTTCAGCCAGGCGCAGATCAGGGGCATCGGCGTGGTGGAGTTCCTCGGCGCGCTCGGCCTGGTGCTGCCCTGGGCCACCGGCATCGCCCCGATCCTCACGCCCCTGGCGGCGGTCGGCCTCGCCATCACCATGATCGTCGCCGCCCAGGTGCACCGTCGGCGCAAGGAGAGCTTCGCGGTTAACCTGGTACTGCTGGCGGTGGCGGTCATCGTCGCGGTCGGCCGATTCTGACACTGGGGGTCCGTTGGTCGAAGGGCTCGGCCATGACGAGCAGCGAGCGTGGCAGGGCCTGCTCGCGGTGATGCTCGTCGGCATTCCGCAGGTGGAGCGCACCTTCCGCGCGTACGGGCTGGTGCACATCGAATACGGCCTGCTCAACACGCTGACGGCCGGGCCGTTGCGGCTGAGCGACCTGGCCACCCTGGGCAACGTCTCGATCAGCCGCCTGAGCCACCGGGTCAGCAAGCTGGTCGAGCGCGGCTACGTACGGCTGCGGCCCGACGAGAACGACGGCCGGGCCAGTGTCGCCGAGATCACCCCTGAGGGTCGGGCGGTCATCACCGCGATAGCGCCCGACCACGCGCGGGCCCTGCGCGAGGTGCTGTTCGACCACCTGTCGCCCGAGCAGGTCGCCGCGCTGGCCGACGCCATGCAGAGCGTCGGAGCCAAGCTCGGCGCCTGCATGGCGGACGACCGCGGGAGAGAGGGCCACGACCCCATCGGGTGCGGCTAGGTGATGTCCCGCCGGATCGTCGTGGCCGAGGCGACCGCCGAGAAGAGCACCGCGTACCCGAGCAGCACCAGGGCGCCCGCCCAGGCCGGCAGCAGGTAGTCGGTGCCGAGCCCGAGGTCGACGCCGCTGTTGGTCACCGCGCCGCCCGCGCCGGCCGGCGTCCACTTGCCGACGGGCTGCAGCACCGGGATCGCGTTGACCAGGGCCTCGACGATGAACACCCACACCACCGCGACGATGATCGCGCCGAGCTGGTTCTTGATCAGCGCGCCCAGCCCGACCCCGAACAGCGTGTAGAGGACGAGCACGAGCAGCACGCCCGTGGCGATGCGCAGGACCTTCGCGGACAGGACCAGATCACCGCCGGACAGCAGGACCGACGCGACCACCGCGATGGCGGTCAGCGCCAGCACGACCAGTCCGAAGGCCAGTCCGACGACCACCCCCGCCCCGAGCTTGGCCACGACCACCCGCTCGCGCCGGGGCGTGGCGAGGAACGTGGTGGTGATGGTCTGGTAGCGGTATTCGGCGGTCATCATGACGACCCCGAGGATCATCGGGAACAGCACGCCGCTCGAGCCGAGCCCCCACAGGAGCTCCTGAAAGGGCACGGTGCCCCGGCTGGGGAAGACCTGCCGGCCGTTCTGGCCGGTCTGACCGGCGAACCCGATCGTGAGACCGAGCTGCAGGAGCACGTAGGCGACCGTGACGCCCAGCATGACCCACCAGAGCCTGGTGGTCCGGAGCTTGAGCAGCTCCGCCCTGATCAGCGTCATCAGCCCTGCCCCTCCCCCGTCAGCTCCAGGAAGACCTGTTGCAGGTCGGAGCGTTCGGGCGTGACCTCGCTCAGCACGACCTTCGCGTCGAGCGCGATCCGGCCGATGTCCTCGGCGCCGAGGCCGCGTACGCGCAGGAATCCGTCCTGCTGGTCGACCGTGGCTCCGGCGCCTTCGAGGGCCGGGACGAGCTCGGCGGTCCCCGTGGTGCGCACCCTGACGGCCGTGTCGCCGTTGGAGACCAGCTCGGCCAGGCTGCCCTGGCGTACGAGACGGCCCTTGGCGATGATCACCACGTTGTCGACGATCTGCTCGACCTCGGCCAGCACGTGGCTGGAGACCAGGACGGCGGCGCCCTGGTCGTGGGACAGGTAGCGCAGGAAGCCGCGCAGCCACTGGATGCCCGCCGGGTCGAGCCCGTTGGCGGGCTCGTCGAGGATGAGCACCTTGGGATGGCCGATCAGCGCGGTGGCCAGCGCCAGCCGCTGCCGCATGCCGAGCGAGAAGACCTGCACCCGCTTGCCGGCCACGTCGGCGAGGCCGACCTGCTCCAGCGCCTCCGTCGCGCGCTCGCGGGGCAGCCGGGCCGCCGCGCAGAGCACCCGGAGATGGTTGAGGGCCGTACGGCCCGGATGGAAGTTGGTGGCTTCGAGCACCGCGCCCACCTCGCTGAGGGGATGCGGTAACTCGACGTAGCGCTGGCCGTTGACCAGCGCCGTGCCGGAATCGGCGGTGCACAGCCCGAGCAGGCTGCGCAGGGTGGTGGTCTTGCCCGCCCCATTCGGGCCAAGATAGCCGGTGATGGTGCCCGGCTCCACTGTGAACGACACCCCGTCGACCGCGCGTACCGGTCCGAACGCCTTGCAAAGGTTTCGAATCTCGATCGCACTCATCGTGAGGTAATTATCACGAATGTGGAGTTGATGGCACCTCCTCCCCAAGGAGGAGTTCAGAGCCGGTATACCCGGCGGGCATTGCCGGAGCCGATCATGTGGGCCACTCGGGCCGCGTCGGCGGCGCTCCACTCCCCCGCGTCGAGCCGCGACTTCAGCGCGGCAGCCAGCGCCCGGCGGAAGTAGAGGGCGCCCAGGTGGCCGGTCTCGGCCACGCCGTGGCAGCCGGAGCCGAAGAGCAGCTTGTGGAAGGGCGCCAGTTCCAGCAGCTCGTCCATGATCCGCGCGGACCCGGCGGCGCTGTGGGTCAGCGCGAGGCCGACGTCGACGTAGACGTGCGGGAAGACGCCGGCCAGGTGGGCGGCCTGGCGGTGGAACGGGTAGCCGTGCAGCAGCACCACCGGTACGCCGGCCGGCTGCAGCGCTCTGACGAACGTGGTCATCCGCGCCGGGTCGGTGCGATGCAGGCCGGAGTAGGACGGATCACCGAATCCGGCGTGGAACTGCAGGGGCAGGCCGCGGTCCCTGGCCACGTCGACCGCGGTCCACAGCAGGTGGCGCAGCAGGATCGGGTCGGTCAACGGCTCCTTGGGGTCGGACAGCCGGCGGTTGGCCGCCGCGATGACCGAGCCCCTGCTCGGCCTCGACGGGTCGAAGTCGAGGCCGCACCGGTGACCGATGACCGTCGCCATGCCCATGGCTCTGGCGGCCCTGGCGGTGAGCTCCTCGGCCAGGCTGTCCATGTAGTCGAGGGCCGTCTCGGCCATCTCCACGACGTCCTGCTCGATCTGTTCGATGCCGACGACCTCGTTCGCGCTCGCGTCGCCGTGGCGGGCCAGCTCGGCGGCCGTCAGCAGTTCGGCGCTCTCCATGCCGGTGTCGACCAGGAGCGCCCCGACCCCGGCGGCCCGCAGCAGCAGCCGGTTGACCTCGTCGGCGCCGAGGTCGGCCCGGCGGGCCAGGTAGACGGCCGGGGGCGCGTGCGGTTCCAGGCCGAGTACGGGCGCGCACCAGCGGCGGATGGCCGCGCCGATCGGCGTGTCGAAGTGGGTGGTGCCCGGCGGCGCGGGGCAGCCGCCCTCGTTGATCAGCAGCTCGAACTGGGCTCTGGACAGGTCGTCGCGGCGCACCCCGTGACAGTGGTGGTCGACGAGCGGGGCGAGGAGGGCGTCACGCACCGTATCGGGAAGATCTACGGGGAGCATGCGGAGACTCTAGGTGGCCTCCGCACGCTCCCGCGGCCGTTTTACCTACCCGAAAGACGCGCTAGATCCTCACGTGTGAAAGCGCGCTCCGGACCGCCAGTGCGAACGCTCCGGTCCACACGTGTGAAACCGCCCCCAGGTAGGCCCAGCCGTCACCGGCGGGCGAGGCGGAGCACGTTGGCGATGACGCGCGCGCCCGCGCCCCCCTCGGCGGTGAGGATGGACTCCGGGTGGAACTGCACGGCGAAGCGGCGCCGCTCGATGTCCTCGATCGCCATGACGTTGCCGTCGGGCGTCAGCGCGGTCGGGGTGAAGCCGACCACGCCGACGCGCTTGGCGTGCAGGGAGTGGTAGCGGGCCGCGACGAACTCCTCCGGCAACCCGTCGAGCAGCGCGTCGCCGCCGCCCAGCCGGGTGACCTGGCCGCGCTTGCCGTGCTCGGGGTAGTCGAGCAGCTCCAGTGAGCCGCCCGCGTGCTCGACCATCGCCTGCAGGCCGAGGCAGACACCGAAGACCGGCAGGTCGCGGGCGTAGATCTCGTCGATGAGCGCCGACATGCCGAAGTCGGACGGCCAGCCGGGGCCCGGCGACAGGACGACGAGGTCGGGTGCGATGTCGTCGAGCATGGCCGAGGGGAAGCCGTGGCGCAGCGTGACGACGTCGGCGCCCTCCTGGCGGAAGTAGTCGGCCAGGGTGTTGACGAAGGAGTCCTCGTGGTCGACGAGCAGCACCTTCATGCCCTGGCCGGGCTGCTCGCGGACCGGGACGACCGGCGTGGCGTGCGGCTGGTTGACCGCGGCCAGGGCGCCGAGCAGGGCGCTGGCCTTGAGCTCGGTCTCGCGCTCCTCGGCCTCGGGGTCGGAGTCGAACAGCAGCGTGGCGCCGGCCCTGACGGTCGCCAGGCCGTTCTTGATCTGGGCGGTGCGCAGGGTCAGGCCGGTGTTCATGGAGCCGTCGAAGCCGATGAAGCCGATGGCGCCGCCGTACCACCTGCGGGTGGTGGCCTCGTGGTCCTCGATGAACTGCATGGCCCAGGTCTTGGGCGCGCCGGTGACCGTGACGGCCCACATGTGGGTCAGGAAGGCGTCGAGGGCGTCGAACTCCGGCCGCAGCCGGCCCTCGATGTGGTCGACGGTGTGGATCAGCCGGGAGTAGAGCTCGATCTGGCGACGGCCGATGACCTTGACGGAGCCGGGCACGCAGATGCGCGACTTGTCGTTGCGGTCGACGTCGGTGCACATGGTCAGCTCCGACTCCTCCTTGACGCTGGTCAGGAGGGTGCGGATGGCCTCGGCGTCCTCGATCGGGTTGCTGCCGCGGGCGATCGTGCCGGAGATGGGGCAGGTCTCGACGCGGTCGCCGCTCACCCGGACGTACATCTCGGGCGAGGCGCCGACGAGGTGCTCGCCCTCGCCGAGGCTGATGATGAACTCGTAGGGCGCCGGGTTGCTGTGCCGCAGGCCGCGGAAGAAGGCCGCCGGGTCGGTGCAGGGGGCGTGGAAGACCTGGCCCGGCACGACCTCGAACAGGTCGCCGCGCTTGAACTTCTCCTTGGCCGCGGCCACGACCTTGGCGTATGTGCCCCTCTTGGGGTCGGCGGGCACCTCGGCGGGCTCGGTGAGAGGCACGGACTCGCCGGTGCGCTCCAGGCCGCGGGTGGTGGCGCCGTCGACGGTGAACTCGTAGCGGTATTCGACGCTGGTCTCGCGCTGGCGGTCGATCACCACCAGTCTGTCGGGCAGGTGCAGCACCAGGTCACGCTGGTCGTCGGGGCGGACGAGCTCCTGCCTGATCGGCTCGAACTGGAAGGCCAGGTCGTAGCCGAAGGAGCCGTAGAGGCCCAGATGCGGGTCGTCGCCCCGGAAGGCGGCGATGACCTCGCGGATCGCGGTGAACACCGTGGGCCGGCGGCTGCGCATCTCCTCGGTGAGCAGGTCGCCCGACTCGGGCACGTAGACCTCGACGTGGTCGGCGGTCGGCTCCTCGACGGGCTTGCCGGCGGCCAGCAGGCAGGAGACCACGGCGGGCAGCACGACCCTGCCGCGGGCGTTGAGCGCCCTGGCGGAGATGTGGCGGCCCCTGGCGACCAGCTCCAGGCACGGGTCGACGTAGCCGAACGCCCATCGGCTGTAGCGGCCCGGGTAGTCCATCCCGGAGGAGAAGGCGCCGCCGCGTCTCTCTCCGAGCGCCGTCACGATCTCTTCGAGCGCTTCCTCAGGCACCTGGCGTACCTCGCGCTCGACGCCGATGCCCCCGGCGGTGGTATATCCGCTCGTCTCCACTGCTGCCCCTTGTCGAAAACCGATGATCGAACACCGACAGTGATGCCCCGGGGGCGGACACGAGAAAGGCCGCCTTCCGGGGCGGCCGTCCGTTGAGGAATGCGAATCCACGCGCCGCCTACTAGCGGCGCCACCACTGAAGCTGCAACGAGATTCGCATGTGGCAAGCGTAACCGGCGCGCGATGATCACGCAACGCGGCCGCGCCGGGTGGTCCCCAGATGGGCGAAACGCCCGGCAAATAGGGGTGCGCAACTCCTGACGGGAGTTCTGACGAGCGGCTAACTTTAGGAATCATGGAACGCCCCCCGTTACTAGCGTGGCGCTCGGTCACGTTGATCTCGATCTTGTTGTTCGCGGTGCTGCTGCTGCTCAGTGGGAGCTACGGATATCACCGCGATGAGATGTACTTCCGTGTGCTGTCCGAGCACCCCGCCTGGGGGTACGTCGATCAGCCCGCGTTCGCGCCGATGGCGGCCAAGCTGTCGATCGCCGTGTTCGGCGACACGCTCTTCGGGATCAGGGTGCTGCCCGCGCTGGCCGCGGCGATCCTCGTCGTGCTCGTCACGCTCATCACCCGCGAGCTGGGCGGCCGTGGCGTCGCGCAGATCCTGACCGCGCTCGGCACGGCGACCGGCGCCTACACCTTCATCGCCGGGCACACGCTGCTGACGCTCAGCTTCGACCTGCCGTTCTGGGCGGCGGCCATCCTGTTCATGACCAAGGCGCTGATGCGCGAGCAGCCACGGTGGTGGCTGGCCGTCGGCGTGATCGCCGGGCTGGCGACCTACAACAAGCACCTGATCGTCATGCTGCTGCTGGGCCTCGCGGTCGGGCTGGTGGCCGTGGGTCCGCGCCGGGTCCTGGCCAGCCCCTGGCTGTGGGGCGGCGCGCTGATCGCGGCGGCGCTGGCCGTACCGAACCTGCTCTATCAGGCCACGCACGACTGGCCGCAGCTGAAGATGGCGGCAGCGCTGAGCTCGGAGCGGGGCGGCGAGCTGCGGGCGCTGTTCGTGCCCATGCAGCTCACGCTGTTCGGGCCGGTCGTGACGATCATCGGCGCGTTCGGCTGGGTGCGCCTGTGGCGCGACCGGCGGGTGCGTGCGCTGGCCGTCGCCTATCCCGCCGCGGCCGTGGCGACGCTGATCAGCGGCGGGCGCTTCGACTACACGGCCGGCCTGATCCTGCTGCTGTTCGCGGCGGGCTGCGTGAGCGTGGAGGCGGCGGGTCTGGGCAAGGTACGCCTGGCCACCGGGTTCCTCGTGGTCAACGGCCTGGTGTCGGCCGTGATCGCGCTGCCGCTGATCCCGGTCGCCAGCCTGGCCGCCACCCCGGTGCCGGCGATCGACGAGGTCGTGCGCGAGTCCGTCGGCTGGCCGCAGTTCGCGGCCAAGGTCCAGAACGTGCTGCACGCGCTGCCGCCGGAGGACCAGGCGAAGGCCATCGTCATGACCGGCAGCTACGGTGAGCACGGCGCGCTCGTGCGCGCCGGGATCCCGCGCGTCTACAGCGGCCAGAACCAGCTCCACGAGTACGGTCCGCCGCCCGAGAACGCCACCGTCGCGGTCATGGTGAACATCGGCCCGCGCGGTATGGACTTCCAGTACAACAGCTGCGAGCAGAAGGACCGCGTCGACAACGGCGTCGGCGTCGACAACGAACTGCAGGGCATGGGCATCTTCCTGTGCCGAGGGCTCAAGCAGCCGTGGAGCGTGGCCTGGCCCCGCTACCAGCACTTCGACTGACGCCCCGGCCGTTGGGGTGCCCCCGGGCTACCGGACCCCGGGGGCATCTGTTACTGGTAGGTAATGCGACGTGTGCGGGTCCGGCGTGACCTCCCCATTCCGATGCCCGACGGCGTGACCCTCCTGGCCGACCATTACGCGCCGGTCAGAGGGGACCGGGCGCCGGTGATCCTGATCCGCTCCCCGTACGGCCGGCGCGGCCTGTTCGGCTGGATGTGCGGCCGGGGCTTCGCCAGGCGCGGCTTCCAGGTGGTGATCCAGAGCTGCCGGGGCGGTTTCGGCTCGGGCGGGACCCTGGACCCCCTCGGTGACGAGCACGACGACGGCCTGGCCACCGTCGCCTGGATGCGCGCCCAGCCCTGGTACGGCGGGTCGTTCGCGATGTTCGGCCCCTCCTATCTCGGCTACGCGCAGTGGGCCATCGCCGCCGAGGCCGGGCCGGAGCTGAAGGCCATGGCCACGCAGATCACCGCCTCGCAGTTCAGGGACGCCGCTTACGTGGGCGGGGCGTTCGCGCTGGAGTCCGCGCTGAGCTGGACCACGCTGACCGACGCCATGTCGCGCCCCTTCGGAGGTACGGCGATGCTGACGGCGCCCCGGCTCACCCGCCGGGCGGTCCTGTCCGGGCGGCCGGTGGCCGAGCTGGACCAGGTGTCGGCCGGGCGGCCGCTGCCCTTCTTCCAGAACCTCCTGGAGCACCATGCAGACCCGGCGGTGCCGTACTGGGACAAGCGTGACTTCTCCCCGCAGGTCGGTGAGGTGGAGGCGGCCGTCACCATGCTGGGCGGCTGGTACGACGTGTTCCTGCCGTGGCAGCTCAAGGACTACCAGGCGATGCGGGCGGCCGGGCGGCGGCCGTACCTGACGATCGGGCCGTGGTACCACGTGGACCGCCGGCACGGACGGCCGGCCATGGCCGACGCGCTGGCCTGGTTCCGCGCGCACCTGCTGGACGATCCGTCCGGGCTGCGCCCCGATCCGGTGCGGCTGTACGTGACGGGGGCCGAGGAGTGGCGCGACTACCCCGACTGGCCGGTGCCCGAGATGCGGCCGGAGCGCTGGCATCTGCAGCACGGCTTCGGGCTCGGCACCGAACTCCCGCGCGAGGACGAGCCCGACCGCTTCCGCTACCACCCGGACCATCCGACGCCGGTGCTCGGCGGCCCGGTGCTGCTGGCCGACTCCAGGCCCAGGGACCAGCGGCGGCTGGAGGCGCGGCGCGACGTGCTCGTCTACAGCTCCGCCGCGCTGGAGTCGGACGTGGAGCTGATCGGGCCGGTCGGCGCCGAGCTGTTCGTCAGGTCGAGCACGCCGTACGTGGACGTGGTGGTGCGCGTCTGCGACGTGCATCCGGACGGCCGCTCGCTCAACGTGTGCGAGGGTGTGCGGCGGCTGGGTCCCGACGCGGCGGCCGGCGACATCCGGCGGGTGCTGGTGGACCTGTGGCCGGTCGGTCACCGGTTCGCCCGCGACCACCGGATCCGGGTGCACGTCGCGGCCGGGGCCTACCCGACGATCGCCCGCAATCCGGGCACCGGCCGCTCGCTCGGGCTGGGCGGGGAGATGGTGCCCGCCGACGTCGAGGTGTTCCACTCCCCCGAGCGTCCCTCGGCCATGATCCTTCCGCTGTGCGCGCCGCGCGGTTGATGTCGCTGCTCCTGCTGCTGCAGGGGCGCGGCGGGATGACGGCCGCGGAGCTGGCCGGAGAGCTGGAGGTGTCCGAGCGGACCATCCACCGCGACGTGCTCGCGCTGTCGGAGTCGGGGGTGCCGGTCTACGCCGACCGGGGGCGCGGCGGCGGCTACCGGCTGCTGGACGGCTACCGTACCCGGCTGACCGGGCTCGACCGGGCCGAGGCGGAGGCGCTGTTCCTGTCGGGGGTGCCCGCGGCGCTGCGCGAGATGGGGCTGGAGGAGGTGGCCGCGACGGCCCGGCTGAAGGCCGCCGCGGCGCTGTCACCCGGCGTACGCGACGCGCCCGCGACGGCCGCGCAGCGTTTCCACCTGGACGCGCCCGGCTGGTTCGCCGGCGACTCCCCGCCCCCGGCCGCGCTCGCGCCGCTGGCCAGGGCCGTCTGGCGGGACCTCGCCGTGACGGCCCGCTACAAGGGCGCGGAGCGGACCGTGGAGCCGTACGGGCTCGTGCTCAAGGCCGGCGCGTGGTATCTGGCGGCCAGGAGCGGCGAGCGGTTCCTGATCTACCGGGTGGACCGGTTCGGGGAGATCGACGTACTCGCCCGGGTCTTCGAGCGCGACCCGGGGTTCGACCTGGCGGCCTTCTGGGCGGGGCAGTCGGCGACGTTCACCCGCTCGCTGCTGCGCGAGACGATCACGCTGCGGCTGAGCGAGGCGGGCGTGCGCCTGCTGCGCCACATCGCCGACCCGGCCGCCCTGCCCGACGCGCTGGCCTCGCTCCAGCCCGACGGGACGGTCCGGCTGGGGGTGGAGTCGGTCCAGGTGGCCTACGGCCAGGTGCTGCGCTTCGGGCCGGAGGCGGAGGTGCTCGAACCACCGGAGCTGCGCGCCATGGTCGCCGAGGCGGCCGCCCGGCTGGCGGCCCTCTACCGGTAGCGGGGCGGCCCTCAACCGGCACGGCCCTCTACCGATAGCCGGGCGGACCTCTACCGGTGGCCGGGCGGACCTCCCTCTACCGGTAGTCCTCCGGGTCGGCCTCCTTACCAGGATCCCGGACCTCGGTGATGAAGCGCCACACGTCCGGCCTGCTTCCGTCCACGTCCGTGAACCCGTACACCTGGGCCAGCTCCCCGCTGGAGACCGACCGGCCCGACCAGCGCCCCTTGTCCGGGTCGGTGGCCAGGGCGGCGACCGCCCGGCCCACGTAGGCCGGGGTCTCCGACACCGCCCACGCGGGGTCGGGCGCCGCCTCGCGCCAGGTCTCCTCGGTGACGCCGAACAGCTCCAGCATGGCCTCCGAGCGCAGGAATCCCGGGGTGAGCGCCACCGCCGTGCCGCCGTACGGCTCCAGGTCGTGCGCCTGGCTGAAGGCCAGCCGGTTCACCGACACCTTGGCCAGGTCGTAGTACGGCGAGACCCGGTAGTGGGTGTCGTTGTAGCCCGTGGTGCCGTCGGTCACCTCGACCACCAGCCCGCCGGGGTGGCGGATCAGCAGCGGCTGCAGGTGGTGGCTGGTGATCAGGTGGGTGTCGATCGCCAGTCTCAGCAGGCGCAGCCCGTTGTCCAGATTGTGCTTCCACACCGGCGTGTCCCACTCGTACAGGCCCTCGCCGCCCCACACGTCGTTGACCAGCACGTCGAGCCGTCCCTGCTCGCGCTCGATCCGCTCGGCCAGCGCCTGGACCTGTGCCGGGTCCAGGTGGTCCACCCGCACCGCGATGCCGGTGCCGCCCGCCCGCGTGACCAGCTCGGCCGTCTCCTCGATGGTCTCGGGCCGGTCCAGCTCCGAGCGGCCCTCCCGCGTCGATCTGCCGGTGCAGTAGACGGTCGCGCCGGCCGCGCCCAGCTGAACCGCTATTCCTCGTCCCGTACCGCGGGTCGCGCCCGCAACCAGAGCAATCATGGGTCCATGCTCACCCGGAAAGAGGACATCTCTTGTCATGTTTTCCACGGGACCCCTGTGATAAGTAGGTAGTTACTATGAACAGCGAATTCGAGTTACGCGGGGTCAACCACGTCGCCCTGGTCTGCTCGGACATGAAGCAGACCGTGGACTTCTACTCAGGCGTGCTCGGCATGCCGCTGATCAAGACGATCGAGCTGCCGATGGGCTGGGGGCAGCACTTCTTCTTCGACTGTGGCGGCGGCAACGCGCTGGCCTTCTTCTGGTTCCCCGACGCGCCCGAGGGCGTGCCCGGCGTGTCGGCGCCGCGCCACCTGCCCGACCGGGGCGAGCTGCTGTCGGCCGTCGGGTCGATGAACCACATCGCCTTCGACGTGCCGCCCGAGCGGATCGAGGAATACCGCGAACGGCTGCTGGCCAAGGGCATCGACGTGGGCGTGCTGCTCAACCACGACGACAGCGAGTTCGGGGTGGCGCCGGAGATGCACGAGGGCGTGTTCGTCCGGTCGATCTACTTCAAGGACCCCGACGGGGTGCTGGTGGAGTTCGCCGCCTGGACCCGGCCGGTCGGGCAGCCCGGTGACGTACGGCACGAGCCGAAGACGGCCGCCGAGCGGACGATCTGATGCCGCGGCTGCGGCAGGTGCCCCCGGAGGAGATGACCGACCCGCTGGTCCGCTTCTTCCACGACCGGCTGTTCTCGCCGGATCGGGAGGGCACGGCGACGGGCTCGCCCGGCGACTGGTGGACGGTGTTCGCGCTCGACCCGAAGATCTTCCGGCACTGCGTCAAGGGCTTCCAGCTCTACCGGGACTCCTCGCTGGACCCGGTCCTGCGCGAGCTCGGCCAGACCAGGGCGGGATGGGCGCGGCAGAGCCAGTTCGTCTACTCCCAGCACTGCAAGCAGTTGCGGGCGCTCGGCGTACCCGAGGAGAAGGTGCGGGCGGTCGCGCACTGGCAGGTCAGTGACGTGTTCGACGGGCTGGAGCGGGCCGTGCTCGCCTACACCGACGGGCTCGTGCTCGACGGCGGGCGGGTGCACGACGAGGTGTTCGCGGCGCTCCGCGCGCACCTGCCCGACGAGCAGATCCTGGAGCTCACCTACGTGACCTGCCTGTACGAGATGCACGCCACGATGGCCAGGGCGCTGCGGCTGGAGTTCGACGACCGGCCCGACCCGATCGTCGAGGTGCCCGCGCCCGAGGGTTACGGCACGAGCGACATAGCCGACGCGGTGACCGTTCGTCGCGAGGAGCCGACCACTCGCCGATCGGTGACCTGACCGAAATAATCACGTCACTAGTCTGCGAGGGCAAGAGCCGCATCTCCCCTAGGAGACCGCCTTGCCCGATGACAAGAGTGACCGCAGCCCCTGGAACTGGCTGCTGCTCCTCCCCATCGCCATCCCCCTGCTGACGTTCCTGTACAACTCCGACGAGCCCCGGCTGCTGGGCTTCCCGCTGTTCTACTGGCTGCAGATCGCCTTCATCGCCCTCGGCGTGATCACGACCACGCTGGTCTATCGGATGACCAAGCGGAGGCAGCGATGAGCGAGCACCTGACCGAGATCATCATCTTCACCGTCCTGTTCCTGGTGGTCAGCGGCATGGGCTTCGTCGCCGCCCGGTGGCGCCGGCCCACCGACCTGGCCAGCCTCAACGAGTGGGGGCTGGGCGGGCGCAACTTCGGGGCGTGGATCACCTGGTTCCTCATCGGCGGCGACCTCTACACCGCCTACACCTTCGTGGCCGTGCCCGCGCTGCTGTTCGGGGCGGGCGCCGCGGGGTTCTTCGCGGTGCCGTACACGGTGATCACCTACCCGATCGTGTTCCTCATCATGATCCGGCTGTGGTCGGTGTCGCACGTGCACAGCCTGGTCACGCCGGCCGACTTCGTGCGGGTACGGTTCGGCTCGCCGACGCTGGCGCTGCTGGTGGCCATCACCGGGATCGTGGCGACCATGCCGTACATCGCGCTGCAGCTGGTCGGCATCGAGGCCGTGCTGAAGACGATGGGCGTGTCCGGCAGCGGGTTCCTCACGGACCTGCCGCTGATCATCGCGTTCGTGATCCTGGCGGCCTACACCTACCAGTCGGGGCTGCGGGCGCCCGCGCTCATCGCCTTCGTCAAGGACATCCTCATCTACCTGGTCATCCTCGTCGCGATCATCTACATCCCGGCCCGGCTGGGCGGCTGGAGCCAGATCTTCGGCGACGCCACGGCCAAGTTCGCCGCGACCCCGGCGCCCGGCGACGGGACCCTGCTCAACCCCAACAACCAGCTCCAGTACGTCACGCTGGCGCTGGGCTCGGCGCTGGCGCTGTTCCTCTACCCGCACAGCGTCACCGGCGTGCTGGCCTCGCGCAACCGCGACGTGATCAAGCGGAACATGTCGGCGCTGCCCGCCTACAGCCTGCTGCTGGCGCTCATCGCGCTACTGGGCTACATGGCGATCTCGGCGAAGATCAAGCCGATCGGCACCGACGTCAACACCGTCGTGCCGCAGCTGTTCGACCAGATGTTCCCCGACTGGTTCGCGGGTGTGGCGTTCGCGGCCGTCGGCATCGGCGCGCTGGTCCCGGCGGCCATCATGTCGATCGCGGCGGCGAACCTGTTCACCCGCAACATCTACCGCGAGTACATCAACCGCGATCCGACCGACGCCCAGGAGGCCGGGGTCAGCAAGGTCACCTCGCTGGTGGTGAAGATCGGCGCGGTGCTGTTCATCCTGTTCATCGACCCGCAGTTCTCCATCGACCTGCAGCTCATCGGCGGCGTGATCATCCTGCAGACGCTGCCGTCGGTCGCCATCGGCCTGTTCACCCGCTGGTTCCACAAGGGCGGGCTGATCGCGGGCTGGGTCGCCGGGATGGGCGCCGGCATCCTCATGCTCTACAACGTCGCCAACCCGGCCACCAAGCACGAGCATTTCGGCGGATCGGCGTTCGCGCTGTCCAAGCTGGGCCTCGACACCAAGATGACGATCTACGCGGGCTTCCTGGCGCTGGCCGTGAACCTGATCGTCGCGCTGCTCGGCACGCTGCTGTTCCGGGCGCTCAAGGTCGCGGACGGCCCCGACGGCACCGCCCCCGAGCACTACACGGCCGACGAGGGAGACCCGCGCATCAAGGACCTCGACCTGGCCGGTTCGACGTGATTTAGGCCAAACCGTAACCCAGCTGACATTGGGATTAATCCCCTGGAAAAGCTACCCTCCTCCCATTGACGAGATGTCAGGAGCCGGTTCAGAAGGATAGACCGGCTCCTGATCCATGCTTGGGAGGGGTCGATGACAACCGGGGAACCCGGGCGGGCACGCAGTGACCGCAGCCCTTGGAACTGGCTGCTGGTGCTGCCCATCGTGCTGCCGCTGCTGACCTTCCTGTTCAACGCCGACGAGCCCCGGCTGCTCGGCTTCCCGCTGTTCTACTGGCTGCAGATCGCCTTCATCATCGTCGGCGTCGGCTGCACCACGATCGTGTACAGGATGACCAAGTGAACGCCAACGTGACCGAGCTGGTCGTCTTCGCGCTGCTGTTCCTCGCGGTGAGCGTCATGGGGTTCGTGGCGGCCAAGTGGCGGCGGCCCGAGAACATCGAGAGCCTGCACGAGTGGGGCCTGGGCGGCCGGAACTTCGGCTCCTGGATCACCTGGTTCCTGGTCGGCGGCGACCTCTACACCGCCTACACCTTCGTGGCCGTGCCCGCGCTGGTGTTCGGGGCCGGGGCGCTGGGCTTCTACGCCCTGCCGTACACGGTGGTGGTCTACCCGCTGGTGTTCCTGGTGCTGGCCCGGATGTGGTCGGTGTCGCACGTGCACGGGTTCGTCACTCCGGCCGACTTCGTCCGGGCCCGGTTCGGGTCGCCGACGCTGGCGCTGATCATCGCGATCACCGGCCTGGTGGCGACCATGCCGTACATCGCGCTGCAGCTCGTCGGCATCGAGGCCGTGCTGAAGACGATGGGCATCACCGGGCACCTGCCGATCATCATCGCCTTCGCCATCCTGGCGGCCTACACCTACCAGTCCGGGCTGCGGGCGCCGGCGCTGATCGCCTTCGTCAAGGACACGCTGATCTACATCGTGATCCTGGCGGCGGTCATCTACATCCCGGCCAAGCTGGGCGGCTGGGGGTCGGTCTTCGACGCGGCCAAGGCCAAGTTCGACGCGAGCCCGGCGCCCGGCGACGGGATCACCCTCAACGCCAACAACCAGCTGCAGTACATCACGCTGGCCTTCGGCTCGGCGCTGGCGCTCTTCCTCTACCCGCACAGCCTCACCGGCGTGCTGGCCTCCAAGAACCGCGGCGTCATCAAGCGGAACATGGCGGCGCTGCCCGCCTACAGCTTCCTGCTCGGCCTGATCGCGCTGCTCGGCTTCATGGCGATCGCGGCGGGCACCAAGCCGGTCATGGGCGCCAACGGCAAGCCGGACACCAACACGATCATCCCGGCGCTGTTCGACCAGATGTTCCCCGACTGGTTCGCGGGCGTCGCCTACGCCGCCGTCGGCATCGGCGCGCTCGTCCCGGCGGCCATCATGTCGATCGCGGCGGCGAACCTGTTCACCCGCAACATCTACCGCGAATACCTGCGCAAGGACGCCACGGACGCGCAGGAGGCCAAGGTCTCCAAGCTGGTCTCCCTGGTGGTCAAGGTGGGCGCGGTGCTCTGCATCCTGCTGCTCGACCCGCAGTTCTCCATCGACCTGCAGCTCATCGGCGGCGTGATCATCCTGCAGACGCTGCCGTCCGTGGGGCTGGGCCTCTACACCCGTTGGTTCCACAAGGGCGGCCTGATCGCCGGCTGGATCGCCGGGATGGGCGCGGGCATCTGGATGCTGTACATGATCCCGAACCCGGCCAACGGCAAGGCTCACTTCGGCGGGTCGGCGTTCGGGCTGGCCAACCTCGGGATCGACACCAAGATGACGATCTACGCGGGCTTCCTTGCGCTGGCCGTGAACCTGATCGTGGCGGCTCTGGGCACGCTGGTGTTCCGCGCGATGAAGGTGGCCGACGGGCCGGACGCGACCTCTCGCGAGGACTACTTCGCCGACGAGGGCGACCCCAAGGTCAAGGACCTGGACCTGGCGGCGTCGCACTGATCGCCTTCCTGGCCGTTTGACGGCCGGTTCCCGGTGGGGAACCGGCCGTCGGTCATGATCGGCTAGCCGTCGACGAGATAGCCGGGGTTGGCCACTTCCAGCTTGGCCCGTACGGCGTCCCTGAGCGCCTCGACCAGGGCCGAGTCGTCGAAGCGGCCCTCCCGGACGGCCGCCGCCAGCTCCGCGTCGTCGCTCACCCCCAGCCCGGCCAGCCGCCGCCCGTGCTCCTCCGCGTGGCCGGGGCCGAGCTCGAGCTCCCGCTCGACCATGCCGAGCACGTTGATCGCCACCCGGGTGTGGAAGCGCACCCGGCCCTCGACCGCGGGCAACACGTCGTCGGCCAGGAAGTCGCGGACGGCCGCCACCAGATGGGCCGCTGAGGGGACGTCGTGCGGTGCCGCCATAAGGGACCCCTTATCCGTTGACCGGGCAACGATTATCGGTTGTGATCCTGTCATGAGCTTCGCCGTCCCAGACAGCGTCCGTCCCATCCGCGATGCCGTCCACGCGTTCATGACCGAGCGGGTCGAGCCCGCCGAGAACGTGCTCCACCAGGGCGGACCCGCCGCCGGGGCGGCACTCGACGAACTGCGGGCCGAGGCCAAGAAAGAGGGCCTGTGGGCCCTCGGTCACCCGCGTGAGCTGGGCGGGGGCGGGCTGCCCTTCCTCGACTACGTCTACGTCAACGAGGTGCAGGGGCGCAGCGAGTTCGGGCAGATCGCGCTGGGGACGTACACGCTGCAGGACTCGCTGATGCTGTACGAGCACGCCTCGGCCGAGCAGCGGGAACGCTACCTCGACCCGCTGGTGCGCGGCGACATCTCGCCGAGCTTCGCGATGACCGAGCCGTCCGTGTCGAGCAGCGACCCGACGCAGCTCAGGACGGCCGCCGTACTCGACGGGGGCGAATGGGTGATCAACGGGCACAAGTGGTTCACGACCGGCGCATCCCGGGCCGCGTACACCACCGTGATGTGCCGGACGGAGGACGGCGCGGCGCCGCACCGGTCCTTCTCCATGATCCTCGTGCCGACCGACACGCCTGGCTACGACATCATCCGCGAGACGCCGGTCCTGGGGCTGGACGGCGCGCACTGCGAGGTCCGCTACGACAACGTCCGGGTGCCCGCCTCGAATCTCCTGGGCCGGCGCGGCGAGGGGTTCGTGATCGCGCAGCGGCGCCTGGGCCCCGGACGGATCTTCCACTGCATGCGCTGGCTCGGCCAGGCGCAGCGGGCCTTCGACCTGATGTGCCGCCGGCTGCGCGAGCGGAGCGCGTTCGGCGAGCCGCTGGCCGCCAAGCAGCTCATGCGGCAGCACGTGTTCGACTCCTACACCGAGATCCAGGCCGCGCGGCTGCTCACGCTCGACGCCGCGCGGGCCATCGACGCCGGCTCGGAAGCCCGGGTCGAGATCGGCGCGATCAAGGTGGTGGGCTCGCGCATGCTGCACAACGTGATCGACCGGGCCATCCAGGTGTACGGCGCGGCGGGGCTGACTCCGGACACCCCGCTGGACCGGATGTACCGGCACGCCAGGGCCGGGCGGATCTACGACGGCCCCGACGAGGTGCACATCGACTCCGTGGGACGGCGGATACTCGGTGCCTACGCGGCGGGCGGGAACTGGGAGTTCGGGCTGCGATGACAGAGCCGGTCCACTCGAGCGTCCACTCAGTCGTCCACTCGGTCGTCCACTCGATCGTCCGCGAGGTCTTCGGGCCCGGCGCGTCGGTGCCCTTCAGCTCGCGGCTTCCCGGCGGGGCCTCGCGTGAGACGTGGGCGCTCGACGTGCTCGACGGGGACGAACGGCACGAGCTGATCCTGCGCCTCGACTCCCCCGGCGCCGCCCTGGAGGCCGGTGGCAGCCTGGCGAGCGAGGCCGTGCTGATGCGGGCCGCCGCCGAGGCCGGGGTGCCGGTGCCGCGGGTCGTGGCGGCCCGTGGGGCGGAGGTGTCGGTGCCGCCGACAGTGGCGGCCGGTGAGCCGTACATCCTCATGACGCGGGTGGCGGGCGAGACGATCCCGCGCAGGATCCTGCGCGACGAGGCGTACGCGAGGGCGCGGCACCGGCTGGCCGCCCAGTGCGGCGAGGCGCTCGCGGCGATCCACCGGATGCCGCTGTCGGCGCTCCCCCCTGTTCCTGCCGCCGAGGATCCGCTGCGGCAGTGGCGGGACGTGCTCGACCAGATCGGGGAGCCGCATCCGGTGTTCGAGCTGGCCTTCCGGCGGCTGGCGGCGACCCGCCCGGCGGCGGCGCGGCGGACCGTGGTGCACGGCGACTTCCGCAACGGCAACCTGATCGTCGGGCCCGAGGGGATCCGGGCGGTGCTCGACTGGGAGCTGGCCCACGCGGGTGACCCGGTCGAGGACCTCGGCTGGCTGTGCGTGAAGGCGTGGCGGTTCGGCTCGCCGCTGCCGGTGGGCGGTTTCGGTGATTATGACGACCTGGTGAGCGCGTACGAGAAGGCCGGCGGGCAGCCCGTCGACCGGGACGCGCTGCGCTGGTGGGAGACGTTCGGCGTGCTCAAGTGGGGCGTCATCTGCGTGATGCAGACGATGCGCCACCTGCGCGGCGGCGCGCGTTCGGTCGAGCTGGCCGCGATCGGGCGCCGGGTGTGCGAGAACGAGTGGGACCTGCTGCGGCTGCTCGGCTGAGAACCCGCTCCGCTGTGGGGTGGCTGAAAACCCGTTGCCGTTGATCGCGTACGAACCGCACTCTTGTCGGGTGACCATCCTGGAGGCGACTCATCTGGTCAAGCGGTTCGGGTCCGTGACGGCGGTGCGCGATCTGAGCCTCACCGTCGCCGAGGGAGAGGTGATCGGGCTGCTCGGCCTCAACGGCGCGGGCAAGTCGACGACCCTCCACATGCTGCTCGGCCTGATCACCCCTGACGCGGGCAGCGTCAACCTGTTCGGCCAGGACCTGGCGCGGCACCGGATCGAGGTGCTGAGCCGGGTCAACTTCGCCGCCAGTTACGTGGACCTGCCCGGACCGCTGCTGGTGCGGGAGGTGCTCGACGCCTTCGCCCGCCTCTACGCGCTGCGGCGGCCGGCCGCGCGGGTCGACGAGATGATCGAGCTGTTCGAGCTGGGGCCGCTGCGCGGGCGCCGGATGATGGACCTGTCCTCCGGCCAGCGCACCCGGGTACAGCTGGCCAAGGCCCTGCTCAACGCGCCCCAGCTGCTGGTGCTGGACGAGCCCACCGCCAACCTCGACCCCGACGCGGGCGACCGGATCCGCGGCCTGCTGTCGCGCCTGGCCGAGGAGAGCGGCAACGCCATGCTGATCACCTCGCACAACATGCGCGAGGTCGAGCGGATGTGCGACCGGATCCACTTCATGTCCGACGGGCGGATCGTGGCCACGGGCAGCGCCGAGGAGCTGGCCAGCCACTACGGGGTCGACGACCTGGAAGAGGTGTTCCTGAAGGTGGCCCGCGGATGACGTACCTCGCCCCTCCCCCGCTCACCCTGCCTCCGCTCAGCCTCGCCGCCCGGCGCAGCCGGATCTCCGGGGTGATCCGGCGTGACTTCGCCGCGCTGCGGCGCAGCCCGGTCCGGATGTTCGAGATCCTGTTCTGGCCCACTGTCGAGCTGCTGCTGTGGGGGTTCGTCACGCTGTTCCTCCGCACGCAGCAGGTGCCCTTCGTGGTGGCGTTCCTGATCGGCGCGGTGCTGCTCTGGCAGGTGCTGCAGAAGGCCAGCAACGAGATCTCGATGGCCTTCCTGGAGGACATCTGGTCGCGCAACCTGCTCAACGTGCAGGTGAGCCCGCTGTCCAGCGTCGAATACCTGATCGGGCTGATGCTGTTCTCGCTGGGCAAGGTGGTCTTCGCGGTCGCCGTGATGGCGGGTCTCGCGCTGGTGCTCTACGGGTTCGGGGTGACGAGCCTGGGCGTGGGGCTGGTGCCGTTCATGGGCATCCTGCTCCTGCTCGGCTGGTCGCTCGGGCTGATCGGGATCTCGGCGGTGCTCAGGTTCGGCGAGAACGCGCAGGTCATCGCCTGGTCGGTGGTCTTCTTCGTACAACCGCTGGCCGGGATCTTCTATCCCCTGTCGGTGCTGCCCGCGCCCGTGCGGACCGTGGCGTGGTTCCTGCCCGCCTCGCACGTCTTCGAGGGGATGCGTACGGTCATGTCGGGCGGTGCGGTGCCGTGGGACCGGATGGCGTGGGCGGCAGGGCTCAACGCCGTCTATCTGGCCATCGCGCTGGGGGTGTTCGGGTGGGCGCTCAACTACGCCCGGCGGCATGGGAGGCTCTCCCGCTTCGGTGACTGACGGCCGCGACGATCACGTCCACCAGTCCCTCGACGACCTCCGCCCGATCGACCTCCGGATGCTCCAGCCACCAGTCGCCCGTGGTCTGCACCATGCCGACGAAGGCGTGACCGAGCACCTGGGCGCGTACGGGCTCCGGCACCACCCGCCCGGCAGCCAGCACCCCGCCCAGCTCCTCGCCCAGGCTGCGCACGAGCGCCGTCATGTGGGAGCGCATCCGGGTGTCCTCGGCACTGGCCCGGTGGAACAGGAAACGGTAGAGGTTGCGGTTGGCCGAGATCAGGTCCAGGTAGACGGTGATCGTCGTCCTGGCCCGGCCGCGCAGATCGGACGCTGCCTCCGCGAACCCTGGAGGCCGGTCGGACACAGCTCCGGCGAACCCGGGGCGCAGCTGGGCGATGACCGTGCGCACGTGGCGGTCGGCCAATGCCTCGTAAAGGCCGCTCTTGTCGCCGAAGTGGCGGTAGAGGATCGGCTTGGTGATCCCGGCCTCGGCGGCGATCGCGGCCATGGACGCCTCGGGGCCCTCGCGCAGGATCACCCGGTCCGCCGCGTCCAGCAGCGCCTTGCGCCGATCCGGGTCCCGTCCGCTCATCCGCCCAGGATAGATCGCCGTCTACGCGGCAGCAGCGCCGACAGCACCAGCAGGACGCCGATGACGGCGTACAGGCCCGTCACCCCGGCCAGGGCGCCCGGCGGCTCACCGGCCAGGGCGCCCACCGGCTGGCCCGTGGGCACCGCGAAGCTCGGCAGCCGGCCCGCCAGGTCCAGCGCGACCTCGAGGTCGAACGCGAACAGCGCGGCGGCGGCGGTCAGCGGCAGCCCGCAGGCCAGCGCGGCCAGCGGCGACAACCACGACCAGGCGGCCAGCAGCAGCACGATGGCCGCCACGACCGTCAGGTAGCCGAGCCCGGCGGGCGCGGGCCGGAAGGCGGCGTACGCCGCTCGCAGGGCCCTGGCGCCCGCCTCGGTCAGGTAGTAGACGAGGGGCAGCGCGGCCGACCCGGCCACCGCGCCGATCAGATGACGCACCTGAGGGGACACAGCACCTTCGTCCCCGCGAGAACGGAATCCCATGTGCGCTCGCCCGGAGTTAGATTCGAAGGCATGACGATCATCCCCCGCTCCGGCACCGGCCCCGGCTCGATCACTCCCGACGGCTCCCCTGTCGAGTACTACACACTGCTGAAGCCCCGCGGCGAGGCGGAGCTGGTCGCGGGGGTGGTGCCGCCTGGCGGCTCCGTCCTGGAGCTGGGCGCGGGCGTCGGCCGGGTGACGCACGCGCTGCTGGAGCACGGCTTCGAGGTGGTGGCCGTGGACGAGTCGGCGGAGATGCTGGCCCACGTGCGGGGGGCGCGGACCGTACAGGCTCGGGCGCAGGATCTGCGGCTGGAGCGGCGCTTCGACGCGGTCACGCTGGGCTCGTACCTGGTGAACACGGCCGACGAGGACGACCGGCGGGCGCTGCTGTCGGCCTGCGCCCGGCACGTGGCGCCCGGCGGAGCGGTGCTGATCGAGTGGACGCCGCCCGAGACGCACGACTCCAGGCGAGCCGGCCAGGGCAGAACCGACGGCGACATGACGATCACGCTGGCCGCCCTGGAGGAGACCGGGCCGGACCAGTTCAACGCGACGATGCGCTACACGCACCGGGATCGGGTGTGGACCCAGTCGTTCACGTCCCGGCGGCTGACGGACGACGACCTGCGCGCGGCACTGGCCGAGTGCGGGCTCCGCCTGGACCGCTTCCTCACCGAGGACCGCGGCTGGGCACTCGCCGTCCCCGACCTCCCGTAGCCGTGCGCGTTGACATCTGACGCGCCGCTGGACAGGCGCTGTCGTCGGTGGGATGGGCTTGTATGGGCTGGTCGGCCGCGACCTGCCCGCGGCCGTCGATGGCGGCGTCTTCGTTGTTGGCCAAAATCGTGAAATCCATCAAATGTCCGGCAAATTCTCCCAGCCGGTCAGGCAATTGTCCGCGTGCCAACGTTAAAAGTCTGACCACATTTATCTCCTCCGCGGGCCCCCTTCCGCTACTCTTACTCCCTTTTCCGCGCAGAGCTGGTTTTCCGGGAAATTGCCGCAGTATTCGACGACCTTGACATGGGCTTGGCGGCGGAGGTTACTTGAAGTATGCCTAGATCGCCGCAGGCCGGCGATGGCTCTGCGGTGCCGAAGGCCGGAGAAGATCGAGTCGGATCTCTGCGGAGGAATGCCTATGGCGACGTATGAGTATCGCTGCCCCGACTGCGGGCGATTCGACGTGCACCTACCGATCGGGACCGCCGCGGCGGCCTGCGAATGCCCCGCGTGCCGGCGCCCCTCCCGTCGAGTCTTCTCCTCGCCGTACCTCAGCCGGGTGCCTTCGGTGGTCAATGCCGCGCTCACCCGCGAGGAGCAGAGCCGGGAAGCACCCGAGGTGGTCACGAGCGTGCCTGCCAAGCGGCGCGAACCGCCGCCGCACCCGGCACTGCCACGCCTGCCTCGGCCTTGAGCAACAGAGCCTTGAGCAACAGAAGCTTTTGATCAACACAAACAACGCGGCGCGTGCGTGTGAACCGCTCACACACGCGGCTCCGCCGGTCCGGAGGCGGTGACAGGCCGCCCGGCGTGAGTGATGCCGCCACACGACAACACCAGGAGGTGCGTCGCTCATGGGAGCCGTCGGACTTCTCTACGTCGGCGCGGTGCTCTTCATCAACGGGATGATGCTGCTGAAGAAGATCGACGCACGCGCGGCGGCCATCTTCAATCTCTTCGTCGGCGCCCTGCAGGTGATCACGCCCACTGTGCTGATCATCCTCAATCCCGGAGACCCGGCCCAGGTCCTCGGCGCGTCCGGGATCTATCTGTTCGGTTTCACCTACCTGTACGTCGGGATCAACCTGCTGGGCGGTTTCGACACCACGGGAGTCGGCTACTTCTCGCTGTTCGTGGCCGTCATGGCGCTCGGATACTCGTACGCGAACTTCCGGCTCCTGGGCGATCCGGCGTTCGGGGTCATCTGGCTCTACTGGGGTTACCTGTGGTTCCTCTTCTTCGTGCTGCTGGGTTTGAAACACGAGCAGATCACCAGGTACACGGGCTGGGTGACGGCGATCCAGGGGTGGGTCACGGCGGCGATCCCCGCGTTCATGATCCTGACGGGCTACTGGCGGAACACCAGCCTCATCGCCTCCGTCCTCGCCGTGTTCGGCGTGGTGGTCTTCGTCGGGCTGTGGCCGCTGACACGTGGACGTGAACCCACGGCGGCGGCACCGGCTCCGAGCGATGAGGCGATGGGCGCCCGCGACCGGACACATCGCCCTCGGTGGACCTGAGGAGAAGACCCGCGACGCCCGCGAAGGAGGTGGTCGATGCGTTTCTCGCCTGACGGCATCCGTATTCCAGAAAGGCATTCATCATGCCGAACGTCGTATTCAGCATCGATCAGTCGAGGTCAATGCGCGATCAGAAAGTCCCGGGACACAATCGATGGCACCCGGATGTTCCGGTGGCCGAGATGGTCCGCCCCGGAGATGAGTTCCGAATCGAATGCAGGGAATGGACCGACGCCCAGATAGGCAACAACGATTCCGCGAACGACGTACGCGACGTCGACCTGACCGTCGCGCACGTGCTGAGCGGACCCATCGGGGTGGAGGGAGCCGAGCCGGGCGATCTGCTGGTCCTCGACATCATGGACCTCGGCGCGGTTCCCCAGCAGGTCGGGCAGGCACCGGGACAGGGATGGGGCTACACCGGCGTGTTCGCCAAGGCGAACGGCGGCGGATTCCTGACCGACTACTTCCCCGACGCCTACAAGGCGATCTGGGACTTCCACGGCCAGATGGCCACGTCCCGCCACCTGCCAGGTGTCCGGTTCACCGGCATCACCCACCCAGGGCTGTTCGGCACCGCGCCGTCAGCCGAGCTGCTCGCCTCCTGGAACCGCAGGGAGCAGGCGCTCATCGACACCGATCCGCAACGGGTCCCGCCGCTCGGCCTGCCACCGCTGGCCAACAACGCCATCACCGGTATGGCGAACGGCGAGGCGGCACGGCGGATCGCCGAAGAGGGCGCCCGTACCGTGCCGGCGAGGGAGAACGGCGGCAATCACGACATCAAGAACTTCACCCGCGGAGCCCGGGTCTTCTACCCGGTCATGGTGAAGGACGCGAAACTTTCCGGAGGTGACCTGCACTTCAGCCAGGGCGACGGCGAGATCACCTTCTGCGGCGCGATCGAGATGGGCGGTTTCATCGACTTCCACGTCGACCTCATCAAGGGCGGCATGGAGAAGTACGGTGTCTCCACCAACCCGATCTTCCTGCCCGGAAACGTCGAGCCGCGCTATTCCGAGTTCATGTCGTTCATCGGGATCTCGGTGGACCACGACACCGACACCAACTATTACCTCGACGCGACGGTGGCCTACCGCAGGGCATGCCTTAACGCCGTCGAGTATCTCAAGAAGTGGGGCTACACCGGCGAACAGGCCTACCTGATCCTCGGCTCGGCTCCGATCGAAGGGCGAATCAGCGGGATCGTCGACATTCCCAACGCCTGCTGCTCGCTCTACCTGCCCACCGCGATCTTCGACTTCGACGTACGCCCGAATGCCGAAGGACCAGTCAGGAAGGAGCGCGGACAGTGCGCCGTGACGAGCTGACCGCCACCACATGACGCGTGCGACGGCCCAGCTCCTGGTCGAGCGGCGCCTGAGAACGAGAATGGCCACCGCGCATCGACGATCGATCGTGACAGAGAGGAAGACGGATCGCGCGGTGGCCATCGCGATCCCGGCACGCGGCCGGCGATCGTGCGCCGGGTAATATCTTCCCCTATTTATCCCCATAGGTCATTTACCGCGCCAGAGTGCGATCCGATGGACCAATGCCCCTGCCACGCCAGGCTTGCCACCATTTCGACGCGCCCCGCTCAAAGGCGGTTCGACCGCCGCCAACGGTCAACCCCACGCCCCTAGCCCGAAACTTGCGCAAATAGATGGTTATCCTCAGGTGTAGTCGCACAAACCCCTGACATGCCTCCCGACCTAGGGCAATTCCCAAACGGGTGGGTGCGCCTGCCACTCCGAAGGATTTATCAATGAACAACGACGCCGTGTGGGTCCGGAGCGTGACCGGCATCCAACTGCACCACACCACAGACCTCCAGGACGCCGGCCGATTCCTGGGCAACGCGGTGATGGCGCTGCGGGCCGCGCACGTACGAACCGGCGATGACAGGTACTCCGACCTCGCCGCCGAACTCAAGGCCATGGTGGCGGAGACCCGGACCCTGGAGACCCAGGCCCGGGAACGCATGCACGGCCTGCACTCGGAGGACCCCGAACAGTTCGTCCGCTGCCGCGAAGGCGAAGAGCCCTGGCCCGACGAGATCCAGGCGGGGTTCGTTCCACGCCACACCTGCAATGATCGGTGCCTGTATCACGACCAGGACGTTCTCGACGCGATCATGCAGTGCATCTGCGCACGTCCCCCGTGCCGGGCATGCGCCATCGCCGGTACGCCGTGAAGTGAGCGGCGCATTGAACCAGGCCGCGCCCTTTACAATGTAGATCACACGCACGTCTCGATGTCCTGAAAATACTGGGAAATACTGGAACTCTTGGTACGCTCGCGCCATGAGTGACCGGCTGGACGATCTCGAGAGGCGGATCGACGAGCTCCGAGCCGGTGTGCGCAGGGCCATGCGGGTCAAGGACACGGCCACGGCCAGGACCCTGCGCGCCGAGCTGCGCGGCGCCGAGCGCACCTGGGACGCCCTGGTGAGCACGGCCCCGGCGGATGATCCGAAAGACAGCGAACCCGAGCCCCCGGCTCCACGCCTGGTGACCGTGCGCGAGCAGGTGCATCAGGGTCTCCTCATCCTGGGCGCCTGTGCCCAGCCACGGCTGATCGTCGCCGTGGGCGCGGCGTTCTGCGGCGGCACGCTGCGCAGCAATCAGCTCACCAGCCTGCGCCGCGACGAGGAACGCTCGTTCAAGTCCTCCCCGTACGGCCGCCCGTACTACCTGTGCGCGGCCCTGACGGACCGCCTCTCCCCCGCCCGTGGCCTGCTGGCGGCCAGTACGTGGCCGCAGGCGCGCCGGATGGTCGGCCCGCTCAGCCCTCGCGTCGACTTCCTCACCTGCGCCATAGCGGTGGCCGAGCAGGTGACCGACGCCCTCCTCGAGCCCGGAGGGGCGCGGCTGCTGACCAGGATGGCGCGCAACATCCCCGGCGCCGCCGACGACGATCTGGGGCCGCCCGACCCCGGCCGGGTCATCGAGGCGGCGCGGGCAGAGCTCGCGGTGCACGTGGAACGCGACACGCAGGACCGCGCTGAGCTGGCCGAACGTGCGGCGACGCAGCTCGGTGACACAGCGCGGCTGTTCGGCGCCGCTACGCTGAGCACTGTCGCGAAGAAAAGGATCACTGGGTGAAAGCGCGCAACAGCGAGACGAGAGGCAGCCGATGAACCGGCTTGACGCGCTGCGAGGCACGACGCCACCGAAGCCGCACGACGCCCGCGCCATCGCCGCGCTCGCGGCGAACCCCGGCTGCTCACGCCGGGCGCTCATGGACGGCGCCGGGATCGACAAGGACGCCGCCGCCCGGCATCTGGGCTTCCCCGCGCCGTTCGGCCAGTCGCCGTTCGCGATCACCCGCGGGAACGTGTTCGAGGCGCTGGTGAAGGCCGACGGCTGCGCCGAGCTGCTGCGCATGCTGCGGGAGCAGCTCGGCCTGCCGATCGCCGAGGTGGCCTACCACGACGTGGAGAACGTCGGCGCGCACCTGCGCCACGCCCACACCAAGGCGCTGTTCGACCGGGCGGTGTCCGAAGGGCAGGACGCGGGGACGGTCTACGACCATCCGCTGCTCGCCCTGGAGATCGCCGGGCACGCCGCCTACCTGGAGCCGGACGTGGTGGCCTTCCAGCTCGGCGGGCGCTTCCACATCGTGGAGATCAAGTCGTTCGCGGTGATCGACGGGCAGGCGGACCCGGCCGCGGTGGCCGCGGCGGCCCGGCAGGCGGCGGTCTACGTGCTGGCGCTGCGCAGACTGCTCTACGAGCTGGGGCACGACCCGCTGCGGGTCTCGCACGAGGTCGTGCTGGTCTGCCCGGAGAACTTCGCCAACCGGCCCGTCGCGACGCTGGTCGACGTGCGCAAGCAGCTGGCCGTGCTGGAACGCCAGCTCGACCGGATGACGGGGCTCGACCGGCTGCTCGACGTCCTGCCCGACGAGGTCACCTTCGATCTGCTGCCCGGCGAGGACGGGCTGCCGACCCGGTCGGCCGCCGAGCTGGCCGACGCGCTGCGCCGGTCCGACGCCCGCTACGCGCCCGACTGCCTGTCGACCTGCGACCTGTGCTTCTTCTGCCGCGACGAGGCCCGGCAGGAGGGCGCCTCCGACCTGCTCGGCCGTAACGTACGCGACGAGCTGGGCGGCGTGGCCTCCGTCGGCGAGGCGCTCGGGCTGGCCGACGGCACCCGCGACCCGGCGCCGGGCCAGGAGGAGATCGCCCGGCTCCTGCGCAACGCCGAGCGCCTGCGCAGAGAGTGCCTGACGTGAGCCTGCTCACCTCGCTCGCCCGGCTGCGGGCCCTCGACGAGGGCATCGCGCAGCCCATCGCGACCGTCCGGCACTGCCATCTGTCGGCGCGGCCGATGGTGTTCATCCCGCTCAAGCTCTCCGGCGAGGCCGCCGCGCCGCTGGCCGCCATGCTCGGCACCGACCGGGCCGAGCCCCGCCTACTGGTGGTCACCCAACCGCGTAACCGTGATCTGCGCTTCGCCTGGGCCGCCGAGCTGGCCGGGCTGCTGCTGCCGTACATCCAGGGCTTTCTGCGCGAGACGGAGACGGTTGAGCGCAAGAACGCCGACCCCTACGAGCGGGCGCTCGACGCGCCGCAGCTGATCGTGCCGAACCAGGCGGGGGTGGCGTTCACCCGGCTGCTCGGCCGCTCCACCCGGTTCCGGCGGGCCGACGGGCCCTATCCGGTGCCCACGGGGGTGCCGCTGCTGGGCAGGTGGCTGACCTGGTTCGCCGAGCGGGCCGGATATCCGGGTTCGTCGCTGACCATCGCCGCGACCGACGAGCTGGGCAGGCACTGGGCAAGCGGGCAGAGCGGCCTGGAGGACGCGAACCTGGCCGCGCTGCTCGCCTGGATCACCGACGGGCCGAGTGACGACGCGGAGGATCCGCTGATCTGGCCGCCCGCGGGGCCCGTCACCGATCCGGGGTTCGACGCCGAGGTGCTGGCGCCGGCGATCGAGAAGGGCTCGGCCGAACGCGTCACCGAGGCCCTGCGTTCCCAGCTCGAACCCACCTGGCGGCTCATGTGGCAGGCGATCGACCTGCTCGCCGGTCTGCCCGAGGGCAACAGTGTGGCGCAGCGGTGGGAGCAGGACCGCGCCTCCTTCAGCGGCCTGGCCGCGCAGATCGAGGACGGCGCGCCGCCGCAGGCCAGGCATGACGGCGCGATCGCCGCCGCCGCGCGCCTGGCGCGCATGGAGCGCGCCCAGGCCGCCTACGAGGTGCAGCGCGCCTACGACGACCCGCTCGTCATGGCCGAATACCGGCTGACCGGCGAGGCGTTCGCGGGCGAGGTCGTGGAGACCGAGCCGGAGAACTTCGAGGGCGAGGGCCGCTCGCGCAAGCTGCGCCCGCTCGTGGTGGTCAAGACCGACGATCCCGTACGCCTGGCACCCGGCACCACGCTGGGCACCCCGCAGCGGCGCGGCCAGGGCGCCCAGCTGGTCGAGGCGAGCGACGGCCTGGTCACCCTGAAGATCACCAAAGGCATGGGCCGCGGCAAGACGCCCACCCCGGGCGCGGTGCCCGAGGTGGGCGAGCGGGTCTGCTACACCTCGCTCACCGACGACTTCCAGGGCGCGCCGAGCCTGCCCGACGCGGAGGCGACGCCGTGGACGCACGGCGGACCGCCGCGCGAATACCGCCCCACCGACGAGGACGCCCGCGAGGAGTGGTCGTGACCGGCGAGGACGCCAGCCCCGAGCAGGTCATCAGGGACGTGCTCGCCGACCTGCCCAAGAACCGCGGCGTGGTGGTCGACTCACCGCCGGGGGCGGGCAAGTCCACGCTCGTCGTCCGGGCCGCCGCCCACCTGGCCGAGACCGGCGAGCCGCTGATGATCGTCGCCCAGACCAACGAGCAGGTCGACGACCTGGTGACGCGGATCTCGGAGCGGCACCCGCGGCTGACCGTCGGCCGTCTGTCGGCCAGCGGCTACGTGCCGCCGCTGCGGCTGCTGGAGCTGTCCGGTGTCACGGTCGGCACGCGGATCCAGGATCTCGGCGATCCCGACATCACGATCGCCACGTCGGACAAGTGGGCGTGGATCTCCGGCCGTACCTGGCCGTGGGCGATCGTGGACGAGGCGTACCAGATGCGCTCGGACAAGCTGCTGCGCATCGCCGGGCTGTTCCAGCGGGCGCTGTTCGTGGGCGATCCCGGCCAGCTCGACCCGTTCTCGATCGTGGACGGCGACCGCTGGTCCGGCCTGTCGTGGGACCCGCTGCAGAGCGCGGTCTCGGTGCTGCTGCGCCACAACCCCGATCTGCCGGTGCACCGGCTGCCGGTGTCGTGGCGGCTACCCGCCACGGCCGCGCCGGTGGTGTCGAAGGCGTTCTACCCGTTCACCGGGTTCCGGTCGGGCACCGGGGCCGGTGAGCGGCGGCTGGAGCTGGCCACCGGCGGCATGGGCACCGTGCACGACCGGGCGCTGGAGGAGGCGGCCCGCTCCGGCTGGGCGCTGCTGGAGCTGCCCAACCGCCACACCGTGCGCACCGACGGCGAGGCCGTGCAGGCGGTGGCGCTGCTGGCCGAGCGGCTGCTGCAGCGCGGCGCGGTGGCGGGCTCCGAGCAGGGCGAACGGCCGGTGACCGCCGACCGGATCGCGGTCGGCGCGGCCCACCGCGACCAGGTGGCGGCGATCAGGGCCGCCGGGCTGCCGCCGGAGATCACGGTCGACACCGCCAACCGGCTGCAGGGCCGCGAGTACGACGTGACGATCGTGCTGCACCCGCTGTCGGGCCGCCGCGACGCCACCGCGTTCCACCTGGAGTCGGGGCGGCTGTGCGTGCTGGCCTCGCGGCACCGGCACGCGTGCGTGGTGGTGGCCAGGGCGGGCATCGCCGAGCTGCTCGACGCCCATCCGTCGGCGGAGCCGGTACGGCTGGGCGTTCCGGTGAAGTTCCCCGACGGCTGGGAGGCCAACCAGTCGGTCCTGGAGCACCTGGCCCGCCACCGGGTGTAGCGGCGACGATCACGAAGTGAGGCATGTGTGACATCCGTGTACGTTCTCAACGGCCCCAACCTCAACCTGCTCGGCACCCGCAAGCCGGAGGTGTACGGCACGACGACGCTGGCCGACGTCGAGGAGATGTGCCGCCAGGAGGCCGCCGGGCTCGGCCTCGACCTCCGCTTCCGGCAGTCGAACCACGAGGGGCAGCTGATCGACTGGATCCACGAGGCCGGGGCCGAGGTCAAGGCCGGGCGGTGCGTGGGCGCGGTGTTCAATCCCGGCGCCTACACGCACACCTCGGTGGCCCTGCACGACGCCATCGAGGGCGTGGAGCTGCCGGTGGTGGAGCTGCACATCTCCAACGTGCACGCCCGCGAGCCGTTCCGGCACCACTCCTACATCTCGCCGGTCGCGCGGAGCATCGTGGTGGGGTTCGGCGTGCACGGCTACGTGCTGGCGATGCGCGGCCTGCACCACATGGTCAAGGGGTGATCAGCGGCAGAAGGGCGCCATGCCCATCGCCGAGCGCAGGCCGCCGGTCAGGTGGCCGAGGAAGCGCTGGTCGCCGGTCCACGCCTGCACCTCGTGGCCGAGCGTGGTGACCCACGACCTGCCGCCGTCGTAGTACTGGCACCAGGAGACCGGGTGGTCCCTGCCGTGCCCGGGATGGCCGAGGTTGCCGCGGGTGCCCTTCAGCATGGTGCTCTCGTCGACCTGGGCCAGGACGCGGACGCGGGTGGGGGCCGGGACCAGGTTGTACCACTCGTCGCTGAACGTCCAGGCCGGCGGCAGCCCGGCGGTGGAGGCATCGCGCCGGTCGACCGTGCGCACGGTGGCGGGCTGGTCGGGGCCGTGGTCGTAGAAGTTGGTCTCGCCGAGCAGCCCTTCGTACCAGGGCCAGTTGTACTCGGTGCCGAAGGCGTTGTGCACGCCGACGAAGCCGCCGCCCGCCCTGACGTACTGGCGCAGCGCGGTCTGCGCCGCGTCGTCGAGCGCGTCCCTGGTCGTGCTCAGGAACATCACCGCGTTGTACTTCAGCAGGCTCTGCGCCGAGGCGAGCTGGGTGACGTCCTCGGTGTAGTCGACCGCGAAGCCGTTGTCCTGGCCCAGCTTGAGCACGGCCTTCACGGCCACGTTGTCGTCGTTGAGCGGCGGGTTGAGCCCCGGCCCGAGCACGGTGCCCAGGTGGGCGTGGCGCGGGCCGGCCGTGCGCGTGTAGACGAGCAGGCGGTAGCCCTTGGCCGGGTCGAAGTTGCCCCAGTCGTGGTAGCAGCGGGCGTCGGTGCCCCGGCACACGCCGCCGGCGGGCGCGGGATCGTTGGAGGCGGCTGAGGCGGGCAGGGCGACCGCCAGCAGAAGGGCGGCGGTCACGAGCGTAGAGGGTCTCACGGGCACCTCCGAAGTCCACCAGGTGGATCGATCGTTCCACAGCGTAGCCAGCGCACCGAAGCCCGGCAAGGTCTTGTCTTCACCGCGGTACCGGCTTATTGTGCGTCCGTTAAGCGGATCTATAGGTCCATCTAGTGGACCGCAAGAAGGCGTGGTGCCAGTGGAACGACGCAACTTCCTCATCGGCGCGGCCGCGGCGCTGGCCGTACCCGCTCCTACGGACGCACCGGCTCCGGCTCCGGAACAGCAGTCCGCCGCCCTGGGTAGCGCGGGCAAGGACTTCCCCAAGGTCTGCGGCAACCTCGGCAACCACAACCACTCGCCGCTCAAGAAGATCACCGCGCGCAACCTGGACCGCCTCGGCGGCGCCTGGCACGTCAACCTGGAGGGCGGCAGCACCGCCGCGCCCCAGCAGAGCACCTGCGTCGCGGAGAACGGCATCCTGTACGTCCAGACGACGCAGCAGAACGTCTTCGCCGTGGACGGCAGGACAGGGGCGCTGAAGTGGAAGACGAACCTCGGCACCAAGCAGACCAACATGCGCGGGGTCGCGCTCGGCGAGGGCCTGGTCTTCTCCACCTCCGGCGCCAACATCGTGTACGCCCTGGCCAAGGACACCGGCAAGGTGGTGTGGCAGCGACAGCTCATCACCGAGGACGAGGGCGGCGGCGACACCGGCGGCTGCGATCCCCAGAACGGGCAGTGCGGCGGCCTGACCGGCACCCTGGCCGGCGCGGTCGTCTACTGGGACGGCCTGATCTACGTCGGCATGCAGGGCAGCACCGGCGGCGCCCGTGGCCGCGCCTACGCCCTGAAGGCGGCCACCGGCGAGGTGGCGTGGACGTTCTGGGCGTGTCCCGGCGAGGGCCAGTTCGGCAACGACACCTGGGAGGGCGAGTCCTGGAAGACCGGCGGCGCGGTGCCGTGGATCCATCCCGCGATCGACCCGGACCTCGGGCTGGTCTACTGGACCTTCGGTGGCTCCTATCCCCGGCTGGACGGTTCGGGCAGGGGCGGCGACAACCTGTTCGCCAACTCGATCGTGGCCATCGACGCCAAGACGGGCAAGCGCGAGTGGCACTTCCAGTCGGTGCACCACGACATCTGGGACCTGGACAACGTCATGGCGCCGGTGCTGGTGGACGTACGGATCGGCCGCGGCGTGCGCAAGGTCGTGGTCTACGGCAGCAAGGCCGGGATGTTCTACTTCCTCGACCGGGCCACGGGTGAGCCGGTCCACGGGGTCACGGAGCGGCCCGTGCCCCAGGACTTACGTCAGAAGACCGCGCCGACGCAGCCGTTCCCCGGCGGCGCGCCGTTCATCACCCAGGCGCCGGAGTTCGGCAAGGCGACCCGGCCGGTGCCGTTCTACGCCTGGGGCGGCCTCTACACGCCGCACTGGGACCGGGCGACCATCATCTTCCCCGGCGCGGGCGGCGGAGCCGACTGGGCGCACCTGTCGTTCAGCCCCCACACGGGCTGGATCTACGTCGGGTACGGGCTGATCAACTCCGGCTTCTCCAACAGCCGCGACGGCCGGGTCAACACCTCGCGCCCGCTGGGCGAGTACTTCGCCGGGGGCATCGCGGCTGTCGATCCCCGTACCAACAAGCCGGTGTGGACCCTCGACCGGGAATGGTCGCTGGCGCACGGCAACGGCATTCTCACCACGGCCGGGCGGGTCATGTTCCAGGGCGGCCCCGACGGGGTACTGCACGCGATGGACGACACCGACGGGAAGATCCTTTGGAGCTTCCAGTGCGGCGCCGGGGTGCACACCAGCCCGATCAGCTACGAGATCGACGGCGAGCAGTACATCGCGGTCCTGGCGGGCGGAAACGGGCTGCCGTACCCGGACATCCCGCGTGGCGACCACCTGTGGGCGTTCAAGCTCGGCGGCAAGGTGGCACCCGCGGCGGCCCCGGTCCCGCCCAAGAAGCGCAACGACGTCAGGGCCGCCGCCGTCGCCGGCACGACGGTCACCCTGGGCCGCGTCTGGGACACAGCGAACCAGGGTCCGGGCCCGGCCGAGAACACCGTCGCCCAGAACGCCATGTCGCCGCAGCACCTGCGGGTCCCCAAGGGGACGACCGTCACGTTCGTCAATCCGGCGGACAACGCCTTCGCGCACGCCGCCGTGTCGTTCTTCGAGTACGAGTTCGACACGGGCGTGCTGATGCCGGGGCAGTCGTTCACCCACACGTTCGCCACGCCCGGCGAGTACTTCTACAACGACGCGATCTTCCCGCAGAACACCGGGAAGATCGTCGTCTACTGACCGGGACTGTGCTGACCAAGGTAGGTCGGCCGGATCGAGGGGGGCAGGGGGCCCTTGTTGCGCCGCCCCTGCCCCGACTCCTCCCAGGCGTGCGCCAGGATGCCGACGCTGCGGCCGAGCACGAACAGCCCTCTGGCCAGCGGCGCGGGGAAGCCGAGCTCGGCGTAGACGACGGCGGTCGCGCCGTCGATGTTCATCGGAACCGGGCTGATCAGCGCCTCGACCTCCTTGGCCGCCCGCAGGTGGCCGCCCGGCACGACGCCGTCCGCCACGGCGTCCTCCACGAGCCCGAGCAGCGGATCACGGCGCGGGTCGCGGGAGTGGAAGCGGTGCCCGAACCCGGGCAGGTATTTGTCGCGGGCCCGCCACCGGGCCACCGTGGCCGCGGTGTCGCCGCAGGCCAGCGCCTCCTCCAGCAGCTCCACGCACTGCTCCCCCGCCCCGCCGTGGACGTCGCCCAGCAGGTTGACGCCGGTGGCGACGGCATTGTTCAGCCCGACGCCGCAGGTGATCGCCATCCGCGCGACGGCGATGGACGGCGCGTGCGGGCCGTGGTCGACCGAGGAGACGAGCGCGGCCTCCAGCAGCGCCGCCCGTCGCGGGTCGGGCAGGTCGCCGCGGAGCATGAGCCAGACCATCTCCGCGAACCCCACCCGGCCGATCAGCTCCTGGACCGGCCGGCCGCGCAGCTCGATGACGTCGGGCTCGATCCTGGAGACGGCGGTGCCCCACCAGTCGGCCGCCTCACTCATGGGCGTACTCCTCGTTGTGCGCGCCGAGCCGCGGCGGGGAGGCCGGGGGACGCAGCGGTTCGTCGTCCACGAGCACGCCGTTGCCGGTCACCGTCAGGCGGCGATCGGTCCCGTCGGGGAAGCTCAGCTCGGTGAGGAAGCCGCGATGGCGCAACTGGTCGAGTGCCAGCGCCTGCGGGACGGTGAGGATGCGGGCCGCGGGCACGCCGTGACCGGACAGCACCTCCTCCCACTCCAGCGCGGTCCTGGCCCGCAGCGCGGCGTTGAGCTCGGCGTTCAACGCCTTCCGGTGAGCCTTGCGCCCCTCGGGGAGGGCGAAGCGCGGGTCGGCCGGCAGTTCGGGGCGGCCGATCAGGCGGCAGAGCGTCTCGAACTGCGTCTGCTGGTTGGCGGCGATGTTGAGCGGCCCGTCGGCGGTCTCGAACGTGCCGGACGGCGCGGCGGTGGCGTTCTGGTCACCCATCGGCTCCGGTTCGACACCGCTGACCAGGTAGTTGGACACGGTCCAGCCCATGGCCGAGATCGAGGCCTCCAGCATGGACAGGTCGAGGAAGCTGCCGCGGCCGGTGCGGTGCCGCCCGGCGAGCGCGGCGCAGATCGCCATGGCGGCCATCAGCCCGCCGATCGTGTCGCAGACCGGGAAGCCGACGCGCATCGGCACCGTGTCGGGGGTGCCGGTGACGCTCATCATGCCCGACAGGCCCTGGATGATCTGGTCGTAGGCGGGGGCCCCGCTCATCGGGCCGCTCTGCCCGAAGCCGGAGATCGCGCAGTAGACCAGCCGCGGGTTGAGCTCGCGCAGCCGGTCGCGGTCGTAGCCGAGCCTGGCCAGCACGCCGGCCCGGAAGTTCTCCAGCAGGACGTCGGCGCCGGTGACCATCGCCTCGAAGGCCACCCGCCCCGCCGGGCTCTTCAGGTCGAGCTCCACGGACTTCTTGCCCGCGTTCTGGGCCAGGAAGGAGGCGCCGATCCGGTCCCGGTTGAGCTCGTCGTCAGGGCCGAGGCGCCTGGCCAGGTCGCCGCTGCCGGGCAGCTCGACCTTGACGACCTCGGCGCCGAACAGCATCAGCTGGTAGCTGCAATAGGGTCCGGCGAGCACGCTGGTCAGATCGACGACCTTGACCCCGTCCAGTGGCAAATGCATTCACGCTCTCCCCATCGGTCAAGTCAGTGGGTGGTCGAACCCGCGCTCCGACATCCGCTCCGCCACCTCGCTCAGGTCCGCGACGAACTCCGCCACGCGCTCGTCCGTGAAGCGCACGGTCGGCCCGCTGAGGGTGAGCGCCGCCACGATCGCCTTCGTGGCGCCGGTGACGGGCACCGCGACGGCCGACAGGCCGGGCTCGCGCTCGCCGTGGCTGACCGCGTGGCCGTCGCCCGCCGCCTGGTCGATCCACTGCCGCAGCGTCTCCAGGTGCGCCTCGCCGTACGGAGAGGAGCGGGCGATCCGCGACAGGAGGCGCGCCGGCGCGTCCCTGAGCAGGACCTTCGAGGAGGCGCCCGCCCACATGGGCAGCTCGTCGCCGACCCGCACCACGTGGCGCAGCGGCTGCGGGCTCTCCTGCTGGGCGATGCAGATCCGGTGGACGTCCCTGGCGACGTAGAGGTTGACGGTCTCCCGCTGCCGGGCCGCCAGGTCGCGCATGAGCTTGACGGTCTCCGGCGGCAGCTCCCACGCGCTACGGGCCAGGTGCGCCCACCGCCACAGGGCGGGCCCTGCGGTGTAGCCCTTGGGCGTGGCCCACAGCAGGCCCATGTGCTCAAGGGTCTGCAGCAGGCGCAGCGCCGTCGTCTTCGCCAGGCCGGTCTCGTCGACGACCTCGCGGATCGTCAGGATCCGCCGGTCCTCGCCGAGCAGGGACAGGATGTCGAACGCTCGCTGAACGCTGCGCACGCCACCGGCCTCGCCGGATTCTGCCGGGAAGTTCGCGGGCACGGGTCCTCACTTGTCGGTCGAAGGTGAACTCCTGCTCACCCTCTCATGCGGTCCGTACGCTAACACTCGGTCCATTATACGGTCCAGACGTTCCACTACGCGGTTCCTCTTGCGCGGACTGAGATGTCCTCATACTTTGAGCAAGTCCACAGTGCGGTTCTGATGCACCACCTAGTGGAGTCGAGATGGATGCGATCTACCAAGCGGGCTGTCTGGTCGCCGGGACGTGGCTGACAGACGGCCCGGCGGCCGAGCGGACCGGCCCCTACCTGCGCCGGACGGTCAGCCGGGCCCGTACGGCGACCCCCGACGACATCACGCGGGCCCTGGCCTACGCCGGGCCGGCCGCCAAGGCGGTGGCGCGGCTGGCCCCGGCGACCAGGGCCGCGATCCTCGAGCGCGCCGCGGCCGAGGTCACGGCCCGCGGCGAGGAGCTGGCCCGGCTGCTGGCCGTCGAGCTCGGCAAGCCGGTCAAGGACGGGCGCGGCGAGGTGCTGCGGGTGGCCGACACGCTGTCGGTCTCGGCGGCCGAGGCCAGGGCGCTGGGCGGGGAGGTGCTGCCGGTGGCCGGCTGGGCACGCGGCGTGGGCAACACCGCGCTGACCTGCCGCGCTCCCGCCGGTCCCGTGCTGGCGATCACCCCGTTCAACGCCCCGGCGAACCTGCTGGCGCACAAGCTCGGGGCCTCCTTCGCCGCGGGCAACACCACGATCGTCAAGCCGCCGCCGCAGGCGCCCGCGGTCTCGACGGAGCTGGTGCGGATCCTGCTCGACGCCGGGATGCCGGTCGAGGCCGTACAAGTGCTGCACGGCGGCGCCGACGTGGGCGCGCGGCTGTGCGCCGCGCCCGAGATCGCGGTGGTCAGCTTCACCGGCGGCGTGAGCGCCGGCGCCGCCGTCGCGCGCGCCGCCGGGCCCAAGCGGGTGCTGCTGGAGCTCGGCGGCAACGCCGCCACGATCGTGTGCGAGGACGCCGACGTGGCCGAAGCGGCGCGGGTCTGCGCGCGCACCGGCTACAGCAACTCGGGCCAGAGCTGCATCTCGGTGCAGCGGGTCTACGTCCAGCGCGGCAGGTTCGAGGAGTTCGTGGCCGCGCTGACCGCCGAGGTGAAGTCCCTGGTCGTCGGCGATCCGCTGGATCCGGCCACCGACGTCGGCTCGATGGTGGACGACGACGCCGCCGAGCGGGTGGTCCGCTGGGCCGGCGAGGCGGCCGGCCAGGGCGCCGCGATCACGACCGGCGGCGCCCGGTCGGGGGCGGTCATGGAGCCGACCGTGGTCGCGGCGCCGCCCGCCGATGCCCGGCTGGTCCGCGAGGAGGTCTTCGGCGCGCTCGTCGCCGTGCTGCCCTACGACGGCTTCGACGAGGTCATCGAGGCGTGCAACAGCAGCCGGTACGGCCTCCAGGCCGGACTGTTCACGCATGACGTGCGGCGGATCGTCCGGGCGTGGCGGGAGCTGGAGGTCGGCGGGCTGGTGGTCAACGGGTCGTCGAACTTCCGCCTCGACCACGTCCCCTTCGGCGGCGTCAAGGACTCCGGCATCGGCCGCGAGTCGCCGCGCTGGATGATCGAGGACTTCACCGTGACCAAGACCCTCCTGCTGCGGGGCCTGACCATCTGGGGAGAAGAATGACCGCCACCGCCGCGCACGCGCTCGTCGCGCAGTTGGAGGACCTCGGCGTCACGCACGTCTTCGGCACCTGCGGCCACACCAACATCGCCGTGCTGGACGCGCTCGCCGACAGCCGGATCCGCTTCGTCATCGCCCGGCACGAGCAGGCCGCCGCGCACGCCGCCGACGGCTACGCCCGCGTGTCGGGCAAACCCGGCGTGCTGCTCGTCCACGTCGGCCCCGGCCTGACCAACGCCACCACCGGGGTGCTGACCGCGGCGCTCGACTCGGTGCCGCTGGTGGTGATCTCCGGCGACGTCCCCTCCTACTACCACGGGCGGCACCCGCACCAGGAGATCAACCTGCACGCCGACGCCGACCAGGCGGCCGTCTTCAGGCCGTTCGTCAAGCGGGCGTGGAACGTGCACCGCGCCCAGGATCTCGGCCGGGCCGTGGAGCGCGCCTTCTGGACGGCGACGACGGGCCGGCCGGGCGCGGTGCTGGTCAACGTGCCCATGGATGTCTTCTCCAGGCCGGCCGAGCCGTACCCGCCCATCAGTGCCGCCGAGCCGCCCGGCCTGTCGGCGGACGTGGCCGAGCGGATCGCGGCGGCGCTCGCCGGGGCCGAGCGGCCGCTGATCTACGCGGGCGGCGGCCTGCGCGACGCCGCCGACGGGCTGCTCCGCCTGGCCGAGCACCTCGACATCCCGATCGCCCACTCGCTGATGGCCAAGGGGGCCGTGCCGGACGCGCACCCCCTGGTCCTCGGCATGACCGGGTTCTGGGGGCTGGAGCTCACCAACGACTACGCCCGGGAGGCCGACGTGGTGCTGGCGCTGGGCACCCGCTTCGCCGAGACCGACTCGAGCTCCTGGGACCCCCGCTTCACCTGGACGCTCGGCGGCAAGGGCCGGCTGCTCCAGATCGACCTCGACCCGGCCGAGATCGGCCGCAACTACCCGGCGGAGATCGGCGCGGTCGCCGACGCCGCGCTGTCGATCAGGGCGATCGCCGCGGCGGCCGCGGCGCACCCGGGGGTGAGCCGTCCCGCGCTGCGGGAGCGGATCCACGCGGCCAGGTCGGAGCTGTTCGGCGCGAGCAGGGAACGCGGGCGCGGTGACGACTTCCCGCTGCGGCCCGAGCGCATCCTGGCCGACCTGCGCGACTCCGTCCCCCCGGACACGATCCTGGTCACCGACGTCGGATGGAACAAGAACGGCGTGGCGCAGTGCTACGAACTGCCCTCCGAGGGCCGGTTCATCACCCCCGGCGGCGCGTCCACCATGGGCTTCGGCCCCGCCGCCGCCGTCGGCGCGCAGCTCGCCGCGCCGGACAGGACCGTGGTCGCGCTGATCGGCGACGGCGGCATGGGCGCCCAGCTGCCCGCCGTGCCGCTGGCCGTCGAGCTGGGCGCGCCGGTGATCTTCGTGGTCATGAACAACCGGTCGCACGGCACGATCTCCGACCTGCAGTCCGCCCACTTCGGCCGCAGCCACGGCTGCGACTTCACCGATCCCGCCGGACGGCCCTACAGCCCGGACTTCGCCGCCCTGGCGCGGGCCTGCGGGGCCGACGGGCACACGGTCGCCGCGCCCGGCGATCTCCATACGGCGCTGCGCGAGGCGGTGGCGGACCGGCGGCCCGCGGTGATCGACGTGCCGATGGTCAACGAGCCGGTCCCGACCCCCGGGCACTGGAACATCAAGGACATCTACCAGGGCGTCTTCCCCGCCTGAAACCGTTGCGCGTTCGATATTTCCTCTGGTCACACCCGGCCGTATAACTAACGTACTAGTTCGTGCATTACACGGCCATGTCGAACTCCCCCCAAACGAGGTGAACCGTGTTTCCCGCGAGATTCCCCATCGCCGCCGTAGCGGTCATCGTCACACTGACCGCCTGCTCCGCCCCGGGACAGCAGTCCGGCAAGCAGGCCGACGCCACCGGACCCATCAAGGTCGCCAACATCAACGCCCAGAGCGGCCAGCTCAGCTCGCTCGGCAAATGGGAGAACAAGGGCGTCAAACTGGCCGTCGACGAGGCCAACAAGGCCGGCGGCGTCAACGGGCGGCAGATCCAGCTCGACCTGTTCGACGACCAGGGCGACCCCACGGTCGGCACGAACCTGGCCAGGAAGATCGCCGGTGAGGGCTACGTCGCCATGCTCGGCACCGCCGAGAGCGCCGTCACCCTGGCCATGGCGCCCATCCTCAAGGACGCCGGGATCCCGAACATCACCTCGGGACAGTCGCCCAAGCTCGCCGCGCTCAAGAGCCCGTTCCTGTTCCTCAACGCGCCGACCAGCGTGACCTACGACGAGACCTTGGCCAAGCACCTGGTCGACGACAAGGGCTACAAGAAGATCGCGCTGATCAGCAACAACGGCACGTACGGCGCGGGCGAGCACGACGCGTTCCTGGCCGCGCTCAAGACCAGGAACATCACGCCCATCGCCGACGAGGCCGTCACCCCCGACCAGAAGGACTTCAGCGCCTCCCTCACCGCCATCCGGCAGAAGAACCCCGACGTGCTGTTCGTCGGCGCCGAGGAGGTCGAGTCCGGGCTGATCGCCAAGCAGGCCCGCGAACTGGGGCTGAAGGCGGTCCTGGCGGGCGGCGCCCCCATGGGCACCGACGTGTACGTGACCACCGCGGGCGCGGACAACGCCGAGGGCTCGGTCATCAGCTCGCCCTACCTCAGCAACGACGCGAACCCGGCGAGCAAGACCTTCTCGGCCGCCTACCAGGCCGCCTTCGGCGAGGCCGCCGAACTGCACGGCGCCAAGGCCTACGACGGAGCCAAGATCCTCATCGAGGCGCTCAAGCAGACCAAGGGCGCCGGCGGCCGGCCGCTCGCCGACGCGATCCGCGCGGTCAAGCACGACGGCCTGCTCGGCGACTTCGCCTACGACGATTCCGGGGTGGGCATCCACGCGACCCAGATCGGCCTCATCAAGGCCGGGAAGATCGTCGCCGAGTCGGCCGGCTAGGAGTACCGTGCAGGTCTTTCTGCAGACCCTCATCGGCGGCGTCACGTTCGGCGCGGTGTACGCGCTGGTCGCCATGGGCTTCTCGATCGTCTACCGCACCATGGGCCTGGTGAACTTCGCCCACGGCAACGTGGTGATGATCGGCGCCTACGCCGCCTCCAACCTGTACATGTTCGCCAAGCTGCCCTTCCCCGTCGCGGTCGCGGTGGCCATCGCGGTGACCGCGCTGATCGGCCTGGTCATCGAGCGGGTGCTGCGCCCGCTGGAGAACAAGGACTTCGACCTCATGCTGATCGGCACGATCGGCTTCGGCACCGTGCTGGAGGCCGGGGCGATCCGCGTGTTCGGCGCGACCGGCCACGCCGTGCCGTCGCCGGTGGCGACCGCGCCGCTGGACGTCGCCGGGATCAAGATCCCGACCTACAGCCTGCTGGTCATCGCCGTGGCGGCGGCGGCCACGGTCCTGCTGGGGCTGTTCCTGCAGCGCACCAAGCGCGGCGCGGCCATGCAGGCGGTCGCGATGGACCACGAGGCGGCCACCGCCGTCGGCATCCACGTCGGCCGCAGCAACGCCATGGCCTTCGCCATCGGCGCGGGCCTGGCGGCGCTGGCCGGCGGCCTCATCGGGCCGATGCTCTACGTCAACCCCACGATGGGCGGCTCACTGGGCATCAAGGGCTTCGCCGCCGCGATCTTCGGCGGCTTCGGCAGCATGCGGGGCGCGATCGCCGGCGGCATGGCGTTCGGGCTGCTCGACTCCTTCGCGGCCGGCCATTTCCAGGAGTACTCGGAGCTGGTGACGTTCCTGGTCTTCGCCGCGATCGTGATGGTCCGCCCCACCGGCATCTTCGGAGAGACGACGGTGAACCGAGCGTGAAACGGCTGATCCCCCTCATCACCGCCGCCGTGGCGGCCTGGCTGCTGCCGTACGGGCTGGGCGGCTACGCCATCCACGTCGTCGACGTGGCGATCATCTTCGCGGTCCTCGGCATCGGCCTCGGGCTGGCCATGGGCGTGGCCGGGCAGATCAACCTGGCGCAGATCGCCTTCTTCGGCGTCGGCGCCTACGCCGTCGCCATCCTCACCACCCGGGCCGGGCTCGGCTTCTGGACCGCCGCCACGCTGGCCCTGCTGGCCGCCGTCCTCGTCGGGCTGCTGGTGGGCCTGCCCGCGCTGCGGATGCAGTCGCACTATCTGGGCATCGTCACGCTCGGGCTGGCGCTGGCCTTCGTCAACTGGATCACCAACGCGACCATTGCCGGGCGGGCCGAGGGCATCAGCGACATCCCGGTGCCGCCGCTGTTCGGGGTGGACCTGTCCAGTGAGTACCTCTTCTACTACGTCGAGCTGGTGGTGTTCGCGCTCGCGCTGGCGTTCGCGCTGTTCGTGACCCACTCGCCGCTCGGGCGGCGGCTGCGCGCCATGCGCGACGACGACCTGGCCGCCGGCGCGCTCGGCGCGGAGATCCCGCTGCTGCGCATGACCGCCTTCGTGCTGTCCGGCCTGTACGGCGGGATCGCCGGGGTGCTGTACGCCGGGCTCATCCGCTTCGTGGCGCCGGAGACGTTCAGCATCGCCAACATGTTCCTCCTGCTGGCCATGGTGATCATCGGCGGCCGGCGGAGCATTTTCGGCTGCGTCGTCGGGGCGGTGGCGCTGTCGCTGGTTCGGGAGGCGCTGCTGGATGTGTCCGCCTACGCCCAGCTTGGCTATGGCAGCGTGGTCGTCCTCGTGGTGGTCTTCGCCCCCACCGGGCTGGCCGGACTGCCCGCCCGGCTCCGGCGCCGCCGGGCCGCCGGGGCGAGAGCCGCACTGGGCGCCTTCCAGCCGTACGACCGCGCGGATGGCTTGGGCGACGGCCGGGCGGACGGGCAAGCGCACGACCGGACCGATGACCGAGTGGGCGCGGACGCGGGCGTGGGCCTGCTGGAGGTCGGCGGCGTGACCATGCGGTTCAAAGGGCTGACCGCGCTCGACCAGGTGTCGCTCACGATCACGGCCGGCGAGATTCGCGGCGTCGTCGGGCCGAACGGGTCGGGCAAGACGACGCTGTTCAACGTCGTGAGCGGCTTCTACACGCCGACGTCCGGCCGGGTGCTGTTCCGAGGGCGGGAGGTCACCGGCGCGGCTCCGTACCGGCTGTCGCAGCTGGGGGTGGCCCGCACGTTCCAGAACCTGCGGCTGTTCGGCGACCTCACCGTACGGGAGAACATCCTGGTCGGCCTGGATCGCACGCGCACGCGCTGGGTCTGGCGTTACCTCGCGCTCCCCTGGAGCGTGCTCGGGTTCGAGCGGGCGCTGCGGATGCGGGCCGATGAGCTGATCGACCGGTTCGGGCTGCGGGACTTCGCCGAAGCCGCGCCGCGCGCGCTGCCGTACGGGATCCAGCGGCGGATCGAGATGGCCCGCGCGATGGCGATGGCGCCCGCGCTGCTGCTGCTCGACGAGCCGGCGGCCGGGCTCAACGGCGAGGAGGTACGGCAGCTCGCCGAGATCGTCCGCTCGATCAGGGACTCCGGCGTGACGGTCGTGGTGATCGAGCACAACATGGGCCTGGTCATGTCGCTGTGCGACCGGGTCACCGTGCTGTCCGGCGGAAAGGTCATCGCCGACGGCGCGCCCGCGGACGTCGCCGTCCAGCCGGACGTGGTCGCGGCCTACCTGGGCGATTCGATGTCCGCACCGTCCCGGACCGCCGCGGAGTCCGCCGCCGAGTCCGGCACTGGCTCCGCCGCGGAGTCCGATGCCGACTCTGATGCCGGGTCCGCTGCCGAGGAGGCCACCAGATGAGCACGCTGATCGTCGAAGGACTGTCGGTGCACTACGGCGGGGTGCGGGCCGCCCGCGACGTGAGTTTCACGGTGGAGCCCGGCCAGTCGCTGGGCATCATCGGCGCCAACGGGGCGGGCAAGACCTCCACGCTCAAGGCCGTCATGGGCCTGGCGCCCCGGCAGGCCCGGCGCATCGCCTTCGGCGCGCACGACCTGCTGCGAGCGCCCGCGCACACCCTGGTCCGCCACGGCATCGGGTACGTCCCCGAGGGGCGGCACGTGTTCCCGGGACTCTCCGTGGAGAAGAACCTGCTGCTGGGCGCCTACACCGGCAACTGGAAGCGGACGCCGATCGGCGAGGTCTACGACCTGTTCCCGGTGCTCGGCGAGATGCGGCACCGCCTGGCGGGGGCGCTGTCCGGGGGTCAGCAGCAGATGCTGGCGATCGGCCGCGCGCTCATGTGCCGCCCCCGGGTGATGCTGCTCGACGAGCCCTCTATGGGGCTGTCGCCGATCCTGGTCGAGGAGATCGTGACCGGGCTGAAGAGGCTGAACGCCGACGGGCTGAGCATCCTGCTGGTCGAGCAGAACGCCAAGCTCACCTTCGATGTCACCTCCGCCTGCCTGGTCATGGAGAACGGGGAGATCGCGGCCACCGGCACCTCGGCCGCCCTACGGGTCGACCCCCAGGTCCGGCGCATCTACCTCGGCCTGTGAGCCCTTCCGGTCCTGCCGCCGCTGCCCGCCCGCGCTCCCGCAGGTCCTCCGCCGGTGCTCCCGCAGGGTGCTATGGGGCGATCACGGCGACCCGGCCGCTCAGGGGCCCGGTGAGCGGCGGGAAGCGGGTGAGTACCTCGGGGTCGTGGCCGGGCACCACCAGATGCGGACCCTCGGCGAGCTCGTTGATCCGGTCGAAGGCCCCGTACATGCCGGTCATGCTGTGCAGGATCGGGAACGGCCGGTCGTCCTCGATGTTCTCGAAGAAGTGGCTCGCGTCCGAGGCGATCACCACGTGGCCGCGCGCGGTCCGGACCCGTACCACCTGCATGCCCGCCGTGTGCCCGCCGACCAGGTGGACACTCAGCCCGGGGACCACCTCGGCGTCGCCGTCGAGCAGGTCCATCCGGCCTTCCTTCTCCGCCGCCCGCAGCCGCGCCACGTCGTCCTCGTCCATCAGCCAGCGCTCCCTGGCGACGCGCCGGGACCAAGGGCCGGTCCAGTAGTCGAGCTCGGCGCGCTGCAGGACGTACCGGGCGGCGCCGAAGTCGCGGGCCGTACCGGTGTGGTCGTAGTGCAGGTGGGTGAGCACCACGTGGCCGACCGCGTCGGCGTCCACGCCCAGCTCGGCCATCGTCTCGGCGGGTGCGGCCAGGTAGTCGAGGCCGTCGATCCCGGCGGCGCGGGCGCGGCTGATGCCGGTGTCGATGACGACGGTGTGCCGGTCGGAGACGGCCAGCCAGGTGTAGTAGGCCGTCGGGTGCGGTTCGCCCGCCCGCCCGTCGTGACCGTGGAAGTGCTCACCGCGCAGGGCGTCGCGCCGCGCGTACTGGATGGCGTAGACACGGAACTCCTCGCTCACGTCGCGCGCGCCGTCGCGGTCGGTGCGGGGGTGGCGGGCTTGACGCCGAGCTGGTCGGTGGGGATCCGGTACGTCTCCCGCGCCGTGGCCACGGCGGCCACGTTGATCAGGCACAGCGCCGCGGTGAGCAGTGAGACGCCCAGCCAGCTGTCCCGGCCCGTCCCCGCCACGGCCGTGGCGAGCGTGGGCGCGAACCCGGCGATGGCGAACCCGATCTGCGTGCCGATCGCCATCCCGGACAGCCGTACCCGGGTGCTGAACATCTCCCCGTAGAACGAGGGCCAGACCCCGCTGGTCGCGCTGTGCACGACACCGAACATCAGGATCCCCGCCACGAAGATCAGCGGATAGCCGCCGGCCGAGATCGCCCAGAGGTAGGCGGAGATCAGCACCGCGCACCCCAGCGAGCCGCCGATGAACACCGGCTTGCGCCCCACCCGGTCCGACAACTTCCCCCACAGCGGGATCGTGATCACCGCCGCGACATTGGCCAGCACGCCGACCCACAGCATCGGTGCGCGTTCCAGCCCCATCGTGTTGACCGCGTACGACAGCGCGTGCACGGTGAAGATCGTGCTCACCGACGCGATCACCGCGGCCACGATCACCCGCAGGACGTCCGTCCCGTGCTCGCGGAACAGCACGACCAGCGGCAACTTGGCGACGCCGTTCTCGGCGACCTCCCGCTCGAAGGCGGGCGTCTCCTCCAGCGTGCGGCGGATCACGAACCCGACGGCCGCCACCACGATGCTCAGCCAGAACGGCACCCGCCAGCCCCAGCTCAGCAGCTGCTCCTCGGGCAGCGCCGCGATCGGCAGGAAGATCGCGGTCGCGATGATCTGCCCGGCCTGCGTGCCGTTGAGCGTGAAGCTGGTGTAGTAGGCGCGGCGGCCCTCCGGGGCGTGTTCGAGGGTCATGGAGTTCGCGCCCGCCTGCTCACCCGAGACGGAGAAGCCCTGCAGCAGCCGCAGCACCACCAGCAGCACCGGGGCCAGCACCCCAACCTGGTCGTAGGTGGGCAGGCAGCCGACCAGGAACGTCGACAGCCCCATCAGCACCAGCGTGGAGACCAGCACCTTCTTGCGCCCGAACTTGTCCCCCACGTGCCCGAGCACGAACGCGCCGACGGGCCTGGCCAGGTAGCCGACGCCGAACGTGGCCAGGGCCAGCAGCGTTCCGGTGCCCGGGGCGGACGAAGGGAAGAAGACCTTGCCGAAGACCAGGGCGGCGGCGGTGCCGTAGATGAAGAAGTCGTAGTACTCCAGGGCGCTGCCGATCCAGGCGGCGATCGCGGCCTTGCGCGGCTTTCCCTGGGGAGTGGGGATGTCGGTCACGGGGCTCCTCCCGGGTGAGAATAGCCCCGAAACTAACTCACTGGTTCGTACATTACAAGGGTGTGAACGAACCGTCTCCCGAGCGGCCGAGATCGGGTGCGGCCGTCCGGCCGCAGGTGGGCGGCACTACACGGGGCGTCGACACACTGCGCGAGGCGCTGACGCTACGCCGGAGCGCCGGCGCCACGCAGGTAGGCGACGGTCAGCTCGCCGACCATCGTGCGCAGCCTGGCGCGGTGCTCCGGCGCGGTCATGTCGCGGCCGAACAGCGCCCCGAACGTGTGCTGGTTGGCGACCCGGAAGAAGCAGAACGCGCTGATCATCATGTGCACGTCTATGGCATCGGCCTCGGTGACGAAGTCGCCGGACTCCTGTCCCGCGTCGAGGATGCGGGAGATGATGTCGAGCACGGGCGCGCCCAGGTTGGCCAGCACCTCGGACTTGCGGATGTGCTCGGCCTCGTGGATGTTCTCGATGCCGACCAGTTTGATGAAGTCGCGGTGCGCGTCGTGGTGGTCGAACGTCAGCTCCGCCAGCGTGCGGATGGCCTCCACCGGCGCCAGGTGCGCCACGTCGACGGTCCGCTCGGCGGCCCGCACCTCGGTGTACGCCTTCTCCAGGACCGCGATGTAGAGCTGCTCCTTGCCGCCGAAATAGTAGTAGATCATGCGCTTGGTGGTGCGCGTCCGCTCGGCGATCTCGTCCACCCTGGCGCCGGCGTACCCGTGCCGCGCGAACTCCCGCTGCGCGACCTGAAGGATCTCCGCCTTGGTCCGGTCGGCGTCACGCTGACGTTCACCGGCGGCGCGAGCGAGTGGCTGCGAGGTCATGGGGCTCCACGGTCGGGCCGACGGGGGTCGCGTTAATCCTAGATGACGGCTGTCCTTGCGAGGCGTGTCCTTCCCGTGCGGCGCCTTCCCGCCCGTGGCCTTCCCGTGCCGCGCCTTGCCGTGCGTGGCCGCCATCCCGGGCGTGCTGGGCGGCCAGGCGGACGGGCGCGTTGGCGGCGCCGTACCCCTGATAGCCGCCGACGCGCTGGACGAGCTCGAAGAACACCCGCCCGGCCGTGATCGTGTACAGGTGGAGGAACTCCCCGTGCTCGTCCCTGTCGTACAGCAGGCCGAGCTCCCGCAGCTCGGGGGGCACGTCGTACCGGGCGGCGAGGTCGTCGTAGTAGTTGGCGGGGACGGCGAGCAGCAGGTCAGGGTGTACGGCGCGCAGCCTGCGGGCGGTGGCCACGATGTCGCCGCAGGCCAGGGCGATGTGCTGCCAGGGGATGTGCTGGGCGCCGACCTGGTTGATGTTGAGCACCATCCGTACGGCGCCATCCGCCGTGGACATCGCCTTGCTGCGGAGCAGGCCGTAGGGATCGGGGACCTCCAGGCTCTCCTGGGGACGCAGGCCGAGGACGGTGCGGTAGAACAGCGCGGCCTCGTCGAAGTGGTGCCTGGGCTGGGTGAGCGCCACGTGGTCGATGTGCGTGATGCCCCCAGCGGCAGGTTCACCCGCCGCGCGGGGCTCGAAGTCGTCGGTCCAGGTGGAATGGTCGGGATGTCCGGTTCGGCAGAAGAAGAGCTCGGTCCCGTCCGGTGCGGCGATCGCGTCCAGCCTGGCGTCCCTAGGGGCGCGGTGGCGGGGCAGGACCGGGGACAGCAGCGACTCGGCGCGCCGCACGGAACCAGCGGGGTCCGGGCTCTCCAGCCCGATCGCCGCGAGCGCGGGTCCTTCGCCGGTGGCGTTGAGCAGGATCCGGGCCTCTCCCTGCTCCCAGAGTTCGACCGGTTTGTGGGCATGCGTCCCGGTGCGGACGAACCCGAGCGCCGCCAGCAGCCCGCCCAGCTCGTACGCATGACCGGATTGCCCCCCACGCGACTCCCCCGCTCCAGACAGGTCGGCGGGAGGGACGGAGAGCTCGGCGAACGCGAAGCCGGACGGGATGACCGGGGACGGGACGACCGGTGCCAGTCGGACGGGAGCCGTGCTGGCCGGGGACGGGATCGGCGGGGTCGCGGCGCGTCGCAGGGCGGTGGCCTCCTCCAGGGCGATGAGCGACCGCATGGCGTCCAAGGCCGTCCGGCCGGCGTCGGCCTGCCGGAAGCCGTCGTTGAACACCTCCAGCGACAGCGGCCCCGCGTACCCGGCGTCCAGCACGTGGCTCACCAGTCCCGCCAGGTCGAAGGTGCCCTGGCCAGGGAAGCACCGGTAGTGCCTGCTCCACTGCAGCACGTCCATCGCCAGCAGCGGCGCGTCGGCCAGCTGGAGGAAGAACACCCGGTCGCCCGGGATCGCCTCGATGCCGATCGGGTCGGAGCCGCGCGACAGGATGTGGAAGCTGTCGAGGCAGGTGCCGAGGTTCGGGTGGCCGGCCATGCGGACGATCCGCCAGGCGTGCAGGTATTCGTTGACGTGCCTGCCCCAGGCCAGCGCCTCGTAGGCGATCCTGATGCCGTGCCCGGCGGCGCGTTCGGCGAGCAGGCTCAGCTGCTCGGCGGCCAGCTGGTCGTCGTCGGCCGCGTCGGGCGACACGCTGGAGCAGACCAGCAGCGTGGTGGCGCCGAGGCGTTCCATCAGCTCGAACTTGCGCTCGGCCCGGCGCAGGTTGCGGGCCAGCACGTCGCCGGGCACCGCCTCGAAGTCGCGGAACGGCTGGTACAGGTCGATGCCGAGACCCAGATCCCTGGCCCGTGCCTGCACCTCCTCCGGGCTCAGCGGGGAGACGAGCAGGTCGTTCTCGAAGATCTCCACGCCGTCGAAGCCCGCGGCGGAGATGGCGGTCAGCTTCTCCGCCAGCGTCCCGCTGACCGAGACGGTGGCGATGGACTTGCGCATGAGGGGACCTCCCGGTCAGGCGTCGATCAGGTCGGTGAGGTGGGTGAGCATCCGTTCGGCGTCGGGCTCGCGGCCCGTGAACAGGCGGAAGGCGTGCGCGGCCTGGAAGACCACCATGCCGCCGCCGTGCATGGTCCGGCAGCCGAGCGCCCTGGCCCTGCGCAGCAGCTCGGTCTCCAGGGGCCGGTAGACGATGTCGGCCACCCACAGCTCCGGCCGCAGCAGCTCGGCGGGGAGCGGCAGCCCGGGGTGCTGCGCCATCCCGGTGGGGGTCGCGTGCACCAGCCCGTCGGCCGTCGCGAGCAGCCCGCCCAGCTCGGCCGTGGCCGCGGTGCGGATCCGGTCCGGCCCGAACCGGCCGGCGAGGTCTGCGGCGAGCGAGGCCGCCCGGCTTTCGGCGGCGTCGACCAGCACGACCTGATCGGCACCGAGGGTCAGCAGGGCGTGCGCCACCGCCGCGCCCGCCCCGCCCGCGCCCAGCTGCACCACCCGCCGGGTCGGCGCGTCGGGCAGTCCCCGGGCGAACGACTCCGCGAACCCGGCCCAGTCGGTGTTGTGCCCCACGGCCCGCCGCCCCTCGAACACGACGGTGTTGACCGCGCCGAGCATGGCCGCGTCCGGGGACAGCTCGTCCAGGAAGGGGATCACGGTCTGCTTGCACGGGTGGGTGATGTTGAGGCCGTCGTACCCGAGCCGCCGCGCCGTACGGACCAGCTCTCCCACGGCGTCCGCCCCCAGTCCCAGCTCGCCGATGTCGAGCAGTCGGTAGACATAACGCACGCCGTGCGCGTCGGCTTCGCGCTCGTGCAGCGCGGGGCTGAACGACGGGCCGATCCCGGCGCCGATCAGGCCGATCAGATAGGAGCTCATCCGCTCTCACTCTCCTCCAGTCCCATCAAATGTACGAACTAGTACGTTCGTACGCTAGACCGAAAGAAGCACCACCCGTGAGAGCCGACCGTCAGGAGGCTCGGGTGGGGCGGATCAGGCGGCGCCAGACGTCGATCACCAGGACCGGTCGCATGCCCGCCGACAGGTACAGGTCGAGCGCGGGCGAGGTGTTGTTGGAGTCCACATGCAGCAGCGTCCCCCGCCTCCCGCGCGCCGCGTCGGCGGCGAAGGCGTGCCGCAGCAGGAAGCGGCCCAGCCCCTTCCCCCGGTGCTCGGGCAGGACGGCCAGCGTGGCGACGTAGCCGCAGTCCTCGTCCGGCACGAACTGGTTGTTGCCGATCACCACCGCCGCCGGCCGCCCGTCGATCCTGGCGACGGTGAGCTGGGTCCAGTCGGTGATGCTCTGCGCCTGCCTGCGTTCGAGCCAGTGGTCGTAGTCGTTCTTGACGAAGCCGAAGTGGTCGGCGAACGCCTCCTGGTAGATCTGGTGCGCCTCCCTGCGGACGGCGTCGGTCTCCCCGTTGTGGAGGGTCAGCCCGGGGATCGGGGCGGGCGGCTCGACCGGCCCCTCGTGGTCGACGCGCATGCGGTGGAAGCTGGTGCCGGGCTCGAAGCCGCGCTCCTTGGCGAGCGCCTGCCTGGCGGTGTCGGCCCGGTAGATGCCGATGTCGACCGTGGCGGCGTCGTGGCCCCGCTCCAGCGCCAGCTCCCCGGCGCGGTCGAGGACGAGGCGCCAGAGCTCGTCGGCGAGCCCCTCGACGCCGGGACGCACGAGGACCTCGATGTCGAGCATGTCGCTGTCGCCCTTGGCGCCCGCCCAGGCCCAGCCGACCAGCGTGCCGTCGGCGTCGTGGACGAGCCAGCCGTCGGTGTCGAGGTTGAAGTCCGGCTCGGCCAGCTCGTCGGCGATGTCGGCCAAGGTGGCGTCGGGAACGCCGATGACGGCCAGGTCGCAGGCCGCGACGAGCTCGTGGATGGCGGGGGCGTCCGCCGCGCTTGGACGGCTGAACCGATGGGCACCAGAGGGCTTCATAGCGGCGATTTTCCCGAACCCGGGCGCCCCACGCCTCCCATTATCCGCGCGGTGGATAAGCTGAGACGGTGCTCGACAAGACGCCGTTGCGCATCGATGTCGCCACGCTGGACGAAACGACGATCCGGCTGGCGCTCAGCGGCGACCTCGACTTCGACACCGCCGCCGAGCTGGCGGGGCTGACGTTCGACACCGGTTATCGCCGGCTCGACCTCGATCTGTCGGAGCTGGCCTTCATCGACTCCTCCGGTCTGGCCGCTCTCGTACGCCTCCAGCGGCAGGTCGAGGGCGCCGACGCCGAGTTGCGCGTGGTGGCGCTGACGCCCTATCTGCGTAACCTGATGCGGATGACCGGGCTCGACAAGCTGTTCAGCCTGCCGCCGGGCTGACCACCTCGTGCTGGGAGGCGTCGGCCGACGGGCCCCCGCGCAGGGGGATCTCCTTGATGAAGAGCGCCAGCACCGGCACGGCCACGGCGAACAGGATGGCCCACCAGAAGACGCCGGAGATCGACGCGGCGAGTGACTCCAGCAGGCCGGTGCGCATCTGCGGCGGCATCTGGCCGAGCGCCGCCGGGTCCAGCCGGCCGCCGCCCTTGGCGATCTTGTCCGCCGCCTGCGGGCCGAACCGGCCGGTCAGCTCGGACAGGAGGTGGTTGTTGAAGATGGCGCCGAACATCGAGACGCCGAACGAGCCGCCGATCGAGCGGAAGAACGTGGCGGCGCTGCTGGAGACGCCGAGGTCCTTCTGCTCGACGCTGTTCTGCGCGATGAGCATCGTGGTCTGCATGAGGAAGCCCATGCCGAGGCCGAGGACGGCGATATAGACGCCCGTGCGCCAGCTGGGCGTGGCGACGTCCATGGTCGACAGCAGCCACATGGCCACGGCCATGCCGACGCCGCCGAGCACCGGGTAGATCTTGTACTTGCCCGTGGCGGTGATGGCCCGGCCGACGAACAGCGACACCACCATGGCCGAGGCCATCATCGGCAGCAGCAGCAGGCCCGAGTTGGTGGCCGAGGCGCCCTGAACCGTCTGCTGGAACAGCGGCAGGAAGTTGATGGCGCCGAACATGGCGAAGCCGAGCAGGAACCCGATGCCCGAGATCAGGGCGAAGTTGCGGTTGCGGAACAGCTGGAGCGGCATGATCGGCTCGGCCGCCCTGCCCTCGGCGAAGATGAACACCGCCAGCGTGACCACGGCGACCGCGACCAGGGTGAGGATCTGCCAGGAGCCCCAGCCGTACTGGTTGCCGCCCCAGGTGGTGATCAGGACCATCGCGGTGATGCTGACGGACAGCAGGATCGCGCCCAGCCAGTCGATCCGCACCCGGTTGTGCAGCTTGGGGAGCTTCAACCGCAGCGCCAGGACGACCAGGGCGATGGCGCCGACCGGCAGGTTCACGTAGAAGGCCCAGCGCCAGTCGAGGTTGTCGGTGATGAAGCCGCCCACCAGCGGGCCGGCGATCATGGCCAGCGACATGACGCCCGCCATGATGCCCTGGTACTGGCCGCGCTCGCGGGGCGGCACCAGGTCGCCGATGATGGCCATCACGTTGACCACGAGGCCGCCGGCGCCCAGACCCTGCAGCGCGCGGAACCCGATCAGCTCGGCCATGCCGCCGTCAGGGCCGCCGAGCAGGGAGGAGCCCGCCATCCCGCAGAGCATGGAGCCGATCATGAAGATCACGATCGAGATCATGAAGATGGTCTTACGGCCGTACAGGTCGCCGATCTTTCCCCAGATGGGGGTGGAGACCGTCGTACCGAGAACGTAGGCTGTGACGACCCATGACAGATGGGTCAGTCCCCCGAGTTCGCCGACGATGCGCGGCATCGCCGTACCCATGATCATGTTGTCGAGCATGGCGAGGAGCATCGCGAGCATCAGCCCGGGCAGGACCACCATGACTTCACGCCGTCGTGCGACCGTTTCCGCCATACACACCCCCACTGGACGTCCTTGCTTACCGGCCGACCGGCAAGCATAGAATAGGCTAGAAACCTTGCTTGCCGACGGTCAAGTCGATACAAGTCGAAATAGGTGCACATTGCGGGAAGACACGCGGAGCCGGATCCAGGAGATCGCGCTCAAGCTCTTCATCGAGCAGGGTTACGAAGCGACCTCGCTGCGAGAGATCGCGGAGGAGCTCGGCGTGACGAAGGCCGCGCTCTACTACCACTTCAAGACCAAGGAAGACATCGTCGCCAGCCTGGCCGATCTGCGGGTGGCGGACATGGAGGAGCTCCTGGCCTGGTTCAGGAGCCGGTCGAACACGCCGGAGACACGCCGCGAGCTGCTCCTGCGCTACGCCGAGAAGCTGACGAACGAGCGCTACCTCGAGGTCGCCCGCTTCATGGAGCGCAACCAGACGGCGCTGCGCGATCACCCGAAGATCCTTCGGATGCGCGAGGTGATGCTGGAGCTGACCTCCGCGGTCACCGATCCCGGCGACCCGCTGGCCGTGCGCATCAGCCGCTCGATGGCGCTGTTCACGCTGCACGCCGGGAAGTGGATGACGCAGGACGAGAAGCTGACCGAAGAGGAGATCAGCGAGGCCGCGATGGAGGTGGCGCTCCGCCTCATGGAACCGTAGGGACGATTGGGGCGGGTCTGAATGGGCAGAGGAGTGGCCACTGACGCGTCCAAGGGACTACGGAGGAGGTGCGGTGGAGGCCACGATAGCGCTCCGGCTGCCCAGAGATGCGGCCAGCGTCCCCCTGATCAGGCGGATGTTCGACGGCACGCTGAGGTCATTGGGGGTGGAGCCGCAGATCCGCGACGACATCGAGCTCATGCTCACCGAGGCGTGCTCCAACGTCATCAGGCACGCGGGCTCCAGCGACGAGTACGTGGTGAGCGCGGGGGTCTACGACAAGCTCTGCGTCATCAGAGTGATCGACATGGGCGGCGGCTTCGACCCGCCCCCCAGCAACGGCGAGGCGGCGCCCAACGCCGAGTCCGGCCGGGGGATCCAGATCATGCGGGCACTGGCCGACGACATCCGCTTCACCAACCGGCACGAGGACGGGTCGGTGGTGTGCCTGGAGAAGCGCCTGCGCTTCGCGCCGGGCGCGGCGGGGCCGCACTTCATCGCCAACTGAACGGCTTCCGAAGCACGGCCCCCACGCTCAGGCGGACGGTCGTACCTGCTCACCTCTCCCCCGCAACCGTGCCTCAAGCCCTCCCATGACCGGCCGTACCTCGGGCTTGTGGGCCGTCGATCCCGCCATCAGCGCGAGCGCGAGCAGGACGGCCACGGAAATGAGGAAGACGGCCAGGAACGCCAGGATGAGGACGATCACCAGCGAGGCGATCGTGCTGAGCACTGCCAACATCAGCCGGAGATGCCCCGAGAACCGCCACTTATGCGCGAGATTCGGGTAGATCGCGGTTACCTCGACGTCACATCCGGCCGACTGGGCAGCATGTCGAGGCGACGCAGGATGACCCCCTCGCGCAGCGCCCAGGGGCAGACCTCCAGCCGGTCGACCTCGAAGAGGTCCATGGTCGCGTGAGCCACGATGGCCCCCGCGGCCAGCTGCGCGGCCCGCCCGTCGGACACGCCGGACAGCGCGGCCCGCTCGGCGGAGCTCATGGTGGTCAGCTTGACGGCCCACTCGGCCATGTCCTGCCGCGACAGCGACCGGGAGACATAGAGGCCGTCGTTGGTGGGCGCGGCCCCGGCGATCCTGGCCAGCTGTTTGAAGGTCTTGGAGGTGGCCACGGCCCGGTTGGGCTCGCCGTATCGGACGATGTCGCCGACCGTGCGGGCGATCTGGGCGCGTACGTGCCTGCGCAGGTTGCGGACCTCGTCGGCGGACGGCGGGTCGGAGGCGAACCAGCCGCGGGTGAGCCGCCCAGCGCCGAGCGGAAGCGAGACGGCGACGTCGGGCTCCTCGTCGACCCCGGCGGCGATCTCCAGCGAGCCGCCCCCGATGTCGAAGGCGAGCAGCCGCCCCGACGACCAGCCGAACCAGCGCCGCACCGCCAGGAACGTCAGCCTGGCCTCGTCGCTGCCGGACAGGACCTCGATGTGCACGCCGCAGCGGTCGTTGATCTGGGCGAGCACGTGCTCGCCGTTGGCGGCCTCGCGCACGGCCGAGGTGGCGAAGGCCAGGAAGTTTTCCACGCCTTTGTCCTCGGCGATGCTCAGCGCCTCCTCGACGAACTCGCCGAGCCGCTCGATGCCCTCGGCCGACAGCTCGTTGCGCTCGTCGAGGTGCTCGGTCAGCCGAAGCTCCTCCTTGTGCGAGTAGGCGGGCAGTGGCCGCGCGCCGCGGTGGGCATCCACGACGAGTAGGTGGACGGTGTTCGAGCCGATGTCCAGCACGCCGAGTCGCATGGTGAAACGCTACCGGTCAACCGCCTGTTCGGCGAAGCCGAGCCCCAAGTGACCGTGCGGCGCGACGACCTTTCCCGCCGGGGCCCTAGTCTGATCGCATGTCACGAACCCTGCGACTGTTGATCACCGGCGGCGGCACCGGCGGTCACACCTATCCGGCCCTGACGACCCTGTCGGCCGTTCAGCGACGTCAGGTGCCGCACGACGTGCTCTGGGTGGGCACGGCCAACGGCCTTGAGGCCAGGATCACCACCGAGCACGGCATCCCGTTCAAGGCCATCACCACCGGAAAGCTGCGGCGCCGGCCCAACCTCAAGGAGCTGGGCACCAACGTCGCCGACGTGTTCCGCATCCCGGTGGGCGTGTTCCAGGCGGTCGGGCACGCCGCCCGCTACCTGCCCGACGTGGTGCTGTCGACCGGGGGCTACGTGGCGGTGCCGATCGGTGTGGCGGCCAAGCTGATCCGCCGCCCGCTGGTGATGCACGAGCAGACCACGGTGGTGGGGCTGGCCAACCGGATCCTGGCCAGGCTGGCGACGCGGATCGCGCTGTCCCACGAGTCGTCGCTGGAATACCTGCCGCCGTCGGCGCGCGCGAAGGCCGTGGTGACCGGCAATCCGATCAGGCCGGAGCTGCTGCAGGGCAACCGGGCCGCGGCGTACGACCTGTTCGGGCTGACGTTCGAGGTGCCGCTGATCTACGTGACGGGCGGCGCGCAGGGCAGCAAGCAGATCAACACGTTGATCGCGGAGATCCTGCCGCGGCTGCTGCCGCACGCCCAGATCGTGCACCAGTGCGGGCCCGCGTGGATCGACCAGATGCGCGCCACCGCGCTGCCGCCGGACCTGGCCGACCGCTACCACCCGGTGCCGTACGTGGGCTCGGAGCTGCCCGATCTGTTCGCCGCGGCCGACGTGGTGATCTCGCGCAGCGGCGCCGGCACGGTGTCGGAGCTGACCGCCATCGGCAGGCCGTCGGTGCTGATCCCGCTGATCCCGAGCGGCGGCGACGAGCAGCGCAAGAACGCCGGCTACCTGGTCTCCGCGGGCGCGGGGCGCGCGCTGCTGGAGCCGCGTCCGACGGGCGATCAGCTGCTGGCCGAGCTGATGCCGCTGCTGGCCGATCCCGGCCTGCGCGCGACGATGGCCGAGGCGGCGCGCAAGCTGGGCCGGATCGACGCGGCGGAAGCTCTGTGCGACGTGCTGATGGAGGCCGCGCACGTCCAGTAGCCCTTGGACAGCACTCAGGGGTCCAGGTAGCGGAAAGCCTCGTGGGCGGAGCGCACGCTCCGCCGCAGCGCCCGCTCCAGCTCGTCGGCGTCCTGCGCGAGCCGGGTGATCTCCGGTACGGCGAAGCCGTCCGCGCCCGACTCCGAGACCAGCTCCTCATACTGGTGGATCCGGCCCCGCAGCTCCTCGATCTGTTGATGGGCCCGGTAGGCGCGCTCGGCGTCGGCCACATTGGCGGCGTACCGTTCCAGGGCCTCCACCCGGGCCACGACGGCCTCCTCGCTGCTGTCGAGCGCCCTGGCGAGCGGCTCGGCCACGGCGGCGACCTCCGGCGAGTTCACCTCCGACATGGTCTGGCGATGCTTGGTCCGCAGCGCCGACAGCTTGGCCAGCAGCCGGGCGATCTCCCACTCCTGGGCGGGCAGCATCACGGCGTTGCGCACGTCGTCCAGCAGTCCTTCGACGTTGACCGCCGAGTGCGTCACCGTGGCGACGGCCCGCCTGGCCCGGGCGAGCAGTCTGCGGGAGGATTCGTCGAGGTCGGCGGCGAGCACGTACCGGCCCTCGTACCAGCGCAGTTGCTCGTAGGTCTCCCGGTCGACGGCCGTCTCCTCGTCCTCGTCGAGGTCCTTGCGGAGGAAGATCACCAGCAGGACGGGGATGGCGATGAGGCTGAGCAGCAGCAGGCCGCCCGCCCGGTAGGTGTGCGTCCCGGACAGCAGAAGGGACATCACCATCAGGGTGATCGCCGCGAGGGCCACGCGCCCGGCCTTACCGGATGCCCTGGACGGCAGGGGGTCGGGCGCCCAGCCGCGCCGCATGCGGATCAGGAGATGCTCGCTCTCCGTGATCAGCTGGGCGTCATCCTCCGGGACATCTGGATCGACCACCACATCCGCCACAGAAACGGATTTTATGGGATTGTCACCCGGAGAGGTGCTGGAACGTGTCATACGACAATACGCAACCGCCTGCTCACGATCTGTTCGGCGTCAGCCTTCCAGGTGACGGAACGCCTCGTGCGCCGAGCTCACGCTCCTGCGCAGCAGCCGCTCCAGGTCGTCGGCGTCCTCGGCGAGCTTCTCGATCTCGGGTACGGCCAGCGCGTCGGCGCCCGACTCGGCCAGAAGCTCCTCGTAGCGCGGCAGCCGGGCCCGCAGCTCCTCGATCTGGCCGCGGGCGTGGTAGGCGCGCTCGGCCTCGGCGACGTGCCCGGCGTAACGTTCCAGCGCCTCGACGCGCGCCACGACCGCGGCCTCGCTGGTGACCAGGGCGCGGTCCAGCGGCTCGATCACCGCCGCGACCTCCGGAGCGATACCGCGGGCCAGCAGCTCCTTGTGCTCACCGCGCAGGGCCGAGAGCTTGGCCAGCAGCCGGGCGATCTCCCACTCCTGCTCCGGCAGCATCACGGCGTTGCGCGCGTCGTCCAGCAGTCCTTCGGCGTTGACGTGGGAACGCAGCACGGCGCCGATCGCCCGCTGCGCCCTGGCCAGCACCACCTTGGCCTCCGCGTCGAAGTCGTCGGCCAGCAGGTAGCGCCCGTGGTACCAGCGGGCCCGCTCGTAGACGCCACGCTCATAGGGGCGGTCGTGTAACGGCACCTCGTTGATGGAGGCGATCTTGACGAGCACGACGAAGACGAATCCGCCCAGCAGCACGAAGCCGACCGGCGCCACCGGGGAGGCCAGCAGCGCGGACATCATCGCGACGACCAGGGGCGTGGCGGCCAGCAGCGCCAGGCTCGACGGCCAGCGCCGCTCGACCGGCTGCACGGCAGGAGGCACCCAGCCTGCTCGGATCCTGGACAGGAGCGGGGCGTTCGCACGCAGCATTCCGGCGACCTCCGGGGGTACTCCCGGCTCGACGACCACACCCACGCTCTGTCCTGGCACCCTGGCGCCCCCAACGCTCGTGATGTCCGGATACTACGTAACATTTCGCTGAAGCGGCAGCCTCGCGGGGGACAGACGAGGAAACCGCCGGTCGCGCTCACCGATCATTTCCATGATCGACGGCGCTCCGTTCGCCCTATTGGAAGGCGTCGGCGTGGGCCTGCGCCCACTGTTCGAAGGTGCGGGGCGGGTGTCCCGTCACCTCCTGAACGGTCGGCAGGACCTGGGACTCGTCGAGCGTGCCGTCGACATAGAAGCTGAAGAAGGCGTCGACGTACTCGACCGGCATGGTCGCCTCCATCTGCGCCCGCGCCTCCTCGTCCGGCAGGCCCTCGCAACGCAGGTCCCTGCCCAGCACCTTGGCCAGCACGGCGACCTGGTCGGCGGGCAGCAGCGAGTCCGGGCCGGTCAGCTCGTAGATCCGGCCCTCATGCCCGTCGCCCGTCAGCGCCAGGGCCGCGACCGCCGCGATGTCGGCCGGATCGATGGTCGCCGCCGCCACCCCGGCGAACGGTACGCGTACCAGGTCGCCGGCCTGAAGCTGCGGCAGCCAGCGCAGCGCGTTGGACATGAACGCCCTGGGCCGCAGGAAGGTCCAGGGCACCCCCGCCTCCCGCGTGGCCTGCTCGGACAGCGCCATGTAGCGGGAGACCGCGTTGCTCATGTCCGCCTGCCCGGCCGAGCCGCCCGACAGCAGCACGACCCGCTCCACCCCCGCCCGCCGCATCTGGGCCAGCAGTCCGGGCATGTCCGCATATCCCGGCAGCAGGAACACCCCTCGCACGCCGGTCAGGGCATCGGCCAGGCTGCCGGGCTCGTTCAGGTCGCCGGTGACGGGCTGGACACCGGGCGGCAGCGTGACGGCCCCCGGATCGCGTACGAGCGCTCGCACCCCCTGCCCGGCCTGAGCCAGAGCGGCCACCAGTGCCGATCCGACATTGCCGGTGGCGCCGGTCACTAAGATCATCATGTCTCCCATTCTTGTGCTAAGCCCCTCCGACGAGGCCCACGGCCAGGGCGATCAGCGCGGCGGCGAGGAGCAGGCCCCCGGCTCGGGTGACCATCGTGCCCGACGAGCGGGCGCCCTGCTCGCCGACGGCCAGATGCAGGAAGAACCCACCCGACTGCGCCAGCACCCCGGCCAGCAGGACACCGCCGGCCAGCCACTCCAGCCCGTCGGAGAAACCGGCGCGGGGCAGGTACAGCAGGTACACCAGGGAGAGCAGCAGCAGCACTCCGGCGTGCGCGTGGCCGGCGCGGAAGAACCGCTCGCGGAACTCGCCCAGCTTGTCGCGATCGGTGGTGATGAAGCGCAGCAGCGCGTGCCCGCCGAACTCGACCGTGACCAGCGAGGCGATCGCGATGATCGGCAAGACTTTGGTGGGCTCCATCAGGCTCCCTGCCCTTGTACGGCCATGACCCAGGTCATGGTGAACGGATGTCCGCGACGACCCCCAAAGGGTGACAGCGACCGGGAAAGCGCCGATAGTGTCCCTGTCATCAGGCGGTTATGCATTTTGCATAGTTCATCGGGAGATCGGGTTGGCACGGACCGCTGACGACCTCCCGCTGCGGGTCGCCCAGGGCATGCTGTGGGCCTCGGTCGGCATCCTGGTCTACATCCGCACGATCAGCGGGGTGTCGCGCGACGCCGCCCCGCTCGCGTCGCTGCTCACGATGGCGTCGTATCCGCCGCTGATCGCGCTCCTCGCGCGGCACCGGCGCCCGGCCGGTCGATACGGGCTGCTGGCGGCAGTGGTGCTGCTCTACCTGCTGCCCTTCCTCGTGATCGGCTCGGCGTGGGACTGGATGCCGTGGACGGTGGCCGCCGGAGTGCTCTGCGTGCTCCCGGCGCGGCCGGCCTGGCCGCTGTTCGTCCTTGTCCTGGCCGCCACCGGCACGACGGCCGCGCTGCTCGGGTACGGGGTCTACGACTCGATCTGGTTCGTGATCGTCACGGCGGACGACGCGCTCATCGTGTTCAGCCTCGCCGCGCTCGTCGGGACGGCACGGCGGCTGCACGACACCCAAGGAGAGCTGGCCCGGCTGGCCCTGGCCAGGGAGCGCCTGCGGCTGGACGGCGAGTTGCGGGACGTCCTGGGCGGAAAACTGCGGGCGATCGCGTTCCGCATGCGGAAGGCGGCCGCGTTCCGGTTGGGGGAAGCCGCGGCGTTCCCTTCAGGGGAAGCGGCCGCGTTACCGACAAGGGATGCGGCCGGGGAAGAGCCGGTGGAGGCCCGGCAGGACATCCGCGAGGGCATGGAGCTCGCCCGGCGGGACATCCGTGAGGGCGTGGCGCTCGCCCGCCGTACCTTGGCGGAGGTGCGGGCGACGGCCGGTGCCTATCGTGCCGAGCCGATCGCCGAGCCCGCGGCGCGGATCGAGTCACCCCGGCTGGCGCGGTTCGTCCTGCTCGCGGTGCTGCTCATCCAGTGTGTGCTGGTGCTGATCAACCTCTACTACTGGGAGCACGCGGCCCCGCCGACGGTCGCCTGGGCGCTGCTCGGGCTCATCGGGATCGTGGTCCTGCAGGTGCTGCCGCAGACCCGGGTCACGTTCGTCGTGCAGGGCCTGCTGTTCCTGCTGCCCCTCGCGGTCATCCCCGGCTCCTGGGACCGCGTGCTGAGCTTCTTCACCGGCAAGGTGCTGCTCACCGTACGACCGCCTCGATCGTGGGTGATCGCCGGTGCCGTCCTGGCCGGGCATCTGGCCTGGCTCCTGTACGACAGTGTCGCCGCCGGCACCGGCTTCCTGAACGCGCTGGCCAACTTCGGTGGTCACGTCATGCTCGCGTGGCTGGTCTACAGCCTGGGGCGCCTCACCGGGCTGATCACCGTGCTGAACCGGGCCCGCCACGAGCTCGCCGAGGCCGCGGTACGGCGGGAACGGACCCGGGTCGCGCGGGACCTGCACGACGTCCTGGGGTTCAGCCTGTCGGCGGTCGCCCTCAAGGGCGAGCTGGCCGAGCGGCTGCTGGACACGGACCCCGGCCGGGCCAGGACCGAGCTCGCCTCGCTCGTGTCGCTGGTCGAACAGGCGCTGGTGGAGCTGGGGTCCATCGCCGGCGACCGGGTCGAGCTGCGGCTGGCGGCCGAGCTGGACGCGGCGCGCGAGGTGCTGACGGCCGCCGGGATCGAGGCGATGGCACGGGTCACGACGGGCCCGCTGCCGGCCGAGGTCGACACGGCGGTGGCCACCGCGCTCCGCGAGACCGTCACCAACGTCCTGCGGCACAGCCGGGCCCGGACGTGTGAGCTGACCGTCTCCGGCGCCGACGGGCTCGTACGGTTGCGTGTCGTCAACGACGGTGCCCGGCCCGTCGCGCCGAGCGAACCGGCCACGCTGCCGGAGCAGGGGCGGCACGGATCCGGACTCGGCAGCCTGGCGCAGCGCACCGGCGGACGGTTGGCGGCGGTGCGCCTGCCCGGCGACAGGTTCGAGGTGATCGCCGAGTTCGGCCCAGACCCGGCCGGACCCAGCTCAGAGCCCGCCAGACTCGGCTCAGACCCAGCCGGACCCAGCTCAGAGCCCGCCGGACAGAGCTCAGGCCCAGCCGGAGTCGGCTCAGATCCAGCCGGACTCGGTGGCGATCCGGATGGCGTCCACCCGGTTGCGAGCACCCAGCTTGGTGACGGCTGAGGTGAGGTAGTTGCGGATCGTGCCGTAGGTCAGGAAGAGCCGCTCGGCGATCTCGGCGGGCTGGGCCCCGCTGGCCGACATGCGCAGCACCTCGGTCTCCCGCTGGCTGAGCGGGCTCTCCGGCGCCTCCAGCGCCACCAGGGCCAGGGCCGGGTCAACCACCCGTCCTCCGGCGGCGACGGTCCTGATCGCCGCGGCCAGCTCGGCCGGACGGATGTCTTTCTGGACGAATCCGGCGACCTGCGCACCGAGCGCCCGGCGCAGGACGCCCGGCTTGGCCAGCGCCGTCAAGATCAGCACCCGGCAGCCGGGCAACCGGCCACGCAACTCGGCAGCCGCCGAGATGCCGTCCCGCCCCGGCAGATCGATGTCGATCACGGCCACGTCGGGCCGGTGTTCCAGCGCGGAGGAGACGATCTCCAGACCCGAGGCGACCCCCGCCACCACCGTGATGTCGTCCTCGAGCGACAGCAACTCGACCAGCGCTTCGCGAAGGATGTGCATGTCCTCCGCGATCAGAATCCGGATCACACCGGTACGGTAATCCGCTCACTCCCCGCCGCGCGATTCCGCCGCCGCCACGGTAGCCCGTGTACGGCCAGCCCGGCGGCCACGCAAGCGATCGGAATGGCGGGCAGCACGTAGCGGTGGTCGAAGTCCAGCGCCGCCACCGGCGCGACGAGCAGGAACATCGCGAACGCCCACGGCAGCAGGGCCGGCCGGCGGCGGCCGATCGCCCCGGCCGTCCCCGCCAGGAGGATCACGCCGAACAGCGTGCCGTGCAGGAACCACGGGTACGGGTAGGCGGCGAGGACGGACCCGAACGGCTCGACCGAGCTCATGCCGCGGATGGCCGGGTCATACTCCTTGCGCACCTGCGCGATGAGGCTGTGCTCCTCCGGCAGCCTCCACGAGCCGTACGGGAAGGTCGACATGGCGGTCACCCGCTTGGGGTGCTGCACCGGCTCCCAGGTGAAGGCCAGCGAGGTGTCCTTGACGATCTCGCGCAGATAGTCGAGCGGCTGCGCGGCGATGGCCTTCAGGGCGAACGACCTGGCCAGGTCGTTGTAGGCGAACCGGTCGCCGGGCAGCCGGTTGAGCGCGGCGCCGGGCGCCCAGACGTACTCGGAGGCGGCGTCGACGACGGTGCCGTTCGGGCAGAGCCTGGCCTCCGCCGCGGGCGGCTTGATGATCGAGCAGTCGGCGAACGTCATCGTGCGGGCCCAGAGGGCGACGCCGTCGGAGCCGCTCAGCGCGAACCGGCCGTGATACTGGGCGTACCAGCCCGCGTAGGCGAGCAGCGGCAGCGCCCCGGTGACCACCAGGACGACGACCTTCCGCCACGGGGTGCGGCGCAGCAGCAGGTAGAGCGCGGCCAGGGCGAGCAGCGGCACCGCGGCGGTCCGGGTCAGCCCGGCCAGCGCGAGCAGCACCCCCGCCAGCGCGGCGGCCCGCCACGACACCTCCTGGCGCCACATCAGCACCGTGAGCGCGGACATGACGAGGAAGATCACCTGCAGGTCCGAGAGCACGGCGTGCTCCAGCCGCAGGAACGCCGGGTCGAACAGCACCGGCACCGCGGCCAGCGCGGCCCCCCAGCCGGGCAGCGACCAGCGGCGCAGCAGTACGTAGATCAGCACACCGACGCCCAGGCCCATCGCGTGCTGTACGCCGACGACCAGCTCGACGCTGTGGAAGGGGCGCAGCAGCCACAGGAACCACGAGTAGCCCGCCGGGTGGAAGGCGCCCTGCGGCTTCATGTGCACGGCCGTGTTCAGGTAGGTGAACGAGTCGTACCAGTAGACCTGCGCGGTGTCGTACCCGAGCATGACCAGCACACGCAGCGCCGCGGCCAGCACCAGGACGACCCCGAACAGCCGGTGGCCCGTCTTCCTCAAGACCGGATCGGCCAGGCGGGGCCGCGCGGGCGCCACAAGAGCGCCAACCATGACATCTCTCCCCCGTGAGAGGCCGGGCGGGTCCCGGCCGCAGGGAAGGCAGTTCACCGAGTCGGCGCTAACCTGAGCGTCACCAAAAGTGGTTATGTCCGCGTTATGCAGGCTGGAGCAGACTGTCGGGACTTTCGATCTTCATGGGGGCGACATTGCGTGTTCTGGTCGCGGAGGACGAGCGCATGCTCGCCGATTCGATCGCCGAGGGGCTGCGGGGGGAGGCGCTGGCCGTCGACGTGGCCTACGACGGTGACGGGGCGCTGGAGCGGCTCGGCGTGCACGACTACGACGTGCTGATCCTGGACCGAGACCTGCCGCTGGTGCACGGCGACGAGGTGTGCCGGGCGGTGGTCGAGCGGGGCTGGCCGGTCAGGGTGCTGATGCTGACCGCCGCCGGTGACGTACGGGCGAGGGTGGCGGGGCTGTCGCTGGGGGCCGACGACTACCTGACCAAGCCGTTCGCGTTCGAGGAGTTGGTGGCGCGGGTGCACGCGCTCGGCCGCCGGGCCAGGCGGGCCGACCCGCCCATGCTGGAACGCGCCGGGGTGCGACTGGACTGGGCGCACCGGCAGGTGTTCCGCGAGGGGCGTTATGTGCCGCTGGCGCGCAAGGAATTCGGGGTGCTGGCCGAGCTGCTGCGGGCACAGGGCGCGGTGGTCTCGGCGGAGGAGCTGCTGGAGAAGGTGTGGGACGAGCACATCGACCCGTTCACGAACACGGTACGGACCACGATGATGAAATTACGCAAGAAGCTGGGCGAGCCGCAGGTCATCGAGACCGTGCCGGGATCGGGGTATCGCATTCCATGAGCGTCCGTCTGCGTTTCGCCCTGGCCTGCGCGGGGGTGTTCCTCATCGGCGGCGGCCTGTTGCTGACGGCCGTCTACTTCCTCGTACGGTCGAACCTCTCCTACCGCGCCGACCTCGTCACCCCCAACTCCATCGCCGTGCGTGACGGCTGGGAATTCCGCAGATACGACAACCGCTACGAGGTGGCACGAGACCGGGTCCTCCAGGTCCTGCCGGTCTACCAGCGCGACACGTTGGCCAACGTGCGCAACATCGGCGCGCTGGCGGTGCTGGCCGTCACGGGCGGCGCGTTCGGCCTGGGCTGGCGGGCGGCCGGGTGGGTGCTGCGGCCGGTCACGTCCGTCACCGAGACCGCGCGCCGGGTCGCCCAGAGCCACGACCTGACCGAGCGGATCGGGTACGAGGGGCCGAACGACGAGGTGAAGGAGCTGACCGGCATCTTCGACACCATGCTCGGCCGGCTCGCCCGCTCCTTCGACGGCCAGCGGCGCTTCGTGGCCAACGCCTCGCACGAGCTGCGCACCCCGTTGACGATCAACAGGACGCTGGTCGACGTGGCGGTGCGGCGGCCCGACGCCACCGACGACGTCAAGCGGCTCGGCGAGTCGCTGCTGCTGGTCAACGCCCGGCACGAGCGGCTCATCGACGGGCTGCTGGCGCTGACCGAGGGCGAGCGAGCGGTGCTGGACCGGCGCCCGTTCGACCTGACGGACGTGGCCGAGCACGTGCTGGACCAGGCGGCGGATGAGGCGGCCGAGCGGGAGGTGACGATCCACCGGCTGCTGGACGCCGCGCCGACGACCGGCGAGGCGGTGCTGGTGGAGCGGCTGGTCCAGAACCTGGTGGAGAACGCGATCCGGCACAACCACCCCAAGGGCGAGGTGTGGGTGACGACCCGGCGGCGCACCGAGCAGGTGGAGCTGGTCGTGGCCAACACCGGCCTGCACGTGCCGCCGTACGAGATCGAGACGATCTTCGAGCCGTTCCGGCGGCTGCACGGCGACCGGCTGCGCTCCGATCGGGGCAGCGGCCTCGGTCTGTCGATCGTGCGCGTCATCACCGAGGCCCACGGCGGCACGGTCGTCGCCCGGCCGCGCGAGGAGGGCGGCCTGACGATCACGGTCGAACTGCCCTTGGACCGATCAGCGGCCTGAGGCCGCCTCAGGCCGCCTCTGGACCGATCAGCCGCCTTAGGCCGCCTCAGGGCGAGCGCACCTCGCGCATGACCGCTTCCGGGACGCCCGCCCGGAGGAGGAGCTCCCAGCTGTCGGACCGCTCGAAGAACATCGACTCCAGCAGCGGCCGCCACAGCGCCGGGTCGACGCCGTCGCCGGCCAGCCCGCCGAGCAGATCGGCCCGGTCCTGGAAGGGCATGGCCGATCCCTCCAGCGTGAGGGCCCGCAGCACCAGGTCGAGCAGCCGCCGGTTCTCGGGCGTCTGGAACGCGGTGACCGCCGCGATCGCGTCGGCGTAGAGCGCGACGCGGGCCTCGACGCTCGACGGCCGGTTCATCAGCACCTCCTCGACCAGGCGGGTGCAGCTCACCACCTGACCCGACCCCCGCTGCACGACGATCAGGCTCGGGTGCGTCTCGTCGTCGGCGCGCAGCGAGTCGGTCAGCAGGTCGGCGTCGATGTTGAGCAGATAGGGCCGCTCCAGCAGGGCGTAGGACTTGTAGCGGCCCAGCGCCCTGGTGCGCGCCGCGGGCCGCGGGCGGCCGAACCACCAGCCCGCGCCCTCGAACTCCCACGACTCGCCGCTCCCGCCGAGCCGGATGTCTCGCTTGCCGCCGTCCACGACCCGGCGCGCCGGCATGGCGCCGATGAGGCCGGTCCAGCCCTCTCCGCCGAGCTGGCTCTTCCAAAGATGCGCGTACGAGCTCCACCGGGCGAAGTCCCCCGATTCGCCGAGCAACTCCGCGACGCTGACCGGTTTGTCAGACGCGGCCACCACCAGGAGGGTGAGGTTGGCCGAATAGGCAGCCAGGCGGCGCGGCACGGGATGGCGTACCGGGCGGAAGGCGAGGAAGGAGCGGCGCGGGCGCTCGTGGAGCGACTCGCGCAGCAGCGCGCTGAGCAGTGTCACGCTCCTGGCCCGGACCTCGGCCGGCAGCGCGCCCATGAGCTCCATGGCGAAGCCGACCGTCGGCCCCCGCTCGGCCAGGCAGGAGAACGAGGTGATCGCGTAGAGCAGGTCGTCGTCGACCAGCTGGCCCGCCAGCTCCTCGTCGTGGTCGTGCCGCCTGATCAGGTCGCGTAGCGCGTACACGGCCAGCCAGGCCACCAGGAACTCGCCGAACGTGGCGTGCAGGAACTCATAGCCCTGAGTGCCGCCTGCCTCCTTCGCCTGCGCCGAGCCTGGGTCGTTCACGTGCACGAAGAAGAACCGCTCGGTCGCCCGCCGCGCCCAGCCGCCCTCGCCGTCCCGCTCCTCCCCCGGTGCCCCGCACAGGGCGGGCAGGTCCCGGTCGAGGGCGGTCTCCGACACGACCGCCCGGCCGCGGACGAACATCGACAGCGCCACGGTCCCGAGCCGCACCAGCTCCCGGTCCACCAGCCCGCCGCGCCGGGCGGCCGGCAGCGCCCGCACCTCGGGGTCCTTGAGCAGCTCGCGGTAGGCGAAGTCCCTGATCAGCGACTCGTAGAGGCGGCCGCGGCCGAGGACCGCCTCGTCGCGCTGCAACGCGTTCTCGGCGGCGTCGTGGATGGCCAGCAGCAGCAGGAGCAGCGGCTGCCTGGCCAGCTCGCCCTGGGCCAGCGCGACGTCGGCCGGCAGCGGCGTCCTGCCGCGCCTGGACAGGACCGCGCGGTTGGTCTCCGCCCAGATCTCCAGCCACTGGCGGACCTGCTCCTTCTCGAACGGCTGGAGCTCGATCGTGAGCACGCCCTCGGGGAAGCGGACCCGGTCGGCCACGACGGTCCGGCTGGTCACGATCACCGCGACGGGACAGCCGTGCCTGGACTGCTCGTCCTGGAACTCCTGGACCTGCTCCAGATAGTCGTAGCGATTGGTGCCGGCGGCCTGGAGCAGCTCGTCGAACCCGTCGAGCATGACGACGGGCAGCATCCCCTCAGCCGCCTCCACCAAGTCCCGATATTTCACCTTCTCGCGGAGTAAGGGGGAAACGCTCTGCTCGATCTGCGAGATCACGGACGACTCGGCGACGACGTCGCGCAGTTCCACCTTGATCGGCAGGAACTCCGAGGCGGCCAGCCGGGCGGCCAGCACCTCGGTCAGCTTGGTCTTGCCCGACCCCGGCTCGCCCAGCACGACCAGGGGCGCCTGGGTGGCGTGCGGCGAGGTGAGATGGCCCACCAGGAACGCCTCCGCGTCAGGCAGCTCCAACCGGCCCTTCCACCAGCTCTTCGCCGCCGGCGCGGACTCGCGCGTCATCTCCGCGACCTTGCACCGGGGGCTGATGTACCCCTCGCCGAGCAGCGGCAGCGTGACGTCGTCCGGCGCCCTGCCGACGGCCATGAGCGACTGGTCGAGCGCGGCGGCGGCCATCCTGACCAGGTGGATCATCGGCCGGTCGCCCACGCGCGGCGGCGCCAGCTCCGCCAGCAGCCGGGCCACGCGCGACAGCCCGGGGGCGAACGCCTGCGTCTCGGTGACCAGGCTCCACATCCGGAACTCGGGGCTGTCGAGAGTGAGCGATCGGTAGTCCTCGTCATAGATCCGCAGGGCGTGCGCCGACGGTCCCTCCACGAGCATGAGGGGGACGCGGGCCTGCTCGTCGGCCGAGAGCTCGTCCCAGGCCGCCACCTCGCGCACATATCCAGCCACGGCCTCCGACATCCGCCGGTAGTGGCGTTCGACGGCCTCACGGGTCTCCGCGTAGGGGCGGTACGGCTCCGGCATGGGCAGCGGCCGCGTGAGCAGCTTCTCCACCAGCTCGGCGAACGCCGCCGCGCGGGTGCCGCCGGCCGCGCGGTCCCGGTCGAGCCGGTCCAGCCCGAACGGCAGGCTGGCCCGGCCGAGCGCCTCGAAGTAGGCCGAGACGATCACCACGGCGTGGACGGCGGTCAGCCGCTGGGTGCGGGCGAACCGGCCGGCGCCGCCGCGCCACTCGGGCACCCGCCGCACCACGTCGTTGCCGTAACGGACAGCGTCCTCCTGCAGATCGCGCAGGCCCAGCGCCAGGTCGGCGCCACCGGCGAGCGCCCATCCGGTCAGCGCGGCCGTCGCGGCGAAGTCGATCACCTTGACGAGCCTGCTGTCCTTGCAGCCGAGGATCTTCAGAGCGTCGGCGTAGCTCAAGGTCTCCGTCATCACGGTCTCCGTCATCAGGGCTCTGAAGAGCAGAGGAATTCCCATGATGGCGCGTTCCATCGCCTTGAGGGAGCCGTTTAGGCGTAATGGGTGCTTAGGCGAAATGACGGTTTAGGCGGATTGGGTCAAAGGGCGTCGGCGATCTCCGACAGGGCCGCCGGGTCCTCGATCGTCGAGGGGGCGCGGTAGTCGCGGCCGGCCGCGATGTCGCGCATGGTGGCGCGCAGGATCTTCCCGGACCGGGTCTTGGGCAGGCGGGCCACGACGACGGCGCGGCGGAAGGCGGCGACCGGGCCGATGCGCTCGCGGACCAGGGCCACCAACTCGCGCTCGACCTCGGCCGGGTCGCGGTCGGCGCCCGCCTTGAGCACCACGAAGCCGAGCGGGAGCTGACCCTTCAGCGCGTCGTCCACGCCGATCACCGCGCACTCGGCCACGTCGGGATGGGCCGCGATGACCTCCTCCATCGCGCCCGTGGACAGCCGGTGACCGGCGATGTTGATGACGTCGTCGATGCGCCCCATGACGTAGAGGTAGCCGTCGTCGTCGAGGAAGCCGCCGTCGCCGGTCAGGTAGTGGCCGGGGTAGCGGGAAAGGTACGACTCGGTGAAGCGGGCGTCGTCGCGGTAGAGCGTCGGCAGCGCGCCGGGCGGCAGGGGCAGCCTGATCGCGACCGCGCCCTCCACGCCGGGCGGGCACTCCTTGCCCTCCGGGTCCAGGACGCGTACGTCCCAGCCGGGCACGGCCTTGGTCGGCGAGCCCGGCTTGATCGGCAGCGGCTCGACGCCGACGCAGTTGGCCGCGATCGGCCAGCCGGTCTCGGTCTGCCACCAGTGGTCGATGACCGGGATCCCGAGCAGGTCGGAGGCCCAGTGGTAGGTGTCGGGGTCGAGCCGCTCCCCGGCCATGAACAGATACCGCAGACCCGACAAATCCCACTTTTGCGCGAAATTTCCGGAGGGGTCGTCTTTTTTGATGGCGCGGAGCGCGGTCGGCGCGGTGAACAGCGTCCGCACCCCGTGCGTGGCCACAATCCGCCAGAACGCGCCCGGATCAGGCGTCCCGACCGGCTTGCCCTCGTACAACACGGTCGTGCACCCGGCCAGCAGCGGCGCGTAGACGATGTAGGAATGGCCGACGACCCACCCCACGTCGGAGGCCGCCCAGTAGACCTCGCCCGGCGCGGCGCCATAGACGTTGGACATGCTCCAGTGCAGCGCCACGGCGTGCCCGCCGTTGTCGCGGACGACGCCCTTGGGCACGCCGGTGGTGCCGGAGGTGTAGAGGATGTAGAGCGGATCGGTGGCCGCCACGCTCACGCAGCCGGCGGGCGCCGCGTCGCGTACGGTCTCGGCCCAGTCCAGATCCCGCCCTTCGGCGAGGTCGGCGGGCGACTCGGGCCGCTGGAGGATCACGCACCGCGCCGGCCGGTGCTCGGCCTGCTCAAGGGCGGCGTCGAGGAGCGGCTTGTACGGCACGATCCGGGTCGGCTCGATCCCGCAGGAGGCGGAGAGCACGACCTTGGGCTTGGCGTGGTCGATGCGCACGGCCAGCTCATTGGCGGCGAAACCGCCGAACACCACCGAGTGCACGGCGCCGAGCCGGGCGCAGGCCAGCATCCCGATCACCGCCTCGGGCACCATCGGCATGTAGATCACCACGGTGTCGCCGGCGACGACGCCGAGGTCACGCAGCATCCCGGCGGTCCTGGACACCGCGTCGAGCAGTTCGGCGTAGCTGAAGCTCCGCACGACCCCGGTCACGGGGCTGTCGTAGATCAACGCGGCCTGCTCGCCGCGTCCGCGGACCACGTGCCGGTCGACGGCGTTGAAGCAGGTGTTCAACCGCCCGTCGACGAACCACCGCCCACCGGAGAACACGGTCGCGGGAACGACGTCCCAGTCGATCCCCTCAGCGGCCTGGCTCCAGAAGGCCTCGGGCTCGTCGATGCTGTGCCGGTAAACCGTGTCATAGGTCACCTCTCGATCAGATCAGCGCCTCACCCCCGATGGCAAGCACCAACGGAAGCCATGGCCAAGAAGACGCGCGTAACGGCGCCCGGCCCCGTGCGGGTTCAGCAGCCGTCTTCCTGGAGGCCGCCCGCCCTGTGCGGCGGGTGGCGGTGGGTGCGGCTGTGCCGTAACTGATCATCTGGTGGTAAAAGATCAGCCCACGTGGACCTGAGGGCGGCGGGCGGGCTCCTCCTCGGCCTGGCGCAGGACCTCGCGCGTGAGCGGCGGTACGTCACCCCCGCCGAACAGCAGATATCTCACCAGCGCCAGCACCGGATTGCCCTCCGCCCAGTGGAAGTACACGTGCGGACGGCGGGCGGACGTGTCGCGCAGGTGCAGCAGGATCGCGGCGATCGTGTTGGGCACCGCCGCGCTCGTCGCGGTCAGCACCCCGTAGCCGTGCCGCACCTCGCCGCGCACCAGCACCTCGGACTCGAACTCCGACGTGTCGCCGAGCGTGACCTCCAGGAACAGCATCGGCTCGTCGTCGGGCAGGTGATGGTACTGGCGCGTCTCGCTGTCCTTCTCGGCGTACTCGGCCTCGTCGCGGGCGTCGGGCTCGTTGGCGATGATGCGCAGCTCGCCCGTCGTCAGCTCGTCGATGAGCCGCTTGGCCTCCTTGTCGAGCGCCACCCCCGTCACCCGCAGCTCGGTGGAGCGCGTGGCGCGGGAGATGATCGAGGTGACGATGATCGCCACGACGAAGAACACCGCGATCGACAGGCCGTCGGGGCGTTCGATCACGTTGGCGGCGAAGGTGTAGGTGAGGATCAGCGAGATGAGGCCGAACGCCGCCGCCGCGCCCCGCCGCCCGGCGCGCGCGACCGAGATGGTGACGGCGACCGCGGCCGACAGGATCAGCGCGAGCACACCGGTGGCGTAGGCGCCGCCCTGCGACTCGACGTTCGCGCCGAACAGGATCGTGATGACGAACGAGATCGCGGTGAACACCAGCACCAGTGGTCGTACGGCCCGCGCCCAGTCGGGCGCCATGCCGTAGCGGGGCAGGTAGCGCGGCACGATGTTGAGCAGGCCCGTCAGCGCCGACGCGCCCGCGAACCAGAGGATGGCGATGGTGCTGATGTCGTAGAGGGTGCCGAACCAGTCGCCCAGGTATTCGTGCGCCAGGTAAGCCAGGGCGCGCCCGGCCGCGCGGCCGCCCTCCTCGAACTCCTTGTGCGGGATGAGCACGGCCGTGGCGAACCCGCTGAAGATCAGGAACACGCTCATGATCAACGCGGCCGTGGTGAGCAGCCGCCTGGCTCCCTTGACGCGCTGCTCCAGGTCGCCCTCGATCTGCGGCATCACGGCGACGCCCGTCTCGAACCCGGACAGGCCGAGCGCCAGTTTGGGCAGCGCGAAGGCGGACAGCGCGATCATCGCGAGCGGGCTGGAGTGCCCCGCGGTGAGCGCGTCCTGCCAGTCGCCCACCAGCTCCGGGCGGGACAGCACCTGGGCGACGGCGGTGCCGACGACGACCAGGTTCAGGGCCAGATAGACGGCCACGAGCGCGATGGCCAGGCCGATGGCCTCGCTGAACCCGCGCAGGAAGATCGCGCCGAGCGCGGCGATGAGCAGCAGCGTGATGGGCACCTGCTGACCGGCGAGCGCGTCGGGGAAGAACGGGTTCTGCAGGATGTGGGCGGTCGCGTCGGAGGCCGACAGCGTGATCGTGAAGATGAACGCCGTCGCCACGAACCCGAGCAGCACCAGCACCAGCAGCTTGCCCCACCAGCTCGGCAGCAGCCGTTCGAGCATGGCGATGGAGCCCATGCCGTTGGGGCTCTCGGCCGCCACCACGCGGTAGGTCGGCAGCGCGCCGAACAGCGTCAGCGCCACCAGCATGAGCGTGGCGATCGGCGACAGCGCGCCCGCGGCCAGCGCGGCGATGCCCGGCTGGTAGCCGAGGGTGGAGAAATAGTCGACGCCTGTGAGGCACATGACCTGCCACCAGGAGTGACGCTTGCCGGGATGTTCATCGTGCATCCCAGACGTCGGCTGCAGCCCGTGTAGCAGCCAGCTCCGCATGGTCACCGGTCGGCCCCTTCTGTCCTGGTCGAATTCGGAGACCCTATCCATCGAGGCGGCTCTCGCGCATGCCGGGCCCTGCCGGACTGGAAATTCGGCGGACATTTGGCGATTTGTGCCGGTACCGTGGATCACCGGGGTGGCTCCTTGGGCGTGCTTCCTTCTTCATCTTTCAAATGAGTCCAGCGCGCCCGCTCTCCACCTCTCCAGAGGTCGCGCGGTGCTCCCACGCGGCCTCTCTCAATGCGAAGGGTCGCTCCGCGGTCTTTAGGGCATCGGAGGTGCCTCCATGAACGGTCCCGCCGAGATCCTGCTGCGCCGTACGCGGGTGGTCGCGCCCGCGCTGCTGGCCGCCGATCCACGCATGCCCGAAGCCGTCGGCAAGCTGCCCAAGTCCCTGAACATGACGCGCGCCGATGTGCGGTCCGGGGTGGCGGCGCTGGAGTTCGAGCTGCTGCAGCTGGGCTTCCTGGTGTCGGCGGAGCTGTATCGAGCGCTGGCGGCGCTGTCGTCGACGGAGCTGACGCGCGTCGGGCGGCGGCTGCTGCACGGGCTGCGGGGTGAGCTGGGCGCGGCGGTTTCGCACGTACCCCTTTTCCGGAAATTTCCTGACAGCGTGCCCAGGGACACCGGCGACTTCTACGTGCGGCGGGTGTTCTCGCTGCTGCTGCAGCAGCCGGAGCGGCCGTGCGTCCTGTGCGGGAACGTCGGCACCGTCCACGCCGTGGCGCCGTGCGCGCATCTGGTGTGCCGTTCGTGCTGGGACGGGGCCGACTTCAGCGCCTGTCCCATCTGCCATCGGCGCGTCGACCCGGACGACCCGTTCCTGCTCCCGTCGGAGGAGCGCGCGAGCGTCGATCGCGCCGCCGTCACCGCCACCGGCCTGCTGCGTCTCGCGGACGACCCCACGGCGGCCTGCCGCGAGATGGCCGTGGACCTGATGACCCGCCGCACCCCGATGCCGCCGCACGACCGGGCCGACCTGGAGGCGCTGCTGGCGGCGTTCTGGCCCGAGTCGGGCGACTGGCTGCCGGAGAGCGTCCCGGTCAAGGAGACCCGCGCCGTCGTGCTCGCCGCCGCACTGCGCCGGGGCGCCCCCGACGAGCTGCTGCGCAACCATCTGGAGACGGCCACGGACGTGCTGCGGCTGCTGTACGTGCTGATGGACGCCGACCCCGGGCTGCGGATCCGCCCGCGGCGCCGCGTGTCGCTGCCGCGCGCCGTCCGCCGGACCCTGCTGTCGTGCCTGGACGCCATGCCGTACGCGATCGAGGACCTGCTGCGGTACGGCGAGCAGTGGAAGCGCATGGCCGAGGTGCTGCACCCCCACGAGCACCACGCCCGCTACCCGAACGCCGCGCTGGCCTTCGCCGCCCTGCGCGGCACCCGGCTCGACCCGGAGACGGCGTTCGGGCGGACCCTGCTGGAGCTGGCCGCGCGGCGGCCGGAGCTGCTGCGGGTGCGCGACGGGCGGCTGGTGGCCACGTCGTTCGCGAGCCGCGTGGAGACGGCCCTGGCCGACGGCCGCCACTCCGACGCGGCCAGCCTGCTGGTCCACCGGCCCGGCGAGCTGATGCGGCGGCTGTCGCAGCTGCTCCGCCTCTCCCCCGATCTGTTGGAGACCCTCGGCCAGGAGGGGATTGTGGCGCGGGTCGCGCCCGGGGTGCTCCTCGCCGCCCTGGGGCAGCTGCGGACGCCGCCCGGTGGGCTGCGGCTGTTCCTGCCGCGCGGCGGCACCGCGCGCTTCCACACCCGGCCCGACGACCGGCCGCCCCTTCCGGACGAGGTCGTGCTGGAGGCCGAGCGGACGCTGGCCGCCGAGCTGCTGCGCCGCGCCGCCGCGCTCCCCCCGCTGCGGCGGGTGCTGCTGGACGAGGGCCTGGCCGACCTGATCGCGCCGACGTCCGAGCGGACGGCGGTCAAGGCGCTGGTACAGCTGCCGCGCGGCAGCGTCCAGCCCATCCCCGGCGGCGAGCGGCTCCGCTTCTTCCTCCACTGGGCCGAGCCGAAGGACACCCGGGTGGACCTCGACCTGTCCGTGGCCGTCTTCGACGAGCGCTGGGCCTTCGTCGGGCTGTGCGACTACACGAACCTGCGGCTGGGCAAGGCCGTCACCCACTCGGGCGACCTGACGTCGGCGCCCGAGCCGCTGGGCGCGTCGGAGTTCATCGACGTGAACGTGCGGGCCCTGCGCGGCCGCTACCTCGTGCCGGTCGTCTTCAGCTACAACGACGTGCCGTTCGAGGATCTGGTACGCGGGTTCGCCGGGTTCATGGAGCAGCCGGAGGGGCTGTTCGACCCGCTGGCCGTCCGGCAGCGCTTCGATCTGACCGGGCAGGCCAAGATCCTGGTGCCGCTGGTGGCCGACCTGTGGACGCGGACGATGCGGTGGGCGGACTTCAACCTGGGCGCCGCCGGTTACGGGCACAGCGTGGACGGGAGCGCCGACGAGCTGAGCCTGCTGGGCGCGGCGCTGGAGCAGGCGTTCACGCACCGGGTGACGCTGTGGGAGGTGGGCTGCTGGCACGCCGCCGCGCGCACCGCCGAGGTCCTGGTCCGCAACCGCCAGGGCGAGCTGGTCCGCTACGAGCGGCGGCCGGGCGAGGACGTGGCCGCCTTCGCCGACCGGCTGATGGCCCGCGCCGACGCCCCGGCCGTCGCACAGCCCGCGTCGTTCGACGGGGTCGAGCTCGCCATGCTCGTCCAGGGCGACCTGCCCCTGCCCAGCGGCTGCGCGGCGTACGCGCTGCATCCGGGCGGCCTCGGTGACGTACACCAGCTCGGCGCGGCCGACCTGTTGAGCGGCCTGTCCCCCGACCCCGTGAAAGTGGCCACGTGAGCGAAGACCTGATCCTCTCGGTCGTGGTGGGGTCACGGGCCTACGGTCTGGACACCGCCGAGTCCGACACCGACCGGCGCGGCGTGTTCGTGGTGCCGACGGAGGCGTTCTGGCGGCTGGACAAGCCGGTGACGCACCGCGACGGGCCGCTGCCCGAGCAGTTCTCGTGGGAGGTCGAGCGCTTCTGCGGGCTCGCCCTCGACGCGAACCCCCACGGTCCTGGAGTGCCTGTGGTCCCCCCTCACAGAGGTGCTCACGCCGGAGGGCGGACGGCTGCGCGACCTGCGCGGGGCGTTCCTGTCGCGGCGGGCGCACGAGTCGTTCACCCGGTACGCCGACGCCCAGTTCCGCCGCCTCGACCCGGCCGCGCCGAAGTGGAAACAGGCGATGCACCTGATCAGGCTGCTGCTGAGCGGCCGCCACCTGGTACGCCACGGCGAGCCCCTGATCCAGGTCGGCGACCACCGCGACCGGCTGCTGGCGATCAAGCGGGGCGAGGTGCCGTGGGCGGAGATCGCCGCCTGGCGGGCCGAACTGACCGGCGACCTGGCCGACGCGGCCGGCGTCCTGCCCGCGGCGCCGGACCGGGCGTCCGTCGAGACCTACCTCGTGGCCGTACGGAGGGCCCACCTGTCCCGGGAGCGCGTGTGAACCTGCCTGCCTGGCTGCCGGAGATCCCCGAAGAGCAGCCGTACTCGCTGGTGTTCGCCACGATCAGCGGCGCGCACCTCTACGGCTTCCCCTCGGCCGACTCGGACGTGGACCTGCGGGGCGTACACCTGCTGCCGCTGCGGGAGGTCGTCGGCCTGCGTACCGGACCGGCGACCCTCGACCGGACCTGGACGCGCGACGGCGTCGAGGTGGACCTGGTCACGCACGACCTGGCCAAGTTCTGCGGGCTGCTGCTGAACCGCAACGGCTACGTCCTGGAACAGCTCCTCTCCCCCTTGGTCGTGTCCTCCTCTCCGCTGCACGAGGAGCTCAAGGACCTGGCGCCCGGCTGCCTGACGCGGCACCACGCCCACCACTATCTGGGGTTCGCGCGTACGCAGTGGCGGCTGTTCGAGAAGAACGGGGAGCTCAAGCCGCTGCTCTACACCTTCCGTGTGCTGGCAACCGGCATCCACCTGATGCGCACCGGTGAGCTGGACGCCGACCTGACCCATCTGTTCGCGTACGTACCGGCGTACCTGCCCGACCTGGTGGCCGCCAAGCGGGAGGCCGAGCACGGCCGCGCGCCGGGAGTGAGCACGGCGGGCGACGACGTCGCGCGCCTGACGGCCGAGCTGGAGGCGGCCAGGGACTCCTCACCGCTGCCGGAGGCCGCCACGGTCCGGGACGCCATGCACGACCTCGTGGTCCGGGCGCGCCTCGCCACCGCGTGAGCGCGACCTCGGCTACCGCGTGAGGGCGACCTCGTGACGGGGGAAGCCAGACGCGACGCGCTCCGGCACATCGAGGAGATCCTGCCATCGGGCGGCTGCGTGATCGTCGACGGGGTGGCGGGGATCGGCAAGAGCCACCTGCTGGCGGCGGCGATGGCGCTGGGACGCTCGCACGGGCTGGCGATCGGTGCCGGGCGCGCCACCGAGCTGGATCGCGTGGCGCCGCTGTCCACCCTGCTCACCGCCCTCACCGTCCTGCCCGGCCCGCTCACGCCGCCGTCACGGCTCGGCGGGTTCCGGGAGATCGAGCGGCTCGGTGACGCGATCGAGCGCTTCACCCGGGATCGGCCGCTCATGGTGGTGCTGGACGACGCCCAGTGGGCCGACGAGCTGACCTGCCTGGCGCTACGACTGCTCGTACCGGGGCTGAGCTCGTCCCCCGTGACCTGGCTGCTGGCCCGCCGTCCCCTGCCCGCCCAGGCGGCCCTCGACCGGCTGATCTCCGAGGGCGCGCGACGGCTGTCGCTGCCGCCGCTCACTCCCGGCGAGTCCGCCGAGCTCAGTGCTCGCCTCCTGGGCGCCGAGCCCGGCCCGTCGGTGCTGGAGCTGGCCGAAGCCGCCGGCGGCAACCCGTTCCTGCTCGAAGAGGTGCTCACGGCCATGCGGGCGGACGGGCGGGTCACGGTGGTGGACGGTCGCGCGGCGATCACCGGGGCGCCGGACGGGCCCGGCGGGGCAGGGATGGGGCTTTCCCTGCGGTTCGTCGCGGCGGGTCTTCCGCAGCGATTCGTCGCAGCGGTGGAGCGGCGGTTGCGCGACCTGTCGCCGCAGGCCCGCAGGCTGCTGGAGGTAGGGGCGGTGCTCCGGCGCCCGTTCTCAGTGCATGAGGCGGCCGGGCTGCTCGGCGTGCCGCCGGTCGGGCTGCTGGCCACCGTGGAGGAGGCCGTCGGCGCGGGAGCGCTGACGGGTGAGGGTGAGCGGCTCGGGTTCAGGCACGATCTGATCAGGGAGGCGGTGTACGGCGGGCTCTCGGCGCCGGTCAGAACCGCGTTGCACAGGGAGGCGGCGACCGTGCTCAGGGCGGAAGGGCGGCCACCGGCCGAACTGGCCGAGCACCTCCAGCACGGCGCCCGGCACGGAGACGCGACCGCGATCCGCGAGCTGCGGGCCGCGGCCGAGGAGATGAAGTCCACCGCCCCGTCGGCCGCCGCCGACCTCATGCTGCGCGCCCTCGACCTGGCAGGCGGCCCGGACACCGCCGCGGACGCCTGGCAGACCTCGCCCGGCGAACCGGCCACCGTTACCGGAGACCAACCGACCCCGCCGCTCGGCTCGGCACCCGGGTCGGTCGCCGCCCCTGGCGACCAATCGACCCCACCCCACGGACCAACGCCCAGGCCGGTCGCCGCCCCTGGCGACCAACCGACCTCGCCCGGCGGGCCGGAATCCGGGCTGGTCGCCGGGGCGGTGCGGTTGCTGGCCTCCGCGGGACGGCTGGGCGAAGCCCGGCGGCTGGCCGACGGTGCCGGGCAGTTGGGCGCGGCACAGGAGGCGGACGTCGCGCTGGGGCTGGCCGAGGCGCTCAAGCACGCGGGCGAGGACCGGGCGGTGATCTCGCGGACGGCACGGGTGCTGGCCCGGCCGGGCGTGCCGGTCGCGGCGCGGGCGCGGCTGCTGGCCGTACAGGCGCACGCGCTCATGATGTCCGGGCGGATCGACGCCGCCGACCTGGCGGCGGCCGAGGCGGTGGCCGGTGGGGAGCCGTTCGGGCAGGTGGTGGGGTTGCAGGCGCGCTCGACCGTGGCCCTGTTCCGGGGCGAGCTCGCCGCCGCGCTGGGTCACGCCGAGGAGTCGGTACGGCTGGCCGACGCGGCCGGCGGGGAGGTGGCGCACCGGCATCCCCGGCTCTGGTTGGGTGCGGCGCTGGTGGCGCTGGATCGGTTCGAGGAGGCGGACGACGCCTACGCCGTCGTGGAGCGGCGGTCCGGGGCGCTGGGCACCGCGTGGTCGATGCCGTTGCGCCACCGGCTGCGGGCCGAACTCCTGCTGGCCGGGGGGCGGCTGGCCGACGCGGGGGCCGAGGCGGAGGCCGGGCTGCGGGTGGCCGAACAGCTGTCGGCGCTGGCGCTGGTCCCGGCCCTGCTGGGGATACGCGGGTACCTGGCGCTGTCACGGGACGACGTGGCGAACGGCCGTACCCACCTGGAGCACGGACGTCGTCTCGCCGGCGACGAACCGGGACTCGTGCGGGACGAGCTGCGGTGGCGCATCGGCCTGTTCCGCCAGGCCATCGGCCCGGCGCAAGGAAGCGGTTGGGTCGATGAGATGGCGGGGACGCTGTCGTACCTCATTCTCCAGGAGCCGCAGGCCGCGGCGCGGTTGCGGGCGATTCCGCACGTCATGTCCTGCGTGCGGGAGCTCGCCGACCGCAATCCCGGCGTCCCGTCGCTCAAGGCCGCGGCCGTCCACGCCGAAGGCCGCCTGGAGGAGGCGATCGAGCTCTACCGGGCCGGCCCGCGCCCGCTCGGGCTGGCCGCGGCGCTGGAAGAGGCCGGTCAGCGTGACGAGGCCCTGGAGATCTACACGGCGTGTGGCGCCACCAGGGACGCGGCCCGGCTCCGGGGCGCCCACGGCCCGCCGCGCGGCTGGGCGGCGCTGACCCCGTCGGAGGTGCGCGTGGCCCGGCTGGTCGCTGAAGGGCTGACGAACCGGGAGGTGGCCACGGCCCTGTTCGTGTCGCCGCACACGGTCGACAGCCACCTCCGGCACGCCTTCGCCAAGCTGGGCGTGAACAGCCGCGTCGAACTCACCCGCCAGGTGCTGGCCGCCCTCGGCCACGACCCAGGCTCATGAATCGGTCACGACCCTGGCGTATGAAGCGGGCACGATCCGTCGCTCATGAATCGGCCGCGTGTCGGCTCGCCAGCCGAGGCAGCAGCCGCGCCGCGTCCGGCTCCGCGATGTCGATGCCCAGCCGGTCGCGCAGTGCGGCCGCCAGCTCCTGCGCCGTACTCACAAGGGGGATGTCCTCGACCCGGATCCGGGCGTCCGCCGTGGTGCGCTGGGCGAGGACATGGTGGACGAACGGCGAGTGCGGATTCGTGGCGACGTAATAGTTGGCCACCTCGAAGTCGCTCGGGTAGTGCGGCTCGTCCTCACGGAAGGCGTACAGCTCGACGTCACCATGGTGCAGCACCCAGAAGTCGTCGTCCCTGCCGAGCCGCCACCGCCACGGGCCCACCTCGGCCGTGGCGCCGTCGGCGAAGGGCATCGGCTCCACCAGTCCGTCGCCGCCGAAGCCCACGTCGGCCAGCCAGCGAGTGCCCGACGCCTCGACGGTCAGCGTGGCGTGTGAGCGCGGCAGGTGGCGGCGGCCCAGCCGGATCCTGGCCAGGTGCCTGGTCAGGGGGAAGCCCAGGCGTTCGAGCACGGCGGCGAACAGCAGATTGTGCTCATGACAGTAGCCGCCGCGGCCGCCCGTCACCATCTTGTCCTGCAAGCTCCCGAGGTCGAGGGAGATGCCCCTGCCGAGCACCACGTCCAGGTTCTCGAACGGGATGGCCAGGACGTGCGCGCGGTGGACGGCGCGTAACGTCTCGGCGGTGGGGTCGCGCGGGCCGTCGTAACCGACGTGAGCCAGATAGGTGTCAAGATCGAGCTTTTCGATGTTCCACGTCATGGCTCCACTCTGCCGGTCGCCACGGCCCGCACACCATCACGTGTTCACGTGATCAGACGCCGCCGGATCACGCGTTCAGAGCGTCGGACGGTGCCGACAGGACGAGTCTGACGGCGAAGTTGTGGTAGCCGGACCGCTCGAAGGCCCTGGCCATCGGAACGTTCACGGCGTCGGTGTCGGCGACGATCCGCTCGGCGCCCCGCTCGGCGTGCAGCCGGGTGATCTCGCCGAGCAGGTCGTCGCCGTAGCCGTGCCCGCGGTGCTCGGGCACCACGCCGAGGTAGCCGACCACGGGCCCGCCCGCGTTGGCCGACGGCAGCGCCACGCCGACGAGGTCGCCGTCCGGCGTGTACGCCAGGCGCCACCAGCCCCTGTCACCCGGCATGCTCCGGTAGCCCTCGACGTCCTCGCGGGCCTGCGCCTCGGGGCCGGTCGTGGCCAGGGCCTGCCGGGTGTGGTGGTCGAGCGTGCCGACGGCCACGCGACTGAACGCCTCGACGAACACCTCGTCGTCGGCCTCCGCCCGGAACACCAGCCGCTCCGACGCCTCCGGCACCGGCGTGCCGCGCGTCCACTCGTACCTGAGCCGTTCGAGTTCGTCGGTCAACCCGGCCAGGGCCCCGGCCCGCCACCGCCAGTCGATGGCGGCCGTGATCTCCGGGTCGTCCCGCCAGCCGTTCGCGACGAACACGTGATAGGCGGGCGCCTCGCCGTACCCCTTATGGGCGTGTCGCAGCAGCTCGGCGGCCAGTTCCACGCGGTCGGGCACCGACGGGTGGACCCAGAGGCAGTCGAGCGCGAGCGGTTGGTCATCGTCGGGCAAGCCCCACCAGACGGCGCGGGCGAGGATGCGGCCGTCCTGTTCCGCGACCCACATGCGGTCGTGGCGGTAGTGGCCGGTCTCGAGAAAGGAGCGCAGCCGGTCGGGGTCGGCCCAGCTGATGGGCTCGTCGACGGCGCAGTCGAGCAGTCGGTCGAGGTCAGCCTCGACCGTGGAGCGGAAAAGCGTCGAGCCAGAAAGCACAATTCCTCCGGAAAGTTACAACAGCGGACGCGGAGAGCGCCCGGATACCACGGACCATCTCGACGCCTCCCTTCTTCCGGACTTTTCGCGGTCAGCGGGGACTTTATCGCAAATGTAAGGCGACTTCCGACAGGATAAGGACGTGGGCTCCTACGACGACGACACGCTTCCGCTCCAGCCTCCCGTCCGGCTGCCGGCCGACGACGAGCTGGTGGCGGCCATACGCGAGACTCCTCTGGCCACCGGCGACGCCGACGCTTCCACTCATCCGGCGTTCGCGCCGGACGCGGTCGAGGCGCTGCGTGACGGCTCCGACGACAAGGTGCTCCAGGTGTGGGCGGACGTCTGCCGCCGCACGCTGAGCACCGACGAGACGCTGTTCATGGAGGTGGTACGCCTCTATCTGGGCCGCGGTCCGCTGACCGACGAGGTGCCCGCCGTCCTGACGGACCTGGGCCTGGTACGTCAGGCGCCGCCGCGCACCCTGGCCCCGCTCGGCATCTGGGCGGCTGGGCTGGTGATCGGCGAGGCGACCGGGCAGGACATCCCGGTCATGGGCTCGCTGGCCGGCCGGGACGCCGGTGCGCTGCTGTACGGCCTGCGCTCCTACCCGGAGCCGGAGCGCGACGAGGAGCTCGCCGGCTGGCTGGCCGGCCGGGATCAGGGCGAGGCGGTGGCCGAGATCGCGGCCGCCCTCGGCGAGGTGAGCCCGCTGAGCCGGGCCGTCGGCGTGGAACTGCTCGCCACGGGACTGGGCGACGCGGGCACGGAGGCGCTCGACGGGCTGCTCGGCGCGCCGAGGCTGGGCGCCGTCGTGGCCGCCCGGCTGGGCCGCGAGGAACGGCCGCCGACGCCCGAGGAGATCGCGTGGGCGTTCGTGGACATGGCGGCGGCGCTGCTGGAGTTCGGCGGGGAGGCGGCCGAGGTCATCAAGTCGGTCTCCCAGGGCATGGAGAAGGACGAGCAGGCGGGCACGATCGCCCTCCTGGCCCTCGGCGACCATCCATGGACCGAACGGGTGCTGCAGGTGTTCATCGACCACCATCCGGACGAGCGGGTGGTGGCGGCGGCCCGCAAGGCGCTGCGCCGGCACGGCCTGATGGACGTCCGAGGGTAGGGTTTCCCGAGATGACGAACCACACGATCAGCCCGCGGACCGGCGTTCTCGGCGCGTACTCCTGCGACTGCGAGGCGGACCTGCCCGACCTCATGTCCGCCGAGTTGCACGCCTCCGAGACCAACCAGTGCACCGTCTGCCTCGGCTCGGCGGAGCAGCCGGTGCTGCCCGGCCTGGTGCCCGGCATTCTGCCCGGCCTCTCGCGCGGCCTGATGCGCCCCTGCACGGCCTGCGCGGCCACGGGCCGCCGCAGGGAGCAGATCGTCTGGGAGCTGGCCCACGCCGAGGCCGAGCAGGTGATCACCATGAGCCTGGTGCGGGGTGTGGTGGCGGAGTTCGGCGGGCCGTTCCACCTGTCGGAGGTCGCGGACGCGGTCCGATCGGGCCTCGGTCTCCCGCCCGGCCGCCTGCCGGTGGGGCCACGGGTCCGCGACCTGCTGCTGCGGCTGCAGGCAGCGGGCGAGATCACCATGCTGTCGGCTCCTGACGAGCTGCTGGACGGCGCCGACGTGGTCCTCTACCGCGACCCGCAGTGGGCCCGCACCTCTGGCCTTTAGCGCGGTGACCACCGAGGTCCCCCTCGGGTTTGGTCCGCTCCCTGTGACGGTCCGTCGTGGCTGATGTCCCTAAGGAGGGATACCCCATTCGGGGGGGAAGGGGGGGCGGTACAGGTCCCAAAGGACGGACACCCCCTTCGGAGGAGAAGAGACACGCGGCCCCTCGGGGGGAGAACGGGCTAGCGTGCGATGCGGCAGAGGATTTCGCCGTGGGTGATCGAGATCCAGCCGTCGTCGGCCGCGGCCCACTTCAGCCAGCCCTCGGAGATGCGCCGTAGGTCCTCCCCCGTGGCGGCGCCCGTGGCGAGTGCCTGCTCGGCCATGGCGGACTGCTTGATCCGGTCGGCCCACATCCCGCCCCACCAGGCCCGGTCCTCCGGCGTGGCGAAGCACCAGGTGGACGAGGTGGCGGTGACGTCGTCGAAGCCAGCGGCCCTGGCCCACGACAGCAGGCGCCGCCCGGCGTCCGGCTCGCCGCCGTTGCTCCGCGCCAGCCGCTGATAGAGCGCCAGCCACTCGTCCAGTTCCGGCAGCAGCGGGTACCAGGCGAACGCGGCGTAGTCGCTGTCACGCGCCGCCACCAGGCCGCCCGGCTTCGTCACCCGCCGCATCTCCCGCAGCGCCCGTACGGGATCGCCGACGTGCTGCAACACCTGGTGGGCGTGCACGACGCAGAACGTGGCGTCGGGATGGTCGAGCGCGTGCACGTCGGCGACGGCGAACTCGACGTTGCCCACGGCGCCCACTCCGGCCCTGGTCAGCTCCAACGTCTCCGCGCTCACCTCGGACGCCGTCACGTGTGCCACCCGGCCGGCCAGGTCGGCCGTGATGGTGCCGGGCCCGGCACCCACGTCCAGCAGCTTCATCTGGGGTTTGAGGTGGGGCAGCAGGTACGCGGCCGAGTTCTCGGCGGTGCGCCAGCGGTGGGAGCGCAGCACGGACTCGTGGTGGCCATGGGTGTAGACGGCGTCCATCGAAACTCCTTCGTCTCGCCTCGGTAGGACGACCATAGCCGCTATCTCACAATTCAAGAATATATGTCTCATTATATGAGCACCACTGAGTGCTGATCATCTCCTGGTCGCTCGTAGACTTTGTGGCGACACATCCGCATGTGGAAAGGGCAGTGGTCGTGGGAGAGGTCCGGCCGATCGTTCAGGTGGGAGACCCGGTGCTGCATACGCCCTGCGAGCCGGTCACCCGGTTCGACGGAGCGCTGTCTGCGCTGGTGGAGGACATGTTCGCGAGCATGTACGCGGCGGAGGGCGTGGGCCTGGCCGCCAACCAGATCGGCGTGGCGTTGCGGGTGTTCGTCTACGACTGCCCCGACGAGAACGGCGACCGCCACAAGGGCGTCGTGGTCAACCCGTCGCTCGAACTGCCCGGACTCGGCGAGCGGCATCTCGACGCGGGCGAGGAGGGCTGCCTGTCGGTCCTGGGCCAGTACGCCCCGCTCCCCCGCCCCGACCACGCCACCGTGCACGGCTTCGACGCCGAGGGCGCGCCGGTCACCGTCGAGGGCACCGGCATGCTGTCGCGCTGCCTGCAGCACGAGACGGACCACCTCGACGGCTACCTCTACATCGACCGCCTCCCGGCCAAGCGCCGCAAGCAGGTGCTGGCGGCGTACGAGGAGTCCCGCGCCGTAAGGTGACCGCGGAAAGTGGACTGCCCACGGAAGGTGGGCTGCCGCGAAAGTGGACCAAACGCGAAAGTGGACCAGAGCGGAAAGGGACTACGGTGGCGATGTGATCACGGTGGAGGACGTGCGGCGGCTGGCGATCACGCTCCCGCGCTCGTCGGAGCATCTCATCAGAGACCGGATCAAGTTCCGCGTCGGCTCGATCGTCTACGTCGCCTTCTCCCGCGACGAGACCCTCATGGGCTTCGGCTTCCCCAGGGAGGAGCGGGCCGCCCTGGTGGCGGCCGAGCCGGACAAGTTCCTGCTGCCCGGCGAGTCCGACATGCGGTTCAACTGGGTCGTCGCGCGACTGGCCGCGATCGACGCCGACGAGATGCGGGAGCTGGTCGTCGAGGCGTGGCGGCTGGCGGTCCCGAAGAAGGTCTACGCCGCCTACATCAGCTCAGCCGGTCGGCACCCAACGCGCTGATCAGCAGGCGTTCCTCGCGGTTGCCGAGCAGGCGGGCCGCTTTCCTGAGCACCCGCCGCAAAGCCGTTGATTCATCACCCATCACCCCAGCATGATCGTGATCATGAGTGAGCGCGACTGGATTACCTGGCACGACCACTACGACACGCCCGGCTCCTCCCTGAGCCGGCGGCTGGCCGTGGTACGCGAACACGTCCGGCTCGCCCTTGACGCCGGCGCCGAACGGGTGGTGAGCCTGTGCGCCGGGCAGGGCCGCGACCTGCTGCCCGTGCTCGCCGACCACCCCCGCCGGGACCGCGTACGCGCCAGGCTGGTGGAGCTCGACGAGCACAACGCCCGGCTCGCCGAGCGTGCCGCGCCCGGCGGCGTCGAGGTGGTGTGCGGCGACGCCGCGCTGACCGACGCCTACGCGGGGGCCGTGCCCGCCGACCTGGTTCTCGCCTGCGGGATCTTCGGCAACATCAGTGACGCCGACATCCGGCGTACGGTCGCCACGCTGCCTCGCCTCTGCGCGCCCGGCGCGAGCGTGATCTGGACCAGGGGCCGCCACGAACCCGACCTGCTGGCGACGATCTGCGGCTGGTTCGAGCAGGACGAGTTCGAGCGGATCCACCTGGACAGCGACGGCCACTACGGCGTCGGCGTGCACCGCTACACCGGCCCGCCCAGGCCGCTGGAGCCGGGCGTCCGGATGTTCACCTTTCTTTAGGGCAGGGTATGAACCGCTGCTTATATTCGCTATGAAAACCTGAGCATCTGCCATGATCTGTCAAGGTTTCCTCTTGGGCGGTGGCGTCGGCCGGGTCGAGCATGATCGGCCCGCAGGGCGCGTCATGGGTCGGCGGGGTAGTCACCGAATCGGTTGGCTGCGGTGTCGCTGAGTCTGCAGGCTTGCGATGCGATGGGCCGTGGCTGGTTCTGGTCTGGCGGGCGGGCAAATCGGAGCGTTGTCGTTCACTTGTTCTACCCGCCAGGGTCAACCGATGGTAATCTTTCAGTTGCCGATCGTGATGTTGCGTTCCGGAGGGGCGGGGGTGCGGACATGCGGGCATGCCGGCTCTCCTGCGATCGGGCCGCGCCGACCGTGCGGTGCGGCCGTTGCCCCGACCGCCGCCCGGCCGGCACCCTCGCCCGCACGTGGTCGCCGAGTGCCGGGCAGTGCTCACAGGGCGGCCGATCCGAGCGTGGTGCGTCACCGTCCGCCCGCCCGCTATCAACCTGCCCCGAGACGGGAGCGGTGCATGAGTGATCTGACCGCGACTGCCTCGTGCACCGCTCATGCGGCGGTGGTGGAGGTGACCGGCGAGGTCGTTCCTCAGCCGCTTGTGGCGCGGCGGGTGGCCTGGCTGGCCGCTCTGGCCCGCGATCTGACCGCCCGCCTGGTGACCGCCCGGTGGAATACGGCTGATCTGGACGCTTTGGCGTCGGGGGTGGGGCCGGACGGGCGGGTGTTGCCGTCGAAGGGCTGGATGGCCCTGCGCAGGCTCGGCTGGGCCGTGGGCCCGCCCTCGGGTGTGCATGTGTGCGATCGGGTGCTGCGGTGCGCCCAAGAGCAGGCCGCTCACCCGCGCGGCCCGGCGCGCCCGCCACACCCGAGCAGACCTGCACCCCCGACCAGCGGCACGCGACAGAGCCAAGAGGCACCCCACCCCGAAACGGCCGACCCGCACCACCTCGGCCAACTCACGAAACAACCCTCAAGACAACCCGCGAGACAACCCGATGACGTCCAGCCGTGTGCCCGACCGGCGCACGGTGCCCGCCCCACCGCCCACCAGCGGTGGACAGCGTCCGGCGGGCCATGCACCCAAGCCGGGACGGCACCAGCCGTACCGGACAGGGCATGTCAGGAACTCCCACCATCGGACCGGCTTCCACCACGCCAAAGCCACCCCCGTGCTCACGCTTGCCAAGCACGGGGGCGGCCCAAAGCAGGCTACGCCTGTCCGAGTTGCCTGATTCCTTCAGGGAACTACAGGGAATTCAAGACGCTCCGGTAGAGGCCCTGGGTCAGCATGGTGATGCGCTTGACCGAGGAGCTCCAGGTGCCGCCCACGGGGTGGGCCGTGAGCAGCGCCATGATGAACCGGTCGTCCTTGCCCAGCAGGCCGGTGGTGTGCAGCACCGGACGGCCGTAGTCGGGCACGCCGGACCCGGTGGCCCGTGACGCGACCCCGCTGATCGACAGGTCGGCGCCCGGCGCCCGCAGCGGGACCGGGTTCGCCGAGGCGCCGGTGCCGCACTTGGTGGGCGCGACGTCGCCGAACCCCGACCAGCCCTGCTTGACCGCCCACGGCTTGGGCACCGCGCGCGGGATGCCGAAGTACTGGTCGAAGCCGTCGGTGCCGCACGGCGTGGAGTTGCGCAGGTGCCCCAGGATCGTCTCCCGCACCCCGGGCGCCGCCGTGTCGAGCAGGTAGCGATACGTCCGCACGATGTCGTACGCGCTCAGCGACGTATAACCCCAGAACCCCGGCTTGGACGCGGGCGGCGGCACGGTGTCGGACAGGCCGAGCTTGCGTGCCATCCGCTGGACGATCGCGCCCTTGCCGCCACGGTTCCAGAACGTGGTGGCCGCGCCGTCGTCGCTGGAGCGCAGCATGACCTTGAGCAGCCGGGCGTCGGCGGCGGGGACGCTCTTGCGCTTGTCCAGGTAGTCGATCGCGATCAGGATCTTGACGACCGAGGCCGAGCGGAACTTGCGGTGCGCGTTGCGGGTGGCGACGAACCTGCCCGCCTTCCTGTCGAACACCAGCCACGACGCCGTCGTACCGGCCGGCACCGTCGGAGGCTTGACGCCATCGGTGGACGCGGCCGCCGGCGGCCCGGCGACGCATGCCACGGCGAGAGGTAAGGCTGCCGCGACGGCGGCCCAGGGCTTGGTTCGCATCCGACATACCTACCAGAGTCTTGACCTTCCAACAGACTCGGGTATAAACACAGATGAAACCACACTGAAACGGCGGTGAATCAACATCATGTACGCCGAGGAGCGGCAGCAGGAGATCCTTCGCAGGGCCCGCGCCGCGGGCCGTGTCGACGTGGTGTCGCTGGCCGGCGAGCTCGACGTGACCACCGAGACGATCCGCCGCGACCTGACCGCGCTGGAGCGGGCGGGCGTGCTGCGCAGGGTGCACGGCGGCGCGATTCCCGTGGAGCGGATGGGGTTCGAGCCCGCGCTCGCCACTCGCGACGAGGTGATGACCGCGGAGAAGGAGCGCATCGCCAAGGCCGCCCTGGCCGAGCTGCCGGAGGACGGCTCGGTCATCATCGACGCCGGCAGCACCACCGGCCGCCTGGTGCAGATCCTGCCCGCCGACCGTGAGCTCACGGTCGTGGTCAACTCACCGCCGCTGGCCACCGCGCTGGCCGCCCGCGCCAACATCAGCGTCATCGTGCTCGGCGGCCGGCTGCGCGGCCGGACGCTGGCCACCGTGGACGACTGGGCGCTGCGGCCGCTGTCCCAGCTGCACGTGGACGTGGCGTTCATGGCGACGAACGGCTGCTCGGTCGCCAAGGGCCTGACCACGCCTGATCCGGCGGAGGCGGCGATCAAGCGGGCGATGGTGTCGGCCGCGGAGCGCAGCGTGCTGCTGGCCGATCACACCAAGTTCGCCAACACCTACCTCGCGAGCTTCGCCGAGCTGAGCGAGATCGACGTGGTGATCACCGACGCGGGTCTCGACCTGGCATTGGCAGCCGACCTGTCCGCCGCCGGCCCGGAGGTGGTCCGCGCATGAGCCTTGACAGAGACCTCAGCGGCGGGCGGCAACCATGATCCTCACGCTGACGCTCAACCCGAGCCTGGACCGCACGATCGAGATCGGCTCGCTCGACCGGGGCGCCGTCATCCGGGCCGCCGCCGCCCGCCTGGACCCCGGCGGCAAGGGCGTGAACGTCTCGCGCGCGCTGCTCGCCAACGCGGTCGCCTCGCGCGCGGTGGTCCCGTTCGGCGGCGACGAGGGCAGGCAGCTCGTCCGCCTGCTCTCCCTCGAAGGGCTCGACATGGTGACGGTCCCGGTGACCGGCACGACCCGGTCGAACGTCACCCTGGCCGAACCCGACGGCACCATCACCAAGATCAACGAGCCCGGCACCGCCCTGTCCCCCGGCGAGCTGGACACGATCGCCGACACCGTACTGGCCGCCGCGCACGAGGCCGACTGGGTGGTGGCCTCGGGCAGCCTGCCGCCGGAGGTGCCCGCCGACGTCTACGCCAGGCTCTGCCGCCGCTTCGCCGGCGCGGGCATCCACGTCGCCGTCGACACCAGCGGCCCGGCACTGGCCAGCGCGCTGGCCGCCGGCCCCGCCCTGGTCAAGCCGAACCTGGAGGAGCTCGCCGCCGCCACCGGCATGCCGATCCGCTGTCTCGGCGACGTGGTGGAGGCCGCGGGCAAGCTGCGGGCGGCGGGCGCGCGTACCGTCCTGGCCAGCCTCGGCGCCGACGGCGCGGTTCTCGTCGAGGACGGCGGCATCTGGTACGGCCACGCCACGGTGACCGAGCCGCGCAGCTCGGTCGGGGCCGGGGACGCCATGCTGGCGGGCTTCCTGGCCGGCGGCGGGCACGGCGAGCGGGCGCTGGTCGAGGGTCTGGCCTGGGGCGCGGCGGCGGTGTGCCTGCCGGGCAGCCGGATGCCCGGACCGGCCGACATCCGCCGCGAGGGCGTCCGCACCGGCCCGCCCCTCCTGACCCGCCCGCTGGAATCCCCCGCCGACCCCTCCTGACCCGCCTCCTGGAAGCCCCGCCGACCCCACCCGATTGATCCGCCTTCTGGAAGCCCCCGCAGACTCGACCCGACTTCGACATACCAGGAACCTGCTCATCCCCCCGAAGGAGCACGTCCAATGGCCGAAACCTACACACCCCCGGTCTATGGGACCGGGGCCAAGGCCACCATCCAGCGCATCGGCGGCCACCTGGCCGGCATGATCATGCCGAACATCGGCGCGTTCATCGCCTGGGGGCTGATCACCGCGCTGTTCATCCCCACCGGCTGGCTGCCGAACGCGGCGCTGGGCGCGATGGTCGACCCGATCATCAAGACGCTGCTGCCCATCCTCATCGCCTACACCGGCGGCCGGATGGTCCACGGGCAACGCGGCGCGGTGGTGGGCGCGGTCGCGGTGATGGGCGTCATCGTGGGGTCGGACATCCCGATGTTCCTGGGCGCCATGATCATCGGCCCGCTCACCGCCCTGATCCTGAAATATGTGGACAAGTTCACGGAGGACCGGACCAAGTCCGGCTTCGAGATGCTCGTCGACAACTTCACCGCGGGCATCGTCGGCGCCGCCATGGCCATCGTGGGCATGTGGGCCATCGGGCCGGTCGTCCGCGTCGTGACCACGGCCGCCGGCAACGCGGTCGAGTGGCTCATCGTCAACAACCTGCTGCCCCTCGCCTCGGTCCTCATCGAGCCCGCCAAGGTGCTGTTCCTCAACAACGCCGTCAACCACGGCGTCCTCGGGCCGCTCGGGGTCGCCGAGTCCGTCAAGCACGGCAAGTCGATCCTGTTCATGCTGGAGTCGAACCCGGGCCCCGGGCTCGGCCTACTCATCGCGTTCCTGCTGTTCGGCCCGCGCCCGCTGCGCCCGAGCACGCCCGCCGCGATGATCATCCACTTCTTCGGCGGGATCCACGAGATCTACTTCCCGTACGTGCTGATGAAGCCCCGCCTCATCCTCGGGGTCATCGCGGGTGGCGCGGCCGGCGTGTTCACCTTCATGATCACCGGCGCCGGGCTGGTGGCGACTCCTTCACCGGGCAGCATCTTCGCCTACATAGCGGTGACGCCGAAGGGCGGCTGGCTGGGCGTGATCGCCGGCATCCTCGTGGCCACCGCCGTGTCGTTCGCGGTCTCCTCGCTCCTGCTCGGCTTCGGCCGCGGCGAGAAGGAGGAGCCGCCCGAGGACACCCCGCAAGCCGCCGCCGACACTCCCGAACCTGCCGCCGACGCCCCTGAACCCGCCGCCGACCGCGTCGACGAGAGCGGCCGCGTCGGGGAGACCGGCGACAACGACCGCGACACCCAGGCCCAGCCCGTCGCCAAGGAGGCGTGAACCATGGCCAGCATCGACAGCAAGGACATTCACAAGATCATCGTGGCCTGCGACGCGGGCATGGGCAGCAGCGTCATGCTCGCCAGCCAGCTGCGCAAGCAGCTCAAGGACACCGGCGTCACCGTGGAGCACACGCCGGTCAACGAGATCCCGGCCGACGCCGACGTGGTGGTCTGCCACTCCGGGCTCGCCGCCCGGGCCAGAGTCTCCGCGCCGGGCAAGGTGCTGGTGTCCTTCCAGATCTTCCTCGGCGACCCGGCCGTGACCAAGCTGGTCGCCACCATCAAGAACGGTGGCACGGTCGATGCGTGACGACCTGCTCGACCCGCGCGCCGTACTCCTGCACGAGAGCGCGGCCGACCGGGACGAGGCGATCAGGCGGTGCGGGCGCGCCCTGGTGGAGGTGGGCGCGGTCGCCGAGCCGTACATCGACGCCATGCTCGAACGCGAACAGACGATCTCCACCTACGTCGGCGAGGGCGTGGCCATCCCGCACGGCACCGCGGCCGCCAAGGAGGTCGTCCGGCACGACGCGATCTGCGTCGTACGCTTCCCGGACGGCGTCGACTGGGGCGGCGAGCCCGTCACCCTCTGCGTCGGCATCGCCGCCAAGAACGACGGGCACGTACAACTGCTGGCGGCGCTCGCCGACATCCTGCTCGACCCCGAACGCGCCCGGGCACTCCGTGAGGCGACGGAGGTCGGCCAAGTCATGAAGGAGCTCAGATCGTGAAGGTCGCCCGTTTCCACGCCCCAGGAGACATCCGCGTGGAGGACGCGCCGGAGCCCGTCGCCGGTCCCGGCGAGCTGAAGATCCGGGTACGCAACTGCTCGACCTGCGGCACCGACGCCAAGATCTTCAAGCACGGCCACCACCACATCCGCCCGCCACGGGTGATGGGCCACGAGATCGCCGGCGAGGTGGTCGGCACGGGCGAACGCGTGCAGGTGATCGCCGCCATCCCGTGCGGCACCTGCGAGGAGTGCCGGCGCGGCCGCCTCACCGTCTGCCCGAACCAGGAGTCGATGGGGTATCACTACGACGGCGGTTTCGCCGAGTACATGGTGATCCCGGCGAAGGTGCGGGCCGTGGACGGCGTCAACGTCATCCCGTCCGGCGTCGGGTTCGCCGAGGCGTCGGTGGCCGAGCCGCTCGCCTGCGTGCTGAACGGCCAGTCGCTGGCGCGGGTCGGGCCGGGCGACGACGTGGTCGTCATGGGCGCGGGCCCGATCGGCTGCCTGCACGTGCGGCTGGCCCGCGCGCGCGGCGCCGCGCGGGTGTTCCTGGTCGACGTCAACGCCGACCGGCTGGCGATGGCGGCCGAGCTGGTACGCCCCGACGCGGTCGTCGACACCGACGCGGTGGACCAGGTGCTCAAGCTGACCGGTGGCCGCGGCGCCGACGTGGTGATCACGGCGGCGGCCTCCGGTGCGGCCCAGGAGCAGGCCCTGCGCATGGCGGCCAGGCAGGCCAGGATCAGCTTCTTCGGCGGCCTGCCCAAGGACGCCCCGATCATCGCCCTGGACTCCAACCTGGTGCACTACCGCGAGCTGACCATCGTCGGCGCGAACGGCTCCAGCCCGGCGCACAACGCCGAGGCCCTCGGGCTGATCGCCGAGGGTCTGGTGCCGGTGGCGGACCTGATCACCCACCGGCTGCCGCTGTCCCAGGTGCTCGACGGGATCGACCTCGTCAGCCGGGGCGCGGCCATCAAGGTCACGATCGAGCCCTGAGGGGGTTGTGATGGCACAACGTACGGTGACGGTGGCATCGGCGAGCGGCCTGCACGCACGGCCCGCGAAGCTGTTCGTCCAGGAGGCGGTGCGGCTGGGGGTTCCGGTGCGGATCCGGGTGGGCGAGAAGTCGGTGCCCGCGAACAGCATGCTGGGCGTGCTGTCGCTCGGCGCCACCCAGGGCACCGAGGTGACGCTGGAGTCGGACGCGCCGGGCGCGGACGCCGCGCTGGACGCGCTGGTGGCACTGCTCGCCCAGGACCTGGACGCGGAAGGGGCTCTCGATGGCTGACCCCGGCCGACCGGCCGACCCGGACGGCAGGCTGGCGGACGGCGACCCCGCAGGCGGCCGCCTGGTGGGCGGCGGCCTGGCGGGGCTGGGGGTCAGCCAGGGCCGGGCCGCAGGGCCGATGATCCGCATGGCATCGCCGCCCGCGCTTCCCAGCCCCCGGCAGGTCGCCAACTCTGCCGCGGAGACCGCCGCGGTGGTGAAGGCCCTGGAGTCGGTCACCGCCGACCTGCGACAACGCGGATCCCTCGCAGGCGGTGGCGACGCGGCGGAGATTCTCGACGCGCTCGCCATGATCGCCGACGATCCGATGCTGCGCGAGGACGCCGAGGCCGCCGTCCGCGACGGCCTGGACGCGCCTCACGCCCTGGACGCCGCGTTCACGCACCACCGTGAGACCCTGGCCGCCCTGGGCGGCTACCTCGCCGAGCGGGCCGCCGACCTGGACGACCTCAAGCATCGCGCCGTCGCCGCCTGCCTGGGTCTGCCGATGCCCGGCATCCCCGCCCCCGGCCACCCGTACATCCTGGTGGCCGAGGACCTCTCCCCCGCCGACACGGCGGGCCTGGGCACGGACGTGGTGGCGCTGGTCACCGAGAAGGGCGGCCCGACCAGCCACACCGCGATCCTGGCGCGTGGCCGCGGCCTGCCCGCCGTGGTCGCCTGCGCGGGCATCACCGCCCTGGCCGACGGCACGGTCATCTCGGTCGACGGCAAGACCGGTCAGGTCGGCGTCGGCCTGACGGACGAGGCCGTGGCGCAGGTCCGCAGGAGCGACCGGGAGGAGCGCGAGCGCCTGGCGAACAGCAGCGGCCCCGGCAGGACGGCCGACGGCCACCCGGTCAAGCTGCTGCTCAACATCGGCTCGGCCGCCGACCTCCGGCCGGGCGCGGAGGGGGTCGGGCTGTTCAGGACCGAGTTCCTGTTCCTGGACCGCAAGCGGGAGCCGTCCTTCGAGGAGCAGGTGGCCGCCTACGCCGAGGTGTTCGCGCGGGCCGGGACGGTCGTGGTGCGCACGCTCGACGCGGGCACGGACAAGCCGCTGCCGTTCCTGGACCTGCCGCCGGAGCCGAACCCGGCGCTCGGCATCCGCGGCCTGCGGGTGGACCGGGTGCTCCCGGCCGTACTGGACACGCAGCTCGACGCGATAGCGGAGGCGGCCCGCGCGACGGGCGCCGACGCCTGGGTGATGGCACCGATGGTCACCACCCCGGCGGAGGCGGCCGGCTTCGCCCGCCGCGCCCGCGACCGGGGCCTCACCCGGGTGGGCGCGATGGTCGAGGTGCCGGCCGCCGCCCTGCTGGCCGACCGCCTGCTGGCGGAGGTGGACTTCCTGAGCATCGGCACCAACGACCTCAGCCAGTACACCTTCGCGGCCGACCGTCAGCACCCCGGCCTGGCCGACCTCCTGGACCCGTGGCAGCCCGCGCTGCTGAAGCTCATCGCCGCCTGCGCGGACGCCGGTCGCGCCGCCGGCAAGCCGGTCGGCGTCTGCGGCGAGGCCGCCGGCGATCCCCGGCTCGCCCCGGTGCTGGTGGGACTGGGGGTGACGAGCCTGTCCATGGCGGCGGTGTGCGTGCCGTCCGTACGCGAGGAGCTGTCCCAGCACACCCTGGAGGAGTGCCGCGAGTTGGCGGCACTCGCCCGGTGACGGTCAGGGGCGCCGGCGGAGTTTCGCGTCGGACAGCTGCGGGGGCTGCCAGCCCTCGTCGCCCGGGTTGATGGTGACGCCCGGCGACACGATGGCGTCGATCCTGTCCAGGACGTCGTCGCTGAGCCGTACCTCGGGGGCGCTGAGCTGGCCCTCCAGGTGTTCCATCGTGCGCGGCCCGATGATGGCCGAGGTGACCGCCGGGTGCCTGAGCGTGAACGCCAGGGACAGCTCGATCAGCGTGTGCCCGGCCTCCTCGGCCAGGACGGCGAGCTGTTCGACGGCGTCCAGCTTGCGCTGGTTGACCTCCAGCTTCATGTCGTAGCGGTGCGGCAGCCGGCTCGCGCGGCGGCTCTCCGGCAGTTCCTGGTTCTTGCGGTAGCGGCCGCTCAGCCAGCCGCCCGCCAACGGGCTCCAGACGATGGCGCCCATGCCGTACTTCTGGACGGTGGGCAGCACGTCGGCCTCGATGCCGCGGGCGAGCAGGGAGTACGGAGGCTGCTCGCAGACGAAGCGTTCGAGCCCGCGCCGCTCTGCCGCCCACTGGGCCTCGACCACCTGGTGCGCGGGGAAGGTGGAGCTGCCGATGTAGCGGACCTTGCCCTGCCGGACGAGGTCGGTGAGGGCGCCGAGCGTCTCGTCTATGTCGGTGGCGGCGTCGGGGCGGTGGATCTGGTAAAGGTCGATCCAGTCGGTGCCGAGGCGGCGCAGGCTGTTCTCGACGGCCTGGAAGATCCAGCGCCTTGAGTTGCCGCCCTCGTTGGGGCCCTCACCCATGGCGCCGTGACATTTGGTGGCCAGGACGACGTCGTCGCGCTTGCCCGACCTGGCCAGGGCCTGGCCGACGAACTCCTCCGACTGGCCCCGCGAGTAGACGTCGGCGGTGTCGATGAAGTTGATGCCCGAGTCGAGGGCGCGGTCGATGATGTCGGCCGACTTCTCGGCCGACTCCTCACCGAACCCGCCGAACATCATCGCGCCGAGACAAAGAGGGCTGACCTTGAGACCGGTATGTCCGAGTACCCGATATTCCGTCATGCCCTCACTCTGGCATGACCGCCTCGGCGATCGCGCATCCCCCGGACGCGACGTGGCCGCCCGCCATAAGGGCGTTCATGGCGGCCGTGGTGTCATGGAGCCATGACGGAGTTCTCCCACGCACCTACGTTCCCGCACGCACCCACACCGGCGTTCCTCTTCGACCTCGACGGCACCTTGATCGACAGCGTCTACCAGCATGTCATCGCCTGGCGCCAGGCACTGTCCGGGCTGGGCATCGACCTGTCGGTGTGGCGCATCCACCGCCGCATCGGGATGAGCGGTGGCCTGTTCGTGAGCGCGCTGCTGCAGGAGACGGGGCTGAAACTGTCGGCGGAGCAGATCGACGAGTTGCAGACGATCCACGGTGACGCCTACACCGAGCAGATCGACTCCGTCCGCCCGCTGCCGGGCGCCGCCGAGTTGCTGAGCGAGCTGACCTCGCGCGGCGTGCCGTGGGCCATCGCGACCAGCGGTTACGCGCGTACGGCCCGGCTGGCGCTGGGCATGCTGGGCCTGCCGGAGGACACTCCGATGGTGACCCGCGACATGGTGCGCCGGGCCAAGCCGGACCCTGACCTGTTCCTTGCGGGTGCGGCGCTGCTGGAGGTGGATGTGCGGCATGCGATGGTGGTAGGAGACAGTGTCTGGGACCTGCTCGCCGCCCGCCGTGCGGGGGCGCTCGGGATCGGGGTGCTGTCAGGCGGATACGGCAGGGACGAACTCGAGCGCGCGGGTGCTTTCCGCGTGTACTCCGATCCGGCTGACATGCTGCATCGGCTCGACGAGCTGGGCGTACGCCAAAGCGACTGAAATATTGGAATATCCAGCCGAACCTCTACCGCTGGATCATGCGTATCCCCCACAGAGGAGCTTGATATGGACTTGGCAGATATCGGGGTCACCGGCCTGGCGGTCATGGGCAGGAACCTGGCGCGCAACCTGGCCAGGCACGGCTACGCGGTGGCCGTGCACAACCGCACGCCCAGCAAGACGCAGCAGCTCGTCAAGGAGTTCGGCGGAGAGGGCACGTTCGTACCGTCGGAGGAGCTGGCCGCCTTCGTGGCCTCTCTTAAGCGGCCGCGCCGGGCGATCATCATGGTGAAGGCGGGTCCGGGCACCGACGCGGTGATCGACCAGCTCGCCGAGCTGATGGAGCCGGGCGACATGATCGTCGACGGCGGCAACGCGCACTTCGCCGACACCCGGCGGCGCGAGGCGGCCCTGCGCGACAAGGGGATCCACTTCGTCGGCACCGGCATCTCCGGCGGCGAGGAGGGCGCGCTCAACGGCCCGAGCATCATGCCCGGCGGCTCCAAGGAGTCGTGGGAGGCGCTCGGCCCGATCCTGCAGGACATCTCAGCCAAGGTCGACGGCGTCCCGTGCGCGGTGCACGTGGGCCCCGACGGCGCCGGGCACTTCGTCAAGATGGTGCACAACGGCATCGAATACTCCGACATGCAGCTCATCGCCGAGTCCTACGACCTGCTGCGTCAGGCCCTCGGCGCCACCCCGGCGGAGCTCGCCGGGGTCTTCCGCGAGTGGAACCAGGGTGAGCTGGAGTCCTACTTGATCGAGATCACCGCCGAGGTGCTCGACCAGGTCGACGCGGCCACCGGCAAGCCGTTCGTGGACGTCGTGGTGGACCAGGCCGAGCAGAAGGGCACCGGCCGCTGGACCGTGCAGAGCGCGCTCGACCTTGGCGTACCGGTGACGGGCATCGCCGAGGCGGTGTTCGCCCGCGCGCTGTCGGGGCACCCGGAGCAGCGCGCCGCCGCCGCGTCCCTGGAGGGGCCGAAGCTCTCGGGCGTCGGCGGGCGGGAGCTGGTCGAGGACGTACGGCAGGCCCTGTACGCCTCCAAGATCGTCGCCTACGCGCAGGGCTTCGACCAGATGGCCGCCGCCTCCAAGGAGTACGGCTGGGACCTGGAGCTGGGCGCCATGGCCACGATCTGGCGGGGCGGCTGCATCATCAGGGCCCGCTTCCTCGATCGGATCCGCGCCGCCTACGACGCCGACCCCGCACTGCCGACGCTGCTGGCCGACCCGACGTTCGCGGCGGCGGTGAACCTGGCGCAGGAGTCCTGGCGCCGGGTGGTGACCACGGCGGTGCAGATCGGCGTGCCGACGCCGGGCTTCTCCTCGGCGCTGGCCTACTACGACGGGCTGCGCCGCGAGCGGCTGCCCGCCGCGCTGATCCAGGGGCTGCGCGACTTCTTCGGCGCGCACACCTACCTTCGGGTGGACCGTGAGGGCGCCTACCACACCGACTGGTCCGGCGACCGCACCGAGCGTCCCGTGTAGCGTCGCTCATGTAGTTCGTGCCACCTCTTCCTGACCGCGTATCGACCGGGGCCAGGAAGAGGGCTCTGGCGGCCGCGATCATGGTTTCGCAACTGGTATGGTAGAATCCGACTCCATAGGTTGGTCCGCCGTCGGTCGCGAAGAGGGGATGGGGCTCAGTCGCATGGCGAGGTCTCAGTCCGGCGACGCCGCCGGTTCGCACCAGAAGCCGCGAAGCGCCGAGCCCGCGACGTCGCTGCCCATCGGCGAGCTGGACAGCGGCGGATCCATGAAGGACGCGATCGTCAGACAGCTCCGGCAGGACATCGCCTCCGGCACGATCGCCTACGGCGAGAAGCTGTCCGAGGCGCGCCTGGCCCAGCGCTTCGGCGTGAGCCGGATGCCGGTCCGCGAGGCGCTGAAAGAACTCGAGGGCGCCGGCTTCGTCACGGTCGAGCGTCGGCGCGGCACGTTCGTCAAACGTCTGAGCCGCCACGAGATACTCGACCTGTTCGAGGTCCGCGAGGCCGTGGAAGGCATGGCGGCCCATCTGTGCGCCAACCGCGCCAACAACGAGATCGTCGCCCTCATCGACGAGGTGATGGTGGCGATGACCGCGGCCGCGCAGGCGGGCGACACCGACGGTTACAGCGCGACCGACGAGCGTTTACACCAGCTGATCGTCAAAGGGGCGGGCAACGACCGCCTGACGGATCATTACCGGCTGCTCGTCCAGCAGCTCCATCGGGGGCTGCTGTCGTCCATCGTCACCCGCCGCGAAGGGCGCATGGAGCGGTCGCTGGCCGAACACCGGGCCATAGTCCAGGCGATCCGGGCCCACGACGCCGACGCGGCGGAGCGCGCCATGCGGACCCACGTCAAACAGGGACGTCTGGAGCTGGCCGACGAGGTCAGCGTCAAGTTCGCGCTCTGACCTGCCCAGCGGGCGCGCCCTGCGGCTGCCCAGCGGGCGCGCCCCTCGGCGCCGTCGCGCACGCGCCGCGACAAGGCGTGTCCCGCTGTAGCGCGACGGGGCAGGTCCCGCCGTAGATCGACAGAGCATGTCTCGCTGTAGCGCGTCCACCCGGAGACATCAGCGGGTGCCGACCGGCCCTCAGCTGCTCATCTGGGATGTTACGCGCCGGAACCATCTCTGACATGTCAGGGCGGTAATAGCCGCCCACCTCCGGCATCCCCACGACCACGCATCGCGCAATAGGCCGAGGCCAACGCCATGAAGACGACCCTTGACATCTAGTATGGTAGATGACAGCCTGTCGCTACCATGCAGGCCACATGGTGCTGGTAACTCCGCAGACTGGCATACCAGTTCAGCCAGCTGCCCTCCCCTATCTAGCTCATGCCTTGCCCGGCGTACCGGGCACGGGAAAGGGTCACCATGCGCACCAGGATTCCGCTCACCTCAGCCGCCACCGCCCTGACGCTCACGCTCGCCGCCTGCGGCACCTCATCGGGAAACAGCGCGGCGGCCAGCAGTGACACGGTGTCGATCGGCTTCATCTCGCAGGCCCCGCGCAACGACAGCGGATTCACCCAGTACGGCCTGGCCGGGGTGAACGCGGCCGTAGCCGCGCAGAAGAAGCTGCGGCTCGCCTCCATCGTCGACAACGTCACCAACTCCCAGGCGCAGATCAAGGGCCTGCAGACGCTGGCCGCCGCCAACTCGATCGTCGTGGCCGACGGGGCGTCGCTCAACAAGGCGGTGGAGGTCGTCGCGCCCAAATACCCGAAGGTCAGGTTCATCCTGGTCGCGGCGCACACGGAGTCGTTCGCCGCCAACGTGACCTCGGTCGACGCCGCGGTCGGCTACGACGCCATCGTCGTCGGTGCCGTCGCCTCGGCGCTGTCGCGCTCGAAGAAGCTCGGGATGCTGGCGGGCCTGCAGGTTCCGGCCTCCGCCAGCTGGTATTACGGCATGGTCCAGGGCGCCGGGCTCGACACCTCGGGCGCCAAGGTCGGGCAGACCTATACGGGCGACTACAACGACGTCGGCAAGGCCAAGCAGGCCGCCGAGGCGATGATCGCGACCGGCGTCGACTCGATCCTGTCCGACCTGGACAGCGGCTCCCAGGGCGTCTACCAGGCATCCGACGCCGCGGCGAAGCCCGTGGACATCTACCAGGTCTTCGGCCTGGACTGCGCCGCCGGCAAGAACATCATCGGCTCGGGCGTGGTCAGCTGGTCGGCGATCCTGCAGGATGCGGTGACCGACGCCGCGGCCGGCAAGCTGCCCGCCGGCGCGATCAGCTACGGCCTGGCCAAGGGCGCCGTCAAGTTCGAGTTCTGTCCCGGCAAGGCGACGCCGGAGGCGCGGGCGCTGGCCGACAAGGTGACCAAGCAGCTGATCGCCAACGAGATCACCCCGGCCACGAACGTCCTGCTGCCGAAGCCGTCCTACGCCTTCGCGCAGCGTTAGGCCGCCGCGATGTCCATCCGCACCAAATCGTCCATCCGCACCAAGTCGTCCCCCCGAACCAAATCGTCCTCTGGACCCCAGTTCGGCGTCGATGCCCCGGCCCTTCGCCTGAGCGGTGTCACCAAGCGGTTCGGCGCCTTCACCGCCAACGATCGCGTCGATCTCGACATCCACCGGGGCGAGATCCACGCCCTGCTCGGGGAGAACGGCGCCGGCAAGACGACCTTGATGCGCATCGTCACCGGCCTGTACCAGCCCGACGAGGGCGAGGTGCGGCTGTCGGGCGAGACCGTGCACTTCCGGAAGCCGGAGCACGCCCTGCGCGCCGGGATCGGCATGGTCCACCAGCATTTCACGCTCGTGCCGATGCTCACCGAGCTGCAGAACCTGGCGATGCGCCCGGCGCGGGTCCCGTGGCACAACGCGACGGCGGACGTACGCCGGCGCGCGGAGCGGATCGCGGCCACGACGGGCCTCCGGATCAACCCCGACCGCCTGGTGGCCGACGCGTCCGTAGGAGAGCGTCAGCGCCTGGAGATCGTCAAGCTGCTGTGCCGGGGCGCCCGGATCCTGATCTTCGACGAGCCGAGTGCCGCGCTGAGCCCCGGCGAATGGGACGAACTGGCCGCGCTGATGCGGCGGCTCGCCGACGAGGGGCACGCCATCGTGCTCATCTCCCACAAGCTCTCGGAAGTGTTCGCCGTCGCCGACCGCTACACCGTCCTCCGGGCCGGCGCCGTCGTCGGGACGGGCCGCGTCGCGGACGTCACCTCGGACGAACTGGTGACGATGATGGTGGGCGGCCTGGTCGCGGAGCGACCGGCGCGGCCGCACATCCAACCGGGCCGGCCGGTGCTGACCATTCGCGGGCTGGCGGTGGCGCGTGACCCCCTCGACCCGAAGGGTCCGCCGGCCTTGAGCGGGATCGACCTGGAGGTCCGCGCCGGAGAGATCCTCGGCATCGCCGGTGTGGCGGGCAGTGGTCAGAACGAGCTGGTCGAGGCGGTGATGGGCATCCGGCCGGCGCTGTCGGGCCGGATCGAGCTCGACGGCGAGCCGTTCGAGAACCGGACGCCGAGGCGGTTCTACCAGGCCGGCGGCGCGCTCATTCCCGAAGACCGGCACCACGTGGCGATCGTCTCCGGCATGGCCCTCTGGGAGAACATCACGATGCGGGCCCTGCGGCGGCCGCCGCTGAGCCGCCGGGGCATCCTGAACACCGCCGCGGCACGCGCCGAGGCGCGGCGGCTGATGACCGAGTTCGACGTCCGCGCCGACAGCGAGAAACTCCCGATCGGCCGCCTGTCCGGTGGCAACCAGCAGAAGGCCGTACTGGCCCGGGAGTTCTCCGACCACCCGGCGCTGCTCATCGCCGTGCAGCCGGTACGCGGCCTGGACGTGCGTGCCACCGACTTCGTCTACCGGCGGCTCGGCGAACACCGGGCGCGGGGCGGCGCGATCCTGCTGATCTCCATGGATCTCGACGAGGTCATCGCCATGTCCGACCGCATCGCCGTCATGGCCCACGGGCGAATCCAAGGGCTGGTGGCGGCCGCCGACGCGACAAGAACGCGCATCGGCGCTCTCATGACCTCGGCGAAGGAGGTGGAGGGCACGTGACGCGCATGAGACAGCACCTCCCGCGCGTGCTCGTCACGGCGGGCGTGATCGTCATCGCGGCGCTGATCGCCTCGCTGATCCTGCTCGCGAGCGGGGTCGCGCCCGCCGACGCCCTCTCGGTCTTCTGGGCGGGTACGTTCGGCGACAGCACGAACGCCGGGACCACGCTCACCCAGGCCGTGCCGTTGCTGCTGGTCGCGCTCGGATGGATCGTGGCCACCCGCGCCGGGCGCCTGCACGTCGGCTACCCCGGGCAGGTGATCGCCGGTGGCTCGCTGGCGACGGCGATCGGCCTGCACTGCGGCGGCCTGCCCGGACCTCTGGCCGTGCTGGTGACCGCGCTCGCCGGAATCGCCGGCGGCGCACTGTGGGCGGGGCTGACCGCCTGGCTGTGGGCGTCGCGCGGCGTGCTGGAGATCATCTCCTCGCTGCTGCTCAACCTCGTCGCCGTGCAGGTGGCGGCGTGGCTCGTACGCGGCCCGTTGCAGGGCGCGGCGAGTCACGAGCCGCAGTCGCAGACCTTCCCGCCGGCCACGATCTGGCCGAGTTTTCCCGCCGTCCCCGGTCAGACCCTGTCCTATGACGTCGTGCTGCTGCCGATCTGCGCCGTCCTGGTCGTGCTGCTGCTCTCCCGGACCGTCTTCGGGTTCGGGCTGCGCGCGTCCGGCGGCAACGGAGAAGCGGCGCGCTGGTCGGGCATCGACCCCAAGCGGGACGGAGTGGCCGCCATCCTCATCTCCGGCGGCCTCGCCGGCCTGGCCGGGGCGGCCCTGCTCTTCGCCGGGACCGCTCCCTGGATGAGCGACGGCTTCGAGGCCGGAGTCGGCTTCAACGGCATCGCGGTCGCGCTGCTGGCGGGGAACTCGCCGATCGCCGCGATCCTCACGGCCGTCGTGTTCTCGGCGTTGAACGTCGGCGGAACGGCGTTGCAGGCCGGACTCGACGTGCCCGCGTCCTTGGCCGAGGTGTTGCAGGGCGCGGTGATCGTGCTCGTGCTGCTGGCCGCCGTCGTGGCCAAGCGACGGATGAGCCGGGCACCGGCCCACCAACCGGTCACCACCGCCAAGAGCCTCGCGCTCGTCGGCACCGAGGAGGCATGACATGGGCATCTTCGATGTCGCGTTTCTCGTCTCGGCGGTGACGATCGCCGCGCCGATCCTGCTGGCCGCGACCGGCGAACTCGTCTCCGAACGCGCTGGTGTGCTGAACGTGGGCCTGGAAGGCGTCATGCTGATCGGCGCGTTCGGCGGCTACCTGGTCGTGTGGGAGACCGGCTCCATCGCCCTCGGGTTCCTCGGCGGGATGATCGCGGGTCTGCTGTTCGGCGTCGTCATGGCCCTGCTGTCGATCGAGGCGAAGGTCGACCAGATCGTGGCGGGCATCGCGCTGACCCTGCTCGGCTACGGCCTGACCGCCTTCCTCAACGAACGCTTCCTCGTCCCGGCGCGCAGTTTCCAGCCGCTGCCCCGGCTCGCGATCCCCTTGCTGAGCGACCTCCCGGTGATCGGTCCTGCCCTGTTCGACCAGGACGCGTTCATCTACGCCACGGCGATCCTGCTCGTCCTCGTCGTGGCGGCTCTCGGCCGTACCACCTGGGGGATCAACCTCAAGGCGGTGGGCGAGAGCCCGATGTCGGCCGACGCGGCCGGGGTCGGCGTCCGCGGCATGCGGTGGGCCGCCGTGCTCTTCTCCGGCGCCTGCGCCGGAGCGGCCGGCGCCTATCTGTCCATCGGCGACGTCGGGGTGTTCCGCGAGGGCATGACCGGTGGCCGGGGCTACCTCGCCATCGCCGCGGTGCTCTTCGGCGGCTGGCGGATGTCCGGGCTCGGGATAGCGGTGGCGATCTTCGCGCTCGCCGACGCGACCCAGCTCCGGTTGCAGGCCATCGGCGTCATCCCCCGCGAGCTGTGGCTGGCCGCGGCGATCCTCGTCGTGCTCGCTCTGGCGCTGCGGCGGGTGCGGCGCGGCGCGGGCGTCCCGCGTCTCGACTCCGGCCGGCCCACCGGCGTGGAGGCCGCGGGGCTCGCCGCCGTCGTCGTCCTCCTCTCCCTCGTCGTCGTATCCCCGTCCGTCACCCTGCCGGTATCCCTGTGGCTGGGCATGCCGTACCTCCTGGCGCTTGTCGCTCTCGGCACCGAGGGGAAACGGCGGCATCGAGCCCCCACGGCACTGGCGATCCCCTACCTGCGAAGTGAGGCCTGACCGCCATGATCACCGATGTACACACGCACTTCTGGGTGCCGGACCATCAGGGTCCACCCTGGACCGACGGTCTCGGCCGGGTCTCCACCCGCCTGGCCGCCGACGCCATCGACCGGGTGACCGTCGAGTCGTACCGGCGGCAGGTCGCCCCCGCCGAACGGACCATCGTGTTCGGGCTGCAGGCTCAGGCGTCGGGGATCATGGTGCCGAACGACTCCGTGGCCGCCTTCGTCCGCGAGGTCGGCGGCCGGACCGTCGGATTCATGTCGGTGGATCCCACCCGGCACGACGCGGTGGACGAGATCGAGCGGTGTCACGCCGACCTCGGGTTGCGCGGCATCAAACTCGGCCCGATCTATCAGGGGACCTCGCCGCTGCACCCGTTGACGATGCGGGTCTTCTCGGCCGCCGAGCGGCTCGGCCTGCCGGTGATGATCCACCAGGGCGCGATCTTCGCCAACGCCGGCCGGCTCGCCGACGCCAACCCGCTGCTGCTGGACGACGTGGCGATCGCCTTCCCCGAGCTGCGCGTGGTCATCGCCCACATGGGACACCCGTGGGTGCACGAGACCGCGATCGTGATGCGCCGCAACCCGCACGTGTACGCCGACACCTCCGCGATCGCGAGCCGTCCGACGGTGCTGGCCAACGCGCTGTCGGCGGCCAAGGAGTACGGGGTGCTGGACAAGGTCCTCTTCGGCAGCGACTCCCCGATGGTCTCGGCCGGCAGCGCGGCCGCCGCGCTCACCCGCGTCGTGGCCCGCATGCGGCACATCGCCCACACGCCCATCACGGACGAGGAGCTGCACGCGCTCCTGCACCGCCCCTCCTTCGAACTGCTCGGCATCCCCGCACCCGCCGAACCCGAGCTCATCCCTTCCGCCCCCGGAGGAACCCGGCCATGACCCCGACCCCGTCCGCCTTTCTGGACGCCCATCAGGTGCTGGCAGGACCGCTGCCCGAAGAGGTGTCGATGGAACCCATCATCGAGGGGGTGCCCTTCGCCTACGAGAAGACGGTCTTCGACGGCGCCGACGGCTTCTTCGCGATCTGGGCCTGCGACGCGGGGGTCTTCCCGCGCGTCAAGGACAAGCGCGGCTCGTTCATGTACATCATCTCCGGCGACGCCACGATCACCGACCAGGACGGCACGTCGCACCAGCTCACCGCGGGCAGCGTGCTGGTGCTGCCGTTCGGATGGGTGGGCACGTGGCACATCCGGGAGACGATCCGCAAGGTCTACCTCCACACCACCCCGGCTCCCCCGCTGCCCGAGACGGTCGTCCCGTCCGCGTTCGTGCCCGCGGCCCAGGTGCTCGAAGGAGCGCTCCCGGTCGTGGTGTTCGACGGGCCGGACGGCCACTGCGCCGTACAGGAGCGCGCGCCGGGGGTATATCCACAGGTCAAGGACGATGACGGAGCGTTCACGTACGTCATCTCCGGCGAGGCCACGGTCACCGACCGGGACGGCACGTCGCACGAGCTGACCGCCGGCAGCGTGATCGCGCTGCCCCGCGGCTGGGCGGGCACCTGGGACATCGGCCGGACCATCCGCACATTCGACGTCAACAGCACATCATCCCGACAGGACACCACATGATCAACGACGACCCTTACGCCGCGGTCACCCCGGCGCCGGCGCTGGACGTACGCAGCGATGACCTCCGTCACGGGGAGCAGATGCCGCTGACCTTCCGCGACCCCGAGATCGGCGGCACCAACGCCTCCCCGCACCTGGCGTGGAGCGGGTTCCCGCCGGAGACGAAGAGCTTCGCGGTGGTCTGCTACGACCCTGACGCGCCGACCGGGGTCGGTTTCACGCACTGGGCGGTGGCCAACATTCCCGCCGAGGTGACCTCCTTGCCGGCCGGTGCCGGAGCCCTCGACGGAGCGATGCCCGCCGGGTCGCTGACGCTCCCGAACGACCTGCGGATGCGCCAGTACATCGGGCCCAACCCGCCGCCCGGTTCCGGCCGTCACCGTTATGTCTTCATCGTCCACGCGGTCGACGTACCCCGGCTGGACATCGACCCCGAGCTGACTCCGGTCGTGCTCGGTTTCAACCTGCACTTCCACACCCTGGCCCGCGGCAGCATGACCGTCTGGGTCGACGCGGCCGGCTGATCGACTTCCGGAAGGTACCGAGATGACAACCCCACCATCACCGGCCCGACACGCCGAGGTCGCCGGGGCGGGCTTCGCCGGCCTGACCGTGAGCACCGCGCTGGCTCAGCGAGGCTGGACCGTACGCCTGCACGAGCAGAACGACGACGTGCGCGACTTCGGCGCCGGCATCCTGCTGTGGCGCAACGCGATGCTCGCGCTCGAGGTCATCGGCGTCGCCGAGGCGATCCGCGACAACGGCGTGCGCCCGCACTACTACGAGACGAACCTGGACGGCGTCTCGGTCTCGGCCGAGCTGCCGGGCTACCCGTACTGGGCGATCACCCGGCCGAAACTGCACGCCCTGCTGGCGGATGCCGCGCGGGCGGCGGGCGTCGAGATCGTCACCGGCTCGCGCGCCGTCGGCGCCGATCCCGCGGGCGCGCTGCTCCTGGAGGACGGCACCAGGCTGGAGGCGGACCTCGTCATCGGCGCGGACGGCGCCGGATCGGCGATCCGCAACTCCCTCGGCGACCTCGCTCAGGAGCGCAAGAGCTACTCCGACGGCGTGTGCCGGGTGCTGATTCCGCGTCCGGAGGAGTTCCGCGGTGAGCAGTGGGACCGCGTGGTCGACTTCTGGACGCTCGGCGCGGACGCGATGCGCATCCTGTTCATCTCGGTCGGGCCGGACACGCTGTACCTCGGGATGATGGCGCAGACGAGCAACGAGCGCGCGTCGCGGATCCCGATCGACGTGGAGGTCTGGTCGCGGCGCTTCCCCCAACTGGCGGCGATCGGCGAACTCGCCGGCAAGGCCGAGGGCGGGCGGCACGACAGCTACCAGACCACCCGCGTCACCCCGTGGTCGACCGGACGCGCGGTGCTGGTGGGCGACGCCGCGCACGCCATGTGCCCAGCGCTGGGCCAGGGAGCCAGCGTGGGCATCGTCAACGCCGTCGACCTGGCCCACGCCCTCGACCTGTACGACGACCTCGGCCAGGCCCTCGCCGAATGGGAGCGGCGCGAACGCCCGATGACCGACGACGCGCAGGCGCGCAGCGCCTTCATGGCCGAGACCCGCACGCTGGCCAAGGGGAACGGCTTCACGCCGCAGCTGCTGGAGACCGCGAACTTCGTCTCGGCGGCCGTCTCGCCGGAGCTCGCGGCACGCTATCCGGTGCCTGAGGCGAACCGGTCGTGGTGACCGCGCCGCCCAGCGTCGTCCTCGGCGACGTCGAGATCACCCGGGTGCAGGAGTACGCGGGTCCCAGCCCCGCCACGCCGGCCTTCATGTTCCCCGACAGTGACCCCGGCTACTGGGACGACCGGCTCGACCCCGACTTCTATGACGCCGAGAGCCGCACCCTGCGCTCGGTGCTGCACACCTGGCTCATCCGCAGTCAGGGCATGGTGATCCTCCTCGACACCGGTGCCGGCAACGGCAAGGAGCGTCCGTACGCACCGGTGTACGCCCATCACGACACCGCCTACCTGGACAATCTCCAGGCGGCCGGGGTGCGGCCGGAGGACGTCGACATCGTGGTCAACACCCACCTGCACGTCGATCACGTCGGCTGGAACACCCGGCTGGAGGGGCGCGAGTGGGTGCCCACCTTCCCCAACGCCCGATATCTGATCCCGGAGCCGGACTTCCTGTTCTGGGATCCGATCCGCACGCCCCGGCCGCCGGGCGACGGCAACCAGAACGTCTTCGAGGACAGCGTCCTGCCGGTGCACCGTGCCGGGCTGGCCGACCTGTGGAACGGCGAGCACCGCGTCAACTCCGAGCTCGTCCTGCGGGAGGCACCCGGCCACACGCCCGGTTCGGCCGTACTGCGGCTGGACTCGAAGGGGGCCGGCGCGCTCTTCGTGGGCGACATCCTCCATTCACCGGTGCAGATCGCCTTTCCCGCCGTCAACAGCTGTTTCTGCGAGGACCCGGCCATGGCGCGCGCCACGCGCCGCCGGCTGCTCGCCGAGGCGGCGGACCGCGACCTGCTCGTCTTCCCCGGACACTTCGGCGGCCACTCGGCCTGCCGGGTGGATCACCACGGTACGGACGCCTTCGTCATCCGCGACTGGGCCGACTTCGCCCGCATCTGATCGTCAACTCTCACCAGGAGCACCACCATGAACCAGGACCTCTACGACGCCGGCCTCGCCATGCGGCGCAAGGTGCTCGGCGACGCCCACGTCGACGCCTCCCTCGCGGCCGCGACCGACTTCTCACGCGACATCCAGGACTACGTCACCCAGTACTGCTGGGGCGATCTGTGGAACCGGCCGGGGCTCAGCCCGCAGGAGCGCAGCCTCATCAACCTCGCCATGATCACCGCGCTCAACCGCGGTCACGAGTTCAAGGCGCACGTGCGCGGCGCGCTCAACAACGGCGTGTCGCGCGAGAAGGTCAAGGAGGTGCTGATGCAGAGCGCCTTCTACTGCGGCGGACCGGCGGCGCTGGAGGCCTTCCGCCTCGCGGCCGAGGTGTTCGCGACGATGGACGCCGAGGTGCCCGAGGCAACGGACGTGGAGCAGTGAGCATCGCCCGTGTCGGCTTCGTCGGTCTCGGGAACATGGGAGCGCCCATGGCGGCGCGCCTGGCCGAGAGCGGCTATCTGCTGACGGTCACGGACGCGGCGCCCGGCGTGGCCGCCGCCTTCGCCGCCGAGCATCCGACGGCCGGCGTGGCGGCCGGGCCCGAGTCGTTCGCGGCTGTTCAGGCCCTGATCCTCATGCTGCCGAACTCGGCGGTCGTGGAGGAGGTCCTCGAGCGCGACGGGCTGGCCGACGCCCTCACGCCCGGGAGCCTCGTCATCGACATGAGTTCCTCCGAACCGCTGCGCACCCGTGCGCTCGCCGCGCGTCTGGGCGCCAAGGGGCTGCCCATGCTGGACGCTCCGGTGTCCGGCGGGGTCCGCGGCGCGAAGGCGGGGACGCTCTCCGTACTGGCCGGCGGGTCCCCGCAAGAGCTGGCGTGGGCCACGCCGTTGCTGCGGGCCATGGCCCGCACCGTCATCCCCGTCGGTGACATCGGATCGGGCCACGCGGCCAAGGCGTTGAACAACCTGGTCTCGGCGGCCACCATCTCGATCACCGTCGAGGCGCTGTCGCTGGCCGAGTCGTTCGGCATCTCCCCTGAGACGATGACGCGGGTGCTCAACAGTTCCTCGGGCCGCAGCAACACCAGCGAGAACAAGGTGGCCCAGTTCATGACGAGCGGCACCTTCGCCTCCGGCTTCGCGCTGCGGCTGATGTCCAAGGACGTGGACATCGCGGTCGATCTGGCCCGCGCCCTCAGCCGGCCCGCCGAGATCGCCGACGGGGTGGCGCGCCAGTGGCGGCGCGTCGCGGGCACGGTGACGCCACAGACCGACCACACGGAGATGTACACACTGCTGGGGCCCGAATGATGAGCATGAGTACGCCGCTTACACACTGGATCGACGGCAAGGCGGTGCCGTCCGCCGGCGGCACGACACATGTCGGCACCAATCCGGCGAACGGCGCCCCGGGGGCCGAGGTGAGCCTGGGCACCGCGGCCGACGTGGACTCCGCCGTACAGGCCGCGCGCCGCGCCGCCAAGGGCTGGCGGCACACGGGCTCAATCGAGCGTGGCCGCATCCTCGCGGCCATCGGCCGCCGGCTGCTGGCCGACCTCGACGGGCTCGCGGCCATGGAGAGCGCCGACACCGGCAAGCCCCTCGCCCTGTCGATGGCCGAGATCCGCGGCGCGGCCGAGTACTTCGAGTTCTACGCCGCCCTGGTCAACCTGCCGGTCGGTGAGGTGCTCGACATCCAGCCGAACCTGCACGTGTACACGCTGCGGGAGCCGCTGGGCGTCGTGGGTGTGATCACCCCGTGGAACCTGCCCCTCAACCAGGCGGCGCGTGCCTGCGCGCCCGCGCTCGCCGCCGGCAACACCATCGTGGCCAAGCCCGCGGAGGCGACCTCGCGCACCACCGTCGCACTGGCACGGATCGGCAGCGAGGAGGGGCTGCCGCCGGGAGTGTTCAACGTGGTGCTCGGCCGGGGCGCGGAGGTGGGCACCGCCATCGTGCGGCACCCGCTGGTGCGCAAGGTCGCGTTCACGGGCTCGGTGCCGGTCGGGCAGGAGATCGGGCGGATCGCCGCCCATCGCATCCTGCCGCTGACCCTGGAGCTCGGCGGCAAGTCGGCGAACATCGTCTTCGCCGACGCCGACCTGGAGTTCGCCGCGTCCGAGGCGGTGCGGGCCTTCACCACCAACGCCGGTCAGGTCTGCTCCTCGGGTACGCGCCTGCTCGTCCAGCGCGAGGCCCAGGAGCGGTTCACCGCGGCGGTGGTGGCCGCCACCCGCCGGCTGCGCCCGGGCCACGAGGTGGGACCGATGATCACCCGTGGACAGTGGGAGACCGTACAGAGGTACTTCCAGATCGCGGCCGAGGAGGGCGCCACCGCGGAGATCGGCGGTGGGCTGCCCCGCGACCCCGAACTCGCCTCGGGCTTCTACGTCGAGCCCACCGTCTACTCCGGCGTGACCAACGACATGCGCATCGCCCGTGAGGAGATCTTCGGCCCGGTGCTCGTCATCATCCCGTTCGAGACGGAGGAGGAGGCGGTGGCCCTGGCCAACGACTCCGACTTCGGTCTCGTGGGCGGGGTGTTCACCTCGGACATGTCGCGGGCCGTCCGGGTGGCGGAGTCCATCGAGGCCGGGCAGGTGTACATCAATTCCTGGTCGACGCAGTCGGTGCAGATGCCTTTCGGCGGACACAAGAACAGCGGCTATGGGCGCGAGAAGGGCATCGAGGCCCTCAACCACTACTCCCACGTCAAGAGCATCAGCATGCGCTTGACAGGCCGATCTTAGTATCCCAACGCGGCCCCGCCTTTCTGCTGCTATGCGAAAGCCGGCTGCAAATGATCACTTCTAGTATGGTACATTTCGCTCCCTTGTGAGGAAGGCGCAGACATGGCCGAGGCGCAGTTCGCACCCCCCGTTCTCGATGACATCCGCCTGGCGCGGAAGATGCTCATCGGCGGCGAGTGGGTCGAGGCGATCAGTGGCAAGACGTTCCCGGTCTACGACCCGGCCGACGGGCAGGTGATCGCCGACGTGCCGGCCGGGGAGGCGGCTGACGTCGATCGCGCGGTGGCCGCGGCACGGGCCGCGCTCGCGCCGGGCGGCCCGTGGCGGTCGATGACGCCGCAGGTGCGGGGACAGCTGATCTGGAAGCTGGCCGATCTCGTCGAGCGGAACGCCGAACGGCTGTCGGTTCTCGATTCCATCGACAGCGGTAAGCCGATCAACGAGATGATCTACTTCGACATCCCGTTCTCGGTGGACGTCCTGCGCTACTACGCCGGCTGGCCCACGAAGATCACCGGTGACACCATCCCGATCTCGTACCCGGCCCGGTCCGGTGGGCGGTTCCACGCGTACACGCTGAAGGAGCCGGTCGGTGTCGTCGGCGCGATCGTGCCCTGGAACCTGCCGCTGCTCATGGCGATCAAGAAGCTGGCGCCGGCCCTGGCGACCGGCTGCGCCGTCGTCCTCAAGCCCGCCGAGCAGACGCCGATCTCCATCGCGCTGCTGGCCCAGCTCACCATCGAGGCCGGCATCCCCGCCGGGGTGGTCAACTACGTCACCGGGCTGGGAGAAAGCGCCGGCGCGGCCATCGTCGACCACCCCGGCGTCGACAAGGTGACGTTCACCGGGTCGGTCGGGACCGGCAAGGCGATCGTCCGGTCGGCCGCCCAGGACCTCAAGCGGGTCTCGCTGGAACTGGGCGGCAAGTCCCCGAACATCGTCTTCGACGACGCCGACCTCGACGCCGTCGTCGCGGGCGCGGCGGCCGGCGCCTTCGCCACCCAGGGCGAGAGCTGCATCGCCGGCTCCAGGCTCTATGTGCAACGCGCCGTCTTCGACGAGGTCGTCCAGCGCCTGGCCGACCACGCGGCCTCGCTCAAGCTCGGCCGCGGGCTCGATACCGCCACGCAGATGGGCCCGCTCATCTCCGCCGAGCACCGCGACAAGGTGCTCGGCTACGTCGAGATCGGCGTCGCCGAGGGCGCGAAGGTCGTCACCGGAGGCCGCGCCCTGGCGGGCGAGGGGTTCTTCGCCGAGCCCACCGTCCTGGTGAACGCCCGGCCCGACTCGCGCATCATGCACGAGGAGATCTTCGGCCCGGTCGTCTGCGCGGTCCCGTTCGACACCGAGGCGGAGGTGCTGGCCCTGGCCAACAACACGCGGTTCGGGCTGGGCGCCGCGGTGTGGACCAAGGACATCTCGCGCGCGCACCGGATGGCGGCGGCCATCGAATCGGGGCAGGTGTGGGTGAACTGCTACCAGGCGGCCGACTCCGCCCTTCCCTTCGGCGGCACCAAGGAGTCCGGCTGGGGCCGTGAGACGTGCAGGGAGACGCTGGAGGAGTACCTCGAGACCAAGACCGTGGTGGTCGCGCTGTGACTCGGGGCCGGGTCTACGACTACGTCGTGATCGGGGCGGGCACCGCCGGCTGCGTGGTGGCGGCCCGTCTCAGCGAGGATCCGTCGTGCCGCGTCCTGCTGATCGAAGCCGGTCATGCCGACACCAGCAGCCGGATCACCACCCCTCACGCCTGGCCGGCCCTGTACCGGACCGACGTCGATTGGGCGTTTCAGACGGTGCCCCAGACGAGGACGGGCCGGGTGCACGACATCCCCCGTGGCCGGACGGTGGGCGGCACCGGAAGCACGAACGCGATGGCCTTCCTGCGCGGCGACCGCCGTGACTTCGACACCTGGGCGTACGAGGGGTGCACGGGATGGGACTACGAGTCCGTCCTGCCGTACTTCAAACGCTCGGAGTCCGTGCCGCACGGCGACCCGCGCTACCGGGGCACGGACGGCCCGCTCCGCCCGGCCCCCACCGCCCGGCTGCACCCACTGTCAAAGGCCTATCTGGCGGCGGCGCAGCAGGCCGGGCATCCGCTCACCGCCGACCTGAACGGCGCGCGGCTCCGGGGGGTGAGCAGCCATGATCTCCTCATCGTGGACGGGCGCCGCCAGAGCACCGCGACGGCCTACCTGGAGCCGGCGCTGGGGCGCGCCAATCTCGACCTGCTGCCGGGGGCCCTCGTCGATCGCCTCTCCGTGGATGCCGACCGCTGCGCGGGCGTCGACGTGGTCGTGGACGGCGAGCTGATCCGTTGCACGGCTGACACGGAGGTCGTGCTGTGCGCGGGCGCCATCGGCACGCCGCACCTGCTGCTGCGCTCCGGCATCGGGCCGGCCGCCGAGCTCGAGCGGGTGGGGGTGAAGGTGCTGCACGATCTGCCCGGCGTCGGCCGGAACCTGCAGGATCACATCATCCTGGCCGGCTTGACCGTTCCGTCGCGCGGACCGCTGCCCGCGCCGTCCGGCAATCTCGGGGAGGTGACCCTGCTGCTGGACAGCGAGCCGGGACGCGCCTCGGCCGACCTGCAGATCGTGTTCATCCATGTGCCCTTCGCCAACCCGTGGCAGAGGTCCCCGGAGCACGGCTACACCTTCGGCGTCGGGCACATGCGCCCGGCCGGCAGAGGGTCGATCACCCTCTCGAGCTCCGACCCGGCGGCCTCGCCGCTCATCGACTTCCGCTACCTCGGCGAGAGCCACGATCTGCGCGCTCTCGTCTCCGGCGTACGGCACGCGCTCGAGATCAGCGAGACGGCGGCGTTCGACGAATGGCGGAGCGGCTCACATCCGCTCGCCGGCGCCGACGACGAGACGATCGCCGCCTTCGTCCGTGAGGCGGTGCAGTCCTACGGTCACGCCGCCGGATCGTGCCGGATGGGGGTTGATGCGTCATCGGTGGTCGATCCGCGGCTTCGCGTTCACGGCCTCGCCGGTCTGAGAGTGGCCGACGCCTCCATCATGCCGGAGATCGTCTCCACCAACACCAACGCGGCCACCGTGATGATCGCGGAGAAGGCCGCCGACCTCCTGCGGGGGCTGACCTCGGCGGACTCGGGTCTCTAGCGGGTCCGCAAGGGAACCGGGTTGGCCACGGCGGTCACGAGGCAGAAGCCGATCGGCCCGGCGGCGTCGTGCAGGGTGCACTGCCCTGTGGCGACGCCGCCGTCGCTGAGGTGCCCGGTCGCCTCCACGCCGACCAGCTCTCCCTCGGGGACCCGGCCGAGCGTGATCGTGTAGTCGGCGTTGATGAAGTGCACACCGCCGGTGCCGCCGGTGCTGAGCGGGCTGGCGAAGTCGGCCGCGAGCGCCACCCTGGTGAACGGCGTGACCGGCTCGTCGTCCACGAGCGGATGCGTCTCGCGCAGCCAGACCCGGTTGGGACCCGGCTCGCTCCAGTCGGTCAGCCGCCACAGGTCGAACGGCGGCTCCCACTCCCCGCCCGTCACAGGCGGTCCGGCGGGCGGCGGCTCGTCCCAGGCGGGCGTGTCGTTCCGCTCTCCGTCCGGCTGCTCGCTCCGCCTGAGCAGCACGGCGCTGGCCCGGCCGATCACGCCCTGGTCGGTACGGATCGTCACGTCGGCCACCCGGATCCGGCGCCCGTCCCTGACCAGCTCGGTCTCGACGGTGACCGGGAGCATCGGGCTGTTGCGGAACAGATCGACGGTGAGCCGGGCGAACCGCAGGTCCGCCTCGCCGTACTCCTGCTCGACGGCCATGGCGGCCAGGCCCCCGAGCAGGCGGCCGTGGAGCATGTCGGGCGACCAGGGGCTGCGGGCGTGCGGAGCGGGCACGAACTCGCCCGTCTTACGCGTGAAGAACGCTGACGTCACAGAATGAGATTCTAGAGGGTGGTGAGGCGCCGCCCGAGCCCGCGCAGCCGTTCCTTGAGCTCGACCGGCTCCAATACCTCGAAGTCGAGGTCGAGGAAGGCCACGACCACGGCGATCAGGTGCAGGTCGTCGCCGCGCAGGGTGAGCACGCAGGTGTCCTCGCCGACCGGCTCGACGACGCCCGCCGTGCGGCCCGCGACCTGGTCGGCGGGGGCGTGCAGCAGGACGCGGGCCTGGATCGGCCACATGTCGTGACCCATCCGGCGCTCGACCCAGGCGGCGACGTCGCCGCCTGGCGGCTCACGCGGTGTGAAGCGGGGGCCGTTCGGCGTACGCAGGCGCAGGCGGTCGGCGCGGTAGGTGCGCCAGTCCCGCCGGTCGAGGTCCCAGCCGACCAGGTACCAGCGGCGCGACCAGTTGACCAGGGTGAGCGGCTCGGCCTTGCGTTCGGTGGTGACGCCGTCGCGGCCGGTGTAGTCGAAGCGGAGCTGCTCGTGATCGCGGCAGGCGGCGGCCACGGCGGTCAGCACCTCGGCGGCGACCGTCGGACCGCCGGAGGTGATCGGCACGGTGTGGGTCTGCAGCGTGTTGACCCGGTGCCGCAGCCGGGCGGGCAGCACCTGCTCCAGCTTGGCCAGCGCGCGCAGGGAGGTCTCCTCGATGCCGGTCACCGTGCCGCCCGCGGCCGTGCGCAGGCCGACGGCGACGGCCACGGCCTCGTCGTCGTCCAGCAGTAGCGGCGGCAGCTCGGCGCCCGCGCCCAGCCGGTAGCCGCCGGAGACGCCCGGCGTGGAGTGGACCGGATAGCCGAGGCCGCGCAGCCGCTCAACGTCGCGGCGCACGGTCCTGACCGCGACGCCGAGCCGCTCGGCCAGATCGGCGCTGGGCCAGTCGCGCCGCGCCTGCAGCAGGGACAGCAGGCGGAGCAGCCTGGCGGAGGTGTCCAACACAAGGGCAATTGTGTCCCGATCCTGGCCGCAATGCCGCCTAGCTTTGGCGACATGGAGAAATTCGTGATCGACATCCCGCAGGCCGCGTTGACCGATCTGGCGGAGCGGCTGCGCCGTACGCGCTGGCCCGACGCGCTGGAGGGCGTCGGCTGGTCCTACGGCGTACCGCTTCCAGCGGTACGCGAGCTGGCCGAATACTGGCTCGACGGCTATTCCTGGCGTGACCACGAGGCCAGGCTCAACGCCCTTCCGCAGTACACGACCGTGATCGACGGGCAGCGCGTGCACTTCGCGCACCTGCGCTCCCCCCGCGAGGACGCGCTGCCGCTGCTGCTGACGCACGGGTGGCCCAGCACGTTCGCCGACTTCGCGCGCGTCGCCGGACCCCTCAGCCGCGACTTCCACCTGGTCATCCCGTCGATCCCCGGCTTCGCCTTCTCGGGACCGACGGCGGAGACCGGCTGGGGCGTGCGGCGCGTCGCCGCCGCCTGGGCGGAGCTGATGAGCAGGCTCGGCTATACGCGGTACGGCACGCAAGGCGGCGACTTCGGCTCGCTGATCTCCCCGGAGGTGGCCAGGCTCGACCCGGACCACGTCGTCGGGGTGCACCTCAACGCGCTCACGACGATCGTCAACGACGACCGGGCCGGGCTGAGCGCGGCCGAGGTGGAGCGGGCCAAGGGGGTGGAGCGCTGGCACCGCCACTACTCCGGGTATGCCATGATCCAGGGGACCAGGCCGCAGACCCTGGCCTACGGCCTGGCCGACTCGCCGACCGGCCAGCTCGCCTGGAACCTCGACGCGTACGCCTCATGGGGTCAGGACATCGGCGGCTTGTCACGCGACGACATCCTGACCAATGTGACGATCTACTGGCTCACGGACACGGCGGGCTCCTCCGCGCGCCTCTATCGCGAGGGCGCCTCAGCCTGGGAGCCACCCGCCGAGCCGGGCAGGACGCCGACCGCCGTGGCGGTCTTCCCCGGTGACAGTTCGGTGCGGCGCTACGCCGAGGTCGCGCACAACGTGGTGCGCTGGTCGGAGTTCCCCGACGGCGGCCACTACGCCGCGCTTCAGGCGCCGACGCTGCTCGCCGAGGACATCAGGGCGTTTTTCATGGCGCTCAGCCCCCGATCCATGAACTCGGCGACGACGGGCACCGCCTCCTCCGGGTAGAGGTCCGCGTGCCAGACGAACCGCGAACGGCCGTCGCCCTCGTCCACCACCGTCGAGGACGCGTTGTGGTGCCGCAGCCCGAGCGGGCTGTCGACCATGGCGTAGGCGATGCGGCGGGCCTCGTCGTCGACGTCCAGGATGAGCTCATGGGCGACGGCTCCGTTGAAGAACGTGACGATCCTGACATCGCCCTCCATGTGGCACTTGAGCGCGAACCCGGGAGCGAGCAGATCAACCCGGCCGGCCTCGCGCAGAACCGCCCACACCCGCTCCGCGGGAACGTCGAGCACCGCTTCCTTGTGAATGGCGGCCATGGGGTCAGCCACCTGCCGCGACGCAGAACGGGTGGCCCTCAGGGTCGGTGAGCACGGTCCAGTCGGCGCCACCCGGCTGGAACTCCGGCACGGCGGCGCCGAGCCCGACCAGCTCCTTGACGGCGACCTCGACGTCGGTCACCTGGAGGTCGAGGTGGACGTGCTTGGCGTCACTGGGCCAGCCGGGGCCGCGGTAGCCGGCGACACGCTGGAACGACAGCCCGACGGGGCCGCCCTCGACGGTGGCGAAGTCGTCGTCGCTGTGGGCGATCCGGCCGCCGGTGGCCTTGGCGTAGAAGTCGGCGAGAGTGGCCGGGTCCTGGCAATCGAAGATCACGGTGGAGACCGTGATGGTTGTTGTCATGGGTCCAGGGTGGGGCGGGGCGGGCGACCGGGTCTTGAACATCCTTGCACCACCGCGGGTCGTACCGTCGTACGCCAGGAATGTCGTAGCCGGAGCGTAGGGTTCGGCGGGTGCGTTCAGCAGTCCGTCTCGGCACCGGTTCCGGGTTCACTCTCGACGCGGTGACCTGCCACGACGATCACCGCAGGTGGTCGCCGCCCGAAACGAGCTCCGCCTACCGGGTGGTGCTGGTGCGCCGCGGCCGCTTCCGCCGCAAGGCCGACGGGCGGGCCGCCGTGGTGGATCCGACGATGGCCTATCTCGGCCTTCCTGGTGAGGAGGAGCATTACGCCCACCCGGCGGGTGGCGACGTGTGCACCTCCCTGTGCGTGACGCCGGACCTGTGGCGCTCGCTCTCGGGCGACAACGTGGTGCCCTCCCGCTCCACGATCTACGTGGACGCCCGCCTCGACCTGGCGCACCGCCGCTTCCTGGCCGCCGCCCGCACCGGCGACCCGGCTTTCGAGCTCGCCGAAGCCCTGCTGCCCCTCCTCTCCACCGCCCTCGACCAGCTCACCCCCGCGCCGGCGCGGCGCGGCCGGGCTCCGGCGAGCCCGGAGGTGATCGTGGAGGATGCCCGGGAGGCCATCGCCGCGGGCCATCCCGCCGCCGATGGGCTCCTGCCGCTGGCGGAGTTCCTGGCCGTCTCGCCGTACCAGCTGAGCCGGGCCTTCACCCGGGAGCTCGGTGTGTCCCTGACCCACTACCGCAACCGGGTGCGCGTCGGGCGGGCCCTCGACCGCCTGGAGGGCGGCGCGGCGAACCTGGCGCTGCTGGCCGCCGAGCTGGGGTTCGCCGATCAGGCCCACCTGACCCGCACGGTCCGCCGCCACGCCGGCCGCACCCCCGCGGCGCTGCGCCGCCTGCTCGCCCCTCCAGGATCGCCGGCGGAGGGTTGACGTCGTGCTTCCCCTTTGCGGACAGCCGCACCGGATTCGATCAACGACGGCCCGGTGGCGTAAGCTCCCTCGCGTGCGTGATTCAGGTGAGGACCCCCGGCCCGCCCGCGGCGCGGTGCGGGAGATCCACTCGCTCAGCCAGGCGGCGACCCTGTCCTACTCCCCCGACCTCGACGGGCTGGCCGACCCCGGCGAGATCGTCTGGGCCTGGGTGCCCTACGAGGAGGACCCGGAACGCGGCAAGGACCGCCCGCTGCTGATCGTGGGCCGCACCGGACGCAGGCTGCTGGGCATGATGCTGTCCAGCCAGGGCGACGACGGCCCCGAGTGGCTGGAGGTCGGCGTGTGGGGGCGCGACGGCAAGACGTCCTACCTGCGACTGGACCGCGTGTTCGGCCTGGACGAGGACGACATCAGGCGTGAGGGCGCGGTGCTCGACGGCACGCGGTTCGCCCGCGTGGCGGCTCACCTCATGAAGACCTACGGCTGGACCGCCGGCCGCTGACCCGCTTCGTTCGGCGTCCTCCTGACTGAGATCATGGGGACATGCGTGTTGCGGTGATCGGGAGCGGGATCGTCGGAGCGGCCGCGGCCTGGCACCTGAGCGGGCGCGGAGTGTCCGTGACGGTGGTGGACGGGGCTTTCAGCGGGCGGGCGACGGAGGCCGGCGCGGGAATCGTGTGCCCGTGGGTGGACCATCCCGACGACGACGCCTGGTACAGGCTGGCGCGCGAGGGCGCTCGCCACTACCCGGATCTGGTGTCGGCGCTGGGCGAGGACATCGGGTACGCGCGGGTGGGAGCGCTGCTGGTGGCCACGGACCCGGTCGAACTGGAGCCGATACGCGCCCTCCTGCTGCGCCGCCATCCGGAGGCACCCGAAATGGGGGACATCACGGATGTGGCGGCTCCGTCGGCACTGTTCCCGCCGCTCAGGGAAGGTCTGAGCGCGATCCACGTGCCGGGGGCCGCTCGGGTGGACGGCCGGGCGGTACGTGACGCCCTCCTCCGCGCCGCCATCCGCCAGGGCGCCGATCTCCGTACGGGCACCGCGACCCTCACCCCCGACGGCGGCGTGCTCCTCCACACCACACCCGACGGCGATCTGCCCCTCCGCACCACCACCGGCGCGCCCGGCCCGGAGCCGCACGTCGGAGAGGCGGGGATACCGGGCAGCAGGCTTGAGTTCCCGACTGGGGAGGTGGGCGCACCGAGCAACAGGCTCAAGTCGCCAGGCGAGGGAACGGGAATGCCCAGCGACAGGCTCAGGTCGCCGGTTGAGCGAGCGGGGGCATCCAGCGAGAGGGGCCTCGCGCCGGTCGAGGAGGCCGGGGTTCGCGTGGAGGCGGATGCGGTGATCGTGGCCGCCGGAGCCTGGAGCGGGGAGGTGTGCCGCGGACTTGGGGTGGAGATCCCGGTGTCCCCCAGACGCGGGCAGATCGTGCATGCCGCACTCGACGGCGTGGACACCGCCTCCTGGCCGATCGTGCTGCCCCGGAGCGGGCCGTACCTCCTGGGCTTCCCCGGCTCGCGGCTGGTGGTCGGCGCGACCGTGGAGGACGCCGGGTTCTCGCCGTACGTCACCATCGGCGGCGTCCACGAGGTGCTGGCGGCGGGCCTGCGACTGGCGCCCGGCTTGGACGGCGCGAGGGTGGTGGAGACGAGGGTGGGCCTGCGTCCGGTGCACGCGGCGGGCACGGCGCTGATCGACCGGCTCACCGACCGGGTGGTGGTGGCGACGGGCCTGGGCGCGTACGGCCTGACGGCCGGCCCGTTCACCGGCCAGATCGCCGCCGCGCTCGCGCTGGGCGAAACCCCACCTATCGACATCAGCCCGTACACGCACCCCGCCTGAGCCCGCCCGGTCCTCAGGAGGCGGCCAGGACGGCTGAGAGCTGTTCGTTGGATCAGGTTTGGCACCAAACGACCAGGCCAGCCGCTCCACACCCCTTCCACGCATGGATGGGGTCTTGACCGTCGGCGGCTTGTTTCGTACGTTCCCGACGAGCTTGTTGGACGACGGCATCGCCCGGAGGCGGCTTTGACAGAACAGTCCAGCACCACATCGATCTACCCGGACCTTCCCCCTGGACCGTACGGCACTCCTTCGCCCGACCTGACCCGCCGGTACGCTGACGCGCCGATGGAGGCGGCCACACTGCCGAGCGGTGACCGGGTGCCCATGATCGTCCGGTACGCGGATGTCCGCAGTGTGCTCACCTCGCCGGCCAGCAGCCGTAACCTGCGCGAGCCCGGCCTGCCCAGAATGGTCAGCGGCACGTTCCTGGACGACGACCCGGCGGCGCTGATGAACCAGGATCCGCCGGAGCACACCCGATACCGGCGCATCATGCACGGCACGTTCACACCCAGGCACATCGAACGCTGGCGGCCCCGCGTGGCGGCCATCGCCGGCGAGTTGATCGGCGCGGCCGGTGATGAGTTCGACATGGTCGCGGACTTCGCGCTGCCGCTGCCCGCTCGGGTGATCTGCGAGCTGCTCGGCGTGCCGATGGACCGCTTCGAGCAGGTCCGCGGCTGGACGGAGATGTTTCTGTCCGCCTCGGACGCGAGCGCCGACGCTCGGGCCCAGGGATTCGCCGCGTTCACGGCCTATGCGCGGGAGCTGATCGAGCAACATCGGACCGAGCCCGGCGAGGACCTGATCGACTTGCTCATCGCGGCACGCGACGAAGGCGATGGGCTCAGCGAGGACGAACTGACCAACATGGTGTTCACGCTGATCATGGCCGGGCACGAGACGACCGCCTCAATGATCGCCCGGGGCAGCTTCCGCCTGCTCTGCCACGCCGACCAGTACGCCGAACTCGCGGCCCGTCCCGAACTGGTCGAGCCGGCGGTGGAGGAGATCCTGCGTCACGAAGCACCTGGCTCCAACGGCATGCTCCGGCGGATCACCGATGACGTCGAGGTGTCTGGCGGGACCATCCCGGCCGGCACGGTTGTGCTGCCCAACCTTTGGGCCGCCGACCACGACCCGTCGGTGTTCCAGGACCCGCTGCGGTTCGACGTGAAGAGGTTCACCGGTGCCCAGTCCACCCCGCACCTGGCATTCGGCCATGGCCCTCACTACTGCTTGGGCGCGAACTTGGCGAGAATGGAACTGCAGGAGGCCTTCCACGCTCTGGTGACGCGCCTGCCAGGGCTGCACGCGCAGGAGGACCTGTCGGACGTCGTGTGGAGCGACGGATTCGTCTACTGGCCACGCCGACTGCTGGTCAAAGCAAGCTGAGCCCGCGCATGCGACCGCATCGCCGGCGCCGCCTCGGTGCGAGCACCTGGGCGGCTCGGGGTCACGTTGATCGCCCGCCGGTGGTCATTCCGCCGCCCACCCTCGGGCAGCGGTGACCTGAGCCGCTCCCACTCGGCGTTCGCCAAGTCACCATGCCCTATGAACCGATCGTGAAAAGATCATCACAAACAGTCGGCGATCGAAGATCCAGTTCTCGATCCAGGCCCGGTCAGTGCCCACACCGCTTGGCAAGGTGTCGACCAGACCCCGGTCGACGCCGAGGCGTGGCGGGACGCCTATCCCAGTCCCCGGTCGGTGCCGACGCCGCGAAGCAGGGTGTCGACCAGGAGCGTGGCCAGGGTGTCGGCGTCGTCGCCCTGGCTCTGCGCGGCCTCGTGGATCAGCGCGTAGTAGACGCGTCTGGCCCACGCCGGATCCACGTCGGCCCGCAGCAGGCCGGTGGCCTGCGCCTTGAGGAACAGCCGCTCGCACCTGTCCTCGACTTCTGAGTGCACGCGGGCCACCTCGGGGTCCGATGACGCGCGGCTCATCGCGAACCCCCAATCGATCTTCACCCGCAACACGCTGGCCGTGACCTGGTAGAGCGCGACCAGCGGCGGCGTGGTCTCGGGATTGGCGGACTCGACCGCCGCCGCGAACTGCCGCGTGGCCCACCCCTCCATCGCGCTGACCAGGGCATCGCGGGACGCGAAGCGCCGGTGCACGGTCGTGCGGGCGACCCCGGCCGCCTCGGCGATCTGCTCCATGCTGGCCGACGGATTCTTGCTGAGCACCCGCTCGGCCGCCTCCAGGATCGTGCGCACGGTCCGTTCGGCGTCGGAACGCAGCGCGCGCCCCTGCTGACTCGCTTCCACGGTGCAACCATACACTCCAGAGTTGCGACACCGATGTTGCAACTGCTACGTTCTTGGCATCATCAACGATGCACTTACGGAGGGATGCGTCACCATGGACATGCGGCTCACCGGCAGGACCGCCGTCGTCACCGGCGCCAGCAGGGGCCTCGGTCTCGCCATCGTCGCGGCGCTGCGGGCGGAGGGGATGCGGGTCGTGGCCGGTTCGCGGACGATCTCGCCCGAGCTGAAGGAGACCGGCGCGACGGCGATCGCGGTCGACCTGTCCAGCGCCGAAGGCCCGGCCGAGCTGATCGGCACCGCCCTGGCCGAGTTGGGCGAGCTCGATCTGCTGGTCAACAACGTGGGTGGCGGCGACGGCGGCGAGGGGCAGCTGGACGGGTTCCTGGGCTTCACCGAGGAGCACTGGCGCCAAACCCACGATCTCAACTTCCTCAGCGCCGTCCGGGCCACCAGGGCCGCCCTGCCCAGCCTGCTGCGACAGGGCGGGACCGTGGTCAACATCTCCTCCAACGGCGCCCGCATGCCGCACGCCGGCCCGATCACCTACACCACGGCCAAGGCCGCGCTGACCGCGTTCGGCAAGGCGCTGGCCGAGGAGTTCGGGCCGCAGGGGGTGCGGGTCAACACCGTCTCCCCCGGTGCCAGCCGCACGTCGATGTGGGAAGACCCCAACGGTTACGGCGCGGCCCTCGCCGCCAAGATGGGCCTGGAGCACGACCAGCTCCTGGCGGGGCTGCCGTCGAGCACGGGGATGACGACGGGTAGGTTCGTCGCTCCCGAGGAGGTCGCCGCCCTGGTGACCTACCTCGCCTCACCACACGCCGCGAGCGTCAACGGCGCCGACTACGTCATCGACGGCGGCGCGATCAAGACGGTCTGAATCTATCGCGATATATCGTCGAAATCGGGAACATCGGAGATATCGCGATCAGTTGAGTGGTGTGGACCGACTTTCAGGGGAGTGTGAGCGATGGCGAGACTGCGGACGATACGACGGATTCTCGTAGGCGGGGCGGCCTTGGCCGCGGCGGGCTGGGCCCTGCGTGACGTACCCGCCGAGCTGGGCGTGCGGCCTTTGACCTCGGGACCGGACCGGGCGGCCAGGGTGCGGCGCTCTCCGCAGTTCAAGGACGGCGCCTTCTACAACCCGATGCCGGAACCCACCACCATGATGTCCGCGCCGCCCCCGGGCCTGCTGCGCGAGATGTCCAAGGACAGAGACCTGCGCCGCCCGTCCGGCCCCGTTCCGCTGCGCGTCCCGCCGACCGGCGACCCGTCGCCGACCGGGCTGAGAGCGATCTGGTACGGCCACGCCTCCACGCTGGTGGAGATCGAGGGGCGTCGGGTGCTGTTCGATCCGGTGTGGAGCAGACGGCCGTCGCCGTCGCAGCTTGTCGGGCCGAAGCGGCACCACCCGGTGCCCGTCCCGCTGAACCGGTTGCCGCAGGTCGACGCGATCGCGATCTCGCACGACCACTATGACCACCTCGACATGGGGACCGTGCGCACGCTCACCGCGACGCAGAAGGCGCCGTTCCTGGTGCCGCTGGGCATCGGCGCCCACCTGGAGCGGTGGGGCGTGCCCGCCTACCGGATCATCGAGCTCGACTGGGACGAGGAGGCCGAGGTGGCCGGGCTGCGCTTCATCGCGACCGCCGCCCGCCATTTCTCCGGCCGCGTGCTCACCCGCAACGACACGCTGTGGGGCTCCTGGGTGGTGGCCGGAGCGAGCAAGCGCGTCTTCTACGCGGGCGACTCCGGCTACTTCGAGGGTTACCGGGGCATCGGGTCGGCGCACGGCCCGTTCGACCTGACGCTGATGCCGATCGGCGCCTACAGTCCTTCCTGGCCCGACATCCACATGAACCCGGAAGAGGCGGTCAACGCCCACCTCGACCTGGGCGGCAGGCTGCTGTTGCCGGTGCACTGGGCGACGTTCACGCTGGCGCTGCACCCGTGGGCGGAGCCGGTGGAGCGGCTGTGGCGCGAGGCGAAGGCCCGCGATATCGAGATCGTGGTGCCACGCCCCGGTGAGGTCGTCGACACCGACGGCGCTCCGGCCGTCGACGGCTGGTGGGAGACGCTGGGCTGACCACCTTCGACCACACCCGGCGGGCCTGCTACGCCGGATATGTCACCCAGGCCATCGTCAACAACCTGGCGCCACTGCTGTTCATCGTCTTCCAGACGCGCTATCAGGTGCCGTACGAGATGCTGGGCCGCCTGGTCCTGCTCAACTTCGCCACCCAGCTCGTCACCGACCTGATCGCGGTCAAGGTGGTGGACCGGACGGGCTACCGGGTGCCCTTGGCACTGGCGCACGTGCTCAGCGTGGCCGGGCTGGTGCTGCTGGCGGTCGCTCCGTCGGCGCTGCCGTCGCCGTACACAGGGCTGGCCGTGGCGGTGGTGGTCTACGGGATCGGCGGCGGGCTGCTGGAGGTCCTGGTCAGCCCGGTGGTGGACGCCCTGCCCGCACCGGCCGAGCACCGGGCCGCCAGGATGAGCCTGTTGCACTCCTTCTACTGCTGGGGCCAGGTCGCCGTCGTGCTGGGCACGACGCTGGTGCTGGCCTGGATCGGCGACGCGGCCTGGCAGGCGCTGCCGCTGCTGTGGGCACTCATACCACTGGCCGGCCTCGTGCTCTTCCTGCGGGTCCCGCTGCCCGCGACGGTGCCCGAGGAGCACCGGACCGGGCTCGGGGCGCTGCTGCGGACCCCGTTCTTCGCGGCGGCGCTCCTGCTCATGCTCTGCGCGGGCGCGGCCGAGCTGACCATGTCGCAGTGGTCCTCGCTCTTCGCCGAGCAGGGGCTGGGCGTGGCCAAGGTGTGGGGAGACCTCGCGGGACCGTGCCTGTTCGCGGTGCTCATGGGACTCGGCCGGATCGCCTACGGTCTCTGGGGCAGCCGGATCCCCCTGCTGCCCGCCGTGATCGCCTGCGGCGCGCTGGCCACCGTCTGCTACCTCGCCGCCGCCCTGGCCCGGGACCCGGTGCTCAGCCTGATCGGGTGTGCGGTGTGCGGGCTGGCGGTCAGCCTGATGTGGCCGGGGACGTTCAGCCTGACGGCCGCCCGTTTCCCGTTGGGCGGGACCGCGATGTTCGGGGTCCTGGCGATGTTCGGCGACGCGGGGGCGGCGGCGGGTCCGTGGCTGGCGGGCGCCGTAGCCCAAGGCGGTCTGCTCGGCGACAGCGCCGTCGCTCAAGGGAGCCTGCTCGGCGACGGCTCCGGACTCCGTGCCGGGCTGCTGGTCGGCACCGTCTTCCCGATCGCGATCGTCGTAGTGGGCATCGCGCAGTCCCTCCTGGCCCGCCGCCGCACCTCCGCTCCCGCACCCGCACCCGCACCCGCACCCGCCGAAAACTGACCCATGCCGCCATATTCCGCCACCGCTCCCGCTCCAGCACCTGCTGAGTGCTGATCCATGCCGCCATACTCCGTCTCCGTCTCTCCTCCCGTGCCCGCAGCCGCACCCACCGAGAGTGACCCATGCCGCCGTACAGTGCCGTCGCTCCCGCATCCGCTGAGTGCTGATCCATACCGCCGTACAGTGCCTCCCGCACCCGCACCCGCCGAGTGCTGATCCATGCCGTCGTACAGTGCCGTCGTACAGTTCATAACGTGAGCAACCTGGAGCAGGACCCCGACGAGATCCGCTGCGGCGCCGAGAGCGGTGGTGAGACCGAGCTGCTCGCCGGGCGGGCGGTGCCGCTGGGCGGTCCGCGCGGCATGTCGGTGAGCAGGACGCTGCCCAACGCGCACCGCCGCATGATCGGCGCATGGTGCTTCGTGGACGCCTACGGCCCCGAGGTGGCGGTGATGCGGGTGCCTCCGCATCCGCACACCGGCCTGCAGACTGTGAGCTGGCTGGTCGCCGGAGAGGTGCTGCACCGCGACAGTGTCGGCAGTCTCCAGGAGGTACGCCCTGGCCAGCTGAACCTGATGACCGCCGGACGCGGCATCTCCCACTCGGAGGAGTCACCCGAGACGCTGCTGCACGGCGTTCAGCTGTGGGTGGCGCTGCCCGGCGCGGACCGGCGTACCGGGCCCGGGTTCGAGCACCACGCGTCACTGCCCGTCCGGTCCGGCGCCGGGTTCGACGCCACGGTGATCATGGGGTCCCTCGGCGGCGTGACCTCGCCCGCGACCACCTACAGTCCCCTGGTGGGCGCCGAGGTGGCCGTCGAAGGGAGCGCCGAGGTGCCGCTCGACCCCGGCTTCGAGCACGGGGTGCTGCTCCTCGACGGGCAGGTCGAGCCGCTGGAGGCGGGACCGCTGCTCTATCTGCCGCCGGGCCGCAGCGTGTTGCGGCTGAGCGGACGCGGGCGGGTGCTGCTGATCGGCGGCGAGCCGTTCGCCGAGGAGATCGTGATGTGGTGGAACTTCGTCGGCCGCGACCACGACGAGATCGTCGCGTTCCGCAAGGAGTGGATGGAGGGCGAGGGGTTCGGCGCCGTCGAGGGGTTCGACGGCGGCCCGCTCCCCGCGCCCGTCCTGCCGGGCACCCGGCTGCGGCCCAGGGGCCGCGTCCGCTAGTTTTCCGTTTCCCACACATACTGCCCGCCTTGCCACAGGTCAGCCGCTATGGCTGATCCAGCACTCGATGTCATCGGTGTTGCCCCGGACAGTGAAGTGCGGACAACAAGACCGGTTCCAGTGGCGTACAGAAAACAGGGCAAGATCCAGTGACGTGCGGTCAACAGGACCGGTTCCAGTGGCGTACAGGAAACAGGCTAGGTCCAGTGACGTGCGAAAACAGGGCTAGTTCCGGTGCGGGAAGGTGTAGATCACGTCCATGTTCGTGCCGTTCGTCGGCATCTCGGCCAGCAGGCGCACCGCGGTGCCCGCGAAATCGACCACCTGCACCTGCTGCTTCTCCGCGCTCGCGTCGGGCCTGACCCAGCAGACCAGGTGGCTGTCGTCGTACCAGGTGGCCAGGCCGGTGCAGGGCGACTCGAAGCGCTTCAGCTCGGCGCCGGTCTGGGTGTCGTAGACGCAGTTGTTGCCGTTGGCCAGACCAGGGCAGTTGGTGACGAACTGCTTGCCCGACGGCGAGAACAGCGAATCGGCAATGCCCGGTCCCACGTTCGGAATCCGGCGCAGCCGCAGCCCGTTCGCGTCGAAGAAGCGCAGCGCCTGCTGCTTGGCGTCGTTCGACAGGGCCACCACGCCCGTGTCGGACTGGTCGAACCCGTAGCGGATGCCGTGCAGCGAGCCCTCCCTGAGCGAGGCGACCGTGGCCTGCCTGGTGGCGACGGTCACGATCGCGAACCCGGTCGACTGCCAGACGCCCTTCACCGGGTTGCCGACGTTGAACAGCAGGCGGCCGCTGTCACGCGACCAGCCCTGCACGTACGCGCTGAGCGGCTGGCGCGAGGTCTTGACCGTGAACACCTCACCCGACACCTTGTCGGTGATCTTGACGCTGTCGTAGCCGTCGGCGAAGTTCTTGCCGCGCTGGGCCAGGTACCGGCCGTTGGGCGACAGCATGCTCTCCCACATGTCCGGATATTTCGTGAACGGTCCGGTCAGGGAGTCCCGGGCGTAGTAGATCCAGTTCTGAGTCTTGGCGTCGCGGACCATGTAGGTGGTGAGCCTGACGGCGTCGCCCGGATTCTCGTAGATGACCGCGTCGGTGCCGGGAAGGGTAGAGGTGACCAGGTTCGCGGTAGGAACGACCGCCGGGGCCGCGGATGTGGCCATGCCTTCGGCGCTCGGAGAGGAGGTCGGGGTAGGCGGGCCGGGCAGGTTGGTCAGCGCGACGGCCACCACGACGACGGTCGCGACGATGGCCACAGCCGCGGCGATCGCCGCCACCACGTAGCTCTTCTTCGCGCCCGCGCCCGATCGAGGCGGCGGCACCTGCGGGCCGGAGCCGTACTGCGGGGACTCCCCCTGCGCGGTCGGGGAGACCCACTGCGCTTGAGGGTGCGGCCCCGACCGTGCCTGCGGTCCTTGTGCTTGCGGGCCCTGTGGTGGCGCTCCTTGTAGCGGCGGTCCCGGTGGGATCGGGCCTTGGAGTGGTGGCCCGTACGGGTGCGCCGCCTGCGGTTGCGGCCCTTGGGGGTATGGCCCCGACTGCGCGTACGGAGGCTGACCGTATGAGGGTTGTCCATATGGGGGCTGCACGGGGAACCCTGCCCCCGGCTGGGACGGAGGCTGGGGCTGGAACGGAGGCTGAGGCGGAACCGAGGGGTGGGACGGGGGCTGCATGGGAAACCCCGACCCCGGCTGGGACGGAGGCTGGGATTGGAACGGAGGCTGAGGCGGAGCGGAGGGGTTGGACGAGGACTGAGGCGGAGCCGAGGGGCCGGACGGGGAGCCGCTGACCACGGCGGCCGCCTGCTGCAGCTCCGCGGGATTCGACGTGGGATGCTCCAGTAGTCGCATGATCACCTGCTCGGCGGTGGGCCGCCGGTCGGGGTCCTTCGACAGGCATGCGGCCACGAGTTCGCGCAATGGCCCGGTCAGCGAGGACAGATCGGGCTCGTTGTAGAGCACCTGGTCGACGATCTCCGGCACCGACTCCGCCTCGAACGGCCCGGTGCCCGTGGCGGCGAACACGATGGTGCTCCCCCACGCGAACATGTCAGCGGCCGGCCCCACCAGCTGCCCCAGAACCTGCTCCGGCGCCATGAACGCGGGCGTCCCCACCGGGGTGGAGGTGATCGTCGAGGTGGCGTCGAGCGCCTTGGCGATGCCGAAGTCGATCACCCGAGGACCTTCGCCGGCGAGCAGCACGTTGTTCGGGCTGAAGTCGCGGTGCACGATGCCCGCCTGGTGGATGGCGGCCAGCGCGGTGACGCTCCCGATGGCCAGCCGGTACAGGGCGGCGTCCGCGCGCGGCCCCTCCTCGGTCACCACCTGGCGCAGCGGCGGCCCCTCGACGTACTCGCTGACGATGAACGGCCGCTCCTCGTGCACCCCGGTCGCCAGTACCTTCGCGGTGCAGAACGGCGCCACCCGCTGCGCCACGGCCGCCTCCCGCGCGAACCGTTCGGCCGCGACCATGTCGCCCGCCAGGTTCGGCCGTAACCACTTGATGGCGGCCTGGTCGCCCTGCTCGTCGACGCCTAGATAAACGACGCCTTGTCCGCCTTCTCCCAGCCGTCCGCGGATCTCATAACCTCCGAGACCGGCGGGATCTCCTGCTCTCAGCTCACTCATCGACGGCATGACCAAATTATGGGCGTGCTTCTTGCGAATGACTTAACTTGCTCTGTCCGGAAATTTCGTGTCAGTACGGCATGGACGACGGTGCGCGCGTGCCCATAGGGACCAGTGGGCCCGCGGCCTTGACGGTGTGCAGCACGGGAGCCGTTTCGAGTGTGTGAATGGCGTCGAGGCCACCCAGCCGATGGGTGAGGTAATCGTGCAGATCGGCAGGGCTGCGGCAGAGCGCGTTGGCCAGCAGATTGGTCCGGCCGGTGGTGGCGGCCACCAGGGCGAGTTCACGGTGACCGGCCAGGGTGGTCGCGACGCGGTCGAGGTGCCCTGGCTGAACGGACATCCAGAGCAGGGCTTGGGTGGTGGCCCCGAGGGCTGCGGGGGCGAGCTCGACATCGAAGAAGATCGCCCCGTTGGCGCGGAGTTCGGCCAGACGGCGAGCGACGGTGGCTTGGGACAATCCGGTCGCCGCGGCGAGGTCTGCGTACGTGGCCCGGCCGTCGTGACGCAGAGCGTCGATCAGGTCGTGATCGACACGCGCCAGCGGCGGCCGACCGGCCGCCTGATCGGCCAGCCGACCGGTCAGCTGATCGACCGGCAGATCAGGCGGCTGACCGGCCAGCCGACCGGTCGACCGATCAGTCGGCGATGACTGGCGGGCCGACTGATGGGTCGACGGTGGCAGGTGGGCCGACTGATGGGTCAGTGATGGTCGGCGGGCCGGCGAATCAGTGTCCCTGGCCTGTGCGAGCCGCTGTTGCTGCTGTTCGGTGAGGGCCTCGAGGCGGCCTCGCCACCCGGTCGGCCCGCCCAGATAGGTGTGCAGCAGGCAGTGGGCGGAGACCGCGGTGATGCCGGCCCTTCGCGGGATGTCGTGCAGCAGCAGCGATGGTACGGCCTGCGCACCACTCGGCGCGTGGATGACGGCGAAGATCTCCGTACCTCCGGAGGCCAGTTTGACCCACGAGGTGTCGGCTCGCCGGGCCAGCGAATGCGAAAGATCTCGCACGGCGGACGGGGTGGCGGTGAGCCGGATCATCCACTGCGTCTGGCCTGCCCGGTCTGGGTTCGGGAGCCCGACCACGCGCAGCGCGGCCTCGGCGCGCAGCCGCCGATAGCGGCGGGCCACGGTCTGCGCCGAGGTGCCGATCACCTCGGCGATACGGCCGAAGGGGGCTCGCCCGTCAATGCTCAGGGCGTGGATCAGCCCTCGGTCCACATCGTCGAGCGTGAGCATTTCCCTCACATATCCGTCAGTCATGGAAGATAGTCGCCAACTCTACATTCCAGATGGAACAACTGACCTGGCCTCTTCCACGCTGGGACCCCGCCCGTCGACGGCGCGGGTTCGCGGAGTTGGAGAGGAACGTGGGATGTCGGTACATGTGTCATCGCCCCTGAGGGCGGCTTACCGGTGGCGGTGGGTGGCGCTGGCAGCGTTGCTGCTGGCCGAGGCCATGAATCTGCTGGACTCGACGATCGTGCAGGTCGCCACACCGGCGATCCGGGCCGACCTGGGCGGGTCGGCGTCGGACATGCAGTGGTTCAGCACGGCGTACACCTTGCCTTTCGCCCTGCTGCTGATCACCGGGGGCCGGCTGGGCGACATCGCCGGTCGGCGGCTGGTCTTTCGGATCGGTGTCGCGGGGTTCCTCGCCGCGTCGCTGGCCTGTGCCCTGGCGGACTCGGTCGGCGCGCTGATCTGCTTCCGCGCCGTGCAAGGCGCCGCGGCCGCGGCGATCATTCCGCAGACCATCGGCCTGATCCGCGCCATGTTCGACGGCGAGGAGATGTCCAAGGCCTTGGGCAGCATCGGTCCCGTCATGGGTCTGGCCGCTGTCTGCGGGCCCATTCTCGGTGGCGTGCTGACCCAGGCCGACCTGTTCGGCTCGTCATGGCGGTCGGCGTTCCTGGTCAACGTCCCGCTCTGCGTCGCCGTGCTGGCCGTCGCGCCGATCCTGATCGAGGACCACGCGCCGCGGCGACCGGGGCTCGACCCCGCGGGCACCGCACTGGCGATGCTCGGCGTCTCTCTGATCGTCTACCCCCTGATCGGGCCCGGGACCGCGCACATGCCGACGGGGAACTGGGTGGCCGTCGGCATCGGCCTGGCGGCGGTCTTCGGCTTCGGCCTGCAGCAGCGACGGCGAGCCGGGCTCGGCCGCAGTTCGCTGGTGGAGACCAGCCTGTTCGCGCACCGCGCCTTCCCGGCCGCGCTGGTGACGTCCGCCCTGTTCTTCGCGGTGACGACCGGGCTGATGTTCGTCGTGGTCCTGCACCTGCAGCTGGGAGTGGGCGCCGACGCGCGCACCGCGGGTCTGACCATGACGCCTTGGTCGGTGTGCCTGGCGGTGTCGTCGTGGGTGGCGGGCGCGTATCTGGTTCCTCGCTACGGGCGGCGGGTGATGTTCGCCGGACTCGCCACGCTGGGGGTGGGCATTGTGGCCGCCATCGCCGTGTACCACGCGGCCTCCCCCACGACTTATCCCATGCCGTTGCTCGGCGCCCTGGGAGTCGCGGGTCTCGGCGTCGGAGTGTTCACCCCGTCGTTCTTCACCGCCGCGCTGCAACCGCTCAAGCCTCAAGAGATCGGCTCAGCCGCCGGCCTGCTCAACGCGGTCCAGCAACTCGGCGCCACGCTCGGCGTCGCCGTCCTGGGCAGCGTCTACCTGAACGGCTCCATGACCGGCTCGCCTGGGGGTGCGATCCAGGTGACCTGCTGGGTCGCGGGTGGCTTGCTCGTGGCGAGCTTCCTCTCCGCTGCGGTTATGACGAGGGCCGAGCCGCGGTTACAGGATCTTCAATCCCGGGAGTAAAGATGTCCTTCTCGATCTCGACTTGTGACGCAGCGTGAAGTATTGATCACCGATAGTATTCTCGGCATGACAACCCTCCAGGAGCTGGAGATCCGGGTGACGCGCCTTGAAGAGCGCTCGGAGAACCAGCGAGAAGACATCCAGGTCATCGGCTCAGAGGTCTCCAAGATCCTTCTGACTCAGGACGAGATCCTGAAGGTCCAGCGTACGCACACGCAGAAAATCGACGCACTGGACAACAAGTTCGACAAGCTAGACGAGAAGTTCAACGAGCTCGCCACGGTGGTGGGCGGGCACGGTGAGACGCTAGCCGGGCACACCCAGACGCTAGCCGAGCACGGTCAGATACTGGCCGGGCACACCCAGACGCTAGCCGAGCACGGTCAGGCGCTGGCCAAGCACACTCGGATGTTCGAGACGCTGTTCGCCCACTTCGGCATCCCCCTCCCCGCCGAAGAGCACCAGCAAAACTAGTGCGGCGACCACGATCGCTCGCCGAGCAGTTCGCCACACGACCGTCCCGATGCCCGTGACGGCCCATGGTGGCTGGGGTCCTTTTCGCGGAATACCCCTTCGGGGGACAGGAAGCAGACGGCCCGTCGTGGCACAGTCCCTCTGAACGGATACCTCCCCTGGAGGAGGGGAAGAAGACGGCTTGTCGCGACACGGCCCCATGGAGGAACACGCCTCCGGGAGCCGAGGAATAGCCGGGGTTCCCATGGAGGGATACGCCCTTCGGAGGAGAGTAAGAACGGATAGCCGGCTTCGTCTTATGGCGCCCGGGGCCGGGAGGCCCCGGGCGCCAGGTCGGCCCTTACTTGTCGGAAAGCTTGTGGCCGCGGAAAATCGGGTGGTCGGTCTCCCAGTAGCGCCAGCCTTCGATTCTCGATGGAATGTCGGCGATACCCGTGGCGATTCTGACCTCGGCACAGTTGTGGAGCCGGGCCCACTGACCCCAGCCGATGCGGTAACCGAAGACGCGGTACCACATGTTTCCGTACTTGCCGGCGCTGATGTTCTGCGTGTAGTCGTGCCCCGTGAAGATCATGTGCCTCTTCTCGAGGTGTGGAGTGACCTCCCTGGTGAGCGCGCGGAGGATGTCCTCGGTGGTGACCGTGCTGCCGACCGTCTTGGCGACCGAGTCGGAGAGCGATTTGGTCTTGATCTTGTCGGCCTCCACGAACGCGAGCACCTCATACTCGTGGTGGACCGAGACGGTCATCGAGCCGCCGGGGCCGTCGGTGTATCTGGTGCGAGGAATGAAGAAGTTGTGGGGCCTCAGGGAGTGAGCCCTGACGAAGGTTCCCGGCTCGCAGCCGTTCCCGCTGTCGGTCAGGACCGTCCTGTGGAATTTGTGGAAGAAATGGTGGTGGCGGTGGAACCGATGGTCCGGCACCGGATCGGCGTTGGCCGGGAGGGTGGTGATGCCGGCGAGGGCCACGGACAGGGGAGCTGCCACGGCCAGCGTCATCCGTCTTCTGGCCCGCCGCCTCGCCGGGCGGGTCGGTGTGCCTGTGGCGTCGGCTCTCGGAGTATGCGTGAACATAGAGGTACCGTTTCTTTTGGAGCGCGGCCAGCGGTCGCGGCTAACCCATTGGCCGGAAGACGGCCCATTCCTGCCCGCTGAGCAACCCAGCGTGACGATAAAGATGCTTACAGTCACAACCGGGCTCCCCTCGACGCCACGCCGAAAAGGACTTCCCCGGACAGGGAAAGCAAAGGTGAATAAAGCCTCAGCATTGACTGTCTCGGTTCGAGAGGACACGGCACCAGACTCGGGGTTACGCCCCACTACGACAGCCGCTGCGCCTTGCTCAGCAGCCGCTGCGCCACCACCACCAGCGCCAGGAACGCCCCGCTGACCACCTGCTGAAAGGCCGACGTCAGGTTCCCCACCTGGTTGATCAGGCTCTGGATCACGCCCAGCAGCAGCACCCCCGCCACCGTCCCGGTGATCCCGCCCGCGCCCCCGGTCAGCAGGGTGCCGCCGATGACGACGGCGGCGATCGCGTCCAGTTCCAGGCCGATGCCCAGGATCGTCACCCCGGACGAGAGCCGTGCCGCGTTCAGCGCGCCGGCGAGGCCGGCCAGCAGCGCCGACATCACGTACACGGTCACCTTGGTACGCGCCACGGGCACGCCCATGAGCGCCGCCGCCTGCTCGTTGCCGCCGATCGCGTAGACGTTCTGCCCGAAGCCGGTGCGTTGCAGCAGCACCATCGCGGCCAGCGCCAGCGCCGCGGTGATGTACACGGGGTACGTCAGGCCGAGCAACTCCCCCTGCCCCAAGGACGCGAAAGCGGGATTTTTCACCAAATAGGTGGTTGCGCCCTCACCCGAGATGGCGAGCATCAACCCCCGCACACCCAACAAACCAGCCAATGTCACGATAAAAGGAGCCATACCGGTGCGAGCTATGACCAAACCCTGCAGCAAGCCGACGATCCCGCACGCGCCCAGCGGCAGCCCCAGCGCCACGAGCAAACCGTACTGGGACCCATAGGCCGCCAGCACCCCACCCAGCACGAACAGCGACCCCACCGACAGGTCGATCCCGCCGCTGATGATCACGAAAGTCATCCCGATCGCGATGATCGCCAGGAACGATGACGAGACCACCACGCTGGCCGCGTTCCCCGCCGTGGCGAAGGAGTCGAAGGCCACGCTGCCCACGATCACCAGCAGCGCCAGCACCATGAGCGCCCCGTGCTGCTGGAGCACCCGGCTCACTTGCTCACGTCGCAAAGAAGCAGAAGAAGCGGAGGTCATCGGTTCGCACGCTCCCTGGTGGCGTAGACGGCGGCCAGGATGATGACCGCCTGGACCATCTGGGTCCACGACTGCGGCAGATTGTGCTTGATCAACGTCGCCGCGAGCAGCTGCATGAGCAGCGCGCCCATGACCGTGCTGAGCACCCTGATACGCCCGCCGGTGAGCGGCGTGCCGCCGACCACGACCGCGGTGATCGCCGACAGCTCGATGAACAGGCCGAGCGACGTCGGGTCGCTGGCCTGCAGGCGGGCCGTGGCCAGCACCCCGGCCAGCGCGGCGAGCAGCCCGGAGATGACGTACACGATCAGCAGCACCCGTTTGACCGGCAGCCCGGACAGCTCGCTGGCCGACCGGTTGCCACCGATCGCGACGACCTGGCGGCCGAACGTCGTGCGCCGCACCACGAACAGCACGATCAGCGTCAGCCCCGCGGCGATCAGCACGATGACCGGGATCCCGGCCACCGAGCTGCTGCCCAGCGCGATCAGGTCCGGGTTGCGGAACTCCACGAGCTGCGGCACCAGGACGTTGGCGATGCCGCGTACGCCCACGAGCAGCGCCAGGGTGGCCACGATCGGCTGGACGCCCACGTAGGCGACCAGGGCCCCGCCCGCCGCGCCGACGACCGCCCCGCCGATCACGGCGACGATCAGCGCGGGCAGCGCGCCGTACCCCAGGTAGAGGGCGACGAGCGCGGCGGCCAGCGCCATGACCGAGCCGACGGACAGGTCGATGCCCTGCGTGCCGATCACCAGCGCCATGCCCAGCGACACGATCACGATGGGCGTGACCTGGACGAACTGGGTGCGGAAGTTCGAGGCGTCGAGGAAGTGCGGCGTGAACAGCACGTTGAACAGCAGCAGCGCCAGCACGGCCGCGTACACGCCGTAGTCCTGCACCCAGGCGAAGATCCGCGGTTTGAGGTCTGCCATCGACATCGCCCCGTTCGGAGGCGCCGGTTTCGAGGTGAGCTCAGTCATCGGGCCACTCCCGGATCATCGCTGTCGAGTTCGGTCGCCGGGCTGCCCCGCGATCGTCGCCGTCGAGGTGAGCGCGGTCATCCGCGATCGTTGCCATGATCCTCTCCTCGGTCACCTCGTCGCCGGTCAGCTCCCCGACGACCGCGCCCTCGCGCAGCACCAGGATGCGGTCGGCGCCCTCGACCAGTTCCTCCAGGTCGGAGGAGATCAGCAGCACGCCCAGCCCTTCCTCGGCCAGCTCGTCGATCAGCGCCTGCACCTCGGCCTTGGCGCCCACGTCGATGCCGCGGGTGGGCTCGTCGAGCAGCAGCACCTTGGGGCGGACGGCCAGCCAGCGGGCCAGCAGCACCTTCTGCTGGTTGCCGCCGGACAGCTCCGACACGAGCTGGTTCGGCGAGGCCGCCTTGATGCGCAGCCGCCGCATGAAGATCTCGACCATCCGGTCGATCTTCGCGTCGGACACCACGCCCGCTTTGGCCAGGGCGGGCAGGGCGGCCAGCGCGATGTTCTCGCGGACGGACAGCGTCGGGACGATGCCTTCGGCCTTGCGGTCCTCGGGCAGCAGGCTGACGCCCGCCCTGATGGCCGCGGTGGTGGAGCCGCCGCGCAGCGGCAGCCCGGCCACGAGCACCTGCCCGCCGTCGAGGGGCATCGCGCCGACGATGGCCTTGGCGGTCTCGGTACGGCCGGCGCCGAGCAACCCGCCGAGACCCACGACCTCGCCGGGCCGTACGGACACGTCGATCCCGTCCAGGACGTGCCGCCGCGTGAGGCCGCGCGCCTCGACGGCCGGTGGCTCCTGGCCGTCGGCGGCGCGGTGGCGGTCGCGGGAGAACCTGGTCAGGCCGTCCGCCTTGACCTCGTTCAGGTCGCGGCCCAGCATGAGCGAGATGAGCTTGAGCCGGTCCAGCCCGGCCAGCGGCCCGGTGTGCGCGACGCGGCCGTCGCGCAGCACGGTGACCCGGTCGCACACCTGGTAGAGCTCGTCGAGCCGGTGGCTGACGTACATGACGGCGATGCCCTCGTCGCGCAGCCGCCTGATCACCCCGAACAGCGTCTCGACCTCGCGCGGCTCCAGTGACGAGGTGGGCTCGTCCATGATGACCACGCGGGCGTCGACGGCCACGGCCCTGGCCAGGGCGACCATCTGCTGGGCGCCGATGCCGAGCGTCCGCAGCGGCCGCCGGACGTCGGTCTCGACGCCGTAGCCGGACAGGACGCGGGCGGCTTCGGCGTACATCTTCGTGGCGTCGATGACCCCGAATCGGCCGCGTGGCTCGCGGCCGAGCAGCAGGTTACGGGCGACGCTCATCATCGGGACGAGGTTGACCTCCTGGTAGATGGTGGAGATCCCGGCGCGCTGCGCGTCGAGCGGCGTGCCGAAGGCGGCGGGCGCGCCGTGGTGGCGCAGCTCGCCGCCGTCGGGATGGTACACGCCGGTGAAGACCTTGATCAGGGTGGACTTGCCGGCGCCGTTCTCCCCCACGAGGGCGTGCACCTCGCCGGGGAGGAGGGCGAGATGCACACCGTCGAGAGCGAGTACGCCGGGGAAGCGCTTGCTGATCCCCTTCGCCTCGAGAACCGCTGCCAACTCAGTACGCCTCACCGAGGGAGTCCTTGGCGTTGGACGTGTCGTAGTCGCGGTCGGAGATGATCACCTTGTCGGGGATGGCCTGCCCGTCGAGGAACTTCTGGGCGGTCTCGAAGGCGAGCGGCCCGAAGCGGGGGTTCGACTCGATGACCGCGTGCAGCCAGCCGTCGGCGATGCCCTGGACGGCGCTGCGGGTGCCGTCGACGGACACGATCTTGATGGTGCCCGCCTCCTTGCCCGCGCCCTTCAGGGCGGTGACGGCGCCGAGCGCCATCTCGTCGTTCTCGGCGTAGATGCCGTTGATGTCGGGGTTGGACTGGATGAGCTGTTCGGTAACCTGCTGACCCTTCTCGCGGGCGAACTCGCCGGTCTGCTCGAAGGAGATCGCGATGCCGGGGGCCTTCTCCTTGATCCGGTCCTTGAACCCGTTCGTCCGCTCGGTGGTGACGTTGTTGCCGGGCGCGCCCAGCAGGATGGCGACCTTGCCCTTGCCGGCGAGGGCGTCGATCATCCGGTCGGCGGCCCGCTTGCCCTGCTCGTAGAAGTCGGAGCCGATGAAGGTCAGGTAGTCGCTGCACGCCTTGGCGTTGATCTTCCTGTCGACCGTGATGATCGGCACCTTCTTGGCCGCGGCCTGCTGGAGCACCGGCTCCCAGCCGTCGGAGTTCAGCGGCGCGATGACCAGCAGTTGCGCGCCCTGGGCGATGAGCTGCTGCACGTCGGTGATCTGCTTGGAGAACTGCGACTGGGCGTTGGTGACCTTGAGGTTGGCGATGCCGAGCTTGGCCGCCTCGTCCTTGATCGACTTGGTCTCGGCGATGCGGAACGGGTTGGCCTCCTTCTCCGACTGGGAGAAGCCGACGGTGGCCGTCTTGAGGTCGAACTTCTTGCCGCCGAACTGGTCGAGCGTGCACGTCGGCCCGGCCGTGCCGCTGGGGCTCTGCACGACCTGCTGCCCGGCCGTGCTGGTGGCGGCGGGCGCGCTCTGCGGTGCCTCCGCCTTGGCGCAGGCCGACGCGGTCAGGAGTACGGCCAGCGCCAGGCAGGCTGTCCGGAGATTCATGGGGGTTCCTTCCTATCAGGCGCAGGCCGGGGTGATCTGCCCGGTGAGCGCCCGGTTGGCGGCGCTGACCCGCTCCACGTCGGGCTTGGTGACGGCTCTGTCGTAGGTCATGAGGCCGTTGAGCTCGGTCTCGACGTCGGTGGTCTGGGTGTAGATGGCGGCGCTGAGCTGGTCGCAGGCGTGCAGCTTCTGGAGCTCCTGGATCATGCCGACGTAGCGGGTGGTGAGGGCCGCCGGGTCGGGCTCGACCGCGTAGCCCCAGCCGCCACCCGACCACGTGTGGCCGATGAGCGGGAGTCCCAGGCCGCCGTACTCGCCGATGACGACCGCGCGGGTACCGGTGGGCTTTCCGGGGACGCCGGGGCCCGGGTAGATGTGGTAGTCCTTGACGTCGCCGTTGCCGCCGTCCTGGGCACCGCAGCAGTTGATGCCGCTCATGTTGTCGACGAGCCGCGAGGGGTCCCAGCCCTTGACCAGGTCGGCGATGCGTGCCTGGTCGTACTGGCCCCAGCCCTCGTTGAACGGCACCCACATGACGATCGACGGGACGCTGCGGTGCTGGTCGACCATCTCGCGCAGCTCGGCCTCGAACTGGGGCTTGTCGCTCGTCCTGAACATGGCGGGCATGTCCTGCCAGACGAGCAGGCCCAGCTTGTCGGCGTGGTAGTACCAGCGGTCGGATTCGACCTTGGTGTGCTTGCGTACGGTGTTGAAGCCGAGCTTCTTGGTCTGCGTGAGGTCGTACTTGAGCGCTTCGTCGGTGGGGGCGGTGTAGATGCCGTCAGGCCAGAAGCCCTGGTCGAGGGGGCCGAGCTGGAAGACGGGCCGGCCGTTGAGCAGCATGCGGTTGTTCTTCAGCTCGATGGAGCGCATCCCGAAGTAGGACGAGATCTCGTCCTTCTTGGTGCGGACCTTCAGGTCGTACAGGAAGGGCTTGTCCGGCGACCACAGCTTGGGGTTCGGGACCGGCAGCCTGAGCTCGGTGCCGACGGGGCCGGTCACGGTGCCCACGACGCGGTGGCCGTCCTTGGCGACCACGGTGGCCGTGCCCGCCGCGCCCTGGACGGTCACGCGCAGCGCCTGGCCCGCGACGTCGGGGACGGTGTCGACGCGCTCGATGTGGTCCTTGGCGACGGGCTCCATCCAGACCGTCTGCCAGATGCCGGAGACGGCGGTGTACCAGATGCCGCTCGGGTCGAGCCGCTGCTTGCCGATCGGCTGCGCGCCGGAGTCGGTCGGGTCGGCGACGCCGACGACGAGCTCCTGCCGGCCACCGCGCCTGAGCGCGTCGGTGACGTCCACGGTGATGCGGTCGTAGCCGCCCTTGTGCGTGCCGACCTGCTTGCCGTTCACGTAGATCGTGGCGTCCCAGTCGACCGCGTCCAGGTGCAGGAGCAGCCGGTCACCGCTCCACGAGCGCGGCACCTCGAACGTCCTGCGGTACCACATGCGGTCCTCGTGGCGGCCGATGCCCGACAACTGCGACTCCACCGGGTACGGCACGACGATGCGCTCGGCCAGGTCGCGACCGGTCGGCGCGGCCTCACCCTGCTTGGCGGCGGCGAACTGCCAGACGCCGTTGAGGCTGCGCCATCTGTCCCTGACCAGCTGGGGGCGGGGGTACTCGGGCAGCGGGTTCTTCGGGTCGACGTCCTTGGACCAGCGGGTGCTGAGGATGTACGTGGAGTCGTTGAGGACGTACGCGTACGGGAAGGCCGCCACCGGCGTGCCGTCGGCGTAGCTCAGGCCGGTGCCGTCATAGGTTGCGCGGAGTGTGTTGCCCGCCTTTGCCGGAACCGGATATTGCAGCTTAAGCACCACCGTGTCCCGATTTTTCAGGGCTATGGAGGCTATGGGCCATTTGGTGCCTGCGACCGTCAGCGCCAGGTGGTCGGTCAGAGCCGTAGGCAGCGAGCTCAGGGGCTTGGCGAACGTCAGCGTGGCCAGGTCACCGGAAGCGCCGACCGACGCGGCCGCCGGACCGGGCGGGTCGAACCCGTCCGGCAGCGTGAACGCCGCCGCCGGCACCGCGGCCTTCGGCTGGCTGGCGCTCTGCCAGCGCAGGTGCAGATTCGCCCCGCCGAAGTGCTCGAAGTACTCGACCTTGATGTCGTAGTCCTTGCCCGCCTCCAGCGCGATGGGCGTGCCCACCTGCTCCCTGTCCCAATCGTCCACCCAGTGGTCGATGACGGCCTTGCCGTCCACCCAGAGCCGGAAGCCGTTGTCGCCGATGATCGAGAAGGTGTACGTCTCGGAGTACGCGGGCCGGATCTTGCCGGTCCACCGGACGGTGACGTCGTCCTCCCGGCCGGCCAGCAGCTTGAACACGGGGTTGAGATCGCCCTGTTCGAGGCTCGGGTCCACGACACTGGCCTTGAGTTCGCCGAAATCGAACGCGCCGGGCGCCGAGGCGAGGTAGTAGTCGCCGCGCAGCCCGTGCCGTTCGGCCGCGGCGCCCGCGGGGGTGGGAACCTGCCATAACACGGCCAGCAGCACGGCGATCATAGCCGCGAGTGACTTTCGCACGGAGTGTCCTTTCACGCTGGGGGGCGGAGGGAGCGAGCGGAGGACCGCGAGATGACGACCGGGCAGACAAGACGCATTGGCATGTCCTTCGATCAGGATCGGACAGGTTATGACCCTGCCTGGCTCCCAAATAAGCACCCGTGGACCGAGCCGGTCAAGATTTCCGATCAAATTCGTTCTCATATGATCAGAGGTGAGCCGGAGTTGAGCATTCGACTATGATCGGGACGTGAGCGACACGCAGAGCGACGGCCGACGGCCGGTGTTCGCCGCAGAACGCCGGCAGCGCATCCTCGAATTGGTGCGCGCCAACGGCGCCGTGTCCTTGCGCGAACTCGCCCAGTCCGTGCACTCCTCCGAGGTGACCGTCCGCCGCGACCTGCGCGCGCTGGAGTCGGAGGGCCTGCTCAACCGCCACCACGGCGGCGCCACCCTGCCCGGCGAGCTGTCGCGGGAGGCTGGCTACGCGCACAAGGTCTCGCTGGAGTCCGCCGAGAAGAGCGCGATCGCCGACCTCGCCTCGGCGCTGGTCGAGGACGGCGACGCCATCGTGATCGGCCCCGGCACCACCACGCAGGAGTTCGCCCGCCGCCTGACCAGGCACGCCGAGCTCGCCGTGGTGACCAACTCCCTGCTCGTCGCCCAGGTCCTGGCCGGCTCGCCGCGGATCGAGGTGATGCTGACCGGCGGCACGCTGCGCGGCACGATCCTGGCCCTGGTGGGCAGCGCGGCCGAGCACTCGCTGTCCGGGCTGCGGGTGCGCCGGGCGTTCATCTCCGGCAACGGGCTCACCGCCGAGCGCGGCCTGTCCACGCCCAACATGCAGGTGGCGGGCGTCGACCGGGCGCTGGCCGCGGCGGCCGAGGAGGTCGTGGTGCTGGCCGACCACACCAAGATCGGCGTCGACACGATGGTGCAGACCGTCGCCGCCGAGCAGATCGACCACCTGGTCACCGATGAGGGCGCCCCGGGCGACGTGCTCGACGAGCTGAGCGGCAGGGGCGTCAGACTGCACGTCGCCCGGATCTGATCGAATGTGACACTTCTGTTACTGGATTGTTTCCTGCCGCGACCACGATCGAGGCGGAGGCAACCGTGCTGCAGGTGGCTGGAGTTCTCAAGACGTTCCAGGGCGTGACCGCGCTCGACCACGTCACGCTCTCCGTGCGTCCCGGCGAGGTGCACGCGCTGATCGGCGGCAACGGCGCCGGCAAGTCCACCCTGGTCAAGGTGCTCTCCGGCGTGTGCCAGCCGGACGCGGGCCAGCTGCGCTACCTGGGCGAGCCCGTCAGGTTCGGCAGCCCGGCCGAGGCCAGGCGGGCCGGCATCGCCACCATCCACCAGGAGACGAACCTCGTCCCGACCATGAGCGTCGCCCGCAACCTGCTGCTCGGCCGGGAGCCGCGCGGCCGCCTCGGGCTGATCGACTTCACGGCAACCAACGCCCGTGCCGAGCGGATCCTGGCCGAGTACGGCCTGCGGACCGACGTCCGCAGACCCCTGGGCACGCTGGGCGAGGGGGCCAGGCAGCTCGTGGCCCTGGCCAGGGCGGCCACCGCGGACGCCCGGCTGGTCATCATGGACGAGCCCACCTCGGCACTCGAACACGCCGAGCTGGAGACGCTGTTCGGCGCGGTGGCCCGGCTGCGTGACGAGGGCCGCTCGGTCGTCTACGTCACCCATCGGCTGGAGGAGCTGTACGAGGTCTGCGACCGCGTCACCGTGCTGCGTGACGGCCGCGTCGTGCACACCGGCCCGCTGGCCGGACTGGATCGGCTCCGGCTGGTGTCGCTCATGCTCGGCAGGCCGTTCCACCCCGTCGAGGAGCCGCACTCCGCCGCCCAGCCCGACGAACCAGGCGACGACCCCGTCCTGGAGGCGAAGGGGCTCACCCGCCACCACGTGCTGGACGGCGTGTCGCTGGCGGTGCGCGCGGGCGAGGTCGTCGGCCTCGGCGGCCTGCTCGGCGCCGGACGCAGTGAGACGGCCAGGGCGATCGCGGGCGTCATGCCGGTGGACGCGGGCCAGGTGACCGTGGCCGGGGCGGCGGCCCGCAAGTGGTCGATCAGGAGCGCCATCCGCGCCGGCGTCGGCCTCGTGCCCGAGAACAGGAAGACCGAGGGCATCATCCCCGCCCTGTCGGTGCGCGACAACATCGCCCTGGCCGCGCTTCCCCGGCTGTCCCGCGCCGGAATCGTCTCCGACGCGCAGATCGACGGCATCGTGGCCACCTTCATGAAGCGGCTCGGCATCAAGGCCGTCTCACCCCGGCAGCCCGCGGGCGAGCTGTCGGGCGGCAACCAGCAGAAGGTGCTGCTGGCCCGCTGGCTGGCCATGCACCCCAAGGTGCTGCTGCTCGACGAGCCGACCCGCGGCGTCGACGTGGCCACCAAGCTGGAGATGCAGGCGCTGCTCGACGAGCTGGCCGTCGACGGGCTGGCCATCCTGCTCATCTCCTCGGACGTGGCCGAGCTGGCGGGCAACTGCGACAGCGTGGTCGTCCTGCGCGACGGCGCGATCAGCGAGCAGCTCAACGGCGCCGAGGTGACCGAGGACCGCCTGCTGGCGGCCCTGGCGAAGGCTTAGCTCCCCGCCGGGCGCTCAGGCTTGGTGGCCACGATGATCGCGTACCCTACCTCCGGCGTTTCGATGAGCCGGGCCACGAACGGCGGCGGCTCGATCACGCCGTCGAACTCTGGCAACTCCTCACGCAGTCCGGCGATTCTCTCGACGACGCGACGCAGTGTCGGAGACATCGTGTGTTCGGAGATGTCGATGATCTCTCTCAGCGCGAGTCCGCTGTCCGCGATGAAGCCGGGATAGTTCCGCAGCGGGATGATCGAGTCGATGTGGGAGTCGTGATAGGAAGCCTCCAGTCTGCCGCGCCGCTCGTCAGTTAGGGGGGCGCGCTCAACCAGGTTGGCGATGACCAACACCCCACCGGGCCGCAGTACGGAGTAGGCCTGGCGGAGCACGCGCGCCTGGTCCGGCATGTGCAGCAGTGACTCGAAGAGCCAAGCGCCGTCGAAGGAGTCCGGCTCGAAGGGCAGCTCCAGCGCGTCGGCCACCTGGAACGTCACCCGATCCGCCAGCCCTTCGTCCTTCGCCAGACGGGAGCCCAGCTCCACTTCCTTCTCGCTGATCGTCACGCCGACGACATCCACCCCGGCGGTCCGAGCCAGGGCTATCGCCGGCCTGCCCGTGCCGCATCCGATGTCGAGGATCCGCCGGCCCTTGCTCGCGTCCAGCTTGTCGATCATCAACTCGGTCAGGCGTTCGGAGGCCGCTTCCAGCGAAGCCCCATCCATGGGGTCGTCCCAATAGCCATTGTGCAGGCTGCCTCCCATGATCTTCTCGATCATCTCCGTGGTCCGGTCGTAGAGCTGACCGATGGTTTCCTGGCGCTGGCTGGATGTCGGCGTCACTGGAACGATCCCTTCCTGGGGTTCATGGAGACGGAAACCCGGCACCCGCGGTGACCGCTCACCGGCGACGAGAAATCCCGCCACCTGGCTCAGGGCGCGGGTGCGGGTTCCGCCGCGCTGCGGTACGGCGGCGACATGGGCCTCGGACCTGCTGACCGCCGAGCAGTCATGGCCAAGTGCGCGAGCATCGGACTGCATAAAAGTGATGAGCCACTGTGCCGCATCAACTTTGGGGAGTACCCTTGGAGACTCGCAGACGCATATCCCCTCTGTCAACTAGGTTCCATTGCCAGGGAAGATCTGCGAATATAGTTGATGAAGCCGAGCGGTGAGTGATGACGGATGAGAACATGTCGGATCAGTTGACTGGGCAGTCGCAAGGCGAGTCGTCCTCGCCATCCCTGGCCGACAAGATCAACTTCTTGTTCCGGACGGTCTATCCAGCCGGCCGGGGACCCTACTCCTACGCCGAGGCGGCGGCCGGCATCGAGGAGCTCACCGGCGAACAGGTCTCCCACACCACGTTGTGGAAGCTGTCCACCGGGCGCGCCACCAACCCGACCAAACGCCTGATCGAGGCGCTCGCCGCCTTCTTCCAGGTCTCGCCGGCCTATTTCTTCGACGACGAGGCCTCGAAGGAGATCGGCGACCAGGTCGAACTGCTCGCGCTGCTGCGTGACACGGGGATGAAAGGCGCTCATCTGCGTGCCTTCTTCGAACTGTCTCCGGAAGCGCGCGACATGGTGCAGGAGCTGATCGAGCGGACGGCCCGACTGGAGCAACGTCACCGCGACAAGTAGGAGAACAGGAGGAGGAGAGGTGGACCGACCATTGAGCCCCTGCTAGCCATGAGCGACGACATTTGCACTGGGCGTGGGACGGCGAGGGTACCGGACGGCATGCGGTGAAAAGGGAGCAGCGCGCACCACATCAGGTGTCGATCGAGGAGTTGGAAGCCGAAGGAGTCATCCCCGACCCCTTCGACCTCGAACTCTTCATCAAACGACTGGAGAAGCGACGAGGCCGCCCCATTCAGATGATTCCCATCTCGGCGCGTCGCGGTGCGCCGTGCGGCCTTTATATCAAGGCCGTCGGCACCGACTATTTGTGTTACGTGCGCAGCTCGTCGCCGCTGCACGAGTGCCATATCCTGCTGCACGAATTGGGTCACCTGGTGCTCGGCCATCAGGACAGCGGATGGCGGAGTGAAGAGCTCCAGCGCATGCTGCTGCCGGATCTCCACCCGGACATGATAAAACGCGTGCTGTGCCGGAACGGTTACGCCGATCCCGCCGAAGACGCGGCGGAGGCTTTCGCCGAGCTCATTTTGGCACCACGTGTGCTGGCACCGGGCAACTACACGGTGCCGGCCGCCACACCGCCTCCTGAAATAGCCGAGGTGGTCCGGAACATCGAACAGGCGTGGGGGTCCGAAAGGGGATTTTGACGTGGTCGATGTGTTGTATTGGGGGGAGGCCTCCGTCATATGGACGATTGCCGTGCAGGCCGCCGTCCGACTCGTCCGAAAACGTCGATCGCCGGTGGACCTGGCCTACTCCGCTCATATCGTCACGCTCAGCCTCAGCGTGCTGGTGCAGTTTCATGACATCCAGCCGAGGCTCGACACTCTCGCCCATGTCAACGGGCTCGGGCGATGGCTGGTGTTCAGCTTCACCATCGCCTCCATGTGCGCGTTCTGGATCACAGTGACCTACCTGACGTCACCGGCGGGCGACCGGGCACCGGGCGTCAGCGCGAAGATATTGTGGGCTGCGGCCGGCATCGCGGTGATGGGAGTCCTGCTGTTCGGCTCCGGGGTGCCGGATGACGCCGGCGCGGGCTTCCTCGTCGTGCACGGCGAAAACCCGCTCATCGTAGGTTTCTATCTGGCCTTCCTCGCCTACATCTCCGCCGGCCTTTTCGGCACGCTCCGCCGGACCTGGCGATACGTGCGCTATGTGCACCAGCCATATGTGCGGCTCGGGTTGCGGCTGGTCGCGGCCGGTGACGCCGGCGGGCTCCTCTATGTGGGCTACTTGAGTGCCACCGCGCTGACCAGCTATTTCGGCCTTCCGACGCCGCCGGGCGCATCGACGCATGCCGTGACGTACCTCGGGCTCGCCTGCACCACGCTGATCGTGGCCGGCCCCACCATCGGCGTCTGGGGGCCGCGGCTCGCCACGCCTCTGCGGTCGGTGGCCCAACGGCGAGCGCTGCGCCGCCTTCGCCCTCTGTGGACGGCGCTGACCACGGCCATGCCCGAACTCAGACGCGAACCGCCCAGCGTCGGCGACTCCGCCGGCTACCAGCTCTATCGCTATGTCATCGAGATCCGTGACTCCTTGCTGGTCCTGGAGTCCTACACCGGAAGGCCGTTTCATGACGGCATGACCCCGGCCCTGCACGCCCGAACCGTGGCCCAGGCCCTCCATACGTTCGCGGCCACGAAGAGAACCGCGGCGGCGCCAGACCTTTCCCCCGCTTCCGCGGGTGATATGAAACCCGCGGTCACCCGTGACGCCGCGTCCGGCGACCCGGTGCTCAGCCCTGGATTGCCGGCCATGAAGGACGAGCTGACGCACCTGACCCAGCTTTCGCGGGCTTTCGCCCGGCTCTGACGGAGACCATGAGCGGCCTTGTGCCGTTGTTGTCCGGCCCCTGTCGCACTCATGAAATATTACGAGGGCGATCTGTTCTCACTGGCCATGCCGTCAATTGCCATTAGTGGCGAGACGCCTTGTTCGCATTTCTTCATGGGCGCAGGAAAACCGCACACAAGGAACCCATTGGCGTTGGATCAGGCCAGGCTAATACGCTCGCATTAAGAATGCGTAGGGGGACTAGGGGGAGCTTTAGGGGGTTGCCTCCTAAATGCCGCACTGAAAGCCTCGAATTGCCATGACAGAGAAACATATCTACGGGAGAGGTTTGCGGGCATGCACATCGAAGAACTTGACGTGGCGGACTCCTTCATGATCGACCAGAAAATCTATCCAGACATGCGGGGGCTTTTCCTGGAGCCATTCAGCCAGCCGGCGTTCCGTAAAGCAGTGGGCCATCCGCTCTGGGTGGCTCAGGTCAACTGCTCCTGGTCCTATCGCGGCACCATACGCGGCCTCCATGTGGTGGGCCTGCCGGGCCAAGCGCGCTACTTCAACTGCGCGCACGGGGCCATGCTCTGTGTCGTACTCGACACCAGGATCGGCTCCCCCACCTACGGCGAGCACATCGCGGTTGAACTGACCGCCGAGAGCAGGAGGGCCCTTTACGTCGCGGAGGGGCTCGCCGCCGGATTCCTCGCGCTGACGAAGGAGGTGACCGTCTGGTATCTCTGCTCCAGCCTCTATTCGCCGAGCACGACCGTGTCCATCAACCCGCTGGACCCGGAGCTGAACGTGCCCTGGCCGCGGGAGCACGAATTCATTCTCTCCGACATGGACCGGACCGCTCCTTCCCTGCGCGAAGCCGAGGAGCGGGGGCTGCTTCCGCTCTATCGCGATTGCCAGGCCCGATACGCGGAACTCAACGCGACGGCCGATGCTTGTCCATGATTCTCGGCATCCGAACCGTCCTCAGCGAACGCGCCGTTCGGTTGGCCTACTACGCTTCCCGGGTGCGGTAACCGCGGATGCGGCCTCAAATCCGGGAGGAGAGTCGTGGTGGGCGCCGAATCGCGCTTGATCCTCAAAGCGGGCACCCGGGAGACCAGGATGTTCCAGATCGCGCGATCTCGGCACTGGTCCCTGTACGACGTCGGCAACAGCAAGGCGGACGTCTATCTCCATACCTGGCACGCATGCGACGGCAACGTGGTGATCCGCTACATCGAGGACCCGCTCACGGGCCTGAACTTCATCACACTGCGCGGCGACACAGCGGGCGAGGTGTCGCGGGACATCACAAGCTTGTGCCCAACGTGGACGTATGCCGAGGCGCTTGGCGCACTGCAGGGTGCGACCGCTCGTGACGACCGGCTCACCACCGCGTACGCGGCCGCTCTCACGGCCCCGCCCGAGCAGGACCCGATGCTTGTCGAGGCGTTTCGCGCGATGGCGGCCGACCCCGACCAGGGGATCCGGCAGGCCGTCGTGGTGGCGACCGGCTATTGTCCGTGGCCCGCACTGGTGGAGATCGTCCGGCGGCTACGGGACACCGACCCGGTCGAGCACGTCAGAGAGAACGCGCGCCTCCTCTGGGACGGGCTTGCCCTTCCCATCGATGCGGCGCTCGGCCTCGAAGACCCCGGGAACCGGAGCTGAGCCGGAACAGGTCCCTTAAAGAGCACCTGGAACCGTCAATACACCGAGATGTGCGGGTGGTCGTAGTGGTTGGCCGTGGTGCCGCCGCGGTCTGACATCGTGCGCCAGGAGCCGGTCCTGGAGTGCCAGATCCGCTGGCGGTAGATGATGTACATGATGCCCAGCCGCTTGGAGTTCTTGATCGCCCAAGCGGCGATCTCGTTGCCGCGCGCCACCTCCGCGGCCGTCGGCATCGAGCCGCCGCGACTCAGCATGAAGTCGCACGCCCTCCCGAGCGGGTGCTCGCCGCCGTCCTGGATCGCCCGATAGCAGCCGATTCCATTGGGTACGGCGAAGCGCTCCTTCACCAGGGTCTTGACCAGGCGCATCCGGGGAGTGATGTTGTCGGAGCCCTCGGGGAGCTGCGGGACCCAGGTGCCGTCCGACCGCCGGACCCCGGGCGCCTGGTAGAGCTTGTCGATCTTGTCCTTGATCTTCTTGATCAGCTGCTCGGCCTTGTCCTTGCGTTTGCCGAGGTCCGCGACCTGGTCGCCGAGTTCCTTGGCGCGGGCGGCCGCCTCCTCCTCGGCCTGCTTGCGGTCGTCCCTGACCTTGGCGAAGCCGCTCAGCCTGGCGCTCTGCTGGTCGACCAGGTGGTTGGACAGCGCGAGGCGGCTCATGAGCGCGGAGGGGTCCTCGTTCGCCGAGAGCATGGTGGCGGGGCTCGGGGGGCCGCCGTTGGTGTACTGGGCGACGGCCATCAGCCTGAGCTCGGCCGACTCTCGGTCGTAGACCTCCTGGGCGGCGGCCAGCTTGTCCTGGGCGGCCTTCTCCGCCTTCTCGGCCTTCTGCTGGGCGATGCGGCCGTTGTAGTACTCGGTGATCAGCTTGTCCGACTGCTTCCCCAGGGCGGCCAGCTCCTTCTTGAGCTGCTTGATCGTCGGCTTGGGGGCCGCGTGTCCGGGCGTGGCCAGGCTCACTAACAGGAACACCGCCGTCATCATCGCGGTGAGCGCTTTGGTGAGGATCGGACGGCGCCGCCGGTCGGCGGGGCATGCAACCGCCACACTTCTCCTTCGCCCGAACTGCGGGGCTCAGAAGTACGCCCCCTATCCGAGGCTAGATAGTAGGGGATCATCTGTATCGGTCGGCAAATCAGCAAATTTTGGTATGGGCGAAATGTCCGGCGCGTGGGGCGGGTCACGGCTTGTCGACGTCCGGCGGAGGACAGGACGACGTGTGCGAGGAGCGGGCCCGCCTGGCTCTGCGGACGGCCCAGTGGCGGCCGAGCAGCGCGGAGCCGGGGATCAGTACGGAGCCGAGCAGGCCGCTCCCGAGCCCGAGGCCGAGGTCGACGTCGAGCAGGCCGTCCTTGCCCTTGAGCACGGGTACGTCGATCGACACCTTGACCGACACCGAGACCAGCGGCCCGGCGGCCTTGGTCGGGGCGGGGGCCTGGGTGTCCGGGGGGCTGGTGGTGGCCGGACGGGCGGACGGCTTGGGCTCGCTGGTGGCGGGCTTCGTGGTCGACGCCTGCTTGGTGGTCGTTGGGGAGGCGGAGGGCTTGGAGGTGGCCGGACGCGTGGTCCGCGTCGGCTCCGGCCCGCGGGTGGGCTCCTGCGAGCGGGTACGGATGGGCTCCTGCGAACGGGTGCCGTCGGGCTCAGGGGACTCGGTGGGCTCGGTGTGGTCCCCGGTGACCACTGGATCCGCGGCGTCGGTGCTGGGCGGGGGGCTGGCAAGATCGCTGGGCCCCGGGGTGAGGATGGACGGCTCCGCCGTACCGGATGGCGTGGGGATCAGGGCCGACTCGGCGGGCGCGCTGACCGGCGGAAGCCCGGCGAGGCGCTCCGGCGGCGCGTCGTTCCAGATCACGAACGCCGATGCCACCGCGGCGGCGGTCGCGACCACCAGGCCGCCCGTCACCGCGAACTTGGTCACCGGCGCGAGCGCGGTGCTGAACAGGCTCGTGCCGCCGTTCGCCGACGTGGGCAGCGGCCGCGACAGAGGCAGCGAAGAGGCGAGCGGGACGGTCAGCAGGCCGAGCCCGGCCCGGCCGCGTACCTCCCAGCCGGTGCCATAGGCGGTGTCGGCGACCTCCTCCAGCTCCGCCAGGAACGCCTCGGCCGACTCCGGCCGTTCGGCGGGGTCCTTGGCCAGGCCGTGCCCGACCAGTGCCCGCATCGGCTCCTCGATGTCGGCCAGCGGGGGTTCGGCGTGCTGATGCTGGTAGGCGAGGGCGGCGAAATTGTCCGCGATGAACGGCCGGTGCCCGGACAGGCACTCGAAGAACACCACGGCCGCCGCGTACACGTCCGACGCCGGCCCCGCAGGGGCGTCCGCCCACTGCTCGGGGGCCATGTAGGAGGGGGTCCCGGCGAGTGGGGCGTTCTCACCGGAGTGGGCGGCGACGCCGAAGTCGACGAGCTTGCTCTGGCCGTCCTGGGAGACGATCACGTTCTCGGGCTTGAAGTCACGGTGTACCACGCCGTGCCGGTGCGCCTCGGCCAGCCCGAGCAGGGCGCCCTTCAGTACGGCCAGCGCCGCCTCGGGGCCGGTGGCGCCCGCGTGCTGTAACAGGCGGCGCAGGGTGATGCCGTCCACCAGCTCCATCACGATGCAGGCGTCGTCATGGCCTTCGACGTAGTCGAGCAGGCGGGCCGTGTGCGGGCTGTCGAGCTCGCGGATCAGCCCGGCCTCGGCGCGAAAGCGTTCGACGAACAGCTCGTCGTCGCGTAATCGCGCGGCGAGGTGCTTGATCGCTACGGGCGTCCCGTCGGACGTGCGTAAAGCGAGCATCACCCGTCCGGTCCCGCCGTGTCCGAGTTCCCGAATTTCGGTGTAGCCGGGAACATCCATCGGGGGGACCTCCAGAGACGGATAAAGATCCTTTCACCCGACGCTATCCCGTGGTAACGCCCCGTGTCGAGAGTGCTACCGGTCTCTGCCTCAATCGGTATTTTTACTACTTCTCATAGTAGGTCGGGCAGCTGGAATGGAGCAGGTGCGGCAAGGCGACGGCGGACGTCAGCAGGTCAGGCCGCCGGAACGGAAGGGGCCTGGGCAAGGAGGCGGCGGATGTTCCGGGCGGCGGTACGGCCCGCGCGGTTGGCGCCGATCGTGCTCGCTGAAGGGCCGTAGCCGACGAGTTGCAAACGCGGCTCGGCGATCACCTCGGTGCCGTCCACCCTGATCCCGCCCTCGGGCTCGCGCAGCCGCAGTGGGGCGAGGTGGTCGAGGGCCGAGCGGAAGCCGGTGGCCCAGATGATCGTGTCCGCTTCCACGTACCGTCCGTCATCCCAGCTCACCCCGCCGGCGGTGATGCGGCCGAACATCGGCAGCCGCTCCAGCGCCCCCTTGGCCAGCGCCTCCCGGACGACCGGTGTGTACCCGAGCCCGGTCACGGCGACCACGCTCTGCGGCGGCAGCCCGGCGCGTACCCGTGCCTCGACCAGGGCGACGGCGTCGCGGCGCGCGTCCTCGCCGAAGTCGTCCAGCGGGCGGAACACGGGCGGCCGGCGGGTGACCCAGAGGGTGCTCGCGGCGACGCCGGCGATCTCGGAGAGCACGTGCGCGGCCGAGGTCCCGCCGCCCACGACGACCACCCGCCGCCCGGCGAACTCCTCACGTCCCCGGTACGCCGCGTAGTGCAGCTGACGGCCGCGGAAGGAGCGCGCGCCCGGATAGTACGGCCAGTACGGGCGGGTCCAGGTGCCGGTGGCGTTGACCACGGCCCGCGCCGCCCACTCCCCCGCCCCGGAGGTGACCACGAGCCGCCCGCCCTCCCCCGGCGCCACGGCCGTCACCTTGACCGGCCGTAGCACGGCGAGCCCGAGCTCCCGTTCGTAGTCCGCGAAGTACTCGGGGACGACCACAGCCGCAGGCCGCCGCCCGTCGGCCTCGGACAGATCAGCACGACCGGTCCCAGGCGGATCGGCCTGATCGGCTCCGGGCGGGGTGCCCACCGGTGGATCGGAGCGCCGCGCACCGGGAAGGTCGAAGATGCCGTGCACCTTGTCCATGGTCAGCGACGGCGACCGGTGCCGCCACGCCCCGCCCGGCCCGTCGCCCGCGTCCAGCACCAGCGGCTCGAAGCCGAACCGGCGCAGGAAGTACGCGCTCGACAGCCCGGCCTGCCCGGCCCCGATCACCACGACGTCGATCTCGTCCACGTACGGATGCAACCTGCGAAGCCCCGGCGCTCTTCCCGGGAAGAACGATCAGGGCCTCGGCGCTCTTCCCGGGACGAGCGCAGCGTCCCGGGAAGAGCGATCGGGGCCGCGGCGGCCGCCCCCGCGTCACCGCCGCGGCCCCCACCGGTCGAACCCCGCAGGGCCGCCCGGCGGTCATTGGGCCCGTCAAACCGTCGATCCATCAGACGCCAGCCCGTCAGAGGGCCGACCCGTCAGACCGTCGATCCATCAGACGGGCGACCCATGACGGGCTAACCATTCAGACGGGCGGCGCGGTCCATCAGACGGGCGGTGGGACGGTGTGCAGGCTGCGCGGCGTGACCGACCGCGCCAGCCGATACGCGGCCGCGGCATCCACGAGCCCCGCCCCGGTCGCCCCGTCGAAGCCCTCCCCCGCGAGCTCCCCGGTCCCGCTCTTGCCGTCGACGACGTCCCGCGCCGAGGCCCTGAGCAGCGCCTTCACCAGGTCGGGCGACAACCCCGGCTGGACCTGCTTGAGCAGCGCGCACACCCCGGCGATCTGGGGCGCGGCGGCGCTGGTGCCGCTGATCACGCTCCAGCCGTCGTCGGGCGCGGTGCCGTCCTTGACGGGGTAGCCGGGACCGGCCAGCGAGGAGTCGATGACGTCGCCGGGCTCGGTCGGCAGCATGATGTAGAGCGCCCTGGGCTGCCGTCCGACCAGTCCGCAGACGTCGGGCACGTGCCGGCCCGGGTAGATGAGGCTGTCGAAGCTGCTCGCATAGTCGGACGCCTCCATCTTGAACTCCCCGTTGACCTGGGTCTCCTCCACGTACACGCCGCCCGCGGCGATGACGTCGGGCATCATCGCGGGGAAGGAGATGTGGCCGTTCCCGGCGGAGAAGCAGACCGTGATGCCGCGCACCCGTACGGCCTCCAGCACCGCTAACTCCAGCGGCCGCAGGAAGTTGGGCAGCCCGGTGAGCCCGTTGAGGTCGTAGCCCCAGCTGTTGGTCAAGACGGCGGGCGACAGGTCGACGGCGGTCTTGAACGCGAGCGTGGCGTTGCCGCCCATCTTCACGCCGACGAAGTCCACGTCACGCGCGCAGGCGAAGATGTTGGCCGCCTCGGCCGTGCCGTGGCCGTACTCGTCGTGGTCCACACGGGCGGCGTCCGGCGCGAGGGTGGCGTTGTAGTTGTAGCCGTGATGCGGATAGAAGGGATGCTTGTAGAAGCCGGTGTCGACCATGGCCACGAACACCCCCCGGCCGGTCACCCCCCGCTCGTGCACGTGGCAGGCGCGCAGGAGGAGCCCGACGTCGTCCGGCACGCGCAGGTGGTGATAGGAGACCCTGGGCGGCAGCGGCGAGCCGTAGAACTGCGGCGGCGCCTGCGGGTAGGCCCGTTCGACCAGCGGCTCCAGGTCGGCGGGCAGCGTGAACGGGACCCCGGACACATGCGACAGATAGGAGACCTCGTCGCCCGGCTCGGCCGCCGCGTCGGCCGGCGCGCCGCGCAGGGTGTGCGGCCTGACTGCCACGCGGGTGTTGAACGTCTCCTCCCACAACCGGCGCGGGCCCTCCGCGCTGATGGAGAACGTCCCGACGTGCCGGACGACGAACCCTCGGCGCTGCAGCGCGAGCGCGGTCTGCGCGGCCCGGTCCGGCGGTGGCCTGAGGTCGTCCAGGCCCGCGGCCTGTACGGCCGACGACTCGGCGAACATGGAGCCCCGGCCCGGCGGCCGCACCACTGCCTCGAAGTGGACGGTGGACTCGCGGCGTTCGGTGATCGTGGTCATGCTTCCCCCTCGGGGCGTGTCAGTGGGTCAGTGCAGGTCGGGAGGCCCGGCGAGATGGATCCCTGTGACAAGTCCCCGCAGTTCGCGGGGGATGGCGGGCTCAGGCAGGCCGAACGTCCGCTCCCAGACCTCTTCCGGGGCGCTCACGCTGATCGTCGGGCCGAGGTGCAGAACGCGCAGGCCGAGCCGGCGCAGCACGGCCGCCGCCTGGTGCCGTCGTCCCGGCACCGGCTCCACCTCGGCGGAGATGACCCGCCGCCCAGGGGACACGTCCGTGAAATCCGGCATGTCCCCAGAGTCGGGTCCGTGAGCGAATCCGGCCTCAGGTGACGGCTGAGGGCTAACCCTCAATGCGGAGGGCCAGCCCTCAATGCGGAGGGCCAGCCCTACAGCCCTCAATGCGGATGGCTAACCCTGGATGGGGCTCCTGCCACGGGCCAGAATCCGCTCGGCCCTCGCCCGGCAGGCGTCGGCCGACTCCTGCTCCCCCAGCACCTCGTACGCCTCCGCGAGGTCGAGCAGGGTGCCCGCGACGTCGGGATGGCCGCCCCCCAGCACGCGCTCGGTGCCCGTGAGCGCGCTGCGCAGCAGGTCCCGCGCCTCGGCGGCCCGGCCGTCGGCCAGCATGGCCTGGCCCAGCCGGCGGACGCCGAGGTGGACGTGGGCGTGGTCGTCGCCGTAGGCGTTCCTGAACACCTGGATCGCCCGCTCCTGGTGGTCCCTGGCCAGCTTCGGCTCGCCGGTGTCCAGGTAGACCAGGCCGAGGTTGGTCAGCGGCATGCCCACCTCGCCGTGGCCGGGGCCGTAGCAGAACTCCAGGATCGACAGCGCCCGCTCGTGGCTGACCCTGGCCTCCTCGAAGTGGCCCGAAAGGCGCAGCGCGTACCCGAGCTTGTCGAGCGTGTGGGCGACCTCGGGGTGCTCGTCGCCGTACACGGCGGTGAGCATGGACGCGGCCTGCTCCTGCAGCTTGACGGCCCGCTGCGGGCGGCCGGTGTCCTGGACTATCAGCCCCAGCCCGGACAGGGTGTGCGCGACGTCCGGGTGGTCGGAGCCGAGGATCGTCCGCGCGGTGGCCAGCGCCTTGGTCAGCCATTCCTGGCCGGCACGCAGGTCGCCCGCCGTCCACGCGGCGAAGCCCAGCTCCCGGCTTACGCGGGCGATCTCCCTGCGGTCCGGCTCTCGCCGGGCGGTCAGGATGGCCAAGGCGCGTTCGAGGGTACGCCTGGCCTCGGGCAGGCGGCGCTGGCAGACCAGCACGTTGCCGAGCCGTCGCAGGACGCGCGCCACGGCCGGGTCGTCGCCGCCCAGGGCGCGTTCGGCCAGCACCAGTGCCTGTTCCTGGGCGGCGCGGGCGCCGTTGACGTCGCCGGTGAGCTCCAGCAGGTTGCCGTGGTCGGACAGTACGGCCGCCAGGTCGGCGTCGGCGCCCGGCTGCCGCCTGACCAGCCGCAGCGCCAGCTCGAACAGCTCCTGCGCCCGCTCGAACGCCGCCCGTACCGTGAGGTAGTGGCCGGAGCCGCAGAGCATGCGCGGCAGGCCGGGCACGACGAGGTCCGCGCCGTCGGCCTCCTGGCCGAGGTGGATGACGTCGGGGATGACGCTGTCCCAGGTACGCCAGGTGGTGGGGTTCTCGGCGTCGGCGGGCACGACCGAGCTCAGGATCTCGACGGCGCAGGTCACCCAGGTACGCCGCTCCTCGTCGGGCAGCCTGGCCCAGACCGCCGCCTTGACGAGCGGATGCATGCGCAGCCGTCCCCTGTCGCGCTCGACGAGCGAGTGGCGCAGCAGGTGGGCGATGGCGTCCTGCAGGGCCAGCTCGTCCTTGACCGCGTCCCCGAGCGCCGGCGGCAGGACGTCCGGCATGGAGTCCAGCAGGTCGAGCGAGACGCCGCCGGGGCCCAGCGTCGCGCACAGGTGCAGCAGCTCGATGGCGACCGGAGACGCCTGCGCGACCCGCTCGAAGGCGAGCTGCCAGACCGTGGCGAACGCCTTGTCGCGGGTGAGCAACTGGTCGGCGCGGCGACGGAACAGGTCGCCGTACTCGTCGAGCTTCATGCCGGTCTGCTCGCTGTAGGCGGCGGCCTGCTCCAGCGCGAAGGGCAGGTCACCGAGTTGTTCGGCCAGCGCCCAGGCGCCACTGGTCCTGGCCACGCGCGTGGACAGGAAATCGACTGACTCGGCCCGGGAGAAGGAGCCCACGCGCACGCCCACGGCCAGCTGGCCCCAGGCGGGGTTGCGCGAGGTCACGATGACGTGCCCGGCCCGCAGGGACGACAGGAACGCCTCGATCAGCGTGCCGTCCTCGACGTCGTCGAGGATGAGCAGCCAGCGATCCATCCCGGCCAGGCGCTCGGCCAGCGCGGCGAGGATCTCGCCCCGGTCGGCCTGCTGACGTACGCCAAGACGCAGCGCCAGCTCCGCCAGCACGCTCCAGAAGGCGACCGGCTCGACGGCCGGCGCCTCCCAGACCACGTCGTAGTCGGCGGCGTGCCGGTGCGCGTACTCCAGGGCGATTTGCGTCTTGCCGGTGCCGCCGAGCCCGTGCAGCGCCACCACACGGGGCGGTGGGCGCGTCGTCGGCTCGGTCAGCGCGCCCTCGATCTCGGCCAGGATCTCCTGGCGGCCGGAGAACACGTGGTTGCGCGAGGGCAGGTTGATGATCCGCCGCGGCGGCGCGTCCTGGCGCGGCGGCGGGGCGGGGCTGCCGTCGAGTCCCGGATCGTGCAGCAGGATCGCCTGGTGGGTGGCCTGCAGCGCCGGGGCGGGGTCCACGCCGAGCTCCTCGGCCAGGATCCGGCGGACCCGGTCGTAGACGTTCAGGGCGTCGCCCTGCCGCCCGCACCGGTAGAGCGAGCGCATGAGCTGGGCGACGGACCGCTCGCGCAGCGGATGCTCACTGACCCGCTGCTCCAGCCGCGGCAGCGCCTCGGCGTGCCGTCCCAGGGCCAGCTCGGCGTCGGTCCTGCCCTCCTCGGCGCTGAAGCGTAACTCCTCGAGCCTGATGGCGTCGCACTGCGCCCACGGCTCGGTGGCGAACTCCGTCAGCGCGGGGCCGCGCCACAACTCCAGCGCCTGGCTGTACAGCGCCACGGCCGCCGCCCAGTCCTGCTGGGCCAGCGCGCGGGCGCCCTGCTCGACCAGCCGCTCGAAGCGGAAGGCGTCCACCTTGTCCGGCTCGACGACGACGCGGTAGCCGGAGCCGTAGGACTGCAGGATGTCGGCGCCGTTGAGCGCCTTGCGCAGGCGTGACACGTGCGCGTGCAGCGCGCTGAGGGCGCTCTTGGGCGGTGTCCCGCTCCAGACGTACTCGATGAGCTGGTCAGAGCTGAGGACCTCACCCTGGTGGAGGAGGAGGACTGCGAGAATGGCCATCCGCTGCGGTCCGCCGAGCGCGACGGAGTCGCCCTCGATCATGACGTCGAACGTGCCCAGAATCCGGATGTCCACGCCTCTCCTCTCCTCTTGCCTGCGACTGTAACCCGGTTCAGATTGGGCAGACAGGCAGGAATACACAGCCAAGGAGCCCGGCGCCATGGCGAACATCGACGAGATCATCGGCCAAGCCCCGCCCCGAAGCATTTGGGAGGCCGTCTGGCCCCAGCGTGAGAGCTATCACCCGTCGCCGTCCGACTGGCGCGACGAGGTCATCTATTTCCTGCTGCCCGACAGGTTCAGCGACGGCCGCGAGCACGGGCGCGAGCTCGTCGACCGGGCCCGGCCGGCCAACTCCCGCCCGGCCGGGTGGATGTGGAACCAGTGGGCGGCCTCCGGCCGGGACCGCTTCCAGGGCGGCACCCTGCGGGGGGTCATCTCCAAGCTCGGCTACCTGCGCGACCTCGGCGTGACCGCGCTGTGGATCGCGCCCGTGTGGAAGCAGCGGCCCGTCACGACCGTGGACGGCGTCCCCGCGCCGGACGACCCACACGGCTACTCCATCCAGCACTTCCTGGACGTCGACCGAAGATTCGGCACCCGCGAGGACCTGGTGGAGCTGGTCGGCAAGGCCCACGAGCACGGCATCCGGGTCATCCTCGACATCCTCATCAACCACACCGGCGAGAACTGGGACTACGACCTCGGCACCCCCGGCTCCCCCCACTACGTGGTCCGCCCGCCGTACGCGGGCCAGGACGGGAAGCTGCCGTTCGGCGCCTGGCGGGACGGCACCGGGGGGCGCCTGCCGCACGGCACCGCGCCCACCGAGCCCGACCACGGCGTGTGGCCGAGCGAGCTGCACGACCCCGACGCCTACACCAGGGCGGGCGGCGACGGGCTCGGCTGGGGCCAGGGCGGCGACGACGAGCCGGACGCGCCCTACCGGCGGGCCGACTGGTTCAGCCGGGACCTCGACCAGTCCAAAGAGCTGCAGACGCTCATCCGTATCTGGACCTACTGGATGGCGCTCACCGACATCGACGGCGTACGCATCGACACGCTCAAGCACGTGCCGCCGCGCGACGCCACGCTGTTCTGCGGAGCGCTCAGGGAGTTCGCCGACGGGCTGGGGAAGGCGAACTTCCTCATCGTGGGAGAGGTCGGCGGCGGCGACACGATCGAGGAGCGCTACCTGGACCTGATCGGGCGCAACCTCAGCGCCGTCCTGGAGACCGGCGAGACGCGGCGGCTCCTGCGCGACGTCGCGCTCGGGCGGGAGGGCTTCCCCTTCCCCGACGCCGTCGAGGAGTTCTTCCGCAGGTTCGCCACACGGGGGGTCTCTCATCGCTCTCTCGGTTCCGTCTACGTCTCGATGGTGGACGATCACGACGATCTGTCGATCGATCCCCAGCTCCGGTTCGGCGCGCTGACCCCGCCGGGCCACAGTGAGCCCGATCCCCGCCAGGTCACGGTCGGGGTGGCGCTGTTGCTGTACTCGCTGGGCATCCCGTGCCTCTACTACGGCATCGAGCAGGGGCTGACGGGCCCGGAGGAGAGCGAGCGGGGGTGGCTCATGGGCGAGGGGTGGGGCCGCCGCGAGCTGTCGGGGGATCGGTATCTGCGGGAGGCCATGTTCGGGCCGGAGCATCCGCGCAAGGCGGGCGCCGCCGGGCGGCCCGCCGATGGCGAGTCGCCGACCGCGGCGCACCTGTTCGACACGGAGTTGCCGGGGTTCGGCCCGTACGGCACCACGAGTCACCACGTCTTCGACCAGGACAATGAGGTCTACCAGCGGGTCAGGATGCTGCTGGCCGCGCGGGCGGCCCACCGGGCGCTGCGGGCCGGGCGGCAGTACCTGCGCAGGCTCGGCCGGGCCGACGGCGGCTACGCGCTCCCCCGGCCCGGCGACGTGCTGTGCTGGTCGCGCGTACTGGCCGGGACCGAGATGGTCTGCGTGGTCAACCCGAGCCTGACCGAGACACGCGGCGCCCTCGTCGAGATCGACGGCGCCCTCAACGCCCGCACGCAGGAGCTCACCGTGGTCGCCAACACGGCCGAGATCGGCGGGGTGACGAAGCACCCGCTCAGGTCGGCCGTGACCGTGCTGCCCGGCCCGGGTGCCTCGCGCCACATCGAGCTGCAGGATCTGCCTCCCGCGTCCGCGCTGGTCCTGACGAACCAGCCCGTCAACTGAATCCGGCTCAACCAGAAAGGTGGTCCGCCAACCGCATCGCCAAGGCCGTGAGCGTCAGCGAGGGGTTCGCGGCCGGCGATGTCGGGAAGACCGACAGGTCGCAGACGTAGAGGTTGTCGTGCCCCCACGCCTTCAGGTCGGGGTCGACCACGCCCATGCCGGGGTCCTCGCTCATCCGCAGCGTGCCGACCTCGTGACCGACCGCCCCGAGATCGGCGGCGAACGGCTCCGAGGCCGCCGGGTCGCCGCCCATGATGCGGATGATCCGGCCGCCGATCTCCCGCACCGCGGCGAGGTAACCGGGGATCTCGACCGGCTTCATCGTGATCACCGGCCGGCCGGTGTCCGGGTCCAGCTCGACGGTGTTGCCGTCGAGCAGCGGCACCGAAGGGAAGAAGACGATCTCGCAGTCCATCCTGGAGACGTCCGCGTGCGCCGGGACGGCGTCCTCGTCCACCCGGTACTGGTTCAGCCCCACACCCATCTCCACCACCACGTTGAGCGGCATCGCGCCGACCGAGCCGCGCAGCAGGATCTTGACCGAGTCGTGCGCGGCGTATCCGGGCGCGTCGCTCGGCAGCGTGAACTTCCAGACGTACGTAGGGTGGTCGGTGATCCCCTTGCCCACCCACTCGTTGTCGATCCGCGCCCGGCGGGCCAGCACGGCGCTGCCCACGGTGCCGGCCGCCATGATCACGCGCCCACCGTCCGCCACCCGGAACACCCGGTCCTTCCCGGCGATCAGGTCGCGGGCGCGCACGGCCGCCACCCTGGTCCGGCCGCCCGAGCGGTCCCACTCGAACCCGACGACCTCATGGTTGAGGTTGACGTGCAGGCTCTTGTTCCAGCCGTCGCGCAGGCGGTCCTCCATCAGCAGCGCCGCCGTCGAGAAGATCCCTGAGGGGATGCCCAGCCGGTGCGCCACCGAGTTCTCGGCCGCCACCTGCACCTCGTGCTGGCGGAAGCGCTTCATCTGGGTGCGGAGCAGCTCCTTGATCGTCCTGCGGTAGTCGCTGAGCGTCGGGCGCGTGCCGTGCATCAGGTCGGTGGCCTCGTCGTACCACTCGGTACGCAGCTCCTCGCGGACGCCGCGCGGCCACGACTCGAACTCCCGCCCGTCCATCTTCGGGATCAGCGCCCCCCAGAAGACCGACTTGCCACCCAGGCAGAACGCCTCGGCGACCTGCAACCCGGACGAGCTCGTCCGATAACGCGCCGACCGGTACTGGTACCACAGACCCCACACGGTCCGGTCGGCCTCCGCGCTGGAGCTCTGCTGCCTGGGCATGTTGCCGACGTGGGTCGAGAACAGGTACCCGCCGGCCTCCAGCACGAGGATCTGCGGCATCCGCCCGCCCTTGGCCGCGGCCATCCTCGTCAGCTCATGGGCCAGCACGCCGCCGCCCATGCCGCTGCCGACCAGGATGTAGTCGTACACCGCGTCCTCGTCCAGTTTGGGGGCGAAGTGACGGCGGGCCGGGAGCGGGTTGGTGACGATGATGTCGTCACGGGTCGGGAACAGCTCCGACTGGGTGCCGGTCATCGTCTCGATCCGCTCGCCCGCCGCGATGTCCGCGGGCCCGGCGGTACGGTTGCCGTCCAGCGCCTCCCACGCCCCGTCGCAGTGGAACTTGAACTCCACGGCCGTCCCGGCGGGCGGCCTGTCGAGCTCCACCCGCCACTCGTCCGCGCCCTCCACATAGCGGCAGGGCACGCGGGCCCGCCAGCCGTCGAGGCTGCTGAACACCCCCAGCCTCGCGTCGGGACGGATCGCCCCGCCCCTCAGCACGATCGTGAACGTCTCCCCAGCCATGCAAGCCCCCTCGCATGTCGCGCTAAATCTCCCGATGCTGGTATAGCTCGCGCCGCTTAACCTTCGCTTGCAGTCGGCGACAAGGGAGATGCGAGCGCGCAAGAGCACTGTGTGGGCATGCGAGAACGAGAGCTGGAATCGCTGACGGACCGCTTCGAGCTGGCCCGCCGGGGTGAACCGGGGCTGGTCCTGATCCACGGCCCCGCCGGCATCGGGAAGAGCACCCTGCTGCGCCGGTTCCTGGCCACCCTTGACGACCAGGCGCACGTGATCGCCGCCGACGCCGTGGAGAGCGAGTCGGCCCTGCCGTACGGCGTGCTCACCAGGATCGCCGGTCTGCAGCCCGCGGACCCGTTCGAGGCGGGGGCCCGGCTGCGCGACCGGCTCGACGAGCTGCAGGAGGCGCGGCCGGTGGTGCTCGCCGTCGACGACGCGCACTGGGCCGACTCCGTCTCGCTCACCGCGCTCGCGTTCGCCTGGCGACGGCTGCGGCCCGCCCGCGTCCTGGCCGTGCTGACCAGCCCGGACCCCTACCAGCCCGCCTCGCTCCAGCCGCTGCTCACCCGAGAGATGTCGGTACGGCTGGCGCTGACCGGTATCGGCGCCCGGCAGGTGCGCGCGCTGACCCACCTGCCCCTGACCGAGCAGGCGGCCGGACGACTCTGCGAGCACACCGGCGGCAACCCCCGGCACATCCTCCAGGTCCTGGAGGAGACGGACCTCGACGAGCTGGCCGACCCGCAGATCCCGCTGCCGGTGCCGGGACAGCACGCCCGCGACGCCCTGGCCCGGCTGGCCTGGTGCAGCGAGCCCGCCCGGTCGCTGGTCGAGGCGGCGGCGGTCCTGGCCTGCGACATCGGGCCGGGCGGCACCGGGAAGGCGGCGGGCGAGGTCGCGCTCGGCGGGTCGGGACGAGCGACGGCACTCGGCGGGGCCGGACGCGCGGCGGGTGAGGTTTCGCTCGGCGCGGCCGCCAAACTGGCGGGCGTCGGGGCGCCGCTGTCGGCGCTGGAGGAGGCGCTGGGGGCCGGGCTGCTCGTGGAGCGGCCGACAGGTGCCGGGATCCTGATCCGCTTCTCGTACCCGCTGCTCAAGGGGGCGGTCTATCAGCACATGGGCCCCACCAAGCGGCTGCGGCTGCACGCCGCGGCGGCGACGCTGACCGAGGACGAGACCACCCGGCTGGAGCACCTGCTGCGAGCCGCCGAACGTCCCGGCCCGGAGCTCGTGCGCGACATCGCGGCGGCGGGCCGACGCAGGGCCGCGGCGGGCGAGTGGGGACAGGCGGCGCGGCTGCTCGCGCAGGCGGCCCGGCTGGACCGGGAGCCGGGCGCCGACGCCGTCGAGGCCCTCCTGTTCGACGGCCGCCCGGCCGAGGCCCACGCTCTGGCGGTACGGCTCGGCGCCGACGAGCCGGCCACCCGGCCAGGCACCTCTGCGACGGCTTCCTCAGGGACACCCACCGAACCCCGCACCTCCTCGACGGCTCCGTCAGGCGCTGACCCAGATGCGGCGTCCCCCAGCATCGGTGCGGCCTCCCGGAACAGTCCGGTGTCCCCGTCGATCTCCGGCGTCGACGCGGCCTCCCCGACGGCGGACGGTCGTTTCGCGCGAGGGGTGCTGGCTCACTACGCCGGCCGTACCGATGAGGCGCGGGCGGCGCTGGCCGAGGCGCGGGACCGGTGCGCGCGGCCCGCGCTGCTCGCCAGGATCGACGCCTGGAGCTGCCGCCCCGAGCCCGGCGACTATCTGCGCCTGATGCGTCACTCCGGTGGGCTGGGGGGCTCGCCACCGGCCAGGCTGCTCACCGCTGTGATGGGCAGCCTGGCCGGCTTCCACCAGGGGCACTGGGACGAGGCGGCGGCCCTGGGGCAGCTCGCCGCCGCGGTCGCCGACGAGCTCGGCCCGTGCTGGATGTCGGCGCACGCCCACGCGGTGGCGTCTCTCGTTCCCGCGGCCAGGGGTGACTGGCAACGCGCCGGGCAGCACGCCGAGGCGGCCCGGCGGCTGGCCAGGGACGCTACGGCGCCGGTGGCGGTCATCGGCCCCGCGTACGCCGCGGCCCACCTGGCCGCTGCCCGGAACCGGCCGGACGAGGTGATCGCCCTGCTGACACCGCTGCTCGACCTGTTCACCGCCACCGGCCAGACCGCGTCCACCTCACCCGACCAGCCCGCGAACACCTCACCCAAGTGGACCGCGGATGCTCAGCCCGGTCTGCCCGACGCGACGGCGTACGCCCAGTCCGGGCCGCCCAACGCGACGGCCTACACGCAGCCTGGTCTGCCCGACGCAACGGACCAGGCCGAGCGCGGGCTGCTGCCGTGGGCCGATCTGCTGTTGGACGCGCTCATCACCGAGGGCGACCTGCGCCGGGCCGGTGACGTACCGGCCGGGTCTGCCGGTGTCCGGGCGCGGCTGCTGGCGGCGGGGCACGAGACCGAGGCGGCCACGACGGCGTTCGAGGCGGCGTGCGCGGAGACCGGGGAGCCGTTCGGCCGGGCCAGGATCCTGCTGGCGTACGGGTCGTTCCTGCGCAGGCTCGGCCGCCGGGCCGCCGCGGCCGAACAGCTCAAGGAGGCGCTGCGGGAGCTGGAACGCCTGGAGGCCGTGCCCTACGCGCAACGCTGCGAGATCGAGCTGGCGGCGTGCGGGCAGCAGCACGCGGTCTCCCCCCTCGGTCTGACGCCGCAGCAGGACGCCGTGGCCCAGCTGGTGGCCACCGGGCTGACCAACCGGCAGATCGCCCGCGAGCTGCTGCTGAGCGTCAAGACGGTCGAGTACCACATCAGCCAGGTGTACGCCCGCCTGGGCGTGTCGTCCCGCGTCGCCCTGGCCAACGGCGTCCGCGCCCGCGCGGGCTCCTCGTCAAGCTGAGGGGCCGTTCAGAGCGCACACTCCAGAACGGGGCGGCCGCGCACGCCCGGCTCGGCGGCGAACAGGGCGCCCGCGGCCGGCTGTTCCACCCGGTCGACGTCGAGGGCCGAGGTGGTGATGAACAGCTGGTCGAGGTTGTCGCCGCCGAAGGCGACCGCGGTGACCTTGCGTACCGGGAGCCGGACGACGGCCTCGAGACGGCCCTCCGGGCTGTAGCGGTGTACGGCGGCGCCGCCCCACAGCGCCACCCACACACCGCCCTCGGAGTCGACCGTGAGCCCGTCGGGGGCGCCATCGGCCGGGTCCACGACCGCGAACGGCCGCCGCCCGGTGAGCCCGCTCTCCCGGTCGTAGTCCAGCACGTCGACCCGCCCGGTGGTCGTGTCGGCGTAGTAGGCGAGGTCGCCGGCGGGGCTGAAGTCCAGACCGTTGGAGATCGTGACCTCCGGCAGCACCACGCGCAGCCCGCCACCGGCCTCGGCCACGTAGAGGGAGCCGCGGCCCGGGGTCTCGTCGTAGGCCATGCTGCCGATGTAGAAGCGGCCGTCGGAGTCGCAGCCGCCGTCGTTCATGCGTACCGACGCATCGCTCCACGCCTCGCCGAGCGAGCGCAGCGGCGCGTCCAGCTCGTCGGAGTCGGCCAGCAGCAGCTCCCGCTCGGCCGCGACCACATAGCCCGCGCCGCCGGCGCGCGGGCGGATCGTCGCCGCGACCGCGCCGACGTGGCGGCGGCGGACCGAGCCGTCCGGGTCGAGCGCCAGCACGTCGCCGGCCATCATGTCGACGAACCGGAGGCCGCCCCAGCGAGCGGACCACACGGGGCCCTCCCCGTGCTCGGCGACGGGTGCGGTCACGGTGTACGCGGCGATGGTCATGCCGATCTCCTCCAGCTGGGCTCAGACCTCCCCATTGTCGATCACGAACGGCCGACCGCCGGGTAGGTCCACCTCTGGCCCGTCGGCAGGTTCACCACGTCGGGTCCCTCCGCGCGGGCGTCCGCCAGGGATTTGGCCTCCATACCGGTGCCGTTGCGGCGGATCACGCGGGCGAGCAGGTCGTCGTCGCCATGGGCGTCGTGCACGGGAACCAGTACGCGCGCCCCCAGGGCGCTGCTCCCGGCCACGGCCTGCTCGGGCCCCATGACGATCGGCGGCCCGACGAACGCCCGCAGCCCGTTGACCGGCAGCAGCGCCAGGTCGACCGGCGGGTGTTCGGCCCGGTAGCGCTCCAGGAGCGACACGTCGCGGATCTCGCCGCCGAAGAAGACACGCAGCCCGCCGCTGCTGAGCACGTACGCGTTGTGGCGCCACAGGAGGGTGCGCCCGGCGGGGGTCGCCTCGATCGAGAGCTCCTCGGTGGGGTGGCCGCTCTGCCCCCATTCGAGGTGTTCCACCTGCCGGAAGCCGAGGTCCCGCGCCTGGCGGGCCATCCGGGGGCTGCTCACGAAGACAGGGGTGGCCGCCTTGCGGGGGAACGTCCGCAGCGCGCGCAGGTCCCAGTGGTTGGGGTAGGAGTGGCTGGCGATGATGGCGTCCAGCCGGGGCAGCTCGGCCACGGTCATGCCGAGCGGTTCGCCCCGGTGCAGGTGCCAGCGTTCGGTGAAGAACGGGTCGGTGAGTACGGCATGACCGTTGATCTCAAGAAGTACGCACGAGTTGGCCACGCGCGTGACGGCCAGTGCGGCTTGGTTGCTCATGCGGCCACGATGAAGGTTAATGTGCACATGAAGTCAAGCATGACCATCGGCGAGCTGGCCGCCCGGTTCGAGCTGCCCACGCACGTGCTGCGGCACTGGGAGAGCGCCGGGCTGCTGGCCCCGGCCAGGCACGAGAGCGGCCATCGCCGCTACGGCCCGGCCGACCTGCGGCGGGTGGCCATGATCTTGCTGGGCAAGGAGGCCGGATTGGGCCTGGGCGCCTTGCGCGAGGTGCTCGGCACGCCCGATCCCATGGACCACGCCGACCTTCTCAGGGGGCATCTCGCCGTGCTGGAGCAGCGCATCGCGCAGGCGCAGGCGGCCAAGGAGCTGATCGAGCACGCGCTGGCGTGCCCGCTGCGCTTCGACGAATGCCCGCACGCCCGCGAGCGGATCGAGGCCCGCATCCCGTGACGCGAGCCGGTGATCAGGCCGAGCAGGTGTTGAGCATCTCATGCAGCGCGGCCTTCTCCGCCTTCGTGATCCGCAGCGCGTAGTGCCGCTTGACGGTGATCCACGACCTGGCGTACGTGCACCAATAGCCGATGACCGGCGGCCGCCAGGTGATCGGCGTGCTGCCGCCCTTGTCGATGTTGGCGGTGGCGCTGACAGTGACCAGTTCGGGGCGGATCAGGTCGTTGGCGAAGGCGTGGCGCTGGGCGTCGGTCCAGGTGTCGGCGCCCGAACGCCAGGCGTTGGCCAGGGGGACGAGGTGGTCGACGTCGATGTTCGCCTCGCTGGTGAGCAGCTTGCCGTCGTAGCGGCTGTACCAGGTACCGGCCAGGACACGGCAGGACGCGTCGCGCCGGACCGCCTGTCCGTCACGGTTCAGGACGATCTCCCGGGTGTCGCACGCGCCCCGCTGCGGGGCCCATTCGGGCATGAAGCGGGTGTGGCTGTAGCCGAGGAGCGTGCCCCTCTCGCCGACGGTCAGGCCGTCGAGCGCCGTACGGGCTTCGGCCACCGAGATCGGGACGGGCATCGCGCGCGCGGTCGCGGCGGCGCCGGCCGGCGGGACGAGCAGGAGAGTCGCCAGGAAGGGGACCACGAACCGCCCTGAGAAGATGGTCATGGATTACCAGTAACAGCCACCCCAAAGGAATGTCACGAGAAGTAATTGAGATGGCACCTAAAGTGACTCCATCAAGTGATTGACGGAGCACCGGAGGCCGAACTAGTTTCGTTCCATGAGGGACAGCGACCAGGTCACCGTGATCATGAAAGTCGCGACACAGCTCTTCGCGGCACTCGGCTTCGACGGCACCTCCACCAGGCAGATCGCCGACGCGGCGGGCCTGAACATCGCCACCGTCAACTACCACGTCGGCGGCAAGCGGGAGCTCTACCTCGCCGTCATGGAGCGCGCCCACCAGGCCGAGCGCGCCGCTCTGGAGGGGGCGCTGGGCCGTCTGGGCGGCGACGACCCGGTCGCCGGGATTCACCGGCTGATCGACGACTACCTGGACTTCTGCGTGGTCCATCCCGAGGTGCCGGCGCTGTGGATGCACCGCTGGCTCTCCGACGCCAGCGACCTCACCGAGCTCGAACGGCACTACGTCCAGCCGCTGGTGGTCATGGTGACCGACGCCCTGCGTCCCTCGGTCGCGGCCGGGGTGATCGACCGCGCGGTCGATCTGGAGTACGCCATGTGGTCGGTGATCTGGTGCGTGCACGGGTTCGCCAAGGGCGGCGTGCTGGACGAGGAGGGCCACCGCAGGGGCGGGAGCGACACGGTGGCGCTGCGCCGCTTCCGCGCCCACCTGCACCTGACCGTGCACCGCATGCTCGGACTGCCCGGCGAAGCCCCATGAACCTGCCTGACACCGGGCGAACCACTGACGAGCTGCTGGCCGAGGTGGCCCGGCTCAAGGAGCACGATCTGCCGGTCAGGGGCGGCCAGGTGACCGCCTATGTCTACGACAGCGGCCGGGACGGCGTTCATGAGGCGGCGGCCCGCGCCTACGCGGAGATGCTGGAGGTCAACTGCCTCGACCCGACGGCCTTCCCCAGCGTGGTGGAGATGGAGAAACAGGTCGTCGGCGCCGTCGCCGACCTGCTGGGCGGCGGCCACGGCATCTTCACCAGCGGTGGCACCGAGTCGATCATGCTGGCGGTGAAGGCCGCCCGCGACGCGGCCGCGCGCGACCGGCCCAACCTGGTGCTCCCCGTCACCGCCCATCCGGCCTTCCACAAGGCGGCGCACTACCTCGGGCTCGAGGTCAGGCCGGTGCCGGTCGATCCGGTCACGTTCAAGGCCGGCGCGCGGGCCGTGGCGGCGGCGATGGACGACGAGACCGTGCTGGTCGTCGCTTCGGCGCCGTCGTACCCCCAGGGCGTGATCGACCCGGTCGAGGAGATCGCGGCCGTGGCCGCCGCGGCGGGAGTCGGCTGCCATGTGGACGCGTGCGTGGGCGGGTGGCTGCTGCCGTGGCTGCGCGCGGCCGGCGCGGCGATCCCGCCGTTCGACCTGTCGGTGCCGGGGGTCACCTCGCTCTCCTGTGACCTGCACAAGTTCGGGTACGCCCCGAAGGGCGCCTCGGTCGTGCTGTTCGCCGACCCGGCGACGCGCCGGAGGGCCTACTTCGCCTCGGCCGCCTGGCCCGGCTACACCGTCATCAACGCCACCGTGCAGAGCTCCAGGTCGGCGGGGTCGCTCGGCGGGGCGTGGGCCACGCTCCAGGCTCTGGGCCGCGACGGTTACCTGGCCCTGGGCCGGACCACGCTGGAGGCGACGGCCAGATTACGCGCGGGCATCGCGGCGATCCCCGGGCTGCGGGTGCTGGGCGATCCGGAGAGCTCGCTGGTGGCGTTCACCTCGTCGGAGCTCGACGTGTTCGTCCTGGCCGACGAGGCGCGGCGGCGCGGCTGGTACCTCCAGCCGCAGCTGTCGTACGCGGGCATCCCGGCCAACCTGCACATCACGGTCACCGGGGTGACGCTCTCGGGGATCGAGGCGCTGCTGAAGGTCATCGGCGAGTCGGCGGCGGCCGCCCGGACCCGCGGCCCGGCCGTACTCCCCGACGGACTGATCGACCTGGTCATGGACCTGGACCTGGAGGCACTGGACGACGCGGCCTTCGCCGAGCTGGCCGCGGCGGTCGGGGTGGACCTGCGGCCCGGCGCGGGGCAGCCGGAGATGGCGCTGGTCAACGCGGTCCTGGACGCGCTGCCCGCGCCCCGGCGGGAGGCGGTGCTGGTGCGCTTCCTGTCAGTGATCTACAGCTGACGGGTGGCGATCTGCAACTAACGTCGCAGTCCCGCGCCTTCGGGAGGCGGACCTCGGTCGTCATTCCAAGGAAGGACACGGAACGTCCTCCGGAAGGATGTCCCGCGCCGGGTCACGCGGGACCGTGGAAGCATGATTCGACTAGCCCGTATCGCCGCCTCGTGCGCCGTGGTCGCCCTGCTCGCCTCGTGCGGGACGGCCACCACGGCCACCCCGGCGGCCCACCCGAGCCACGCCGGGGGACATGGGGCCAAGGTCGCGCCGGTGGCCGCCCCCTTACGCGACGGCGAGCGGTTCGAGTCCCTGACGATGGCGGAGCCCTACACGCCGCACGCCCCCAACGGCGGCACCGACGACTACCGGTGCTTCGTCATCGACCCCAAGCTGACGAAACAGGCGTTCCTGACCGGAGCCCAGTTCCAGCCGCAGAACGCCGACATCGTGCACCACGCGATCTTCTTCCGGGTGGACCCCCGGCAGGCCGCCAAGGCGAAGACGCTCGACGACAGCACCCCCGGTCAGGGCTGGACGTGCTTCGGCGACGCCGGCGTGGACAACGCCTCCTGGGTGGCGCACTGGGCGCCGGGCACCAACGAGACGCTGCTGGACTCGCGCTACGGCTACGCGTTGCCGCCGGGCAGCAAGCTCATCATGCAGATCCACTACAACACGCTGAATGTGGAAGGCACCCCCGGGTCCGACAAGTCGGGCATCCGGCTGCGGCTCACCGACAAAACCCTGGAGCCGTTGGAGACCGCGCTGCTCCCGGGGCCGGTGGAGCTGCCGTGCACGCCGCAGGAGTCCGGCGCGCTGTGCGACCGGGCCGCCGCCGTCAAGGACGTGGCGCGCAGGTTCGGGCCGGGGTCCGAAGAGCAGGCCGACCAGCTGGCCAAGATGTGCGGCCCGCTCAAGCCGGGGCCGACGCAGCACTGCGACCGGCCCGTGCCGGGGCCCATGACGCTGCACGCGATGGCCGGGCACATGCACCTGCTCGGGCGCGCGATCAAGGTCGAGCTCAACCCCGGCACGCCCAAGGCGCGGACGCTGCTGGACGTCCCGAACTACGACTTCGACGACCAGGCGCTCCGCGTGCTGGCCAAGCCGGTCACCCTCAAGAAGGGCGACATGCTCCGGGTGACCTGCACGCACGACGCCGGGCTGCGCGCGCAACTGCCGCAGCTGCGCAAACTGCAGCCGCGCTACGTGGTCTGGGGCGAGGGGACCAGCGACGAGATGTGCCTGGGCCTCGCCATCTGGTCGAAGGCCACATAAAGGGGGTAGGGCGCACGCACACCGCCAGGCCGGTGTGCGTGCGCCCGTGGTCGGGTCAGCCGAGCATGACGCGATCCGGGCCGGGGGCCGCCGCCCGCGGTCGGGATGTCAGCCCAGCGTGACCCGGTCCAGGTTGGGGCCGCCGCCCGCGGTCGTGGCCGTGAGGCGGATCGTGTTGGCCCCTGCCTGGAGGTCTACCGTGACCGTGCCGTCGGCCCAGGTGTCCCAGTTCGTGGTGGCGGGGAACGACCGGGTGGTCACCGCCGTGCCGTTCACCGCGACCTCCATCGGCCGGTCCACCGCGGTCCCGTTGGCGTACCGGATCGTCAGGGGCGTGGCGCCCGCGGCGGCGGCGTTGACGGCGAACTCGACGTAGGAGCCCACGAGGTTGTCGTAGTTGACGAAGCCGGTCCCGGTGAAGCCCGTGTGGTTGGACTCGGCCACGCCCTGCGAGATCGTCGCGCTCTCCGCCTGGTACTCGGTGCCGGGCGAGGTGGCGGCCGAGACGTCGATGTAGTCCGCGTTCGGGCCGCCGTTCGCGGTGGTGGCCGTCGCGCGGATGGTGTTGGCCCCGGCGGTCAGCGGCAGTGTGAACGTGGCCGTCGCCCAGGTGTCCCAGTCACCGGTGCCGGGGAAGTCGCGGGTCAGCGTGGTGCCGTTGGCGGTGATGGTCATCGGGCGGTTGACCGTCGTGCCGTTGGAGTATCTGAGGGTGACGTTGGCATTGCCCCCCGCGGTGGCGTCGACGGTGTACTCGACGTAGGAGCCGACGACGTTGTCGTAGTTGACGAAGCCGGTGCCGGAGTAGCCCGCGTGGTTGGACTCGACGACGCCCTGCGAGATCGTCGCGTTCTCCGCCTCGTAGTGGGGGGTCACGGTGGTGGGCCGGGCGCGGATGAGGCGGGTCTCGCCGGGACGCAGGGTGGCGCTGTAGGAGGAGGCGACGGTGCCTTCGGAGCCGCCGGACCACAGGTTCGTCACCTCGGCCGGGCCAGTGAAGCCCACTTGCGACCAGGTGACGCTGACCGTGGAGTTGCCGGACGTTCCGGTGTTGTAGAGGGCCACGATGTAGTCGCCGTTCGACTCCCGTTTACGCCAGACCTGGTTGACACCACTGTTCACAACCCGGCCGGCCGCGACGCCGTCCTGGTCGACGGCGATGAGCCGGTCGTTGGTCAGCATGGCCAGGTCGGTCGAGGTGAGCGCGGTCAGGTCGGTGCCGAGCAGCAGCGGGCTGGAGATCATGGCCCAGTGCGTCATGTGCGAACGCCGCTGGTCGGCGGTGAGACCGACCTGGTCGCCGTTGCCGACCTCCAGGGAGTCGTAGTCGTTCCAGCCGCCGGGAGCGGCGTACTGCTGCCAGCTGGCGGCCGAGGTGAACCGGCTGGAGACGTGCGACCAGTCGGTGAGGGGGTACCCGCTCCCGTTCGAGCCGGGACCGCAGTAGCACTCGACGTCGCCCTGGGTACGCCAGCTGTTGGCCAGCCGCTTCCAGGTGGTGGCCTGGGCGATGGGCAGGTTGTTGGACAGCGCGAAGTTGATCGGCCGGCCGGTCTGGCGCAGCGCCTTGTCCCAGGCTTCGACGTCGGCGACCGTCGTCGCGTCCACGCCGTCGATCTTCAGGTAGTCGACGCCCCACGAGGCCATCTGGTTCGCCCAGGAGTTGATGAACAGCTGCGCGCCGGGGTGGGAGTAGTTCAGCCGGTACATGTTCTTGCAGTTGTAGTTCTTGTGCGTCTGGGAGGTGTCGGCGATGTCCTGCGCGTGGTACGAGGTGCCCTCGACGGGCTTGTTGGCGGTGACGGCGTTCTTGGCGATGCCGGGCGTGACGTAGAAGCCGAACTTCAGCCCCTTGGCGTGCACGTAGTCGGCCAGCGCCTTGATCCCGCCGGGGAACTTGGCGGTGTCGACAGCCCACCGCCCGAAGCCGTCGACCTGGAAGCCGTTGGAGTCGCACTTCTGGTAGAAGTCGTCGAGGTTGACGTAGACATAGCCGTGCGCGGCCAGGCCGCTGCTGACCAGCGCGTCGGCCTGGGCCTTCATCTTGGTCTCGTCGGGCCAGCGCCGCACGAAGCTCCAGCTGCTCCACCCCAGTGCTGGTCTGATCGACAGACCATTATCCGAGGCGGCGGCAGGCAGAATATTCATGAAAAAACCCGCTAAAAGCACCGCAACCGCGCAGATCGCTTTCCCTCTCACGGGGATTTCTCCTTTTTCTGTACGGCCAGCCCGGTGAGCGCCAAACGCTGTGCCGGGCCGGGGTCTGTCCAGGGGAACGCTCCTCCGGTGGAGCTGGCGCGCCGCCGCTACGTGCGCCTTCTTGACCATGGCTTCCGTTGGTGCCGGCCGCCGTGCGGGCGGTGCGCGTCCGCACGGCGGCCGGGGTTCAACCGATCGTGATCCGATCGAGGTTGGGACCGCCGCCGGCCGTGGTGGCGGTGGCACGGATGGTGTTGGCGCCCGCGTTCAGCGGCACCGTGATCGACTTGGTCACCCAGGTGTCCCAATTCGTCGTCGGGTCGAAGGCGAGCTCGTCCGAGGCGAGGGTGCCGTTGACCGTGATGTCCATCGGGCGGTTGGCCGTGGTGCCGTTGGAGGCGCGGAGGGTCAGCGTGGCGTTTCCGGCCGTCTCGGCGTTCACCGTGAACTCGACGTACGAGCCCACGAGGTTGTCGTAGTTGACGAAGCCGGTGCCGGTGAAGCCCGTGTGGTTGGACTCCGCCACACCCTGGGAGATCGTGGCGTCCTCGGCCTGGTAGTCGGTGGTGGTTCCGCCGCCGCCCGGTGTCACGTCCACGTCGATGTAGTCGATGTTCGGGTTACCGTTGGCCGTGGTCGCGGTGGCCCGGATCGTGTTGGCCCCGGCGTTGACCGGGGCCGTGAATGTGTCGGTGGCCCAGGTGTCCCATGTGCCGGTGCTCGCGTAGTCACGGGTGGCGAACACCGTCGTGCCGTTGACCGCGATCGCCGACGGCCGGTTGGTGGTGGTGCCGTTGGAGTACCGGAGCTTGATCGTCGCGGTGCCCGCGGCGGCCGCGGTGATGGACCACTGCAGATAGGACCCGGCGGCGTTGTCGCCGTTGACGTAACCCGTGCCGCTGTAACCGGTGTGGGAGTTCTCGAAGATCCCCTGCGAGATCGTCGCGTCCTCCGCCTCGTAGCGGCCCGGCGGAGGTGTCGTGCCGCCGCCGGCCGCGTACTGGCCGCCGACCCACGCCTCGTCCACCCGCCAGCGGGAGACGCCGTGGTGGCCGGTCTTGGTGAGCCTGACGTAGCGGGCGGTGGTGGCGGTCAGGTCGATGAACTGCACGCCGCGCGCGTTCGGCACGGTGCCGGTCTTGACCGCGCTCCCCCAGCTCGACCCGTCGTTGCTGACGTACACCTGGTAGCCGGAGACGCGGGCCGACCCGGACGACGGATAGACGGTCGAGTCCTCCCGCTGGTTGAACGCCAGATACTGGATCCGCTTGGCCGAGCCCAGGTCGAACGTCAAGGAAGCGGGCTCTGCGGCGTTGCTGTCCCAGTAGGTGAGGTAGTCGCCGTCACCCGCGGCCGAAGCGCCGTGGCCGCTGGTGGAGGAGCTCGCCGACAGCGAGACCCCGCTGTAGATGCCCTCACGACCGCTGGAGATCACCTTGAAGACCGTGTCGTACTGATCCCAGGAGGAGATGCCGCTCAGCGTCAGCGTCCCGTTGGCCTGCGTGAACGTCACCGGCGAGCCGGTACGCAGGTTCGTCACCGAGCTGATCCGGTAGCCGTTGTCGCGCACGGACAGCGTGCTGCCGGACGGCGGCGTGACGACGTGGATGTAGTGCCGGTTGGGATCGGTCTTGGAGATCGTCGTCACGCCGTGGGCGCCGTTGTTCCAGAAGCCCGGTTTGAGCCCGCCGAACATGTAGCCGCCGCCCTCGGTGCCGCCGAGCGACTCCCAGATCTCCTCCAGATAGGTGTTGGCGAAGTTGTTGAAGCTCACCTGCTGGGCGGGGAACTTGCCGTTGACCATCGCGGTCTCGGCCATCAGCGCCTTCACCGACGATCCGGCGTTGGTGATGAGCCGGCCCAGCGTGAGCTTGCGGTCCACCGCCTCGTCCGACCCGCCGTACCACCAGGGGCCGCCGGTCGGCAGCTTGAAGTCGGCCTCGATCAGCCTCGGCAGCGCCGTGTAGACCGCCTGCGGGTAGTCGTAGGAGGGCGACATGCCGGTCTTCTGCTCATTGCTGATCATGTCCATGATCGGCGTGTCTTCGTTGTTGTTCGAGATCGTCATGTCCGGGCGCTGCTGGTAGATCTTGGCGTAGAGGTTGTTGCTCTCCCAGTAGGCGTTGTCATTGTCGATCCAGAACCCGGCCAGCTTCGGATAGCGCTGCATCTGCTCGAAGAACTGCAGGTAGCTGAACTCCCCGAACCCGTCACGGGTGGTCAGGTCCACGTTGTGGCCGACGTAGCTGGAGAAGGCCGAGGAGTTGAGCCAGTCGCCGGAGCTGAGCCCCTCGTTGTGCCACTGCGGGTCGTCGGTCATGTAGTTGATGACCTTCAGCCCCTGCGCGTCGGCGGCGTCGATCAGCTCGCCCAGGAAGTCCCGCGTGGTGCGGCACGAACCGGGGATCGACGACGGGTACGGCCGGGCGTAGCCGAGCCTGCTGTGGAAGGTGGCCAGGACGATGTACTGGGCGTGCAGCTTCTTGGCCTCGTTGACCCAGTAGGAGGCACTCCAGCCGCCGTTGGTCACATCGGCCTCCCAGCCGCTGCAGCTGGTGTGCTGCGGCGAGGTGCGCTCGCCCCAGTGCAGGAAGAGGCCGGCGATCGAGTTGCGCAGGAACGCCTGGCGCGGGTGTTGCAGGTCGGCCCGGGCGGGCAGTGCGGTGAGCAGGCCGAGCAGGAGGGCGAGTACGGCGAAGACCGCCGTACGCGACACACGGGACATATGCGTGCTCCTAGGGTCCGGTGATGTCGAGGTAGTCGAGGTTCGGGCAGCCGTTGGCGGTGGTGGCGGTGAGCCTGACCGTGTTCGCGCCCGCGACCAGGTTGGCGTTGACGGTCTTGCTCGCCCAGGTGGTCCAGGCGCCGGTGCCCGCGAAGCTCAGGCCCGAGGCGACGACGGTGCCGTTGACCGTGACGTCCATGGGCCGGTTCGCGGAGGTGCCGTTGGCGTAGCGGATGGTGAGGGTCGCGGGGCCCGCGGTGCCCTGCTGGAACCCCCACTGGGTGTACGCGCCCGCCACGTTGTCGGAGTTGACGAAGCCGGTGCCGGAGTACCCGGCGTGGTTGGACTCGACCACGCCCTGCGAGATCGTCGCGTTCTCCGCCTCCAGGCGGGTCGCGGTGACCTGCACCTGCTTGTAGGCCCGCATGTTGGTGAGCAGCATGTAGCAGTTCTGCAGCGAGCCCGAGGTGTCGCCGAGCGAGCGGTAGATGCCCCACTTGGGGCGGACCCGGTCGCCCAGGAACGTGTCGCCGGTCTTGGTGGCGTCGACCAGCGTGGTGCTCCCGTCGCGCAGCACCCAGCGGACCGAGCCCGCGCTGCCGTCGCCGATCTTGATCTCGTACTCGGCGTCGATCCACTTGTCCTGCAGCGGCTCCAGGTCGGTCCGTCCGACCGTGATGTCCGGCTCGAAGATCTTGTGTTCGATGGTCTGCACCCCGTTCACCCGGCGCAGCGAGGTGACCGTGATGGGCAGGCTGCCGCTGCCGGGCATCTTGGTCTGGCTGATGTGGGTGAAGGTGGTGGTGGCCTTCAGCGAGCTCGGGATGAACATCGAGTACGTGACCCGCCACGTCTCGCCCTTCAGCCACTGCAGGTAGCCGCTGGGGTTGCGGGTGCCGGTCACCTCCTGACGCTGCCGGTCGGTCATCGTGTCGCGGTCGACCGTGTGCATGTTGAAGCGGAAGTTGTTGCCTTCGGCGAAGATGTGCGGCTGGCCGGCGGAGTGGGAGTCGGCGCGGTCGTCCTCGATCGTCTCGAACGCGCCGAGCCCGACCGAGGACGCCTCCGGCGCCCACATGAGCTGCCAGGCGAGCGCCGCCGCGGCCGGGCGGGCGGGCAGGTACGGGGTGAGGAGCGCGGCGCCTACGAGGGTCCCCAGCTGGCGTCGGGTGATGTCCATGGCTTCCTATCCGATGGTGATCTTGTCGAGGTTGGGGCCCCCGTTGGCCGTCGTGGCGGTCGTCCTGATCGTGTTGGCCCCCGCCGCGAGCTGGACGGTGAGCGTGGCGGTCTGCCAGGTGTCCCAGTTCCCGGTGCCGGCGAAGTCGCGGTTCACGGCCGTGCCGCCGTTGACCGCGATGGCCATCGGCCGGTTGACCGTGGTGCCGTTGGCGTAGCGGATCGTCAGCGTCGCGGCGCCCGCCTGCGCGGCGGTCACGGCGAACTCGACGTACGAACCGGTGACGTTGTCGAGGTTGACGAAGCCGGTGCCGGTGAAGCCGGTGTGGTTGGACTCCACGACGCCCTGGGAGATCGTGGCGTCCTCGGCCTGGTAGTCGGTGCCGCCCCCCGAGGCGGCCGCCACGTCGATGTAGTCGATGTTCGGGTTGCCGTTGGCCGTGGTCGCGGTGGCCCGCAGCGTGTTGGCCCCGGCGTTGACCGGCACGGTGAAGGTGTCGGTGGCCCAGGTGTCCCACGTGCCGGTGCTCGCGTAGTCACGGGTGGCGAACACTGTCGTGCCGTTGACCGCGATCGCCGACGGCCGGTTGGTCGTCGTCCCGTTGGAGTACCGGAGCTTGATCGTCGCCGAGCCGGCCACCGCCGCCTCGAAGGCCCACTCGATGAAGGCCCCCGCCGCGTTGTCGCCGTTGACGTAACCCGTGCCGCTGTAACCGGTGTGGGAGTTCTCGAAGATCCCCTGCGAGATCGTCGCGTCCTCCGCCTCGTACCGGCCCGGCGGCGGCGGTGTGCTCGCGCCCGGCAGGCCCCAGGCGGCGCCCGGCGTGGCGATCGGCACCGGCGCGATGACCAGGTCGGGGACCGCGCCCGCGTAGAGGAGCACCTCACGGTTCTTGGGCAGGGTGATGCCCAGGACACCGCCACCCAGATCCGAGACCGTGGCGGGAGCGCCGTCGTCGAGCACGGCGGTGACCGTGCCGGTCAGGCCGTGGTCGAGCTTGAGCGGCTCACCCGCCAGGCTCCTGACCCGGACGAAGCGGGTCGTGCCCGCCTGCCGTACGGCGGAGACGAGGAAGGCGCCCTGCGTACGGAAGTCGTGCAGCGTGACGTCGGGCCACGAGCCCGGGATGGCGGGGAAGACGCGGACGACGCCGCCCCAGCTCTGGCAGAGCAGGTCGTGGATCGACTGCGAGGCCGACAGCGGCGTCTCGATGACCGGTCCGGCCTCGGTGTAGTGGGTGTTGGCCCGGCACGGATAGGACGTCGAGGGGTCGAAGAACTTCATCAGGTAGGACAGCGCCGTGTCGCCCCGCCGCATCATGGCGTACATGGAGGCGGCGCCGGTGTAGCTGTAGCCCCGGTGCGCGCCGGTCAGGGCGTGCCAGCGGACGATCGACTTCTCGATCAGCGAGCGGTTGCCCGTCTGATCCCAGTTGACCAGGTAGAGGGGATAAATCATCAGAAGGTGGGAGTAGTGGCGGTGGGACTGCGCGTACGGCGTGCTGCCGCCGATCATGTAGCCGTTCGTGTCCGTCGGGTACGACACGAGCGTGCTCAGCACCTGCTGCCACTTGGTCTTCAGCGCGTCGTCGATGCCCAGGCGGGCCGCCGAGTCGAGCAGCGTCTGACAGCCCCACCTGATCAGGGCCAGGTCGTAGTTGGTGTCCTGCGGCGGGACGGTCGGGTACTCGGGCGACAGCGTGCTCGGCAGGTGCAGCTTGCCGTCACTGCCACTGGCCAGGAAGTGCAGGTAGTAGTTGATCGCCCGGCGCAGCAGCGGGAACAGCGTGTCCCTCAGCAGCGCGTCGTCCATCGTGTGCCGGTAGGACAGCCACACGTTGTGCAGCGCCCACGTCAGGTCGCCGACCTCGGCGCCGCTGCCCGGCGTGCCGACGCTGCGGTTGGCGAACATGTCGGAGCTGCGGCCCACGCCCGAGGAGTCGCTCCGGTACGCGCTGCCCACATTGGCGGTCAGCTGCGGCCGGTTCTGGTCGAGCGTGCTGGTGACCGAGTCGAGCTCCAGGTGGTTGGAGCCGTGGATGAGCCAGTACTCCAGCTGCACGTTGAGGTTCCACCACACGCCGGGCCACGGGGTGGGCTCCAGCCACGGGCCGGTCGTCGCCATCACCGGCGCGCCGGCGCGGGTGGCGGAGGCCACCTTGTAGAGCTGGATCCAGTGGAAGCTCTGCAGCCGCTGGTCCGGGAAGGAGACGAAGCTCTTGCGGTAGAAGGCGTGCCACCAGGTCCGGTGCGCCGCCCGCAGCGCGTCGTAGGTGCCCGCGTTCTGGATCCGGCCGAGCGAGGTCGTCTCGGCCGCGGTGCCGGACGGGAAGCTGTGGGCGACCGACAGCAGCAGGAGGTTGCCGCTCTGCCGGTAGGCGGTGGCGGTCTGCCCTCCCCCGGCCAGCCCTTGAAGCACCTGCTTGACGTCGCCGGTGGTCTTGGTCGTGTAGGCGGGGTTGTGGGTGTAGCCGGACGGCGGGTCCTCCGACGCCTGCCTGGGACTGTCGGCCACCTCCGGGTGGAAGGTCCACCGCACCTGCTCACCGCCCGTGACCGAGGCGCTGGCCACGAACGTCTCGTCATGGATGAACGCGGTGAACGTGATCTTCCCCGACGAGGTGGTGACGGTGCCGGTCAGCTCGGCGTCCCACAGGCTCAGCCGCCAGTCGACGGCGGTGATGGTGCCGACGGGGTCGAGCGTGAGATGGCCCACGGGCAGCCGGCAGGTGCCGAACCCGCTGCCGAACTCCGGCCGGTGGTCCTGGACCCGCCCGTGCTGGGTGGTGAAGCGGATCTTGTTGGCGTCCGGCTCCTTGTAGATCATGCTGCCGAGCAGGCCGTCGCCCAGGAACGGGCCCTCGTGCCAGAGCGTGGGCAGCTTGGCCCACAGCAGGTCCTGCTCCCGCAGGAACGCGGCCCACTGGGCGTCCGAGGTCATCCGGACGTCGAGCGTCCAGGGCGCCGCCGACGCCTCGGCATGGGCGGGGACGGCGGTAGTGCCGGTCAGCGCGGCCGCGGCCAGGGTGCCGAAGGCACCGCCCAGCACCACCCGGCGCGTCGGCTTGCTCTCACTGTCGTCGGGTTCCATCACGCGAGGTTCTCCAGCTGCTCAGGGGGGTGACAGGCGGCCGCGCCGAAGCGCGGCCGCCTGGTGAGGGGGCGTGCGTCACTGGATGTTGGAGCGCCTGATCACGTCGGCGCTACCGTCGCCGTTGTTGTCGGAGTTGGTGGAGCCGAACCAGATGGCGCTGGCGTTCGGCACCTTCTCCACCGCGCGGAGCCGGCCGTAGGTGCTGTTGAAGTAGGAGTTGACCGTCGAGACGTTCTCGCCGTTGAGCACGATCCGCCACAGCCGCTGGCCGCGCAGCGCCGCCATGAACACCGTGTTGTTCACGATGGCGATGCCGCTGGGCGAGGCCTCGGAGACGCTCCACGTGTACTTGGGGTTGGTCATGCCGGTGGTGCTGCAGGTGCCCTCGCAGGTGGGCCAGCCGTAGTTCTTGCCCGGCTGGATCAGGTTGAGCTCATCCCTGGAGGAGTTGCCCAGCTCCGACTCCCACAGCCGCCCGGCCGAGTCCCACGCCAGGCCCTGCGGGTTGCGGTGGCCGTAGCTGTAGACGCGGGTGTTGAACGGGTTGCCGGGAGCGGCCGCGCCCGTCTTGGTGATGCGCAGGATCTTGCCGTTGAGCGAGTCGAGGTCGGGCGCGTTACTGCTGCTCTGCGCGTCACCGGTGGTGACGTACAGGTAGCCGTCGGGGCCGAACCTGATGCGGCCGCCGTTGTGGTAGCGGTTCTTGTCGATCATGCCCTGCAGGATCGCGGTGTAGCCGCTGAGCGTGGTGCCGTTGAAGTTCATCTTCGCGACCCGGTTGCCTTCGGAGGCGGTGTGCATGAAGAACACCTCCTGGTCGGTCGTGCCGTTCCAGGTGGGCGAGAAGTCCAGGCCCATCAGGCCGCCCTCGCCGTCGGTGGTCACCACGTTGGGCACGGTGCCGACCTGCGTCTTGGTGCCGGACGGGGTGATCTTGAAGACCTTGAACGAGTCCCGCTCGGTGACCAGCGCGTACGAGCCGTCGGGCGCCCAGGAGATGTCCCACGGGATGTCCCAGCCACCGGCGATCGTGGTCGGCGTCTGCGGCACGGTGCCGCAGCTACCGGTCGTGAACGACGCGGACGCCGCGCTCGGGGTGGACAGCTGGTTGGCACTGTCACGGGCGACGACGTCGAGGGTGTAGGTGTGCGCGCACTCCAGCGGCACGCTGGCGCTGGTCGCGGGCGGCGTGCCGGTGACCGTCTGCAGCACGGTGCCGTTGGCGTGGTCGCGGATCAGGTAGGCGCGGACGCCGTTGTCATCGGTCGAGGCGGCCCAGGTCGCGGTGGCCGAGGTGGGCTGCACGCCGGTCACGGTGGGCTGGCCGGGCTGCGACGGCGGGTTGTCCGCGGGCGCGGGCAGCGTGCGGCAGTTCGCCTCCGGGCTGCTCAGCGACACGTTCCCGGACGCGTCGCGGGCGAACACCGAGATCTGGTACGCGAAGTCGGAGTTCAGCCCCGTCACCGTGTACGGCGGCGCGGGCGCGGTGGCGATCTGGGTGCCCTGGTGGAAGATGTCGTAGGCCACGACGCCGACGTTGTCGGTCGAGGTCGGCCAGTCCAGCCGGATGCTGTTGTAGGTGATGTCGCTGCACACCGGCTGACCCGGGGCGGTCGGCTTCTCGGTGTCGCCGGGGCCGCTGACGCGCAGCCGGTCCAGGTTCGGGCCGCCGTTGGCGGTGGTCCCGGTGGCTCTGATCGTGTTGTTGCCGGCGTTCAGCGTGGCGTTGACGCTGATCTCCTGCCACGTGGTCCACACGCCGGTGCTGGGGAAGGACTGGCTGGCCGCGACGGTCGTACCGTTGACCGTGACGCTCATCGGCCGGTCCACGGTGGTGCCGTTGGCGAAGCGGAAGGTCAGGGTCTGCGGCCCGGCGGTCGCGGCGCTCACCGCGAACTCGACGTAGGAGCCGGCCACGTTGTCGTAGTTCACGAAACCGGAGCCGGTGTAGCCGGCGTGGTTGGACTCGACGACGCCCTGCGAGATCGTGCCGTTCTCCGCCTGGTAATCGGTGAAGTTCGAGCCCGAGGCGACCTCGGCCTCCAGGTAGTCCCAGTTCGGGTTGCCGCCCGCGGTGGTGGCGGTGGCCTTGATCGTGTTGGTGCCGGCGACGACCGGCGCGGTCAGCGTGACCGTCGCCCAGGTGTCCCAGTTCGTGGTGGCGTTGAACGCCCGCGCCGCGGCGACGACGGTGCCGTTGACGGCGATGTCGCTCGGCCGGTTGGCGCTGGTGCCGTTGGCATAGCGGAAGGCCAGCGTGGCGGTGCCCGCGCTGGGCGCGTTGATGGTCCATTCGACCGAGGATCCGGCGACGTTGTCACCGTTGACGAAGCCGGTGCCGGAGTATCCGGTGTGGTTCGACTCCACGACACCTTGCGAGATCGTGGCGCTCTCCGCCTCGTATCGAGTGGGCGCCGCGACGGCCGGAGGGGCCACGACCGTCAGCGCCCCGGCGAAGAGCGCGAGGACACCGGCGAGGACGCGGTACCTGCGTAAGTTCATTCGATCACTCCTGCGGGGGGTGGTATCTCGGCGAGAGATTGGAGCTTTTCATCGTGTTCCCACAAATAGTCACAACCGTCAACAGATTCTAGATCTTGGAACGCTCCAATCTTTAGGAAACTTTCCTAACCCCACTTATGGTCATCCGGAGAAGAGGTCGGATGTCCTGACGCCTGGACACGGAGAGAGCCGGGATGTTTGGCTATGCGGCAGGCGAAAGGTTGGATCTGTCTCTCGACGCACTCGATGGCGCGCCAGGCATTTCACCGCACTCAGGACAGCCGAGAGACATCACAGGTCAGAAGATCACAGGTGAGACCTAGGATGTCTCACCTGTGACGCTCACCAGCGTGAGGAGAGTCCCTTGCCCCTCAGAATCCGACATCGAGCGGTGGCCGTGGTGGCCCTCGGTGCCCTGCTGATCCAGCCCGTGCCCGCGGCCGTCGCCGCGGCCACGCTCCACGAAGCCGAGAACGCCACCATCTCGCAAGGCGTCGTGGAATCCAACCACGCCGGGTTCACCGGCACCGGTTTCGTCAACTACGACAACGTGAGCGGCTCGTCGGTCGAATGGGCGACCGACTCACCGCAGGCGCGCCAGGTGCGGCTGATCCTGCGGTACGCCAATGGCACCACGGTCGACCGGCCGATGAACATCACCCTCAACGGCACGACCATCGCGACCGGCCTGTCCTTCCCCGGCACCGGGGCGTGGACCACCTGGCAGACGGTGACCGTACAGGCCTCGCTGGTCGCCGGAACGAACACCGTGCGGGCCACCGCGACGACCGCGAACGGCGGCCCGAACGTCGACTCGCTCACCGTCGACGACGGCACCACGGGCGGCGGGACCGACTGGTCCAAGGCCGTCGTCGACTCCACGATGGCCCGCTTCACCCCCAGCTCGCTGGGGGGCTGGAGCTACCCGCAGGGCTTATACCTGTGGGGGCAGTATCTCGTCTGGCAGCGCACCGGTGACGCCCGCTACCTGCAGTACATCAAGGACTGGGCCGACCGCTTCGTCGACAGTTCGGGCAACATCTCCAACAGTTTCGGCAACCTGGACAGCATGCAGGCGGGCAATGTCCTGCTGGCCCTGTTCAAGGAGACGGGCCAGGCCCGCTACCGCACTGCCGCCACCAAGATCCGGACCCGGCTGAACACCTACCCGCGCACCTCCGACGGCGGCTGGTGGCACTCCACCTCCGACTCGCGCCAGGGCCAGCTCTGGGGCGACGGCGTCTACATGGCCGATCCGTTCCTCGCCCGCTACGGCGCCTGGGTCGCGGGCGACACCTTCACCAGCACCGAGCCCGCCAAGCAGATCGAGGTCTACCACAGCCACCTGCGCCGCACCTCGGGCACGGCCGCCGGGCTGCTCTACCACGCCTACGACGAGCCCGGCGGCCTGACCGCCTCCTGGGTGAAGCCGTCCCTGGGCAACACGAACGGGATCTCGTGGTGCCGGGCCATGGGCTGGTTCGGCATGGCCACGATCGACATCCTCGACCTCATCCCCGCCGACCACCCGCGCCGGGCCGCGCTGATCAACATCATCCGCGACCTGGTGCCCGCCTACGCCCGCTGGCAGGACCCGGCGACCGGACGGTGGTTCCAGGTGGTCACCGAGACGACGAACTCCGCCAACTGGACCGAGACGTCCTGCTCGGCGATGTACACGTACACGATCTCAAAGGCGGTCGAGCGCGGGTATGTGGACGCTTCCTACCGCGCCAACGCCGACCGAGGCTACCAGGGGGTGCTGAACAAGATCTCACTCGGCCAGGACGGGCGGACGAACCTCGCGGATGTCAGCGAGGGCACCAACGCCAGCGACTCACTCAGCTACTACTTCAACCGGGGGCGGCCGGTGAACGACTTCCACGGCCTGGGCGCCTTCTTGATCATGAACGAGCAGATGATGCGCGTCGGCCCCGGCAGCTGACCCGCACGGCTCCCCTGGGACCGGTGCGCCCGCGTCGGTCCCAGGAAGTCGAGTCGTGATCAAAATGTTCCTGCTACTCGGAGATCATCCCCCATATCCGACTTACGCTACGACGGACGGCGCACGGGGATGGGGATGGGGGATCGCATGGCGACATTGATGACGCGGATGGCCGCTGCCTTGAAGGGCGAGGTCCGGGCCGACGAGCTCGAGGCGTACCGGCGGGCAGGCGGGATCGTGTACACCGAGCTGGAGCAGGCCGAAAGCCTCCGGAGCCGGTTGGCCCTGGAGGGGGTGAACTTGTGGCACGGCCCGCAGGGAGCCGCCGGGCAGTTGCTGTGCGTGTGGAACGCGTTCGTCCTCCAGGCCATCGGCGAGCACCTGCTCGACGCCGACTACGCCGCCGACCCCCGCACCTCCGGATTCGTGCCGCCGGTGACCGCCCAGCAGGTGGGCGCGTGCTTCGCGCAGGTCGAAGGCTGGGTATCGCGGGCGCGGCAAGCGGCGGGCAATCCCGGCTACCTGGTGGAGCAGGAATTACTCCTCCCGGCCGACCTGCCCGAGTGGGCCGAGGCCGACCCGTGTCCGCTGCCGCACCTGCACGGCATGCTCGCCGCCTCCCGCGCGATCCGTCAGCACGCCGAGGTCGCGCTCGGCGTCTTCGAGAAGACGGTCGCCGACGCCGACCGGCACACGGACGCCTTGCGCCGGCTCAGGCAGCTCGTCGCCGAAGCCGCGACCGCCGCCGACTACGCCGAGGGACTGCTGGACACCGACCCGAACCCGCGGATGCACGAGGCGATCGAGCAGCGGCTGCAGCGGGCGCTGGAGATCTACTACCACCTCGGCCAGCTGACCGCGATGCCGCAGCTCATCGCCGACTACAAAGGGGTGGACGCGAGACGGGCCGTGCCTCCCGTCGCGACGCCGCCGGTGAACCCCCGCGGTTTCGATCCCTGGTGCCTGACCGACCCGCAGAAGCGCGGCGTTTGGCAGGCGGATCCCCGTGCCCGGCAAGCGATCAAGGAGATGTGGGAGTACGACCCCGACGCGGCCCACACCCTGCGCATCCAGGCCGAGATCGACGCCGCCTTCGCCAGTGGCGCCATCACCTACGCCACCGACGCCGGGGGCAAGCCGTACGGCAGCTACTACTGCTGCCCGTGGGCGGCCATCTACCTGGTCCGGCGGCCGATCGTCATCGGTGGTACCCGGCTTCGTACGATGCAGCAGTTCACGTACGAGGTGTCGGCCGAGGACGTACCGAAGGGCGGCCGGTTCAAACGCGAGATCATCGTGTCCAACTTCAGGCCCACGGACGAGGTCGACTACTGCGACCCCGACGGCCTGCACGGAGACTGAGCAGCCTGGTCTGAAGCTCCATCGCCACTCGCCGAGTGCCGAGCATGCCGGATGATCGGATCCAGCACGCTCGGGCACCCGGCGAGGTGGTGGCTGGTGGCGGTGGCTAGTGGCCCATCACCGGCCTTACCCCGGCGCTCGGGATCGGCAGATGCTCGCGGATGAGCAGCCAGCTCGCGGCCAGCACCCACAGCGCGGTGAGCACCCCGGGTACGAACGCCACCAACGCGCCGCCGGGCGCCAGCGGACCGCCGGTGATCGCGACCGTGAACGCGCCCAGGACGCTGACCACGGCGACGACGATGGCGCACCAGGCCATCCACTGCGGGAATACGTGCGTGCGCATGATGGCGGCGGCCGAGGCCGCGAACGGCACGGCCAGCGCGATCCCCATGATGGCGTCCATCACGGTCAGCGAGATATACGGCCCCGCGGCGATGGCCAGCAGCGGCCGATGCGTGGTGACCGCGTAGGTCATCCCGGCGAACACGGATATGCCGATGAATCCGGTGGCGGCGAGGACTATGTACCCCGCGAGCACCATCGCGGGCGCGTCACTGGTCTCGTCAGAACGGCGGAAGGCAGTGGCCAGCGCCACGCCGAACCACAGGAACAGCGCGGTCGCGATGGCGTACAGCAGTGCCGCCGCCAGAACCTGGGCCCGGCGCTCGACCAGATACCCCGAGATCGTCATCGCGGATTCCGTGATCTGCGGCGCGTTCCCCATCACCAGGCGCCCGATGATCGCGACCACTATGGCTACGACGCCTGCCACTCCACCCCAGCGGAGTTCATGACTTTCTTTCATCGAAGTCACCTCCCACCTGCCATTATTCGGCGCTTTCGGTGAGTCTGGCAGGGCCAAAGGTCCCAACCTCGCGGGGCTGTCAAAGCCCGAAAGGGCATGGCCGGGTCGCCCCAACCCGGGGGCACCGTCCTGCCGAGCCCGGCACCATGGGCCACTGGAACCGCGCAGCCCGTTGCCGTGTTTGTCGGTGTCGGCGCGTACGTTCACCCCGAAACCACGTTCGAGATGGTGATGACCATGACCACGATCGACGAGCAGGCCGCCGTCCTCGCCCTCGCCAAAGCCACCCACGACCGGCCCTGGTTCCTCACCGCCCGGGTCATCCTCGACACCGGCAGCGCCCTGGAGGTGCTCGACGGCGGCTGCGCGAGCCGGGACACGGACGACCGGGCGCACGCCGCCACCGTCGCGGCACGGGTCCGGCCCGGCGACCTGACCTGGGCGCGCGGTCTCGTCACGACCATGCGCGGCAACGGCGTCCACCTCGTCACCGTGCTTGACGACGCCTACCCCGGCAACCTGATGTGGGCCTACGACCGGCAGCCGTTCCTGTGGATCTGCGGCGGCATCCTCCCCACCGATCACCGAGCCGTCGCCGTGGTCGGCGAGGACGACGCCACCCACGCGACGGCCGCGGCCCGCGCCCTGGCCCAGGCCGGCATCACCGTCGTCGCGCCCCTGCGCTCGGCCCTGGACGCGGCCGTCCACCAGGCCGCGCTCGACGCCGGCGGCCGCACCCTCGCCGTCCTGGCAGGCGGCATCACCAAGCCGTCGACCGTAGGCGAGTACGCCAGTGTGGCCGAGCGGATAGCCGGCTGCGGCGCGCTCGTCTCCGCGTTCTGGCCCGACGCCGCCCCAAGCGATCGGACCGCCACGCTCGCACGCGTCGTGACCTGCGGATTGGCAGACAGCTTGTACGTCATTGACGGAGCCGACGGCGGAGCGTCCGCCGGGCACGTCGAGCAGGCGCTGCACACCGGCAAATACGTCTTCCTGTCCCAGCGGCTTCACCAGGAACAACTGTGGGCCGCGCGGGCGGGCCTCCGGGGAGGCATGACTGCCGTCCAGGACATTGACGAGCTGACCAAGCAGGCGGTCAATCTCGTAGACATGACCCCTCGCACGAACACCTGTTGATCATGGGTGACGCCGAGGCGTTCACCCGCGAATTCCTGCCGCTGTTTCGCCCCGTTCCACCGACGCGGCCAGGCGTGTGCCGGATCTGCCACTCCGGCCCGAACAACGCCGGCCACACCGGCGAACCCTGGGCCACCTGCGCGAGCTGCAAGCGCACCACGATGAACTTGTACGGCCACACCCCGCACGTGGTGCCGATCTCGCTGACGACCAGGAACACGCAACTCTACGACGTTCTCGTCCGGGAGAGAGACCTCAACGGTGCCGGCGGGCGGCGCGGGCGGGGCGACTTCCTGGCCGCGACGGTGGCCCACTTCTACCACCGGCATGTCCGATGCCTGGAAGGGCTGGCGGGTGGGCCGTTCACGCTGGTGGCCACGATCCCGAGCAACGACCCCGAGTTACCTGCCCGGCCCTTGCACATCATGTGGGAGGTCGTGGAGAAGGTGGGCGCGCTGGCTCCATTGTGGCGACCTCCGATCCTGCTGGAGGCCGACACCACGTTCGCGCCGGTGCTCGCCGACCGTCGCTCCCACCGGGACGCCTTCCGGATCCTCTGGCCAGGCTGGGTGAGCGGGGCGCGCGTCCTGCTGGTGGACGACTTGTTCGTGTCCGGCGCGCATGTGCAGAGCGCGGCGTCCGCACTGATCGAGTCCGGGGCGGCGGCGGTGGTGGCGCTCGTGATCGCACGGTTGATCAACCCGGCGTCGAGAAGCCCGCACAGCGCCGGCATCTGGCAGGAGGCGTGCGAACGACCCTTCAGCTTCGCCCACTGCTGTGTCTGCGACCCAGCCCGCGGAACTGGCGCTTGACTCAAAGCGCCAGCCGTCGGCGAGCTGTTCGTCAACTCCAGAACCCGCCGACCGGCGACGGGGTGTATGTCACCACCAAGACTTTGTTCCACGCGAAGGCGTACTTGTTGAAGGTGGCCTCGTCCGGGATCCAGCGGAACGCACCCGCCCAGGAGTCATAGATGTAGACGGCGTTCGTCCCGTCTTTCCTGACCAGGTAAGCGTTGCTCCAAGTGCGGACTCCTCCGAAGCAACTCGACACGGTGTCGCGGGGCCACACGCTGATGCCGTCCCAAGTGTTCCAGAGCTGGAAGTAGACGGTTTCGTTCGGCACGGCGTACGCGGCGGGGCCCGGGCCCACGAGGTACACCCTCTTGGTCGTATCGCCGCTCAGCTGGAATCGCTGTCCCGACTGCGGGCAGGCGAATACCCCGGCCTTTCCGGCCGACGCGGCGTTCGACACCCCGGCTGTCCCTAAGGACAGGAGCAGCGCCAGCGTGGATACCAGGACGGTGCGGACTAACCTCCGGTTTTCGGACATGGATCCTCCTTGTGAACGACTGCGATCCGAGCTCGGTGCCAGTCTCGACGCGAGATGACCGGTAAACCAGGGCATCCGGCGGGCATTTTGCAGACATATAGCGAAAAACTGCTCACCGCCCAGTTATCTTCCTGCCAACGACTCCAGGATTTCTGACCAGTTATGACCGAATTCTGCTTGACATAGGGGTGGACAATCTCAATCTATGCGGAAAGTGCAGAGAAATTTTTCTCAAGATCGAAATACGGAGGCGGAATGAAATCAAGCGGAACGATGCTCACCACGGTCCTCAGCCTCTTATGTCTGACCTTCTTGGTAGTGCCCGCGCAGGCGGCGGCAGGGCTGTCGGTGTGGACGATGGACGCGGCCGACCGGCCCTTCACCTCGTCCCCGGTGGGATCCACCCAGTCCATCGCGCTGTACGCGGCCCGCGGGGAGTTCGAGGCCGCCCAGATCCTGGCCCGGTCCACCTCCGCGCAGAGCGGCGTATCGGTCAGTGTGAGCCCGCTGACCGGCCCGGGAAGCCAGTTGGTGCCGACGGTTCGGCTGGAATACAACCATCCGACGATCCAGAAGATCGGCGCCACGCGCCAAGATCCGCCGGACGGCGGTTCCGCCTACTACGACGCCCTGGTGGAGAACGCCACGCAAAGCCCGGCGGCGAACACGACGCTGGCCTGGTTCTACCAGGTGTTCGTACCCGCGGGTCAGGCACCCGGCGTCTACACCGGCAACGCCGTGGTCCAGAGCGCGTCCGGCAATGTCACCGTGCCCGTGAGCCTGCGCGTCTACGACGTCACCGTCCCGCCGGCCAACGAGTCGACCTTCAAGATGAACAACTGGTTCACCTCCGCCGGCTGGGACTACGCGGGCACGATCGACGCGATTCCGGACCAGTACGGCGTCAAGATGTTCGACGAGGACTGGTGGACGGTCATCAAGAACTTCGCGGCCAACCACGCCAAGCACCGCAACAACGTGATCTACGCCGACTTCCAGGCGCTGCTCATTCCCCGGTCGACCGTGGACGCGGCCGGAAACTTCACCTTCAACTGGGATGACTTCGACCGGTTCGTGAAGCTGTTCGAGACCGCGGGCGCGCTGCAGTACATCTACACCCCGACCCTGATAGAGGGAGGAAACCAGCTGGAGATGCTGGTCCCCGCCGACGGGGTGAAAGGCGCGCTCAAGCGGGTCCTGGTGCCCTACGGCGACGCGAAGGCCGGCGCCTACCTGGACAAGGTGCTACCGGCGCTCAAAGCGCACCTGGATCTCCTGAAGTGGACCGACAAGTTCTACATGAGCGCGGTGGACGAGCCGCGCTTCGACTCCGACTGGTACAAAGCCGCCAACTGGCTGTACGGCAAGTACCGCCAGTACTTCCCCACCCCCCGCACCAACGAGGCGCACAACGAGCTCTACCCCGCCACCGAACCGTCGCTGACCACGCTGACGCCGGCCACGTTCCTCTACCAACCCAACATCGCGCACTACCAGTCCCAGCGGCTGGCCGGGAAGGACTTGTGGCTCTACACCGCCAACATCCCGGAGAGCGACTACATGAACCGCTTCATCAGCCACCACCTGGCCGAGACGCGGCTCCTGCCGTGGCTGGTGTGGAAGATCGGCGGCACCGGATACCTGCACTGGGGCTGGAACTACTGGTGGGATTTCAACAGGCCGGGTCAGCACATCGATACCTTCAAAGACTCCCAGAGCGGCGACGGATGGCTGGTACGGCCCGACAAAAACGCCCTCAACGTCTACGACAGCCTGCGCAGCGAGGCCCAGACGGACGGCCTGGAGGACTTCGAGCTGCTCAACCAGCTCGCCAAGACCAAGCCCGTGGCCGCCCAGGCCATCGCCAACAGCCTGATCCTGGACGCCACGCACTACGAGCGCTCGGGCACCGAGGTGGAGCAGCGGCACAAGCAGATCCTGGACGAGCTCTCCGCCGACTCCCCGGACCTCGCCTTCCCGTACAACGACGACTTCGGCACCGCCGGCCAGCACTGGCGCACCACCAGGGGCTCATGGTCGGTCAGCGGGCAGGAGTACGTCCAGGCCAGCACCGCCGCCGACTGGGGAGTGACCTCCGTCCTGGAGGGCCGGGCCTATCGGGACGTGGCCGCCGGCGTCGACCTCAAGATCACGGGTGTGTCGCCCGACGGCGGCAGCGCCAACTGGGCCGGACTCATGGTTCGCAGCCTCAACGGCTCGGACATGGACACCGGCTACCTCATCGCCCAGCGCGACAACGGCAAGGTGTTCGTCTACCGCAACGGAACCCGCCTGGCCGAGGCCGACGCCCCCGGCTACGCGGCGGGCCAGTGGAATCGCCTCCGGGTCGTGGCCAAGGGCAACACGCTGAAGGTCTACAGCGGCACCCGCCAGGCCCCGGTGCTGACGGTGACCGACGCGGCCTTCCCTGTCGGCAACGTCGCCCTCGTCACCGGCGGCGCCGCCGCCCGCTTCGACAACGTGCACATCAATCCCATGACCAACACCGCCGAGGGCGCCGGCATCACCGCCTCCAGTTCGTACGAGGCCGACGGCTGGGGAGCGGGCTCGGCCGTGGACGGCCGCCGTTCCTCGGTCACCGGAGCCCTCGGCTGGAGCAGTTCCGACAGCAAGAACGCCGACCACACCGAGTGGGTCCAGGCCGATCTCGGCTCGGCGCGCCCGGTGAGCCGGGTGGACCTGTACCCGCGCGATGACGGCGCCAACGCCGGCTCGGGCTTCCCCAAGGACTTCACCATCGACGTCTCAGCGGACGGCTCGACCTGGACCAACGTCGCCACCGTGACCGGCTACGCCAAGCCGGGCGCCGGAGCGCGGACCTTCCCGTTCGCCCCGGTCAGCGCCCGCTACATCAAGGTCACCGGCACCAAGTTGGGCACCGACCAGTTCGGCGAATACCACATGCAGTTCGCCGAGATCGAGGCCGCCGGAGGCAACCTGGCCGCCGGCCGTACGGTCACCTCCTCCAGCTCGGTGGAGTATCCGGCCGAGAGCTGGCTGCGCGTCAACGCCACCGACGGGGTGCGCCACTCCAACCTCTGGTACTCCATGGGCTGGAGCAGCCTGATCGGGACGACAGAACACCCCGAATGGCTGCAGGTCGACCTCGGCGGCCCCACCCGGGTGGGGCAGGTGACCCTCTACGCCAGGAACGACGGCGCGAACACGGGCGACGGCTTCCCCTCCCGCTTCACCGTCGAGATCTCCCCCGACGGCTCGGCCTGGACCACCGTCACGACTCAGAACGGCTACCCACGGCCCGGCGCCGATGGCCAGACCTTCACCTTCGATCCGGTCACCACCAGATATGTGCGCGTCACCGGGACGGGCAAGGTGATGCAATTCGCGGAGATCGAAGCGGGCCAGGCCCGGTAACGTGCGGCCACCTGACTGGTGAGAGGGGCGAGCTCAGCCGAGCTCCGCCCCTCTCACCAGGCTGGATGAGCACTACGTCGACGTCGCTCGACGGCCATGCTCGACAAGTCTCCACTCCTGCCAATGTCGGCCGCGATCGAGATAATCGGCCAGCCCTCGAGCGAGCCGGTCGAGGCGGCAGCCGTCCCCGTTGCCGCGGGCATGGTCGATGAGGGCCAGCAGCGTCCGATGTTCACGCTGGTACCACTCCATGGCCTGCTGGTAAGTAGCGATGGACTCCGGCCTGACATTGAGCGCCAAAGGATCGACGGGGATGCCGTCGTGCGGCAGCCCGGTCAACTGGTGTGAGGCTGCCAAACTGGTGAGGAGATAGTGATCGAAGACGCGGCGCTCGGCCTGGTGACGTTCCGTGCGCGACTCTTGGGCCTCGGCCAGTTCAACGGCGTAGGCGCGCATGAGGTCATGCAGCTGATATCGGCCGGGAACGGATTCCGCGATCAAATGTGCGCGGTGCAGCTCTGCCAGCAAGGCGCGCGCCTGGCGTACCGGCAGATCGCACATGCTGGCAGCCGCCGGAACACCGATGTCGTGTGCTGGGTGCATGCCAAGCAGCCGGAACATCCGGGCGGCCGCCGCTCCGAGGGTGCGATAGGACCAGGAGAACGCGGACCGGACATCGGCAAACGGGTCTTCGCAGGACAGCACGTCCAGCCAACTGCTGGCGGCATCCGCTTCAACGGCGAGGTCGTCGAGGCTGAAGCCGGGATGGATGGACGCGCGTGCCGCCACAACGGACAACGCCAGCGGTAATCCAGCACACCCCGCGGCAATCTCCTTCGCGGCCTTCTGGGCCGCGACCACGCGCTCGGCGCCGAGCCGTTCGGCCAGCAGCCGCAAGGAGTCACCGTTGGACAGCGGATCGAGCACAAGCGGGCTGGCGCCCGCGGCCACCAGGCCGGGCAGCTGATCGCGGCTGGTCACGATGACCAGGCACCCGCTGCCACCAGGAAGCAGCGGACGAACCTGACCGGCATCGCGTGCGTTGTCAACGACGATCAGCAGCCGCATTCCGTTCACCACGCTGCGCCACAGCGCCGCCTGAGCGTCCGCGCCGGCGGGGATCCGCTGCGCGACAACACCCAATGCGCCAAGGAAGCCGCGGATCGCCTCAGCTGGATCAGCCGTGTCCGCGCTTGGCGCGAATCCCCGCAGGTTCACATACAACTGGCCATCGGGGAAACGGCCGGCGACCAGGTGCGCCCAGTGCATCGCCAACGCGGTCTTGCCGATCCCGGCGCATCCGGCGATGACCACCACCTTGGGACCCGTCCGCATGATCTGTTCGTCCGGTGTGAGCATGCCGTCGAGTGTGCGCAGTTCCTTGGATCGGCCGACGAAGTGCGCGGGGCCGGGCGGGAGCTGGCGCGGCATGGTCATCGCAGAAGCCGGCGCGTGGGACGACGTGTCCGTGTCGTCTTTGAACCCGCGCGCCCCTGGATGGGTGTGGCTCCTGAGCGATGCGGCGACCAATTGCTTCTGCTTTCCAGGGTCCAGCCTCAGTGCTTCGGCCAGGGCCAAGAGCGACGAGCCGCGTGGGCGGTGGGGTTCGCCGTGCTCCAGCCGACGAAGGGTCCGGGGGTTCAGTCCCGACCGTTTGGCCAGCTCCTCCTGTGTCAGCAGTGCCTGCTCGCGCCAGGTTCGTATCAGCACGCCCAGAGGTGGTTCTTCGCCGGCCGGGCTGACGCCGGCTCCGTTTCGCGGCTCTTCGCGCATCAGCCGCCCTCCTCCCGGCAAGCGGCACCAGCTGGCTTGTGTGGGCTCCATGTGAGCGGCGTCCCTTCGTAAACGTGGTGTGAGGTGCGACGGACGATGACGTCTCGAAATCGACTCGACCTGCTCCAAGAAGGCACATCGGGAACGGCTCAGATCAGTCATCGGATCTTCTGTGAGCGGCGCGGGGGGATCGGCTCGGCGCCCAGGAGCCGCGTATAAAGCGCGTGGGATTCGAGCGCGGGTACGCCGGAAAGCCGCCGGGCGGCCAGCCATGCCGCGGCTGCGGCTCCCCCGCCGGCGCGGTGAATCTCCGCATCCGGCCATACCTTCCGGACCGACGCGCGGACGGCTTGAGAGAGCGGATTGGCTGTGGTCAGCAAGCTGCCCCCGAGCACGATGGGGCTGGTGGCGCCAAGGATCCGGATGGCGTTGAGCGATGCGGTGAGGTGCTCGGCGGCCCGCCTGGCGATCAGCCTCGCTTCGACGTTTCCGCCTTCCGCGGCTGTCAGGATGAGAGGGGCGAGCTTGGCCAGCTCAGCAGGTGGCATGCGATGAGCCGCGTCGATGGTGGCGCTGGTCGAAGCCAAGGTTCGCCGCTCAGCGTGCGCCACTCCCAGTGCGTGCAGGATCTCGCGGTGGAGGTCGGATGGCGGGTGGCAGCGGTCCATCGCGGCGAGCGTGGCTCGTATGCCCTCGCGCCCGATCCAGAAGCCGGAGCCGAGATCGCCGAGCAGCCAGCCGTGCCCGTCGGCGCATCGCACGATGGTGCGTTCGCGGATGGCCGCGGCGACCGCCCCCGTACCGGATACCAGGACGCTGCCCTCGGCGGAGTCGGTACCTGCCACGTACGCGAGAGTGACGTCGCTGACCATGGTCGGCGTGCACCGCAGTCCAGCCTGCCGCCATCCCGCACGAAGCGCCTGGGCGATCTCAGGGTCGTGAACGGCGACATCGCCGCCCGCCAGGCCGAAGACGGCCGCCTTGACGTCGGCCGGATCGACGGCGACCAGTGCGGCGCACAAGGCGTCACGGATGGCGGTGATCGCGGCCGGGCCGCGCGAGACCGGGTTGCCGCCGCCTGCCCGGCCGACGCCGCGCAGGCGCCCGAACAGGTCGGCCACGATGACGCGGCTGGAGGTGCCGCCGATGTCCATGCCAAGAACGAGCGTGACGCTCATCCGACGGCTCGCGCGGTGAAGAAGAGCCCTGTCATAAGAGCCTCCGGATCCGTCCGGCGTAGCGCTCTTCCAGGATTCGGTTGTGATCGTCGCCGCCGGCGATGTTGGCGGACAGGTAGACAGGGACCTGCTCACCCGCCTCGTCAAGGCGACGCACGACCTCCGCCACGACCATCTGCGCCAGCAGACCGGCGCTGATGGAGGAGATCCCGCAGGCCTTGGCGCCCGAGGCCATCGGCAGCAGCGCGTCACCGTGCGGGGCCCCGTTGTCCAGCACGACGTCGGCGAAGTCGATCAACCGGAGTTTGGACGGGTGACGGGAGGTGGCCTGCGCGGTGTGCCGGGTCGAGGTGAAGGCGATCAGTGCGTGCCCCAGCCGCGTCACCAACTGGGCCATCTCCACGACGCACCCGTTCACACCGGAGTTGGACGCGATGACGAAAGCATCCTCCGGGCGAGGAGCGGCCAGCTCGTAGAGCTGGTAGGCGACGGCCGGGTCCCGTTCCAGAAACGGATCGAACAGCACCTCGCGCGGGGAGTCTCCGAGGGTGACCAGGTCGCGCAAGGCGATCTTGTTGGTCGGCACCAGCCCACCGGCTCTGCCGGCGATCTCCATCGCCAGCCCCTCCGAATGCCCGGTACCGAACGCCTGGACGACACCGCCCGCACGGATCGATTTCGTGATGAGGTCGGCCGCGGCCTGGACCGCGGGCGCCTGCTCGGAGACGACCTGCTCCAGGATGGTCCTGGCCGCCACGAGATAGGCGGCGGCACTTGGGCGATGCTGATCAGACACCACGACCCCCATATGGAGAAATATTTCCCACTCCGACTCACTGTGGAATCGAGCAACTGGCCATGTCAAGGACATTTATCGGGCATTCGCGCCTCGTGATACGTTGACAGCCAACATAGCGAAGAAAAATTTTTGACGAATAGAGATTCGCATGTCACAGAGCGGCGTCATCGAGCGCATCCGCGCGCTGCTGCCCACCATGCCTGGCGCTCAGCGTACGATCGCCGAGCTCGCACTCGGCGATCCGGCGGCGGTGGCCGGGCTGACCATCGTCGAGCTGGCGGAGCGGTGTGGGGTCTCCACCGGCACCATCACCAGGTTCTGCCGGTCGCTGAACCTGAACGGCTACGCCGCCCTGCGCATCGCCCTCGCCTCCGACAGCGGCCGCACCGGCCCCGACGCCTGGGTCGAGCACATCGGCACGAACTTGACCGAGGCGGACGACATTCAGCAGGTCGCCCGTGTCATTTCCGCCAACATCGGACATGTCGTCACCGAGGCGATCGCCAACCTCGACCTGGCCGCCGTGGAGCGCGCGGCCGGCCTGCTGGCCGCGGCCCGCCGGGTGATGGTCTACGGGGTCAGCGGCAGCGCGACCACGGCCTCGGAATTGCAGCAACGGCTATGTCGCATCGGCCTTCCCGCCTGGACCTTCACCGACACGCACATGGCCCTGACCGGTGCCGCCCTCATGTCCCGTGGCGATGTCCTTGTGGTCTTCTCCCAGAGCGGGCGCACTCGCGAGGTCGTCGATCTGCTCACCGAAGCGCGCTCACACGGCGTCCGGACCGTGGCCCTTACCAGCGACCTGACCTCCCCTGTCGCCCGCCAGGCCGAGCTCGTCCTGGCCACCAAGGTGCACCCGGCCGGCTTCAGCACCCAAACCATCCTCGGCCGACACGCCCAGCTGGCCGTCCTGGACGTGCTCTACATCGCCGTCACCCAGCGCACCTTCGAACAGACCACGGAAGCCATGGCCCTCACAGCACAAGCCATTCGGCCGTACAAGGTCGACGACGCGGCCGACACCGTCGACACGGGACAGGAACAGCCTTAGGGCCCGGCCCGTTCCGGCTATATCGAACGGACGCGAACGCCACGGCCGTGGTGAGGACCACCATCAGGAGCATGGTGCCCAGCGGATTCTTCCGCGCGCGATGGGCACGTATGTAGGCGACCGGGGGCCACTGTTCGGGAGCGTTGTCACAGATCGGGGCGCTGACTTGTCTGAGCTGGTGCACGGCCGGATCGAGCCGGCCACTTCCGGGAAGGAATCGTGATGAGCACCGATCACGCTCAAGCCCACCACCTCGACAACCCCGACAAGAGCGGGCCACCACCGCAGATCGACGTCGTCGGCAGCGTGCCGGGGGCGCCGTCCGCGCCGGAGGGGGCCGAAGCGATGACGCTCCGCGTCACGCTGCCGCCGAACAGCCCTGGCGCGCCGCCTCACCGGCACTCCGGGCCCGCGTACGGCTACGTGATCAAGGGCGCCGTCAACTTCGAGCTCGAAGGCGAGCCCATGCGGGTTCTCCGGCCCGGTGACGCGTTCTGGGAGCCCGGTGGCGACGTGATCCACTACCAGGACGGCAACCACCTCACCGACGAGGAGTCGCAGTTCGTGGTGACGATGTTCTGCGCGCCTGGACAGCCGATGCTGATCCCGGTCAGCCCGGAAGAGCTGGAGGCTCGGCGAGACCGTCGCGCCCCACAGTCATGACCAAGGTCTCGTTGACCGCCCTGGTTCGCGATCAGCTCACGCTTGCCCGCGAGGCGGACAGCGGCCGCAGCGCCACCACTGTCCACGGGGGACACGATCGTTCGCTGCGGCAGACCGTCATGGCGTTGCGACAGGGCGAACACCTGCACGAACACGAGCATCCTGGCGAGGTCACGGTGCACGTACTGCACGGGCGGATACGGCTTGTCGCCGGGCCCGACTCTTGGGACGGGATGCCCGGCGATCTGCTGGTCATGCCCGAACGCCGCCACCGCGTGGAGGCCGTACAGGATTGCGCGTTCCTGTTCACCACCGCACGCTGAAAGCCGAGAAGGCGGGAACCGGTTTCGGTTCCCGCCTTCAGCGTCGCCAGGCGGTTGTTCGACCAGACCCGGGTGCCGGTTTTATCGCACGGACGCGAACGCCACAGCCGTGGTGGAGGCGATGGCCGTGGTGAGGACCACCATCAGGAGCACGGTGCCCAGCGGGTTCTTCCGCGGGCGCGGTGGCGGGGCGCGATGGGCGCGTACGTAGGCGACCGGGGGTTTGGGCGTCGGCTTGAGGGTCGGTGTGGGTTTCGGCGTCGGCTTCGCCGGCTTGATGCGGACGGGCTGGGGCGCGATGTGGGGCACCCGCACACGCTTGGGTGTCGGCCGCTGAGTCGGCTTGGGTTTCGCGGGGCGGGGAGTGATCACGACCCGCACCCTGGGCGTCACCTTCGGGGTGGCCACGGGCTGCGGGGTGACGACGGGGCGCGGCTTCACGATCACCACACTCGGCGGCTTCACCACGGTCGGCGGCTGCGCCGCCGGTGCCGCGCATTTCCCGATGTGTACGCTCACCAGCGGCACGTCCACACAGACGGTCGCCTCGACGCCGACCTTCACCGTCACGTCGCCCGGATCCGGGTCGGCCGCGGCGGGAGCGCTCGCGGACAGCGCCAGCAGCGTGCCCGCCAGGAGCAGCGGCATGCGCCAGGCCCCCACGGTCACACGCCTCCGGCTATCCGGGCGAACTCCTGCAGCGCGCCTTTGTACGCCTCCGGCCCCACGGCCAGCGGTCCGTCGAAGGCGTGGGAGATGTCCCAGGTGAGGTACACGCCGAAGCCGAGCATCGCGGCCATCGCCACCAGCGGCAGGATCGCCAGCCCGGTCGGCCGCGCTCCGGCCAGGAACGGGAACAGGATGACCAGCAGCCCGGTGAGGATCGTCAGGGCCAGCAGGCCGTCGGGCGGCGTCGCGGCGGCGTCGGCGGTGCGCTGGGAACGGGCGGAGGCGAGGGCCGCGAGGTGGTCGAGCACCGCGGTCTTGGCCTCCTTCTGGTCGGTGGTCACCTGTAGCGCGGCGACGCGGGCCCGGAGCGCGTCGAGTCGCTCCGTGCCGACGGGATCCATCGAGCCGCGTTGCATGACGGGCCACTCGTCTCGGACGACGAACGTCATGTAGTCGCGCAGCCCGGCGCGCACGACGTCGGGGGCGGTGCCGGGCAGGCCGGACGCCGACCAGTAGGCCTCCACGGCGGCCTGGCTCTCGGTGTGCGTGTTCTGGCTCGCGGAGTCGGCGGTGGTCCACGGCACGATGATCGCGATGGCGAAGACCAGGAGGAACAGGGCGGACAGCATCGCGCCCGCGTGGCCGGCCGACGGCCCGCCGGCGTCGTTGTCGTCGCTGCCCTTCTTCGTGAGCCTGAACAGGGTGGCCGCGAGCGCCACCACACCCACCGCGGCCACGGCCGCGATTACGTATTGCAGCATAAGGATCTCCCCAATCCCCACCGAACACCGAGCGTGACATTACTATCACAGACCGCGCTGCTACTCAGGGGATAGATTGCGCTACAGTACGTCACCGATCGGTAACGGTCAGGCGGAGATCTCGCAGCGGAAAAGGCGTCCCACGCCGCCGCCGGGTCGTTCAGCTGCCCGTGGTCAAAACCATGCGGAAGCGGGCCTGGCCGGAGAGCATCTTCTGGAACGCCGCCTGGGCCTCCTCCAGCGGGACCTCCTCGGTCCACGCCCGGACACCGCTCTGGGCGGCGAACCTCATGGTGTCCTGGATGTCGACCGCGTTGCCGGAAGCGTGCCCGTACATCCGCCTGGCCGCCCCCACCAGTTGCAGGGGCGTGACCCGCAGCGGTTCCATGTCGACGCCGACGATGATGAGCTCACCGCGGGGCCCCAGACCGTCGAGCGTCGCCGACATCGCCTCGGCGTTGGTCACCGTCGCCAGCACCACCTTGGCTCCCCCGCACGCCCGCAGCGCGTCGGCCACGGGCGCGGCGGCGCTGTCGACGTAGTGGGCGGCGCCGAGCTTGTGCGCCAGCGGCGCCTTGTCGGGACCGCGGGCCAGCGCGATGGTGTTGAAGCCCATCTTCGCGGCGAACTGCACGCCCAGGTGCCCCAGGCCGCCCACACCGAGGATCGCGACGATGTCGCCCGGACGCGCGGAGCTGTGGCGCAGCGCGTTGTACACGGTCACGCCGGCGCAGGCCAGGGGCCCGGCCTCCACCGCCGTGAGCTCGTCCGGGATCGCGGCCAGGGCGACGGCCGGCACCACGACGGAGTCGGCGAACCCGCCCGCGTACGCGGCACCCGGCACCTGGAGCTCGGGGCACAGGATGCCGTCTCCCTGCCGGCAGGCGTCGCAGTGACCGCAGCTGCCTCCGTACCAGCCGACCGCCACCCGATCACCGACGGACCAGCCGGTGACGTGGTCGCCGACCGCGTCGACGCGTCCCGCGATCTCGTGCCCCGCCGTGACGGGGAAGGTGGTGCCCGGGATGTGGCCGGAGGTGATCAGCGCGTCGGAGTGGCATACTCCGCACGCCTCGACGGTGATCCGCACCTGGCCCGGGCCCGGCTCCCGGGTGTCCGCCCGGACGAGAGACAGGCCCCCGCCAGGCTCGCCGACCTGCATGGAACGGTGCGTGGCCGAAGAAGACATGGCGTCTCCTTTTCGTCATGGGAAGTTCGTCTCATGGGAACCGGCGACCCGCTGGAGCGGCCGTCACAAGTTCGTCTCATGGGAAGCGGCGGCCTGCGGAGCGGCCGTCACAAGTCCATCGTTCCACTCTGCTCTTTGACCACTTGTCTGACCCCCGGTAAACCTGGGCCACCAGAGCCGGTTTCCTGACAAGTCCCGTTTCGCGGCCCCGGCGGCTGGACGGATCGCCGAGGAGATCTCGGCGATCGGCGAGAAACGTCCAGCCTGACGCTCCGTGTCAGGAAATATCGGGAGCATGGGCGCCGTGAACCTTCTCAACGGCCGCAGATTCGTGATGGTGAGTTCGACGGCGAGCGTGGTGGACCAGGAGCGGCCCACCGCGTTCGACTACTGGGAGGCCGACGGGGTGGTGTGGGGCAGCTACACGGGTGACACCGTCACCCACGGCCGTTTCGTCGGCACCAGGGACGGCGACCTGGTCTCCATCGCCTACGCGCACGCGCTCAAGGCCGGGGGCAAGGCGGGCGGCCAGAGCAACAGCCGCATCGAGACCGAGGCCGACGGACGGCTGCGCCTGGTGGAGGAGTTCCAGTTCGAGGGCGACGACACCCGGCACGTCAGTGTGTGCACCGAGGTCGTCACCGGCTGACCTCTTCGTCCTTCCGCTTGATCTACCCGTCCTTGCGCAGGGCGGCCCTTCCCTCCGCGGCGCCGACGAAGCGCATCTTGCCGAGCGGCACGTCGCCGGGGGCCTCCTGGGCCGCCCGCCGCGCCGGACGGGCCTTGTCACGGTCGCTGGGCAGCACGTACGGCCGCCTGAGCACCTCGTCCAGGATGAAGACCGTCTCGGTCGCCTTCACGGCCGGGATGTTGGCCAGCCGGTCGGTCACCATGGCGTGGACCTCGGCCACGTCCGACATCCGCACCTGGATCATCGCGTCGTGCTGGCCCGTGGTGATCGCGCAGTACTCGACCTCGGGCATCCTGGCCAGCTCGGCCCTGAACTGCTTCCACATCTGCTGCCGCACGGTCACGAAGATCAGCGCGGTGATGCCGAGCCCCGTCCTGACGTGGTCGATCTCGGCGGTGAACCGCTTGATCGCGCCGTCGGCGCGCAGCGCCTCGAAGCGGGTGTAGGCGTTGGCCCGGGAGATGCCCACCCGCTCGGCCAGTGACGAGACCGAGATCCTGCCGTTCTCCCGCAGGACCTCGAGGATCTTCAGGTGGACGGCGTCGAGCTCCAGGCCGATGCCGATCCGTCCAGGCTGACCGCTACCGCTGGCACCATTCCTGGAAATTTCACTCATAGTTACCCCCAGCCCATTTATATACGTCTCAGCGACCGCACAGTGCCTGGACGTTCTGCCCGACAATCCTCGACATCTTTCGGCCAACCGTCCAACTGGAGGACTCAATGGCGACCCGCTCGCAGACGGCGGCTGTGCTGCTCGCCGGTGCACTCGCCCTCGCCGCCTGCGGAAGCGGCGGTTCCCAGACCCCCGTCGCCCAGAGCGCCGGCGGCAAGACCCTGGTGATCGACACGTCCTTCGACCTCAAGACGGCCGACCCCGGGCGCACGTACGAGCCGACCGGCCTGACCGTCGAGAAGGCGATCTACGAGACGCTCCTCACCTTCGACGGCGCCGACGTGACCAAGCCGGTGCCGGCGCTGGCCGAGTCGTACGAGCTGTCCAAGGACGGCAAGGTGCTCACGCTCAAGCTCAAGCAGGGCGCGACGTTCGCCGACGGCTCCCCCGTCACGGCGGACGACGTGGTGTTCTCCCTGAACCGGGTGCGTGACATGAAGGGGACCCCGTCGTTCCTGCTCGACGGCGTCGAGGTGGCCAAGGAGGGCGACTCGACGATCACGCTGACCTCCAAGGCGGCCAACCCGGCGCTGCCGTTCATCCTGCCGAACCCGGCGCTGGGCATCATCAACAGCAAGCTGGCCAAGCAGCACGGCGCGACCGCGGACGCGCAGGACAAGGCCGAGCAGTACCTGAACGCCTCCTCCGCCGGCTCGGGCCCGTACACGATCGAGTCGTTCAACGTGAGCAGCCAGGTCGTACTGAAGGCGAACCCGAAGTACTACGGCACCAAGCCCGCCTACGACAAGGTCGTCATCCGCAACGTCGAGTCCGCCACGCAGAAGCTGAACGTCCAGCGCGGCGACAGCCAGGTGGCGCTCAACCTGTCGGGCGACCAGGTGACCGGCATGCCGGCGAACCTGCAGGTCAAGAAGACCGCCTCGGCCAACGTGATCTTCCTGCTGGCCAACCAGGACGACAAGGTCAGCAAGACGACGCCGAACGCCAAGTTCGTCGAGGCCGTGCGCAAGGGCGTCGACTACGCGGGCCTGCTCGAACTGGCCGGTGAGGGCTCCACGCAGGCGCCGGGCGTGATCCCGTCGCAGCTGCTGGGCGCGCTGCCCGCCGACCAGGCGGCCAAGCGCGACGTCGAGGGCGCCAAGGCGGCCCTGGCCGCGAGCGGCGTGGCCAACCCGACAGTGAAGCTGGAGTACCCGAGCGAGCTGACCGTGAACGGCCTGTCGTTCCAGCCGCTGGCCGAGCGGATCCAGGCCAACCTCAAGGATGTCGGCATCACGGTGGACCTGCAGCCCGCGCCGGTCACCACCGCGCTGGACAACTACCGCAACGGCAAGGAGGAGATGGGCCTGTGGTACTGGGGCCCTGACTACCCGGACCCCAGCGACTACCTGGCCTTCCTGCCGGGCAAGACCGTGGGCCTGCGGGCGGGCTGGAAGGCCGGCGCGGCCAAGGAGATCGAGGCCGCGGGTGAGAAGGCCGCGGTCGCGATCGGCGACGACGCGCGCAAGCAGGCGTACGCCGACGTGCAGACGAAGCTGAACGCCTCGGGCCCGTTCATCCCGCTGATCCAGCCGAGCCAGAACATCGTGACGGCCGCCTCCGTGACCGGCCTGGAGTACCACCCGGTCTGGACCGTCGACGTCGCCGACCTCGGCGCGAAGTAGGCATGCCCGCCACGTCCGCCCCGCCCCGCCCGTCCAGGCGGCGCGGGGCGCATCCCCTCGCCCGGTTCCTGATCCGGCGGATCCTCATGGCGCTGCTGCTGGCCTGGGGCATCACGCTGGTGACGTTCGTGCTGACGAACCTGGTGCCCGGCGACCCCGTGGCCGCGAACCTGGGCCAGCGGGCCCTGGGCGACCCGGCCATCGTCGCGCAGTGGCGCAGCGAGCACGGCCTGGACAAGCCGCTGTGGGAGCAGTACCTGCTGCATCTCCAGGGCGTCGTCCACGGCGACCTCGGCACCAGCCAGCAGAGCCACCGGCCGGTGAGCCAGGACCTGGCGGAGTTCGTCCCGGCGACGCTGGAGCTGGCCGGGGCGGCGATCCTGGTCTCCCTCGTGCTCGGCGTGGCCTTCGGCGTGATCGCCGCGCTGCGCAGGGACCGGCTGTCGGACCACGCGCTGCGGGTGCTGAGCCTGATCGGCATCTCGGTGCCGACGTTCTGGCTGGCGCTGGTGGCCTTCTACGTGTTCTTCTACCGGCTGCAGATCACCCCGGGCAGCGGCAGGGTCGACGCGGCGCTGGGCAACGCCCCGGCCGTGACCGGCTTGCAGACGGTGGACGCGCTGCTGGCCGGCCGGTGGGACATCTTCGGCTCGGCCGTCGGCCACCTGATCACGCCCGCCCTCGTGCTGGCTCTGTACACGATCGGGCTGCTGACCCGCTTCACCCGCTCGGCCGTGCTGGAGGTGCTCGGCCAGGACTACGTGCGGGCCGCCCGCGCCAAGGGCCTGCCGGGCCGGACGATCCTGTTCCGGTACGTGCTGCGCTCGGCGCTGGTGCCGATCATCACCGTCGCGGGCCTGGCGTTCGGCAGCCTGCTGTCCGGCACGGTACTGGTCGAGGCGATCTTCGCCTGGCCGGGCGTCGGCCAGTACGCCTACAAGAGCGCCACCACCCTCGACCTGCCCGCCGTCATGGGCGTCGGGCTCGTGGTCGGTGTCGTCTACCTCGTCATCAACCTGATCGTGGACGTGCTGTACGGCGTCATCGATCCCCGAGTGAGGTTGCAGTGAAACGGGATCCCCTGGCCCGCAAGGGCCTGACCGGGCGGCTCCCCCATGCCTGGCGGCAGCCGCTGGCCGTCGTGGGCGGCGTGATCGCGATCGCCTGGCTGGTGATCGCGCTGGCCGCGCCGGTGCTCGCGCCGCACGACCCGCTGGCCCAGGACCTGCCGCGCCTGGCCGCCCCGGGGCCAGGTCATTGGTTCGGTACGGACCAGCTCGGCCGGGACATCCTCAGCCGGGTCATGCACGGCGCGCGGGTGTCGATCCCGCTGACGCTGATGCTGGTGGCGCTGTCGGTGCTGATCGGCGGCCTGCTCGGCGCCTGCGCCGGATATTTCGGCCGATGGGTGGATGAGACGATCATGCGGGTGGCGGACCTGGTGTTCGCGTTCCCGACGGTCATCCTGGCCATGGTGGTGGCCGCGGCGCTCGGGGCGAGCCTGACCAACGCGGTGCTGGCCGTACTCGTCGTGGCCTGGCCCGCCTACGCCCGCGTGACGCGCGGGCTGGTGCTGGGCGTACGGGAGCGGGAGTTCGTGCTGAGCGGGCGGCTGCTGGGCTTCTCGGCCTGGCGCTCGCTGCGCGTGGACGTGCTGCCGAACGTGACGGGCCCGGTGCTCGTCCTGGCCACGCTCGACATCGGCACCGCGCTGCTGCTGCTGTCGGGACTGTCGTTCCTCGGCCTCGGGGCCAAACCGCCGTCTCCGGAGTGGGGCGCGATGGTGGCCTCCGGCGTGGAGGTCTTCGACAGCTGGTGGGTGGCGACCTTCCCCGGCCTGGCGATCCTGACCGTGGTGCTGGCCTTCAACTTCCTCGGCGACACGCTGCGGGACGCCCTCGACCCCCGTACGGCCCGCGCCATCAAGGAGCGTGCCCTGTGACCCTGGACATCACCGATCTGAAGGTGACCATCGGCGGCAAGGAGATCCTGCGCGGCGTGGACCTGTCGCTCCAGGAGGGCCGGGTCCATGGCTTGGCGGGCGAGAGCGGGTCCGGCAAGACGATGACCGGCCTGGCCGTACTCGGACTGCTGCCGCACGGCTCGCGCACCACCGGCAGCATCGCGCTCGGCGACCGCGAACTGCTCACGCTGCCGCCTAAGGAGCTGAACCGGGTACGCGGCGGCGAGGTGGCCATGGTCTTCCAGGACCCGGCCACGAGCCTGCACCCGATGCTCACGATCGGCAAGCAGCTCACCGAGCACATGCGCCACCACCTCGGCCTCGACAAGCGGGAGGCCCGGCGGCGGGCCGTCGAGCTGCTCGGCAAGGTGCGCATCCCCGGCGCCGAGGAGGCGTACGGGCGCTTCCCGCACCAGTTCTCGGGCGGCATGCGGCAGCGGGTGGCGATCGCCATCGCGCTGGCCTGCTCCCCCAAGGTGCTGATCGCCGACGAGCCGACGACCGCGCTGGACGTGACCGTGCAGGCGGGCGTGCTGCGGCTGCTGCGCGGGCTCTGCGACGAGCTGGGGCTGGCCGTGCTGCTCGTCACCCATGACCTGGGCGTCATGTCGGCGGTGGCGGACGAGGTGAGCGTGATGAAGGACGGCCTGGTGGTGGAGACGGGGGCGCGCGGCCAGGTGCTGCGCGAACCCGCCCACCCGTACACCCGCTCCCTGCTCGACTCACTGCCCGACACCGAGGCGGCTCCCCGTTCGGAGGACTCATGACCCTGCTGGCGATCGACGACCTGGTCGTCGAGCACCGCTCGCCCGGGCGCCCGATCGTCAGGGCGGTCGCGGGGGCGAGCCTGTCCGTCGGGCCCGGCGAGGTCGTCGGCCTGGTCGGCGAGTCCGGCTGCGGCAAGTCGACGCTGGCCCGCGCCGTCTGCGGGCTGAACCCCGTCACCGAGGGCTCGATCACGTTCGACGGGCAGCCGGTCACACCGCTCGGGCTGCGGCGGCGCAAGCTGACGGGCATCCAGATGGTGTTCCAGGACCCGTACGCGTCCTTGAACCCGCGCCGCCGCGTGGGCGACCAGATCGCCGACGGCCTCCGTACCTCAGGCGACACCGCCACCGCGCCCGCCGACCTGCTGGAACGCGTCGGGCTGCCGCGCGACTTCGCGAGCCGGCACCCGCACGAGTTCTCGGGCGGCCAGCGGCAGCGCATCGCGATCGCCAGGGCGCTGGCGGCCCGGCCCCGGCTGCTGATCGGCGACGAGCCGATCTCGGCACTGGACGCCTCGGCCCAGTCGCAGGTCGCCACCCTGATGCGCGACCTGGCCGTGGACTCGGGCGCGGGGCTGCTGTTCATCAGCCACGACCTGTCGGTGGTGCGGCTGATCGCCGACCGGATCGCGGTCATGTACCTCGGCCGGATCGTCGAGGTCGGGAACACGGCCGAGGTGTGGGCCAACCCCCGGCACCCGTACACGCAGGCGCTCCTGCGCGCCATCCCCAAGCCCGACGGGATGGGCGTCCTGCCCGCCGAACTGCCCGGCGACGTTCCTGACCCGGCGGACCCGCCGGCGGGGTGCCGGTTCAACCCGCGCTGCCCGCAGGTCATGGACGTGTGCCGGGACAAGGAGCCCGACTTCGGACCGGTCGCCTGCTGGCTGCACGAGCCCAAGTGACGGACCCCGACGTGACGGACCCGACTCTGGAGGCCGTGCGGGCGGCCATGGCCGAGGCCGAGGTGGACGCCCTGGTGTTGCGGCCCTCGCCCGACTTCAGGTTCCTGGGCGGGCAGGGCGACGGGTTTCTCGTCGTCACCCTGGACACGGCCGCCGAGACCGCCGACCCGGTCCCGCTCGTACCCCGGGCCGCGCGGCGCGTCGGCGTGGACCCCGAGATGCGGGTCCGCGAGCTGTTCGGCCTCGCGATCGAGGCCGAACTGGTGCCCGCCACGGCCGTATTGGCACCGCTGCGGCTGCGCAAGCGGCCGCATGAGATCGAGGCGGTCCAGCGCGCCGTCGTGGCCGCGGAATCGGTGCTCGGCCAGGCCCGCGAGCTGTCCTGGTTCGGCGCCACCGAGCGGGCGATGGCGGCCCGGCTGCGGTTACTGCTGCTGGAGACCGGCTGCGAGGAGGTCCTGTCGCTGCGGGTCGCCGCGGGCGAGCACACCGCGCGCCCCGCGCACCGCCCCGGCGACCGGGTGATCAACCCCGGCGACGCGCTGCTGGTGTCGCTCTGCGGCCGGTGGGACGGCTACTGCGCGGAGGTGGCACGGGTGTTCGCCGTCGCCGAGCCGCCGGAGGACTTCGAGGCCATGTACTCGGTCGTACTCGCCGCACGGGCCGCCGCCCTGCGCTCGGCGGCCCTGCCGTCGGCCGTCGCCGAGAGCGTGGCCAAGGCGGTCGGGGACGTGATCGACGGCAGCGGGTACGGCCGTTTCGCCGCCGCCCACTTCGGCCGGGGCGTGGGGCTGGGCCACGACGAGGGCCCGCGCGTCCAGCCCGGCGACGTCACGCCCCTGGAACCGGGCACGACCCTGTGCCTGGAGCCCGCGATCTACGTGCCGGACCTGTTCGGTGCCCGGGTGGCCGACGTGGTCGCCATCACGGCATCGGGCCCGACCCCTCTAGGCTCCGCCCACCACACCCTGCAGGTCCTCGACCACTGACGCCGCACCCCGCATGGATGCACCTCCGGGGCCCAGGCCCGCCCCGCGGCCCCGGATCGCACCTCTGGGGCCGCCCCTCTGCGGCCTGGGATCGCAGCTCTGAGGGCCGCCCCCTCCATGGCCTCGGCAAACGACCCGTCTAGGCTGATTGAGACGATCATCGGAGGGCGTCGTGGACCAGTTCGTGCTGCTCATGCTCATCCTGCTGGGCGCCCTGATCACGGTGCCGCTCGGCGACCGGCTCGGGCTGCCACCGCCCGTACTGATGACTCTGCTCGGCATCGTCCTGGCCCTGCTGCCATTCGTACCGAACGTGGACGTACCCCCCGACATCGTCCTGCCGCTCCTCCTCCCTCCCCTGCTGTACGCGGCGGTGCGGCGGACGTCGTGGCGCCAGTTCGCGGCGAACTGGCGCCCGATCTTCCTGCTCGCCGTGGCGCTGGTGTTCGTGACGACGGCGGCCGTCGCGGTGACGGCGCACGCGCTCATCCCGGGCCTGCCGATCGCGGCCGCGGCGGCGCTCGGCGCGCTGGTGGCGCCGCCCGACCCGGTCGCGGCCACGGCGGTGGCGGGCCGGCTGGGGCTGCCCAGGCGGCTGGTGTCGCTGCTGGAGGGCGAGGGCCTGTTCAACGACGTCACGGCGATCGTGCTGTACAAGGTGGCGATCACTGCGGCGGTCACCGGCGTCTTCTGGTGGCCGGGCGCGCTGGCCGAGTTCGTGCTGTCGGCGGTGGTGGCGGTCGCGGTGGGACTGGGGCTCGGCTGGCTCGCCGGCCGGCTGATGGCCCTGCTGGGCGATGCCACGCTGCAGGTGGGGCTGTCGCTGCTGGTACCGTTCGTCAGCTACGCGGTGGCCGACAAGTGGCACGGCTCGGGGGTGCTGGCCGTACTGACCAGCGCGTTCTACCTGAGCGACCGATTGTCGGACGCCGACGACGTGCACGGCAGGTTCGCGGCCGCGACGTTCTGGCAGATCGTCGACACGCTCGTGACGGGCGTGGCGTTCGGCCTGATCGGACTGGAGCTGCACAGCCTGTTCGGTACGGTCGGCGGCCGGCTGACCGAGGTGCTCGGCTGGAGCGCCGCCGTGGTGGGCGTCGTGGTGGTGGTACGCCTGGTCTGGCTGCTGCCCGCCGCCTGGCTGGCCAGGAAGACCCGCCGGGCCGGGGACGACGACTCCGAGGTGCCGCTGAGCTGGCGCGAGACGGTTGTGATGTGGTGGGCGGGCATGCGCGGCGTCGCCTCGGTGGCACTCGCTCTGGCCCTTCCGCTGAAGACGGAGGACGGGTCGCCGTTCCCGGAGCGGGCCGTGCTGGTGTTCATCGCGTTCGCCGTCATCCTGGTCACACTGGTCCTCCAAGGTCTGACCCTGCCCTGGCTGGTGACCAAGCTTGGCGTCAAAACCGACACGGCGGCCGAGCGGGACCTGGAACGCCGCCTGGCCATCAGCGCCGCCAAGGCCGCCAAGCGACGACTCAAGGAAATCGACGAAGCCGAGGACCTGCCTGAAGAGGTGGTGGAACTGCTCGCCAAACGGATGACGGACATCGGCATGCGCATCAGCGCCGAAGCCGCCGACGAGGAGCGGCGCGCGGCGTACGAGAAACGAGCCGAGCGGGTACGGACGGTCAGGCGGGTCGAGTCGGAAATGCTGTCCGCCGCCCGCCAGGCAGTAATCGACGCACGCCGCGACTCAACCGCCGACCCCGAGGTGGTCACGAGGGTGCTACGCCAACTCGACGCCCGAAGCATGCACTGACCTGCCAGCCGGACGCCCGGCCGTCGGCGAGACGCTTCCAGGATGGCACTACTGATCACGACGGCGAAGGCCAAGTTGATTCCTTATGGCTCCGGTGGACGAAGCAGGTTTGCATGGTGGTGTGCGGGCAGGCGGAGTGCACGGCGTCTTCGAACCCGCATAGGCCGTGGCAGCAGGCGATGAGGATGTCGCGCACGCTGCGGTTGCGCAGGTCGGTTATGACCGAGTGAGGTGGCCCCCAACCTTCCGGGCACTGGCCCAATCACAGCAGCTTCCCGACGCCCTCGATGGTGTATCCGATGTGGAACAACTTGCCGTCAGCGTCTTGACCGGCCCAGGGCCCAGCACTGGTCGTTCCCGCGCCCGTGCGCCAGCGGTCCCCGGCCCAGCTCACTCGGCAGCCGCGCCACTGCCAGGCGGCGACCGCATGGTCTTTCTCTGCCTCGGCCCCGGGTCGGCCGAGGACCGGGCATGCCGAGCCAGGTTCACCGCCGCCATGCGCCGTCTGATCGGCGCGGACGAGCCCTTGCCCGCCGCGCTGCTGGCCGCCGAGCTCGGGCTGTCGGAGTCACGCTTCCTGCGACTGTTCCCGAACCGGACGGGCACCTCGTACCGGAGGTTCCGGCTGTGGGCGCAGATTCACCGGGCCGGCCGGGCGCCGGCCGCGGGCGAGAAACTCACCCGTGCCGCGGCCGACGGCTACTTCGCCAGTCCGTCCCACTTCAGCACCGCGTTCCGCGCGATGTTCGGCCTTCCCCGAGCGCGCTGCTCTCCGGGCATCTCACGATCCGGTGCCTGGATCCCATCGTGTGACGGGACGGCTCACCAGGTGACGGCAGCCAGCAGCACGCCACCGCCGACGGCCTCCACCCAGAAGTACAGCCAGGAGGGATAGAACGCCGACGGCCGCTCTACCAACCACGCCACCAGCCGTCCGAAGGCCATACCCAGCAGGGACACCGCGACGGTCACGACCACGCCCCTCCGCATCCCGCCCGCGTCGGCCGCCGCTGCCAGCAACAGACCCCCGACGGCCACGCCGAAACCGCCGTACACGGCGCGGATCTCGGTCCGCGCCTCGACCGAGTCGGCCACGATCCGGAACGGCCTGATCAGCGCGGCGGGCGCGACAAGCCCGTAGGCACCCATCCCGAGAAAGAAGACCGCCACCACGACGATCACGACAGCCGACATGAAGGTACGCCCCTTTTGCAGCACAGCAGATTACTGGGTCAGCCTGCCGCTTACGCACCGCATCCGGCTTTCACCGACCCGCCGCGGGCCGCACTTGACCCGCGCAGCAGCATCACACCGGTAAGAGCTATCCAGAGGAAGTAGCCGGCGAAGGCGAGGCGTTGGCCCCAGCCAGGCGGCGGCCACCCCGTGGCCTGCCACATCACCTGCCAGGCCAGATTCGCCACCGGGAACAGCACGAACCACGGCGTGACCCGTGCCAAGCCCCCGACTCGCGGCAGGCGCGTCAATAGCCGGCCCATCCAGAACAGGGAGGCGGCCCAGAAGACACCCGAGGCGGTGGCGGCGGCCAGATGCGCGAGGGACGTGCCGGAGTCGCGTGCCGCCATGTCCACGGGAAAGACGCCGGCGATCACCAGAGACGCCCCGGACAGGGCCAGCAGTGCCGGCCCGACCGCGGAGCCGCCGGCCCGGATCAGCGGGGCGAACCCCGTTGCGAACGCGATCACCAGCAGTCCGGGGGCGACGAAGCCCAGTGCGTTGAACGCGAACGCGTGCGGCGCCCCTGAGGCGCCCAATTCGCTGACCGCCTTGTGGGCATGCGAATAGCCGTCGTCGCGCAATGAGGCGAACACCGCGAGACTGCCCAGGAACATGGCCGCCGCCGCTGGGGCGGCGGCTGCGGCGAGACGCGGGACGGCTGGTCCGGTGGTTAAGGCTGCGTCGGACATATAGTTAGCTTATGCTAATCACATGAGCGGTCACAAGGTTCATGACGAGGCGCGACGCTGGGCGATGGCCGCTGCCACCCTGGTCCGCTGGTTGCGCGCGGCGGATCCGAACCCGGTGCTCACCGGGGCTCAAGCCTCCGCCTTGGCCGTCATCGTGCACGCGGGAGAGATCACGCCGTCTCAGCTGGCCGCCTTGGAGGAGGTGTCGCGGCCGACGATGGCGCGCACCGTGTCACAACTCGAGAAGCTGTCCATGATTCGGCGCATCGCGTCGACTCATGACGGCCGCAGCGCCATCCTGTCGGCCACCCCCATCGGACGCGCCACCATCCACGACGGCCATGCGCGCCGCACCGCACCTCTCGCCGCCGCAATGGGCAAGCTCACGGCCGAGGAACACGAGGTGCTCAGCAGCGCACTACCCGTACTGGAGGAAATCTTGCGAAGAGAGATCCCCGGACGATGAGCGGCCTCCTCCGCGCCCGCGACCCCTGGCCCCCACTCAGGTCGGCGTCGCGGCGCGACGACCGTCCGGCGCCCGCTTTCGCTTGATCACGACGGAACGAGCGTCGGCCGACCGAAGCGTACGCGCGCGGTTCAGAGCCGGGGTGCAGGCTTGAACCTGAACATCCATTCAGCCTGGCGGTCATGTGGGCTACCGCAAGGCCCAGTTGTGACTCGGCGCCGTGGCTGACCGGCCCGTGTGATCAGTGGAACCAGACGACGAGCCGTACGTTCTGCGCCCCGTGCACTTCGCTGAGCGTGCGCATCACGCTCCACACCCGGCCCCAGTCGCTCTCGTCGCCTGCGACCATGCCGCGGTTTCGCCTGCCGGAGCTGTCCGTCTCCGTCCAGTCAACAGAGGCGACCTCAACCCAAGTGAGCCAAGTCGTCCCGAATACGTCGGCAGGTCCGCCATAGACGGCGAACTCACCGGTCAGCCCCTCCGAGGCGTCGTGGGGAAAGCCACGGCCTTCAGCCACAGGGCGAAAGCCGAAGGTGTTGCGAATGCCGAAGAGGCAGGCGAGTCCGTCGTAAGCGTTGCCGCGGTTGAGCAAGAAGAGGTCGATGGCGGCCTGCCACACAGAGTCCTCATCGTCCGGACCCCAAAGGCGGGCGCCCGGTCGGCACTCGATCATCCCACTGACGTCGGTAGACATGCTGAGATCTTGCCTTCATACCCCACCCTTGGGCACCTGCATTTCGGCCCCGCTGCCCGTCAGTCACTCAATCTTCAGTGAGAATGCTCAACCTTCGCTGCGACAGGACACCAAGAACACGGGATCCCGTCAACCTCAGTCCAGCAGTTTCAAGGGCCGGGCTTGGGGAGCTCTCCTCGCTGGGTGATCATCCACATCCATGCCTCCAGGGTGGCGACGAACTCGCCCAGGTCGGAAGTGGTGTGGGAGGCCCGCTCATGGTCCCAGTCGGGGTCGAGGACGACAACGCGGAAGCCGTGGCCGCCGTACCAGCCGGCGTCTATGTTGATCTCCCGAGCCCGCAGGCCACCCTTCCCGGCCACCTCCTGCGCGGGCAGCCACGGCGGTGGTGCGGTACGGGCCCAATACAGGTCCTCGGAGTCGTTGGCCTCGACCCTTCCATCCGGCAGGCGTCGGGCTTCCAGGGCGTTGTAGATGACGTTCCAACCGGCTGGGACGCGCAGCGGGAGCAGACCCCAGTCCTCGGAGACGGCCGCGGCCAGCAGGGAATCGGACGGAAGCTCGAAGATCGGGTCCACGTGCCGACAGCGTAGTCAGGGGTGCGTCTCCACGCACGGGTGGAGGCCCCATCCGGCCCTCTCCCACGCCAACCGATGGCCCTCCAGCCTCCACGAGTGAGCGGCCGAAATTGCTTTTCTCTGGCTTATGCAGCAATTGTGCTCCGGCCGGCGATCTGATAGAGCCTCACGCCGTTATTGACCCGCTTTTCGAAAGGTGTAACAATTCGCTGGCTCGGGGGTGGCGCAGGAGGGGGAGAGGGCATATGCGCGGCAAATTCCTGATCAAATCCCATTTCCACCCAGAAGGGGGCAATCCCAGAGAGCTTCCCGGAGGCACCGACTTCGCCTTCGCCGACGACCCGCCGCTGATCGTCGGCGAAAGGGTCCGGATCGAGATCGATGGGCAGCCGGGCTGGGTGGACACCGCGGCGGTGATCGCCGAGAACGGCGAGACGGGGTTGCTCATCGCCGGAAATCGGAAGGAGATCCAGCAGGTCGCCAGCGTATCCGGGTTCGTCGCCCACTGCGATCGCGTGCGGGCCGCCATCGACGGCCTGCCCGAGACCATCGATGACCACCCGATGGTGAAGAAGCAGCTGGAGACGCACCTCGCCGATTTCCGGGTCAACCTGTGGCGGCCTCTGGCCCTGCGGTCGGTGACCGAGAAAGCGGTCATGTATTGGGCCGTCGAGCAGGAGCCAGGGCCGTGGCCGGCGATTTTGCGCCTCTGCGCCATTAGGCCGGCGAACACCCGCAAGGGGCCGTACAACTTCCTGCCGAAGCTGGTCACCACCGCGTTCGACCAGATGCTCAACGAACCGTACGACGGCGCCCGTTTGTCGTCGATCGTCCGCCAATCCCTGCAGGCATGTGACGGCATTCTCACGGCGAACGAAAGGTCTTCTCAGGAGCACCCGGTGACGTACGCGCCGATCTATCCGCACGCTCAGAACCTCTGCTCCACCCGCAACCAGTCGATGGTCTCCCTGTCGACCCCGTACCTCCCCGACACGATCATCGATCCCGCCGGGGATCGTTACCTCGACGGGGCGACCCAACTCGACGACCCTCCGGTGAAACGACTGATACTGGAGCGCCAGACCGTGTTCTCCCCGGAGGGCCCGAGCGGTGACGACGTGGCCCAGGGCGAGCTTGGCACCTGCGTCCTGCTGTCCACGCTCGCCTCGATCGCCGACCACGACCCTGCCCAGATCAAGCGGATGATCAGGCCGAGCGAAGACCACGGGAGCTCCTTCGACGTCACCTTCTTCCGGACGGCCACCGTCCAGGATCGGCCCTGGCGCGTGCCGCAGCAGATCGTGGTCGCGCCGCGTTTCCCGCACCTCGCACAGCCAGACGGCACGCTCACCCTGATAGCCGCCCGGCCAAGGGCCATCTGCGGGCAGGGGGTGGTCAAACGCCGCGTGACCGCCGACGGCAAGGTCTACGCGGAGACGACGATCCCGGTGACGACGGTCATGTGGGTCCCGCTGATGGAACGGGCGTTCGCCGCCTTCGCGGCATCGTACGGCGAGTACGGGACGGCCTCCCCCACCCCGGACACGACGCCCGACGACGGCTACAAGCAGATCGGCCAGGGCCTGTTCGCCTCGGTGTCGCTGTTCGACTGCCTGTACGGCCATCAGCTGCGCCATGCGTACTCGGTGAGCGTGCAGCGGCTGCGCCGGGCGGCCCAGACCAGCGAGGCGCTCTCCACGCACGCCGCTCTACTGCTGAACGTACTGATCATGCTGGAGAAGCAGGCCGCGGGCCAGTCGCCGTACATCGTCGTGCCCACCGCCGGTGTGTCCTGGGTGGACTCCGGCCAGGAGCTGCTGCCGAAGCTCAAGGAGCACCAGGCCGATCTGGTGAAGGCCGGTCTCCCCGACCAGGGCGCCAGGATAAGCGCGCTGCTGGAGTCCGTGCTGCCGCCGGACCCGCCGGGAAGCGAGACGGACGAACACAAAGAGGAACGAATGGCGAGGCGCGCGGCCCTGGAGTACGCCGACGAATTCAGGACCCCCTGCGAGGAGGTGATTGACACCCTCTGGCCGCTGAGGAATGAGCTTCCCTGGGCTGACAGGGTCGTCAAGCTGATCGCGGTACTGGCTCCGCCGGTGTCCTCGCCAGGGCAACGGCACCACGTCTTCGCCAGCCACGCGTACGCGATCTGCGGCGCCGATCTGCGGTTCACCGCAGATCGGCCCGAGCCTGACTACGACGCGAAACACGGCGCCCCGCCGAGGGACATGGCGTCGCTGTCCGCGGTGCTGAAAACCCTCGACACCCAGGCGTCCACCATCACCCTGCGCAATCCACACCATCGAAACTCGCCCGACCTGGACAAGGCGCTCACCTTCGAGCAGGACACCGGACGGTTCAGGCTGACGCTTCACGACTTCCTGGACGTCTTCCATAACGTCACCTACGCCGTCGTCGCCCGAGACGCCCGAGACATCTGAAGACGGCACATCCCTAGCGATTTTCTCCAGACGCGTCGCCATAATCGACGGCAGGAGGTGGCCATGCCATTCTTTGTCCGGCCGGTGGAGTCGTTGCTGTTGCCGGCCCTGCGCGACCATGGCGACAGCTCGGTCGAAGCGCTGGTGGCCTACTCAGGGCTGTCGCCCGAGGACGTGCGCAACGCGCTCCCCGCCTTGCAGCGCCGCGGCCTGGTCGTCGAGAGCGGGCCGGGCCGGTACGCGCTGACCGATTACGGGGTCAAGACCAGCCTGAACGCCACCCCGGACAGCCCTCGCGACCGGGTGACCGGCGTCTTCCTCCTGGACGACGAGGTCGAGGAAGCGGCGAGCGGCACCTCGGAGGACGAGCTCAACAGCGCGCTGGACGACGCGCTGGGCGCCCGCGACGACGGACCCGACCAATAGGGCGGCAGACGATGCAGCATTCCGCGTGGTTCTCCGTGCTGTCGGCGGCCATCGCCGGCGGGGTGACGCTCTTCGACATGGACCGGACGTTCATCGTCGGCGACGTGTCGGGCTACCGGGTCTACCGGTCCGTATGGTGGTGGGGGTTCATCGTCCTCAACGCTTTGACGGCCGTGGCGGTCTTCTTCGGGCTACGCACGCTGACGGCCTTCCAGGACTGGAACTCCTGGCTGTTCGCCTCCGGCGTCGGCGTGACCTACCTGGCCTTCGTCCGGTTGAAGTTCGCCACCGTCTCCTACCAGAACTCCGAGATCCCCATCGGGCTGGACACCTTCTTCGAGTCGGGACGGCAGTTCGTCTTCAAGAGGCTCAACGAGGAGATCAAAGCCGACCGGGCGCGGCGGGCGCAGGGGCTGATCGACGACAACGACCTGAAGGCGCTGGGCAACAAGGTCCGGCTGGACATCAACCTGGACGCGTTGCTCACGCCGGAGGAGAGGAAGACGCGGCTCGCCTGGCTCCTCACGGTCCTCCAGGATCCCGGCTTCGACGAGGAACAGAAGAAGACGACCCTGGCCGTCTACCTCGCCTCGGGCACCCAGGTCTGACGACGGTGGCGATCCCCTACGCGCCGGGAGCCTTCGGAGATCTGGTCTGCCCGCGCTGTGGAGAGCTCCTGCCCGAGGCCGTCTACTGGATGGTGCTGACCCCGGACAGCGCCCCCGAACTGCTCGAACTGGTCGACGAGGGCCGCCTGAACCTGGTGGAGTGCGCCGTCTGCGGCGACCTCGGCGACCTCAGCGCCCCTGTGCTGTGGGCCGGCCATGGCCGGAGCATTCTCCTGTACGACACCTTCACCGCCTCCCGCGAGGAGTCGGCGGTCCGGGCAGAGATCTTCGCGCTGCTGGAGGAGCGGGGCGGGTTCGACGTGGACGCGCTGCGCGGCAACTCCCTGTCCGTACGCAACTTCCGTGAGCTGAACGACTTCCGTGAACTCGACGACGAGTGGTTCGCCCTCGCGCTCGAAGGGAGCCGGCTGCGCGAGGCCCGGCTGGGCATCTTCGGAGAGACCCGGGTCGAGGCGATCTGCCGTGACATCCGCACCTCCCCGATCTTCTTCATCAGCGACTACGAACGCTCCGCTGAGCTGCTCGGACGCCCCGAGCTCTGGCGCGGGGACGAGGCGCGGAGCGTCCGTGAGGTGCTCGACGGCGCGCTCCACCCGGACGACGAGACGTTGTCTCCCGGGTCGAAGGTGAAGAGCCTGACGCCTTCCGCGCGCGAGTGGTTCCAGACCGCGCTCGCCGAGGCCAGGCAGATCATCACGGGCGAGATCGACGATCTCGGCGAGCTCATCGGGGCGGAGCGGGCCGTCGGCGTCCTCCTGGACAGGGACATCTCTCTGACCCCCGCGGAGGCCGAGCGCTTCGGCGAGGCCGCGATCGGGTGGGACGCGCTCCTGAACGGGCTGCCGGACCTGCTCGAACAGCTCGCCGGGGAACCGGCCGGAGATCCTTCGGCCGCCCCGGAGAACGGCGGGGTACGCCAGATCATGCGCACCCTCGGCGGAGGAGAGTGGCAGCCCTTCACCTGGACCGACACTCACGTCACCGACCCGCCCGACGGGCTGGAAGAGGCCGTCGCCGCGTACGAGGCCGGACGGTACGAGGAGGCATTGGAGCGGACGCTGCTGGTGGAGCGTTCCTGCCGGCCCGACCAGAGGCGGCTGTGCGCGCTCTACACCGCGATGCTGACCTTGGAGTGCGGCCGGCCCTACGGACGCGGCATGGCCTGGGACGCGATCGAGGCGACGATCACCGACATCCAGCGCACCGGCCGGGTGGAGCTGAACGAGCTGACCGGGCTGGCGCATGTCCAGCGCGTGGTAGGCGAGGTGGAGAGGTCGATCGGGGAGTTCCAGTGGGCCCTCAACCATCAGCTCAGCGCGTTCGACCTCTATCTGAGTCTCGAGGACTGGGGCTGGCTGTCCGAAGTCGGCCCTGCCCTCGTCGTCTCCCTGGTGGCGTTCGGCCGCGAAGGCGAGGCGTTCGAGATCGCCGACCTGCTGAACACGGAGGAGATCGGGCACAGGATGCCCCGCGCGCTGCTCGCGGAGATGTTCGGCGCCCTGGCCTCCGCCGTGAACCCCGGACTGGAGATCGTCTGTGATCTGGCCACCGGGGAGCTCGGCGCCATCGACCTGGGCGGGGCCAAGTCGATGGCCGTGGTGGAGTTCCGTAGCCCCGACGCTCCCGCCGAGGCCGGCACGCTGATCGTCGGGAATCACTGCCTGAACGAGCTGGTCCGGGCGCTGGCCGACGCGGAGGATCCCGCTGACCGGCTACGGCTGCTCCTGGCGATCCTTCAGGCGGAGACCGGCTTCCTGGCCGGCGGCCGCGCGCCACGGGAAACGGTCAACGGCAGCCTGATCCGGAGCGTGCACCAGCTCGTGAAATTGGCGCTCCAGGCTGCCGGAGACGATCCCCCGCAGGACCTGGCGACGGACATCGCCCTCGCCTTCGCGCTGGCCTGTCAGGTGGCGGTCATCGAGGCGCTGCGGGCGGATGAGATCTTCGTCCGTGGCGGTCCGACAGGCGACCTGTCGGTCCGGCTGTGGGGATCGGCGCTGCTCACCGGCAAGGTGGCCTACGCGCTCGACCGCATCCTGGACGAACGGCGCCGCAACACCATGACCGCGCACGGATGGCTGACCGAGGCGGTCCTCACCAGCTACGCGCTGGCCCTGGAGACCGCGGAAGAGCTCGACCAGGCCATCGACCTCTACCAGGAGCTGATACCCCGCGCCGAGAAGCGGCGTTCGGCCTTCCTCAACCGGATGCTCACGCTCTGGGCCCAGGCCTCGATGACCCCGCCCTACACCCGGCTCTCGCGCTGCCTTTTCGCCCGTTACCTGTCCGGTGGAGACTTCCAGGACGCCCTCCTCGCGGGCGACGCGCTCGAGCGGCATCGCGCGCGGGAGCTCCGGCAGCGGGGCATCGTCCTGACCGGGACGGAGCCGTCCCGGTGGCTGGTCTCGCCGCTCACGTCGGCCGCGGCCACGCTGCCGGACGGGCACGCCGTCATCTGCGTCGGCCTGCATCCCCACACGGTTCGCGTCGAGGGCCGGTGGATGGCGGTCGGGCTCCCCGCCGACCCGCCGGCTTCGTCGGCGGGGAGCCCGACCGCCGACGGGTGGGCGGAGGAGACCACCCCGCCCGAGCTGCTCTTCGAGGCCCACGTCTGGTTCTCCGACCGGATGCAGGAGGCGGCACAGGCGGTACGCGAGGCGCGGATCGCCACCATGGAGGAGTACGCCGGCATCCTCGAACGGTTCGTCCCGGCCGCGGACGTCCACGAGCGCCTCGCCACGCTCTGGCAGGCACTGGGGGCAGATGCCGGACGCTTCGGCGAGCTGCACCTCAGCACCGAGGGCTACGCGCTCCAGCTGCCGTGGTCGGCGGCCGCCCTGGTCTCGGCGGGAGAAGCGGTCGTGGTGCGGGTCGTGGCGACCACAGCGCTGGTCGGACGGCCTCAGCGGCCGGCCGAGCCGGTTCCGACGATCGTCGTCGCCGTTCAGGACGACCGGTCGGAGCGCGCGAACGCGCAACTGGTGGAGGCGGGCGGCGACCTGGCCGAGCTGATCTACTCGGAGCAGCCCTCGGACGAGGCCGGCGTCGGGGTCTGCCTCCAGGCGGATCTCCATCAGGTGGGCTCCGCCGACGCCCTCGTGCTCCTGGGACACGGCCGCCGCGGCCGGGGCCTCACCCACGCGCTGCACGATTTCACCACGCAGCCGCGCACGGTCGTCCTGCTGGGCTGCTGGTCGGCCCACATCGACCAGGACCTCTCCCACATGGAGGTCGAGGGCTTGGCCGTCTCGCTGCTGGCCTCCGGCGTCGAGGCGGTCCTCGCCTCCCTCTGGCCGGTGACCCTGGAAGCGGGCGCCCTGCTCACCTCCCGCTACCTCGCCGAGCTGAGCCGCGGAGTCCCACCCGGACGCGCCTTCGCCACGGCCCGAACCGTGCTCCGCTCCGACCCCCGCTTCGACCATCCGGCCGTTTGGTGCGGTTTCACCCTCTTTGGCTGAAGCTCGCGCGATAGGCCGTGGGAGTGAGCCCGACCCGGTTCGACAGGTGCTTGCGGAGGGAGTCCGCGCTGCCCAGACCGCTCTTCCCCGCCACCTGGTCCATGGGCAGCTCCGTGGTCTCCAGAAGCTCCCTGGCCCGGTCGACGCGCCGGTGCAGCAGCCACTGGAGTGGGCTCAGCCCGGTCTCCGCGTGGAAGCTCCTGGTCAGGGTACGCACGCTGATCTTGGCGTGTCCGGCCAGGTCGGCCAGGGTGAGCGGGCGATCGAGGTGCTCCAGTGCCCAGGCCCGGGTGGGAGCGAGTGAGGTGCCGCGCTCGGGAGGCAGTGGTGTCTCGATGAACTGGGACTGGCCGCCTGGCCGTACGGGAGCGACGACCGCGAGCCGCGCGGCCGCGTTGGCCACCGCGGCGCCATAGTCGAGCCTGACCAGATGCAGGCACAGGTCGATAGCGGCCGCGGCGCCCGCCGAGGTGAAGATGCCGCCGTCCTCGACGAACAGGACGTCAGGCCGTACCTCGATCGACGGGAAGCGGGTGGCGAGGTCGTCGGCCAGCCCCCAGTGGGTGGTGGCGCGGCGCCCATCCAACAGGCCGGCCTGGGCCAGCACGAACGCGCCCGTACACAGTGAGGCGATCCGGGCGCCGCCGGCCGCGGCCTTCCTCAGGGCGTCGAGGACCTCCGGGGGTGCCTGCTCGCCGCCGCTGCCGACGGCGAGCACCGTGTCCGCGCCGTCCATCGCGTCCAGACCGTCCGCCACCACGACGTCGGGGCCCCCTACGGTCGGCAGCGGACCGGGCCGCGCCGTACAGACGCGCACGTCATAGTGCGGGACGCTGTTGAAGACCATGGAGGGGATCGAGATGTCGAAGCTCAGCACGGGGGGCACGACGACTGCGGCGACGCGGTGCATGGCCAGATCCTCCGGATAGTTGGCATTCCGGCCACTATGCCAGGAGGCCGCGGGTCGGCACCTTAGTGGTCATGAAATTTCATGTGATCGTGGGTCGTGGGGCCACCGCGTCGAGGACCGCTCTGCTGCTGGCCGAGGACGGCGAGCGGGTACGGATGATCAGCCGCACCGGCGGCGGGCCCGAGCACCCGCTCGTCGACAAGGTCGCCGCGGACGCGACCGACACCGATCGGCTCACCGAGCTGACCGAGGGGGCGGACACGCTGTTCACCACCGCCGCGCCGCCGTACCACACCTGGCCCGAGCTGTTCCCGATCCTGTCGGCGTCGCTGCTCACCGCGGTTCGGCGGACCGGGACCGCCTACGTGATGCTCGGCAATCACTACGCCTACGGGCCGGTGGACGGGCCGATCACCCCGGACTTCCCGCTGGCCGCGGCCGGGTCCAAAGGGCGAACCAGGGCGCGGGTGTGGGAGGAGGCCGCGTCCTCAGGGGTGCGGGTCACCGAGGTACGGGCCGCCCAGTTCTACGGCGCCGGAGCCTTCTCGGTGTTCAGTCTCATGGTGCAGCGGCATGTACTGGAGGGCAGGCTCGCCCTGGTGCCGCAGGAGCTCGACGTGCCGCACAGCTACACGGCGATCGGCGACGCCGCGTGCACGCTGGTCACCGCGAGCCGCGACGAGCAGGCGTACGGCAGGGCGTGGCACGCGCCCACCTCAACGCTGTCGGTACGGGAGCTGGCCGGGCGGCTCGCCGAACTCGCGGGGGCGCCGGAACCGCGGATGGAGGAGATGACCGAACGCGACCGGACCCTGCTCGCGTACACCGACCCGCTCTGGGGGGAAATGCATGAAGTGCTCACCAAGCCCGGCCATCCGTTCGTCGTCGACTACTCCGAGACCGAGAAGATCCTCGGCGTGCGTGCCACCCCGGTCGACGACGTGCTCCGGGAAGTGATCTAGCGCTGGAGCGTGTTGCCCAGCGCCTGGGCGTGCCTTTATGGAGTTCCGGGCAGCGTCTTCAGCATGAATGGGAGAAACCGGTCAAAGACCATCATAGGCACCATCTTCGCCGGCTCGGCCTTGCTCGCGGCCGGAGCCTGCGCAGGCGCCCACACTCAGTCCGGCACCATCAAGGCGGAGCCCGCGCGAGGCGTCATCCCCCTGCCCATGTCGACGCCGGGCGGTCCCCAGCAGGAACCCGGCGACATGGCGAGCCTCGAGAAGGCGGCCACCGCTGCCACGAACTCCGCCGAGGGCTCCCATGTCCTCTCGGTCCAGTCAGAGAACGACGGCAAGATCTGGGAGGTCCAACTGGCGAGCCCTGATGGCACCGAGCGGCTGCTGGAAGTGGACGCGTCGGGAAAGGTGGTCTCGGAAGCCAGGTCCAAGGACACCGGCAAATATGAGAAGGCCAGGGTCATGGGACTGATCAAGGACGCCAAGGTGACGTTCAAGGACGCGCTGGAGAAGGTGTCCTCCTCGGTGTCGCACGGCAAGATCACCCACATGAGCCTGGACAAGTACAACAACGACCTTCTCGTCTGGGATGTCGATGTCCTCAGCCCGGACGGCGCCTGGCAGGGGCTCAAGATCGACGCCAAGACCGGCGCCGTGACCAAGAGCCACTAGAGGCGCCGAGTCCGGCGGGCAGCCGACGCCGCTACGGCGTTCCGGGATGCCGGAGGAGTTGCAGGCTGATGCCGCGAGCGGCCGCCAGCACCGGGGGTACGACGCCGGGCATGGGCAAGCCCGGCAGTGGATCGTCGGCGCGGACGACGACCGAGAGCGCGGCCACCACCTCGTCGGCCGCGTCGCTCACGGGCGCGGCCACCGACACCGCGTCGAGGGTGACCTGCCGGTCGCTGACGGCGAAGCCGGTGCGCCGCACCTCGGCCAGCACGCGCCGCAGCGCGTCCGGGTCCACGATGGTCTTGTTGGTGAAGGCCGCCAGCGGCCTGCCCAGGTAGCGCTCCTGGAAGGCCCGGGGCGCGTACGCGAGCAGCACCAGGCCGACACCGGTGGCGTGCGCGGGCCATCGTCCTCCCACCCGGCTGTGCACGCCGACGGCGTCGTGGCTGGAGATCCGCTCGATGTACACGACGTCCAGCCCGTCGAGTACGGCGAGCTGGACGTGCTGACGGGTCGCCACGAACAGGTCCTCGAGGTAGGGCATGGCCACCTCGCGCAGCCCCAGGCCGCGAGGTGCCAGTGCCGCGACCTCCCACAGGTGCAGGCCGATCTGGTAGCGGCCGTTACGGTCGCGTTCGAGCGCGCCCCACGCGACCAGCTCGCCGACCAGGCGGTGCGCCGTCGTCAGCGGCATCCTGGTCCGCCGGCTGATGTCGGACAGGGTCAGCCGGCGGCGTTCGCCGGAGAACGCGTCCAGAACACTGAGCACCCGGCTGGCCACCGACCGCGCCGGATCCGGTTGCCTGGACGGGCTTGCCATCGTTGCTGTGGTCATGGTCATGGGCAGCGCCTCCGACCGTCGATCGCGCTTCGAGTACGCCGGGTCCCGGCCTCACCATTTCGTTGAATGTTGTCTGCGGCAACGTAATCCCGGGAGGCGAGACGGGTCTAGCCCTATTTCCGGGCTAATTTGTTGCCTTTCATAACAATCTAGAAACACGCCTGTCACGCCCGCGGGCTACTACGACGGACCGGCCGTTGCTTGAATTCCCCCGCGAGGGGGAGGTTCTTCGCCCAGGAGGGGGAGATCGCCAGAGGATGGTGGGCATTACCGTCGGCGGCCATGAGATCACGTACGCGGCGGGCGCTGCTGGGCGCGGGCTGGGCAGGCGCGGCCGCACTCACACTGGTGGCGCCGGGAAACCTGGTCATGCGGCTGGCGTTCGGCAAGCTCGGTGACCCCGCGCTCGTCCGGCAGATACTGCTTGCCGCTCTGGGGTTGCTGCTCGCGCTGACGACCACGTGCTACGGCACGCGTACCGCCCCACGCCCACACGAGCGCCGGGCCGATGAGACGTTCCGTCCCGCGCTCTGGGCCAAGGTGGTGACCTGGGTGGCGGCCGGCGTGCCGGTGCTGGGCTTCTCGGTTCCGCACCTGTTGTGGGGACTGGGCGTACCGTTCGGGGTGGCGGCAGGCTCCCGCGCCAGCCTGACGGAGCTGGGCGGCTCGGCGGTGTTCTGGGGTCTGCTCGTCGCCGGACCGGCCGCCGGGGCCCTGCTCACCCTGGGTCTGATCAGCCGATGGGGCCAGGTCGTCCCGGGATGGGTGCCGTTCGCGGGGCGGCGCCGGGTGCCGCGTGGCCTGGCGGTCGTTCCGGCGGCGGTGGTGGGTCTGCTGGTCGGCCAGTACGGGGCGATGATGACCAGATGCCTGGCGTTCGGCATCACCCGCACGTGCGCGCCCGACGGCGGTGCCATGGTGCTCGACGGGAGCTGGGGGTTCGCGGGGACCTATCCGGTCTTCCTGGCCTGGGGTGTGTTCCTGCTCGCCGCCACCGTGGGTTACCTTCACACCACTGGGCGAAAAGCTTGACAGCCGGGCATGGCGGCCGATGTCGCCATGCCCGGCTGTCTAAGCCGACTTGTCAGAAGGGGCAGGTGTCCATCCACTGGGTCACCAGTGAGGGGTTGGTCCGGTCGGCGTCACGCTGGGTGCCGCACAGGAACGGCGTGAAGCGGGTGTCGCTGCGCAACCAGCGGCTGAAGAACGACACGATCCACTTGCCCTGCTTGGCCTTGTTGCCGTTGCCGGTCATCGGGCAGAGGTGGTCGCCGGGAACCTCGATGTACATCTTCTCGGCCTGGGTCATGCTGTTGTACCAGGGCTTGGCGTAGGTGTTGCCGGGCGCGGCGACGTCGCTCGCGCAGGTCAGGAAGAACGTCGGCTTGTTGACGGCGGCGAAGTTGGGGGTCTGGTGGAAGGGGGCGAGGGGTACGCCCGCCTTGAACCGGCTGTCGTCACGCAGCGCCACCATCGTGCCGCCCCCGCCCATGGAGTGGCCGGACACGCCGAGGGTGCCGTTCAGCTTGCCCGAGAGGGGGTTGCCCGTGGCGTTGCCGAGGTTGAGCAGCTGGGTGCCGGCCGCCCTGATCTCCGTGCCTCGCTGGTCGGGGCTGTCGCTCAGGGTGTTGGTGTCGACGTTGATGACCACGAAGCCCCAGGACGCCAGACGCGGGCCGAGCCAGCTCAGGTTCGCCTGCGTGCCCTGATATCCCGGCATCAGGACGATGCCCGGATACGAGCCACTGGCCGTCGGGTACGTGACGGTGCCGGCCTTGTAGCCGCTGGGGTTCGGGACCGTGTACGTCGCGGTGGCCAACGGTCCGTTGGTCGCCTCCAGCGACTGGATCGTGGGATCGGGGATGGTGCCACCCCCCGGCGGCGTGGTGCCGCCCGATGTGCCGTAGACCTGGAACTCCCACAGGGAGTAGCCATAGGCGGTCCCTCGCGCCGTTCCGAGCAGCCGTATGTACCGGCCGCTACCGGCCACGGTGAGAGATTGCACCCCGCCCGTGCCGCTGGTGGTCGTGTAGACGGTGGTCCAGGCCGAACCGTCCGCGGAGGTCTGGATCTGGAAGGCGCGGCCGTAGGCGGCCTCCCAGTTCAGCACGACCTGGGTGATGGTGGCGGTGGCGCCGAGGTCGACCCCCAGCCATTGGGGGTCGCTGAAGGCGCTGCCCCAGCGGGTGGTGGCATTGCCGTCCACCGCCGCCGAAGCCGGCGTGGTGGCGTTCTCGGTGGATGACGCGGTCGCCGGCTTGCCCTGGGACAGCAACTCGGCGGCGGCGACCTGAGTGGTGGCGGCCCGGGCGGCGACGGTGCCGCCGGCGAGCGCGGTCGCCAAGGCGACGATCACCACGACGCACGCCGCCGACCAGGAGGCGCGGCTCGGCGGTCGCCCGTCGGCTGGATTGAGGGGGAATCTCATGGTTTTCCTCTCCGGAACGAAGACGGCGGGCATGGCTCCGCCGCCAAAAGGGACAGGACACGAGGCAGGAAGGGACGCGGCTCTGAGCAGAGCCTTGGAGCACATCCATCGATGAATGCCGAGTTGCTGCACCATATGTGGCGATCTACGGCCCAGGAAGCGCTCTCACCGCTGAACGGAAGATAAATGACTTTGTCTCCGCTTTGGCGGGAGACCTCAGCGAACGTCTTCCGGACGATGGAAGAGGTCCTTGTCGCGTATTCAGCCTGGCCATATGTTGTCGGGCACAACATATATCGGAGATCATCATTGACGCGTCCCAGCTCAGGCCAGGGTCCGCGGCCCCTGGCCATCCCCCTGAGAGAGGACCTGGCACATGCCCCGACGACTCCATAGAGCGACCGCCCTGGCGGCCGCCGCCCTCCTGACGCTGGCTGGTGTCGCCCAGTCGCCACCGGCGGCCGGGGCCAGCGAACCCCTGAGCTCGTCGTACGGGCCCGAGCAGCGTGCCGAGCGGATGCTGGCCCGCATGACCCTCGACGAGAAGATCGCCATGCTGCACGGCGTCGGCTTCGAGTTCGGCAAGGGGTACGCCGGGCGGATCCCGGGCAACACCCGGCTGGGCATCACCGCGATCTACCTGGCCGACGGCCCCAACGGAGTCGCCAACGGCAGCACGGGCATCACCGCCTTCCCCGCCGCCATCAACGGCTCGGCCACCTGGGACACCGCGCTCATGCGGCGCTACGGCGAGGCGGTCGGCGCCGAGCAGGCCGGCAAGGGTCACAACGTCGCCCTGGCGCCGACGATCAACATCGTGCGCTCGCCGCGCTGGGGCCGTACCTTCGAGACCTTCAGCGAGGACCCCTACCTCACCGCGCGGATGGCCACCGAGCAGGTGAAAGGGGTCCAGAGCCAGGGCGTCATAGCGATGCCCAAGCACTTCGCGGCCAACAACCAGGAGACCGACCGTGGCAAGGTCGACGTCCGGGTCTCCGAGCGGGCGCTCAACGAGATCTACTATCCGGGCTTCCGCGCGGCCGTGCGGGACGGCGGAGCAAGGTCCGTCATGTGCGCCTACCCCAAGGTCAACGGCACCTACGCCTGCGAGAACGGCGACCTGCTGCGCGACGCGCTCAAGGACGCGATGGCGTTCACCGGGTTCGTGGTGTCCGACTGGGGCGCCACCCACAGCACGGTCGCCTCGGCCGGCGCCGGGCTGGACGTGGAGATGCCGGGATCGACGTATTTCGGCGACGCGCTGAAGCAGGCGGTGGCGGCCGGTCAGGTGACGGTCGCGGCCCTCGACGACAAGGTCCGCCGCATTCTCACCGCGATGTACCGGACGGGCCTGTTCGACCGTGACTACACGCCACGCGACGAGGTGTCCACGCCCGCGCATCGGGAGCTGGCCCGGGGCCTGGCCGAGCAGGGCATGGTGCTGCTCAGGAACGAGCGCGGCGTACTGCCGCTGAACAAGGCGAGGTCGCTGGCCGTGATCGGCGACGCGACCGGCGACCACGCGACCTTCTACGGCGGCGGTTCGGCCGCGCTGCAGCCGTCCACCACCGTGACCCCGCTGGCCGGTCTGACCGCACGGGCCGGCGGCGCCGTCACCCTGAACCAGGCCCGCGGCACGCTCGGCACCGGCGCCCTGCCCGTGCTCTCCGGCGACCTGCTGCGGCCCACGTCGGGCGACGGCCCGGGGCTGAGCGCCACCTACTACCCCGCTCCCGACTTCACCGGCGACCCCGTGCTCACCCGGGTCGAGCCCTCGGTGAGCTTCGCCGGAGCGCCCAGCGGCGTCACCGGCACCTGGTCGGCCCGGTGGACCGGCACACTGACCCCGCCCAAGACCGGCGGCTACCGTTTCTCCCTGAACGGCTCGGGCCGGGCCCGGCTCTACATCGACGGCAAGCTCGTCGCCGCGAACCACACCGAGTTCGGCGGCATCGCCCACGGGCTGGCCGACCTGACGGCCGGACGGATCGTCTCGATCAAGCTCGAGTACTCCACCGCGGGCTCCCTCTTCGGCGCCGCCCTGCAACTCGGCTGGGCCGCGCCCGACCCCGCGCTGCTGGCCGAGGCCGTGGCCGCCGCCCGGCGCTCCGACGTCGCGCTCGTCTTCGTCAACGACGCCATCAGTGAGGGCGCCGACCGCGACTCCCTCGCCCTGCCCGGCGACCAGGATCAGCTCATCGAGGCCGTCGCCGCGGCCAACCCGCGAACCGTGGTCGTGCTCAACACCGGCGCGCCGTCGCTGATGCCGTGGCTGAACCGGGTGGCCGGGGTGCTCCAGGCGTGGTACCCGGGTCAGGAGTACGGCAACGCGGTCGCGGCCGTGCTGTTCGGCGACGTCAACCCGTCCGGCAAGCTGCCGGTGACCTTCCCCGCCGACGACCGGCAGGGCCCGGACGTCGCCTACGGCTTCCCCGGCGACGGCACCACGGTCCGCTACGACGAGGGCCTGAACGTGGGCTACCGCTGGTACGATGCCCGGCGCCAGCGCCCGTTGTTCCCCTTCGGCCACGGCCTGTCCTACACCAGCTTCGCGTACGACAGCCTGCGGGCCGACAGCCACGCCGTACGCGTCCGGGTCACCAACACCGGAGCCCGCGCCGGAGCCGAGACCGCCCAGCTCTACCTAGGCTTCCCCAGCGCGGCGGGCGAGCCTCCCCAGCAGCTCAAGGGCTTCCAGAAGGTGTGGTTGCGACCCGGGCAGAGCACCGTGGTCACCTTCCCGCTCGACAGCGCCGCGCTGTCCACCTGGAGCCCGGCCGCGAAACGCTGGGTCGCCTCCCATGGCGTCTTCACCGCCGCGGTGGGCGCGTCATCCCGCGATCTGCGCGTGACCGGTCAGTTCCGCGGCTGACACGCGCGACCGATCGGTTACGCGGCTGACCCCCCACTCCCCTCAAGCCGCCGGCAGCGCGAACTCCACCGGAGCACTCGCGCTGCCGAGCCATGCCGTAGGGCGCGGCGACGAAGAACCCTCCCGTCTTGGTGAACCGGCACGAATCGGCCGCCCTCACTGTGGCGTACGGTCGCGGGTGACATCGACTACTCGGAGGGCCGGCAGGTTGATCGCGGTCAGGGAACTACACGAGATCGCGGAGTTCGAGGAACTGTTCGCGCTGTTCGACGGCATCTGGCGGTTCGACCAGGGCGGGCAGCCGATCACGGTCGAGCTGATGCGGGCGCTGTCGCACGCGGGCGGCTACGTCGCGGGCGCCTTCGACGGCGACCGGATGGCCGGCGGGTCCGTCGGATTCCTCGCGGCGGGCAACGCGCTGCACTCCCACATCACCGGCGCGTCCGCCGGACGCGGCATCGGGTTCGAGGTCAAGCTGCACCAGCGCCAGTGGGCGCTGGAGCGCGAGCTGGGCCGGGTCACCTGGACCTACGATCCGCTGGTACGCCGCAACGCCCATTTCAACCTCGCCAAGCTGGGCGCCAGGCCGCGCGAATACCTGCCCGGCTTCTACGGCATCATGGACGACGAGATCAACCAGGGCGACGAGTCCGACCGGATGCTGGCCGTCTGGGAGCTGTCCGCGCCGCACGTCGAGGCCCTGGCCAGGCGCGAGCCGTGGCCGGTCCACGTGCCGGGCGACGCGGTGGTGGGCCTGGCCGACGACGGGGGCCGGCCGGCGCCGGGCCCCACGGACGCCGCGGTGGTGCTGGTGGCCGCGCCTCCGGACATCGAGGGGTTGCGCCGGGCCGACCCGGGAACGGCCAAGGCATGGCGTCATGCCATGCGCGACGTCCTGGGCGGACTGATCGCCGAAGGCCGCGTCGTCACCGGGTTCCATCAGAAGTCCTTTTACGTAGTGGAGAAAGCGTGAAGATCACCGGAGTTGAGCTGCGGCGGATCGCGATGCCGCTGGTGGCGCCGTTCCGCACCTCGTTCGGCACCGAGACGGCCCGCGACGTGCTGCTGGTGCGGGTCGTGACGCCCGACGCCGAGGGCTGGGGCGAGTGCGTGGCCATGTCGGAGCCGCTCTACTCCCCCGAGTACGTCGACGGCGCGGCCGAGGTGATCCGGCGCTTCCTGCTGCCCGCCCTGCCCCGCACCCTCGACGCGAACGCCGTCGGCCGGGCCCTGGAGCCGATCAAGGGCCACCGGATGGCCAAGGCCGCCCTGGAGACGGCCGTGCTGGACGCCCAGCTCAGGGCGGCAGGCGAGTCGTTCGGCCGCTTCCTCGGCGCGGCCCGTGACCGGGTGCCGTGCGGGGTCTCCGTCGGCATCATGGACTCGATCCCGCAGTTGCTCGACGCCGTCGAGGGCTACCTCGACGAGGGGTACGTGCGGATCAAGCTGAAGATCGAACCCGGCTGGGACGTGGAGCCGGTCAGGGCGGTGCGCGAGCGGTTCGGCGACGACGTTCTCCTCCAGGTCGACGCGAACGCCGCCTACACCCTCGTGGACGCCCGCCAGCTGGCCAAGCTGGACGACTTCGGCCTGCTGCTCATCGAGCAGCCCCTGGCCAACGACGACTTCGTCCAGCACGCCAAGCTGGCCAAGCAGCTGCGGACGCCGATCTGCCTGGATGAGTCGATCGAGTCGGTCGAGCACGCCGCGGCCGCGATCGCCCTGGGCTCGTGCTCGATCGTCAACGTCAAGCCCGGCCGGATCGGCGGCTACCTGGAGGCCCGCCGCATCCACGACCTGTGCCGGGCGAACGGGATCGCGGTGTGGTGCGGCGGCATGCTGGAGACCGGGCTCGGCCGGGCCGCGAACGTGGCGCTGGCCGCGCTGCCCGGGTTCACGCTGCCGGGCGACACCTCGGCCTCGCGCCGCTACTTCGCCACCGACATCACCGAGCCGTTCGAGCTGAGCGACGGCCACCTGGCGGTGCCGACCGGGCCGGGGCTGGGCGTCGCGCCCATTCCGGCCGTGCTCGACGAGGTCACCACCGCCACCGAATGGATCACCCTCTGAGCCCTCGGTCAACCCTCGGGTGAGCTCACTCAGGCGAGCGCTCAGGCGAGGCGGGGCACCGCTTCCAGCAGGGCCCGCGTGTAGTCGTGGCCGGGCTCGCCGACCACCTTCTCCGTGGGCCCGGACTCGACGACGCGGCCCTGGTGCATGACCGCGACGACATCGGAGACGTACCGGACGACAGCCAGGTTGTGCGAGATGAACAGCATCGACAGGCCCAGCTCGTCGCGGAGCGAGCGCACCAGGTTGAGCACCGCGCCCTGGACGGACACGTCGAGCGCGCTGGTGATCTCGTCGGCGACCAGCAGATCGGGCCCGGCGCCGAGCGCCCGGGCGACGGCGACCCGCTGCCGCTGGCCGCCGGACAGCTCGCGCGGATAGCGCCCGGCCAGGTCGGCGGGCAGCGAGACGAGCCCGAGCAGCCGATCCACCTCGGCCCGCCGCCCCGCCCGGTCACGCCTTACCCCCTCCCCCACCGACTCGCCGACCGTCATGCGCGGGTCCAGGGAGGCGTACGGGTCCTGGAAGACCATCTGGACGTCGCGCGCCCCGTCGATCCGGCCCGTGTACGGCACCAGGCCGCTCACCGCCCTGGCCAGCGACGACTTGCCCGATCCCGACTCGCCGACGAGCCCGACGATCCGGCCAGGGGGGATCTCCAGCGTGACCCGGTCGACCGCGGTGAACGCGCCGAAGCGCACGGTCAGGTCTTCGATGATCATTTGACCTCCCAGCAGGCCACGCGGCCCGCTTCGCCGTACGGGATGAGCGGGGGACGTTCGGCGGCGCAGCGGGCGGTCGCCAGGGCGCACCGGTCCGCGAAGGCGCAGCCGGGGCCCACGTCCGAGGGGGCGGGCTGGCGGCCGGGGATGCTCGCGAGGGGTTTGTCGCGGTCGGTGGCCATGTCAGGCAGGGAGGCGATGAGCGCCCGCGTGTACGGGTGCGCGGCCTCGGCGGCCAGCCGGCGGACGGGCAGCTCCTCCACGACCCGGCCCGCGTACATGACCATGACCCGGTCGCACAGCTCGCCCACCACGGCGATGTCGTGCGTGATGAACAGCGCGGCCGCGCCGCTCTCCTCGGTGACCTCGCGCAGCAGCCGCAGGATCTGCCGTTGCACGGTCACGTCGAGCGCCGTGGTCGGCTCGTCGGCGATGATCAGCCTCGGCGTGGCCATCAGGCCCATCGCGATCACCGCGCGCTGCCGCATGCCGCCGGACAGCTCGTGCGGGTGCTGCCGGGCGCGCGCGGCTGGGTCGGGCAGGTGGACGTGTCCGAGCCGGTCCACGGCGCGCCGGTTCGCCTCGGCCCGCCCGGCGCCCTGGTGCACCCTCGCCACCTCGGCGAGCTGCCCGCCCACCCGCAGCGCCGGGTTGAGCGAGGCCATGGGGTCCTGGAACACCATGGCCAGCGTCGTGCCGAGCTCCTTGCCCGACAGCGTGGCGACGTCCCGGCCGCCGAGCAGCAGCCGCCCGTAGGCGACCGTGCCCGGATAGGGGACGAGCCCGCCGATCGCGGCGGCGGTCAGGCTCTTGCCGCTGCCCGACTCCCCCACCAGGCCGACGATCTCGCCGGGGGCGATGCTCAGCGACAGCCCGCGCACGGGTGTCACGCCGCCGGGGAACGCGACGGTCAGGTCCCTGACCTCCAGCACCGCGTCGGGGTCCGGCTCGCCGGGATCGGCCGGTACGGCCGCGTCCGAAGCCTTGCCCGCCGCGGCGGTACGGGCGGCGGCCTTGGCCATGGCGTCGCCCAGCAGGTTGAACCCGATTCCGGCGAGCGCGATGGCCGCCGCCGGGCCGAGAGCGACCTCGGGCGTGACGTAGATGCGGGCGAACCCGTCGAACAGCAGCCGGCCCCAGTCGAACGACGGCGGCTGCACGCCCAGGCCGAGGAACGACATCCCGGCCAGGCCGAGCAGGGCGCCGCCGAGCGCCTGGGTGAGCTGCAGGATGAGCGGCTCGGCGATGTTGGGCAGCACGTGCCCGGTCAGGATCCGGCGGCGGGACACGCCGAGCATGCGGGCGGCCGACACGTAGTCGGACCCGGCGACGGTCGCGGCCAGCGTCTGGGTGAGCCGGGCGAATCCGGGCGCGATGGCCACCCCGATGCCCAGGACCGCGCCGCGGGCGCCCAGCCCGGAGACGACCGCCGTGAACATGGCCAGCAACAGCCCGGGGAAGGCGACCAGGGCGTTGACCAATCCGGTGATCAGCCGGGCGGGCCGGCCCGGCAGCACGGACGGGAGGGCACCGAGCAAGATCCCGGCCAGACCGCCGATGAGCGTGGCGGCCAGCGCCAGCGCCAGGGAGAACCGGCCGGCCACGAGCACCCTGGCGAGCAGGTCGCGGCCCAGGCTGTCGGTGCCGAGCGGGTGGGCGGCGGACGCGCCCTGGAGGATGGCCGCCGCGTCGATGCGCTCGGCGCTCGCGCCCCAGACGGGCGGCCCGACGACGGCCAGCACGATCATGGCCGCGACGAGCACGGCTCCGGCGACCGCCGCGGGCGTGCGCGGCAGACGGGCCTTCACGAGGCACTCCCTGCCCGCACGGCCTTCACGCGGCACTCCCCGCGCGTGCGCGGTGGGCGAGACTTCACTCACGCCTCCCTGATCTTGGAGGTGGGGTCGAGCGCGGCCAGGGCCAGGTCGACGGCGAGGTTCACGACGAGCACGATCGCGCCGTAGACGAGGATGACGCCCTGGGCGACCGGATAGTCCTTCTGCGTGATCGACTCGACGATCTTCAGGCCGAGCCCCGGCCAGGCGAAGACGTACTCGACCAGCACGCTGCCCGCGATCAGCGCCGAGAGCAGCAGGCCGCCCAGGGTGAGGGTGGCGGTGAGCGTGTTGGGCAGCACGTGCCTGAGGTAGAGGCGGGCGGCGGGCAGGCGTTTGGCGCGCGCCAGCCGTACGTAGTCGGTGCCCAGCTCGCGCAGCGTCTCCGCGCGGGAGATGCGGGCGATCATCGCGATCGGGCCGATCGCCAGGGCGAGGACCGGCAGCACGTACGAGACGGCGCCGGCCTTGCCCGCGGGCGGGAACGCGCCGAGTCCGATGGCGAAGACGGTCACCAGCGCGATCGAGTACAGGAACTCCGGCACGGCGACGGCGGTGCCCGTCACGGTGGTGAAGGCGTAATCGGTGCCGCGGTTGCGGCCGTTCTCGGTGCGGACGGCCGCCCACATGCCGAGCGGCACCGCCACCAGCAGCGCCACCACGGTCGCCAGCAGGGCCAGGGCCAGCGTGTTGGGGAGCCGGGCGGCGACGATCTCGGCGACCGGCTCACCCGACAGGAACGAGGTCCCGAAATTTCCGGACAACACGTGGCCCGTGTACGTGAGGAACTGCTCGGGGATCGACCGGTCGAGCCCCAGCGCCGCCGTACGCGCCCGGACGAGCTCGATCGGCGCGGCCGGCCCGAGCGACGCCCGTACCGGATCACCCGGAATGAGGTGGATCATCGCGAAGGACGCGACGAGCAGCGCGGCTAGCGAGACGGCGAACCGCACGACCTGCCGCACCACCCACCGCGACCCGCGTGACCGCACCCGGCTCGGCGAGCCGGGCCCGGTCTTGTGGAGCTCGCGCACTCAGCCTCCTTGCGTGAGGCGGATCGAGGTCGGCACGAGGTCCCCGGCCATGATGCGGAACGTGGCGCCCTTTCCGGCGGCCAGGACGGTGTTCTCCACGACCGGGACCAGGTCGGCGTTCTCGAACAGCGCCGACTCGGCCTCCAGCCACAGCTTGCAGCCTTCGGCCGCCGGCTTTGCCGAGGCCTGCGCGACGAGCGAGGTGTAGCGGGAGTTGCTCAGGTGGGCGAAGTTGGCGCCCTTGGGCGCGGCCGGTCCCGACAGGAAACCGACGAGCTGGCTCGGCAGGGTGACGGAGATCGGCAGCCAGATGGCGTCCCAGTCCTGGGTGACGTTGAGCGACTCGGCCAGCTTGGCGTCGATGATGCCGTTCAGCTTCACCTCGACGCCGGCCTTCTTCCAGGCGGCGCCCAGGTACTCGGCCGCCGCCTGGACCCCGGATCCCCTGGTGGTGGGGTAGACGAAGCGCAGCGTCAGCCGCTTGCCGTCCTTGACCCGGACGCCGTCGGCGCCCGCTCGCCATCCCGCCGCGTCCAGGGCGGCGGCGGCCGCGGCCGGGTCGCCGGCGGGCACGTGCCCGGTGACCGTGTCGCCCTGGCAGGGCCGCGGGTCGAGGACGAGGCCGGTGGCGGGCCGGCCGGTGCCGCTGGCGGCGATCCCGGACAGTTCCTTGAGGTTGACGGCCTGGGTGAGCGCCTTGCGTACGGCCGGGTCGTGGGCGGGCCGGTCGTCGCCCTGGTGGTAGAAGAACTGGCCGTTCCCGAAGGGCAGGACGTTCTTGACGACTCCCGGGGTGGCCGCCACACGGGTGCGGTCGGGGCCGTAGAAGACGGCACCGTTGAGCGTGCCGGCGACGAGCAGGTTGGCGGCGGTCTGCTCGTTGGGCACGACCTTCAGCGTGACCGTCTCGGGCAGGTCCTTGACCGTGGCCCCGCCGGGGCCCCAGACGTACTCCCTGCGGACCTTGAAGGTGTAGTGGTCGCCCGAGACCGACTCGGTGAGCCGGTAGGGGCCGGAGCCGGAGGTGCCGTGGGCGAGCACCGAGCGGTCCTTGACGCCCTTGCCGCACACGATGAACATCTGCTGGGTGCTCTCCAGGATGAAGCTGAAGGGCTCGGGCGTGGACAGGGTCACGGTGCCCGCCGCGTCGTCCGCCTTGGCCTTCATCCCGGCGGGCACGAGAACGCCGTAGATGGGCGACTTGGTGGCGGGGTCGGCGATGTGGTTGACGTTGTCGGCCACGTCGGAGGGGGTGAGCTTGGCGCCGTCGGAACAGGTGGCGTCCTTGCGCAGGGTGAAGGTCACCGAGTCGGGCTTGACCTGCCATTTCTCGGCGAGTCCCGGGACGATCCGGCCGTCGTCGCCAACGCCGACGAGTGTGTCGTACGCGAACCCGAGCACCTGGTTGGTGACCGACAGCACGCCCATGGCGGGGTCGAGCACGCCGGGGTCGGCGCTGATGGCGAAGGAGAACGTGCCGCCGGTGACCGGCGCGCCCGTCCCCGAGCCGGTGCCTGATTGTGTGCCCGTGGTGCCGCCGCAGGCCGCGGCGAGCAGGGCCACGGCGACGAGCGCGGCTGGTTTTCTCATGTGGGGCGCTCCAGGGGAGGGGGATCTGAGGCACCACCCTGGTCGCTGACCGTAGATCGTTCTTCGTGTGCTGTAACGAAAAGCGCGGCAGGAGTGGTGCTATCGCCCGAAGATGCGCATCTGGAGCATGACGGTGAGCCGCGCGTCGGCGTCGGACAGGTCCAGCCCGCTGATCTCGGTGAGCCGCTTGAGCCGATACCGGAAGGTGTTGGCGTGTACGTGGACCCTGGCCGAGGCGGCGTTGACGTCGCCGAACGCGTCGAGGTAGGCCCGCAGCGTGGCGACCAGGTCGCTGCCGTGCTCGGCGTCGTGGTCGAGCAGCCGCTGGTAGGGGCCGGTCGGCGCCTGGTCCTCCGCCGCCGCCACGTCGGCGACCTGGAGCAGCAGCGACTCGAAGTGCACGGCGGTGTAGCCGGCGACCTGGCCCGTCGCGCCGCGGGCGAGCAGCACGCGCAGCGCCCGGTCGGCGTCCGCGCGGGACCTGGCGACGTGGGCGAGGCTGGCGGCCAGGCGGCCGACGCCGATGCTGGCCGAGTGCCGCGGCCCGACCCTGGCCAGGAAGCTCTCCGCCACGCGTACGGCCCGCGCCTCCTCCTCACCGCCCGCCTGCAGCGGCAGCACGGCGTAGGCCACCGAGCCGACGAGCGCGGCGGCCGCCTTGGGGTGGATGGCGCCGACGTGCAGCGCGAGCGCGTCGGCGAAGCGCTGCCGGTCGCTCTCGGCGCGCGCCGGGTCGTCGTCGGCGGGATGCGCGAGCTGGGCGGCGAGCACGCACAGCCGGGCGGTGGCGATGCCGAGCCGCGCGGCGGCCTCGGGCGCGTCGGCGCCGCCCGCGAGCACGGTGGACAGCAGGTCGGTACGGAGGCGCCGCTGGCTGTCGGCGCCGGCCCGCTCCCGCAGCAGTTGCAGGGCGACGATCTTGGCCGCGTCGGCGAGCGCGCGCTGCCGCTGAGGGGTGAGCGGCTCGCGGACGGCGGCCCAGATGGAGCCGAGGATCTCGTCACCCGTCCGCACGGCGACGGCCGCCCGGTTGATGCTGTCGCCGTCGAGTTCGAGGTAGACGGGCTCGTGGCTCTGGTAGAGCAGCTTGAAGAAGCCGTTCTCGTCGAGCATCCGCTGGTAGCGCTCGGGCACCTGACGGCCGAGCACGGTGTCGATCCGGCCCTGGTCGGCCTCGTCCTGCCGTTCGGAGTAGGCCAGCACCCGCGCGGACCTGTCCTCGATCGTGACGGGCGCGTCGAGCAGCGCGCAGACCGCGTTGGCCAGCGAGAACAGGTCGCCCTGCGGCTCCTCCCCCGGCCCGCCCAGGTCACCCTCCGCCAGCAGGGAGCGCAGCAGGGCGGCGACCTGGGCCCAGGAGGCGGCCCTGGTGAGGCCGAGCACGGCCACACCGGTCTCCAGCACGGTCGCGCGCACCTGCTCGTCGGCGTCCACGGGCAGCTTGACCACCACGCCGGCCGCCGCCAGGGCCCGCGTGAGCAGCGAGCAGATCTCCGCCGTGCCCTGCACGCCGACGGCCAGCAGGATGCCGCCCGGCGGGACGATCAGCTCGTCGAGCGGGTCGAAGATGTGCACTCCGGTCACCTCGGCGTCGAGGTCGCCCGGCGAGGCGGCCACGTCGATCACGGTGCTGCCGAGGTCGTTCAGGATCCGTCCTAGGCTGGCGCGCGGGCGGTCGTTCATCCACTCACCGTAGTCCGGCCCGAAGCCGTTGTTCGGTCCGGAGCGGGTGAGCGGGCGGCCGTTCGCCCGCTCACCGTGGTCCGGCATGTTCAGCTGATCTTCGGAGTGGCGCGCGCTCCCAGGTGGATGTACGGCGAGCCGTCCTCGAGCCGGTAGAACACGGCGGACAGCCAGTCCGGATCCCCCTCCCGGCGGCAGACGAAGGTGACCTCGTCCACGGGGACGAGCTTCATCTCCATCGGCGGCTGGAGCGCGGCCAGGGCGCCGGTGGCCTCGCTGAGGATCCACAGCTCGCCGTCACGGACGGTCAGCGTGGAGCGGGACCCGGCCCGCTCGTAGACACCCACGTAGCCGTCGACGTCGACCTGGACGGGCGTCTCCGGCGGCCCGAGCCTGCGCGGCACGCTCAGGCCGTCCAGCTCGGCGAACAGCTCGGTGGCCACGGCGTGCGTGAACGCGCCGCTGTGCCCGCCATTGGCGGTGACGCACACGATCGTGCCGGTGTCCGGTACGGCCCACAGCATGGCGTGCTGGCCGATGGTGTTGCCACCATGGGAGATGACCTGGTGACCGTCCCATTCGTCGAGGATCCAGCCGATGCCCCACTGCCTGCCCAGCGCGTACGGGTTGGGGATGTCGACCTGTGGCTCCCACATGGCGCGCGGGTCGTCCAGGAGGCCGCCTTCGAGGTGGGCGCGGGCGAACGCGACCACGTCGGCGGGCCGGGCGCAGATGAGCCCGGCGGGCCCGGCCGAGCGCATGAGGCCCCACACGGGGGCGGTCGCGCCGCCGTCGACATGGCCCATGGCGGCGCGGAAGCGCAGCACGTCCTCCGGCAGCGTCCAGGTGTGGGTGAGGCCGAGCGGTTCGACGATCTGCTCGCGCAGCACGTCGTCCCAGCGCTTGCCTTCGAGCTTCTCCAGGATGCGGCCGGCGACGGTGAAGCCGGAGTTGCAGTAGGACTGGGTGGCGCCGAGCGGGTGGATCTGGGCCAGGTCGGCGCAGGCCGCGACGTACTTCTCCACGCAGTCGTCGCCGCGCCCGGTGTCGAGGAAGAGGTCGCCGTCGATGCCGCTGGTGTGGGAGAGCAGGTGCCTGATCGTGACGGTCTTGGAGACCTCCGGATCGGCCACCCTGAACTCGGGCAGCACCTCGGCCACCGGCGTGTCGAGCGTCAGCCGGCCGCGCTCGATCTGCCGCATGAGCAGGGTCGCGGTCCACACCTTGGTCACGGACCCGATCTGGAACAGCGAGTCGGGTGTCGCCTCGACCCCCGTGTCCTTGTTGAGGGTGCCCGCCGCGAACTCGTGTACCTCGCCCCGGTGCAGGTAGGCCAGCGCGGCCCCCGGCACCTCGTGCTCGGCGATCAGCTCGGCGAGCCGGTGACCCATTGCTCCAGCCACGTGATGATCCTCTCGTTGAAGTCGTACCGGTGTGAGGGGCGCCCGTTGAGAATGAACAAGTGCGAGGCGCCCGGATAGCGGACCAACCGGACCGGCACCCCCTGCTCGCGCAGCGCGGCGAACCACTGCTCGGCCTGGCCGACCGGACAGCGGTCGTCGCTGTCGCCGTGCAGGAGCAGGGTGGGGGTGGTGACGCGGGCCACCTGGGCGATCGGCGACTGGGCCTGGAGGTCGCCCCGGCATTCGTACGCCTTGATGAGGGACCCGGCGTCGGATGTGCCCGCCATGCTGGCGAGATCGCTGACGCAGCCGCCGGGGATGGCCGCCTTGAACCTGCCGGTCCTGGTCGACAGCCAGCACGCCATGTAGCCACCGTAGCTGTAACCGGCGACGGCCAGCCGGTCAGGATCGGCGACGCCCTCCGCCACCAGGTCGTCCACGGCCGCGAGGAAGTCCTGCTCGTCGGCCAGCCCCCAGGCGCCGATGGTGGCGGTGAAGAAGTCCTCGCCGTACCCGTCGCTGGCGCGCGGATTGACCAGCAGGACGGTCCAGCCGTCGGCGGCGAGCCGCTGGTGGTAGAGGTGGGCGCCGTCGAAGGCGGGCGACCACGCGTTGTGCGGGCCGCCGTGCACGTCGAGCAGCAGCGGGCCAGGGGTGGTGCGCGTCTCGTCGCGCAGCACGAAGCCCTCGATGGGGGTGCCGTCGGGGGCGGTGAAGGTACGCGGGCGTAGGGTGAACAGGTCGACGTCCGGGAGGGCGTGGTGGGTGAGGGGCTCGCCGTCGAGGTAGACGTCACCGGCGCTGAGCGGGGAGGAGGCGACCCAGGCGACCCGGCCGGCGGCCACGGACACGCCGGACACCGTGAAGTCGTTGCCGACGATCTTGCCAGCCTTTCCGGCGGTTGGCCCGCTCGGCAGGCGGTACAGGTGCGTGCGGCCTTGGTCGCGGGCGCAGAACAGCAGGTCGTCGCCCAGTAGCGCGGGGACGGCGCCGGGGTAGCCGGGGGCGCCGGTCATGACGTTGCGGTCGAGCCCGGTCTCCACCTCTTCCAAGGCGTCAGGCCCGAGCGTGTACAGGCGGGCATGACCGATGGCTTCGCGCAGCCCGGCCACCATGAGCCGGTCACGGTCGGGGGCGGCGAGCCACCAGGCGCCGGTGCAGATGAGGTCCGGCCCGGTGAGCCGCTCCGGTTTGCCCGGCACCGGGCCGGTGGCGTCCACCGCGTACACCGCGCTCTCCACCACCAGGTCACGGTCGGCCGCCATGCTCGCCGCGAACGCCAGCCGCAGCCCGTCCGGCGACCACGACGGCTCGCCCGCGTGGAACCCGCCCTCGGTCACCTGGACGGCGTCCCCCGTCGCCACGTCCACCACGAACAACTGCGTGGTCAGGCCGCGTAGCAACCCGGTGCCGTCGGCCTTGTACTCCAGGGTGTCGGCCACGACCGGCGCGTGGGGGTCGAGGTCTCCGTACGGCGCGCTGTAGGCGATCCGGCTGCCGTCCGGCGACCACACGGGCGCACCGGCGCCGAGCGACGCCGAGGTGAGCGGGCGCGGCTCGCCGCCGTCCATCGGCAGCAGGTGAATCTGCGCGTGCCCGTCGACAGGCCGCAGGAAGGCGAGCAGCCGACCGTCGGGCGACCAGCGCGCCGCGCTCCCGGAGGCGAGCCGGCGCGGCTCGGATCCGGGGGCGGCGAGCCAGATCTCGGCCTGGTTCTGGTCGGAGTCGCGGTCGGCGGTGGTGAGCGTGTAGGCGACGGCGCCGCCATCGGGGCGCAGCCTCGGGTCGGATGGGACCGCGATGCGGTAGAGGTCGTCGAGGACGAGGCGTGGCATGACCGTACGGTAGGCCCGGCCGGGTCGCGGCATCTTCGGCACATCCGACGAAGGCCACCGCTCCCGTTGTGCGAAACACCAACGAACACGACCGCGCAACGCGACAGGAAGACAGCGCGCCTAGGACAACGGCTCGCACACCGTGAACGTCACGCTCTTGCGGTCCTTCGAGGGTGTCAGCAAGTGGAAGACGATCGTGTGCCGGCCCGGGTCGAAGGCGCCGAAGGGGTTGCGCCGGTTCTTGGTCGAACCGGTCACCCAGTCCGTCTTCCATCCCTCGTCCTGGCCGTCCACGACCCAGCGGTACCCGTATTCGACCTGCTTGCCTGTCGGGCCCGTGAGCAAGGCGACGGGGAAGAGGCTGGGCGAGTAGCAGTTCGGTCCGGTCTGCTGACCGTCCAGGGTCAACGACGCCAGGCGTACGGTTCCTGCGGCCGCGGTCTTGGTCGTGGTTTTCCGCGGGGAGGCCGTAGGTTTGGGCGTCGGCTGCCTCGCGACGGAGCTGGTGGGCTTCGAGTCGCCGGTCCGGGTGGGGCGCGACTTCTTGACCGGCGGGCTGGGTGTCTTGTCGGTGCCCTGTTTCTTGGCCGACGGACTGGGGGTCGTGGTGGCCTGCTGTTCCGTGGCTGACAGGAGGGGCCCGGCCGTCGGGGTCGTCGTGTCGGGCAGCAACATGATCGCCCCGGCCACCAAGCCGCCGGACACCGCCAGTGCCCCGGCGCCCGCCAGCAGCGCCTTCCAACGCGGGCTGCTCACGGGAGGACCCGCCGTACCGCCTCGACGGCCCGTCAGGTCGCCCGCCGTACCGGCTCGATGGCCCGTCAGGTCGCCCGGCGTACCGGTGGGCGGGGCGCCGATGAGCCGGAGCAGGACGTCCTGCATGGCGGGCCGGGCGGCGGGGTCCTTGGCCAGGCAGGACAGCACGATCGGGCGCAGCGGACCCGGCAGGTCGCCCAGATACGGCTCCTCGTTGAGGATGCGGCGGAACACCGCGGGCAGCGAGTCGTTGCCGAACGGCGGGCTTCCTGTCGCGGCGAACACGATCACCGACGCCCACGCGAAGACGTCCACGGCGGGGCCGAGCGGGGCGCCCGCGAGTTGCTCGGGCGCCATGTAGGCAGGGGTTCCGACGATGCTGCTCGTCACCGTCAGCGAATGCCCGGACGCGCGGGCGATGCCGAAGTCGATGACCCGCGGCCCGTCCCTGCCGAGCAGCACGTTGGCGGGTTTGAAATCGCGATGCACCACCCCCGCCCGGTGGATCGCCGCCAGCGCGGTCGCGGTCGCCACCGCGAGCCGCTGCAGGTCGGCGCCGACGTGGCGGCCCGCCTCGTGCAGCGAAGGCCCTTCGACGTACTCGGTCACGATGTACGGCCGGCCGCCCAGCGAGGCGTCGAGCACCTGAGCGATGCAGAACGGCTCCACCCGGCGCGCCGCGTCGATCTCCTTGGCGAAGCGATGATCAGCGGCCACGCCGTCGGCCAGCAGTTTGACCGCGACCGGCCGCCCGTCGGGACCCTGGCCGAGGTAGACCACCCCCTGACCGCCCGCGCCCAGACGCCCGGACAGCCGATAAGGCCCCACGACCTGGGGATCTTCTGGCAGGAGCGGGGTCATCAGTCGTCGCTCGGGCAGATGGTGAACGAGAAGGCCTTCGACACCGCTTGGGGGGAGGTGAGGCGGAGGGTGACCCGGTGGGTGCCTTCCGTCTGCACGAGCGGGCCGAAGACCGTCTGGGTGTGGGATTCGGCGATGACGCTCTCAGAGCGCGACACCACCCGCCCGTTCAGGATCCATTCGTAGCGGAAGTCGGTGGACAGCTTGGTCCCCTCGACCAGGCCGGAGATGTTGCCATGGTTGTACACGCAGTCCGGGGTGTCGGCGTGCCTGGGACCGATGACTCGCACCCACACGATCCGGAAGGAACCGCTGCCCGATGACGATTTCGACGACGAGGTCGTGGGTTTGGGGGCGGTCTTTGTCGGTTTCACGGTCTGGGTTGGCTTCGAGGTCTGTGTCGGTTTCACGGTCCGCGTCGGCTTCGGAGTCTGTTTGACGGTCGGCTTCGTCGGGTTCTTGGTCTTCGGGTGCTGAGGCGTTTTCGTCTTCGTCGGGGTAGGCGTCGCGGTAGTGGTGAACGCCAGTGACAGCGTGCTCGGCCGCGTTTCCCGGAGATCCCAGACGCTCGTGGCGCCCCAGGCGACGGCGCTCGCGACGACCAGCGCCCCCGCACCGGAGACGCCCGCGACGAGCGCTGTCCTGGCCCCGCGCCGCCGCCCGGGAACCGTGGCCGGACCGCGGCCACCGGCACCGTCCGGATGCCCGGGGGCGTGTCCGAGGCCGCCGGCACCGTCCAGACGGCCGGGGGCGGGTCCGCCCAGAAGCTGCAGTAATACGTCTCGCATGGCCGGCCGGTGCGGCGGATCCTTGGCCAGGCACCCCAGCACGATCGCGCGCAACGGTTGCGGAAGATCGCCGACCTGCGGCTCGTTGTGCAGGATCCGGTTGATCACCGCGGGCAGCGAATCCTCACCGAACGGCGGCACCCCGGTCGCGGCGAACACCATCACCGACGCCCACGCGAACACGTCGACCGCCGGCCCGATCCCCTCGCCGGCGAGCTGCTCGGGCGCCATGTACGCGGGCGTCCCCACGATGCTGCTGGTAGCCGTCATCCCCGATTCGACGGACCGGGCGATCCCGAAGTCGATCACCCGCGGGCCACCCTGTCCGAGCAGCACGTTGGCGGGCTTGAAGTCGCGATGAACGATGCCCGCCTGATGAATGGCCGCCAGCGCGGTCGCGGTCGCCACCGCGAGCCGCTGCAGGTCGGCGCCGACGTGGCGGCCCGCCTGCTGGAGCGAAGGCCCTTCGACGTACTCGGTCACGATGTACGGCCGGGCACCCAGCGAGGCATCGAGGACCTGAGCGATGCAGAACGGCTCCACCCGGCGCGCCGCGTCGATCTCCTTGGCCAAGCGCTCATTGGCGAGTCCATCGCGCAGCACTTTGACCGCGACCGGCCGGCCGTCGGGCCCCTGGCCCAGATAGACCACCCCTTGACCGCCCGCGCCCAGACGCCCGAACAGCTGGTAGGGACCCACGGCAGTGGGGTCGCCCTCCCGGAGGGGTTCGACGTGCGCCATGGAGCTCCTGTGACAAGGGTAGGGATCTTCGGCACCATAGCGGGAAATGTCAGATCTAGTGAGCCAGTCGGGTAAACCAGAGCTTCTGGAATGGAAGCGCGCGCTTCTCCATGCGCGGCAAGCCAGGGTCGCCGCCGATCTGGGGGCATCCCCATTTACCGGCTTTACAGGCGGACGACAAGCAGGGCGATGTCGTCACGAGCGCCGCTGCTGACGTCCATGCCCGCCAGGAGGGCGTCGGCGAGGAGTCCGGGGTCGAGCCCGCCGCATCGGGCGAGTACGTCGGCCAGCCGGGCCAAGCCGACGTCGATGTCCCGGTCGCGGCGTTCGATGAGACCGTCGGTGTACAGGACGAGGGTGTCACCGGGTGTGTAGGAAAGCTCGGCCTGCGGGCGGGTGACATGTTCGGGGCGAGCGCCCAGCGGCGGGTCGGTGGCCTGGTCCAGCAGCGTGCAGGCGTTGCCCCGATGGCACAGGACGGGTGGCGGGTGGCCGGCGCTGCTGTAGGCGATGCGACGCCTCTTGGTGTCGATCACGGCCTTGACCGCGGTGGTGGCCAGCGCCCCTTCGAGCGAACGGGCGTACAAGCCGAGCACTTCCAGTGCCGGGGCCGGCTCTCTCAGGGCGCGGATCGCGGCGCTGAGCGCGCTGCGCAGCATCCCCATGGACGTGGCCGCTTCCAGGCCGTGCCCCACGACGTCACCGACCGCGACGGCGAAGCAGCCGTCCGGCAGGTCGACGACGTCGTACCAATCGCCGCAGACGTTCAGCGTCTCCACCGCGGGCAGGTAGCGCACCTCGATCTCGGGGTGCAGGTCCAGGTCGGGGCAGCGCAGCATGGCCTCCTGCAAGGCGAGGGCGACCTGGTGTTCACGGGTGTGGGCCAGGCGGAGTTCCTCGTTCAGCCGCTGTAGTTCCTGTGCCCTGCCGTACAGCTCGGCCTCCATCTCCGCACGCCCCGGTGAGCGGCGGGTGGTGGGCCGCCGCGGGCCGAAGGAGCGGACGAACTCCGTCACGTCCTCGACCCGGTGGATGATCCACGCCAGCGTCCCGTCCGGTGCCAGGACAGGGGTGTTGATCGGGGACCACCAGCGCTCCTCGAACGCTCCAGGACACCCGGCGAGCGGGATGTCGTACTTCTGCAGCGCCATCGTGTCAGGCACCCGGTAGGCCAGCACCCGGTTCAGTGAGGCGCTCAGGTTCTTCACGCCGTTGGCGTGGGGATCCTCGGGGTTGTCAGGGAAAGCGGCGAAGATGTGCTGCCCGATCAGGTCCTCGGCGGTGCGGCCGGTCGCGCGCAGGTAAGCCCAGTTCACATCGACGATCATCAGATCCGGGTCCAGCACCAGGCATGGGGCCGGCGTCACGGCGAACAGCGCCGCGTAGTCGACCCGCGGCGTGGTCGGCCTTCGCGTGCCCGGCCGGCGAGAGCTGGTGAGCCTGCTCACGTCACCCACTCTATGAGGTGTTTTACCTGGTCACCACAGGTGAGGCCGCCTTTCGGCACACCTCCCTGCCGCCTCCCGGGAATATTGCGTTGCGTGACGGCGCTGAGCGCCTCACTATGGTCCTCATGTTCAGGCACGATCACCTCGCGACGCCCGCCAACGCGGGCGCGTTCGAGCGTGCCTGCGACGGCCTGGAGCGCTGACCTCTTCCCGTAAGTCCTAGGTGACCCGGCGGGGGGAGGTAGTCGGCCCGTGCGGGTCACAGCACATCCAGGACACAAGAGGAAAGAATCATGGCCAAGCAGGCCTATATCCGTAACAAGCCGCATCTCAACATCGGCACCATGGGCCACGTCGACCACGGCAAGACCACGCTGACCGCCGCGATCACCAAGGTGCTCGCGCAGCGGGGCCAGGCGACGTACACGCCGTTCGAGCGGATCGACCGCACGCCCGAGGAGGCCGTGCGCGGCATCACGATCAACATCTCGCACGTCGAGTACGAGACCGACACCAGGCACTACGCCCACGTGGACATGCCGGGCCACGCCGACTACGTGAAGAACATGATCACGGGGGCGGCGCAGCTCGACGGCGCGATCCTCGTCGTGTCCGCGCAGGACGGCATCATGCCGCAGACCAGGGAGCACGTGCTGCTCGCCCGGCGGGTCGGCGTCGAGCACCTGGTCGTCGCGGTCAACAAGGCCGACGGCGCCGACCCGGAGCTGACCGACCTGGTCGAACTCGAGCTGCACGACCTGCTCGCCGAGCACGGCTACCGGGACGTCCCGATGGTCCGGGTCTCCGGGCTGCGGGCGCTGGAGGGCGACCCCGAGTGGACGGCGTCCATCGGCGCGCTGCTCCAGGCGGTCGACGACCACATCCCGGTGCCGGTCCGGTACGTGGACGCGCCGTTCCTGATGCCGGTGGAGAACGTGCTCACGGTCACCGGCCGGGGCACGGTCGTCACGGGCGCCATCGAGCGTGGCGCGGTCCGGGTGGGCGACTCGGTGGACGTCGTCGGGTTCGAGTCCGGCTTCACCGCCGTAGTGACCGGGGTGGAGACGTTCGGGAAGACGATGGAGCGGGGTGAGGCGGGTGACAACGCCGCCGTGCTGCTGCGCGGTGTCCGCCGCGACCAGGTGCGGCGGGGCATGGTCCTGGCCGCGCCCGGCAGCCAGCGCGCCCGCCGGTCGTTCACCGCCCGGATCTACCTCCTCACGCCGGAGGATGGCGGGCGGCGCCGGCCGATCGCGTCCGGCTACCGGCCGCAGTTCTACCTGCGCACCACCGACGTACCCGGCCGGCTCCTCCTGGACGACTCCGCCCAGCCGGGCGACACGGTCGAGGTACAGGTCGAGCTGGGCAAGGCCGTCGCTCTGGAGCCGGGGCTCGGCTTCGCGATCCGCGAGGGCGGCCTGACGGTCGGCGCGGGCACGGTGCTGGAGGTGCTGGACGACATGCCTGCTTGACGTCCGTCGCGAGCACGGTCCACGCAGTCGGGGCGGGCACGGTTACCGTGCCCGCCCTATGGGCGGGCCTGCTCGATCCCGCGTGTCGCTTTCTGTCACCAAACTTTTGGCGGCTGATCTATGAGCCACCGTACATGTGGATCTTCGCCCACACCTTGTGGCCTACCTCGTCGTTGCCTTCGTAGCCGACTTGGTCGGCGATCGTGGAGACAAGGGCCAGCCCCCGGCCACACTCCGAATTGGGCCGGCAGCGTACGCCCAAGCGGGGGACAACACCCACTCTGACCTGCGCGAACCTGCCGGTTTCCGTGATCGTTGTCCCACGGCGGATTTGATCGATCCCCATTCGCCCGCACAAGGGATGACCGCATCTTGACGACCGGTAACGCTCACGGAGAGAAGGAGGGGCGGACGTCCAGCAAAGCGCATACAGTCGGCAGTCGAGTGACTACACTACGCAGCGTGACCCCCGCATATGCCCTGACCTACACTCAAGACATGAGCGACGGCGCCTTCGAGGTCCCACTGAACGAAGCCGACGGCCACCTGCCCGAGGTCATCAGTGCCGCCTCCGAGCGTGGCGCGATCGCATACCTGACCGATCACGGCCGCCGAGTGGCCGCCATTGTTCCCGCCGACGACGCCTGGTACTGGGTGCCCGGCTGGCAGGCGGCCGAAGCCGAGGCCGAGGCGGACTTTCGAGATGGCCGCAGCCGACGTTTCGAGAGCATGGATGAGCTCTTCTCCGAGAGCGACGCTATTCGCGGGGAGCCATCCCCTTGAAGTACGAGCGGTCTGACTCGTTTCTACGGGATCTCTCACGACTACCCCCAGAGCACTACACGCTGTTCAAAGAGACGGTCTGCAAGCACTTTCTTCCCGCGCTCGCCCAGGGCGCCCACACCGGCCACGCGCCCTGGCCCGTACGACTGCGCATCCACAAACTCACTGATACCGACGTCTACTCCTTGACATGGAACTTCACCTCACCGGACGGACGCGCCACCTTCCGCTTCGCCACGGAGGACGACGGCGAGACGATCCTGCAATGGCGGCGCATCGGCGACCACTCCATCTACGACCGCCCCTAAGAGCGGCCACCGCGACCTGAGCAACACCTCTTGCTTGTGCGGAATGTGACCATCGATTTACTATCGGTGAGCAATTCCAACAGGAAGGCGGCCGATGTCCGGCGATGGCTACCGGGTTCTGCTCCAGGCTCGCTCTTGGAGTAAGCGTCTCCGGGAAAAGGGCTTCACATGGGGTCAGATCGTCGACGTCCTCGCGCTCACCCACCGAGTGAGCTCGTTGCGGCTGTATCGACTGGCGCACGGCCGCACCGCAGCCGAGGTTGTGGCCATGGTCAACGACGCCGATCCGGCGGGGACCGCAGCACTGCGCGAGTCTCGGCTGTACGAATTCGAGTGCTGGCCGGGGGCAGGACGTCGGCCGCCCGCACGGCTGCTTGCCGTGCTGGCCAAGATCTACGAGACCGATGCGCAGAGTCTGCTCTGCGCATCGGTTGTCACCTCGTACAGTGCCGCTGATCGTGACCTGATCTGTGGTGCGGATTTCCGCGACATGGACGCCAATCGGCCACCGTCCCCGGATCGGGGAAGCCGTGTCACGATGGAATCGAGCTCAGCAGCCCCGCCCGCTGACAAGTCGCTCGTGGACGCCTCAGCGTGTATGCGGTTGCTGCGTGCCATCGGCGTCGAGGAGACCGACGTGAAGCGACGGGAACTGCTCTTCGAACTCGCCTTGGCGCTGGGCGGAAGCAAGGCATTGGATCTGCTGCGCGTGCTCACCCCGGAGGAGGAAGAACGCCTGGCCGGGGTGCTGCGCAGCACTTGGAGGGTGGACGCGGCGACGGTTAGCACGTTCGAGAAACTCTCGATGCAGGCGCATCAGGCCGACGACCGATCCGGGCCGGCCACGCTGCTGCCTGTCGTCGATAGACAGCGGGAGGCAGTCGGGCGGCTCCTCGTCCGCGAGCCGATGCTGCCGAACCTGCGAGACCGGCTCCTCAGTACATATGCACAGATGTCGCAGCTGGTGGGCTTCCTGGCCTATGACCTGCGCGAATACGCGGTGGCTGAGCAGTCGCTGAGTGACGCGTTGCGCGGGGCACTCGACCTCGGAGACCCGACATTGGTCAGCTACGCGCACTACTGGCTTGGTCGGGTGGCCGCTGACCAGAGCCGGACAGCTGCGGTTTTGGACCATGCCTTCGCTGTTCAGAGCTGGGCTTCTCGGTCTTCGAGCAAGCTGTCGCTGTCACTGCACGAGTCGCTGTTTTCGGTTGCCTACGCTGCGGAAGGCGATGCTTCAGCGAGTGCTCGCGCGCATGACCGCGCGCTCGCGTCGGCAGGAGCGCCAAAGGACAACGAGCCGGTGTTCCTGCACTGGATTTCGCCGTCGGCATTGGAACTTGGGAGATGCGCCTTGCTCGTCCGGCTGAATCAAGCCGGACCTGCCGTGGGGCCAGTAGTGACGGCAGCCCAACGATTTTTGACCGGGCTTGATCCGAAGTACAAGAGGCGACATGGGCTGGTACTTGCGCGGTACGCCAGCGCCTTGACGATGGCCAAGGAGATTCCAGAGGCGGCGGCCAAGCTTATGGATGCCGCCGAGATCACCAGGCAGCACAGCTCGGCTCGCCTGACCGATGAGATCGGCCAGGCACGAGCCCGGCTGGAGCCCTGGGCGGATACCACCTACGTTCGCCGACTGGACGAGACCCTACGATCCTGCGGCCTCACTTGGGCTTGTCCAACAGAAAGGGTCTGAGCTGACAGCATGGATGATCTCATCACCGAGCGCGACGCCATTCGCAGGGAGGTGGTCCGCTTTACCAGTTCAAAGACGTAGGCACTCAAAAGTTCCAGACCGGCATTCCGTCGATTCGCATGTCGATCAGCGCGTGCACTGCCCGAACGGCGGATAAGTGAAGAGGAGATCGCAGAACTCGCCTCGGCCGTACCGCCGCACCAGCGCCTTGAAGTCGTCTGGCAGGCCCAATCCCAGTGCTGTCTCCGCGACTCGCCAATCCCCGTGCCCGTCCACCGCTACCGCAGGTGGTGGCACGCGCCGCACAAGATCATCCAGCGCTGTCATAGAGGCCAAGGTACTGCAGCTCAGCACTCCTCGGTCGCGTTGTAGACAAGCCCCACGAGATCAAACGCATCGTGGATCGGCTCGAACGCGTACGCGGCGCTTCCGACGACCGCGTCGCCCTGCGCGACACAGAGCAGCCCGACATCCAGCCGTGGGTTATCCGCCGGGCCGTCTGGGACAAGTTCATAACCGCGCGAAGAACGACCTGTTCAACTGACCACGCGGCCCCGGCGATCCGCCCGGGGCCGTCGTGTCCTGTCAGACGCGGGTCCCGGTCGCGAAGCGCACCGTGCGGGGTAGCACGAACGTCTCGTACGCCAGGGCATCCTCCAAGGCTGCCCTGGCATCCGGGTGGCGGGCCTCGGGGATGGTCTCCAGGGAGGCGCGGCGGGCAGCCGACCACAGCCAGTCCCATACCTGCCCGGCCTCGACGGTCACCTCGAACACGACGTCCTCGCAGCGGACTCCGTCCAGGCCGCCCTCCTTGAGCAGTTCGGTCAGTTCCTCGGCCGTGCTCAGGGTGCGGTGGAAGGGTGCGGTGCCCGCGGCTGTGGTGTACGGGGCCAGGGCCCGCGCCACCAGGCCGAGCAGCTCGATCTCGGCCGGGCTCGCCTGAGCCAGCAGGCTGGCGGCCAGGCGTCCGCTGGGCCGGAGCAGTCCGGTCATGGAGCGTACGGCGGCCAGCGGGTCGGGCAGGAAGTACAGCATCATCCCGGCCAGCACGACGTCGAACCGCTCCCCGGGCAGGAGCTCCTCGGCCCGTTCCGCGTCACCCTGGAGGACGGTGGCGTGCGTCAGGCCGTGCCGGTCGATCTCGGCCGCGGTGGCGGCGACCATCCCCGGCGCGAGGTCCAGCCCGACCACCCGGCCCGTCGGCCCCACCGCCCCGGCCGCCGGTACGAGCGAGGCGCCGGTGCCGCATCCGGCGTCCAGCACCCGGTCCCCCGGCTCCGGGGCGGCCTGCCGTACCAGCTCGGCGGCCACGGGGCCGAAGAACGGCACGCCGACCTGTTCGTAGGTGCCGGACGCGCGGTCGAACACACCGGCCATGTACTGCTTGGCATCCAAGACGTCTCCTTGCGGCAGAGGGGGGGTTGTGGCGGAGAGGGGTCTGTTGTGATGGGGAACGGCAGGCGCGTGACGCCTGCCCAGAGACTCGGCGCCCGCCAGCGCCGAGCCGTCCGGCCTCGGACCGTCGGGCTGCGGGCCGTCACGCCCTTGACCATCCGGTCCGGGGCCGTCGGGCCCCGGACCGTCAGAGGCTGGATGGTCCTGTCGGGTCGAAGCGGACGCGGAATGTGGCGGGACGCGCGTGGAGCTCGTACTGCGGCAGCGTGGGCGACCCGCATGCCGCGGTGCCCACGCCGTGCTGGGCGAGGTCCAGGTTGACGTGCACCCGGTCGCCCGGCTTCAGGTCGGGCCGGTGGCGAGCCGCCTCCAGCTCCGCGGTGGTCCAGCGGCGGGCGGTGAGGCCGAAGACCGGCTCGCCCGTCACCCTGATGCCCCCGGACGGGCCGGTCAGTTCGGCCCAGCGGACATCCGCTCGGTGTCCGTTCTCTTGCGGGTAGACGTACGGAGTCTGCAGGTCCTCGACGGTGGCGGACCAGCGGCCGACCCTGGCGGCCATGCCGGTGTCGGGGTACGCCTCGCCGGGGCCCCGGCCGAACCAGGTGACGTCGCCGAACGCCGCGGGCAGCGCCATGACGACGCCGAGCCTCGGCAGGGGTTCGGTCCAGTCCCCGTCCGGCTCGACGTCCACGGTCAGCTCCAGCCCACCGCCCGTGGCGGTCCACCGGTAGACGACGTGCATGCCCAGGTCGGTGGCCGCGGGCGCGACCCTGGCGCGTACGGTCAGCCCGTCACCGGTCTCTATGGCGTCCACCCGGTGGGTGAGCCGGTGCAGGCCGAGCTGCCGCCACCGGCCCGCCAGCCCGCCGTAGGTGTCGTTGTCGATCGGCGCCCGCCACAGCTCCAGTCGCGGCCCCTCGACCTCGATCCCGAACAGACGGGTGAGCCGCCCGGTTCCGGGGTCGAACTCCAGATCCGCCCCAGAACCAACGCCCTCGCCACCGGACGCCGGACGAGCCTCGCCCCGGACGCCGGAGGTCAGGCCGCCCTGGGCTCCAGACACCAAGCCGTCCTGCGCGCCGGACGTCAGGCCGCCCTGCGCGCCGGACGTCAGGCCGCCCTGGGCGCCGGATGGCAGGCGGGTCTGGCCCCACGCCACCTCATGACCGGCGGCGGCCCACGGCTGGTCGGTGGCGAGCACCGCCCGTACCGTCAGCCACCGCTCCCCCTCCCCACTGGGCAGGTCGGGCAGCTTGACCTCGCCACCCGTCGCGGGCACGTCGATCGGGAACTCGGCGACCGCCACCCCCTCCTCCTCGACCACCGCGACGAACCCCAGGTGCGACAGGTCGCGATAGCCGTGGTGGTTGGCCACCCGCACGACCTGGGCCTGGTCGTCGAAGGTGAACCGGACCGGCTCGAACACCTTCTTCAGGTCCAGCAGCCCCGGCGAGGGCGTCCGGTCGGGGAAGATCAGCCCGTCGATCACGAAGTTCCCGTCGTGCACCGGCTCGTCGTAGTCACCGCCGTAGGCGTACTCGAAGTCCGGGTGTGCCAGCCCGTGATCGATCCACTCCCAGATGAACCCGCCGGCCAGCCGTGGATACCGCTCGAACAGCTCCTGGTACTCGGCCAGGCCGCCGGGCCCGTTGCCCATCGCGTGGGCGTACTCGCACTGCACGAACGGCATCGCCCGCCGCCGCGCGTCGAGCTCGGGGTCGGCCAGCGGGTCCTCCACTCCCTGCCCGATGGCCTCCACCTCGGCGTGGGAGGCGTACATCCGCGAGTACACGTCGGTGTCGGCGCACGAGCGGTCGCCCTCGTAGTGGATCGGCCGCGACGGGTCTCGCTGCCGGGTCCAGTCGGCCATGACGGCCAGGTTGCGGCCGACTCCGGCCTCGTTGCCGAGGGACCACATGATCACGCTCGGGTGGTTCTTGTCCCGTTCGACCGTGCGGCGCATCCGGTCCAGCAGCGCCTCGGCCCAGCGCGGGTCGTCCGTGGGGTTGCCGCGCCAGCCGACCTGGCCGAAGCCGTGCGTCTCCAGGTCGCACTCGTCGATCACCCACAGGCCCAGCTCGTCGCAGAGGTCGAGGAAGTCGGGGTGCGGCGGGTAGTGGCTGGTCCGGACGGCGTTGACGTTGTGGCGCTTCATCAGCAGGACGTCGGCGCGCATGGTCTCGTACGGCACGGCGCGGCCGTGCTCGGGGTGGAACTCGTGCCGGTTCACGCCCTTGAGCAGCAGCGGACGGCCGTTGGCCAGGAGCACCCCGTCCTCGATGGAGATCGTGCGGAACCCGACACGCACCCGTACGGTCTCCTCGGGCAGCGTGACCACGGCTTCGTACAGGCGGGGCGTCTCGGCGGTCCACGGCTCGGCGTCGACGGTGATCTCGGTGCCGGGCGCCAGGTCGGCGACGCCGAGCTCGGCGATGGCCAGCCGTCCGGGGCCGTCGAAGCTCAGCGTGCCACGGCCGTCGGCGTAGGAGGCGTGGACGAAGACGTCGGCGGCCGAGCGGGTCAGTGACACGTCCCGGAAGATGCCCGGCATCCACCACATGTCCTGGTCTTCCAGGTAGCTGGCGGCCGACCACTGGTGGACGCGGACGGCGAGCACGTTGCGGCCCGGCACCAGCCACGGTCCGGCGTCGAACTCGACGGGCAGGCGGCTGCCGGTCGAGTGGCCCAGCTCGTGGCCGTTCAGCCAGACCCGGGCGAAGGACTCGACGCCCTCGAACCGCAGCCGCCCGCCGGTCCAGCCCTCGGGCAGGTCGAACACGCGGCGGTGGTCGCCGGTCGGGTTCTCGTTCGGCACGTGCGGCGGGTCGACGGGGAAGGGATAAAGGACGTTGGTGTACGCGGGCGAGCCGTGCCCGTGCAGTTGCCAGTGCGACGGCACCGGCAGGGTGTCCCAGGCCGAGTCGTCGTAGCCGGGGTCGGCGAAGTCGTCCGGCAGGCCGGCGGACGGCGAGAGGCGGAAGCGCCAGTCGCCGTTGAGGTCGAGGGAAGGGGCGTCAGAGCGTAGTGCGGCCCTGGGTTCGAGGCGGCCCGAACCGGGTGCGAAGTTTTCGAGATCCATCGCCGCCGAGCCTAAAGGTTCTGGGCGGTTTCGTCATTGATGAGTATTGATGAGTACTGGTGAGTCTTGGTGAGTAGTGGTGAGTTTCGTGTCCGTCCCGGTTCAGGCGGTCCGGGGCGTCATCGCGCGCGGGCCGGACGGCCCCCCGCCGTGAGATATCCGGCCAGCAGCGCCTCCGCCGTGGCCGCCACGCCGTCGTCTCCCGGCAGGAAGTCCGGGCTGTGCAGCCCGGCGGCCGTGTCGACGCCGACGAACATCATCAGCGACGGCATCACCGACGCGTAGGCCGCGAAGTCGTCCGCGCCGCACGAGCGCAGTTCCTCGGTGACCGTCCATCCCTGGTGCCGCAGCAGTTCCCCGGTCTGTACGGCCAGCGCCGGGTCGTTGGCCAGCACCGGCTCCCCCGGCAGGACCCGCACCTCGCCATGGCAGCCGTGCGCCCTGGCCACGTCCTCGACCAGCTGCGTGAACCGGTCGTGCAGGCCGCGCCGCCACGACTCGGACATGGTCCGCAGCGTCCCCCTGGCCACGGCCTCGCCGGGGATGGCGTTCGGCGCGGTGCCCGCGTTGACCGTGCCGAACGTGACCACGGTGGGCACCATAGGATCGGCGGCGCGGCTGACCATCTGCTGGGCGGCCACGATGATCTGGGACATGGCCACGACGGGGTCCCGGGCCAGGTGAGGGTAGGCGGCGTGACCTTCGGCGCCCCTGACGGTCAGCTCGAACTCGTCGGCCGAGGCGTTGACCGCCCCCGGCGTGCACGACACCACGCCGGCGGCGAGCACGGGCTGGACGTGGGCGCCGATCATGGCGCGTACCTGGTGCCGGTCGAGCACACCGGACTCGACCACGTCGAAGGCGCCGGAGGGGTAGGTCTCCTCGCGCGGCTGCAGCACCACGACCAGCGGCGCGATCTCGTCCCAGCTCCAGGCGGACAGCCCCGTCGAGCCCGGATCGCCGGCCGCCTCCACCCCGGCGTCCACAACGGCGCGGACCTTCGCCACGGCGCGGGCCAGGGCGACGACGGCGGCCAGGTGCACGTCGTGACCGCAGGCGTGCATGGCGCCGTTGGTGGCGGCCCACGGGACGCGGGTGCGCTCGGCGATCGGCAGCGCGTCGAGCTCGCCGCGCACGCCGACCGCAGGGCCGGGAGAGCCGATCCTGACCACGGCGCCGGTGCCCGCCACGTACTCCACGAGGCCGCCCGACAGCGCGTCGAGCACGCGTTTGAGCGTCGGCCCCTCCTCCCCGGACACGCACGGCTGCGCGTGCAGCTCCCGCCTGAGCTTCACGGCGGCGGGCAGTTCGGCCAGTAGCGCCTCGCGCAGCAGTTCCCCCGGGCTCACTCAGATGCTCCTTTCGTCACACCTTTCCCCGGTGCCCATTTCGCCGCCGTCCTCACCCATCCGGGCCCAGGTCGTACACGCGGCGGGCGTTCTCGGCCCCCACCATCCTCGCCACGCGCACCGCCTGGGCGGCCGACCACTCGCCGTCGGCCACCAGGTCGCCGAGCACCCGCGCCATCGCCCGCCGCCACAGCTCGGCCCCGAGATGGTGCAGCTCAGCGGGCCCCCAGGCGTCCGACGAGAAGAGGATCTTGGCGAACGGCGCCAGCTCCAGGCTCTCCGCGACCAGCGCGGCGCCGCGCGCCCCCATGTAGGTGACGCCCAGGCCCACGTCGAAGTAGACGTTCGGATAGGCGTGGGCGAGGAATCCGGCATGACGCTGGTACGGGTAGCAGTGCAGCAACAGCAGCGGCACCCCCGTCGGCTCGGCCAGCTCGATCAGCCCGCGCAGCAGCAGCGGGTCGGATCGGCGCAGGTCGAGGTCGGGATCGCCGAACCCGGTGTGGAACTGCAGGGGCAGCCCGCGTTCGATACCGGCCCAGATGACGTGGCGCAGCAGCACCGGGTCACGGAGCCGCCCGCCCTCCTCCTGCCACCGGCCCGCCGCCTCGGTGACCTCGGCCGGGCCGGGCCGCGTGGGGTCGAAGTCGAGGCCGTGGCGGTAGGCGGCGATGGTCTTCAGGCCGCGGGCCGTACGGGTGCGCTCGTGGAGCGCCTCGCCGAACCGGTCGGCGAATCCGGCCGCGTCACCCTCGGCGACCTGCTCGGCCACCGACTCCAGGCGGACGATCTCGTCGGCGGGCCGGCCGCTGACCTCGGCCATGCCCGCCGGGCCGAGGATCTCCTCGCCCCGGTAGCCGGTCTCGACGAGGAAGTGACCCACGCCGGAGGCCGCCAGCAGCCGCCCGTTGACCTCGGCCGCGCCCAGCCTGGCCCTTCTGGCCAGGTATTCCTCGGGCGTGGGGTGCGGGTCGAGGCCGAGCACGGGCGCGCAGTGGCGCAGGATCGCGTGGCCGACCTGGGAGTCGAACTGAGTCATCCAGTGCGGTACCGGCCGGTCCGACTCGGTGATCAGCTGCTCGAACGCGGTGCGCGTCAGGTCGTGCGCGGTGGCTCCGTGGATGTGGTGGTCGACCAGCTCGAGCCGTTCGATGGTCTCGACGAGGTCCGTCATGACCTCCATTGTGTCCGGCGGCGGGGGCCGGGTGTGGTGACCCCCACCGCCGGACGGCCGGGCAGGGGCCACGCGTAGTGACCCCCACCTGCGCTCTCAAGCGGCTGTGTGTCAGGCGGCCGCGTTGGCCGTCAGCGCGATCGTCGCCTGGCGGGTGACGCCGCTGACCGTCAACGCGACGGTCACCTGGCCCTTACGCAGCGCCGTGAACGTCCCCGTCGCGGGGTCGAGCACGGCGACGTCCCAGGGCTTGGCGCTCTGCCGCGATCCGATGTGCAGGTTCGGCGAGCCGGACCACGCCACGGACACCGGGTAGGCGGCGGGCACGACCCGGGTGCCCTGCTTGATCGTCGCCGACACGGCCGCCGTCTTGCCGACCTGCACGGCCGCGGGGGCCGCGAGCGCGAGGTCGTCCACGTGCGGCCGTACCTGGGCGCCGAGCCAGCTGGGCGCGTCGGCGAACCAGTTGCGCTTGACGTGCTCCGCCTCCTGCGCGGTGACCGGGTCCACGCCCCACAGCGACCAGCCGGTGAAGCCGCCGTCGTCGGCAGCGGTGGCCGGGTTCTTGCCGGAGTTGCCGTTGATGAAGTACGGCACCGCGTCGACGTGCGAGGCGTTGAACGTGCCGACGTGGGCCCCGATGTAGGCGGCGCCCTTGCCGGTGGTCCGCTGGAAGTCCGCCAGCCAGCCCTCGACCAGCGCGGCCTCCTTTCGGTCGCCGAGCTGACTGCCCTTGCCGGGCGTGGGGTCGCGCGGCGGCACGTGGAACAGCACCGCCACCGAGCCGACGGAGGCGTCCCGAGCCGCCGCGTCGAGCTGGGCCCGGAGGAGGGCGACCTGGTCGAAGCCGCCGCCCCGCAGGTTCAGCCGCGAGGTGTCCAGCGTGACGAACCGCGTGCCCTTGTGGTCGAAGGTCTGGTAGGTGTCGCCGAAGACGGCCTTGAAGTTGTCGATCTTGCCGCCCATCACCTCGTGGTTGCCCGGGATGTAGTGGTACGGCAGCGTCCCGCCGAGCTCCTCGTCGAGGATCTTCTTGGCCAGCGCGAAGTCCTCGGGCGACGCCTCGTCCACCAGGTCACCGTTGATCAGCAGGAAGTCGGGCTTGGCGGCCTTGATCTCCTGGAGCGTACGGCGGGCGTTGCGCACGATGTCGCTGTCCGGGTCGCGGGCCACGAACTGGGCGTCCGACATGACGGCGAACCGCCACGGCATCTTGGCCACCTCGGGCTTGACGACCGGGTCGGCGACCTTCTGGGCGGGCGGCGCCGTCACCGACGGCGGCACCTTGGCCACCAGGCCGTCGACGAGGATGTCGTTGGTGTACTTCGCGTCGGTCTTGGTCTCGGCCACGTAGAAGCGCCGCAGCTTGAGCGGGTAAGTGACGCCGGGCGGCACGGCGAACTCGACGTACTTCCAGCCGGTCCAGGTCATGTACGGGCCGCGCAGGATCTGCGACTGCCCCTGGCCGTCGTAGAACTCCAGGCTGGGCCACTCGCCCTTGCCGGTGGAGTTGATCCACAAGCCGAACGCCTGCGGCTGCCCCGCCACCTCGATCTGCTGCGGCGGGCTGGCGTAGGCGGCGCGGGTCGCGGTGGACTGGGTGAAGTCGTACGACAGCTTGAGCCCGCCCCCGCTCTGGCCGGGCGCGGCCGACAGCGAGCCGGTGGCCCGGGCGGCGGCGAAGCTCCACTGGGCGGCGTTCTCGAAGTCGGCGACCGGCTTGTCCTCGAAGCCCACGGTGACGGGCACGGCCGTGCTGATCTTGCCCACCTTGGCGGTGATCAGGCCGGACGTGGTCGCCTTCTTGGACTTGACGGTGAAGTAGCCCTGGTCGGCGGGCGTCACCTCGAAGGCGTCGTGGTCGTAGTCGAGCGTGAGGTCGGCCGGTTCGATGGGCGCGGTGTTGCCGTTGTGGTCGTAGCCGACGACGCCGAAGGTGGCCGTGGCGTCCGTGCCGGCCAGGCCGACCCGGTCCACGGTGGCGCCGAGCCGCTGCAGCGGCTGGAGCACGGTGAGCCGCAGCGTGCCCTTGGCGGCGCCACGGGAGGCGGTGACCGTCGTCTGACCGGGGACCAGGGCGTGGAACTTGCCGTCGCGGACGACGCCGTGCACCACCGGCTCGGCGCGCCAGGACGGGGTGCCGGCCGCCGGGCCGTACGTCTCGTCGTATCCGGCGGCGGTCAGCCGCCGCGTGAGCCCGGGGAAGACCCGGTCGGGGCGGCCACCGGCGACGGGAGAGGCGCCGGGCGCCTTGGCGGGGTCGCCGGCCGTCTCCAGCCAGAAGCCCTTCAGCTTGCCGCTGCCCTCGGGGGCGAACAGGGCCAGACCGTTCGGCACGTGGCGCTCGCCGCCGTCGGACGGGCTGTTCTCGACCTGGACGTCGGCGGAGCCCGGCTCGCGGGCGAGCATCGTGGAGGAGCCGCCGCCGTCGAGGTTGAGCGCGTTGGCGGCGCCGAGCTCGACCATCATGGCGGCCAGCTCGTTGAGCGTGACGCCGCGGCTGTCGGCCTGGCGGCCGTCGACGGTCAGCAGGTACATCTTCCTGCCGTCGGCGGAGAAGCCGACCGCGGTGCGCGGGTGCGCGGCCGGGTCGGTGGAGCTCTGCACGGCGCCGTCCTTGACCAGGACGTAGTTGCCGCCGACCGCCGCCTTGACGGCCTTGCCGTCGGACGGCTTCGGCTGGTACCTCACGTCGATCTTGTCGCCCTGCTTGAGCCCGGCCAGCGTGGCGGCTCCGGCGTCACGGCCGAGCAGGATCGTCGTGCCCGCCGGGATCGGGCCGGTGCCCGGCGCCTGGCGTACCGCCGAGACCACGCCGTCGACCAGCTCGACCTCGATCACGGCGGTGGCGCCCTCGACGGCGCGGGCCCGGTTGTAGGAGCCCCACAGCGGCGTGAACAGGCCGACCCCGCCCGCCTGGACGATCTGGTTGAACTGGGTCAGGGTGATCGGCGCGCCGCCCGCGGGGGTGGCGGTGCCCTCGAAGTACATCTGCAGCACCCGCCCGACGCCGTCGCCGGTGACCGCGACGGCCTTGTCATGGCCGGAGGCGGGCGACTGGATGAGCGTGCCGTTCTGGATGCCGATGCCCAGGGCGGCACCGGAGCTGTTGATGTCGAAGAAGTCGCCGTTGACGGCCGCGACGGCGTGGGCGCGCTTGGCGGGCCCGGACAGCGGCTCGGTCTTGGACACCTCGCCGGAGTAGACGTAGTCGGCCTTCGCGGCGCCCAGGTCGGCGGTGACGGCGTCGGCACGCAGCCAGCCGAGCTCGTCGTAGCGGTCGAACGAGGTCAGCGAGATGCCGGGGGCCACCGGCCGGGTCTTCTTGGCCGTCTCCAACTGCTTGCCGGTGACGGCCTGGGTGAGCAGCGTGGAGGGCGGCGGATAGGACGACGCCTTCAGCGCGTCTTCGGCGGGGGGTCGGGGATCGGCCTGCGCGGGGGCGGCGATCCCTAAGACGAGCGCGGCCGCGACGGCCGCGTAGCGGAGGGTCTGCACGACCGAACTCAATCGTTCGCGGTTATAAGTTTCAAGACTTGACGATGAACTAAAGAATAATTTCAGCGGGTTCCGGCGACCGAACTGATCCACAAAGGTGGCATCCCTCTAACCCCAGGTGTGCCTACGCGCCCACCGGGCAGGCTGCAGGGGAGGCAAAAACCCCCATCACTGGCGTTGTTGCTGTTATCAGCGCAGACTGGAAAGACGGCGATCCCGTAGAGCAGCATCCCGTGGAGCAGTGGAGCACCCCGTGGACAATCAGCTTGATCTCATGCCGGTTCTGTCACGCGGCAGGCATCGCAACCCGAAGCGCGGCGCCTGCTTCATGGAACTGGCGTCCTACCTAGCCGGAGAGCGGTGGAGCGACCACCCGGCCTGCACGCACCCGCTGCTGGCCGCGCTCGCCCGCTTGGTCAACGACAACACCAGCGACGCGAACCGGGCCCGCCTCGTGGGCCTCGTACCGTCGATCATCGACCTGAACGACGACGACCTCCGGGTGGACGCCCGGATCGCACTGCGATGCGCGACGACCGCGCTGCCGGTCTCGGCAGCCGAGCGTCAACTGGCACTCGCGGTGTCGGTGCTGGCGGCCGAGGAGATGCTGGCCAGGCTCGACGGCGTCCCGTCCGGCCAGCCGGCCTCGGGCCGGTTCAGCACGGTCCCGCTGAGTGAGGAGAGCCAGCGCGCGATGGCGCTGGTCCCGCACGCGGCGGAGCAGGCCAGGCGCTTCAGCCGCGCGGCCCGGATCACGGAGAAGGGCTTCCGCCGGTACGCGGCGCCGAACGCGGTGCAGCTCTCGGTGGTGGGCATCGTCCAGGCCTGCATCCCGGACCCGGACGCCCTGCTGCGCGACCTGCTGACAGGGGCCATCGCCGACTGCCAGGCGCTGATCCGCGACACCGACACCCAGACCACCCCGGAGACGATCGCTCCTGCCCGCATCTGACCCGACCCGGGCTCTGCCCGGGTCTGGGCTCCTGCCCGATCCGCAGCCCTGTCCGGCCTGGGGCCTCTGTCCGACCCGGTCCCCGGGGGGCGCCGCCGTTGTGGCTGGGGTCCCTCAGGAGGGACACCCCCAGCGGGGGGAGGGAGACGGTCCGTGCCTCCCATCGGATCAGGCGTCGAGCAGGTGCTCCGGGTCGAAGGACGCGGCAAACGGATCAGAGATCGTCACCTTCTCCCCCGCCCCGGCCCGAGCGGTCATCTGGTAGCCGCCCGCGCCCAGCTCCAATACCTCGACCCACGGACTGCCCGCCCCTTCGAGCTCGACCCGCAGGAAGACCGGGATGCCCGCCTCCGCGTACTTGACCGGCTTGAGCTCGTAGTCGCGCCGACGATTGCCCGGTCCGGGACTCACGATCTCAGCCACGGCAGCGACCTCCGAGGCGGGAAAAATCACCATCCGAGACATGACCAGGTCTCGAGGCAGCACCACGATGTCGGGAATCAGCCCGTCTTCCCCGACGGCCACGTTGGCCGCCTCGACGACCACGAGATCGGCTCCGGCCGCCTTCGCCGCCGCCAGGACGGTCCGCAGACCACCCGCGCACAATGCGTGCAGGCCCATGGCCGCAGGGCTCACGACGAAGCTCCCGTCGATCAACTCGATGCGCTCCCCGGAGTCGGGCAGCTTGATCCAGTCATCGACGGTGTAACCGGCGGCATGGGCCAGCGGGAAGAGTCTCGTTCGCCTGGGCGGGCGATGCACGGCCAGCCAGCCTTCGTCGGGCAGGGCGCTCATGTCATCGCCGCCTTCCATAGGACCGAGTCTCGCACGCCAACCCGGCCTCAGCCATACGCAGCCGCACGATTACACCGAGCGACGGGATGACATTACCTTCCCCTGGATTTCCACAACAGGCGTTCGAGAGATTCACCGCCGCTTCCCTGCTGGGACCCGCACGCATGTTCGCAACCAAACGCTTCGTCGCAGGTCAGGGAAGCCTCCCCTTCGTTGCGGATCATCGTGACATCTGCCTAAATTTCATATCAAGGCGTTACTGAGGCGGAGGATTTTCATGACCATCGAGCTCGACCGGCCGTACTCTCCCGAGAGGCACCACAGCCACCGCGACGTGACCGGCGGCTGGTTGCGGCCGGCGGTGTTCGGGGCGATGGATGGACTGGTGTCCAACTTCGCGTTGATCGCCGGAGTCGTCGGGGCAGCGGGGGCGGGCCGTGGGGCGGTGCTCGCCGGGTTCGCCGGGTTGATCGCGGGCGCGTGCTCGATGGCGGCGGGTGAGTACACCTCCGTGAAGTCGCAGACGGAGCTGATGCGTGCCGAGATCGCCGTGGAGCGTCGTGAGCTGGCCCACGACCCCGAAGGGGAGCTGGCCGAGCTGACCGCGATCTACCGTGCCCGCGGCCTGGACGCCGACCTGGCGGCGCGGGTGGCGGCCGGGCTGTCGGCGGATCCCGAGCAGGCGTTGCGGGTGCATGTGCGTGAGGAGTTGGGCGTCGATCCCGACGATCTGCCGTCGCCGTACCTCGCGGCCGGGTCGTCGTTCTGCGCGTTCGCGGCCGGGGCGGTGGTGCCGCTGGCGCCGTTCCTGTTCGGGGCGTCGGGGCTGGCGGTGGCGCTGGTGCTGAGCCTGGTGGCGCTGTTCGTGTTCGGTGCGGCGGTGGCGCGGATGACGGCCCGCCCGTGGTGGCTGGGCGGCCTGCGCCAGCTCGCGCTGGGCGCCGGGGCCGCCGCCGTGACGTTCGGCCTGGGCCACCTACTGGGCGTCACCGTCTCATAAAGCCCCCGTCCATAAAGGCCGCCGTCTCATAGAACGGCCGTCTCGAAGGACTACTTGTCTCGAAGAACTGCCGTCCCATAGACCGGCCGTCTCGGCGAGCTATGGGCGGCTGGCGGCGGCCAGGTTGACGCCGAGGGCGATGAGGGCCGCGCCCGTCAGCCCGTCGACCGCCTTCCGTACCGCCGGCCTGGCGAAGACCTTGCGCAGCGCCCCCACGATGTTGGCCACCAGGAGGAACCACAGCACGGTCAGCGCCAGCGCGATGACCGACAGCGTGAGCGTGTCGCCCAGGGACGCGCCCTCGCTGACGAACTGCGGCACGAGCGCCACGAAGAACAGCGCCGCCTTGGGGTTGAGCGCATTCGTCAGCAGTCCCTCGACGAAGGCCGCCCACGCGCTTCGCTTCCCCGGGTCCGGCGCCTCCAGCTCCAGCCCGCCGCCCTTGCGCAGGGCGGCGCGCCACGCTTTGAAACCGAGGAACAGCAGGTAGGCGGCCCCGACGACCTTGACCACGGTGAACGCCATCGCCGAGGCCGCCAGCAGCGCGGCGACGCCGGTCGCCGCGGCCACCACCCAGGCGAACACGCCGATCGAGATGCCCAGCGCCGCCGCCATGCCGTACAGGCGACCGGAGATCGCCGAACGCCGTACCACGACGGCGAAATCGGGCCCCGGGGACATGGCCCCGAGCATCACCACACCACCGAAAGCCAGCACCTGCGTCACAGAACTCATGACGCTCACGCTACTAAAACAGGCAAAAATCAGTGCTTGCGGCTCTTCTTGAGGATCGATCGGATGGTCAGCAGCAGCACGACGGCCACGATCTGGCCGCCGATGACGATGCGGTTGACGTCGACCGCCGGCTGCCAGCGGACGTCGCCGTCCTTGACCACGAACACCCCGGCCGGAGTGGCGCTGAGGCCGAATCCGCCGCCGGTGCCCTCGCCGCCGGGCGCGGCGTCCGGATCCACGGAGGCTTCCTGCCTGCCTATTCCCCCGCCGACGCCCTGGACGACTCGGGCGACGGGGATGACCGTGACGCCGTCCTGCTGTATCGGGTCGCCGAAGACCCGCTTGACGGTGGCGGAGTCCTTCGCGCGTTCGACTAATTCCATGATGTCCATCCCCACATGCTGGCCCTAGACCCGGCGCAGCACCACCATCTCGCTGCGGTAGTCGGCGCCGGAGTGAAACCAGGTGGGCAGGGTGAGGCCGTGGTGCATCAGCGTGGCCCCGTGCCAGGAGCCGCCGGGCCCCTCGTAGACGGCCGACGGGTCGAGCCCGGCCAGCCGGAGCCGCCGGGGCGGCTGCTTGTCCAGCGCGAACGGGTTGTAGGCGAGCACGACCACCTGGTCTCCGAGCGTGTACTGGACGGCGGAGGCGCTCTCACCGGGCCGCCCGGCCAGCCGGTGGAGCGCGCCGTGCTGGATCACCGGGCGGACGGCCTTGTAGTCGGCGATGAGCTGCCTGGCTTCGTCGAGCTCCGCGGCGCTCCAGCGGGTGAGGTCGCCGCCGACGCCGAGCGTGCCCGCCATGGCCACGTGGAAGCGGTAGCGCAGCGGCACCTCGCGGTGGGTGATCGGGTTTGGGCTGTCGGTCACCCAGCACGACATGGCGCCGGCCGGGTAGAGGTAGGAGAAGCCCCGCTGGATCACCTGCCGGTCGCGGGCGTCGGTGTTGTCGGAGGTCCACACCTGGTCCGTACGGCGGAGCATGCCGAAGTCGGCCCGGCCGCCACCGCCCGAGCACGATTCGATGCGGAGCCCCGGATGGCGCCTGCGCAGCTCGTCCATGATCGCGTAGACGCCCCTGGTGTGCTCGATCCAGAGCAGGTCGCCGCCCTCGGCCCAGCCTGCCTGGCTGAAGCTGCGGTTCATGTCCCATTTGAGGTAGGCCAGGCCGTACTCGCGGACGAGCTGGTCGAGCCAGCCGAGCGCCCACTCGCGCACGTCGTCGCGGGCATAGTTGAGCACGAGCTGGTTGCGCATGGTGTCGCGGCGGCGTTCGGGGTAGTGCAGCACCCAGTCGGGGTTCTTGCCGTACAGGTCGCTGTCGGGGTTGACCATCTCGGGCTCGACCCAGAGCCCGGCGAGCAGGCCGAGGTCGCGTACGCCCTGGAAAAGGGGGCGCAGGCCGTGCGGGAAGCGCTCGGGGTTGGGCCACCAGTCGCCGAGTCCGCGCGTGTCGTCGGTGCGGGCGCCGAACCAGCCGTCGTCCACCACGAACAGCTCCACGCCGAGGTCGGCGGCCCGGCGGGCCAGGTCCAGCTGGCCGGCCTCGGTGACGTCGAACCCGGTGGCCTCCCACGAGTTGTACAGGACGGGCCGTTCCTCGCCGGGCCTGGGCAGGACGTGCTTGCGGGCGTAGTCGTGCCAGGCCCGGCTGGCCGCGCCATAGCCGCCGGAGGTGCGCAGGCCGAGCGCGGAGGGGGTGCGCAGCGACTCGCCGGGGCCGAGCGGCCAGGTCAGGCCCTCGTGGCCGAATCCGGTGCTCACCGCGACGTCGCCCTCGGGGCGGCGCTGCGTGGTGAGCCGCCACGAGCCGCTCCAGGCGAGCGCGACCGTCCAGACGTCGCCGGTGTCCTCGGTGGCGTCGCCGAGCATGATCCACGGGTTGGCCTTGTGCGAGGTGGTGCCGGTCCTGCTGCCGAACGTGGTCTCCCCCGCCGGCAACTCGCCGCTCTGGAGCCGAGTCTCGCGGCCCCAGCCCCCGGCGGCGCCGGTGTAGCGGAAGCCCGCCTGTTCGGGGATCACCCAGCTGCCCGAGTCGAGCCGCCGCAGCCGCAGGGGCGCGGCCGACTCGTTGGTGACGTTCACCCAGCGCTCGATGACATCGCAGTCGTCGAAGACCCGCACGTGCAGGCCCACCCGGAGGCCGTAGGCGTGGTCGCGCAGGACCACCTCCACCTCGTTCTCACCGAGGACGGCGTCCTCGAAGCCGAGCTCGACGGAGCGGACCTCACCTTCGTAGACGGCCTGGAGCGAGGGCACGCCCCAGCGGCGGCCGCCGTCGACGGGCAGCATCTCCGTCGCGTCGTCGGGGTCGAGGAAGCCGGTGACGATCCAGCCCGGGACGTGCTCGGCGACCTGGCCGAGGGCCCCGGCGGGTAACCGGGGCCCCCAGTACCACTGCGTGATCCGCGTGTCAGCGCCGGTTTCGACGCCGAAGACATAGGAGGTATCGCGGGTGAGTGCCGCCCATGTGTGCGCGTGGGCGGGAACAGGGATGAGGGGCATGCCTGCGATCGTCGGACCTATCGGCCCCGCCGTCAATGCCACTTACCGCTGCCCGCCCGCGCGGGATCAGTCGAAGGTGGTCGAGATCTCGTGCCACCCGCCGGGTGCGATCTTCTCGGCCTCCTTGGGCCCCCAGGTGCCCTTCGCGTACGGCAGCGGCGGGTCCGGCAGGTCGAGGATCGGCTGGACGATCCGCCACGACTCGTCCACCAGGTCGAACCTGGCGAACCGCAGGGGATCGCCGCTCACCGCGTCGGCCAGGATCCGCTCGTAGGCGGCCTCCATCGGCCCGAGCACCTTGGTGAAGTCGACGCTCACCGGCACCTGCCGGGTGCGCTGCTTGCCGGGCTCCTTGGCCAGCACGTCGAAGGTCACCCCGGCGTCGGGCTGCAGCCGGAACCTGATCAGGTTGGGGTTCAGGTGCGGGTCGTGCGGGAACAGCGAGATCGGCGGCTTGCGCAGCTCGGCGACGATCTCCAGGTCGGTCACCGGCAGCGCCTTGCCGGCGCGGATGCAGAACGGCACCCCGGCCCATCGCCAGTTCTCGATGTAGGCGCGCAGCGCGACGAACGTCTCGGTGGTCGAACCCTTCTTGACGCCCGGGGTGTCGAGGTAGCCGTCGTACTGGCCGCGGACCACGTCGACGGGCTTGATGGCCTCGACGGCGCGCAGCACCCGCCACTTCTCGTCCAGCTGGGCACGGGCGTCCTTGGACGGCGGCGGGTCCATGGCCAGGATGGCGAGGAGTTGCAGCAGGTGGTTCTGGACGACGTCGCGGATGGCGCCGTTGGCGTCGTAGAAGGCGCCCCGGTCGGCCACGTCGAAGTCCTCGGCCATGGTGATCTGCACGCTGCGGACGTAGTTGCGGTTCCAGATGGGCTCGACCAGCATGTTGGCGAACCGGAACACCATGAGGTCCTCGACCGGCTCCTTGCCCAGGAAGTGGTCGACCCGGCGCAGGTGGTCCTCGTCGAAATACTTCAGCAGCTCGGCGTTGAGCCCGCGCGCCGAGTCCAGGTCGCTGCCGAACGGCTTCTCCACGACGAGCCTGGCGTCCCTGTTGAGGCCCTCCGCGGCCAGCCCCTCGGCCACGACCGAGAACAGCGCGGGCGGCACGGCCAGGTAGTGGACCAGGAAACCCTTGCCCTCCAGCTCCTCGCGGAGCCGGGTGTAGGTGCCGGCGTCGCGGTAGTCGCCCGCCACGAGCCGCAGGTTGCCCGCCAGCTTCTCGAACGCCGCGTCGCGCGCGCCGCCGCAGGCCGCGCGGGCGTGCTCGCGCAGCCCGTCGAGGTCCAGGTCGGTCTTGGCCACGCCGATGATCGGCAGATCGAGCTCGCCCTTGGCGGTGAGCTGGTAGAGGGCGGGCAGGACCATCTTGCGCGCGAGGTCGCCGGTGACGCCGAACAGGACGAGCGCGCCCGCGGCCTTGGTCGCCCCCACCTCAGACCCGCCTTCCGCGCAGCTCGCGGTAGCGCCGGACGAGCCCTTCGGTGGAGGCGTCCGGGAAGTCCGCCGGTGGCTCCTCCGAGGTGAGCGCGGGCGCCAGGTCGAGCGCCATCTTCTTGCCCAGCTCGACACCCCACTGGTCGAAGGAGTCGATGCCCCAGATGGTGCCTTCGACGAACGTCGCGTGCTCGTACAGGGCCACGAGCTGGCCGAGCGTGGACGGGGTGAGCTTGGTGGCCAGGATCGTGGAGGTGGGCCGGTTGCCGGGCATCACCTTGTGCGGCACGATCTCGGGCGGCGTGCCCTCGCCGGCGATCTCCTCGGCCGTCTTGCCGAACGCCAGCGCGGAGGTCTGCGCGAACAGGTTCGCGTTGAGCAGGTCGTGCATGCCCGCGCGGTCCTCGAACGGCTCGGCGAACCCGATGAAGTCGGCGGGCACCAGCCGGGTGCCCTGGTGCAGCAGCTGGTAGAAGGCGTGCTGGCCATTGGTGCCCGGCTCGCCCCAGAAGATCTCGCCCGTGTCGGTGGTGACGGGGGTGCCGTCTGCGCGTACGGACTTGCCGTTGGACTCCATGGTGAGCTGCTGCAGGTAGGCGGGGAAGCGGTGCAGCCGCTGGCTGTAGGGCAGGACGGCCCGGGTCTGGGCGCCGAAGAAGTCGTTGTACCAGATGCCGAGCAGGCCGAGCAGCACCGGCATGTTGGCCTTGAACGGCGCGGTGCGGAAGTGCTGGTCCATGGCGCGGAACCCGGCCAGCATCTCGCGGAACCGCTCGGGCCCGATCGCGATCATCAGGGACAGGCCGATGGCGCCGTCGTAGGAGTAGCGGCCGCCGACCCAGTCCCAGAAGCCGAACATGTTGGCGGTGTCAATGCCGAACTCGGCGACCTTCTCGGCGTTGGTCGAGACGGCCACGAAATGCCGCGACACGGCGTCCTCACCGAGCGCGTCGACGAGCCACTGCCGGGCGACCTTGGCGTTGGTCAGCGTCTCCAGGGTGGTGAACGTCTTGGAGCTGACCACGACCAGCGTGCTCGCCGGGTCCAGGCCGGCCAGGTTACCGGTGATGTCGGCCGGGTCGATGTTGGAGACGAACCTGGCCGCGATGCCGGCGTCGGCGTAGTCGCGCAGCGCCTCGTAGGCCATGGCCGGGCCGAGGTCGGAGCCGCCGATGCCGATGTTGACCACGGTGGTGATCGGCTGCCCGGTGGCGCCCGTCCACTCCCGGGAGCGGACCCGGTCGGCGAAGGCGCTCATCTTGTCGAGCACGGCGTGCACGTCGGCGATGACGTCCTGGCCGTCGACCTCCAGCTTGGCCTCCTGGCTCATGCGCAGCGCGACGTGCAGGACGGCCCGGTCCTCGCTGACGTTGATGTGCTCGCCCCGGAACATCGCGCCGATCCGGTCGCGCAGCCCGGCCCGCTCGGCCAGCTGGACGAGCAGGTCGATCGTCTCGTCCGTGGCGCGGTGCTTGGCGTAGTCGAGGTAGAGGTCACCGGCGGTCAGCGTCATCCGCTCGGCGCGGCCCGGATCCTCCGCGAACAGCTCGCGCAGCTGCTTGCCCGCCAGCTCCCCGTGGTGTTTGTCCAGTGCCGCCCATTCCTGGCTCTGGGTGATGTCGCCGCCCACTCTTCCTCCTCGTGCCGTCAAACCGATCACACTAGTCCCGTACCGGGCAAGATATCGCGAGAGAGTCCAGGTCAGTGGGATTCCCTGCCCACGGCGTCGCCGCTCGAACCTGTGAGGAAATCAAGGTCCGCCCCCTTGTCGGCCTGCATGACGTGGTCGACGTACAGGCGCTCCCAGCCGCGCGGCGGGGCGGCGTGCCCGTGGACGACCGGCTCCCTGGCGGCCAGTTCGGCGGCGGGGATGTCGACGTCGAGCCGCCTGGCCGCGACGTCCAGCACGATGGGGTCGCCGGTCCGCACCCGCGCGAGCGGCCCGCCGGCCGCCGCCTCGGGCGCGGTGTGCAGCACGACCGTGCCGTACGCGGTGCCGCTCATCCGGGCGTCGCTGATGCGGACCATGTCGCGTACGCCCTTGGCCAGCAGTTTCGCGGGCAGCGGCAGGTTGCCCAGCTCGGGCATGCCGGGGTAGCCCTTGGGCCCGCAGCCGCGCAGCACCAGGACCGACGTCTCGTCGACGTCCAGGTCCGGCGAGTCGAGCCGGGCGTTGAGATCCTCGACGCTGTCGAACACGACGGCCCGGCCGCGGTGGCTCAGCAGTTCGGGCGAGGCGGCGGCGGGCTTGATCACCGCGCCGTCCGGCGCGAGGTTGCCGCGCAGCACCGCGATCCCGGCCTCGGGCAGCAGCGGGTCGGCGCGGCGGCGGATGACGCCCTCGTCCCAGATCTCCGCGCCGGCGAGGTGTTCCACGAGCGGCCGGCCGCTGACGGTGACCGCCGCCGGGTCGAGCAGGTCCTCGACCTCCTTCAGCACGGCCGTCAGCCCGCCCGCCCTGAACAGGTCGTCCATCAGGTGCCGGCCCGCGGGCTGGAGGTCGACCAGCAGCGGCACTCCCCTGCCGGTCCGGTCGAAGTCGTCCAGCTCCAGCTCGACGCCGAGGCGCCCGGCGATGGCCAGCAGGTGGACGACGGCGTTGGTGGAGCCGCCGATCGCGGCCAGCGTCACGATCGCGTTGAGGAACGATCCCCTGGTCATCACCCGGCTCGGCCGCAGTTCGCGCCGTACCAGCTCGACGGCGAGCCGGCCGCTCTCGTGGGAGCGTTCGAGCAGCCTGCTGTCGGGTGCGGGGGTGCCCGCCGTGCCGGGCAGGGTCATGCCGAGGGCCTCGGCCATGCAGGCCATGGTCGAGGCGGTGCCCATCGTGTTGCAGTGGCCGCGGCTGCGGATCATGGACGACTCGGAGCGGAGGAACGCCTCGCGGGAGAGCGTCCCCGCGCGTACCTCCTCGCTCAGCCGCCACACGTCGGTGCCGCAGCCGAGCGGGACGCCGCGGAAGTGGCCGGTCAGCATCGGGCCGCCGGGCACCACCAGGGCGGGCAGGTCCACCGAGGCGGCGGCCATCAGCAGCGACGGGATGGTCTTGTCGCAGCCGCCGAGCAGCACCACGCCGTCGATCGGGTTGGCGCGCAGCATCTCCTCGGTGGCCATGGCGGCCAGGTTGCGCCAGAGCATCGCGGTCGGCCGGACGTTCGTCTCGCCGAGGGAGACGACGGGCAGGTTGAGCGGGACGCCGCCGGCCGCCCACACGCCCTGCTTGACGCTGTCGGCCACCTCGTCGAGGTGGGAGTTGCAGGGGGTGAGGTCGGAGGCGGTGTTGGCGATCGCGATGTGCGGCCGGTCCCCGTCGAACGCGGCCTCCGGCAGGCCACGACGCATCCACGCGCGATGGATGTAGGAGTTGCGGTCTTGACCTGAGTACCAGCGGGAGCTGCGGAGCGGCATGCCCTCATCCTGACATCCCGCCATTTGGGGATGAAACCGGCGGCCCGCACAGGGACACGGGCCGCCGGTGGGGCGTGATCTCACTGGCCGCCGAAGCGTGAGATCACGGTCCAGGGTGGATACACCTGTTAGGCGTTCCATCCCGTTCCACGCCGTTCCACCTCACACCGGGTGATAGCTGCATCGCACCCCCATCACCACGGCGGACCGCAGCCGCTCGGCGATGACCGGGTCCGCCTCGCCGATGCGCACCAGGGCCCGCCTGATGGCCTTGCCCACGGCGATCCTGGCGCGTTCGTCGCTGCCGGCGAACTGGCGGGCCCGCCCGGCCAGCCCGGTGGCGGCGGCCAGCTCGTCGATCAGCCAGTCGCGCTCGGCCCGCAGCGTGGCGGCCCGCTGCAGGTCGTGCATCGCCTCCAGCTCGTCGATCTCGGCCTGCAGCCCGGACAGCCGCCGCTTGTAGGTCTGCCTGGCCTGCTCGTCCAGCATCGGCTGGGCCGACTCGGCCGCCTCGCCGGCCACCGCCCCCGCGGCCAGGTCGACGGCCGGGATCTCGCGGCCGGGGTTGGCCAGCAGGGTCGCCAGATGGGCCATGCCCACGATGTGGTCGACGAGCACGGTCCGGCCGGCCAGCTCGATCCGCCACTTGCGGCCCTGGCGGGCGCAGACGACCTCGGCCGGGGCCACCGGACCGTCGTCGGGCAGCGTCATGCCCAGCGACGCGGCCTCCTGCCGGGCCAGCGCCAGGACCCTGCGCGACTCCTCGGTCCCGCGCAGTGCCTGGCCGAGCCGCAGGCGGGAGAGCGCGACGGCGGGCCAGTGCCCCAGGGCGAGGTTGTCGTGCACGGCGGCCCGCAGGTAGGCGATCGCCTTGTCCGTCTCGCCGCAGGTCAGCATGGCCAGTCCGAGCGAGTGGCGGACCGAGCCGAGGCAGGTGACCCCCAGGCTGACGACGACGGGCAGCCGCTCGAACGGGCGGAGCACGGCATGGACCTCGGCCGCCGTGTCCGCGTCGCCGAGCAGGTACGCCGCCTCCGCCGCGCCGTACATCGAGATGAGCCAGGTGCTGGAGTGGGGCAGGGCCCCCAGGTCCCTGACGCGCAGCCGGGCCAGCGCCCCCTCAGCCAGCCGCCGGTCCCCCGCGGTGGCCGCGGACACCGCGAGCACCGCCCACAACGAGCTGTCCACCGCGCTGAGATCCGGCGAGTTGACCAGGTCCGCCAGCATGGGGACGAGCTCGGCGGTGCGTCCCTGGTACCAGCGGATGGCCGCGAGCTGGCCGGCGTACCAGCCCGCGCTGTCGATGTCACCGGCCGCCGCGCCCCGGTCGGCGCAGGCTCCGGCCATCGCCTCGGCCTCCGCCAGCCGGCCGCTCCTGATGCCGAGCATGACCTCCATCGCGTCCACGACGAACCCGACCGCCAGGTGGTCCTCTCTGGACAGCAGGCCGCGCAGCTCCACCAGCGCCCGCTCGGCGTGAGGGTCGGCGTCCAGCACCAGGTCGACGGTCCGCCAGAGCAGCCCCATCAGCAGGTCGCCGCGGCGCCCGGTCCGCGGCGCCTGCTCGATCAGCTCCTCGGCCAGCGCCAGGCGCAGGGCGCCGTGCTCGGGCCCCAGCACGCAGTGGTGGGCCAGGCTCAGCGCCTCGGCCAGCGCGACGGGGTCACCGGCCCGCCTGGCCTCTTCGACCATGGCCAGGATCGCCTCGTGCCCGCCACCGCGGTAGTCGTCCTCGCCGGCCAGGCGTACCCGCAGCCGTAATCCCAGTGAGGAGCGCGGCTCGACCAGCGCCAGAGCCTGGCGCTGGCGCGCGCGCACCGCGGCCGCCTCGGCCGCCGTGCGGTGCTCGTGCACCCACAGCCCACCCAGCCCGAGCGCCGCCCGCGCCATCCCGTCCGCGTCGCCGTGCCGTTCGGCCTCCCGATGGGCGGTCTCGAACCAGCGCCGCGCCGCCCGCAGGCTGCCTTCCCCGTACAGTGCGTGCTCTCCCGACAGCAACGACATCTCTATGTCGTCGTGTACGGCCAATCCCCGCGATCCACCCACCGGCGTCCTCCGCACCCCGTTTTCGGCAGCGCGCGTTCGCGCGTCCTGCCAGTGACTGCGGCCCCCCACCGATATGACGGATGCTAACCGAATGAGGTTCAGCAGGCCGAGTCAATATGCATCAAATTGGATCAGAATGATCGCCGCCTAAGGTTGAGCAGCGTTTCTGGAGGAATCAGCAGAGACATGGAGCGAATCGATGCGTACTGGCGCGCGGCCAACTATCTGTCGGTGGGCCAGATCTATCTGCTGGACAATCCACTACTAAAGACGCCATTGACCCCAGAGCACATCAAACCCCGCCTGCTCGGCCATTGGGGCACCACACCGGGACTGAACTTCTGCTTCGCCCACCTCAACCGGGTGATCCGCGAACGCGACCAGGACATGATCTACATCGCCGGCCCCGGCCACGGCGGTCCCGCGACGGTCGCGCACGCCTGGCTGGAGGGCACCTACTCCGAGCGCTATCCGGACGTCTCCCAGGACGCGGCCGGGATGCAGCGGCTGTTCCGGCAGTTCTCCTTCCCCGGCGGCATTCCGAGCCACGCCGCGCCGGAGACGCCCGGCTCCATCCACGAGGGCGGCGAGCTCGGCTACTCCCTCGCGCACGCCTACGGCGCCGCCTTCGACAACCCCGAACTGGTCGTGGCCTGCGTCATCGGCGACGGCGAGGCCGAGACCGGGCCGCTGGCCGGGAGCTGGCATTCCAACAAGTTCCTCGACCCGGCGCATGACGGCGTGGTGCTGCCGATCCTCCACCTGAACGGTTACAAGATCGCCAACCCGACCGTGCTGGCCCGCATCCCCACGGAGACGCTGGTCGCGCTCATGGAGGGATACGGCTACCGGCCGCACATCGTCGGCCCCGACCACCAGGAGATGGCCGACACCCTCGACACCGTCTTCGACCAGATCGCCGAGTACAAACAGCGCCGATCCGACCGGCTCCCCGTGATCATCCTGCGCACGCCGAAAGGCTGGACCGGGCCCCGCGTCGTGGACGGCCTGCCGGTGGAGGGCACCTGGCGAGCCCATCAGGTGCCGCTGGCCAAGGTACGGGAGAACCCCGAGCACCTGGCGATGCTGGAGGAGTGGATGCGCTCCTACCGGCCCGAGGAGCTGTTCGACGACGACGGCCGGCCGGTGACTTCGATCCGGGAGACGGTGCCGCCGGGCGAGCGCAGGATGAGCGCCAACCCGCACACCAACGGTGGCGAACTGCTCCAGCCCCTGCGACTGCCCGACTTCCGCGAGCACGCCGTCGAGGTCAAGACACCCGCCACCCAGTCCAGCGAGCCGACCCGGGTGCTCGGCGCCCTGCTGCGCGACGTGATCACCGCCAACCCGCGCGCCTTCCGGCTGATGGGTCCCGACGAGACCGACTCCAACCGGCTCTCGGCCGTGTTCGAGGTCACCGACCGGGCCTGGAACGCCCGCCTCGAACCCACCGACGTGAACCTGGCCCCCGGCGGCCGGGTGATGGAGGTGCTGAGCGAGCACCTGTGCCAGGGCTGGCTGGAGGGCTACCTGCTGACCGGACGGCACGGCCTGTTCAACTGCTACGAGGCGTTCATCCACATCATCGACGCCATGTTCAACCAGCACGCCAAATGGCTGGAGTCCTCCCAGAAGATCCCCTGGCGGCGGCCCGTCGCCTCGCTCACGTACCTGCTGTCCTCGCACGTCTGGCGGCAGGACCACAACGGCTTCTCCCACCAGGATCCAGGCTTCCTGGACGTCGTGGTCAACAAGAAGGCCAGCGTCGTGCGCGTCTACCTGCCGCCCGACGCCAACACCCTGCTGTCGGTCGGCGACCACTGCCTGCGCTCGCGCGACTACGTCAACGTCATCGTGGCCGGCAAGCAGCCGATCCTCGACCTGTTCACCATGGACCAGGCCATCGCCCACTGCACCCGGGGCCTGGGCATCCTGCCGTGGGCCTCCACCGACGAGGGAAGCGACCCCGACGTCGTGCTGGCCTGCGCCGGCGACATCCCCACGCTGGAGACCCTGGCCGCCACCGCGCTGCTCCGCGAGCACCTGCCCGAGCTACGCGTACGCGTGATCAACGTGGTCGACCTGATGCGCCTGCAACCGCCGTCGGAGCACCCGCACGGCCTGCCGGACACCGAGTACGACGCCCTGTTCACCACCGACAAACCGGTCATCTTCAACTTCCACGGCTACCCCGCGCTCATCCACCGCCTCACCTACCGCCGCCACGGCCACGCCCACATGCATGTCCGCGGCTACAAGGAGGAGGGCACCACCACCACGCCCTTCGACATGGTCATGCTCAACGACATCGACCGCTACCATCTGGTCACCGACGTCATCGACCGCACACCTGGCCTCGGTTCCTCCCAGGCTCACCTCCGCCAGCGGATGACCGACGCCCGCCTGCGCGCCCGCGCCCACACCCGTGAGCACGGCGAGGACGCGCCCGAGATCCGGGAGTGGACATGGCCGGACAGATTCTCGTCCTGAACACCGGCTCCTCCTCCATCAAGTACGAGTTGGTGGACGTGGAGTCGCACGAGCGGCCGGCCAGAGGGCTGGTGGAGCGGATCGGCGACAAGGAGGGGCGGTTGATCCACCACGCCGGCGACGACCCGCCGTACGAGCGGAAGGAGCGGTTCGGCGACCACGCGGCGGGGCTGGCCGCCATGCTGGCCGCCTTCGACGAGGCGGGGCCCGCGCTGAAACCGGTGGCGGTGGGGCATCGGGTGGTGCACGGCGGGACCCGCTTCCAGGAGGCGGTGCTGGTGGACGACGACGTGATCAGCGCCATCGGGAACCTCTCGGCGCTCGCTCCCCTGCACAACCCGGTCAACCTCACCGGCATCCGGGTGGCCCGCGAGGCCTTTCCCGATGTGCCGCAGGTGGCCGTTTTCGACACCGCCTTCCATCGGACGCTGCCGCCCGAGGCGTACACCTACGCCGTGCCCCGCGACTGGCATGACCGGCTGGGCGTGCGGCGCTACGGCTTCCACGGCACCTCCTGCGCGTACGTGTCGGCGCGGGCGGCCGAGCTGCTGGACCGCGATCCGGCGCGGACGAACCTGATCGTGCTGCACCTCGGCAACGGCGCGAGCGCGACCGCGATCGAGGGCGGCCGCAGCGTCGACACCTCCATGGGGCTCACGCCGCTGGAGGGGCTGGTCATGGGCACCCGTTCAGGGGACGTGGACCCGGCGCTGACCGGCTACCTGGCCCGCGCGGGCGGCATGGACATCGTGCGGACGGAGAAGGAGCTGACGCACCGCAGCGGCCTGCTCGCGCTCGCCGGCAGCGGCGACATGCGGGAGGTACGGCGCCGGGCCCGCGACGGCGACGAGCGGGCGCGGCTCGCGCTGGACATCTACGGCCGCCGGATCAGGAAGTACGTCGGGGCCTACTACGCGCTGCTCGGCCGGGTGGACGCGATCGTCTTCACGGGCGGCGTCGGCGAGCACGACCCGGCCACCCGGGCCGCCGCGCTGACCGGGCTGGACCGCCTCGGCATCGCCCTCGACCCGACGCGCAACGAGGCCGACGAGACGGGCGAGCGGCGGGTGTCCACGCCGGAGTCGGAGGTGGCCGTGCTGGTCGTGCCCACGGACGAGGAATGGGAGATCGCCCGTCAGGCACTCGCGCTGATCCGCGTGTGACCGGCGGAGGCGGGGCGGCCGGTCCCGGAGGTAGGGACAGCCCTACCCCGAAGACGGGTGACAGCAGGACTTCGCGATCACGGTTATCCCGAAATGCTGATGGTGAACGATCGGGAATCGAGTCTGGAGCATCGGAGAATCTGTGACTGACGTGAGCACTACTCGCGCCGCCACGGCCTCGGCATCGGCACCGGCATCGGAAGAGAGGGGGAGCGACTTCGCCCGCCTGTCACGCCGGGTGGCCCAGGCAGGCCTCATGGAACGGCGACCCGTCTACTACGCCACGCGGATCAGCGTGGTGACGGGCCTCTTCGCGGCGGGCTGGGTGGCGTTCGCCCTGGTCGGCGACTCGTGGTGGCAGATTCTGGTCGCGGTGTTCCAGGCGGCGACGTTCGGTCAGGTGGCCCTGCTCGCCCACGACCTGGCCCACGGGCAGGTGTTCCCGTCCCGGCGCACCAGCGCGATCGCGGGCCTGCTCGTCGGCAACCTCGGCATCGGGCTCAGCTACGGGTGGTGGCAGGACAAGCACACGCGCCACCACGCCAACCCCAACCACGAGGACCACGACCCCGACGTCGCGCCCGACGTCCTGCTCTGGTCGATCAAGCAGGCCGAGGCCAGCCGGGGACTGCCCAGGCTCATCGGCCGCTATCAGGCGTTCCTGTTCTTCCCGCTGCTGACGCTGGAGGGCCTCAACCTGCACATCTCCAGCGTCCGGGCGCTGCGCCGCGACTCTCTCAAGAACCGGATGGCCGAAGGGCTGCTGCTGCTCGCGCACTTCGTCATCTACCTGGGTGGCGTGTTCGCGGTCCTGCCGGTGGGCAAGGCCGTGGTCTTCCTGCTGGTGCACCAGGCGTGCTTCGGTGTCTACCTGGGGTGCACGTTCGCCCCCAACCACAAGGGCATGCCGGTCCTCACCGCCGAGGACGAGCTCGACTTCCTGCGCCGCCAGGTGCTCACCTCCCGGAACGTACGCGGCGGGCATGTGATCAACACGGCGCTGGGCGGCCTCAACTACCAGATCGAGCACCACCTGTTCCCCGGCATGCCGACCCCCAACCTGCGCAAGGTGCAACCGCTGGTGCGGGAGCACTGTGAGTCGCTGGGAGTGGCTTACGTGGAGTGCGGGCTGCTGGCCTCCTGGGGCCAGGCGATGAAGCACCTCCACGAGGTGGGCGCGCCGCTGCGCGCTCGCGGGTAGGACCGGCGCGGGCGGGTGACGTGGTGACACGAGTTCGGGCGGCCAGGGAGATCGCGCGGCGGTGGGTGGCCGAGGTGGGCTCCGAGCTGCCCGGGTTCGGCGGCGCGTTCCTGACCGGCTCGGTGCTGTGGTCGCCCGCGGACGCGGTCCTGGCCACCAGCTCCGATGTGGACGTGATGGTGGTGCTGGACGTCCCGGATCCGCCCGTCAAGCCCGGAAAGCTGCGGTACGACGGCGTTTTGCTAGAAATTTCGTATATGTCGGGCGAGCGGTTGGCGTCGGCGGAGGACGTCCTGGGCGACTACCACCTGGCGGGCAGCTTCCACCTGCCCGGAGTGCTGGCCGATCCGGGCGGGCGGCTGACCGCGCTGCACGAGGTGGTGGCCCGCGAGTTCGCCGACCGGCGGCGGGTGCTGCGGCGGTGCGGCGCGGCGATGGACGTGGTGCGCCGCGGGATCGCCGGCATGGACGAGGCGGCGCCGCCGGTCGACCAGGTGATGTCGTGGCTGTTCGGCACCGGGGTCACGACTCATGTGCTGCTCGTCGCCGGGCTGCGCAACCCCACCGTCCGCCGCCGCTACGAGGCCGTACGGGAGCTACTGGCCGTACACGGGATGCTGGACCGGCACGAGACGCTGCTGGAGCTGCTCGGCTGCGGCGGGCTGGGGGCGGCGCGCGTGGCCGGGCACCTGGAGGTGCTGGAGCGGGTGTTCGACGCGGCCAAGGACGTCCAGGCCGCGTCATACCCGTTCTCGTCGGACATCAGCGAGGCCGCCCGGCCGCTGTCGATCGACGGCAGCCGGGAGCTCATCGCGAGCGGCCTGCACCGGGAGGCGGTGTTCTGGCTGGTGGCGACGTACGCGCGGTGCCTGAAGAAGCTGTCACTGGCCGGGGCGCCCACCGGGCCCTACGAGGAGGGGTTCCGCGCGTTGCTGGCGGACCTGGACGCCGAGACGTTCGCGGACCGGCGGCGGCGCGGGCAGCGCGTACTGGACGCGCTGCCCGGCCTGTGGCACACCGCCGAAACCATCGCACCGACCTGACGTCAGAGGCCGTACTCCTCCAGGAGGCGCAGCCAGATCTCGCTGACCGTGGGGAAGGACGGGACGGCGTGCCAGAGCCGGTCGAGCGGCACCTCGCCGGTGACCGCGATCGTCGCCGCGTGCAGCAGCTCGGCCGCGCCGGGACCGGCGAACGTGACGCCCAGCAGCACCCGCCGCTCCTCATCCACGACTATCTTGGCCCGGCCGCGATATCCGTCGCCGAGGAGGTAAGCCCCCGTGACGTTGCCCAGGTCGTACTCGACCGCGCGCACCGCGAACCCGGCCTCGCGAGCCGCGGCCTCAGTGAGGCCGACCGCGCAGATCTGCGGGTCCGTGAACACCACCTGCGGCGCCCCGTACCCGTCCGCGATGTCGCGCATCGCGGGGAGCGTGTCGTCGCCGCCCTTGGCCCGCGCCGCGATGACGTCGCCACAGGCCCGCGCCTGGTACTTGCCCATATGGGTGAGCAGGGCGCGGCCGTTGATGTCGCCGATCGCGTACAGCCAGCCGCCCTCGACGCCCGTGGCCCGCATGCTGTCGTCCACCTCGATCGAGCGGCCGCCCGGCAGTCCGACCGACTCGAGCCCGAGCCCGGAGGTGGCGGGCACCCGGCCGGTGGCCACCAGGAGTTCGTCGGCCTCCACGGGTGGCCCCTCTGGCAGGTGCACGGTCACCTTGCCACCGGGCTCCGGACGTTCGACGCGAGCGACGCCCGTGCGGGTCCGCACCTCGATCCCGGCGTCGGCGAACGACTCGGCCAGCAGCTGACCGGCAAACGGCTCCATCTTGGGGAGCAGCGACCCCCCGCGTACCAGGAGGGTGGTCTGCCGCGCGCCGAGCCCGTGCATGGCCTGCGCCATCTCACAGGCGACCACTCCGCCACCGATCACGGCCAGCCGCTCCGGCACCGCCTGGGCGGCCGTGACCTCGTGGCTCGTCCAGGGCTTCGCCTCGGCCAGCCCCGGCACCGGCGGGACCAGGGCGGTGCTCCCGGTGGCCAGCACGACGGCATGCCGCGCGGTCAGCACCCGTTCGGCGGTCTCCTGCCCGTCTTGCGTGGTCACCAGCACCCGCTTAGCCCCGTCGAGCCGTCCTCGGCCCCGGACGAACTCGATGGGCACGTTCTTGATCCACTCGACCTGCCCCGAGTCGTTGTAGTGCGACACGGCCTCGTCGCGCCGGGCGAGCACCTTGCTCACCTCGATCGGGCCGAGCGACATACCGGGCACTCGCCCCACCTCGGCCGCCAGGTCTATCGGGCGCAGCAGCGCCTTGCTCGGGATGCAGGCCCAGTAGGAACATTCGCCACCGGCCAGGCGGTCCTCCACGATGGCGGCGGTCAGACCACCGCGCACGGCTCTGGCCGCGGCGTTCTCGCCGGCGGGGCCGGCGCCGATCACTATGACGTCGAACTCGTCGGTCATGCCTACCTCTCCCGTAACGCTCGCCCCGCTACCGCGGCTCTCACCAGCAGTCTCCCACCGGCCCCCTCCCCTCCTCGCCAAGGGGAGGCGCTGGCCGACAGGTTTCGCCCGGTTGTCCGGGGTGGGCACGCTTGGGGACAGCCGCTACTTGGGAGGACCGGTGGTTTCGAGGGCCGGTTGTGCGCCGGGTCAGTTCTGTTCCGGTGCCCGCTCGTTCGGCCGGGTCCGCTCGGGTACCGTCCCGGGCGGCCAGTGGTCCTCGGGCGTCGTACCGAGGGGGTCGGCGATGACGAGCATCTCGTTGCCGCCGAAGTCGCCGACCACCTGGAATCCGGCCTGCGCCAGGATCGTGCGCAGAGCGAGTTGCACGGCGGTGCGGATGGTCTCGTACTTCACCATGTCGGCCTTGGCGAGGTCGGGAGAGGCCTCCCACGAGACGACCACACCGCGACCAGGCTCGCGCCGGAGGCTGAGACCGCCTTCACCCGACGACCCGGATGGCCCGTTCAGCCTGGGCGGCTTCGGGGGCTCCACGGTGAACCCCGCGTTGGTTAACTCTTGGCGGATGCGATGTTCCAGGTCGGCGGGGTCGTACCGTGCGGGGTTCACCACATCCTGCTGCCCCGACATCGCCCTCTCATGCGGGTATCCCGTCGCGTGGCGGATCACCTCAGCGCGGACAGGCCCCACAGTTCGGCGATACGTCCGTCTCGCACCCGGAAGATCTCCAGCATCGTCGGCGGCGGCTGCTCGGCGACATCGGCCGGGAGCCCGTGCAGGGTGGTGCGGACGGCGACCTTGTCGCCGTCGACGAGCATGTCCTCGACGATCACCCGCACCTCGGGGAACCTCTCGTGGAACCGGGTCCACGCCCGGACGACGCTCTCGGCTCCGGTGGTGCCCAACGGGTGGCTGACGAAATCCGGAGCGAAGATCGTCTCGGCGGCTCCGAAGTCATGGGTGTTGAACGCCTCGTACATGCGCTGCCCGACAGCTCGCACGTCGTCGATCATCTGTCTGCTCTTTTCTGCTGGTATCACGGGACCTGCGGGTATCACCGGCCATCAGCCGACCGGGTCGATGCGGACCATGTTGGCGCGCAGCCGCTCCAGGGCGCGCAGCACGATCTCCCGCTCCCCTGCGCTGATGCCGTCGAGCAGCCGCACCTGGTATGCCTGGTGAGACCGCTCCAGGTCGGCGGCCGCCCGTTCGCCGGTGGAGGTCAGGCTGGCCAGGGTGTAGCGGTTGTCCGCCGGATCGATGCGACGGCTGACCAGTCCCTCGGCCTCGAACTCTTTGATCAGCCGGGTGACGCTCGCCCCGTCGAGAGACAGGCCCTGACGAAGCTCGCTGTGACTGGTCTCCCCGTTCCTCCACAGCCGCATCAGCAGCTGAAGTCTGGACGAGCTCATCCCCACATGCCGCGCGAACGCCTGGCGCGTCTCACCGCAGGCACCGCCCAGCTCGCGGAAGAACCTGTCTTCGGGAGTCTCCACACGTGATCTTTCTGCTCTCGGCGCCCCCGTCCTCGCTGGAAGAGCGATCACCTCTACTCTTTCTATCAACAACTCTTGATGTCATCAAGAGTATGAGGCGTCAAGAGGCCACGGAAACGGCGTGGCGCACGGACGTGGGATCCGCGGCCAGCGCGAGCAGGCAGTGGGCCGTGTCGGCGCGGGTCGTACTGAGGCCGCCCTTGATGTTGGTGTCCCACGCCGTGCGGTAGCGGCCCGTCAGCCCACGGTCGGTCAGGCGGCTCGGCCGCACGATGGTCCAGTCGAGGTCCGTCGCGCGCAGTCGCCGCTCGGCCTCCCGGAGGTCGGCGTAGGCGTGCTTGAAGAGCCGCTGCACGAGCAGCGGCTTGAGCACGTAGCGGGTGAAAACCCCGTCGCCCGCGTCGGCTACCAGGCCGCTGGCGCTGGTCATGAGCAGGCGCCGCGTACGGCCTCGCGCCATGGCCGTGGCGATGGCGCCGATGCTGTCGGAACACACCGTGGTGGGCCCCCGGCTACCGGAACCCATCGCGGACAGTACGGCGTCGCGGTCCCTGACGGCGGGCGCGATGGCGTCCGGGTCCATCAGGTCGGCCTGGACGATGCCGAGGCCGGACGGCAGGTCGGTGGGCAGCCGCCGGGGATCGCGGACCACCGCGGTCACCTCGTGCCCGGCGGCGAGCGCCTGGCGAAGCAGTTCGATTCCCGTACCCCCGGTAGCTCCGAAGATCGCCAGCTTCATGGGGCCTCCCTCGAATACCGCCCATGGTGAGTGAACGCCCACCCACCCGTCAAACTACCAGTATCGCGAGGTCGCCCATGATCTGCCGACATTGGGCCCGGCCTGCCCCAGCTGGCGGGTGCCAAGGCGATCTTCGGCATCATGACCGGCGGCCAGACGATCACCGGCCGATACCGAGTCCGGGAACGGCTGGGTGAGCCGAAGCCGTCCTGGGCTCCCACAATGGGCTCCTCGGCGACCTGCGGCCCATGGTGACCGTCCTCATGGTGAAGGGCGGCGGATGCGAGATCATGGTTTGAAGCGGTAGCCCATGCCGGGTTCGGTGATCAGGTGGGCGGGGTGGGCCGGGTCGCGTTCGAGTTTGCGGCGGATCTGGGCCATGTACTGGCGCAGGTAGTGCGTTTCCTTGACGAAGCGGGCGCCCCATACCTCGGTGAGAATGTGACGCTGGCTGATCAGCTTGCCCGGGTGGCGGAGCAACATCTCCAGGATCTGCCACTCGGTCGGGGTGAGGCGCACATTGCTGGAGATCGTCTTGTTGGTCAGGTCGATCACGTGGTCGCCGAGCTGGAGGTGGGCCAGCTCGGCTTCCTGGGTGGCAGTGCGCCGGGTGACGGCGCGCACTCTGGCCAGCAGTTCGTCGATGCCGAACGGTTTGGTCACGTAGTCGTCGGCGCCGGCGTCCAGGGCCTCGACCTTGTCCTGGTTGCCGGCTCTGCCGGACAGGACGATGATCGGAATGGTGGTCCAGCCGCGCAGGCCGTGGATGACGTCCACCCCGTCCAAGTCGGGCAGCCCCAGATCGAGGATGACCAGGTCCGGCGAGCTGTCGACGGCCGCGCGCAGAGCCGAGGCGCCGTCGCCGGCGATGTCCACCTCGTAGTGGCGGGCGGCCAGGTTGATGCGCAGCGCGCGCAGGATCTGCGGTTCGTCATCGACGACGAGGATGCGGGTCATGCCGTCGCCGCCCTGCTGGAAATGGGCAGTGTGAGGGTCATGGTGAGACCTCCTCCTGGTGTCTCCTCGGGTACGAGGGTGCCGCCCATCGCCTCGGTCAGGCCGCGCGAGAGGGCCAGGCCGAGGCCGACGCCGGAGTGGTTGTCGCGGTCGCCGAGCCGCTGGAACGGCTGGAAGACACGGTCGTGCGCCTCGGGCGGGATGCCGGGGCCGCGATCCATCACGCGGATCTCCACGTGGTCGCCATACCGGCTCGCGGTGATCAGTACCGTCTTGTCCGGCGGGCTGTAGCGGACCGCGTTGGACATGAGGTTGACCAGGACGCGCTCCAGCAGGGCCGGGTCGGCGAGGATCTCGGGCAGCTCGATGGAGATGTCGCCCTCGATCCGGTCGCGCAACGGGCCGAGATCGTCGATGGCACGTGGGACGATCTCCTCCAGGCCCACCGGTTGCGGGGTCACACCGAGCACCCCGGCCTGCAGACGGCTCATGTCGAGCAGGTTCGCCACCAGACGGTCCAGCTTGTCCAGCGACTCCTCGGCGGTGGCCAACAGCTCGGCGCGGTCCTGTTCTGACCAGGCGACGTCCGTGTTGTGCAGGCTCTCCACCGCGGCCTTGGCCGAAGCCAGCGGCGTGCGCAGGTCGTGGCTGACGGCGGCGAGCAGGGCGGTGCGCATCTTGTCGGCCTCGGCCAGCGGGCGGGCCTGTTCGGCCTCCTGCTGAAGGCGTTCCTGGCGGAGCGCGACGGCGACCTCGGCGGCGAACGCCTCCAGCACGGTACGGTCAGCGGCGTCCAGCGGGCCGCCCTGGGCCGCCAGGATCATGTCGTCGTCGATGACCACGTCGGTGTCGGATTGGCCGGGGCAGGTGGACGGGGCGCCGCCGAAGGTGGCCGCGATCCGCCACGCGTCCGGATCCGACTGGTCGTCGGGGGTGCGGGCGGCCTCGGGCCGTCGTTCGAGCAGGGTGACCGAGGTCAAGCCGAACGTCTCACGCATCCGCTCCAGCAGGGACGGCACGGCGGCCTGACCGCGCAGCACGTGCCCGGCCAGCGTGGACAGCAGCTCGGCGTCCGCGCTCGCGCGGGCGGCCTCGCGGGTACGGCGGGCGGCGATGTCCACGATCGTGCTGACCGCGGCCGCGACCAGGACGAACACGACCAGGGCGAAAAAGTTCTCCGGGTCGCTGATGGTGAACTCGCCGATCGGCGGCGTGAAGAACCAGTTGAGCAACAACGATCCGCCGACGGCGGCGGTGATGGCCGGCCACATGCCGCCGGCCAGCGCCACCCCGACGGTCAGGCAGAGGAAGAACAGGATCTCACTGGGCAGCGACAGCACGTCCCTGAACGGCGACAGCGCGGCCGTCAGCGCGGGCATCCCGGCCACCGCCATCGCCCAGCCGCTCAGCCGGCGTGGACGGGTCAGCGCGGCGTGCGAGCGGGCCGGCCGCCGGCGGCCCTTCTTGGCCTCATCGTGGGTGATCATGTGAACGTCGATCGAGCCGGACAGCGCCGTGGTCTCCACCCCCACACCCCGCGAGAAGATCTGGGCGAACCTGCCGCGCCGGGAGGCGCCGAGCACGAGTTGAGTGGCGTTGACGCCGCGGGCGAAGTCCAGCAGCGCCCGGGGGATGTCGTCGCCGACGACCTGGTGGTAGGTGCCGCCCATGTCCTCGACCAGCGACCTTTGGCGGGCCAGGCTGGCCGGATCGGCTCCGGCCAGGCCGTCGGAGCTGGTCACGTGCACGGCCAGCAGGTCGGCGCCCTTGGTGCGGGCGGCGATGCGGGCAGCACGCCGTACCAGCGTGTCGCCTTCCGGGCCGCCGGTCAGGGCGACCACGACGCGCTCGCGCGCCTCCCAGGTGCTGGCGATGCCGTGCTCGGCGCGGTAGCGATCGAGTTGGTCGTCCACCTTGCCCGCGACCCAGAGCAGGGCCAGTTCGCGCAGCGCGGTGAGATTGCCGACGCGGAAGTAGTTCGACAGGGCCGCGTCGACCTTCTCGGCGGCGTAGACGTTGCCATGCGCCATCCGGCGACGCAACGCCTCCGGAGACATGTCGACCAGCTCGATCTGATCAGCCCGCCGTACCACCTCGTCCGGCACCGTCTCGCGCTGCGGCACGCCGGTGATCTCCTGGACCACGTCGTTGACCGACTCCAGGTGCTGGATGTTCACCGTGGAGATCACGTCGATCCCGGCGTCCAGGAGGTCGTCGATGTCCTGCCAGCGCTTGGCGTTGCGCGAGCCGGGCACGTTGGTGTGCGCCAGCTCGTCGATCAACGCCACCGTGGGCGCGCGAGCGATCACCGCCTCGGTGTCCAGTTCGGTGAACGTCGCGCCCCTGTGCGTCATGGTCCTGCGCGGGATCAGCTCCATGCCCTCCAGCAGGGCGGCGGTGCGGGAGCGGCCGTGGGTCTCGACGAAACCCACGACCACGTCCCGGCCGCGCTCCAGCCCCCTGCGGCCCTCGCAGAGCATCGCGTACGTCTTGCCGACCCCGGGGGCCGCCCCGAGGTAGACCCGCAGCCGCCCCTTCATGTCACACCTTGTCCAGGGCCAGGTTGAGTTCGAGGACGTTCACCGCGGGCTCGCCCATGAAGCCGAGCGTCCGGCCTGTGGTGTTCGCCTCGATGAGCTGCTTGACCTTGTCGAGCGCGATCCCACGCGCTGTGGCCACGCGGGGCGCCTGAAGCTCGGCGTAGGCGGGCGAGATGTGCGGGTCCAGGCCCGAGCCGCTGGCCGTCACCGCGTCGGCCGGTACGGCGGGGGTTCCCGTGTCTCCCCTGACCGGGACGGTTCGCCCTGCGGCGTAGTCCTCGCCGGGCTTGCCGCATTCCACCTTCAGCCCCTGATAGGTGGCGATGAAGGGGGCGGTGGGGCATGCCTGGTTGACACTGACAGCGTGGTCGGGGAAGACCTTCAGCACCGCGCCGACGCCGTCAGAGGTGCAGTAGGGGCGGGCGCCGCTGACGCCGTCCAGCTCGCCGATCGCCTTGGACCGAGCGCAGACCTGGGTCAGCAGCGACTGCTTACCCTCGTCCTTGGCGCCGGGCACCGGCAGCGTGTCCACGATGTCCTCGGGACCGAGATTGCTGGCGCTGGTCGAGGTCGGGTCGTAGCCGTCGCCGGCCGCCGACGGGCGGGACTGGAAGTACTTCTTGACCGGGTTGCCGTCTTTGTCGGTGAAGTTCTGGCCAATGATGGCGCTGCCCACGTCCCTGCCGCCGGCCTGGACGATCGAGCCGTTGGCTTTGCCGTTGAACAGCGCTTGGGCGACGCCGGTGGTGACCAGTGGGTAGATCACACCGAGCAGCACGGTCAAGACGACGACCGCCCGGATCGCGGCGAGGTGCTGGCGCAGCCAGCCAGGTAGACGTTCCATTTACGACATCCCCGGAAGGAACTGGATGAGCAGGTCGATGATTTTGATGCCGATGAACGGCGCGATGATGCCGCCCAGCCCGTAGATGTACAGGTTGCGCGACAACAGCTTGGAGGCGCTGGAGGGCCGGTAACGCACCCCTCGCAGCGCGAGCGGGATCAACGCGATGATGACGATCGCGTTGAACACCACCGCTGACAGGACGGCCGACTGCGGGCTGGCCAGGCGCATGATGTTGAGCGCGTCCAGCCCCGGATAGACCGCCGCGAACATCGCCGGGATGATCGCGAAGTACTTGGCGATGTCGTTGGCGATCGAGAACGTCGTCAGCGCGCCCCGCGTGATGAGCAGCTGCTTGCCGATCTCCACGATCTCGATCAGCTTGGTCGGGTTGGAGTCGAGGTCCACCATGTTCCCGGCTTCCTTGGCGGCCGAGGTGCCGGTGTTCATCGCCACCCCGACGTCCGACTGCGCCAGCGCGGGGGCGTCGTTGGTGCCGTCGCCGGTCATCGCGACCAACCGGCCGCCTTCCTGCTCTTTCTTGATCAGCGCCAGCTTGTCCTCGGGCGTGGCCTCGGCCAGGAAGTCGTCCACCCCGGCCTCGTCGGCGATGGCCTTGGCGGTCAGCGGGTTGTCACCGGTGATCATCACGGTCCGGATGCCCATCCGGCGCATCTCGTCGAACCGCTCCCGCATGCCCTGCTTGACCACGTCCTTCAGGTGGATCACCCCGAGCACCCGGCCCGTCTCCGCGACGACCAGCGGGGTGCCGCCCGAGCCGGAGATGCCGTCCACCAGGTGGCCGATCTCGTCGGTGGGGTGACCGCCCTGGTCGCGCGCCCACTTCATCACCGCGGTGGCCGCGCCCTTACGCACCTGACGGCCGTCCAGGTTCACACCGCTCATCCTGGTCTGGGCGGTGAACGGCACCCACTCGGCGTGCGCCAGCTCGCCGGGCTGCCGTTCGCGCAGGCCGTACGCCTGCTTGGCGTGGACGACGATCGAGCGGCCCTCGGGCGTCTCGTCGGCGAGGCTGGACAATTGCGCCGCCTCGGCCAGTTCCTGCTCGGTGACACCCGCGACCGGGACGAACTCCGACGCCTGCCGGTTGCCCAGCGTGATCGTGCCGGTCTTGTCCAGCAGCAGCGTGGAGACGTCACCGGCGGCCTCGACCGCGCGGCCGGACATGGCCAGGACGTTGCGCTGGACGAGGCGGTCCATCCCGGCGATGCCGATCGCCGACAACAGCGCGCCGATCGTGGTGGGGATCAGGCACACCAGCAGCGACACCAGCACGATCCCGGTGACCCCGTTCGCGTTCAGCGCGAGCGAGTCGGCCACTCCAGGGTTGATCTGCTTGGAGTAGATGGCCAGCGGCTGCATGGTGGCGGTGGCGACCAGGAAGATGATCGTCAGGGCGGCCAGCAGGATGTTCAGCGCGATCTCGTTCGGCGTCTTCTGCCGGTTCGCGCCCTCGACCAGGGCGATCATGCGGTCGATGAAGCTCTCGCCGGGCTTCTGGGTGATCTCGACGACGATCCGGTCCGACAAGACCTTCGTGCCGCCGGTCACCGCCGAGCGGTCGCCGCCCGACTCGCGGATGACCGGCGCGGACTCGCCGGTGATGGCCGACTCGTCCACCGAGGCGATGCCCTCGACCACGTCGCCGTCACCCGGGATGATCTCCCCGGCCTCGACGACCACGAAGTCACCCTGCTTGAGCTCAGGGGCGCCGACCACATCCCACTCCGGGGACGTACGACCCTTCAGACGCCGGGCCGTGGTGTCCCGCTTGGCCGCGCGCAAGGTGGCGGCTTGGGCCTTGCCGCGCCCTTCGGCGACGGCCTCGGCCAGGTTGGCGAAGACGACGGTCAGCCACAGCCACAGCACGATGGCCCAGGCGAAGAACGACGGGTCGAGCACCGCCAGGACGGTGGTGAACACCGCGCCGATCTCGACGATGAACATGACGGGGTTGCGCCACAGCGTGACCGGGTTGAGCTTCTTCACCGCGTCCGGCAGCGACGTCAGGAGCTGCTTGGGGTCGAGCAGGCCGCCGCCCACGCGGCCGTTCCGCTTGGGCGCGGGAGCCTTGCCCGGCGCTTCGAGCACTGGGGTTGACATATCAGGACAGTCCTTCTGCGATGGGGCCGAGCGCGAGCGCCGGGAGGAAGGTGAGGGCGACCAGGATGACCGTCACGCCGACGACCATGCCGACGAACAGCGGCCGGTGCGTCGGCAACGTGCCGGCACCCTCAGGCACGGGCGCCTGCCGGGCCAGCGAACCGGCCAGCGCCAGGACCAGAACGATCGGCAGGAACCGGCCGAACACCATGCACAAACCGAGCGCCACGTCGTACCACGGCGTGTTGACCGTGATGCCGGCGAACGCCGAGCCGTTGTTGTTGGAGGCGCTGGTGAAGGCGTACAGCACCTCGGACAAGCCGTGCGGCCCCGAGTTGAGCATGCTCGCGCGCTGCTCCGCCGATCCCATCGCGAACGCCGTGCCGATCAGCACCAGCGCCGGGGTGACCAGGAAGTACATCGAGGCCAGCTTGATCTCCCTGGCGCCGATCTTCTTGCCCAGATACTCCGGAGTCCGGCCGACCATCAGCCCGGCCACGAACACCGTGATCACGGCCAGGATCAGCATCCCGTACAGGCCGGAGCCGACGCCGCCGGGCGCCACCTCACCGAGCATCATGTTGAACATCGTCATCATGCCGCCGAACGGCGTGTAGGAGTCGTGGAAGGAGTCCACCGCGCCGGTCGAGGTCAGCGTCGTGGCCGCAGCGAATGTGGCCGAATTCGGAACGCCGAAGCGGACCTCCTTGCCCTCCATCGCCGCGCCGACCGCCTGCGGCACGGTCGCGTTCCCGCTCAGCTCGAACACGTTGGTGAGGAGAACGCTGGCCAGCGCGATCACGCCCATCACGGCGAGAATGGCGTAGCCCTGCCGGACCTGGCCGACCATCTTGCCGAAGGTGCGTGGCAGCGCGAACGGGATCACCAGGATCAGGAAGATCTCCAGCCAGTTGGTCCAGTTCGTGGTGTTCTCGAACGGGTGGGCGGAGTTGGCGTTGTAGAACCCGCCGCCGTTGGTGCCCAGTTCCTTGATGGCTTCCTGCGAGGCGACCGGACCGCCGGTGATCGCCTGGGTGCCGCCGGTCAGCGTGGTGACCTCGTGCAGGCCGGAGAAGTTCTGGATCAGCCCGCCGGCCACCAGCACCAGCGCGCCGACGAAGGCGATGGGCAGCAGGATGCGGAGTGAGCCGCGCACCAGGTCCACCCAGAAGTTGCCGATCGTGTCGGCCTTGCGGCGGGCGAAGCCGCGCACCAGCGCGACCGCCACCGCCATGCCCACGGCCGCGGACACGAAGTTCTGCACGGCCAGGGCCGACATCTGCACCAGGTAGCCCATCGTGGACTCACCCGAGTACGCCTGCCAGTTGGTGTTGGTGACGAAGCTGACGGCCGTGTTCCAGGCGATGTGGTCGGTGACCGGCTTCATGCCCAGGCTCAGCGGGAGCTTGTCCTGCAGGCGCTGCATGCCGTACACGACCAGGATCGAGATCACCGAGAACGCCAGCAGGCTGCGGGCGTACACGCCCCAGCTCTGCTCGGCATCGGCACGCACGCCGAGCAGCCGGTAGACGCCCCGCTCGACGACGTTGTGCTTGGTGGTCGTGTAGACCCGGTACATGTAGTCGCCCAATGGCTTGTGCACCAAGGCCAGCGCCACGATCAGGGAGATGATGAAGATCATCCCTGCGGGGGTCGTACTCATCAGAAACGCTCCGGGAACAGCAGGGCGGCGACCATGAAGATCACCAGAGCGGCGACCACGATCAGACCGGCGGCGTTGATCGCGCTCACAGGCGCTCCACCGCCTTCACGACGAGCCCGAAGACCACGAAGATCGCGATCGTCAGGGCGACGAAGATGACGTCAGCCATCCCCAACTCCTCAACTTCGGAACACAGTGCCTACCGCTCGGGATGAGCGGTTCATGACCCAGCAAAACCCGGAAATAGGCCTGTTTGGCCGTTCTTGACGGCTTCCATACGGCTGTGGCGCGATCCTTGACGACATTCGTACGCGGCACGCCGCCAGCGCCTCACCACGGCCGACGTCCGTCAGCCGACGTGGACGTGCGGCCTGCGTTCCGGGTCCGGCTCGGCCTTGCGGAGGACCTCGCGGGTCAGCGGTGGAACGTCGCCGCCGCCGAAGACGAGATAACGCAGCATCGCCACGACCGGGTTGCCCTCCGCCCAGTGGAAGTAGATGTGCGGGGCCCTACCGGTGCGATCGCGCAGGTGGAGCAGGAGCGCGGCCAGCGAGTTGGGCACGGCCGAGCTGTCGATGGTAAGGATCTTGTGGCCGTAGCGTTCCTCGCCCTTGACGCGCAGCTCGGTCTCGAACTCCGAGGCGTCGGGCACCTTCACCTCGACGAACAGGACCGGCTCGGCGCTGCGCAGCCGGTGGTTGATCCACTGCTCGCGCAGCTTGTCGTTGTACTCGGCCTGGTCGCGCTCATGCGGCTCGTTCGCGATGAGGTGGATGTCGCCGCTCGCCTCGTTGAGGAACTCCTCGGCCAGCGGGTCCAGGTGCACCTCGGTGACCCTCAGCTCGGTCGAGCGGGTGGCGCGGGAGATCAACGAGGTGACGATGATGGCCGCGATGAAGAAGGAGGCGATCTTCACACCGTCCGGCCGCTCGATCACATTGTCCACCAGCGTGTAGGCCAGCACCGCCGTGATCACGGCGAACCCGGCCGTCGCCTTGTGCTGGCGCTTCTTGCGGGCCGACAGTGTCACCGCCACAGCCGCCGACAGCATGAGCACCAGCACACCGGTGGCGTACGCGCCGCCCTGGGCATCGACGTCGGCGTCGAAGATGATCGTGATGGCGAACGCGATGGCGGAGAAGACCAGCACGAGGGGCCGCACGGCCCCGGTCCACTCCGGCGCCATGCCGTACCGGGGCAGGTAACGCGGCACCAGGTTGATCAGGCCCGCCATCGCCGACGCTCCCGCGAACCACAGGATGGCGATGGTGCTGACGTCGTAGGCGGTGCCGAACCAGTCACCCAGGTACTGGTGAGCCAGGTAGGCCAGCGCCCGCCCGCTCGCCTTGCCGCCCTCCGCGAACTCCTGGTGCGGGATGAGCACGGTGGTCACGAAGCTGGAGAAGACCAGGAACACGCTCATGATCAGGGCCGCGGCCGTCAGCATCCGCCTGGTGCCCGCGATCCGCTCCTGGATGTCACCCTTGACCACCGGCATCACGGCGACACCGGTCTCGAACCCGGACATGCCCAGCGCGAGCTTGGGCATCACCAGCAGCGACAGGCCCACCATCGCCAGGGGACTGCTGAAGTCCACGCTCAACGCGCGCTCCCAGTCCACGACCACTTGCGGCGCCTGCAGGACGTGCACCAACGCGGTCGCGACCACCACCGCGTTGAGTGCCAGGTAGGCGAAGACGAGCAGGACGGCAAGGCCGATCGCCTCGCTGAACCCCATCAGGAACACCCCGCCGAGCAGGGCCAGCAGCACCAGCGTGACGATCACCCGCTGCCCGGCCAGGAAGTCGGGCATGAACGGGTTCTCCAGCAGGTGCGCGGTGGCGTCGGCCGCCGAGAGCGTCATCGTGATCACGAAGTCGGTGGCCGCGAACCCGAGCAAGGCCAGCACGAAGAACTTGCCCCACCACTGCGGGGCGAGCTTCTCCAGCATCGCGATCGAGCCCTGCCCGTACGGGCTCTCGGCCGCCACCCGCCGATAGACCGGCAACGCGCCCAGCAACGTCAAGGCCACCAGGAACAACGTGGCCAGCGGCGACAGCAGTCCGGCCGCCAACGCGGCGATGCCCGGCTGGTAGCCCAACGTGGAGAAGTAGTCCACGCCCGTGAGGCACATCACCCGCCACCACGAGTGCTTCACATGGGGACCGTGCTCGATCTGCTTACGGTCGGTCTGCAGCCCTTCGAGCAGCCACGACCGAACCGTTCCCTCAGTAGCGACCGGCCGTTTCGCCAGCACCATCCCGGTCACCCTCCATCAAGAGCGCATAAATACGCATTGCACCCTACTGACGGTCAAGAGCTATCCGACCTGGTGAGGGCGTCAAGAAAACGTATGGATGCGTCTCGACGGGACATCAGCGGGGCCGGGCGACTCCTACGACATGGTCGAAGCCGCGAAGGGCGAACCGGTCCAAACTCTCGACTCCGAACCCTGCCTGCTCCGTCTCCGCAAGGATGTCGCGAGTGGGATGGCAGCCGCCGGCGGCACGTGACCAGATGGGAGTCACCAGGCCGCTCAACAACGCGACCGGCCACCTGTTCGAGCGCTGATGCTCGTAGAAACGCAGCTCACCGCCCGGCCGCAACACATGCCGGATTTCCCGGAACGTCTCGGCGACCGGCCATAGTGACGCCATTTCGATGCCAAGATGCCATATTGGCATCACATTGGCGTCATGTATGACATCCGCGCACTTCCTCGGCACCCGGCAGCATGCGGCCGCGGTTTTCAGCGGCACCATCACGCGCTTGCGGCCCCGGTTCGCACTTCAGCTATTCAGCGTTGCTACATACCAGTATTCGGTGTTACTTTGTACCGGTAGTCGGCATCACTGAATAGCCGGAAGCCGGAAGGGGTGTTCCAAGTCCCACTGCCCACGACGTCAGGCCGAGACCTGTAGCGCAAAGCGCTCTACACCGGCTGCCCGCTGCGCTCGCGCCCGCACCAATGCCGGTCGCTCTCTCACCATTCACCCGCACCGCGACGAGTTTGCCGCTGCCCGTCGGCGCACGCGCCGCCACCTCCGCACGCTCCGCCAACCGGCGCCGATCCCGCTGATCTGGCGATCAGGTCCGCGCTGAGCAGCGGACACAGCTTGACACCACCATGATCTTTCAATGGCGCCAAAATGGCGTCATTTCACGACTCTTAAAGGGGTTCCACATGTCACACCCCCGACGGCGAGGGCTCCTCGCCGCAGTCACACTCGCGACCACGCTCGTGATCGCCGGTGCCCCAGCCGTTTCCGCGACGGCGAGGCCGAAGATCAAAGTCTCCGGCGGGCTCACGCAGCCCGTCTTCTCCTACAAGGACGCCATTCGCGAGCACGTCCGGGTGCAGTCGTCGGTCGACAGCGACGGCGACGGCAAGAAGGACCTGGTGCGGGTGGACATCATCCGGCCGAAAGAGAGCGGTTCCGAGCTCAAGGTCCCGGTGATCATGCAGGAAAGCCCGTATTACGACAACCCTGGGGTCGGCTTCGAGATTGAACACAAGAAGTACGACACGAACGCGAACGTGACGAAGTTTCCGATGTATTACGACAACTACTTCGTGCCGCGTGGGTATGCGTTCGTGTCCGTCGACATGATCGGCACCAGGTTGTCCGACGGCTGCCCGATGTCGTACGGCGCCGCCGACGTGCTGGGCGGCAAGGCGGTCGTCGACTGGCTGAACGGCCGGGCGAGCGCCTATGACGACAAGGGCGACCCGGTCAAAGCCTCCTGGACCACCGGGCGTACCGGGATGATCGGCCACTCGTATGAGGGAGCGCTCGGCGTCGGCGTCGCCGGCACCGGCGTGGAAGGGCTGGAGACGATCGTTCCGCTCTCGGCCTTCACCAGCGGATATGAGAACGGTCACGTCAACGGCGTCCTCACCTGGTTCAAGGGCGGGGCGAGGTGGCAGTCCGAGCACGTCGACAAGGATCCGGCGGAAAAGTGTGAGGCGACGCGCCGGCGGATGGACGCCGAATCCGACGATGAGACCGGCAACTACAACGCCTACTGGAACGAACGCAACTACCGGACCGGGCCGATCTCGAAGGCGCGCAACATCCGCGCCAGCGTCTTCGCGGTGATGGGTATGCAGGACCGGAACGTGGTGGGCAGCCAGTTCTCCGAGTGGTGGGCCAAGCTGCCCCGCACGGTGCAGCGCAAGGCGTGGGTGACGCAGTACGGGCATCTCGACCCGTTCTGGGCCCGCCGCGAGGTGTGGGTCGACACCCTGCACCAGTGGTTCGACCACGAACTCATGGGCGTTGACAATGACATCATGCGCCAGCCGCGCGTCGACGTGCAGCTCGGCTCCGGCCGATGGACCACGCAGGCCGACTGGCCGGCACCGACGCGGACGACGACCCTGCGACCGCAGCAGGACGGCTCACTGGGCCGCAAGCCCTCGACCGGCACCGGCAACTACCTCGACACCGCCCAGACCGAGATCGCGATGGCCACCGGCCCCGCCACCACCAACCCCAACCGGCTGGCCTACCTGACCCCGCCGCTGAAGAACACGACGCGGCTGTCCGGAACGCCGACGGTGAGCCTGAAAGTCACGCTGGACAAGCCGACCGCCAACCTGGGCGTCCTGCTCGTCGACTACGGCACCGACACCCGCATCAACTACCGCGAGACCACCGCGACGGCCTCGCAAGGCCTAAAGATCATCGGCGGCGAGGACTGCGTCGGCGAAAGCACGGCCGATGACGATGGCTGCTACTTCCGGGCCGCCGACAACACGGCGGCCTCCGGCCTCAACGTGGTCACCCGAGCAATCCTGGACGCGCAGAACCACAAGTCGCTCAGCCGCCAGGCACCGCTGACGCCGGGCAAGCCGTACCAGATCACCTGGAAGATGCTGCCGCAGGACTACGAGTTCAAGGCCGGGCACCGGCTGGGCCTGGTGCTGACCGGAACCAACGACGACTTCAACCTCGACGAGACCGGCAACGGCTCCGGGACCGACGCCGAACCCGGCACCGGAGCCAAGGTCACCGTCGACCTGGCCGGCACGTCGATCTCACTGCCGCTGATCACCCGCACTCCCACCAAGTAACAACAAGATCGACATTCTCGTACGGTCGCGGCCGACGTGACCGCGACCGTACGCATGACGTCTCGGGCGTCCGTGGCCTGCCCCTACCACCACAAGCCGGACGCGGCATGCCGCGGGAGGGCGAAGAACACGATCGCGCCGGTGATCGCCGGCCACCGCCGAACCCGGCGCGGTGGTCGCCGGTGATCGCCGGCCACCACCGCACCCGGCGCGGTGTCTTCCCCCTGAATGTGGACACCGACCTCAGGCGGCGGCCTTCAGGCTTTCTCTCGTCTTCTCGTAGTCGATCGGGCTGAGTTGGCCGTGGCGGGAGTGCCGTCTGACCGTGTTGTATCGGGTGATCCAGCGGAACACGGCCAAGCGGGCGGTCCGGGCGTCGGACCAGCGGTGGGCGCCTCAAGCGTTTCGCGTTTGAGGGTCGCGTCGTGAAGAATCCACGTCTCACGATGGCAAACCGCATCTAGGCCACCCCGCAGGTCGCTTCTACGGTCAGGGCATGCCTCTCAAACGCCTCGCCGCCACAGCCATCGCCGCTCTCCTGGTCGTGGGCCTGATCGCTGCCCCGGCCCGCGCGGACGGATCACACGAGTGCTTTTCCGGCATCCGCACTGCGAACGGCGACTCCTACAAGTTGAGCGGCTGGGTGTGCGGCGGCTCCGGCTTCTACCAGGTCACCGTCGTCATCAGGTTCGGTGAAGCCCAGGGCACCTACTTCTGCCCCAGCGTCTTCTCGTGGAACGGGGACCTTTCCGGGGACAACTGCCGCTTGACGTAGGCGACATTCCACGTCATAGCGGCCAATGAGCTCCTCGGTGGGACGTGGACGCACCCCAGGAGCACGTCAAGCGCGGACGTCGAAACCCAGCGCGGTGGCCACGACGGTCGCCTGGAAGGAGTCGATGATCGCCTTCTTCAGCGTGACCGTCGACGGGTCCAGGTCGGACAGATCACTGCCCCGCAGATCGCAGCCCGTGAGGTCCGCCCCGTTGAGCCAAGCCCCGGAAAGATCGCTCCGTAACACCTCGGCCTTCTCCAGCCGGGCGCCCGACAGGTCGGCCTCGCGCAGCCGCACCCCATGAAAGGCGCTCCCCCGCAGGTCGGCGCCGGGCAGGCCGGTGAACGACCAGTCGCCGCCCTCGACCTTCAGCAGCCCGTAGGAGCAGCCGTCGAACGTGCTGCCCGTCAGCTTGCACGCCTTGAACGTCGCGTCGAAGAACGAGCACCGCGAGAACGTGCAGTTGAGGAACATCGCGTCCTCGTGCACGGACACGTTGAAACGGACGTTGCTGAACGCGCACTCCTCGAAAACGCACCCGGTGTTGGTCAGCTCCGTCATGTCCACGTCGACGAACAGGACCTGATGGTAAGTCTCCTGGACCAGCTCGCGACCGTCCCAGTCGGCCGAGCTGACCGTCGTGGTGGTCGGGGGCGCTGCCATCCGGCCCATCGGACCGTCTGCGCGGGCTTCCACGTAAGCCCTCCTTCCGTGTCCCCGCGAGCCTCCCACGCGTCACCGACAGAATCCGCCGCGCCGGCCGCGTAGCCGAGCACGGCTGCCGGTCGTGATGTGCCAGCATGAGTCGGTGACCGAGCCATTGCCGGGGCCTCGCGAGGTCAGCCTTCTGGAAGTCGGCCGGCTCCGCCTGATCGAGGACGCCGCGCCGCCGGTGCCGCCCGCTGAGCGGGTGGCCATGGATCGCCTGTGGGAGGAGGCGGTCCAGGCCAACCCCTGTCTCTTCGACGGGCCGGTGGTAGCGTGCGCGGGGCTGGATCGAGATGGGCCGCACAGCTTGGTCATCACCTGGGCGAGGACGACCTACCGGCACCGCGCCCTGGGCCGGGTTCCGGGGGCCACCTCGTGGCTGCCGTCCCTCTTCGTCACCGTCGCGCAACCGGCGACTGACGATGGGAGCCTGCTGGTGGGGCGGATGTCGGCGTCGACGGCCACTCCTGGTCGCTGGCAGCTACCCGGTGGAGCGGTCGAACCGCCCGCCGAGGGTGAAAACCTCGATACGGCTGCCCTCCGCCGGCACGCCGCTCGGGAACTGGCCGAGGAGACCGGCATCGACACACCGCCGAGCGAGCTGTCCCTGTGGCTGGTCACGCGCGGCGAGAACGGGAGCGTGGGCGTGGTGTTCCTGGCCCCGCCCCGGCCGGCATCGCTGCTGCGCGAGCGGTTCGCCGCTCTGACGTCCGCCGAGACGGCACAGGGACGCGATCCGGAACTGGAGCGGATCGCTTTCGTCCGCTCCCCGGCCGAGGTGGCGGAACTCAAGGGCGCGTGCGTGGACTACCTGGGGCCGCTCGTCCGCCACTACGTCAACTCGGGCCCCTAGAAGCGGACGAACCGGCCCCGGAGTCCAGGCGTGCCCGGCTCAGGTGAAGTTGACGTCGCTGCAGAAGTAGTACGTCTGGTCCATGTGCGAGGCTTTCCAGATCGTGTAAATGACGTGGCGGCCGGTGCGTCCGGCCGAGGTCAGGTTATTGATCATGTACGTCTGGCTGGGCGCGTACTTGGCGGTCTCGCGGACCAGTTCCAGATGGTTCCAGCCCAGGGCGGTGGTCGTGGCGTTGTAGCCCTGGCGGGTGATGTAGACCCTGATGTAGTCGGCGCCATGGCTGGCCTGGTCGTTCAGGCGGATGTTGAAGGTGCTGCCGAGGTTCGTCATGGTCCAGGCGCCTGGCGTGTCCATGGACCGGTAGCGGCCGTCCTGGGTCCGGCCCGCGCTGCACAGTTGGCCGTTGGGGATGACCGCCTGGTGGTTGCCGCCGACGTTGTCGCGGTAGAGCCCGTTCCAGTTCCACATGGCGTTCGTGTTGTCCTGCCATGCCTGCCAGCACATGGGGTCTCGCTGCTGCATGGTGGGGTTCTGGAAGTCGCTGCCCCAGCGCAGCCAGCAACCGTAGTTGCGGGATGCCGGGTCGACGACGGATCCATGCGCTGACGCGGTGCCGGCCGGCGAGACGGCGTAGAGCGTCGCCGCGAACAGCAGCAGGGTCAGGGCGCGGAGCGCCCAGCGCGGTGTACGGACTTGGGCGTGGGGCATGGTGCGGTCTCCGTGTTCCGGTGGGGGTCTCGGTTATTGGGAGCGCTCCTGCATGGCGGCGACGGTAGATGACTGCGTGAGTGAAGACAATGACAAGTGAGAGTCAACATGGCCGCCGCCGCAGGCGTGCCGCAAAAGTCCTGCGCCGCGTATCGGGCCGCCGGAAGTGCCAGGTGAAAGTTTCACCCGGTCTCGGCTGTTTCCGCTGGTGTCGCGGGCGAGCCCGGGTGGGGTTGTGGACGGCCAAGGGAATGGCGGCGCGGTGGCCTAGAGTCGATATTGGGAGCGCTCCCAATATCGAGCTCGACGCATCTGCCAAGGCTCGACGCACCGACCGAGAAACGCACTGACCGAGAGACTCACTGACCGAGAGACTCACTGACCGAGAGACGCGGCGACCAAGCGACGCACCGACCGAGAATGGCGGGCCATGAGAAACGCGAGCGTGAAATGGACGGCGCGGGCGGCCGTGACGCTGCTGGTCGCCGCCGTGCTGGGCGTTCCCGGGGGTCCCGGCACGGGCGCCGGGCAGGCCGTTTTCGCGTCGGCCGCGTACCCGTACCAGGATCCGAGCCTGCCCGTGCCGACCCGGGTGGCCGACCTGATAGGCCGGATGTCGCTGGATGAGAAGCTCGGCCAAATGACGCAGGCCGAGCGCGGCTCGGTCAGCGCCGCCGACGTCACGACGTACCGGCTCGGCTCGGTGCTGTCGGGCGGCGGCTCCGGGCCGTCCCCGAACACGGCCGCATCCTGGGCGGATATGTACGACAATTTCCAGAACGCTGCCCTGGCCACGCCGCTGGGCATCCCCATCCTGTACGGCGTCGACGCCGTACACGGCCACAACAACGTCGTCGGCGCCACGATCTTCCCGCACAACATCGGGCTCGGCGCGACCCGCGACCCCGCGCTGGCCCAGCGGATCGGCCGGGCCGTGGCCGAGGAGGTCTCCGGCACCGGCGTGGACTGGGATTTCGCGCCCTGCCTGTGCGTGGCCCGCAACGACCGGTGGGGCCGCACGTACGAGTCCTTCGGCGAGACGTCCGAGCTGCCCTCGTCGATGGCCACGATCGTGACCGGCCTGCAGGGCACCGCGCTGAACGGCCCCGCCTCCGTGCTGGCCACGGCCAAGCACTACCTCGGCGACGGCGGCACCACGGGCGGCGTGGACCAGGGCGACACCCAGCTGTCCGAGGCCGACCTGCGGGCGATCCACCTGCCGCCGTTCAAGGCCGCGGTGGAGCGCGGGGTGGGCTCGGTGATGATCTCGTTCAGCAGCTGGAACGGCGCCAAGCTGCACGGGCACCAGTACCTGATCACCACCGTGCTCAAGGGCGAGCTGGGCTTCTCCGGCTTCGTGGTCTCCGACTGGGACGGCATCGACCAGATCGACGGCGCCGCCGGCACCTCCGCGCTCGACGTGCGCACGGCCGTGAACGCCGGCGTCGACATGGTGATGGTGCCCACGGCCTGGCGGCGCTTCATCGACCTGCTGCGGGCCGAGGTGCAGGCGGGCCGGGTGACCACGGCCCGGGTCGACGACGCGGTCCGGCGCGTTCTGACGAAGAAGTTCGAGCTCGGCCTGTTCGAGAAACCGCTGACCGACCGCTCCTACACCGCGACCGTCGGCAGCTCGGCGCACCGCGCCCTGGCCCGCGAGGCGGTGGCCAAGTCGCAGGTCGTGCTGAAGAACGGCGGGAACATCCTGCCGCTCGCCCGGAGTGGCAAGATCTTCGTGGCGGGCAAGAGCGCGGACGACATCGGCAACCAGAGCGGCGGCTGGACGATCTCCTGGCAGGGCTCGTCCGGCGCCATCACCCCCGGCACCACCATCCTGCAGGGCATCAGGAACAGCGCGGGCTCGGCCACGACCGTCACCTACAGCCGCGACGGCAGCGGCATCGACGGCTCGTATCGCGTGGCGATCGCCGTAGTCGGAGAAACGCCTTACGCCGAGGGCCAAGGCGACCGGCCAGGCGGCCTGGGCCTGGACACCACCGACCTGAACACCATCGCCACGCTGCGCGCGGCCGGGGTGCCCGTCGTGGTCGTGCTGGTCTCCGGACGTCCCCTCGACATCGCGGCCCAGCTGCCCGGCTGGAACGCCCTGATGGCCGCCTGGCTGCCGGGCACCGAGGGCCAGGGCGTGGCCGACGTGCTGTTCGGCACGACGCAACCCACCGGCAAGCTGCCCGTGACCTGGATGAGCAGCGCCTCCCAGCAGCCGATCAACACGGGCGACGGCAAGACGCCGTTGTTCGCGTACGGCTTCGGGCTGACGTACGGGCAGGCGCAGGACGACACCAGCCCGCCCACCGCGCCCGGCACGCCGGTCGCCTCCGAGGTCACCTCCTCGTCCACGAGCCTGTCGTGGTCCGCCTCGTCCGACAACGTGGGCGTGACCGGCTACGACGTGGTCCGGGTGCAGCCGGCGGGCGAGACGACGGTGGCCACGGCCGCGACCGCCACGGCCACCATCACCGGCCTGGCCGCGAGCACGGCCCACACCTTCGCCGTCTACGCCAAGGACGCCGCCGGCAACCGCTCGCCGCGCTCGGGGACGGTCACCGTGACCACCCGCGCCGACGGCGGGACGGGCGGCTGCACGGTCACCGCGACGACGCAGAGCCAGTGGAGCACCGGGTACGTCATCCAGGTGGCGGTCACCAACACCGGCACGAGCGCCGCGAACGGCTGGGGCGTCACCTTCACCTTGCCGTCCGGCCATCAGATCACCGGGTCGTGGAACGCCTCCCTGGCGGTGAGCGGCCAGGCCGCCACGGCGGGCAACGCCGCGCACAACGGGACGCTGGCGCCCGGCGCGAGCGCCTCCTTCGGCTTCCAGGCCGGTCGCCCGGCCGGCGACACCCGCCTGCCATCCGGCTACGCCTGCGCGTTGAAAATTACATCGTAGGAGGCTGCCGAACGCGCAGCTCGCGGGGCCCGCGCCGCGACAGGTGACGGATCAGATCATTGTTGAGGCGTCGAAAACTGCGTAGGGTACGAGTCTCCCGTCATTGACGATGATCTCGACAGATCGGTCAAGGAGCCCGCCATGCGCGTGCGAACGACCCCGTCCCTGATCATGATTCTCTTAGCCGCCGTGGGGCTCGTAGTCACGGTCCCCACCGCCGCGCAGGCGATCGGCGGCTTCGACTACTCCCGGGCGCAGGTGTCCGCCACCGGCCTGCAGGTGCCGTGGGGGCTGGCCTTCCTCCCCGACGGCAGCGCGCTGGTGTCCGAGCGCACCACCGCCAGGATTCTCCAGGTACGCCCGGGACAGACCCCGGTTCAGGTGGCGACCGTCAACGGAGTCTCCGCCTCCGGCGAGGGCGGGCTGCTCGGCATCGCCGTGTCGCCGACGTACGCCCAGGACCAGTGGGTCTACGCCTACTTCTCCACGAGCAACGACAACCGGCTGGTCCGGTTCCGGCTGAACGCGCCGCAGACCCAGAACGTCCTATTCTCCGGCGTGCCGCGGGCCTCCATCCACAACGGCGGCCGCATCGCCTTCGGCCCCGACGGCCAGCTGTACGTGTCCACCGGCGACGCCGGCAACACCGCCAACGCCCAGAACCTGAACACCCCGGCGGGCAAGATCCTGCGCATGACGCCGAGCGGCGGCGTCCCGGCGGGCAATCCCTTCAGCGGCTCCCGGGTCTACAGCTATGGCCACCGCAACGTGCAGGGCCTGGCCTGGGACGCGCAGGGCAGGATGTACGCCAGCGAGTTCGGCCAGAACACCCGGGACGAGATCAACCGGATCGTCGCGGGCGGCAACTACGGCTGGCCCACCTGCGAGGGCGTCTGCGGCAACCCGTCCTTCCGCGACCCGATCGTCACGTGGTCGACGGCCGAGGCGTCGCCGAGCGGGCTCGCGTACGCCAACGGCACGCTGTTCGCCGGCGCCTTGGGCGGTACCCGGCTGTGGACCGTCCCTCTGACGAGCGCCGGCGGGGCCGGGACCCCGGTCGCCGAGCTGCGGGGCACCTACGGGCGGCTGCGCGCGGCCGTGGTGGGGCCGGACGGATGGCTGTGGCTGACGACGAGCAACCGCGACGGGCGCGGCGCCCCGGTGGCCCAGGACGACCGCATCATCCGCATTCCGCCCACCGGCACGCCCTGAGGCATGCCGGAACGCGGGGCGTCAGTGTCCGGCGTGCTCCTGGGGCTTGGCCACCACCCAGGCCCGGGCGGAGCCCACCTGGCGCTCCAGGTCGGAGAGGAGGGCGGCCAGGTTCTCGTGGTCCATGTACGCGGTCTGCTCGATGCTCGATCGGTGTGTCTCCACCTGCCCCGCCAGGCTGTTGATCTTGCTCAGGGTGTCGCTGATGTTCCGACTTTCCTGCTGACTCAGATCGCACATGCCTTCACAGTAAAGACAGCCCCTCCGGCCGTACATATATCCGGCAAGTAGGTTGTGGGTGGCTGAAGGCTGGAAGGATGGGCGCATGCGCTTCGCCCGAGCTCTGGTCTTCGCGGTGGTGTGTGCCGCCGTGACGGCGGCCGGGCATGCCTTCGCGGGCGGCGCGGCGGTCGCGCCGGGCGTCATGGTCCTGGGCGGGCTGGGCGCGCTCGGCCTGGCGTACGGCCTGGGCGGGCACGAGCGCGGCCCCGAGATGGTGTTCGCCGCCACGGTGGGCACGCAGGCGGTGCTGCATCAGCTGTTCGGAGTGACCGCGCCCAGCGGCGGGCACGCGCATCTGACCGTGGGCATGCCGCTGGTGCACCTGACGATCGCCGTGCTGACGGGCTGGTGGCTGCATCGGGGTGAGAGCGCGTTCTGGCTCATGCTGCGCCTGGCGGGCCGTCCCCGGCTCGCCCTGCCGCGCCCGCTTCGCCTGGTTCCCGCCCCCGCTCCGCTACGCCGGACGCCGGCGCGGGCGCCGCTGAGGCCGTCGATCACGGTCCGGATCGCGACCGCGGAGCCACGCAGAGGGCCTCCCACGAGGGGAGTCACCGAATCGCCAACACTTCCCTCGTCATGGAGTCCACTTTGCCTACCTTTTTTCGCAGAACCCTCGTGGCGGTGATCGGGTGCGGGCTGTTCCTGTCCGCCACCGCGCCCGCCGCCCTCGCCCACGACAGCCTCAAGAGCAGTTCACCCGCCAAGGGCGCCACCGTGTCCGGCATCCAGACGATCGAGCTGGAGTACTCGTCCCGCGTCCGCTTCCCGCTGGTGGTGCTGCGCACCGCCGACGGCAAGACGATCCGGCTCGGCGAGCCGCAGGCCGACGGCCCCAAGGTGTCGACCACCGTGCCCACCCAGCTGGCGGGCGGGTCATACGTCATCGCCTGGCGGGTGGTCTCGTCCGACGGTCACCCGATCGAGGGCGAGATTCCCTTCACCGTGAAGGGCGGCGCGACGGCGTCCGCCACCGAAGCCGCCTCGGCCGCACCCGCCACTTCGGCGGAGAGCACCCGACCTGCCGCTGCGGCGCAGGCCGGGGGCGGCATCCCCGGCTGGCTCTGGGGCGGACTCGCCGCGCTGGTGGTGGCCGGCCTGGCGGTCTGGCTGCTGTCCAGACGAACCGGCGGGCCCAGCGACCCCGACAGCCCTGTCGACCCGGCCGGTCAGCCGACCGCGCCGACGGAGCAACCGGACGTACCAGCCGGACCGTAGACATACCGACCGGGCAAGCAGACGTACGGGCAAGGGCGAGCGGACGTACCGGCCCCACCCGGTGTCAGGGCACCATCCACCCCAGCACCGGCGTCGACTGCAGGAACACCAGCACGCAGAGGATGAGCAGCAGCACGGCGCTCCAGCCGATCACCCGGCGGAACAGGTTGCCCTCCTCCCCCACCAGGCCGACCGCGGCCGTGCCGATGGCCAGGTTCTGGGGCGAGATCATCTTGCCCATGACGCCGCCGGAGCTGTTGGCCGCGCCGAAGAGCTCCGGCGGGATGTTCAGCTGGCCCGCCGCGGTGGTCTGGAGCTTGGCGAACAGGGCGTTGGCGCCCGCGTCCGTACCGGTGATCGCGACGCCGAACCAGCCGACGAGCGGTGACAGGAACGCGAAGAACGCGCCCGCGCCCGCCAGGAACAGCCCGAGCGTCTGGATCTGCCCCGAGAACTGCATGACGAAGGCCAGCGCGAAGACCGACAGGATGGTGACGATGGCCCAGCCGAACTGCCGGATCGTGGCCCCGTAGGTGGCCAGCGCCGAGGCCGGGCCGATCCGCAGCACGAGGAGGGTGAGCAGCCCGGAGACGAACAGCAGCGTCCCCGGGTGCGAGGCCCACGGCAGTTCGTAGACCACGGGCACGGCCTTGCCCGCCGGGTTCACCATGTCGAACCCGGGCCAGGCGGGCTTGACGGTGAAGCCGGCGAGGTAGGTCTTGATCGCGGGGATCTGCGCGATGGAGAACAGCGCGATGATGATCGCGTACGGGGCGAAGGCCGCGATCTTGTCGCCGGTGGTGTCGCCGCCGGGGCGGCCGTGGGTGCGGACGAACGCCGGGTCGTCCACGGACCCGCCCGCGATCGGCGTGGGGCTCGGCGTGAACCCGACCGTCTCGGCCGGCTTCCAGATCTTGCCGAACGCGACCAGCACGATCGCCGAGACCAGGGCCGCCGCGATGTCGGTGAGCAGGTAGTTGACCTGGGACATCAGGATCTGCGTGACGCCGAAGCTGAGCCCGGCGACGAGCGCGGCGGGCCACGCCTGGCGCAGGCCGCGCCGCCCGTCGGCGACGAAGATCAGGATGAACGGCACGAGCAGCGCGATGAACGCCGTCTGCCGGCCCGCCATCGCGCCGAACGGCTCGGGCGGCAGTTCGGTGACGCTGCCCAGGATCGTGATCGGGTTGCCCATGCCGCCGAAGGCGACGGGCGCGGTGTTGGCGATGAGCGCGATGACCGCGGCGCGCATCGGCTCGAAGCCGAGCGCGATGAGCATGACCGCGCAGATGGCGATCGGTGAGCCGCCGCCGGCCAGGGCCTCGATGAGCGCGCCGAAGGAGAACGCGATGACGATGGCGGTGATCCGCTTGTCGTCGCTGATGCCCTGGAAGGCCCGGCGCAGCACCGCGAAGTGGCCGCTGCGCTCGGTCATCTTGTAGATCCAGATGGCGTTGAAAGTGATCCACAGGATCAGCAGCACCGCCCTGGCCGCGCCGTACAGGGCGGAGTCGAGCGCCTGTGTGACCGGCATGCCGTACGCGAAGGGCAGGATCGCGATCAGGAAGCCGACGACCAGGCCGGAGATGCCCGCCCAGTGCGCCTTCCACTTGAAGACGCCCAGCAGCACCAGCACCGCGAGCAGGGGCAGGGCGGCCAGAAGGGTGGACAACCATAGGGAGCCGGTCGGGTTGAAGTTCTGCTGGTACACCGCGCGCCTCCGGGGGTAGGCGTTCCATTGGATAGAACAGTGTTCCGTGTCTAGGATCGTAGGACGCGGAACAACCGGAGGGAAGAGATGGAAATACGGCATGCCACCGCACCCGACCAGATCCGCCATTTCGGCACCGCGGAACTCCGCGCCCGTTACCTCGTCGAGGGCCTGTTCGGGCCGGAGGTGGACGGTGTCTACACCCACCAGGACCGTATGGTCGTCGCCGGGGTCCGGCCGAGCGGGAAGGCCCGGCTGGGGGCGTTCGATCCGCTGCGGTCGGAGCACTTCCTGGAGCGCCGCGAGCTGGGCGTGATCAACATCGGGGAGCCGGGCACCGTGGAGGTCGACGGCGTGCCGTACGAGCTGGACCCCAAGGACTGCCTGTACGTCGGCAGGGGCGCGCGCGAGGTGACGTTCGAGCGCGGCATGTTCTACCTGGTCTCGGCCCCGGCGCACGAGACGTTCCCGACCACGCACGCGCGGCTGAAGGACGTTAATCCGGTACGGCTGGGCGGCGCCGACGGCTCCAACGACCGGACCATCTACAAGTACATCCACCTCGACGGCATCCGCAGCTGCCAGCTCGTCATGGGCGTGACCGTGCTGGAGCCCGGCAGCATGTGGAACACCATGCCGTGCCACACCCACGACCGCCGCACGGAGGTCTACCTGTACTTCGACCTGCCGCGCGACGAGCGGATCGTGCACCTGATGGGCCGCCCCGACGAGACCCGCAACCTGATCGTGGCCAACGAGCAGGCGGTGATCTCGCCGAGCTGGTCGGTGCACTGCGGGTTCGGCACGCGCAGCTACGCGTTCGTGTGGGCGATGGCCGGGGAGAACCAGGCGTTCGACGACATGGACCAGGTCGCGATCACGGAGATGCGGTGACGGATGGAGCTGTTCTCGCTCACCGGCCGGACGGCGCTGGTCACCGGGGCGCGGTCGGGGATCGGCCGGGCCATCGCGGTCGGCCTCGCGCGGGCCGGGGCCGACCTTGTCCTGCACGGCCATCGCGACGACCTCGACGAGACCGAGCGCCAGGTGAAGGCGCTCGGCGGCGACGTACGCAAGCTCGTGCTCGACCTGGGCGACCCGGCCGCGATCAGGCCCGCGCTGGAGCCGGTGCTGGCCCGGGGCGAGGTGGACATCCTGGTCAACAACGCGGGCACGATCAGCCGGGGCTCGACCAGCCTGGACGACTGGCGGCGGGTGATGGCCGTCGACGTGGACGCCGTGTACGTGCTCAGCCAGGCGCTGCTGGAGCACGGCGCCACGAAGGTCATCTCGATCGCGTCGCTGCTGTCGTTCCAGGGCGGGATCAACGTGACCTCCTACGCGGCGGCCAAGCACGCGGTGGCCGGGCTGACCAAGGCGCTGTCCAACGAGTGGGCGCCACGGGGCGCGCAGGTCAACGCCATCGCCCCCGGCTACATCGCCACCGACGTCACCACGGCCCTGCGGGAGGACTCGGGGCGCGATCGGGAGATCAGGGCGCGGATCCCGGCCGGGCGCTGGGGCGAGCCCGCGGACCTGGAGGGGGCGGCCGTGTTCCTCGCCTCGCGCGCCTCCGACTACGTCACCGGCCACGTGCTCGTCGTGGACGGCGGCTGGCTGGCCCGCTGAGTATGCTTGATCGGGTGGAACCCAGGCCGAGCACCGCCATCGACAAGGCGCTTTGGGTGCTGGAGGCCCTCGCCGAGCACGAGAGCGTCACCAAGATCGCGACGGCGACGGGCCTGCCCAAGTCGACGACCCACCGCATCCTGCAGTCGCTGGCCGAGCACGGTTTCGCCCGGCCCGACGGCGGCGGCGGCTACCTGCCGGGTCCCAAGATCCTCACGCTGGCCGGCCGGATGCTGGCCCGCTTCGATCCCGTACGCCAGGCCTCGCCGGTGCTGCAGCGCCTGCACGACCAGACCGGCTACACGGTGCACCTGGCCGTGCTCAACGGCGACGAGGCCGTCTACGCCGCCAAGCTGGAGGGCCGCAAGCCCTACCAGATGCCCTCGCGCGTCGGCATGTCGCTGTGGCTGCACTCCAGCGCGATCGGCAAGGCGATGCTGGCGGCCATGTCCGACGCCGAGGTGGCGGGCATCGCCACCCGCACCGGGCTGACCAGGCGCACGCCCGCCACGATCACCACGCAGGCCGCGCTCCGCCGCCACCTGGCCCGGATACGGGAGTGCGGCTTCGCGATCGACGACGAGGAGAACGAGGCGGGCATCCGCTGCGTCGCCGCGGCCGTCTTCGACCACATGGGGCACGTGGTGGCCGGGGTGAGCATCTCGACGCTGACCCACGAGCTGTCGGTGGCGGACGCCGAGGAGCTCGGACCGCTGGTCGCGGCCACCGCGCACGAGGTCTCCCGCACCCTGGGCGCGCCGATGGAGCTGCCGACCGGTTAGGCGGCCTTGTGGCGCTCGTACATCTGGCCGAGGCGGTCGATGCGCCAGAGCTGGCCGAGCACGACCAGCGTCGCGCCGAAGACGGCGGGCCACACCTCCAGCGCGACCAGGCCCCAGCCCAGCAGCGCGAACCCGGCCAGCCCCACCGCGATGAGCAGGCGCTGCACCTTGCGATGATCGCCGGCCACGAGCGCCCGGTTCTCGAACCACAGCTTCTCGCCGTAGATGCCCTTGGCCGTCCAGCTCGTCGGCTGCTCGATCGCCGGAAAGGCGCGCGGGTTGACGATCAGCCAGACGACGACCAGGGCCACAGGCGCCAGGGACCACCAGCCGATCCACGTCCTGCTCCAGATGGCCAGCATCATCAGCGGGATCGCGGCGAACCTGGTCCACACGCTCAACGGGTTGGCGTGCCGCTTCCACGCCTCGTCGGTCATGCCCATGGCTCGCGCGTATCTGTTCAGCACGCTCATGCGATGAGTCCCCTTGCCAGCGCGTTGATGGTGGCGTCGAGCACCTGCTCGAAGTCGGGTCCGTATCTGTCGCGGTTGATCACCAGCAGGCCCGCGGTGCGCAGCACACCCATCAGCACCTCCGGCGGGACGTCCGCGACGATGACGCCGGCGCTCTGCCCCTGGGCGAGGTAGTCGATCAGCGGCGTCATCAGGTGCGGGGTGACCCGGGCGACCTCCTCGGGGCCGACCCGGCGGGCCACCGCCTCGAGCTCGTCGGGGCGGGTGAGCAGCCGCCGGTAGAACGGGTCGGTGGTGAGCGCCTCGACCATGCTCCGCATGAGCCCGGCCAGCGCCTGCACGCTGGGCGGCCGGTCGAGCGCGGCGGCCAGCAGCTTGCCCATCAGCGGCGCCCGGCGGACCATGACCTCCTTGTAGAGCTCCTCCTTCGACTCGAAGAACGCGTAGAAACTGCCTTTCGCGATGCCCGAGGGGGCGACCAGCTCGTCGAGCGAGGTCTTCTTCAGCCCCTGGGCGGCGAAGAGCTCTTCGGCGGTGTCGAGCAGCCGCGCGGTGATGCGCGCCCGATCGTCCGCCGTGAACGCCACGGCCATCTATGCCCCTATGACTACTCTGGATATTCAGTCATAGCTTAGCACGAGGCGGGTGTTCCGCTTGGCGATGACTGCCGCGCCCTCCGGCGCCGGGCCGGGGTAGGCGTCGATGCGCAGGTCGCAGGCTTCCGGGCGGCCCGCCGCGTCCCACGCCTTCACGTGCGCGATCAGCTCCGCCGCCAGTGCCGCCCCGCCGGGCCCGTACCCGCGGGCGCGCAGCTCCTCCTCGGCCGCCAGTACGGCCAGACCGTCCGTGCCGACGATGCCGACCGTCATGCCGTAGCCATGGGTGGTCACCGGAGCCCACCGCAGCCGCCCGGCCAGGGACCCCCAGCGGGGCTCGTGCAGCGCCAGCCACAGACCCACTCCCCCGCCCATCAGCGACAGGCGGGGCAGCGGCGCCACGCCGTCGGCGGCCACCTCCGCGAAGGGCTCGTCCAGCATCGCCAGGACGTCGCCCACCTCGCGCGGTTCGGGCAGCGTGAGGACCAGGTCGGCATCGCCGTCCAGCATCAGCGTGACCTCGGGCCCGGCGGAGGGGCCGCGCATGCGCATGAAGCCGCAGGGCTCCACCGACCGGCTGGACCAGTGGTCGCCGGCCTGCTCCATGGCCACGGACACCTGCACGCCGCGCAGGTCGAGCGGCACCACGAGCCGGCCGCCGGGCGCCAGCTGCTCCAGCCAGGCCGGGGCCAGGTCCCACACGCCGACGGTGGCGATCACCCGGTCGTACGGCGCCTCCGCGGGGAAGCCGGCCGCGCCGTCGGCGCACTCGACGGTCACCTCGGGATAGGCGGCGGCGTCGAGATGCAGCCGCGCCGCCGCGACCACGTCGGCGTCGATGTCGACGCTGACCACCCGGCCCTCCGGCCCGGCCAGGTGCGCGAGCAGGGCGGCGTTGTAGCCGGTGCCCGCCCCGATCTCCAGCACCCGGTGGCCGGGCCGGACGTCGAGCTGGTCGAGCATGATGCCCATGATCGCGGGCTGCGATGAGGAGCTGATCGGCCGGCCCTCCTCGTCGCGTTTGGTGACGATGGGTTCGTCCCGGTAGGCGGCCTCCGGGTCGAAGTCCGGCAGGAACCGATGCCTCGGGACCAGCCGGAACGCCTCCGCGACCCGCTCGCTCACCTCCCCGCGTTCGAGCAGCTGGGCGACCATTGCCTCGCGGTACTCGTCGAACTCCATACCGACATGATTCCCGCGAGCGGGCAAGAATGCCTGGCAAAGATTTCGAGTCAGAAGGTTTGACCCGCTGAATGAGGGAAGGGCAGGCAGTTCATGTACGTCGATCGTGAGGAGGAGCCGTAGTGCTCACCCTGACAAACAACGCAGCCCAGGCGATTCGCGACTTGACCGCGTCCGCGCCCGAGCCTGCGCAGAGCGGCATCCGCATCTCGTCCCAGGGCGAGGGCTCGAGCTCGCTGACCCTGTCCCTGGCCACCGCGCCGGAGCCGGCCGACGAGGTCGTCGAGGCGGAGGGCGCGCGGGTGTATCTCGACCCGGTGGCCGCGACCGTGCTGGAGGACAAGTCTCTGGACGCGGGAGCGGACGACCAGGGCTCTGTGTCCTTCCTGGTGACCGACCAGCCCGTCTAGACGGGCCATATCGGCCCGGCGAGCGGCCAGGCCGACTGAAACACGGACCACCGCCGGTCCGGTACGTACCTTTCGTTAGGCCGTACCGGACCAGTGGTTCGTCAGGCTGTACCGGTCAGGCGCCGGCGAGCAGCTTGTGCAGGTAGCGGATCTGCTCCTCGTTCTGGAAGCCGCCGCCGCCCTCGTGGCCGTTCCACGGCCAGACGCTGATCTCCTTCGGCCCACGCCAGTGGTTGTAGGCGGCGAAGACCGTGGACGGCGGGCAGACCTGGTCCATGAGCGCCACCGAGTAGAGCGCGGGCACCTGCCCGCGGGCGGCGAAGTTCACGCCGTCGAAGTACGACAGCGTGCGGAACACCTGGTCGGCGCTCTCCCGCCGGGTGGACAGAAAGCGGACGATCTCCTGGTACGGGTCCCGGTCGGTGATCTCCACGGCCCGGCGGAAATGCGTCAGGAACGGCACGTCGATCAGCGCCGCCTTGATCGCCGGATGCAGCGCGGCGGTCGCCTGCGCGATGCCGCCGCCCTGGCTGCCGCCCGAGGCGACGATCCGCGAGGCGTCCACCGCCGGGTGCGCGGCGGCCACGTCGACCGCGCGGACCGCATCGGTGAAGACCCGCCGGTAGTAGTACTGGTCGGGGTCGAGGACGCCGCGGGTCATCATGCCGGGGGCCTGGGCGTTGTCGCCGCCGTACGGGTCGCCGGTCACGCCGGGGCTGCCCGGGTTGGCACCGCCGTGACCCCGGGTCTCCATCACGAACACCGCGTAACCCGCGGCGGGCCAGGTCAGGTGGTGATGCGGGAAGCCGCGGCCGCCGCTGTAGCCGATGTAGTGCATCACACACGGCACCGGCCCCTCCACCCCGTGCGGCACCAGGAACCAGCCGTTGATCCGATGGCCGCCCCAGCCCGCGAACGAGACGTCGTACACGTCGACCGAGGCGAGCGGCAGGTCGTAGGGAGTGAACTCGGCCGCCGAATCGAACTCGCGTGCTTCCGCGAGCGTGCGCGTCCAGAAGTCGTCGAAGTCGGCGGGCTCGTCACGGTCGGGGAGGTAGGAACGGAGCTGCTCAAGCGGCAGGTCGAACAGGGCCACGTAGGTCTCCAGCCTTGGTAGAGGGTGCAGCTATTTCATAGCATCTGTTGGTCTTCGCGCTATTTGGGCCCCTCTACGGGGTTGACTGGGCTTTGACGGAGTGGTCCCATCTCCAGTTGTTAGGAAGCCTTCCTAACGAATTCGGCAGAAGGGCCAGCCGTGCACTCTCCAGCTCGGGCTCGCTTACGCTTACGCCCGCTGATCCTGCTCCCCCTCCTCACCCTCCTGGCCGCCACCCTGACCGCTCTGCCCGCGCGGGCGGCCACGGTCCGCTACGAGGCCGAGAACGCCACCGTCGTCCAGGGCGTCGTCGAGGCCAACCACACCGGCTTCTCCGGCACCGGCTTCGTCAACGGCGACAACGTCGTGGGCCCGTACACCGAGTGGACGGTCAACGCCCCCGCGGCCGGCACCGCGACGCTGGCCATCCGCTACGCCAACGGCACCACCTCGGCGCGCACCGCGGACGTCTCGGTGAACGGCACCGTCGTCTCGGCCGGCCGTTCCTTCGGCACCACCGCCAGCTGGAACACCTGGGCCACCTCCACGCTCACCGCGACCCTGAACGCGGGTGACAACAAGATCCGCGTCACCTCGACGAACGCGGGCGGCAACCCGAACCTCGACTACCTGGAGGCCACGGTCGCCGACGCGCCCGCCACCGAGTACCAGGCGGAGGCGGCCACCCTGTCGGAGGCCAGCGTCGCGACCAACCACACCGGCTACACCGGCACCGGCTTCGTCGACTACGTCAACGCCGTCGGCGGGTACATCGAGTGGAGCGTCAGCGTGGCCGACGCGGGCACCCACACCCTGACCTTCCGGTACGCCAACGGCACCACGGTGACGCGGCCGATGGACATCGCCGTCAACGGCTCCGTGGCCGCCGCCGGAGTGAACTTCCCCAGTACCACCAACTGGGACACCTGGGCCGACGGTCAGGTCACGGTCACCCTGAACGCCGGCGTCAACACCATCCGCGCGACCGGCACCTCCGCCAACGGCGGCCCGAACGTGGACCGGCTGTCGGTCAGCGGCTCCGGCGGCCCGGACGGCCAGGCGCCGAGCGTGCCCGCGAGCCCCCGCGTGACCGGCACCTCGGCCAGCAGCATCTCGCTGGCCTGGAACGACTCCACGGACAACGTCGGCGTGACCGGCTACAAGGTCTACGAGGGCACCACCGTCGTGGCCACCTCGCCGACGGCCAGCGCCACGATCAGCGGCCTGACCTCCGGCTCCACCCACAGCTACACGGTCACCGCCGTCGACTCGGCGGGCAACGAGTCGGGCCACAGCGCCACGGTCACCGGCACCGCCACCGGCGGCACCACCGGGCCCACGGCCGACCAGCTGCTGGCCAAGGTCACGGCGTGCAGCCAGATCTCCAACGGCAAGTACAAGACCGACTCCGACGTCAGCACGGCGACGGTGGCGGTGTGCGAGAAGACCGGCGCGGTGTTCTGGAAGGGAGACATGGACATCGACTGCGACGGCGTACGCACGACGCAGTGCAACGAGGACACCGACTGCTGCTTCCAGAACGAGACGTTCTGCCAGACCAGCTCCGACGGGCCGCTGAACGCCGCGCAGCTCGCCTACATGGTGGTGCCCAGCCCCAGTAGCACCTGGGACTACCGGACCAAGGGCATCGGCTGCGGGACGGTGGTGGCGATCGTCTACAACGGCCAAGTGGAGTACGCCGTCATGGGTGATACCGGACCGACGGGCATCATCGGTGAGGCGTCCTACCGTACGGCCGCCGACCTGGGCATCAACCCCGACCCGAGCAACGGCGGCACCGACAGCGGCGTCACGTACATCGTGTTCACGGGGTCGGGCACCAAGGTCTCGACCATCGAGAACCACACCCAGGCCACCACCCTGGGCAGGACGCTCGCCCAGCAGTTCCTCAACAACAACTGAAACCGCGCGGCCGGGGTAGAGGCGTCCGGGTGAACTATCACGTGATCAGGATCCCGGAAACCCACCTCTCCCCCGGCCTCATCCTCGACGCGCCGGCCGATCCGGTCGACTTCCTGCTGGTGTTCGGCGACGACGACGCGGAGTCGCGGGCGCGGCTCCTGAGCGACGACACCGGGCGTCCGGTGCTCCGGGTGGGCGGGTACGTGACCGGCCGGGGCACCGTCGTGCAGGAGCGGCTGTGGGCGGTGCGGGAGATGGCGCCACGCGACGGCCACCTCAGGCTCCGGCTGGGCGACTCGATCACCTGACCTTTGGGCACTGGGCACCAATACGGGCCGCCGTTGGCGGTTTCGGTCGCCCGTACGGGTGGTTTGGGCTAGTTTCGCCCTGTGCGTGCTCTAGTCAGACGGGCCGGTCGGCTGCTGACCGGGCTCGCGATCCTGGCGCTCTCGCCGATCGCGGGCCTGGCGGCGCTGGCCGGCATGGCGACGATCGGTGCCCCTCCGGACGTATTCGCCGTCACGGGGCTCGCGGTGTTCGCGTCCGTGCTCTTCCTCGGCCTGCTGCTGTGCGTGCCGAGGCCGCGTCCGGTCTGGGGGCGCTGGCTGCGGGCCCTGGCCATCCTGTCGGTGGAGGCCGCCGTGGTCTGGCAGGTCACGGCCGCCACCCTGCACGCCCCGCCGGACGCGTCCGCGCCGCCGCCCGCCGTGGCCGGGCAGCGGGAGTGGCGGCTGGCGACGGGCTCCGAGCTGGCCTACGTACGGCTGACGCCCAAGCGGGCCACGCGGCCGGATCCGGTGGTGTTCCTGCACGGCGGGCCGGGCACGGCCGACCTGGCGGGCGACTCGGCGTTCCTGACCGGGCTGAACGCCGACGGCTACACCGTGTACGCCTACGACCAGCTGGGCGCGGGCCGGTCCGCGCGGCTGACGGACCCGCGAGGGTACGGCCTGACCCGCGACGTGGCCGACCTGGAGGCGATACGGCAGGAGATCGGCGCCCGGCGGCTGATCCTGATCGGCCACGACTACGGCGCCCGGCTGGCCGCCGCCTACCTGGCGGAGCACCCGGACCAGGTGGCCAAGGCCGTCCTGACCTCGCCGGCCCCGCTCGACGGCCAGGAGAGCGCCTCCCCCTTGCCGCTCAACCCCTCGGCGACACCCGTCGGCACCCCGGAGACGGCCTCCCCGTCGGCCTCGGAGCCCGTCAACCCTCCGGAGACGACCTCCCCGTTGATCTCGGAGGCGGCCTCCCTCCTCGGCCTCAGCCGCCCGCCATCGCCGCGGCTCCTCGCGGTCTACACGCTCCTGCGGGCCGACCCCCAGGCCGCGCACGCCTTCGCCGGAGACCGCGAGGTGGAGGCCGCCTACGGCACCGGCTACGCCGGCCTGGCCCAGCGCGCCGCCCCGGACGGCCTGCGCCGGGGCCTGACGGCCTCGACCGCGCCCGCCCTGATCGTCAAGGGCGCCCACGACCGCCGGAGTTGGTCGGCCGCCGCCGACTACCGCGCCGCACTCCCCCGGGCCGAGCTCGCCTACGTGGCGACCGGCTCATACCGGGGCAAGCCTTACCTGAACGTCCTGCGCGCCTTCCTGGCAGGCCGTCCCGTGCCGACCTACGACGGAGCGGGCCCGCCACCCGGCTATCTGGGCCCCCGCTGACGACTCAGGGTATGAACGGTCCTTCGCATTCGCTATGGAAACCTGAGGTTCTGCTGTGACCTCGTAGCGGCTTTGTTGAGGTTGGCGGCGGTCATGCTCGTGCCCTTGGCCAGCGGGGTGCCCCGGAGCCGGTCTCGATCTCGTTGTCCACGCTGTGGCCGTGGAGGTGCACTCGCAGGGTCACAGCCGTGGCCGGTGAGCGGTTGTTGCTGTGTGGTCTGGCGTGGATGGGGTGTTGGCTCGTAGTGGGCTGGGGGTTGAACGGTGTCCGGCGGATATCGCTCAACTGTTCTATCCCCAGCTGCAAACTCTTGGTAGCGTTGCCATTACGCATCGTGCGGATGGGGGTGGCGGGAATGCAGGTCATGTGGGGCACGTATCGATGCCGCCTCGCCTCGATGCCCTCTGGCAGCGGGGACGGCGCGTGAGTACGCTCACCGCGACCGCGACCTGTACCGCCCATGCCGCCACGGTGGAGAAGACCGGTGAGGTCGTCGCTCACCCGCTCCTGGCACAGCGGGTCGCCTGGCTGACCGGTCTGGTCCGGGATCTCACCGCCCGTATTGTCGCTGCCCGGTGGACTGTGGCTGATCTGGATGCTTTGGCGTCCGGGCGGGCCTTGGACCGGCGGGTGTTGCCGTCCAAGGGCTGGATGGCCGTCCGGCGGCTGGGCTGGGGCGTGAGCTGTGCGGCAGGGGTGTATGTGTGCGATCGGGTGCTGCGGTGTGCGCAGGAGCAGGCCGCCCGCCTGTTGCGACTGGCACTGCACCGGCGCGTTGTGGTGGCGGCGATCGTGGCGACCTGGCCGCAGGATACGGGTGCGCGCACCGGCGCCGAATGGCAGGCGCTGCGCGCTCTGCTGCCCGACGGGGTGAGCGCGGCGGACATCCGCAACCGGACCCGGCAGATCCGCGCCTACCTCGACGAGCATGGCACCTTCCCGGCCGATCTGACCGAGTTGGAAGAGCCGCCGAACGTTGCGGCGCAGGTGGCGCTGGCGGCGGCCACCGGCAACTGCTCACCCTGGAGCGCACCGGCGAGCGCGGCGCCCTGTTGCGGGTGCGGCTTCCCCTGGTCGAGTCACCCACCTGCCGCGGGGACTGGGCGTGGCATGTACTGCGGCTCGCGTTGCCGCCGACCGTCGCGCCGGAGGCGGCGTTGTGCGCGCCTACCGTGCGGGTGGGCAAGGGCCGGGTGCGTGTCGATCTGCCATTCCAGATCTCGATCGCTGTCGCGCCCGCTACCGGCCATACGGTCGGGTGCGGCTTCGACTGGGGCCTCAACACCCTGCTGACCGGCACGGTAGCGGAATTGGCCGAGGGCCTGGAGATCGACAACAGGCGCGTGATCGGCGACGGGCGGCCGCTCACCTACGATGCGCGCGGCATCAGCGCCAAACTGCACCGGTTGCGGGCCGAGCGGCAGCACCTGGCCGCCAAACACCGCCACCTGGAACGGCTCCTGGCCGGGATCACGCCCGCCGACCCCCGCCACGCCGCTTTGCGTACGGCCTGGCAGCGCATCGGGGTCGAGCACGAACGGCTGTGCGCCCGCATCCGGAACCTGAACAAGGCACTGGCCTGGTCGGCGGCACGCTGGGCGGTCGACCAGGCGGTGGCCGCTGGGGCGACGGTCATCTACCTAGAAGACCTGGCCACCCTGGAAGCACGCGGCCGCCGAGGACGCGCGAACGCCCGCCTGTCGGGACAGGTACGCGGACAGATCGCCGAGGCCATCCGGCACCTGGCGGCCAAGCACACCATCGCCGTGGTCACCGTCCCGGCACGCGGCACCTCCAAGTACGGCCCCCGCTGCGGGACCGGCACCTCGCCGCTCACCCACTGCCCGGCCCCCGACCGGCTCACCGAGAAAGGCTGGACCTGGGCGTACTGCCCGGCCTGCGGCCTGTCCTGCGACCGGGACCGGGCAGCCGCCGAGCGGATCATCGCGCGTGGCCTGCTCGGCCAAAACGCCACCCGCACCCACCGCTCCACCGGCGCCCGCACCATCGCCACCGTCGTGGAAGGCAACGTGGCCCGCGCCCGCCGACCGCGCAAACCCACCCGAGCCGCCCGCCGCGCCCGCCGCACCCGAACCGACCTGCACCCCCGACCAGCAGCACGCGACCGATCCAAGAACCGCCCCACCCCGAAACGCCCCACCCGCACCCCCAACAACCCGAACAACAACCCAGCCGGCCGCTCAGCCAACAATCCGGCCGACCAAGCGATGACCTCCAGCCGTGTGCCCGACCGGCGCACGGTGCCCGCCCCACCCCCTCCAGGGAGTGGACAGCGTCCGGCGGGCCATGCACCCAAGCCGGGACGGCACCAGCCGTACCGGACAGGGCACGTCAGGAACTCTCACCACCGGACCGGCTTCCACCACGCCAAAGCCACCCCCGTACTCACACAAACCGAGCACCGGGACAGCCCAAAGCAGACCACGCCCTTCCGGGTTGCCTGATTCCTTCAGACAACCACAGAGAATTCAAGACGCTTTGGGGGTGCCCGTGGCGCAATGCCCGACCTTGGTCCCCGCCACCTTCCACTCGGCGCCGGGGAACGGGGACATGAAGTGCGTCAGCAGGTCCACCGCGTAGTCGGGCACCTGGCCGCCGGGGTCGAGCAGCGACACCATCTGCGGGCCGTCCGCGCCGCGCAGCGTGATCGAGTTCGTGCCGTTCGCGGCGAAGCCCGGCTTGGCGTCGACGGTCAGGCAGGCCAGTTGCACGCCCACCGCGCTGATCGCCTGTTTGGCGCCGATGCGGCGCATCCGCTGGTCGTAGCGGCGCAGAGCGAGCGAGGTCACTGGTCCGATGCGGACCGTGTCGCGGAAGATGTCGTTGCCGAGCTTGCGGCTCAGCTTGACGTTCACGTTGACGTCGGGGCGCAGGCTCACCCCGCTGGCGGCGAGGGCGAGGCGACCGTAGTTCCCCTCGAAGCCGGGAGCGATGTAGCCGAGCGCGGGCGGCGCCTTCATCCCGAACGGGATCTTGCCCGGCCTGATCCGCAGCCACGCCATGCGGCGGATGTCCAGCGACAGGTCCTCGATCGTGCTCTTGCCGAGCCCGAAGTCGCCGCCGACCTGGTAGGACAGGAAGCCGGTGGTGTACGGGATCTCCTTGCTGACCGCGATGCGCTGCCGCGCGACCGCCTCGACGGTCAGCCCGCCGCGCACCTGGACCCGTCCTGTCGGCACCGGCCGGGACACCAGGTCGAGCGACTGGTCCGGGTTCAGCCGTACGGTGGTGTCGGCGGCCAGGTCGGTGACGTCGAGCGACACGTCGCCGAGCCGCCCCGTCCGGTCGATCAGCCCGCCTTCCACGCCGAGGTGGCCGTCGAGCGTGTTGACGCCGCCCAGCGCCTTGTAGGTGAGCGTGGGCATCCGCAGGTTCGCGCCGGAGGCGTCCGCGTCCACGCCGAATCGGGCCGGCACGTCGCCGAAGCGCAGTTCGCCGGTGCCCGCCCCGTCCACGGTGACCTTCGCGCTGAGGCGCTTGACGGCCGCGGAGTTCGTGACGCGGATGCGGGTCTGCGCGCCATAGCTGCCCTGTACGGCGACCGCGGCCGGGACCGGGTCGATGGCCACGTGACCGCGCAGGGTGCCCGCCTCGGCCAGCAGGTCGAGCGAGCCCAGCGTCGCGGCGGGCTCGATCCGGTAGTTCGCCTGTACGGCGTTGCCCTGGGTCACGTCGAACGGGCCGACGGACATGCTGGTGATCTTCGAGGGCAGTCCGGTGAGCGTGGCCCGCGCCTTGATCGGCACCGGCGCCAGGATCGTACTGGCCAGGTAGACGCCCAGCGAGCGGCGCTTGGGCGTGAATCCGGCGAACGTGAACGCCTTCTTCGCCAGGTCCACCGTGACCTGGTCCGGCAGGCCGGACACGTCGAGGTAGCCCTGGACGCCGAAGCAGCCGCGCTCCGTACAGAAGGCGCCCTGCCCGCAACCGGCGGACCCGGCGACGCAGCCGCCGTCCACCAGCGAGATGCCGCCGGGCACGGCCGGTGCGGCCGCCATGTTCTTGAGCGCGCCCGCCTTGCCGAGCCAGGCGCGGGCCGTCACGTCGAGCCGGGACCCCGAGTACGTGAGCGCGCCCCCGGCCGCCGAGACCGCCAGCCGGCCGGGCAGCGGACCTAGCCTGCCGAGCAGGCCGAAGCGCAGGTCGCCCCGGGTTACGTCGGTGTCGAGGGCGAGCGTCTGCCGGGCCGCCTTGAAGTCGGCGGTGAAGCCCTGGTCCGCCGGGCTGAACTCGACCGTGCGCAGGCCCTTGACCCGCACACTCGCGTCGAGGTCGCCGGTGGCCTCGTCGTAGTGGGCCGACAGGTGCGGCCCGGCGGGCACCTTGGCGCCGTCGTGGTTGGCGAACGCCACGGCCGCCGAGCCGACCGGGCCCGACAGCCCGCGGAAGCGGTAGGCCGGGCCGCTCCAGGAGGCGTCGAAGCGGGCGGGCACGCCGCTCACCTCGGCGGCGGCGGTGATGTAGCGGCCCTGTACGTTCGCGCGGGCCAGCGCGGAGACCGAGCGCACCGGGCCGTCCGAGGTCCAGGTCAGGGTCTTGGCGGCGGTGTCGGCCACCAGCTGGACGTGCTTGCGCACCCCCGACACCTCGGCCTGGACGTCCTCGCCCTGGGGCTTGGTGACGTACGCCTTGTTGGCGTAGATGCGCGCCTTGCCCAGCGTGGAGGAGGAGGCGATGTCGACCGTCGAGCGCTCCCCCAGCTCCCAACTGGCCTTGACGTCGTCTTGCACGCCCTGGATGGTGCCGTCGATCGTGGGCCCCGACCGGGTGTCGGTGTAGGCCGCCCTGATCTTGTCGATCACGCCGCTGGCCTGGTAGACGGCCTTGCGCGCGGCCGGGTCGAGGGTCACGTCGACCTTGGCGGGCGTGTTGGAGATCTCCAGCCTGGCCAGGCGGGTGCCGTCGATGCTGGCCGCGCCGAGGAAGGACCGGCCACTGGCGCCGACCTCCAGGTGAGCATGGGGCGCGGCACCGTACGTGACGTCGAATCCGGACAGGCCGGTCAGCAGCCCTGACACGCCGACCGCGTCACCGTTCTTGATCATCGTGACGTGGCTGCCGCGTGGGCTGGAGACGGCGCCGCCGTCGCGCTGCAGCACGACCGCGAACCTGCCGATCTTCGAGCTGGTGGTGTGCGTCACGCGGTGTTCGGCCAGGTCGTTAACCAGGCGCACCTTGGCGGGCAGCCCGCTGAGCTCGGCCCGCAGGACGGTCTTGGCGGCGGCCCGGTCGAAGTAGAGCAGCTTGGCCGACCCGGCCCGCGGGCGGCCCGAGTCGACGGTCAGGATCTGCTTGCCGTTCGTGGCGGTGTAGGCGGCGGTCATGGACGGCGGGGCGCCGCGCACCTCGACACTCGCTGCCCTGGCGAGAGCGCCGTCGGCGTAGACGTAGTTGTGCAGCTCGGCGTGGCGGATCGAGGTCGTGCTGTTGAAGCGGAGCCGGGCGCCGTCCTTGCCCCGGGTCAGCCCGATCTTGGCCTTGGTCGGCATCTTGTCCAGCGTCGCCTGGGTGTAACGGCTGCCGCTGACGGCCAGTGCTTCCAGCTTGGCGCCGGCCGAGCTGGTGACGTCCAGGGTGGTCGAGTCGAGGTCCACGTCGACCGCGAGCTTCTCGGTGGCGGGCGTCTGGCGCAGACTCACCACGCTGCGGCCGGTCAGCCCGGCCACGATCGCGGCGGAGGCTCCGGGATCCGTACGGTCGACGCTCGCCTTCACCCGCTTGCCCGTGAGGTCGACGGTGAAGGTGCCCCAGTCGGCACCGGACAGCGACGCGCCCCGGTGCAGCCCGTCGAAACCGACCGACACCCGGCCGTCGTACTCCGCCCAGACCTGCGCCTTGAGGTTCGTCTCGGCGCCGGGCAGCCGCCTGACCGCGAAGCCGAGCCCGACGGAGGAGTCCTTGGGACTGGCCGTGGGCACCAGGTCGGCGGCCAGGTCCGGCATGCTGTCCCCGGTCACGTCGGCGGCGGCGGGCACGCCCACCGGGCGGGTGACCGAGCAGGAGACCGGTACGGCCTCGCTCTCCACGCAGAGCCGGTAGGTCAGCGCGGACACGACCTTCTGGGAGGCGAGCCGGTCGAACAGCCCGGCGACCGGGTTCTTCACCGCCAGCGTGGCCGCCTGACCGGTGTCGGGCAGCAGCCGCTTGGGATCGGGCCGCGACGCGCCGACGCGCTTGGCCGCCTCGGCGGTGATCTCGTTGACGAGCGTGGGCCCGGCGGGCGTCGTCACCTCCGGCGCCTGCGGGCCGACAGGCTCCGAGCCCGCGTCCCTGCGGGCCGGCGACGCCTCCATCGGCACGTTCACGGCCGCGGGCGCCGGCTGCCGTACGGCGGGCACCGGGCGGATCTTGGGCTTGGCTACCTGTTTGTCGTACGGCCGTTCGTACGACGGCGCCGCCGCGTGCGCGGTGACGGGCACGACCGCCAGGGTCGCGCTGATCATGGAAGCGGAAACGAGCACGCGCCCCAAGGCGTGCCATGGATACCGCACGGAACAGTTACCCCCGAAGCGGTCTCAATCAACCCATCAGAAACATAAGTCACGAGACGACCACACTTCATCACTCACCGTCAAATCGGATCCGACATGGGACCCCAACCTCGGCAAATGTCCGGACGGATGTTCTGGCACGACCTGGCACAACCGGAAAAGGGGCGAGCGGGGAAGGCGTCCAGCCCGATGTTCGCCCTCGCCCAGAGGGCAGGCCAGATCCGCCCACCGGCTCTCCAGGTCCATGTCTCCCTCACGGAGCAACGCGCGAGGCGGCCAGAGCGACGACGGCCCGCTCACGCGCTATTGGGTGAGCGGGCCGTTCGGTGGGCGGGGCGGCAGCGGGCGGTTCGGTGATTGGGCGGTTCGGCGAGCGGACGGCTCAGGGACGCCTGAATCCGGTGATCTCGCGGCCCCCGATGGTGGTCGGCCGGTTGGCCTCGGCCATCCGGTACCAGGCGAGCGCTCCCGCGGCCACCGCCGGCGCGAACTGCGCGCAGGAAAGGATCACCATGGCCAGCCGCGTGCCGAGGAACTCGGTGACGGGGCGCAGGGCGGGATTGATCCGGGCCGCGATTCCGGCGCCCGCGATGGCGCCCAGGCTGACGGCGGAGAACACCAGCGCGATCTTGTGGATACGGTCGAGGTCCTGGACCGTATCGGACAGCGCGGCGGACAGCCGGCGTGTTCTCTCGGTCAGATGGTTGCCCGCGGCGATGAACTCGACCAGCCTCAGGTCGGCGGAGTCCTTGGCGAGCCCGTCCCAGGACGCGGCGATGGCCTCCCGGACGGCCTTGGTGTCGTGTCCGAAGATCTCTCCGCATTCGTAGGCGATGTTGTCCCAGCCCGAGATCGCGCGGTCGAGGTCCTCGTCCGATGGGACGACCATGGAGAGCCAGGCGAGTCCGGCAGCCGCCGCCGTATAGCAGAACGCCTTCGCGTACGTCAGATTCCTCAGCGTGGCCTGGCTCCGCTCGGCGATCTGCGACAAGTTAGCTCTACGGAGTTCAGGGCTGGACCGGAAGGTGTTCCGCACCCATGCCTCGTCCTTGGCCGCACGGAGCAGTGTCTCCTCCTTCTCGTACGCCACGCTGAACCGGGACACCAAGCCCGCCGCCGCGACGGTCGCACCACCGGTGAACGACCACGGAAAGGGCGTCTTCAAACTATAGGGATCTCGGTCGAAGTAGGGCTCGGGAACGTCGGTGGGCTTCGCCTCCTGGGATTCGGCCACGGCGGCGAGCACCGCGCGGGCGTTCTCGCTCTCAGCCGTGCTGTAGCCGGCCTCGGTCTTCTTCAGCAGGCCGGCCAGAGTCGTGGCCTCGTTGTCACCGTGGCGGAACTCCTGTTTGAGGTCTTCCCAGGTGTTCATGTACTCGTGCCGGGCAGGCCACTCGCACGCCGCGCTCAGGGCGAACATGCCGAGCGAGACCTGATTTCCCGCGAAATAGTGCGAGCCCAGATCTTCCGCCGCCGTCTCCAGGCTGATCTCCGCGTTCGCGAAGCCGCCCTTCCCGAAGACGAATCCGTCACGAGCCATGTGACCATCCCATCGCGTAGCAACCGTCTCGAAGTGTGATCAAACGCTATCGCTTCGTGAGCCCGCTCGGAAAACGCGTCGTGGAGCGGCAGGGCCGCTGGCTAGCGTGTGCGCGTGCATATCTACCTGGAGACCGATCGCCTGACCCTGCGCCGCTTCACCGAGACCGACGCCGACGACCTCGTCGCACTGAACAACGATCCCGACGTGATGCGATACCTCAACGGCGGCAAGGCCACCCCGCGCGAGGTGATCGTCGGCGAGATCCTGCCCGCCTTCATCAGCGGCGGCCACTTCTTCGCCGCCGTCGAGCGAGAGACGGGCGAGTTCCTGGGCTGGTTCCACCTGCGGCCGTCCAAGGACGGCGCCGAGGACGAGCCCGAGCTGGGCTACCGGCTGCGCACGTCGTGCTGGGGCAAGGGCTACGCCACGGAGGGCTCACTGGCCCTCATCGACAAGGCGTTCGCCGAACTGGGCGCCCGCCGGGTCTTCGCCCAGACGATGGCGGTGAACCGCGGCTCCCGGCGGGTGATGGAGAAGTGCGGGCTGCGCTTCGTACGGACGTTCTTCCAGGACTGGCCGGACGCCATCGACGGCTCCGACCAGGGCGAGGTGGAGTACGAACTGCTCAGATCAGACTGGGCGGCCCGCCTGAAGCGCTAGGCCCTTGTCTCACGCAGCCGCCGCGCGGGCCGGAGTATCCGCGGGCCAGGTGGGGTACGTGATCACCTACCACAGCGGCCGCACGATAAGGAATCCCCCCGTGGCGCATACCAGTCCACCCGGCCATCTCGAAACGAACAGCGGCGAGCAGCCCAGCCTGAAGCAGGTGATGGGCCCGGGGCTGTTGCTGCTGTTCATCATCGGCGACATTCTCGGAACCGGCATCTACGCGCTGACCGGCCAGGTCGCGGGCGAGGTGGGGGGCGCCGCCTGGCTGCCCTTCGCCATCGCCTTCTTCGTCGCGTTGATCACGGCGTGCTCGTACCTGGAGCTGGTAACCAAATATCCGCAGGCCGCTGGAGCCGCGCTCTATGTGCACAAGGCGTTCGGCACGCACATCCTGACCTTCATGGTGTGCTTCGCCGTGATGTGCTCCGGCATCACCTCCGCCTCCGCCGCCTCGCGGGCCTTCGCCGCGAACCTCAGCACCGGATTCGGGCTCGACGTCGGCAATGGCGTCATCCTGATGATCGCTCTGGGTTTCATGCTCCTGGTCCTGGCGGTCAACCTGCGCGGCGTCGGCGAGAGCGTCAAGATCAACGTTGTGCTCACCGCGATCGAGCTCTCGGGACTGCTGCTCGTCATCGTGATCAGCCTGTACTTCATCTCCGGCGGGAACGCGGACTTCTCCCGCGTCGTCGCCTTCGAGACCCCCGAGGACAAGAGCGTGTTCCTGGCGGTCAGCGCCGCCACGTCGCTGGCGTTCTTCGCGATGGTCGGGTTCGAGGACTCGGTCAACATGGCGGAGGAGACGAAGAACCCGGCCCGGATCTTCCCCCGCATGATGCTCACCGGTCTCGGGATCACGGGGCTGATCTACGTGCTCGTCTCCATCTGCGCCGTCGCCGTGGTCCCCGTCGGAAAGCTCGCCGACAGTGAGACCCCGCTGTCGCTGGTGGTGCAGACCGCGGCCCCCGGCTTCCCGATCGCCGACCTGCTGCCGTTCATCTCGATGTTCGCCGTCGCCAACTCGGCGTTGATCAACATGCTGATGGCCAGCCGGCTGCTCTACGGGCTGGGCAGGCAGGGCGTGCTGCCGGCCTTCCTGTCGACGGTGCACCCCACGCGCCGCACGCCGCAGGCGGCGATCCTGTTCACCACCGCCATCGCGGGCGGTCTCATCACCTTCGTCTCGCTGGACCCGGAGAGCCCGGTCGTGGCCCTGCTGGGCGGGACGACGTCGCTGCTCCTGCTCGCGGTGTTCGCGCTCGTCAACCTGTCCGTGCTCGTCCTGCGCAAGGACCGGGTGCCCGGCAAGCACTTCAAGGCGGGCCGGATCCTGCCCGTGGTGGGCACGTTCACGTGCGTCTACCTGGTGCTGCCGTGGTCCTCCGGGCGTCCGGCCGGCCAATACCAGATCGCGGGTGTACTGCTGGCGATCGGCCTGGTCCTGTGGATCGTCACCTGGTACGTCCGGCAAAAGGAAAGCGTGAACCGTTGAGCGTGGGCGGAAAACGGGGCTAGGCGCTGAGCGCCGGTGCGCCGGGTCCGCGGCCGAGCAGCAGCGCCCCCAGCCACAGCACGGCCATCCCCACCGCGACCAGCGCCGAGTCACGGCCGACTCCGAGCATCGCCACGGCCAGCACCACGACCCCGGCCGCGACGACCAAGGCGCTGAGCGAGGTGACCCGGTGCAGCCCCGCCATGATCCCGGCCAGCACCAGCAGGGCCACGAAGAACAGCTGGGCCCCCACCGAATACACGACCAGCTCCACCCCCGGATACCCCCGCACCTGGTCGAACACCGCCCGCATCGCCGCCCCGTCCGCCGAGGTGAACCCGGCCACCAGGTCGATGACAAGCTGCGCCACGTTGGCCAGGACGCTGAACAGCGCCACCCCGGTCGCCGCCCACACGGCCGCCTTCTGCCCGCGCGTCGTGGGCGCCGCCATCCGCCGCAGCTCCAGCACCATGACGCCGAACAGCAGGAACCCGAGCAACCACACGACATGCGCGGCCGTCCACCACGGACCGGGGACGAGATCGCCGCCGATGGGACGCATGAGCAGCCAGCCGCCGAGGAAAGCGGCGGGGCCGGCGGTGAAGGAGGCCCTGGCGACGCTGTTCGCGAGGCTGTTCGCAGGGGTGTCGGTGGAGATCATGCCACCACGATGCCGCGCCGCCCCGGCCCGCATCATCGGTGATCGCCCCTGACCCGTCCCTGGGAATCGCCGACGCCATCTCAGGGCAGGCCTGGTGCACTGGTCAGACCAGTTGCTAGGCTGGCCGCCATGACGGCATACGACGCGTTGTTCCGCCTGGATGGGCGGCGTGCTGTGGTGATCGGGTCTGGAAGCGGGATCGGGCGGGAGTCGGCGCTGGCGCTGGCCGCGCACGGTGCCGAGGTGGTCTGCGCGGACCTGGATCCCGCCGCCGCCGAGGAGACCGCGAAGCGGTGCGGCGGGGCGGCGTCGCGCGGGGTCGATGTCCTCGACGCGGACGCCGTACGAGCCCTCGCCGCCGAAGCGCCCGCCGACGTGCTGGTGTTCACCGCCGCCACGAATGTGCGCAAGCGACTGCTGGACTACTCCGGCGAGGAGTTCGAGCGGGTCGTACGCCTCAACCTGCGAGCCTCGTTCGACGTGGTCCGCGCGTTCGGCGCCGGGATGGTGGAGCGCGGGCGCGGGTCGATCATCGGGTTCGCGTCGATCCGGGCCTCGGTGACCGAGCCCGGCCAGGGCGTCTACTCCGCCACCAAGGCCGGGCTGGTGCAGTTGCTGCGCACAGCCGCCGCCGAGTTCGGCCCGTCCGGCGTGCGGGTCAACGCGGTCGCGCCGGGCGTGGTCGAGACGCCGCTGACCCGGCAGATCAAGGACGACCCCGCCTGGTACGACGCGTACGCCGCCAAGAGCGCGCTCGGCCGGTGGGCGCGGGCGGAGGAGATGGCGGGCGCCGTGGTCTACCTGGCGAGCGACGCGGCGAGCTTCGTCACCGGCTCCGTCCTGTACGTGGACGGCGGCTGGACCGCCGTGGACGGACGCTTCGACCCACCCAACTGAGCGGCCGACGCGTTGACCGGCGACGCCGGGTCAGGACCCGCGTAGCCGGGTCACGACCCGCACCATCTGGCCAGGACCGGCCTCGCCAGGTCAGGGCCGGCAGAGTCGGCCGCGCAAGGTCTCGCCGACCCAGCTCTCCCAGCGCTCGCGTGACCAGCCGCGCTCCCGGACGAACAGCAGGTAGAGCTCCGGGCTGAGCAGCCCGTACAGCACATCAGCGGCCTCCTCCACCGGCAGGCCCGCCCGTGCGCCCGGCTTGCCGGCCAGCGCCTCGGCCGCCCTTTGCTGGACGACGTAACGCGGGTCGACGTCGTGCGGCCACAGGGCGGCGACCTCGGGGTCGCTCGCGGCCGCCGCCTCCAGCACCCTGCCGATCGGCGCGATCCGCTCCAGAACCGCTGTCGCGCCCGCGACGTAGGCGCGCAGCATGTCCTGGGCCGTGTCGGCGGCCAGCGCCGCGACGTACCACGGCCGGTCCATCGTCGCCACCGGCTCGTCGTCACCCGCGATCGTCACGTCGACCAGCTCCTTCAGCAGGGCGCGCTTGTTACCGAAGACGAAGTAGATCGTCTGCACCGCGACCCCGGCCCTGTCGGCGACGTCCTGCAGATTCGTCGCGCCGTATCCGTCCTGCGTGAACAGCTCCAATGCCGCCGTACGGATGCGCCGGCGCGTCTCCTTCGCCTTCTCCGCCCGTTTGTTCGGCCGCTTGACATCGCTCATGGCTAGAGTCTATCTCTAGATTTAGTCGCTAGAAGTCAACTCTAGAGAAATGGTCCAGCCATGTCAGTCATCAGCGTCACCCGTTTCCAGGCCGATCCCGCCGAGGCCGAACAGGTCCGGGCCCGGCACGCGACCCTGGTCTCCGCGGTCAGGGACAAGCTGCCCGGCCTCACCGAAGCGCGCCTCGGCCGACTCGACGAGGAGACATGGGTCGGCGTCTGGCGTTGGGACTCGGCCGCCAGCCTGCAAGCGGCCCGCCAGACACTGCCGGGCACCCCCGCGGCCACAGAGGCGTTCGGGGTGGCCCGCGACGTCACCGCGGAGGACATCGAGATCCTCGACGAACTCTGACCCCTGTCCCGGCCGCGGGATCTGAGACCGGGGCCCCAGACCGGGACCGGGGTCGGAGACCGGGGTCGGAGACCGGGGGCCGGGGTCGGGGTCGGAGACCGGGGGCCGGGGTCGGGGGTCGGGGTCGAAGACCGGCGGCCGGGGGCGGGACCAAGCGGGGCCCGACGCGCTCACCAGGCGACCGAACCGGTCTGTCCAACCTCGCGACGCCGAGGACCTCACATCCCCTTAGGGACGAATGATCGCCATCCGGGTGACCGTGAGCTCCTCGATGGCGAACCGGGGGCCCTCTCTCCCGGCGCCCGAGTCCTTGACGCCGCCATAGGGCATGTTGTCCGCTCGGAACCCCGGCACCTCGTTGACCACCACCCCACCCGCCTCGATCCGGTCGATCGCGGCGAAGGCCGTGGCCAGCGAGCGGGTGAACACGGCGGCGTGCAGGCCGTACCTGGAGGCGTTGACGGCGGTGAACGCGGCGTCCAGGCCGGGCACCGAGCGTACGCACACCACCGGGCCGAAGATCTCCTCGTCCCAAGCGGCGGCCCCGTCGGGCACGTCGGCGAGCACGGTGGGCGCGATGGCCCGCCCGTCGAGCCCGCCGCCGGTGACGAGCGTCGCGCCCGAGCCGCGTACCCAGTCGAGCACCCGCTCGGTCGCGGCCGGGTCGATCAACGGCGCCACCCGCGTCCGCGGGTCGCGGGGGTCGCCCACGACCACGTCCTTCATCCGCCCGGCCAGCAGCGACAGGAACTCCTCCCGCGCCGGCTCCTCCACCAGCACCCGCTGCACCGAGATGCACGCCTGCCCGGAGGCGTAGTAGCCGCCTCGCACCACCGCCGCGGCCGCGGCCTCCAGATCGGCATCGGCCGCCACCACGAGGGCGGCGTTCGAGCCGAGCTCCAGCAGTACCTTCGTGGGCGCCGCGCTCTTCGCGATGGCGTGCCCGGCCGCCGCCGAGCCGGTGAACGACACGGCCCCGATCCGCCGGTCCTCGACCAGCGTCTTGCCCACCTCGACGTCGCCGGTGACGAGCTGTACCCCGGCGGGAGGCAGCACGCCCGACTCGCGAAGAAGGTGGACGAGCCAGAGCGTCGCCAAAGGCGTCGCGGGCGCGGGCTTGACGATCACCGGGCAACCCGCGGCCACCGCCGGGGCGATCTTGTGCGCGGCCAGCAGTAGCGGGTAGTTGAAGCCGGTGATCCCGACCACCACCCCGATCGGCCGCCGCGTCCAGAACCCGATCAGCCCCTCCCCCGACGGCAGCAGGTCCAGCGGCACGGTCTCACCGTGCAGCCGGGCCACCTCCTCGGCGGCGGTGAGGAGCGTGACAAGCGTCCGCGCCACCTCGACCTGGCAGTCGACCAGCGGTTTCCCGGTCTCGAGTACGAGCAGGCGCTCGAACTCCGTACGCCGTGCCGCGAGGGCGTCGTGGGCGGCCATGAGCGCGGCGCGGCGGGCGTGCGAGGGGAGCGCGGCCATGGCGGGGGCGACCGCCAGCGCGGCCTCGACGGCCTGCCGGGCCAGCGCGGCGGTGCCGACGGGGGCGGCCGTCACCACCGAGCCGTCGTACGGGAAGACCACCTCGGCGGTGTCCTCGACCTCGACCCACCCGTCACCCACGGGCAGCCCGCCGGGCCAGTCTCTGGACCAGTTCTCCGGCCAGTCCTGAAATGTCACGCTACTTCCCCCAAGCGCTTGGAAACACGTCTCGATAGGCGGGCGCGCCGTCACGGCCGGTGGCGGCGAGCATGGCGTGCGCCACGGCCCGGCTGAAGACATCGGCCCCGGCGGCCAGCACGTCATGCAGGCCGGCGGCACCGGGCGCGTTCCGCCCGGCACCCACAGGCGCCGGCCCGGCGGCGCCTTCAAAACCCTGGATCCTCCCGGCGGCACCTTCCAGGCCCCGGCTGCTCCCGGCCGCACCTCCAATGCCCCCGGTGCTACCGGCAGCGCCGTCGAAGCCCGCAGTGCCGGGTTCGGGGCTGCCCGGCGCCGGGGACCCGACGAAGGGGAAGGGGAGGGCGCAGGTAGAGAGGCCGAAGATGGTGTCGCCGTCGACCATGGTGTGGGCGGGCCTGATCGCCCGGGCCAGCCCGTCGTGCGCCACGCCGGCCAGTTTGCCGCACTGCGCCTTGGTGAGCGTCAGATCGGTGGCCACCACGCCGATCGTCGTGTTGAACGACGTCACCGTGGCACCCGGCCAGGCCGCCACCTCGTCCTCACCGGGCTCGCGGAGGTGGTCGAACTCACCGGGCAGCCCGTAGCGGGTCCCGGACAGCCGTCCGCCGGTGGGGTCCAGCACGGACCCGACGGCGTTGACGACCGCCAACGCCGCCACGGTGACCCCGGAGGGCAGGATGACGCTGGCCGTACCGATGCCGCCGGCCAGCCCGCCCGCCACGGCGCCGGTGCCCGCCCCGACCGACCCGCACGTCCATGGGTCCGGGCCGTGGGAGTGGGCGGCGGCGTCGTACGCCTCGGCGCCCAGGGAGCCGTCCGGTACGGCTCGGAACGCGCCGCCACGGCCCAGGTCGTAGATGACGGCGGCGGGCACGATCGGCACCACGCCGCCCTCCACCGGGAAGCCGATCCCCGCGTCCGCCAGCCGGTCCATGACCCCGCAGGCGGCGCTGAGCCCGTACGCGCTGCCGCCCGTCAGGACGATGGCGTGCACCCGCTCCACCAGGTTGCGCGGGTCGAGGAGCTCGGTCTCCCGGGTGCCCGGCGCGGCTCCCCGCACATCCACCCCGGCCACCATGCCGCCGGGCGGCGCGAGCACGACGGTGGTCCCCGTGCGGTAGCCATCGCCCACCCGCTGGGCGTGCCCGACCCGCAGCCCGGCGACGTCCACCAGCGAGTTCGTCGCCCCAGCCGTCACACGGACCGGGTCCGACCCGGCCGTCATGACGCGGACCGGGTCAGGAAGCGCCGGGCCGCCTCGGCGAACACGCGGGTGCACCGCACGATCTCCGCCACCTCGACGTACTCGTCAGCCTGGTGCGCGATCCACTTGCCGCCCGGCCCGTACACGACCGACGGGATCCCGCCCCAATGCGTCAGCACCGTGCCGTCCGTGGACCCGGGCACGCCGCCGTACACGGGCGCGACGCCCGTCACGTGCTGGTGCGCAGCGGCCAAAGCGACCACCACGGGGTCGGAGACGGGCACGTCCACCGGCGGCCGATCCACCAGGATGAACACCTCCGCCGCGATCCCCTCGAAGGCCGCCAGCGCGGCCACTCGCTCGGCCACCGGCTTGTGCTCGACGCCGGGGATCGTCCGCACGTCGATGAAGACCGACGCGGTCGCGGGAATGACGTTCACCTGCTCCTCGGTCCCGGCCCGCACCACGGTCGGCGTCACGTACACCTCCCCGAGGTTCTCGTGCGCGGGGTGCAGCGCCTGCAGCTCCGTCTCCAGCGCGCGCAGCGCCACCAGCAGCGCCCCGACCGCCTGTACGGGGTTGCGGCCGTGCTGCGGCATCGCGCCGTGCGCCATCTTGCCGGTGAAGTCGACCCGCAGCCGCAGCGCGCCCTTGGCGACCGCGCAGATCTCCCCGGCCTCGGGCTCGGCCACGATGGCGCCGTCCACGTCGGCGGCCAGGCCGGAGGCGACGAAGTGGTGGGCGCCGAGCATCAGGCCCTCCTCGTCGGCCAGCGCGCACACCTTGATCCGCCCTGGGAACGGCCCGGCCAGCTGCAGGGCACGGGTGGCGTAGAGAGTGGCGGCCAGGCCCGACTTCATGTCCGCGCTGCCGCGCCCCCACAGCCGCCCGTCGCGGATCTCCCCGCCGAACGGGTCCACGGTCCACGTCGACAGGTCGCCCTCGGTGACCACGTCGGTGTGTCCCTCGAACATCAGCGTCGGCCCGTCGCCCCCGCCGCCCTCGACCACGGCCACGACGTTGGGCCGGCCGGGCGCGGCCTCGTCCACGACCGGCTCCCACCCCCACTCGCGCATCTTGGCGGCGACCAGCTCGGCGGCGGGCCGCTCGTCGCGGCCGCGCGCCGGGTCGTTGGTGCTCGGGATCCGGACCAGCGCCTGGGTGAACTCGACAACCCCGACCTCATCCACCTCGATCACAACAATCCCTCCAATGTCGGTACGGCCTGCGGCAGCGTCCGCGTCCAGGCGTGCTGCGGCGCGGCCCAGACCTCGTCCACGGGTCCGGTCTCCACGATCGAGCCGTCGTTCATGACCGCGACGCTCTCGCAGACGTGCCGTACCACGGACAGGTCGTGCGGCCTGCCCGCCCGTTGGATCCGCCACCGCCGCGGAGGCGGCCGTGGGCAGCAGGAGACCGCTCACGGCGATCCTGCGTGCCGATTCGCCTCATGTCTAACAGCCTCCTGGCTAGTGCACTGGTCGGACCAGTAGGCTACGCAGATTGCCAGTCCGCGACGACTCGGGTCAAGGGGCTCTCCCGGCAGACGATGTACGACTACTACGTGGGATATGTCCCGGAGAACGAGCGGCCCGCTCTGCGTGCGCACCCGGGGTAGCCAGGTGTTATGTTGCGGTCGTGGCGCGCGAGGATCCCGACGGACTGACGGAGGCGTTCCTTCGCGAGCCCCGTCGTTACACCAGCCACCAGGTCGCCGACATGGCCGGCGTCCCGGTCTACCGCGCCCGCAGGTTCTGGCGCGCCCTTGGTTTCGCGAACGTCGCCGACGACGCCGTCGAGTTCACCGACTCCGACGTGGCGGCCTTGCGGACGCTGCTCGGCATGGTGAGCGACGGGGTCTACGACGAGGAGCACGTGCTCCTGATGGCCAGGTCCCTGGGCCGGGCGACGGCGCGGCTGGCCGAGTCGCAGGCCGAGCTGGGCGCCGACGCGCTCGACCAGGCGGGTGTGCCGCTGAGCGAGCGGCCGAGGGCGTGGCGCAGGCGGGCGGATCGGGTGATGCCCGACCTGGCCCGGCTGCTGGTCTACGCGTGGCGGCGCAACCTGGCCGCCTCCGCCCACCGGCTGTCCGAGCAGGAGACGAGCGCGGTCCGGCTGACGGTGGGTTTCGCCGACCTGGTCGGGTTCACCAGGCTGAGCAGGCAGATCACCGAGACGGAGCTGGCCGGGCTGGTCGACAGGTTCGAGGGCCGCTCGGCCGACGTGGTGACCTCGGGCGGCGGGCGCATCGTCAAGACGCTGGGCGACTCGGTGCTGTTCGTGTCCGGGAAGGCGCACGAGGCGGCGGAGATCGGCCTGCGCCTGATCGAGACCCACGCCAAGGACAAGGGCATGCCGCAGCTGCGCGTGGGCCTGGCCGTGGGGCCGGTGCTCGGCCGGATGGGCGACGTGTTCGGCACTCCGGTCAACCTGGCCAGCAGGCTGACCGCGCTGGCCTATCCGGACACGATCCTGGCGGGCCCGGAGATGGCCGAGGAGCTGGAGGGCGACCGGGCTTTCGAGCTGCGCCCGGTCAGACGCCTGTCCGTACGCGGGCTGGGCGAGCTGGTCCCCTTCACGCTCAGCCGCCAGATGGACGGGGCAACCTAGGTCCGCACTCGATGCGTCCCTACCGTCGACAGGCGACGACAGGAGGCGGTACGTGGCGGACCGGGCGATATATCAGGACTTCGTGGTCACTCGATCGGATCGGCTGTTACGCACGGCGTACCTGCTGACCCACGACTGGGCGAGCGCGGAAGACCTGCTCCAGGAGTCGCTGGCCAAGGCATGGTTCGCCTGGGCCCGTGTGGAGGAGCCAGAGGCGTACGTGCGCAAGGTCCTGGTGACCACCTACACCTCGTGGTGGCGCAGGAGATGGCGACGTGAGCTGCCGAGCGACGACCTGCCGGACGCTCCGGCGAGCGACCCGGTCTCCGACGACCGCGACGCGCTGTGGCGGGCCGTCGGCCGGCTCCCGGCCAGGCAGCGGGCGGTCGTGGTGCTGCGCTTCTACGAGGACCTGCCGGTGACGGAGGTGGCCCGGCTGCTGGGCTGCGAGCCCGGCACGGTCAAGAGCCAGAGCGCCAAGGCGCTGGCCAAATTGCGAGTGGACGAGACGATCGTGAAGGAGCTGCACCGATGACCGTTCATGACCTGCGAGACGTCCTGCGCGAGCACGGTGACGGCCCCTCTCCCGCCAACCCGGCCCGGCATGAGGAGATAGCGGCCCGCATCCGGCGGATCCGCCTGCGCAGGCGCGCGCTGGGCGGCGGCGGGGTGGTCGCGGTGGCGGCGGCCGTCGCGCTGGGCGCCTCCCTCCTCCCCGGGTCCCTCTCCGGGCCGGTGGAGCCGCGGCACGAGCCCGCCGCTGAGAGCACCGCCGAGCCCGTCGCTGAGAGCACCGCTGAGAGCACCGCCGTCCCGAAGGAGCTGGCGGGCTTGCTGCCGGAGCGATTCACCGCCTCGGACGGCACGAAGTACCGACGGATCGCCACCGCGTCGATCAAGAGGACGGGGCCGACCAAGGTGTCCGTGACGATCCCGGTCTCCGGCAAGCCGCTCGACGTCGGAGCGGTCTGCGCGGGGCCGGACAGCAGCGCGCCGAGGATATCCGTCGGCAACACGCCCCTGATGGCCCACTTCGTCGGGTGCTCAAGGCGCATGCAGCTGAAGCCGCTCCAACTGCCGCCCACCACGAGCAGCAAGCTCACGCTCACCTTCGACACGACGACCGGCGGCGCGTCGGGTTGCCTCATGCGAAACGGCAAGTGTGTGCCGCAGAAAGTCACCCGCGGCGCCTGGTCGCTGGCCGTGTACGAGTGGACGCCACCCGCGCGACCGGCCGAGCCGCCGCCGCTCAAAGCCCTGCCGGACCACGCGGGTAAGGCACGGCTCGTGGAGACGAAGACCGGCGTCTGGCCCAAGGACGGCTCCGCCACGTTCAAGGTGCGGGGCAAGGTCGGCTTCGACTCCTTGTGCACCGGCGACCTGGCCGGTCGCCTGTGGCTCAGCTTCATGGCGAACGGCCACCCGGCGGGGGGCAGCGGCTCCTGCGGCGTATGGGAGGGTGGCGCCTTCCCCTCGGCGGTGAGCGAGTTCAGCTTTCCCACGAACAAGACGACCACCGTCAAGGTCACCTGGAAGCTACTGGGCGCTACCACCAACCGCCCGGTCCGCTGGTCGGTCGGCCTCTACCAGAGGTAGCCCGGAAGCAGCCGCGCCCCGGCGCTGTTGCCGACATATGTGATGAAGCTTTCGATCCTCGATCGCTCCCTCGTCCGCGAGGGGCACGACCCGGTGACGGCGCTGCGTGACACCGTCAGGTTCGCCCGGCAGGCGGAGGAGCTCGGCTACCACCGGTTCTGGGTGTCGGAGCACCACAGCGTGCCGGGGGTGGCCGGCTCGGCACCGACCGTGCTGGCCGCCGCGGTCGCCGCGGCCACCGACCGGATCCGGGTGGGCACGGGTGGCGTGATGCTGCCCAACCACCGGCCGCTGGTGGTGGCCGAGCAGTTCGGCGTGCTGGAGGCGCTGAACCCGGGCCGCGTCGACATGGGGCTCGGCCGATCGGTGGGCTTCACCGGCGGCATTCGCCGGGCGCTCGGCCATGGCAAGGAGGACGCCGACGAGTTCGGCGGGCAGCTGGCAGAGCTGCTCGGCTATTTCACCGGGGACCAGCGGGGGCATCCCGGTGTGCACGCGCTGCCCGCCGAAGGGCTGCGGCCGCAGGTGTTCGTGCTGGCCATGGGCTCGGGGGCGGACATCGCCGCCGAGCACGGGCTGCCGATGGTGATCGGGGGCGGCGGGGCCCGGCTGCGGGAGGCTATCTCGCGCTACCGCGCCGGGTTCCGCCCCTCGGCCTGGGCGGCGGCGCCGTACGTCATCGTGGCGGCGAACGTCGCGGTCGGTGAGACGACCCGCGAGGCGGAGCTGCTGCAGGTGCCGGAGGCGTGGGCGACCGCGCGCTCGCGCACGAGCGGCGCCTTCCCGCCGCTGTCCCCCGCCGAGCGGGTGCTGGCGACGGAGATGACCGAGCGGGAGCGGGCGCTGTTCGAGGAGTCCCGCAAGGGACAGATCCACGGCACCGCGTACGAGGTCGAGATCGAACTCGGCGCGCTGGTGGAGCTCACCGGCGCGGACGAGGTCCTGGTGACCATGAACAGCTTTGACCTGGACCGGAGGCTCGATTCCTACCGGCGGCTGGCTCGGATGGCCGAGCGAGTACGAATTCGATAAAGCTTTTTGGCAATTGACTTACTTGCGCGCCCATCGCTTGGTCAGATAGTCACATTTTGTCACCCTCGCTGACCACTCCAAGGGGGCTTCATGGGGCGCACCCGATTCATCGGAATCGCGGCCTTAATCATGGCATTACCGTTTTTGTCCGCCGTACCGGCGCAGGCCGACCCGAAGGCACCGCCGGCCAGCGACATCCGAGAGCTCTCCCGCAAGGACTTCACACTCGACGGCAAGCCCGTGAAGGTGCCCGCCAAGTACGAGGCCAAGGCCCAGGCCAAGACGAAGGCCGCCGCCGACACGCCGCCGGTCGGCACGGTCCGGCAGTGGCTCGGACTGGACGACTTCAACGGCAGGCTCTACCGCAAGGACTACACGCTGCGCGGGGTCGGCAACAACATCGAGGTCTGGGTCGCCAACGACCTGTCCTTCCCCGCCGGTGACTGCCGGGCGCAGATCGCCAACTCCACGCAGGTCACCGACGCGCAGGTGGCGGACCTGGTCACCCAGTTCGACACCAACATGTACCCGAAGGAGACCGCCACCTTCAGCACGCCGCCGGACCGCGACGGCACCAACGCCACCCTCGGCCCCGACGCCAACGGCAACGGCGGCGTCTACACCGGCGGCGGCAACAAGACCGTCACCCTGGTCGACAACGTCAGGGACGACAACTACTACAGTTTCCCCGCCGCTCCGACGTACATCGCGGGCTTCTTCTCCAGCCAGTTCAACGAGCTGCTGGACCGCAACGTCATGACGATCGACGCCTTCGACTGGGCGCACCGCACCGGCGCGAACCCGCCCGACGAGCCGACCGCCGACCTGTGCACCTCGCGCCCGGCCCGGCCGCGCCAGTACGAGGGCACGTTCGCCCACGAGTGGCAGCACCTGACGCACTACTACACCGACCCGCTCGAGACCACCTGGATGAACGAGGGCCTGTCGGACTTCGCGATGTCGCTGGTCGGTTACTCCAACCCCAAGGCGACCGTCAACGAGCGCGGCACCGACAGCCACATCTACTGCTTCCAGGGCTTCGGCATCGTCCAGACGCCGTACAACACCAACCCGCGCGACTGCGGCGGCCCGGAGAACTCGCTCAACATCTGGGGTGAGGGCGCCAACGCCAACGGCGTGCTGGCCGACTACGGCAACGCGTACTCGTTGATGGTGTTCCTGTACGACAGATACGGTACGGCGTTCATGTCGGGGCTGCACCGTGACGGCACGCTGCAGGGCCTGGCCAGCCTGAAGGCGAACCTGGCGGCGGCGGGCGCCAAGAACATGTACCAGGTGATCCACGACTTCCAGACCTCCACCCTGGTGGACCGGATCGTCGGCGGCACCAAGGGTGTCATGCTCGGCGTGCCCAAGAAGCGCGTGACGACCGCCAGCCTGAACGCCACCGTCAACCTGGCGAACCCGGCCACCTACAAGACCCCCGGTGCCGCCCCCAACGGCGCCGACTACGTGCCGCTGCAGAAGGCGGACGGCAAGTTCCTGCGCGGGGCGGATCTGCGCTCGCTGTCGTTCGAGGGCGCCAAGACCCTGCCCGCTCAGCCGCTGACCTGGACCGTCGTCTCCGACGACCCGGACCGCGCGGGCAACCCGGTGCTGTTCTCCGGCAACGCCAGCAACACCAACGCCGCCGCCGTCTCCAAGGTGACCGTCCCGGCCGCCGACCCGACGCTGCGCTTCCTCGCCAAGTACGGGGCGGAGCAGGGATTCGACTACGGTTACGTGATCGTCTCCACCGACGGCGGCAAGACCTACACCTCGATCCCCGGTGACAAGACGGTCACGGGCCCGCTCGGCCCCGGCGTCAACGGCACCACGACCGGTTTCGAGCCGCACACCTACAGCCTGTCGGCCTACGCCGGCAAGGAGATCCTCCTCGGCTTCCGCTACGTGAGCGACGGCGGGGTCAACGAGGGCGGCTGGAAGATCGACGACATCACGGTCGGCGCCACGGCGGTCAGCGACGGCTCGTCGCTCGACCCGTTCGACTCACCGACCGAGGTCTTCCCGACTCCGGTCGAGAACTGGAACGTCCGGCTGATCGGCCTCGACGAGAAGCACTCGGTGGCGCTGCAGCTGGAGTCCAACGGCAAGAACAGCGTCAGCCTCAACCGGCTGCAGCTGGCCACGATGCTGCCGTTCCCGACGGTGGTCGCGGTCGTGGCCTACGACGAGTCGACGGAGCAGGTCGGCCAGTACGCGCCGTACACGCTCAAGGTCAACGGCGTCGTCCAGCCCGGCGGAAAATGATGGTGTGACCTGAGGGCGCCCGCCGCATCACGCGGCGGGCGCTTTCGCGTTCCCGCCGCGGGTTAGGATCACCGAACATGGTTCGGTGGAGATGAGGACGCACCCATGACGACTCGCCAGCATGCCATCGGTGACCTGCTGCGGCGCTCGGCCGCGCGGTTCCCCGCCAAGACCGCGATCGTGTACGGCCAGGCGCGGTGGACCTACGCCGAGCTGGACCGGGCGGTGAACCGCATGGCCGGCGCGCTGGCCGCCCGGGGCGTGGGCAAGAGAGACAGGTTCGCCCTGTTCAGCCATAACAACGATGCCTTCGTGGTGGCGTACTTCGCGCTGGCCCGGCTGGGCGCGATCTCCGTGCCGATCAACTTCATGCTGGGCGCCGATGAGGTCTCCTACATCCTGCGGCACGCGGGGGCGACGGGCCTGCTGGTGGAGGAGGCGCTGCTGCCCGTGGCCGAGCGGGCCGTCTCCGACGGGGTCGCGGTGCGCGGGGTGATCGGGCACGCCGAAGGGTGGGAGCCGGTCACGGACTGGCTGGCGCACGGAGACGACGCCGAGCCACGGGTGGAGATCGCCGACGACGACCCGATCCAGCTCATGTACACCAGCGGCACCGAGTCCAGGCCCAAGGGCGCCACTCTGTCCAGCCGCGGCCTGATCGCCCAGTACACCTCGTGCGTGATCGACGGCGAGATGAGCCCCGCCGACGTGGAGGTGCACGCGCTGCCGCTCTACCACTGCGCGCAGCTGCACTGCTTCCTCACGCCCGGCCTCTATCTCGGTGCCACCAACGTGATCCTGCCCGGCGCCGATCCGGCGGCCATCCTGGCGGCGATCGAAGCGGAGGGCGCCACCAAGCTGTTCTGCCCGCCGACCGTCTGGATCGGCCTGCTGCGCCACCCCGACTTCGACCGCCGTGACCTGTCGTCGCTGCGCAAGGGCTACTACGGCGCGTCGATCATGCCGGTCGAGGTGCTGAAGGAGATCGCCGCGCGACTGCCGGGGGTGCGGCTGTTCAACTTCTACGGCCAGACCGAGATGGCGCCCGTGGCCACCATCCTGGGCCCGGACGAGCAGCTGACCAGACTCGGCTCGGCGGGCAGGGCCGCCCTGAACGTCGAGACCAGGATCGTCGACGACAACGACGAGCCGGTGCCGCCCGGTGTGGTCGGCGAGATCGTGCACCGCAGCCCGCACGCCATGCTCGGCTACTGGAACGACCCGGACAAGACCGCCGAGGCGTTCCGCGGCGGCTGGTTCCACAGCGGCGACCTGGGCGTGCTGGACGCCGACGGCTATCTGTCGGTCGTGGACCGCAAGAAGGACATGATCAAGTCGGGCGGCGAGAACGTGGCCAGCCGGGAGGTCGAGGAGGCGATCTACCAGCACCCGGCCGTCGCGGAGGCGGCGGTGTTCGGGGTGCCCGACCCGCGGTGGATCGAGGCGGTGACGGCCGCCGTCGTCCTGCGCGAGGGCGCCGGCCTGACCGCCGACGAGCTGATCTCCTTCCTGCGGGTACGGCTGGCGGCCTTCAAGACGCCGAAGACGGTGGTGTTCGTGGAGTCGCTGCCCAAGAACGCCAGTGGCAAGGTGCTGAAGAGGGAGCTGCGTGACGCGTTCTGACATCTATCTGCCGAGCCGGTCGGCGGCGATCTGGCGGATGACCACGCGCTGGATCTTGCCGGTGGCGGTCTTGGGAAGCTCCTCCAGCACCAGCACCTCGCGCGGCCGTTTGAAGGAGGCCAGCCCGTCGCGGCAGAAGGCGATGAGCTCCGCCGCGTCCACCGTCTTCCCGGCGGCGGGCACCACGCAGGCGACCGGCTTCTCCAGCCCGTTCGCGTCGGTGAAGGCGACGACCGCGGCCTCGCCGACCGACTCGTGCTGCAGCAGCCGGGACTCGACCTCCATCGGCGACACCCAGATGCCGCTCGCCTTGATCATGTCGTTCGAGCGGCCGAGGCACTGGTAGACGCCGTCGGCGTCGCGTACGTAGGTGTCGCCGGTGCGTAACCACTCCCCCTGGAACACCTGCCGGGTGGTGCCGGTCCGGCACCAGTATCCGGTGGCGATGGAGTCGCCGCGTACGTACAGGTGGCCCGGCTGTCCGTCGGCCACCGGGCTGCCGGAGTCGTCGAGCAGCTTGCACTCATAGCCGGGCACGACGGTGCCCGAGGTGCCTGGCCTGACCTGGCCCGGACGGTTGGAGATGAAGATGTGCAGGGCCTCGGTCGAGCCGATGCCGTCGATGATGTCGACGCCGAACCTCTCGGTGAAACGCCGGTAGATCTCCGCCGGCAACGCCTCTCCCGCCGAGGCCGCCAGCCGTACCGAGGAGAAGGTGTCTTCGGGCGCGTCGGAGGCGAGCAGGCCCGCGTAGAACGTCGGCCCGGCGAAGAACAGCGTCGGCCGCTCGGCCACCACCCGCGCCACCACCCCCGGCGGGGTGGGTCTGAAGGGGTCGAGCACCGTCGTCGCGCCTGCCGACAGCGGGAAGAACAGCGAGTTGCCGATGCCGTAGGCGAAGAACAGCCGGGCGACCGAGAAGCACCGGTCCTCCGGTGTGATGCCCAGGACCTGCCGGCCATAGGTCTCGCAGACGTCCCTGATGGCGCCGTGCCGGTGCATGGCCGCCTTCGGCGCGCCGGTCGTGCCCGAGGTGTAGAGCCACAGCGCGGGCGAATCCGTCCAGGTCTGGTACGGCTCGCCCACCGTACGCCCGGCGTCCACCACGTCCGCCAGCGAGCACACCGGGACGCCGGCGTCCTCGTCGGACGCCGGGACGACGTCGGCCGCCCGGTGACCCACGTTGCCGGTCAGGACGAGCAGGGCGACCTCGGGCGCGTTGGCCAGCGCCACCCTGACCACCGGCTCGTACTCGGGCGTCGCCACCACCACACGGGCCCGCGAGTCACGGATCAGGGCGCCGAGCTCGACGCCGTTGTACATGGTGGACAGCGGCACGGCGACGCCGCCCATGCGCATGACGGCCAGGATGGTGACGAGCGTCTCGGGGCGGTCGGACATCACGAGCGCGACGCGTTCCTCGGGCCGGACGCCGACCACCCGCAGCCCGGAAGAGAGCTCACCCACACGGGCCGCGAGCTGGGAGTATGTGAGTGTGCCTGCCGGGCCCGCGACCGCGGTGTGCGCACCGCGACCGGCTTCGACCTGACGATCCACGAGATAGAGACTGGCGTTGAACGACTCCGATGACATGGTCGTCCTTACGGGGAGGGAGACACGCCGTACGAGAATCTTCTATACAGAATTGATGCATCGTCAACTACTTGTAGCATTGAATCAGACTCCCGCCTCCAAAGGAGGATAAATGGCCAGGCTGCCCCGCCACCATCAGTCGAGCGCGAGGTCGATGCTGCTGACGGTGCTGGGTGAGCACGTGCTGCCCTCCGATGAGCCGGCGTGGACGTCGGCGCTGCTGCACGTGATGGGCGGGCTCGGGGTGGAGGAGAAGTCGGCCAGGCAGGCACTGGCGCGGATGGCCGCCGACGGGTGGATCGTGTCGGCGCGGTCCGGGCGGCGGGTGCGGTGGTCGCTGACGCGGCGCGGCCGCGAACTGCTGACGGAGGGGGCCGAGCGGATCTACGCGTTCGGCCGTGACCGCGAGCCGTGGGACGGCCGCTGGGTGGTGCTGATCGCGAGCGTGCCGGAGTCCAGGCGCGAGCTACGCCACCGGCTGCGCACCGGTCTGACGTGGGCGGGTTTCGGCAGCCCCGTGCCCGGGGTGTGGGTCAGCCCGCACACCACCCGCGAGGCCGAGGCCAAGCAGGTGGTCGAGGGGCTGGGGCTGGACGTGGCGGTGTTCTCGTTCAACGGGCCCTACGCGGGGATCGGCTCCGAGCGGACATTGGTGGAGCAGGCCTGGCATCTGGGGGAGCTGGCGGCGCACTATCAGGAGTTCATCCAGGAGTTCGCCGGCATGCGGCCCGAGCCGGGCGATCCGGTGCTGCTGGCGCAGCTTCGGCTCGTGCACGAGTGGCGGCGCTTCCCGATGCTCGACCCGCGCCTGCCCTTGGAGCTGTCGCCGCCGAACTGGATCGGGGTGCGCGCGGCCAACGTCTTCAACGACCTGCACGGCACCTGGCTGGCGGGCGCGCGACAGCAGTGGGACGAGCTGCGGAACATGTGACACTTCCCTTGTGGGGCGTCACGATGATGTCAAACGCCGCTCCGCGGGCCATCCGTGATGTCAACGCTCCGCAGGCCATCCGTACAGCGCGAACGGCTCCTCCTCCAGCACCCTGGCGATGGCCTCGGCCGGGTAGCCGATCGTGTCGTCGGGCAGCCGGTCGAGCGGCCGCCAGGCGAGCGCGGCGCACTTGTGCGGCTCGGCGTTGTAGGGCTCGCCGGTCCATTTCCTGGCGACGAAGAACAGGCCGACGCGGTCGGGGGCGCGGTGCATGACGTGGGCGAACGCCAGGTCCTCCGGCCTGATGGTGACGCCGACCTCCTCGCGGGCCTCCCTGACGGCCGCGCCGACCACCGACTCACCGGGCTCCAGGTGCCCCGATGGCAGATGCCATTGGCCGTCGCCGTAGCCGGTGCCGGCCCGTTTGCCGAGGAGCACCGTGCCGTCACGGACGAGCATCACGTGCACGTCGACAATGGCCCGGAACCGCTCGGGACGCGACTCCCTGGTGGCTTCGGGGCGGCGGTCGAGGGCCTGTGCCCATTTGACGGCGACCGCGGCCACCTGGATCAGCTCGGTGCGCAGCGCCTCGGGGTCCGATTCGGCGAACGCTTCCAGAACCTCCTCGCGCAGGATGTGCCGCCAGGTCAGCTCCCCGTGCCGGGCCGCCTCCTCCGTCTCCTGCCGCGCCCGGTCGGCCTCGGCCACCGCTCCCTCGGCCCCAGTGCCGTCGGGGATGGCCTGTATGCCCCACTTGGCGTCCTGCGCCGCCCGCTCGGCCGCCACGTCACCGAGCACCACGGCCAGCGACCCCGGCACACCCGCGTCGCCGTCGTGCGCCACACTCTCCTCCGTCGTCATGGACGAAGAGTCTGCCCGATCCCCCCGACAGAACCGCTGACGAAAACCCGCGCGGTCGCCACCCGGCCGCTCGCCGCCCGGGTCACGGCACCGCGCGGTCGTCACACCGGGCGGTCGTCCTCCTCCTCGGCCGACAGGTCCACCCCCGGCAGGAGCCGCCGCCAGCTCGCCCCGGAATCCTGCTCCAGTACGGCCAGCAGATCGCAGAACGCCTTGAACGTCGCCCGGGGCATCCGGTAGTACCACTCCCCCACCCGCCCGAAGCAGTGGTGCATGAAGGCCACCAGCGCGTCGTCGTCCACGAGGTACCGGCCGTCCTCGCCGGAGGCGTAGACGAACCGGATCTTGGCCAGCGCCACGTACAGCTCCTCCGCCGTCAGCGCCGCCAGCCGGAGCACCGGCCCACCCTGGTTCACCGGCCCGGCGTGATCCATCAGCCCGGGCTCGGCGAAGGCGCGCGCGCCCAGCCGCCGGCGCAGCGGCACATGGCTGAAAAGCCCGCTGTGCCCGTCCATGAGGAACTCGGGAGTGCCCCCGAACACGAACCCCAGATGCGGCACTCCCCCGATGGCGATGCTCAGGATCTGCTCGTAGTTGGCGTCGCGGGCCTGCGGAGAGGCGAGCCTGAACAGATTGACCAGCTCGTCCAGGAACACGAGCAACCCCCCGTACCCGGCCAGCCGGACGAACCGGCTCATCAGCGCGAGATGATCGAGCACGGTCGAGTCGCCGATGATCGACCGCACGCCGAGCGCCGACCTGGCCTCCGCCGCGGTCGGGTACTCCGCGCGTAGCCAGCGCAGCGCGGCCGACTTGAGGTGCTCGTCGCCCGTGTCGTGGCCGCGCCAGTACGCCCCGACGACCTGCGCGAAGTCGTGGCCGCCTGGACGCGCCTCCAGATGGGCCAGGCGTTCCCTGATCGCCTCGCCGGGGTCGGTGCCCGCCTGGCGGGCCTCGTCGAGCACGGTGGACAGGAAGCGTTCGACGATGGCGGCCAGCGCGCCGCCGGTGGGCCTGGCGCGGGTGGCCATGCTGCGGGCCAGCTCGGTGTAGAGGGCGCGGGCCTGGCCCTCCTCCGAGTGCAGCCGGTGGTCGGCGGTGATGTCGGCGTGCAGGGTGACCAACCGCTTGTCCAGCGCCACCGAGCGCGCCAGGTGCAGCAGGAACGTCTTGCCCGCCCCGTGCTCGCCGATGACGAGCCGGACGGCCGAGCCGCCCACCACGACCCGTTCGATGTCGCCGGTCAGAACCGCCAGCTCGGCGGCACGACCGGCCTGGATGTGGCGCTGCCCGATCAGCGGGACCACCCCTGCCCGCAGCGCCTTGAGGAGGGCGTCGCGTTCGCGGGCCCGAACGGTCACTTCAGCATCTCCCCCAGCAGTAGCCGGTCGATCAGGATCGGGTCGTCGCCGTCGAGCAGCGGATCGCCCGCGCTCTCGTAGGCGGCCTCGTTGACGCGGTCCATCGCGCCCTCCGGCAGCAGTTTCCAGGCGTCGGCGAGCATCTCGAACTGACCCCGGGTGAGCTGCGGCTGATCGACGGCGCCCAAGGCGCGGACCAGGCCGGAGTGGCGGCTGTCCAGCCCCGCGACCGGGGGCACCGGAGGAGGCGGGGCGGCCACGGGGACCGGCTCATCACCGGCGAGCAGTGAATCGAGCAGCGTCCCCACCCTGGCCGTCTCGACCAGCCGGGCGACGGCGCGCCCGTTGGACACCGTCGGGGCGCTGAGGACGGGCACACCGAAGACGGGCGCTCCCGGAACGACCTGCCGTACGGGCATGTGGAACCCGGACGGGTAAGGCATGTCGGGGCCGGACAGATAGGGCATGTCGCCGCGTGGCGGAGGCACCTGCTGGGCGGGCGCGTTCGGGAAGTACGCCAGCTGGATCGGTGCGTGCCGCACCGCGACGTACGGGGAGCCCCCCGCACGCCCGGCGGGCTCGGGATCCCGATCCAGCCCCAGTAGCGAGTGGATCCGGGTGAGCAGTTCGTCCTCGAACGGCGTGAGGTGCCCGTTGACGGCGGTCACGTCCCTCAGGAACTCCGCAACGTGGCCGCGCTCGGACCGGTCGATCTCCTGGACGCGTGCGGCCAGAGCGGCCAGCGGCAGCTCCGCCGCGAGCAGCCACTCCAGATGCGCGCGCAACCGGGCCAGCTCACCGGGCGTGAGCCTCAGCGCCCGCTCGAGATGCTCGCTCAGCCGGCGGTAGGCGGCCCGACGAGCCTGGTCCCACGCATGATCGGGCGGATTCAGCGCGTCCTCGACCGCGGCGCTCGCGACGGCGCCCAGGTGCAGCAGTACGGTGGCCGCCCGGTACACCTCGGACGCCGCCGCCGTCGGCCCGTCCGGCGCCGCGAACAAGGCCATCACCCCCGCCCCCGGCACCGGACCCCCCAGACGCGGGTCCGGCTCGATCCCCACCCCGGCCCGCCCGAGGATCTGGACCAGCGCGATAACGTCCTTCCTGGCGGGCTCGGGCGTGGACAGCAGGGCGACGAACTCCTCGGCCGGCACGAGCGCGGTCTCCTGCCCCGCGAGCCTGCCCAGCGCCCACCGCACCGCCCGCCCGGCACCGCCGGCGCCGAGGTCGAGCAGCTCCGCGGGCAGCAGCGCCTGGGCCCGTACGCTCTGCTTCGCGCCGGGCAGCCGGCCCAGGAAGCGGCTGTACGCCTCCAGCTCGGAGCAGCACTCCTCGGCCAGCGCGAACAGCTGCCGGGTGGGCGCGGCGAGCGTCAGCACATCGGGTACGCCGGGCAGCACCGGCGGGGCCCCGGCGAACCCGGAGCTCGCGGGCCGATACTCGAAGGCCAGCTCCTTGGATGCGGGCCGGACGACGAACCCTTCGCCATGGCGTGCCGCGTACCGCCGCTGGAACAGCGCCCCGAACTCCGCCGGGCATCGCGTCGCCGGCGCGCCCGGCCGGTAGGCCGGGTGGCCGCGCAGCCAGGCCAGCGCCCAGTCGGCGGGCACCGGTTCGCCCCGCGCGGCCAGCTCCCCCAGCCGGGCCCGCATCGCGAACGCCGCGCCGGTCACCTCGGGCTCGCACAGAGCGGCCAGCAGCTCCGCGAACGGCCCGGCGTGCCGCTGGAAGGCGTCGTGCCGGGAATAGACGCCGAGAAGGCGGCGCACTTCCTCGTGGATGACCGGCAGCTCCTCCTGGGCCGTGGAGCGGTCCAGGTGCAGGTCGTGTAGCACGCGACGTTCGAGGCCGTAGAAATAGAGGAAGACGTAGCCGAGGGGTGTCCGCGAATAGCATCGCCCGTCGGCGAGCCAGCTCAGATAGGCGGCCCGGGAGGGCGGCGGGAGGGCTGCGTAGCTGGGCCAGCGGTCGAGCCCCTGACCGTCCCAGTCCGGCTGCGTCATGTCCACCGGCAGTTCAGGGTCGATCAGCGACGGCTCCACCGACATTCCGGATGCGGACGGCAGCTCGGAGCCCACGTAGAGCAGGCCGCCGATGATGTTCAGGCCGGCGAGATGGATGGCGCTGCCGGCGGGCAGCCACGGCCCCTCCGGCGACGCGGGTGAGGCGGCTTTGGCCTGGCCGGATGACGCATGGCGGCCACGCGCGCGGTACACCACCGGCCCTCCTCCACCTCACCACGAAATAGACAGGGATTGCACCCTAACGCCCCCGCCATTGCCCGACATATCGCTCCAGGCCCTCGTTACAATCTTGAATCCCGACCCGGCCGGTCATTTAGCGGACCGGCCGAAAAACCTTTTCTAACCGCCCTGATGACCAGGGTCCGCGGCCATTGGTAATGGAGCTTCCACGACCAGGCGCTTCCCCCGCCGAAACGGCTTACACGCCCGGTTCCGGAGGCGCCACCGACGGTCTCGACGGGCGCTGAGAGCGGCGCCGGATCGCCGCCGACGCAGGATGGGAGACGCACGCCGCCCCAGCTCCTGCCAACCGGCCCCAAACGCAGGACCGCGCCGCGCGCCGCCCAACTTCTGCCGACCGGCCGCCTTTTATAGTGGCCGGGTGACCGACGACCAGCACGGGCTGGCGATGAGCGGCGCGGGCGGCGCCGCCGCCCGCCACTACGACCGGGCGATCGACGAGCTGCTGCACTTCCGCGCGGAGGTCGACGTCGAGGCCGCCGCCGCCCTGGCCGAGGCGCCCGACTTCCCGATGGGCCAGGTCCTGACCGCCTACCTCGGGCTGCTGACCACGGAGGTGGAGGACGCGCGCACCGCCAGACAGCGCTTCGCCGCCTGGCGCGGCCGTGGCGACGCCGCCGCGCTCCTGCCTCGCGAACGCGCGCACGTCGAGGCCGTCCAGGCGCTGCTCGACGGCGACTTCCTGACCTGCGGCAGGCTCCTCGGCGCGATCACCGAGCAGCACCCCCGCGACGCCCTGGCGCTGGCGGCGGGGCACCAGGTCGACTTCTTCACCGGCGACGCCCGCTCGCTGCGCGACAGGATCGGCGGCGCGCTCAACGCCTGGCACGAGGACGACCGGCACTACGGTCATGTGCTCGGGATGTACGCGTTCGGGCTGGAGGAGGCCGGGCACTACGACCGGTCGGAGCACGTGGGGCTGCGGGCGGTCGAGCTGAACGCGCGCGACGTCTGGGGCATCCACGCGGTCGTGCACACCTACGAGATGCAGGGCCGGTTCGGCGACGGCATCCGCTACCTCGACGCCCGGCTCGGCGACTGGTCGACCGGCACGTTCTTCAACGTGCACACCTGGTGGCACTACGCCCTCTACGCGCTGGAGGCCGGCGACACCGGCCGGGCTCTGGCCATCTACGACGCGGCGCTGGCGGGCGGCCAGGGCTCGATGGAGCTGCTCGACGCCGCCGCGCTGCTGTGGCGGCTGCTTCTGGAGGGCTCCGGCCAGCACGAACGGTGGCGGGCGCTGGCCGACGCGTGGCCGGCCAAGGTGGCCGAGCCGTTCTACGCCTTCAACGACATGCACGCCGTCATGTCGTACGTGGGCGCGGGCCGGGTCGCGGAGGCCGAGAGGCTCATCGCCGGCCGGGAGACCTACCTGTCCGAACCCCACCCGAACATCACCAACCACGCCATGACCGCCCGCGTGGGCCTGCCGGTCTGCCGGTCGCTGGTCGCCTTCGGCCGGGGCGACTACGACGCGGTCGTGGACCTGCTCTATCCGATCAGGCATCGGGTCAACGAGTTCGGCGGCAGCCACGCGCAGCGGGACGCCGTACAGAAGACGCTCCTGGAGGCGGCGCTGCGCGGCGGGCGCCGGGATCTGGCGCGGGTGCTGGTCAGCGAGCGGATCAGCGTGCGGCCGTGCAGCCCGTTCAACTGGCTCAAGCAGGGCGCCCTCGCCGAGGCGCTCGGCGACCGCGCGGCGGCCGCGACGGCCCGCCTCCGAGCCGACGAACTGACCCGCCGCACCTGACCCCTCGGGGCACCGCTGTCCGCTCCGTCCGCAACTGTCGGTGCCGCCCAGTAGGGTCTGCATCATGGATCGGCAACTCACCCTGATGGCCGTGCACGCCCACCCCGACGACGAATGCCTGAGCACTGGCGGCGTCTTCGCTCGTTATGCCGACGAAGGCATCCGCACGGTCCTGGTCACCTGCACCAACGGCGAGCAGGGCGACGGCCCCGGCGGCGTCAAGCCCGGCGACCCCGGCCACGTCGCCGAGGAGGTGGCCGAGCGGCGGCTGGCGGAGCTGCGCGAGTCGGTGGACCACCTGGGCATCGACCACCTGGAGCTGCTCGGTTACCGCGACTCCGGCATGGAGGGCTGGGACACCAACGCTCACCCCGACGCCTTCGCCAACGTGCCCCTCGATCTGGCCGCCGGCCGGCTCGGCGAGCTGATAAAGCAATATCGCCCGCAGGTCGTGGTCACCTATGACGAGACCGGCGGCAGCGGCTACAACCACCCCGACCACGTCCAGGCCCATCGCATCACGGTCGCGGCCGTCGAGGCGACCGGCGTCGCCGACAAGCTCTACTACACGGCCCTCCCCCGCTCGGCGATGAAGCGCATGTTCGAGCTGGTCCGCAGCAGCGGCATCGACCTGGGCGACTTCGAGCCCTCCGACGACTTCGGCACCCCCGACGAGCTCGTGACCACCGCTGTCGACGTCGCCCCTTACGTCGAACGCAAGCTCAAGGCGCTGCGGTCGCACGCGAGCCAGGGCGACAACATCTTCCTGTTCCAGATGCCCGAAGAGGCCCAGCAGGCGGCGTTCTCCACCGAGGCGTTCACCCGGGTCGTCAATCGCGTGACGGCGGCACCGGACCAGGAGGACGACCTGTTCGCGGGGCTGCGCTGACCTGAAATCCGCCGATGAGCGGATTCACCGCGGCCAGGAGCTCAGCGAGACGCTCGGCTGGGGCATCCCGGTCGAGCGTTTCGCGTGGGCGGCCGTTGAGTTCGCCGGCGACTGCCGCCAGGTCGCTGCCTCTGGGGAAGTAATCGGCTCAGGAGGGCGCCGGCAGTTCACCCGACCCCCGGACGATCAGTCGGGTGGGCACCAGTGGTCGCCGGGCGCGGGAGCGGTCGCCGTCCAGGCGCGACAGCACCAGCTCCGCCGCCACCTCCCCGATGGCCGCCGGATCCTGCGCCACGACGGTGAGCGGCGGGTCCAGGACCTCCGCAAGCGGCAGGTCGTCGAACCCCACCAGCGCCACGTCCCGCCGCCCCGCCCGGGCCAGTGCGACCACCGCCCCCATGGAGGCCAGGTTGTTGGCCGCGAACAGGGCCGTGGGCGGGCGATCGAGGGCGAGCAGGCGCAGGGTGGCCGCGCGGGCCGCCTCCTGGTCGTGGCCCGTCTCCACCAGGGTGCGGTCGAACGGCAGGCCCGCCTGCTCCAGAGCGTCACGGTAACCCTGGAAGCGTTCGCGGCGGGTGTAGAGGGTGGCGGGCAAGTCACCGATGAAGCCGATCCGGCGGTGGCCGTACCCGATCAGGTGCTCGATGCCGGCCTGCGCGCCGGCCCGGTTGCCGCTGACCACGCTGTCGGCCGTCAGGCCGACGGCCGGGCGGTCGAGGAAGACGATGGGCAGACCGGCGACCCGCTCCGTACGCAGATAGCGGTGGTCGCTGCCGGCCGAGGGGACCACGATGAGGGCGCTGACCCGCCGGGCCAGGAAGGTGGCGATCAGGGACTGCTCCAGTTCGGCGGTCTCGCTGGAGGAGCCGACGATGAGGGTCAGGCCGCGGGCCCGGACGGCGTTCTCGATGCCGCCCGCCACCGTGCCGAAGAACGGGTTGCCCATCTCGGGGATGACCAGCCCGATCGCGGCGTCCCTGGCGCCGACCCGCATGTTGCGCGCCATCAGGTTGGGCTGGTAGCCCAGCTTGCGGACCGCGGCCATGACGCGTTCGCGCGTCTCGATGGCCACGGGTCCGTCGTCGTTGAGCACCCGTGAGACGGTCTTGGCGGTCACGCCCACCTCACGGGCCACGTCTGTCATGGTGGGACGCCGCATTTCGACCATGCTAGAGGCCGATCGCCTCCGCCGCGTCCTTGTCCGTCACGACCGACTTGCCCTCCGACACCTGGAGTGCCCCGGTCATGATGGCGACGACCTCGGCCATGCTGTGGTCGCCCGGCTTGATCTGGGCGACGCGGCGGCCGAGCCGCTGGACGTGGATGCGGTCGGCGATCTCGAAGACGTGCGGCATGTTGTGGCTGATCAGGACGACGGGCATGCCGCGGTCGCGGACCCGCTTGATCATGTCCAGCACCTGCCCCGACTCCTTGACGCCGAGTGCGGCGGTCGGCTCGTCCATGACCACGACGTGGGAGGCCCACGCCACGGCCCTGGCCACGGCCACGCCCTGCCGCTGGCCGCCGGACAGCGACTCGACCGGCTGGGTGAGGGAGCGCAGGCCGATCTTCAGGTCGGCCATGTGCTTGGCCGACTCCTCGCGCATCCGCTTCTTGTCGAGCATCCGGAAGATCGTGCCGAGCGGTCCTGGCTTGCGGAGCTCGCGGCCGAGGAACATGTTCGTCGAGATGTCGAGCGAGGCGGCGACGGCGAGCTCCTGGTAGACGGTCTCGATGCCGAGCCGGCGCGCCTCCAGGGGGTCGCGGATGCGCACGGGCTTGCCGTCGAGCAGGATCTCGCCCTCGTCGGGCTGCAGCGCGCCGGTCAGCGCCTTGATCAGGCTGGTCTTGCCGGCGCCGTTGTCGCCGATCACGGCGAGCACCTCGCCGGGCATCAGGTCGAAGTCGGCGCCGTCGAGCGCGACCACGTGGCCGTATCGCTTGACCAGGCCGCGGGCCTGGAGCACGGGGGTCATCGGGTCCTCCTGCGGGAGAGCTGGTCGACGGCGACGGCGAGGATCACCAGGATGCCGGTGATGAGCGTCTGGTAAATCGACGGTACGCCCATGAGCTGCAGGCCGTTACGGAAGACCCCCACGATGAGGGCGCCGATCAGCGTGCCGAGCACCAGGCCCCGGCCGCCGAACAGGCTGGTCCCGCCGAGTACGACCGCGGTGATGCTGTCGAGGTTGTCCGTCTGACCGGCCTGCGGGTCGCCCACGCCGGTCCTGGAGACGAGCAGCAGGGCGGCGATGCCGTAGACGAGGCCCGCGACGGTGTAGACGCCGATCGTCAGCCGCTGTGTGCGGATGCCGGTCAGCCGCGCGACCTCCTGGCTGTTGCCGAGCGCGTACACGTGGCGGCCCCACGCGGTGTACCCCAGCAGGTAGGCGAAGAGCAGGAACAGCAGGATCGTGAGCAGCGACCCGTAGGTGACGTTCGTGCCGCCGACCTTGAAGGTCTGCCCCAGGAAGGTCAGCGCGCCCGGGAGGTCGGTGACCGTCTGGTCCTCGGAGTAGATGTGGGTCAGCGCGAACACCACGTTCAGCATGCCCAGCGTGACGATGAACGGCGGCAGCGAGATCCGCGTCACCAGCAGCCCGTTGGCCAGCCCGAACGCGGCGCAGACCGCGAGCCCGGCGGCGACCGCGAGCAGCGGGGGCAGCCCGCTGCCGACGGCCAGCTTGGTCATCACGATGCCGCCGAACGCCATGATCGCGCCGTTGGACAGGTCGATGCCGGCGGTCAGGATGATAAGCGTCTGGCCGATGGCGAGCGTGCCGACGACCATCACCTGCTGGATGATCAGCGAGAAGTTGCCGCCGGTGAGGAACTGGTCGCTGTTGACCGCGAAGAACACGCAGGCCAGCACGAGCGCGGCCAGCGGTCCCGCCGTCGGTGTGGTGATGATGCGGCGCGGCAGCGTCGCTTCCATGACGGCCATGTCAGCCCCAGCAGTTGGCCAGACCGAAGGTGGTGTCCTTGGACTCCACTCCCGGAACGGCCTTGTCGGTGATCAGGGTGACGCCGGTGTCGATGTAGCCCTTGGGCTTGGCCCCGCCCTTGGCGAAGTCGGCGACGGCCTTGACGCCGTCCTCGGCCATCTTCAGCGGGTACTGCTGCGAGGTCGCGGCGATCTGCCCGCTCTTGACGGCCTTGACGCCGGTGCAGCCGCCGTCCACCGAGACGATCAGCACGTCCTTCTCGCGGCCCTTGGCCTTGAGCGCGGTGTAGGCGCCGAGCGCGGCGGGCTCGTTGATGGTGTAGACGAGGTTGATGTCGGGCGCCTTCTGCAGGCAGTTCTCCATCGCCTCCTGGCCCTTGGACTGGTCACCGCGGGTGTCCTGGGAGCAGGCGATGGACGGGTCGCCGTTGGCGATGCCGAAGCCCTTCAGGAAGCCGTCGTGGCGCAGCTGGCCGACCGTGATGCCGGGCGCCAGGTCCAGTGTGGCGATCTTGGCGGTCTTGCCGGCCATGGCGCCCTTGGCGTACTGGCCGATCAGCTCGCCCGCCTTGAGGTTGTCGGTGGCGAACAGCGCGTCGGTGGCGTCCTGCGGGTCCGTCGGCGTGTCCAGCGCGATCACCACGACGCCGGCGTCCCTGGCCTTCTTGATCGCGGGCACGATCGCCTTGGTGTCGTTGGGCGTGATGAGGATGCCCTTCACCCCGGCCGCGACCATGTTCTCGATCGCGGTGAGCTGGGAGGCGTTGTCCCCGTCGAACTTGCCCGCCGCGGTCATCAGCTCCAGACCCGACGCCTTGGCGGCCTGCTGCGCGCCTTCCTTCATCTTGACGAAGAACGGGTTGGTCTCTGTCTTCGTGATCAGCCCGACCTTGTTGGTGCTGGTGGAGGCCTTCTGCTCGTTGCCGCCACAGCCGGTGACAAGGAGCGCGGCGGCCAGAAGTCCGGCCGAGAGCCTAGCAATCATGGTGGCTTCCTATCAGGGATGATTCAATGTCATCGTTGACATATGTCAACGTTGACATTCGCCGTGCTGCGATGATGGACTCCCTTTCTAGAAACGTCAATGCCCCCTGGGTGTAACAAATCTGCAAACATGGCTGAAAGGTTGGCCCTGATGATCGCTGTCCTGGGCGAATGCGTCGCCGACGCCTTCGCCGACCGGCGCCCCGGCGAGCTGGAGCTCCGGGTTCTGCCGGGCGGCGGACCCGCGAACACGGCGGTGGCTCTGGCCCGGCTCGGCACCTCGACGCGGTTCCTGGGGCGCGTGTCGGGCGACGTGTTCGGCGAGCTGTTCCGCGAGCACCTCGCCTCATCCGGGGTGGACCTGTCGGCCGTCGTGCCGGCCGCCGAGCCGAGCACGCTGGCGGTGGCCTCGCTCGACGAGCGCGGCCAGGCGGCCTACAGCTTCCACGCCGAGGGCACCGCCGACTGGCAGTGGACGCCCGAGGAGCTGGCCGCCGTCGACCCGAGCGGGTGGTCCTGCCTGCACACGGGGTCTCTCGCGCTGGTCAGGCGGCCGGGCGGCGCCGCGGTGGAGTCGTTCGCGGCGGACGCCCGCGCGCACGCGACGGTCTCGATCGATCCGAACGTACGGCCCAGCCTGGCCGGCCGGGACGCCTATCCGGTGGAGCGGTGGTGCGCGGTGGCCGACATCCTCAAGCTCAGCGACGACGACCTGTCCTTCCTGATGCCGGACCAGCCGTTGGAACGTGCCTGCGACACCTGGCACGCGGCCGGGGCCAGGCTCATCGTGATCACCCGGGGCGCGGACGGCGCGCTGGTGTCGCTGGACGGGGAGCGCGCGACGGTACGGGCCCCCCGGGTCGAGGTCGTCGACACCGTGGGCGCCGGTGACTCCTTCACCGCCGGGCTGCTGCACCGGCTGGGCGTGCGGGGGCTGCTCGGCGGCCGGCTGGACGGGCTGGACCTGGAGACGGCCGCCGACGCCGCCGCCTTCGCGGCCCGGGTGGCGGCGCTGACCTGCTCGGTCGCGGGGGCCAACCCGCCGTGGGCGCACCAGCTCAACGAGACCGCCGGGCGGTGACGTCGTACGGGATCCCGCCGTACAGACGATCCGGCCCGGCGGCGCGGTTGGTTCAGGAGCCGGCGGGCCAGGTGATCTGCCCGGAGTGGTAGTAGTTCACGCCCATGACGCGCCAGCGCGGCCCCTGGGCGCCGAGCCGCTGCTTGAAGGCGTTCCAGTCGTGCTTGGCGTACGGGGACCAGCCCAGCTCGGCGATGGCGGGCAGGCGTGGGAAGGCCATGTACTCGATGTCGGCCGGCGTCCTGATCGTCTCGGTCCACAGCGGCGCCTCCACGCCCAGGACCTGCTGGGCCGGCAGGCCGGTCAGGTAGGCGCCCGGGTTCCAGCCGTAGGCGTCCTTGACCTCGATCAGCCCGGCCCAGTCCTGGCCGAGCGGGGTGCGCCGGTTGTACTTCATGTCGAGGTAGGCGCGGCTGGCCGGGGACATGATGACCTTCCGCCCGGCGCCCGCGACGGCGCTGTCGTCCGGCGTGGTGCCCCAGTATTGAGCGATGGTGGAGGGCAGCGGCGTCGCCTTGACGATGTCGTGCCAGCCGATGACGGTCTTGCCGTGCGCGGCGGCGATGGCCTGCGCCCGGTTCATGAACGCGGCGTAGTCGGCCGGCTTGGTGGAGCTGGCCTCGTCGCCGCCGAGGTGCAGGTAGAGGCCGGGGGTGAGCGCGGCCAGCTCGCCGAGCACCTGGTCGATGAAGGTGTAGGTGAGCTCCTTCGACGTGCACAGCGAGCTGAAGCCGACGTCGGTGCCGGTGTAGAGGGGCGGCGCGACGCCGTCGCAGTTCAGCTCGGCGTAGGAGGCCAGGGCGGCGTTCGTGTGGCCGGGCAGGTCGATCTCGGGCACGACCGTGATGTTGCGGGCCGCGGCGTAGGCCACGAGCTCCTGATACTGGGCCTTGGTGTAGTAGCCGCCCGGATCGCCGCCGACGGCGGTGCTGCCGCCGTAGGTGGCCAGCCTGGGCCAGGAGTCGACGACGATCCGCCACCCCTGGTCGTCGGACAGATGCAGGTGCAGGTAGTTGATCTTGTAGAGGGCGATCTGGTCGATGTAGCGCTGGACGGCGGCCAGGGGGAAGAAGTGGCGGGCGACGTCGAGCATGGCGCCGCGGTAGGCGTAGCGCGGCGCGTCGGTGATCCGGCCGCCCTGCACGGGCCACGGTCCCGGCTGGACGCTCGCGCTGTCGGCCGCGTACGGCAGCAGCTGCCGCAGCGTCTGCACCCCGTTGAACAGCCCGGCGGCCCCGTTGGCCAGCACGGTGATTCCGGTGGCGGTCACATCGAGGCGATAGGCCTCCTCCCCACCGCTCACGCTGCCCAGCCGCAGCGAGATGCCGCCGGCGGGCGGCGCGGCCACGATCGGCACGGGGTAGCCGGTCGAGCGCCGCAACTGCCGGGCCAGCTGCTCGCCGACGGCGGGGACGTCGGTGTAGAGGCTGGTGGCCGAGGTGATCCGGTACGTGACCCCGGCGGCGGGCGTCGCGCTGACCGGCGCGGGGACCACCCCGCCGAAGCTCAGGGGCGCGGCGGCGCGCGCGCCCGGGGAGGCGGAGACCGACGTGGCGACGAGCGCCGCCACCAGGATCAGCACTGTGCGCAGGCTCATGGCCTCACCATACGGACGTGATCCGCGCTAGTAAAGAAACTTTCCAAATAACGCTTGCACGCGCCCGGCCAGCGGCCTTCAAGAGCCTCGCAACCACCGCGCCCAACCATCGGAGAGTCACCTAAGCGATATCCACTCGGCCGCCAGACGAGGACAGAGATATGCGACGCCTTCTCGGGGTCATCACCCCGTTAGTCATCGGCCTGCTCTCCGCGGGTCTGGTCACCGCCGAGCCCGCGACGGCACAGCCCGCGCGGACGGCCGACACGCCGCCCGGCCTGAGCACCTACTATGGCCAGCGGCTCGCCTGGACCCCCTGCAAGGGGGGTTTCCAGTGCGCGAAGCTCAAGGTGCCGCTCGACTACACCAAGCCGTCGGGCAAGCGGATCGAGATCGCCGTGATCAAACTGCCGGCGAAGGGCGCCAAGCGCCTGGGCTCTGTGGTGATCAACTTTGGCGGTCCCGGCGGGTCGGGTGTCGACCTGCTGAGAGGTACGGCGAAGGTGAAGTTCACCGCCGCCCTCCGTTCGCGCTTCGACCTGGTCAGCTTCGATCCGCGCGGTGTGGGAGCCTCCACCCCCGTGCGCTGCATGTCCACCCAGGTGGCCGACTGGTACCACTCCGTCGACAATTCCCCGGACTCGAAGGCCGAGGTGAAGATGTACAACTACGCGCAGTTGCGGCTCGCGCAGGCGTGCCAGGCCAACTCCGGCGCGATCCTGCCCTTCGTGGGCACGCCGAACGCCGCGCGTGACATGGACGTGCTGCGCGCCGGTCTCGGCGAGTCGCGCATGACCTACCTGGGCTTCTCCTACGGCACCCTGCTCGGCGCCACGTACGCGAACCTGTTCCCGGCCAGGGTGCGCGCGATGGTGCTCGACGGCGCCGAGGACCCCTCGACGACGGCGACCGAGTTCGGCTCGGGCCAGCAGGACGGCTTCGGCGTGGCCTTCGAGTCCTTCGCGCGGGACTGCTTCACGCACAAGGACTGCCCCTTCAAGAAGCACACGACCGCCGCGGTCATCAAGCAGATGCGCGCCCTGCACGACCGGACCGAGAAGGCGCCGCTGGTCAACACCTATGACGGCAGGCAGGCCACGCAGGCGCTCGTGTACACCGGCCTCGACAGCCTCCTGTACGACCAGCGGTCGTGGCCGGCCCTGCGGCAGGCGCTCGGCACGGCGTTCAAGGGCGACGGCACGCTGCTGCTGCAGTACGCCGACCAGTACAACGAGCGCGGCGCAGACGCGACCTACGCCAACATGATGGAGGCGCACGCGGCCATCGACTGTCTCGACCATCCGACCTGGCGGCGAGCGGTGCGCCAGGCCAAGGCGATCAGCTCCGGCAAGGCCGTGGCCAGTGCGTGCGACTTCTGGCCGGTCAGGAGCAAGACGGTCAACAGGGCCATCCACGCCAAGGGCGCGCCGCCCATCCTGGTGGTCGGCACCCTGCGCGACCCCGCCACACCGTACAAGTGGGCCAAGGCGCTGGCCTCCCAGCTGTCCTCGGGCGTGTTGCTGAGCTTCGACGGTGACGGCCACACCGCCTACGGCACCGGCTCGGCCTGCGTGAACACCTCCGTCGACCGCTACCTGGTCACCCGGGTGCCGCCGCGTGACGGGAAGATGTGCCCGAAGATCTGACCCGGCCCCGGTCGTGCGCGACCGGGGTCAGCTCGTGTCGTCGTCGCCCTTGGCCGAGCGGTCCATCGCCGGTTGGACGAACCAGGTCCACACGGCCAGCGCGGCGACGACGACGGCCGTGATCACCGCCACCGTGTTGTGGAACAGGTAGTCGACCACCAGCATGGTGGCCGCGGTCATCGAGACGGCCAGGGCCAGGGCCCCGGCGATGCCGTACATGTTGGAGCGGCGGACCAGCATCTCCTTCAGTCCCTGGCGGAAGAGCACCCGGTGCTGGGCGGCCGGGGCGATGTAGCAGATCGACGCGATGGCGGCGCTGACCAGCGCCACGTAGAACAGCCGCCGGTCGGCCAGACTCAGCTTGTCGAACCCCTGTGAGAACGGGACCGTCAGCAGGAACGCGAACAGCACCTGGACTCCGGTCACCGCCACCCGTGCGCTCTGCAGCAGCTCCACGAAGTTGCGATCGGCCCGCTCCTTCTGAGTTTCCCTGTCCGGTTCCATGTGCCTACATCTACCGAGATCAGGGAAATTCATGCGAAAGACCTGTTTCAGGTGAGCAGGCGGGCGGGAGTGATCGGCAGGTCGCGGACGCGAATGCCGGTCGCGTGATAGACCGCGTTGCCGATGGCGGCCGCGGTGCCGACGATGCCGATCTCGCCGATGCCCTTGGTACCCATCGGGTTGAGGTGCCGGTCGTCCTCCTCGATCCAGGCCGCGTCGATCCGCTCGATGTCCGCGCACACCGGCACGTGGTATTGAGCCAGGTCGTGGTTGCTGAACCCGCCGAACTCGTCGTCGATGACGCTCTCCTCCATCAACGCCATGCCCACGCCCATCGTCATGCCGCCGACGAACTGCGACCTGGCCAGCTGCTCGTCGATGATCCGCCCGGCGGCGAAGATGCCCAGCAGATGCGACACACGGATCTCGCCGGTGTCCATGTCCACCCGTACCCGGGCGAACTGGGCACCGAAAGCGTGTCTGGCCAGGTCCTGCTGCGCCTTGATGGCGTCGGTGGTGTCGGCGGCGCCGTGCTTGCCGTCGCGCAGCGCCTCCTCGCAGGCGGCCACCACGGCCGAGCCCCAGGAGGCGGTGCCCATGGAGCCGCCGGCCACCGGGGCGGGGGGCAGGTCGCTGTCGCCCAGCTCGAGCCGCACCTGGTCGGGCGGGACGCCGAGCGCGGTCGCGGCGATCTTGGTCAGCGCGGTGCGGGCGCCGGTGCCGAGGTCGACGGCGGCCACGCGGACGACATAGCCGCCGTTCTCGACGGTGGCGGTGGCCTGGGACGGGCGCCGGAAGGCCGGGAAGGTGGAGGAGGCGACGCCGGTGCCGATGAGCCAGCGCCCCTGGCGGCGGACGCCCGGCGTCGGGTCGCGCCCCTCCCAGCCGAACCGGCGGGCGCCCTCCAGCAGACAGGCCACCAGGTTGCGGGAGCTGAACGGCAGGCCGCTCTCCGGCTCGGTCTCCGCGTCGTTGAGCACGCGCAGCTCGACGGGATCCAGGCCGGTGGCGATGGCCAGCTCGTCCATGGCCGACTCCAGCGCGTACATGCCGGGGCATTCGCCCGGTGCGCGCATCCACGACGGGGTGGCCACGTCCAGCCGGACCAGCCGGTGGGCCGTGCGCAACGCGGGCGTCTCGTACATGGTGCGGGCCGGGGTGGCGGTCTGCTCGGCGAACTCGACCAGCGTCGAGCTCTGCTCGGCGACCTCATGCTCGACGGCGGTCAGGCGGCCGTCGGCGTCGGCGCCGAGCCGGACCCGCTGGATCGTCGGCGTCCGGTAGCCGGTGACGTCGAACAGCTGCTGCCGGGTCAGCGCCACCTTCACCGGCCGCCCGACGGCCCGCGCCGCCAGGACGGCGAGCATGGTGCCGGGGCGAATGGTGCCCTTGGACCCGAAGCCGCCGCCGATGTGGCGGCAGACCACGCGCACCCGCTCGGCGGGCAGGCCGAGCGTCTTGGCGATCATGGCGCGGGCCGTGGACACGCCCTGGGTCGAGTCGTAGACGGTCAGGTCTCCGTCGCCGCTCCAGACGGCGAGCGTGGCGTGCGGTTCCATCGGGTTGTTGTGCACGGCCGGGGTCGTGTACGTCACGTCCACGGTGACGGCCGCCGCGGCCAGCCCGGCCGCCAGGTCGCCCTTCTCGGTGTCGGCCGGGTAGAACGGGTTCACCTTCTCCGGCCGGTAGAGCCCGGGATGATCTCCGCGCAGCCGTACGTCGTGCGGGTCCTCCTCGTAGATGACCCGCACCTCCCGCGCGGCCGCGCGGGCGTCCTCATAGGTGTCGGCGACGACGACGGCGACGAACTGCCCCCGGTAGGCGACCTCGCGGCGCTGGAACAGCGCGAGCTCCGGGTCCGCGTCGGGGGCCAGCTCGGGCGGGTCCTCGCTGGACAGTACGGCCAGCACCCCCGGCATGGCGAGCGCCCCCGCCGCGTCGATCGAGGTGATGCGGCCCCTGACGATCCCGGCCTGGACCGGGTAGGCGTAGGTGACGCCCTCGATCGGGTATTCGGCCGAGTAGGTCGCGCGGCCGGTGACCTTGTCGTGCCCCTCGATCCGGGTCATGGTGCCAGCTCCAGCAGGGTGCGGACGATGAGGTTGCGGGCCAGCGGCACCTTGTGCGCGTTGCGCGGCAGCGGTCGCGCCCGCTCCAGCTCGGCCTCGGCGGCCCGGGTGAAACTCTCCTCGTCCGCCGGGGCGCCGCGCAGCGCCCGCTCGGCGCTCTCGCACCGCCACGGCACGTGCGCCACTCCCCCGAGCGCGATCCGGCAGTCGCGTACGGTCCCGTCCCCCTCGACGTCGAGGGCGGCGGCGATGGACACCAGCGCGAACGCGAACGAGGCGCGCTCGCGGACCTTGCGGTAACGGGAGGCGCCCGGCGGCGGAGTGGGCAGGTGCACGGCGGTGACCAGCTCGCCGGGCGCCAGCACGGTGTCGCGCTCGGGCTCGTCGCCAGGCAGCCGGTGCAGCCCCGGCATCGGAACCACCCGGTCGCCGCCGGGCCCGGTGACGTGTACGCGGGCGTCGAGCGCGGCCAGCGCCACCGCCATGTCCGACGGATGGGTGGCCACGCACGCGGGGGAATGTCCGAGGATGGCCAGATTGCTGTGGTCGCCGCCGATCGCCGGGCAGCCGGATCCGGGCCGCCGCTTGTTGCACGGCTTGGAGACGTCCTGGAAGTACGGGCAGCGGGTGCGCTGCAGCAGGTTGCCGCCCACGGTCGCCATGTTGCGGATCTGCCCGGACGCCCCGGCCAGCACCGCCCGCGCCAGCATCGGGTAACGCTCGCGGACCAGCGGATGGAGGCCGAGGTCGCTGTTGCGTACGGCGGCGCCGACGCGCAGCCCGTCGCCGTCGGGCTCGATCCGGTCGAGCGGCAGCCGGCTCACGTCCACCAGGAACTCGGGCTCGGCAACGCCCAGACGCATGAGGTCGACGAGGTTGGTGCCGCCGCCCAGGTACATCGCACCGGGCCGGAACCTGGCCACGGCGTCGGCGGGGTCGCCGGCTCGCGCGTACTCGAAGGGTCTCATCCGGCCACCTCCGCGATCGCGGTGACGATGTTCGGGTAGGCGCCGCACCGGCACAGGTTGCCGCTCATGCGCTCGCGGATCTCCTCGGCCGTCAGCGCCGGGTCGGCGGCCAGGTCCTCGGTGACGGCGCTCGGACCGCCCTCGGCCAGCATCCCGGCGGCCGAGCAGAGCTGGCCGGGGGTGCAGTAGCCGCATTGGAAGGCGTCATGCTCGATGAAGGCGGCTTGGAGCGGGTGCGGCCGGTCGCCGTCCGCCAGGCCCTCGACGGTGGTGATGTCCGATCCGTCCTGCGCCACGGCCAGCGCCAGGCAGGCGTTGGCCCGCCGGCCGTCGATCAGCACGGTGCACGCGCCGCACTGGCCGTGATCGCAGCCCTTCTTGGAGCCGGTCAGTCCGAGCCGCTCGCGCAGCAGATCCAGCAGCGAGACGCGCGGGTCCACCTCCACGGTCCGCCGCGAACCGTTGACCCGCAGGGTGATCTCCATGGCGCTCGCCTACCCGGTGCGCGGACGGCTCAACCTCACGTCGACCTTGTTCCCTTGGTCGGCTCTGTCCGGAGAAATGCCCGGTGAGAGACTGAAGGGTGACGAAGGGGGACGTCATGATCGAGGTCAAGAGCATCGACAAGCCCGACGAGCGCCGGGACTTCCCGATGGGCCACTTCGAGGTGTGCAACCTGACGGGCCTGAGCTTCGGTGTGGCGACGTTCGAACCCGGATGGCGCTGGTCGGCGTCCATCAAGCCGATCGTCGGCACCGATTCGTGCCAGGTTCACCACAACGGGTTCGTCGTCCGCGGCCGGCTCCGCATCCGGATGGACGACGGCACCGAGGCCGAGATCGGCCCGGGAGAGGTCTTCGTCGCCCCGCCCGGACACGACGCCTGGGTGGTCGGGAACGAGCAGGTAGAGGTGTACGACTTCGCGGGCGGCGCCGCGGAGTACGCCAAGGCACGGAGCGCCTGAGGCCTGCTTTTCGGCGGGGGGTCGTCGGCGCGGCGACCCTGACCGCCGGCCCTTTCGTTCAGACCGTGACGACGACCTTTCCCACGACATGGCCCTCTTCCTGGTAGCGGACGGCCGCCGGGATCTCCTCGAACGCGTAAGTGCGGTCGATGACCGGAGTGATCTCGCCGTCCTCGATGAGCCGGGTCAGCGTCAGCAGATTCTGCCGCTTCTCCCGGCAGCCGACCACGTCTGTCATGACCATTCTCTGGGACACGAAGGGCCCGAGCGCCAGCGCCGCGAACACGTGAGCGGCGGGCTGGAACCATCGGCCGGGCGGTCCGCCGATGGCGACGTGGGCGCCCTTGGGGGTCAGCGCCCGGCGGCAGGCCGCTCCTGAACGGCTTCCCGCGATGTCCAGCAGCAGGTCGTAACGCTGTCCGTTCCGGGTGAAGTCCTCGGTGGTGTAGTCGATGACCTCGGTGGCGCCGAGCGACTTGACCAGGTCCACGTTCCGCGCGCCGCAGACGGCGCTGACCTCCGCGCCGAGCGCTCGGGCGATCTGCACGGCGAACGTCCCCACCCCGCCCGACGCCCCGTTGACAAGGACCTTCTGCCCGGACTGGAGACGGCCCTGGTCGCACAGGCCCATGAGGGCGGTGTTGGCCGCCATCGGCACCGCAGCCGCCTGCTCGAACGAGAGGTTCTTCGGCTTCGGCGCCAGGTCGCTCGCCCGGACGCACGCGTATTCGGCGAAGCCGCCCTGGTTGGACTGCGCGAAGACCTCGTCGCCGGGGCTGAACTCCGTCACATCCTTACCGACCGCCTCGACCTGCCCCGCCAGGTCGGCGCCCAGGATGTGGATCTTCGGCCCGCGCAGCCCGAGGCTGCCGGGCATCAGGCGCGCCATATACGGCTCGCCTCTCATGTGGTGCCAGTCGTAGGGCTGTATGGAGGTGGCACGGACCCGGATCAGCACCTCGTCGTCGCCGGGTATGGGCTTGTCGATCTCGGTGATGGCCAGGTCGTCGGGTGAGCCGTACGTGCGTAAGACGATCGCCTTCATCACGGGTGCCTCCGATTCGTACAACGTAAGTCGTACGTCGTAAGGTACTCTTACGGCGTAAGGTGGTCAAGGCTCCTCTTACGGCGCAAGGCTTAGCCGGACTCGACCGGCGAGCGCGGGGGTCAGGCGCGGGTCAGGCGGTCTCGCGCAACCTGTCGAGACCGTCGAGGATCAGATCCAGCCCGAACTCGAACTCGGTCTGGTCGTCGCACCACCCCAGCGTGGAGTCGGGGTCGTCGTGGGCGATCTCCCGCAGCATCCCGACGAGGTGGGGCAGCTGCTCGGCCATGGCGTCGAGCATGGCCGCGGATTCGTCACCGGCCCCGTCACCCGGATCGAACATCTCCTGGGTGAACCCCAGAGCCCGGCTCCCCAGGGCGTGCAGCGCGTGATGGGCCAGGTCGTTGGAGAAGCCACCGTCTCGCATGAGCCCGATCAGGGCATCGAAGTACTGGACGACGGCCGGGCTCACGTCAGTACGGGTCTCGAAGACGCGCGGCGCCCAGGGGTGGCGGAGGAAGACCTGGCGGGCGGTCAGGATCCGCTGCCGCACTGCCGCTTTCCAGGCGGCCCCCTTGGAGGGCACGTCGATCCGGCCGACCGCCTCGTTGATCTCGCCGGCGATGACGCCGACGATGCCGTCCAGGACGTCTTCCTTCTTGGCCACGTGGTAGTAGAGCGACATCGCCTCGGCGTCGAGCTCTTCCGCGAGACGACGCATCGTGAGCGACTCGATGCCGCCTTCGTCGGCGACCTTGATCGCGGCCCGGAGCACCCGATCTCTGCTCAACGGGGTGCGGGGCTCGGTCCTTGGTCCATTCCGCGTGGCCACCTAGATCAACCTCCGCGCCATATCGTACAACGTAAGTTCAGGCCCGATGGCCGCCAGGTCAGCGTTCGTACTGGTCGGCCAGTTCGACGCCGATCCGCGCCAGCTCCGCCTGGACCGACCTCGGCTCGACCACCTCGATCATCGCGCCCCAGCCGGCCAGGTTCCTGGCGATGTCCAGCGGGGTCGGCGCCGCGAGGCGGACCCGGACCCGGCCGTGGTCGAGCTCGCCGTCGGTGTGGCAGTGCCGCCCGAAGTGGGTACGCAGCACCGGCACGAACCTGGCCTCGATGATCACGGTCGCCCACGTACGCGAACGCCGCCGCTCCACCTCCCCCACGACCTGCTCCCAGGCGTCGGCGAGCGTGAAATCGTCCGGGCGCTCGGCGACCTGGTCGGTCGGCTCGGCCTCGATGATCCGGTCGACCCGGAAGGTTCGCTGCCCTCGTTCGGTCCCGGCGATCAGATACCAGATGTCGTCCTTGTCGACCAAGCCCCACGGGTCGATCAACCGTTCGGTCCGCTCGCGGGCGCTGTTGGTGTAGGTCAGGCGGACCTTCCGCCGGCGGACCACGGCGGCCTGGAGCAGGTCGACCAGCTCGGGGCGGCGACGATCGCGCTCGCCCCACCGGGTGGGGTCGATCATCGTCGCGCCGGCGGCGGCCTCGGCATCGGCCCGGAAGGTCTGCGGCAGCGCCCGTACGAGCTTGCGCAGCGCCGCCTTGGCCTCACCCGAGACGGCCGCGGCCGGTCCGACGAGCAGGAACAGCGCCTGCGCCTCGGTCGCCGACAGGCCGCTGAGATCGGTACGGGCGCCGCCGACGAGCGACCAGCCGCCGCCGCGTCCGGCCTGCGGATAGACCGGGATGCCCGCCGCGGACAGCGCCTCCAGATCGCGGCGGGCGGTGGCGACGGACACCTCGAGCTCGTCGGCCAGCTCGGCGGCGGTCACCCGGCCACGGCTCTGCATGAGCAGGAGGGCCGCGACGAGCCGGTCAGCGCGCATGTCCCCATCTTCTCCAAGAAAGTGGTCAATTGGTGAGCACTTTAGCTTGGAGGATATTCATCGACACCGACCGGAAGTAAGGAACACCCCATGTTGCGTGGACTCACCACCGTCAGCTTCTTCGCCGACGGCGTCCCGGCCGCCCGGGACTGGTACACCGAACTGCTCGGCATCGAGCCGTACTTCGCGCGCCCGGCCGAGGGGCCGCCCGCGTACGTCGAGTTCCGCCTCGGCGACTACCAGCACGAATTCGGCATCGTCGACCGCCGATTCGCCCCGCACGGCCGGTCCGACCAGCCCGGCGGCGCGGTGATCTACTGGCACGTGGACGATGTCGAGGCCGCGTTCGAGCGGCTGCTGTCCCTGGGTGCCACCGTGCACGACAAGCCGGTCGAGCGAGGGCCGGGATTCGTCACCGCGTCCGTGGTCGATCCCTTCGGGAACATCCTCGGCGTGATGTACAACGAGCACTACCTGGAGATCTTCGGGACGCGGCCTACGGGGTCCATCTGATGCTGGGATTGATGCCGCCGGTCCAGTTGAAGGTGGCCATGTTGTCCCACTGGTCGCCGGTGCCGTTGATGTTGGCCGGATCCCAGCCGTTGCCGGAGATGGCGTACCAGGTCGGCTCCCAATAGAAGACGCCGATCGCGCCCGCGCCGCGCGCCGTGTTCTGGACCGCGGCGAACTCGTTCGCCTGCCCCGCCCAGGTGGCCGGGTAGCCCGAGCACGGTGCCGAGCCGGTCACCACGTTCCCCTCGCTGTCGGCGTTGGCCGCGGTGAACGGGTAGGCGGTCTCCGCCACGATGACCGGCTTGCCGTAGCGGGACCTCGCGTCGTTGATCACCGTGGACAGGGTGGACAGCGGGCCGTGCCACATGCAGTAGTAGGACAGGGCGGTGATGTCCCACGGCACGCCCTTGGCCCTGATCCCGTCGTAGAACCAGCGGGCGTTGGCGAGACTGTCGGCGTCGGCGGTGTGGATGATCACCTGGGTGCCGCCGTTGCACGCCTTGGTCGCGTTGTATCCGGCCTTGAGCAGCAGGCTCAGGTTGGTGAAGTCGTTGTTGATGACCTTGCCGTCGTTCCAGAGCATCCCGACGTTGATCTCGTTGCCGATCTGCACGCTGTCGGGCGTGGTGCCCTGCGCCTTCAGGCTGTTGCAGACGTCGTAGGTGTAGTTGTAGACGTCCGTCTGGAGCTGACCGATGCCGTGACTCGCCCACGCCGCCGGCTTGAACTGCTTGCCCGGGTCGGCCCAGGTGTCCGAATAGTGGAAGTCGATCATCAGGCCGAGCCCCTTGGCCTTGACCGTCCTGGCGTAGGCCAGGACCTTCGCCTTGTTGTTGTAGCCGCTCGCCGGGTTGTTCCACACGCGTAAGCGGACGTAGTTGACGCCGACGCCGGCGAGGATGTCCAGCGGGTCGGCGGCCGTCCCGGCGGCGTTGTAGTACTTGGCCCCGAGGTCCAGGCTCCGCTGGACCGACGAGACGTCGGCGCCGCGCATGGTCAGCGTGGCGGCCGAGGCGGGGGTGGGGTTCACGAGTGCGACGGCGAGCAGGGTCGCCAGTGCGAGGAGGAGCGTGCCCCCGATCCTCCAGGGGCGGTTCAGGTGGTTGACGGCCATCCCGATCTCCTTGCTCAAGAAATGGGTGGGCTCCTCTGTGAACGTTCACAGACACTCTTGAGCATGAGGATAAAGAAGGATCTCCCGCCGGGGAAGAGTGGTCCCCGGGAATTCAACCCTCGAAGAAGGTCATCTCAACTCCGGAGACCGTGCGCCGGACGGCGGCGAACCCGTCCAGCTGGGCGCGCTCGCACCCGGCCTCATTCAGCCGCCCACGCCCGGCCTCATTCAGCCGCTCGCACCCGGCATCACCCAGCTGCTCACGCATGGCCTCACTCAGCGGCTCACGCCCGGCCCCGCTCAGCCGCTCATGTACGGCCTCGCTCAGATAGACGCGACCGGGCCTGCCGAGATCCTGCGCCATCTTGGAGGCGAGATTCACCGGCGCACCCGCGACATCCCACCCACCGCCCGGCGTCTCACCCGCCAGCAGCGGCCCGGCGGCCACCCCGATCCGGCAGACGATCTCGTGCTCGGCCAGGCTCACGCGCAGGCCCTGCGCGAAGCGTACGGCCGGCGCGGCCTCCTCGAACAGGTAGAGGGCCAGAGGTCCAGCGATCTTGATCTCCACGGCACCCCGCGCGGGCATGAGCCGGAGCCCCGTCTCCTTCAGCACGGCCGACAGGCCCAGCCCTCTCAGCAGCCCGAGCTCAGGCGTCTCGGCCGGGGCGACGCTCCGCTCGACCAGGACCACCGTCCGGTCCTGGAGGTGCTCGGCGGCCAGCCGCCGGGCCAGCTCGACGTCCTCGGGACGGCGCTCCAACCTCAGCAGGTCCCCGTAGAAGGCCGCGGAGTAGGGAATCGGGTAACGCAGATCCTCGGCCGACCGCACATCGTCCGGCCGCAGATCCTCCTCCGGCCGCACATTGTCGGCCGACCGCACATCGTCCGGCCGGGGGCCGTCGAGCACCTGGTAGACGACGCCCACCAGACTCTCGGGGCCGTCCTTGCGGCGCAGGACGAAGGAGTGGCCGGGCGGCAACCGGTCGACGACCGCCCCCGTCACCACGAGCTCCCCGCCTTCGGTGTGGTTCTCCGCGATGTCCTCGATCGCGTCCGCCTCCGGACCGTACAGCCCACCGGCCAGGCCGTAGAAACTCCCGTAATGCGTACCGATGCCGATCCGTACGCGGCTATGGCGTTCGATCTCGTCCTGGACCTTCAGCAGGGCCGACAGCAGCACCCCCGCGTCCGCCGATTCCGGATGGAACATCTGGGCGTTGTCCGCCGCCCACACGCCCACCGCCTCGCCGCCGATGGCCCTGGTGTGGGTGTGCAGGATCCGCTTGGGCCGGTCGATGAGCGCCAGCACCTCCAGCAGACCCAGCCGCTGACTAAGCTTCGTCAGCCCGGCCGAGTCGGACACCACGCTGTAACCGCGGACCGCGAATCGGCCCAGCAGCCGCCGCGCGTCCTCGTGGCTTTGACCGGTGTCACGCCACTGCTCGATCAACGCCAGCGGCAGACCGGCCGCGGAGCGCGGCTCGGTGTCGAAGGTACTCGGGATGTACGCGCCCGTGGGGGGTTCGGAAGCCACCCGACCACCGCATATCACTCAGTGCACTTATATGAACGCACTCTGTGATGACTTCGTCGCGCACCCGTCTCAGCGTCTTGAATTCCCTGTGGTTCCCTGAAGGAATCAGGCAACTCGGACAGGCGTAGCCTGCTTGGGGCCGCCCCCGTGCTTGGCAAGCGTGAGCACGGGGGTGGCTTTGGCGTGGTGGAAGCCGGTCCGATGGTGGGAATTCCTGACATGCCCTGTCCGGTCCGGCTGGTGCCGCCCCGGCTTGGGTGCACGGCCCGCCGGACGCTGTCCACCGCTGGCAGGCGGTGGGGCGGGCACCGTGCGCCGGTCGGGCACACGGCTGGAGGTCATCGCCTGCTCGGCCGGGTTGTTCGCTGAGTGGCCGGCCGAATTGTTGATAGGTTTGTTGGGGGTTCGGGTGGGGCGTTTCGGGGTGGGGCGGTTCTTGGACCGGTCGCGCGCGGCTGGTCGGGGGTGCAGGTCGGTTCGGGTGCGGCGGGCGCGCCGGGCGGCGCGGGTGGGTTTACGCGGTCGGCGGGCGCGGGCCACGTTGCCTTCCACAATGGTGACGATGGTGCGGGCGCCGGTGGAGCGATGGGTGCGGGTGGCGTTCTGGCCGAGCAGGCCACGCGAGACGATCCGCTCGGCCGCCGCCCAGTCTCGGTCGCAGGACAGGCCGCAGGCCGGGCAGTAGGCCCAGGTCCAGCCCTTCTCGGTGAGCCGGTCGGGGGCCGGGCAGTGAGTAAGCGGCGACGTGCCGGTGCCGCAGCGGGGACAGAAGCGGGAGGTGCCGCGCGCCGGGACGGTGACCACCGCGATGGTGTGCTTGGCCGCCAGGTGCCGGATCGCCTCGACGATCTGCCCGCGTACCTGCCCCGACAGGCGCGCGTTCGCCCGTCCTCGGCGGCCGCGCGCTTCCAGGGTGGCCAGGTCTTCCAGATAGATGACCGTCGCCCCCGCAAACACCGCCTGGTCGACCGCCCAGCGTGACGCCGACCAGGCCAGCGCCTTGTTCAGATGCCGGATGCGGGCGCACAGCCGCTCGTGCTCGACCCCGATGCGCTGCCAGGCCGCGGCCAGCTGGGCGAAACGAGGATCAGCGGGCGTAATCCGCGCCAGGAGCCGTTCCTGATGGCGGTGCTTGGCGGCCAGATGCTGCCGCTCAGCCCGCAACCGGTGCAGCTTGGCCGACACGCCGCGCGCATCGTAGGCCAGCGGCCGCCCGTCGCCGATCACCCGGCCATCGGAGGTCTCCCGGCCCTCGGTCAGGTGTCCGGCCGTGCCGGTCAGCACGGTGTTGAGGCCCCAGTCGAAGCCGCACCCGACCGTGTGGCCGGTGGCGGGCGCGACAGTAATCGGGATCTTGAACGGCAGATCGACGCGCACCCGGCCCTTACTCACCCGCACGGTGGGGGCGCACAGCTTCGCCTCCGGCGCGACGGTCGGCGGCAACGCCAGTGGCAGCACATGCCACGCCCAGTCCCTGGCGCAGGTGGGCGACTGGACCAGGGGAAGCCGCACCCGCAACAGAGCACCGCGCTCGCCGGTGCGCTGCAGGGTGAGCAGTTGCCGGTCGGCCGCCGCCAGCACCACCTGCGCCGCCACCTTCGGCGGCTCCTCCAAATCGGTCAGATCGGCCGGGAACACCTCATGCCGGTCGAGATAAGCACGGATCTGCCGGGTCCGGTTACGAACCTCCGCCACGCTCACCCCGTCCGGCAGCACAGCGCGCAACGCCACCCACTCGGCATCCGTCCGGACACCCGGATCGCGCGGCCAACTCGCCACGATCGCCGCCACCACCACGCGCCGGTGTACCGCCAGCCGCAACAGGCGAGCGGCCTGCTCCTGCGCACACCGCAGCACCCGATCGCACACATGTACGCCCGCGGCCGGGCCCACACCCCAGCCCAGCCTGCGGACAGCCATCCAGCCCTTCGACGGCAACACCCGCCCGTCCAACCCCCGCCCAGACGCCAACGCATCCAGATCAGCCGCACTCCACCGAGCTGCGACGATACAGGCGGTAAGATCTCCCGCCAGGCCGCTCAGCCAGGCGACCCGCTGTGCCAGGAGCGGCTGCGCGACGACCTCACCGGTCGCCTCCACCGTGGCGGCATGCGCGGTGCAGGTCGCGGTCGCGGTGAGCGCACTGCCAGAGGGCATCGACGCGAGACGGCATCGATGCGTGTCCCGCACAACCTGCATCCCCGCCACCCCCATCCGCACGATGTGTAACAGCAACGCTACCAAGAGTTTGCCGCGCTGGATAGAACATGTGAGCGATACCCGTTCGCCGGACACCGTCGCCCTCTCAGCGCACCGCGAGCCAACACCCCATCCGCCAGACCACACGGCAACAACCGCTCACCGGCCACGGCTGCGACCCTGCGGGCACATCTCCACGGGCACAGCGTGGACAACGAGATCGAGACCGGGACACCCCACCGACCGCCCCGAAACCGATCCACAGCGCCCTCCGGCCAAGGACACGAACATGACCGCCACATGCCTATCCACACCGACCCAAGCCGGATACACCCCAGACGCCTGACTGCCATCACCCTCAACAAAGCCACTTCGAGGTCATGGCAGAACCTCAGGTTTCCATAGCGAATGCGAAGGACCGTTCCTACCCTCCGGCCAGCGGGACAAGCTTGACGAACGAGATCACCGGATCCGCGGTCAGGTCGATCGACTCGTCCAGATCCTCGATCTGATGATCACCGACCAGCAGGAGGAATCCGTTGCGCGCGAACGCCCGCTCGGCGATGTCCGCCTGACGCTCCCAGTCGATCCGCCGCGCCGCGCGCATCCGGTAGCCGTTCAGCTCGACCTCGGCGTCGTCGGGCTTGACCAGCCCGTTGAACCTGGGCGAGGGTGCCGCGTTGTACCGGGCGACCTCCTCGCGCACGCGCAGCCGCAGCAGCTCACGCGCGGTGATCCGATCCGGCAGACCGGGCAGCGTGAACTCCTCCAGCGGCCGGCCACTCGCGCTCTCGTCACGAAAGGTGACCTGGGCCATCGATGATCTCCTGTGGTAGCGGGGTGAGATCCTTGGCTATCAGCCGCCTCCGACAAACTGGCCCGCGGCGAACCCTCACCGCGAGAGGCGGTGAATTCTGTCGGACGACTCCGGCATGATCCAGGGCATGCGCGAACTCACCGTCGACGAGACGGTCACGGCCGCCTTCGCATCCACGAGTTGGATCATGGAGGCGATCGTCCAGGAGCTTGAGCTGGAGGGACGTTCATACTCCTGGCTCTGGCCGGATGACCGGGACGAACGGCGTGACGAGAAGCTGCGGCGCCAGGCCCGGAATGTCCGGCAGGAGCGGGTGCGACGGCTGCGCCACGCCGAGGGCGCCGACCGCAGGGCCGCCGTGATCTACCTGGCTCAACCCGGGCTGGACGAATACTACGAGGAGCTGGAGCTGGCCCTGTCCGGCTCCGACGGCTGGACCGCCACCGATGTGGCCGCGCTGCTCTCTGTCGCGCACAGCCGGGAGTTTCAGTACTGGGACGCCACCTGGGTGTGCCGGGTCGTGGACCTGGTGCTGGAAATCGACATCGCCGAGCGGCAACACCTGCGCGAGCCGTTCACCCGGCTGATCGAGGCCATGGCCCACGTCCAACTGCCTGCCGACGACCGACGACGTCTGCACCGCCGGATCGCGCTGGCCCTGCCCGGCGGCCCGACGACGCTGCCGCTGTCGGCGCTGGTACGCGCCGACACCTGGGCCTCGTCCGTACGCGAACACCTTGGGGACGCGCCCGCACCCCACCTGGTCAAGCTGGTCGAGCATCTGTGCGAGGTACATACGCCGCGGCCCACCCAGACGTGGCGCGCCCGCTGCCTGACCCTGCTGGAGCCGGCCGGTGCGCGGGAGTTCGTGCGGTTCGCGCTGACGGCCTTCGTCCGCGAGGTGTCCGACGACGGCAACCGGCGGATGGTGTCCGAGGCGAACACGGATGTGGCCCGCGGGACCATCTGGGCGGCGACGCTGGCCCGGGTCGACGATCTGGCGGCCACTCTGACCTGGCTGGCCGTCCATCTGGGTGGCGACCGCGCCCGGTTCACGCAGGATGCGGTGATCGCCGGTGCCGCGATCAACGCGCTCGGCGAGGGCGAAGACCCGCAGCCGCTCTGGCGGCTCCAGACCTCGATCAAGCATCGGGCGCTGCGCAAGCAGGTCGACACCGCGCTCGCCACGGCCGCCGGACACGCCGGGATCACACCGGCCCAGCTGCTGGAGCGGGGGGTGCCGGCCCACGGACTCGCCACCGACGGGACCCGGTCGTGGCGGCTGGGTGACCACACCGTGGTGCTGACCGTCCAGGACGCGGTCACCGTACGACTCGGCTTCACCGCCGCCGACGGCACCGCGATCCGTGCCCTCCCCGCGGCGGTGAAGGAAACCCATGCCGAGGAGCTCAAGGCCATCAAGGCCGTCCAGAAGGAGGTCCGCCAGACGCTGGCCGCCGAGCGCGCCCGATTGGAGGGACTGTTCACCGTCGACCGGACCTGGTCGCATGAGGACTGGACCCGTCATTACCTGAACCATCCGATCACCGGGGTGGTGGCGCGCGGGCTGATCTGGGAGGCGGATGGGACGGCCTTCCTTCCCGGCGACGCCCCGCCCGGTGCCGAGGTCCGGCTGTGGCATCCCGCGCGCGCCGCGCTGACCGAAGTGGCGGCCTGGCGGGAGGCGGTGACCGAGCGACGGCTGCGCCAGCCGTACAAGCAGGCCTTCCGGGAGGTCTACCTGCTCACCCCCGCCGAGGAGAGCACCGGGGTCTACTCCCATCGGTTCGCCGCCCACATCGTCGACCACCCGCGGCTGTACGCGCTGCTCAAGGAGCGCGGCTGGCAGACGCTCTGGCTGCGCGCCTTCCACGGCGAGCAGGAAGCCGTGGCCAAGAAGGAACTGGCGGAGGGCGCCTGGCGGGTCCGCTTCCGCTACGAGACCGCCGCGGTGGCCGACCACGAGGTGACCCTGGCCGCCACCGACCAGGTCCGCTTCGACCGGCGCGACGGGCGCGCCTGGCGGGAGACGCCACTGGCGCGGGTTCCGCCGCTGGTGTTCAGCGAGGCGATGCGGGACGTGGACCTGTTCATCGCGGTCACCTCGATCGCCGCCGACCCGGACTGGATCGACCGGGGCGAGGAGCATTTCGGCGGTGGCGAGGAGCGTTTCGGTGGGTATGTGCGCGAGGCCGCCTTCGGCGCGCTGCCGCCGTCGGCCGAGGTCCGCCGCGACGCGCTGGCCCGAATCCTCCCCCGTACGAGGATCGCCGACCGCTGCACGCTCACCGACCGCTACCTGGTCGTCCGCGGCGACCTGCGCACCTACCGGATCCACCTGGGCAGCGGCAACATCCTCATGAGCCCCGGCGACGTCTACCTGTGCATCGTCACAGCCCGTAAGCGCGACGCCAAGCTGTTCCTGCCCTTCGAGGAGGACGGCCGCCTGGCCCTCATCCTCAGCAAGGCCTTCCTCCTGGCCCACGACAGCAAGATCACCGACGAGACCATCCTCCAGCAGATCCGCCGGTCATGACCTCAACGGCTCGCTGACGCGGCCACGTCCTGGAGCGCCGTAATCAGGCGACGGCCAGAGTAGTCAGCCGGCCGGGGAAACTTCTGCTGGTGGTGACAGGCCCAATAGCCGGCGGTGCGTTGTTCGATGGGCGTCAGGAGATCGGGGGTGGGCGCTCCGGCGGGCCCGGCCGGAACGCCGCCGACCGGCACCGCGACGAGGAAGCCGACGGTGCGGGCGGCCAGCACGACGTCGTGCCCAGTCGCCGTCAGGCTGCCGTCGAACACCGCCAGCCCCAGGATGAACGGCAGCGCCCACGTGGCCAAGTGATCCCCGACCACAGCCGCAGGAACGCCGCCTCGCGCAGCACCGAGGTCATCGGCCGAGGGAGCGCAGGTAGGCGCCCAGGTCTTCGGCCCCCTTGACGTTGCGCGGCCCGCTGACGGCATCGCCGTAGGACATGGCGTACTGGCCGGCGGCGCGGTCATGCATCTCGGAGCCATGGCCGCTGTTCGCAACGACGGTGTCCAGGCGTGGACAGCTGCAACCGCACCTCTACGCCGGCCTCCTCGTCGCCCCTTCCTCCTGATAGCCGCAGCCGCAGGCCTGTTGTACACCACCTCGGGCGGAGATCACTCGGCGCACGCCTCGGGCGGCCATCAGTTCGGAGGCGCGTCCGACACCGGTGCGGACCGGGCGGCAGTGGACAAGGGCCTGTTCAGCCCGTTGGAAAATCGCTTGGCCGACGGAAGCCAACGGTCCCTACCTGCTGAAAGAAATGCGCCACTCATGCCGCACACCCACCCTCAGCTCCAGCGCGGCCATGCAGGTCCGGCCGCCCATGCCGACTTCTACACGATGTCGAACCTAAGTCGTAGAACCCGCGTATCTCGTCATGACGACGGCCACGACCGCTTTGTGGATGCAGCCTGATGAGCCTGAAGGCCTGGCCGCATCACGACGGAGAGAGGGTTTGTGATGAGACATAAACATGGCTCCTGCATCCGCCAAAGGACGGTGAGCATACTCACCGTCCTGGCTGTCATGAGCAGTGGCCTGACTGCCGGTACCGCCCAGGCGGTGAGCGCGGCATCCGGCACGGCCTTCGCACCGACTATTTCTTGCCCTGCTGTGGCGGACAGGGTGAGCGATGTCCCCGCTCGTGCTCAGGCGGAGGTTCAGCGGAACCTGCAGTTGTTGGAGACCCAGATCGCTGAGGCGAACCAGCGGCTGAAGAACTCGGCAGGGCAGGGCGGCCCCAACTTCGTACAGAACGCGATCCTTGGACCGCTGCGCGACAAGCGAGTGGCGACCCTTCAGCGAATCACGATCGCCTTCCAGCGAGCCGGCGCCCAGGCACCGACCGGCCTGCAGGGCGTTGCCACCTGCAGTGTGCAGGATGACGGGACCGGGAACGACAACGGCGATCAGAACAACGGGGACCAGAACGGAGATCAGAACAACGGTCAAAACCAGGACCAAGGCAACGGGGACCAAGACAACGGCCAGAACCAGGACCAGGACAACGGAGACCAAGACAACGGCCAGAACCAGAACCAGGACAACGGGAACCAGAACAACGGTGGCGCCACCGGTCAGATCACCTGCCCCGCTGTAGCGAACAGGCTGGGTCAAGTTCCTGCTCGTGCTCAGGCGGAGGTTCAGCGGAACCTGCAGTTGTTGGAGACCCAGATCGCTGAGGCGAACCAGCGGCTGAAGAACTCGGCAGGGCAGGGCGGCCCCAACTTCGTACAGAACGCGATCCTTGGACCGCTGCGCGACAAGCGAGTGGCGACCCTTCAGCGGATCACGATCGCCTTCCAGCGAGCCGGCGCCCAGGCACCGACCGGCCTGCAGAATCTGGCGACCTGTGAGCTCGGGAATCCGGGGGGCGGAGACAACAACGGAAACGAGGAAGACGAGGGAGACAACGGGAACAACGGCGAGGATGGGGGCGACGGGGAGCAGGCCAGAGGGCCCGTCCCGGAGGACTTCGTCGACATCCGTTCAGTGCGGCCGAACGTGAACATCCCCCGCACACAGCAGAACGGCTCCAGGGGAACCTTCAGCGTGGACTGTGGACGCAACGAGAGGCGAATCTTCAACTCGGACAACGTCATCGTGGCCCCCGGTGTCGCCAACGGCGCGCAGCACACACACGACTACGTGGGCAACGTGTCCACCAACAACCAATCCACCAATGAGAGCCTGCTGGCGGCCAGTACCACCTGCCGCAACGGCGACAAGTCCACGCACTACTGGCCCGTGCTGAGGGCGCTGGGCCAGCAGGAGTTCGACGCCAACCGGCGAGGCGGCGGCCTCGACGGCAACGTCGGCAAGATCCTCACCCCGGTGCAGGTGCAGATCACCTTCAAGGGCAACCCGACCGCCAAGGTGGTGCCGTCTCCGCAGTTCCTGCGCATCATCACCGGGAATGCCCGGGTCGGCGGGGCCGAACCCAACGCCGGGTGGACCTGCACCGGGTTTGAGAACCGTCAGTTGACGGACAAGTACCCGCTCTGCCCACGAGGAAGCAGGCTCGTTCGGATCTTCGATTTCCAGAGTTGCTGGGACGGCCAGAACATCGACAGTGCCAACCACCGGACCCACGTCACGTTCCCCCAGGCCGACGGCAGTTGCCCGCAGGGCTTCCAGCCCATCCCGGCGCTGGAGCACCGGCTCGTCTACAACGTGCCGCAGGGCCCCAACTTCGCCGTAGACGGCTTCCCTGAGGAACGGCACAAGCCGGTCACCGACCACAGTGACTTCATCAACCTGATGAACCAGCAGCAGATGGGGCAGGTCGTCAACTGCATCAACAGCGGCAGACGCTGCCGCTGACCCTGCCTCAAGCAAGGGTAGAAGAGGAGGCTCGGTGTGGCCAGGTAACTGGCCATGCCGTCCTCATTGCCAGGAGCAAGGCCATGTCAGCTGTGAGAAAGGGCAAGACCGTGGCTGGTATCTCCCGCCCGCGACGCATTCAGAGCATCGCATCAGCGACCGCAGCGCGTGTGACCGGCGTCGCCAGACGGCGAGGTAATGGAGGCGTCGTCCTGTCGTTGCTGGCCATCGCCTCGGCGCTCACGCTCACCGGATGCAGTGCACAGGCCGAGGCGGGCAGTGGGTCGAAATCGGCGTTGAACGCCACCGCCCCCGGGGGGAAGACTCCACGGACGTACACCGTAGAGCAACTGGCGGCCGTCATCGGCTGCACCTCCAAGATCACCCTCAAGGCTCTGGACTACCGGAAAGGGGAATGTACCCGAGACGGGATCCCCTACGTGTTCCTCGATTTCCAGACGGCCGAAGGCCAGCGTGAGTGGCTTGACTACGCCGAGATGTATGGCGGCCTCTATCTCATCGGCGATCGATGGGCGCTGTCGGCCAAGTCCAAGTCCTTCATGCAGGAATTGAGCAGGCAACTCGGGGGCACGGTCGAAGAGCATGGCCCTCGCAGCTCCACCCCGCCTAGCAGCTCCACCCCGTCCCCGAGCGCCCACCACTGATTCGTGCAGGCGTGGGGATTACCGTCAACGAGCCATTACCGTCGCGGCCGCCTGTAGGTGAGAAGCACGTGTTCCTATTCGTTCGAGGTGCGGCACCCACGTGCTGCAAGCCCTGAGCACCGTCGGCCGGCACCGTACGGCTCCAGTCGGGAAGGCTGCTCTTCGTCGACTCACTCCTACGCCGACGTCCCCGCCTGACAGGCGCCAGTAGGACCGCGGGGCGGTACGGTTTCTTCTACGCGAGATAGAAATATGTGACGCTTCCAAGAGCTCGAAAGAGGATGTCATGTTCGAGATCGTGTCCGCCCTTGTGCCTCCGCTCGCGGTAGGCACCGCATTCGTCATCGGTGTCGTGCGACTGATGCGCTCAGAGGGTCGGGCGAAGGCCGCCGAGGGCCGAGAGCGGGGACTACAGCAGGAATCGGCGGGCACCTCGTCCGCGACACAAAGGCGGAAAGACGACCAGGCATCGCCCGCTTCCTGACTCTGGACAGGCCGATGACCGCCATCGAGCGTGGCACGCCTCGACGGTCGACGTTTCTGCAGAAGAGGCGGCAAGCGTTCCGGAGCGAGAAGTGCGATCCATACGGCCTTCCCCGAGATCTCGATGTCGCACAGCCGGTGGTGGAAGACGATCTCGTCGCGGTCCCGGGGCGCCCTCGAAGTTCTGCGCGATGTCGCGCAACCTCCTCCGGGGTGTCGTGGCCGCGCACGACCGCGTCGCCGGAGATCGCGGCACTCAGCGCGACCATCACAGCCGAGAGGACCGCGGAGATGCCCGCGGCAGCCACATGGAGATCGCCGGACGGGGCGCCCGCTCGGCCCAGGCGGCCTTGACCAGCAACCGTGGCGTGGACGACGAGGACCAGGGCGACCGTCATGATCGACGCGTGCGCGACGGGAACACCTCAAGTGCGCACCCAAGCGCGGCAGCCTCCTCCGGGGTCAACCGCTCAAGGAAGTGCACCAGCGTGGCCGCCTGGTTACCGCCGCCGGCCGGAGTCTCGCGCATCAGCCCGGCGGTGTAGGACGCCTTGGCGCCTACCGGCTTGTACACGTACGCCTTACCCACCGTCTCGCGCTTCAGCAGGCACTTCTTGTAGAGCTTGTCCATCACGGTGGTGTAGGCGATCTCGCGATCCTGTCTACGCGCGGTCGTAGACGCGGGGCCAGCTTGCACCTCTTCACGCCTGCGCGTCCACAGTGGGGGCGTGGTGGCCTCATGGGCGGACTGCGCCGAGAAGGCGGTTGCGCCAGTAGTCGTCGAGCTCGACGACCTTGATCACGTCTCCGGTCTGTGGCGCGTGGACCATCTTCCCGTCGCCGGCGTACATGCCCATATGTCCCAGGCCCTTGCTGAACAGCAGGTCCCCAGGCTGGAGGGCATCCAGCGAGACGCGACGGCCGGCGCCCCAGGCCCACTGTGTGTACGTCGTGCGGGGGATGACGACCCCGGCGGAACGCCAGGAGGCCTGGGTGAGGCTGGAGCAGTCGTAGGAGTTCGGTCCATTGGCGCCGTACCCGTACGGCTTGCCCACTTGCGCGAACGCGAACTGCAGCGCGATGCGGGCGTTGCCCGAGGCCGGGCCCGTGTACTTGATTCCCGTGCTGTTGGGATCGCCCGTCTTGAAGGCGCCGAGCCTGCGCAGGATCTTGGTCTGCTGCGCGATCAGCTTCTCGACCTCGGTCTTGTCGTCGTCCACCTTCTCGCGCGCCTTATCGGCCTCGGCGAGGACATCCTTGGCCTCGTTGCGCCGGTCGCGCAGGTCCTTGATGCTGTCCTCGTATGCCCGCAGCTTGGACGATCGCTCGGTGGCGATCTGGCCCAGCGCTGCCATGCTGCTCAGTGTCTCGCCCTGACCGGCGAAACTCTGCCAGTTCTCGTAGCCGCCGTACTGGTAGTTGTTGACCGCCATCGAGACGATATCCTGCCGCAGGGCATCGGATCGTACGGACTTGCGATCGAGTTCGGCGTTGAGGGTGTCGTACTTCTGCTTGGCCTTCTTATACGTCTCGGTGGCCTGGTTGTACCGCTCGACCACCTTGTCGGCCTGCTCGTTCAGCTTCACCAGCTTGGCCCTGGCCTTGGCGGGCGACGGCGCGGCGGCGGCGGCGCCCGGGCTGGAGGCCAACGCGACTAATGCCAGCACTGCTGCCCCTGCCATCTGCCCGAGCCTTGTCGGCACAGCCACTACGACGCCTCCTCGTAACTAGCCAAGATATGAGGCGAAATAGTACCGAGCCGGACTACCTTATTAGCTGGTTCGCGGTAATTGCCTGGCGAGCCAGCACGTACTATCCGACGTAGGAAGAGCGATCATGCCAAGCCATCTCCGGCGGGGGTTCAGTGGCGTGCGGACGCGCGGTCGCGTGGCCCGTGGAGCCGACAACTGCTCGGCGAAGGCGAGCGGGGCCATCGACTCCGGCCGGGGCAAGGCGTAGACCGACTGGCGACCTTGGGTCCGGTAGTCGTTCAGCCCGCAATCTCGCAGGCAGACCGGATGCCGCGACACCGAGCGGTGGTTGTGGCGTTTTGGGGCTACCTGACTGTCTTCAGCCTCCGAGGCCGGCGCACGATGGGCCCTGCAGAAACCGGAGCGGTTAGACGGCAAGTCCGGACGCCGGCGCCTCCCGTCGAGCACCCGCAAGACATCCTTCGAGGCGGCGAAGTGGCGATGGGCGAAGTCTTGACAGAGGACGCCATGGGTCACCAAACTCATACATATGAATATATGTTCACATGACGAGGCGAGCTATGAGTGATGGGCACGGCCACGGCCACGGCCATGGTGTGAGCGTGGACGCGGACAGGCGCTATCTGATCGGCGCTCTCAGCCTGATCGTCGGATTCATGGCGATCGAGGTGGTCATCGGGTTCATCGCACAATCCCTGGCGTTGATCTCCGACGCGGGCCACATGCTGACCGACGCCATGGCGATCCTGTTCGCGCTGATCGCGATGCGGATCGCCGCTCGCCCACCGCAGGGCGGCTTCACGTACGGGCTCAAGCGCGCCGAGATCATCTCGGCGCTCCTCAACGGCATCACGTTACTCCTGCTGAGCGCCTACTTCATCTATGAGGCAGTGCGCAGGGTGATCGACCCGCCGCAGGTGGAAGGCCTGTATGTGGTGGCGACCGGCCTGGCGGGCATCGCGATCAACGTCGCCGCCACCTGGCTGCTCAGCAAGGCGAACCGTTCCAGCCTGAACGTCGAGGGCGCCTTCCAGCACGTGCTCAACGACCTGTACGCCTTCATCGCCACCACCATCGCCGGACTGGTGGTGTGGCTGACCGGCTGGCTCCAGGCGGACGCGATCGCCGCTTTGGTGGTCGCGGCGCTGATGCTCAAGGCCGGGTGGGGGCTGGTACGTGACGCCGGTCGCGTCTTCATGGAGGCGGCCCCCGCCGGGATGAACCCGGCCGAGATCGGCGCCAAGGCCGCCGCTCTGGAGCACGTGGTGGAAGTGCACGATCTACACATCTGGGAGGTCACCTCGGGCTACGCGGCGATGTCCGCCCACATCCTCGTCCTACCCGGAGCCGACTGCCATGCCGTACGGCTGGACACCGAGCGGATGCTGCACGACGAGTACGGCATCGAGCACACGACCCTGCAGGTCGACCACGCCGCCCCCGAAGTGATCCCTCTCGGAGAGGACGAGGCCCACTGCGCCGACCCGCATGGACCGGTGCACCGAGGCACTGCCTAGCCGGCTGCTCCCGGCGGACGTTTCCGGCGCGGCCGGTGATGAAGTCCCAGGTCGCGTGGAAGCCCACTGGCTTGTACCGGCTCACCGCGCAGCGCAGCCAGCAGTAGCGCGGGCCATAAGGAAGATCGCGGACGCGGCGGGCGTAGGTGCCGAAGCTCATCGACCCGCCCGCTCGGCGGTCGTCTGGTCCGCGGTGTACGGGAGTTGCTTGATCACCTCGACACCGTGCCGCAACGCCCGGCCTCGGCCAACTGGCTTCAGCCCCCTGGTATCCGCACGGTTCGGCCCGGACACGCCCCGGCCGTCAAACCGCGTCCCGATGGGAGGACGTTTACGTCGTGAGCGGCGCGGGCACCGATGGCGAGGGTGATCAGATGTCTCTCCCTCGCAGGCACACGGACATACGGGGCGTTCTGCTGCGCGGGTGGCCGGCCGCGCTGGCGACCTCGCTGGCCTTCGGAAGGGGCTACCTCGACGCCTACGGCCCAGCGGGCTGGGTCGGGGTCGTCCTGGCGATCATCGGTTTCTTCGCGGTGGCGGCATCGATCGGCCTGGCGTTCTTCAGATGCACCCGGATGTTACTGAGCCTCGCGATGGGCATGGCGCTGATCTACTGCATGAACCTGGCCGACGACGCCGTGGCGCGGCAGGCGCTGGCCCAGCGCGGCCAGGTGAGCGACTGCCTGGTACGCCAGGAGACCCCGCAGCAGCGAACCGTCACCGACACCCACTACCAGCCCGGCACCTCACCCGGCGACCCGGGCACCACATGGACCTCCACGCGCAGCGAGACGTACTACGACTACCGCCTGGCCTGCTCACAGGGCGGTCCGGACTCGATGACGACCCGCGTCTCCGTGGCGCGGCCGGGCACCACCCTCGCGGTCCTCTGGGACCCCACGGGACGGATCGACCCGCGCCCGGCCGCGCCCGGCGACACCCCGGCCGAGGACTTCCGCGCCGCCGGGCTGGCGGGCGGAGCAGGCGTCCTGCTGGCCCTGCTCGACGCCGTGCTCGACGCCACCGGCTTCCATCTCAGGCTTCCCCGCCGGCTGACCGCGCGCCGCTTCCGGCGACGCAGCTGATCAACGTCGCTGATCGACACGCCGCTGATCGTCCCCGCTGATCGTCGCCGGGAATCCCTCCACCCAGATGCCGGGGTCCTGCCTTCGTGACAGCCGATCCCCCATCATGTGATGAAACGATGACAACGCGGTTGACCTCCGGAATCGCCTGCTTGCCTGATGGTCATGCAAGCGACGAACCTCTCTTCCGATATCTCCACTGGCCTCCGCCGTGCCGGGGCGTTCGTGGCCGCGGCTGTCGCGGTCGGGGCCATGCTCGCGGGTTGCGGCGGCTCCACCGCCTCCACCGCCTCCCCCAGCGATGGACAGCAGACTGAGCAGGCCGCGACCGGCGTCAGGGTCTTATGGATGGGTGACTCCATCGCGGGCGCGCAGGCCCCGGCGCTGGAGGCGGCGCTGAAAGCCGGCGGTGTGGCGTTCAAGAACGCCACTTCCGACGGCGGCGGCAACATCGTCGCCGGTGACCATCCGGTGACGGCCATGGGGGCCAAGGACACCTGGAAGACCCTGAAGGCGAACCTCGCCTCCTTCCGGCCGACGGTGATCGCCTACCAGATCACCAGCTACGACTGGGGCGTCGCCCGCCAGCAGCTGTCGGCCTACCAGAAGCTCGCCCGAACGGCCGAGGACGCCGGCGCCCGGCTCGTACTGGTGTCCGCCCCGCCGTTCAAGATCGACGAGTTCTTCAAGCCGCACGAGAACGCGATCAAGACCGCGCCGGCGATGGCCGCCAAGGCCGCTCGCACAAGCTACCTGGACGCCTCCGAGCTGTGGGGCAGCGACTACGCCGCCGGCAAGGCCCAGCGCGCCAAGGACGGCATCCACTCCTGCCAGCAGGGGTCGGCGGCCTTCGCCACCTGGTTCGCCAAGCGGCTCGGCGAGCTGACCGGCTTCACCCCGGCCGCCCCCAGCGTCTGGGCCACCGGGCCGTGGACCGGCGACGAGCGCTTCGCCAAGCTCGGCTGCGGCTGATGGTGCCCGGTTCTCGCGGCGAGGGGCTGATGGTTTCAGCTCCGCGACGCGCGCACATCGGCGCGCTTGACGGGCTGCGCGGGCTCGCTGTCACCGCGGTCCTGCTGTTTCACGCCGGGCAGATGCGCGGCGGGTTCCTGGGCGTCGACCTGTTCTTCGTCCTGTCCGGCTTTCTGATCACCGGCCTGCTGCTGGAGGAGCTCGGCAGCGGCGGCCGGCTCAACCTGACGGCCTTCTGGGGACGCCGGGCCCGCCGTCTCCTGCCCGCGCTGAGCGTCATGGTCACGTTGACGCTGCCGCTGGCCTGGGCGTTCGCCAGGCCGGACATGCTGAGGTTCGCCCTCCAGGACGCGCCATGGGTGGCCGCCCAGAGCGTGAACTGGCACTATATCCACGAGCAGCTCGGATACTGGGATGCCGCCGGCACCCGCCTGTTCGCCCATCTGTGGAGCATCGGCGTCGAATGGCAGTTCTACCTGGCCTGGCCCCTGGTGGTGGCACTGGCCGGGAAGGGGTCCGGCGGGCAGCGGCGAGTCGCGCTCGTCGCGGTCACCGGTGCGCTCATCTCTCTCCTGCTCATGATCAAGCTCGGGGCGGCCGTGGACACCACCCGCGCCTACGAGGGCACCGACACCCGGGCCTTCTCTCTCCTGCTCGGCGCGGCCGCCGCCACGGCGCCCGTCCGAGACGCCGTGGCCGGGCTGCCGCGCCTGGCCGTGGACGCGATCTGTGTCCCGCTGCTGTGCGGGCTGGCCGTCTCATGGCTGCTGACCAGCGGGGAAGAGGCCCCGGGCCTGTTCCAGGGCGGGATGTTCGCGCACTCCCTGGGCAGCGCCGTGCTGATCGCGCTCCTGGCCCGTACGCCGGACGGTCTGGTGGGCAGGGTGGTCGGCAGCGCCGTACCGCGGCGGCTGGGCGAGCTGTCCTACAGCCTGTACCTGTGGCACTGGCCGGTCTATCTGCTGCTGCCCCGGCCGGTCGCCGGGCTCGACGGCTGGGGCTGGACGATCGCCGCGGTCAGCCTGTCGCTGCTGGCCGCGCTAGTCTCGAAGGCCGTGGTCGAGGATCCGGTACGACTGCGCGCCCGGTGGGCCAGCGGGCGGCGCGGATGGGCGGCGCTGGCCGTCGCGGGGATGATGGCGGTGGGGCTGTGGGCGGCGATACCGCGTCCGCGTCCCGGCGCCGGGACGGTCGATGTGAGCATGCTGAACCAGCCGTAGCCGGAGAGACCATGCCGAAGAACGAGAGCGAACATATGCCGGGGGTGCTCTGGCGGGTGGCGGCGGGCCTGATCGCGGCGGCGGCGCTGGCGGGCTGCGGGATCACCGACACCGGCGCACTCCCCGCCGGTCAGCCGGCCCAAGGTGGCCTGACCGAGAACAGCAGCCGCCTGCTGCGGGTGTACTTCGTCACGCCCGAGGGCACCTGGCCGGTGTCCCGGCCGGCTTCGGACGGAGACCGGTTGCGACAGGCCATGGACGCGCTGGTCGCCGGCCCCACAGCGGCCGAGCGGGCCCGAGGGCTGATCACGCGGCTGCCGTCGGCGACCCGGCCGATCCGGGCCAGGACGACCAAGGGCCGGGTGCAGCTGCACTTACCGTGGCTGGTGCGCGACCTGCGTCCGGTGGCGGTGAGCCAGCTGGTGTGTACGGCCGCCGCGTCCCCAGGCATCGGCGCCGACCCCATCGTCGAGGTGTTCGAGCCCGGCATGGCGGGCGACCCGTGGCCGGTCAGGTGCGATGAGAGCGGGTCGGCGATCCCGGCCAAGCAGGGAGCCCCTTCGTGACCCGCGTACTGCTGATCGAAGACGACCCGGCCGTGCGCCGGGGCGTGAGCCTCGGCCTGCGCCACCGGGGCCACGAAACCCTGCTGGTGGCGACTGGTGAGGACGGGCTGGCCGAACTCATCGCGAGCGCTCCCGAGGTCGTCCTGCTCGATCTGATGCTCCCCGGCATGAGCGGCCTGGAGACATGCCGCCGCATCCGCGCCTTCAGCCAGGTGCCCATCGTGATCCTTTCCGCGCGCGACGATGACGTGGACGTCGTCGTGGGCCTGGAAGCCGGCGCCGACGACTACGTGATCAAGCCTGCCAGCAGCGAGGTCATCGAAGCCCGCATGCGCGCGGTGCTGCGCCGTACCACCCAGCCCGCCTCCCCCGGCCAGGCCGCCCGCACCGTCCACGGCGACCTGCTCGTCGACCGGGTCGCCTTACGCGTGCTCAAGCACGACACGCAACTCGCGCTGGCGCCGACGGAGCTGAAGCTGCTGCTGTTCCTGTCAGCCGCGCCCGAACAGACCTTCAGCCGCCAGCAACTCCTGGAGCTGGTGTGGGAACACAGCTTCCACGGCGACTACCGGCTGGTCGACGCGTGCGTGATGCGGTTGCGCGCCAAGATCGAGGACGATCCGCGCGACCCCCGTTACATCCAGACCGTGCGCGGCTTCGGCTACCGGTTCGGGCCGCTGTGATCCACTCCGTACGCGGCCTCGGCTGCCGGCCGGGGCCGCTGTGATCCGTCCGCCCGTCGCCCGAGGTCTGCGAGCCCAGCTGGTCCTGGTGTTCCTGCTGGTCTCCGCGCTCAGCGCGCTGACCGCCGCCGCGTTGACCTTCCGCCAGGGCCGTACCGCGATCGTGGAGCGCGTCCAGGCCGACGCCCTGCAGGAGCTCCGCGCCCACCTCACCGCCAGGGCGCCCGACCTGCCCGCCGACCCCGCCGAGGCGGACCTGCGTACGCTGGCGCTGCAACTGGACCGCGCGGCGGGCACGCGCGGCTGGCGCACCGCCCTGTCCTATCGCGGCGGCCCGCTCATCACCGCCGGGGCGCCGGCGCCGCCGCTGCCCGCGCAACTGCGTACCCAGGCGGCCTCGGCGACCACCGCGCTGGCCCAGCGCTTCCACCACGGCCAGACGCCCTGGCTGGCCGTGGCCCTTCCCGTCGTCGCCACCGCACGCCCGCACGATCCCCCGCCGCTCACCGTCTTCGCCTCCTTCTCCCTGGCCTCCCAGCAGCAGGACGTGGACACCCTGGCGGCGGCCGCCCGCTCCGGAGCCCTGCCCGTCGCCCTGGCCTCCATCGTCCTCGCGCTGCTGGCCGCGCGCAGACTGCTGCGACCGGTCCGGCAACTGCGGACGGCCGCCGAGCGGATGGCGGGCGGCAGTCTGGACACCCGCGTGAACGTCACCGGCGACGACGAACTCGCCGACCTCGGCCGTACTTTCAACACCATGGCGGCCACGCTCCAGGCCGACGCGGCCGCGCTGCGCGCCATGGAGTCGCGGGCGCGCAGGTTCGCCGCCGACGTCTCCCACGAGTTGCGTACGCCGCTGGCGGCGATGGCCGCCGTGACTGAGGTCCTCGACGCCGACGCCGCCTCCGGCCGCCTCGCGCCACTCACCGCCGAAGCGCTGCACCTGGTCTCCGACGAGACGCGCAAGCTCACCCGCCTGGTCGAGGACCTGATCGAGGTATCCCGCTTCGACGCCGGTGCCGCCGTACTGAACCTCGACGAGGTCGATCTGGGCGAGTTCATCGCCAAGACGCTCGCGTTGCGGCACTGGCGGGACCGGGTCCGCACCGATGTTCCCGCGGGGCTGCGCGCCCGCCTCGACCCGCGCCGCGTCGATGTCATCCTCGCCAACCTCGTGGGCAACGCGCTGGGGCACGGCGGCGCGGCGGTGTCGGTGCTCATCCAGGTGCGGGCCGATTTCGAGCAGATCACCGTCGCCGTCTCCGACGACGGTCCCGGCATCCCCGCTGACCTGCTGCCCCACGTCTTCGACCGCTTCACCAAAGCCGACGCCGCCCGTACCCGAACCGACGGCAGCGGCCTGGGCCTGGCCATCGCCACCGAGAACGCGCGCCTGCACGGCGGCACCCTCACCGCGGCCAACGCGCCCCACGGCGGAGCCGTCCTGACCCTCACCCTGCCTCGCAACCCGCCATGAGAAACGCCAGACCGTGAGCTCACGCCACGCCATGCAGGGCGGAAGACCACATTCTTCACGACGACGCAGTCAATGAACGGGCATCCGTTACTACCCGATCGCCTGCTGGGTGTCGGTGGGAGGGAGACGTGACACCTGCTCTAGCGCCTCCGCTTCCGAATAACAGTTCGCGCTGTGAAACGCAGCAAGCGCGGCGGCAGGATCCTTCTGAAGCGTGACGCTAGTGTGGTAGCTCCTTACCTGCGCGGCGGTTAGCTCCATAGCAAACGGGACCCCGTCGACCTTGGCAACGTATAGGTTACCGACGAGAGCGGAGCCAGTGGGCTCGTCCTTCATCGCCTCCAGCAGGGTGGCGACCGCCTCGGCGAGTGTTTTGGTGACAGCAGCCTGGGTCTCGGCGTAGACCTTGTTTCGCGCAGCCGCAAGCGCGTAGTCGCCTGCTTCCTCTAGCTGCTCCTGGGTGGCTGTTCGTTTGAACGCCAGCGTAAACGCCTGCCAGATGCTGCCGTGCACGACCTCGGATTCGTCGACGACCTCGCAACCCAATTCCCGGAGTGCGACCTTGACTCGGTTCAGCGTCACATCGGTGGCGGCCGAGGGAAGGTAGACGATCGCCAAGGCCTCATAGCTTTCGGGGCGTCGGAGGTCTGCGATGCGCAGCCGACCGTATGTCCGCCACAACAGGTCCTGCAGTCGCCGCTCGATCAACGACCATCCCGCCACCGACTCGGCAGGCTTGAGGTATGTACGGTCGGCGAGCAGCTCCTTGTGGAGCGGCATGAGGCTCGCACGGCCATCACGCGGTCCAATCGCGAATGCCTCCTCGATATCAGGCGGAGGCGTCAACCAGTGAACCGTCTCCTCGCCGAACATGTGATCACGGTCGCTGCCGATTGGTTCGAGAGCGTCAGAGGGTCCCTGTGTCACCGGGGCTCCAGTGGGAGTTGGGAGAGGTCGATCACACCTTAGGAGCTTGACCCGACAAAGCGAACTGAATCCTCACAACGGCCACATAGATGCCCTAATGAAAGATCAGCGGATGTGCCGTCACAAGTAGGTGATCACGGCGGCACAAGCAACTCACACGTCGTGGACGTTGTCCAGGATCTCCTGGCGGATACGCTGACAGCTCTCGTCTCCCTGACGGTTCAGCCAGCCAGGCTCCGAAACTCTCAAGGGCGAGGCGGCGCTACTCTTCCCCAGCGGTCTGTCGGGCCAGTGACTGCTCAGAGGTCAACGTGGGCGTAGGTCGTCTTGGTCGCGGCGTTCGGTCCGGACTTCGCCTTCCACCATGTACCCGACTACGCCGCTCCATCGCCCTTCGCCCGAGCGGTGCCACTCGAGCAGGAGCCCCGGTAGCCACTGTGCTCCATACCGCACGCTGCATGGCTTGGCACCTGGCGGTGAGTAATCTGGGAAGCACGGGATGCAGGCACCCCGCCCAGCCGACTCGGCGTCTCGCAGTGCGACCGACAAGGGATCATGGATCTGCTGGCCGAATCGTAAGGCCTTTCGTTGCCCTTCCAGCAAGGCCGAACATTCCGGCTGGCGGTGAAAGACCGAGCCGCCCTTCGTGATGTAGACCATTTTGGTGAGGCCCTGCGGGATCGGCGCGCGGTCAGCGCATTGGCCCAGGATGAGTTCATGGATGCAGCGCTCGTCCGTCATCTCATCACCGTCTCCCAAGATTGTCCGCCCGCCCACGATAATCTCCTTCGCCCATACATCCCAGCATCATCAACGGAATTACGGCTAACTCGGCAAGGAGTCCTTGGCGACCCATCACAGTGCGAAGAGGCACAAATGGACGTCGTCATTCCGCTCGGTCTCGCGGAGGCCTTCGCGCCATGTCATGGTCCGCACACAGAGCCGACGCCAACGGAGCTCGCGACTCAGCGACATATGTTCTACATCGGGCCGACTCGCGCCCGTGTCGCTGTCGCCCTCGCTTAAGGCGATCATTGAGGTGATCTCAGTGAATAGCCGGTAGGTAGTTGTGCTCGAAGTGGGTGAGGACAAGTGCTGCGCGGGCGATGTCGCCGAATCTGCTGAGACTCACAGTGATGTGCGGGAAGGTCCGCCAGCGGCCTTTGAGCAGGGCGAATCCGCGTCCGCCGAGACAGCGAAGAGCTCGCATGGGCCGGTTGTAGGTGCGGTCGTCCGGGCGGAGGATCTGGTTTCCCTCGGGTTGCTCGATCGGCGTGTGGATGCCGATTCTGACGCCGTAGCCGCCATCGGCGAGGGTGGGCAGGCCGCGTGCGGCAGCGACCCAGCACCTGTGCGCGGGCAGCGGTAAGGTCGCGGACGCTGCCGGGCTCGACATCTGCGATCCACAGCGGCAGTCCGCCGGATGCCGGCAACGCCTGGAGGTTTCCGGTGTGCTGGCGGGCCTTGTCGGAGCACCAGGCGTCGATGGTTTCCCTCTTGACGCTGAGGGTCTGTTCGGCGCAGCGATCGGTGGGAATCAGGATTCCGTCGAGAATCACGTACGCCAGTCCCTCGGCGTGGGCGCGGTCGAAGGATTCGTGCAGATTAGGTGATTGAGCTGTGAGGACTTCGATTCTCTCGTGAAGGTAGCGGTAGGCGGTGGCCCGAGAGACGCGGTGATCACGTCCGAGCTTGGGGATATCGTGCTCGCTGCGGAACCAGCGCACCACCATGACCGCATGCCAGGAACGGACTCAAGGCCCGGCTGTGCTTTGGGATGCCACACAGCCACGCTCTTGGTGCAGCAGGCGGGCGACGTACTGAACGAGTGCGCGGGAGACGTTGAGCCTGGCACGATGAGCAATCACGTGGACCCTTCCGCCGGTTGAGCGTCTTGTGGTGAGAGCTCTTCTACCGGGCTCCACGCCCATTTCTGGCCTTCGACGGCTCCTCCCGAAAGGCCCGGAACGCCACGATCAGCGGCCAAGAAATCCCAACCGCCCGAACTATTTCACTGAGGTCACCTCACTGGATCAACAAGAATGGAAACCGAATGGGGACCGGAGTTTCCAGAATGCCAAGATCAGCACCGATCAGGTGTAGACGTTGCCACCCACCAAAAGCAGGCGCTGCCAAACATGACTTTCGCACGATTGGACGGCCAACGACGTCAGCCCTCGAGTCCAATTCGACGCCATGACCGAATGGACCTCTTCTCCAAGTGCGAAGGCCCCTTGGAGAGCTCCGCAGCGGAGGCACCCGTTCGACAAGTACGAGTCGCCCCGGGTCTTACTGGCACGGATTTGGATGCTTCGCGTCAAGCTTGTTTGGCCAGCGCGCTGAAGTAGACGACGCGCAACTTCGAGGGCGTCACCTTGTTCAGCTCCCACCGCTGCCCGGTAACCCTTGGCCGGCCGTGCGGGATGCAGCACTACGACGCTCGTCGTCTGAGCGGCGCACTGCCAGCAGGCGCGTATCAGGCCGAACACTTCAAGATCAATGGTCGGCTCGCAGCCTGCCGCCGGTCCGTTTGGGGCCGGTAGAGGATCTTCGCCACGTGCGCCACGATGATCCGCATCGGAGCATACAGAACAATGGACAAGCCAGCCGCTGTCGCCCTTGACGAGTTCCCCGCCATTGGCCAACACCCCGACCGAGCAGATTGCACAATGGCCTGGAAACTTGTTGGGTCGTACTCCGGAGCGCGTACGCTCGATCCCTTGGGCGCTTGTGATCGCAGGTTGGTTACTACCTGCTCCGAATCGTTCTCCGCGCTGAGGCCGGGCCGCGGTTCCGGCGCTGACGGCACCGGCAGTCGAGGCTCGCTCCGTTCGTGCTCGCGCCATGATCTGCTTGACTCGGGCACAAGAGGCGCGACTCGTGATCCGCATCATGAGATCTGTGGGCCCGCTGTCGGCGAAGAGGTTGAGCGAGCCATGCCAAAGGACCTCATCATCGATGATCAGAACTTTCTCATGCATATGGGCGCGAGCATTTATCTGGCAGCCCGCTGATCTTAGGCGTGAGGCAAGCCGTTCGCCTTTCGATCCCGCCTTGTGATCGCGAGTGTGCACTAGGACGCGCACACCCGTAGCGATCCTGCGCTGGAGCCGTTCGAGCCAGAAGTCCACAGGCTTTTCGTCGAGAAACGCACAGTAGATTTCGACTTTTGACGTGGCTCGGTTGATATCCCACTCCACTGCACGCCTTACCTCATCTTTCGGGAAGAACGCCGGACGGACGAGCTCGTGATTGGCAAGCCCAGCAAGATCCGTCGCCATGCGGATTGGTACCAGGTCGCCTACGGGCAGTCGCTGAGCGTGATGCAGGAGATAGTCGAGCATCTTGCCGGTCTCGCTGGAAGGAGGAAGGGCTCGACTAAGGAAATCGACGTCCGCGACCACAAGGAGGTGATCCTGTGCCCGGCTAAGCGCGACGTTCAATAGGCGACACGTGTTTGATGAGAGCCCAGTTCCCTCGTAGAAATATCCGAGCTTGTTTGAAGCACCCGCCACCGTGTCAATGATGATCAGCGGCCGCTGGCTGCCCTGAAACCGATGGACTGTGTCGACGAGTCCATTGAAGGAAGCACCAAAGCGGTCGGTGATGCTTCTCTGCAAGGCCGTTACTTGGTCCCGGTACGGAGCGATCACCGCGATGTTATCTGTCGGCAGCCCCTCTGTACGTCCTTGATACGCTGGGAGGACGGCGTCAGCCTGCAATCCGCGAATCAGCTCGTGGATGACCGCCTCATGGATCGTGTTGGCCTTGTGACCGTGGCGGGTTGGCTGGGGAGCCAGTGCTTTGCGTTGTTCACTTGTATCGACCAGGATCAGCGGGCTCTCGATCAGAGGCGACGCCGTCAAAGAGCTTCTATCGTCGCGACCAGTGATCAGGGGAGCATCAGGATAGGCAACGGTGTTGACCACCGCGCAGATGGCTGGGCGCATGCGGTACTGCTCCACGAGCGCGACAAGCCGATCGTCTCGACGGACCGAGCCGGACGCGTCCACCAATCCCGCGGCGTGAAAGACGTCGCGGTCCATCCATTCCTGGGAGTGCGCTTGGTCCTGCGGACTGGCATGGCGGTCTCCTGACCCCTTCGTCACCGCCGGGAGCTGTCGGAAGTCACCTGCGACCACGACTCGCTTCCCCGCGAGTCCGGCGATGTACCAAGCGGAGGGCAGGTCGACCATGCCCGCTTCGTCAATGACGACCACATCAACGGTATCGAGGAGTTTGCGTGACTGAACGGCCTTGGCCACCGTTGTTCCCAGGACCCGACAGCGACTACGAACAGCATCTCCGATCTTCGACAGTCGCTCATCGATCCCTTTCTGCTCCTCCACCAGTTGCGTCGCAGCCCGTCTGAGGACTTCTAACGGAGGCAGCCCGTTCAGCTGGACTTGTGCCTCTCGGAGCGCTGGTTCAACCACGGCCAGCTCATTGACCGCAACCGTCTCGTCGCGGCCGTACGCTTGGAGGTGTTGATGCAGCTGCGTCTCTAGGGCCTGGTCATTCGCGATCTGCCTGCGCAGCCCATCAAGGCGATGCTGTTTACGGTGCGCGAAGATTCCGCCAGGAATTCCGATCTCTTTGGTGTCGCGCTGGGCCTTCTCTATCCGAGTCTGAATTGTCCGGAGATCTCCAGCCAGTCGCTCAGACTCCTGGCCGCTGCTTGCGATAACGCTCTGAAGGCGGTTGCGCTCCTGGGTGAGCACCGTCACTCGCATATGGAGATCCACCGCTGCTTTTATCTGAGCCAGTCGTTCAGCGCTCTCCTCTCGCTGACGGTGCAGCGCGGCCGATAGGCGTTCAGCGATCCGCTTGGGTATCACGGCGTCGCCGAACTTTTCCTCCAGCGATTTGACTGCCAGGTCCCCGGCTCGCTGAACCGATCCGTCGCCAAAGCCCGCTTCTTCGGACAGCAGCTCGCAGATCCGCTCCAATGCCTGGTCGACGGCAACGTTCGTGGGGGCAACGAACAGCACCCTATGACCCTGTCGGTAGCACCCCTCGATGATGCGACTGACGACCTCGGTCTTCCCCGTTCCTGGCGGCCCCCAGATAAACGTCACCTGACTACCCAGTGCTTGTTCGATCGCCAAACGCTGGTGTGAGTTCAACTTCAACTCGCGATAGCCCCGGACGAGTCGATCAAGGTCCCGTGCCCGGCCAGCAGATGGACGTCCTCGGTTGACCATCCAGCCAGCGTGCGTGAGGTTGATCGCTCCCTGGCCTTGGGCAACCTGTTCCAACTTCTCAACCAGGACGAGCAGTCCCGCGGTCTCATCCTCCCTGACCTGCAGGTCGCCGGGTTGCCGTCCGAAGTCCACCTCGGTCGCAAGCCGGACCCGTCGGCCTGGCGTCCAGACCGCTTGTCCGCGAGCCCATTCTTGCTTCGACCCTTGAGGCCGGATCAGCACGTCCTCGCCCATGAAGGGGCTGCGGTCTACTTGGGCACCGACGAGATACTCGTGACCAGCGCCTTTTCTGCCGTTGTGCCGCCCACCAGTGAGTAGGAGCACGTTTGCGCTTCCCCCATCGCTGCGGAGATCTGCCCTGATTTCGGCTCGGATGGCTCGTATCAGCTCATTTACCGGAACCGGACTAGCGCTCGCCACACGATCCCCTTCCGAGGCCATGATCCCGGAGAGAATTTACCCAACCAGAAACTGTTCGTCATGAGATACCTTGCTTCGAGCAAAGCGAGCCGGCAACTCCATGGCGTCCAGCTCGTCACTTCGAAGCAGGGCATCGGAACCCACTGTCGAGTGCGACGCGCGGATAGGTGAGGTCCGGGGTGAGTCCTGGTCGCGTACCATGTCCCCCCGCATCCCCGCCTGCTCCCTCGCTGTGGTCGCCTTCGTCGCCAACGGATCCAGGCTGGGTGCCACCCTCCCCGAAGCGCGCTGACCTCCTCACCGCTCATCGCGCAGACCCGGTACGGCATCCGGCGGACCCTGTAGTACGGCCACCGGGACGGGCACACTTCGATGCCTTTACCGCCGCGGTACGCCCGCAGTCGGAGCGGAAGGCGCGTCCTCGCGGATCCGTGGCTGGATGATGACACACCGCTCCGTGCCCGCGGTACGCGAGGAAGAAGCCCTGATCGTGAGCATGGTCGGGACCAGCCGGTTGGGTTGTGCGGGGAAGTCGCCGGCCAGCGCGGCCGCGAGCAGCGGGCCAGCGGGCGGCCTCCAGTATGGCGGGACCGGCGACCGACCAGAGGCTGAAGATCGCCTCCGGCCGGTCGTCGCGGTCGAGCAGGCGTCGAGCGGCAGCCAGGTGGCCCCGTCGAGGGGTTGCTCCGAGGGGATGACGACGAGCGCCTACCCGTGCGCCAGCGCGTCCACGGCGGAGATCGCGATCAGCTCGGCGAAGTAGGACAGCCCGCAGTGCGCTCCCGGGTTGTACACCCGCAGAATCGTACCGATCAGCCCGGAACGCCCCTGACGCAGGCTGCGGGCGGCGTGGGACCTGACCGTCTTCGAGGTCGCCGCGGCGCTGGAACGCGAACGCCCCTGGCTGTGAACGGGGCCGCCCCGGCGCGGCGGACCGCGGCCGGGGCATGCTGTGGCGCTCGGTCAGGTGAGCTCGATGTAGTCCAGTTCGGCGTATCCGGTGCCGCCCGCGAAGTACGGCGAGCCCTTGGCCAGGCGGATCACGTTGTAGCCGGCCCTGAGCGTGACGGTGGTGCCGATCGTGGCGCCGAACTGGCCCCAGGCCGGAGTCGGCGGATAACTGACCGTGCTCCAGGCTCCGCCGTTGTACGCCAGCCCCTGCGTCGCGGTGGCGCCGGTGCCGTTGGCGTAGCCGATGGTCATCGTGTACGCGCGAGCGTCAGGCACGTTCACCACGAAGTCCACGTAGCTGTCGGTACGCGGCGTGCCCGAGTTGTCGATCCGGCCCACATAGCCGCCGCCCGACGCGCCGGCGGCGCTCAGCCGCTGGGCGCGGAACACCGAGGCGTTCTCGGCCTCATATCGCCGCTGGTAGGCGGGCACTCCGCTGACCGGTTCGACGATGAGCTGGTAGGCGCTGGTGGCGGCCATGTTCGGCACGGACACGCTGAGCTGGCCGCCGCTCACCGCGCGGGTGGTGGTGGAGATCGTGGTGGGTACGCTCACGGCGGTGAAGCGGCCGCTGGACGGGGTGGACAGCAGCGTGACGCGGACGCTGGAGCCCAGTGCGCCGATGCCGGTCAGGTTGACGGTGTTGGTGCCGGACTCGTTGCCGAACACCACGTTGACGATCTTGCGGGTGCCGTCATAGGAGGCGAAGCCGTCCAGGCCGGTCTGGTTGCCCGGTGTCGTCGCGACCATGCTGCCGGCCATGTCGCCGTACCACTTGTACAGCCACCAGGTGCCGGTGGGCTGGCTGTTGTTGACGACCAGGCCGTTCATGGTGCCGTACTCGTACCAGAAGGCCCGATGCGCGGACTCCACGCCGCCGCGCTCGAACTTGGCCACGTAGCTGGCGATCCGGCCGGGTACGTCCACCTCACTGGTGGCGGCGTACTCGTTGATGGAGACGCGGCGCGGGCTGATGCCCAGTGAGGCCTCCAGGTTCCGGTAGTCGGCGAGGTCGGCGGCGATCCGGTCGGGGTTCACCAGTTCGTGCCAGCAGATGATGTCGGGCAGCGTGCCGGTGTCCCTGGCCCGGGTCAGGAACGACTGCATCCAGGACCGGTTGTACGTGGCGGTGCTGGGGCCGACGACCGGCGTCAGCGTGTCGAGCGCGCGCACCGCGCGGTACGTACGCACCCAGCCGTCGTTGAAGGCGCCCGCGGCTGCGGTGTTCCAGGTCCAGTCGGGCTCGTTCCAGAGCTCCCAGCCGATCACGTTCGTGACCGCCGTGGCCGAGAGCCTGGCGTTGACCATGGTGTTCACCTTGGCCAGCCAGTCGTCCCAGCTCACCCACCGGTAGGGGAAGTCGGGGTAGATGTCGGGCATCCGGACGAACTCGCCCGCGCCTACCCGGGTGGCCTGCGGGGCCACCAGCAGCGAGTCGCCGCCGGGCGGCTGGCCGTTGGGACGCTGGCCCACGCCGGGCGCGGGCTGGGTCAGCGAGTTCACCTTGATCGGCAACAGGGTGGAGTCGGCCGGCCTGCTGTTCTCCGCGAGGCCGTACAGGCCGCCCGAGGCGACGTGGGTCACCGGCCGGAACGGCTGGGCGACGTTGACGGTCAGCGTCGCGCCCGCCGCCGCGGCCGGGGGCGTGAAGGTCGCCAGGGTCGCGGCCGCGGTGATCACGGCTAAGAGGGGTTTACGCACGTAGCTCTCCTTTGGTAGCGCTAACATTTGGCGCGGCCGGACAGTCGTGAAGGCCGCGGCCCGCGCTCAGCGGGCGGGCGGGGCTTTCGGGGGTGCGGTGCTTCCCCGTGACACCAGTTCGGGAGAGATGAAGCGCACGACGAACGGCTCGCTTCGGGCCGCCGCCGATTCCACCCGGCGTACGAGCTGACGCACCGCCATGGCGCCCAAACGGTCGGGCGCGCTCTCGATGAACGAATAGGGCAGGGAGAAGGTCGCGGCGAACTCGGCCGAGTAGCGCCCGATGACCGACAGGTCCTCGGGCACCCGGAGTCCCCGCTCGTAGGTGACGGAGGGCAGCGCGGCGGCTGCCGCCTCGTTGTTGATCAGCAGGCCCGTCGCCGACGGGTGCGCGTCGAGCAGGGCGTTGAGCAGGTGCCCCACGGCCGGCTGCCGGGACTCGCCGTACACCGCGTGCAGCGTGACCCCGAGTTGCCGCGCGCGTTCCAGCGCGGCGTCCCTCAGACGCCACACGTACGCGCCGCCGCGCTCGACGACGTGTTCCGGCTGCGAGATCAGGATGAGCTCGCGGTGGCCGAGCCGGTGGAGGTGATCCACCATGCCTCTTCCGGCCTCCTCGAAGTCGAGGTCGAACACGTCGAGTCCCGAGCAGTCGCCCGGCAGGCCGACCAGAGCGCCGGGCTGCGGCGCCGCACGCAGGATGGGCAGCCGCGAGTCCTCCTGCGCGATGTTCATCAGAACGACGCCGTCCACCATCCGGGAGTCGGTGACGCGCCGCAGAGCCCGCGCACCGTCCGCCTCGGTGACCAGCAGCGTGTCGTAGCCCAGGTCGCGGGCGGTGTCCGTGACGCCCAGGATGTACTGCATCATCGCGGGCGCGAACTCGTCCTCGTGAAACTGCGCCAGCAGACCGAGGACCTTGGTCTGGGATGTGGCCAGCGCGCGAGCGCCCGCGTTCGGCGTGTACGCGAGCGCCTCGGCCGCCGTCAGCACGCGCCGGCGGACCGCTTCCGAGATGGGGCGCTTGCCGGACAGCGCGTAGGACGCCGTGCTGCGACTCACCCCGGCCTCCCGGGCCACGTCTCCGATCGTCGCCATTTCCCACCTCCCTCTGTCGAACCGCTTCGACGATGACGGTGCGAACTCTCTGCATCGAGGACCGGATAGCCGGGCGAAGAGCGCCTTTTCCTGGGATATTTCCATGCATATGCCATCCCGCGACTCGGCAGCGTCACGGGAGCGTCCGCCTACGGTCTTCGCGATCAAGCGAACCGGTTCAACGATGTCGCTCGACTGTCACCCGCGAGGCGACACCCGTCAAGAGCGCGATATTGAATCGTGACATGCCGGAGCGCAGACCTCAGATCGTCCGGCAGAGGCGGGCCGCGTCCAGCATCGCGGCATGGACATTCCTGCTGGCCACCGCGTCCCCTATGCGGAACAACTTGAACGAACCGGCTTCGTTGCGCACGGTCGACTGGGGCTTGCGAGCCAGCAGCTCCGCCACGTCGACGGCCCCTAGGTTGGTCGACGCGTCAAGCAGCTCGTCGTACAGCTCCTGGACCGGATCGGTGCCCATCTCGGCCACGACGGCGTCGAAAGTGCGGCGCTCACGGAAGGCGAAGCCGTCCACGCCGAGCTCCACCTCCAAGCCCTCCGGGGTCTTGGTGACCCCATGCAGCCGTCGAAGGAGGGTGACCGCGACACCGTACTCCGCCAAGGAGCTGAAGTAACCGGCCGCCGTGAGGGAGCCGACGTCGGGTGAGAGCGTCCGCTCAGGCGTGACGAGCTCAACGGTGACAGCCTGCCGGGTGAGGGCCTCCACCGCGTCGAGAGCCTGGTTGCCGCCGTGGTCGTCGTAGACCAGCACGTGCCCTCGCAGCCGTCGCGTCCCGGCGAGTACGTCCCAGGTGTCATGGACCAGATCGGCCCCGGGAATGCGGGGTGCCGCCGGGGTGCCGCCGGTCGCGATGATCACGACGTCCCATGACTGCTCAAGCAGCGTCCGGGCGTCCACGTAGGTGTTCAACGAGATCGGGACGCCCAGGCGGGCGAGTTCGCCGGTTCTCCAGTCGATGATGCCGCGCAGGTCGCGACGGCGCGGGGCCATCGAGGCCAGCAGCAGTTGTCCGCCCACCTTGTCGGCGGCCTCGAACAGACGCACCTCGTGACCGCGCTGTGCGAGGACGAGGGACGCTTCCAGACCGGCGGGCCCGGCCCCGACCACCGCCACGCGCTTCGTCGTGCTCGCCCGGTCGACGCGCTGGGGCACCTCGAGCTCGCGGCCGGTGGACGGGTTGTGCATGCAGAACGCCGCGCCGGAGCCGTAGATGCCGTCGATGCACATGTTGGCGCCGACGCACGGGCGGATCTGGTCCGTACGACCGTCACGGACCTTGTTGGGCAGCTCGGGGTCGGCCATCAACGCCCTGGTCATGCCGACCAGGTCGAGCAGGCCCGCCTCGATCGCGTACCGCGCGGTGGCGACATCGCTGATCCGGGCGGCGTGCATGACCGGGACGGAGAGCTTCTGCTTGATCCGCCCGGCGAACTCCAGGTGCGGAGAGGCCGGCGTGGACATCGGCGGAATGGCGCGGGCCAGGTCGGCGTCGGTGCCGATCGATCCCTTGATCAGGCTGATGAAGTCGATCCCCGCCTCGATGATGTCCTCGGCCACGCGCAGCGCCTCGTCCGTCTCGAGGCCGCCCTCGCGCTCTTCGTCGAAGGTCATGCGCGCGCCGATGACGAACTCCGGTCCGACCGCTTCGCGGACGGCACGGATGACCTGCAGCGGGTAGCGCATCCGGTTGTCGTAGGAGCCGCCGTACTCGTCGTCGCGATGGTTCCAGAAAGGCGTCCAGAACGAGTCCAGGAAGTGCCCGTACGCCATGAGCTCGATGCCGTCGAGGCCCGCGGACCGGCAACGCTGCGCGACGTCGACGAAGTCCCGCAGCACTCGGTCGAGGTCCCATTGCTCGGCCGCCTTGGCGAACGCGCGGTGCGCGGGCTCGCGGACATTGCTCGCCGAGATCGCCGGGATCCAGTTGTCGGTGTAGTTGCTGGTGCGGTGACCGAGGTGGGTGAGCTGGGTCATCACGGCCACGCCCTGCTCGTGGACCTCGTCGGCGAGCCGGCGCAGCAGCGGCTCCGCCTCGTCCTTCCAGAGCTGCAGATTCCCGAACGCGGGCGCGCTGTCCCGGCTGACCAGAGCGCTGCCGCCGATCATGGTCAACCCGACGCCGCCACGGGCCTTCTCGACGTGGTAGGCGCGGTAGCGGTCCTTGGGCAGGCCGTCCTCGCTGTAGGCCGGCTCATGGGACGTGCTGACGATGCGGTTGCGCAGGGTCAGGTTCTTGAGGACGAACGGACTCATCAGGGGATCGTTGACGGTCATCCCGCACCTCCACGGATTCTCGGTCAGGCGGTAGAGGGGCGGACGGCGGGTTCGGTCCGGGGCGTCAGCGCGGCGGACTCGTGCAGGGCCAGACCGCGTGTCTCGGGTGCCCAGCGGGCGGAGACGACTGCGCCGATGAGGCTGATGGCGGCGGCCGCGAGCATGGTGCCACCGATGCCCCAGCCGGTCAGGGCCAGGGGGACGAGGTAGGTCCCGACGGCGGCGCCGATCCGGCTGGCGGAGGAGGCCAGCCCGACGGCGGAGCCGCGCACCTCGGTCGGGAACAGCTCGTTCGGATAGATCCATTGCAGGATCTGGGTGCCACCGATGATGACGGCGTACAGGGCGAACAGCGTCATGATCACGACTGAGGGGGCGTTGGGGAAGATGCCGAGCAGCAGCAGGGCCAGGCCCGACCAGATGAAGCTGTGGATGACCAAGGGGCGCCGGCCCATGCGGTTCACGCCGAACAGGGCGATCACGCAGCCGATGAGGAACATGACGGTGATCAGGGCTGATCCGATGTTGGCCAGCGAGCCTTCGAGGTTGAGGGCGCCGAGGATGGTCGGGCCGAAGGCGTAGATGGCGAAGAGCGGGACGATGGAGCAGGTCCAGAAGACGGAAATGTAGAGCATCCGGCCGCCGTAGCCGGAGCGCATGATCGCCTTGAGGTTGACGTTCTCGCGCTCCTCCGCCGGCAGGTCGGCGATCGTCACGTCGGGACCGAAAACCCGCTTGAGCACGGCCTCGGCCTCTTCGGTGCGGCCCTTGTTCGCCAGCCAGCGCGGGGACTCGGGCGTACCCAGGCGCAGCAGCACGATGATCGCGGCGGGCAGCGCGGCGCTGGCGAGCATCCACCGCCACCCGTCGTCACCGACCGTCAGCAGCACCTCGCCGACGACGTACGCCACCGCGGCGCCCACGAACCACATGACGACCAGGCCGCCCAGCAGCGGTCCCCGGTAGCGGCGCGGCGTGAACTCGGCCAGCAGCGACGTGGCGATGGGGTAGTCCGCGCCGACCGCCATGCCGATCAGCAGGCGCAGGACGAACAGCCACATCGGATCGGTGGCCCAGAACTGCGCGGCGGAGCAGGCGATGATGGCGATCAGATCGATGGTGTACAGGACCTGCCGGCCGAACCTGTCGGTCAGGTAGCCGCCCGCGAACGCACCGAGGAAGATCCCGATGAGCGCGGACGCGCCGATGAGGCCCTGGACGGAGTCGGACAGGTTCTGCTGCGGCGTGATCTGCACCATGGCGACGCCGATGATGCTCAGGACGTAGCCGTCGAGGAACGGGCCCCCGGAGGAGTAGAGGGCCAGCTTCTTGTGGAAGCGCGACAGAGGCGCGTCATCCAGTCTGTTTCCTGCGTTCGCGGTCATCAGAGCCTCCGGGAGCGGTTCCCGGACTTCCCCCGTCAAGGGTAGGTCCGGTCCAGGTCGGGGTTGATTTCTTGTCGTCGGTGCCGGTCGCCCAGGCCTTCTGGGCTCGCAGTGATCGAGGCGAACTCGCGGTTTCCTAGAGGCGCCGGCAGCGTGGCCGCCCGATGGCTTCGAAGTATGTGACGGCCGGGGGCGGCCAACAATGCCCGCCCTGTCTCGCCGGTCGCCGGGCTACGTCTGAATCAGAAGTTCGGCTACGGTTGCTGACATGGCTGGCCGTCCGCGCGACGCCGTGATCCTCACCGAGGACGAACGGGCCACACTGCTGATGTGGACCCGCAGCCGCACCTGCTCACAGGCCCGGGCCCTGCGTGCGCGGATCGTGCTGGCGTGCGAGGACGAGCCCACCAATACCGCCGTGGCCCAGCGCCTCGGCATCTCCCGCGACATGGTCGGCAAGTGGCGTGCCCGCTTCCTCGCCGAACGGCTGGACGGCCTGGACGAGCAGCCACGGCCCGGGCGGCCGCCCACGGCCGACGACGACACCGTGGCGCACGTCCTGGTCCGCACCCTGACCCCGCCACCTCCTGGCGCTCGGAATGCCTGGTCGACCCGTTCCATGGCGGCTGAGACCGGCCTGAGCCAGAGCACGGTGAACCGGATCTGGCGGACCTACCGCGTCCAACCGGGCGCGCGCACCCCGGTGGGGCCGCGCCGGGCGTGGTCCCTGCCGGAACACGCCGACGAGGTGGTCGGCCTGTTCATCGCCCCACCGGTGTGCGTGCTCGCCGTGACGGCCCTGGCGGGCGTACGCACCTCCGCGGCGATGGCCACGGGCCGGCTGTTCGGCCAGGACCGGGAGGCGCCCCACGTATTGGCCGTGGCCTGCGCCTTCGCGGCGCTGCGGGGCGAGCGGCACACGGAGGACGTCCTCTCCGACCTGCGGGCGTTCCTGGAGCAGGTGGGGTCGGCGGCGGGTGCCGGGGCGAACGTGCACGTGCTGACGTACGGCGTACCGGCGGAGGCATGCGACGCCCCCTCGACGCGACCGGACCCGGGCGTGCGCCCGCGTTTGCGCTGGCATCGCGCACCCAGCCCAGTGGCGTGGACCGACGAGACGCGGCGCCTTCTCGCCCCCGACGCTCAGCTCCCTCACGGGGCCGCACCCGACCAACCCCGCCTCCGCGACGCGCTGCTGACCTGGTCCACCACATGGACACCCGCCGCGGCCCCCTTCGCCAGGATCGCCGTTCCGCGCCCGCCGTACGACATCCCGGCCATCTGCGGCCCTGACAACGACTCGAATGCCCGAGCCATACGCGCACTCGGCCACCCAGCCCTCCCCACCGTGTCTCAGATCACATCTCCCGGAGCCCCCATCACCACCGACCCCGTGGTGGGCCTGCTGCGCGAATCCGTCCTCGCCGGTCACTACCGGTCCGGCGACCGCGTCCGGGAGACGCCGCTCGCCGTCCGCCTCGGCCTCTCCCGCCGGGTCATCCGCGCGGGGCTGCGGGCACTGGCCGAGGAGGGCATGCTCGACCTGCTCCCGGGCGGCGCGACCGCCGTCCCCGCCGTCACGGCGAAGGACGTCCTCGACCTGTACGCCCTGCGCGCCAGCCTCGGCGCGCTGCTCATCCGCCGCGTCGCCATGCTCGGCCGCGAGCACCTCGCGCCGGCCTCGGCGGCCCTGGCCGAGGTACGCGCTGCCGCCCGGGACAGCGACAACGCCCGCATCCGGGAAACCGACCTGCGCTTCCAGGACGCCCTCGCCCGCACCGCCGACCTCCCCCAGGCCGCCCGCACCTTCGAACGCCTCACGGCCCGCCTGCGCATGTTCGTCACGGTTCTGGACATGGACTACCGCCAGGCCTGCGACACCATCGCCAACGAGGACACCGCCGTCTTCGACGCGCTGCGCGACGCCGACGGAAACGAGGCGGCCCGCCTGTACCGGGTCAAGATCGAACGCTGTGTCCGCTACATGATCGCCCAACTCCCCGAGCACGACGCCGCCCCGCACCTGTGGACCACCCTGGCGGGCCGGCCTCGCCTCCGCCAGGAGAATCCGGTGAGCGCCGCGCACCCCGCGTGACTCGCCCAGCCCTCTCACCGTCACTAAGGTGGCGCGTGTGAGTGCGAAGTCCGTGCGCGCGATGGCCGCCGATGAGGCTGACGCGAAGGTCGACCGGCAGGCGCGGATTCTGGCGGCGGTGCTCCGGCTCCTGTCCGTGCAGGGCATCTCCGGGGTCAGCATGCGGGCCGTCGCGCGCGAGGCCGGGGTCTCGCTGGGGCTGGTCAACTACTACTTCGAGGACAAGACCAGCCTGATCCGCGCGGCCCTGCACCGCATCGAGGAGCAGGACATCGCGATCGTCGAGCCGGACCTCGCCATGGGTCCGGAGGAGCGGCTGCGCGCCTCGCTCAGGCGGGTGGCCGACCCGGAGTTCCTGACGACGCAGTATCTGTCCCTGCGACTCCAGCTCTGGGCACTGGCCCAGGCCCATGAGGACTTCGAGCGCATCAACACGGTGGCCCAGGAACGCTACCGCGCCGGGCTCGCCGCCCTGATCAGCGCGGCCCGCCCCGGGCTGTCGAGCGAGGAGTGCGGTGAGCGGGCCGCCGACATCGACGTCGTCCAGAACGGCTTGTGGCTCACCGCCCTGCTGGGGCTCGACCACGCCTCGATCAGCAGAAGCGTCGCCCGCTGCGAGGAGATCGCGCTCGCCGACTGACCGGTCGATTTTGAACGAACGTCCAGACAAGTATTGAACGATCGTTCAAGTTTTCGTACGCTCCCGTCATGGCACCAGTCACAGCGGCCGACGTACGCCGCGTCGGCACCGGGTTCCACGAGGACCCCGAACGATCGATGTCGCTGCGGTCGGAGGCCTACACCGACTCACAGTGGCTCGAGACCGACATCCGGGCGATCTTCGCCCGCACCTGGCAGTGGATCTGCCACGTGGAAAAACTCCGATCTCCGGGCAGCTACGTGTCGGCCACCGTGGCCGGCCTGCCGATCGCGATCGTCCGCGATCGCCGCGGAGCGCTGCGCGCGTTCTACAACGTCTGCAAACACCGCGCCCATGAGCTGCTGTCGGGCTCCGGCACCACACACAACATCGTCTGCCCGTACCACGCGTGGACCTACGATCTCGACGGGCGGCTGAAGGCGGCCCGCCGCGCCGACAGGATGGAGACCTTCGACAAGAGCGAGATTTGTCTGGACCAGGTGGCGGTGGAGGAGTTCGGCGGGTTCGTCTACGCGAACCTGAACCCGGGCGCCGCCCCTCTGGGCGAGCAGGCCGGCGACCTGGCTGCCGAGATCGCCAGATGGGCCCCCGACGTGGCCCGGCTGACCCACGCCAAGCGGCTGACCTACGACGTCGCCACCAACTGGAAGAACGTCATCGACAACTTCCTGGAGTGCTACCACTGCCACATCGCCCACAAGGAGTTCGTCGACCTCGTCGACATGGACACCTACGAGGTCAAGACCCACGGCATCTGGTCGAGCCACTTCGCCGAGGCCGGCAACCACGAGAACGCGGCGTACGACGTCTCGGGCGCGTCGGTCAAGCAGCACGCGGTGTGGTGGCTGTGGCCCAACACCTGTCTGCTGCGCTACCCCGGTCGCGGAAACTTCATGGTCTTCCAGGTCATTCCGGCCGGTGTCGACCGAACCCTGGAGACCTGGGACTTCTACTTCGAGACGGCCGAACTCGAGGACACCGAGACGCAGTCGGTGCGCTACATCGACGAGGTGTTGCAGCGACAGGACATCGCGCTGGTGGAGAGCGTCCAGCGCGGCATGCGCACCCCGGCCTTCGACCAGGGCCGCATCGTCTGCGACCCGTCCGGTTCGGGGCTGTCCGAGCACGGCGTGCACCACTTCCACGGCCTCGTCCTGAACGCCTACCGGTCGTGGGTGGAAGAAACCGGCCTCGGACACAATTTGCTACATGATCGCCTGAGCTGAGCTCTGACGATCACTGTTTTCTGGGCCCGGGGTCGTAGGTCATACGTAGGCTGAGCCGCTCATACGCATCAGCCTTGTCCTGCGGATCGGCGCTGTGGAGCAGGATCGGAGTCGTGGGGGACCCGAACGCGTGCCACCAGATCGGTCTTGGCGATATCGATCGCGCACACCCGCTGGACGACTTTCAGCGGGCCCTCGCTACGCCCGTCACTCATCGGCACTCCTGCCATCCAGTTGTGCAGTCGGACGGCCACCCGGTGGTAACCATCCTCGATTCTCACGCCCGGCACGGGCGTCGCGGAAGGAACAGACGCCGCAGCATGTCGGTCAGGCCGCCTGACCCTGCCCTGGAAGGGGCGGCATCATGCGGGCCAGGGACAAAATGGGACTCATCAGGGTCAGCCCGCTCACAGTGACGGTGGGCACACCTGCTGCTTTTGCTGGCTTCGGGCTCGTCGGTCAGGTGCCCGTAACGGTGGGGTGAGCGGACTCGTCGACGTGGAGGGTGAAGACATCGGGGCGAGCGTAGTGGCCGGTGGGGTCGAAGTCGAAGCGGGCGCGGATGACATCGTCGAGGTCGAGTTCGGCGGTCAGGATGCCCTCGCCGTCGCGCAGCGGGCCGGCGATGACCTCGCCGAGCGGGGAGACGATGACGGAGCCACCGCCGATGAGGACGGTGTCGGGCGCGTCACCCTGGACGGGGTGGAGGTCGGCGGGCAGGGCGTCGCGGCGCAGGTACTGGTTGGCGCTGAGGACAAAGCAGCGGCCCTCCAAGGCGATGTGCCGCATCGTGGCCTGCCAGGCATCGCGGTCGTCCACGGTCGGTACACACCACAGGTCGACGCCTTTGGCGTACATGGCCGTACGAAACAACGGCATGTAGTTCTCCCAGCAGATGGCCGCGCCGAGGCGAGCCGTGCCCATGTCGATGACCGGGAGGGTGGAGCCGTCGCCGCAGCCCCACAGGTAGCGTTCGGCGGCGGTCGGCATGAGCTTGCGGTGCAGCCCCAGGTAGCCGTCAGGGCCGAAGTATAGGGCGACGCAGTAGAGGGTGCCGCCCTGTCGTTCGACGGCGCCGACGACGGCGTGGCAGCCAAGTTCCCGAGCGAGTGCGGCCAGGGCATCGATCTCGGGGCCGGGGACATCGATGGCGGCCGCGTGGTAGCGGCGGAAGAGTTCGCGGCCGGCCGGGGTGCGGCTGCCGACGGTGATGTCGAAGTCCAAGCCCTTGGGGTAGCCGCCGAGGAACGCCTCGGGGAGGACGACGACCTGCGCGCCGCGATCAGCGACGGCCTCGCGGATGAGTTCCTCAGCGCGGGCCAGGGCGGCCTGCGGGGCGAACAATGGAGCGGCCGCTTGGACGACAGCGGCGGTCACAGTACGGCGGGAACCGCGGGCCGCGGTGGCTGCAGGCTGCTGAGAGGTCATGGCACCGAGACTAGAAATTCCTAGTCCCATCGAGCAAACTAATGTCTACAATGATCAACATCTATGACACCGAATTCAGGAAGGCTGACCTGAATCTGCTGGTGGTCTTCGGCGCCCTGATGCGCGAGGGCAGCGTCACCCGGGCTGCCGCCGCCCTATGCCTGAGTCAGGGCACGGTCAGTGCGGCTCTCGGCCGCTTGCGCAGGCTCTTCGACGATGAGCTGTTCACCCGTACCCGCACCGGTATCGAGCCCACCCGACGCGCGTTCGAACTGGCCCGCCAGGTGGAACCAGCCCTCGCGCTGATCTGGAGCGCGGTCACTGGCCGCGACCGCTTCGACCCGGCCACCGCCAGGCGCGTGTTCACCCTGGGGATGTCCGACGATCTGGAGGCCGCCCTGCTGCCCCGGCTGCTGGCCGCCACGGCCGGGCTGCCCGGCATCCGGATCGCCGTCCGGCAGGCCAACCGCAACACTGTCGCCGACATGCTTGACCACGGTGAGATCGACCTCGGCGTCGCCGCCGCGCCCGCACACGGCCCCAATCACCGCAGCGAGGACCTTTTCAACTCCGGCTACAGTTGTCTGTTCAACCCCCGTCTGCTGCCCCTGCCGATCCCGCTGAGACTGGACGACTATCTCGCCCACCCCCACCTGCTGATCTCCTACGACGGCCGTCGAGGCATCGTCGACGACCTGCTGGAGGAGCGTGGACTGACCCGCCGGGTGATCGCCTCCACCACCCACTTCTCAGGCGCCGCACTGCACCTCACGACCTTGCCCGCCCTGGCCACCCTCCCCACTCACGCGGCCGCCCTCTACGCCGACAGCCTGGACTTGACGATCACCGAACCGCCCCTGCCCACGCCCTCGTACACCGTCAGCCAGATCTGGCATGCCGCCGCAACAGAGGACCCCGCCCACAATTGGCTCCGCCATCTCGTCCGCGAACACCAGAGACCCTCATCTCCTCCGCAAAAATAGCGGCGCTCTCAGGCACCGTGCCCGCCTCAAGACATGTAAGGCATCCGACCGGGGGCTCAAGGCCGAGCCGGCCAAGGCCGCCACCTACAGGCTCGGCGTATCTGCTCGCAGGCAGGTCGCCCACTCATCGCTGACGACAGCGATCGACTCTGGGTGAACGTTTACCTCCGAGCACACCGCCCGTACACATGTCCTCGATCTGCCATCGGGGAAGATGGTGTCCGAAGGCTTGGACGCGTAACCGGGTCCGTCACCATCGATGGTGACGGTGGCGTGTTGCGGGCGTTGAAGGTGAGCGTGTCCTTCGACGACGGCCACACTTGGCGGTCGCTGACAGTACGGCCGTGGGCCGAAGGCTTGAAGACCTCGATCACCGACCGGCGCAGGCTCCAGCCGCGGCCAGAGACCATCGCGCGGGATGTGAACAGCTTCATTCGCGGCTGGGCCGGGTACTTCAGATACGGGCACTCGACTCAGTCTCTCAGCAAGGTCAGGCGGCTATATGCGTCACCGCAGCGGGGGGACTTTCGACGACATGCGCCGAGCCGGGCTGGAACTGAGCACCTTCCTGGAACTCCGCGCTCCCGACGGTGGCCATGACCCGCGGGAGCTGACGGCCGACCACATGCACCTCTTCGTCGCCGACCAGCGGCAACGCGAGAGAAACAGCCTCGTTTCGCTGGCGGCCAGAGGCGTCCACGGCAAGCCGTCAATCGTGACCGCCAACACGCGGCAGCGCGTCTTCCACCGCACCCGACGGCTCCTGCGCGGGGCGCTGGAGTCGGGCGAGGCCGAACGGCTCGGCCTGGCCCGGTCCTTCATCGCCGCCATGCCCGCCCCAGGGCAGATGATCCGCCGCTCTCGGCCGCCGTTCGCCGACGAGGTAGCCCAGGCGCTCGCTGACGAGACCAACCTGGCCGCCGAACGGGCGCTCCAACGCGCACTACGCGGCATGAGCGGAGGTCGTCCGGCGGTCCCACCGAAGCGTGGTCCCTCTCGACAAGTTATGTGACACCTACGGCTTGGCCGACGAGGTGATCGGCGATCCGGCCAGGGCTGCGGAGTCCGGCACCCCCGCGTAGTCGGGCAGCTCGACGCCGTTAATCGCGCGCCCGACCAGCTCGGCGAACCATTCACCGACGAAATCGGGGCGCGGCTCGGCGTCTGGCCCGGAGACGTCGCGACTGCGGGCGTTCAACCGGCCGATCTCCTGGTTGGCCTCGACGAACGAGCGCATCCGCGCCTCGTAGCGGGCGAACCCGGCGTCGGGGTCCCATCCGGCGGCGGCCAGCTCTCCGGCCAGCAGGTAGGCGCCGACCAGCGCCAGCCCGGTGCCCTGCCCCGACATCGGCGAGGAGCTGAACGCCGCGTCCCCGAGCAGCCCCACCCGTCCACTCGACCAGCGGTCCATCACCACCTGGGCGACCTGGTCGAGGTAGAAGTCCGGGGTGTCGTCCAAGTGCGCGAGGATGTCCGGGGCCAACCAGCCCAGGCCCGCCATCCGCTCACGCAGCAGGACCTTCTGAGCCGCGACGTCACGGTAGTCGACGTCGAAGTCGGCCGAGCCGAAGTAGAACATGGCCATCGCCCGGGCGGCGTCCTGGATGGGCCGCAGAAGGGCAGAGCGCCCGGACTCCTGGTCCTGGTGCTCGAGCAACCAGCGGTCCAGCCCGAACTCGTTGGGCACACTGTAGAAGGCGAGCACGTGCCCGAGGTGGCGGAGGAACCGCTCATGCGGCCCGAAGACCATCGCTCGCAGCTCCGAGTGCACTCCGTCGGCCCCGACCACCAGGTCGAAACGCCGCCGGTTACCGCCCGCGAAGACCACGTCGACCCCGTCCGCGTCCTGGGCGAGCTCCGCGATTCGGTCGCCGAAGACGTACTCGACGCCGTCGCGGGTGTCGTCGTAGAGCACCTGGGACAGGTCCCCGCGCAGGATCTCGATGTCCGCGATGAACCCGTCGCCACCGTCGTCGTCGGCACGGAAGGTCTCCAGCACTTGCCCGTCCGCGTCCACAGTGTGCGCGCCGGCGGTATCGGTGCACGCCGCGCGCACCGCCGCGTCCAGCCCCATGCGCCCGATGACCTCCTTGGCGACCCCGCGCGCGTCCACCGCCTGCCCGCCGGGACGCAGCTCAGGAGCCCGCTCCACCACGGTCACCTCGGCCCCCCGCCGGCGCAGCCAGTGGGCCAGCGCGGGTCCCGCGATGCTCGCCCCCGCCACCAACACCCTGGGACCGCTCACCCGCGTCCCCTGCTCGCCAGTCCGGATGGTGTGCTCCTGCTTGGAGTCGTCGACGCTCATCACTGCCTCCATGTGCTTCCTCCCGCGCTGGACGTTCCCAGCACAGGCCCACCACTGTCGGTGCGTCCAGCCATATCGACCACGGATCCGCACAAAACTCATCGGCACGCCCGAAATCGCGTCCACGCTCCCGTAAACACCCTGAACTCGGCATGTGCGTGCGACGGGCATGGTGCTGAAAGAACCAGGGAGAACGGACAACTGGCGACGCGTCACTCAACCTTCGGCGGCACGAAACCAGTGGTCATCAACCTCCGGTGACAATGACCAGCCTTCGCTGTCACAGGACATCACCCAGCGTGCCAGCGTCTTCATCGGCAGGGGCAGCGGAGGGGCGAACGTTATTCACAGCGACGCCCTTGAGCGCGTCAAAGATTGCCCTGAAGTTCGTCGAGGCTGAGCATGATGTCGAACGCTGTCGCGTCCTCCTCGTCGGTCGTGAGCGGCCCTTCGAGGTGTAGCTCGATGGATCCTTGCGACGCGGTGGCCGGGGTGAGGGGCGGTTGAGTTCCGGGGGATGCGAAATCTGTGTGCACGACCTCGGACAGGGCCGCTTCGGTGATGAGTGCCTGGAAGAAGGCCCACTTGCGGTCGTCGTTGCCGAGGAAGGTCGCCGGATCGATGCCGCCGGCCTGGAGCAGGTTGGCGAGGATGTCGTTGTTCTCGATGAGATCTTTCATCATGGGCCAGGGCAACAGCTTGCCGTGCGATAGATATTGTCTGGCATCGATGACGCCGGCTGCGTTCAATGTCAGGACCAGGTAGCACTTGAAGCAGCACTGCTTGGAGATGCCCAGCTTGCCGCCTCCATGGGCTTTGGACAGCAGGAATGCCTGCATTTCCGCGTGCACCTGCCACGCGGCGAGGTAGGCGACGGCTCCCATGCGGCCTTGTGTGCGCTCCAGGTCTTTGAGATAAGCGATCACCTTGCGTAGCCGGTCGTCCAACCGGCCAAGGGCCTGCGGGCTGGGCTGCCATTTCATCTTCGGCAGCGCTGCTTCTATCTTGTCCCGGATCTGCTTGCGCAGGTTGTCGGCTTCGGCGCCTTCGGCGCGTGCGGCCGACAGCAGCAGTTCCAGATCCTTGGCCATGCCATCGTCGGGGTTGTTGGCGAAGACGCCGATGCTGCGTCCCCGGCGCAGCACCGAGGCGCAGATACGGTTGTCCATCATCGACAGCACCCAGGCCAGTCGGTCCTGGGCGCGCTGGGTGGCGTATTGCGGGCCGCTGATCTGTGCGGTCTCCTCCGCGGAGCCCTGGACCGTCGTGCGCCAACGCTTGTGCAAGAAGGCCAGGAGGACCGTTGCCACCTTCTTGCCTTCGGCGCGATCGGTTCCCGTCGTCTTCCACTGTGTTACCGGCTTTGTCGCCGGCTTCGCCGACTGCGTCACAACCGGCAGCGGGCTGGGCGGCTCCATGAGCTTCGGCGCGTCCAAGGGCAGCCCAGCGCTCCTGTACGTGGCCAGACACTCATTGAACTTCGCCCGGTTGGCCGGGGAGATCTTGTTGCGGACATCCTTGGCAACGTCGGGTGTCGTGCCCTCCTTGGTGGCGACGAGTTCGGCCAGGATACTGATCGGTGTCTTCTCTTTCAGGTTCAGGATCTGCCCCGCGATCCGCCACATGACGTCATTGGTCAATGGCAGCTCGATCAGCTGCAGCGGTTGGTCGGGAACGACCTTGGTGATCTGCTTCAGCCATCGCGTCACGTTCTTGCCGTTGTCCGATGCGGGGTTGTCGAGTGCCTGCCGCAGTGTCGTCGCGTTCTTGGCCACGAAAGTGGACAGGTTGGGGAGAGTCGTGTCGCCTTTGGGGAGGGTGACCGTAGACGGAGGCAGGACCTCCCCCGGGGGGAGGAAGGGGAGTTCGCGCTCTCGTTTGTTCTTGAATTGCGAGGACTCGGCTGAGTTCTTCGCCGGAGGAGGCGATGTGTGCTGCACCGGCGGCTGTAAGCTTCCCGCGGGCGTCTTCGAGACCTGCCCTGCGGGCCCGTATTCGGTGAAAGCCGTGGTGAACGCCTGCTTTTCGGCGATTGTTTTCAACGCGGCACGAACCTCGTTGGCCATGCCGGGGTTTGTGGTCGCGACCAGCTCGGCCAGGATACGAGCCGGTTCACCCCCCGTATGCGTCGCCTCTTTCAGTTTCAGAGCCTTACCGATGAGCTGCCACATGACCGTTTCGGTCAGGGGAATCCGCTGAATCAGGCTCAGCGGCTGGTCGGGCACGACGTGGGCGATCTTGGGCAGCCAGGCCGCCACCTGAAAGCGGTACGACGACAGGGGGTTCGACAGCGCTCCCTGAAGCATCTTTGAGCTCTTTTTCACGACCCCTATAAGGTCGTCAAAGGTGGCGATGCTCTCTGGAAGAGCGGGCGACGAGAAAAGGGCGGAGAAGATGTTCTGCTCCTGCCGTTTGGATCGCTCCACGACCGCCGGCTGCTTCGCTGGATCGTCTTGCGGTGAACCCTTTTGGTCTCGATATTTCTTCAGCGTCTGGGTGAAATCATTTTTATCGCTATCTTTTTTCAGCAGTTGACGAATCCGGTCGGCCTCACCAGAGGTTCTGTTCGCGCACAGTTCGGCCAGGATACGAGCAGGTTCTTCCTCCCGTGCGCCCAGCGCCTTGCCGATGATTCGCCACGCGACCGGGCGATCCTCGGAAACCAGCAGCACCATGCTCTCCGGCGACGACGTGGAGGCTATTTCGGCGATCGTCTTCACCAGCGTTGCCACCTGCTTGCCCTGCGGAGAGGAGGGATAAGCCAAACCTATTGTCAGTGCCGACTCCAGCTCTGGGCTCGCGGCACTCACCAAGAAGTCCAGATCGGTGAGACTCTTGACATCCCATACGTGTTTTTTCAGCTCGTCGCCGCTTAAGGGTATGGTCTGCGACTTGTGGCTCCTGCGCTTCAATCCGTCCCCCTCAGATCGCTTGATGAGTCCGGTCCATGGTGGTGGCTGTCCGGCGGGTGCGGACCTACTGCCGCGGTGACATTTCCGACGCCGCATGCGGCACTTTGGTCGTGCACACCCCGCCCTTCACGGCGAGTTCGGCCCTCACTCGATGAGGCCATCGGCAGTCGGCAATCGAACCGGCGAGCCTCGTCACGCGGCCGAAAGTTGCCGCCCGAAACCGGTGAGGAATCGCAGGTGACCTCTCCGCCGACAAGCCCACAGAACGCACGCCGCCAGGAGCCCGGCTGTGGCGGCCCGGCCCCCGGCGGCGCCTCCGCTCCGCGCGCCTTCCCCGTACGCGCGTCGAGCGGCCTGCCGCGCCACGTCTCCGAGTGCTAAAGACCGCAGGTCGACGGTTGTATCGATCGGGCTCCCACTGTCATAGGTCTGCGTCGACTGACATAGCAGTGCGCTTCCGCTCCAACAATCCTGCGCATCCCTAGCCGCTCTGGCTGTCGGCCGGTAGCAGTACCTCGGAGACGAAGCGCGTGTTGGTCGCGGGTCCAGACACAGGTGGACGACCAGGTCAATGGTTTCGCCGATGTTGAGGTGGATGACGGCGGGCGGCGTCTGAGCGCCGACGCCGCGCGTCCACAGCATGACGAGCTGGTTGATTTCCAGTACGCGTTCGATCTGGTCGACGAGGCGGGTGATGAGGCCTGGGCATTCGCCTCTCAGTCGGCCGCACCGGGGTCAACGACCACGCGATGGCCGATTCGTTCTTCAGCGCGATCAAGAACGAATGGCTGCGCCGCTTCGTTTTCACCACCCGGCCGGTCGGCCCAGCGAGCTTCCAGGAGGTCGGAGGAGGGAGGTTTCCCTGGCAGGGCGGTTCGAGGAGCAGGATGGAGACCGTCGAGGGCGACGGCGATGATGCGGCGGCGCGCACTGTGTGCGTCGGCCAGGAGGCCCGTCCTGCCTTGCAGGCGGAGTTGCTCAAGGAGTGGCGATCTGCCGAGCTGCTCGATGAGCAGGATGATGTCGATGGCGGTCGCGTCCAGGCGTAGCACACCGGCTTGATGCGCGCGCTGGATCATGTGCTGGAAGGCAGTGTCGGCTCGCTGGGACGTCTCATCAGGTTCCGGAGTGACGTCGATTTCGTCGGCCAGCGGGGCCAGGGTGCCTTGGCCGAATTCAATGCATTCGATGATGAAGCCCGCCAGGCCCTGCCATGGGTCCGGGTCCGCGAGGGCGCGTTCGGCCGCGTTGGCCCACTGTTCGTTGGAGTGGTTGAGCAGCGCCCGACGGCGTGGACGCCGTCATGGACAACATCGGCGGCGATACCCTGCGCGCCTCGGTTGACCTGGTCAAGGACAAGAACCGCATCCGGACCATGATCGACGACGAGATCGCGGCGGAACTCGGCATCCCGACCCTGACCCCAAAGCGGTCCTCTGAACAGTTGGAAGGGGTCGTGGAACTCTATGCCCAAGGCAAGATCAAGCTACATGTCCGACAGCTTTACCCACTGGCAGGGGCCGCCGCGGCGCACCGCACCATCGAAACCAGGCACGGGCGCGGGAAGATCATTCTCCTCATCTCTTCCTCCGCGCCCGCCGTCCCCACGAGCACAGTGGCTGACCGGCCCGCCTCGAACGCCTGCGCCAACGACGCCGCGAGTGGATGCTTCTCATCATTGGCGCCGTAGCCGGCGGACTGCTGTCTATTTCTATCGGCATCTGGGTCAACAGCATCTGCTAGCACGGGCCCGCCCCTGCTCGCCACCCCGCGAGCGCGGCGGCGCCTCTCCTCCTCACCGCACCGGCAGGCCGGTGACCGCGCGGCCGATGATCAACCGCTGGATCTCGGACGTACCCTCAAAAATGGTGTAGATCTTGGCATCCCGGTGGAAACGTTCCACTGGATGTTCCCGCGTATACCCCGCCCCGCCCAGGATCTGGATCGCCTGCTCCGTCACCCACACCGCCGTCTCCCCCGCCACCAGTTTCGACATCGAGCCCTCCGCCTGCCCGAACTGCCGGCCCATCCGGGCCATCCAGGCCGCGCGCCAGGTGAGCAGGCGGGCCGTGTCCACGCGGGTCGCCATGTCGGCGAGGAGGAAGGCGATCGCCTGGTTCTCGCCGATCTTGCGGCCGAACTGCTCGCGTTCCCGCGCGTAGTCCCTGGCGTACTCGAAGGCGGCTCTGGCGATGCCGACGGCCATCGCGGCCACCGACGGGCGGGTGGTTTCGAAGGTACGCATCGCCGCCTGCTCGCCGGCGCGTCCGCCGTTGCGGACGCGGGCGAGGCGGGCGTCGAGCTTGTCCTTGCCGCCGAGGAGGCAGGAGCCGGGAACGCGGACGTCTTCCAGGACGACCTCGGCGGTGTGGGAGGCGCGGATGCCGTGTTTGCGGAACTTCTGCCCCATCGACAGGCCGGGGGTTCCGGGTGGGATGACGAAGGTGGCCTGGCCTCGGGTGCCGAGCGACGGTTCGACGGAGGCGACGACCACGTGGACGTTGGCGATGCCGCCGTTGGTGGCCCACGTCTTGACGCCGTTCAGGATCCAGTCGCCGCCGGAGTACACGGCACGGGTACGGATCGAGCCGACGTCGGAGCCCGCGTCCGGTTCCGAGGCGCAGAAGGCGCCCAGCTTGACGTCGTTCTCCGTGCCGAACATCTGCGGGAGCCACTCCCCCATCTGCTCCGGCGTGCCGTTGGCGGACAGGGCGGCGGCGGCCAGGCCGGTGCCGACAATGGACAGGCCGATGCCCGCATCGCCCCAGAAGATCTCCTCGAACGCCACCGGCAGCGCCAGGCCGCTCTCCTCGAACCATTGGGTGGCGAAGAAGTCCAGCGAGTACAGGCCGATCTTGGCGGCCTCCTGGATGACGGGCCAGGGGGTCTGTTCGCGTTCGTCCCACTCCGCGCCTGCTGGGCGGATCACGTCGCGGGCGAACGTATGCACCCAATCCCGCACTTCGGCGACGTCGTCGCCTAACTCCGGACAGAAGCCGCCCATGCTGTTACTCCCTGAAAAATCCCGTTAAGGCACCAGGCCACGCTCACGATACGGCCACACACAGCCAGCCGTTACCACTGGTAACACCCTACCGGCGAGTAGCCCACGACCGGAAGACCGCTCTTCAGCGAGGCGCGCGGGACAGGGTCGAGGCGAGTACGGCCGCGGCGGCCAAGGCCATCGCGATCGCCAGGCCGTACATGAGCGGGCCGAACCCGCCGAACGCGGCGGCCACCTGCGGGCCGACGCTGCCACCGACGGCCAGGGCGAAGGAGAACAGCGCCAGCGCCGTGCCACGCGCTCGTCCCGCCTGCGCGGAGACCGCTTCGTTGAGGCTCGGCAGGCCGCCGGTGATCGAGGCGACATAGACGGCGAGCAGGAGCACCAGCCCGAGTGCGGCAGCGGCCGTCCAGCCGATGACGGCCAGCGCGACGGCCCCCGCGAACAGCAGCGCAACGGCCCGCGTGGTCGCTGAGATCCGGCCCAGCCAGGGCATGAGCAGCGGTACGAGCACGATCGAGGGCAGGCCACCGGCGCGCAGGAGGAGCAGTTCGCTCGGCGATGCCATGCCGTAGATCTGCAATCCCGTGTAGACGGCCACGAAGCCGACCATCAGCACGATCGTCGCGACGTACCGCAGCACCAGCACCCGATCGAACAGCAACCCCGGCACCGACCGGTACACCGACAACAACGACCCCGACCCCTCCCGCGGCAGGTCGGGCAGCATGACGGCGCGCAGTCCGAGCGCGGCCAGCGCGAACCCGGCCGCCGACAGCCCGAACAGCCCCCGCCAGCCGACCACACCCACGAGCAGTTGAGCGGCGACCTGCAGAAGTACGGCAGAGGCGAGGAACGCGCCGGTCACCGCGGCGATGGCCACGACCCTGCGCCTGGGCTCGACCCGCTCGGCCAGGTACGCCATGCCCGCCGGCGGGAACATCGCCACGGCCACCCCTTGCAGCGCCCGCAGCACGAAGGCCGCCTCCGGCGAGGGACTCAACGCCACCAGCGCGGTGGTGACGGCGGCCAGCGGGAGTCCCAGCAGGAGCAGCCGCCTGCGACCGAACCGGTCGGACAACGGACCGAACACCAGGAAGCCAACGCCGTACCCGATGCCGAAGGCGGTGACCAACCAGGTCAAGGCGCCCGTGGACGCGCCCCAACCGGCCGCCATGTCGTGCAGAAGCGGGATCACGACGTACAGCTGGCCACTGACCAGGACCGCGGTGAGCACGAAGGCCACCATCGTCCGCCCGAAGCGCGCGACAGCCGGGGCGGGCATCGTTCTCCCGAACCGCTCGACGGCCGGGGCGTGTTCGGCCCGCACACGCTCATGAGCGATGACAGCTGGCCGGGAGCCCACAGTGTCGCGGGGAAGGGACGTCGGCGCGGCTCGATCGCAAGTGGCCGGCGCCGGACGCGGGCTTGGGCGGGCGGCGCGACGGCCGCGGATCACACGAGGAAAGGAGATAGCCATGTGCCGGGACGGTAGCCAACCAACTAGTTGGATGTCAACCAGACAGTTGGATTGCAACCAACCAGTTGGTGGTGGCAAGATGGACACCATGGCACCCAAGGTCTCGACCGCCGCCACCCGAGCCGCCCTGCTGGAGGCCGCGCGGGGGGAGTTCGCCGCGTACGGCGTCGCGGGCGCCCGCGTGGATCGCATCGCCGAGCGCGCGGGCGTCAACAAGGAGCGCATCTACGGCCATTTCGGCAGCAAGGAGAAGCTGTTCGACGCCGTCATCACCGAGGCGCTCGACGATCTGACCGCGCAGATCGCGCTGCCGGGCGCCGATCCGGGCGACTACGTGGCCAAGCTGACCGACTACTACCACGATCACCCCGACCTGGTGCGCCTGCTGATGTGGGAGGCGCTCAACTACCGCGGCCAGGACCTGCTGCCCGGCCAGGAAGCCCGCGTCGAGCGCTGCGCGCGCAAGACGGCCTCGCTCGCCGAGGGCCGGGGCGAGGAGCCGGACGCGGCGACGGCGCGCAGATTGTTCCTGCTGACGGGGCTGGCGTTGTTCCAGTCGATGATGCCGCAGCTCGCGCGCATCATCCTGGGCGAGGACGCCGACTCCCCAGCGGGCCGCCGCGCCCTCCGTGATCAGGCCGCCGCCCTGGCCGCGCGCCCTTAAGACCTTTTACGACCAGTCTCTTGTACGGCAAGCCCGGGAAGACCCACCCGCCGACCAGGGCTTGGGGCCTCCAGGAATACGGCCGCTGAGCCCGCACAGGGCCGGGCGCCGCAACAAGACGGCGGAAACTCAAAGAGGGCGCGGCCGTCGCGTGCGACGACCGCGCCCTGGCACCCGATGCCGCCGGACGCCATCCAGGACATGGCATCCTTGACCGCTCGCTACGCGGCGAGTCGCGACAGTTTCGTCACAGCAGCACCATGCAGACGTATCCGCACGAGATGGCGCTCGCCCCGCAGTGCGCCTCAGCGGGGATGTCGAGTTGCCCGTAGAAGTTGTACGCCCACGTGACGATCTTGCCGCTGGCGGTCAGCGCCATGCTGGCCCAGACTCCGGCGGAGATCGCGACAACATCGGACTGTGCCTCGTACGGGACTTCCAGTTGTCCGTAGTCGTTGCCACCCCAAGCGATCACGGCACCGTTTTTGAGGGCGAGGCTGAAACCGGCGCCCGCGGAGACGGCGGTGACACCGGACTGTGCTTCGGCGGGCACCGTCAGGTTCGCGGGAAGGTCGGGCCCCCACGTGATGACACGGCCGTCCTCCCGCAGCGCGAGAGCATGTTTTCTCGCGGACATCGCGACGATACCCTCCTTCGCTTCGTCGGGCACGGCGACATAGCCATTCCATTGGATGACGCCGCCGTCCTTGAGAAAGAGGCCGTAGGAGTTTCCGCCGTTCGCGCCGGTGATCGCGGTGACACCGGATTTCGCCGCTTCGGGGAGGGACAGCTGGTTGTCGTAGGTGCCGCCCCAGACGATCACGCCACCGTCTCTGAGCGCGAAGGCATACGAGCCGCCTGTCGCGATGGCCGTGACGTCCTTGGTCGCCGCGACAGGTACTCGAGACAACCTTTGCTGGTTGCGGTCGTTGAGGTTGAGGTTTCCCCAGAGGGTCACCCGCCCGTCCTTGAGCATCAGGTTGTACAGGTTCGCGCATGCCCCGTCGGAGATGGCGGTTACTCCCGACAACCCGGCCTCTGGCACGGCCGGGGCGTTGTACGGACCCCATTGGATGATCGTGCCACTGCCCGGAGCGCACACAGGCGGCTCGTAGCCTCCGGTTGCCATCGACCCCGTCCCTGAGCGCGCTTCCGCAGGGGACACTAGCGAAACCGTCCCACCCAACACGGCGGCCGGCACGCCGACCGCGACCGTCCGCATGAGCTGACGTCTACTGATCACAAAACCTCCATGACGTGACCTGATCCCCTTACTGGGGGTTTCTTGATCCGCACGACCTGTTCAGGCGTGAACCCGTGGACAGTTGGCGCGAACAGGCGTCGCCACCAGGCACCGGCGCTCGGTCAACGCTTGTCTCACCTGGTCATGGCCGACATCTGTGGAGGCTACGGGACCGGGCTTCCGCTTCTCTTCCGTCCCGCTTCCGAACTGACGTTCGGGTAAAATGTCCCACTCTCTTGGCGGACAGTCCTGGTTGATGCTCCGCAGGCCGGCCAGACGGTCGGCACCTTCCGATCCTCGTCACCTGAAGCGGCGCGGCTGCTTGCCGCATGAAGACGCCAGGATGATGAGCACTCCGGCGACGGCCCCGGCGAAGAACGGGGATGGCACAAGCAGGACACCGCCCAGCACGCACCACGCTGTGACACCCCAGCCGAGCCAGGCGGGCACGGCCACTTCCCGTCCGGCCAGGTGCCAGGTCAGGCAGCCCAGGAGCAGCAAGGGTACGGCGAAGCCGCCCGGCCCGGCCCAGAAGGTGACCTTGTTCTGCAGGGACGCCACCGTCTGAATGCCGTTGTCCAAGAGTGGGACGGCCGCCCACGCACCCCGATCCCACCAGCCGGTGACGTACTCCCAGGCCGTGAGCGCCAGCAGGGACAGGTGCCCCAGCCCGAGCGCGATCATGATCCCGCTCGCCCAGCGCAGCAGCCGCTTTCGTGCGCTCATCGTGCCGTCCCAGCCGAACAGAAACCTCGGCGGCCTCACGACAGTGCCCTTTCCGCCATCATGGCCATCAGCGTCATCTGGTCCAGCTCAGGGGTGGCGGTCGGGTCGAGTTCGCGGTAGCGGCGGTGGAGATTGACCACGATCCGCTCGTTGTCCAGCCAGGCGGCGTATTCCCCCAGGTCCACCCGCTCGACCGCTTCGGCGAAGGTCAGGCCGCGGGCGTGGGCGGCGTCCGCTTGCTCGACCACGTGGGTGAGATAGCCGCGGACCGCGCGTATCCCGTCCGGGTCGGTGACCGGGCCGTGGCCGGGGACGATCGTCGCGGCGCCAGTGGCGAGCATGCGATCGCAGGCGCTGATCCAGTTACCGATCGGGCCGCTCCACACGATCGGTGTGCAGCCGACGAACAGCAGGTCGCCCGCGAACAGCACGCCCGCGTCCGGCACGTGCACAACCGAGTCCGCGGCGGTATGGGCGGGACCGAGGTCCATCACCCGCACCTCGCGTCCGCCGACGTCCAGGGTGAGCTCCCCCTCGTAGGTCCGGTCGGGCAACCGCGGACGGATACCGCCGAAGTCGAAGGCGCCGAACCGCTCGCGGAAGTACGGCGTCGCCGGGCCGAGGTCGATGACCTGGGCGGCGGTCAACATCTCCGGCGGTATCTCGTGCCGCATCTCCGCGCGGGTGGCCGTCGCGGCAATGATCTGGACGTGCTCACCCAGCAGCTGGTTGCCGTGGGTGTGATCACCGTTGGCGTGAGTGATGACGGCTCGGGCAAGCGGGCACCTGTCGGTGATCGGGCGCATGCGGTCGAGCATCTCGGCCGTCAGCCGCAGGTCGAAGAGGGTGTCGATGAGGAGCGAGCCATCCTGGCCGGCGACCAGTCCCGCGTTGCTCAGGCCGTACCCGCCGTCGGGTAGCAGCCAGGCCCACACGCCCGCGCCGACCTCGTGCAGGCCGCGCGTGTAGGGCAGCCTGGCGGGCGCGCGGTTGACGCGCGGGCGCGGCGGCTCGCGGTCGGGGTTGTGCCGTGCGGCCAGCGGGTACGGCGGTGCGGACGCGCGGACCGTCTGGCGGGTACGGCCCAGCCCCTCTACCGCCAGCTCGACCACGTCGCCGTCCCGCAACCAGCCCGGGAACGCGGCCGGTTCGGCGAGGGACAGGTGCTCGACGAGGCAGCAGCCGGGCACCGTGCCTGAGCCGAACACGTCGCCGGGCCGCAGGTCCACGCCACGGGAGGCATAGGAGACGACCTCTCCGAAGCTCCAGTCCATGGCGTCGGTACGGCCAGAGCCGACGGTCCTGCCGTTGACCGTGGCCTCCACCCGCAGGGCCAGTTTGCCATCGCGGCGGTAGGGCGCCAGTTCGTCCGGAGTGACCAGGAACGGGCCGAGCGTGGTCGCGGCGTCCTTGCCTTTGGCCTGCCCGATCGACAGGGATGCCTCCCGCATCTGCAGGTCCCGTGCCGACCAGTCGTTGTAGATGGTGTAGCCGATGATGTGCTCTTCGGCCTGCTCAGGTGACAGGTCTCGGCCGCCCGGCCCGATGACCGCGGCGATCTCCAGCTCGAAGTCGAACCAGGCGCTGCCGGGCGAGATCGCCACGTCCTCATACGGACCGACGATCGTCGACGGGCAGGCGAAGTAGAAGGCCGGGATCTCGTACCAGGTGTCTTTGAGCGTGCGCGGCCGGCCGGCCGCCTGCCGGCAGTTGCGCATGTGGTCCAGAAAGCACAGGCAGTCGCGGATCGCGGGCGGGCGCGGAATCGGCGCCCGCAGCCTGGCTCCGGCCAGCGGGACGGCCTGTGTCGCGGATGCCAGAGCCGCCTCTCCTGCCGCCCGCAGCGCCGCCGCACCCCGGCCGACCAGCTCTACCAAGCTGACGCCCGGTGCCACGGGGTGGATCAGGTCCTCACCGATCACCCCGGCACGCTCTTCCGTGTCCGTCGCATAGGTCACCCAACGCATGGGAACCTCCCATTTCTATGTTGACCAACATAGGCTATATCGGCCAGCATTGGGTATGCCGTTCGGCATACCTGGTTAGATTGACCCATGGCTACGCGACGTATGGAGCAGACTCAGGAGAGCAGACGGTTGATCCTGGCGGCCGCCGTCGAACTCTTCGCCGAGAAGGGCTACCGGCAGACGAGCTTTGTCGACATCGCCGACAAGGCCGGCATCAGCCGCGGCTCCATTCCCTGGCATTTCGGCAACAAGCTGGGGCTTCTCGAAGAGGTGCTCGATGACCAGCTCCAATCCGTGCTGGCCGGCTCTCCCCCGGGAGCGCACCCCGCCGACTCTCTGGACCAGGTCATGCGCTTCATCCGGCTGCCCGCCACCCGCCTGTTCACCACCCTGCTCTCCGAGGCCGTAGACGTCGACTCACCGATTCGAGAGCACTACGCCCGGCTCCACGCGGCGCTGCGGCAGGCGGCGCGGGCCCGGTGGCCGTCCGAGGCGCTACCGGCGGGAACCGATCCGGAGGCGTTCGCGGTTTTGCTGGTGGGGGCCGTCATCGGCGTTCACGCCCAGTGGCGGGTCGCCCCCGAGGCGGTGGACCTCCAAGCCGTGCAAGCCGCACTGCGCGCCCTGTTCCCGGCGGCTCTTGAACAGACCTGACAGCCGGCCATCACCGGCCCGGTGCGGCTTCATACGCGGATCGCCCCGCCCGCCGCGGCGGGCGGGGCGATCCAACCCGCCTTCTCCACCTCGCTGATCAGCCACCGCGGGCCGACGGCGTCGCCGTCGGCGAGGGAGGTCATCACCGCTCTTCGGCCGACCCCAGAGGGTAGGCGCAGGTGTTCGTCACCGGTTCGCCACTTCGTAGCCGGCCTCCTCGACGGCGGCGACGATCTTCGCCTCGTCGATCAGACCCTCGCTGCCCACGGTCAGCAGTCCGCTGGCCAGGTCCACCTCCACGGAGGTGACTCCGGCGACCTCGCCGACCTCTTCCTTGACCGAGCTCACACAGTGGCCGCAGGTCATACCCTTGACGGTGTAGGTGGCAGTGCTCATATCGATCAACCTTCCGGGTCAGGAACGAACAAGTCGGGCGATGGCGTCACTGGCCTCTTTGACCTTGGCCTGGGCCTCGGGACCACCCTGAAGGGTGGCTTCGGCGACACAGTGACTCAGATGCTCTTCGAGCAGGGACAGGGCGAACGACTGCAGGGCGCTGGTGGCCGCCGAGACCTGCGTGAGGATGTCGATGCAGTATTTGTCGTCCTCGACCATCCGCTGCAGGCCGCGAACCTGGCCTTCGACCCGGCGCAACCGCCGCTGGTGATCCTTTTTATTGTCGGTGTAGCCGACCATTCGCCGCTCCTCTCCCTCACTCTGCCACCGAGATTACCATACCCCCCTACCCTATGCGTGCCGGACGCTATCGCCAGTTCGCGGGTGGGTCTGCCGGGGTACGCTTCGTGGCCGACCACAGCACCGCCAGCGTGTACGCGCACAGCACGGCGAAGCCGGCCCAGCCGGGCAGCGGGTAGTAACCGGCGGACGGCGCGTAGTGCGCGGTCACCTGCGGATACTCCACCGCCGTCTGCTGGACGGCGAAGCCCGCGGCCGGGGTGAGCCGCAGCAGCCATCGCGCCACGGTGTCGGGCAGCAGCGGCAGCGCGGCCACCGCGTAGGGCAGGGCGACGAGCGCCAGCGCGAGCAGGATCGCCGCCCAGCCACGCCGCAGCAGGACCCCGAGCCCGTACGCCAGCACACCGCACAGCGCGAGCACCGCCGCGAGGCCGATGACGATCCGGGCGCCGGTCACCGGTGACAGCGGCTGCAGGTTGACGCCCTTACCGGTCAGGATCGCCAAGCCGAGTGTCACCGCCACGCCGACGGCGACGAGACCGGCCACGAAGATCGCGCCGCCGGTCACCACGGCCCGCGCGGCCAGGACCGGGCGGGAGGCCGGCGTGCCGGACCGGGCGCCGAACCGGGCGGCCACGACCAGGACGATGATCAGTGCGATCACCAGGCCGAACAGCGGGGTCGTGACGGTCATGCCGCCCTCGCTCGGGCCGATGTCGCCGGTCCCGCTCACGGTGATGACGCCGTCCTTCTCGACCGCGCCGGAGGCGGTGTGGTACTTCTCCCAGTCGGTGTGGTTCATCTCGCCGACGGACTCGCTGCGCCACTTTCCGCCGGACGCGCCCGCCCCATACTCGCTACGGGCCGCGCCCGTCACCTCGACGTGGTCGAAGACCCCGGTGGCCTGCGTGAACCGGACCTCCTCGATGGCGCCGCCGAGTCCGACCTCCCGTAACGTGAGGTCCCCGGGCGAGGCGGCGAACAGGCCGGCCTGCACCGTCTCCGGCAGGCCCGCCAGGCGTACCGTCCCGACCGTCTGCCAGCTCCGGCCGTCGGCGGACTCCGCGCCGGTGATGGTGTCCCCGGAGCGCGTCAGCCGCAGCCAGCGCGGGGACCCCGGCGACGGGCCGCCCGAGCTCCCGGCGATGTCCTGCCGGTAGTCGGCCTGCATCCGTACGCCGTGGTGGCCGGTCATCATGAGCGCCGCGTACGGGGAGCCCTGCCGGACGCCGTCCTTGATGATGATCCCGGCCTTGGCCCACGGCACCAGGCCGGAGACGATCTGGTCGTGGTTCGGCGGGGGGTAGGTGATCGTGCCGGTCATCGAGGTCATCCGTACGGTGATGACGCCGTTCGGGCCGAGGTCGCGGTGATGGAACCAGAACTGGTCATTGACTATCGAGCCGTCCGCGGCGGTCGGAGCGACCGGGCAGGGATCGCCGCAGTCGACCGTGGAGGTGAAGACCAGGCCGAGGGCGATCACGATGAGGGCCGCCACCGCCAGGGCGATCAGGCGGCCGGGACGGCGGAAGGCCGTCCATTCCCGGTGAAGGAGTTGGGTGCTCAGCATGCGGCCGTTCTATGGGCACGGGCCTAACATCGCCCGAACCGGGCCTGTCATACCGTTGTTAGGTCCGTTCGGGCATGCTGGAGGCGTGATCAGGCTGCGCAAGGGCACGGTGGGGGCCCGGTTCACGATCTTGTACGCCGGGGTGTTCCTGCTGTCCGGCATCGGGCTGCTGGCCCTGACCTTCGTGTTGTCCGACACCGAGGCCGTCTCCGTGGGACCACCCCCGCCGGGCGGCGACGGCATGACCGCCGCGCAGCGGCACATTCTCCAGTTGCAGCGGCAACTGGGCGACACGGAGGCGAACCAGTCCCGGCAGCTGCTGGTCGGCTCCCTGCTCGCGCTGGTGGTGATGGCGATCGTGTCCCTGCTGGTCGGCCGGGCGCTGGCCCGCCGGGTGCTGCGCCCGCTGCGGCTGATCACCGCGGCGACCCGGCGCATCTCCGCCGACAACCTGGACCGGCGGCTGGCCGTCAGCGGCCCGGCCGACGAGGTGAAGGACCTCGCCGACACCATCGACGGGCTGCTGGAACGGCTGGAGGCATCGTTCGCCGCCCAGCGCCGGTTCGTCGCCAACGCCTCGCACGAGCTGCGGACCCCGCTGGCGACCATGCGGGCCTCGCTGGACGTCGCGGTCGCCAAGCCCGGCGTGCCGGCGCAGACGCTCGTCGTGGGTGATCGGCTGCGTACCCAGCTGGACCAGGTGGATCAGCTGCTCGACGGCTTCCTGGTGCTGGCCCGGGCTCAGCACGGCGCCCTGGCCGAGGCCGCCGGCGTCGACCTGGACGATCTGGTCACGCGGGCGCTGAGCGGCCATTCCGCCGGGATCGCGGCGAAACGGCTGAAAGTGACCACACGCTTGCGGGGCGCGGGCACCCGAGGCGATGCCGCGCTGCTCTCCCGGATGGTGCAGAACGTGATCGACAACGCCGTGGCGCACAACGAGGAGGACGGCTGGATCCACGCCGAGACCGTTCATGAAGGCGCCGAGGTCCGGCTCGTCCTACAGACCGGTGGACGCGTCCTCGCCCAGGAGGACGTGGACCGGCTCGCCCGGCCCTTCGAACGGCTCGGCGCCGATCGCACCGGCTCCGAGAACGGCTCCGGCCTCGGGCTGTCCATCGTGGCGGCCATCGCGGCGGCGCACGGCGGACGGCTCGACCTGCTCGCCCGGCCGCAGGGCGGCCTGGGGGTCTCGATCGCGCTGCCGGCCGGGGCGACGGCATGAGGATCATGGTGGTCGAGGACGCGCGGCCGCTCGCCGAGGTCGTCGCCGAAGGGCTGCGCGATCAAGGGATGGCGGTCGACATCACCTACGACGGGCTGAGCGCCGCCGCCAAGCTGGAGCTCACGGAGTACGACGTCGTGGTCCTGGACCGCGATCTGCCCGGCCTGCACGGCGACACACTGTGCCAGATGATCAGCGCGCGGCCGGACCGCCCGATGGTGCTGATGCTGACCGCGGCCGGGGCGCCCGGCGACCGGGTCAGCGGTCTGACCCTGGGCGCCGACGACTACCTCGCCAAGCCGTTCCACTTCCCGGAGCTGGTCCTGCGCGTCCAGGCACTGGCCCGCCGCAGACCGGACGCGCGCCCGCGGACCCTGCGCGCCGCCGGCATCGAGCTTGACCCGATCCACCGGACCGCCGTGCGCGACGGGAGGCGGCTGAACCTTTCGGTGAAGGAGTTCGCCCTGCTGCAGGCGCTGCTGCGGGCCAGTCCCGGCTTCCTCAGCGCCGAGGAGCTGCTGGAGCGGGTCTGGGACGAGAACGCCGACCCGTTCACCAACACCGTGACCGTGACCATCGGCCGGCTGCGCCGCAAGCTCGGCGAACCACCGGTCATCACCACCACACCCGGCGTGGGCTATCGGCTCGCCTGAGCCGGGCTGGGATGAAACCGCGCCGCTTGGCGGCCGCGACGTCACCGCCTAGATCGCTGCGGCGTGCCGTTCCAGGAAGGTGTAGACGTCGGCCTCGTCCACTCCCGGGAACGACCCCGGCGGCAGGGCGGCCAGGACGTGTGAGTTGGCGCGGGCCGAGGGCCAGGCGTAGCCCTCCCAGCGTTCGGCCAGCTCGGTGGGCGGGCGGCGGCAGCAGTCGCCGTTCGGGCAGTTGGATTTGGTGCGGTTGGTGGTCTCCCTGCCCCGGAACCACCGCGACTCCCTGAACGGCACCCCGAGCGTGATCGCGAAGTCCCGTTCCCGCGACGGGTCCACGTGCGCGACGCAGAAATAGGTGCCGGTGGGCGAGTCAGAGTATTGGTAGAACACCGAGAACCGGTCCGGCGAGGAGAACACCTGGCGGCCCGACCACTGCAGGCACATCCGCTGCCCCTCGATCGCCCCCTGCTCGTCGGCGGGGAAGACGATCCCGTCGTTCTCGTACGCCTTGTAGATCGTGCCGCCCGCGTCGTTGCGGACGAAGTGGCAGACCAGATCGAGGTGGTGGGTGGCCAGGTTCGTGAAGCGGTGGGCGGCCATCTCATAGGACACCGCGAACACATCACGCAGGTCCTCCACCGACAGCGCCCGGTCCGACTTGGCCTCCTGCAGGTAGAGGGCCGCGGCCTTCTCCGGTACGAGCACGGCGGCGGCGAAGTAGTTGGCCTCGGTGCGCTGACGCAGGAAGTCGGCGAAGTCGCGCGGCTTGCCGTGGCCGAGCGCGAGGTGGCCGAGGGTCTGCAGCAGGATCGTCCGAGGGGTGTGCATGCCGAGTTGCTCGTGCTTGACGTAGATGCGGCGGTTGCGGAGGTCGGTGATGGAGCGTACGGATCTGGGGAGGTCCTGAGCCGTGTGCACCGTGAAGCCGAAATGGGTGACGAGGCCCTGGACCATGCTCTGGGACAGGGCGCCGGTGCGGTAGCCGACCGAGGTCAGCGCCTCGGCGGCGGCCGTCTCGATCTCAGGGAAGTAGTTGCCGACCTCGCGCTGGCGGCGTCTCAGCTCGGCGTTGGCGACCCTGGCCTCCTCCGGGGTGGCGGTGCCCCGTGCCTGCCTGGCGCGCAGCTCTCCGTACAGGCCGAGGAGGTGTTCGAGCACGTCGTTCGGCACGCGCGCGGAGACCTTGAGCCGGGGCAGGCCGAGGCTCGCGTAGATCGGGTCGCGCTGGGCCTCTTCCAGGGCGATCTCGAGCTGGGCGCGGCGATTGGGCGGCTGACGGCGCAGGAGCTCCTCGACCGGGACGCCCAGCGCGACGGCCAGCGACTTGAGCAACGTGAGCTTCGGTTCGCGCTTGCCGTTCTCCAGCAGCGACAGCTGACTGGGCGCCCTGCTGACCCGCGTCCCCAGGTCGGAGAGGGTCAGGCCACGCTGTTTGCGCAGGTGACGAAGGCGTTGCCCAAACGCGATGAGATCGAGCTCCTGCGTCAAAGACAGCGGTTCTTCGCCTAGCAAGGACGCCATGCGAGCATCTTAGACAGAAATTCCGGCCATTTTCTAGACATCGGAGGTCGGAGTGCCGGGGGTGCCGCAGCCTCCTGGAGCCCCTTCACATTGGTCTAGTCCATATGGAAAACTTGTCTTTTATTCTCCGCCGAACAACGGCCAAACATTCATATATCGCGAAATTTGCTGCTTCTTCTGCTCGATGGAGGCTATTTTGCCGCGTCGGCCCGGGCACAGACTCGGCACAGGCCCCAGGGGACGACAAAGGAGTGAAAATGAACGATCGCCTCAAGGGAGCTGCTGAGCAGCTGCAGGACGAATGGGACAACGACCATCGCTGGGCGGGCGTCGAACGGACCTACAGCGCCGAGGACGTGATCAAGCTTCGCGGCAGCGTCCAGGAGGAGCACACGCTGGCCCGGCGCGGAGCCGAGCGGTTGTGGGGCCTCCTGCACACCGAGGACTACGTGCACGCCCTCGGCGCGCTCACCGGCAACCAGGCGGTGCAGCAGGTGAAGGCCGGACTTCAGGCCATCTACCTGTCCGGCTGGCAGGTCGCGGCCGACGCGAACCTGGGCGGCCACACCTACCCCGACCAGAGCCTGTACCCGGCTAACTCCGTGCCCGCCGTCGTGCGCCGGATCAACAACGCGTTGCTGCGTGCCGACCAGATCACCTGGTCGGAGGGCCTCCAGGACGCCCCGCACTGGCTGGCGCCGATCGTGGCGGACGCCGAGGCGGGGTTCGGCGGCGTGCTCAACGCCTACGAGCTCATGAAGGGCATGATCGCCGCGGGTGCGGCGGGCGTGCACTGGGAGGACCAGCTCGCCTCCGAGAAGAAGTGCGGCCACCTGGGCGGCAAGGTGCTGATCCCGACCGGCCAGCACATCAAGACGCTGAACGCCGCCCGCCTGGCCGCCGACGTCGCCGGTGTCCCGTCTCTGATCATCGCGCGGACCGACGCCCAGGCCGCGACGCTCCTGACCAGCGACGTGGACCCCCGCGACCAGGCCTTCGCCACCGGCGAGCGGACCGCCGAGGGCTTCTACCGGGTCCGCAACGGCGTCCAGGCGTGCATCGCGCGCGGCCTGGCCTACTCACCGCACTCCGACCTGCTCTGGATGGAGACCGGTACGCCCGACCTCGACGTGGCCCGCGAGTTCGCCGAGGCGATCAAGGCCGAGTATCCGGACCAGATGCTGGCCTACAACTGCTCACCGTCGTTCAACTGGAAGAAGCACCTGGACGACTCCACGATCGCCAAGTTCCAGCGGGAGCTGGGGCACATGGGGTACAAGTTCCAGTTCATCACCCTGGCCGGGTTCCACTCGCTGAACTACTCGATGTTCAACCTGGCTCAGGGTTACGCCAGCGACGGCATGACCGCGTACGTCGACCTTCAGGAAGCCGAGTTCGCGGCCGAGGCGCGCGGCTACACCGCCACCCGCCACCAGCGCGAGGTCGGCACCGGCTACTTCGACCTGATCAGCACCGCCATCGCCCCGGACTCCTCCACCACCGCCCTCAAGGGCTCCACGGAGGAAGAGCAGTTCGCCCACTAGTTTCCCAGTCTCGCCGGCCACCTCCAGGGCATGGACAGGTGTTCACCCGGCGAACCCGGCCGCGCCAGACGTCCCCCCGGCCTGGCGCGGCCACCTCATGTCCTGGCTCTGCTGTACCAGAGGGTGACCGCCTTGAGCTCCGTCGCGGGCCCATCGGCGAGGACTCGCTGGGCCTTGCCGTTCAGGTCGGCCAGGACCAGCCGGGTGGTGCCTGCCTTGGTGACCGTGGCGAGGAAGTGCTCAGAGTCCAGCCAGCCGTTGAAGACCGTACTCCTGTCACTCGGTATGACGGCTCGCCTGGCACCGGTCGTCGCGTCCCACAGGCAGAGGCCCTTGAGCGTGCCTGGGCAGGTCGTGGCGAAGACCGTGGCGATCCCCGTACCAAGGCGCAGTATGGCGGTGCCCACGTTCATCAGGTCGCCCTTGTCGCGGAACGAGCGGGCCACCGTGCCGTCCAGCCCGACGAAAGAGATCGCGCCGTCCGTCTCCTGGCGCATCAGCGTCGAGGCGTCCGGTCCCCAGGAATAGCCGCCCTTGCGCCCTCCGGGCGTCAGGCGGGACCGGACGGTCTTGGTGGCGGCGTCCACGATCACGAATCCCTCCATGTTCAGTGAGCCCGGTTTGCCGGTGAAGAGAGTCATGAGCAGGTGACGGCCGTCGGCGTTCCACCTCGCGTCCATCGTGTTGCCGGGCTTGTCCGCGGTGCGGAGCTCGACGTCCTCGCCGGTGGCCGTCGTGACCAGTCTGATCGTGTTGTAGTCGGTACGGCTCAGCGTGGTGATGGACAGGGCGGCTACGTACGTGCCGTGCGGCGAGACCGTCGGCTGCTGGAAGTTCCCGAAATACTGGAATTTGCCGGTCTTGGCGTCGCGGACATACGCGGGAGAACCCTCGCCCTGCTGCGCGGTCCCATAGGCGGAGCTGACCCAGACGGGGTCGGCGGGGTTCTCGTGCAACGTGATCTTCGTACCGGGGACCTTCACCGTGGTGGTCGAGGTCGTGGGCAGCACGTCGTCGGTCGCCGCCGCGCCGGACGACGTCGAGGACGGGCTGGCGGTCTGGGCGGTGGCTGCGGCTCCGGTCCCTGGGGTTCCCGGCGTGCCCAGGACAGTCGTACCGGCCTGCTTGATCGTGACGGCCACCGCCGCGGCCGCCACCAGCACCGCGGCGGTCCCGATCAGCGCCACCCGCCGCCCGGAGCGCCGACCCGGAACCAGCGTCAACGGGGACGGACCAGAGGGGACGGAAGGCACACCGGCAGCCGGCGGCACCGAATGCGGCACAGACTGCGGCCCGGCCTGCGATCCCCCGGACGGGGTTGCAGACGATGAGGTGGCGGCGGGTCGAGTGGGGGTGGGTGGGGCCGCGGATCTGGTGCCCTCGGTGAGCAGGCCCTGGGGCGGGACCGGGTGCCCGAGCAGGGTGAGCAGCGCTCGGGCGGCCGTGGGCCGGGCGGCGGGGTCCTTGGCCAGGCAGCGGGACACCAGGTCGCGCAGATCGCCGCGCAGGTCACCGAGGTCGGGTTCCGCCGACAGGATCCGGTTCAGTACGGACGGCAGGTCTCCCGAGCCGAAGGGCGGCTTGCCGGAAGCCGCGCACACCACCGTGGCCGCCCAGGCGAACAGGTCCGCGGGCGGCCCGGCGCCGGCGCCGCCGAACTGCTCCGGAGCCATGTACGGCGGCGTGCCCACCAGATGCTCGCCGGTGAGCTCACTGGAGTCCAGCGCCCGGGAGATGCCGAAGTCGATCACCCGGGGACCCTCCCTGCCGAGCAGTACGTTGCCCGGTTTGAGGTCCCGGTGCACCACGCCGGCCTGGTGGATGGCGGTCAGCGCGGTCAGGCTGCCGATCGCCAGGCGGCGCAGCTCGGCCGGCCGCAGCGGGCCCCGCTCGGCGAGCACCCTGGCGAGGGAGGGCCCGTCGACGTACTCGCTGATGACGTACGGCACGCCGTTCAGTTCGCCGGTCGCCAGCACGGTCGCCGTACAGAACGCCTTCACCCGTCGCGCGAGCTCGATCTCCTTGGCGAACCCCGCCCGCCCCTCGTCCCCGCTCGCGTGCGTCAGCAGCTTGATCGCGACGCGCTCCCCCGCCGCCGACTCGCCGAGGTAGACGACCCCCTGGCCGCCCTGGCCGAGCCGGCCCGCGACGCGGTACGGCCCCACCTGGGCGGGGTCGCCCGCGAGCAAGGGGCGCGGTTCCATGGTCACGGGGCCTTGGGCGCGAACTGCCGGGCGCTCTTGTTCGGGGCGACGTCCGCGAGGACGCGCTTGACCTGGCCCAGGAAGTCCATGATCTCGACGTGGGCCCTGCCCTTCTTGGCGGATTCCTGCACGAGGATGTGATCCTCGTTGAACCAGCCGAGCACGTAGGAGTCGTCCTCGACGCCGGGCACGGTGGCCGTGCGGTCACCGGTCGTGGCGTCCCAGATGCAGATCTCCTTGTTGTTGGGGCAGACCGTCATGAACTGCTTGCCCGACGGGGAATACCAGGAGACGTCGCGGGGCCTGCCCACCCAATGCATGCTGTGGGTGACTTTGCCCGACATGTCGTACGTCTCGATGCCCTGGCTCTTGGTGGCGCTATAACCTCTGGCGATCTTGCCGTCCGGGGTGAACGCGAAGGGCAGGCTGCTGGCGTCCTTGTACTGCGCTTCCACGACGGTGGCCGTCCGCGCCTGGACGTCGATGACCGCGAAGCCCGTGATCAACGTCCGCTTGGCGTTCGAGACCGACAGCAGCAGCCGCCTGCCGTCCCGCGACCAGGCTGGGGACCAGGTCTGCGCGGGTTTCTTCACTGTGTTGACCGTGAAGGACTCCTTGGTGTTCAGGTTGGTGAGCCGCACCTGATCCATGTCGGAGCTCTGGAACTTGACCCACGGGTTGAGCGCCACCCAGTCGCCCGTCGGTGACAGGCGCGGTTCCTCGGCCAGGCCGACCTCCTTGAACCGGCCGGACCTGTCCCTGGCGAACGCCTTGTACGGGCTCTTGACCTGGAGGTAGGCGGCCAGCCATACGGGGTCGGCGGAGTTCTCGTGCAGGATGGCGTCGACGTCGGCCAGCTTGACGTCCTTGTCGGCCTTGGGCGCGACACTGGCGACCGGCGCGCTGGTCACGCTGGGGGTGATCGGGGGCGCGGCGGTGATGACCGAGGTGGGCGCACCCGACGCGGCACCGGACCGTACGGGGCCGGTGCCAACAGAACCGGAACTGACGGGACCGGGACTGACGGGACCGGCCGAAGTCGAACGGGGTGCGGTCGGGCCGGAGGCCGCCACGAGCCGCTGGCCGGTCAGCGCGTAGACGCCGACGCCCGACACCAGCGCTCCGGCGACGAACGCGGCCACGGCGATCAGCGTCCCTCGGCCCCGCCGTGCGGGCAGAGCCGCCGCGACACCGTCCGGCCCCCGCCCGTCCACCCCCTGTCGCTCAAGCCCATCCGGCCCCAGACCGCCCGACGCACGCCCGCGCGACGCCCATCCGTCCGGCTCCAGCCCAGCAGGCCTGCGCCGCCCAGCCGACTCCTGCCCAGCCGACTCCTGCCCAGCCGACTCCTGCCCTGCCGACGCCCGCCCTTCCGGGGCCTGCCCGGTCGGCTCCGGCCACTCCCCTGCCTGCCCAGCCGACCTCGGCCACTCCCCCGCCTGCCCGGCTGACCCCGGCCACTCCCCCGCCTGCCCAGCCGACCCCGGCTGCCACGGCGACTGCGGCGAATCCGGCGATAACTGCGACGAGGGCGGCTGCGAATCCAGGGAGGAGGAAGGCTGCGGCTGCGAGTCAGGCGGTAACCGTGGCGGCGGCAGGTTGTAGGGCAGCCCGGACGGTGGCGGCAACCGGGCGGTCAGGAAGTTGGTCTCCCCGACCAGCCGCAGCAGCACCTCACTCGACGTGGGACGCGAGGCGGGATCCTTCGACAGGCAGGCCACCACCAGATCGCGCAGGTCCCCGAGGTCGGGCAGGTCGGGCTCGCCGTTGGTGATCCGGTTGACCGTGCCCGCCATCGAGCCGCCCTCGAAGGGAGAGCGCCCGGACGCCGCCGACACCAGCGTCGCCGCCCACGAGAACAGGTCGGCCGGGGGCTCGGCGGCGGCTCCGCCGAGCCGTTCGGGCGCGGTGAAGGCGGGCACGTCCACCTTGCGGGTCGTGGCGGACGCCGTGCCCGCCATCGCCCGGCCGATGCCGAAGTTGATCAGCCGGGGCCCGTCGGGGCCGAGCACCACATTGCCCGGCCGGATGTCGCCGTGGACGACGTTCGCCTGGTGAATGGCCACCAGCGCGGTGACGGTCCCGACGGCGAGCCGGTGCAGCGCCGTGTTCCGCAGCCGGGTGCCCGTCGCGGTCGTCCGCTCCAGCGTGGGGCCGTCGATGTACTCACTCACCACGTACGGCCGGCCGTCGTGCAGTCCAGACCCGAGCACCTGGGCCGTACAGAAGGCGGAGACCTCCTGGAAGGGCTCGATCAGGCGCAGGAAGCGCTCCTGATCGATCTCCGGGTGCAGCAGCTTCACCACGACGAGCTCCGCAGACGACGACGGCGGAGCCGATACATCCCCCGCTACCGACGGCGCCATCGATTCATCCGCCGCCGACGGCGGCGACACCGACGGAGGAGGTGGAGGTGGGGGCGATTCATCCGCTCCGGCGGGGTTCGGCGCGCCGACGAAGACGTCCGGGCTCAGCCGTCCGATCAGCCGGTACACGCCCACCTGGACGGGCTCTTCCTCGCGCAGCGGTTCGAACTCCGGCATCGGGATTTCTCCTCCCGGCACAACCAGGCCGTAGATCACCAATTATGGTGACTTGTCGCCGGAAATTGCAGAGGTTGCGAACTGTTGGCTGTTGAGTGTGCATGAGGCGTTCGGTGTAGTCGGGACGGTGGGTGGCGGGTGTGTGCCGCTCGTATGTTCGGCTCGGCAGGTCAACTCTCGGTAGCCTAACGGTCACTGTCAGCGAAGGTCGGGGGTGGGTAGCGGATGATCCGAGTGTGTCGGTGGGGTGATGTCGTGGAGGTGCCGATCGCGTCGTGCGCCCGCCGCTGTGGTCGCCTGCCGGTGGACTTGTTCACCTGTACGGCGCTGGGGACGGTCGGGCATGGCTGAGGCGTTGCGTCCGATCGCTGCGTCGTACGTGGCTGCGGGGCCGTGCGGGGTGGCGATTCGTGACCGGCTCAAGGGCTTGACCTGGCGGGATGAGGCTGGCCCGCCGTTGCCAGGCGGCCCACCTCCGCTCCCTTGAGGCGGGCATCGCGGCGATCGCGCACCGGCTGGCTCAGCCGATCGGCGCGAAGGGTTCGAAGAAGGCGCCGGGCGGCTACCGCAGTAGGCGGGAGTGGCATGCCAAGACCCGCCGCTTGCACGTGCTGACCGACCGACTGCAGCGGGAACGGGTCGACTTCGAGGCCGGGCGGGTGCACGTCGTGCGGGACGGCAAGCGGCTGCTCACCACCCGGCACCACCTGGCCGCCGCCCAGCTCACCGAAACGCAGTGGCGCGAGCGGTGGCAGGCCGAGCGGTGGTTCCTGCAGGCTGATGGCGAGTCGGGCAAGCGCTACGGCAACGAAACCATCCAACTCACCCCCGACGGACAGGTCAGCATCAAGCTGCCAGCGCCGCTGGCTCACCTGGCCAACGCCGGGCACGGCCGCTACGTGCTCGCCGCGAGAGTGTGCTTCGCGCACCGGGGCCAGGAGTGGGCCGACCGGGTGGAGGCAAACCGGGCTGTTGCCTACCGCATCCATCTGGAGGTGGCGCGTGGCCGTTGGTATCTGACCGCCTCCTGGCAGCATCAGCCGACCACGATCATCCCGCTCCAGGCCGCGCTGGCCGGCGGGGTGATCGGGGTGGACACCAACGCCGATCACCTGGCCACCTGGCGGCTGGACGGGCACGGCAACCCGATCGGCAACCCGCGCCGCTTCGGCTATGACCTGTCCGATGCCGCCGGGCACCGCGACGCCCAGGTCCGGCACGCCCTGACCCGCCTGCTGCACTGGGCCCGGGAGTGCGGCGTCGCCGCGATCGCCATCGAAGACCTGGACTTCGCGCACGACAAGACCCGCGAGAAACACGGCCGCAACAAACGGTTCCGGCGGCTGATCTCCGGCATGCCCACCGGCCGCTTGCGCGCCCGGCTCACTTCCATGGCCGAAGGCGCCGGTATCAGCGTCATCGCGGTGGATCCCGCCTACACCTCCCGGTGGGGAGCCCAGCACTGGCAGAACCCCCTGACCAGCCGGACACGCCAGACCACCCGCCACGATGCCGCCGCCGTGGCTATCGCACGACGCGCCCAGCAGTACCCGATCCGGCGACGGACGCCACCGCCCCCGCACGACCAGAGCGATCGTGTGGGGCATCGGAGCATCCAGGCCGAACCGTGTGCCGCCGGGCGTGAGGAATCCCGCCACCGCACACCGGACCACGCACACGATGCGCCCAGCCCGGATACGGCCAGAACGCGGGAGACCAGCGCGCCCAACACCGTTCGGGGCGCGCCAGTGCAACTCACGTTCACTGGTTAGGAACGGTATCGGAGGTAAGGCGCACGCGGGGCCTAGCCGAGCGCCGCGGCCTCCTCGGCCTCGACCTGGCGGTTCCAGTCGCGCTTCGCGGCCCGCCAGCCCTCGTCGTCGGCGCCGAGCCGCCAGTAGCCGGAGATCGACAGCTGCTCCATCGGCACCTTGCGCTCGACCCTGAGGTGGCGCCGCAGCTCCTTGACGAACCCCGCCTCACCGTGGACGAACGCGTGCACGTCACCCTCGGGGAACTCCAGCTCGCGCACCGCCTTCACCAGCGCCTCGCCGACGGGCGCGCCGTCACGGTGCAGCCAGACGAGCCGCGTCTCACCCGAGACCCGCAGTTTCTGCTCCTCCTCCGGCCCGTCGACCTCGAGGAAGGCGTAGGTGGTCGCGCCGTCGGGCAGTGTCTCCAGCGCGGCCGCGATGGCCGGGAGCGCGCTCTCGTCACCGACGAGCAGATGCCAGCCCGCCTCCGGGCGCGGCGCGTAGGCGCCGCCGGGGCCGAGCATGAACAGCTCGTCACCGGGCACGGCCCGCGCGGCCCACGGCCCGGCGATGCCCTCCTCGCCGTGGTAGACGAAGTCGAGCGTCATCTCCCCGGTGTCGGGGTCCCAGGCGCGCACGGTGTAGCTGCGCAGCCGTGGCCAGACCTCCCGTGGCATGGTCTCGCGTACATGCTGGACGTTGAACGGGACCGGATAGTCGACCCCCTCGTGCGGGAAGACCAGCTTGACGTAGTGATCGGTGAGACCCGAGGTGGCGAAGTCCCGAAGATCCTCACCACCGACCACGACACGGATCATGTGCGGCGTGATCCGCTCCGTACGTATCACTACGCCACGATGGTGATCTCTGGGCTTGTCGGCCATCGGAACACTCCTCAAATATTAGGCATGCCTAACCTACACCCTGATCCCCGGGTCCGGTCAGGGCCGGCGACCACGAGTAACGACAAAGACGCCATCTACCCGATTCCCGCACACCATTCACTCGCCGCGACCCGTCCAGCATCGCATCACCAAGACCGCCCTGAGCCCCAAGAGGGCCGACCCACGCCCACCAGCCAGGACGTCCGCGCGGTCAGGCCGCGTCCTCCAGAGAGGACGACCGCACCGCCGCGACCGCGGCGAAGAACCTCGCCATGTGCCGGAAGGCCAGCCTGCCCTCGGGCAGCACGTCGGCCAGGATCGGGAACACGTGCGGCATCCGCCGCCACTCCTCGTACGTCACCGGCACCCCCGCCAGCCTGGCCTTGACCGCCACGCGCCGGGCCTCGTCCCGGAGCACCTCCGTCGAGCCGGTGACGATCATGAGCGGGGGCAGACCGGCGAAGTCGCCGAGCACGGGCGACACGAGGGGATCGCGCGCGTCCAGGCCGGAGGTCCAGCACCGGGCCAGCCAGCGGATGCGGCCGGCCGGCAGCATCGGGTCCTGCCAGCGGTTCGCGCGCTTGGGCAGGTCCGTCAGGTCGGCCCAGGGCGACAGGCAGACGGCCGCCGCCGGGAGCGGCAGACCGCGGTCGCGCAGGGCGAGCAGGGTGACGAGCGTGAGGTGCCCGCCCGCCGAGTCGCCGCCGAACAGGATGTTCTCGGGCGCGTACCCGCGCTTCAGCAGGCAGTCGTAGGCGTCCAGCGCGTCGCTCAGGGAGTCGGCCAGCTTGTGGACCGGCCCCTGGCGGTAGTCGAGGGCGAGCACCGGGCGGCGGGCCGCGACGGACAGGCGCCAGGTGATCGGCCGGTGCGTCCTGGGCGAGCAGGAGAAGTAGCCGCCGCCGTGGAAGTACAGCAGCACCTTGCCCTCGTCGGGCGCCGCGCCCGCGCGTACCCACTCACCGCCGCACGCGGAGAAGGCGGCCGACTCGACGTCCACGTGGCCGGGCGGCCGTAACGGCACCAGCCGGCCCAGCTCGCCGAGCCGGGCCGCGCAGTCGATCGTCACGGGGTGGCGCATCAGGAGGTGCGAGGCCGGCTTGAGAGTCCCGCGCATCAGACCGGTGACCGCGCGAGCCTGCCAGCTCAGTGGATAGTCGGGAGCGACGTCCCTGTCCAAGTCCATATATCCCTCCGATGAATCTTTTCCCCCCAGAACATCGCTCTACTCGCAAGTAAGTATCTCCTCGCTTACGGGACCATTTCGGCGACGTGTCCCGGACACGCCCGCGCGTCGTTTATCGCGTTGCGGATCGCCGACCGTGAAGCAGATAATTCAAGGCTTCCATCGGCTGACCCGCGTGCGGGTCCGGGCACGGTTGGTCACCATGCCATCACTCTCCGGAGGTGCAAAACCATACCGCTCTATGCCCGGCTGGTCCGGTACGGCTTCCGCAAACACGCCACCTACGTCTGGGCCGCGATCGCGGGCGCCTTCACCAACAGCGTCTTCGGCATCCTTCGCGCCTACATCCTCATCGCCCTCTGGCAGGCCAGACCCGGCCTGGCCAGTTACGACGTCACCCAGGCCGTCACGTTCTGCTTCATCACCCAGGCCCTGATCGGCCCGATGCAGCTGTTCGGCACGGGTCTGGCCATCCCCGAGCGGATCCGCAGCGGCGACATCGCGCTCGACCTCGTCCGCCCCGCCTCGCTCCTGCTCTGGTCCCTGTCGGAGGACCTGGGCCGGGCCTGCTACCTGTTCCTGGTACGCGGCATCCCGCCGATGCTGCTGGGCGCCGCGCTGTTCGGCGTCACCTATCCGGCCGGCCCCGGGCAGTGGCTCGCCTTCCTCGCCGGCTTCCTGGCCGGGATGATCGCCAGCTTCGGCTGGCGCTACCTGGTCTCGCTGTCCGTCTGCTGGCTGATCGACGAGCGTGGCGTGGGGGCGTTCTCGCTGGTGCTCACCACGCTCTTCAGCGGGATGCTGCTGCCGCTCAGCCTGTTCCCCGGCATGCTCGGCGACCTGGCCAGGGCGCTGCCGTGGGCCGCGATGGTGCAGGCACCCACCGACCTCTACCTCGGCAAGGCGCCCGTGCTGGAGACCCTGGCCTTCCAGTGCTGCTGGGCGGCGGCGCTGCTGGCCGCCGGCGCGCTCGGCACGCGGGCGATCCGCCACAAGGTGGTGATCCAGGGTGGTTAGGACCTATTTCCTGCTGGCCTGGACCTGGACCCGCGCCGCGATGGCCTACCCGGCCTCGTTCGCCCTCGCGACCGTGCTCGGCCTGTTCGTGGCGGGCACCGACGTGGCGGTGATCCTCATCATCTTCGCCAACACCACCTCCCTGGCCGGCTTCTCCCGCGAGGAGACGCTCTTCCTGTACGGCACGGCGAACCTGGCCTTCTGCCTGTGCGACCTGTTCGTCAGCAACATCGACCGCATCAGCCAGCACATCAAGGCGGGCACGTTCGACACCATCCTGATCAGGCCCGTGAGCGCCTGGATCCAACTGGCGGCCGACCGTTTCCTGCCGACCCGCGCCGGCCGCGTCCTGCAGGCGGCGATCGTGCTCGGCTACGCGATCAGCGCCCTCGACCTCGACTCCGGGCGGCTCTGGATGGTCCCGGTCATGATCGCGACGGGGATGGTCATCTTCGGGGCGCTCTGGACGCTGGCCGGGGCGCTGCAGTTCGTGCTGACCGACGCGCCCGAGGTGACCAACGCCTTCACCTACGGCAGCGGCCAGCTCACTCAATACCCCTTCGCCATCTACGGCCGCGACCTGGTGCGCGGGGTGACCTACGCGCTGCCGCTGGCCTTCATCAACTGGCAGCCCGCCCTCTACGTGCTGGACAGGGACGACCCGTTCGGCACCCCGGGCTTCATGCGCTTCCTCGGGCCGGTCGCGGCTCTGGTCCTCGCCCTGCTCGCCGGGTTCGCCTGGCGCCTGGGCATCCGGCACTACCGATCGACGGGAAGTTAAGGATGATCGAGCTCGACCAGGCCGGGCGCTCGTTCAAGGTGCGCAGGAGCCTCAAGCTCAAGGGGAACCTCGTGCACGCCGTACGCGACCTGTCGTTCACCGTGGCGCCGGGAGAGTTCGTCGGCTACCTCGGCCCCAACGGCGCCGGCAAGTCCACCACGATCAAGATGCTGTGCGGCATCCTGACCCCCACGTCGGGCCGGGTGCGGGTGGCCGGGCTCGACCCCTCGCGCAAGCGCACGACGCTGGCGCGGCGCATCGGCGTGGTGTTCGGGCAGCGTACGACGCTGTGGTGGGACCTTCCGCTGCGCGACAGCTTTGAACTGATCCGGCTCCTTTACAAAGTAGATCGCAAGGTCTTCAAGACGCGGCTCGACGAGCTGACCGAGACGCTCGACCTGGGGAGCTTCACCCGCACGCCGGTACGTCAGCTCAGCCTGGGCCAGCGCATGCGCGGCGACCTGGCCGCCGCGCTGCTGCACGCGCCCGACGTGCTGGTGCTCGATGAGCCGACCATCGGGCTCGACGTGGTCAGCAAGTCGAGCATCCGGGCGTTCCTGCGCCGGCTCAACGCCGAGCAGGGCACGACCGTCCTGCTGACCACGCACGACCTGGGCGACATCGAACGGCTCTGCCGCCGGGTCATGCTGATCGACCACGGACGGCTGGCGTTCGACGGCACGCTCGACGAGCTGATGGCCACGGCACCCGAGAAGTCCACGATCGAGGACGTGGTCACCCACCTCTACACGGGCAGCCGCTGACCATCACGACTATATGGCTTGCCATGTATTATTCATGGCAAGCCATATAACTTGGAGGCAGCGCCATGAAGGCCAAGCAGATCCGTACCATCCAGCGCGCCGTGCATCTCGTCGGCGGGCTGGCCATCGCCACCTACATCTACCTCGCCCCGCCCGCCGATTCCCCCGCGCACACGGCGATACGCTGGTTAATCGTGCCCGTCCTCGTGGCGTCCGGCGTGGCCATGTGGCAGTGGCCGCGCATCCGCCGCCTCGCCCGTACGAAGGAACGTCTGTGACGTCGCTGCCCCGCCAGTCATCCCTCGGCTACCAGCTCAACCACCTGGCCCGGCTGCTCGGCAACGGGCTGCGGGCCGGGATCTCCGCCACTGGCGTGACGCCGGGGCAGTTCGCCCAGCTCCTGGCCCTCTACGAGGAGGACGGGCTGACCCAGCAGGAGCTCTGCGAACGGGTCAGGATCGACCAGTCGACGATGGCCCACACACTGCGCCGCATGGAGCGCGACGGGCTGATCGTGCGCACCATCGACCCGGACGACCGGCGGCGCTCCCGCAACACGCTCACCCCGCGCGCCCGTGAGATCGAGAAGACCCTGGCCCAGGGCGCCCGCGCGGCGAACGCGCGGGCGCTGGAGGGGATCGACCAGGAGGAGATCGACGCGTTCATGCGGACGCTGGCCCGCATGATCGCCAATCTCGAGGACGGCGATCAGTAATAGCCGGCCTGGGGGCTCTCCTCGTAGTCCTCATCCTCGTCCTCGTGCCGCCGTGACCAGCGCGACGGCATCAGCACCGGGATGAACAGGGCGACCCCGAGCAGTGCGAACACGCCCGTGGTCAGCAGGATCTTGTCGCCGGAGCCGATGTCCCTAATGATCTGGTTCACCGACGGCTCGGCGGGGATCAGGGAGATCGCCTGGTTCACGTCGAGGGAGTAGACCACGGTCCAGGCCAGCAGCACCAGCGAGGGCACGAACGTGGCCATCGGCGAGATCCGTCCCGCCACCACGAGTCCCACGACCAGCCCGACCGCCGCCATCGCGCCGAGCGCGATCCACATCTTCTGCCCGCCCACCGGGTTGGCCGACGCACTGGCTAATGCCTGCTGGACGGCCCAGCCGCCGCCTCCCAGCACCGCTGCGGTCACTACGACTCCGACGAGCAATCCTGCAAAGTGCCGCAACGTTCTCACCTCAATGTCAACGTGTTCGGCACGACCCTAGCGACAATTGCCGCAAATCGACCAGCATTGCGCGGCTTGAGAGTAGCGGTCTCCCCGAAGCCTGCCCTCGTGAGAGCATGTGACACACCCATGCGCGCGGAACTTCCCCTCAGGCTCGCGCGGACGGCCGCCTTCGCCGCCGTCTGCGTGGGACTCGCCGCGCTCGCGCACGCGATGGGCGGCGGTTCGGTTCCCCCGCCGCACACGGCCGCGCTCGGCCTCGGCGCCGTGCTGCTGCCGGCCCTGGCGCTGAGCGCCCGCGAGCGCTCGGCCGCGACGATCAACGTTGCGCTGGTGTGCGCCCAGTTCGGGCTGCACGAGCTGTTCGGCGCCGACGGCACCGCCTACGTCATCTCGCACTCGCACGGCCGCGGGCTCGGCCAGGCCGCCGGCATGCTGCTGGCGCACCTGACGGCCACGCTGATCACGGGGTGGTGGCTGGCGCGCGGCGAGAGCGCGCTCTGGGCGCTGCTGCACCGCCTCGGTCACCGTCTGGCGCTGCTGCGCCCGGTCGCCGTTCCCGCCGTGCGGCCGGCCGTCCCGATGGTGATCGTACGGATCGTCCCGGTCGATCCGCTGCTCCTGCACTGTGTCCCCAGGCGTGGTCCTCCACTGCCCGCCTGATCCTCTGACACCTTTTCGACCCCCCCGCTCATTCCAGTGGAGATTCATCATGTCCTTCGTGCGTCGCACGACCACGGTCCTGGCCGCCGCCACCGCCATCACCGCCGGCCTCGCCCTTCCCGCGCTGGCCCACGTCTCGATCAACCCGGGCACCGCCGAGCAGGGCGGCTTCAGCAAGGTCGCCTTCCGGGTGCCCAACGAGCGCGACGACGCCTCGACCGTCAAGGTCGAGGTGTCCTTCCCCACCGACCACCCGCTGGCGTTCGTCTCGGTCAAGCCGGTGCCGGGATGGAGCGTCAAAGTCACCGAGGGCAAGCTGCCCAAGCCCGTCAAGACCGAGTACGGCGATCTGAAGGAGGCCGTCACCAAGGTCGTCTGGTCGGGCGGGAAGATCGGTAAGGGCGAGTTCCAGGAGTTCGAGGTGTCCATGGGGCAGTTGCCCACGGACACCGATCAGCTCGCGTTCCCGACGACGCAGACATACTCCGGCGGCGAGGTGGTCAAGTGGGCGGACGCCCCGAAGGCGGACGGCAGCGAGGCGGAGCACCCGGCTCCGACGCTCAAGCTGACCCCCGCGACCGCGTCCGACTCCCACCACAGCGGCTCCCCGTCGGCCGCCGCGTCAGCCCCCGCGGCCTCGGCCTCCGCTGACGGCATGGCCCCATCGGTCAGCAAGGTAGCGGCCGGCTCGTCCTCGGACGGCACCGCGCGCCTGCTGGGCGGTGCCGGGCTCGTGGTCGGTGTCATCGGCATCGTGGTCGCCATCCTGGCCCTGCGCCGCCGCCCGTCCTGACCTACGAGCGGCTCGGGCGGCTCAGAACGCTTGGGCGGCTCTCGGTTGATGGCGGACCGCCGAGACGGTCCGGGTCGGATCTCACCGGCCCGGACCGCTCAGGAGGTGATGTCCTTGCCCGAGAAGCGGGCCCACGCGATGGAGCCGAACAGCAGGATGTACGCCCCGAAGACCAGCAGCCCCTGAACGAGACCCGCGAAGTCGATGGGGCTGCGCAGCACCGCGTCGAACTTGGTCCACCAGCTGGGCAGCAGATAGGGCGTGATCGCCTCGAGCTGCGGGATCGCCCGGAGCACCTGGGTGACGATGATCAGGACCATCGTCGCCGCGATGGCGCCGATGGACACCTCGGTGAACGTCGACAGTGCCACCGCCACGGCCGCCAGGGCCGCCATGCCCGCGCCCACGTACCCCACGGCGATGAGGATCCGCAGCAGGCCCTCGGCCACCGAGATGGTGCTGCCCGACAGCAGCGTCACCGGCCCCACCGGGAACAGGATCAGCCCGGTGACCAGCGCCGACAGCGCCACCACGACAGTGATCGCGTAGGCGAACACCACCACGTTGAGGTACTTCACGACCAGCAGCCGCGTCCGGCCGGCGGGCGCGGCGAGCAGGTAGCGCAGTGTCCCCGCGCCCGCCTCGCCCGCGATCGAGTCGCCGCCGACCACGCTCACCGCGATCGGCATCAGCAGCAGCACCAGGAAGGAGAACGAGGCGAACGTCAGCATGAGGCTGTTGCCCGCCACCGCGCCGATGAGCCCGCCGACCGCCTCGTCGGCGCTGGCGATGCGCAGCGCGATGCCGATCAGCACCGGCACGCTCGCCAGGACGGCCAGCATCGCCTGATTGCGGGGCCGCCGGAACGTCAGGCCGAGCTCGGAGCCGAGCAGCCGCCAGAACGCCGACGCCAGCCGCACCGGCGGCCCGGCCGGCTCGGACGGCTCGGATGAACCGGGCGCCGAGGACGGCCGCCGCTCGGCGGTGCGCATCGTCTCGGTCACCGGCACCAGCCCCGGCGTCCGGCGCTCCTGCGTCTCAGCCGTCGACATCGAATCCCTCCCCTGTCAGTCCCACGAACACGTCCTCCAGGCTCGGCCGTACGACGGCCAGGCCGCGCACGGCGACGCCCTCCCGTACCAGCGTCGCGTTGATGTCCTCGGGCGCGTGCGCGCCCAGGTCCGCCGTCACCGCCGCGACGCCCCCGTCAGGCGTGCGCACGTCGGCCAGGCCGAGCGTGCCGAGCACCCGCGCCGCGTCGGCGACGTCCGGTGTCTCGACCCTGACGCGGGTGGTGAGGCCGCCGTTGAGCGAGGCGATCGTGCCCTGGGCGACCAGGTTGCCGGCGCGCATGATCGCGGCGTGCGTGCACATCTGCTCGACCTCGGTCAGCAGGTGCGAGGAGACGAAGACCGTGGTGCCGTCGGCGGCGATCTCCTTGACCAGCGCGCGTACCTCGCGGGTGCCCTGGGGGTCGAGCCCGTTGGTGGGCTCGTCGAGTATGAGCAGCTCACGCGGCCCGAGCAGGGCGGCGGCGATGGCCAGGCGCTGGCGCATGCCGAGTGAGTAGTTGCGGAAGCGCTTGCCCGCGGCCGCCGACAGGCCGACCCGCTCCAGGGCCTCGGCGACCCGCTTCTTCGCGGTGCGGCCGAGAGCGGTGGGGTCGGCGGCGTCGAAGCGGTACAGGTTCGCCTCGCCCGACAGGTACGGGTAGAACGCCGGCCCCTCCACCAGCGCCCCCACCCGGGGAAGTGCGTCCGCCAGGGGCAGGCCGAGCACGGAGTACTCGCCGGCCGTGGGCGCCACCAGGCCGAGCAGCATGCGGATCGTGGTGGTCTTGCCCGAGCCGTTGGGCCCGAGGAAGCCGAAGACCGATCCGCGCGGCACGGTCAGGTCCAGTGCGTCGACCGCGACCTGGCCGCCGCGGAAGCGCTTGGTCAGGCCCTGGGTGACGATCGCCGAGTCGCCGGAGGGCGGGGCCGCCCCGAAGGGCGCCCCCGCTTCATGCGTGACAACGGTCACTTGGTGCCCGCCGCCTTGGTGATCTCCTCCGGCGTGACCGCGCCGACCAGCAGCCGGCCGTCGTCGGTCAGCAGCGCGGTGACGAGCTTGGTCTTGATCAGCTTGCCCGAGCCCCACGTGCCGCTGACCGGGGTGGCCGTCTTGAGCACGTTCTGGACGAGCGCGCTCGGGTCGGCGCCCTCCGAGCCGCCCTTCCAGTGGCTGCCCGGCTTGCCGTCGGACGGGGTCTCGGCCGGCTTGGCCGTCAGGTCCGCCAGCGTGGCGGGCAGGACCGCGACCCTGGTCCAGCCGGCGCCGACGACCTTCGTGTCCTTGCGGACCTCCTTGGCCGACTCCGCCTTCTGCTCGACCTGCTCGGCGTCGCCACTGGCACCGAGCGTCTCCTCCTTCACCTTGGCGCCCGCGGGCGGGGTGAAGGAGAAGTTCTCCTCCGCCGGCGGCGTGAAGGTCACCTGGGTGAAGCCGACCTGGAAGGCCGGCTCGGCCGAGCCCTTGGCGAAGACCTGGACCTGCAACGGCATGTAGTTCTCACCGTCGAGCGCCAGCCGCACCTCCTGCACCAGCGAGCCCTCGTCCTTGGGAGCGAGCACGAGCTGGTAGGCGGCACGGCCGGCCACCTGGGCGTTGTTGGTCACCCGGATGGCGGTGTGCTCGTCGGCGTTGGCCAGGATCTTCGCCGCCATCTGCTGCGGGGTCACGTCGGCCGGCCCCGGCGTGGGCAGCTCATGCGGCTTCTCGGCGCCCTTCGCCACCTTGATCTTGGTCGCCGTGTTGTCGCCGCTGTCCCAGTACCAGACCTGGTCGCCGTTGACGATCAGGTTGGACTCGTCGAACTGCGTCGGCATGGCGACCCTCAACTTGTCGCCGGCGCCGTACCAGACCTTCACCTCGTGCGAGCCGGACAGCAGGCTCAACGGCGACGTGCCACCCATGTCGGGCAGTGCGGGCAGACCGAGCGAAGCGGTCTGCTGCACGGTGCCGGACATGGGCGGCGGGCCGGCCTTGTCCTTGGTGGCCGCCGCGGCGTCGGCGAGCAACTGCTGCGCCGTACGCTCGGGCAGCACCGGATCGCCGCTGACCGCGGCGATGACCGGACCGGCCCCCATAGCTCCGGCGATCACGGCCGCGGCCGCGATCGGCACTCCCCATCTCACGAACGTTCCTCTGCGCATCTCACTCCTTAACGGTATGTCGATGACCAGAGCCTGCGTCATGCATGCTTAGGCGAGGCTGAGACCAGCTGAGACGCCTCTCAGCGCGGACGCGTTTCCGCTGGTAGAAGCACTGCTCCGGTGTGGGATCAACCCAACGTCCATGTCGGGAAGGATGCGATCAGAACTTTCGTCTAGGAAAACTTCCCGGTCGAGTACCGCGGGGATTCCCCTCGAATGGGGATGGGGCGTCCGCTTCCCCTCTCAACGATGAGTCGTCCCCCGAGTGGTGCACGCAGCCGGACATCCACGCTGTAGGGATGACCAACCGCCGAACCCCTCACCCTTCCCCAGGACATGACGGGAGCGCACTCGTTGTATACCTGTACGCCCACCGCCACCTGGGCGGCCGACTCCTCCGCTACCGTGTCCACTACTCGCTCGCAGAAGGTGCCGTCGGGCCTCGGCCTGCTGAACAGCAGTTCCGCGCGCAATGTACGCCCGTCGGCCAGCGGTTCCACCTGGGCGATCCACTGCCAGTACGGTTTGTTGATCTGCGCGGTTACGAAGAGGACGGCGACGGCGACCAGCAACAGCATCCCAAGAATGATGCCGAGCCTTCTACCGCGAGTGGCGAACATGGGGTGATGCTTCCTTACTCACGCTTGGCGATGCGGTCGCCGAAAGCCTTGACGACGTCGTGGACATCGGTGAATCCGGCCTCGCAGTCGGATGTTGGTACCACGTCTCCCTCCAGGAGGCCGGCCCAGGACAAGATGCCCTTCGCTGTCACGTATCCATCGCCGCTGCGGATGGTACAGACGGGAATCAGGGGTCCGCCCGCCAAGGGCGATCCTCCCAAAGGCCCGCAGCGAACAGGGCGTGCGAGACCTGCCGCGGATCGAGCTGGATGACCACCTCGCCGCCCTCGGACTCCGTAAGGTCGCCCGCGGCCAGACCGATGAGAGCGAGCTCACCGGCCAGCAACCTCATGAGCCAATCCTCGAAATCCTCGTCCGGCAGCTCCTCGTCCTCGTCCCGGAACCACGCCGCACGAGCCCTGCCGATCAGCTCCGCAGGCAGGCGAACCGTCACGGGCGGCAGCTGCGCCCGCACCTGGCAACCTATCTCCGCCAGATCACGGCTGTCCTTCCGGAATCGCTCCTCCGCTGTGGACCCCTCCATGCGGACCTCTCTTACTTCTTGAATCGCTTGTCGGCTAGACATTCTCGCGGCGCAGCTCGGGCACATGCACTACCAGGGCCCGGGCAAAGGTGAACTCCAGCGTGTGCAGGTCGTCTCGTGGGACGTCCCGCAGGACTGCCTTACGACCCGGGGATACGACCAGGCCTTTCACACCCCACACGCCATAGTCGCCCGAACTGTAAACATGGGCCTCGCGGCGCAAGTACGGGCATACGGTGATCGCTTCCGGCAGGCAGCCCCGGCAGATGGGCGGCTTGCTGAGGTGTCCAGAAGCGGCAGGCGGCTCAACGTGGAAAACCCACGTGAGGAGCCCAGTGTCCGGGTCGGAAGCCGGCCCCTGACACACCTGGCAGAGCCTGCTCAGCATGCATTCCTTCTGCCGCAACGTGTGAAGCTCGTCGTACAGGACTTTCCCGCGGCGGAGCGTCTTCTGCCGGGCCCACAGCACGCCCATGTCCCAGTCACTCGACGTGGGGTCGGCATAGGACAGCCGCACCCCACTCAATGACCACGCATCCCGGATGAAGGTGAGGTTGAGCGCGACGGTCTCCTCGCTGTAGGCGGTGACGTACGGCACGACTGCCTGAGCGGCGATCACCATGGCTCCCCCGTCTGGAACAGCAACTCGGTTAGGCCCCGTTCCGGCGCGCTGACGCTTGGGCGGGGCCGATCTATGTCTCCCCCAAGTCTGCCCCCATCTGCTACCTCGCGCTACCTCTGATTGCCTCTGCTCTCCTCTGCAGAGTCCTGCACCCCTCTGAATAGAGGATCTGTGCGGATCAGTAGCGTTTAGGCCATGGAGATTCGGCCGAACGCGTACGCCTGGCAGCAGGTTGCGGATGAGATCAAACGCCGCATCGAGGCTGGCCAATACCAGGCGGAGATGCCGATCCCGGCCGAGCGGCGCCTTGCGGACGAGCTGGGCGTGAGCATCAAGACCATCCGCCGCGCCGTCGGCGTGCTGCGCGAGGAGGGCGTCTTGGCGACGTTGCCGCAGAAGGGCACGTTCGTCGTCGACCGCCAGGCGGCCGACGAAGGGTAGAGGCGGGGCCGGGACGAGTGACGGCGCACCGGCCGCGCGACCCCAGGCGAGCCTGAGTCCACGCTGAGACGCCTCTCAGCCTTCTCAGCGTCGTCACAGGGGAGGAACGGGAGAATCGCCACATGAGAGTACTTGTCGTCGAGGATGAGCGGCGGATGGCGGCCGCGCTGCAGCGGGGGCTCCAGGCCGAGGGGTTCGCCGTGGACCTCGCCCACGACGGCGAGCAGGGACTGCACGCGGCCAGGCACGGCGACTACGACGTCGTGGTGCTCGACATCATGCTGCCCCGGCTGTCGGGCTACAACGTGTGCAAGCAGTTGCGCGCCGAGGAGAACTGGGTGCCGATCCTGATGCTCTCCGCCAAGGACGGCGAGTACGACATGGCCGACGGCCTCGATCTGGGCGCCGACGACTACCTGACCAAGCCCTTCTCGTACGTGGTGCTGGTGGCCAGGCTGCGCGCGCTGCTGCGGCGCGACTCCGGGCGGCGGCCCGCCGTGCTGACGGCGGGCGACCTGACGCTGGACCCCGCGCGGCGCCGGGTGGAGCGGGGCGAGCAGGTGATCGAGCTGACGCCCAGGGAGTTCGCGCTGCTGGAATATCTGCTGCGCCGGCGCGACGAGGTGGTGTCGAAGTCGGAGATCCTGGAGCACGTGTGGGACACCTTCGACACCGACCCGAACGTGGTGGAGGTCTACGTGGGCTACCTGCGGCGCAAGGTCGACGCCCCGTTCGGCAGGAACGCGCTGCAGACCGTGCGCGGCGCTGGCTACCGGCTGGCGGGCGACGGTGGCTGACTCGCCGCTGCTGTGGTGGCGGCGCCAGGGGCTGCGCTTCCGGCTGACGGTCGTGGCCGCCGCAGTCCTCGCGCTCGCGCTGGCCATCTCGGCGTCGGTGCTGCTGACCGTCCTGGACCGGGCCCTCATCGGCACCGTCGACGACTCGACCAGGCAGCAGGCCCAGACCGTGCGGGTGCAGGCCGACGCGGGCACGCTGACCAGCCCGATCGCCACCCACGACGGCACGATCGTGCAGGTGATCGACGCGGCGGGCCGCATCACGGACGTCACCTACGGTGCCGACCGGCTGGTCCCGCTGCTGGACGCGCGGGAGCGGGCCGAGGTGCTGCGCGACGGCCAGGCCACGTTCCTGGACGGCCGGCCGTTCGCGATCTCGGGGCCGCTGCGCGTGGTGGTCATCAGCGCCGACCACGGCAGGACCGTGGTCGCGGCCCGGCCCATCGGCGAGATCCAGACGAGCCTCGGTACGGCCGGCCGGGTGCTGCTGGTCGGCACGCCGATGCTCATCGTGCTGCTGGCCGTGGCGAGCTGGGTGGTGATCGGCCGGACGCTGCGGCCGATCGCCGCGCTGCGCAGGGGCGCCGCCGAGATCACGCACACCGCCAGGTCGCGCCGGCTGCCGGTGCCCGAGTCGCGCGACGAGGTGCACTCGCTGGCCACCACGCTCAACGACATGCTGGCCCGGCTGGAGGAGGCCGAGCAGCGTCAGCGGGCGCTGGTCTCCGACGCCGCGCACGAGCTGCGCAGCCCGTTGGCCAGCATCCGGCTGCAGCTGGAGGTGGCGCTCGGCCATCCGGAGGGCCAGGACTGGCCGGAGACGGCCGAGGGCGTGATGGAGGACGCGATGCGGCTGTCCAGGCTCGCCGAGGACCTGCTGGCGCTGGCCCGCCTGGACGAGCGGGGCGGCGTGCCGGCCAGACGCGAGCCGGTCGATCTCGACGAGGTGGTGCGCCAGATCGTCGACAGGTACGGCGAGGCCCGGCTGACCGTGTGCGATCCCGTCGTGGTCCGCGGCGACGCGCTGGACCTGAGCCGGGTGCTGACCAACCTGGTGGACAACGCCGTACGGCACACCTCGTCGAAGGTGGAGGTGGCGCTGACGGCCGACGGGGTGCTGACGGTGACCGACGACGGGCCCGGCATTCCCGAGCAGGATCGCGAGCGGGTGTTCAACCGGTTCACGCGGCTGGACTCGGGCCGCAGCCGCGACGAGGGCGGCGCTGGGCTGGGCCTGGCCATCGTCCGGGAGACCGTGCGGGCGCACGGGGGCGGGGTGCATCTGGAGGACGCCGCACCGGGGCTGCGTGCGGTCGTGCGGCTGCCTGTGGCGAGGTGAGGAGGGGGTTCGACGCACAGGATTCGTGCGGGGGTTTTGTGCGGGGGTTCGTGCGGGGGTGAGTCCTCGCTTCCGGCCGGGCGCGGCGGCGGCCGAAGGCGATGTGCTCAGGACGGGTCAGGCGGCGCTGCCCTTTTCGGCGGCGGCCAGGAAGTCCTGGGCGATCAGCGGCAGGCGGCGACGGGCGTGCACGACGGCGATGACGCGGCGGACCGCGGGTTCCAGCGAGCGCACCACGAGGCCGGCCCGGCTGGCCTGTTCGGCCATGCCGCGGTACCACAACAGTGACGCCTGGCCGGTGCGTACGGCGTTGAGCCAGCCGTTGCGCTCGTCGGTTTCGAGCACGACGACCGGGCTGACGGCGTACTTGCCGAACATCGCGTCGAGTTCCCTGCGCCGGACGCTGCCCCGTGCGGGCAGGGCCAGGCGCATCCCGTCGAGCTTGCCCATGGGCACGGGATTGGGCAGTTCGAGGCCGGGCGGGGAGATCAGCACGATCTCCTGGCGTTCGAGCGGATGGGTGATCAGATCGGTGGGTACGGGCAGATCGGTCAGGCCGAGGTCGGCCCGCTGATCCCTGATGGCGTTGACGACGGCGTCACGGCCGTCACAACGGACGATGTGTACGCGGACACCTGGGTGCTCGGCGGTGTAGGCGGGCAGCAGCCGTCCGGCCAGGCCGGGTTCGAGGCTGGGCGTGGAGGCGATGCGGAGCTCCGCCTCCCCTGTGCTGCCGTGATTGGACAGGCTCTCGATCTCGTGTACGGCATCAAGAGCCTCCCTTGCCAGTTTGACCACCCGCCGGCCTTGTGCGGTGACGACGACACCGCGTCCGGACCTGGCGAAGAGCGTCATGCCGAGTTCCCGTTCCAGATCGCGGATCGCGCGCGAAAGCGCAGGTTGCGCGATATAGAGCGATCTGGCCGCGTCGGTCATGGTGCGGTGCTCCGCAGTCGCGACCACGTAGCGGAGCTGCTGGAGGTTCATGTCAAAGAAGCTAGGACACCAGCTGCCGCGCGGTCCGGGACATAGCAGAGATCACCTCGAATGATTTCGGACCGTAGCCGGGCACCGCGACTTCTGTGACGGGTGATAAATCGGTATGCTTCTGCCCCAAATTCGGCAAATGTCCAACCAGTGACGTACCAAGTCACCCTTTACGGACAACCGAGTCAAGGGGGATACACGGTGACAGGCAACGGGCAGCATCCACCCCCGCCTCAGGGGCCAGGTCAGCCCCTGCGGCCACCGTCGCGTCCCTGGCCGCCGCCGGGTCACCGCGAGCCGCAGCCCCAGGGTTACGGTCATCCGGGGCAGCAGCCGCCGCCCCCGCCAGGACCGGTCTATCCGCCGCCTCCGCCGGGGCCCGTCTACCCGCAGGGGCCGGTGCATCCCCCGCAGGGCCAGCCGTACGGGGCGCCGCCCCAGGGGCAGCCGTACCCGCCTCAGGGACAGCCGTACCCGCCGGGCGGGCAAGGGCAGCCGCACCCGCCGAGCGGGCCGTACGGGCCGCCACAGGGCGGCGCCTGGCATCCGCAGCAGCCGCCTCCTCCCCCGCGTCCGCCCATGCCGCCGGGGCCGTGGGGGCCGCCGCCGCGGAAGAAGTCGGGCATGGGGGTGGTCGGCATCCTCGGGGCGGTGTTCGGGTCGATGGCGGCGCTGTTCGTGCTGCTCGTGATCGCCGGGGCGATGCTCAAGGGCTCGTCCAGACACGACACGACCACGCCGGTCGCCATCCCCTCCTACACCGACTCCTATGACGACGACGAGACGCCGTCTCCGTCCGAGTCGCGGAGCCAGACCCGGTCGGACGAGCCGACGGCTACGCGGTCCGCCGAGCCCGAGACGCCGACCCGGCCCACGCTCAACACGAGCACGAGGAACAACACCCTCTACCGGGTCGGCACCCTGCCCAGGGTGAGCTGCCCGGCGGGCGGCGCGAGCATCTTCAGCCACAGCCAGCTCAAGGCGCTGATCCTCAAGACGGGCAGGTGCATGGACCGGGCCTGGGGGCCGATCATGCAGCGGCAGGGCATCCGGTTCACGCCGCCGAGCTACTCGGTCGTGGCCACGCGCGGCAGGGGCGCCTGCGGCGACTATCCGTCGCCGGGGAGCATGGTGCCGTACTACTGCCCGCGCAACAACACCATCTACGCCTCCACCTCGGCCATGGCCAAGGGCAACGGGAACGCCCGCGGCTACGGGGAGATCATCTCCTGGCACGGCGGGATCATCAGCATGCTGGCCCACGAGTACGGGCATCACGTCCAGAACATCTCGGGCGTGATGGACTCCTGGTGGAAGCAGACGGTCGACTCCAGCAGCCGGAGCGGCAAGCTGGCACTGAGCAGGAAGCTGGAGCTCCAGGCGACGTGCTTCGGCGGCATGTGGATGCGGTCGGTGGCCGCGTCCTACCCGGTCAACACCGCGAACCGCGCCCGCCTCTTCTGGTTCTACGGGCAGGTGGGTGACTACCCCGGATATCCCCGCGACCACGGCAACAGAGTGAACAACAACCGGTGGTTCCGGCAGGGCTGGGAGAGGAACCAGGCCTTCCAGTGCAACACCTGGATGGCGGCATCCTCGACGACCTCCTGATGTCACGGCCTGTTCATCTCAGGTTGGGTACATGTCTTGGATGTCCCTATATGGGAGCTAGACTCCTGGCAATCTTGTGCCCTACGGGGTGCAAAAACCATGGGTTTCGCCAGGTAGGCGTGTGAAGGAGCCGGTGTGAGCAAGCGCGATGGGGTGGACACCGCGCCCGAGGGTAGAAAACGGCGCGCTCCCCGCCGCTCGGGCACAGGGTCCGAAACCGGACCAGGAGAGGGTTCGGACGCCGGCCGTACGGGCGAACCTTCGGAAGCGGACGACACACCACAGAACCGCGCCCCCGCGGACGACACACCACAGAACCGCGCCCCCGCGGACGACACACCGCAGAGCGACGCCCCCGCGGACGGCCCCCCAGCCGCGGGCGGCCACGGCACGCGTCCGGCCGGCACGCATCCGACGGGTCCCGGTGGAAGCGGGCCGGGCGGCACCGGTCCGGGTGGGAAGAGTCGGGGCGGCAAGGGCGCTCGCGGTCCCGCGCCCTCCGGCGCCGGGCGGCCCAAGCCCCGGCCGCGGGCGGGCTCGGGAGCGCCGCAGTTCGCCAGGCCGCTCTCCACGGGCGGCCTGCTCGGCTGGACCCTGCTGTCCGCCATCGTCCCCGGCGCCGCTCACCTGCGCGCCGGGCGCCGTCGTACCGGCCTGATCATGCTCGGCGCGTACGTGGTGCTGCTGCTCGCCGGGCTGGCGTACGGGCTGACGCGCAGCGAGGAGGACCTCGCCGCGTTCGCCGGCGCCGACATGCAGATGACGGTCGTCGTCATCGCCGCCGTGCTCGCGCTGATCTGGTTCGCCGTCATCGTGCTGTCGTACGTGGCGCTCGGCCCCAACCGGCTGAAACAGCAGGGCCAGATCGTCTCCGGCATCGTGGTCGGCGTGCTCTGCGTCTCGGTCATGGCCCCCTTCGCCTTCACCGCGAACTTCGTCCTGACCCTGCGCAGCACGTCCCAGAAGATCTTCGTCCCCATTGCCCTGAGCACGGACCCGAGTGTCGCGCCGATCAAGGAGGACGATCCCTGGAACGGCAAGGACCGGGTGAACTTCCTGCTGATCGGCGGCGACGCGGCCGGCGACCGTACCGGCGTGCGCACCGACAGCATGACGATCGCCAGCGTGGACATCGCGACGGGCAAGACGGTCCTGTTCAGCCTGCCGCGCAACCTGCAGCATGTGCATTTCCCGCCGTCCTCGCCGCTGCGCAAGCAGTTCCCCAACGGCTTCATGGCGGAGTTGCCCAACGGCGGCCTGCTCAACGAGGTCTGGCAGTACGCCACTGAGAACCCGCAGATCATGGGCGGCAAGAACAGGGGCCCGCGTGCGCTGATGGACGCCATCGGCTACACGCTCAACCTGAAGATCGACTACTACGCCATGATGAACATGTACGGCTTCGCGGACCTGGTCGACGCCATCGGTGGCCTCAAGATCCGCGTCGAGCGCGACATCAAGTGGGGCGGCCACTTCGGCACCGCGGGCACGATCAAGGCGGGCTACAAGAAGCTGACCGGCGAGCAGGCCCTGTGGTACGGCCGGTCGCGCGTGGACAGCGACGACTTCTCGCGCATGGCCCGCCAGCGCTGCGTCATCGGCGCGTTCGCGCAGCAGGCGACGCCCGACAAAATCCTGTTGAACTTCGGCAAGATCGCCGATGCGACGAAGCGGCTCGCGCAGACGAACATCCCGCAGGAGCTGGTCGAGCCGCTCGTGGCGCTGGCCGTCAAGGTGAAGAGCGCCAGGATCACCAGCTTGCAGTTCGTGCCACCGGAGTTCCTGTCGGGGCGTCCCGACTGGCTGAAGATCCGGCGGGCCGCGGACAAGGCGATCAAGGACTCGGTCCGGCCGGCCCGGAGCGCGCAGGCGGCTGACGTCACGTCCTCGCCCGGGACGCCCACGACCAAGCCGACTCGTTCGTACGCCGCCGCCAAGCCCACCCAGACGCCCACCCAGAACAGCCAGAAGGGCGCCAAGAGCCTGTCGGAGCTCTGCGGCCTGTAAGCCCCGCCGCCGTCTCCCGCCAGGCACTGCCGCTCGCCGGGACAGCGCCTTGCCCCCGCCCGGCACTGCCGCTCGCCGGGGCAGTGCCTTGCCGCCGCAAAGCACTGCCGCTCGGCGGGACAGCGGCTTGCCCGCCAAGCGCTGCCCCGCCGCCCTGCCGAGCCGCGTTGCTCTTCGGCCGCACCCACCCGGTGCGGCCGGAGAGCGCTGGTGGGTCACCGGGTCACTTAGGTCACCCGGTCACTGGGCCATCCCGGTCACTGGGTCGCTAGGGAGAGGAGCCGGCGCAGGTAGGTGGCCTGCTCCGGGTCTCCGGTGACCGACACCTCGCCGCCCCTGCCCCACACCCAGCGCAGCAACTCGTCGGGCGCCCCGGACACGACGGTCCGCGCCTGCTCGACCGCCCTGTCCGCGGCCTCGTCGGCGACGGTGACCTCGGTGGGCGTGGCCCGTACGAGCCAGGCGCGCTCTCCGCCGACGACCGCGATCGCCTCCTTGAGGTCAGGGCGCAGGGCCTCGGCGAAGCTCTCCGGGTAGTGGGCGAACTCGTACGCGAGCATCACCTTGAGCCCCTCGTCCACCCCGTCGAGGGCCAGGTCGTCGGCGGCGGGCGTCACGGGCAGGCCGGCCGCGAGCTCGGCGTCGACGCGGTGGATCACCGTCTCCTGGGCCATGCGCCTGATCCAGAACCTGACGGTCTGGTCGGGCTCGTACCAGGTGAGCGCGTAGTCGTCCGGGGCCCGCGCGGCGAACTCCGCCATCAGCTCGGCATAGGCCCGGTCGAGCACCGCGAACGGCTCCTCACCGGACAGGTCGGGCGGCCATGGCGTCGGCCACTCCCCGCGCAGCATCGTCTCGGCCTTGTGCAGGTAGACCTCGGTGATGTGCGCGACCAGATCGGCGGCGGTCCACCCCGGGCAGCTCGGCACGGGCGCCGCGTCCGGCGCGGCGGAGGCCGCGGCTCTGAGCAGGCCGTATTCGTCAGCCAGACAGGCCAGCAAGCGAGGGGCATCCATGGCACCCACCCAACCACGCATTGTCGGCGCGCTGCATCGCATTAAACCGGCGGCGTGTCGCCATATAGGCCAGCGGCGTGTCTTGCCTGGCCGGCGGCGTGTCGTTGTGAACAGCTCGCGGATCGAACAGGCGCCCCCACAGCGCCCGTTCCTCTCCCGCTCCGGCGTCAGGTGCTAGGCGGCGCTTCCGGGCCCTCTCCCGGCGAACAGCCCGCCCCGCCGTACGGCCGGCATCCTCGGACGCCGGTACGGCAACGCGAACCACGTCGCCTTCCCGATACGCCCCGGACTGGTGACGTACTTCTGGGGATGGCATCCCCAGAAGCCTTCGGAGAGCGCGGCGACGATGCACAGCCCCCGCCCGCGCTCGGCGTCGGCGTCGACCACACGGGCCACCGGCAGCGGCGGACCGCAGTCCACCACCATGCACACGATCTCCTCGGGATCGGCGTGAAGCACCAGCTCATAGGGTGCCTCTCCATACAGAAAGGCATTTGTCACCAATTCGCTGGCCATTAGCACGGCGTCATCGACGAGATCGGGACTCAGTTCCAGTCCGGTCAGCGCGTCACGGACGACCGTTCGGGCATACCGGACGGCCTGCACATCTTCGCGCAGAGGCCAGGCATGCTCGGGGTGTGTTCGCGGGACGGATCGCAGTGGGGTCATTGGCTTCTCCTTCCGCGTTCAACTGTCGAAACGTGTACGGAAGAGAGGTCAAAAAAGGCGGATCTTGAAAAATCGTTTTTCGCCGGACCTCCCGCGCACCGCGACCCGCCACACATGGCGACCCACCGCGCACCGCCACCCACCGCGACCCGCCACGCACCGCAACCCGCCGCACACCGTGGCCCGCCGCATACCGTGCCCCGGCGACCTCTACTCTCGGCGACTCTCCGTCACGGCCTGCCCGGTAGGGCCCGACCCCCGCCGCAGCCGAACCCCGTCCTATCGGTCCATGACCCCGCACGCTGACCCCCTTTCGCCGCACTGACTCCTTCCACAAGGACATGTCAGCGCCACGCCAGCGATACGAAAGCCGAAGCGGCGAGCATGATGTCCGCAGCCTCGAAATCCCTTGGAGATCCGCGACAAAAGGAGAGTCGCATTGAGAACGACAGCACGGTTACTCGCGATGACGACACTGGTCGCAGGCATGGCGCTCATCGCGGCACCCGCGAACGCCGCCACGGGAACACTGATTCTTTCCACCAGCCCCGCCGGGCAAAGAATCGTGTATAACAATCCCACGGCCGGTTGTTACAGCACCGCATCAGCCTTCAACAATGTCACAAATCGCACGAATGTCGCTGTCACCGTTTACCAAGGAACGCACTGCCAGGGACTGTCCCTAATCATCGCTCCGGGTACGAGTCCCGTGCCGGTCGGAGACCGCCTCAGCGTCTCCGTCCCCGCCTAAGGGTTTTCGATCCATAAGAAGGGATGAAGTATGCACAATCGCATGGCGAGGCGAATAGCCGTCGGCGTGGTCGGCCTGGGCCTGGCACTGGCTCCCGTGGTCCCCGCATTCGCAGCGCAGAGCAGCTCGTCGACCCGGCAAGAAGCGGGCCCCGCGCAGGTGGAGAGCCACACGGAATGGGGCGGCTGGTATTCCAGCCTGGACAGCTGCGCCGAAGTCGGCCGGGCATACGTCCACCAAAACGGAGCTATTGGATTCACCTGCCGGCCCCTCAACGGCCAGTGGGCCCTCTGGGTCATCTACGACCCCTCCCCCTGACCTTCGGATCCGATGAATCAAACTCAGGAGAGAACAGTGCGGAAAATCAAGAAAGCCGCGACGACGCTCGCGATCACGGCCACGCTCGCCGCCGGCGGCATGACACTGGCCGCGCCGACTTGGGCGGAAAGCGCATCGACCACCACGCAGGCGAACGCCGCGGCGGGAGTCTGGTACATCTTCAATTTCTATCCGGACGAGGGGACCTGCGAGGCTCAGCGCAGATGGGGCGCCAGTCAGGGCTGGTGGACCTGGGACCATTCGGCCTGTGCGACCAACGGGCGGGACTGGGCGCTCTTCATCCTCTACGACGCAGCCCCTTCCGCGAAGCAGGCGCCACTTCCCGAGGGTTGGCAGCGGTCCTGATTTATCGGCGAAATATGAGATAGCGCGAAAAGGTGCCTTCTAACCTGTCTGGCGGCGACTTGCTGGAGTCGCATCCAAGGCAGAGTGGAAGGCACCTTTTCGCGCCGGAATTCGGGATCCGGCATCCATACGATCGCCAGGTCAGCAAGCCCTGACTTCGTCGAGATAGGAGCCCCAGCCATGCCGGAAGAGGAAGGTCTTGTGCGGCTTGAGCACCTTGCATTCACTGTCGAAGTTGTACTGGATGACGATCTTGACACGGATGGTGTGCCCGCAGTCGTTGCGGACCTTGACCCACTTGTTGTAGTCGTGTCCGGTCCAGGTCGTGGCGCAGTCCGGGGCACCGTCCCGGGCGGCCGACTCGGTCGAGGCCGAGGCGCCGTAGGTGGGAAGTGCGACCAGAGCGGCAGAGACGAGTGCCGCCATCGCCGCGAGTCGGATCTTTCCTCTCATGCTCATCTTGCGCGTCCCCTTTCTCCGTTTTCTCCGTCCGAAATGTCACGCCGACCGTAGGAGCGGGGATGTTGAGGTCATGTTGAGGATGCGTTGACCGCTGGTCCGGCGGTCGCAGAGGCCAAGCCGCCGAAACGGCAGACGTACGATCACGCCGACCTGGCCCTGCCGCGGCAGTGACATCGCGGACGCGTAAGGCCTGGCCCTGCTACGGCAGTGACGTCGCGGAGGTGTAAGGCCCGGCCCTGGTGCGGCAGTGACGTCGCGGACGCGTAAGGCCTGGCGCTACGCGCGGGCGCGGGCGTGCGGGCGGAGGGTGGCCAGCCAGCGGCGAAGGAGGCCGGCGAAGGCCTGGGGGCGTGCCAGATGCAGGAAATGCCCGGTGCCGTCCCACGTGACCATCTGTGACCCGGAAGGTGCGGGGATCGAGGACTCCCACGCGGCCGGCTCGCTCAGCGAGCGGACGCAGAGGACCGGGCGGGTGCGCCTGGCCAGGTAGCGGCGCGTCGCGGGCCGGGCGCCGAACGCGTCCGGGCCCAGGTACATGCCCTCATAGCAGGCGGCCAGTACGTGACCGGGGGTGGCGAGCAGCTGGGCGCGCACCTCGGCGGGCAGGGTGCCGAGCTGGCGGACGGCCGCCGCCGCGCCGTTGGCCCGCAGGGCGGCCAGCCGCTTGCCGAACAACCGCTCCTCGGCGGCGTCCGCGCCATAGGCGGGATCGACGACCACCAGCGCGGAGACGTGTTCGGGGCGCTCCACGGCCATGGTGGTGACGACCTGGGCGCCCATCGAATGCCCCACGGCGACGACCGGTCCGGCGTCGAGGCGGTCCAGCAAAGCCACGAGGTCCCCCGCCAGGTCGATGGGCCGGTAGCCGTCCATGGGCGCCGGCGACCCGCCGTGCCCGCGCAGGTCGGCGGTGATCACCCGGTGACCCGGCTGGAGCGCGTCGGCGATGGGCGCCCACGTACGGGCGTGACCGCCCCAGCCGTGCACGAGGAGCAGGGTCTCGCCCTCGCCGCGATCGGTGTGGCACAGCGCGATGGGGGCCATCAGCGTGAGCCCTGGCGGATCATGGGACGCCCTCCTTGAAAGCGCTTTCCCAGCAATCTTAGGCGCTGCCGGCCCGAACCCGGCCGATGAGGTCGCTCTCCTGGACACCGTCGGCGTACGCGTCGCGGCCCCGCACGCAGCCGTCCAAGATGTGTCGTAGTGATCATGTAGGTTCCTGGCATGCATGATGACGACGATGAAACCAACGACGGCACGGACGAGTCGGCGATGGAACGCGCATTCTTACGGGAGCAGATCGAACTCGCGGTTCTCGGCGGTTTCGACGACGAATATGACATAGAGGACTGGCTAGAGGACGAAACGACCGACGAAGATCTGCTGGAGGAGCTGAAGGCGTACGCGGAGGAGCTGTTCCGGCAGGAGCGGGCGCGCGAGGACACTTGGCTCACCTCCACCGTGAACGACGCCATCGACCAGGCATTCGAGGAGCTGAACGAGCGCGGACTCGTCGCGTTGCAGAACGCGGGTTTCACGATGTCCGACGGTTGGACCGACGCGCTCGAAGCCGCCTCGGAGTTGCCGGACAAGCCTCGCGGCGCGGTCTTCTATCACGGCCAGGACCTCGAGTCCGGGGTTCAGGGCGACGGGCTGATGCTGGCGTTCGGCGCCTTCGAGGACGACGACACGAAGAGCGAAGCGGCGAGCGCCGCCATCGCACGAGAGGTGTGCGACACCCTCACCGCTCACGGGGTCGAGGCCAAGTGGGACGGCTCCGTCCACTCGCGCATCGAGATCGCGCCGTTCCCGTGGCGCAAGCGCCGCTGGACCGATGCCCCTTGATTCTCGGCCCGCTACCCCAGGGGTCCCCCTGGATCTGCGGATAAAGACGCTGATGCGGCACTCTTGTCACCTGACGTGCAGCAAAATGTGACCAACGCACGTGTTCGTCCTATCGGGGTGAGGGTGAGGGTCTTGACTATCTCGGTGCCGGCGGCTCCGGAGGCCGCTGGGACGCTGCGCTACCCCGCCGGCTCCCTGGTGATCCTCACCGGCCTGCCCGGCGCGGGCAAGACCACGCTGCTGCGCCGCCTGTACGCCCTGGACGGCACGGAGAGCCGTCCGGTCGTGGCGGGCGCGGTGGTGGTGATCGACTCGGCGCAGTCACGCCTGCGGTGGAGCACGCGTCTGGGCTGGGCGCCCAAGCCGGTGCGTACCGCGGTGGTGTTCACGACGCACGTGTGGCGTATCGGCCGGGCGTTGCGGGGCGGGACCGCGGTGATCGCGCACAATCGCGGCTGCGGGTCCGCCGTGTTGCACGGGTTCGCCTGGCTGGCGCGCCGGTCGGCGGTCCCGTTCCACCTGCTGCTGCTCGACGCCCCTCCCGCGGACGCGCTGGCCGGCCAGCAGGCCAGGGGCCGGGTCGTGGCGACGCGGACGTTCGCGCAGCACAATCGCCGCTGGGAGGCGCTGCTGGCGCGGGTCCGGGCCGGCCGCACCAGTCCGGCCACCGGCGCGCGCGTCCTGGACCGGCCGACCGCCGACCTCCTCGAAGGCATCCATTTCGACGGCCCCCTCCCCCGCTGACCGCACGGCAAGGACCTCCCGTGACCAACATCCCCGGCACCGTGCTGCTGGCCGGCATCGTCGGCTCCACCGCCTACGGTTTGGCCGGGCCCGACTCCGACCTCGACCGGCTCGGCATCTTCGCCACCCCCACGCTGGCCATGGTCGGTCTGTCCCGGCCCAAGGACAGCATCGTCCACACGAACCCGGACCGGTCGCTCCACGAGGTGGGCAAGTGGTGCTCCCTCGCGCTGGGTGGCAATCCGACCGTGATGGAGCTGGTGTGGTTGCCCGACGACCTGTACGAGACCCGTACCCCGCTCGGTGACCGGCTGATCGCCATCCGGACCGCGTTCCTGTCCGGCCCCCGGGTCCGCGACGCCTACCTCGGGTACGCCACTCAGCAGTTCCAGCGCCTCGACCGGCGCGGCGACGGCTCGTTCTCGGCCGACACCCGCAAGCGGACCAGCAAGCACGCCCGACACCTCGCCCGCCTCCTGCACCAGGGGCGCGAGCTGTACGAGACCGGCCACCTGCCGATCCGGCTCCCCGACCCCGAGGCGATCCGCGCCTTCGGCGAACGGGTCGCGGGAGGCAGCACCCAGGAGGCCCGGGACCTCCTGGCGGCCACCGAGAAGGCGTTCGACACCGCGCGCACGCCGCTGCCCGCCCAGCCCGACGCCGCCACAGTCGAAGCATGGCTGCGCGAGGTCCGCATCGCCCACTGGAACCCACCGGCCGGCCGCTGACCGCCCTGCTGCGCACTACGACTGTCGCCGTCTGCCGGGGCGGCTCAGGAGCTGGTTGGGCAACAGCGCTGCGGCAGACATGTCGCCACAACCTGCAACCTAGATTGCCGTTAATCGTGCAACCTCGGTAGCCTAACCGATGATGAGGAAGCGGGGCACATACACCATCACCGCCAGTCGGAGCGATGGCTGGTGGGCTTTGACCGTCTCCGGACCCGGCCTCAAGCGCAGCTACCACACGCAGGTGAAGCGCTTGGAGCAGGCAGAGGAAATGGCGCGTGACCTCGTGGTCACCATGCTGGATGTGGACGCCTTCGAGATCGACGCCGACTTCGACCTGACCGTGGCCGACGATGAAGTGGCTACAGAACTGGAAGCCACGCTGGTGACACGCCTCGCGGCGACCCTCGTCAAACAGAAGGCCGCCGAAGCGACGCAGGCGACAGTGGCTGATCTGGCGCGAAGAGGTTACGTTCACCGCGACATCGGCTACCTGCTGGGCATGTCACATCAGGCCGTCGGAAAGCTGCTGAACGAGGCGGAGAAGGAGACAGCCGCTTCCGCGGACGATGCCGGTACACGTTCCCTGGCACTCTCCCTCATGGAAATGCTCGATCGGCTGCACATGACCCAAGACACGGAAGCGCTGTTGAAGTCTTATCTGCTCGAGGTGGCCGCAGGCGATCCGATGGACCGCAAGCTGAGCAGGCTGAGGGCGCTGGGCGAGCAACTGCGTCACGGCAGGCGGCGGAGGCTGACAGACGCCTGATCAGGGCCGACCGGCGGTGATGAGGCGATGCGCGCGGTGACCACCATCACGGCGAGGCCGAGCGCCACGACCGCGGCGCCCACGTACAGCGGCGCGGTGTAACCCAGGCCCGCGCTGATCGCGAGGCCGCCGAGCCAGGCGCCCAGGGCGTTGCCGACGTTGGAGGCCGCGACGTTGGCGCTGGCGGCGAGTGGCGCGCCGTCGGCGGCGTCCGTGACGCGGGTGATCATGCCAGGGACACCGGCGAACCCGAAGACGCCCATCAGGAAGACCAGGACCACTGACGCGACCCGCCCGTCGGCCAGCAGCCCGAATGCCGCGAGCGTGGCGGCGAGTCCCGCCAGGGACACGATCAGCGTGCGGTCGCGGTCGCGGTCGGCCGCCCGGCCCCCGGCGACGTTGCCGATCACCAGACCGCTGCCGTAGACGACGAGCAGCCAGGCGACGTCCGCGGGGGTGAAGCCGGTGACCTCGGTAAAGGTGTACGCGATGTAGCTGAAGGCCCCGAACATGCCGCCGTAGCCGAGAGCGGTGGCGGCCAGGGTCAGCCAAACCTGCCAGGAGCGAAAGGCATGCCCACCGGCCGGCCGGTGAGCCTCGTGCACGGCGCCGGCCCAAGCCGGAACCCACACGGCGATGGCGGCCAGGGCCAGCACACCGATCCCGGTGATGGCCCAGAACGTGGCGCGCCAGCCCCAGCGTTCGCCGACCAGAGCGCCGAACGGTACGCCCAGCACGTTGGCGATCGTCAGCCCGGCGAACATCACGGCGACCGCCTGCGAGGCCCGCTCCGGTGGGACCATGCGGCGGGCGACGAGCGAGCCGATGCCGAAGAAGGAGCCGTGGCACAGGGCGGCGACGACGCGGCCGAGCAGCGCCACGCCGTAGCTGGGCGCGACGGCGGACAGCAGGTTGCCGAGGACGAACAACGCCACCAGACCGACGAGGACGGCCTTGCGGTGGACGCGGGTGGTGGCGGCGGTCAGCAGGATCGCGCCGATCGCGACGCTCAGGGCGTATCCCGAGATGAGCCATCCGGCCGTGGCCTCGGAGACGTCCAGGCCGCGGCTCACCTGGGGCAGCAGGCCCGCGATCACGAACTCGGTCAGGCCGATCCCGAAGCCGCCGAGCGCGAGCGCGACCAACCCGGCGGGCATCCGCCGCGCGTTCCTGTCCTGTCGGATGTTCACGTACAGATCATGGGGGGTCGGTCGCCATGCTTGAAAGGCTGTCCGCGACAGAGGTATGGGCCGGACTCACATGTGCGCCTCCGTGAATTCTGGTGCGTGCCACATATCAGGTCGTTCGCCCGGAACGTACCGTCACGGGCAATCGCCAGGTGTGTGAACCACGGAGTCGCCGATGTTTCCACTCCCCAGCCGAGCCGTCGTCAGAGCCGTGACGGCGCTCGTCCTCATCCTCGCCGTACTCGCCGTCGCGCGCCCGTCCCGGGCGGCCTCCCTGACGAAGGTCACGGGGTTCGGCTCGAACCCGGGCGCCCTGAACATGTGGGTCTACCGCCCCGACGGCCTGCCCGCGGGCTCCCCCGCCGTCGTCGCTCTGCACGGCTGTACGCAGAGCGCCAACGCCTACTACACCAACTCCGGCTGGCGGAAGTTCGCCGACCTGTACGGCTTCGCGCTGATCTTCCCCGAGGCCACCACCCCGCCGTCGAACTGTTTCCAGTGGTTCCAGGAGGGCGACATCGGGCGCGGCCAGGGCGAGGCGCTGTCCATCGCCCAGATGGTGTCGTACGCGACCAGCACCTACCAGCTCGACCCCGGTCGCATCTCCATCACCGGCCTGTCCGCGGGTGGTGCGATGACCGCGGTCATGGTCGCGGCGTACCCGGAGCTGTTCGACGCGGCGTCCATCGTCGCGGGCCTGCCGTACCGCTGCTCCCCACCCGCCTCGACCAGCACCTGCATGAACCGCCCGGTCACCAAGACCCCCAAGGACTGGGGAGCCCTGGTGCGCGGCGCGTATCCCGGCTACACCGGGCCGCGGCCGAGAGTCTCGATCTGGCACGGCCAGGCCGACTACGTGGTCAACAAGGCCAACGGCGTCGAACTCAGGGACCAGTTCACCGACGTACTCCGCCTGTCGCAAACCCCCGCCTCGACGACGAGCCTGCCGGGCGGCACCACGATGGAGACGTACGGCGGCGGTGAGGTGCGCTTCTACCGAATCGCCGGGATGGGGCACGGCACGCCGGTCGATCCGGGCGGCGCCGCGGAGCAGTGCGGCACGGCGGGCGCCTATTTCCTCGACACCATCTGCTCGGCGTACTACGACACCCGCTTCTTCGGCCTCGACACCGGATCGCCGCCCCCCACCCCCACCCCGTCGCCGCAGCCCTGCTTCACCGCCACCAATTACGCGCACACCCAGGCGGGCCGGGCCTATCAGTCCGGCGGCTACGCGTACGCCAACGGCTCCGGCCAGGCGATGGGCCTGTGGAACGCGTTCGTGACGACGACCCTGCGGCAGACGGGACCGAACTACTACGAGGTGGCCGACACCACCTGCTAGGTGAGAGGCGCCCGCCGCCGTTCTACGGCGGACGGCGGGCGACGACCTGGCGGTCCGCCCGTGCATCGGCGATGCTGTGACGCGTGAAGTACGTGTCCAGAGTGCCGCGACCGCCGCTGGACGGGCTGATCGACGACCTCTACTACCTGGAGGGGGCGCCGCCGTACCCCCGGCTGAGGCTGCCGCCGATCCCGGGGGCGTTGCTCATCGTCAACCTCGGGGCGCCGTTCCGCATCCGCGCCGGCACCGACATCGAGACGGCCGAGTACGCCGACGGCTGCGTGATCACCACGCCCACCCGCGCCTTCGAGTTCGGCTACCCGCCGGGGACCCGGTCAGTCGGCGTGCACTTCAAGCCGTGGGGGCCGGCGCCGTTCCTGCCGATGCCCGCGGCCGAGCTGTGCGACCGGCCGGTGACGGTGGAGCAGGTCTGGGCCCGCCCTGCCATCGCCGAGCTGCGAGAGCGGCTGGCCACGGCGGCCGGGCCGCACGAGATGCTGACGCTGCTCGAGGACGAGCTGATGCGACGGCTCCGCGAGACCGCCGGCCTGGGGCTGGTCCGCCACACGAGCAGCGTCATCGCGGCGGCCGGCGGGGCGGTGGCGATCGGCGACCTGAGCGTGGCGGCCGGTGTCAGCAGCACCCACCTGGCGCGGCGGTTCAAGGAGCTCATCGGCGTCACGCCGAAGCGGCTGGCCCGTACCTACCGCTTCGCCGCCACCGTGTTCGCGATCGACCCCGCCGGACCGATCGACTGGGGCGCGCTCGCCGGTGGCGCAGGCTACTTCGACCAGGCCCACTTCGGCCACGAGTTCCGGGCGTTCACCGGGCTCACGCCGACCCGGTACATCGAAGTCCGGCGGCGGTTCCTGCGCGAACATCCCGGCCACGTGCTGGACAGCTGGCCGCTGCCGGCCGATTGATTTCTTACAAGAGCGACAGCTCACAACACGCTAATTTGGGGCACCCCAGAACAGAGGAGAGCCCCGTGGGCAAGGTGGTCATGTACAGCACGGTGTCGGTGGACGGCTTCGTCGCGGACGAGAATGACCAGCCCGGACCGCTGTTCGACTGGTTGTCCGGCGGTGACGTCCCGTTGGACGAGAGTGGCGAGCTGAAGGTGTCGCAGGCGTCCTACGACTACACCCGGCCGTACTGGGACCAGATCGGAGTGACGATCGTCGGCCGCCACGTCTTCGACATGACGGACGGCTGGGGCGGCACGCCACCGGCCGGGGTCGACCACGTGGTCGTCGTGTCGCACCGGCCGATGCCCGACGGCTGGCGTCCCGATGCGCCGTTCCACTTCGTCGACGGCGTCGAGGCCGCCATGGCCAAGGCACAGGAGCTCGCGGGCGACCGTACGGTCGAGGTCGCCGCCGGCGACGTCGGCGGCCAGCTGCTGGCCGCAGGGCTCGTCGACGAGGTCGCGATGGACGTCGTGCCCGTGGTGTTCGGGTCCGGCAAGCGCTATTTCGGGTCGGTCGACGCACAGCACCTGTTGGAGGACCCTGACGTGGTGATCCAGGGCGACCGGGTGCTCCACCTGCGCTATCGGGTGCGCCGATGACGGCTTGAGCGGGAACGCGAAGAAGCTCGTTCAATCCAGCCAGTCGCCGCCGGAGCGAAGCCAGGAACCTCCCAGAAGCGCCGCGCACAGCGCATCCGCCTTTCCACCCTCCGCCTGGGAGGCGCAGAGCGTGTGGAGCGGCCGGGCGAAGTAGCGAACCTCTGCGGCGGCTCGCTGAACGGCGCGCCCGAGTGCTTGGCGGGAGACCCAGGCCAGTTCGGGGCCCGGGTCGTCCCTGTCGGTCGGACCGGTCAGCAGGAGCCTGTCGCCGTCCGCCGCGACATGGAGCCAGGGATGACCGATCCACACCATCGAAGGAGACGGCTCGCGAGATCGGGCGGCTTCGCGCCAGCTTGCCAAGTCCGTCAGGTCGCTGCAGCACCCCGGCGCGACGAGGAGCTTGCCCGACACCAGCAGGCAGTATCCCCCTCCCAGACAGCTGACGTTGTCGAGCGCGCCCTCTTCATCCCCGTCGAGGGACCGTCGGAGCGTGGCTCGGACCAGTGTTGCCAGGTAACGTCCCGTGAGAAAACCCGACAGCGGGATCAGCCGCGGGTCGTCCGGCATCGGTTTCGGAAGCCCTGCCGCGGCGATCCGCTTCACCCAGTAGGCATCCCACAGCGACTCATCGTCCGGTAGTGCGGGATAGTCCTCGGTCAGCTCGTGTACGGCACCGGATAACGCGTCGATCACCGGTACCAGCCGTACGTCATCATGGACCACCGGCGAAGGCGGTGGCGCCGGAGCAGGTGCGGGACGGGCGGTGGCACGCAGGGCCTGTTCGTACTGCCGGCGGGAGAAGACGAACGGTCCGAGCGTCGCTGACAGGTCCCAATCCCTGGCATTGTTGGAGAACCCCGACCAGCGGACCTCTGTGTCTGTGACCTCGATCCTGGCCAGCAGCGCCCAGCACTCCGGAATGCCGCAGCTGCATCCGAGCAGCATGGTCTCGTCGTCTTCTTGGTTGTAGGCCACCTCTGCGGGCTCGCCCAGGTAATGCCGGCTCGGCCAGGCGGTCCCCGGGAAACAGCTGTACGCGCCCGCGAGCAGGGGGGCGGGCTCGGGCGCGAACTCCTCGGCTCGTTCGAGCTGCTCGGACCGCGCGTACGGAAGCTCCGCCTCCCGTACGAGGTCGAGCAGCGAAACGCCGTCGATGACGATCTCAACGAGGTCGCCTGCCCGCCGGAACTCGATCTCTCGCATCCCGCCTCCTCATCGGAATCCTACGGGGGCCGTGCCGTACCCATCGCCTCGCCTCGATCCCGGAGATGCTGGGCCCTTCTCGTGCGGGTCGCTTCGCGTCGAGACGCAGAGGGTCGTGGCGTCCCGGTGCAACCAAGCGGGGCAACACGGGGTTCAAGGGGCACACCAGGGCCGGTGAACCGCCCCTGGCTTCTGAAATCTCGCTCACGATGGGAGTCCGATATGTCGGCAGTTCTGGACGGCAAGGCAGCGCTGGTGACGGGCGGCAGCCGTGGCATCGGCAAGGCGATCGCGCTCCGGCTGGCCGCGGACGGGGCGGATGTGGCGGTGACCTGCCAGCACGGCACCGACCAGGCCCACGCGGTGATGGAGCAGGTCAAGGCACTGGGACGCCGGGCCATGGTCCTGCGGGCGGACGCCGGTGACCCCGCCGCGGTCGCGGACGCCGTCGAACGGGCGGCCGGCGAGTTCGGCCGGTTGGACGTCCTGGTCAACAACGCCGGAGTGTTCCCCTCAGGGCCGCTGCAGGACGTGCGGCCGGAGGACTTCGACCGGGTCGTCGCCATCAACGTGCGTGCGCCGTTCATCGCCGCTCAGATCGCGGCAGGGCACATGACCGAAGGCGGACGGATCATCAACATCGGCAGCTGCCTGGCCGGCCGCACTCCTTTCCCCGGCATCACCCTGTACGCATTGAGCAAGACCGCCCTCACCGGACTGACCAAGGGCCTCGCCCGCGACCTCGGCCCGAGGGGCATCACCGCCAACGTCATCCACCCCGGTCCGATCGACACCGACATGAATCCCGCCGATGGACCGGGCGCCCACGCTCAGACCGCCTACACCGCCCTCGGGCACTACGGGGAGGCGGCGGACATCGCCGCGACCGTCGCGCATCTGGCCGGCGAGGGAGGCCGATACATCACGGGCGCCTCCATAGCAGTGGACGGCGGCGTCACCGCCTGACCCTTTGCCGGTCCGCGAGGTCGAAAAAGGCCGTCGGGAATCCCATTCCCCGGCGGCCTTTGCGCCAGAGCGCGCCCGAGAGGACCTCTGACCTTCTGATCCATAGCCAGTTCGAGATGGATCAGGTAGCGCGTCGCCTACCGCCTCACCACTGGTGACGACGAAACACGCACACGAAAAGAGGCCGATCCCCAGTCATTTTGTCCACTTTGAGGGTGTTCACAGTGTCGAGCTTCCACCCCTGGGCTTCAACTGCCTCGATGCCACGGCCGAGCTTCTCGATCTCACCGGAGACGTTGAGATGGCCGATCTCACTGATGATCTGAGCCGTGAACACCGTACGTCCCTCTGCTGCGGCGTTTCGGGCACTGGCCGCCAAGGCGTCGTTCGTGGCCTGTTTGAAGATCCCCATGTCTACTCCCTCTCCGCTGGATCCCGCGAGGGATCACGGAGATACCCCGGTGACTCGGGCAGCGCGACTCCGTTCAATGCGTTGGACGCGCCTGTCAGCCAAACGGTTGAGAGTGTCCGGCGATTACTCGGAACCGACCTTCTGATCCGTGGGAAAGGGCGGACGCTTTGCCAGCAGCGACCTTCTGGCCTGACTGTTTGTCGGGTCGACTATGCCGTGGCCACGCGTCAACCGCCACCGCCGCCGTCGCCAGGTGAAGCCCCGATGACGGCCCGCGTCTGCTGTCCGGTGATCTCCTGCAGCGGTATGTCGTCGTAGTTGCTGAGGACGACGCCGACCCACCCGGCGTCCGGGTAGATGCTCCAGTGGGTGGAGCTGCCGGGGTGGACGCCGCTGCGCGCGAGCTCCCATTGGCCTTCGACGATGTGGGCTGTCGGCCCGTAGGTGCTGAACCCCGGGGAGCCTCGGAAGTTGGGGGCCTTGACCGAGGTGAACACGTCGGCCCAGGCCGGGTCGAGCACGGTGCCGTCGTACAACGCTTCCGCGAACCGGATCAGGTCCGGTGCGGTGACGAACCCGCCGTCCGGGACGAAGTTGCGGGCATTGTTCTTGCCCGCCAGGCCCGGGCTCGGGCTGTCCTTGTCCAGGTTGCGGACGGCGTCCACCCAGCCGCCGTCGGTCTGTTTCATGTACGAGTGCGCGATGTGCTCGTCGGCCAGCCACTGCGGCCTGGTGTAGTACGCCGAGCCGGCCATGCCGCAGCGCCCGAAGATGTGCTCCTGCACGTAGTCCCAGAACGTCATGCCGGTCACCGCCTCGACGATCTGCACGGTGACATCCGCACCCCAGCCGGGTTTCTCCGACCCCGCGCCGGGGGCGGCCACCAGCTTCGCCTGCCGGGTGTACTGCTGGTAGTACTCGTGCTGCTCCTGCTTGCTGTGGAAGACGCGTTTGTAGTCGTGCTCCGGAAAGGACAACCCGGAGGTGCCCATGAGCAGGTGGTGGATGCGCACCTGCTCAGCGATCTCCTTGGCGAAACCGGTCAGGTAGGTGCCCACCGTGTCCCACAGCTTCACCTTGCCCCGCTGCGCCAGCTGCACAATCGACAGGCTGACGAACGGCCCGCCGTAGAGATTGAACGCGGCACCTTCGTGGTTACGAATCCCCTTCTCCTTGTCGGCCATGCCGTAGCTGCGCGACAGCACCGTCCGGCCCCGGTGCGACAGCTGTACCACGCCGGAGAACTTGTCCTCGGCGGCCAGCTTCGCCACGTACCGGTCGTAGGCCCCGCCGGGCAGGGTGTCCGGCGGGATCCGGTCCTGCTCGGACGGATCGGACGCGGCGGCGGGGGCGGTGCCGAACAGCGTGCCGGCCGCCATCACACCGGCGGTCAGCCCGCCCCATCCGAGCAGCCGCCGCCGCTCGACACCACGTACGGAATCCGAGTCCATGTCATCGCCCTCCCCGCGCGAGGCAGGAGACGAGTGCTCGTTGAGGGACGCGTTGGTCCCGCGCGCTGTTGGTCATGGCTGCGATCTTTCGTCGCGAATATCATCGGCCCGCGCGCGTGATGTCACCGTTTCTCGACAACCCCCTGATCTCGACCGGCTTTCAGCTTGTCAGCCTGCGACGAACGGATACCGGGCTGCCGCAAGGTCGTCGGCGAGATCCTCCACGGCGAGATCAGCGTTCAGCGTGGTGACCACCGCCCGCGTCAGCGGTCGGAGAGCATAGACGTGCCGCACCGCATCGAGATCCACGGGCACCTCGTAGTAGTCCTCCGCGAACCGCCGAAACGCCTCCGGAGACGGATCGACGAGCCGTGCGAACAAACCCGCCGCCCCATCGGGATCGCCAACACCATCCGGGTAGTCGATCTCACCCACCCGCCAGCGACCATCGCCGACCTCACGCCATAGGCAGGCGGTCACGACCGGCATTCCGTCCGCGTCACAGAACGCCGGCTCCTCCACACAAGAGCGGAAGACCTCGGGGACGGAGTCGAGCACCCCCGGCCACGGCCCGTCGTTGCCGTACGGGCTCATCACCGACTCGTGGGCGAAGCCGCGGATGTACGCACCCGCCGCGGAGAAGACGATGGAGTACTCATCTCCCGAGCCGTCGCGCATCGAGGCCATCTCCTCCCCAGGGTTCCAGCCCGCGTCGAAGGAGTGGTAGCGGCTGGACCATTCCGGGCTCAGGATTGCCTCCAGCACCGCCATGGACCGGCACAGATCGCGAAGTATCGGGACATCAGGCAGCAGCCGGGCCACATCGTGAGCGGTCATGAGCCTCATCCAATCGGATGCCACCGACATTCCCTGTGTCCTTCCGAGCAGCATGGGACTCCCAGCATTTCAACAGGGCACCGGCTGAGGCCTGGGCCACCGTCGCCTTGGTCAGGGTTGCCGATCATGACGGGAGTCTCCCTCGTCCAGACCGCCGAGATACCGTTCGGGCGCCTTGCGGACTTTTGCCTCGTCACCACCACCACGGGTCCGCTGCTGGTCGGCACCCATCCGGGCGGGGCATGCACCTGGGATCCGCTGCGGGACCGGTGGGCGGTGCATCGCCTTGACAGCCCGTGGCGGCCGGGGGAAGGACCGGATGGCCCTGCCGCGCCGTCGGCACTGGGCGCCCTGGTCGTTGACGGGCGGGTAGTGGTAGGCGGAGGTTCGGAGCACCAGCCGTTCGCACAGTGGGATCTGGACAGCGGAGCGGCCTCGTCCCGGTGGACATCGACCGCGGCGAGCGGGGCGAGCCGTTCGCGGGAACGTACCGCACGACGAAACCGACATCATGGTGGCCGTCGGCGCCGCGAGTGGTCCGCCGATCGCCGTCACCTGCACCGACGACCCCTACCCTGCCCCGGGCATCACCAGCACGATGCGCGCGTGGGACCTGGAACGTGGCCACGCATTGGGCAGGCCGGTCGCCGCGCACGAGGGCGGCGTGATCGGCATTCAGCTCACCGAGCTGGACGGTCGGCCAGTTGCCGTCACCGTGGGGCGCGGCGATGCGTCCGTACGGGTGTGGGCACTCGACCCATCAGTGGCCTGCAAGTCAGACGGCCAGCAGGGTGTCGAGCCAGTCGAAGGTGCGCTGGTGGAACAGGGAGAGCGCGCCCTCGTGGCAGTGCTCGCCCGCGCCTTCGTCCTCACGGAAGGAGATCAGCTCCTTCTGGCAGGTCAGCTCGTCGAACAGGCGCTGGGGCTGCCCCTTGAAGAACTGGTCGTTCTCGGCGTCGAGGACGAGCGTCGGGCAGGTGATGTGGTCGGCGATACCCGCCATGGTGTACGCCTCGGTTGCCTTGACCAGCTCGTCGATGCCGGAGACTCCAAAGGTCCAGCGGCCGTTGCGCACCACCCATCGCACCTTGGTGTTCCGCGCCATCAGTGCCTCCATGCCGCCGGGCATCGAAGCGGCACGGCCGGCGGTTTCGGCGATGACCGCGTGGAAGTCGTACACGCCATCGTGCAGTACGCACGCGGCGACGCGGTGCTCGAAGGCGGCCGGCCTCGCGGCGAGGTAACCGCCGAGGCTCGTGCCGACGAGCACGAGTCGCTCGGCGTCCACCTCGGGCACGGTGAGCGCGAAGTCGACGGCCGGAGTGACCACGGCCTCCCAGTCCGGCCGGAAGTGCAGGCTCTGCTCGCGGACGTTGCTGCCCTGGCCGGGGCCGTCGAAGGCGATGACGTTGTAGCCGCGCCGCAGCGCGCCTGCGGCCAGTGCCAGGTAGTCCTCCTCAAGGGTGGAGTCGTACCCGCCGTGGTAGAGCAGGGTCGGGCGCGGGGTGCCCGAACCGTTGGTGAGGGAATCGTCGGTGAGGAACAGGTAACCGGGAAGCGTGGTGTCCTCGTACGGGATGCGCAGGGCGCGGGCCGGAGTGTCGAGCAGGGCGGCCGCGTCGGCGAACGTCTGCTGCGAGGCCTTGGCGAGCCGCGCCGACTCGGCGTCGGCGGCGGGATTCTCGCGGCGGTAGAAGTCGGCGGTCCGGTAGTAGTTGGACGCGCGCAGCAGCGCCTCCCGGGCGCTGACTCGGTGACCGGCGGCCAGCGCGTCCCGGCCGATGCGCTCGATGCGCGCCGCCGTCGCGGCCCACTGGGCCGACCAGGCCTCCTCGTCACCCTCCGGGATCTGCCGGCAGGTGACCAGGACCTCACCGAGGTCGGCACCGCCATAGGCGGCGTAGCCCGTGGAGCGCAGCGCCTCGAAGGAGAAGGACTCGTCGTCGTAGAGGAATTTCATCGTCGGCTCCCTTCCGAGAATGGAACGGAACGGCAGCGTTCCGTCATCCCTGGCAAGGTTAGCAAATGGAACGAGGCCGTTCCGTTCGCTATGCTCGGGAGCATGACAGTGCAGCAGCAGAAGAAGGGCCGGCCGGCGACCGGCGGGGCGGTCCTGCGCCAGCGGGTGACCGAGGCGATCACCAAGGCAGCCCTCGCCGAACTCGCCGAGACCGGGTATGCGCGGATGTCGATGGAGTCGGTGGCCCGGCGCGCCGGTGTGGGCAAAGCCGCGCTCTACCGGCGCTGGCCCTCGAAGCAGGCGATGGTCACGGAATTAATCCGTAGCAAGGTCAGCGACGCGATCCCGCCCACGCCGGCCACGGGTGCCCTGCGCACGGACCTGCGCGAGCTGCTCGCCACCTTCCGCGGCCAACTGGCCAATCCGCTCCTTGCCCGGATCGCGGCCGGACTGCTCGCCGAGGCCAGGTACGACGACGCTCTGGCGGAGGGCCTCTATACCGGAGTGACCGCACCGCGGCGGGCGGCGGCGCGCGCGATACTGCAGGGCGCGATCGACCGCGGCGAACTCCCCCAAGGGCTGGATCTGGACCTCGGCACCGACCTGCTGATCGCACCGCTCGCATTCCGCGTACTGGTCATACAGGGCCGCAGCGACGATGACTATCTGGAAACGCTGACCAACGCGATCGAAGCAGCGTTGAGAGCGGCCGTCCGCTGAACTCACCGTTTCGGTTGGGGCGGCGTCAAGCCAGTCTCAGTCCTGGTCCAAGGCATACCTCAGATAGAAATCGGGCTTGGCGAGGAATCGTCGCCAGTGGTCCACCAACTGGAGCTTTTCCCAGTCGGTGGTGCGGATGCCGTGGTCACCGAGTTCGATGACCTGCGCCCCCGGAAGGCTGGTGAGAATCGGTGAGTGGGTGGCGCAGATGATCTGTCCGCCTTCACCGGCGACACGGTTCATGAGGGCTACCAGGCGCACGCATGACTGGAACGACAAGGCGGCTTCGGGTTCGTCCATGAGATAGAGCCCCGGCCCCGACACCATCCGCTCAAGAACGGTGAAGAACCCTTCACCATGGGATTGCTCCGTCAGGTCCTCCTCCCAGAACCCATACCGGCCAGACACGTTCCGCCCCAGGTTGAAGAGTGTTTCGGCGCGGAAGAAGAACGCCCGCCGCTTGAGCCGGGGGCCGTGAAGCAGTCGCAGACCCGTCGCGGTGAGGTCGGCGTCAAGAACCTCCCCCAAGGGGGTAGCGGGTCCGGTGCTGGCGTACTTGGTACCTGCTTTGCCGCCTTCCGAGTTGAGGCCGCAAACATCGGCGACCGCTTCCATGATGGTGGACTTTCCGGAGCCGTTCTCCCCGACGATGAAGGCCACAGGGGCGGCGAGCTCGAGACCTCGTTCCGCCAGGTGGCGAACAGGCGGCAGCGTCGCGGCCCAACCTGCTGGAAGGCTGCGGGCAGTTAGCTGGGTGAGCAACACGGCTGATGCCTTCCTGCGGGCTGGATCAGCCGGGCCGCGTGCGCGCGTACTGGGCTGACAAGTGTTGGGTGGTCGCTACTCCGGGCGGCTCGATCGAGAATATGCGCGCCGCTCCATCGCGCAGCGCCGATTCGCCTCTGACACTGATATGAGGTCTTAACGCGACCCAGGGCGGCCGATACGTTCACAGGTGTTTGGGCTCGGAGGAGGCCACCACTTAGAGGGAGGAATCGGCGATGTCGACTCTGGGAATCATCGGAAGCGGACAGATCGGCTCGGCGGTCGCGCGGCTGGCGGTGGCGGCGGACATCGACGTGGTGATCGCCAACTCGCGTGGCCCGCAGAGCCTGGCCGCTCTGGTCGAGGAACTGGGGTCGCGAGCCACGGCAGGCACCGTGAAGCAGGCTGCCCACGCTGGGGAGGCGACCTTGCTCAGCATCCCGCTGACCGCCTACAGCTCGGTGCCTGCTGATCTGCTGCGGGGCCGGACCGTGCTGGACACCGGCAACTACTACCCCTTCCGTGACGGCCGGATCGCCGAACTCGACTCCGAGAAGGTGACCACGACCGAGCTGGCCCAGCAGCTCTTACCCGGCGCCTTGCTGGTGAAGGCGTTCAACAACATCCTGGCCCACCACATCCCGCAACTCGCCCGGCACACCAGAGCCCCGGACCGCAGCGCCCTGCCCATCGCCGGCGACGACCCCGGCGCGAAGGCTCGGGCAGCGCAGCTGATCGAGCGGCTCGGCTTCGACACCGTCGACGCCGGAACTCTGAGCGAGAGCTGGCGTTTCGAGCCCGAGTCCGGCGCCTACATCCAGATCTACCTCAATGACCCCGACGTACCGGTCGAGCGCATACTTCAGACCCCCACCGCGCCGCTACCGGCCGACAAGCTTCGCGCCGCGTTGCAGGCGAGCCAGCGGGTGAAGGTCGCCGAGCGCACCTTCTAACAAACCTGACATCGGGGTGAGAGGTAAGCCGGGATGGAGGCGGCCGTGCGGATCGGAGTCGCTCTTGAGCGACCGCTTCAAGCACGCTCACACCGGCCGCCCAGCACGCCGACGTCAACACGGTCAGTGCCCACAGCCCCGGCGGGTGGCCGAGTCTGCTGCGAGCCTGATCAGGCCGCGATGGCCGGATAGGGACTCCTCATCGCGCCGAAGTAGGCCTCGGGCGCTCCTTCGATGTGCTCAGGCAGTTCGTCCATGAAGGCGCGCAGCGGCGGGGTCGCGTTGTGCCGGTCGAGGTCCTCCCGCGAACGCCAGACCTCATAGAGGAAGAATCGGCCGTCCTCCTGCTCGTGGAGGTGGTACTGAAGGCTGCCCTCGTGCCCTCGAGACGGCTCGACGAGGTCCATCAGGAGCTTCCCGAGCTCGTCGGCGTGTCCGGGCTTGGGGGTCAGGAATCCGCTACTACGAGGCCCAGGGGCTGCTCACCTCCCACCGCAGCGAAGGCGGCCACCGCCATTACGATCCCGAGGCCCCCGCCACCGTCGCCCGCATCCGCACCCTGCTCGCCGCCGGGCTCCCTACGAAGGTCATCCGCGAGCTCATGCCCTGCTTCGCCGGCGACGGCACCGAACTCCAGGCCTGCGTTCTCGACCACCTCAGAACCCAGTACGCCGAGCTGGACGCCCGCATAGCCGACCTCACCCAGGCCCGCACCGCTCTGGGCGACATCCTCGAAGTCTCCACCCGAGCACTCACCCGCGTCTGACCGGCCGTCACGTGTCGGGAAGCCGTCGCCGAGCCTGCGGGCCAACGGTCGCTCTCGTGTGTGACCATCCGCCCGTCCCGACGATCGGTCCTGCGAATGAACCGCAGTCGGCCGAACACGATCAACTCATAAACGACCTCATCGCAGTGGCAGGTCCAACCCAGAACCCGGCCATCCGGCTCGCCGCCGCGTGGATCGTTCGATGCCGGCCAGTCGCAATGCGGCGTGCCCAGACCCGCAACAGCGCCTGCTGCCTTGCCTCGGCGAGGTCGGTGGCATTTATCGTCTTCGCCAATCTCCGTTCCCCAATCTCGTCACTACCGATATGCGGCAGAGCCGACGGTGGATGAGGGAAGGGTTGGTGCTCGAGAGCATCCGCCCGCGGTAACGCCGCTACGACTAGAAGGCGTGTATCGGAAGTGTTCTAGGTTGGCTCAGGTGAGCATGCGGGGGTGGAACTATCGGTACGTGGGACCGGCCGATCTTAAGGCCGCGATCCGGCCTGGCAGCGGCGGCTGCCGGATCGGCTCGGCGGCTGATTTCGACCGCTGGGTCGCCGAGCGTTCCGCGGCGGAGCTGGTTGAGCCGTTCACCTTCGTGGTCGGCGCAGACGGCGTTCTTCGGCTGGCGCCGCGACGAAGCGAGCACGTGGCCTGTGCGGGCGGACGATCGGTCCTGAGCGCCGGCGAGATCAGCTTCACCCGCGAGGCAGGCAGATGGGCCGTGGGCGACGTCAGCAACCATTCAACCGGGTACTGCCCGGACGTTGACTCCTGGTCGTCGGTCGCCCAGGCTCTCGATTGTGCAGGGCTCGGGCGTCCGTCCAGCTTCACTCACGAAGTGGTGTTCCGACGCTGTCCTGGGTGCCAGGAGCACAACATCGTGCGCGAGAGCGACTTCGTCTGCGTCTTCTGCGGCAGTGATCTGCCCGAGAAGTGGAACGTGGACGTGCTGGTTGAGAGCGATGGGTCATAGCCACTCGTTGGCGGCCCGCTAATTCCCGGTGGAACTCGGTCAGCAGTGGAACCAGCGCGGGTCGATGAGCCGGAGTCGTGGACGAGCACGAGTGCGGGGCGTCGCAGGGGCCGTCCTGGATGATGCCAGGCCTTGGAAAACTGACCCCGTGGCGGACGGTGGCCAAATCGAGCACTTGGCCGTTGACATTCGGTTGGGCGCGGGGCGTCGTGCCAACGGATGTTGCCGTCGATCGCCGCGTTCTGCTCACCCGAACGTCCATGGCCTGGTTCTGTGCGGTGTCTGGCTGTCCAACGCTTTCTTGGAGAGTACGACCTGGACTACATGTCTTCGGTAGGTCGACACCCCACAATCGTGACGTCGCACCTGCCGTCCATGCCGGGCCGGTCAAGGTCGGCAAGGGGCTGTGCAGGCGAAGCCTGCCTGGGTAGGGCGTCCGAAGGCGCCCCCAGAAGAACGCCCGGAGCGAAGCGGAGGCCCTTTTGAGCCACGCCCACCGGAGGCGATATGGCTACCGTGGGAACGGTCGCTCAGGTGCGCGGGTGGCCCGTATGAAGCGGGCGCCCCATTCCTGGACGTGCGCGGCGAACTCCGGCGGTCCCAGCACCTCGAACTCGGCGCCGACGTTGCCCAGTGCCTGGGTCGGCCAGTCGAGGGAGGTCGAGGTCATGGTGATCCGGCAGCGGTCCTGATCGAGCGGTTCGATGGTGCCCCATTGGCCGACCGCCTGCCGTACCCGGGCCGCGGGGGCGTGGACGAGCGCCTGGACCGTGTACGGCGCCGGGGCTCCGCCGGCCGCCTGGACGAAGGCCGCGGCGTCCTCGGCCGGGAGCGTGCGCGGACGGAAGCGGGTGCCGGTCGCGGCCGGCTCGGTCAGCCGGTCGAGGCGGAAACTGCGCCAGTCATGCCGGCCCAGGTCGTAGGCCACCAGGTACCAGCGTCCGCCGAGTGCGACCACGCGGTGCGGCTCGACCTCGCGCTCAGTGGGGGCCGCGCCCCTGGCCGTGTAGCCGAAGCGCAGCCGCTCCTCGTCCCGGCAGGCCTGGGCGACCGCGGTGAGCACCTCCGCCGCGACGATCGGCCCGGAGGCGGCGACGGCCAGGGTCATCGCCCGCAGGGCGTCCACCCTGGCCCGCAGCCGGGGCGGCAGGACCCGTACCACCTTGGTGAGTGCGCGCAGCGACGCCTCCTGCATCCCGGCGATCCCGCTCTGCGCCGCGTCGCCGATGCCCACCGCCAGCGCCACCGCCTCCTCGTCGTCGAGCAGCAGCGGCGGCAGCACGGCGCCGGGGGCCAGCTGGTAGCCGCCGTCGGTGCCCCGGGCCGCGCCAACCGGGTAGCCGAGCTCGCGCAGCCGGTCCACGTCGCGGCGCAGGGTCCGCTCGGAGACGCCGAGCCGGTCGGCCAGTTCCAGACCGGGCCAGTGCCGGTGGGTCTGCAGCAGCGAGAGCAGTCGGAGGGTCCGTGAGCTGGTGTTCGCCATGCCCCCATCCTTGCCTGACTTCCGGTCAAAAAGTGGCCGGAAGTCTCCCTAGGGTCGATCTCAATGGCAACGCCCGAGGTAAGGACAGAAGAATGATCACCCGTGAGATCCAGCTGACCGCCCAGGTCACCGGCGCCCCCACGCTCGACCATTTCACCGTCGCCAAGACGGAGGTGGACGGCGAGGTCCTGGTGCGCACCGACCAGATCGGGCTCGCCGCGACGTACCTGGAGCTGATGCGGGCCGACTGCACGATCCCGGTCCCGGCCTGGCAGCCGGGGCAGCGGGTGGGCGTGGCGACCATCGGCACCGTGGTCCGCTCCGACAGTCCCGAGCTCGCGGTCGGCGACCTGGTCCAGTCGATGACCGGCTGGAGCGAGTACTCGGCGGGCCCGGCCGCCCAGTACATGAAGCTTGATCCCGTCGCGGACCCCGGCTACTACCTCGGTCAGGGGCCGACGGCCTACTACGGGATGGCCGACGTGGCGGGCGTCGGCGAGGGCGACGTGGTGTTCGTCTCCGGCGCGGCGGGCGGGGTCGGCTCACTGGCCGGGCAGATCGCCAGGTGCCTCGGCGCGGCGCGGGTGATCGGCAGCGCCGGCAGCCCGGCCAAGGTCGACTATCTGGTGAACGAGCTCGGCTTCGACGCCGCGTTCGACTATCGCGACGGCTCGCCGGTCGAGCGGCTACGGGAGCTCGCGCCTGAGGGCATTTCGGTGTTCTTCGACGTCGTGGGCGGCGAGCAGTACCAGGCCGCGCTGCAGGCGGCCAGGCCCGGCGCCCGCTTCGCGCTGTGCGGCTCGCTGTCCAGCCAGCTCGGCGACGCGGCCGAACGCTTCCCCGCGCCCGACCATGCCGCGGCCCAGGCCAGGGGCATCCAGTTGCTGCCGTTCTCCTGCCATCACACCCCCGACCAGATCGCCGCCTGGCGGGAACACTTCAGCGCCTGGCTGGGCGAGGGCCGCTTCGTCTATCCGCAGACGGTCATCGAGGGCGGGGTCGAAGACGTGCCGCAGGCGTTCTTGTCCCTGCTCCAGGGCTCCTACCGGGGCAATGTCTCAGTGCGGCTGTCATGAGGACTCTCTCGCGCAGGGCTCTGAATCGGGCCTTGCTGGGCCGCCAGTTCCTGCTGGCCCGCACCGATCACACCCCGCTGGAGGTGATCGGGCGCCTGGTCGCGCTGCAGGCGCAAGAGCCCAACTGGCCCTACGTCGGGCTGTGGAACAGGATCCGCGACTTCACCCACGCCCAGCTCACCACACTGCTGCAGGACCGTGAGGTGGTCCGCTCCGGCCTGCTCCGCAGCACTCAGCACCTCGCCGCGGCCGACGACTTCCGCCGGCTGCGGCCGCTACTGCAGCCCGTCCTCGACCGCACCGCCCGCTCGGCGTACTTCGCCCGCGACAACGCGGGCCTGGACACCGCCTCACTGGTCGCCACCGGGCTTGAGCTGCTGGCGGGCGAGACGACACCGCGAAAGGAACTGGCCCGGCGGCTGGCCGAACGCCACCCAGGCCGCGACGGGCGCGTCCTCGCCGGGGAGGTCGAGCTCAGAACCCCTCTCATCCACAACCCGGCCGTCGGCACATGGGGATCCTGGGGCACCCGATCGGCCGTCTCCGTCACGCCCGCCGAGATCTGGCTCGGCCGGCCCATGGCCCCGGCGACCGCCAAGGACCTCGTCCGCCGCTATCTGGCGGCATTCGGCCCAGCCGGGGTCATGGACGTACAGGCCTGGTCCGGGCTGACCCGCCTCGGCGAGATCGTCTCCGGCATGCGCGCCGAACTGCGCCACTACCGCGACCCCGACGGCAGGGAACTGATCGACGTCGCCGACGCGGAACTGCCCGACCCCGACACGCCCGCTCCTGTACGGCTGCTGCCGGCCTTCGACAACGCCCTGCTCGGCCACGCCGACCGGTCCCGCATCATCAGCCACGCGGACCGAAAGCGCGTGATGCCTGGTCAGGCACGAGTACGGCCCACCTTCCTGGTGGACGGCCAAGTGCACGGAAGCTGGTCCCTCCAAGGTGACACCCTGCTCCTCACGCCGTTCCGCCCGCTGTCCGCGACCGATCAGGCGGCCTTGGAACAGGAGACGAAGCGCCTGCTGCCGTTCGTGGGCGGCAAGAACGTCTCCTACAGCGACCCGGCCGTCACCGGTCCGCCGACCGTTCTGGGTGGTGGGCGTAGATAGGGTGGTAGCGCACACCTTCGCTTGTTGGGGTGCGTGTGCTGATCGGGCTGGTTGGGGCTCGCGTATCTGGTCAGGACGGAGGCGCGTGGGCGTCGGTATGCGGGAAAAGTCGGACGTCGATCACGTGGCGGGCGAGGCGCGGCCGAAGAAGCTGCTGTTGCGTGCGCTCGCGGGCGAGCGCACCGAGCGACCACCGATCTGGCTCATGCGGCAGGCCGGACGCTACCTGCCGGAGTACCACGACGTCCGCGAGGCCGCGGGCGGGATGGTGGGGCTGTGCAATTCGCCCGAGCACGCGGTCGAGGTCACCTTGCAACCGCTCCGCCGCTTCACGCTCGACGCCGCGATCCTGTTCGCGGATCTTCCCCAGATCGCGGCGGCGTTGGGGCAGACCTTGGAGTACCGGGTCGGTGACGGCCCTGTCCTCGCGCCCCCGATCCGTTCGGCTTCGGACATCACCGAGTTCTTGAGCGCGTCCCGCTTGCACGAAGAACTGGCCCCGATCTATGAGACCGTCAGACGACTCACTCGCGCGTTGCCTGACGAGGTCGCGTTGATCGGCTATGCCGGTGCGCCGTGGACGGTCGCGGCTTACATGGTCGAAGGGCGCGGCGGCGCCAGCTCGGAGCACTCCATCGTCAAGCAGTGGGCGCTGAGCGATCCGGAGGGATTCCAACCCCTGATCGACCTGCTCACGGCGGCCACCATCGAGTTCCTGGACCGTCAGATTCAGGCGGGTGCCGAGGCGATCCAACTCTTCGAGAGCTGGGCCGGAATACTCCCCGGCCCGCTGTTCCAGCGTTGGTGCGTCACGCCGGTTACCGCCATAGTCGCGGCGCTGAAGGCGAAGCATCCGAGTGTTCCCATCATCGCCTTTCCGCGCGGCGCCGGGCTCGCCTACAACGGCTTCGCCGAGGCGACCGGCGTGGACTGCGTCGGGCTCGACTCGACAGTGCCTGTGGAGTGGGCCGCGCGGAAGGTGCAGCAGGAGCTCGGCCGGTGCGTGCAGGGCAACCTCGATCCTCAGCTCCTGGTCGCGGGCGGGCCCGCACTCCACGCGGAAACAGACCGCATCCTGAACGCGCTCAGTGGTGGGCCGTTCGTGTTCAATCTCGGACACGGAATCGTCAAGACCACACCCCCCGAGCATGTGGCCGCTCTGGCCCAGCAGGTACGGTCCTGGCCGGCGGCTTTGACGCAGTAGAGAGCCTGGACGCGCCGGCGTCGGCTCGTGCGCTCCGCCTACCGAGGATCTAGCCTGGGGCTTCTTGTTTGGTGTGGGCGATAAGGCAGCCAGTTGGCGAGCAGCGCCGGGGCGGTCGGTGCCTGGCCGCCGACGGTCAGCCGCATGGGTGGGGCGGCTGCTGCCGATCAGGTTCTGCGCGAGATGACCATGATGTATTCGCAGGGATCGTTCGTTCGGTTGGCGAAGCCATGGTCCGCGTCGGCTTGGAAGAACAGGGAGTCGCCCGTGTTCAGGGTCTCGCTGATCCCGCCGATCGCGACGGTGAGGGTGCCTTCGAGCACCACGAGTTGTTTCTCCGTACCGGGCGGATACGCGGGCAGCAGTCCGGTAGAGACCTGCGCGGGGAGGTAGTGGACGACCATCTCGGCTCCTCCCGCGCCCGGGGCCGCTGACACCATGTGCCGCTCGAAGCCGGTTTCCGGGTCACGGAAAACGGGGCGATCGTTCTTACGCATGACAATGGCCACACCAGACGCGGCGGCAGCCGGCGCGCCGATCAGGTCCGAGAGCGACGCGTCGAGCGCGTGGGCGATCCTGGACGCGACGCCGATCGTCGGGCTCTTCTCACCGCGTTCGACCTTGGACAGCATCGCCCGGCTGACCGACGACTGTGTGGACAGCTGCTCCAGCGTCAGGCCCGCCTCCTCGCGGCGTCGCCGCACGTTACCGCCGAACGCGCCGGCCAGGTCGTCCGCGTTTCCGTCTTGCTCGGCCACCGTGCTCCTTGATCGTTGGGTACCTCGCTGCCCACAGTGTAGAGTTTCTCCTAAAGAAGATAGAATCTTCTATTGGAGACACGCGACATGCGCTGCGCCCAACACGACGGAGGTTCCATGCGCTTGATCTCGAGTGGCCGGCACTATGCCACCTTCGAATTCGGCGATCTGCAGGTGATCTCGTTGCGAGACGGGTACATCGACATGCCGCCGTCACGGCTCCGCGACGAGGATGGGCGCACGCTCGACGAGCTGCCGGCCGCCGTCCCGCTGGCCGGCGACAACTTGCGGCTGTCGGTCAACGCCTTCTTCGTCACCGACGGCACGCGGTCGGTTCTCATCGACACCGGCGCGTCCAACGCCTGGCACGACCCCACCATGGGATTGATCTACGACGCGCTCGACGAAGCGGGAATCGACCGCGCGCATGTCACCGATGTGGCCATCACCCACAAACACGAAGACCACGTGAGCGGCCTGATCGCGCCGGACGGTTCAGAGGCGTTCACCAAACTCGAGCGCGTGTGGATCGGCGCGGGCGACACCTCGGTGTTCACCGGGCGGCTCGAGCCGATCCGCGACCGGGTCGTACCCGTGTCGGAGAAGGTCGCGATCAACGACTGGATCACCGCGATACCGACACCGGGCCACACACCCGGTCACACCGTCTACGACGTCAGGAGCGGCACCGGCCACCTTCTCGCCTGGGGCGACACCGTTCACGTTCCCACGCTCCAATTCGATCAGCCGAACGTGTCCTGGGAGCTCGACGGCGACCAGCCCCAGGCCCGCGCCGCGCGAGCGGCCCTCCTCGAACAACTGACCCAACCACACCACTTCGTAGCCGGCGCCCATCTCGACTCACCCGGCATCGCCCGTGTAACCCGCTCCGGCGACGGTTATGCGCTGGAATACCTCGCACCACCGATCGGCTGACCGAGCCTGTCGGCTCCGGGCTTCTCTGAACTTACGCTTTGGGTGCTGATCGATTCCGGGACGTCAATGCTCGCGGTTGAGTTCGTGGTAGCCGCGAAAGTCGAAGAAGCGAAGGCCGTCGATCACTGTTTCAGACTCGATTTCCCGCAGGGTCCAGGGGTGGACGGAGTAGTCGTCTGTTGCCACGCCTCCGTGCTCAAGCAGCAGCGCGACCATTTGGCAAACCTCCGCGGTGCCGTCGATCCGTCCGGAGATGTCGATCTGCACCGCCCAGGTGGGGTGGTGTCCGACGGCCGCTTCGAGGACCGCCACGTCCTCGGGATCCCAATCGGAGAAGAGGTGACCGGTCTGCTCATCGTCGATGTCGATATAGAGCTTGCCGTCCAGCGTCCACGGTCCGCGCTGTTGAGGCAGGAGCTGATCAAGTGAGGCGACGGTCTCAGCTCGCTCACCGGCAGGAAAGACGAACACAGTGCGCATGGGGAGGAGCGTAGGCTGTGCGGGTTTGCGACGACCACGGATATTCAGGGCGGGGTGCTGCGGGCCCTGAACGCGGTCTCCAACCTGCTGCGGCCGACCAAGGGCCCAGGCGACGGCCCTCGACCTCACCAAGCCGGCCTTCGTGCTCGGCCTCGGCGATGCGGGCGACAAGGTTGTCACGGTTCTCCTCCAGCCGGCCGCGCTGGGCCGGCTCCGGCTGGAGGAGCGAGCAACGAATGCCGGCTTCTCTGAACTTGGGGCCGTTCCGTCCCAAAGCCTCCGATCTGCAGCCGAATGGGTGATGCCAGAGGAATGACAGCGAGATGTTCCGGAGAGCGAGGGCCACTCCGCCTGCCGCCTCAGTACTGTGACTTCGCATGACCGACACCGAGATCGAGATCACCGCAGACCTGGTCCGCGACTTGCTGCAGGAGCAGCATCCAGACCTTGCGGGGCTGGCCATCCGTGAGGTGGTGGGCGGTTGGGGCAACCAAATGTGGCGCCTCGGGGACGAGCTGGCCGTACGCATGCAGCGCATGGACCCCAGCCCGGAGCGCCAGCTCAAGGAGCGGCGGTGGCTACCCGTGGTGGCCCCGCGCCTGCCGCTCCCGGTGCCGACCCCGGTGCGGTTCGGCGAACCGTCCGAGCGCTTCCCCAAGCACTGGACCGTGATGACGTGGGTTCCCGGCGAGCCGCTGGACCACGGCTCGATCAGCCGCGGCGCCCACGCGGCCGACACTCTGGCGGGTTTCCTCCAGGCGCTCCATGTGGAGGCGCCCGCCGAGGCGCCGATCGCTACGGATCGCGGTGCCCATCCCAGGAACTGCACGGTCGGTTTCGAGAACTTCTTCCAGGCCGTTGCCCTCGACGACATCGCCGCCGATGTCCGGGACGTCTGGGACGACGCCGTCGCGGCCGGCGCGTGGGAGGGCCCGCGTGTCTGGGTGCACGGCGACCTCCATCCCGCGAACGTCGTCGTCTCGGACGGAACGCTCTCGGGCATCATCGACTTCGGTGACCTGTTCGCCGGTGATCCGGCGTGGGACCTCGCCGCCGCATGGGTGCTGCTCCCCGCGGGCACGGCCGCACGGTTCTTCGACAGGTACGCGCATGCGAACGAGGCGGCGATTCGGCGCGCCCGTGGGCTGGCCGCCATGAAGAGCCTCTTCCTGATACTCATGGGTCAGGCCGGAGACCGAGGTCTTCCCGGCGGGAAGCCTCACTGGGGACCCGCAGGCCGGGCAGCACTTGATCGCGTTCTGAAGGGCGTTTGACGCACACTTCTTGAACTCGTACTCGATCTTGGTTCAGGGCCGTGCGGCAGCCCACCTTCGCGGGCTGGGGATGCCAAGGTCCACGGCCGCAGCCGGCCGCGCTGGGCCTGGACCGAGCGGCTCAGCGTCGAAGAGCCGGGCATACAGGTCGAGCACCATGGCCGCCTTGGATCAACGCGAGCAGCACGGCTCGTTCATCGATGGAAAGCTCGATCTGGTACCGGCTGGACGAAGGCATCGGCATGTTCTGCCAGAACGAGCCGCCGGTCTCGGCCGCGACACGCCGCCCCCGGTGGGGCGGGATCGAGGTCGTACCCAAGCCGCCACCCGAGTTGACCAAGATCAGCCAGCGGCAACACCTGACCCAGCACGCCCAGGCCCGCTGGCCCGTTCTGGCCGCTGTCAGCGTGCGCTACCGAGGCGTGCTCGCCTATATCGACAGGCACCTCAGCGACGGGACGATCCTGTCGCTGTACCGGCTGCGATACAACGGCTCGGCGAGCATCTGAAGCTTCGCGATCTACCTGGCCAGCCGCGACGGATACGAAGACAACATCCTGCCCAGCGGCGTACCCGCCGGCAACCCCGAAGAAGCCCTCGACTGTGTCTGCGGCCTCTACCTCAACGACCCCACCGGCTGGTCCCTACTCCCGACGAATTAACGGCGCGGACCACTTAGGCATCCGTAAGAGCACGGCCCGCGGGCACCACAGCGGCGACGGCTCTAATCCTGGCCTCAGGTTGATCGGGGAGAATGAGCGGCAAAAGCATCGGCTGGAAGGGGGCGGGCCGGCGTGCGGATCATGATCGCGGATGATGACGCGGCCATCCGTGAGTCGCTGGAGCGGGTGCTCCAGGTCGAGGGTTACGACACCAGCACCGTCGCCGACGGTCTCGCCGTGCTCGACCGGGTCGGTGGGGCCGGCGGTGACACGCTGGATCTGCTGATCCTCGACGTGATGATGCCCCGCCTCGGCGGGTTGGAGACTTGCCGGCGGTTGCGGGCCGCGGGCCAGGATCTGCCGGTGCTGATGCTGACCGCCCGTGACCAGGTCTCCGACCGGGTCACGGGACTGGACACGGGCGCCGACGACTACCTGTCCAAGCCGTTCGCCACCGAGGAGTTGCTGGCCCGGGTGCGGGCCCTGCTGCGCCGGCGCACGCCGACCGACGGGGAGTCGCAGATCCTGTCGTTCGCCGACGTCCGGCTCGATCCTGACAGATTCGAGGCGTGGCGGGGCGGGCGGCCGCTGCGCCTGACCCGGACCGAGTTCTCCATGCTGCAGGTCCTCGTGCGCAACGCGACCCGGGTCTTGACCCACGACGTGCTGTTTGAGGCGATCTGGGGCTTCGACATGAGCACCACCAGCAACAACCTCCAGGTATACGTGAGCTACCTGCGCCGCAAGATGGAGGCCGAGGGTGAGCCGCGATTGATCTTCACGCTGCGCGGCCTGGGATACACATTGCGGGAGACTCCTCCGTGAGCAGGCCCGCCGGCCGGGAACCGCGCCGGCTGACCCGATGGTGGCGCCAGCGGTCCCTGCGGACCAGGCTGACGGTGATCGCGGCGACGGCCATCGCGGTCAGCGTGTTCCTGGCCTTCCAGGTGGCCAGCGAGCTACTGGACTGGGAGCTGCGGCAAACCGCCGAGAATCAGCTACGCGCCGACTCCCGCGTCCTGGCGGCGAACGCGAAGCGCGCCGGTCTGGCGCAGGTCCGGCTACCGCCGTATCCCGGATCCGGTCGGCTGGTGCGGGTCATCCTGCCCGACGGCTCGACCCGGACGCCGGCCGGCCAACCCGCGCTGCCCCCCGTCAGCAAGCGCGCCGGGCGCGTGGCGCAAGGCGCGTCGGCCGGCCTGATGGAGTCGCACGACAGCGACGACGACGGCTACCTCATCTACACGCTGCGGGCGGGCGACGGCGCGGTCCAGGTGGCCCGCGTCGCCGACGACAGCCCGATCAACCAGTTCGGGTTGGGCATGCTGCTGATCGGGCTGCTCTGCGTGGTCGGCGGCGCCCTTGTCGGGCGGACCGTGGCGCGGACCGGGCTGACACCGATCGACCGGCTGACTGCCGCCGCGGTCCGTGTCGCGCACACCCGGGATCTCGACGCCGACATCCCGGATGAGGGCGGTGGGGAGATCCGGCGGCTGATCCAGTCGATCAACGACATGCTCGCCGCGCTCCGGGACTCCCGGCGAGCCCAGCGGCTGCTCGCCGAGGACGCCGCCCACGAGCTCAAGACCCCGCTCACCAGCCTGCGCCTCAACGTCGAGCTGCTGATCCGGCTCGATCGGCGCGGCACCCTGGACAGCGCACTGCCAGCGGAGAGCCGGACCCGGCTGCTCAACGATCTCGGCGCCCAGGTGGCCGAGTTGAGCACCCTTGCCGCCGAGCTGACCGACCTGGCGCGCGGTGACGTCAGCGACGAGAGCACCGAGCTGCTCGACCTCGCCGACGTGGTGGTGGCCGCCGCGACCCGGGCGCGTTCCCGGGTGCCCGACATCAAGATCGCGCTCGACGTGACCTCCGTGTGGGTGAGCGGGCGTCCCGCTGCGCTCCAACGGGCGGTGCTCAACCTCGTCGACAACGCCGGCAAATGGTCCCCCGCGGACCAGCCGGTCCAGGTCCGGCTCCATGCCGAGGGCGCGTCGGCGGTGCTCGAGGTCGACGACGCCGGGCCGGGCATCGACGCCGCCGACGTACCGCGGGTGTTCGACCGGTTCTACCGTGCCGACAGCGCCCGGGCGTTACCGGGATCCGGTCTGGGGCTGTCGATCGTGCAGCGGGTCGTCGACGCCCATGGCGGCCGGGCCACCGTCGCCCGCTCGGCACGCGGTGGCGCGCTACTGCAGGTCGACCTTCCGGCCGCGGCCCCGCCCGCCCCGATCGCGCGGCTCACTGCCCGGGAGGACACCGCGGTGCGCTGACCCGCCCTGGCGGCGGCGCAGGACAACTCGTCCGTGCCGCCGCGCTCACCGTTGCAGCGCAGGCTCCTCATCCGTCGGGCCGGATGAGCAACGTGTCGACGTCCACCCGGTCCGTGCGGGCAGTGACGGTGTTGACCCGTCCGGTCCACGCGGCCGCGGCGTCGCGGACCTCCGCGCGGTGGACGAGGTCGAGCAGGAGCTCACGACCCTCACGCAGCAGGTCCGCCGACCGGGTCACCGCAGTGACGACGTCCGGGTCGGGCCGCTCCAGGGTCAGCTTCATGTCCGGGCACAGGGTGCCGACGAGCCGGTGGTCGTCGCCCAGGTCGTACCGGACGTCCATGCCGGCGAGCATGTTGGCGACGTACCAGTGGGCGTCGTCGAGGTCCATCAGGTCGGAGAACATCTCCCACAGCGCCCTCGTCTGCGGGTCGGCTCGCATCAGGGCGATCTGGGCCCAGGTGTTCTGCAGCAGGCGCGCCGCGACCGGATGCCGTTCGGTGGTGTACGTGTCGAGGATGTCCTCGCCGACCCAGCCGTGTACCACGGCCGCGAGCTTCCTGCCGAGGTTCGCCGCGTCGACGTTGAGGCCCTGTCCGCCGACCGGCGCGTACACGTGGGCCGCGTCCCCGGCCGGCAGGACCCGGCCGGCCCGGCACGTGGTCGCCTGCCGCGCCGTGTCGATCCAGCGGGTGCCGGACGACATCGTGGTGATCGTGACATCGGTGCCGCTCACCCGCCGGATGCTGTCCTGCAGCTCCTCAACGGGTGAGCGGCTCGACCTGCCGCGGGCCGTCGAACTCCACTGTGCGCAGTTGACTCACCCCGAGCCCGTGCACGCCGTGCGGCGTGTCGTGGACTCCTGGCCGCAGCTTCTCCTGGTCCACCATGTCGACCACCGTCATTCGACCGGTGACGGTCGCGTCGGTGCCGCGACAACCCGGCCAGGGTTCGTACCGGCCCATCAGTACATAGCACCGCGTCGGTGAGCTCGAACAGCGCGTCGACCCGCGCGGTCAGGCAGGCGTAGAAGTCGGTTCTGAGCTGGGAGTTTGGCTCCCGTCCATCGCCGACGGACTTTCGTGGGCATGTCAGTTGCGACGGGCCTTGATTCTCGTGCGGGTGTCGAACGGCGCTCCGGAGAGTAGTACCGTCGTACCGCCTCCCTCCCGAGAATGACGACCGCAGTACGACGAAACAGGACGGAATCGGGCCTAGCGTTCAGGGCTATGACGAAACCTGATAGTCCACTGCGGAGGTTCGGGGCGGCCACCATGGCGCTGGCGACGGCGTTCGCTGTCACCGCCTGCGGGTCGAACGCCCACAACGGTGCGGCGCCCGCCGCGGCGGGCTCGCACAGCGCGCACGTGGGCGGGTCGTCGGCTCCACCGCAGCCGCTGCGCGCCGGCGAGCGGTTCGTCGACCTGAAGATGCCCGAGGCCTACACGCCCGCGCCGCCGAAGGGCGGCGGCACGGACGAGTACCGGTGCCAGGTGATCGATCCGGGCCTGACCAAGGCGGCGTTCCTGACCGGGACTCAGGTCACGCCGGAGAACGTCACCATCGCGCACCACGCCATCGTGTACGCAGTGCCGCCCGGCGGCGCTGCCGAGGTGCGCAAGCAGGACGCGAAGACTCCCGGCCTCGGCTGGCAGTGTTTCGGCGGGACCGGCGTGCCCGGCGCCGAAGTAGAAGAGGGGGAAGCGGCGTGGGTGGACACCTGGGCGCCGGGCGCCACGGAGACGCTGTTCACCCAGGACGTCGGCTTCAAGCTGGAGCCGGGCAGCCTGATCGTCCTCCAGATGCACTACAACCTGCTCGCGACCGACGGCAAGCCGGCCGGGTCGGACCGCTCGGCGGTGCGGCTGCGGCTGACGGACGGCACGCCGCAGACCCGGGAACTCGACACGTTGCCGCTCGACGCGCCGACCGACCTGCCCTGCGCCGCCGACGAGTCGGGTCCGCTCTGTGACCGGGCGGCCTCGATCGCGGACGTGACGAAGCGGTTCGGGCCGGAGGTCGGCGGCACCGCGGACGAGCAGTTGGAGGAGTGTGGCCAGAGCACGCCGAAGCCCGGTGACACACAGACCTGCGACCACAAGGTGGAGGCGCCGATGACGCTGTTCGCCGGTTTCGGCCACATGCACCTGCTCGGGCGGGCCATCAAGGTCGAACTCAACCCGGGCAAGCCGAACGCCAAGGTCGTGCTGGACGTGCCGCGGTTCGATTTCGACAGCCAGCGGCTGGTGAAGCTGCCGTCGCCGGTGGAGATCGGTCCGGGGGACACGCTGCGGGTGACATGTACGCACGACGCGGGGCTGCGCAAACAGCTGCCGCAGCTGAGCAAGCTGCCGCCCCGCTACGTGGTGTGGGGCGACGGCACCAGCGACGAGATGTGCACGGGCATCATGACGGTCTCCCCCCGCAAGTCCTGACGAAGCATCGGACGTGTGTGAGCTCACTGAGGTCAACAAGCCGAAAAACAGCTCTGAGCTCACACACGTCCGCACTGAACTCACACCGGTGCGGCGTCGTGGCGGTCGGACGGGCGGTGCCGTGGGCGGCTGCACGCGGACCCGGCAGCGGAGCGGTCGATCACGCGGAGCGGATCGGCCCGGAGCGGTTGCGGCTGGGAACTACGGTCGCGCCCCCGACGGACGCGCGAGATGAAGCGCTAATCGGCCGGGTGAGTCTCAGGTCGTAGGCGAGGATGACGGCCTGGATCCGGTCCCGTGCGCCGATCTTGGCGAGGACCCGCCCGACGTGGGTCTTCACCGTCGACTCCGACAGCGTGAACCGTTGCGCGATCTCGCCGTTGGTGAGGCCGTGGCCGATGGCGACGAGGATCTCGCGCTCGCGGCCGGTCAGGGAGTCCAGCCGGGGATCCTCCCGCGCGGACCCGCAGAGGTCATCGTCGAGCCGGTCGGCGAACGCGTCGAGCAGCCGCCGAGTCAGCGCCGGCGCGATCACCGCGTCCCCGGCGGCGACGGCCCGGATGCCGGCGAGCAGCTCCTCCGGGCGGGTGTCCTCGAGCAGGAAACCGCTCGCCCCGGCCCGCAGCACGGCGAGCGCGTACCGGTCCATGTCGAACGTCGTCAGCACCAGGATCCGCGAACGCCCACCGGCGGCGACGATGCGCCGGGTGGCCTCGATCCCGTCGGCGCCCGGCATGCGGATGTCCATCAGCACCACGTCGGGATGCAGCTCAGTGGTCCGCCGAACGGCCTCGGCGCCGTTCTCGGCCTCGCCGACGATCTCGGTGTCGGGGGTGCTCTCCAGCAGCATGCGAAACCCGAAGCGCTGCAGCGGCTGGGCGTCCACCACAAGCACAGAGATCATGAATGGCTGCCTTTCAGGGTCGCGTGGACGGTCCAGCCGCCGTACGGTGCGGGGCCGGCGCTGACCGTGCCGCCGTAGAGCGCGGCGCGGTCGGCTATGCTGGCGAGGCCGAGACCCGCGTCACCCGGCGATGCCTCTTCATACCGAGCGGACCTGAGACGACTGTTAAAACGGTGCTCAGGCCGGTTGGCCGCCGGCGTGGGTTCGTCGTCGGGCGGGCCGCTGTCGTGCACGACGATGTGGACCCGGCAGGAGTCGACCGCCAGGCTCAGGTCGACGGTGGTGCGCGGGCTGGCGTGCTTGAGGGCGTTGGTCAGGGCCTCCTGCACGATGCGGTAGGCGGCCAGCTGCACGCCGAGGTCCGGCTGGCGGACGTGGCGAAGATCGATTCATACACCACGTCCGTGGACGCTAACGCCGTCCGGGCCACCGATGCCAGCCTCGCGCCAGGTCTCCTCGCCGAATGCTTGCGACAAACGTTGCTCCAGAGTTTGGACCTCTCTGGTCAGCCTGACGCACTGCTTGGCGGAGGCCCCGAGATCCCGCAAGGGCGCATACTCCTGCGCCTGGGGTCTCACCAGTTCCTAGAAGCATGGCAAGCTGTATCGGCGATCTTCCACATGCTCGTAGATGGCGCGCAGCCACGGCTCACGAGCCGCCGGTAGCCGCGCCAGCGTCTGAAGGAACACGTCTACATCAGGTCTGAAGGGCCTCCATGGCAGCCGTGGCGGCGGATCATCGCGCCGGACAATGTCGGGCATTCCTGCCGCCGCGAGGGTAAGACGCCGATCGTCATTGAAGGCCATGTACGTCCACACGTCAGCCGCCAGCGGCACCACCTCTCCCGCGCCGCACGGCCACACCTCGCCGCTTTGCGGATGCCGCGGCACCAGGGCGATATCCGCGCTCACGCCGGGCAGGCCCGGCCCGGCCAAGACGAGGTTCCGGGGCGACGGACCTGCGGGGAGCAGCGTGTCGAGCGCCTTGCGAAAAGCCTCGGCGACCGGTCCGTCAGGGACGGCAACCCGCTTGCCGCCCGACAAGGCCAACAGGTGTGCCAACGCCACCGCGACCGCTGCCTCCCACCTCGGGCTCCACCATCCGGGCTGCTCAACGGGCGGCGTGTCCGGATAAGCCGCCCGCAGCGCCTCCCAGCCGACCACCGTGCAAGCCGGGCCTTCGACGCAGACAGGTCGCACTGCACACGGATCCAGCCACACCACCTGCCAGAACCCGCAGTCATCAATGCGGGTCGCCACCGCACGCCCGCACTCCACACACGCGAGGTTGGCGCCGCTCCGGCCGTCCAGGCCACAGCAGCAGCCATCACACCGCTCTCGGATGAGGACGGTTCCGCGGACATCGCCCGGCGCGACCCCGATGATCCCCGGGGGTCCGTACGGCAGGGAGTACACCTGTAGGTACACGCCACGGGCTGCGGCCTCCTCCGCGCCCACCTCGTCCCAGACCCGCCATGGCGGGCCGGAGGCTTGGGAATGCACCGCGTACGTTCCGGGCTCCAGAAGGGCGGGGAGCAAGTCGTGGCCGTACTTCTGGTCGGCGTGGTCGGGAAGGGCGACCCGCGACACCTTCGCCGTCAAAACGGCACCGCACCCCGCACATGCGAAAACGACCAAGTGCCCCTCCCACGCCTCAACGATTCGATAGCAGCCTCTCACCTCTGGTAGCGCGGGTCAGAGGCTTGATCCAGCAGCCCGGACTTTCCGCTCAATCGCGCGGCACCGGCACCGCAGGAGCCGGGCCCCAAGCGTCGTAGATGCCGTTGGCCAGCACGTAGAGGAGGTTCACTGTGAGGATCGAGGGAGCGATGACGGCCACGAACCCGGGAAAGTCCCGTTCGAAGGTCAGGGCGAGGATCACCGCGGTGATCCCGTTCTGCTGGGCCAATCCCAGATGAACACGATCCGTCGTCGGAAGCCCGCGAGTGAGCACCAGCGCGGCGAGCATCTGAGCGACGAAGGCGGTCAGACCGAGGAGCGTGCCCATCGCCACATTCGCCCCGCCGATGAGGAGAAGTCCCATCAGGAAGGCCGACAGGACGAACGCCCCCGCCACCGCCCGCGCCAGCCATCTAGAGTCAGGCATCCGCAGGTACAGTCCGGAGATGGCCAGACCGAGCATGAGGGAACTCCACGCCGCGGAAACCACCGCGATGCCCGCGGCGAGGTAACCGAACAGCGGCGGCGCCTTGCTGACCAGACGCCACACACCGTAGGCGACGACGGCGAACAGCGCGTTCAGTCCGAGATTCACCACGTAGTCAGCGGTGAAGCCGCTTTCGGCGGGCCTCAGGAAGGACACGGCGTAGATGCCGAGAATGACCGTGACCGGGTCGTCGAAGGCCGACCACGCGCTCAGGATGGTCCTGGCCCGCTCTGACAGCCGATTGTCGCCCATGGCCGAGGCCACTGAGAGTGGGTCGATCTGCGCCATGGCGACCGCCAGGATCACCGCCCGGCCGTCACCTGACACGAGGTACACCACACCCGCCATGAAGGTCGCTTTCAGCAACACTCCGACGGTCACGGCGAGCAGGATCAGCTTCTTGTGCCGGCGGGCCTCAGTCAGGTCGATGCCATGCGTGCTGCCGTACAGGCCGACAGCCAGCAGGAGACCACTGAGCAGGAGATAGGCTCCCGAATGCTCCAGCCCGGAGATGTCACCCAGATGAGCGGCCACCCAGCCGAGACCGACGACGAGGATCAGGAACCCGAGTCGGGCCAACGCTCACCCCTCGGGAGAGGCCGCAGGTGGCCCTTCGAAGTCGGCGGCTTCTCCCGCTGATTGATCGGCGGCAGGCTGAAATGACCGCGGATCGCGTCCACGAGTTTGGCCATCTTGTCGTCGGCCACCTCCACCTTGCGCTGGTCCAATGTCACTCCGAGCAGGTAACGGCCCGCGTCGATCCAGTAGAAGTAAAGGGCGCCGCGCTCCACGTCGAGCACGGTTCTGATGAGGATTCCGCTCTCGACGCCGACGAGTTGCTGGTCCAGGCGCGTGTTCAGCCACTGCACCTGCTTGCCCACCCGCATGTACGTCTCTCTGCGCTGCTCCTGCGTGGTGTCCTGGAAGAAGCGGACCAGATCGGCGTCGTCGAGAACATCGGTGTAGAACACACACCGTCCAGCGGCGAAATAGCCGACGAAATGCAGGTCGCTTTCGTCGAGCGTGGCCACACACATGTCGACGACCTTCGCCATCGACGCTTCGGCGCTGGGCACCACCCTGATCAGGATCTCCGAGTCACCGATGACCTTCCGCTTGGTGGCTGTCGGCTTCGCTCCCTGCGCGGAGACGAGGTACGGGAGATAGAGCCCTTTTCTGTACAGGAGCAACAGGTAAACGCCCGTCGCGACGGTGAATGCGCTTATTCCGGCGGTGACGAGGCCGAGCAGCTCTGACTGGACGCCGACCTGCCACCAGACCGGCCCGAAGGCCGCGATGAACCCCAGGACGCCCTCCCCGACCGCGGTCAGGGTCATTGCCGCGACCAGGAAGACCGGTAGCCGAGCGCGGAGGCGGCCCAGGGCCAGGGCGAGAACCGCCAGCGCGGAGATCACACCGATAACGGTGAGCGCGCGCGAGACGCTGTAGTCCTCCCGCTCGATGTACCAGGAAATCATCTCCAGGACGATGGGTAAAAGCACGAGCGACGCAACGACTGCGGCGAACCTTCCGTAACGGTCGTCGTCCACATAAACCCTTTCTAGCGGGTTAATGTAAGAATCCAGGCTGATGAGCGATCGCGTCAATGCCCTTTTCAGGCACCGTTCTCGCGGTCAGAAGAGGTCGGTGAGTGCGTTCTCCAGGACGTGCAGCGCGGAACTGTTGGCGGCCCGACGGCGTTGGCGCTCCACCCAGTAGACCGCCCGCCCGGGAGGGTCCTCGGCCAGGGGCGCGGCCCGGCAGCCGGTCTTGGCGGTGAGGTCGGTGACCATGAACGAGGGTACGAGGGCCCACGTGCCAGGCGCGCGCAGCACGGGCGCTAGCGAGTGTGCCTTGGTGATGGTGTGGGCGGGTTTCCGGAGTAGGTGCCGTTCACGCCATAGGTCGTAGTCGGGGCCCCAGGGCAGGTAGATCTCGTTATAGCCGGCCAGTTCGTCGAGGGTGATCCCGCCCGAGCCGTCGCCGGGCTTCTGCTCGCGGAACACGGCGACCATGGGATAGCGCGCCAGGACGCGGACCCGCAGGTCGGTGTGGAAGGGCTCATAGAAGACGAAGGCCACGTCCAGGTGGCCCGAGACCACTCGGTCGCACAGCTCGCCACCCCTGCCCGTCTCCAGCGTGAGGTGCAGTCGGGGCGAGCGACTCAGCAGCTCGGACACCAGCGGGTCGAGCAGGTAGATGTTGATCGCGTCGGAGCTGCCCATAGCCAGGGCGGCCTCCTGGTCGGCCCGGATCCGCGCCGCCTCCCCGACCAGGTGCTCCCACTGCTCGGCCAGGTCGAGATAGCGTCGCCCAGCCGGAGTCAGGCCGATGCCCTTGGTGCCGCGTGCCCGCAGCACCAGCGTCTGGCCGAGGCGCTTCTCCAGACAGTCGAGGCGGTAGCTGACCGTGGACTGCGAGGCGTGCACGACGCGCGCCGCCTGGGTGAGGCTGCCCGACCGGGCGATCGCCAGGAACGTCTCGACTTCCTCGATCACGAACATCTTCGGGAAATCATCGAGCTCATCGATATTCGATGTCAAGAAATTCGACGTGACGGACATATACCCCCGGCCCTAGCTTGAGGTTCATCGCTGGGGCACCTGAGCGTCCGCCGATGTTCGCATCCCCCATGGAGCAGGCACGACCTGCGTGAGGAGGTGAGAGGCCGTGGGTCCCAAGATCCCCCTGGACGACCTGCCGACTTCTCCGTTCCACCGGAAGGTGGCCTTCGTCGCCACCGGAGGCCCTTTCTGTGACGGCTATCTGCTCGGCATCATCGCGGTGGCGCTGCCGGCCGCCTCCACCGAGCTGGGTCTCGGGTCTGTCTGGAAGGGGCTCATCGGCGCCTCCGCCCTGATCGGCATGTTCTTCGGCGGGCTGATCTTCGGCCCGCTCACCGACCGGCTGGGCCGAAGTGGCATGTACACGCTGAATCTGCTGGTGTTCCTCGTCTGCTCGGTGCTGCAGTTCTTCGCCGCCGACGCTTGGCAGCTCTTCGCGATCCGGCTGGTCATGGGGCTGGCGCTGGGCGCCGATTACCCCATCGCGACCGCACTGGCCACGGAGTTCCTGCCCCGGCGGATGCGCGGCCCCGCCCTGGCCTCCCTGGTTCTGGTCCTGTGGGTCGGCTACACGATGAGCTTCGTCGTGGGCTACCTGCTCAGCGACCTTGGACCGGGGGGCTGGCGCTGGATACTGGCCAGCGCCGCCGTACCGTCGCTGATCTTCCTGCTGCTGCGGCTGGGCACCCCCGAGTCCCCGCGCTGGCTGCTCAGCGTCGGGCGGACGGAGGAGGCCCGCGCGATCGTGGCCAAGCATCTGGGCCCGGACGCGGACTTCGAGCAACTCGCCGCCGAGACGCGTTCGGCCGTCCCGCGCAAGGGTGTGGGACTGTCGTCCGTCGCGGAGCTCTTCCGCCGCGGGTACGGGCCGATGCTGGTCTTCTGCGCCGTCTTCTGGGCCTGCCAGGTGGCTCCGTCGTTCGCCGTGAAGACGTTCCAGCCGCAGCTGCTGACCTCGCTCAATGTGGGGAACGCGCTGGCCGCCAGCGTGCTCATCCAGTCGTTCGCGATCGTCGGCACCGCCATCGGGCTGCTCGTCGTCAACTCGCTCGGGCGCAGGACGCTGCTGCTCGGCTCGACCGCGATCTTCACGACCGCCCTGCTGCTGCTCGGGCTCAACCCCTGGCCGGTCAGTGCGATCATCGTCACGCTGTTCATCGTCTTCAACCTGGCCGAGGCCGCCGGCTCGGGACTGCAGTTCGTCTACCCGAACGAGCTGTTCCCCACGGAGCTGCGCGGCACCGGCATGGGGGTCGCCACGGCGCTGAGCCGCCTCGGCTCAGCCGCCGGGACCTTCCTGCTCCCCGTCACCACCGACCGCTGGGGGCCGTCCGTGGCGCTGTTCATCGCCGCCGGCATCGGGGTCGCCGGCCTGCTCGTCTCCTGGCGGATGGCACCGGAGACCCGCCACCTCGGCCTGGCCCAGGCCAGCGGCCCGGCCACGAGGCGCACCGCCGAGCCCCGTCCCCTATGACGCGGCCTCCTGCGGCGACCCTCCTCGCCCTCATCGCACACTGAGCCCTCATCGCACGCTGAAGCCCTCATCGCACGCTGAAACGGAGCATTCCCATGCAGACCGCGTCCTCCCCTCGTCGCGTCACCATCGTCGGCGCCGGGATCATCGGCACCGCACTGGCCAGGCAGCTCGCCCTGCGCGGCGCCGAGGTGACCGTCCTCGACCGGGAGGCCCCCGCGGCCGGAGCGACCAGCGTCTCCTTCGGCTGGCTCACCAACCAGACCTACTTCCGCAACGGCACCTCGCTGTCGGACACGTCCTCGCGCCACTACTTCGGCCTGCACCGGCTCGCGCTGGGCGCCTGGCGGGCGCTGCACCACGCGCTCGGCGACGGGCTCGGGGTGCGCTGGCACGGCGCTGTGCAACTCGCCGCAGCTCATGGCGAGGATCGGGACCTGCTCGAAAGCGACCTCGCCCGGCGCCTGGCCTGGGGCAGCCCGTCGTACCGGATCGACGCCCGCCAGGCGCGGACGCTGCTGCCGGGAGCTGTCATCGCCGACGATCACACCGGCTTCCACACCCCCGACGAGGGCTCGGCCGACCCCAACGCCGCCGTCGCCAGTCTGGTCGAGGCTGGTACGAAACTGGGCGTCCGGTACGTGACCGGCGTCGAGGCCCTGTCGGTGGAGGGCGGCGGAGGCAGAGCCACGGCTGTCGTCACCGGCGCCGGGCGCGTGGAGTGTGACGAGGTGGTCATCGCGTGCGGGGCCGACTCGGCCGCGCTGCTCGCGCCGATGGGGATCAACGTACCGCTGGTGGAGTCGTACGGGTCGATCGTGCACCTGACGCCGGTGCCGCTGTTCCTCGGACCGGTCCTGCTGTCGTCCGACGTCCACGTGATCCAGCGTGCCGACGGGCGGGTCGTCGTCGCCCGCCACTACTCCGGCAGTCCCGTCGGCGACCCGGACGGGCTCGACAGCGAGCGTCTGCACGCCGACGCGGCCGCTGTCCTGCCCGCGCTCCGCGACGCCTCGATCGAGAAGGTGACGGTGGGCCGCAGAATCGTCCCCGCGGACGGCCTTCCCGTGATCGGGCACAGCGCGCTGTACTTGAACGTGCGCAGCGTCACCACCAATGCCGGCATCACGCTGGGACCCGTGCTCGCCCAGCTCATGGCGGCCGAAGTGCTCGACGGAGCACGCGTGGACGTGCTGGACCCGTACCGGGCCGACCGCTTCTGACCGCTCCCGGCCCCGATCCCCCACGCATGGACATTTCAGCGACGCCCCGGATGCTCAGTGCTCCCCGGGGCGGACGAGACCGCTCTCGTAGGCGAAGACGACCGCCTGAACGCGCGTGGTCAGGTCGAGTTTCATCAGGACCCGGGACAGGTGGGTCTTGACCGTCGCCTCCCCCAGGTAGAGCCGGGCCGCGATCTGGGTGTTCGTCAGACCTTGGGCCAGCAGCTTCAGCACGTCCGTCTCCCGGTTGGTGAGCGACTCCAGTTCGGCTGCCCGGCTCGTGGTGCGGGCGGGATCCGGCTGGCCGGCGAACGCCGCGATCACGCGCAGGGTCACCGCCGGGTCGAGCAGCCCGCCACCGGCCGCCACCGTCCTGACCGCCTCGACCAGATGCTCGGGCGGGGCGACCTTCAGCAGGAAGCCGCTGACTCCCGCGCGTAGTGCGGCGGCGACGTGCGCGTCCTCGTCGAACGTGGTCAGCACGATGACCTTGCTCTCGGGATGGTCGCGGACGAGCCACCGCGCCGCCTCCAGCCCGTCCATCCTCGGCATCCGCACGTCGATCAGCACGACGTCGGGCCGGGTACGCGCGACCAGGTCGAGGGCCTCGACACCATCGGACGCCTCGCCGAGGACCTCGATATCCGGCTCGCCGCTGAGCACCAGCCGCAGGCCCACACGGATCATCGCCTCGTCATCGACGAGCGCCACCGAGATTGTCATGCCGTTTTTCCTACCATGTGCCTTTCGCTACCATGCTCGAGGAATGGGGAACCGGGCGCGGACCGCGAACCCGCCGTCCGGCTCGACACCGGTGTGCAGGCTCCCCTGCACCATCGCGAGCCGTTCGCGCATGCCGACCAGCCCGTGGCCGCCGCCACGCCTGGCGGCCTGCTCCGGCAGGTCATGCGCCGCCCGTCCGGGCTCGTTGCGCACCTCAAGCGTGAGGGCCTGATCGGTGTAGCCGATGGTGACCGTGGTCGGCACCTCGCCGGCGTGCCGCAGCACGTTCGTCAGGGCTTCCTGAAGCACCCGGTAGGCGGTGAGGTCCAGGACGGGCGGCAGCCGTGGCGGCTCGGCCGGGGAGTCCAGGGTCACCTTGAGGCCGGCGGCGCCGACATCCGAGATCAGCTCACCGACGCGGGCCAGCGACGGCACCGGCGCCGGCCGTTCGCCGTCGACGTGCTCGCGCAGGATGCCGACCAGACCGCGCATCTCCTCCACCGTCTGCCGCCCGAGCCGCTCCAGCCCGGCCACGATCTCCTGCTCGGCCGGGCGCCCCGCCAGCACCCGGCGCAGGCCGCCCAGCTGCAGGGTCATCACGCTGACCGAGTGCGCGACCGCGTCGTGAACCTCGCGGGCGATGCGCGTACGCTCCTGCGCGACCGCAGCCTGGGCGTTCGCCTCGCGCTCGGCGTCGAGAGCGGCGGCCAGTTCGGCGAGCTTGACCGCCCGCTCGCCGCTGCGGCGGGCGAGCAGGCCCATGCACCAGCCGGGCAGCAGGATCGCCGGGACGAAGAACAGCTCCCACAACGATTGGCCGGCGGCGATCGAGGTGCTCGCGAAGGACACGCCGGCCACGCAGGACACCAGCGCCGAGCGCCGGGGCGGCTCGCGCCAGGCGACCCACGCCACCACCCCGATCAGCCCGATCATCGCCGCGCCACCGACTCCCGGCGCGTCGAACACGACCACGGGGACCGGCAGGCAGACGGCCGCGATGACCGTACCGGCCAGCGGGTAACGGGCCGCGACCACCACCCCGGCCCCCAGCAGGACGCCCCAGATCCAGGTGACGGTGGCGTCGGCGCCGAAGTAGTCGTCGAGTCGGGTCTCCGTCACGGCCAGGACCCCGATCAGCGGGCCGGACACCAGCGGGATGAGGCGGGGGTCCCTCAGCCGGGTCATCGTCATGGCCACCGATCGTAACCAGGTGCTCCTTCGGCCGACTCCCCCCGATGGCGGACTGCCGCAGGCCGCGGGGTCCGCCGTTCGGCGGACCCGGCCGGGGACCGATCCCCCGGATCGGGGAGTGCTCACGGTACGCGATGGCTGACGCCTCAGAGGGTGCCGCGGCGAGAGAGTTCTGACCACAACGATCCACCCCTTGACACGGAGGTACGACATGAACTCCCCCGCCCACACCACCACGGCCGCCACGGACGTGCTCCCCGAGGGCTCCGACCGAGCGGGCCGGTTCCTGCGCCGCGCCGCCGGCACCGCCCTGATCGGCAGTCCTCTCCTGGTCTTCGCCGGGATGATGACCTGCCCGCCCCAGGACTCGTACTCGACCGTGGACTACGTCACCTCACTGGCCCGCGACTCCTTCCTGACGGAGCTGTCGGCGATGCTGCTGCACTACGGCCTGATCGTCGGCGCGCTCGGCGCGTTCGCGGTGCCCGGGCTGATCCGCGGTCGCAAGGGCCGGTGGCCGACGCTGTTCGGCGTACTGGCGACCGCGCTGGGACTCCTGAACGTGTCCGGCGCCGTGCGCGACGACTGGTGGCGGATGGTCATCGGGCAGCAACTCCCGATCGGCGACGCGGCGCGGATCTCCGACACGGTGGACGCCTCGGCGTTCCTGCCCCTGTGGAGCGGAACCGAGATCTTCGCCTTCCTCGGCCTGCTCGCGCTCTGCGCCGGGCTCGCTCGGGCCGGCATCGTGGGCTGGTGGCTGACTGCGGTCTATCTCGGGGCTTTTGCCGGGATGATGGTTATTCCGGCTGACCTGACGTACGTGATCGGCAGCGCGTTCACCCTGCTGTACCTTCCGCTCGCGGTGGCCGGCGTACGCGTCTTCCAGCGCGAGCGGGGCGCCGCCGCCGCGGCGTGAGGTCCCATCAGCCGCGGGACTGCCAGGGGTACGTGAACGGGCCATCAGACCGCGGCGCCCGTCCTGCGCCGCCTGGTCGGTGACGGTGTCTCGGCCGCCGAAGCCGCTCGCACCCTCAAGATCGGCCGCTCCACCGCTCACGCGGCCCTCGCTGAGCGCTGAACAGCGGCTCGAGCTCGACCGGTCCACGCCGTGCCCCCGGCAGTACGAAAGGTACAAGGCGATCCGGCCCGCGTAGGTCTTCCGACCTCATGTCGCACCTTGTCATAGCGGGCGGCGCAGCCCGTCCAGCACGAGGGTGATGACATCGTCGGCCTCGGCCCGCCACTCGGGGCGGTCATGGGCCGCGCCGATGCCGTGCAGCGCCATCATCACGGCACCGGCGTCCACGTCGTCGCGAACGGCGCCGTCCCGCACGGCGGCGGCCACCAGGTCGGTGACAGCCTGCTCAAGCGCCTGGCTGCCCTCGGCGAGGGCACCCGAGCGATCGGCCATGAGCGTGGCCAGCGTCCGGGCGAGGCCCTGATGGGCGTCCATGTGGTCGACCATGCCGCGTAGGAAGGTCGCCAACGCCTCCGCCGCGGGCAGTGTGGCCTGTAGCCGGCGGGCGCGGTCGCACAGCGTGGCGACTTCCCCGTGGTAGACCGCCTCGGCCAGTGCCTCCCGGGTGGGGAAGTGGCGGTACAGCGTGCCCGTGCCCACCCCGGCCAGGCGAGCGAAGTCATCGAAGCGCAGGTCAAAGAAGCCTCCGGCGTCGAAGACCTCCCGGGCCGTGGCGAGCAGGGCCTCGCGCTTGCGCCGGGCGTCGGCACGCAGCGGCTTGTCGGCGGTCATGCGCTGCCCCTTGTTGACAAATGGAGATTATCTCCATATTTTCGAAAGTGGAGATGACCTCCAAATCGATCGTACCCCACGAGGTGCAGCGTGAAGATCCTGATGTTCGGCCGAGGCGTGATCGCCACCGTCTACGGCTGGGTCCTGCAACAGGCGGGACATGACGTCGAGTTCTACGTCCGGCCGGGCCGCGCGGCGACGTACGGGGACGCAGTCGACCTCGACCTGTTCGACATGCGGCGCCGGGTGTGGGGGCAGCGCGTCGTCGAGAAGTGGCCGGTGCGCTACCGCGAGGCGCTGGAGCCGGACCACGACTTCGACCTGATCGTGCTCAGCGTGCCGCACCACCGCCTCGCGGAGGCGACGGCCTTTCTGTCCCCGCGTGTCGGCGGGGCCACGGTGCTGATCTTCGGCAACCTCTGGACCGAGCCGCTCGCCGCGATCGGCGCACTCCCCCGCGACCAGATCGCCTGGGGCTTTCCCCAGGGCGGTGGCGGTTTCGGCGCGGACGGCGTGCTCCGTGGGGGGCTGCTGCCGTCGGTCATCTTCGGCACCCTCGGCCAGCCCCCGACCGACCGGGAGCGGGCCGTGCGCCAGGCGTTTCGCGAGGCCGGGCTCCGGCTCAAGGAGCGGCCTGACTTCCGCGGCTGGCTGTGGGTCCATTTCGTGTCGGATGCCGGCCTGTTCTCGCAGGGCCTGCGACTGGGTTCCCTGTCCAAGCTGGCCGGGGCAACGGGCGACCTGCGCGAGGCACTGCTGACCGGCCGCGAGCTGCTGCCGCTCCTCAAGGCGCGCGGCATTGACCTGCGACGTCACCGGGTCGGTGTGCTGCCGTTCCGGGCGCCCACCTGGCTGATGGCCCCCGTGCTCGCCTGGCTGACTGCTCATGTCACGCCGCTGCGCGTGAATTTCGAGGCGCACTCCGACCCTGACGCCGAGGAGCCGCGTGAGGTCTGCCGGGACACCCTGGCCGAAGCACGACGGTTGGGCATCCCGGTACCGCGACTGGAAGCGGCGGAACCGGATTTCGCCCGTGTGGGGACAGATCGAGCCTGAATCCACCGATGTTGTCGGTCGTTGCTGGGGGGCTGACATCGACCGCCAGCACACTCATCCGCCCGGCCTTGGTAGTGATCGGCAGCGTCTTCAGCAACGCACATGATCACGTCAGGGCCGTCTCATGTCCCGCGAACGACCAAAGTCCCCAGCTTGACGAGCCACTCGAAAGGCACAGATTAGGATCAAGCTCAGCCCAGGCCTGCAACAACTACTCCGGGGTCGGCGAAAACCCGACGGCGTCCAATGCCTGTTCGGCAGCGCGAAGGCTGACGTACTCGGCCGAGTCCGTCTGCCACCACAGGGTCCAGAACGCCTCGATCCTGAGCACGATGTCGCCGTACTCCTGGCGCCAGACCAAGGCGACCGGTGGTTTCAGGCGGTACCCCAAAGCGTCGATCGGCCCGACCGCCCAGCGTTCGTCCTCGAGCACGACCACTGGCACGGGGCGTGATGGCAACTGCTCGATCGTCAGGTCGGTCGCGGAGACGCGCGCTGCGGTGACCGTGGCCCGGATCGTCCCAACGTCCCAGTCCGGGTGTGGCGGCGTGAGCGCTCCCGCCACCACGTCGGCGGTGAGTTCGTCGACCAACTCGATCTCGGCCGGCTTCGCGTACGCCGACTGGTTGGCGACGCCTGCCGGGATGGCCGGCGTCGCGAGCCTGCGAGTCTCGGTCTCGGGGAACATAGCGAACGTCTTGGGATCGAGCGGACCGAACGAGATCTCGAGCGCAAGCGGACGGACGACCGGAGAAAGGATTTCCAACGTACGCATCACCGCGGCACGTCGCTCAGCGACTCCGTCGAGCACCTGCGGCGGACCGTAGCGCGTGATAAGGAGCCCGCGGTCGGCGATGGCGAATGTCGACTGGTTGGTTGCTTTCATGGCTAAGAAGAGTTACCAGAGTGGGTGTGAGAACTCTCGCGAATGCTCGTGTGCTTCGCGGCTGTGCGAGTAAGCGCAGGATCTCTCCCATCCTTACAAGTGGCCTCTGACCTGGAGATTCCTGGCCCTCTTCCGGCGAGGGGTTCGCATGTCCTCAGTCGCTCTTCGCGCTGGGAGCTTCTTCACGTCACCGGCCGAACACCGGCATCGCGATCATGCTGTGACCAGGGCACTCGCCGCAGAGCCTGAAAAAAGGTTCACAGTAGGTCGTTGCGTCTGACGTCTTCAGCATGAGCTCCTTCCCGTCCAGCTCTGCGGGGGCGGGGTGCGCCGGGGGGGATACGGACATCGTCGAGCTCGCTCCGATGCATGACAACGCCACGTTCGTCGGCTGCTACCCAACCTTCTGTGATGTTCCGACGCGGTGCGATGAGTGTGCCGAGGGGGCCCTGCCGGTCAGAGGCGCTGGCGTGTCAGTGGCAACGCGACTCAGCTTCAGTCTTGTCCCCTTTGAAGTGGAGTAGGAGACGCCAGGGGTGAGGCGCACCGTCGTCGTACGGCGGCCGCGACTGTTGAGGGTGACTCGGCCGGCCTTGCCTCCGATGCTCAGGCTGCTCGACTGAGAGGTCGCGCGGGTAGGCACGGTGGCGCACCGATACAGCGAGGCGAGCACGGAGTTCCGGTGATCATGGGGTTGCGACGCCACATGATCACCGATGTGAGTGTTCTTGTGGGCGCCTCCTCACTCGGCGGCCACCGTCGCCTGCCACGCGCCCGGGCGTTTGCCTGTGGCTTTGTGGAAGAACACCGAGAAGTTGGATGCGTCGGAGAAGCCGAGTATGTCGGCACAGCGGGCGGCGGTGAGGCGGTCGTGCGCGAGGAGCCGTTTGGCTTCCAGGGTGATCCGTTCGACGATGTACGCCTTCGCGGTGCGGCCGGTGGCCTGCTGCACCGCTCGTGAGAGGGTGCGGGGCGCGTATCCCAGCGCACGGGCGTAGTAGCCGGCGTCGTGGTGTTGCCGGAAGTGCGCTTCGACGCTGGAGCGGAACAACCGGAACACCGGATGGGTGAGCCGTGCTTCGGCGTGCGGTGGGTGCAGCCGGGTGATGAGCGCGGAGAGCAGGATTTCGGGAAGCTCCGTCGAGGAGCCACTGGGTGGGGCGGATGCTTCGAGGAGGAGATGGCTGCGCGCCGTGTCGACGAAGGGCCAGTCGGCGTCGGGGATGCTCCAGTGCGCGGCCAGGTCCGGGGAGGCGACGAGTTCTCGGGTGGTGTGGGTGACCGGCGCGGTCGGCACGAACAGCACGAGGTGCCCTGCCACTTCGGCGATGTCGTCCCACCGGTGCACCGCGCCAGGTGGAATCCACACCGCGGACCGATCTTGGAGCGGGTGGAGGTGGAAATCGACCGTGACTGAGCCGGGTCCGGCGTCGATGACGGCAAGGACGTGGAAGTCGGCGCGCTGCGTGCCGCCGTCGTTCAGCTCGCGAAGGCGGCCGAACGTCATCGTCTCGACCGAGGCGGCGCGGCGTCCTGCGGGCTGGTAGGCCATCTGCCGGATCCCGCTCACGTGTCCAGTTTTCACCATCGGGCGACCAGTCACGCCGATGCCCCGTCCGGGTGCGGAAGTTTCAATGAATACACAGGGCAATCGCCTAGAGCATCGACCGGAAGAGCCATCATGAACACGACGCAGCAGACGCTTCTGCCCGCTTACGGCCGTCGGCCGGGGACCGGGCCGACTCTGGTGTTCCTGCACTATTGGGGTGGTTCTGCCCGCACCTGGGACCTCGTCGTCGACCGCCTGGCGGGCCGTGACGTGCTCACGGTCGACTTCCGCGGGTGGAGCCGGTCGAGCGCTCTGCCCGGTCCCTATACGCTCGGTCAGCTCGCCGACGACACGCTCGCCGTGCTCGTGGATGCGGGGGTCACCGACTACGTCCTGGTGGGGCATTCGATGGGGGGTAAGGTCGCACAGCTGGTCGCGGCCACCCGGCCCGCCGGCCTGCGCGGCATCGTTCTCGTCGGCTCCGGCCCGGCGAAGCCCCCCGCACAGGTCACTCCCGAGTACCAGGAAGCCCTGTCGCACGCCTACGACTCCGCCGAGTCCGTGGCCGGGGCACGGGATCACGTCCTCACCGCGACCGAGCTGCCCGCTCCGGTCAAGGCGCAGATCGTGACCGATTCGCGGACCGTCACCGACGCCGCCCGCACCGAGTGGCCGCAGCGCGGCATCGCGCAGGACATCACCGAGCACACGCGCATGGTCAGCGTGCCCGCTCTCGTTGTCGCCGGAGAACACGACCAGGTGGAGCCCGTCGGCGTGCTCCGCGACAACCTGGTGCCCTACCTCTCCCAAGCCGACTTCGTGGTGGTCCCCCACACCGGTCACCTGATCCCGCTGGAAGCCCCGGCCGACCTCGTCGACGCCATCACCGCATTCGCGCCGGCAGCCTGACCGTCCCCGCAGCCCGACGACGGGCTGTGCCCCTGATCACCCGCCCACGGGGCCGGGACAGGCCCTGCCGCGTTGCACCGCACCCGACAGATCTGCGTTCTTGGTATGCCTGATCTCAGCGGTGAAGCCGACCAGGCACATGTGCCCCGACATGTGCTACGCCTCCGTGATCACAGTGACGATCACCGGGCCGCTTCCGTGTTATCTACTTCGCCAACAGGGTCTCCCGCCGAGAGGCGGGGCCTGTGGCGCCTGGCGCGCTGTTCTAACAGCGGGACTGTGAGGGCCTGGCGCCCGCGATCTGGTTGACGGCGGGCGCCAGGTTGTCTTGGAGAGCCGGGTTGTCTAGGACAGTGGCCAGCTCGAGCCGGGCCAGTGCCGGTCCGGGGCGGGCCGCAGGTTTGATACGTGCACGATCAGCGCTCGAGCGAGCGTGAACTCCAGCGTGCAGAGATCGGTCAGGGGTACGTCCTGGAGAGTCGGCCTGCCGGAGGCGGAAAAGACGAGTCCCTTCACTCCCCACGGCAGATAGTCGGCTGAGGTGTAGACGTGGGCTTCACGCTGGAGACACGGGCACGCGGCCCGCGCCCGCTGCGACAGCTCACACAGGATCAAGAATCACACCGGCGGTTGTGTCGTCTGGAGTTCGCGGCCGGTCTGGCACCTCGACGGCAACCGGGCACAGACACCGGATCCCAAAACCGGAAAAATGACTGGTGTGGACCAAACCGCAGCCCACATCTGGAAGGCTCTCTACGACCCGGACGACACCGTGCCGCCGTCTCCCACAAGGAAAAAAGATCCCCGGCCGCTACAACAAGAACGATCCTGGGTGCGCGTCTGTAAACAACAGATGCCTGACCAGAGCCGAGGGAGACCGTGAGGAGCCAGGCACCGTCCCCTACAAGAATGACCAGGCCCGGAAAAAAGTGTGCAAACTAGCCCCGACTCCAAGCGGCCTACAACAGGCATCATGCGACGAGTATCCCTTCGCCTCCACACACGAGGGTTCCGCCTCTGCGGGCTATAATATCTCGGTCGCAATCGTCGAGTGCAGAGACAACAACATGGCGGGCGCACTGCTCAACGCCTGGTATGACCGGCAGCGCATCCTAGAGAAGGATCCCTTTTGGGTCGATGCGACCAAGAAGGGCGACACACCTCCCGAACGTGTCCCTCCGCCAGACATCCCTCAAGTCGATGCCTCCGGCTTCGGTGAGCTGTAGATAGTTGAAGCGTCGCCGTCCGCCACTAGCCTCATCATCCTAGTGGCGGACGGCACGCCAATCTGCCAATCATAAACGTGGCCGGTAGCAGGGCACGTCAACCAAAGGAAGACCAATGATTGATGAGAGCTATACTCGTTGGTTCCGTGGATACACCACTAACGTCCTCGCACTTACATGGTGCTCCGCCACCACGACCGATGATGCCCTGGCAGCCTACGGGATCTCGCCCGAGATCACGGAGCCGATGCGCTTCCTAGGCGGCGATATCGATATTCTCATTGGGCGTCTCGGCAACGGCACCATCATCATGGATTACAGCGTCGATTCCCCCACGCCCGGGACTTTTCCCACCCTGGCCAAGTACGGGCCTTGTCTGAGTGCTGCATGGTGCGGCGACGTTCCGGCGATAGTGTCCTATTACGCTCAAGACGGTCGCGTAGTCGAGTTCGACGCACTCAGTCGGGACTGGTATCCGAATCCCGATCTCGCCAGCGTCGAACAATGGATCGCCGCTACGCCCGCCGGCACGGAAATATGGGATAATCGCTGGAGCCGCGCCATTCTTATCACCGCCGAAGCGCTACTGCAAGCCGCTATTGACGAAGAATGGATGCGATCTACACACGTCGGCGTTACATTCCCCGAATAAACACCTGCCCTCCGATCGTCGCCAAGAGCGTGCGACTCCTCACCCATATGGCGATGTTGCGCTGCCTACGATCAACGAGACCGTCCGGGCAAGCGGCCGCAATCGTATCCGAGCCCTTCCACTGATTACACAGCGTCACACCGTAACGCCATCCGCTCGACTTTGAAATCGCCCTACCCATCTCCTCTGGCACGCAGACGCTTTCGCCGAACCACCCCCCTGTCCAAAGAATCACCCGACCCCGGGCTGTTCACGCGGCTTTACAGGAGCCGTGGACTCTCAGGGTGCGCGTGATCATCCCGCCTCTTCTGTCACCTGCTCCATCGCCTCCTGTTCGCTGACGTGGTGGCCGCAGTTCTCGCACACGTAGTAATCGGCCCGCGGCTCCCACTTCAGCCGCCGCAGCCCGCAGCCGGAGCACCGCGCGAGCGTCGGGCCGGGTTCGTCATCCACCAGGCACCGCAGCTTCGTCTCCCAGGCGAGCGACCACTCGACCACGCCGAGTTCAACCGGCTTCTCCGGATTGTCCACCGCCGACACCACGGTCAGCCCGTCCAGCGCGAGCACCGGCTCCACCTCAACTCCTACAGAGCCGATCATGTGATGATGGACAAAATGGGATCGGGAGCAATCGTCAAGACCTGTGGATCAAGATCTTTTAGGCGGCTATCGACGGGTTCTCGGTGGCCGGTGATTCCTCAGGCCGCTCGACGAGCTTGCCCTTGACGAATGTCGCCCCGGCGCGAACCAGGGCCAGGAGGTGAGGAGCGTTGACCGCCCGCCAGCGCGCTTGAGCTGACTCGATCAGCTTGAACGCCATTGCCAGCCCGGCCGCCCGTGACCCCGGCCCCTTGGTGACCTTGGTCCGGTGACGGACGCTTCATCGGACATGACCGAGAAGTAGGGCGCTCCACATGCTGTCTGCTGCATGGATGGGCCAACGGTCGCTCTCGTGTATGACCACCTGCCCGCCTCGACGATCGGTCCTGCGAATGAACCGAAGTCCGCCGAGCGCGATCAATTCATAAACAACCTCATCGCAGTCGCAGGTCCAACGCAGGACCCGGCCGTCCGGCTCGCCAACGCGTGGAGCGTTCCATGCCAGCCGGTCGTCATGCGACTTAACGGCTGGCACGTGAGGTGCCATGCAGTAAGGAGGGAACAGCTCTTGATCGAACACCCAACTCACCGCCATCACCTGGAGTCTCTTGGGGTAACCGTGCTCGTCACGCGCTCTTCGGCACAGACAGGAACGCCCGGACTCGTGCGCACCTCCGCCCAGACCGTGAGTTGCCGACCGCCTGACCGGCGGACACCCCATGCGGCCGCGATCTGCTCCACGAGCCGTAGGCCCCGCCCGCGGGAGGCCAGGCCATCGGACAGGCGCGGACGTGGAACAGTGTCCGCCCCATCGTCGGTCACTTCGATCCGAGTCAGCGCCGAACCGAGACCAATGACATCCACCGCGACAAGACCTCCCCCATACCCCGAGGCGGTGTGCTGGAGCGCGTTAGAAACCAACTCGCTGATGATCAACCGTGCGTTGTCCACGTCCTGGCATCCCGCCCCCAGCAGGACCGCTGCGACGCAGCGACGCAGCGACGCAGCGACGCAGCGACGCAGCGACGAGCCACGGGCACCACCCACTTCTCGCCGGGGAACACCATCTCGCTCAGAAACCGCTCCGTCACTGCGTCTCCTCCCAGACCCGTTTAGCCGCGCCCGCGTCGTACGCCTCCACCCACCGACCCCGACCATGACCCCACGTGAAGACCCAGGAATCACCCCTCGAAGCGGCCCGCACCAGCAACGGCCCCACCGCACGCCGCACCACCACGAACGGCTCCCTCGCCACAGGCAACTCCACCGATAGGCCCAGCCCCAACTGCCGCAGATCCCATCCCAAGCGCACTAGGTGAATGAATAGTTGCTCTTCGTAGTCAAATCGAGGCATGCCGAACCTCTCTCGTCCACGTGTGGGGAACTGGGTCGCCATCGGGAGAGCCACACTCTGTCGACAACCGCAAGGTCGCGCCGACTCAGTGTGCTGCCAACTCAGTTTCTATGGCAAGTGCCAACCATGGGAAAGTCGCGAGAGGTAAGGAGTTGCAAGCCCTTCCGCCATGCCTAGCCTGGTCATGACACACTGTGCGATGTCTTATGTGCGTGTGTAGAGGAGTGGTCGAGGTGGCAGGTCCAACCGTTCGGCGACGCCGTCTCGGCGCAGAGTTGCGCCGTCTCCGGGAGGCGAAGCAGCTTCACCTCGACCAAGCGGCGGGCGCCCTGAAGTGGCACCCCACAAAACTGAGCCGCATAGAGACCGCCACCCGGGAGGGGTCAACGGCGGATGTCCGCGCGATCCTAGACCTGTACGAGGTCCCGGAGGACGAGAAGAGATCACTACTGACTTTGGCCCGCCAGGCAAGAGAAAAGGGCTGGTGGGAGGCTTATAGGGACGTGCTGCCTCGCGCCCACAGCACATACGTGGGCCTGGAGGCTGATGCCGTATCGGTTCGCAACTACGAGAGTCTGCTGATCCCCGGACTGCTACAAACCGAGCGCTACACCAGGTCAGTTGTCAGCGCTGGACTGATCAATGGCCTCGAAGACGAGATAGACAACCTGGTTGCAGTGCGTCTCACCCGTCAATCCCTACTCCAGGAAGGGCGCTTGCATCTGTCAGCGATCGTTGACGAGGCTGCGATTCGACGACAGATAGGCGATAGCGCTGTCATGGATGAGCAGATCAGGCACATAGCTGAGATGGCCAAGCTCGGCAACGTGACATTCCAGATCCTTCCGTTCCACGCGGGAGCCCATGCGGGCATGACGGGCTCGTTCTCCATCCTCCAGTTCCCGCCCGAGGTTGGCCAAGCAGAAGTCGTCTACATCGACTCCGCAGCCGGTGACTTGTTTGTGGAGCGCGAAACCGAGGTGGAGAGGTTTACGATGATATTTGATCGGCTTCGGGTGGTTGCTGCAAGTTCGACCGATTCACTTAGATTGATGCGCTGACACGAGGAAAGTATGAGGGCGGCAGAGATGCAAGAGGAGATCGACCTGACCACCGCAGAGTGGCGAAAGAGTTCTCTGAGCAGCGCAACCGGTCAGTGCGTAGAAGTCGCCGTGGCTGATGGTCGCATCGCTGTACGCGACAGCAAGGATCCCCAGGGGCACCACCTGATCTTCACCACGGGAGAGTGGCGCGCATTCGTAGGCGGAGTTCAGGCCGGCGAGTTCGACCTGTGAGTCTACGTGCGAAACCCCGGCCTTCTATCCAAGGATGACCGGGATTCCGCGCGTCTGGGCCGCTGCGCAGTGCATGGGCCGCGCCGAGCACCTTCGCGACCACCCCGACCGCGGCCAGCCCCACCAGCTCTGGTGGATCGACGTCTGAGCGTGGGGGCCGGGTGGGATCGACCGGCCCCGGCACGATCCCGGCCAATGGCCAGGGCGACGGACTCCAAGAAATCCCGGATAGCGATAGGGCGCGGTGCCTAGACAGAGAACCCCGTCTCTCAGCACTGGAAAGCGGGGTTCGCGTATATCGGAGCCCATTTGGCCAGTTCGCGGCTGATCACCAGGCACTGGATCTGAATCATGCCCTCAAAATCTGCATGCTCGGCGCTCCCATCGTGAGTTCCGTCTCGAGTCGGCCAAGGTCAACAAGGTCCTCGCAGGCGAAGCCTGCCCCAGGAGGGCGTCCGAGCGAAGCGAGGCCCTCCAGGGGTCGGGGCTTTGGCCCGACTGGGAGCAGCGTCTGAAGCTCTTAAGGCGCGAAGCGCCCACAAGCGAAGCCCGTTTTGCGCCGGAGGCGCCCCCAGAAGAACGCCCGGAGCGAAGCGGAGGCCCTTTGTGGCGGGGCGGGCATCACAAGGAGCTGCGCAGGTCAGCGGGCCAGGTCGCGGCTGATCACCAGGCGCTGGATCTGGTTCGTGCCCTCGAAAATTTGCATGATCTTCGCCTCGCGCATGTACCGCTCCACCCTGAACTCCCGCGTATACCCATACCCCCCGAACACCTGCACCGCATCGGTGGTCACCTTCATCGCGGCGTCCGTGGCCACCAGCTTGGCGACGCTGGCCTGTCGTCCGTACGGGCGGCCGGCGTCGCGGCGGCGGGCGGCGTCCAGGTATGTGGCGCGGGCGCTGTCCACGGCCGCCGCCATGTCCGCGAGGAGGAAGCCCAGGCCCTGGTGGTCGATGATTTTGCGGCCGAATGTCTGGCGTTCCTTGGCGTAGGCGACCGAGGCGTCCAGGGCGGCCTGGGCGAGGCCGGTCGCGCAGGCGGCGATGCCGAGGCGGCCGGAGTCCAGGGCGCTGAAGGCGATGGGCAGGCCCTGGCCCTCCTCGCCGAGCAGGCGGTCGGCCTCTATGACGGCGCCGTCCCAGTGCGCGCTGGTGGTGGGGATGGCGTGCAGGCCCATCTTCTCCTCCGGGCGGCCGAAGGTCAGGCCGTCGGCCGCGCCGGGGGCCAGGAAGCAGGAGATGCCCCGGCTGCCCTGTCCCGTGCGGGCGAACAGGGCGTAGAAGTCGGCCTTGCCGCCGTGGGTGATCCACGCCTTGTTGCCGGTGATCCGGTAGCCGTTCTCCACCTTCTCCGCCTTGCAGGTGAGGGCGGCGGCGTCGGATCCGGCCTGGGGTTCGGACAGGCTGTAGCCGCCGACGAGCCGGCCCGCCAGCATGTCGGGCAGCCAGCGTTCGCGCTGCTCGGGCGTGCCGTAGGTGGCCACGGGGAAGCAGGCCAGGGTGTGCACGCTGGTGGCCACCGCGACGGCGGCCCAGCGGGCCGCCAGTTCCTCCAGCACCTGCAGGTAGACCTCGTACGGCTGGCCGCCACCGCCGAACTCCTCCGGGTACGGCAGGCCGAGCAGTCCGGCGGCGCCGAGCGTGGCGAACAGGCCCTCCGGATAGGTCTCGGCGCGCTCATGCTCATCGACCCGGCTCGCCAGCTCTTTGTCGGCGATGTCCCGGGTGAGGGCGATGAGGTCCTCGGCGTCCTGGGTGGGCAGCAGGCGGTCGACGGTCACGTTCTCTCCAGAGGGCTGGGCAGCAGGCGGTCGACGGTCACGCTCTCTCCAGAGGGCGGGGACCGGTGGGCTCGCTCAGCTGCGCGAGGGCGGTCCTGGCGCGGTCGCGGAACTCCGCGACCCGCGCGAGCTTGATGTCCTCATACCCGCGAACCGCCTCCGGCAGCGCCGCGATCGCGGCCACGGCGTCGGCGGTCGCCGGGCTCAGCCGGGCGAGAGCGTCACGCATCAGGTCACGGTACTCGGTGATGATCGCCCGCTCGACGCGGCGTACTCCCGCGTACCCGAACACGTCGAACGGCGTACCCCGCAGGAACCTGGCGGCGCGCAGCACGCGGAAGACGGCGTTCGCCGAGCGGCGCAGCCTGATCTTGCGCTTCATGCCCAGCGCGCGCAGCAGCGGCGGGTGCAGCAGCACCGACACGACGGCGTCCGCGCCGAACTCCCGCTCCCGCCTGGCCCGCTCGGCCGGGTCCAGGTGGAGCCGGGCTACCTCGTACTCGTCCTTGTAGGCCATGAGCTTGTGCAGCCCCTTGGAGTAGGCGAGGGCGATCGGCGCGGCGGCCTCCTCCCCCGCGCGGTCGGCGGCGAGCGCGGCCACGCGGCGCACGTCCTCGGCGTACCGGGTGGCGTAGGCCGCGTCGCGGTAGCCGGTCAGGTCGGCGATCCGCGTGGCCATGGCCTGCTCGAACGTCTCGGCCTGCGGAGCTGGGGTTTCCACGGCGGCCAGCACCGCCTGGCGGTCGATGACGGCGGCCCGGCCCCAGCGGAACGCCGCGAGGTTCTGCTCGGCCGCGGCTCCGTTGAGCCGGATGGCCCGCTCGACGGCCTCGGCGGACACCGGCACGCAGCCGTCCTGGAACGCGGCGCCGACGAGCAGCATGTTGGCGGGCATGTGGTCGCCGAACAGCGCTTCGGCGAGCCCGTGGGCGTCGAGATAGAGGTTGTCGGCGGCCCGGGTGGCCGACTCGACGCGGGTGATCGCGTCGGCGGGCGAGTCCGGTACGGTGACGCGGCCTGTCACCATCGCGGCGGTCGGGACGACGGCGCTGCTGACCACAGCGACGGTACGCTCCGGCGAGGCCACCGCCAGGTTCGTCTCGGCCGCCGCGCCGAGCAGGTCGAAGCCGATCAGTACGTCGGCGGTGCCGCGCGACGCCTTCGGGGAGCCGGCGATCGGGTGTGGGGAGATGCGGACGTCGCTGACGACCGGGCCGCCCTTCTGCGCCAGCCCGGTCTGTTCGAGGCCGGCCGCGTGCAGGCCGTCGAGGTGGGCGGCCATCTGCAGGATCTGCGAGACCGTCACGACGCCCGTGCCGCCGATGCCGGGCATCCGCAGCAACACCTCACGGCCGGGGAAGCGAACGACCGGCTCGGTGAGCTCCACCGGAAGCTCCGGGACCGGCCGTGGTCCACCATCCCCCCGGAGCTCCGGGACCGGCCGTGCCCGCTTGGTGCCCGGCTTGACCAGCAGGAACGACGGGCAGTCGCCCTTCAAGCAGCTCAGGTCCGAGTTGCAGGACGGCTGGTGGATCCGGGTCTTGCGGCCGTACACGGTCTCCACGGGCTGCACGGACAAGCAGGTCGACACTTCGCCGCAGTCGCCGCAGCCCTCGCAGACCCGCTCGTTGACCACGACCTTCTCCACCGGGACGGGCAGTTTGCCGCGTTTGCGCAGGCGGCGTTCGTCGGCCGCGCACCGGTCGTCGTGGATGAGTACGCTCACCCCGTCGAGCTCGGCGAGCTCCTGCTCGGCCGCCGCCAGCCCGTCGCGGTGCCGTACGGTGGCGATCGGTGCGAGCCGGACACTCCGGTAGGTCTCCGGTTCGGGGGTGGTGATCACGATCCGGCGGACACCCTCGGCGGCCAGCGACCGGGTCAGCGCGGGCACGTCGAGCCGGCCTTCCGCGCGCTGGCCGCCGGTCATGGCGACGGCGTCGTTGTAGAGCAGCTTGTACGTGATCCGCACCCCGGCCGCGACGGCGGCCCGGACGGCCAGTGAGCCGGAGTGGTGGAAGGTGCCGTCGCCCAGGTTCTGTACGAAGTGCCGGTCATCGGTGAAGGGGGCCAGGCCGATCCACTGGGCGCCCTCGCCGCCCATCTGGGTGAGCCCGACCTGGTTGCCGCGTCCGGCGCCGTCCAGGGCGATCATGGCGTGGCAGCCGATGCCGACGCCGACCAGTGTGCTGTCCGAGGTACGGGTGGAGGTGTTGTGCGGACAGCCCGAGCAGAAGTACGGCGTGCGCGCGGCGACCACCGGCAGCAGGCGACGCGGCCGCGGCTTCTGGGCGGGAGCCAGGTGGACGGTGGTCCGCGGCAGCATGTCGGCGAAGGTGGCCAGCGCCTTGGCCACGTCCTCCGCACCGAGCGTGCCGCGGGCGGTGAGAAGCTCACGCCCGACGACAGCGGGAATCCCGGGGGCGGTGAGCACCTCACCGCCGCGGGGAGTGAGCGGATCGTGGGCGGTGAGCGGGTCGCGAGCGGTGAGCGGGCCGCGGGCAGTGAGCGGGTCGCGGGCGGCGGGCGAGCGCGCGACGTCATAGAGCGCCTGCTTCAGCTGCCCTTCCAGGAACGGGACCTTGTCCTCCACCACGAGCACCCGGTCCAGGTCCGCCGTCATGGCGGCCAAGTCGGCGGGCGCCAGCGGGTACGGCATGCCGAGCCGGATCAGCCGCAGCCCCAGGTCCTCGATCGCGGCCTCGTCCAGCCCGAGGTCGGCCAGCGCCCTGCGTACCACCGCGAAGGACGCGCCGGAGGCGACGATGCCCAGGCGGGCGTGCGACGAGCCGGCCACCACCCGGTTCAGGCCGTGCGCGCGGGCGTAGTCGCGGGCCAGGTCGAGCCGCCGGGTCAGCATGTCGTGCTCGGCGTCCAGCGCGGCCGGGCCGACCAGGGCGGCCGGAGTGGGGCGGCTCGGGTGGTCCGGGGCCGGGATGCCGTCTCGCAGCGAGCCTAGATCGACAGTGGCCGACGCGTCCGCCAGGTCCGCGACGATCTTCAGGCCCGTCCACAGGCCGCTGGCGCGCGAGAGGGCGACCGCGTGCAGCCCGAACTCGATGATCTCCGCCACCGAGCCCGGTGCGAGCAGCGGCACGCACAGGCTCTGGCACATCGGCTCGCACGTGCTGGGCACGGTCGAGGACTTGCTGCCGGGGTCGTCGCCGATCCAGGCCACCGCGCCGCCGAGCGCGGCGGTGCCGGCCAGGTTGCCGTGCCGGATGGCGTCGGCGGCGCGGTCGAGGCCGGGGCTCTTGCCGTACCAGAAGCCGGTCACGCCGTCGTGCCGCCGGCCTGGCAGGCGCTCCAGGAGCTGGGTGCCCGCCACGGCGGTGGCGGCCAGTTCCTCGTTGAGCGCCGGACGGACGACCACGCCCGCGGGGTCGAGCAGCCGGGCGGCCCGGCCCATCTCCAGGTCGACGCCGGCCAGCGGCGAGCCCGGGTAGCCGGAGACGAACACGCGTGTGTCCAGGCCGCGCTCCTGGTCCAGGCGGCGCTGTTCGAGCGTCAGCCGGACGAGGGCCTGCAGGCCCGACATGAGCACGCGGCCGTCCGCGGCCGTGTACTTGTCGTCGAGGGTGACGCTCATGCGGGCCTCCCTGGGGCTCGTGGAGACCCCAGCACAGCAACGCGGGCGGGCATCGCGCAAGTATCGGCCAAGAAGACACGACAAAGACGCAAAACCTTTGCGGCCTCGGCCTCTTTCGCTATGGTTCTTTCCATCAAAAACCGAGGAGTGCCCACATGCCAGAAATAGATGACATTGATCATCGGGTGTTGCGCCTGCTGCGCGAGGACGGGCGCCGCACCTTCTCCGACATGGCGGGCACGATCGGGCTTTCCGTGGCCGCGGTCAAGCGCCGGGTGGACCGGCTCAAAGAACTCGGCGTCATCACCGGTTTCAGTGTGCAGATCGACTACGCCAAGCTCGGATGGGGCATCGAGGCGTTCACCGAACTGCGTTACGCGGGCACCACGCCGGTGAGCGAGATCGTCCGCACGGCGACCGACGTGGCGGAGGTACAGGCTGTTTTCACCATCGCCGGCGACCCCGACGCGCTGATCCACGTACGGGTCCGCGACCTCGGTCATCTCCAGCAGGTCATCGATCACCTGCGCCGCGCCGGGAACGTCACGGGCACCAAAACGCTGATGGTGCTGGGCTCGTGGACCCGCGACGCACTGACGCCGCGACCGCCCCGGATAGCGGGAATGAAATAGCTCGCTATGCAATTAGGCGAGCTTTCTTTGTCCTGGCTATCCACCGCCCCAGGGGTGCGCCGGACAACGGCACCATACGCTACAGTACTCATTGTCTTCTCGCCTCATGAATTCGGAGCACCAGCATGGCCAAGCAAATTCAAGAGATCTTCCTTGACGACCTCGACGGATCCGCCTTGTCGTCCGAGAACACAATCCGGTTCGGCCTCGACGGCTTTGCCTACGAGATCGACCTCTCGGATAAGAACGAGGAGAAGTTGCGCAAAGCCCTTGCCCCGTTCCTGGTCAAGGCGCGTCAGGTCCGCAAGGAGCGCGGTGGTAAGGTGCGTCGCGGAGTCGGCTCGGCACGCTCGGTCAGCCGCGACAAGTCCACCGAAATTCGCCAGTGGGCGAAGCAGGCGGGACTACCCGTGAGCGAGCGCGGACGTATCGCCGCGACCATCGTGGAGCAGTACGAGGCGGCTCACTGAGATTGCCGCTCCGGCAATCACCGCGGCGATAATGACCGGCACCTCCTGAATTCGAAATGTGCCCGCCCATCGGCCTTTGGCCGCCGCGACGGCGGGTGCGCGGCGGGAGGATGGCGATCAGAGTCGGCCGGCTGCCTTTAAGGCCGTACGGCCCGCCGGTCCAGGCGAGGGGACCGGTGGCGCAGCCGTTAGCCGACGTTGCCCAGACACTCCAGGTTCGCTCCGAATGTCCCACCCCCAGGCAACCCCTTAGGCGCGGGTCGACTCCCGCAGCACCAGGCTGCACGGCATCCGCCGTACCCCGCCCTGGTGCGGCACGCCGCCGATCACGTCCAGCAGGTGCGTCGCCGCCGCCCGCCCGATCTCACCGAGGTTCATGTCGACCGTGGTGAGCGGCGGCCGTGAGCCGAGCGCCATCGGCGCCCAGTTGTCGAAGCCCACGAGCGCCACGTCGTCGGGGATGCGCCGGCCCCGATCCCTGAGTGTCTCGGCGACCCCCCTGGCGATCTGGTCGCTGCCGCAGAACACCGCGTCCACGTCCGGCTGGGTGCGCAGCAGGATGTCGGCGCCCTGCCGCCCCCACTCCTCCGACCACTCCCCGAACAGCGTCTCGCCCGCCGCCGTCGCCCCCGCCTCCGCCAGGGCGTCGGCGAAGCCCGCCGCGCGCGTCCGCGCGGCCAGGAAGCGCTGCGGCCCGGTGATGTGGCCGATCCGCCGCCGCCCGGTGGCCAGCAGATGCCGTACGGCGAGGAGGCTCCCGCCCAGGTCGTCGGGGATCACCGAGAAGTCGGCAGGCTCCGTCGACTGGGTCATGGCGTAGACGACCGGGACGGGCAGGCCGGTGCCGATGCTCGGCCGGGGCTCGGTACGCCGGCCGGTGACGATGATGCCCTCCACCCGCCTGGCCAGGAGGCGCTCGACGTAGTGCTGCTCCCTGATCGGGTCGTCGCGCGTGTCGCACATGAACACCGAGATCTGACCGGCGCCCAGCGCGTCCTCGGCACCGAGCATGACCGGGATGCTGAAGCGCCCGAAACTGTCGCACGTCACCAGGCCGACGGTGAAGGTACGGCCGTGCAGCAGGCCCCGGGCGAGCGTGTTCGGCCGGAACTCCAGACGCTCGGCGGCGGCGATCACCCGCGCCCTGGTCTCCTCGCGCAGCCGGCCCTGGCCGTTGAGCGCCTTGGACGCCGTGCCGATCGACACTCCGGCGGCCGCGGCGACCTCACGGATGGTCACTGCGCGCTGGGAAAATTCAGACAACCGGTTTCCCTCCCTCGACATCCTGGTCACGGTCCAACTACCCAGAGGGTTGACCAGTGATGTGTAACACCTTACTGTTCGCCAAGGAAAGCCTATTCCCCATGTGCGAGGAGTTCGATGGACCAGGCCTGCGGCCCTGCCGTACCGACCGCGGAATCGAAGGCCGTGCAGCGGCCGCTGGGCATCCACGACGTCGTGATCACCGGTGGTCCGTTCGGGCGGTGGCAGAGCATCAACCGCGCGGCGAGCATCCCGCTCGGGCTGGAGCAGATGGAAGAGGCGGGCAGCCTGCCCAACCTCAGGCTGGCCGGAGCCGGGGCGGGCGCCGACGGTGAGTTCCGCGGGTACCGCTTCCAGGACTCCGACCTGTACAAGCAGCTCGAGGCCGTCGCCTGGGAGCACGCCAGGCGCCCGTCGGCGGAGTATCCGGAGTTCGTCGAGCAGGCGGCCGAGGTGCTCAAGCGCGCTCAGCGGCCCGACGGCTACCTCAACTCCCACTACCAGGTCGTCAAGCCGGACAAGATCTACGCCGAGCTCGAGTACAGCCACGAGATGTACTGCGCGGGCCACCTGTTCCAGGCCGCCGTCGCCGCCACCCGCGCGGGGACCGGCGCGGAACTGCTCGAAGTCGCCCGGAAGTTCGCCGACCACCTCGCGGAGGTCTTCCTGCATGGTGGCAACGACGGCATCGACGGGCACGCCGAGGTCGAGACCGCGCTGGTCGAGCTCTACCGGGTCACCGGCGAGCGCTCCTACCTGGACCTGGCCGCGAAGCTGATCGACAACAGGGGCAAGGGGCTCATCCGCGACAGCGGGCTCGGCATCCTGTACGCCCAGGACCACCTGCCGGTCAGGGAGGCGGACACGGCGGTCGGCCACGCGGTGCGCCAGCTGTACCTGGAGGCGGGCATCGTCGACGTCTACCTGGAGACCGGCGACGAGTCGCTGCTGGAGTGCTCGATCCGGCGCTGGGAGGACCTGGTCGCCACCAAGACCCACCTGACCGGGGGCATGGGCAGCCGCCACTCCGACGAGGCGTTCGGCGACCGCTGGGAGCTGCCGCCGGACCGCGCCTACAACGAGAGCTGCGCGGCCATCGCCAGCATCCACTGGAACTGGCGGCTGCTCCTGGCCACCGGCCACGGCCGCTACGCCGACCTGATCGAGCGCACGCTCTACAACGCCTTCGCCGCCTCGACCTCGGCCGACGGCATCCGCTTCTTCTATGTCAACCCGCTCCAGCGCAGGGACGACCACGTCGAAGGAGCCTACGCCGGTCGGCGGCGCGAGTGGTTCGCCTGCGCCTGCTGCCCGCCGAACATCATGCGGCTCGTCTCCTCCCTCGGCGGCCACATCGCGACGTCCGCCGAGAACACCCTGCTCGTCCACCAGTACATGCCGGGGACCGTCACCGACGGCGAGCTCGCGCTGGCCGTCGCCACCGACTACCCCTGGGACGGCCGCGTCACGTTCACCGTGGAGCGCGCGCCCGGCACCCCGTGGTCGCTGGCGCTGCGGGTGCCCGCGTGGAGCGCCTCCACCACGGTGACGGTCGGCGGCGAGTCGGCGGCGGCCGTGCCGGACGAGCGCGGCTACGTCGTGCTGACCCGCGAGTGGCGGGCGGGCGACACCGTCGAGCTGGAGCTGGGCATGGCGCCCCGGCTCGTCCACCCGCACCGCCGCGTCGACGCCGTCAGAGGATGCGTCGCCGTGGAGCGCGGGCCGCTCGTCTACTGCTTCGAGCAGGCCGACCAGGCCGAAGGCGTGGACCTTCCGGATCTGGCGCTGCCCGCGGGCGCCGAACTGCGCGTCCTGGACAAGGACGACCTCGACGGCGCCGGGCGCACCGTCCTGATCGAGGCCGACGCCCAAGTCGTTTCCCAGCCGGTGGGCGGCCTGCCGTACACCACCACACCCCCCGGGGAGCTCTCGACCGGCTCCCGCGTGACCGCCACGGCGATCCCCTACTACCAGTGGGACAACCGTGACGGCCGCGGGATGCGGGTCTGGATCCCTCTCGTGTAAAGGAATCACCCCCATGAATAGACGTGACCTCTTCAAGATCGGTGGTCTCGCGGCGCTCGGCGCGGCGGCGGCCGCGTGTGGGAGCGGCGGTGGCGGCGGATCGACCGGCGCCAAACAACTGCAGTTCATGTACTGGGGCTCCACCTTCGAGCAGAAGGCCGTGGAGAAGATGCTCAGGCAGTTCGAGCAGAAGAAGCCGGGCGTCAAGGTCAAGGCGCTGTTCACCCCCGACGAGTACGACGTCAAGCTCAACACCCTGGTGGCCAGCGGGCGCGTGCCGGACGTCGGCTACGTGCCGATGTCCATGTCCTTCCGGCTGGCCGAGCAGGGCAAGCTGGTCGACCTGTTCCCCTACTTGAAGAAGTATCCGCAGCTGGCCGGCTACCTGCCGGACGCCTACCTCTGGTACGGCCAGGACAAGCTGCACGGCCTGGCCACGGCCAACGAGATCGAGCTGCTCTGGTACAGCAAGCAGGCCATCGCCGACGCCGGCATCACTCCCCCGCCGGCCGACGCCGCCTCCGCCTGGACGTGGGACCAGCTCGTCCAGAACGCCTACAAGCTGACCATCGACCAGAACGGCAAGCATCCCGACGAGTCGGGCTTCGACCCCAAGCAGATCAGGCAGTTCGGCATCTCCAGCAGCATCACCTACGGCGCGGCATGGCTGGGCTTCCTGCGCAGCAACGGCGGCGACTTCGCCGACGAGAGCGGCAAGCGGTGCCTGCTCGACTCGCCTGAAGCCATCAAGGTGTTCCAGAACCTGCAGGACCTCATCTACAAGCATCGTGTCATGCCCGGCCCCGGCCAGCTCGCGGCCACCGGCGACGACGTGCCCGGCACGAACATCCTGCTCAAGACCAAGCGCGTTGCCATGGTGGTCGACGGCCACTGGTCGCTGCTCGACATGAACGAGAGCAAGGTCGACTACGGCATCGGCGTGCTGCCCAAGTACGGAGAGCCGTTCACCACCACCCAGGTCGCGGGCGCCTCGGCGGTCTTCAGCGGGTCCAAGCACGCCGAGGAGGCGGTGGAGCTGCTCGCCTTCCACAACGACCCGGCCAACGTGGACCTGTTCAAGCAGGGACTGTGGATGCCGCAGGAGAAGAAGTACTACGAGGACCAGGCCGCCATCGACTCCTGGACCAAGAACGCCCAGCACCCGCCGGAGTTCAGGACCGCGGTTGTCGACTACGCCCGCGAGCACGGCGTGCCGGACCTGCGCAACCGGGTCAAGAACATGTCCGTGATCAACAGCGACGCGCTCACCCCCGCCATGCAGGAGATCGAGTCCGGCAAGCGCCCGGCGGCCGAGGTGCTGAAGACACTCGCCCCCAAGATCACCGGGATGCTGCAGGGCTGGCAGCACACTCAGGCGCTCTGATGCGCAGGTTCGAGACGCGGTGGGGCATCCTCATGGCGTTGCCGGCCATCCTCGGGTTCGCCATCTTCACCATCGGCCCGATGGTCGCCTCGTTCTTCTTCAGCCTGACCGACTGGCAGATCGGCGGCAGCCCGTCGTTCGTCGGCCTGGACAACTACGCCAGGATGGTCGACGACGAGCTGTTCTGGAAGTCGCTGAGCGCCACGACGTACTACACGCTCGGCGCGGTGCCGCTCACCCTGATCGTCAGCTTCGCGGTCGCCATGCTGCTCAACCAGAAGGCGCGCGGCCTGTCGCTCTGGCGGACGATCTTCTACCTGCCGACGCTGGTCCCGGCGATCGCCAACGTGGTGCTCTGGATCTGGATCTTCAATCCGGACTTCGGGCTGCTCAACTCGCTGCTGCGCCAGGCCGGGCTGCCGACCTCGCAGTGGGTCTACAGCGAGGAGATGGCGATCCCGTCGCTGATCATCATGAGCACCTGGGGCTTCGGCAACACCATGGTGATCTTCCTGGCCGGGCTGCAGGGCGTGCCGCGTCACCTGTACGAGGCGGTGTCGATCGACGGGGGCGGCCCGTTGCGCCGCTTCTGGCACGTGACGCTGCCGATGATGACGCCCACCATCTTCTACAACCTGGTGGTGGGCGTGGTCGGCACCTTCCAGGTGTTCAACCAGGCGTACGTGATGACCGAGGGCGGGCCCAACCACGCCACGCTCTTCTACGTCTACTACCTCTTCCGCAAGGCCTTCACCGAGAGCGAGATGGGCTACGCCAGCGCGCTCGCCTGGGTGCTTTTCATGATCATCATGGTGGTGACGTTCCTGATGTTCCGCAACGCCCGCCGCTGGGTCTACTACGAGATGGCAGGTGCCCGATGACCACGCTGGCGGCGCGGGAGAGGACCCGCGCGAAGGGCGTGGCGCCGACCCAGGGCCTGCGGCGGCCGCGCAGGTACGGCAGGGTGCTCCTGTACGTGGCGCTGGCCGCGGGCGCGATCCCGACGCTGCTGCCGTTCGTCTGGCTGGTGCGCAGCGCGCTGATGACCGACAGCCAGATGTTCGTCGCGCCGCCGGAGTGGATCCCGCGCCCGTTCCAGTGGTCGAACTTCAGTGAGGCGCTCACCGCACAGCCGTTCGGCCTCTACCTGGTCAACACGGTGATCATCGCGGTGATCTGCGTGCTCGGCACGGTGTTCACCTGCTCGGTGGCCGCCTTCAGCTTCTCCCGGCTGCGGTGGAAGGGGCGCAACGTCGTCTTCGCGCTGCTGCTGACCGGCGTCATGCTGCCGTACGCGGTGACGATCATCCCGACGTTCGTCATGTGGCAGGAGCTGGGCGCGCTGAACACCTTCGTCCCGCTCACCGTGCCCGCCTGGTTCGCCGGGGCGGGCGGCGGGGTGTTCAACGTGTTCCTGCTGCGGCAGTTCTTCCTGACGATCCCCTTCGAGCTCGACGAGGCCGCCTACATCGACGGGGCGTCGCCGTGGCGGGTGTACTGGACGATCGTCATGCCGCTGTCCAAGCCGGCCATCATCGTGGTCACCATCTTCACCTTCATCGGCACCTGGAACGACTTCCTCGGCCCGCTGCTCTACCTGCAGGACGAGGAGAAGTACACGCTCTCGCTCGGGCTGGCCTCGTTCCAGAGCGTCTTCATCACGCAGTGGGGCTACCTGATGGCGGCCTCGGCGGCCGTCATCGTCCCGATCGTGGCCCTGTTCTTCTTCCTCCAGCGCTACTTCATCGAGGGAGTCACGCTCACCGGCATCAAGAACTGAAAGGCGCACACCATGAAGCGATTAACCGTCGCGCTCCTGCTGCTGAGCTCCTTGTTCGTCGGAGTGCAGCCCGCCCACGCCCTGTCGGCGGCCCAGGTCGTCGACATGTTCGGCAGGACCGTCAACACCTACGGCGTCAAGCTGGTCGACTGGGAGGGGTACCTGGCCAACCCGTACATCCAGCTGACCGTCAAACCCCCGCAGGACGCCCAGTTCCCCGTCACGATCGATCTCAAGGCCGAGGGCACCTCCCGGCTGATGATGGACCTGCCCAGCCAGCTGACCGCGACGGGCGCGACCAAGACGCTGACGTTCGCGAACGCGTCGGAGCAGAAGACGTTCAAGCTGGAGATCGCCTCCAAGCGCGGGGCGGGCCAGGACGAGCTGCACACGCTGAAGCTGGCGATCAGGGACGGCAGCGGCGCGATGTTCCAGCAGTCGATGCCGATCAGGGTCCAGCAGGACGAGAAGACCGCCCTGCAGCCGACGATCCCGATCAACTTCGACTACCGCTTCGACACGGTCACCGGTTACTTCTCCAACCCGGCCTTCAGGACCGCCGCCGAGGAGGCCGTCAAGGACTGGTTCAGGTTCTTCGACGTGACGCCCTTCGACACGGTGGCGGCCGGGGCGGAGAACAACCACCTGCCGGGCAACGACTGGCAGAACGAGATCACGGTCACCAACAACGCCGCCTACAACGGCATGTACGTCTTCTTCCGCGGCATCCAGTCGCCCTACTCGACCGGCTACCCCGCCGCCAACGGCAAGTACTTCACCAGGAACGGCGCGCAGGTCGCGGGCCCGCTCCACCGCTCCACCGCGATGATCTTCGAGTACGACGAGGCGAACAAGCAGCTGTTCACCTCCCTGGCCGACGAGGACTGGTACAAGACGGACATCGCCGGCTCGGTCCTCGACGTGGAGGGCCTGGTCATGCACGAGTACGGCCACGCCGTCGCCTTCCACAGCGACTGGGCCGGGATGCGCTCCTACGTCAACGGCGGCGGCAACGACCCGGACGTCGTCGACTACATGGGCTACGCCGTGCCACTCGACAGCAGCTACCACATCCCCGGCGACCAGCGTAACTGGGACCGGCTGAGCGGGCAGAGCGGCGGCTGGACGCACTACTTCCCGACCCGCAGGTGGATGCTCACCAAGCTGGCCCTGCTGGTGGCTGAGAACGCGGGCTGGAAGCTGAACCGCAACCTCACCCCGTTCCTCAAGCCGTCCATCACCACCACCTCCCTGCCGCAGGCCACGCCCGGCCAGAGCTACCAGCAGACGCTCGCCGCCAAGGGCGGGGTGCCGTTCTACGACTGGCAGGTCACCAGCGGCTCGCTGCCCGCCGGACTCAGCCTCGACCGGTTCACCGGCGCGATCAGCGGCACGCCCACGACGGCCGGAACCTCGACCTTCACCGTGCAACTGCGTGACTACGACAGCAGGAGCACGCCGGTGACCAAGTCGTTCCAGCTCCAGGTCGGCGGCGGTGGCCCCACGCCCGTCAACCTGGCCACGAGCGCGACGCCGTCGGCGTCGTACACCTCGCCCTGGGAGAGCATCGCGGCGATCAACGACAACATCGACCCGCCGAGCTCCAACGACACCGTCAACCGTCGCTGGGGCACCTGGCCCAACACCGGCGCGCAGTGGGCCGAGCTGACCTGGCCGGCCGCGCAGACGATCCGGTCGGCGGACGTGTACTTCTTCGACGACAACGACGGCGTGCGCCTGCCGGCCTCCTGGAAGCTCCAGTACTGGAACGGCACCGCGTACGTCGACATCCCGGGCACCTACCCGACCGCGCTCAACGCCTACAACCACGTGACGTTCACCGGTGTGAACACCACCAAGCTCAGGGTCGCGCTCCAGAGCGGCCAGGCATCCGTCGGACTGTTAGAAGTGAAGGCATTCGCTTGAGAAGAAAGATCGGCGTCGTTACCGTCCTGGCCGGGCTCGTGGGCGCGCTCTCCGTGCCCACGCCCGGCCTGGCGGCCCGCCAGGCGGCCCCGGCCCTGGACGTGTTCGACATCTTCTACCGCAATGTCAAGGACTACGGCGTCAAGCTCGTGGACTGGCAGGGCTACCTGGCCAACCCCTACATCGAGCTGACCGTGCGGGCGCCGAAGGTGGCGGGCATCGCCTACCCCCTGACCGTCGACCTCAAGGCCGAGGGCACCTCCCGGCTGATGCTCAACATGCCGAGCGAGCTCACGGCGACCGGCGCCACCAAGACCTTCACGCTCACCGGCCCGGCCGACCGCGAGGTCGTCCGGCTGGCCATCCACTCCAAGCAGGGCCCCGGCCAGGACGAACGCCACAAGTGGGTGATGAAGACCACCGACGCGACCGGCGCGACGATCACCCAGACCATGCCGATCATGGTCCAGCAGGACGAGAAGAAGAAGCTCGAACCCACCATCCCGATCGACTTCGACTACCGCTACGACACGATCACCCGTTACTTCTCCGACCCGGGCGTGCGCAAGGCCGCCGAGACGGCGGTCCGGAACTGGTTCGCCTTCTTCGATCTCAAGCCGTTCGACACCGTCCCCGCCGGGGACGAGGTCAACAAGCTGCCGGGCGACGACTGGCAGAACGAGGTCGAGGCCACCAACGCCAAGCCGTACAACGGCATGTACGTCTTCTTCCGCGGCATCCAGACGCCGTACTCGACCGGTTACCCGACCATCAACGGCAAGTTCCACACCCAGAACGGCAAGCCCACCCCCTACCACCGCTCGACCAGCATGATCCTTGAGTACGACGAGCAGCTGATGAAGCTGGTCAGCTCGCTGGCCGACGAGGACTGGTACAAGACCGACCTCGGCCAGGTCATCGACGTGCACGGCCTGGTCATGCACGAGTACGGCCACGCCGTCGCCTTCCACAGCGACTGGGAGGGCATGGCGAAGTACGTGGAGAGCAAGGGCCGGGACGACCAGGAGGTCATCGACTACCAGGGCTATCCCGTCCCGCTCGACACCAGCTATCACGTGCCCGGTGACGAACCTTACTGGGACCGGCTCAGCGGCCAGAGCGGCGGCTGGCGCCACGTCTTCCCGACCCGGCAGTGGGAGCTGACCAAGCTGACGCTGCTGATCGCGGAGAACACCGGCTGGAAGCTGAACAAGAAGCTCACCCCGTTCCTCAAGCCCTCGATCGAGACCGCCTCGGTGAAGGCGGGGAAGGCAGGCACTACCTACGACCAGCGGCTCCAGGCCAAGGGGGGCGTGCCCTTCTACGACTGGCAGGTCACCGGCGGCGCGCTGCCCGAAGGTCTGGCCCTCGACCGGTTCACCGGCGCGATCACCGGCAAGCCCGCCGCGGCGGGCACCTTCTCCTTCACCGTGCAGCTCAGGGACTACGACAAGCTCAGCACGCCCGTCACCCGCGACTACAAGCTCACCGTCAACGCGTAAAAAGGGCGGCGGCCTTCATGGCCGCCGCCCTGCTTCACGCGGGGTCAGCGCCCGTAGCGGCTCTTCAGGTGCCGCCACCAGTCGCGGAGCATCCAGGCGTCGAAGTCGGTGATCGAGGTCGCGCTGCCGGCCTTCATCAGGAAGCAACACTGCCCTGTGGGAGTCCAGTCGTAGAAGTCATCCAGACCGAACGAATGGCCCATCTCGTGCAGCAGGATGTGGACGTTGTCGGCGTTGAGGTTGCTCATGTAGTACTCGCTGCCGATGCGCTGACCCCAGTCGCCGCCCGCGCCGCCGCCGAAGCCCGCGGTGAGCCACAGCGACATGTCGTAGTGGTGGGACGCGCCACCGGGACAGTTCGGGTAATTGCCGCTCTGGTTGAAGAAGCGGCCGCACGGCTCGGCGCACTGCGGCGCGTTCTCGCGGATGTTGTTGACGTAGATGTCGACCGAGTTGTCGCTCCACTGGAGCTGGGCGCGGTCGCGCACGGCCCAGCCGACGACCTTGACCGGCACGTTGGTATAGGGCCAGTTGTTGTGCCCGGCCATCACGTCCATCCACTTCTTGAACTGCCTGGCCAGCGTCGCGTGGATCTGGTCACGCTGGGCGGCGGTCACCGTGGCGGAGCTGTCCCAGCGCACGCAGTAGTTGATCGAGCCGCCGTTGGCCATGACCTGGTCCCAGCCGTAGTTGCGGAAGCCGTACAGGTCGGGGTAGGTGCTCTCGACGTGCGACCAGACCTCGTTGAGCGGCGTGACCAGGTTGGCGGGCGGGTTCCAGGTGCTCGGGCTGCCGCCGCCGCCCGGGTCGTTGGTGAACGCCTTGACCTCCAGCAGCCCGACCGAGCCCTGGCCGCTCTGCAGGAGTACGCGCAGCCGCGTGGTGCTCACCTGGCCGAACGTCACCTTGTTGTAGGTGTTGAGCGCCGTCGGGTAGCCGGTCGCGTTCGGCACGTCGTTGTAGGCGCTGCCGGTCCAGTACTGCAGCTTCCACGAGGCGGGGACGCGCACGCCGCCGTTGTCGTCGAAGAAGTACACCTGGGCGACCCTGAGCGTCTGCGCCTGGGCCCAGGTCAGCTCGGCCCACTGCTGCCCGGTGTTGGGCCAGGTGCCCCAGCGGCGGTTGACCGTGTCGTTGGAGCTCGGCGGGTCGATGTTGTCGTTGATCGCCGCGACGCTCTCCCACGAGGAGGTGTACGACGCGCTCGGGGTCGCCGTCGTGGCCAGGTTGACCTCGGCGGCCACGGCGGGACCGGCGGGGACGAAGAAGAAACTGAGTAACAGGATCGGGAGGAATGCCATGCGTTTCATCGCGGTACCTGCCATTCGAGGACGCCGGTCGAGAAGCCGGTCTTCGAGGTGACGCTCAGCCGGAGCCTGGTCGTCGAGACCGCCGTGAACGTCGTGGTGTTGAAGGTGTTGGCCGCCACCCCGCAGGCCGACTGTCCGGGCACGTCCACGTACGCGCTGCCGTTCCAGTACTGGACCTTGCACGAGGCCGGCAGGTCGATGCCCTGGTCATCGTCGAACCAGTAGACGCCGACCCGGTTGACGGTCTGCGCGGTCGGCCACTGGTACTCCAGCCACTCGGTGCCCTGGTGGTTCCAGTTGCCGTAGGCGCCGTGGCTGTGGTCGGCGGAGTTGGCCGGGGTGAAGCCGTCGTTGACCGCGCCGAGGGTCTCCCACGGCGAGACATATGAGGTGGACGGCGTCGCGCTGAGCGCCAGGTTGCTGGAGTTGGAGGGACCCGTCGTCTGCACGACCTTCTGCATGGTGCCGTCGGCGTTCCAGTAGAGCTTGTCGAGCGTCACCGAGCGGCGGAAGTTGCCGCCTCCCGGGCTGTTGGCATTGTGGTAGACCATGTACCACTGGCCCTTGAACTCGATGATCGCCGGGTGGTTGGTGGTCGAGGAGACCTGGTCGAGCACCACTCCCCTGTGCGTCCACGGTCCCAGCGGGTTGCTCGCGGTGGCGTAGCGGATGCACGCGTAGCCGGGCGCGGAGCAGGCCGAGTCGTTGGCGGAGTAGGCGAGGTAGTAGGTGCCGTTGCGCTTGAACATCCAGGGCGCCTCCCAGAAGTTCGACACGCCGCTCGGGGTGACCACGCCGCCGTCGAGGTTGATCATGTCGGGCTTGAGCTTGGCGGCGCGCAGGCCGTAGTAGGAGCCCCAGTAGATGTAGGCCTGGCCGTCGTCGTCGGTGAAGACGGTCGGGTCGATGTTGAGCGGCGAGGAGTTGGGGGTGCTGTCGCTGATCAGCGGGCCGCCCTTGGCGTCGTGGAAGGGGCCGAGCGGGCTGTCGCCGACCGCCACGCCGATGTCCATCCATCCGGCGCCGTTGCCGTTGACGGGGGCGTACCAGTAGTACTTGCCGTTGCGCGGCTCGACCTCGCCCGCCCACGCGTCGGCGCCCGCCCATGAGAAGTCTGAAAGTTTCAGCTTCGCGCCCTGGTCCGTAAAGGTCGTCGCGTCACCGGACGTGAAGACGTGCCAGTCCCGCATGACGAAGTTCGTACCGCCGGCGGGCGCCTCGTCGTGCCCCGTGTAGAGGTACATCGTGTCGCCGACCACCAGGGCGGCCGGGTCGGCGGTATAGATGGAGGTGGTGATCGGCGCGGCGGCGGGCGCCGGGGCTGCGGAGATGAGGACCAGACCGGCGGCGGCCGCCACGGCCATGGTCATGGATTTCAGACGTCTCATGTCAGGGCACTCCTCGTCTGAGCTAGCGATTGCTTGGTTAGCGCTAACATTTTTGATCCCGGATCTGTGCGGTCGGCGGGGCGTTGTCGAGTGTTAGCGATACCACCAAGGTCGTCAAGGCCCAATGTTTACCGCGATGGTCTTGCGGCTAAGCGATAGGTTGCTATCGTTTCTTGTCAGGGTATTTCGTGACGACCGGTCATCCTGGGGGATGTATGAGCGACATCTCAACACTGCCTCTATACATGCGGCGGACGGAGTTCAATCCCGCCACCGAGCTGGCGGAGCTGCGCGAGAAGGAAGGGATCACCCGCGTCACCACGTCGTTCGGCGTCGAGGCCTGGCTGGTGACCCGCTACGCCGACACGCGTGCGGTGCTGGGCGACGCCGAGCGGTTCAGCAACGCCCGCCAGACCATCTTCCAGCCACCCGGCGCGACGGAGGAGGAGCTCAAGGTGCTCCGCGCGGGCAACCTGCTCTCCTTCGACCCGCCCGAGCACAGCCGGCTGCGCCGGTTCCTGACGCCGGAGTTCACCATCCGCCGGATGAAGCGGCTGGAGCCGCGGATCAAGGACATCGTCGAGGACCACCTCGACGCCATGGAGCGAGCCGGCTCACCCGTCGACCTGGTGTCGTCGTTCGCCCTGCCGATCCCGTCGCTGGTGATCTGCGAGCTGCTGGGCGTGCCGTACGCCGACCGCACGGAGTTCCAGCGCAGGACCGGGCGGCTGCTCGACGTGTCGCTGCCCATGGACGAGCGCCTCAAGCTGCAGCAGGAGTCGCGCGCGTACATGACCGAGCTGGTCCAGGGCATCCAGGCCGACCCCGGCGAGGAACTGCTGGGCATGCTCGTGCGCGAGCACGGCGACGACCTGACCACGAACGAGCTGATCGGCATCGGCAACCTCCTGCTGATCGCCGGGCACGAGACCACCTCCAACATGCTCGGCCTGGGCACGCTGGCCCTGCTCCGGCAGCCGGACCAGCTGGACCTGCTCAAGAAGGAGCCCGAGCGGATCGAGGCCACCGTGGAGGAGCTGATGCGCTGGCTCAGCATCCTGCACGCCAGCATCGGCAGGGTGTGCACCACGGAGACCGAGGTCGCCGGTCAGAAGATCCAGCCCGGCGACCTGGTGATGTGCTCGCTGCCCCTCGCCAACCGCGACCCCGCCTTCATGGACGGGGCCGACGAGCTGGACATCACCCGCGGCGCGCCCGGCCACCTCGCCTTCGGCCACGGCGTGCACCACTGCCTGGGCGCGCCGCTGGCCCGGATGGAGATGCGGATCGCCTTCCAGTCCCTCTTCCAGCGCTTCCCCGGCCTACGTACCGTCAAGCCCATCGCGGACTTCCGCTCCTTCCACGTCGTGTACGGGCTGGCCTCGCTCGAGGTGGCCTGGTAACGCTGCCGTGGAGTGACCGCGTGGATGCTGCTAGCGTTCGGCATGTGCCAGAGCAGCGACGTCGTGCGGACGCACTGCGTAACTCCGACAGGATCGTCAGGGCTGCGATCACCGCCCTGCACGAGTCGGGCACGGCCGTCCCGCTGGAGGAGATCGCCCGCCGCGCCGGAGTCGGCATAGCCACCGTCTACCGGCGCTTCGGCGACCGCGACGGCGTGATCCTGGCCTGCTTCGAGACCTACTTCGCCGAGGAGATCGAGCCGGTCCTCCAGGCCGCCCGCGTGGCCGCCGACCCCCGGCAGGGGCTGGCCGACGCGCTGACGGCCGTGGTCGACACGCTGTCCGGCCACCGGGCGCTCCTGTCGGCCGCGAAGGAGGCCGGGGCGTTCACGATCGGCATCGCCGAGCGGTTCATGGGACCGCTCGGCGACGTGCTGGCCTGCGCGCGGGAGCGCGGGCTGGTCCGCGACGACCTGCTGGTCCGCGACCTGGCGGCGATCGTGGTGATGGCGCTGGCGACGACCGTCCACCACGGGGTCGACGCCGTCCGCCACGGGACCGACCCCGACGACGGCGCCGACCGGCGGCGCTACCTGGCGCTGCTCCTCAACGGCACCCGCCCGTCGGCCGAACCGCTCCCGCTCCCGCCCCCGTCCGCCGTCCCCTTCTTCCCCCCTGAGTCGGCGGACCGCTGCCCGGCCAAGGGCGCCACGCGCCACCACCGCCGCTGACCCGAAGGCCCGGCTCTGTGGTCAGGTGCTCGCGCGGACCGTCAGGCGCGGGACCAGCAGGGTCGCCGGTGGCACCGGGCGGCCCGCGAGCTTGTCCATCAGCAGCCCGACGGCCTCCCTGCCGACCTCCTCGGCCGGGATCAGCACCGAGGTGAGCCGGGCGGGCTCGGCCACGTCGTCCGGGCAGATCGCCACCACCGCGAGGTCCTGCGGCACCTTGCGGCCCAGCTGCCGCAGCGAGCTCAGCACGTGGTTGACGGCCGCCTCGTTGTGCACGACCAGTCCCGACAGACCGGGCCGGGCCGCCAGCAGCCCGCTCACGGTGGCGTGGACCTCCTCGAAGCCCTCCTCGCACGGCAGGGCCGTACCGTCGAGCCCGTGCTCGGCCAGGGCGGCGGTGAAGCCTTCGAGCGTACGGCGGGCGAAGCCGGTCCCCCGCTCGTAGACCACGGCCGGCGCGCCGAGCAGGGCCACCTCGTGGTGCCCGCGCTCGGCCAGATGCGCCACGCACAGCGCCCCGGCGGCGGCGAAGTCGAGGTCGACGCAGGTCACCCCGGCGGCGTCGGCGGGGAAGCCGATCAGCACGCTGGGCTCGGCGAGCCGGCGCAGCAGCGGGACCCTGGGGTCGTCGAGCTCGACGTCCATCAGCACCAGGCCGTCGACCAACGCGCTGGCCGCGGCCCGGCGCAGCCCGTCGAGGCCCTCGTCGGCGGTCAGGAGCAGCACATCGTGGTCGAAGTGGCGGGCGGCGGTGACCACCGAGGTGGCGAAGCGCATCAGCACCGGCACGTGCATGCCCGCCCGCAGGGGCAGCACCAGCGCGATCACGTTGGCCCGCTTGCTGGCCAACGCCCTGGCGCCGGCGTTGGGGTGGTAGCCGAGCGTCCGCACGCTGTCGAGCACCCGCCGCCGGGTGTCGGCCGAGATCGCCCGTTTGCCGCTGAGCACGTAAGAGACCGTGCTCACCGCCACTCCCGCGTGCCGCGCCACCTCGACGATGGTGACCGCCCGGCCGGTCGCGTGCCCCTCCGTCATGTGGCCGCCCGTCCGGTGCCGGCGTGGTCTCGGTCCATGCGGCCTCGGCCCGTTCGTCCTCGGTCGGCGCGTACGGCGCCGGGCGATCGGGGGGCGGCCCGACCCGTGCCGGTCAGTTCCAGCCTGCCCAGCGTGATGCCCACGTTCTCGAACACGACATAAAGATCGTGCACCCCCGTGGCTTCCGCAAGCTCGCCCGAGGACGCCGCCGGAGCGTAGCGCCCGGCCGGGGGCACGGGGATCGCGCCCAGCGTGGGGCCGTGGAGGAGGTCGTCCAGCCGGAGCGTGACGACCCCGCCCTCGGTGCTGGCCGCCTCGATCAGGCACGACGCGGCCCCGGTGAGCTCGACGTCGCGGAACAGGATCCACGCCCCCTCGGCCTCGGATCGCACGGCGTCGCCCGACACCTTGGCCGCGTCGACGAAGGCGACCGCGTCGTAGGCGTCGTGGTCCGCCGCGGCCAGGGCGCCCCGGCGGGGCGGGATGGTCTCGCCCTCGATGTGGAAGGCCGCGCTCAGCCGCAGGTCCGTCGCACTGCGGCCGACCATGAGCTGGTGCGGCGCGTCCTCGACGGCGAAGGCGCCGCGCGTCACGTCCCAGAAGGCCAGGTCCCGTACGGGGAAGGTGAGCGTGACGGCCCGGCTCTCACCGGGCGCCAGCAGTACCCGCTCGAAGCCCCGCAACCGGCGCAGCGGCTGCTTGACCCGGGAACGCCGCTGATGAGTGTAGAACTGCACGACCTCGGTGCCCGCCCGCGAGCCGGTGTTGGTGACCGTGACCGTGGCGGCGATGGTCTCCCCGTCGACCGCGACGGTGAGGCCGGAGTAGTCAAACACGGTGTAACCGAGGCCGTGGCCGAAGGGGTACAGCGGAGTGCCCCGGTAATAGAGATAGGTGGCATCCGTGGCGATGATGTCGTAGTCGAGCAGGTCGGGCAGCTCGCTGGCGGAGCGGTACCAGGTCTGGGTGAGCCGCCCCTGCGGGTCGGCGTCGCCGAACAGCACGTCGGCCAGCGCGTGGCCGTACTCCTGGCCGCCGTGCGAGGACCACAGCACCGCGGGCACTTCCGGGTCCGACCAGGTGACCGGGTAGCCGCTGGTGATCACCATGACCGTGCGCGGGTTGGCCGCCCGCACCGCCCGCACGACGGCGTCCTGGGCGGGGGCCAGGGCCAGGTCCGTACGGTCCTCGGTCTCACGGCCGTTGACCAGCGGATGGTCGCCCACCACCACGACCGCCACGTCCGCGGTGGCCGCCAGCGCGGCCGCCGCCGCGGCGCCGCTCTCGACGACCTCCACCGTCAGCCACGTGGCGGCGTCGGCGTCGTCCACCAGCCGGAAGACCCCGTCGGGCGACAGGCCGATGTAGCGGCCCGTGGAGATGTGGCGCAGGACGACGGCGCCGCGGGTGCGCTGTTCCAGCCGGAAGGTCTGGCGCACCTCCCAGCCGTTCGGGCCGGGCTGGTCGTTGACCAGGACGCCGTCGTCGTCCACGGACAGGAAGCGGCCGGTCGCGACCGCGCGGAAGGCGAAGGACCCGCCGCCCCAGTCGAACAGGTCGAACCGGCCTCCCGGCGTCCCGATGCCCAGGGGTCCGCCGTCGAGCCCGGCCACCACCGGGCCCGCGTCGGCGGTCAGCGTGACGCGGTCGACGGCCTCGCAGAAGACGGTCTCGCAGCGTTCGGCCAGGCCGGCGCGGGCGGTCACCTCGTACGGCAGCGTGCCGCTGTACCAGTCCTCCAGCAGGGTGTCGCCGAGCTGGCCGAGCACCGCGATCCGGCGGCAGGCGGCCGGCGCCAGGGGCAGCAGGCCGTCGTTCTTCAGCAGCACGATCGAGCGGGCGGCCGCCTCACGGGCCAGCGCCTGGTGCTCGGGGCAGTTGACGACCGCCTCGGTGATGTCGTCGTAGGGCGTGGCGGGGTCGAACTCGCCGAGCCGGAAGCGGATCGACAGCGTGTGGCGTACGGCGGTGTCGAGGTCGGCCTCGGTCAGCAGGCCGCGTTCCAGCGCCTCGCGCAGGTGGCCGAGGGTGGCCTCGGCCCGGTCGTCGTCCTGGGTGAAGCTGTCGAGCCCGGCCCGTACGGCGTGCGCGTACGCCTCGGCCGGGTCGTCGTAGTACCCCTGCAGCCCGGTGAGGTTGCCGGGGGCGTAGGCATCGCTGACCACGAGGAGGTCGTCCGGCGCCCAGGCCCGCAGCACCTGCCCGATCAGCGGGCTGAGGTGCGCCGGGCGGCCGTTGACCAGGTTGTAGGAGGGCATGACCGCGACGGCGGCGCCGCTCTCCAGGGCGGGCCGGTAGGCGGGCAGCTCGTACTCGTGCAGGACCCGCGGCGGCAGGTTGCTGGAGGTGACGCAGCGGTAGGTCTCGTTGTTGTAGCCGAGGAAGTGCTTGAGGGTAGGCGCGGTCCGCATCACGGGAGCGCTCCCACGAAGCCCGCGCGCGTAGGCCGTGGCCATGACGCCGGTCAGCAACGGATCTTCGGAGTAGCCCTCCTCGTTGCGGCCCCAGCGCGGATCGCGCAGCAGGTTGACCACGGGAGCCCACACGTTGCGCCCGGCACCCGAGGGGTCCTTGTGGTGGAAGGCCAGGACCTCCTCGCCCGCCGCCTCCCCCACCCTGCGGACCAGCTCCGGGTCCCAGGTCGAGGCCAGCCCCACGGCCTGCGGGAACACCGTCGCCGGACCCAGCCAGGCCAGGCCGTGCAGGGCCTCGGTGCCCGTGCGGAAGGCGCCCACGCCGAGCCGCTCGACCGGCGCCTGGTACTGGTGCAGCAGTGCGAGCTTCTCGGTCACGGTCAGCCGGGCCTGCAGATCGGCGATCCGCTCGGCGAGGGGAAGGTCCGGGTCGCGGAACGGTTCGTTCATGGAGCCACCTTCTGAAAGCGTCGAAACGCTTCGACTAGCGGGGGGAGCGCACTTCGGGTCTGTGTCGAAGCGCTTCGATAGCCGGTCCAGAAAAACCCCGCCCGTTACACGAGTGTTTCGAACGGAGTTCTTCTGAAGGGTGCACGCGTGTGCGAGCAGGGTCAAGAGATTCGCGGCAATCTTCCTGAATCGATGGAGTCGAGCACCCGGGCGGCTCCGCCGAGCGCGGCCGCGTCGTAGCCGAGGGACGAGATCACCACCTGGCAGCCGCCGGCCTCCGGCGCGATGGTCCGCTCGCGTACCTCGGCCTCCACGGCGGGCAGCAGCCAGGGCGCCAGCGGCACGTAGTAGCCCCCGAGGATCACCACCTGAGGGTTGAGCAGGTTGGCCAGGATGGCCACCCCGCGGCCGAGGTCGCGGCCCACGCCGCGGAGCAGGCCCAGGGTATGGGCGTCGCCCGCGCGGGCCCGCCGGACCACCTCCTCGATCTCCAACTCCACCTCGACCGGCGAGGGCGAGACGTGCTCCAGGACCGCGCCGATGCCGGCCACCGCTTCCAGGCAGCCGGTCCGGCCGCACCGGCACTCCGGCCCCAGCGGGTCGATCTGGATGTGGCCGATCTCGCCGCTGTAGCCGCGCCCGCCCCGGCGCAGCCGCCCGTCCAGGATCACGCCCGCGCCCACGCCCATCTCGCCGGTCAGGTAGACCAGGTCGGTGACCGCCCCGTGGGGGCCGAACCGGTGCTCGGCCAGGGCGCCGAGGTTGGCGTCGTTGTCGGCCTGGATGGGGAAGCCGGGGTCGCGCAGCGCCTTGGCGAGGTCGCCGCTGACGTCGGTGTCGAGCCAGCCCAGGTTGGGCGCGACCCGCACGACGCCCTGCCCGTCGACCAGGCCCGGCACGGCCACGGTCAGGCCGAGGATCTGCTTGTCCTCCTTGGCCATGCGGTTGACCACCCGCCTGACGATCGCGGCGACGGCGGCCACCGAGCCGGGGAAGGCGCGCCGCCAGGACAGCAGCCGCTCCCCCGCCAGGTCGACGGCGACGGCCGTCACGTAGTCGACGTTGATCTCCAGCCCGATCGCCGCGTACGGCGAGCCGTCCAGCACCAGCATCGTGGCCGGCCTCCCCACCCGGTTCTCGGTCAGGCCGGTCTCCCGGACGAGCCGCCTGTCGATCAGGTCGGCGACCAGGCTCGACACGGTCGCCTTGTTCAGGCCCGTGGAGGCCGCGATGTCGGCCCGCGAGCACGGCGCGTGCTCGCGGACGAAACGCAGCACGACGGCCAGGTTGGTGGCCCGCACATCGGCGAAGTCGGCCGGTTGCGGGTCGGTCGATGAGGTGATCAAAGTCTGTCCCGTCCGTCAGGCCGTCGCGGGCGGTCATGCCGCGGTACCAGTGTGCGCCGTCCCCCAGGGTCCCCACGCCGTCGGCGCGAGCCATGAACGGCGGGCAGGGAGCCGTCAGCGAATCTCATCTCACTCCCGACATCAATCTGTGACCGGTGGCACACCTTGTGGTCAGCGTCGCCTCGGGTTTAGTTTGTTTGGTCATTAGACGAACTAATTCTAGCCCGTGGACCTCCCCTTCCGACACCCCTCACCCTGCTCCGACCAACGAAGGGAGCCGTCGTGACACCGTCGATGACTCGCCGTGGATTTCTCGGCCTGGCCGGCCTGACCACCCTCGCCGCCTGCTCCGCCCCGACCGGGACCCGGCCCGGCTCGAGCGGCGCGACCGCGGCCGCCGCGGACAAGCTGACCGCACTCGCGCCGGCGTACGTCGAGTTCGCCGGCGTCAAGCCCGACCTGACCGGCACGGTCTCCAACCTGCCGGGCGTGCCGGGCATCGCCGGCGGCTTCACCACCTACCCAGCCGCCCCTACCGCGGCGCTCACCCAGAAAGCGGGCAAGGGCGGCAGCTACAAGGCGATGACCCCGCTGTGGGGGCCGCCGCCGCCCGGACTGCCGGGCAACACCTACTTCCAGGCGGTCAACGCCGACATCGGCGCGACGGTCGAGTTCCAGATCGCCGACGGCAACACCTACGCCGACAAGGCGATCGCCCGGCTGGCCTCCGGCGACCTGCCCGACATCTTCGCCCTCCCGAGCTGGGAGATCGACAAGATGGCGGACTTCAACACCGCCGTGGACAAGGCGTTCGAGGACCTCACGCCGTACCTGCAGGGCGACAAGGTCAAGGCGTACCCGCTGCTGGCCAACCTGCCGACCGCCTCGTGGGAGTGGTCGGTGTGGAACGGCAAGCTGATGGCGGTCCCCTACCCCACCGAGCCCTTCCCGTTCTGCCTGCTCTACCGCAAGGATCTGTTCGACAAGAACGGCTGGAACCAGAACCCCAAGACCGCCGACGAGCTCTACCAGCTCGGCAAGACGATCACCGACGCGAAGGCCAAGCGCTGGGCGTTCGGCGACATCCACGAGATGGCCTGGACCATCTTCGGCGTCCCGCAGGACTGGCGCTACGCCGGCGGCAAGCTGACGCACAAGTACGAGACGCCGGAGTTCGAGGAAATGCTGGCGTGGATGCGCAAACTCTTCGCCGAGGGGCTCATCCATCCGAGCATCGCCGGCAGCAAGGGCGCCAACGAGAAGGACCTGATCGGCGCGGGCCAGATCACCATCTACCGGGACGGCATGGGCGGCTGGAAGGAGCTGCTCCAGCAGCACACCGGCAAGAACCCCGACTTCGCGCTGGGCGTCTTCCCGCTGTTCGCGCACGACGGCGGCAGGCCGATCATGTACCACAACAACGCGGCGGGCATGTTCACCTTCATCAAGAAGGGGCTGCCGAAGGAGAAGATGGCGGAGATCCTGTCCATCCTCAACTGGAGCGCCGCCCCGTACGGGACCAAGGAGTACGAGCTCTCCAACTTCGGGATCAAGGGCAAGCACTTCACCCTCGACGCCAAGGGCATCCCGCAGAGCACCGACCTAGGTCGCAAGGAGGTCGCCTACACCTACGGCTTCCTGGGCGGCCGTCCCCTCTACGTGGACTGGCCCTTCCCCGAGGCGGCCAAGGCCAACATCGACTGGCAGAACGCCTCCTTCAAGTACATCGAGAAGACGCCGTTCGACGGGATCAGGATCCAGCGGCCGTCGAAGTACTCGGGCCTGCAGGTGCCGACCGAGGACAAGTTCACCGACATCATGCGCGGCCGCCGGCCGGTCAGTGACGCCAAGCAGATCGCGGCGGAGTGGCGGCGCGACGGCGGCGACGAGGCGCGCGAGTTCTACATGAAGGTCCTGCGGGACAATGGCCGCGCCTGACCACATCGCGGTCGAGCGGGCGACGGACGCCGGGCCGGCGGGAGACCTGCCCTCTCCCGCCGGCTCGGGCATCACCCAGAGACGGGTCCGGATCAAGCAGGGCTCGCTGCGGGCCCGGTTCCGGCGCGACTGGCAGCTGCTGCTCATGACCGTGCCGGCGATCGGGCTGCTGCTCCTGTTCCACTACGTGCCGCTGCTCGGCAATGTGATCGCCTTCCAGGACTACTCCCCCTACGTCGGTGTCAAGGACAGCCCGTGGGTGGGGATGTCGAACTTCCAGTGGCTGATGTTCGATCAGAGCTTCTGGGACGCGACGATCAACACGCTGTCGATCACCACGTTCCAGCTGATCTTCTACTTCCCGCTGCCGATTTTGCTGGCCATCCTGCTCGACAGCGTCGTACGGCCCCGCCTGCGGCTGTTCATCCAGGGCATCGTGTACATGCCGCACTTCTTCTCCTGGGTCCTGGTCGTCACCCTGTTCCAGCAGATGTTCGGGGGCGCGGGACTGCTCGCGCAGATCCTGCGCGACCACGGCTTCACGGGCGTGGACATCATGACAAATCCGGACACGTTTATTCTGCTGGTCACCGCCGAGACGGTCTGGAAGGACGCGGGCTGGGGGACGATCATCTTCCTGGCGGCGCTGGCGGCCATCAATCCCCACCTCTACGAGGCCGCCGCCGTGGACGGCGCCTCCCGCTGGCGGCGGCTGTGGCACATCACGCTGCCCGGCCTGCGCCCGGTGTTCGTGCTGCTGCTGATCCTGCGGCTGGGCGACGCGCTCAACGTCGGCTTCGAGCAGTTCTTCCTGCAGCGCGACGCCGTCGGCCGCGACGCCGCCGAGGTGCTCGACACCTTCATGTACTGGCGCACGCTGCTGACCGGCGAGTGGAGCTACGGCGCGGCGGCGGGCCTGGTCAAGGGCGTGGCCGGGCTGATCCTGATCCTCATAGCCAACAAGGTCGCCCACCGTTTCGGCGAGCAGGGAATCTACAAACGATCATGACTATGCCTGTCTGGGCCGAGCGGCCCACCCGGTTCGGCGCGAGCGTCAAAGGGCTGGTGCTGGCCCTCATCGTGGCCGCCGTGCTCTTCCCGATCTACATGGTCGTGCTGACCAGCCTGTCCACGCAGGAAGCGGTGTCGAAGGCGGGTGGCCTGGTCACCGTGCCGGGCGAGCTGTCCTTCGCCGCCTACGAGCAGTTGTTCGCGGGCGGGGTGGTGACCCGGTCGATCGGGGTCAGCCTCGGGGTGACCGTCGTCGGGACCCTGCTCAGCCTCGCGGTCACCGTCCTGGCGGCCTACGGGCTGTCGCGGCCCGGCTCGCTGCTGCACCGGCCGATGCTGTTCCTCGTGCTGCTGACCTTCCTGTTCGGGCCGGGCATGATCCCGAGCTACCTGCTGGTCAGCTCGCTGGGGCTGATCGACTCGTACTGGGCGCTGATCCTGCCGACCGCTGTCACCGCGTTCAACCTGGTCGTCATGCGGGCCTTCTTCATGAACATCCCGGAGGAGGTCACCGACAGCGCGCGGATCGACGGGGCGAGCGAGTTCCGCATCCTGTGGCGGATCGTGCTGCCCATGTCCAAGGGCGTCACGGCGGTGATCGGGCTGTTCTACGCGGTCGGCTACTGGAACGCCTTCTTCAACGCCACCCTCTACCTCAACGACAGCACCAAGTGGCCGCTGCAAGTGGTCCTGCGGCAGTTCGTGCTTCAGGGGCAGTCGATGTTCGTCGGGCAGACGGGTGACACCGCGGTCGGCGGGCACGCGCTGCCGCCGAGCCTGGCGATCCAGATGGCCATCGTGACGCTGGCGCTGATCCCGGTGCTGGTGATCTACCCGTTCGTGCAGAAGCACTTCACGAAGGGCGTCATCATCGGTGCCGTCAAGGGCTGACCGAGGGAGGGGCCTCTCCCTCGGTCAGCCCTCCTGTCGTCAGGCGGGGGGAGGGGCCTCTCCCAGGCCCCTCCCTCCTGTCCGTCAGGCGGGGGTGCAGGTGACCGTCGCGGGCGGGTTGTTGCTGCTCGTCCAGTTGCCCGTGAAGCCGAACGTGGTGCTCGCGCCCGGATCCAGCGCGCCGTTGTAGCTGACGTTGGTGACCTTGACGGCGGCGCCGGTCTGGGTGTGGGCGCCGTTCCAGAGCTGGGTGATGGTCTGGCCGTTGGGGAAGGTCCAGCCGACCGTCCACCCGGTGATGGCGACGGTGCCGGAGTTCTTCACCGTCACCCCGGCCTGGAAGCCGCCCTGCCACTGGTTGCTGGGCGCGTAGGTCGCCGTGCACGCCTTGCCGGGAACCGGCGTCGGCGTGGGGGTCGGAGTGGGCGTGGGAGTCGGGGTGGGCGTGGGAGTCGGGGTGGGCGTGGGAGTCGGGGTGGGCGTCGGAGTCGGGGTGGGGGTCGGGTTGGGGCCGGTACGGTCGCCGTAGATGATGCCGCGGCCGTTGGTGCCGAGGTAGACGCGGCCGTACACGCGGGGGTCCCCGGTGAGCGCCTCGCCCATGTTGGCGTACTGGTGCCGGTCGTCGTTGATCCGCACCCACGAGGCGCCCGCGTCGTCGGAGCGGAACACCCCGTGCACCCCGTCGATCAGGCCGACCAGGAAGATCGCCATGTACGAGCCGCCGGGCGCCGCCTTGCCGAAGCCGACGTTCTCGGCCGCGGTGACGTTGCCGAGCTTGGTGAAGGTGGCGCCGGAGTCGGTCGAGCGCCACAGGCCGTAGGTGCCCGCGGGGTCGTACTTGCCGGTCGACGGAGAGCCGCCGACGAGCCAGATGTGGCCCTCCTTGCCGGGCACGACCTTGAACTTGACGGTCGCGGTGCCGGCGGGCAGGCCGGTGGCGGCGGACTGGGTGAAGGTCGCGCCCGCGTTGGTGCTGACGTAGAACTTGCCGGCGGACCAGCCGTAGAACTTGTTCGGGTTGACCCGGTCCGAGCGCACCTGCGCGGCGGCCGGTATGCCGGTAGAGGCGGTCCACGAGCTGCCCGAGTCCGTCGAGCGGCTCACCGCCCCACCGGTCGGCGACCACACCGTGGTGCCGGCGTTGGCCGAGATCGCGACGCTGCCGCCCTGCGTGACCCCGCCCGGCTCGCTGCTGGCCTGCCACCAGTTGGCGCCGCCGTTGGAGGAGAAGCCAATGCGGGTCACCCCGGCCGTGTCGTTGTCGCCGGCGCGGACCATGTTCGACGGGCTGAGCTCGGCGTAGTCCATGCTCCGGGTGGTGACCAGGTTGGGCTGGGTGTACATCATCGGCGGCACGGCGTCGAGGTTGCTGTGCACGAAGCCGCCGATGTCACCGACCGCCGAGAGCAGAGGCGCCCCGGTCGGCGGGCTGATCAGGTCGAGGACCGCGGTCTCCTCCAGCCCCTCGATGAACGGCTTGATGGTGATCTTGCCGCCGGCGGCGTCCCACTGCTTGAGGTTGGAGGTGCCGTAGATGGTGGCGCCGGTGCCGTACAGCAGCCGGTTGGAGTCGAACGGGTCGATCTCCATCGCCTCGGTCATCCAGCCGAGCTTGGGCGTGATCTCGGGAGGCTGCGGGTTGCCCATGGCCAGCCACGGGTGGGAGGAGACGTCCTGGGTGTAGCGGAAGGTCCGGTTGGGGTAGCCGTTCCAGTCCCAGATCCGCGTCCAGGTGGCGCCGCTGTCGGTGCTGCGGAACATGATGTTGTCCGGCCACCACGACACCTGGCTGGCGACCATGATCGTGCTCGGGTTCTGGCGGTCGATGGTCATGCCGCTGAAGCCGTAGTAGCGGTCGGCTTTGGGCGTCGGGGTGATCTCGGTCCAGGTGCCGGTGGCGGTGGCGTAGCGCCACACCTCGCCGTCCTCGCCCACGTACGGCCCGCCGGTGTTGCCGGTGGCCAGGTAAAGGTAGCCGTTGACGGGGTCGAGCACGCCCTTGTGCGGGATGTAGCCGGCCGGCTGGCCGGGCACCCGGCTCCAGGTGGCGCCGCCGTCGGTGGAGCGGTAGACGTTGTTGTCCTTGTCCGCCACCCCGGCGTAGATCGTCTTGGTGGCGGTGCCGGCCGAGCCGGTGCGCGGGTCGAAGGTGATCCAGGGGATGCCCTGGGTCATCGTGTTGTAGTTGTTCTGGGTGTCGTTGGGGTCCTGGGCGAAGTTGCCGACGTTCGGGAAGGTCGTGACCTTGGCCCAGGTGACGCCGTAGTCGGTGCTCTTCCACAGGCCGTTCTTGTTGGCGGTGCCGTAGAAGAGGATGTTGTTCTTGTTCGGGTCGATGACCAGGCGCTCGCCCATGCCGCGGCCCGGCATGTTGCCGAAGCCCTTGAACGGCAGCTCGGTGGCGGCCCAGGTGTTGCCCCGGTCGGTGGAGCGCAGGATGGCGCCGTTGTTGGCGTCCCAGTCGTTGGTGTACATGCCGGTGGCGACGTAGACCCGGTTCGGGTCCACGGGGTCGGTGGCGACGCTGACGCCGCCGACCCAGCTCCACTTGTCCCAGCCGATGCCGTCGAGCAGCGGCGTCCACTTGGTCTTGTCCCAGCGATAGACGCCGCCGATGTCGGTCCTGGCGTAGATGAGGTCCTTCTCCTTCTGGTTGAAGACGATGCCGGGGACGAAGCCGCCGCCGCCGATCTTCACTCCCTTGAAGGCGTACGGATCCGCGGCGACGGCGCCGACCGGCGCCATCCGCACCACCACCATCGCCACGACGACGACGGCCACCGCGAGCAGGCTGAACAACCTTCTTCGCATGAGCGGTTTCCCTCTCCGGGGCTAAAGGCCCCACAGCAGCAGATGACCGCCATGCACGACCGGGTACAGGACCCTGCCGTCGCCGCTCCAGCGCGCATGGTCGCGAGGTCCCCGAACCCTCACTCAGAGGCTCACACAGCCTCCGAGTGAGGTCAATAGTTTGGTTATTAACCAAACTTACTTGGTGAGGGTCAGGTCCTTGATCCGCAGCTCGCCCTTGAAGACCAGGTAGAGGTCCCGGATCCCGCCGGCGCCGGACAGCGTCGCCGACGCGGTGCCGTACTGGTAGATCCCGCCGGTGGCCGGGACCGAGACGGTGGCCAGCAGCGCGCCCGACGGGGAGCCCGCGCGGACCTCGAAGGAGCCGCCCGCCACCGAGGACACGCCCGCGGTGATGCCCGTGAGCCCGCCGCGCAGGTCGGCGTCGGCGAACTTCAACCAGTCACCCGTGACCGCCCCGATCGCCTCACCGCTCGCCTTCGAGGTGTCGACCAGGTCCACGCCGGAGTAGTCGTCGAAGTCGATCGCCCGGGTGCTCCTGGTCAGGTCGCGGGGCGGGATCCGCTCGCCGCTCACCTGGAGGGTCGCGCGCTGCCTGATGGCCGAGGAGGAGCCGCCGACCAGGACGTCGTGGGTGGCCGTCTCCACGGTCCACTTGCCGCGGGTGACGTCCCACAGGGCCAGGTCGGCCTTCTTGACGGTCAGCTTCACCGTACGGCTCTCGCCGGGGCGCAGCGTGACGCGGGTGAAGCCGCGCAACTGCTTGACCGGCTGGGTGACCCGCGAGCTCTGCTGGTGGGTGTAGAGCTGGACGACCTCGTCACCGGCCCGCGACCCGGTGTTGGTGACCTTGACGGTGACGTCGTAGGAGTCGCCGCGCGGGGTCACCTTCATGCCCTGGTAGCCGAAGGTGGTGTAGCTGAGGCCGTGGCCGAAGGCGTAGCGCGGGTCGCCCCGGTGATAGAGGTAGGTCATCCCGGTCTTGGTGAGGTCGTAGTCCAGGATGTCCGGCAGGTCGTCGGAGCGGTACCAGGTCTGGGTGAGCCGGCCCGCCGGGTTGCGGTCGCCGAAGAGCACGTCGGCCACGGCGTGCCCGGTCTCGGCGCCCGCGTGGGTGGTCCAGAGCAGGGCCGGGGTGTCCACGTTCATGGTGGTCGGGTAGCTGTCCTCCAGGACGACCACGGTGTTGGGGTTGGCCGCTCGCACGGCCTTGATCAGCTCCTGCTGGCCCTGGCCGAGCGCGAGGGTGGAGCGGTCGTGGTTCTCGCGGCCGTAGACGAACGGGTTGCTGCCGACCACGACCACCGCCGCGTCGGCGCCCTTGGCCGCCGCCGCCGCGGTCTTGGCGCCGCTCTGGACGACCTCCCTGGCGAAGTGCGCCGCGGCGGCCTTCGTCCCGGTGCCGAGCGTGCCGTCCGCGCCGACGGTCACGTAGTGCTCGGGGAAGGGCCACCAGCCCTCGTTGACCTCGTAGCCGACGTACTGGATCAGGTACGTGCCGTCCGCCTGGGCCTCCAGCCGGAACTGCTGCTGGACGAACCAGCCGCCCGGGACGTCGGAGTTGGTGACGTACGGCCCGAAGTTGCCGGTGAGCAGCTTGCCGTTGCCCACGTTGCGCAGCGTCGAGACGTCGCCGGTCCAGTCGGTCTGGTCCCAGGTCGAGGCGCCGCCGGGCGCGGTGTCGGAGACGACGACGCTCTGGCCCGTGGTGCCGGTCGCGGTGACGTACTTGCCGCTGGCCAGGTCCTTGAGCGCGATCCGGTCCAGCGCGTCGGCGCCGGTCACGGCCGCCCGCGCGCCGAGCCGCTCCTTGATGCCGGCCAGCGGGGTCACCTTGTACGGCATGGTGCCGCCGTACCAGTCGCTGAAGAGGGTGTCCTGCAGCGGCCCGAGCACCGCGACCTTCTTCAGGCCGGTCGAGAGCGGCAGCGTTCTGCCGGAGTTCTCCAGCAGGACCATCGCCTCGCCCGCGGTCTGCCGGTTGAGCCGCTGGTTCGCCGCCGAGTTGATCACGTCCTTGGTGATCTTCGCGTACGGCCCGCCGTCGGGGTCGAGCTGGCCGAGCCTGATCCTGATCGACAGCACGTGCCGCACGGCCCGGTCGATGTCGGCCTCGGTGATCAGCCCTTGGGACAGGGCGGACTTGATGTTCGCGGTCATGAGGGAGGGGTCGTCGTTGTTGACCGTGAAGCTGTCCAGGCCGGCCTTGAGCGTCGCGGCGACGGCCTCGGGCTTGGTGTCGTAGTAGTGCTCGTACTCTTGCAGCGCGTCCGGCGCCCAGGCGTCGCTCACGTTGTAGAGGTCCTTGGCCGTCCACGAGCGGACGACCGCGTCGAGGTCGGGGTTGACGGTGTTCGGCCGTCCATTGACCAGGTTGTAGGAGGCCATCACGCCGGTGGCGGCGTCGTTGGAGATGGCCGGCTTGAACGCGGCCTCGTCGTACTCGTGCTTGATCCTCGGCCGCAGGTTGGAGGAGGTCAGGCCGCGCAGATATTCGTTGTTGTTGGCCAGGTAGTGCTTGAGCACCGGCGCCGTCTTGAGGTAGACGGGGTCGTCGCCGGACAGGCCCTTGCCGTAGGCGGTGGAGATGGCGCCGGTCAGCAGCGGGTCCTCCGAGTAGCCCTCCTCGTTGCGGCCCCAGCGCGGGTCGCGCAGCAGGTTGACCACCGGCGCCCACACCTGGGTGCCCCACAGGACCGGGTCGATCGCGTTGTAGCCGCGCACCTCGTCGCCGACGGCCGAGCCGACCCGCTTGATCAGCTCCGGATCCCAGGTGCTGGCCAGGCCGACGGCCTGCGGGAAGACGGTGCCGCTGGCCAGCTTCTGGGTCCAGGCGTCGTTGTGGTCGTTGGACCAGGCGACGCCGTGCAGCGCCTCGGTCCCGGCCTTGAAGTACGGCAGGCCGAGCCTGGGGATCGCCGGCTGCGACTGGTGCAGCAGCGAGATCTTCTCGTCGAGGGTGAGCCGGCCCAGGAGGTCGCCGACGCGCTGGTCGAGCGGCACGGCCGGGTCCTGGTACGGCAGGACCGCCGAGGCGTGGACGGGCGCGGTACCCATCGTGAATGCCAATAAGACGGCCGCTAGGGCTCGCTTCATGATGGAAGCTCCTACTTGATGGCGCCGACCGTGATGCCCCTGGTCAGCGTCCGCTGGAAGATGAGGAAGAACGCGACGGCCGGGACGATGCCGAGCAGCGCCGAGGCGCTGGACATGGTGGCGTCCATGTACTTCTCGCCCTGCAGCACGCCGAGGGCGACCGGCACCGTCTGGGTGTCGTTGGAGACCAGGAAGATGAGCGGAAGGAAGAACTCGTTCCAGGTCCAGATGAAGAAGAAGATCACCAGGACCGACAGCGTGGGCCTGCTGATCGGGACGACGATCCGCCACAGCGCCAGGAAGCGCCCCGCGCCGTCCATCCGCGCCGCCTCGAGGATCTCCTTCGGGAACTGCCCGAGCACGGCACTGAGCAGGTAGGTGCCGAAGGCGGCCTGGATGACGGTGAACACGATGATCACCGACAGCTTGGAGTCGTACAGGCCGGCCGCCTTGGCCAGGTAGTAGAGCGGGTAGGCCAGCGCCTCCTGCGGCAGCGTGTTGGCCACCAGGAACAGCACGAGGATCCACAGCCGGCCGCGTACCCGGCCGATGCCGAGGGCATAGGCGTTGAGCACCGACAGCAGCACGGCCAGCACGGCGACGGAGCCGCTGATCACCAGGCTGTTGAGGAGCTTCTCGCCGAAGTCGACCCGGGTCCAGAACGCGATGATCCCGTCCAGGTTCAGGCCCTGCGGCGGGCTCAGCGGGCTGCCCGCCGAATACTCGGCGGGCGTCTTGAAGGCGTTGAAGGTGACGATGACGAACGGGAAGAGCATGACGGCGGCGAGCACCGTCAGCGCGGCCAGGGTCGGGTAGCGTCTCACGGCTTCCGCTCCTGGAGGAACAGGAAGGCCGAGGTCACCACGACGATGATCAGCGCCAGCACGGTGGCGATGGCCGAGCCGTAGCCGATATTGGCCTTCTGGAAGAAGTTCAGGTAGGAGAAGTACGAGGGCACCATCGTGGCGTTGCCCGGCCCTCCCCTGGTGAGCACGAAGATCGGCCCGAACACCTTGAGCGCGGCGATCGTGCACGTCAGCAGCACGACGAAGATCTCAGGACGGATCTGCGGGATCGTGATGTGCCAGAACCGGCGCCACCACGAGGCCCCGTCGATCTCCGCCGCCTCGTGCAGCGCCGGGTCGGCCCGCTGCAGCCCGGCCATGAAGATGACGACCGGGTAGCCGAGCTGGAACCAGACCATCACCGCCATCACGGTGGCCAGCGCGTAGTCGGGATCGCCGAGCCAGTTGACCTTCAGCCCGAAGATCTGGTTGACCGCGCCGTAGGTCGGGTGCAGCATCCAGCCCCACACCACCCCGGCCACCGCGACGGGCAGCACTTGCGGCAGGTAGTAGGCCGCCCGCAGGGCCGCGGCCGTGCGGGGGCCGAACCTCTTGCCGATGTAGTCGAACAGCGCGGCGGCCAGCACCAGCCCGATGACCGTGGGGATGATCGCCATCGCGACGATCAGCCCCACGTTGTTGCGGAACGACGTCCAGAACCGCTCGTCCGCGAACAGCCGGACGTAGTTCTGCGTACCGATCCAGGTGGGTGTGCCCACCCCCGACCAGCGGGTGAAGCTCGTCGCGACATTCATCACGAACGGCACGACGATGACCGCGGTGAACAGCACCGCGCTGGGGATCAGGTACGGCCAGTAGCCACGCTCTGTTCTAGTTGCCAAGGTCGGCGAGGTTCTCGTTGTACGGCTGGGCGATCTCGTCGAGCACCTTCGCCGGAGGCTTGCTGCCGTTGATGAGGTTCTGGACACCGGCCACGAGCACGTCGTAGTAGCCGGGGGCCGGCCAGTCGGGGTAGAAGGCCAGCTGGTCCTGCGAGGTGAGCTTGTTGAAGTTGTCGATGAGCTCCTTGCTCTTGGGGTCGGTGATGGCGGCAGGGTCGGCCGCGACGGGGACGCCGCCGGAGTTGCCGAGCAGGTTCTGGATCTCCTTGCTCATCGTGATGTCGATGAAGTCGTAGGCCAGGTCCTTGTTCTTGGACTTCTCGGGGACGACCCAGATGTTGCCGCTGGAGCCGGGGGCGAGCTGGTTGCCGGGCCACAGGAACGAGCCCCACTCGAACTTCTTGATCTCCGTCTGGAACCGGCCGTACCACCAGCTGCCGGACACCATGATCGGGAACTTGCCGCCGATGAACGCGGTGGCCATGTCCTCGGCCTTGATCCCGGCCGAGTCCTTGGCGATGTACCCCTTCTTCACCCAGTCGGCCATCGTGTCGGCGGCGTAGGTGAGCTCGGGACCGTGGAAGTCGACCTTGCCCTTGTAGAGCTCGTAGGAGTCGACCCACGCCCGGTTGGCCTTGCTCAGCGCGAGCAGGTAGAAGATCTGCTGGGCGGGGTATTCGGCCCCGGCCGTGGAGATGGGCGTGACGCCGGCCTTGGCGAACTTGTCCAGCGCCGCGGTGAACTCCTCGAACGTCGTCGGCACCGTGACGCCGTTCTTCTCGAACAGCTTCTTGTTGTAGTAGACCATCACGTACTCGCCGTAGTTCGGCACGCCGAACCACTTGCCGGAGCCCATGATGCCCCGGTCGTCATACTTGGCGGTGGTCTGCAGGCTGGCCGACAGCAGCTTGTCCCAGCCGCGCTTGGTCGCCTGCTCCGACAGGTCCGTCAGCAGGCCCTGCTTCGACAGCAGCCCGGCGGTGGCGTTGCCCTTGTTGTACTCCATGACGTCGGGCGCCTCGTCGGAGTTGAGCACCATGCTGGCCGTCTTCTGGATCTGCTCGAAGCCCTTCTCCTCGAACTTCACCGTCACGCCCGGGTGGGTCGATTCGAACTTCTTGATCGCCGCCGCCCAGGCCTTGCCCATCGCGCCTTCGGCGCTCTCGTAGTGCCACAGTTTGAGCACGCGCGGCTGGCCGCTCGCGGCGGGCTGCTGCCCGTCGGAGCCGGAGCCGCAGGCGGTCAGGGTCAATGCCGCGACGGCGAGCGCCGCCGCGGCACTTCTCAGCTTGATCATGGTGTCTCCTGGGAGGTGATGACCGCCCGGACCGGGGCGCCCGCCACAGGGGCGAACTCGACCCCGGCGACCCGCTTCGGACCGGTGACGGTGACGTGCAGGGTGTCGCCGTCGCGGGTGGCCTCGACGACGGTCTCGCCGTCGAGATCGTGGACCGTGCTACGGCTGTCGCCGCCCCCGAAGGCGACAAGGGTGATCTCCGAGGGGACGTCCACGGTGTCCCCAGGCGTGGTGACCGGGATGAGCGCGCCGTACCGGACGAACAGCGGGATCTGCTCCAGCGGCGCCGAGACGGCGCGGTAGCGCCCGCCCTCCAGCAGCTCCCCGGTCCAGTAGTCGGCCCACCGGCCCTCGGGCAGGTACACCTGCCGGGTGCCGTCGGGCGTGGTCATGGGCGCGACCAGCAGGTCGCGGCCGAGCAGATACTCCAGGTCGGCCTGCCAGGCGACGGGGTCGCCCGGATGGTCGACGCACAACGCCCGCATCATCGGCGCGCCGGTCCGCGCGGCGTCCACGGCCGCCGAGTAGAGGTAGGGCATGAGCCGGTACCTCAGCCGCAGCGCGGCCACCGCCTCGGCCTCCACCTCGGGAAACTCCCACGGCTCGCGGCTGGTGGTGCCGTGCAGCCGCAGCAGCGGGGAGAGCGCGCCGAACTGGGTCCAGCGGACGTAGAGGTCGTCGGCCGGGCGGCCGGTGAAGCCGCCCGCGTCGTGACTCCAGAACGGCACGCCCGACAGGCCGTGGGCGAGGCCGCCGCGCAGCGTGCTGCCCATCGCCGGGTAGCTGGTGAAGGTGTCACCGCTCCACTGGGCCGAGTGCCGCTGGCCGCCCAGGAACGACGAGCGAGCCCAGACCAGGCCGTGCCCCTTGACCTCGCGGGTCACCTCGGCGACGGCGTCGTTGAACAGCAGCGTGTAGACGTTGTGCAGGTCGGTGCCGGTCATGCCGTTGAAGGCCGTCGCGTCGTGCGGCACGCCCTCGGCGAAGTCGGTCTTGAACGCCTGTACGCCTTGCTGGAGCAGGGGGCGGAGCAGTCCTTGGAACCATGCGACGGCGGCCGGGTTGGTGAAGTCGACGATGCCGCAGGCCGGGTAGGACCCGTGCCAGCAGTCGGCGACGTACGCCTCGCCCTCCTGCTTTTTCAGGAAATATCCGGCTTCGGCGGCTTGGGGGAAAGCTGGGCTCAGGTGGGAGATGTAGGGGTTCATCCAGAGGCAGACCTTGAAGCCCATCCGGTCGAGCTCTTCGAGCATCCCGGCGGGATCCGGGAAGCGGGCCTCGTCCCAGCGGAGGTCCGACCAGTGGCCGTCGGTCTGCCAGTAGGTGTCCAGGTGCAGCACGTCGCACGGGATGCCGCGCTCGCGGATCGTCCGGGCCCGCGTCATGACCCGCTCCTGGCTGTCCACGAAGAAGCCCGAGGAGATCCAGGTGCCGAACGCCCACTTCGGCGGCAGCGCCGGACGGCAGGTCAGCCGGTCGTAGCGGTCGAGGATCTCGGGCGGCGTCGGCCCGGCGATCACGTAGTAGTCGATCAGGTCGTCGGGGACGACGATCTGCACGACGCTGTGCGTGGACTGGCAGACGTCGAACTCCGTCGGCGCCCCGCTGTCGACGACGATGCCGTATCCCCTGCTCGACTGGTAGAAGGGCACGTTCTTGTAGGCGCGCTGCGACTCGGCGCCGAAGGCGTCGAAGTTCCACATGACGGGCCGCTGGCCGCGCTTGTCGAGCGGGGTGAACGACTCCCCGAACCCGGCGAACGCCTCGTCGGCCGGCGCGGCGAAGCTCTCGTGGTAGGCGACCGTGACGCCGTCGGCGTGGGAGCGGCCGAACGGCAGCGTACGCAGCCGCCCGCTGATGTCGGTGTGCCCCCGATCCTGCTCCACCAGCGTGGCGCCCGCCGCGTCGGTGAATCGCAGCCGCCACGGGTCCAGGGTGATCTCCGCGCGCAACGAGCCCGCGTCGATGCTCAGCCCTCCGGGCCGGGTCTCCACCCGGGCTCCGGCATACGTGCCCGGTGTCACCAGGGAGGTCGCCCGGGCCGAGCGGGCGCGGGCGTCCACGTCCTGGCCGAGGCGGACCCGGATCACCCCTTCGCCCGCCACCCGCACCTGTACGACCAGGCTCTCCTCCGCCGAGGTGATGCCCTTCAGCGTCACCCCCGAGTCGTCCACGGCCACCGGCTCGGCGGCGGTCAACGCGGACAGGCCCTGTTCGCCCCGTGTGCGGACCGGCAGCTCCGGCGGGTCGGCGACAAAGTACTCGTGCGCGACCAGGGGCGGGCGGTAGGGCATGAAGGCTCCTTCAAGTGACCGGCACGGCTCGCGAGTTAGTTTTCCGTCCCAACCAACAAACGTCAACGGTCGCCCATTAGTTTAGATGCCAGCCAAACAAAGGAAGTGGCCGTGCGCTGACCCCGAGAGACTGCGCACGCACGCGCGGGGGCCTCACCCCAGGTGCGGGGGCCTCACCCCAAGGCCCGGGGTCCTCACCCCAGACGTGGGGTCCTCGCCTCAGGTCCGGGGGCCTCGCCTCAGGTCCGGTCAGAGTCTCCGGATGCAGGTGATCGCCGGGTAGGGATCGGGGCCGTGGGCCAGCCCGTACAGCGTGGTGGTCGAGCTCGTCACCGAGTAGTCGGCGGGCCGCCGGCACTCGAACTCGATGCTGACGTGCCCGACGACCTTCCCCCACGCCTTCTTGGCCTTGCAGGACACCTTCTTCAGCCCGCCGACGATGGAGTTCTCGGTGCCGAAGACCGTCTTGCGCTTCTTGGTCTTGGGCGCGGTCAGACAGCTCGCGAGCGCGTACTGCGGACCGACCTCCTTGGCGTCCTCACCCGGACCGACGCACACGTAAGAGCCCTGCCACTTGTAGGCGTAGGACCAGATCTTGCGCGTGCACGCCTTCTTCGTCTTGGTGAAGGACCTGATCCGGCCGGGGCCGTGGGCGTCGTAGCAGGCCCGCTCCTCGACGGTGACGACGGGATCGTCCTCGATGAGCGTGCAGTCGCCGACGCGCAGGAGCCCGCCGCCCTTGCCGACGTCCCCCGGGTGCGGGGCGCGGCGGTTGCGCAGGCAGGCCGTGCGCGGCTCCTGGCCGGCCGGGGTGTCCAGCAGCCCGTCGCTGTCCTTCGGGCACTCGACCGGCCCGTTGCCCTGGTAGACGAGCTTGGTGATCCGGGCCCCGGCCGTCACAAAGGCGCAGTCGACGAGTGCGGGGACCTGGCTGTCCGGTTTGGGCACCTGAACGTCAAGGCAGAGCCCGGCCGCCCAGGCGGTCGGCTGGCTGGTCGGCTGGCCGGCGGGCTGGCTGGGGGGCTGGCTGGGGGAAGGCGGCGAGTTCGGCGCGAGCGAGCCGGCGGCGGAGGAGGGCGGAGGCGTCTGCGTCGGCGGGGTGTCACCGTCGCAGGACGACACGGTCACGATGACCGCCGCCACCAGGGCCGTCACCGTCCATAACCTGCTGCTCACGTCCCGCCACCCCCGCCAGATCGCCGTCGGGGAGATCTTCATCCACGAGCCGCCGCCTGACAAGACACCGCCGGCGACCCGCCACGGCCGCGGGTTCCCAGACCCGGCCGATGAGGAGCCGGGCCTGGGTGGTGTGGTCGGCGCTCAGCCGATGGCGTAGGCGCGGGTGATCGTCTGGGTCAGTCCGATGCCCTCCGTGTCGGTCACCGCCGCGCGGAGCGAGACGAACCCGGCCTCACCCGGGTTCGGCACCATGGCGGACCAGCCCGAGCCGGTACGAACGACCGGGATCCTGCGCCAGTTCGCGCCGTCGTCGACGGACATCTCCAGCCGGACCGACTTCGCCTGCACCGGCGCGGACCCGGAGTTGCGCTCGATCCGGATGGGCAGGCGGGTCACGCTGCCCGGCTCGGCGCGGTTCGACCCGTCCAGGCCCTCGGGGTTGTACCGGACCGCGGTCAGCGGCAGCGGCTGCGCCTTGACGGTGGTCGCGGACGGGAACGTCCAGACTGACTCCACGCCGGTGGACAGCGCCGAGTGCGGGACCTGCCTGCGCATCGACGCGGTCAGCGTGTACGAGCCGCGCCCGGAGGGAAGGTCAGCGCGCAACTGGCACTTTTCCTGCTCGTAGACCCAGCAGCCGGCGAGGTCGGCGGTGGCCAGCACCTGCCCGTCCTTGGCGAGGGTGGCGACGCCGGTGGCGGCGGTGTCCGACCCCGTCCTGCCCGCGCCCCCGTCGGAGAACAGCCCCACTCCGGAGAAGGTCAGCTTGTCGCCGGTACGATCGCCGCCCGGCAGCAGGAAGGCCGGCCCGATGACCGCGGCGTTCCAGACCTCGCTGGTCTGGCCGCGCTTCAGGGCCTTGCCGCCGTCGAACATCAGCGAGGTGCCGACCTGGAGCCCGCTCTCGTAGGTCAGCCCGGGAGTGCGGTAGTGGATGAGCGTGCCGGGCAGGGTGATCTCGCCGACCAGCGGCGACAGGGCTGAGGCGGGGAAATCAGTGCGCAGTCCGGACATCGGCATGCCCGTGGCCGCCGCTCCCGCGGCCCGGTAGGTCGCCGTGACCTTCGCCAGATCCTTCTGCCGGAAGTTGTGGGCAGGATCCTCGGGGAGGCCGTCGGTGCGGTGGTCGACGATGTGGTAGGCGTACGGGCTGGGAGAGGCGTCCTTGCTGAGCCACGTGGTCTCCACACCGTAGGTCAGACCTGCCTGGCGGCTGGGAACGACGAAGAGGTCGCTGTTGACGTCGCCATTTGTCGACCACCAGGAGTTCCATGCGCCGTGGGTCACCCCGAGGGCGTAACCGCGCTGACGTTCGGCGCTCGGATCGTCAAGCGTGATCTTGGCCGCCTTGCCCTGGCGCGCGTCCACCGTCAGCTTCTGGTCGCCTCCGTCGATCTTCAGCGCGGGGTCGGCGATCGTCGTGACCCACTTCCCGTCGATCTTCTCCGCGATCTCGGTGTAGACGCTCCAGTCGCCCTCGGGCAGTCGTACCTTGGCCACACCGTCACGGAAGGCCGGCTGGTGGATGGCTCCGGTCTTGGCGTCGTAGATCTGGCTCTGCATGGGGTTGACGGGCCGGCCCTGCTTGTCGACGACGGTGAGCGTGACGTCGTAGGACTCGGGCTCGACGTAGGCGCCGGCCAGCGTGCGGACCACCGTCTCGCCCGACCTGGCGGTGACCGTTCCCGGGTAGTCGCCCGGCGCCTTGCCACCGGCGTCGATGGTGAGCGTGACCGAGGCCTCGCCCTTGGCCGGGACCGTGACCTGATCGGCCGGCAGCTTCAGCACCTCGCCCTGTGCCGACAGGTCGAGGGTGACCGAAGCGTCGCTCGCGTTGGCGTACGTGATCGTTTTGGTCGTCACCCGCTCGCTGGCGGCGTTCCAGGGGAAGGCCGCCCAGAGGTTGCCCTGCGCGACCGTGACCTGCTGCTTCAGCACGCGTACCAGGTCGATCAGCCCGGCTCCCTGCTGATAGAGCGTCGCGTCCTGAGCGGGCGCGGCGCTGCCGATCAGCGCGGCCTTGAGCTGCGCGCCCGTCCACTCCGGGTGGCGCTGAGCCAGGATCGCCGCCGCTCCCGCCACGTGCGGGCTGGCCATCGAGGTGCCGCTGAGCGGTCGGTGGAGGCCGTCGGCGGTGCCCGCCGCGGCCGCGGCGACGATGTTCACGCCCGGCGCGGTCACGTCGGGTTTGATCGCGTGGTCGCTCACTCGCGGCCCCGGGCTGGAGAATTCGGCCATGCGACCCTTTTTGTCCACCGCGCCCACGGTCAGCGCCGCCTCAGCACTACCGGGACTGGTAACCCTGCCGCTGGCGCCGCCATTTCCCGCCGCCGCGACGAACAGCGTGCCGGTCCGCTCAGAAAGCGTGTTGACGGCCTGCTCCAGTGGGTCCAGATCGATGCTGTCCGTGTCGCCGAAGCTCATGTTGACGACCTTGGCCTTGACCTCGACGGCCGCCCACTCCATGCCGGCGAGGATGGCCGAATCGGTCGGGCCCGCGGGACCGCCCACCTTCCCGATCGCCAGCGTCGCCTCCGGCGCCACGCCCCGATACTTCTGATCCCTTCCCGCAACGATCGAGGCGACATGAGTGCCGTGGCCGAGGGAGTCGCGAATGTCGGGTTCGTCGCTGAAGTTGCGCTCCTGCTGTACCGCGTCCTTCAGGTCCGGATGGTCGGGGTCGTAGCCGGAGTCGAGGACCGCGACGGTGACGCCCTTGCCCGTCATGCCCTGCTGCCACGCCTGCGGGGCGCCGATCTGCTTGACGCTCTCGTCCAGCGAGAACGATCTGCGGCCGTCCAGCCACAGCTTGCCACGTCCCGCCGCCAGGCCGCGGGCGCCGCCGCCCGTCAGGTCCTTCCAGGTCTGGGCGGCGTTCGCCTTCGGCACGCGCGCCGCGCTCATCCCAAGGCTGGATAACTGACGGACCCGCTGGGCGCCCTGCGGCGCGACGGCCTGCCCAGCGTTCCCCTGCGAGATGACGGGTATGTCGGGGGTGTCGGCGTCGCCGTACTTCCAGGCCAGAAGCTGGGTGACGTCGAACAGCCGCCGGTCCAGCACACCCTGGGCGATCAGCGGTGTGGCGTCGGCGGGTATCACGTAGAGGTGGCCGCCGAGCACCTGGCTCGTGAAGTCTGTCCGCCTGCCGGGACCGGGCTCCACGCGGTGCCCCGGCCCGGTGACCACGACCCGGTCACCGGTGATCAGGGTCACCCCGTTCTCCTGCTGAGGCGGGGCCTGCTGGGCCCACGCCGGCGTGACGCCGATTGCTCCCGCCGCGAGAGCGGCGATGAGCGACTTGCCTAAATTCACGGTCTACCTCATAGACGTAGGTTGATGATCTTCTCCTCTGCTATTCGCCGAAAGGCGCGTTCGTCTTCCCGAGGTGCCATCGGGGAGCACAGCGAGACGCTCGGCGAGGGGCCGTCCCTGCCGAGCGTCTTTTTGAATGGAGCGTTGAGCTCAACGGCGGTGGCGGCGACGGCGGCGCGCGAGCGCGGCACCGCTGCTGTCACTGGACAGATCCGGAGGCGCAGGGTACGGCGGGCGGATCATGCCGAAGAAGCACAGAATAGACATGGTGTTCTCCGTGGGATTCTGGTGTCAGCGGGGACGGGTGCTGCCCCCTCTATCCACGTTAGAACAACCCGAGCGCCCACAGGCTGCCCGCCGAAAGGGCTTGTGACCTGGATTTTCATCTCCCGCACCCATGCTGAGACCCAAGCCCCTGCGCCGTCCACCGCGCTTTACCCCGCGAACATGCCGGTGTGGCGTTCGGGCTCCGATAGGAAAGACTAGGCTCCGTTAGAGAGCGGTGCTCTCCCGGACGATGAGGCGGTGGGGGACGACGATCTCCGACGGCGCGGAGCCCGAGCCGTTGATCGACTCGATGAGGACGCCCACCGCCAGCCGGGCGATCTCCGCCTTGTCCGGGGCGACCGTGGTGAGGCTGGGCGTGCTGTACTCGCCCTCCTCGATGTCGTCGATGCCGACCACCGCGACGTCGTCCGGGATGCGGCGCCCGGCCCTGTTCAGGGCGCGCATCGCGCCGAGGGCGAGCAGGTCGTTGTAGCAGAACACGGCGTCGGGCGGGTCGGGCAGCGCGAGCAGGCGCTCCATCGCCTCCAGGCCCAGACGCCGGTGGAAGCGCGGGGTGGGGACGATGAGCCGCTCGTCGACGTCCAGCCCCAGCCGGGCGTGCGCCTGCCGGTAGCCGGACGTGCGCAGCTGCGCGGTCTCGCCGGTCGCGTACGGCTGATCGCCGATGGCGGCGACGCGGCGGCGGCCCAGCTCCAGCAGATGCCCGGTGGCCGTACGGGCGGCGGCGACGTTGTCGATGGCGACATGGTGGAAGCTGCCGTTGAAGATGTGCTCGCCGAGCAGCACGATCGGGACCCGGTTGCCCCGGCCGCGCAACTCCTCGGCGGAGATGGCCAGCGGGCTCAGCAGCAGACCGTCGAACATGCTGGCCCGCGAGTCACGGGCCAGCAGCTCCCGCTCCCGCTCGGCGTCTCCGTCGGTCTGGTCGACCATCACCACGTAGCCGTGCGCCCGAGCCGCGGTGATCACCTCGCGCACCAGCTCGGCGAAGTAGGGGACGTCCAGCTCGGGGACGACCAGGCCGATCATCCCGGTGCGGCCCTGCTTGAGGTTGCGGGCGATCAGGTTGGGCCGGTATCCCACCTCGTCCAGCACGAGCTGCACCCGGGCCCGCAGCTCGTCGGAGACCGGCGCGTAGCCGTTGACCACGTTGGACACCGTGCGGATCGAGACGTTCGCCCGCTTGGCGACGTCACGCAACGTTGGACGGGCCATGTTCCTCCTCTGCGGTTGGTGTGATCATAACTCACTCTTGCATCGTTGCAGAGGAGTATGCATTATGTCTGCATCGTTGCAGAGCATTTGCTGCGACCGTGCCGTACCCCCGCCTGAGGAGTAGAGATGTCCACACCCGCCATGGCCCGCCGCGGCTTCCTCAAGGGAGCGCTCGGAATCGGCGCGCTGGCCGCGGCCGGCGCCTGCGCTCCCGGCGGCGGCACCAGCGCGGCGCCGAGCAAGCTGGCCAAGCCCACCGTCACGGCGTCCACCTCCGCCAAGGGCGAGATCACGATCTGGAACCGGTCCGGTGACCTGTTCAAGGTGTTCGACGCGGCGATCGGCAAATTCCGGCAGGCCTACCCCGGGGTCAAGGTGAACCACCTGGCCGTCGACATCGACGCCAAGCTGGCCAACACCCTGATCAGCGGCACCGACGTGCCGGACGGCAGCTTCTGGGACGACGCCAAGATCGGTGGCCAGTCCGAGCACCTGTACGACCTGACCGACCTGATCGCCCCCTACCGCGACAAGGTCGCCCCGTACAAGCTGTCCGTCAACACCGTCGGCGGCAAGATCTTCGGCGTGCCGTGGGACCTGGACCCCGGCCTGCTCTGGTACCGCGAGGACATCCTCCAGGACGCCGGCGTCGACCCGGCCGGGATCGGCACCTACGACGACCTGCTGACCGCGGCCCGGACGATCAAGGAGAAGGACCCGAAGACCAAGCCCATCCACCTGGACAAGAACCCGTTCCTCGGCCAGCTCTGGCTGGAGATGCTGGCAAACCAGCAGGGCACGAGCCTTGCCGACGCGCAGGGCAAGCTCCGGCTGGAGTCGGCCGAGTACCGGCGGACCCTGACCTGGATCCAGGACGCGGTCAAGGGCGACCTGGTCACCCACGCGCCCTACCTGGAAGCGGCCGACATCAACACCCTCGACAGCGGGCAGCAGGTGTTCGTCCCGTGGGCGATCTGGTGGTCGTTCGCGCCGCAGCAGCTGCTCAAGGCCACCAAGGGCAAGTGGCGGGCCGGGCCCCTGCCCGCGTGGACGCCCGGCGGCGCCCGCAGCGGCGCCATGGGCGGCAGCAGCTTCATCATCCCCGCCAAGGCGAAGAACCCCGAGCTGGCCTGGCTGCTGTACGAGTTCCTGTGTTTCACCGAGCCCGGCTGCACCGCCGTCTACGGCCCCAACAGCATCTACCCCGGCGGCCTGTCCACCTCCGTGCCCTCCTTCACCCCGGCGCTGAAGCCGGACAAGCCGCTGTTCAAGCCGATCGACGCGCTCGGCGGCCAGGACCTGTGGAAGGTCGCCGTCGAGGCCGCCGCCACCATCCCGGCCGCCGCGCCGATCCCCGTGTGGTGGGCCCAGTCCGTGGACTATCTCGGTGACAACACCCAGCGCCTGATCGAGGGGAAGATGTCCCCCGACGACGTGATCGCCGAGTCGGCCAAGAAGATCCAGCGCAACCTGATCGACCGGGCCTGATGTCGGCTCTCACCGCCACGACGGCCGGGCGGGCCGCCACCGGCTCGCGACGCCTGCCCCGCCTGTCGCCGTACCTGTTCATCGCGCCGTTCTTCGCGGTCTTCGCGGCCTTCGGCGTCTACCCGCTGGTCTACGCGCTGCGCCTCAGCTTCACCCGCTGGCGCGGCGCGGGCGAGGCCACCTGGGTCGGCGCGGGCAACTACGTCTACCTGCTGACCAACCCCGACTTCTGGGCCTCGCTCGGCAACAGCGCGGTGATGTGGCTGCTGATCGTGCCGGTCCAGGTCATCGCCGGACTGGGCGCGGCGGTGCTGCTGGCCAACGCGCGGCTGCGACTGCGCGGGCTGTTCAGGGTCGCCTTCATCGCGCCCTTCGTGACACCGCTGGTGGCCATGGCGCAGGTGTGGATCGTGGTGTTCGACGAGGACTACGGGCTGGTCAACCACGTGCTCGGGCTGGTGGGCCTGCCCGCCGTCGGCTGGCTGACCTCCACCGCGTGGGCCAAGCCGACGCTCGCGCTGCTGTTCCTGTGGAAGACCACCGGATTCGCGATCATCATCCTGCTCGCCGGGCTGCAGGCCGTACCGGGCGCCGTGTACGAGGCCGCCTCGATCGACGGCGCCTCCCGGTGGCGGCAGTTCTGGTCGCTGACCGTGCCGCTCGTCCGGCGCAGCATCGCCTTCCTGGTGGTCGTGCAGACGCTGGCGGTCTTCCAGATGTTCGCCGAGCCGTACGTGGTCACCGAGGGCGGCCCCTACGGCTCCACCACCACGGCCGGCCTCTACCTCTACGACCACATCTCGGCATCCGACCTGGGCACCGGTGCCGCCAACTCCTTCCTGCTGGTGCTGCTGGTGTTCGGCCTCTCGCTGGGCGCGGTGCGACTGCTGCGCCCGAAAGACGAGGTCTCATGAAACAGGCCAGGCCCGGCCCGGCGCAGTACGTGGTGCTCGCGCTGCTCGCCGTCGCGTTCCTGTACCCGATCTGGTGGGCGCTCAGCTCCTCGCTCAAGCCCGCCGCCGAGATCATCACCAGCCCGCTGTCCGTCGGCGGACCAACGCTGGACAACTATCGGGCGATGTTCGCCGACGTGCCGATCGGCACCGGCTTCGTGAACACCGCGCTGGTCCTGGCGGTCAAGGGCGCGATGACGATGGTGTTCTGCCCGCTGGCCGGCTACGCCTTCGCCAAGTACACCTTCCCCGGCAAGAACGCGCTGTTCGGGGTGGTGATGCTCACGCTGATGCTGCCGACCCTGGTGCTGATCATCCCGCTGCTGCTGGAGATGAGCTCGCTGGGCTGGGTCAACACCTACCAGGCGCTGATCCTGCCGGGCAGCGTCGACGCCTTCAGCATCTTCTGGATGCGCCAGGTCATCGCCGCGATCCCGGACGAGCTGCTCGACGCCGGGCGGGTGGACGGCGCGAGCGAGTTCGGGGTCTTCGCCCGGGTCGTCATCCCCGTGATCCGGCCCGGCCTGGCCGCGCTGGCCGTGCTGACCACCATGAACATCTACAACGACTTCGTCTGGCCGGTCGTCGCCGTCAACGACACCGCGCACCAGACGGTCCAGGTGGTGCTGTCGACCCTGGCACAGAACGTCACCGGCAACCGCGTCGGCGCCGACTTCGCCACCGTCTGGGGTGAGCTGCTCGCCGCCGGCAGCATCGCCATGCTGCCGCTGCTGGTGATCTTCATCCTGCTGCAGCGCCACTTCATCAGCGGAATCCTCGCCGGCAGCGTCAAGGGCTGACCGGGCACACCTTCTCATGATCGGAGCACCCTTCCAATGACGCCGCGTGCGGAATACCCGCGCCCCCACTTCGACCGGTCGCACACCTGGTCGAGCCTGAACGGCGACTGGGACTTCCGGGCCGACGCCGACCAGGGCTGGGACCGGACCATCACCGTGCCTTTCGCCTGGGAGACCCCGGCCTCCGGCATCGAGGCCCACTGGCTGCCGGTCGCCTGGTACCGCCGCCGGATCACCGTCCCCGCCGACTGGGCGGGACAGCGGATCGTCCTCCACTTCGGGGCCGTGCACCACGAGGCCACCGTCTGGGTCAACGACACCGAGGTGGCCCGCCACGTGGGCGGCTACACGCCGTTCGAGGCGGACATCACCGACGCGCTGCGCGACGGCGAGCAGGAGATCCTGGTACGGGTCTCCTCCCCCGCCGACAAACGGGAGATCGCGCACGGCAAGCAGCGCAGCATCCCGCGAGACGACTTCGACGGCGTGTGCTTCACCCCTTCGTCGGGCATCTGGCAGAGCGTCTGGCTGGAGGCGCGGCCCGCCACCCACCTGGCGGCGCTGAAGCTGCGCCCGGCCGAAGGGCTGGACGGCATCGAGGTCGAGGCCCGCGTCGGGGGTTCCAAGGGCTCCGCTCCGGCGATGCTCCGGCTGACCGTACGCGGCCAAGGGACGACGGTGGAGATCCCGGTCTCCGGCGACACCGCACACGCCGCGCCGCAGGCCGATGGGGACGCCGGTGGCGGTGTCGTGCGAGCCGTGCTGCCGATCGCCGAGCCGCGCCTGTGGTCGCCCGAGGACCCGCACCTCTACCACGTGGACGCCGAACTGGTCTCGGCCGACGGCACCGACCGGGTCACCGGCTACACCGGGCTGCGCCGGATCGAGGTGTCCGGCGAGGACCTGTACCTCAACGGCCGGCGCCTGTTCGTGCGCGGCGTGCTCGACCAGGGCTACTGGCCGCGTACCGGCATCACCGCGCCTGACGACGCCGCGCTGCGCCGCGACCTCGAACTGGCCGCCGCCGCGGGCTACAACCTGGTGCGCAAGCATCTCAAGCTGGAGGATCCGCGCTTCGTCCACCATGCCGACACACTCGGCGTGCTCCTCTGGGTCGAACCCGCCGCCACCGGCCGGTTCTCGGCGGAGTCGGTCGCCGCCTTCGAGGCGCAGATCGCCCCGATGGCCGAGCGCGACGGCAACTCCCCCGCGATCGTCATCTGGGGCCTGTACAACGAGGAGTGGGGCCTGGACTGGGATATCCCCGGCGACCCGGCCAAACAGGACGCCGCGGCCCGCGCGTACGACCTGCTCAAGGCCCTCGACCCGACCCGGCCCGCGGTCGACAACTCCGGCTGGGCGCACGTGAAGACCGACCTGCTCGACTGGCACTACTACGACGAGTCGGCCGCCTCCTGGGGCCGGACGATCGCCGCGCTGCTGAACGGCGACCAGGACGACTTCCCCGTCCCGCTCGGCCCCGACTACGTGGTCCGCAAGAAGCTGACCGGGTCGCCGTCGCAGCCGCTGCGCGGTCTGCCCAACCTGAACAGCGAGTACGGCACCGGCTTCACCAGCGTGCAGCGGGGCTGGCAACTGCGCTGGCAGACCCAGGAGATGCGGCGCCACGACCGGCTGGCCGGCTACGTCTACACCGAGATGTACGACATTGAGCACGAGTCGGCCGGGCTGCTGGACTTCGAGCGCCGCGCCAAGGACCTGGCCGGGGTGGATCCGGCGCACGTCAACGCCACGACGACGCTCGTCCTGGACGTGGTCCCGGTCGCCCCCGGCCGTGACCTGCTCAGCGAGAGCGGGCGGGTCACGGTCCCGGTCCGGATCTCCCATCACGGCACCGACTCCGTCAGCGGCCACCTGCACACCGCCTGGTCCCCCGTCTTCGGGCCCGCGCCCGCGCGACCGGGTACGGCCGGGGAGCGGGCCGAGGCCAAGCCGTTCCTGCTCGGCGCGCCCGCCGAGGTCCACGCCGAACTGCCCGAGGGCTGGACCAGCGGCCGCCTGCACATCGCCCTCGTGTCCGACGACGGCACCGTCCTGGCCCGCTCCGCCGTGGACGTGGACACCCGCATCGCCCCGGTCATCGGCGACGACCCCCAGGCCCGCCCCTGAGTACAGCCGGAAAACGTCCCGGTGAGATCCGCTCACCGGGCCCACCCCAGGAGACACCGTGCGCATCGCACCACCCCCCAGGCGCCCGTTACCGCTGGTGATGGCACTGACCCTGATCGCCGGGCTGCTCGTGGCCCTGGCCGGTCCCGCCTCGGCCGCACCGGCCGGACAGGTGCTCTACTCCCCCAACCTGACCACCTATCCCCAGGGTGACGCCAGCTACCCGAGGGCCGTCCGGCTCGACTACGACGGCTCGCCGAACGAGACGATGCTGGCCACGTTCGCCCGCAACAACCACAACGCGCCCAACGCCTTCCCGATCTACCGCAGCACCGACGGCGGCCGCACCTGGACCGCCAACCCGATCTCCACGATCACCTCGCACACCTCGGGCTGGGACCTGGGCGCCCCGGTCCTGTACGAGGTGCCGCGCACCGCGAACGGGCTGAACCAGGGCGACCTGCTGGCGGCGGGCACGGCCTGGCACGTCGGCGACTTCACCGCGCAGAAGGTCGAGGTGTTCAAGAGCACCGACCACGGCGTCACCTGGACGTGGCTGTCCAACTGCACGCAGACCAGCGGCCAGCCCAACACCGTCGGGCACGGTATCTGGGAGCCGTGGTTCCTGCTCGCCCCGAACAACACCCTGGCCTGCTTCATCTCCGACGAGCGGCCCGCGAACACCCCGACCAACAACCAGGTCATCGGCCACTACACCTCCGCCAACGGCGGCCAGACCTGGAGCCCCACGCTGACCCAGGACGTGGCCTTCCCCGGCGGCAACCTGGCCAGGCCCGGCATGTCCATCCTCACGCCGCTGCCGAACGGCACGTTCCTGATGGCGTACGAGCTGTGCCGCGACGCCACCGACCCGGACCACGCCTGCGAGGTCTACACCAAGACCAGCCCCGACGGCCTCAACTGGAGCGCGGCCGGGACCATCGTGCGCACCTCCGACAGCCGGGAGCTGCTGCACACCCCCTATGTCGCCTGGCTGCCCGGCGGCGGGCCCAACGGCACGCTGCTGATGTCCGGCCAGCGCGTGGTCGCCGGCCCCACGGGCAACAAGACCGTCAACGGCGAGTCGGGCCTGGTCCTGTTCGCCAACACCAACCTGGGCACCGGCGCGTGGACCGAGATCGAGGCCCCGGTGACCGTCAACCCCACCGGCGGCTACGCCCCCGGGGCTCCGGCCTGCCCCGGCTACAGCTCGCCGATCGTGCCCGCCGCCGACGGCACGAGCTTCCTCTACCTGGCCGGGACCCAGCTCACCGGCAACCAGTGCCAGGTCCGCTACGGCATCGGCACGCTAGGCGGCCCGGTCGGCCAGATCACCGGCCCGGCCACGGCCGGCAAGTGCCTGGACGTCGACACCAACACCAACGCCAACCGCAACGCCGTCCAGCTCTGGGACTGCGGCGTCGCCACCGGCCAGCGCTGGTCCATGCACCCGAACGGCACGATCCGGGCGTTCGGCAAGTGCCTCGACATCGACGCCAACGCCACCGCGAACTTCAGCAAGGTCCAGCTGTGGGAGTGCAACACCGCGGGCGGCCAGCAGTGGCGCAAGCGGGCCGACGGCTCGCTGCTCAACCCGCAGTCGGGCCGCTGCCTCGACAGCCCGCAGGGCGCCACGGCCAACGGCACCCGCCTGCAGATCTACGACTGCAACGGCCTCGACCCGCAGAAGTGGACCGTCCCCCAGTAGCCCCTACTTCACCGCGCCCCCGGTGATCCCCGAGATGATCCTGCGCTGCGCCACGGCGAAGACGACCAGCAGCGGCAGGCTCATGAGGATGATGTAGGCGAAGATCAAGTGCCAGTTGTTGAGGTAGAGCCCGGCGTTGGCCACCTGGAACAGGTTCAGGGGCAACGTGTCCATCCGTCCGCCGATGACGAAGAACGCGTAGAAGACGTCGTTCCACACGTACAGGCAGATGAGGATCGTGGCGGTGGCCAGCACCGGGCGCAACATCGGCAGGATGACCGAGACGAAGACCCGCACGGGGCCCGCGCCGTCCATGCGCGCGGCCTCCTCGATCGACAGCGGCACCGTACGGACGAAGCCGGTGACGAAGAAGACGACGGTCGACAAGTAGATGCCGACGTAGACGCCGATCATGCCGGTGAGGGTCCCGGCCAGGCCGAGCTGGCGCAGCAGCAGCACGATCGTCACCACGGCGGGCGGCAGCACGATGCCGCTGATGGCCAGCGCGTACAGGACGGCGTTGAGCCGGGTGGCCCGGCGGGCCAGGATCCACGCCGCCATGGAGCCGAACGTCAGCACCAGGGCGACGGCCGGGACCACGATCAGTACGCTGCCGAGGAACGCGGCCGGGATGTCGCCCTGGGTCCACACCTGCGCGAGGTTGTCCCACAGGAGCCAGCGCGACGGGAGCGACAGGTCCGGCGAGAGCGCCTCCGACTGCGACTTGGCGGCCGTCGAGACGATCAGCCACAGCGGCACGCCCATCACGGTGGCGACGAGCGCGACGACGGCGAAGGGACGCAGCCGCGCCGCGAGGCCGCTGGCGCGGGGCGGCCGGACCCGGCGGCGGCCGCGGACACCGAAGGCGGGGATGGTCACAGGATCTCCTCCCGCTTGCGCAGAATCCGGATGACGGGGAAGGCCAGCAGCCCGACCAGCAGGAACAGCACCAGGCTCATGGTCGTGGCCTGCGCGAACAGGCCCTGCCCGAAGGTGCGGTAGATGAAGATGTTGAGGATCTCGGTGCTGCGCGCCGGCCCGCCCCCGGTGGTGGCCTGGACGATGTCGAAGCCGTTCATCGAGCCGAGCAGCGCGGTGGCGACGTTGAAGGTCACCGCGGGCGCCAGGAGCGGGAAGCGGATCGACCAGAACGCCTGCCAGGGCGAGGCGCCGTCCATCCTGGCGGCCTCGGTGACGTCCTCCGGCACGGTCTTCAGCCCGGCCAGGTAGATGAGCATGGACAGCCCCATCCACTTCCAGGCGTGGATGAGCGAGACCACGACCAGCGTCCAGGTGGTGTCGCCGAGCCAGGCGACGCTGACCGGGTGGCCGAGCAGGCCGCCGAGCAGGCCGTTCAGGCTGCCGTTGGGTTTCAGCAGCGCCTGGAAGACGTAGCCGACGGCCAGCGCCGACATCAGCACCGGGATGAGGAAGAACAGCCGGGCGATCCGGTTCAGCCAGGTGTCGCGCTCCAGCAGCACGGCCAGGCCGAACCCGAACAGGTTCTGGAACAGCGCCACCAGGACGGCGTAACTCACGGTGATGCGCAGCGCGCTGAACAGCGTGCCGTCCGACAGCAGGTCGGTGAGGTTGTCCAGCCCCACGGGGCGGATCTCGCTCTTGAAGCTGGACCAGTCGGTGAAGGCGTAGATGAAGTTGAACAGGGTCGGCAGGAAGAAGAAGACGAACAGGATCGCGAAGGCCGGGATCAGGAACCACATCGGATGCGTGCGGCGCACGCTGGTAACGGTCATGTGGTCAGAACCCGGACGCGCCGGCCGCCTTCGCGAGCTGGGCGAACTGCTTCTGGGTCGCGGCGGCCACCTGCTCGGGCGTCAGGCTGCCGGTGATCATGTCGGCCAGGTTGAGGTACAGGTCGGGGTTGGCCACCGCGAGCGCCTGCATCGAGCCGACCGCGTCGCCGAGCGACTTGTGCACGTCGAGCAGCGCCTGCGGCACGCCCGCCGGGCTCGGCACGTCGGCGCGCAGCGAGACGGTCTTCCGGTCGGCGACGAAGCCCTGGTAGCCGGGGCCCATCCAGTACGACAGCAGCTGGCGGGCCGCCGCCTCGCGCTTGGCGTCGCCGGTCCTGAAGGCCACCAGCGCGTTGCTCTGGTCGGGGATGAAGGTGCCCACGTTGCCGGACGGCGAGACCGGGAAGAAGCCGATCTTCTTGTCCAGCGTCGCGGTGTCGGCCTTGGCCTGGAGCTGGCCGAAGAAGGAGTTCACCTGCACGGCCATCGCCGCCTTGCCCGACAGCAGCGCCGCGCCCTGGTCCTCGAACTTGGCCGTCTTGATGTCGGCGTTGAACAGGCCCTCGCCGATCAGCGCCTTGTACTTCTTGATCGCGTCCAGGATGGTCTTGTCGGAGAAGGTCTCCTTGCCGGTGTTGACCCGGTCCCACAGGCCGTCGCGAGCGGCGTCGGCGAGCTGCACCTGCACCCACCACTGGGTGGCCCACTTGTCGCCGGCCATCTCGAAGAACGGGGTGACGCCCTTGGCCTTGAGCTTGCGGGCCGTCTCCACCATCTCGTCGAAGTTCTTGGGCGTCGCGGTGATGCCGTTGGCGGCGAAGACCTCCTTGTTGTAGTAGACGCCTTCGACGGCCGGGCTGGTGACGAGGGCGGCGTAGCGGGTCTTGTCCAGCAGGCCGGTGATGTCGCGCAGTTCGGGCGTCATCGAGGCGATCCAGGGGGCGCCGTCCAGCGGCTGGAGGTTGGTCCTGGCGTTCAGGGCGGTGAGCATGGAGGCGGTCGGCTGCCAGAAGGCCAGGTCGGGCTTGTCGCCGGTGGCCACCTTGGTCTGTACGCCCTGCTCGTACGGGTCCGGGATGGTGACCACGTCGACCTTGGCGCCGGTGGCCTGGGTGAAGGCGTCGGTCACGGCTTTGGGCACGGTGTTGCTGTTCTGGGCGGCCCAGATGGTGAGCGTGGTGCCGTCGAGCCGGCCGGTGGGCGCGGCCCAGGCGGCGGGCTGCCCGTTCCCCGCCGGGGTGGCGGCGGGTCCGGAGGCCGGGTCGCTGCACGCGGTGAGGGTCAGGAGCGCGGTGGCGGCCGCGGCCGTGATCGCGGTGAGTTTCACGGTGTGTTTCCTTTTGGTCCGTGGGGGGTCAGAGGGTGCGGAGCTTCAGGATTCGGGCGGTCGGTCCGGTAACGGTGCTGGTCACGGACAGCTCGGCGGTCTGCGGGTCCCACGAGTGGCCCCATCCTGCCTTATCGCCCGGGTAGACGGTCTCGATCTGGACGGCGCGCCCGGCCAGGTGGGGCAGCGACAGGACCGAGGTCTCGGCGGCGCCGGCGCGGCGCCACAGCCCGAGATGGGTGGTGTCCCCGGCGCGCAGGCCGAGGGCGAGCCAGTGGTCGGCCCAGCCGGGCAGGCCGAGCGGCCAGCACGGGAGCGCGCGCACCAGGTCGGCGCGCAGGTCGCGGTGCGCGCGTACGCCCGCCCGCACCAGGTCGAGCTGGGCGGCGCTCATGGCGGGCAGGTTGCCCGACAGGTAGAGCCGCCCCAGCACGCCGGTGCACATGGTGAAGACGAGTTCCTCGTCGGTCATCTCCGGTTGCGGGTAGGCCCAGTTGGCGGCCTGTTCCGGCAGCATGGACAGCGGCGCGGCCACGGCTATCGGCGGGTAGCGCAGGAAGTCCTGCTGATCGCTGGTCGACTGCAGGTTAAGCCGGGACAGCAGCGCGTAGTCCATCCGCATCGCGCCCGACGCGCAGTTCTCCAGGACGAGCCCGGGGTGCCGGTCCAGGACGCCGTCCAGCCAGGCGAGGTGCGCCCGGTTGCAGGCCAGCAGCCCGGCGCCGGCGCTGTCGGCGTCCAGGTCGGTGCCGGCGCCCGGGTTGATGTTGTAGTCGAGCTTGAAATAGCCGACGCCGAGCTCCTCCACCAGCCGGTTCACCACCTGGTCCAGGTGCCCGGTGGCCGCGGGGTGACGCAGGTCCAGGTGGTAACGGCCGTGCTCGGCCACACGCCGGCCGCCGCGCTGCAGGAACGCCTCGGGGGGCAGCTTGTCGGCCATCGGGCTGCGTACGCCGATCACCTCGGGCTCCAGCCACAGCCCCGGTGTCATCCCCCGGTCCCTGATGTGACCGAGAACCTCCTGGATGCCGCCCGGGAAGCGGCTCCGGGACGGCTCCCACGCGCCGACGCTGTCCCACCAGGCGCCGTCGTTGTCGTACCAGCCCGCGTCGACGCAGAAGATCTCCGCCCCGGCCGCGGCGGCGGCGTCCACCAGCGGCAGCAGCTTGGCCGTCGTCGGGTCGCCCATCAAGGTGTTCATGTAGTCGTTGAACACGACGGGTAGCGCGGACCTGTCGGGGTGCGGGCGCAGCAGCGCGCGGCGGTGCTCGGTGAGCGCGGCCACCGCGCCTTCGAGCCCGTCGTCCGAGACGGCGACCGAGACCGGCACCGTGGTGAAGGACTCCCCCGCCGCCAGGGTCTGGCTCCACTGGTGGTCGGCGTCGGTGGGGCCGGTGGCCACCACGTACACGCCGTCCAGCCGCTCACCGGTCTCCCACCCCCAGGCGCCGTTGTGCTCGATCTGCCACAGCCAGGTCTGGCCGGTGCGCCGGTCGGCCAGCCCGCCCATCGGCACGTACCGTCCGCTGGACCAGGTCCCGGTGCTGCTCAGCGCGTACCGGCCGCGCCCGTGCTGGCCGTGCGCGGCCAGGCCGAGGTCGGCGATGTGGTCGGCGAGCGGCCGCCTGCTCCACCTGCTCTCGCCCAGCCACTCGCTGTCGGCGGACAGGACGTCCACCTCGCTCACCGGGCGGCCGAGGAAGCCGCCGGCGAAGGAGGAGACCGCGAGCAGGAGCACCGGGTCCGTGCCCTGGTTGGTCACCCGTACCTGGGCCTGGCAGGCGGCCACGCCGTCGAAGGAGCGCAGCGTCAGCTCGGCCGCCAGCCCGGACACCTCGTCGCGCAGCTCGACGCGCAGCGTGTGCCAGTCGCCGTCGCGGCTCTGCTCGGCGCCGGCGTACCGCAACCGGCAGCCGACCGCCGTCTCCGACAGCCGCTGCGAGGCCTTGGCCCGGCCCTCGCCGGGGATCAGCACCTCGACCAGCGGCTGCGACAGACGGGACGACTCGGCGCCGGGGGGTCCCAGCCTCTGGAGGGCCACCGGCCGGTCCGGGTGGATCTCCACCACCGCCGCCAGGGCGCCATGTCCCCAGCGCAGGGTCTCGACCACGTCGGCAGGCTTCACGTAACTCTCCTTCGGTTGTGCGGTGGTGGTGAGACAGGCGTCAGCCGAGAGCGGCCGCGACCTGGATCCGGTCGACGTCGGGGCCGTACGCGGCGGCGTTGCCGAACTCGATCGTGTTGGCGCCGGCCCTGAGGTCGGCGGTCATCACGGTGGTGCGGAAGTTCGACCAGCCCAGCGTGTTGCGGAAGTAGACCCGGGTGGACGTGCCGCCATTGACGCGGATGTCGGCGTAGCGGTCCACGATGTTGGTGTTGTAGTTGGACGCGCCCTCGCCCAGCTCGCCGTTGGCGTAGGTGATCACCACGCGGTAGCGGCCGGCGGCCGGGGCGTTGACGCCGGTGAAGCGCAGGATGTTGGCGGCACCCTTGCCGATGTAGCCGACGTACGAGCCGCCGGACGCGGCGCCGTTGGCGCCGACCACCGCCGTGCCGCCCAGGACGTTGGCGCCGCTCTCGGCCTCGTAGGCGGTGACGGTGCCGGTGGTGGCGGTCACGTCCAGATAGTCGAGGTTGACGGCGTCGCGGTCGTCGGTGGTGAAGGCGTGCACGCCGACCCGGTTGACGCCGGCCTGGAGGAACGCCTTGGTCGTCACCGTGTTCCAGGTGTTCCAGTCGGCGGTTCCCGGCAGCGTGAGGTCGGTCAACGCGGTGCCGTTGAGCACCAGGCGGGCGGCCCGGTTCTGCGGCGCGCCGGTGTACGGGCCCGCCGAGTAACGCAGGCCCAGGTTGTAGTAGCCGTCATTGGGCGCGGTCACCACGAACGTGGTCGCGGCCGAGTCGCTGGCGCCGTACCCCTCGGAGAAGGAGGTGCCGGAGTAGCCGGTGTTGGGACCGTAGGTGACGCGGGCGGTGCCGCCGAGCGCCGCGTACTCGGCCTGGTAGCGGGTGGCCGGGCCCGCGGGCGTCAGGTCGGTGTTCGGGGTGACGATGACCTGGTACGCGGCGGCGCCGTTCAGTCCGGTGATCGGGACGGTGATCTGGCCGCCCGAGACCGTGTAGTCGCCCTCGTGGATCAGGGCCGGGCCCGGGGAGGCGTTGAGGCCGGTGCTGTTCACCCCCCACACCGTCACGTGGACCGAGCTGCCGAGGTAGGGGGCCGAGGCGATGCCCTTGACCACGACGTCGGCGGCGTAGGTGTCGTTCACGCTGAGCGAGCCGCCGAAGATCACCCGGGCCTGCTTCCTGGCCGGGTCCAGAGCGGCCAGCCCCTGCAGGGAGCCGTTCCTGGTGGGCGGGGTGACGGTGACCGTGTGGCCGGTCAGCTCGCCGTACCACTTGTACAGCCACCACCCGCCGGTGGCCTGGTTGTTCCTGGTCACCAGGTCGTTGAGCGCTCCGGCCGTGGTCCAGTAGGCCAGGCAGGCGTCCACCTTGCTGTTCTCGAACCGGGTCACGTACTGGACCAGGTTGCCGGGCACGCCGAGGTCGCCGGAGGAGCGGGCGTACTCGTTGATCGCGATGGGCCGGGGGCTGATGCCGAGGCTCGTCTCGATGGCCCGGTAGTCGGCGTGGTGGTCGTACCAGCTGGTGAAGAAGTCGTTGCCGAGCTCGTGCCAGGTGAAGACGTCGGGCAGCACGTTGTTGGCCTTGGCGTAGGTGAGGAACGCGCGGTGGTCGGCCGAGCGGTAGGAGGCGAAGTTGGGGCCCGCGATCCGGGCGCCGGGGTCGATCGAGCGGATCTTCTGGAAGACGCGCTTCCAGGCGTCGAGCAGGCCGTTGAGGTTGCCCTGGTACCAGATCTGGTCGGGCTCGTTGAAGGGCACGTACACGTACGACGTCCGGTACGGGTCCGCGACGATCTTGCGGGTCATCGTGTCGACCTTGGCCAGGTAGTCGTCGATGCCGAGGTTCTCGTACGGCCATTGGCGGTAGACGTCCTGCATGTAGACCTGGATGTCACGGCCGCCGGTGCGCTTGAACATGGGCGCGATCTGGAGCGCGTCGCCGTTGGGATGCTGGAGGCCGTCGGGCGCCTTCTGCGCGGTGACCTGAGGCTTGAGGGCCGCCAGCATGGTGTCGGTGGGTATTCCGTCGTTGCCCAGGCCGTACAGGAAGCCGGTCGCGCCGTACTTCAGCGGGCCCGTGTCCGAGGCGAGGTCGACGACGAGGGCAGGGGACGCGGCCTGCGCGGGGGCGGCGGCGCAGAGCAGGGCCGAGACGAGCGCGGAGACGACGGTCGTGACACCCAGGAGCCGGAACGAAGTCAACGGGAGTACCTCCTGCCGGGAGAGGAGCGGCCATGTGACCGGTCACATGGAGTGTGAGCGGTCACATGGCAGGAGCGGAAGGGCCCTTTGCCGGATTGTTACGCGCCGGTTTCGAGTGCGGTCTCAGGTTGAGACGCGGCGCGTTCTCGGCGGGGGCGGTCTCAGGAGGCGGCGGTGCGTGGGGGTGCGGTCGACTCGCGCACGATGAGGCGGGGCGGGGTGAGCTCGGTCTCGGGCTGCGGCTGCCCGGTCAGCTCGGCCACCGCCGCCAGGAAGCACGCCCGCCCCAGCCCGACGAAGTCCATCCGTACGGTGGTCAGTGCGGGGATCCAGAACGCCGAGCCGGGAATGTCGTCAAATCCGACGATGCTCACGTCACCGGGCACGTCCCGGCCGGCGTCGTAGAGGGCGCGGCGCACCCCCTGGGCGATGTCGTCGTTGCCGCACAGCACCGCTGTGACGTCCGGATCACCGGCCAGCCGTTGCCCAGCCAGATAGGCGGCCCGGATGTCCCAGCCGGAGGCGACCACCTCGGGGATCTCGGCGCCCGCCCGCGACAGGGCGTCGCGCCAGCCTGCCTGACGACCGCTGGAACGCCCCTCGGACGGGATCGCCACATGGTGCACGGTCCGGTGGCCCAGGGCCAGCAGGTGCTCGGTGGCGTCGGCGGCGGCACCCCGCTCGTCCAGCGCGATCGTGACCCTGCCCGTGTCGGGCGCCACCGGCTCGGTCGCGGCGATCGCCGGTATGTCCGCCGGCAGCGCCTCCAGCACCGCCGTGCCCGCCGGGTCGAACGCGATGACGACCAGGCCGCCCGCGCTCGGGTCGCTCACGTAGTCGACGGTCTGCTTGATCTCGGCGGGCGAGTCGGACTCCACGACCCTGACCCCCACGGCCAGGCCCTCGGTCCGCGCGGCCTCCTCGATGCCCTGCAGCGTGGAGGCGTAACCGTACAGCATGGTGTTGGACGTCACCACGGTGATGCCCGGAGCGCGCCCCAGGCCGAGCGCCCTGGCGGCCCGGTTGGGCCGGAACCCCAGCGTCTCGATGGCCGCGCGCACCGCGGCCCTGGTGTCAGGGTGTACCCGCGGCGAGTCGTTGAGCACGCGTGAGACGGTCTGGTAGGAGACGCCCGCCGCCGCCGCGACGTCGCGGATGCTGGGCACGGCCCCTCTGCGGGCGCCGGAGCGCGGCTCGCGCCGAGGGCTCGGACTCACGATCACATCGTAAGGCTCCGCCCCCGCCCACCTGCCCGCTGGGAGCCGTCGCCGGGTGGCGTGGCGGTCGGGCGGGTGATAAATACCCCTATGTACCGGACAATGTTGGGATGCGGGCAGCCGACCGGCAGTCCGGAGCGCATCATGGGGGCGAGCTTGCCGTGCTCGGAATCGGCATCGGCCCAGGAAGGAACGCGCATGGAGGTCGTGTCGGTAGGCACCGTGACCGACGGCACGCTGGAAGTGGTGCTGCGCGGCGACATCGACTTCACGAACGCGGCCTGGGTGCGGAGCACGGTCTCCGCCGCCGTGCTCGACCAGCGCCCTTCCGTGGTGTGGATCGAGATGAGCGAGGTGGCCTTCATCGACTCCTCCGGGATCGGCGTGCTCGTGGACGCGATGAAGGCGTCCGCCGAGGTCGGGGCGGCCTTCAGCGTGCGGCATCCCACGTCGCGGGTGTTCGACCAGCTGCGCATCACGGGGCTGCTGGCCGCGTTCGGTCTGGCCTGAGGAGGGCCGAGCTGACGAGCGCCGGGCTGACGAGCGCTGGTCGCCACCGCGACCTCCGCTCCGCGGCCCCGCCGCCCCGCCCGCGCCGGTCGGGGCGGGCGCGCCGATGAGTGAACCCGGCGAGGCCCCGGAGACACGGTACGACTTCGACTTCGGCACTCTCGTGCTGCTGCGCCGGTTGGTGGAGCGATACGCCGCGCGCCACGGCCTCACCGGGCGAGACCTGTACCGGTTCGTGGTGGCGGTCAACGAGATCACCACCAACGCGGTGCGCCATGGCGGCGAGCGCGGACGGCTCAGCCTGTGGCAGACCGGCGGCCGACTCTACTGCCGGGTCACCGACAACGGCCCGGGGCTGGCCCGGCCGGACTCACAAGGCCAGCACGCCGTACCGGCCGACAGCAGCAACGGCCGAGGCCTATGGCTGGCCCGGCAATGGGTCAACCGGCTGACCATCGAGAGCGACACCAACGGCACCACCATCACCCTGGAGGCCACGCCCTCGCGGCCGGACCACCCCTGAGACCGCGACCCCGGGCCGCGTCTATCGGGACGCGAGATCCAGCCGGCCCGGCTCGCCGAGCCCGCGGGCGTGTCGTACGACGCGTTCAGCAACCTGCCGGCCGACCTGCCCGTGCAGGCCACGCCCGTACGGCGCGGCGTCGGCACCATCCCCAACTCCGGCATGGCCACGGCGCTGTCCACTGGCTCGTCCCCGATGGCGGGTCGTGGGGCGCCATGCCGGCGGGCGTCACCTCGACCGGCGCCGCCCGGCACCGGCCGCGGTGCGCGACGTGCTCGCCGACGCCGACCACGCGGCAGGTGCGGAACTACGTCTCGGCCCATGGGACGTACGTGTCCTGCTGGAGATGCCATAGTCCTCGCTGGACCATGACCCGTCGGGCCGGGGCCGCCAGCCGCGATGACGCCCCTGCCGTCCAGACCCCTGGAGCCGCTACGGAAGGGCCGGCTCCAGAGTCCGGACGGCACACGGCGTTCAGACGCGAGTCCACTTCTGGTTGTTCTGGCCGTTGCACGCCCAGATCTGCACCTTGGTGCCGTTGGCGGTGCCGGCGCCGCTGACGTCCAGGCACTTGTTCGCTCCGACGGCGGTGACGCTGCCATCGGCGTTGAACCGCCATTTCTGGTTGTTCCCCCCGTTGCAGTCCCAGATGATCAAGGCAGTGCCGTCCGCCGTCCCGCCCCCGTTCACGTCCAGGCACTTGTTGCCGTACACCCGCAGCTCACTCGCGGCGGTCGACGTCCACTGCTGGCCGGGCTGCCCGTCGCAGTCCCAGATCTGCACCTGTGTGCCGTTCGTCGGCGAGGCGCCGTTGAGGCATCGGTTCGAGCCCATACCCCGCAGCGCGCTGGTGCTGCCCGGGGGCGAGCCGCCGCCCTGCCCGACGCCCTTGCCGTTGAAGGTGAACGAGTCCACGTCGAAGGAGTTCGCCGACGACCCCTTGAACACGAGGTAGACATTGTGGGTGCCACCGGGGTCGGTGACCTTCACCGCGGCCAGTGATGCGTAGGTGTTCCATCCGCCGGTCGCCGTCACGGGACTGGAGGCGATGAGCGCCCCGGTCGGCGAGTCGGCGTGCAGTTCGATGGACGCCCCGGTGTTGGACGGCGCCGAGACCCGGAAGGACACCGTGTCGATCCCGGACATGTTGATCGGGCTGAAGGAGATCCAGTCGTTGCCGGAGATGTCGCCGATGCGCCTGCCGCCTTCGGCTCCGGGCTCATCGACGATCCGGATGCCGGATGAGCCGGTGTAGTGCTCGGCCTGCTTGTGCTTGGGCTGCAGGGTGACGCCAGTGCTGCCCTTCAGGCCGCCCTTGTCGGTGTAGTCGGCGGACAGGGCGTAGTAGACGTTGGCGGCCTCGTCATGGCCGGAGGCAGTGGTCGTGACCGTCCCGGAGCAACCGGTGTACTGACCGGTGTCGTGGGCGTGCTGGTCATGGCCGAGCGCGGTGATCACGTTGACCTTGGCGCAGTCGACGGCGCCGTCCTCGGGGTCGGTGACGTTCACCGCGTAGGCCACCTGGTCGCCGAAGTCGATGAACCCGCCGTCGGGCGGAGCCGAGAAGACGACCTTGGGACGGGTGTTGCCGACGCCGATGGACAACGTGACGCTGCCCGTCTTCCCGCCGGAGTCCCGTACGGTCAGCTTGGCCGTGTAGGTGCCGTTGGCGTTGTAGGTGTGGGACGGGTTGGCGCTGGTGGAGGTCCCGTTATCGCCGAAGTCCCACGCGTAGGTGATCGCGTCGCCGTCGGGATCGGACGAGCCGGCCGAGGAGAACGCCACCGTCAGCGGTGCCGCGCCCGAGTCGGGAGTGGCGCTCGCCTTGGCCACGGGGGCGCGGTTTCCGGCTACGTAGTCGACCCGGTAGACGCTGTCGTCGGTGTTGTCGTGGCCGAAGCCGTTGCCCCAGTCGGCCATGTAGAGGGCGCCGTCCGGACCGAACTTCATGTCGATCGGCGCATGCGGGGCGAGCTGTGCCGCAAAGGGGTTGATCTTCAGGAGGTTGCCCGAGGAGTCCAGGCGGAACTCCTTGACGAAGTTGCGGCTCCAGTCGTAGAAGAACGGCGTGCCGTCGAAGTACTCGGGGAACCTGCGGTCAGAGCCGCCGGCCGCGTCGTAGCGGTAGAAGGGGCCGCCCATCGGGGCGGCACCGCCGCAGCAGTTGATCTCGGGGAACTCAGCCGAGGCGTGGTAGTTGTACCAGAGGGTCGCGGGCTTGGCCGCGGGCAGATTGGTCAGGCCGGTGTTGTTGGGCGAGTCGTTGACCGGTGCCGAGCAGTTGAACTTCGCACCGGAGGCGTTGGTGGCGAAGTTGAAGTCGTTGAAGGGGATGTTGTTGCCGACGCAGTACGGCCAGCCGTAGAAGCCCGGCTGCTTGATCAGGTTCCACTCGACGGTGCCCTCGGGACCACGGCTGGAGTTCGCGGAGCCCGCGTCGGGGCCGTAGTCACCCACCGAGAGCCAGCCCGTCACCTTGTCGACCGAGAAGCGGAACGCGTTGCGGAAGCCCATCGCGTAGATCTCCGGCCGCGTCTTGGCGGTGCCGGGCGCGAACAGGTTGCCGGACGGAACCGTGTAGGTGCCGTCGGTGTCGGGGTGGATGCGCAGGATCTTGCCGCGCAGGTCGTTGGTGTTGGCCGCGGACCGCTGTGCGTCGTAATGCTCCCGGCCCGGCCGCTCGTCGATCGGGGCGAAGCCGCTGGACCCGTTGGGATTGGTGTCGTCACCCGGGCCGATGTACAGGTTCCCGCCCGGCCCGAACGCGAGGTAGCCGCCGGTGTGGCCGGGCTCGTCGACGTTCCGGTACGCCGGAACCTCGATGATCTTCTTCTCACTCGCCAGGTCGAGGCTGGTGCCGTTGAAGGTGAACCTCGACACCCGGTTCACCTCACCGCCGTTGGACGGCGAATAGTTGATGTAGATCCAGCCGTTGGTGGCGAAGTTCGGATCCAGCGCCAGCCCGATGCCACCGTCCTCGCCGCCGTCGTACACCGGCAGGGTGGCGATGACGCGCGTGCCCCCGCCATTGGCGGGGATCAGATTGACCTTGCCCGAGCGCGACATGTAGAAGACCCTGCCGTCGGCGGCCACGTCGAGTTCCATCGGCTGGTCCGGTGCGCCGTCGAGGGTCACCTTCTGGAACCGGGCCGCGACGGTGCCGCCGCAGTCGCCTGGCGCCGCACCCGCCGCCCACTTCAGCCCGCCCAGCAGGTGCTGCTTGAACAGCGGCTCCGAATAGGAGGACGCCTGGTGGCCCATCGCGGTGGCCCACAGCCGGCCGCCCTCCGGGTTGTGGCACCAGGAGATCGGGTGATCGGCGCCCATCTTGTTCGGCCCGGCGTCATACGTGGTCTCGTCCGCGCTCACCAGCACGTGCACCGAGCCCCGCAGGTTCTTGTCGAAGTTGTACCACTCCTCCGTGCGCACCCACCGATCCGGCAGCCCTTTCGTGGACGGGTGAACCTTGTCCGCCACCTTGGCGGTGCCCTGCAGGATCGCCGAATGCGCGGTCATGTGCGCGCCGGCCAGGGCGACCTGGTCCCACCAGGGAAACTGCGCCTCGATGTTCATGTCGGTGGCGTTGTGGATCGCGACGACGCCGTGGCCGCCGCGCACGTACGCCTGGAAGGCCTGGCGCTGGGCGTCGTTATCCCACACCATGCCGCTGGTCTGCAACATGATCACCGCGTCGTAGGTGTTCAGGGTCGCGGCCGTGAAGACGGCGGAGTCCTCGCTCTGGTCGAGCTGGAAGTTGTTGTCGGCCGCCATCTGCTGGAACATCGCGACACCGGCGGGGATGGAGTCATGCCGGTAGGCGCCGCTCGCGGTCTTGCTGAACAGCAGCACCTTGAACTGCGGAGCGGCGGCGTGCGCCGCCAGCGGCACCGCGGACAGCCACAGCCCTAAAAAGGCTGCGGCGAGGGCGGAAAGCAGGCGTGATATTCGCATGAAGGATCTCCTGGGGGGCGGCGCGTGGCGACCACGTGAGACCAGACGTCGAATCGATTCGGAACGAAAATAGGTCTGGCTAAACATAGGTGTCAAGCGGGCTTATTCCGCGAATACAGGACCACCTTTTCGCTTCTATCGAGCCAGAGTCTCGCTGCGCTTACCGGGTATCAGCAGGTGAAGGCGGTTCTTTCGATGCCGTACTTTCTCACCAACCCCCAGCGAGCCAACCAAAATAGCCCTTCGATAAGTATGAAACTTTCAATCAGAGAGTGCGCATGTAGGCGAGGCCGTCCACAGCCAGCGCGTCCTGGCTTTCCGCGAGGGGCCGCCAGATGGAGGCGGCGGTGGCGATGGTCTGGTTGTGCGCGGTGAAGGACTCGATGACGAGCGGCCCGTGATAGCCAACGTCGCGCAGGGCCCGGGTGAAGCCGGGCCAGTCGAAGCGGTCGGCCCCCGGCGTGCCGCGATCGGTGCCGCAGACCTGCACGTGCGCGATCCGATCCGCCGCGGACCGCACCGCCCGGGCGGGGTCTTTCTCCTCGATGTTCATGTGGTAGGTGTCGAGCGCCAGATGACAGTCCTCGGGCAGCGCTTCCAGCGCCTGCTCGACGGTGTTGATGAGGCTGGTCTCGTACCTGTTGAGCGGCTCGACCGCGAGCTTCACCCCGCGCTCGGCCGCATGGTCCAGGACGGGCCGCAGATGCTCACGCAACTCGGCGTAGGCGGCGCGGCGCTCGTCCGGTGCCAGCCGCCACGTACGGCCGACCGAGGCGTAGGCCGGCCCCCCGATCACCGGGGAGCCGACGGTCACCGCTACGTCGACGCAGTACCGCAGATAGTCCTGGGTGTCGCGAACGGTCGCCGAGGAGGCGGCCACGAGCTCGCGCCCGGGCGGCATGACGAGCACCACCGACGCGGCCAGCCCGTGCTCGGCCAGCACCGCCGCGGCCTTGCCCGGGTTCCACTCGCCGGGTCGCTCGACGGGTAGCTCGATGACGTCGAAGCCCCACCCGGCGATGCGGGGCGCGAGCCGCGCCAGGTCCTCGTCGGTCAGCGGGGAGACCCAGACCCAGGTGTTCACTCCGATGGCGAACATGGCGTCCCTCCTCTTCGTCGTCGGTTCGCGGAAGGAGCCGATCAGCTCTTCTTCCCGCCCCAGGTCTCCGGGAACCCGGGCAGGTCCTCACAACCGCACAGCGCGTAGTGCAGCGGCGGCATGTTGGGCCTGAGGTAGGTCGACAGGTTCTCGCTGGTGATCGTCGGCTGCGGCAGGTTCCACATCTTGGGCACTTCCTCGCCCTTGAGGATCTTCAGCGCGGCGATGATCGGGGTGCGCCACTGGTAGGTCGGGTACGTGGGCGCGACGGCGGTGAGGTTGGCATCCTTCCACTTCCGCAGGAAGTCCTGCTGGTCCTCGCCGTTGATCGGCGGCACCGGCACGCCCGCGTCCTCGAACGCCTCGATCGCCGCCACCGTCGTGGCGCCCGAGTCCATCCAGACGCCGTCGATCTTGCCGTGCCGCTGGAGGTAGTCGCTGACGATGCTCTTGGTCTTGGCGGCGTCGCCGTCGGTGAACTCCATCCCCACCACCTGGAGCCGGCTCTTGTCGAAGACCACCTTCGCCGCCGACCAGCGGGTCTCCAGCACGTCCACGCCGGGCAGGATGCGCAGCGCCAGCACCTTCCCGCCCGCCGGCACCTTCTCGACCAGGAACTCGGCGGCGTCGGCGCCGAAGGCATAGCCGCCGATGGGCTTGATGAACGTCACCGGGCAGTCCGTCCCCACGCCCCGATCGAACACGATGACGGGCACCTTCCCGCAGGCGGCCGTCACAGCGGGGGTGAGCGTGGCCGTGGTGTTCGGCGAGACGATCAGCGCGTCACAGTCCTTGGCCCGCAGCTCGGCGATGTCGGAGATCTGCTTGTCGTCCTTGCCCTCGGCATCCAGCGCGGTGAACTTCCCGATCTCCTTGTGCAGGCCGACCTCGGCCTGCATCGACTTCCACCCGACCTGGCGCCAGGGGTTGTCGACCGCCGCGTTGGAGAAGCACAGGTGGTACGGCCCGTCCTTCTTGTACTTCGCCGTCTCGACCATTTTCGGGGCGATGGCCTGTTCCCAGGGCTTGTCGGTGGGACCCTGCGGCGTCTGGGAGCGCATGGCCAGCTGGGCGTCGAAGTCCGCCTGCACGAAGAACTTCGACTGCGCGCCCGTGCCCGGACCCTGAGCGCTTGTGGCGGGCGCCGCGGATCGGGTGGTGGACGTCGGCTTGTCGGTCGTGCAGCCGACGAGGACGAGCGCGGCGAACAGGGCGGCTGTGGCCTTATGACGCGGCATGTGCGTCTCCTCTTCGGGGGGTGAACTTCCGGGGAAGCCGGATGGCTCCCACCGCGGCCGCGGCGATGATGATGACGCCCTGCACGGTGAACTCCAGCGCCCCCGAGATTCCGTACAGGTTGAGCAGGGTGAACAGCGCCTCCAGCGTGAAGCCGCCGGCCATGGCGGCCGGCACGGAGCCGCGCCCGCCGCCGAGCGCCACGGCGCCGAGGACGACCGCGGTGATGGCGGAGAACTCGAGTCCCTGGCCCGCCCGCGCCGATACTCCGGCGAAACCGCCGAGCAGGATCGCCGCGACGGCCGCGGCCAGACCGGAGAGCATGAAGGCGAAGATCTTGACCCGGTCGACCCGGACCCCGGACAGTGCGGCGGCACGCTCGTTGTCGCCGGTGGCGATGAGGGTCTTGCCGAAATCGGCACGCATGAGCCAGATCGCCGCCGCGCCCACGGCCAGCAGGATCAGCACCGACCACGGCAGGAGCCCGAGGCCGCCGCGGCCGAACATCCGGAAGCCCTCCGACAGCGCGCCACGCGGGGCGCCGCCGGTCCAGAGGAAGACCGCCCCGCTGAGGACGAGCAGCATGCCGAGCGTCACGATGAACGACGGCACCCGCAGCTTGGTGGTGACCACTCCATTGACCAGTCCGACGAAGAGCCCGACGGCGATCAGCAGTGCGAGGACCGGCCAGGTGGCGGACTCGTCGCCGTCGATGAGCCGCGCGGCGATCACCACTTCGGCCGTCACCAGCGAGCCGACAGACAGGTCGAACTCGCCGGAGACGATGACGAAATACTGTCCCGCGGCGAGGATCACCAGCGGCGCGGCCCGCTTGAGGAACGCCAGGATCCCGGCGGGCTCCAGGAAGTGGGGGTTGGCGACCGTGATCGCGGCCAGCAGCACCACGAGGACCGCGAGGATGGGAAGTGCCCGTTTCATGCCGACCGCCGTGTTCCGCGCCGGGCGTAAACGGCCACCGCGATGACGATGACCACGCCGCGGACCACGTCCTTGGCGAAGGAGTTGACCTCGAGCTGGTTGAAGATGGTGTCCAGGACGGCCAGCAGCAGGACCCCGCCCACGGTTCCGGCGACCCCGCCCTTGCCGCCGGCCAGCGCGGTGCCGCCGAGCACGACCGCGGCGATGGACTCCAGGTCGTAGCCGCCGTCGGTGCCCACCGTGGGCGCTCCCGCCCCGAGCCTGCCGGCCAGCAGCAGGCCCGCGATGCCGGCGCAGAGCGAGCAGAGCACGTGCGTGAGCACGATGACCTGGCCGGTGCGGATCCCGGACAGCCGGGCGACCTCCTCGTTCCCGCCGACCGCGTAGATCCGGTATCCCAACCGGGTCCTGCTCAGCAGGAACCAGGCCACGATGGCCACGCCCGCCCAGAGCATGGCGGAGACGGGGATCGGCCCGATGCGGGAGTAGCCGAGGATCTGGAACGACTCGGGCACCTTGCCCGCCGGCCCGTCGTACAGGTGGTCGACGACGCCCCTGATGATGAGGGCGACGCCGAGCGTGGCGATGAAGGCGTGAACCTGGAGCCTGGTGATGATCAGCCCGTTGAGCAGCCCCACCAGCGCGCTGATGGCCAGCACCGCGGCGACCGCCGTCGGGATGTTCCCGTCCCGGCCCGCCATGATCTCCGCCGCGACCAGCGAGGTCAGGCTGATCAGGTACGCCACGGACAGGTCGAGCGAGCCGGCCAGGATCGCCAGTGTCTGGCCGATCGCCACGATGCCGAGGGCCGCCGAACGCTGCTGGATCCCGACGACGCTCTCCATGGTGAGGAACTGATCGCCGTCAAGCGCGACGAGGGCCCAGCCGACCGCGACCAGGCCGAGCAGCGCGAGGAACACCACCTGCGTGGGTTCGCGCAACCGCGCCGCCAGGCCGCCGTGCGTCTCGCCGGGGCGGGCGGGGCGGCGCACGCGCACGAGCAGGTTCAATCAGGCCACCTCTCCCGCGGCCAGGCGCATGACGGCCTCCTCGGAGGCCCCGGCCGGCAGCGTGCCGGCGATGCGGCCGTCGCGCAGGACGACGATGCGATCGCTCATGCCGATGAGCTCGGGCAACTCGGAAGAGATCATCATGATGGCCATGCCGTCATTCGCCAGTTCGCGCATCAGGTCGTGGATCGCGGCCTTGGCCCCGACGTCGACGCCCCGCGTCGGTTCGTCGAACAGCAGCACCCGCGGCGCCATGGTCATCCATTTGGCGAGCACGACCTTCTGCTGATTGCCTCCGGACAGGTAGCGGACCTCCTGTTCCTGGCGCGGAGGCGAGAGGCGTACCCGTACGAGCAGGTCGTGGAGGCCGTCGCGGCCCTTGGCGCCCGCCGCGCGGGCGACGAGCAGGGCGTTGTCGCGTACGGACTGGTGCGGGGCGAGCCCCTCGGCCTTGCGGTCCTCGGTCACCAGCCCGATGCCCATGGCCACACCCTCCCGGACCGAGCGGGGGCGCGACGGGGTCATCTCGCCCGTGGTGAACGGCTCCGCGCCGAAGATCGCTTTGGCGAGTTCCGATCTGCCGGATCCCTGCAGGCCCGCGATGCCGAGGATCTCCCCGGCGCGCAGTTCCAGATCGATGTCGCGGAGCTTGCGGTTGCCCGCTCCGCGCAGGCTGAGCCGTACCTCGCCGGCGCCCGCCGAGCGGGGCGGGAAGTAGGCGCCGAGGTCGCGCCCCACCATCAGGCGGATCAGCTCGCCGGGGGACACCTCGCCGATCGGGAGCGTGGTGACGCGCGAGCCGTCCTTGAGCACGGTGACCCGGTCGGCGAGATCGGACACCTCGCGTAATCGGTGGGAGATGTACACGACGGCGACGCCGCGTTCCCTCAGCCGCCCGATCAGCCGGTAGAGCAGCTCGACCTCGTGCTCGGCGAGTGCCGCGCTGGGCTCGTCCATGACGAGGAGCCGGGCGTTCACCGACAGCGCCTTGACGATCTCGACGATCTCCCGCTGGGCCACCGACAGGCGCTTGACGGCGTCGCGGGGGCCGAAGGGGCCCTCGCCCAGCTCGTCGAGGAGCCGCGCGGTCGCCTCCTCCATCGCGGCCCGATCGACCAGCCCGCCGACCAGGCCGCGCCGGACGGGCTCGCGTCCGAGGAAGACGTTCTCGGCGACAGTGCGCTCGGGCAGCAGGTTGAACTCCTGATGGATGATCGCGATGCCGGAGCGCTGCGCCTCAAGCGGATGGCCGAAGGAGACGGGGTGACCGTCGATCTCGATCGTGCCCTCGTCCGGCGGGTGAACGCCGCAAATGATCTTCATCAGGGTGGACTTTCCGGCACCGTTCTCGCCGACCAAGGCGTGGACCTCGCCGGCCGTCACGTCCAGGTCCACTCCGGACAGCACCCGCACACCCAGGAAGCTCTTGCCGATGCCACGCATGCTCAGCACCCCGCCTCCCCCATGTGGCCGGTCCTGCGGGCAGGGGTTTGAGGGTGAGCCCTGGGGGCGGCGGCAAGTTTCTGCCTTATATCCCTCATGCTGCCGGATGCTAAGCGGGCTTATGTCGATGGTCAAGCAAAAGCTCGCACCCTCCCGGCATAATCGGTGGGTCTACAGCAGGGCTCATCAGGTGGCCACGCAGCACCTCGGCGACCGCGCGGGCATCGCCGGTGCGGTGATGATGGCCATAATCGGCGGATCTTCAGACAGCGATAAGCCTGCTTATGCTTGACCACCGACAAAAATGGCTCTTACCATCACGGAGACTTACATACCGGATGCCTTCCGCATGCGGGGATAGTCCCGACACGATGGAGCTTTCATGGACAAGCTCGGTGTGTGGCTTATCGGGGCGCGAGGATCCGTGGCGACCACTGCCATCGTGGGCGCCGCGGCCATCAGGGCGGGAATCGCGACCCCGCAAGGATGCGTGAGCGAGTCCCCCGGCTTCCCAGGGCATCTGGTTCCGCTGACCGAACTGGCCTTCGGCGGCCATGACATCACCGAGACCTCCTTACGCAAGCGCGCCGAACAGCTGGGCAGAGCAGGGGTCATATCATCGGACCTCCCGGAACTGCTCGCGTCCGATCTGGACGCCGCCGACGCCGAGATCCGGCCGGGCTACGTCCCCGGCGACGGCGGCCGGGCCGCGACCCGGCTGATCGACGACATCGCCGGCTTCCGGTCCCGGCACGGGCTGGCCCAGGTGGTCGTCGTCAACGTGTCCTCGACCGAGCCCCCGGTGGATTCGCGCCCGGAGTTCGAGAGGCTGGCCGATCTCGAGGAGCGGCTCGCCGCGGGAGACGACGTCCTGCCGCCGAGTTCGCTGTACGCCTTTGCGGCGTTCCACGCCGGGTGCGGCTACGTGGAGTTCACCCCTTCCACCGGGCCGGCCCTGCCCGCCCTGGCGGAACTCGCCGCCCGGCGGAGAGTGCCGTACGCGGGACGCGACGGCAAGACCGGCGAGACCCTGGTCAAGAGCTCCCTGGCGCCCATGTTCGCCGACCGGGCACTGCGGGTCCGCTCCTGGTCAGGGCTCAACCTCCTCGGCGGCGGCGACGGGGCGACACTCGCCGATCCGGCCGCCAGATCCAGCAAACAGCTCTCCAAGGACCAGGTCGTCGCGAAGGTCATGGGCGGACCCGTCGAGGGTGAGACGCACATCGACTATGTCCCGGATCTCGGAGAGTGGAAGACCGCCTGGGACCACGTGACGTTCGAGGGATTTCTCGGCGTGCGGATGACGCTGCAGTTCACCTGGCAGGGCTGCGATTCGGCGCTGGCCGCTCCCCTCGTACTGGACCTGGCCCGGCTGGTCGCCCGTGCGCACGAGAAAAGACGGCACGGCGTCCTGCCCGAGCTCGGTTACTTCTTCAAGAGCCCGCTGGGGACGGACGAGCACGCGCTGGCCGCCCAGTACGCCCGGCTGCGCGCCTTCGCCGAGGAGCTGTCATGAGGGCGCTGCTCGAGCTGGTCCGCGCCCCGGCCGCCCTGTCGGTGCCGGGGGACACCATGGCGGGGGCCGCCGCCGCGGGGCGGCGGCCGGCACCCGGCCTGGCCCTGGCGTCAGTGCTCATGTACTGGTCGGGAATGGCGCTCAACGACTGGGCAGACCATAAGGCGGACGCCGTCGAGCGTCCTGAACGCCCGATCCCGTCAGGCCGGGTTCGCCCGGGCGCCGCGCTCGGGCTCGCGGCCGCCCTGACCGGCGCGGGCCTGGCCACCGCAGCCCTCGCCGGCGGCCGTCGCGGTCTCACCGTGGCCGGCCTGCTGGCCGGCGCGGTGTGGGCCTACGACCTGGGCCTCAAACGGACGGCGGCGGGACCGGCCTCGATGGCGGCCTGCCGCGTGCTCGACGTGCTTCTGGGCGCGGGCGAGCAGGCCAGGGCCGCCGTGCCGGCGGCGCTGGCGATAGGTGCGCACACCTACGGGATCAGCGTCCTGGGCCGGGCCGAGGTGGCGGGGGCGGCACGCGGGACCGCCGAGCGCGCGCTCGTGGCCAGCACCGCCGCGGCCGGGCTCGCGGCCGCCTCCTGCGTGCGCAACCGAGCCGCCGACCGAGCCGGAGCGGGCGTCCTCATCGCCGGCTATCTCGCCTTCACCCTCCCGGTCCAGGCCGGGTTGCGGGCCCGTCCCGACCCCGAGAACGTCCGGCAGGCCGTCCGCCTCAGCATCCTCGGCCTGATACCGCTCCAGGCGGCGGCGGTCGCCGGTGGCGGGCGGTTCACCGCGGCGGGCGCGCTGCTGTGCTCGCTTCCCCTGGGAACGTGGCTCTCATCCCGGCTGGCGACATCGTGAAGTGGGCCTACTGCACCAACGGCTTCGCCGGCCACCGGCTCCCCGAAGCGCTCGCGGTCCTGGCCGATCTCGGCTACACCGGTGCGGCGATCACTCTGGACCACGGTCATCTCGACCCCCACTCCCCCGGTCTGGCCGCGGAGGTGTCGCGAATCGCCGGGCTCCTCGACCGCCTCGGCCTCGATGCCGTGGTCGAGACAGGCGGGCGTTACACCCTCGATCCCCTGCGCAAACACCATCCGACCCTCATCAGCGACGACGCCGAGCGCAGAGTGGAGTTCCTGACCACCGCGATGCGGGTCGCCGCCGATCTGGGCGCTCCCGTGGTGCACCTGTGGAGCGGTGTGCGGCCCGACGGCATGCCGGAGGCGGAGGCGTACACGCGGCTGGCCCACCAGTGCGCACGGCTGCTCGACGTGGCCGACCAGGTGGGCGTCACGCTGGGATTCGAACCCGAACCCGGGATGCTCGTCGCCGGACTGGACGGCTTCGAGCGGCTGCGCGCGACGCTCGGCGGCCATGACCGGTTCGGTCTCACCCTCGACATCGGGCACTGCCACTGCGTGGAGCGGGAGGACCTGGGCACCTGTGTCCGCCGGGCGCTGCCGTACACCGTGCACGTGCAGATCGAGGACATGCGCCGCGAGGTCCACGAGCACCTGGAATTCGGCGAGGGTGAGATCGACTTCGTGCCGGTGCTCGCCTCTCTGCACGGCTACTCGGGTCTGGTGGCCGTGGAGCTGGCCCGGCACAGCCATGCGGCCCCGCAGGTCGCCCGCCGCTCGATCGACTTCTTGAGGAGGGCACATGAAGGAGCCGGCGCGCGAGTGGCTGGCACAGGCCGTCCGGCAGGTGGAGGCTGACCCGTACGCGATCCACGGGCTCTTCGCGCAGGCCGAACGGCGGGGCGGCCCCGGCGCCCGGCGCGCGCTGCTCGGCGCGCTGCACGGCGACCACGCGGTGCTCCACGGCCTGTACGAGGCCGGCGACAGCGGCGAGAAGCTGGCGATCCTGACCGTCCTGCATGAGCTCGATTCGGGAGGAACGGAGGTCGGGCTGGTGGAGGACGCGCTGCGCACCAATGACGCGCGGCTGGTCGCCGCCGCTCTCGGCCCGTACGGCTCGGCGTGGCTGGACGACCACTCCTTCCGTCAAGGAGTGCTCAAGTGCGTCTTCATGTCGATCCCGCTGGCGGCGGTGGCCGAGCTGGACCGCCGCTTCGACGCCGAACTGGCCCGGATGCTGTCGGACTACGCGGCGGAGCTGCGGGCGGCCGGCCGGCCCGTCCCGAGCGACGTCCTGGAGAGGAGCTGAATGCGCATCTTCGACCCCCACATCCACATGACCTCCCGGACCACCGACGACTACCAGCGCATGTACGCCGCGGGGGTCCGGGCCGTGGTCGAACCCGCCTTCTGGCTGGGGCAGCCCCGCACCAACGTGGGCAGTCTCCTCGACTACTTCGACGCTCTGCTCGGCTGGGAGCCGTACCGTGCCGCGCAGTACGGCATCCACCACCACTGCGCGCTCGCGCTCAACCCGAAGGAGGCGAACGATCCGCGGTGCGCGGGGGTGCTGGCCGAGCTGCCGCGATACCTGCTGAAGGACTCGGTCGTCGCGGTCGGCGAGGTCGGCTACGACTCGATGACGGCAGAGGAGGAACGGGCCTTCGAGACCCAGCTCGCCCTGGCGCAGGAGAATGACCTTCCGGTGCTCGTGCACACTCCGCATCGGGACAAGGCCGCGGGCACCCGCCGGAGCCTCCACGTGGTACGGGACGCCGGGATACCCCCCGAAGGGGTGCTCATCGACCACCTCAACGAGATGACCGTCGGCATGGTCGCGGAGTCGGGCTGCTGGATGGGGTTCTCGATCTACCCCGACACCAAGATGGACCCGGCTCGGATGGTGGCCCTGCTCAAGGAGCACGGGACGGACAGGATGCTGGTGAACTCGGCCGCCGACTGGGGACGGAGCGACCCGCTCAAGACGCGCGAGGTGGCCGACGTCATGCTCGCGGCCGGCTTCGGCGAGGACGACGTGGATCGGGTGCTGTGGCGCAACCCGGTCGCCTTCTACGGGCAGAGCGGCCGCCTCGACCTCGAGACCGCTTCGGAAGCCGGCCCCGACCACGCCGGCAACACGATCAGGCGGGGGTGACCATGCGGCTGCGCCATCCGGACGGCTCGACGGTGCACCTGTCCTACTGCACCAACGTCCACGCCGCCGAGGATCTCCCCGGCATCCACGCTCAGCTGTCCGGCGTCGCCGCGCGGGTCAGGCGGCTGCTCGGCGTCGAACGGCTCGGGCTCGGGTTGTGGCTGTCCCGGCACGCCGCCGCGGACGTCCTCGCCCGGCCCGGGGAACTCGCCGGACTGCGCGAGCGGCTGACCCTGCTCGGGCTGGAGGTCGTGACCCTCAACGGGTTCCCCTACCGCGGCTTCCACGACGAGATCGTGAAGTACCGCGTCTACACCCCTGACTGGGCCGACGCGGAGCGGCTGCGTTACACGCTCGGGCTCGCCGAGATCCTCGCCGCGCTGTTGCCGGACGGCGTCACCGAGGGCACTATCTCGACCCTCCCCCTCGCCTGGCGGACCGGGTGGACGCAAGAGAAAGCGGCGGCGGTCATGGCCAATCTCGACGCGGTCGCCCAGGGCCTGCGCGCGCTGGCCGGTCGTACCGGCAAGGTGATCCGGCTGGGCTTCGAGCCGGAGCCCGGTTGCATCGTCGAGACGACGCCCCAGGCCACCGCCCTGCTGAGCGACGTGGATCATGACCACCTCGGCCTCTGCCTGGACGCCTGCCACATGGCCGTGGGCTTCGAGGAGCCCGGGGCGGGCGCCCGTACCGGGCTGCCCATCGTGAAGCTCCAGGCGTCGTGCGCCTTGGTGGCCCCGCCGGGGGCACAGCGGGCGCTGGCCGCGTTCGACGAGGCCCGCTTCCTCCACCAGACGCGCTCCGCCACCGGATACGCCGACGACCTGGGCGAGGCCCTGGCCGGCGGCCTGCCCGCGGACGAGAGCTGGCGCGTGCACTTCCACGTCCCGCTGCACGACGCGCCGCCCCCACCGCTCGCCACCAGCGCCCCCTACCTGCGTGACCTGCTGACCGTGCTCCTCGGCGGAGAACGGCCGCTGACCAGGCACGTCGAGGTGGAGACCTACACGTGGAACGTGCTTCCCGGCGCGCCGGCCGATGTCGCGGAAGGCATCGCCGCCGAGCTCGACTGGATGCGGGGACAGCTCGCCGCCCTCGGGCTGAAGGAGACGTGATGGCACCGCTGATCGTGATCAATGTCGTCGGGCTCACCCCGCGCCTGCTCGCGCACATGCCGAACGTGGCGAAGGCGGGCGCGGCGGCCGCGCTGCGGCCCGTGCTCCCGGCCGTCACCTGTTCGATGCAGGCCACCCTGCTGACCGGTTCGATGCCCCGCGACCACGGCATCGTCGGCAACGGGTGGTACTTCCGGGACCTCGGCGAGGTGCTGCTGTGGCGCCAGCACAACGCGCTCATCCAGGGTGACCAGCTGTGGACCGCCGCGCCCGGCCTGCGCACCGCCAACGTCTGCTGGTGGTACGCGATGGGCGCGCCGACCGACCTGCTCGTCACCCCGCGCCCCGTCTACCACGCCGACGGCCGCAAGTCCCCCGACTGCTACACCCGCCCGCCCTCACTCCACGATGACCTCGAGGCCGCGCTGGGGCCTTTCCCCCTGTTCACCTACTGGGGCCCCAAAGCGGGGATCGCCTCCTCCGAATGGATCATCGCCGCGGCCCGCCGCATCCTGGCCCGCGAACGGCCGGATCTGCTGCTGGTCTACGTGCCGCACCTCGACTACGACCTCCAGCGGTACGGCCCCGCCGGTCCCGAGGCCATCGCGGCGGCCCGCGCCGTCGACGCCGCGCTGGCTCCGCTCCTGGCCGAGGCCGCCGAGGTGGTCGTGCTCTCGGAATACGGCATCACCCCGGTGTCCCGCCCGGTGGACATCAACCGGGCGCTGCGGACCGCGGGTCTCCTGGAGGTCCACGTCCAGGCCGGGATGGAGTACCTCGACCCGTGGGCGTCCAGGGCCTTCGCCGTCGCCGACCACCAGGTGGCCCACGTGTACGTACGCGATCCGGCCGACCTCGACCGCACCCGCGCCGTCATCGCCGAGATCGCCGGCGTGGACGAGGTGCTCGACCACGCGGGGAAGGCGAAGTACGGGCTCGACCACGAACGCGCCGGCGAACTCGTCGCGGTCGCGGAGCCCGACGCCTGGTTCACCTACTACTACTGGCTCTCCGACGACCGCGCCCCGGATTTCGCCAGGCTCGTGGACATTCACCGCAAACCCGGCTACGACCCCGCCGAGCTGTTCATGGACCCGAGTGACCCGTTCGTCAAGCTCCGTGCGGCGGCGGCACTGGCCAGGAAGAAACTGGGCTTCCGCTACACGATGCGGGTGGTACCGCTCGACCCGGCGCCGGTGCGGGGCAGTCACGGCCGGCTGCCCGACCACCCCGACGACGGCCCGCTCATCATCGGCCCGTTCGACCGTGACTCCTACGAGGCGACCGAGGTCAAGAGCCTCCTGGCCGGCCTGGCCCGGGGAAGCCGCTGACCGCGGACACCCCCGGGCCGTCATGTCGGCCTCAGACGCGGGTCCAGCGCTGGTTGGTTCCTCCGGTGCAGGGCCAGATGCGGGCCTTGGTGCCGTTGGCGGTGCCGCTGACGTCCAGGCACTTGTTCGCCCCGACCGCGGTGATGGTGCCGTCGGCGTTGAGGCGCCACTTCTGGTTGTTCTGACTGTTGCAGTCCCAGATGATCACTGCGGTGCCGTCCGCCGTCCCGGCCCCGTTCACGTCCAGGCACTTGCCGCCAGAGGCCCGCAGCTCACCAGAGCTGGTGGCGGCCCACTGCTGGTTGGCCTGCCCGTTGCAGTCCCAGATCTGCGCCTGCGCGCCGTTGGCCTGCGAGGCGCCGTTGACGTCCAGGCACCGCCCCGACCCCACACCCTTGAGGGCGTTCGAGCCGCCCGGTGTGCTGGTCAGTTCCTTGACGCGGATGTTGCGGAACGACACCACGTCGCCGGACCCGTGGTTCTGGATGCCGATGTAGCCCTGCTGGAGCGAGCGGACCGGATCGGTGTTGGTGAAATCATTGATTCTGGTGCCGTTCAGGAACACCTGCAGCCGCTCACCCTCCACCAGCAGCTCATAGGTGTTCCACTGGCCCGGCGGGTTCAGCGCCGCGTCGCGGGCGGCGATGTCGGCGGCCTTGAACCCGTAGATCGCCCCGGTCGTCTTGTCCGGGGTGTCGGTCGCGTCGATCTGCACCTCATATCCGGTGTTGAGCGCCGCGTCGGGATCGCTGGTGGCCGGGAAACCGACGATCACCCCGGAGTTGGAGTCGCCGGTCATCTTCCAGTCGAGCTTGACCGAGTAGGAGCGGAACTCCTTGGCGTTGTACCACAGCATGCCCATGCCGCCCTGTGAGGTCAGCGTGGCGTCGCTGTTGGCGAACGAGCCCGGCCCGGCCTGCGACCAGCCCGTCGTCGAGCCGTTGTACAACGTCGTGTACCCGGTCTCCGGGCGGCAGTCGGCGTTGGTGGCCTTGGCCGCGTACCGGATTCCGCCGAGCAGCAGCGCGCGGAAGTTCGAATCGGCGTACGACTCCTTGGTGTGCCCCAGACCGGTGTAGAACGCGCGGCCGGAGGACTGAGGGTGGCACCAGGTGATCGGGTGATCGCCCATGCCGCCGCCGCTGTAGGTGCCCTCGTCCAGGCTCTGCAGCACCCGGACGTTCGATCGGGGGTTGGTGCGGTAGTTGTACCACTCGTCGGTACGTGACCAGGTCGCCCCCAGGTGAGCGGTCGCGGCGTGCGCCCGGTCCTCGGTCCGTACGGTGGCCTGCTGGATCGCCGGGTGGTTGTTGAACCAGGCTCCCATCAGCTGCCCGTAGTAGCCCCAGTTGTACTCGGTGTCCGCGGCCGAATGCACCCCCACGTAACCGCCCCCGCCGTCCACGTACGTCTGGAAGGCGGCCTGCTGGTTGTCGTTCAGCACGTCACCAGTGGTGCTGAGGAACGCCACCGCCTTGTACTGGGCCAGATTGGCCGTGGTGAAGGCGTTCGAGTCCTCGGTGGCGTCGACGGTGAAGTCGTTGGCCGCCCCCAGGTCGCGGATGGCCTGGATCCCGTTGGGGATCGAGTCGTGCCGGAAGGCGGCCGTCTTGGAGAACACCAGCACCTTGAAGGCGGCCGACTGGGCGGGGATGGCGGGGATCACCGCCGCCGCGATGATCCCCGCCACCGTCACTGAGAGGCGTCGCAGCACAGATGTCTTTCGGTCGCTCAGCATGGGTGTCCTTTCAGGCGCGGTTCCAGCGCTGGTTGGTTCCTCCGGTGCAGGGCCAGATGCGCATCTTGGTGCCGTTGGCGGTGCCGCTGACGTCCAGGCACTTGTTCGCCCCGACTGCGGTGATGGTGCCGTCGGTGTTGAGGCGCCATTTCTGGTTGTTCTGACCGTTGCAGTCCCAGATGATCACCGCGGTGCCGTCCGCCGTCCCGGCCCCGTTCACGTCCAGGCACTTACCGCCATAGACCCGCAGCTCACCCGCGGCGGTCGACGTCCACTGCTGGTTGGCCTGCCCGTTGCAGTCCCAGATCTGCGCCTGCGCGCCGTTCGTCTGGGAGGCTCCGCTGACATCCAGGCACCGACCGGACCCCACACCCTTGAAGGCACTCGTGGTCCCCGAGGGCGGGGTGCCGGTGTCGAGAGTGATGTCGTCCAGGTCGAACAGGTAGCCCTGCCCGGTCGGGCCGCGGAAGACCAGATAGAGCGAAGTGGTGCCGGCCGGCGCGCCGCTGAGGTTCGCCGAGACGTCGGTGAAGGTGTCCCAGCTGCCGGTGCTCACCACGTTCACCGTTCCCAGCAGTGTGCCCGTCGCCGAGCCCGCCCGCACCTCGATCCGGCCGCCCGCGCCGGCCGAGGACACCCGGGCGGTGATCCTCGTCGCGTTGCCGAGGTCGTACGGCTGGAAGGAGATCCAGTCGCCGTCGTCGGTGAAACCGACCGTCTTGCCGCCTTCCGCGGTGGCGTGGTCGGCCGTCTGAATGCCCTGCTGGGCGCCGAAGTGCTCGGCCTGCCGGTGCCGTGGCTGGAGCGTACGGTCGCTTGTGGAGGTCAGACCGCCCTTGTCGGTGTAGGAGGCCACGAAGACGCCGTAGATGTTGGCCGCGGCGTCGTGCTCACCGTCGACCGGCACCGAGATGGAGCCCGAGCAGCCGGTCTTGGAGGTGATCTGGTGGCGGTGGCTGTCATGGCCGAGGAAGTAGGCGACGGTGACCCCGGCGCAGTCGATGGTGCCGTCCTCCGGGTCGGTGACGGTGACCTGGAAGGGCACGGTGTCGCCGAAGGAGAACAGCTGCCCGTCGGCAGGGGTGGTGAGGCTGACCGTCGGCGCGGTGTTGCCGACGTTCACGATCACGTTCGCCGTGCCGGTGAGACCCTGCGGGTCCCGGACCGTGAGCGTCGCCGTGTAGGCGCCGTTCGTGGTGTAGGTCTTGCTGGGATTCGCCCCCGTGGAGGTGGTGCCGTCGCCGAAGTTCCACGAGTACGTCAGCGCGCCACCCTCCGGGTCGGAGCTGCCCGCCGAGGAGAAGTTCACCGTCAGCGGAGCCGGTCCCGACGTCTTGTCGGCGGACGCCTTGGCGATCGGATTGCGATTGGCGCTGCCGATGTACTCGATGCGATACAGCGCCTGGTTGTTGTTGCCGTCACCGTAGTCGAGGACGTACAGGGCCCCGTCAGGGCCGAAGGCCATGTCCATCACCTGCGTCCCCGACCAGGGGAACGACGAGATCTCCCCGTAGGCGCCGTCCGGCTTGACCTCGATCGCCTTGATCCAGCGCCGGCCGTACTCGCCGGCGAAATACCGCCCGTCGAGCGCCTGGGGGAACTTGACGGCCGAGTTCAAGGTGGGGTCGTAACGGTAGACCGGACCACCCATCGGCGACTCCGACCCGGAGCCGAACTCCGGCGGACTTCCGGCGTCCCCCGCGTACCTGATCCACGCCGGCTTCGCCGGAGGCAGCGTGGTCAGGCCGGTGTTACGGAAGGAGTTGTTGGTCGGGCCGCCCGCGCAGTTGTACTTCGGACCGGTGCTGTTGGTGGCGAAGTTCCATTCGTTGTAGGTCTCGCTGGTGGTGTTCGTGCCCGTGCAGTACGGCCATCCGTAGTTGCCCGCACTGGTGATGCGATCGAACTCCACCTGCCCGCTCGGCCCCCGGTTGGAGTTGGTCACGCCCGCGTCCGGCCCGTAGTCGCCGAGGTAGACGATGCCTGTCGCCTTGTCCACACTCATCCGGAACGGGTTGCGGAAGCCCATCGCGTAGATCTCCGGCCGGGTCTTCGCCGTCCCCGGCGGGAACAGGTTGCCGCCGGGAATCGTGTAGGTGCCGTCGGGCTGCGGCTTGATGCGCAGGAGCTTGCCACGCAGGTCGTTGGTGTTGCCGGCCGAGCGCTGGGCGTCGAACTGCGGGTTGCGGTCGCTCCGCTCGTCCAGCGGGGAGTAGCCGCTCGACTCGAAGGGGTTGCTGTCGTCGCCGGTGGTCAGATAGAGGTTTCCGGCGGCGTCGAAGTCGAGGTCCCCGCCCACGTGACAGCACAGGCCGCGGTCGTTCTGGACCCGCAGGACCACCTTCTCGCTGGCCATGTCGAGAGTGTCGTCCGGCTTGAGGATGAACCGGGACACGTACAGCTCGCCCTTCCACTGGTCGAACTGCGTCTGCGAGCCGTTGCTCGGCGCATCACCGTTCGGCGTGCTCAGCCGCGGCGAGTAGTAGAGCCAGATGTACCGGTTGGACGCGAAGTCGGGGTCCACCGCCACACCCTGCAGGCCCTCCTCGTCGTGACTGTAGACGTTGAGCCTGCCGGCCACCTTCGTGTTGCCGTTGACATCGGTGACGCGCACCGTGCCGTCGCGCGCCGTGTGCACCACCGACCGGTTCGGCATGACGGCCAGCGACATCGCCTCACCCAGCTCGGCACCTCCCGACGCGAGAGACACCTGCTGGTAGTCGGCCGCCGGAATGGCGAGGGCGTTCGCCGGGGAGGCGTCGAGCGCGAGTGCTCCGGGAATGATCAGCGCCATCGTGGTCAGCAAGGTGAGCCACGGACGTCGGGACATGAGTGTTCCTCTGCTATCGAATCGATTCGAGCGCTTGTCGTCCCCGAGAGTTGGGCGCCGCGAGACGGTGTCAGGCGCGGGCCCACTTCTGGTTGGTTCCTCCGGTGCAGGGCCAGATGCGGGCCTTGGTGCCGTTGGCGGTGCCGCTGACGTCCAGGCACTTGTTCGCGCCGACTGCGGTGATGGTGCCGTCGGCGTTGAGGCGCCACTTCTGGTTGCTCTGACCGTTGCAATCCCAGATGATCACCGCGGTGCCGTCCGCCGTCCCGGCCCCGTTCACGTCCAGGCACTTACCGCCATAGACCCGCAGCTCACCCGCGGCGGTCGACGTCCACTGCTGGTTGGCCTGCCCGTTGCAGTCCCAGATCTGCGCCTGCGCGCCATTGGCCTGCGAGGCTCCGCTGACGTCCAGGCACCGACCAGACCCCACACCCTTGAGAGCACTCGTGCTCCCCGGCGGCGAGCCCTGGGGCCCGGCGGACGCCATCACGGCCTGGGCGCCCGCGGGCCAGGCGCCGTTGGTGACGGTGACATTGTTGTTCACCACATTGCCGCGGTCGCCGTTGGTCACGTTGGTGCTGCCGTTGGTCGACCAGTTGCCGGTGAGGGTGAAGTTCCCCATGTTCTCGCCGCCCCAGTAGTTGGCGGTGGCCCAGGTGCCGGTGTTCGAGAGCACGTTGCCGGTGACGGTGTAGTACTTGGAGCCCTCGTCGAAGTAGATCCCGAACCAGCCGTTGGTTCGCAGGCAGTGGTTGCCGCTGATCACCGCGTTCGGGTTCCACGACAGCGTGTAGATACAGCCCCCGTCGGTCATCTGCCGCATGACGTCGTGCACGTAGTTGCCGATGAGCTTGTTGCCGGACGCGGTGGTGGGAGTGGTGTAGCGCGGCTGGTAGTTGTACAGGCCGCGGTTGGCGTACTGGTTGCTGCCGCCCGGCTCGTTGGCGCCCCAGCCGTACCCGATCGACATGCCGGTGTACGGCAGGTTGTAGACCTCGTTGTGTGACACGTCGGTGTTGGTGACGTAGGTGGTCAGGACCGAGACGATGCCCCGGTAGTCCAGGCCGAGGTCGTGGACGCGGTTGTCGCTGACGGTGATGTTCCGGTTGACCATCCGCTGGTCACTGGGGTGGTGCGCGTCGGCGCGCACGCCACCGACCACGATGCCGCCGGCCGCGCTCTGGGCGATCTCGGACCGGGTGACCGTGATGTCGGCGGCGCCCAGGCCGACACCGCTGGCGTGCGCGTTGGCGTCGTTGCCGATGCCCACGGCCGTCTGACCGAGGTTGACGAACCGGGAGTCGATGAAGGCGATGTTGTTGGCCGCGGACACCTGGACGGCCGCCGGCATCTGATACCAGTTCGGCCGCGCGGCCTCGAACTGCCGGCACCCCTCCTGGCAGGAGGTCAGCCTGTCGGCGGGCCAGTTCCAGCTGCCCGCGATGTAGGCGCCGGTCTGCTGGTCCGCGTAGCCCTGGTCGCCGCTGGGTCCGAGCCAGGACGTGCCGGTGAACGTGATCCCGCTGAACGTGATGTGGTGCGCGGGCGCGTCGTAGGAGCCTCCGACATTCACCAGGGACTGGAGAATCGGCAGCTCGACGCTGATGTTGCTCATGTTCTGCCCGGCGGCCGGGATGTAGTACAGGACGCCGGTCCCGGGGTTGACGTACCACTCCCCCGGTGCGTCCAGGAACTCGTAGGCGTTCTCCAGGTACAGCGGACCCGCCCGGTGCGGCTGCGTGAAGGTGTCGTACCCGAAGGTGTTGTTGTTCCAGCCGGGCTGCCGCATCGTGACGAAGTTCCCGCTGATGCTCTGCACCGTCACGTAGCGGTCCGTGAACGAGCCCACGCTCTCCATCTCGACCCGGTTCTGGTTGGCCAGGGTGTTCAGATAGTTCAGCGCGCTGCTGCCGAACCTCAGGCCGGTGCCGCTCGCGGTGAAGTCCGACCGGTTCACGGCCGTACGCGCGCGCGTGGCGATGGCGCCGTCGACGTAGAGCTGCCGGGTGTCGATCCCCGAGCCGACGTCGGCGCGCCAGATGTTCTTCCCCGAATCGGCCACGGTCCATCCGGCGACCGCCCTGGCTCCGCTGATGACAGGATGGGCGCCCGCCGCGGCCTGCCATTTGACGGTGTAGCCGTTGTTTCCGGAATCGGCGGCGGTCAGCCGGAGCGGCGCGGAGAGCCGGTACACCCCGTCGGCCAGTTCGACGACGATGTCCCCGGACATGGCGCCGTTCAGCGAACGTACCGCCGTCTGCGCCGCGGCCGGCGAGCACGGCTGGGCGGACGTGCAGGCGGTGCCCGTGCCGGCGGGTGACACGTAGAGGGTCGTGGTGGCCGCTAGGGCCGGGGTGGCGGGGGCGACGAGCGCGAACGCCGCGGCCAGCGCAGCGGCGAGGATGCCGATCAGAACCGGTCTCAGCGCCGTGACGGGCGAAAATGACTGCACAGTGGTTCCTTTGGGGGGTACGGGTGTGGCCAGATCACGCCCTGCTGCTCAGGCAGGTGACACCTTTCTGAGGGTCTTCGCTTCTCATTACGTGGTGAGTATTGATACCCGTCAAGACCTTAAGCCTGCTTATTTCGGCATTTGCACACCCAAGCCATGGCCACAGTTAGCCGATTCTCATCTTCGACCAGCGGCTATACCCGCCATTGCAGACGACCGCGCCACTCGGCCCTGCATGAACCGTTCATATGTGTCGTACTAATCAGGAGCGTGGGAGAACACCCTCATCAGTCATACTTTGCAGAGAACGGCGAGGAGGAAGCACGGTGACCGACACCCCGCGTGAGAGCGGATACCGGCCGGGTTACGAGGTGGCCGCCGAGCAGGTACTTGAATTCATCGTCCGGCTCGGCCTGCGTCCGGGCGACCGCATGCCGACCGAGATCGAGCTGGCCCGGCAACTGGGCACCAGCCGCACAGTCGTACGCGAGGCGGTGAAGATACTCTCCGCGCTCGGCCGGGTACGCGCCCAGAAGGGCCGCGGCCTGTACGTGGCCGATGACGAGGGGATGCTCGGCACCGGGCGCTGGGCCTCCTTCTTCCTCCCGACCGACCTCGACCACGTCTACATGCTGTTCGAGTTCCGCCGGGCGCAGGAGATGGAGACCAGCAGGCTGGCCGCCCGCCGCGCCACCCCCGCGGAGCTGAGGGCCATCGAGGAGGCGGCCGGCTTGTGCCGCCACGGCTTCGAGACCGGACAAGAAGACCTGTTCAACGAGGGCGACGACACCTTCCACACCGCCATCGCCACGGCCTCGCACAACATGTTCCTCCAGGTGGCGGTGCGAGAGGCCCGCAGGCTTCAGGCGCAGTCCAACCTCATCGGGCTGCGCGGCTCGGTGGGCGGGCACGCCGCCAAGGCCGTCGAGGAGCACGACGCCATCTACCAGGCCATCCGCGCCGGCGACTCGGAAGCCGCCGCCCAAGCCGCGGCCACGCACATCGACAACACCCTCGACGACTACCGGAGAGAGATCCAGCAGCGCCTCTTCTCATCCCAGTGACCCGGCCGGCCGAACCGGTTCGCCCAGCCGGGAACCGACGTGAGCCGGCGGTGGATGAACGTTTCATCGAGCCCGACCACGAGCGTCGCCGATGAGTGCCGCCGGGCAGGGGTTCCGGCAGGCAGCCGGACAGGACGGAGCCTTGACAGGCCGTCCGCCCGTCGTATGTGCTTCGCCGTACACCGCTGCCTCCCCCCTCCTCAGTGAACCGTACGTGGCGAATCGATTCGCACCGGCCTCCGAGCGCGCTACTTCCAAGGAGTACGACATGCAGCCTTCATCCGTTCCCTTATCGGGCTCTCGGGCAGCCGTCCTCGCGGCTGTGTTGACGGCGCTGGCGACCCTCTTGGCCGCCGCCCTGACCTGGTCAGCACCGGCCTCGGCAGCGACCACGCCACTGATGGGCGTGGGGTCGGGGCGGTGCCTGAACGTCAGCGGAGCCTCGCAGACGAACAGCGCGCAGACCCAGATCTGGGACTGCAACGGGCAGGCCAGCCAGCAGTGGACCTCCACCAGCTCCGGTGAGCTGCGGGTCTACGGCGGCAAGTGCCTCGACGTTTACGGCGCCGGCACCGCCGACGGCACCAGTGTGATCATCTGGGACTGCAACGGTCAGAACAACCAGAAATGGCGCCTCAACGCCGACGGCACCATCACCGCGGTCGGCGCGAACAAGTGCCTGGACGTCTCCGGAGCCGGCACCGCCAACGGCACCAAGGTGCAGATCTGGGCGTGCCATGGCGGCACCAACCAGCAATGGACCACAAGAACCGAGCCCACACCGACGCCGACCCCGCAGCCGCCCGGCGCGCGCCCGTGCGACATCTACGCCTCCGGCGGCACGCCGTGCGTGGCCGCGCACAGCACGACACGGGCACTCTACGGCTCGTACAGCGGCAACCTTTACCAGGTCAGGCGCTCCTCCGACAACACGACCAGGAACATCGGCGTGCTGACCGCGGGTGGTGTCGCCGACGCCGCGGCCCAGGACTCGTTCTGCACCGGCACCACGTGCGTCATGACCGTCGTGTACGACCAGTCCGGGCGGGGCAACGACCTGTGGTACCAGGGATCCAGCGTGGTCCCCGGCTCCCCGCAGAGCAGGCCCGCGATCGCGACCACCGAGTCGCTCACCGTCGGCGGCGGCAAGGCGTACTCGCTCTACATCAACCCCGGCAACAGCTACTGGCGGGACGGCCACCTGACCGGTGTGCCCACCGGCAGCGCGCCCGAGGGCATGTACATGGTCACCAGCGGCACCCACGTCAACGGCGGCTGCTGCTTCGACTACGGCAACAGCGAGACGACCAGGAAGGCCGACGCCGCCGGCGCCATGGACGCCATCAACTTCAGCACCCAATGCTGGTTCGGCGGCTGCTCCGGGACCGGCCCCTGGGTCCAGGCCGACCTGGAATGGGGTCTGTACCCCGGCGGCAGCCAGTCGTGGAACCCCAACCAGCGGGCACTCCCCCACAAGTTCGTCACCGCCACGCTGAAGAACAACGGCACCAGCCGGTTCGCCATCAAGGGCGGCAACGCGCAGTCCGGCAGCCTGTACACGCTGTACGACGGGTCGCTCCCCAACGGCTACAGCCCGATGAAGAAGCAGGGGGCCATCATCTTGGGCAGCGGCGGCGACTGCTGCAAGCCCGATGGCGGCGCCAATCTCAGCGCCGGAACCTTCTACGAAGGAGCCATGATCGCCGGCTATCCCACCGACGCCACCGAGAACGCCGTCCAGACCGACATCATCGCCGCCGGCTACCGCTGACCCGGTCTCACGAAACCGTCGGCAAACCCGGACGCCACCCGGCGAGGGGCACATGACACTAGGTCTGATGGAAGCCACCGGTGACCTCCAGCAGCCGTCGTCCGGCGTGCTCCGGCCGGATGTTGGGGCCTCCTGCGGCCCTGGCGTCCGGTCGGCGGGTGAACGCGTTGATCGCGTGCTCGTCGATCGTGATGCCGAGGCCCGGCGAGTCTCCGAGGATGAAGGCGCCGTCCTCGACGTACGTGCCGAGCGACAGTCCGAGCGGCGAGTGCAGGTCCTGCAACTCGCTGACCAGGTGGTTCGGCACCGACGTCGCGGCGTGCAGCAGCGCGACCGGAGTGGTCCCGATCGGACTGACCGGAAGGTCATGGGCGTGCGCGAGGGCCGACACCCGCAGGAAGTGCGTCACCCCCCAGACCGCGGCCGTCTGGACGATGTCGACGGCCCCCGCGGCCAGCAGCGGACGGAACTGCTCGAGCCCGGTGAGGTTCTCCCCCGTGGCGACGGAGGCGCGGATCCCGCGACCGACGACGGCCAGTCCTTCGGAGTCCCACCGCCGGACCGGCTCTTCGATCCAGGTGAGGTCCAGGGTGCGCTCCAGCTCGCAGACGTGCCGGACCGCCTGCTTGCGGGTCCAGGCCTCGTTCACGTCGAGCATCAGGCCCGGCCTCGATCCGTGCCGGACCTCGCTCAGCACGTCCCGTACCACTGTCAGGCGGTGCCGGTCGCGGTCGATGTCGAGGCCGCCCTTGATCTTGGCCGCGCGCAGGCCGTGCTGGGCGTAGATCCCGTAGACCGAGACGAGTTCGTCGTCGGTCAGGCCGATGTCGAGGCCTGAGGCGTAGGCGGGGACTCGCCGGTCGCGTCCGCCCAGCAGCCGCCAGAGCGGTTCACCGGCCGCCTGTGCCTTGATGTCCCACAGGGCGGTGTCGAGCGCGCCGATCGTGCCGAACACGGCTCCCGCGTGGCCCGCCTTGAACGTCTGCCGCAGCATGCGGTCGTACAGTGCCGTCACGCCGCGTGGATCCTCGCCCTCGATCGCGGCGAACACGGCGTCGATCTCGACGTGCGGCCCGAGGCCGATGCCGGTGATCCCCTCGTCGGTGTCCACCATGACGAGCGGCACCGAGACGACGCCGTCGGCGAAGACGCCGTTGGCGTCACCGACGGGACGGCCCCATTCCTGGACCGTCGTCATGGTCCGATACCCCGTGATCCGCATGTCAGCCCTTCGTGGAACCGGCGGTGACACCGTCGGCGATCTGGCGCTGGAGGAACAGATAGATCATGAGCACGGGTATCGCGGCGATCAGGACCCCCGAGGCGAAGGTGGGAATGTCATCGGAATACTGTCCGCGCAGCGCGTTGACCCCGATCATGAGGGTGCGATGCTCGGGCGACGGCATCATGAGCAGGGAGATGAGCACGTCGTTCCAGCAGAACAAGGCGTCGAGAATGCCGACCGACAGCAGCGCCGGAACGCCCAGTGGAAGCATGATCCGCCGGTACACGCCGTACACCGTGTTCCCGTCGATCCTGGCCGCGTCGACGATCTCCACCGGAATGGTCCGGTAGTGGCTCGTCATCAGGAAGACGGTGAACGGCAGGAACTGCGCGACGTAGGCCAGGATCAGCCCCGGATAGGTGTCGATGAGCCCGCTGTCGGCCATGACCCTGGTGAGCGGCACCATGATCACCTGGAAGGGGATGAACAGCCCCGCCAGACAGCCCAGGAAGATCGCCGAGGATCCGCGGAAGCGCAGTTGACTCAGCGCGAAGCCCGCCATCGAACCCAACAGCAGCAGCAGGGCCACGGCGAATGCCACGACGATGACCGAGTTGACGAAGTATCGCGCCATTCCGGCGCCGGCCCACGCCTCGGCGAGGTTGTCCCAGCGCAGGGAGCCCGCCGGGGAGAACCGGTCGAGGATGTAGTCGCGGCGGGTCTTCATCGCGACGTTGGCGGTGAACACGAGGGGATAGATCGTCGCCAGCGCGAGCACCGCCATGGAGACAGCGGCCACCCACCTGGCCGGACGCCGGCCGGGCATCAGTCCTGCCTCCCCGCGCGCCGGAGCAGAGTGATCTGCGAGAGCCCCACCACGAGCATGACGACGAAGAGAACCGTCGAGGCGGCCGAGGCGAGCGCCGGCTGGTTCAGCTGTCCCTGCTGGTGCCAGATGTAGAACTCCGGCAGGTAGGTCGAACCCTCCGGCCCCCCGCCGGTCATCACGAAGAGCAGGCCGAACATGGACGTCAGCATCCCGATCATCGTGGTCACGAAGACGAACTGAATGGTGCGCGTCAGGCTCGGGATGATCACGTGCCAGATGATCTGGCCGAGCGAGGCGCCGTCCACGCGGGCGGCGTCCAGCAGCGAGGCGTCCAGGGTGCTGAACCCGGCGAGGAACACCACCAGAGCCATCCCGAACGTCGCCCATATGTGCACGCCGGCAACCGTGAACATGGCGATGCCCGGATCGCCGAGCCAGTCGATCGGGCCGACGCCGACCGCCCCGAGGACGGCGTTCAACGGGCCGTCGAACCCGAGCATGAGGTTGAAGATCGCACCGACGATCACCGGTGAGAGCACGGCCGGAAAGAAGTAGACACTGCGGTAGACCCGGTGACCGGGCACCCGCAGATAGATGAAGGTCGCGAGCAGACCCGGAATCGCCACCGCCACGGGAAGCAGCAGCACCAGCAGCCCGACATTGGCCAGCGAGGTGCGGAACAACGGGTCACCGGCCAGCTCCAGGTAGTTGCCCAGGCCGACAGGGGTTCCGTTGAGCTCTCCGTCACCCGTGAAGGAGAAGTTGACCCCCAGGACCAACGGCCACAGCCGCAGCACCACGATGATCAGTACGGCCGGCGCCACTAGGACGTAGGGGGCGAGGCGCTCGGCGCGCGCCCTACGGGTGGTACGGGCGCCCCGGTGCGTGACGGTCGCCGCGCCGTCTCGCCCGGAGCCGGCCGGGCGGACCAACGGCGACGGACCTCCGACAGGCACCCGGTCAGCCCGCCCGGTCGGAGGCGGCCAGCTGCTCCACAGCCTTGTCCACAGTGGTCGAACCACTCAGGAGCTGCTGGGACAGTCTTCCCATCAGGTCCAGGGTCTTGGAGGACAGCGCGACATGCAGGGCGGGCTTACCGGTCTTGATCTCGGGCACGATCGCGGCGACGGCCGGGCCCGCCTGAGAGACGTCGATCGTCGTGTCGGACGCGATCGCGCCGGCCTTGGCGTAGAACGCGGCCAAGGCGTCGGTCGAGGTCAGGGATCGCACCAGGTCGGCGGCCAGCTTCGGGTCCTTCGTCCACTTGGCGACGGCGTAGCCGATGCCGCCGTCGTACGGAAGGCTGGGGCCGGCCCCCTCGGTGACGACCGGGGCCGGCATGACGCCGATCTTGCCGGGCGGCAGGAACTCGGCGAAGTCCTTCCAGTGCCCGACGTCCGACATCAGCCCGATGATGTGCGCGGCCTTACCGGTCTCGAAGACCCTGAAGATGTCGGTGAACATCGCGGTGGAGTTGGCGCCGTCGTTGTTCAGCCCTTTGTCGCCGGCGTCCTTCCACAGGTCGAAGATCCGCTTCACGTGGGGGGAGGTCCAGTCACGCTTCCCGGCGATCCAGTTGTCGTACTCCTGAGGCGTCAAGATGCCGGAGCCGAGGCCTGACATGAAGAACTGGATGCCGATGCCTTCCTTGTTGCCGAGCGCGAAGCACGCGGCTCCCGTCGCCTTCTTGATGGCGGCGCAGCCGCTGACCAACTCGTCCCAGGTCTTGGGCGGCTTCGCCGGGTCGAGACCGGCTTTCTCGTAGAGCGCCTTGTTGTAGTAGATCGGGTGTCCCTGCAGGGTCACCGGCGCGGCATAGGTCTTGCCGTCCTTGCTGAAGGCGTCCCAGCCCGCCAACCGGCTCTTGTCGTCGCTCACGTACTGGTCCAGCGGACGAAGCGCGGCGACCCGATCGCGGAGCTGTCCGCCCCCGTTGAACAGCATGACGTCGGGTCCCTTGCCGGCCTGAATGACCGTGCCGAGCAAGGTGTAGTACTGGTCGAAGGGCTGGGCGACGAACTCGACGCTGACGCCGGGATGCCGCTTGGCGAAGTCGGCCTTCGCTTTCTCGATGTAGGTGGCCGCCGCCGGTTCGCCGGACTTCCAGTCCCACACCACGAGCTTCCGCGGCTTGGACTGCGAGTCTCCGCCGGACGGGGACTCCGTCCGCGCCGCACTCCCGCAGCCGGCCACGGCCAGTCCCGCGGCAAGCAGGACCGACCATAACGCCCGCTGCTTCATAGCTGTTCACCCTCCGAGAGCGGCCGACCGTCCTCGCGAAACATAATTCGTATGACGTATTACGGTCAAGAGGGACATGTAGACTGCTGCGGTCGCGCTGTCCTTGCCAGGTCACCGGAGGGGGATATGACGGCATCGCAGGAAACGGGCAGCGCTGTCCCGGCACCACCGGCCTGGGCCCAGCGGCCGGCCAGCCTCGCCAGAGCGGTGACCGCCGAGCTGGTGGAGCGCATCGTTCGCGGCGTACACCCGCCGGGGACGCCGCTGCCCACCGAGCCCGCGCTGTGCGAAGCCTTCTCCGTGAGCCGCACCGTCGTCCGGGAGGCGGTGAAAGTCCTGCAGGACAAGGGACTGGTACGGGTCCGTCAGGGTTCCGGCACCATGGTGACCCCTCCGGTGATGTGGGACATGCTCGACGAACTCGTCCTCGGCGCGGCCATCGCCGCGGACGAGAGTCTGGCGATCCTCGACGACCTCGTCGTCACGCGGCGCGTGCTGGAGTCCGACATGGCCAACGTCGCCGCCCGCCTGGCCGAGCCGGACACCATCGAGCAGTTGCGCGCGCTGGTGGATCGGATGGACGAGCTCGTGGCCGACCCGGTCACCTACGCCGAAAGCGACCGCGCCTTCCACGACACGATCATGCGGGCGTCGGGAAACCGCATCGCCCGAGGCGTCGTACGGGCGATGGAAAGCCAGGTCATCAACACCGCCCGGTACATGGGCCGGACCGAGCGGGCCTTGTGCGTGGCGTCGAACCTCGGCCACCGCCGCGTCTACGAACGCATCGCCGCCCACGATCCCGCGGGTGCCGCCGAGGCGATGTTCAATCACATCACCGAGGCCTGGATCGTCCGCCGCAGCGGAACGGCCGACCCCGTACGGCTGGAGCGTTAACGCCCGTTCGCGTCCTCGGAATCGATTCGATCGAGGGCTGTGAAAGTTTCATCGCGGCGCGTCAGCGGCGACCACGGTCGCTTCTCCTGGTCAGGCGCCGGAGCGACGGGGTCATCTCGGGCGCGGGCCCTCAATGTCGAGAAGGCCGATCCTTGACAGGTCTTGTCACGGTCATATTTGCTCCGCTGCACCATCATCTCTTGCCGCCAGGAAGAAAGGAGATCCCATTACGGCGGCGTTGAGTGAGCGCTAACACCTCAAGAACTCGACCGGCCGGCCGCCAATGCCCTCACCCCCCAGAAAAGGTGGTAGAAGTAGCTTCCCTTTTACGTGTGCCCACCCAAAAAAAGGGAAAGGAATTTGCGTGATGTCGAGGCTTGGATACCTCTTCACCGCCATCGCTTCCGCTGTACTGCTCGTCGCCCTGGCCACGGTGCATACGGCGCTGGGCGACACCGCGCCTCCGCCCCTCGCACAACAGAGCGCTCTCGCGGGCACCGCCGGATGCGGCAAGGCCCCGACGCTGAGAAGCGGTCCGCAGTCGATTACGACCAGCGGGAAAAACCGCAGCTATATCCTGAGAATTCCAGACAATTACAACAACACCACCCCTTACCGGTTGATCTTCGGATTCCACTGGAATGGCGGCACCGCCAACGATGTCGACGGGGGCGGAACCAGTGGGTACCCCTGGTCCTATTACGGGCTCAGGGCATTGTCGAACAACACCGCGATCTTCGTCGCGCCCCAGGGCTTCAACAATGGCTGGGCCAACTCGGGCGGTGAGGACATCACCTTCGTCGACGACATGATCCGCCGGATCGAGGCGGACCTCTGTGTGGACACCTCCCAGCGCTTCGCCATGGGCTTCAGCTACGGCGGCGGCATGAGCTACTCGCTCGCGTGCACCAGGGCGACGACCTTCCGCGCCGTGGCGGTCTACTCCGGCGGGCAGCTCAGCGGGTGCAGCGGCGGCAACGAGCCCATCGCGTACATCGGGCTGCACGGCCTCAGGGATCCGGTGCTCAACATCTCCGCGGGCCGGTCGCTACGTGACAGGTTCGTCAGGAACAACGGCTGCACTCCCCAGAACCCGCCGGAGCCGGCGCAAGGCAGCCTTACGCACGTCGTCACCTCCTACTCGGGGTGCCGGGCGGGGTATCCGGTCGCATGGGCGGCGTTCGACGCCGGCCATACCCCCGGTCCCGTGGACGGGAAGCCCGGCGACTTCGAGCCCGGCGAGAAGTCGTGGACCAGGCCAGTGGTGTGGAACTTCTTCGCGCAGTTCGGAGGCGGCGACCCGAATCCGACACCGACTCCAACGATTGATCCGCCGGCGACAGGCGCGTTCAAGGGTGTGGGGTCGGGGCGGTGCCTGGACGTCAGCGGAGCCTCGCAGGCCAACGGCGCGCAGGCGCAGATCTGGGACTGCAACGGGCAGTCCAACCAGCAGTGGGCCGCCACCAGCTCCGGTGAGCTGCGGGTCTACGGCGGCAAGTGCCTGGACGTGAACGGGGCCGGGACGGCGGACGGCACCGCGGTGATCATCTGGGACTGCAACGGTCAGAACAACCAGAAGTGGCGCCTCAACGCCGACGGCACCATCACCGCGGTCGGGGCGAACAAGTGCCTGGACGTCAGCGGCACCGCCAACGGCACCAAGGCCCGCATCTGGCCCTGCACCGGAGGAACCAACCAGAAGTGGGCCCGCGCCTGACGGCCCGCGACAGCTGACCACGCACCATCGCCGGGACGAGTTCATCGCCCCGGCGATGGCCACGAGCACGCAGGCGCGTACGTGCTGCAGGGCGCGCGTATCCAACGGAGGCCGACCCCCGCGAACTTGGAGAACCGAAAATGGCTGATTTATCGCGAAGACAAGTGCTGAGATTCGGCGCGGCCGGAGCCGGAGCCGCGCTGTTGCCGTTGCAATGGACGGCCGCGGCCCGGGCCGGGTCGGTAGCGCCTCCGGAGGTGCGCGCCGCGAACGATCTGGCGCTCTGGTACGACAAGAGCGCCGGCACGGAGTGGCTGCGTGCGCTTCCGATCGGAAACGGTCGCCTGGGCGCCATGGTGTTCGGCAACGTCGACACCGAACGGCTTCAGCTCAACGAGGACACCATCTGGGCCGGCGGGCCGTACGACCAGAGCAACACGAAGGGTGCGGCGGCGCTGGGGCAGATCCGGCAGTCGGTCTTCCAGAACCAGTGGAGCCAGGCCCAGACCCTTGTCGACCAGAACATGCTGGGTAACCCTTCGGCTCAGCTGGCCTACCAGCCGGTGGGCGATCTGCGACTGACCTTCGGCAGCGCCGCCGGGGTTTCGGAGTACAACCGTCTCCTGGACCTGACCACGGCCACCACGACGGTGACGTACCTGCAGAACGGCGTACGGTACCGGCGCGAGGTGCTCGCGAGCGCGCCGGATCAGGTGATCGCCCTCCGCCTGACCGCCGACAAGCCCGGCTCGATCACGTTCTCGGCGACCTTCGGCAGCCCGCAGCGGACGACGCGGTCCAGCCCGGACGGCACGACGGTGGCGCTCGACGGCATCTCCGGCGACCAGAGGGGCCTGACCGGCAAGGTCAGGTTCCTGGCACTGGCCCGGGCCGTCGCCGAGGGCGGCAGTGTCAGCAGCTCCGGCGGCACCTTGCAGGTAAGGTCCGCCAACAGCGTGACGGTGCTGATCTCCATCGGCTCCGGCTACGTGAACTACAAGGACGTCAGCGGCGACTATCAGGGCATCGCCCGGCGCCATCTCGACGCCGCCGCCGGCAGGGCCTACGACGACCTGCGTGGCCGGCACGTCGCCGACTACCAGCGGCTGTTCGGGCGCATGACGCTCGACCTCGGCCGTACCGCGGCGGCCGACCAGCCGACCGACGTACGGATCGCGCAGCACGCCAACAGCAACGATCCGCAGTTCTCGGCGTTGCTGTTCCAGTACGGCCGTTACCTGCTGATCTCTTCCTCGCGTCCGGGCACCCAGCCCGCCAACCTGCAGGGCATCTGGAACGACTCGCTGACCCCGTCCTGGGACTCGAAGTACACCCTCAACGCCAACCTGCCCATGAACTACTGGCCGACCGACACGACCAACCTGTCGGAGTGCTACGAGCCGGTGTTCCGGATGATCAACGACCTCACGGTCACCGGCGCCCGCACGGCCCGGGTGCAGTACAACGCCTCCGGCTGGGTGACCCACCACAACACCGACGGATGGCGAGCCTCGTCGGTCGTCGACTTCGCCGCGGCGGGCATGTGGCAGACCGGCGGCGCGTGGCTGTCCACCATGATCTGGGATCACTACCTGTTCACCGGCGACCTCGATTTCCTCCGGCAGTACTACCCGGCGATGAAGGGGGCGGCGCAGTTCTTCCTGGACACCCTCGTGCAGGAGCCGAGCCTCGGGTATCTGGTCACGAACCCGTCGAACTCCCCGGAACTGACCCACCACGCGGGCGTCAGCATCTGCGCCGGACCCACGATGGACAACCAGATCCTGCGGGATCTGTTCAACGGCTGCGCCAAGGCGAGCGAACTCCTGGGCACGGACGCCGGCTTCCGGGCACAGGTCCTGGCCGCCCGGGACCGGCTCGCGCCGATGAAGGTGGGCTCGCGCGGCAACATCCAGGAGTGGCTGTACGACTGGGTCGAGACCGAGCAGAACCACCGGCACATCTCCCACCTCTACGGCCTGCATCCCAGCAACCAGATCACCAAGCGCGGCACTCCCGCGCTGTACACCGCCGCACGGCGGACCCTCGAACTGCGCGGTGACGACGGTACGGGCTGGTCGCTGGCGTGGAAGATCAACTACTGGGCGCGGATGGAAGAGGGCACGCGTGCGCACGACCTCATCCGCGCCCTCGTGACGACGGCCCGGCTCGCGCCCAACATGTTCGACCTGCACCCGCCCTTCCAGATCGACGGCAACTTCGGCGCGACGTCCGGCGTCGCCGAGATGCTGCTGCAGAGCCACAACGGCGAGCTTCACGTGCTGCCGGCGCTCCCGGCGGCCTGGCCGAGCGGAAAGGCGCAGGGTCTTCGAGGGCGCGGCGGCTACACCGTGGACGCGACGTGGAGCTCCGGCGGAGCCACCGAGATCCTCATCAGGTTCGACCGTGACGGGACGGTCAACGTGCGCGGCCGGATCTTCGCCGGGACCTACCAGGTGGTCGACACCACGACCGGCGACCCCGTCAGCGTCGCCAAACCCGAGAACGACGTCATCAGATTGACCGGCCAGGCCGGTCGTACGTACCGCGTGACCGGGTCCGGCCCCGCGCCGGCGACCTACGTGCGGATCATCAACGCGACCACCGGCCTGGCGCTGGACAGCGGCGGGAATGTCGCCTCCGGGGCGAACCTCAAGCAGTGGAACTGGGACGGCAGCACCAACCTGCAGTGGCAGCTCGTGGACCTGGGCGGCGGGTGGTACCGCATCGTCAACCGTGCCAACGGCATGGTCGCCGACAGCTGGGGCAACACCGCCAACGGAGCCAACGCCAGGCAGGCGGCGTGGGACGGCGGCAACAACCAGCAGTGGCGCCTCAACAGCACGGGCAACGGCCGCAACCAGATCATCAACCGCGGCACCGGCACGGCCCTCGACGGCATGGGCAACAGCACAGCCGGCTCCACCGTGGCCATGTGGACGCCGAACAACAGCACCAACAACCAATGGACCATCACGGGCGTGTGAACCCCGACGACGCTCGCAGACCTTCGCGCGCTTCGCCGCAACCGGCCACCGGTTGCGGCGAAGCCACGGGCCTGCCGACGCGGCTTCAGGAACGTCCGCTCCAGGTCCACTTCTGGTTGTTGCCGCCCGAGCAGGAGTACAGCTGGATCCGGGTGCCGTTGCCGGTGCCCGCGCCGACGGCGTCCAGGCACAGCCCCGACTGCACGCCGACGATGGTCCCGTCGGAGTTGACCCGCCACTTCTGGTTGTCGCCGCCCCAGCAGCTGTAGATCTGCACCTTCGCGCCGTTCCCGGTGCCGGCGGCGTCCAGGCACTTGTTGCCGTACACCTTGACCTCACCCGCGGAGGTCGAGCTCCACTGCTGGTTGGACTGGCCGTTGCAGTCCCACAACTGCACCTGAGTGCCATCCGTGGTGGTGGCGTTGGGCACGTCCAGGCAGCGACCGGAGGCCACACCCCTGATCTGACCATTGTCGCCGGGCGGCGTCGGTGTCGGTGTCGGAGTGGGGTCGGGGCCGCCTGGCGAGGCGGCGTTGAGGGCGTTGAGGACCGCGTCGTAGGCGGGCTTCTTGTTGCCGCCGCTGAACAGTAGTGGGGTGTCGCCTGATCGCCAGGAGTCCTGGTCGCGTACTCCCCACACGGTGATGCCGGCGCAGCGGGCTACCGCCAGGCAGTCGTTGGTCACGGCGGCGTAGGTCTGGGCGGAGGCGCCTTGGATGTCGAGCTCGGTGATCTGCACGTCCACTCCGAGGGCGGCGAAGCTGGAGATGGTGGTGCGGTAGTTGCTGTTGTAGGGGCTGCCGCTGTTGAAGTGCGACTGCAGGCCGACGCAGTCGATCGGCACGCCGCGCTGCTTGAAGTCGCGGACCATGGTGTAGACGGCCTGTGTCTTGGCCCAGGTCCAGTTGTCGATGTTGTAGTCGTTGTAGCAGAGCTTGGCGGCCGGGTCGGCGGCGCGCGCGGTGCGGAAGGCCACCTCGATCCAGTCGTTGCCGGTGCGCTGCAGGTTGGAGTCGCGCCGCCCGCCTCCGCTGTCGGCGTAGGCTTCGTTGACCACGTCCCAGGCGTAGATCTTGCCTTTGTAGTGGCCCATGACGCCGTTGATGTGGTCGATCATGGCCTGGCGCAGGCTGCTGCCCGACAGCGACTGCATCCAGCCGGGCTGCTGGGAGTGCCAGGCCAGCGTGTGGCCGCGCACCCGCTTTCCGTTCTGCACGGCCCAGTTGTAGATGCGGTCGCCGTTGGTGAAGCTGAACTGGCCCCGGTTGGGCTCGGTGGCGTCGATCTTCATCTCGTTCTCGGCCGTCACCATGTTGAACTCGCGGCCGGCGATGGTGGTGTACTGCGAGTCGCCGAGCTTGCCCGCGCTGATGGCGGCGCCGAAGTAGCGCCCGCTCTGCGCGGCGGCCGCGCCGAGCGTACTCGCCGCCGCTCCGGCCGGCATGGTCGGTACGATCACCGCGGTGACCACGCCGACAGCGGCGATCATCGACCAGCGTAAGCCGCTCAAGGGCCGCCTGGTTCCGGGCGAGGGTATGGCGTTTGCACCCATGCCTGAGCCTCCATGTCTGAAATACGGAAACGGAACACGCGGGGACACACCCCACGGGATCGACGCCGCGCCCACCGCCGGAACGCACGCCACCAAGGCGTCACTTGGCGACTCAGTGTGGAAATGTATCCGAAACATGTCAAGACAGACCCGAAAAGTTTCAAACACATTTGGCCGCTGACTTCAGCACTACAGGGGTCTTTGCCGGTCATGATGCGCACCGAAACTTTCGCCGATTCCCGCTGCAAAGGACGAAGAGCCATGAAAGTTTCATATCCATCGCCGATCACTTTGGAGAGAAGGCGACTCGACCACCCGGCGCAAGCGAATGGTCCATGTCTGAACGTCGGTGGATCAGGATGAAGGGGCCCCTCTAGCCGCCGACGGGACCAGCACGCAACTCCGCCACGCCAAGACCAAGCCCGACGGCACGATCGAAGCCCATTCCGTCACTGTGCCGCTTGAGGCAGCGGACGAGGCCACGCCATCACACGGGGTCAGAGTGCGTCTCCGGCTGGAGTTCCGCTCCAGCCGAGCCGCTCAGCGGAACGGAAGGCTTCACCCGGGCGACGGTCACGATGTACAGGAGCAGGCCGGCGCTGGTCAGGGCGAACCCGGCCCAGACGGTGGACAAAGTCCCCCAGCCGGCGTTGAGGGTGACGGCGCCGCCGATCGCGCCCAGCGAGTTGGCCAGGTTGAGTGCGGCCAGGTTGAGCGCGCCCATCAGGGTGGGGGCGTCCGGCGCGAAGCCGGTCAGCCGCACCTGGATGGTGGGGATCGCGAACATCATCGTCGCGCCGACCCCGAACAGGCAGGGCAGCAGGATCACCAGGTTGCCGCCGGCCACGCCGATCAGCGCCAACAGCGCCAGGACAGCGCTGTAGCCCCAGATCAGGCCGCGGTTCTCGTACCGGTCGGCGACGCGTCCGCCGAGGTGGTTGCCGGCCGCCATGCCGAGGCCGAAGACGGCGAGCGCGATCGGGATGAGCGAGGCGTCCCGCAGCGCCGCGTCGGTGATGAACGGGCCGATGAAGGTGTAGACGGCGAAGATGCTGGAGATGCCGAGCGCCGCGACGGTGACCATCAGCCAGACGTTGAGCCGGCGCACGGCCTGCAGCTCGCCGGTGATGGAGCCGCCGTGCAGGTCATCGGTACGGGGCAGCCAGGTCACCAGGGCGGTGCCCGCGAGCAGGCCGATGGCGACCACGACCCAGTACATGGTGCGCCAGCCGGCGTTCTGGCCGATGAAGGTGCCGAGCGGCGACCCGACGACGGTGGCGATGGTGAGTCCTCCCATGACGGTGGCGAATGCCTTGCCACCCTTGCCCGGGCCGTACACATACGCCGCGACGACGGCTCCGGCGCCGAAGAACGCGCCCTGCACGCTACCGGCGACGAACCGGAAGACGACGAGCAGCACGATGTCCGGCGCCAGCGCGGACAGCCCGTTGCCGATCAGGAACAGGGCGATCATGCCCAGCAGCAGTGTGCGCCGGTTGACCCTGGCGGCGAGCAGGGTGATCGCCGGCGAGCCGATCACCACCCCCATGGCGTAGGCGGTGATCGCGTGAGTCGCGACCGGGATCGACACGTTCAGATCGGATGCGAAGAGCTGGATGATGCCGTTGCTGCCGAACTCGCCGGTGCCGATCGCGAAGGTGCCCAGTGCCAGCGCGAACAGCGTCAGCTTCGGATTGCGGCTGGGCGACTTCACGGAGGTGTGCCGGTTCTCTTCGGCGGCGCACTGGCCTTCGTAGGCGCGCTGATGCAAGGTCCCGTCCTCGTGGGGAATCGGTGGAAGAAGCGTGGTCAACGCGCGGCGTCGGCGGCCACGCCGCGCAGCGGATTCGCCGGGGCGAGGACCGGATAGCCGTGGGTGGGCGTCATGGATGCGGAACCCTTCAGCAGAGGTTGATCGCCGGTCAGCGTAGGGCCGGGGACTTGACGATCTCTGCATGGCCGGGTCCCTCATCGTCAAGTGCGTCGAGCTAGCGTGACGCCGTCGTGCAGGTAGGCCGTCGAAGAACGGGTCGAGATGAGATCGAGAAATAGCGAGCATCAGCTGAAGGTGGGCCTGCGGGTTCACGCCATCTGCTACGTCGTGGCGCATGTGGCGCAGGTCGTGGTGTGGTGGCTCTTCACCCCGCAGCTCTTCTTCTGGCCGCTGTATTCGCTGGTCGCCTGGGGTGTCGGGCTGGCGTTCCACTTCAGGGCGGTCTCCTCGCCCTCCCGGCGGGACTGAGCGGTGTCGTTCTTTCTCGAGTTCGTACGCGATCCCATGACGGTCGGCGCGGTCGCGCCGAGCGGCCCGGCATTGGCCAGGGTGGCGACGGCGGTCGTCCCCAGTACCGGCTCTCCGACCGTCGTGGAACTCGCCTACGTACATGCCCGCTGGACCCCGCCTGCCCGGCGCCTGCTGCGCTCCATGCGGTCGCGGTTCGACGAGGTGGTCATCAGCCGGACGGTGTGGGCGAATCTCCCACCCGCTCTGGTCTACTACTGCCGCCGCCCGGCGGAGGGCGACGTGGACGGCGCGATGCGCTGAAGATCGACACCTAAGCACCGCTGCCAGCCTTCGCCGACGGCAGCGGCTTCACCGCGATCGTCCAGCGGCTTGCCACCGACGGCTATCCGGTCGTGGTCGCGCCGAACCCGCTTCGGGGGCTCTCATCCGACGCGGAGCAACTCAAGGCGCTGCTGAACAGCATCGAGGGACCGATCGTGCTGGTCGGCCACTCATACGGTGGCGCCGTCATCTCCAGCGCCGCTGCCCGGCGGGCAGGTCGACCTCTACATCGACCCGAGAGTGTTCCATCCCCATTTCGCCGGGGATCTGCCCGCCGAGGAAGCCGCGCTCTTCGCGATCACGCAGCGTCCAGCCACGGGCTCCGCCCTCGGTGAGCCCGCCGCCGACCCACAGGCCTGGCACACGATCCCGAGCTACAACCTGATCAGCGGCGCCGACCGGATCATCCCGCCGGCGGCGCAGGAGTTCATGGCCCAGCGCTCCGGCGCGACCATCGAGGTGGTCGAGGGCGCTTCGCACCTGGTGTTCGTCTCGAATCCGGGCCCGGCCGTGGCCCTCATCGAAAAGGCGGCGAGTGAAACCGCGCAAATGCGATGGCGCGGGCGTGCGGAGCTCAGCCTGACGCTGGACGACTTCCGGCGACTGGGCCGGTGGCAAGCTCGGCAGGGAAGTCGTGTCGACCGGTCGCGTGGCTCTGACCGTGGTCAGAGAGGGTTGTTTTCGCCGAGGAGGAGCGCGGAGCCGATGTGTTGCCAGTTCCAGAGGCGTTCGGGGCCGTGCTGGATGACGAGGCTGACGGCGTCGAGCGTGAGTTCGCGTGCTGGAAGGCTCAGGCCCAAGGCTTCGATCAGTGGGGCGGCGGGCTGGGTGACGGTGCTGTAGGCAACGGTGATGGGTGGCACGTCGGCAAGTAGGGGGCGAGCCGGTCTCTTGCTTCCTGGGCGAGGGCGTGGGCCTGGGGGTAGCGGCCGACGAGCACGTGCCAGTGGAAGGTGCCTGCGCCCGGTTGTGGTTCACGCGCACGTTGCTCTCCCCCGATCGGTTGATGTCGCCCCTAGCCGGCAACCTCAACCGAACTCGAGGTCAACCCGCGATCACCAGTCCAGCTCGGCCGCAATGCCGAACCGGTTGCCGTGCCGTTCTCCTTCGTCGACGCCATTCACCCCGGCATCCAGCGGGTCTACGCTGTACGCACGGGCAACGGGCAGTTGCTTGCTCATAGATCTCGACCCCTGCCTGTTACTGGGCTGCACCACCGCCGAGACGCGCGAGCGGCTCTTCATCGAGTTCGGCCGCGCCCCGCGCAGGCTTCTCGACGGCCCGCATCCCTGGCCCGTAGCCAGTGCTCCGAAGCCCGTTCCGCACCCGCTGACCGCGCACCACGGTGAGCGCACGCCCGTAAGGGAAGCCCAGATGCCCCTCACGCTCCCCCAGTTCACCATCAAACCGCATCCTCACCTGCGTCCTGATGCCGAGCGGCAGCAGATTCTGGCCGCACCCGGCTTCGGCCGGTACATGACAGATCACATGGTCACCATCAAGTGGACCGGCGAGGCGGGCTGGCATGACGCCGCGCTGGGCCCATACGCCCCGCTGACCATCGACCCGGCCGCCACAGGACTGCACTACGGCCAGTCGATCTTCGAAGGGCTCAAGGCGTACCGGCAGCCGGACGGTACGGTCGCGCTGTTCCGGCCCGAGGCCAACGCGCACCGCTTCCAGGCGAGCGCCCGCCGGATGGCCATGCCGGAGTTACCCGTCGAGCTGTTCATGAAGGCATGTGAGCTGCTCGTGAGTCACGATAGGTGCTGGGTTCCCGACGCCGCGGAGCACTCTCTGTATCTGCGGCCGCTGATGTTCGCCACCGAGAGCACGCTCAGCGTCCGGCCCTCGGCCGAGTACCTGTTCCTGCTCATCGCCTCCCCGGCCGGGTCGTTCTTCCCCGACGGCATCAGACCTCTGTCGGTGTGGATCGCCGAGGACTATGTACGGGCCGCCCCGGGTGGCACCGGCGCCGCCAAGTTCGCCGGGAACTACGCCGCCGCGTTCCTCGCCCAGAACGACGCCGCCGAGCACGGCTGCGACCAGGTGGTCTGGCTCGATGCGGTCGAGCGGCGCTGGATCGAGGAAGTGGGCGCCATGAACCTCTTCTTCGTACGCGGCCACGGCCCTGCCGCCGAGATCACCACCCCCGCCCTCACCGGCTCACTCCTGCCCGGGATCACCCGCGACAGCGTCCTCACCCTCGCCCGCGACCTCGGCCACCCCGTCAGCGAGAGCCGCATCAGCCTGGAGGAGTGGCAGACGGGCGCGGCGGACGGCTCGATCACCGAGGTCTTCGGCTGCGGCACCGCCGCTGTCATCACCCCCGTCGGCCGGGCCCGCACACGCACCACCGCCTGGCAGATGGCAGACGGCCGGCCCGGTCCCCTCACCCTCTGGTTGCGCGAGAAGCTCATGGCCGTACAGACCGGCCGTGCCCCGGACCCGCACGGCTGGGTGCACCATCCGCGCACGACAGCGCACTGACCTGCGCGAAGGACGCCATTCCCTGGAGTGGGCTCCATGTGTACGGCTCTGTCCCCGTCGGAAAATGCCGTCCGGAGACGCGGTACGACTTCGACTTCGGCACGCTCGTCCTGCTGCGCCGGTTGGTGGAGCGCTACGCCGCGCGGCACGGTCTCACCGGGCGAGACCTGTACCGGTTCGTGGTGGCGGTCAACGAGATCACCACCAACGCGGTGCGCCATGGCGGCGAGCGCGGACGCCTCAGCCTGTGGCAGGCCGACGGCCGCCTCTATTGCCGGGTCACCGACAACGGCCCGGGGCTGGCCCGGCCGGACGCGCAAGGCCAGCACGCCGTACCGGCCGACAGCAGCAACGGCCGAGGCCTATGGCTGGCCCGGCAATGGGTCAACCGGCTGACCATCGAGAGCGACGCCAACGGGTCAGCAGCACCTCGCCAGGCTCGTTGGCGCCCAGAACATCCGGTGCTCACAGTGGCTCAGGTCTACCGGATGGTCGAGGTCATCGAGCGGTGGGACAGCCGCCAGTACAGCTTCGCCCCCGGGGTGGTCGCGTGGTCCTGGTACAGGGTCGAGACCTGGTTGGCGTTCAGCTCGGCCAGTTGCCTGCCCTCCTTGGGCGGGGTGTTGGCCGGGTTCGGCGGGCTGGCCCACGGCTCGATCATGTGGTCGGTGGCGGTGGTGAGCCAGCCGGGCACGTGGTTCGGCGCGCCGGTCTTCGCGGAAGGGTCGCCGCCGCGATTGCGGTCGTTATTTACTTCACACTATTGAATAAATCCTCTAAGGTCGAACCGTCGGTGCCAGGCTGACGTCGACTGATCCGCCTCCGTGCAGCGGAGTCGGCAAGAGGAGAAATACATGTTCGGGCATCTCGGAGACAGTCCCGTGAGGCGAGCGAGACCTCAGGGGCGACCACAACGATCGGTGCGCCTGTTAGCGGCGGCCTCGCTCATCGCGCTGGCCGGTGTGGCCGCGCTTCCGCTGTCCCCAGCTCAGGCGGGCGCGGCGCCGACGAGGATCACCGTCTCCCCGGAGCGCTACGTGACGTCGGACGGCCGCCCGGTCGGGGAGGTCCCCGCGGCGATCGTCGGCGCCAACCAGCGGTGGCCGGACGATGGCAAGGGGATCTGGAACTCCGCCGCCGGGCGGCCGGCCGACGGGATCGTCCGGCTGAGCAAGCAGGCGGGCCTCGACATGCTCCGTTACCCCGGTGGCACGGTCGCGAACCTCTTCGACTTCAAGCGGGCGATCGGCCCGCAGGACCAGCGGAAGTGCCAGACGTCAGGCGGCTTCGCGAACGGCCGCTTCGCTTCGACCGACAGCCGCTTCGGTCCCGATGAGAACGAGAAGTACGTCCGGTCCATCGGCGGTGAGACAATGATGATGGTGTCGGCGATCAATCAGTCCGCCGCCGGCGCCGCCGATTTCGTCGAGTACATGAACGCTCCCGCCGACGGCAAGGCGACGAACCCGAACGGCGGCGTGGACTGGGGCGACGTACGCGCGCGCAACGGTCACGCCAAGCCCTACGGCATCCACTACTGGGAGTTCGGGAACGAGCCGTACCTCGTCGGCCAGCACTACTGGTGGTCGGGAGAGGCGGCGGCGCGCCTTCAGCAGTTCATCAAGGGCGGCTGGCAGCGGCAGACCGCGAAGGACGCTGCCTATCAGGACAACGACGGCCTGTTCCTCGGCTGCGACCTGGCGACCCGCCGCCAGGGCACGGGTGCGCCGAACCAGGAGTACCGGGTCAGATTCGCTCCCATCGCACTGCCCGGTGACGACGAAGGAGCCCCGGGCGTCGGCGACGGGCCGATCACCGAGCCCGTGCTCCGCGTCGCGGGCAGCCCCTGGCAGCGGGTCGCGAGTCTCGCCGGGCAGGCGCCTGACGCGCATGTCTACACCGTCGGCAAGCTCGACGGGATCGTCCACTTCGGCGACGGTACGCACGGGGCCGTTCCGCCCGCGGGGGCGTCCCTGTCGATCGAGTACACCAGTGGCGTCCACCAAGGCTACGTCGCTTTCCGTAAGGCGATGAAGTCGGTCGATCCCTCGATCGAGGTCTGCTCCGGCTGGGGCCGCCCGGAGTTCGTCGAGGCGATGGGATCGCGCCCGTACGACTGCCTGGGCACGCACTCCTACAGCACGCCCCCGGAGGACGGCACACTCACGCGCTATGGCAATCTGCAGGTCGCGACCGCGAAGCGGGACGCCGACCTGCGTGACCTGCGCGACCGGATGGCGCGCTACTTCCCTGACACCGCCACCCGGCCGGACCTGCTCGTCACCGAGTACGGCACGCTCAACACGCCCGCGCCCGCCTACGAGGCCCGGCTGGCGCACGTCCTGTACCTGGCCGCGCAGGTCGCCGGCCAGATGGAGAACGACGTCAGGGTGTCGATCAACTCCAACACCGCCGACCTGCCTTCAGCCGCTGGGGCGCCGAATCCGGCCAATCTGTTCGGCAGCCCACCAGGCTTCCTCATGACGGGCCGGGCCAACGTGCTGGGGCTGTACGCCACGATGGCCGGTGGTCACGTCGTCAAGAGCACCGTGACCGGAAACCCGGTCCTTACGGCGCCGGCGGGGACGTACGCCGCGCTTCGCGTGGTGTCCGCGTGCGCCGGCGGCGTCATCCGGACAATGGTCGTCAACCGCGACGCCGAGCACGCCGTGCCTGCCGACGTCGCGCTGCCCGGCAAGGGCGTCACCGGCCCGGTGAGCGTCTCGACGGTGAACGGCGCCTCGGTCGAGTCCTACAACGCCCCCGGTCATCCAAGCGACATCAGCGTGCGCACCTCACAGGAGAAGGCCGACGGTGGCGTCCTGAGCCACGAGTTCGAGCCGCACAGCGTGACGCTGTTGCGGTTCACCGGGCACGGGCGAAGCTGCGGTTCCTGAACTCGTCCGGCTCCCGAGCTCGTCCGATTCATGAGATCCGGGCGGCCGACCCGAGCGCCGGCCGTCCGGGCTCCGACGTACTGTGCTGCGGCACGCACATAGGATCAACGGAATCAGCGGCTGTCCGGCCGGCGCAGGAGGGAGCCTCGTGACGACGCGAACGGCGCTGCAGGGACGTCAGCTGGGCCAGCAGCTCGACAGCCTGCGACGCGGTAACGCCGCCGCGGTCCTGTCCGAGATCCGTGCTCGCGGCGCGGTGTCACGCTCGGAGATCGCGTCCAGCGTGGGACTCAGCGCCGCCGCCATCACAAAGATCATCATTGAGCTGGAGCGCGCCGAGTACATCGCGGAGGCCCCGCAGACCGAGCCGGCGTCGGCTCAGGCGCGTGGGCGAGGCCGGCCGCGTCGGCCCATCACGCTCAATCCGCACCGTCATCGATTCGTGGGTGTGCACGTCGGGCTGCAGCGGGTCACCGTCGGGCTCGTCGACCTGGCCGGCCAGGTGGTCGCGCTGCGGTCCCGCAAGCACGGCAGCGCCGCGCCCCGGACCGTGCTGTCGACCGCCACCCGTCTGGTGCGTGAGATGGTCGAGCAGTCCGGCGTACGACGCGAGGACGTGGTGGGCTACGGCGCCTGCACGGGTGGCTGGGTGCCGCCCGAGTCCGGCGCCGTCCGCACCTTCGAGGGACTGGGCTGGCACGACGTGGCCTTTTCCGAGGGGCTCCGGGTCGACGGCCTTCCGGTGCCACGAGTCGAGTCCACCGTTCGGGCGCTGGCACTGGCCGAGGCCCGGCTCGCGGCGGACGCCGGCGCGCGGAACGTTCTTTACGTCTTCGTCGGCAACGTCATCGGGTGCGCGCACGTGGTGCACGGGGACATCGCGCGCGGTCAGCACGACGCGGCAGGGCTCATCGACCACGTCAGCTCCGGTTCCCGGTCCGCCGTCCCATGCACGTGCGGGCGCCGTGACTGCTTGTGGGCGGTGGCCAGCGACGCCGCGCTCACGCTCGAGGCGCAGCAGCGCGGGCTGTTGCCAGGCGGCACGACCATCGACGACCTCGTCAAGATCTCCGAGGGACGCACGGTACGCCGAATGCTCGAGCTGCGCGCCGCGCGCGTCGGCACGACCGTGGCCGCACTGATCGATGTCCACGACCCGGACCTCGCGATCATCGGCGGCGGCGAGGTCGTCTCGTCCACGGAACGGTTCGAGCAGGTCGTGTCGGCGGCTCGCGAGCGAGTGGTCGGCGGGCGCGAGCCGACCCCGATTCAGCCCGCGGTCCTGGTCGGGCCGTCGGGTCTCGTCCAGGGCGCGGCTACACCGGTGCTCGACGCCTTCTACGCCGATCCTCTTGCCCGGCCATAGCCATCGCTCGCCGCGCCGGTCAGGGAAGGCCGCCCGGCTCCGGCCGAATGAGCGGGCAGCATGCCGACCGGGTCGGTGAAGAAGGCGTGCAGGACGAGACTGGCCGATCCACGTACGAGGGAGCCGGCGCCCAGACCAGTCGGTACGATGCGGTCGGCGGCGTCCGGACGGGTGAGCCGGCGGGCAGCGGCGGAGCGCAGGGCGCCGAGGTGCTCCGGCGTCTGGAGCAGGCCGCCGCCGAGCACGAGGAGGTCGGGGTCGAGCAGGTCGAGGAGGGTGGCCGCGGCCACTCCGGCCAGTTCGGCCCGGGTCCGGAGGAGGTCGGTCGCGGCCGGATCGCCGGTCCGTGACTTCTTGACCAGCGACTCGAACGAAGCGTGTGGTCGTACGATACCGGCGCTGCGCGCCCTCGCCAGGACGGCGACGTCGCTGGCCAGGGCCGCGAGGCAGTCGCGCCGGCCACAGCGGCACCGCTCGCCGGGCGCGTCGGCGTCGAGCGCGTCGGTGCCGAGCGACAGATGGTCGATGGTACCGGCCGCGGCGTCGTGGCCCTTCCTCAGCCGGCCGTCGATCATGAGCCCCGCGCCGACGATGTTGCCGATGAAGAGGAAGACCGAGGAACTCGTGTCGCGCGCGGCGCCGAGGTAGGTCTCGGCCAGGGCCAGGCCACGAACGCTGCTGTCCACCAGGACGGGATGACCGGCCGGCCCGATCTCGGTCACGAGCGGCACGTCCCTCCAGCCCAGCAGTGGGTGCTCGACGACGACGCCCCGGGCCGGGTCGACGCGTCCACCGGTCACGATGCCGGTGCCGAGCACCCGGTCGGCTCCTCCGGCGGCCGCTACGAGCTCGGTGTGAAGATCCCGCGCCTCGGCGAGGATGCCGGAGCGGGTCGGCCGGCGGTGCGTGACGGCATGTTCCACGACGACGTTGCCCGCGAGATCGAGCAGGCCACCGGTGGTCCGCCGCAGTCCGATGTGCAGGCCGATGAAGCGGTGGTGGGAGGTGTCGAGCGCGACCGGTACTCGTGGACGGCCGGTGTCTCCTCCCATGACGACGGCCAGCTCGCGGATCACGCGCATCCGGATCATGTATGCGGTGATCTTGGTGAGGCTGGTGGCGCTGAGTCCGGTCGTCCGGGCGATCTCGGCGCGGGCGGAGGCGCCGAGCTGGAGCAGGGCCCGGGCGACCTGCGCCGTGTTCCTGCGGCGCAGACTCTCGAGTCCGCCGACCGGGGCCGGATCGAGTCGGTGCGCATGCCCGGGGACGATGGCGTGACCGTCGCCGGACGCGTCCAGGTTCATCACGGCACCACGGCCGCGCTGTCGAGACCGCTTCGGCGCAGTTCCCCGGGGAAGTGGCAGGCGGTGTACTGGCCAGGGGCGACCTGCCGGAGGGGCGGTCGTTCGGTGGCGCAGATGGTGCGGCCGGGGTTGGTCAGCGGCCCGATCGGGCAACGGCTGTGGAAACGGCACGCCGGGGGCGGATCGATCGGGCTGGGCACGTCACCGCCGAGCACGATGCGCTCCCGCTGGCGCTCGCGGGCGGGATCCGGCTCCGGCACGGCGGAGAGCAGGCTGGCGGTGTACGGGTGCTGGGGGTTGGCGGTGATCTCTTCGGACGGACCGGACTCCACGATCTGTCCGAGGTACATGACCATGATGCGGTGCGAGATGTAGCGGACGGTCGCCAGATCGTGCCCGATGAACAGATAGGACAAGCCGAGCCGTCGCTGCAGATCCTGAAGGAGGCTGATGATCTGTGCCTGCAGGGAGACGTCGAGAGCGGACACCGCTTCGTCGCAGACGAGCAGCCGGGGATTCACCGCGAGAGCGCGTGCGATGACGATGCGCTGTCGCTGACCGCCGGAGAACTCGTGCGGGTAGCGGGCGGCCGCCGCGGGGTCGAGACCCACGAGGTCCAGCAGCTCCGTGACGCGGTGCCGCGCTTGCTCTCCCTTGGCGAGGCCGTGGACGAGAAGGGGTTCTCGTACGGCGTCGCCGACCGTGAGGCGGGGGTTCAGCGAGGACATGGGGTCCTGGAACACCAGTTGCGTCTGGCCGCGGTACCAGGCGAGGTCGGCGCCGCGCAGGACTCCGATGTCCCGGCCGTCGAACCGGATGGTGCCGGACGTGGCCGGGTGGATGCCGAGGAGTGCCTTGGCCACGCTCGACTTGCCGCAGCCGGACTCGCCGACCAGCCCCACCGTCTCGCCGGGCGCGATGGACAGGCTGACGCCGTCGACGGCGCTGACGTACTGCGTGGTCCGGCGCCAGGGCGAGGTGCGCCGCTTGACAGGGAAGGTCTTCACCAGCTCGTCGACCTCGAGCAGCGGAGTCTCAGGCCCTGCCGTGTGCTCCCGCGACGCGGGCGCGCCCGGTTTCGCGGCCGGCGGCAGCTCGCCGTCCGGTCCGGCGATCCAGCACGTCCAGTCCCGGCTTGCGCGTTCGTTGGAGTACGTCGGCGGGTGCTCTTCGTGGCAGCGTTCCTCCGCCACGTCACAACGTGGCGCGTACGGGCATCCGGGTATCGGCGCGACCAGGTCCGGCGGGCGGCCCTCGATCGGCACGAGCGGCAGCCGGCGGGAGGCGGCGAGTCGTGGGGTCGCGGCCAGCAGGGCTCGGGTGTAGGGGTGGCGGGGTGAGGTGAACAGCGCGTCCACCGGCGCCTCCTCGACGATGTGTCCGCCGTACATCACCGCGACGCGTTGGCACGACCGGGCGACCACGCCGAGGTTGTGCGTGATCAGCACGATCGCGGTCCCGAGGTCACGGTTGAGCTCGGTGAGGAGGTCGAGGATCTGCGCCTGAATGGTCACGTCGAGAGCCGTGGTGGGCTCGTCGGCGATGACGACCTCGGGGTCGTTGGCCAGGGCCATGGCGATCATGACGCGTTGCCGCATCCCGCCGGAGAAGGCGTGCGGATAGTCGGCGAGCCGGGCGTCGGGGTCCGGGATGCCGACCCGTCTCATCAGGTCGACCGCGCGGCCGCGTGCCTGCGAACCGGTGAACTTACCGTGGCTGAGCATCGCCTCGACGAGCTGGGTGCGAATCTTCATCACCGGGTTCAGCGAGGACATCGGGTCCTGGAAGATCATGCTGATACCGCCGCCGCGGACCTCGCGCATCTCCTTCTCGTCCAGTGTCAGCAGGTCGCGGCCCTGGTAGCGGATCTCCCCGGACTCGATGCGTCCGGGCGGACGCACCATCCGGAGCAGGGACATGGCGGTCACCGACTTGCCCGATCCGGACTCGCCGACGAGAGCGAGCGTCTCACCGGCGCGTACCTCGAAGGAGACGCCGTTCACCGCCCGCACCAGTCCGCGCTCGGAGTCGAAGCGCGTGACGAGGTCACGGACCTGGAGGACTGACTGGCTCATGACCGATCTCCTTCCGGGAGTCGTGCGAGGACGCCTCCGTCCACGGCGAGGATGGCGCCGGTGACGAACGAGGCGTCGGGCCCGGCGAGGAAGGCCACACATCGGGCGACCTCCTCGGGGCGGCCGGGACGTCGCAGCGCTGCCCCGCCGATGGCCGCGGCGAGACGCGCGGGATCGCGGCAGATGTGGGCGTTGCGCTCCACGGCGATGAAGCCGGGAGCGACCGCGTTGACCCGGACGCCGAGAGGGCCCCACTCCACCGCGGCGGTCCGGGTGAAGGCGACCAGCGCCGCCTTCACGGACGCGTAGGCGCCGAACGCGGGCGCCGCTCGGAAGGCGTGTACGGATGCGACGTTGACGATCGCTCCCGGTCGTGAGTCCAGAGCCGTCACGAACCTGCGGCTCAGCTCGACCGGGGCGCTCAACGACACGGCGAACGTGCGCTCCCATCCCGCCGGGGTTCCGTCGAGCAAAGGAGCCCTTTCTTCGGCAAAGGCACAGTTCACGAGCACGGCAAGGTCTCCCGGCAGAGAGTCCGCGGCGGCGAGGCACGCGTCCTGGACGCCCGGGTCGGTGATGTCGCCGACGACCGCGCGCCACGACCGGCCGTCGTCGTGCTCGGCGACGGCCTCATCGATGTCGACGGCCACGACGTTGCCGCCCAAGGCGTGCAGATGCGTCGCTATGGCACGTCCGATACCGCGGGCGGCGCCGGTGACGACACTCACGGTTCTCTCGTAGGTCGGCATGTCAGAGCTCCATCCGCGAGGTGGGCAGGCCGCGTACGCCGGTGCCGAGCCGGAAGAGCGCGCCGGCGCCTCGGGCGATCTCCCGCGGTCTTTCGTCCGGTGCGACGGGCCGTGATCCGGTGGTGATGAAGAGCTGCCGGAGGCCGGGGCCGCCGAACGCGCAGCTGGTCGGGAAGCGGGTGGGGAGTGCGACGTGCTCCTCGAGGGTTCCCGAGGGGCCGTAGCGGCGGACCGCGCCGCCGCCGGCGAGCGCCACCCATACTCTGCCGTCGGCGTCGACGGTGATTCCGTCGGGCATGCCGTCCTCGTCGCGGATGCGCAGGAACGGACGTGCGGCGCCGATCGAACCGTCGGCCGGGTCGAACGGGTAGGCGTTCACCTCCTGGCGCAGGGAGTCGACGAAGTAGAGGGTGTCGCCGGACGGACTCCAGGCGAGACCGTTCGCGAGCCGGACGTCGTCCAGGACCCGGACCGGGACGTCGCTCCCGGGGTCGAGCCGCCACAGGCCGCCGGAGCGGACGGGGCGGTGAGGCATCGTCATGGTCCCGATCCAGAGGCGTCCGGCCGGGTCGACGGCCGCGTCGTTCGCCCGCATGCACGGGTCTTCGGGGATGTCGGCGAGGTGACGAGCGCCCTGGTCGATCAGCTCGAGCACGCAGAGTCCGGCGGTGACGACGCGCGTGCCACGCGTGCTGAGCACCACCGAGGACAAGGGCGCGCCCAGGTCGGTGGAGGTGGTCTCGCCCGCGAGGGAAGTGGCGTTCAGCAGGCCGCCCCAGATGTCGACCCAGAGCAGCCGGTGCGCGTCGTCGTCCCAGATCGGGCCCTCCCCGAGCAGGGCGCCGGCGCCGGTGAGGGGTTGCGGGGTGGTGTGTTCGGTCGAGTTCATCGGCGTAGCAGCCCTCGGTTCAGTCCGTCCGCGATGAGATTGAAGCCCAGCACCAGAGCGGTGACGACGATGATGGGGCCCAGTGCGTACCAGGGATTCTGGTCGAGAAAGTTGACGCTGGTCCTCAGCAACGAGCCCAGCGACGGGGCCGGCGGGCGGACGCCGATGCCCACGAAGCTCATCGCCCCTTCGATGAACACCGCCGTCGACAGGCTGAGGGCGGCCTGGACGATGAGCGTGTCCAGCGCGTTGGGCAGGATGTGGCGCAGCAGGACACGGCCGCGGCTCGCGCCCACCACCTCGGCCGCGACCACGTAGTCGCGCGAACGTTGCGCCTGGATCGCCGACCGGGTGAGCCGCCCGAAGAGCGGGACGTTGACGACGACGCAGGTGACGACGATGGCCGTCATCCCGGGGCCGACGGCGGTGGCCGACACCGCGACACCGAGGACGAGAGCGGTGAAGGCGAGCTGCACGTCGAAGACCCGCTGCACGATGGAGTCCACGATCCGGTGCGATCCGCACAGCAGACCGAGAGCGATGCCCAGCAGCCCTCCGATCGGAACGGCGAGGCCGGCCACCACGACGTCCTGCCGGATGCCGAACAGCACCCGGCTGAACACGTCGCGGCCGAACTCGTCGGTGCCCAGAAGGTGCGAGGCGCCGGCCCCGGCGAAGCTGTCACTGCTCTGCGCGTCGAAGCCGTACGGTGCGATCCAGGGCGCCAGGATGCCGAGCACGAACAGCGCGGCGACGATGACGAGTCCCGCGGCGGTCTCGGGGAATCGCAGGGCCCGCGACCAGCGCGAACGCTGCGGCCGGGAGGCGGCCGTGGCGGCTGGGGTGGACAGGGCGATCATCATGCCTCCAGCCGGATGCGGGGGTCGATCGCCGCGTGGAGGAGGTCGGTGAGGGTCTGCACGACCACGAATACCGCAACGGCGAACAGGAGCAGGTCCTGGACCAGGACGTAGTCACGGTCCAGCACCGACGTGACCAGCAGGTCGCCGATGCCGTGCCAGCCGAAGATGGCCTCCACCACGATGGCGCCGCCGAGCAGCTGCCCGACCTGGATGCCCAGCACGGTGAGCACCGGCGGCAGGGCGTTCGGGACGACGTGCGCGCGGACCAGGCGATAGGCGGTCAGGCCCTTGGCCACACCGGTGCGGATGAAGTCCTCGTCCATCACCTGCCGTATGGAGGCGGCGAGGAAGCGGGCGAGTGTGGCCGCGGTGGGCAGCGCGAGGCACAGCGCCGGCATGAGGAGGTACTGCAGGGCGAGGTCGGGGCTCTGCGTCAGCGGCATGTACCCGGTCGCCGGGAGCAGCCGGATCGTGACGGCGAACAGCAGCACCAGCAGGACGCCACTGACGTACGGCGGCAGCGCGAAGGCGAGGGAGACGAGCGCGCCGACCGGCCGCGTGACGAACCGCCGCCGGCCGGTGCCGAGCACCACGCCCGCGAGGCCGCCGAGCACGACGGCCAGGAGCAGAGCGGCCACTGTCAGGGTGACCGTCTGCCCGAGCGCGGCCCCGATCGCGTGCGATGCCGGTTCCTTACGGATGTAGGAGGTACCGAGGTCGCCGGTCAGCAGGTCCCGGGCCCACTGCGCGTACTGGAGGACGGGGCTCTGGTCGAGACCGAGGTCGTGCCGGACCGCTTCCCGGGTGGCGGCCGTGGAGTCGGGGCCCGCCAGGACGTCCGCGGCGTCGCCCGACGCGAGCCGCGGGACGGCGAAGACGAGCACCGACGCCACGACCAGCACGAGGAGAGCGGACGGGACACGCCTCAGTGCGTAGCTAATCATCGGTCGGCATCACTTCGTCAGGTAGGCGTCGTCAAGATCGAGATAGTCGTACATCGTGTACCGCAGGCCCTTCAGCTTCGTGGAGATGGTGAAGGTGTGCGCGCTGACCACGAGGTCGCTGACGAACTGCTGGTCGAGCAGGAAGTCGTTGACCCGCGTGTAGGCGGCCTTGGCGGCGGCGTCGTCCGCCGGCGTCCAGAGCTGTTTCGCGATGGTGCGGTACTCATCGGAGTCGAAGCTGGAGGCGTTCTTGTCGGCGTTGAACGGGAAGGCGCCCTTGACGAGGGTCGCGGGGCCGAGCTGGCCGAAGCCGTGCACATTGACGAACAGCCCTGGCATGTCGCCGCTGCCGAGCTTGGCGAAGAAGTCGGGCGCCTGGAGCGGTACGAGCTGCGCCCGCAGGCCGACCGCCTTCAGGTCGAACTGGACGATCTCGGCGATGGCCTTGTTCGTCGCGAACCCGGAGTTGAAGGCGACCTCGACCGTCTTGCCGGTGGCGCCGGCCCGGCCGATCAGCTGCTTGGCCTTGGCGAGGTCCTGCGCGTAGGTGTCGGCCTTGCGCTGGTCGAAGGCCGGTGAGGACGATGACCATGGCAGGGAACTGGTCCGCCCGATGCCGGCGAGAGCCTGCTTGAGTATGCGGTCGCGGTCGATCGCCCAGGCGATGCCCTGCCGGACGTCGCGGTCGTCGAGTGGGGCGATCTTGACGTTCGAGCCCACGTAGTACGTCGCGTCGTTCGCATCGGAGGCGATGACCTGGAATCCGGGATCGTTCTTGATCGCGGCGGTGTCCAGGGGCGCCAGGTCGAGAGCGAGCTGGGTCTGCCCCGAGCGAAGCGAGGAGAGCATCGACTGCGACTGGCTCTGCACGCTGATGTGCACGCCGTCCAGGTACGGGCGGCCCTTCTGCCAGTAATTGGCGTACCTCTTGAGGTCGACACCGGAGCCGGGCGTGTACTTCACGACCTGGAACGCTCCCGTGCCGACGAACTTCTTTCCGGCGAGGAGATCGTCGAAGGTGTCCTTGTCGACGATCGGCGTCACCTCGAACAGGTCGAACAGGTTGGACACGGGCTGTGCCAGGTGGAGCGTCACGGTGTTCGCGTCGTCGGCCTTCATCCCGGTGATGGCGGCGGCCACGTGCTTGAGCTGCGACGGGACGTCCTGGCGCGTCATGGCCTTGAGGGTGAAGACGACGTCGTCGGCGGTGAACGGGCGGCCAGAGTGGAAGGTGACGCCGTCCCGCAGTTTCAGCGTCACTGTCTTCTTGTCGGGCGCGATGTTCCAGCTCGTGGCCAGCTCGGGCTGAGGCTGGAGGGAATGATGGTCGTAGGCGGTCAGTGTGTTGAAGACCGTCCGTATGACGCTGAAGTTCGGATTGTTCTGGGACAGGAACGTCGAGGGCGCGATGTCGGCGCTCTGCACGATGTTCAGGATGCCGCCCTTCCGCGGCCCGGAATCGTCCGGCGATGAGTTGACCGCCGACCGGCATCCTGAGAGGACGAGCGCGCCACAGGCGACGAGCGCGATGATCGTCAAACTGGATCGGCCGCGGAGGCGGGGAATGAACTGCTTGGACATCGATGGCCGTCCTAGATATTCGTGGACCACAGAACTCGACAGCTGGGATGGTTCGGTTGGAGGGTGACTCCGAGGCCGGGACGGTCGGTCAAGTAGAGCCGTCCGTTCACGACGCGCTCAAGCCCGCTGACGAGCTCGGAGCGCCATGGTGTCTCGCCGAACTGGTACTCCAGCACGGTGGCGTTGGAGCATGCGGCGAATGTGTGGGCGCTGGCCGCGGTGGCGACCGGCCCTGAGGGATTGTGAAGTGAGATCGCCAGATCCGGGGCCGAGCGGGCGATGCGCAGCACGCGTTCCACACCTCCGGCGTGTTTGACATCCGGCATGAGGACGTCGATCAGCCGGCCGGCGACCGCGGCGCGGGCCTCCTCCGGGTCGAACATGAGCTCTCCGCCGGCGAGCGGAAGGGCCGTCGCCGCTCGAAGCGCACGCAATTCCGCCACTGAACCGATGCTGACGGCGTCCTCCAACCAGGCGATCCCGAGGCCCTCAAGACTGGGGAGGAGCCGGTGCACCTCCTCGGCGGGGAGGCGCTCATGACAGTCGACCTTCAGCTCCACCTCATCGCCGATGGCGGCGCGAATCGCCCTGAGCCGGGCCATCCCCGTGGTCGCCAACGGCTCCCCCGGAACGCTGACGTCGAAGGGCGCGCACTTGACCGAGGTGAACCCCGCGCCGACCGCGCGGCGCGCCATCACGGCGACGTCCTCGGGAGAGCGGCCGCCCGGCATGCGGTTGATGTTCGCGTAGACCGGAACGGAGCCGGGATCCGAGCCGCCGAGCCACTTCCACACCGGCTCGCCGGCCGCCTGCGCGGCGTGGTCGACCATCATCTGCTCGAGCCCACCCATGAGGGTGGCGGTGACGAGCCTGCCGTCCGAGTTCGTTCGTGACACCTGGTCCGCCAGGTCGGCGAGAACGGCCTGACGGTCGGCGACCAGGTCCCGGCCCACGAGCCGGCGACATGCCGCGGCCAACTGTTCGAGCAGCCGTGCGCGGTCCCCCGCGTCCGAGCACTCGCCGACCGCGACGCGATCGCCGTGTCGCATGACGAGGAAGTGCCATCGGCTCCTCTCGCTGACCTCAGCCTCGACAAGCTCCAGTGTGCGCTGCATCCTCACGTACCCCTCCCGATTTGCTAAACAGTAGAAAATAAATAAGGAGGGTGTCAACGGTCAATCGCTTCAGGATGTTCGCGTCGGCAGGTGGCAAGGCCGCCACGGGCGGATCGAACGCGGCAAGATGAGGAGTACAACGGGAAATGCGACTGGGCGGGCCTCCTGATCACAAGGATCGGAGAGCCCGCCCAGGTCGTTGCTGGTAGGGCGCCCGGGGCTCGAACCCGGAACCTACGGATCAAAGTCCGCCGCGGCCACGGCCCTCTCGATCTCGGCCCGCCGCGCGGGCCACCGTCGCCGCCGAGTTGCCGGGCCTGCTCGCCGAGCTCCGCGAGAGCCCGCCGCCGACCGCCACCGCCGGCTGGGACGCCTTCGGCCGGACCGCCGACGACCAGATCACCGGCGTCAGCCCTTGACCGCGCCGGCGCTCAACCCGACCGGCACGGTGAACCGGTCCGGCGAACTGATGAACATGATGGCGAACAGGAAGTTGTTCCACGCGCTGATGAACGCGAAGGACCCGACGGCGACGATCCCCGGCTTCAGCGACGGCAGGCGGGCGCGTACCCGCCGAGCATGCCGATCACCGTCGAGACGACGAGGCCGGCGATATCGCTGATCGGTGCGCGAGAGTGGGAAAGACCAGGTCTTCAAGCAAGCCGGCATCGGCCGGATCCAACCCGGCGGCCGCCCAGACGCCCGCGACATCGGTAGCGACGACGGACAGGTCGCGGCGCACCGCTGTCAGCCGCTCCGTTCCCTCGGCAGAGACGCCCTTCGCGGCGCACCATGCACGCAGGAACGGCTCAGGACAGTGTCGCAGCCAGCGAATGAGGAGATCCGCACGGCCGCTGGGGCTCAGCCAGCTCTCCAGGCGCAGACGGGCGAGACCACCGTCCGGATGGATGTGTACCCGCAGGTAGCGTGCGTGCGTACCGGAGGGCAGGACGAAGCGTTGCCTCCGGTCGCCCTCCAGCGGCGTGCGGGGCAGCACCGTTGTCCAGTCGCCGTCGGTCCGCGGATCCCTGTCGGCGATCTCGAGAGAACAGGCGTCGGGGGCGTTCCCGATGAAGTGGGTGGTGTCGATCTCCGCCAGCACGGGGTGGCAGGCCGCGCCGAGCTTGATCACCATCCAGTCGTGTCCGTCGTCGCGGCGGCGGCGGGTCTCCCAGCCGTCTTTGGTCGCACCGGCGAGGCCGGGCCGCAGAGTGTTGTCCGGTGGGCTGTAGAAGCCGTCGCTGACCTCGGTGACGGTCGCGCCGGACAGCAACGCGGCGCTGTCGAAGTATTCGCTCACCGAGCGGGGGTCGAGGACCACGTCGCCCAGGACCCGCAACCGCGCGACGCCGCCGTCGGGGTGGATCCGCAGGCGCACGTGCGTCGCGATGGTGTCATCGCTGACCGTGTACTGGTTGGCGGTGTCGCCTTGGCACGGCGAGCGGTCGACGATCTCGCGCCAGCCCTGTTCGGTGTCCCAGGGCTCACCAGGATCGAAGGTGCCGGCGTCGACAGAGACCGCGGCCGGATAGTTGCCGGTGAAATAGGCCGTGTCGACAACGACAGCGGAGATGATCCCGGGTACCGCCAGCCGGACGATCACCCAGTCGGTACCGCCGTCGCGGCGCCGGCGGGTTTCCCACCCGTCGTAGAGGGCGCCGCGCGGGCCACTGCCGCCGTCGTGGCGGGCGGGCCCGTCGTGGATGAGGTTCTCCTTGGCGACGAAGAACTCGTCGTTGGCGGCGAGGACCGCGGCGCCGAGGCCACGGGAGGCGAGATTGACCGGTGTTGTCATGGATGTCTTTCCGGGAGCGTTCATCGCAGGGTCGTCCGGCCGGTGTTCTTGCAGAACAGAGGCTGACCTTCGTGCAGCAGGACGCTGTCCGAGTCGGCGAAGTCGGCGTAGTGCACGATGAGTGCTTCCTGAGTCTGAGGCAGGACGGTGGACAGGTCGGTGTGAGCGATCACCGCGTGCACGAGGTCGATCGGCAGCCCGGCTTCGTGCATCCAGAACGCGGCCAGGAAGCCGTGCTGGTAGCGATGCCCGACAACGGATCGGGCGGCACCGCCGGGGATGGGCTGGAACTCGTGCAACTTGCTCACGTCGTGCAGCAGCGCGATCGTGAGGACCGCGTCGGAGTCCACGACGACGGTGTCACGCTGAGCGAGGATCTCCGCCATCGAGTGGGCCAGGCGCGCAACGGACCGGGAATGCTCGACGAGGCTGTGACCGGGCAGGTCAGGACCTTTGGGGCAGGCGGTGACGGTGTCCCATCCGCTGGTTCGCCACGCCTGTTCCCAGATCCGCAGGACGGTGGAGCGCAAGGTGTCGTCGCGGATCCAGGCGGCCTCGGGCAACAGCTCGGCCATCGCATTCACGCGGGCCCCGGCCCGCCCCTGTCGAAGTTGGCCAGCGACGGCTCCCTGCCTCGTTCGATGTGGGTGTAGGTGACGGTGCGGGCGAGTTCTTCCTTGCCCGAGGCGATGGCGTCGAGCATGTCGTGGTGCTCGTCGCAGGCTTTCCGCGCGTCTCGCTGGGAGGTCAGGTAGAACAGCCAGATCATCTCGTGGGAGATGGTGCGCATCAACGAGCGCAGCAGCCGGTTCTGGGTGAGTTCGACGACTTCGATGTGGAACTGGGTGCTGGCCTTGGCGATCTCCAAGTGGTCGCCGGACGCGATGGACTGCTCCGTCGCGGCGAGCCGGCGCGCGAGGCCGGCTGTCGAGGCACCCTCCCGGACCCGCCGGGCGGCGTAGCGGGCGGCCTCGACCTCCAGGGCGAGCCGAGCGTCGAACAGGTCGATGACGCGATCGGCGGTCCAGGTGCTGACCACGGCGCTGCGGCGAGGCTCGGCGATGACGAAGCCGTCGTGCTCCAGACGACGGATCGCCTCCCTGATCGGCACCCGCGAGACCTCGAAGCTCTCGGCGAAGCGATTCTCGTTCAGCCGCGTGCCCTGCGCGATCGTACCGGTGATGATGCCGTGCCGGATCCCGTCGTAGACGCGTTGCAGCACGCTGTTCGGGCTCGGCGCTGATGCCACCGCGTCGGCGCCGTTCGGCGCTGATGCCACCGCGTCGGCACTGTTCGGCGCAGATGCCACCGCGTCGGCACCGCTCAGGGGGACGTCCATCGCTACCTCCTGTCGGCGTTGCTCGTGAGTGCTGTCCGCTGTGACACGGGCCAGCCGACCCATCGTTTCGCATCGTTCGGCGGCGCGAACGCACCTTTCTTGCTGGTCTTCTTACCGAGCGAGACGAGCGACTGGGCGATGACGACCGCGCTGGCGACCGGGTCGATGACCGGCACGCCGAGCCGCTGTTCGAGCAGTTGGTCGAGGCCGGCGAAGCCGGCGCAGCCCAGCACGATGGCGTCGGCGCCGCGGTCCAACAGCGTCTCGGCGGCGCGGGACAGCGTCTCGACGAGCTCGTCGCCGCTGTCGTGGATCGACACGACGGGCACGTCGGTGGCCACGACGGCGGTGCAGCGCTCGCCCAGCCCGCTGTTGCGCAGGCTCTCCTCGATCCCCGGTATCGCGGTCGCCATGGTGGTCACGACGCCGAACCGGTGCGAGACGAGGCTCGCGACCTGCGCGGCCGCCTCGGTGATGTCCACGACCGGCTGGGTGATGAGCTGGCGGGCGCCCTCGCGGCCGTGCTCGCCGAACCCGGCCATCACGACCGCGTCGAAGGGCTCCGGGTAGGTCGCGACGGCGTCGAGTACGGCGGCCGCGGACACGAAGCTCTCGAAGTAGCCCTCGGCGGATTCCGGGCCCCACGCCGGCTGGATGCCGATGATCTCGGTGCCGGGTCCGGCGGCGGCGCGCGCGTTCGTGACGATCGTCGCGGTGACCTCGCTGGAGGTGTTGCAGTTGACCACGAGCAGCCTCACGGGGTGACTTCCCGCGATGCGCGCGTGGCCGGCACGGAGTCGATCAGCACGTCGTAGCCGAGCGGCTGGGAGACCAGTCCGCCGAGCGCGATGCCGGCTTGCCAGCGGTCGTAGCCGGCTCGGTTGATCTCGGGCGTGGTCCACATGCCCCACGTACGGTACTGGTCGGTCAGGGCCACCAGCAGGCCGATGTCGAACTTCGGGAACAGACTGGTCAGCAGGTCGGCGTAGGTGTCGGCAGGGGCGTCGAGTACGTCGGCCATGCCTCTGCCCAGCGCCCGGAAGAAGCGGGTGTGCAGGTCGCGCTGCTCGTCGGTGGGCTCCCTGAGCGTGTAGTAGACGCTCCAGGGGATGTCGCCGCCGGCCTCGGCGAACGCCCGGACGACGGCGACATCATGGGACCCCGCGAGCTTGGACGCGTTCGGGTAGTCGATGAGCAGGTAGTCGCCCATGCCACCGACGAACAGTTCGCTGAGCATCGCCCCATCGAGGTCCTGGATGAAACGTACGTCGCGAGCGTCTATGTCGTTCTCCGCGAGCAGCATCTTGAGGTAGAGCCCCACGCTGGCGCCGTTGCTGCCCTTCATCAGCACGGTGCCGCCGACGAGGTCGGTCAGGCTGAACGACGCCGGGTCACCGCGCCCGACCAGGGCCAGGGGCGCACGGTTGGCGACCTGCGCGAACGGGGTGTAGCGAGAGCTACGACCGAAGTACATGCTCGGCACCCAGATGCCGCCGAGCGCGGCCTGGCTGGTGCCGGCGGCGAGCTCGGTGAGCACGAGGTCCCAGGGACTGGGGACGACGGCGTCGACGGCCAGGCCCTCGTGCTCGAAGTAGCCGCGGTGTGCCGCCATGTATTCCGGCAGGTAGTTGAGGCTGTGGCCGGTCGCGGCGATCCGGAACGGCTGGGTCATGCGTGTGCTCCTTGCAGCGTTTCGAGGTCGACCCGCTGGGTGGTGGCCGGGTCGAACCAGGTGACATCGGCGGGGGTGTAGTCGAGCCTGCGGTGGTCACCGACGGAGACGTCGATGTCGGGGGCGACCTTGGCCCAGAGCAGTTCGTCGGAGCCGGCCAGACGGCGTTCGTGGTCCTGGTGTTCGTGGATCACCCGGCAGCCGATCTGTGCCTCGCCGCCGAGCCGCTCGACCGACATCACCTCGACGGGGATCGCTCCCGCGGCCCCCTTCTCAACGGCGCGGAGCTTCTCTGGCCGGATGCCGAAGATGTGTTCGCCGCCGGTCGGCAGTGGCCCGGTGTGGGTCCAGGTCGCGCCGCCGTGGTGACGCAATTGGGGGCCGTCGCGGAGTACGGGAAGCAGGTTCATCGGCGGGGAGCCGACGAAGCGTGCGACGAACGTGTTGGCGGGTCGTTTGTAGATGTCGTCGGGGGTGCCGAACTGCTGGACGACGCCCTTGTCCATGATCGCGATGCGGGTGGCCATGGTCATCGCTTCGATCTGGTCGTGTGTGACGTAGATGAACGTCTTGCCGACCTCGTGGTGCAGCGCGGAGATCTGGGCTCGCATCTGGGCGCGCAACTTGGCGTCGAGGTTCGACAGCGGCTCGTCGAGCAGGTAGAGCGACGGGTCGCGGATCAGGGCTCGGGCCAGGGCGACCCGCTGGCGCTGCCCTCCGGAGAGGTTGGCGGGGCGCCGGTCGAGCAGATGGTCGAGCTCGAAGGAACGAGCCAGGTTCTCGACCTGCTCGCGCACATCGGGTCGCTTCGCGATGCGCCGGCGCATGATCGCGTTGATCACCGGTACGTGGTACTGGGGCCTGAAAGCCTCCATCACGAGCGGGAACGCGATGTTGTCCCGCACGCTCATGTGCGGGTAGAGCGCGTACGACTGGAAGACGAAGGCGATCTTGCGTTGTGCCACCGGCCAGTCGTTGGCCGGTTCGCCGTCGAAGAGCAGCTTTCCGGAGGTGATGTCGGTCAGCCCGGCGATCATGCGCAGCAGCGTCGACTTCCCACAGCCCGACGGCCCGAGCAGGACAAGGAACTCGCCGTCCTCGACCTCGGCGTCGAAGGAGTTGATGATCTCGTTGACCCCATAGGACTTGGAGACCTGTTCGAACTTGAGTGCAGGCATGGTCAACCCTTCACGGCGCCGGAGGCGATGCCGGCGATGATGCGTCGTTGCACGAGCAGGAAGAAGGTGATGGCCGGGATCGCGAACACCAGGGCGGAGCCCATGATCGCCGACATCGGTGTTTCGTTCTGTCCGATGAAGGAGGCGAGCCCGACACTGGCCGGCCACAGTTCGCGGTCAGAGACGAACGTGGCGGCGAACAGGTATTCGTTCCATCCGGCGAAGAACGCGACGACCGCGGCCGCCGCCACGCTGGGCGCGATGATCGGAAGGACGATCATCGTCAGGATCGACAGCCGGGGACACTTGTCGATCATGGCTGACTCCTCCAGCTCGTACGGGATCTTGTCCATGGCGCCCTTGAGCACGAAGGCGGTGACGGGCAGCACGAACGCGGTGTCGGCGAGGACCAGGCCGCCGAGGTTGTTGAGCAGCCCCAGCTTGATGAAGACGGTGTAGAGCGGCACGAGGATGAGCGCCTCGGGCAGCACCTGGGTGGAGAACATCAGGAATCCGGTGAAGCCCTTACCGCGGAACCGGAAGCGGCTCAGCGCGTAGCCGGCGAGCGAGCCGAGCGTGAGAGCGAGCAGCGTGGTGCCGAACGCGATGAGGACCGAGTTCGACACCCATGTCCCCAGCTCCACTTCCCCCAGCTTCTCCAGCAGGTTCGGGAAGTTCTGGAGCTGGAGCAGGAACTTCTGGCCGGAGCCGTACAGGTCGTCGTCGGACGCCAGCGCCGTGTTGAGCATCCAGTAGAGCGGGAACCCGGCCATGATCACCATGACCGTGACCGCGATGTATCGAAGAGCGGACCATCCCGTCCGGGCCACCGATCTCAGCATCGTCATTGTGCGGCACCTCTTGCTTCCCGCTTCTCGAAGTACTGGTAGACGGCGGCGACGAGCAGCGAGAGCATCAGCCCGATGACGCCGAACGCGGCGGCCTTGCCCAGCGAGTAGTCGCGGAAGGCGGCTTGTTGCAGGCTCACCACGAGCGTGCTGGTGGAGTTCAGTGGGCCACCGCCCGTGAGCAGGAAGATCAGTTCGAACATCCGCATCGACCAGATTCCGATGAGGAGCGCCGCCAGCCGTATCGCCGGCTTGATGTGCGGGAGCGTCACCGCGCGGAAGACGTTCAGCGCGTCGGCCTTGTCGATCCGGGCCGCCTCGACCACCTCTTCGGGCACCGACTGCAAGGTGGCGAGCACGACCAGCATGACGAACGGTGAGAACTGCCAGACCACCGCGGCGATCACCGAGAACAACGCCGAGTCCTCGGACGTCAGCCACGCCTGGGACGGCAGCCCGAGAAGGCCGAGGATCTCGTTCAGCACGCCGCTCTGCTGGTTGTACAACCACGACCAGCCCAGTGCCGTCGCGACCGGTGGAACCGCCCAGCCGAACGTCAGGATCGAACGCGCCGCGCCGCGGCCGCGGAACGGCCTGTCCAGCAGCACGGCGGCGGTTGTCCCCAGCAGCACCGTCAGAGCGACGGTGCCCAGCATGAAGCACACTGTGGTGATCAGTGTTCTCAGGAGTTCGCCGGAGCCGATGATGTCCCGGTAGTTGCCGAGCCCGATGAACGTCCCGCTGGTCGGGTCGGCCGTGGTCGAGTCCGTGAAGCTGGTCCAGATCTCAGCGACAGCGGGCCCGATGATGATGACCGTCATGTAGGCCAACGGCAACGCGATGAACGCGTACGGCGTGACCTTGCGCAGCTTCGTACTCTGCGGCATCCGCTTTCCTTCCGCCTCGTGCCGGGCTTGCCACGCCTACTTGGCCGCGGCCTCGGCCTTGCCCTGCGCCGCGGCCAGAGCGGTCGCCGGGTCGGCGCCGGAGACCACCACGCTCTCGACGGCGTCCATCACCGGCGCGAAGATCGCCGCGGTCTTGGTCTCGTGCCCGGTGACCAGCAGGCTCTTCGACTTCGGGGCAACCTCCTCGAAGGTCGGCGCCCACGGGTTGTCCGCGACGAAGGACTTCGTCTGGGCGACATCGGTGGCCAGGGTGTCCGGGCCAGAGGCGTTACGCAGCGCGCTCTGCCCGGCGCCGGACATCAGCCAGGTGACGAAGTCGGTCGCGGCCCGCACGTTCTTGGAGTTCTTGTTGACGCCGACCAGGATCTGCTGGTGCGCGCCGGGGTTGGCGAACGGCAGGGGTGTGACACCGACGTCCTTGGACGGGACACTGCCGCCCGTCGCCATGTTGAGCGTGCCGCCGCTGTTGTCGAACACGAAGGCGACCTTGCCGGCCTTGAACCGGGTCCGCGAGGTGGTCATGTCGTCGCCCGTGGCCAGGATGCCGGCGTCGTACATCTTCTTGAACGCGGTGACCGCGGCGACGTTCTGCGGTGTGTTGACGGTGATCTTGCCGTCGGCGGAGAAGACGCCGCCGCCGTAGCCGTAGAGCCAGTTCTCGAAGTCGAGGTACCAGCTCGGGTCGGCGTTGCTGTTCCGGGTGGCCAGGCCCACGGCGCCGGTCTTGGCCTTGACGGCCTTGGCGGCGGCGATCAACTCGTCGACGGTGGCCGGAGGTTCGGTGATCCCCGCCTGGGCGAGCAGCGTCTTGTTGTAGACCAGGGCGTACGCTGCCCGCTGCCAGGCCACGCCGTACTGGGTGCCGTTGACGACACCGGCGTCGCTGGTGTCGTTGAGGCCGGTGGCCTTCTGCACGACCGAGGTCAGCGGCACGAACGAGCCGCCGGCAGCCGCGGTGACGAAGACACCGTCCTGCGCGATGATCACGTCGGCGCCCTGCCCGGCGCCGAGCTGAGTGGTGATCTTGGAGCCGAAGTCCTTGGACGGGATGGCGTCCTGCTTGAGCTTGACGTTGCCGTTGGTCTTCTCGTACTCCTGGACGGCGGCCCAGAGGTTCTTGCCGCGCAGCGCGTCGAGCCACTGCGAGTTGGCGATCGTCAGGGTGATCTTGCCGTCGCTGGAGCCGGAGCTTGAGCAGGCGATCGCGGTGGACAACAGCACCGTGGCGGTGGCGACTGCGCCAAGGGCCCGGAAGCGCTGAGCGATCATGAGTATCGAATCCTTCTTGTGCGGGGGGTGGTTCAGCTGAGCGAGTCGAGGGCGTGGTGGTTCCAGGCGTTGTCCGGGGCGAACCGCCGGGCGAACGCGACGGCGATGTCGTTGCGCTTGGCGACCCAGGCGCCCTCGAAGCCCGAGACGTAGTCGAGGAAACGCCTGATCGAGTCGGCCCGGCCCGGCCGCATGATGCGGGCGTGCAGGCCGATCGACATCATGGAGCCGCTGGTCTCGGACTCGGCGTAGAGGACGTCGAAGGCGGCTTTGAGGTAGTCGAAGAAGTCGGTGGAGCCGGTGAACCCCGGCCCGCTCTGGCCGCCCCAGAAGCGCGCGTCATTGGTGTCGACCGCGTAGGGAAGCACGAGCATCGGCCGACCGGCCACGTCGGTGTAGTAGGGCCGGTCGTCGTTGCTGGTGGCGGAGTCGTAGAGCAGGCCCTCTTCGGCCATGACCCGCCGTGAGTTGGTGGTGATAGGTGGACGGGGGAAAGCGCCCAGGATGCGCTTGCCGGTGAGCTCAAGCGTCTGCTCGATCGCCCGGCGCAGGTCGGCGCGTTCCTGCTCCTCGGTGAGCCCGATGCGGCTGATGGACCGCGTGCCGTGCGACACCATGTCGCAGTTCTCCGTCCGCAGACGTTCCGCGAACGCCGGGTTGACGGCGAGCGCCTCCGAGGAGACGAAGACGCTGTACGGGAAGTCGTATTCGCCGAACATGCGCAGTAGGCGCCAGATGCCGACGCGGGTGCCGTACTCGTACTCGCCTTCCTGCATCAGATCCCGCTCCGAGGGCGGCAGCTGGCTGCGTACCCAGGTCCGCGAGTCACGCTCCTCGTCGCCGAGCAGCGGGTTGCGTTCGGTCCCCTCCTCGTAGTTGATCGCGAGGTTGATCGCGACCCGGCGCCCCTCAGGCCAGCTGAAGGCCGGGGGCTGCCCCTGGTACCCGAGGAAGTCGCGGGGCCGTCCCTGCGCGTCCCCACCTTGACTCGACATGCCCCAACTCCCTCATTCTGTATAACCAGATGGCCGCTGTCTGCGTAAAGTACCAGCAAAAATAAGCTCCGTCTGCAATCTGGTAGTACAAGATTAGGGCCAGATGTTCCAGATCGATGGTCGGCTCGTTACCGGGATGTAAACCCGCACGCCCACCGAACACGGCGCACCGGCTCAGCCGGACGCCCCCAAGAAGGGAAGTCGCTTTCCGTGACCGAGGTCGATCGACTGATGAGGCTTCTCCCCGAGGACTACGAGACTCTCGACACCCATCTCGCCGCGCACGACGGTTTCCTCGCCGACAGGTATCCGGGAGACAGTCCCGGCCGCCAGCCGGTGCACACCGTCTACATCCCCGCCGACCAGATCGCCGGCTTCCGCGACTGGGGTCCGCGAGCGCTCGAAGCCCTGGATGCCTTTCCTCCGCTGCCGTTCCCGGCGGACTTGGCGGACCGCGTCCGGCGCAAGCTCATCACCGAACCCATCGAGGACCTGCGCGTCGACTTCGAAGACGGCTACGGCGTCCGCGACGACGAGCAAGAGGACGCGGCAGTCCACGCCGCCGTCGCGGCGCTCACCGCAGGGCCGCGACCGCCGTTCGTCGGCCTGCGCGTGAAGTCGCTCGAAGCGCCGACCCGGCATCGGGCGCTACGCACACTGGATCTGTTCGTATCGCTCTACAGCGAGCCGTTCGTGATCACCCTGCCGAAGGTCAGCGGCCACGACCAGGTCACCGCCATGGTCACACTGCTCGACCTGCTGGAGAGGCGTCATGGGCTGCCGCCGGGAGCCCTCACCTTCGAGATCCAGATCGAGCTGCCGTCGGCGATCCTCGGCGCGGACGGCAGCTCGACCGTCGCCCGGCTCATCACCGCGGCCGACGGCCGCTGCGTCGGACTGCACTACGGCACTTACGACTACAGCGCGGCCGCCGGAATCGCCGCCGCGTACCAGGCCATGGACCATCCTGTCGCCGACCATGCCAAGGCGGTCATGCAAGCCGCCGTGGCCGGCACCGGGGTCCGGCTCTCCGACGGCTCGACCAACATCCTGCCGGTCGGAGACAGCGCCGAGGTCCAGGCGGCCTGGGCGCTGCACCACCGTTTGGTCCGGCGGTCTCTGGAACGCGGCTACTACCAGGGCTGGGACCTGCACCCCGCCCAGCTTGTCACCCGGTACGCGGCCACCTACGCCTTCTTCGCCGACGGAGCCGAAGCGGCGGTGACCCGCCTGCGCCGCTACCTCGACCGGCAGTCCGACGGCATTCTCGACGAGCCCGCCACCGCTCGAGCTCTCGCCGGATACCTGCTGCGCGGGCTCGACAGCGGCGCGCTGGAGGACGTCCACTACTCCCGTGACGAGCTGACCGGACTGATCTGATCATCGCGACAGGGCCCACCGGCTGGGGCTCGACGCCCGCCGGTGGACTGTTCCGTGTCAGAGACCCGGCACGGTCAGGGACGGACCAGGAACCGGCCGCGCGGGGCTTCGCCGGTGACGACCTCGCCGCGCAGCCAGGTCGTGCGGACCCGCCCGCGCAAGGTCTTTCCCGCGTACGGTGTGACGGGGTTGCGATGATGCAGGCCGGCGGCGTCGACCGTCCACTCGGCGGCCGGGTCGAAGGCGACCAGGTCGGCGTCACCGCCCACGGCGATGCGGCCCTTGCCGGTGAGCCCGACCAGGTCGGCGGGGCGCCGGGCCATCCATTCGACCACGTCGGCGAGGGTGTGCCCGCGCGCGGAGGCGGCTGTCCAGATGACCGGGAGACCGAGCTGGACGGAGGCGATGCCACCCCAGGCCGCGGCGAAGTCGCCGGTGTCCCGGCGCTTCAGATCCGGCGTACACGGCGAATGGTCGCTGACCACGCAGGTGATGAGGCCGGACGTCAGGGCCGCCCACAGCTGGTCCTGGTTGGCGGTGTCGCGGATGGGCGGGCAGCATTTGAACTCGGTCGCGCCCGCGGGGATGGACCCGGCGTCGAGGGTGAGGTAGTGCGGGCAGGTCTCCGCGGTGATCCGCAAGCCCTCGGCGCGGGCCTCGGCGATGAGCGGCAGTGCCGAGGCCGCGGAGAGGTGCAGGATGTGGACGCGCGCGCCCGCGTCCCGGGCGGCCTTGATCGCGGTAGCGACGGCGGCGTGTTCCGCGTCCGGGGGCCGCGACGCCAGGAAGTCCGCGTACTCCGCCGACGCCTCGGCCGCGCGCAGATGGTCAGGATCTTCGGCGTGGACGACGAACTGCGCGTCCACGGCGGCCAGGGCCTCGGCGAGCAGGCCGGGGTCCAGCGGCGGGAACTCGGGCACCCCGGAGTCGGCGAGGAAGGCCTTGAAGCCGAAGACCCCGGCCTCGTGCAGGCCCGGCAGGTCGGGGGCGTTGCCGGGGATCGCGCCGCCCCAGAAGCCCACATCGATGTGAATCTGCCCGGCCGCCGCCTGGCGCTTGATGTCGAGGGCCTCCGTGCTGACCGTGGGCGGCAGGCTGTTGAGCGGCATGTCCACAATGGCAGTGACGCCCCCGGCGGCGGCCGCCCGGGTGGCGGTGGCAAAGCCTTCCCATTCGGTACGCCCTGGCTCGTTCACGTGTACATGCGTGTCCACGAGGCCGGGCAGCAGTGCCGTCTCCCCCAGGTCGAGATCCTCCGCGGCCTGCGGCGCCGGGGCGTCGTAGGCGTCGATGGAGACGATCTTCCCCGCGCGCACCGAGACGGCGGCCGCGCGGACGCCGTCTGGGGTGACCGTGGTACGGGACCGAAGCACAAGATCAACCATGTGCAGAGCGTAACGGCACCACCCCACCGTGATCACAAGTGGGTCTGCAGAGGCCCTCTACCAGACGATCTCGACCGCGCACCGGCGTCAGCCCTTGACCGCGCCGGCGCTCAACCCCTGGATGAGAAAGCGCTGGACGTACGCGAAGAGCACGACGACGGGCGCGACGGCGATCAGACCCCCAGCGGCGAGAGCGCCGAAGTCGCTGCCGAACTCACCCAGCAGATAGCTCAACCCGACCGGCACGGTGAACCGATCCTGCGAACTGATGAACATGATGGCGAACAGGAAGTTGTTCCACGCGCTGATGAACGCGAAGGACCCGACGGCGACGATCCCCGGCTTCAGCAGCGGCAGGACCACCGCGCAGAACGCCCGGATCCGGCCGCACCCGTCCACCTGAGCCGACTCCTCCAGGGTGACCGGCACATTTCTGATGAAGCCCGCCATGAGGACGAGGGAGAGCGGCAGGTGGAAGACGGTGTCGGCGATGATCAGGCTCCACAGGCTGTTCGTCAGATAGAGCCCGTTGAAGATCTGGAAGAGCGGGATGAGCATCATGGCGCCCGGGATGAACTGGGTGCACAGCATGATGACCAGGAAGAGGTTCTTGCCGCGGAAGGTGAGGCGGGCGAGCGCGTACCCGCCGAGCATGCCGATCACCGTCGAGACGACGAGGCTGGCGACCGCGACGGCGATGCTGTTGCGGAAGTAGACGCCGAAGCCCGAGCCCTCCCAGACCCTGGTGAAGTTCTCCAGGGTGATGGGCCACGGCACGAGGGCCGTGGAACCCGGTGGCCGGAAGGCGAACAGCACCATCCAGTACAACGGGACGAGCGTGAAAAGCAGGAACAACGTCAGCGGCAGCCACAGCATCAGGCGGTCGCCCATCGAGCGCCGTCGCTTGCGGGCCGCGTGCCGCCGGGTCGGGGGTGCGACAGGCGCCGGGGCCCGTCCGACGTCGTCGCGGGTGGCGAGGCTCACTTGCCCTCCTTGGAATCGCCGGAGCTGATGCGCAGGTAGACCATGGACGCGAAGGTCAGCAGCAGGAACGCCGTGACGGTGAGCGCGGAGCCGTAGCCGAAGTCCTGGTCGTGGATGGCGGTCTGGGCCACGTAGAGCGGCAGCGTGGTCGTCGAACCCGCCGGGCCGCCGGCGGTCATCGTGTACAGCAGGTCGACGTTGTTGAACTCCCACACCGCCCGCAGCAGCGTGGCGATGACCACGGCCCTGCGGATGTGCGGCCAGGTCACCGCCGAGAACCGGCGCAGCGGCCCGGCGCCGTCGACGTTCGCGGCCTCGTACAGCTCCAGCGGCACCGACTGCAGGTCGGCGAGGATGAGGATGGCGAAGAACGGGATGCCCTTCCACAGCTCGGCGATGACCAAGGCCCAGAAGGTCGTGCCGGGCTCCGACAGCAGGGAGGTCCCGTACTCGCCGATGCCCATGGACGCCAGGTAGTGCCCGATCCCGGTGGTGGGGTTGTAGAGCAGGATCCAGATCGTCGTGGTGAGGATGCCCGACACCGCCCATGGGCTGAAGGCCAGGGCGCGGGCCAGCCCGCGCCCCACGAAGGTGCGGTTCAGCACCAGCGCCAGCGCCAGGCCGAACACGAACTGCAGCCCCACCTCCACGAACACCCACTGGGCGGTGAAGCGCAGGCTCCGCCAGAACACCTCGTCGGCCAGCAGTGCCCGGTAGTTGTCCAGCCCGGCGAACCCGTCGTCGAGGGGCCGGGTGAGGTTGTGGTGGCGCAGGCTCTCCCAGAAGACGCTGAGCACGGGGTAGAGCAGGAAGACCAGCACCAGCACGACGGCCGGCGCGATCAGCAGGTACGCGTGCCCGGCCCGGGACCCGGTGGGGCGGCGCGCCGCAGGCGGGCGGCGCACCGGTTCGGCGGTCGTGGAGCTCATCCGTGCTCCTTGTCGTACTTGCGCTTGGCCGTGGTCAGGGCCGTGGCCGCGGCGGTGAGGAAGTCACGGGGCGTCAGGCTGCCCTGCAGCACCTTCTGCCACTCCGGAAGCAGGTCGGTGACGGTGATGGAGCTGAATTCCGGCAGGTAGTAGGGCTGTTCCAGGGTCACGACGCCGGGCTTGGCGGCGGCGTCCAGCGCGGCCTTCATGGCGGCGTTCTCGGTCACCCACTTCTCTTTCGCGACCGTCTTGTTGCCCGGGAGGTATCCGGACTTCTGGGCCCAGAAGCTGTTGCCCTCGGGCTCCATCGTGTAGGCGAGGAACTTCCAGGCCTCCTCCTGGTGTTCGCTCTTCTCGAACATCGCGAACCCGGTCGTCATCCAGCCGGTCAGGACCTGGTTGTCCGGCCCGGGGAAGGGCGCGACGGCGCCGACCTTCTCGGCTCCCAGGGCGGCGACGTGGTTGGGGTAGGAGCCGATGCTGTGGCTCAGCATGGCCGCGCCGCCGTTGCCGAACTGGGCCACCATGGTCTTGAAGTCGGCGGTCAGGTCACTGCGCGCGGTCTGCTTGCCGAACAGGGCCACGTACTTCTCGCAGGCGGCGATGACCGCGGGGTCGTTCAGCGTGGAGGACCCGTCCTCGCGGAAGAACGTGCTCACGCCCGCGCGTGGATAGACCATCTGCACGAACTGGCTGAAGAAACCGTTGCCGCCGCGCAGCGTGTAGCCGAAGCGGCCGGAGGAGGCGTCGGTGAGGCGGCTCGCGGCCGCGTCGAAGTCCGCCCAGCTGGTCGGCGGCTTCAGCCCGGCCTCCTTGAACCAGTCGGCCCGATAGTAGATCACGTCGGCGAGGCTGGTGGTGGGCGTCAGGTAGAGCTTTCCGTCGGGGGCGGCGGCCCGGGTGGACTTGAGCATCTGCTCGGAGATGTTCTGTTCGAGGCCGGCCTTCTTCAGGCGTTCGTCCAGGGGCGCGAGCGCGTTCTGGGCCACCAGGGCCGCGAGGTCGGACGCCTTCGGGGTGAGCAGGTCGGGTGTGGAGCGCGTGGCGATCGCGGTGTTGATCTTCTGCATGTACTGGTCAGTGGGCAGGCCCAGGTAGTTGATGCGGATGCCGGGGTTCTTGGCCTCGAACATCGAGATCAGCTTCTTGAGGTTGGCCGTGCGCTCCGGGCGGGTGTCGGTGTCCCACAACTGCAGCGTGACGGCACCGCCGCTGCCGCCGCCCGAGCCGCCGCAGGCGCTCACCGCAGACGCCAGGCCCATGGCGACGCCGGCCTGTGCCGCCGTCCGGATGAAGCCGCGCCGGGACAGGGCGTGCCGGCCGAGAACCTCGGCCGGGTGCTGCTGACGGGTCATGGGTCTTTCCTCTCGTTCACCAACAACTACGCTCCGCTGTGCGGTTGCCATACGGTACATGAGATATGAGATTTAGGGTATGGTCGGTTCCATACAATGGGCCATGTGCCCTTCGATCACACCCTGGCGGCCAGACGGAGCGCCGGTTACGGTGATCGACGACAAGGGAAGGAGCGCGGGTGAGTGAGACAGTGTTGGGCGTGATCAAAGCGTCTTCCAGGACGGCCCTCGTCCTCGAAGCGCTGCGTCGCGGCATTCTGAGCGGCGAGCTGCCGGCCGGGCGGGCCCTCGTGGAGGTGGAGCTCGCCAGCCGTTTCGGTGTCTCCAAGACTCCGGTGCGCGAGGCGCTGAAGACGCTCAGCGGCGCCGGCCTGGTCACCATCGGCGAATACACCGGGGTGACGGTCCGCCAGGTCGACGAGCGCCTCACTCGCAACGTGTTCGACGCCCGATGCCTGATCGAGCCGGTCGCGGTGCGGAGAAGCATCGAGGCGGGATTGCGCGACGGCGGCCGGCTCGCCCGCGAGGCCCTGCGCAAGGCGGACGAGGCCACGGACGAGGTGACCCGCAGCCTCGCCAATCGCGACTTCCACCGCGCCCTCTACGCCGACTACGACAACGAGGTGCTGGTCGGCGTGCTCGACCAGCTGCGCGACCAGACGGCCCTCATCTCCGTCAACGTCTGGTCCCAGCGCCCCTCCTGGGAGGACGAGGCGGAAGAGCACCGGCAGATTCTCGAGGCGGCACTGAACGGGCAGGCCGACGAGGCGGCCCGGCTCGTGTTGCAGCACATCAGCGTGTTCCAGGAGCGAGCGCTCCAGCAGATCAAGGAGGCCGGCCGTGAGGTTCGGTGAGCTCTCCCGGGCCCTGCGCGACGTGGTCGCCATCCCGGTCACGCCCTACGCCGACGGCGTCCCCGACCTCGGACTGTACCGTTCGCTGCTGCGCCGCCTGGTCGACGCGGGCGTCAACGTGCTCACCCCGAACGGCAACACTGGCGAGTTCTACGCCCTGAGCGCCGAGGAGCGGCTTCAGCTGATCACGGCCGCCGCGGAGGCCGTGCGGGGAGAGGCGCACCTGCTGGCCGGGATCGGCCTCGACGTCGCCACCGCCGTCGAGGAGGCCCGCCACGCGGCGGCGCACGGCATCCGGATGGTCATGGTGCACCAGCCGGTGCACCCGCACGTGTCGGCCCAGGGCTGGCTCGACTACCACAGGGAGATCGCCGAAGCGGTGCCGGACCTGGCCCTGGTCCTCTACCTGCGCAACGCCTGGGTCGACGGCCGGCTGCTGACGCGGCTGGGCGACCTGTGCCCCAACGTCATCGCCCTGAAGTACGCCGTCACGGATGTGAACCGTTTCGCGCAGCTACGCGCGGAGACAGGCCCCGACCGGTTCGTCTGGATCGCCGGACTGGCCGAACCGTACGCGCTGTCCTACGCCGTCCACGGAGCCGAGGGCTTCACCTCCGGGCTGGTCAACGTCAACCCCGCCTTCTCGCTCCGGCTCAGGGACGCCCTGCGCGAGGAGCGCTATCCGGCGGCGGAGCGGATGCTCCACGACATCGCGCGGTTCGAGCACCTGCGCGCGGTCGACGGCGCAGCCAACAACGTCAGCGTCGTCAAGGAGGCGATGCACCAGCTCGGCCTGTGCGACCGCGCCGTCCGGGCGCCGAGCACCGTCCTCGGCGAACCCGAACGGCAGGAGGTCGCGCGGATCCTCACCGAGTGGGCGAAGGCCGACGACCTCGGGCCCCTGCCCGTGGCGGCCTCATGAGGATCAGCGGCCTCCGCTCGTTCGTGCAGCGCGTCGGCGACCGTCCCCGGGTGCTGGTGCGCGTCGACACCGACGAGGGAGTCAGCGGCTGGGGCGAGGCCTACAACCACGGTCCCGACCTGGCGCTCGGTCCCCTGCTCGACTACCTCGGCGGGCAAATCAGGGGTGCGGACCCGCGGCGCGTGGAATACGTGTCCCAGCTCCTCCTCCGCACCGCCAGGTTCCCGCAGGGAGCGCTCGGGCTGGCGGCGATCGCCGCCATCGACCACGCGCTGTGGGACATCACCGCCAAGGCGCTCGGGGTGCCCGTCTACCAGGTGCTCGGTGGCGCCGTACGGGATCGGGTGCGCGTCTACTGCGGGCTCTACTCCGCGCCCGACCCCGACGAGTGCCGCCGCCAGGCCACCGAGCTGCATCAGCGCCACGGATTCACCGCCTTCAAGCTGAGCCCGTTCCGTACGGACTTGCACGCCAGACGCTGGGGCCTCGTCGTCGCCGAGACGGCGGAATGGGCTCAGGAGGTCAGGCGTAGTTGCCCGGAGGAGTTCGACTTCGCCTTCGACGCGCACGCCAAGATCTTCGAGCCCTACCAGGCGGTTCAGCTCGGCAACGCCCTGGAGCCGATGGACCCGCTCTTCCTGGAGGAGCCGCTCCGCCCGGAGCACTTCGCGTCCTGGGGCTACCTGCGCCAGCAGTTGCGGGTGCCCCTGGCCACCGGAGAGAGCCTGTACTCTCCCCACGAGTTCCTGAACCTGCTCACCCACGGCGGCGCCGACATCGTCCAGCCGGACATCTGCGTGGTGGGCGGCATGTCCCAGATGCGGCGCATCGCGACCCTCGCCGAGACCTTCAACACCATGGTGGCGCCCCACAACCCGATGGGGCCACTGGCCACCGCGCACAACGTGCACTTCGCCGCGGCCTGCAGCAACTTCTCGATCCTGGAGTACAAGCCGGAGACGACGAGGTGGTGCCCGGACCCGTACGTGCCGGTCGACGGGCACCTGGAGCTGCGGCCCGACCGGCCCGGCTGGGGGATCACCATCGACGAGGACGCCCTGGCGGAGGACGACTACGTGCACTGGGAACGCCGGGTTCCCGTCCGGCCGGACGGGTCACTCGCGTTCTGCTGACACCTCAGCCGACCGTGCCGGGAGCCAGTCGCGTCTCTATGGCCGTCACCGCGTGGGCGCGGTGGGCGGCCAGGACGGCCACCACGGCCTCCGCGTCGCGGCGGCGCAGGAGGTCGAGGGTGGCGCGGTGCTCCTCGATGACCCGCTGCCGGTTGGGCTCCTCGCCGTAGTACAGCGACCGGTAGGCGTCGGTGGAGTCCCACAGCGTCCTGATCAGCCGGACCAGCCGTGGCAGCCCTGACCACTCGAAGATCGTCATGTGGAAGCGGCGGTTGGCCTCGGCCATCTCCAGCACGTCGCCCGCCGCCGCGGCCCGCTCGACCTCGGCCTGCGCCCGCTCGGCCGCCGCCAGCCCGGCGTCGGTGAGGCGTTCGACCGCGCGGCGGACCGCCTCGGCCTCCAGCAGCTCGCGGATCAGGTAGACCTCGCGCAGGTCGTCGAGCGAGAGCCGCTGCACGCAGTAGCCGCGATGCGCCTTGTACGTGACCAGCCCTTCCCCCTCCAGGGTCTTGAGCGCCTCGCGCAGCGGGACCCGGCTGACGTCGAACTCCTCGGCCAGCGCCTCCTGCCTGATCGGGTCGCCTGGACGCAGCCGGCCGGTGGTGATCGCCCGCCTGAGCTCCTCCAGGACGAACTGCTGGGCCGTGGGCGGCCTGCGGTGCCCTTCTACCGAGGTCATTGCCCCAATATCTCACGGACCCAGTCCGCGTCCTGCCCGAGCGAGGGCGGCGGGAGGCGGTACTCCGGCGGCGTCGCGCCCAGGGCGATGGGGTTGGCCACCTGGTCACCGGCCAGGGGCTCCAGCCCGAGTTCGGCGGCGAAGGCGAACGCCGCGTCCAGGGTGTTGATCGGCCCGCACGGCACCCCGGCCGGGGTGAGCGCGGCGAACCAGTCGTCGGCCGTACGCGTCCCGAGGGTCCGGTCGAGCTCGGCCACGAGCACCTCCCGGCCGGCGACCCGGCCGGTGTTGGTGGTGAACCGGGGGTCGTCGGCCAGGTCGGCCCGGCCCAGCACCTCGCACAGGGCGCGGAACTGCCGGTCGTTGCCCGCCGCGATGACTATCGGCCGGTCGGCGGCCTGGAACACCTCGTACGGCACGATGCTGGGATGCCGGTTCCCCATGGCCTTCGGCACCACCCCGGCGGCGGCGTACCCGGAGGCGTGGTTGGTCAGGGCCGACAGCAGGGACGACAGGAGCGACACCGAGACCCGCTGTCCCTGACCGGTGGCGTCGCGGTGGCGCAGCGCGGCCAGTATGCCGAGCCCCGCGTGCAGCCCGGTGATCACGTCGACGAGGGCCACGCCCGCCTTCGTGCCGGGGCCTTCCGGCTCGCCCGTCACGCTCATCAGGCCGCCGACGGCCTGCGCGATCAGGTCATAGCCGGGCAACTCCGCGCCCTTGCCCGCACCGAACCCGGTGATCGAGCAGTAGACCAGCCCGGGGTTGGCGGCGCTCAGGGCGGCGTAGCCGAGGCCCAGCCGGTCCATGGTGCCCGGCTTGAAGTTCTCGACGAGCACGTCGGCGCGGGCGGCCAGCGCGCGGGCCACCGCCAGGTCGGCCGGGTCGCGCAGGTCGAGGGCGATCGAGCGCTTGTTCCGGTTGACGGCCAGGAAGTAGGTGGCCACTCCCCCGGCGTGCGGCGGCCCCCACGAGCGGGTGTCGTCGCCGGCGCCGGGGCGTTCCACCTTGACGACGTCGGCGCCGAGGTCGGCCAGCAGCATGGTCGCGTACGGCCCGGCCAGCACCCGGCTGAAGTCGGCGACCAGCAGCCCGGACAGAGAGCCGCTCATGCGGGGGCGCCGAGGTAGACGGTCACGGTCTGGGTGAAGAACTCGCGGGCCGCGCGCCCCTGCTCCCTGGGCCCGAAGCCGCTGAGCTTGCGCCCGCCGAACGGCACCCAGGGGAAGGTGCCCGCCGACTCGGAGTTGATGTGCAGCACGCCGACCTCGAGGTGGTCGACGGCCTGGAGGGCGGCGCCGAGGTCCCTGGTGAAGATCGCCGCCGACAGGCCGTGCTCGCTCCGGTTGGCCAGCCGCAGCGCCTCCTCGGGACCCGACGCACGCACGGCGCCCACGACAGGGCCGAACAGCTCCCTGCTCCACACGTCCACGTCCGTGCCCGGCAGCGCGAGCACGGTCGGCGGCGTGAACCAGCCGGCCGCGAGGTCGCCGTCGGTGTACGGCCGGGCGCCGGCCAGCACCGTGGCCCCCTGCCCGAGCGCGTCGCGCACGCCCGCCGCCACCCGGTCCCTGGCCGCGGCGCTGACCAGCGGACCCATGTCCACCCCGGTGCCGAGCGGGTCGCCGACGACCAGCTCCTCGGCCTTGGCGGCCACCTTGCGCAGCAGCTCGTCGGCGACGGACTCCTCGACCACCAGCCGGGAGGTCGCCGTGCACTTCTGCCCGGTGGACCGGAACGCGCCCATGCACACCTGCTCGGCGGCGTGATCGAGGTCGGCGTCGGCCAGGACGACGGCGGCGTTCTTGCCGCCCATCTCGGTCTGCACCGGTTTGGCCAGCTCGCCGCAGCGCGCGATGACGGCCCGGCCGACCTCGGTGGAGCCGGTGAAGGAGATCACGTCCACGCCGGGGTGATCGATGACGGCCGCGCCCGCCTCCGCCTCGCCGTACACGAGGTTGAGGACGCCCGCGGGCAGGCCCGCCTCGACCAGCGCGCCTGCCAGGCGGGCGGCGAGCAGTGGGACGAGCGAGGACGGCTTCCAGACGACCGTGTTGCCGTAGGTGAGCGCGGGCGCCAGCTTCCAGGCGGGGATCGCGATCGGGAAGTTGAACGGGGTGATCACTCCGGCGACGCCGACCGGTTTGCGCATAACAAGGAGGTTCTCGCCAGGGCGCGGAGAGGCGTAGATCTCGCCGCTCTCCCTGTCGGCCTCGGCGGCGTAATAGCGGAGAATCCTGGCCGCGCCGCGTACCTCCGCCACGCCCTCGGGCAGGGTCTTGCCCTCTTCGCGGCTCAGCTCCCGCCCCCACTCCTCGGCGGACTCCTCGACCAGGGCGGCCGCCGCGGTGAGCACGGCCGCGCGTTCGTGGTGCGGGGTGGCCCGCCAGCCGGGCGCGGCGTCGCGGGCCGCGCGGATCGCCTGCTCCACCTGCTCGGGCCCGGCGGCCCGGCCGCGGGCGACGATCTCGTCCGGGCGGGCGGGGTTGGTGTCGGCGAACTCCGCGCCGGATCCCTCGATCCAGCGACCGTCCACGAGGTTCAGGATGTCCATGGTCAACGCACCCTAACTGTGTCATATTGGATTTTCAATATTGGATCCAAAATACGGAGCTGGGACATGCATCCATCCGCCCTCTTCGCCATCGACGGCCTGCTCACCGACGAGGAGCGCGACATCCGCCAGGCCGTCCGGCAGGTGTGCGACCGGGAGATCCGGCCGTACGTCGCCGACTGGTTCGAGGCGGGCGCGCTGCCCGCCCGCGAGCTGGCCCGCTCGCTCGGCTCCGTCGGCGTCCTCGGGATGCACCTGGACGGGTACGGCTGCGCGGGCCTCGGCGCCGTCGCCTACGGCCTGGCCTGCCTGGAGCTGGAGGCGGCCGACTCCGGGCTGCGCAGCCTGGTGTCGGTGCAGGGCTCGCTGGCCATGTACGCGATCTGGAAGTACGGCAGCGAGGAGCAGAAGCGGGAGTGGCTGCCCGCGATGGCGGCCGGTGAGCGCATCGGCTGCTTCGGCCTCACCGAGCCCGACTTCGGCTCCGACCCGGCGGGCATGCGGACCACGGCAAAGCGGGACGGCTCCGACTGGGTGCTGAACGGCACCAAGATGTGGATCACCAACGGCTCGGTGTCCGACGTGGCCGTGGTCTGGGCGCGGGCCGAGGAGGGCATCCGCGGCTTCCTGGTGCCCGCGGGCACGCCGGGCTTCGCCGTACACGATCTCAAGCGGAAGGTCTCCCTGCGCGCGAGCGTGACGAGCGAGCTGGTGCTGGATGGTGTACGGCTTCCGGAAGAGGCGATGCTGCCCGGCGCCCGCGGCCTGTCCGGGCCCCTCGGCTGCCTGAACGAGGCCCGGTTCGGCATCGTGTTCGGCGCGATGGGCGCGGCGCTCGACTGCCTGGAGACCGCGCTCTCCTACGCGGCCGAGCGGGAGATCTTCGCCCGGCCGCTCGCCTCCTTCCAGCTCACCCAGGAGAAGCTCGCCGACATGGCGCTGGAGCTGGGCAAGGGCCTGCTTTTGGCGGTGCATCTCGGGCGGCTGAAGGAGCGCGGCGAGCTCACCCCCGAGCAGGTGAGCGCCGGCAAGCTGAACAACGTGCGCGAGGCCCTCGACATCGCCCGCACGTGCCGCACGCTGCTCGGCGCGAGCGGCATCACCCTGGAGTACCCGGTGATCAGGCACGCGGTCAATCTGGAGTCCGTGCTGACCTACGAGGGCACCTCGGAGATCCACACCCTGGTCCTGGGCAAGGCGCTGACCGGCGTGCCCGCCTTCCACTGACGGGGCTCAGAAGGTCTGCCAGGTCGAGGCGGTGACCTGGCAGAGCCTGCCCTTGTGCACCCGCATCTCGGCCGCGGCCACGTCCAGGCTGATCACCGCGAGGGTCTCCCAGCGCTGGTCGAGCGGGAGTGCCGGGTCGGCGTGCGCGCACACGGGCGCCACCGGCGCGTGGCAGGTCATCGCCCGCGCCCTGGCCGTGGCGTCCGGGTCGCCCAGCTCGCCGGTCCGTTCCGCCAAACGTTCGAGCCTGGCGTACGTGCCCGGCCGCTCGGTGCCCAGCCGCTCCCCCGCGCTCAGCGCGCCGTCCAGGAAGTGGTTGGCGTGCAGCAGTACGCCGGCGGTGTCCGCCTCGACCACCGCGACGCCGTCCGGGCAGATCTCCAGCGACCTGGCCCCCTCCGCCGTGACCACGGTGATGACCGTGGACGCGGACGTCTTCGCCGACCTGGCGATCTCGGTGGCCTGCTCCAGGGTGGCGGCCTCGTCCAGGATCCTGCGGGCGACCACGTGCACGGGCACGCCGACGTTCGCGTGGTCCGACTCGTGGCGCAGGATGTTGAAGTGCGCGCCCAGGCCCGCGCTGTTCACGCCGATCTTGGCCAGCACCCCGAACTCGGTGAAGGTGCGTACCTTGTGCCCTTCGCGCGGCTCGTACGCCCACAGCACTGGCGCGTCGCGCAGATGGTCGTGCCAGTCCCAGGTCTGCGTCGTGCGCGGGGGCAGCCCGCCGCCGAGCACGACGGCGGTGGAGCACTCGCCCTCGCCGTCGTGCCGCAGCGCGGCCAGGATCTCGGTCCGCGCGTTGACGACGGCGACCTGCCAGTCCGCCAGGCCGCAGCCCGCCGCGATGCCGCCGATCTCCTCGGCCAGCTCCGGCGCCCACGCGGCCGTGCTGTCGAGCGCCCGCCCGCCCAGCTCCCTGACCCGCCCGTGGCTCGCGCCGCTCACCTCGAACAGCCGCAGATATCCGTCGAGGTTGGCGTGCACGGCCTCGCGCCAGCGGGCGCCGAACTGCCGCCCCCGTCCCGCCGCGTCCAGGCAGGTGGAGGTGTAGGAGGGAAACGTGGTGTTGGAGGGAAACGTCGTCATCTGGGGGCTACCTCGTCCATCAGTGCCGCGACGGCGGCGTCCGCGTCGCGGCGGACCCGGTGTCGCTGCTCGTCGTCCTTGTCCTGGCTCAGCTTGAACACGCTCTGCTCGGCCGTGACCCGCACCCGGAAGGCCGCCACCCCGGGCACGAGCTTGGCGAAGCGCTCCTCGGAGGCCAGGCTGGGCCGCCAGCTGGGCGTCCGTGACGACTCCAGCTCCGCCACCGTGCGCCGTACCACGTCCAGGGGGTCGGGGTACGGCTCGATCAGGCCGGTCAGGTGGACGGCCGCGTAGTCCCACGTCGGTACGGCGGGATCGACCGCGTAGCTGGTCGGCGAGACGTAACCGTGCGCGGCGGAGAAGACCACGAGCACCGTGGGCACTTCAGCGGAGGACGGGTCCCAGGCGTGCCACTGCGGGTTGACCCTGGCCATGTGGCCGAGCAGCGTCGCGCCCACGAACGTGGACTCTCCGCCGCTCTCCACGATGACGGGCACGTGGCTGGCCACGGGCACGCCGCCGGTCGCGGTGATCACGAGCGCGAACGGGTTCGTCCGCACCAGCCGCGCCACGTGCGCGTGGTCCGGCGCCGCGAAACGGGGGAAGCTGTACATCCCTCCTACTCCACGCTGCTCAGGATGGCGTCCCAGGCGACCTCCGACGCCAGGGCACCCAGCCCGGCGGGCTTGAGGCCGCCCAGGTCCACCTCGTCGGTGGTCAGCGCGAACAGCACGTCGCCGTCGTTCTGGGTGTGGAACGGCTGGATGCCCCGGTGCATCGAGCCGTGCACCTGGCGGCTCAGCTGGGTGAGCTCGATGTCGGCCAGCCGTACGTTGGTCACCAGGACCGTCAGCGTGGTGTTGCCCATGACGGCGGGAGCGTCCGAGGCGATCGCGTAGTCCACGCTCGGGTGGCGCCTGGCGTCCTCGTCGGCGTGGTAGTTGCCGCGCAGGATCGTCCCGTCGCGGCCGACGACCACGCCCACGGAGTTGACCACCGTCGCCACCAGGACCTTGGCCGCCCCGAAGGTGCCGAAGGCGGCGCCCTGCCCGGCGAACTCGGCCCTGGCGAAGTCGACCTTGCCCGCGCTGGCGCTGCGTCCGGCGCCGCACCTGCCCACGGGGAACTCACCCTCGACGGCGGCGCGCAGCGCGGCGCGGCCCAGCGGCCCGTCGGGGTGCACGGCGTTGTCGCGCGTGGAGAAGTCGTAGATCACCGCGCCCGAGACGAGCTGCAGCTCGTCCCACTTGGTCTGGTTGCTCCGGCGGGCCAGCAGTTCCTCGCTCACCCCGGCCACCGCCGACATCCCGTACACCGACCCGCCGGTCAGGCAGATGGCATGGTTGTAGTCGTAGCCGCCACTCAGGCCGACCGCGCCGCCACGGGCGTCCACGGCGGTCCGCGCGCCCGCCGGGACGTGCACGACGGTGCAGCCGGTGGGCCCCTCGCCGTACTCCGCCGTGCCGACGAACACGCCGGGCAGGTCGAACGCGACCGAGCCGCGCCCCGGGCTGGGCTGCGGGGTCAGCGGGAGGTCGGAGTTACCGGGCACGCCGGCGGCGAAGGCCGACACGGGAGCGAGGGTCACAGGGACTCCAGGAGTTGTCGCGAGTACGGATGTTCGGGGGCTGCGTAGAAGGTGGCGGCGTCGGCGGTCTCGACGACCTCGCCGCCGCGCATGACGGCGATCCGGTCGGCCACGTAACGGACGGCGCCGAGGTCGTGGGAGATGAACAGCGCGGCGAAGCCGTACCCCGCCTGCAGATCCTTGAGCAGGTTGAGGATCTGCACCTGGACGGAGACGTCCAGGGCGCTGACAGCCTCGTCGAAGACGATGAAGCTCGGCCGGGTGATCAGCGCGCGAGCGATCGACACCCGCTGCCGCTGGCCGCCGGACAGTTCGTGCGGGTAGCGGTCGGCGAAGCCGGCCTCCAGGCCGACCTGTTCGAGCGCCTCGGGCACCAGCTCACCGGCGGCCTTCCCCAGGACGGCGAGTGGCTCGGCGACGCTCTGCCCGATGCGCATCCTGGGGTTCAGTGACCAGTGCGGGTGCTGGAGCACCGCCTGCATCCGCCCGGCCAGGTCCTTGCGCCGCCGGGGGAAGGGGCGGCCGTCGAACCTGACCGTGCCGGTGGTCGGCCGCTGCAACCCGAGCGCGACCCGGCTGGTGGTCGTCTTGCCCGAGCCGGACTCGCCCACCAGGCCGAGCGTCTCGCCCTCGGCGACGGCGAGCGAGACGCCGCGCATGGCGTCCAGCCGGGTACGGCGCAGCGGCGGGCCCGTGGTGAAGGAGACCGTGACGTCGGTGAGGTCGAGGATCACGCGATCACCTCCAGCTCGGCGGCCCGGTGGCAGAGCACGTCCTTGGCGCCGACGCGGATCGGCTCGGGGCGCTCGGTGGCGCAGCGGTCCTCGGCGAAGGGGCAGCGGGGCGCGAACGCGCAGCCGGGCGAGGGACCGGTCAGGACCGGCGGGCGGCCCGGCACCGGCTCCAGCCGCACCCCGGGAACGGCCACGGCGGGGGCCGACCTGGCCAGGGCGGCGGTGTAGGGGTGCACGGGATCGCCGAGCACATCGGCCGCCGGGCCGGTCTCGACGACGCGCCCGGCGTACATGACCGCCACGCGGTCGCACCTGCGGGCGACGGCCGGCAGGTCGTGGCTGAGCCAGACGATGCTCGTGCCCGCCTGCCTGGCCAGCGCGAACACCACGTTCAGCACCTCTTCGCGCACCTGGCTGTCGAGCGAGGCGGTCGGCTCGTCGGCGACCAGCAACTCGGGCGAGGCGGCCATGGCCAGCGCGATGGCCACCCGCTGGGCCATGCCGCCGGACAGCTGGTGGGGGTAGGCGGCGGCCACGCGCGGGTCGTCGAGCTTGACCCGCCCCAGGTGAAACGCCACGTCCGCGTCGATCTTGCGGCCGTGTGCTCGCAGGACGAGCCGGAGTTGGGCGCCGACCCGCATGGTCGGGTCGAGCGAGGCGATCGGGTCCTGGAAGACGAAGCCGAGCCGCTGTCCGCGCAGCCGCCGCAACGCGGTGGGCGGCAGGTCCAGCACCGGCTCGCCGGCCACGCGTACCGTACCGGCGGCCACCACCGCCTGGCGGGGCAGCAGGCGGCCGATCGCCGCGCCGAGGGTGGACTTGCCCGACCCGCTCTCGCCCACCACCCCGACGGCCTCGCCCGCCGCCACGCGCAGGTCGGCGCCGTCGAGGGCGCGGGCCGTCCCGTAGTCGACCTCCAGGCCGTCCACTTCGAGCAGCGCGCTCATATCAGTGACCTCGTCTCCCTCGGCTCGAACCGGTCGCGCAGCCCGTCGCCCAGCACGTTGATGGACAGGATGGCGAGCACCAGCACGACGCCGGGCCCGATGATCAGCCAGGGAGCGGCCATCATGTACGTGCCACCCTGGCGGATCAGCACCCCTAGCGACGCCTGCGGCGGTTGCACGCCGAAGCCGAGGAAGCTCAGACCGCCCTCGACCGAGATGCCGACCGACAGGGCGTAGGTGCCCTGGACCGCGATCGTGCCGGCCACGTTCGGGAGTACGTGGCGGCCGAGGATGCGCGGCAGTCCCGCGCCGCTGATGGCCGCCGCGGTCACGTAGTCGCGTTCGGCCACGGCGACGGCGGCGGCGCGTACGAGCCGGGTCATCAGCGGGATCGTGACCAGCACGATGCTGGCCACGGCCGCGAGCTGACCGGGCCCGGCGACGGCCGCCACCAGGATCGCCAGGACGATGGCGGGGAAGGAGTAGAGCAGCTCCACGACCCGCATGATCAGCTCGTTCAGGTAGCCGCCCCGGTATCCGGCCAGGATGCCGAAGCCCGCGCTGAGCGCGGCGGTCACCAGGACGGCGGCCGAGGAGAGCAGCAGCGTGGTGCCGACACCCTCCATGACGCGCGGCAGCATCGAGCGGCCCAGGTTGTCGGTGCCCAGCCACCAGCCGGGCCCCGGCGGCCGCAGCCGCGGGCCCACGATCGCGTCGGGGTCCCCACCGGCGTGCACGAGCGAGCCGAGCGCGACCAGGACGAGCAGCAGCAGGCAGCCCAGGCCGGTCAGCGACAACGGATCGAGCCGCTGCCTCGGCCGTCTCCTCTTCACAGCCTTCATGCCAGCCGTCTCCTCCTCGCCAGCCGTCTCCCTCATGCGCCTCCCGAGGTTCATGCGCGTTTCCCGAGCCTCGGGTCGACCAGGCCGACGAGCAGGTCTATCAGGACGTTCATCACGATGAACACGGTGGCCGCCAGCAGCACGCCCGCCTGCACCACCGCGTAGTCCCTGCGCCCCACCGCCTGGACGACGTACGAGCCGATCCCCGGCAGGTTGAACAGGTACTCCACGATCAGCGCGCCACCGAGGAGGTAGGCGGTGATCGTCGCGGTGAGCGTCAGCACGGGCCCCGCCGCGTTGCGCAGGATGTGGTGCCGGACGATGAACCACGGCGTCTCGCCCCGGGCGACGGCGGCCGTGACGTGTGGCTCGACCAGCACGTTCAGCACGGCGTCGCGGGTGGTCCTGGCCGTCGCCGAGATGGCGAAGATCGACAGCACCCCGGCGGGCAGCAGGTAGCCGCTGGTCTGCAGACCGTACCGGGAGACCACGAACACCACCAGGCTGCCCAGCGCGAACTCGGGGACGCTCACGCCCAGCCCGCTCAGCAGCCGTCCCGCCGCGCCGCCGCCTCCGGGGCGGGCGCGCAGCGCGGTCAGCACGCCGAGCGGCACCCCCGCCAGTACGGCGGCGGCGACGGCGAACAGTGTGAGCTGGGCCGTCACCGGAAGCCGGGCCCACAGCTCGGCCGCGACCGGCTGCCGGCTGATCATCGAGGTGCCGAAGTCCCCGGTGCCGACCGCCGCCAGCCAGTGCCCGTATTGGGCGAACACCGACTGGTCGAGCCCGTACCTGGCGGCCAGTTCGGCCTTCTGCGCGGGCGTGGCGAACGGGCCCAGGATCGTCTCGGCGAACCCGCCCGGCATCAGCCGCAGCGCCGCGAAGATCAGGACGGAGATGCCGAGGAGGGTGACGGCCGAGCTCAGCGCCCGGCCCGCCCACCACAGCAGGAGCCGCATCGTCAGCCCTTCTTGACCCGGGCGTCGGCGACCAGCCGGAGCAGGTTGCCGTAGCCCTCGGTGGCGTACAGGCTCGGGCTGACCCCGTCGGCGCGATAGGCGATCGTGGCCGGGCGGGTGACCAGCGGGATCATCTGCGCGTCGGTGTCCACCTTGGCGCACACCGCGGCCAGCGCCTTGTCGCGCTCGGCGCCCGCCGGGGTCTCCGTCGCGGCGGTGATCAGCGAGTTGAGGTCCTTGTCGGCCTGCATGAAGCCCGCGTTGAAGCCGGCGACGTCGGGGTTCCACCAGGTGGTGACCATGCCGGGGTCTGCGTATCCGGCGAACCACGACAGCGCGGCGTCGAACGTCGCGGGCACCTTGCCGTACACCTTGCCCGCCCAGCTCGCCTCGTCCATCTGCTCGATCTTGACGGTGACGCCGGCCTGCTGGAGGTTCTGCTGGATCACCTGGGCGACGGCGGGGGCCGGCTCGGTGGAGTAGATGCTGAGCGTGAACGACAGGTTCGCGACGCCCGCCTGGGCCAGCAGTTCCTTGGCCTTCGTGGCGCCGCCGGCGGTGGCCGAGGGCAGCGTGGCCGGGTCGCAGGAGCCGGGCAGGCCGGCGGGGGTGACGCCGGTGGGCTTGCCCTGGCCGCCGAGGGCCACTTCGGCCATCTGCTTGCGGTCCAGCGCCATGTTCAGCGCCTGGCGGACCCGGGGGTCGGCGAACTTGGGGTTCTTGGAGTTGAGCATCAGGTAGTAGAAGTCGGTGGTGGCCTGGGTGGCGACCTTGACGTTCGCGGCGCCGGCCAGCATCGCGGCGGAGTCGACGTTGCCCAGGGCGGCCAGGGCGGAGCTGCCGTTCTGCACGGCGGCGACGCGGGCGGCCTCCTCGGGCGCGATCGTGACGGTCAGGCTGTCGGCGGCCGGCTTTCCCTTGTCCCAGTAATGCTCATTGCGGGCGAAATTCCAGGACACGTCCTGGCGGTGTGCCCGCACCTTGAACGGCCCGGTGCCCAGCATCTCCTTGGCCGGGTCGAGCGTCTTCGCCTCGATCTCCTTCATCGGCAGGATCGCGGCCGGGACGTTGGCGAGCGCGGCCAGGAACGGCGTGTACGGCTTGGCCAGCGTGACCTTGACCGTGGCCGCGTCGACCTTGGTCACCTTCTCGACCGGGCCGAGCTGTCCTCGCCACACCGACTTGGCGGCCAGCAACCGCTTCAGGCTGCCCACCACGTCGTCGGCGGTCATCTGCCTGCCGTTGGAGAAGGCGACGCCCTTGCGCAGGTGGAACACGTACGTGGTCGGGTCGGGGTTGTCCCAGCTCTCGGCCAGCCGCGGCTGCGGGCTGAAGTCGGGCCCCACGGTGACCAGCGTCTCGTAGACCAGCGACATCAGCTGCCAGGAGGTGGCCACGTCGGCGAGCTGCGGATCGAGCCCGGTCGCCGCGCCGCTGTCGATGTGCACCGCGACGTTGAGCGCGCCGCCCGCGGGCAGCTTGCCGTCGGCCACGGCCAGGTAGCCGGGGGCGGCGGCCGAGCCGGTCGCCGCGGTGCCCGGCGGAGCCGCTTCCGTGCCGCCGCCGCAGGCGGAGGTGGCCAACACGACCGCCGCGACGCTACCGGCCAGTCTGTATCGCATGACGCCTCATCTCTAGTGGCAGGAGCCCTGGCTGCTCGGCGGGACGTCGAGCGTGGGGTTGCGATCGAAGAACCCGACGGGCTTCAGGGTGAATCCGCACGTGTCGACGGGCATGATCGGCCAGTCCTCGGTACGGGGGAAATGGGTCAGCCCGAACGTGTGCCACAGCACGATGTCCTGGCCGTCGATGTCGCGGTCCGCGGCCGTGTACGCGGGCAGCCCGGCGCCACCCGGATGCTGGTTGACCAGGTCACCAGCGGGATAACGCTCCTGCGGATGGTACCTGGTGACCCAGAGGTGGCTGGTGGCGAACTCCGCCCTGGCGCGGATCGAGGAGTTCTCGTGGGCGAGCAGGGTGGGCAGGCCCTCGGGGTGCAGCGCGTAGCCGACGGGCTCGCCCAGGCGGTTGGTCACCTCCGGGTTGACCACGTGCCAGGTCCGGCCCGTGGCCAGGTCGGCGTCGCGCCTGCCCGCCGCTTCGGTGCGCAGCCTGGTGGCCTTGCGGCCGAAGGCGTTGCCGTACGGGTTGCGCTCGTCCATGGGCAGGCGTACGACCTCCACCTCGTCCACCGCGTTGGCCGGGCCGTCGACCATCATGTCCAGCCGCGCGGAGAACAGGTGCTGGTGGTAGGGCGCCGCCAGCCCCGGCGCCACCTGCGAGCCGTACGGCGCGGCCCGCTCGTCGTAGGCGCCGGTGAACACGATGCCGGTGGCCTTGACCTCCAGCTCGATGGTGCCGTCCAGGTAGAGGTACCAGTAGAAGCCGTAGTCGTAGTTGCCGACGGTGACGAAGAAGGAGATCACCAGCCGTCGCTGCCTGCGTGTCTCACGCGATTCGTTGGCCGGGTCGGTGTGCTTCCACAGCACGCCGTAGTCCTCTTCGTGCATGCAGATCGCGTTGGGCAGCACCTTGGGCGAGCCGTCGCCGCCGGTGACGGTTACGTCGAAGTAGGTGATCTCGCCCAGGCAGTCGCAGCCCAGCTCCAGCGCGTTGGCCAGCTTGCCGAGCTGGTATTCGCCGGTGTCGAAGTAGTTCTGCCAGAACCGGACCGGGCTCGGGTCCCCGTAGGGCACCAGCATCTCGGCCACCGACGCCCGGTAGACGATGGGCCGATTGTCGAAGCCGATCTGATGCAGGACCAGGCCCTCGCGCATGTCGTAGCCGAGGCGGACGTTCCACTTCTCCCAGGTGACGAGGTTGCCGTCGATGCCGAAGCTGGGGCCCTCCGGCTGGGTGATGTGGATCGGGCGCTGGCTGGTGCGGTGCTCGCGCTCCAGGTGGTAGTCGCCCGCCTCGGCGGGGATGGGCAGCACGCCGGTGTCGACGATCTCGATCACCACGCCCTTGAGCAGGTCGACGAAGGCCACCAGGCCGTCGATCGGGTGCGCCCAGGGCAGGCTCTCCTCGGTCGGGCGCAGGTGGGCCAGCACACGGGCGATCCGCCTGCCCTCCTCGCCCGGCAGGCCGTAGCTGCCCGCCGACAGGGCGGCGAGCCACACCAGGGCCGTGTCGTCCAGGCCGCGCCGGGCCAGTGCCGCGGCCCAGCCGGCGTCGGCGCCGAGCACCCGCCTGACCAGCTCGTGCTCCTCGTCCAGCATGGGGACCTGGCCGTCGGTGATCGGGTCGATCGGCCGGCGCTCCACCACGTGTCCCTCGGTGAGCGAGACGACGACGTCCTGCGCCTGCTCGCTCGCCAGGTCGAGCACGAGGGCGCGGGCCCGCCGGGCGGCGGGCGCGTCGCCGAGCACGTCCTCCTTCGGGGGCTCCTCGATCCCGAGGTAGGCCACCCGGCCGGTGGCGGCCAGCACTCCGTCGTCCGCCATGATCCGCCTGGCGTCCTCGATCTCCTCCGCACTGAGCGGGTCGAGCGGATGCGACCGCTCCCCGACCCCGAGAACCCGCCGTCCAGCTGCCATCCGGCTTTCCGCCCCTCCCTGCCCTTTGCCGGAACGTTCCGGCATGCGGGCCAAGATACTTCCGCCTCAGGACGAGGACAAGACCTTTCGCGAGGTCGATACATGGCGGAAACAGATCAACGGTGGCGCTAGCATCGGGGCGTGCGCGCAGACGAGCCGGCCACTATCCTCACGGTCGCCAAGACGGCAGGGGTCTCCAAGACGACCGCGTCCGACGCGCTCAGGGGCTCCGGCCGGGTGTCGGAGGAGACCAGGGCCAGGGTGATGGAGGCCGCCGACGCGCTCGGCTACGTACCCAACGGGTCGGCCAGGCACCTGCGCCGCGCGAGCACCGGCACCATCGGCCTGCACGTGCCGGAGGTGCTCACCCGCTCGTCCTACTACATGTCGTTCGTGTTCGGGGTCGTGCAGGGGGCGGCCGACAACGACTACGACGTCACGCTGATCACCTCGGGCCGCCGCACCCCGCGCGTCGACGGCCTCGTGCTCGGCGACCCCCTGGGGGACGACCCGATCGTGGCCAAGCTCATGGACACCGGCCTGCCCACGGTCACCTGCGAACGCTTCACCGGCACCGGCCGGGCCGACGGCGTGGTCCGCTCCGAACACGCCGAGATGCTGGGCCGCCTGATGGACCACCTGCGCGCCTCCGGCGCGACCCGTCCCGCGCTCATCGTGGCCGGCGACGTGAGCGACTGGGCCGCCTCCGTGCACCGGGGCTTCCGCGACTGGTGCGTCCGGCACGACGTCGATCCGCTGGTCCGTACGGTCCCCTTCGACTGTTCGGCGGGCGAGGTCCACGAGGTCGCCCGCGAGCTGCTGGCGCTGGAGCCGCGCATCGACGCGCTGGTGTGCGGGCCCGCCGGATCGGCCACGGACCTGCTGCCGCTCCTGCGCGAGGAGGGCCGCGACCTGCTCCGTCGCGAGGACGGAAACGACCTGCGTCGCGGGGAGGGTCGCCGCCTGCTGCTCGCGTCGTGCGTCGACAGCACCGCCATGCAGCTGGCCGACCCGCCCATCACCGCCATCGACCTGCGCCCCAGGGAGGCGGGCGTACGGTGCGCGGAGCTGCTGTTCGATCTGCTGTCGGGCACGGCTTCGGCGGGGACGGAACGCATCCACCCCATCGAGCTCACCCTGCGAGCCTCCACGCGGGGTTCATGACGCGCCTTCGGCATCGTGGACGACCAGGGCGAGCTGGACCCGGTTGTCCAGAGCCGCCTTGGTGAGGATGCGCGAGATGTAGCCCTTGACCGTGCCGACGCTCATGTGCAGCTCGGCGGCAATGACCGCGTTGGGCTTGCCCTGCCCTACCGCCAGCGCGACCTCACGCTCCCGCTCGCTGAGCCGGGCCAGCACCGTCCGGGCGTCGGCCCGGCGACGGCTCTCCTCCTCGGGCACCAGGTGGGCGATCAGCCGCCGGGTGACGCTCGGGGACAGGATCGGCTCGCCGTCCACGACCCGGCGGATGGCATCGACGATCCCCTCCGGCGGGGTGTCCTTGAGCAGGAACCCGCCGGCCCCCGCCCGCAGCGCCTTGAACACGTGCTCGTCGGCGTCGAACGTGGTGAGCACGACCACCTCGGGCGCATGGGACCGGCTACGCAGCCGCCGGGTCGCCTCGATGCCGTCGAGGCCGGGCATCCGGATGTCCATCAGCACCACGTCGGGAGCGTGCGCGTCGACCGCGGCCACCACCTCCCCGCCATCGGCCACCGCCCCCACCACCTGGAGGTCGGCCGCGCCTTTGAGCATCAACGCCAGACCGGCGCGGACAAGCGCGTCGTCGTCGACGATCAGCACCCGGATCGACGACCGGGACGGCGGCGGTGCCATCTCCTGCGGTTGCTGCGCAGGTGGTTGGCCCGCGAATGGCTGCGGCCCGGATGGCTGCTGCCGCGCCGGCGGTTGGGCCGCGGGTGACTCCGGCGCGGGTGGCTGCCGCGCCGGCGGTTGGATCGCGGGTGGCGGCGTTTGCGGCGGCTCGGTCACACGGGCCATGGTAGCCACGCCACCAGCCGGAACCCCCCGCCCGCCACTGGCCCGCACGCCAACCGGCCACCCGCCAGCGCCGCCCGCTCCGCCAACCCGGCCAGCCCCGCACCTGCCCCGGTCGTCCCGAGATCGCCCCCTGACGCCGGTGCTCCGGACGCGCCGATATCCCCGGAAACGGCATCGGGTCTCGAACCGCCGACGAGTCCGGGGGCCTCGCCAGGCCCCACGCCCGCGGCGAATACGGCATCCGGCCCAGACCGCCTCACGCCACCGGCCGACCCAGCATCCGGTGCCGATGAAGCCGTCCCGCCAGGCGACGGATTGTGTACCTCGACCCGCAGCTCGGCGCCCGCCGTACCGGAGAGGACGACGGTGACCGGCTGGCCGGGTGCGTGCTTGCGCGCGTTCGTGAGCCCTTCCTGGACGATGCGGTACGCGGCGCGCCCGGTGACCTCCGGCAGGTCGGCCAGCCGGAGCCCGTGATCGCGCAGCTCGACCCGCATCCCGGCGCTCCGGGACTCCGCCACGAGCGACGCGAGATCCGGGCGGCCGGGCGACAGCGAGCCGTCATCGGACGGCGGCGCCTCGCGAAGCACCGAGATCACCGCCCGCAGCTCCTCCAGTGCCAGCCGCGCGCTCAACCGGATCACCCCCGCCGCGTCGGCCACCTCCCCCGGCGTGGCGTCCGCGTTGAACTCCAGCGCCCCCGCGTGCACCGCCAGCAACGACAGCCGGTGGGCGAGCACGTCGTGCATCTCCCGCGCGATGCCGATCCGCTCGGCCCGGCGCGCCTCTTCGGCGCGCAGCCGCTGGTCGGCCTCGGCCCGGCGAGCCCGCTCGGCCAGCGAGAGCACCAGCTCCCGCCGGGTGCGCGCCAGCATCCCCCAGCCGGTCAGCGCCCCGCCGAACAGCACCCCCACCAACGCCCACACCGGATAGGGCGCCAGCCCCGGCGGCCGCCAGGCGAACCTGCCCAGCGTCGCGGCCACCCCCGCCACCCCCACCGCGATCGCCGCGGGCGGCTTCCGGTAGAGGGCCACGATCAGCGTGGCGATCCCGGCCGCCACCGAGGCGGCCGCGGCGGGCACCGACAGCGCGATGACGGCCAGCCCCACGGTCACCGGCCACCTGCGGCACAACCACAGCCCCGCGCAGGCCAGAGCGCCGCCCGCCACGTCGGCCACCAGATACCAGCCCGGTGTGCCGCCCGTCAGATCACCCCAGACGACCCCGGCCGCGCCGGCGAGCGCGAGCATGAACCCACCCGCCCCGACCGCCCAGTCGCGCCGCGACCGAATCCAGCCGGGCCGTACGTCTTCCGCACCGGCCACGAACATGACCGCTGATGCTAGCCCGCCACCGACCCGTGCGTAAGCAACCAAAGTCACTGCCGGAAGACGACCAAGGCTGCCATGGAGCGGTCTTCTGGTAGCAGCGGTGATCACCTGTCGCGCGACACCGTGGCCCCATGACCACAACAGACTCCAGCGGACGCCGCCGGTGGGCCGCGCTGCTGCTCGCGGTGATCACCCCGCTCGTCGCCGAGCTCACCCTGGGCAACCCGCCCCTGAGCCAGATCTGGCTGATGCTCCTGTGGGTGCCGATCTACGGCGCGGGCACCGTGCTGATCCGCGAGCTGGTACGCCGGCGCGGCGCGGGCTGGCTGTCGATCCTGCTGCTCGGGATCGCGTACGGCATCGTCGAGGAGGGCCTGGCGTTGCAGGCGCTCAGCAGTCCCACCCTGTACGGCGTCGCCGGGTGGGCGCCCAGGATCCTCGGGCTGAACAGCGCGTACACCGAGCTCAACCTCCCCTACCACGCCGTGTTCAGTGTGGCGCTGCCGATCCTGCTGGTCGACCTGGTGTTCCCAGGTCTGCGGGAAAGGCCGTACCTGAAGCGGACCGGGCTGGTGGTGACCGGGGTGGTGTTCGTGCTGGGCGCGGCGCTGCTGCGGTTGAGCGTGACGGGCTTCATCGACCCCGGCTACCAGGCGCCGCTCCCGGTGGTGGCGGGCTGCCTGGCGGCCGTGGCCCTGCTCGCGGTGCTGGCACTGCGCGTCGTCCCCCGCGCCTCGCAGCTGGCCTCCAGCACATCGCAAACCGTCCCGCACTCATCGCGAACCGCCTCGCACTCATCGGCTCCGGCCGCCGGTACGGGCGCGGTGCCCGGTTCGTGGGCCGTGGCGGCTTTCGGGGGCCTCGTCGCGTTCGGGTATCTGGCGCTCCTGTTTCCCTTCGGCGGCGCCACGCAGCCCGCCTTCACCCGGGGCAACTGGGTGGCGGTGCCGATGCTGGCCGCGGCGGCCCTCGCGGTGGTCGCGTGGTGGCTGATCCGCCGCTGGACGACGAGCGGCGCGTGGACGGACCGGCACAGCCTCGCGCTGACGGGCGGGGCGCTGGTCGCGCACACCGCCTTCGGTGTGCTGGCCAACGCCGCGACCCTCACCGAGCGGGCCGAACTGACGGCGCTCGGGCTGGTCATGATCGGTCTGCTGGCGCTGCTCGGCCGCCGCTCACCGGCGCCGGCGGCGCAGCCTGCCGAGACTGCCCACCGGCCGCGAACGTCCGGCCCCTAGGCGCCGGCTGAGGCGCCTTACCGCTGCGGACGTCCGCCTCTAGGCGTCGGCTGAGGCGCCTTACCCAGGTCAGGTACGGGTCCAGCGTTGGTTGGCGCCGCTGTTGCACGTCCAGATGGTCAGCTTGGTGCCGTTGGCGGTGGCGTTGTTAGGCACGTCCAGGCACTTGTTCGCGCCGACGGCGGTGATGGTGCCGTCGGAGTTGAAGCGCCACTGCTGATTGTCCTGGCCGTTGCACTCCCAGATGATGACGTTGGTGCCGTCGGCGGTTCCCCGGTTGTAGACATCCAGGCACTTGCCGCCATAGACCCGCAGCTCACCGCTCGTGGTCGGCGTCCACTGCTGGCCGGCCTGGCCGCCGCAGTCCCAGATCTGCGTCTGCGCGCCGTTGGCCTGCGAGGCGCCGACGACGTCCAGGCACCGGCCCGAGCCGACCCCCTTGATCGCGACCGCGGGCGGCGTGACGATGCCTCCTCCGGTCACGACGTACATGGCCGCCCCGTGCCCGGGGACCGACGCGCTGATCGTCCCGGAGGAGGAGGACGTCGTGTGCGCCCACAGGTCGCGCACCGAATAGGAGGACGCGGACCCCAGCCCCAGAGCGGAGGCGGTGGTGGAGACGGTCGAGGTCGAGGTGCCCCGGTTGAGGAGGACGACGGCGACCGAGCCGTTCGACATCGGCTTGCGCCAGACTTCCAGGTTGCCGTTGTCGCTGATCTTGTGGCCCTGCTTGCCTCCCCAGTCCTGGTTGACCGCGATGACCTCGGTGTTGGTGAGAATCGTGCGCGTGTCGGCGCTCATCGTACGGATGTCGTTTCCGGCGATGAGAGGGGCGTTCAGCAGCGACCACAGGCTGAAGTGCGCGCGGCCCTCGGTCCCCGTCACCCCGCCGACGCCCACCTCCAGCATGTCGGGGTCGTTCCACCCACCCGGGCCCGAGTACGCGTCGAGCCCGACCTGCTGGTCCAGGATGCCCATGATCGAGTTCCAGTTCGCCGCGATGTCGCCCGTGTCGCGCCAGGAGTTGCCCACCGGCATCCCCCACGTCCACACGCTCTCCTGCCCCCAGTTGCACAGGCTGTACACGATCGGACGGCCGGTGGCGGCCAGCGCGTCACGCATGGCCGTGTACCGCTGCTGCCCGTTCAGGCCCTTGTGATCCCCGCAATTGTCGTACTTCAGGTAGTCGATCCCCCAGGACGCCCACAGCGCGGCGTCGCGGCGCTCGTTGCCCAGGCTGGCCGGGTACCCCGCGCACGTCGTGGTTCCGGCCGAGGAGTAGATGCCGAGCTTGAGCCCCTTGGAGTGGATGTAGTCGGCCAGGGCCTTGATGCCGTTGGGGAACTTCTGCGGATCCGGCACCAGGTCGCCGTTGGCGTTGCGGCTCTTGGTGGACCAGCAGTCGTCGATGTTGACGTAGGTGTAGCCCGCCGCCGCCATGCCGCTGGAGATCATGGTGTCGGCCGTCTGACGGATCAGGCCGTCGTTGACGTTGCAGCCGAAGCTGTTCCAGTCGTTCCAGCCCATCTGGGGTGTGCGGGCCAGGCCGTTGTCCAGGGCGGCGGCCGGTGACGTCGCACCGCCGATCGCGACGATGGAGCCGGCCGCGAGTATCGCCGCCATGGCCGGACCGAGAATTCTGCGCATTCTCCACCTACCGGGTATCGGGGGTCTCCGGGCGCTCTTGGAAGGTTCACCCGGAGGTGACGGCGTGGGGGCGGACCGCCGTCCCTCGGGTGGTGACGTCATGAGGTGGGGCGAGTCCAGCGCTGGTTGGCGGCGCCACTACAGGACCAGATCTGGAGCTTGACGCCGTTGGCGGTAGAGGAGTTCGGCACGTCCAGGCACTTGCTCGCGCCGACCGCGGTGATGCTCCCGTCGCCGTTGAAGCGCCACTGCTGGTTGCTCTGTCCGTTGCAGTCCCAGATCAGCACCTGGGCGCCGTCGGCGGTGCTCCGGTTGGCCACATCCAGGCACTTGCTGCCGTAAACCCGCAACTCGCCCGCACTGGTCGGCGTCCAGTTCTGGTTGGACTGACCGTTGCAGTCCCAGATCTGCACCGACGCGCCGTTCGCCTGCGAGGCGGCGGAGACATCCAGGCATCTGCCCGAACCCACGCCTCTGATCGCCCCCGCACCTGGCGTTGGGGTGCCGCCCCCGGGCTGGCCGATGCTGCCGGATACCGACTGCAGCGCGGTGTACCAGGCGGCGGCCATCTTGTCGTAACCGCCGGCGGTGGGGTGGATGCCGTCGATCAGGTCGGAGGTGGTCAGCTTGCTGTGCATGTCGACCAGGTGGACATGCCTGCCGCTGTTCACCTTGCTCTGGACGATGCCGGGGATCGCGGCGTTGAAGGTACGGGCGGCCGACTCCTGGCCGGAGTTGGACAGCGGGATGATGGTCGCGACGAAGACGTCCGCGTCGGGCACGGCCGTGGTGATGTGGTCGATCAGTGTGGACAGTCGTTGCGGGGCACCGGCCAGGTTGTAGTTCTGCAGGACATCGTTGGTGCCGATGTGCAGCAGCACCGTGCGCGGCGTGTACGTACGCAGCCAGCCGGTGATGTTCGCGTCGATCTGGTCGATCCGCCACCCGGGATGACCCTCATGATCGTGGTCGCCCAGGCTGCCCGGCCCGTTGAACTGCGACCCGACGAAATCGACCGTGTAGCGGCCGGCGGCCAGGCGCTGCCACAGCCCGATCCGGTACCCGCCCGGCACCTGCGTCCCCTCGGTGATCGAGTCGCCCAACGGCATGACCCGCACCCCGCCGTTGGACTCCGCGTCGGCGGGCCCCGCCACCATCGCCGCGCCCGCCACCAATAAGGCGGCGGCCGTGAACGCGGCGGCCCACCATCGTCTCCATGTACGCATGCGCAACCCCTCGCCATATTGTGAGCGTTAACAACTCTTCGGGATCCCGGGCTCCTTCCATGGACACCGACTGAGGTGGTGGTGTGGCGGAGCAAATATGACGTGCGAAGATCCGTCAAGGGTCCGCCCCCTCTGCCGCGTTTCCGCCGCTCCGGGGATTGACCTGATCTGGCCTGACGGTGTGCGGTCTCGCTGCGGCGGCGGCGTGGGGCAATGAAACGTTCATCCCGTGGCATGGGAGGGAGGGCATGGGCGCGCGTCCGCGCCGGCGGGCCGCGTCAGGTGAAGCTGCCGAGAATGGTGCCGAAGTCGAGCATCTCCGGCACCGGCTCCTGCCCGGTGGCGGCTCGCACCTCGCCGTAGAGCGCGCCGATGTGGTGGACGACCGCCCGTCGCACCCCGGCCGGATCCCGTTTGGCCAGCGCGGCCAGCATCGCCCGGTGGTGCGGGTCGAACCGCTCGTCCGCCCGGCCCAGGGCGAGCGTGTGCGCGCGGAACTCGGCCATCTGCGGCACCAGCGCCAGGTACATCTGCAGCAGCAGGTCGTTGTGCGCGGCCCGGATCAGGCTCTCGTGCACCAGCTCGTCGGTGCCCACCAGCACGTCGAGGTCGCCCTTGCGGCGGGCCGCCTCGTGCTCGCGGCAGCGGGCGGCCATGGCGTCGATGTCGGCCTGGGTGGCGCGGACGCAGGCCAGGCCCGCCGCGGCCAACTCCAGCCCGATCCGCACCTCCAGCACCTCGGCGATGGCCGGCCCCTCGCTGGCGCTCCAGCGCGCGAACTGCGGGGTCGGCTCCGGCTCGGTGCGATGCCGGACGAAGGTGCCCCGGCCGCGCACCACCTCGACCACGCCGAGCGTGTGGAGCTTGCGGATGGCTTCGCGCAGCGAGCTGCGCCCGACCTGGAACTGGCGGGCCAGCTCCGGCTCCGAGGGCAGTTGGTCGCCCGGCCGCAGAGCACCGGAGTCGATCTCGGCCAAGAGCTGCTCGGCGATCACGTCGGGCAGCGGGGTGCGAGCCAGCGGCTCGTACCGGGCACTCTCACGGGTCTGCTCGGCGCTCACGCCGAGCATTCTGCCACAAGCGTTGACTGATGTCAGACAACAGACTAGCTTGCCGAACTATCCCGAGGAGGAACCACCAGAGCAGAGGTGATCGCATGATCAAGGTGGGCGTGCGCTTCCCGCCGTGCGGACGAGCGGACCAGGTCGCCGAGGAGGTGCGGCGCGCCGAGCGCCACGGTTTCGACGTGGCCTGGATCGCCGACTCGCAGCTCCTCTGGCGCGACGTGTACGCGGTGATGGCCGTGGCCGCGACCCGCACCGACCGCATCGGCCTGGCCACCGCCGTGACGAACGTCGTCACCCGCCACCCGACCGTGGTGGCCTCCGGCATCAACACGGTCGCGGAGCTGGCGCCCGGCCGCGTCGTGCTGGGGCTGGGCACGGGTGACAGCTCGGTGAAGCCGCTGGGCATCCGCCCCACCACGCGGGCCGAACTCCGGTCGGCGATCGGCGAGATCCGCACGCTGCTGAGCGGGCAGGAACAGGTGTACGGCGAGCGGCGGCTACGGCTGCGTGACGCCGGGGGCGCGGTGCCCGTGCACATCGCGGCGAGCGGGCCGCGCACGCTGGAGTTGGCCGGAGAGATCGCCGACGGCGTGGTCACGCTGGCCGGCATCTCGCCGGAGACCCTCGGCCAGACGATGAAGGCGGCGCGGGCGGGCCTCGCCGGGTCCGGCAGGGCCTTCGAGTTCACCGCCGGCGCCTTCTGCAAGGTCACCGACGACCTCGAACGCGACGCGGCGGTGCTGAAGCCGATCTGCCTGCACATGGCGACCATCGGCGGCCAGGACTTCCTGCGCGTCGCGGGCATCGAGCTGGCGCCGCCGCCGCACGTGCCCGAGGTCTATCCGGACATGGTGCACGCCGAGGACTGGAAGCTGGCGATCGAGCACGCCTCGAAGTGGGTGAGCGACGAGATGGCGGTTCGGTTCGCGCGGACGTTCTGCCTGTTCGGCACCGTGGACGACATCGTGGAGCGGGCCAGGCGCGCGGTCGAGCTGGGCGTGACGGGCTTCTACCTGCGCCACGTCGGCAATTACTCGCTGCCGAGCGAGCTGATCGAGAGTTTCGGCGGCGACGTGCTCCCCCGCCTGCGCGCTCTCGATGGGACAGCTCGGTGACCGGCGAGTACGTCGTGGACGCCCTGGCCGCGCTGGCCCGCGTGCCCTCCGCCGTGCCCCTGGGCGCCGAGACGCTCATCGCCCCCGACCACCCGACGCTCGTGCGTTACGTTCAGGACCACCTGCGCCCGGCGTTCCTGGAGGTGGGCGCCGACGACATCATCGACCTGCCGCTCAACCAGTTCGCCGTACGGCTGGGCGACGGCCGGGGTCCGACGCTGGCCCTCATGGCGTACACGCCGACCCAGCACCACAACCTGATGGCCGACCCGTGGTCGGGCGACATCCGCACCCTCGACGGCGAGCCGTGCCTGTTCGGCCAGGGGGTCACGCAGAACAAGGCGCATCAGGCGTGCCTGCTGGACCTGGCCCGGTGGATCGTGGCCGAGAACGTGCCGCTCCACGGCACCCTGCTGCTCTGCGTCAACAACGAGGGACGCAGCAGCCACGACTGCTCGCGAGCCATCCTGGACGCGCTGCCGAAGACCCCTGACCTGGTCATCCAGCTCTTCTGCACGGGGTTCGACGTGTCGATCGGCAACCGGGGCCGGGTCGACGTGCTCGTCGAGATCGAGGGCAGGACGGCGCACTCCTCTGCTCCGCCGGGCAGCGGCAGGGTGATCGACACGGCCGCCGACGTCGTCGTGAAGCTCCGCGAACTCAACGCGAAAGCCCAGAGCAGGAAACACCCCGAACTGGGGCACGAGCAGGTCGTGCCGTACCTGGTGAGCTACGAGCCGCTGGCCCCGCACACCCTGCCCGGCTCGGCGCGGATCACCGTGGACCGGCGGCTGCTGCCCGGCACCGATCCCGACGACGCCGCCCTGGAGATCGCCCAGGCGCTGAAGGGGGTGGCGGGTGGCTGCGACATCGCCGTCCGGCCCGGCGTCACGATGCTGCCCGCCTACCTTCCGCCTGAGAGGCGAGCCGTGCTCGACGCGCTCGACGGCGCGATCCGCGCCCGCCTGGGCGAGCCCCGGCACACCGTCTACGGCGGCTCGTTCGACGCGGGCGGGCCGGCCGAGCGCGGCATCCCCACCGTCATGTTCGGTGTGCCCGAGGAGGGCGACCTGCTCGGCGACGACTACGTGCGGCTGTCGGCCGTACGCGACGAAGCCGCCATCCTGCGTGACACCGTCACCCGCTTCCTGGAGGCGTGAACCATGGCAACGAGCTCCACCAGGGTCGTCCTGGCCAGCCTCGCCGGGACGACGATCGAGTGGTACGAGTTCTTCATCTACGGCACCGCCGCCGTCCTGGTCTTCGACAAGCTGTTCTTCCCCAGCTACGACGACCTGGTCGGGACGCTGCTGTCGCTGTCGACGTTCGCGCTGGCGTTCGTGGCGAGGCCGATCGGCGGCGCCCTGTTCGGGCACTTCGGCGACCGGCTCGGCCGCAAGTCCATGCTGGTCGTCACCCTCTGCCTGATGGGCGGCGCGACGCTCTGCATCGGCCTGCTGCCCACCTACGACTCCATCGGCGTGGCCGCCCCGATCCTGCTCGTGCTGCTGCGCGTGGTGCAGGGCCTGTCGCTGGGCGGTGAGTACGGCGGGGCCGTGCTGATGAGCGTCGAGCACGCGGCCCGCTCCCGGCGCGGCTTCTTCGGCGCCCTGGTGAACACCGGCGCGGCCTGGGGGCTGCTGCTGGCCAACCTGGTCTTCCTGCTCACCTCGCGGCTGTCCGACGACGCCTTCCTGACCTGGGGCTGGCGGGTGCCGTTCCTGCTCAGCGCGGTCCTGGTCGGCTTCGGCCTGCTCATCCGGCTCAAACTGGCGGAGAGCCCGGACTTCCAGGAGGTCAGGCAGCGCGGCGAGGTCAGGAAGGCGCCGCTGGCCGAGGTGCTGTCCCGGCACTGGCGCCGGGTGATCCTGATGTGCCTGGCCTACATCCCGGCCGGCGCCACGTTCTACATCGCCACCATCTACTCGCTCGGCTACGGCGAGAAGAAGCTCGGCCTGGACCGGGACATGATCCTTCAGCTGGTGCTGCTGGTCAACGTGTTCACCATCGCCGCCATCCCGTTCTTCGGCTGGCTGTCGGACCGGGTGGACCGCAAGAAGATCTTCTGGGTGAGCATCATCGGGATGGCGGCACTGCCGTACGTGTGGTTCTCCGCCTTCCAGAGCGGGTCCTTCGGGGTGATGCTGCTCGGCTTCCTCGCGCTCTTCATCCCGTACGCCGCCAACTACGGCACGATGCCGACGTTCTTCGCGCATGTCTTCCCGCCCGAGGTGCGCTACACCGGCATGTCGGTCGGCTACACGCTGGGCACCGTGTTCGGTAGCGGCCTCGCCCCGATCATCGCCACCTGGCTGTACGACTCGACCGGCACCTCGACGTCGATCGCGCTCTACATGACCGCGGCCGGGCTGGTCGGAGCGGTGGCCACGCTGTTCCTCTCCGAGCGGGCCGCCGATCCCGAGCGGACGGGCGAGGCGGGACGGGTGGCGACGTGACGGCGTTCCTCACGGCCGGCGACCTGCGGCACGCCTGCGAGCTGAAGGCCGCCCATCCGGACGCCACGCTGATCGCGGGTGGCACGGACGTCATGGTCGGCCTCAACTTCGGGCATACGGCTCCGTCCAAGCTGCTCGACATCAGCCGCGTGCCCGAGCTTCAGGAGTGGTCCCGGGACGGCGACACGGTGCGGCTCGGCGCGGGTGTGCCGTACACGCGGATCGTCGGCGGGCTCGGCGGCCCACTGCCGGGACTGGCGCGGGCGGCGCGCACGATCGGCTCCGCGCAGATCCGCAACCGGGCCACCGTCGGCGGGAACCTCGGCACGGCCTCGCCCGCCGGCGACGCGCTGCCGCCGCTGCTGGCGGCGCGCGCCTCGATCGAGCTCGCCTCCTCGCGCGGCCTCCGCCATGTTCCGGCCCGCGACTTCTTCCTCGGGCCAGGCCGTTCGGTGCTGGCCGACGACGAGATCGTGGCGGCGGTGCGGGTGCCGGCCGCGACGGGGCCCGAGCAGTTCGCCAAGCTCGGGCCGCGCAACGCCATGGTGATCGCGGTCGCGTCCGTGGCGCTCACCCTGGATCCGGTACGGCGCCGCGTCGGCTGCGCCGTCGGGTCCGCGGCGCCGACACCAGTGGCCGCCGAGGCCGCCGAGACGTTCGCCGCCGCCGAGCTCGACTGGGACGGCGGCCGCGAACCGCCTGCCCCGGTCGCCGCCCGATTCGCCGCACTCGTGGCGGATGCGACCGCACCCATCGACGATGTCCGGGCCAGTGCCGGTTACCGCCGGCACGCGGTCGCCGTACTCGCCCGCCGTACCCTCGCGTGGGCCTGGCAGGAATACCGGAGGAGCTGACCGATGCGGGTCGATCTGGAGGTGAACGAGGTTCACCGGAGCCTCGACGGAGTGACGCCGGGCGAGAGCCTGCTTCATCTGCTACGCGAACGGGTGGGGCTGCCCGGCTCCAAGAACGCCTGCGAGCAGGGGGAATGCGGCTCCTGCACGGTCTACCTCGACGGGACGGCCGTGTGCGCCTGCCTGGTGGCCGCCGGGCAGGCGCACGGCTCAGCTGTGGTGACCGTCGAAGGGCTGGCCGACGGCGAGGAACTGCACCCGGTGCAGCGGGCGTTCGTGGACGCGGGCGCCGTGCAGTGCGGGTTCTGCACGCCGGGTCTGGTGGTCGCCGTGCACGACCTGCTGGCCCGCTCCGCCGACCCCGGCGAGCCGGAGATCCGCGAGGCCCTCGCGGGCAACCTCTGCCGCTGCACGGGGTACGAGAAGATCTTCGACGCCGTACGGCTGGCGGCGGGGCGATCGCGATGACCACGGCACCGCACACAACCGTGCGCCAGGGCGTGGGCGAGTCCGCACGCCGGCCCGACGCCGTCTCCAAAGTGCGCGGCGACTTCGCCTTCTCCTCCGACCTGTGGCACGACCGGATGGTGTGGGGCGCGACCGTCCGCAGCCCGCACCCGCACGCGCGCCTGCTGTCCGTCGACCCGGCCGGAGCGCTCGAACTGCCCGGCGTGCACGCGGTGCTCACCGCCGCCGACGTGCCCGGCCACAACCGCTACGGGCTCGAACGCCGCGACCAGCCCGTACTCGCCGAGGATCGGGTCCGCTACATCGGCGAGCCCGTCGCCGTCGTCGCCGCCGACACCCCCGAGCTGGCCCGCCGCGCCGCCGGCCTCGTCCTGGTCTCCTACGCGGAGCTGCCCGCGCTGACCGACCCCGAGACGGCGCTGACGGGCCCGGTCCTGCACGAGGGTGGGAACCTGGTCAAACACCTGCGCATCCGGCGCGGCACGGTGGCCGAGGCCGACGTGGTCGTGACGGGCGAGTACGAGGTGGGAATGCAGGACCAGGCGTTCCTCGGGCCCGAGTCGTGCCTGGCCGTGCCCGGCGAGGACGCCGGGGTGGACCTGTACTGCTCGACGCAGTGGCTGCACGTCGACCAGGACCAGCTCGCGGAGTGCCTGGCCCTGCCGAAGGACCGGGTGCGGCTGACGCTGGCCGGGGTCGGCGGGGCGTTCGGCGGGCGCGAGGACCTCAGCGTGCAGGCCCACGCCTGCCTGCTGGCGCTGCGGCTCGGGCGGCCGGTGAAGATGAGCTACGGCCGCGAGGAGTCCTTCGCCGGCCACGTGCACCGCCACCCCGCCCGGATGCGCTACGAGCACGGCGCCACCCGCGACGGGAGGCTGCTGTACGTCAAGGCCGACATCCTGCTCGACGGCGGTGCCTACGCCTCCACCTCGGCCGCCGTGACCGGGAACGCGGGCTGCTTCGCCACCGGCCCCTACGAGGTCCCGGCCGTCGAGGTCGACTGCCGATCGGTCTACACGAACAACCCGCCCGCCGGGGCGATGCGCGGCTTCGGCGCCGTACAGGTGTGCTTCGGCCACGAATCACAGATGGACCGGCTGGCGACGGCGCTCGGCATGGACCCGGTGGAGCTGCGCCTGCGCAACGCGGTGGGCACCGGCTCCGTGATGGCGACCGGGCAGCGGGTCGAGGGGCCCGCGCCGGTGGCCGAGCTGCTGCGCCGGGTCGCCGCCAAGCCCCTCCCCCCGCCTCCCGGCGAGCTGCTTCCCGGCGGGACCTCGAACTCCACGCGGGCCGAAGGGCTGCGGCGCGGCGTGGGGTACGGCGTGTCGGTGAAGAACATCTGCAAGTCCGCCGGGTACGACGACTTCGGCACGGCCAGGGTCCGGGTGTTCGCGCACGACGGGGAGGTGTTCGCCGAGGTGCACACGGCCGCGGCCGAGGTCGGCCAGGGGCTGGTGACGGTGCAGGCGCAGATCGCGCGGACCGAGCTGGCGGTCGAGCGGGTCACGGTCCTGCCCGCCGACACGGCCGTCGGCGACGCCGGGACCTCCTCGGCCTCGCGGCAGACGTGGATGTCGGGCGGTGCCGTGCGGGCGGCCTGCGCGGCCGTACGGGCCAGGCTACTGGAACGGGCGGCGGCGCTGCTCGGCGAGCCCGTCGAGGCGCTCGGGTACGACGGCGAGGCGGCGGCCGCGGTGTCGACGGCGTCAGGCCGGAGCGTCACCCTCGCGGACCTGCTGACCGCGACGGACGTCGACGAGACCGCCGTCTTCCGCCACCGCCGCACGCGCGCGCTGGACCCGGAGACCGGTCAGGGCGACGCCCACGTCGCGTACGCCTTCGCCGCGCACCGGGCCGTTGTCGACGTGGATCCCGAGCTCGGCTCCGTGCGCGTCGTGGAGATCGCCTGCGCCCAGGACGTCGGCAAGGCGATCAACCCGGCCGCCGTCGAAGGGCAGATGCACGGAGGCATCGCGCAGGGGCTCGGGCTGGCCCTGATGGAGGAGGTCCTGGTGCGTGACGGGCGGATTCTCAACCCGTCGTTCACCGACTACCTGATCCCGACCACGATGGACATGCCGCCCACCGTGCTCGACATCCTCGAACTCCCGCGCCCCGACTCGCCGTACGGGCTCACCGGAGTGGGTGAGCCGCCGCTGCTGTCGGCTCCGGCGGCCATCGCGGCGGCGATCAGGGACGCGATCGGCGGCGCGCTCGACCGGATCCCGGCCACGCCGGAGGCCGTCGCGCGCGCGGCGAACCGGTTCCCCTGACCCGCGATGCGGCGAGCGGCCACCTCGAGGTTGTACCGACGGTCGCGCAGGCGCTGGACGGCCACGGCCTGCGCCTGCGCGACGACCACGGTCAGCGGGCCCGGCTCACCGAGATGGCGGGTGACAGTCGTGGAGTCGTCGAGGAGGAGCCGATCTCCAGCTGGAAGGTGCCCGGCTCGACGGCCCAGCGGCCCGCCGCGACGTCCCAGTGCTCGAAGGCGCGCCGCCGGACGGTCACCGTCACCGCGACCTCCTCGCCGGGGGCCGCGTCGACCGTGGCGAACCCGGCCAGCCAGCGCCGGGGGCGCTCGACGGCGCTGTCGGGGCGGCTCGCGTACACCTGCACGACCTCACGCCCGGCCCTGTCACCGGCGTTCCGCACGCGAACGGTGACCTCGCCCGCAGCGCCATCATCGACGTGGCGGACCTCTGCGGCACCGTACTCCCAGGTCGTGTAGCCGAGGCCGTGGCCGAAGGGGTACAGGGCCTCGATCCGGCCGCGGTAGCCGATCGCCGGTCCCTCGTCGTAGGCGAGCACGCCGTCGACCGGCTGCGTGGCGGCGTGGTCGCCCTCGTGGAGGGGCCATGAGGTGGGCAGCCGCCCGCCGGGCTCCATCCGGCCGAGCAGCACGTCGGCCAGCGCGTTGCCGTACTCCTGCCCGGGGAACCACGTGAGCAGGACCGCGGCGACCTCCTCGTGCCAGGGCAGCAGGACGGGGGCGCCGGAGTTGACCACGACGATCGTGCGCGGGTTCGCGGCGGCGACGCGGCGGACGAGGTCGTCCTGCCGCCCCGGCAGCGCGAGGCTCGTCCGATCGAACCCCTCGCTCTCGACCTCCTCGTTGGTGCCCACGACCACCACGGCGACGTCGGCGGCGCGGGCCAGCGCGACGGCCCGCTCGATCTCCTCCTCGTCCGTGCCGTGCGGCGTCTGCAGGTTGAGCTGGAGCGCGGGGCCGGGCAGCCCGCCTTCCGTACGCTCGCGATCATGTACCAGCGTGACCTCGACGCTCTCACCCGCCGCGAGCCGGACGGGGTGGGTCCGCTGCGGCGGCGTCAGCATGGCCTCGACCATGTCCGCGCCCGGCGGCAGGGTGAGCACGGCGTCGTAGGCCTCCTCCCCCGCGACGAGGAGCCGGTGCCGGCCGAGCCCGGAGGAGCCGATCTGGTACGTACCGGCCTCCGTGGCCCTGATCAGGGCACGGACCTCGATCGCGGCGAGCCGCTCCGGCACGACCCCCTCTGGGTAGGAGCCCATCACCCAGTTGAACGCGCCCCCGTCGCGCCGCTCCACCGCGAGCACGGAGCCGTTCTCGTCGAGGTATCTCACCTCAGCGCCATGATCCGTACCGTCGGGCAGGCAGAGCCAGGGGGCCCGCGCGATCGGCGTGCGGGTGTGCGCGACGACGCCGATGGCGTGCGTCACCTCGACGCCGTCGCCGACCGCCGCGCGCAGGCCGTCCAGCGGGGAGACCGTGTACGGCGGGAACACGGTGGCGCTCCCACCGCCCAGGGTCCTGGCGACCTCCGCGTTGGGCCCCAGGACGGCGATCCCGCGCAGCTCGGCGGGGGCGAGCGGCAGCGCCCCACCCTCGTTGCGAACCAGCACGAACCCGGCGGCCGCCGCGGCCCGCACCTCCGCCGCGACCCGCTCCTGCGTGTACGCCGTACCGGCGGCGGTGCCGACCGTGTCGGCGGCCGCGATGTCCGGGACGACGTCGGCGGGGGTGTCGGCGGTGTCCAGGGCGCCGACCCGGGCGGCCAGGCGGAGGATGCGCAGCACCTTCTCGTCGACGGCCGACTCCGGAACCGTGCCCGCCCGTACCGCCGCCACCAGCGCCTCGCCCCACGGACCCGACGGCCCGGGCATCGCCAGGTCGAGCGCCGCGTTGCCGGCCGCCGCCGTCGAACGGGTGGCGAACCAGTCGGACATCACGACCCCGTCGAACCCCCACTCGTCCCGCAGGACGTCCTGCAGCAGCGGGTTCTCGGTCATGGTCGCGCCGTTCACGCCGTTGTAGGCGGCCATCACCGCCCACACCTCGCCCTCCCGGACGATGGCCTCGAAAGGCGCCAGATAGAGCTCGCGGAGCGTCCGCTCGTCCACCCGGGCGTCGAGGGTCATCCGCTGGGTCTCGGAGTCGTTGGCGACGAAGTGCTTGACCGTCGCGCCCACTCCCCCGCCCTGCACGCCTCGCACGTACGCGACGCCGATCCTGGCCGTCAGCAGCGGGTCCTCGCTGAAGCACTCGAAGTGGCGCCCGCCGTACGGGGACCTGTGCAGGTTGACCGTGGGGGCGAGCAGGACGTCCACCCCCTTGCGCCGCGACTCGGCGGCCAGCAGGCGGCCGATCGCCTCGACGCGGGCCTCGTCCCAGGTGGCGGCGAGGGCGGTGGGCGAGGGCACGTTCACGGAGGTGTCGCGCTCGTCCCAGATCTCGCCGCGGACACCGGCCGGGCCGTCCGAGACGACCAGCCGGCGCAGGCCGACGGCCGGTTCGGGGTGGAGCGACCAGAAGTCGGCACCGGTGAGGAGCCTCACCTTCCGCTCCAGGGGAAGTGCGGCGACAAGGCTTTCCAGCTTCATGAGGGGGTCCCTGAGGTCGGGGGTGACGGCGTTGGGGCACGTCTTTCACTCCCGTTACTGATACGTAGAAGTGAGACGTATCCGTAAACGTAGCCGCAGCTCCGGAAGGAGCACAAGAGGGGGGTCGAGACGGTCCACCCCGACGGTGACCGCACACCGGTGGCGCCGCTGGATCAGTTTCCGATCAGTGGACCGTACTCGCCCCGCACCCGGGCTTTGATCGAGGCGTACTTCGGGGCGTAGCGGGTGTAGAAGTCCTTGCCGCACTCCAGATCCTCCAGCGCCGCCTTGATCTCCCGATCGAGGTACGGCCTGGCCTGCGCCGCAGGGACATCCGGGGCCCCAAGGTCGGACTTGCCTCCCAGCTTCTGCCACTGGTCCATGAACTCGGTCTCCCCTCTCTTGGCCAGCGCCGTCGGCTTGGTCGAGGGGACGCGCCGCCCCTTGCCGCCGAGGCAGCCGGCGAAGCCGTCGGCGAGTGAGACCAGCGCCGAGTCGCCGTCGATCTCGGCGGCCTCCAACTCCTCCTTGGCCTCGCTCATGAGCTCGAATCCGTCCATTGGCGAATCCACCTCCTTGTTCAGCACCTCCTTCGCGGCCTTGCCGACGCAGCTGTTCTTCGCCTTTTTGTAGGAATCGAACTGAGAGGCGTTGAACTTCTGCATGATTTGGTCGTTCGGGTTGCCCCTGACAGCGGCCTCGGCGCTTTCGATGCTGCCGCTCAAGGGGTCCTGCGGGTAGACGAACTGGGCGAAGACCCCGAAGCCGTACTTCTGGCGGTAGGTCTTCATGGCCTCGTACGTACTCAGATCGGGTTCGGGCCGCTCCGGCGCGATGTAGGCGACGTATTTGAAGCCCTTCTGCTTCATGCAGTCGGCCTTGATCTGCTCCATCTTGGGCCGCGGATCCGCTGACCGTTTCGCGGCGACGGGGGCAGCGGCCGGTTCGGCGGCACATCCCGATATGAGGGCCAACAGTAGCAACCACGTGACACGACGCATGGAATCTCCAGATAAGCCGGGACGCGCGCATGCGCGAATCGTGCGACATGACGGCCGCGACGATCTTCTAGGGCGCCGATCAAGATACTCCGTTCAACGGATATTGGGCAACTCGCAAGACCCCGGACCGGCGGCCTGGCACCCCCGGCGAGCCCGACATTTAGTTCCATGAATATAATTGTTATATGCCAGCAACCAATGAGCCCGTCGCCACCCTCAAGGAGACCGGGCCACCCGGGCCGGACCGCCGGCGGCGGCTGGTCATCCTCGCGATCTGCTGCCTGAGCCTGTTCATCGTGGGCCTGGACAACACGATCGTGAACGTCGCCCTGCCCGCCATCCAGCGCGACCTGCACGCCTCCGTCTCCGGCCTGCAGTGGATCATCGTCGCCTACACGGTCGTGCTGGCCAGCCTGCTCATGCTCTCCGGCTCGACCGCGGACCGGTTCGGACGACGCCGCACCTTCCAGACCGGCCTGGCGCTGTTCACGCTGGGCTCCCTGCTGTGCTCGCTCGCGCCGAGCCTTGGCTGGCTGGTCGCCGCGCGGGCACTGCAGGCCGTCGGCGGCTCCATGCTCAACCCGGTCGCCATGTCGATCATCACGAACACGTTCACCGAGCCGGCGGAGCGGGCGCGCGCCATCGGCGTGTGGGGTGGCGTGGTCGGGATCAGCATGGCTCTCGGGCCGGTGATCGGCGGGCTGCTGGTGGATGGGGGCACCTGGCAGACGATCTTCTGGATCAACATTCCCGTGGGGCTGGCCGCGCTCGTCCTGTGCGCCCTGTTCGTGCCCGAGTCGCGAGCCCCCCGGGCCCGCCCGATGGATCCCGTCGGACAGCTCCTGGTCATCGTGCTGCTGGCCGGGCTGACGTACGGAGTCATCGAGGCGCCGTCCGCCGGGTGGGGCTCGGGGCAGACCATCGCCTGCTGCGGGGCGGCCGCGCTGGCACTGGCGCTGCTCATCCCGTACGAGCTGCGCCGGGCGGAACCGCTGATCAACCCGAGGTTCTTCCGCAGCGTCCCCTTCGCGGGGGCGACGGTCATCGCGATCTGCGCGTTCGCCGCGCTCGGCGGGTTCCTGTTCCTCAACACCCTCTACCTGCAGGACGTCCTCGGCTACTCGGCGCTGCACGCGGGGCTGCTGACCCTGCCGATGGCCGGGCTGACGGTGGTGTGCGCGCCGCTATCCGGGCGCATCGTCGGCGGCGCCGGGCCGCGCGTGCCGCTGATCATCGCCGGCGGCGCCATGTCCGTGAGCGCGCTGATCCTGACCGGGCTCACCGCCGACACCCCGACGTGGCGGCTCATAGCCTCGTACGTCGTCTTCGGGCTCGGCTTCGGCATGGTCAACGCCCCGATCACCAACACCGCCGTCTCCGGCATGCCGAGCGCCCAGGCCGGGGTCGCCGCCGCCGTGGCCTCCACCAGCCGCCAGATCGGCCAGGCACTCGGCGTCGCGGTGCTCGGATCCTTGGTCGCCGCCGCCGTTCAGGGACCATGGCGTACGGGTTTCCCGCAGGCCAGCCACATCGGCTGGTGGATCTGCACGGCATCCGGCGCGGTCGTGCTGGTGCTCGGTATCCTCACCACGAGCCGCTGGGCCAGGCGCACCGCCGAGCACACGACGGAGCGGCTCATCCACAGGATGGCGGGCACCGTATGAGCGAGGCGACGAACGACAGCGTGACCGGCGAGGCCGCGCGGGACGCCGTCGCCCGTTCCTGGGCGGCCATGTGCTTCCTCGTCCTGAAGCAGGAGAACCGCCGCAAGGAGGTCGCCGACACGCTCGGCATGAGCTTCTTCCGGGCCAAGGCGCTACGCCGCCTGCTGGGCGGCCCGCTCACCATGCGCGAGCTGACCGCCCGCCTGGCCACGGAGAAGCCGTACACCACTCTGGTCGTGGACAACCTGGAGCGGGCGGGCTACGTCGAGCGCAGCGTGCATCCCGACGATCGCCGCTCCAAGCTCGTCACCCTCACCCCGGACGGCGTCGCCGCCGCCGAGCAGGCCGAACGCATTCTGGCCCGGCCGCCGCGCGCCCTGCTGGCGCTGGAGCCGGCGGACCTGGCCGCCCTCGACCGGATCATGGCCAAGCTTCAGTCACCTGCCGAGGTGACGAACGAACAAGCGCCCTGAGACGGCCGGAAGCGCCCTGCTCAGGCGGATTGCGGACAATCCACGCTGAACAGGGCGCCATCGTGCTCAGGGACAGGTCGGCTCGCCGCTCTGCGCGGGTACGTTCACCCCGCTCCAGGCCGCCTTGACGACGTTGAACTCGACGCAGCCGGTGAACAGCGTCTTGGTCGCCCGCAGCGTGGCCACGCGCGCCTTGGCGTGCGTCCACGGAGCCGTCTTCATGTTCAGGCCGGTCTGGAAGATCTGGCCCGCCTTGCGGGCGCCGACGCCGGTGATGGCCGCGCCACCGTCACATCGGGTGCTGGCCGGCTTTCCGCTCGGGTTCGTGCCCTCGGCCAGCAGGTAGAACCAGTGGTTCTGCGGTCCGGCCGCCGCGTGCACCTCGGTGCTCGGGATGGAGGAGCTGTAGCAGTTCGGGTCGCCCTCCGCCGACGGGTTGTACATGTTCCTGATCTCGCCGCTGCCCACCAGGTTGACCTCTTCGCCGACCAGGTAGTCGGGGGGGTCGAGGCTGGCCGGCTCGTTGGCGTACGCCTCGGTCAGCGCGCCGAAGATGTCACCCGTCGACTCGTTCAGGCCGCCGGCCTCGTTGCCGCTGCCGCTGCTGCCGCCGGAGAACTGGAAGATGCCGTGGCCGAACTCGTGCCCGACGACGTCCATCGAAGTGGCCTGCCTGGTGTTCGCGGAGTTGTGGCCGAAGGAGCCGTACGACCCGTTCCAGAAGGCGTTGGCGTCGTTCAGCCCGACCCTTATGGGGTAGCCGCGGCCCGAGCCGTTGATGCCGTTGCGACCGAGCCACTCGCTGAGCATGCTCCATTCGTGCTGGACCGCGAAGAGCGCGTCGACGCAGGCCGTCTCCAGGTTCGTGCCGCTGCCGTTGCCCCAGCTGTCGGTCGTCTTGGTGTACACCGAGCCGTTCTGGCCGCCGCACTGGACGCCGGTGCGCGTGGGGTCGACCATCCGGTACGTCGGGGACGTCGCGATGGTGACCGGGTTGCCGTTGTAGTAGCTGTTGCCAGTGCCGTCGACCACCTGGTCCCACTTGTCGAAGACCTGGCCGTCACGCGCGTCCACGTACACGTGCAGGATGCTCGACTGGTCGGCGGTGGCGGCCACGACCTCCCACGCCAGGCGTGGCGTGGCCGTGGCGGCGTGCACCACGAGAGTCGGCGTGCTGATCGAGGTGGCCTTGGGCGCCACGTTGCGGGCCGTGTCCGCCGCCGCCTGCGCGGCGATCTGCGGCTTGGTGTCCAGGGCGATCTTCGCCTGCTGGCCGGTGTCGATCGTGCTGACGGCCTTGCCGGACTTGTCGGTCGTGACGACTACCTCGCCACCGAAGACGGGCAGGCCGGCGTAGGTTCGCGTGTAGGTGAGGTGCTGTATGCCGTTGACGCCGGCGATGGTCGACGACAGGGAGAAGGCGTCCTGGTCGGCGGCCATGAGCTGCGTCCGGTTGGACGCGATGACGCTCTGCGCGGTCGCCACCGCGACGCTGCGCTCGGACGATGAGGGTGGGTCGGCCGCCTGGGCGTTCGCGCTTGTGACGCCCGCCGGTGCGGTGATGGCCAGGGCTAACGCGAGTATGGCGGCAGCGCCCAACCTGAGCTTGGGGTTCACGCTCGTTGCTCCTCAGGGGGGTGGAGTGGACGAACCCCGGCCGGCTGGGGGTGCACTCAGACTCGCATCGCGAGTGACCTAGGTGATACCTCCCAATTTGCCCATACCGCAGTGGTATGGCCTTCCCAGACCCGACCAATCGCGGTCAGGTGGCCTCACCCAGCTGTTCGGCCACCCGCTCCAGGCCATCCTTGATGAGCCGCCCATAGTCGTCGTCGCCGAGCACGCCGATCCCGGCTCTGGCCTGCTGGAGGTGCTCACGGGCGCGACCGAGATCGCCCAGCTTGCGGTAGCACTCACTCAAGTTCAGGTGCAACGACGGATACAGGCCCGCCACCGGAAGCGCCACCCCGACCTGCGCCACCTGCTCATCGGTGACCCGATCGGCGGCGGCGAGCGCCCGCAGATCCCACATCAGCTCCTGGTGCACGTCGTCCTGCACGTCGGCCATCGAGTGGGCGAGAACGCAGACATGCAGTGGATCGCCTTGCTCGCCACCGATGTCATCCCAGATCTGCGCGAACAGGTCGCGAGCGGCGTCAGGCTGGCCTTGGCGGTGATGTAAGTCCACCCCCTGGCCGATCCGGGCCATCGTCGCGTCGGCGGTCATCAGCGACTCCTTCAGTAGTCGATCATCAGCGGCCAGCCTACTCAGTCGTCGTGGGCGATGAGCATGAGCTGCCGCCACAGCAGCACGACGAACACCGCGGAGCCGGCGAAGGCGAACCAGAAGGGCGCCGCGACACCGAAGCGGGTGGCCAGGACACCGCCGATCAACGTGCCGACCACCAGACCGGCGTAGCAGCAGATGCTGTAGACACTGCCCACCCGGCCCTGGAGTTCGTGTGGGACCGCGCGCTGGCGGACGGTGGTCGAGGTCGTGCCCCAGATGAAGGCGTGCGCGCCAAAGGCCAGGAAGATGGCCCCGGCGACCCACGGTGAATGGGTCAGGGCCAGCCCCAGGTGGGTGAACGTCTCGATGATGAGTCCGATCCGCATCAGGGCGCCGAGACTCACGCTACGAGTGATGGCCCCGTACAGGCCGGTGCCGATCAGACCGCCGATCCCGCCGATGGTGGTCATCAGGCCGAACCCCATGGCGCCCAGGCCGAGCTGTTCCTGGGTGTAGAGGACGAGCACCGACCAGGCCGCGCCGAACGTGAAGTTGAAGATCAGGATGGTGAGCGCCAGCGTACGGACCGGCGCGTGCCGGATGGTCCAGGTGAACCCGGCGATGAGCTCCCGTACGGTGTCGGGCTTGGGGCCGTCGGCCGGCCGGCCGTGCGGAGGCAGCCTGATCCGGGAGACCAGGACGATCCCCGCCACCACCAGGAGCAGCTGGCCCGCGAACGGCCAGGTGAAGCCCAGCCCGAACAGTGCCGCGCCGACCGGCGGCCCGGCGAGCTGATTGAGCGTGATGAATCCGGTGCCCAGGCGGGCGTTGGCGATGACGAGATCGTCCTTGCCGACCATCATGGGCGTCAGCGTGGCCGTCGCGCTGTCGGCGAACACCTCGGCGATGGCTCGGAGCGCGAGCGCCGCCAGCGCCGTCGCCACGGTCACCGTGCCGGTCACGATGAGCGCGACCAGCACCGTCAGCACCACGGCCCGTACGGCGTTCGCGACGAGCACGATCCTGCGCCGGTCGTGCCGATCGGACAGCACGCCCGCGTACAGGCTGAACAGCAGCGGCGGCGCCCAGCCCACCAGGGCCGACAGCGAGATCATCAGCGGGTCGCGGGTCAGCGTCGCGATCAGCAGCGGGCCCGCGGCGGCCGCGGCCCCGTCACCGAGATTCGTCAGCCAGCTCGAGGCCAGCAACCACCGAAACCCTGTCCCCAGCCGGGCAGGCAGGACCCTCTCCACCACAGTGACCACGAGCGCAAAACCATACGTTTCGCGGGGATCTACGGCAACGCATTTTCGCGTCCACGCGCTATGTCGTGAGCAGGCATTTCCGCGTCAACGCGTTTGTCGCGAGGAGGGTCGCAAGGAGACATCGCGCCGTCGTCCGCGTCGGACCCCTCGTCAGGCGGACTCGCGGATCACCAGGCTCGCGGTCTCCGTCCGAGGGGACTGCGGGGAGCGCGCGCCGTCGGCCCGCAGGATCATCTCCGTCAGGTGCTCGGCCACCGTCTGGGTGTGCTGGTCGACCGTGGTCAGGGGCGGGACGGCGAAGGGCGCGAGCGGGATGTCGTCCACGCCGATCACCGCGAGGTCGTCGGGGGCGGCCAGGCCCGCGGCCCGCATCCCGGCCAGCAGCGCGAACGCGGTCTCGTCGTTGTAGGCGCAGACGCCGTCGACGCCCGCGGCGTGCCAGCCGCGCGCCACCTCGGCGGCCGTGATCGTGTCGAGCGGCACATCGCGTACGTCCGGCGGCTCCAGCCCCAGCTCGGCGCAGGCTTGGCGGACGCCGCCGAGACGCAGGTGGTAGAAGTCGCGGACGCGTGGATCGTCCGGCGCCGCGTAGCCGATGCGGCGGCGGCCGGTGGCGGCGAGATGTCCGGCCTGAAGGCGGCCGATCTCGGTCTGCGGCAGCGTCAGGACGTTCTCGCCGCCGCCGTCGAGCCGGGCGCCGACCACCTTGATGCCGGCCGCCCGCAGGCTCGCCCGGTCTTCGGAGGAGATGGCGGTGAAGGCGACGATGGCGGTCGGCTCCAGCTCGCGGGCGAGCGCCGTCACGGGCAGGCGGCGTTCGCGCCGGGTGATCGCGGTCAGGCCGTGTCGTTCGAGGTCGTCGGTGAGGTTCTCGACGAGTTGGGCCAGCGTGGCGCCGAGCGGCACGTCGGACAGCACGATCAGCACGAGGTCACTGCGGCCCCGGCGCAGGGTGCGCGCGGCGGCGGAGGGGGCGTAGCCGAGCTTGTCGACCGCCGCGAAGATCCGGCTCCGGGTCTCCTCGGAGATCTTCTGATGCGGCACGTTGTTGAGCACATAGCTGACCGTGGTCTGCGAAACCCCGGCTTCCCTGGCCACATCGATCGAGGTGATCCGGCGCTGCCTGGCTGCCATCCATCCCCCCAGTACGGATCCGGGCTGAATCGTAACAGTGGTGTCGGCAGGGGTGGCCCTGGCCCTATCTGAGTCAGTTATCCAACTAACTGTGGACAAGCACCGCGCGGACGCACTAGGGTTTTTCTCAGTCAGCCAACTAACTAAGGACTACATCATGATCGTTGTCACGGGCGCCACGGGTAACGTCGGACGCGAGCTCGTCAGCGTCCTCGCCGCCTCAGGCGAGCAGGTCACGGCCGTGTCCCGCCAGTCCGCCCAGTTCGCCGAGGGTGTACGGCACAGCCGGGCCGACCTGAACGACCCCACGAGCCTCCGCTCCGCGCTGGAAGGCGCCGACGCGCTCTTCCTCCTCGTGGCCGGAGACGACCCGCACGCGATCCTGAAGGAGGCCGCGGACGTCAAGCGGGTCGTCCTGCTCTCCTCGCAAGGAGCGGGCACCCGTCCCGAGGTCTACCGGCACCCGGCCCTGTTCGAGCAGGCGGTGCGCGAGTCGGGGCTGGACTTCACGATCCTGCGGCCCGGCGGCTTCGACTCCAACGCCTACGCCTGGGCCGAATCCGTCCGGACGCGGCGCACCGCCGCCGCGCCCTTCGGGGACGTCGGGCTGCCGACCATCGACCCGGCCGACATCGCCGCGGTCGCGGCCGCGGTCCTGCGGGAGTCCGGGCACTCCGGCCGTACCTATGAGCTGACCGGACCCGCGCTGGTCACCCCGCGCGAGCGGGCGGCGGCGCTCGGCGCGGCGCTCGGCGAGCCGGTGCGGTTCGTGGAGCAGACCCGCGAGGAGGCACGCGCGCAGATGCTCCAGGTGATGCCCGAGCCCGTCGTCGAGGGCACGCTCGCCATCCTGGGCGAGCCGACCGCGGCCGAGCAGACCGTCAGCCCTGACGTCCAGCGCGTGCTCGGCCGCGCGCCGCGCACCTTCGCCGACTGGGCCGCACGCAACCTCCCCGCCTTCCGATGAGCACAACTCCCCACCTTCCGGACCTTCCGGCCGGCACGACCCGCCGTCCGGGAGACGCGGCTCGCCGCCTTCCGGCGGGCGCGGCGGCGGGTGTCGCGGGTTTCCTCGCCGAGCCGCACGTCGCCACCCTGACCACCCTGCGTCCCGACGGCTCGCCGCATGTGGTCGCGGTCCGCTTCACCTGGGATGAGGTGGCGGGGCTGGCCCGGGTCCTGACCGTCGGCGGCACACGGAAGGCCAGAAACCTCGCCGGGCAGGGCAGCCGTGTGGCGCTCTGCCAGGCGGTGGGGTTCCGGTGGGTGACGCTCGAGGGCGTCGCCACTGTGCACGACGTACCCCATCGGGTGTCCGAGGGCGTCAGGCGCTATGCCGAGCGGTACGGAGCCCCGCCACCCCACCCACCCGGCCGCGTGGTCATCGAGATCGCGGTCGATCGCATCACCCAACTCAACCTTGGCTAAGGACAGAATCATGGCTTTTCACCACGTTCTCGACTCGACCCTGCACTACCGCGAGTCCGGCACCGGGGCGCCGATCGTCTTCCTGCACGGCAACCCGACCTCGTCCCACCTGTGGCGAGAGGTCATGCCGGCCGTGGGACCCGGACGGCTCCTGGCCCCCGACCTGATCGGCATGGGCGAGTCGGGCAAACCTGACATCGACTACACCTTCGCCGATCACGCCCGTTACCTGGACGCCTGGTTCGACGCCCTGGACCTCCAGGACGTGGTGCTGGTCGGGCATGACTGGGGTGGCGCCCTGGCCTTCGACTGGGCCACGCGGCATCCGGGCCGGGTGCGCGGCATCGCCTTCACCGAGACCATCGTCAAGCCGATGACCTGGGAGGAGTTCCCCGAGGGCGGCCGCGAGCTGTTCCGGGCGATCAAGACCGAGGGCGTCGGCGAGGCGATGATCCTGGACGACAACGCCTTCCTCGAGCAGGGGCTGCCGGGCACCGTCGCCACCCCGATCTCTCAGGGAGACCTCGACGTCTACGGCAAGCCGTACCCGACGCGCGAGAGCAGGCGGCCGCTCTTGCAGTGGCCGCGCGCGATGCCCCTGGGCGGCGAGCCCGCCGACGTCGTGGCCAGGGTCGAGGCGTACGACCGGTGGCTGGCGGCCAGTACGGACGTGCCCAAGCTGCTGCTCACGTTCGCGCCCGGGCCGGGGGTCATGATGCACGAGGACATGATCGCGTGGTGCGCGGCCAACATGGCCGCCCTGGAGATCGAGCACTCCGAGGAGGTCGCCGGCCACCACACCCCGGAGGACCATCCCGTCTTGATCGCCACGGCCATCGCGGCCTGGGCGGACCGGCACGGCCTCCGCTGACAGTGGCGGACGACCGACTGACGCACCCCCGCCACGCACGGCTCACGGTACGGCGTATTGGTCGTGCGCGGCATAAAGCTCAGTCCATTCCTCGTCGGTGAGCCGCCGACCGGCAGCGACGATTTCGGCGAGCTCCTGGAAATACGTCTCCCGGGGCGCCCCCGGTGTGAACAGCACCAGCATGGAAGCAGGCGCGTCGGAATCGTTGCTGAAAGCGTGGACTCCGCCTGGCGGTACGTACAGGAAATCGCCCGGTGTCGCGTCCAGCCATCGCTCTCCGTCGTACAGCGAGACAGTCCCCTCCAGGACGAAGAACGACTCGGAAAAGGTCCGGTGAAAGTGGGCGCCGGGGCCGTTCGGAATCGCGGCCATGTCCCAGCGGTAGAGGCCGAATTGGCCATCGGTGCTCGCGCCGGTCGCCAGATAGCCGACCCGGGACTTGACTCCGATCGTCAGGTCCGGCGGTGCGTCGGCCGGGCGATAGGTCGCACCGGCGATCCCGTGTTCCGTCAAGTATCGGGGCGGCGGATAGGACATCGTTACTCGCTCCTAGCGGTGGATCATTCCGGGCGGCCCGACCCTATGTGACGAGGCGGCCCACCGGGAGAGCCAATTCCCGCCTGTTCGATTGAGCCAACCTCCGGCGAGCGAGGTGTCCAGGCGCGTCACCTCACATTGCGCGGGGCTACGTCGTCCTACCGATGAACCGAACCGAAGGAGCGAACCGACCATGGAACCCGTCAAGGTCGCGATCATTTACTACAGCGCCACCGGCACCGTGCACGCTTTGGCGCGAGCCGTCGCCGAGGGCGCGGAGAAGGCCGGCGCACACGTACGACTGCGCAAGGTCGCCGAAACGGCTCCATCAGAGGCGATCAGCGCCAACCCGGCCTGGGCCCAGCACCGCCAGGACACCGCCGACGTCACCGAGGCCGCCCACGACGATCTGGAGTGGGCCGACGCGGTGCTGTTCGGCACCCCCAGCCGCTTCGGCAACCCGGCGAACCAGCTCAGGCAGTTCATCGACACCACTGGTCCGCTGTGGTTTCAGGGCAAGCTCGTGGACAAGGTGTACTCGGCTTTCACCGCCTCCAACACCGCCCACGGCGGTCAGGAATCCACCCTCCTGGCATTGGGGAACACCTTCTACCACTGGGGCGGCATCATCGTGCCCCCCGGTTACGCCGATCCCGTCCAGTTCCAGTCGGGCAATCCCTATGGCACCTCCCACGTGGGCGGCGATGGCCCGCCCAGTGAGGTGATCTTGCAGGCGGCCCGCTTCCAGGGCCGCCGCGTCGTCGACACCGCGGCCTCACTCAAGGCCGGCCGCGCCGCCTGACCCGGCACGGGTTGATGAACGGAGGATGCGATGAATTCGAACGAGTCCGAGGTTAGAGCACTCTTGGAGAGCCGAGTCGATGCCTGTCAGACAAAGGACATTGACCGCCTCATGTCACATTACTCTTCTGACATTGTTTATTACGATGTCGTGCCGCCGCTCCAGTTCGCGGGATCCGATCAAGTCCACGGCAACTTTGTGCGGTGGTTCGATGAATACGATGGTCCCATCGGCCTGGAAACGCACGACCTTACGATTGCTACAGGAGAAGATATCGCGTTCGCGCACATGCTCCACTTGGACTCCGGGACACGCAAGAACGGGCTCCAGAGCGCTATATGGGTGCGATCGACAGTTTGCTGCCGACGGTCAAGCGACAAGTGGTTGATCACGCACGAACATATCTCGGTGCCGATCAACCCTGAAAACCTGCAAGCCTGGTTCCCGCCGGGGTTCGAGCCGGCCTGATCGTTTGGCCGGTAGGGGGCGCCGCACTGGTGCGGCGCCCCAGGACACGACCGGCACGCGTCAGCCTGTCGTCCAGGGCCGGAGCTTCTCAGGGTTCCGCACCCCCCAGATGTGCTTGACCCGGTCACCCGCGACCTCGAACGCCATCACGGTCACGGTGACGTCGTCCAGCTGAAGCACCAGACCGGGCTGACCGTTGACCGTACGCTCCAGGATCGTCAGATCGGGTGCCATGTCGGCGATGGCGAGGATGTAGCGGGCGACCTGCGCGCCGCCTTCGATCGGGTGGAGCCCGGCGCTGACCAGACCGCCGCCGTCGGCGATCGCCGTGGCGTCGGGGTCGAGCAGGCCGATGAGGGCGTCGATGTCCTTGGCTTCCCATGCCTGCTTGAAGTCCCTGACGATCCCGGCCTGCCGGGCTGCCGGAGCAGAGGGGGACTGCGCGGCGCGAATGCGGCGGCGGGCCGAGGTGGCCAGCTGGCGACAGGCCGCCGGCGTACGGCCGACGATCTCGCCCACCTCGGCGAAGGAGTAGCGGAAGACATCGTGCAGGACGAGCGCGACGCGCTCGGCCGGGGTCATCTCCTCAAGCACGACCAGGAAGGCCATCGTGATCGACTCGTCGAGGGTGACGCGGTCGGCCGGGTCGGCCGACCGCCCGGTGATCCACTCCGTGGGGTCGGGCACCGGCTCGGGGATCCATTCGCCCACGTAGCGTTCGCGCCTCGCGCGGGCCGAGCCGAGCAGGTCCAGGCAGATGCGGCTGGCGACCGTGGTCAGCCAGCCGCTGGGGGATTCGATGGCGTCCTGCTGCCGCTGGGTCATGGCGTACCAGCGGGTGTAGGTCTCTTGTACGACATCCTCGGCATCGGCCAAGGAGCCCAGGAGGCGATAGGCGAGATTGATCAGCTTGCGCCGCTCGCTCATGATCGCGCTCAGGCCCGGATCGAGCCCGCCGCCTCCTGGCTCGGGTGGGGTGGTCATGGTGTCGCCGACTTTCCGTTGTCCCATGTGTTCTCCCCAGTACGACGAGACAACACCACGGACTGTGAGGCGGCGCGCTACCCGGCGATCTCGACGTTGTGCCGCCGGTCGCGCAGGCGCTGGACGGCCTCGGCCGGTGCTCCCGCGTCCACCACGATGACGTCGAACTTCTCCAGCGGCGCCACCCGGTGCAGCGCCACCCGGTCGAGCTTGGTGTGGTCCACCGCGAGGACGCAGCGCGTGCCCGCGGCCACCATGGCCCGCTTCACCAGCACGATCTCCTGCTCCTGGTGGAAGGCGTGCCGGTCGGAGATGGCCGAGGTGGAGACGATCACCATGTCGGTGTTCATGGCCTGGACGGCGTCGACGCAGCCGACGCCCAGGAACGAGTCGTGCGTCGGATGGTATTCGCCGCCCAGCGCCATGAGCCGGATGCCGGGCACGGGGGCGAGCAGCTTGACGGCCTCGAGGAAGTTCGTCACCACGGTCAGGGGGGCCACCTCGCTGAGATGGCGAGCGACGGCCAGCGCGGTCGTGGAGTCGTCGATCATGACCGAGCTGCCCGGCTCGATCAGCCCCACGACGTGGCGGGCGATCGCCTCCTTCTCCTCGGTCTGGGCCGTCAGCCGGTAGGCGATGTTGCTCTCGAAGACGCTCGACGCCTGCGCGCTCGCGCCGCCGCGGTATTTGCGCACCATGCCCTGGAACTCGAGCTCGTCGAGGTCGCGGTGGACGGTCATCACGCTCACGCGGAACACCTCCGCGAGCTCGCTCACCGAGGCGGAGCCGTGCCGCATGAGATGCTCCGCCATCGCCTGGCGCCTGACGACTCCCCTGTCCGAGTGTTGGCGTGATTTCACCTGCTCCCTCCCGGTTTTGATGACAGAACGATGACAGCGCGGTGGCAGCTGTGATGACAGCGCATCGTAGCGCGGCGCGCACCCTTGACACCCCTGCGGAACGGCTCGTAGTCTCCTCGCACCTTCACAACTTCACACGTTTTAACGTTAGATGTAACTAATTAAAACGTTCGCATCCCTCGGGAGCCCCCCAATCCCGTCAGACCGAGGAGACAGTGCAATGACCGAGCTACGCGACGCCAGGCTGAGCCGCGTTCAGTTCTTCCGCATGATGGGCGGTCTCGCGGTCGCCGCCGCGGCGACCGCGTGTTCGACCAAGCCACAGACCACCGGCTCCACCGGCCAGGGACAGGCCTCCGCCGTCGAGCTGAGGTTCGTCGGCGTGGCCGACCAGAAGGCGCCGATGGACGAGTTGGTGGCGGCCTACAAGCAGGCCAAGCCGGGCGTCAACCTCGCCACCTCGTTCGCCCCTACCGACCAGGTCATGACTTCGGTGCGTACTCAGCTCGGCGCGGGCAACTCGCCCGACCTGCACGTGGTCTACCCGGGCAACGGCAGCGCGATGTCGATGGATCAGATCGCCGGGGCCGGGCTGCTGGCCGACCTGTCCGACCAGTCGTGGACGCAGACGATCCCGACCGGTTTCAAGCCCGCCTTCCAGAAGGACGGCAAGACCTACATCTACTCGGCCGGTTCCTCGGTCATCGGCGCGATCTACAACAAGAAGGTCTTCCAGGAGGCGGGCGTGGACGCGCCGCCGACCACCTGGACGGAGTTCCTGGCGGTCTGCGACAAGCTGAAGAAGGCCGGCAAGACGCCGATCGCCCTGGGCGCGCAGACGCCGTGGGTCACCCAGCTCATCACGTACGCCCTCGTCCCCTCGACCGTGTACGCCAAGGACCCCACCTTCGACGACAAGCAGGCGGCGGGGCAGACCAGTTTCGCCAAGTCCGGCTGGCGCGACGCGATGGAGATGTACCTGGAGCTGCAGAAGCGCGGCTTCTTCAACGACAAGCCGAACGGCACCACCTTCGAGCAGCAGATCTCGATGGTGGCCACCGGCAAGGCGGGTATGGCCATCCAGGTGTCGGCAGTGCTGCCGGACTTCCGCAAGTCGGCGGGCAGTCCCGACGACCTGTCGATGTTCCCGGTCCCCGGCGCGGACGTGGCGGACCAGGTGTGGATCCCGGCCGGCGTGGTGGTCGGCCTCGGCGCCGCCGCCAAGGGCAAGAACGTGGCCGAGGCCAAGGCGTTCATCGACTTCCTCGGCAAGCAGGAGAACATCAACCGCTGGGCCAAGGCGATCGCGGCCATCCCGCTCACCCAGGACGCCTCCTCCACCATCGACCCCGCCGTGCAGTCGTTCCTGCCGTTCACCAAGGACCGGGCCGTGCCGTTCATGGACCAGCGCTGGCCCAACGCCGAGGTGCAGCCGGTCCACTTCGCCGTGATCCAGGATCTGCTCGCCGGCAAGATCAAGATCGATGACGCGCTGCGGAAGATGGACGAGGCCTACGCCAAATGACCATGACAGCGACGCCCGTCGGACGATCCACCGCCGCGGCCGGCAAGCCGCGGCGGCGGTTCGCCGCGCTCTCGCCCTCGTGGCTGTTCGCGGCGCCCGCCCTGGTGGTGTACGCCGTCGTCGTGCTCTATCCCAGCCTGGCGGGCATGCTGTACGCCTTCACCGACTGGAGCGGCATCGGCGCGGACAAGTCCTTCGTCGGGCTGGCGAACTTCCAGACGCTCCTGCACGACGACCAGGCGATGGACTCGATCGGCAACACGCTGCTGCTGACCGTGGCGATCGTCGTGGTGCAGAACGCGGTGGGGCTGCTGCTCGCGCTCGGCGTGCACGCGAAGCTGAAGAGCCGGGCGCTGCTGCGGGTGATCTTCTTCGCGCCGGTCGTCGTCAGCCCCGTCATGGTGGCCTTCCTGTGGAAGTACATCTACAACCCCGACCCGTCCGCCGGGCTCAACGGGCTGCTCGGCCTCAAGATCGACTGGCTCGGCGACCCGTCGCTCGCGCTGTGGTCGATCGCGGCCACGGTCGTGTGGCAGTACGCCGGCTACTCGATGGTCATCTTCCTGGCTGGGCTGGAGGGTGTGCCGAAGGAGCTGCACGAGGCGGCGATGATCGATGGCGCGAGCACCCTGCAGCGCTTCCGGTACGTCACCTGGCCGCTGCTCGCCCCGGCTCTGACGATCAATCTGATGCTCTCCACGATCGGCGGTCTCAAGCTGTTCGACCAGGTCTTCGCGGCGACCAACGGCGGCCCCGGCTACGCCACCGAGACGCTGTCGACCGTGCTGTACAAGCAGGCGTTCGTGTTCGGCAAGTTCGGCTACAGCACCGCGATAGCCCTGGTGCTCGCGCTGTTCGTGGCCGCGGTGTCGCTCGTGCAGGTCTACTACCTGCGCGGCCGGGAGGTGGCCCAGTGAGGCGGACGTTCCTGCTGGAGATCGTCATGATCGTGGTGGCGGTGGCGTTCCTCTTCCCGGTGTACGCGCTGATCACCCTGTCGCTGAAGGACCCGGCGCAGATCTCGCAGACGCCGCTGGCGCTGCCCGCCCCGCCCACGACGGACAACTTCGCCAAGGCGTGGTCGGCGGCCGCGCTCGGCCCGTCCCTGATGAACAGCACCGTGATCACCGCGGTCAGCCTGGTCGCCCTGATCGCCCTCGGCTCCTTCGCCGCCTACTACCTGGCCAGGGCCAAGAGCCATCTGGGCTACGGGCTGTACGTGCTGTTCCTGCTGGGCATCGTGCTGCCCTTCCAGCTCGGGATGATCCCGCTCTACCAGCTGGTGACCGACCTGGGGCTGATCGGCACGCACGCGGGGATGATCCTGTTCTACACGGGGATCCAGTTGCCGTTCACGGTGTTCCTCTACACCGGGTTCATCCGCGCGCTGCCCCGCGAGTACGCCAGCGCCGCCCAGATCGACGGCGCCTCGCATCTGACCGCGTTCACCAGGGTCGTCTTCCCGCTGCTGCGGCCGATCACCGGCACGGTGCTGATCCTCAACGCCGTCTTCATCTGGAACGACTTCTTCACTCCCCTGCTCTACCTGGGCGGCTCGGGGTTCGAGACGGTGCCGGTGAGCGTCTTCGCCTTCGTCGGCCAGTACGTCTCCGACCACGGACTCGTCTTCGCCGGGCTGGTGCTCGGGGCGCTGCCGATCGTGGTGATCTTCCTCCTCCTGCAGCGCTACGTGATCAAGGGCTTCGCCAGCGGGCTCAAGGGCTGAACATCACCCGGAGACCACCTGGCCGCCCTGCACGACGTGGCGGATGTGCTTGGGCTCGGCGAGCACCCCGAGGTCCCGCAGGGGGTCGCCGTCGAGCACGAGCAGGTCCGCCCGCGCGCCCACCGCGAGCGTGCCGATCTCGCCGGCCAGCCCGACGAGGTCGGCCGCGTTGACCGTGGCGGCCCGCAGCACGTCGATCGGCTGCTGCACCTCGCCGCGCAGCCGGAACTCGTGGTTCTGGTGCCGTTGCATGCCGCCCAGCAGGTCGCTGCCGTAGGCCAGGCGCACGCCCGCACGGGCGGCCCGCTCCAGCGCCTGGAGCCCGGCGCCGAGCACGTCGTCGACCTTCCGCCAGTTCGACTCCGACAGGCCGAAGCTCCGGCCTTCCTCCTTCAGCGCCCAGTACGTCACCAGCGTGGGCACCAGGTACGCGTCGTGGCTCAGGAACAGCTCCACGCTGCGCTCGTCGAGCAGGTTGCCGTGCTCGATCGACCGTACCCCGGCCTCCAGGGCGCGGTTGATCGCGCGGGCCGTGTAAGCGTGCGCGGCGACGTAGCGGTTGGCGGCCTCGGCCTCCTCCACGATCGCGCGGAGCTCGTCCATGGAGTACTGGGTGGAGTCGACGCGGTCCGTCGGTGAGGCGACGCCGCCGGAGGCCATGACCTTGATGTGGTGGGCGCCCTTGCGCAGTTCGTCGCGGGCGGCGGCGCGCACGGCGTCCACGCCGTCGGCGATCCGGCCGACACCGGCGCAGCAGGGGTGGTCGTCGCGCCCGTTCTGGCCGCGTCCGCGCTGGTCGCCGTGGCCACCGGTCTGGCTCAGCGCCTTGCCGCAGAACAGCAGCCGCGGGCCGCGAATCAGCCCCTCCTCCTGGGCGTCGCACAGCCCGTAGTCGGCTCCGGAGGCGTCGCGGACGGTGGTGAAGCCGCGGTCCAGCATCTGCCCCATCAGGCGGGCGCTGTGCGCGGCGACGTACGAGGGCGACATGGCCGAAAGACTGCCCAGGTCGGCGGTCGAGGCGGTGACGTGCACGTGCGCGTCGATCAGCCCGGGTACGACGACACCACCGGCCACGTCGATCACCCGCGTGCCCGCGGTGCCGACCAGTCCCGGACCCGCCTCGACGATGCGGCCCTCCTCCAAGCGCAGGTCACCTTCGGCGTAGTCACCGGTGACCACGTCGAGCATGAGGGCGTTACGCAGCAGCAGACTCACTTGATACCTCTCAGGTCGTCTCGGCGGTTCCGTGTACGGCGGCGCGCAGGGCGGGCACCGCGAGCGGCGCCAGGGACGCGGCGACGGCGACCGACTCCTCGTCGTAGCTGCCCTCGGCGTCCAGGATGTTCAGCACCCCGAGCACCTCGTCCCCGTCTATCACGGGCACATTGACGATGGCCCCGCAGCCCAGGCTCTCGATCAGCTCGTGGTCGGCGAACACCTCCCGCACGGCCGCCCGGTCCGGGCCGAAGTACGGCTCCCCCGCCTCGATGCAGCGAGCCAGCCAGCCCTGGGCGACCTCGACGGTCTTCTCCCCGCCCACCGGATAGCTCGCGGGGTCGCTGCTGTGGACGCGCCGCAGCGCCTGCCGTTCGGGAATCCAGGCCAGGACCGTGAACAGCCGTACCCCTACTGACTCCCGGACCTTGTCCTCCACGTCTTTCAGGTCGGTCATTTCGCCATCTCCCCCGCTGTGTCGGCGGGATCGCCCCGCTCGGTCAGGTCCTCCAGCGACCGTCCGGCCGTGGCCAGGCCGAAGACGATCACGCAGACCACCCCGGTCACCAGCACGGCCGTGGTGAGGCCGAACACGCCGGCGAATCCCCAGCTCGCCGCCGTCAGGCCGATGATCGTGGGCGCGAGGATGCTGCCGAGGCGGCCGAACGCGCTGGACAGGCCGGTGCCGGTGGCCCGGATCCAGGTCGGGAACAATTCCGGCGTGTAGGAGTAGACGCCCGCGTACGTCCCGTTGAGGAAGAAGGAGAGCACCGCGCCCGCGGTCGTGATGGCGACCGGCGTGTCCACCTGGGACAGCCAGAGCGCGCTGATCGCCGCGCCCGTGAGGTAGAGCGCGATGGTGTTCTTGCGGTCCAGCCGCTCCAGCAGCCAGGCGCCGGAGAAGTAGCCGGGGATCTGCGCCAGATAGATGATGATCGAGAACTCGAAGCTCTTCGTCACCGTGATGCCGCGATCCACGAGCAGGGTCGGGATCCAGGAGAAGAACCCGTAGAAGGAGAACGTGATCACGAACCAGATCAGCCAGATGACGGCCGTCCGCCTGGCCATGGCTGGGCTCCACAGGAACCGCAGCGCGCTGAGCAGGTTCACCTTCGGCGTGACCGTCGCGGGCTGCACGGTGTCTTCGGGCACGGGCGGGAGGACCTGACCGGTGGCCCGCTCGACGCGGCGTTCGAGATCGACGACCACCGCCTCGGCCTCCGCGTGGCGACCCTGCTGGAGCAGGAAGCGCGGCGATTCGGGCAGCGAGCGCCGCCACCACAGCAGCATCACGACCGGCACGGCGGTGATCAGCTGCGCGACGCGGAAGCCGTCGTCCATGGTGGGCACCACGAAGCGGCCGATCAGCGCGGCCAGGACGAAGCCGAAGGAGAAGAACCCGGCCAGCGCGCCGATGAACCAGCCGCGCCGCTTGGCCGGGACGAACTCCGACAGGAACGGCGCGATGATCGCGCTCTCGGCCCCGGCGCCCGCCCCGGCGAGGACCCTCGCGCCCAGGAACGCCTCGTAGTTCGGCGCGAACGCGGCGACCACGGAGAAGAGCGCGTAGAAGGCCAGCGCGTACATCATGACCTTCTTGCGGCCGATGCGGTCGCCGAGCATGCCCGCGGCGATCGCGCCGAACAAGAACCCGAACGGGGTCGCGGACCCGATCAGCCCGAGCTGGCCGGCGTCGAGGCCCCATTCCGCCCGGGCGCTGGGCAGCAGGAAGGCGACCACGGCGGAGTCCATGCCGTCGAAGGTGTAGCCGAGTCCGCCGATGAGAAGCAGGAGATAGTGCGGACGGCTCAAGGGGAGCCTGTCCAGCCGGGCCAACAGGGTCATCTCACGCACCTTCCCAAGGCCACAGCCCTGTAGAACGATTCCAGGCAACGTATAGTGCAAATCCATAAAATTGCAATAGTCTTTGCATATTCGCGGTGGTGAGAACGCGTAGCATGTCTCCCAGCCACGGGGAGAGGATCAAGTGACAGAGCGCGCCACGGACACCTTCCAGGACTGGCTGCGCGAACGGATGCCCGAGCGCGGGCTGTCCCCCAAGTCGGCCGCGGTGCTGAGGGTGCTCCTGTCGCAGCCGCGCCGGGCGTCGTTCGGCTCGGCCACCGAGCTGGCCCAGCTCGCGGGCGCGAACGTGGCGACCGTGACCCGCACCGCGCAGGCGCTGGGCTTCGCCGGGTGGCCCGCGCTCCAGCAGGAATTGCGCGCCCGCTACCTGTCCTCGCTGAGCGCGCCCCAGGTCGCGGCCGAGCACAGCGGCGACGGCTCGCCCAGTTCCCGATCGCTCCGGCGCGACCTGGAGAGCCTCGCGCAGCTCAGCAGGCGCCCGAACGAGGGCGCGCTGCGTACCATCGCCGAGGCCGTCGCCACCGCGGGGCGCACGGTGATCGTCGCGGACGGCAGTTACGCGGCGGTCGGCATGGCGCTCGCGCACAACGCCCGGCTGGCCGGCTACCCCGTCGCGGCGATCACCAGCGGCGACGCCGAGCTCGCGAACTCCATCGCGGCGATCGGCCCGGGTGACGTGCTGATCGCCATCAGCTTCTGGCGGCTGTACGAGAGCACCGTGCTGGCGGCCAACGAGGCGCGGGCCCGGGGCGTCCGCGTCTTCGCCTTGACGGACGTGGCCGCCCCGGCCCTGGCGAACGTGGCCGAGGAGGTGGTGATGGTCCCGGCCGAAGGGGTGGCGTTCTTCCCGTCACTGACCGCGGGCATGGCCGTCGCGCAGGCGCTGGTCACGCAGCTGGCCACCGTGGACCCGGCCCGGACGAGCGCCTCCATCGAGAGGGCCGAGGGCATGTGGTCGAAGTTCGGCCTCCTGCACCGGCGCCCCGTACCAACGGCCCCCGTCGACCAACGCGAGGACGAACCCGTCGACCGACCCGGCGCGGGCCCCTAGCGACCCGGACTCAGGCCCGCAGCGGGCCTGAGCCGGTCCGTAGCGCGCCCGGCCCCTTGCTATGAGGCCGCCACCGACTTGCGCGGCAGCAGGACGAAGGCGCCCAGGTAGAGGACGGCGGCCACGATGAGCAGGCCCTTGTAGCCGATCACCAGCGCCAGGTATTCCAGGCAGCCGCCCACCATCGCCCCCAGGAGGTTCGCCCCGAAGGACGTGGTGGCGTCCGCCGAGTCGGAGAAGCGTTTGGCGAAGACAACGTTCGCCGCGAAGATCGGCAGGAACGCCACCGTCACCGCCGCGACCGCCCGCAGGGGCAGCGGCAGCGACAGCAGCCACGTGTTCGGCACCAGCCAGGCCAGCAGCAGGCCGCCGAACAGCACCCCGTACATGACCGGCAGTGGCGGGGTGCGGAAGCGGCGGGTGATCTCGACGGCGGCGAGCACCGCGACGAGCACCCCGGCGAACACGATCGCGTTGACCACCCACGTCGTGCCGAACAGCAGCGCGAAGCCCGTCACGCTCTTGGTCTCCAGCAGCATGAACGCCACCCCGAGCAGGAACAGGTCGGCGTAGGGGCGCATCCGCCGGTAGGGCCCGGCGACGACGCGGACGGCGATCAGGCTGACCGCGAGGATCAGGCCGAGCGTGATGAGGTACAGCGACGGGATGTCGCCGTCCTTCAGGTAGAGGAACGGCCGGTCGTCACCGGTCGGCGGCGGGGTGCCCGCGGCGGCGCCCGCCCACTCCCCCGCGCACCGCTGCGCCGACGCCGTCGCGCCCGCCGTGATGACGGCCTGCTGGCCCGCCGTGCTGACCACGTCGACGCACGGCTTGTGGCCGAAGGCGTTCTGCACGGTCGAGGCGAGCCGGTCGACGAGCCAGCTCTCGCGGTAGTAGTTGTACATCGAGAAGGTCCCGGTGGGCTTGAGGTGCGCCCGGGCGGCCCGCATGGCCTCCTCGGTGAACAGGTAGCTCTCCAGTCGCAGCGAGCTGGCCCCCGACACGAGCGTAAGGGAGTCGGGCAGGGCGAACAGGATCAGGTCGTACTTGTCGTCGGTCCGTTCCAGGAAGGCGCGGCCGTCGGTGATGTGGGTGGTCACCCGGGGATCGTCGTAGGGCTTGTCGGGGTGCAGGGAACCGCCGAGTTCGCGGAGTTTGGGGTCGATCTCGACGGCGTCGACGTGGGTGGCGCCCTTGGACAGGGCGATCGCCACGTCCGTGCCGCTGCCCGCGCCGACGATGAGCACGTTCTTGGGCGGGGTGCTCGCCCGCTCGTACGGCAGGCCGTACTGGCGCTCCCACTGCAGCCGGGCGGCGGCGGGCACGGCCTGCTGGTGCGGGATGCCGTTCACGGAGATGTCGGTGACGGGCACGCCGAGCTGCTGGAACTGCTTGTAGGTGACCTTGTAGTACGGCGACCAGAACGCCCCGGCGGACAGCGTCTCGGCCAGCAGCAGCGCCACCACCGCCAGCGACGGCACGGTGACGAGCCCGAGGTAGATGATCCGCGGCCGGGGCACCAGCAGGACGCCGTAGGCGGCGGCCGCGATCAGCCCCCAGAACACCGGCGGCGCGCTCAGGAACGACAGCGCGGTGAAGACGGCGATCCCCGACAGGCTGCCGATCAGGTCGTACCGGTAGGCCTCCAGGCGGGGCAGCTCGGGGAAGCAGCGCCCGACCAGCTCGGCCGGTCCCATCAGCACGAGCGCCGCCGCGCAGAAGATCACCGGCAGGATCAGCCACGCGGGCGGACCCGTGGTCTGCAGGCTGGTCCAGTAGAGGACGCCCTCGGTGTTGCGGTCGACGGTCACCGGAAAGGTCAGCACGACGAAGACCAGGCCGAACAGGATGACCGGCGAATAGTACGGCTGCCGCCGCGCCCGCCCCACGCGCAGGAACCCCAGCCCGATGCCGAGGAACGACCCCAGAAGCACGAAATTGGTGAAATAGCTGAGATGCACGATGTTCGAGCCGGTCCACCGGATCAGCGCCAGCTCCAGGAAGAGCATGAACCCACTGGCGAGAATGAGTCTCGGCCGCACCGCCAGCCAGTGGTCGCCGTCCTCGCCGGTGGCCGTCTTTTGTGCCTGGAGCGTCATGCCGCCTCACGCTAGTGAACCGACCGGGAACAAGGAAGCCTGACAGCGGGAATGAATATCGTCCCCTTAGCGGCTTTTACGGCATTTCAGCAGGTCAAAGCCCATGAGATGTGCTGGACACGCCCGAACAGATGAAGGAATCTTGGGAGGTTCATTTCCCTCCGAACATTCCGGTGGTGCCTCATGCGCGTTCTCATTCAGCTGCGCCCCTCCCCCGATCTGGTCGCGGCAGTCGCCGATCCCGGCCAGACCGCCACCACGGCCGACGTCGCGGACGGCCTGCCCGGAGTCGAACTCGACAACGCCTTCACGCCCGTGCCCCTCCCCCGGCCCGTCCCGCCGCCCGGCGGCGATCCGCTGTCACTCAACCAGCCGCTGGACTTCTCCCTGGCGGCCGAGGACGCCTCGGTGCTGGTTCGCGGCACGATCTCCGACGACGAGCTCCTGACCCGCGTGACCCTCCTGCCCACCCTCCGGCCCGACGTCGTGGGCGTCTACGCCGATCCGGTCGTCGAGTCCTCGCTCACCTGCGGCGGTGACGCGCCGTTCGGCGACTGGCACGACGTCGAACGGCTGCTCAACGTCCCCGGACTGCACGCCGAGGGGCTGGACGGCTCCGGGGTGACGCTGGCCGTGCTCGACACCGGCATCAACGCCGCCCACGTCGCCAGGCAGCTCGGCCGGGGCGTCACGCTCGACGCCCAGCGCAGCTGGAACCCCACGGGCGTCGACGGCCGGGCGGGCGAGTTCGAGGTCGCCCATGGCACGATGTGCGCCTTCGACACGCTCATCGGCGCCCCGCAGGCGTCGCTGATCGACATCCCGGTGCTGCGCTCCACCCGTCCGGGCGGCTCGGCGCTCGACGGGCTGCTGTCGGACGCCGTGGCCGCGTTCGCGCACCTGCGCATGGTGCTCGAGGCGCAGCCCGAGGAGTCGAGGGCGCTGGTGATCAGCAACTCGTGGGGGTCGTTCTCCCCCGAATGGGATTTCCCCGTCGGCCATCCGGGCAACTACTCGGACAACGCGGCGCACCCGTTCAACCTGATGATCTCCAGCCTCGACAGCGCGGGCGCCGACGTGCTGTTCGCGGCCGGCAACTGCGGACGCGAGTGCCGCGACGGCCGCTGCGCCTACCCGAACCGGCCGATCACCGGCGCGAACTCCCATCCCAGGGCCCTGTCGATCGGCGGCGTCGACGTGAGCGGCACCCGGGTCGGCTACTCCTCGCAGGGGCCGGGGCGGCTGACCGCCCGCAAGCCCGACATCTGCGCTTACACCCATTTCTCCGGGTCCAAGGCGTTCGGCGATGCCGAGCCCGACTCGGGCACCTCGGCCGCGACTCCGGTCGCCGCCGGGCTGGTCGCGGCGATCCGTACGCGCTGGCCCGCCTCGCGGCTGCGGCCCGCGCAGTTGCGCGCGCTGCTCCGCCGTACGGGCGAGGACCGCAGCGAGGTGGGATTCGACTACGACTACGGCTACGGGATCGTCGACACCGCCGGGATCATCGCCGCGCTCCAGCGCCGGGCCAGAAGCATGTCCTGACGGAGTGCCGTGGCGGGGGTGGCCGCAGTGGGCGTGGCCACGGTCGCGGTGACCGTCGAGCCCGGGTGGCCACCCCCGCCGCCACCCGGGCTCGGCTCAGGTCCTCAGGCGTTCTCCTGGTTGAACACCCGCGTCCCGATCGTGACGCTGACCAGGGCGAAGACCACGGTCACCGCCACCCCGACACCGACCGTGCCGGTGGCGTAATGTCCGGCGAACAGGTCACGCAGCGCCTCCAGGACATACCGGAACGGGCTGATGTGCGAGAGCGCGTCCAGCCAGCCGGGCGCCATCGACATGGGCAGGAACGCGCCCGACAGCAGGACCAGCGGCAGCACCGCGGTGCTCATCACCGGCGCGAAGAGCTGGTCGTTGAGCGTCAGCGCGACCGCGTACGACAGCGCGGCCAGGCTGAGCCCGAGCACGACCACCAGCACGAGCCCGGCCACCACCCCCGCGGCCGGGGCGCGCAGCCCGAAGGCGTAGCCGACCGCGACCAGCAGCACGGCCTGGATGATGAGCGTGACCGCGTTGTTGAGCACCCGGCCGAGCAGCAGGGCCAGGCGGCTGGCCGGGGTGACGCGCATCCGCTCCAGCACGCCCGAGCGTTTCTCGAAGACCACGCCGAACCCGGCCATGCCGGTGCTCATCAGGCCGAGCTGGATGATCAGGCCCGGCACCAGCGTCTCCCAGGTGCCGATCGTGGCGAAGATGGGCCCGAACAGCACGAGGAAGACCAGCGGCTGGATGACGCCGAAGACGATGGCGATCTTCTGCCGCAGCGTGCTACGCAGGTTGTGACGGAACAGCAGATAGGTCTCTCGCAGCATCAGACGCCCGCCTCCTCGCGCAGGGACCTGCCGGTGATGTCCAGGAACACGTCGTCGAGCGTGCGTCCGCCGGTCTTGAGCTCGGCCGGCGCGCCCTCGGCCACGATGCGGCCGTGGTCGATGATCAACAGCCGGTCGCACAGGGCGTCGGCCTCGTCGAGGTAGTGCGTGGTCAGGAAGACCGTCACACCCTGCTCGGCGCGCTGCGCCCGGATGTGCTCCCACAGGTTGGCCCGGCTCTGCGGGTCGAGCCCGGTCGTCGGCTCGTCCAAAAACAGCAGCACGGGCCGGTGCAGCAGACCGAACGCTATGTCGAAGCGGCGCCGCTGGCCGCCGGACAGGGCGCCTCCGGGTCTGGGCTCCAGGCCGGTCAGGTCGAGCCGGGCCAGCACCTCGCGCACCCGGGGCCCGGCCTCGTCGCGGGACAGGCCGTACAGCATGGCCTGGAGTTCGAGCTCCTCTCCGAGCGGGGCGGCCGGGTTGATCCCCCCGCTCTGCGACACGTAGCCGATGCGGCGCCGCACCTCGCGGGCGTCGCCCAGCAGGTCGTGGCCCGCCACCGTGGCGGTGCCCGACGTGGGCTGGAGCAGCGTGGTCAGCATGCGCATGGTCGTGGTCTTGCCGGCGCCGTTGGGGCCGAGGAAGCCGACGATCTCGCCTGGCTCCACCGATATGTCCACACCCTTGACGGCTTCGACGCCGCCTTTGAAGGTCTTGCGCAGACCTACGGTCTTGATCATTTTCATCGCCTCCAAAAATAGAGTAACCACAATTTTGGGGTTGCTGCAATATTGGTAGCATGGAGGCATGGACGAGGGGCTGCGCGAGCGGAAGAAGCGGGAGACCAGGCAGCGGATCGCCGACATGGCGATGGGGCTGTTCATGGTCCACGGGTTCGACAACGTCACCGTCGCGCAGGTGGCGAAGGCCGCCGACGTGTCGGTCAACACGGTGTTCAACTACTTCGGCACGAAGGAGGACCTGTTCGCCGACCGGCAGAGCGAGGTGGTGGACCTGTCGAGCAAGGTGGTGCGCGAGCGGCGGCCCGGCGAGAGCGTCGTGGCGGCCTTCCGGCGCGACTTCCTCGACGCGCTCGACACCGGCGACTGGCGTTACGGGATGAGCGAGGGCTCGGAGGTGTTCGGCCGGCTGGTCAGCGAGAGCGCGGCGCTGGTCGCCAGGATGCGCGAGGTGGAGCACCTCGCGGCCGTCAACCTGTCGGCCACCATCGCCGAGGAGACCGGCGCCGGGCCCGACGACCTCACCCCGCAGCTCGTGGCCGACCAGATCCTGGCCGTGACGCGGCTGCTGTCCCGGCACGCGACACGGCGCAAGACGGCGGGCGAGGACTGGCCCGAGATCCGGGCCGACGTGCGTGCGCAGGCCGTGAAGGCGTTCGACCTGCTGGAGACGGGGATCGGCGGCTACGGCCGCCGATCGCTAGTCGTCGAAGCCGCCGAGGAGGGCGGCGCCACCGAAGACCACGAACATGATCAGGTAGAGGCCGATCACCGCTAGCATCAGACAGGTGCTGACGATGCCGCAGACACGGCCGGCCGACACCATGCCCCGGTTCTCATAGACGTAGCCGCTCTGGTCGATCTCCCGGAGCGCCTTGGTGCCCATCGACCAGGCGAAGGGGCCGAGGATCGCACAGACGACCAGGCTCAGGATGCCCAGGACCAGGATCGTGGTGCCGTTGGGGTGCGTCTGAGGCGGTGGCCCGTAGTAGGAGGGGCCGTAGTTGGGATAGGACATCTGCGCTCGCCCCCGTTGTCGATTAGGCGGTTTTTTATACCACAGGCGCTCCGCCGTCCGCAGTTGACCAAACGCTTGCTACACTCGCCGCATGCTCCGGGTTCTGAGGCTCTTCCTCCATCGGCTGGCGGCGGCCAAGTGGTTCATGAGGGCCGGTCCCAAGTTCATGCCGCAGCTCGACCGGACCGTGCACCGGCTGACCCGGGGACGGCTGCTCAGCAACAATCCGGTCATCCCGACGCTGATCCTCGTCACCACGGGCGCCAAGTCTGGCCTGCCGCGCAGCTCGCCCCTAGCCTGCCTGCCCGAACCCGAGGGCACCCTCCTCGTGGTGGGCAGCAACTTCGGCCAGGACCACCACCCGGCGTGGAGCGGCAACCTGCTCAAGACGCCCACGGCCACGGCCAGCTTCCGGGGGAAGGACTTCCCCGTCACCGCCACGCTGCTGACCGGCGCCGACCGTGAGGCGGCGTGGCCGTGGCTGATCGAGCGGTGGCCGCTGTTCGACCGCTACACCGAGGTGTCGGGGCGGGAACTGCGCGTCTTCCGACTGACACCGACATAGTGACCTCGAGGTGTCGGGGCGGGAGCCGCGGGTCTTCCGACTGACACCGACATAGTGATCTCCTGCGTCATCATGGTGGGGCAACTTATCCGTCTTTAGGAGCCCCTTCCCGTGCGTGAACGCACCCGAGCCTTCGTCGAGGACCAGCGTTTCCAGCGGTTCATCGTCGGCGTCATCCTGCTCAACGCGGCCACCCTCGGCCTCGAAACCGTGCCCGCCGTGGTCGAGAACTACGGTCACCTGCTGACCGTGGTCGATCACGCGGCGCTCTACATCTTCGTGGCCGAACTGCTCGCGAAGATCTATGTCGAACGCTCGCGCTTCCCGCGCGATCCGTGGAACATCTTCGACACCGTGATCGTGGGGATCGCCCTGGCCCCCTTCGCGAGCGGCCTGTCGGTGCTGCGGGCGCTGCGCATCCTGCGGGCGCTGCGCCTGCTGTCGGTGGTGCCCAGCCTGCGCCGGGTCGTCTCCGCCCTGCTGCGCGCGATGCCCGGCATGAGCTCGATCGTGCTGCTGCTCTCCCTGGTCCTGTACGTGGCCGCCGTCATGGCCACCAAGTTGTACGGCGACACGGCGCCGAACCGCTTCGGCAGCCTGCCCACCTCGCTGTTCACCCTCTACCAGACGATGACGGGCGACGACTGGGGGAACATCGCCAGGGAGGTGATGAACACCCACCCCACGGCCTGGATCTTCTTCACGATCTTCATCCTGATCTGCACGTTCGTCGTGCTCAACCTGTTCATGGCCGTCGTGGTGAGCGCCATGGAGGAGGAGTCGGCGGCCGAGCGCGCGGAGCAGGACGACGGCAACGCGGCCTCGCTCCAGGCGATCCTGGCCGAGCTGACGACGCTGCGCAAAGAGGTCACCGAGCTGCGCGAAGAGCAGAACGTGCTGCTCGACCGGGCGGAGGCCGCAGTGGCCGCTCGGCCAGGCGATAGCGGGAGCCGGAACGGAAACGGGAACGGGAACGGGAACGGGAACGGCGGCCGAAACGGAAACGGAAACGGGGGCGGCGGCCGAAACGGAAACGGGAGCGGCGGCCGCTCGGTCAAGCGGGGACGGCGATAAGCGCGGCTAAGCGGGGACGGCGGTAGGCGCGGCGGGCTTGTAGGCCACCCGCCAGAGGGCGACCCCCAGCAGCAGCGCCACCACGCTCCACGCCGGCACCAGGCCCGCGATCCCGGCGACCAGCAGCGGCACCACGATCGAGGGCACGGCCCAGCCCCAGATCCACCGGCGCCCGGCGCGGCTGGCCACACCGAGCACGGTGGAGGCGGCGAAGTAGACGGCGAGGCCACCGCACAGCACCCACGAGATCCCGGCGTGCAGGTGCTCGGCGGGCGCGGACGCCACCACGCCGAGCCCCGCCGCGGTCGCGGTGATGCCCGCCGTCATGGCGTAGTGCGCGGGCAGCGCGATGTACGGCTTGAGCCCCCGCTCGTGGATCTCGGGCACGGCGCTCAGGCCGTACTGGAGGGTGAGCCACCACAGCGACACGATCAGCCCGAACCCGGCCACGGCGGCCATGCCGAGCGGCCAGTTCCAGCTGATCCCGGAGGAGGCGATCACGACCTGCATGACCGCCTCGCCCAGCACGATGATGACGAACAGCCCGAGTCGCTCGCCCAGGTGCGCGGGGTCGAGCACGGCGACCTTCGGCGCATCCAGGTAGCGCGCCTCCAAGATCCTCCCGCCCCTGGCCGCCCTGCGCAGCTCGCGCGCCCTGAGCCGATCGGCTTGTGCCGTTATCTCCTTGACCAACCGCTCCGGCCGGCGGCTCTGCAGGATGGAGAAGGTGACGTCCAGCGCGATGCCGAGGCCCCACAGGCAGTAGCGCCACTCGCCCTCCACCCCGAGCGAGGCGATCCACGGGGTGATGCCCGCGCCGAGCTGGGCCGCGGGCCAGGAGGTCATCACCGTGCCGGCCGCCTGGATCGACCGGGAGGCACTCATCCGGCAGGTGACATAGGCGAAGATGAACCACTCGTCGTGTGTGCCGACGCCGGGGATCACATGCGCGACGTCGGGGGCCGCCGCCGCCATGACCGCGATGCCGAACATCCCGATCAGCATGCTGCGCAGGTGCGTCTTCTCGGCACGGACGTTCGAGTAGAGCGTCAGGGTTGTCCAGATGCTCCACACCGCGTAGTAGAGGATGGCGAATAACGCCACGTCCCCCCATGTCGGATGCTGGAGGCGGTGCGCGAGCTGCGCCACCGCCACCACCACGACGAGGTCGAAGAACAACTCCAGCCAGCTGGCGTGCCGCTCACTCACGCCGCTCGCGGCTCCCGCGACTTCCGCGCCACTCGCGGCTCCCGCGGCACCCGCGGCTCCTACATCACTCACGGCTAACGAGAATAGAACTCCACGACCAGCTGCTCGTCCACCGGGACGCTGATCTGCTCGCGCTCGGGCCTGCTGACCAGCGTGAACCGCAGGTCGGAATGATCGACGGACAGGTAGGCCGCGATCCGCTCGTCGGCGTACACGCCCTCGGCGGCGGCCACGAACGGCTGCATCCGGCGCGAGCGTTCCCGCACGGTGATGACCTGGCCGGGCTTGACCAGGTAGCTGGGGATGTCCACCTTGCGGCCGTCGACGGCGATGTGGCCGTGGTTGACGTACTGCCTGGCCGCGTAGATCGACGGGGCCAGACCGGCCCGCAGCACCAGCGAGGCCAGGCGGGTCTCCAGCAGCGTGACCAGCTCGGCGCCCGACGCGCTCGGCTTGCGCACGGCGAGGTCCCAGTAGCGGCGCAGCTGCCGCTCCGACACGTCGTAGTACCAGCGCAGCTTCTGCTTCTCCAGCAGCCGCAGCCCGTAGTCGCCGGAGTTGCGGCGGTTGGTCTTGCGGCCGTGCTCGCCCGGCGGGTAGGGGCGCTGCTCGAAGTAGCGGACGGCCTTCTTGGTCAGCGGGACGCCCGCGCGACGTGACAGTCGCACCTTCGGACCGGTGTAGCGCACGTTCACCTCATGTGGTTAGGTAGTCCTTACTTAGGTAAGGCTAACCTATAGCTAAGTGAGATCTCAAGGAGGCGCCATGCTCACGATCCCCGAGCGGATCCGCACTCTTGCCGCGTCGGCGAGCGTCGCCCGGCTGTCCGTCGACGGCGCCCCCGCGCCCGCCCGGGGCGGGGTCGACGAGCGGGGCCGCCCGGTGCTGCTGGTACGGCCGGGCGAGGCGCTGCACGGCCTGCGCGACGACGCCGTCGTGGCGGTGAACCTGACCGCCATGCGCGTGCTCGGCCAGGTCTCGCACCCCCGTGGGCTGATCGAGGTGCAGGGATGGGCGCAGGCGGTGCCCGAGAGCGAGGCGCGCGGGGCCGCCGTCGCGGTCGCGGCGCACACGGCCGACGAGGCCCTGTTCGAGGCGCTGGAGAGGTACGGGCGGCCGGACGCGCCCCGGCTGCTGCGGCTCGACGTCGGCCAGGTGGTGTACCTGACCGGGCACGACTCCGGAGTGCTGGACGCCGACGACTACCTCGACGCCACCCCCGACCCGCTGGCCACCACCGCCGAGCGCGTGCTGGCCCACATCAACGAATCGCACCGGGCCCAGCTCGCCGGCGGGGTGGCCAAGCAGCTGGGCGGGGACGCCGGGGACGTGTGGCTGTGGGAGCTGGACCGCTACGGCGCGACCGTCCGGGCGGACGAGCAGCTCGTACGCTTCGCCTGGCCGACGCCCGCGCACACCGCCCTCTGCCTGGAGACCGCGCTGCGCGGCCTGCTGTGCGCGTGCTGACCGCCCCTGCCGGGGACGTGCCGACCGCCTTGCTGTGCGCGTGCTGACCGCTTAGGAACTTGATCACGATTCGCCAGGAGTCGCCCGAGATGGGGTGCCGAGTTACTATCATCGGCGCCTGTGGATCACACAGAGCGGCGCAGGCGGATTCTGATGGTCGCCGGATTGATGGCCGGTTGCCTGATGCTGGCCACCGCGGCGATCCTCGTCGGCGGCGCCTTCACCGGGACACAGCTCACCATGGCCAGCCTGCCCGACCGTGGCCACCACCCGGGCCCGACACGGCGCGAGCCGGGAGCGATCAAGTCGAAGCTCGCCCGCTATCGCGTCCCGGTCACGCGCCCGGTCCAGTCCACGCCGCCCCCTGCGGACGCCGCGCCCACCCGCCGGGCCAGGAGGACCGCCCCGGCCACCCCTGCCGCCACCCGGGCGACCGGCAGCCCGCGTCCCCAGGCCAGCCCCACCCAGAGCCCGTCACCGACTCCGCGGCCCAACCGCACGACCATCACCACGCCGCAGTTCGCGCTGCCCGAGGCGGTCAGCGCCCGCACGCCGTCACCGAGGAGCACCCCCACGGACTGGCGCACACACCCGCGCAAGACGAAGAAGCCCCGGCCGACCCGGTTTCCCCAACGGTGAGGGCCTGACCGAACCGCATCCCCAACGGTGAGGGCCCGACCGCCGCCGACCGCCAGGAAGCGGCCTTGAGGCCGACCGTCAGGAAGTGACCTTGACGCGGGCGATCATGCTCTCGTCGACGGCGTCCGGCGAGAGCACGTGGTCGAGGACCATGACCGCGCACCCGCTGATGCCCGCCCCGGCGCCCAGCCTGCTGGGCTCGATGCGCAGCCGGCGGGTGGCCAGCGCGGTGGAGCGGCGGTAGACGACCTCGCGGATGCTCGACACCAGCGGCCCGAACGCCTCGGCCACGTCGCCGCCGAGCACCACGACCGACGGGTTGAGGATGTTCACGGCGATGGCCAGGACCTCGCCGATCTGCCGGCCCGCCTCGCGGACGATCGCCATCGTCTCGGCGTCCCCGGCGCGCACCAGCGCGGTCACGTCGGCGATGGTCTTGACGTCCTTGCCCGCGGCCCGCAGGTCGCGCAGCAGCGCGGTGCCGCTGGCGACCGAGTCGACGCAGTCGATGTTGCCGCAGCGGCAGAGCACGCCGCCGCCGTCGCGCACGGGGATGTGGCCGATCTCGCCCGCCGCGCCGAGCGCACCGCGCAGGATCTCGCCGCCCGCGATGACGCCCGCGCCGATCCGGGTGGACACCTTGACGAACATCAGGTCGTCCAGGTCGGGATAGGCGCCCCGGTGCTCGCCGATGGCCAGCAGGTTGACGTCGTTGTCGATGAGTACGGGCACCGGGAAGCGCTCGCGGACCACCGGCGGGATCACCACGCCCGTCCACGACGCCATCACCCTGGCGCTCTCGGTGCGGCCCTGTGCGAACTCGACCGTGGCGGGCATGCCCATGCCCACGCCCCGCAGCATCGAGCGCGGCCGGTCGCCGAGGAGTTCGTCCCAGGTGTCCATGACGAGCGGCAGCACCACATCGGGGCCCTGCTCGACGTCGATGGCGAAGTCGCGCCCCTCGAGCTCGCGGCCGGCCAGGTCGCAGACCGCCACCCGCGTACGGGTGGCGCCGAGGGCGGCCACCAGCACCACGCCGCCGACGGCGTTGAACTCCAGGCGGACCGGGGGCCGGCCGCCGGTGGACGGCGCGTCGGCCCGCTCCACGACCAGACCGCGGTCGAGCAGCTCGCCGACCCGCAGTTGCACCGCGGGGCGGGACAGACCGGTCACCCGGCCCAGATCCGCTCGCGTCACGGCCTCACCGGTGCGGATGAGGCGGAGCACCTCGCCACTCGTGGCGAGCGTCGCGGCGGTACGTCGAGGCATCCGCCAAGTGAATCACAGGAGGTTAGGTAATGAAAAGTCTCGACTTTTTTATCTCAAATAGCAAAACTCTGCTTGTGCAGTTACCCAACTCTGGCTAGTGTCCGTTCTGTCCCTGCTTGGTAGATCATCGGAGTTCCCAGCCGTGTCCCCCTCTCCCACCCCCGCCACCGCGCACGCCGCCGACCTCGTCGTCTTCGGCGGCACCGGCGACCTGTCCATGCGCAAGCTGCTCCCGGCGCTGTACCACAGCGACGTGGAGGGCCGGCTCTCGCCCGAGACGCGGATCATCGCCATGTCCCGGGGCGGGCTGACCGACGAGGACTTCCGCGGCAAGGTGGACGCCGAGGTACGGGACCAGGTCCCGGCCGACCTCGGCGCGTGGCAGCGCTTCCTCGGCCGCCTGCACCACGTGTCCGTCGACGTGGGCGGCACGAACCGGTCCGGCTGGCGCGCGCTGGCCGCCCTGCTGGGCGGGCACGAGCAGCGCGACCGGGTGTTCTACCTGGCCAGCCCGCCGATGACGTTCGGCCCGTTCTGCCGCGAGCTGGACCAGGCGGGCCTGGTGACGCCGCGCTCGCGGGTGGTGCTGGAGAAGCCGCTCGGCCGCGACCTGGCCAGCGCCCAGCGGATCAACGAGGAGGTCGGCGCCATCTTCGACGAGGCGCAGATCTTCCGCATCGACCACTACCTGGGCAAGGAGACCGTGCAGAACCTGCTCGTGCTCCGCTTCGCCAACGCCTTCCTGGAGCCGATCTGGAACTCCCTCTGGATCGATCACGTGCAGATCACCGCCGCCGAGACCGTGGGCACGCCCGGCCGGCGCGGCTACTACGACCAGGCCGGCGCACTGCGCGACATGGTCCAGAACCACCTGCTCCAGCTGCTCTGCATGACCGCCATGGAGCCGCCGGCCCGCAACGACCGCGAGGCGATCCGCGATGAGAAGGTGAAGGTGCTCCAGGCGCTGCGGCCCATCACCGGCACCGAGGTCGACCGCTTCACCGTGCGCGGCCAGTACACCGAGGCCGACGGCATGCCCGGCTACCTGGACGAGCCCGCCTCCACTCCGCCCACCGAGGCGTCGCGGCGGGTGGAGACGTTCACCGCGATCCGCGCCGAGGTCAAGAACTGGCGGTGGGCCGGGGTGCCGTTCTACCTGCGCACCGGCAAGCGCCTGCCGCGCCGGGCATCAGAGATCGTGGTGCAGTTCAAGGACGTGCCGCACTCCATCTACCCCGGCGGCTCACCGAACCGCCTCGTCCTGCGGCTGCAGCCGGAAGAGGGCATCGAGCTGCACATCATGGCCAAGGAGCCGGGAGCGGGCGAGGTGGCGCTCAAGCCGGTGCCGCTGAGCCTCAGCTTCGGCAAGACGTTCACCGCGCGCGTACCCGAGGCGTACGAACGGCTGCTCATGGACGTGCTGGCGGGCAACCCGACGCTGTTCATGCGCCGTGACGAGGTGGCCGCGGCCTGGCAGTGGATCGACCCGATCCTGGCCGCCTGGGAGTCGTCCGCCGAACTGCCCGAGCCCTACCCCGCCGGGTCCACCGGACCGGCGGGCGCCCACGAGCTGCTCGCCCGCAGCGGTCGCGAGTGGCACGAAGAGGACCAAGCGTGAACAAGCCGACTTGGGGTCGAGGACCCACTGAAGGAGGGTCTATGCACCCCGTCGTCCAGGAGATCACCGACAGGATCACCGAACGCAGCCGAGCCAGCCGCACCGTCTACTTGGAGCGGATCCGGCGCGAAGGTGAAGCCGCCCGTGCCAAGGGCCCGGCCCGCGCGCACCTGGGCTGCGCCAACCTGGCACACGGCTTCGCCGCCGCGCCGGCCGCCGACAAGCCCCTTCTGATGGGTACGGCCAAGCCCGGCGTGGCGATCGTGACCAGCTACAACGACATGCTCTCGGCCCACCAGCCGTACGAGACGTACCCGGCCGAGCTGAAGGCGGCGGTGCGCGCGGCCGGTGGCGTGGCGCAGGTGGCGGGCGGCGTGCCCGCGATGTGCGACGGCATCACCCAGGGCCGCGCCGGCATGGAGCTGTCGCTCTACAGCCGAGACGTGATCGCCATGTCGGCCGCGATCGCGCTGTCGCACGACATGTTCGACGCGTCGCTGCTGCTGGGCGTCTGCGACAAGATCGTGCCGGGCCTGCTGATCGGGGCGCTGCACTTCGGGCACCTGCCCGCCATCTTCGTGCCGGCCGGCCCGATGACCTCGGGGCTGCCGAACAAGGTCAAGGCCCGCACCCGGCAGCTGTTCGCCGAGGGCAAGGTGGGCCGGGACGAGCTGCTCGACGCCGAGGCCAAGTCGTACCACTCCCCCGGCACCTGCACCTTCTACGGCACCGCCAACTCCAACCAGGCGCTGATGGAGGTCATGGGCCTGCACCTGCCGGGCTCGACGTTCGTCAACCCGCACACCGAGCTGCGGCACGCGCTGACCGAGGCGGCCGGGCGCCGAGCCGTGGAGATCACCGCGCACGGCCCCGAGTACACCCCGGTCGGCGAGCTGGTCGACGAGAAGTCGATCGTCAACGCCGGCGTGGCGCTGCTGGCCACCGGCGGCTCCACCAACCACACGCTGCACCTGGTCGCCATGGCCGCCGCCGCGGGCATCGTGCTGACCTGGGACGACCTGGCCTGCCTGTCGGCCGTCGTGCCCTCGCTGACCAAGATCTACCCGAACGGCCAGGCGGACGTGAACCACTTCCGCGACGCCGGCGGCATGCAGGTGCTCATCGGCGACCTGCTGGACGAGGGCCTGCTGCACGCCGACGTGCTGACCGTGGCCGGGCGCGGGCTGGACCACTACCGGTCGGCTCCGACGCTGTCCGACGGGAAGCTGACCTGGTCGGAGGTGACCGGCGGCAGCGCCGACCTCGACGTGCTGCGGCCGGTGGCCGCGCCGTTCTCCGCCGACGGCGGCATCCACATGGTCGAGGGCAACCTGGGCCGGGCCGTCAGCAAGGTGTCGGCGGTCAAGGCCGAGCACCTGGTGATCGAGGCTCCGGCCAAGGTGTTCGACGACCAGCTCGAACTGCTGCGCGCCTTCGAGGCGGGCGAGCTGGACGGGCAGGACTTCGTCGCGGTCATCCGCTACCAGGGGCCGAGCGCGAACGGCATGCCCGAGCTGCACAAGCTCACGCCGCCGCTGGCCGTACTGCTCGATCGGGGGCAGCGGGTGGCGATCGTGACCGACGGCCGCATGTCGGGCGCCTCCGGCAAGGTGCCCGCGGCCATCCACCTGTCGCCCGAGGCGGCGGACGGCGGGCCGATCGCGCTGGTCCGCGAGGGCGACGTGATCAGGCTCGACTCGGCGGCGGGGACGCTGGAGGTGCTGGTCCCGGCCGAGGAGCTGGCCCGGCGCACGCCCGGCGGCCGGCCGCTGAGCGACGCGCAGTGGGTGGGGACCGGGCGCGAGCTGTTCGCGACGTTCCGCCGCATGGCGGGGCACGCGGAGCAGGGGGCGGGGATCTTCGGGATCAGCGGCGCCGAGTCGCCGGACCACGGCCCCGGGCTGGGCTTCCCCGCCGAGGCGGGCGCCTCGCACCTGGAGTCGGGCGCCCCTCGCGGGCGGCACGCGAGCATCGCCAGGTGACCCCCGTGTCCCTTGATCTGCCGTGGCCGGTCGCCGAGGCCGACGAGCTGTCGTGAGCGCGTTCGATCCGCCGTGGCTGGTCGCCGACATCGGCGGCACCAACGCCCGGTTCGGGCTGGTCACCTCGCCGGGAGCGCGGCCGTCGCACGTCGCGGTCCTGGCGGGGGCCGACTACGCCACTCTCCCGGAAGCCGTAGCCGCCTACCTCGCGCAGCACGCGGGCGGAGTGCGGCCGGGAGCGGCGTGCCTGGCCGTGGCCGGACCCGTCGAGGGCGAGCGCTACGCGCTGACGAACTCGGCCTGGAGCGGCTCGGCGAGCGACCTCGGCCTGCCGTACACGATGATGCTGAACGACTTCGAGGCGCTGGCCGTCTCGCTGCCCCGTCTGGAGTCCGGTGACCTGGTGTCCCTGGGCGGTCCGGAACCCGGCCACGGCGTCAAGGCGGTGCTCGGGCCCGGCACCGGGCTCGGCGTCGCCGGGCTGGTGCCTGCCGACGGCGGCTGGACGCCGGTCTCCGGCGAGGGCGGGCACGTCACGATACCGGTGCGCGACGACCGGGAGCGGGAGATCGTCCGGGTGCTCCGCGCCGGGGGCCTGGACCACGTGGTGGCCGAGCACGTGCTGTCGGGCCCCGGCCTGGTGGTGCTGCACCGGGCGCTGGCCGAGGTCAACGGCGTCGACGCGCCTCGCCTGTCGTCGGCGGACATCGTGGCGCGGCTGGACGACTCGCTGTGCGCGGAGACGGTCGAGGTGTTCTGCGGGATGCTGGGGAGTTTCGCCGGGAACGTGGCGCTGACCCTCGGCGCCCGGGGAGGCGTCTATCTCGGCGGCGGAGTGCTGCCCCGTATCGTGGAGCGCGTGCGTACCAGCGACTTCCGAGCCAGGTTCGCCGACAACCCGGACATGGCCGGCTACCTGTCGGCCATCGCGACCACGCTCATCGTCGCCCCGCAACCGGCGCTGACGGGCGCCGCCGCCTGGCTGGCGCAGCGCGCCGCAGGCGGGCGGCTGCCCCATGTCACTGAGATGTACCCATTGAGGAGAGAACTGTCATGAGCCTGCTCGATCTCGCCCCCGTCATTCCCGTCGTGGTGATCGACGACGTGGAGACGGCCGTGCCGCTGACGCGGGCGCTCGTCGCGGGCGGCCTGCCGGTCATCGAGGTGACCCTGCGTACCGAGGTCGCGCTGGAGGCCATCGCCAGGATCGCCGCCGAGGTGCCGGAGGCCACGGTCGGCGCCGGAACAATCCGGACTTCTTCTGATATTGGGGCGTCTTTGGCGGCTGGGGCGCAGTTCCTGGTCTCGCCCGGGACGACGCTGACCCTGGCCGACGCGCTGGACGCGAGCGGGCTGCCGTACCTGCCGGGCGCGGCGACCGCCTCCGAGGCGATGGCGCTGGCCGAGCGGGGGGTGAAGGAGCTGAAGTTCTTCCCCGCCGAGCCCGCGGGCGGCGTGGCGTACCTGAAGGCGCTGTCGGCGCCGCTGCCGTACGTGCGGTTCTGCCCGACGGGCGGCATCAGGCCGGCCACCGCGCCCGACTACCTCGCGCTGCCGAACGTCGGCTGCGTCGGCGGCACCTGGCTGACCCCGGCCGACGCCCTGGCCGCGGGCGACTGGGGCCGGGTGGAGAAGCTGGCCTCCGAGGCCGCCGCCCTCCGCTGAGGCACTGAGGCACCCGCCCCCAACGCGATCTATACGGCACCTATACGGCCGCTGAGCAGCCTGAGCCTGACTGGCTTATCGCGTCGCAACGGAGGTGGACGGTGTTGAAGAAGCCTTGGGGGCCACCGCTCTCCGTCGCCCCGCCGCTGACGCCCGGTGCCTACTCGGAGAGCATAGTGATCACTCCTCGCTACACCTACGACCCTTTCAGCAGCCGCGGCTGACTTCCGGAAGGGAACCCCCGACTCCATCTCCCTGAATTTCTTCCTCGCCGTGCCCGCCTTCGGCTGACAAACGGGCTTGACATCGGCGGGAGCCGTCATAAAGGCTTCCGTCGATGTTGGCGTTGCATGGGTTGACGGGAAAAGAACCATCGTGCACATTTAAGCGACTTTGATCTTCTTTGTGCACTTTAGTCTTGTCCGGGGGCGCGATGGAGTTCGCCGTTCTGGGGCCGCTTGACATCTCGGCCGATGCCCAGTCCTTACCGCTCGGCGCCGGAAAACAGCGTGCCCTGCTCGCCGAACTCCTCTGCCGTCCGGGACGCCCCGTCTCCCCCGCCACGCTCATCCAGGCGCTCTGGGGCCAGAGCCCGCCCCGCACCGCGCCGGACAACCTCCGGCTCTACGTGCACCAGCTCCGCAGGACGCTGGGCCACGACCGGATCACCCGCACCGCCGCGGGCTACGTACTCACCCTCCAGCCGGGCGAACTCGACGCGGACAGGTTCGAGGAGCTGGCCGAGCGGGGCAGGAGCGCCCTGTCCGCCGGCGAGCACGAACGGGCCGCCGAGCTGCTCAAGCAGGCGCTGGACCTGTGGCGCGGCCCCGCGTACGCGGAGCTGAACCTGACCGTCGGGCTCAGCGACCACGCGCACCGCCTGGAGGAGGAGCGGCTGATCGCGCTGGAGAACCGGATCGAGGCGGACCTGGCCCGCGGGATGCACGCCGCGCTCGTCGCCGAGCTGACCGGGCTGGTCGGCGAGCACCCCCTGCGGGAACGGCCGCGCTGGCAGCTCATGCTCGCCCTGGCCAGGTCGGGCCGCCAGGCGGAGGCGCTGGCCACCTACCGCGACGCCCGCCGGGTCTTCGCCGCCGAGCTCGGCCTCGATCCCGGCGCCGAGCTCCGGCGCCTGCACCAGGCCATCCTCACGGGCACCCTGCCCGTCGAGTCCGCCGCCGTGCCGCCGGACGACCCCTCCCCCCGTTCCCCCGCCCAGTTACCGGCCGACATCTCCGACTTCACCGGACGGAGTGAGCAGCTCGCCGAGCTGACGGACCTCCTCGGTGACGGCCCGCCTCCAGGGCCGGGGCCCATGCGTGTGTACGTCATCGCGGGGATGGGCGGGGTCGGCAAGACGACGCTGGCCGTACACGCGGCCCATCTGATCGCCCAGCACTACCCCGACGGACAGCTCCACACCAACCTGCACGGCGCCGAGTCCTCCCCCGCCGATCCCGCTCAGGTGCTCGCGGCCTTCCTCACCGCGCTCGGCGTGCCGCGCCCCACCCTGCCGGAGACCCTTGAGGAGCGGGCCGCGGTCTTCAGGAGCCGGCTGGCGGAGCGCCGGATGCTCATCGTGCTCGACAACGCCGCCTCGGAGCAGCAGGTTCGCCCGCTGTTCCCCGGTACGTCCGGCTGCGCCGTCATCATCACCAGCAGGACCCGGCTGACCGGGCTGTCCGGCGCGGCGGTGGTCGAGCTCTCGGTGCTCCACCCCGAACAGGGCGTGCAACTGCTCTCCAGGATCGTCGGGGCCGACCGGGTGGCCGCCGAGCCGGAGGCGGCGGCCGAGCTCGTCCGGCTGTCGGACGGCATACCCCTGGCCGTCCGGGTGGCGGGCGCCCGCCTGGTGGCCCGGCCGCACTGGCCGCTGACCCGCCTGGCCGGGCAGCTCACCGACGAGCGGCGGCGGCTGGACCAGTTCACCACCGGCGACCTGGCCGTCCGGGCCAGCCTGGCGCTCAGCTATGTGGGGCTGGATCCCGACGCGCGCCGGGCCTTCCGGCTGCTCGGCTCGCTGGACGTGCCCGACTTCGCGGGCTGGGTGGCCGGGGCGCTGCTCGACCTTCCCGTGGCGGCCGGCGAGGAGCTGGTCGAGACGCTGGTGGACACGCAGCTCGTGCTGTTCAGCGGGATGGACGCGGCGGGCCAGCCGCGCTACCGCTTCCACGACCTCGTCCGGCTGTACGCCCGCGAGCGCGGTGAGCTCGAAGACGAGCCGGAGGCCGTGGGCGCGGCCCTGAGCAGGGCCTTCGGCGCCTGGCTCGCGCTGGCCGAACGCGCCACCGAGCGGGTGCCGGGCACCTCCTCGGCCATCATCCACGGCACCGCCCCGCGCTGGAACTCCCCCGACGGCGCCCCCTGGGACGGGCCGGCCGTCGAGGATCCGATGGCCTGGTTCGACACCGAGCGGACGGCGCTGATCGCGGCTATCCGCCAGGCGTGCTCGCTGGGCCTGGCCGAGGTCGCCTGGGACACCGCCTGCTGCGTGGAGCGCTACTTCGACGTGTGCGGGCAGTTCGACGACTGGCGCGGGCTGCACGAACGCGTCCTGGAGGTCTGCCTGGCGACGGGCAACCGGCTCGGCGAGGCGGTGATCCGGCGCGGGCTCATGCACGCCACCACGTGGATGGAGACCGGCGGCGAGGCCATGGCCGCGCAGTACGAGGGGGCCGAGCGGCTGATCACCCTGTTCTCCGAGCTGGGCGAGGAACGCGGGCTGTCCGACGCGTACGTGCTGCGGGCCTGGGGCGAGGCCGCCAGAGGCGACATGGCGGAGGGCCTGCGGTCCGGGCAGATCGCCTTGAGCCTGGCCGAGAGCAGCGGCCACCAGAGCGGGCAGGCCAGGGCGCTGGTGTGCATGGCGGTGGCGTACGGGACGCGCGACATCAAGATGGCCATCGTGCACCTGCTGCGCGGCCTGGAGCTGGCCGAGAAGCTCGGCAATCCGCGCTTCGAGGCGACGACGCTGCAGTTCCTGGGCCTGGCGCACGCCCATGCGCAGGAGTTCGACGCCGGGCTGGAATACCTGGTCAGGGCCCTGGCCATCTACCGCCAGATCCGCGATCCGCTGCTGGAGGCGATGGGCCTGGTCGCTTTGGCCAGGCTGTACGCCGGGCACCACGACCCGAGGGCGCGGCCCGCGGCCGAGGCGGCCGAGATGCTGAGCCGCTCGCACCGCCTGGCCCACCACCAGGCCGACGCGCTGTGGGTGCTCGGCGGGGTGGACCTGGCGGAGGGCAGGATCGACGAAGCGGTCGCCCATCTGGAGGAGTCGGTGAGGCTGTGGCGTACGCGGGGGTGGCAGGAGTTCCTGGCCGGTGCGCTGGCCGACCTCGCCGAGGCCTACACCGCCGCCGGCGACCTCACGGCGGCCGTCGCCGCCCGTAGTGAGGCGACCGCGCTCACGGGATCTACCTAGGCCGGATGAGTATCACGGCGGATGGCGGGAAGGTCCGTCGCCGATCAGGATGGCCTTCACACCTCGTCTTGGGGAGTCTCATGACCCGTTCCGTCCTTGTGTGGGCCCTGGTCCTCGTCGTCGTCGGAGCCGTCGCCGTGGCGCTCTGCGTCGCCACCTCACCCGTGGCGTCCGCCGAGGCCCCGCGTGAGTTCTTCGACTCGCCCTTCCTGCTGCCCGCCTTCCTCGTCCTGGCGGTCCTGGCCGGTCTGGCCGGGTGGTTCGCCCCTCAGGTGGGCTTCCTGTGGGGCCTGCTGGCCGCCGCCCCGTTCTACGTCTACTTCGCGTCGGGCGTGGTCAGGGAACTGCGGGAGGGCGGCCAGGGTCTCTGGCCGGTCGGCCTGCTGTACCTGGTCGGGCTCACGCTCATCCCGCTGATCGCGGCCCTGGCGACCTCGCTGGTCGCCAGGGCGCGGGGGTGACTCACCCCTTGTAGTTGAAGATCTGGCGGAGGGTGTGCTGAACCGCCACCAGATCCTTCTGGTCCGCCATCACCTGGTCGATGGACTTGTACGCCTCGGGGTGCTCGTCGACCAGCGCGGCGGCCCGGTCCGCGTTCCAGGTCCGGCCGCTCATCGCCGCGGTCAGGGAGGCCGCGGACAGCTCCCGCTTCGCCTTCGTACGGGACATGCGGCGGCCCGCCCCGTGCGAGCAGGAGTTGTACGACTCGGGATTTCCCCGCCCGCGCACGATGTACGAGCGGGTGCCCATCGAACCGGGGATCACGCCTTCGTCGCCGGTGTCGGCCTTGATGGCGCCCTTACGGGTGATCCACAAGGACTTGCCGTAGTGGGTCTCCTGCTGGGTGAAGTTGTGGTGGCAGTTGATCGTGCGAACCCGCTCACCCTGGCCCGCGACCCGGAACAGGGCGTCGACCAGGACCTTGTCCATCCGCGCACGGGAGGCCATGGCGTAGCGCTGGGCCCACAGCATGTCCCCGATGTAGGCGGTGAACTCCGGCGTGCTCTGCACGAGGTAGGCCAGATCCGGGTCCTCCAGGCCGATCTCCTGCTTCTTCATCAGCTTCTTCGCACCCGTGATGTGCGTCTGGGCGAGCTGGTTGCCGATGCCGCGCGAACCCGAGTGCAGCACCGTCCAGACCCGATCGCGCTCGTCCAGGCAGACCTCGACGAAGTGGTTGCCGGAGCCGAGGGTGCCGAACTGGTCGGACACCTTCTTGGTCTGCTTCGGGTTGAGATCGGTGTGCGGCAGGCCGAGGTCGCTGAGGGCCCGGTCCATCGACGGGTCGTCGTGGCCCTTGCCGACGCCGGCGGGGATGCGCCGCTCCACCATCGGCATGAGGGCGGCGAGGGTGTCGGGCAGGTCGGCGGCAGTCAGCGTCGTCTCGGTGGCGACCATGCCGCAGCCGATGTCCACGCCGACGGCGGCGGGGATGATCGCGTTCTCGGTGGGAATGACCGAGCCGACCGTGGCGCCGATGCCGACATGGGCGTCGGGCATGAGCGCGACGTGTCCGGAGACGAAGGGCAGGCGGGCGGCACGAGCGGCCTGCGTGATCGCGCCTTCGTCGATCTCGCTGGCCCACGACAGCAGGTTCGGTGCGGGCTGGTTCGGCATGGGATAGGTCTCCTCGCTGGTTCGTGATCAGTTTGGCGAGACCAGGAGGCGATTCCCACCCATTTTATCGAATTCCGGCTTTGTGGAGTGGCGTGCGCTTCGCCCTGCCGCACTCTCCGGGCGCGGCGTTCTCCCACGTGCGCTTCTCGTGTGGTGCCGGTTCAGGCGGGCATCGCCTTGTAGCGTGGTGCCGGTTCAGGCGTCCACGCTGGGAGCAGCCGCATGCGCTGGCAGGTCCACTCCGAAGAGCCGCTCTACACCGACCGCTGGCTCGATGTCCGCGTGGCCGACGTGGAACTCCCGGACGGCAGGCATCTCGACCATCGCCTCATCCGTACGGCGTCGGGAGCCGGAGCCGTCGTCACCAACGGTCAGGGCCGGGTGCTGCTGATCTGGCGGCATCGCTTCATCACCGACACATGGGGCTGGGAGATCCCGACCGGCCGGATCGAGGAGGGCGAGGAGCCGATCGTGGCCGCCGCCCGCGAGGTCGAGGAGGAGACCGGCTGGCGCCCCGGCCCCATGCGACCGCTGCTGTACACCCAGCCGTCCAACGGCATCTCCGACTCGGCGCAGCACGTCTTCCGCGCCGACGGCGCCCGGCACATCGGGTCGCCCGCGGAGCCCTGGGAGGCCGAGCGCGTCGAGTGGGTCCCGCTCACCGACGTCCGCCGCCTGATCGACAAGCGCGACATCGTCTGCGGCACCACCATGAGCGCGCTGCTCTACCTCCTCATCGAGGGGTGAACGGTGCCCCGCGCGCGACTGGGCGATCACGTGCCGTGCAAGCTGGGAGGCGAGCCCCAAACCCGTCCAAACTCAGTGGCCACCGGGTGACCCGTTCCTCCGTTAGAGTCTTGGGGAACGGGCATGCCGGGCGGAGGATCGGTCGGTTGAGGCAACACGGCAACGAAGGCGAGAGGAAAGCGACGTTGGGGCAGCAGGGGCGCTCCGCAGGCACTCCGCTGACGCCGGAAGACCCGTCGGCGATCGGCCCCTATGAGCTGATCAGCCGCCTCGGCTCGGGCGGCATGGGCACCGTCTATCTGGCCAAGGCCGCCGACGGCGTACAGGTCGCGCTCAAGGCGATCCGCCGCGACTACACCACGGACCCGGTCTACCGGGCGCGCTTCCACGAAGAGGTGTCCAACGCCCGCAAGGTCGCCTCGTTCTGCACGGCCCGCGTCCTCGACCACGGCGAGCACGACGGGGTCCTCTACCTCGTCACCGAGTACATCGAGGGCGTCTCCCTCGAGAACCACCTGATCGAGCACGGCCCGCTGACGCCGTCCGTCCTGCACTCGGCGGCCGTGGGCGTGGCGGCGGCGCTGACCGCGATCCACGCCGTCGGCCTGGTGCACCGCGACCTCAAGCCCGCCAACGTGATGCTGACGCTGGGCGGCCCGCGAGTGATCGACTTCGGGCTGGCCCGCTCGTCCCACGTCACCACCCGCCACACCAACGCGGGCATGGTGATGGGCACGCCCGGCTGGATCGCTCCCGAGCAGGTCTTCGAGGGCCGCACCAGCCCGGCGGGCGACGTGTTCGCCTGGGGATCGCTGATCGCCTACGCCGGGCTCGGCGGCCATCCGTTCGGCGAGGGCGACGCCTACGTCATGGCGGCGCGCGCCCGCACCGCCCCGCCGGACCTGCGCGGCCTGCCCGCGCCGCTCGACCGGCTCGTGGCCGCGGCCATCCACCCCGACCCCGCGCGCCGACCGGCGGCCAAGCAGCTCCTGCTCGAACTCGTGGGCGCGGCCGACGAGCCGGCCGCCCAGCTCGCCGCGACCCGCCACCTCACCAGCTCGTGGAACCCGTCGGAGTTCCCGCCGCTGGCCGAGTTCCCGAACAATCCGCAGGTACGCCAGGCGCCGCCGGGCTGGACCCCGCCACCACAGGCGCCGCAGGCCCACCAGCCGTCGTCTCACCAGCCGTCGTCTCACCAACCGTCGTCTCACCAACCGTCGTCTCACCAACCGTCGTCTCACCAACCGTCGTCTCACCAACCGTCGTCTCACCAACCGTCGTCTCACCAACCGTCGTCTCACCAGCCTCAGGCGCACCAGCAGACCGGCATGGGGCCGCTGCCGGGCCGCGGGCCGGGTCCGCACCCGCCCGCCCAGGCGCCGCCCCCGCCGCCCCGCCAGTCGCCTCCCCGCCAGGCGCCGACCCGTCAGGCATCCCCCCGCCAGGCATCACCACCTCCTGGTCCGGCGAGTCAGGTACCGCCGTCCCTCCAGACGGGGCAGGTGCCACTCTCCGCTCGTCAGACGGGGCAGGTGCCGCTTTCCGCCCATCAGACAGGGCAGGTGCCGCTTTCCGCCCATCAGACAGGGCAGGGACCGCTGCCACCTGGGCCGAGGGGCCCGGTGGGGTTCCCGGTCAAGCGGAAACGGAGCGTGTTCACCGGCTGCGTGACCGCCATCGTGGTGGCCATTGTGCTGTTGGTGCTGCTGCTGGCCGTACTGGCGTGGGCGCTCAGGTCCCCCGACCCGGTCGGCGCGGACAGCCCGGTGCAGGACGGGAAGCTGAAGTTCGCGGTGACGGGCACCAAGTGCCCCAAACCGGCCAAGGGCGCCAAAGAGCGCACCTGCCAGGTGAGCCTCAAGGTCAACAACGTCGGCCAGGAGGCCAGGGTTCTCTACCCCGGCCAGCAGAAACTGCTGGACGAGGACGACGCGTTACACGGCGGCACCAAGCTGCTCGACAAGGCGGGCGCCGAGGTCACGCCGGTCCGCATCGGGCCGGGCCAGTCCTTCAGCGGCGCGCTGCTGTTCGAGCTGCCGAAGGAGGCCCAGCCCGCGGGACTGGAGCTGCATGACTCCGGCCTGAGCACCGGAGTGCGGGTCAGGCTCGATTGATGCCGTAAGCGGCGAGACGCGGGTCAGGCTCGATTGGTACTGTATGAGGCGGGGTCGGAGATGTCGACCTTCGACCGATCGGGCAGCGCGACCGTCGCGACCAGGCCGATCACCGCACCGATGATCATGAACACGGAGATGGCCTGCCAGCCGTAGTCGTGCAGCAGCCAGGTGGCGATCAGCGGTGCCGGTCCACCCGCGATGACGGAGGCCAGCTGATATCCCAGCCCGGCGCCCCCGTACCGCAGACTGGTCGGGAAGCTCTCCGCGATGAGCGCCGCCTGCGGTCCGTACTCCATGGAGTGCTGGAGCTGCGTGACCATCATCGTGACCAGGATGACGACGGCGATGCCGGTGTTGAGCAGCGCGTAGTAGGGGAACGCGATCACCGCCAGCAGCGCGGCCCCGATGAGATAGAGCCTGCGGCGGCCTATTCGATCGCTGAGATGCCCGAAGTACGGGATCGCGAAGAGCTCGACGGCCGCCGCGGCGCTGACGGCGGCGAACGCGAACGTTCGCGACATCCCGATGGTCGGGGACGTGATGTAGGTGATCACGAATGTCGTGTAGAGGTAGAACGGCATCTGCTCCGGGATGCGCAGGAGCGCGCTGAGCACGACCTCCTTCGGGTGCCTCTTGAGCACCTCGACCACCGGCAGCTTGGCCACCTGCCTGGTATCGAGGAGCTTGGCGAACAGCGGTGTCTCCATGACCCGCAGCCGCACCCAGAGACCCACAGCGACCAGCACCAGACTGGCCAGGAACGGAATCCGCCAGCCCCAGTCCTTGAACGAGTCGCCGGCCGCGAGAGCCACCAGCGACATCGCGCCGGTGCCGAGTATGAGGCCGATGGGCACGCCGACCTGCGGCCAGCTGGCCATCAGGCCGCGCCTGCGCTGGTCGCCCCACTCCATCGACAGCAGCACCGAGCCGCTCCACTCGCCGCCGACCGCGATCCCTTGCAGGATGCGCAGGATGACGAGCAGGATCGGCGCGATCACGCCGATGGTGGCGGTGCCGGGCAGCACGCCGATGAGCGCGCTGGAGACGCCCATCATGACAAGGGTGATGATGAGCGTGGCCTTACGCCCGATGCGGTCACCCCAGTGGCCGAAGATCGCCGCGCCGATCGGCCGGGCGGCGAACCCGACCGCGTACGTGGCGAAGGACGCCAGAACGCCCGCATAGGGGGTGGACTTGGGGAAGAAGACGTCGGCGAACACGGTCGCCGCGGCCGTGCCATAGAGAAAGAAGTCATACCACTCGATGGCCGTACCGACGACACTCGCCGTCGCCGCTCTTCTCACCTGGGATTGGTACTCCGCCGCTGGTAACCCGTGATCGTGCGTCACCCGCGCCTCCTCAGCCCGGACCGGGACTCCCAGTGTGATCCGGCTCACACGTCACCCGGTTTGCGCCATGCGTACCCGGCTGGCGAGGAGTGAACACTGGATTTGTCAGATCGTTAGCGACAAATGGTGTCTTTCTGGTGTCGGACGCCGTCTGTTACGGTCTCGTCGCCGCAGGCATCACCGCTTCGACCGCCCCACTCGACCGTCACCCTGCGGCGGGAAGAGCAGACGTAACCGTATGGCCGCTGAACGAAAGACATCTCACGACGCCACCCCTGAGCGACTCGGAAACGGCCGGCCGGGGCCGAACGACGCAACAGTCCAGCCCTTCATGACGGCGACGACCGAGTGTCAGGCGTACCTGGAATCGGCGGCCGACCAGGACTGGTCCCGCTCGATCCCCGGCATGGGGTGGACCGTGGCGCAGACCGTGGCGCACATGGCCGACACTCTCCTGTGGTACGCCACGGACCTGGCCGCCGGAGAGCGGGAACTGAGCACCATGGACCTCGCGGTACGGCCGGGCACCCCTCCTCGGGAGCTCATCGCCACGCTCGGATCGTTCGCCACCGTGCTGGCCAGGGTCGTGAGCGGCACGCCGCCGGACGCCCGGGGCTGGCATCCGTACGGCCTGGCGGACGCGTCCGGCTTCGCCGCCATGGCCTGCGACGAACTGCTCGTCCACACCTACGACGCCTCCCGCGGCCTGGAGACGGAGTTCGTCCCTTCGGAGGAGGTCGCCCTGGCAACGCTGCGCCGCCTGTTCCCGTGGGCTCCGGAGGGAGCCGGGGCCTGGGAGACCCTGCTGTGGGCCAACGGCCGAGCCGACCTACCGGGTCAGGAGCGGCAGACGGGCTGGCGCTGGCACTGCGCACCACTGGCGGAGTGGGACGGCACCAATCCCCGGATGGCCGAGCGCCGTTGACGAGGAGTCCCTGGCCGCGGCGCTCAAGGAGGCGACCCGATGAACTGGCTCGTCCTGCTGCCGGCCGGTACCGCGTACGCCGTCTTCACCGGCATCGGCGCCGCCGGCGCGATGTTGCTCGACCCGCCGTACAAAACGACCGTCCAATGCGCGCTGACGCCCCACCACGCGATCTCGCACGGCTCCTCACGGTGGGAGAGCGGTCCCCGAGTTCCAGGCCCAGGCCGCGATCCCGACCCGATTGGCCGCTCCCACCTTGCGCTGGATGTTGGCCACATGCGTCTTCGCCGTGCCTGCGCTGATGAACAACTCGGCGGCGATCTCACCATTCGTACGCCCATGCGCGACCAGGCGCGCGATCTCCGCCTCCCGCTCCGTGAGCGGTTCCCCCAGCGGTTCGGGCCGGGAGGCGCGGAGGTGGCGCAGCAGTCGCACGGTGACCTGCGGGCTGATGAGCGTGTCCCCGGCCATGGCGGCACGGATCGCCTCGACGAGCAGCGTCGGACCCGACCGTTTCAGCAGAAACCCGCAAGCGCCGTTGCGTAGCGCCGTATGCACGTAGTCATCGAGGTCGAAAGTGGTCACCACGATCACCCGCGTCTCCCGCGCGAGCACCCTGGTGACCTCAAGCCCGTCCAGCTTGGGCATGCGGATGTCGGCCAGTACGACGTCGGGCTTGAGATGCCGGGCGAGCCCCACCGCCGCCTGCCCGTCAGCCGCCTCCCCCACGACCGTCATATCGGGCTGCGAGTCGAGAATGAGCCGGAACCCGATCCGTACGTCGTCCTGATCGTCCGCGACGAGAACCCGAGTCGTCACGTCATCCCCGCTTCCTGCCGGATCCATGTCATCACCAGCTTTCCACCCGCGCCACGCGGCATCCCACCCTTCCACCTGTGTCATGCCTCGCTGGCACCGCGCCTTCCTGGTTACGCGCTCTCACAGCGCCTCGGACATCCTCGTGATCTTGGACACTCGCCGGTACTGCTGCGGCCAACGCGAGCGGAGACGTCGCGTGCGACGCTCTGCCGAGGACCGAGGCTCAGGCAGCTTTACGAGGTCAGACGGGGACGGTCGCCGTGACACGCCAGCCGGCGCCGTGCGGACCCGCCGAAAGGGAGCCGCCGACTGTCCCGAGCACCTCGGCGAGCCCCGCCAGGCCGAAACCGCCCTTGCGGCCGAGCCCGGCGAAGCGACCGCCGCCCGAACGATTCCCACCCGAACGACCGCCGCCGGAACAGTCAGCGCCTGAATGATCAGCGCGATCGCCCTGCGCCGCACGACCGACCCCACGATCGCCAGCCGCCTGACCGGTGCCGCCATCATCCTGCACCCGGACGTGGACCATGTCCCCGTCTCTCGTCACCGCGATGTCGACTGTGGTCGCCCGCGGCGCGTGCCTGCGTACGTTGGTCAGGGCCTCCGTCACCACCCGGTAGACGGTTGCCGACGCCTCGCGGGAGATCTGCTCCGCCTCGACGGCGAGATTCACTCGGACGGTCGGCGAGAAGCCGTCCGCCAGGTCCCGCAGCCCGTCGATGCCGGGTGCGGGGCCTCTGGCAGGCTCGTTGAGCATGTGGACCGTACGGTCGAGCGACGTCAGGGCCCGCTGGCCGCCCTCCTCGATGCGCCGCAGGGCGTCCTCGATCCGTGGCGGCAGTTCTGGGGCGAGCCGGGCGGCCTGGGCCTGTACGAGCATGCCGCTGACATCGTGCGCCACGAAATCGTGCAGGTCACGCGCCAGAGCGAGCCGCTGATCCCGTACGGCCTGCGCCACCGCCCGACGCCGGTTGCCATCGAGCGAACGCAGATAGAGCCCGGCCGCGGCGACCCCAACCGCCCCCAGCGACCAGCCCGCGCAACCGGCCAGTATCAGCGAGGGCGGGCCAGGCCAGACCATTCTCAGCAAGATGGTCGAAATCGCGAGACCGGGCACGAGGGCTGCGAGAGGCGCGCGGCGGGCCGCGAGCAGCGTCAGTGCGAGCAGTGCCGGCACCTCGATCACCAGCCAGAACGTGGCGTCTCCATGGGTGCCGGTCAGCGGATGGTAGGCGGTGATCGCCAGGGAGGCCGCTCCCCCGCCCACGGCCGAGTACGCGGGAGGGACGCGCGGCCTGAACGCCACCACCAGCGCGCACAACTGGACCACCGCACTGATGAGGTTCACGATGTCGACCCTAGAGCGCCTCGGCCGCAGGAGCTTCAAGAAGCAGCCGCCTTCTGGCGGGTGACGTTCGACGACCCGCCCGTCAACCTTTCGACCGTGTGACGACGCCCGGTGAGCGGGTTTCGGTCCACCACCGTGTACGGCTTCCACGCCTCGCCCTTGGCCGGAGCGACCTCACGGCCTGACGCCTTCGGGGAACCCGGTCCAGCGCAGGCTGGTCGGGAGGTGACTCATGTCGTTGAACATCACGAGCGTGGGCGGCAGGCCGTTACGGTACTCGATGACCGTCAGTGCGGTGTTGGCGCTGTTCAGTCCGAGCCACCGGGACGGCGGCGCGTCCAGTGCGTGCCGTACCAGCCACGCGATCGGATAGGCGTGCGTTACCAGGACCTCGTGTGTGTCACGCTGGGTCCCCGCCTCGGGGACCTTCGCGAATCGGGCGACCAACGCCTCGGCCAGCCTGTGGCCCGAGGCCGCCTCGCCTTCGTCGTAGCCGTCGAAGAAGCCGGCCCAGGACGGAGGCGTTTCGGCCGGGCTTGGAACGTAGGGCACGTGGTCGATGAGTTCGGCGGCCTCGGCCACGGGCACATTCGGTAGATGCCGGGCGAGTTCGTGCGCGCTCGCCACGGCGCGTGGCAGCGGAGAGTGCCACACGGCGTCGACCGGTACGCCGGCGAGCCGTTCGCCCAGCAGGCCCGCCTGCCGGCGCCCGATGTCGGTGAGCTCCCCGAACGCGTTGGCCGCGCCGTGGCGTGCCAGGTAGAGGTGTCGCGTTGCCATGAGTGGTCAGGAACGCGGTGCCCGTGCGGGCCCGCTTCCCATCTCCTTCGATTTCGATCCGTGGGTGTGGGTTCGGTGGCGGGATGCCTGGGTGGGACCGGCCTTTGGCCTGGCAGAGGCCGGCCAGGGGCGGAAGCGGCCAGTCACGCGTGTGCCGCCGTGACGATGCCGTTGGTGCCGTCGAGGGTGATGACGGTGTCGTCGTGGAGCGTGCTCGTCGCGTTCGCGATGCCGAGGACGGCGGGGATGGCGTGCTCACGAGCGACGATCGCGGCGTGGGAGAGCACGCCGCCGGTCTCGGTGATGACACCGGCGGCGACGCGCAGCAGCGGCGTCCAAGCGGGGTCGGTGAAGGGGCAGACGAGGATGTCGCCCGGGCGCACACGCGCGAAGTCGCCGGGGCCGCGGACGATTCTCGCGGTGCCGGTTACGGTCCCGTGGCTGCCTGGTGTACCGGTGAGCATGCCGGTTACGGTCCCGGGGGGCGCGGTGGCCGGGGTGGGCGAGGCGCTGGAAGGCGAGGTCGGCCGTGGGGGTGCGGCGGTGACCGGCCGTGCTTGCAGTATCCAGACGCGGCCGTCGACGATCGCCCACTCGATGTCCTGTGGTCCACCGCGTACGGCAGCAATGTCTTTGCCCAGCTTGGCCAGCCGCGTGGCGGTCGCGTCGTCGATCGTCGGCCGGTCCCGGGTACCCGTAGGCACGTCGCTGATGACGAGCCGCGTGCCGTGCCGGTCAACGCGGGTCCGTTTGTCGGCGACGGTACGGGTGACCGACCCGTCCTCGGCGACGCGGTAGGCGTCAGGGGTGACCGTGCCTCCGACGACGCTGGGGCCGAGCCCCCAGGACGCCTCGATCCGGGTCGCGTCGTCCGGGCCCGCGGGTGTGAACATGACCCCGGACACCTCGGCATCCACATGGCGTTGGACGAGGACGGCCATCACAAGATCGTCGGGCGGCTGGTCGTCGCGCCGGTAGTCGATGGCACGTGCGGAGAACAACGAGGCCCAGCAGGAACGTACGGCATCGGCGACCTCACCGGCTCCGCGCACGGCGAGAAAGCTCTCGTACTGACCGGCCGCCGATGCCTGGCCGGTATCCTCGTTCGCCGCCGACGATCTGACCGCCACGGACGGATCGCCGAGCTCGTCGAGTGCGCTTCGCAGCGCGTCAATCACGGTGGCGTCGACCGGTCGGGATTCGATCACCTGCCGTGCCACGTCAGGATCGAGCCGCCCGAGGTCCAGGTCGCGGACGGCGGCAAGGTACGCGGCGTACGAGACGACGAAGCCGTCAGGAACCGGCAGGCCCGCGCGGAGCAGCGCGCCGAGTGCGCCGGCCTTGCCTCCGCAGGTGTCGGCGGCAGCCTCCATTAGGGGTACGATCATCCACCCTTGCCCTTCAACAAATGATTGACAACGTTTTGTTGATTGTGCAGGGTAAGTGCATGCCACGCAAGCAGGACATCGCTCACAACACGCAGACCGATCACGTACAGGCCCGCCACGAGCAGGACGCGCGTGAGCGTCTCCTGAACCTGGGCGCGGATGAGCTCGACGCCCGTCCATGGCGACCCTCCCCCGCCCCGCTGTCGGCGGTCGACCTCGTGCAGTTCGCCGTCTGGCGCAACGCCGACCTGGACCCGGAGGACATCCTGAGCGCGCTCGCCCTCCTGCCCGCCGCACGCGCCGAGGTCGAAGGGCTCGAAGCCGGTCTGCTGTTCATGGCCCGGAGCGCGGGACTGACCTGGGCACAGATGGCGCAGGCGATGGGGTTCAACTCGCCGCAGGCGTGCCAGCAGCATTTCACCCGCCTGGCGGGACGATCGGACGCCGGCTCATGACACGGGACTCCGCGGCCGACCTCCTGGTCCTGCACTCCGTACGCATCACCGGGTTCGCGGACACCCCGGTGATCGCCTATCGGTACGGGCTCGACGCGGCCGAGACGAAAGAGATGCTGCACGACGCCGAGGCACGTGGGTGGGTCGAGCACACCGCCTTCGCCGGTAGCGGGGGTTGGTCGCTGACCGAAACGGGCCGAGCCGAGAACGAGCGCCTGCTCGCGGCCGAGCTCGCCCGCGTCGGTGGTGCCGATGTGGTCCGTGACGCCTACCGCGAGTTCCTCCCGCTGAACGCCCTCCTGCTACGAGCCTGCACAGACTGGCAGCTCCGGCCCACCGCCGGCGATCGGCTCGCCGTCAACGACCACTCCGATCCCGCTTGGGACGCCCGGATCCTCGACGAGCTGGCCGGCATCGACCGCGCGCTCCTGCCGCTCGCGGACCGGCTCCGGGGCGTACTCACCCGGTTCCGCGGATACGACACACGATTCGGCGCGGCCCTGGCGCGCGCGCGAGCCGGGCAGGGCGCCTGGGTCGACCGCACCGACGTGGACTCCTGCCATCGTGTCTGGTTCGAGCTCCACGAAGACCTCATCGCCACGCTCGGCATCGACCGCCACGCGGAACCCTGACCCCACGCTCCGCCGCCCCGGGTCGACCAGCCGGGCCCAGCGGCCAGGGACGCGCTACGCTCTCGCGCGTGTCCGAAATATCGGTTCCCGGCTATGAGATCCGGGGCGTGCTGGGGCAAGGTGGCTTCGGGATCGTCTACCTCGCGCTCCAGTCCGCCGTCGGTCGGGAAGTGGCGCTCAAGGTGGACAACCGGGTGCTGCTCTCCGACCGCGACAGGCGCCGCTTTCTGCGCGAGGTCACCGCGGCGGGCGCGCTGTCGGGGCATCCCCATGTCGTGCCCGTCTACGATGCCGGGCTGCTTCCGGACGGCCGGCCGTACATGGTGCTCGAACTCTGTCCCGGCGGGTCGCTCTCCGGTCGGCGGCTGCTGCCGGACGCGGTGCGGGACGTCGGGGTACGGATCGCCGACGCGCTGGCCGCCGCGCACGCCCAGGGTGTGCTGCATCGCGACGTCAAGCCCGCCAATCTGCTGCTCAACCGCTACGGACATGTGGCGTTGTCCGACTTCGGCTTGGCCACGATGCCTGACTCGGGGCCCGACGCGTCGGTGACGCGGGAGTCGCTGACGCCTGCCTACGCACCGCCGGAGGCGTTCGAGCTGGCCGAGCCGAGCGCCGCCGGTGACGTCTACTCGCTGGCGGCCACGTTGTACGCGCTGCTGTCCGGGCGTCCGCCGCGTTTCCCGGCCAGTGGGGTGCCCAATCTGGCGATGGTGCTGGCGATGCATCGCCTGCCGGTGCCCGAGATTCCCGGAGTGCCGCCCGCGCTGACGGCGGTGCTGCGTCAGGCGCTCGTCAGCGACCCGCACCAGCGGACGCCCACCGCCGCCGCCTTCCGCGACGCACTGACCGCCCTCCGCCTCGACACCGAGCCGGTGCGGCAGCACTCCGGCTTTCCGGAAGACACGGTCGGCTCAGGGCCGATGAGCTCCGGCCAGCCCAGCGCCCCGTCGCCCGCTGATCCGTATCAGATGGGGCAGGCGGCACCGGCCGCTGGGCCCGCGTCGCAATCGGTCAGCCGACCCGTGGGGCGGAGGCGGCGGCATGGCGGTGGCCGGGACGTCCGGCGGGACGACACCGTTGAGCCCGCCGCTCCCAGGGGCGTCTCCAGGGTGTTCCTGGTGATCATGTCGGTCTGTGCGCTGGTGCTGGCGACCGGCGCGGGAGTGGTCGTCTACGACCACTTCGCGCGCGGGCCGGAGACGGAACCGACGCCGAAGGCCACCGGCGAGGCGGCCAAGAAGACCACGACGGCGGTCAAGATCGCCGGTGTGGAGACCTACACCAAGGGGTGTCCCGCGTCCGCGGTACCCGGGGCGAAGGCGGCGTGCGTCAAGGAGTCCGAGTGCTGGGGCGGGCTCGTCATCACCGCGGGCGACACGACGGCGCGGCGGCTCGGCTGCGAGGAGACTCATTCCTGGGAGACGTACGCGATCGCGCCGCTTCCGGCCGACTCTCTCACCTACGACCAGCGTGACCTGGCCAGACATCCCACGGTGAAGAAGGTCTGCGCCAAGGCAGTCCTACTGGCCACGAGGTACGGCCCGGCCAAGAACATTGCCGGAAATAAGTGGATATCAGATGTCATGCCGCCTTCGTCGGCACAGTTCGACCAGGGTGTGCGGGTCTACCGCTGCGTTGGTGCTCTGGAGGGCGCCGAGAGATCCGGGTCCGTGTTCCGTCCCTCCTCTTAAGTGGGCCACAGGTCGTCATTGAGCAAGGGGGTGACGGCTCCTTGGCATTGTGTGCGCGATGAAGCCGCACGTTCGAGCGCCTTGTCCGCCAGAGCGGCGTGGCGGCAAGCGGGGACCGCGCGTGTCGCGGTCTCGGCGGCGAGCAGGTGGTGACCGAGCCGGGCGAGGGCGTCGGTGGCGTCCAGCAGTGCCTCGCCATCGGCGTGTCTCAACCCATGAGCCGCTCTCGCCAGCACGTGGCTCATGGGTGTGTCGAGCTCCCCGAGATCGCCCTCGCCGCCGAGGCGCAGCACGTCGTAGCGGGCCATCGCCTCGACGCTGGGCAGTCCTATGCCGCGGGCCAGCCCCGCCGCGTACCGAGCCGTGCTCACCGCCTCGGTGAGGCGGCCTTCCGCCGCCAGCGTCCAGGCGTTGCCGAGCACGATCCACGGGGAGAAGAGCCGGTTGGCCTCGTTGCCGGTCTGGTCGGCGCGGTCCATCCAGGCTCGCGCGTCGTCCGCCGCGCCACCCAGAGCGGTGGCCGTGGCCAGACCGGCCAGGAAGAGATGGGTGAGCCGGAGGGTGTCGCGGCCGTCGAGCGCGTTGATCGCCTCCCTCAGGGATCGGCCGGCGTCGGCCGGTCTGCCCTGCGCGCATTCCACGAGCCCGCGGAAACCGAGGTATCCGGCCGACATCATCGGGCTCTGCCCGGACAGCACCTGCCGATATCCGTCGTCCGCGACGCTCCATGCCGCGTCCAGCTCGCCCATGGCGAGGTGCGCCAGAGACCGGGCGACCCCCAGCTCGACCACCCCCCAGGGCAGCTCCGCCTGGCGCGCCTCGGCCACGGCCAACCCCCGCTCGTGGTAGCCGGTGGCGTCCACGGCCCGCCCGAGAAAGCCCGCGGCCGCCGTGGCCGCCGCCATGGCCCAGATGACGGCCTGCGCACTCACCGAGTCCGAGGCCAGCAGGTGGTCGGCGGCATCCAGCACGGCCGCGCAGCGTCCGTCGAACAGCAAGATCCAGGTGCGGATCCCCTCGGCCAGATCCTCCCCCGCCCGGCCGCGCAGGAGATCCAGCGTCCGCTCGGCGGCGACGGCGTCGCCGTTGCCCCAGTACATGGTCTCGGCGCGGGCGAGGGCCCACGGCAACAGCTCGTCGCCGAGTGGGGGCTGCTCCGGCAGTACGGCTGCCGCCTCGGCGCTGCGGCCACGGTATTCGAGCACCTCGGCCAGCAGCGCGTCGGCGTCCACGGAGGGCTCGGCGTCTCTGGCGGCGCGCGCGAGCCGTTCGGCCAGGGCGAGGTCGGCCCGGTTGACGGCCTGGCGGGCGCCGGCCCGTACGATGTCGGCGCGTACCACCGCACCGCCTTCGACCTGCCAGAGCGCGGCCCGCAGCAGGTCGTCGCGACGGTGCAGAGGGGTGTCCAGCAGCGCGCCCGCCAGCCGCCACCACAGCTGCCGGGCGCGGCCGGCCGATAATCGGGCGCGCAGCACCTCGCCGTAGAGCGGGTGCGCGAGCCGTACCTGGACGCGGTTGCCCACGCGCTCGGACACGGCCAATCCGTGTGACTCGGCCTCGTCGATCGACGCCGGATCCACCAGCTGTGCCAGCAGCGCCAGCGGAAGCGGCTCGCCACACGCCAGCAGCTCCAGCACCACCGGGGTACGCGTGCCGAGCGGGCGCAGGCGATCGGCGAGCAACTGCTGGATCGCGCCACGGGGACGGTAGTCGCCCGCGAGGTGCCACACACCATGCGTCTGGCGCAGCGCGTGGTCGGTGATGGCCGTCGACAGCAACTCGCGCAGCGCGAGTGGGTTGCCCGCCGCGAGGCCGCCCAGCCGGCGCCGGGTGACCCCGTCGACGTCCCCCATGAGGGTGTGGTCGAGGAGCCGGTCCACGGCGTCCGCCGGCAGTTGCCCGAGGTCGAGCCACGGCGCCTGGCCGTCCTTCCACAAGGTCGTGATCGCGTCGGGGATGGGCGCTCCCGCGCGGCAGGTGGCCACCACGAAGGCCAGGTGCTGGGCCGCGAGGTGCCCGATCAGGGCCGCCGATCCCGTGTCGAGCAGGTGCGCGTCGTCGACGCCGATGACCACGCGCTGTTCCCGGCCGTACTCCCGTATTCGGGCGGCCGCCGCCGCCAGCACCGGCAGCCCATGGCCTTCGGGGATCTGATCGGCGGGCAGCAGGTTTGCCACCGCGCCGAACGGGATCGCGGCCAGCGAACCCGTCGCCGCCACCCACTCGCTACGGCAGCCCCGCGCCCGTGCCAGGATCTCCCTGGCCAGCCGGGTCTTGCCGATGCCCGCCTCACCCGAGATCACCACGCCCTTCGCGTCACCGCGCCGCAGGCACGACCGGATCGTGTCCAGCTCCTCGTCCCGCCCCACGAACGGCCAGCCCTCTCCTCGATGCGCTGGTGCGGGCGACTCGCCACCCCCGGGCAGGCGACCTGGCACCATCCGCGGCATGGGCGGCCGTCGCGGGGCGGCCTCCGGCTCGTTCTCCATCTCGTTCTCCGTGAGTATCGCCTGCTGCACCTCTCGCAGCCGCTGCCCCGGCTCCAGACCCAGCTCGGTCCGCAGGACGTGGCGCGCCCGCTGGTAGGTCTCCAGCGCCTCGGCGCGCCGCCCGCACCGTTCCAAGGCCGTCATCAGCAGGGCCCAGCGGCGTTCCCGCAGCGGGCCCTCCCGTACCAGGCGATCCAGCTCCTCGACGAGGCCGGCGTGCCGGCCCAGCCGCAGCCGCGCGTCGGCGTGGTCCTCGACCGCGCCCAGCCGCAGCTGCTCCAGCTGGGTCGCCCGCGCCTCCGCCCACCGGGCGGGCGGCACGTCCGCCAGCACCGGCTCGGGAGTGCGCCACACCGCCAGCGCCCGGCCCAGCCCTGACGCAGCACTTTCGAGACGGCCCGCCTCCAGCTCGCGCCGCCCCGATGCCACGCCTCGTTCGAACACCACCGCGTCGATATCGCCATCGCCGCCGGCGAGGAGCTCATAGCCGCGCCGTCGCCCGGCCAGGACGTCGCCGCCCACGAGCCGGCGCAGCCGCGTGACGTAGGCGGCGATCGTGTTGGCCGCCGTTCTCGGTGGCCGCTCACCCCACACCGCGTCCACCAGCCTGTCCGTGCTCACCACCCGCCCGGCCTCGATCAGCAGCACCGCCAGGACCACCCGCTGCTGCTCGGCGGCCACCCGTACCCACCCGTCGCCTGTGTGGATCTGTAACGGACCCAGCATCCGAAACCGCATCGCCCCGTGCCTTCCATCCGACACCGCCGCGAACAGTTCGTCATCAGGCGGTGTGCGGATGACGGGCGGAGTCATCGCCACGTCATCCGTCGCGTCGATCGACAGGTCATGCGCCCCGTCGTTCGCCAGGTCATGGCTACGTCATGCCATCTCCGTAGCGTCCCCAGCAGTCAGGTGATCGCGCCATTCGCGCGAACGCGGAGCACGAACACTCGGCGCGCCCGCGCCGACCCAACCTCGGAGGGAAGAACGCGCATGAAGATCCGCCGGCAACACCGATCCCCCGTAGTCATCGCCCGAGCCACCGTCACGCGTGTCCTGAGCGTGCTCGTGCTGGCCGTCGGCCTCGGCACGGTGGTGGCGGCGCAGGCCTCCACGGCGGCCTCCGCCGCGCGGTGCAACACGGCCGCGCACGTGTACATCAACGGGGCCTACATCAAGTACGAGACCGATCCCATCGACGGCCCCATCGCCGACTTCACCGTCCGCAACGGCCAGCGATACAACGTCGGCGGCAACGGCATCACCCCGGACGAGGACCCCTTCTGGGCCTTCTATCGCGTGTCCGACGGTTCCCACGCGTCCACCATCATCGGTAACCGGACCGGTGGGAACTGCGTCTCCAACCAGAAGACGTTCATCTCCTCGCTGACCCCCGGCACCTACATCATGCGGGCCTACTACTACGGCGGAAACAGCGGTGCGACCATCTCCGGCCAGGCTCAACTGCGCATGATCGTGCTGCCCGCGCTCAACGCCACCGCCCGGCAGTCCGGTGTCGGTGAGCTCGACAGCGGCGCCTCGCGATAGTTCCACCGCCTGCCAGGCCGCCGTCCCTCTCATCGTTCGGGGGATGGCGGTCTGGCTGCTTCGGTTGTCCGACCGGTCGCCGGCGCCTCACGGTAGTGTGCTTGGCCCGTACCCACGGAGATCACCCAGGACGGACGCGCACAGGAGGCATGGTGGGCCTGCGACTGGCAGCCGTCACTCTGGTGATGGTGGCGCTGAGCGGATGTTCGGTCGTCTCGGCTCCCGGCCGCGAGCCCGGCCCGACCGATCGCGTCACCTCCAGTAGCAGTCCGAGTGGTCGCGTCACATCCAGCCCCAGCTCCAGTGCCAGTACCCCGGTCGCGACGCGCCCCAAGGGTCGCTGGCGGGTGGTCTACCGGCAGAAGGGGCTGGACTACGGTGCCGAGTTCCTGGACATCGCGGCCACGGGCGCGGCCGACGCGTGGGCGGTCGGTGAGCGGACGTTCGGCACCGACGGCCACGAGGCGTTGCTGGTCCACTGGGATGGCGAGCGCTGGCGACGGCTGACGAAGGAACTGCCGAAGCAGGCCCGGTACGTCACGCTCACCAAGGTAGACGCCACAGACCCCGGCAACGTGTGGGTGATCGCCGAGGACAAGGAGGGCGGTGAGTCCGGGCTGCTGCGCTTCGACGGGCGGCGCTGGTCGTTCATCCCCGATCCGGTGGTCACGTCCGAGGGGGATACCGCGAGTCCGTCGGAGGTGGTCGCGCTGGGTGGGGGGCAGGTGTGGGCGCTCGGTGACGGGTGGGCGCGGCACTTCGACGGGCAGCGCTGGACCAGCCAGGCGATCCCCATCACGACGTACGGGGCCGTCGCCGTGTCGCCGCAGGACATCTGGGCGGTCGGCGAGGTGGACCCGCTGCCGGACGACGGCTATGTGCAGGCGGAGCCGGCCGTCGCGCGCTTCGACGGGCGCGCCTGGCGGCGCGTACCGCTGCCCGCGCCGTCGGAGCCCTCGCCGTCGCCGTCGCCGTCCGGCTCGGTCGACTCGCGGGTCTCGGCGGTGCTGGCCGTGGCCGCCGACGACGTGTGGGCCGTGGGCGGCTACGAGACGTCGGACGGCGCGTTCCGCCCTCTGTCCTACCGGTGGAACGGCATGGCCTGGCGGGCGGTCGCCATCGACGGCGGCCAGTTGACCGGGATCGCCCGCGACAGTGATGGCGTGGTGTGGGTCGCCTCCCGGAAGACCGTCGCCGAGGACGCGAAAGACGCGTACCGGCTGCTGGCCGAAGCGGGCGGGCGGTGGTCGCGGGTCGCGCCTCCCGCCCCGGTGACCGCGATGACCGCGCTCCCCGGCGGGAAGCCGCTGTGGGCGATCGGCCAGGACGCGATCACGGAGTATCGCTAGGGCTCGGCTCTTTCACGCGGCTCAGCGGGGTGGGCTCGGTGAATGGCGTCATGGCCGCTCGCCCGGCTCAGCAGCATGGACTCGGTGATCGGGGACTCGTGGGTGCCGAGGACGGTGCAGGCGTGGGCTCCGGCGGTGGCGCCGAGCCGTACGCGCTGCTCCAGGGGAAGTCCGCGCAGCGTGCCGTACAGGAAGCCAGAGACGAACGCGTCGCCCGCGCCGTTGCTGTCGGCGACCGGACCGGGCAGGGGCGCGGCCGGGAAGGCGCGCAGCGGCGTGTCGCGGGTGAGGACCAGGCAGCCGTCGGCGCCGCGCGTGCAGACGACCGTGTGGGCGCGGCCGCGTTCGATGATGGCGGCCATGGTGGCGGCCGGGTCGGCGAGCGCGGCGGCCGAGAGGAAGACGAGGTCGGAGCGGTAGGCGAAGTCCCGGTGGTAGTCGTCGACGCCGTTCCAGTCGTGCAGGTCCGTGGAGACGGGCATGTCCAGGTCCGGGTATACGTGGCGGCAGAAGTCGGTGATCGACACGTGCGCGTGCCGGGCGCGGACGCCCTTGTAGAGGTGGCTCGGGAGCCGCTCGCCGGGCGTGACCCTGGGGTCGAACAGCGAGGTGCGGCGGCCGTCCGGATCGACCAGCAGGACACTGCGCCGGGTGCCCGCCCGCGCGGGCGCCCAGGTGAAGTCGAGGCCGCGCAGCGCGTGGCGGATCAGCGCGCCCTGCGGATCCTCGCCGATCAGGTCGGCGAACGTGACGTCGAGCCCGAGCGCCGCACAGCCGAGCGCGACACCGGCGCCGGTGTTGCCGATCCGGTCGATCACGGGCGGCACGGAGTAGGTGTCCTCGTACGGGAGGGGCAGCGCGGGCACGTACACGGTGGTGTCGACCCCGGCGCCGCCGAGGACCAGGACATCGCGCATGGGCACGGACGGTGTCACCGGTTCACCAGCGGGCCGGAGCCCGTGGAGCCGCGGACCACCAGCTCGGGCTGGAAGACGAGCTCGACGTGCTTGGCGGGCGCCCCGTTGACCTCTTCGAGCAGAGTCTGCACCGCGGCCGTCGCCATCGCGCCGATCGGCTTGCGTACGGTGGTCAGCGGCGGATCCGTGAACGCGATCAATGGCGAGTCGTCGAAGCCGACCACCGACACCTCGCCCGGCACGGCCAGCCCCTTCTCGCGGCAGGCGCGGATCGCGCCCAGCGCCATCAGGTCGCTCGCGCACACGATGCCGGTGCAGCCGCGCGACAGGAGCTGCATGGCCGCCGCCTGCCCGCCCTCGACGGAGAACAGCGAGTGCGCGATCAGCTCGTCGACGGCGCTCGTGCCGAGGAGCTGGGCCATGGCCTGCCGGTAACCCTCGATCTTCCTGATCACGGGTACGAACCTGCGCGGCCCCAGCGCCAGCCCGATCCGCTCGTGTCCGAGGTCCACGAGATGCTGTACGGCCAGCCGCGCGGCGAGCCGGTCGTCCGGCGAGATGAACGGCGCGTCGATGTGCTCGCTGTAGCCGTCGACCAGCACGATCGGCAGCCCGCGGTCGGTGAGCCTGGTGTAACGGTCCATCCGCGCGGTGGTGTCGGCGTGCAGCCCCGACACGAACACGATGCCGCTCACCCCACGGTCGACCAGCAGTTCGGTGAACTCGTCCTCGGGCGCGCCGCCCGGCAGCTGCGTGCAGAGCACGGGCGTGTAGCCGTGCTGGGTCAGCGCCTTCTCGATGGACTGGGCGAACGCCGGGAAGATCGGATTGTCCAGCTCGGGGGTGACCAGGCCGACGAGCCCGTTGCTGCGCTGCCGCAGCCGGGGCGGCCGTTCGTAGCCCATGAGGTCGAGCGCGGTCATCACGGCCTGGCGGGTGGCGACGGAGACGCCGGGCTTGCCGTTGAGCACCCGGCTGACCGTGGCCTCGCTCACCCCGGCCTGGGCGGCGATGTCGGCGAGGCGCGCGTGACCGGTCATGCGCGCCACTGTACTTTCCACCGAGCCGCCGGATGGAACGCGCGCGGGACGTCGGAGGCGGCGAAGCCGCGCCTGTACACGGAGTACGTCACAGCCTCGCGCCACCCCTGATCATGCTCCGCAGCCCCTAAGACGGTCCCGACAATGAAAGCTCTTGCCGCAATTTCCCGCAAGCCCTTCCAAGTCACGATTTTTCCGGATGTTTCCGCCATCGGATGCCCAAAACCCCTAGCCGAAACCCGATTGGGCAGAGATCTTTTATGACAAGGGTGGACATGTAGCGTTAAGGCGCGATGTACTACCCCTTCAATCAGCCCCGTCACAGGTGACACGTGCGCAAGGTGTTGGGCCCATGAGCTCGGTCGTTCTCGACAAAGTGACCAAGGTGTACCCGGGTAGCTACCTGGCGGTAGACCGACTGAGCCTGAAGGCCGAAAATGGCGAGTTCCTCGTTCTGCTCGGCCCCTCCGGCTGTGGCAAGTCCACGCTGCTGCGGATGATCGCGGGTCTGGAGGAGATCACCGAGGGGGACCTCTGGCTGGACGGCCAGCTGGCCAACCACCTGGCGCCACGTGACCGCGACGTCGCCATGGTGTTCCAGAACGGCGCCCTCTACCCGCACAGGACCGTACGCGGCAACATCGCCTTCCCCCTGGAGATCGCCAAGTCGGACCCGGCACAGGTGCGCGAGCGCGTCACCGAGCTGTCCAAGGCACTGCACATCGACGACACCCTGGAGCGCCGTCCGGGCACCTTGTCCGGCGGCCAGCGCCAGCGCGTCGCGATGGGACGGGCGATCGTCCGCCAGCCCAAGCTGTTTCTCATGGACGAGCCGCTGTCCAACCTCGACGCCGGCATGCGCACCGAGCTGCGCATGGAGATCTCCGCCCTGGTCAGATCGCTGAACGTCACCACCATCTACGTGACGCACGACCAGGTCGAGGCGCTCACGCTGGCCGACCGGATCGCCATACTCAACCGCGGCGTCCTGCAAGATGTCGGCACTCCGGCGCAGATCTACAACGACCCGGCGACGGCGTTCGTGGCGGCCTTCCTCAACTCCCAGCAGCTGAACCTCCTGGCCGCGACCGTGCGCACGCCGCAGAACCAGTACGTCATGCTCGACTTCGGCCCGCACCGGCTGACGCTCCCGTGGAGCGATCCCCGCGCCTACGCCATCTCCCAGCACACCGGCGGCCAGGTGCTGGTCGGCCTGCGCCCCGACGGCCTGGCGCCGGTGCCCGAGTCGTACGAGGGGCCGTCGTTCTTCGGCCGGGTGCGGGCGCTGGAGTACCACGGCCACGAGTGGCTGGCCTACATCGAGTGCGGCGTCCCGGCCGTACCGGTGCCCGAGCCGCCGGACCGGCGCGTCCAGGCCAACGGCCGCAAGGACGGCTCGGGCGGAATCGGCGGGCTGGTCCGCCGGATGTTCTCCCAGCGCGAGGAGCGGGAGGAGCAGGAGCAAGTCGGGCAGAACGCCGGCAGCGGCATCCATCGCCGTTCCGACATCATCGTCCGCCTGGGTGGACGGCCGGTCTGGCGGGCCGGCGAACCGGCCAAGGTGGCCATCGACCAGAGCCGCCTGATGATCTTCACCCCGGACGGGGCCCGCATCGACCCACCCCGCCGCTGACCCTCTGCCCAGGCGGTGTGGCTGGCCGAGGAGGTCGCGCACGCCGAGCGACGGCCTGAGCGGGTTCGGGAGGAACTGCTGAAGCATCCGCGTGAGGAGCGGATGGAACCGCCAGCGCCTGGACGGATCTCCCGGATCGTGGCCTCGGCCCTGCACAACACGGAGGTCGCCTGGTCGGTGCGGATCGCCTCTCGGTTGAGTCCCGAGACCACGCAGCGGATCTAAGGCATGCTCTCGATCCGGTCCACGACGTTCTTGACGGTGCGCACCTGGGCGGCAGCCAGCGTCCGTGGCTGCGGAGCGGGCAGCGGCAGCAGCGGCCACCTTCTTGGTCACATCGCCGTGGCGCAGCAGCCCTTCGGGGGCGTGCGCGGTGATCCAGGAGAACAGCGCCGAGGCGTGCGCGAGATGGTTGTTTACGGTCGCGGCGGCCATCGGCCGGATCGAAGCGCTCGGGAAGCCCGACCACCTGACCGGAAAATGGGAGCCTCAGCTGGGCGCGCGGCAGCGAACCTTGGCCTGGTGATGGGCGGAGGTTGTGAAGGGTGTGGTTCAGGCGGTGGGGGTGAGCGTGACGGTGAAGCCCAGAGCCTCGAGCTGGCGGATGTGGTTGCGGGTCTTCGTGCCCTTGTCGATGCGTTGGCTGTGGTAGCCACTTCCAAGGTCGTGGAAACGGGTGGCGGGGTCGTTGAGTAGATGCCAGATGATCACTAAGACGGAGCGTGCGACGGCGACCAGGGCTCGGAGCTTGCCGCGGCGTTTGACGATGCGCCGGTAGCGTTCCCCATCGATACGCAGTCGTGTGTAGTCGCGTAAGCGCCGGATCTCGGGTGGTGGCACGAAGGAGGGCCGGAGCATCCCGCGTTCGGTGAGCTTGGCCAGCCATACTGCGTCCAGATTGTCCGTTTTGGGGCGGCCCGGCACATTCTTGGCATCGCGGGCATTGACCAGCTGGACCGTCAGCCCGCGAGCTTCCAGCAGGTAGAAGAAGATCCGCCAATAGTCCGAGGTCGACTCGACCGTGATCAATTCGACCTGCTGGCAGGCTAGGTGGTCGGCCAGTTCGATGATCGCGTTGGTCCTGGCCTCGACGTCCCACACCCTGGTGACGCGCCGACCCGATCCGGACTCATGGGGCAGGCGCGTGCACACCTTGCCCGAGGCCTTGGCCACGTCGATGGCGCAGACCCGCTCGGTGAACTGCTCGTGCAGTGTCGGAGGCGATCTCCTCCGACACTCCCTTCACGGGGCCTCCCCTTCTCAAGCTGATAGAGAGGGTGCCCGGGGGCCTCGGTCGGGAGCCGAAATTCTGACCGGCGTGCTCGAAGCACAGTGCAAGACCCGTCAAGGTCAAGGCCCCGCCACCAAACTTTCGTACGGCCTCACAGGCCAAAGGTGGTACCGGCGTCGGCGGACAACCCCCACCGAATTTTCACGCCTGCACGGCGTCCCCCACAGGGATATCAGAACTTTCGTGAAGTGATTTCGGCGCGATCGGAGCCCGGGCCAGACGGGGCCGAGCTGGGGCTGGAGGGCGGCGTAGAGCCAGATTACTTCACGGAAGGGCCATTTCCTGAAGGGGATCGGCATCCGGCAGATCACGGGCTTCTCACCGGGCCCCCGGGACAGAAACCGGCGGGTGATGTCAGTGATCCTCCACTTGCCGGCGGCCACGGTCTCTCAATGGGTTATTGTCTTATGACATTAGATGAATGGAGCAAGTGGTGATCGAGTTCCATCTGGATGACGGGTCGGGCGTCTCGCCGTATCTGCAGCTGGTCCAGCAGGTACGGCGAGCGCTGCGGCTGGGTTTGCTGCGTGAGGGGGATCGGCTTCCGACGATCAGGGACGTGGTGGCCCAGGTGACGATCAATCCCAACACCGTGCTCAAGGCCTACCGGGAGCTGGAACACGCTGGGCTGGTCACCGCCCGTCCGGGTGCCGGCACCTTCGTCACGGTGACGCTGGCCGACGCCACGCTTGCCGCCGCGTACGGCCCGCTGCGTCAGGACCTGCGGCGCTGGCTGGCCAAGGCCCGCCTGGCCGGGCTCGGCGACGAGGACATCGAAGCCCTGTTCATGACCACTTTTCAGACCGCCGCTCAGGAGGACATAGCGTGACCGCGATCCTGCGGGCCCAGGCTCTGGGCAAGAAGTACAAGCGGAGCTGGGCGCTGACCGATTGCACGCTGGACATCCCAGCCGGGCATGTGACCGGCCTGGTCGGCCCCAACGGCGCCGGGAAATCGACGCTGCTGAACCTGGCCGCCGGGATGCTGACACCGACGTCGGGCACGATCGAGGTGTGCGGCGGCCGTCCCGGCAGCGGCCCGGCCCAGCTGGCCAGGGTCGGTTTCGTCGCCCAGGACACCCCCACCTACCCCGCCTTGAGCGTCGCCGACCACCTGCGGCTCGGCGCCCGGCTCAACCCCGGCTGGGACGACGCCCTGGCCCGGCAGAGGATCAAGCGGCTCGGCCTCGATCCAGCCCGGCCCGCCGGGAAGCTGTCGGGCGGCCAGCGCGCCCAGCTCGCCCTGACCCTGGGCATCGCCAAACGGCCCGAGCTGCTGATGCTGGATGAACCGGTTGCCGCACTCGACCCGCTCGCCCGCCGCGAGTTCCTGCAGGACCTCATGGACGCCGTCGCCGAACACGGGCTCAGCGTCGTGCTTTCCACCCATTTGATCGCCGACCTGGAACGCGTCTGCGACCACCTCATCGTGCTGGTCGGCTCGAAGGTCCAGGTGGCCGGAGAGGTCGAGGACCTGCTGGCCGCCCACCACCGGCTCAGCGGCCCGCGCCGCGACCTGTCCACGCTGCCCGCGAACCAGCACGTCATCTCCGCCAGCCACACCGACCGGCAGACAACCCTGCTCATCCGCACGGACGAGGCGATCCTCGATCCCGCCTGGAACGTCGGCCGGCTCAGCTTGGAAGACCTCGTCCTGGCCTACCTGAAAAGGCCCGCCGAGGCCGGCCACGACCACCGCCCCGCCCTGGAGGTCCTTCGATGACCTGGCTGACCTGGCGCCAGTTTCGTACCCAGGCCGCCACGGTGGCGGCCGCCCTGGTCGTCGTCGCCGCGATCTTGGCGATCACCGGCCCCCACCTGGCCGGCCTCGCGTCGGGTGAGCCGAATCTCTTCCTGACCCGCATCACCGCCACCGACGGCATTCTGTACTTCGGCAGCGCCGTGCTGGTCTACCTGTTGCCCGCCGTCATCGGGATCTTCTGGGGCGCGCCGCTGGTCACCCGCGAGCTGGAGATCGGCACGCATCGCCTGGTGTGGAACCAGTCGATCACCCGGACCCGGTGGCTGGCCACCAAGCTGGCCATCGTCGGCCTGGCCGCCATCGCCGGGTCCGGGCTGCTCAGCCTCGCGGCCGGCTGGTGGGCCGGCCCCATCGACGCTGCGGCCGACGCGAGCGACGGCAACCCCTTCCCCGCACGCGTCTCTCCGCTGATCTTCGGCGCGCGCGGGATCGTCCCGGTCGGCTACGCCGCCTTCGCCTTCGTTCTTGGCGTCACCATCGGACTGCTGGTGCGCCGGACCGTGGCCGCCATGGCCATCACCCTGGCCCTGTTCGCCGCCATCCAGCTCGCCGTCCCGTTCACGGTGCGCTCGCACATCATCCCCGCGGCCCAGCAAACGGTCGCGATCGACAAAACGAACGTCAGGTCCTTCAAGGTCGACAACACCGGCCAACCCAAGGAACTGACCGTGGCCGGCCCTTCCGGCGCCTGGGTCCTGTCCAACGAGACCATCGACGCCACCGGCCACGCCGTCGCCGTCCTGCCCGCATGGTTGGCCGGCTGCATGCCGCCGCCACCAGGACAGGGCTCCCAACCTAACGCGCCTGGCGCTCAAGCGTGCTTCGCCAAGCTCGCCGACCTCGGCTACCGGCAACGGGTGACCTACCATCCCGCCGACCGCTTCTGGGCTCTGCAAGGGGCCGAAACCACACTCTTCCTCATGCTGTCCGCCCTGCTGGCCGGGCTGTGCTTCTGGTGGACCAGCCACCGCCTGACCTGACCTGACCTGACCAGCCGATGCCGGCTCGGCTTCTTATAGAGGCCGCCGGCCAGCCGCCCACGCCCGTTGAAGCACACCTTCGGGCGGCCATTCCCTCCTGCCACAAACAGAAACGGACATCTCCATGAAACGCGCGACCACTGTCACCGGGGCCTTCATCCTCGCCCTGTCCACCTGCACCGTCTACGCCCCCGCAGGCATCGCGTCGTCCATCGGCCCGGCGGCGACCAGCCCCGCGACGGTGCCCAACAGCGCACCGAAGCTGCCCAAGCCCACCGGCTCCCATCCGGTCGGCACCACCTCCCTGCACGTGAAGGACGCCTCTCGCCCTGACCCTTGGGTCCCCGAGGCCAAGCAGAGAGAGCTCATGGTCTCGCTGTGGTACCCGGCCAAGACGCCGAACGGACGGCGAGCGCCCTACATGACGGCCAAGGAGTCGGAGCTCATCCTGAAAGGAGCGGAGATCACCGGCGTGCCGTACGACGTGCTGAGCAAGACGCGCACCAACGCCTTCCTCGACGCCAAGCCGGCAGGGAGCAGGCACAGCCTGCCACTGGTGGTGCTTTCACCAGGCTTCACCGAGCCCCGCAGCTCGCTCACCGCCCTGGCCGAGGACCTGGCCAGCAGAGGGTACGTCGTGGCCGGGATCGAGCACACCTACGAAAGCCTGGCCACGAGCCTTCCCGGCGGCCGGGTCGTCACCTGCGTCGCCTGCCAGGACGACAAGGGCAAGGCGTTCTGGGCCAAGCTCGGCCAGAGCCGGGCGGCCGACGTCTCCTTCGTCCTGGACACGCTGACCGGGACCCACCCCAAGTGGAAGAGCGCCTCACTCATCGACAACAAGCGGATCGCGATGGCGGGCCAGTCCGCCGGAGGCGCGAGCACCATCACCGCCATGCTGAAGGACACCCGCATACACGCCGGGATCAACATGGACGGCACCACCTTCGCCCCGATCCCGGACAGCGGACTGCCACGACCGTTCATGTTCCTGGGCACCAAGGCCGACCACAGCCCGGGCGGCAAGGACACCACCTGGGAGCGCGACTGGGCCCACCTGACGGGATGGAAGCGCTGGCTCGTGGTGGCCGGGGCGGAACACGCCTCCTTCACCGACACCGCACTACTGGTGGAACAACTCGGCATCCACCGCAACCCCAACCTGACCGCGACCCGCGCGGTGGAGATCACCCGCGCCTACACCCGAGCCTTCTTCGACCAGCACCTGCGTAACAAACCCCAGCCCTCCCTGAACAAGCCCTCGGCACGCTACCCCGAGATCAAGCTCTGCTCGGTGAAAACGAAGACCTGCTCCTAGCCGCTCACCCGGCATCGCCGCCGTCTCCATACCGGCATAGATCCTCTTCGTTCCCCCTTCGGCTCCCCTGACCCTCCGTCTGCCCCCGCCTTGGTCAGGACGGGCACGGTCAAAGCCAGCAGAACCCCGGCCCAGGTGGCGTGCACGCCGAGGCGGTTACCGCCGCCGGCGTTCCCCACCTGGGCGCTCGGGCTCAATCCACTTCCGGAACGGAGATGAGGGGCTGCTGGTCGCCAAGGGCCCAGGTCACCGCCGCCCTTCGGCTTCGGCATCTACTTCCCCTTATATCGATTTTGACGATGCCGCGGACGCGGGCGCGACGCCCGCCGTGCCGTCGCCGCATCAGATGCGCGATCTTGCGTTCGGCCTTGGGCCGGGTCGCGCGGCAGCGGGCCGGCCGGTCTGGATCGCTGCTGCGCTCCCGGCCTTGGGCCAGGTGCTCCTCATGCGGGCTGATCTTGATCGCGCGGCCGTCCTTGGCCTTGCCATGCTCCAACGGCCGTCGCGTCCTTGACGAAATCGGCGAAGTCGCGAGGAGGACGGCCGAGCGCACGCTGCACTCCGTCGGACACGTGCTCGTCCATGCCGCGCCGAATCGGAGCGACCGCGTCGGCATAGGATCCGGCATCGGGCCTCGGCCAGCCCTCAGCGACCAACTGAGCGATGAACTCCTCAGCCGTCAGAGGCGTGTATCGCACAGTTCGGCCGGTGGCTTCCGAGATCAGGGCGAGAGCCTCGCCGATGCTCAGCGCGCGCGGTCCGGACAGTTCATAGGTCTGTCCAACGTGTCCGTCCTCCGTAAGTGCCGCGACCGCCACCGCGGCGATGTCCTCGGCATCGACGAAGCTCGCCGCACCATCACCGGCCGGTAGCCGCAACTCGCCGGCCAGCACCGCCGCGCGGAAGAAGCCCTCGCTGAAGTTCTGCGCGAACCAGCCGGGCCGCAGGATCGTCCACGCCAAACCGCAGGAGCGCACCGCGTCCTCGCCATCGACGTGGGTCTTGCCCACCGCGTCGTTGTCGCCCGCGTATCCGGGCACGTCCACTCCACGCCCCGACAACAGCACGACGCGTTCGACGCCAAGCTCCTTCGCCCGCCGAACGAACGGCCGGGTCAGCAACTCGCCATCGTGCGGCACGATGAAGACCCGCCGCGATCCCTCCAGCGCGGCATCCCACGTGCTCGGGTCGGTCCAGTCGAAGCGAGGGGCGCCGGAGCGAGACCCCACGCGAACGGCCATGTTCTCGCGCTTGAGCCGAGCCACGATCCGTGCGCCGACTTTGCCGGTACCACCGGTAACAAGAATGGGAGGTTGTGTCATGCGTCCACTCAACCCTGATGTGGTGAGCGTATCCATGGCCACAACGCTCAGTTCGATGTTCGGGCGTCTAACCTTGGGCTCGTGGACACACTGACGGACCTACTGGACGGGGTACGAGCACGCGGAGCCCTCATCCATCAGGCGATCATGACCTCGCCGTGGTCCCTGCGTTTCGCCGGCGGCGCCCCGCTGACCCTGCTCACCATGCTGGACGGTCAGGCTTGGATCATTCCGCCCAACGGCGAGACGGCGGCCATCGGCCCCGGCGACATCGCCATCGTCCGTGGCCCCGCCTCCTACACCGTGGCCGACAACCTGGTCACCCCACCTCAGCATGTGATCACCAGCGCCTACTACTGCGCGGCCACGGCACGGGCGGTCGCGGATGACGATCTGGCCCTGGATCCGCGTACCTGCGGCGTCACGGAAACCGGCTCGGCCATCCTGCTCACCGGCGCCTACCAGGGCCGGGGTGGGATCAGCGACCGCCTGCTCGACGCCCTGCCGGGCATCCTCGTCGTCTCCGATGACGAATGCCGCTTCCCGCTGCTCGACCTGGTGGCGGCCGAGGTCGTCCGGGACAAGCCAGGCCAGCAGGCCGTCCTCGACCGTCTGCTCGACCTGATGCTCGTCTCCGCCCTGCGTGCGTGGTTCGATCGCCCGCACACGCACGCCCCGGTCTGGTACCGCGTCAAAGACGACGCTGTCGTGGGCGCCGCTCTCCGCCTCATGCACGGCGATCCCGCCCACCCGTGGACAGTGGAAGGTCTTGCCACCGAGGTCGGCGTCTCCCGAGCCTCCCTGGCCCGCCGGTTCACCGCCGAAGTCGGCGAGCCTCCTATCAGCTACCTGGCCAATTGGCGTATGGCGCTGGCGGCCGATCTCCTTCGCGACACCGACATCACCGTGGGTTCCATCGCACGCAAGGTCGGCTACTCCGGCACCTTCGCGCTCAGTGTCGCGTTCAAACGCCGGCTTGGCATCACCCCCAGCCAGCACCGCGCCGCCGCGCCGCGGGATCAGCGCAGTGGTTGATCATCTCGGGGCGTGGATGTGAGCCACTTCTGTGTGGAGCCGCACAAGCTGAAGGAGGTCGGCACGGTGCCTGACATCCTCGGTGTCGGAGCTACTGAGCGCCATGACGGCTCTGGTTGCCGCAAGCAGCCGCTGTGCTGCCTCCTGTACGACTGACGCCTGTGGGAAGGTGAGTTCGGCGAGTTCGCGAGCAGCGGCGCTACGGCGCGGAGTTCCGACGGCTGGCCGAGTTCGCCGACTCGCTGCATCGTGCGGCGACTCTCGGTGAAGATGTCGTACAGCTTGCCTGTGATGGTTTGACGAGTGGGTTGTTCAATCCTGCTCTGGATGCTTTGGACGGCGATGTGACGTGAAGACCAGCCACAGCCAACTGGCGAACCTGACCTGGAAGGTGGCCGAAGCGAAGGACTCGCCGAGTCGGACGCCGGCGGCGATTGATCAGCAGGTCAGTTTCCTAAATGAACGCAAGCAAGTGCTGATCACCGCAGCAGTGATCGGGCAGATCGACGTGACGACGGCGCGGGGGGTGTGATGGGCAACACAGTGCCGTTCCTCCGGCGTGTTCAGGTGACCGGCTACAAGAGCATCGCCTCGTGTGATGTCACCTTCACGCCCTTGCTCGTGTTGCTCGGACCGAATGGCGCGGGCAAGAGCAACTTCCTGGACGCCCTACAGTTCGTGGCGCAGGTCCTGGGGCCGTCGACGCCCGCTGATGTCGTCGCCGCGCGTGGCGGACTGGACGAAGTGCTCCGTCGGGCACCGCAACCAACCGACCAGTTCAGCATCCATTTGGAGTTCACCGTGGATGGCGCTGACGGTCCTCAACCGGCCGAGTACGGCTTCACGATCGGTCGTGACTCGACAGGACGCCGCCCGCTGGTGATCAAGGAAGAGCACTGCGTCATCAGTCCCCGAACCGAGCAGGAGGCCGAGTTCAGGGTCGTCGCCGGAATGATCCTCAATGAGGGCGGCATCGAAAGGGACCAGCTCTACCTGCCACTGGCCGCTGCACGGAGTGCGTTCAGTGAAGTCCACCGCAGTCTGCGTTCCATGCTCTTCCATCACCTGAGCACCGATCAAATGCGGCAGATCGAGCCCGATCGACGCGGGACACAGCTCGGCTATTCAGGGGAGCGACTGGGGTCGGTACTCGGCACGCTGGCCGAGCGGCATCCGGTCTTCAAGCAGCGTATCGACGACTATTTGCAAGCGATCGTCCCGACAGTCGCCGGCATCGATCAGCAGATCCTCGGTGACTATTCGACGGTGGAGCTCCGTACGCCAGACACCGCCCGGCCGTTCGGCCCGAAACTGATCTCCGAGGGGACTTTGCACGCCGCCGGGTTGCTGACCGCGCTCTTCCAGCCCGTGGTGCTGGAAGGAAAGGCCAGTCTCGTGGCGATCGAGGAGCCGGAGACCGCTCTTCATCCGGCCGCGACGGGAGCGCTCTTTGACGCGTTGACCGAAGCGAGTGAGCGCGTTCAGGTCATCGTGACCACGCAAAGCGCCGATCTGCTCGACCACGATGACTTCGATCCTTCCTGGGTGCGCATGGTGACTATGAAGGATGGCATCACCGTCATCGGTGAGATCGATCCAATAGTGCACGGGGTGCTTGACGACAAGCTGGCGACCCTGGGTGAACTCATGCGTGGTCGGCAACTACGTCCGAAGGGGTCTGAGTGAGCGGGCCGGTCACGATCGCCTCCATCGTCGAAGGACACGGCGAGATGACGGCCGTACCCGAGTTGCTGCGCAGAATCGCCTACGCTTCGGGCATCTGGGAAGTGCGCGTCCCGGAACCGCAACGTGTGCCTCGCGGTTCGATGATTGCGCCTGGCGGGATCGAGGCGGCGGTGCGAAAGTCCGCGGCTCTTCACATAACAGGTCCCGGGGGAATCCTCGTCCTGATCGACGCCGATAAGGACTGTCCCGCGGCGTTGGGACCCGCGTTGCTCTCCAGGGCCCGTGAGGCTCGCGGTGACAAGGAGATCGCCGTGGTCATCGCGCACAAGGAGTTCGAGGCGTGGTTTCTGGCTGCGGCCAAGTCGCTGTCCGGACGTCGGGGCCTGATCGATCCACTCGAGCCGCCGCCGGATCCTGAAGGTATTCGAGACGCCAAGGGATGGTTGACCGCGCACAAGATCGACGGCACGTCGTACAAGGAAACAGCCGACCAAGCCGCGTTGGCGGCGCTCTTCGATCTGGAGCAGGCCCGTGGGGGCGCGCCTTCCTTTGACAAGTTCTGCCGAGATGTCGAACGACTCCTGAGAGGTGGCTCATGAGCGGTGCCCCGGCGAACAACCCCGCCCTCCCCACCCCGGGAACACCGCTGTGAAGGGCTCATCGGTAAAGATCAAGTAGGAGTCGGTACCGGTCTCGATGATGTTGCCGCGACGGTCAAACCCGCTCCGACCCGGCGAAGCGTGTTCGGGAAGTCAGCCCGAGCGTAGCGAGGTCGTTCAGGGGGCGGGCGTCAGCCCGCCTGGGAGGACGTCCGGAGCGAAGCGGAGGGCCTTTGTGGGGGGTGGGCATCAGACGGCCAACCACCGAATCGGGTAACGGGCGGGGAGAAAACGCCCGGAGCGAAGCGAAGGCCCTTTGGCTTCTAGCCGGGCGCATGCGTAGCGGCCTGGCCGGGCGCCGGTAGGTCGACCGCCGGCCGACGGGGGTCGCGGGCCGGTGGCAGGACGTCCGTGGTGGCGGCCAGCCAGGACAGGATGGCGGTGCGCATCCTGTCCTCCACGGCCGCGTGGCGCGGTGAGCCGCTGAGGTTGCGGGTCTCGTCCGGGTCGGCGTGGCGGTCGTACAGTTCAGGTCCTTCGTAGAGCCGCCACACGTAGGTCCAGTCGCGGTCGCGGGCGGCGAACGCCTTGCCTGCCAGGCGCGGGTTCTCGTGCTGGAGCTCGCCCTTGAGGTCGTACGGGAAGGCGCCGCGCTCCATCCGCGGCTCCTCCTCGGCCAGGAACCCGCCCTCGGTGAAGGCGTACGCGCGGTGCTCGGCGTCCGGATCGTCGAACAGCGGCCGCAGGCTGCGCCCGTAGTGGCTGTGGGTGGCGCGGATCCCGGCGAGGTCGAGCAGGGTGGGGAAGACGTCGACGAGCTCGACGAGGGCGTCGCTGGTGCGGCCCGCGGGCACCGGGCCGCCGCTGAGGATCAGGGGGTCGCGGGTGACGCAGGCGTGCATGGCGGACGGCCACTTCTCGATGACGCCGAAGTCGCCCAGGTACTCGCCGTGGTCGGAGAAGAAGGCGAACAGGGTGTCCTCAGCAGAGCCCGTCGCGGCGACGGCGGCGCGGACGCGCCCGACGTGATCGTCCAGCCGGGAGACCATGCCGTGGTAGACGGCGGCGACCTCCTGCCAGATCTCGGGAGTGGCGCGGGCGAGTCCGTACTTGTCCCGGATCGCCGAGAGGTAGTCCGGCGCGTTCCCGGACGGAGGCGGGACCGGCGCGGGCTGCGCGGCGCGGTCGTGCAGGGAGAACCACGGCTGCGGCACCTCGAAGGGGCAGTGCGGTGCCACCAGGGGCACGAACAGCAGCCATGGTTGTTCGTGGGCGCCGCTCAGCCACGACTCCGCGGTCCGCACGGCCGCCTCGTCGAAGCCGACCGCGTCGTCCAGGACCTCGCCGCCGTAGAAGAGCCGGTCCCAGAGCGGGTCGTCGGCCCCGGTGACCTCCGGACGGTGGCGCCCGCGCTCGTACGGCTCGCCTCCCCAGTGCGGCCCGGCGGGCGGCCGCGTGAAGCCGTGCTCGTCCGCGCTGAGCTCGGTCGCGCCGGGCGCGAACGTGTCGCCCCGGTCGCCCGCCCAGACCACCCGGTAGCCCTGCTCGCGGAACGCGCGCAGGAAGTTCGGCTCCTCCGGACGCAGGAGCGCGTCGAGGGTCCGGTGGCCGGCCGTGTGCGGGTACCAGCCGGTGAGGAACGACGCCCGGCTCGGCGAGCACACCGGGTGCTGGACGAACGCGTTCGTGAACGTCATCCCGTCGGCGGCGAGCGCGTCGAGGTGCGGGGTACGGGCGCGCTCGGCGCCGAACGCGCCCACCGCGTCCGCCCTGAGCTGGTCGGCGACGATCACGACGACGTTGGGTGAGCGGGCCACGAGTCCTCCGGAGGGGGTTGCCATGACGCCGAGGCGGCGGTTGTATGTCCGTGACGTTACCTACCTAATACTCGGTAGGTAAAGGACCTCATACTCGGCAGGTTAAAGAACCTCGCCGGAAAGTGAGACCCCGTGAAGGCCATCGTCGTCATGTTCGACAGCCTCAACCGCCGCCATCTACCGGCCTATGGGGCGCGGGATGTGCGCGCGCCGAACTTCGCCAGGCTCGCCGAGCGCACGGCCGTCTTCGACAACTGCTACGCGGGGAGCATGCCGTGCATGCCGGCGCGCCGGGAGATGCACACCGGGCGCTACAACTTCCTGCACCGGGGGTGGGGGCCGCTGGAGCCGTTCGACGACTCGGTGCCACAGCTGCTCACCGACGCGGGCGTGCACACGCACCTGGCCACCGACCACGCCCACTACTGGGAGGACGGAGGAGCGACCTACCACAACCGGTTCCGCACCTACGAGTTCTTCCGCGGCCAAGAGGGCGACTTCTGGAAGGGCCAGGTCGCGGACCCGGAGATGCCGCCGGACCTCAAACGCGTCCGGCGGCCCGCCTACCGCCAGGACTGGGTGAACCGGCGCTACCTCGCCGACGAGGCCGACCACCCGCAGACGCTGACCTTCGACGCGGGCCTGCACTTCCTGGACGTCAACCACGCCGAGGACGGCTGGTTCCTGCAGATCGAGACGTTCGACCCGCACGAGCCGTTCTTCAGCTACCAGCGCTATCACGACCTCTATCCCGAGGACTACGACGGTCCGCACCTGGACTGGCCCGACTACGCGCAGGTGCTGGAGACCCCCGAGCAGGTGGCGCACGTACGCAACCGCTACGCGGCGCTGCTGTCGATGTGCGACCGCTCGCTGGGCCGGGTGCTCGACCGCATGGACGAGCTGGACCTGTGGCGCGACACCCTGCTCATGGTCGTCACCGACCACGGCTTCCTGCTGGGCGAGCACGGCTGGTGGGGCAAGAACGTGCCGCCGTGGTACGACGAGACGATCCACACGCCGCTGTTCGTGTGGGACCCCCGCGCCGCGGAGGCCGCGGGTGAACGCCGCTCCGCCCTGGTGCAGACGATCGACTTCGGGCCGACGCTGCTGGAGTGGTTCGGCCTCCCGTGTCTGCCCGACATGCAGGGCAGGCCACTGGGTGAGGTGGTCGCATCGGATAGGCCGGTGCGTCAGGCGGCCCTTTTCGGCGCTTTCGGCGGTCACGTGAGTGTCACCGACGGCCGCTACGTCTACATGCGCGCGCCCGAAGGCCCGTCCAACGGCCCGCTGTTCGAATACACGCTGATGCCCACGCACATGATGGCCCGCTTCCGCCCCGAGGAGTTGCGCGCGGCCGAGCTCGTGGCGCCGTTCCCGTTCACCAAGGACGTGCCGGTGCTGCGGACCCCGGGCCAGGCCATGTCCAACCCGCACACGTTCGGCACCCTGCTGTTCGACCTCCAAGAGGACCCGGAGCAGCAGCGGCCGTTGATCGACGACGCGCTGGAAGCCAGGATGATCCGTCTCCTGGTCGGCTTGATGCGGAACACCGACGCGCCTGCCGAGCAGTACGAACGGCTCGGCCTGCCCGCGCACGACGAGCCCGACGAACGCCACCTGCAGGTGCGGCGGCAGTGGACCCGGGTCGTGGCGGCACGCGAGCCGGTGCGGCGCGAGGACTACCCCGATGGGCCCCTGAGCGTGCACACCCCGCTGCGGGAACTACTGACCGACCCGGCCGCGCGAGCGCTTCTGGAGCAGCAGATCCCCGGCCTGCTGGCGGGCCCGCTCGGGGCCATGGCAGGACCGCTCAGCCTCGTGGAGGTCGCGGCCACCGCCATCGGGCTGCTGCCGCGGAAAAAGCTCGCCGAGCTCAGCGACGCGCTGCTCGGGCTGCGCGCGGCGGAGGCCGCCACATGAGCTTCCGCCGCCCTAACATTCTCTGGTTGTACTGTGACGAACTGCGCGCCGACGCGCTCGGCTGTTACGCGACGGCGGGCGGGTTGAGCCCGCGCACTCCCGCCGTGGACGCGCTGGCGGCCGGCGGAGTGGTGTTCGACCGCTGCTACGCCAACTCGCCGGTATGCGTGCCCAGCCGGACCGCCGCTCTGACCGGCCTTTCCCCGGAGCGGACGGGCGTCTACCACAATGAGGCGGCAAGCCCGGGGTTTCCGCTCCCCGAAGGGCTGGTCACCTTTCCCGAACTGTTCGCCGCCGCGGGCTACGCCACCGCCAGCTTCGGCAAGGAGCACATCCCGTCCGCGCTCACCCCCTGGCAGCTTGACGACCACACCGGTGCCGGAATGCGCGACCCGCTGGGCGGCTGCGACGAAGGTTCGCTGGTCCGGACACCGGGCATGCGCTTCGTCGTCGGCGGCAGGCACCCTGATGAGGCTTACCGCCCCGAAGAGGTGACCCGGCGCGCCATCGCCTGGATGCGCCAGGCGTCCACGCCGTTCCTGCTGCGCGCGTCGTTCCTGCAGCCGCACACGCCGGTGGTGCCCCCTCGGCGATGGGCCCGCGCCTTCCGGCCGGACGCGCAGCCGGGCCGCGGCCTGGACCGTGGCGTCGGTGAGAGCCGGTTCGAACGGCGCTTCGGCGAGCTGAACGGCGGGCGCGAGATGGCCGAGCACGATCTGCGCCGGGCCCAGGCGGACTACCTGGCGCTGGTGGCCTGGGTGGACGAGCAGATCGGCGCGCTCCTGGCCGCGCTGGACGAGCTCGGCATGGCCGAGGAGACCATTGTCGTGCTCACCTCCGACCACGGCGTGCACCTGGGGGAGGGGGGTGCGTTCGGCAAGCACACCTTCGCGCCGCAGAGCCAGCGGGTGCCGCTCATCGTGCGCCGGCCCGGCCATCTGGCCCCGGCGCGGCGCGGCGATCTCGCCCAGTCCCTCGATCTGGGCCCGACCCTGCTCGGTCTGGCCGGGATCGGGGCAGAGGCGGAGAGCGGCGGCCGCGATCTGTTCACCGACCCGGCTCCCGACCACGTCATGGCGACCATCGGCTACGGAGGCCCGGCGAGCCGGGCGTTCCCCAACCGGAACGCGGGCACCTGGTACGGCGGGCGCGGCTGGCCCCGGCGCACCTGCATCCGGAACAGGCGCTACCGGCTCGACGCGACCGTCCGCCTCGACGGGCGGCCCGCGACGCCGGACGAGGAGGACGTGTTCCTGGCCGACAGCCTCGCCGACCCCGGTGAGCTGCGCGATCTCGCGGCCGACCCGGGGTGCGCCCGCGTACGGGACACGCTGCTCACGGCACTGCGGGCCCACGCCCGATCGGCCGCGGAGGTCCCCGACGAACTGATCGCCCAGCTCAGCGGTGCGGCCTCCACCCATATTACTGGCCGGTAGGACTTTCTTACCTACCGAGTACTCGGTAGGTTACGGGTAATTCACAGCGTGGTAACCAGGCCGTGAGCCGGTGGACGCGGAACGGAGACACGCATGGCGCGAACGGAGACAGGCCGGGTTCGGCGCCCGGCAGCCGCGCGGCGGGAGCAGATCCTCGCCGTCGCCGCGGACGCGTTCGCCATCGCGGGCTTCCGGGGCACGAGCCTGGCCGAGGTGGCCCAGAAGGTGGGGGTCTCCCAGCCGGGACTGCTGCACCACTTCAGCAGCAAAGAGGCCCTCATCATCGCGGTGCTCCAGCAGCGCGACCTCCAGGACGAGCAGTACGTCGAAGCGCGGTTCGCGGGCAAGGAAACCACCACCCGCGAGTGGCTGATGGCGTTCTGCCGCCGCAACAAGACACAACCCGATCTCGTCCGGCTGTTCACCGTCCAAGCGGCCGAAAGCCTGGACCCGGCGCACCCCGCCCACGACTTCTTCTATCAGCGCAACCAGCGGGTCAGGAACCGGATAGCCCGGTTGATCGAGGCCGACCAGGAAAAGGGCCGGCTCCTTTCATCACTCGATCCGGCAGCCACGGCCGCCGAGCTGGTCTCGCTGATGAACGGTCTCCAACTGCAGTGGCTCCGCGACCCTGCGATCGACATGTGCGGGCTTTTCGAGACGAGCCTGCTGCGCCTCGAAAACCACCCGAACACCGTGACTCCGCTAGTAGAGCCTCCGCAGGCGAAGGCCTGACCTTCCAGAAACACCCCCTGCGCCACGATCCCCGCGCGGACCGGCGCATCAGTCGGCATGACGATGTCAGCGCAAGCGTGCTCACGAGCGACGTCGTCCCGGCTTAACAAGGAGCACCAAACATGCGCATAGGCATACAAAGCCATCGACACTCCCGTTCAGCTCTCCGAGTCGCCCTCGCCCTGGCCCTGTCGTCCGCGTTGACGGCAGGCTGCCAGTCCGCGGTCAAGCTGGAACAGCGACAAGCCACCGGCGCCTCCACCGCGAACTGCCGAACGGGTGGCACGCTGGTCGCCGCGAGCGCCCAACCGCCCATCCCCGGCCGTGTCCTCGCCCAAGGCGCCGCCAACCTGTTCTGGGTGCGCGGCGTCTTCGAACCGCTGATCAGCGTCAAGGGCAGCGACCTCGCACATCCGGTGCCGTTGCTGGCGACCGCGTGGAAGGTCGGCGGTGACGACCGGACCGCCACGATCACGCTGCGTGAGGGCGTGACCTTCCATTCCGGCCGCCCCTTCACCTCGGCCGACGTGGTGTACACCTTCAAGCAGGCGCTCACCCCGGCGAGCCCGTCGAACGACAAGCAGATCATCAGCGGCTGGCAGATCAAGGCGACGGGCGAGCACGAGGTCACCATCGAGTCCAAGACACCCCTGTCGCCCGTGCTCGCCAGCGTCCTCGATGACACCCCCATCGTGGACTCGCAGACCTACAAGGACCTCGCCGACGGCTCCAAGATCATTGGAACCGGGCCCTACCGGCTGGAGCGCTACCAGCCGGGCGCCCAGATCACGCTGGTCCGCAACGAGCGCTACTGGGACAAGACGCTGCCCCATCTCGACCGCATCGAGAACGTGGTGATCTCGGACTCGACCGCTCAGCTCGCCGCCCTGCGGTCCGGGCGGGCACAGCTGGCGTCCGGCCTGACGACCCAGGACGCCGCGACCGTCACCCAGAAGGGCGGCCAGTTCCAGCTCAACGAGGGCCAGAACGTGCTGTACTCCCTGGTCTTGGAGGCGAACGGAGCGTTCGCGAAGAAAGCCGTCCGCCAGGCCGTCGGGTACGCCATCGACCGGGACCGCATCAAACAGCAGGTCTTCAGCGGCCTCGGCAACACCAGCGGTCTGCTGTGGCCGACCGGCCCCGCGTACCCCAAGGATCTGGAGAACGCCTACCCCTACACCCCCGACCGGGCCCGGCAGCTGATCGAAGAAGCCGGCGCGAGCGGGGCCGAGGTGCCGATCACCATCATCAACAACCCCCAGCTACAGGCTGTGTACCAGATCATCGCCAACAACCTCACCGACATCGGGCTCAAGCCGACGCTGGTCGCGCTCCCCGCGCCGGACTACCAGGCTCGACTCGCCGCCGGAAAGGGCGGGAACTACCTGTCCTTCCGCGGTCAGGTGCCCAGCCCGTCGCTGGTCGCCCAGACGAACCCGGACGTGCGGCTGCAGGGCGCCCACCGCACCTTCACCAGCCCGGAGTACACCGCTCTCGTGCGGGCGGTGATCCAGGCGGGTGACGGGCAGGCCGGCGTGGAGGCGGTGCGGAAGCTCACCACGTACATGCACGACCAGGCGGTACAGCACGTACTGGTGACGACCCCGGCCATCACCGTCAAATCCACGGCTGTCCAAGGGCTCTCCCTGGTCTCCGGCGGCCTCCTCTCACGTGAGACGTGCCTGGTCCGATGATCCGCTACCTGATCCAGCGCATCCCGTCAGTGGTGCTGGTGCTGCTGGCCACCAGCGTGATCGCGTTCCTGCTGCCGCGGCTGGCACCGGGCGATCCGGCCGCCGTGATCGCCGGCCCGGAGGCCACCCCCGAGACCATCGCCGCCATCCGTGTCCAGTTGGGCCTGGACCAGCCGTTGGTGACGCAGTACCTGCGCTGGATGGGCGGCCTGTTCACCGGCGACCTCGGGCGATCCTTCCAGTACGGTCGCCCGGTGGCCGAGCTGATCGCCACCCGCGTCGAGAGCACGGTGGAGCTGGCCGTGCTGGCCGGACTGTTCCTGGCGCTGTTCGGGATCGGGCTGGGCGTGCTGGCCGGCTCCGCCCGCTCGCGGTGGTCGCGCGTGTTCGCCGACGCGGCGAACACCGGCCTGCTGGCCGCGCCCCCGTTCCTGGTCGGGCTGCTGCTGATCCTGGTGTTCGGGGTCGCCATCCAGCTCCTGCCCATCAGCGGCGAGATGTCAGTGTTGCAGAGCCCGGACCTCGGAATGCAGTATCTGCTGCTGCCCGCCCTGGCGCTGGCGCTGCCGATGTCGGCCGGTGTGGCGCGGCTGGTGCAGACCTCGATGCTGGCGGTGCGCGAGGAGGACTTCGTCGATCTGGCGGTGGCCAAGGGCGTGCCGTCCCGGCGGATCAGCGTCCGGCACGTACTGCGCAACAGCCTGGGCCCGGGGGTGGTCGCGATCGGGATCCGGTTCGGCGACCTCCTGGCCGGCGCCGTGGTGATCGAGGCCATCTTCGCCAGGAACGGGCTGGGCCAGCTTGCCGTCTCGGCGGCGCAGAGCGCCGACTACGCGGTCATCCAGGTTCTCATCGTCGGCACGGTGCTCATCGCCGTGATCGCGCAGCTGCTGACCGAGATCACTCTGGCCGTTCTTGATCCCCGGATCCGATTGGGGCAGTGAAGATGACCATCGCGAAGAAGGCGCCTGCCGCTCCGGCGTTGCTGGAAACCGGCGAGTCGACGGTCCGCCGCCGGCGCGACCGCCGCAGCGCGCTGGCGCGGTACGCGCAGGCGTTCCAGACCTCGAAGGGCATCGCGGCGGCAGTGCTGCTGACACTGCTGGTCTCGCTGGCCCTGCTCGCACCGGTACTCGCACCAGGCGGCTACGACCAGCAGGCCAGGGACGCGCTCGCCGGACCGTCCGCGGCGCACCTGCTGGGCACCGACGAGTTCGGGCGCGACATCGTCGTCCGTACGCTGTATGGACTGCGTACCGACCTGAGTCTGATCCTCACCGCGGTGCCGGTGAGCATGGTGATCGGCACACTGCTCGGCCTGGTCGGCTATGTCTCCCGGAGGCTCGGCTCGGCGACCCAGCGGGTGCTGGATATCATCCTCGGGTTTCCCGGCCTGATCCTCGGCATCATGATCGTGATGATGATCGGCGCGGGTTGGACGGCCCTGTTCGCGGCGATCGTGATCGCCGGGCTGCCCGGCTTCGGCCGCCTCGCCCGCGCGGGGCTGCTCGCCCAGCAGCAGCGGGAGTACGTCCTGGCGGCTCGCGTGCTCGGTGTGCCACGCCCGACGGTGATGGTCCGCCACATCCTGCCCAATGTGGTCGACCCCATCCTGGTGCAGGCCACCGTGTTCATGGTGGTGGCGATCTTCATCGAGGCCGGGCTGAGCATCGTCGGGCTCGGGATCAATCCGCCCAATCCGTCGCTGGGCGCGATGCTCAATGTGAGCGCCCGCTACATCGACACCCTGCCCTCCTACGTGATCGGCCCCGGCCTCGTGCTGCTGTTGCTCGCACTGTCCTTCACTCTCCTGTCCGACGCTCTCAACCAGGCGGCGAACCGACGATGACACAGCTCTCGCAGCCCCTCCTGGAAGTGAGTGGCCTGCGCACCCAGTTCGACACGCCGGACGGCGTGGTGCACGCGGTCAACGACGTGACCTTCTCGATCCGGCCCGGCCAGATCGTCGGCATCGTCGGCGAGTCGGGATCCGGCAAGTCCGTGGCCGCCCGCTCGATCCTGCGCATGGTACGCGCGCCCGGCCGTATCGCCGCGGGTGAGGTGCGCTACCGGGGCACCGACCTGCTGACCCTGCCGGACAAGCGGATGCGGGAGCTGCGCGGCCGGGAGATCGCGATGGTGTTCCAGGACCCGCAGTCCGCGCTCAACCCCGCGATGACCGTCGGCGACCAGATCGCCGAGGCGCTGATCGTGCACGGAACCGCCAAGCGCGAGGCGCGTAAGCGGGCCGGGGAGCTGCTCGACCAGGTCGGCATCCCCGACGCCGGCCGCCGGATCGACGACTATCCGCACCAGTTCTCCGGCGGCATGCGGCAGCGGGTGGTGATCGCGGTGGCGCTGGCCGGCTCGCCGTCCCTGCTGATCGCCGACGAGCCGACCACCGCGCTGGACGTGACCGTGCAGGCGCAGATCCTGCGGCTGCTCGGCAGGCTCCGCGACGAGCTGGGCATCGCCGTACTGATGATCACCCATGACATGGGGGTGGTCGCCGAGATGTGCGACGAGGTCGTCGTGATGTACGGCGGCCGCGTCATGGAGCGCGGGCCCGTGGACGTCATCTTCGCCCGCCCCGAACTGCCCTACACCGCCGACCTGCTCGCGGCCATGCCCCGCATCGACGAGCACTCCGCCGGGCGGCGCCTGCCCTCCATCCCCGGCGCCCCGCCCGACCCCGCGAACCTGCCCCGGGGCTGCCCCTTCCACCCGCGCTGCCGGTTGAGCGAGGACATCTGCGCCCAGGAGGTGCCCGTGCTGGCACCCCGGGCGGGTGACGGCCACCTGGCCGCCTGCCACGTCACGCAGGGCGGCGCGGCGATCCCGCCGATGCGCACCGCCGCCGCCGCGTCCGCGCGCCGGGAGCAGGCCCCGGCGCCGCTGCTGGAGATCGACGGCCTCAGGGTGGACGTCAACGCCGGCCGAACCGGCCTGATCCGCAGGCACCGCCCGGTGTACGCCGTCGACGGGGTCGGCCTGACCGTCTCCGGCGGCGAGACCCTCGGGCTGGTGGGCGAGTCGGGCTGCGGCAAGTCCACCCTGGCCAGGACCATCGTCGGCATCAACGTGGCCGCCGCGGGATCGATCCGCGTCGGCGCGCACACCGTCGGCGGCAAGGACCCGGCCGGCGCCCGGGAGCTGCGCGAGACGGTCCAGTACGTCTTCCAGGACCCGTACGCGTCGTTGAACCCGCGCCGCACCGTCCGCCAGTCCCTCGAGGAGGCGCTCGCCGTGCGCGGCCTGCCGGTGGCCGAGCGGGCCGCCGAGGTGACGGCGCTGGCCGAGCGCGTCGGGCTCAACGAGGGCCAGATCGACCGCTACCCGCACGCCTTCTCCGGCGGGCAGCGCCAGCGCATCGGGATCGCCCGCGCCCTCGCGGCCCGGCCGAAGCTGCTGGTGCTCGACGAGCCGGTATCCGCGCTGGACGTGTCGATCCAGGCGCAGATCATCAACCTGCTGGAGTCGCTGCGCGATGAACTCGGCCTCGGTTACCTGTTCATCGCCCATGATCTGGCGGTGGTGCGGCATCTCAGCGATCGGGTCGCCGTGATGTACCTGGGCCAGTTCGTCGAGGTCGGGGACGCCGAGTCGGTCTACACCGCGCCGCAGCACCCGTACACGGCGGCGTTGCTCGCCTCGTCCCCGATCCCGGACACCGCCGGGCGCGCCCGCGAGCGGATCGTGCTCGGCGGCGACCTGCCCAGCCCCATGAACCCGCCGACCGGATGCCGCTTCCGCACCCGCTGCCCGATCGGGCCGCTGCACCGCCCGGACCGTACGGTCTGCGCCGAGCAGGCGCCCACGCTCACCCCCACCGCCACGGGCCAGCTCGCCGCGTGCCACTTCGCCGGCGAACTGGCCGGGACCGGGGTGCCGGCATGAGCGGCTGCTGCGCCCCCGGCCGCCCATCCCCCGGCGGCCCGTCCCCTGACCGCCTGTCTTCCGGCGGCCCGTCCCCTGACCGCCCGTCCCCTGACCGCCCGTCCTCCGACCGCCCGTCCTCCGACCGCACGCCGGTGGCCGCTCCGCGCGGACGAGAAGGGCACGGATCCGACGCCGGGATGGTACGGCTCGCGGGCGGCCCCTTCCGGATGGGCACCGACGACGCCGAAGGTTTCCCTTCCGACGGCGAAGGCCCCGTCCGCACAGTGGAGCTGTCGCCGTTCCTCATCGACCGCTACGCGGTGACGAACGAGGATTTCGCGGCTTTCGTCGCTGATACGGGATACGTCACAGAAACGGAGCGGATCGGCTGGTCCTACGTCTTCGTCCGGTTCCTGAGCCGGGAGTTGCGCCGGATCTCGCCGCGCCCCGAGGTCACCCCGTGGTGGGCGGCCGTCCAGGGGGCGGACTGGCGCCATCCCGAAGGGCCGGGCAGCCTCCTGGAGGACCGCGGCGACCACCCGGTCGTCCATGTGTCCTGGCACGACGCCGACGCCTACGCCCGCTGGGCCGGCAGCCGCCTGCCGACCGAGGCGGAATGGGAGTACGCCGCACGCGGCGGCCACGACCAGCGCCGCTACCCATGGGGCGACGAACTCACCCCCGGCGGCCGGCACCTGGCCAACATCTGGCAGGGCCGCTTCCCGGTCACGAACACCGCCGAGGACGGGTACGCGGGGACCGCGCCGGTGCACGCGTTCCCGCCCAACGACTACGGCCTGCACAACATGGCCGGCAATGTCTGGGAGTGGTGCGCCGACTGGTGGGGCACCGACCACGCCCCCAACGCCAAGGACCCGTCGGGCCCGCGCTCGGGCACCGACCGGGTGATGCGCGGCGGCTCGTACCTCTGCCACGCCTCCTACTGCAACCGCTACCGGGCCGCCGCCCGCTCGCACAACACACCGGACGGCTCCGGCGGCAACACGGGCTTCCGCTGCGTCCGCGACTCCAACTGAACGACCGCGTCCGCGGGTCCGCGGCTCCAACTGAACGGCTGCCTCCGCGAGTCCAGCTGATCGACCGCGTCCGCGACTTCAACTGATCGACAACATGAAGGGTTTCCATGCGCGTCATCTACATTGATGTCGACACACTCCGGGCCGACCACACGCAACCCTACGGCTACCAGCGCCCGACCACCCCCAACCTGCAAGGGCTCGCCGACAAGGGCGTCACCTTCGAGCGCTACTACTGCTCCGACTCCCCCTGCCTGCCCTCGCGCACCGCGCTGACCAGCGGCCAGTTCGGCATCACGAACGGGGTCGTCGGGCACTTCGGCGAGGCCGCCCGCTACCGGCTCGACTCCGGCCACAGCCCGCATCCGGAGCGCCCGCTGCTCGGCCAGCGGCTGGGCCAGCACGGCTACTACACGGCCGCCGTGTCGATGTTCGCCGAGCGGCACCGGGCCTACTTCTTCCTCGGCAACTTCCGCGAGTCCATCCGGGCCAGCGACGAGATCAACGACGAGGACGGGCGCGACATCAACCGGGTCGGCCTCGACTGGATCCGCCGCCACGCCCACGAGGACGACTGGTATCTGCACCTGACCTACTGGGAGCCGCACACCCCGTACCTGACCGAGCCGGGCTGGACCGAGAAGGCGGCCGAATCGGGCCCGCCCCCGGCCTGGCCGGACCAGGAGGCCATCGACGGGCACGCCGAGGTCTACGGGCCCCGCAGCGCGCTGGACCTGCACTACTCGGTCGTGCCACGCCCCTCGCCGGTCCCGCACAACATGCCGGACGCCATCCGCACCCGCGCCGACTACGAGCACCTCATCAACGGCTTCGACGGCACGATCATGTACTGGGACAGCCTGTTCGGCGAGCTGCTCGCCACGCTGGACGAGCTCGGCATCGCCGAGGAGACCGCGATCATCGTGAGCGCCGACCACGGCGAATCCTTCGGCGAGAACGGGTCCTACGCCGAGCACGGCCACGCCAACGAGCCGGTCCACCGCGTGCCGATGATCGTCTACTGGCCCGGGGTGACCGACGACCTGCCCGAGGACGCGCGCCGCTGCGACGCGCTGCTGTACAACGTCGACCTGGCCCCCACGCTGTGCGACCTGCTCGACATCCCGATCCCGGGCGGCTGGCAGGGCGCCTCGTTCGCCGACGCGGTACGCGGCTCCGCCATCCCGTCGAGGCCGTACCTGGTGCTCGGCCACGGCGCCCACACCTACCAGCGGGCGGTGCGCACCCGCGAGCACCTCTACATGCGCACCTACCATCCGGGCAGCTGCCGGGCCGAGTGGGAGCAGCTCTTCCACGTCGAGTCCGACCCGCATCTCACCACCGACCTCATCGACAAGGAGCCGGAGCTCGCGGCGCGAATGCGGACGCACCTGTCGGAGTGGTGGCACACCTACGCCGGCCGGCCCGGCGCGCTGCCCGACCCCATGCAGACGACGCTGCAGGTCGGGCCCACCTACTACAACGACCCGGCCCGCTACATGGAGCACCTGCGCGCCACCGGACGCGAACACCTCGCCGACGACCTGGCGGAGCGGCTGTCCACCGCGACCGGCGCCACGCCGGTCTCGTGGCACGCCCCGGAGATCCCGTGGACGTCCGAGCGGCACGCCGAGCTGGAACGCAGGATGACCGCTGCCAAGCCGGCCTGACCGGAAAGTGACCGCGATGACCACCCCACACCCCGCCTCCCTGGACCTTCCTGGGAAGGTGGCCCTGCTCACCGGCGCGAGCATGTTCACGCTTCGGCCCGAGCCGTCCATCGGGCTCGGTGAGCTGCGCATGTCCGACGGGCCGACCGGCGTGCGCGGCATGACGTTCACCGGCGGCCGCACGGTCGCCCTGTTCCCGAACGCGACCCTGCTGGCCTCGTCCTGGAACACCGGCAGCGCCTACGAGGTGGGCAGAATGCTCGCCGAGGAGGCCGTCGCGCAGGGCGTGCACGTCGTGCTCGGGCCGACGATCAACCTGCACCGCAGCCCCCTCGGCGGACGGCTGTTCGAGGCCTACTCCGAGGACCCGCTGCTGTCGGGCGTGCTCGCCGCCGCGTACGTGCGCGGGCTGCAGGACCACGGCGTCGGCGCCTGTCTGAAGCACCTGGTGGCCAACGAGTCGGAGACCGCCCGGCACACCGTGGACAGCGTGGTGGACGAGGCCACGCTGCGTGAGGTCTACCTGCTGCCGTTCGAGATCGCCGTCGCCGACGCGGACGCCTGGTCGATCATGGCCGCGTACAACCGGGTCAACGGCGTCCCCGCCACCGAGCAGCACCACGTGATCAACGAGATCGTCAAGGGCGAGTGGGGCTATCGCGGGCTGATCGTCTCCGACTGGTGGGCCACGACGAGCGCCGCGGCCGCCGCCAACGGCGGGCTCGACCTCGTGATGCCGGGTCCCGCCGGGCCGTGGGGCGCGCACCTCGTGGCCGCCGTCGAGGCGGGCGAGGTCGACGAGGCGGTGATCGACGACCACGTACGCCGATTGCTGCTTCTCGCGGAACGGGTCGGCGCGCTCGGCGAGCGGCCCGGGAAGTCGCCCGGCGAGCAGCCCAGGTCGCCCGGCGAACAGCCCGGGAAGTCGTCCGGGGAGCTGCCCGCCCCGGACAGTCCGGTCCGCCGGGCGCAGCTCACGAAGCTGGCTGCCGAGGGCATGACCGTGCTCAAGAACGAGCAAGCGACCCTGCCGCTGGCACGTGGCACCACCGTCGCGCTCATCGGCCGCCACGCGGTCGACACCATCGACATGGGTGGCGGGTCGGCCCAGGTCAATCCCCCGTACCAGGTCAGCGTGGCCGAAGGGCTCACCGCGCTGCTCGGCGACGCTGTGACGGTCGTGGACGGGGTGGAGGTCCGGGACCGGCCCGTACCGGCCGCGCCGGGCTTCGCCGTACACCCGGTCACCGGCGAGCCGGGTGTGCAGGTGATGGTGTACGCCGAGAACGGGACACTGATCGACGAGCGGCACGCCGCCTCGGGCGCCACGATGATCGGGATCGACGACGACCTGCCGGAGCCGCCGCACGTCGTACGCCTGCGGGCCCGCCTGCCCGAGGGTGGGCGGGTGCGGGTCGGCGGGATCGGCGCAGGCTCCTGGCAGGTGCGCGCCGGTGACCACGTGGAGCGGTTCGAGCTGGCGCTCTCCAGCGGAGACGTCGGTGAGGCGGTCCTGCGGCCACCCGGCGCCACGACACTCGCCGACGTCGCGCCGGGCGACGTCGTCGAGGCCGAGGTCATGCCGGCGAGCACGGGTCCCCGCGGCAAGAGGGGGCTCTACGGGCTGGCCGCGCACCCGGCACCGGACGACGTGGAGAGCGTGACGGCCCGCGCGGTCAGCGCCGCCCGCGCCGCGGACGTCGCCGTGGTCGTCGTCGGGCTCACCGAGGAGCAGGAGACCGAGTCGGTCGACAAGACCACCCTGCGGCTGCCCGGCGCCCAGGACGACATGGTCACGGCGGTCGCCGCCGCGGCCCGCCGCACGGTGGTCGTGGTCAACGCGGCGACCCCGATCCTCATGCCGTGGCTCGACCAGGTCGACGCCGTACTCTGGGCGGGCCTGCCCGGACAGGAGGGCGGTCACGCCGTGGCGGCCGCGCTGCTCGGCGACATCGAGCCGGCCGGCCGCCTGGTCACCACCTTCCCGGCCGCGGACGGGGCCGCCCCTGCCTGGTCGGTCACCCCCGAGGAGGGCAGGCTCGGCTACACCGAAGGCGCGTTCGTCGGCTACCGCGGCCACGAGGCCGGCCGCGCGCCCCAGCCCGCGTTCTGGTTCGGGCACGGCCTCGGCTACACGACATGGGCGTATTCCGACGCCGTACTCCTCGACGAGCAGGGCCGGCGCGTCGCCGTGACCGTCACCAACACCGGTGGCAGGAGCGGGCGCGAGGTCGTCCAGGTGTACTTCCGTCCTGACGACCCCCGCCAGCCGGTGCGGCTTGTCGGCTGGCAGGCCGCGACCGTCCCTTCCGGCGAGAGCGCACGGGTCGAGGTGAGCGCCGACCCCCGCGTGTGGCGCCGCTGGGACGACGAGCGCGGGACCTGGGAGTCGCTGCCCGCGCGGGGCCGGATCCTGCTCGCCCGCGGCCTGGGCGACGTCCGCGCCACCCTCGAACTGACCGGCCGCTGAGGAGCGTCATGCCATCGCGCCACCCTCGAACTGACCAGCCGCTGAGGAGCGTCATGCCATCGAACATCCTGCTGATCACCGCGGACGACATGGGCGGCGACACCCCGGGCTGCTTCGGCGGGCCGGCGGAGGTGACCCCCGCTCTCGACCGGCTCGCCGCCGAGGGGATGACGTTCGGGCGCGCGCACGTGGCCATCGCCGTGTGCCAGCCCAGTCGTTCCGCGATCATGACCGGCCGGTGGCCGCACCGCAACGGCGCGCAGGGGTTCGAGCCCATCGCCGACGGGGTGCCCGTGCTCACCCGGCTCCTGCGCGAGGCCGGGTACATGTCGGGCATTCTCGGCAAGGTCGAGCACCTGCAGCCGGTGGAGGCGTTCGGCTGGGACTTCACCCGCGGCATGCGCGAGCTGGGCATGGGGCGCGATCCGCGGGCCTACGGCGAGGCGGCCCGGCGGTTCATGACGGAGGCGGCCGAGCATGGCCGCCCCTGGTTCCTCATGGCCAACGCGCACGACCCGCACCGCCCCTACTCCGGCAGCCGGGACGAGCTGGAGCGGTTCCCGGCCGAGGAGCGGGCCACCTACCCGGCCCCGTCGAAGGTGTTCGGGCCGGCGGACGACGTCGGCGCCGTGCCGGGCTTCCTGCCCGAACTGCCGGAGGTGGCGCGGGAGTACCGCGAATACCTCAGCTCGTCGCGCCGTTGCGACGACGTGGCCGCCGAGGTGCTGCGCGCGCTGGAGGAGAGCGGGACGGCCGGCGACACGCTGGTGGTGTTCCTGTCCGACAACGGGATCGCCGTGCCCTTCGCCAAAGCCAACTGCTACCTGCAGAGCAGCCGGACGCCACTGATCGTCCGCTGGCCCGGCGTGACCCGCCCCGGGACGCGCGAGGACACCGCGTTCGTGTCGATGCTCGACCTGTTCCCGACGTTCTGCGCGGCCGCCGGCCTGGCGGAACCGGCGGGTCTGGACGGGCAGGGCATGCTCCCGCTGCTGCGCGGTGAGCCGCAGGACGGCCGGGACGCGGTGTTCACGGTGTTCCACGAGACCGCGGCCAAGGGCCGGTACGAGATGCGCTCCCGGCAGGACGCACGGTTCGGCTACATCTGGAATGAGTGGTCCGACGGCGCTCGCGCGTACCGGGCGGAGAACATGTTCGGCAGAACCTGGCCGGCGATGCTCGCCGACCCGCGCCTCGCCCCGCGCACCCGCTTCTACCTGCACCGCGCGCCCGAGGAGCTCTACGACCTCCACGCCGACCCGCACTCACTGACCGACCTGTCCGGCGACCCCGGACACCGTGAGGATCTGGCGGCCGCCCGGCGCGACCTGCTCGCGTGGATGACCGAGACCGGCGACCCGTTGCTCGGCACCTACCGCGCGTTCCTCACGGAGCGCGCCCCGGGCTGAAGACGGTCAGGGTACCCGCGGGCCCGGGGAACCCCGACGACCCGACGCGACAGCAGGGTCAGCGTGCTGGCCCCAGTACGCACCTGACTTTCGGCCGAACCGGTCAGCCGATCCCACCATGATCGCGAAAAGTCAAGGCCTGACTACAATTCAAGTTGTGTATCGCAAGACTTCGCGACCTGCTCATTGTGCGTCGCTATGAGCACCGCACACCCTGCATCCGCCATCACCCGAAGTATCTGAACGACCAATTCCGCGTTCCACGTGTCAAGCGATCCTGTGGGTTCATCGGCAAGCACGATCGAGGGGCGCTTGACCAGCAGTCTGGCCAACGCAACCCGCTGCTGCTCACCACCACTGAGAAGATAGATCTTGTCCTTGAGCCGCCCGCCCAGGCCAACCTGCTCCAAAGCGCTCTCGTACGACTTCCGAGCCGCCTTCTTGCTGCCGCTCACTACAGCAACATCGAGATTGTCGCGCACTGTGGCATTCTCGATAAGAGCGTAGCTCTGGAAGACGTAGCCGAGATATTCCCGGCGGAACCTACGGGCCTGACGCGCATTGTGGCCAGCCATATCATGACCATCGATAATAATTCGTCCTTCGTCTATTCGGTCAAGAAGTCCTATGCAGTTCAATAAAGTCGACTTTCCGCTTCCACTCAGGCCGGTCACGGCCACCATCCGGCCGGTGCCGATGTCAAAGCTAAGATCGCTCCAGAGCGTGCGCGCGCCTATCGACTTGGTGGCGCCTTCTACTGACAACATCAACATTTCCTTTGCATTTCGAACGATATCAAGGTAGCTGGAGGACTAATTCCCGATCGCCGCGCTTCGGCCTACACGTTTACCGAGAACACCGAGAACACCGAGACTGCCACAGATCCCCGCGCACATGAACAGCGCGGCCAGTACCGGCTCCCAGCCGCTCACCGACATAATCTCTCGAGCCACAGAAGGTAACATCATCCTGGGCGCCCCGTGTTCACGGAACCGCAACCGTTCGACGGTATCGATGGCAACGTACGCCACGAACAACAGTGTCGAGACGGCCTCGACCGCGAGGAGGCGACCATGAACTCTGACGGGCGACCAGCCAAACACGCTCTGCGCAAAGATGCGCTGCGCGTTCTGCTGAACGTAGAGATGGCTCATCCCGACGGCAGATACCATCACAACCGCCACGGCAATCACCAAATTGATCAGCATGAACCAAAATCCAACGGACATGTCTCTGTTTTCGTAAGCGGCTCGTAGTGCGATTGGTTCGACACCATTGATGTACGTTTCAAGCGCACTACCGCGAATGGCGTTTCTTACGAAGTCCGAATCTGTGAAGACGACCGATGCCTGTGTAGCATAGGCCGCATAATCGTCATTCGAAAGAATATTAGACGCGGGAATGATGACGACAACGGGATCCACGATTATCGGATTGCCAACCTCGGCCGAGCCGGATCCATAGGTAAAGAGTCGCTGTCCGGCCAACGCCAGCGATACCTCCATAGACGGCGCGGAAACACCATTTCTTTTGCTGAGATAATTGACCCATTGGGTCATCGCCCGAGTGATGCGCTCTCTGTCAGGCGCCAGATTCGGCGGGATCAGGACCCGCACCCGATTCGCTTTAGTATCTTCAAGGACTCTCTCCTTGAATTGTGTCTGCACCTCTTGCCGAGCCAGATAGGCGCCGTTCACCATCAGCGCCTCACCATAAGGTGCGTACTCTGAGAAGAATTCGGCGAGCCTGCCCCGATGAGAGAAGATCGCATGGCCGTTCCGATCCGCCTCGCGTATCCAGGCGCCCACTTCACGGAACTGCCGGTCGCTCTCCTTCTCAAGCGCTCCATTAAGCGAGATCCAGACCGCGGAACCGGCAGCGCGGAACCGTTCCTGGCTTTCCTGCTTGCCGTCCAGGGTCTGCCAGGTGATTACCAGTGTAGACGCTATGGTTAGGGCGATGCCGACTGAGAGTATCCGGATACCGAACATGCCGATAATGGCGTACTTGGCCGGAACTTCGCCCTTTATAGCAGATGGGATACGCACTCTAAAGGCAAGTATCAGCGCAAGCACATGAGCCATAAGAGCAAGTGCGATCAGTAACCCGAGAATGCCAAGCCATATCCAGAGGTAAAAGGAAAATCTATGCAGCCGGTTATAAGCAAACAGCGACAGCCCCGCCGCTAGCATACATGCACATAGACAAGTCATCCCAAACGTGGCGATTATCCTAAGGTCGCGTCCTGCGATGTTCGCAAAGCTGCGCCCTTGCAGTCGTTGGATCCCGTATGCCTTGGAGCTGAAGACGACACCCAGAAACACTAGGCAGATAATGGCTCCACAGACGGCGAGGAAGCATTGAAGTGGCGCTCCGTAGGCGAAGATGGCATATGCCGTCATCACGGTCAGCGGCGGTGCCACCGTTGCGGCAAGCCCAAAAGAATCCATCTCGTCTTGAAAGGATCTGACGATGCCGGCATCAACTTGATCACCGAAGAGGAAGTAGTAACCACGCGGGTCGATGTCCGCAGCTGCCGTTATCGGAAGAATCGAGATGTCCGCATCGGTGTTGAAGGCCGGATATCCCGAACGAAGCCAGCCGGCCGAATCATCGTTCTGGTCACCGATGGCGAGGTAGAGCACTCGCTTTCTCAAGTCACTAGGATCGAGAGTCATTCGACCGACATTGATTGTTTTGTTCTGCGCAAACTTTTCCAGCCGCTCAGTTGCCGAGACTCTAGTAAGAGTCTGCTTTGCATCGGCGACCCGTATCACTTCCCGTGCGCCGATGATGATATCCCCGTCAATCCTATGCACAAGACTAAAAGCCATCACCGCCGAGAAGGTGATTGCCAGCACGTATGCAAGCTTGATGCCGCGAGGCAGCAAGACCGTCTCCCTGTGTTTGTTATATATTGATATTTGTTCAGAATGATCTGATGGTATGGGTCGGTGGTTGCCGCCAGAAGGCGCTTTATGGTGCAACGCAGTGAACTGACCAATAAAAGCCTGGCATCAAAGCAAGACCCTGTTGGGCATGTCGGACAGTAGGGAAAATCCTGGCGAGACCATCGCGAAGCCGCCCACGGTATCTTACGGTAGCTGCAGACCAGGGTCCTGTCGCGATTCTCCCGAAGGCGAGAGCCCTCTGGAAAACGGTGATGGCCAAGCTCCGGCTGCGCCGGACCCTGGCCACCCCCGCCTTCATTTCTGCTTTGACGAAAAGGGCTATTCCTCATGCAATACCCCTGCGCCACCGCCCAACCAGGCAGCCACTTACAAACGCAGGGAGCAGGGCTCCTGCTGAAAGCGTGAAGGATAGGATAGCCGACAAGAACGGCCACCTGCCTTCAATGCCACCCTTTAACGGGCAAGGCTACGGCAAGCTTGGATTTTGTCCGCTTCAAGACTCACCGACCATGACCCCGAACACTGGTCAGATTCCGCTATTAAGCAACTCGATCAGGCCTCTGGTACAAACAAAGGAGAACTTTCCCAGACCCATTGTCTATCAGTGCCATATCCAGATCGAGCGATGCTCCACCAAACTCAAATAATGGCGCACCGCTGCAGCCGCTTCGGCAAACTTGCCGATCTCTACCCCGCAGGCATGACACTCGCGCTAGTCACTCTGGCTTTGTCATGAGGAATTATCTGACAGGACTCAGCAAGGGCCGCCGCGCTCAATCCTGTAGTAGGTCTCGTTTCCGAAGCTCGACGAGGCGACCCTGGCCTCCGACCAAGCCCCAGGGTTTGTTTTTGGCGATCGCTTGGTTGAGACGCCTACCGCCGTAGAACCGTGACAGTCATCTTCATGGTAGTAGTTCGACCAGGTGTACCCCTGGCCAGTGCCGTGATCCCAAGTGCCCCCGTCTGGATAGGTGATCTCCGCCCAAGCCGCAGTACCCGTTAAGACGGACGCGATGATCGCCGCTCCTGCGAGAAGCTTGATCCGCTTGCTCATGAGAATCCTCCTGTTTCAGGAAATGCCATACTAAACATCCATAGTGATATTTAGCGGCATTAGCGGGCTTTCGGATTTATGATCTCATAGGCCGTCAAATTCTGACAAGATACCTGTTATGAAAATTTCCGATATTAGTGAGGCTTTTCGTGCGCGCAGCAGAATAGGAGGTGAAGCCATGACCTGGCGGCTCACCTTGTGGTTTCGTATGCTCGTTATCGCTTCTAGGCAACAAATCGGTCCGGCGCGCCTGCTAGGTGGACCGGTAGCAAGTTGGCGATGTCATCTGGAAGTGGGCGGATCCGAACATCTCAGTTCGCTCGATGTTGTCTTGTCGATGTGCGCCTATTCGCTGCCCTCGCTCGGCGTTAACTCCGGCCGCGTCCGGTTGGCGCCGGCCACATCCTTTTCCGGCGCCTCTGGCACTGACTCCTCTACTCCCTTGACCATGTTCTCCTATGGAACAGGCTGCGCATCCATCGACTACCCAGGGTCCGCCTTAGCTGCATGACTCACAAACTGATCCGGCACTCCGATATTGGAGATCAACACCAATGCCGCAGGGCCAATCACAAAAGCCGCCAACCTCCTTGGCAGATCACGATCACGCATTCTGAAACCCCTTCAAGGCACGCTGACGCAGGCCCCGAACAAGAGAGCCTTCAGGCGCCTAAGGCAGACATAGGATGATCAATAGGATCGCGATCGACAATCCAAGATCGGTCAACGATGAGAATGTTACTTACCTGATGCAGCGAGTAATGGGCGCAAATAACTAGAGACATGTGTGCTGGTCAACCCACTTGTCATGGGCTGCGCAGTCGATGAAGGCCTCGATGTGATTTAAATCACTCCGCCTCTTCGCGAGTGGGAACGGGAGGGTTCGAACCCCCTTTATTGGCGGCCTGGCAGCCAGCGTTCAGGCTGCGTGTGCCACAGTCCGGCACGCAGCAGCACCGGGAGGGCGTCATGCGACCACACTTCCTGCGTGAGCGACCCCGACGCTGAAGGCGACCAGTGCCCAGCCATACAAGTGGACGAGGTGACCGGCGACCTCGTGTTCGTAGGGACCGCTGTCACCGATTCCAGCAATCTGGAAACAACTGCGAGAGAGCAGCGGCGGCGGTAGTGGCAGCTCGGAGATGACGAGGGCAGAACCCTCTCGATGGTCTCCCTAGGCTGGGCTCTATCAACCACGTATGGGGCGCGCTGGATCCCAGCTTGACTCGGTGTGGCTGCGACGTCACGCTCAGGTGGTGTAGAAGTCCGTACACACTCGGAGACCAGGAGGGGACGATGGCTCTAAGGTTCTGGGGCAAAGCTGGGAGTCACACCGACAGTTGCCCCTCCGTTCACAGCGACGACTCCGACGGCAGCCTCGTGATCGTAGGCTAGCCTGTCGATGATCCCGAGATACTCGCGAAGATCCGAGAAGTAGCTCATATCGAGCTTCACGAGGCGGCCTTCCGGGTGCCGAAGGAGCTGAAGAAGGCCCTATCGAGGCGTGCGGCGGCCATGATCCACGTTTTGACTGACTTGTTCGAGCAGACGGAGCGCTCGGTGACGCACCTGGAACTTCGGGACACCTACGGCACCTCGCACCCAGACTTCCAGGACTGGGCGGACGAAGTGCCTATCGCGGACATCTCAGGCCGAGGGCGTCTCGACGCCTGGAATAGCCTCGCCAGGTTCCACGTGGCCCGTGGCGTCGTCTTCCGGCGAGCCAGGGTCATCTCGGTTCCTCCAAGCGACTACATCCGCTTCGAGCATGCGATCACGCCGTGCTCGAACCTGGCAGGCGGTGAGCAGATCCGCTGGCTGGAGAGACCGAAGGCGCGGGACGTCCCTGTGCCTCCCTGCGACTTCTGGCAGTTCGACGACCACCTGGTGTGCTGGGTCTACCAGTCCGGGCACGGCGAAAAGGCCGGCTACGACCTCTCTGAGGACGCCGCCGAGGCCAAGCTGTGTTCCGCGGCCTTCGAGGCCGTATGGGAACGGGCGACGGACCACCAGGAGTTCGTGCTGCCTGCCTGACGTTCCGACCCGCACGTGGCAACCTCACCGTCCTCAAGCGTCCAGGATGCGCGCAAGGCCATCGCTGCCCGGCTCCGCGAGATCCTCCGAGATGCCGGGCTGACGAACCGCGCCTTCGCGCGGCAGTCCGGGTGGGAGGAATCGAAGGTTTCTCGTCTCGTCACTGGCCGAACCCCGCCCAGTGACACCGACATCCGCACCTGGTGCCAGATCTGCGAGTCCCCGGAGGAGATTCCGAACCTCATAGCGGCCAGCCGCAACGCCGAGAACACCTACATCGAATGGCGTCGAGTTCAGCGCAGTCAGAAGCGCATGCAGGAGCTGGGCAAGGCCCTGTTCGAGAACAGCAACCTATACCGTTTCTACTCCTCCAACCTCGTGCCGTGGCCCTTGCAGGTACCGTCCTACATGCGGGCGATCATGACGCGCTTCTCGGAATTCCACGAGGCCCCCGTCCCGGACATCGAGGAAGCCGTGAAGACGCGACTGGCCCGCCGACGTCTCCTGGACAGCCCCAGCCGCCGCTGTGTTCTGATCATCGAGGAGTCGGTGTTGCGGGACCGCCCCTTCTCGGACGTCATCATGCGTGAGCAGCTCTCCCACCTGCTGATCGGCATGCACCAGCCGAACATCTCCCTCGGGATCATCCCCAGCGGCGCCTCCCGCGTGCAGAAGGTCACCGAGAGCTTCCTCATCTACGACGACTCCACGGTGGTGATCGAGCTGGTGTCGGCCATGGTGAACCTCACGCAGCCGCGCGAGATCGGCCTGTACATGAAGTGCTTCGAGGATCTGAAGAAGGATGCCGTCTTCGGGCACCCGGCACGGGCCCTGATCGACTCCGCGTTCGAAGCACTGCTGGACTGAAGTCGCGTAGAAACTCGTACATACTCGTTGAGCCTCGGAAAGCACTCCTCCTAGCGTCGATGGCATGTCACCAAGACGTGCTGCCGAGCCCCGCCAGGCCCCGCATAACAGGGTTACCGCCGATATAGCCAGGGAACTGTCCGAGGCTCTGGGGCCTGTGCAGCGGGAGTTGAAACGGCGGCATATCCCGTGTCTGAGGGTGTCGCTGATCAGCTTGGAGTTGTGGGGGCGGCAGCCGCTGACGTTCCCCGACTACCACACGCCCGCCATCGAGGTCTGGGACCGGCAGGGGAAGATCGTGGCTGCCATCACGGTGAGCGTGGATTTGACCCACTTCCGCGTGACCGTACCTTCGCAGCAGAGCCACCCCTACCTCGTACCTGCCCAGACTCCCGAACTGGTGGCGGCGCTCATCCCTGGCTATGACCGGGAGACGCCGTGGATCTGGTGACGAAGGCCGGCCCGACCGGATTTCACTATCCGTACGTGATCGGGTGGACGGGAGAGGTCCAGAGCCACCCGTTGAAGTGGATACCGCGCCGTGGCGGTTCGCAACTCAGCTACGCCATTCCGAGTCGCGGCGACTACAACAACGGCGTCTTGCGGCTGCGACAGGGCAAGACGATGACGGGACGGCCCGACTTCACGTCGGTGAACACCCGAAGGCAGTGGCGTTGCATGGACAATCGGCTCTGCCAGGTGTGCGCTTGTTCGGCAGCAGACGCCGAGACAGGGCGGATCTGGTGGTTACTGTCATCTGACTCCGGAGATGGCGGAGACGGCTACACCAACGCGCCGCCGACGTGTCGAGGGTGTATCCCGGAGGCGATCGCGCAGTGTCCGCACCTGCGGCGTAACGCCGCAGTCTTCACCGTGGGCAACTGCTCGCCGTATGGGGTGCGCGCTGATGTGTTCCTGCCCTATCTGCCGCCACTGGTGCCGTACGAGCGCAACGTCGTGCTCACGTTCGACGACTCCGACATGTATCACGCGCTCGGCCGGGAGCTCCTGATGCGGCTGCATGATGTGCAGGTGGCACCTCTGGACGAGCTATCGTACGTGGCCTGAGCTGAAGATTCAGACGGCCCCGGTTGAGGTGTTCCCGCTGGTCCTCTCTCATCCGGGGCGCAATGTCCAGAGGCTTCTCCCTCGGGGTTGGGGTATCTGGCCGTCCTTCCGTCCGCCGCTGGCGGTATGCGTCAGGGCCTCCCCATGCCTGGCTGACGGTCGTTGGACGGCTTCGGCGTCAAGTTAACGGTCGGGCTGCCGTCTTGGCGGGGGGCTTGGTGCACGGCTTGGGTCTGGGCCAGGCGGTAGGAGTCGGCGCCGGTCCCGATGGGTTTGCCGCCACGGTCAAGCCCGCTTCAACCAGCCGACCCGGCGAAGCGTGTTCGGAAAGGCAGCCCGAGCGCAGCGAGGCCCTTCAGAGGGCGGGCGTCAGCCCGCCTGGGAGGACGTCCGGAGCGAAGCGGAGGGCCTTTGTGGGCGGGTGGGCATCAGACGGCCAACCACCGAATCGGGTAACGGGCGGGGGAAAGAACGCCCGGAGCGAAGCGGAGGCCCTTTTTGGGCGGGAACTGAAGACGGTCAGTGGTGGCCCAGGTGGGCGGAGAGGCGGTCGGTGGTCCGCAGGAGGGCGGCGGCGCAGGCGTCGGCTTCGGCCATGAAGCGGTCGGCCGGGCCGCACACGCTGATGACCGCCGCCGGACGGCCGTGGTGGTCGAGGATGGGGGCCGCCACGGAGGCCGCGCCGCTCTGCCGTTCGGCGATCGACATCGCGTAGCCGCGGCGGCGGATGAGCGTCAGGTCGGTGCGAAGGCGGCCGGGGTCCGTGACGGTGGCAAGCGTCATGGTCTCCAGTGATCGGCTGAGATAGCGGGTGATCTCCTCTTCCGAGAGGTAGGCCAGGAACGCCTTGGACGACCCGCCCGCGTGCAGCGGATACGGCACGCCCAGCGAGACCGACATGATCACCTCCCGCTCGGGTGTCGCCTGGTCGATGTAGACGCGGGTGTCACCGGTCCTGATCGACAAGGTGGCGGTCTCGCCGGTCAGCCTCGACAGGGCGGGCAGTTCGGGCGCGGCCAGCCGCCGTACGTCGATGCGGTCGAGGTAGGCCAGGCCGAGCCGCATCGCCGTCAGCCCCAGTGAGTAGCGCCTGCTCTCCTCATCGAGCACGACCAGCCCCCGGCTCCTGAACGAGGCCAGCACCCGGTGCACCGCCGCCTTCGACATGCCCAGGCTCTCGGCGAGCTCGGTGACGCCGAGTGTGTCCGTGCCCGCCTCGGCGAACCGGACGAGGATGTCGGCGGCCCGTTCGACGGTGGCGGCGGTCTGGCTGGGCATGGTGGGCCTTCCCCGGTGAATCATGTGTACTGTCGGGAACAGCATTCCTACTATTGGAACACAAGGAGCCACCGGATATGTCGTCGTTGTGGAAGGCCCTGGAGGGCTCGCGCGTCCTGGACCTGGCGCAGCCGATGCGCAAGGGCATGCCGCAGTCCCCCAACCACCCGCCGTTCCGTATGGCGCTGGAACGCCGGCACGGCGACATGGTCAGGACCGATGGCGGCTCGGCCGCCAACGAGATCATCGTCACGGGCGGCCACGTCGGCACGCACGTCGACGCTCTCGCGCACGTCTCCCAAGAGGGTCTCCTGTACGGCGGGCGGCCGGCGGGCGAGGTGATGTCGCACGAGGGGTTCAGCGCCATGGGCATCGACGGGTTCGAGCCGTACGTGGGCCGGTGCGTGCTGCTCGACGTGGCCGCCGTGCACGGGGTGGCCACGCTGCCCGCCGGCTACGAGGTCACCGCCGACGATCTGGAGCGGGCCGCCGGGGACCTGGAGATCCGCGCGGGCGACGCCGTACTGGTCGGGACCGGCTGGTCGCGGCTGTGGGAGTCGGGAGACGACTTCGTCGGTCAGCGGAACGGCGTTCCGGGTCCGGGCGCCGATGCCGGCCGCTGGCTGGCCGCGCGGCAGCCACGCGTGGTGGGCGGCGAGACCATCGCCTTCGAGCACATCGCGGCGGGCCGCGGGCATGCCACGCTTCCCGTGCACCGGATCATGCTGGTGGAGTCGGGGATCAACATCGTGGAGACGATGCGGCTGGCCGAGCTGCTCGACTCGGGAGTCCGCGAGTTCCTGCTGGTGCTGAACCCGCTGCCGATCGTCGGCGCCACGGGAGCCCCGGTCCGCCCGCTCGCCGTCATCGCCTGATCGGGGGCCGGAAGTGACCACTCATGTCTCGCCGTCATCGCCTGAGCAAGGGCCGGAAGTGAGCACTCATGTTCAGCGGCTCGCGGAATTCGCCGTGGATTGCCGTGATCGCGGCGTCCCGGCCGAGGTGCGGGACGATGTGACGGGCCGGGTGCTCGACGTGCTCGGCAACTGCCTGGCCGCCTACGCGGAGCCTGCGGGTGACGCGGCCCCGGCGGTGCTGCGGGCCGTACGACGGTGGCAGGGGGCCGGGGAGTCGACCGCGATCGGGAGCGGCGACCGGCTGCCCGCGCCGTCGGCGGCGCTGGTCAACGGCACGCTGGCGCACGCGCTCGACTACGACGACACGCATCTGCCGTCCGTGCTGCATCCGAGCGCTCCCGTGGTGCCCGCCGCGCTGGCCGCCGCGGAGGCCACGGGCGCCTCCGGCGAGCGGCTGATCGCGGCCGTCGCGGCCGGCGTCGAGGTGTGCAACCGGCTCGGCATGGCCTCCTACCTGCCGGAGGCCGGCAACTCGCTGTTCTTCGAGAAGGGCCAGCACGCCACCTCGATCTGCGGCACGCTCGGCGCGGCGGTCGCGGCCGGGCTGCTGTACGACCTGGACGCCGCCGGCATCGCGCACGCCGTCGGGGTGGCCGCCAGCATGGGCGCCGGCGTTCTTGAGGCCAACCGCACGGGCGGCACGATCAAGCGGGTGCACTGCGGCTGGGCGGCCCACTCGGGCGTCACGGCGGCCGTGCTCGCGCTGGAGGGGCTGACGGGGCCGCCCACGGTGCTGGAGGGCCGGTTCGGCTTCTTCCAGGCGTGGCTGGACGGCCGGTTCGACGCCGAGGCGCTGCTGTCGGGCCTGGGCGAGCGGTGGGAACTCCTGCGTACGGTCTACAAGCCGTATCCGACGAACCACTTCACCCATCCGGCCATCGACTGCGCCCTCGCCCTGCGCGCCGGCGGCCTGTCCCCCGACGACATCGAGGAGGTCGAGCTGGGGGTCGCGGCGCCGGTGCTGCGTACCATCGCCGAGCCCCGGGCCGACAAGATCAAGCCCGAGTCGCCGTACCACGCGAAGTTCTCGGGACCGTACACGGTCGCGGCGGCGCTGCACGGCGGCGGCGGGCTGGGGCTGTCACTGGACGACTTCGCCGCCCTCGATCCCGAACGGCTGGCGCTGGCCGAGCGGGTGCGCTGCGTGGCGGACGAGCGGGCGACGGAGATCTTCCCGCACGCGTTCGCGGCCGTGCTGCGGGTACGGCTCCGTGACAGCTCGCTGCTGGAGCACCGGGTCGACTCCTCACGCGGCGGCCCGGAGCATCCGCTGACGGCGGAGGAGCTCGCGGTGAAGTTCCGTACGAACGCCGGGCGGGCGCTCGACCCCGACCGCGTGGCGGCCCTCGTCGCAGCGGGCCGCGACCTGTCCGAGGCCCCAACCGTGGCACCGCTGCTCCGGCTGACGATCGCCTGAGTCACGGCGCCGGATCGACGAACCGCCAAGGGACTCAGGCGGCTACATCGACCGCGAGGTGGTCCACCGTGGTCCGTCAGGAGTGTCCTCGACGAGCACGCCGCCGCTGAGCATCGCCGCCCGCAGTGCGTCGGCGGTCTCGTAGCGGCCCTGCCTGCGCAGGTCGTTGCGGAGCGCCAGCAGCGCCTCGACGAGGGCACGCAGGTCGGCGGTGGTGGCCACCTCGGCGAGCCGGGCGATCAGCAGCCGCATGAGCTCCCTGGCCTCGTCGACGCCGCCCGCGTCCTCCTCGGTGTCGGCCGCCCACTTGACCAGCTCGGCCTCCAGGTCGAGGACGGCGCGGGCCGCGGCGCCCAGGTCGGGCGCCGCCGCCGCGAGCTGGAAGCGCCGCTCGCAGGAGCGGACGGTCTCCTCCAGCGTGATCTGGGCCGGCACGGGGACGGCGGCGGGTCGGGGCGTCGGCGCGGCGGTGACGCAACCGCCTTCGGCCAGGCGGCGGACCTCCTCCAGACCGATGTGGGTGCCCGCGGGCAGGACCGCCTGCGAGCCGGGACGACGCACGGTCAGCCCGCCGCGGCCCGCCACCTCGACGGTCTCGGCGTCGAGGTCGATGACGACCGCGGTGTGCTCGTCGATGCCGAGGACGGCCGTGCCCGGCGGCAGCTCCCGCTCCATCCGGGACAGCCGCCGCTCGCCCAGGTAGCAGAAGCGGGTGTCGTGGGTGCCGCCTTCGGCGTTGTCGAAGTGCGGGATCAGGACCGCCCGCAGGTCGAGCGCCGCCAGCAGGTCAAGGCCCTCGCGCCAGTGCGGCTCGGCGCCCACCTTGTAGATCTCGTAGACCGGCACCGTCGCGAGCCCCGCCGTGCAGGCGGCGGCCGAGGCCAGCACGGTCACGCCCTGGCGGGCGCGGACGCGGGCCCGCAGGTCGCCCGCGGTGGGCGCGGCCGTCCACTGATCGAGGGCGTAGGTGGGACTGCCGGGGCCGGAGAACACCCAGTCGGCTCCGGCCGCGCCGGTCGCCACCTCAACCTCAAGGCCGACACTCCGGGCGAAATAGCGGCGGGCACGGGCGGAGATGTCGGCCGCGTTCTCCTGGAAGGCGTAGGGGGTGTCGAGCAGCACGGCCCGCGCGCCCGGCCGCAGCCGCCGCGCGGCGGAGCGGTGGACCTCCACCATGGTCGGGCTCGTCTCGCCCGACCCCATGAGCACCAGCAACCCGGGCATGGCTGTCCGCCTCTCTCTTCGCGCCGCCCCACCTACGGCCTTCTGCGAATGGATCGCTTCTGCATACTGCTGGCAGTAGATTGTCGGAGGTGACGGAAAGACACGTCGTCTCGGTCGAGACGCTCATGCTACGGGCGGACACCGACAGTAAGTGGGCGTACCGGCACGCCAGCGCCGTGCCCGCCCCCGGAGAGACCCCCGACCAGGCCGCGCGGCGGGTCAGCGGGATCCCGACCGACGCGCTGTCCACCGTCGTGCACTCCACGAGCTGGCGCTGCCGTCCCGGGGGCGAGATCGTGCTCACGTACGCCGTCTGCCCGGATCCGGAGCCCTGGCTGCCCGCGATCGACCTGCCCGTTCTGGAGATCGCCGTAGGCGACGCACCCGCGACGCCCACGCCGGGCCGCGTCGAGGTGGCGAACGTGGTGGCACACGCCATCCGGCACCTGGCGTTCCTGACGACCGAGGATCCCGTCGTACGGCAGGCGCTGGCCCACCACCCGGAGATCGTCACGGCCCTGGACCAGCCACGGCGATGCGTCACGACCCCCTGAGCACCAGCCGGACGTCCCGGCCATGTCACCACCGGCCGCCTACTCCTCCGAAAGGGCGTCCCTCTCCAAGGGCCCCAGCCACCAGCGATCATCGTTTGCCATGTACGCCGTGGACAGCACCTCAAGCCCAGCAACCTATGAAACGGCGCGCGCTGTGCGCCCAGCCGAGACACAGGTGATCATCGTTGCCCGCGGTCAGGCGCTCAGGCCATGGACGTGGGCAAGGGCCGCGGCCTCGGTACGGGTGGCGACTCCCAGCTTGTCGAGGATGTTGGCGACGTGGAACTTCACCGTGTGCTCGCTGATCAGCAGGTCCCCGGCGATCTGCCGGTTACGCAAGCCGCGCGCCAGCCGTTCGAGCACTTCCAGCTCACGCGGCTTGAGTACGGCCAAGGCATCGTCAGGAACCTCTGTGACAGGTGGCGTGAGTGGCAGCGCCGCGGTCACCGTGGTGCCCCAGCCCGGGACCGCGTCGAGCGAGAGGCGACCGCCCACGGCTGCTGCCAGCTCGGTGAGGCGGCGCACCGGCAGGGCGTCGACGGTCAGCACGCCGGGCCCGTCGTCGCGAATCGCCACGTGGAGCTCGGCCCCGGCCACCTCCCAGGTCACGCGGATCCTGCTCAGCCCCTCGTAGTCGAGCATGGTGACGACGGTGTTCCTGGCCAGGGCCTGGGCCGCGTTGGCGATGTCACCAGGCAGGACGTGGTCCGGCTCGCGCGGGCCGTCGAGTTCCAGTGACACCTCGCTGTAGCGGGTGAGCGGCGCCAGCTTCCCCGCGAGCCGGTCGAAGGCGGCTCCTGCCCGCTCCTCGCTCAGGGTGGAGTCGAGGTCGGCCGCCGCGCGCAGTTCGATGAGCGCGGAGACCGCCAGATCGGTGGCGGTGCGCCGAGCTGCGGCGTCGTCGAGTGTACGGCTGCGCAACGTGCTGAGCAGAGACTGGAGCGTGGCCGCGTGAGCGCTGGTGAGTTCGGTGATGACACGGGCGCGCTCGCTGGCCGCGACCCGGTTCCCGCTGAGGTCGGCCGGTGGGAGGTTCACGGCCCGGTGCGACAGGTGCAGCGCCACCAGATCCCACAGCGCCTGCACCAGCACGCGCACCTCATCGGCGGGTTCATCGCCGGTCACCACCACGAGCAGGGCGCCGTCCGCACCGGATGACTGGGACGCCACGGCGAGCGCGGGCATGGGCTCGCCCGCCAGGTGGACCTCGCCGAACCATGGCCGCCCCACCTCCACTGTCCCGCCCACCCTGGCCAGCTCGGCGCTGGTGATCTGCTCGGTCAGCGCGGCTTCGCCAAACGCCTTCATAGGGTGTCTGGCGCAGTCACCGGTCAGCATGGCGAGCGCCCGGTGCGGCAGGTACTCCGACAACGCTACGGACACGGGCTCCAGAATGCCGCCGATCGGGGCGTGGAGCACCGAAGCGGCAGCGGCGAGTGCGGCCGCGGGGTCAGGCAGGCGCATGGCCTCATGCTAGGGCTACTCGTTCGAGCAGCGGAGACCAGCCGAACGGGCAGTGCGTCAACCCGCGTGCCACCAGCAGGCTTGTTCCCATGAAAGCCCTTGCCGCGCCTGGTTACGGCGCTCTTGACCAGCTTCGCGTCTCCGATGTACCCGATCGTCTGCCGGCCTCAGGAGAGGTGCTGGTGCGCGTGCAGGCAGCTGCGCTCAACCCGCTTGACATCAAGTTGGTCACCGGTGAGCTGCGCGAGCTGTTCCCGGTGACGCATCCGTTCGTACCCGGCATGGACGCCACCGGCGTCGTGGCAGCCGTGGGGAAGGGGGTGTCGCGGTTCGCGGTGGGTGATGAGGTGATCGCCTACGCGGGCGCAGTGTCCGGGATGCTGGCCGAGTACGCGGTGATCACCGACGGGCCGCACATCACGCACCGGCCGTCGACTCTGCCCCCGATCGCGGCAGCGGCGCTGCCCACCGTGGCCATGACCGCGCACTGCGTCGTGACAGCCGCGCATCGAGCCCGGCGAATCCGTGCTGATCATCGGCGCCACCGGAGGAGTCGGCGCGCTCGTGGTCCAGCACGCCGCCCAGGCCGGTGCTCGCGTGCTGGCCACCGCAGCCCCTGCGGACGCCGCTTATATCCAGGAGCTCGGCGCGGAGACCGCGATCGATTACACGCGCGGCCCCATCTCTACCGACGCCGACGTGGTCGTCGATCTGATCAACGCCGGTCCCGCACTCGCCTCAACGGCAGTGCTCGTCCGGCAAGGTGGACGGCTGATCTCGACCTTGTACGGCCCCGCCGAGGTGAATGGCGTAGTGCCGGGCTACGTCAGGATGGATCCGGCCACGGGAGACTTGCCCTGGCAGGCGGCAAGCCTGGCCACCGACCGCATCAGCATCGAGGTGGCCGCCACCTATTCCTTTGCACAGTCCATGGAAGCCATGCGCGACTTCGCCGCCGGCACGTACACCCGCGGCAAGATCGTGATCACTTTCTGAGGAGACCACAATGAAGACCCTGCCCACCCGCGCGGGCGACCGTCCCAAGACTGGACCGTCCGTGCCGCACGTCCAGCTCAGCCAGCTCAGCCCCGACGAGATCCGCGAACAGCTGACGAAGTGGATGAGCACCGCGCTTCCCGCGACCGAGATCAGGCCCAGTGAGATCTCCGAGCCGGGCGCGACCGCCTTCTTCCTGGAAGGCGACGCGAAGCCACCTGAGGGAGCGGTGCTCCTGCCGCCCCGCCTGATCGCCGAGTTCGCACACGTCCACACCGACGGCAGCCTGCACCTGGCCCTGTCTCAGGAGGACCAGCAGGAACTTATCGCCAAGGGCTGGGGCGAGCGCCACCCCCTGTACTCCCCCACGATCAACGTGGTGATGCTCTACGGACCCCGCACCGAGGAGGAACTGGAAGTCGCCAAGACCGTCGTCGCCGCCTCCAACCGCTACGCGACCGGCAGGTCGCTGTAGCGCTCTTCAGCTGTCAGGTGGCGCAGACCGGGGAGTCCGATCACTGTCCGTCCTGGTAGACCATGGGGCCTGACTCCTTGAACGCCGCGCGCGAGGCGTCCTTGAGCCACTTGGCCGCGCTGGCGTCTCTGGTGAGGTTTGTGTAGACGGCCAGGGTACGGATCACATATCGGCCGTTCTGTCCGGTCCACGAGTACAGCTGTACGTTCCACCAGTTCGACGTATAGCAGATACCGGTTGAACCTGGACCCGCCAGGGGGCACCGGATACCCCAGTCCTGCACGTAGACGTTCTTGAGCCTTGAGTACGCGGTGCCGGCCCTGCCCGAGTCCTTCAGCGGAACGACCCAGACGGTCACCATGATGCGCCCCTTTGGAGCGCCCGAGCTGACATAGGCGCCCACGGCCATGTCGTCGCAGCGTGCCTTGCGCAGGGCGGACTTGACCCTGGCGTCGGGCCACGGGCTCGGGCAGTCTTCCACCCCAGCCGCCTTACGGCTGAAACGCACCCCCTCGGCACTCGTGAAGGACTGCGGCAGCAGGGCGTCGGCCGTGATCGGGGTCGGGTCTGTGCTCTCCTTGTCGAGGTCCGCGGGGTTGAACGGATCCTCGGTCGGCTCTTCCGAAGCTGTCTGCGAAGGCGTCGGCGCAGGTGTGTCAGAAGGGCTCGGCTGTGGGGAGTAAGCGGAGGCGGGCTGGGAGGTGGAGGGCTGGCCGCCCGACAGCGCTCCCCGTACCGCGTTCTTGACCGCGGCCCGTACGCCCACCACGGCCAGCACCAGAGCAACTGCTCCAGCGCCGACAGTCAGGCCGATCTTCTTCGACCGGCCGCGGCCGCTGGGCGGAGGCTGGGGAGGGACGCCCGATCCAGGGGTCCCATGCGGCTCCGACCCGCCGGGAGGCATGTTCTCCTGCGTCGACGGATACGGCCGGAGGGTGAGCTGCTCGGCCTCCGGCATGCCCATCGTGGCGTGCGCCGCGGGCCGCTGAGCGAGTGGGGCGGGAGGCTCGTCGCCGGTCAGGCGGCGCAGTAGGGCGGCGGCGCTCGGCCGGGCCGTGGGGTCCTTGGTCAGGCAGGCCGCCGGGCGCAGTTCCTGCGGCACGGACGACAGGTCGGGTTCGCGGGTCAGAATGGCGTGCATGATCACGGGAAAGGAGTCTCCACGGAAGACCTGCTGCCCGGTGGCCGCGTAGATCATGGAGGTCGCCCAGCTGAACAGGTCGGCCGCCGGGGTGATCGGCCCTCCGCCGAACTGCTCCGGCGCCATGTAGACGGGGGTGCCCACCACGCTGTGCGTGGCCGTCTGGGCGGTCACCCGGGCGATCCCGAAATCGATCACCACAGGCCCTTCCGGACCCATGATCACATTGTGCGGCTTGAAGTCACGGTGGACTATCCCGGCCCGGTGGATGGCCGCCAGCGCGGTGAGCGTGGCCACCGCGAGCCGCTCCAGCCCGCTGCCCGAACGCGGACCCTCGGTCCTGACCAGCAGGTCGAGCGATGGTCCTGGGATGTGCTCACTGACGATGTACGGCTGACCGTCCGCCAAGCCCGTGTCCAGCACCCGCGCAGTACAGAACGGAGCAACCCGGCGAGCCGCCTCAGCTTCGCGCAGGAACCGGCGGCGTGCGTTCTCATCCGCCGCGCCTCCAGCGTGTAACACCTTGACCGCGACCTGCTCGTTGGACGACCCCTGGCCCAGGTAAACCGTTCCCTGGCCGCCCCGCCCCAGTACACCAACAACCCGATAAGGCCCGATCTGGCGTAAATCTTCCGGCATGAGCGACTGCACAAGATCTCACCTTAGCGTTTGCTGGCAAAATCACCTCAACGTCACACACAACGGGTCATTTGGTAGAACCTCTAGGCGGTGCGACGGGACAGCCGGCGCCCTAACGACTGCATCGGCTTCTCGACGAAGCGGTAAGCCAGGGCGCTGGCCAGCAGGACCACCACCATGGCCAGGGCGGCCATGCCGAGCTGCAGCGGCAGCGGCGACCGCCGCAGATCCCCGCTCACCTCCACGAAGAACTTCAGCAGCGGATGATGCACCAAATACAGCGAGTAGCTGATCAGCCCGAGCCAGGTCAGCACCCGTGGCACCCGCCGTCCCCGCAGCGCCATCCCGCCCGCGAAGGTGGCCGCCGCCAGCGCGATCGTGGTGATCCACACGTCCGGCTCGACCCACCACCATCCCGCCTCGATCGCCCAGATCGGGGCCAGCGCGACCAGTCCGGCGGTCGCCGCCACCGGCCACAGCCCGCCCGTGCCGCGTTCCCAGCGGTGGATCGCGGTCCCGGCGAACATGACGCCCAGCACGGCCACGCCCATCCACGGCACTCGGCTGCCGAAGACCAGCAGCGCCACCGCCATCAGGCCCAGCGCGCACGCCGCCGCCGTACGAAATCTGCCCGAGATCACGCACGCCAGCCCGGCGAAGAACGCGGCCCCGGAGGCGTACGCGACCCAGCCGCCCTTCAGCAGCGCCCCGCCGACCAGCAGCCCGACGACCACCGAACCGGCCGCGAACAGCACCGCGAACAACCCGCTCCGCTCGTGCAGCCGGGTCACGAACAGCGCGGTGACGAGCAGGTAGAACACCATCTCGTACGAGAGCGTCCACATGGTGTCGGCCACACCCCCGACGCCCACCACGTCGAGCAGCATCGTCGCGTGCGCCGCCACCGCCGTACCGTCGCGGGGCACCTCCGCGCGTACCGGCACCCACCAGGCCGCCACCAGCACCAGGGCGGCCACGGCGAGGTAGAGCGGGTAGAGGCGGAAGGCGCGGCTGACCCAGAACGTCCGCACATCGCCGTGCCGCTCCAGCGACGTCGGGATGATGTAGCCGCTGACCAGGAAGAACACCAGGATGCCGTACACGCCGAGGCTGAACCAAAAGGGCCGGAGCGCCGGCAGGAACCAGGGCAGCAGGTGCTCGGCGACCACCGCGAGCGCCCCGATGCCGCGCAGGGCGTCGAGCCAGGCGAGGCGCGCGGGGGCGGGGGTCGTGGTGGGCGGGATCGTGGTGGGGGCGATCGACACCCGCCCAAAAATACCCTGACCTGGACGAGTGATGCCGCCATGTCGGTAAGGACCGGGTTTCAGCGATGACTGGTCAGCGGGGCGTGATGGTCGGCGCCCGCGGGGCCGTGCGGGTCGGTGTGTACGGTGGCGGCGCGCAGTCGGGGCAGGCCGTGGATGAGGTGGTGTTCGGCGGCCACCGCCACGGCGTGCGCGTCCACGAGCGAGAGTTCGTGGCCCACCAGGATCTCCACCTCGGCGTGCAGCGCGTGGCCGATCCAGCGCAGTCGTACGGAGCCGACGCGTTCCACTCCCTCGACGCCGTCCAGGATGGCTTCGGCTTCGTCGACGATGGCCGGGTCGACGGCGTCCATGAGCCGGTGGTAGATCTCACGGGCGGCGTCGCGCAGCACGAAGCAGATGGCGACGGTGATGAGCAGCCCGACGATCGGGTCGGCGAGGGGGAAGCCCAGCGCCGCGCCGCCCGCGCCGATGAGCACGGCGAGGGAGGTGAAGCCGTCGGTCCTGGCGTGCAGCCCGTCGGCGACCAGCGCGGCGGAGCCGATCTCCCTGCCGACCCCGATCCGATAGCGGGCCACCCACTCGTTGCCGAGGAACCCGACCACGGCCGCCGCGGCCACCCACCCGACGGCCCGCATGTCCTGGGGGTGGAACAGCCGCGTGACCGCCTCGTACCCGGCCAGGACGGCGGAGGCGGCGATGATCAGCACGATGGCGATGCCGGCCAGGTCCTCGGCTCGGCCGTACCCGTAGGTGAAGCGGCGGGTGGCCGCCCGGCGGCCGAGCGAGAACGCGATCGCGAGCGGTACGGCCGTGAGCGCGTCGGCGACGTTGTGCAGCGTGTCGCCGAGCAGCGCGACGGAGCCGGACATGACGACGATCACGGCCTGGACGGCGGCGGTGACCAGCAGCACGCCGAACGAGACGGCCAGCACGCGCAGCCCGCGACTGCTGCCTTCCAAGGCGGCGTCGGTCTTGTCGGCGCTGTCGTGACTGTGCGGCGCGAGGGCATGCCCGGCCTTCGCCAGCAGCCCTCTGATCCCACCGCGCCCATGACCATGCCCGTGCCCATGACCATGACCAGGTTCGCCAGAAGAGCCCGAAGAGCCCGAAGAAGCTGGAGAACCTGCGGGGCTGGAATCGTGCTTACCGGTCATAGCACCTCATCTGCCCAACAAGTCGCGTGCTCTACCGCGCCCCCCGAGCCATCACCACCCGACGTGGTTCTTGCCGGAGACCAGAGAGCGGGCGATCACCAGCCGCTGGACGTCGTTGGTGCCCTCGCCGATGGCCATCAGCGGCGCGTCCCGGTAGAGCCGCTCGACCACGAACTCCTGCGAATAGCCATATCCACCATGAATGCGCATCGACTCCAGCGACGCCTTCAACGCCACCTCGGAGGCGAAGTATTTGGCCATCCCCGCCTCCATGTCGACCCGCTTCCCGCTGTCGGCCTGGGAGGCCGCCCAGTAGGTCAGCAGCCGGGCCGCCTGGATCTCGGTCGCCATGTCGGCCAGCTTGAGCTGTACGGCCTGGAAGTCGGCGATGGGCTGGCCGAAGGCGTTGCGCTCGCGGGCGTAGCCGAGCGCGGCGTCGTAGGCGGCCTGGGCGACGCCGACCGCGCGGGCGGCGATGTTGATCCGGCCGATCTCCAGCCCGCCGAGCACCTGCTGCATGCCGCGCCCCTCGACGCCGCCGAGCAGCGCGTCCACGGGCACGCGCACGCCGTCGAGCACGACCTCGCAGGTCTCGGTCCCCTTGTAGCCGAGTTTGGGCAGGTCCCGGCTGACCCCGAACCCCTCGGAAGCCGGATCGACGAGCAGCACCGACATCCCCTTGTGCGCGGGCTCGGTGACGGACGTCTTCACCAGCACGGGCAACGGATCGGCGTGCCGGGCGTTGGTGATCCACGTCTTGGTGCCGGTCACGACATAGTGGTCGCCGTCACGTACGGCCCTGGTCTGAATGCCCTGCAGATCCGTCCCGGCCCCGGGCTCGGTGAGCGCGATGCCGGTACGGCGGGCTCCGGTGGCCAGATCCGGGAGATGGCGCGACTTCTGCTCCTCGGTGCCGTGCCGAGCGATCATCCAGCAGGCCAGCGAGTGAGATCCGATGGTGCCGGCGACCCCCATCCAGCCCCGGGCGATCTCCTCGAAGACCAGGGCGAACGACACCATGTCCGCCCCGAGCCCGCCGTACTCCTCGGGCACGCTGAGGCCGAAGAGCCCCATCGCCTTCATTTTGTCGACGATCTCCGTGGGGTAGCGCCCGGAGTGCTCCCACTCGATGGCGACGGGCATGATCTCTTTGTCGACGAAGGCCCGCAGGGTCTCCCGGAAGGCCCTCTGCTCGTCGCTCAGCTCGAAATCCACCGGCTCCTCCTCAAGCGTTACCACGGCCGGGGCCAACGATACGCGCGTCAGAGGATCATGCCCTCGGACAGACCGTCACCGGTAGTCGGTCGACTCCTTCCTCTTGCCGGGGAACACCATGATCAGCAGCTCGACGGCGCCGTCCGGAGGGTAGGGGACCTGGTAGACGCGCTCACGGCCGCGCAGGTGGACCCGGACCCGGTAGGACCCGGGGCCGCTGGTCGTCAGCTTGGGCGAGGTGTTCCCCGAGCCGTCGCCGAGGGTCAGCGAGCCGGTCGGGCTCTCGTAGGCGACCTCGACCACCTCCTTCCACCCCTTGGTCTCCAGCGGCGGCCGCCGGGTGTAGGACTCGGTGGTCACGCAGGCGTACCCGGACTCGTCGGCCGCCCAGATGGCCAGCGCGCCCCGTTCGCTGCCGACCAGCTCCTTGACCAGGTCGGGAGAGGCGTCTTCGTATCCGTCCTCCCAGCCGTTGATGGTCCAGAACTCGGTCCACATGGTGGCGCGGTGTCGCCGGACCGGTTTGATCTTCGGGCGGTGCGCGGGGTGCGCGGCGCAGGCCTTCTCCTTCTTGGCGACGTACGCGGCCTCTTCCTCCTGTTGCCGCCGGCCGGCCAGCTCCTGGGCGCGGACCACCGCGGGACACAACGGTCCCAGCGCGCCGGCCAGCGCCGCGTGGGGTGCCTCGCGCACGGCAGGGGCGTTGATCTCGCCGCCGTACTGTTCGGCCAGACGGCACAGGTCGCGGCCCTGAGCCAGGACCACCCGATCGGGAGCTTCGGCCCAGCCCTCGATGCCGCCGTTGATGAAGGGGGCGTAACCGCGGACCTGGCACAGGAAGTCCTTTTCCGCCTTGGTCAGGTCGTGGACGGTGCCGTCCCCGAAACCGGCGCAGTCGAGCTCGCCTTCGCTGCTCACTTTGCCGGGTGGGGCCGCCCGGTCCACGGCCAGGAGAGTCGTCAGCGTCAGGGCCGCGGCCGCCGTACGGGAGAAGCGCCCTCTCCGGACGTAGCCGCGGCGGGCCGGCCGCACCGCGAGCAGAACCAGGATCGGCGGCGCCAGGAAGTAGAGGTTCATGCCCGCGTTCCAGCTCAGCACCTCGGGGGGACCCCACGCCTCCAGGCATCGCGGGCCCAGCGCCCCGTCGAGCGTGAACAGCAGCAGCTCGGGGATACGGAAGAAGAGCAAGGTCACCGCGCCTGAGCGGGCGATGATCCGGCCGAGCCGGGCACGCCCGGTCCGCACGCTCAGGTACCAGCAGGCGAAGGCCACGACGATCATCGGCGCCCCACCGAACCAGAAAAGGGGGAGGTCCCTGACCACGCGTTCTGGATACCTGATCAGGTCGTTGATCTGGTTACCCAGGCACGAACCCACATACATCCACATGTAGCTCCGGTCGCCGTCATCTCCGACCAGAAGCGATCGGATCCAGAAGAAGACGTCGGGAATCAGCGTCAGCGCTAACGCCGCACTCCACAGAATCCATGATCGTCGAGACACGGCACCGACATTAGGGCACCGCGAGGAAAGTCAGTTAGGGGTGGGCAGCACCGAGGACAGCTTGGAGACCACGGCCACGATGCGCGCGGCTCGTTCGAGTTCGGCGCGGTGGAAGTGCGGTCCCGCCGCGCGGGCGACGACCACGTGCAGCCCGTGGGTGGCGACCGGCAGCAGCATCAGCCGCAGATCGTCGGCCGCGCGCGTGGCGGCCCTGAGCGGCGGCTCCAGCAGTTCGAACACCTCCGGCGCGCCCAGACTGGCATGCCGTACGACGTCACCCGCCAGCGCGATCGACCATTCGGCGCCGCACAGCCCCGGCAACGCGTCCACCAGCGTCGCGATCCCCCGCGACGGCTCCGACGCGACGTGCATGAGCAGGTCGTAGTCGGGCGCCGAGCCCGGAAGGTCCTTGGTCGGCCAGACCCCCTCGACGCGTACGCCCGGGACGGCCGAGAGCCGGTCGCGCACCTCGTCCGGCGTCACCTTCCCGGGCCAGGACACCGTGAAGTCGTCCACCGCCCGGCCCGTCTCGCGTTCCAGCACGGTGACCTGCAAGATGTCGGCACCCAACGCACCGAGTGACCGCGCGACCTGGCCCAGCCCCCCGGGCCGGTCCGGCAACGACACCCTCAGTCTGAGCAGCATGACCCGCCCCCTTTCCAGAGGCTCTCACAGTGCCCGTGGAAGGTTTCCAGCATGTTCCACGGATATGTCACGCATGCTGCACTTATATCCAAGGATCGACCGCTAATCCGGGTTTTGGGATAAAGGTTCGCCCAGCGCCACCTGCGGAAAGCCGCAGGTGGCGCCCACGAACACGGAGATCAGGCGAAGACGTCCTGCTGGTAACGACCCTGCTCTTCGAGCGCGGCCAGCCACGCCTCGCCGTCCGTCCCGGTCTTGTCCCGGTGGATGGCGAGCAACGCCCGCCGTACGGCGGGCGCCATGCGCAGCCCGTCACCGCAGACGTACACATGCGCCCCGGCCTCCAGCAGCTCCCACACCGCCTCGCTCCGCGCGGCGATCGCATCCTGAACGAACCGGTACGGATGCCCCGGCACCGCCGAGTAGGCCACGCTGACGTGCACCCCGTCAGCCGACGCCCAGCCCTCCACCTCGTCCCGGTAGAGCCAGTCATGCGAAGGATGGCGGCACCCGGCGAACACCTCGGCCCGCCCGGTGGCCCCGGTCAGCGCCCGCTCCTCCAGGAACCCCCGCAGCGGCGCGAACCCGGTGCCGGGACCCACGAGGATCACCGGCGTGGCGGGGTCCTCAGGCAGCCGGAACGGCGGCGCGGGGACCCGGATGTAGCCGTAGAAGCTCTCCCCGGGAGCCAGCCCGGCCAGGTAGGCCGAGCACATCCCGCGGTATTCGCCGCTGCCCGACCAGGCGGGCCCCTCCACCAGTCCGACCGTGATCCTCACCAGGCCGGGGTCGGCCAGCGGCGAGGAGGAGACGGAGTAGTAGCGCGGCCGGATCGGCCCGGCCATCTCCAGGAAGACCGGCAGCGGCAGCTCGATCGCCGGGAAGCGGTCGAGCAGCGCCAGCGGGGAGACCCGCTTGGCCAGGATCTCGTCGGCGTAGTCGGTGGTCAGCGCGTCGAGCTGGCTCCGCGTCCACGGGCACGAGGTGTGCGCGGCCAGGGCCGCCAGGTCCGACCTGGTGGCCACCTCCTGCAACTCGGCGAACTCGGTCAGCAGCAGCCCGGCCGTCACCGGCGTGTCCACGGGCAGGTGCGTGGCCCCGCCGGTGCGCAGGCGTACGACCTGCTCGCGCGGGACACGCAGGCAGCGCAGCGCCCACTCCACCAGCTCCGGGTCGTTCTTGGCGAAGGCGGCCACGTGGTCGCCCGCCGAGTAGGTCACGCCCTCGGGCAGCCGCGCCACGATCGAGCGCACGCCCGGCCGCGGCGCCTCCAGCGAGAAGTCCCACAGCCCGGCCGGGTCGCCGGTCAGCTCCTCGTTGGAGACCACAGTCAGCGGGAACGCCCGCGCGGACACCACCGCGGGCCGCACCTCCGCCTCGCTGAGCACCTCCATCTGGTAGCGAGGGCCCGCGTCGGCGGCCGACGCGCTGTACTCCTCGGCCGTCGCCGCCCACAGCTTGGCGGTCCACGCCGACACGTCGCCGTCGAAGTCGCCGTCGGCGTCGGCCTCGCCCCGCTCGATCAGGGGTACGGCACCGGCCGCCGTCAGCTTGGCGAAGGCGCGGCGGGGAAAGTCCTGGTACGTGGGCCATTGGGTGTTGCCGCAGCCCAGCAGCGCCAGCCGTACTCCCGACAGGTCGGGCAGTTCCGCCAGCGCGTCGAAGCGCTGGGCGTTGTCGGGCGCCTTGCCGTTGTAGGAGGAGGCGACCACCAGGAGCAGCCCGTCACGCGGCGGGGCGAGCTCGTCGAGGGTGGTCAGCGTGGTGGCGAAGCCGGCCCGCCCGGCGCGCTCGGCCAGCCGCTCGGCGATGTCGGCGCAGGTGCCCAGGTTGGAGCCGTAGGCGACGGTGAGCGCGACGCCGGTGACGGCGATGTCCTGCTGCTCCTCCACCTCGATCGGCTGCCCGAGCACGGTGACGCGCTCGTGGGGGCGGCGCTCGCGCACCCGGACGGTGAACCCGTCGGGCTTCAGGGTGAGCGTCTGCTTGATCTTCATCTTGTAGACGGCGGGGTCGGAGACGGCGAAGCGCCGCAGGATCATCGCCAGCGCCAGCCTGGCCTCGGTGAGCGCGAACTGGCGGCCGATGCAGGCCCGCTCCCCGTTGCCGAACGGCTTGTAGGCGGCTGGGTGATGGTCGCGCTTGTTCTCGGGCAGCCAGCGATCGATGTCGAACTCGTCGGGCCGCTCCCACGCCTTCGGGTTGCGGTGCAGCGACGGCAGCAGGACGATGACCGGCGCCCCCGCCGCCAGCGCGTACTCACCGCCGAGCGTGGTGTCCGCGATGGCGTTCACCGAGAAGGCCGGGATCGGGGACCAGACCCGCAGCGTCTCCTCCAGGATCCGGGAGATCACGTCCAGCTTCATGACCGTCTCGTAGGCCGGCGGCTCGTCGCCCGGCAGCAGCCGGTCGACCTCGTCGTAGGCCCTGGCCAGGGTGTGGGGGTCGCGCAGCAGGTTGTACAGGGCGAAGGAGAGCAGGCCGCTGGTGGTCTCGTGTCCGGCGATCAGGAAGGTGAGGACCTGGTCGCGGATGTTGGCGTCGGAGAGCCGGGCGCCGGTCTTGGGGTCGGACGCCTCCAGCATCAGGCCGAGCAGGTCCTTGGTGGCGGCGCCGTCCTCCGCGCGGCGCCGCCTGATCACGTCGTCGACCAGCTCGCGCATCAGCTCGATGTCGGCCCGGTAGGCGATCTCCTGCTTGCGCTTGAGCTTGGTGACGAACGGGAGCTGCTGGTTGCGCAGCATCGCCTCGGTCAGCGCGCCGCCCATCGCCGTCAGGAACGGGTGCAGCTCCGGCGAGTCGAAGGAGTCGAACCGGTAGCCGAACCCGGTCAGCGAGATCGTGTCGAGGGTGAGCCTGGTCATGTCGTCGGCCACCGGCAGGTCCTGCCCCGGACGCCCCGCCCAGGACTCCACGAGCCGGTCGGCGACCTCCAGCATCTGCGGGTAGTACGCCTTCATCGACCGCTGGCTGAAGGCCGGCATGAGGATCCGGTGCGCGTGACCCCAGACGGGCTCGTCCGGCCTGGCCGTGAACAGCCCGTCGCCGGCGAAGTCACGGACGATCGACAAGGGCGGGTTGATCTCCTTGCGGAAGCGCGTCTCGTCGCACGCCTCGGCCACCAGATCCGGATCGTGGATCACCACGACCTGACGGCCGAGCAGGTCGAGCTGGTAGATGCCCTCCGGGTGCGCCCGCGCGACCTCCTCGAAGTAGGTCATGGGCGAGTGCGCGGGCACCTGGAACGCGTTTCCGACGATCGGCAGCCCCCGGGGGGCGGGGATCTCTCTCATCAGCACTCCTTTCGGGTAGCCATACACCGTATGGCTCACGCTACCATACGGTGTATGGCAGTGAGCGCGCGCAGGGGAACCCCGCTGACCCTCGAGGAGATCTACACCACGGCGTTGCGCATGGTGGACGAGGTGGGCGTGGAAGGGCTGTCGATGCGCAAGCTGGCCGCCGAGCTCGACGTCAATCCGATGTCGCTCTATCACCACGTGGACAACAAGATGGCGCTGCTCGCGCAGATCTGCGACACCAACGTCCAGCGCCTCGACCTCCCGCCGGACGAGGCGCTGCCCTGGCAGGAGCGGCTGCGCATCCTCGCGCGCGCCTATCGCCGGCTCACCACCGACCACCCGGCGATGTGGCGCTACGTGTACGCCCACCCGGAGATCACCGCCGACCGGAAGGCCGGCCTTTGGGGCGTGCTGTTCCCGATCCTGGAGGCGGCGGGCGTGCCGCAGGGTGAGCAGCGGCGCACGGCGGACGTGCTGTACGGGTTCGTGGCGGGGCTGGTGTTCGCCGAGACGGCCGGGCACATCGGCCAGGGCCAGGACACCGAGGAGGCCGAGCGCACCTTCGAGGCGGCGGTCGACCTCATCGTGCGCGGCCTGGGCGGCTGATCAGCCGCCGGAGGGCCGTAACACCACCGCGAGCCGGGGGCCATACCACCGTGATAGGGGTCGTTTGCCATCTATGCCAATCCCTACCAACCGCTAGCTTGACAGGCACCCCCACAAAGGAGTGCACATGCGGAGTAAGCGCTGGCCTGTCTTAGGCGCCACCATCGTGGCGGCCTGCCTGGCCACCACCCCCCTAACCCCCGCCGTAGCGGCCTCCCCGTCTCCCGTCCCCTCGGAGTCGACCCCGCCGTCCGTGATCGACTCCCTCGAGCGCGACCTCGGCCTGTCCGAGCAGCAGGTCATCACCCGGCTGGCCAACGAGCAGCGCGCTGCGACGACGGAGGCCGCGCTGACGTCCTCGCTCGGCGCCTCCTACGGCGGATCCTGGCTGACCGCCGACGCCTCCAAGCTCATGGTCGCGACGACGGACCCGGCCACCACCGGCTCCATCGAGGCGAAGGGCGCGCAACCCGTGCTCGTCTCGCGGACGCTGGCCCAGCTCACCGCGGTCAAGGACCAGATCGACCGGGCGTCGGACCAGGCCAAGGCCGGCGCGTCCCTGTGGTACATCGACGTGACCACCAACAGCGTCGTCATCGTCGCCGGGCAGCAGGCGGCCGGTGACGCCCTCGCCGCGGCCTCCGGCGTCGACAAGAACGCGATCCGCGTGACCGTCTCCGGCGAGCAGCCGCGGACCCTTATCAACATCGTCGGCGGCGCCCCCTACTACATCGGCTCCGCCCGGTGCAGCATCGGCTTCGCCGTCACCAAGGGCAGCACCCCCGGCTTCGTCTCCGCCGGGCACTGCCGGGTGGCCAACAACACCACCAACCCGACGGGCACCTTCCAGGGCGCCTCGTTCCCGGGCAACGACTACTCCTGGGTCGCCGCCCCCGGTAACACCGCTACGCCGTACGTACGCGGCTCGGGCGGCGCCAACGTCACCGTCCGCGGCTCCACCGCGGCCGGCGTCGGCTCCTCCATCTGCCGCTCCGGTTCGACCACCGGCTGGCACTGCGGGACCGTCCAGCAGCTCAACGCCACCGTGAGGTACGCGGAGGGCACCGTCACCGGCCTCACCCGCACCAACGTGTGCGCCGAGCCCGGTGACTCCGGCGGCTCGTTCATCTCCGGCAGCCAGGCCCAGGGCGTCACCTCTGGCGGCTCCGGAAACTGCAGCAGCGGCGGGACGACCTACTTCCAGCCGGTCAACGAGATCCTCAGCGTGTACGGGCTGACGCTCCGTACCGGCTGAGCAGCCCTTCCCACGCACCCTCGCGTGCCCGGTGCCATCGGCGCCGGGCACGCTTCACGTTTGCCCTGCCCAAAAGTTATGTCTAATCGTCTATTGACATAACTTATGGTGACGACCAGTATTTTGGCATGTCAGGACGCGACCTTCTGCTCCATGTGCGGATCCGCAAGGTGCTGGAAGAGCGCATCCGTGGCGGCCAGTGGGGGCCCGGGACCCGGATCCCCACGGAGGTCGAGCTCTGCGAGGAGTTCGAGGTCTCGCGCATCACGGTGCAGCGGGCCCTGCGGGACCTCGCCGACGCCGGGCTCATCGTGCGGTTCCGGCGACGTGGCAGCTTCGTCGCCCAGGCCGTCGGCCAGAACAACCTCCTGCGCTTCACCGGCCTGCTGATCCAGGGCCCGGAGACGCACGGGGACCATCGGGTCCTCTCGGCTCAGGTGCTCCCGGCGGACAGAGCCCGCCTGCGACTGCCCGGCGTCCCCGACGCGGAGGCCGTCATCGAGATGGAGCGCCACAAGCTGGGCGCGGACGGTCACGTCCTCAACACCGAGCTGCACGTGCTGCCCTTCCGGCTGGCGCCCGACCTGCTCGACCAGCCGCTGGAACCCCTGACCACCCACGCCTACCTACGAGACCGCGGCGTCGAGCTGACGCGCGCCCGGCTGTACGTGGACCCGCACGTGCTCGACGAGGCCCAGGCGGCGCTCTTCGGCCTCCCGCCGGGCACGCCCGTCTTCCGCTGGCTGCGCGAGACCTGGACCCGCAAGGGCGAGATCGCCGAACTCCTCGAAATGCTCGTGCCGACCCGCGCCGAGCGCTTCTACGTGGAGACCGACCTCGGCGGCGCCACCGACCACAGCTGACCTCCCCGCCCCCGACCCCAGCTGACCTCCCCCGACACAGCCCCGACAGCTGGGGCTTCGCCATGCCCTGACCCCGAACCGCCCCCTTCGGAGGTTGTCATGACACGCAGATCCCTGGCCGCCGCAGGCCTGGCCGGAGCCCTCGGCCTCACCGCCGCCTGCGGCGCCCCCGTCCCGTCCGCCGCCCCCGGCACGCTGGTCGTGGCCGGCTACGGCGGCTCGTACGAGGAGGCCTTCAAGCAGTCGGTCATCCCCGGCTTCGAGAAGTCCTGCGGCTGCAAGGTCTCCTACATCGCCGGCAGCTCCACCGACACCGTGGCCAAGCTGAAGGCCCAGCAGAACGCCCCGCAGATCGACGTCGCGCTGATCGACGACGGCGTGCAGAACCAGGCCGTACAGGCCGGGCTGCTGGCCAAGCTGGACCCGAAGACCGTGACGAACCTGCCGAACGTCATCGACATCGCCCGCCTGCCGGACGACGTGGGCGTGGGCTTCTCGCTGAACGCCACCGGCCTGGCCTACAACACCGACTACTACCGGAAGAACGGGCTGGCGGCGCCCAAGCGGCTGGCCGACCTGGAGAACCCGAAGCTCAAGGGCAAGCTGGTCATGCCGTCCATCACGCAGACGTACGGACTGGGCGCGCTGCTGATCGCCGCCAGGGTCGGCGGCGGGTCCGAGTCGGCGATCGATCCGGGCTTCGCCGGGGTGAAGAAGGTGGCGGCCAACGCCGTGACCTTCGACACCACCGCCGACGTGTCCAACTACTTCCTGCAGGGGCAGGCCGTGGCCTCCGTGTGGGGCAACTCGCGGGTGCGGCTCCTGGCCAAGAAGGGCTTCCCCATCGAGTTCGTCTACCCGGAGGAGGGCGCGCTGCCGCTGATCGCCACCGTCAACGTGGTGAACAAGGCGCCGCACGCCGATCTCGGGCAGAAGTTCGTCAACACGCTGCTGGACCCGGCGGCGCAGAAGCTGATGGCCGAGGTCAACTTCAACGGCCCGACCGTCAAGGGCGTCACGCTCGATCCCGCGCTCGCCAAGCAGGTGGTCGGCCAGGAACACGCCGACCAGCTGCGCAAACTCGACTGGGCGACGATCAACAAGAACCGTTCCGCGTGGACGGACCGCTGGAACAAGGAGATCGAGACCTCGTGAGCACGAGCATCACCGAGGCGCCCGCCGGGACCGCCGTGCGGCGGGGCCGCCTGCGCCTGGACGGCGTGCGCAAGTCGCTGGGCGGCAAGGAGGTCGTCTCGGCGGTCGACCTGGAGACCGAGCCGGGCGAGTTCCTCACCCTGCTCGGGCCCTCGGGCTGCGGCAAGACCACCACCCTGAACATGGTGGCCGGGCACCTGACCGCCGACGGCGGCCTGATCGAGGTGGACGGCCGCGACATCACCGGCACGCCGCCGCACCGCCGTTCGATGGGCATGGTCTTCCAGTCGTACGCGCTGTTCCCGCACATGACGATCGCCGACAACGTCGCGTTCGGCCTGCGCATGCGCAAGGTCGCGGCGGCCGAGCGCGGGCGGCGGGCGGCGGAGGTGATCGAGATGGTGGGCCTGGGCGGCATGGCCGGACGCCACCCGCGTCAGCTGTCCGGCGGGCAGCAGCAGCGCGCCGCGCTGGCCAGGGCCCTGGTCATCCAGCCCGACCTGCTGCTGCTCGACGAGCCCTTCTCCAACCTGGACGCCCAGCTGCGGGTGCGGTTGCGTGAGGAGGTCGTCGCGCTCCAGCGGCGCATCGGCACCACGACCATCCTGGTCACCCACGACCAGGAGGAGGCGCTGGCCGTCTCGGACCGGATCGCGGTCATGGCCGACGGCGTCATCCACCAGCTCGACCGGCCGAGCGAGATCTACCTGCGGCCGGGCACCGACTTCGTGGCCCAGTTCATCGGCGAGGTCAACGCGCTGGACGGCACGGCCGCCGGGCCCGCCGCCGACGGGTACGCCTGCCGGGTGGCGGGCACGACCGTCGCGGCCACCCCGGTCGGCGAGCCGCCGGTCGAAGGCGGTGACGTGCGCGTATACGTACGCCCAGAGGTCGTACGAGTCGGCACGGACGGAAACGGCCTGACCGGCACCGTACGGGAGACCCGCTTCCTCGGCTCACGGATCCGCTGCGTGGTCGCCACCCAGGCGGGCACGGTGACGGCGGCGCTGCCGTTCAACGCCCAGGTGCCCACGATCGGGGAGGAGGTGACCTGCGCATGGCGGCCGTCGGACGCGTCGCTGACGGCACGCTGAGCCGTCCGGCGAGCCGTTCGCCCTGGCGCACGGGCCTGCTGCTCGCGCTGCCCGCGATCGCGATCTTCGCCCTGTTGTTCGTCGCCCCGCTGTTCACGCTGGTGGCCAACAGCTTCAAGACGCAGACCGGCGCCTTCACCCTCACCAACTACGAACGCTTCCTCGGCGACCCGTTCTACCGGGGCGTCCTGTGGAACACGCTCAAGGTCGCCGCCATGACCACGCTCGGCTGCCTGCTCATCGGCTATCCGTTCGCGCTCTACCTGCGCGGGCGCTCGCCGCGGGTGCGCAACTGGCTGGCGTTGCTGCTGCTGTCGCCGCTGCTGATCAGCATGGTCATCCGCGCGTACGGCTGGCTGGTGGTGCTCGGCCCGAACGGGCCGGTGGCCTCGGTGCTGAAGTGGGCCGGGATCACCCCGCCGCAACTGCTCTACAACGACACCGCCGTGCTCATCGGGATGGTGCACGTGATGCTGGCCTACATGGTGCTGCCGCTGATGGGCAGCCTCGACCGGATCGACCCGACGCTGGTGCCCGCGGCCAAAGGGCTCGGGGCGCCCGGCTGGACCTGCTTCTGGCGGATCACGCTGCCGCTGTCGGCGCCCGGCATGCTGGCCGGAGCCATGATCGTGTTCAGCCTGACCGCCTCCAGCTTCGTCACCCCGGCGATCCTCGGGGGCCCCAAGGTGAAGCTCATGCCGTACTTCGTCTACACCCAGGCCACGACCACGCTCGACTGGCCGTACGCGGCGGCGATCGGGTTCGTGCTGGTGGTCGTGACGACCGGGCTGCTGCTCGGCTACGCGCGGCTGCTGCGCCGGGGCAACGGGGATGTGGTGTTCGGATGACGCGGCTGCTCGGCAGGGTGTTCGCGGCGCTGGTCGGACTGTTCCTGGTCGCGCCGGTGCTGGTCACCGTGGCCTCCTCGCTCACCACGACCCGGTACGTGACATTCCCGCCGCAGGGGATCACACTGCGCTGGTACGCGGAGGTCTTCCGGAAGCAGGAGTTCTTGTCCTCCTTCGCGCTCAGTGCCAGCGTCGCGCTGGCCGCGGCCGCAGTATCGGCGGTGGTGGGGCTGGCCTGCGGGCTGGCCATCCATCGGCACCGCTTCCCCGGCCGGGGCGCCCTGGAGGCGGTGCTGTCCAGCGCGTTCGCGGTGCCCACGATCGTGCTCGGCATCGGGCTGCTGCAGTGGTTCGCGCAGATGGGGCTGGCCTCCAGCGCGTTCACGCTGCTGCTCGCCCATCTGGTGCTCACGGTCCCCTACACGGTGCGGCTGGTGCTCGCCGGGCTCGCGGGCCTGGACCGCTCGGCCGAGAAGGCCGCCGCCGGGCTCGGCGCCGCGCCGTTCCTGGTGTTCTGGCACGTGACGCTGCCCGCCATACGAGGGGCGCTGATCGGCGGCGCGTTCTTCGCGTTCATCACCTCCTTCGACGACCTCACCGTGGCGCTGTTCGTGGTCACCACCGACCTGCAGACGCTGCCCGTCCGGATCTTCAACTACATGCAGTACGACTACGACCCGACGGTCACGGCCATCGGCACGCTGATGGTGCTGTTCGCCGGGGTCGCGGTGGTCGTGATCGAGCGCTTCGTCGGCGTGGCCAGGCTGTTCGGCGCCGACGCCGAGCAGACCCGCTGAGCCGTCCCCAACCGAGAGGAGTCATGGTGCGAGTCGTCGTCATCGGTGCGGGGGTGGTCGGATCCGCCGTCGCGGCCGGGCTCACCCGGCGCGGCGCGCAGGTCACTGTCCTGGAGGCACGTACGCCGGGATCCGGTACGACGTCCACCACCGTGGCGTGGGTCAACGCCAACAACAAGACACCCAAGGCGTACTTCGACCTCAACCACGCCGCCGTGTGGGCGCACCACCGGCTCGCGGGCGACTGGTTCTTCCCTGCAGGCAACCTTGAGTACGCGGTGAGCGACGAGCACAAGGAGCTGCTGGCGGCGCGGGTGGAGCGGCTGGTCGGCATGGGCTACCCGGTGGAGCGGGTGACCGCCCGCATGGCCCTGACCCTGGAGCCCGACCTGGTGCCGCCGCCCGCCGGCACCGAGTACGTGTTCTTCCCCGGTGAGGGCCACGTCCACGCGCCGCGGCTGCTCGGGCGGCTGCTGGGCGAGGCGCGCGACCGGGGCGCCACGGTCGAGTGCGGGGCCGAGGTCACCGCCATCGACACGACGCCGGCGGGCGCGAAGGTGACGCTGGCCGACGGGCGTACCTTCGTCTGCGACGTGGTCGTCACCTGCGCCGGGCGCTGGACGCAAGGGGTGGCGGCGCTGGCCGGGGTGAGTGTCCCGATGCTGGATCCGGCGGTGTCCGGCCAGGTCACCAACGGTTTCCTGGTCACCACCTCGCCGGTGCCCGCCCGGCTGTCCCGGGTCCTCACCACCGCCGGCCTCAACCTGCGGCCTGACGGGGGCGGGCGGCTGGTGCTGCAGTCCCTGCCCCTGGACGACCGGGCGGACCCGGCGGCCGACGTGCCGGGCGAGGTCGTCGACGAGATCATGGGGCTGCTGCCGGACGTGCTGCGGGCCACCGAGGGCGCCAGGGTGGAGCGCGCGGTCGTGGGCTGCCGGGCGATGCCCGGCGACGGGCTGACCGTGGCCGGGTTCGCGGACGCGGGGCGGCGGGTGTACACGGTGGCCACGCACAGCGGGGTCACGCTGGCGCCGCTGCTGATGGATGAGGTGGCGGGCGAGCTGTTCGGGGAGGAGTCGGCGCTGCTGGCGACGTTCCGGCCGGGCCGCTTCACGGACGGCACGGCCGGCCCCGCCCCGACCCCGGCCCGCCGGCCGGGCCAGCAGTAACCCGGACCGGCACTCCCCCGGCCTGCGTTTCTCGGGACCGCGCTCCTCGGGACCGCGCTCCTCGGGACCGCGCTCCTCGGGACCGCGCCTCTCAGACCCGTGCCTCTCGGGACCGCGCTTCTCGGGCCCGGCTTGTTACCAGCGGTGGTGGACCTGAGGGCGGATCAGCTCGTCGTAGACGGCCGTGACCGCCGCCCGGGTCTCCTCCGTGAGCGCGGGGAACCCGGCCGCGGCGGCGTTGGCGCCGGCCTGCCGTGCGTCGCGGGCTCCGGGGATGACCACGCTGACGCCGGGCTGGTCGATGATCCACCTCAGCGCGAACTGGGCGGTCGTCATCCCCTCCGGCACCAGCGGCTTGAGCCTCGCCACGGCCCGCAGCCCGGTGTCGTAGTTGACGCCCGAGAACGTCTCACCGACGTCGAACGCCTCCCCGTGCCGGTTGTAGGCGCGGTGGTCGTCGTCGGAGAAGCGGGTGTGCTCGTCGTACCGGCCTGACAGCAGCCCGCTGGCCAGCGGGACCCGGGCGATGATCCCGACCCCGGCCGCGGCCGCCGCCGGCAAGACCTCCTCCAGCGGCTTCAGGCGGAAGGCGTTGAGGATGATCTGCACGGTGGCGACGTTCGGCCGCGCGATGGCGGTCAGCGCCTCAGCGCAGGTCTCGACGCTCACGCCGTAGGCGGCGATCCTGCCCTCCTCGACCATGGTGTCGAGCGCGTCGTAGACCGCCTGGTCCGAATAGACCGGAGTCGGCGGGCAGTGGAGCTGCACCAGGTCGAGGGTGTCCACGCCGAGGTTCTTCCGGGAGCGGTCGTTCCAGGCCCGGAAGTTGTCCAGGGTGTAGGCCGACACCTCCTGCGGCACCCGGCGCCCCATCTTGGTGGCCACCGTCAGGCCGGGGCGTTCCTTGATCAACTGTCCGACGATCCGCTCGCTGCGCCCGTCGCCGTACACGTCGGCGGTGTCGATGAACGTCACCCCGGCGTCGACGGCGCCGTGCAGCGTCGCCAGCGCGTCATCCTCTCCGACCGCGCCCCAGTCGGCGCCCAGCTGCCACGCCCCGAGGCCGACCACGCCGACCTGCCTGCCCGTCCTGCCCAGCTCACGCTTCTCCACAATCCCGATCGTAAGGGCACATACCTTCCCAATAGACAAGACGCAACGGTGCGTCTAATCTATGGGCCATGACAAACACCCTGCACTCTCCGCTGGTCCGTACCGTGCTCGACCGGCTGTTCGCCGCCGCGGCGCTCGACGACGACGCGCCCCGCGGACCGCTCCCCGGCGGCTCCCTGGAGACCGCCACCGCGCAGGAGCGCGCCGACGCCCTGGCGGCCGTGTACATGCCGGTCTCCGCTCGGGGCGGCGACCTTCTCTACACCCTGGTGCGGGCCGCCCGTCCGGAGACCGTCGTGGAGTTCGGCACCTCGTTCGGGATCTCCACGGTGTACCTGGCCGCCGCGGTCGCCGACAACGGCACGGGCCGGGTGTACGCCACCGAGATGAGCGCGACCAAGGTCGCCACCGCCCGCGCGAACCTGGCCGAGGCCGGACTCGGCGACGTGGTGACGATCCTGCCCGGCAACGCCCTGGACACCCTCGCCGACGTGCCAGGACCGATCGGCCTGGTGCTGCTGGACGGGTGGAAGGAGCTGAGCGTGCCGGTGCTCCGGCTACTGGAGCCCCGGTTGGCGCCGGGCGCGCTGGTGGTGGCCGACGACGTCACCTTCGCCTCCATGGCCGACTATCTGGACTACGTACGCGATCCGGCGAACGGATATGTCAGCGTCGCCTTCCCGGTGGAGGACGGCATGGAGATCAGCTGCCACACCGGCGGCGCCACGACGTACAGCTGACACGACGTACAACCGAACGGATCAGCCGACGCTCAGGCTGGAGCGTCGGCGCCGCCCCGGGCCTGGGCGCCAGCGGTTTCCGAGGTCGGAGCGCCAGCGTCTCCCGAGCCCGGGGCGTCGGCGCCTCCCGGGGCCGGACGGAGAAGGGCCCCTTCGATACCGGCCGTCAGCATGACCACCACCGACTCGAACAGCACGTCCGGCGGCTCCACGACGGCCTCCTCGCCGATCCGCCCCAGGTGCGGCCGCCCCTCGGCGGGCGGCGCCGTCGCCATGGCGGCGGGGAGCAGCCCGGCGGGCGGGCGGTCGTGCCAGGCGTCCCAGATCTCGGCGAAACCGGCCACCTGGAGCACGGTGATCGTCCAGGCGCGGTAGGCGTTCTGCGGGCTCAGCCCGAGCGCGAGGAAGAAGCCCACCAGCGCGTCGTCGGCGTCGAGCAGGCCGGGGGTGGCCAGGTGGGTGAGATTCTCGGCGTGGGCGAGCGCCAGCAGCCCGGGGTGGGCCCGGTACCAGGACCGCAGGTCGAGGCAGTAGTCGCGCAGGCTCTCCCGCCACCGCCCCGGATCCAGGCGCGGTTCGGGACGGTCGGCGTGGCAGATCGCCAGCACCTCGCGCAGCAGATCGTCGCGGTCGCTCACGTAGTTGTACAGGGCGCGCGGCGAGACCTGAAGCTCGGCGGCGACGTTGCGCATGGTCAGCTCCGCAGGCCCGGCCCGGCCGAGCACGCGCAGCGCGGCGCGGGCGATCCGTTCCCTGGTCAGAGTGGGCCTGCCCATACGGACTTCGGGGCGTCGGCGGCGGGCGGGCACCGAGCCATGCTAGCCGGATCCCTTGAACTTCACACACCGTTGACTTTAAGCCGACTCCCCTCCACACTTAGGCGACCCTTACCAAGGAGGAAACGGCATGCGGTGGTCTCTGGTCGTCGGATACGGGGTGGGATTCGGGCTGCTGATGAGCGTGCTCTTCACCGTGGCGATCTTCGCCGGGGCGTTCGCCAGCCGCGACTTCCTGCTGAACGACTACCCGCCGGCCATCCAGGAGCGTTACGCCAAACCCAAGAGCGCGCGCGGCCGCCGGGTGGCGGTCTGGGTGGGAGTGCTGTTCTGGGGACTGTGCTGCGTGCCCCTGACGGTCGCGGCGATGCTCCGCCTGCGCGCGGACCTCGGCACCGACCTGGGCTTCGGCCCGGCCGCCTTGGCGGGGGCGCTCATGTTCCTCACCCTGTCGGTGTACGACCTGGTGGTGCTCGACTGGATCGTCTTCGCCGGACTGCGCCCCCGCCTGCTGGTGCTACCGGGCACCGAGGGCATGCGGGAGTACCGGGACCTGCGCTTCCACGCCGTGGCGGCGCTCAAGGGCAGCCCATTGATCCTGGTCGTCGGCTTGCTGAGCGGAGGCATCACCGCAGGGCTTGAGGCGATCACCTGACCGTCGCCAAATGGGCTGGGGCGTGGACGCGCGTGTGAAACGTGATCAGGAAGCGACGACGGATTCCCCTCCCCGGCTGCGGATATCATCGCGTGAAAGGGTTTTCTCGGCGGCATTTCCGAGCCGCTTCCAGCCGGCTACCTGAAGGACGACGCATGGCCAGGGGCGCGAGCGGCAGGCCGGCGACCATCACCGCCGTCGCGAAGCAGGCCGGGGTCTCCATCTCCACGGTGTCCCGGGTGATGAACGGCAACGAGCATGTGGATCCGGCGATCGCCGAACGGGTCCGCGCCGTGGCGAGCGAGCTGCACTACTCGGCCAGCCCGCTGGCGCGTTCGCTCGTGCTGGGCCGCACGCAGCGCGTCGCCATCCTGGTGCCGGACCTGGAGAACCCGACGTTCCAGAGCGTGCTGCGCGGCCTGACCCACGCCGCCGCCAGGGACAACTACCACGTACTGGTGGCGGACTCCCTCGAAACGGCCGGCGAGGAGGGCATCCTGGCTCTGGAGGCGCGCCGCTGCTGCGACGCGATCGTGCTCTGCGCGCCCAGGATGCCGGAGGACAAGCTCAGGGGCCTGCTGCCCGAGCTGGCGCCGGTCGTACTGATCAACCGCGAGAGTCCGTACGTCCCGGCGCCGACCCTGACCGCCGACTACGAGGCGGGCATCCAGCCGCTCGCCCGGCACCTCTATCAGCTCGGGCACCGCCGGATCGCCTACCTGGAAGGCAATCCCGACAGCGTCTCCAACACCCAGCGGCTGACCGGGCTCGCCCGGTTCCGCGCCGAGCATCCCGAGGCCGACGTGCTCGGCATTCCGTGCGGGGTCACGTTCGAGCGCGGGCACGCCGTGGCGGACGCGGTGCTCGCGTCGGGGGCGACCGGGGTGCTCGGGTTCAACGACCTGGTGGCGATGGGGCTGCTCAGCGCGCTGAACGAGCGGGGCGTACGCGTGCCGGAGCGGTTGTCACTGACCGGGTTCGACGACATCCCGTTCGCGAAGTACACGACGCCGCCGCTGACCACGGCGTCGGTGCCGGTCGTCGAGCTGGGCGAGGAGGCGTGGAAGCGGCTGCACGCGCTGCTCAACGGGGACAAGCCGGACCACGACCTCAGCTTCCGTCCCCGCATCGAGGTGCGTGGCAGCACGGGTCCCGTCCCCGGCCCTTGACGCGCCGTGCCGACGGTTCGGGCGGCAATGCGGGGTCAAGCGGATTGCTCGGCGGAGCCGTTCAGCTCGTTGAGGTAGTTGTAGATGGTGAAGCGGCTGACTCCGAGTGCGGCGGCCGCCGTTTCGGGTGCCTGCTTGACCAGGAAGAACCCGCGGCGTTCCAGCTCGGCGATCACCTGGAGCTTGTGTTCCTTCCGCATCTCTTCGACCGGGACGCCGACCGCAGTGATGGCCGCCTCCAGCAGAAGCGCGGACAGCTCCTCGACGCTGTGGGGGAAGGACTCCCCTTGCTGGGCGACCGCCGGAACCGCGTCGGCCGAAGGCATGGACGGCGCCGGCGGCATGGACGTCAGGTCGTGCCCGAGCACGAACCGGTCCATGGCGGACCTGAGCGAGACCCAGGCGGACACGTCGGTGTTCAGGCAGAGCGCTGCCGCGGGGCGGCCCTCGTCGTCGGTGTACACGATCGTCGTGCTCTGCAGGTTACGTCCGTCCGGCAGCTGGGATCGGTAGCCGATCTCGTGACGCAGGTCGCCCGCGGCGACACGTTCGAGCAGCTTGTCCGTGGGAGGGTGTCCGACCTGCCGGCCGGTGACCGTCCCGGCGATCGCGCGAACGGTGTTCGGGATGCGGCGGAGGTCGTGCAGCACCACTTCGGTCGGCTGGGTCATCGCCGCCTGGAGAGGAGCGACGAGGAGTTCGAGAACGCGGTTGATGCCCTCCGCGTCCATCCCCTCCAGGGCCGCGGGTGCTGGAAGCATCGGATTGTTCGACGCCGGTTCCATCTGTGACACCATCCTCTGTTCAGCGCCGGGAGACCGGCCGAGCTCCCCAAACCCGGTTCGCTGCAACATCGTGAGAATACCGACGGGCTGACCTCGGCGGACCAACAAATTCCGCAAAGTCCTGGGCGACCGCACGGCCAGTTGATGTCCGCGACCGCGGCGGCTTCGCACGTCAAGGCGGAGCCGACCGGAAGATGAGTGGGCTCGCCGGCGTCACTCGAGGTGACGCTCGTTCGGCCGGTGCGCGTGGAGAGCGGCGGCGCGTCCCATGCGGGTGATCGCCTCGGTGATGACGGCCTGGGAGGTGGCGAAGTTCAGGCGGACGTGCCCGGCTCCTCCCGTTCCGAAGATGTGGCCGGAGGACAGGGCCACCCTGGCGTGCTCCAAGAACAGCCGTGCGGGACCGGCCAGGTCGGTGACCACTGCGAGCCCCGTGGCGTCTTCTTCCGGGGCGATGCCGAGGGATCGGCAGTCGAGCCAGGCCAGGTAGGTTCCCTCGGACCTGGCGTACCCGACCCCGGGCAGGTGCTCGGCGATGAGCCGGCCCAGCAGGTCTCGGTTCGCGTCGAGCCCCGCCAGCAGCGCGTCGAGCCACCCGTCCCCGTGCCGGAAGGCCGCGGTGTGAGCGATGACGCCCAGATAGCTGGCACCGTGGTGGACCTCCTCCGGTATCCGGCGCAGATCACCGGCTGCCTCAGCCCCTGCGAGGGCGAGCGCCGCTTTGATGCCGGCGAGGTTCCAGCCCTTGGTCGCCGACATGAGCGAGAAGGCGTCTTCGGCCCCGGGCACGCTCAGATAGGGCGTGAACTCGGCGCCCGGCAGGACGAGCGGGGCGTGAATCTCGTCGGCGACGACACGGACTCCGTACCGGCGAGCCAACGTCGCCACGGCGGCGAGCTCCTCGTAGGTGTGGACCGTGCCGGTCGGGTTGTGCGGGTTGCTGAGGAGGTAAGCGATCTTGCCCTTGCCGCTCTGTTCCCGGGTACGCCGGAACGTCTCCTCCAGCGTTTCCAGGCTGATCCGGAGGTCCGGCCCGAGCGGCGCTTCGATGACCCGGCGGTCGCCATGGGCGATGAAGGCGTAGAAAGGCGCGTACACGGGAGAGTTGACGACGACCGGGTCGCCAGGGTCGGTGATCAGCCGCAGCACCTGGACCGCGCCCATCATCACGTCCGGGATCAAGGCGACGCGGTCGACCACCACCCCGTCCCATTTCCAGCGGCGCGCGGCGAAGCCGGCCAGCGACTCGGCGAACTCGGTTCCGGTGGGGTAGCCGGTGTCACCGATCTCGATGGCTTCGCGCAGCGCGTCGGCGACCGCCGGCGCGAGCGGGACATCCATCTCCGCCACCCACAGGGGCAGGACATCCGGCGGATATACCCGCCACTTCATGCTTTTGCGCTGACGGAGCTGCTCCAGGGAGAACTCCTCCAGAGGGTTCGCGCCCTCTCCGACCTCGGTGCCGACGCCGCGCCCGAACAAGGGCGGCGCCGAAGCTGGCTGATTCATGGCAGACCTCCGTCGGTCGAGCGGCAAGAGAACGGCAGTTCACGGAGCGCTCAACACAGAGTTGCAAGGAGGCAACCAGCCTGGCAAGAGTTGCACAGATTTTTGACCCATCAAAGCATGAGATACATTGCCAATGCAGGCCAAATAACCTTCTCCTGGCTCCATGGAACACAACGAGGTGTTGACAGCATGGTGCTGCACTTCCGCTCTTCAACCAGGATTTGAAGTCTGGCCTGCTGTCAACGCACGCGGGGGTGGATGGTCACCGGGCCGAAGACGGCCGTACCCTCGCCGGACGATCCGGGCGGGGCGGCGGCGAACAGGCCGAGCTCCGCCGAGATCCAGCGCCCCTGTTCCGCCTGGAACCCCTCGAAGCCGGTGACCCAGCCGTCACCGGCGCCACTCTCCTCAGCGCCGCCGTTGCCACCGGCGCGGTGGCGGAACCGCAGCGCGCAGACCCCCGCGTCGTCGGAGTCGATCCGTAGCCCGACGGTCTCGGTCTCGTCCGGGAGCCGTGCGCTGAAGCGTGTCACCTCGCCCTCATCGCCGTCCTGATAGGTCCGGACCTCGACGCTGACCCCGTCACGGTCGCGCGCCAATCCCACGTACGCGTAAGAGGCGCCGAGCACGACCGCTCCAGCCCTGGTCCCCGGCTCATCCGCCGCGAGCCGGAGTGTGGTGGTGAACCGCGCGGCCACACCGGGCATCTGCTGGCCGAGCACCTGTGGCAGGTTCCGCAGGTTGCCCTGATCGTTGGGCACCGCGCGCAGTCTCGCGTGACCGTCGCCGTCCAGACGCAGCAGGCCGGGAGCCGGATTCGCCTGCCAGTGCCACTGCGGCCCGAGCTCCCCCGCCCGGAAGTCGTCGTCCCGCCGCGGCTCCGCCTGCCTGGCACCGGCCGGGCGTGGGTCCGGCGCCGAAGCACGGGCCGGGCCCAGCGCCGGTGCCGGATGACGGCCTGCCTCCGAAGCACGCGCCGGTGCCGGGTGTTCCAGGACGGGACGTCCCTCCACTCCCATCACCGGCCATCCGTCGTCCCCCCACCGCATCGGCTGCAGGTGGACCACCCGGCCGAACACGCCACGGTCCTGGAAGTGCAGGAACCAGTCCTCGCCCTCCGGCGTGGTGACCCAGGCCCCCTGGTGCGGCCCGTTGACCAGCGTGTCGCCCTGCTCCAGGACGACACGGTCCTCGTACGGGCCCGACAGCGACCGTGACCGGAACACCGACTGCCAGCCGGTCGCGACACCCCCTGCCGGGGCGAAGATCCAGTACCAGCCGTCGCGCTTGTAGATCTTGGGCCCCTCCAGCGTCGAGTAGCCGGGCAGGGCATCCCCGTCGATGACGGTGACGGGTGTGCCGATGATCTCGCGGGCGTCCGGCGTCATCTCCACCAGCGACAGCCGGTTGCTGATGCCGCTGCGGCTCTTCGCCCACCCGAACACCAGCCAGGCGCGCCCGTCGTCGTCCCAAAGCGGGCAGGGGTCGATCACCCCAGGGCCGGGGAGCAGGAGGTGGGGCGCCGACCACGGCCCAGCCGGGTCCGCCGCCGTCAGCACATGTACCCCGTGGTCGGGGTCGGGGTAGAAGATCCAGAACAGGCCGTCGTGGTGCCTGATGGAGGGCGCCCACGCCCCGCCGCCGTGCCGGGGCACCGTGAAGTGCTCCACCGGTGGCACGGCGGGCAGCGCGTGGCCGATCAGCTCCCAGCGCAGCAGGTCGGGCGAGCGCAGGACGGGCAGGCCGGGCGCGCGGTTGAAGCTCGACGTGACCAGGTAGTAGGTCTCACCGACGCGGATGACGTCCGGATCGGGCCAGTCGGCGTTGAGCACGGGGTTGCGGTACGTGAGCCGCCCGGCCGGTTCGTCTGCCATGTGTCCAAGCTCCCGCAGCCAACTGAGAAAACGTTTCCCCGCTATTCTGGCACGCCCCCTGTCGCCGATCCGATCCAGATCGGATTCAACGGTTCGGCCCCTCGGCCCGTCTATGCCGTGACGGACCAAGGAAAGGCATAGGCCATTGGATGAAATTTCGCGTTTCGAGGACTTCGTCGCGGAACGGGCCGATGCCCTGCTGCGCTACGGATACCTGCTCAGCGGCAACCCGCACGACGCGGCCGACCTCACCCAGGAAGCGCTGATCCGGCTGCATCGGGCCTGGCCACGGGTGCGCCAGAAGCAGGCTCCCGAGGGCTACACCAGGATGATCATGGCCAGACTGCACATCAGCGTCTGGCGGCTGCGCAAACGCGAGCGACTCGACTGGGCGCTGCCCGAGACCGCCCAGCTCGACGTGCTGCCCTCCGGCATCGAGCAGGACCTGTGGCAGGCGCTCGCCGGCCTGCCGCGCAAGCAGCGGGCCGTGCTGGTCCTGCGCTACTACGAGGACCTCGCCGACGAGGAGATCGCCGGCGTCCTCGGCATCTCCCGAGGGACCGTGCGCAGCCACGCGTCGCTCGGCCTGGCCAAGCTCCGTTCCACCGTGCCCCACCCCTCAGCGATCGACGGGAGCCTCGCATGACCGACCAGTTGGAATCCCACCTGCGTTCGACCCTCGGCCACGCCGCCGAACATGCGCCGAAGGCGCCGTCCGGGCTGCGCGCGGAGGTCGTGTCGCGGTCGCGGCGGCGCAGGACGCGCAGTCAGGCCCTCGTCGTGGCACTGGCCGTCACCACCGTGGCCCTGCCGGTCACGCTGACGGTCACCGGCGGGCAGGAGGGTGACAACGTCGCCACCGGCACCATCGACCCAGGCCGCCGCATCCCGAGTGCCATGGACGGCAAGACCCCGCTGGGCGAGCGTCTGGTGATCGACAACCCGTCCGAGGAGCGGCCCTTGACCCTCTGGTACGCCAAGGGAAAGACGGGCACGGTCCTCTGCCAGATCTACGAGAGCAGGAACGGCGTCATGCTGGAACGGTGCGGCAAGCCGCTCGATGACCGGAAGGCCACCGAGCAGGGTTCGACCGAGTCGATCCCCGCGCCGTCCACGGGCGTAACCCTGTACTTCGGCACCGCGCGGGCCGAGGTCGCCCGCGTCACCGCCGTGATCAAAGGTGGCGGCGAGGCCACCGGGCCGATCTACCGGCCGAAGGGCGCTCCTCAGGGCATCTGGACCGTGTCCGCACCCGCAGGTCAGATGGTGACGGCGTTCGAGTTCGCGGACGCCCAGGGCAGGACCGTGTCACGGCTCAAGAGAAATCCCGCGAGCTTCACCGAGGCCGTGGGCGAGCCGGTCGGCCCTGCCGTGCGGATGCCAGGGGGACTCTCCGTGGATCTCTACCAGAAGACACCGAGCAAGCTGCTCTGGAAGCTGAACGGACTGCCTGTCGTCATGCATGTCGTCGAGCCCGGCCGCCTGCTGACCGACCTGGACGGCAAGAAGTACCCCGTGGAGCTGGCCGAGCACGACAAGCGCTGGTTGGGCATCGCGAGCGCGAAGACCGCCCGGGTCACCCTGCTCTTCGGCGACGGCCGGTCCGTGTCGGCCGCCACCCGGCCGGACCCGTGGAACCTCGGCATCCGGTTGTTCGCCGGGACCCACGATCGCACCCGCAGCATCAACTACGAACGCTTCCAGATCATCGGCTACGACGACGCGGGCGTGGAGATCTGGCGGCAGACGCAAGAGAAGCGCTGAACGAGTGACCGCCCGGGCGGTCGCATCACAGCTGCCCGGCGGGGTTGGCGAGCAGGCGATATCCAGACTTGCAGGCGATATCCCGAAATACAGGGAGGATCAGCGCTGGTAGGCGCCGGCGTTCGGGGCGGCGGGCAGGCCCGCGATGTCCGTGCCGCCCGACGCCCGGCCGAACCACGCGGCCCCGAGCCGGACGCCCCGGCCCAACGCCGGCGAACCGGGCCGCAGGTGCAGGTCCGTACGGGAGACGAAGCGGGGGTCCGCCTTCACCGACTTGGGCCCCAGCTTGAAGTCGTACGTCCGCCCCTTGTACACGCCGCCCGCGTCGTCGGCGCCCTTCCCGTCCTCGTACCCGGCCTCACCGCCGACCGAGATCGCGTTGTTGCGCAGCTTGAGTATCGACGGCGAGCACCCGCCGTGGCAGGACCAGCCGATCGTCGCGCGCGCGGGCAGGTAGACCGAGTTGTGCACCGCGATCGTCCCCATCACCGGGCCGACGATGTGCTGGGGGCCACGGGTGATCAGGAACGATCCATGCTTGCGCGAGGAGGTGACCACGTTGAAGGCGAACACGTTCCCGGCGGCCGTCTTCCCCTTGCGGGCGCCGAGCTCGGTGAACGTCTCGTTGTCGCGGGCGGTGTTGTGCGTGATGAGGTTGCGGTCACCGTCGAAGATCTCGACCGCCGCCCCGTCGAAGCCGTAGTCGGCGCTGGCCGCGTAGCTGCCGGTGATGGTGTTGCCCGTCACCGTGTTGTCGTCGCCGTTCAGCAGGATGCCGAACGCCCCGGAGTCGTTGTCGGGCTCGGAGTCGTTCACGCTCATCCGGGCGTTGGACGTCAGCGTGCTGTCCCTGATGACGTTGCGCGAGCCGCTCGGGGTGACCAGCACTCCGGCGATGTTGCGGTCGGCCCGTACGCCGACGAGCTCGTTGCCGTCGCCGCTCAGCTCGAATCCCGCCCATTGGCAGCCGGAGGCGCGCAGGCCGCTGATGCGCCAGTGGTTGCCGGTCACGACGACGCAGTTGCCGTCCATGCCGGAGATCTTCGCCATGGGGCCGGTCCCGTACGGCTGGATGACGATGGGTTTGGCCGCCGTGCCCTTGGCGCTCAGGGTGAGCGTGCCCGTCCACTTGCTGCCGCGTTTGACGCTGACCGCGTCGCCGGGTTTCAGGTCGGCGGCGCCGATCTTCTCGAGTGATTTCCAGGGTTTGGTGGCACTGGTCCCGGCAGCCGAGTCGTCGCCCGTCCGCGAATCGACGTAGTAGGTGGTGCCCGCGCGGGCCAGGGCCGAGGCCGGGAGGGCGGGCGCGAGCGAGGCGATGACGGCCACGGAGAGCAACCTCATGCGAACACACCACTATCTAGTTTAAATCTGAACGATGGGGGGGTCGCCCACGCTAGCGCGTCACCGCGCGAGGCGCCAGACACGCAGCGAAGGGCCATCACCCGGCAACACATCGGTGTCAGAAGCGTTATAAACCCCTGTCGCCCGCATTTGAAGGGGAATGGCCTGGCCCGATGCCCTGCGCGCGCACACCAGCAGCGACTCCTCGGCGGCCTCCCGGAGGAAGACCAGGCAGTCGGCGTCGGCGTGCAGCCACCGCAGCCCGCCGTGGCGCAGCGCGGGCTCGGCCCGGCGCAGGCCGAGCAGTTCCCGGTAGGCGGCCAGCGTCGCGAGGTCCTGGTCGGCGGGCCGGTCCCAGGGCATGGGGGTACGCGCGTGCTCACCGTTCACCCCCGTCAGCCCGAACTCGCTGCCCGCGAACACCATCGGCGTGCCCGGCAGCGTGGCCTGCAGCCCGAGCGCGACGAGGTGGCGCTCCGCCGAGCCGGTCACGGTGCGGATGCGCGGCGAGTCGTGCGAGTCGAGCAGTTGCCATGAGTGCGCCTGCGAGCGCCACGACAGGTGGGAGGCGAAGGCGCGGAACGTCGCGTACGTCTGGAGTCCGTCCCGCGACGGCACTCCGCCGGGCACGCCGAGGAAGTTCGCCAGCTCCAGGTCGGGCGAGCGCAGCCAGGCCCACACCGGCCGGGTGAAGCCGCTGTAGTTCATCGTGCCGTGCCAGCCGTCGCGGTCCAGGTCGGGCGAGGCGTCATGGCAGTGCTCGGCGATGAGCGCCGCGCCGGGCCCGATCGCGCGCCGCAGCAGGGCGGCGATCTCGTGGTTGTGGTCGTCGCGGCCGTGCCTGCCGGTCATGTTCGCGACGTCGACGCGCCAGCCGTCGAGCGGGCCCAGCCACTTCTTCAGTACGGCCGGTATCCGGGCCCGCACCAGGTCGCCGCCCCAGTTGAGCTTGGGCAGCGACTTGACGCCGTACCAGGACTCGTAGTCGCCGGTGGCGGGGTCGAAGTAGAACATCTCCCGCTCCGGCGCGCCCGCGTCGGACATCGCGGCGGTGAACCACGGGTGCGTCCGGCCGCAGTGGTTGGTGGTGATGTCGCCGATCAGCCGCATGCCGCGCGCGTGCAGCGCGTCGGCGAGCCGGTGCAGTGCCTCGTCGCCGCCGAGCAGCGGGTCGACGCGGTCGAAGTCGGCGGCGTCGTAGCGGTGGTTGGAGCGGGCCGGGAAGATCGGCGTCAGGTAGACGGTGTCCGCGCCGAGCGCCTGGACGTGGTCGAGCCGCTCCACGATGCCATCGAGGTCGCCGCCGTAGAACTGCTGGGAGGTGCCGGGGCCCGAGGGGATGACCGGGTCACGGTCCCACTCGCGTGGCAGCGCCCAGTCCGGCAGCTCCCGCATCGGCTTGGACCTGGCGAAACGGTCAGGGAAGATCTGGTAGACGATAGCGTCGGCCAGCCACGGGGGCGGCGTCTCGTGGGAGACCAGCCGGAAGTCGGTGGCGTCGGTGACGTCGTGCGTGACGAGCCCGGCGGCGGTCAGCCACGCCTGGCCGCCCTCGGTATGCAGGAGGAAGCGGTAGGGGGTGACCGGGTTGGCGGCGACGAGGTCCGCGCGCCACCAGACGTCCGTCTCGCCGTAGCCCCCGACGGCGCCGGGGGTGTCGGGCGAGGCGGCGGTGAAGCGGGGTTCGCCGTCGCGGACCGTACGGACGTGCACGCCGGTGATCCCGGTCGACAGCGGCGCCCGCAGCCGGACCGTCACCGTCGAGCCGGGCGCCGGCGCCTGGGTGGAGACGTACAGAGCGGAGCCGTCGTGATGCGGCTCGCCGAGAAAGCGCAATGAGACCTATCCCTTGACGGCCCCGGCCGTGAGCCCGGAGACGATGTACTTCTGCAACCACAGGAACACGCCGACCGTGGGGACGGCGGTGAGCAGCGTGGCCGCGGCGAACATGCCGAAGTTGGCGTTGCGCTGGTCCCCCGCGATCATCCCGTACATGCCCACGGCCAGCGTCTTGCTCTCCGGATCGCGCAGGAAGACGTTGGCCATGATGAACTCGCTCATGATGCCGATGAAGGCCAGCAGCGCGGTGACCGCGAGGATCGGTGTGACCAGCGGCATGATGACCCGCCAGAAGATCTGCGCGTGTGTGGCGCCGTCGACCGTGGCCGCCTCGTCGAGCTCCTTGGGGACGGTGTCGAGGAAGCCCTTCATCAGCCACGTGTTCACGCCCAGCGCGCCGCCCAGGTAGAGCAGCAGGAGCCCCCACACGGTGTTGAACCCGAACGCGGGATACAGCTCGGTCACTCTGGTGAAGATCATGAAGATCGTCACGATGGCCAGGAACTGCGGGAACATCTGGATGAGCAGCAGCGCCAGCAGCCCGACCCGGCGCCCCCGGAAGCGCATCCGGCTGAAGGCGTAGGCGGCGCACATCGACAGCAGCAGACTGGCGAACGACGACGTCAGCGCGATGAACGTCGAGTTGAGGAACCACCTGGCGAACGGATACCGGTCGGAGGTGAACAGGTCGGCGAAGTTCCCGAGGCTCGCCCCGGTCGGCAGCAGGTCGGTGGAGGCCAGCGTGCCCAGCGGGTTGATCGCGGCGGAGACCACGAACAGGATCGGGAAGATCGCGAACGCGCACACCACCAGCACGAACACGTGCCGCAGCGCGAGTCTCATGCGTAGACCTCCTCCTGTCTGCGGGTCCGGCGGAAGGCCACCGCGGAGATGATCGCCACGATCGCGAAGATGAACACCGAGATCGAGGCGGCGAAGCCGAACTGGGCGCCATAGGTGCCGAACGCCAGCCGGAAGGTGTAGGTGATCAGCAGGTCGGTGGCCCCCACCTGCGGGCTCTCCGCCGGGAACGGGCCGCCCTCGCTGGTGAGCGCGATCGCGTTGAAGTTGTTGAAGTTGTAGGCGAACGACGAGATCAGCAGCGGCGTCAGCGCCACCAGCAGCAGCGGCAGCGTCACCTTGCGGAAGCCCTGCCACGGCGTCGCCCCGTCGATGGAGGCCGCCTCGGTCAGCTCGCGCGGGATGGCCTGCAGCGCGCCCGTGGTCACCAGGAACATGTACGGAAAGCCCAGCCAGAGGTTGACCAGGATGACCGCGAACCTGGCGGTGGACGGCTGCCCCATCCAGTCGACGTCCAGCCCGAACAGCTGGTTGATCAGCCCGAAGTCGCGGTTGAACATGTCCCGCCAGACCAGCAGCATCGCGAAGGCGGGCATCGCGTACGGCAGGATCAGCGCGATCCGGTAGAAGCGGGTGCCGCGCATGCGCGGGTGGTGCAGCGCCAGCGCCACGGCCATGCCGAGCGCGAACGTGGCCGCCACGGAGGCCAGCGCGAACACCACGTTCCACCCGAAGACTCCGATGAAATATCCGGAGATCGTGGGATTCGTCAGCACACGGCTGAAGTTCGCGAACCCGACGCTCACCTGCCAGCCCTGCGCGAGGTGCGCGCCCTGGGTGTTGACGAAGTAGCCCTGCCCCTCGTCGGCCTTCCACCGGTCGCCCTCGCCCTGGACGCAGTCGCAGCGCGCGTCGTAGACCAGCGCCGAGCGTCCCTCGACCGCGCGGCTCAGGCCGTTCGCCTTGATCAGGCCGCCACGGGTCGGTACGGCCAGCGCCGCGATCTGCTGCGCCCTGGCCGCCGCCTGCGGCGCCGTCAGCACGGTGAACCCGGGCGCCCGCAGCACCTTGCCCGTCACGCCCACCTCGGCACCGGTCACCGGCGCGAGCCCTGCCGGGTCGCCCGACTGGACCTGCTTGGTCTTCGGGTCCACGAGCAGGAAGACCAGCCGGTCGCCCTTGAGCGCCGTGGTCAGGCTGTACTCGGGCGAGCCGGGCGCCTGGCGTACGGAACCGGTCTCGATCGCCGTGATGGCGGCCTGTTTGTCGCCGCGGTGGCCGTCGCCGAAGTTCGTGAACGCCGTGCTGACGGTGTAGAGGACCGGGAACACCTGGAAGGCGATCAGGAAGACGGTGCCGGGGATCAGGTACTTGGCCGGGATGAAGCGGCGGGTCAGGTAGAGGTAGGCGATGGCCGCGGTGGCCAGGCCGAGGACCGCCAGCGCGGGCCACGACCCGGCGGCGACCAGGGGCGGCGCCGCGTACACCAGGAGCGCCGCCGCCACCGCGAGCACCACGACCCTGCTGACCAGGAACGCCGTGGTGATCTCGCCGCGGGGCCGCGGGGGAGCATGGGATCCCGCGGCCGCACGCACGTCCAGGGACATGACGTCAGTTCTTGAGCGAGGTGTCGATGGCCTTCTGCGCGGCCTCGGCGGCCTTGGCCGCGTCGCCGCCCTTGACCACCGCCGCCTCGGCGATGCCGAACGGCTCCCAGACGGCCTGCATCTCGGGGATGGCCGGCATCGGCAGGCCGTTCTTGCCCGCGTCCATGAACTTGCCCGCGTCGGGGTCGGTCGCGCCGACCTCCTGCAGCGCCTCGCTCAGCGCCGGGGGCCGGGGGTCGGCGGCGTACAGGGCCTTGGCGACGTCCTTGTTGGTCACGTAGTTGGCGACGAACTCCTGCGCCAGGGTCTTGCTCTTGCCCTTGGAGGCCACGAAGAAGGACTGGACGCCGACGAACGGGGTGGCGGGCTTGCCGTCCTTGAACGACGGGACGGGCGTGATGTCGTAGCTGATGCCGCCCTTCTTCACATCGCCCATGGCCCAGGGGCCGGAGATCAGGAACGCGCACTTGCCACCGGCGAAGCTGGCGATGTAGTTCTCGTTGGTGATGGACGTCTTGAGCGCGCCGTCACCCTTCTCCCCCAGTTCCTTCAGCTTGCCGAACGCCTTGACGGAGTCGGGCGAGCCGAGCAGCACCTTCTTCGGGTCCGGGTCGCCGGAGGCGGTGGTGCCGAACAGCGAGCCGCCGCCCGCCGCGAAGATCGGGTAGACGTGGAAGGCGTCGCCCTTCTGCGCCACCGGCAGGCAGAGCACCTCCTTGACCTTGCCCGCGGCCTTGAGCTCCTTGCCCTTCTTGACCATGTCCTCGAGCGTCGCGGGGGCGTCGGGTGCGAGCTTGGTGTTGCGGATCAGCGCGATGTTCTCCACCGCGTACGGGGCGGCCATCACCTGCCCGTCGAAGGTGACCGCCTTGATGGCGATCTCCGGGAAGGCCGCCTTCTGCGCGTCGGTGAGGTTGACCGGGTCGATGGCGCCGTTCTGCACCAGGTTGCCGATCCAGTCGTGCGCGCCGACCATGATGTCCGGTCCGCTGCCCTGCTGGGAGGCGGTGAGGAAGGTCTGCTGGTTGTCCTTGCTGATCTCCTTCACCTCGACGGTCACGCCGTTCTCGGTGCCGAACTGCTCGGCGAAGGGCTTGAGCGCCTTGACCCGGTTGGGGTCGGCCCAGATCACCAGCTTGCCGCTGCCCTTGTCGGCGGGGGCCGAGGAGGAGGCGGCGGCGGAACCGCTGGGGGCGGCGGAGGGGGTGCCGGGCTGAGAACCGCCGCAGGCCGTGGCGGCTAATGCCAGGGAGGTGAGAGCGGCCACACCCAGGGCTCGCTTGCGCATGGGACCTCCTGAGGTCACGGAGGGAGCAATTGACCGCTTTCGCGGCTTATGTTTCCGGGACGTTAGCGACTCTTTGCAAAATTTGGAAGAACTTGCGAAAGAGCGTTACCCGATCCAGACCCACTGGATACTCCCCTTGACCTCGCCAACCGAGCGCGGCGGAGAAGTGGGGCCCCATCTGCAACTTTCCGCAACTTACACTTGACCCCACTGAACCATGCAGGCCATCCTGCACCAGACATCACGGACAATCCCCGGAAGGACCCCCATGCTCGGCAACGACGACTGGTGGCGGGACGCCGTCGTGTACCAGGTCTACCCACGTAGCTTCGCCGACGCGAACGGCGACGGCATGGGAGACCTGCCGGGCGTGCGCGAACGCCTGGACTACCTCGCCGAGCTGGGCGTGGACGCCATCTGGCTGAGCCCCTTCTACACCTCGCCGATGGCCGACGGCGGCTACGACGTGGCCGACTACCGCGACGTGGACCCGATGTTCGGCACGCTGGCCGACCTCGACGGGCTGATCGCCGACGCGCACGAGCTGGGCATCAGGGTGATCGTGGACCTGGTGCCGAACCACTCCTCCGACCGGCACCCGTGGTTCCAGACGGGGCTGCGCGACCGCTACATCTTCCGGGACGAGCCCAACGACTGGGAGTCCATCTTCGGCGGCCCCGCCTGGACCCAGGTGGCCGACGGGCAGTGGTACCTGCACCTGTTCGCGCCCGAGCAGCCCGATCTCAACTGGGACAACCCGGAGGTGCGGGCCGAGTTCCGCGACATCCTGCGGTTCTGGCTGGAGCGCGGGGTGGACGGCTTCCGCGTCGACGTGGCGCACGGCATGGTCAAGGCCGCCGGGCTGCCCGACGTGGGGCCGAAGGAGGGCCGCCAGGCGGAGATGCTGGGCGACGAGCGGGTGCCGTACTTCGATCAGGACGGCGTGCACGAGATCTATCGCGAGTGGCGGCCGATCCTCGACTCCTACCCCGGCGGGCGGATGGCCGTCGCCGAGGCGTGGGTGTCCTCGCCCGAGCGGCTGGCCCGCTACGTCGGCCCCGACGAGCTGCACCAGGCGTTCAACTTCGACTTCCTGCTGGCCGACTTCCACGCCAAGTCCTTCCGCGCGGTCATCGAGAAGGCGCTGGCCGAGGCGGAGCTGGTGGGCGCGCCGACCACCTGGGTGCTGTCCAACCACGACAAGCCCCGGCACGTCACCCGCCACGGCGGCCTGGCCAGGGCCAAGGCGGCCACGCTGCTGATGCTGGCGCTGCCCGGCTCGGCCTACCTCTACAACGGCGAGGAGCTCGGCCTGCCCGAGGTGCTCGACCTGCCCGACGAGCTGCGGCAGGACCCGGCGTTCCTGCGCAGCGGCGAGAGCCGCGACGGCTGCCGGGTGCCGATCCCGTGGACCACCGCACCCGGCCTCGGCTGGCGGGACCCGTGGCTGCCGATCCCCGCCTCGTGGGCGGCGCTGTCGGTCGAGGCCCAGCACGACGACCCCGGCTCCACGCTGAACCTCTACCGGACCGCGCTACGCCTGCGCAAGGCCCACCCGGCACTCGGCGGCGGCACGCTGACCTGGCTCGACTCGGCCAAGGACGTGCTGGCCATCGAGCGCTCGCCCGGCCTGGTCGTCATGCTGAACACCAGTGACCATCCGGTGGAGGTGACCGGCGAGGTGCTGCTGTCGAGCGGCCCGCTCACCGCGGACGGCACCCTGCCGCCCGACACCACGGTGTGGCTCCAGCGCTGACGCAGGACTGTCGGACAATGGGACAAACTTTCCCCTTGTCCGACATATCGGGGTAAATGCCGTTAGTAGCCTCGATTTGATGTCACGCCTATGGGCGAGTTCTCTGCGCGGCCGCATCACGCTGGTGGCGGCCGCCGTGGCCACCGCTGTGCTGATTCCCGTGGGGACCGGCACCGTCGTCGTGGCCAAGTCCGTGGTCGAGTCGAACGTGTGGCACCAGACCAGGGACACCGCCGAGCAGGTGGCGGCCGAGTGGCGTGTGGGCGACCTCCCGCTGGGCGCGGCGATGCCGCTGGTCGACCCCTCGGTCGACCTGATCCAGGTCGTCACCCCGAGCGGTCAGGTGGTGGCGACGAGCGACGCGGCCCGCAACCTGCCGCCGCTCAGCGACGTCTGGCCCACGGCGGACAACCGGGTCATCAGCACCACGAACTGCCTGCCGAGGCAGTGCGTCCACCTGACGGCCGTCCGCGCGTCGCCGTCCCCGGCCTCGAACGTCGTGTACGCCGGGCGCACCACCCCCGGCCTGCTGGACACGAGGATCCTGGAGGCCGTCGTGCTCACCCAGGTCCTCGTGCTCATCGCGCTGGCCACCTGGACGACCTGGCTGGTCATGGGCCGGGCGCTGCGGCCGGTGGGCGCGATGCGGGCCGAGCTCGACGCGGTCAACGCCAGCGACCTGAGCAGCCGGGTGACCCAGCCTTCAGGCGAGGACGAGGTCGCCCAGCTCGCCAGGTCCGTCAACGGCACGCTGGCCCGCCTGGAACGCTCAGCGTGCCAGCAGCGCCGGTTCGCCTCCGACGCCTCCCACGAGCTGCGTACGCCCATCGCCGGGCTGCGCGCGCAGCTGGAGAGCGCCCAGCTCTACCCCGAGGACACCGACTTCATCTCCCTGGTGGACAGCGCGCTGCGCGACACCGACCGGCTCGAAGCGATCATCACCGACCTGCTGCTGCTGTCCAGGATCGGCTCCCGCGTGGACGTGGTGAAGGAGCGGGTGGATCTCGCCGTCCTGGTCCGCGACGAGCTGTCGGCCCGCAACGACCGGCTGCCCGTCAAGCTGATGCTGGAGGAGGGCGTCGTGGTGGAGGGGGTACGCCTGCAGCTGGGCCGGCTGCTGACGAACCTGCTGGACAACGCCCAGCGGCATGCCGAGAGCATCATCGAGGTGGCGGTCACCAGGGACGGGGACATGGCCGTACTGGCCGTGGAGAACGACGGCGTGGAGATCGCGCGGGCCGACCGCGAGTCCATCTTCGAGCGCTTCACCCGCCTGGACGCGGCCCGCAGCCGTGACTCCGGCGGCACCGGCCTGGGCCTGGCCATCGCGCGCGACGTCGCGGTGGCGCATCGCGGCGAGATCAACGTCGAGGAGCATCGCGGCGGCGCCCGCTTCGTCCTGAGGCTGCCTGCCGTGTGACACGATCCACCTCCCGTTGGTCACCTTGTGACATGAAACGGTGGATTTCCTGGTCGTTTGTCCGAGATCATGGGCACATGACGGAACAAGCGCCGCAAGGTGTGGACCCGCACATCCCCAATGCGTCGCGGATGTACGACTACTTTCTCGGTGGCAAGGACAACTTCAAGGCCGACCGGGATCTCGCCGAACTGGTGGTGAGCGTCCTCCCCGAGGTCAGAGAGGGCACGAGGCAGAACCGCAAGTTCATCGGGCGAGTGGTCGAATACCTGTGCCGTCAGGGCGTCACCCAGTTCCTCGATCTCGGCTCCGGCCTCCCGGCCGCGGAGAACGTGCACGAGGTCGCCCACCGGTTCGCGCCGGACGCGCGCATCGTCTACGTCGACAACGACCCCGTGGTCGCCGCGCACGGCCGCGCCCTGCTGGCCGACCCGAAGAAGGTCGCCATGGTGCTGGGCGACGGCCGTGAGCCGGAGAAACTCCTGCAGCATCCCGAGGTGCTGTCGGTGCTGGACTTCGACCAGCCGGTCGCGGTGCTCATGATGTTCTTCCTGCACCTGGTGCCCGACGAGGACCGGCCGCAGGAGTTCGTGGCCGCCTATCGGGACGCGCTGGCGCCGGGCAGCTATCTGGCCATCTCCCATGTCGGCAACGACGTCGTGCCGGAGCGGGTGGCCAAGATCAGCGAGTTCTACCAGAAGGCCAACGCGCCGTTCTGCCCGCGCCCCGGCACGGAGATCGCCCGGTTCTTCGGTGACTTCGAGCTGATCCCGCCGGGGCTGGCCAGCGGTCTGGGGCCGGAGGTCGGCTGGCCGTTCAACGACCCCCAGGAAACGCAGTTCCTCGATGAGGAGATGGCGCGGATGGGTTACGCGGGCATCGGCCGCAAGCTCTGACCCGTCCGGCGACGGATCAGAGCTTGCGGCGAGTGCGGCTCAGACCGGCGACATCTCACGCCGCTCGTCGTCCGCCGCGGGCGGCTCGGGCCGGTCGTCCTCGTCCAGAAGCGTCGCCTCGTCGAACGGCGCGTTGCCGGCGAGCACCTCGGCGGCTCGTTCCTTGTCGAAATCCCCCGTCCAGGTGGCGACGAGGATGGTGCCGACCGCGTTGCCGGCGAAGTTCGTCAGGGCGCGGGCCTCGGACATGAACCGGTCGATGCCGACGATGAGGCCGACGCCGTCGACCAGCGCCGGCCGGTGCGACTGGAGAGCACCGGCCAGCGTGGCCAGACCCGCGCCGGTCACGCCCGCCGCGCCCTTGGAGGCGACCATCATGAACAGCAGCAGCGCGATCTGCTCGCCGAACGACAGCGGCGCTCCGGTGGCCGAGGCGACGAACAGCGTGGCCATGGTCAGGTAGATCGCGGTGCCGTCGAGGTTGAAGGAGTAACCGGTCGGCACGGTGATGCCGGCCACCGTACGGCTCACGCCGAGGTGCTCCATCTTGGCGATCAGCCGGGGCAGCGCGGCCTCGGACGACGACGTGGACAGGATCAGCAGGAACTCGCGCCCCAGGTAGCGGAACAGCGGCCACATGCCCACCTTGGCCACCATCCACAGCAGCGGGCCGAGCACGAGGCCGACGAACAGCAGGCAGGTGACGTAGAAGGCGAGCATGATGATGCCCAGGGCCTTGAGCGCGTCCAGGCCGGTGGCGCCGACGACGGCGGCGATGGCGCCGAACGCGCCGACCGGTGCCGCCCACATGATCATGGCGAGGATGCGGAACACCAGTCGCTGGATGTGCTCGACGGCCGTCAGGATCGGCGCGGCCTTGGGCCCCATGGCCAGCAGCGCGAACCCGACCAGCAGCGCGACCAGCAGCGTCTGCAGCGTCTGCCCCTCGGTGAACGCCGACACCAGCGTGGTCGGGATGATGCCGAGCAGGAAGTCGGTCGATCCGGCGGCGTTCCCCTTGGCCGCCTCGGCCTCCGCGGCCTGCTTGGCCGCGTCGGTGAGGTGCAGCCCTGAGCCCGGGTCGATGAAGTTGCCGACCACGAGTCCGATGATCAGAGCTACGGTGGACATGATGGTGAAGTAGCCGAGGGTGAGGCCACCGACCTTGCCGACCTTGGCCGCCTTGCTGACCGAGCCGACACCGAGCACGATCGTGCAGAAGATGATCGGGCCGATCATCATCTTGACGAGGTTGACGAACGCGGTGCCGAGTGGCTTGAGTTCCTTGCCGACGTCCGGCCAGACGAATCCGACCAGGATCCCTAGCAGCACCGCCACGATGACGGCCATGTAGAGAAGGTGGGTGCGATCACGACGCATGGGACGGTCTCCGGTCGTATGGACGAGACTGCTAACCATGCGAATATGCGCTCTGTGGTGACGCAGGTCACCATTGCGTAAGTTTCGTACACTGAAGAGATTCCCATGAGCCGATGGACCCTGGCCGGCCAGATGCTGGCCCTGCAACTGTTCGTTGTCGTCGTCACCCTGGTGAGCGCCGCCACGCTCGTCTCCGTGCTGGCCGGCAACCTCGTCACGGCCGAGGCGGCGGCCCAGGCCAGGGCGGCGGCCACCGCGGTGGCGGCCTCGCCCGACGTGCTGGCCGCGCTCGACGCCCCGTCGCCGACCAGCCGTCTGCAGCCGTTCGCCGAGCAGGTGCGTGCCCAGACGGGCGTCGACTTCGTCACCATCATGAAGCCCGACGGCACCCGCTACACCCACCCCAACCCGGCGGAGATCGGCAAGCGGTTCCTCGGCCACATCGAGCCGGCCCTGCGCGGGCAGACGTTCACGGAGACCTACACCGGCACGCTCGGCCCGTCCGTGCGGGCGGTCGCCCCGGTCCGCGCGAACGGCGCGAGCGGCCCGGTGCGGGCGCTGGTCAGCGCGGGCATCAAGGTCGAGCGGGTGAGCGCCCGGCTGCGCGGCCTGCTCTTCTGGACCGGGCTCATCGCGCTGGTCGTGCTCGCCCTCGGCGCCGCCGGCACCTGGCTGGTGACCGCCCGGCTGCGCAGGCAGACCCACGGGCTCGGCCCGGCCGAGCTGGGCCGCATCCACGAGCACCACGACGCGGTGCTGCACGCCGTACGCGAGGGGCTGCTGCTGGTCGGCAAGGACGGCACGCTGACGCTCTGCAACGACGCCGCGCGGCAGTTGCTCGGCCTGCCCGCCGACGCCGAAGGGCGGCACCTGGACGAGCTGGGCCTGTCGCAGGTGCTGGACGCGGGCCAGGAGGAGCGGGTGCATCTGGTCGGCGACCGGGTGCTGGCCGTCAACGGCGCGGCCAGCAGGCTGGGCACGGTGGTGACCGTGCGCGATCACACCGAGCTGCAGGCGCTGGCCGGGCAGCTGGACGCCGAGCGCGGGTTCGCCGAATCGCTCCGGTCGGCCGCCCACGAGTCGGCCAACAAGCTGCACACGGTCATCACGCTGGTGGAGCTGGGCCGTACGGAGCAGGCCGTGGCGTTCGGCACCGCGGAGCTGCGGGCGGCACAGCACCTGACGGACCGGGTGATGGGCGCGGTACGCGAGCCGGTCCTGGCCGCGCTGCTGCTGGGCAAGAGCGCGGAGGCGGCCGAGCGCGGCGGCGAGCTGGTGATCAGCGAGGACAGCGAGCTGGACGACCTCGGCCTGGACGCCGGGGAACTGGTCACGATCGTCGGCAACCTCATCGACAACGCGATCGACGCCGCGACGCGGGTCGAGGTGCTGCTGCGGGCCGGGCCGGACGGCTTCCTCATCAGGGTGGCCGACGACGGGCCCGGCCTGATCGCGCCCGACGCGTTCCGGAAGGGCTGGACCACCAAGGGCGACGGGCACGGGCTGGGCCTCGCGCTGGTCGGGCAGGCGGTGCGGCGGCTGGGCGGCTCGATCGAGGTGGAAGGCTCGGTGTTCACCGTACGGCTGCCCATACCCGAGCCCGCATCGGAGCCGGTCCGATGATCTCGGTGCTGGTGGTGGAGGACGAGGAGATCACCGCCGAGGCCAACCGCATCTACGTGGCGCGGGTGCCGGGCTTCGAGGTGGCGGGCGTGGTGCGCTCGGGCGGGGAGGCGCTGCGGTTCCTGCGGCGCACGCCGGTCGATCTCATCCTGCTCGACCTGTACCTGCCCGACATGCCAGGGCTGGAGGTCTGCCGGGCCGTACGCGCGGGTGGGCTGCTGTGCGACGTGATCGCGGTCACCTCCGCGCGCGACCTGGCCATGGTGCGTTCGGCGGTGTCCCTGGGCATCTCCCAGTACCTCCTCAAGCCGTTCACCTTCTCGACACTTCACGAGAAGCTGACCCGCTATGCCCGGTTCAAGGAGGAGGCCGGGGAGATCGTCGGGCAGGGCGACGTGGACCGGGTGCTCGGCACCCTGCGCGGCCGCTCCGAGCTGCCGAAAGGCATGGCCCGCGACACCCTCGACGTGGTCGTCGCCGAGCTGCGCGGGCGCCCCGCGGGGATGTCGGCGCAGGCCGTGGGGACGGCGGCCGGGGTCTCCCGGGTGACGGCCCGCAGATACCTGGAACACCTGGTGGAGCTGGGGATCGCGGTACGGATGCCCCAGTACGGAGGAGTGGGCCGTCCAGAGTTGCTCTACCGGATCCCCCCGGAAAGTTAATTAAGGGGATGCTGCTCGTTCAATCCGCCCCTCTAGCTTCGGGATGCAATCCGTAAGCACTGAGGAGTCACGTTGCGAGTCCTGGCCGTTGTTCCCGCCCGCGGCGGTTCCGCGGGTGTTCCCCTGAAGAACCTCGCGCCGGTCGGTGGTATCCCCCTGGTCACCCGAGCCGTCCGCGCCGCGCTGCGCAGCGAGCTGATCGACCGGGTGGTGGTCAGCACCGACCACGCGGGAATCGCCGAGGCCGCCAAGGAGGCGGGCGCGCACGTCGTGGACCGTCCGGAGGAGCTGAGCGGCTCGACCGCCTCCAGCGAGTCGGCGGTCCTGCACGCGCTCGACACGCTCGGCGAGGACCCGGAAGTGGTCGTGCTCGTGCAGTGCACCAGCGCCTTCATCGACTCCGACGACCTGTCGGCGGCCGTGCGCAAGGTGCTCGACGGCGAGGCCGACGCGGTCGTGTCGGGCCTGCCGACGCACGAGTTCCTCTGGACCCCGGCCGGTGCCGGGATCAACCACGACCCCGCGTTCCGGCCGCGCAGGCAGGACCGTGAGCCGCAGTTCCGCGAGAACGGCGCCTTCTACGTCATGCGCACCTCCGGGCTGCGCGAGCACGGCCACCGCTTCTTCGGCACCATCGCCGTGCAGCCGGTGCCCGTGCGGCACGCGATCGAGATCGACGACCCCGAGGACCTGGAGCTGGCCCGCGCGCTGGCCCCGTTCGTGGACCTGCCCGAGCCGATCGACGTCGACGCGGTCATCACCGACTTCGACGGCGTGCACACCGACGACCGCGCCTACGTCGACTCCGACGGCCGCGAGATGGTGCTGGTCAGCCGCTCCGACGGGATGGGCATCGCGCTGCTGCGCCGCTCCGGGGTGAAGGTGCTGGTCATGTCGACCGAGCACAACCCGGTCGTGGCCGCCCGCGCCCGCAAGCTGGGCGTGCCCGTGCTGCAGGGCATCGCCGAGAAGCGGGTCGTGCTGCGGGACTGGCTGACGATCGAGGGCCTCGACCCGGCCCGCGTCGCCTATGTGGGCAACGACGTCAACGACCTGGGCCCGATGGCCGAGGTGGGCTGGCCGATCGCGGTGCCCGACGCGCACCCGCGGGTCCGGGCGGCCGCCAGGGTCGTGCTGTCCAAGCCGGGCGGCGAGGGAGCCGTACGCGAGCTGTGCGACCGCGTCGTGGCGGCCCGGCCCGCGGAGCCTGAGCCCGAGACCAAGCAGCGGCCCAGGTTCGGCCCGGTGTCGGTCGGCGAGGTGCTGGTCGGCGACGGTGAGCCCGTCTACGTCATCGGCGAGATCGGCATCAACCACAACGGCGACCTCGACCTGGCCCGCCGGCTCATCGACGTGGCGGCCGACGCGGGCTGCCAGGCGGTGAAGTTCCAGAAGCGCACCCCGGCCATCTGCGTGCCCGAGGCGCAGAAGGGGCAGATCAGGCAGACGCCCTGGGGCGAGATGACCTACCTGGAGTACAAGGAGCGGACCGAGTTCGGTTACGACGAGTACCGCCAGATCGCCAAGTACTGCGACGAGCGCGGCCTGCACTGGTTCGCCTCGCCGTGGGACGTGCCCTCCATCGACTTCCTGGAGGAGATGGACGTCGTGGCGCACAAGATCGCCTCGGCCAGCGTCGCCGACCACGAGCTGCTGCGCGCCCTCGCGGCGACGGGCAAGCCGCTGATGCTGTCGACCGGCATGTCCACGCTCTCCGAGATCGACCGGGCCGTCGAGATCCTCGGCACCGACAACCTGATCATGATGCACGCCACCTCCACCTACCCCCTCCCGCCGGAGGAGGCGAACCTGCGCACGATCACCACCCTCAAGGAGCGCTACGGCGTGCCCGTCGGCTACTCCGGGCACGAGCGCGGCCTGCAGATCTCGCTGGCCGCGGTGACGCTCGGCGCGGTCTGCGTGGAGCGGCACATCACCCTCGACCGGACCATGTGGGGCTCCGACCACGCCGCGTCGCTGGAGCCGTCGGGTCTGGAGCACCTGGTGCGCGACATCCGGATCATCGAGCAGGCCATGGGCGACGGCGTCAAGCGCGTCTTCCCCGGTGAGGAGGCCCCCAAGGCCCGCCTGCGCCGCGTCACCGTCTGACGAGCGCGATCTTGACCACTCTGTCCGTCATCGTGCCCGTGCGTGACGGCGAGCGTTTCATCGCCGACGCGCTCTCCTCGCTCTGCCGCAACGCCCGGCGCGACTTCGAGTTCATCGTCGTGGACGACGGGTCGGCGGACGCCACCGGCGCCATCGCCGAGGACTTCCGCGCCGACCTGCCCGGCCTGTCCGTCCTGCGCAATCCGGCGCCGGTCGGACTCGCCGACGCGCGCAACACCGGGCTGGCGGCCGCCTCGGGCCGGTACGTCACGTTCATGGACGGCGACGACTGGCTCGCCCCCGGCTACCTGGCCCGGCTCGTCGAGGCCATCGAAGGGCTCGGCTGCGACTTCGTCCGCGCCGACCACGTACAGGTCGAGGGACGTAAGCGGGTCGTGCACCGCGCTCCGCTGGCGCGGCGGGGCGTGGTGCTCAACCCTCGGGACGCGATCCTGCCCGCGAACGTGCGGACCATGGTCGACTACCCCTACGCCTGGGCCGGGATCTACCGGCGCTCGCTGCACGACCTGCTGCACTTCCCCGGCTCGCTGCACACCGCCGAGGACCGGCCGTGGATCTGGCGGCTGCACAGGGAGGCGGCCTCGTTCGCGGTGGTCTCCCTGGCCGGGGTGTTCTACCGGCGGATGGTGTCGGGGTCGCTCACGCGGGTGGGCGACGAGCGGCAGTTGCACTTCTTCGACGCCTTCGAGCTGGTGTTCAAGGATCTCGAGGAGGAGTTCCTGCCCAAGGCCGTACGCAACTTCTGCGCGCTGCTCGCCCACCACCTGGAGATCGCCGACCGCTTCACCCCGCAGCTGCGCGCCCGGTTCGAGGAGCGGGGCGCGGAGATGGTGCGCACACTGCCCGCCGGCCTGGTGGCGGACGTGGTGTCGCGGATGTCCGTGGAACGCGAGGCCGCCCTGCGGGCCCTGCTGCCCGACCTCCCCCCGAACCCCCACGTGCGGCCCCGCCGCGAACGGGAGGACTCATGACGACCGTCTTCTACGCCTCGACGCTGTTCGGGGCGATGTCGCTGGCGGCCGGGATCGACGACGGCCGCTTCGCCGAGGGGCGCCGGGTCCTCATCGTGTCCAACAACGCGGCGATCCCCGAGGTGACCGTCCCCCTCGACCGGACGCCGGGCTTCGCGGTGCTGCGCTCCCGCTTCGACGAGATCCACTCGTGGAACGACCTGATCGCGCCGCTGCACCCGTCGGACTGGAAGGCCCGCGTCATCGAGGTGCCGATGATGGAGCGGCTGATCCGCGCCCAGCTGGGGCTCGACGACGCGGCCGAGCTGGTGCTGGAGTCGATCGCGGTGCCGCCCGCCCGGACGATCGCCGGGCTGGTGCGCGACTGCCTGATCACCGTCTACTCCGACGGCCTGATGAGCTACGGCCCGACCCGCGACCCGCTGCCCGCCGAGATCTTCCGCCGCATCACCCGCCTGCTGCACCTGGACCTCGTGCCGGGGCTGGAGCCGCTCCTGCTCAGCGAGTACGGCGTGCCGGCCGAGATCCTGCCGGACGAGGCGTTCCTGGCGGTGGTCCGGCAGGTGGCGACGACCGCGCCCGACATGCTGGCCGGGCAGGCGATGATCCTCGGGCAGTACCTGTCCGCGCTGGAGATCGTCACGCCGGAGGAGGAGGCGGCGCTGCACGAGACGATGCTGCGCGGCCTGGTCGCCCGGGGCTACTCGACCGTCGTGTTCAAGCCGCACCCGGCGGCCGGGCGCAGGCACGCGCAACTGCTCAGGGCCGCCGCCGAGCCGCTGGACGTGCGGCTGCTGGTCGCCGGGGAGAGCGTCCCGGCCGAGGTGTGCTTCTCGGCGCTGCGGCCCGAGCTGGTCGTGGGCTGCTTCTCGACCGGCCTGATCACGGCCGGGCGCTATTTCGGGCTGCCGGTGGCCTCGTACGGGACCGATCTGGTGCTGGAGCGGCTGGCCCCGTACGAGAACAGCAACCGGGTGCCCGTCACGATCGTCGACGCGCTGCTGCCCCGTATGTCGGCGGACGGCACGATCGAGCCGGCGCCGCGCGGCTACCTGCGGGAGCTGGTGCGGGCCGTGGGTTACTGCATGCAGGCCGAGACCTATCCGGAGCTGCGGCCGGTGGACTTCGACTTCGACCCGCGCTACTTCAAGCGCAAGCGCCTGGAGACGCTCGGGCTGACGGCCAAGCCCACGGCGCTGACGCGGCTGCGCCGCAAGATCCGCTCAGCGATCTGAACAGGCGGCGCCCTCGGGGGGCTCCGCCTGTTCAGGAGAGTGAACGCAGATACCGGCGCATCCGCCGCTTGGCCCGGTAACCGACGCGCAGCATGGTGGGCGGCACGTCCAGACGCATCCTGGCCCGGCGGCGGGCGGCGGCGTGCTCCGGCCCGTCGAGCAGCGACCTGGCCGGGACCCGCGGGCCGTGGGCCACCAGGCCGCCCAGCAGCCCGGCCCAGTCGTTGCGCTCCACCGGGTGGAAGTAGTTGGCCGCGCACCACCCGGCGTCGGCGGCGCGGAAGCCGCCGCCGACCAGCTCGTCGAGCGTGCCCAGCAGCCCGCTGTCCTCGAACACCAGGTTGATCATCTCCGCGCTCACACCGAAGTCGCTCAGCACCAGCAGCGGCACGTCCTGCGCGATGGCCTCCAGCGCCGCCGTCGAGCTGACGGTCACGAACCCGGCCGCCTGGGCCAGCTGGTCGTGCATCGAGCCCGCCTCGAACGCCACCCGCCCCGGCTCGCCGAGCTCGCGCCAGAGCCGCTGGTAGTGGAAGCGCTCGTTGTGCGTCTGCCGCTCGTCCTCCAGGGCGCGTAGCTTCACCACCACGTCCAGGTCCGGGCGGCGGGCGGCCAGCTCGGCCAGGGACAGCAGGATGCGTTCGCGATCCTCGCGCTCACGCGGCACCTTGGCCTGGGTGGCGAAGACCACCCGGTTCCCGCCGCCGCGCACGGCCCGCGGGCGCAGGAACGGCAGCCGGGCCAGCCCGACCGCCCCTCCCCCACCGAGCTGGGCGGCGATCCCGCCGAACTCGGCCACCTCCCGCTCGCTGTGCACCACGAACAGGTCGCACCCGCTGCGGAACAGCCACGCCTTCTCCGTCGCGGGCACCGAGATGCCCGGCAGCCCGGTCACGAACACCGGCCGCGGCCGCAGCCCGGCGAACGCCTCGGCCACCAGCACGTCCACGACCGGACCCGTACAGGCCACGATGATCGCGTCCGGCCGCGTCCGCTCGGCCAGACGCCGCACCGCCCGCGCCGGCATCAGCGGCGGCGCGGGACGCCCGCCCACGGCGGCGGCGATCTGCTCCGGCGAGGGCGCGATGGGCGTGCGCACCACCGCGAGGTCCGTCTCGCAGCCGGATGGCAGGTCGTCGAGCAGGCAGGCCGCCCACTTCAGGTACGAGTCGGAGTCGGCCACGGCCAGCACTCTCAAGTGGTCACTCCAGTCAAATACGGGCAGACGCCCGGTCGTATGGGTTGAACGCCGGTCTTGACCGGCCGTTCCAGTCACGTACGGAGCAGCCGGTCAGCCGCGGGATGAGCCGGTCACCCGGCGACTCACGTCAGCGGCGGGATAAGCCGATCATCCGGCGACTCCGGTCAGGTGGGAACGCAGGTCGGGGGCCGCCCTGCTGGTCCACCAGTCGTCCGGCACGTCCACCGCCTCGACAGCGACGCCGCGCGGGCCGAGCAGCACACGCAGCGAGGTGATCGCGGTGGACGGCAGGCTGAGCACCCGCTGGGCGGGGTCGAGGCCGCGCAGCGTCAGCTCGGCCGGCACGCCGGCGTCGTGCACGGTGATCTCGGGCCGCTCGCGGATGACCGCCACGTCGGCGGGGTCCTCGCGGCGATGCGGGAAGTAGGCCAGCGGCTCCTCGGCGGCCCGCTCCATCAGCCAGCTCAGGTAGCGGTCCCGGTGGACCAGCCCGTTCCTGACCAGGGAGGTGCCGAGCACGACGGTCCGCTCGGCCGGGCCCGGCCCGCTCAGCGGCTGCTCGCGCAGCCAGCCGAAGTCGTGGCGGACCAGGTCGACGCCCGCCGCGCGGACGGCCGCCGCCAGCTCGTCGGTCACCGGCAGCGCGGTGAAGACCGACACCCGGCTCGCGCGCAGCCTGATCGCCGCCGCCAGCCCCAGGGCCGCGCGCAGCTTTCCCGGGTGGGCCCGCGCCCGCAACAGCGGTTTGTACGGCCCTTCGGCCAGGAGAGACAGCAACCGGAGCGTGGCCAGCCCGTCATCGACGATCACGATGCGGCCCGGATGGGAGACGAGCCAGCGCAGCTGAACCCGGCCGGAGAAGGCGTCGCCGACGGCGTGCGGGGAGCGCGGCATGCGCTCGCGCGGCTCGGCCAGCTCCAGCCCCTCGGGCAGAGCCAGGCCGGACAGCTCCCGGCGGGTGGCCTTGAGCGCTCGCAGCCCGGCACGCGGCACGACGACCGTGGCAGGCCCGAGCAGCCCAGCGCGGTGCGCCTCTATGGCGCACAGCATCTGAAGCGGGGACTCCACCCAGGCCGACGCCTGTTTGCCCACTCTGTTACCCCCGCGGGGTGATAGCCCGATCACGACCGCTTCAAGCTAGCCCGGCCGCCTTAAGCCGCCAGAAACGGGACATGAACAATGGGACCTATGAACTCCCTACTACTCAACAGCGACGGCGTGCAGGTGCCGCAGCTCGGGTTCGGCGTCTGGCAGGTGCCGAACGACGAGGCAGAACAGGTCGTGACGACCGCTCTGGAGGTCGGTTACCGACACATCGACACGGCCGGCGCGTACGGGAACGAGGAGGGCGTCGGCCGGGCCGTACGCGCCTCGGGGATCCCGCGCGAGAAGCTGTTCGTCACCACCAAGCTCTTCAACAACAACCACGGTCGGGCGGAGGAGGCGTTCGACGAGAGCCTGTCGCGGCTCGGGCTCGACTACGTGGACCTGTACCTGATCCACTGGCCGGTCCCGTCGCAGGACAAGTACCTCCAGGCGTGGCGCGGCCTGGAGAAGATCTACCGTCAAGGCCGGGCGAAGGCGATCGGTGTGTCCAATTTCACCCCCGAGACACTCACCCGGGTGATCGACGAGGCGGACATCACTCCGGCCATCAATCAGATCGAGCTGCACCCGCACTTCCAGCAACGGCGGATGCGGCAGTTCCACGAGGACAACGGCATCCTCACGGAGGCGTGGAGCCCGCTGGGGCAGGGCAAGGGCCTGCTCGGCGACCCGGCGCTCGCCGTGCTGTCGGAGAAGCACGCCAGGACGCCTGCGCAGATCGTGCTGCGCTGGCACATCCAGCTCGGCAACGTGGTGATCCCCAAATCGGTCACGCCGGCGCGGATCAAGGAGAACTTCGAGGTGTTCGACTTTGTCCTCGACACCGAGGACATGGCGGCCATCGGCGCGCTGAACCAGGAGAACGGCCGCATCGGCCCCAACCCGGACACTTTCGCCTGGATGGGGTGATTCCCTACGATCTTTCCTCATGAAGGATCTCTCATGGGGTATCGCGGCCACGGGTGTCATCGCCGCAAGGGTCGGGGCGGTCATCGCCGCTGAGCCAGGGATGCGGGTGGCCGCCGTAGGTTCGCGCGACCTCGGCCGCGCGCGGGCGCTGGCCTCGGAACTGGGCGCCGAGTCGGCGTACGGCTCGTACGCGGAGCTGTGCGCCGACCCCGGCGTCGACGCCGTCTACGTGGCGACCCCGCACGCCCAGCACCTGGAGGTCGCCGAGGCGGCGATCGCGGCGGGCAAGGCGGTGCTGTGCGAGAAGCCGCTCGCCGCGTCCGTCGCCGACGCCGAGCGGATGGTCCGCCTCGCGCGCGAGGCCGGGGTGTTCCTGATGGAAGCCATGTGGACCCGGTTCAATCCGCTCATCCAGCGGGTGGCCGCCGATCCCCGGTTCGGGGAGATCCGCTCGGTCCAGGCGTCGTTCGGCTTCAAGGCCCCGTACGACCCCGCGCACCGGCTGTGGGCGCCGGAGCTGGGCGGCGGGGCGCTGCTCGACCTGGGCGTCTACTCGTTCGGGCTGGCGCAGCTGTTCCTCGGGATGCCCTCACGGATGCACGTCACGGGCTCGCTGGCGCCCTCGGGGGTGGACGCGGAGGCGGGCGGGTTGCTGGTCTATCCGGACGGCAGGCGGGCTCTGGTGGAGTGCTCGCTGCTGGGCCCGTACGCGAACGACGCCCTCGTGGTGGGCACCGACATGCGCGCCCACATCAAGGCGCCGTTCTGGGCGCCGGAGCGGGTCGTGCTGAGCGGGCCGTCGATGGAGACCGAGGAGCTCGTGCTCGATCCGGCGGACAACGGATACGCCGGCGAGGTGCGCGAGGTACGGGACGCCATGACCGAAGGCAGGACCGAATCCGCGATCATGCCACTTGACGAAAGCCTTGCCATGATGGGGCTTCTGGCCGACGCGAGGGGGCAACTCTCCTAGCTGGGGGTTTATCCATTTGTAAGACCCTTGCCACTTGCATTACCTTTGTGGTCATATGAGGCATACGTCCGGTTTGTCCGTTCGTTGCCAGACCATCGCACAAAGGCATCACAGGACCGTCCTGTGACCGCTGAATCCGCCTCGCGCGGAACCGGGGACCCACCGTCCTTTGGGGTGTATCGGCACGTCACGTGCCGTAGGACAGCTTCCACGTCCGAACCCGTCAGCTAACCCGGTAAGCGGCATGGAAGCAAGGAGTTACCCCCTCGATGGCCAAGTCCCATCTTTTTCGTGGCACCAAGTCGACCTTCGCTCACGCCGTCCTCGGCGTGAGCGTCGCGGCCGCCGTTTTCGCCGGCCAGTCCGCCGCCCACGCTGACACCACCGCCACCCACGCTGCCGCGGCTCCGGCACACGCCGCCGCCGCGAAGAGCCACCCGGAGAGCGAGCTCAAGGCCAAGGCCACGGTCTCGCGGGTTCTGGCACTGGCCAAGGCCCAGGTCGGCACCACTGAGAACGCCTATGGCGGCGGCACCAAGTTCCAGAAGTGGTACATGAACTCCCCGCGCGCCCTGGAGACCCTCAGGCGCGACGGCGGCACCCGGGCGGACTACCTGAACGCCGCCTGGTGCTCGATGTTCGTCTCGTGGGTCGGCGACCAGTCCGGCGCGCGCAGCATGATCGGCTGGGACGCCTACACGGTCGAGCACGCGAAGTGGTTCGCCCGCAACAACCACTGGGGCACGACCCCGAAGCCGGGCGCCGTGGTGTTCTTCTCGTGGGGCGGCAGCAAGAGCCTGGACGACATCGAGCACGTCGGCTTCGTCGTCAAGGACAACCACGACGGCACGATCTCCACGATCGAGGGCAACACCGGCAACGGCAGCGTCCAGCAGCGCGTCCGGCAGACGTCCCAGGTGGTCGGCTACGGCTACCCGAGCTACGGCGCCTGACGACTTCCTGATCGAGGGCTCTCCTGCCGACGAGCGCGCGTCCTTCCGGATGCGCGCTCGTCGGCGTCTTACGCTCCCGTACCAGCGTCTTGCCGAAAAGCCCATCACGTTGGGCTGAACAGCGCATGGCTGCCTTATCTGCCCATCAGACCGCAACCCCCCAAGTTTGGGGATGTCACGGGCCTGCCGTCACCTCAGACACTGACGGTGGCCGGACAGCGAGCCGGTTCTCGATACTGAGGAGGGGACATGTCACCGACGACGCAGCAGGACAACTGGCGCTTCTGCAACAAGTGCTACACCCTTTGGTGGAATGGCCGCCCCGACAACGGACACTGCCCCGCAGGCGGTGCCCACGAGGGACACGGCAGTTGGAACTTCTACCTCCCGGCGAACCCCGCCGAGCACATCTGACGCAAAACCGGGCCCCCATCCGGCCGATCTCCCCGCGACGCCACGTCTTCGCGGGGAGATCGGCGTTGGATCCCACAAGTCGGGAGGGACAGCCCCACCAGACGGGCGTCGTCGATCCGCGCCGCGTACTACTCTTCCTCTGCTCACGTGTCGATTCGGGGTCTGACCGTTCGACGCGTTCGTGAGAGTGAAGGAGGCGGATCGTGAAGTTCATGATCGTAGGGAAGGCGAACGAGGCGACCGAGGCCGGCGAACTGCCCAGCCGGGAGCTCGTCGACGCGATGGGCGCCTACAACGAGAGCCTGGCCAAGGCGGGGGTGCTGCTGGCCGCCGAAGGGCTGTACCCCAGCTCCCACGGTGCGCAGATCGCCTACACCAAGGATGGCAAGGCGACGGTGCTCGACGGGCCGTTCGCCGAGGCCAAGGAGCTCATCGCCGGGTTCTGGCTGATCCAGGTCAAGTCCCGGGAAGAGGCCATCGAATGGGCGCTGCGGGTGCCGGTTCCCGGTGGGCATGAGGGGGTCGGGCTGGATGTCTGGCAGGTGTTCGACGCCGCCGACCTGCCGGACGAGTCGATGACCCCGGAGGCGGCCGAACGCGAGGCGCCATTGCGCGAGCGCCTGAGAGGTTCCGCCGAACGGTAGAAGCCGCTGCCCCGCCAGGGAGCCCCCGCTCCCCGCCTACTCCGTTCCCGGACTCGGACCGCTCTCCGACCCCGGCGTGGCCGCCCGACCCCAGCGTGACGGCCCGACTCCGCGACCGGCTCGCCCGCCGGGCGGCGCACCGCGAAAGGGGCCTTGTCATGATCACCTCGGCCGGGTCGGGGCGCACCGCGAAAGGGGCCTTGTCACGATCGCCCCCGGCCGGGTCGGGGCGCACCGCGAAAGGGCCTTGTCACGATCACCCCGGCGGCGGGGTGAGGGCGGACCGTCCCCCGGCCCCCAGCCCCTTCCCCCAAGCCCCGAGCTTGCGGGAGCTGGGGCGGGCTGGTCTTATGGCCAGGTGATGGCTTCCGATACGCATCGGGCGATCGAGACGGTCTGGCGGATGGAGGCGGCGCGGCTCATCGCCGGCCTGACCGGGCTGGTGCACGACCTCGGCCTGGCCGAGGAGCTGGCCCAGGACGCCCTGGTCGCGGCGCTGGAGCAGTGGCCGGAGTCGGGGGTGCCGGGCAATCCCGGCGCCTGGCTCATGACCGTCTCCAAGCGCCGCGCCATCGACCTGCTGCGTCGTCAGGAACGCTACGCGCGCAAGCTGGCCGAGATGGGCCGCGAGCTGTCGGAGGAGCCGGGTGCCGACGAGGAACTGCCCGGCGCCGATGAGATCGAGGACGACCTGCTGCGGCTGGTGTTCACGGCGTGTCATCCGGTGCTGTCCACGGAGGCCCGGGTGGCGCTCACGCTGCGGGTGCTCGGCGGGCTGAGCACTGACGAGATCGCCAGGGCGTTCCTGGTCCCGGAGCCGACGGTGGCGCAGCGGATCGTACGAGCCAAGCGGACGCTGGCCGACAAGCAGGTGCCGTTCGAGGTGCCGCAGGGCGAGGAGCTGGCCGGACGCCTGTCGTCGGTCCTGGAGGTCATCTACCTGATCTTCAACGAGGGCTACTCGGCCACGGCCGGTGATGACTGGATGCGGCCCGGACTCTGCGAGGACGCGCTGCGGCTCGGCCGGGTGCTGGCCGGGCTGATGCCCAAGGAGCCCGAAGTGCACGGCCTGGTCGCGTTGATGGAGATCCAGGCGTCGCGCGCTGCCGCCCGGGTGGGACCGTCCGGCGAGCCGATCCTGCTGCTGGAGCAGAACCGGGGCCGCTGGGACCGCCTGCTCATCCGCCGTGGCCTGGACGCGCTCCAGCGGGCCGAGGATCTCGGCGGCGACCTGGGCCCGTACGTGCTGCAAGCCGCCATCGCCGCCTGTCACGCCAGGGCGCTCACCCCCGAGGAGACCGACTGGCGGGCCATCGCCACCCTCTACGAGGCGCTGGCACGGATGTCGCGATCCCCGGTCGTCGAGCTCAACCGGGCGGTCGCGCTCGCCATGGCGTATGGTCCGGCGGTCGGGCTGGAGCTGGTGGACCAACTGGTCGACGAACCGGCGCTGAAGGGCTACCACCTGCTGCCGAGCGTACGCGGGGATCTGCTGGTCAAGCTGGGGCGAAAGGGTGAGGCGCGCGCCGAGTTCGAACGGGCGGCGGCCATGACCCGCAACACCCGCGAGCGCACCCTGCTGCGAGAGCGCGCCGCCGCCTGCTGATCCCTGTCGCCCGCTGATCCCCGCCAACACGCCGTACGGACGCCGCAGCAAGCGCGACCGCGAGCCCGACCGCGCTCGTGACCACGGGCGTGACCATGAGAAAAGCCCGCAGTGTGTGGGCGACATGCCCAGAAAGCAAACACAAACGAGCCTCTTGTGATGGGAGCGCTCCCAAACGGCTCTTTGCGTCGTAAGTAACCAAAAATCCCCTTTTTGAATGAGAAATCGCACCATTGGTAACGGTTGCGTTTCAGCGCATTGACGGGCACAGGCCATAAGTGCACCCTTTGTGGGAGCGCTCCCAAGGATTTCCCACCGCGGCCCGGAGCGTGTGTCGCGGTGCACCTCCCCCACCCATTCACCCGAGAAGGGGTCCACCATGTTGAACCGCAAGCGTCGCGGCGGTCTCGCCGCGGCTTCCGCCCTGGCGGCGGCGGCCCTGACCGTCGCATCCTGCGGCTCCGGCGGCACTCCGGCGGCCAGCAACGCACCCGCGTCCTCGGCGGCCGCCGAACCGGTCACGATCCGGGTGCAGACTTTCGGCGGCGGCTCGAACTTCGGCTACAAGAACGCCATCACGAAGTGGAACGCCGAGCACAAGGACATCCAGATCAAGGAAGAGCACCTGACCGACCAGTTCGAGCAGCAGTACTGGCCGCAGATGATCCAGTGGCTGCAGGCGGGCAACGGCGCGGGCGACGTGGTCGGCATCGACGAAGGTGGCATGGGCCTGGCCAAGGCGCACCCGGAGTGGTGGGCGGACCTGAAGGAATTCGGCCTGGACTCCCGCAAGGCGGACTTCCCCGCCTGGAAGTGGGAGAACGGCCTCACCGCCGACGGCAAGCTGTTCGGCCTGGGCACCGACATCGGCGGGATGAGCATCTGCTACCGCTCGGATCTGTTCAAGAAGGCCGGGTTACCCTCCGAGCGGGACAAGGTCAGCGCCCTCTGGCCTACTTGGGACGCCTTCATGAAGGTCGGCCAGCAGTTCCAGGCGAAGGTGAAGGACACCAAGTTCGCCGACGGCACGAACACCCTCTACCAGGTGGTCCTCTACCAGGAGGCGGCCAAGAACGGCAACGTCACCTATTTCGACAAGGACAACAACCTCATCGTCGACAAGAACCCGGCGGTGAAGGCGGGCTTCGACTTCGCCACGAAGATGAGCCAGCAGGGCCTGACCGCCAAGCTGCGTAACTTCACCGACGAGTGGGCGGCGGGCACTCAGAAGGGCGCGTTCGCCACGGTCGGCTGCCCGTCGTGGATGCTCGGCGTGGTCAGCGGCAACGCGGGCGACGGCGGCAAGGGCAAGTGGGACGTGGCCGCGGTACCCGGCGGCGGCGGCAACTGGGGCGGCTCCTGGCTGTCGGTGCCCAAGCAGAGCAAGCACCCGAAGGAAGCCGCCGCGGTGGCGGACTACCTGACCAGCGCGCAGACCGAGGCGAGCATCTTCACCGACTTCGGCAACATGCCGAGCAACACGGCGGCGCAGCAGGACGCGGCCGTGCAGGGCGCGAAGAACGAGTTCTTCAACAACGCCCCCATCGGCGAGATCTTCGCCAAGTCGGCGTCGAGCCTCCAGCCGGTCTTCCTCGGCGTGAAGCACGCCCAGGTCAAGAACGCCATCGAGTCGGTGATCCAGGGCATGGACGACGGCTCGGTGCCCTACGGCAAGGCCTGGCAGCAGTTGGTCGACGACGCGGTGAAGGCCGCGGGCTGATCTTCCCTGCCCGGCCCGCCATGAGCGGGCCGGGCTACTGCCGCCGAAAGGTCTCTTATGAGTATCGACACCCTTCCGCGGGAGGTGCGGCGCAGCCAGCACCTCCCGCCCGGCCGCCGCTGGCGTTCCAGACTGGACGTCAAGGTGATGCCGTACACCCTGGTGTCCCCGTACTTCATCCTGTTCGCCGCCTTCGGGCTCTTCCCGCTGGCGTTCACCCTCTACTACTCGCTCTACGACTACGATCTGGCCGGGACCACGAAGTGGACCGGGCTGGGCAACTACGCCAAGCTGCTGGCCGATGAGGACTTCTGGAACGCCGTGGTCAACACGGTCGGCATGTTCCTCCTGGCCACCATCCCGCAGTTGCTGCTGGCGCTGTTCCTGGCCAACGCGCTGAACAAGCGGCTCCGGCTGCGCCTGGCGATCCGGATGAGCGTGCTGCTGCCGCTGGTGACCTCGGTGGTCGCGGTGGCGGTCGTGTTCACCCAGCTCTTCGCCCGTGACTGGGGGCTGGTCAACTGGATCCTCAGCTGGTTCGGCGTGGACGCCATCAACTGGCGGGCCGAGCGGGTCCCGTCGTGGCTGGCCATCGCCACCATGGTCGACTGGCGCTGGACCGGCTACAACGCGATCATCTTCCTGGCCGGCATGCAGACGATCCCGCGCGACCTGTACGAGGCCGCGGCCATCGACGGGGCCTCGCGGCGGCGGCAGTTCTGGCAGATCACCCTGCCGATGCTCCGACCGACCATGATCTTCGTGGTGCTCAACTCCACGATCGGCGGGCTCACGCTGTTCTCCGAGCCGACGACGTTCTACAACGGCAACGTCGACGGCGGGTCGCAGGGCCAGTTCCAGACGGTCGCGATGTTCATCGTCAAGCAGGGCTTCCGCGAGTTCGACTACGGCTACGCCGCCGCGGCGGCCTGGCTGCTGTTCCTGCTCATCCTCATCGGCGCACTGATCAACTTCCTGTTCGTCCGCAGGATCGGGGGCACCAAATGATCAACTGGTCGCCGACCCTCATCACCCGGGTCATGCTGGCGCTGGCCATCGTGCTGTCCGCCTTCCCGCTGTACTGGATGCTGGTCATCGCCTCGCGGACCAACGCCGACGCGGTCGCGGTGCCGCCGCCGTTCCTGCCCGGCGGGAATCTCGGCCAGAACATCGTCGCCGTGCTCAACAACGAGGACGCCCACTTCCTGCTCGGCCTGACCAACTCGTTCATCGTGGCGAGCGTGGTCACCGTCTCGGTGGTCATCATCTCGACGCTGGCCGGCTTCTCCTTCGCCAACCTGTCGTTCAAGGGCAGGAACGTGCTGCTCCTGGCCGTACTGCTGACGATGGCGGTGCCGCTGCAGCAGATGGGCGTGGTGCCGCTCTACCGGCTGATGGTCAGCCTGGAGTGGACGGGCACTCTCAAGGCGGTCATCCTGCCGTACCTGCTCAACGGGTTCGGCGTGTTCCTGATGACCCAGTACACCCGCCAGGCGGTGCCGATGGAACTGGTCGAGGCGGCCAGGGTCGACGGCGCGGCCACCCTGCGGATCTGGTGGAACGTCGTGCTGCCGGCCGTACGGCCGGGCATGGCGGTGCTCGGGATCAACACGTTCATGCTGATGTGGAATGACTTCATGTGGCCGCTGATCGTCCTTACTCCGGACAATCCGACCGTGCAGATCGCGATCACCTCGCTGAACGCCAGGTTCTCCACCAACTACACATTGATCTTCGCGGGAACGGCGCTGTCCATCATTCCGCTCATCGCGGTATTCGTCGCATTCGGCCGCCAGATCGTCGGCGGACTCATGGAAGGTGCGGTCAAGGCGTGACGACACAAGAGGAACAGACGCGTGCCGGGCTGCAGTTCCCCACGGGATTCGCGTTCGGCGCGGCCACCTCGGCGTACCAGATCGAAGGCGCGGTCGCCGAGGACGGGCGCGGCATGTCCATCTGGGACACCTTCACCAAGACCCCAGGCCGCGTGCTCAACGGGGACCACGCGGACGTGGCCATCGACCACTACCACCGATACCGGGAAGACGCCCAGATCATGGCGGAGCTGGGCCTGACCGCCTACCGCTTCTCCGTCTCCTGGCCCCGGATCCAGCCCGACGGGTCCGGCAAGATCAACCAGAAGGGCCTCGACTTCTACAAGCGACTCACCGACGAGCTGCGACAGCACGGCATCGACCCCTGGCTGACCCTCTATCACTGGGACCTGCCCCAGGCGCTGGAGGACAGGGGCGGCTGGCCCAACCGCGACACGGCCTACTGCTTCGCCGACTACGCGGCGACCGTGCACGAAGCGCTGAAGGACCACGTACACACCTTCAGCACCGTCAACGAGCCATGGTGCACCGCGTTCCTCGGCTACGCCTCGGGCGAGCACGCCCCTGGCCGTCGCGAGCCGGAGAACGCGATCAGGGGCGCGCACCATCTCAACCTCGCGCACGGCCTTTCCGTACAGGCGATGGGCGCGAGGCGGGTCGGCGGCTGCGTGAACCTCTACGCGATCACCCCAGCCACCGACAGCGAGGCGGACCAGGACGCGGCGCGGCGCATCGACGGGCTGCAGAACCGGTTCTTCCTCGACGCGCTGATGACCGGCCGCTACCCGCAGGACGTCCTCGACGACCTCGGGATGGACCTGGGCTTCATCAGGGACGGTGACCTGGCGACCATCAAGGCGCCGATCGACGTGCTGCTCGTCAACTACTACAGCCGCTTCACGGTTTCGGGAGCACCAGGCGGCAGGGCCTCGGCGGCGGCGGCGCCCACGGATTCCGCCTCGCCCTGGGTGGGCAGCGAGCACGTGTCGTTCGTCGACGGCGGCCGGCCGGTCACCGCGATGGGCTGGGAGATCGACCGGGGCGGCCTGGTGGAGGTGCTGACCAGGGTGGCGCGGGACTACCCGGCGATCCCGATGGTCGTCTCCGAGAACGGCGCGGCCTTCGAGGACGTCCTGGAGCACGGCCGGGTGCACGACTCCGAGCGGGTGGCCTACTTCGAGGACCACCTGCGCGCCTGCCGCGACGCGATCGACGCCGGGGTGCCGCTGGAGGGCTATTTCGCCTGGTCACTGATGGACAACTTCGAGTGGGCATGGGGCTACGGCAAGCGTTTCGGCCTCGTGCACGTGGACTTCGAGAGCCAGCGGCGCGTGCTCAAGGACAGCGCTATCTGGTACTCGGAGATCATCCGGCAGAATAGACGTCATGAACCGACCGACTCTTGAGGCAGTCGCCGCTCTGGCCGGAGTAGGCCGTGGCACGGTGTCGAGAGTCATCAACGGCTCACCCAACGTGAGCGAGAAGGCCCGCGACGCCGTGCAACAGGCCATCCAGGAGCTGGGCTACGTCCCCAACCGCGCGGCGCGGGCGCTGGTCACCCGGCGCACCGACACGGTGGCGCTGGTGGTGTCGGAGTCCGAGCTGCGCGTCTTCGACGAGCCCTACTTCGCCGGGACCATCAGGGGCATCGGCTCGGCGCTGGCCGAGACCGGGCTCCAGCTGATCCTGGCGATGGCCCAGTCGCAGGAGGAGCATGAACGCCTGGAGCACTACCTGACGGGGCAGCACGTCGACGGCGTGCTGCTCCTGTCGCTGCACGGCGCCGACCCGCTGCCCGGCCGGCTGGAGGCGATGGGCGTGCCGACCGTGCTGGGCGGCCGCCCGGTCGGCCTCACCCCCTACAGCTACGTCGACATGGACAACCGGGCCGGCGCCCGGCAGGCGGTCAAGCACCTGCTGGGTCTCGGCCGGCAGCGCATCGCCACGATCGCCGGGCCGCAGGACATGGGCGTGGGCGTCGACCGGCTGGCCGGCTACCACGACGCGCTGCTCACCTTGGGAGCGCGGGAGCTGGTCGCCTACGGCAGCGACTTCTCCGAGGAGAGCGGCGCGGCGGCGATGCGCGAGCTGCTGGCCGCCGAGCCGGAGCTCGACGCCGTGTTCGCCGCCTCCGACCCGCTGGCGGTAGGGGCGATGCGGGTGCTCAAGCTCGAGGGCCGGGCCATCCCGGGTGACGTGGCGGTGGTGGGGTTCGACGACTCCAAGGTGGCCCTGCACGCCGACCCGCCGCTGACCACCGTGCACCAGCCGGCCGAGGAGATGGGCCGCCAGATGGCGCGGCTGCTGGTCGCGCGGATCAACGGCGAGGTGCTCCGCCAGCCCGTGGTCATCCTCGACACCCACCTGGTGCGCCGGGAGTCGGCCTGACCTCGGGATACCCTTTGCTCAACCCCCCGAGAGAGGATTTTTCCGTGCCCCAGCTCGCCGCCGCCGGATACACCGCGCAAATCAGCCCGCGCGGCGCCGCGCTCAGGACGCTCCGCCACGGCGCGCGCGACCTGATCACGAGCTGGCCCGCCGAGGGCCCGGTCCCCTATTTCGCGGGCACGATCCTCGCCCCTTGGCCGAACCGGGTGGGCGGGGCCCGCTACCCGTTCGGCGGGCGGACGCACGAGCTGGCGGTGAGCGAGCCCGAGCGCGGCCACGCCCTGCACGGGCTGGTGTCCGGCATCGACTGGCAGGTCGTGGAGCTGCTGGCCGCCGAGGACCACCACGCCTTCGTACGCCTGGCGCACACGATCACCCCCACGGCCGGTTACCCGTTCACGCTGACGCTGCGGGTGCTCCACCGGCTCGACGAGCACGGGCTGACCACCACGGTCACCGCCCGCAACGACGGCGCCGACGCCGCTCCCTACGGCTGCGGCCCCCATCCCTGGCTGCTCGGCGACGACCTGGAGCTGCCCGCCGCCAAGGTGCTGGTCACCGACGAGCAGCTGCTGCCCCGCTCCCTGGACGACGTGTCCGGCTCCCCGTACGACTTCCGCAAGGCCAGGGCGCTCGACGGCCACGTGATCGACCACGCCTTCACCGGACTGGCGGCCGGAGAGGCCCGGGTCGGGGGCGTACGCATGACCTGGGACCCGGCCGTGCTGCCGTGGGTGCAGGTCTGCACCAGCGGGCAGCTCGGCTACGAGGGCGTGGCGGTGGAGCCCATGACCTGCCCGCCGGACGCGTTCAACTCCGGCACCGACGTGGTGGTGCTCGAACCGGGCGGCGAGCACGTGGCCAGCTGGACGATCAGCATGGCCTGACGGTCCTGTGGCAAGCTGGACGATCAGCGGCGCCTGACGGGATCTGGCCGAGCTGGACGATCAGCACGGCCTGACCCCACAATCGGATCTCGTGGACAGCAGGACGAAGCGGCGTCTATCGCCCACTGAGCTCGACGATCTCGCCCGGCGCGCGCTCGGCGCGGGCGTGACCCGATCCACCGAACTCACCGACGGCTATGCCAACGCGGTCTGGCGGCTCCTCCTCGACGACGGCCGCGACGTGGTACTCAAACTGGCTCCGCCCCCCGAGCTGGACCAGCTCAGCTACGAGCGCAACCTGCTGCGGATGGAGGCGGCGGCCTGCGAGCTGGCCGTCGCCGCCGGCGTGCCGGTGGCGAGGCTGCTGGCCGCCGGGTTCGACGATCCGGTGCTCGGCGGCGACTACCTGCTGTTCGGGACGCTGGACGGCGTGTCGTGGAACGACGTGAAACCGGACGGCGCCGACGCGGCGCTCCGGAGGGAGCTGGGCCGCCATCTGGCCAGGTTCAACGCGGTGACGGGCGAGGTGTTCGGCTACCCGCACGCGGGCATCACCGGCCGCACCTGGCGCGAGGCGTACCTGGCCATGGTGGGGGCGCTGCTGGCCGACACCGAGCGTTACCCGACGCCGCTCCCCCGGCCCGCCGCGGAGATCGGCGCGCTGCTCGCCGCCGCCGCGCCCGTCCTGGACGAGGTGACCACGCCGCACCTCGTCCACTTCGATGTCTGGGCGGGCAACGTCTTCCTGGACCTGTCCGGGACGCCCAGGATCCAGGCGATCATCGACCACGAGCGGGCGTTCTGGGGTGACCCGCTGGCCGAGTTCGTCACGCCGACCATCTTCGGCGAGTTGCGCGACGACGACCCGTTGCTGGCCGGGTACCGCGAGGTGACGCCGCTGGAGCTCACCCCCGCCGCGCGGACCCGGCTCGACCTCTATCGTGCCTACCTCTACCTGATCCTGCTGGTGGAGAACGGGCCGCGGCAGTATCCCGAGTCCGAGTACGCGCGGGCCCGCGACCTGTCCACCACCTCACTCACGGACGTCCTGGACCGCCTCGTAGGACTTGCCCCCGGCTCCCGCGCCTAGCTTGCCGCACTGTCCCGCGCCCACGCCGGTGACCTTGTTGGGCACGTCCAGGTCCACGGGGGCGGGCGTGTTGCCCGTACAGGCGAGCGCGCCCTTGACCGTGGTGCCCGACAGGATCGGCGCCGTGTTCGCGGTCAACAGGGCGGCGCCGCGGATGTCGGCGCCCACGACGGCCAGCGATCCGGCGCGGTCGACCGTCAGCGCGCCGTCCACCCGCGCGCCGAGTACCTGCACCGAGGCGGCCCGCGAGGCGATGAGCGCGCCGGAGAGCCGGCCGCCGGTGACGACCACCGAGGCGCCCGCCCGCACGGTCACCGAGCCGCTCACCTGCGCGTGGTCCAGGCAGGTGACGCCGTCAGCGATGGTCAGCGGGCCGCGCTGAGCGCCGGTGAGGGTCCTGGTGCAGGCGAGCGGCGGGGCGATCGTGGTGACCGTGAAGCTGCCCGCCCTGCCGTAGTTGCCGGAGCCGTCGATCGAGCGGTACTCGATCGTGTGCCGCCCCCTGGGGAGCTTGCCGTACACGAGGGAGTCGATGGTCGTGCCGTCCTCGGTGAACGTCCACGGCAGGTCGGAGGAGGTCGGCCAGCCGAAGTAGTTGAACCAGCCGTCGCCGTCGACCCTCGACTCCGAGACCACGTAGCCGCCCCGGTCGTCGGTGCCGGTCAGCTTCATCGAGAACGGCCCGTTGTAGACGTAGGTGTCGCCGGACCTGACGAGCGGCGGCGACAGCTCGTAGCCGGTCTTCGGTGAGATGGCGTCGACCGTCCAGGTCAGCGTCCGGTCGCCGACCGTCGCGGTGAGGGTGTGCGTACCCTCGGCCGGCTTCAGCGCGCCGAGGTCCAGGTCGCTGTCGCCCTCGCCGACCCGCTTCCCGTCGAGCGCCCACGCGACCGCGGGAACGCTCGCCGCCGGGTGCGTGGTCTCCACGTACACGATCTCGGTACGGCCCAGCGGCCGCTCCACCGAGGTGGCGGAGACGATGCCGGGGGTCACGCCGTCGGGCGGGGTGGTCAGTGACGTGTCGACGGTCCAGGTACGGGAGGCGGACATCGCGCCGCGGATGGCCGGGTCCCTGACGAAGCTCGTCGGGTCGCTGACCGTCGCCTTGACCGTGTGGGTGCCCGGGGTGAGGCCGAGTGCGCGTAAGTCCAGGGCCGTGCCTTGTCCGGCGGGCCGGTCCGTGCCGTCGACGTTCCAGGTGACGGTGAGCGCGTGACCGTTGGGGCGCATCGGCTCCACCCAGAGCACCCGGTCGGCGCCGACGGGCGCGGCCGACGGGGTGGCGTCCTGGATCACCGTCGTCTTGCCGGTGATCCGCTGCGCCATCACCTCCCGGCTCACCTGGTCGTAGTAGTAGCCGAGCGTCTTCATCATCGAGTGCCGGCTCGGCCGCCAGACGCCGGTGGTGGCGTACATGCCGCCCTCGTAGCGGCCGATCGGGCCGCCGGACTCGCTGGGCTCGCCCAGCCAGCGCCACCACTTCTTCTTCTGGTCGAGCATCTGCTGCTCGGTCAGCAGCGTGTGGTGGGCGGAGGCGGGCTCGGGCCCCGTGTACGCGCCGCCGGGGACGCCGCGCTGGTAGTAGTCGTACTCGTCCTGCAAGCCGCCCAGGGAGTGACCCAGCTCGTGCGGGCTGATCAGGGCGGACATGGAGTTGCTGCCGGAGGCGGTCGCGTAGGAACCGCCCGCGCCGCCGTACGTCCCGCTGTTGGCCAGCGCGAGGATCTGCCGGTTGGCCGAGGTCGTGCCGGTGACCAGGTTCGCGTAACGGATGGCGGCGGTGTTGTCCATGGTGATCAGCCGCTGGACGCTGCCGGGGTTGCACTGACCCCAGAAGCCCATGCTGAGCGGGGTGGTCTTCTTCGGCGAGGTCAGGGCGGGGTCGCAGCTGACACCCGACTCGCCGGAGACGATGTCCACCCGGTAGACGTTGATGTAGGCGCGGTAGGACTTGTACGGCTCGATGGACCACATCACGTTGAGGTGCCGATCGACGTCCGCCTGGAACTTCGCCTGCTCGGACTCGGTGTAGCCGTCGCCCATGATGACCAGGTTGAACCGTTTGGCGGGCGTACCGGTGACCTGGACCGGCACGACGGTGGCGGCGCCGGGCGCGGCGGCCGCGTCCGCGTTGGCTGGGGGGATGTATAAGACGGCGGCGGCCAGGACCAGGGCCGCGGATCTACGCATGATCCGCATTATCGGCCTGTTGTGGATCGGCGTCTCATCCCTAGGCCGATAAATCTGGTCAGACTGTGGGGAGTTCGGCGAACAGGACCGGCTGGGTCGTGGGCTGCTTGGAGCCGCCCGCCGGTTCGATCGTGAGGCCGATGCGCTCGTCCCCCTTGGCCGCCCCGGCCAGCATGGGCGTGGTGACGCCGTCGGGGCGCCGGTCCAGGAGGCCCGCCGAGCGGATGCCGTCCGGGCCCATCAGCCACAGCTCGTACACCCTCGACCGAGGCAGTTCGGGCAGGCCCGACGACGTGAACACCATCCGGCCCCGCGCCCGCGACACCACGACGGTGCCGCTGCCGCCCGCGGTGACCGGCAGTCGTACGGTCCGGACGTCGGGCGCGGCCAGGACCGCCGCGACCTCGCCGTCCCTGGCCTGGAGGTCGCCCAGGTCGCGGCGGGCGTCGAACACCACGACGCCGAGCGCGACGGCCGCCGCCGTGGACACGGCCGCCAGCCCGGCCACCACTCGCCCCCGCCCCCGTACTCGCCGACGCCGCAGCGGCACGGCGCCGCTCTCGGGCACCACCTGACCGGCTGAGGACGGCTTCGGCAACCAGACCGTCGCGTCTCCCGAGGACTGCCCCGCCGCCCAGACGATCACGTCACGCGTGGACGGCCCCGCCGCCCAGACGGTCACATCCCCCGGCGCGCCTGCGGGAGCCTGTGGTGTGCGGGCGACAGCCCTGAGGACGCGGGTGCGCAGGGCGGCGGGAGGTGGCTCGGCGACCGCGAGGGCGAGCAGGACGGCCGTCTCGCGCAGCCGCCGTACCTCCGTCCGGCACGACGGGCATTCCTCCATGTGCGTTTCGAAAAGCACCCCGTCGCTGTCCGGCAACGCGTGCACGGCGTAGGCGCCGGAAAGGGTGTGGAGCTCATCGCTCATGTCGCACTCCACGTCGGTCGGGGTCACGTCATTTCTTCGGTAGTACTTCGGCGTTTCGGGCGTGCCGGATGGCACACGGCAAGTGCATTTCTCCATAGACGGAGTTAAACTCAATACGTGATGAATTCCTGTGTGATCGCGGGCGGCGGCCCGGCGGGCGCGATGCTCGCCCTGCTGCTGGCCAGAGCAGGGGTCGAGGTGACCCTGCTGGAGAAGCACGCCGATTTCCTCCGCGACTTCCGCGGCGACACGATCCACCCGTCCACGCTTCAGGTGCTGGACGAGCTCGGGCTGGCCGCGGAGTTCCTGAAGATCCCCCACCGCAAGACGTACGGGTTCACCCTGCTGACCGACGACGGGCCGATCCAGATGGCCGACCTTCGCAGGCTGCCGGGCAAGTACAACTACATCGCCTTCGTCCCTCAATGGGACTTCCTGAAGCTCGTCACGTCGGCCGCCGAGAAGTATCCGACGTTCCGGCTGCTCATGAACGCCGAGGCGTACGGCCTGATCCGCGAGGACGGCGCGGCCCGCGGCCTGCGCTACCGCGACAAGTCGGGCGAGCACGAGATCAGGGCGGAGCTGACCGTGGCCGCGGACGGCCGCGGCTCGGCGCTCCGCGCGGCCGCCGGGCTGGTGCCGCAGGAGTTCGGCGCGCCGATGGACGTCCTGTGGTTCCGGCTGCCGCGCCTCGACAGTGACCCTGAGCAGACGTTCCTGCGGATCTCCACCGGCAACGCGATGGTGGGCATCAACCGGGAGACCTACTGGCAACTGGCCTACCTCATCCCCAAGGGCGGCTACGACCGGCTGACCGATCAGGGCATCGACGCCTTCCGTGAGACGGTGGCGCGGCTGCTGCCGTACCTGGAGGGGCGCGTCGGGCAGATCACGGGCTTCGACGACGTCAGCATGCTCACGGTCGCGATCAACCGGCTCCGCCGGTGGTACCGGCCCGGATTTCTGGCCATCGGCGACGCGGCGCACGCGATGTCACCGATGTTCGGCGTCGGCATCAACCTGGCGGTGCAGGACGCGGTCGCCACGGCCAACCTGCTGGCCGAGCCTCTGCGGGCCGGCCGGCCGATCCCGGAGGCCATGTTGCGGCGGCTGGAGCGCCGCCGCATGCTGCCCACAAGGATCACTCAAGCCGCGCAGATCCTGGGTCAGGACCGGCTGATCGGCCCGACGATCGACAGCCGGGTGGGGCCGCCGCGCATCCCGGCGAAGCTGCCGCGGAATCCGCTGGTCAGCGGGGTGGTACGGCGTTTCCTCGGCTTGGGGGTGCGCCCCGAGCACGTGCGGACACCCGAACTCTGACCCGTCCCGCGGGGCCGCTTTCTCACAACGTGGACATCGGGGTCGGTGACGCCGAGCCGGTAGCATACCCTCGTATGTCGTGAGCGCACTGAGCAATCCCGAGGAACTCGATTCCTGGCGAGCCCTGCCGGCGGCCCAGCAGCCTGACTGGCCCGACCGCAGCGAGCTCGAGAAGGTCGTCGCCGAGCTCGGCGGCCTGCCCCCACTCGTCTTCGCCGGCGAGTGCGACCAGCTCAAGGAGCAACTGGCCGCCGTCGCCCGAGGCGAGGCGTTCGTGTTGCAAGGCGGTGACTGCGCCGAGACGTTCGCCGGGGCGACCGCCGACAACGTGCGCAACAAGCTCAAGACGCTGCTGCAGATGGCCATCGTGCTGACCTACGCCGCCAAGGTGCCGGTGGTCAAGATCGGCCGCGTGGCCGGGCAGTTCGCCAAGCCGCGTTCCAAGGGCACCGAGACGCGTGACGGCCTGGAGCTGCCCGCCTACCGGGGCGACATGGTCAACGGCTTCGCCTTCACCCCTGAGTCCCGCACGCCCGACCCGTGGCGGCTGCTCAAGGCCTACCACTCCTCGGCCGTGACGCTCAACCTGGCCCGCGCCTTCACCAAGGGCGGTTACGCCGACCTGCGCCAGGTGCACGCCTGGAACCAGGACTTCGTGGGCGAGTCCCCCGCCGGTCGCCGCTACGAGCAGTTGGCCAGGGAGATCGACCAGGCGCTCGCGTTCATGCGCGCCTGCGGGGCCGACCCGGAGGAGTTCCACACCGTCGAGTTCTACTCCTCGCACGAGGCGCTGATCCTCGACTACGACCGGGCGCTCACGCGCATCGACTCGCGGACCGGCCGCCCGTACGACGTGTCGGCGCACATGGTCTGGATCGGCGAGCGCACCCGCCAGCTCGACGGCGCGCACGTCGACTTCTTCTCCCGTATCCGCAACCCCATCGGCGTCAAGCTCGGCCCGACCACCACGCCCTCCGAGGCACTGGCGCTGGTCGAGAAGCTCAATCCCGAGAACGAGCCGGGGCGGCTCACGTTCATCACCCGGATGGGCGCCTCCAAGATCCGCGAGCACCTGCCCGCGCTGGTCAAGGAGGTCACCGCGGCGGGCGCGCAGGTCGCGTGGATCTGCGACCCGATGCACGGCAACACGTGGGAGGCGCCGAGCGGCCACAAGACGCGCCGGCTCGACGACGTGCTCGACGAGGTGACGGGCTTCTTCGAGGTGCACCGCTCGCTCGGCACGCACCCCGGCGGTATCCACATCGAGTTCACCGGCGACGACGTGACGGAGTGCGTGGGCGGCGGCCACGAGATCGTCGAGGACGACCTCTCGCGCCGTTACGAGACGGCCTGCGACCCGCGTCTCAACCGCGGCCAGTCGCTCGACCTCGCCTTCCGGGTGGCGGAGCTCTACCGCTCCAGCTGAGTACGTCAGGCAGCCCCGGGTCGGGCCGGGGCTGCCAGAGGATTCTTCGGTCACGCCCGTCCGCGATCTCCTATGATCGGCCTGACAAAGGTGAGAATTCCTCAACTATGGGAGAAATCGTGGACAGCGCCCCCGATGGCGTGGACCCGAGCGTGCCCAACATCGCCCGGATGTACGACTACTTCCTGGACGGCAAGGACAACTTCGCCTCCGACCGGGAAGCGGCCGAGCAGATCTTGAAGCTGTTCCCCGGCACAAGAGACTCCGCGAGGGCCAACCGCGACTTCCTCCGCCGGGCCGTACGCCATCTGGTCGACTCCGGCGTCGACCAGATCGTGGATCTCGGCGCCGGACTGCCCACTCAGGGCAACACCCACGAGATCGCGCCCGAGGCGCGCGTCGTGTACGTCGACTACGACCCCGTGGTGTGCGCGCACGGACGGGCCCTGCTGTCCAGGGGCGCGAACGTGGAGTTCGTCCAGGCCGACATCAGGGACATCGACCCGCTGCTGGACACCCTGGCCGAGACGATCGACCTCGGCCGCCCGGTGGCGTTCCTGATGCTGGCCGTGCTGCACTTCCTGCCCGACGAGGCCGCGTACGGCATCGTCGGCAGGCTGCGCGACGCGGGACCCGCGGGCAGCCGACTGGTCATCAGCCACGCCGTGGACGCCGCGCCCGACTCCACCCCGCAGGCGCTGGAGATCTACAGGCAGGCGACGGCCGCGCTCAACCTGCGGACGCCCGAGGAGATCGCCGCCTTCTTCGAAGGCTACGAACTGGCCGAGCCTGGCCTGGTCTACCCTCAGGACTGGCGCCCCGACCCCGGCGATTCCCCGCTGGGCCCGAAGGCGGTCACCGACGTCGGCTACGCGGGAGTCGGCCGCAAACCGTAAGCGTCAGGTCTTCGGCACCAGGCTGTGGAACGAGAAAAGCCCCGCTGTTACGGCGGGGCTTCATGGTGCGACGGTCAGTTCTGCTCGGCGTTCTTCATCTCCTCGTTGAGCTCGGTCCTGATCGCGTCCATGTCGAGCGCGCGCACCTGGCTGATCAGGTCTTCGAGCGCGGGCGCCGGGATCGCGCCGGGCTGCGCGTAGACCACGATCCCGTCGCGGATCGCCATGAGCGTCGGGATCGAGCTGATGTCGAAGCCCTGAGCGAGGGCCTGCTCCGCATCGGTGTCGATCTTGCCGAAGGTGATGTCCTCATGCTTGTCGGACGCCTTCTCGAAGATCGGCCCGAACATCTTGCACGGGCCACACCACTCGGCCCAGAAGTCGAGCAGGACGATCCCCTTGTCGGCGATGTCGTTGAAGTTCGTCTCGGTTACCTCGATGGTCGCCACAAGTGGCTCCTCGTATCGTCGCGTGAAGTCTGTATGTCATCCCAGGGTGCAAAGCTGTCAACCACGTACCCGCCACCAGCATTCCATGCCCACGCCGTCGGGCCTCACATAACGGGCGCGGGGATTTCCTGGACAGCGACCTGCCGGGACCACGCACTAGCGGACCGAACACGGCGAATGCCTCGATCGGCCATGAAGGCGACCTTGCGCTGCAGCGCGGATTGCGACTGTTGACGTCCCGAACACGAAGATCGATAGATGCTGCTAATCTCACGCATTCGATCAGCTCAGCCCGGTCGCAGCCGTCGACATCCATCCGAGGACAAGGACCCCTATGCCGCTGTTGGCCCGCATGCTCTCCGCGCCCCTGTTCGTCGACGTCCGGGCCGGTGCGGTCGCCAGCCTCGGCACGCTGCTGACCGACCTGCAGATCGCCCGGCAGGGCAGGGTGGCCGTCGCCGTCGGTCCCAGCCAGGGCGACGGCATCTGCGAGGAATTGCGGATCGATGGGGCCGAGGTGCTCCGTATTCCCAACGGAACCCTGGCCGCCGCCGTTGAGCTCGGACAGCGACTACGGGCCGGCCAGTTCGAGGCGATCGCGGGCATCGGCGGCGGCAAGACCATCGACGTGGCCAAGTTCGCCGCGCACATGGCGGGCATCCCGATGGTGGCGGTGACCACGAGCCTGGGCCACGACGGCATCGCCTCGCCGGTCAGCACGCTGCGGCACGAGTCGGGCACGGGCTCCTACGGCGTCGTGATGCCGGCGGCCGTCCTGGTGGATCTCGATCGCGTCCGGTCGGCCCCGGCGGCGCTCTCCACGGCCGGGATCGGCGATGCGATCAGCGACCTGTCCGCGGTGGCCGACTGGGAACTGGCCGCTGCCGAGGCCGGCGAGCACATCGACGGGCTGGCGGTGGCGATGGCCAGATCAGCGGCGCTGGTGGTCCTGCACCAGCCAGGCCTGGCTCGAGACGACGAGTTCCTCACCGTACTGGCCGAGTCGCTGATCCTGTCCGGGATGGCGATGGCGGTGGCCGGATCGAGCCGACCGGCCAGCGGTGGCGACCACGAGATCATGCATGCCATCAATCAGCTCTATCCCGGCACGGCCAGCCACGGAGAACTCGCCGGAGTCGGTGCGCTGTTCTGCAGCTACCTGCGTCAGGACGAAGCCAAGGTCGAGCTGATCTCCGCGTGCCTGGGACGGCACGGCCTCCCGCGCACCCCCGGCGATCTCGGCTTGTCAGATGCCGACTTCGCCAAAGCCGTGGCGTACGCGCCGCGAACCCGTCCGGGCCGGTACACCATCCTCGAGCATCTCGACCTGTCCGAGGCTCAGCTCGCCGACCACGTGGGAGCCTACGTCAAGACAGTCGCGGGCTGACCCACGTACGTCGGGGGCCAGCTCACGTACGTCGCGGGGCGAAGGCCGTCGCGGAGCGCCGTCGCGGGGAGACCCTTGCCGACATTGAGCGGGTGCGTATCGCGATACCCACTCTGGACTGGGATGTCCTGGCACGCAGCGCGGTGAACCATCGAAACCGCCGGGACGCCGAACGAATCTGGGACCGCTTTGACCACACTCCCGATCCCGCTCGTCTCGATGAGCTGGACGGTCCCACGCTGCACCGCTGGGCGGTCAACTATCTCCGCCACAATCTGACCACCTACGACGCCGAGCTGGACGAGCTGTTCGGGAGGATCGGCCGGGCCGAGGGGACGCGACTGCTTCAGCGGCGGATCTACGCGGCCATCGCGGAGGCTTACCCGATCCTGGCGGAGGAGTGCCGGCGGCAACTCCATGCGCGACAGACACAGACAGGAGACGATCGATGGCCGGGGGCTCCATGAGTGAATGGGGCATACATCCGCCCTGCGCTCCCGGACCGATATCGGATCCGGCGGAAAGCGGCTTATATGACCGGCCGGACGGTGCTCGACACGTCGCTCGACGGAATCAGAGAGATCGGAAGGTTCGGAAGGGTCGGAAGGCGGGAAGGTCGCAAGGGTCCCAACGGTCGCAAGGGTCCCAAGGGTCCCAAGGGTCGGAGAGAGATCACGGAATGCGCTCGCCGCGAGATCGTCGGCGAGTGACATCGTGATCACTGCCCGGCGTGAGGGTGCTGGCGTCAGAGCCAGCGTGGGCGTGCTGGCGTCAGACGAGGCCCGCACCATCCAGTTGTGTGTGGAAAGCCTTCTTGCCTGGGTGGGCGGCGCGGAGGCGGGCGACGTAGGAGGCGAACTCGGTCTGATCTCCGATGCGTTCGAACAGCGTCCGTAGCGTGAAGAGATACTGGATCGCCTCCTGGTAGCCGGGTCTGCTGGCCCGGCTGACGCAGGATTCGGCCAGTTCCCGGTAGATCGGGATGGCGTCTTGCGGATGGGTCTGGGCACGGGCGTTGACCACGCGCATGCGCAGCTCAGGGTCCAGTCCGTACGTCTGGAGGACCTCCCAGGCGCCCGCCACGTCCCCGTCGATCAGCAGCACCTCGGCCAGTGTGGGGGCCATGGCGGGCGATGAGCGGAGGTGTGAAATGGCCTTGGCCTGCCACGGGGCCGCGTCCGGGGCGGCCTGGCGGGTCAGGCTCTGATAGGTGTGCGTGGACGGTGAGAGGGTGAAGAGCTGCCAGCGGGTCTCGAGCGCCTGCTCGGTCCGTCCGGCGTGCTGATGGCAGTCAAGGGCGAGGGTGAGGAGGTGCTGATCGCGGCCGTAGCGGCTCATCCCCCGATCGATCCAGGACAGGGCTTCGTCGTGGCGCTCCTCGCCGATCAGGAGACGGGCGATCTTCTCGATGTCGCCGCTGCCGGCGGCCCGCTGGGCGAGCAGGGCGATCACGGCGTCGGTGCCGCCCTCGGCGCGGGCGAGCGACTCGCGCAGCGTGCTCAGCTTGTAGTCGCGGATCCCGCGTGCGAGGGTGCCGTCCAGCAGCTCGTGGCAGCGGCGCAGGCCCTGATCGCCCAGCACGGGCGCATAGCCGGGCAGTGAGCTCTCGAAGGTGCACCAATTGCTGGTCTGCACCTTGCCCATCAGCCACTCCGCCAGCCGCACCGGGTCGGGCGAGCCGGCCAGGCAAGCGTCCCGATGCATGCCCTGGACGCGTTCGAGATCGTCGACGAGCCGGCCGCCATAGACCTCCCCGGTGTCCAGCACGTCCTCGATGAGGTCGATCGCGCGGACGGTCAGCTCGCGAGCGGTGTCCGGTGACGGCTCGATCAGGTCGTCGATCTCGTCGAGGATCTCCTCCAGGTCCTCGAGATCGGGATACCACTCACCCTCGTACCAGGAGTCGCACACATCCGCGGCCTCGGCCAGCAGATCCGCCATGATCGATTCCAGGTCGGCGAGGAGGTCGGTCGACTCCTCACCGATGATGGTCTCCGCGAGCTCGGTCCGCAGCCGGTCGGCGAGCGCGGGGTCCGTCGCGGCCAGAGTGGCGAGGCGGCGGGCCAGCCAGTCGGAGTCCTGGGTACGCAGCAGCGCGTACAGGTCGGGCGCGGGCCGCACATCGCCCATCCGGACCCAGGTCACCGCCGCGGCGGCCGCATGGGCGCACAACTCGGGGTCCAGGCACTCGCAGACCGCGCGCATCCCGCTCGCGGTGAAGGTGACCGTGACCGAACGCCCGCTCACCAGCGCGGCGACCGAGGTCCCCTTCTCGGTCAACCCCGCGACCATGCCGCCGGCGACCAGCGCCAGAGCCTCGGCGAACACCTGCTCGCTGACCTGGTTCCGTACGGCTTCCTCGTCAACCTGGATGAGCGCCATGATTTCGATTATCCCGCAATGATCAACTGTGCTCGCCCCGGGTAGGGGGCACTCGATGTCCACGTCACACGGGTCCCTACACGTAACAGGAGTCGCCCTACGCAACATGGGCGGGCGGCCCGTACGACAGGAACACGAGCCGCCGTACGCAACATGGGCGGGCGGCCCGTACGACAGGAACACGAGCCGCCGTACGCGACACAGGCGGGCGGCCCGTACGGAATACCGGCCGCCCGCGACGAAAGGATCAGTGGCCCGGCAGGGTGAGGCCGATGACGAGCGGGTCGTGGTCGGTGGAGCGGAAGGCGTCCGGCTTGTACAGGGACGCCGGGTTGTACTCGGTGTTGTAGTCGAGAATGCGTGGTTCGTCAGAGTTGATGTGCCAGATCGTCGCGCTGGTGACCCGCTTGAGCAGCTGCCGGCCGACCAGCGCGTGGTCGAGCTCCCCGGCCAGGCCGTCGAACAGGTAGCTGTAGCGCTGCCGCGCCGGCACGAACCTCTTGGTCAGGCTGGTCAGCCCGCCCGCCTCCAGCGTGTGGATCGGGTCCTCCTCGCCGTAGGAGTTGAGGTCGCCGAGCACCACCGGGTTCGGCAGGTCCTTCACCAGGCCGAGCAGCGCCTGCGCCTGCTTGACGCGGGTGGCGTTCCAGCAGCTCTGCCCGTCGCCCTGGTCGGCGTCGGGCCCGTCGGCCGGGCAGCTGCCCTTGGACTTGAGGTGGTTGACGACCATCGTGAACGGCTGGCCGCCCGCCGTCCTGCGGAAGGTCTGGATCAGCGGCGGCCGGCTGAACACCGCGTCCTGCGACGCCTGGGGCGCGCCGACCGGCGTCAGCTTGGCCGGCTTGTAGATCACCGCGACCTGGATGGCGTCCGTGCCGGGGTACGGGTGCTGGAGCGCCGCGTACGTACCCGCGCCGACCTCGGCGTTGACGGCGTCCACGAGGGTCTGGAGCGCCGTCTGACCGTTGTTCTCGACCTCCATGAGGCCCACGGCGTCGGCGTTGAGCCCCTTCAGCGCCGCCACCAGCTTGGCGAGCTGCCGCTGCTGCTCCACGGCGTTGGAGGCGCCGCGCGAGCCGAGGGTGGTGAACCAGTTCAGCGTGTTGAACGAGGCCACCTTGACGTTGCCGATGACCGGGAAGGGCCGGGGCGTCCGGGGGTTGGTGTTGCGGTAGTCGATCGGCTTGGTGGGTTGCAGGCGGTAGGTGCCGAACCCGTAGCCGAGCACGCCGGTGATGCCCGCGGCCAGGTCGCCGGTACGCACGATGGGCGGCAGGGTGGCCGGGTTCTCCCTGCCGGAGCCGTCGTCGATGAGCAGCGAGCGCCGCTTGTTCAGCGCCGCGTCCACGCCGGGCCGGTCCGTCGGCTGGAACAGCCGGCCGCCGGAGGAGACGGTGACCTCGCCGTAACGGCCCAGGTTGTAGTGCTCGCTGACGGTCAGCGGCTGCGGGAAGGTGAGCAGCATGTTCTCGACGGACTCCCGCCCGTCGTCCGGCAGCTTGTACGGCTGAGCCGCCACCGAGCCGGTGCCGCAGACGTCCACCGCGGTGACCGGCGACAGCTCCGTCCAGCCGTTGTACTCCGTCACCTTGCCCGTCACGAGCACCCGGTCGCCCGCCGCGACGTCCTTGAAGGTGTCACGGGCGTAGGCGAACAGCCCTTCGGAGGTCTTCGGGTCGGCGTCCGGCTTCGGGTCCTGCAAGAAGAAACCGCTCAGCTGGTCGCCGCGCTGGAAGTCACCGGTGACGATGCCTTCGACGGTGACGGTCTGCCCGGCCAGGGGGCTGGCGTCACCGCTCCCCTGCACTTCCGAGATGCGCCGGCTCGGCGGCGTGTCGCACGCGGTGGCCGGTGCGGCGAGCGCCGGGGTGCCGGGGAGGGCGGCCGCCACGACGAACGCGACGAGAAAAGTTCTGGATAAAACACGCATGACCAGCACTTTAGAGGGAGTTGCGGTCACAGATTTCCACCAAAAAGTGGCTAGAACATTAAATCAACGAACCTTGACACTGCCCCCTTGCGGGTATGAGCACTGCATGGACTGGGTCACCTGCGCCTATTCGGCAGCCTGCTCGGGAATCGCCCACCAGCCGTACGACCGTTGCCTGGCACATCTGCAACCGGACGAAGTAGCCGAGACCCTCGACGAGATGGCTCCCGGCCGCCTGCTCGACCTGCGTGGCACGCCGATCAGCGGCGCGCTGCTCAGCAGGATCATCGAGGTGACGGGCGGCCGACCAGGGCGGGCCCGGCTGGACCGGGTCACGTTCACCGGCGACGTACGGCTGTCCGGCGTGACCTTCGCCGGCGACGTGTCGCTCGACGGCGCCAGGTTCGAGCGACTGGCCTCCTTCTTCGGCGCCCGGTTCGAGGGCAACGTCTCGCTGGCCGGGGCCGGCTTCGCCCGCGAGTTGTCCTTCCACGGCGTCCGCGTGCGCGGCCACCTGTCGCTGGACCGGGCGGTGATGTCGCGTGACGCGCTGTTCAGCCAGGCCGTGTTCGGCCACGGGCTGTCGTGCGAGCGGGCCAGGTTCGACGGCTACGCCACCTTCGACGGGGCCGCGCTGGGCGACGGCGCGAGCTTCCGCGGCGCCAGGTTCGGCCGTACGCTGTCCTTCCGCAAGGTCAGCGGCCCCGCCTGGTTCGACACCGCGCACTTCGCGGCCGACGCCTACCTGTCGGTCACCGGGCGGCTGTCGGCCTCGCGGGCCCGCGCCGACGGCACGTTCGACGTGGCCGTCGCCGCCGGCCGCGCGAACCTGCGGCGGATGGAGGTCACCGGCGCGACGACGATCCGGCTCGCCGACTCCGATGCCGACCTGGAGGGGTCGGTGCTGCGCGGGCCCGCGATCGTGACCGGGCGCGGCGGATCCACGCTGACCTCGCTGCGGCACGTCGACGCGGCCGACCTGGCGCTGTTCGGCCTCGACCTGTCAGGCTGCCGGTTCGCCGGGCTGGCCCGCCCGGCCGCGGTCCGGGTCAAGAACTGCACCTTCGCGCTGACCCCGCGGGGGGTGCGGGTGAGCCTGCACTGGCCGATGCTGCGCTGGTTCTCCCGGCGCAGCGCGCTGGCCGACGAGCACACGATGCGCGGCTGGGCTCCCCCCGCCTCCGCTCCGGACAACAGCCCGGCTCGCCCGCCGGCAGCATACGGCGCTCCGGCGGCGCAGGACCCGCCGGCCGGACCCGACCGGCTGGCCGCCCTCTACTCCGGGTTGCGCGCCCAGGTCGACGACGTGGGCACCTCGGCCGACTTCGCGTTCGCGGCGATGGAGATGCGCCGCCAGGCGGGCCGCCGATGGTGGCTGTCCCTCTCCTGGCTGCTATGGGGGTACGGCATGCGGATGGGCCGGGCCGCGGGCTGGCTCGCCCTGCTGATGGCGATCACCGTGGCCGCGCTCTTCTGGACCTCGACCTCGCACGCCGAACGCGGCGCCGAACAACCACCCGTACCCGCCGTCCACCCATAGCGGCCGTCCACCCGCAGACGCCGCCCGCCCATAGACGCCGTCCGTCACAAGCCGTCCACCCATGGAGGCCGTCCGTCACAAGCCGTCCACCCATGGAGGCCGTCCGTCACAAGCCGTCCACCCATGGAGGCCGTCCGTCACAAGCCGTCCGTCACAGCTCGTCGAGGACCTTGCCGATGGCGGCGAAGTGCATGGAGCGCCAGCCGCCGCCCATGATCTTGCGGGCCATCTGCTGCATGGCGTCGTCGGGGTCGAAGCCCTCGTGGTCGAGGAAGAGTCTGGTGCCCGTGCCCTCGGGCTCCAGCCGCCAGGTGACGGTCCAGTCGGCGAGCCTGCCATCGCTCCAGCTGATCTTCAGCAGCTTCTCCGGCTCCAGCTCCAGCACCTCGCAGTAGACGATGCCCTCGAAGCCGGTCTGCTTCACCGGCGTGGTGGTGAAGGTGAACCGGTGCCCCACCTCCGGGCTGAAGTCGTTGGGCATCAGCCAGCGGGCCACCAGTTCGGGCTCGGTCAGCGCCCGCCACACCTTCGCGGGCGGGTGCCCGAGGAACTGGTCCAGCCGGATCGAGCGCAGGTCCTCAGACATCTTCGTCTCCCATCTCGTCGAGCAGGTCGCTCAGGCCGGAGAGCTTCTCTCTCCAGAAGCGTTCGTACGGCGTGAGCCACTCACGGATCTCCATGAGCGGCGCCGCCTCCAGCCGGTAGAGCCGTTCCCTCCCCCGGCGCGTCTCGGCCACCAGCCCGGCGTCCCGCAGCACCTTGAGATGCTCCGAGACGCTGGGACGGCTCATGTCGAAGCGTTCGGCCAGCCGCCCGGCCGGTTGGCTGCCCTCATCGAGCAGCAGCCGCAGCAATTCCCGCCGGGCCGGGCTGGCCAGCGCGGTGAACACGTGGTCGGCACTCATGCCTGACTGACCACGAACCCGTTGCCGTCGGGGTCCTGGAACAGCAACTGCCTGCCCCACGGCTCGTCCGTCGGGCCTTCGCAGGCCGTACCGTGCTCGCGCAGGCGCGCAGCCAGCGCGTCGAGGTCGTCGGAGGCGACCACCAGGCCGCCGATGGGGGCCATGTCCGGGAACCAGGAGGCGAGCAGCAGCGTGGTCTCGGCCCCCTTCGGGGCGACTGTGAGCCAGCGGCCCATCGGGAACGGGTTGTCGGTGCGGGTCTCGAAGCCCAGGACGCCACCGTAGAAGGCGAGCGCCCGCTCCTGGTCCGCTACTGGCACGGTCACGGTCGTGATGCTGGAGATTGGCATGTGGGCCACTATATGTAGGAATTTCCCTACGCATCAAGTCATCGGGGAGATCCCTGATTACGCACCGGGGCCCGCCTTCGTAGGATGGGGGCATGCGGATCGACGACTACGTGGCCGAGCTGGGCAGGTCTCTGGCCGGGCCGCCGGGGCCCAAGCGTGACCTGGTCGTCGAGGCGCGTGACAGCCTGGCCGACACCGCCGACGCGCTGGAGGCCGAGGGCCTGGCCCGGGCCGAGGCCGAGCGGCTGGCAGTTCAGCAGTTCGGCGCGATCCCCGAGATCGCGTCCGGCTACCAGCGGGAGCTGACCGCCGCGGCCGGCCGCCGGCTGGGCTTGCTGTTGTTCATCAGCGTGCCGATGACCGTGATGATGTGGTCGGCCATCTGGCGTTTCTACCCCACGGACACCTCCGTGGCCGCCTGGGTCGCCATGCCCGCCTGGTTCCACGCCGCCTCGCGGGTGCTCGACATCCTGCAGTTGTCCACGGGCCTGTACGGCGGGCTGTCGCTGTTCATGCTGAGCCGGGGCAGCCGGTGGATTCGCCGGCCGCGCCTGGTGACCAAGTCGCTGGGGATCGTCGTCTGGCTGATGCTGCCGGCGACCGGAGGGCTGAGCATGCTGCTCTCCTATGGCGCCGGTCCGTCGCCGAGCGCCCAGACCATCCTGCCCATCGTGCTCGCGAACCTCATGACGGCGGCCTTCTGGGGCCTGCAGCTCTACGGCGCGACGCGCTGCCTGCGCGTCAGCCAGGCTGCCTGACTCCCGGCTTCAGCACGCCACCGATCACACTCGCGAACTCGGCCCAGGCTGACCGCTCCCCTTCCAACTGCTTCCTCCCCGAATCGGTCAGGCGGTAGGTGCGCCGCTTGCGCCCCCCGACCGTGGCCCACTCGCTGGCCAGGTAGCCAATCCGCTCCAGCCTGCGCAGCGCCGGATAGACGGTGCCGGTCGGCACGTTGAGCGCGCCCCCACTGCGCGCCTGCAGGGCCTCGATGATGGCGTAGCCGTGCAGCGGCTCACCCTCCAGCACGGAGAGCAGCAGGGCGTCCATGTGGCCGCGCAGCGCGTCGGGGTTCATGACTCCGATCCTAGATAACCGTTCGTTGAGTAGCCAGTCTACATGTAGGCCGTCTATATGTAGACTGCCTATAGGTAGACAGGCACAACGAAAGGGGGCCGGCGCATGGAAGCGCTGGAACTGGCCCGGTTGCAGTTCGCGATGACAGGGAACCTGCACTTCCTGTTCGTCGTGCTCACACTGGGGCTCGCGCCGCTGGTGGCGATCATGCACACGCGCTGGGCACTGGCCGGCAAGCCGCTCCACGAGCGGCTGACCAGGTTCTGGGGCCAGGTCTATGTGATCAACTACGCCTTGGGCATCGTCACCGGGCTCGTGATGGAGTTCCAGTTCGGGCTCTCATGGAGCGGGCTGACGCACTACGCGGGCGACGTCTTCGGCGCTCCGCTGGCCATGGAGACACTGGTCGCGTTCTTCCTGGAGTCGACGTTCCTCGGCCTGTGGATCTTCGGCTGGGGACGGCTGCCGAAATGGGCGCACCTGGCCTGCATCTGGCTCGTGACGCTCACGGCGTACGGCAGCGCCTTCTTCATCATGGCGGCCAACTCCTTCCTGCAGAACCCCGCCGGAGCCGTCGTCAGGGGCGATCGGATGGAGCTGGTCGACATCGGCGCGATGTTCACCAACAAGACGCTGATCTTCTCCTTCCCGCACGTGACCGGGGCCGGGCTGTTCACCGGGGCGATGGTGCTGGTCGGGGCGAGCGCCTACCAGTTGCGCCGCCGTACGTCCGAGGTGGAGTTCTTCACCAAGTCGCTGCGTACGGGCGTGACCACGGCCGCGATCGGCATTTTCCTGACCGTCGGCTTCGGCTACGCCCAGTTCGCCGGGATCCAGGAGGGCAAGTTCAAGGGCGACACGGCGGCGGTGCCGCTCGGGATCATGATCGAGGTCGGGCAGTTGCTCGCGCTCGTCGTACTGTTCCTGATGCTGCCGCTGATCCGCGTCCTGCCGCGCTGGCGATGGACGCATCCGCTGCTCATGCTGATGACGCCGCTGCCGTTCGTACTGGCCATCCTGGGCTGGCTGGCCAGGGAGAGCGGGCGGCAGCCGTGGATGATCTGGCAGAAGCTCACCGTCGCCGACGCCATGACGCCCGGCCTCACCCCGCCGATGATCACCGGCTCACTGATCGCCTTCGTGGCCGTGCTGGTGCTGCTGGCGATCGTCGACTACGTCCTCATCGCCAGGGTGGTCAGGCGCGGGCCGCGCGAGCTCGACCTCGGCGCCGTCCCCGAGCCCGCCCTGACCTACTAGGAGTCGTGACATGGAACTGATCTGGTTCGCCTGCTTCGCGCTGCTGCTGGCCGGATACTTCGCGCTGGAGGGCTTCGACCTGGGGGTCGGGCTCCTGCTGCCGGTCCTCGGCAAGTCGGCCGACAGCAAGGATCGCATGGTGGCGGCCATGGCCCCGTTCGTGCTGGCCAACGAGGTGTGGCTGGTGGCGGTCGCCGGCACGCTGTTCGGCGTCTATCCGGCGCTCGAGGGCGAGGTGCTGTTCGGGCTGTATCCGGTGGTGGTGGCCATGCTGCTGTCCTGGATCCTGCGCGACGCCGGGCTGTGGTTCCGCCGCCGCATCGGGGGTACGGCCTGGCGGGGCTTCTGGGACCTGATGATCGCGCTCGGCTCGCTGGGGCTCTCGTTCGGCTGGGGGGTGGCTCTGTACGCGGCCGCCACCGGGTTCGGCTCGTCCCTGCTGAACCCGGTGGGGTTGATGCTGGGCGTGGTGATGACGCTGCTGCTGGCCTTCCACGGCTGGACGTTCCTGGCCTGGCGCTCCCCCGGCCTGGCCGGTGTCACCCGCCCGGGGCGCGCACTGGCCGTGTCCGGGGTGGTGGCCGCGATCCCCGCCCTCGGGGTGCTCCTGGGCAGCATGCCGTACCTGCTGGACCACACCGCGCCGGCCGAGACACTGAATGTGCTGAGTGTCATGACGCTGCCGTTCGCGCCGGTCGTCCTCGGCGCGCAAGTATGGGTGTGGCGTACTTTCCGTCCCGGCAAGGACGCCGTCCGGATCCCGTCGTTCTTTTGAGGGCTCGTGCACAAAGATCTCCTGCGGCTCATGCGGGCCGAGCAGTTGGTGCGGCGCCACCTGGCCGTCACCTTCGCGGCGGCGATGGCGGCCGGGCTGCTCGTGCTCGTACAGGCGGAGCTGCTGGCAGGGGTCCTGTCCGGCCGGTTCACGACCGTGGCGCTGGCGGGCCTGGCCGCCGTGGTGGGCGTCCGCGCGCTGCTGGGGTGGACGCAGGGCATCTTCGCCGGGCGTACGGCGACGGGCGTCAAGTCCGCGCTCCGGCACCGGCTGCTGGCCAGGCTGCGGGAGCTGGGTCCGGCCAGACTCGCCGGTCACCGCTCGGGTGAGCTGGTCACGCTCACGGGACGCGGCCTCGACCGGCTCGACGCCTATCTGACCGGCTACCTGCCCTCGATCGCCGTGGCGGCGGTGGTGCCGCTGGCGGTGCTCGTCCGGCTGTTCGCCGCCGACCTGGCGAGCGCGGTGATCGTCCTGGTCACGCTGCCGCTGATCCCGCTGTTCGGGGCGCTCGTGGGGATGACCACCAAGGCCGTCACGGAGCAGCAGTTCCGCGCGCTGTCGCGGCTCGGCGGGCACTTCCTCGACGTCGTACGCGGCCTGCCCACACTGCGCGCCTTCGGCCGGGCCCGCTACCAGGCGACGGTCATCCAGCAGGTGGCCGAGGCGCACCGGGCCACCACCATGCGTACGTTGCGGGTGGCGTTCCTGTCGTCGCTGGTGCTGGAGCTGTGCGCGTCGCTGTCGCTGGCCCTGGTGGCGGTGCCGATCGGGCTGCGGCTGCTGGGCGGGTCGCTGGACCTGACGACGGCGCTGCTGGTGCTGCTCCTGGCGCCGGAGGCGTACCTGCCGCTGCGGGCCATGGGCACCCGCTTCCACGCCTCCATGGAGGGGGTGGCGGCGGCGGACGCGGCCTTCGCCGTACTGGACGCAGAGCACGCGTCCGTACGGGACGCAGAGCCTGCCGCCGTCGGCGCGGCCACGTCTCGGAAGCGACAGCCGGAGGGCGCCACACCGCCGGAGAGTGGCGCGGCCCCGAAGCGACCGCCGCAGGGTGCCGCGCCCCCGTCGATCCGCCTGGAGGACGTCACCGTGTGCTACCCCGGCCGCGCCGACCCGGCGCTCGAACACGTCTCACTCACCATCGAGCCCGGCGAACGCGTGGCCCTGGTCGGCGCGAGCGGCGGCGGCAAGAGCACCCTCCTGCACCTCATCCTGGGCTTCGTCGAGCCGTCCGAAGGCAGGGTCCTCGTCGACGGCACCGACCTGCGCGAGCTCGACCTGGACGCCTGGCGCGACAGGCTGGCCTTCGTCCCGCAGCGCCCGCACCTGTTCGCCACCTCGGTCGCCGGCAACATCCGCCTCGGCGCGCCGTCCGCCTCTCCGGAGCAGGTACGGCAGGCCGCCGCGGCCGCCTATGCCGCCGACTTCATCCAGGCGCTCCCCGACGGCTACGACACGGCGGTGGGCGAACGGGGCGCGAACCTGTCCGCCGGCCAGCGGCAGCGCGTGGCCCTGGCGCGGGCCTTCTGCCGCCCGGACACCTCGGTCCTGCTGCTGGACGAGCCCACGGCCCGGCTCGACGGCCGCAGCGAGGCGGCCGTGGTGACGGCCACCGCCGACCTGGCCCGGGACCGCACGGCGATCATCGTGGCGCACCGGCCCGCCATGATCGACCTCGCCGACCGGGTCGTCCGCATCCACGAGGGCCGGGTGATCGCCGACCGTTCCAGCCTCGGTACGGGCGCCACCGGAACTAGCGCGATCCGCTCCGGCTCCGGCTCCGGAACGAGCGCGACCCACTCCGACCTCGATACGAGCACGGCCGTGAGGGGAGAGCGATGAACCGGCGCATGGGCCTGCGGCTCACCTGGGCGGTGCTGGCCGGAGCGGCGGCCGAGCTGGCCGGGCTGGGCCTGATCGCGGCGGCGGCGTGGCTGATCACGCGGGCCGCCGAGCAGCCGGAGCTGGCCGCGTTGAGCGTCGCCATCGTGGCCACCAGGGCGTTCGCCACCAGCAAGGGCGTCTTCCGCTACGCCGAACGGCTCACCGGCCACGATGTCGCCCTGCGGGCCCAGGCCGGCACCCGCGAACGCCTCTACCAGGCCCTCATCCCCCCGCAGCGGCCCCGGCACGGCGGCGCCGACCTGCTCAGCCGGATGGTGGACGACACGGAGGCCGTCCAGGACCTCCTGGTGCGCTGCCTGCTCCCCGCCACGGCCGCCGCACTCGCGGGCCTGGCCGCCGTGGTCATCGGCCTCACCCTGCTCCCCGTCGCGGCCCTGGTCCTGCTGGCGGGGCTGGTCCTGGCGGGCGTCCTGCTGCCCGCCGCCACGGCCGCCGCCGCGCGCCGCTGGGCGGCCAGGATCGCCCCCGCCAGAGCCGCCCTCGCCGAGCGGGTGGCCGACCTGGTCCACGGCTCCGCCGACCTGGCCGCGTACGGCGCCGGTGACCGCGCCCTCGCCCAGGCCCGCGCCGCCGACGAGACCCTGGCCGGGCTGGAGCGCCGCCAAGCCCGCGTCCACGCCACCGCCCTGGGGGCCGGCACGCTGGTGCAGGGCCTGACAGTGGCCGCGATCGTCCTGCTCGCCCAGGCCTCGGGGACTGACCGGGTGGCCATGGCGGTGCTCGCCCTGACCGCGCTGGTCTCCTTCGAGCCGGTGCTCCCGCTGGCGGCGGCGGGCGAACGCCTGGCGGGCATCCTGGCCGCGCTCAGACGCCTGCGCGAGGTGAGCGCCACCCCACCCGCCGTCACGGAGCCGCAGAGCGCGACCTCTCCCCCGCTGTCCCTTCCCTCGCTGTCCACTCCCCCTCCGTCGACTGCGGCACCATCCGCTCAACCGCCGTCAACGGCCGCACTGTCCGCTCAACCGCCATCCCCTCTCCCCCGGTCGCCACTGACGGTCGAGATCGACGACCTGGTCGTACGGCACGCGCCGGAGCAGCGGGCGGCCGTTGACGGGGTGTCGCTGAGCCTGACCCCCGGCAAGCGGGTGGCCCTCGTGGGGCCGAGCGGGGCCGGGAAGAGCACCCTGCTGGCCGCGCTGATGCGCCTGGTCGAGCCCGAGTCCGGCACCATCCGGGTCAACGACGTGGACATCCGAGGGCTGGCCTCGGACGACGTACGGGCGATGATGACGGGGCTCACCCAGGACCCCTACATCTTCCAGACCACCCTGCGCGCCAACCTGCGGCTCGCCGGTCCCGAGGCCGACGACGAGGAGTTGCGGCAGGCCGTACGAGACGCTCGTCTTGAGGAGTGGGTCGAGCGGACCGGCTGGGAGGCGGAGCTGGGCGAGGACGGCCGGACCGTATCCGGCGGGCAGTTGCAGCGGCTGGCCCTGGCCAGGGCGCTGCTGTACGACCCGCCGGTGCTGCTGCTCGACGAGCCGGCCGAGGCGCTCGACGAGGAGACCGCCGACGCGCTCATGGCCGACCTGCTCGACGTGACGCACGACCGCACCACCTTGCTGGTCACCCACCGGCTCAAGGGCTTGGAGCAGGTGGACGAGATCGTGGTGCTCGAGGACGGCCGGGTGGTGCAGCGCGGCCGCCACGACGAGCTCGTCACCGAACCGGGCTACTATCGCGACCTTTGGGAATCGGAGGTCCTCACCAGGCGGTGATCGGCGGAAAAGCCCGAGGCGACGCCATACCGTCGAGCGCGAACTTCACGTCGGCGAACAGTTCGCCCAGCTCATCCCGGACGTCAAAGACCCAGGTCGCGAACCTGCGGCCGCGTGTCGCGAGCCGACCAGCAGGATCCCGGTCAGGGAGAAAACGCCGGCTACTCGATGCCGGCGTTCGGGCATATTACGCCATCGCTTTCCGCAGCCTCTTCACGCCACAACCACAAAGTGCGACCGTTTCAATACCTAACGCAGATGTGTAAGAGGTTGTGAGAATGGCCGTTATCAAAATGTGCCGCAAAGCTCTCGCTTTTACCTTAAATCGCAATTATCTCTTACATGATCCGTCAAACAGACGGGGCAGTACACAGCGGAGGTAACCCCCTTGCGCACACGCGCCACCGCCCTCGCTTTAGGCCTGCTCATGGCCGCGCTCCCCCTCCCCCGACCGGCTCTCGCGGAGCCGGCACCCGCTCGCCCGGATGTCGCCGCCACAGCACCCGTGATCACCCTCATCACGGGTGACCAGGTTCATCTGGCGGAGGAAGCTCCCTCGATCCAGCCCGCCAAGGGCCGCGAGCACATCCCCTTCTCGACCTATACCAGGAACGGCCACCAGTACGTCGTTCCACGCGACGCCATCTCCCTGGTCTCCAGGGGCCTGCTCGACGAGCGGCTGTTCGACGTCACCGGCCTCCTCGCGGACGGCTACGGCGACGCCGCACGCGCCGACATCCCGGTGATCGTCACCTACGGCGCCTCCGCCCGCGCCCAGGCGGTCACCGGCCTCACCGTCACGCGCCAACTGCCCTCGCTGAACGCCACCGCCGCCACCGCGCCGAAGACCGGCGCCCTCTGGAGCTCCTTCACCAGCGCCCGCACCGCGTCGGCCGGCTTGACGAAGATCTGGCTGGACGGTGTACGCACCACTTCTCTGGACTACAGCGTGCCGCAGATCGGTGCGCCCGCCGCCTGGAAGGCGGGCTTCGACGGCACGGGTGTGAAGGTCGCCGTTCTCGACACCGGCGTCGACCAGACCCACCCCGACCTGTCGGGACGCCAGGTCGCCGAGCAGAACTTCACCACCGATGCGAGCGCCGCCGACGGCCACGGCCACGGCACCCACGTGGCCTCGACCATCGCGGGCAACGGCGCGAAGTATCGCGGTGTCGCACCAGGTGCTCAGATCATGGACGGCAAGGTCCTCAACAGCGCCGGCAACGGCCAGGAGTCCTGGATCATCGCCGGGATGGAGTGGGCCGCGGCGGGCGGCGCGAAGGTCGTCAACCTCAGTCTCGGCGGCACCGACACCCCAGGGCTCGACCCGCTCGAGCAGACCGTGAACAACCTGTCGGAGCAGTACGGCACGCTGTTCGTGATCGCCGCCGGCAACTCCGGCCCGAACTCCGGCACGGTCGCCTCACCCGGTTCGGCGGACGCCGCGCTGACCGTCGGCGCCGTCGACAGGAACGACGCCCTGGCCAGTTTCTCCAGCCGCGGCCCGCGCATCGGCGACAAGGCGGTCAAGCCCGACATCACCGCGCCCGGCGTCGGGATCGTGGCCGCGCGCGCCACCGGCACCTCCATGGGCACCCCCGTGGACTCCCTGTACACCGCCGCCAGCGGCACCTCGATGGCCACCCCGCACGTCGTCGGAGCGGTCGCGCTGCTCGCCCAGCAGCACCCGGACTGGAAGGGTCAGCAGCTGAAGGCGACGCTGACCGCCGCGGCCAAGCCCACCGCCGGGCTGACCCCCTTCGAGCAGGGCTCGGGCCGGGTGGACGTGGCCAAGGCCATCACCCAGACACTGACCGCCAGCCCGACCAGCGTGTCCTTCGGCCAGCAGCAGTGGCCGCACACCGACGACGTGCCCGTCGTCAAGACCGTCACCCTCGCCAACTCCGGTTCGGCGGCGGCGACGCTCGACCTTTCCATCGAGTCCGACGCGCCGACCGGGACGTTCGCCGTCAGCCCCGCCAACGTCACCGTTCCCGCCGGCGGCACGGCAACGGTTCAGGTCACCGCCGACACCAGGGCCGGCACCACCGACGGCGTGTTCTCCGGCACCCTGGTGGCCGGAGCCGGTCAGCAGGCCCTGCGCGTCCCGTTCGGCGTGGACAAGGAGGTGGAGAGCTACAACCTCACCGTCAACCACATCGGCCTGGACGGCAAACCCGCGCTCGACGCCGTCACCACGCTGGTCAGCATGAAGGACGTCTCCACCACGTACGCCTACGACGAGGCGGACGGCAGTGCGACGGTACGCCTGCCCAAGGGCGAGTACACGCTGGACGGCTCGGTCGGGGTCGGTGAGAAGACCTACTGGCTGACCTCTCCGGGCTTCAAGCTCACCTCCGACACCAAGATCGACCTGGACTTCCGTACGGCCAAGTCGATCAACATCACCACGCCCGACCCCACCGCGGTGCTCTCGCTCGGCCAGGTGGGCTACGCCCGTACCGGCACTGCCTACATCTCCCGCACCTGGCTGTACCCTCTCGGCGCCGACCTCGCTCGGCTGCACACCGCGCACGTCGGGCCCAAGGTCGACAAGGACCTCCTGACCATCGTGCTGAGCACGCAGTCGAAGACGCCCTCGGGTGACTACTACAACCTCACCTACTACGAGCGCGGCAAGATGCCCAGTGGTTACGTCAAGCATCCGAGCAAGCGCGACCTGGCCAAGGTGCGAACCGCCTACAGCGGCAAGGTCCCGACGGACATGGAGTGGCGCAAGGGCGTCGCCCCGTCCCCGGTCAAGGGAAGCGTGTCGGCCTGGACCACTCTCATGCTGCTGGACTGGCCGGGAGCGCGTACCGAGTACCTCACCACCGAAGGTGTGCGCTGGGACAGCACCGTCTACCAGTTCTGCTGCCTGTTCTACCTGTACACCCGGTTCCGCGCGCCGACGCGTGATTACCAGGCGGGCAGGACGTACGACGAGCCGTACAACACCGGCCCGTTCAACCCGGCGCTGGGCCCCACCGGCTCCTCCGCCGGGTGGGTCACCCGCGCCAACGACACGATCTACGCGAACACGCCGCTCTTCGCCGACGCGTCAGGCAATCTGGATTACGTCGGCGTCAACACCATCGCGTATGAGCTGTATCGCAACGGGGCAAAGATCGGAGAGCAGGCCCAGACATACAGCGTCTCGTTCCCGGTGCCGCCGGGGAAGGCCGACTACCGGCTGCGCGCCGAGAGCACGCGCGGCACGTACTACGACACGGCGACCAAGGTGACGGCGGAGTGGACCTTCAAGTCCGACACCGTCGCGGGCGACGACAGGGTGCGGCTGCCGGTCTCCACCATCAAGTTCACCCCCGACCTGGCAGCGGCCAAGCCGGGAAGGCGGCTGGACGTGCCGGTGGCGGTCGTCCCGCAGAACAGTGACCGGCCGCAGCACGTCCGCCGCCTCACCGCCGAGGTCTCCTACGACTCCGGGGCCACCTGGTCGGCCGCCAGGGTCAAGGGCGACCGGGTGATCAGCCTGACCCACCCGGCGAACGCCACCTCGGTGTCCCTGCGTGCCAAGGCCACTGATGAGAGGGGCAACACCGTCGAGCAGACCATCATCGACGCCTACCTGCTGAAGTAGCCCGGCGACGGCCCGGCCACCCGGTTCGCTCCGGGTAGCCGGGCCGATCCGCGCCCGCGAGACGAGCCGGCCTCTTGCTCGCCCGTCACCTCCGCCCGAGGTATCCCTCGACCTGTTGGAGCAGGTGGATGAGATCGTGGTGCTGTCAGCGCACTTCGACCTCGACGATGCGGGTGTAGTCGTTGGCACCGTTCGAGGCCAGCGCGACGATGCGGACGGCGTCCGCCGTGACCGGCGCGAAGTCCGAGCGGGCGTTACCTGCGGTGTTGCCGCGCACCTGGGCGACCGTCTGCCACTGGCCGGCCACCTGGGCCTGGACGTCCCAGTCGCGCAACCCGTAGACCGAGGCCGGGTACCGTTCGGTGCTCAGCGTATACAGGTCCACGCGGGAGACCTGCTTGGCGCCGCCCAGCGCGATGGCCACGGTGTCCGGCCAGGCCCTGGCGGTGGCGTCGTTCCAGCCGTTGCCTCCGGCCCAGCCGTTGGAGCCGTTGTCGCCGTCGGCGATGCTGCAGGGCGGGTAGTTGGCGTTGACGTGCTGGGAGGAGGCGGTGACCTGCCGCCTCAGCGCGAGGTTGCCGCCGTTGTCGAGTTTGTCCGGGGTCACCACCTCGACGGGTACGGCCAGTGTGCGGTCCCCGGTGCGCAGGCGCAGACCGTACTGGCCCTCTGGGGTGGCCGGCGGGACGGCGACCAGCAGTTTCGCGCCGAGTTCGTAGCCAGGGGGCAGGTAGCTGGACAGGATCGAGCGGGAGGCGCTGAGCGGCTGGTCGATCTCCACCCGCATGTCGGAGTAGGCGGCCTTCTTGGCGTCGCTGCGCATGCCGATCTCGATCTTGGCCGGGCAGGCGGGGTCCACGCCGAGCGGCGCGATGAGCTTGTCGGCGCCCGCGATGGGGGTCAGTCTGCCGGTGCCCTTGGACTTGCCCGGTCTGACGTTGATCGAGGTGACGGAGGCGGGCTGCTGTTCGGGTGGCTGGACGGCGGGTGAGGGGTCCTGCTGCGGAACGGCCGCGTTCGCGCCCGGCCCGGTCAGGACCGTGACGGCGGCGACGGCCAGCGCGGCGGTGAGGTGTCGCATGATCGTTTCTCCTTCCGGGGTGTCAGAGCGCCTGCAGGCCGGGGGTGCCGTCGAGGGTCACGAGGCTGGCCCTGGTGGAGACGGGCGCGCCTGGCTTGTCGACGTACGGGACGACCTTGAAGTCGGCCCGCCACTGGCTCCGGGTGACCTCGCAGGAGACGTAACCGCGCTGGTAGCTGGAGAACCTCAGGTGCGGGTTGGTCGGGTCGCTGCCCCCGGCCGGCAGTCCGGTGGTGGCGCTGCCGTTGCCGCCGCTGCTGACCGAGGTGCCGACGAACTCCACGCCGACCGTGCGCGAGGCGGGGTCGTCGAAGTTCGCCTTGAGCTCGCCGGCCAGGTTGTAGTGGATGTCGCCGGTCAGCACCACGGGGTTGCTGACCTCGCGGTCGATCATGCCGTTGATGACGCGGTCCTTGGCGGCCTTGTAGCCGTCCCAGAGGTCCATGCTGAGCTTCTGGGCGGGTCCGGGGTCGTAGTCGAGCTGGATCATGGCGATCTGCTGGGCCAGCACGTTCCACTTGGCGCGGGACCTGTCCAGGCCGTCGAGCAGCCACTTCTCCTGCTCGGCGCCGAGCATCTGGCGGGCCGGGTCGAGCCGGTCGGCGCAGTCGATCTGCTGCCCGTCGCCGCAGACCTGGTCGTCGCGGTACTGCCGGGTGTCCAGCACGTTGAACTCGGCGAGGTCGCCGAAGGTGAACCGGCGGTAGATCCGGGCGTCGGGGCCCTGGACGGCGGGCACCCGGATGGGCATGTTCTCCCAGTAGGCCCGGAAGGCGTTGGCGCGGATCACCAGGTAGTCCTGCTCGGTCACCTCGCCGCCGGGACCGTACTTGCCCGCCCAGTTGTCCAGCACCTCATGGTCGTCCCAGGTGACGATCCACGGCGCGCGGTGGTGCGCGGCCTGCAGGTCGGGGTCGCTCTTGTAGAGGCCGTACTGGATGCGGAAGCGGTCGAGGGTGTCGCACTGCACCCGGTACTGCTCGGGCACCGGGGTGTTGCGCAGGCCGCCGGTGGGCACGATGCCGTACTCGTAGATGTAGTCGCCGAGGTGGAAGACCACATCGGGCTCCTCCTCCGCGAGGTGGCGGTAGGCGCTGTAGTAGCCGTCCTGCCACAGGGCGCACGAGGCGAAAGCCAGCTTCAGGGTGTCGGGCCTGCTCCTGGCCGCCGGGGCGGTCTTGGTCCGGCCGACCGGGCTGATCTGGCCGCCGGTGCGGAACCGGTAGAAGTACTCGCGGCCGGGCCGCAGCCCGGTGGCGTCCACGTGGACCGAGTGACCGTACTCGGGCGTGGCCCACGCGGAGCCGTGCCCGGCGCGGCGGGTGAACGCCTCGTCCTCCGCGATCTCCCAGTCGACCTGGATCCTGCCGTACGGCATGCCGCCGAGCGGCTCCAACGGGCTGACGGCCAGGCGCGTCCAGAGGATCACCCGATCGGGCAGCGGATCCCCGGAGGCGACACCTAACTGGAAGGGGTAGTCGGCCCTGGCGGCGGCCTGGGCCGTCCAGGGGTCGGCGAGGTTGGTGGTGAAGGCCAGGGCAAGGGCGGAGCCGCCGATCCCGAGGAAGGATCGGCGTGAGGGACGATGCATGGGCTTCCTAAGAGATGGGGGGTCGAAAGCCCTCACTTTTTAGCAAGCAGCCCAGCTCTTAACAAGACTTAGGTTAAAACTCACAGGCGATTACGTTACATTTCCCACCGTCGCTCGATGTATGAATCATGTGATCGTCGTGATCATGTCGACTGGACATGTGCCGCTGGGGAGCCCACCGGCACGCCGCACTCGCCGGCGGGCCGTAAGCCGCTCGTCTCAGTCGGTGTGCGGCCGCAGGAGCTCGTGGATCTGCTCCATCTGCGCCTGGGCCAGGGGCCCGTACCGCAGAGCGCCGGCGTTCTGCTCGGCCTGGCCGACCGTCCTGATGCCGGGGATCGGCACCGTGCGCCCGCTGCGGGCCAGCAGCCAGCCGAGGGCGCCCTGGGCGAGGGTACGCCCGTCGGAGGTCAGGATGTCGCGGATCGCGTCCAGCATGGCGAGGAACTCCGGGGCGGGCCGGCCGTCCTTGAAGAAGGTCATCCACTGCGGAGAATCGCCGCGTACGTCGTCCATCGGCAGCCGCGAGTCCCGGCCGTACTTGCCGGTGAGCAACCCCATCGCCAGCGGCCCCCGGTTGACGGAGGCGAGCTCGTGGGTGTCGCACACCGCCAGCATCGCCGGGGTGTCGTGCAGGACGTTGAGGTCATGCTGCACGGCGGCGCAGTGCGGCCCTTTCGCGAACGCGGCCGCCCGTTCGGGGTCGTTGGTGCTCCAGCCGTAGGCCCGGATCAGGCCCTCCTCGACGAGCTCCTCCAGCGCGGCGATCATCTCGTCCACCCGCTCCGGCGGTGCGTCCCCGACGTGCAGCTGGTAGAGGTCGATGTGATCGGTTCCCAGCCGCTCCAGCGACGCCCGGCAGGCCCGCCGGATGTATCCGGGCGAGGTGTCCTCGCCGGTGAGCGTCCGCGTCGCCGCGTCGAAGGTGAGGCCGAACTTTGTCGCGATCACGACCTCGTCCCACCGTCCGGACAGCGCTCTCCCGAGCACCCGCTCGCTGTGTCCGGTGCCGTACACGTCGGCCGTGTCGAAGAAGGTGACCCCCAGGTCGAGCGCCCGGCGCACGGCCGCCACCGACTCCTCGTCGTCCACCTGCCCCCATCCGGCCGGCTTGCCACGGGCCATGAAGGGGCCGCCTATCGCCCATGCCCCGAACCCGATCGCACTCACCCGCGAGCCGCTACGTCCCAAGATCCGGAATGAATCATTCATCGCGCACTCTCCCTGGAAATGGCAACAGGGAAGACGCTGCCATCTGGAGTGAACTCCAGGTCAAGTACGTCGATCATCGGTCTCCTTCGAGCCGATGCTCCCACTGGCGGGGGAAGCGCGCGCACGCACCGGCGCTAGACGCCGGCCTGTGCCAGGACGTTCGCGAGTCCGGACGCGTCCAGCCTGGTCGAGACGTACCAGGCGCTGCCCGCGCCCGCCTGGTGCCGGGTGACCGCCGGGCCGCCGCCGACGTAGGTCACGGCCGCCGTGGCGCCGGTCAACTGGACGGTTTCGCTCCAGAAGGCGCCGACCGTCCCGTCGGAGAGTGCGACGGGGCCGGTCAGGGGGCGGAACTCCTCGACGCGGACGCCGAGCAAGTCGCGCAGCGCGCCGGGATAGCCGCCCAGCCGGACGCGGGTCTCGGGGTCGGCGATGCCGCTGAAGTACGACACGATCAAGGTGCCGCCGCCCTCGACGTACGCGGTGAGGTTGGCGACGGCCTCGTCAGAGATCAGGTACAGGGACGGCATCAGCACCACCCGATAGCGCGAAATATCGTGAGAAGGGTGGACGAAGTCGGTGGCGAGGCCCCGCTGCCACAGCACCCGGTGCGCCTGCTCCACCGACGCGCGGAAGTCCAGCCCGGCCACGGGCAGGGCCGGGTTCCGCAGCGCCCAGGCTGCCTCGTCGTCCCAGAGAATGGCCACCTCCGCCTCGGCGGGCTCCGCAGGCGGAAGGGCGCTGAGCGTCCGGCCCAGGTCAGCGATCTCGCGGAAGATCCGGCTGTCGGCGCCCGCGTGCGGGACCATGCCCTGGCACCACTGCTCCGCCCCGCCCTGGGAGGCGCGCCACTGGAAGTGCAGCACTCCGGTGGCCCCGCGGGCCGCGTACTCGAGGCTGCGCCGCGTGTGCTCTCCCGGCTCCAGAGGAAGCGTCCCATCGGGGGTGTACATGGTCGCGACGCCCTGCTCCATCAGCAGCCACGGCTTCCCGCGCGCCCAGGAGCGGGCCAGGTCGGAGGCGAAGGCGACCTGGGCGAGCCCGCCGTCGCCGGGCTCGTCGGTGTAGTGGTCGATGCCCACGAGATCGACCTCGGCCGACCATTTCCAGTGGTCCAGCGGCGTCCACCCGGCCATGACGTAATTGGTGGTCACCGGCTGCCGCCCATGGACGCGCAGGATGTCACGCTGCTCGCGGTAGTGGGCGAGCAGCGCGTCGGAGCAGAAGCGGCGGTAGTCCAGCAGGTGGGCGGGGTTCGACCGGTACTGGGTGGTCCGCGGTGGCATGATCTGCTCCCACGCCGAGTAGTGCTGGCTCCAGAACGCCGTGGTCCACGCGTCGTTGAGCGCGTCGAGGGACTTGTGCCGGTCACGCAGCCAGGCGCGGAAGGCCGTCGCGCAGTGATCGCAGTGGCAGGTCGTGCCGTACTCGTTGTGCACGTGCCACATGGCCGTCGCCGGATGGGCGCCGTACCGCTCGGCGAGCGCCGTCGCGATGCGGCGCGAGGCCACCCGGTACGCGGGCGCGTTGACGCAGTACGTGTCACGGCTGCCATGGGTGAGCCGGGTCCCGTCGGCCCGCACCGGCATCGCGTCCGGATGGGCCAGGCCGAACCAGGGCGGTGGGGAGGCCGTCGGGGTCGCCAGGTTGACCTGGATGGCGTTGTCGTGCAGCAGGTCCATGACGCGATCGAGCCAGCCGAAGTCGTAGACGCCCTCCGACGGCTCAAGCCGGGCCCAGGAGAAGACCCCCACGGTGGCGAGGTTGACCTTCGCCTCCCGCATCAGCCGGACGTCCTCCAGCCAGACGTCCTCTGGCCACTGTTCGGGGTTGTAGTCTCCGCCGAAATACATGCTCTCTCCAACTGGGGGTGTCACGGCCGCTGATCAGTCGCTGCCGGTTACGAAACTCTGGATGGCCACGACCGCGCCGCCACGGGCCCATTCACGAAAGTCGTCCACTTCGATCAGCACGTCGACCGAGTTCGCCCGGCCGCGCCGGTTCGCGCTGAGCGCCCGGTCGAGACCGTCCTTGGCGACGCGGGCCAGCTCCACGCCCTCGCCGGCCACGATCACCGTCTTGACCATGGAGAACGTCGCGACGTGGGCGATGAGCCTGCCGAGCGCGTCCGCGGCTTCGGCGACGACGCCGAGGCACACCTTGTCCCCTTCCGCGGCCAGGCGCATCACCTCCTCGTACGTCACCGGCCGCCGCAGCCCCTGCCCGGCGGCGGTCACGATGGACTCGCTGGCCAGGTAGGCGGAGGCGCAGCCGCGGTGGCCGTCCCCGCACATCGGCCCGCCCGCGTTCAGCACCAGGTGGGCGAACATGCCGAGGTCCGACTCGGCCGCCGGCACCAGATGATCGTGTACGACCAAGGCGTAGCCGACTCCCGCCCCGATCGAGACGAGCGCGAAGTCGCGCAGCCCGCGGGCCGCCCCGAACCAGTGATGCTGGTGGCCCAGCGCCGCCACGTCGTTCTTGACCACGCACGGGATGCCCAGAGCCTGCTCCAGCAATGACTTGAGCGGCACCTGCCGCCAGCCGAGAAACGACGAGTCGACCAGCCGCTCACCGCCGAGCTGGACCGCCGAGCGGGCGTCGCCGCCGAGCGTGACACCGGCCCCGACAGGCGTCCGCTCGCCGCCGGACAGCTCATCGAGCAGTCCCCTGATCTGGCGGCACACGGCCTGGGGGCGGTGGTCGGAGATCGGCTCGTCGCGGGACGCGACGATCTGGGCGCGCAGGTCGGTGACGACCGCGTGGACGCGGTCCGCGGTCAGCTTGACGCCGAAGAAACAGTGCTCGCCCGCGGCCACGTCCAGCGGGCGGGTCGGGCGGCCGTTGACCGGGTCGTGGACCACGTCGCCTTCGACGAGGAGCCCGGCGTCGACCATGGGCTTGGTCAGCCGCGTCAGGCTGCCGGTGGACAGGCGCAGGGTCCTGGCCAGCGCGGTCCTGGACTGCGGACCGTGGATGATGAGCTCCTTGACGATGGAGCGTGCCGCGTCGGGCAAGACGTCCCACATGGCGCACCATCCTTGGGGCTCCACCCACATCAGCGCCAGCCTTTCCCACTTGATTTCGTGACAAAGCTAGCATTCCCGGAACGTCACAGCTTGCTCACATAACATGCATGAAATCTGTGCACAAGTAGTGACATGCCTCTCACCTTCTCTCTAGGTTGGCTCTGTTACAAAGCCAGTCCGCTTTGTAGGAAGAAGGCACGAATGCGTATCACGAGGCTCGCCGGCTCGATCGCGGTGCTCAGCACGGCTGCCGTCCTCGCGGCCTGCTCGTCGGGCACGTCCGGGAGCACCAGCACGCCGGCGGCGGCCAGTGGGCCGGTCACGCTGGAGTTCTGGTGCTGGGGCACCACTCAGAAGCCCAAGATCGAAGCGTTCAACAAGTCCCACCCGGGCATCCAGGTCAAGCACACCGACGTGGGAGGCGGCACGGACACCGCCGCCAAGCTGCTCACGGCGACCCGGGCGGGCAACGGCCCCGACGCCGCCTGCATCGAATACGAGACCCTGCCTTCCATGATCGTGGCCGGGGCGCTGGCCGACATCTCCGCCCACACCGGCGACATCAAGACCGCCTTCAGCCCGGAAGTGTGGAACCTGACCAGCTTCGACGGCGCCGTGTACGGAGTGCCGCAGGACGTCGGCCCGATGGTCCTGGTCTACAACAAGAAACGCTTCCAGGAGCTGAAGATCGAGCCGCCGGCCACGTGGCAGGACTTCGCGAAGGTCGCGGCGGACGTACGCAAGAAGGACCCGGAGACCTACCTCGCGACCTTCGCACCCGCGGAATTCGGCAACTTCGCCGGGCTGGCCCAGCAGGCCGGCGCGTCCTGGTGGAAGGTCCAGGACCAGACGTGGACCGTGGGGATCGCCGACCAGGCCTCCCTCGCGGTAGCCGACTTCTGGCAGGGGCTCATCGACAAAGACCTCGTCAAGGCCGAGCCGCTGCTCACCCCGGAGTGGAACAACAAGCTGAACCAGGGCAAGATCCTCACCTGGCCGAGCGCGCTGTGGGCGCCGGGCGTGCTGTACGGCATCGCGGAGAAGCAGGCGGGCGACTGGGCCATCGCGCCACTCCCTCAGTGGAAGGAGGGCGACGACCGGGTGGCCTTCCAGGGCGGGTCGGCGCTGACCGTCACGAAGACCTCCAAGCACGCCGAGGCCGCGGCCACGTTCGCCAAGTGGATGAACACCGACAAGGCGGCGAACGCTGTCCAGATCGAGCTGGGCGAGTACCCGGCGTCGCTGGCCGGGCAGCAGGCCGCGAGAACCAGCGCGCCGCCCAAGCTGACGGCGAACCAGAAGGACTACTGGGACATCGCCACGAAGGCGGCTCAGCGCACGATTCCGCACATCAGCTGGGGCCCGAACGTCAGCACCGCCGGCAGCGCCTTCCAGGACGCCGTCGCCGCCGCGGTCCGTGATCACACCCCACTGCGGGACGCGCTGACGAAGACGCACAACCTCGTGGTGGCGGACATGAAGACCACCGGCTTCAAGGTCGCCGGTCCATGACCGCCCCGCCCAGGGCGGAGCGCAGGTCCCGGGCTCCTTATCTCTTCGTGGCGCCCGCCGCGCTGCTCTTCGTCGCCTTCCTGGCGCTCCCCATCGGCTACGCGATCTACCTCAGCGCGCGCGGCCTGCGGCTGACCGGCAAGGGCATCTTCGGCACGCGCGAAGAGGTCTTCGTCGGGCTCGACAACTACGTCAAGACGCTCACCGATCCCGAGTTCTTCGCCGGCTTCGGCCGGCTCGCGCTCTACGGCCTGATCAGCGTGCCGCTCACGCTCGGGCTGGCGCTGCTGTTCGCGCTGCTCCTCGACCACGCCGGTTCGCGGGCCAAGAGGTTCTCGCGCACGGCGATCTTCATCCCGTACGCCGTACCCGGCGTGACGGCTTCGCTGCTGTGGGGCTTCATGTACCTGCCCTCGACCAGCCCGATCAGCTACCTGACCCGGGAGCTGGGACTGGGCGAGATCCCGTTCCTCGGGGCGGCCGGCATCTACCCGTCGCTGGCCAACATCGCGGTGTGGGGCGGCGTCGGCTTCAACATGATCATCATCTTCACGTCGCTGCGCGGCATCCCGTCGGAGCTGTACGACGCGGCGCGCATCGACGGCGCCTCCGAATGGCAGATCGCCTGGCGGATCAAGATCCCGCTGGTGGCGCCGGCCCTCGTGCTCACCGGGTTGTTCGCGCTGATCGGAACGCTGCAGGTGTACGGCGAGCCGACCACCGTGAAACCGATGACGCCGGAGATCTCCGGGGACTGGGTGCCCTTGATGCACATCTACCGCGACGCCTTCGTCCGCGACGACCTGCCGCTGGCCTCGGCCGCCTCCGTCCTGCTGGCGGTGGGCACGCTCGTGGTCTCGGTCGTGCTCCTGAAGGTCACCCAGAAGCGCGCGTTCGGAGGCATGCGATGAGCGCCGCCAACAGCGTGCTCACACACCGGCGCGCCCAGATCCTGCCCACCATCGTCCTGCTCCTCGGCTCGATCTACTGCCTGGTGCCGGTCGCCTGGGTGCTGGTGGCCTCGACCAAGTCGAGCGGCGAGCTGTTCTCGACGTTCACCTTCGCGCCAGGGACCGGCCTGCTGGACAATCTGCGCGACCTGTTCACCTACGGGAACGGCCTCTACCTGCGGTGGACGGCCAACAGCGCCCTGTACGCGATCGCCGGTGCCGCGGCCTCGACCCTGATCTCGGCGCTGGCCGGGTATGCCATGGCCAAGTACGAGTTTCGCGGCCGGAGCCTGCTGTTCTACGCCATCCTGGCCGGCGTGCTCGTGCCCGGCATGACGCTGGCCATCCCGCAATATCTGATCATGTCCGAGCTCGACCTGGTGGGCGGCTACTGGTCGGTCCTGCTGCCGAGCCTCATCTCCCCGTTCGGCATCTACCTGGCCAGGGTCTACGCGATGGCCTCCGTCCCGGACGCGACGATGGAGGCGGCCAGGATCGACGGAGCGAGCGAATATCGCATCTTCGGCTCGATCGGGCTGCCCATGATGGTGCCCGGCATGGTGACGATCTTCCTGCTGCAGTTCGTCGGGATCTGGAACAACTTCCTGCTGCCCTACATCATGCTGTCGGACGAGTCCAAATTCCCGATCACCGTGGGCCTGTTCACGGTGCTCAGCAAGGGTTCGGGCCAGCCCACCCTGTACGGCATCGCCATCGTGGGCGCCGCCGTGTCGGTGATCCCGCTCATCGTCCTGCTGCTGACCCTGCAGCGCTTCTGGCGGCTGGACCTGCTCAGCGGAGGACTGAAAGGATGAAACCGCCGTCCATGGAGATTCTGCACTTCAGAGCCGCCGGCGTTTCCGTGGTGATCGAGTGTCCGCCCGATGCCCTGCCCGCGATCCTGCACTGGGGTCCGGACCTAGGCCCGCTCGAGGACGAGGCGCTGGCCCACCTGGCGGCCGATCTCCGTCCGCGGCTCGACGTCAGCGTCGACGTGCCCGTACGGGTCCCCCTGGTGCCCGAGGCGCGCACCGGCTGGATGGGCCTGCCCGGCCTGTCCGGGCATCACCTGGGGCAGAACTGGTCCCCCGCCTTCACCAGCGTCGCCTACCAGCGGATCGGGCAGACCCTCACCGCCACCGCCAGGGACGAGCACGCCCGTCTCGGCCTCACGATCATCATCGAGCTCGGCGACTCAGGCCTCCTGCGGGCCCGGGCGGACCTGCGCAACCAGTCCGAGTCCCCCTACACCCTGGACGCGCTCAATCTCGCCTTCCCCGTGTCCGGCACCCCCACGGATCTGCTCGACCAGGCCGGGCGGTGGGCCAAGGAACGCATCCCGCAGCGCCGCTCCCTCACCACCGGCATCCACCTGCGCGAGAACCGCCGCGGCAGGACCGGCCCCGACGCCGCCACCGTCCTCTTCGCGGGCACCTCCGACCTCGGTTTCCGGCGCGGCGAGGCCTGGGGCCTGCACGTCGGCTTCAGCGGCAACCACCGCCACTACGCCGAACGCACCTCCAGCGGCCGGACCATGCTGGGCGGCGGCGAGCTGCTGCTGCCCGGCGAGATCATCCTGGCACCAGGTGAGAGCTATCGGAGCCCCTGGCTCTACGCCACTTACGGGCACGGCCTCGACGCCGCTGCCCGCCGCTTCCACGAGCACCTGCGCGCCAGGCCCGCGCACCCGTCCGGGCCCCGGCCCGTGATGCTCAACACGTGGGAGGCCGTCTATTTCGAGCACGACCTCGACCGCCTGCTGGAGCTGGCCGGCCGAGCCGCCGCCATCGGGGTCGAGCGGTTCGTGCTGGACGACGGCTGGTTCCACGGCCGCCGCGACGCCCGGGCCGGGCTCGGCGACTGGACCGTGGACGCCGCCGTCTGGCCGGACGGGCTGACGCCGCTGGTCAAGCGGGTCAGAGAGCTCGGCATGCAGTTCGGGCTCTGGTTCGAGCCAGAGATGATCAATCCGGACTCCGACCTGGCCCGTGCCCACCCCGGCTGGATCATGCGGACCGGCGACCGCCTGCCGCCGCTCGCCCGCGATCAGCAGGTGCTGGACCTGACCAACCCCGAGGCGTACGCGTACGTCAGGACGCGGCTGCTCGCCCTGATCCGCGAGTACGACCTCGACTTCATCAAGTGGGACCACAACCGCGACCTCGTGGACGCGGGCTCCACGGCGAGAGGCGGCCGGGCCGCCGTCCACGCCCAGACGCACGCCGTCTACCGGCTGCTCGATGAGATCAGGGCCGAGCACCCGCGCCTGGAGATCGAGTCCTGCTCGGGCGGTGGCGGCCGGGTGGACCTCGGCATCCTGGAGCGTACCGACCGTATTTGGGCCAGCGACTGCATCGACCCCGCGGAACGCCGGCAGATCATGCGCTGGACCGGGCAACTGCTGCCGCCCGAGCTGATCGGCAGCCACATCGGCGCCGGCCGCTCCCACACCACCGGCCGCCGCCACGATCTCGCCTTCCGTGCCGCCACCGCGTTCTTCGGCCACAACGGGATCGAATGGGACCTCACCACGCTCACCGACGAGGAGCTGGACGACCTGGCCTCGTGGGTCGCCCTGCACAAACGGCACCGCCACCTGCTGCACACGGGCGTGGTGGTCCGCGTGGATGACGCTCCCGAGAGCGTGCAGGCTCATGGCGTCGTCGCCGCCGACGCCTCCGAGGCCGTCTATGAGATCGCCATGCTGGACCGACCGTCCACCTGGCCGCCGGGCCGGCTCCGGCTGCCCGGGCTCGACCCGGCGACCGTCTACTCGGTTCGCCCGCTCATGCCCGTGACCTCGCACGGGACCGCCCCGGCCTGGACGACCGGCGACTTCGCCCTGCCCGGCTCCGCGCTGGCCGGCTCGGGCATCGCCGTGCCGCCGCTGTTCCCCGACGAATCCGTGCTGGTCCACGTCGTCGCCAGGAACCGCTGAGAAGGTCGCGGACGATCCCGGCCGTCACGCGCAGCTCCTTCGGCCGGGTGGCTACTGCGACTTCACCACCGGTACGCCCTCGCTCGCCTGCACCAGCACGAACCCCTGACCCTGGAAGGCGAGCTGCATGGCCTCGCCGCTCCCCCGGCCGATCAGCGCGCCGACCTTCATCGTCCGGTTCACGCCGACGTGCAGAGCGGTGCTCCAGCAGACGGCCGACTGCCCGTCCGCGTATGTCGGCATCGCCGCGGCGTCCAGCAGCACCGGCGTGCCGTGCGTGGTGACCGCCACCCACCCGGTGCCGGTGAGCGTGGTGTTGAACAGCCCGCCCGCCGCGACGCCCGCGCCCTGCACTCGCTGGATGTCCCAGGTGAGCTGCGGCTGGAAGGCCAGCAGGTTGCGCCCGTTGACGGTCAGCCCCTCGTTCTCCAGGTAGAACAGGTGGATGTCGTCGGCGTTGTCCGCGAGGTAGAGCTGGCCCTGGCCGCGTACGCGCATCAGCGACGCGCCCTCACCCGTCATGGCCTTCTTGAACAGTTTGCCGATGCCGCCCGCGCCCTCGTACTCGAAGTCCATCTGGCCCTGGAAGGCCACCATCGAGCCCTGCTTGGCCAGCACCTCGTGCGGGAGCTGGACCCGGAGCATCTTGCCGTTCGCCAAGGAGAAGCCGGCGGGAACCTGGCGTGGATCGAGGTTGTCGAAGACGGAGCTGCGCATGATCGACCTTTCGGTGAAGAGGTCCCGCCAGCGTAGTGACTCCGGGGTCAGGCCAGTGGCTTCTGGTAGGCGCGCACGTGATCTACCAGGAGCCGCGCGGGGAACACCGTGTCGGCGTCGGGGTCGCCCACCCAGCCGTCGCCACCGCCCACGGCCAGGTTCAGGATCAGCGTGTGCGGGTGGCGGAAGGACTGTGCCCAGGCGGTGCCCGCCTCGGCGGCGGTCAGCGTACGGGTGACCACACCGTCGATCGACCACTTGATGTAGCCGTTGGCTCCGGCGTCCCAGTCCACGGCGTAGGTGTGCCAGGCGTCGATGCCCTCGCCGTCGGGCAGATCCTGGCTGCCGCCGTAGTTGATGTCCGCCAGCCCGCCGTGCGCGTGCTGCTCCACCAGCGTGGGATGGTCGCCGAGGACCTCCATGACGTCGATCTCGCCGCTGGCCGGCCAGTCGACCTGGGCGTTGTTCCCGCCGACGGTCCAGAACGCCGGCCACAGCCCCTTGCCGAGCGGGGCCTTCATCCGTGCTTCCAGGTGACCGCCCGCCTGTGTCCAGGTCGGCAGACCGTCCTTGTTCTCCCAGTCGAGCATGGTCAGCCGGGCGGTGGCGTACCGGCACGGCTGGTCCGGCTCCTCCTGGGGGTCCGTGCCCGGCTTCCAGCCGCACATGGCGCCCGGAGTCACGTTCTGGTCGGCCGTCAGCACAAGGTGGCCCTGGCCGTCGAGCTGGGCGTGGTCCAGCTTGTACTCGGCGATGCTGCCGGTGCACGCCTGGCGCCAGCAGGGGTCGTTGAACCACGCCGGCGTGGCCAGGCCGGCGTTCGGCCCCGCGCCGGCCGCGCCGAAGAAGTCCTGCTCGAAGGTCACCGCGTTGGCCGCCACGGTGAACGTCTTGCGCGGCGTCAGCTCCGTCCACACGTCACCGGCCTGGTAGGCGACGAAGTAGGTGTAGGTGCCCGCCGGATAGGCCCGCGCGTCCGTCGTGAACGTCTTCACGGCCGTCGTGAGCGTGGTCGCTATCGCGCCGGGGAAATCGACGACCTCACCGGCTGCGTCGCGCACCGCGATGGTAAGTGCCTGGACGGGGAGCGTACCCGACGCGCGTACCTTGGCGGTGGCGGTCATGGGGCGGGCGGCGACCGGAGCGGCGTTGTCGACCGTCAGCGCGTCCACGGTGACGGTTACCGCGGCTGAGGCGGGCGGCGCGCTGAAGGTCGCCGCGCCTAACATGGCCGCGGCGACCAGGGCGCGGACGAACTTCCTGTCCCGTAAACGAGCGACCATCGTGGCCCTTTCTCGCTGCCTCTGCTGGCTTGAAGATCAAACTCGACGCATCGTACAGGCGGGAAAGGGGCGATTTCGGACTTCTAGCTAATGATCGTTCTCGACATGGGCGCGTGCGTCATTCCGGGGTCTCGGCAGCGTGACGGTCGTCGCCGAGGCCGCGCAGCGCCAGCTCGGCGTAGCCCCGGAGGTCGCCGTGGTTGAACGCGATCTCCTCGTGTGCGGCGTCGTCGCGGCCGAGCCAGCCCCGCAGCTCCTCCGCGACCCGGCCGTACGCCTCCGGGCCCCGCAGCCGGGCCTGCGCGATGGCCGCGCCCCAGCGCACCACGTCGCGGGGATCATCGAGGGCGGCGTCCAGCACGGTCGCCGTCTCGGATGCCAGGTCGGGTGCCGTCTCGGGGGCCGTCTTCTGCGACGGCGTCGCGCCGGACGGGCCGAGCAGGCCGATCGCGACCAGGGCGGTGGCGGCCACCGCCGGGTGCTCGTCGGCCGCCGCCCTGAGCAGCGGCGGCAGGCTGGCGGTCCGCTCCTCGGGGTACCAGGCCAGGGCGTAGGCCGCGGCGGCGCGCACCGGGGCGGCCGCGTCGGCGAGCAGGTCGCGGAACATCGGCAGCCCGGCGGCGACCGCGTCGTAGGCCATCAGCGCGAAGTACGCGAACAGCCGTTCCTCCTCGGCTGACTCAAGCGTCTGGAGGTACTGGAACAGGGCGACATCCTCGCCCCAGTCGTCGTCTTCGTCCTCTTCCTCGTCGTCCTCGTCTTCTTCGTCCTCGTCGTCCGTGAACTGCTTGCCGGCGGCCAGCAGCACGTCCCCGCCCGCTGCCGTGGCGCGATGGTCGTCGAGGGGGTAGCCGGACGGCAGGAGCTGTTCGCCGTAGCCGATGGCCAGCTGCGTCACCAGGTGCAGCATGGCCGGGCGGTCCGGCGTCTCGGAGTCTGCGACCAGTTCCAGAAGGAACGGCACCGCGTGAGCGCTCGCCTCGAAGCGAGTGCCCTGGTGGAAGATGTTCCCGTACAGGCTGTGCAGCGCCTTTTCCCGGATGCCGGGATCGGGAGAGCGCAGGGCCCGGATCTGGTCCGGCACATCCTTCGCGCGGCCGTAGGCGTGCGTCAGGTCGGCCCAGTCGATCGTGTCGAGACTCGCCAGCATGCGGACATGCTGGCATATGGCGCAGGCCGGTGTCCGGAAGTCCGTGACACCGCATCCTCTGGGGGCAGATGCCCAGTACGTACCGAGGACGTACAGGGAGGCATCATGCGGAGCAAGCAGTGGACCGTGCAGATCTACATCAGCGAGGACGACACCGATGAGCGCACGCTGGCCCGTGCGGTCCTGTCCGCCGAGGAGAGCGGCTGGCATGAGAGCGTCGGCGTGGCCAGGCGCAACCCGGAGGACCGTGCGGTGCCGGAGATCGGCGACGAGCTGGCCGCGGGGCGGGCGCTGATGGATCTGGCCGACAAGCTCCTCGGCGACGCCGCCGAGGACGTGGCCACGATCGGCGGCCCGATCGAGGCCCGTTGACCACGCGGACGAAGGCGCCCGGCGAAAAGCCCGGCGGGTAGCCCGCCGGGCGCCTTCACGGTCAGCCCTCCGACCGGAATCCCGCCCTTCACGCTCAGCCCTCTGAAGGCAGGAGCAGCCGGAACTCGGTCCGGCCCGGACGGCTCCGCACGTCCACCGAGCCCCCGTGCGCGGCCACCACGGCGCGGACGATCGCCAGCCCGAGCCCCGCGCCTCCGGTGGCCCGCGACCGGCCCTGGTCGGCGCGGGAGAACCGCTCGAAGATCTCTTCCTCCAGCCCGGCCGGCACACCGGGACCGTCGTCCACGACGGTGACCTCCACCGCGGCCGGCAGCCTCCGTACGGCCACGACGACCGTGGTGCCGTCGGGGGTGTGGACGCGGGCGTTGCTCAGCAGGCTCGCGATCACCTGGTGCAGCCGGAGCGCGTCGCCGGTCACCGTGACAGGGTCCTCCGGCAGCTCAAGCCGCCAGCGGTGGCCGGGCCCGGTGGCCCGCGCGTCGCCGGTGGCCTCGATGGCCAGGCGGGACAGGTCGACCTCCTCCCGGGCCAGCGGCCGTCCCGCGTCGAGCCGGGCCAGCAGGAGCAGCTCGTCGACCAGCTCGCTCATCCGCCCCGACTCGGCGTCGATCCTGCCGAGCGCGTGCCGTACACCGTCCGCCATCGGCTCGTCGCCGCGCAGGGCGAGCTCGGCGTGCCCGCGGATCGCCGCAAGCGGGGTGCGCAGCTCGTGGCTGGCGTCGGCGGCGAAGGCGCGCAGCCGCTGCTCGACGGCGTGGCGGCGGCCCAGAGCCGCCTCCACGTGGCCCAGCATGCGGTTGAACGCGGCACCGACCTGTCCCGTCTCGGTGCGCGGGTCGGTGTCGGGTACGCGTTCGGCCAGGGTCACCTCCCCGCTGGCCAGGGGCAGCTCGGCGACCTTACGCGCCGTCGTGGCGATGCGTTGCAGGGGGCGCAGCGCCAGCCGTACCCACAGGGCGCCCGCGACACCCGTGACGGCGAGCACGCCGGCGAACATCACCAGCTCGAACAGCCACAGGCGGTGCAGCGTCTCCTCGACACCGTGCAAGGAAAGCCCGGTGACCATGACGTCGCCGTCCCGGCCCGCGGCGGCGACGAGCCGGTAGTCGTCCAGGCTGGACAGGTCCACGGTCTGCGGCGGTCCCCCGACCGGCAGCGCCGCCAGGATCGCCTCGTCGTCAGGGCTGAGGCCGGGGTGGGTGCCGTCCCGCTCCGACACCACCGCCGCATGGGTGACGCGCCCGTTGACCAGCCGCGCGCCGAACGTACCCCGTGCCTGTCCCCGCGTGTCCTCGCCGTGCTCCAGGCTCGCGGCGAACCGGGGGCCGTCGGCGGCGATCTGCTGGTCGACGCGGGCGAGCAGGAACCGATCCATCGCCACCGACGTGGCGACGCCGACGGCCGCGCAGGACAGCGCGAGGAGTATGAGCAATCCGGCGATCAGCCGGGCCCTGAGCGTGCGTGGGACGAGGTTCACGGCTTGAGCACGTACCCGACGCCGCGCACGGTGTGGATCAGCGGCCGGCGGCCCGCGTCGATCTTCTTGCGCAGGTAGCTGATGTACAGCTCCACGACGTGAGCCTGGCCGCCGAAGTCATAGGACCAGACGTGGTCGAGGATCTGCGCCTTGCTGAGCACCCGGCGCGGGTTGCACATGAGCAGCCGCAGCAGCTCGAACTCGGTGGGCGTCAGCTCGACCGGCGTACCGGCCCTGCTCACCTCTCTGGCCTCCTCGTCCATGGACAGGTCGGCCACGACGAGCCGGTCCTCGTTGCCGGGCCGCGCCATGCCCGCCCGGCGCAGCAGCCCGCGCAGCCGCGCGAGCACCTCGTCCAGGCTGAACGGCTTGGTCACGTAGTCGTCGCCGCCCGCCGTGATGCCCGCGACCCGGTCCTCGACGGCGTCGCGCGCGGTCAGGAACAGTACGCACAGCTCGGGCCGCACCGCCCGGAGCCGGTTCATGAGCTCCAGCCCGTTCAGGTCGGGCAGCATGACGTCCAGGACGGCGGCGTCAGGCGCGAACCCCTCGGCCGCGCGGATCGCGGCGGCCCCGCTCGCCGCGGTGCGCACCTGCCAGCCTTCCTGGCACAGCGTCTTCTCCAGCACCTCGAGGAGGTCCGGCTCGTCGTCCACGACGAGCACGCGGATCGGTGTGCCGTCCGGGCGCAGCAGGGTGTTCATGTTTCCTCCTATTCGTCACAAAATACGAGGTTCTTCTGAGAATCCTCTGAAGGGCTCCGTTCATAGGGAAAACAGAGGTTCGCCAGGCACGGTCTACTCCCATGACCACTCTTCACGCACCGCCTCGGGCCGCTTTTACCGCGCCGCCGCGCCGCCGACTCCGGCCCGAGCCCGTGCTGGCGGCCGTGATGGCCGGCGCGGTCGCGGTCGTCGTCCTGTGGTGGCGCGGCACGCCGGCCGTGGCGGGCCTGGACGGCTGGCTCACCGAGGCCGGCCGCGTCACGGGCCTGCTGTCCGGGTACGGCATGGCCGTACTGCTCGGGCTGATGGCCCGCGTACCGGCTCTGGAGCGCGGTGTGGGCAGCGACCGGCTGGCCCGCTGGCACGCCATGGGCGGCCGGTACGTCATCGGGCTGGTCACCGCGCACGTCCTGACGATCATCTGGGGGTACGCGGTCGCCGACCAGGCCGGGGTGGTGGACGAGGCGGTCACGATGGCGTTGTCCTTCCCCGACGTGCTCAAGGCGACCGTGGCCTTCCTCCTGCTGCTCGGGGTGGCCCTGGTGTCGGCCCGCGCGGCCCGCCGCAGGCTGCGCTACGAGACCTGGTACTACCTTCACTTCTACACCTACCTGGCGGCCTGGCTGGCGTTCGGGCACCAACTGGCGACCGGCGCCCAGTTCACGGGCGATCGGGTGGCCCAGTTCGCCTGGTACGCCCTCTACCTCGGGGTGGCCGCGCTGCTGGTGTGGTACCGCTTCCTCGGCCCGGTCCGGGTGTGGGCGCGCCACCGGCTGCGAGTGGCCCACATCAGCGCCGACGCGCCGGGCGTCGTCTCGATCCATCTCACCGGCCGCCGCCTGGCGCGGCTCGGCGCCGAGCCGGGACAGTTCTTCCGGTGGCGCTTCCTGACCCGCGACCTGTGGTGGTCGGCCAACCCCTACTCGCTGTCCGCCGCGCCGGACCGTGGCGGGCTGCGGATCACGGTCAAGGCGCTGGGCGACCACAGCGCGGCGCTCGCCCGGCTGCGGCCGGGCACCCGGGTCATCGCCGAGGGGCCGTACGGCGGATTCACCGCCCGTCTTGGCCGCGCACGCAAGTCGGTGCTGATCGCCGGGGGCGTCGGCATCACCCCGCTACGCACCCTGTTCGAGACACTGCCCGGGCAGGTGACCCTGCTCTACCGCACTCGTACGCCGGAGGAACTGCTGTTCAGGGACGAACTGGAGGAGATCGCCAGAGCACGCGGGGACGCCAGGCTCTACTGCTCGGTCGGCCCGAGGTCCCCGGACCTGTTCACCGGGCTCGACCGCCTGCTCCCCGACCTGCGCGAGCACGACGCCTACGTGTGCGGGCCGCCCGAGATGACGCGGTCGGCGATTCAGGCGCTGCGGTCGGCGGGTGTGCCCGCCCACCGGATCCATCACGAGTCTTTCGAGTTCTAGGAGTTCCCTCCATGAAGAGAGCGCTGCTCGCGGTGGTCACCACCGTCATCGGCCTGGTGCTGCTGCTGTCGTTCAAGCCGCACGACGTCACCGGGGCCACCCAGCCACCCGCCGCCCTCGCCCAGACGTCCGCGACGCCCGCACCCACCTCGTCCACCTCGTCCACCTCGTCCACGGGGTCCACGGGGTCCACGGGGTCCACGGGTGCCCGGACGGTCGACGGGGACGCGGTCGACACGCGCTGGGGACCCGTGCAGGTGCGGATCAGCGTCAGCGGCGGCAAGATCTCCGACGTCCAGGTGCTCCAGGCGCCGAGCGAGAACCGGCGCGACGTCGAGATCAACGACAGGGCGCTGCCCATACTCCAGGAGGAGGCCCTGGCCGCCCAGAGCGCCCAGATCGACTCCGTCTCGGGCGCCACGTACACCAGCGACGGCTACACCCGCTCCCTGCAGAGCGCCATCGACCGGGCCGGGCTGTGACCCGCCACGTCGAGCACGTGATGGGGACCGTCTTCTCCTTCGACGTACGCGACGCCCGCGCTGACTCCGACGTCAACACCAACGACGCCGCCGACCCCGGCGCCCGCGCCAACGCCGCGGTGGCGCGGGCGGTGGCCTGGCTGCACCACGTGGACGCGGTCTTCTCCACCTACCGGCCGGACAGCGCGATCAGCCGCCTCGGCCGGGGCGAGATCGAGCTGTCCGAGTGCCCGCCCGAGGTGGCCCAGGTGCTGTCGCTGTGCGCCCAGACAGAACACGACACGAACGGATATTTCACGACGTACCCCGGTGGCCGCCTGGACCCGTCCGGTCTGGTGAAAGGGTGGGCGATCGAGGAGGCGTCCCGGATCCTGTCCGAGGCCGGGGCCCGCCGCCACTGCGTCAACGGCGGCGGCGACATCCAGCTGGGCCCCGACCCCTCGCCGTGGCGGATCGGCATCGCGCATCCCGCCCGGCCCGGCGCCCTCTGCACCGTGGTCACCGGCCACGACCTGGCCATCGCCACCTCGGGCAGCGCCGAGCGGGGCCCGCACATCCTCGACCCGCACACCGGACGCGCCGCCGACGCGCTGCTGTCCATCACCCTCGTCGGCCCCCGCCTGACCGCCGTCGACGCCTTCGCGACGGCGGCGTTCGCGATGGGCGACGCCGCCCGCGACTGGGTCGAGGAGACCTCCAACCTGGAGGCGTTCGCGGTGACCGCGAGCGGCGACACCTGGCGGACCAGGGGCTTTCCCGCTATCTGACTCCACTCCTCGCCTCGGCGTTGTGTTGGCGGCACAAGCTGGTTTAAAGTACAAACCAGTTTGAGGCCAAGAGGAGTTGTCATGGTAGACGACGGTGAGCAAGCCCCCAGCCCGGAGGAGACTCTGCGCCTCATCGAGGAGCAGCGGGCCGCCACGGTGCGAAGATTCAGGGGCGATCCCCTGTTCCTGTACGTCCCCTGGGGCGTCGCGTGGCTGATCGGCTTCACCTGCCTCTTCTTGCGCTACGGACTCGACGGCAGGCCGTACGCGCCGATCTCGCAGACGCAGGCCGTGGCAGTCCTGATGATCTGCATGGTGATCGCCGGCTCCCTGGCCGCGTACGAGATCACCCGGATGAACATGGGCGTCCGAGGCGAGAGCACGGCCAGGGGCACGATGTACGGCTACACGTGGTTCGCCGGGATGGTGGTGATGTCGATCATCGCCATCCGGGTCAGCCCGATGCTGCCGGAGGCGGAGGCCGGCCTGCTCTGGTCGGGCGTGTCCATGCTGGTGGTCGGCGTCATGTACATGGCCGGTGGCGCGATCTTCCTGTACTGGCCGATGTTCTTCGCCGGGGTCGGCGTGATCGCCGTCAACGGCCTGGGCGTGCTGCTCGGCCCCGGCTGGCACGCGCTGCTGACGGCGATACTGCTCGGCTTCGGGCAGATCGTCGTGGGCCTGTGGTGGCGACGGAGGCAGTGCCGGTGACGGCGGGCGGCGCTGTTCCGGAGCTCGATCCGGTGATCCACGCGCAGGCCAGGCTACGCGTCGTTGCGGCGCTCAACACGATGGGCGGGGGCGACGAGATCGCCTTCCCGGCGCTCAAGGATCTGCTCGGCATGACGGCCGGCAACCTCTCGGTCCACCTGACCAAGCTCGAGGAAGCCGGCTACGTCCAGATCACGAAGACGCACAAAGGCCGTACCCCGGTCACCTATGTCTCGCTCACCAAGCGCGGCCGGGTCGCCTTCGACGACTACACCAAGGCGATCCGCGCCCTACTCGACTCCGCAGGAGGCACTTCATGACCATCCTCGCCAGAACGGTGGAGGTCACCCGGCGCTACGGCGACGTGCTGGCACTCGACCGCGTCTCGCTCGACATCAGGGCGGGAGAGCTGGTCGGCCTGCTCGGCCCCAACGGCGCGGGCAAGTCGACGCTGATCAACCTGTTCGTGGGCCTGCGCAAACAGACCTCCGGCACGGTCGAACTGCTCGGCGGCTCCCCGCAGGATCCGGTGGTGCGCCGAGGCATCGGGGTCACGCCGCAGGAGACGGGCCTGCCGGAGTCGCTGAGGGTCGGCGAGATCGTCGACTTCGTCTCCGCCCATTACCCGGAAAAGGCCGACAAAGGGGAGTTACTCGCCCGGTTCGGCCTCGACGACCTGGTCAAGCGGCAGATCGGCGGCCTGTCCGGGGGCCAGAAGCGGCGGCTGGGCGTGGCGCTGGCCTTCGCCGGCAACCCGCGGATGGTCTTCCTCGACGAGCCGACCACCGGCCTCGACGTGGAGGCCCGGCGCGCGCTCTGGGACGGCGTCAAGGACTTCCATGAGGGCGGCGGCACGGTCCTGCTCACCAGCCACTACCTGGAGGAGATCGAGGCCCTGGCCCAGCGGGTCGTGGTGGTCGGCCACGGCCGGGTGCTGGCCGACGACACCGTGCGGGCCGTACGCGACATGGTGGGTGTGCGGCGCGTCTCGCTGGCCGCCGAGAACCTGCCCGAACTGCCCGGCGTGCTCGCCAGCGAGTATGCGGACGGCCGGTTCAACCTGGTGACCACCGACCCCGACCGGCTGGTCGTCGAGCTCGTACGGAGCGGCACGCCGTTCTCCGGTCTGGAGATCAGGCCGACCTCGCTCGAGGAAGCCTTCCTCGCCATCACCGCCAAGGAGACCGAGCATGTCTAGCCTGATCCTGGCCCACACCCGCTATCTGATGCTGGAGCAGATCCGGGTGCCGATCGGCCTGGTCGCCAGTTCGTTCTTCCCGGCCGCGTCGATGCTGGCGTTCGTGGTGCCGTTCACGGGGGACGATCCGGTGGCCGCGACGCGGGCGACGGGATCGATGATGATGATCGGCGCCATGTCGGCCGCGCTCATGGGGCTCAGCATCACGGTCGCGCAGGACCGCGAACTTCCGTGGAACCCCTACGTGCGTACGCTGCCCGCTGGACCGTTCCCCCGCTTCGCCGGGCGGATCCTCACGACGATGGCCACGATGCTGGTGTCGACGATCCCGGTGGTGGTGATCGCGGCCCTGCTCACCAAGGCGACCATCACGGTGCCCAACCTGCTGATCGGGCTGCTCGCCCTGCTCGGCGGGGCGGTGCCGTTCATGCTGATCGGCCTGTTCCTGGGCTTCGTGCTGGCCTCGAAGGCGGCCATCGGCGTGTCGCAGGTCGTGTTCTTCCCGATCGCGATCCTGGGCGGGCTGTTCCTGCCGCCGCAGATCATGCCGGACTTCGTGCAGAAGGTGTCGCCGTTCGTGCCGAGCCGCGGCGCCGGGGAGCTGATCTGGGCCGTGACGACGGGAACCTCGCCGAACATGGTCGCGGTGATCATGCTCGGCGTGTGGACCGTGATCGCGGCGCTGGCCGCGGGCTGGGCCTACCGGCGCGACGAGGGCCGCCGCTTCTCTTGAGATGGGATCTCCTCGAACGGGGGGTGTGCCGCCGAGTCCGCAGCGATCTCGACGGCACACCCGTCCGTGAGGGGGTCCGGTTATTTCTTCTCTTCGAGGGTGACGGAGACGTTACTCGACTTTCCGTCCCTCATATAAGTGATCTGAACCTGTTGGCCTACTTTGAAACCTCTGACCTGGCCAACAACTGTATCTCCGCCCTCCACCGGCGTGTTGCCGATCTTGGTGATGAGGTCGCCCTCCTTCAGTCCGGCCTTGTCGGCAGGGCTTCCGGAGGTGACCTGGCGGATCAGCGCGCCGGGCACGTCGCCGGTGGCATCGGTGACACTCACGCCCAAGAACGCGTGAGTCACCTTGCCACCGCTGATGAGCTGGTCGGAGACCTGCTTGGCGGTGTTGACCGGGATGGCGAAGCCGACACCGATGTTGCCGCTGCTGCCGCCGTTGGTGGCGATGGCGCTGTTGATGCCGATCACCTGACCGGCCGCGTTGACCAGCGCGCCGCCGGAGTTGCCCGGGTTGATGGCCGCGTCGGTCTGGATGGCGTCGCCGAGCGTCGTCGCCCCGCTCTCCTGACCCTGCTGCTGCTCCCGCTGCTGGCCCCAGCCGGGCGGGAGCTGCTGCTGCTGGTCCTGCTCGCCGCCGACGGTGACCGTGCGGTTGAGCGCGCTGACGATGCCCGCCGTGACGGATCCGTCGAGGCCGAGCGGGCTGCCGATGGCCAGTACGGCGTCGCCGACCTGAAGCTGGTCGCTGTCGCCGAGCGAGGCCTTGGTCAGGCCCGAGACGCCGTCGGCCCTGATGACCGCGAGGTCGGTGGACGGGTCGGTGCCCACGACCGACGCCTTGGCCGTCTTGCCGTCGTTGAACTTGACGGTCATCTGCCCGCCCTGCCCGGCGCCGACGACCACGTGGTTGTTGGTGAGGATGAGCCCGTCGTCGGACAGCACCACGCCCGACCCCTCGCCGGTCTGCCCCTGGATCATCACGACCGAAGGCTGCACCTTCTGCGCGACCTGGGCCACGGTGAGCTGGTTGGAGGCCGCCTTGAAGACCGGGCTCGGCGCGGAGACGACACGGGTGTTGTCCTGGAACGCCGTGGCGGCGACGGCCCCCACTGCGCCGCCGCCCACGGCCACGGCCGCCAGGGCCAGCCCGGCGATCGTCTTCCGCCCGACAGCGAAGCCCCGCCTGGGCGGCTTCGGAGGCGGAGGCTGGTTCATGATCACGGTCTCTCGCCGGGGAAAGCCCCCGGCGGAGGGCGGCTGGTCGCCGAACTGGCTCCAGCCGCCGGCGCCCTGCTCGTGAGGCTCGTTCGCGTTCATCGTCATCTCCTCATGTACCGATGACTCAAGAGTGCCAAGGAGCGCGTAAGTGCAGGTTAAGCCGGTGATCAGAACTGTATGAGAGGGTTGACGGCAGCCTTATCACGGCTGGTCACGGCCCGGTCATCCGTTTGAAGCCGGCCAGAAATTTACCTTCGGCGGCAACCACACAGGTCAAGCACGGTTTGATCGGCCCTCACCCGCTCTTTTCAGCAAGCCAGCTCCCGTCCCCCGGCCGCGCTCATCTGGGCGCTCGGTGGGACCTGTCGGGCGGCGCGAGTACCAGGTCGGGGAGCTCGGCGAGGATCGGGGCAGGGCCCAGTTCGCGGATGGGGATGTGACGCGCGGTGGCGGCCAAAGCGTACAGGCGCGGCGGGGTGAGCGGCCGGACCGCCCAGCACACCAGTTGCGCCGCGCGTTCCTCGGCGCTGGGGGTGCGGGCGGGCCGCTCGTCGGTGGCCGGGGCCGGTGGATCCACGGCCAGGAACGCGACCGGCGCCAGCCGGGGATCTTCGCCGAGCGGACGCACCCACGCCCACGCCTGACCGTCGCGCGTGCTGAGCCGGACGTACGGTTGCGGGCACAGCTGCCAGCCACTACGGCGCAGCCGGGAGGACTTCCTGGCCATCGGCGACAGCCAGTGGTTGGGGATGAGCACGGCCCCGTGGCCGGGGTGCCACAGCACCCCGCAGTCCACGTCGGCCTCATCCTCGGCGGCGCCGGCGTGGTCGGCGTATCCGGCAAGCATCGCCTCCAGGCAGGCGATGGTGTCGGCCGGCGTTCTGTGCCGGGCGATCAGGGCGCCGCCCCGATAGACCAGATACAGGTTCCTGGGGCGTTCGATGGTCAGGGTGGCCGGAGCATACGTGGCGTGGGAGGCGTGCGCGGCGTGGGAGGCGTGCGCGGTGCGGGCGGCGTGGGCGGTGTGCGCCGACAGCCAACCGTCGAGTTCGCTGGTGACCGCACCCCGGGTCGCGATCCCCACGACGCGGTCGCCGGCGCGGACCGGCCGCACCGAGGTGTTCTCGCCGGAGGTGACGTTCACTGAGCAGGAACTGGGCGTCTCCACCACCACGCGGTCGGGTTCGTCCCCGAGCATCGACACGATCGCGGCGCTCACCTGGTGGTAGCCCTCCAGGATCCGCGGGGGCGCGCCTGGGTGGAGCAGCACGCCGCTGGGCGTGCCTAGGGGCGCGGCCGCTCGGGCCAGCTCAGCCAGCCCGGCCAGCTCGACGGCAGTCAGCTCGGTCAGCTCAGCCAGCCCGGTCGGCTCGGTCGGCCCGGTCAGCTCGGTCAACTCGGTCGACCCAGTCGGCCCGGTCGGCTCGGTCGGCTCGGTCGGCTCGGTTGGCCGGTCGAGTCCGGTGCCGGGAACGTTTCCGAACAGCCGAGTTTGGTCGTCGCCGGACGCCACCACGCCGCCGTCCCGCAAGGGCGCGTTGGCAGCCAGGTCGGTCAGGAGCTGGTCGCAGTAGGCGCAATCACGGCCCACCCCGACCGCCAGGATCGGCGTGGCGACTCGCGGGAACAGGGCGGCCCGCTGAAGCAGCTCGCGCCGCACTGCCCGCCCGCGCTCCTCGTACTCCTCGATCTCGGGATCACCGACCAGAATCGCGGCCTGGTCGTCCAGAGAGATGAGGCCCGCGCTCGCCCACACCCGCAAGCAGGAAAGGGCCGCCTGCCCGGGCGGTTCGTCCAGCCCGGCCACGGTGATCTGCCGTAACCAGCGAGCCGCCGGGGCGTTGAGATACGCGCCGATCGCGGTATCGGTGCGCGCCAGCACCGCCCCACCGGCCCCTAGCCCGGCCAGCACCGTGTGCCGCCCCCAGCCGATCTTCATCGACAGCGGCGCATGCACACAGACAGGTCGGGAGAGAGCGAGCAGCAGACCAGCCCCGGGCAGCATCGGCCTACCGGCCCAGCGATGCCGCTACACAAGTCGCCTTCGGGTATGCATGCTTGGCTGGCGCTGTAGACCTGGGTGAAGAATTCTGGCGAGTCCATGCGATGTGCTCCTTGACGTACTGGCGGCCATTGCTTTGTGCGAGGCCACAACCAGCGTTAGTCACTGTAAGCATTCGGTCAATTGCATAAAGTGATGCATGGCGGGCGTATCGGCCAACCCGCTACACACTTCTCTCCAAAAGGGGAAGGGCCCGGAAAACCGCACGGCCCACGGCCCTCGGGCCCGGCTGCGGCCGACCGCCTCTTTGACCTATAGTACGGTTAGCGATATATATCGGGATATGGCACTACGTGAACAGAGTTATCTCGTGCTGCTGGCCCTTTCCGAAGGCCCCTTGCACGGTTACGGCGTGATCAAAGCCGTGCGCGACCTGTCAGAGGACCGCATACGCCTCGGCGCGGGCACCCTCTATGGCGCGCTCGACCGTCTGACCGAAGCGGGGCTCACCCGCGTGGTCAGCGAAGAGGTGGTGGACGGCCGGCACCGCCGCTACTACGAGCTGACCGGCCAGGGCGCCGAACTCCTGACCGAGGAGACTGCCCGCCTGACCCGCCTCGCCGCCACCGCACAGCGCCGCCTCGGCGCACGACTCCAGCCCGGGACGTGATCATGGATAGCTACGAACGCCACTGCCGACTCCTCGCGCGGGCCTACCCGCTCCGATATCGGCAGACGCGCGGCGAGGAGTTGATCGGCACACTGCTGGACCTGGCGGAGCCGCAACAGACCAGGCCGACCCTGCGCGACTCACTCGACGTCGTACGTGGCGGTATCGCGCTGCGCCTGCGTGAGCGCCCGCCGCTGTGGCACTGGGCGCTGTATCGCCTGTTCCACAAGCGCCTTCCCTACGCCTACCGCTGGTGGGCACGCGACGACCTGCTCGGTTCGTGCTACCTGGGGCGACAGTGCGCGGCAGTACTACTCGTGACATCACCTCTGTGGGCCTTCATCGGGCTCATGCCCATCGAATTGGCCTACACGGTGATCTCCTGGCCCCTCAGCCGCATGCTCGGCTTCCTCCCGCAGCGATCCCTACGCCTCTACCAGCTGAAGAGACACGAATTCGACCTAGACCTGCAAGGCAACTCGCCATAGGCCGTCTTGGGGCCGTTGGCTGCCGCATCTCGCCCCATAGAGTGCAGGGATGGGGATCAACCGTCGGCTCCGTAGTCTCGTCGTCGGTGATGCGACCTGGCTGTGGTCGGTACATCACCGACATGCCGAATGCCGGGAGATCCTCTCCCTTCACCGCGAGGGCGCCGGGGTGACTCTGCGCATCGTCTTTCGCGCGGGCCCCGGCCGCCATGTCGCCGAGGGGCACTGGTACGCGGGCTCGGTCACCAATGGTCACGGAGATCTGCTCAACCTCCACGAGCCGGGGGTCGTCCGGCGTCTCCTCGACGAGGCAGCGGCGCGCAACGCCCTGCCCGCAACTCCTGGTGAGACGGAGCTCGACGGCTGGCCTCTCTTCAACGCACTTGCCAGCCGGGGCGACCGCCCCTGAACGTAGGCCGCCAGCCGGACTGGCTACCAGACGCGCAGCAGCATCTTGAACGCCTCGTGCGCGAGGTACGGTTTGCGCGTTTCGCCGTTGTTGTTGAGCATCTCGACGAGCGTCTCCAACGCCTGGGCGGAGATGCTGCTGTACGGCCGGATGCCGTACCGAGACTCCCGCGCACCGGCGTTGTAGATGTAGGTCAGCCCGTCTCCTTCCGTCACCAGGCTGTACGCGCGGGGCGGTTCAGCCGTCACGGCACCATCCAAAGTTCCGCGTAGATCATCCGACCTCGCTTTGTCTGCGTCTCGCCGTAAGCGTCAGCGAGCGCTGACACTGTCTGGAAGGCCGCCGGGGCGTCGGCGGCCGCCCTGTGGTCGTTCGGGTAGTGCACCTCGAAGTGGATCCGTCCACGCTCGACGACGATGATCAGATTGAGGTTGCCGCGCGGGCTGGATCTGGCCAGGGCGCAGCCGAACAGGTTCTCGACCAGCCGGTAGACGACTGACGCCCGCTGGGGCGATCGGGCAGTGGCGAGGGCCTGGGCGAGCCGCGCCGCAGCCTGAGCACTTCCCGGAAGGGCCGGGTAATCCTGGGTCCAGGTCGTCACTGTCCACCACCAAGAAGGAGGATCCGCCTATGCGGCTCGATGAGCGCATAGGCAGCTTGCAGCCTGTCTAGGCAGCACGTCAAGCTGTCTTCGTGGATCAACCCGCTTACGTCCGAATCGCGAACGACTTGAGGGTCCGCATCGCGAAAGGTGAGCTCACGGCTGGGGCGCGCTTGCCGGCACGCCACGAGCTGGCCACCGAATATGGGGCGGCCCAGGGCATCGTCACCGAGGCTACAAAGATGCTCATCCGTGAAGGTCTGCTCGTCAGCAGGCCGGGCGCGGGCATGTTCGTACGGCAACGCCCTCAACGCCGCTCCCTGGTGCGCAGCTGGTTCCGGGAGCGGCAGGCCGGGTCGCCGTTCGCCGCGCTCATGCGGGAGCAGGGCCGGCACGGCAGCTGGGAGTACGACTCAGACACGATGCAAGCCCCGCCCGAGGTACGCGAGCGGCTGGGCTTGGCGGAGCCGGACGGCGACCGGCACGACGTGATGCGCACCCGCTACGTCTTCGCCTCGAACGACGAGGGCCCGTGGATGCTGTCCACCAGCTGGGAGCCGTTGAGCCTCACGAAGGGCACGCCGATCGCGGTGCCGGAGGGCGGTCAGCACGCGGGACTCGGCGTGACCCACCGGATGGCGGCGATCGGCGTCCAGGTCGACACCTGGGATGAGGAAGTGTGGGCGCGGCCGGCCTCCCCGGAGGAGGCGCGGACGCTCGGCATCGGCGCCGGAAGCATCGTGATGGTGGTCGAACGCAGCTACTTCGCGGGCGAGCTGGTGGTCGAAGTGGCCGACATCATCGTGCCCGCGGAGTCGACGAAACTCGTCTACAACGGGCCGGTCGGCGACAGCTGAGGCGATCTACGGTATGACGTGGGCGGCTATCGAGGACGGGTGCCCAACTGCTGAGAGATGCGCAGGAGGTAGCCGTCCGGATCCTGCACCGCGAACTGGCGCACGCCCACGGCATCGGCGCTGCGCTCGTACCAGCGCTCTTCCAACGGCAGCCACATCTCGTAACCGGCGGCAAGCAGCGCGGCGTGAATCCGCTCCACGTCATCCACCTCAACCGTCAGGTTGATCCCACGCCCGTACGGGTGCTCCAGCTCCGCGCGCGGGTAGAGACGATCCTGGCTCCAGGGCTGCTCCAGCATCAAGTCCGCCGCCCCGTCACGTTCAAGGTAAGCGAATCGCTCCTGGGGACGCTCGTAGCGGATCTCGAAGCCCAGCAGGCGATAGAAGGCCAGACTGGCCTGGAGGTCTGAGCAGATCAATTCAGGAACAAGTCGCGACATTTCGCCACTCTGGCAGCTCCCGAACACCCCAGCAAATCTCATCGTTGTGCCAGAGGGCTTCCAGGCAACCCCGTCGACCAGGCGACAAGGCGTCCCTACCTGGAGCAGGGCACCGCGATCATCCCTTAGTCGCTCACAGCTCTGGGAGCTGGCTCCCAGGGGGAATCCTCCGGCAGGCCGAAGAAATCCGGTGCACGGCAGACGAAGCTATCGGCATGATCGCAAAAGCCTTGGGATTCGCGCTGGCCGCGGCCCTGTTGCCCGGCACCCCAGCCGCTTCGACCGGCCCGCATGACTGCGCGAATGCGACCACACGCTGCGACGGCAGCATCGATGTCCCTCTCGATTGGGAGAACCCCGCCTCCGAGCACATTTCCGTAGCCTTCGCCTGGATTCCGGCCAAGGACGCCGACGGTACCGTGGTCGCCAACCTCGGAGGGCCAGGGCAGACCCTGTCGACCGTTCCCGAGATGCAGCGGGTACTCGGACCTGTGCTCGAACGCAAGAACCTCCTGGTCATGGATCCGCGCGGGATGGGGAAGTCCTCGCCGCCGCTTTGCCCGGGAGCCCGCCTCGACAAGCCCGAGACCCTCGCCGCCTGCGCCAAGAGCGTGGGGCCGCGAGGTGCGTACTTCACCGCGGACCAGTCCTCGCACGATCTTGACGCGATTCGGAGGGCGCTTGGTCTGGGCAAGGTGAGCTTCTACGGCAACTCCTACGGCACCCTGTACGCCCAGGCGTACGCCGCTCGGTATCCAGGCAGCCTGGACGCCATCTTCCTGGACAGCTCCATGGTCGTGGACGGCGACGGATACGCCAGCTGGAAGAACTACTGGTCCAGGCTCCGCCAACTTGATCTCATCTGCGCACGGTCGACGGCGTGCGACACGCTGCCGGGCAGCGCTTCCGGCACGTGGACTCGGTTGGTGGATCGGCTGCGGGAGCGGCCCGATCCCGAGGTGTCGGTGTTCCAGACCGTGGCGCTCAGCAACGTGTGGGAGCCGGTGTTCGGCCGGGAGGCCACCGCGGCCGCGGACGCCTATCTGCGCGACGACCCGGCTCCGCTGCATCGCCTGGCCCGGCTGATCCCCGCAACGCTTCCACCGGCCGACGATCCGGATGTCGCCGGGTATCTGGGCTTTCGCTGCGGCGACGGCACCTTCCCCTTCGACCGGGCGGCCTCGCCGGCCGAGCGCCAGGCTCAGGCCGAGCGCTATTACGAGCGGGAACGTCCGCTGGCGCCGTATCAGATCACCGACATTCTCCCCTCCGGGATCGGCAGCATGGAGCCGTGCGTCAACTGGCCGACTCCGCGCCACAGCCCACCGCGCCCACCTGGACAGGCGCTGCCTGCCGTCCCCGTCCTGGCGATGGCCGGGGAAATCGACATGAACAGCCCTGCCGAAGTAGCCCAATCGCTGCGGGCCTTCCCGAACGCGACCATCGTGCGGGTCCCCTTCGGGCCGCATGCACTTACCTCTGGCACGTCGCCGATGGGTGACTGTGTGCGTGGCATGCTGCGTACCTTTCTGACCACCAAGCAGGTGACCCACCAGCAGTGCACCGGCGAGAACTACCGCGCCCTCGGCGCCTTCCCCCAGACCGTCGAAGACGTGCCGCCGTATCCGGCCGGCAAGCTCACCGCCACCCAGCGGCGAGTGCTCGCGGCCACCTTCGCCACCGCCGCGGACGCCACCGCCCGCCGTAACCCCAACGGCAACGTCTATACGAGGCTGCGGAACGAACCAGGGCTGCGTGGCGGCCAGGTCACCTTCGGCCAGGACATCACACTCGACGAGGTACGGTTCGTGCGCGACCTGCGGGTCAGCGGACCGATCAAGCTCACCGCGGACGGCAGCGCCACCGCCACGCTCCGCGCCGAGACCGGCGGGCGCGCCCACGAGGTAACGCTGACCTGGACGGCCTTCTCCACCCGCCCGTCCCTGTCGGGCACCTTCGACGGCGTCCCCTTCGACTGACCGCCCGCCACCGCTCTGCCGGCTTCAGCGCGAGGCACGAGGCACGAGGGCGGCAGAGCCTCATCTCTTGCGGCGGTTGGCGACCATCACCACGAAAACGAACGCCACGATGGCCAGGATCGCGGCTAACGCGATGATGACCTCGATAACACCGATGCCGAACATGGCCCTCCAAGGCGAGTGGGAGGCTACTCGTGGGGGCAGCGTACATCGACGCGCTTATATGGCGTCGAGTCCGCGCGGCCAGGACGCCACCTCGGCGTCCGGCACGCCGATCACGGCGACGTCGGACACCGAGGGAAGGTCAACCGGCGGCAGGGCGGCCGCTCATGTCCACGTTGGGCGCGGCCTTGGCGACCAGGTCCGGGATCACGCGGCCGAGGTCCGCGGCGTCCCAAAGGTCCTGCTTAGTCACCTCCGGTCCGAGCCGCCACGCCTCGGCGACACCGATCCGCCCGCCACCGACGTCGAACACCCGCCCCGTCACGGTGTCGCTCTCCGTACTGGCCAGCCAGGCCACCAGCGGCGAGACCTGCTCAGGCCCGAGACCGGCGGCGTAATCGACCGGCATGACGGCTTCGGTGAGCCGGGTGAACGCGGCGGGCGCGACGGCGTTCGCGGTCACCCCGTAGCGGCCGAGCTCCGTGGCCGCGATGAGGGTGAACGCGGCGATGCCGGCCTTGGCCGCACCATAGTTGGACTGGCCGAAGTTGCCGTAGATGCCCGAGGCCGAGGTGGTGTTGATGAGCCGGGCGCGCAGTGGCCGGCCGCTGTCCTTGGCCCGCGCGCGCCAGTACTCGGCGGCGAAATGGGTCGGCCCGGCGGTGCCACGCAGGTGGACCCGGATCACCGCGTCCCAGTTCTCCTCCGTCATGGAGGCGATGGTCTGGTCGCGCAGGATGCCGGCGTTGTTCACCAGGACGTCCAGGCCGCCGAACTCGCCGATCGCCTGGTCGACGAGCCGCTTCGCGCCCTGCCAGTCGGCGACGTCGTCGGTGTTGGCGACGGCCTTGCCACCCGCCGCCACGATCTCGTCCACCACCAGTCGCGCCGCGCCGGCGTCGGACCCGGTGCCGTCCGTGGCGCCGCCGAGGTCGTTGACCACCACGTGGGCCCCCTGCCGCGCCAGTTCCAGCGCGTGCGTACGGCCGAGACCGCGGCCCGCGCCGGTCACGATCGCCACCCGGCCTGCACAGATACCGCTCATATGGGCTTTGTCCTCCTGTTTATCGAGTAGTTCAGGGCCTGCGGTTGGACAGCACCAGGCTCCCCGAGGCCGCGAAGAACATCCCCACGCCCTGCACGAACCCGATCTCCACGTCCGGCACCTGCGCGTCGGCCTCGCCCCTGAGCTGGCGGACGGACTCCTGGATGGCGAACATCCCGTACATCCCGGTGTGGGTATAACTGAGCCCGCCGCCGTTGGTGTTCATGGGCAGCGAGCCGCCCGGCCGGGTGTTGCCGTCGGCGATGAAGGCGCCCGACTCGCCGCGGCCGACGAAGCCGAGGTCTTCGAGCATGTACAGCGGTACGTGGGCGAAGGCGTCGTAGCACATCAGGTGGTCGATGTCCCCATGGCTCACCCCGGCCGTGGCGAACGCCTCCGCGCTGGAGCGCCGGAAGGCCAGGCTGGAGCCCGGGTCCTCCATCTGGGAGATCAGCACGCCTTCGGCCGACTCGCCCGACCCCAGCAGGTACACCGGGCGCCCGGGCAGATCGGCCGCCCGCTCGGCGCTGGTCAGCACCAGGGCGCCGCCGCCGTCGGTGACCACGCAGCACATGTCCTTGGTGAACGGGTAGGCGATCACCGGCCCGGCCAGCACCTCGTCCACCGTCACGATGTCGCGGCGCATGGCGCGCGGGTTCTTGGCCGCCCACTCCCGCTGGGCCACCACCACCTGGGCCAGGTCCTCCCGGCCCATGTCGCGCTCGTGCAGGAAGCGCAGGGCGGGCAGGGTGAAGGTGGCGTAGGGCAGCACCGCCCCGTACGGCATCTCGAACTGGCCCCCGGCGGAGGCCGCGTTCATGCCGTACTGGGGCACGCCCACGCGTGATCTGCCCGACTCACCGTGCGTGATGAGCACCACGTCGGCGGCCCCGGCCGCGATGGCGGCGGCGGCGTGCCGGACGTGCAGCATGAAGCTGCAGCCGCCGACCATGGTGCCGTCCAGCCAGCGCGGCGTGATGCCCAGGTGGTGGGAGACCTCCATGGCCAGCGGGCCGGCGGTGGCGATGCCGTCCACGTCCGCCGGTGTCAGGCCGGCGTCCTTGAGGGCGCGGCGCGCCGCCCGCGCGTGCAGCTCGATCATGGACACGTCGGGCAGTACGCCGACCTGCTCGGTCTCCGCCGCTCCGACGATCGCGACATCGCCTCCGTGCATGCTCATGCCGTCACTCCCTCCGGCTGGAAGACCGGCACGTCGTCCTGAAAGCAGACCTGTAGCCGCAGGTCCAGCGGCAGGTTCTCCGGTGTGGGCTCGACGCCCACGATGTTGGTCATGAGGCGTGGCCCCTCGTCCAGTTCGACCAGCGCGACCACCGGCGACAGTCCCTTCAGGCCCGGCATCGGCCGCTGGTTGATGACGTAGGACACGAGGCGCGCCCGGCCGGACACGGTCACCCAACGCACCTCCTGCGAGAAGCAGTAGCGGCAGGCCGGGCGCGGGTAGAAGTAGTGACGGCCGCAGGCGCCGCAGCGCTGCACCCGCAGCTCGCCTTGGCGGGCGCCTTCCCAGTACGGTGCCGTCTCCGGCGTGGGCTGCGGCTTCACCGCGACGCCCCCGTGAACACACCGCGGTCGATCACCACGGTGTCTCCCACCTTGGTGACGAACCGGCCGTCGTCCCAGATGTGCACGGCGAGCTCCTGTCCGGGCACCACCGGGGCGGCGAAGCGGGCCGACATCCCGCCGAACGCCGCCGGGTCCGAGTCGCACAGCGTGTGCAGCAGGGCCCGGCCGGTGAACCCGTACGTGCACAGCCCGTGCAGGATGGGTCGTTCGAAGCCGACGCGGGCGGCCAGCCACGGGTCGGAGTGCAAGGGGTTGCGGTCTCCGCTCAACCGGTACAGCAGCGCCTGGTCGGTGCGGGTCGGGTAGACGACGACGTGGTCGGCCGGGCGGTCGGGCCGCTCCCACGGGGCCGACTCGCCCCGCTCTCCGCCGAAACCGCCCTCGCCGCGGACGAAGATCCCGGTTCTGACCTCCACGACCGGCGCGCCGGTGTCGGCGTCGACGATCGTGGACTCCATGATGGCCAGCGCGCCGCTGCCCTTGTCGTAGATGCCCGCCACGCGGGCCTTCGAGCGCACCCGGCCGTCCACGGGCAGCGGGCCGGCCAGCCGGATCGACTGCTCGGCGTGCAGGATCTGCGCGAAGTCGAAGTCGCCCAGCTTGGGGCCGCCTCCGCCGCCGCCGAGCATGACGGCGAACGTGGGCAGCACCTGCTGGGCGATCCCGTGTGAGTTCTCGGTGGTGAAAGGCAGCTCGGCCAGCGGATCCTGCGCTCCGGCGCCGACTCCCAGGGCGTACAGGATGGCGTCCTTCGAGGTCCACGCGTGCTCGCCCGACTCCCAGGTCTGTCCGACGGCATCGAGGTTCATCGACATGTTCACTCCTTTCGCCCTCGAAATGTATATAGACGAAAGCCGTCTGTAAAGACGTTCCAGATCTTTATTCGGGACGGGGCTGGGCTGAGTCAGTCGACCAGGCCGGCGCGGTAGGCGGCGATGGCCACCTGTACGCGGTTCGTGACGGCGAGCTTGTCGAACAGATGGGAGATGTGGCTCTTGACCGTGGCCTCGCTCATGTTCAGGCGGGCCGCGATCTCGGCGTTGGAGCGGCCGAGCCCGACCTCGGTGAGCACCTCGCGCTCGCGGGCGGTCAGGGACTCCAGCAGGGCGAGCGCGTCACGGCGGCGCCGAATGGGCTGGTCGGTGGTGAGCCGGTGGATCAGCCGCCGGGTGACCCGCGGGGACAGCATCGAGTCGCCGCCGTGCGCGAGGCGGATCGCCCGGATCAGGTCGTGCGGCGAGGTGTCCTTGAGCAGGAACCCGCAGGCCCCGGCCTCCAGGGCGGTGAAGACGTGCTCGTCGCTGTCGAACGTGGTCAGGATGATCACCGCGGGTGCCCGGTCGAGCCGGCGGATGGCCCCGGTGGCGGCCAGGCCGTCGTACCGGGGCATCCTGATGTCCATCAGGACGACATCGGGCCCGAGGCGGCGGACCGCCTCGACGGCCTGGTTGCCGTCCTCGGCCTCGCCCACGATCTCCACGTCGGGTGCGGACTCGATGATGAACCGCAGCCCCGCGCGGATCAGCGACTCGTCGTCAACCAGCAGCGTCCTGATCATGTGATTCCCTCGGCGATGCGTCCGCGGCGTGCCACGGCAGCCGACCCTCAAGACGCCAGCCTCCCGCATCGTCGGGCCCGCCGCGCACCCTTCCGCCGATCAGCCGGAAGCGCTCCGCCAGGCCCACCAGACCGACCCCGGCGCCACTCCCCTGACTTGGCCGGCGCGATCGTCCGTTGGCGACCGCGATCGTGACGCCGTCTTCCCTGCTCCCGGTCGCCGTGACCGTGACCGGGGCCCCGTGGGCGTGCTTGTGCGCGTTGGTCAGGCCCTCCTGGACGAGGCGATGAGCGGCCCTGGCCGTCTCCGGCGGCCACGTGCCGATATCGCCGCGCAGGGTGACGGTTCCGCCGGCCGAGACCCAGGAGTCCACCAGCCGCCGCAGGTCGGGGAAGCCGTCGTCGTCATCGTCGGGCCCGGCGCGCAGCACGCCGAGGATCTTGCGCAGCTCATCGAGCGCCTCCTGCGCGCTGACCCTGATCAGTGCCGCCTCCCGCTCGACGCGCTCCGGCCCGGCGCTCGCGTTCACCTCCAGGCCGCCGGCGTGCAGCGAGATGAGCGTGACCTTGTGCGCGAGCACGTCGTGCATCTCCCGGGCGATCCGGCCGCGCTCGGCGGACCTCGCCTGCTCGTTGCGCAGCCGCTGCTCGGTCTCGGCGCGTTCGGCGCGCTCGCGCAGCGATCGGGTCAGCTCGCGGCGGGTGGCGGCGTACGCCCCTGCCACCAGCGTGACCCCGGTGGCGGTCACCGCCGAGATCAGCGCGTCCGTGCCCAACCGGCCGCCGTCCACCCACTGCTGGGCCAGGAACCCCGCCATGCCGATCACCGCCAGCGCCAGGAAACGCGTGCCCGCGCCGGAGAACAGGCTGATCAGCAGCGGCCCCGGGTTACCCGACAGCACGTACGCGCCCGCCCCGACGACGGCCACCGCGACCGGCCACCGGCCCCGGAACCACACCGCACCCGTGCCCGCCAGCCCGGCGGCGGCGATGACCGGCCGCGGCAGCGGCGCCCACGGCGTCTTGACCGCCAGGACGGTGAGGAACAGGCAGAGCGCCACGGAGGCCGCGCTGATCGCGTGTGGCCCAAGCGCGGCCGACCGCCGCGACGCCGCGCGGTACAACAGCATCGGTCCAGCGTAGCCAGGGCGGCGGCGCGCCACCTCATACCGGCGTCGGTGCCGGACGCCGGGCCGTCTCACACTTTCGTCGGAGACGGCTATGGCCGCGATGGCGATGCGGCCGCCCCCTCGCCGGCCGCACCGTGGATGGCCTCGACAGGGTGAGGAGCCGTCCCGTGTATGTCTTCCGTTCGATGCTCGTCGCGGTGTGCGCGGCGCTGACGATCCTCGTGCCGCGTCCCGCCGCGGCGGCTACCGATATTCCGGACGAACGTGCTCTGGCGGACTTCTTCGACGCCGCGATGGCGGACGGGCTGGCGGCCAATCACGTGCCGGGCGCGGTCGTCTCGGTGGTGGGCGGCGGGAAGATCCTCTTCAGCAAGGGGTACGGACTGGCCGACGTCGAGAACCGCAGGCCCTTCGACCCCGGCACCTCGATGGTCCGGATCGCCTCGATCACCAAGCTGTTCACCTGGACCGCGGTGATGCAGCAGGTCCAGCGGGGCAAGCTGGACCTGAAGGCGGACGTGAACCGCTACCTCACCGGGTTCCGGATCCCCGCGACCTACCCCCGGCCGATCACGCTGCAGGACCTGATGGACCACACGGCCGGATTCGAGGACCGCACGATCGGCGTGGGGGCGCGGAGCAAGGACGACGTGCCGCCCTTGGCGGACTATCTGGCTGGCAACATGCCCGCGCGGGTGCGCCCGCCCGGGGAGGTGTCGGCGTACTCGAACTATGGGGCGGCGCTGGCCGGATACATCGTCTCGCGGGTGAGCGGGCAGCCGTACGACGAGTACGTGCGCGACCACATCCTCGACCCGCTCGCGATGCGGCACAGCACGGCCGCCGAGCCCGTCCCCGCCCCCTTGGCCGCGGATCTGGCGCGCAGCTACGACTACGAGGGCGGGACGTACCGCCGCAAGCCGTTCGTCTTCGACAACCTCGCCCCCGACGGGTCGATCAGCGCCACCGCGAACGACATGGCCCGCTTCATGATCGCCCACCTGCGCGACGGACGCTTCGGCGACCAGCGCGTCCTCGACGAGCCCACGGCCCGGCTCATGCACCGGCGGACGTTCGCGGCCGATCCGCGCATCGACGGGTACGCCCATGGGTTCAAGGAGCAGACGCTCAACGGGCATCGCGTGATCATGCACGACGGCGGCTGGGAGCGCTTCGAGAGCGCGTTGCTGCTGGTGCCCGACGCCGACCTCGGCCTGTTCATCTCCACCAACAGTCCGGGCGGGACCGACGCCGCCGCCAAGATCATTCCTGCTTTCTTCGACCGCTTCCTGCCTGGAAAGCGCGCCGTGCCCGACGGCGGTGCTCCCGTCATGCCTGTCGAAGGCTTCTACAAGCCCACCCGGTCCGCCGAGTCCAGCATCGAGAAGGTGGTCGCCCTGACCGGCTCCACCCGGCTGCGGGCGGAGGGCGGGAAGCTCGCCTTCGGGGGTTCGACGTGGAGCCCGCTGGGGCCCGGGCTCTATCAGCAGGACGGCGGCACGCGGCGGCTGGCGCTGGTGACCGGCGGAAGCGGTGTCGCGTACGTGGCCACGGACGGCCCCGCCTACCAACGCGTCCCCTGGTGGGACACCCCGCCGGTCAACGTCGTCATCGTCCTGCTGTTCGCCGCCACCGCCCTGACCGCCGTGCTCGGCCTGCCGGTGGCCGGTGTGGTCCGCCTGGTCAAGAAGCGTCCCGTTCCGCGCGCCTGGCGCACCGGGCGCGTCCTGGCCGGGCTCGCCGCCGCGGCCGGGCTGGTGTTCGTGGTGCTGTTCACCCTGGTCCTGACCGGCGACACGAGCATCCTGTACGGCGTGCCGACCAACGTCCAGGTCCTCCTGGTGCTGCCGCTGCTGGTCCTCGCACTCACCATGGCCGCGATCGCCACCACCGTGAAGGCCTGGCGGCGCGCGGGCGTCCTGGCCCGCGGCCACCAGGTGGTCGTGCTGGCGGGACTGCTCGCCCTCCTCTGGTTCTGCCAGCACTGGAACCTGCTCGGCTGGCACCTGTGATCACTCGACCGCCGGGCTCAGCAGCCGCTGGACCGCCGTCAGGACCGCCGCTCACGCGCGAGCCGGGCCGCCTCCACCTTGGCCGCGTCGCGCTCGGGGTTCACCACCAGGGCGAACAGCAGTCCGCCCACGATGGCGATGCCGCCCATCAGCGCGAAGATCGTGGTGTAGCCCTCGCCGAGCGCACCTGTCGCCCGCGCGCTGTCGAGCACGCGGCCGGTGAGCAACGGGCCGCCGGCCGCCACGATGCCGGTCACGGCCAGGCCGATCGACAGGACGCTCCGCTGCTGGCTCACCGGCGCTATCTGCACGAGAGCCGGGTTGGTCATGGCGTTGACGGTCATGGCCAGCCCGTAGCCCAGCATCAGCAGGCCCATCGGGAACGCCACCCCGGAGGCGAGGGGCAGGGCCGCGAGGAAGACCCCGCCCAGCCCCAGCACCGCACCGCCCATCAGCCCTCGGGCGCGACGGGCCGTCGTCCCCCGCTTGAGCAGCCGATCGCTCCAGGCGCCGCACCCGTACAGGAACACCATGGCGGCGATGCTCGGTACGCCGAACAACGAGCCCGCCGTCACCGCGGAGAACCCAAGGCCCACCTGGAAGTAGGAGGGCAGCCAGGTGAGGACCACGATCGCGATCATCGCCGCGGCGCTGTTGGCGAGCACGAAGCCGGCGAAGGTGCCGGTCAGCAGGATGGCGCGGATGGGCGCACGCGGTCCGGGCGCCGCCGGAGCCTCCGGCCGCGCTTTGGTGCTGACCGCCTGGCCGTAGGGCCCTTCCCGCCCGACGAACAGCCAGCCCACGGCCCAGGCCAGGCCGAGGATGGCGACGGCGAGGAACCCCGCCTCCCAGCTGAAGGCCGCGATGATGAGCGCCAGCGGCGGGGCGAAGAGCAGCTTGCCGAACGAGGCCCCGGTCGTCAGCAGCGCTGTGGGCAGGCCGCGCCGTTCGTTGGGCCACCAGCTGTACGCGGTCGCGTACGCCGTCGGCGTCGCGGGCCCCTCGGCCAGGCCGAGCAGGAACCGCGTTGCCAGAAGCAGCCCTCCGGACGCGGCGAAGAAGACGGGCAGCTGGAGCAGGCACCAGATGAGGACGACGGTGAAGAGGGTCGTCTTGACGGGCAGCCTGTCGGCCACCAGCGCGTACAGGAACACCGAGAGCGGGCCGAGCAGGCCCGCGGCACTGCTGATGGCCCCGAACTCGGCCGCCGTGAGCCCCAGGTCGGCCATGGCCGGCTGGGCGACGAGCCCCAGGATCGCCTTGTCGAGGTACGCGATCAGCATGACGCCGACCAGCATCACCGTCATGCCCCAGGCCACGACTGGACGGGCTTTGCCCGCCGTGGCCGGTGCGGCGATCGGTTCGGGCTGCAAGGGGACGCTCTCGCTCACCATGATGGGTTCCTTCCGGGGGGCCGAAGGAGAAATGGGGGAAGTGAACCGGGCCGTCCGCTCTCGAGAATGCGGAGGTCCGAGTTGGCGACTTGGTACGTGAGAGGGGGATCGGGCTGCTTCGGCAGCCGGGCTGCGGCTTCGGGGGAGCTCCGCGATGGAGCTGCTCTCGGAAGCGGCGTGGGGAGAGATAGGTGGAGCCGCGGTTAATTTAGACGAAACACGTCTGCAATAAGCAAGCTAGGTCGTCTCCCCAGCGGTGTCAATGGCAGCGGCAGCGCCCGTTCGGCGGCGGGCGCGCGGTCGATCTTTAGCCCGATCTTGACGGGAAGTGGCCGGTCAGAGGTCAAGTATGAGCGCGGGGCCTACGCGCCGGTGGGCCAGTACTCGTCCTTCAGCAACCGCTTGTAGAGCTTGCCCGTGGGGTGGCGCGGGAGCTCCACGCGGAAGTCCACCGACTTGGGGCACTTGTAGTGGGCCAGTCGCGCCCGGCAATACTCGATCAGCTCCGCCTCCAGCTCCGGCCCCGCCTCGGCCATCGACGCCGGCTGCACCACGGCCTTGACCTGCTCGCCCATCTCCTCGTCCGGCACTCCGAAGACGGCCACGTCGGCGACCTTCGGATGCAGGCACAGGATGTTCTCCGCCTCCTGCGGGTAGATGTTCACGCCGCCCGAGATGATCATGTACGAGCGGCGGTCCGTGAGGTAGAGGAAGCCGTCGGCGTCCAGGTAGCCGATGTCGCCGAGCGTGGTCCAGCCTCTCCCCTGAGGATCCTGGACGGAGCGGGTCTTGTCGGGGTCGCCGTGGTATTCGAAGCGGGTGGAGCTGTCGAAGTAGATCGTGCCGTGTTCGCCGGTCGGCAGTTCATTGCCGTCCTCGTCGCAGACGCGCACGGTGCCGAGCAGCGAGCGGCCGACGGTGCCCCGGTGCTCCAGCCAGTCCTGCGAGCCGGTGTAGAGGAAGCCGTTGCCCTCGGTGCCCGCGTAGTACTCGTGGATGATCGGGCCCCACCAGGCGATCATCTGCTCCTTGACGGGGATGGGGCAGGGGGCGGCGGCGTGGATGGCGCACTGCAGGGACGACAGGTCGTACTTTTTCCGGAGCTCGGCGGGCAGTTTGAGCATCTTGATGAACATGGTCGGGACGAGCTGCGAATGCGTCACCCGGTACTTCTCGACCAGCTCCAGATAGCGTTCGGGATCGAAGCGCTCCATCACCACGATCGTCGCGCCGAGCCGCTGGAAGGTCAGGCAGTAGCGCAGCGGCGCGGCGTGGTAGAGCGGCGCGGGCGACAGATAGACGCTGTCGGCCGTCGGCGCGAACAGGCCCTGGACGAGCTGGAGCAGCAGGTTCGGCTCCGTCAGCGGCGTACGCGACAGAGGGGGCTTGACACCCTTGGGCCTGCCGGTGGTGCCGGAGGAGTAGAGCATGTCGGAGCCCTGGCACTCGTCGGCGATCGGTGTGACCGGCTGACCCGCCACCGCCTGCTCATAGGAGTCGTAGCCCTCGGCGGCGCCGTCCAGCATCAGGCGCAGCTCGACGCCGGGCGTCACGGCGGTGACCGAGGTGGCGACCTCCGCCAGGCTCGCGTCCGAGATGAACACCCGGGCGCCGCAGTTGTTCACAATGTACGCGAGCTCGTCGGTGCCCAGCCGGGAGCTGATCGCCGTGTAGTACAGGCCCGACCGCTGCGCCGCCCAGGCGATGGCCAGGAAGAGCGGATGGTTGGGGAGCATGAAGGCGACGTGGTCACCCGGCCGCAGCCCGGCGGCGCGGAACAGGTGGGCCAGCCGGTTCGACTCCTCGTCCAGCTGCCGGTAGGTGACGACCTGGCCGGAGCCGGCCATGATCACAGCGGGCTTGTCGGGGGTGACTGCTGCGATGGCTCCCGGGTACATGACCGAACACTATTCGGGAATGTGCGCGCAATGCCAGCGATCATCATCAAAAGCCCGGTGAATACGGCGAAGCCGCGATCTCAGCGTCGAGATCGCGGCTCCCCGTTCTGCTCAGGCGGCGTGATACACGTCCTGCCACCCGGAGTGGAACCCTGTCGGTCCGTGCCGGTTGCCTCTGCTCACGTCCACAAAGATGTGGGCCGCGTCCTTACCCGAGAAGGAGAACTCCTCGGGGTGCCTGCCGCACGTGGAGAAGGACTTGAACGACGTGTGACCGTCGCTGCCGACGACCTTGAAGGTCTCCCACGCGCACTTGTCGCGGCCCCACCACTTGTAGTTGGTGAGAGTGCTGTCGACGGTGAAGAAGTAGCTGAACCGCCACTCCCACACGCGCTTCTTGATCTTCTTGACGACGAACTCGCAGTGCTTCTTGTGCGTCTTCTTGTCGAAGGTGCACACCTTCGTCTTGACGAAGAACGTCTTCCAGTGCCAGAACTTGAACCGCTTCTTGTCCACGCTCACGTGGCCTTCCGCCTTGGCCTTGTGATCGCTGGAGAAGTAGGGTCCCCAGCTCGCGTCGTAGAAGCTCGACGAGGTCGTGGCTGGAGTGGCGGTGGTGACGGTGGTGGCAGTGGCCGCTGCCGGTGCGCCGATGGCCACCACTGTGGTGGCTGCGACGCCGATCAGGATTCGCGAAACGAATCGCACGAGGGCCTCCTCGGGAGAGGTATTGCTGACCCAGCCTTCGTACGTCCGACCGATTGCCACGCACTTTCAACCGACTTAACGCCACAGGTAGCGGGATAAGACGCTTTTCCCGATCTTTCCCCGACCTTTCAGGATTTATCGGTTATTATCCGGCGGCGATCACGGAACCGGCGTACTTCTGCTTGATGAAATCCTTCACCTTCGGGTCCTGAAGGAGCTTGCCCAAGGTCACGATATTCGCGTCCTTTTCATGCCCAGCGGCCACAACCAGCCCATTGACGTACGGGTTCCCCTCGGCCTTCTCCAGCACCAGGGCTTGCGAAGCGGGCTTGAGGCCCGCCTCGATGGCGTAGTTGCCGTTGATGACCGCGGCGTCGACGTCGTCCAGCGAGCGAGGCAGCTGCGCGGCCTCCAGCGGCTTGAACACCAGGTTCTTCGGGTTGTCGGTCACGTCACGCTCGGTCGCCGCGGTGCCGGCGCCGTCCTTGAGCTTGACCACGCCGTTGTCGGCGAGCAGCTTGAGGGCGCGGCCCAGGTTCGTGGCGTCGTTGGGCACGGCCACGGTGGCGCCCTGCGGCAGGGCGGCCAGAGCGGTCACCTTCTTGGAGTACAGCCCCAGCGGCTCAAGATGCACCGGCGCCACGAAGCTCAGCTTGGTGCCCTTGGAGGCGTTGAAGTCGTCCAGGTAGGGCTTGTGCTGGAAGAAGTTCGCGTCCAGCTGGCCCTCACTGAGCTGTACGTTCGGCTGCACGTAGTCCGTGAACTCCACGATGTCCAGCTTCAGCCCGGCCGCGGGGGCCAGGTTCTGCTTGACGAAGTTCAGGATCTCGGCGTGCGGGACCGGGCTGGCGCCCACCTTCAGCACGGTGTCGGCCGACTCGGCGGTCTTGCTGGTCGCTCCCTGCGACGTTCCGCATGCGGCGAGCAACAGGGCAAGGGCAATAGCGCCCACAATGGTCCGAAATTTCATTATTTTTCCTTACTTATGCGATAGCCGACGGGCGACCAGGTCGCCCAGGCTCTGGATCAGCTGCACCAGCACGACGAGCAGCACGACAGTGACGATCATGAGCAGGGTCTCGAACCGCTGGTACCCGTACCTGACGGCGAGGTCCCCCAGCCCGCCCCCGCCGATGGTCCCGGCCATGGCGGAGTAGCCGATGAGCGCGACGACGGTGACGGTCACCGCGGCGACGAGGCCGGGCAGCGCCTCGGGCAGCAGCACCTTGCGCACGATCGTCGTACGCCCGGCACCCATGGCCTGGGCCGCCTGCACCACGTCGGCGCCCACCTCGCGCAGCGCCGTCTCCACCAGCCTGGCGAAGAACGGCACCGCCCCCACCGTGAGCGGCACGACCACGGCCGCCGTGCCGATGGTGGTGCCCACGACGAGCCGGGTGAAGGGGATGATGGCGATCATCAGCACGATGAACGGCAGCGACCGCCCCACGTTCACCACGACGCCCAGCACCGACTTCAACGCCGGCACCGGCCGCAGCCCGCCTCGATCGAACACCACGAGCGCCACGCCCAGCGGCAGCCCGAACAGCACCGTGAAGAGGGTCGACCAGCCGACCATCTGCGCGGTCTGCCCGGCCGCCTCCCAGAGCAACGGCCCCATCTCATCCCAGGTCATGCCGACTCCTCCCCCGAAAACCACGCGCCTCTCCCCGGAAGCCCACGGGCCGGGGTCTCCCCCGAAGATCCGCGGACCGGGTCATCCTCTGAAAACCGCGAATCGGGGTCTTGCCTGGAAAACCACGGATCGGGGCCAAGAAGACGCACGTCACGGAGCTCAGCCACCTCCACCGGAGGAGCGTGTCCCTGGACAGACGCCCGCCCCGTGCGGCGGGTGGGGCCCACCGTGCTGTGCCGTACAAGAAGAATGGTCATGAAACCAGCACCCCCCGCGAGCGCAGGAAGTCCAGCGCGCCGGCCTCCTCGCCCCCCGAGAAGGACACCCGCAGGCGCCCCACGGCGCCACCCGCGAGGTCCTCGATCGAGCCGCCCAGGATGTTCACGTCCACGTCGAACTTGCGCACGACCTCCGACACCACCGCCTGCCGCGGGTCGCCCGTGAAGGTGAGCGTGACCGAGCCCGCGGGCGCCGGTTCGGGCAGCGGGAAGATCTCGCGCGTCAGCCGCGATCCAGGCGTCCTGATCAGGTCGGCGATCGTGCCCGACTCCTCGACGCGGCCGTCCGACATGATGGCGACCGAGTCGCAGACGCTCTTGACCACGTTCATCTCGTGGGTGATCAGCAGGATCGTCAGGCCGAGCTCGGTGTTGAGCCGCTTGAGCAGGGCCAGGATCGACTGCGTGGTGGCCGGGTCGAGCGCCGAGGTGGCCTCGTCCGACAGCAGGACCGACGGGTTGCCCGCGAGCGCCCTGGCGATGCCGACGCGCTGCTTCTGCCCGCCCGAGAGCTGGTTCGGGCGGTCGCCGCCCCGGCCGCCGAGGCCGACCAGGTCGAGGAGCTCGGCGACGCGGCGCTCCCGCTCGGCCCTGGGCACGCCCATGACCTCCAGCGGGAAGGCGACGTTCCCGGCGACCGTGCGCGAGGAGAGCAGCGCGAAGTGCTGGTGGATCATGCCGATGCGCTGCCTGGCGCGGTTGAGCTCGCCGCTGCGCAGCGCGGTCAGGTCCTGTCCGGCGACGGTGACGGTGCCCGCGGTGGGGCGTTCGAGCAGGTTGACGCAGCGCAGGAGGGTGCTCTTGCCCGCGCCGCTCTGACCGAGCACGCCGTAGATCTCGCCTTCGCGTACGTGTATGTCGACGCCGTCGAGAGCGACGGTGTTCCCGTACACCTTGCGCAGGCCGGACGCCTGAATCACGAAAAATCCCCACCACTAAGAGCGGCAGCACGCCGCTGGAATCGACATCAACATCGTTGGAGGGCCCGCGGGCGGGCGGTCTAACGGGTGCCGGGGTGGAAGGGCAGGTGGCTCAACCTGCGCAGCACGAAACTGGGAGTAAGCAGCATGGTGACCTTCGAGGAGGGACGGCTGGCTAGCGGACCTGGCAGCCCATGGCGGACATTCGCCCCATACAGCAACATCCGGCGCCGCTGCGGGCGCTCTGGTCTGTCACGTATGCCTCGTTCACGCCATTGTTAACGGCCTGATGACTTCCCGCTATTCCCTACTTCCTCGGTGACCTGCGTCACGACGCTCCAGCTGTGCGCCGGGACGACGGCCGGATCGGTCACGCCGTGCCGCGGCTCGGCCGGGTCGGCCCGGCCGATCGGGAAGTGGTGCGGCTGGTCACCGAGGTTCAGCAGCGTGACGATCTCCGTCCCGTCGCCGCCGCCGTCGCGCGGGCGGGAGCGGAGGGCAACGGCCGTGTTGGTCAGGTGCTCGGCGGTGGTACGGGCTCTGACCAGCCACGGGTGGCGCCTGCGCAGGCCGATGAGCCGCTGGTGCAGCCGGTAGACCTCGATCCCGTCCGGGGCGAGACCCCCGGGCTCCGCCGGGAACTCCGGCCTGATCGCGTCGTCACCACCCGCCCGCTCCTCCTTCAGCCCCTGGAACGCCTGCTCGTCGCCGTAATAGACGCTCGGCAGGCCACCGACGGTGAAGAGCACGGCCAGGGCGTGGCCGAGGTGGAGGGGGTTCTCGAGCCGGGTGGCGAGCCTGGTGACGTCGTGGTTCCCGACGAAGGTGAGGGGGATGAAGGTGTCCAGCAACCCGTCGTGGCGATCGAGGGCCCAGGCCAGCTCGAAGAGGTTCCGATCGTTCAGGGAGCTCCAGATGGCCTTCCACAGCTCGTACTGGGTGACGGAGTCGAGCCCCGACTCGGCGACATATCCGGCATAGTCGCCGTGGATCATCTCCCCGCCGAACCACGCCTCCGGGTGCCGCGCCCGCACCCCGGGCAGCACCTCCCGCCAGAACGACGCCGGCACGGCATAGGCCGCGTCGAGCCGCCAACCCGCCGCGCCACGATCGAGCCAGTGGTTCAGTACGGCGGCGACGTGGTCTCGCACCGCCGGTTCGGTGTGGTCGAGCGCGACAAGCCCCGGATGCCCTTCGAACACCTCGTAGCCATCGGGCCCCCTCTTGAACCATCGCTCGTCCGCCTGGAACGACCGGCCGACGTGGTTGAACACGCCGTCGAGGATGATCCGGAGCCCGCGCCGCCGCGCCTGGGCGACGAGGGAGTCGAAGTCGGCGTCGTCACCGAGGCGCGGGTCGATCCTGAAGTGATCGACGGTGTCGTAGCCGTGGGTCTCGGCGGCGAAGATCGGCCCGAGTTGCAACCCCGAACAGCCGAGCTCCACGGCATAGTCCAGCCACGCCTCCAGGTGACGCAGCCGGTGCCGCACACCCGGCTGGGCAGTGGCCGGGGCTCCGGTGAAACCGAGCGGGTAGACCTGCCACCAGATCGCATGGTCAGTCCACGATGGCACGTACGCTCCTCTCCCGGCGTACTGTCCAGGGTAGATAGCCGATCCCCAGGGCCAGCACGCAGCCTATGGCCGTGTCCGCCAGCCGGTACCCGATCGTGGCGGGGGCCACTCTCGCGCCGCCCTCCATGAGCAGCAGGACGAGTGGCGTCATGACGGTCGCGTACAAGGTGTACTGGCGGTCCTTGAGCACCGGGCGGACCGCGGCCAGTACCGCGACGAGCAGCACGAACAGCCACGACGGCGGCACCCACAGCAGCACGGCGGACCCGGCCAGCACTCCGGCGGCGGTGCCCGCGGCCCGCTCGATCGCCCGCCGCAAGGCACCGTCCAGTTGCCGCCTGACCACGATCACGACGGTGACGGCGATCCAGGAGGCGTTCGGCTGCGGCCAGACGAGGCCGACGACCTCGGCGGCGGCCAGGCAGGTGGTCAGGCGGATGGGGTACTGCCAGCCGCGCACGGTCCCGAGCGTCCGCCACCAGCGCTTCAGAAGCGCTCTGCTCGTGGGCGCGGGGCCCGTCCGCTCCTCCTGGGGTGGCCGTCGCGTCCGGCCGTCCAGCGCGGTGGGCGGGGCGGTGGCTGGCGCGGTCGGCAGCGCGGTGGGCAGTGCCGTGACGAGGGCCGTGACCAGCAGGCCCCAGAGCGCCCCTTCGGCGAGCAGTACGGCGGCGGCGACGGGAGCGGCGCCCTGGGCGCCCAAACCGGTCGTGATGACCATGAAGACGATGAAGCGCGTGGCGTGCTCGGCCATGTGACGGCTCATCCCACCCACCACCGCCACCACGGCAGCGACGAGCACGACGGTCACCGCCGTGATCCATCCGTGCCCACCGGCGACGACACCGACGAGCCCCGCCCCGGTCGTGGCCACCAGTGCGTAACCTGCGCGCACTACCACCCGGCCTCGGCGCATGGTCGGGTGGCCTCCGCGCGCCGGCCCCTCGGCCGAGGAAGCGTCTCTGACGGCCACGCCGTCGGCGGGTACGGCGACGCCGTCGGCGCGTGTCGTGCCCACCGAGCCTCCGCCCACGGAGACTCCGCCCACCAACGCCCGGCCTCCGCTCAGGGAAACCCCGCTCACGGCGAGGGCGCCGATGGCGGCCAGCGCGCCGAGGGCGGGATGTCCGGCGGCGACGCCCCACGCGACCGGCCCGCCGAGCCCCAGCGCGGCGGCGATCATACGTCGCGTCTCGATCCCCACGTCGCCACCTCCCGACGCGGGAGCCTAGCACCATCTATACGCATTGCGTAGTAAATAACACGTGAATACCAAGCAGAGGCGGGCATTTAGTAAGTGCTAACGTAATAATCATGGACGACGAGGAACTACGAGCCACTGCCGTGTCACTCCGCCGCGCAGCCGTCGGCCTGGCGCGGCGCCTGCGCGAGGAGCGCCCCGCGCACGGCCTCGGCGCCCTGGCCCTCTCGCTGCTGGGCCACCTGCACCGGCGCGGCGCCATGACCGCCGGAGAGCTGGCATCGGCCGAACACCTGCAACCACAGTCCGTCACCCGCGTCCTGGCCGCGCTGGACGAGCAGGGCCTGATCCGCCGCTCCCGCGACGAGGACGACCGCCGCCGGCACCACATCGTCCTCACCGAACGCGGCACCGCGATCCTCACCGAGCAGGCCGGCACCACGGACGTGTGGCTGGCCCAGGCGATGGCACAGCGGCTCACCCCGGCGGAGTGCCGCATCCTGGCCGTGGCCGCCGACCTGCTCGACCAGCTGCACGCCTCCACCGCCCGATCAGACCAGCCGCACCCCTCTACCCCCCGGCCAAAGGACAGGACTGATCAGGTGTCTAGCGTCTTCAACTCTCTGTGTTTACCTGAGTAAAACGGACATCAGCGCAGCCTCGTCGCTTTCCGACCGAGGTCGGGAGGCGATCCGGCGGAAGCCGATGCCGCGTCCGTCCAGCGAGCCGGGCGGACCGTGGTTGAGAGCCGCGTTGTCGGGGCCTGACTCCGCATTCCCAGATGGGGTGCGGCTCTTGGGCCACCGCCCCGCCGGACGCTGTCCCGTTGGTGCGAACACCAATGGGGGCGGGGACCGAGCGTCAGTCAGGCACCCGACTGTTGCTGAACATTACCATATGATTACTTTCAGTAGTGGTCTATCGGAAGCTTCGATCACAGTTCTTCTGGCGGACCACAGGTTGGCGTAGCGAGCGCTGGCAACGGTTCATACCCTCTAAGTCGGGCGTAGGCCGCGGGTGGCATGCCGACCGCGGCGGTGAAGTCGCGGGTCAGGTGCGCCTGGTCGGTGTAGCCGAGTTCGGTGGCCAGCGTGGCGAGATCGAGACCCTGGTAGACGCGCTCCGCGGCCTCGTGCAGCCGGAAACGGCGGATCACCCACTTAGGGCCGATACCGACATAGTCTCGGAACAACCGCTGCAGCGAGCGCACCGACCGCCCCGAGTTGGCCGCCAGCTCGTCGACCCTGGTCATGGACACGTCGTCCTCCACCATCGCCACCAGCGCCGCGACCTCCTCGGCCAGCGGATCCGGCTCCGGCCCCACACTCAGCAGGAACGTCTCGATGAGCGCTATGGCGGCCCCGGAGTCGGGCTCTGCCAGGACCCGCTCGACCAAGGTCGCGCCCGCCGCACCGTACATCTCGCCGATCTCCACGAAGCGGCCGGTCAGCTCGGAAACCGGGCCGTCGAGGAACGGCCGGAAGCCGCCGGGGCGGAAGCGCGTGCCGAGCACCCGGCCGCTGCCCCGCATCGTGTACGAGAACCCGCCCCTGATCACTCCCGCGATCCGGTGGAAGTCCTGGGTGATGGTCATGTTCACGGTGGGATGGGAGACGATGCGCTGTTCGTACGGCTCGGGGAGGTCGGTCCAGGTGACGACCCAGAAGTGCTCCACATACGCCGAAATTTCGGGTGATGGCGCCTGGCGGGCGAAATCGAAGGCTTTGAGTCCCGCGTACGGGTCGACCCAGCCGCGCTGTCGCGTTTCTACAAGCCGCGCCTGCGGTGGGCGGGGCACCATGGCTGCCATGGACGACATGATGCCCCTGATGACGCGTGCCACCGAACGTACCTCGGGATTGGTGGCCGCGGTTCGAGAGGAACAGCTCGGGTCTCCGACGCCGTGCGCGAAGTTCGACGTCAAAGAGCTGATCAACCACCTGGAGTGGGTGGCGGAGATGTTCGAGTCGCTGGCGCGCAAGGGACCGCGCCTGGAGCAGGGGCCCTACGCGGGCGACTTCCCCGAGCGAGCGGAACGCACACTCACCGCCTGGTCACGGCGCGAGGCGTGGGAGGGGGCCAGCCCCGACATGGGTATGCCGATGACCGCGCTGGCCCACATGTACCTGATCGACCTGGTGGTGCACGGCTGGGACCTGGCCAGGGCCACCGGTCAGGAGTACGAGCCGGAGCCCGAGGCCGTCTCGCGGGCGCTGGACTTCACCGACCGGATGGTGGAGATGGGCCGGCAACGTGGCGTCTTCGGGCCGCCGGTGGCGGTGCCGGACGACGCCCCGGCGTTCGACCGCCTGCTCGGCCTCATCGGCCGCGATCCGGCCTGGACACCGTGATCTTCGGTTAGACGTGATCTTCGGTTAGCCGGGGTCTGTGGTCGGTCGGGGTCTATGGGCGGTCGGGGGCTGCGACTGGTCGGCGGTCTGCGGCCGGTCAGGGGGCCCGCGATTGGTCGGCGGTCTGCGGTTGGTCGGCGGTCTGCGGTTGGAGGGTCGGCCACGCTACGCGTTCGCGTCAGTCATCCGGCGGTAGGGGTCGCGCAGCGGGGTGACGCGTTCGGCGAAGTCGGCCTTGATCCTGGCCATGCGCGGCCCGGGGGCGTAGAAGCGGCCCTTGGTCTCGCCGTACGGCTGGAGCCAGCCCTTGGCGGCGAGGTCGCGCAGGTCGCGGGCGGCCTGGCCCTGACTGAGCCCTTCGTCGGCCTGGTAGCGGCTCCTGCGCAGACGCCTGTTGACGAACACCTCGTAGAGGGCGGAGACGGTCCGGCTGTTGAGACCGTCGGCGTCGACCTGCTCCTCCAGCAGCATCCAGATCTCCCCAGCCTCGCCGAGACGCTGGAGGACCCGCTGGGCCTGCATGTGATGCGCCTTCAAGCAGAAGCGCACCCACGGCAACGTCTCCCCGTGAGGGCTCCATCGCCGCCCGCCGACCTGGCCGAGCACGTCGTAGTAGTCGATGGTGGCGCGCTGCTGGCCGAGCCACTCCTCGATGGAGGAGAACTCCGGCAGCGTGATCTGGTCCCGGCCCAGAACGAGCGTCTGCAGCGCGCGGGACATCCGGCCGTTGCCGTCACGCCAGGGGTGGATCTTGACCAGGTTGAAGTGGGCCATGGCCGCCCGGACATAACTGGGGCAATCCTGGTCGCCGTCATTGAGCCACGCGACCAACTCGTCCATCGCCCCCGGCACCAGGTCGGCGTCGGGGCCTTCGTAGACCACCTCGCCCGACTCGGAATCCCGGATGTAGATCCCGCCCGGCCGGATCACGCCTGGCGTCTTGTTGCGATGGTGGCCGATCATCATGAAGTTGAGTGCGTTGAGCACGCCCACGTCGAATCGGAAGACCTGCGCCCGCGACAACGCCTGGATATAGGTCAGCGCCTGCTGGTAGCCCGCGATCTCCCGGGTCACCGACGCCGACGTCTCCAGGGGCTCCTCCCCCGCCATGATCGACTCGATGTCCTCGACGCTGGCCCGGTAGCCCTCAATCGAGTTGGACCCCTGGATGGCCCGCGCTCGCAACTGCCTGCGCAGTTGCCCGTCCCAACGGTGCGTCTCGGCCAGGCGATATTTCAGCTCGCGCCGCATGTCCTCGATCTCCGCGAGCGCGGCCTTGTCGGCGGCTTCCAGCGCGGGCGTGCCGTACAGCATGAAGCCAGGAAAGCATGCGCGAATCATTCAGTCAAACGAACGGATGATTCGCCCAAAAAGCCAAAAGCCCCGCCGTACCGAAGTACGACGGGGCAGATGGGTTATAGGTCAGGCCGCGACCGTGGAGGCGACCTGAGCCGGCGTCAGGGCGATGTCGAGGACCTCGCGCACGTCGCTGACCGGGTGGATCGTCAGCTCGTTGCGCACCTCCTCGGGCACGTCGTCCAGGTCCGGCTCGTTGCGGGCCGGGATGAGGACCGTCGTGATGCCCGCCCGGTGCGCCGCCAGCAGCTTCTGCTTGACGCCGCCGATCGGCAGCACCCGCCCGGTGAGGGAGATCTCACCGGTCATGGCCACGTCACCGCGTACCGTACGACCGGACAGGAGCGAGGCCAGCGCGGTCGTCAGCGTCACGCCCGCCGAAGGGCCGTCCTTGGGCACGGCGCCCGCGGGGAAGTGGACGTGGACCGAGCGGTCCTTGAACGCGGTGACCGGCAGCTCCAGCTCCGCGCCGTGCGAGCGCAGGTAGGAGAGCGCGATCCGGGCCGACTCCTTCATCACGTCGCCGAGCTGGCCGGTGAGCGTGAGCCCGGTCTCGCCGGTCTCCGGCTCGGCCAGCGACGCCTCGACGTAGAGGACGTCGCCGCCCGCGCCGGTGACCGCCAGGCCGGTCGCCACGCCGGGCACCGAGGTGCGCTGGGTGGCCTCCGGCAGCGACGACTCCGGCACGAACCTGGGGCGGCCGATGTAACCGACCAGGTCCTCCTCGCCGACTGTGACGGGCAGCTCGTTCTTGGCCGCGACCTTGCGCAGGATGCGGGCGACCGAGCGCTCCAGGGACCGTACGCCGGCCTCCCGGGTGTATTCGGCGGCCAGCCGGCGCAGCGCCGCGTCCTCGACGCCCACCTCTTCGGCGGTCAGACCGGCGAGGTCGAGCTGCCGGGGCAGCAGGTGGTCACGGGCGATCGCGACCTTCTCGTCCTCGGTGTAGCCGTCGAGCGTGACGACCTCCATGCGGTCGAGCAGCGGCCCGGGGATGGCCTCCAGGACGTTGGCCGTCGCCAGGAACAGTACGTCGGACAGGTCCAGCTCGACCTCGAGGTAGTGGTCGCGGAACGTGTGGTTCTGCGCCGGGTCGAGCACTTCGAGCAGGGCCGCCGTCGGGTCGCCGCGGTAGTCGGCGCCGACCTTGTCGACCTCGTCGAGCAGGACTACCGGGTTCATGGACCCGGCCTCGCGGATGGCGCGGACGATGCGGCCGGGCAGCGCGCCGACGTAGGTGCGCCGGTGACCGCGGATCTCCGCCTCGTCACGGACGCCGCCGAGCGCGACGCGGACGAACTTGCGGCCCATCGCCCGTGCGACGGACTCGCCCAGTGAGGTCTTGCCCACTCCGGGAGGCCCGGCGAGCGCGAGTACGGCGCCGCTGCGACGGCCGCCCACCACGCCGAAACCCTTGTCCTGGCGACGCTTGCGCACGGCCAGGTGCTCGATGACGCGGTCCTTCACGTCGGCGAGGCCGGTGTGGTCGGCGTCCAGCACCGCACGGGCGCCGGTGATGTCGTAGTTGTCCTCGGTCCGCTCGTTCCAGGGCAGGTCGAGAACGGTGTCGAGCCACGTACGGATCCAGCCGGTCTCGGGAGACTGGTCGGACGTACGCTCCAGCTTGTCGACCTCCTTGAGCGCGGCCTCGCGCACCTTCTCCGGCAGGTCGGCGGCCTCGACGCGAGCCCGATAGTCCTCTTCCTCGGTCTCGGTGGAGTCGCCGTTGAGCTCCTTGAGCTCCTTGCGGACCGCGGCGAGCTGCTGGCGCAGCAGGAACTCACGCTGCTGCTTGTCCATGCCCTCCTGGACGTCCTTGCGGATCGTCTCGGCGACATCGAGCTCGGCCAGGTGCTCACGCGACCACTCGACCAGCCTGGCCAGCCGCTCGGCCGGGTCGGCGGCCTCCAGCAGCTCGACCTTCTGGGCCGTGGTCAGCCAAGGCGTGTAGCCGGAGCTGTCGGCCAGCACCGACGGGTCGTCGATCTGGTTGACCTGGTCGACCACCTGCCAGGCGCCGCGCTTCTGCAGGATCGTGGTGGCCAGGGCCTTGTACTCCTTGGCCAGCTCCTGGGCGCGCTCACCGGCGGCGACGGTGTCGATCGTGATGGCCTCCACCCAAAGGGCGGCGCCGGGGCCGGTCGTGCCGGTGCCGACGCGCACGCGGTCGACGCCGCGCACCACGGCGGCGGGCTCGCCTCCGGGCAGCCTCCCGACCTGCTCGACAACGGCCTGCACGCCGACAGCGCCGTAACGGCCGTCGATCCGGGGAACGAGAAGGACCCGCGGCTTGTTACCACCGGATGCCTGAGCCGCGTCAATGGCAGCCCGCACCTCGGAGTCGGACAGGTCCAGCGGAACCACCATGCCCGGCAGGACGACCTCGTCGTCCAGCGGCAGGACCGGGAGGATCAAGCTCTCACTCATACGAACTCCAAAGGGTTGAGTTATATGGACTCAAGTCATTAGAGCCCGGCATTGTTCCCAGGCTTGCCGATGTTCGCTCACGGCGATCGTAATTATGTAAGCGACCCATACCTGAGGATGACGACCCAGGGTTGATGTCCGCCCGCCCACGCCCCCGTAGGGTGGTCGCGTGTTCTCGGCAGTCGTGCGTCCCTTCGCGCTGGCGCTGTTTCAGGGCGATGCGGACCCGCCGCCGCCCCGGTCGCAGCGACTGCGCCTCCGGCTGCCTCTCGTCGGCGTCGTCGATCTGGTTCAGGCCGCCGGCATCCTCCTGGCCCTGATCCTTTACGGCACTGCGCTGTCCCAGCTGATGGACTGGAACAGCACCGGCATCCGGCGGATGTCCGAGCCGCTGCTCTACTTCACGGCCGCGGCCGTCTCCCTGCCGGTGGCGCTGCGCGACCGATGGCCGCTGGCGGCCTGGCGGGCGGCCATGGTCATGCTGCCAGTCGTCTTCTGGGTGAGCCGGGCGGTCGGCGGCCCGAGCGATCCGCCCTACATGCTCGGGCTGGCAGTGATGTACCCGTTGGTGACCTATTCGGTCGCCGTGCGCTGCGACCGCCGGATCACCGTCGCCGTTTGGGTGATCAGCTTCCTGACCGCCTGGATCGTCGACCCCAACTCGCTCTACCTCGTCACGATCATGGTGACGGTCGCCGCCCTGTTCGGCTACAACGTGCGCGTCCGCCGCAACGCCACGGCCAGACTCGCGGAGGAGGAGCAGCGCTCGCGGCAGGCCGAAGGCGAGCGGGCCGTGCTCGAAGAGCGCGCCAGGATCGCGCGGGAGCTCCATGACGTGGTCGCCCACCACATGTCGGTGATCGCCATCCAGGCCGAGGCGGTGCCGCTCAAGGCGGCCGGCGATCCCGCGCGGCTGGAGGCGGGCCTGGCCGAGATCCGCAGCCTGTCCCTGGAGGCCATCGCCGAGCTGCGCCAGGTGCTCGGCGTGCTGCGCGACCAGGACGGCCGCACCGACACCGCGCCGCAGCCCGGCCTCGACCGGCTGGACGAGCTCGTGTCCAACGCCCGCGCCACCGGGCTCACCGTCGGGGTCGAGCTGCCGGATCAGCCGCTCGGAACGCTGCCGCCCGCCGTCGGGCTGTCCGCGTACCGGATCGTGCAGGAGTCGCTGAGCAACGCGATGCGCCACGCGCCCGGCGCCACGGTCACGGTCGCCGTCGCGCGCGACGACGACGCCTTACGGCTGCACGTCACCAACGGTCCCGGCGCCACGCCGGGCGGCCCGGAAGGGACCGGTCAGGGGCTGGTGGGCATGCGGGAAAGGGCGGCCCTGCTCGGCGGCACGTTAGAGGCGGGACCCATCGAAGGGGGCGGTTTCCAGGTGTCCGCGACGTTACCGATCGCCGGGGCGGAGGAGACGGCGTGATCCGGGTGCTGATCGCGGACGATCAGGGAATGGTGCGCACCGGGTTCACGGTGTTCCTGAGCGCGCAGTCCGACATCGAGGTGGTGGGCGAGGCGGCCAACGGCGAGGAGGCGGTGCGGCGGGCGGCCGAGCTGCGGCCTGATGTGGTGCTCATGGACGTACGCATGCCGGTCATGGACGGGCTGACGGCGACCAGACGGCTCCTGTCGTCGGGCGACGGCCCGAAGGTCCTCATCCTGACCACCTTCGACCTCGACGACTACGTCTATGAGGCGCTGCGGGCGGGAGCGAGCGGGTTCCTGCTCAAGGACGCCTCGGCCGTCCAGCTGGCCGAGGCCGTGCGGGTCGTCGCGGCGGGCGACGCCCTCATCGCCCCGGCGGTCACCAAGCGGCTGATTCACGAGTTCGCCCGGCTGGGCGCGCCCCGGGCGCCGACGGTCCGGCGACTGGCGGAGCTGACGGAGCGCGAGACGGAGGTGCTCGCGCTGGTCGCACAGGCGATGTCCAACCAGGAGATCGCGGAGAAGCTGGTGGTGGCGGAGCAGACGGTCAAGACGCATGTGGGGCGGGTGCTGATGAAACTGGGGCTGCGCGACAGGGCACAGGCGATCGTGTACGCGTACGAGACGGGGCTGGTACGACCGGGCGATTGACCGCGTACGCGGCCCTGCCGGTCCAGATCGCACCTTTTGTTGCATTCGTACATCGGGCATGCGCCGATCCGGAAACCGGAGCCTAAACCCGCATCAACTCACACGCATATCAAAGGAATGCGTTTCACCTGTTAGAAGTTCCAAAACCGACCCACCTCCGAAGAGTTGTTTGTCCAGCACGCCGTACGCGTGCTGGACAACTTCGGGACGGCTAGAGAGTTTCAAAGGCTGTGGTTATGGCGGTTTGAAGTCGAGATGGGTCTTGGCGATGAAGCCGCTGATCAGCTGAGGCCGGTACTGCATCTTCTTCAGCCTGGTCTTGATCAGTCGGGCGAGCTCGTCGAGGGTCTTCTTGGTCAGGTTGGCCAGCGAGCGCTTCAAGTGGGCCCAGACCGCCTCGACCGGGTTGAGTTCGGGTGCGTAGGTGGGCAGTCGGATGACCGTCAGCCATGGGCGGGCGTTGATCAGCGTGCGCATCTTCACGCTGATGTGGGTGTTGAGGTTGTCCCAGCAGACCACGATCGGGCCGCCGAGCTGCTGGTGGGCGGCGTCCAGCAGGGCCGCGTAGTCGCGTTCGGAGAAGGACTTGCGTTCGCCCTTGCGTCCGCGGCGTAGCCGGATCCGGTAGATCAGCCGCGGGGCGCAGCCGGGTTTGGTGGCCACCAGGCCAGCGATCATGACCGTGCCCGAGCCGCCGCCCGACACCTTCACCACCGGGGTGGTCCCGCGCGGTCCCCAGCTACGGCCCTTGGGCGGCCTCAACCCCTGGCCAGCCTCGTCCTCGAAACATAACCAGGCGCCCAATCGTGCCGCGGTCCTTTTCCCTCGCTCCAGGCATGTTCCCGCCAGGCGGCGATCGCGTCCTCGTCGCGTTCGGCGGCCCGGCGGGCGGGCGCCTGCCAACTCCACCCCATCCGATGCAGCAGGTAGTCCACCCCGCCCACCGTGTAGGACACCCCGAACAGCCGACCGATCAGATCCGCGATCCGGGCCAGGGTCCAGCATTGGTCCTCGGCCCAGCCGTGCGCGGCAGGCCCTTGTTCCAGCGCCGCCGCCAAGGCCTCCACCTGTGGGCCGGTCAGTTTGCACTTCTCCCCGCCCGGCCCCTTGGAGGCCAGCGCGTCCATCCCGCCTTGGTCAAAGGCCCGGTGCCAGCGGTTGGCCGACATCAGGCTGACCCGGAAGTGTTCGGCGACCTGCCGGTCACTCGCCCCGGCGGCGAACATCTCCCCGGCCGCGAACCGCACCTGCTCCCGGCGGGCCCGCGCCTGCGCGGTCAGCCCGCCACTGTCGGGATATCTCATGTCTCCGGTATGAACGGCGACCGCCCACATGTCACCCCAGCCGTGACGATACAACTACATAACGTCAACCTTTGAAGCTCTCTAGACCAGGGGATACGGCTTACCGGGTCACCGACGAAGGGAATCGACATGGAACGGCAGTCCCGCAGGAAGCTCGCGAGGGGTCTGGGCCTTGTGACGGCAGTCATGTTCGCAACCGCTGTCATCGCCTCCGTGCCCGGCTTGTCGTACGCCTCGACCGCGAGTACCTCGTCGAGCAGCAAGACCTCCACGGTCCTCGCCCCAAACCGATGCCAGCTCAGGACAGAGGCCAATCCGAACAGCGTGTGGGTGCCCCCGAACTTCGAAAGCTGCTACGACTGCCTGAACAAAGCGGCCGACCTGCACCGGAGAACCGGCATCGACTTCTACTGCACCTACAACCCGAGCAACGGCAAAACCGACCTGCACTACGACCTGTAAGACTGGATCCAGCCCAGCCCTAGGCTGTCGCCGGCATTACCCGGCGTAAATCGCGTTGGAGCCGCCCGTCTTCTCCCGGGGGCGGGACGGGCGGTTTATCGCGTAATCAACCCCCCGATGGCTATAGTCGATTCCGGTTGTCAAGCGGCGTTCTTCGCAGTTCGACAGCCGGCGATCGTACGGCCATGGGGGCGAGTTCATGGGACGACCGGAACGACCGCTCGACCCCGACGCGGGCCCGTTACAGCGGTTCGCGCACGAGCTGAGGCAGTTACGCGCCGGAGCCCCTCGGTCCAGCTACCGCGAATTGTCCAGGCGCGCGCACTACTCGGTGACCGCACTGTCCGAGGCGGCAGGTGGGGGGATCTTTCCCACGCTGGCGGTCACCTTGGCCTATGTCGAGGCCTGCGGCGGCGACACCAAGACCTGGGAAAGACTCTGGCGAGAGGTCGCCGCGGAGCTGGCCGACACCGACGCCGGCGCGGAGGACCAGATGGACCAGGACGCGCCCTACCTCGGCCTCGTCACCTTCGACCCTGACGACGCGGACCGGTTCTTCGGCCGGCGCGAGCTGGTGAACGAACTCTCCGCGCGATTACGCGACACGTCCCTGCTCGCGGTGTTCGGCGCCTCAGGAAGCGGCAAGTCCTCCCTGCTTCGAGCCGGCCTGCTCCCGGCGTTGAGGGACAGCGCCGCCTCGGAAGGCCACCATCGGCCGACGCTCCTTCTCACGCCAGGCGCGCACCCCTTGGACGAACTCGCGGTGGGCCTGGCCAACCTCAGCGGAACCTCCGCTCCCTCTCTGTACGCCGACCTGGTGGCCGCCCCTTCGAACGTCCGGCTGGCGATCCGTCAGATACTGGCGGGCAGGCCGAAGAGCGTGCGCATCGTGATCGTCGTCGACCAGTTCGAGGAGGTCTTCAGCCTCTGCGACGACCAGAAGGAGAGATCCCTCTTCCTGGACTCGCTGCTCGCCGCGGCGGAGGAGACCAACGATCGAGCCCGCGTCGTACTGGGAATCCGCGCGGACTTCTACGCCCGGTGCGCTGAACACCCGCCGCTGGTGGCCATGCTGCGCGACCGGCACCTGCTGATCGGCCCCATGGAGGACGACGACCTCCGACAGGTGATCATCGGCCCGGCGCTCCGGGCAGAGCTCAAGGTCGAGCAGGCGCTCGTCGAGACCATCCTCAGCGACGCGAGAGGCGAGCCCGGCGCGCTGCCACTGATCTCCCACGCCCTGCTGGAGACGTGGAAGCGCCGCAAAGGCGACACTTTGCCGCTCGCGGGGTACCGCGAAGCAGGAGGCATCCAGGGCGCCATCGCGCAGACCGCCGAGCAGATCTACGACGGGCTCGACGTTGGTGAGCGGTATCTGGCCAGGAACGCGTTCCTCCGCCTGACGGCGCTGGGGCAGGGAACCGAGGACACGCGCAGGCGCGTCCCGCCGGCGGAGCTGCTGGCGGGGCCGGACGGGGCGGCGATGGAGGCCGTACTGTCCCGGCTGACGGCGGCGCGGCTGCTCACCGTCGACGAGGACAGCGTCCAGGTGGCTCACGAGGCGGTGATCCGTTCCTGGCCGAGGCTGCGGGGCTGGCTCGCCGAAGACCGGGAACTCGTCCGGCTCCAGCGGCGGCTCACCGACGCCGCCACCGAGTGGGAGCAGCACGGGCGCGAGAACGAGCTGTTGTACCGGGGAACGCGACTGGCGGCCTGGGAGGACCGCGCGCTCGACCGGCTCAACGACCTGGAACACGCGTTCCTGGCGGCCAGCAGGGCACGCGCGCGCCGGGAGCGGGCGGCGGCGGCCCGTCGTGTGCGCGCGGCCCTGATCAGCCTGGTGGTGGTGGCGACCGTGGTCGGAGCGCTGGCCGTGATGGCCCTGGTGAACGCGAACCAAGCGGAGAAGGAGCGAGATCTCGCGTACTCTCGCCAGTTGGCGGCGGACGCGCGTGGCCAGCTCCAGCTGGACCCGCAGCTCGGGCTGCTGCTGGCCCGGCGGGCATACGCGGTCAGCCCGACGGAGGAGGCCACGGCGATACTCCGGCAGGCCACCGTCGACTCGCGGATCCGGCTCATCGTTCCCATCGCCGCGGGCAAGGTCTGCGGCGTCGCGTTCAGCCCGGATGGGCGGCATCTGGCCGCCGGCAGCGGGGACGGCACCGTACGGGTCTGGCAGGTGTCCGTACGAGGGCTGCCCACGGGCGATCCGGTGGTGCTGCACAGCCATGCCGGTGAGGCGTGGAACCCCGTGTTCAGCCCGGACGGACGCTACCTGGCGACAGGCGGCATCGACGGAACGGTCAGCGTGTCCGACTGGGCCGGCGGTGGCGATCCGCTGGTGCTGCGCGGCCACCGTGGTCCGGTGTGGGGCGTCTCGTTCGACCCCGGCGGGCAACGCCTGGCAACTGCCGGGGACGACGGCACGGTACGGATCTGGAAGGCACCGGATGGCGGCAGGTGGACCGGCGGTTCGTCTGCCGGAGTCGGCGCTCCCAAGGTGCTGCGCCGCCACGATGGGCGGGCTCTGCAGGTCGTGTTCAGCCCGGACGGGCGGAGACTGGCCAGCGGCGGCGGCGACGGCACCGTCCGGATCTGGGACCCGGCCGGTAAGGCGAAAACGGTCGTGCTGCGCGGCCACGAGAATTCTGTGGAAGGACTGCAGTACAGCCCGGACGGGCGGAACCTGGTCAGCGGCAGCACCGATGGCACGGTGCGGGTGTGGGACGTGACCGGACAGAACGCACCAGCGGTGCTGCGCGGGCACGACGGCACGGTGGAGGGTGCGGCGGTCAGCCGCGACGGCCGGAGGATCGCCAGCGTAAGCAACGACGGCACGGTCCGGATCTGGAACATGGCCAGCAACATCGACCCGCTCGTTCTGCGCGGCCATCGTGGTACGACGTGGAACGCGTCGTTCAGCCCAGACGGGCGTACGCTGGCGAGCGCGAGCGATGACGGGACGATGCGCCTGTGGGACGTGGCGTACACCGGTGACCCGATGATCCTGCGAGGTCATACTGGGGGGACCGTGTACGACGCCGCGTTCAGCCCGGACGGGCGACGCGTCGCCAGTGCCGGTATCGACGGCACGATCCGCGTCCAGAACATCGACGGCGGCGGTGACGCGCTGGTGCTGCGCGGCCACAAGGCGGACGTCCTCGGGGTCGCCTTCAGCCCGGACGGGCGGCGGGTGGCGAGCACAGGTGCTGACAGCACGGTACGGATCTGGCACACCGACGGGACCGGCCAGGCTGTCGTGCTGCGCGGCCACAGGGGAAACGTGTGGAACGCCGCCTTCAGCCCGGACGGCACACGGGTGGTCAGCGGAGGTGACGACGGCACGGTACGGGTCTGGCAGACGGACGGGACCGGAGCGCCGGTCATCATGAAAAGCCCTCAGAGCCAGGTCCGGTATGTCGCGTTCAGCGCCGACGGGCGGCGAGTGGCGAGCGCGGGCGTGGACGGCACGATCCTGATCCAGAACGCCGACGGGACCGGTCAACCTGTCATGCTGCGCGGCCACCAAGGCCTGGTGTGGTGCCTCGCCCTCAGCTCGGACGGGCGGCGGCTGGTCAGCGGGGGCAACGACGGCACGATCCGCGTCTGGAACACCGACGGGACCGGAGACCCCATCGTCCTGCGCGGCCATCAGGGCGTGGTGTGGAGCGTCGGCTTCAGCCCGGACGGGCGGCAGGTCATCAGCAGCGGCAATGACAACACCGTGCGGATCTGGACACCGGCCGAGGGGGGCGAGCCAGTGGTCTTCAGCGGCTCCGGCACTACGGTCAACTCCGTGAAGTTCAGCCCGGACGGGTGGCGGCTGCTCTCGACCTACGACGACGCCACGGTACGGATCTGGCGCTGCGAGGTATGCGGCCCCATGCACCAGGTCCAGGCACTCGCCGCCAAGCGCACCATCCGCGAACTGACCCCCGAAGAACGCAAGATCTACCTCGAACCATCCCCTTGACCTCGGCCGCCCGCCTCGAAGCACCCGGGGCGCTGGAGGCAGGCGGGGAGACCGCGTGCGTCAACGGGAAGCAGGATCTACCGTCTGAGAAATGGACCCGCTTGCGCTTTTCCATCAGGTGTCCGCGTCGGTGCCCGCGTACGGGGAGTTCCTCGCCGAGCACGGTGTCAGTCCGGACCAGGTGTCGAGCATGGCCGACTTCGCGCGGTTGCCGCTGCTCACCAAGGACGGCTACCTCAACCGCCACCCACTCCCCCGGCTCTGCCGCGACGGCGTGATCGGCGACATGATCGCGGTCTCGTCCGGTTCGACGGGTACGCCGTCGTTCTGGCCGCGTTCCGTGTCCGACGAGCGGGTGATCGCCGCGCGTTTCGAGGAGGTGTTCCGGGACTCCTTCGAGGCTCGGGAGCGCAGAACGCTGGCCGTCGTCTGCTTCGCGCTCGGCACCTGGGTGGGCGGGCTGTTCACCGTGGCCTGCTGCCGCCACCTGGCCGAGCGCGGCTACCCGATCACTGTGGTCGCCCCTGGCAGCGACAAGCGGGAGATCCTTCGCGTACTCCCGCAATTGGCCCCGCACTTCGACCAGGTCGCACTCCTCGGCTATCCGCCCTTCCTCAAGGACGTGATCGACGCGGGGCTGCCCTGGTCCAGGTGGAACGTCAAGCTTGTCACGGCCGGGGAGGTGTTCAGCGAGGAGTGGCGCACGCTCGTGGCGGACAGGGCGGGCATCGCCGACCCGGTGCGCGGCATCGCCTCCCTCTACGGCACGGCCGACGCGGGCGTGCTGGGCAACGAGACGCCTCTTTCCGTGGAGATCCGCCGCTTCCTGGCCGGGCGTCCCGGGGCCGCGAGGGAGCTGTTCGGGGAGTCGCGGCTGCCGACACTCGTCCAGTACGACCCAGAGGTCCGCTTCTTCGAGGAGCACGAGGGGACGCTGGTGTTCTCGGGCGACAATGGCATCCCCCTGGTCCGCTATCACATCGCCGACGAGGGCGGAATCGTGCCGTTCGAGCGGATGTCACGTTTCGTACGGCACCACGGCTTCGAGCCTTCGGCGACCGGCCCGCTCCGGCCCTTCGTCTACGTGTTCGGGCGCAGCCACTTCACCGTGTCCTACTACGGGGCGAACGTGTACCCGGAGAACATCTCTGTTGGGCTGCAGCAGCCGGCGGTCAGCTCGCTGGTGACCGGGAAGTTCGTCATGGAGGCGGTCGAGGACGACCGGCGCGACCGGCACCTGACGGTGACAGCGGAGCTCATGCCCGGCGAGAAGCCATCGGAGGAGACGGCGAGGCTGGTGGGCGAGTCGATCCTCGAACAGCTGCTCCGGCTCAACAGCGAGTTCGCGGCCTATGTACCGATGGCCCAGCAGGCGCCGTTCATCCGGCTACGCGAACTGGGCGACCCCGAGTACTTCCCACCCGGCGCCAAACACCGCTACACCCGGGCGTGACGACCGTCCGCTGGTAGCTCGTATGGGAGTCGGGTCCGCTCAGGTAAGGAGTTTCGCGAGCTGGGCCATCTCGGTGGGTGGGTCGATCACCGGCTGGATGAGCAGTTCGTCGATGCCGGCCTGTTCCAGGGTGGTGATGCGGGCGCGGAGGTCGTCGCGGGTGCCGACCAAGGCCAGGGTGTTCATCAGTGAGGGCAGGATCAGGTCCCGGTCCTCCGGTGCGATGCGTCCGAGGTAGTTGGGGTAGAGCTTGGTGTGCCGGTCGGGTGCGGTGGCGGTGGTGCCGCGCCGGTCGAGGAGTCGCCGCACCGCCTCGCGCTCCTCGGGGCCGAGTTGCGCGCGTCGGCGGCGGTGACGGCGGCGGCCTTCGGTCCCAGCGCGGCCACGACGAACTCGATCGGGTCGGTCGTGTTCGCGTGCGCCCCGGTGTGCAGGAACCGAACGTCGCGGACTCGGTCACCTTCGCGGTACTCGATGGTGCCTCCGGCGCAAAGGTCCTGCAGTGCGGCGGTGAAGTTCTCCATCGTGGCGGTAGTGGTCGGCCGCATGCCCAGTGTGCGCCGGGCGGTGTTTCCGGTGCCGATCCCGCAGATGATCCGGCCTGGTGCCAGGGCGTTGAGGCTGGCGAACGCGCTCGCGGCGGCCGGGGCCGAGCGCAGCGCCGGTGAGGTCACGCCGATGCCGAGCCTGATGCGGCTGGTGGCCTTCGCACACAGTCCCAGGGTGACGAAGGGGTCGCCGTGGACCATCGGGGTGTCGTTGAGTCAGAAACTGTGCAGGCCCAACTCCTCGGCCTGTACGGCGATGTCCTCCACGCCGGGGTGTGCGCTGACCACGACGCCTGCACGCATCAAACCTCCAAGGCGCGAAGAATCGAACGTACTCAGCCTGACACCAGACGGCGGATCGAGCACGTCGAAGTCGATGGCCTCTGGTCAGCCGCGATGGACGCAGTAGAGCTTGCCGTCGTGGGCGGCTAGCGTCGGCGCGGCGGCGGTGGATCCCGAGGGGAAGTAATGGATGGGGCTCCACGTTGTGGGCGCCGAGCAATGCGCGGCGAACTGCCGGTGGCTGCCCTTGGCGATGGAGCCGAACTCCGGCGACTCGTACTCCTTGGTGGACCCGTTGTCGCTACCGGCCGAGGAGGTCCAGTAGATCTCGTCCTTGCCCGCCTCGCCGGACCGGCGAAGGCACCAGAAGTCCCGGAACGACAGCTTGACGTAGATCGCGTCGGCCCCGTCAATTCCGCGCGCCCCCTGGTCCTGCGGGCCGACGACGACGGTGATCCCGCCGCCGTGGGTGGCCAGCGCTTCCACGAACTCTTCGGTGTCCAGCGACGCATCGGGCGCGAGTTCGTCGAGGCGGACCAGGCTGGCGTTGGGCTGTGCGGCGACCTCGGCGCCGATCCGGGGGAAGTCCGCGACCAGTTCCTCGACGGAGAAGCCTTCGGTCAGAGATCGGCCGGTGATGGTGTCCGGGAACAGCTCCCGCACCGCTTCGGGGGACGTCTCCTCATGGTAGATCCGGCCGAACTCGGTGATCTCCTCCTCGGCCAGTATCGTGCCCATCGCCCCTACCAGAAGCTGTTCCAGCGCGGTCAGCTCCAGCCCTTTGGCCTTGCGGGAGGCGGCGTGCAGACTCGCGCCGATCAGCGTGTTGCCGCCGCGGCTCAGTCGCATGCGCAGGTCCCTCTTGGTGCTGGACCGTGCCCCCGACAACTGGGCCCGCAAGCGGGACAACCGCTCCTCGGTCGTCACGTGTGATTCGGGCATGGCGCCCTTCCCCCCAACATGGACAATATGTGAGCATATTATTACCCTTAGTGACGATATGGAGTGTGACAAGCCGGGACTTGGCACTTGCCGGTGCCGTGCACACGCGGGCATGACAACGCCCGAATCCGGCTCAACAGATCCCTGCAGTGATCAGGATCCGGGAGGTGCCCACCGCCCTTGAGCAGCGCGAGAAGCCGCTGCAGGCCATCGCGGCGACGGTGATCTCGCGCGCCGGTGAGCAGCCGGGCCAGGGAGCGGCCGAGCACCTCGATGGCGACCTTCATCAACCTCACCGCACCCGACCAGCACGCTGCCCGCTACTCCGACCTCAACCACGCGGCTGATGTCCGCCGCCTGCGGGTCGTGATGTGGAAGGCGGGCGCGCGTCTCGGCTCGGCTAGATCGGGAAGTGGCCGCGGCGAATGCGCCAGTGGCGGCCGGCCTTCAGGTGGTCGACGATCGCGCGCTGGAGCACAGTGCGGCGCGGTAGCTGGTCGAGCGGCGTGGTCAGAGTGCGGAACACGAACCGCAGCACCTCGACGTCGGCGTCCTGGCCCTCCGGCTCCTCGTAGGGTTCCAGCTCGAACCTCCGCTGGAACCGGACGATGTTGGAGTCCCCGGGCAGATACTCCAGTAGCTGCGGGTCGAGCAGCCACGAGCCGCAGGAGAACGCCGTGTAGCGCTCGTCGGGAAAGTGGCGCGGGAAGAACGCGCGGGCCTCGTCGAGCGACGCCGCGACCGCCTCCGGGGTCATCGATCCCGACTCGGGGATGTGCAGGTCGATGGTGGTGCCGCCGCGTTGGTGCTGCAGCCGGCCCAGCTCGTAGAGGCCGCCGCGCGCGTGCAGCGTCAGCCAGCTCTGCATGACCGGCCAGCCCTCGCGGCGCATCCGCCGGTCGATCGCGAGGTTGCGGCCCAGATCCGCGAGGGTCACCCACGACACGGCATCGGGGATGCCGTGGTCGCGGTGGTACGCCGTGACGACGTCGACTAGGGCCAGGTACGCGTACACGTAGAGATGCCGCCAGGCGGGGCCCCGTTCGCGCGGCAGCTCCGGACCGGGCGGCAGCCAGCCGTGGCCCCCGAGATCCGCGCGGACCAGGGCGATCGTGCGGTCGAGCAGCCAGCGCAGCTCCGGAGTCCACAGTGGAGAGCCGGGGTCGGGCCAGCCCGCCATGATCTCGGCGGCGTCGTCCGGCCGCACCGCGAGCCGGTCGAGGATCGCGGGCGCGTCGGCCTTGGCGGGCAGCGGAGCCGACGGCCGATCGCCGGCGAGCCGGTGTACGCGGTCGACGTCCTCGGCGGGTACCCCGAGCCGGGCGGCGACGTCATCGAGATCCACGCGGACGATCCTACGATCACCGGCATCGCCATGGAGGAAGGTCAAGGGATATACCGCTTGTCCTGTTTTGTTGATCTCCTGCTCTCCTCGGCCTCTCCTCGGCCTCTCCTCGGCGCGAGAGGACTGCGAGCAGGGTCACCAACTGCCTTCAGCCGGTAGACGGGGCGACGAACGGGCCCTTAGGAGAGGGCAGCTGTCCGACACCGCCGTTCTCAGGATCATGGGGAGGGCCTGGGCTCACGGCATCTGGCCCTGCGGCGTGCGGGAGGCGCCCGTTCAGGCATCCCCTTTCGAGCACCAGACTCCAGCCGGGGGCGTACATCGAGCCGAGAAGAACGACGCGGCTCAGATCTGGAAAGGCTCAAACCGTGGCCTGCTGGTCGGCCTTGCCGTGCGCCTCCGCCGAAAGGTCCTGCCAGTCGGCCCACATCTTGAGCCGGTCGGCGTAGGCCTGCTGGATCATCGGGTAGAAGCCCTGGCCGAAGAGAATCCGCAGCGGTGGATTATCGGAGTCCACCAGCTTGAGCAGCGCCTGGGCCGCCGCGGCCGGGTCGCCGGCGGGCTGCTTGCCGGCGATCGCGCCGAGGCGCCGGCGGAGGCCGGCGTAGGCCGGGTCGGGCTCGGCCATGTGGCCGTTGTCGAGCGGGTCGGGGTTCTTGCCGGAGCGGGTGGCGAAGCCGCCGGGCTCGATGATGGTCACCTTCACGCCGAACTCGGCGACCTCACCGGCGAGAGCCTCGTTCAAGCCCTCCAGGGCCCACTTGGAGGCGTGGTAGGCGCCGCCGAGCGGCATGGCGATGAGCCCGGCGGCCGAGGACAGCTGGATGATGCGTCCCGAGCGCTGCTCGCGCAGGTACGGCAGCGCGGCCTGGATCACCCACACCGCACCGAACAGGTTGGTCTCCAGCTGGTCGCGCAGCTGCCGCTCGGTCAACTCCTCGATTGCACCGATCTGGGCATAGCCGGCGTTGTTCACGATGACGTCCAGGCGGCCGAAGTGCTCGGCGGCCCGCGTCACGTTCTCGAAGACGGCGACCTTGTCGGTCACGTCCATCTCAAGCGGGAGCACCGCGTCGCCGTAGGCGGCGACCAGGTCGTCAAGGCTCTCGGCCTTGCGGGCGGTCGCGGCCACCTTGTCGCCACGAGACAGCGCCGCCTCGGCAAAGCTGCGGCCCAGACCGCGGGACGTACCGGTGATGAACCAGACCTTGCTCATGATGACCTTCCATTCTTCCGTTGCCGGCTACCGGACACGAGACGCCGACGATCTGAGCCCTGTGACAGGTGCGGCTATGTGATCTGCGCCATAGAATCCGCCAGGGCCTGCGTCGTCCCAGCACCCAGGACAGCCCGCCGACCCGTCCTCGTGGCTCCCGTCTGATGACCTATCGCGAGGACAAGCCATGACGCGTCGGCCCTCCCGGCCCTCGCCCTCCCCGTCCCTCCGCGGCCCTCCGCGGCCCTCCCGGCTCTCCCCCGCCTTACTCGGCCTCCCCCGCCCCGGCCCCGGCCCTACTCGGCCTCTCCCTCCCGGCCCTCTCCCTCCCGGCCCTCTCCCTCCCGGCCCTCTCCCTCCCGGCCCTCTCCCTCCCGGCCCTCTCCCTCCCGGCTCTCTCCCCGGCCCCGGCCCTCCCTGGCCTCGGCCCTCCCGGCCCTCCCCTGCCAGCCCCGGCCGCCCCGGCCGCCCCGGCCGTCGGACGATCAGCCCGCCGCGGCGTCGCCTGCATCGCTACCAAGCGGCACTGCCGCTGCCGCTCGTACAACGGGACGACACGACCAGATCGCCCACCATGTGCTTGCCAACGGCCTTGTCACCCCCAGGTACTACAAGAAAGTTCAGCCCCAGCGGTGACGCGGTCGACGGCCGCTCTTTCGTACCTTTCCGAGCATGCTCAGAATCCTCACGCTCGCCGGAAGTCTCGTGTTCGGCGCGGTCCTGGCGCTGCCCGGCCAGCACAGTGGCCGGCTTGTGAAGGTCTACGGCGACCTGGCCACCGCCGATCGGGTCGCCATTGTGGTGCCGGGAGCCGACACTACGGTTGCCACCTTCGAAGCGAGTACGAAGCGGCCGGGAGGCGCGGCGCGGGCGCTGCTGGCCGAGGCCGCCAAGGTGGGCCACGGCGAGCGGCTGGCCGTGATCGCCTGGCTCGGTTATGACGCGCCGCCTACGTGGAGCCTGGGCGCCATCACCGACACGGCGGCCGTCGAGGGGGCGAAGGCACTGCGCCGTACCGTCATGGAGCTGCACGCGCGGACGTCCGCGCCGATCGCGTTACTGTGCCACAGCTACGGCTCGGTGGTGTGCGCCAAGGCCGGGACGGACCTGCCCGTCGCGGATGTGGCGCTGTTCGGAAGCCCCGGCATCGACGCATCGTCCGGCCCCGCACCGTCTGGCCATGCACTGTCCGACCCCGCACTGACCGGCCATGCAGCGTCTGGCCAGACAGCATCTGGCTGGGCGCCGTCAGACCACCCGCCGTCCGACCAGGCATCGTCAGGTCACCCGCCGTCCAGCCGCGCAGCATCAAGCCATACGCCGTCTGAGCGTGCCCTGTCCGACCATCCGCCCGCAGACTGGGCGCCGTCAGACCAACTACCGTCCGACCACGGACTGTCAGGCCATACGCCGTTTGACCGCGCGCCATCCGACCAGGAACCATCCGACGGGGCACCGTCCGACCGCCACTTGCCCGACGCGTCGTATCACCCGCCATCCGATAGGTCACCGTCCGACCACCGTTTGTCCGACGCGTCATATCGCCCGCCGTCCGACCACGGAGTGTCCGGCCCGGCGCCGTCTGTCACCAGAGTTTGGGCGGGTGTAGGTGATAGTGATTGGATCAGGTTCGTGCCGAAAGTGAAGCTCGGGCCGCTTGGTTTCGGGGCCGACGCGCTGAGTCCCGGGTACGGGGCGCGGGTGTTTGAGGTGGGTCCCGGCGGGCACAGTGACTACTTCGCACCAGGCACGCCGTCGTTGCGCAATCTCACACTGATCGCCCTCGGCCGCCCCGGCGATGTGACGGCTGCGGCGCCAGCATGACAGGGTCGGGTTTAATGACAGAGTGTCGTCATCAACTTGACGGGCCCGTCCAGGGTTTGTGACACTTTGTCATGAAAGACCTGGCAACACATTGGGGTGAAGCGTGACGTCGTTCTCCGAGACCTTGAAGAACGCCACTTGGAGCGACCACGAGTCGGCCGAGGATGAGAGCTACCTCAAAGAGCTGATGGGCGGCCGGTTGAGCGAGCATGACTACGGCGAGCTCGTTGCCCAGCACTACTTCGCCTATCTCGCCCTCGACGGCGCCGCCAAGGCCCTGGCCGATCACCCGGTGGCCGGCCGGTTCGTCTTCCCGGAGCTCTATCGGGAGCAGGCGCTGGAGCGTGACCTGCAGACCGTCTACGGTGCCGGCTGGCGCGACCGGATCGTGCCCTCGAAGGCGACCCGGACCCTGGTGGCTCGGATCGAGCAGGTGGCCGACTGGCCGGGCGGTTATATCGCCCACCACTACACCCGCTACATGGGCGACCTGTCGGGCGGGCAGTTCATCCGGATGGAGCTGCAGAAGATCTACGGCTACCAGAAGGGCGGCGGGGTCGACTTCTACCTGTTCGACGAGGTCGGCAGCCTGCCCAGATTCAAGAACGAATATCGCGCCCGCCTCGACGCGCTGCCCTTCGGCGAGCGGGAGCAGCGGCGCATGATCGGCGAGGTGAAGCTGGCCTACCAGCTCAACACCGAGGTGCTCGGCGAGCTTCTCCACGTGGTCAAGGCCGCCGCATAGCGACGCCATACCGGCTTGCCGATCGCCCGCCCGACCTTGCGACGCCATACCGGCTTGCCGATCGCCCGCCCGACCTTGCGACGCCATACCGGCTTGCCGATCGCCCGCCCGACCTTGCGGCACACCTCCAACGCTGACGTTCCCCGGCTCCTGCCAGGTCGCCGTCAACCTCACCCACCATCGCGGTCACGACTTCGAAGAGTGGGAGGATCGGTGACCTGCCGGCACCGGCACCGCTAGAAAGACCGTTCAGCATTCGATGACGTTGACGGCCAGGCCGCCGCGTGAGGTCTCCTTGTACTTGTCGAGCATGTCGCGGCCGGTGTCGCGCATGGTCTTGATGGCCTTGTCCAGCGAGACGAAGTGGCGGCCGTCGCCGCGCAGCGCGATGCGGGCGGCGGTGATGGCCTTGATCGAGGCGACGGCGTTGCGTTCGATGCACGGGATCTGCACCAGCCCGCCCACCGGGTCGCAGGTCAGGCCGAGGTTGTGCTCGATGCCGATCTCGGCGGCGTTCTCCACCTGCTCCGGAGTGCCGCCCAGCACCTCGGTCAGCCCTGCGGCGGCCATCGAGCAGGCCGAGCCGACCTCGCCCTGGCAGCCCACCTCGGCCCCGGAGATGGAGGCGTTCTCCTTGAACAGCACGCCGATCGCCGCCGCGGTCAGAAAGAAGCGGATCACCCCCTCCTCATCGGCGCCGGGCACGTACTCGGAGTAGTAGGTCAGCACCGCCGGGATGATGCCCGCCGCGCCGTTGGTCGGCGCGGTGACGATGCGGCCACCGGCGGCGTTCTCCTCGTTGACCGCCAGCGCGAACAGCGACACCCAGTCCATGACCTGCAGCGGATCGCTGCCGGATGCCTCGCTCTGCAGGCGGCGTCGCAACTGGTGAGCGCGCCGCCTGACCTTCAGCCCGCCGGGCAGCACTCCCTCGCGGGACATGCCGCGCCGCACGCATTGCGACATCACCCGCCACAGCTCCAGGATCTGCGCGCGGATCTGCTCGTCGGTGCGGCCGAACGCCTTCTCGTTCTCCAGCATCAGCCCCGAGATCGACAGGCCGGTGGCCGAGCAGTGCTTGAGCAGTTCCTCGGCGGTGGTGAACGGAAAAGGCAGCACGGTGTCATCGGCTTTGATCCGGTCGGCGCCGGTGGCGTTCTCATCCACCACGAAGCCGCCGCCTACGGAGTAGTAGACCTTCTCCCGCAGCACCGACCCGTCGGTGGCCAGCGCGGTGAAGCGCATGCCGTTGGGGTGGCCGGGCAGCGAGATCTTGCGTTCGAAGATGAGGTCCTCGCCGGTCACGAACGGGATCGGGTGGCTGCCGTACAGACTGATCGTGCCCGAGGAGCGCATCTCGGCCAGCCGGGCGTCGATACCGTCGACGTCGACCAGCTCAGGCTTGTCGCCCGACAGTCCCAGCAGGACGGCCTTGTCGCTGCCGTGGCCCTTGCCGGTCAGGCCCAGTGAGCCGTACAGGATCGCCTGGACCCGGGCCGTGCGCGGCAGCAGGCCGTCGTCGTGCAGACCCCGCGCGAACCGGTGCGCGGCGGCCATCGGGCCGCCCGTGTGCGAGCTGGACGGCCCGATACCGATCTTGAAGAGGTCGAAGACGCCGATGCTCATCCGAGGTGTTCCGTCGCCGCGTCGAGGAGCCACTCCGCCAGGTACGCCGCGAAGGACGAGCGGACGAGTACGAGGAAGCCGTCGGGCCGGGCCAGGAGCACGACCTGGGCCCGGGCCAGCATGGTCTGCGCGCAACTCCCCGGTCCGAAAACGCTGGGGTGCAGGTCGAGCGCGCAGCCGTGGGCCAGCAGGTCACGCGCGCGCGGGCCCGACACCAGCAGGGTGGTGCGCTGGGCCGACACATCCACGATCGACCCGTGCCGGTCGCCGAGCGCCTTGCGCAGCAGCTCGTACCGGTATCCCTCGGGTCCGATCACCAGCCACTCGTCCGGGCCTAGCCAGGCCACCGTGACGTCGTCGGCCCCGGAGCCGGTCTGTACGGCGGTGCACGGCTCGACCGGCAGCGGCACCCCCAGCACCGCCCCGAGGTCCTCGGCCGGCGGGCTCGCCGGGTCGACGCGCACGTTGACGTGGGTGAGGAACGGCAGCTCGGCGAGCCGCAGCCCCGCACCTTCGGACGCGGCGGCGAACCGGCCCGCGAAGGCCGCGGCCGGGCTCCTGCGCTCAGCCATCACGGCGCGCTCCTTCCGGGTCGTACAGGACGTGTGAGGCGACGGTCACGGGCACGAACCTACCCGCGACCGGCGCGTACAGCCGCTCTCCGAGCCGGCCCTGCCCGCCGCTGACCAGCGCCAGCGCGAACGTGCGGCCCAGGGCGGCGCTGCGATAGCTGGAGGTGACGTGACCAAGCGCGGGCACCGACGGCTGCGGCAGGTCGGCCGTGGCGACCAGGTGCGTCCCTTCGGGCAGCAGGAAGTCCGGATCCTCCGGCAGCAGACCGACGAGCTGCTTGCGATCCGGCCGCGAGGTGTCGGCCCGCGCGAACGATCGCTTGCCGATGAAGTCGGGCTTCTTCTTCGACACCACCCAGGACATGCCCAGATCCTGCGGGGTGACCGTGCCGTCGGTGTCCTGGCCGACGATCGGGTAGCCCTTCTCGGCCCGCAGCACGTGCATGGTCTCGGTCCCGTACGGGGTCACGCGACCGGTATCCATGATCGCCGTCCACAGACGCAGGCCGTCCCAGGACGTCACGTTGACCTCGAAGGCCAGCTCGCCGGAGAAACTGATCCGGCACACGCGCGCCGGGATCCCGGCCACGTCCGCGTCCCGCCAGGTCATGAACGGGAAGTCCGCCGCGTCCACCGCGAGCCCGGGCGCGAGCCCGGCGAGCACCTCACGCGAGGCCGGCCCGACGAGGGCGACCGTGGCCCACTGCTCGGTGACCGACGTGCAGTGCACCCGCAGCCAGGGCCACTCGGTCTGCAGCCACTCCTCCATCCAGTCGAGGACGATCGCCGCGTTGCCCGTCGTGGTGGTGAGGAGGAAGTGGTCCTCGGCGAGGCGGATGACCGTACCGTCGTCGAAGACCATTCCGTCGGGCCGGCACATGACGCCGTAGCGGATGGCGCCGACCTTCAGGGAGCTCATCAGGTTGGTGTAGAGCCGGTCGAGGAACTCCCCCGCGTCGGGCCCGATCACGTCGATCTTGCCGAGGGTGGAGGCGTCCATCGCCGCCACGCCCTCGCGGGCCGCCCGGCACTCGCGCAGCACGGCGGCATCCATGTCCTCGCCGGGACGCGGGTAGTACCACGGCCGCTTCCACTGACCGACGTTCTCGAAGAGCGCGCCGTGGGCGACGTGCCACTCGTGCAGCGCCGTCACTCTGACGGGGTCGTGCAGCAGGCCGCGGTCGCGGCCGGCCAGGGCCGCGAAGCTCACTGGCAGGTACGGCGCGCGGAACGTGGTGATGCCCAGCTCGGCCACCGGGGCGCCGATCGCGTGGGCCACGACCGCCGAGGTGAGCAGGCCGGAGGTCTTGCCCTGGTCGTGAGCCGTTCCGGCAGTGGTGTAGCGCTTGACGTGCTCGACAGAGCGCAGGCCGGCGCCGGTCGCCCGCTGGATGTCGGCGACGGTCACGTCCCGCTGCAGGTCGACGAAGTGCGCCGAGTAGTCGCTCGCGGGGACCAGCCAGTACGCCTCCCCCGCCGCCTCCAGGTCTCCCGCCGCCGCGCCGGCGACGTCGACGGCCTGCCGGGATCGGTCGGGAACGAGCGTGCCGAGCGCCTCGTCGTAGCGGAGTGTGCCGCCCGACTGGCTGAACAGGTGGACGACCGGGTTCCAGCCGCCCGACACGAGCACCAGGTCGGCGTCGAGCGCCCGCTCTCCGGCCGCGGAAGCGGCGGGAGTGGCGGGAGTGGCGTCCGTTGCCGTAGCGTCCGTTGCCGTGGCGCCCGTAACCGCGGCGCCCGTTGCCTCGGCGACCAGCACCGACGAGACCTGGCCGTCACCACGGGCGGCGGTCACCACGTGGCCGGGCAGCAGCGAGATGCCGCGCTCACGTGCCCTTTCGGCCCAGCCCCGGCCGGGTGCGGGCCGGACGTCGACGATGGCCGCCACGTCCACGCCCGCCTCGGCGAGGTCGAGGGCGGCGGCGTAGGCGCTGTCGTTCGCGGTGAACACCACCGCGCGGCGGCCCGGCAGTACGCCGTACCTGTTGGCGTAGGTACGGGCGGCGCCGGCCAGCATCACCCCGGGCAGGTCGTTGCCCGCGAAGGCGATCGGCCGCTCGTGCGCGCCGGTGGCCAAGACCACCCTTCGCGCCCTGATGCGCCAGACCCGCTCGCGCGCCACGGCGGCGGGCGCCGCCCCGCCGAGGTGGTTGGTGCGCCGCTCGACGGCGACCAGGTAGTTGTCGTCGTAGTAGCCGAAGACGGTGGTGCGCCGCAGCACCCGCACCTCGGGCAGCCCCTCCAGCGCGGCCGCCGTCGCGGCGGCCCACTCGGCGCCCGGCACGCCGTCCACGAGGTCGGTCGTGCCCAGCAGGCTGCCGCCAGGCTCGGGCTGCTCGTCGGCGAGGATCACCCGCGCGCCGGTTCTCGCCGCCTCGCGGGCGGCGGCCAGCCCGGCCGGCCCGGCACCGACCACCAGGACGTCGCAGTGGGCGTGGACGGCGTCGTACCGGGCCGGGTCGGGCTCGGTCGCCAGGCGGCCCTGGCCGGCGAGGCTGCCGGCGACCAGGCCGTCGTACAGCTCGACCGTGGTGGCGGGCAGCATCGGCTCGGGGAACGGCTCCTCGATCTGGACGACCGCGTTGGGCTCCTCGCTGCCCGCGGAGAAGATACCGCGCGGGCGGCCCAGCCTGACGCTGGTGGCGACCTGGCGTACGCCGTTGGCCAGCAGTGCGGAGGCGAGGGTGTCACCGGGGTGGCCGGTGTACTCCTGCCCGTCGAACCGGAAGCGCAGGGTGCGGGAGCGGTCGATACGGCCGCCACTCTCCCGCCTCAGCCCGTCCATCCCACCGCCGCTCTCGTGCGTCACGTGGTCCATCCGGTCACCGCTCTCGCGCGTCATGAGGTCACCGGCCGCGGCTCGCCCGCACGGTAGACGGCGTGGATCTCGTTGGTCGCGGTGTCGCGCAGGGCGTTGAACCACCGGCGGCAGCCTGCGGAGTGGCTCCAGCGCTCGGCGAAGACGCCCTTGGAGTTGTCGCGGAAGAACAGGTAGCGGGCCCATTCCTCGTCGGAGAGCGCGGCCGGGTTCTCCGGGTAGGCGACGTGTGCCTGCCCGCCGTAGTGGAACTCGGTCTCCTCACGAGGGCCGCACCAGGGGCATGGGATCAGCAGCATGTGACGTCCTCAGTGCGCGACCGCGGCGGCGCCGTGCTCGTCGACGAGCGCCCCGGTGACGAATCGGTCAAGGGAGAAGGGAGCGTTGAGCGGGTGCGGCTCGTCGTTGGCCACCGTGTGGGCGAAACACCAGCCCACGCCGGGGGTGGCCTTGAAGCCCCCGGTGCCCCACCCGCAGTTGAGGTAGAGGCCGTCGACCGGGGTCAGCCCGACGATCGGCGAGGCGTCCGGCGTGACGTCCACGACGCCGCCCCAGGTCCGCAGCACGTGCGCCCTGGCGAAGATCGGGAACAGCTCCAGCGCCGCGGCCATCTGCCGCTCGATGATGTGGAAGGCGCCGCGCTGGCGGTAGGAATTGGCCGCGTCGATGCCCGCCCCCATCACCAGCTCCCCCTTGTGGGCCTGGCTGACGTACACGTGGACGGCGTTGGACATGACGACCGTCGGGTGCACGGGCTCCAGCAGCTCGGAGACCAGCGCCTGCAGCGGGTGGCTCTGCACCGGCAGGTCGATGCCGGCGGTGGCGGCGACGACCGAGCTGTGCCCGGCCGCGCACAGCGCCACCCGGCCCGCCGCGATCGTGCCGCGGGTGGTGTCCACGCCGGTGACCCGGCCGTCGCTCACCCGCAGCCCCGTGACCTCGCAGTGCTCGATGAAGTCGACGCCGAGCGCCGCGGCCGCCCGGGCCAGCCCCCACGCGACGTAGTCGTGCTTGGCGATGCCCGCGCGGGGCTGGAAGGTGGCCCCCAGCACCGGATAGCGCACGTCGGGCGAGATGTTGACGATCGGGCAGACCTCCTTGACCTGCTGGGGGTCCAGCCATTCCGCGTCCACGCCGTTGAGCCGGTTCGCCTCCACCCGGCGGACGCTGTCACGCACGTCCTGCAGGCTGTGCGCGAGGTTGAGCACGCCGCGCTGGCTGAACAGCAGCGGGTAGTCGAGCTCTTCCTCCAAGCCCTCCCAGAGCTTCAGCGCGTGCTCGTAGATGCCGGCGCTCTCGTCCCACAGGTAGTTGGAGCGGATGATGGTGGTGTTGCGAGCCATGTTGCCGCCGGCCAGCCAGCCCCGCTCCAAGACCGCGACGTTGGTGATGCCGTGGTTCTTGGCCAGGTAGTAGGCGGTGGCGAGGCCGTGGCCGCCCCCGCCGACGATCACCACGTCGTAGGAGGCTTTCGGCTCGGCCGCGCTCCACAGCAGGTCGGGGTGCTCGGGCAGGTCTGCTCCGGGCGGGCGCGGGGTCATCGGGCCTCTCCGTAGAGCGGGTGCTTGCCGGCGAGGGCCTCGACCCTGCCGCGCAGGAACGCCAGGTCGGCGTCCGGTGTCAGGGCGCCCGCGATGATGTCGGCGACCTCCCTGAAGTCCGCCGCGCCGAACCCGCGCGTCGCCAGGGCGGGTGTGCCGATCCGCAGCCCGGAGGTGACCATGGGCGGGCGCGGGTCGAAGGGCACGGCGTTGCGGTTCACCGTGATGCCCGCCGCGTGCAGCCGGTCCTCGGCCTGCTTGCCGTCCAGCTCGGAGTCCCGCAGGTCGACCAGTACGAGGTGCACGTCGGTGCCGCCGGTCAGCACCCTGACCCCGGCGGCGACGGCGTCGGGAGCGAGCAACCGCTCGGCGAGGATTCGCGCGCCCTCCAGCGTGCGCCGTTGCCGGTCGCGGAACTCCTCCTCGCCCGCGACCTTGAAGGCGACGGCCTTGGCCGCGATGACGTGCTCCAGCGGACCACCCTGCTGGCCGGGGAACACCGCCGAGTTGATCTTCTTGCTGAGGTCCGCGATGGACAGGATGACCCCGCCACGCGGGCCACCGAGGGTCTTGTGCGTGGTCGTGGTGACCACGTGGGCGTGCGGCACGGGCGAGGGGTGCAGACCCGCCGCCACCAGGCCGGCGAAGTGTGCCATGTCGACCATGAGATAGGCGCCCACCTCGTCGGCTATCCGGCGGAAGGCCGCGAAGTCGAGCTGCCGGGGATAGGCCGACCAGCCGGCGATGATGAGCTTCGGCCGGTGCTCGCGGGCCAGCCGCTCGACCTCCTCCATGTCCACCAGGTGATCGCTCTCGCGCACGTGGTAGGCGACCACGTTGTAGAGCCGGCCGGAGAAGTTGATGCGCATGCCGTGCGTGAGGTGGCCGCCGTGGGCCAGGTCGAGGCCGAGGATGGTGTCGCCCGGCTCCAGCAGGGCCGCCATGGCCGCGGCGTTGGCCTGCGCGCCCGAGTGGGGCTGCACGTTGGCCGCCTCGGCGCCGAACAGCGCCCGCACCCGGTCGATGGCGAGCCGCTCGATCACGTCGACGTGCTCGCAGCCGCCGTAGTAACGCCTGCCCGGGTAGCCCTCGGCGTACTTGTTGGTGAGCACCGAGCCCTGGGCGGCCATGACCGCCACGGGCGCGAAGTTCTCCGACGCGATCATCTCCAGCGTCGATCGCTGCCGGGCCAGCTCCGCGCCGATGGCGGCTTGAACCTCCGGGTCCACCACGTCCAGCGGGGTGTCGATCATCTGATGTCCTCTCCTAACCGCGCAGCCGGGTCATCGCCGGGTCGAACAAGGGCTCCTCGGCCACGACGGCGCCCACCCGCCGGTCGAAGTAGCCGATGTCGACGCTCTGGCCGGGGTTCGCGAGCGAGGCGGGCAGCCACGCGTAGGCGATCCCTCTGCCGATCGTGTATCCGTAGGCGGCGCTGGTGACGTAGCCGACCGGCCGCTCGCCGTCGTACACCGGCTCCCTGCCCATGACGACCTCGTCGGTGAGCAGGCAGGTGAGGCGGCGGCCGACCGACTCCTTGCGGGCGAGCAGCGCCTCACGGCCGATGAAGTCGCCCTTGTCCAGCTTGACGGCGAACTCGAGGCCCGCCTCGTACGGGTCGTGCTCGAAGGTCATGTCGGCGCCGAAGGAGCGGTAGCCCTTCTCCAGGCGCAGGCTGGTGAAGGCGCCCCGGCCGGCGGCGATGACGCCGTGCTCCTGGCCGGCCTCCCACAGGGTGTCCCACAGCTTGAGGCCCATGTCCGCGGTGGTGTAGATCTCCCAGCCGAGCTCGCCGACGTAGGACAGGCGGAGCATGGTGACCGGCACGTTACCGAGGTAGGCGCGGGCGCCGCGGAAGTAGCGCAGCGCGGTCAGGTCGGCGGTGGCCAGCGGCTGGACGAGGTCGCGGGCCTTGGGCCCCCAGAGGCCGATGCAGCAGGTCCCCGGGGTGAGGTCGCGGATGTACACGTCGGCGGGCCGGTGGCGGTCGAACCAGTCGAGGTCGAGGTTGCCGTTGGCACCGACCTGGAACTCCTGGGGGCCGAGGCGGGCCACGGTGACATCGCTGCGGATGCCGCCGTCGGCGTTGAGCAGCAGGCAGTACGTCACCGAGCCGACTGATTTGTCCACGTTGCCGGTGGTGAGGCGCTGCAGGAAGGCGACGGCTCCCGGGCCGCTGACCTCCAGGCGCTTGAGCGCGGTCATGTCGTACATGGCGACGCTCTCGCGGGTGGCCTGGGCCTCCGCGCCGACGATGGGCGACCAGTACCGCGCCGCCCAGTCTCCCGGCGCGGGGATGTCGCGGCCCCGCAGCAGCGGCGCGTTGGCCTCGTACCATTGCGGACGCTCCCAACCCGACGCCTCCAGGAAGGTCGCGCCGAGCTCCCGCTGCCGGGGGTGGAACGGGCTGGTACGCAGCGGGCGGGGGTCCTCCATCGGCTGTAGCGGGTGGATGATGTCGTAGACCTCGACGTAGTTCTGGCAGCCGCGGGCCAGCACGTAGTCGGGCGCGAGCTGGTGCGGCTCGAACCGGTTGACGTCGCACTCGTGCAGGTCGAACGTCGTGCAGTGGCCGTCGACGAGCCATTCGGCCATCGCCCGGCCGACTCCGGCGGAGTGGGTGACCCAGACCGCCTCGGCCACCCAGAAGCCCTCGACCTCGCGCGACTCGCCCATCAGCGGCAGGTGGTCGGTGGTGAACGAGAACAGCCCGTTGATGCCGTCCTCCACCTTGGCGGAGTTCGTGGACGGGAGCAGTTCCCGGGTCTGCGTCCAGGCTTCGGCGAAGTCGTCGGGGGTGAAGGTGAGCACGGACGGCATCACCTCGGCGGCATCGACGGACAGGATGTCGTCGGAGCTGATCGGCATGGGCCGGTGGCCGTAGTAGCCGATGCCGAGCGTGTCGAAGCGCTCGCGGTAGTACAGGTCGGCGTCCTGGTGGCGGAGGATCGGCCGGGATGCCTCGACGGTCTGGCCCGCCAGGTCGGGCACCTGCCCGGTCCAGGCGAGCTGGTGGGCGAGCGGGGTGAGCGGCAGCTCCATCCCGACCATGCGGGCGACCCGCGGGCCCCAGATCCCGGCGCAGCACACCACGATGTCGGCGGGGATCTCGCCCTGGTCGGTCACCACCGCGGTGACCCGGCCGCCCTCGCTCCTGATGTCCAGCACCTCGTGCCTGCCGAGCACCCGCACGCCGCGCTCCTGTGCCCGCGCGAGCTGCGCGTCGACCGCCTTGACCGCCTTGGCCAGCCCGTCGGTGGGGATGAACAGGCCGCCGAGCACCTTGTCGCGGTCGAGGAGGGAGTGCTTGGCCACGCTCTCCTCCGGTGAGAGCAGGTGGGCCTCGATCCCCCAGGAGGTGGCCCAGCCGTGGCGGCGGCGCAGTTCGGCGAGCCGCTCGGGGGTGGTGGCCACCTCGAGCCCGCCCACCTGGAGGAAGCTGTCCAGCTCGACGAACTTCTCGATGGTGTAGCGAGCCATCTCGGTCATGGTCTTCGACCCGTTGATCTGGAACACCAGACCTGGGGCGTGGGAGGAGGAGCCGCCGGTGGCGGGCACGTCTCCCTGATCGACGACCGTGACGCCGGTCCAACCGCGGGCGGACAGCTCGTCGGCGAGAGCCGCGCCGACCACACCCGCGCCGATGATGACGACGCTCGGGCCCGTCATAGCCACCTCCGTTGTTGCCTAATATGCAACCAAGCGCACTTTCCGCAACAAGCGTCGCTCTCTGCGTTCCGGGTGTCAAGAGTGCGTCGCGTCTTAATTCCTTACGGTTTGCCGGGCCGCGCCGGACCTGGTCGAACACCAGGTCCGGACACGCGTGCGCCCGGCCCGATCGCCGAACGTCGACCGGGCCGGGCGCATGCGGATCTCAACCGGCGGGCAGCCAGGCCTTGACCTTGTCGGGGTTGTCGGCCACCCACTTGGCGGCCGCCTCATCGGCCGTCATCTTGTCCTCGGCGATGTACTTGGCCACGAGGTTCTGATCGTCGTTCGTCCAGGAGAAGTTCTTGACCAGCGTGTACGCGGGACTGCCGGAGTCCGCGAACTTCTTGCTCACGATCTTGTCCAGCTCGTACGGCGGGTAGTCGCACGCCACCTTGGCCGCGTCGGCGTCGCAGCCCTTGGTGTAGGCAGGCAGGTTGACCTTGACCAGCTTGAGCTCCGACAGGAACCACTGCGGGTCGTAGAAGTAGCCGATGATCGGCTTCTGCTGTTTCTCCGATTGGCGGAAGGTGGTGATGAGCGCGGTCTCGCTGCCGGCGTACACGACCTTGTAGTCGAGCTTGAGGTTCTTCACCAGGGCGGCGTCGTTGGTGACGAACGACGGGTCGCCGTCGAGGAACTGGCCCTTGCCATCGGACTCGGAGGTCTTGAACAGCGAGGCGTACTTGTTGAGGTTCTTCCAGTCGGTGATGTCCGGGTACTTCTTGGCCATCCACGGCGCCACGTACCAGCCGATGATGCCCTTGTTGCCGGTCGGCCCGGCGGACACGGCGACCTTCTGGTCATCGATGTACTTCTTCTTGAGATCGTCGTGGGCCCAGTTCTCCACGACGGCGTCGACCTCACCGGTGGCGAAGCCCTGCCAGGCCACCTCCTCCTTCAGGTCCTTCTTGACCACCTTGCAGCCGAGCTGCTTCTCGGCCACCTGCGCGATCACCGCCGCGTTGGCCTCGTAGCCCACCCACGGGTTGACCGCGAGATTGAAGGTTCCGCAGCTCTTCGCGCCGGCACCGCTGCTCGTGGCGGTCTCGACCTGCCCGACCTTCGCTCCTCCGCACGCGGTGAGCAGGAGGCCGGCGCCGGTCACGAGCACGGCGGCCCGGACCTTTCCACTCCTGGTTACTGCCACCTGGTCCTCCTGTAGTTCCTCTGGCCGGAACCGGCCGATATCGTTCACCTCTGATGAAGCCCGCCGTGCGCCGCGGCGTCCGCACGCTCGGTGGCGGCCCGCGTGACACGGTCGAGCACGATGCCGAGCACGACGATCGCGAGCCCGGCGGCCAGCCCTTTGCCTCGCAGCTGGTGCTGCGAGAACCCGGCGACGACGTCGTAGCCGAGCGCTCCCGCGCCGACCAGACCGCCGACGACCACCATGGAGAGCACGTAGATGAGCCCCTGGCTCGTCGCCAGAGTCACGGCGCTGCGTGCCATCGGCAGCTGCACCTTGGAGATGAGCTGCCAGGCACTCGCACCCGCCGAGGTCGCCGCCTCGACGGTGGTGGCCGAAACCCCTCTGATGCCCTCCGCGACCAGCTTGATCGCGATCGGCGCGGCGAACACCACGGCCGCGATGATCGCGGTGAACCGGGTCGGCCCGAACAGGCCGAGGATGGGCACCAGGTAGACGAAGGCCGGCATGGTCTGGCCGGCGTCCAGCACGGGGCGGAGCAGGGTGTCGACCCGGTCGCTGCGGCCCATCCACACCCCGACGACCACGCCCAGCAGCATGACCAGGACGGTCGCGACGAGCGTCGAGGCCAGGGTGACCATGCTGTCCTGCCAGAGCCCGAGCAGCACCAGGATCAGCAGCCCGGCTGTGGCGACCAGCGCGGCCCGTACGCTGCCCACCAGCAGGACGATGGCCACGGCCACGGCGGCGACCAGCCACCAGGGCGAACCCGTCAGCAGCGCCTCGAAGGGGTTGAGCAGCGCGTTGGTCAGCAGGTTCTTCAGCGCGTCCGTGAAGGTGGCCATGCTGTCCTGCACCCACAGGCTCGCGGCGTCGGCCGCGCGGCGTACGTAGGAGCCGAAGTTGGCGTCGGCGGGGAACTCCGCCGCCCAGACGTAGGTGTAGGACAGGTAACCGAGCACGGCGGCGATCCCGAGCACGCCCACCACCTCGAGGCGGCGCCCCCGCACGGTGCGCAGCCGCCCGGCCCGGCGCGCGACCTCCACGCGGCGGCTGGCCGCCGAGGTCACCCGGTCGAGCACCACGGCCATGATGACGATGGCCAGCCCGGCGTTGAACGCGGTGCCCACGTCGAGCGTCTGCAGCGCCTTCAGGACCGTCTGGCCCAGGCCGGGGGCGTCGATGAGCGCCGCGATGGTGGCCATGGACAGGGCGGCCATGATGGTCTGGTTCACCCCGACGATGATCGTCTGCTTGGCCATGGGGAGTCGCACGAGCCGCAGCGCCTGCGCGGGCGTGGCACCCAGAGAGGTGCCGGCCTCCAGCGTCTCGGGCGAGACCTGCCGGATGCCGAGCGCGGTGATCCGGATGGCGGGCGGGATCGCGTAGATCATCGTGGCGACCGTCGCGCTGGCCGGGCCGATCAGGAAGAACAGCGTGAGCGGCGCCAGGTAGACGAAGGTCGGCATGGTCTGCATGAAGTCCAGCACCGGGGTCACCAGCCGGTGGAAGCGGTCGCTCAGCCCGGCCCACACCCCGAGCGGGATGCCCACCGCCAGCGACAGCACCACGGCGGTCAGCGTGAGCGCCAGGGTGTCCATGCTCTCCTGCCACAGGCCCAGGACACCGAAGGAGAGGAATCCGGCGGCGGTGAGCAGCGCCACCTTCCTGTTGCCGTACAGCAGGGCGATGGCGGTCGCCAGGCCGGCCACGCCGAGCCAGCCGAGCACCGGCACGGGCCGGTCGAAGGACGGCTGGCTGATCAGCGCCTGGACGAACCGCACAGCCTCGTCGATGAAGAGCCGGATGTAGTTGATGAAGTAGAGGAAGAACGGGTTGCTGTTGCGGCTGTCGTCGATGGCGTCCATGCCGCTGTTCAGCCCGCCGTGCAGCGGGGTCAGCTCCGCGCCGCCGAGCGCCAGCGTGTCCCGCCCGCGCAGCACCGCCCAGCCCAGCACCCACACCGCGAGCGTCGCCGCGACCAGGTAACCGCGGCCCGTCAGCCTGGCGGTCACCCGCGCCTTCACCACGGACACCGTGGTCATGCCTGCGGCCCTCCGGCGATCACTTCGAGGATCTCCGCGCTGGTGACCACGCCGAGCAGTGCCTCCCCGTCCATCACGCGCACCGGCCGCTCGGCCGAGAGCACGGCCTTCACGGCGTCCCTGATGACCACGTCGGGGCCGAGCACGGGACCGTCGAGCGGCTCGCCGGGCTGGGCCGGGCGCATGATCCAGCGGAGCGTCAGCACGTGCGAGCGCGGGACGTCGCTGACGAAGTCCCTGACGTAGTCGTCGGCCGGCGCGCCCACCACCTGGTCGGGCGTGCCCACCTGGACGAGCTCGCCGTCGCGCATGATGAGGATCCGGTCGCCCAGCTTGAGCGCCTCGCTGAGATCGTGAGTGATGAAGATCATGGTCTTGCCGACCTCGTGGTGCAGCCGGATGACCTCGTTCTGCATCTCGCGCCGGATCAGCGGGTCCAGCGCGGAGAACGGCTCGTCGAACAGAAGCACCTCGGGGTCGGCCGCGAGCGCCCGCGCCAGGCCCACCCGCTGCTGCATGCCGCCGGAGAGCTGGTCGGGGTAGGAGTCCTCGAAGCCGTCGAGGCCGACGAGCCCGATCACCTCGCGGGCCCGCGCGTAGCGCTCCCGCTTGGAGACCCCGCGGATCTCCAGGCCGAAGGCGACGTTGTGGAGGACACACCTGTGCGGCAGCAGCCCGAAGTGCTGGAAGACCATGGCCATGCGGTGCCTGCGCAGCTCGCGCAGGCTGCGGTCGTCGGCTTCCCGCACGTCCTCCCCGTCCAGCAGGATCTCGCCCGCCGTGGGTTCGATCAGCCTGGTCAGGCAGCGGACCAGGGTGGACTTGCCCGAACCGGACAGGCCCATGACGACGAACACCTCGCCCCGCCGTACTTCGAAGGAGACGTCGCGGACGGCGGCGACGCAGCCGCTCTGCTGCTTGAGCTCGTCGCGGGTGAGCGTGCTGCCGACCACGCTCTCGGCCTTGGGGCCGAACACCTTCCACAGGTCGCGCACGGCGAGGATGGGAGGGGCGTCGGTGTCGGGCGCACTACGTTCGGCCACTGACGGCACAGTCATGACCACCTCTTGGTCGTCGGAGCGTCAGTTCGCTGGGAACCACCGCTGGGGTCGCGGACGGATGTTCTGCCACACATGTTTGATCTCGCGATATTCATCCAGGCCGGTCGGTCCGAGTTCGCGGCCGATACCTGACTGCTTGAAGCCACCCCATTCGGCCTGCGGAACGTAGGGGTGGTAGTCGTTGATCCACACCGTGCCGTGCCGCAGCCGTCCCGCGACCCGCTGCGCCTTGCCGGCGTCCTGGGTCCACACGGCGCCCGCCAGGCCGTACTCGGTGTCGTTGGCGAGGCTGACGGCCTCGTCCTCGGTGGTGAAGCGCTCCACGGTCAGTACGGGGCCGAAAGACTCCTCGCGCACCACCCGCATGCCCTGCTTGCACCCGTCGAGCACGGTCGGCCGGTAATAGAAGCCCTCACCGGCCGGCCGGTGGCCACCGCAGCGCAGCACGGCGCCCTCGGCGAGCCCGGCCGCCACGTACTCCTCCACCTTGGCCAGGTGCGCGGCGGAGATGAGTGGGCCGGTCTGGGCCGCCGGGTCGAAGGGGCCGCCGAGGCGGATCAGCTCGGCACGCCGTACGACCTCGTCCACGAACGAGTCGTGCAGGGAGTCCTCCACCAGGAGCCGGGCACCGGCCGAGCACACCTGCCCGGAGTGCAGAAAGACGGCCGTGAGCGCGAAGTCCACCGCCGTGTCGAAGTCGGCGTCGGCGAAGACGATGTTGGGGTTCTTGCCGCCGAGCTCCAGCGCCACCCGCTTGACCGTGGCGGCCGCGGCGGCCATGATCTGCCGTCCGGTGGCCGCGCCGCCGGTGAAGGAGACCAGGTCCACGTCAGGGTGCTCGGCGAGCGGCGCGCCCGCGGCCGGTCCGGCGCCGAGCACGAGGTTGGCGACGCCCGCGGGCAGGCCCGCCTCCTCCAGCGCCCGGATCAGGAGGATCGCGGTGCTCGGGGTCAGCTCGCTCGGCTTGAGCACGAAGGTGTTGCCCGCGGCGAGCGCGGGCGCCACCTTCCACGTAGCCTGCAGCAAGGGGTAGTTCCACGGCGTGATCAGGCCGCACACGCCGACCGGCTCATAGACGACCCGGCTGATCGCGTCGTCACGGCCGGTGTCGATCACCCGCCCCGCGTCGGTGCCGGCGACGCCGGCGAAGTAGCGCAGTGAGGCCACGGAGTCGTCGACGTCGTACTCGCTCTCCACGAGCCGCTTGCCCGTGTCGTACGACTCCGCTCGGGCAAAGGCCGCTTTGTCCCGCTCCAGCAGATCGGCCACCCTGTACAGCAGCGCGCCACGCTCGCGCGCCGGCGTACCGGACCAGTCGCCCAGGTCGAAGGCGCGCCGGGCCGCCAGGATCGCGGCCACCGTGTCGGCCGCGGTGGCTTCTGCGACCGTGGTAACGAGGCTGCCGTCGGCAGGACAGCGGATGTCGCGCTGCCCACCGTCGGTTGGCTTGGTCCACGTGCCGCCGATGTAGAGATCGGTCATCGGCACACCCCTGATCGTTGCGTATCGCGCAAGACAATGCTTAGTGGGGAACAGCATTGACGGGCTTCCTCGAATAAGTCAAGAGGTGGCCGAAATCACATTCGAAATCCTTACCGTGCCTTTTTCCCCAGGCTCTACCTCCTGCCCTCTTGACTGGACGGCGCTTGGACATACACGCTGTTGCGCATACATCACTGCTGTGCGCTATACGCAACACTAGGAGGTGTGATGTCTCCTCGGCCCGATCCTGGACGCGAGTTCATCCTCACGGTCTCTTGCTCCGACAAGCCAGGCATCGTGTACGCCGTGACCAGCTTCCTGGTGCAGCACGGCGGCAACATGCTGCAGAGCAAGCAGTTCAACGACCGCCAAGGCGGCGGTTTCTTCATGCGCGTGCACTTCGCGGCCCAGCACGGGCTCGAGGAACTGCGCGCCGGCTTCACCTACGTCGCCGAGTCCTTCCAGATGACCTGGCAGCTCAAGGACGCCGCGACCCCCACCAGGTCGCTCATCATGGTGTCGAAGTTCGGTCACTGCATGAACGACCTGCTCTTCCGCCGCCAGGTGGGCGGATTGAACATCGACATCCCCGTGATCGTCTCCAACCACCCCGACCTCGAACCGCTCGCCGCCTCCTACGGCGTGCCCTTCCACCATGTGCCGGTCACGCCGCAGAGCAAGGCCGAGGCCGAGGCCAGGGTGCTGGAGCTGGTGGCGGAGTACGAGGCGGACCTGGTGGTGCTCGCCCGCTACATGCAGGTCCTGTCGGACGACATGTGCAAGCGCCTCGAGGGCCGTGCCATCAACATCCACCACTCGTTCCTGCCGGGGTTCAAGGGCGCCAAGCCGTACCACCAGGCGCACGAGCGCGGGGTGAAGCTCATCGGCGCGACCGCCCACTACGTCACGGCCGACCTCGATGAGGGGCCGATCATCGAGCAGGACGTGGCCAGGGTGGACCACGAGCTCGACCCCGAGGACCTGATCGCGGCGGGCCGGGACGTCGAGGCCCAGGTGCTCGCCCGGGCCGTGAAGTGGCACAGCGAGCAGCGTGTGCTGCTCAACGGCGACCGCACGGTCGTCTTCCGCTGAGGCCCCGCCGAGAATTCCGCCCGAGGCGGGGCAACGGCCAGGAGGCGGTGGGGGTGCTGCGGCCCCCACCGCCTCCCTTCGCCTGCCGGTGGAGGCCGCGCCGCATCTCCTCAGGCGCGGTGCCGGTAGAACTCGGTCGTCTCGGGCGGAAGCGGGGTGTTGCCAAGGATCAGGTCGGCCGCCTTCTCCGCCAGCATCATGACCGGCGCGTAGATGTTGCCATTGGTCACGTACGGCATGGCCGAGGCGTCCACCACGCGCAGCCCGTCCAGGCCGTGTACGCGCATGGTCTCCGGGTCGACCACCGACATCTCGTCGCAGCCCATCCGGGCCGTGCACGAGGGGTGCAGAGCCGTCTCCCCGTCCTTGGCGACCCAGTCCAGAATCTCCTCGTCGGTCTCGACGGACGGCCCGGGTGACAGCTCCCCGGTGCTGAACTCGGCCAGGGCGGGCGCGCCGAGGATGGCGCGGGTCACCCTGACGGCCTCCACCCACTCCCGCCGGTCCTGCTCGGTGGACAGGTAGTTGAACCGCAGGGCGGGGTGCTCCCGCGGGTCGACGCTCTTGATCTTGACTGACCCGCGGGCGTCGGAGTACATCGGCCCGACGTGCACCTGGTAACCGTGCCCGCCGGCCGGCGCCGTGCCGTCGTAGCGCACGGCGATGGGCAGGAAGTGGAACATCAGGTTGGGGTAGTCGACGTCGTCGTTGCTGCGTACGAAGCCGCCGGCCTCGAAGTGGTTGGTCGCTCCCGGCCCGCTGCGCGCGAACAGCCACTGCGCGCCGATCCAGGGATGGCGCCACTTCTGCAGGTTCGGCTGCATGGACACCGGCTGGGCGCAGCCGTGCTGGATGTAGACCTCCAGGTGGTCCTGCAGGTTCTCGCCGACGCCCGGCAGGTCGTGCACCACGTCGACGCCGAGGGCGGCCAGTTCCCCCGCGTTGCCGACGCCGGACAGCTGCAGCAGCTGGGGCGAGTTGATCGCGCCGCCGGAGAGGATGACCTCCTTGGCGCGTACGGTGCCGCCGTCGTACTCCACCCCGACCGCTCGGGTGCCCTCGAAGAGGATCCTCGTCACGAACGCGCGGGTCTTGACCGTGAGGTTGGGACGCTTCAGCACAGGGTGCAGGTAGGCCCGCGCGGCGCTGAGCCGGCGGCCCCGCCGGATGTTGCGGTCGAACCGGGCGAAGCCCTCCTGACGGTAGCCGTTGACGTCGTCCGTGAGCGGGTAGCCGGCCTGCTGGACTGCCTCGAAGAAGGCCCCGAACAAGGGGCTGCTCGCCGCTCCGCGCTCCAGCGCCAGCGGGCCGTCGTGACCGCGGAAGGGGGTGCCCGGGTCGGCCAGGCAGTTCTCCATCCGCTTGAAGTACGGCAGGCAGTGCGCGTAGTCCCAGCTCTTCATGCCCGGGTCGGCGCCCCAGCGCTCGTAGTCGAGGGGGTTGCCGCGCTGGAAGATCATGCCGTTGATGCTGCTGGAGCCGCCGAGCACCTTCCCGCGGGCGTGGTAGATCCGCCTGCCGCCCATGTACGGCTCCGGCTCGGACTCGTACCGCCAGTCATAGAAACGGTTGCCGATGGGAAAGGGCAGGGCCGCGGGCATGTGGATGAACACGTCCCACGGATAGTCCGATCGGCCGGCCTCCAGGACCAGCACCTGCGTGGCGGGGTCCGCGGAGAGCCGGTTGGCCAGGGCGCACCCCGCCGAGCCGCCGCCCACGATGACGAAGTCGTACTGCTGTGGCGTCATAGTGCCTCGTCTCATCACACGTTTCACCAAATCGTAGCGCTATACGCATCGCGTTTCACTACTCGCAACAAGAGATCTTTTGGCATAGCGAATCGACGTAGTTCCTCGTTGCACTTACAGTTTCGCTATGAGCAACGATGCGGGCAGCGGAGGCGTACAGTCAGTCGACAGGGCGATCAGCGTGCTGGAGATCCTCTCCCAGCGCGGCGAGGCCGGCGTGAGCGAGGTAGCCGCCGAGATCGACGTGCACAAGTCGACGGCCTTCCGGCTGCTCGGCGCGCTCGAGGCGCGCGGTCTGGTGGAACAAGCCGAGGACCGCGGCAAATACCGTCTGGGCTTCGGCATCATCCGGCTGGCCGGCGGGGTCAGCACGCAGATGGACATCACCGGCCGCGCCCGGCCGATCTGCAACCGGCTGGCCGGGGAGATCGGCGAGACGGTGAACATCGCCGTGCTCCGCTCCGCCCACGCGGTCAACCTCGACCAGGTGCGCGGCCCCTCGGCGATCACCACCTACAACTGGGTCGGCCAGATCACCCCGCTGCACGCCACTTCCAGCGGCAAGGTGCTGCTCGCCTACCAGGACTTCAGCGAACGCGCCCGGCTGCTGTCGAACGGCGAACTCGAGAGCTTCACGCCCAAGACGATGGTCGACCCCGACGCGCTGGAGCTGCAGCTCGCACAGACACGGCAGACGGGCTACGCCTTCTGCCTGGAGGAGCTCGAAGAGGGACTGAACGCCATGGCCGCGCCCATCCGCTCCTATCACGGCGAGGTCGTCGCCGCGATCAGCGTCTCGGGGCCGGCCTACCGCTTTAGCGTCGAGCGCATCCACGAACTCGCCCCCACCCTCATCAGCGGCGCCGATGAGATCAGCCACCGGCTGGGCTACGCGGGCCAGCTCTGAGCAGCCGGATCACCACGCTCTTCGAGGTCGGGGTGTTGGACGTCTCGGCCACCGAGTCGAGTGGCACCAGCACGTTCGTCTCCGGGAAGTAGGCCGCGCAGCAACCTCGGGCCGTTGGGTAGGCGATCACCCTGAACCCCCCGGCCGTGCGCTCGCCGTCGGGCCACTCGCTGACCAGGTCCACCAGGTCGCCGTCGGCCAGCTCGCGCTCGGCCAGGTCGTCCGGGTGTACGAAGATCACCCGGCGGCCCGCCTTGACCCCGCGGTAGCGGTCGTCGAGCCCGTAGATCGTGGTGTTGTACTGGTCGTGGCTGCGGACGGTCTGCAGCAACAGCCGGCCGGGAGGCACCCGCAGCACCTCCAGCTCGTTGACGGTGAAGTTGGCCCTCCCCGTCGCGGTCGGGAAGCGGCGCTCGTCCCTCGGCGCGTTGGGCAGCGCGAACCCGGCGGGCGCCCGCGCGTTGAAGTCCTCGAACCCGGGGACGACCCGCGCGATGCGGTCCCTGATCGCGCCATAGTCACGCTCGAACTCCGCCCACGGCACGTGCGGGTCGTCGGCGAAGAGCTCGCGCGCCAGCCCGCTGACAACGGCCACTTCCGGCAGCAGGTCCGGGGAGCCGGGCTTGAGCCTGCCCCGGGAGGCGTGGACGAGGCCCATCGAGTCCTCGACGGTCACATAGCCGCCGGGATCGCGCTCGGTACGCCCGAGCACCGGCAGGATCAGCGCTTCCTCGCCGCACACCGCGTGGGAGCGGTTGAGCTTGGTCGACACCTGCACGGTCAGCCTGGTCCGGCGCAGCGCGGCCTCCGTCACGTCGCTGTCGGGCGTGGCCCGGACGAAGTTGCCGCCCAGGCCGAAAAAGACCTTGGCCGCCCCATCGCGCATGGCCCGGATCGCCTCGACCGTGTCGAGGCCGTGACGGCGGGGCGGCTCGAAACCGAACTCCTCGCGCAGCGCGTCGAGAAAGGCCGCGGACGGCTTCTCGTAGATGCCCATCGTCCGGTCGCCCTGCACGTTCGAGTGGCCGCGTACCGGGCACACGCCCGCCCCGCTCCGGCCGACGTTGCCGCGTAGCAGCAGGAAGTCGACCACCTCCCTGATCGTCGCCACGGAGTTGCGGTGCTGGGTCAGGCCCATCGCCCAGCAGACGACGACCGAGCGGGCCGTACGGACCTCATCCGCCGTCTCCTCCAGCTCCGCCCGGGTCAGGCCCGTCGCCTGGAGGACCTTCTCCCAGTCGAGCGCGCGGAGGTGCTTCTCCCACGCCTCGAACCCGTAGGTGTACTCGTCGATGAAGGCCCGGTCGGCGCTGTCGATGAGCAGCAGGGACAGCGCCTGGAACAGCGCCATGTCACCGTTGAGCCGGATCTGCAGGAACCGGTCGGCGAGCGCGGTGCCGCGGCCCGCCCCCGAAGGGCGCTGCGGGTTCTTGAAGCGCAGCAGGCCCGCTTCGGGCAGCGGGTTGACCGCGATGATCCGCGCCCCGCCGCGCTTGGCCCGCTCCAGCGCGGTGAGCATGCGGGGATGGTTGGTGCCGGGGTTCTGGCCCACCACGAAGATGAGCTCGGCCCGGTGCAGGTCCTCCAGCGACACCGTGCCCTTGCCGATACCCAGTGTCTCGGTCAGGGCCGAGCCGCTGGACTCGTGACACATGTTGGAGCAGTCGGGCAGGTTGTTGGTGCCGAATCTGCGCACGAGGAGCTGATAGGCGAAGGCCGCCTCGTTGGAGGTGCGGCCGGAGGTGTAGAAGACGGCCTCGTCGGGGCCGTCGAGGGCGCGCAACTCCCTGGCGATGATCTCGAACGCCCGCGACCAGGTGATCGGCTGGTAGTGCTCCGCGCCGGGCGGCTTGTGCATCGGCTCGGTCAGCCGGCCCTGCCTGCCGAGCCAGTGGTCGCTACGGACGGCCAGGTCAGCCACCGGGTGCGCGGCGAAGAACTCCCGCCCGACCCGGCGCGTCGTGGCCTCTTCGGCGACGGCCTTCGCCCCGTTCTCGCAGAACTCGGCGGGGCTGCGGTGCTCGCCCTCGGGCCAGGCGCAGCCGGGACAGTCGAAGCCGTCCTTCTGGTTCACCCGCAGCAGCGTGCGCACGGTTCGGGCGGCGCCCATCTCGCGATGGGCGATCTCCAGCGCGTGCCCCACGGCGGGCAGGCCGCCCGCCCACTCCTTGGGCGGGCCGACCCTGAGTCCCTCGTCTTCGTTCTCGCCTGTCACCATCAGCCGATCCGGTCCTGGACCCACTCGTGGAAGGCGCCGATGTGGTGCTCGCTCGGCACGAGCACGCCGCCGTCGCGGTACGTACGCGAGCTCATGGCGGGCTGGCAGCGTTCGCAGGCGTCGAAGTCCTGCTCGTTGACCCGGTGGAAGAGCTCGACTGACTTGTCCAGGTCCTTGCCTGTGGCCACCACGTCGGGCAGGTAGAGCCAGTCGCATTCGACCACCGTGCGATCGACCGCGAGCGGGAACATCCGGTGCAGGATGACGTGATCGGGCACCAGGTTGATGAAGACCTGCGGCTTGATGGTGATGGCGTAGTAGCGCCGGTCCTGGTCCTCATTCACGCCCGGGATGCGGTCGAGCCCGGCCGAGCCGTCGACGGTGAAGCCTTCGATCCGCTCGCCGAACTCCGCGCCGTGGCCGACGAAGTACTGGGCGGCGAACCCGTCGGCGAACTCGGGCAGCACCTCGGTCAGCTCGGGGTGGATCGTGGCGCAGTGGTAGCACTCCATGAAGTTCTCGACGATGAGCTTCCAGTTGGCCTTGACGTCGTAGACGATCCGCCGGCCCACCGACAGTCCGGCCACGTCGTAGTTGCCGATCAGGTCCGGCGAGCCCAGCCGCTCGGTCACCGCGCCCTGCACGTCCCGCTCGAACGACGGCGGGTCGTCGGCCAGGCAGATCCACACGTAGCCGAGCCACTCGCGCACATGCGCCTTGACCAGCCCGTACCGCACCCGGTCCAGGTCGGCCATCTTGGTCAGGTTGGGCGCCGCGATCAGCTTGCCGTCGAGGTCGTAGGTCCACGCGTGGTATGGGCACTGGAAGGCCCGCTTGACCTCGCCCGACTCCTCCGTGCGCAAGGTGGCGCCACGGTGGCGGCAGACGTTGAAGAAGGCGCGGACCGACCCGTCGCGTGCCCGGCTGATGAGCATGCTCTCGGTGCCGACCTGCACCGTCTTGAAGGCGCCCGGTCTGGGCAGGTCGGACGAGCGCACCGCGCAGAACCACATCGTCTCGAAGATGTTCTTCTGCTCCAGCGCGAAGATCTCCGGATCGGTGTAGTAGCGGCCCGGGAGGGTGGGGATCACGCTGGAGGTGGTTGAAGTGGTCACGGGACTACTCCTCTGTGTAACGGGCCGGGTCAGTGTCCTCGGCGGATCCAGTCCTCGAGCTGCGGAGCCTCGGCTCCGATGCCGGTGTCGTCGCCGTGCCCCGTGTGCACCACCGTCTCCGGGGGCAGCGTGAGCAGGGACCGGCTGATCGACGCGATGATCGTGGGGAAGTCGCTGTACGACCTGCCCGTGGCCCCCGGGCCGCCTTGGAAGAGGGTGTCACCGGAGAACAGCACGCCGTGCTCGGGCACGTACAGGCACACCGCTCCCGGGGCGTGCCCGGGAGTGTGCAGGACGTGCACGGCCGCGTCGCCGATCCGGAGGATCTGCCCGTTCTCCAGCGGACCGTCCGGCACCGCGCCGACGTGCGCGAGCTTCCAGAGCGGCTCGTCGTCCGGGTGCAGGAGCACCGGTGCACCGGTGCGCGCGGCCAGTTCGGGGGCGGCGTTCACGTGGTCGTCGTGGGCGTGCGTGCACACGATCCCGGCCACCCGGCGATCGCCCACGTCCCGCGCGATCGCCTCGGCGTCGTGCGCCGCGTCGATCACGAGGACCTGGTCGTCGTCACCCAGCAGCCAGACGTTGTTGTCGACCTCCCACGTCCCGCCGTCCAGACTGAAAGTGCCCGAGGTGACGAGGCGCTCGATCCGCATCACAGCACCACCACAGAGCGGAGTACCTCGCCGTGGTGCATCTTGGTGAAGGCGTCCTCGACATCGTCCAGCCCGATGGTCTCGGTGACGAACGCGTCGAGGTCGAAGCGGCCCTGCAGATAGAGGGAGATCAGCGTGGGGAAGTCGCGGCTCGGCAGGCAGTCGCCGTACCAGCTCGACTTCAGCGCGCCGCCGCGGCCGAAGACGTCGAGCAGCGGCAGTTCCAGCGTCATCTCCGGGGTGGGCACACCCACGAGGACGGCGGTCCCGGCCAGGTCCCGGGCGTAGAACGCCTGCTTGAACGTCTCCGGCCGGCCTACGGCGTCGATCACGACGTCGGCGCCGAAGCCGCCGGTGAGCTCCCTGATCCGCTCGATGGGATCGGCCTGCCCGGCGTTCACGGTGTGGGTCGCGCCGATGCCACGCGCCCAGTCGAGCTTCCTGTCGTCCACGTCGACGGCGATGATCGTCGTAGCGCCGGCCAGCCGTGCTCCGGCGATCGCCGCGTTGCCGACGCCGCCGCACCCGATGACCGCGACCGAGTCGCCGCGGCTGACCGCGCCGGTGTTCACGGCGGCGCCCAGCCCGGCCATCACGCCGCAGCCGAGCAGCCCGGCGGCGGCCGGGGAGGCGGCCGGGTCGACTTTGGTGCACTGCCCGGCGGCCACCAGCGTCTTGTCGGCGAACGCGCCGATGCCGAGCGCGGGGCTGAGCGGCGTGCCGTCCGCCAGTGTCATCTTCTGGGTGGCGTTGTGGGTGGCGAAGCAGTATTGCGGGCGACCCCTCAAGCAGGACCGGCAGGACCCGCACACCGCCCGCCAGTTGAGGATCACGAAATCGCCGGGCGCCACGTCGCTGACATCGGGGCCGACGGCCTCGACCACTCCGGCGGCCTCGTGGCCGAGCAGGAACGGGAAGTCGTCGTTGATGCCGCCTTCGCGGTAGTGCAGATCGGTGTGGCAGACGCCGCAGGCCCGCACCTTGACCAGCGCCTCGCCGGGACCTGGGTCCGGTACGAGGATCGTCTCCAGGCTGACCGGCTTGCCTTTGCCCATCGCGACCACGCCGCGCACTTCATGAGTCATGATTCACTCCTGTTTCAGCCGGTCTGGACCGGCGCGGTCTCCAAACGGCGGCGCCAGCGGGTGAACAGCCGGACCTGGTTGACGCCCAGCACCGCCACCGGCCGGTCTCCCTGTCGGTAGACGGCGAGGAAGCTGTGGTCCGCCGGGTCGCCCTCCTCCACGGTCACCGTGTCCGCGTCGCCCGCGTGCCCGATGAACTGGATCTTCACGTCGTACTGGTCGGACCAGAAGTAGGCCGGGCGCGCGGGCTCGGGGCGGGCGGTGCCGCCGGACAGCAGCGTCGCCGCCGCGACCGCGGCCCGCTGGCGGGCGCCGGTCCAGTGTTCGACCCGGTGGTGCCTGTCCCATGCCGGGTCGTACCAGGCCGCGCAGTCGCCGACCGCGACGATGCCCGGCACGGAGGTGCCGCCGCCCTCGTCGCACAGCACCCCGTCGCCCAGTTCGACACCGCTTCCGTGGAGCCAGCCGATGCTGGGCACCGCGCCGATCCCGACGACCACGACATCGGCGGGCAGGTACGTGCCGTCGCCCAGCCGTACACCGTCGGCCCGGTCCGTTCCGGTCACCTCGGTGACGTACGCGCCGCGTACCAGCCGGACGCCGCGCCGTTCGTGCAGGTCGCCGATGGCGTGCCCCATCGTGAGGCCGATCACGCCGGCCAGCGGCGCCTGCCCCGACTCGACGAGGGTCACGTCGAGGCCGAGTTCGCGGGCGCTGGCGGCGACCTCGGCGCCGATGAAGCCGCCGCCGATCACCACCAGCCTCCTGGCGGTCGCCAGGTCGGCGCGCAGCGCGCGAGCGTCGTCGAGGGTGCGCAGCGTGTGCACACCGCGCAGCGCCTCTGTCCCCGGCAGTGTGCGCGCGGCCGCGCCGGTGGCGATCACGATGCCGTCCGCCACGAGCGACGTGCCGTCGCTCAGCGTGATCCGGCGGGCGGTGGCGTCCAGGCCGGTGGCGGCCACGCCCAGCCGCCATTCGATGTCATGCTGCTCGCCGTCGCCCTCCAGCGCCAGGTCGGTCTCGCCGATCGCGCCCTTGAGGAAGTCCTTGGACAGGGGTGGCCGGTCGTAGGGCCGGTGCTCCTCGGCGCCGACGACGACGAGCCGCCCTCCGTAGCCCTGGCTCCGCAGGGCCCGCGCCGTCAGCAGCCCGGCCAGCGAGGCGCCGACCACGCAGACCGTGTTCACGCCTGCCCTTTCAGGGTGATGCCCGGCGGCAGGTTGGGCGGCGCGTCCGACGGCACGACGTAGATGACGTCGTTCTCGACGACGACCTGGTGGATGCGGACCGGCCGCTTCGCCGGCGGAGCGTCCACCTCGCCGGTGCGCAGGTTGAACCGCGAGGCGTGCAGCGGGCACTCGACCTCGCAGCCCTCCAGCCAGCCGTCGGCCAGTGAGGCGTCCTGATGGGTGCAGGTGTCGTCGATCGCCAGGATGTCGCCCTCATCTGTGTGGAAGACCGCGATGGGCGGATCGACATCTAGACGGAGAGCCTCACCTCGCGGTAGTGAGGCGAGAGGGCACGCTGGGATCATTGTCACACCCCGGTTTCACAACGAGCAACGTCTAGCGCTATACGCAACAGATTGAGGGCGCGGAATGCGGATGTCAAGACTGGTTTAGGAGGACTTACGGGGGATCATCCGCCATCATCTGAGTCGTCCACGGATACTTGAGTCCGGTCCGGCACCAGCCCGCTCGCGAACACCGGCCACTACGGGGCTTTCGCACACGAGCCGGGTTGGGGCGGGATGGGTACCAGCCTTCGAGCCCGGCCTACCATGGACGCATGCCCCGCATCTCCGCCGCCACGATCGGTGAGCACCGAGCCCAGACGCGCGATCGCATCCTCGAGGCCGTCGCCCGCCTGTCGAGGGTGCAGGGGATCGACGCCATCTCGATGACGGATGTGGCGAATGAGGCAGAGATCACCCGGACCGTCCTCTACAACTACTACCCGGACAAGGCCGCCCTGCTGCTGGCCTTCACCGAGCGGGTCACCAGCTACTTCATCGAAAGCTACGAGCAGGAGCTACCGGCCGTCGCCTCCCCCGCCGATCGGCTGCGGGTGTTCGTCCGGCTGCAGCTGACCGGGCTGCTGGCGCACCCGCACCCGGGAGCGGCGGATCTCAGCGCGGCCCTCGGCCCTGACGCCTACCAGCAGCTCGCCGAGCACGTGGCGCCCATGCAGCGCATCCTGGTGGGGATCCTGGAGAGCGGGATCGAGTCGGCCGATTTCCAGGTGGTCGATGTCGAGGCGACGGCCCGGATGATCATCGCGGTGATCGGCGCGGAGCGGGTGCCGCTGATCAGCGGCGCGGTCACCGTCGAGGCGGCGGGGGCATTGGTGACGGGCTTCGTGCTGAGGGCCCTGGGCAACGCCGAGGGCCCTGGACGCTGAGGCCCTGGGCAACGCCGAGGCCCTGGGCACACCTCTCTGGGGAGGGGCTGACCGCTTTGTCCAGAAGAGGTGACAAGATTGCCCTCATGCAGGACGACCACGTAGCGCTCAAGTCCGCCCGAGGGCGCTGGATCCTGGCGGCGACCGTGCTCGGCTCCGGGATGGCCGTGCTCGACAGCACCGTGGTGAACGTCGCGCTGCCCTTCCTCGGCGACGATCTCGACGCGGACATGGCCGGCTTGCAGTGGACGATCAACGCCTACACGCTCACCCTGGCCGGGCTGATCCTGCTGGGCGGCTCGCTCGGTGACCGCTACGGCAGGCGCAAGGTGTTCCTGATCGGTACGGTCTGGTTCGCGCTGGCCTCGGCGCTGTGCGGGCTCTCGCCGAACGTCGAGTTCCTGGTGGCCGCCCGCGCGCTGCAGGGGGTCGGCGGCGCGCTGCTGACCCCGGGGTCGCTGGCGATCATCCAGGCGTCGTTCGTCAGGGACGACCGGCCGCGCGCGGTCGGCGCCTGGTCGGGGCTGGGTGGGGTGGCCGCCGCGGTCGGTCCGCTGCTGGGCGGGGTGCTGGTGCAGACGGCGGGCTGGCGGTGGGCGTTCCTGCTCAACCTGCCGGTCGCGGCGCTGGTCGTGCTGGTCACGGTGCGGCACGTGCCCGAGAGCAGGGACGAGCAGGCCGCGGGCCGGTTCGACGTGCTGGGCGCGGTGCTGGCGGCGCTGGCCCTGGCCTGCCTCACCTACGGCCTGATCGAGAAGGGGGCGACGATCCCGCTGGTCGCGGGGGTGGCGCTGGGCGCGGCGTTCGTGGTGCTGGAGAAGCGCAGGTCCCCCGACGCGCTGGTGCCGGTGAGCATCTTCCGCGATCGGGTGTTCACGGCCGTGAACGTGGTGACGCTGATCATGTACGCGGCGATGGGCGTGGTGTTCTTCCTGCTCGTCGTGCAGTTGCAGGTGGTGTCCGGGTTCGCGGCGACCCCGGCCGGGCTGTCGCTGCTGCCGACGACCATCCTGATGCTGCTGCTGTCGGCGCGCGCCGGTGAGGTGGCCAAGCGCTACGGCCCGCGCTGGCCCATGACGATCGGCATCCTGGTGGCCGGGCTCGGGTTCCTCCTGATGAGCACGATCGGCTTCGGCGCCTCGTACGCTCTTCAGGTCATCCCCGCGGTCACGGTGTTCGGGCTCGGTCTGTCGGCGGCGGTGGCGCCGCTGACCGCGACCGTGCTGGCCACCGTCGAAGAGCGCCATGCCGGTACGGCCAGCGGCGTCAACAACGCGGTGGCCCGCACCGGCAGCCTGCTCGCGGTGGCCGCGGTGCCGCCCCTGGTCGGCCTGGTCGGCGACGCCTTCAAGAACCCGCCCGTCTTCAACGCGGGCTTCCACACCGCGATGCTGATCAGCGCCGTGATGATGGCCGTCGCGGCACTGATCACCTTCCTGACGATCAGAAGGAACGTCCTGGCCCCGGAAGAGCAGCTCAGAACGTGAAGCCCTGACTGCGGACGCTGTTGTCGAAGTTGGACAGCAGCAGCTCCGGCTCGCCGACCGCGCGGATCTCCGGCAACCTGGTCAGCAGCACCCGGAACATCGTCCGCATCTCCTGCCTGGCCAGGTTGGCGCCCAGGCAGAAGTGCGGGCCCGGCCCGCCGAAGCCGACGTGCGGCTTGGTCTCGCGGGTGATGTCGAAACTGTCGGGGTCGGGGAAGACCGTCTCGTCACGGTTGGCCGAGCCGTAGAAGAGGACCACCTTGTCGCCCTTCTTCAGCTCCAGGCCGCGCAGGGAGTAGTCCTGGGTCAGCGTGCGCCGGAACTGCATGATCGGCGACACGTGGCGGACCATCTCCTCGATCGCGTTGCCGATGCGGCCGTCGAAGTCCTCCATCAGCAGCTCACGCTGCGCGGGGTTGTCGGTGAGCAGCTTGATGCCGTGGGCCATCGTGTTGCGCGCGGTCTCGTTGCCCGCCACCAGGAGCAGGGCGAAGAAGGAGCCGAGCTCGCGGTCGGTGAGCTTCTCGCCGTCGGGGTTGGCGGTGACCAGCAGAGATACCAGGTCGCCTTGTGGATCGGCGGCCCGTTCGTGCCCCAGCTTGATCACCATGCGCTGGAGGGCGAGGAGGGCCAGCATGTTCTGGCCGGCGAGCTGAACGCTGCGGACCAGGCTGGGGCGTACGCCGGTGTAGGCGGTGGAGACGTCGACGTGTTCGTGGACCTTCGCCCGCAGGTCGTCGGGGATGCCCATCATGTCGCAGATGACGTGGATGGGGAGCCGGGCCGCGACCTGGCCGACGAAGTCGCGCGGGCCCTGCTCGATGACGGCGTCGACGATCCGCTCGCACGCGGCCTCGATGTCGTCCTGCAGACCGGAGAGCATGCGGGGGCTGAACGAGCGGGTGACGATGCGCCGCAACCGGGCGTGGCGCGGGTCGTCCATGTTGACCATCGACTCGCCGAACACCTGCTTGACCCAGCCCGGCGGCTCCGGGTTGGTGACGGCGGGCTCGCTGGAGAAGACCTTGGCGTCGCGGCTGGCCTCGACCACGTCCGCGTGCCTGACCAGGGCGTAGAAGCCGCTGCCCGAACGGAGGAAGGGCACCTTCTTCTCTGGGAAGAACACCGGTTGCTCTAACTGCCGGAGTCTGGCGAACGCCTCATGCCTGGCCTTGGGGGACTGGCGCCAGAAACCCAGATCCGCGAGGTCGATGTCCACCCGCCTATCCTGGCACGTTCCCGTAGCGTTAAGACCTGGTTCGGTCGGGGCGGAAATACCTACCTGTATGAACGCACTGCTAGCCGCCTGCCTGGTTCTTCCCCTCGTTTCGGGTACGAGCCACGCCGCGGCTCCGTCGTGTGGCGGATCCCCTTCCGACTTCGACGGCGACGGCCGTCCCGATCTGGCGGTGGCCGCTCCCTACGACAACCGGCGGGCCGGCTCCGTGACGGTCGTCTACGGCAGCGGGCGCAAGGAGAAGCTGACCCAGGAGGGCGCCGAACCGGGTGACTCGTTCGGCTCGGCTCTGGCGGTGGGCGACTTCAACGGAGACGGATGCGCCGACCTGGCGGTGGGCGTGTCAGAGGAGTTCGTGGGCGAGCGCGTGCCGGGGGCCGACGGCAACGGCGCCGTCGAGCTGTTCCACGGCTCGCCCACGGGCCTGCGGCCGGGCAAGGAGCTGGCGCCGGCGAAGCCGTCGAGCGACCGGTTCGGGGCGTCGCTGGCCGCCGGTGACTTCGACGGCGACGGACGCGACGAGCTCGCGGTGGGCGCCCCTGGCCACCGTACGGGCGGGGGCGTCACGATCTACTGGATGAAGGGCCGCAAGCCGTACCAGATCACTCAGAAGACTCCTTGGGTACGGCAGGCGGCAAGCGTGACGGACCAGTGGGGCGCGGCCCTCGCGACCGGCGACTTCAACGGCGACGGACGCGCCGAACTGGCCGTGGGCGCGCCCGCCGACAGCGTCACCCAGGACGGCCAGGGCTCCGTCACCGTCATCGACGTACGGGGCCGGCGGGCCGGGCTCCTCACCCAGAGCAGCCCCGGGATCAAGGGCTCGGCGGAGAAGTGGGACGCGTTCGGTGCGGCCCTCACGACCGGCGACTTCGACGCCGACGGGCACGACGACCTGGCCGTCGGCGTACCCGGTGAAGGGCTGAGCGCCAACCAGCGGGCGATGGACTACGGCGACGGGGCCGTGCACGTCCTGTACGGGAGCGGGAGCGCGCTGCTGCGCGGCGCCCGGTCGGAGATGTGGACGCAGCGGCTGCTCAAGGGCACGCCCCGGTACTACGACCGGTTCGGCGCCGCGCTGGCGGCCGGGGACTTCAACGGCGACGGCGACGACGAGCTGGCCGTCGGCGTACCCGGGGAGAAGGGGGTCCAGGTGCTGGCCGGGGCCAGGAAGGGCGGGCTGACGAAGGACGGCGACCTGCTCATCAAGGGCAAGGGGCGTGACTTCGGCGCGTCCCTGGCCGCGCTCCCCGCGCTCGGCGGGCGCTACCGGCAGCTCACCAAGGAGCGTCCGCTGTACGGGCTGGTGGTGGCGGCGCCGGACCAGGGCAAGGTGCTGTATGTGCCGGGCTCGCGCCAGACGGGCCCGCGTCCCGGCCTGCTCCCGGGAAAGGTCCGCGAGCTGAGCAGCGGCCCCGGCCTGTACGGCTACGCGTTCGGCTGATCCCGGCCTGAGAGGCGAGACGAGCCGCCCCACATCCGGTCAGTTGGGCGGCGTGAAGCGTCCGTCGATCGCCGTCCAGCCGCCGTCGACGAAAAGCTGGCTCCCCGTGACAAAGGATGACGCGTCCGAGGCGAGGTAGACGACGGCGCCGGCCAGCTCGTCGGCCCGGGACCAGCGGCCCAGGGCGCTCTTGGTCGCATAGGCCTGCGACCATTCCGGCACGGCCCTGATCTGCGCGGTCAGCGGTGTGTCCACGATGCCCGGGGCGATGGCGTTCACCCGCACGCCCGACGGACCCAGCTCGGCCGCCGCGGTCCGCAGCAGCTGGACGAGGCCGGCCTTCGTGGCCGCGTACACTCCCTGTCCCGGCTCGACGGCCACCGCGCGAATCGAGCTGAAGCCGATGATGGTTCCCCTGCCGCGTTCGGCCATACCACGGCCGAACGCCCGGATCAGGTCGAAGGACGCGCGCAGATTGAGCGCCACGACCCGCTCGAATTCCTCCGCCGTGTAGTCGAGCAGGCGCTTGCGCACGTTCATGGCGGCGGTGAAGACGAGCACGTCGACGGGCCCAAGCTCCTCGGCGGCACGCGCGACCGCCTCGCCGTCGAGCACGTCGAGGGCGTACGCCGAAAGGCCCGGCCCCATCGACGCCGACGCCGTGGCCGCCGTCAGGTCACGGTCGGCGCACACCACCGTGGCGCCGTGCGCGGCGAGGGCCAGGGCGCTCTCGCGGCCGATTCCGCTGCCCGCGCCCACCACGACAGCCCTGCGGCCGTCGAGCCTGAACAGGCGGGAGTACGCCTCCACCGCGTCGGCGGCGGCGTCGAGATCGGCGTCGGCGGGTTCGACGTGGGTGGTCACGGTCGGTCCTCCCGGTTGAGGTCGGCCGCCGACACACCGGACAGCGCCTTGCCCAGAGTCGGAACGGCGGCGATTAGCCTGCGTGTGTAGGAATGTCGCGGTTCCTCGTACACCTGCTCCGTGGACCCGATCTCCACGATCTCCCCGTCATGCATGACCGCGACCCGGTCGCACACATGACGTACCACGGACAGGTCGTGGGAGACGAAGACCAGCGTGAGGGACAACTCGTCGACGAGGTCGGCGATGAGGTTGAGCACTTGGGCCCGTACGGACACGTCCAGGGCGCTCACCGGCTCGTCGGCCACGATGATCTTCGGACGGGGGGCGAGAGCGCGCGCGATCGAGATGCGCTGCCGCTGGCCGCCGGAGAACTGGTGTGGATACCGGTCCGCCGCGTCGGCTCGCAGGCCGACGGCCTCGAGCAACTCGGCCACCCGCTCCTTGCGATCGCGGTGCCCCTGCGCGACGAGCGGCTCGGCCACGATGTCGCCAACGCGCATGCGCGGGTCCAGCGAACTCATCGGGTCCTGGAAGACGAGTTGGAGCCGCTCGCGGACGAACCGGAGCCGGCTCTCCCGGAGCCCGGTGATGTCCCGGCCGTCGATCGCGACGCTGCCGCTGGTGGGGCGGTCGAGCCCGGCCAGAATGCGCAGCAGGGTCGACTTGCCGCACCCCGACTCGCCCACGATGCCGAACCGCTGCCCCTGGGGGACGGAGAAGCTGACGCCGCGCAGGGCGTGCACCGGCGGGCTGGGGTGGCGCAGCGAGGTGCGAGGCCGTCGGTAGTCGCGCGTGACGTCACGGACGCTGATGGCGTCCGCGGGGCCGGTCTGCGACCCGGGTGCGAGGGGGGCGCTGGTCGGCTGCTCAGCCACGGCCGGCCTCCTGGTTCATGGGTGTGCCGGTCCCGTGTGCGTCGCTCTCGGGTACCGGGTGGAAGCAGGCGTAGCCGGAGTCCGGCCCGGTGGGGACCCATTCCGGCCTGGTGGCGCAGACGTCGGTCGCCTGGGCGCACCTGTTTCTGAAGACGCATCCGGCGGGGAACCGGCCCGCCGGCGGAACCGACCCGCCGATCGTGGCCAGCCGGCCGCGATCGTCGACCACGGTCAGGTCCGACGCGCCGATCAGGCCCTGGGTGTAGCGGTGCCGGGGGCGCGTGAACACCTCCCGGACCGGGCCGGACTCGATCAACCGCCCGCCGTACATGACCATGACCCGCTCGCAGACGGTGGCCACCACGGCCAGGTCGTGGGTGATGAAGAGCATGGCCGACCTGCGTTCCTGGACACCCCGCACGATCAGGTCGAGCACCCGCGCCTGCACCGTGACGTCGAGCGCGGTGGTGGGTTCGTCGCAGACCAGGAGCGCGGGGTCGTTCGCGAGGGCGATGGCCAGCACCACCCGCTGCCGCTGGCCTCCGGAGAACTGGTGCGGGTAGGCGGTCGCGGCGGCCGCGGGATCGGGCAGCCCCACCTGGGCGAGCAGTTCCACGGCGGCGGCTTGGGCGGACGCGCGGTCGGGCCTGGTCCGGTGGATCAGCAGCACCTCGGCGATCTGCCGCCCGACCCGCATCGTGGGGTTCAGAGCGGTCATGGGCTCCTGGAAGACCATGGCGATCTCCTTGCCCCGCACCCGGGACATCCGCGCCTCGTCGGCACCCACCAGGTCGTGGTCGACTCCGGCGAGCCGTACCGAACCCGTGGCCCGCAGCCCCTCAGGCAGCAGCCCCATGACGCTCAGCGCGGTCAGCGACTTGCCCGACCCCGATTCACCGATCAGACCGACCCGCTCGCCGGCCCGGATGGTGAAGTCGACATCTTCGAGGAGTTTGAGACCGCCCACCGCGACGTCGAGATTCCGCACGGCCAGGACGTCGTCCGGCCCGGAGGCCGGTGCCGTGTCAGGTGCCGGGGTCATCGGCGGTCCTCCAGCTTGGGGTCGAAACGGTCGCGCAGGCCGTCACCGAGCAGGTTGAATCCGAGCACCGCCACCGCGATCGCGATGCCCGGGAACACGGCGAGCCGGGGAGCGGACCACAGCATCTCCTGGCTCTCCTGCAGCATCCGGCCCCAGGACGGTACCGGGGGCGGGGTGCCGAAGCCCAGGAAGGACAGCGCGGCTTCGGCGAGTACGGCGATGGCGAAACCGACCGACGACTGGACGATGACGAGACTGCTGACGTTGGGCAGGACATGCCGCAGGCCGATCGAGAACGGCCTGCGGCCCGCCGCGCGCGCCGCGATGACGTATTCGGTCTTCATGACCTGCAGCGTGCCGCTGCGGGTCAGCCGGGCGAAGTGGGGGATGGACGCGATGCCGATGGCGACCATCGCGACCAGCGTGCTGGCGCCGTACACGGCGGCGAACATGATGGTCAGCAGGAGCGCCGGGAAGGCGAGAAGCAGGTCGTTGCCGCGCATCAGGAGCTCGCCGAACCAGCGGGGCGCCATCCCGGCGACGATGCCGAGGGGCACCCCGACCAGGGCGGCGACTCCCACCGCCACGAAGCCGACGAACAGCGTGGTGCGCGAGCCCATCAGGATCTGGCTGAACACGTCGCGGCCGAACTTGTCCGTGCCGAACCAGTACTCCAGCGACGGCTTCCGCAGCCGCGCCATGGCGTTCACCAGGGTCGGGTCGTGCGGGGTCCACACGAAGGACAGCAGCGCCATGCCGAGCACGACCGAGACGATGAGACCGCCCACCAGAAGGCTGCCCGTTATCGGGCGGCGCCGCCGACGGCCGTCGGGCACCGTGGACGCGGCAGCGGCTTCCGTGTCCAGAGCGCTCATGACGCACCCGCCCTGAGCCGCGGGTCGATCATCAGGTAGATCACGTCCACCAGGAAGTTCACCAGCAGCACCGCCATTGCGATGATCATGACCACGTCCTGCACCATGATGAGGTCCCGGTTGGAGACGCTGTCCAGCAGCAGGCTCCCGAGCCCGGGGATGACGAAGACCCGTTCGATGACGACCGCGCCAACCAGCAGCGTGGCGAGCTGCAACGCCATGACGGTGACCACGGGCACCGCCGCGTTGCGCAGGCCGTGCCGCAGCAGCGCCCGCGTCGGGCGCAGTCCTTTGGCGCGGGCGGTGCGCAGATAGTCCTCCCGGAGGACGTCGAGCACGGCGCTGCGGACGTAGCGGGTGAGCACCGCCCCCTGCACCAGGCCGAGGGACAGCGCGGGCAGCACCAGCTGTTTGAGGAACAGGACCGGATCCTGCGCCGGGGGCGTCCAGCCGTTCGCGGGCAGCCACCCGAGTCCCACCGCGAACACGGTGATCAGGAGGATGCCCGCGAGGAAGGCCGGGACGGCCACGCCGACCTGGGACAGGGCCGAGAGAATGAGCCCGGACGGCCTGCGGTGCCGCATGGCCATGAGCGTGGCCATGGGGACCGCCAGGATGAAGGCGAGCACCATCGCGGTGCCGACGAGCCACAGGGTGACCAGAAGGCGGTCGGCGATCTGCGGGCCGATCGGCGTGTGTGAGATGTAGGAGTTGCCCGGGTCGAAGGTCACCAGTCCGTGTACCCAGCTGAGGTACTGGGCCGCGAGCGGCCGGTTGAGCCCGAACTCCTCGCGCAGTTGCGCCACCGCCGCGTCCGATGCGTTGACTCCGAGGGCGACACGGGCCGGATCCCCTGGCAGCACCGCCATGAACGCGAACACCATCACGGAGCTCACGACCAGGCTGGCCAGGAGGATCGCGACCCGCTGCACCAGACGGACGATCATCGGTTGACGCCGCCTTTCACGAGCGGCCCAGACCGGTGAGATCCAGCGACTCGGAGACGGAGTTCACGGGCAGGCCGGTGATGTCCTTGTCCGCCACCATCAGGTTCGGCAGCAGGAACAGCCAGTCGGCCGCGGCGTCCTTGGACAGCAGCCGGGCGGCCTCCCGCATGTGGGTGATCTCCTGCTCCTGAGTGCCCTCGTCCGCCTTCTTCAGCAACGCGCGGAATTCAGGGTTGTCGTAGCGGGTGTAGTAGGTCTTGTTCCCGAACACCGTATAGATGTCGCGGGGCTCCACATGGGAGATGATGGACATGTCATAGTCGGCGTTCTTGAACACGGTGGTCAGCCAGGCGGCGGGAAACTCCAGCTGGTCCAGCTCGACCTTGAAACCGGCCTGTTCGAGCTGGCTCTTGACCACGGTGCCGCACGCGGTGGCGTAAGGCAGCGTCGGAAGCCGCAGCCGCAGCGTGGTGCCGGCTACGCCGGACTCCTGGAGGAGCTTCTTGGCCTTGCCGATGTCGTACGGATACTCGTTCGTGAGGTCCTCGTACCACGGATCGGTCGGAGGGACCATGCTGCCGATGAGCTTGCCGCGGCCTGCCCAGCAGGTGTCCACCAGGGCTTTGTGGTCGATGGCGTAGCGGACCGCCTGGCGGGCCTTCAGATTCTTCAGCGGGCCCGAGCCGTTGTTGAAGGAGAGGACCACCTCGCCGTTGGTCGAGCCCTCGATGATCTGGTACTTCGGGTTGTTCTGGAACCGGTCCAGAGCGTCCGGGGGCTGCATCGTGCCGATCACGTTGATGGTGCCCGTTAGCAGCGCGTTGTGCATGGCCGTCGGGTCCTTGAAGTACTTGAGGGTGACCGACGCGAAGTGCGGTTTGGGCCCCCAGTAGGCATCATTACGGGCCAGCGTGATCGAGTCGCCACGGGTCCACGACTTCAGCGCGTACGGGCCGGTGCCCACCGGCTCGGTGGCCAGCTTGCTCACGCCGGTCCGGCTGAACATCGCGCCTACGCGGGTGGTCATCCAGTACAGCCAGTTGTTGCTCGGCTCTTTCAGGGTGACCTTCAGTTCGGTGGGCGACACCGCCTGCACCGTGTCGACGACGTCCATCCGGGACTTCAGCGCTATCGTCCAGCCGGAGGTGACGCGTTCGATGGAGAACTTGGCGTCCTCGGCCGTGAACGGTGCGCCATTGCTGAACTTGGCGTCCTTCACCAACTGGAACGTGTATGTCTTGCGGTCCTCGGACAGGGTCCACGACGTGGCCAGATCGGGCTCTATCTTCCCGGTCTGGTCCGCCTTCACCAGGTTCTCGTAGACGTTGTAGAGCAGTGCCTGCGGAATGGCCGCACCTTCGGTCTTGGTGAAGTCGAGGTTGGCCGGCTCGGCGACGAGGCCGATCTTCAGGGTGTCGCCCGCAGGGCCGCCGGTGCTCTTTCCCGCTGTCGTGGACCCGGCCGAGCAGGCTGTCAGCAGCAGCGATGCGAGCGCGGCCGCGACCGTCCCGATGTGCCGCGTCCGCCGCTTGTTAGGTTTCATAGGTTCTACCCCTGGCTTTCCATCGTGTCCGCTACCGGCGTGCGCCACCCCACCGACGCCGGCGTCCTCGCCCTCGGTGTTGTCGCGAACGATCACCAGGTCCACGGCGAGCCGCACGACCTTGGTGTCCCTCGTCATGGACGCCACCTTTCGCTATGACTGGCCTGACCAGTAAGCTCACTTGCAGGTACCGTGGCGACTGAAGCTGCACTTGTCAAGGGTTCGAATGCTCCACGTATCGCGACCGAAGGAGAGCGGGTGCTCACGGAACACGGTCTGGCCGCCATGCCGGCCGTCGAGATGGTGGCCGGATTCGCCGACCGCACGTTGTCGCCGGTCCAAGTCCACGACGCCGTCCAGTCGGTGATCGAGGCGCGTGAGAGTGTGCTCAACGCGTTCTGGGTGCGGGATCCGGCCGAGTCCCGCAAGGCGGCCCTGGCCAGCCAGGCCCGATGGGCGGCGGGGGAACCGCTCGGGCCGATCGACGGCGTGCCTGTGACGCTGAAGGAGAACATCGCCCGCAAGGGAGTCCCCATGCCCTCGGGCAACGCGGGGGTCGAGCCGGTCATCCCCGAGATGGACGCGCCCATCACCGCGCGGGTCGTCGAATCCGGTGGGGTGATACTCGGGTCGACCGTGATGCCGGACTGGGGCATGCTCTCCTCCGGGGTCTCCAGCCGGCACGGCATCGCACGCAGCCCCTGGAATGCCGCCTGGACCACGGGCGGTTCCAGCTCCGGTGCGGGGGCCGCGACCGCCGGCGGATACGGTCCGCTCCACGTCGGCACCGACATCGGGGGATCGATCCGGCTGCCGGGCACCTGGCTGGGCCTCGCCACGCTCAAGCCCAGCTACGGGAGGATCCCGCTGGACACGCCGTACCTGGGGCGCACCGCCGGCCCCATGGCGCGCACCGTGGCGGACGCGGCCCTGTTCATGCGCGTCCTGAGCAGGCCGGATCCCCGGGACTGGTCAAGCCTGCCACCACAGGACGTCGACTGGTCGGCGCTGGACGGCGATGTACGCGGGCTGCGGGTGGGCGTGCACCTGGACGCCGGTTGCGGGGAGCCATGCGAGGCCGAGATCCTCGCCGCGGTGAACCGCGCCGCCGCGGTCTTCGAGGCGGCGGGAGCCGTCGTGGAGCCGGTCGAGCCGTTCATGAGCCAAGATCTCCTCGACGACCTGGATCTGTTCTGGCGGGTGCGGTCCTGGAACGACTTCCGCGAACTGGCGCCCGAGGCCGGTCTGCGCGTTCTCCCCTACGTCATCCAATGGTGTCAGGGGGGTGCGGACATATCGGGCACGAGGCTACTCCAGTGCTACCAGCAGATCATGCGCATCCAGGCGCGGACCGTGGCGGCGACGCTTCCGTACGACCTCGTGCTCTCGCCGGTCGCTCCGGTGGCGGCGTTTCCCGCCGAGCAGCCGATGCCGTTCATGGGGGACGGGAAGACCATGTCCCACATCGGCTTCACCGCGCCGTACAACATGTCGGGGCAACCCGCGGCGACCGTCAACTGCGGCTTCACGGCGGACCGCCGGCCCATCGGGGTGCAGATCGCGGGCCGCCGCTTCGATGATCTCGGCGTCTTGAGGGCGGCGGCGTGGTACGAACGGTACCGACCTGCCGATGCGGTCCCGCGCTGGCCGGACAGCGCCCTCGGGGCGCCCACAACATGGACCACGCTCGAGGGGAAGAAGCCATGAGTGACGGGGCACAGTTCCGGCAGGTTTCGCCGGTACGGCTCTACCAGCGCATTGTCGAGCAGATCGAGCAAGCGATCGCTCGAGGTGACCTGAAGCCCGGTCAACGGCTGCCGAGCGAACGAGAGCTGGTGACGCAGTTCGGGGCGAGCCGGCCCACAGTGCGAGAGGCCCTGCGTGTGCTGGAGAGCAACGGGCTCGTCCGCTCGCGCCCGGGTGACCCGAACGGCCCAGAGATCCTGCCGTTCTCGCCGGCCGGTCTGACCAAGGAGATGACCCGGCTCGTCCAGTTCGACAACATGTCGATGGCCGAGTTGATCTCGTTTCGCATGATCCTCGACGGGTCGGCGAGCTTGCTGGCCGCTCGGCTGCGATCCGAGGAGGAGCTGTCCTCCATGGAACGGACGATCGCCGTCATGTCGGACGCGATCGAGGCAGGCTACGAGGAGTTCAGCAAGGCGGACGTCGCCTTCCATGAGGCGGTGGCCCGGGCCAGCCGCAACTCCCTCATCGAGGTCTGCAACCAGGTGGTCCGGGACGCCGTCCTCTCGCTGATCTCGGACAAGGTCGCCCACGCGCTCAACAGCACGGCGCTCATGCGAGAGTCGCTCCACCACCACCAGGAGGTGCTGGAGGCGATCCGGGAACGCGACGGCTTGGCGGCGTCACGCATCTCACGGCGCAATCTCTACGACTACTACGCCGGCTACGTCACCGAGAACGAGCAAGGGCTGCTGCTCGCGCTCGTGGACGATGAGACCTGAGCCTCCGCCACACGGGGTCTGATCTCAGGGCGCGGGAGTTCCGCGCCGCCAGGAGTCGATGACGATCAGCGTCTTCGTCTGCAGCACACCGGCACCCTTGCGACGCAGACGATGGACCACTTTCTGCAGGTCATCGACATTGTCGACGTGCAGCCGGACGAGTGCGTCCACGTCGCCGGTGAGCGTCAACACCTCATCGACCTCCGGCAGGGTCGACGCGAACTCCACGATGTCGTGGATATCCGTGTCGCCGGTGAAGCGCAGCTCAGTGACCGCCTGAAGGCCCTGGCCGAGCTTGGCCTGATCCGTCGTGATCGTGTAGCCGGTGATGACTCCCGCCTCCTCGAGGCGCGCGATACGCCGGCGGACCGGCGCCGGCGTGAGCTTCACCAGGCGTGCGATGTCGCGAACGGTGCGCCGCCCGTCGGCTCGCAGCAACTCCAGGATCTGCAGATCGACCGGGTCGAGATGTACGGGAGCTGACATGCCGCAAGTGTAAGCAGCACTTCCCTCAATGCTCTCTACGGCCCGGATGGACTGCTCGAAAGGAGCCTGCTTCGCCGCACAAGGCGCACTTTTGTTGTGCACGGATCAGGCCCTTGAAACTGTGTTGTTCATGTCAGCCGCGATACGACCAGCAACACGCGCCGCCACCGCCGACGACGTCCTTCAGTTGGTCGATCCTGCCGGGACGCTGAACGAACAGGCGGCCGCGGGCATGCTCGACGTGACCGACGAACTGGTACGTGCGCTGTACCGCGACATGGTGCTCGGGCGTCGCTTCGACCAGGAGGCGTACTCCCTGCAACGCCAGGGTGAGCTCGGGCTCTGGCTGATGTCCCTTGGCCAGGAAGCGGCACAAGCCGGGTCGATCCGCGCTCTTCGAGTGGACGACCAGGTCTTCCCGTCCTACCGAGAGCACGTGGCGGCCCTTTGCCGTGGTATCTCACCAGCGGAATTACTTTCGCAGTGGCGTGGTGCGAGCCATGGCTCGTGGGATCCCGAGCGGTATCACTTCCACATCTACAGTCTTGTGCTGGGGACGCAGACACTGCACGCGGTCGGCTATGCGATGGGCGTTCGGTACGACGCCGTCGACAGCGTCGTGCTCACCTACTTCGGTGACGGCGCGTCCAGCCAGGGGGACGCCAACGAGGCGCTCAATTGGGCGGCGGTGTCGGGGGCACCCATCGTGTTCTTCTGCCAGAACAACGGATGGGCCATCTCGACACCCGCGAGCAAGCAGTACGTGAGTCCGCTGCGCGAACGGGCGAAGGGATTCGGACTCGACGCGGTATCTGTGGACGGCAACGACGTACTGGCCGTCTACGCCGCCACACAGCGCATGGTCGAGCGAGTCCGGGCCGGTGGGGCACCCGGGTTCATCGAGGCGCACACCTATCGCATGTCCGGACACAGCACCTCGGACGATCCCAAGCGCTATCGCGACGATGCCGAGCTCGCCCGATGGGAGGCCCACGACCCCGTGGAGCGGGTTCGCCTGCTGCTCGCGGCGCGCGGCTGGGCCGATGAGGATTACTTCGCCACGGTCGCGGCCGACGCCGAGGAGCTCGCGGCGCGGACGCGCCGGGAGTGCCGGGCGATTCCGGAGCCGTCCCTGAGCGACACCTTCCGCAACACCTTGTGCGAGGAGACCGAGGCCCTGCGACGCGAACGCGAAGGCTTCGCGACTTTCAAGGAGTCCTTCCTGTGACCATCACCGCTGCGACCATCCCGGCCAGTCGAGACGCCCGGGACAAGGCCACCACGACCACGCTCGGACGCGCGCTGAACGAGGGCCTGCGGCAGGCGATGCGCGATGACGAGAAGGTGGTTCTGCTCGGCGAGGACATCGCCTCCCTGGGCGGGGTGTTCCGGGTGACCGATGGCTTGGCCGCCGAGTTCGGCGACCGCGTCGTGGACACCCCGCTGGCCGAGTCGGGGATCATCGGGACGGCGATCGGGCTGGCGCTGCGGGGATACCGACCGGTGTGCGAGATCCAGTTCGACGGTTTCGTCTACCCCGCCTTCGATCAGATCGTCAGCCAGCTGGCGAAGATGCGGGCACGGTCCCGCGGGCTGCTGCGGCTTCCCGTCACCATCCGGATCCCGGTGGGGGGCGGGATCGGCGCTGTCGAGCACCACAGCGAGTCGAACGAGGCGTACTTCTGCCACACGGCGGGGCTGCGCGTCGTCGCGTGCAGCCGTCCCCAGGACGCGTACGACATGCTCCGCGCCGCGATCGCGTGCGACGACCCCGTCATCTTCTACGAGCCGAAGCGCCGATACTGGGACCGGGCCGAGGTCGGCCTCGGCCGCCCGGTGGACGGCGACACGTTGGAGCGCGCACGGGTCCTGCGCGAGGGCGCCGACGTCACGGTGGTCGCGTACGGGCCCACGGTCGCGGTCGCGCTCAACGCGGCCGAGGTCGCCGCCACCGAAGGTCGTTCGCTGGAAGTCCTGGACCTCCGCTCGCTGTCGCCGCTCGATACCACCGAACTGTGCCGCTCCGCGTCGAAGACGGGACGCGTCGTGGTCGTACACGAGGCGCCCGTCAATGTCGGCCTGGGCGCTGAAATCTCCGCGACGGTCATGGAGCACTGCTTCTACGACCTCGAGGCTCCCGTGGAACGGGTCGGGGGCTACAACATCCCCTATCCGCCGGCGCGGGCGGAAGATGACTACCTGCCCGATCTCGATCGAGTTCTCGACGCCGTCGACCGGGTGTGCGCCCACTGAGCCGTCCGGCAGACCTCTCCTGGTTGACACGGGCAACAGGTGCGGGCCAAAATTGCACTCAGGCTACTGGTATGACCAGTTAACTGGACCTTCGCGGACCCCGCTGCGGTCACATGTCCACGCAAAGGAGCGACCTGGATGACCAACGCCTCTCCGCATCCGTCGGCCGCGAGCGATACCTTCCACGGCAAGATCGGCATGACCTACGAGGAGTCGACTCCGTGGTGGCCCGATCCGCAGGCGCTTCCCGAGGACACGCCCAATGTCGTGATCATCGTGCTCGACGACGTCGGCTTCTCCGACCTCGGCTGCTTCGGCTCTGACATCGACACCCCGGCCATGGACGCCCTCGCCGCCGGCGGCCTTCGCTACACGAACTTCCACACCACCACGCTGTGTTCGCCGACCCGTGCCGCCCTGCTGACCGGCCGGAACCACCACTCCGTCGGTATGCGCATGCTGTCCAACTTCGACACCGGCTTCCCCAGCGGTCGCGGACGGATCACCAGGGCCGCCGCGACACTGTCCGAGGTGCTGCGCGACAGCGGCTTCAACACCATGGCCGTGGGCAAGTGGCACCTGGCGCCGATGGAACAGACCACCGCGTCCGGGCCGTACACCCAGTGGCCGCTGTCTCGCGGGTTCGAGCGCTACTACGGATTTCTGGAAGCGGAGACGGACAGCTTCTATCCGGAACTGTTCTACGACAACCACGCCGTGGCTCCGCCGAAGAGCCCGGAAGAGGGCTATCACCTCAGTGAGGACCTGGTCGACCGGGCGATCGAATTCATCACGGACCAGACTTCGGTCACTCCGGACAAGCCGTTCTTCCTGTACCTGGGGTTCGGCGCGGCGCACGCCCCGCACCAGGCTCCCCAGGAATACCTGGAGAAGTACCGGGGCCGGTTCGACCACGGCTGGGACGCCGAGCGCGCCACCCGGCACGCCCGCCAGATCGAACGGGGCATCCTGCCACCCGGCACCGAACTGGCGGCGCGCAACCCTGGGGTCGTCCCCTTCGACGAACTGTCGGACGACGAGAAGAAGCTGTCCGTACGCCTTCAGGAGGCCTACGCGGCGATGGTCGACCATACCGACCACCACATCGGCCGGCTGATGGAGTTCCTGGAGCGGATGGGCCGGATGGAGAACACCATCACCATCCTGCTCTCGGACAACGGGGCCAGCCAGGAGGGCGGGCAGAAGGGTTCGCTCAACCCCACGGCATTTCAGAACGGCGTCCCCGAGGACCTTGAGGAGATGGTCGCGCGGATCGACGAGATCGGCACCACACGAGCCCACTCCAACTACCCTTGGGGCTGGGCGCAGGCGGGCAACACACCGTTCAAGCGCTACAAGCAGAACACCCACGAAGGTGGCGTCCGCTGCCCGCTCATCGTGCGCTGGCCCCGGGGGCTGCCGCGCACCGACGAGGTCAGGCAGCAGTTCCACCATGTCACCGACATCGTCCCGACCCTTTTCGAACTGCTCGGCCTGCGGGCTCCCGCGGTCTACAACGGCATCCCGCAACTGCCGATACACGGTGTCAGCATGGCCTACACCTTCGGCTCGCCGACCGAGCCGACGCGCAAGGAAGCCCAGTACTTCGAGATGTTCGGGCATCGCGCGCTCTGGCACGACGGCTGGAAGGCCGTCGCCTTCCACCAACGCGGAACGCCCTTCGACGCGGACCGATGGGAGCTCTACCACCACGACACCGACTTCTCGGAATGCGACGACCTGGCGCAGGCGCGGCCCGAGCAACTGGAGAAGATGATCTCCCGCTTCTGGGCGGAAGCGGGGAAGTACGATGTGCTGCCGCTGGACGATCACGGATTCGCCTACCGGGCGAAGATTCCGCGTCCCGGCTCTCCACGCATGCGCACCACCTTCACCTATTACCCCGGCATGGCCCATCTGCCCGGCGCCGCGGTGCCGCCAGTGATGAACCGCGGGCACCGCATCGCCGCGTTCGTCGACCGGACCACCGCGGCGGACGAGGGTGTCCTGGTGTCCTTGGGCAACATCAGCAGCGGATACGTCCTGTACGTCAAGGACAACCGGCTGGTCTACGAGTACAACTTCCTCGGCACCCGGTACGCGGTGACCTCGGCGGAAGAACTCCCGATCGGCCCGGCGGAGCTGACCTTCGAATTCGTCAAGACCGGTGACATGCGGGGCGTCGGACATCTGTACGTGTCAGGAAAGCCGGTCGGCACCGAGGCCATTCCGCGGGTCCTCCCGCACTTCCTGGGATGGCAGGGCCTCGACATCGGCCGGGACACCCTGTCGCCCTCCTCGCCCAACTATGACGGCGAATTCGCGTTCACCGGAAAGTTGGAGAAGGTCGTCTTCACAGTCGCGCCGGACGAAGAAAACACGGAACCCTTCGAGCGAATCGACTGACTCGCTCCTAAAGCCCGTGCGGTTGCGACCCGGCCTGCCCGCTCGGCTGACGCTGAGGGCGGGTGGCCTGGGGCGACGGGGCGAGCGGGAGCGTGACGCGGAAGGTGGCGCCCTTGCCCGGCTCGCTCGACGCGGACACGCTGCCCCCGTGCGCCTCGACGAGGGTGGCCGCGATCGACAGCCCCAGCCCGGCACCGCCGTAGCTGCGCGCCGGATCGGCCCGGTAGAACCGCTCGAACACCCGCTCGGCCACCTCCGGTGAGAACCCGGGCCCCTCGTCGGCCACCTCGACGACGGCCTGCCCGTCACGCGCGCCGACCCCGACGGTGAAGGCCGTGCCCGGCGGCGTGTGGCTGAGGGCGTTGCCCACCAGGTTGCCCAGCACCTGCCCGAGCCGCGGCTCGTCGCCGGTCACGAACACCGGCCCCTCGCTCCCGTACAGCATGACCAGCTCGATCTTCCGGTCCGGCGCGAGCGTCTGGGCGTCGATCACGGCGGTGGCGGCGAGGCTGAGCAGGTCGACGGGCTGTTCGCCGAGCTCGCGGCGCTGGTCGAGCCTGGCCAGCAGCAACATGTCCTCGACCAGCAGGCCCATCCGCGCGGCCTGCCCCTCGATCCGGCTCAGCAGCCGGGTCGCCTCCGCCAGATCCTTGTCCGCCCCGAGCCGGAACAGCTCGGCGAACCCCCTGATCGAGGTGAGCGGAGTACGCAGCTCGTGCGAGGCGTCGGCCATGAACCTGCGGGTCAGCTCCTCCGAGCGCCGCGCCGACCGGGCCGACTCGCGGGCCGACTCGGCCGCCGCCTCGCGCTCGCGCACGGCCATCTCGATGCGGGCGAGCATGCCGTTCAGGGCCCGGCCGAGCTTGCCGACCTCGGTGGTGGCCGCCCAGAGCGGTACGCGGCGGGACAGGTCGCCGTCCGCGATGTGGCGGGCGGTCCGCTCGATCTCCCCCAAAGGGCGCAGGCTCCGTCGTACGAGCCAGTAACAGGCGAAACCCAGCACCACGAGGGTCCCGCCGCCGCCGACCGCCACGATGAGCAGCAGCTGGGAGACCGTGTCGTCCAGGTCGCTCAGGCTGATCGCGATGATCCTGCTGTCGCCGTCGCGGCCGGGCATGGCGACGGCCCGCCAGTAGGGCCCCTGCGGGTCCTGCGACTCGACGGTGAACGGCTGCCCGGCCATGAGCGCGACGTCGGCGCTGGTGAGCCTGGGCAGCTTGGGGATGTGCGTCTCGGTCGACTCGGTCATGGTCCGGATCTTGACGCCGGTGGAGTCCACGAGCACCGAGTGGAACAGGCCGAAGAAACGCTGCGGGCGTGGGCCCGGCTGCGGCTCAGGAGGCGGCGGCGCGCCCCGCCACGGCACGCTGGCGGCACGCAGCTGCTGGTCGACGCGCTCGACGAGATAGCCGCGCAGCAGCCGTACGGCGAACAGCCCGGTCAGCGTGATGGCCAGCGTGACCATCAGCAGGGTCGCCGAGACGAGCCGCAGCCACAGCGGCGTCCGCGCGAGATACCTCCTCAGTCCTGCCATTCGGGGCCGGGATCAATCCTTGGGCGGGCGCAGGATGTAGCCGACGCCACGCAGTGTGTGCAGGTATCTCCGCTCGCCGGTGTCGATCTTGCGGCGCAGATAGGAGACGTAAGACTCGACGAGCCCCACGTCGGTGCGCCAGTCGCCGTTCCAGACGTGGTCGAGGATCTGCGTCTTGGACAGCACCCGTCCCGCGTTGAGCATGAAGTAGAGCAGCAGCCGGTATTCGGTGGGCGACAGCCGCACCTGGACGCCGTCGCGCCACACCTCGTGCGTCTCCTCGTCCAGCTCCAGGTCGGCGATGCGCAGCCGGTTCGGCGGCGGCGCGCCCCGCCGGGTCCGGCGCAGCACCGCGCGGATGCGGGCGATGACCTCCTCCAGGCTGAACGGCTTGGTCACGTAGTCCTCGCCGAGCCCCAGCCCGGCGATCCGGTCCTCCGGCGTGTCCTTGGCCGTCACGAACAGCACCGGGACCCGGCGGCCACGGGACCGCAGCCTGCCCGCGACCGCCAGGCCGTCCAGGTCGGGCAGCATGACGTCCAGCATGACCAGGTCGGGCGTGCTCTGCTCGGCGACCCGCAGGGCCTCCTTGCCGTCGGCCGCCGTCAGCACCTCGAACCCGGCCATCCGCAGGCTGGCGGAGAACAGCTCCCTGATGTTGGGCTCGTCGTCCACCACCAGCAGCCTGGCCTCCGGCTCGGTCATCTGCCGACTCCCCCCTGGCTGATCGAGGTGGCGGCCACCGAGCCGTCCCCGCCCTTCTCGCCGCGGACCACGACGTTGGTGCCGGTCTGCAGATCGGCCAGCTTGCCCGGCTTGGTCACCTGGACCGTGGTCGCGTCGGTGGTGGTGACCGTGACCGTGGAGCCGTCCATGGTCTTGACGTAGATCTTGCCGCCCTCGACCTTCTCCACCGTGCCCACAGTGCCGCTACCCGCCCCGCCCATCCTCTGACCGTACCCGCCCGGTTGCCTGCCCTGCTGACCGTACCCGCCGGGCTGTCTGCCCTGCTGGCCGTACCCGCCTGGCATCTGCCGGCCGCCCGGCTGCATGGCGGCGGTCATGTCGGGGGCGCCCAGCGCCTTCTGCGCCTGGATGCCGATCACCACCCCGGCCACCAGCACCACGCCCGCGATCAGTCCGAGCGTCACCTTCGACAATGGCTTGCGCGGCTGGACGGCCAGCTCGCTGTCCAGATCGTCCGGATACGGCGAGCCGTCGAGTTTGGCCATTTCTGTCTCCTTCGGGGGTCCGTCACTCATGGCGCAGGGCCTGGATCGGCCTCAACTTGGCCGCCCTGTTGGCGGGATAACTGCCGAAGAACAATCCGATGCCGACGGAGACGCCCAGCGCGAGCGCGACCGACGACGGTACGAGCACCGGCTGGATGCCCGCGACGGTGAAGCGGGTGCCCAGGAAGGCCACCAGCACCCCGGAGAGCCCGCCGACCAGGCTGAGCAGCGTGGCCTCCATCAGGAACTGGCCCAGGATCGCGCTCCTGGGCGCGCCGATGGCCTTGCGGATGCCGATCTCCCTGGTCCGCTCCGTGACGGTCACCAGCATGATGTTGGTGATGCCGATGCCGCCGACCAGCAGCGAGATCGCCGCGACCGCGCCGAGCAGCACGGTGAACGTGCCGGTCGCCGCGCTGACGGTCTCCTGGAGGGTGGCCTGGTTGAGGATCCGGAAGTCGGCCGAGGCGGTGCCGGTGATGCCGTGCCGCTGGTTGAGGACGGCCGTGACCTCCGACTGCGCCGACTCCGTCGCCGTCGAGCCGCTTGCCTGCACGACTATGGAGTTGAGCGAGCCGAACCCGGTCAGGCTCTGCTGTACGGCCGGCAGCGGCGCGATGGCCACGTCGTCGGCGTCCTGACCGCCCGTCGACCCGGTCTCCTTCAGCACGCCGACCACCGTGAACGGCACCCCGGAGACCGTCACCTGCTTGCCGATCGGGTCGAGAGTGCCGAACAGCTCCTCGACCACGGTCTGCCCGAGCACCACGACCTTCCTGGCGGCCAGGACGTCGTCGTTGAAGAAGTACGTGCCCTTGGTCACCGGCTTGTTCGTGGCCTCGAAGTAGCTCGGGTACGTGCCGACGAGCTGAGCGATCGAGTGGCTGGCCGCCCCGTAGGTGGTGGCGGCCGAGGAGGCGGTCACGACCGGCGAGACCGACTTGACCGACGGGGCCACCGCCTTGTCGGTCAGGGCCTTGGCGTCGGCGAGGGTGAGCTGCCTGGCCTGGGTACGCGGGCCGGTGTTCTGCTGCCCGCCACCTCCCCCGCCACCGGCCCGCCCGAAGCCGCCGCCACCGCCGCCACCGCCCGCGAAGGACTGGGAGATCGTCAGCGTGTTGGCGCCGAGCCGCTGGATGTTCTTCTGGATGCTCTGCGAGGAGCCCTCGCCGACGGCGACCAGCATGATGACCGCGGCGACGCCGATGAGGATGCCGAGTGTGGTCAGCGAGCTGCGCATCTTGTTGGCCAGCAGCCCGCGCAGGGCGAAGCGCAGGACCTCGAACTGGTTCATCGAGCGACCTCCGCCATCCGCGGCGGCGGCCCGTCGATCGGGCCCTGCCGGACGTCTTCCACGATCTCGCCGTCCACCAGCCTGATGACCCGCTTGGCGTGCGCCGCCACGTCGTTCTCGTGCGTGATGAGCACGATCGTGCGGCCCGAGTCGCTGAGCCTGTCCATGATCTCCAGTACGTCCTGCGTGGACGCGGTGTCGAGGTTGCCGGTCGGCTCGTCGGCCAGCAGCAGAGCGGGGGCGGTGATGAGCGCCCTGGCCACGGCCACGCGTTGCTGCTGGCCGCCGGACAGCTGGTTGGGCTCGTGGTGGACGCGGTCCGACAGGCCGACCTGCTCCAGCGCGGCCAGGGCGCGCCTGCGCCGCTCGGCCTGGCCGATGCCGCCGTAGACCAGCGGCAACTCGACGTTGGCCAGCGCGCTCATGCGCGGGATCAGGTTGAAGGACTGGAAGACGAAGCCGACCCGGCGGTTACGCAGCTTGGCCAGCTGGTGTTCGTCGAGCTGCCCGACGTCGGCGCCGTCGATCAGGTAGCGGCCGGTGGTGGGCACGTCCAGGCAGCCGAGGATGTTCATCAGCGTCGACTTGCCGGAGCCGGAGGCGCCCATGATGGCGACGTAGTCTCCCTGCTCGACGTCGAGGTTCACCCCGCGCAGCGCCCGTACCCTGGCGTCGCCCTCGCCGTACTCCTTGACCAGGTTCTGCACGCGCAGGACGGGAGCGGTCATCGTCCGCCTCCCGGCATCGGGCCGCCACCGGGGAAGCCGCCGCCGAAGCCGCCCTGCCGCTGGTTGTTGCCGGTGCCCGTGGTCGTGGTGGCCGGCGGGACGATCTGGTCGCCTTCGGAGACTCCGGACTTGATCTCGGTCAGCGAGGCGCCCTGTACGCCCACCTCGACCGGGGTTCTTACCTGCTGGCCGTTCTTGAGCAGGGTGACCGTGTTCTGTCCGCCGCTGGTGGAGATCGCGGTGGAAGGTACGGAGATGACGTTCTCCGCCTCGCCGGTCACCACCTCCACGGTGGTGGTCTGCCCGAGTCGCACCTGTTTGGGGACCTTGGTGAAGGAGATCGTCACCGGATACTGCACGACGTTGTTACTGGTGGCGGCGACCGGCTCGATCTGGGTGACCTTGCCGGTGGCGGTGACGCCCGGCAGCGCGTCGAACGTGACGGTGGCCGCCTGGCCGACCTTGAGCTTGCTGACATCCGACTCGGTGAAGGTACCGACCAGCTGGAGCTTGCCGGTGTCGGCCAGGTCGATGAACCCGGATCCCGATCCGCTGCTCGACTGGCTGCCGCCCTGCCCGCTCTGGCCGGTGCTTTGGCCGGTGCTCTGCGTGGTGGACGCGCCGGATCCGTTGGAGGAGCCGCCGACGGATCCGTTGACGGCCGTGACCGTGCCGCCGAACGGCGCTCGCAGCACCGTCGCCGCGGCCGTCCGCTGGGCCTCGCGGTAGGCGTTGCGCGCCTTGATGTAGGCGGCGTACAGCTGGGCGGTCGAGGTCCCGTCGTCGACGGCGCCGTCGTACGTGGCGCGGGCGGCCGACAGGCTCTCCTGCGCGGCCGCGTCGTCGAGCCTGGCCAGGATATCGTCCTTGCGAACCTTGTCACCGGCCTTGACGTAGATGCGCTCGACCGTGCCGCTCGTACCGAACGCGAGCGCTCTGCTCTTGGAGCTCTCCACCGCCCCCGAGGCGGACACCGAGGCGGTCACGGTGCCGCGCCCGGCGGTCACCGTGCGGGTGACCGTCTCGCTCGCCACCTCGCCCGTGCCGAGCTGGGCGTACGCGAACGCGACCCCGCCCAGCAGGAGCACGCTCAGGGCTCCGTTGGTCATCAGCGCTCTGCGCCTTGTCGACACCTTCACAGGCGGTGACCCTTGCACACCAGTCTGCGCTGGAGCCGGGAGCTAGCTGAAGGTTCGCTGACAAATCCGGAGCATACGGAGACGCACAGACAACTCTGAGCCCGCTCGCAGCCTCGTACCCATCTGTTCACGCCATGATGGGCCTTCATGAGATCGACTATCCCGCCGAAGGCGCTCAAACTCGGCGGGCTCGCCCTGGCCGTCCTGGTGGCAGGCTCCGGCCTGGTGCTGGCGCTCCGTGACGATTCGGAGCCCGCCGCCCAGGTACGGCTGGCGGCGGCCAAGCGGGGCGTCGTCACCGCCTCGGTCACGGCCGCGGGCAACACCGTGGACGGCTCGCGGCGTGACCTGGGCTTCGGCGGCTCCGGAACGGTGACCAAGGTCTACGTCAAGGTCGGCGCCAAGGTCAAGAAGGGGCAGGTGCTGGCCCGGGTGGACAGCCGGGCGGCCCGCGAGGGCTACACGGCCGCCACCGCCGACCTGGCCGCCGCCGAAGAGGCCCTCGACACCGCCTCGGCCGCCGCCACCAGCACGGCCTCGTGCGCGCCGAGCAGCGGCGGCACGTCCGCCTCCGTCGCCGGGGCGGTCGCCGCGAAGGGCGCCTTCGGACCTTCCGCGGTTCCTGTCGTGGACGCCGGCCCCACCACTACGCTCACTCCGGGCACGACGCCCACCCCCCGGCCCACCTGGACGCCGACCCCGGAGCCCACGCCGAGCGGCCCCGAGCCGCAGCCCACCGTCACGGTGACCGTCACGGCCACGGCGACCGTCACCGCGACCGTCACCGCCACACCGGAGGGCGGCCGGCCATCGGCCTCGCCGACCGGCACCTCCACCGGCAAGCCGTCCGCCAAACCCACCGGGAAACCCACGGGCAAGGCCACCGGCAAGCCCACAGGAAAGGCCACCGGGAGGCCCACGGGCAAGCCGTCGACCGGCGCCTCGGGCCGGCCGACCGGGAAGGCCACGCCCGGAACCCGCCAGTCCCAGGGCGGCAGCCCCTGCGCCGGCACGAACGGCAAGGGCGGCATCAGCGAGGACCAGGCCAGTGCGAACGTCGACCGCGCCCAGGCCGCCCTCGAACAGGCCGCCGACGCGGTGCGCGGCACCCGGATCGTGGCCCCCGCGTCCGGCACGGTTCTGTCGGTGGCGGGATCGGTCGGCGACACGACTGGCACCAGTACGTTCATCAGCCTCGGCGACCTGAACGAGCTCCAGGTCGACGCACTGGTCACCGAATCCGACGTGAACAAGCTCAAGCTCGGCCAGCAGGCGAGCATCACCCTGGCCACGCGCGGCGCGCAGAAGTACCAGGGCACGGTCACCCGCATCGCGCCGACCGCGACCGTGAGCGACCAGCTCGTCCGCTACTCGGTGACGCTCGCCTTCGACCAGCCGCCGCGCGGGCTGATGCTCGGGCAGACCGCCTCGGTGTCGGTGACGACGGGCACGGCCAATGACGGGATCTACGTGCCCGCCGAGGCGGTGAAGAGCCGGGCCGACGGTACGAGCGTGGTCACCGTACGCTCGGGCGGACGCGATGCGGTACGGGCGGTGCGCACCGGGGTGCGCGGAGACCAGTACGTGGAGATCACCTCGGGCCTGAGCGAGAGCGACCAGGTGGTCATGGCGGACAGCGGCACGGGCGAGTTCCCGGACGACAGCTGGCCGGAGAGCTGACGACCCACCGGCCGGGCCACATGGGGTGGCTCGGCCGCTTCTCCGTTGAGCGAACCCTCAGCCGTTTGACAGCGAACGTTCAGGCTCGGGCTCGGGTGGTGGCCGGGATGGTGAGGCTGTGGGCGGTCTTGGCTGGAGCGCCCTTGCGGGAGATGTAATCCAACGTCCGGAAATCCACCGAAATATCGTCACGAGTGACCTTGGCCATCAGGTAGCCCCGCCGCTGGTCGATGTAGGAGATGTGCGGGTTCTCCTGCAGCGACTCGGCGATCCACGTCCGGTCCCGGTACCCATCCCCGTCGCTGGCGATCGACGACGTCACCAGTTCCTTGGCCACCACGGGCGAGTCGGGGTCGTCGAAGTCCGTCTTGAGGTCGGCCAGGTGGTGCATGTGGGCGTCGCCGGTCAGCACGACCGGGTTCGAGGTGCCGGACAGCGAGCCCAGCAGCCGGGTCCGCTCGGCGGCGTACCCGTCCCACGCGTCGAGGTTCACCTCGCGGCCCGGCCCCACCTTGTAGTCGCGCTGCGCCATCAGGATCTGCTGCCCGAGGAGGTTCCACCGGGTGCCGGAGCCGCGCAGGCCGTCCTCCAGCCAGCGCCACTGGTCGGCGCCCAGCAGCGTACGCCCGGCCGCCAGCCGCTCGTCGCACCCGGCGCGTACCCCGTCCAGGCACGCCTGGTCGTCACGGAACTGCCGCGTGTCGAGCAGGTGGAAGCGGGCCAGCGACCCCCAGGAGACGCGCCGGTTCACCCGTAGCACCGCGCCCTGCAGGCTCTCCCTGCGCAGCGGCATGTTCTCGTAGTACGCCCGGAAGGCGTCCGCCCGGCGCCGGGTGAAGTGGGGAGCGTCGGTGCTGGAGACGGACCCGGCCCAGTTGTTCTCCACCTCGTGGTCGTCGAAGGCCACCAGCCACGGCGCCACCGCGTGCGCCCGCTGGAGGTCGTGGTCGCTCTTGTACTGGGCGTGCCGCAGCCGGTAGTCGGCCAGCGTCTCGCACTTGCCCGGTGTGTGCGTACGCACCCGGCCGGCCAGCGCGGTGTAGCCGCTGGGACCGTACTCGTACATGTAGTCCCCGAGGAAGACCACCAGCTCGGGCTCCTGCTCGGCCAGCCGCCGGTAGGCGGTGTAGTAGCCGTGCTCGTAGTGCGCGCACGCGGCGACCGCGAACCTCAGCGGCACCTCTCCCGTGGGCGTGGTCCTGGTACGGCCGGCGGGCGAGAGCCTGCCCTCGCTCTTGAACCGGTAGAAGTAGTCACGCCCCGGCTCCAGGCCCGCGACCTCGACGTGGACACTGTGAGCGGCGCCCGGCCGCGCCTCGGCCGTACCGGACTTGACGATCTTCGAGAAGCGCTCGTCGGTGGAGACCTGCCAGTCGACGTCCACACCACGGGAGGGCATGCCGCCGCGACCGTCTCCGGCGAGGGGGTTCGGGGCGAGCCGGGTCCAGAGGACGAAGCCGTCGGTGGACGGATCTCCGGAGGCGACGCCCAGGTTGAACGGGTCGGATTTGAGGGTTCTGGTCTGCTGGAATGAGGCTGCTGCTGCCTGCTGGGATGGCGCGAGGAACGTCACTGCCGCCGCGGCGAGGAAGGATCTGCGGTCCACGGTCCAGGTATGTCCACCTCGACTGACAGGGTTGTGACAGTGGAGTCAAGGCTGGATGAACAGCGTCAGTCCTCCTGCTCCGTCTCTTCTCGCAGTCCTTCCAGAAGCTCGCGGGCCCGCACGGCGCCGATCTGATCGTCGAGGGCCAGATAGGCGTCGAGGGCTTCCTGGCAGCGTTCGGCCGCGGCCTCGTAGCGCTTGGCCCACTCGAGGGCGACGGCCTCGTCGTAGCCGAGCCCGGCCAGCTCCCAGACCGCCTCCCGCCATTGCCCCGTGTCCGGCTGCCCCGTGCCCGGCTCCCCCGCCTCCGACGCCGCGGTCAGGGCGGCTCTGGCTTGGGCGTACGCCTCGCTGATCTCGGCGAGGTCGTCGCTGGCGAAGTAGACGCACTTCGCGCGCAGCCTCATGGCGCAGCCTGCGGCGAGGAGCTCGCCGGCGTTCCGGTAGAGGTCGGCCGCCACCGCGTACGCCTGTACCGCCTCCACGTCCAGATCGAGGTCGGCCAGCTCCTTGGCCGCCTCCATGGCCGCGGCCGGGTCGCCCGCCTCGCGCAGGGCGGCCTGTCCGGCGTCGTGTTCGCCCATCTCGAACAGCGCGCGGATCGCCGTACGGCTGTCGGTGTCCGCCGGGTCGATCCGTCCGTCCGGCTCGCCGCGGCGGACATTCGGGAGGAGAGGGAGGTGGGCGACCAGCGGCTCGGCCGCCAGGGTGGCCGCCACGCGACGCGTGTGGACGTCGTCGCCGTTTCGGACGTCGAAGCGGGCGGCGATCTCCCGCGCCCCGGCCGCCAGCTCCGCGTGCAGCTCCGGCACGGGCACGTCACGGCCGGCCCGCCGTACGGTGAGCCCGTCGTGGCCCGTCTCCATCAGGCGGCGCAGCACCAGCGCGGCGCCCGTCATGAACGAGCGGGCCTGCGCCGGCGACGGCGGCCGCTCCAGCAGCGGCAGCTCCCGCTCCAGGATCTCCAGCCCGCGCGTCTCGTTCCCGGTCAGCGCGCAGAATTCCAGGTGGTCGCCGATGTCGTCCAGATATCCGATCTGTCCCTGCACGATCCGGTACGCCCGCCGGTGCGCCTCCGCGGCCTCGTCCAGATGCCCGGTCTTGAGGTACGGCGTGAGCAGGGTGCACAGGATGCTCTGCGGCTGCACTCCGCAGGTGAACGTGCCCGAGACGACCGGCCCGCCGACGGCCACGGCCTCCTCGTACCGGCCCAGCGACGCCAGCACGTACGCCCGGCCGCCGAGGTCGCAGGCGCGGCAGTCGGACAGGTCGTCGCGCGGCGCGGTCTCCCAGCGGTGCAGCCACTCCTCGACGCCCGGCTCGTCGCCGAGGTGGAGCGCGACGCGGCAGCGCTGCGCGTACACGGCCTGGGGCGCCCCGGCCTCGCGGTAGCGCCGCTCCATGTCGTCCAGCGCGTCGAGCGCCCGCCGCAGCGGGATCTCCGGGAACCTGCGCATGTCGTTCATGATCCACTTGAACTGCCAGAGCACCCTGCGCGCCTGCCACTCGGTGAACCGGCCGGGCTCGGCGTCGTAGGCGGCCACGGTCCGGGAGAAGGTGGCGAACGACTTCGCGGGCTCACCGCCGTACTGGTACGCCTGGGTGAGCGCGAGCCGCGCCGCGATGGCCGGCTCCGGCTCGCGCAGCGCCTCGGCCTCACGCAGCGCCCGCTCGGCCAGCACGGTCCTGGCCTCCCCGTACGGCAGGCGCGCCGCCTCCGCCAGCAGCGTCTCGACCTGGTCAGTCATGCGTGCCCCCCTGCACGGCCCAGTCGAGCAGGCCGAGGAACGAGCGGTTGAGCGCCGCGGTGTCGGCGGGCCGCAGCGGGTGGTGCCCGTGGAGCAGCGCCATGCCGTACAGCGCCTCGACCGCGGTGGCGGCCAGCGTCAGGTCCGGCAGCCCGGTGACGCGGCGGACCAGCGGGTTGCGGTGATTGAGCACCAGCCTGGGCCGGTCCACCGCCAGCGTGCGCTCCATCGCGCCGAGCACGTCGGCCCAGAGCTCGTCCCCCAGGTCGCGGGCCTCGCGCAGCTCCGCGTGGTGCTGGGCCGCGCGGCTGGTCAGGTAGAGGGCGGGCAGCGAGGCCGGGTCGAAGTCGCGCAGCACCACCTCGCAGCCGAGCGGGTCGAGCACCCGCCCTGCGGCGCCGAGGAAGGGGCGGGCGCGTAGTTCCGCCTCGGGGTCCGCCGGGCCCAGGTGGGTGACCAGCTCACTGGGGTCGAGGCGGGCCAGCCGGGCGTCCGGGTCGACGCGGGTGAGGCGCGGCAGGATCTCGCCGTCGTAGACGTAGCCGCCGTTGACCAGGCCGACGCCCTGCGCGCCGGAAACGGCCGCGAGCTGGCGGAACTCGTCGACGCTGGTGGTGTAGCGGCCGTTCGGGTGCCTCGTCCTGAACTGGGCGAGTGTCATCCGCCCGGCGCTGGTCTCATACTCCAGCCATTGATCGACCAGCCTGAGCATCTCGTCGTCGTGCAGGGCCAGAGCCTTGACGCCCAGGTGGTGCAGGCCCAGGAAGGCACGCAGGCCGTCGGGGTCGGTCTCGGCCAGCCGGACCAGCCAGGCGCGCAGCTGGCGGCCGAGCTCCAGGCGGGTGTGTTCGAGGAGGTCGTCCTCGTAGAGCGCCTCGCGGCTGGCGGTGGGCCGCAGTTCGGCCGCGTCGACGACGCAGCGGGCGAAGAACGCCCACTCGGGCAGCAGGCCGTCGGCGCTCTCGGTGAGGAGCATGCGCTTGAGGTAGACGCGGTGGCCGCCGCGGACGGCCGGGTTCGCCGGAGTGGGCAGGATGTAGGCCACGCCGGTGAGCCCGGCTTCGGGGACGTGGAGGTCGACGACGTCGAGCGGCGTGAAGCCGAACAGCTCCGCGCCATGCTTTTGCAGGAAATTCCGTCTCATCGCGGGAGAGGCGTGCTTTGTCTGCCAGGGCGGGGCACCGACGGTGGTGCGGCGGCCGTTCACGGTGACATCGATCGGCAGGAGCGAGCCGTACAGCTCCGCCAGTTCGGTGATCGTCCGCTCCGTCACCCACTCGGCGGCGTCCGGCCGCGCCGCGAGGGTGACCGTGGTGCCCGGCTCGTCCCGCTCCTCCCCCGCCGGCGCCACCTCGTAGCGGCCGTCGGAGCGTCCGGTCCAGAGCACCGTCGGGCCGCCCGTCGCCGACCTGGTCCGCACGCTGATCTCGTCGGCCACCAGGAAGCCGGACAGCAGGCCGATGCCGAACTGGCCGAGGAACTCGTGCCGGGCGAAACCCAGCTCGTCGCGCTTGGAGGAGCGGCCGATGGTGGCCAGGAGCACGTGGACCTCGTCCTCGGTGAGGCCGATGCCGGTGTCGTGCACACTGAGCCGCCCATCGGCCACCTCGATGGTCACCGTGGCGGGCGCCTCCGGGTCGGCCGCCCGGCGTGCGGTGATCGCGTCGGCCGCGTTCTGGAGGAGCTCACGTACGTACACGCGGGGGCTCGAGTACAGATGGCGGCTGAGCAGGTCGACCACGCCGCGCAGATCGACATTAAACGCGCTTTCCATTTGAAACACCATAAATCACATAAGACGTAATCCGCCGCTCGATTAACGCGCCTCACGCCTTGAGCACCTCACGTCTTGAGCGCCTCCCGCAGCGCCTCGGCGGAGGTGAAGCGGACGCCTGTCATGCCCGCACGCTCGGCCCCGGCCACGTTCTCCGCCCGGTCGTCGATGAACACGATCTCGGCCGGGTCGGCGTCGAGATCGGCCGCCATCCGGTCGAAGATCTCCCGGTCCGGCTTCACCAGGCCCATCCTGCCGCTGTAGAAGCGGTGCTTGATGTTCGCGATCCAGGGCAGCCCGTCCAGGCCGTCGGCCAGGCAGGCGGGCGCGTTGGACAGCAGGGCCACGTTGCCGCCGTCGTCCAGGAGATCGTTCAGGATGGCGACCGTCCCCTCGTCCGGGTAGGCCCAGCTGGCCACGTCCATCGCGACCAGCCGGGCGATCTCGGCGATGGAGGCCGGCCGGCCGAGGACCGCCGACCAGTAGGCGGCCGGGGACAACGCCGCCCGGTCGAACTCCAGGCGGTGCTCCCAGTAGCCCCGCTTGAACGCCTCGGGATCGGCGTTCACCGCCTGGGCCATCTCGTCGGCGTCGGACTCGGACTGGGGCAGGGACAGCACGTTGCCGTAGTCGAAGACAATCCACGTCATGGCAGGAATGGTCGCAGATGCGGGTCGAGCGCCGGGCAACCCAGGTATTTCTCGGCGGTGTGGAAGTCGATCCAGTCGAGATTGACGAGTTCCTCGACGTCCACGCCGGTGAAACTGCCGCACAGATCGGGTGGGATGGCCGCGATGTCGTCTTTGTCGGCGATGTTCACCCAGCGCTTGACGCCGGCGGGCCGGCTGCCGAGTCCGTTGATCGGGGCGGGCAGGAGGCGCTCGAAGACCACGTTGCGCATGCCCAGCGGGCTGCCGAGGGTGATCAGCAGGTCGACCTCGAGGTCGGGGTTGGCCCAGAGCGTCTCGTAGGCCACGACGCTGCCCAGCGAATGGGCGATCACCACCCGGGGGCTGTGCTTCCTGATCGTGTCACGGACCGCCTCCTGGCACCTCTCGCGCCGGGCCGGGTCGGTCAGGTAGGCCGCCACCTCCGGCGCGAACAGCGACGCGAACGCCGCCGACCTGCTGTCGAGCCGGGCCAGCAGCCACCCGGTGAACAACTTGAGCGCTCCGGTGAAGCGCTCCCCCAGGCCCATGTTCCTGGCCCAGTCGACGAGCACCTGGTGGGCGGAGCCCTGCATGGCCGCGAACGCCTGCGGGCCCTCCTTGGGCCGGCCGTCGTGCAGCAGATGGGAGAAGTAGGCCACCTCGCTGAAGTACGCCCGGCCCTCTCCCCCGAGCGCCGCCTGAAGGTAGCGGTCCCACTTGAGGCGCATCGCCTCCGCCGCCCCGGTCGCGGAGTTGCCCGCCGCCACGTAGTAGTTGTACTTGCCGATCCCATGCACGCCGACGATGCCCGCCACAGCGCCCTCCCTGTTTCCCCGTGATTCCAGGCGATGGTGACACACCTCACTTGCAGATGGTTTGCTGGTTTAGTCTTGCCTAAAGGTTTAGGTAGAGCTAAAGTTGAGTCACCAGGAACCGACCGCTGAGAGCGAGACCGAGATGGCCTTTCGCCGGAGCATGCCTGACGAGGTGAGCCCGGGCGGTCTCGCCCAGGACGCCGTCGACGAGATCACTTGGTATATGCGCGAACACAAGGTCTCGCGGGCCGATCTGGCCGCCTCGATGGGCGTGTCGCCGGGCCGGGTGAGCCAGATCCTGTCGGGGGACGAGAATCTCACGCTCCGCACTCTCGGCGCCGTGGTCAAGGCGCTCGGCGCCCGCATCGAGTTCACGCTGAGCGAGGCCGAGGAGGAGTCCATCCTGCTCGTCGAGGAGCCTCGCGGCTCTCATGGGTGAAACCTGAGCAGCCTGAGCGGCGCGGCTCATGGGTGAGGTCTGAGCGGCGTGGCGATTCGCGACCGCGCCGGCGGTACGAACCTGGGCAGCGACCGATACCCGCTCCGATAGGCCGAGGCCAGCAGCCGCAGCACGTCGTTCTCGGCGTCATGCCGGAGGATGCCGTGCAACCGGGTCAGATCATTGATATAGCGCTCATACCTGGCCAGCCGCGTGTGCCGGGAGCCGCGCAGCGCGGTGATCACCTTGGACCGCGACGCCCCGTCCTCGACCAGCGCGGCCACGTCCAGCCGCCGCTCGATCGCGTCGAGCCTGGCGTGCACCCGCTCCTTCCTGCGCTCCTCCACCGAGAGCCGCTCGCCGATGCGCTCGTGGTAGCGGTTGGCGGCCAGGCTCAGCTCGTAGACGCTCCACGAGTCATCGACCCGCTTCTCGCACCAGACCCGCTGGTCCTCGGCCATCGCCTGGTCGAGCTTGGCCAGCAGCGACACCAGCCAGAACGTCGCCGCCTCCTTGGCCAGCGAGCGCCGGTCGTCCTCGCGGGAGCGCACCTGGCTCAGCCACAGGCCGCCGGGCGCGACCGCGCCCAGCACCGTGGACAGGTAGTTGTTCAGCAGCTCACCGCCTACCAGCGCCACGGCCGAGGAGACCAGCCCGGTCAGCAGGATGATGACGACCGCCAGCCACCAACCGCCGGGCCCGAACGGCCGGCCCTTGCCCTGGCAGCGGAGTAAGAGGAAGCCGGTGGCGGAGGCGATGGCCAGGGGCACTGTCAGAGCTATCTGCGTCGCCGTCACGTGCACCAGGGCCACCTGCGCTGCCGTCACGTGCACCACGGAATTCGGCCTCCCCCACAGATCGTTCATTCCATAGTCGCAGCGCCGTCTGTGATTGAAAATCCCATTGCTTTGGGCATATGTCGCTCGGATACGGTTACCTTCCACATCGAAGAACAGGAGCACCCCGCCATGCCCGGCCCGCTGGTCGTCAATGACTCGGTCGTCATCCCCGACGCCGAGCTCGTCTGGCGTTTCTCCCGTTCTTCAGGCCCGGGCGGCCAGGGCGTCAACACCACGGACAGCCGGGTGGAGCTCGTCTTCGACGTGTCGGCAACCACGGCGCTGCCGCCGGAGCTCAAGGCCCGCGCCCTCGACCGGCTCGGCTCCCCCACGATCACCATCGCCGCCTCTGAATACCGCTCCCAGCTGCGCAACCGCGAGGCCGCCGAGCAGCGCCTGGCCCAGCGCGTCCGCGAGGCCATCGCACCCCCGCCCAAGCGCCGCCGCGCCACCAAGCCCAGCCGGGGCTCGGTCGAGCGCCGCATCGCCACCAAGAAGCTCCGCTCCGACGTGAAACGCCTGCGCCGCAGCCCCTGACCCGCCTTGGCTCGGGTCTGTACGGAAGGACCTGCCGAAGGTCGTCGCCTGCTGTTGGACGACGCCGACGTGGCGGGAGAGCTCCTCGATCTCGTCGATCAGCGGCGTCGCCCGCATCGCGGCGGCCGTCGTGGACCGGAGCCGGGACTATGCCGAAGGGCCTGCCAGGACGAGCCGGGGCGTGAACACGGGCCGCGTCCTGTGCGGTACGGGGCAGAGCTGGCCGACCACTTCCCGCACCTGGTCGCGCAGGTAGAGCGCCGTCAGACGGCCCTGGTCGTCGAAGTGCGGGCAGGTGGGCGAGAGCACCAGCTCCGTGCCCATCACGACCGCGCCCGCGCCGGTGAGCTCCTTGAACAGCTCGGCCTGCGCCCACATGGCGCCGCAGGCGCGCACACTGGCGCTCATCACGGCGACGTGCTTGCCCGCCAGGCGTCCACTGCTCGACATCCAGCGCAGCGCGTGGCCCAGCTCAGCCGGGAGCAGGCTGTGCTCGGGCGCGGTGATCAGCACCGCGTCGGACTCGTCCAGCGTGCGCAACAGGCCCCCGACCTGCTCCGGTACGGGACCGAGGGAGTGAGGCGGGACCGTGCCGAGCCCCCGCCAGCACTCCAGGCGCGCCCCCCGGGGCAGCTCACCCTCCATTGCCTCCAGCAGCCTGGTGATGAACGATCCCGCGTGGAGGCTCGCGGCGATCCCGAAGATTTTCACCCTTCACTCCCAAGGATGTTGATGTGTGGCCCGTAGTCGGGAACCTTCCCGATGTCGCGGATGTCCAAGACCATCTCCGGGTCAAGAGGGGGCACGGGCTTAACGGATGATGGGCCGATGGAATACGTACGCGTGGGAATGTCGGGCCTGAAGGTGTCGCGGATCGGCCTGGGCATGATGAGCTACGGCGACCCGGCGGACTCTCCCTGGTTCCTGCCCGAGGAGGCCGCCGAGCCGATCGTGCGCCGGGCGGTGGAGGGCGGGGTGACCTTCTTCGACACCGCCGACATGTACTCCGGCGGGGTCAGCGAGGAGATCACCGGCAGCCTGCTGCGCCGGCTCTTCGACCGCCGCGAGGACTACGTACTGGCGACCAAGGTCGGTTACCCCATGGGTAAAGGGGTCAACGATCGCGGGTTGTCGCGCAAGCACATCCTGGACTCGATCGACGCGTCACTGCGGCGGCTCGGCACCGACCACGTGGATCTCTACCAGATCCACCGCTGGGACGACGAGACGCCCGTCGAGGAGACCATGCGGGCGCTGGACGACGTGGTCAGGGCGGGCAAGGCCCGCTACATCGGGGCTTCACTCATGTACGGCTGGCAGCTGGCCAAGGCGCGGCATGTGGCGAAGGCGGCGGGGTTGACCAGGTTCGTGGCGATGCAGACCCGCTACAACCTCGCCTACCGGGAGGAGGAGCGCGAGGTGCTTCCCTACTGCGCCGACCAGGGGCTGGGCGTGCTGCCGTACAGTCCGCTCGCCCGTGGCCTGCTGGCCGGCGGGGAAGGGCGGGCCACCACCAGGGCGGCCCACGAGGACCGCGCGCCCGAGAACGACGGCGTCGTGGCGGCGCTGCGGGCCGTCGCCGGGGAGCGCGGCGTGCCGCCCGCGCGGGTGGCCCTGGCCTGGCTGCTCGGCAAGGGCACTGTCGCCGCGCCGATCGTGGGGGCGACGCGCCCCGGCCACCTGGACGACGCGCTCGCCGCCGTGGACCTCGTCCTCACCCCTGACGAGGTCGCCCGCCTGGAGGCCCCTTACCAGCCGCGCGAACCCTTCGGCTACGGCTGGTGATGGGCGAACGGCCCGGACTCTCGGTCAGCGCTGGGCGGCGCGAGCCTTGCGTTCGGCCCGGCGCTCGACGAACCTGGCCGCCGTCGTCTCGGTCTTGGCCAGGAACGCGGCCAGCTCCTCCCGGGCCTGCTCCCCGCCCGCGTCGAGGCCGGTCTTGTCGAACACCGACCACTGCTTCAGCACCGGCATGAGCACGTCGTCGAGGTGCAGGCGCAGGTCGTAGATGCCCTCGTTGGCGATGATCATCGCCTTGCGGGTGAAGCCCTCGATGCTGGAGCCGGGCATCTGGAAGGTCTTCACGACGTCGGTCACGGCGCGCATGGTCTGGTTGGGGTCCAGCTCGAAGGCGGCCTTGAGCAGGTTGCGGTAGAAGAGCATGTGCAGGTTCTCGTCGGCGGCGATCCTGGCCAGCAGCCGCTCGCAGCCCTCGTCGCCGGAGGCCCGGCCGGTGTTGCGGTGCGCGATGCGGGTGGCCAGCTCCTGGAAGGAGACGTAGGCGAGCTGCTCCAGCATGGTGCCGTACTCGGTGGCGAAGCCCGACTCCATGTGCGTCATGCGGGCGCGCTCCAGCGCGACCGGGTCGACCGCGCGCGTCACCGTGAGGTAGTCGCGGATGGCGACGCCGTGCCGGCCCTCCTCGGCGGTCCAGCGCCCCACCCAGGTGCCCCACGCGCCGTCACGGCCGAACGTCGTGGCGATCTCGTGGTGGTAGCTGGGCAGGTTGTCCTCGGTGAGGAGGTTGACGATGAGCGAGACCCGGGCGGCCTCGGGCAGCTTCGAGTCGCCGTCCTGCCAGGCCTCGCCGCCGTAGACGCCGTCGAAATCACGGCCTTCGCTCCACGGAATGTACTCGTGCGGGAACCACTCTTTCGCCATCGCATGGTGGCGGTCGAGCTCCCCGGCGACCACGGGCTCCAGCTCGTGCAGAAGTTGCGTCTGCGTCATCGCCTTCAAGATCGTCTCCCTGTAGGTTACGGTACCGTAAGTTAGGCTACCCGAAGGTCATACCGGCCAAATAGGGTGGTCGTATGCGACCGAGTGTCCGTGGTGTCCTCCTTGACCATGACGAGCAATTAGTGATCTTCCGTCGGACGGTGCCGGGGCGCCAGGTCTACTGGTCGGTGCCCGGCGGCCACGTCGAGCCCCAGGACGCGACCCTGGAGCACACGCTGCACCGGGAGCTGCTGGAGGAGCTGGGCGCGACGGTCTCGGGCGTGACCCCGCTGACCACGGTCACCTATCCGTGGCAGGGCGAGGTCAAGACTCAGCACGTATTCGGCTGCCGCCTGATCGACATGGACCCGGCCCTGCGGCACGGGCCCGAGTTCGAGGACCCGTCGCGCGGGGTCTACGAGGTCGTACGGCTGCCGCTGCGGGAGGCTGAGATCACCTCCCGGCACGTCGTCCCCGAGGCCGTGGCCGCCTACCTGTCGGCCAACATCAGCGCGCTGCCGCGCCTCATCGGCGGTCCTCGATCTCCCACAGATGGTCGATGACGTGCCAGGCGGTCCGCCGTACGGCGTAGGCGGGCGGCCAGCCGGTGGTCTGCGGCGGCTGCCAGGGGCGTGACAGCACCTCGGCCAGCTCCTCGCGCATGGCGTCGCGGTCCGCCGGGCTCTTGTAGGGCTTGTGCCGTACGCCCACCTTCCGGGCGTAGGCCCGCTCCGCCTCCGCGACGTGCGCCACGACCTTCGACAGGTCGCGCCCGCCACCCCGCGGCCCCTTGCGCAGGTCCTCCGGCGACTCGGCGGCGACCTCGTCGAACAGCTCCCAGGCGGCGCGCAGCAGCGTCACCCGGCGGCCCGCGGTCTCGGCGTCGACCGGCTCCTGATCGAGCTCGGGGACCGCGAACGGCGCGCCGAAGTCGGTCATCTCGCTGCCCGGCTCGCGGGCGACCACCACGGGATCGCCCGGCTCGAACGGCAGCCCGGCCCGCTCGGCGATCACCCGATAGCGCGGCGCGTAGTCCACGAGCAGGTCGATGGCCGCCTCCTCACCCTTGGCCACCCGGCACCAGCCGGGCCACTCCAGCGAGCAGGCGAAGACCTTCTTGGGGCCGACCTCCAGGTAGATGTGCGTCATACGGGGCACCTTGCCAGGCTTACCTGCCAACCTGTGTCAGGTTCAGATCAGGTCGATGAGATCCGCCACCGAGTCGACGACCAGCGACGGCCGGAACGGGAAGCGGTCGATCTGCTCGCGCTGGGTGACGCCGGTGAGCACCAGGATCGTGTAGAGACCGGCCTCCATCCCGCACACGATGTCGGTGTCCATCCGGTCGCCGATCATCGCGGTGGTCTCGCTGTGCGCCTCGATCTCGTTGAGCGCGCTGCGCATCATCCGCGGGTTGGGCTTGCCGACGAAGTAGGGCTCGACGTCGGTGGCCTTGGTGATCATGGCGGCGACCGCGCCGCAGGCGGGCAGCGAGCCCTCGGTGGACGGGCCAACCGGGTCCGGGTTCGTGGCGATGAAGCGGGCGCCGCCCTCGATGAGGCGGATCGCCCGGGTGATCTGCGTGAAGCTGTAGGTACGCGTCTCGCCGAGCACCACGTAGTCGGGGTCGAGGTCGGTCAGCACGTAGCCGATCTCGTGCAGCGCCGTGGTCAGCCCGGCCTCGCCGATCACGTAGGCGGAGCCGCCCGGCCGCTGGTCGTCGAGGAACTGGGCGGTGGCCAGCGCCGAGGTCCAGATCGACTCGGCGGGCACCTCCAGACCGGAGTTCGCCAGGCGAACCGACAGGTCCCGCTGGGTGTAGATGGAATTGTTCGTCAGCACCCGGAATTTCTTGCCGGACTCGCTGAGCCGCTTGATGAACACATCCGCACCCGGGACGGGCCGACCCTCGTGTACGAGAACGCCGTCCATGTCGGAAAGCCAGGAGTTGATCCGCTTACGCTGAGTCACGCGGCCCATCGTACAGAGTGTCCCTTATCGACTTCCCGACCAGCACATGAAGAATGTTGTTCATGTCGTTCACTGAATCCGCGCGGGACCTGCGGGACGAGCTCGTCCGGCTGCGTCAGTCACTGCACACCACCCCTGAGATCGGCCTCGCGCTGCCGCGTACCCAGGAGAAAGTCCTGACGGCGCTCGACGGGCTGCCCCTGGAGATCACCACCGGGAAGGCGCTCAGCTCGATCACCGCCGTACTCAGGGGCGGCCGGCCGGGTCCGGCGGTGCTGCTGCGCGGCGACATGGACGCGCTGCCGGTCACCGAGCGCAATGATCTGCCCTACCGGTCGCAGATCGACGGGCAGATGCACGCGTGCGGCCACGACCTGCACACCGCCATGCTCACCGGCGCCGCGCATCTGCTGAGCGCGCGGCGGGCGGAGCTGGCCGGGGACGTCATCTTCATGTTCCAGCCGGGCGAGGAGGGTCACGAGGGCGCCAAACACATGATCGAGGAGGGTGTGCTGGACGCGGCCGGTGCGCGGCCGGTCGCCGCGTACGGGATGCACGTCGTCTCCTCCATGCTGCCCCCGGGCCTGTTCGCCTCCCGGCCCGGGCCGCTCATGGCCGCGGCCGACGTGTTCGAGGTGACGGTGAAGGGACGCGGCGGGCACGGCTCCAGCCCGCACCGCGCGCTCGACCCCATCCAGGCGGGCTGCGAGATGGTGACGTCGCTGCAGGCGATGGTGACCAGGACCTTCGACGTGTTCGACCCGGTCGTGGTCACGGTCGGGTCCTTCCACGGGGGCACGGCCGACAACGTGATCCCGGACGAGGCGCGCTTCGAGGCGACGGTGCGCACGTTCTCACCGGGCAACCGGGAGCTGGTCAAGCGGCGGCTGGTGGAGGTGGTCGAGGGCGTCGCGGCCGCGCACGGGCTGTCGGTCGAGGCGTCGTTCGGCATGGGCTACCCGGTCACCGTGAACGATCCCACCGAGGCGGACTTCGTCTCCAGGACCGCCGAGGAACTGTTCGGGCCGGGGCGCTACTTCGTCTCGCCGCAGCCGGTGATGGGGTCGGAGGACTTCTCGTACGTGCTGCAGGCCGTCCCCGGGGCATTCGTCTTCCTGGGGGCGTGCCCGCCCGACCGCGACCCGGCCACGGCGCCGTACAACCACTCCCCCGAGGCGCGGTTCGACGACTCGGTGCTGCCGGACGGCGCCGCCCTGTACGCCTCCCTGGCGCTGTCCCGGCTGGCGTCCTGAGCTGAAGGGGGCCCGATGAAGGCATGGATTCCGGATCCGGACCGGCTGCTGGTCATGGTGGACAAGCCCATGCCGGAGCCGGGCGTCGGAGAGGTGCTGGTCCAGGTCGAGTCCTGCGGGGTGTGCCGGACCGACCTGCACCTGGTCGAAGGGGACCTGCCGCCCCGCCACCCCGCGATCTCGCCCGGCCACCAGGTCGTCGGGCGCGTGGTCGGCGGGGACGGGGACGTCGGGCAACGGGTGGGGGTCGCGTGGCTCCGGTGGACCTGTGGGGCCTGTCGCTACTGCCTGGACGGTAAAGAAAATCTTTGCCTTTCGTCGGCCTACACCGGGTGGGATGCCGACGGCGGTTACGCGGAGTATCTGACGGTGCCCGCCGCCTACGTCTACGCCCTGCCCGAAGGGGCGCCCGCCGAGAAGCTGGCCCCCCTGCTGTGCGCCGGGATCGTGGGCTATCGGGCGCTGCTCCGAGCCGACCTGCCGGAAGGCGGCCGGCTCGGGGTCTACGGGTTCGGCGCGTCCGCCCACCTGACCGCGCAGGCGGCCATCGCCCATGGGGCCGTCGTCCACGTGGTCACCAGGTCCAACGCCGCCAGGCAGCTGGCCCTGGAGCTGGGCGCCGCCTCCGCCGGGGACCGCCCGCCCGAGCCGCTGGACTCGGCCATTCTGTTCGCGCCCGTAGGCGATCTGGTGCCCGTCGCGCTGGCGGCGCTCGACCGGGGCGGCACGCTCGCCGTGGCCGGAATCCACCTCACCGACATCCCCACGCTGAACTACGAGCGCCACCTTTTCCAGGAACGGACGCTACGGAGCGTGACCGCCAACACCCGGGCCGACGGACGGGCCTATCTCGACCTGTCATTCGGGCGTCCGCCGCACGTGATGACGACGCCCTATCCCTTCGGCACGGCCGCTTCCGCGCTCCGCGATCTGGCAGATGGGCAGGTCAACGGGGCTGCGGTGCTTATGCTGGGCTAATGGCGCCGAGCGCCATCGACATGGGGCATGAAGGAAAGTTACATTAGCCTCACAACACCTGGAGATTATTGACGTGACCTGTGCGTGACCGTAGGGTCCGGCTAATCCCACGCGATCCTCAACAGGTCCGACACTCCCCGGAGCGGTACATGAAGCGACTAGCAGCGGTAGTAGCGTTGCTGGGCCTGGCCACTGCCACAGCGTGCAGCAGTGGCTCCACCAACAAGTCCAGCTCGGGCGGTGGTGGCGGGCTCTTCACCACGATCGACGTCAACCGGCCCGGCCTCGACGCCTCGGCGCCGGCCAACCCGTACAACCCCAAGGGCAACTCCTTCTCGGGCTTCAACGCGATGCGCATCGCGTGGGTCAAGAACCACCTGACGGACCCGAACCAGGCTCTGCCCGGCATCGCGGCGAGCTGGGAGATCGCGCCGGACAACTCCGCGATCACGCTGAAGCTCCAGCCGAACGCCAAGTGGTCCGACGGCAAGCCGGTCACCGCCGAGGACGTCAAGATGTCCATCGGCATCGCCTACACGCAGGGCAGCACCGCCTTCTCGGTCACCCCGGGCGCGGCGGGCACCGCCGCGGAGATCACGGTCGTCGACCCGCAGACCTTGAAGATCACGCAGGACATGGCGAACCCCAGTCCGAAGTTCGCCCGCGGCGTGCTCGACACGGCCGTCCTGCCCGCCCACGTGTGGAGCAGCGTTCTTCCCGCGGACTTCTGGGACAAGCTCAAGGCCGCCCGGGGTGACGGCGCGGCGGCGGAGGCGGCTCGCACGGAGATCACCGCCATCGGCCAGAAGGTGATCGCCTTCGCCCCGCCCAAGGACGTCTCCGCCGGCCCGTTCGTGCTGGAGCGGGTCAACCCCGGAGAAGCCCTGCTGGTCAAGAACAAGAACTTCTACAACGCCGCCAACGTGGCCCCGGCGCAGGTGAAGTTCCTCAACTACACCGGCAACGAGCAGATCTGGAACTACCTCACCGCCGGCAAGCTCGACCAGTCCGGGTTCGTCGCCGCTCCCACGGACGTGATGAACCGGATCAAGCAGGGCCCGGGCAACGAGGTCATCAAGGGCTACTCGCCGGTCGCCGTGAGCATGGCCTTCAACCAGTCCAAGAAGCCCTATGACAACGTGCACGTGCGCAGGGGCCTGGCCTACCTCATCGACCGCGACCAGGTCACCAAGGTCGCCTCGCCCGAGGGCGGCACGCCGGCCGTCACCACCAGCGGCATCCACCAGAAGGCCGCGCAGGCCTGGATCCCCGACACGCTTCCGAAGCTCGACCCGTACAAGCCCGACGTGGCCAAGGCCGAGGCGGAGTTCAAGTCGGCCGGGCTGACGAAGAAGGACGGCAAGTGGACACTGGCCGACGGCAAGCCGTGGAAGGTGTCCATGCACGCGCCGGCCGGCTTCTCCGACTGGCTGTCGGCGCAGGAGAACATCAAGAGCCAGCTGATCAAGGCCGGCATCGACGCGGAGATCCAGACCAGCCCCGACTACCCCGTCTACCTTGAGGAGCTGGCGGCCGGCAAGTATGACGTGGGCTTCTGGCTCATGGCGCTCGGCCCGGCGCCGTACGACATCTTCCAGCGCCTCTACGGTGCCTCCAACGGCTGGACCAACGTCGCGGGCAAGATCGAGCACTCCCCGGCGGGCAAGAACGGCAACTGGATGGGCGGCCCCGAGCAGATCGACGTCAACGGCACCAAGATCGACCCGGGTGAGCTGACCGGCAAGCTGAACTCGGCCAACGAGGAGGCGGCCAAGCCGATCATGGCGCAGCTGGCGACGGCGGCCAACCAGGACCTGCCGGTCATCCAGCTCTGGGACTACGTCAACAACCAGTTCGTCAACAACAGCCGATTCACCGGCTGGCCCCACGATGACGAGATCCTTCGTCTCGGCACCGGCGTTCTCGCCTCCGGTGTGTGGATCCAGCTCGGTATGGTCAAGTCGAAGCAGTAACTTATGACGCTTATCGCACGACGACTCGCGGGCCACCTGGCCCGCGGTTTCGTCATGATCATCGTTGTCGCCACGATCAGCTTCTTCATCATCAACAACATCCCGGGCGACCCCATGGCGGCCCAGTACGACAAGCTGCTCCAGAGCGGCATGTCTCCTGAGGCGGCCACGCAGGCCGTCAAGGTGTTGTACGGGTTCCAGCCGACGGGCTCGCTGTGGCAGCAGTACACCGACTACATCGGCGGGCTGCTCCACCTCGACCTCGGCACCTCGGTCAGCCGCCCGGGCCAGCCCGTGCTCAGTGTGCTCGGCGAGGCGACCAAGTGGACCATCCTGCCGGTGCTGGGGGGCACGCTGCTCAGCTTCCTCGTCGGCGTCATCCTCGGCGTCTACGCGGCCATCAAGCGCAAGAGCAAGCTGGGCGACGCCCTGGCCATCTCCGGCTCGCTGCTGCACGGCATCCCGCAGTATGTGCTGGCGATGCTGCTCGTGGTCATCTTCGCCACGCTCATCCCCATCCTGCCCGCCGACGGGCCGGTGGACATCATGTTCGAGCCGGGCTTCAACGCCGGCTACATCGGCTCGCTGGCCGAGCACGCGGTGCTGCCGATCGCCACCTACGCGCTGTCGGCCTACGGCGGCTGGGTGCTGGCGATGAAGTCGAGCGTGGTCACCGTGCTCGGCGACGACTTCATCCTGGCGGCCGAGCTGCGCGGCATGAAGCGCTCGATCATCTTCCGCTACATCGCGCGTAACGCGATCCTGCCGCTGTTCACGATCCTGGCCCTGTCTCTGGGGCTGCTCCTCGGCGGCGCGGTCTTCATCGAGAAGATCTTCAACTATCCGGGACTCGGGTGGCTGCTCATCGACAGCATCAACACCCGCGACTACGCGCTGATGGGCGGGGCGTTCCTGCTGATCACCGCCTCCGTCATCGTGGCGAACATCGTGGCCGACCTGTTCTACACGGTGATCGACCCACGGGTACGCAGCGGAGAGGACTCGACATGAGCACCGTGCTGATCCCTGAGACGGCCTCCGCCGCCGCGACCATGCGCCGTAACTTCTGGCTCGGCGTCTGGCGGGTGATGAAGCGCAAGCCCAGCCGGCTGGCCGGTGTGATCATCGTCGCCGGCTTCGCGTTCATGGGCGCCTTCGGGCCGATGTTCTATCCGGCCCAGCTGCCGGACGACTCCAACGCCATCACCCAGGCGCCGAGCTGGGCGCACTGGTTCGGCACCGATCCCCAGGGCAGGGACGTGCTCGCGCTGGTCATCACCGGCTCCCGCTACGTCCTGCTCAGCGCCGCGGTGACCGCGGTCATCACGGTGGTCTTCGGTACGACGCTCGGCCTGTTCTCCGGGTTCAAGCGGGGCCGCTGGGACAGCGTGCTCATGCGGATCACCGACATGAAGCTCACCATCCCCGGCCTGCCACTGCTGCTGGTCCTGGCGATGGTCTGGAAGTTCGGCAGCCCGATCCAGATGGGCCTGGTGCTCGGCCTGCTCGGGTGGGGCGGGGTGGCGCGGGCCGTCCGCGCCCAGACGCTGTCCCTGCGCGAACGCGGCTTCATCGAGGCCGCGCGCGGGCTGGGCCTGTCCACGAGACACATCATCGGCAAGGAACTGCTGCCCAGCATGGCCCCGTACATCGCGATGAACATGCTCATCGCGGTCACCGGCGCCGTCTACGCGCAGGTAGGCCTGTTCTTCCTGGGCGTTCTGCCGTACGAGGCGAACAACTGGGGCGTGATGCTCAACCTGGCCGTGTTCCAGGCGGGCGCCATGATCACGCCGAACGCGCTCGGTTACCTGCTGGGGCCGCTGCTGGCGATCCTGCTGCTCACCCTTGGCATCGTGCTCGTGGTCGACGCCATGGACGAGATCTTCAACCCCCGGCTGCGTGAGGAGTAGCGGTGGCGGACCAAGCGCCGGGAGTGCGCATCGACGGCCTCACGGTCGTCTACAAGACGCCGGCGGGCGAGTTGCCCGCCGTACGCGGCATCAGCCTGACCCTGGAGCCCGGCACGATCACCGGCATCGTCGGCGAGTCGGGATCCGGCAAGTCCACGCTGGCCCTGTCCCTGCTCAACGCGGTGCAGCCGCCGGGCAGGATCGCGGCGGGCAGTGTGGAGATCGACGGGCTCGGCGACGTGGTCGGGCTCGCGGGCGAGGAGCTGCGCAAGGCCAGGGGCGCCCACATCGGGTACGTCTTCCAGGCCGCCCAGAACTCCCTCAACCCGCTCAAGACGGTCGGCAAGCAGCTCCTCGACCTGGGCCGCTCGCACGGCGTCGAGGACCTGCCCGGCCTGGTCCGCGAGGCCAGGGAGTTGCTGGGCCGGATGGGCCTCGACGGGGCCAGGGTGCTGGACTCGCACCAGCACGAGTTGTCCGGCGGCATGCGGCAGCGGGTCGGCATCATGCTGGCGCTGGTGCTCAACGCGCACCTGGTGGTGCTGGACGAGCCGACGACCGCGCTGGACATGATCACCCAGGCGAACATCCTGAAGATCGTCCGTGAGGTGCACGCCGAGCGCGGCCTGACCACCCTGGTGATCACGCACGACATCGGCGTGGTGGCCGAGGTGGCCGACCGGCTCGCGGTCATGTACGGCGGACGCCTGGTGGAGCAGGGGCCCACCAGGGAAGTCCTGGGCGCGCCCCGCCATCCCTACACCAGGGGCCTGATCAAGGCGATCCCCCGGCTGGTCGGCGACATCGACGAGGCCCGCGCTCTGCCGGGGCGGCCGCCGACGCTGGTGACGGTGCCCAAGGAGGGCTGCGTGTTCAGGGAGCGCTGCTCGCTGCGGATGGACGTGTGCGACACCGTCGATCCCTCGGTGGTGGCGGACGGGGCGAGGTTCGTGGCCTGCCACGCGGTGACGGTGAAGGAGCACGCTTCGTGATTACCGGGACGGGCATCACCAAGACGTTCAAGCAGCGCGGCAACATGCTCGGCAAACGGGAGGTCCCGGCGCTGCGCGGCGTGGACTTCGCGATCGCCAAGGGCGGGTCCGCGTCGTTCATCGGCGAGTCGGGCTGCGGCAAGACCACGCTCGGGCGCATCATCGCCGGGCTGGAGAGCTACGACGCGGGCGAGATCGCGATCGACGGGACGCCCATGTCGCCGCTGAAGGTCAAGCAGCGGCAGCCGCACTTCCGCAAGATCCAGATGATCCACCAGGACCCCTACTCGGCGCTGAACCCCACCCGGACGATCTACCAGACCCTCCAGGCGCCGCTGGCGCTGCGGGCCGGGCAGACCGGCCGGCCCAAGGGGTGGATCGACGAGCGGGCCGCCGAGGTGCTGTCGCTGGTCGGCCTCGACCCCGGAACGGTCCTGTCGCGCTACCCGCACCAGCTCTCGGGCGGCATGCGGCAGCGCGTCGTGATCGCCCGCGCGCTGACCGTCGACCCCGAGATGCTCGTCGCCGACGAGGCGGTCTCGATGATCGACGTGTCGCTGCGGCTCGGCATCCTGGCGCTGCTGAAGGACCTGCGCGAGCGGCTGGGCGTCAGCGTGCTGTTCATCACGCACGACGTGGCCACCGCGCGCTACATCGGCGGCGACGGCGAGCTGTACGTGATCTACCGCGGCCAGGTCGTGGAGCGCGGGCCGGTGGACACGATCATCGCCGACCCGGTGCATCCGTACACGCAGTCGCTGCTGTCGGCCATCCCCGTCCTGCACGGGCTGGAGCGGCCCGGTGAGGAGCCGGTGGTGCCGCTGGAGCCGCTCGCCGCCGACCAGTCCGACGGCGGGTGCCTGTTCGCGCCCCGGTGCCCGTTCCGGGGTGACGGGTGCACGAGCGAGCGGCCGCTGCTCCAGGTGACGGAGGGCGTACCTCAGGAGCACGCCTGCTACTACCCGCGGCGGCGCAGCGTCATCGCGCGCCCGATGAGCGAGGTGTGACCCCGGTGACCCGGCAGGGCGACGCCACCGACCTCGCGGCCGCCGCGGAGGTGGCGCGGGCGGCGCTGACGCTGGACGGCGGTGAAGGGGCGGCCCTGGTCGAGCGGCTGGCGCGGCCCCCCGCCGGTCGGCGCTGGACCGCCCTGGTGATGGACGGCGGGGTCGTCATGGCCTCGGTGTCCGCCAAGGATCCGGCCGTCGGGCACCTCGATCTGCTGGCCGTACACCCTGACGCGCGGGGGCGGGGGCACGGCCGGGCCCTGGTCGGCGCGGCCGAGGAGTGGCTGCGGTCGGAGGGGGCGAGGCAGGCGCGCTTCGCCGGGAATCCGCCCTGCTACGCCTGGCCGGGCATCGACGTGCGCTACACCGCCACCGCGTGCCTGGCGGAGAGCCTCGGCTACGAGCGTTATCACGTGGCCTGGAACATGACCGCCGACCTCGGCGCGGACCTGTCCGTCGAAGAGGAACTGGTACGGCTGGCCGAGGCCGGAGTGAGCGTGCACGCGGCCTCGGCGGAGCGGGGGCACGCGGCGGACCGCGAGCGGGTCGCCGCCTTTGTGCGTGAGCACTGGAACGAGAACTGGGCCTGGGAGGCCGCCAACGCCGCCGGGCTGCACTACGCCGAGCGCGACGGGCGGATCCTGGGGTTCGCCGCCTGGGGGGCGCGGCCCGCGTGGTTCGGGCCGATGGGGACGGCGCCCGAGGCGCGCGGGCTCGGCGTGGGCGGCGTGCTGCTGCGCCGCTGCCTGGCCGAGATGCGCGCCGCCGGACTGTCCAGCGCGCAGATCGGCTGGGTCGGGCCGCTGCGGTTCTACTCGCGCGCCGTGGGCGCGCGGGCCGAACGCGTCTTCTGGCTCTATCGACGCGATCTGGCGTGATGTCGCACGCCGGTACGGATTCCGCAACCTTCGGTGCGCCGCTAAACGCGGCCTCCGTAGAGGAGTCGTCCCTCAGGGTGGACCGGGTCGGGGCAGAGGGTGCGCGGGTCCTCCCCGGCGTCCAGGCACCTCGTGAGCGTGTCGGAGCCCCACAGGTGGTCCATGAACAGCTCGGGCCCCCACCAGGCCAGCTCGCCCGGGTAGAGCGTGCGGGCCACATGCAGCATCGACAGGCCGGTCAGCACCGGCCGGTACACCTCCCGGTCGTGCACGTGCAGCTGGACTCCGTGCACGGTCGTGCCCGCGTGCTTGTGGAACGTCGGCGTGAACCAGGTCTCCCTGAACCGCACCCCCGGCAGGCCGAGCGCGTTGAGCGCGGGCGCGAACCGGTCGTCGACGTACGGGGCGCCGACCAGCTCGAACGGCCGGGTGGTGCCGCGTCCCTCGGAGAAGTTCGTGCCCTCGAACAGCCCGGTGGCCGGGTAGGCGTACGCGGTCTCGACGGTCGGCATGTTGACCGACGGCATCACCCAGGGCAGCCCGGTCTCGGCGAAGCTCATGCCGCGCCGCCACCCGTCCATGGTGACCACGCGCAGGTCCAGGTCGAAGCCGAACAGCGTGGCCAGTTCCCCGGCAGTCCTGCCGTGGCGTACCGGCAGCGGGAACCTGCCGACGAAGCTGGCGAACTCCGGGTCGAGCAGCGGTCCCTCCTCAAGGGTCCCGCCGAGCGGGTTGGGCCGGTCCAGCACCACGAACCGCAGGCCCAGCCGGCTCGCCGCGGCCATCAGGTCGTACATGGTCCAGATGTAGGTGTAGAAGCGCGTGCCGACGTCGGCGATGTCGAACACCAGCGTATCGACCCCGGAGCCGGCCACCACCTCGTCCAGTGCCGCGCCGGAGACCTTGTGCGTGTTGAAGACGGGCAGGCCGGTTCTGGGGTCGATCGTGTCGGACTCACTGCCGTTCGCCTGAGCGGTGCCCCGCATGCCGTGCTCCGGACCGAACAACGCCGTCAGCGGCACTCCGGCCGCGCTCAGGGCGTCCGTCGTGGGGGTCAGATCAGGCAGGACTCCTGTGGGGTTGGTGATCAGGCCGAGCCGGTCGCCGCCCGCCAGGGTGGGATCCGTGGCCAGCCGTTCAGCGCCAGTGCGTACGTACGTCATGAACCCATTGTCTGAAAGATATTTACAAGAGAGAAGTAGAGGGTGGAAATTAGCGTCATGATTGATCCGCTCCCCGAGCTGCCCACCGAACAGAGCGATCCCCGCTACAGCCAGATCGACCGGCTGCCGACAGAGCAGGTCGCCCGGCTGATGAACCAGGCCGACGCCGCCGTGCCCGCCGCGGTCGCCGTCGCGATCCCGGTCATCTCCGCCGCCATCGACGCGATCGCCGCGCGCATGGCGGAGGGCGGGCGGCTGCTGTACGTCGGCGCCGGTACGTCGGGGCGACTGGCCGTGCTCGACGCCTCCGAGTGCCCGCCGACGTTCGGCACCGATCCGTCGCTCGTCCAGGGCATCATCGCGGGCGGTCCGGACGCGCTCACCCGCTCCGTCGAGGGTGCTGAGGACGACGCCGAAGCTGGCGCCGCCTCACTCGCGGAGCTGGAGGTGGGCCCGCTCGACTCGGTGGTGGGCGTGTCGGCCAGCGGGCGGGCGCCTTTCGTGCTCGGCGCGCTGGCGGAGGCGACCCGGCGGGCCGCGCTGACCGTCAGCCTTTCGTGCAACGACGGCGCGCCCCTGTCGGCCGCCGCCGAGCACGCGATCGAGGTGGTGGTGGGTCCCGAGGTGGTGACCGGCTCCACCCGGCTCAAGGCGGGCACGGCTCAGAAGCTGGTGCTCAACATGATCTCCACCATCTCCATGGTCCGGCTCGGCCGTACGTACGGCAACAAGATGATCGAGATGTCGGCGATGAACAGCAAGCTGGCGGACCGGGCGCTCCGCATGGTGCGTGACATCACCGGCGCCGACCACGACACGGCGGGCAAGGCGCTGGACGCGGCGGGCGGACAGGCGAAGATAGCGGTGCTGATGATCCAGCACGGGCTCGACGCCGACGGGGCCCGCACCCTGCTGGAATCGCACGGCGAGCGGCTGAGCGACGCGCTGAGCAGCTGAGCGGGTCGTGGGCGCGGTGAGCGGCTGAGCGGCCGGGCGGCTCGTGGGCGCGGTGAACCCACGAGCCGGCGGACTTACGGGGAGGCTGAACGATGTCCGATCGGCTGGACGCGATCCTGGCGGACGGCGTGCCGCGCGTGTGCTCGGCGGCGGTGGCGGTGATCTCCGTGGACGGCTCGGTGGCGGCCTCGGCCGTCGCCGGGGAGCTCGTCCGCTATACCGACCTGAAGGGCACCCTGACGGCCGAGCGGCCGGCGGCGGCCCGCGACTCGGTCTTCGATCTGGCCTCTATCAGCAAGCTGTTCACCACGGCCGTGGTGCTGTCGCTGGCCGAGGAGGGCTGCCTGGGCCTCGACGAGCCGGTGGCGGCCTGGCTGCCGGGCGCCGACCCCCGGGTCACCCTGCGGCGCCTGCTCACGCACACGGCCGGTCTGCAGGCCACGCGCCGCATCGACCGCGAACTGCCCGACGCCGATCCGGCCGCGCGCATGGCGGCGATGGCCGGCACCCCGGTCACCGGTCCGGTCGGCGGGCCGTACCTCTACAGCGACGTGGGCATGGTCATGGTGGGCCGCGTCGCCGAACTGGCGGGCGGCGCGCCCCTGGACGTACTGGTCGGCGAACGGGTCACCGGCGTGCTCGGCCTGACCGACACCGGCTACCGGCCGGGCCCGGCGACGCTCCCGCGCGTCGCCGCCACCGAGTGGAAGCCCGAGCGCCGGGGACCCGGTTGTGTGCGTGGCGAGGTGCACGACGAGACCGCGTACGGCCTGGGCGGCGTGGCGGGGCACGCGGGCGTGTTCGCGACGGCCGACGACCTGCTGACGTTCGGCGAGACGCTGCGGCTGGGCGGTGGCGCGCTGCTGCGCCCGGAGACCGTGGCCGAGATGGTCCGCGACCAGGGAGCGGAGGGCGCGGCGTTCCGGCACGGCCTCGGCGTGCGGATCAGCGACCCGGCCATCGTGGGACCACTGGGGGCGGCCTTCGGCCATTCCGGGTTCACCGGCACCTCACTGGTGGTCGATCCGGTGCGCGGGCTGACCGTGGTGCTGTTGACGAACGCCGTACACCCCGTACGCGGTCGTGACGGCATCCGCGGCCTGCGCCACGCGGTCGCCGAGGAGGCACTGCGGCTCGCGGGCTGAAGCGACCGCCGGGGCTGGAGACTTCGAGCAGGTACGGAAGATCTACCTTCAGGACGACCGGCTGCGGATGCCGCGAACGGTGGTGTCGCTGGCCCCATACAACGGACCCCTCCAAGTAACCCTCCGCGACCTCGGCTCTGCGGACATGTGATGTTCAAGCGCGACCCCGGCCAGGGCGTACCTGACCTGGAACCCGGCCATCGCGTCCTTGATGCGAGACGTCAGCCGCGCTCGGTCGCGGCCTGCACGATTCGGCGGAAAGGGCGTTCAGTGGCCGGCGGCGCGCAGGACGCGGTCGCGGGACTCGCGCACGTCCTGGCGCAGCTCGGCCAGATCGACGCCGAGGACGGCGCCGCCCCACTTGCGTACTTCGCCCGCGATGAAGACGGCCTGGATGTTGCGCGGGTCTGAGCCGAGAACGAGCGTGCCGATCGGGTCGTTGAGCGGCATGTTGTTGAGGTCCTCGGCTCCGACGATGAGGAAATCGGCCTGCTTGCCGGGGGTGAGCGAGCCGGTGACATCGCCGAGGCCGACGGTCCTGGCGCCCTGCAGGGTCGCGAAGTCCAGGACGTCGGCCACGCCGATCCGAACGGGGGCGGCGGTGGTGCCGTAGGCGGCATTGACAGCGCGCATCCGCTGGATCGCGTGCAAGGCACGCATCTGCGTGAACATGTCGCTGGCCAGCGCCACTTCGACGTCGATGCTGAGACCGGGGCGGATACCGGCCGCGAGCGCCTCGTCGATGGCCGGGACCGCCGTCTCCAGGCCGATCTGCGCCTCCGAGGTGGGGGCGAGCGACACCGTGGTGTCCGAGTCACCCATGGCCCGCCAGGCGTCGGCGGTCAAGCCGGTGCTGTGAATGAGCGTCACGTCCGGGCCGAGCAGCCCATCGGCGGACCAGCGCAGAATGGCCTGGGAAGAGGGGATGCCGAAGACGGCGTCAACGCTGACGCCGATGCCGAGCTCGCGTGCGACGCGGGCGAGCGTGGGCCCATAGGCGAGATCGGGGCCGGCGATCTCATCGGTGGCCAGGGCGGCCAGGCGCAGAGTGAGCAACTGGTCGCCGGAGCCGAAGTACTTGTCCTGCAGCCGGGTCAGGTCAGCCGGCCACTGGCCGTCCCAGTCGCCGAAGTGCGGCCGCATGGAGGCGTGCACGCCTCGGATGCCGGTGTCGATCAGCGCCTCGATGGCGCTGTCGGAGTGGGCGGCGGTGCGAGAGTTGTGGGAGAAGTCGAGCATCGTGGTGATGCCGTTGTCGATGGCGGTCAGGGCGGCGAGCTTCGTCCCGATGTACATGTCCTGCGGCTGATAGGCGGGAGCGATGCCGGACAGGGTGGACATGACGTACTCGCCGAGGTCGTTCACGTCGGGCATGACGCGGCGCAGCTGCGCCTCCCAAGCATGCCGGTGGGTGTCGACGAAGCCCGGGGCCAGGATGGCGCCCGTGGCGTCGATGACGACCGCGCCCGCTGCAGCGCCGGCGGTGCGCAGGTCAGGGGCGACGGCGACGATGACGCTGCCCTGGATGAGCAGATCGCCCTTGGGCAGAACGCCGAGACCGGGATCCATGGTGACGATCGTGGCGCCGGTCAGCAGAACGCGCCGGTCGCGATCGGTGTCCTGGCGGAGCAACTGGTCGAGGGTCGTGTCGGCGTTCATGGGGCCTTCTCTCCGTGGGTTGCGGCGGGGTTGCGCCGCTGACAGATCCGAGTCTGCCCACGTCACCCGGGGTGAAGAAGGCCGCCGATTTCCTAGGAGCGACGTACCTAGGATGGAAGTCGCGTAAAGCTCGAGACCACGGCATGCCGGGCGAGGGGGCCACGACATCGACGGCACGCTGTCGTGACCTTGAGAAGTTACGACCAGCGAACTGACACCCACAGCCCAGGAGGCGCCTCACCCTACGGCCCATGCCACACCGAGGCGATCCCGATCACGGCGCGAGATCCGGTAAGCATGGGGTGGACGGACGGTATCGACTGAGGAAGCAGAGGCGCCGCGATGCGCGATGAGCTGGCTGTACGGCCGATGGGCCGAACCGGGTTGCCGGTCACTCCGGTGGGGATCGGCCTGGCCGCGCTGGGCCGGCCGGCCTACATCACGCTCGGCCGGGAGGAGGATCTCGGCGATGATCGCAGCGTCGCCGCGATGCGGGCGCGGACCTGGGCGGTGCTGGATGCGGCGCTGGCGGCCGGCGTACGGTACTTCGACGTGGCCCGCTCCTACGGCAGAGCCGAGGAGTTCCTCGGCGGCTGGCTACGTGAGCGCGCCATCGCGGCCGGGGCCGTGACCGTGGGGTCGAAATGGGGATACGCCTACGTCGGCGACTGGCGGATGGACGCCGACCGGCACGAGGTGAAGGAACTGTCCGCCGACCGGCTGCGCCACCAGCTGAACCAGACCCGAGCGCTACTGGGCGAGCACCTTTCGCTCTATCAGATCCACTCGGCCACCGTCGAAAGCGGCGTGCTCGACGACAAGGACATCTTGGCCGAACTGCGCGAGTTGCGCGCCGGGGGCGTCTCGGTCGGTCTGTCCACGACCGGCCCGCACCAGGCGGACACCATCGACCGGGCGGTCGAGATCGGCCTGTTCGACACGGTCCAGGCCACCTGGAACCTGCTGGAGCGATCCGCCGGCCCCGCCTTGGCCCGCGCGCACCGGTCCGGCCTGGGCGTGATCGTCAAGGAGGGCGTGGCGAACGGCCGCCTGACCTCCCACGCCGCCCCTGCCGCGCTCGCCAGCGCCGCCGGGGAACGCGGCGTCACGCCGGACGCCCTGGCCTTGGCCGCCGTCCTGGCCCAACCGTGGACCGGCGTGGTGCTCAGCGGGGCCGCCTCGGTGAACCAGTTCTACAGCAACCTGACCGCGATCGGAGTCGGCTGGGATACGGAGCTGGACGAGCGTCTGGCCACGCTGACCGAGGACCCCCAAACCTACTGGACGACGCGAAGCTCACTGAAGTGGCAGTGATCGCTCAGGTCAGCCGCGAAGCAGATCGAGGATGTGCGGCCAGGCGGCCGCTCCAAGCTCGGCGTCGGCGGCGGCGTCACCCCCGTAAAGGAAGCGCGGCGATTCGGGAGCCGGGCCCTCACCTGGAAGACGCGGGCGATGACCGGCGTCGGCCCGGCTGATCAGCCGAGCGGTGCCGCGACGGGCCACGAGCCGCTCGGCGAACGGGAGGGACGGCCACATCGCATCGTCCCCTCCCGCCACCAGCAGCACGTCGGCCCTGCTCTCCTCGATGGGGATCTCGGCGGCGGGGAGCAGGTCGGCGAAGGTCCGCTCACTGCGCTCGTACCAGCCGCGAATGGCCACCGGGCCGTCCGCCGGTTCGGGGGCCGTCCAGTCGTCGTCGTACGGGATGAAGGGCAGCGGTTGCCCCTTCCACGTCCAGGACGACCGGTACGGGCGGTCGCGTCCGTCTCGTCCTGAGCCGACATTGCCCCACACCACTGAGGTGGGCGACATCGCCGCGACGCCATCGACACGCGGGTCATGGACGGAGGTGAGCAGGGCGGCTTCCGCCCCTTTGGACGATCCCAGCAGGCAGATGCGGTGTACGCCGGTGGATTCGAGCAGATCGACGGCGGACACGAAAGTCTCCAAGGGGATCTCGCAGATGCCCGGTGATTGTCCGGGACCGCCGAACCATCGGATCGACAGCGCGGTCATGCCCTCCTGGGCGAGGATACGAGCCCGCTCCCGGTCGACGCGTCCGCTCGAGCCCGCCAGGACGAGAACGCCCGTGTGGCCGATGACGTCTGGAGTGATCAGGACGCCTTCCCACGGCTTGGTCAGTTCCTGCTCATCCATGATGATCCATACCTCTCGGCACTCGGGGCCACGCACTCTACTGAAGGCGGCGATCCGATCCGGTCCGTTGCGGCAGGCTGGAATCATGACCGACCAGACCTGGAACACCCTGCTCCGAGATCAGACCGACTGGCACTGGACCCATCAGCTGCGCGAACGCCTCGACGGGCTCACCGACGACGAGTACTTCTGGGAGCCCGCGCCCGGCTGCTGGAGCGTGCGCCCGCGCGGCACCGGCGACGCACCGGTGCGGGCCGGGTCCGGCGCGATGACCATTGACTTCGCGATGCCGATGCCCGACCCGCCACCTTTCACGACGATCGCCTGGCGACTCGGGCACGTGATCGTCGGCGTGCTCGCGATGCGCAACGCCGCGCACTTCGGTCGCGCGCCCATCGACTACCAGTCGTTCGAGTACGCCGCGAGCGCGGACGCGGCGCTGGCCCAGCTCGACGCGGAGTACGCCACGTGGCTTGCCGGGGTCGAGTCCCTCGGCGAAAGCGGCCTCGCCCGACCGTGCGGGGAGGCGGAGGGACCGTACGCCGAGTACCCTCTGGCAGCGCTGGTGCTGCACATCAACCGCGAGCTGATCCACCATCTGGCCGAGGTATGCCTGCTCCGCGACCTCCACCTGCACACCCGACAGGAGGCGAGCTGAGATGGCCCGCGACGTCCAGATCACCGTCGACTGCGCCGATCCGGGCGAGTTGGCCGCGTTCTGGGCCGAGACCCTCGGCTACCGGCTGCAGGACCCGCCCAAGGGGTTCGAGTCGTGGGAGCAGGCCCTGGAGGCGATGGGTGTGCCGCCCGAGAGCGGCGACAACGCCTCCGCGATGGTCGATCCCGAGGGCTCCGGGCCGCGGTTGTTCTTCCCGCGGGTGCCGGAGCGTAAGCAGACCAAGAACCGCGTGCACCTGGATGTGCGACCCCGAAGGCAACGAGTTCTGCCTCGACTGATCATCAGCCGCGCGACCTGGCGGCCGTGCGCAAGTAGATCTGGCCCATCCCCAACGCGCCGAGGAGCCCGCGCGGGGCAGGCTTTTCGGGGTTGGATACTTCCGAATTAAGACATCGTTTCCAGTTCGGCACGCGTCAGCTTGAGAGGGTTCTCCGGCAGCGACGCGGGGTTGCTGGAGGTGTCCAGCGGATACTTCGCCTGGATGGGGTTGAGCAGTGCGGCGGGCGAGTCAGGGTAGGTTTCCAGGAACAGGACGTAGCCGCTGTCCTGGTTCATCGAAGTGGTGTTTTCCTCCTCATAGGTCACGCCTTCGAAGTTTCCCCCGAGCTCCTTGACCTCGATGGACTGCCCCACCTGAGCCTGACCTTTGTAGACCTTTGTCACCTGGGCGGTGTAGACGGTGATGACCGTCGGCGGGCCCTCGGGCTGCGCGGCCACCTCGGCAGGGGCTCCCGCGTTGGGATTCAGGTTCGGATCCGTCTCTGTGGGATCGGGCGTTTCCGCCTGTTCCTGGAGATATCGCGGCTCTCCGACAATGCGGGCTTCGACGACCAGAGTCGCCTTGTCGAAGAGCGCATCGGCGCTTTGGTACTGGGGATAGTCAGCTCGATAGAGGACGGGTTCCTCATGCGCCGAGCATGCGGTCACGAACACCGCGGCGAAGACAAGCACGCCAAGACGCCGTAGCACTGGCCGACCTCCTTTAGTAGTAGGCGTTGACGTCGGCGACATCGTGCGACTGGGGCTTGGTCATCGAGTTGCGGTTCCTGCTCGAATTCATGATCGAGGTGCCCGAGTTGTGCGCGAGGTTCAACGCGTGCCCGAGCTCGTGAACCAACGTGCTCGTGACGAAGTTCGAGAAGTTCGACGCGTCCCTGTTGATCGTCCGGGAGTTCAGCCGGACGTACATGCACATCCCGCCGCACCTCTGATAGTGCCCGTAATAGGTGTTGCTGTAGGACTTCACTGTGATCGTCGAACCCGAATTCGAGTTCTTGTAGAAATTGGCAGGGCTCGAGGTCGCGTTCCAATTGGACAGCGCCTTGTTCATCGGCGTCTGCCAGGTGCCGTTATAGCTGTAGGGGTAGATGTGGATACTGGCGATATCCTGGCCGGTGCCGTTCCAGTGGGCGAATGCCGGCGAGATGCCCACCGTCCCCACCAGCATGACGGCGAGGACCATGAAAAATCCTCGCCGTGCATTACGTCCTAACGTTCCCGGATGCATTTTCGAGACGTCACTCCTTGCGTTCTGGAGGTGCCGTGCGTGAAAACAAAGAGGGCTGACAACCGAAATGAAAGTCAAGGCCCGACTATCTAAGGGGGGAGGCATCGGAAAGCTGGTCGAAGCGCTTTTAACGGAGTATGGATGCCAGAATGATCACGTGTCAAGGATGGTTGAGCGGGATTTCGGACGCATGGGCGTGAGGGCGCGAAATGAGGCGTACCGGAGCGTCCTCGAGGATTGACCAGGCGTGATTTCCCCGCGAAGAGTCCGCGCACGCGTCCTCGGCGCGGTCATGCCGAGAGACCGACGAAAGCGACCGCTGGGATGCCGGGCCGGCGGTGGCGGTTCCTAGGCGGAGGGTGCCAGGGACTCCAGGGCCTCCTCCGCGCGGCGCATCGCCTCCTTGGCGTCGGAAGTGACGATCTCCGGGTCGAAGTTCAGGTCGTGGAAGACCTCCGTGACGCCCTGAGCCGCCAGTTCGCCGACGTCCGCCCTGATCTGCTCGTAGGTGCCCGTCAGTGGCTGCCGGTCCGCGGCGCCTTCCGGGCGTACGCGGGTCACGCCCCGGCAGACGAAGCGGAGCGCGTCGGCGTCGCGGCGGCCCGCCTCCGCGGCCGCCGACTTGATCAGCTCGATCCGCCCGGCGACCGCCGACAGGTCCTCCCGGCTCGAACTGATCCAGCCGTCCGCGAGCCGCCCGGCCCGCCGTAGCGCGACGTCGGCGGTGCCGCCGAGCAGGATGGGCGGCACCGGCGCCGGCTTGGGGTCGATGTGGGAGCGCGGCACCTGGTAGAACTCGCCGTGGTGCTCGACCACCTCGTCCTGCCACGCCTTGCGCAGAACCCGGACGAACTCCTCTCCCCTGCGCCCCCGGTGCTCGAAGCCGACCCCCGCCGCCTCGAACTCCTCCCGCAGCCACCCCAGCCCGAGCCCGGCCGTCAGCCTGCCCATGGAGACGCTCTGCAGCGTCGCGAGCTGCTTGGCCAGCGGCACCGGCTGGACGAAGGCGTTGACGATCGCCACGCCCAGCCGGATCGTGCTGGTCACCCCCGCCAGGTAGGCGAGCGTGACGAGCGGGTCGTGCACGCTGCGATATGTCGGTCCCATCGGATGCCCCACCGGATAGAGCACCCGCTGGAAGGTCCAGAGCTCGTGATATCCCAGCTCCTCGGCACGGGCGGCGACGCGACGCATGTTGCCCGGCGTGGCCCACGGCCCGGATTGGGGCACGGCGAAACCTATTCTCATGGCCTCTAGTCTGTACGAGTGGCTCTGGAGGAGGAGCTGGCGGGGATCGCCGGCGCTTATGGCGGCACGGGCGACATCGTGCGGCATCCGACACGTACGGACGTGGTGGTCCTGCGCCGGGGCGAGGTGGTGGTGAAGGCGCATTCGGCGCGCGACGAGGTGGAGTCGCTGCGGCCGAGGCTGCGCGCGGCCGGGTCGGCGGCGCTCAGCGGCCTGATGCTGGCGCCGCTGGATCCCGAGGTGCTGACGGTGGCGGGCCGGGCCGTCACGGTGTGGCCGGCGGGCCGTCCGGTCTCCCAGGACGCCCCCGACGCCGCTCCCTGGGAGGAGGGGGCCAGGCTGCTGGCCCGGTTACACGCCGTGCCCCTGACGCTGTTACCGCCGCTGCCCGCGGCGGGAGGACCGGCTCGGGCCGCCCGCGCGGTGCGGCGGATGCCCGGCGACGGTCCCGTCGAGCAGCTCGTACGCCGGGCGTTCAGCGAGCTCCCCGAGCCCGAGCCGGGCCCCGGGCTGCTCACCCACGGCGACTGGCACCTGGGCCAGCTCGTCTGCCGCGACCGCTGGCTGCTCATCGACGTCGACGACCTGGGCGTCGGCGACCCCGCCTGGGACCTGGCCAGACCGGCCGCCTGGTACGCCGCGGGGCTGCTCGACCCGGTCGTCTGGGACCGGTTCCTGGGCGCCTACCTCGCCTCCGGCGGGCCCGCGCTCGGCCGGGGCGACGACCCGTGGCAACGGCTGGACCTTCCCGCCCGGGCGCTGACCGTGCAACTGGCCGCCGTGGCGGTGTTCAACGCCTTCCGGGAGCGTCGGGAACTGGACGAGGTGGAGCATTCGTTGGTCGAGTCGTGCAACAGAATCGTCCGAGCGTGACGGTGTTTCGCGCGGTAGGTTCTTCCCTAAACTCCAAGCCTAGGAGAGCGTGAAATGCAGTGCCCGAAGTGCCGCGGCAATATGCGGACATATGAGCGTAATGGCGTCCACATCGAGCAGTGCGACAACTGCCGGGGGATCTTCCTCGACTATGGCGAGCTCGAGACGCTGACCCGGATGGAGTCGCAGTACCACGCCGCTCCGCCGCCCGCGCCGGGCCCGGCGTGGGGCGCCCCGCAGCACCACGGCGGCGGCCACCACTACGGCCACCACCGTGGCCAGCGCAGCTGGGTGGGCATGCTGTTCTCGACCTGACCGGTCTGCTCCTGAACCAGCGGGCCGCGTACTCCTACTCAAAGTGCGCGGCCCCGGCCCGTCAGTGCGGGAACTGCTCCGGATCCACGTCGGAGGTGCGGGCGTTGCCGCCGGAGATGGCGTGCAGCGTGACCCGCCAGTCATGCCAGCGGATCTGCGTCGCGGTGAACGTGGTCTTGAACTTCACCGTCTTCTGGAACCGCTCGAAACTGCACTCACGGGTGAACGACTTGCTCTTGCCGTCCCAGTCCACGCCGTGCGTGAAGAAGATCTTGTAGCTGCCGTCGCGCACGCCCCTGACCTTGAACTTCGCCTTCTTGCGCACGTACACGCTGAACGCCGTGGACTTGCCCTTCAGGACGGTGACGACCGCGTCGCGGGTGCCGCCGTTGTCGATCTGCAGCGAGCTGCGGCCCGACATGCTGGTCTTGCGGAGATAGTGGCCGTTGCCGAGCCGCCTCGACTGCTTGCCCTTGGCCTTCACGGTGACCACGTCGGCCGGATAGCCGCCGGCGCCCTGCAGCGCCTCGCCCGCCTGGTCGAGCGAGTCGAGCCGGTCGCCCAGGTCGGTCAGCACGGCCGACGAGGTGCACAGGTTGCCGCCGCGGACCTTGCCCGCCGTGGTGCCGAGCTGGGTGGCGAACTCGCGCAGGCTGGCCACGTACGCGTCGTGCTGGGCGCGCACCTCCTGCGGCGGCGCGATGGCGGTCAGCTCGTTGGCGGCGCCCAGCAGTTGCTCCTGGGCGCTCTGCACGCGCTGGTTGAGCGTCTTGACGGTACGGGCGCCGGCCATGGCGTTGATCGCGTCGAGCATGGCCTTGTGCTTGGTGCCCAGCTCGCTCTTGTACGCCTCGGCGGTCAGCGCGGCCGGGCCGGTCGGGCCGCTGCTCTGCGGGGTGGCGGGACCGGAGTTCGCGACGATCGAGCCGGTGCCGCCGCCGACGCCGCTCACACTGGCCTCGCCGCCGCTCGGCCGCTGGGGCGTGGCGGAGCACGCGGCCAGTGTGAGGCTCGCGAGCGCGAGCGTGGAACAGATCAAGCGAGGGGGAGCCACGTGCCACACTATCGCCGGATTGATCCCCACCCGTCAATTACGATTCGGTCAGTCCCTCCTCGCGGTCCTGCCGCAGCCACCTGGTCAAACCGAGCATCTCCAGGAAGGGCAGATCGTGGCTGGCCACGATCAGCGCCCCCCGGTAGGCGGCGAGCGCCTGCGCCAGCTGGCGGACGCTGGGCATGTCGAGATTGTTGGTCGGCTCGTCGAGCAGGAGCAGTTGCGGCGGCGGCTCCGCCGACAGCAACGCCGCCAGGGTTGCGCGGAACCGCTCGCCGCCCGACAGCGTGCCCACCGGCCGCGCCACCCGATCGCCCCGGAACAGGAACCGCGCCAGGCGGGCGCGTACCTGGTTCACCGGCGCGGACGGCGCCAGCGCGCGGACGTTGTCGAGCACGCTCAGCGAGTCGTCGAGCAGGTCGAGCCGCTGGGCCAGGTAGCGGACCGGGACGTTCGCCCCGTGTTCGGTGATGCGCCGCAGCAGGGTGGTCTTGCCGGACCCGTTGGGGCCGAGCAGCGCGATCCGCTCGGGTCCGCGCACGACCAGCTGCTTCAGCGCCTGATCGGAGTCACGCGCCCCGCGGGACAGCGGGAATTCCAGGACGACGCGGCTGCCGGGCACCGCGGTGTCCGGTAGCTGGATGCGGATCTCGGCGTCGTCGCGGACCGCCTGCTCGGCCTCGCTCAGCCGGTCACGGGCCTCCTCCAGCTTCTCGGTGTGCATGTTGCGGTGCTTGCCCGCCGATACCTGGGCCTGGCGCTTGCGCGCCTGCATGATGATCTTCGGTTCGCGCTTGTTGGCGTACATCTTCGCGCCGTAGCGCTGGCGCCGGTCGAGCTTGGTGCCGGCCTCGACCAGCTCACGCTGCTGCCGCTTCACATCGGCCTCGGCGACCCGGACGCCGCGTTCCGCGGCCTCCTGCTCGGCGGCGAGGATCTCCTCGTACGCGCTCAGGTTGCCGCCGTAGCGGCGGACGGTGCCCTCGCGCAGGTCGGCGATGCGGTCGACGAGCTCGAGCAGCGCCCGGTCGTGACTGACGACCACCATCACGCCAGGCCACGCGGCGACCGCGGCGTAGAGCCGCCGCCGCGCGTCTAGGTCGAGGTTGTTGGTGGGCTCGTCGAGCAGCAGGACGTCGGGCCGCCTGAGGAACTGGGCGGCCAGCGCGACCATGACGGTCTCGCCGCCCGACAACGTGGCGACGGTACGGTCGAGCTCCACGTGGTCGAGGCCGAGCGGGTCCAGCTCGGCCCGCGCGCGCTCCTCCACGTCCCAGTCGTCGCCGACGGCCGCGAAGTGCTCCTCGGCGACGTCGCCGGCCTCGATGGCGTGCAGCGCCGCCCGGGCCGCGCTGATGCCGAGCAGGTCGGAGACGGTACGGGCGGCGTTCAGGGAGAGGTTCTGCGGCAGGTAGCCCACCTCTCCCACGACCGAGACGGATCCACTGGAGGGGACCAGCTCGCCGGCGATGAGCCTGAGCAGGGTGGACTTGCCGGAGCCGTTGGCCCCGATCAGGCCGGTACGCCCGGCCGGGAAGGCGGCGTCGAGGCCGTCGAGCACAGAGGTGCCATCGGACCAGGCGAAGGACACGCCGTCGACGACGATGGAGAATGACATGAGGTGGCTCCCGTCACAAAGATCGAAATTTCGTGACTCGGCGGGAAACACCGCTCAATACGACGGCTGAATGCGACAAAAGCCGACAAGGGTCGTACGCCGAAGGAATCGGCCAGGTGCGGTGCCCGCGACCTCAATCCCTCACGTCAACTGCCCCCAGGGCTCGGCGATACGTCGCAGAGGACTGTACCCAGCCGAAAATCATCCGGCAAGGCATTTATCCGGCAAGACCCCTGGCCCGATGGGCCGCCACGTTCACCCGGTTGGCGCAGGCCAGCGAGCAGAACCGGCGCCGGCCGTTGCGCGAGGTGTCGACATAGACCGTCTCGCACCCCGGCCGGTCGCACCGGCCGAGCCGGCGCCCGTCGGAGAACGAGATGGCCATGGCCAGCCCGCCCGCGGTGGTGTCCTTCGCCCTGCTGACGATATCGGCGTCGACGGAGAAGAAGTGCAGGTGCGGCTCGCGGCCGTCGTGCGCGCTCACATAGGGCTTGGACGCGGTGATGTCGAGCAGGTCGTTGATCAGCTTGATCTGGGTGTCCTGGTCCTGCTCGCCGAAGAGCGGGGCGAGGCGGTGCCGCCACTCCGCCAGCTCGGCCGCCTGCTCGGGGGTGACCTGGGGACGGAGCATGGCGTGCTCCGCGAGCATCGCCTCGACCGCCTCTGGCCGGAAATCGGTGCCGTTGACCAGGGCGGCCGCCAGGGCGGCGCCGTTGCCTCCGTAAGCATTGAAATGCATAAGACCATTACATCAGGCTGGAGTCATGCACTCCAGAGACCTCCACGATCCGCTGGCTCTCGCCGTCGTCTCCTCCCACATGACCTCCGAAGGCGTCGTGTCCTACCTGCGCTGCGCCTGCGGCGCGTGGGAGGTGCGCACCGCGCGCCTGGTCGGCACCGCCCGCCCGCGCGGGGGCGTACGGCAGCACGTCTGACGATCAGGCATCGACTGGTACGGGGGGCGGCACCTAGAGTCGGCAGGAACGTCCCCACCAGGAGGTCAGGCATGTCCAGCATCCCCGCCCTGCTGCGCGACCGGATCGCGGCCACCCCCGACGCGACCGCCTATCTGGTGCCGTCGGACGACGGCTGGACCTCGCTGTCCTGGCGGGAGGTCGGCGAACGCGTACGCGGGCTCACGCTCGGTCTGGCCGCTCTGGGCGCCGGTCCGGGTACCCGTGTGTCGATCCTCTGCTCCACCCGGCTCGAATGGGTGCTGACCGACCTGGCCGTGCTGTCCACCGGGGCCGCGACCACCACGATCTACCCGTCCAACACCGCCGCCGAGTCGGCCTTCGTCATCACCGACTCCGGAAGCACGATCGTCGTCGCCGAGAACGACGACCAGGTGGCCAAGCTGAGGTCCGTACAGAAGGAGTTGCCGGACGTCACGCAGGTGGTCGTCATCGACGGCGCGCCCGCCGACGACGGCTGGGTGGTCACGCTCGACTCGCTCAGCACGCACGACGCCGCCCACGCCGACTATGACGCGATGGTCGACGCCATCGGTGAGCACGATCTGGCCACGCTCATCTACACCTCAGGCACCACCGGCCGCCCCAAGGGCGTGGAGCTGACCCACGACAACTGGCTGTACGCCGCCGACGCGGTCCGCAAGATCGAGCTGATCTCCGAAGACGACCTGCACTTCCTCTGGCTGCCGCTGTCGCACTCGTTCGGCAAGCTGCTGGAGGTGGTGATGATCGACATCGGCGTGGCCACCGCGATCGACGGCCGCCTCGACCGCATCGCCGACAACCTCGGCACGCTCAAGCCGACCGTCATGGCCGCCGCGCCGCGCATCTTCGAGAAGATTCACAACACCGTGGCGTCCACGGTGGCGCGCGAGGGCGGCGTCAAGGCGCGTATCTTCGCCTGGGCCAGGAAGACGGGCATCCGGGTCAGCAAGGCGCGCCGGCGCGGTGCCGCGATCCCGCTCAGCGTCCGCCTGGAGTACGGGCTGGCCGACCGGCTGGTGTTCGCCAAGCTGCGGGAGCGGTTCGGCGGCCGGATCCGCTACTTCATCTCCGGCTCCGCGCCGCTCAACCAGGACATCGCCGAGTTCTTCGACGCGGCGGGCCTGACGATCCTCGAAGGTTACGGGCTGACCGAGTCGTCGGCGGGCAGCTTCCTCAACCGGCCGGGCTCGGTGAAGTTCGGCACGGTCGGGCCACCGCTCCCCGGTACCCGGGTGCGGATCGCCGAGGACGGGGAGATCCTGATCGGCGGGCGCGGCATCATGCGCGGCTATCACGACCTGCCGGAGGAGACGGCCGAGACGCTGTCGGACGGCTGGCTGCACACCGGCGACATCGGCGAGCTCGACCAGGCCGGGCGGCTGATCATCACCGATCGCAAGAAGGAGCTGATCAAGACCTCGGGCGGCAAGTACGTGGCCCCCACCTACCTGGAGGGCCGCATCAAGGCCACCTGCCCGTACCTGTCACATGTCTTCGTCCACGGCGACCGGCGCAACTACGTCACGGCGCTGGTGACGCTCGACATGGAGGTCGTCAAGCCCTGGGCCGAGGCCGAGGGGCTGCCCCTCGACCCCGAGCGGCTGCGCGAGCATCCGCGCATGCGCGCCGAGGTCGAGAGCGCGGTCAAGCAGGTCAACGCGGATCAGGCCAGCTACGCGACGGTCAAGAAGTTCGCGATCCTGGCGGCGGACTTCACGGTGGAGACGGGCGAGCTCACGCCGAGCCTGAAGGTCAAGCGCAAGGCCGTCGAGGAGCGCTACGGCGACACGCTCGACTCCTTCTACGCGTGACCTCCCGGCACGGCGACGCTCACAGCACCCGCTTGGCGCCCGGCAGCGATCGTACGAGGTAGGCCAGTCCCCAGCAGACCGGCAGCGAGATGACGGCCGCGATGGCGAACTTGACGACCGCGATCGCCTGCAGCCCGCTCAGCGCGTAGCCGATCGCGACCAGGACCAGCGGGTGGATGATGTACACGGTGAACGCCTGGGCCGACAGCCACTTGCCGCGCGGCCCCTGGTGGTTGAAGCGCTCCCTGAAGACCACGGTGAGCCCGATGATCACACTGACTGCGAAGGCCGACTCCCAGGTGGCGGTCACGGCGGTCGACAGCGCGCCCGTGGTGATCTGCGAGAGCGGCAGCAGCACGGCGCTCACCAGGGCCGCGACGCCGAAGCCGAGCGGCCCCGCCTTGGCGGGCAGGGTCATGAACCAGCCGCGCCTGAAGGCGATGAGGCCGACCACGAACATGGCCGCGTACTGCGGCAGGAAGTACGGCGTGGGCAGCCCGAGCACCGGCACGTAGGACCCCTGGGGCACCGGGATCCGCCACAGCGTGGTGGCCACCGACAGCCCGACGGTGAACAGCACGATCCAGCGCGCCCGCAACTCCGAGTGCCGTGCCCCGAGCGGCGTCTCGACCGGCGTGCTGAAGCGCCGCCACAGCGCGTAGAGGGCGGCGAACACGATCAGCACCTCGACGAACCACATTGGTCCCGGATCCCACGACCCGATGTAGTACTGCCAGTACGGCAAGGAAGCGTAGTCGGACTTGTAGGAGCCGATCGTCACCAGCGGCCGCAGCACGAGCAGGAAGACCAGCAGCGGGATGCCCAGCCGGATCAGGCGGTCCCGCAGGAACGACCGGCCGCCCTTGCGGTCGTAGGAGCCGGGGGTGAAGAAGCCGGAGATCAGGAAGAAGAAGCCCATGAAGAACGCCTGGTCGAACACCACGAGGATGTCCAGCGCGACCCCCGAGGGGTCCTTGGCGGGCTCGGTGTAGAACCAGAGCGGGATGTTTCCGTAGGTGACCGCGACATGGTGGACGACGACCAGCGCGGTCAGCACGATGCGCAGGTTGTCGATGGCGAAGAGCCGCGTGGCAGTCCTCGGCTCGGTCTTCATTGTTTGACAGCCCTCTCGAATAGGTCGGCCAGCTCTCTGGCGTGTGCGTCGAGGTCGTGGTCGGGATAGGTCACCCAGTAGCCGAACATGTTGTCGATGGCCGACGACATCGTGACGGCCATCACGCGGACGTCGAACGTCCTGAACTCCCCGGCGGCCTGGCCGGCGCGGTAGATCAGCTCCAGCGCCGCGTAGGTCTCCTCGTTGGCCTTGAAGCCGTAGCGCGGCTGGCCGTCGGCGGTGCGCAGGTTGTAGAAGATCTGGCCGAGCGCCCTGAGCTGCGTCCGGTGCGCCTTCATGTGCGAGGCGATGGCCAGGATGTACGTCCTGAGCAGGTCCGTGGCTGATTCCTGCCCCTCCATCTGGGCTCGGACGTGCTCGCCGATCGCGCTGTAGACCTGGTTGACCACCTCCTCCATCAACTCGTCCTTGCCGGCGAAGTGATAGGAGATGACGCCCTTGCTGATGCCGGCGTGCTGGGCGATCCGGGCCAGCGACGCCCCGGCGAACCCGGACTCGGCGATCACCTCGATCGCGGACGCGACGATCTGGGCCCGCCGGGCCTCTTCGATGAACGAACGCGCTTTCTGGCCGCTCGGTTCATTTTCTGACCGCATGGCCAAAATTTAACACATGCGGCCACTATCCGCGCATCGCCCTGGTCAGAGCCTCAGCCAGCCCGCCCGGCCGTACCATCCGCCGCCCGCGGCGAGGTGGTCGTCGAGCAGCCACGAGTGGCACGTCGCGACGAGGAAACGCTCCTCCGGGAAGCACTCAGCGTAGACGCGACTGGTAGACCGCTCTGGCCTGTCGCAGCACGGCCAGGTGGTCGACGAGCTGGTCGCGGTCGGCCAGCCTGGCGTGCTGCTTGATGAGGTCTTCCAGCAGGTCGAGCCAGTCGAGGCACCACCGCACGTCGGCGGGCGTGGCCACCGGCCTGCCGTCGACGTCCACGTACACGGGGCTGGTCAGGGCGTAGCCGGTGTGGTTGAGCGTGCGCGGGTGCGGGTCGCACAGGGCCTCGGCGATCACGTACGTGGGGCGGTCGGTCTCCAGCTCGACCGTCACGCTCAGCACCTCCTCCTCGCCGCGCCAGTGGACCGTGGGCGGGCACCCACCGGCCTCGAACCAGTCGCCGGGGCTGGTCGCGGGCTCCAGGCCGCGTACCTCGCCACCCCACCGCTCGCCGGCCGGCAGGCGCTCCGCCCCGGCGCGGACGCCCTCCGCCGTACGGACGCGGACCGCCGTGACCTCCGGGCCGATGGCGGTGGCGGTGACCGTCAGCCGGTCGCCTCGGCACGTGTCGATCGTGTCGCCCGGCCCGTACCCGTCGACCGAGAGCTCCAGCCAGGGCCCGGTGGTGGCGGACGTACGGCCGGCCCGTACCGCCTCGGTGAACGACGCGGCGGTCAGCGCGCCCTCCACCTGGGCGTAGACGCGGGCCCAGCCGGGTGGGTTCGACTGGTTGCCGGCCCGGGTGAAGGAGATCATCGAGTCGGTGCCCGCCGTGACGGCCAGCCGGTTGCCCGCTCCGATCAGCCGCCGGTACACCGCCGCGCTCGCCGTGATCGAGGAGTGGGTCAGCACGTCGAGGCTGTCGACGAGCCCGAGCGCCGCGTCGGCGACCAGCTCCCTGGCGGCGCAGTTGCGCGGCACGGGCCAGACGATGGACTTGGGCGAGTCGCAGTCGCCGATCGGCTGGTGGAACGGGTGGCTGTAGCCGACGAGCGCCCCCAGCCCGCGCAGCTCGCGCAGGCCCTCGGCGTTGGGCGGCCAGTCGGCGTCCCCGTCGAACCCGGTGTGGAAGCGCTCCGGCGCCACCCGTGGCGCGAAGGCGTAGACGTGGCCGAGCAGGTCGTTGCGGTATTCGGCGCCCATCCTGGCCAGGTGGGTCGCGTCGGACCAGGGCAGGTCGTCGCCGCTCCAGTGGTCGAGCGCCGCCCGGTCGTAGACGCGGCTGCCCGAGACGTTGCCGGCCACCAGGTTGAGTACGTGCAGGTCCTCGCCGTGCTGCGCCGCCGCCGCGTCGGCCGGCAGGCCGACCACGTCACCGGCCCAGTTGAGGTGTACGTGCATGTCGCCGCCGTACCAGCCGAGGGCCGCGGCGTCGTAGATCCTGCGCGGGGCCAGCCGTACCAGGTGCTCCTCGCCCGGCTCAGGGGTGATCTCCACGGTGGCCGTGCCGTACTCCATGCCCCTGGTCACCGTGACCGTCAGCGGCTCGGCCGGGACGCGCAGGACGAGGTCGTCACCGTGGAAGTACGGGCGGCCGTGGAAGTCGTGGCGGTGCGGGGTCGCCTCGGGGAACCAGCCCTGTCCGTCGGCGCCAGCGACGCTCCACCGGCAGGGGAACCCGGCGCTCAGCCGTAACGTGGCCGCCGGGGCCGTCCTGGTCAGCCCGTCGATCGGCACGGGCGCTCCGTCGACGGTGACCGTGCTGTCGCCGTCGATCTCGACCAGCCAGGCGCCTCTCGGCGCAACGACCCGTTCGGCGCCGTCCACGACGACGGCGCTGGCGACGTCGCGCCGCGAGTCGACCAGCATCGCGAACCGCGGCGGCCCGGTGCGATCGGCGCGGTCCGGCGGCCCGCCTGTCGCGGGGTCCGGCACCGTGTGCGGCACGCGGTCCAGCAGCGCGCGTGGCGTGCAGTCCAGTACGGCGCCGCCGGACGTCAGGCGCAGAGCGGCCAGGTGGGCGGGCAGTTCGCCGTCGAGCGCGTCGCGCAGGAGCTCGTCGAAGTCCACCTCCGCCAGGCGGGTGGCGAGCAGGTCCAGGGTCTCGCCGGGGTGACGCGCGGCGAGGCGGTCGTAGGCCAGCCGCCAGAACAGGTCCATCTGGGCGGGAGGCAGGACCCTGCGCCTGGCGAAGAGCTTGACGTAGTGGATCTCCGGCTCGCCCCAGGTGATGCCGTGCTCGCCGAGCAGCCGCCCGTACTCCGCCAATGCCCCTGTGACCGACTCCGGCAGCCCCGATTCCGCACCCATATGCCCCTCCAGGCGTTGATGGGGGCAATAGTGACATGAATCACGTCACTGAGTGATTACGGGGCGTAGAGGTGGATGGGATCTTTCACCCAGCGGAGGAGGAATCTCAACCCGAGAGCCACTCACCTATGCCGGTCACCGGCGCGGGCGCTCGAAAGCGGACAGGAGACGGTCGGCGGCGAGGGCCGGGGTGAGGGTGCCCGCGAGGACGTCCCGCTCGACCTCCTCCGCGATCGCCGCCACCTCCGGCGCGTCCCGGAGCTCGGTCAGCAGCCGGTCGCGCACCAGCGTCCACGTCCACTGCACCTGCTGGCGGCGGCGCTTGGCGGCCAGGTCCAGCGACTTCTGGTGGGCCAGCACCTTGCGCCACAGCTCGTCGAGCCCCGAACCCGTGAGGCCGCTGCAGGTGAGGACCGGCGGTGGCACGCTGTCGGAACGCAGCATGCGCAGCGCCCCCGCGAGCTCCCGCGCCGCCTTGCGCGCCGCCGGCTCGTGCTCGCCGTCCGCCTTGTTGACCGCGATGACGTCGGCCAGTTCGAGCACGCCCTTCTTGATGCCCTGCAGCTGGTCCCCGGTACGCGCCAGGCTGAGCAGCAGGAACGTGTCGACCATGTCGGCCACCGCCGTCTCCGACTGGCCGACGCCCACGGTCTCGACGAGCACCACGTCGAACCCGCCCGCCTCCACCACGACCATGGCCTCCCTGGTCGCCTTGGCCACGCCGCCCAGGGTGCCCGAGGTGGGCGAGGGCCGGATGAAGGCGGCGGGGTCCATGGACAGGCGGGCCATGCGGGTCTTGTCGCCGAGGATGCTCCCGCCGGTCCTGGTGGAGGAGGGATCCACGGCCAGTACGGCGACCTTGTGGCCCTGGCCGGTCAGCATGGTGCCGAGGGCGTCGATGAAGGTGGACTTGCCCACGCCGGGCACCCCTGAGACGCCCACCCGCGTGGCCCCGCCGGACAGCGGGGTGAGCTCGACCAGCAGCCGCTGGGCGAGCGCGATGTGGTCCGCCCTGGTCGACTCCACGAGCGTGATGGCGCGGGCGATCCAGGTACGCGAGCCTTCGCGCACCCCACGGGCATAGTCCTCCAGCGAGCGCACTCGCCCCCCTTTCTCAGGCTTGGTCAGCTTAACTTCCGACAGATCCTGACTTTTGGCGCTAGGGTGCTGGACGTCTATTCTCAGCTGTCACAGGAGTCACTCCCCTTATGCCCAATGTCGAACCCTTACGAGCGGGCGACCCGGCGGCGGTGGGGCGTTATCGGCTCGTCGGACGGCTGGGCGCGGGCGGCCAGGGCGTGGTCTACCTCGGCCAGGCGCGCAACGGGGCGCCGGTCGCGATCAAAGTGCTCCGCGAGGACATCGCGGGTGACGACCGCTTCGCCAAGGAGATCGCCGCCGCGCGGCGGGTGGAGCCGTTCTGCATCGCGCAGGTGCTCGACGCGTCGACCACCGGCCGGCCGTACATCGTGACCGAGTACGTGGACGGGCCGTCCCTCCAGGACGCGGGCCGGCACAGCGGGGCGCGGCTGCAACGGCTCGCGGTCGCGACGGCGACCGCGCTGGCCGCCATCCACCAGGCGGGCGTCGTGCACCGTGACTTCACGCCGTCGAACGTCCTGCTCGGGCGGGACGGCCCGCGCGTCATCGACTTCGGCATCGCCCGCGCGCTGGTCTCCGGGGTGACCTCGACGAGCAGCATCGTCGGCACGCCCGCCTACATGGCGCCGGAGCAGCTGGCGGGGCAGGTGGTGGGGGCTCAGGCGGACGTGTTCGCGTGGGCGTCGGTGATCGTGTACGCGGCGTCGGGGGTGCCGCCGTTCGGCGACGACTCGCTGCCCGCGGTGATCAACCGCATCGTGCACAGCGAACCGCAGGTGGGTGAGCTGCCGGAGCCGCTGCGTTCGGTGGTGCTGAGCTGCCTGGCCAAGGATCCGGCCCGCCGCCCGTCCATGCAGGACGTGCTGCTGCACCTGCTCGGCGGACAGTCCCGGCCTCCGGCGCCGCCGGAACAGCCTGGACCTGGATACAGCGCGGACCAGTCTGGGTACGGCGACCCTGGGTATGGTGGCGCGCCCGAGCAGCCTGGCTACGGTCCCGCGCCGGACCAGGCCGAGTATGGCGCCGCGCCCGACCAGGGCGGGTATGGTCCCGCGCCCGATCAGGACGCCACTCAGGTGAGCCCGCAGGCAGCCGGAGGCGACGGCAAGGCGCGGCCACGGCGGCGGCGCGTGAAGACCGTCGCCATCGCGGGCGCTTCCGGCATCTCGGTGCTGGCGCTGGGCGCGGCGATCGTGTGGCTGACCCCTTCGACGCCGACGCCGAAGACCAGGAACCTGTCCGGCGTCTCCACCCCGACCCCGTCGGCCACCTCCCCCACGCGTACACCCCGCCCGAGGAAGACCCGCACGTCCCAGCCGACCCCGGACCCCGCGAGCCAGAACGGCACCCCCACCGCGGACCCGACGGCCACTTCCGTCGCGGGCGGGCAGCTCAAGGTCCGGTACGTCCGCGCCGGCGGCGCGCTCGACAACGGGTGCTACGCCGGCGGCCTGGTGACGCTCAGGGGGCTGGTCCAGCGCCAGGGCACGCCGCTGAACTTCAGCTTCGCCTGGATCATCGACGGCAGGACGGTGTCGCGGTCGACGGCCACCATCCCGCAGGACGGCGAGCTGCGCCTGACCTCGCCCCGCGACATCAAGGGCAGCGGGAGCACCCACCTCGCGACCCTGCGGATCACCTCGCCCGTGGCCAGGCAGCGGAGCGTCTCCGTCACGCTGTGCCCGGGCGAGACGAACTGACGATGGCCGCGCAACCGCTCCTGCCGGAGGACCCCGGCGCCGTCGGCCCGTACCGGCTGGTCGGGCGGCTGGGCGAGGGCGGCCAGGGCGTGGTCTACCTGGCGCAGGCGCCGAACGGCGGGCCGGTCGCGGTCAAGGTGCTGCTGGACGGGCTGGTCGGGGACGACCGCTTCGCCAAGGAGGTCGCGGCGGCGCGGCGGGTGGAGCCGTTCTGCATCGCGCAGGTGCTGGACGCCTCGCTGGGCGCCCGGCCGTACATCGTGACCGAGTACGTCGAGGGCCCCTCGCTCCAGCAGGCGGGCCGGCACAGCGGCGGCGACCTGCAACGACTGGCCGTGGCGACCGCCACGGCGCTGGCGGCCATCCACGCGGCCGGGATCGTGCACCGCGACTTCAAACCGGCGAACGTCCTGCTCGGACGGGACGGCCCGCGCGTCATCGACTTCGGCATCGCCCGCGCCACGGACTCCGCGCTCACGGTCACCAGCGGCATCGTCGGCACCCCGGCGTACATGGCGCCCGAACAACTGGCCGGGGCGCCCGCCGGGCCCGCGGCGGACGTGTTCGCGTGGGGGTCGGTGATCGTGTACGCGGCCGGCGGGGAGCCGCCGTTCGGGCAGGACTCGCTGCCCGCCGTCATCAGCCGCATCCTCAACAACGAACCCCAGCTGGGAGACCTGCCGCGGTCGCTGCAGGCGATCGTGTACGCGTGCCTGTCCAAGGACCCGGCCCGCCGCCCGACCATGCAGGACGTGCTGCTCGCCCTGCTGGGCGGCCAGTCGTCCGGTACGACGGGCGCCGGGCCCGGCTTCCCGCAGACCGGGGCTCACGGCTCCATGGGCCTCGGGCACGGCCCGCAACCCTCGGGGCCGATCGGACCCGGTCAAGGCATGCCGAACGGGCCGCTCGGGCCGGGCATGCCGGTCGGGACCGGGCCGGGCACGCAGCCGGGTAGGCGGTCGGCCGGGCACGGGCGGGGCACGGATCAGGGGCAGGCGGCGGGGCGTGGGCGGGTGCTCATCCCGCTGTTAGCCGGGGGCGGGAGTGTGGCGATCATGGCGTCCATCGCCACAGCCGTGACGCTCGCGTTCCCGCCGGGCACGGGGACCCAGCCGCCCGCCGCCGCCTCCTCCGCGACGAAGACAGGCGTCCAAACCGCGGACACCACCCCGTCGAAGAGCCCCCGGCCGCGCAAGACCACCACCCGCAAGCCCACGCGAAAACCCAGCGCGAGCCCCACCGTGAAACCCACGACCAAGCTCACCGCGGAGCCCACGACCAGGCCCACGTCCTCCCCCGAACGCTCGACACCCGCCCCCACCCGCACCACGAAGAAGCCCACCACCACAAGGGCCAACCTCTCGATCCTCGGCATCACCGTCCACGGCGCCCATCCCACGAACGGCTGCCTCATGCCGCCGGTCAACTTCGACACCCAGGTGGAGACGGACAAGACCCCGGCGGGCGAGTACGGCGTGCTGAAGTACAACTTCGCCTGGCTCATCGACGGCAAGGCCGTCATGCGGCGCGGGGGCCTGATCGGCCATGGGGAGTACACCGGCTGGGAAGGGTCGCTGGGCTACATGGTGAAGGAGGGCACGCACACGGTCACGTTCAAGCTGACGTCGCCGGTCGTCAAGAGCAGGTCCACGACGTTCACCGTCTGCTCCATCGAAGACTGATGACGGAGCGGGATCCCACCGAGATCGGCCCGTACCGGCTGGCCAGGCGGTTGGGCGCGGGCGGCCAGGGTGTGGTCTACCTGGGGTACGCCCCGGACGGCACACAGGTCGCCGTCAAGGTCCTGCGGACGGGCTCGGCCCACGACGACCGCCTGGCCAAGGAGGTCGCGGCGGCGCGGCGGGTGGAGCCGTTCTGCATCGCGCAGGTGCTGGACGCCTCGCTGGGCGCCCGGCCGTACATCGTGACCGAGTACGTCGAGGGCCCCTCGCTCGCGCAGGCCGGCCGGCACACCGGCGCGGGCCTGCAACGCCTGGCGGTCGCCACGGCCACGGCGCTGGCCGCCATCCACCGTGCGGGCGTCGTGCACCGGGACTTCAAACCGGCCAACGTCCTGCTCGGTCCCGGCGGTCCCCGGGTCATCGACTTCGGTATCGCCCGCGCCGCCGGCTCCGCGCTCACGGTCACCAGCGGCATCGTCGGCACCCCCGCGTACATGGCGCCCGAGCAGTTGTCCGGGACCGCCGTCGGGGCCGCGGCGGACGTGTTCGCGTGGGCGTCGGTGATCGTGTACGCGGCGTCGGGGGTGCCGCCGTTCGGCAACGACGCGCTGCCGGCCGTCATCAACCGCATCCTCAACAACGAGCCGCAGCTCGGCGACCTGCCGGACGGGCTGCGGCCGATCGTGTACGCCTGCCTGTCCAAGGGCCCGGCCCGCCGCCCGACCATGCAGGACGTCCTGCTGCGCCTCCTCGGCGGCACGCCGAACCCCCTGCCAGCGGCTCACGCGGCAGGCCCCGGGCAGGGCGAGGGTGGACATGCGGGTCACGGACCGGCCGGAAATGGGTATGCGGCCGCATACGGCGGGCCCGGACAAGCTGGCCCGCCCGGTCCGTCTGGCCTGCCCAGCGCGGCCGCAGTGGGGAACGGGGGCGCGCCCGGCTCGGGACGTAACCGGACGCTGCTCGTGGGCGGTGCGGCGGTCGCTGTGGCGGGCGTCGTGGTGGCGGCGACCGTCGTCTGGGCACTGCCGTCCTTACGCCTGCCGAACGTCTTCGGCGCCTTGGCCACCCCCACCGCGACGCCCATCACCAGCCCCTCCCCCACCGGCGCCTCCCCCACCAAGACCACCGGAGCCAAGGGCAAGCAGTCCGCGACGCCCTCACCCGGCCGCAAGCGGCCCACGCGCGACACGAAGACCACAACGCCGACCACCAAGCCGAGCGCGAAGCCCAGCACCACCGCGACCGCCACCAAACCCGCCGCCAAAGCCACCACCGAGGCGACGACCGCGAGCGGCGGGGTTCGGTCCGTGACCCTGCGGCCGGAAGGCATCGACCTGGGCGGCTGCTGGCGTAGCGACCTCAACGTGTACGCCGTCATCGACGGCCCCAAAGGCCACGCCTTCACCTACCGCTGGCTCGTCGACGGCGAGAACCTGGGCCGCACCCCGGCCGTGACCCCTCACAAGGTCTACCTGCCGGCCGGGTCGTTCAAGACGCAGGGCACGCACCGGGTCGCCTTCAACGTGGTCAGCGGGGGCAGCCAGCAGCGCGCCATCTCCGTGAAGATGTGCGCCCTCGACCGGGTGGACTGAGGCCGGGTCAGTGCCCCAGGCGGGACGCGAGCTCCGTCAGCAGGTCCAGGGCGGCGTCGGCGATCACCGTACCGGGAGGGAAGATCGCCGAGGCGCCGGCCGCGCGCAGTTCGTCGAAGTCGCCCGGCGGGACGACGCCGCCGACCACGATCATCACGTCGTCCGCGCCCAGCGCCGCCAGTGCCTGCCTGAGCGCGGGCACCAGGGTCAGGTGCCCGGCCGCCAGCGAGGACACACCGACGATGTGCACGTCCGCCTCGACGGCCTGCCGCGCCACCTCCTCCGGCGTCTGGAACAGCGGGCCGACGTCCACGTCGAACCCCAGGTCGGCGAACGCGGTGGCGATCACCTTCTGGCCGCGGTCGTGGCCGTCCTGGCCCATCTTGGCCACCAGGATGCGCGGGCGACGGCCCTCGGCGCGCTCGAAGTCGGCGCTCGCCCGGCGTACCCGCTCGATGTTGGCGGCCGGGCCCGCCTCGTCGCGATACACGCCGGAGATGGTACGGACCTGCTCCGCGTGGCGCCCGAAGACCCGCTCCAGCGCGTCGGAGATCTCGCCCACGGTCGCCTTGGCGCGGGCGGCGTCGACCGCCAGTTTGAGCAGGTTGTGTTCGAGACCGGGGGTGGGCTCGCCGGCTGCCTTCGTCAGGGCGTCGAGCGCGCGGGCCACGGCGCCGCCATCGCGTTCGGCCCGCAGCCTGCGCAGTTTGTCGAGCTGCTGCGCCCGTACGGCGCTGTTGTCGACCTTGAGCACCTCGATCGGCTCGTCGGCGTCGGTGCGGTACTTGTTCACGCCGATCACGGGCTGGCGGCCCGAGTCGATGCGGGCCTGGGCGCGGGCCGCGGCCTCCTCGATGCGGAGCTTGGGCAGCCCGGCCTCGATGGCGCGGGCCATGCCGCCGGCGGCCTCGACCTCCTGGATGTGGGCCCAGGCGCGTTCGGCGAGATCGTGGGTGAGGCGTTCGACGTAGTAGGAGCCGCCCCACGGGTCGATCACCTGGGTGGTGCCCGACTCCTGCTGGAGGAGGAGCTGGGTGTTGCGGGCGATCCGGGCGGAGAAGTCGGTGGGCAGCGCGAGCGCCTCGTCGAGGGCGTTGGTGTGCAGGGACTGGGTGTGGCCCTGGGTGGCGGCCATGGCCTCGACGCACGTACGGGCGACGTTGTTGAACGGGTCCTGCGCGGTGAGGGACCAGCCGGAGGTCTGGGAGTGGGTACGGAGACTCAGAGATTTCGGATTTTTCGCGTTAAATCCGGAAACGAGGTTCGCCCACAGGAGGCGGGCGGCCCGGAGTTTGGCGACCTCCATGAAGAAGTTCATGCCGATGCACCAGAAGAACGACAGCCTGGGCGCGAACCTGTCGACGTCCATCCCGGCGGCGACGCCTGCCCGCAGGTATTCGACCCCGTCGGCCAGGGTGTAGGCGAGTTCGAGGTCGCAGGTGGCCCCGGCCTCCTGGATGTGATAGCCGGAGATACTGATGGAATTAAACTTCGGCATCTTTTCACTGGTAAACGCGAAAATATCCGAAATTATCCGCATCGATGGGCCTGGCGGATAAATGTAGGTGTTGCGGACCATGAACTCTTTGAGGATGTCGTTCTGGATGGTCCCGGCCAGCTGCTCGGGCGCCACCCCCTGCTCCTCGGCCGCCACGATGTAGAGCGCCAGTACGGGCAGGACCGCGCCGTTCATGGTCATCGACACCGACATCCGGTCGAGCGGGATCCCGTCGAACAGCTGCCGCATGTCATAGATCGAGTCGATCGCCACCCCGGCCATGCCCACGTCACCGGCGACCCGCGGATGGTCGGAGTCGTAGCCCCGGTGCGTGGCCAGGTCGAACGCCACCGACAGGCCCTTCTGCCCGGCGGCCAGGTTGCGGCGGTAGAAGGCGTTGGAGTCCTCGGCCGTGGAGAAGCCCGCGTACTGGCGGATCGTCCAGGGCTGGTTGACGTACATGGTCGGATAGGGGCCGCGCAGGTACGGCGCGGCGCCCGGATAGGTCCGCAGGAAGTCGAGCCCGTCGAGGTCGCCGGCCGTGTAGACCGGCTTGACCCCGATCCCCTCGGGCGTCTCCCAGACCTCGGCGGCATCTATGGCGGGCTGAGCGGGCTCGGTGGAAGTCGGGTCGGTCAGTGGGATGGCCGAGAAGTCCGGGATCATCGCGTCACCTCCAGGTCGTCGAAGGTCGTGCGGAGCACGGCGAGCGCGTCGCACCCGGCGTAGAGGCGGTCGTCGACGCCTTCGTAACTCCCCTTCCCCGCCAGCCAGATCTTTTTCGCGCCCGCCCGTCTCAGCGCGGCGGCGACCGCCTCGGCGTGCAGTCCGTACATCTTGTCGCTGGAGCACAGGCAGGCCACGTCGCTCCCGCTGACGGCGAAGGCGGTGGCGATCTGGTCGGGGTCGGTCCCCGGTCCGGCGGTCTGGGTGGCCAGGCCGCCCGCCTGGAACAGGTTCGCGGCGAACGCGGCGCGGGCCGTGTGGGCGGCGACGGGTCCGAAGGTGGCCAGGAACACCACGGGCCGCTCCGGCTGCGCGTCGGCGAGATCCCGCAGCGCCTCGAACTCCCGCGCGTACCGAATCCGCGGCAACCCCTCCCCCGCAGGCACGCCCTCATCCCCGGGACTCTCGTCCGCGACCGCGCCCCCATCCTCGGCGCTCTCCCCCGCGAGCGCGCTGCCCCCGGGACTCTCCCCCGCGAGCGCGGCTCCGTCGCCGGGGCTCCGGCGGACCGGTTTCTCGTCGAGGTGGGGGAACTCGCTCACGCCGGTGATCGGGAAGCGCCGGTGGGCGATGTCGTCGGCGCGGCGTTGCCTGGTCTCCGCGATCCGCTCGGCGACCAGACCGGACGCCGCTGTGATCCCCCCGGCGGCCTCGATCTCCTGGAACCAGGCCCAGGCGCGGTCGGCCAGGTCGGCGGTGCGGCGCTCGACGTACCAGGAGCCGGCCGCCGGGTCGGCCACCCGGCCGGCCCCGGCCTCCTCCAGCAGCAGCGCCTGCGTGTTGCGCGCCATCCGCCGGGCGAACGCGTCCGGCGCCCCCAGGCACGCGTCGAACGGCTGCACGGTCACCGCGTCCGCGCCCCCCACTCCGGCGGCGAAGCAGGCGATGGTGGTGCGGAGCAGGTTCACCCAGGGGTCGCGAGCGGTCATCATGGCGGAGCTCGTCACCGCGTGCTGCCGCTGCCCGCCGTCCGCCGCCCCGCACACCTCGGCCACCCGCGCCCAGAGCGTACGGGCGGCCCGCAGCTTGGCGATGGCGGCGAACTGGTCGTCGGTGACGGCGTAACGGAACTCCAGCTGCCCGAACGCCTGCTCGACGCTGAGCCCCGCACCGGTGAGCGCGCGCAGGTGCTCGACGCCCAGCGCGATCGAGCAGCCGAGCTCGTCGGCGTCGCTCCCGCCCGCGTCGTGGTAGGGCGTGGCGTCCAGCAGGACGGCCCGCATCCCGGGGAAGCCCTGCGCGCACCGCGCCGCCAGCTCGGCCGTCGTGTCCCGGCCCGCCGTACCGATCGAGGCGCCCAGGTTGCCCGTCGGCGAGACGCCACGCTCCGCCGCCAGCCCGAACAGGGTCTCGGCGGCCTCCCGGACCTCGGGCCCGGCTTCCAGGACGATCGGCGCGAGGTCCAGAAGGACCTCCCGCAGCAGGTCGGCGAGCCGCCCGACCGGGATCGCGCCGGCGCCCAGGACCAGCCAGAGCGAGGTGACACCGTGCTCCAGATCGGCCAGTACGGCCTCGGGGTCGGCCACGGCGTGCCGCTGCCGCACATCCCACCCGGCGCGCGCCCCAGGGGCGCCCTTCCTCAGGGTCTTGGGGAGATCGGCGGCGTCGTAGAGCGGCGCGAGCCTCACCCCGTCGTACGTGATGCTGGACAGCGCCTCTTCGGGCGACCCGGCTTCGACACCCGTCTTACGCAGGACCTCAAGCGCCAGCGCCCGCCAGTCATCCCGATTGGTGGGGGGAAAACCCGCTACCAGATGCATGTTCGGATAGTAGGCGTTGCCCTGTTGGACGAGGAACCCCGGGTTCGCCCCTGACCGACCCCACTGTCAGGGCAGCGGTGCCTCCCAGCTCAGCCGCCAGGTGGTCGGACCGACGATGCCGTCGTCGTCGATGCTCACACTGCGCTGGAAACGACGGCACACGTCGCGCGAGGCGCTGCCGTAGGCGCCGTCGACCTCGATCTCCCAGCCGCGTACCTTCATCTGCTGCTGCCACGTACGCACGTCCTCGCCCTGCGTCACCGGCGGGTACTTGAGCAGCCGCCCGGGGAACGGCGGCGCCGTCGGCAGGTCGGGCCCACCGCCGCCGCCACCCGGCCGGGGCGCGCCGCGCTTGACCCACGCGTAGAGGGGCTCGCCCGGACAGTCGGTCGAGTAGCCGTCCCGGTGTCCCTTGATCTCCTTGCCCGCCTTGCCGCGTTCCCGGACGTAGTCGACCGCGTCCAGGATGCCGTTGAGCAGGCCGTCGGGCGGCTCCACCAGCCCGGCGTTGCCGACCAGGCCGAGCACGGCGTAATGGCCCGAGTTGAGCCCGGCCCCGTTGGCCGCCGGTAAGTGATGCAGCCCCCGCCCCTCGAACACCTTCCGGTGCGGACACGCCACGAACGAGTAGCCGATGTCGATCCAGCCGTTGCCGTCCATGTGGAAGCCCTGAATGGACTGCACCAGCGACACACAGCCCGCGTGGTCGGCGACGATGCCCGGCTCGACCCGGCCGCCCGTGTAGTGGACCTTCACTCCTTTGGTGGAGTCGAGCTGTGTGTAGTCACCGTGTGGCGCACGGGCGTGCCAGTCACGCCGTAACACGAGGTCAATGGCCACCTTGTGTCTCCGGGGGTAGGGGAATGTGACCACTGAGCGTAGCCCGGAGTGCGCGGAAAGGTTGGTAGATCTGGATTTTTGATGTTCTTAGGGTCTGATCACCCTTTTGTCGGTGACGATCGCGGTGATGAGGTCGTGCGGGGTCACGTCGAACGCCGGGTTCAGCGCCCGCGTGCCCTCGGGCGCCACCCGCATGCCCCTGATGGAGACGATCTCGTCGGCGCCTCTGTCCTCGATCTCGATCTGCCGGCCCGAGGGAGTGGCCTGGTCGATGGTGGTCTCGGGCGCGACGACGATGAACGGTACCCCGGCCCGTTCCGCGCCGAGCGCCAGCGCGTACGAGCCGATCTTGTTGGCGGTGTCGCCGTTGGCGGCGATGCGGTCGGCGCCGATGAGCACCGCGTCGATGTCCCCCTTGGCCAGCAGGTACGGCCCGGCGGAGTCGGCGACGAGCCGGTGCGGCGCGCCCATCCTGCCGAGCTCCCAGGTGGTGAGCCGGGCCCCCTGCAGCAGGGGACGGGTCTCCAGGGCGAGCACCTCGGCCAGCCGCCCGCGCTCGTGCAGCGTCTGGACGACCCCGAGCGCGGTGCCCCGTTCGACGGCCGCCAGACCGCCGGTGTTGCACACGGTCATGATGCGCAGCCGGTCGCCTTCGAGCAGGTCGGCACCGCGCCGGCCCATCGCCTCGCACGCGGCGATGTCGTCGTCGCGGATCCGCAGCGCGGCCTTGAGCACGGCCTGCGGCCCCTTGGGCAGGTGCGTGGCGGCCTGGTCGACGCCCCAGGCGAGGTTCACGGCGGTGGGCCGGGCCGCGCGCAGCCTGGCTATGGCGTCCTGGTCACCGGCCGCCAGCACGACGCCGAGCGCCCCGGCCACGCCGAGCGCGGGCGCCCCGCGTACGGCCAGCCGCCGGATGGCGTCGATCAGGTCCGCGACGGTCTCGATCCGCAGCATGACGCACTCGTCCGGCAGGCGCGTCTGATCCACCAGCTCGACCGCGCCGTCTACCCAGTCAATCGTCCTCACGCCCAAACCGTAGCCTTCCAGGCAAGTCCGCGCCGTCACCCGGGTTCAGCGCTCGGCCAGGACGATCACCGCGTCCTGCCGGTTCAGCACGATGGGCTGGGACTTCGGCGGGTTGAGGACGATGCCGTAGTGCGGCGGGATGTTGAGCGCCGAGGTGTCGCGGTAGCCGATGGCCGTCTCGCCTCTGCGGCGCGCCGCCTCGATGACCGTCGAGAACGTGACCCGCGTACCCGAGGCCACGTACGAGCCGGCGGGGCGCGGGTAGATCTCCGAACCGCGCGAGTCGAACAGGTAGCCGAAGACGTCCGCCAGGTGGCGGTTCTCCGCCAGCTGGGCCAGCAGGAGGCCGATCACCGTGTCGCTGATCACGATGTCGTCGGCCTCGGTCACCTCCGCGAGCGCGCGGTTGTTCTCGTCGTGCATCTCGCTGACGATCGAGTAGTGCTCGCCCATCGCGCTCTGCATGTCGCGCAGCTGCAGCAGCGTCATGAGCGTGCGGGTGTCGGCGTGGTGCGGCTTGAAACGGTCGTCCGACAGGACGATGACGTGCTGGAAGAGGCCGACACCGAGGGATTCGAGCGCGTACCGGTCCGTGGTGTCGCATTCCTTGACGTTCACGGTGAGGTTGACCAGGTCCGCCAGGCCGGTCCCGGCCTTGGGGTGGTCGGCGGCGATCTCCAGGACGGAGCCGGGGGCCACGTAGGCGTCGAGGTAGTGGACGATCTGGTCGGCCCGGCCGTTCCAATTGAGCAGGAGCGTGCGCTCGGGTTCGAGCGGGGAGTGGCCGGCGACGGCGATCGCGCTCTCGTCAAGAGTGGGCTCGCCGGTGGCGAGCCGGATGGCGGAGTCGTCGTGGGCGATGACGATGATGTGGTCGGCGGCCTCGACGACGGTGTCCATGGCCGGGTTCAGGACGACTCCGGTGGGCCGGCGCAGGCCGATGACCGTGGCCGTCTCGTAGGCGTGCTGCGCGTCGCCGTACGTGCTGCCCGCCAGCTCCGTCCCGGCGCGCAGGTAGATCTCGCCGCCGTCGAAGTTCAGCAGGTCCATGCAGACGACGGACATGCCCGACTGCCGCGAGGACTGGACGATGAGCCGGGCGGCGGTGTCGTCGGAGTCGACCAGGTGCACGTCCTTGCCGCCGGCCAGGCGGGCCGCGGCGATGTTGCGGCTGGCGGCGATGGCGGCGACCACCGGCGGGCGGGTGCCCTGGCGCTTGGCCAGGGCGAGCAGGATCTTGATGACGTGCGCGTCGGGGTCCTCGCCGTCGGGTGAGAGCACGACGACGGACCGGGCGGCGGCCAGGTTCATCAGGTTGAGGTCACGCGACTCGGTGGGCCTTCCCGTACGGCAGACCAGGCGGGTCCTGCCCAGGTCGCCGATGTTCTCGCGGATGTCCTCCTCCATGGCCAGCTTGTCGCGTTCGGCCAGTACGGCGATGACCGAGCCCGGCTGGCTGGCATGCGCCTTGGCCAGCTCGGCGACGATCGTGAACACCTGGTCCGACCAGCCGAGCACCACCGTGTGCCCGGACTCGACGATGCGGGAGCGGCCCCTGCGCAGCCGGTCGACCTTCTGCTTGAGGCCGTTGGACAGTAGGCCGACGAGCATGCTGACGACGAAGATGCCGCCGAGCGACCCGGCGAACATCACCGCCATATAGGCGACCGACCCCTTGTCGCTGGCGACCTTGCTCGGGGTGAGCGCGTGCATGAGCGCGATCCACACCACGTGGCCGGCGCCGCCGACGCCCTCGGGCTCCTCCGGGGCCAGCCAGAGAGTGAGCCCGGCGACCACCACGATGAGCCCGACCGACACCACGGCCAGCCAGCCGATCAGTGAGGCCGTGCCCTTCGACATGGTGTTGTCGAACCAGTACCGCGCCCGCTCGCGGAACGTCACCCTCGCCACCCCAGAAACCCCCACGTACGCAGTGATTCGATCAAGGACATTTTCGATCGAGGACACAAGGTACCGGGCTATCTATACAGATGCATGACGAGCGGTAACGTATCCGCCATGGCGACCCCCCTGACCCCGGACGACCCGGCGTCGCTGGGCGCGTACCGTCTGGCCGGGCGGCTCGGCAAGGGCGGGCAGGGCGTCGTCTACCTGGCGCACTCCCGCGACGGCGAGGCGGTCGCGATCAAGCTGCTCAGCACCGGTGACGAGGAGACCCGCGCACGGCTGGCGCGGGAGCTCGACGCATTGGAGAGCATCGCCTCCTTCTGTACGGCGCGCGTGCTGAACGCCTCGATCGACGGGCCGCGGCCCTACGTCGTGAGCGAATTCGTCGAGGGCCTGTCGCTGGCCGAGCGCGCCCGCGAACGCGGCCCGCTGCGCGGCGGCGAGCTGGAACGCCTGGTGGTCGGCACCGCCACGGCCCTGGCCGCCATCCACGCGGCGGGCATCGTGCACCGCGACTTCAAGCCGGCCAACGTCCTGCTCGGCCCGGACGGGCCCCGGGTGGTGGACTTCGGCATCGCCAGGGCGGAGGGCGCGGCGACACTGACCTCGGGACTGATCGGGACGCCCGCCTACCTGTCGCCCGAGCAGATCGCCGGCTCGCCCGCCTCCCCCGCGTCGGACGTGTTCGCGTGGGCGGCGACGATGGTGTTCGCGGCGACCGGTCGCAGCCCGTTCGGCGCGGACACGGTGCCCGCGGTGCTGCACCGGGTCCTGCACGCGGACCCGGACCTGTCGGAGCTGCCGCCCCGGCTGCGGGGGCTGATGGCCTCGTGCCTGGCGAAGGACCCCACGCACCGGCCCACGGCCCGCGACCTGATGGTCTCCCTGGTCAATCCGATGTCGACCCCGCCTTCCCCTGCGCCGGGCGTCCCTGCCGGCCAGGCCACCGACAGGCAGGGGGCCGCCGGTCTTCCGGGTCAGCCTCCCGGGAGGCCGGGTGCCACCGGTTTTCAGGGTCAGGCCACCGGGAGACCGGGCGTCCCTGCCGGACCCCTCGATACCGGCCCTGGGGAACGTACGGGACCACGAGCCGCGGCGCTCACCACGGACGTCTCCAAGCGGAACCGCTCGCGTGGCCTGCTGGTCGGCGCGGTGGCGGCCGTGCTGGCCCTGGGGGCGGCGGGAGGCACCCTCCTGTGGATCAACCGCGCCCCGACCGGCGCCACGGCCCACACGTCCTCGACCCCCGCGCCGAGCCAGAGCAGCACCGCTCAGGAACCCACGAGCACCGCTACCGAGAAGACCACCACCGAGACGAAACCTCAAAGCGGCTCGCTGAAGATCCCTGCCACGTTCGCCGGCAAGTGGTCCGGCCGCATCACCTCCACGAACCCGATCGACTCCGACGGCGCCACCATCACGATCGATCTGAAGACCGGTCAGTCCACCGCCTCATGGGGCCAGAAGGACAGCGCCACCAGCTGCACCGGCAAGATCACACTGACGAAGCTGACCGGGACGAAGCTCACCTTCTCCCTCCAGCCCGACACGATCGACTGCATCGCCGGCACGGTCTGGCTCACGCTCGACGGCGGCAAGCTCGCCTACATCTGGCGCGACGTACCGGGGCCCGGCCTCGTCGAGGAGACCGGAGACCTCAGCAAGGGCTGACACCCGGAGCGCCAGCAATACCTCTGGAATTGCGCAAATGCCGTCGACAGACCGGGCCGCGAACCTGGATCATTACTGTTATGTCTGTGATTAAGGAGGTGCCGTTCCCCAGCCCGGACTCCCCTGAGCTCCCGATGAACATCTGGATCGACGACGCCGACTCCGCCATCGACGTCATCGACGCTCTGGCCTTGTCGCCGTTCGCGACCGGCGTCCAGCCCTGGTCCCGCCTGGCCAACCTGGAGCGCGTACGCCCCGACGCCGCGCTCCGCCCCGAGCAGGGCAGGACCGTACGCACCGCGCAGGTGCAGGACGGCTCCGTGTCGAGCCTGATCTGTGGCGACGGCTGGACCCTGCGGGTCATCCGGCACCGCAACCGCACCGCGACCGTCAGTGTCACGGCGGTCAGCGACGAGCTGGCCCGCTCCGTGCTGAAGGAGTGCACCGAGGGCGCCGAGGAGCCGGAGCCCGACACCGACCACGTCGAGATGGGCTTCTGGTGGCGCGGCGCGCACGGCGGCACCCGCTCCGAGAAGCCGATCACCGCTTCGCCCTGGGACGAGATCAGCGGCAACTACTCCGCCCGCGTACGCGGCTCGCTCGACAGCCTGATGGCGGTCACCCCGGCCGACGTCGGCGGCCGCCTCGTCCTGCTGCACGGCCCGCCGGGCACGGGCAAGACCACGCTGCTGCGCTCGCTGGCCAAGCAGTGGCAGGACTGGTGCCAGGTGGACTGCGTACTCGATCCGGAGCGCCTGTTCAACGAGCCGGGCTACCTGATGGAGGTGGCGGTCGGGTACGACACCGACGAGGAGGCGCAGCGGTGGCGGCTGCTCGTGCTGGAGGACTGCGACGAGCTGATCAGCTCCTCCGCCAAGGCCCAGACGGGCCAGGGGCTGTCGCGGCTGCTGAACCTCACCGACGGCTTGCTGGGACAGGGCCGTGACGTGCTGGTGGCGATCACCACGAACGAGGACCTGACCCGGCTGCACCCCGCCGTCGTACGTCCGGGCCGGTGCCTGGCCCAGATCGAGATCGGCCCGCTGACCAGGAACGAGGCGGTCGGCTGGCTCGGCTCGTCCGAGGGCGTCGGCCCGTCGGGCGCCACGCTGGCGGAGCTGTACGCGCTCCGCTCGGGCCGCGCGATCCCCCCCGCCGCCGAGGGCGAATCCACCGGCCTGTACCTCTGACCCCTCACCCGCGCGCCCGGCCGAGGCGACACGCCCCGGCCGGGCGCGCGGGCGGGGAGATCAGGCGAGCCCGACGTCGAGCCGACTCTGGCGAGCCGGTTCAGGTGAGGCGGGCGTGGAGGCGGCGCGCTTCGCGGACGAAGCCGCTGCTCCCCTTGCGTCGCGCGATCTCCGCGACGCACGGCAGCTCACCCCGCGCCCCCGCCCACGACGCCGCACGTACGGCGAAGCCGAGCGCCTGCGTGTGGGCGGTGCGCGCCCGCTCCCCTGGCCCCGGAAGGTAGACGGCCAGGAACCCGGCCACCACCTCCCACACCTCCCGATGCGCCCCATGCCGAGCCGCGCTCTCCAGCGACTCGGCCACCGCGCTCAGCTTGTACCAGGCCCTGCGCAAGAGCAGCGCGAGCTGCCGCCCCACCTCGGCGGCGGGCAGGTCGCCCCGCCCGGCCATCTCGACCAGCACCCGGACCCCCTCGTTGGGCTGCTTCCCGCCCGCCCAGGAGTTCCGTTCGACCAGGAAGTACGCCAGGAGCAGCGCGACCCCCTCACCCGCCGGCCCACCGGCTCGGGCCAGCGCCCAGAGCATGTCCGGCTCCACCCCGGGCGCGTTCCACTGGTAGAGCAGGAACGGCAGGCAGTGCAACACCACCGCCTCCCGGTCCGACGGCAGAACGGCGGGCCACCACGACAGGTAGACGCCGTGACCGTCCCGCCGCGACGCGCTCGGATCGTCGAGCAGATCACGGAGCGGCCCGAACCCACCGTACGAGGGAGGAAGCGGCCCCGACTCGCCATCCGCGAGACCGGGCGGACCCGACTCAGCACGTGAGAGACCGAGCGGACCCGACTCACCGCACGGGAGGGCGATCCTGGGCACGAGGTCGGGATGCTTCCCGCCGGCGGGCTCGCGGTCGCCGGTGTAGGTGGTGGACCCCCGAGTCCACTCGACGGCGGTCACCGGCACGGGCCGGCCGCCGCTCATCCAGCGGGCGGCCGTGACGCCCGCTGTGGACGTCAGCCCGCCCGCCCGCGCCGCCACCTCGGGCGCGACCGAGCGGGGCAGTCGCAGGAGCGCCTGCCACAGGTCGGCGTCCATGACCTTGGCGCCGGTACGTTCGTAGCCGTCGAGCCGGTCGACCAGCACGCCGGGATCCAGGTGCCCGGTGCCGCTCGTGGGGGTCGCCAGCAGGTACGGCGGCAGCGTGCCCGCCCGCAGCGCGGCGTGGACCTCGGCCCAGCGCCGCAGCAGGAACAGGTGCGGCGGCGACACCCGCACGGGCGACGGCAGCAACGACGACGACCACCCGAGCCAGGTCTCGGGCGTGACGATCTGCCTGGCCATCGCCTCGGACCACTGGTCCAGGTAGCGCCACTCCGGCTGCACGTCCAGGCGGGTCGGCCAGCTCGTCCAGCGGGCCAGGACGGAGCGGAGCAGGCCACGGTCGTCGGTGCAGAACCGGACGAACCCCTCCAGCCACCGCTCCGCGCCCTGCCAGTCCTCGCGCTCGGGGAAGGCGCCCAGTTCCCGGATGTCACCGATCAGCGGGAAACCGGCGTTCTCCTGGGGAGACGCGGGCAGCGGCACGGGCATGAAGCCGTCGTCGTCCTCGTCGGCCGGAACCTGACCGCCGAACACCGTCACGAGTTGTTCGCCGAGGTCCGGCGGGAGCAGCCCGAGCGCGTCACGGATCACCTCGGCGCCCGCGGAGGTGAATCGGGCGGCGTGCTTGAGCGCGAGCCGTACGGCCCGCTCCTGGAGGTCGGGGGCGTCGCACGCGAAGGCGTACGCCAGGGCCAGGGCGTAGTCGTCGGCATCGTCAGCGGCGTCGCGGACGGCTTGGTCGAGCCAGCTCAGCCCGACCGACACCAGCTTGCGCTCGGGCCTGAACAGCAGCGCCCGCAGGGCCTCGGCCACGTCGGCGGGGTCGAGCGTGTCGAGGCGGCGCAGGTGCCGTAACGCCAGCTCGGCGACCACAGGTGGCGCGGCGGGCAGCAGCCGCAGGTAGTCGTGGGCCCGCGCCGCGACCTCGGCGTGGGCGGGCTCGACGAGCTCGTGCAGCCGGGCGAAGAAGCGCAGGTCAGCGGCCTGGCCGCCGCGCAGGAAGCGGCGGACGCAGCCGGCGAGCAGCAGCTCCCGGTCGATCATGCCCTCGCGCTGGAGCTCCGCCAGCAACGCCGACCAGCTGTCCCGCATGGGCGGATCGGCCAGCGCCATGCCCACGCCTTCCGCCTCGAAGATCAGCGGCAACAGGTGGCCGGGCAGCCGCCGGGCCACCTCCTTCCTGTCCTGATCGTCGAGCCCGAGCACGATCTCCGCGACCTTGACCGCGTCACGGGTGGCGATGGCCTGCTCGACGACCTCCCAACCGCTCACGGCCGGTCCTCAGGGCCGAGCCGGGTCCGGGAGCCGGATAACGCCGTCCCACCGGAGGTCGAGAGAGCGGGTCTGCCATCGGAGAGCAGGGAGGAATACGCCTGCACTGCTTGAGTCATGGCCGGAACATTAGAGATCACCACCGACAAGATCACCGCAGTACGTAAACCTTCCGATGCGCGACAACCGGTGCGAAACCACAATGGGTCCGGTGCTCACCGTGGACCCGGCCCGCGTCGCCTTCGCCCGCTTCGCCGTGCCCGCCACCCCATTGACCTCATGGACCAGCCCGGAACACCCGATCGGCTTCACCGCGACCCAGCTCGTCGCCTCGTGGACCGCGCGGACCCCGCCGGGCACGTGGATCGAGGTGGAGCTGCAGGTCAGGCTCGCGACGGGCGAGCAGTCGAAGTGGTACGTCATGGGCCACTGGGCCGAGCACGACGAGATCCGCACCTCCTTCCCCGGCCAGGGTGACGAGGACGGCGACGTGGCGGTCGACACGTTCGTGGCGCGCCGGCCGGTCACGGCCTACCGGGTGCGGGTCACGCCGCACGGCGCGGGCGCGCGCGTGGACTGCCTGGGCGTGATGGCCTCCGCCCTCTCCCAGGGTCCCCCGGTCCCGAGCCTTCCGGGTACGGCCGGAGCCGTCGAACTGGTGGTGCCCCGGCACTCTCAGTACACGCACACCGGTCACCATCCGGAGCTCGACGGCGGCGGCGCCAACTGGTGCAGCCCCGCCTCGGTGGCGATGGTCCTCGGGTTCTGGGGTCGCGGTCCCGGTCCCGAGGAGCTGGCCTGGGTGGTGGCCGGCGACCCCAGTCCGGTGGTCGACCACGCCGCGCGCGGCACGTTCGACCACAGTTACCAGGGGACCGGCAACTGGCCGTTCAACGTGGCCTACGCGGGCCGGTTCGGGCTGGCCGGGTTCGTGACCAGGCTGCGGTCGGCCGCCGAGCTGGACCTGTTCGTGCGGGCGGGGATCCCGGTGATCGTGTCGCTGTCGTTCAAGGCGCACGAGCTGCCAGGGTCCGGCTACTCCTCGGGCGGGCACATCATGGTCGTCACCGGTTTCACCGCCGAGGGCGACGTCGTCGTCAACGACCCGGCCGCGCCGAACGACGCCGACGTGCGCCGGGTCTATCCGCGGGCCGCGTTCGAGAACGTCTGGCTCCGGAGCTCGGGCAGCGGCGGCATCGTGTACGTCCTCCACCCGCCCGAGCGTTCCTTGCCCCCTTCCGATGGCAATTGGTGAGATATGAGCAGCATTCGACCGATCGACGTGGCCCGTACTGATGGCGGCCCCCAGTGGGTGGAGGCCGTCGCCACGCCCGCCGGACTGGAGGTCTGGTGGGACGAGCCACGCCCGCACGAGGGCGGGCGGCGCTGCGTGGTGCGCCGCCTGCCGGACGGCTCCCTGGTCGACGCTCTGCCTGAGGGGTGGAACGCGCGCAACCGCGTGGTCGAGTACGGCGGGCGGTCCTGGCGCCCGCTGCCCGGCGGCGGCCTGGTCTTCACCAACTGGTCCGACCAGCGCATCTACCGCCTGGACGGCCCACCCACGACCGGCGATCCCGCGGTCGGGCTGACCGCAGCCGGGGAGCCCGTTGCTGGGGAGCCGGTGGCGCTCACACCTGAGGGGACGGCGCGCTACGCCGACCTCTACCTCCCGCCCGGGCGGGACGAGGTCTGGGCCGTGCGCGAGCAGGACAATGTGCGCGACCTGGTCGCGGTGCCACTCAACAGCGGCCCGCTCAGAGTGATCATCAAAGCCCAACATTTCCTGATGAATCCCCGCATTTCCCCCGGCGGCGGATATGTCGCCTGGATCGGCTGGGACCACCCGAACATGCCCTGGGACGGCACCGAACTCTGCGTGGCCCCCCTCGACGACGACGGAACCGCCGGGCCGTACCAGGTGATCGCGGGCGGCCCGGCGGAGTCCGTGATCCAGGCGGAGTGGCGCGACGAGCGCACCCTGTACGCGGTCGCCGACCCGACCGGCTGGTGGAACATCCACCTCGTCACCCGCGACGGCTCCGGCGCCCGCAACCTCACCCCGATGGCCTCCGAGGTCGGCACCGCGCCCTGGAAGCCCGGCAGCACCTATTTCGCGGTCGCCGGCGACCGCCTGGTGCTCGTGCACGGCACCCCCGACCGCCGCCTCCTGAGCGTCCTGGATCTGGAGAGCGGTGACCTGCGCGAGATCGGCGGCGAGGCGACGTACTGGGCGCCGACGATCTCGGCGGCGGAGGGCAAGGCAGTGGCGGTGTCCGCCACTCCGTACACGCCCACGCGGGTGACCGTGGTCGACCTCGACGGCGGCGCGCACGAGGCGGTGTCGGCGCCGAAGCCGCTGCCCGACCGGGCGCTGCTGCCGACGCCCGAGACGGTGACGATCGAGGGCGTGCACGCGCACCTGTACCACCCGACCGGGGTTCAGGGTCCCGCGCCGTACGTGGTCTTCGCGCACGGCGGGCCGACCGGCAGCTTCACGATGACCCTCGACCTGGAGGTCTCCTACTTCACCAGCCGGGGCCTCGGCGTCGCCGAGGTGAACTACGGCGGCTCCACCGGCTACGGCCGGGCCTACCGCGAGCGGCTGCGGCACCAGTGGGGCGTGGTCGACGTGGCCGACTGCGCGAAGGTGGCGCGCGGGCTGGTCGAGCTGGGCCGGGCCGACGCCGCCAAGATCGCGATCCGCGGCGGCAGCGCCGGTGGCTGGACCACGGTCGCGGCGCTGGTGCACAGTGACGTGTTCGCGGGCGGCGTCGCGCACTACGCGATCACCGATCCGGAGAGCTGGGCGGCCGAGACGCACGACTTCGAGTCGCGCTACCTCGACGGCCTGATCGGGCCGCTGCCCGAGACGCGCCGGCGTTACATCGATCGCTCGCCGCTGCTGCACGCGGCGCGGGCGTCCGGACCGTGCCTGATGCTGCACGGCCTGGAGGACGCGATCGTGGACGTGGGCCAGGCCGAGCGATTCGTCGCCGAGCTGGACCGGCACGGCAAACAGTGGGCCCTGCTCACCTTCGCCGGAGAGCAGCACGGCTGGCGCCGGGAGGAGACCATCGTCGCGGTGCTGGAGGCCGAGCTGGCATTCTATGGACTGATCTTCGGGTTCGAGACGCCCGAGGTGGCACCGCTCAAGCTGAAGGGACGGTCGTGAAGAGCGTCGGCGAGATCTGCTCGGACCTGATCAGGTTCGACACCTCCAACCCGGGGTCGGGCGAACGCCCGGCGGCCGAGTACGTGGCCACGCTGCTGGCCGACGCCGGGCTGGAGCCGGTGGTGTTCGAGTCGGCGCCGAAGCGGACGACCGTGGTCGCCAGGATCGACGGCGACTCCCGTGACGCGCTGCTCGTCCACGGCCACCTCGACGTGGTGCCCGCCGACCCGGCCGAGTGGCGGATGCACCCGTTCTCGGGCGAGATCGTCGACGGCTGCGTCTACGGCAGGGGCGCGGTCGACATGAAGGGGTCGTGCGCGATGACGCTCTCGGCCGTGCTCGGCATGGCGGCGCGCGGCCAGCGTCCCAAGCGCGACCTGGTGCTGGCGTTCCTGGCGGACGAGGAGGCGACGGGCGACTACGGCTCGCGGCACGCCGTCACCGAGCACCGGGAGCTGTTCGACGGCGTGACGGAGGCGATCAGCGAGTCCGGCGGCTTCAGCGTCGCCGCCGGCGACCACCGCGTCTACCCGATCGCCGTGGGCGAGCGCGGCACCGCCTGGATGAAGCTCACCGCCCACGGCGTGGCCGGCCACGGCTCCCGGCCCGCGGTGGACAACCCGGTCGCGACGCTGGTGCACGCGCTGTCACGGGTGGCCGCCCACCAGTGGCCGGTACGCCTGACGCCGTCGGTCTCGGCGCTGCTCCAGAGCCTGTCGGAGATCACCGGCCAGCCGATCGACCTCGACCGCCTCGACGAGGAGGCGACTCGGCTGGGCGCGCTCGGCCATCTGTTCAGGGCGCAGATCCGCAACTCGGCCAACCCGACGATGCTCGACGCGGGCTACAAGGTGAACGTCGTGCCGTCCACGGCCCACGCGCACGTGGACGGCCGCTACCTGCCGGGGCTCCAGGAGGAGTTCCTGGCGACCATGGACGAGCTGCTCGGGCCGAAGATCACCAGGGAGTTCGTCAATCTGGAGGACGCGCCGGACGCGCCGTACCCCTCGTCGTTCTTCGACTCGCTCGCGGGCTCGCTCGTGGCCGAGGACCCGCTCGCCCGGCCGGTGCCGTACGTGATGAGCGGCGGCACCGACGCCAAGTCGTTCGCCACGATCGGCATCAAGGGGTACGGTTTCGCGCCGCTCATGCTGCGGCCCGATCTGGACTACTTCGGGATGTTCCATGGGAAGGACGAGCGGGTGCCGGTGGAAGGGCTGGAGTTCGGCACCCGTGTGCTGACCCGGCTGCTGACCTAACCGACCCCGAACCAGGCGTCGAGGGCCTCGGCGAGACCGGCTTCGCCGGAACCGGCCCAGGCGACATAACCGTCAGGACGTACCAGTACGGCGGCCGCGTCGGCTTGATCCACGGTTCCGCCCACCACGCGGACGCGGTCGTCGCGGCCTTTCGCGGCCGCGCGGGTCTCCGGTGAGCCCGCGAGGTCCAGCAGCAGGCCGCGGCCGTCCCTCAACGACTCCCTGACCCACCCCACGCCCTCGATCTCCCAATCCGGTACGAACCGCCCGGCCAGCGACCGCGACGCGTCCGGCGCGTAGTCGATGTCCGTGCCGTTGGCCATGGCGATGAAGTGCCCCCTGGTCTCGGGGAGCTCCAGCGCCTCGGAGATCACCTCGCGCAGCGCGTCGACCTGCGGTCCCGGCCGCATCAGCGCGACCTGGGCCCTGGTGTTGCGCAGGACGCGGGCCGCCACCGGGTGCCGCTCGGCGGTGTAGGTGTCGAGGAGCCGTTCGGGCGCCTGGCCGCGCACCACCAGGGCGAGCTTCCAGCCCAGGTTGGCCGCGTCCTGGAGGCCGAGGTTGAGCCCCTGGCCGCCGATCGGCGAGTGGACGTGCGCCGCGTCCCCGGCGAGCAGGATGCGGCCCTTCCGGTACGTCTCGGCGTGGCGGGTGTTGTCGCTGTAGCGGATGCCGGCCTCCAGGCTGAGGACGACCGCGTCGGTGCCGCTCGCCCGCCGGATGCTCGCCTGCATCTCCTCGGCGGTGACCGGTGCGTCCCGCTCGGTGGGACCGCCGTCGAACTCGATGGTGGCGACCTCCCCCGGCACCAGCGACAGGTTCACCAGGCCGCCGGGGGCGCGCAGGGTCGAGGTGAGCGCGCCGGGGTCGGCCAGCTCGGCCACAGCGGTACGCCCGGTCATGGTCGCGGACGTGCCGGTGAACGGGATGCCGGACTGCTTGCGCACGAGGCTCCGGCCGCCGTCGCACCCCACCAGGTACCCGGCCCGTACGACCCGGCCGTCCGCGAGTGTGGCGACCACGCCGTCGCCCTCGTCGGCGATCTCGGCGACCCGGCACCCGGAGCGGACCTCGACGCCGAGCCCGGCCGCGTGCTCGGCCAGAACCCGCTCCAGCTGGTGCTGCTTGAGCATGAGCAGCTCGGGAACCCGGTTGCCGGCCTCGCCGATCAGCGGCAGGCCGCTGAAGTGGCCGCCGCTCATGCCCAGCTTGAGCATGTACACCAGCCCAGAGACCATGTCCCCCGCAACGGGTTCACCACCGGTCCCCAGCTCGCCGAACAGCGCCCACTGCGCCTCGGCCAGCGGCTCCACCAGCCCGCGCAGGTTCAGCGTGTGGAGGGTGCGCGCGTTGAGCGAGCGCATCCCGAGGCTGCGCGTGATCCGTTCCTGGCCGGTGGCCGCCTCCAGGACCAGCGGGTCCGCCCCCGCCAGCTTCAGCTCGCAGGCCAGCAGCAGGCCGACCGGCCCGCCACCGACGATCAGTACGTCCGCGTTCACGGAATCTCCTTACTTACGGTGTATGCTTACGCCGTAAGTACATACATACACCGTAAGCTCTGTCAACCGGAGGTCTACGACAGAAGGAGTGACGAATGACCCGGCGCGAGCCGCTGAACAGGGAGAAGGTTCTGGACGCGGCCCTGGAACTGGCCATGGAAGAAGGCCTCGAAGGGCTGTCCATGCGGCGGCTGGCGAAGTCGCTCGGCGTCGAGGCGATGTCGCTCTACAACCACGTCTCCAACAAGGCCGACATCCTGGACGGCCTGGCGGAGCGGGCCTTCGACCAGGTCGAGCTACCCGACCCGGCGCTGCCTTGGCCGCAGCGACTCCGAGCGGTGGCGCTCAGCATGTACGAGGTGTTCGCCCGCTCTCCGGTGGTGCCGATGGCGTTGCTGACCGACCAGTCCAATCCGACCTCCGTACGGGCGCTGGCCCCGATCGACAGCGTGGTCGGCGCCCTGTACGAGGCCGGCTTCGACGACGCGGCCGTGTGGCGCGCGCTCGGCGCGGTGAACAGCCTGATCTTCGGGTCGCTGCTGCTGTCCACCGGAGGGTTCAACGTCGACACCGGCGAGCACGCGGGACGCAAGCAGGTCGGCGTCTACATCCAGGAGATGGACCCGGCCCAGCTCCCGCATTTCAGCAGGCTGCTACGGAACATCCCCCCGACCGACCCCGCCACCGATTTCGAGCGCGCGCTGGACATGCTCATCCTCGGACTGGAACAAAGCATTCCGTTCTGATAGAGTGAAGACACAGCGGAACGAACGGAAGGAACCCCCCATGAGCGACAACATGCCGACCGGCTGGGACATACTCGACGCCGCGCACCAGGCGCTCCGCCAGGCCGTGGCCGGCGTCCCCGCCGACGGCTGGGACCTCCCGACCCCCTGCGCGAAGTGGAACGTCACCCAGGTGCTCCAGCACGCCGCGGGCGACCAGGTGGGCTTCGCCGCCTTCCTCACCGGCGAGCCGGGTCCCGCCGAGAACCCGTTCGAGCCGACGGGCGAGCTGGCCGAGGAGCCCCGGGCGTACGCGGAGGCCGCGATGGAGCGCTCGGCCAGGGCCTGGGCCGGTGTCGACAAGAGCGCCGAGCAGGTGCCCGTCCCGGTGCCGCCGAACACGATGGCACCGGCGCTCGGCGCGGGCGCCTGCGCGCTCGACGCGGCGGTGCACGCCTGGGACATCGCCGTGGCCACCGGACAGTCCTCACCGCTGACCCCGGAGCTGGCCGGAGAGCTGCTGCCGGTGGCGAAGGCCATCGTCGAGCCGCTGCGCCAGTGGGGCGCCTACGCCGCGGTGGTGCCCGCCGAGCCGGGCGACGACGAGGTCGCGGAGCTCCTCCGCTACCTGGGCCGCAACCCGGCCTGGACCGCCTGAGCGACCGAGCCGAAGTCCGGGCCGGGGGCTCAGCCGAAGTCGCGGCGGCGGAGGGCGAACAGCCCGCCACCGAGCAGCAGCGCCGACAGCGCGACCATGGTGAGGGCGGGCACCGGGTCGAAGGCGGCTCCGGCGACGGTGTTGGGGATGTAGTGGAACGGCTCGAAGGGGGTCCCGCCCCAGAGTCCGTACAGTGGACCGGCGGCCCGTCCCATGACCGCCACCGCGACCCAGGTGATCCAGCCGATCGCCACGGAGGCCCTCGGGGCCAGGCCGTAGGCGAGCATGCAGACCGCCCCGACCAGCCAGGCGCCGGGGACGGTGCCCAGGGTGCCGGCGAGGATGCGGACGATGTCCGACGAGGGATCGCCGACGAGGAAGGCGTAGAACGTACCGAAGACGACTCCGGCGACGGCGAGCAGTGCCGCCGTACCAAGACCGGCCACCACCAGTTGCCCGGCGGCCCAGCGCAGCCGGGTCATCGGGGTGGCCTGTACGGCTTCCGCGCGCCCGGTCGTCTCGTCGGCGCGCAGCCGATGGACCATGAGGACCGGGTAGAGCGCGATGACGTGGGCGAAGATCAGGATGATGGCCCACAGCGCGAAGTCGACCGCTCCGCCTCCCGAACTGCCGCCGAAAGCCTTCAGCAGGTTGTCGACCGTGACGCCGGGCGCCTCGGTGAACTGGTACGCCAGGGTGCTGACGCCCCCGGCCGCCGCCGCGAAGCAGCCGATTCCGACGGCCCAGGTGATCAGCAGGCCCCGGTGGAGCCGCCAGGCCAGGCTGATCGGGCCGCGCAGGCCGGGGGCGGTCATAGGCCCGCGACGCTCATGGATCACTCCGGCGCCGAGGTCGCGGCGGCCGGCCAGGCGGTAGGCGATGGCCATCAGGGCCGAGGTCACAGCCGCCGGAATCGCCAGCAGCCACCAGCGATCACTCCAGTACGGCTCCACCAGATGGCTCCAGCCGATCGGGGAGATGTACTTCATCCAGTACTGTCCGGAGGCGTCACCCGCATAGCGCAGGATGTAGGCGAGGCCGAGCACCGACAGGGCGATGGCTCTGGCCGTACGGGCGGTCTGCGCGAGCTGGGCGGTCACGGCGGCGATGGCGCCGAACACCCACCCGGCCATGGTGATGGCCGCGCCGTAGTCGATCGACCCGGCCGGATCCAGCCCGATCCCGATCAGCGTGATCGTGGTCACCGCGCCACCGGCGAAGCTGACCCCGCCCGCCACCAGCAGGGCCGCGGTCAGGGGAGCCAGGCGGCCGAGCACACCCGCGCGCAGCAGCTCGATCCGGCCGGCCTCCTCGTCGGCGCGGGTGTAGCGGACGACGGCCATCAGGGCGGCCAGCCCGTTGAACACGTAGAGGAAGCCGCCGCTGCGCCAGGCCTGCATGTAGCCCAGGTCAGGCACGACGAAGCCGCCGCCGAGCGCCCGGAAGAAGCTGTTTCGGTTGATCATCGTGGTGTAAGTGGTCATCACCTCGGGGGTGGGCATGTTCCGGTTGATGTAGGAGACCATCGCCAAGGCCAAGGCGACGAGCAGGATGATCCACCACGGCGCGATGCTTCTTTCGCGGCGCAGCGCCAGCCGTACCGACCGAGCCGTCCCGGTGAGCGCGTTCATCGGCTCGCCTCCGCGCGCGTCCTGTCGTAGTACCGCAGGAAGACCTGCTCCAGCGTGGGCGGTTGGCTGACGAGACCACGGACGCCGAGTGAGGCGAGGCACCGCAGCACCGGACCGAGCGCGTCGGCCTCGACGTCGAAGCGCACCAGACCGTTCTCCGCTCGCACGTCGTGCACTCCCGGCAGCTCGGCGAGCTCATCGGGAGGGGCGGAGAGCTCGGCCTGGATGGAGGTGCGGGTCAGGTGCCGCAGGTCGGGCAGGCTGCCGGTGTCGATCGTCCGGCCGTCGCGGATGATGGTGACCCGGTCACACAGCTCCTCGACCTCGGTGAGGATGTGGCTGGACAGCAGTACGGTGCGGTCGCCGCCCCGCCGCGTCTCGCGAACGACGTCGCGGAACACCGTCTCCATCAACGGGTCCAGGCCCGCGGTGGGCTCGTCGAGGATCAGCAGCTCGGCGTCGGAGGCGAGCGCGGCGATCAGCGCCACCTTCTGCCGGTTGCCCTTGGAGTAGGCGCGGGCCTTGACCCCGGGGTCCAGGTCGAAGCGTTCGATCAGCTCTTGACGCCGGGTACGGTCGGCACGGCCACGCGACTGCATGAGCAGGTCGATGACCTCGCCGCCGGACAGGCCAGGCCAGAGCGTGACGTCTCCGGGCACGTAGGCCAGCCGGGAATGCAGTCTGGTCGCGTCCTCCCATGGATCGCCGCCGAGCAGCCGGGCGGTGCCCGCGTCGGCGCGCAGTAAGCCGAGCAGGATCCGGATCGTGGTGCTCTTGCCGGCACCGTTCGGTCCGAGAAAACCGTGCACCTCGCCGGTGTTCACGGTCAGGTCGAGCCCGTCCAGCGCCCTGGTGCGGCCGAACGTCTTGACCAGACCGCTCACTGAGATGGGGGCAGTCATCATGAGCCTTTCTCGTGGGCGCCGACCCTTTGTTCGCGGCGCCGCGTCCCGGATCCGAGCGTCAGCGGCCCGATCAGGGCCGTGCTCCGACGCCTATCCGCGCGTATATCTGACTACGCAATGAGAAAGCCTACTACACGCGCGTGTAGCCGCTAAGGCAGCCCTCTGGGCAGGCTCAGTAACTAATGCCGATCCCCGGTGCGTCAGGCGAACTTGGTCTTCGGCCGCTCCTGGAGTTCGCCGTCGAGGTAGATGTCGAGCTTCTCGTTGTAGAACGCGATCAGCCCCGCGACCCGCTGACTCTCCGGCAGCGGCGTCCGGTACGACCAGGCGAGGTCCTTGGCGCCGTTGACCGTCCAGTACTCCGCCGTGCCCTTGTACGGGCAGTTGGTGGCGGTGTCGGTGCGTTCGAGCAGGTCAAGCCGTACATCCGTCTTGGGCAGGTAGTAACGGGCGGGCAGCCCCGTCTCGAACAGGATGCGGGGGCTGTGCGAGTCGGCCACCGTCACACCGTCGACCTCGACGCGCACGTGCCGCGAGCTCGGCAGGATGTCGACCCTGGTGTACGGGTCGCGCGGGTGGAAGAAGACCTCCTCGTCCTCCTCGAACCAGGATTCCATGGCATCCCACTCGAAGCGGATGTGCCCGCGGATGTCCGCCAGCGGCGACTCCGGGTAGGCCAGCCCCGCCTCCGGGGCCTCCGTGCCTCCCGAGGTGACGGTGTAGACGACGCCGTCTCCCCTGCTGGGCGAGTGCTTCGTGGCGCCCGTCGGCTTGAGCGCCGACTCGTCGACGTCCGAGAGCGGGAAGTAGTACGTCGGGTAATAGGGGATCTCCCACACCAGGAGGGCCTGGGTGGTGTCGGCCACCGCCCGGCCGCCGAGGTAGGTCCTGACACGCTTGGCGGAGCGCTCGACACGCACCCGGCCGCGGTTCGTGGCTTCCATGGTCGCGGCAACCCCTACGAAGCCACCGCTATTCCCCCTTATCGGATGCCGAACGCCGCCAGGGTCACCCATGTCGACGCCACGCCCACCAGCGCCCCGGCCACCACCTGCGCCCACGTGTGGTGCGCCAGCCGTACCCGGGCCCAGCACACCAGCGCCACCACGGCCGCCCCCACCAGGCCGGTCGGTACGGCGGGCAGGACGTGGGCGAGCACCACCACGGTGCCCGCGCAGACGGCGGCGTGGAAGGAGATCTTCCAGCGCATCGTGACCGGCACGGTGACGGCCAGCGCGACGAGCATCGCGGTCACTGTGGCCACCAGCAGCGTCGGCGCGCCCAGCGCGACGAGCAGCACCAGGGCGACCAGTACGGCGGCGACGGCGGCCAGCAGGGGCCCGGTGCGGCGGGTCCGGTCGACGATGTGGTGGGAGTCCAGCCGCCCCGAGCGGACGCCCAGCGCGATCACCCCGGCGGGCACACCGCCGCACAGCGCCGAGGCCGCCAGGCCCCACGCGGCGCCGCTCCAGCCGTGCGCGATCAGCCCCACGGCCGGGGGCATGGTGATCACCAGCACCTGCGGGGCCAGCAGGTCCGTCACCCGCTTGGCAACCAGATCGACCGTCATGGCAGCAAAGCCTACGCGATCTTGAACGGGCCGACTTCCGATCTTGAAAGGACCGGGCCCGCCAGAAGGGGTCAGCCCTTGCCCGCCGCGTTGACGATCCTGGTGGTCGAGCGATTGGGGATGGCCTCCAGCTCCCAGCATTCGGCGCCCAGCAGCGCGGCCGCCGCGCATCGGCCGCCCGCGTGCGGGTCGCCCGCGGTGTGCGCCAGCGCGCCGGGCCGCATGGGGGCGAGCAGGTCGATGTAGTCCTCCGGGCCGTGCGCCGCCGAGGGCCCGGTCACGATGAACACCCCGCTCACGAAGCGGAGCGCGGCCAGCACCTCGGCGCGCTCCACCGCCGGGTTGAACGGGCGCGTCGGCCCCTTCCACGCGCGCACGCGCGGGTCGTCCTCCACGCCGACGACCAGCGGCAGCCCGCGCCCGGCGACGGCACCCAGGTAACGCACGTGTCCGACGTGCAGGATGTCGAAGACTCCGGTCACGAACACTGCCCCCGGGTGATCGTACGGCTGCACCCAGACGGCCTCCAGGCTGCTCACGCAGGCACCCCTCCTAGTCGACTCGTCGATCGCAGCGTACTCGGTCCGCCCGGACGATCGCGCGGGCGACCATGGGAAAGGGCATTCCTACCTTTTAGCGATAATCTCCCGCACCCCTCTGACGCGTCTCATGACGTCGCCGTAATCGGGGAGGTCGCCATGGCACCGCCGGACTTTCACCAGTTGGAAGAAGGGGACCAGGAGCCGTTCGTCGTACGGTTCCCGGGGATTCCGTCCCAGGTGGCGAAGGCCAGGAGACTGGTGACGGCGGCGCTCGGGCGTGATCATCCGCTGTACGACGACTGCGTGCTGCTCACCAGCGAGCTGGCCACGAACGCGATCCTGCACTCCCGCTCGGGCGAGGGCGGCTCGTTCATCGTGTCGGTGCTCGCCGCGGGGTCCCTGGTGCGGGTGCTCGTCAGGGACGGGGGTTCGAGCGGGGCGCCGTGCGCGTGCCGTACCGAGACGCAGGCGACGAGCGGGCGCGGCCTGCCGTTGATCGAGACGCTCAGCCACCGGTGGGGGTTCGTCCGCGAGAACGGCGCGACGTCCGTGTGGTTCGAGTTGCGGCAGGTGATGATCCCCGCGCAACGGTCGGCGGAGGCCGTCTGACCTGCGATCATTTGTCAGCCGATATAGATCCCTTCTCCATATCGATATTGGACACCATCTGATCCGATCTGCTGTGCTCCTCTCCTCTGACGGACGAGAGCAAGGACATGGCATGCGACACCCTCGCCGCCTCACGGCCGCACTGCAAGCGACCGCGCTGACGGTCTCCCTCCTGGCGGGCGGCGCCTATGGAGCGGGCACCGCCTCAGCCGCGACCGCGCCGTCTCAGGTGGTGAGCGACGGTCAGGCGGCCGCGAAGAAGGAGTTGCGCGCGCTGGAGGCGTCCTACAAGGGCCGCATCGGCGCGTACGCCCTGGACACGGCCACGGGGAAGACGATCGCCTACCGGGCGGGCGAGCGTTTCCCGCTGCTGTCCACCTTCAAGGCGATGGTCTCCGCCGCCGCGCTGCACGAGGCCCGTACCTCCGACCCTGGGCTGATGGAGCGGGTCGTCCACTGGACGGCCGACGACCTGAAGCCGAACTCGCCGGTCACCGAGAAGCACGTGAAGGACGGGCTGTCCGTCGCCGAGTTGTGCAAGGCGGCGATCACCTACAGCGACAACACCGCCGGCAACATGGTGCTGAAGCAGATCGGCGGACCGGCGGGCCTGACCCGCTACTTCCGTACGCTGAAGGACCCGATCTCCCGTCTGGACCGCTGGGAGACCGAGCTCAACGACTGGACTCCCAAGGACAAGCGGGACACCACCACGCCCGCCTCCGTGGCCCGCGACCTCGCGAAGGTCACGACCGGCGACGCGCTCACCGCCAAGGACCGGGAGACGCTCAACGGCTGGCTGATCGCGAACACGACCGGGGGCGCCCGCATCCGCGCCGGCCTGCCCAAGACCTGGACGGTCGGCGACAAGACCGGCACCGGCCCGTCGTACGGGACGGCCAACGACATCGCCATCGCCTGGCCCGAGAAGGGTGCCGCCCCCATCATCCTGGCCATCTACACCAACCGCCCGGCCACCGATGCGGCCAAGGACGAGAAGGTCATCGCCGACACCGCCACCGTCCTCGCCCGCGGTCTGGGCAAGATCTCCTAGCCGGCTAGACGTCGAGGCGGCACAGCCCCTCGGCGAGAGCCTTGGTGGTGAGGCGGGTGCGGCTGTCGCAGCCCAGCTTGGCGAAGATGTGCTCCAGGTGGGTGGTCACGGTGCGGACGCTGAGCACCAGGGCGGCGGCGATCTGCGGGTTGGAGTCGCCGGCGGCCACCCGGGTGAGCACGTCCACCTCCCTGCCGGTCAGCTCGTACGGCAGGGTGCACGGGCGTTCGGCCACCACCGCGCCCTGGAGCGAGCCCTGGAAGCCGACGCCGGCCCGCAGCACCCGCACCTCGTGCCAGCGGCCGTCGCGGTCGAGCCAGAGACCGCGGCGGCTCAGCTCGCGCGAGTCGATGAAGGCGCGGGCGAGCCCGGCGATGGCCGGTTCGTCCCACAAGGCCGCGGATCTGGCGACGCCGGGGACCTCGCGGCGCACGCCCAGCCGGTCGAAGGCGGCCGCGAGGAACCCGGCCGGTAAGCCCACCGGGTCGATCACGCACCGGGTCAGGTCCGTGACATGCGCCAGCATGGGCGCCACGGCCGCGACCAGCGAGCCGGTGAGCTCGGGGAAGGCCTCTCTGGCAGCCAGGTGCAGCAGGCCCGTGTAGCGGCCCTCCGCCAGGAACAGCGGCGCGGTCAGCCCGGCGCGCCACCCGTAAGGGGCGAGATGGCGGCGGAAGTAGCGCTCGGTGCCCGGCTCGGGCATCGGCACCGGCGCCCGCGTGGCCATCGCCGTGCGGTAAGCCTCCAGCCCGATGTATTCCTCCGCGGCGTCGCCGTCGATGCGCCGGTGGCCGTCGGAGACGACGCTGTGGTGCCGCCCGCTGGCCGGGTCGAACGCGACGAACTCGTAGGCGTCGACCGGGACCACCCGGCGCAGCGCGGCCATCGCACCGCGCGCGCCACCACCCCCGCCGCCCGCCGCCTGGTAGCCGATTTCGGCGAACGCCTGCAGCTGGCGGACGTTCAGGGTGATCTCGGCCACGGTTCTTTATATCAGTGCGTGCACGGACGTACCGAGATCTCCGGCTACGGCCCCACCGCCCCAGAACGTCAGCCAAGCGTCGCGGCCGAGTCGTCCGCCGATCGCCGCCGTCCAGATTTCTGTACCGAACTGGGCCTTCCTCATTGCGTAAAGGGCTCGTAAAGTCCGTTCAAACGCCCTGTCAGGGAGGACACTTGACCGAGCTGAGCGACCGCGACGCGGAGCTGGTGTCGGCCCACGAGCAGGAGCGTCCGGCCCGGCGGTTGACCGGGACGCTGCGGCTCGGCGTGTGGATCGTCGGCGGGCTGCTGTCGGCGTACTCGCTGGTGGTGGTGTTCAGGCCGGTCGAGGCGCTGGAGCATCGGCTGACGTTCCTGGCGGTGGCGCTGCCGCTGGTGTTCCTCTGCTATCGCTCGGGGATCTCGTCGGCGCTGCGGCGGGTACGCGGCGCGGCGCCGCCTGAGCAGCCGTCCGAGGAGGCGCGCCGTGACGTGGTCGATCGGCCCGGGGTGGGTGACTGGCTGCTGGCGGCGGCCGCGCTCGCGGTGCTCGTCTATCCGCTGCTCGACATCGACGCCTTCCGCGACCGGGGCTCGGGCGCGGCGCTGACCGGGCTCGACATCGCGGCCGGCCTGGTGCTGACCGTGCTCCTGCTGGAAGCGGTCCGCCGCACGGTCGGCTGGTCACTCACCATCATCTGCCTAATTTTCCTGGCTTATGCCTACTTCGGGGCATATTTGCCGATTGGGTGGACGATTGGCCATCGCGGTTTCGACCTCGCGCAGATCGTGTCGCAGCTCTACACCGGCACCGAGGGCTTCTTCGGCGTCCCCATGCAGGTCGCGGCCAGCTACATCATCCTTTTCACGATTTATGGCGCGGTGCTGGATTATTCAGGCGCAAGCAAGTTCTTCATCGACCTGAGCTTCGCCGCCTTCCGCAAATCCCGCGCCGCCCCCGGCCGTACGGTCACCACCGCCGGCTTCCTGCTCGGCACAGTCTCCGGCTCCGGCGTGGCCACCACCGTCAGCCTCGGCAGCGTCGCCTGGCCGGTGCTCCGGCGGGCCGGCTACCCCAAGGAGGCGGCGGGCGGCATCCTCGCCTCAGGCGGCATCGGGGCGATCCTCTCCCCGCCCACGCTCGGCGCGGCGGCGTTCATCATCGCCGAGTATCTCAAGGTCGGCTACCTCGAGGTGCTCATCTACGCGACGATCCCCACGATCCTGTACTACCTGGGCCTCTTCCTGGCCATCGAGATCGACTCGCGCCGCTTCGGCACCCACGCCGTCGCGGTGGACGCGCCGAAGGCGGGCCGGCTGCTGCTGCGCTTCGGCTACCACTTCAGCTCGCTGATCCTCATCATCGTGCTGATGGCGCTGGACCGGTCGGCGTTCCAGTCGGTCGTGATCGCCACCGCCATCGCGTTCGCGCTGTCGTTCCTCGACCCCGAGCACCGGATGGGGCCGAAGCGGACCGCGCAGGCGCTGGCCAAGGGCACGCTGGAGGTGCTGCCCGTGACGGCGGTGTGCGCGGCGGCGGGCATCATTGTCGGCGTCATCACCCAGACCGGGCTCGGGCTGAACCTCAGCGCGATCATCGTGGACGTCGCCGCGGGCAACCTCATCCTGACGACGTTCATGTCCGGGGTCGCGGTCATGCTGCTGGGCCTGGCCGTACCGGTGACCGCGAGCTTCATCATCGCGGCGGTGATCATCGCGCCGGCGCTCACCACGCTCGGCGTCACGTCCGCCGAGGCGTACATGTTCGTCTTCTACTACGCGGTGCTGTCCGAGGTGAGCCCGCCGACCGCGCTGTCGGCCGTCGCGGCGGCGGCGATCACCGGCGGCAACACCTACAAGACGATGATGATGACCTGGCGCTACACGCTGCCCGCGTTCCTGGTGCCGTTCGCGTTCGTGCTCACGCCGAACGGTCAGGCACTGCTCGGGCAGGGACCGATCGGCACGGTGCTGCTGATGAGCGCGGTCTCGGCCGTCGCGGTGGCGGCCCTGGCCATGGCGACCGGTGGGGTGACCGGGTGGCCCGAGCGGCTGCTGGCCACCGTGGCGGCCGTGTTGCTGCTGTTCCTCGAACCCGTCCCCATCGTCGCGGGCCTGGCCGTCCTGGCCGTCGCGGCGGCCGTGCACCTCATCAGGAGAAGGAGAGTCCCAGCGTGAAGCGGATCCTTGCGGTGCTCGCCGCCATGGCACTGGCCGCCGGGGCGGCGGCCTGCGGCGACGTGAGCGGGTCGGGCCACCGGCTGTCGATCGCGACGGGCGGCACGACCGGCGTCTACTACGTGTACGGCGGGGGCCTGGCCAAGCAGCTGACCGACAACATCGCCAACACCCAGGCCACCGCGTCCGTCACCTCCGCCTCCGTCGAGAACATCAAGCTGCTGGCCACCGGCAAGGCCGACATCGCCTTCTCGCAGAGCGACACGGCCGCCGACGCCGTCACCGGGACCGGGTCCTTCACCGCCATGCAGCCGATCAAGGCCATCGCCCGCATCTACGACAACTACGCCCACGTCGTCATCGCCCCCGGCCTCGCCGCGAGCAAGATCGCCGACCTGAAGGGCAAGCGGGTCTCGATCGGCCCGCCCAACTCCGGCACCCAGGTGCTGGCCAGGCGCCTGCTGGAGGCGGCCGGCCTGAACCCCGACTCCGACATCTCCAAGCAGCAGCTGTCCATCAACGAGTCGGTCCAGGCCGTCAAGGACGGCACGATCGACGCCTTCGTCTGGGTCGGCGGGCTGCCTACGGGCGGCATCGTGGACCTGGCCACCAGCAAGCCGGACATCAAGCTGCTCGACGCCACCGACCTGCTCGCGCCGATGCAGGCCAAGTACGGCAAGGAGTACATCAGGCTCGACATCGACATGTCCCTCTACAAGCTGCCGGGCACCGTCAAGACGGTCGGGGTGGCCAATGTCCTGCTCGTGCCCGACAAGATGGACGAACAGCTCGCGTACGACATCACCAAGACGCTGTTCGAGAAGAAGGCGCAGCTCGCGGCCGTCCACCCTGAGGCGGCCAAGCTCGATGTCAAGATCGGCCAGCAGGTGGAGCCGGTCACGCTGCACCCGGGCGCGGCCCGCTACTACAAGGAGAAGGGCTGATCCGCCTCGCCCTCGCGCTGGTGACCTTGCTGGCGGCCGGTGCCTCCGGCGCGGGGCGCCCGGCCGTGGACGGGCTGCTCCTGCCGCCGTCCGGGGTGTTCGCGATCGGCTACATCCATTCGATCTACCACGCCCCGTCGGCGGAGGTGTTCACCGTCCAAGGGCGCCGTTTCACCATGCGGGCCGTGGTCTCGACCAGCGGCGGCGTGCTCGACTACTACGCGCTGGACGGCCAACGCGGCCACGCGGCGGGCCTCTGGACGCTCCGCCTGGCCGTCCCCGCGATCTACGACGAGCTGCCGCTGATCGCCACCCCGATCGGGCGCCGGACGCTGATCGCGGGCGGGCGCTGCCTGCCCCTTTACCCCGCCTCGGGAGCCGCGCAGGTACGGCTGACGGTGCGACTCGCGCTCGACGACCGGGGCGGCCCCTGCCCCCGCGCCTACAGCCAGTCCTTCTTCTTGAAGATCGCGTACAGCGCCACGGAGGCCACGGCCACCAGCGCCGACGCCACCCAGACGCCCCAGGGCTGACTCGAACCCGGGTAGGGCACGTTCATGCCGTAGAAGCCGGTGATCGCGGTCGGCACCGCGATGATCGCCGCCCAGCTGGTCACCCGCTTCATGATCTCGTTCAGCCGGAAACCCTGCTGGGCCAGGCGCGTCTCACGCATGTTGGCCAGCAGATCGCGCAGCGACTCGGTCCACTCCGTCGCGCGCACCACGTGGTCGTAGACATCCTCGTAGTAGGGCGCCATGACCAGGTCGGCGACCACCTCCTGGTCGCGGCGGAGCAGGGTGCCGACGACCTCGCGCATCGGCATGATGATCTTGCGGAAGGCGGCCATGTTCTTGCGCAGGTCGTACATGGTCCGCTGCAGCTGCCTGCCGTCGATCGGCGCCTCCTCGAACAGCAGCTCCTCCAGGTTCTCCACCCTGGAGTCGAACTCCTGGACGAGGTCGAACTGCCCGTCGACCACGTAGTCGAGCAGGCCGTGCAGCAGGAACGCCACCCCGTGGTCGGCCAGCCGCTTGGCGGCGTCCCAGCGCTTGACCACCTCGCCGATGTCGAATTGGTCGCTCTCGCGGATGGTGACCAGCGCGTTCTTCGTCACGAAGACGTTGACCTCGACCGGATGGAGCCGCCCGTCGTCGAAGTGCACCCCGTAGACGGTGATGAACAGGTGATTCTGGTAGATGTCCACCTTGGGGCGCTGGTGGTCGGACAACACGTCCTCGACGGCGAGCTCGTGCAGGCCGAGCTCCTCGCCGACCACGGCGAGGTCCTCCGGCGTCGGCGCGCACAGATCAAACCAGACGGTATTGGCCTCGTCGGCCACATAGTCGGAGACCTCCGCGACCGGGAAGCCCTCCTTCTCCAGAACACCGTTTCGATAAAGGCGGGTATGCACTAGACGAGTCTGGCAAAGCGGATTGCGTTCCGCACGGCCGCTCCCCCCGGATCGTTGTTGAAATAGATGTAGGCGTCACACCAACCGGCCTTCTTGACCCGCCCTGCCCAGGTCTTCAGCGCCGTGTCCCCGTACGACGGCCAGGGGTTGGCCCGCCCTTCGTGCAGCCGCAGGTAGCCCCAGCCTGCCGCGCGCCACAACGGGCTCACCGGCCTGCCCAGCCGGTCGGCCCAGCACAGGGCGGCGTCGCGGGCCGCCAGGATCTCGCGGACCTCGTCCGTCCACCACGACGGGTGCCTGGGCTCGACCGCGACGCGCACGTGCTTCGGGAAGCAGTCCAGGCAGCGGGCGAGCCGGTCCGGATCGGCCTTCAGGGTCGGCGGGAGCTGCAGGAGGATCGGGCCGAGCTTGTCCTTGAGCGCCGAGGCGGCGTTCATCAGCCGCTCCACCGGCTCCTCCGGATCGGCCAGCCGCTTGATATGGGTGAGGAACCTGCTGGCCTTGACGGCCATCACGAACCCGTCGGGTGTGCGGTCCCGCCAGCCGGCGAAGGACTCGGGTGAGGGCAGGCGATAGAAGGCGTTGTTGCTCTCCACAGTGGGGAACGTCTCGGCGTACGTCTCCAGCCAGAGACGCTGCGGGACCTCCTGCGGATAGAAGATGCCGCGCCAGTCTTTGTACTGCCACCCAGACGTGCCCACCAGCCTCGCCATACTCCGGCGCCTACCCCGCGGAAGGCACCGTACTCACTCCACCTCGGCGCTGCCGTCCACCCGAAGCTTGCGCCGGGCCCGCTCGTAGAAGGTCGTCCCCATCCGCACCACGTGGGCCGCGTCCGGCATGGCGGCCACCGTGACCCGGTCACCAGGGCACAGATGCCCCAGCACCGCCCCGTCCACCTCCACCGCCAGCCGCCCGCTCGTGGGCAGCAGCTCCAGCGTCACCTCCTCGTCGGCGGGCAGGACCAGCGCCCGGTTGAACGACGAGTGGGCGGCGGCGGGCACGACCAGCAGCGCCGCCACCCGAGGCGACACGATCGGCCCGCCCGCGGCGAAGCTGTAGGCGGTGGACCCGGTGGTCGTGGCCACGATCACGGCATCGGCCGCGTAGCGCACGAACGGATCGTCACCCGGCATGACGGAGACGGCGGCCATGCCGTCGCCCGGGATGCGCACCAGGGCGATGTCGTTGAACGCGATCAGCTCCTCGGCCCCGTCGAGCTTGGTCCGCACGGCCATGCGCGGCTCGATCGTGTAGCGGTGCCCGTCGATGGCCGACAGCGTGGCGGGCAACTCCGCGATGTCGATCTCGGCCAGGAACCCCAGCCGCCCCAGGTTCACCCCCAGCACCGGCGTCTTCCGCCCGGCGATGAGCCGCATGGTGCGCAGCATCGTCCCGTCACCGCCGAGGCTCACCAGCAGGTCGGCCCGCTCGATCAGCAGGTCGATGTCGACCGGCACGGCGCTGCAGTCGATGCGGCCGACCTCCTCCGGGAGCCCCATGACGGTGACGCCTCTGGCGGCGGCCCAGCTCAGGATGGTGTCGATCGCCTCTTTGGAGTCGCGCCGTGGATGCAAGACCAGGCCGACCGTCCCGACCATACCCATGTGGCCAGCTTAGGGGCCCGGTCACAGAGCCCGACGTCCGCCGCCCGCCCGTACGGTGTTCAGACGATGTTGAGCTCCGGTCTGGCCCCGGCCAGAGCGAAGCGACTCGCGTCGAAGCCGCTGACGTCGACGAACGGCGTCCGGTCCAGATAGAGGTCGCGGACCACCTCGCCGACGGCCGGGCTCATCAGGAAGCCGTGGCCGGAGAAACCGGTGGCGTAGATGAACCTGTCGACGTCCGGGGCGGTCCCGATGAGCGCGTTGTGGTCCGGCGTCACCTCGTACAGGCCGGCCCATCCGGTGGCGATGCCGGTCTCCAGCAGGGCCGGGGCACGGCGGGCCATGGCCTCGCCAAGCCTCGGCAGCCAGGCGTCGGACCGGTCGAACTTGAACCCCGGCGTCTCGTCCGGATCGGACATGCCCAGCAGCAGGCCGGGACCTTCGCGGTGGAAGTAGAACGTGGTGCCGAAGTCGATGGTGAACGTCGTGGGCGGCAGGCCGGGGATCGGCTCGGTGATCAGGATCTGCCTGCGCAGCGGGCTCACCGGCAGGTCGACGCCCACCCAGTCGCCTATGGGACGTGACCAGGCGCCGGCCGCGCAGATCACGGTGTCGGTCTCGATGCGGCCGCCCTCGGTCTGGACGGCGACGATGCGGCCGTCCACCGTCTCGATGCCGGTCGCGGCGCAGTTGGGCAGCAGCCGCGCGCCGAGCCGGCGGGCCGCGCCCGCGTAGCCGAGCACCACGGACTCGGGCGTGCAGTGGCCGTCGGTGGGCGAGTAGGCGGCGGCGAGCAGGCCGTCGGTGTCGATCAGCGGCGACAGCTCCGCGGCCTCGCGCACCGAGATCATCCTGCTGGGCACGCCGAGGTCGTTCTGGATCGCGACGTTCTTCTCGAACTCCGCCACGGACTCGGGCGAGTCGAGCAGGAACAGGTAGCCCACCTTGTGCAGGTCGATCTCCTGCCCGAAGCGGGCGGCGAAGGTGTCGAAGGTCTCCAGGCTGCGTACGGCGAGCTGGACGTTGACCCGGTCGGAGAACTGCGCCCGCACTCCCCCGGCGGCCTTCGAGGTCGAACCCGAGCCCAGCGACCCCTTGTCGATGAGGACCACGTCGGTGACTCCGGCCGCGGCCAGCGCGTAGGCCGAGCTGACGCCCATGGCGCCACCCCCGATGACGACCGCTGAGGCCCGCGCGGGCAGCCGGCGTCCGGTTTCGCTCACGGCCACCTCCTTCCCTGCTCGCTCGTCCTAGCATGTGTGGACATCATCGCCCATGCCTCTCGGCGGTCGCCGTCCACGGGTCCAGGATCGCCGAACGCCCGGATCCGGAGAAAGCGGTCGAGCACGGGTATCTGTGGGCGTAGCCGAAGAGGTTCTTACGCTTCCACCTGCGGCAGGTCGTCATCGGTCCGCCGACCGCAGCTCGTCACCCAGGGCCTTGGCGAACTCGCCCGGGTTGGTCAGGAAGCCGACGTGACCGCCGGGGAACTCCACGATCCGCCTGCCGAGGGCTTCCGCGAGAGCATCGGTGGTGCGGCGTAGCAGCGTCTGGCCCGATTCGGCGCCGAACGCCACGGCCAACGGCGCGTCACGCAGCACGTCCAGGTCCGGTCTGAAACGGACGAAGGACCGCAACTCATACGCCAGGACCGTCTCCAGGTTGGCGTGGACCCGATCCAGCATCTCCCGTAGCGGCGCGGGCAGCGCCGCGGACGTCGCCGGTGGCGGGTCCACGCCGACGTCCGAGCCGAACATCCGCATCGCCGGGTCCACGCCGTCGCGCTGGTAGGTCTCGTACACCTCCTGGAACCGGGCGTGCCACCGATCGGCGTCGGGCAGCAGCTCGATGACGAACGGCTCGTGCGCCACCACGGCCCGGACCCGCGCGGGATGGCGGGTGAGCAGGTCCATGCCGACCATGCCGCCGTAGCTGGTGCCGAACACGTACGCGGGCTCGGCGCCGAGCGCACTGAGCAACCGGCAGGCGTCGTCGGCGTGCTCGCCGATTCGCTGCTCGCTCGGCTGCCCGGTCAGGCGGCTGCGCGAGTTGCCGCGCGGGTCGTAGGTGATGACCCGGTAGCGGCCAGCGAGCGCGTCGGCCAGCGGCCCGAACAGCGCCGCGTCGCCGTCACCGCCGTTGATGAGCAGGAGGTACGGCCCGGATCCGCGCACCTCGTAGTAGATGTCCGCGCCGGGCACGCTGAGACTGCCGGTCTCCATGAATCAAACCTCCCCTGGTCTGGGCCTGATGCCCGAGTTGCCGTGCCCCGGTCAGGCCCGGTCGAGCCGCTGGAACAGGCCGTACACGAACCGAGCCCGGTAGTCCGTGCCCTCGTGGGCGAAGTCGACCACCCAATGCTGCGGCGCCGAGCCCTCGCCCTGCGCGGCCCCCGGGAAACTCGTCACGACGTCGCCGACGACGCACCCCCACGGGACCAGGTCCACGAAGGCCAGCGCCTTGTCGCCGTGGGGACGGACGAACCACTGGTTCCATATCGCGCCGTCGGGCCCGATCAGCGCCTCGAACTCCAGGTCCGGCCAGGACGGCAGCGTCCACCGAGCCACCCGGCAGGTCAGGCTCCCGACCGGGGTCGTGCCCTCGTACGACGGCGGACCGAGCATCGTCCGCAACGCGCCCAGGCCCTTCCGGCTACGGACGGAGTGGGCCATCTTCGTCCATTGCGTGTGCGCGGCGCGAAGCTCGGCCCGGGACGCGCCCATGTCCATGAGCGCGTCCTCCACCCGTTCGGCGTTGAGATCACGCATCCGATGCATCAAGGTCAGCTCGAACTGACGAACCCCGAATCCCATGGCCGCCAGCCTGCCAGGCTCGGCGGCCGGGGACGCGGCTCATTTCCCGATGTCCTCATTCCACAGCTCGGGGTTGGCGGCGATGAAGGCGCTCATGAGGTCGACGCATTCCTGGGAGTCGAGCACCACCACCTCCACGCCGTGCCGGGCGAGCCATTCGTGCTGGCCCATGAAGGTCCGGCACTCCCCCACGACGAGCCGCGGGATGCCGAACTGGCGGATCAGGCCGCTGCAGTACCAGCAGGGCGACAGCGTGGTCACCATGGTCGTGCCCCGGTAGGTGGGCTGCCGCCCGGCGTCGCGGAACGCGGCGGTCTCGCCGTGCACCGACGGGTCGCCGTCCTGGACCCTGCGGTTGCGGCCCCGGCCGAGCAGCGTGCCGTCCGCCGCGAACAGCGCCGCCCCCACCGGTACCCCGCCCTCGGCCAATCCCTTCCTTGCCTCTTCGAGCGCTACTTCGAGCATGTTCCGACTATCCCCCCAAGCAGGTGACGCTCACCGTGTTTTCCTGACACAACCCTGACCCAGACGTCGACAGGCGCTGCCGAACGCCTTCCTAAGCTGTGGCGCATGCGACTGCCGAGGCTGACGATCATGCTGGGAGCGGTCGCCGTCGCCGCCGCTTCCTGCGGTTCGCCCCCCGCTCCCCTGGTTGCGGACCACGCCGCCGCGCCACCGCCGAAGCCGCGACCGCGCCGGCACGCGCCGGTAGCCGCACGCGTGACCGACGTCTACGCCCACGACCGGCCAGGGATGCTGAGCCCACGGGTGGCGAAGATACCCCCTCGCGTGTACGTCCCCAACAGCGAGTCGGACACGGTGGACGTCATCGATCCGCGGACCTACCGGGTCGTGCGCCGCTTCCGGGTCGGCGCCCTGCCGCAGCACGTCGTGCCCTCCTGGGACCTGAAGACACTGTGGATCAACGAGAACGAGGGCAACCGGCTCGTCCCCATCAACCCGGTCACGGGCCGCCCCGGCAAGCCGGTGCCCGTGGACGATCCGTACAACCTGTACTTCACCCCCGACGGCTCGTACGCGCTGGTCATGGCCGAACGCAACAACCGCCTCGACTTCCGCGACCCGCACACGATGCGCCTGATCCGTTCCCTCGACATGCCCTGCCGGGGCATCAACCACGGAGACTTCACCGCCGACGGATCGGTCTTCCTGGCCAGTTGCGAGTTCTCCGGCCAGATCGTGGCCATCGACTGGAAACGCCCCCGCGTGAAGAAGGTGATCGGTGTGGGGTCGGGGAACATGCCGCAGGACGTCAAGCTCTCCTCCGACGGCCGGCTCTTCTACGTCGCCGACATGATGGCGGGCGGCGTGTGGATCATCAACGCCACCACGTTCCGGCGGGTGGGCTTCCTGCGCACCGGCGCGGGGGCGCACGGCCTGTACGTCAGCAGGAACTCGCGGCGGCTCTACGTCTCCAACAGGGGCGAGGGGACGGTCTCCGTCGTCTCGTTCGCCACTCGGAAGGTGGTCGAACGGTGGCGGATCCCAGGCGGCGGCTCGCCCGACATGGGCGGGGTGTCGGCGGACGGCAAGCAGCTCTGGCTGTCCGGAAGGTACGACGGCGTCGTCTACGTCCTGTCCACCAGGACCGGAAAGCTGCTCCACAAGATCAAGGTCGGCCGAGGCCCGCACGGCCTGTGCGTCTATCCCCAACCCGGACGCCACTCCCTCGGCCACACCGGCGTGTTCCGCTGACTTCCCACGACGCAGGAAGATCTATAGGCGTTGCCGCGCGTCCGCACAGCCGCCCGCGCGATGATGCCGCATGACGAATAAGCAGGTCAGGACCCCTTTTCTAGTCGAAGTAGGGCGCAACGGGCGGCTCGTCATGGCCGCCCGAGCGCTGCGGACCTTCGGGTACGGATGCACGAGCGTGCTCCTGGCCGAACTGCTCGCCCAGGACGGCGCCGAACCCTGGCAGACCGGCCTGCTCCTGACCGTGGCCGCCGCCGGCTCGGTGCTCGCCAGCCTGGTGCTCGGCCTGTTCGCCGACCGCTGGGGACGCCGGCGCACGCTGATCGCCTGCGGCTGCCTGATGGCCGTCGCCGGCCTGGCGTTCGCGGTCAGTGAGTCGTATCCCGTCCTGCTCGCCGCCGCCTTCATCGGCACGATCTCGCCGTCCACCAACGACAACACCCCGTTCTCCGGGGTGGAGCAGTCCATCCTCGCCCAGACCTGCGCCCCGGTCCGGCACACCCTCGTCTTCACCTGCTACAACGTCACCGCCATGGCGGCCGGCGCCCTGGGCGGGCTGGCCGCCGCCGCGCTGTCGTTCCAGCCGTGGGTGTCGGCCGCCGACGCCGCCTTCGCGGTGTACGCGCTGCTCGCGGCGGGCACCGTACTGCTGTTCTGGCACCTCACACCGGACGCCGAGGCCGCGTCTATTGAGAGGTGCCAGACCGGACCCCGGGTACGGGTGCCCGGACCGGTCCGGCGCCTGGCCGCGCTGTTCGCCCTCGACGCCTTCTCCGGCGGGATGGCCGTCCAGGCCGTCCTGGCCTGGTGGTTCGCCCACCGCTACGGGGCCACCACCGCCCAGCTCGGCCTGGTGTGCTTCGCCGCCAATCTGCTCCCGGCCCTCGCCCAGCTCACCGCGCCCCTGCTGGCCGCCCGGCGCGGGCTGCTGGCCGCCATGCTGCTCCCCCACCTGGCCGCCAACCTGCTGCTGGCCGGCATCCCGTTCGCCCCGACCCTGGGTGGCGCGGTCGCGCTGCTGCTGCTCCGCCAGACGCTCTCCAAGATCGACGTACCGGCCAGGCAGGCCTTCACCGCCGCCGTCGTACCCCCTGCCTACCGGACGACCGCGGCCAGCATGGCCAGCCTGGCGCGGAGCATCGCCGTGTCCGTCAGCCCGCTCGCCGCCACGGCCCTGCTAACGGGCACCCTGGTGGCGCTGGGCGCGCCCCTCATCGTCGGCGCCGTGCTGGGCATCGGCTATGACATCACGCTCTGGTGCGCGTACCGGACCGACCCCGCGGCGGAGACCCTCTGAGCGCTCATCCGTCCTTCGTCGGCGTACGGGTGCCGCGCATCTCGGCCATCCCCCGGACGAGGAGCAGGCAGGGCGGTATCACCAGCACCAACCCAGCGGCGCACAAGAGGACGGCGTGGTCGCCCATGAGGTTCGTCAGCGGCCCGGTCAGCGCCTGACCGAAGGGCATGAGGCCGAACGTGCTGAGCCAGGCCAGCGAGGTGATCCGCCCGATCAGATGGTCGGGCACCTCCCGGTACATCGCGACGTCCCAGGTGAGGGCATACGTCTCGACGCCGAAGCCCGCCACGAGGTAGCAGCAGAAGAGCACCCAGACAGAGGGGGCGAAGAGGAGCGCCAGCGGGACCAGCGCGTACAGGGACATCGACCACATGGCCACGACGCCCGGCCGCCGCGGCTGCCAGACCATCATCGTGACGCTGCTGATCAGACCGCCGGCGCCGTAGAACGCGAGCGCCGTACCGTATGCCGCATAAGAGCCGAACGTCTCCCGGCTCATCAGCGGCAGAAGCACCTGGCTCGGGGCGATCACGAACATCAGGCTGACAGGCGAGAACAGCAGCAGGGCCGACAACCACGGCCGGCGCCCCGCCTCGGCGAACCCCAGCAGCGCCTCACCCAGCAGCGACCGGCGTCGCACGGGAGTCCACGGTGGTTCCGGCACCCGGCGGAACACGGCCGCGCCGCCCGCGAAGACGACCCCGGCCAGCACGAACGGGAGCAGTTCGCCGCCGCTCGCCAGTTGGGTGCCGACCACGGGTCCGGCGATGACGCCCAGGCGCGTACAGATGTTGACGAGGGCCCGGCCGGACACGCGCTGGTCTTCCGTCAGCGTGCCCGCCAGCATCGCGTTGAAGGCGGGCCGGATGAACGACTCCGCCGCGCCGACGGCGAAGAGAACGGCGGCCAGTAACCAGGCGGACGGACGCTGTCCGAGGACGAAGACCGGGACGACCGCCGCGACGGCGTCCACGGCGAGCATGATCATCAAGATCCGCCGCCGGGGAAGGCGGTCGGACCAGACTCCGCCCACCAGGAGCAGGCACAATGACGCGATGCCCTTGGCGGCGAGCACGGAACCGACCGCGGACGCGTCACCCCCGGCATTGAGCACGGAGACGGTGACGGCGATAGCCAGAACCTGCTCGCCCAGCACGAAGCCGAGCTGCGCCGAGGCGAGCAGCCGGAAGGCGGGATTCCGAAGGACCGCGAGGTTGATGTTCGGCCGACGAGGGGCTTGTGCGGGCGTCATAGGCGGGCTTGACCAGAGGCTCGCGCAGGCGTCATCGGCGGGCTTGGGCGAGGGTCTCGTGCGGGCGTCATCGGCGACCTATCGCTTGCGCGCCACCCCGCACAACGCGTCCACCCGCTCCGTGGAGTCCTGGAACGGGTCGGGATCGGGACGCCATTGCGGCAACGACACCACGCCGGGCGCCACGAGGTCCATGCCGTCGAAGAAGGCGGTGATCTGCTCTTCGTCGCGCAGGTTGTAGGGCACGCCGCCGCCCTCGTTGTAGTTCTCCTGGGCCTGGTCCAACGCCTGGCCGGTGACGAGGTTGACGCCGTCCCACAACGCCAGGTAGCTGCCGGGGGCCAGGCGCTCCATCAGTCTCGTCACGACCTCTGTCGGTCCCTCGTCGTCACGTACATAGCCCATGATGCCCATCAGCATGAGCGCTACCGGCCGGCTGAAGTCCAGGGTCTTGGAGGCACCGGCCAAGATCGCGTCCGGGTCGCGTAAGTCCGCTTCGATGTAGTCGGTGGCGCCTTCGCGGGTGCCCACGAGCAGGGCCTGGGCGTGCACCAGGACGAGCGGATCGTTGTCCACATAAACCACTCGGCTGGTCGGGTCGGCCTGCTGGGCGAGTTCGTGGGTGTTGTCCACAGTGGGCAGCCCGGTGCCGATATCGAGAAACTGGCGTATCCCCTGCTCCCGGACCAGATAGCGGACGATGCGGGCCAGCAGATGCCGAGACAGTTGAGCGATCCTCACGATTTCCGGGAAGTCTCTGCTGAACTCATCACCGGCCTGGCGGTCGACCGGATAGTGGTCCTTGCCGCCGAGCCAATAGTTCCACATCCGCGCAGCGTGCGGGACAGATGTGTCGATATGCCGGTGAATCGGCGATCCCCCTACAGGCGATTCGTCCGTCACGAAACCCTCCTCTAATGTCGCCTCCGTGGCTACTGAAACCTAGTGGCCGCGCTTTACCCGCGCTATACCGCGAAGGACGATAAAGTTGGATATTTCCGCATGAAGTGGCGGGGTAGTTCCCCAAGTCCGGGCGAGATCGGTCACCCTCAGCGATGATGGAACCGAACAAGTGCACGGTGAAGAAGGAACAGCCGGATGGGACCGACAGGAAATATGGTGTCTCAGCTGTCTCATGTGACAAGATGGTGACGATCGCGGCGTGGCGATTTGCCGAATTGGGAGCATAAATGCCGACTCCTCGAGGCAGTGGCGACTCGACGGAAATCTCAGGCGACACGTGGCAACGTTCCGGGCCGACGGCCTTGCGGATGCTGGTCGGCGTACGCCTGCGTCGGTTGCGCGAGTCCCACGGAATCACCCGCGGTGAGGCGGGGTCCGCCATCGGCTGCTCAGCGTCCAGGATCACCAGCTTGGAAGGCGGACGGATCGGTCTCCCGCTCGGCGATGTGGCCGACCTGCTCAGCCTGTACGGCGTCGACGAGGACGAACGCCAGATCGTGCTGGCCCTGGCCGTCCAGGCCAATGCTCCTGGCCGGTGGCAGGACTACCGAGACGTGATCCCCGACGAGTTCGAGGCGTTTCTCGGGCTGGAACAGGACGCCACGGTCATCCGCACCTACGAGGACCAGCACGTCCCGGCCCTGCTCCAGACCAAGGACTATGCCCGAGCCGTCATCGCGCAGAGCCACGAAGGCGGCGACGCCGAGCTGATCGAACGCCGGGTCGCCCTGCGGATGCACCGCCAGCGACTTCTGCTGCCACCCACGCCCCGTACGTTATGGGTGGTCATGGATGAGTCGGTGCTGCGCCGTCAGGTCGGCGACAGCGCGACGATGCGCGCCCAGATGGAGCATCTCCACGAGATGGTCAAGCTGCCGCACGTCACCCTCCAGGTGCTGCCCTTCGTGCACGGCAAGGGAGTTGACCCCTTCACCGTCCTGCGCTTCGCCGAGGCGGACCTGCCTGACGTGGTCCATCTGGAACAGACCGCCGACGCCCAATACCTCACCAGGGACGCCGACGTCCGGCCGTACCGCCATCTGCTGAACCAGCTGAGCGTCTACGCGCAGCCGGCCGGGGCGACCCCGGAGATCCTCCAGCAGATCATCGGCACGCTGTGGTCGGCGTCGTAGCCACCGGAGAGCCTCAGCACGCTGTAGCCGCGCGCGGCGGGTGTGACACCATCGATCTTCGCGTGCGCGTTCGCCCGGCCGGGGTACGCGGCGGGTGTGACACGATCGACCTGACACCGGGCAGGCCAGGACGTCGTGGTGGAAGCTGTCGGAGTGGGGTACATGAACCGGGCACCAGGCATGGTGGATGTGGCACGCGAAGCCGGCGTGTCGCACGTCACCGTGTCCCGCGTCCTGAACGATCACCCTTCGGTCCGGCCGGAGACCCGGGCCCGGGTCGAGGCCGCCATCGAGAAGCTCGGCTATCGCCGTAACAGCGTGGCCCGCGCGCTGAAGAGCCGCCGGTCCTCGACGATCGGCGTGGTCCTCGCCGGGGCCGAGCTGTACGAGCTGCCCCGCGTCCTGCGCGGCGTACAGGCCGCGGCGCAGCGGGCCGGATACTGGCTCAACCTGGCCGCCTGGCAGGGCGGCACCACCAAGGACCTGACCGAGACCCTGCAGCGGCTCACCGACCAGGCGGTGGAGGCCATCGCGGTCATCGCCGACCGGCCCATGGTGATGGACGCCCTGGCCGACATCGTCACCGGCGTGCCCATGTCGGTAATCATGTCCGGCAACGTGCCCAACCCGGATGTCGGCTTCGTCGAGCTCGACCAGGAGCTCGGCGCGCGGCTCGCCGTGCGGCACCTGCTGGAGCTCGGGCATCGCCGCATCGTTCATCTGACCGGCGCGCTGCGCACCTTCGACGCCCGCGCACGCGTCGAGGGCTGGCGGACCGCGCTGGCCGAGACGCCGGACGCCCACGGCGAGCTGCTCGAGGGCGACTTCACCGGCAACAGCGGCTACCGGCTGGCCCACTACCTCGTCACCCGCCGTACGGGCGAGCTGCCGACGGCGATCTTCGCCGGCAACGACCAGGTGGCCATGGGGGTGCTGGCCGCCTTCGCCGAACTCGGCGTCAAGGTGCCCGACGACATCTCGCTCGTCGGGTTCGACGACATCGCCGGCGCGGCCTACCTGGTGCCCGCGCTCACCACGGTCCGCCAGGACTTCGTCGGCCTCGGCGAGCGGTCCATCCAGCAGGTGCTGCGCATGATGAAGGGCGAACCGGCCTCCTCCGAGCGGATCGCCCCCGAACTGGTGGTCCGGCGCAGCACGGCGCCGCCTCGGCAGTCGCGCTAGCGCCGCGCCAACTAGCCCGCCGCCGCGCCAGGGCCGCGCTCGCTAGCCCGCCACCGCCCCGGCCGCCGCGCTGATCAGCCCGCCGTGAGCCCGCTGGTCTGCTCGGCGTGGGGTTGGTAGTCGAACCAGCGTGCGTACGCCCGTCCGTCGGTGGAGCGGCCGTTGCTGGTCGCGTACAGGCCGAGGTAGACCCCGACGAACCCGCCCGCCCGCTCGGTGCTCAAGCAGGACCGCTCGACTTCGCCCAGGCTGATCCACCGGCCGGTGTCAGGCTCCTTGAGGCGAAAGGCGTAGCGGGCCTCGTCTCCCTCGACCGCCAGCACCACCTCGCCCGTCGCGACCGGTAGGGACGCCAGGCGGGTGCTCGTACCGGCCTGGCGTACAGTCAGCACCACCTGAGCCCGCCCGCCCCCGTCCACGGTGAGGGCGAGGGTGGCGTGGTGGTCCTGGTTCTGGAAGACGGCGAGTCCGGCCTCTTCCGTCGGATGCGCCGCGGAGAAGCTGATGTGCGTCCGCGCGTCGAACCGGACATGCTGCTGGCGCCGACCCAGGAAGGTGGGCACGCCGGTGGAGGCGAGCGACTCGGCGGCGAGGACGAGGCCGAGACCGCCCCCGTCGGCCGAGGGTCTGACGCGGTCATCGACGGGTCCCCGGAGGCTGTTCCACTCCAGGCCCGGCGACGGCGCATCGAACCGCACCCGGCCCGCCACCACGGCGGCCCCCTCGCCCAGCCCGCCAAAAACGCCATCGCCCGACCCCGCAGAGGCGCCCCCGCCCAGCCCCGCGGAGGCGCTGTCGGTCAGCCCCGCGGAAGCGCCGTCGGTCGACCCCGCGGAGGCGCCAGCGCCCAGCCCCGCAGATCCCGCCCCCGCAGAGGGACCATCTCCCGGCCCTGCGGCGGTGGCGATCGACGGCAGCCGTTCCGACAGCCGCACCCCGCCCGACTCCGGGGCGAAGACCGGCCCATGAGTGCCCCAGGCGACGGGCACCAGGAACACCTCGCGGCCCAGCGTGTGCGTCCCCTCGATCGGCCGGACCCCGAGCGCCACGGCCCAGGCCTCGCCGTCGGGGGTGTCCACCAGGTCGACGTGGCCGACGTTCTGGACGGGCTCGGCCGAGCCGCGGTGCCGGTGGGTCAGCAGCGGGCTGCGCGGATCGGTGACGTACGGGCCGGTGATGGCACTCGATCGGGCCGCGGTGACGCTGTGGTTGCTCTCGGTCCCGCCTTCGGCGGCGATCAGGTAGTACACGCCGTCACGCTTGTACAGATGGGGCGCCTCCACCCACGCCCCGCGTACCGCGCCGTGCCACAGCACGTGGGTCGGGCCGACGAGCTTGAGCCGGTCGAGGTCGAGTTCGCGCATCCACAGCTCGCCGGGGCCGCCGCCGGTCGGCTGGCGGGCGTCCCGGCAGGCGGTGAACCAGCACCGGCCGTCGTCGTCGAAGAACAGCGACGGATCGATGCCCTCGGCCTCCAGCGGCATCGGATCCGACCACGGCCCGGCCGGGTCCTCGGCGGTGACGACGAAGGTGACGCTGCCCTGCCGGTTTCTGGCCAGGGTGGAGACCACGTAGAACGTGCCGTCGTGGTGGCGGATGGTCGGCGCCCAGATCCCGTCGGAGACGTCCAGGCCCTCCAGCGACAGCGGGCTCGGCCGGTCGAGGACGTGCGTGAGCTGCCGCCAGTTCACCAGGTCCCGGCTGTGAAACAGGGGGATGCCCGGGAAGTAGGCGAATGATGAGGTGACCAGGTAGAAGTCCTCACCGGCCCGGCAGATCGACGGGTCCGGATAGCAGCCGGGCAGAACCGGGTTGCGGAAGGTGGGCACGGGGGTGGACTCCGAAGCTGTGTCGGCTCTGTTACGAGCAGGGGGCTTGACAGGATGACAACGTTAACATCAGGTTAGTTCCCAACGCACGACCCGGCATTCCGCCGTGGTGCACCACCCGCCCGAGGAGACCGTGATGACCCCACCGACCCCCCGACCGCGCCGTCGCTGGACGATGGCCGCCGCGCTCGCGGTCGCCCTGACGGCGAGCGTGGCCGCCTGCTCGTCCGCCGACACGCCCTCCTCGGGCACCTCGGGCACCGAGGCCGCCAAGGGTCCGGTCACGCTCCAGGTCTGGACCTGGAACCTCAAGGGCGACGATCCGCGGGCCAAGGCGATCATCGACAAGTACCACCAGGAGAACCCGAACGTCACCATCAAGCTTTCGGAGGTCGGCGGAACCGCCGACACCGCCTCCAAGTTGCTGGCCGCCGACCAGGCCGGCGACACCCCTGACGTGGCGCAGGTGGAGTACCGCGGCCTGCCCGCCCTGGTGGTGGCCGGAGTCGTCAAGGACGTCACCGCCGACGTGGCCGCCCTCAAGTCCGGCATCGAGCCCAACATCTGGGCCCTGACCACCTTCAACAACCAGGTCTACGGCGTGCCCCAGGACATCGGGCCGATGATGTTCACCTACCGCAAGGACCTGTTCGACAAGTACGGTGCCAAGGTCCCCACCACCTGGGCCGAGTACGCCAAGGCGGCCGAGCAGATCCACAAGAAGAACCCCGAGGCCTACATCGCCAGCTTCTCCGCCGCCCAGCTGGAGTTCTTCGCCGCGCAGGCCGCCCAGGCCGGCGCCCAATGGTGGAGCAACGACGGCAAGGCCTGGAAGGTCGGCATCGACAGCGAGCCGTCGCTGAAGACCGCCGACTTCTGGGAGGACCTCGTGAAGCGGGACCTGGTCAAGGTCGAGCCGCTGCTCACGCCGGAATGGAACGCTCAGGTCAACGACGGCAAGCTGCTGAGCTGGGCCGCCGCCGCCTGGGCCCCCAACGTGATCCACTCGGTGGCGCCCGACACCGCCGGCAAGTGGGAGTCGGCGCCGCTGCCGCAGTGGACGGGCGGCGACCCCGCCGTCCCGTTCCTGGGCGGCTCCGCCTTCCTGGTGCCGGCCAAGTCGAAGCACGCCAAGGAGGCCGCGGCCTTCGCCGCCTGGCTCGGCGCCTCCGACGAGGGCTCCAAGCTGCAGCTCTCCCTCGACATCTACCCCGGCGGCAACGCCGGCCGCCAGGCGACCCTGAGCCACGAGCCGCCCAAGCTGATGCCGCAGCAGAAGGACTTCTACCAGGTCGCCGACCAGGTGATCAAGAACACCACCATCCCGGTGACCTGGGGACCCAACGTGAACGTGTCGCAGACCGCCTTCGGAGACGCGCTCAACAAGGCCGCGCTCAACAAGAGCTCCTTCCGCGAGGTATACAAGGCCACGCAGCAGGCAGTCGTCGCCGACCTGGAGAAGTCCGGCTACACCGTCACCAAGTAAGACGCCGAGGGCCCGTCGGGGCCCTCGGTCCGACCCCATCCTGGATGTCTCATGCCCGCCAACCCCGCTGGCCGGCGCTCGCGCCTCCGCTTCCGCGGCGCCGCCACCCCGTGGCTGTTCGCCACGCCCGCGATCGTGTTGTTCACCCTGTTTCTGATCATCCCGATCGGTTACGCGATCTACCTGAGCTTCCGCGGCTTCCGCATCGACGGCGGTGGCGCGTTCGGGCGGCGGGTGCAGACTTTCGTCGGCTTCGACAACTATCTCGCCGCGCTCACCGATCCCGAATACGTCGCCGGGCTCGGCCGGGTGCTGCTCTACGGCCTCATCTCCATTCCCAGCGTGCTGGGCCTGGCGCTGCTGTTCGCGCTGCTGCTGGACACCCCCAGGGTGCGGGCGCGCGGCTTCACGCGTACCGCGATCTTCCTGCCGTACGCGGTGCCCGGCGTCATCGCCAGCCTCCTGTGGGGCTTCCTCTACCTGCCCAGCACCAGCCCGCTCAACTACCTCGCCAAGCAGTTGCACGCCGGGCCGCTGGACTTCTTCAGCTTTCCCACCCTGTACTTCTCGCTGGCCAACATCGCGCTGTGGTCCGGCGTCGGCTTCAACATGATCATCATCTTCACCTCGCTGCGCGCCATCCCCACCTCCGTCTACGAGGCGGCCCGCATCGACGGGGCCAGCGAGCTGCAGATCGCCTGGCGCATCAAGATCCCCTTGGTGGCGCCCGCGCTCGTGCTCACCGGCCTGTTCTCCGTGATCGGCACCCTGCAGCTGTACAGCGAGCCGGCCACGCTGCGGCCGATGTCGACCACCATCAGCTTCACCTGGGTGCCGCTGATGAAGATCTATCAAGAGGCGTTCATGAACGACAATCTCGGCGGGGCCGCCGCCGCCTCCGTCGTCCTGGCCCTGGGCATCCTGGTCCTGTCCATGTTGCTGCTGCGTTTCTTCCAGCGCCGTACCTTCGGGGACAACGCATGACCGCCGCCCTCCAGAGCCGCACCGGTGATCGCCAGTTCCGCCGGCGCCGCGCGGGTGCGGCGCGACGGCCGCGGCTGGCGCTGATCGTGCTGCTGCTCGGCGCGCTCTACTGTCTGGCCCCCGTGGTCTGGGTGGTCGCCGCCGCCTCGAAGACCTCGCGCGAGTTGTTCACCACCTTCTCCTTCGCGCCCGGCAGCGGCTTCTTCGACAACCTTGCCAACCTGAGCGCGTACGGGGGCGGCCAGTTCTGGCAGTGGGGGCTGAACTCCCTGCTGTACGCCGGGCTCGGCGCGGTCCTGTCCACGCTGGTGTCGGCCATGGCCGGCTATGCCCTGGCCAAGTTCCGCTTCCGCGGCAGCCAGGTCCTGTTCTCGGTGATCCTCGCCGGCGTGCTGGTGCCCGGCATCGTGCTGGCCGTCCCGCAGTATCTCCTCATGGCGGCCGTCGGCCTGGCCGGGACCTACTGGTCCGTACTCCTGCCCGTGATCATCAACCCGTTCGGCATCTTCCTGTGCCGGGTCTTCGCCAACGCCGCGGTCCCGCAGAGCACCCTGGAGGCGGCCCGTCTGGACGGCGCCGGTGAGTTCCGCATCTTCGGCGGCATCGTGCTGCCCATGATGACGCAGGGGCTGGTGACGGTGTTCCTGCTGCAGTTCGTCGGCATCTGGAACAACTTCCTGCTGCCCTTCATCATGCTCTCCGACCAGGACAAATACCCCATCACTCTCGGCCTGTACACGTTCATGGGAAAGGGCGCGGGCGACGGCGACCTCTACTCGCTGGTCATCATGGGCTCGGCCGTGTCCGTCATCCCGCTGATCATTCTGGTCCTGGTCCTGCAGCGCTTCTGGCGCGCCGACCTGCTGGCCGGCGGATTGAAGGGATGATCCACTGATGAAGTTCACCGACGGTCTCTGGCAGTTGCGTCCCGGCGTCACCGCGCTGTACGCCGCCGAGGCCCACGACATCTGGGCGGAGGACGGGACGGTCACCGTGACCGCGCCCACCACCGTCATCCACCGCCGGGGCGACACGCTCAACCGGCCGGTGCTCTCGCTGACCCTGTCGTCACCGCTACCGGACGTGATCCGCGTACGCGTCGACCACCACGTGGGAGGCGGTGAGGAACGCGGCTTCGACCTGCCCGGCGCCGAGGACGGCCACGGCGTCGTCAAGGCGGACGACACGAACGGGGCGACGCTCACCAGCGGCGCGCTGAGCGCGACCATCGCGCCCGGAGCCCCGTGGAACCTGTCCTTCCACGGTGACGGACGCCCGCTGACCGCCAGCGGCCACAAGTCCATCGGCTACTTCCGGCTCGCCGAGGACGCGCACGTCGATTCGGCGCCGGTCGGCGCCGCCCGCTCCTCCGTCCACCTCGCCCAGCAGCTCTCGCTCGGCGTGGGCGAGGTGGTGTACGGGCTGGGCGAGCGCTTCGGGCCGCTGGTCAAGAACGGCCAGACCGTGGAGATCTGGAACGCCGACGGCGGGACCTCCTCCGAGCAGGCGTACAAGAACGTGCCGTTCTACCTGACCAACCGCGGATACGGCGTCTTCGTCAACCATCCCGGGCATGTCTCGTACGAGATCGGGTCGGAGGCGGTGCAGCGTGCGCAGTTCTCGGTCGCGGGAGAGAGCCTCGAGTATTTCGTGATCTACGGGCCGACGCCCAAGCGGATCCTCGAACGCTACACCGCGCTCACCGGCCGCCCCGCCCGCCTGCCCGCGTGGTCCTACGGCCTGTGGCTGTCGACCTCGTTCACCACCGACTACGACGAGCGGACGGTGACGTCCTTCATCGACGGCATGGCCGAGCGCGACCTGCCGCTGTCGGTCTTCCACTTCGACTGCTTCTGGATGCGCGAGTTCAACTGGTGCGACTTCGCGTGGGACCCACGCGTCTTCCCCGACCCCGAGGGCATGCTCGCCCGTCTGCGCGCGAAGGACCTGCGCGTCTGCGTGTGGATCAACCCGTACATCGCCCAGCGCTCGCCACTGTTCGCCGAGGCCGCCGGGCGGGGCTTCCTGCTGAAGCGTCCCGACGGGTCGGTCTGGCAGTGGGACCTGTGGCAGCCCGGCATGGGGCTGGTCGACTTCACCAATCCCGAGGCGACGCGGTGGTTCCAATCCAAGCTGCGCGCGCTTCAAAACCAGGGAGTCGACGCTTTCAAAACCGACTTCGGGGAGCGCATCCCGCTCGACGTCGCCTATTTCGACGGGTCCACGCCCGAACGGATGCACAATCTCTACACGCACCTCTACAACACGGCCGTGTTCGAGGTGCTGGAGGAACAGCGCGGCCGGGGCGAGGCGGTGCTGTTCGCGCGGTCGGCGACCGCGGGCGGCCAGCGGCTGCCGGTCCACTGGGGCGGCGACGCGGGGTCGAGCTACGAGTCCATGGCGGAGACCCTGCGCGGCGGCCTGTCGCTCGCGTTCTCCGGCTTCTCCTTCTGGAGCCACGACATCGGCGGCTTCGAGGGCACCCCGGATCCCGGCGTCTTCAAGCGCTGGGTAGCCTTCGGGCTGATGTCCTCCCACTCGCGGCTCCACGGCTCCTCCTCCTACCGTGTGCCCTGGGCCTTCGACGAGGAGGCGGTCGAGGTGACCCGGCTGTTCACGAAACTCAAGCTCCGCCTGATGCCGTACCTGTTCCAGGTGGGCCTCCAGGCCCACGAGAGCGGGACGCCCGTCATGCGGCCGATGGCGATGGAGTTCCCCGAGGATCGCAACGTCGCCCACCTCGACACCCAGTACATGCTGGGCCCCGACCTGCTCGTCGCGCCGGTCTTCAGCCCGGACGGTACGGTCGAGGTCTACCTACCGGACGGCACGTGGACGAACCATCTGACGGGCGAGCGCGTCGAGGGCGGACGCTGGCGCACCGAGTCGCACGGCTTCACCTCGATGCCGATCTACGTACGCGAAGGTGCCGTCCTGCCCATCGGGGCCAGGGACGACCGGCCGGACTACGACTACCTCGACGGCCTGACCCTCCGCGTGTACCCGGGACCGGACGGCGAGACCACCCTCACGGTCACCGACCAGGTGTTCACCATCACCCGCTCCGGTGGCCAGGTTTCCATCTCTTCTTCCCTCGCCTCCGGCTGGACCTACGAACTCGCCTGACGGCGCCACGAAACGAGGATTCTTCATGACGCCCAACCGCGACGACTACCGCGAATCCGGCCTGACCTTCCCCGCCGGCTTCCTCTTCGGCTCCGCCACCGCCTCGTACCAGATCGAAGGCGCGGCGACCGAGGACGGGCGCGGGCCGTCCATCTGGGACACCTTCTCCCGCACGCCCGGCAAGGTGTGGAACGGCGACACCGGAGACGTGGCCGACGACCACTACCACCGCCTCGAAGAGGATCTCGACCTCATGAGCGAGCTCGGGCTGGAGGCCTACCGCTTCTCGATCGCCTGGCCGCGCATCCAGCCCACCGGCCGCGGCCCGGCCAACCCGAAGGGGCTGGACTTCTACGGCCGCCTCGTCGACGGCCTCCTCGCTCGCGGGATCACCCCCGTCGCCACCCTCTACCACTGGGACCTGCCCCAGGCGCTCGAGGACGAGGGCGGCTGGACCGACCGCCGGACGGCGTACGCCTTCGCCGACTACGCCCGCGTCGTCGGCGAGGCGCTGGGCGACCGCGTGGCCGTGTGGACGACCCTCAATGAGCCCTGGTGCTCGGCCTATCTCGGCTACGGCTCGGGCGCGCACGCACCCGGCCGTACCGACGGCGCCGCGGCCCTCGCGGCCGTGCACCACCTCAACCTGGCGCACGGCCTGGCCGTCCAGGAGCTGCGGCAGGTGGTCACCAACGCGCCCCAATACGCGATCACCCTCAATTTCCACGTCCTGCGGGGCGAGGGCGACGGCGGCGCGGAGGCCGTGCGCCGCATCGACGCCCTGGCCAACCGCGCCTTCACCGGCCCGCTGCTGCGCGGAGAGTATCCGGCCGACCTGCTCCAGGACACCGCCGGCGTCACCGACTGGTCGTTCGTCCACGAAGGCGACCTCGCGATCATCCACCAGCCGCTCGACCTGCTCGGCGTCAACTACTACTCGACCACGACCGTACGTCTCTGGGACGGCGTGAGCCCGCGGCAGAGCAACGACGGCCACAAGGACATGGGCGGCTCACCCTGGCCGGGGGCCGACCAGGTGGAGTTCGTCGCGCAGGCCGGACCGTACACCGACATGGGCTGGAACATCGATCCGGGCGGTCTGGAGGAGCTCCTGCTCCACCTGCACGCCGAATTCCCCGGGCAGGCCCTCATGATCACGGAGAACGGCGCGGCCTTCCCGGACGAGCTCACCGTCGAGGCCGACGGGACGCGAGCCGTGCACGACGCTCTGCGCACCGACTACCTCCGGCGCCACTTCGTGGCCGCCCACCGCGCGCTCCAGGGCGGCGTCGACCTGCGCGGGTACTTCGTGTGGTCCCTCATGGACAACTTCGAGTGGGGGTACGGCTACTCCAAGCGGTTCGGCATCGTGCACGTCGACTACGCCACGCTGCGGCGTACCCCGAAGGACAGCGCGCACTGGTACCGCGACCTCATCTCCGACCGCACCATCCCGGCGCTGCCGTAACCTTCCAAGGCTTGCGGGCTCCCCGCAACGACATCGCCATCTTCTCTGCCGATGACGGTCAAACGGTCACGCGGCCCGGCCTGGGCCGCCGGGTCCGCGCCGACACTGGTCTCCACATCATCGGCAAGGAGAACTCTCATGCGTGGCGCCGTACTGCACGCTCCCCGTGACGTCCGGGTGGAAGAGCGCGAGGACCCGAAGATCCTCGCCCCCACCGACGCGATCATCCGCCTGCCCGCGACCTGTGTCTGCGGGTCGGACCTGTGGCCGTATCGCGGGATCGACGCCGTCCAGGAACCGTCCCCGATGGGTCACGAGTACGTCGGCATCGTCGAGGAGGTCGGCAGCCAGGTCACGACGATCCGGCCGGGCCAGTTCGTGATCGGGTCCTTCTTCGCCTCCGACAACACCTGCGAGATCTGCCGGGCCGGCTACCAGAGCTCCTGCGTTCACCGGGAGCTGATGGGCCCGCTCGGCGCTCAGGCGGAGCTGCTGCGCGTACCGCTCGCCGACGGCACGCTCGTCGCCACCCCGGACGTCCCCTCACCGGATCTCATCCCCAGCTTCCTGGCCGCGTCCGACGTGCTGGGCACCGGCTGGTTCGGCGCGATCGCCGCGCAGGCCGCTCCCGGCAAGACGGTCGTGGTCGTCGGCGACGGCGCGGTCGGCCTGCTCGCGGTGCTGGCCGCCAAACAGCTGGGCGCGGAGCGGATCATCGCGATGAGCCGCCACGAGTCCCGGCAGCGGCTCGCCCGTGACTTCGGCGCGACGGACATCGTCACCGAACGCGGCGACGAGGGCGTGGCGGTGATCAAGGAACTCACCGGCGGCCTCGGCGCCCACTCGGTCGTCGAGGCCGTCGGCACCCAGGAGTCGATGATGCAGGCCATCCGCTCCACCCGGCCCGGCGGCTACGTCGGCTACGTGGGCGTGGCCCACGACGTCGCGCTGCCCGGAGAGGAGCTGTTCTTCTCCCATGTGCACCTGCACGGCGGGCCGGCCCCGGTCCGTCAGTATCTGCCCGAGTTCGTCGACCTGATCTTGGACCGCCGGATCGACCCCGGCAAGGTCTTCGACCTCGAACTACCGCTGGAGCAGGCCGCCGAGGGCTACCAGGCCATGGACGAACGCCGCGCCATCAAGGTCCTCCTGCGCCCATAGACTCCCGCCGCTTGGTTCACTCCGCGACGTGGGCGAGGGTACGCATGAGCTCCGTGGCGAAGGCGGGGACGTCGGTGATGAATCCGATGTGCCCACCGGGTAGCTCGGCCACGTCTCTGTCCAGGTGCCGGCCCAGCTCCAGGGTCGCCTCGTAGCACGGGCGCCCCTGCGACAGGCGGCCGGCCGCGGGGATGACGCGGTCGGCGTGCGGGGCGAGCGCGACGAGATCCACGGGGGCGGGCGGGTACTGGCGCAGCTCGTGCTCGAACCAGTAGGTGGCGTTGGCGTCGTTCCTGGGGGCGCGGGCCATGTGCTGCTGATCCGACGGCGCGAACGTCCGCTCCCTGAACGCCCGCATCGCCGGCTCGATCCCTTCTCGCAGGTACAGGTCGTACACCTCGGAGAAGACGGCCGCCCACTTGTCGCCGTCAGGGAGCAGCCGCAGGGCGGGCGGCTCGTACGGGATGAGCGTGCGCACCACGGACGGGTGGCGGGCGAGGAGTTCCAGGGCGACGGTCGCCCCGGAGCTGGCGCCGAAGACGATCACCGGGTCGGCACTCAGGTGCTCGATCAGGCGCCATGCGTCGTCGGCGTCCGTTTCCAGGCGACGGCCGTAGTCCTGGGGACCGTCGAGATGGCTCCGGGAGAAGCCGCGGCGGTCGTAGACGACGACGGTGTGCCGCGCGGCCAGCTGCGGGATGAGCGCCCGGTAGACGTCGGCCACTCCGGGCGCTCCCGTGATCAGGACCATCACGGGGCCGCTGCCATGGGTCTCGTAGTAGAGGCGGGCCCCTGGGACTTCGAGAGTGCTCATGCGATGTGGACTCCTCGCCGGCTCTGCGATTTTGCGATACATAGTGTATATATCAGATTCACCTTGTCCACTTGAAGAGACAGAGTGGTCGCTCACCAGGATCTGATCTCGAAAGGACGGCCACGCAAAGCGCAGGAGCGCGACGAGATCGGGAGCGAACCTGGACCTGCGCGCGCCGGCCCGTATCGGCGGGGACCGCCGCCGATACGGCACCGACGACCTCTATCGCGTCGAGACCCAGGCCTCGCTGGGGCTCACTCGACCGCGCGCTGGAGTGCGCGGCACATCACGTTGCCTCGACGCCGCAACCGGCCGCTTCCATGGCGGCCCGCACCTCCAGCTCGTTCACGGGGCCGTCGGTCAGGATGCTCACCCGAGATTCCGCCGGATCGACGTCGACCCCCACAACTCCCGGCACCTGGATGATCTCCGCCTTGACGGCGCCAAGACAGTGCTCGCACGTCTCCGGCGACAGGCCGGTGACGCAGTAGGCGACAAGGCTGTACGCAACGGTGATCAATGGGATTCCTCCTCGTTCGCGGCGATGACGTTTCGCCTCACTCACCGATCGTGCTGCAGGCCAGAGTGTCTGTGGAGGGCGCGAGAGCTTCCGAAGTAGGACATGGCGGAAATCAGAACTCTTTGCCGACAAAGGCGCTGATATGCCAATGTGCAGGATTGATCCAGTAGGAAGGGAGCCAGGTGGACAACGGGGCATTTTCCGGGGACGACGGCGTTGCGCGCTCTCTGTACGCCCGCATGCGCCAGGACGGCGAGTCACTTTCCGAGGCCGCGGCGAAGCTGAGCCTGACAGCGGCGGACATCGACCGGGCCCGCGACGAGCTCACCCGGCTCCACCTGCTGAACCCGGAGACACAGGCCGCCGCCGACCTGACCGCCGCGCTCAATCGCAGCCTGCAGAGCAGCCATCGGATGCTCGACAACCTCGTCGAGCAGCACGTCAAGATCGCCACACTGGCCAAGAACTACCTCGGCCTGCCCAAGCGGACGGACGACCACGCCAACATCGAGTATTTCCCATGGCCCGACCACCGCCGGCGGCTCCACGACCGGCTCAGCGAGCTGTCCGAACTGGCCGAACACGAGGTGCTCGGCATGCACCCGATCGCTGCCTGGACGCGTGAATCTCTCGACGCGGGCCTGGCGCGCAGCGAGGCGAACATCCGCAACGGCGTACGGGTGCGGAGTCTGCACGCCCAGATCGCCATGTCGAACCCGCTGATCCGCGAGTACACGGTGCGGTGGCGGGAGCTGGGCATGGAGATACGGGTCACCCCGGTGATCCCCACACGCATGGTCATCTACGACCGTACGGCCGCCGTCGTCCAGACCGACCCTGAAAACCTGGACGCCGGCACTGTCCTGATCCGAGGCGCCGACGTGGTGAAATCCCTCGCGGCGATCTACGACTACTGCTGGACGACCGCCTCCGAGCCCGAGGACGTGCCCCGCTCCCCCGACGGCTCCTCACTCACCGAACAGCAGCGCGCGGTGCTGCGCATGCTGGCCGCCGGCATGAAGGACTCCGCCATCGCCCGAAGCATGGGCGTCTCCACCCGTACCGTCACCCGCGTGGTGGGCGAGCTGACGGTATTGCTGGGAGCGGGCAGCCGCTTCCAAGCAGGTGTCCGAGCGGCCCGGCTCGGCTGGCTCGACACCCACTGACCGCACGCCGACGACCTGCGCCCCGTACGGGAGCGGCGAGGCACCGTCCGGGCCGTACGGGAGCGGCGTCAGTCGCCCAGGATCTGGGCCGTGGGCTGGGGCTGCTGCCACATGTCACGGCCGTTGCTCCACAGCTCGGCGGCATGGTAGGCGAACCGGTCGAACAGGCCGTCGTCCTGGCACCGCCTCAGGTGCAGCATGGGCGAGTCGTGCCCGACCAGCTTGGCCAGATGAGGCGTGACAAGCATGTCCGAGTCGAACCGGAACACGCTCATGGCGATGTGCGCATCCCCGTAGCGCGCCTCGATCCCGGGAACGTCGCGCAGCTGCTTGATCTCCGACAGCGTGATGCGGATACGCGTGGAGACGGTCAACGGGACGTTCTCCACTTCCTCACGGCTGCGTGTGACATCGCTCTCCGGGTCGCCGACGAGAAACCGGATCTTGCAGCCCTGCTGAGCCTTCCGTTTGAGCACCTTTGCCAGATTCGGGTGTTCCAGCCATAGGAAATAATTCGTGTAACCGGCGAACACGATCTCATTTCGCGCAGAGTTGATGAGGTCACGCCAAATTGATGTCGGGCATGCCGACCGATACGGATAAGTGGTCAAGACTTCCTTGTCCGGCCCCATTTTCACCGCATTGCGAATCGCGTCTGGCCATAGCACGGCTGTCTCAACTCCTAGTGCCTCTGCGGCGGCCCACTGGTGCCGCAGGTGCGGGACACGAGTCTCGTCCTGCAGCCAGCGTTCCACCGTCTTGACGTCCACGCCACACCGGTCGGCCAAATTCTGGTTCGTGACCTGGGCGTTCAGCATGGCACTGCGTAGGGCGACGTTAGCCACGGGACACCTTGGGGGTGGAGGACGCCAGGGACGTTTTGAGCCTAACGCCATAACGTCCTGGACGTCTAAATAACGCGGTTGGTTCGTCGCTCTTCAGTAAGCACGCTGACCACATGTTCACGCCGGTAATTCTCGAAGACCTCCAGGAGACTTTTCCTGGTTGGCGTATTTGGCGCAGTTCCGCAGGACGCCTCTGGGCAACTCGAAACGGCCGACACCTGTCGCCGTACGAGGTGGATCACGGCCTCTGTCAGACGGTCGACGCCGACGACCTCGCCCAGCTCGCCGAGCAGTTGAGGGAGCAGGACGCGGTGGACCGAGCCCTGTGACGCTCCCTACGTACCCGCCAGGAATCGGACGAGCGGTCCGTGGGTCTCCTCGGGACAGTCGTCGTGGAGTGAGTGCCCGCCACCCGGCACGGTGCGGACTTCGGCCTGGGGCAGGTGTGTGACGAACCGCCTGGCGAGGCTCGCCGGGAAGTAGCGGTCCCGGTCGCCCCACAGCAGCAGGACGGGAGCTCGTACCAGATGGAGATCCCTTTCGGTGGCCGCCCAGCTCACCGAGCGTTCGACCCGCAGGACGTCGTCGAGCCGGGACGATCGCATCGTGCGTTCGAGGTCGTCGATCCGGTCTTCGGGAACACGGTCTCGATGGGCGAACGACTTGATCAGCATGTGCCGGATAGAGGGCCGCAGCAACCGGCGAAAGACCAGTTCGCCCACGACCGGGAGCCGGGCGAGGCGGAATTCCCACGCGTCCTTGACGTCCAGGCCGGCCGGAGCGATCAGGGCCAGGCGGGTCACCGTGTCCGGGTGGAGTTCGGCGAAGCGCAGGGCGAAGCCGCCGCCCCAGGAATGACCGACGATCGCCGTACGCCCGAGGCCGACCGCATCGAGAAAGTCCCCGATGAGACGCACCACTCCGTCCACCCCCAGGGAGAGGCCGCGGTCGAGGATCTCTGTGGCGCCCTGCCCAGGCGGGTCCAGGGCATAGACGGTGTGGCGCTGGGAGAGGATCGGGATCAGGTCCTGGAAGGTGAACCGCCAGCCACCGGCTCCCGGCAGCAGGAGGACAGGCGGGCCGCTTCCGGCTCGCGCGTAGTGAAAGCGGGCCAAAGCCGTCTCCACGACCACTCCGGCCGGCATGACTCGACCACTGCTTTCGTCAACCGACACAGTTCCTCCAGCAAGCCATTAACTCGAACATCGATGTTCAGGTTAATCGCAGAACGGGCGGGACGTCGAGGCATGTGGCGGGTTGGGCTGCTCGATCGACGCCAGGCCGACTATGCGCCCAGGGCCATGGCCCTCAGCCCTCGGCCCCCTGCCGCACCTTGGCGTAGTGACGGGCGGCTCGCGCCCGGTTGCCGCAACCGGGTGAGCACCACTCTCGCCGTGCGGTGTCGCGGACGAAGTACAGCACGCAGCCCGGGCCATGACAGGCGGACAGCTGCTCACGCAGCGGCCCGGCGAACAGGTCGATGGCGTCTTCGGCCAGGGCGGCGAGGGCGGCGGCTACCGGGCGGCCGGCGGCGCGCACCGTCGTGTGCGGCTCAGGGGTGGTGCGCAACTCGCGCCAGCGCGGGGTCAGCCCCACGTGACGATTGAGGGTCGCGACCACGTCCGCATCGGGTTCACGATCGTTGACGGCCGCGGCGGCGAGGGCTCGGACGGCGTCTCGGAGCTCCCTGGCAAGACGCAGGTCACCGTCGGTCACACCCTGGATGTCGGCATCGGTGAGTGCGACCGCCAGGTGTGGGCGCATGTCGCGCAGCCACGCCGCCAGATGCTCGACGCTCCGCAAGCCATCCTTGCGGCGGCCCCTCACCGCGTACGTGGTGTTGCCGAGTTCGATGGACGGCGGTTCACCGAGGAACGGAGCGCCGCCATCCGCGAGGTGTGCCACTTCCACTCTTCTAACGCTATCTCCAGCTTGACACCGTTACAAACTACGCGCCATATTCTAATGGTCCACCGACCGGTGAAACGTTAGAACATTGGAGATCCTCTATGAGCACACCGGCCCTGAAGACCGGGCACGTCGGCCTGAACGTGACCGACCTGCCGCGTTCCATCGCCTTCTACCGCCGGGTCTTCGACTTCGAGGTCATGGGCGAGCGGACTGACGGCGACCGCAGATTCGCCTTCCTCGGCCGCGACAGCACCCTGCTGGTCACGCTGTGGCAGCAGAGCGGCGGCACGTTCGCCACCGACCGGCCCGGCCTGCACCACCTGTCGTTCCAGGTACCCGACATCGAGGCGGTTCGTCGCGCCGAGGCCACCTTGCGGGAGCTCGGCGTACAACCGGCCTATGACGGGATCGTCCCGCACGGCGAGGGCTCGTCCTCCGGCGGTGTCTTCTTCGCCGACCCGGACGGCATCCGCCTGGAGATCTACGCGCCGAGCGGCGCCGACACCGCGCCCGCGCCCACACAGGGCGCGCCGACGTGCGGCTTCTTCTAACACATGGGGAAAGGGGTCCCTCATGCTTCACCGAGGTGAACACGCAGTACAGCGCCGCGCCGGTCTGACCACCGACCGCTTGGGATCAGCCGGTGTGCGGGCGACCATCCCGCCGGTGGCGGCGGAGTTCGTCGGCCGGCAGCGCCTGATGGTGCTCGCGACCGCCGACGACGCCGGCGCGGCCTGGGCCGGCGTGCTCACCGGCCCGCCCGGCTTCGCCACCGCCCCCGACGACCGTACCGTCATCGCCGACCGGCTTCCCGGCACCGGCGATCCGCTCGCGGACCTCTTCGAGACCGAGCGGCCGGTGGGCATGCTCATGATCGAGCCGGCCACCCGGAGGCGGATGCGGGTCAACGGCCGCGCGCGCCGTCACGGAGATCAGCTCTTGGTACGCACCGAACAGGTGTACTCCAACTGCCCGAAATACCTGCAAACCCGCGCCTACATCGACGACTCGCCCTCCACGAGCAGGACAGCACTCGTCACCGGCGAACTCACCACCGGTCAGCAGCAGTGGATCGCCGCGGCCGACACGTTCTTCATCGGCACTTACGCCGCAGGGCTCGGGGCCGACGCCTCACATCGCGGCGGCAACCCCGGGTTCGTCACAGTGACCGGCAGCCGCCGGCTGACCTGGCCCGACTACGTCGGCAACTCGATGTACATGACGTTGGGCAACCTTGAGCTCGAACCGCGCTGCGGGCTGCTGTTCCTGGACTGGGAGAACGGTCACACCCTGCACCTGACCGGCCGCGCCCGCGTCGACTGGGACCAGGACCGGGCGGCCGCGGTGCCCGGCGCGCAACGGCTGATCGACTTCGACGTCGAAAGAGTCGTCCAGATCGCCGGTGGCCTCCCCCAGCGGTGGTCATTCGACGAGTACTCCAGGTTCAATCCCGCCTGAACGCCTCGCGGCTGATCCGGGTAGAGCACTGGAACACCCACCTACCTGACCAGGGAGCACAAATGACCCGTCCACCTGTCCCGCCCTTCACCGCCGAGACCGCGCACGCCAAGGTGCAAGCCGCTGAGGACGCCTGGAACACCCGCGATCCGGAGCGCGTGGCACTCGCCTACACGCCGGACTCGACCTGGCGCAATCGCGACGAGTTCGTCACCGGCCGAGCGGAGATCATCGCCTTCCTGACCCGCAAGTGGGCCAAGGAACTCGACTACGCGCTCCGCAAGGACCTCTGGGCGTTCACCGGCGACCGGATCGCCGTCCGTTTCCAGTACGAGTGCCACGACGCCGACGGGCGATGGTGGCGCAGCTACGGCAACGAGCTCTGGGAGTTCGACGCCGATGGGCTGATGCGACGACGCGAGGCGAGCATCAACGACCTCCGGATCACCGCCGAGGAGCGCCGTATCTTCGGCCCGCGCCAGGCCGGTGATCAGGGCATGTCCATTCCGCTCGCATAGGCCCAGAACTGCGGATGGTCACGTTTCGCCGGCTGCGGGCGCCTTCTGCAGAACCACCAGCCGCGCCAGATCCGTACGAGAGCCGATGCCCAGCTTCGGATAGATCTTGTACAGGTGATACTCGACCGTGCGCGGGCTCAGGAAGAGCTGGGCGGCGATCTGCTTGCTCGACAACCCATCGGCGACCAGGCCCGCGATACGCAGCTCCTGCGGGGTCAGCGCGTCGAACACGGCGGCGGGCGGGGCCTGCCCGCTCTCCCCCGCCGCCCGCAACTCCTCCTGCGCGCGCCGCGCCCACGGCCGGGCGCCCGCCCGTTCGAACGTCTCCCACGCCGTCCGCAGATGCGCCCGCGCCTCGCCCGGCCGCTGCGTCCGGCGCAGGCGCTCACCCAGCAGCAGGGCCGTCCTGGCCGCCTCGAACGGATTGGTGTGCAGCCGCAGCGCCTCGCCGAAAGCGTCCTCGGACGACTCGACCAGGCCCCGGCAACGGGCCAGCAGGGCGTGCGACTCGGCCGTGGCGGCGTGCGTCGACCACCGCTCGTACGCGGCCAGCACCGCCCGGGCGCCCGCCTCGTCACCCGCGCCCACGGCGGCCTCGACGCGGTCCGGGGCCGTCCGCCACACCACGGTCGGATGCCCCGCGCCCGGCCCTGCCGCGGTGATGGCCGCGAAACGGTCGTGCGCCGCCGCGAACCGGCCCAGGCACAGGTCGAGCAGCGCCAGCGCGTACGAGGCGACGCCCGCGCGCAGCCCGACCCGGTGCGGAACAGCGATGGCCAGCGCCTCGCGGGCCTGCCGCTCGCAGGGCTCCTCCTCGCCCCGCAGCGCCGCCACCACCGCCAGGTTGGCCAGGTGCGCGGCCACCGTGTTCTCGTACCCGGCCTCACGAGCCAGCTCCAGGCCCTCCTCGGAGACGGCCTGGCTGCGCGCCAGCCGCCCCGCGATGCGCTCGGCCGTCGCCACGAACTCCAGTACGACCGGCAGCTGGCCGCTCATCCCCGACACCCGGGCCACCTGCCCGGCCCGACCGGCCATCTCGGCGGCCAGGTCTCCCTCGCCCAGGTAGCTGGCCGCGGCCGCCGCCCACAGGTATTCCGCCGCGTCCTCCAGCTCACCGACCCGGGCCAGCGCCCGCCGCAGCAGGACCGGCCCGGCGGCGTCTCCGTCCAGCGTCAGGCCGATCCCGGCCACCGTGTCCCGCAGGAACCCTTCAGGATGCGCCGCGGCCCGCCGGCCGAGCTCGGCGATGGCCGCCGTGTCGCCGACGTACGAGGCCGCCTCGACGGCATCGGCCAGCATGTCCAGGCTCTCACCCGCCGCCAGGATCCGTACGGCTTCGGCGGCGTTGCCCGAGTTCAGCTCGAACCGGCCCCGGAGCTGGGCGATCTCCATGGCGAGCATGGCGTCCCCGTCGGCCCGTTCGCGCGCCTCGGCCAGCAGCGACTCCGCCTGTCCCGGGCGGCCGCCGAGCCAGGCCGCGACGGCGGCGTCCTTCAGGCGGACGGCACGGGAGCGCGGCTCGGGGGTCAACTCGGCGGCCCTGGCCAGGGCGGTGGCGGCGGCGCCATACCCGCCACGGTCACGCGCCCGCTCCGCGGCGGCCACCAGCGCGGCGGCGACCCGCTCGTCCTGGCCCAGGGCCGCTTCGGCCAGGTGCCAGGCGCGGCGGTCATCCGAGGCCAGCTCCGCGAGGACGGCGTGCACGTGGCGAACGTCGGCGGGGGCGGCCGCCTCGTGCACCGCGGATCGGATGAGCGGATGACGGAAGCGCACGCTCGTGCCCGACACCCCGGCCAACCCGGACTCCTCCAGCTCGGCCAACGCCGCCCGCGTGCTCGTACCGGACTGTGTCGCTTGCTCGGCGAACAGCCGGTCGGTGGCGCGCAGGACCAGGTCGAGGTCGGCCTCGACGGCGGCGGCCAGGGCGACCAGCCGAGCTGGGGCGGACAGCGCGGCCACCCGATCACCGAAGAGCCGGGCACCACCGGGCAGTGGGTCGGGCAGTGGTTCGCGCCCGGCGAGCTGCGCGCGCGTCAGGCGAGCGGCGACCTCGCCCAGGGCGAGCGGGTTCGCGCGGGTCGACGTGACAAGCTCGCGTGCCACCTGGGCGGGCAGCACACCGCAGCGGGACTCCAGCAACTCGGCCGCGGCGGGCTCGGACAGGCCGCGCACGTCCATCGTCAGCGGCACACCCTTGACAGCGGCGTCCCCGCGCACGGCGAACAAGATCGCGATCCGTTCCGTCCCCAACCGCCTGGCGGCGAACAGCAGCGCGTCGGCCGAAGCCCGGTCCACCCACTGGAAGTCGTCGACCACGCAGATCAGACCGTCCGGCGCGGCGGCCTCGGCCAGCAGTGAGAGCACGCCGGCCCCCACCAGGAACCGATCGCCGACACTGCCCGCGGCAAGCCCCAGGGCCGCGCTCACAGCCACGCGCTGCGGCTCGGGCAGCGCGTCCAGCGCGCCGGTCACCGGCCACAGCACCTGGTGCAGCGCCGCGAACGCGAGGTCGGACTCCGACTCCACGCCGGTGGTCCGCAACACCCGCATCCCGCCACCGCGCGCGGCCGCCGCGTCAAGCAGGGCGGTCTTGCCCTCCCCCGCCTTGCCGCGCAACACCACCGCGCTCCCGGCGCCATCACGGGCCCGCGTGATCACCTCGTCGAGTGCGCTGATCTCCTCAGATCTTCCATAAAGCACGAACACCCACTGTAGGAGGCCTCGACGCGGCTGCGGATGACCACGCCCGCCGACGGCGAGCCCGTCAGGCGACCTACGCGATCTCTTCTGCCGGCTGCAAGCCCACCAGGAGGTTGAAAGCGCCGGTCAGGAGATTGAGGGCGACGACGCCCACGATCTCCGCCACGATCCGGTCGCTCCAGCCGTGCGCCCGCACCTCCGCGACGTCCTCATCCGTGATCGCCGACGGCTCGGCCAGCACACGCACGGCCAGGGCGATGAGCGCCGCCTCCCTGGCGTCGGTGGACGTGCCCTGCCGGGCCAGCGCGATGTCGCTCTCGCTGAGCCCCGCCGCGCGCCCGCCCTCGGCATGCGCCTGAAGGCAGTGGCCGCAGCCGATCCATTCCTGTACGGCGAGCGAGATCTTCTCACTGAGCGCGCGCGGCAGCTTGACGCGCTTCATGGCCCGCGAGAAGTCCAGGTATCCCTGCAGCAGCGCGGGTGAGTGGGCCATGGTGGCGACCATGTCGCCCACGCCACCCCTCCTGCCGATGATGTCGTTCAGCAGCTCTCTGGATTTTTCCGGCGCCTCAGCGGGATCGAGGGGGGCCAACCGTCGCATATGTCCTCCAAAAGATTCTCGGATACCATACCCCCCTAGTGTATGAGGGAGGAAGGCGATGGAGCGACGGCTCATGGAGCACCTGTCCTGCTGGCTTGGCGGCCGGCCCGCGACGAGCGGGCTGGACATCATCGGCACGCCCAAGCGCACCAGCCCAGGATGGGACGGCAAGATCCACCCGGTCATGGGAGTCGCGAGCCCGGAGGGCGGCGTGTTGTCGGTCCCGGCCGAGCACGCCGCGACCGTGGCGGAGCAGTACGCCAAGGACGACAAGGACCTCACCGCATTGGGACCACGGATCCCCGGCCTGGTCGGCTTCCCCGAGCGCGGCTGGTTCACCGCCGTCTATCGGTGGACCACACACCCACCGCCATTCCCTGACGCGGGCGTCTGGGTCCCCGCCGATTCCCCGGACACCCCCGAATGGCTGCGGCCCTTCGGCGGGGACGTCCTGATCGCCACGGATCCGGTGACCGGAGAGCACCTGGCGGGGGTGGGGATCAAACGACACGACGCCCACGGGCACGAACTCGCCGTCGTGACCGCCCCGCAAGCACGCGGCCGTGGCCTGGCGCGCAGGCTCGTCGCCCAGGCGGCCCGGCGGGTGCTGGACAAAGGCGCGGTCCCCACCTACATGCATGATCCCGCGAACCACGCCTCCGCCGCGGTCGCCGAGGCGGCGGGCTTCAGCGACCACGGATGGCTCGTCTTCGGCGCGACCGAGGCTCGCCAGCGCCGGCGAGCGGCATGACTACGATCGCCGGTAGGATCAGGGCATGATACGAGGCCTGGGTGAGCTCGAATCCACGATCATGGATTGGTTGTGGGCGCTGCGCCGACCGGCTTCCGTACGCGACGTGCTGGAGGGTTTGCGTCAGGAGCGGGTCATCGCGTACACCACGGTGATGACCGTGATGGACAACCTGCACACCAAGGGCCTGCTCAAGCGCCGGCCCGTCGGCCGGGCCTACGTCTATGAGACGGTCGCGTCGAAGGAGGCCTATACCGCCGGCCTGATGCGCAGCGCGCTGGCGGGCAGCGGCAACCAGGCCGCCACGCTCGTGCACTTCCTGGAGCAGCTCACGCCGGAGGAGGCCGCGGCGCTGGAGGCGGCGTTGCAGGTGTTCCCGCCCGGCGGAAGGCCGGCATGATCGCCGCTCTCGCCCTGGCGCTCTACACGATCGTCGCCGCCATCTGGCTGCCCGAGCTGGGGCGGCGGGCGGCGCGCTGGGCCGAGCGGGCGCCGCGGCTGGCGATCGCGTTGTGGCAGGCGGCCGGCGCGTCGGTGCTCGCCTCGGCGGTGCTGGCCGCGCTGGCCTTCGCCGTGCCCGCGGACGTCGTCGGGCACGGCTTGGCCGAGCTGTTCGCGATCTGCGCCGACATGCTGACCGACGGTTCCGGCCTGACCTGGACGAGTGCCGTGGGGCTGTCGGCGGCCGCCCTGCTCATGGCCAGGGCCGCCTACTGTGGCGCGGCGGTGCTGCTCAGAGCCCATGTCGAACGTCGTGAGCACGCGGCCATGCTCGACCTCCTGGGCCGGCATGACAATGACCTGGGCGCGGTGGTGATCGACTACGCCGAGCGACTGGCCTACTGCGTGCCCGGCAGGCGCGCCAAGATGGTCATCACCACGGGCGCGCTGCACACCCTGGCGCCCGAGCAGGTCACCGCGGTCCTGGAGCACGAGCGTGCGCATCTCCGCGGCCGCCATCACCTCGTGCTGGCCGCCGCCGAAGCCCTGGCCAGGGCGTTTCCCGGCATCCCGCTGTTCGAGCGGGCCAGGACGGAGATCACCCGGCTGATCGAACTGCTGGCCGACGACGTCGCCGCCCGCCGCCACCCCCGCGCGCAGATCGCCGCCGCGCTGGTCCGCCTGGCCACCGGCCGAGCGCCCGCCTTCACGCTCGGCGCGGGCGGCGAGACGGCACTCACCCGGGTACGCCGCATGCTCAACCCCGAGGCGCCGCTCCGCCGCCGGGAACGCCTGGCCGGGCTGGCGGCGGTCGCCGTGTTGCTGGGCGGGCCCGCGATGGTCGCACTGGTGCCCGGCGTCAGCTCCTTCCTCGCCCATCACTGCCATTCGCTCTTCGCTCTTTAACCTACGATCGCCCATAGTCGGTTCCGACTCCGTGCGAGGAATGCGCGTCGCCACTACGGAGGAACATTCGGCGAGGTGCTGGGCATGGTCATCGGCACCGCCGCCGGTCTGTCCAACCTCACCACGGTGGTGCTGTCCGTGGCGCTGGCCTGCGTGTTCGGCTACGCGCTGACCATGCGCGGCGTCCTGCGCGCCGGAGTCGACTTCCGTACGGCGCTGAAGGTCGCCATGCCCACTGAACGCTCATGGCCGCTGAACGCTTAAGGCTCGTTGTGGAAGCGGAGGTGGCGGCTGAGCAAGTGCGTCACCGGCGGGACGGTGGCCAGGCGCAGGGGCAGGTCACGCAGGGCGAGCTCGAACCGGTTGCGTGGTGCGTGCACGCCTGTGTTGGCCCGCCCCTTGCGCTGCCGCTCGACCACCTCCGGCCGTAATCCGGCCTCCCAAGCGCGCAGCGCCGCGGGAATGTCGCCGGAATGGCGTTCGAGCTCGGCACCGAGGAGGTCGGCACCGCCCACGGCCAGCGAGGAGCCGTAGCCGGCGAAGAGCGTGACGCACCAGGCGGCGTCGCCGAGCAGGACGACGCGTCCCTCGCTCCACCGGTCCATGACGATCTGGCTGACGCTGTCGAAGTAGACGGCCTCCTCGTCCAGGTCCGCGATCAGCTCTGGCACGGCCCACCGCGGGCCGGGATATTCCTGCTGAAGGGCGCGGCGCGGCCCCTTGGCCAGTTCCGCGTCGGGGTCGGCGGCGCTGTAGGTGAAGAACGCGGCCGACCGGCCACCTCCCAGGTCGGCGACGGTGAACGTCCGGCCGACGCCGCTGACTGTGGTGAACGCCCGCTCGGGCGCTCCGCCGGGCAGTTCGTCCAAGGTGAAGGCGGCCACCACGTGGCCCAGGTCGCGCCGGAAGCGCTCTTCGGGACCGAAGACGAGCGTGCGTACCGACGAATGCAGGCCGTCGGCGCCCACCAGTAGGTCCGCCCGTTCTACCGAGCCGTCGGCAAGGGCGACCTCCACCATGTCGGCGTCCTGGCTCACGGCCGTGATGGTCGTGCCGAAGCGGATCTCGGCTTGATCGGCCACCGCCTCGTACAGAACGTCCTCGATGGCGCCGCGCAGCAGCGCCATGCCGCCGTCACCGAGAACCTTGCGTACGGTCGAGTGCGGGACGGTGAAGCGCGGGCGCCCATCCGCTCGCAGATAGGCCAGGTCGAAGGCCACGACCTGATGGGCCCGCAACGCGGGCAGGACGCCCATGCGGTCGGCGGCCTCGTACCCGATGCCGGAGAAGATGACCGCGTAGCCACCGCCTCGTCGCGCCGGGGAGCGCTCGAGGACAAGGGGTTCCCAGCCGATCTGGCTCAGCCGCAACGCGGCGGCCAGGCCCGCGATCCCCGCGCCGACGATGATCGCTCGTTTCGTGGTCATGCCGCCAGATCCTTTCTGCCAGGGAAGAACGTGATCGCGAAGACGGCGCACAGTGCCATCAGGACGGCGGACATGACGAAGGCGAGGCCGTACCCGTCGGTGAGCGCCGCGCTCGGCGGCATACCCGCCTGGAGCCGCTCATCGGTACGGGCGGCGGCCGCGGTCGCCAGGACCGCCAGCCCGAGCGCGCCGCCGAGCTGAGCACTGACATTGAGCACCGCGGCGGCCACACCGCTCGCCGACGACGGCACGCCCGACAGCGCGGCATCGGTGAGCGGCACGACCATGATCCCGTGTCCCGCGCCCACGACCGCCATGGGCACGATCAGGCTCGCGAGCAAGCCGGCGGTCGGCGAGATCCAGGCCAGCGGCAGCAGGCCCGCGGCGACGACCAGCGTGCCGAACGTCAGGACCAGCCGCGTGCCCAGGCGGCGGACCAGCAACGGGCCGAGCCACGAGGCGCCGACCATGACGACGGTCATCGGCACGTACGCCAGGCCCGTCACCAGCGCCGAAAACCCGAGTACCTCCTGCATGAACAGCGTGGCCAGGTAGAACAGGCCGAACAGAGCGCTGGCCCGTACCACTTGGATCAGGTTGGCCCCCGCCACGGAGCGGATGCGAAACAGCCCGAAATCGACGAGCGGCCGGCGCGCGACGGCGTTCTCGTGGACGGCGAAGTAGCCCAGCAGCGCCGCCCCGACGAGCAGGAGCCACCATTCCGCGCGCAGCACCGCGTAGATCAGCATCCCGACCCCCACCGTGACGGTCACCGCCCCCACGACATCGAACCCCCGGCCCGGCTGAGGCTCACCACGCGCGGGCAGAACACGGCCGGCGGCCACCAGCAGCACGCCGATCGGCACGTTGATGAAGAAGATCCACCGCCAGCCCGGCCCGTCGGCGAGCAGCCCGCCCGCGACCAGCCCCAGCGCGCTGCTCACCGCCGTAGCCGTCCCCCACACCGCCAGCGCGCGGCTGCGCGGCCGCCCCTCGGGGAAGATCAAGGTGATCATGGCCAGGGTCATCGGCGCGACCAGCGCGGCCGCCAGCCCTTGCGCGCCCCGAGCCCCGACCAGCACCCCGGCGCTCGGCGCCAGCCCGGCCACCAGCGACGCCCCCGTGAACAGCGCGATGCCGCCCATGAGGACCCGCCGGTGGCCGAACAGATCGCCCAGCCTCCCGCCGAGCAGCAGAAAGCCGCCGAAGAGCACCATGTACGCGTTCACCACCCAGGACAGATCAGCCGCCGAGAAGGCCAGCTCGTCCTTGATCGCGGGTAACGCCACATTCACCACCGTGCTGTCGACGGCGTCCAGCACTTGCGCCAGGCACAACGCGACCAAGGCCACCACATGCCCCCGCGTCCACACGAACTCCTGCGTCTCCATATCCCTCCTCAGAATGAACACTCGCTCATACAGTATGAGCGAGTGTTCATTCTGGCAAGTTCGGTAGACTCCGGAGCCATGTCACCGCGCGGCGTCACCATCCCTGAGGTACGACAGCAGCTCTTCGACGCCGCCGAGCGGATCCTGCTGCGCGAGGGGCCATCCGGGCTGACCAGCCGGGCGATCACCCGGGAGGCCGGGGTCGCCGCCGGGCTGCTCCACAACCACTTCGGCGACCTGGACAGCTTCCTGGCCGCGCTCTTCGTCGACCGGGCGCGGACGGCGACCGTACGCCTCCGGGGGCTGGCCACCCAGGCCGGATCGGGGGCCGTGGTGGACAACGTGATGGTGACCATCGAGCCGCTGTTCGCCGGCAACCTGCTCGCGCTCGGCGGGCTCGCCTTGGCCAGGCCGTCCATTGTGAGCAAGCTGGGCGAGGCGCACAGCGAGGGGGCGCTGGAGCTGGATGCGAGCGAGCGCGTGATCGCCGACTACCTGGCGGCCGAGCAGCAGCTCGGCCGCGTCCCACTCGGCGCCGACACCGCCTCGATCGCCCTCGCCCTGGTCGGGGCGGCGCATCAACTCCTCCTGACGCGTGGCCCGCACGCGCCGGACCTGCGCGAGCGCATACGCCGCGTGGCGGACGCCCTCCTCACCCCCTGACGCCTACGCGTGACGCACGCGCTCCTCACCCGACGAAGCCCAGCAGCCCGTCGCGCTATTGGAGCCGAGCGAGGATCTTCTGCATCTGGTCCACTTCGGCCTGCTGGCCGGTCTCGATGGTGTCGGCGAGCTGCTTCGCCTCCGGATTCTTCCCGCGCTCCCGCTCGGTGCGGGCCATGGTGATCGCGCCCTTGTGGTGAACGATCATCATCTGGAGGAATGCCTTGTCGAAGGCGGAGCCCTTGGCGTCTTCGAGCTTCTTCATGTCCTCAGCGGACATCATCCCGGGCATGCCATGCCCCATCCCCTGGTCCATGCCGCCGGACGGCAGCGGCTTACCCCAGTCGGTGAGCCAGCCCTTCATGGTCTGGATCTCCGGATCCTGAGCCGCCTTGATCTTCGCCGCCAGCTCCTTGACCTCCTTGTCGGAGGCCCGCGTCTCGGCCAGCTCGGCCATCTCCACCGCCTGCTGGTGGTGCGGGATCATCATCTGCGCGAACATCACGTCCGCGTCGTTGAATTCGGCTCCCGGTTGTGCGCTCGTCGTCGGCGTCGCGGCCGCCCGCACGGCGTTGGGAAAGGCGGACGCGCTCCGGCCCGCCGTCATGCCGCCGCAGGCGGCGAGCAGTAGCGCTCCCGTCACCAAGGAAACGCCGGCTGGTTTGGTGATCATCCCTGCTGAACCCCCCGATCGCAGGACATCAACCTACGAGGAGGGCTTCTACCCTGCTCAGAAGGGCTCTCACCTGCGCGTTTCACCCCGGCGACGAGCCTGGCCGGCTGCCCGGCGACCGGGCAGCCGGCACCAGCCGCTAGAGCCGGTCGAGGATCTTCTTCATCTGGTCCACTTCGGCCAGCTGGGCGCTCTCGATGGCCTTGGCCAGCTCCTTCGCCTCAGGGTTGGAACCCTGGGACTGCTCGGTGCGCGCCATGGTGATCGCGCCGTTGTGGTGGGCGATCATCAGCTCGGCGAACCCCTTGTCGAACGCGGTCCCCTTGGCGTCTTCCAGCCTCTTCATGTCCTCCGCGGACATCATCCCGGGCATGCCATGCCCCATCCCCTGGTCCATGCCGCCGGACGGCAGCGGCTTACCCCAGTCGGTGAGCCAGCCCTTCATGGTCTGGATCTCCGGATCCTGAGCTCCCTTGATCTTCGCCGCCAGCTCCTTGACCTCCTTGTCGGAGGCCCGCGTCTCGGCCAGCTCGGCCATCTCGACCGCCTGCTGGTGGTGCGGGATCATCATCTGCGCGAACATCACGTCCGCGTCGTTGAACGTCGCCGCCGCCTGAGCAGTCGCCTGATCACTCGCCTGAGCGCTCGCCGACGTGGCGGCCGGAGCGCTGGACATGGTGGACATGTCCTTCCCGTCCATCGAGGCACTGTCCGTACCGCCGCATGCGGTCAGCAGGATCAGCGCGGCGCCCGAGGTGGCGACGATGGCGGAGAATTTCCTGATATTCGTGAACATGGTGGTCTCTCTGAAGATTGACGTGCATGGCTGACACCTCCCGGACGACCCTGAGGATCGTCCGCAGATGGATCGGCCTATGTACGCATCACTGAGAGCCCGGCGAGGGCAGGGGCCAGGCGGCGTGGCGGCGACCTGGCCACTCCGCCCACCCATGGCCTCCTGGCGGCCATCGCTCCTGGCCACGGCCGCATCATGGCCAAGATCACCGCGATCAACAGCGCGACGATCAAGGGCAGCACGGCCAGGCACACATCGGTCGGATCCGGCCAGACCGAGCTCCCGGAGCCCAGCAAGGGCCCGCTGAGCACACCGACGGTCGCCGCCTGCCCGATGAGCTCCGTCCCGCCCTCCGGCATCGCCTTCTCAGAAGCCTCCATGTGCGCCGGAGCGTACGAGCCGAGGGGCGAGGAGGTCTCATGCGAGGCCAGGTGCCCGAGCGTATGCATGCCCCAGACACCCAGGACGAGCATCACCGGCAACAGCCATCGCGGACAGAGAAGGGACGACCAGCGGACCGATCCGCCCACGCGCCCCTCCTCCCCCGCACGCTGCTCAGTGCTTGAGACCCGAGCGTGCGCTCACACGCCGACTCGCTTCAACTATTGCTCATAGTACTGCGCTCCCGGACGGCGGGAGGCACATGCGTTGTACTCCGTTCAGACCGCCAGCGCACCGCTCTTCACGCCGCCACCGCGGCGATGCGACTGTGGCACCACACTTGATACATACCCCATAGGGGTATAAATCTACTCGCGACATACCCAACCCTGGTATAGACGTCTGGAGAGTGCACCATGTCCGCACCATCCCCCAGGCGCTGGACCGCCTTGGCCCTGATCGCCATGGCCCAGTTCATCGTCATCATGGACACGTCGATCATCGGCGTGGCCCTGCCCCGCTTCCAGGAAAGGCCACGGTTTCTCCCAGGAGAGCGTCTTCGGTTCCCCGTGTTTACCCAGGTAAAGCGGACATCGGCGTAGTCTCGTCGCGCCCGACTGAGGTCGGGTAGTGATCTGGTGGAAGCCGAAGCCGCGTCCGTCCGGCGAGCCGGGCGGACCGTGGTTTGAGAACCGCGTTGTCGGGGCCTGACTGCGCACTGCTGGAGGGAGTGCGCCTCTTGGGCCACCGCCCCGCCGGACGCTATCCCGATGGTGCGGACACCAACGGGGGCGGGGACCGGGCGCTCAGTCAGGCACCCGGCTGTGACAGAAAATTACCGCACGATTACTATCCGTCGCAACCGATCGGGCCAGAGAAATCCAACAACAGTTCTAACGGTAACCACACGCTCGCATAGCGAATGCCAGCGACAGTTCATACCCTGTCCTGGGTCTTCAACGCCTACGTCGTCGCCTTCGGCGGGCTGCTCCTGCTCGGCGGCCGGCTGTCCGACCTGTTCGGCGCCCGCCGGCTCTTCGCCGCCGGCTGGCTGATCCTGCTCGCCGGCTCCCTGGCCGCCGGCATCGCCCCCGAGGTGTGGGTCGAGCTGACCGGCCGCGCCGTCCAGGGAATCGGCGCGGCATTGATCGCCCCCTCCGCGCTCACCCTGCTCATGATGCTCTTCGGCCGAGACCCCAAGGAGCTCACCAAGGCCCTGGCCCTGTACGGCGCCGCGGCCCCGGCCGGCGGCACCGCGGGAGTGTTCCTCGGCGGCCTCATCACCGAATACCTGAGCTGGCCCTGGGTCTTCTACATCAACATCCCCATCGCGCTCGTCGCACTGGTGGCCACCGGCCCGCTGATGCCCGCCGCCCAAGCCCAGCGCGGCTCCATCGACGTGACCGGCGCGCTCACTGTCACCGCCGGTCTCGGCGCCGCGGTCTACGCCATCGTCCGGGCGCCCGAGATCGGCTGGGGTTCCGCGCAGACCTGGCTCGTGCTGGCCGGCGCCGTGGCTCTGCTGGCCGCGTTCGTCGTCATCCAGGCCCGCCGCCGCGAACCGCTCATGCGGCTGTCGATCTTCCGCACCCCGAACCTCGCCGCCGCCAACCTCACCCAGTTGCTGCTCGGCGGGGCTTGGATCCCGATGTGGTTCTTCCTCAACCTCTACCTGCAGCAGGTCCTCGGCTACAGCGCCTTCCCCAGCGGCGCCGCCCTGCTCCCGATGACCGTACTCATCATGATCGGCATGATCGTGCTCGCGCCGCGGACCATCAACCGGTTCGGCCCCAAGGCCACGACCATCACCGGCCTGGCCCTGCTCACCGCCGGCATGGGCTGGCTGTCCCTGATCAGCCCGAACGGCACCTTCGCCGGAGACGTCCTGCCCGCCAGCCTCGTCGCCGCCCTCGGGATGTCCATGGCCTTCATCCCCTCACTCGGCACCGCCATCTCCTCCGCCCGCCCAGAGGAAGGCGGCCTCGCCTCCGGCATCGTCAACACCAGCTACCAGGTCGGCTCCGCGCTCGGCCTGGCCGCCATGACCGCCGTCGCCGCCGCCAACGGCGCCGGGCAACTCGGCGACCTGCCCGCCCTGACCAACGGCTTCTCCTCCGCCTTCATCGGCGCCGCCGGCATCGCCGCCGCGGGCACCCTGCTCGCCGCCCTGACACTGCGCACCCGTACGGCCGAGCCCGCCACCACCCGCCGGTGACCTACCGCGAACAAAGCGGACAAAGGAGAGTGACACCCAACGCCGCGCCCGGCTCCCCCGCTCTTGGGGCCGGGCGCGCCTTCTTGTCGCCGAACGGCACGCTTATCTCCTTATGAGATGACATCCGCTAGGCCAGATAGTATGTCCCGCCAGCGAGAGCAATCCCTGCGAACAGGCCAACCGGCCCCCCGCCTTCTGTACTATTGCGCCCCAGGTTTGGAGACTTACGAGGAGGCATCGTAGTGGCCGTGCCGACAAGGCTTGGGCAGACAGCTATGGCGGCGGCACTGGCCTCGGCCGTATTGGTCTCCAATCCCGGCGGTGCCGCCGCCGCGCCTCCGTCGCCCGCCAGGGCCAGGGCCAAGCTGGTGAAGCTGAACGAGCAGGCGGACGACCTGGTCGAGCGGCACAACCAGGCCACGGAGGCGTACAAGTCGGCCAAGAAGAAGTACGACGCTCTCAACGCCGAAATCGGCCGCAAGGATGAGCGAGTCGCCACACTGCGCAGAGACCTCGTCACGGCGGCCGTCGGCGACTACCAGACCGGCCCGCTCACCTGGCAACGATTCGCCTTCCAGAACAGCCCGGAAACGACGCTGAGCAGCATGGCCTCTCTGGACCAGATCGCGCAGGACAGGGCCGCGAAGGTGCTCGCCTTCGATGCGACCACCAAGGACCTGCGCGACAGCCGCGCGGCGGCCAAAAGCGTCCTGGCGGATGCCGACGCGGCGCGCGACAAGGTACGCGGCGAGAAGGAGAAGGTGGAAAAGCTCATCAAGGAGCAGACCAAGCTGCTGCGCCGACTGGGCGCCTTCAAGACCGGCGACCCCAACAGCACGGGCATCCCGTACACCGGACCGGCCTCCGGCAACGCCCGCCTGGCGCTCCAGTTCGCCTTCGCCCAGATCGGCAAGCCCTACCAGTACGGCGCCGTGGGGCCGGGCTCCTACGACTGCTCCAGCCTCACCCAGGCCGCCTGGCGTAGCGCGGGAGTCGAGATCCCGCGCACCACGTACACCCAATGGAGCTGGGGCGCCAGCCGCCACGTCCCCCTCGACGCGTTGCAGCCCGGCGACTTGCTCTTCAGCAAGGGGCTGGGGCACATGGGCATGTACGCGGGCGACGGGAAGATGGTCCACGCACCTCAGACGGGCGACGTCGTGAAGGTGGTCGCTCTCGACGACTACTGGCGTAACCGCCTGCTCGGCGCCGTCCGTCCCTGACGGAGCCCAGCACACGGGCATCCATCCCCACAAGACCCGGCACCTTCGTACGGGAAGGTCGGCAGGTGGACGTGGTGCTCCTACAGATCGCGTCTGATCATGCTGTCACCGCATCGCATAGTCGGCCATAGAGACTTCCAGCAGCCCGAACACCTGGCGGGCCGAGCGGGTCACGGTGGAGGCGATCTGGCGGTTGCTCCGCCCCTCCCTCGTGAGATCCATGATGTGCTCGAACAGGGTGCGGTGGGCGGCACCGAGCAGGGCGGCCGCCGCGCGGGCCGTGAGATCGCCGGGTGTGGACGCGGTGTCGGCGGCAAGGACCTGGGCGAGGGCGTCTTCGCGCTGGTCGTGCAGGTCGCGTAGCCGGGCGGTAAGGGTGGGGCTGTCGCTGATCATGCGGGCGAAGCCCTGACTGGAGAAGCCGATGACGGCGTCGTGCCGCTCCACCCCGGCAAGGAACTCGCGACGCAGGGCGGCCAGCGCGGACTCCCCCGCCGACCGGTCGGCGACGGTGCGGGCCAGGCTGGCGGCGAACGTCTCGTGATGGTCGAGGGCGAGGTCTTCCTTGCGGGGGAAGTAGTTGGTGACGGTCATCTTGGCCACCTGGGCGGCGGCCGCGATCTCGGTGATGGTCACCGCTTCGAAGCCGCGCTCGATGAACAGTCTCGTCGCGGCGTTGGAGATCGCCTGCCGCGTCTGCTGCTTCTTGAGCTCGCGAAGTCCCGTGGCCATGACACCACATCCTCTCATAGGCCGATCATAAATCGATGCTTGACACATTTTTATGTCCATCCTAAATTTATGTCCCACCCAAGCAATACGGGAGGGAATCCTTGAACATCCCCGCCGGTTCCGACGAGACCGCAGCGGTCATGGCGCAGATGCGTGCGCTGGCAGCCGGGACCCCGGAGCCGCCCGCGGACGCCGATTTCACTCCGGCGCTCCCGCACATGGAGGGGGCCGCCGGGCAGTGGGTCAACACCTCTGGGCGTTCGGCGGCGGAGGCCGGTATCACGCTGTACATTCACGGCGGCGGCTTCACCCACACCGAACCCCGGATGGAACGACTCATCGCCTGCCATCTGTCCAAGGCGACAACTCGGCCGGTCTTCGCGGTGGACTACCGGCTCGCCCCTGCCCACCCCTACCCGGCGGCGCTCGACGACGTGACGGCCGTCTACAGCAGGCTGCTCGATCAGGGCGTACCGGAGTCCCGGATCATCCTGTTCGGCGAGTCGGCAGGCGGCACCCTCGCCCTGTCGGCGCTGCTGGCACTCAAGGAAAGCGCGGCCCCGATGCCGGCCGCAGTGATCGCGGTGTCCCCCTTGACCGATCTGACCCTGTCCAGCCCGTCGCTGGACACCAACGACGAACGAGACATGATCAATCGGGCGGTACTGAAGGGCGTCGCGACCCAGTACCTGGCAGGAGCTCGACCGGATCTGGCGCCTCAATCCCCCCTGTACGGCGATCTTCGTGGCCTGCCGGCCCTTCTGCTGATAGCCGGTTCCGCGGAGGTGCTGCTCGACGATGCCCGGCGCTTCGCGGCGGCCGCCTCGGCAGCGGGAACGGCGGTCACCCTCGATGTCTACGAGGGCATGCCCCATGTCTTCCACCTGGCGATGTTGCCGGGCGTACCCCTTCCCACCACGACCACGTTCCTCCGCCGCCTGACGGAGTGGACCGAAGAAAGGCAGAGATGACGTCGCGGATCACGCCAGGAGAGCCCCTTCGCCTGATGAGCGTGCACGCCCATCCTGACGACGAGTCGAGCAAGGGCGCGGCGACACTCGCCAAGTACGCCGCGGAGGGTGTGGACGTCCTGGTGGTCACCTGTACGGGCGGGGAGCGCGGCGACGTGCTGAACCCCGCGATGGACCGGCCCGGCGTACGGGAGAACCTCACCGAGATCCGGCGGGCCGAGATGGCGGCGGCCAGGGAGATCCTGGGCGTCCGGCAGCACTTCCTGGGCTTCGTCGATTCGGGCCTGCCGGCGAACGGCGAGCCGCTGCCGGACGGCTGCTTCGCCCTCCAACCGCTGGAGGAGGCGGCCGGGCGGCTGGTGGCGTTGATCCGCGAATTCCGCCCGCACGTGATCGTGACCTACGACGAGACCGGCGGATACCCACACCCCGACCACATCAAGACGCACCAGGTGACCATGGCGGCATTCGACGCCACTCGTCATCCGGAAAACGGCGAACACTGGCAGCCACTCAAGCTCTACTATCTGGGCACCCTGTCGCGAGCCTGGTTCCAGGCCATGCACGATGCCCTGACAGCGCGCGGGATCGACTCGGGAATGGCGGCCGTGCTGGCAGAGCTCCCGGACGACGCCCCCGCGCTGGAGATCACTACCCGCATTGCCTGCGCGGAGTACTTCGAGGTCCGGGACCGGGCGTTGCTCGCCCACGCCACGCAGATCGACCCCGCCAGCGGGTTCATGCTCCACGATCGGGACGCCGAGCGGGAGGTGTGGCCTGTCGAGGACTATCACCTCGCTCGGTCCCACGTCGACGGCACCGTTCCCGAAGACGACCTGTTCGCCGGCCTGCGCCCCGGCCGCGAGTGACACCCCGCTCAACCAGATCCGGCCCGCGGTGGCGACCACGTCCCGAACGCGGGCCGCTCGGGGCCGCGGCATCGTCAGGCCCGCGACGAACTCCCCCAGCCTGCCAGGCCCTCTTCAACAGGACGGTTCAGGCTTGGCCCACCACCGCCACCGGGCAAGGTGCGTGCTGCAGGAGGTAGCCGGCGGCGCCGTGACGCGTGGCTCCTGTGCGTCCGATGACCACCAGCGTGGCGTGGTCGGCGGCGTCGTACGGCTGAACGCGCACGCCGGGATGACGCGCCGCCCACTCGGAGAGGTCGGCCGGGGAGGCGATCGGAAGCCGGCGCAGCGCGGCTTCGCCGAAGGCGAAGTCCAGCACGGCCGCCTCCGGATCCTTGCTGGTCACGATGATCGGGCCGCGCCTGGTCGGCGCGGGCAGCGGGCCCGGGCCGCGGACGACGATGACCGGGCAGTCGGCGTGGGCGGCGACGTAGCCGGCGACCGAGCCGACCACCACCCGGGGCAGCGCGCTCAGGCCGCGGGAGCCGACCACGATGAGGGCGGCGTCGTCGGAGAGCTCGACGAGGCGCTGCGCGGCGGCCCCTTCGTGCAGATCGGTGTCGACGCGCACGCCCGAGCTGGTGGAGCGGGCGCACTCGGCACCGTGCCACAGCACGTGCTCGGCGGCCTTGCGCAGGTGGGCCTTGGCGTCCTCGTCCGCCGCACCGTAAGGCCACTGCCAGGCGTGGGCGACGGTCAGCGGCAGCTGCCTGAGCTCCGCCTCGTCCAGCGCCCAGTCCAGGGCCTGCATGGAGAAGTCCGACCCGTCGTAGCCGAGCACGATGTCGTTCATGCCGCCAGCCTGACGCGTGCGCGGGCCGGCGGGTAGGGACCTTGGTCCCGCGGGCGAAGGCCGTACGGCACTGCCTGCCGAGCCGATCGCCCGACAGCCTCGAAGGTATGACCGACGGATATGACGTCTTGCTGCGCGACGGCGGGATCGCCCACGTGCGACCACTGCGGACCGACGATCGCCAGGCGCTGCACGAGCTGGTGGACCGCTCGTCCGAACGCTCGGCCTACTTGCGCTTCTTCACCGGCGGCCGGAACACCGCGCACTCCTACATGGATCGCGTCACCAGCGACAAGTACGACGGCCATGCCCTGGTGGCCACCCTCCGGGGCCGGCTCGTGGCGGTCGCCGAGTACATCCCCATCCGCGACGGCAGCGCCGACCTGGCCATCCTCATCGACGACGCCGTACACGGCCATGGGCTCGGCACGCTGCTGCTGGAGCACGTGGCCCTGGACGCCGCCACGCACGGCGTGCGCGAGCTGATCGCGGACGTACTGGCCGAGAACCAGCGGATGATCAAAGTGCTGCGCGACCTCGGCCTGGACCTCACACAGCGCTTCGACGGCGGCATGCTGCACCTGGCCATCGCCGCCGAGCCGACCGCGCGGCTGCGCGCGGGCATCGAGGCCCGCGACCACGAGGCGAAACGCGCCTCCCTGGCCCGGGTGCTGGCCCCCCGCTCCGTAGCGGTGATCGGCGCCGGCCGAGACGAGCGGGGCGTCGGTCACAAGGTGCTGCGCAACCTCATCGACGCGGGCTTCGAGGGCCCGATCCACCCGGTCAATCCGAACGCGACCGAGGTGGCCGGACTGACCTGCCACCCCACGGTGCCCGACGGCGTGGACCTGGCGGTCGTGGCGGTGCCCGCCCGGCACGTGCTTCAGGTGGCCCGCGACTGCGCGAACGGCGGTGTGGCCGGACTGGTGGTGCTCACGTCGGGGTTCGCCGAAGCCGGGCAGCCCGAGCTGGAGTCGCAACTGGTGCGCGTCTGCCGTACAGCCGGTATGCGGCTGATCGGCCCGAACTGCCTGGGCGTGATCAACACCGCGGCCCACCTGAACGCCAGCTTCCTGCCGCACCATCCGGCCCCGGGCCGGGTCGCGCTGGTCTCGCAATCCGGCGCGGTCGGGGCCGCGCTGTTGGAAAGGCTGAACGTCTCCTCGTTCGTCTCGGTCGGCAACAAGGCCGACGTCAGCGGCAACGACCTGCTCGAATCCTGGGAGGACGACGACGGCACCGACGTGATCGCGCTGTATCTGGAGTCGTTCGGCAACCCGCGCAAGTTCGCCCGCATCGCCCGCCGGGTAGGCGCGCACAAGCCGGTGTTGCTGGTCAAGAGCGGTCGCGGCGGCGCGGGAGATCGGGCGGTGCGCTCGCACACCGCCGCCGCGGCCACCCCCGACGTCGCCGTGGACGCCCTGGTCCGCGCCTCGGGGGTGATCCGGCTCGACAGCGTCCATGAGCTGATCGACACCGCCAAACTGCTGTCCGCCCAGCCCCTCCCCCGAGGCCGCCGGGTGGCGATCGTCGGCAACTCGGGCGGTCCTCAGGCGATGGCCGCCGACGCCTGCGAGCAGCAGGGTCTGGTCGTTCCCGAACTGCCGCCCGGCCTGCTGCGGGCCCGTACCGCCGCGGCGCTGGGCAACCCGGTGGACCTGACCGCGGACGCGAGTGCCGAGGAGATCGGCGCCGCCGTCGCGGCGCTGGCCGCCTCGCCGGAGGTGGACGTGGTCCTGGCCGTGTACACCCCACCGTTCGGCTCGGGGCTCGAGCAGACTCGGCAGGCCCTTTCCATCGCCGCGAAGGGAGCGGGCAAGACCGTGCTGGCCTGCGTCGTCGGCCATGACACTCTGATCGACGGCCACCTGCCCAGCTACGCCTTCCCCGAGCAGGCCGTGGAAGCGCTCGCGCACGCCGTACGCTACGCCGAGTGGCGCGACCGTCCCACCGAGCCGGCACCCGCCTCCTTCCGCGTGCACGAGCGGACGGCGCGGCAGCTCGTACAACAGGAGCTGTCAGCCCACCCGGACGGCAGGTGGCTCTCCCCCGCGACCACCGCCCGGCTGCTCGACTGCTACGGCGTCACGATGGTGGAATCGATCGAGGTGGACGGCCCCGAGGCCGCCGCGGCCGCGAGCGAGCGCATCGGGCCGCCCGTCGTCCTCAAGGCCGTCGGCCCGGTGCACAAGAGCGACATCGGCGGCGTCCGCCTCGGCCTCCGAACCGCGGACGAGGTGCGACAGGCGTACCACGATATGTCCGCGCACATCGGCCCGCAGATGACCGGCGCGACCGTCCAGCGCATGCTGCCGGGCGGTGTCGAGATCATCATCGGCGGCGTCAACTACCCGGCCTTCGGCCCGCTGGCCATGGTCGGCATGGGCGGCGTCATGGCCGACCTCCTGGCCGATCGCGCGTTCCGGGTGCCGCCCGTCACCGACCCCCTCGACATGATCGGCGAGCTGCGCTGCGCCCCGCTGCTGCACGGCTACCGTGGCTCGCCTCCGGTGGACGTGGAGGCCCTGGCCGACCAGCTCGTACGAGTGAGCAGGCTGCTGGAAGACCTGCCCCAGATCGCCGAGCTCGACCTCAACCCCGTCATCGTCGGCTCCGACGGCGCCACCACGGTCGACGCCCGCATCAGGGTGGCACCCTGTGAGCCACCGCCATCACTGCTCCTGCGGCGCCTGCGCTGACCGAACGACCGCGCCAATTCAGGACTTCCGCCCCTATTGGGATTAGATCACCAAAAATCTGGAGGCGTTGGTGCATGCCATCTCGCGCCAAGCCTCCTCGCGACTGAAGGTAACCGTGATGGATGTCATGAGCCAGGTGGACGCCTACTGGCGTGCCGCGAACTATCTGTCGGTGGGGCAGATCTATCTGCTGGACAATCCGCTGCTCACCGAGCCACTGCGCCCTGAGCACATCAAGCCGCGCTTACTCGGCCATTGGGGCACCACGCCGGGCCTGAACTTCTGCTTCGCCCACCTCAACCGCATCATCGCCGAGCGTGACCAGGACATGATCTATATCGCCGGTCCGGGGCACGGCGGCCCGGCTGCGGTGGCGCACGCCTGGCTGGAGGGCTCGTACTCCGAGAAGTACCCGGAGGTCTCGCGGGACGTCGCCGGTATGCGGCGGTTGTTCCGGCAGTTCTCCTTCCCCGGCGGCATCCCCAGCCATGTGGCACCCGAGACACCCGGCTCCATCCATGAGGGCGGCGAACTCGGCTACTCCCTCGCCCACGCCTACGGCGCCGCCTTCGACAACCCGGACCTGGTGGTGGCCTGCGTGGTGGGCGACGGCGAGGCGGAGACCGGGCCTTTGGCGGGGAGCTGGCATTCCAACAAGTTCCTGGACCCGTCGCGTGACGGCGTGGTGCTGCCGATCCTGCACCTGAACGGCTACAAGATCGCCAATCCGACCGTGCTGGCCCGCATCCCCTCGGCCGAGTTGCTGTCGCTGATGGAGGGCTACGGCTACCGGCCGCACATCGTCGGCCCCGACCACGAGCAGATGGCCACGACCCTCGACACCGTCTTCGACCAGCTCGCCGACTACAAGCAGGGCCGCGCCGACCGCCTGCCGATGATCATCCTGCGCACGCCCAAGGGCTGGACCGGGCCGCGCGAGGTGGACGGGCTGCCGGTGGAGGGCACCTGGCGCGCCCACCAGGTGCCGCTCTCCGGCGTCCGCGACAACCCCGAGCACCTGGCCATGCTGGAGCAGTGGATGCGCTCCTACCGGCCCGATGAGCTGTTCGACGCCGATGGGCGGCCGGTGGCCGAGATCTTGGAAACGGTTCCGCACGGCGCACGGCGGATGAGCGCCAGCCCGCACGCCAACGGCGGTGAGCTGCTCGAACCCCTCGCATTACCAGACTTCCGCGACTACGCCGTAGAGGTCAAAACGCCTGCCGGGCAGTCCAGCGAGCCCACCCGTGTGCTGGGCCGGTTCCTGCGCGACGTGATCGCGGCGAACCCGCGGAACTTCCGGTTGATGGGCCCGGACGAGACGGCCTCCAACCGGCTTCAAGCCGTCTTCGAGGCGACCACCCGGGCCTGGAACGCCATCGTCGAATCAACTGACGAGAACCTCGCCCCCGGCGGCCGGGTCATGGAGGTGCTGAGCGAGCACCTGTGCCAAGGCTGGCTGGAGGGCTACCTGCTGACCGGCCGGCATGGGCTGTTCAACTGCTATGAGGCGTTCATCCACATCATCGATGCGATGTTCAACCAGCACGCCAAGTGGGTGGAGACGTCCAAGCGGATCCCGTGGCGGCGTCCGGTCGCCTCGCTCAACTACCTGCTCTCCTCGCACGTGTGGCGGCAGGACCACAACGGCTTCTCCCACCAGGACCCGGGCTTCCTCGACGTCGTGGTCAACAAGAAGGCCGAGGTCGTGCGGGTCTATCTGCCGCCGGACGCCAACACGCTGCTCTCTGTCGGCGACCACTGCCTGCGCTCCCGCGACTACGTCAACGTCGTCGTGGCCGGCAAGCAGCCGGTGCTCGACCTGTTCACCATGGACGAGGCCATCGCGCACTGCACCCGTGGCCTCGGCATTCTGCCCTGGGCCTCCACCGATCAGGGCGCCGACCCCGACGTGGTGCTGGCCTGCGCGGGTGACGTCCCCACTCTGGAAACCCTCGCCGCCGCCGCGCTGCTCCGCGAACACCTCCCGTCGCTGAAAGTACGCGTCGTCAACGTCGTCGACCTGATGCGGCTGCAACCGCCCTCGGAACACCCGCACGGCCTGCCGGACGCCGAGTACGACGCCCTGTTCACCACCGACCGGCCAGTGATCTTCAACTTCCACGGCTACCCCTGGCTGATCCATCGCCTCACCTACCGCCGCCATGGGCACGCACACCTTCACGTACGCGGCTACAAAGAGGAAGGCACCACCACCACGCCGTTCGACATGGCCATGCTCAACGACATCGACCGCTATCACCTGGTCATGGACGTCATCGACCGCGTCCCCGGCCTCGGCACCAACGCCGCGCACCTACGCCAGCGCATGTCCGACGAACGGCTCAAGGCCCGCGCCCACACCCGCGAACACGGCGAGGACGCCTCGTACATCAGCGGCTGGACCTGGCCCGACCCACCTGACCACGCTCCAACGATGAGAGCTCCCCGATGACCGTTGCCGACGAGGAATGACCCCGCCGCTCAGATCACCCGCCGGCGGACGACACCGTCGGGGGCACGATACGGAAGACCGGGAAACGATCGGCGATCGCCTCGAACTCGGCCGGCGAGGCGCGCCGATCCACGGGGATGTGCGCCCGCGCACCCGGCGCCACCGCCAGGTAGCGGCGAAGAACAGGGGCGCGCAGTTCGATGGGAACCTCCTCGAGCACGATCCTCTCGCTGCGTCCGTGCCGTAGAAGCCCTTCTCCCTTTGCCGCCCGTACGTTACCCACCCAGTTGGCCTTCTCCCCGAGCATCGACACCAGGTAGCGCTCGTTCTGGTAGTCGGCGACGACCAGGGGAAAGGAGATGAGACGCCCCGTGCGGCGGCCTGGCACCTCCAGGGTCACCATTCGCTCCGGCATCAGCACGCCGGTGGAGTGGAGGAGGGCGGAGAGCCGGTTCATCGCCCCTGCCAGGCGATTCGGCCGTCCCCCGCGATATAGCCACTGCCGGAAACCTGTACCCCTCATCGCTACCTCCCAGAAATGATGTCCCTTCAGCACATCTCTTCCTGCGATCTTCGGTCAGTGCCGATAGTCCCGCTCCGCCAGGACTTTCGCCCCAGCGAACCGGGGACGCCGGCCTTGGCGCCGCTGCGAAGGACCAAGGTCCCTGTCGCGCCGAGTCGTACGGCTCTGCCGGTCATGGCCGGCAGAGCCGCACAGTGGACAGAAGGAGGTGCGCCGTGAAGAACTCATCCCATCCGCTGTTGCTGTGCGTGCGGTTGTACCGGCCGGATGGCAATCCGTTGCGCCGCCGCTCCGACCGGCTGGAGTCCGCCCTTGTCCTGGCAGTCCTGCTGCTGGTGCTGGCCAGCCTGTGGCCGGCCGTGCTCGCGGGCCGGGCCACCTACCAAAGCGTCCTGCGCGATCAGCAAGGTCATTCGCGTGTACGGATCATGGCCACGTTGTCGCAGGACGCTCCGGGCGCCATCGCGCCGTTCACCGAGATACCCACGGCCGAGCCTCGGGCGATGGCGCGATGGACTTTCCACGGCACTCCGCGCAGCCACCTGGTGCCGGTGTCCCCATCGGCCAAGGCCGGCTCGGTGGTGCCGGTGTGGGTCGACGCCGCCGGAACGCTCGCCACACCACCGGCTGACAAGGCGGAACTCGTGGGCAGAGGCCTGGCGACGGGCGCCCTCATCGTCCTGGCGACGGCGTTGCCGGCGATGAGCTTGTTCTTGGGTGCCCGCCGGCGAATGAACCGGGCCCGGTACCGGCAGTGGGAGACCGACTGGGCGCGAGCAGACCACAGCTCCGCCTAGATCCGACCTGAAACGCCGGGCATACTGGGCGAACGTTTCGACAGCGCCTCCGGCCTCGTCGTCCTGGACGAACGTGGCCAGGACCACCGGCGGGCATGACGGGCCCTTCGCCTCCTGCCCCGGCGCCTGCCCGCACGCATCCTGAAAGCGGAGCGAATCAGAAGGGAGAGCAGCAGAGATGACCGTCACCAAGGAAGAGGTCAAGGTCCGCAGCACGGAGCTCGCTGACAAGATCAAGACGTTGATTCACGAGGGCAACGTCCGCCGGATCATCCTCAAGGACTCTTATGGCCACACCGTGATGGAGATCCCCGTGACCGTCGGCGTCGCGGCGCTCATCGTCGCCCCCGTCGTCTCGGCCGTCGCCGCGCTGACCGCCTTAGCGGCCGAATGGACCATCCAGATCCACCGCGATCCCGACCATGTATAGGACAAGCGGCCGCTTCCGCCTGCCACTTGGCTTCCCGGAATTGAAAAAGGGTGCCACTCTCTCGAGTGACACCCTGCTCGACCAGAGAAACCTGGTCGGGACGACAGGATTTGAACCTGCGACCCCTTGACCCCCAGTCAAGTGCGCTACCAAGCTGCGCTACGTCCCGGTCTGTGTCGATCACCCCCTGCGGGGCGAGACGTCATAACCTTAGCGCACATCAGAACCACACGCGTACTCAGCAGGAGGGGCTCGTGGGGCGCAGGCCGACCGTTGATCGGAGTGAGCTGGCCAGGCTCGTCGCCGAGGGGATGAGCGTGCAGGAGTTGGCCACGCACTTCGGGGTGAGTGAGTCCGGGGTGTTGCAGGCCAAGCGGGCCGCGGGCCTGGCCAAGCCGATGCTCGATCACAGCCGGGCCGTACCGTGGAAGCTGGAGCGGAAGCACGCGCAGTCCGGGCCCGCCACGAACCTGCGGAACCTGTCCGCCGCCGCGCAGGGGAAGCCGCCGGCCGCCGAGCGGTTGAACACCGCCTTGCGGTGGGCGCAGCGGCTTGTCGATGCCGGGCTCGACGTCGGCTACGACAGCGTGAGCGGGTTCAGGGAGGTCGCCGCCGCCCCTGGTGACTCACACGTCGCGACAGTGCTGGAAGCGGCCAGGAAAGCGCTGGAAGGCCGCTGACACCGGCGTTTCGGGCGCTCGTACGGGGGCAGTCGCTGGTCTCGACATTAGAGACCGGAGGCGAACATCATGTCCACCTTGATCTGGGTGGTCGTCGTCGTGGTCGCGGTGGTGGCCCTCGCCGCAGTCGGCTACGTGGTGTTGCAGCAGCAGCGCCGCAGCCGCCTCCGCACACGTTTCGGCCCCGAGTACGAACGCCTGATGGCGGAGCACGACAGCAGGCGCGACGCGGAGCAGGAGTTGCTCGCCCGAGAGCAGCGCCACTCCGAGCTGGACATCCGGCCCCTGCCGGAGGAGTCACGTGACAGCTACGCCACCCGGTGGAACGAGGTGCAGGAGCGCTTCGTCGACGCCCCCGGATTCGCGGTATCCGAGGCCGACCAGCTGGTGGCGGCGGTCATGGCGGAGCGCGGCTACCCCACGGAGGACTTCGAGCAGCGGTTGTCCGATCTGTCCGTCGGGCACGGTGCCACCCTGGACCACTACCGGGCGGCCCACGAGATCAGCGGGCGCGCCGCCAGGAAGGAGGCCTCCACCGAGGACCTCCGTCAGGCGATGGTGCACTACCGCGCGCTCTTCGAAGAGCTCCTACAAGAGACCACGCGAGGACGGTGACCGATATGACGAGCGACGAGCTGAAAGTGCCGTCGCAACGGGCGGACCAGACCGACGACGATGACGCCCCCAACGACGACTTCCGCGCGAACGACACCCCCACCGCTGACCTCAGCAGGGAAGACATCGTCCGTGACGAGCAGTCCCGGGCGACCGCCGACACGGAGAACGGCGAGAACGACAAGGGGAACGGCGCCCGTCACCACGAGCCGTACGCCCCGACGGGCGGCGACATGCTCGCCGAGCCCGAGCCGGGTCTGAGCCCGGACCCCGTGCGCGACGAGCCCGAGTACACCGACGACGTGGCCGGCGAGCCCGTGGCGGTGGAGAGCGCGCCGGCCCACGCCGCGCCTCAGTCCGTCGTCCTGTTCGACCAGGACCCGTCCGAGGTGCAGGGCCGCTGGCGCGAGCTGCAGACCTCGTTCGTGGACGACCCCAGTGACGCCGTCCAGCGGGCCGAAGGACTGGTCGAAGAGGTGGTCGAGGCGATCACCAGCGGTCTTGCGGCTCGTACGGGCGAGCTGCGCGACCGCTGGAAGGGCGCGGGCGACACCGAGCAGCTGCGGCTGGCCCTGCGCGACTACCGGGTCGTGCTGGAGCGGCTGCTCACCCTCTCAGAGCACGAAGCAAACCACGAAGCAGGCCGCGCAACCGATACGGCCTACGGAACGAGGTAACGGGACATGCTGGCGATAGTCGCGGCGATCATTTTCGGCCTGGGCTTCCTGCTCGACCTGCTGAACGTGAGCATCGGGTCAGGAATCTCCGGCACGACGTTCATGCTGCTCGGCCTCACCCTGCTGGCGCTGCACCAGGCGGGCATCGGCACGGCCAGCGTCAAGAGCTACGGCGGCTGGCGAGGCCGTACCCGCCGATAACAAACGACCCGCCGATAACATACGCCGACAGCGGACACAACACGACAGCGCGCGGCGCACTCGATGATCAGGAGAGGATCACGAGGCGTCGCGCGCGCACGTGAAATCAGGTCTTGCTGGGGAAGCGCATGATGACCGTGCTGCCCTCGCCGCCCACCCGCAGCGACAGGTCGGAGGAGAGCAGGCGGGCCACCCAGAGTCCCATCCCGCCCACCGAGCCGGGCATCGGGCCGGGCTTCCAGGTGCCCTCGTCGTGGACCTCGACCACCAATTCGCCGTCGTGGACCCAGGTACGGAGCTGCGCGTCGACGGTGCCGTGGGTGACGGCGTTGGTGGCCACCTCGTTGACGGCGATGACGAAATCGCCCACCGCCTCCTCCGCCATGCCCACCTCGCGGGCCTCGGACGCGGCGAACTGGCGCACCTGCGGGAGGTCCGGCAACCGGAAGCTCAGCCTTTTCACCGGCGCGCCCGGTGGCGGGCTGATGGAGCCCGCCTGAGGATCGACATCCTCGTTCACCCGGTAACCGCCTTAATCAGCTGACTAGCTCACTACGTAGCTGGTCCAGCACTTTACGGAGGATTCGCGATACATGCATCTGCGAGATGCCGAACTCTGCCGCTATTTCGGCTTGTGTCATGTTCCCAAAGAAGCGCAGCAGCAGGATGTGCTTCTCACGCGACGGCAGCGCGTCGATCAGCGGCTTGACGGCTTGCCGGTCGACCATCTTGCTCAGCGTATCGTCGTCCTCCGGGATGATGTCGCCGAGAGAGGCGGCGTCGTCCTCGGTTCCGAGCGGCGCGTCGAGCGACAGCGTGCTGTAGGCGGCCGAGGCGTCGAGCGTGAGCAGGACGTCCTCCTCGCTGATGTTCATCTTCGCGGCCAGTTCGGCCACGGTCGGGGAGCGTCCCAGGTCCTGGCTGAGGTCGGCGACGAGCCGGTTCAGCTCGGAGCGGCGCTCCTGGTAGAGACGCGGCACCCGGATGGCCCAGGTACGGTCGCGGAAGTGGCGCTTGACCTCGCCGGTCATCGTGACGACGGCGTAGCCCCTGAAGGCATGGCCGAGAGTGGGGTCGAAGCCGTTGACGGCCTTCATGAGGCCGACGTACGCGGCCTGCAGAAGATCTTCCAGAGGCTCGCCGCGGTAGCGGTAACGTCTGGCGATCTCCATGGCGAGCGAGCGGTGCATCTCGACGATGCGCTCCCGCAGGCGTTCGCGGTGACTGTCGGTAGTGGCTTCGCTCGCCATTTCGGCCAGCAACTCTTCGGCGGTCAACTCCTCGAGGACGAATTCCCGCACAGCCATGGCTGCTCCTCATATGGGTCGCAGGGCCGCCTCCACCTGCAGAAAAAGCCCATGCAGAGGCCTGCCTCGCTCTACATCCGAGACGGAAGCCCTCTGCTGGACTTCGGATCCAGTGTCCCCCCTAACGGCAGAAGTATTCCTCCTTCGTTCGGTGACAGTAGGGTTGCCCCGTGACAATGCCGGAGAACGGCGAAGGGGCGGTGACGGCCCTGAGCCTTACGTCGTCGACCGTGGACGAGATCACGGTGATCAAAGTCGATGGCGTGCTCGACGCCACGACGCGCGAGCAGTTCGCCGACTACCTCTCTCTGGCGGGCTCCGAGCTGATCCTGGACCTGGCCGGAGTGACGTTCATGGACTCGCGCGCGCTCGGCCTGATCGTCCACCATTGGCAGACCAGCCTGGCGTCGGGTGCCAGGTTTGCCCTGGTCGGCGTGGAATATTCAAAGTCAAAGGTCATGTGGATCACCGGGCTCGCGCAGCGGCTGCCGCTGTACGACACGCTCGACGACGCCTTGGCCGCCATTGGCTGAGCCCATTCCCCAAAACCAGGCTCTAGCGGCGGGACTTTTTCTGGTGCTCGTCGACCAGGAGCCTGGCCAGATCCGCCACCTTGACCTGGTGGTGCTGTGAGATCCGGCGCAGTTCCTCGAAGGCCGCCTCGGACGAGCACCCGCTGGTCTTCATGATGATGCCCTTGGCCTGGTCGATCACCGAGCGGCCGGCCAGGGCCTCCTGGAGCTGGGCGGCGTCCGTACGCGCTTCCTCGAAGTCCCACAGGTTGGCCATGGCCACGCCCACCTGCTCGGTCAGCATGTCGGCCAGCGCCTGGGCGGCCTGCGGGGAGAAGGCGGCCGGCCGTACCGAATAGAGGCCGATGACCAGCAGGACCGGGTCGAGCCGGATGGGCACGGTGAGCACCGAGCGCACGCCCCATCGGGCGGCGAGCGGGGCGTAGCGCGGCCAGCGCGAGTCGTTGAGCACGTCCGTCACGACCACCCGGCCGCCGGTCAGCCTGGCGTCGGTCGACGGGCCCTCGCCGATGTCGCGCTCGCCTTCGACCAGCATGATGAGCTCGCTGTGCGAGCCCGACACCAGCACCCGCTGGTCCCGCCAGTGCTCTGCGGAACCGCCCGAGCAGCCGGGGACTCCGTCGGCCAGCGCGGTGGTCAGACCGCGCAGCACGCTTTCCGTTGAGTTGTCTTCGCCCAACCGCCCAAGAGTCGCCAGGTCACGGGCAAGTCCGGGGGTGATCATCGCCGTTGATTTCATAGCAAGCATGCCCTACCCCTTATGGCTAGCATTATCCAGAGTGGCGTAGCGTCAGAGAATGACCATGCCCGGCCTCGAACACGCCCTGGACGCTCTGTCCGGACGTGTTTCCTCCCTGCGCGAGGCGCGGGCGGCCTACCCCTCCGACCTTGCGCCGACTCTGGACGCGGCACTCGCGGAGCTCGACACCGCCGCCGAGTTGCTGGCCGAGGCGCGTGAAGCGCTGCGCAACGCGCCCAAGCGGCAAGGCGGCAAGAAGGACGGGGGGCAGCGGGAGCTGAAGCTGCTGCGCCAGGTCTACCGGGCCTTCCCCGTGCCGGTGATCGTGCTGGACGGCGGCGGGGTGGTCCGGCGGATCAACCCCGAGACCTCGCGGATGCTGGGCAGCCCCGACGGCTACCTGGTCGGCCGGTCGTTCCCGCTGCTGGTGGACGTGTCGCGGCGGGCGGCGTTCCGCTCGCACCTGATGTCGGTGCTGCAGACCGGGCAGCCGGCGGCGTTCGAGTCGCGGCTGGCGCACCAGGGCCGGACCCATACCGTCCAGGTGGCCCTGACCAGGCTGACGATGCCCGGCGAGCCGCAGCAGATGGTGGCGGCCGTGGCGCTGCCGACCGAGGTGCAGCTGCCCGAGCCGGGCGCGCGGCGGCCCGAGCAGTCCGACGGCGCGCTGCTGCTGGCGGCGGCCAAGCGCCAGGACCTGCTGGCCACGATGACCACGCTGCTGCTGGACGAGGAGGCGCTGCGGCAGCCCGTGGCGCTGCCCAGGGCGACGCGGCTGCTGGCGGCCGGCTGGGCCGACTGGGTGATCGCGGACGTGGTACGCGACGGTCTGGCCCGCCGCGCGGCCGTGGTGGCGCCCAAGGACCACCCGCTGGGCGACCTGGTACGCCAGATCGAGTCCGCCCAGCCGGCCGCGAGCCACGTGGTGACCCAGGTGCTGGAGCGCGGTTCCGGCGTGGTGCACGAGATGGTCGACGACGAGACACTGCTGGGCTTCTGCGCCGACGGGCCGCTGCTGACGGCGATGGGCGCCGGCTCGATGCTGTGCGTGCCCATCGGCCCGGGCGACGGGGTGCTCACGCTGGTCAGGTCGCACGCCCGGCCGCCGTTCACGCTGGCCGACCTGGGGGTCATGCAGGAGGTCGGGCTCCAGCTCGGGCTGGCGGTGCGCGCGCAGAGCAGCTTCCAGCGCCGTTCGCGGGCCGCCGACGCGCTGTCGGCCACCGTCGCGCCGCGCAACCTGCCGGACGTGCCCGGGTACGAGGCCGCCGCGATCTACAATCCCGGCGCGTCGGTTGGCGCCGAGTTCTACGACGTCTTCCCCGTCGCGGACGGCTGGGCGTTCGCCCTCGGCGGCGCCGCGGGCAAGGGCGAGGAGGCGGCGTCGGTCAGCGCGATGGTCAGGGGTGGGGTCCGGGTGCTCAGCGTCTGGGAGTCCGATCCCGACGTGGTGCTGCGCAAGGTGAACGAGGCCCTGGTGACGCAGGGGACCGGCATGTTCGTGATGGTCGTGGCCGGGTTCGTACGGGGCCGCAGGATCCGCCTGTCGTCCGCGGGGCATCATCCGGCCGCGCTGCTGCTGCCCGACGGGAGCGTCCGGTTCGCCTCGGGTGGCGGCGTGCCGCTGGGCATCTCCCCGGAGGCCGAGACCGAGACCGAGGAGCTGACCGTCGCGGTGGGCGAGACGCTGCTGCTGTATTCCGAGGGGCTGATCTCCTCCAGGAACGAGGCCGGCGAGCCGTACGGCGAGGAGCGGCTGGCCGACGTGCTGGGCAGATGCGCCGGCCAGGCGCCCACGACCATCGTGAAGGCGGTCGAGGCGGACCGGCACGCGTTCTCCGGCGGACAGGTTTGGGACGAGATCGTGGTGCTGGCGCTGCGCGGCGTCTGAGGGGTGTCGGCTCTGCGGGGGTTTGCGGTTGAGCCATCTTTGGGTAAGGTCGGGGGAAGAACGACGTGCCTAAGACGCAGGCACACCTTGAAAGCTGTTTTCACGCTGAGGTGTGCCATGAATATCGCGATCGTCGCTTCCGCTACCGGCAACAAGCGTCACCATATTCTCTCCGTAGCGCGTGAACTGGGCCGCGAGCACCACGTCACCATCTACTCCCGTCGTGACAGCGCCGAGGGCAAGGCCAGGACGCGGGTGGCCCCGGGCGTGATGATGGAGCACATCGAGGTGGGCCCGGCCCGCGATCTCGCCCCCGCCGATGTCATGCCGTACCTCAAGGACGTCGGCCAATATCTGAGCCGGCGCTGGAGCCAGGAACGCCCCGACGTGATCCACGCCCACTCCTGGACCGGCGGCCTCGCCGCGGTCACGGGCGCCAACGGCCTGGGGGTGCCGGTCACCCAGACCTTCCACACCGTCGACGCGGCCCACCTGAAGCTGGAGCGCGCGCTCGGCCGCAGCGCCAGAGCGGTCATCGCCGGCTCCGGTGACGAGGAGTCGGCGCTGATCCGGCTCGGCGTGCCGCGCCACAACATCGCCATCGTGCCGTACGGCGTCGACACCGAGCGCTTCCACCGCCAGGGCCCGATCGCCACGCGCGGCAGCCGCAAGCGCCTGCTGCACCTGGGCCCGCTCACCCCCGAACGCGGCGCCCCCACGATCATCCGCGCGCTGCAGGGCCTCCAGGACGTCGAGCTGGTGCTCGCGGGCGGCCCCGAGCCGGACCTGCTCGACGGCGACCGCGAGGTACGCCGCCTGCGCGCCCTGGCCCAGCAGCTCGGCGTGGCCGACCGGGTCACCCTGCTCGGGCAGGTCAAGCGGACCGCGGTGCCCAAGCTCATGCGCAGCGCCGACGCCGTGGTGTCGGTGCCGCGCGAGGCCACGACGGGGATCGTCGCGCTGGAGGCCATGGCCTGCGGTGTACCCGTGATCGCCTCGGCCGTGGGCGCGCACCTCGACTCGATCATCGACGGCGTCACCGGCCTGCTGGTGCCGCCGGACCGCCCCGCGCGGACCGCGCGCCTGGCCCGCGAACTGCTGACGGACCCGACGCTGCGCACCGCGCTCGGCTACGCGGGCGCCGACCGCGCCCGTTCGCGCTACTCGTGGGAGCGGGTCAGCCAGGAGCTGGTGCGGGTGTACGAACTCGCCTGCGCTTAAAGTTCCTTTTATGCTGATTCACCCTTGGGACGCGGGCACCGACGAGCAGTCCCTGGCGTACGTGAAAGACCACCAGTTCGGGCACCTGATAGCCGCGGGCCGCGGCCGTGAGGTGCCCGTCGTGGTGCCGACGCAGTTCCTGCTCGTGGACGAGCGGACGATCGTCCTCCACCTGGCCCGGCCGAATCCGATCTGGGCGGCGATCGACGAGAACCCCAAGGTGGTCATGTCGGTGGCGGGCCCCTGGGCCTACATCCCCGGCCGGTGGCGGGCCGAGCCCGGTGTCGAGCCGGAGCTGGGCGTGCCGACCACGTTCTACTCCTCCGTCCAGCTGATCTGCCAGGCCGAGATCGTCAAGGAGGTCGAGGGCAAGCTGGAGATCCTGCGCGAGCAGCTCGCCGACCTCGAACCCGGGCAGGGCGATCCGGCCCGGATGCCGCGGCTGATGTCGGGCATCCAGGGGATCCGGCTGGCGATCGAGGAGATCCGCGGCAAGTTCAAGTACGACGGGCACAAGGACGACGCTCACCGGCAGCGGGTCGCCAAGGGGCTGACCGAACGCGGCGGGCCCGGCGACGCCTCCGCCCTCAGCCACCTGTAAGACCCGCCGTTCAAGGCGCCAGGAGGCGGGCCGCTTTGAGGCCCAGGTGGACGGTCAGCCGGTCGTCGCCCTCCGACAGGTCACGGTGCAGTGTCCGCTCGGCCTTGCCCAGCCGGTAGTAGAGCGTCTGGCGGTGGATGCCCAGCTCGGCGGCCGTCTTCTGGGCGTGGCCGCCGTGGTCCAGGTAGACCTCCACGGTGTGTGCCAGCTCGGCGTCCAGCGCCGCCGTCTCGGCCGCCAGCTCGCGCAGGTCGCTCTGGCCGAGCCGGGCCAGCAGCCGGTGCACGCCCAGGTCCTCCCATCGGGCGACGGGCGCGAAGCGGGGGAAGTGCTCGGCGACGCGCAGCGCCTGCCGTGCCTCGCGCCAGCTCTGCCAGGCGTCCGCCGGGTCCGCCCGGGGGGCGCCGGTGCCGGCCGCCGTACCGTACGCGCTCTGCAGGGTCTGGGCGACCTCGGCGGCCAGGTGCGCGGGGGCGAGCAGCGCGACGGGCGAGCCGGCGCGGGCCAGCACGCCGCGCGGCAGCGTCCAGAGGGCGGCGACGCGCTCCTCCGACTCGCGCACGGCGATCGCGGTGACGGGCCCGAGCACCTCGATGGAGGCGCCGGCCCGCTCCTCCGGGTCGGCCGAGAGCAGCGCGCGCAGGCCGCGGCCGAGGTCGTGGCGGCTCCTGGCCTCCTGGGCGAGCGCGGCGGCGGCCCTGGCCACGAGCGGCGCGGCCCGGCTCAGTGCCTGCTCGGTGAGGCTGCCGGAGTCGAGCAGCCACAGGTAGCCGTAGGTGACCTCGCCGTGGCGCAGCGGCCAGCAGACCCTGGCCAGGACCTTGAGGTCGGCGTCCGCGGGGATCCTGACCGGGCCGTGGGCGCGGGCGATGCCGTAGCGTTCGAAGTAGTCGCGGACCTCGCCGGTGGCGCGTCTGCGCAGGATCGACTCCTGGCGGACGGTGTCGATGTCGCCGTGCTGCGCACCGTACGCCAGCAGGCGGAACGAGCGGTCCTCCAGCGTCGCGGACGCCCCCAGCAGGCGGGCGAGCTCGTCGACGGTCTCCTGTAGATCTGCCGAGTTGTGCATTTGTATGACAGCCTGCCACAAGTGGCGTTACGCGCGTCGATGGCCCGGTTGTGAGCTGCGGTTTTAGGCTGAGGACATGCTGGGTCAACTGCTACTCGCCACCTCCCGGAGCGCGCTGGTACGCCGCTCGGTATCCGGCTTCCCCCTCACCCGCAAGGTCGTCGACAGGTTCGTCGCCGGTGAGAGCGTTCAGGAGGCCCGGGCCGCCATCGAACGGCTGCGCGACGCCAAGCTCGCCGTCACCGTCGACCATCTCGGCGAGGAGACCCGCGACGCCAGCGCGGCGGCGGCCACCGCGAAGGCGTACATCACGCTGCTCGACGCGCTGCGCCCGCTCGATCTCGGCCGCCGGGGCGAGGTGTCGGTGAAGCTGTCGGCCGTCGGGCAGCGGCTCGACGACGCGATGGCGCTGGAGCACGCCCGCGAGATCTGCGCCGCCGCCGACGCGGGCGGCTCGACCGTGACGCTCGACATGGAGGACCACACCACCGTCGACTCGACGCTCGCGATCCTGCGCAAGCTGCGCGCGGACTTCCCGTCGACCGGCGTGGCGATCCAGGCCTACCTGTTCCGCAGCGCGGACGACTGCCGCGCGCTGGCGGTCGAGGGTTCGCGGGTACGCCTGGTCAAGGGCGCCTACCGGGAGCCCGCCTCTGTCGCTTACCAGGGCAAAAGCGAGGTCGACAAGGCGTACGTGCGATGCCTGCGAACCCTCATGGCGGGGCAGGGGTATCCCATGGTGGCGACGCACGACGACCGGATCATCTCGATCACCGAGCTGCTCGCCGACCGCTTCGGCCGCGGGCTCGGGTCCTATGAGTATCAGATGCTGTACGGAATCCGCACCGACCGGCAGGAGGACCTCGCCGGGGCCGGTCACACCGTGCGCGTCTACGTTCCCTACGGCGACGACTGGTACGGCTACTTCATGCGCCGCCTGGCCGAGCGGCCCGCCAACGTCGCCTTCTTCCTTCGTGCCCTTGGGGGTAAGTAAATGGACGCCATCAGCAACGTGCCTGTTCCCGCCAACGAGCGGGTGTACGGATACGCGCCGGGCAGCCCGGAGCGGGCGACGCTGGAGAACCGGATCAAGGAGCTGTCCGGGTCCTCGATCGATCTGACCATGACGATCGACGGCGAGCGGCGGCTCGGCGGCGGCGCGCCGATCGACGTGGTGCAGCCGCACAACAAGGCCTCCGTCCTCGGCCGCACCCAAGATGCCACGGCTCAGGACGTACGGAACGCCGTCGACAGCGCGCTGCGCGCGGCTCCGGCCTGGCGGGCGCTGTCGTTCGACGAGCGGGCGGCGGTCTTCCTCAAGGCGGCCGACCTGCTGGCCGGGCCGTGGCGGGCGACGCTGAACGCCGCGACCGTGCTCGGACAGTCGAAGTCGGCGCAGCAGGCGGAGATCGACTCGGCCTGTGAGCTGATCGACTTCCTGCGGTTCAACGTGGCCTACGCGCGGCAGCTGTACGCCGACCAGCCGATGTCGTCGGCCGGGGTGTGGAACCGGATGGAGTACCGGGCGCTCGAGGGCTTCGTGCTGGCGATCACTCCCTTCAACTTCACCGCCATTGCCGGAAATTTGCCGACGTCGGCGGCTTTGATGGGAAATGTCGTCGTCTGGAAGCCTTCGCCCACGCAGCAGTTCGCGGCGCACTTCACGATGCGCCTGCTGGAGGAGGCGGGCCTGCCGCCGGGCGTGATCAACATGGTCACCGGCAACGGCCAGGCGGTCTCCGAGGTGGCGCTCACGCACCCGCAGCTGGCGGGCATCCACTTCACCGGCTCGACGGCGACCTTCCAGCACCTGTGGGGCACCGTCGGCGCGAACATCGCCTCCTACCGCGGCTACCCGCGCCTCGTCGGCGAGACCGGCGGCAAGGACTTCGTCCTGGCCCACCCGTCCGCCGACCCGGCCGTGCTCGCCACCGCGCTGGTCAGGGGCGCCTTCGAGTACCAGGGCCAGAAGTGCTCGGCGGCCTCGCGGGCGTACGTGCCGCGCTCGGTCTGGTCGCGCATGCGTGACGACTTCGTCTCCGCGGCCGAGTCACTGACCGTGGGCGACGTGGCGGGCGACCTGTCGACGTTCATGGGCGCGGTCATCGACGACCGGGCCTTCGCCAAGCACAAGGCGGCCATCGACCGGGCGCGCGGCGCCTCGAACATCGACCTGCTCACCGGCTCGTACGACGACTCCACCGGCTATTTCGTGAAGCCGACCATCCTGGAGTGCGCCGACCCCACGGACGAGATCTTCGTCAAGGAGTACTTCGGGCCGATCCTGGGCGTACACGTGTATGAGGACGGCGACTTCGACGCGGTGCTCGACCAGATGGAGAGCGTCTCGCCGTACGCGCTGACCGGGTCGATCATCGCCCAGGACCGCTACGCGATCGCCTCGGCCTCGGAGCGGCTGCGCTTCGCGGCGGGCAACTTCTACATCAACGACAAGCCGACGGGGGCGGTCGTGGGCCAGCAGCCGTTCGGCGGCGCCCGCGCCTCGGGCACCAACGACAAGGCGGGCTCGATCTTCAACCTGATCCGCTGGGTGAACGCCCGTACGATCAAGGAGACCTTCGTCCCGCCGGTCATCACGGGTCCTTACCGGGGTGACATTCCGCAGATGGCCTTCGAGCAGCCCGACCTGAAGCGGCTGGGTTACTGAGGTCCAGCGGCTGAACTGAGGCACCCCGGACTCCGGGGTGCCTCTCACCCATGGTCGGCGGCACGAACCGGTCAGCGGGCCGCCTCGTCATACGCCGCCACGTGGGACGTGCGGGCTCTTACGGCTCCGTCCGGGGCCGTCGCCTTCGTCACCGAACAACTTGATCTGGATCCGGCCTGCTTTGGCGACTACGGGCAGCGGCCCAAGATCGCCTACGAGCACGCGTGGCAGATCCAGCCTTTCGTCCTGCCTCCAGGGGTTCCCGTAGCAATCGCAGAAATCCAACGAACCTATCTCTTACGCCTTCTTGGGACGGTTTGCGATCTTTGCCGCTACGGTTCGTACTGGTCCAGTGCTTCCAGGGAGGTTGATGGGGTTCGCGACCCAGTTCTTCTCTGATGAGCAGACGGAGCGACTGCGGTTGTTTCCGGACATCGGCCGCCCGATGATCCGCTGGGTATGCCGCAGGCGGCAGTGTTCCCCGGGGTGTTGGAGTACTACGTGCGGGCCACCCGGACAGGAGCCAAACCCTCGCCCAGCCCACCATGATACGGAGTCCCGAAAGTGTCCCCAGGTACCGTGCCTCACGGCGATCTGGCGCGTACCGGCCGATGTGCCGGCCCAGGCATCGTCAGCGAACCCCAGGTGGTGCGGCGGTTCGCCACTCCTGCGAGCCCTTCGCTCCCAGCCGTCGCCGATGGCGTGATGTACATGAGCGACGCCGAGGGCAATGCCTTCGCCTTCGACATCGCCACAGGCCATCAGCTTTGGCATCAGCAGCACTGCGACAACCCGCAGGATCACGACAAATGGGATTTTACGCGCCTAGAGTGGCCACCCGCACTCACCTCCGGCCTGGTCATCATCGACACAGGCGAAGAAACTTTCGGGTGCGACAGAGGCGATGGACGGTTGAGGTGGAAGCTCGAGGGAGCACGCAGACCGACTGTGGTCGACGGCCTTCTCCTGAGAGTCGGCATCGACAGACCCCGCCGGGCGGGCCGTTCGGCCTCCGAGACGGTGCCTGCTCTACCACCTCTGCAACGAGGGATGGAGGCGCTCGACGCCGCCACCGGTCAGCTCCGCTGGCAGACCAGCGTGCCCTCTGATGGCTACACATACAGCCTGTCCCACGTCCATCCCACCATCGCCGAGGGAATGGTGCTGATGACCGAGGGGTTTGACCCGCATTGCCGTGTAAAGAGCGGGTTGCATGCCTTCGACCTGCATACCGGCGCTCTGCGCTGGGAGATCTGGGAAGACAACGAACAAGCGTGCCCCCGAATGCCGCCGTGTGACAGGCCGGACAGGGTGGGGGTCTCCTCTGGGCGTACCGTCTGGGCACACGGCCTCGTCTGGATTGTCGAGGACCGGTTCCATGCCGACTACCCGTACGAAGAAACGCTGGTCGGCCTCGATCCGCGAACGGGTCGGCCAGAACGGACGCTCAGCCTCAAAGGGTTCGACGACCCGGACGAGATCGGCTCCGGAATGCCGATCTTCGGGCACGATCTCCTCTACTGCCTTGGGGATGAGCGGATCGACGCGCTAGATCTCGCCACCGGGACTGTCCGATGGACCCAGCGCCTGACATCACCCACCGTCGGATCGCTGCTGCTCGCCGGAAACATCCTTCATATGGCCACCGAGAACGGCGGGCTTCAGGCACTCGACGCCGACACCGGCGACCCGAGATGGAGCATCGTCCTGAACGATGAGACAGCCATGTGGGAGCCGCCCTTCCCCGTGTCCGTGCCGTTAGCAGGAACCGGATACGAGGCGATGCCGGCCCCCTTCGTCCTCATCGACGGCAGTCTCTTCGTCCGTACCGACAACGCCGTGCTCCAGCTCCGCTGATGAATCAACGAGTCCGCGGATGGCCCAGTTGCCTCGGACGGCACGCTCACGAAACCCCATTTCCGCAAGTCAACCCCATATTCGTGGATCTTCGGCGATAGCTGCCGGGACTCCTCCAGGCCGGAGCCGGCATATCTCACCGACCCCAGATCACCGGCATTGCCTATCAGCCCCTTGGGCTGGAGTTTTGCACTCAGGCGGAAACGTCTGGATGGTGCCGACATGTTGGGGCAGCCTGGCCAGGCACCGGAGAGAGGGTTCGTCCTTCACGAACGCGACGAAGGTGCGCTCCGCAGGGGGAGATCGTCCTGGTGTCGGCGGGGGCGCCGCATCGGGGAGGCGACGGGGGTCCATATGCGATTACAGGTGCTCGGACCGATGCGGTTCTGGACCGGTTGCGACTGGGCTCCGATCCCCAGCCCGCGCCCCCGAACCCTGCTGGCCCTGCTGACGATCGGCGCGGGGCGGCCGATCACCACAGAACGCATGATCGCCGAGCTGTGGCCGGCCAAGCCGCCGCCGACGGCGGCCACTCTGCTCCGGGGCTACATCCTGCAACTGCGGCGCGCGCTCGGCGACGACGGCGGCGAGACGATCATCACCCGGGCGTCCGGCTACGAGATCCGCCGCGCCGCCGACGAGACCGATGTCGCCCGCTTCGACGCCCTGACCACGCAGGGCCGCACCGCGCTGGTCAAGGGCGCCGCCGGGGAGGCCCACCGGCTGCTCTCCCAGGCGCTCGCCCTGTGGCGCGGCGAGCCGTACTCCGACACCCTGCCCACCGCGGCGGTGAGCGCCGAGGTGAGCAGGCTGGGCGAACGCCGGCTCACCGCCACCGAGGCCCGCATCGAGGCGGGCCTGCTGCAGGGGCGGGGGCCCGAGCTCATCCACGAGCTCCAGGGGCTGACGAGCGAGCATCCCCTGCGGGAGGGCCTGTGGGCGCAACTCATGCGCGCGCTGCACGCGGCCGACCGGCGCGCCGACGCCCTGGACTCATACCGCCGAGCACGTCAGACGCTCGTAGCGGAGCTCGGCCTGGAGCCCGGCCCTGAGCTGCGAGAACTGCACCAAGCCATTCTCGAGGGCAGATCCTTACCAGGTACGAGCGCCTCCGCTCGCCCTGTGACCATCGCCAGCGCTGCCCAGCGCGGTGCCGCCTCGGCATCACCGCCCCTGGAACTGCCCCGGGACGTCCCGGCGTTCACCGGCCGACTGCAGGACATGGCGTCCTTGCAGCGGCTCATGACCCACCCCGACGGATCGAGTACGGTCGTGATCACCGGGGGCGGCGGCATGGGCAAGTCGGCAATAGCGATCCACCTGGCCCATCGCCTGCGCGACCATTTCCCCGGCGGATACCTCTACGTCAACCTGCAAGGGGCCCGCGAAGAGTTGACTCCCCTCCTGCCCGACGAAGCCCTGGGGCGCATGCTGCGGGCCCTCGGCGTCGCCGCAGGGGATGTGCCCACGGAAACCGCGGAGGCGGCCGCCCGGTTCCGCTCTCTGACGACGGACCGCGGCATGCTGGTACTCCTGGACAACGCGGTGGACGCCGCCCAAGTAGAACTCCTTCTCCCAGGCGAGGGATGCGCGGTCCTGGTGACCAGCCGGCGCTCCCTGACGACCCTGGGCGGCGCCGTCCACCATCTGAACGCCCTTTCCGAACAGGAATCGCTGGCCATGCTCGGCAGCCTGGCAGGCGAGGAACGTGTCGCCGCCGAGCCGGACGCGGCCCTGCGGATCATCCGCTACTGCGAAGGGCTCCCTCTCGCCGTACGCATCGCGGCCGCCCGCCTGACCTCCCGGCCACGCTGGCCCCTGAGTTGGCTGGCGGACAAGCTGGAGAACGAACAGCATCGCCTGGACGAACTTCAAGTAGAGGATCTGTCCCTTCGCTCCTCCTTCGCCATCAGCCTGCGTGACCTGGAGGGTCACCCCAGCGGGCAGGATCTGATCCGCTTGCTCTGCCTCCTGGCCCTTTCACGCCACCTCCAGGTGAGGATCCCTCTCGCCGCCGCAGTCGCCGGCACAACGCTTGACCAGACCGAGAAGCTGCTCGACGAACTCCTCGACGCCCGTCTCCTGGAATCCCCCGAACCGGGTCGCTACCAGATACCCGCGCTTCTATGCCTGTTCGCCGAGAAGCATGCCATCACCGCTTTTCCCCTCAGAGCCGGATCCGCCCCTCGAGTACGCGATCCGTTGGTGGCGGAGGTGGAGCAGACAGGCACACCGCTACAGCTGCTCCCGAATCGCTAGACCAGACAGGCCGTCTACGCTATTCAAGATCCATCGCCTTTGACACCCGCGTCATTAAGTATCTTCCGCCAGGTCCAGCTGGGCCAGCACATTCGCTAGAAACGGATTTCTCACCAGCCCGGGATACTTGGCATATAGGTTGCGGAGAAGTTCTGTCAGACCTCCTCGAGCAAGGGCGAGAAGCTCGCTGTAGGCGATGGCCGCCACATTCTCTGAATACGAGCACGATACCCGAACATCAGAGGCGTTCAGCTGGAATTCGATCCGGTATTCGGATTCGAGAAATCCAGCCGCCGACACGCCTTTCGCCGGCAGTTCGTGGAGTGAGCGCAGCATGCCCAGGGCAAAGCTCAACGTCGAGACCCATCCGAAGTGTGTTCTGAAATCGATCCCATCGATTGCCAGGTCCACGTCACCCATGAAGCATGAGTAGAACAGCATGTACCCTGGAGTGGTCGCCAAATCCAGACCGACTTCGGGATTTCCGTAAGGCGAATGATCATCGATGATGTACGTCAGGTGGCTCGCCCGCGAGGTGGCGTTGTCAGATGTCATCTGATGACCGGAAATGCGGTGCCGAGATTTCCTGCGTCATCGACATAAATCTTGATCCAAGATGTCGGAACTCCGTCCACGGTGCCGAATCCTTTGACTCCGGTGTTGTAAAGGTGGTAGTGCGTCGAGGGAATCTCACCCACCCCACCGTAAGTCTCCTGCCTGACGCCGGCCATCACGGCGTCGATGACGTTCTCGGGCGAGGTGTCGGTGCCGAACTTACTCGCTGTTCCGTTCTTCGATACGGCAGGAGTTCCTGGGCCATGCAATTTCCAGATGTGTCCGTCTCTGGCGCCTGAGACCCTGTCCGCCACCTGCCATGGATCCGTCAGTCCGTTGCAGTTGTGAACGAGGACCGGTGCGGAGCCCGTCAGCACATAGAACGTGTGGATGTCGTCGGCTGTCAGGTTGTGGACGCGTTGGGTGGCGGTCCACTTCTGGACGACAGTGATCTGGACGTGAGTACCGGCGCTGGTGCGAAGCCACATGCCCGGCTGCAGCTGGTCCGCGTCACGCCACTCTCGCAGGTCGTCCAGCCAGAACGGATGGCCTTCGGTCGCGGTAAGGCTGCCGGTGCGATCGCCTCGGTCGCCGTCGATGTCCACGGTGATCTTGACGAGGTGCTTGACGCCCTCACCGACGATCAAAGCGGTGACCTGTTTCGCCTGTGTACTGCCGGTGCCCGGGTCGGTGGCGAGGATCCGATCGCCCACTTTGACGCGCTCGATGGGCTTGGCGGATCCGTCCGCCATCAACACCTTCGTGCCGGGGACGAAGCTGTTGCCCTTACAGCCTCGGCCCATCGCTCTGGCGGCGGCTTTTATGCCCGATCGAATCCTGCCTCCGCCACGAGCGGCGGAGGTCGCCGCTTTCTTGAGCACCTGCCCGGCGATCTCGCGGCCCGTCGTGCCCGCCGCCCTCGCCGCTGCGTATCTGGTCAGCCCAGCGAGCCCAAGCTTTATCGCTGATTTGGCCAGGCTTGCGACACCGACCACAGCGAGGGCGATGTCTGGCGCTAGTTTGCCCGCTTTGTACCAGTTGGAGCCAGGGTCCGCTCCCAACCAATGAGCAATCTTGTCTTCGGCTCCAGGTATCGAGGCAATAGAGCCGAGAGGGCCGAATGCGCCGTTCTGCAAGCCCCACATCTCGGCGCCTACGTAGGCGTTCCAGGCCGGCTTGAGGAGGTGCCTGACGAACCAGTTGCCACCGCCGCCATGGCCACCACCGCTGCCGCCGCCGCTGTTGCCGCCGCCGCCGTGGCCAGTGGAGTTGCCGCCGCCGGTATGTCCGCCGCCGTCGCTGCCGGCCCCAGGGTCTCTCGCGCCGGGATGGCAGGCATAGGGGCCACACCAGGGGCCGTCCGGTTGAAGGCCCGAGGGGTCGCTCTGGGTGACAGGGCTTTGATCGGCGTAGGAGTAGCCGTCCCAGCTCTGCGGGGCGCTCAGGTTGAACAGCGGGTCGACCGAGATGAAGCGGCCGATGTCCGCGTCGTACTCACGAGCGCCCAGATGCGTGAGGGACGTGCTGGAGTCGATGGTGCCGCCGACGAAGCCCCTCTCCCCCGGCCAGACGCCGGCGGCGGTGCCGCGTGGCTGGCCGAACGGGGTGTAACGCCGCTTGCTCAACCCGCCGGTGGTCGCGTCGATCGCCACCTCCCCGGTGCCCTGGTGGTCGGGCGACAGGAAGGTGACCCCCGCGGTGGTGCGCATGGCGACGGTCACGTCGTCGTGGCTGTAGTAACGGGTGGCCTGGGTGGTCGTGGCTCCCTTGTTGAGGTGCACCTCCAGCCCTGGGAGGTAGACCGTGGTCCCGGTCGGGTCGCGGCGGATCAGCCGGTCGCCGTCCGAGTCGTAGCCGAAGCTGGTCTCACCGGTGCCCGCGTCGGCGACCTTGGTGAGATGACCTTCGACGTCCCAGGAGAGCGTCTGGTCGCCGGCACCGGTGGTCCGCCTGGTGGTGTTGCCGGTGGCGTCGTAGGCGTAGCTGTCGGTACGCCCACCTGTCCCGGTCTGGGTGGTGACGGTGGCGAGTTGGTGCCCCTTGTACGAGGTGCCGACGCCGGTGCCACCCGCGTAGGCATAGGTACGCGTGCCGGCGAGCTTGTTGGAGGTGTCGTACTGCGTCTCGGTGGCGCGGTTGCCGGAGGCGTCGAAGGTGTACGCGGTCCGGTACGGCGCGGGGCCGCCCAGGGTCGCCGAGCCGGGATCGGTCGCACAGCCGTCGCTCGCCTGGGTCCAGGCGTCGGTGAGCCGCCTCAGGTAGTCGTAGCGGAAGCACTGGTTGTCGGTGCCGTCGCGGGAGACGTCGGTGATCTGCCTGATGTCGCCCGCGTCGTCGTAGTCGTAGGTGGCGTCGCGGTCGACGCCCGGCATGCCGGCGTGGACCGTGGTGCTGGTCTTCAGCCGCTGGGTGCCGAACTCGTACCCGTAGGTCTGGTCGACCTGCTTGCCCCCGGTGGACAGCCGCCTGCCCAGCAGCTTGCTGGTCTTGCTGTAGTCGCTCCCGATGACGTACGTCGCCAGGTTGCTCGTCAGCTTCACCGCACGGCTGAGCTCGTCATACGTGGTGGCGACCACCTCGGCCGGGAGCCCGCCGACCGCCGGGCTGCTGACCGACTGCACGGTCCCGTCGAGGTTGTAGACGGTGTTGAACTGGTAGCCGGCGGACGGCGCGAGCGCTGACTCGGCCGCGGGGAGGCCGGACAGGGTCACGGTCGTGCGGGTCGGCCGGTTCTGGTTGTCGTAGAAGTTGACCGCCTCGGTGTAGACGGCGCCGTTCTCGTATCGGATGGAGGCGGTCGGCTGTCCCTTGCGTACCGTGTCGTACGTCCACTCGGTGAGCTTGGTGCCGGGGCTGCCGCTCGTCGTGTCGGAGCGGGCGATCTGGCGGCCGATCGGGTCGTAGGTGGTGCCGATCTTCTTGCCGCGCGCGTCCTCGGCCTGGACGGCCTGGTCGAGGTCGTCGTAGGTGTACTTCGTGACGCCCTTGTCTGGGTCGGACACCTCGATCTGGCGACCGCGCAGGTCGTAGTCGTAGGTCCAGGTGTGGCCGCCGTACCCCTTGATCGAGGCCAGCTGTCCCCTGGGGGTGTAGCTGTAGGAGGTCGAGTCGTAGCCGCCCGGCTTGTGCTGGCGAACCTCGACCTTCCTGCCTAGGGCGTCGACCACCGTGGTCGTGGGGATACCGCCGGCGGGCGGGGTGACGGTCGTCCGGTCGCCGCCGTAGGCGTAGGTCGTGCGCCACTTCTCCCCGGCGTCGCTGTTGCCCGCGAGCAGCCGTTCGGCGACGACGCGGCCGAGCCCGTCGTAGGTGTAGGCGGTCTGGCTCTCCACCTGGCCCGGGGCGTCCACGCCGAACAGGGACGCGCCGGGGGCGCCATCGGCGTAGTACGTGGCGTAGGTCCGGTCCACGCTGCCCTGGGCGTTGTAGAAGGTGTCGCTGATCAGGCGGCCGCCGTCCGGGCCGGGCTGCTGAGTCTGGCGGGAGCGCAGCCAGCCGTCCATCAGCTCGTACGCGGTGTCCTGACCGCCGTCGTTGTTGAGCTCCTTGGTGTAGATCGCAGTGATCTGGCCGGCCACCGTCTGGTAGCCGAACTGCCGGTTCGGGAGCTGGTCGGTGTCGCGGCCCGGCGCCCACACTCTGCTCACCCGGCCGAGGGCGTCGTAGGAGAAGACCGTCGTCTTGTCGCCCTCGTCGGTGGACTTGAGGGCACTCCCCCAGGCGGGATCGAGCTCGGTGATCGTGGTCATCGCCGAGCCGGCGTCCCCGCTCTTGACCGGCGGGCCCGTGACCGTCGCCTTGGTGGTCAGGCCGCCGCTCTCGGTGTAGACGGTGGTCGTCGTGCGCTCGACGGGGGTGGCCGTGGTGTTGTCGACCACTGTCACGGCCTTCGGCCTGCCGTAGGCGTCGTAGGCGGTCTTGGCGGCCGGCACATAGCGCACGGCGGTGCTGGTGGTGCCGGTGGCCGCGACCTTGTCGGTCGCCGTGACCAGCCCTCTGGTCGGCGCCGCTCCGAAGGCCCCGCCGTCGTAGTAGGTGCGCCCGTCGGAGATGAGCTGCTTGCTGAGGTCTGCGGACTGACCGCAGGACGCCGCCACCGTCCGTACCTGCGCCGGGAAGCCGACCAGCCAATCGGTGGTGTTCTGCGCCGCCACCGTCGTGGTGACGCATCGGTTGTCGGCGTCGGTGGTGACGTCGCCGAAGTCGTCGACCTGCGTCGGCGCGCCCGTCGTGGGGTCGAAGGCGTTGGTGGTGGCCTTGGTCTCCCGCCAGCTCCCGTCGTCGAGCGCGGTCAGCTTCCGGGTGGTCTTGGTGCCGATCAGGTTGGCGGTGACGGTTCCCCAGGAGCGGGTGCGGGAGGCGGTCTGGGAGTGCCACGGCGAGGCGACGCTCTTGGACACGACACTGCCGCCGGCCTTGTCGTAGGTCACGGTGCGGACCTCGAATCCCTGCAGGGACTCGTGGTCGGGATAGCTGCCTCCCTCGTCGTCGGAGACCTTGACGTCCTTCTCGCCGCCGGAGGTGTTCAGGCGGTCGCCGTCCATGCCCTGGAAGTACCAGTGGTCGACCTGGCCGGGCGCGCCGCTGGTGGCCGCGCTGATCACCCGTACCTTGTCGTAGCCGTGCCACTGCGACCACGTCTTGTACTTCTCGGGCGTGAGCCCGTCGTCGTCGTCGAAGTGCCAGGCGGGATGCCCGACTCCGTAGTCGTACCTGGTGACCATGTCCGGCGACCCGCCGGTCAGGTCGGTCTGGACGGTCTCGGTCACCACGTACTTGTGGAACCAGTCGAGGGTCGGGTTCTCGCTCTCGCCGTCGGTCTTCGTCCAGTACGTGGGGAAGCAGCGACGGCGGTTGGTCTGCGGGGTCGGCAGGTCGCTCGTGGTGCAGTCGGCGTCGGAGTACTTGATGTCGAGGACCCCGCCGAACTCGTTGTACACCGTGCCGAGCCGGTCCTTCACGAACGGGCCGAGGTCGTCGCCGAGCTTGTCCACCCGGTTCGGCTTCTGTGTGTAGACGAACGACACGGGGGGCAGCTCGACCGGGTCCGGTCCGGCGAGACCGGTGTGGACGATGGACGTCAGCAGCAACTGCCGGTCGACGTCGGCCATCCCCCACGCGTGCTTCAGCTCCCAGTAGTCCACCGGGCGGTAGTCGCTGCCGTCCGCCTTGAGGACCTGGGTCTTGACCATGGTCAGCCGTTTACGGGTCCAGAACGTGGGCGAGAGGTTGCCGTGCTCCTCCTTGCACTCCTGTCCGGAGTCGCAGTGCAGGTCCCAGGGCACGTCCTCCCAGTACTCCGGGTGGTCCTTGATCTTGTCCACCGCGCAGTCGGCGTCCTCGGAGCGCAGGCACCGCTCGGAGACCTCGAAGCTGACCCGTGCCGGAGCCTTGCCCGGGAACAGGTTGTCGGAGCGCAGGCCGTAGTCGATGTGGTCGAGGTAGCCGCCGCGTACGTACGGCGTCTCGTCCTCGGCCTTGAGGTCGCGGCCGTAGTGGTTCGTCTCCTGCTTGTAGAAATAGGTGATGGCGTTGCCGTCCCGGTCGACGACCTTGTCGAGGTTCCACCGCCACGCCTGCCGGCACCAGGAGTCCTTGAACTCGGACTTGTGGCACGGCTCGCCGTCGTCGTCGCCGAACACCGGCACCGTCCAGGCCGACTGGGTCTGCGGGTTCTCCAGGGCCAGCGTGTTCAGCCCGAAGAAGTACTGGGTGCCGTCGGGGGTGGTGACCTTCCAGTACTCCCCGTCGTTGTCGCCGTTGTCGAGGGAGGCGCTGGTCAGCTTCTCGACGCGGGTGCCGTCGTCGTTCTTCATCCGCCACTTGTCGCCGCCCGCGGGGATGAGCTCGCCGCCCTTGCCGTTCAGCGTCATCGTGGCGTTGTCGTAGCCCCAGCACAGATCGCCGGGGTAGAGGTCGAGCGTGGTGTTCTTCGGCACGCCGTCGTCCTTGCAGGACTTGTAGTGCCGCTCGATGTAACCGGGCCACAGGTCGAACCCGTCGCCTGCCCAGGACGGCTGGGTGTTGGTGTTGGAGGTCCGGCCGTCGATGGACGAGGAGGAGTACGACAAGCCGACCTCCGGGGCCAGCCCGCCAGGCACCGGCGGTACCCGCATCGGATACGACCAGGTGAAGTCGCCGGACTGAGGGCCGACACCCCACGTCGCCGACGCCGACAGCGACGTCGCCTTGTAGTCGCCCTTGCCGCTGGAGGGCGCCGCCGCGGCCGCCAGCACCGTCGCCGCGCCGTCCGCCGACGCGGTCGTCACCTCCGCGCTCACGCTCTGGTGCTCGGTGTCGTTGGCCGAGGCCACCGGGGTGGCCGTACGGCATCCGGCGGCGTCCGGCGTGGTGAGCGCGCAGGCGGGCAGCCGTACCAGCCGCAGGCGGGAGCCGTAGGAGGCGCCGTACGCGCGGGCGAACCCGGAGTAGTCCAGGCGCACGGCCATCTTCCCGGGGACCGGCGCGGCGCCGGCCTGCTCGACGGAGAACACCACCCCGTCGACGCCGGCGCGCCGCCCTGTCGCGCGGTCCAGCATCCGCACCCGCACCTTGCCCGGGGTGGCGGACGAGGCGGTGGCGGACGAGGCGGTGGCAGACGGGGCGGTGGCAGACGAGGCGGTGGCGGCACCGGTGGGCGAGACGGCACCGACCCAGACCGGGAGTGTGCCCGCCTTCGCGGCGGCCGTGGAGTCCGACTTACGGAGGCCGGGCGCGGGCAGGGAGACCTCGGCGACCCCCGCCTTCGGCCACGCCACGGTGGCGGAGGGCGCCGGGTGGGCCACGGACGCGTCCACCTTGCGCGGTTTGACCTTCACCTCGTGCCCGGCCACCGTCTTGTCGGGGTCCGCCGGCTTGGGCAGCAGCCGTGCGGCGTCCGCCGCCACCGGCAGAGCCTCGACGGGCACCGCCGCCAGCAGCCCCGCGCACACGAGCAGCGCCGTCACGGTCGCGACCAGGCGCGGAGAACGCCGCCGGCTCTTCCTGCCATTGCCGCTACGCACAACTTCCTCCACGGCTAGAGCTCGTCGATCTCGGTCGGGTTGGCCAGGTAGGCGACCTCTTCCTCGGTGGCCGCGCCGCGCAGCACCCAGACGTCGTCCAGCTGGCCGCGCCAGTTCTGGCCCGTTGGATAGGCGCCGCCGGTTCTGGCCCGCCCGAGTTGAACTGAGGTGATGGGCGCGAAGACCCGGGTGTTCTCGCGGTACGACACCGTCGGGGCCTCGGCGGCGTCCTCCCGGACGCCGTTGACGTACAGCGTGATCCGGCTGTTGAAGCCGTCGTAGACGACCGCCAGGTGGTCCCAGTCGCCGAAGCCGCCCTGGTGGAAGCTGGAGTGCTCCACTGTCGCGGTGGTCGCGCCCGTCCCGTCCACGCTGGGTACGTCCAGGACGTAGCGGCCCTTGGCGGCGTCGTAGCGCACCGCCACGGCGCTGTTGGTGGCGCCGGCGAGGCCGAGCACGGTCATGGACCTGGTGGGAGTGCCCGCCGTCTGCACCCACGCCGACACCGTGAAGCTCTCGGCGCTGTCCACCACCGCCCCGTCGGCCGTGGCGTAGTCCCCGTCGCCGCCGGGAAGGTCGAGCGCCCCGGCCACCTGGCCGTCGGGCGGGGTCACGACGGCCAGGGCGGGATCGGTGGTGATCTTCGCGGCGCCGGCCAGCGTGACCGGGTGCTTGACGGCCACCGGAGCGGAGTCGGGGCTGGTCGCCGGGGTGCCGGTCGCGGTGTTGAGCCGCCAGCGGCCGAAGATGTCGGACTTGACGGCGAACAGGTCCTGCGCCTCCTCGACCGAGACGATCCGGTCGTAGACCCGCACGTCGTCGATCGCGCCCGTCGCGTAGTCGACCGCTGCCCCGTTCCACTTGGACCGGCCGATCTGCAGCCCGCCTCCGGCCTGCCACACCGGTGGAAGGTCGTTGGAGCCGCTCTCGACGCCGTTGACGTAGATCCGGAGTTTCCCGGCCACGACGTCCTGGACCCCGACCAGGTGAGTCCACTGGCCGAGCGTCGCCGTGGCGGCCGAATACGCGGTGAGCGTCGTCGGAGCCGTGACGTCGCCCGCTGTCCGCATGAACGCCCACTTCTTGTTGGCGGCCCGGTACTTGAGGTAGAAGCCGCTCTGGTTGGCGCCGTCCTGGCTGACGATCGTCATGTCCGTGGCGGCGGTGGTCGGCAGCTTCACCCAGGCGGCGATGGCGAAGTCGCCGGTCGTGTTCAGCACCGGGCCGGCGGTGGATGCGTACGCTCCGGGCCCGGTGAGCTGCATGGCCGTGCCGACCTGGCCGGGGACCGCGAGCGTGGCGCTGCCGTGCACGGTGGCGGGCAGGGGGCCGCCGCCCTCGCCGTAGACCCGCTCGTTGCCCGCCGGCTCCTCCAGCCGCCAGTGCGCCGCGAGCTTGCGGCCTTCCGGTGTGGAACCGGCGGCCAGGCTCGCCGCGTCGGCGTCGGACAGGGCCTCGGCGAACACCTCGACCTCGTCGACGTCGCCCGGCCAGTTGTTGGCGTACCCGCCGTCGTACAGGCTGCGCCCGATCTGGAAGGCGCCCCTGGCGTCGAGTACGGAGGTGACCGGGGTCTCGGCCGCCTTGGTGCCGTTGACGTACAGGCGGAGCATCTTGGCGGGCGCGTCGTACACGCCGGTCAGGTGGGTCCAGACGTTCAGCTCCGGCGGCGTGGGCGCGATCGCCCCCGTCCACGGACCGCTTCCGCCCTTCACGTCGTTCGCCGGGGTCTTGAACACCCATGAGCTGGGGGCGGGATTCACGCCGAGCTGGAAACCGCTCTGGACGGACGCGTCCTGCGCCAGAACGTTGTAGAAGGCGTCGTTCTTGCGCAGCCGGACCCATGCCGAGACGGTGAAGCTCTGCGCGGTGTCGGCGACGGCGAGGTCGGTGGCGGCGTAGCCACCGGCGTAGCCGTCGAGGCTGAGCCCGTTGCCGGCCTTGCCCTCCGCGCCGAGGGTGGCCCCGGCGCCGGACCGGGCCGCGATCCCCGGGGTCTCACCTGTGAGCGCGGTGGAGCCTGCGGGTTCGTCCAGTTTCCAGCGCGCCTTCTCCGGGGCGCCCTCGCTCACCCAGAACCGGTAGTCGCCGACCGAGAAGTTCCCCGCCGCGTCCCACACGGTGATGTACAGGGTGTTGACGCCGGGATGCGTCGGGACCACCTGGACCGTCTGCGGGTTGGCGGCGCGGGTGAGCGCCGAGGCGGGGGCGGGGGTGGTGTTGAGCGCGTAGGCGTACTTGGTCACCTCGGGGTCGAAGGTGATCGTGAACGAGCCGTAGCGGCCGACGCCGTCGCGCGCCGTCACATCCGGGTCCTCTGGGTTCAGCTCCGGGTACTCGGGCGAGCCGACCACGGGGGTGCGGGGAGCTGTGGGGTCGTAGCGCAGGTAACAGCTGGTGGCGGCGCCACCCGAGCTCCACGGGCTCCAGGCCACGCCGTCATAGGCGCGCACCTGATAGTTGAAGTCCGTGTTCACCGGGATCAGGCCCGAAGGGACCTGCGCCGAGAACGACGATCGGTGCGAGCCCTTGGCCGACTGCTTCTTGGGGGTGGTGGTGCTCCACTGGTGCTCGGTGCCGGCGGCGTCCTTCCACGACACCAGGAACTCGGCGTTGAGCTTCTCCCCCTCGGCGCCGCTGTTGTCGGGGTCGGTGAGGTTGTCGGCGTACAGCATCGGCAGCCGGTTCACCGGCGTGGTGTGGCCGTAGGCCGGGCAGGGACCGCCGGGGCTGGAGTGCAGTTGCCTCATCTGCGGCTGCGGCGGGGTGCTGTTGTAGTAGACGCGTAGAGTCGCGTCTCCGTCGAACCGCTTCCAGCCGTACTCGTCGTCCTCGTGCCCGGCCCGCAGGCCGAACGTCGTGCTCGACCAGCCCTTCTTGGCGGCCTCCTTGACGGCCGACTCCACGTCGAAGACCACGTCGCCCGCCGGGCAGCTGCTCGAATGGCCCTTGGCGACGTCCCGGTAGGTGAGGTAGTCGGCCCAGTTGTCGGAGGTCGAGTTCCAGGTCGAGTCCTTGCCGAAGGCGGTGGTCCGATAGATGTGCACCGATCGCCCGTCACACGACGGCGCCCAGGTCTCCTTGACCGAGAACTCCGCCGACAGGATCTGCTTGCCCGCGAAACGGCTGGTCGGCATGCGGTAGAACAGCCGCTTGACGTGCGAGCTGCCGCAGTAGGCGCCGGCCGGGGGCAGGCTGATGGGGCAGCGCCCCATGCCCTCATTGGTGAATTTGTGGTCCTCCCAGCCTCCGCTGGAGACCATCAGCTTGGCGGACTCGCCGGGCGCGTACCACATGGGGTCGATGTAGATCGGGAACTTGGCGTCCGGGGAGGTGAGCAGCCCCTGGTCCGGCTCGAGCGTCATGCGCCCGGCGTCGGCGCTCGTCTTCATCACCGCGACGCGCGAGGTGTCCCCCGGCGCCGCCGCCGACGGCCTGCGCAGCCCTCCGTTCCCGGGCGTGGCCGAGGCGGCCAATGCCCCGACCGGCTCGCTGGAGTCCCACATCTTCGGTGGCGGCGCCCTGAACACCTCGGCGCCCGACACCGGGTCGAATGCCGATTGGTCGCCTCGCGTGTCCGCCGCCATCCGCAGGTCCGGTGCCGACAGCCCGAACTGGAGCTTGGCCAGCCGGGGATCGCGCGCCGCTTCCGGCGTCTTCACCACCAGCACGTGCGACGCGCCGTCCGCGGTGGCCCGGACCCGCAGGTCGACGTCGGGCCCGAACACGCCCCGGTACAGCGCGGTGTCACCGTCGAGTTCGGGTGCGGGCAGGCGGCCGGGCCACGACAGCGACATCCGGCGGCCCGCTCGGGTCATCGACAGCATGGGCGCGTCGCCGCCGCCGGACAGCCGCAGATCGACAGTGGTGGCCGCGGGCCGGATGGACCCGTCGGGATCCCTCCGCAGGGTGGTGTCGATGCCGACCCACGTGCCGTCCTTCAAGGTACGGACCGGTTCCAGGTGCTCGACCGCGACGAACCCGCCCTGTGGCTGCGCCCGCACCTCGTGTCTCTCACCGCGCAGGCCGAGGACCTCAACCGGCTGCCCCGACTCACGGGCCGACCGCGCCGCTTCGGCCTCGGTCACCTGGGGCTCAGGGCCGGCGGCCCGCGCTCCCCGTCCGGGAACCGCACCCCAGGACGGGACGGCGAGGCATGACAAGGTCATGGCCGCCATCGCTGACACCGCCGTAAGGGCCCAACGAGTTCTCAACACCGCGCTCCCACCGGCTCCCCGTTGACGTCGGCCGCCAGACTCTTCTGGCGGCCGAGATCAAGAGTGGCGGTGACCGGTAGTAAGCCCGTTCAGATCGTGTAGATCCCGTGTTGACCCGGTGTTGTCATGCGGTGCCGGCGCTCTACTCGGTCAGCGGTCCACGAGCACCCGGCCGAACTCGACCTGCGGGGTGGCTCCGGCGAAGTTACGGTCGACCTGGGCCCGTTCGGCCGCGCTCGGATTCGCGTTCGTGCAGCTCACCGGAGCGCTGGAGCCGGACATCAGGTCGGAGCAGAGGCCGGTGCGCCGGTCCGGCAGACCTAAGATGTGGCCGATCTCGTGGGCCGCGATGCGCGGGGGGTTGTAGCCCTGTGAGGTGGCCTCCCTGCCCATCCAGATGGTGCCCCGGCCCAGGCTCGTGGGCAGGGTGCGGGGCCAGCCGTTGTCGGCGACGACGACGAAGTCGGCGGGGGTGCCTGCGACCAGGCGGACGTTCGCGACACTGGAGTTCCAGATCTGCGCGGCCTGGTCGACCGCGCCGCGGAACTCGGCGGCGCGGCTGGCGTCGTACCGGAGGGTCCTGACCAGGGGCGCGGCCTGCGCGGGCGAGGCGGTCAATAAGAACGCGACGGTGAGGATGAGAGAGAGCGCGAGACGCAGGGGTTTGTGCATCGGGTCTCCTCGGACAGTGGGGGTGCTGTCACGGTAGGCGCGACAACGCCGTCCGGGGATAAGCCAGTTTGCCCCTATTACGGTGATATGGAGGAGCCAATGGAGTGCGCCGAGGGCGCGGTGCTTGTCACGGGCTCAGGTACCGTTCGCGCAAGGCCGTGATCAGCTCGTCGTCGGCGCCCAGCCGGTCGGCCGCGTAGTCCCGTACGGAGCCATGGCCGGCCGCCAGGTCCGCCAGGCAGAGCCGCATGATCTCGCCCGGCGCGCGGCCGTAGCCCGGCCACTTCAGCGTCCGGTCCGGATAGGCCGCCCGCCAGTCGGCGACCAGCCGTTCGGTGGCCAGTTCGGTGAGCGCGAAGTCCTCCACGATGGTCTCCTCGTCCACCCCCAGCAGGGACAGCACCAGCGCGGCCAGCAGCCCGGTACGGTCCTTGCCCGAGGCGCAGTGCATGACGAGCGGAGCGCTCTCCTCGGCGGCGATCACCTTCAGCGCCTGCCCCAACTCCGCCACGCCGTCCAGCGCGACCTCGGCGTACCGGTCGGCGAGGAAGCGGGCGGTGTCGATGTCCGCCCCCAGCTCGGCCTGGTCATAGGGCTGATGCTCGATGCTGAGGTTGTGGTAGGACAGGCCGTCGCTGTCCGGTACGCGGCCCCTGGCGGCTATCTCCCACGGGTAGCGCAGATCGATGACCGTGCGCACGCCCAGGTCGAGAAAGCGCCGCCAGTCCTCGCCCTGGAGCTTGGCCAGGGAATCGGAACGGTACAGGCGCCTCCAGCGCACCGTACGACCGTCGCGGGTGCGGTAACCACCCAAGTCCCGGAAATTGTGCAGCCGGTCGAACGCGATATGCCTCATCGAGCACATCTTATGAGGTAGGCGGGACCTATAGACGTAGCCGGGAAACATGACCAGATTGGTGGACATATACAACTACGCCCGGAGGTACGCGTGAAGCGTGTCATCGTCCTGGCCGCCTGCACCCTCGTGGCTACCGCTATGGTCAGCCCCGCACAGGCAGTCAGGACCTCAACCGCCTCGGCAACCGAATACATCGTCTTATACAAGGAGGGAGTGCAGCCGGACGTCGCCCGCAAGGCCGTCCAGGCGGCAGGCGGCACGGTGGTCAAGGAGAACACCGCGGTCGGCGTGGCCACCGTCTCCACCACCAACACGGGCTTCGCCGGTGCCGTCACCGCGAACGACTCGATCGAGGGCGTGGCGCACAACCGGTCCATCGGAACGGTCCCGTCCGCCGCCCGCTCCGCCGCCAAGGCGCGCAAGGCCGGCGACGCCGTGGAGAAGGCCGCTGACGGCGCCCCCGCCGGCACCACGTTCGGCAAGCCAGGACCGACGGCCGAGCCGCTGTCGGAGCTGCAGTGGGACATGAAGCAGATCCACGCCACCGCCGACGGCTCCTACCGCTACGAGCAGGGCGACCCGGGGGTGCTGGTCGGCATCCTGGACACCGGCGTGGACGCCTCACATCCGGATATAGCACCCAATTTCAATCGGGCTCTGAGCCGTAACTTCACGGTCGACATCCCGGTCGACGCCAACGGCGACCCGGTCGACGGGCCCTGCGAGGCCGAGCCGGACCACTCCTGCACCGACCCCGCGGACGTGGACGAGAACGAGCACGGCACGCACGTGGCCTCCTCCATCGCCTCGCCCATCAACCGGCTCGGCGTGTCCGGCGTGGCGCCCAAGGTGTCCATCGTCAACCTCCGGGTCGGCCAGGACTCCGGCTTCTTCTTCCTGCAGCCGAGCGTGGACGCGCTGACGTACGCGGGCGACCACGGCATCGACGTGGTCAACATGAGCTACTACATCGACCCGTGGCTGTTCAACTGCGTGGACAACCCGGCCGACTCCCCCGCCGACCGCGTGGAGCAGGCCACCATCATCAAGGCGACCCAGCGGGCGCTGAACTACGCCCACGCCAGGGGCGTGACGCTGGTCTCCGCGGCGGGCAACGGCGGCACCGACTACACCAAGGAACTCGTCGACGGCTCCAGCCCCGACTTCGCCAGCGTGCCCGGCGAGGCGCCGTACGACCGGACGATCCCGCCGAGCTGCGTGTCCATGCCCAGCGAGGGCAACCACGTGATCGCGGTGTCGTCCACCGGCATCAGCAAGCGCAAGGCGTACTACTCCGACTACGGCAACGGCTACGTGGACGTGGCCTCGCCCGGCGGCGACGCCTACGACGACCCGGCCAACACACGTGACGTGACCAGGGCGACGCTGGCCGCCTATCCGAAGTCGCTCGCCGAGGAGAACGGGCAGCTCAACCCCGACGGCACGCCGAACACCCCGTCCGTGGTGCGCGACTGCCGCGGCTCGGTCTGCGGGTACTACACCTACCTCCAGGGCACCTCGATGGCCTCGCCGCGGGCCGCGGGCGTGGCGGCGCTGATCGTCAGCCGGTTCGGCCACCGCGACCGCGCTCACGGCGGCCTGACCATGAACCCGGACGCGGTGGAGGCGGCGCTGAAGGCGACCGCCACCAAGACCCCGTGCCCGGAGCCCCGGGCGTTCACCTACACCCGCATCCTGCCGAACGGTACGACGACGACGGCCACGCACACCTGCGAGGGCGGCAGGTCGCGTAACGGCTTCTACGGCTCGGGCATCGTCGACGCGTTGAACGCGGCCCGATAGCCCCACGGCATGACCGGTGCGCGTCCGTGAAAGCGAACGCGCACCGCGTCAGCCAAGGCTAAGGCGGACGCGCGTGCGCTATGACGTCTGAGCGCGGATGGCCTCGATCACCAGCGTCAGCTCGCTCTCGAAGAGGTCCTCCGACGTCGTCGACCCCAGGTGGGGAGCGACCGCGCCCAGATGAGGCAGCCCTTCGACGTCGACGGGGGCATGGCCGAGCAGCACGCTGTGCCCGTCACCGGAGGACTCCCGGTGGACCCGCCCCACCACCACGTCCATGAACACCGTGAACCACCGCGCGGTCGCCGCGCCGTCCAGACCCGCGCTCCTGATGATCCCGATCACCGTGTCGAACAGGCGCAGCGCGCCGGGCCCGTGTCCGTGCCGGGCCGCCAGAAGGTCGGCGAAGCCGGGATAGGCGAGCAACGTCGCACGCAGTTCGCGGGCGAACACCCGCAGCTGCTCCGGCCACGGCCGGTCCGCCTCGACCGGCGGCACCACCGCCTCGGCGACGGCGTCGGCGACGAGCTCGACCAGCGCCTCCTTGTCGGCCACGTGCCGATAGAGCGCCATGCGCGACGCCCCGGCCTCCTCGGCGACCCGGCGGATGGTCACCGCGCCGAGGCCCTCGCGCCGGGCCAGGTCGAGCGCCGCGACCACGATCCGCTCGCGGGTGAGGCTGCCCCACGCCCGCCGGTCCCGCGTGCTCATGCGGTCGACAGTACACTTGCGGACGATGTCCGCAAGAATTAGGGTTGCCTAACCTTGACCAAGGGAGGCGACTTGACCACGACAACCCCCGCCCGCGCGACACTGATCGCCGCGAGCCTGGCCGCCAGTTCGGCGCAGACGATCGTGGTCGCGGCCTTACCCGGCTTCCAGCGTGAGACCGGCGCCCCGCTGAGCGCCGTCGCGTGGCTGCTGACGACGTTCATGCTGGCCAGCGCCGTCGCCACGCCGATCGCCGGGCGGCTCGGCGACCTCTACGGCCATCGCCGCGTCCTGATCGCGTCCCTGGGCCTGCTCATCGCGGGCACCGTGCTGGCGGCCGTGGCGGCGCAGGCGGGCTCGCTCCCGTGGCTGCTGGCCGGGCGGGCCGTGCAGGGGGCGTCGGGCGGGGTCCTGCCGCTCACGTTCGGGCTCGCCAGGCACCTGGTGCCACCGGAACGGCAGCGCGGCACGATCGCGCTGCTCAGCGCCATGATGGGACTCGGTGGCGCGGCGGGCATGGTGATCGCGGGCCCGCTCGCCGACCTGCTGGGGACGCCGTCGCTGCTCTGGGTGGGCCTGCAGCTCGCCGTCCCCGCCGCCGTCGGGGCGATCCGGCTGCCGGAGACGCCGTCGGCGGCGGTGTCAGGGGTGGACCTGCCGGGCGCCGCGCTGCTCTGCGGCACGCTGGTCGGGCTGCTGCTGGTGATCAGCCAGGGCGCGGCCTGGGGCTGGACGTCGGCCGCGGTGCTGGGGCTGGGGGCGGCGACGCTCGCGCTGGCGACCGGGTTCGTGTGGGTGCAGCTCCGCACCCCCGTGCCGCTGGTGGATCTGCGACTGCTGCGAACGCGGGCCATGGCCGTGACGAACCTGACCGCACTCGTCGTGGGTGCCGCGATGTTCAGCTCTGTGGCCCTGTTCCCGCAGTTCGTACAGGCCCCGGTCAGCACCGGGTACGGCCTGGGCGGCTCGGCGACGACCACCGGGCTGGTCATCCTGCCGGTCGCCCTGGGCATGCTGGCCGGCGGGCCGCTGGCCGGACGCCTGGCCGCCAGGTTCGGCGCGGCCGTCCCGCTGCGGGCCGGGGCGGCGTGCGCGGCCGTCACCTTCGCCGTGCTGGCGCTGCGGCCGCCGCCGCTGTGGGAGTTCTACCCCGCCGGGCTGCTGCTCGGAATCGGGTACGGCCTGGCGTTCGCGTCGATGGGCCTGCTGGTCGTGGCGGCGGCCCCGGCCGACCAGACCGGTGTGGCCACGGGCGTCAACACCATCGCCAGGACCGTCGGCGGGGCGGCCGGGGCTCAGGTCGCCTCGGCCATCCTGGCCGCCACGGCCATCGCTCACGTGCCCACGCTCAGGGGGTTCACGATCGCCTTCTGGACGTTCGCCGTGATCGCTGCGGTCGCCGTGGTCACCGCCGCGCTGATCCCGGCGCCGGCCGTACGGGAGGGGGAGCCCGTGGGACGACGCTAGGCGCGGCGGCCGCGGGCGAGGAGCCAGAGCAGGAGCGGCGCCCCGAGCACGCCGGTGACCACGCCGACGGGCAGCTCCACGTCCGGGATGAGGCGGCGGGCGATGAGGTCGGCCGCCAGGACCACGAACGCCCCGGCCAGCGCCGAGGCGACCGGCGGTGGCCAGGCGGTGCGGGCCAGCCGCTGGGCGATCTGCGGCGCGGCCAGGGCGACGAACGCGATCGGCCCCGCGGCGGCCGTGCCGAAGGCGACCAGTGCGACGCCCACCAGCAGCAGCGTCAGCCGCGCCCGCTGCACCGGCGCGCCGAGCACCACCGCCACCTCGTCGCCGAGCTGCAGCGCCCGGCTCCAGCGGCCGAGCAGCAGCGCGACGGGCGTGAGCACGGCCAGGGCGAGCGCCAGCGGCACGGCCTGGCTCCAGGTACGGCCGTTGAGGTTGCCGAAGAGCCAGCCGAGCGCGGCCTGGGCCTGGAAGGTGTTGCTCGTGACCATGAGGTATTCGGTGGCGCTGGTGAAGATCCACGACAGGCCGATGCCGACCAGCACGATCCGATACCCGGTGGTGCCGCGCTGCCACGCGAACAGGTACGTGAGCAGCGCGGCGAGCACGGCCCCCGAGAAGCCGAGCACCTGCGTGCCGGGCCCCGATCCGATCCCGAGGACGATCCCGGCCACCACGGCGACGCCCGCTCCCTGGGTGACGCCGATCATGTCGGGGCTGGCCAGCGGGTTGCGGGTCATGGTCTGGAACAGGGCGCCGGACAGCCCGAAGGCGGCACCGGTGAGCAGCCCGGTCAGCGCCCTGGGCAGGCGCAGCTCCCGTACGACGAACAGGATGCCCTGGTCGCCGGTGCCGAACAGGGACTGGACGACCTCGCCGAGCCCGAGCGGGAACTCGCCCAGCCCGATGCCGAGGCAGAAGGCCAGGAACGTCACGGCGGCCAGCGCCAGGCACACCACGACGACCCGAGGGCGCAGCACGCCCGACACGGGCGGCGTGGAGAGGCGGAAGGTGAGCTGGCTCATCACAGCTCCGCCAGCCGCTGGCGCCGGGCCAGCACGATGAAGAACGGCCCGCCGATGAAGGCGACCAGCAGCCCGGCCTGCACCTCGATCGGCGGCACGACGAGGCGGCCCAGGATGTCGGCGGCCAGCAGCAGGCACGGCGCGAGCAGCGCCGACAGGGGCAGCAGGAGCCGGTGGTCGGTCTCGGCCCCGCCGCGCCTGGCGACGGCCCGCGCGAGATGCGGCACGACCAGGCCGACGAAGACGACGGGTCCGATGGCGGCGACCGCGGCGCCGGTGAGCAGCATCACGGCCACCGCCCCCTGGAGGCGCACGAGCCCCACCCGGCGGCCCAGCCCGCGGGCCACGTCGTCGCCGAGCGCGAGGCTGTTGAGCGCGGGCGCGCAAGTGATCGCCAGCACGGCACCCGCCAGGATGAACGGCAGCAGTTGCGGCAGTACGCCGGAGCCGTGCCCGGACAGCGATCCGGCGGACCAGAACCGGTAACGGTTCAACGATTCGGGATCGACGAGCACGATGGCGCTGGTCACCGAGCTGAGCAGAAAGGTGACGGCCACCCCGGCCAGGGCCAGCTTGACCGGGGCCATCCCGTCACGGCCCATGCCGGCCATCGCGTACACGACGAGGCTCGCCAGCAGCGCGCCCGCGAACGCGAACCACACGAACCCGGACAACGCGCTGATCCCTAACAGGCCCATGGAGATCACCACGCCGAACGCCGCGCCCGCGCTGACGCCGAGCACCCCGGGGTCCGCGAGGGGGTTGCGGGTGAGCGCCTGCATGAGCGTGCCGGACAGGCCGAGTGCCGCCGCGGCGAGCACGCCGAGCAGTGTGCGCGGCACGCGTACGGACCAGATCACCTCCCGCGTCTCCTGGTCCGCGCCCAGGCCGCCCAGCGCCCTGACCACCTCGCCCAGGGGGATCTGGCGGGCGCCCAGGGCCAGCGACAGCAGGCAGATCAGGGCGAGGGCGCCGGCCGACGCCACCACCAGGACGACCCGGCGGGTCACGAGGGCAGCCCGACCTCGGTCGCCGGGTTCCCGTCGACGGCGGCCGCGAGCCGCGGCACCAGCGTGTCGAGCACGTACGGCAGGCTCAGCACGGTCAGGAAGGACACCGAGTTGCCGACGTCGGTGCCGTCCTTCAGGAACACCTCGCGCCCCTCCTTGACCACCTTGAGCCCCTTGTAGACGGTGTCGGCGCGCAGGGTGGCCTTGTCCTTGTCGGGGTCCGTCACGCTCCAGAGGAGCGCTCCGGTGTCGAGCAGGTCGAGGCGTTCGCGGCTGATGTTGGCGCCGAACTTGTCGCCGATGGCCTGGTCCAGGTCGGCGGGGAGCTTGAAGCCGAGCGAGGTGAGCAGGCGGGAGCGCGGGTCCTGGCTGCCGAAGACGAAGTAGCCCTCGTAGACCGTGCCCATCAGCCCGGTCTGTCCGGCGAACTCCGGATGCTCCTTCCGTACGGCGGCGAACCGGTCCTCCACCTGCTTGACCAGCGCGTCCGCCTTGGCGGGCTCGCCCACGGCCACGCCGACCCGCTTGGTCACCTCCTGCCAGGAGATCCCGTAGTCGATGCGCTCCTTGGGCTGTGCCACGGTGGGTGCGATCTTGGACAGGGTGGTGTACTGCTCCTGGGTCAGCCCCGAGTACAGGGCCAGGATCAGGTCGGGCCGCAGTGCCGCGATCTTCTCCATCTGGGGACCGCTACCCGTGTCCTTCAGTACCTGCGGGACCGCCGCGGAGCCGAGCTTGGGCTTGGCCCAGGGCCCGATGGCGCCGGGATACCCGCCGAGCCACTCGGTGGTGGCCACGGGCACGATGCCGAGGGCCAGCAGGGCGTCCTGCTCGACGAGGCCGACGGTGACGATCCGCTTGGGCTTGGCGGTGATCGTCGTGCTGCCGTACTTGTGGTCGAGGGTGGCGGAGAAGGCGGAGGCCGCCGCCACGGGGGCCTGGGGCGGGGCGGAGCCGCATCCGGCGACCAGGGCGAGGGTCATGGCGGCGAGCGCGTACAGGACGCGGGTCATAACTGGGGACTCCCTTATTCGTTGTGCTCGGCGCGGCCCAGCCGCCAGTAACCCATGAAGGCCACGGCCCGCTTGTCCATCCCCCGCTCGGCGACCAGGTGCCGCCTCAGCGACTTGATCACCGCCGCCTCCCCGGCCAGCCAGGCGTACAGCGGGCCGTACGGCGCCTCCTCGGGCACCTCCCACAGCTCCTCCACATCGACGTCGATGTCGTCGAAAGAGTCCGGGGTGGGCAGCGGCGGGAGCAGCCGGTCGGCGGCGGCCCTGACGGCGGGCACCAGCAGGGCGCCGCGCTCCTCGTCGTCGCGGGCCAGCCAGGTGACCTTGACGCCGCTCGCCGTCTCGACCGGGAGGAAGTCGTCCGCGCAGGGCACCTCCATGAGCGCCTCGCCCTCGTAGCCCGCCGGCAGGCGTTCGAGGATGGAGCAGATCGCGGGGACCGCGGTCTCGTCGCCGGCGATCAGCACCGCCCCGGTGTCGGCGGGCGGGTGGAACTCCAGGCCGCCGTGCGGCCCGTCGTGGCGGGCGTCGGGGCCGAGCAGCACCGCGACGGCCCCGGGCCGCACATCGGCCGCCCAGCGGGCCACCGGGCCGTCGCCGTGGTCGTGCATGACCACGTCGACGTCCACCTCGCGGGCCTCGGGGCGTACCAGGCGGGCGGTGTAGGTACGGAGCGGGTTGCGCAGCGCGTCGGGCAGGCCGCGCCAGCGCGGGAACCAGTCGGGGCCGCTGGGCAGGTGCTCCAGCCCGTGCCCGTCGACCGGCAGGATGAGCTTGATCCGCTGGTCGAACCCGTTGTCCGCGAAGTGATGGAGGTCCTCCCCCTCGAACGTCACGCGCAGGAAGGCCGGGCTCAGGCGTGCCAACCGGTTCACGCGTACGTCGAACATGCGAAAGGGCTCGATCATCGTCAGCTCCACCTCGATCCTTTAAGGTGAGGCTAACCTAACTCATACTGATCGACCAGTCCCGTCCGGGCACGGCAAACGCCCCCGTCCCTCCAGCCCGGGACGGGGGCGCCTGCCATTCCGAGCCCTATGTCCGGCGGACTCGGAGGTCGGCGACATGACGAGGGCGGCGGCGCCGCCGAGCATCGCCCGCTCCGTCGGCGGCGCCGCGCCCGGCATGCGGACGGGGACGGAAGCTTGATGCTGGACATTAGGCGGCGAGCGGCGGCGTCGCGACAGGGCCCGGCCTAGGGATGTCCCTAGGCGTCCTTGATCCCTAGACGTCCTTGATCGCGCCCTTGACCCCCACCGGCAGCACGTCGAAGTGGACCACCACGCGACCGGTCGCCGGATCCGGAGCACCCGGGGACTCGAGGTCCCTGCGGTCCGCCACGGCGCGGTACCTCTCCAGAACCTCGAACACCTCCTCACGCATCCGCGTCGTCTCGGCCACGGTGAGCCGCATCGACCGCCGGCCGAACCCGCTCGCCCGCACCCACTCCTCGGGAGTCGTCGCCTCCTCCTCACGCCAGCGCGCCAGCTCGGCACCGCGCTGCCGGATGAGGTCGTCGAGCAGCCGGGCGAACGCGTCGACCGTCTCGGCGTCGGCCGACGGGTCGGTCGAGGGATCGCCGTAGGAGAAGCCACCCGGCACGATCCGCCAGTACTTCTCCTTGCCCTTGCCCAGCTCGGGCACCGTCTCGATCATGCTGTGCCGGGCCAGCTCACGCAGGTGGTAGCTGGTCGCCCCGGTGTTCTGGCCGAGCAGTCCGGCCAGCCGGGTGGCCGTCGAGGGACCGTGCTCGTCGAGCAGCTCGTAGATGCGCAGTCGCAGCGGGTGCGCGAACGACTTCAGCGCGTTCGCGTCGAGCGCCCTGGCCGAATAGTGCTTGCTCTCCATGGCTGTGCACACCTATCTTTGCAAAGAAATCTGTGCATAGTTTTCCTTACACACTATCGGAGTGAGCCATGCCACGTCTCGGCCGATCATTCGGCTTCCTCCTGTCGTCGACCGCCCTGTCCAACCTGGCCGACGGCGTGCTCAAAGTGGGCGCGCCCCTCCTGGCCGTGTCGCTGACCCGCTCCCCCACGCTGGTGTCGCTGACGGGGGCGGCGGCCACGCTGCCGTGGTTACTGTTCGCCCTGCACGCGGGCGCGATCGCCGACCGGCTCGACCGCAGGCGGATCATGGTGCTGGCCAACCTCGCCCGTTCCGCCGTGCTCGCGGCGACGGCCGCGCTCGGGCTGCTCGGGCTGGTGAACCTGTGGGTCATGCTGGCGGCCGTACTGATCGCGGGCGTGGCCGAGGTCTTCGCCGACACCTCGGCCCAGTCGGTGCTGCCGATGGCGGTGCCGCCGGAGCGCATCACGGCGGCGAACGGGCGGGTGCAGAGCGTCCAGATGATCGGCAACGAGTTCGCCGGCGCGCCGATCGCGGGCCTCCTGGTCACGCTGCTGCCCGCCGCCGTCTTCGGCGCTCCAGCCCTCCTGTACGGCGCGGCGGGCCTGCTCCTGCTGGGCATGAGGGGCTCCTACGGAACGGCCGCCACAGCGGGCCCCAGGCGCTCGCTGCTGCGCGACATCGTGGCGGCCCAGCGCTACCTATGGTCCCAGCGGTTCCTGCGGACGCTGGCCGTCTCGGCCGGCCTGCTGAACTTCGCCAGCGCCGCCTACTTCGGGGTGTTCGTGCTGTGGGCCGTCGGCGACGGGTCGCGGATCGGGCTGTCCCCCAGCGCGTACGGCCTGATGATGACCGCGATGGCCGTCGGCGCGGTGGCCGGATCGCTGGTCTCGGAGCGGGTCTCCGGGCTGCTCGGAGAGGGCCGGACGCTGGTCGGCGCCTGGCTGGTGAGCGCCCTGCTGCACCTCGTGCCGGTGGTGTGGCCCGTCGCCTGGCTGCTGTATCCGACCGCCGTGGTGTGGGGCGTCATCGGGGCCGCCGCGAACGTGCTGGTCATCTCCACGCGGCAACGGCTGATCCCGCCTGAACTGCTCGGCCGGGTCAACTCCGCCTACCGGCTGATCGGCATGGGCGGGATGCCGGTGGGGGCCGCCCTCGGCGGAGTGGTGGCCGAACTCGCCGGGCTGACCACCGTACTTCTCGGCGCCACAGGGGTCTGTTTGGTGGGCGTGGGGCTTGTGTGGCGCGCCTTACACGATCGAATTTCCCACCCTTTGACCAGCGCACCTTCCGTTCCCGACACATTCAGATCACGTTAGTCACACTTTGGCCTACCTCGAGATGACATGATTACCCCGAGCAATGAGGGGATGGCATGCGGGAGATCGGCGGACGGTACCTCCTTAACGAGGAGGCCGGTCGTGGAGGTATGGGAGTCGTCTGGCGGGCTTTCGACCAGCTTCTCCACCGGGAGGTGGCGCTCAAGGAGCTGACCCTCAGCGGTGAGGCCGAGATGGTCCGCCGCCGGGTCCTCCGCGAAGCGCGGATGGCCGCTGGCCTCACCCACCCGAACATCGTCACGGTCCATGACCTCATCGAAGAGGGCGGCAAGCTCTGGATCGTGATGGAGTACCTCGACGGCCTCTCACTGCACCAGCTGCTCTCCCAGGTGGGGACGCTGCCCGCGCAGTCGGTGGCGGCGATCGGCCAGCACCTGCTGGCCGCGCTGCGCACCGCCCACCAGGCAGGGGTGCTGCACCGAGACGTGAAGCCGGCCAACGTGATGCTGACCGGCGACCGCGTGGTGCTGACGGACTTCGGCATCGCCACGGTCGAGGGCGACATCCGGATGACCACGTCCCGGCGGCTGCGCGGCACGCCCGCGTTCATGGCCCCCGAGCGGCTGCACGGCGGCCCGGCCAGCAAGGAGGCCGACATGTGGTCGTTCGGTGCCACGCTCTACAGCGCCATCGAGGGCCAGCCGCCCTACCCCGGGCAGGACGCGGCCACGGTGCTCGGCATGGCCAGGAGCGGCGGCTACCCGCCGCCGCGCCGGGCCGGGGTGATGCGACCTCTCATCGAGGGCCTGCTCCACCACGACCCGGTACGCCGCTTCACGCCCGAGCAGACCGCCGGTTTATTGGCCGGCATGCGCGCCAGCAGCTACCCCGCCGCGATCTGACGGGGCTTCATTCCTCCTCGCCGCGCTTGGCGCGGGCCTCCGCCTCGGCGGCGTCCATGGCGGCGGCCTCCTCCGGCGTGGGAGCCGTGCCGCCCAGGTGCCGGGGCTGCCACCACACGCCCGGCGGGATCTCCGGGTAGGTGCGCTGGGCCCGGTCCACCAGCTCCGACATCCGCGCGTGCAGGTCGGCGACGTGCTGGTCGACGTTCTCGCCGCGCTTGGGGTGCATGGGCTCCCCGATCAGGATCGTGATGGGTACGTGCCGCAGAGTGAGTTGTTTGGAACGGCCCTTGGTCCAGATCCGCTGACTCCCCCACAGCGCCATCGGGATGACCGGGACCTTGGTCGCCTGAGCCATGCGGATGGCGCCGTTCTTGATCTCCTTGACCGTGAACGACCGGCTGATCGTCGCCTCGGCGAAGACGCCGACCACCTCTCCCGCCTTCAGCATGCGCAGCGCCGTCGCGTAGGACCCCGCGCCCGCGCCCCGGTCGACCGGGATGTGGTGCATGCCGCGCATCAGCGGCCCCGAGATGCGGTTCTCGAACACATCCTGCTTGGCCATGAACCGCACCAGCCGCTTGGCGGGCACCGCCCCGAACCCGGCGAAGATGAAGTCGAGATAGCTGATGTGGTTGCTGACCAGCACCGCGCCACCGGTGCGCGGAATGTGCTCGGTCCCCTCTATGTGGAAGCGGTAGTCGAGCACGCGAAAGAGGGTCCGCGCGGTGGCGATCACCGGCGGGTACACGATCTCAGCCATGACCAGAAGGTAGCCTATTCACCCCGGTCGGACGGTAGTCGGCAAGGTCGTAGAGGCTGTGGACGCCCTGCTCACGGTAAGACGCTTGCCCTGCCGGGGAAACGGGCAGATGTTCTTCATCATGAAGAAGCTCATCAACTCGGCCGAATCCGCGGTTGACGACGCCTTGGCCGGGATGGCGGCCGCCCACCCGTCGCTGCGGATCCGCGACCGGGTGGTCTACCGCGCGTCGGGGCCGCGGGCAGGCAAGGTCGGGCTGGTCTCCGGCGGTGGCTCGGGGCACGAGCCGCTGCACGCCGGCTTCGTCGGCTACGGCATGCTCGACGCGGCCTGCCCTGGAGAGGTCTTGACCTCGCCCGTGCCCGACCAGATCGTCGAGGCGACCACGGCCGTCGACGGCGGCGCGGGCGTGCTGCACATCGTCAAGAACTACACCGGCGACGTGCTCAACTTCGAGATGGCCGCCGAGTTGTGCGAGGACGTCCAGGTCGCCGGCGTGCTCGTCGACGACGACGTGGCCGTCCAGGACTCCCTCTACACGGCGGGCCGCCGGGGCACCGGCGCGACGCTGTTCGTGGAGAAGATCGCCGGAGCGCTGGCCGAGGAGGGCGCGCCGCTGGCACAGGTGGCGAGCGTGGCGAGCGAGGTGAACGTGCGCAGCCGCTCCTTCGGCATCGCGCTCACCTCGTGTACGACGCCCGCGGCGGGCAAGCCGACGTTCGATCTGCCCGACACGCAGGTGGAGCTGGGCATCGGCATCCACGGCGAACCCGGCAGGATCCGGGCGCCGATGGCCTCGGCCCGCGAGCTGACCGAGATCGCCATGGACGCCATACACCGCGACCTGCCGCTGGAGGGTGACCTGCTCGTCCTGCTGAACGGCATGGGCGGCACACCCCTGATGGAGCTGTACGTGGCGTTCGCCGAGGTGGCGGCCGTCATCCGCGGCAAAGGGGCGCGGGTGGCGCGGTCACTGGTGGGCAACTACGTAACGAGTCTGGACATGCAAGGCTTCTCCGTGACGATCTGCCGGCTCGACGACACGTTGACGCGTCTGTGGGACGCGCCGGTCGAGACGCCGGGGCTGCGCTGGGGACGCTGATGGGCGCCCCCACGGACCCCGAGACGGGCGGCGGTTTCATGGACCCCGGCACGTTGACCACGGCCTTCTTCGTCGCCTGGTTGGAGGAGGTGGCCGAGCAGGTCCGGGTGCATCGCGAGCGACTGACGGCCCTGGACGCGGCGATCGGCGACGCCGACCACGGCGCGAACCTCGACCGCGGCTTCACCGAGGTCCTCAAGGCGCTGGCCGACTCCCCACCGACCGCGCCGGGCCAGGTGCTGGTGTCCGCGGGCACGACACTGATCCGCCGCGTCGGGGGTGCTTCCGGGCCGCTGTACGGGTCGGCGTTCCGGGCCATGGGCAAGGCGATGGAGGCGCCGGTGACGCAGGCCGGGTTCGCGGCGGCGTTCGAGGCCGGGGTGGTCGCGGTCGAGCGGCTGGGCAAGGCGGCTCCGGGCGACAAGACCATGGTGGACGCGCTGGCCCCGGCGTCGCTGGCCCTGGAGCTGGCCGTACGGGATGGGGTGGGGGTTCGGGAGGCGTTCGAGCTGGCGGCGCGCGCGGCCGAGGAGGGGGCGCGGGCCACGATCCCCATGCTTGCCCGTAAGGGCAGGGCCAGTTACCTGGGCGAGCGCAGCGTCGGGCACGAGGATCCGGGGGCGGCGTCGTCGGCGCTCATCGTCGCCTGCCTGGTCACTGTGAGCTCGTGATGGTGGGCATCGTGCTGGTTGCCCACAGCGCCGGGCTGGCGGAGGAGGCGGCCGCGCTCGTCCGCGGCATCGCCGGTACGGGCGCGCTGGTGGCGGCGGCGGGCGGCACCGAGGACGGCGGGGTGGGCACGAGCCTCGACCTGATCGAGCGGGCGCTCACAGCGGTCGACCAGGGCGACGGGGTGGTGCTCGTGCCCGACCTGGGCAGCTCGGTGCTGACGGCCCGGCTGCTGGCCGAGCCCGGCCGGGTGGTGGTGGCCGACGTGCCGTTCGTGGAGGGGGCGATCGCGGCGGCCGTCACGGCGGGTGCGGGCGCGCCCCTGGCGGCCGTTCTCGCGGCCGCCGAGGAGGCCCGCACCGTCCGCAAGCTCAGCGACTCCTGAGCCCGCTCAGTGGCCCTTGAACGCCTCTTCCAGCCACCACGAGCCGTGCTTCCCGGCGACCTTGGCGTGGACCAGCAGCGGCCGGTCCCTGGGGCCTTTCAGCCACTCGGCCACCCCGGCCAGGTCGCCAGGCCCCGTGACCGTCACGGCCGCGAAGCCGTAGCCGGTGGCGATCGCGGCGAAGTCGGCGGGCGGGAACCTGACCGTGCCGAGCGGGTGCCCGTGCGGGCCGAAGTGGTGCACCTCGGCGCCGTACGCCTCGTCGTCGTAGACCACGACCACCATCGGCAGCCCGAGCCGTACGACGGTGTCGAGTTCGGCGATGCCCATCAGCGCCCCGCCGTCGCCCAGCGCGGCCACCGGCAGCCGGTCGGGCCGGGCGAGCGCGGCGCCGATCGCGGTCGCCAGCCCGAGCCCGATCGACTGGAACGCCTGCGTGAAGCAGAACCCCCGCTCGTCGGGCACGTCGAGGAACATGGCCGGGTACCCCATGAAGTTGCCGGAGTCGACCGCCACGATCCGCTCCCCCGGCAGCAGGTCGTCGAGCCCGATCGTGAGCGTCCTGGGGTCGATCAGCCCGTCGCCGCCCTCGTCGTCGTAGGGCACGGCCTGCCACCGGCCCTCGGCCCGGATCCGCGCGGCGACCTCCGCCGACCGATACCCGCGCCCGGCGTCTCTGGCCGGACCACGAGCGTCCCCGGTCGGCGCGAGGGCGTGGAGGACCGTGCGTGCCGTGGCGGCCGTGTCGCCGACCAGGCCGAGGGTGATCGGCCGGTGGACCCCCAGGGCGCTCTCGTCGAGGTCCACCTGGACGAGCCTGGTGCGCTCGCCGATCAGCCGTCCGTGACGAGTGGTCCACATGTTGAGGGCGCACCCCCAGGCCACGATGAGGTCGGCGTCGAGGATCAGCTCGGCGGCGAGCGGTGTGGCGAAGCCGCCGCTCACATCCAGGTCCCAGGGGTTGCCACGGAACAGGCCCTTGGCGACGGCGGAGGTGGCGAGCAGCGCACCCGTGGCGTCGGCCAGCTCCTCCAGCTCGGCCCTGGCGTGCCTGGCGCCGCGCCCGGCGACGAACACCGGCCGCCGCGCCTCCGCCAGCAGCCGGACCAGCGCGTCGAGTTCCACGGCCGACGGCGTACTGAGCGACTCCGCGCCCGGCAGTGTCCCAGGCGGCTCCGCGCCCGACAACGTCCCAGGCGACCCCACAGCCGACGGCGTCGCGTGCGACTCGCCGATGAGGCCGGGCCACTCGACGAGCTCCTGCTGCACGTCGAGCGGCAGGTTGAGCACCACCGTGCGCCGGTCGCGGGCCGCCGTACGGTAGGCCGACAGCGTGTCCTCGACCGCCCGGCCCGCGGTGACGCGGAGCGACACCGCGCCGACCGACGCCGCCAGCGCGTCCTGGTCGATGTGGAAGTTGGACCGTACGTCCGTCGCCTCGCCGGTGAGCACGATCAGCGGGGTACGGCTCTTGGCCGCCTCGGCGATCCCCGTCACGGCGTTGGTCAGGCCGGGCCCCTGGTGGACGGAGACGATCCCGACCTTGCCGCTCATCCTGGCGTACGCGTCGGCCATCGTGGTGGCGCCGCCCTCGTGGCGGGCGGCGACGAAGCGTACGCCGTGTGCCACGAGGGCGTTGGTGACGTGGAAGTTGCCGCTGCCCACCACGCCGAACGCGGTGTCGACCCCGGCCTCGGCCAGCACCCGCCCGACGGCCTCGGCGACGATCATCTCTCGAGCTTATGGTCGCGGCCGCTTCGGAGCTCGTTGGCTCGTTCCTCGCTCTCTCCCTCCGAGCTCCTCCGCTCCACCAGAGCCAGTACCCGCACAGGGCTTCCGGAGCCGCCCACGATCGGCAGCGGCGGGGCCAGGACGACGGCGCCGGTCACCGGGAGGCGGTCGAGGTTGCGCAGCTGGGTCAGGCCGTACTTGCCCGCCCCCAGCAGGAACGAGTGGCACGGGAAGGGCGGGTCGAAGGAGTGGGCGGTGCCCGCGTCGGTGCCGACGGTCTCGACGCCGAGCCCGAGGATGGGCGTCTCGTTGGCCAGCCAGTTCGCGCATTCGACGGAGATGCCGGGGGTGTGCGGGCCGGTCTCGTCGGCGTTCAGGAAGGTGGCCTGGTCGGCGGACCTGGCGTCCCAGCCGGTGCGGTAGAGGAGCCAGCCGCCGTCGGGCAGCGGGCCGTTGGCGCGCTCCCACTCCTTGACGTGGTCGATCTGGAGCAGGAAGTCGGGGTCCTTCTCCGCCTCCGACGCCAGGTCGAGCACGACGGCGGGCGCCAGCAGGCTGGACGGGGGCACCTGGGAGACGTCCTGGCCCTCGCGGCCGGTCACCCAGTGGATCGGCGCGTCGAAGTGGGTGCCGGTGTGCTCGCCGGTGTGGATGTCGTTCCAGTACCAGGCGGGGCCGCGGTCGTCGTAGCGGCTGATCTCCTCCAGCCGGAACGGGATCGTGTTACCGAACGGCTCGGGCAGTTGGAGGATCGGCGTCTCCGGCGACAGGGGCGAGGTGAGATCGATCACCTCGATGGCGCCACCGCGCAGGCTCTCCACCAGGCTCCGCAAGATCGACATGTCATCCTCCTTGATGGGCTGGCTGCATCCTCCTATATCGGCCCGCCCGGCTCCAAGCACGTCAGGCCTTGGTCCATGGGGCGCAGCCGCCCGTCTGGAGCGCCTTGTCGGTGGCCAGGATCGTCACGGTGGCGGGGCCCTTCGGCATGTCCGCCGCGATCACGTCGCTCATCTGGGCGGACGTGCTCTTCATGCGGGCCCAGTAGCACGTGTCCGTGGCGGTCGCGGGACCCGTCGTACGGTAGGTGCCGGGCTGGATGTCCACGCCCACGATGAGCGTCCGCATGCCGCCGACCGCGCCCGGCGGCCCGGCCGAGCCCACGGGAGCGGCCGTCCCCGTCGGCGCGGCCGTGCCTGCCGGGGCGGATGTCCCCGCCGGCGCGGACGCGGTCGGGCCGGACGTGACAGTGCCGGGCGGGGCCACCGGAGCCGACGTGACAGTGCCCGCCGGGGCTGACGGATCCGGTGTGGCGGCACCCGCCGGGGCCGACGGGTCCGTCCCCTGGTCCGCGGGCGGGGTCGAGTCGCCGATCGTCATCGTCACCGGAGGCGTCTCGGCGGGCGCGGCCGTCGCCGCCCCCGAGTCGAGCCCGGTGAAGTACCCGAGCAGGAACCCGAGTAAGCAGGTCAGCCCGGAAACGAGCACGATGATGGTCGGACTGCTCGTCGCCCGGGGATATTCCGGAGACGGAGGGTATTCGGGAGGAGGCCCGTACATCACGGGGACAAGCGTCCCATCCGTGTCAACGGTGGAGGTAGTCGACCAGCGACGCCTTCTCCGTCTCCAGCTCCTCGATCGCGCTCTTGACCACGTCACCGATGCTCACGATGCCGACCAGCCGCCCGTCCTCGACGACGGGCATGTGCCGGAACCGGTGGGTGGTCATGGTCCTGCGCAGCTCTTCGACGTTGTCGTGCGGGCCGACCGTGCGTACTTCCGAAGTCATGATCGCGGAGACGGGCTGGTCGAGCACGGCCGCGCCGCGGTCGTGCAGGCGGCGGACCACGTCGCGCTCGGACACGATGCCCGTGATCGTCACGCCGTCGGCGGAGACCACGACGGCGCCGATGTTGTGCTCGGCGAGCTTGGTCAGGAGTTCGCGGACCGTGGCTTCCGGAGCCACGGTCATCACCGCGCTTCCCTTGCCGCGTAGGATTGTCCCGATGAGCATCTGAACCACCTCGGCTCTCAGTTACCCCGGGTGGCTCCGGCTAAGCGCTCCACCCGTGTGCCTTTCAGGCAAGCAAGCAGGTAGGGGCATCGTCAAGCGTTCCCGTAGGCTGCATGCCGTACATGGAGCTTGTGAAACAGGATGCGTGATGACAGAGCCGCTCAATACCGGCAGCCACGATCTGCCCGTCACCGCGGCGCTGACCGCGTTCATGCGCACGGGCTGGGCCGACACCCGGCGCACCGACGTGGCGGCGCTGCCGATCGCGCCCTGGGCGGCCAGGCGCCGCGCCGCGCTCGCCGCCCGCTTTCCCGGTGAGCGGCTCGTCGTGCCGTCGGGGACGCTGAAGGTGCGCAGCAACGACAGCGACTACCGCTTCCGGCCGCACAGCGCGTTCTCCTATCTGACGGGCGCGGGCGAGCCGGGCGACGTGCTGGTCATCGAGCCGTCGGGCGAGGCCACTCTGTACCTCAGGCCGCGCTCGCCGCGCGAGGACGGCGAGGAGTTCTACCGCGACAGGCGTTATGGGGAGTTCTGGGTGGGGCGGCGGCCCGACCTGGAGGAGGCGGCCGAGCTCTACCAGATCGGCTGCGCCCACATCCGCGAGCTGTCGCTGACCAGGCCCGCCAGGGTGCTGGGCGGCGTGGACGCGGCGGTCGACGCGCTGCTGCCGGGCGACGCGGAGTTCGAGAGCTTCCTGTCGGAGATGCGGCTGATCAAGGACGCGTGGGAGATCGGCGAGCTGCAGTCGGCGGTCGACGCCACCGCGCGCGGCTTCGAAGACGTCGTACGCGCGCTGCCCGCCGCGCTCGGGCACCCTCGGGGCGAGCGCTATCTGGAGGGCGTGTTCGGGCTCCGTTCGCGCCTGGAGGGCAACGCGGCCGGCTACGACAGCATCGTGGCTTCGGGCGCGCACGCGTGCGTGCTGCACTGGATCCGCAACGACGGCCGCCTCGACCCGAGCGACCTCCTGCTGCTGGACGCGGGCGTCGAGTCCGACACCCTCTACACGGCCGACATCACCCGGACGCTGCCGCTGTCCGGCCGTTTCAGCCCTGTGCAGCGGCAAGCGTACGAGCTGGTGTACGAGGCGCAGACGGCCGGGATCGCCGCGCTCAAGCCCGGTGCCCGCTTCCGCGACTTCCACCTGGCGGCGATGCGCGTCATCAGCGAGGGCCTGCACGACTGGGGCCTGCTGCGCGACTCGCCGGACGCGCTGATGGAGTCGGGCCTGTACCGCCGGTACACGCTCTGCAGCAGCGGCCACATGCTCGGCCTGGACGTGCACGACTGCGCCCGCGCGCGCTCGGAGGTCTACCTGGACGGGGTCCTGGAGGAGGGCCAGGTGCTCACCGTCGAGCCGGGTCTCTACCTGCAGCCCGACGATCTCACCCTGCCGGCGGAGTTCCGGGGGCTGGGCATCCGGATCGAGGACGACCTGGTGATCACCGCCGACGGCGCCCGCCTGATGTCGGCCGCCCTGCCGCGTCACCCCGCCGAGGTCGAATCCTGGATGGGTGACCTGCTGAGCTGAAACGGTTACGAGGTGATCACGTTTCGTGGCGGGCTGACAACCTGTGACCTGGGTCTCATACCTTTTCCTCAAATTCCAGCGAAAGCATCGACTTACTAGACGGACCGTCAGTAGGGTTACTGCTTCCGTAGTCGGCTGGTTCCACGAGGTGGTCAGTTGTCCGGATACGTTGGCCGCAAGGCTGTGTCCGTGCTCGGCCAGGTGGGTGACCTCTTCGTCATCGTCCTGGAGGGATTGCGCCGCAGCTGGGACGTCCGGAGCTGGTGGTGGGAGTTCGTCGACCAGTGCTGGTTCCTGGCCCGCGTGACCAGCGTGCCGGTGCTGCTCGTCTCCTTACCTCTCGGCGCCACCGTGGCGTTGCAGGTGGGTGACCTGGCCTGGCAGCTCGGCGCGGCGTCCGCCACCGGCAGCGCCGTGTTCGTCGGGCTCATCCGGGAGGTCGCGCCGCTGGCCAGCGCCCTGTTGATCGCCGGAGCCGGCGGCAGCGCGATGACCTCCGACATCGGCGCCCGGCACATCCGCGACGAGCTGAGCGCCATGGAGGTGATGTCGGTCAACCCGATCCACCGCCTGGTCACGCCGCGCATGTGGGCGGCCAGCACGGTCGCGGTCTGCCTGTGCCCGCTGGTCATCCTGGCCGGGGCCAGCGGCGGCTACTTCTTCAACGTGGTCGTCCAGGGCGTGACCTCCGGCGCCTACTTCGACGGCGCGCTGTCGCTCGTGGTGGGCTCCGACCTGTACGTGACGCTGTTCAAGGCGTGGATCTTCGGCTTCATCGCCGCGGCCGTCGCCTGCTACAAGGGCATGACCTGCGCCACCAGCCCCGTCGGTGTGGGCCGGGCGGTCAACCAGTCGACGGTGGTCACGTTCATGCTGGTGTTCGCGTTCAACTACGTGATCTCCGCCGTCTACTTCCTCGCCTACCCGCCGAAGGCGCTGTGATGGTCTCGCGTACGGCCGGCCTCAGGCTCGCCGCCGGCGGGCGCGAATGGGCCGAGCGGTTCGCGACCCTGGCCAACTGGCCGCTGTTCGTGTGGAAGGTGCTGTTCTACTCCGTCCGCGACGTGATCCTCCGGCTGAAGTACTTCAAGGTCGTCATCCGACAGGTCAGCGACGTGGTCGTGGGCGTCGGCGCGACCGTCATCGGCGGCGGCATGATCTTCGTGGTGTTCACCATGGCCTTCGTCGTGGGCGCGACCGTGGGCCTGCAGGGCTACCAGGGGCTGCAGGCGATCGGCGCCGAGTCGTTCATGGGCCTGGTCGGCAGCTTCGCCAACGTACGCGAGATCACCCCGATCATCGCCGCGACCGCGCTGGCCGCGCAGGTCGGCTCGTCGTTCACCGCCGAGCTCGGCGCGATGCGGATCTCCGAGGAGATCGACGCGCTGGAGGTGATGGGCATCAACGCCTTCACCTACCTGATCTGCACCCGGGTGGTGGCGGCGCTGCTGGCGCTGGTGCCGATCTATCTGATCGCGTTGTTCGCCAGTTTCTTCGCCACCCGGCTGATGAGCACGGTCCTGTTCGGGCTGGCGCCGGGCGTCTACGACTACTACTTCTACCTGTACCTGCCGGTCAGCGACATCGTGTTCAGTGTGACCAAGGTGGCCGTGTTCGCCTTCACCGTCGTCGTCATCCACTGCTACTACGGCTTCTACGCCACCGGCGGCCCGGTCGGCGTGGGGGTGGCGGCGGGCCGCGCGATCCGTCAGTCGATCGTCACGATCGTCCTGCTCAACCTGCTGCTGTCGTACCTGTTCTGGGGTAACGGCGGCAGCGTGAAGCTGACGGGGTGAATGAATGGGACGCGACGAGTTCTCCCTGCCCGTTCGCGCGGGCATCGCGCTCGCGCTCATCGTGGTGCTCGCGGCGACGACGATCTTCATCGTACGGACCGCGTCGGAGATCAGCGGCACCAGGATCGACGCCGTCTTCGCCCGCGCCGGTCAGGGCCTGGACACCCAGTCCCCGGTCAAGATCCGCGGCATCACGGTCGGCGACGTGACGAAGGTTTCCCTCGACGCCAAGGGCAAGGCCGTGGTGAGCATGGCCATCGAGCCCGGCGTCCGGCTGCCCCGCACCACCGTCGCGGCCATCGAGCCGTCGTCGGTGTTCGGGCCCAAGTTCGTCGACCTCAAGCTCGGCGCGGGCGAGACCACCGGCCCCTACCTGGCCGGCGGCGCGGTCATCACCCAGAGCGAGCAGGCCCTCGACCTGTCCGACACGCTCGGCGCCGCCTACCGGGGCCTGGACGCCGTGGACCCGCGTGAGGTCACCGTCATCGTGCACACGCTGGCCCAGGGGCTCGACGGCGAGGGGAAGCGGCTGCGCGAGCTCATCGACGACGCGGGCACGGTCGTCGATGTCGCGCACCGGCAGCGCGCGCGGGCCAGGCAGTTCCTGCATGACACGGCCGGGCTCTCCACCGCGCTGTCCGACAAGGGCGACGAGCTGATCTCGATCTCCTCCGACGTCAACGTCATCACCCCCGACCTGCTGGAGCGGGCCGACAAGGTGCGGGTGCTGCTCCAGGAGGTCACCTCGGTCTCCGACCTGGGCGCGCACGGGCTGCGCAAGCACCGGCAGGACCTGCGGGCGGCCGTCCACTCGGGCGAGCGGGTGGCCTCGCTCATCTACGCCCAGCTCGGCCTGGCCGGTGACGGCGTACGCGGCCTGAACCGGCTGGTGGACCTGCTGAACAAGCTGATCGAGGCGCCGGGCCCCGGCGGCGCCCGGCAACTGCAGGTGGAGGCGTTCCTCTCGAGCGACATCTGCGAACTCGTCGTCGGCTCCTGCGGCCCCACCGACGGGAGGGACTGACGTGGCGCTGTCCAGAGAACGCGTGGCCCGCCGGTGGACGCTGCTGCGCGTGATGCTGTTCGTCGGCGTGACGGTGACGCTGATCGTGGTGATCAGCGTGCAGATCGCCCGGGTCAGCACCGGCGGCGGATACCAATTGATCGCGACATTTGATGATGTGTCGGGGTTGCGGGAGGGCGACCAGGTGAAGATCGCCGGAGCGCCCGTGGGACAGGTCGACACGATCAAGGTGGTGAACGGCCGCGCCGAGATCACCATGGAGGTCCAGGACGCCATCAGGGTGCCGTCGGACACCGAGGCCGCGATCAGGTGGCGCAACGCGGTCGGCCAGCGGGTCGTCTATCTGCTCCCCGGCACCGCGCCGGGCCGGCTGGCCCCCGGCTCGCGGATCGTCCGCACGTCGTCCGTGGTCGACATCGGCCGGCTGGTGAGCGACCTCGGCCCGCTGACCCGCAGCCTGGACCCGGACCAGATCAACCAGCTGCTCACCGCCGCCGCCAGGTCCCTGAAGGGCAACGACAAGAACATCCCCCGGCTGCTCGACAACGTCAACGCCATCACCGGCACGATCAACGAACGCAAGCAGACGATCCAGCGGCTGCTCAAGGACTACGCCACCGTCACCGGCGTGGTCGCCCAGCGCGACAAGCAGATCGAGCAGCTCGTCGACAACCTGGTCACCCTCTCCGAGGCGTTCGCCGGCAACCGCAAGCTGATCGACGACGCGATCGTGCAGCTCTCGACCACCGTCCACACCTCCGACCAGGTGCTCGGCAAGAACGCCGACGAGCTGGGCGCGCTGGTCGACAACCTCTCCGGGCTGACCGGCGGCATCAGGCGGCACGTGAACGCGATCGACAAGACGATCGGCACCTTCCAGCCGCTGCTGGCCCGCGCCTACTCCAGCGTCGATCGCGGCCACTACTTCATCACCGCGGTCCCGTGCCTGGCGCTGAGCGCCGCGCCCTGCCCGTACCCGATGAAGACGCCGCCCCCATTGCGCGGCAGCACGCGGATCCAGAGCTCCAAGGACCTGCAGAAGCTCATGGTCGGTGAGTGATGGCGCTCAAGTCCTTCCGCGACCGCAACAAGATCGTCGTCGGCCTGATCTCGCTGACGGTGATCGGCGCGGTCCTGGTGGCCACCTTCCTCGTCGGCAGCCTCGGGCTGCTCGAAGGCGGCTACTACATGTCCGGCACGTTCGTGGACTCCGGCGGCCTGCGCACCGGCAACGACGTGCGGGTCGCGGGCGTGCGCGTCGGCAAGGTGACCGAGGTGCGGCCCGACTACGGCCAGGGCAACGTGGTCGTCACCTGGAAGGTCGACACCGACGTACGGCTCGGCCGCGCCACCCGGGCCGACATCACGCTGTCCAACCTGCTCGGCGGCCGCTACGTCAAGCTGTCGGGCCCGGTCACCGCCCCGTACGTCGACCAGCTCCCCGAAGCCCAGCGCCGGATCCCGGTGACGCGGACAGGCGTCCCCACGCTGATCAACGACGCCATCAAGGACGCCACCCACCTGGTCCAGAAGCTCGACACCAAGGCCGTGGACGACCTGCTCACCCAGCTGGGCAAGGTCGACATCAGCAAGCGCGGCCGGATCACCAAGCTGCTGAAGAACATCGGCGACCTGTCCGACACCATCAGCCAGAGCGAACCCCAGCTGCAGAAGCTCCTCGACAACGGCACCAAGATCATGAACGTCCTGGAGCGCAAGGACAAACAGCTCGGCCGGCTCATCGACGCCATCGAGGTCATGCTGAACGAACTGCGCTCGCGCCGCAACGAGCTGCGCGCGCTGCTCGGCGACGGCAGCGACCTCGTCCAGAGCACCACCCGGCTGATCAACGAGCACGAGAAGACGCTGGTCCAGGTCCTCGACGACACCGGCGCGATCACCACCAAGCTCAACAGCGGCAACAAGGAGTTCAACGCGCTCCTGGCGTGGGCCGGCCCGACGTTCTCCGGGCTGTCCACGATGGGCGGTCAAGGCCCGTGGCTCGAGGCCATAGCCACGGGCCTGGGCCCCATCGACCCGGAGGTGCTCGGCGCCATCGCCAAGGACAGGAAGAACGACCGATGACCCGTCTACTGGCGGCCCTGCTGGCCGGCACGCTGCTGGCGGCCAGTGGCGGGTGCACGGTGCTCGGCCCCGAGCCGTACCGGCTGACCGCGATCTTCAGCAAGGCGCCCTCGCTGTACGAGCAGGCGCGGGTGAAGGTGATGGGGCTCGACGCCGGATATGTGACGAGCATCCGGATCGACGGCGACAAGGTGCGCGTCGAGCTGTCGGTCGACCGGGAGGTGCCGCTGCCCGCGAACGTCAAGGCCGTGGTCGCGCCCCAGAACACCCTGGGCGAGCGCAACGTGGTCCTCTACCCGCCCTGGAAGCCCGGCGACCAGCGGATCGCCTCCGGCGCCACCATCCCCCTGGAGCGCACCGACCTGCCGGTGGAGATCGACGACGCGCTCGACGCGTTCACCAAGCTGACCGACGCGCTGGACTCCGACAAGCTGGGCGACGTCGCGAGCGACCTCGCCGGCGGCGTCAGGGGCCGCGGCAAGACGGTCAACAACGCGCTCGCCGACACCGCGCGGCTCACCGACACGCTGGCCAAACAGGACCAGCAGCTCATCGACCTGGCCAAGGGCCTGAACAAGCTGGCCACCAGCCTCAACAAGCGGCAGAGCCAGGTGACCGGCGCGATCGACTCCTTCGCCGAGGTCAGCGCCATCCTGGCCGAGGAGCGGCGGCGGCTGCGGACGTTCATCGCGGGCATGGCCGACTTCGTGCGCCGCGGCGACGTGATCATCGAAGCCTATTCCGAACGGCTCCCCCAGGCCGCCGGCACACTGGCCGAGCTGGTGCTGACGGTCCGGGCCAACAGCGCGTCGATGGCCCAGGCGATCAAGGGCGCGGCCGACTTCTCCGACATCCTGATCGACTCCTGGGACAAGAAACAGCACGTGCTGAAGATCCGCGTCGTGCTCAACGCGATGACCAGAGCCTGGCTGACCCCGCTGTTCGACGCCCTGAACCTCGGCAAGGTCCCGTGCCTGCCCGCCGGCCTCAGCAACTGCCCCTACCAGCAGGGGAAGAAGCAACGATGAAGGCACGTGTCCTGTCCGGGCTGCTCGCGCTGAGCATCACCGCGTCCTGCTCGCTCCAGACACTCGGCGCCACCGGCGGCGACCTGACCGTCAACGCCACCTTCGACGACGTCCAGAGCCTGGTCGCCGGGCACAGCGTGCAGATCTCCGACGTACGGGTGGGCACGGTGACCGGCATCCGGCTGCAGGGCTACCAGGCCAGGGTGACCATGTCGATCACGCCGGAACACCCGGTGCCCGAGGGCAGCACCGCGACGGTGGCCAAGACCTCGGTCCTGGGCGAGAACTACGTCCAGCTCACGCCGCCGCCGGGCAAGGACCTGTCCAAGGGCCCCTACCTCAAGAGCGGCGCCACGATCACCGACACCTCGGTCGAACCGGACATCGAGCAGGTCACCGCGAAAGCCGGGCCGCTCATCGAGGCGCTCGGCACGCAGGACGTCAACGCCATCCTCGACGCCGCCTCGACCGCGTTCGCCGGCAAGGGCGCCGACGTCAACAAGCTGATCAAGCAGACGGCCGAGGTGACCGACACCTACGCCGCCGCCCGCCAGGACATCGCCACCACCGTGGACGCCCTGGCCAAGCTGGGCGACCAGCTCGCCAAGGGCAGCAAGGAGCTGGACCGGCTGCCCGGCACACTGGCGGCGGCCACGGCCCGGATCGCGCACGGCCGCAAGCACGTGAAGACGGCCATCATCGCGCTGACCGACCTGGCCAAGGAGGCCAACCTCACGGTCTACCCGCGGCACGCCGCCCGGCTGCGCACGCTGCTGCGCGAGCTCGACGCGATCACCTCCTCGATGCTGCGCGGCAAGGAGGACCTGAAGGCGCTGGTGGCCAAGCTGCAGGCGTTCATCGACACGCCGCCGATCACGGTCAACGGCCAGGTGCTGATCTACGTGTGGCTGAAGGGCCTGCTGGCGCCGCGCCACAAAGGACTCCTGCCGAACGGCAAGACGGGCCTGCTGCCGGACGGCAAGACGGGTCTGCTGCCCAACCGTGTGACGGACTTCCGCCTGCTCTGGGAGCCACCGAAATGAGGAACCGTCCGCTCTGGGGGCCGCCGCGATGAGGAACCGCCGCATCTACCTGAACCTCGGTTTCTTCGTCGTCCTCGGCATCGTGATGACGGTCTGGGCGTTCAGCACGATCATCAAGCTCGACGCGATCACCCAGCCCTACCGGGTGTCGGCGGAGTTCGTCTCCTCCCCCGGTCTGATCCGCGGTTTCGATGTCGCCTACCTGGGCGTCCGGGTGGGGAAGGTCGGGGACGTACGGCTGGCGCCCGGCAAGATCGTCGTGGGCCTGGACATCGACAAGGAGGTCCGGCTGCCGAAGGCCGCCACGGCCGAGGTACGGCGCAAGTCCGCGGTCGGCGAGCCGTACGTGGAGCTGTCGCCGCCCGCGACCGGCGTGAACGGCCCGACGCTCGCGGCCGGCGACGTGATCCCGCTGTCCAAGACCACGGTGCCGCTGGACTACCGCAAGCTGTTCGAGGGCGTCGGCAAGCTGCTGTCCGCCGTGCCGCCCAAGGACGCCAAGACGATCACGCACGAGCTGGCGGTGGCGCTGGACGGCCGGTCGTCGTCGATCAGGGACATCATCGAGGACGCGCACGACCTGACCGGCACGCTGGCCGACAACTCCCAGGTGCTCGACGACCTGTCCGTGCAGCTCACCCAGCTCACCCACACGCTGGCGGGCAGGAAGGACAAGCTGGCTTCCGGCATCACGGACCTGAGCACGGTGACGGCCACGCTGCGCGACTCGCGTACCGACCTCGACGCCTTCCTGGACCAGGGACCGGGCGTGTTCGGGCAGCTCGACCAGGCCATCAAGCGGGCCAGACCGGGCCTGTCGTGCCTGCTGACCGCGGCGGGCCTGCCGCACAAACCGGTGTTCTCCGCCGAGACCGAGCGGAACGTGCACCACCTGCTGAGCATCGTGCCGACCGCGCTGAGCCTGGCGGACGACATCAGCGTTAGGGAGGGCAACACGGTGTACGGCAAGGCGTCGTTCATCTTCAGCGTCCCGGGCGGCCCGCGACCGGCGGAGGAGTACGCGGGCCCGGTCGGCCCGCCCACCGTGCCCCGCCTGCGCGCCTGCCCCGACCGCGCAACGGCCGGACCGGTCCGTACGGAAGACGCCGCCGACCACCCCCGGAACGACACAGGCACAGACGCGGAGCAGACCAGGCGGCCGGAAGCCCAGGCCACCGCACAGCCCGAGCGGACCCCGGAGGCGGCGGGCGCGAAGTCACCCGCCGCGGCTTCCGGGCCCGCGTCCCGTACCCCGGTGGACGCCGCTCCGCTGATCGCCGCGATCTTCCTCGCGGTGGCGGCGAGTGGTGGCATCTTGGGGTGGATCGCGGTGGGCCGGGCCGCCCGCCGCCGTGATGAGGAGAACTCATGACCACCAAGCAGGACCTCGCGGAGGACCAGCAGAGCGCCGCGGAGGAGGCCACAGCGGCAGAAGCACCGACCACCTCGGACACCGACGCCTCGGACGGCGTCCCCTCCGACACTGGTGCCTTGGACGGTGGTGGGGTGGTCGCCGCTGGGCGGTCGGGGCTGGGGCGTGGCCGGGTCCTGGTGGCGGCGGTGGCCCTGCTGGTCGCCGCGCTGGCCGCCACGGCGGCGCTGCAGTGGGTCTCCGCGAGCCAGGCCCGCGACTCGCTGGCCCGGCTGGAGAGCGAGCGGGCCCTGCGGCTGGAGGTCTCGGGCGCGGCGAGCTCGTTCGGCAAGGCGCTGCTCAGCTACGACTACCAGGACCTCCAGGCCACCCGCGCCACGCTGACGGCCCAGGCCACCGGCGACTTCCTGGCCACCTACGACGAGGCGTTCGGCGGCGCGATGGCCCAGGTCATCGTCAAGCTCAAGGCCGTCTCGCAGGCGAACGTCCGCGAGGTCTACCTCTCGGACGTCGACGAGGCCACCGCGCACGCCATCGTCGTGGTCGACCAGCAGGTGAACACCTCGGAGGCGATACGCTCGGTCAAGGACTCCCATCTGAAGATCAGTCTGGTCAAGGAGAAGGGCGTCTGGAAGGTCCAGGACGTGACCGTGCTCGGCGCGGCCAAAGAGGACCAATACAACCTGGACAGCGGCACCAAGAAGAAGGACTGACCGATCGGCCCCGTGGCGATGGGTGGGCGCCCCGACGAGGTGCTCGCCCCAGAAGACTGGCTGACCGACGTCGAGCGGGCGCGCGCCGCCCGGTTCGCGTTCGAGCCCGACCGCCGCTCGTTCACGGCGGCCCACCTGCTCGTACGCCTCTGCGCCGCGGCGGTGCTCGACACCGACCCGGCCGGGCTGACCCTGTTACAGCACTGCGAGATACACGGCCCCGGCCACGGCCGCCCGTACATCGAGCAGGCCCCCTCCCTGGGCGTCAGCCTCAGCCACACGCGCGGCTACGTCTGCGCGGCGGCCGGTGCGGGCCGGGTGGGCATCGACGCCGAACGCGTGCCGCCGGGCCCGTTCGACCGGCTGCTCGCGGGCCGGGCGCTCACCGAGCGGGAGCTGGCGGCGGTCAGCACCAACGAAGAGCTGATCAGGCTCTGGACCCGCAAGGAGGCCCTGATCAAGCGCGGCGAGCTGACCATCGACGGGCTGCGGGCCACCGACGCCGACGTGACGGGCCGCCACCTGCTCGAATGGACCGCCGAGGGCGACATCGTAGTGGCCGTCATCACAGACTCACCAGCCGAGCAGCTGCCCCTGATCGCATAAACTGCGGGCATGTTCTACAGCAAGTCAGTCGAGGAGCGAATCGCCGACCGAATGGCCAAGCGCAAGCCGCTCGAAGAGGGCAAGACCTTCGAGCACGGGCCGGCCAAGTTCGTGTTCATCTCGCTGATCGTCGCCGTCGTGCTCATGCACGTCGTCGGCCTCGCCGTGGTCATGGCCCTGGACTAACGGCGCCGAGTGGGAGTCGGATCCAGGAACACCTGGGAGATGCCGGGATAGCGCTCCCGCAGCCGGCGGTCCAACTCGTCGCAGGCGATCTCCACCCCCGCGGCCGTCGCGTCGTCCCGGAAGTCGATCTTCGCGGCCACCAGGAAGCGGCCCGGGCCCAGCATCATGGTCAGCAGCTCGACCACGTTCTCCACCTCAGGCTGCCCCGCCAGCACCGCGCGGATCTCCTCCTCGATGGGGCCCGGAGCGGACTGGCCGATCAGCAGCGACACGTTCGACCGGATCAGCGTGAGCGCGGCCACCAGCAGGAGCACGCCGATCGCGATCGACGCCGCGCCGTCCCACACCGGCGAGCCGGTCACCTGGTAGCCGAGCAGACCCAGCGCCGCGATCACCAGCCCGATCAGCGCGGCCGCGTCCTCGTACACGACGGCCTTCAGCGCGGTGTCCGAGGTGATCGAGACCAGCCGGAACGGGCTGACGTCATGCCTGCGGGCCTCCCTGCGCAGTTGCGCGAGCGCGTTGAGGAAGGACACGCCCTCGATCGCGAAGGAGAGGGCCAGCACGATGTACGACGGGGTGAGGTTGCCGAGCCGCTCGCCGTGGCTGATCTCGTGCACGCCATGGGTGATGGAGAAGCCCGCGCCACCGACCAGGGTCGCGACCGCCGCCATCATCGCCCAGAAGAAGCCCGCCTTGCCGTGCCCGAAGGGATGGCGCGAGTCGGCGGGCCGCCGGCCCCGGCGTACGGAGACCAGGAGCAGGAGCTCCGTCACCGTGTCCGCGGCCGAGTGGGCCGCCTCCGACAGCATCGCCGCCGAACCGCCGATCAGGCCCGCGATCAGCTTGGCCACCGCGATGGCCAGGTTCGCGCCGCCCGCGACCAGGACGGTGCCCAGACTCTCACCAGAGTTGTCCGCCACGACGGATCACTCTATGACGGACGTTACTCCCGGCGACGTGGTGGGCCACGTCCGGCGGCATGGTGGGCCGCGTCCGCCGGTCCGCCATAGAGCCTGCGGTGTCCCACGGACCGCGAGGTCACACGGACTGCGAGGCCGGCGTCTATGTGCGCTAGATTGGAGATCTTGACCTCCTCCCTCGCCTGAAGACGGGGGTATCCACGCTCGAGGAGTCTCGATGAGCGCGCCTCGCTGGCTCTCCCCCGCCGAGCAGCGTGCCTGGCGTACCCACCTGGCGCTGCACAAGCTGCTCATGCACCGGCTCGACCGCGAGCTGCAGGAGCACGCCCTGTCGGTGAACGACTACGAGATCCTGGTCAATCTCTCGGAGAGCCCCGACCACCGGATGCGGATGAGCGACCTGGCCGACGCGACCATCCAGTCGCGCAGCCGGCTGTCGCACCAGATCTCCCGTATGGAGGCCAAGGGACTCGTCGTCAGGGAGGACTGCCACGACGACCGGCGCGGCACGTTCGCGGTGCTCACGAGCGAGGGCTGGGCCACTATCGAGCGGGTCGCGCCTGATCACGTGACCAGTGTCCGGGAGCACTTCGTCGACCGGCTCACCGACGACCAGCTGGACGCGCTGGTGGCCGCCTACGAACCGATCGTCGAGCACCTGAAGAAGCTACGCTGACCGACCACGCCGACACCTAACCGATATGCCCGACGGCGCACGATCGTTCCGGGCGCTCGCTACGATCCGCTCATGCTTCGAAAGCTGCTGTTCGTCGTCGTCTTCGCGCTGGTGTCCGCCTGCTCATCGGGCGGCGGCGGAAGCGAGCTGCCCGCCGGGCCCGACCTGCTGAAGAAGTCCACCGAGGCCATGAAGGTGGTCAAGTCGGCCACCTTCTCCATCGCCACGGACGGCAAGCCCAAGGTGCCGGTGAAGAAGGCCGACGGCAGGCTGACGGCCGCCGGTGACGCCGACGGCACGATCACCATCGAGGTGCTGGGCAGCCTCCAGGAGATCACCTTCGCCCTGGTCGGCGACACCGTCCACTTCAAGGGCCCGACCGGCGGCTTCCAGAAGATGACCAGGAAGGACCTGGCGCAGCTCTACGACCCGTCGAAGATCCTCGACCCGTCCAAGGGCCTCGCGCAGCTGCTCGGCACGGCCACAGACCCGCGTGTGGAGGCCGAGGAGAGCGGCGCATACCGGGTGGCCACCGCGTTCTCCGGTCAGGTCCTCGGCACGCTCATCCCCGGCGTCACGCAGGGCGTCAACGGCAAGCTCTGGGTGGACAAGGCCACCACCCGGCTCACCAAGCTCGAACTGCCGCTGCAGGACGGCACGGTGACCGTGTCGCTGAGCGACTTCGACGCGCCGGTGACCATCACGCCGCCCGCCGCCGGATGAGGCGCGCCCGCCGGGTCGCGCTCGGCGTCGGCGGCGCGGTGGTGCTGCTGGCCGCCCTAGACGCGTACGTGGTCGTGACCGTCCTGCTCGACATCGCCACCGACGTGGGCATCCCCACCAACCGCCTGGAGCGGGCGACGCCGGTGGTCACCGGGTTCCTGCTCGGCTACATCGCCGCGATGCCGCTGCTCGGCCAGCTCTCCGACCGGTACGGCCGGCGGCCCCTCATCCACGCCTGCCTCGCGGCGTTCGCGCTCGGCTCGGTGCTGACCGCGCTGGCGTCCGGAGAGGTGATGGTGGTGGCGGGCCGGACGATCCAGGGGATCGCGGGAGGCGCGCTGCTGCCGATCACGATGGCGCTCATCGGCGACCTGTGGCACGAGCACGAGCGGCCGGTGGCACTCGGCGCGGTCGGCGCGGCGCAGGAGCTGGGCAGCGCGCTCGGCCCGCTGTACGGCGGAGTGCTGGCTCTGCTCCCGAGCACCACGGTGTTCGGGATCGAGCTGGGCGGCTGGCACGCGATCTTCTGGATCAACCTGCCGCTGGCGGCACTGGCCGCGGTGGCGGTCCACCTGACCGTCCCCTCGCCACGGGCTCAACGGGCCCTTTCCGGTTCCGCTCCCCTGGGTCGGACCCCGTCCAACCCTCTGGAGCAGACCGCGTCCGGAGCTGTGGAGCAGACCCGGTCCGAACACCCGGAGCAGACGTCTTCCGGGCTTTCGGGTGGGGCGTCCGCCGAGCTTTCAGGTGGGGCGTCCGCCGAGCTTCCGGGTCAGAGGTCCGCTGAGCTTTCTGGTCAGGCGTCGGCCGGGCGTGTGGACGGGGTCGGCGGCGCGTTGCTGGCCCTGAGCCTCGCCCTTCTGGTCGTGGGCCTGTACAACCCGGATCCCGCCACGACCGTGCTGCCGCCCTGGGGCCTGCCGGTGATCGCGGCCGGGGTCGTGGCCGGGGCGGCGTTCGTCTGGTGGGAGATCCGGTCGAAGGTCCGGCTGCTCGACCTGACGGGCACCCGCAAGGGACCGCTGCTGGCCACGCTCGGCGTCAGCTTCCTGACCGGGGCCGCGCTGCTGATCACCATGGTGTTCGTCCAGTTCACGGCACAGACGCTGCTCGACATGGAGACGTTGGACGCGGCGCTCGTGCTGGCCAGGTTCCTGATCGCGCTCCCGGTGGGCGCGCTGCTGGGCGGCCTGCTGGCCCGCCGGCTCGGCGACCGCGTGGTGGCGGTGGCTGGCCTGATCGTGGCCACGGCCGGGTACGGCGTGATGAGCCGCTGGCCGCTCGACCTGGCGAACGCCGGCCTGATGGTGGACCTCTCCCTCATCGTGGCCGGGCTGGGGCTGGGACTGGTCATCGCGCCCGTGTCGGCGGCGGTGCTCCGGGTGACGCCCGCCACGCAGCACGGGGTGGCCTCGGCGGCGGTGGTGGTCGCCAGGATGATGGGCATGCTGATCGGCATCGCGGGGGTGTCGGCTTGGGGTTTCCACCGGTTCCAGTCGCTGACCGCGGGCCTGGACACGCCGCTGCCGGTGGGGGTGGAACCGGCCGTGTACGCGAAGCAGCTGAGCGAGTACCTCGCGAAGGTGGATGCGGCGCTGCATCTGGAATACACGGAGATGTTCTTCGTCACGGCGCTGATCTGCCTTTTGGGCGCGGTGGTCGCCGCCTTCCTGCCCCGTGCCCGGTGAAAGCCGCCTTCCTGCCCCGAACCCGGTGAAAGCCGCCTGACCAACTCGGCCTCAGCCACTGCCTGAGACGAGGCGCTTGCCCAGCCGTTGCGCTGGAAGTTCCACGAAACGCCTTGTCATCGCGCTGGCCCCGAGCAGCAACGCCAGCACGCCGACCAGAACCGCCAGCCGTGAATACGGCGGCACAGCCAGCGGCTCGGGCCAGAATGACTCGACGCTTTCCAGGAGCAGCGGGTGGAGCACGTAGATCGAGTAGCTGACCAGTCCCAACCATGCCAGCACCCGTGGCACCGTCCGGTGCCGCAGTGCCATCCCGAGGACGAAGGTCGTCCAGGCCGCGACCGTGGCCGTCTGAACGCCGAGCTCATCACGCGCCAGCCAGACTCCGGCCAGCGGTACCAGCACCACCCAACCAGCTTGTCTCCAGGAGATCTCCCCCTGCTCGGCCCGATACAGCACCGTGCCGGCGAACATGGTGGCCAAGATCAGCATCCCCTGCCACGGGCCGGGATAGCTCTGATTGACCGCCAGCAGACCAAGCACGGTGACCCCGAGGACGACAGCGCCCGCGTACCGTATCCCGGCTGAGCCTCTGAGCACCGCGGCCAGTCCCACCGCCAGCAATCCGGTCACCACCAGCACGACCGTCAGCATCCGCCCCGATCCACCGGCCGACAGCAACGCGACCGGCAGCGCCCCCGCACCCAGTACGGCCGCCGCGGCGAAGCCGAGCGCGCCGGCGACACTCCGCCGATGCACGCCGAGGCTGAACATGGCGGTCAGCAGCAGGTAGAAGGCCATCTCGTAGGAAAGCGTCCACAGAACATTGACCACGTTCGGCACATACAGCAGGTTCTGCATCATCGTCAGATGACCCAACACCAGGGAGACCGGCCGCGAGCTCCACCAGATATGCGGGGCATCCCAGCCCACCGCCGCCAGTAACGCCATGCCTGCCACGCATACCCCGAACAGCGGATACAACCGGAAGAAACGAGAGATCCAGAAAGCCTGGATGCTGCCTCGCCGCTCCAGCGACGCCGGCACGATATAGCCGCTGACCAGGAAGAACACCATCACCCCGTACCAGCCGGGCTCGAAGGCCGCCTTGACCGCCGACTCCATCTCGGGCAGCAAGGGCCTCAAGGCATGCTCGAAGACCACCACCACAGCGGCTATGCCACGAAGTGCGTCGAGCCAGGCCAGGCGGCGCCCAGCCTGCCGCTGAGCCGCTGCCGGAAGAGTGAGCATCCGGCGATGCTAGCGATCGACTCCCTGGAACCGCACATTTATCGATAAGCGTCACGATCCGCCGCCGATGGATGATCCGCGTGCCTGACGGCTGTCGAACCATACGGAAGCCATGGCCCACCATGCGCACGTCACGGCGCCCGGCCCCGCCCACCGGAGGAGCGTGCCCCTGGAGGGGGCCCGGCCACGTATGGCGGGTGGGGCCCACCGGGCTTGCCGTAAAATATGGTGCTTTTCTACGGAGAGAGCCGATTCAGGTCGCGGGGGAACAACGTGACCTGGCGGATGTTCGCGGCGCCGACCAGCCGCGCGGTCCAGCGCTCAAGCCCCAGCGCGAACCCTCCGTGCGGCGGCATGCCGTGCGCGAACGCCTGCACATACCCCTCATACGGCCCGACATCCTCGCCACGCGCGGCGAGCGCGTCGAGGTAGTCCTGGTGCCTGTGCAGCCGCTGCCCGCCCGTCACCAGCTCCAACCCCCGGAAGAGCAGGTCGAACCCGTTCGAGTACCCCTCACGCAGCGGGTCCGGATGGGTGTAGAACGGCCGCTTGGCCATCGGATACCCCGTGACGAACAGGAACTCCGACCCGTGCTCCCGCACCGCCCACTCCGACAGCCACCGCTCCTGCTCCGGCGAGAGGTCCAGCGAGAGGTCCTGCGACAGGTCCGACGAGTGGTCCGGCGGCAGGCCGGGCTCGGACCCGCTCGTGAGCCGCTGCGCCTCGGTGAAGTGGATCGCCGGGATCTCGGCGGGCACCTCCGGCAGCGTCACGTTGAGCAGGTCGACCGCCGGCTGCCCCCGTACCGCCTCCACCATTCCCGCCACCGCCTCGCGCAGCACCGCCATCACGTCGCGGTGGTCGCGCACGAAGCCCAGCTCGGCGTCCAGGCTGGTGTACTGGGCCAGGTGGCGGACCGTGTCGTGCGGCTCGGCCCGGAAGACCGGCCCCACCTCGTAGACCCGCTCGAACACCCCGACCATCGCCTGCTTGTAGAACTGCGGCGACTGCGCCAGGTAGGCGGGGCGGCCGAAGTAGTCGATGCCGAAGACGTTCGCGCCCGATTCGGTGGCCGAGGCGACGATCTTGGGCGTGTGGATCTCGGTGAACCCCAGCCGGTCCAGTGCCCGGCGGAACCCGGCCACGCTCGCCGCCGAGATCTCCAGTGGCGCCTTGAGCCGAGGATGGCGCAGCGCGACCGGCGCGTGGTCGAGGATCGTGGGCAGCGCTGCGGGCACGACCGGCCGGTAGAGGTCGAACGGCGGCGCCTCGGTCGGCTCGGCCAGTACCTCGATCTCCGGCTCGGTGAGCTCGGCGCCGCCCGGCGCCTGCGGGTTCGCGGTCACGACGCCCGTCACCCGGACGACCGTCTCCTCCCCCGGAACCGCACCGGGCTCCACATCGGACGCCACCACCTGGGCGAGCCCGCTACGGTCCCTGATGACCAGGAAGGACACGGATTTCAGCCGCCGGCGGCGATGTACCCAACCGGCGATCGTCACTCGTTGTCCGGCGTGCTCAGCGAGCTCCGCCGACAGGACACGAGAGATCATCACAGCTCCTCACGAGTTGCATGATCCCTTGGGAGTGCGGGGGAGAAGGGAACTCCCGGTGCCACCGCACTTTCGCCGCCCACGAAAGGGCGGCCTCCACGACCCGATGACGGGGGTCAGACCGGCGGGGCATTTCCTCCCCGCACTCGGGAGTGTCTTCGCCGAAAGGGCGCGAGGCCGCCTTCACAGCTGCCGGCGGCTCTCTCAGCCCGCGCGGGCCTTCGGTTACTCGTCTCCGTCTACGTGTTGCCGGTGATCGTAGTCATCGCCGGCGGACGTCGGCAACCTGATTAGGACCCGTCCACACCTACATCCAGAAGGCCCAATAGTGCTTGGTCGCGTCAAGCAGTACGGCGGCCGCGGCTCCGAGAATGACGCCGTACAGCATGTATCGACGTTGAGTGCCTTGACCTCGCTGCTCGACGCGTTGAGCCACGGCGTCGACCTGCCTGGCGAGGAGGACGTCGAAGGCGTCGGTCTCTTCTTTACGTCGCGCCGCGACCTCACGGCTCGAATCGGCTTCACGCCTGTTGGCTTCCGCTTCGGCGGCAAGCCTTCGGGCAACGGCCGCACGGGCTTTCATCGCGGCCTCAAGCTCAGCCAGTTCGTCGAAGGTGCCTTCCAGGCGGCGGGCCAGATCCGCGAACTGGATCTCGAGACTTTCGTCGTCGGCATCGCCCAGGGCCTGACCATGCCGCGGGTTCGATCGCGTAATGAGTCTCTCGAGGTCCGCGAACTGCTGATCGGAACGAAACCGATCTCGGAGCACTGCGCTGCCGATGAGGGCAAGAAGGACAAGCGTGGCACTTTGGATGAGCTCGTCCATCGTCTCCGAATGGACCACCTCGTCGGGGAGTATGCCGATAACTGCGACGACGAGGGCGAGGGCCAGCGCGATCGCTCCATCCGCGTTGCGTGCCAGCCAGGCAACGAACCGACGTAGTGCGTTAGAGGCCATCCTCACTCCGCCATTCCCAGAGGTATTGCCTGGGCAGTATTCCAGGGCGGGACTCGGGGCAGAAAGAGGTATCTCAGCGAGCTTGGAGACATCGTCGCCCCCCGCGTCCGACGACCACAGGGGGCGGATAGGGGTTATCCGGAGGGCCGTCGCCGAGCAAACTCGGGGCAACCCGTCCCCCCGGAGGAGGCCGACATGCGCAGAGCCCTGGTCGGATGCGCCGTCGCGCAGATCGTCGTGGTGATCCTGCAGTTCTACCTGGCCACGTTCGGCGCGTTCCAGATGCCGCGGCCCACGGGCACGGATCCCGCGGCGATCGGCCTGCACGCCGCGAACGGCCTGTTCGTCATCCCGGCCGTCTCCCTCGTGGCCACCATCGTCGCGGCGCTGGCGAAGGTGCCCGGCAAGCTGATCGCGCTGAGCGCCGCTCCCCTGCTGCTCAGCGCGGTCCAGATGCTCGTCGTCTTCCCGCTGGCCGGCCTCGCGGGCGCGACGGTGGACGACACACCTCTGGCCAGCCTGTTCGTGTACGGTCTGCACGCCGTCGTGGGGCTTGGCCAGCTCTGGGCGGTGATCGCCGCCTACCGTGCCGTACGCAGGCACACCAAGGCTCCCGTGGAGGAACCCCAGCCCCAGCCGGTCTGACCGGGCCGACCCCACTCCCAGGCCCGGCCCGGCCCGAACAGAGCCGGACCATGACCTGAGCCAGGACCTCGGACCGCGACCTGAGCCGGAATCCCGGACGGCGACCTGGATCGGAAAGCCGTACCGGGCCGGTACTACTTCTTGGCGGGCTGGCCGCCGCTCTTCCGCTTCTCCCGGATCTTCATCGACACGTCGATCGGCGACCCGGCGAAGCCGAACTCCTCGCGGATCCGGCGCTCGATGAAGCGCCGGTAGGTGTCCTCCAACCAGCCCGAGGTGAACAGCACGAACTTGGGCGGTTCGACCGACGCCTGCGTGGCGAAGAGGATCTTCGGCTGCTTGCCACCCCGCACCGGCGGCGGCGTCTGGTGCACCAGCTCGGTCAGGAACGCGTTGAGCCTGGCCGTCGGCACCCGCGTCGACCACGACCCGAGCGCCTTCTCCAGCGCCGGGACCAGCCGGTCCATGTGGCGTCCGGTCTTGGCGGAGATGTTGACCCGCAGCGCCCATGGCGTGCGGACGAGCTGCCGGTCGATCTCCCTCTCCAGGTAGTAGCGGCGGTCCTCGTCGACCAGGTCCCACTTGTTGAACGCGACGACCATCGCCCGGCCCGACTCGATCACCAGGCCGATGATCCGCAGGTCCTGCTCGGTGAGCACCTCACTGGCGTCGATGAGGACGATCGCCACCTCGGAGCGTTCGAGGGCGGCTCGGGTGCGCATGGCGGCGTAGAAGTCGGCGCCCTGCAGTTCGCGGTCGCGCCGCCTGATGCCGGCGGTGTCGACGAAACGCCAGGTCTTGCCGCCCAGCTCGATCAGCTCGTCGACCGGGTCACGGGTGGTGCCCGCCATCGGGTCGACCAGCACCCGCTCCTCCCCCGCCAGCTTGTTGAGCAGCGAGGACTTACCGACGTTGGGCTTGCCGAGCAGCGCCACGCGGTAGGGGCCGCGTTCGGCGTCGAACCGCAGCTCCGGCGTCTCCGGCAGCGCGTCGAGGATCACGTCGAGCAGGTCGCCGCTGGAGCGGCCGTGCAGGGCCGAGACCGGCTGCGGCTCGCCCAGGCCGAGCGCCCAGAGCGCGGCGGCCTCCAGCTCCACCTGCTGGTTGTCGACCTTGTTGGCGGCCAGGATGACCGGCTTGCCCGACTGGCGGAGCACCGAGCCGACCGTCTCGTCGGCGTCGGTCGCGCCCACGGTGGCGTCGACGACGAACACGATCACGTCGGCCAGCTCGACCGCGACCCGCGCCTGGTCGGCGATGCGCAGGTTCATCCCGGTGGCCTCGGGGTCCCAGCCGCCGGTGTCGACGACCGTGAAGCGGCGCCCGCGCCAGTTGGCGTCGTAGGTGACGCGGTCACGGGTGACGCCCGGCACGTCTTCGACGACCGCCTCGCGGCGGCCGATGATGCGGTTGACCAGCGTGGACTTGCCTACGTTCGGGCGACCGACGATGGCCACGACCGGCACCGGGCCGCTGTCGGCGACGTCGTCGGATACTGCGAGATCGTCGAGCTCAGCCTCGACCCAATCCCCCGTTGACACGATTTTTCATCCTTTGTGAGTACCGCACCCTTGTCAGGTGCGCTCCTTGATCAGACTCAGCACCTCGCCGATGACCTCTTCGAGAGTCAGCAGCGTGGTGTCGAGCTCGACGGCGCCATCCGCCATCGAGAGTGGATCCGTCTTGCGAGTGGAGTCGAGGGTGTCACGCTTGGCCATCGCGGCCTGCTGCGCCTCCACCGTGGTGCCGCTCAGCTCCGCCGTACGGCGCAGGGCGCGGGCCTCGGCGCTGGCCGTCAGATAGACCTTGACGGTCGCGTCGGGGGCGACCACGCTGCCGATGTCGCGGCCCTCGACCACGATGTCACCGGCACCGATGATCTCCCGCTGCAGGTGTACGAGACGCGCGCGCACCTCGGGCACCGCCGCCACGACGGAGACCGCCCCGGTGACCTCGGCCTCCCGGATCGGCCCGGCCACGTCGACACCGCCGACGTGAATGGACGGGCCGTCGGGGTCGGTGCCGCAGACGATCTCGGGCTCGCCCGCGCGAGCCGCGACAGCGGTGGGATCGGCCAGATCGACACCCTGCTGGAGCATCCACCAGGTCATCGCCCGGTACATCGCCCCGGTGTCCAGGTAGCGCAGCCCGAGTGCGCGAGCGACTCCACGCGACACGCTCGACTTGCCCGACCCCGCGGGACCGTCCATGGCGACGACCAGACCGGTCACGGCCTCTCCCTCTTCACGTTGCTTTTTCTCCAACCTGAAGAGGCTACCGCCTCGCACGCATGCCCTACGCCCAGCTGGATCATTCGGTGTGCGCCGCGACCTCCGTCCGGCCACAGCCCTCGCTCCGCGCCCGACCTCCCGCGGTCCGCGGCACCCATTCCGCGCACGACCATCCGCCCGATCGTGTCCCCGTACCGCGTACTCTGCCGGACACCGTCCCAACGCGGCCCGTGAGGTGGTCGCCCGCGCCACCCGCCATCACCTGAATCCGGCCGTCAGCCGGAACAGGCCGACCGGCACCAGCCCGTGCTTGAGCAAGCGGTAGGTGGGCATCGGACTGCCGCTCACCGTCTCCTTGTAGACGATGGCCCAGCGCCCCTTCAGGTACGCCCTGCGCGGCGTTTCGTCGGGGTGGGTGAACTGGATGACGGCGTCCCGGCGGCCGAGGCTGAGGGGTGCATGAACGTACCCGAACCGGAACTCCTTCACCGCACGGCCGCGCAGCCCGTCGGCGAGCGCGTCGGCCGCGTGCAGGCCCGTCGGGATGCCGCCCTGGCAGGTCCCGTGCATGACGCCGTACGGCTGGCGCACCGCGGCGGCGTCGCCCACGGCGTAGACGTCCGGATGCGACACCGAGCGGAGCGCGGCGTCGACCACGATCCTGCCCCGCCCGTCCACCGTCAGCCCCTCCTCGGCGGCCAGAGGCAGGCCCTTGGTGCCGGCGGTCCAGAGCGTCGCGTCGGAGTGGACCAGCTCGCCCCCGGCCAGTTCGACGGCGTCCGGCAGCACCTTGGTGACCTCGACGCCGTCGCGTACCTGGATGCCGAGCCGGTCCATCACCCGCTCGACGTAGGCGCGGGCCTTCTCCCCCATCATCGAGCCCGGACGGCCCCGGCTGAGCAGGACGACGCGCAGGTTCGGGTGCGCTTCGGCGAGCTCGGTGGCCGACTCGACACCGGTCAGACCGCCACCGGCCACGACGACCGTCCCCCGGTCGAGCTCACTGAGCCGTCGCGCGAGCCGTACGGCCTGGTCGTGGTCGTCGTAGACGTGGGCGTGCTCGGCCACACCGGGGGGCGAGGCATCGGTGACGGTGCCGAGGGCGTAGATCAGCTTGTCGTACGCGATCACGCGCCGGGTGTCCGCGCCCTCGCCGTTGACGGTGACCTCCTGCCGTTCGGGGTCGAGGGCGCTCACGCGGCCCAGGACGAGGTCGATGCCTGTGCCGGCGATGATGTCGGCGATCGCGTGGTCCCGCAGCCGTTCGCCCGCGGCGGTCTGGTGCAGCCGCAGCCGCTCCGTGAACCGTGGCGAGGCGCTGACCAGCGTCACCTTGCCGCCGTGACGGCGCGTCCGGGTGGCGGCCCTGATCGCGGCCGCGATGCCTGTGTAGCCGGCGCCCAGAATCAGAATGTTCGTCATGTCCCTGGCTCCTTGCGAACTCCGGTGGGATTCGCACTGAAGACGGAGCGAGCGGCCAGGGATGTGACATCGACGCCGTTCTTCCGTACCCCCAACGGCGGAGTCCCTCTCCAGGGACCCCACGACGGACCGTCTCCTTCCGCACCTCCGACGAGGGCACCCCACCTCAGGGACACCGCCCCGACGGACCGTCTACTCCCCCTCCCCGAAAGGGGTATCTCTTCGAAAGGAGCCCAGCCACCACGGACCGTCACAGAGATCGAGACGGTCATGTGACGAACCACCCGGGGAACCCTGAAGAGAGCTGATGGATCTGTCCGGTTCGAGCTTTTGGCGGCTACCTTCATCCGTGGAGTGCTGTCCTCGTGGACGTAACGCCAGGCGGTGATGGTGCCGATGGCGAGCCCGGCGGCCAGTCGGGCGAGCCGTCGATTCCGCTGGTTGTCGTCGCTGACTACGCGGCGGGGCCGAGGTCGCCCTCGATGATGGTCTGGGTGATCGGGGGGCGGTCCCAGAGGGCGAGGAGTTCGTTGGCGATGGCCGTGATCGGGAACGGGTGCCGATCGCCGTGCACCTCAATGGCGGCGGCCGACAGGCTGCGCGGGACGGCTCCGGCATCGAGGAGGACCCGCCACTCATCCGGCCCGAGTTCCAGGAACTCCAGGCCGGTCAGCTTGGCGATCTCCAACGGGTCGGCGAGCGTGCGCGGGTAGGCGGTGAGGGTCCTCAGGCGAGGCAGCCCGGTGACGGGCTCGAGGCTGAGAGGTTCACCGTCCCAGACACCGATGCTCAGGACCTCCAGCTCAGGGTGGGCGGCGGCCTGGAGGCTTGTCAGGCTCCAGACATTGGCCACGGCCGGCGGTTGATCGCTGCCATGGCCGGAGTGCGAGTCGCTGCGCCGGTTCACCACCAGGTCGGTGAGGGAGTCGGCGAGCAGGACGGCGCCGATGTTCTGCTCATGGCCGAGCATGATGAGCTGCCCCACGTGTCCGCGCGGGCCTGGGGTGAGGTCGACCGCGATCCGATCGCCGCCGCCGTTGTCGCCGAAGGCGATCCAGCCGGGTGAGCCGACCAGCCCCTGCACCGCGGCGTCGAGCGGGGTGACGACCGCCTCCGTCGCCGCGAACCGCCACGGGCAGGGACGGGACGGCGCGTCGGCGATGTACAGGTGATCCAGTGGGAAGAGCTCGCAGCCGATTGCCTCGAAGGCGCGGCTCGCCGCCGCGTAGTCGCCGCCCCAGTCCTGCGACCGCCCCCGAGTTACCCGGTAAAGCACCTTGAGTTCGTCGGGCAACGCAACGCCGAGGCGCGCTTCCGTGGCAGCGATCTCCGCCTCGGTGGCGCCGGTAGCGTCGGGGAGTCGCTCGCGAAGGGTCCGCTCCAGCAACGCCAGATCCATCGACGGTGCCGGCACCGCCCCAGGCACCGAATCGGGAAGACGGCGCCAGGGCTCTGGGACGGAGCCCTCGACCAGGATGAGCGATCCCGGATGCGGCCCGATGCCGGCCTCGACGGCGGGGCTGGGATTGAGCAGATAGAGCACGGCCCGCCCGGCCGGCGAGATCTCCACCATGAACGAGATGCCGTCGGCGCCGACGTCCGCGAGCGCGCTCCGCACCCGCTCCACCGCATCGACCTCATCCTGCATGTCCTCCCCCTGGCGGGCTTGGCCGGGCCGTCGGAATCGCCGTGGCAGTGGCAGGCTCCAGCTGCCGCGGCCGATCCGTCCCGCCACGTGACCGCCAGGGGCGGCAAGACTCTCCGCGTTGCCCGCCCGCAGGAGCCTCAGCAGCGGCTCCCAGGTCATGAAGTCGTGAATCGAGGGCAACGATGGCCTCCGGTCGTTCCAATGATCGGGATGCAGGTAAGCGTGACGCCCTTGGGAAGGATCATCCGCAAGCGATCGCTGACCGTCTTACGTCACCGGCCACACGAAGAAGCCTTGGGGGGCATTTCTGCTGGTCAAGGCAATTTTCTGCTGATCGGACGTCGTGTCCCCGGCAAGATTCGAGCCTGCGGTGCCCGCTTTACGGGACCTGCCAGCCCCGCTCGTGCAGCGCCTTGGTGAGGACGGCCGCCGCGTCCGGCTGCACGGAGACCTCGGCGATGCCCAGAGGCAGGCCGGGAGCGTGCTCCAGGCGTACGTCCTCGACGTTGACCCCGACCTCGTCGCAGATCTGGAAGAGCCTGGCCAGCTGGCCAGGACGGTCGCCGACGACGACCTGGACCACCACGTACGCCGGCGCGGGCCCCCCGTGCTTGCCCGGGATGCGGCCGTGACCGGCCACGCCGCGCTTGAGCAGCTGGGTGAGCTCCTGCGTGACCGTGCCGTCGCCGTCGGCCAGCGCGCGGAGCGCCGTAGCGGCCTCGGCCAGGTCGCGGGAGATGGCCTCCAGCACCTCGGCCACCGGCGTCGCGTTGCCCGACAGGATGCCGAGCCAGAGGCCCGGGTCGCTGCCCGCGATCCTGGTGACGTCGCGTACGCCCTGCCCGGCCAGGCCGAGCGCGATGTCGGACGCGTCCGCCAGCCGGGCCGCGACCGCCGAAGCGGTGACATGGGGCGCGTGGGACACGACGGCCACGGCCTGGTCGTGGTCGGCGGCGTCCACTTCGACGGGGTTGCCGCCGCAGAGCTCCACCAGCCGCAGCACGGCCGCCCTGGTCTCCGGTGTGGCGTCGGGGGTGGGGCACAGCGCCCACGGGCGGCCCAGGAACAGCTCGGCCCTGGCGGCTCCGGGGCCCGACTTCTCGCGTCCGGCCAGGGGATGGGAGGCGACATAGGTGGACATGTCGCAGCCCAGCTGGGCGGCCCGCTCGATGGGCTCCACCTTGACGCTGGCCACGTCGGTGTAGAACGTGGCCGTGCCGTTGCGCTGCAGCGCCAGCAGCTCACCGGCGACATGCGCGGGCGGCACCGCGAGCACCGCGAGATCGATCGTCTCGCCGGACCCACCCGAGCCGGACTCACCCGAGGCCGAAGCGGCTTCCGGCTGCCACTCCTCGCCCGCGCCGAGCTCCCGGGCCAGTCGTACCGCTCCCTGGTCGTGGTCGGCGAGCAGCACGCGTAGCCCGCGCTCGCGCAGCGCCAGCGCTATGGAGGTGCCGATGAGACCGGTGCCGACTACCAGCACGGTGCGGAGTTCGGAGGCCATGTAGATGTCCTGATTTATCTGGCTTTGGAGTTGCTCGGTCGGGTGAACAGGAAGCGGATGAGCCGGTCGTTACTGGGCGATGTCCTGGCGCAGCGCCACGGCACCGCGCAAATAGACGTGCTGGATGTCGGAGCGCGGCCGGTCCGTCTCCACGTGGGCCATCAGGCGTACGACCCTGGGCAGCGCGCCCGGCACGTCGATCTCGGTGCAGCAGATCAGCGGCACGTCGTGGAAGCCCAGCTTCCGCGCCGCCAGCGCCGGGAACTCCGCCGTCAGATCGGGAGACGCCGTGAACAGCACACTGATCACATCGTCGGTGGTCAGCTGATTGCGCCCCATCACTTCGCCGACCAGCTCCGTGGTCGCCTCGATGATCGCCCCACGGTCGTTGGCGTCCACCTGGATCGCCCCGCGGATCGCCCGCACCATGTGATTACACCCCTCTATAGCGGTGAAGCCCGTGCGGAGGTTCGCACGGGCTCCTGCGTTGCCGCCAGATTACAGCTTCACGGCGGCGTAAAGTTCGCCGACCTCCTTCAGGGACAGCGCCCTGACGGTGCCCGCCTTGGTACGGCCCAGCTTGACCGGCCCGAACTCGATCCTGGCCAGGTCGATGACGCGATGACCCGCCTCTTCGAGCAGCCGCCGGACGATGTGATTGCGGCCTTCGTGCAGAACGACCTCGACCAGCGCCTGCTGGCCGTGCTCCTGCACGATCGAGAAGGAGTCGATCTTCGCGAGGCCGTCTTCGAGCTCGATGCCCTGCTTGAGCCGACGGCTCAGATCACGCGGGATCGGACCCGGAACCTTCGCCCAGTACTTCTTCTGCACCCCATAACTCGGGTGAGTCAGCCGGTTGGCCAGCTCGCCGTCGTTGGTGAGCAGCAGCAGCCCCTCGGTCTCGGTGTCGAGCCTGCCCACGTGGAACAGCCTCGGCGCGAGCTCCTCCACATAGTCGGCCAGGCACGGCCGGCCCTGCGGGTCGTCCATGGTGGACACGACGCCGATGGGCTTGTTCAGGGCGTAGTAGACCAGGTCGGGGGCGGTCGGGATGCGCTTGCCGTCCACGTGGATGACCTGCGCCGCCGGGTCCACCTTGGCCCCGAACCTCCGTACGACCTGCCCGTTCACGGTGACGCGGCCGTCACCGATCATCTCCTCGCAGGCGCGACGGCTGGCCACGCCCGCCTGGGCGAGCACCTTCTGCAGCCGTACGCCGCCGGGCACCTCGGTGGTGTCGCGCTCGTCGGTGTAGCCGGCGGGGAAGAAGTTGCGGTCCCGCATGGGCTGGCGTGCGGTCTTGAACCGGTCGCGCGGCGCACCGGTGGCCGCCCCGTCCCGTCCGCCGGACGTACGCCCGCCGCCGATGGTCTGAACATCGTCGCGCCTGGGGGTACGGGCCGGGCGGCCGGCGTCGCGGCGCGAGCCGGCGTCGTCACGCCGCCCGAAACGGGCGCGAGTGGACTCTCCGCGGCCGTAGCCGGTCCGTGGGGACTCGGTACGGGAACCGCCGTCCCTGCGGCCACCACGGTCGGCCCGGAAGCCGCCACGGTCCTCCGTGCGCTCGGGACGCGATCCGCCCCGATCGTCACGACGGTCACTCTGGTAACCGCCCCGGTCGTCCCGCCTCTCGGGCCGGAACCCGCCACGGTCATCACGACGGTCGGACCGGAAGCCGCCCCGGTCGTCACTGCGGTCGGAACGGAAACCGCCGCGGTCGTCGCGGCGCTGGGAACGGAAGCCACCGCGATCGTCGCGGCCCGCGCCCTGGAAACCGCCGCGGTCGTCACGACGCTCGGAGCGGAAGCCACCCCGGTCGTCACCACGGTCGGAACGGAAACCGCCCCGGTCGTCACGACGGGCACCCTGGAAACCGCCACGGTCGTCGCGGCGCTGGGGACGGTAGCCGCCACCCTCCCGAGGGCCGGAGCCGCCGCGGTCGGAGCGGTATCCGCCGCGCTCGCCACTGGAGGACGAGCCGTAGCCGCCGCGCTCGCCACGGGACGACCCGCCAAAGCCACGGTCGCCGCGCGACTGCGCGCCATATCCGCCGCGCTCGCCACCGCGCGATGACGAAGAGCCGCCGCGGGACTGCGAGTAGCCGCCCCGGTCACCACGGGACTGTGAGTAGCCGCCGCGGTCGCTGCCGGGCGCCGGACGGTCGTCGTCGCGGGAGGGGGAGCGGTCGTCGCGGTACGTACGCTCGCGGGGCGAACGGTCGTCACGGGAGGAGCGGTCGTAGCCGCCTCGGTCGCCCGTTGAGCTGGAACGGTTGTAGCCGCCCCGGTCGCCCGCCGAGCCGGAGCGGTCGCGGGAGTCGCCGGAGGCGGGCCTGCCGTACCGGGCGCGGGATCCGCCACGGTCGGCGCGGAGCGAGTCACGGCCGGAGCCCAGCTCGCTTCCGGAGTCGCGGCCGTAGCCGCGGTCGCTGTCGTCGCGGCGCGCTCCGCCGCGGTCACTGTCATCGCGGCGGGGTCCGCCGCGGGAATCGTCTCGGTGGGAACCGCCACGGAACTCCTCACGGCGGGAGCCGCCGCGCGAATCATCCGAGCGGAAGGCGGGACGGCCGCCACGGCTCGCGCCGCCGGTGCGTCCACGACCGCGTCCATCACCGGACGGGGTGCTGCGCCTGTTGATCACTTTGTATTCTCCTCGAGGTTTTCCACGTCGTCGGGGAGGAAGGGAGCGAGCTCGGGGAGCTCGCCGATGTCCTTCAGTCCCAGGCGTTCAAGGAAGTATGAACTTGTCCGGTAGAGCACTGCCTGGCTCTCCGGGTCGGTGCCGGCCTCTTCGACCAGGCCCCTGGCGACGAGCGTCCGCATGACGCCGTCGCTGTTGACGCCGCGGACCGCGGCGACTCGTGCGCGGCTCACCGGCTGCCGGTAGGCGACGACCGCGAGGGTTTCCAGCGCGGCCTGGGTGAGCCGAGTCTGCTGGCCGTCGCGGACGAACCGCTCGACCAGCGCGGCACAGTCGGCTCGCGTGTAGAACCGCCAACCGCCTGCCACTTCTCTCAGATCGAAACCCCGTCCGGCTTGGGTGTATTCCGCGGCCAAGGCCCGGAGTGCGGTGCTCACCTCGTGGGTGGGCCGTTCGAGCACCTGCGCCAGGGTCACTTCGGGGACGGGCTCGTCCACGACCATCAGGATGGCTTCAAGCGCCGCCCAGAGCGTCGGGCCGCCTCCCTGGGGGTCGCTCTCGGCCGGTTCATCGGATATGTCGTCCAGGCCGGCCGGCTCGGATACCTCCGCGCCGGTCGGTACGAGGGACGCGTCCCAGAGTTCATCGTCCGTATCCGGCTCGACGGACGGCCCCGGGAGCCGATCGTCCAGCTGAGGGGACAAGAGCAGGTCGTCCGTATCCAGCTCGGGCGACGTGTCCTGAAGCTCATCGTCCATGTCCGGCTCGGGGGAGGCCCCCTGGAGCGGGTCATCCGCCTCCAGCTCGGATGGAGCGACCTCCGCCTCGGCGACCGCAGGCGGGACCTCCGGGGCAGCGTCCAAGCCGTCGTCCGTGCTCGCGGCGGCGAGCGACCCCGGAAGGGTCATCCAGGCGGGCAAAGGGGCGGGTTCGCGAGGCGGGGTGTCGTCCAAGCGGTCAGTCATCAGCCGTCTTCTCCGCGCTCTCCTCGTAGTCGTCCCCCACCGAGACGTCCCCCTCGTCCGTCCCGGTCCAGGTCACGTGCAGATCGCCCAGCGCTTCGACCTGTTCGAAGGTGACCGCGGACTCCCGGAAGAGCTCTAGCACCGCCAGGAAGCGGGCGATGACCTCAATGGTGCCGTCACAGTCGGCCACCAGGGCCCGGAAGGTGGCCCGCCGCATGCGGCGCAGGTGAGCAACCAGAATAGCGGCTTGCTCCCGCACGCTGGCCAGCGGTTGATAGATGTGCCCGACACTCACCGTAGGCGGCAGCTTGGGGGTGAAGGCGCGGGCGGCGATGCGGGCGAGGTCGTCCGGGCTGATGCCCAGGATGAGCTGCGGGAGGAGGTTGGCGAACTGCGGCTCCATGGGCGCGGTGCGGGGGAAGCGCAGCGCCTCCTCGGCCATGCGGCCGGAGAAGACCTTCGCCACCTCTTTGTACGCCTTGTACTGCAGGAGCCGGGCGAACAGCAGGTCGCGGGCCTCCAGCAGAGCCAGGTCCTCTTCGTCCTCGACCTCGCCCGAGGGCAGCAGCCGGGCCGCCTTGAGGTCGAGCAAGGTGGCCGCGACGAGCAGGAAGTGGCTGGTCACGTCGAGATCCCACTCGGGGCCACGAGCCCGGATGTAGGCGATGAACTCGTCGGTGACCTTGGAGAGCGAGATCTCGGTGATGTCGAGCTTGTGCTTGGAGATCAGGCCGAGGAGCAGGTCGAAGGGCCCCTCGAAGACGTCCAGGTGGACCCTGAACCCTTGTGGCTCTGTCTCCGTCACCTGGCCATTGTCGCAGGTGCCGGCCAGCGGGACAGCACCTCGCGGGCCAGCTCACGGTAAGCGTTGGCACCCAGGGACGACGGGTCGAAGGTGGTGATCGGCTCGCCGGCGACCGTGGCGTCGGGGAAGCGCACGGTGCGGTTGATCACGGTATGGAAGACCTTGTCGCCGAACGCCTCGACGACGCGGGCGAGCACCTCGCGGCCGTGCAGGGTGCGCGCGTCGTACATGGTGGCGAGCAGGCCCTCGATCTCGAGGTCCTCGTTGAGCCGTTCCTGCACCTTGGTGATGGTGTCCATGAGCAGGGCCACGCCACGCAGCGCGAAGAACTCGCACTCCAGCGGCACCATGACGCCCTGCGCGCAGGTCAGCGCGTTGATGGTGAGCAGGCCGAGCGACGGCTGGCAGTCGATGAGGCAGACGTCGTAGTGCGGCAGCAGCGGCTTGATCACGCGGCCGAGCACCTGCTCGCGGGCCACCTCGGTGACGAGCTGGACTTCGGCGGCGGACAGGTCGATGTTGCTGGGCAGCAGGTCGAGGCCCTCGACGCCGGTCTCCAGCAGCACGTCCTCGGCGGTGACGTTGCGCTCCATCAGCAGGTTGTAGACCGTGAGGTCGAGCTGGAGCGGGTTGATGCCGAGGCCGACGGACAGGGCGCCCTGCGGGTCGAAGTCGACGAGCAGCACCTTGAGGCCGTATTCGACGAGCGCTGCGCCCAGGTTGATGGTGGTGGTGGTCTTGCCGACCCCACCCTTCTGGTTGACCATCGCGACCACCCGCGCGGGCCCGTGGATCTCGGGCGCGACAGGTTCGGGGAACACCGGGCGGGGACGCCGGGTGGGGCCCAGATTCACGCCTATGGAAGGCGTGTTGGTCTTCGTGTCTCCCCAGGGGTTGTCGGGGGTCCCCGGGGCCGAACCGTTGGTCTTCACAGTCACCAGCTCGAACCTCCCTGACGATCCCGAACCGGACCGTCCGGACGGACACTATGGCGTCACCACTTAACGCGGCAAGGCGGCACGCCGAAGTGCCGCACGTCGCAAATGACTATAGATCACTGCCGGGCACGGGGATGCGCGGCGGCGTACACCTCGCGGAGTTTGTCGACGGTGACCAGGGTGTAGACCTGCGTGGTCGTCACCGAGGCGTGGCCGAGCAACTCCTGGACCACCCTAACGTCGGCTCCGCCGTCAAGGAGGTGGGTTGCGAAGGAATGACGGAGAACGTGCGGAGATATCCCGGCGAGTCCGGCCCGTTCGGCGGCGGCCTGGAGCACCTCCCAGGCGCCCTGCCGGGTGAGCCGGCCGCCCCTGGCGTTGAGGAAGGCGGCGGGCGTGCCCCGGCCGTGGGCCACGAGGCCGGGCCGGGCCCTGACGAGGTAGGCGTCGAGCGCGGAGCGGGCGTAGCGGCCCAGGGGGACGACGCGGGTACGGCTGCCCTTGCCGCGCAGCCGTACCTGCTCGGCCTCCAGGTCGTCCACGGCCAGGCCGACCGCTTCGGAGATGCGGGCGCCCGTGCCGTACAGGACCTCCAGGAGGGCGCGGTTGCGGAGGGTCAGCGGCGCGCCGTCGGGGCCGGAGGCGGCGATGAGCCGCTCGACCTCGTCGACGGTGATCGCCTTGGGCAGCCTGCGGAGCTGTCGCGGCGGGCGTACCTGGTGCGCCGGGTCATGGGCCGTGACGCCCTCGCGCAGCGCGAAGCGGTGCAGGCCACGAACGGCCGACACCGCCCGCGCGGCCGAGCTGGCCACGAGGGCGGGGTGGTCGCAGTCGCCTTCCCGCAGCGCGGCGAGGAAGTCGAGCACGTCGGCCTCGCCCACCTCGCCGAGCGACACGCGGCCGCGCGAGCGCAGGTGCTCGAAGTAACGGTCGAGGTCACGGCGGTAGGACGCCAGCGTGTTGGCAGCCAGGCCCCGCTCCACCGTGAGGTGGGCGAGGTAGCTGGAGAGCACTGCCTCCACGAACTGGTCCTTCCGTCACGCCTCCTTGGCGTCGGCGGGGCGCAACAGGGCGAATCCCTCGACCGAAGCCGCATATGCGGCGAGGATACCGGCCACGGTCGGGGAATTGTGGATCATTCCCATGAGCGCCCTTTCGACCGCGTCGGGTAGAGGCACCCATTCGACCGGCATGTCGATCTCTTCGTGCTCGTGGACGAAGCCGTTCTCGTCCGCGGGGATCTTCGACAGGCCGCGGGCCAGGAACACCCGGATCCGCTCGTTGGACATACCGGGCGAGGTGTAGAGGTCGACCAGTGTGTGCCAGGTCTCGGCGCGGTATCCGGCCTCCTCTGCCAGCTCCCGCGCGGCGCCGGTGACCAGCGATTCTCCTTCCACGTCGCGCAGTCCGGCGGGCAGCTCCCAGAGCAGGTGGCGCGTCGGGTGACGGTATTGCCGGATGAGCAGGACCCGGTCCTGCTCGTCGAGCGCGAGGACCGCGACGGACCCGGGGTGCACGGCGTAGTCGCGGTCGGCGACCGTGTCCCCGGGCATGCGGACCGTGTCGGTGACCACGTTGATCACCCGGCCCGCGAACCGGTCCTTGGATTCGACGACTTCCCACGCCTCGGGCGTGTCTTCCACCCTCACTTGGCCACCTTCGCGGTCACCCGGCTGTCGGCGTAGGCGAGCGCGGCGTTGATCAGCCCCTTGAACATCGGGTTGGCCCGCGTCGGCCGGGAGCGGAACTCGGGGTGGGCCTGGGTGCCGATGAAGAACGGGTGGGCCTCGACGGGCAGCTCGGTGTATTCGACCAGGCGGCCGTCGGGCGACAGCCCGGAGAACACCAGGCCGACCTTCTCCAGGCGTTCGCGGTAGGCGTTGGCGACCTCGTAGCGGTGCCGGTGGCGTTCGGCGACCTTGGCCTTCCCGCCGTACAGCTGCCTGGCCAGGGTGCCCTCGCCGAGCTTGGCGGTGTAGCTGCCCAGGCGCATGGTGCCGCCCATGTCGCGCTCGCCGGCGACGACGTCCTCCTGGTCGGCCATCGTGGAGACGACCGAGTGCTTGGCGTCGGGGTCGAACTCGCTGGAATTGGCGTCTTCGAGTCCCGCCAGGTTGCGCGCGGCCTCGATGACCATGCCCTGCATGCCGAGGCAGATGCCGAGCAGCGGGATCTTGCCCTCCCGGGCGTGGCGGATCGCGCCGATCTTGCCCTCGATGCCGCGCACGCCGAACCCGCCGGGGATCAGCACGCCGTCGACGCCGTCGAGCTCACGCTCGGCGCCCTCGGGCGTCTCGCAGTCGTCGCTCTTGACCCAGCGGATGTTGACGCGGGCGTCGTTGGCGAACCCGCCCGCCCGCAGCGCCTCGGTGACGGACAGGTAGGCGTCGGGCAGGTCGATGTACTTGCCGACCAGGGCGATGGTGACCTCCTTGGCCGGGCGGTGCACCCGGCGCAGGAGCTCCTCCCACTCCTTCCAGTCCACGTCGCGGAAGGGCAGGCCGAGCCGCCGCACCACATAGGCGTCGAGCCCCTCGGAGTGGAGCACCTTGGGGATGTCGTAGATCGAGGCCGCGTCCACGGCCGAGACCACGGCGTCCTCGTCCACGTCGCACATCAGGCTGATCTTCCGCTTGATCGCCGTCTGCACGGGCCGGTCGGAGCGCAGCACGATCGCGTCGGGCTGGATGCCGATGCTGCGCAGCGCGGCCACGCTGTGCTGCGTCGGCTTGGTCTTCAGCTCGCCGGACGGGCCGATGTACGGCAGCAGCGAGACGTGCAGGAAGAACACGTTGTCGCGCCCGACCTCATGCCTGATCTGGCGTACGGCCTCCAGGAACGGCAGCGACTCGATGTCGCCGACCGTGCCGCCCACTTCGGTGATGACCACGTCGACCTCAGGACCCGCCATGCCCCGGATGCGGTCCTTGATCTCATTGGTAATGTGCGGGATGACCTGGACCGTGTCGCCCAGGTATTCGCCGCGCCGCTCCTTGGCGATGACGTTGGAGTAGACCTGGCCGGTGGTGACGTTCGCCGAACCGTGCAGATCGGTGTCAAGGAAGCGCTCATAGTGGCCGACATCGAGGTCGGTCTCGGATCCGTCGTCGGTGACGAAGACCTCGCCGTGCTGGAACGGGTTCATCGTCCCTGGGTCCACGTTGAGGTAGGGGTCGAGCTTCTGCATGGTGACCCGGAGACCGCGTCCCTTGAGCAGACGGCCCAGGCTGGAGGCGGTTAGCCCCTTCCCTAGGCTGGAGGCGACACCGCCGGTGACGAATAGATGCTTGGTTTGCGATGCGCTGCGCAAAGGGGCTCCCGTGGGTCGATGTGTGGTCGAAGCGTCCACGGGCTCTCAGGATATCAAACAACGCCCCCGACATGCCCGAACGGCATGACCTAGCGGTAACTTTGGGCCCTATGTCATTAGTACGGCGGGCAACGGGCGCGCTGATTCACCGTGCCTACAAGGCGATCCGCGCGGCTGGGGCGATCACTCCCGCCAGTCCGGGCGGCACCCGCTTCCGGCAGTTGGGCGACGGTGTCAGCATCGCCTTCCCGCCGGGCGCGATCTTCGGCGAGCAGTGGATCGAGATCGGCGACCACACGCTGATCGGCGAGCGCGTGTCATTGTCCTGCGGCATGGGCCCCGGCGTCGACCTGGGCCCGGACTCGATCCTGCGCATCGGCGGCGGCTGCTCGATCGGCCGGGGCTCGCACATCGTGGCCCACCAGTCGATCGACATCGGCGAGCACGTCTTCACCGGCCCGTACGTCTACATCACCGACCAGAACCACGTCTACGACGACCCGGAGACCCCGATCGGCCGGCAGTGGCCGCGCAACAGTCCGGTCTCGATCGGCGCGGGCTCCTGGCTCGGGGCGGGCGCGATCATCCTGCCCGGCACCAGGATCGGCCGTCAGTGCGTGGTGGCGGGCGGCGCGGTCGTGCGCGGTGAGTTCCCCGACCACAGCGTGGTCGCGGGCGTGCCCGCCAAGCTGGTCCGCAGCTACGACCCCGCGCTGGGCTGGCACACTCCGGGCATCTCGCTGGCCATGGACCGGCAGGCCACCGCCTCCTGACATAGACCACCCGAGCTGTAGACCGAACAACCTTCTGGCGGCTAGCGTCGGACCATGCGGACCGCCATTTGCGAACGTCTCGGCGTCGAGTTCCCGTTGTTCGCCTTCAGCCACTGCCGCGACGTGGTGGCCGCGGTCACCAACGCGGGCGGCTTCGGCGTCCTGGGCGCGGTCGCCTACACCCCCGACCAGCTCGACACCGAGCTCACCTGGATCGACGAGCGCGTGGACGGCCGCCCGTACGGGGTCGACGTGCTGGTGCCCGGCAAGCTCGACGCGTCGGCGCTCGATCTCGACGCCCATCTGACCGACTTCATCCCCGAACGGCACCGCGACTTCGTCACGCACCTGCTGTCCAAGTACGGCGTGAACGCTCCGCCGCAGCCGGTGGCCGCCTCGACGGACGAGTTCGGCAGGCGGGTGACCGCGGCGGGCGCGACCGGGCTGATCGACGTGGCGCTCAAGCACCCGATCGGCCTGATCGCCAGCGCGCTCGGACCGCCGCCGCCGGAGATGGTGGCCAAGGCCAGGGCGGCGGGCGTGCCGGTGGCCGCGCTGGTCGGCACCGTCGAGCACGCCCACAGGCAGGTGGCGGCCGGCGCGGACCTGATCGTGGCGCAGGGCACCGAGGCGGGCGGGCACACCGGCGAGATCGCCACGATGGTGCTGGTGCCGCAGGTCGTGGACGCGGTCGCCCCGGTGCCCGTACTGGCGGCGGGCGGCATCGCCTCGGGGCGGCAGATGGCGGCGGCGATGGCGCTCGGCGCCGAAGGCGTGTGGTGCGGGTCGGTCTGGCTGACCACCGAGGAGGCGGAGACCTCGCCCTCGGTGAAGCGGAAGATGCTGGCCGCCTCCTCGCTCGACACGGTCAGGTCCAGGTCGCGTACCGGCAAGCCGGCCAGGCAGCTCAAGTCGGCCTGGACCGAGGAGTGGGACTCCGGGCCGGAGAGCCCCGGACCGCTCGGGATGCCGCTGCAGATGCTCGTGGCCGAGGCCGCGATGACCCGCATCGGCACGGCCGCCGAGCGCGGCGAGCCGGGGGCCGTGGAGCTGGCCAACTACTTCGTCGGGCAGGTCGTCGGCCAGCTCGACCAGGTCAAGCCCGCTCGCGAGGTGGTCTACGAGATGGTGAGCGAGTTCGCCGACGCGGTGGAGCGGCTGTCCAGATTGTCGGAGTGAGCGGCGCTACCGGCTACGATGCGCGTGTGGTCGGGACACCCGAGGTCGAGCGCGGCACCGGTGTCCCCGCGCACGTGCAGATCGAGCGGTGGCTGCTGGAGTCCATCGGCAGCGGCGAGATGGAGCCCGGCGACCGGCTCCCGGGTGAGCGGGAGCTGTCGGCGCGCCTGGGCGTGAGCCGGATGACGCTCAGGCAGGCGCTGGCGACGCTGGAGCACGACGGTGTCCTGGTCAGGACGCCGGGCAGGTCGGGCGGCGCGTTCGTCGCCGATCCGCGTGTCGAGTGCGATCTGACGGGGCTGGCGGGGTTCACCGAGCAGATGCGGCGTGCCCATCTTCAGGCCGAGGCCAGGGTGCTGGTCGCCACGACCGTCCCCGCGCCCCGTTCCGTCGCCGCCGCCCTGGAGCTCGCCGTGGGCGAGCCGGTGCACCACGTCGCCCGCGTACGCTCGGCCGGGCAGTCGCCGGTGGCCCTCGAACGCTCCTTCTTCCCCGCGCTGCCCGGCTTCCTGGAGCAGGATCTCGACGGGTCGCTCTACGCCCTGCTGGCCACCCGCTACGACCTGGAGCCGCGCACCGCCGTCGAGCACCTCGACCCGGTCATCGCCAGGTCCGACGAGGCCGCCGAGCTGGGCGTCGAGCCGGGCACGCCGCTCATGCTGATCGAGCGCACCGCCTACGCGGCGGCCGGGGAGCCGGTGGAGTTCGCCCGCGACCTGTTCCGCTCCGACCGGGTGCGCATCTCGGTCCGCAGCGGCCTCAGCGCACCCTCACCCTCGGCCGGCGGCGGCCTCAGCGCACCCGCCCGCGCCGGCCTCAGCGCACCCGCTCCCCCGCCGGGTCGAAGAGCGGGTCGCTGACGACGGTCCCGGTCACCCAGGCGCCCTCCACCTCGACCTCGACCTTGACGCCCGGCCCCACCGGCAGATACGCGTAGGCGATCGGCGAGCCGACCGTGTAGCCGCGGCCGCCCGAGGTGATCCGGGCCACGACCTGACCGTCCAGGCGCACCGGCTCGTTGCCGAGCGCGATCGCCCCCGGCTCCAGGGTCAGGCAGCGCAGCCGCCGCTCGGGGTGGGGGTCGAGCGCGTCCTTGCCGAGGAAGTCCTTGTCGAGCTTGACGCAGAAGCCCAGCCCCGCCTCGTACGGCGTGGTCTCGGGCCCGATGTCGGCGCCCCAGACGCGGTAGCCCTTCTCCAGGCGCAGGCTGTCGATGGCCCGGTAGCCCCCGGCTCGCAGCCCGTACGGCTGCCCGGCCGCCCACAGCGCCTGCCAGAGCGCCAGGCCGTACTCGCTGGAGCAGTACAGCTCCCAGCCCAGCTCCCCCACGAACGTCACCCGCAGCGCCAGCACCGGCACGTCGCCCACGGTGAGCTCGCGCGCCGACATGAACGGGAAGCCGAGCGGGTCGGGCGTGAGCGTCCCGAGGATGTCGCGGGCACGCGGCCCCCACAGGGCGAAGCAGGCGTACTGGCCGGTCACGTCGGCGATCCGCACGTCGGCGCCCCTGAGCGCGGCCTGCTTGCGCAGCCAGCCCAGGTCGTGCGAGCCGAACGCGGTGCCGGTCACGATGAGGAACTCGTCCTCGGCCCGCCTGGTGACGGTGAAGTCGCACTCGATGCCGCCGCGCCGGTTGAGCGCCTGCGTGTACGTCACCGCGCCCACCTGGCGGGCGACGCGGTTGTCGCAGACCCATTCGAGCAGGTCGGCGGCGTCCGGCCCGGTGACCTGGATCTTGGCGAAGGAGGTCTCGTCGAACAGGCCCGCCGTCTCCCGCACGGCCCGGTGTTCGACCCCGATCGCGGGCGACCACAGCCGCCCGGCCCACCCCTGGGGCCGCTCGTCGCGGCCACCATCCGGCTCGTTCGACCGGTCCGGCGCGTTCGGCTGGTCCGGCTCGTTCGACCGGTAGTAGTTGACCCGCTCCCAGCCCGCCTTCTCGCCGAACTCGGCGCCGTGCGCGGCGTGCCAGCCGTACGCCGGGGAGACCTTGAGCGGGCGGCCCGCCGAACGCTCGTGGCCCGGGTAGCGGATGTCGTAGTAGGTCTCGTAGTTCTCGACCGCGCGGGCGAGGGTGTAGGACGGGGAGCGGTACTGGCGGCCGAAGCGGCGGATGTCCATGTGCCAGACGTCCATGGCGGGCTCGCCCTCGACGATCCACTCGGCCATCACCCTGCCGATGCCGCCGGCGCCCGCGATGCCGTGCGCGCAGAACCCGGCCGCCACGAAGAACCCGCCGACCTCCGTCTCGCCCAGGCAGAACTCGTTGTCGGGGGTGAACGCCTCCGGGCCGTTGATCATCTTGCGGATGCCGACGTCGGCCATGGCCGGGACCCGGATCCGCGAGTTCTCCGAGATTTCGATGAATCGGTCGTAATCTTCCGCGAGCAGGCGGCCGTTGAAGTCGGCCGGGATGGCGTCGTACGAGGTCTCGGTCGCCGTCCAGGGGGCACAGGTGCGCTCGTAGCCGCCCATGACCAGGCCCTGCACCTCCTGCCGGTAGTAGACGAGCAGGTCGGGGTCGCGCAGCGTCGGCAGGCCGGTGTGCTCGTGGAAGGCATCGGTGACCACGTACTGGTGCGACATCGGCACGATCGGGATCCGCACCCCGGCCATCCGGCCGATCTCGGCGGCGAACATGCCGCCGCAGTTGACGACCACCTCGCAGTCGATGTCGCCCTGGTCGGTGCGTACGCGCCTGACCCGGCCGCGTTCGGTGTCGATGCCGAGCACGCGGGTCCTGGCCCTGACGCGGGCGCCGCCCTCGCGAGCCTTCGCGGCCAGCGCGTAGCAGAGCGCGGAGGGGTCGATCTGCCCGTCGGTGGGCAGGTACGCCGCGCCGACGACGCCCGTGGGGTCCATCAGCGGGAACAGCTCGACCGCCTCGGCGACGGAGATCTCCTCCAGCGGCAGGCCGAACGTGCGCGCCCAGCCGATCTGGCGGCGGATCTCGGCCATCCGCTCCGGCGTACCGGCCAGCTTGATGCCGCCGCACTCCGTCCAGCCGGCGTCGAGCGTGCGGTAGAGCTCCACCGAGTACTGGTTCATCCTGGTCAGCGTGGGGTCGGCGCGCAGCTGGCCGACGAGCCCCGCGGAGTGGAAGGTCGAGCCGCTGGTCAGCTCGTCGCGGTCCAGCAGGAGGACGTCGCGTTCGCCGAGCTGGGTGAGGTGGTAGGCGACGGAGGCGCCGCCCACGCCGCCGCCGATGATCACGATGCGGGCCGAGTCGCTCATGCGGGCGAGGCTACACTAAAAGGTCTAGACCGTTTAGGGGGTGACGGCGCTAGCATCGACCATGACCGAGATCCTCGACCGCATCCCCCTGCTGTCCGGCGTGCCGCGTTCCGTCGAGGAGCTGCCCGGCGGGCTGACCAACCACAACTACAAGGTGACCGTTCCCGGCGGGGCCTACGTGGCGCGAGTGTCGGCCAGTGAAGGATCGCTGCTGGCGATCGACCGGGACGTCGAGCACTCCTGCTCGCAGGCCGCCGCGCGGATCGGGGTGGGTGCGCCGGTGCACGGCTATCTGCCGGAGCTCGGGGTGCTGATCGTGGGTTTCCTGCCGGGCCGGACGTTCACGGAGGCCGATCTGCGTGATCCGGCGAACCTGCGGCGGCTGGCCGAGGTGTGCGGGCGGCTGCACGCGGGGCCTCGGTTCGAGCGGGACTTCGACATGTTCGAGATTCAGCGGGGATATCTGGAGATCGTCCAGAGCCGCGGCTACCGCCTTCCGGCGAAATATCTCGACTTCATGCCCGAGGTTGAGCAGATCCGGAAATGTCTGGATATTCGGGATGTGGGGCGGGTGCCGTGTCACAACGACCTGCTGCCCGGCAACATCATCGACGACGGCGAGCGGCTCTGGCTGATCGACTACGAGTACGCCGGCAACAACGACCCCTGCTTCGAGCTCGGCAACATCTGGAGCGAGTCGGACCTGCCCCTGGACCTGCTGGACGAGCTCGTCACGGCCTACTACGGCCGCCGCCTGCGCCACAAGATCGCGCGGGCGCGGCTGCTCGGGCTCATGTCCAAGTACGGCTGGACGCTGTGGGCCTCGATCCAGGACGGCGCCAACCAGAGCATCGACTTCGACTTCTGGTCGTGGGGCATGGAGAAATACGAGCGGGCGGTGGCCGAGTTCACCGGATCCGATCTGCCCCGCCTCATGGACGAGGCGGCCCGGGCAGACTAGAAACATGTTCGCCGCACTGACAGGGCTCGGGCTGTCCACCGCCGCCGGGCTGAACGCCTACATCCCGCTCCTCGTGGTGGGCATCGTGGCCAACTTCACCGACAAGGTGAAGCTGCCCGACGGCTACGGGTGGCTGTCCAACTGGGGCGTGCTCGCCATCATCGCGGTGCTGCTGGTCGCGGAGATGGTGCTCGACAAGGTCCCGGCCGTCGACAGTGTCAATGACGCCATTCAGACGGCCGTACGACCGGCGGCCGGCGGCGTGGTCTTCAGCGCCACGAACGCGGCGGCGGAGCTGGACCACTCGACCTGGATGACCGAGCACCCTTGGGCGGGCTGGCTGCTGGGCATCCTGGTGGCGCTGGCCGTACACGCGCTGAAGGCGACGGCCCGTCCGATGATCAACGTGGGCACGGGCGGCGTGGGCGCGCCCGTCGCCAGCACGGTGGAGGACGTCGGGTCGCTCGGCATGAGCCTGATCGCGGTGTTCCTGCCCCTGCTGGTCATCGTCGCGCTGCTGGCGCTGGCCCTGCTCGCCTGGTGGACGATCAGGAGGGTACGCCGCTACCGCGCCGCCCGCCGGGCCAGACGGACGTCGGGAAGTCCGTAGCGTTCAGGAAGCCCGTAACCAGCGGCGCAGGACGAGGAGGAACTCGCCGGGGCGTTCCTCGTGCAGCCGGTGGCTGGAGCCCTCCCAGCACACCACCTTCGAGGCCGGATGCTTGCACAGCCCCGCCTCCCAGGCCGCGCGTTCCGGGTCGGACCAGATCGACAGCACCGGGCACTCCCTGCGGGTCAGGTAGTCGTCGCTCGCCGGTCGCAGCCCGAGCGCGTCGGGCTCCGTGAACATGGCCTCGAACGCCTGGAGCAGCACGTGCGGCGCCATGCCGTACAGCCGGCGCTTGTGCCAGCGCCTGATGACGGCCGGGGTGGCGGCGTTGGTGCACCACTCGTCGAGCCGCTCGGCGGCGGCGTGCGCGTGCGGGCCGCGCAGCGCGGCGACCGTCTCCGGGAAGGTCCGCGCGACGTCCGCCGTGATGCCGTAGCCGGGATCGAGGGCGACCAGTTTGCGCACCTTGTCCGGATGCTCGACGGCCAGGATGGAGACGACCTGCCCGCCCATGGAGTGGCCGATCGCGATCACCTCGGGGATGGCGAGCCGGTCCAGCAGCGCGGCGAGGTCGGCGGCCATCTCGCGCGGCGTGTTGCCCTCGTCGGGCACCGAGGAGTAGCCGTGCCCGCGCAGGTCCACCGCGATCACCCGGTGCTTGCCGGCGAGCGCGTCGATGTGCCAGGACCACTGGTGTGAGTCCGTGCCCCAGCCGTGGACGAGCAGCAGCGGCGGCCCGTCACCTTTGCCGTCGTCGGTATAAAAGAGCCGAATGTTCTGCCCTAAATCGGCATAAGGCATCTTTTACCCCACCTGCTCCTTGATCGTGGCGCAGACCCGCTCCTCGGCCTCCTTGGCGACGGGCAGCATGGCGCCCAGCCCGAAGGCCCCGTGGAACATCCCGGCATAACGCACACTCTGCGTGTCCACCCCGGCCGCGCGCAGCCGCTCCGCGTACGCCTCGCCCTCGTCCCGGAGCGGATCGTGCTCCGCCGTGATCACCAGCGCGGGCGGCAGTCCGCTCACGTCCGCGTTGATCGGCGAGCTGTACGGCTCGGCGCGCCTCGCGTGGTCGGGCTGGTAGCAGTCCCAGTACCACCGCATGTGCGCCGTGGTCAGGAAATATCCCTCCGCGTTCTCCGCGTACGAGGGCGCGTCCTGTGCGGCGTCGGTGACGGGATAGACCAGCACCTGCAGCGCGATCGGCGGCCCGCCCTCGTCCCTGGCCTTCAGGCAGGTCACGGTCGCCAGGTTCCCGCCCGCGCTGTCACCGGCGACCACCAGCCTGCCGGGATCCGCGCCCAGCTCCCGCGCGTGCTCGTACACCCAGCGGGTCGCGGCGTAGGCGTCCTCGACGGCGGCCGGATACGGATGCTCCGGCGCCAGCCGGTAGTCGACGGACACCACGATCACGTCGGCGTCCGTGCAGATCAGCCGGCAGACGGAGTCGTGCGTGTCCAAGGTGCAGAGCGTGAACCCGCCACCGTGGAAGTACACGACCACCGGCCGCGCCTCTCGCTCCGTCGGCGGCCAGTAGACACGTACCGGCAGATCCCCGGCCATGCGGTTGTCCACCCGGCCCACCTTGTACGGCTCCGCCTCCGGCTGGGGCATCTCGGCCAGGATCCGCCGGGCCTCGGCGGCGTCCGTCACCTCGGTGCCCACCTTGGGGAAGACCGCCGTCATCACGTCGATGACCGCCCTGGTGACCTCGTCAATCGCCATCGTTCACCCAGCCTCCGTCCGTGGGAGCATGGTGACCTCGTCGATCGCCATCGTTCACCCAGCCTCCGTCCGTGGGAGCATGGTGACCTCGTCGATCGCCATCGTTCACTCGGCCTCCGTCCGTGGGAGCATGGCGGTATCGCCCGCCGTCCAGCCGCCGTCCACCGCCAACTCCGCGCCCGTGACGTATGAGGCGGCGTCGGACAGCAGGAACGCGATGGCCTCCGCCACCTCCTCGGGCTCACCGCACCGCCCGGCAGCGGCCCGCGGGAACGTGCCCTCGCCCGAGACCGCGCCGTGCCGGAGCGTCATCGGGGTGACGATCATCCCGGGATGTACGGAGTTGACCCTGATCCGGTGGGGGGCGTACTCGATCGCGGCGATCTTGGTGAGCCCGCGGACACCCCATTTGGACGCACCGTAGCCGCCCGCGCCGGGAAGCGCCGTCAGACCGGCCGCAGACGACAGGTTCACGATCGAGCCGCCGCCGAACGCGCGCATCGGCGCGACCACCGACTTGAGCCCGAGGAAGACGCCGACGAGGTTCACCTTGAGCACGCGCTCGAAGTCGTCGAGCGTGTGCTGCTCCAGGAGCGCCGAGCGGACAATGCCCGCGTTGTTGACCAGCCCGTCGATCCGGCCGTATGCGTCAAGGACCTCCTCGACCACATCAGCCCACTGATCCTCCTTCGTCACGTCGTGCGGGATGAATCGGGATTCGAGGTCTTTCGCGGTGGCGGTGCCGTCCTCCACCAGGACATCGGTGATCACGACGCTCGCCCCGGCCGCGACACAGCGGCGGGCCGTCGCGGCCCCCATGCCCCTGGCGCCGCCGGTGATGAGCACTACCTTGCGATCAAGCATGCGTGGCTCCTTCGCGGTACGTGAACTGAATCACGCACCCGCGACAACAATCAAGAGCTTGCTTGGTGAGGCAGAGGCTGCTTGGTCACGCACCTGCCCCGCGCTCGCACTATCCTCTAAGCAACGACCGTTCAGCAGCCGGCGGTCGACGGTCAGCAGGAGGTGGGGACGATCGCCGAGGTCCTTCTCATCATCCTCGCGATCCTGGGCTTCCTGGGTCTGGTGGCCGGCGTCGGCATCTACTTCCTGGTCAAGCTGGGCCAGAAGGCGGCGATCAAGGCCAGGCAGGCGGCGACCCAGCTGACCACGCACGTCAACGCCATGGGCTCCGGCGACGCCGGGGAGGTCGAACGCCTCCGCCTCGACCTGCGCCGCGAGGTCTCGATCACCCGCCAGGCCGTCGAACAGGCCCAACGCCAGGGCTGGGGCCTCGGCGACCTCCCACGGCTCCTGGCCGACCTATCTACCCAAGCGGACGTACACGACGGGCAGCTCGCCATGTACGCCCAGCAACGCCGCGCCTCGCCGTACGTCGACCACGTCACGCTCGATCGCCTACGCGAGCACCAGGCCAAGCTGACCGCCATGTGCGCCCGCATCCGGGCCGACCTCCTCGGCGACCAGCTCCAGCACGCCTCGGCCGGAATCGACGACCTCCACTCCCGCACGGAGCTGGAGATCGAGGCCCGCCGCCGCCCGCCGGACCCCCTCGACGAGATCGACGAGCTTTATCGCAGGAGCACGCAGGAGCGCCGGGACCTCCCCTGACGACTACCTGGCGTGGCATAATGGCTTCGTTAAGTGAGCTTTTTGAGGAGATGTGTGATGACCGCGGCATTTCCTGAGTGGTTCTATCCCGGCCCTCCCGGCGGATGGACCGCCGACATGCTCGATCACCTCCCCCCCGACGCGCCCAAGCACGTCGAGCTGATCGATGGGTCACTCATCTTGATGTCGCCGCAGACCGCATTCCACATGTGGGTTCTTCGTCTTCTCGAACGGCGCCTCACGCCACCAGAACACCTGGTCGTAGCCCGCGAGATGACCGTGACACTCGGCCTGCGGCAGCGTCCCGAACCCGACATTCTCCTTGTGAAGAGCTCGGCGCTGAACAACTCCTCTGTTACGTCCTTCAAGCCAGATGACGTCCACCTGGTCATCGAGGTGGTGTCCGAGGAGTCGAGAGAACGCGACCGGACGACGAAGCCCATCAAATATTCGGATGCCGGCATCAAGTACTTCTGGCGGGTGGAAAAGGACGACGACGCCAAGCCCGTCGTCTACACGTTCGAGCTCGAGCCGGTGGTCCGGGCCTACTTGCCCACCGGCATCCACCACAAGCGTCTACAGACCGACATTGGTTTCCCCGTGGACATCGACCTCGATCTGGACAATTCCATCCGCTGACCTCTCGCCCCCAGGTGCGGTGGATGAACGCCTCATACTCCTCCACGCTGGCACCGTTGTTGAGCATGGCGCGCGCCGCCTGTGCCTGCCGCGTCATGGGGAGCCGACCTTCGAGCAGAAACGGCAGCGAGAGCCGCCGCGCCGACAGTTCAACCGCCTCGTCCTCGACGGATACCCGACAATACGCTCTATTTCGGCGCCTGGAAGCCGCCGATCTTCTGCTCGAGCAGTTCGGCCAGCCGCAGCGGGGTGCGGTCCTCGAACATCGGACCGATGAGCTGCACTCCGACCGGCAGGCCCTCGGGGGACCGGCCCGCGGGTATGGCGGTGGCGGGCAGGCCGGGCATGGTGGCCAGGCCGGCCCAGACGAGCTGGTCGAAGTACGGGTACTCGACGCCGTCTATGTCGATGCGCCGTTCCAACGGATTGGGGTTGTGGTCGTGCGGGAACGCGGGCGTCGGCGTGATCGGGCACACCACGGCGTCGAACTCGGCGAACAGCTGCCGCCAGCCGTGGCGGTGGACCTCGCGGCGGTAGTTCGCCTCCATCCAGTCGCGGTGGCTGAACACCATGGCGCGCAGCCGCACGGCGTCAAGACTCTGGTCGTCCGCGCTCAGTCCGGCGACGCGGGTCCGCAACTGCTCAAGCGATTCGATGGGAAAACGCGCAACGGACCCCGAGATCAGCAACCGCATGTAGAGCATCGCGGCTTCGGTCAGATCGGGCAGCAGCGGACTGTGCCGTCCGACGCGGGCGCCGCCGTCGACGAGCGCGGCGGCCACCCGGTTCACGCCCGCCCGCACGGCGGCCCCGGTCGGAATGAGCGGATGCTCGTCGAGGACCAAGACCCGGAAATCGCGGAGCCGCTCGTGGCGGGCGGGCGGCAGCGCCAAACGGTGCGCCACGCCGCGCGTCAGCGGGTCCGGTCCGGCCATGACGTCGAGCAGGAGCGTGAGGTCGCGGGCGGTGCGCGCCATCGGACCGACGACGGCGAGGTCGAGGTCGACCGGCAATGCCGGCTCGGACGGCGGGACCATACCGCGGTTGGCCGCCAGTCCGAGCGTCGGCTTGTGCGCGTAGACGCCGCAGAAATGCGCGGGGGTGCGCAGCGAGCCGGCGAGGTCGGAGCCGATGGACAGCGCGCCGAATCCGGACGCCAGGGCCGCCGCCGATCCGCCGGAGGATCCGCCCGACGTGCGACCGTGATCCCACGGGTTGTTGGTGGTGCCGTAGATCTCGTTGAAGCTCTGTATATCTTGCAGCCCCAACGGCACATTGGTCTTGCCGAGCACCACCGCGCCTGCCGCCTTGAGCCGCGACACCTGCACCGCGTCCTCGGCCGGCAGATAGTTCCGGTGCGGCGGCATGCCCCAGGTCGTGGTCATCCCGGCGATGTTGTAGGACTCTTTGACCGTCACCGGGATGCCGAGCAGCGGCCGGTCCTCGCCGCGGGCGCGCGCCTGGTCGGCGTCGCGCGCGGCGGCCCGCGCACGGTCGAAGTCCGGCACGCAAATAGCGTTGATCACCTTGTCGTCCCGCTCGATACGGGCGATCGCCTCGTCGGCCAGTTCGACCGAGCTCACTTCACCGGCACGCAATGCGGCTGCGAGGTCTTCGGCCGATTGAAAATTCCATTCCATGGAGTTGACTCTAACGGCCTGCCGTGAACGCTTTTCCCCGCATTCATCGCCCGCATACACCGGAAAAAACGAAACGACAGTCTTACTGGCCGAAGTCACGCACTCGTTCTGCCACCCAAGATGCTCCACCCCAGGTCAGAAGGGTTGTCAGCAGGTCGACTCCACTGACAAGGGCATGAAATTCCGCTTCGCGCAACGAGATAGACATCTCAATTCTCATCATGCACCTCGCCAGGAACTGACTATTCGCCCGACCGATGGCCACAGCGTGCGGGGATTGTCCAGTAGGCGGGGCAACTCATTTCAAATTGGTTCTATCCAGATGGCTGAGGGTCAGCGGCCTTCGAAGCGGGCGCGGCCGACTCATGCACCCGGACGCGCCGCGTCGGCCATCGCCACAGACCGAAGCTCGCGCTGGGGGCGGCCCGGGACGTCATTCCGAGCCTGCGCAACCGCGCGGGGCGCAACGGCCGCCGGCCGCTGGTGTCGGGCTTGGCCGGCTCCGCCTCCACGTCCACGTTGATGACGCCGGAGAAGTTGATGCCGTCGCTGTGGCCGGGCGAGATGTGCGACAGGATCTCATCCGGCAGATCCCACCCCTGGGAGCGGGCGAGTCGGCCACCTCCGGCTCTGGCGGCGACCCGGCGACGGGCCGAGACTTCACCTCGGCGTATCTGGAACAGGTCATGGCAGACCCGAGGCTCCAGCCCGTCTTCTCGCTCAAGGGTCGGCCACACGGCCACGGGGATATCGAGCGGCTCACCGAGACGACCAACCAGATGCGCCTGGCCCACCTGCCCGGCTACGCGCCCCGCGGCACCCCCGACCGTGCCGCCAGGCCACATGGCGACATGCTCGGCCGGGATGGCCCCAGCCAGGCAGTTGCGGTGGCTTGTTCGACCCGGCATCGGAAGCCCTGGGTCGGCCCCAGTCACCGACAGTGACAACTAGTAATTGAATCATTACTATTTGTCAGGTCTTGCTTGGAGACGGTCTCCATGTGAGCCACGAGGAGGTCCTATGCGCACTCTCGCCCTCACCGCCACCGTCGCCGCCCTGGCAGTAGGCAGCGCACTCGCCGTCGCCGCCCCCGCATCCGCCGCACAAGGATGGGTGCAACTGTGGTCCCGCAACGACGATGTAGCCGCCCTCGTAAACCCTGCCGAGGGATGCCACTCCATCGCCCCCGCCGAACGGGCTTACAACCACACCGACAGTCTGGTGGTGCTGTTCCCCCTGGCCGACTGCCAGGGAGCGCCTGTCCACATGCCCCCGGGCGACGTCAGGTGGATCCCTTTCCCCGCGACCAGCATCTATGTCACGTCCTAGCGTCACCGCACCACCGCGTTCGAGCACCCGTGTTTCGTGACTTTCCGGCCTGGTGGTCCTGAGCGTCGAAGTCGACGAGCTCGACCCGCGCAACCGGCGGGCCAGCGTGCGGCGCAAGGGCGGCGCGGTCGACGTCATCGTCTGGCGCACCCCCACCGCCCGGCTGCTACCCCGCCTGCTCGACGGGCGCCGCACCGGGCCGGTGTTCCTCACCGACCGGCGCGCCCGCGTCCCACTGCCGCCCGGCGACCTTGACACCAGCTCCAGCACCGCTCTGGAATAACATTCGGCCGTCCACGCGTGCCGGTCTGGGTGGGTGGGCGTGTGTGAGGAGGCCGAAATTCAGTTGCCGCGACCGGCCCCCGCTCGGCATACTCAGCCAGGCTGACCACAGCGCGTTACGCAACTGTGTAATCAGTGCATCTCACAGCGCGTATCGCAGCCTGTGCATGGAGGGCGAAGGGAGGTTGAGACCGTGATGACGACTGTTCGCGTGCCGTTTTCCGCGTCCTCTGACCTCCCCACCGGGATCTCGCCAAGCTGATCGCTGCGCCGGTGGGCCTCATTTCTGGAGAAATCCCACCGTGCCCAAGCACTCCTCGCCCCGCCGCCGGGGCAAGTACGCCCTCGACGCCGACGATCTCGAATGGCTCGACAGCAGCCCCGTCGACGACGGACCACCCACTGGGGACCGCTGGTCGACCTGGGACCAGAGCACGCCCACCGAGCGTGGCCCGAAGCCGCACCCGCGCTGGCTCGTCACCGAGCTCGCCGCCGTGGACACCGAGCTGGGCATCCTCAAGACCGGCAAGGAAGCCGACGTCCACCTGCTCTCCCGCGGTGTGCCGGACACCGATCGCGTCTGCCTGCTGGCCGCCAAGCGCTACCGCTCAGCGGAGCATCGGTTGTTCCACCGGGACGCCGGCTATCTGGAAGGCCGCAGCACCCGCGAAAGCCGCATGAATCGCGCCATGGCCAACCGGACCGCCTTCGGCAAGCAGCTCATCGCCGGGCAGTGGGCCGCCGCCGAGTTCGGCGCCTTGTGTCGCTTGACCGAGCTCGGCCTGCCGGTCCCCTATCCGGTCCAGATCGTCGGCACTGAGATCCTTCAAGAGTTCATCGGCACTCCGGACGGCTACGCGGCACCTCGCCTCGCCAACGTCTCGGACGACCTGGACGACCTCTGGGCCCAGCTGGTGGAGGCGCTGGTGATCCTCGCCAGAGAGGGTCTGGCCCACGGCGACCTGTCGGCGTACAACCTGCTGGTCCACGAGGGCAGGCTGGTCATCATCGACCTTCCCCAGATCGTCGACGTGATCTCCCACCCCACGGGCACCCACTTCCTCGACCGGGACGCCCGCAACGTGGCCACCTGGTTCGCCGCGAAGGGCGTCACGTCAGCAGACCCCGACGCTCTCTCCGCCCTGCTCCAATCGGAGGCCGGAATGCTCTGACGCCCACCAGAGGGCGAGGGCCTGAGACGAAGGCGCAGCGACGCCAAGGCCCACTCTCCGGCCCTCTGCCACACCAGCCGCAAAGCCCTCAGTCCCAACGGCCGCAAAGCCCACTCTTCGGCCCCGTGTCATAGGGGCCGGGAAGCCCGGCTCTCCGGCCGCTGTCACAGCGCCGCGGCGGTGGGCTTGGGTCGGGGCCGGTCCAGCGCGATCAAATGTCCGGCGATTTCTGGTCGATTTCGGCCAGGAACCGCTCGGAGCGGCGCGCGAAGAGGTAGGCCCCGCGTTCGGCCGATCGGGCGCGGGCTGCTTCGGCGGCGGCTCGCACGACGTCGACGGGTTCGCCGCGGGCGTGCAGCAGGCGCGCGCGCAGCAACAGCAGGAGCCCTTCGGCGTAACGTTGGCCGTAGGTCGTGAGGGCCTGGTCGGCTCGGTCGAGGGCGGTCGCGGCCGCGTCGGGCATATCGGCGGCCAGCCACATCTCGGCGATCAGTCCGTAGTGGTATGCGATGCCCCATCGCGGCGGGTCGAGGAGGGTCGCGGCCAGGAGTCGTTCGGCCTCTGCCGCCTTGCCGGCCGGGTCGTCGCCGGTGAGTGCACAGGCCCAGTGCCAGTCCAGCCAGATGTAGTGCTCGTGCGCGACGCCGGAGCGGTCGGCGCCGGCCGCGATCCACCGCTCGCCCGCCCACATCGCCCATCGCGCGTCACCGGCCATCGAGGCCGCCATGGTGTGGTAATAGGCCCAGGCCGACATCGCGAACAGGTCTTCGTCGGCCAGGTACGCCTTGTCGATCGCGGACCGTGCCGTCTCGACATCGCCGTGCAGCGCGGTGATCACGGCCAGCCAGCCGATCCGTTCGTTCGGCACCTTCCACGGTCCGGGGTCTCCGGGGCCATGGTGCGGGCTGGTGTGGCCTTGCACGCTGAGGAAGCGGTACGCCTCGCCGATGTTGCCGATGTCCCACTGGTACAGGCCCCAGCCATGCCGACCGTACGCCTGGATGGTCGGGTCGGCGGACGCCTGTCCTTGCTCGTACACTCGGCGAGCCCACCTCCCACGGTCCTTCTCGATCGAGGTGTAGGCCCCGACGAGCCGAACGAACAGAAAATGGACGGCCTCCCTCTCGCGGCCGAGCATGCGGGCCAGGTACTCGGCCCGCTCCAGCAGGTCGAACGTCGAACCGCCGTATCCCGCGTGCCTGCTGGCAACAAGGGTGAGCAGTGACAGCGCCGACAGCTCCAGGTCCCGCAGGCCGGCCGTGCGCGCGATCTGGGCGGCCGATTCCAGGTGCCGACCGGCGGCCGCGAACGCGAGCTTGGTCGCCGCACGGCGCCCGGCACGGGTCAGTGCCTGCGCGGTGCGAGCCGGGTCGGCGAGCGGGCCGGCGGCCCAGAGGTGGTAGGCGAGGCGTTCGGCGACAGGCTCGTCGTCCACATGGATGCGTTCGATGGCGTCGGCGACCAGCAGATGCAGGTGGACGGTCTGCTGCCGCGTCGTGGTCTCGGTGACCGACTCGCGGACCAGGTCGTGCGCGAACCGTAGCGAGTGCGGGCTTTCCGGCTTGGTTTCCAGCAGACCGAGCGCCTGCAGCGGTTCGAGGCGTTCGAGGCAGTCCGCGACGTCGACGCCGCCTGCGGCGGCGAGCAGGGCGAGGTCCACGTCGCGGCCGATGAGCGCGGCGACATGCAGCAGGTCGCGAGCGCCGTCGTCGAGACCGGCCATCCGGTCGCGGATGACGTCTCGTACGGTGGCCGGTACCCCGGCCGGCACTGCTGCCTCGCCGTCGCGCAGCGAGCCGCCATCGCTCAGGAGCCGGGACAGCTCCCGGACGAAGAACGGATTGCCGGCCGTACGGGTATGGATGCCACGGGCGATATCAACGCCCGGGTCCTGGCCGATTTCGCGGCGGATGAGCTCGGTCACCTCGGTCAAGCCGAGCGGGCCGAGCCGGATCCTGCGGTGATCCGGCAGCCGACCGGCCGCGGCCAGGACCCGCGACAAGTCAGAGCCGGGTACGGGTGCGCGATCACGGAGCGCGCCGATGATCACCGTGCCGGCGGGTAACCGGGCCGCGAGGTGGCCGAACAGCTGGAGCGAGGCGGTGTCAGCCCACTGGAGATCATCGAGGATCAGCAGCGTGGGCCGTTGCGCCGAGGCCAGCCCGACTACGGTGACGACCTGTTCGAACAGGCGGAACTGGGCGCCGCTGTCAGGAACCGTTGGCGTGGCCGCGCTGTCGTTTCGCGGTTCGAGGAGGCCGCCGAGATCACTGGCGAGCCATTTCTCCCGCAACGGCGCCGGCAGGCTGTCGAGGATCGGACGGAGCACCTGCTCCCACGGCCACATCGGCGGTGTTCCATCACCTTCCAAGCAGGAACCCCAGACCACGAACGGGCCGAGCCGGCTCGCCTCGGCGGCGGCTTCCTGCAGCAGGCGGGTCTTGCCCACGCCCGGTTCGCCTTCGACGATGGCGAGCGCCGAGCGGCCGGTGAGTGCCGCCTCGATGGCCTGCCGCAGCACGCCGAGTTCCTCGCCTCGGCCGACCAGCCTGGACTCCTGCCTCGCCGGCGCGTCCTCACCCTCACGTGGTGTGCCTGTCACCACCGGCACGTGGCCGCCCTCACGCGGCGCGCCCGTCACCACCGGCGCAGGCGGAGTCTGTGTCAGCACGCGAAGGTGCGCCTCCTGCAGCGCCGGGCCGGGGTCGATGCCGAGTTCCTCGGCGAGGCGGTCACGGATCGCATGGAACGCCGACAGCGCCTCCGCCTGCCGCCCAGCGGCGCCGAGGGTGGTGATGAGGGCGGCATGTACGGGTTCATGAAACGGTGCCATCGACGCCGCCAGCCGCAACGGCGGGATCACCTGCTCCGGACGGCCTAACGACACGGCCAGCTCGGCCGCCGCCACGCAGGCGGCGTGGAATTCGTCGTCGAGGGCGTTCAGCATCGACGTCGCGCTCGATCCGAAGGGCAGTCCGTCCCCCGCAAGGCCCCGCCAGAGGCCGAGTGCCTCGACATAGTCGTCGAGCGCCACTTCGCGAGCCTGCTGAGCGAGGGCGGCCTGGGCGGCTTCGAGAAGCCTTCTGAACGCGACGAGGTCCAGCGTGCCGGAAGCGGCGCTGAACACGTACGCGTTGCCTCGAAGGTGCAGGTAGGTGCCGGCCGCGCGGGCGGGGACAGCGGGTTCGAGCACCCGCCGTAATGCCCCGATGTACTTCTGGATGAGGTTGAGCGCGCTGGCTGGGGCGTTGTCGGCCCAGATCAGGTCGATCAGTTCCCTCGTGCTGATCGGATGGCCCACCCGCGCCAGCAGCAGGGCCAACAGCTGCGCCTGCTGCCGGGGGCCGACGTCCAGTTCGGCGCCATCGCGCCACAGCCGCAACGGACCGAGGATCTGCAGCCGCACCGAACCGGTGCCAGAAGGCGGGTCGGCAGGGGCCCGGCTCGGTGAGTTGGGCAGGACCACGCCGTTCGACCCCCGGATGGACGATGGATCATTTATTATGGGCCGCTGTCCCGGCCGGGTCCAGCCCGGCCCGGTTGGCCTACTGGACCCCCGCCTCCCGCATGTCGCGCAGCTCCCGCTTGAGCTCCTTGATCTCGTCGCGCAGCCGGGCGGCCACCTCGAACTGCAGGTCGGCCGCCGACTGGTGCATCTGCTCGGTCAGCGACTCGATCAACGACTCCATCTGTGCCCGGGGCATCTCCCCCGCGATGGTCTTGGCGTGCTGCCCGGCCTGGCGGGCGGCGAATCCGGGCACGGGCGCCTTGCCGCGCGACTGCTGGCGACCGCCGCCGAGGAGGCGGTCGGTGTCGGCGTCCTCGCGCTGCAACGAGTCGAGGATGTCGGCGATCTTCTTGCGAAGCGGCTGCGGGTCGATGCCGTTGGCCTGGTTGTAGGCGATCTGCTTGGCCCGCCGCCGGTTGGTCTCGTCGATGGCCCGCTCCATCGACGGGGTGACCTTGTCGGCGTACATGTGGACCTGTCCTGAGACGTTTCGGGCGGCCCGGCCGATGGTCTGGATCAGGGAGGTCTCCGAGCGGAGGAAGCCTTCCTTGTCGGCGTCGAGGATGGCCACCAGCGACACCTCGGGCAGGTCGAGGCCCTCGCGCAGGAGGTTGATGCCGACCAGCACGTCGTATTCGCCGGAGCGCAGCTCGCGCAGCAGCTCGATGCGGCGCAGCGTGTCGACCTCGCTGTGCAGGTAACGGACCCGGATGCCCAGCTCGAGCAGGTAGTCGGTGAGGTCTTCCGACATCTTCTTGGTCAGCGTGGTGACCAGGACCCGCTCGTCGCGGTCGGCGCGCTCGCGAATCTCGTGGACCAGGTCGTCGATCTGTCCCTTGGTGGGCTTGACGATCACCTCGGGGTCGACCAGCCCGGTCGGCCGGATGACCTGCTCGACCACGTCGCCCTTGACCCGGCCCAGCTCGTAGGAGCCGGGCGTGGCCGACAGGTAGACGGTCTGGCCGATGCGCTCCAGGAACTCCTCCCACTTCAGCGGGCGGTTGTCGAGTGCCGACGGCAGGCGGAAGCCGTGGTCGACCAGGGTGCGCTTGCGGGAGGCGTCGCCCTCGTACATGGCGCCGATCTGCGGCACGGTCTGGTGGGACTCGTCGAGGACCAGCAGGAAGTCTTCCGGGAAGTAGTCGAGCAGCGTGTTGGGGGCGCTGCCCGCCTCGCGGCCGTCCATGTGGCGTGAGTAGTTTTCGATGCCGGAGCAGGTGCCGATCTGGCGCATCATCTCGATGTCGTAGGTGGTGCGCATGCGCAGCCGCTGCGCCTCCAGCAGCTTGCCCTGCCGCTCCAGCTCCGACAGCCGCTCGGCCAGCTCCGCCTCGATGCCGTTGACGGCCATCGCCATCCGCGCCTCGCCGGCGACGTAGTGGGAGGCGGGGAAGATGTAGAGCTCTTCGTCCTCGGTGATGACCTCGCCGGTCAGCGGGTGCATGGTGGACAGCTTCTCGATCTCGTCACCGAACATCTCGATGCGTACGGCCAGCTCTTCGTACTTCGGGATGATCTCGATCGTGTCGCCGCGCACCCGGAAGGTGCCCCGCGTGAAGGCGAGGTCGTTGCGGGTGTACTGCATGTCGACCAGGCGGCGCAGCAGCTGGTCGCGGTCGACGTCCATGCCGACGCGGAGCCTGGCCATGCGGTCGACGTATTCCTGCGGCGTGCCCAGGCCGTAGATGCAGGACACGGAGGCCACCACGATCGTGTCGCGGCGGGTCAGCAGCGAGTTGGTCGCCGAGTGACGCAACCGCTCGACCTCGTCGTTGATCGAGGAGTCCTTCTCGATGTACGTGTCGCTCTGCGGGACGTACGCCTCAGGCTGGTAGTAGTCGTAATAAGAGACGAAATATTCAACCGCGTTGTTGGGCAGCATCTCCCGCAGCTCGTTGGCGAACTGCGCCGCGAGTGTCTTGTTGGGCTGCATGACCAGCGCGGGCCGCTGCAGCCGCTCGATCAGCCAGGCGATCGAAGCCGTCTTGCCGGTGCCCGTGGCGCCCAGCAGGACGTTGTCCTTCTCCCCGGCCTTGACGCGGCGCTCCAGCTCGGCGATGGCCGTCGGCTGGTCGCCGGAGGGAGTCATCTCGGTGACGACCTCGAAGGGCGCCACCTTCCGCTGCAAATCAGTGACCGGTCGCATGCTGCCCACTTTAGGCGGCGCCACTGACAGAAACCGTCACCTGGTCAGGGGGGACCCCGCAGAAAGCCTCCGTCAGGCGGACCGCTCCCCGATCCGAGGGAAGGGGGTGGTGGAGAAGACGACCTCGACCGGCACCTCGAAATGTTCGGCGATCCGCAGCGCCAGGTAGAGGCTGGGGCTGTATTCGCCGCGTTCCAGGTAGCCGACCGTCTGGTAGTGCACGCCCAGAGCGTCGGCGAGTTGCCTGCGGGTGACACCGCGTTCGGTGCGCAGCAACGCGATGCGGTTGTAGACGATCTCGCTCATCGCCGCCTATCTTCTCAGCCGATGCGCTGAAGTGCTCGGTCACGGCGCATCTGCATCAGCGAGCCGGACTCGCGCCGGGCCATCTTGCGCAGGATCGGGGGCGCCAGCAGCAGCCCGGCCACGGCCCAGGCGCCGAGCACGCCGACGGTCTCCAGGGTGTGCCAGGATCCGCCGATCTCCGCGCTGGGGCCGGCGGGCGACAGCGCCGAGCGCATTCCCAGCCCCAGCCAGTACAGCGGGAACACGTGCGCCAGCGCCTGCAGCCAACCCGCCAGCGCCGACAGCGGGTAGAAGATCCCGGAGATGGCGGTGAGCCCGCCGACGGCGAGCATCGACATCCCGGCCGCCGTCTGCGGGCTGTTGGACACCGCTCCGATGATCGCGCCCAGTGGCAACGTACCCACGAGGCCGAGCACCAGCACCCAGACCAGGGTCAGCCAGCCGCCCGGCCCGGTACGCGCCACTGAAGGGAGCAGGACCAGCCCGGCCGCGAGCACGACCAGCACGCTGATCACGGTGGTGAGCGACACCGACACGATGCGGCCGACCAGATAGCCGACCATGCCCTGCGGCAGGGCCTTGGCCCGCAACAGCGTGCCGTCCTCCCGTTCGACGGCCATGGAGCCCACCGCGCCGAGCAGGCCGTTGAAGGCCGTCAGCATGCCGAGGACGCTCGGCAGCGTGGCGGTGGCCAGCGATATCGAGGTGCCGGGCAGCGTCGCGTCGCGCTGGAAGTACATGACGACGACCACGGCCACGGAGAGGACGACGGTGAAGCCGATCTCCTGCGGGTTGACCAGGGCGTGCTTGAACTCGGTCCAGCCACGGGACAGCCCGAGCCGGGCGGCGTGCAGCGTGGGGTTCATCCCTCTTCCCTCCTGACGATCGCCATGTAGGTGTCCTCGAGCGTCGCCCGGCGTACTTCCAGATCGCCGATCTCCTCACCGTGCTGCGCGAACAGGTCGCGTACGAAGCCGGTGGCGTCGTCCGTGGCGTGGACGAAGTGTTCGCCGGCGACGCTCCAGCGCACCTGCGCGTCACGGGAGACCTCACGGGCGAGGCGGTCGGCGCTGCCGTCGGCGACGATCTTCCCGCCGGCCAGGATCAGGATCCGGTCGGCGAGCTTCTCGGCCTCGTCCAGGTCGTGCGTGGTGAGCAGGATGGTGGTGTCGTCGAGGTCCGACAACCGGTGCACGAGGTCGTGGAAGTCACGGCGGGCCTGCGGGTCGAACCCGGCGGTCGGCTCGTCGAGGAACAGCACGTCAGGGCGCCCCACAATGCCGATGGCGACGTCGAGGCGGCGGCGCTGCCCGCCCGAGAGCCGGACGATCCGCTTGTCGGCGTGCTCGGCGAGCCCGACGGCCGCGATCAGCTCGTCGGTGGGCAGCGGGCGGCTCCTGCCCTCGTCCGAGTACGGCAGGTAGTAGCGGCCGAGGTGATCGAGCAGTTCGCGGACCCGCCAGCGGCCGTGGTCGCGCCACGACTGCAGCACCACGCCGACCCGGGCCCGCCACCGCTCGTCGCCGCCGGCCGGGTCGGTGCCGAGCACCCGCGCATGGCCGCCGGAGCGTACCCGGAAGCCTTCGAGGATCTCGATCGTGGTGGTCTTGCCCGCGCCGTTCGGGCCGAGCAGCGCGATCACCTCTCCCGCGCGCACGGTGAAGTCGACGCCCTGGAGCACCTCCACCGGCCCGTAGCGCATGCGCAGATCACGGACCTCGATGACGGCGGGCTCCACCGGGCCGGCTAACGCGGAACCCTCGTCCAGGTCCCTCATGACCTTCATCAGACCCTCCCAGTAGTAGGTCTACTACATTGATAGCACACCTACTACCGATCGCAAGAGGAATGTGACAACGGCTTGCAAGCGAACCGTAAGTGACACCCGATACGGTCGAATCCGCCCGTAGCGGAAGAGGAAGGTGCAATGTCACGACCCAGAGAGGCGTTGATCCAGGCAGGTCAGGGCATAGCCCAGGCGGTCGTTCAAGGCGGTGATGTCCGTCACGCCGTCGGCCAGGCGGTGGACCAGGCGGGCCAGCTGGCCGGTCAGGTCCAGGTGCAGGGCTTCGCGCTCAACCCGTACGACTTCGCGGCGGCCCGTGACGGCGGCGTGTCGGTGGGCACGCTGATCGAGGCCCGGTCCGCGTCGCTGAACGAGGCCGGCGAGATCATCAACCGCAGCTTCGCCGAGAACGGCATGCACGTGATCTCGCCGGTGGTGATCCCCAAGGGGACCACCGCGAAGGTGGTCGTGCCGCTGGGCATCCTGGTGGTGCTCGGCCTGATCGGCGCGCTCGGCAACGTCATCCCCCGAACCGATGTGTTCTTCGGCCCGCACTACTGGGTGGTCCTGGTCCTGGCGGCCGCCTTCCTGTGGTGGCGGCGCAGCGTGGTGATGGTGCCCGAGGGCTGCAAGGCGCTGATCACCAAGTTCGGCAAGCTGGTGCAGATCGCCGATCCCGGCCGGGTGACGCTGTTCAACCCGTGGAAGCGGGTCAGCTACATCGTCAACACCACCCGTGAATACCCGTTCAACGCCCCCATCAGCGAGGCCCCCACGCAGCAGGGCGTCAAGGCGAGCGTCGACCTGTTCCTGCAGTTCAGGATCGAGAACCCGGCGGAGTTCATCTTCGTGCTCGGCTCGGTCAGCGGCTTCCAGTCCAAGCTGCAGAACGCCATCAGCGAGGTCACCCGATCCCTCATCTACGCCCAGCGGGCCGAGGAGATCTACGACCTGGTGGGCGAGAGCACGCTGGGCATGCTGGACAACCTCAACCAGCAGTTCCTGCCCGCCGTACGCCTCACCGACGTCAACATCACGCACGCCGAGCCGTCCAGCCAGGAGTACCGGATGGACCTGGCCGCCCCCGAGATGGTGCGCGTCGCCAAGGAGGCCTACACCTACGAGTACGAGCTGCAGCTGCGCAAGGAGCAGAACGAGGGCGACCTGGTCAAGGAGCTGGCCGGACTGCAGGAGACGCTGAGCGCGATCCAGGCGGAGATCGCCGGCTACCAGGCGCGCATGGACACGGCGCTGGAGCGGGCCTCCCACCAGGCCAAGGCGCAGGCCAGGCAGCGCCTGGTCGAGGCGGAGTCCTCCGCCAACGCCAACTCGGCGCTGCTGGAGGCGCAGGCGCTCGACATCAGGGCGCTCAGCGCGGCCGAGGCGCCGGAGATCCTCGACTACCGCTTCCAGCAGGATCTGCTGGACAAGCTGGAGTCGGTCGCGACCCGGCTGCCGCAGGTGGTGCAGGTGGGCGAGCACACCGACATCGACTTCCTGGCGCTGGCCCAGCAACTGGTCGGCGGCAAGGGGGCGGCGCTGTTCTCGGCCGAGGACATGGCGGCCATCCGGGGCAGGCTGGCCGAGATCGGCGAGCGCGTCGAGGGCAGGGAGGCGGAGATCACCGCACTGCTCAAGAAGGTCGCCGAAGAGGTGAGCGAGGCGCCCGAGCCCGCGCTCGCCGCCACGCTGCCGACCATCGAGGGTGAGGTCCGATGAGCCGCGAGTTCTCGAAGATCAAGGAGTCGCTGGCCTCCTGGTCCGACATCCGCCAGCTGCTGCGCGGCGGTGAGCAGGGCCAGCTCGTGCCGGTCGTGATCCCCAAGGACCGGCGCGGCTTCGCCTGGATGGCCCTGGTCTTCATCGCCGTCTACTTCGCCGGAATGGCGGTGATGGGCAACCTCGTCGTGACGGCCTCGCTGGGCGCGCTGTTCTTCCTCGCCGTCGCGCTGGTGTGGATGTGGCGCCGGGCGATCATCGAGATCGAGGAGGGCACAACCGGCGTACGCAGCCGCTGGGGCGCCATCACCGGCACCCTCCCGCCGGGCCGCCACTACCTGTGGTTGCCGTGGGACCGGGTGGACGCGGTCGTCGACACCTCCACCGAGATCCCGTACTCGGCGCCGATCGTGGCCTGCCCGACGGCGGAGAACGTACCGTTGAAGTCGATCGAGTTCTTCCTCAAGTTCCGCATCGTGGATCCGGTCGCGTTCGTCCGCACGATCGGCGCGGGCAACTTCGACCTGGTGCTGTCGAGCGCCGTACAGGACGCGATCAGGCAGCGCAGCCGCAAGGTCAACACCGAGCGCGCGTACGACCTGCGCGGCTCCGACGTCGGCGACATGCAGGAGGCGCTCAACCGCCAGCTCGGCCGCTACGGGGTGCGCATCACCGGCGCCAACATCCCCGACGTGCAGCTGCCCGACCAGTATCAGCAGCACCTGGCCACCCGCGAGAAGGTGGCCAAGGAGCTGTCGGCCTACGAGCGCGAGTGGGAGCTGACCCGCAAGCGCCGCATCGACACCCTGCTCATGGAGATCGAGCGCTCCAAGAAGACCCGTGACGCCCGCGTGGTCGAGGTCAAGGCCGCGCACAACACCGCGCGCAAGGACGTGGCGCGCATGCTGGAAGAGCAGGAGACGGAGGCGCAGCGGGTGCGCTGGGAGATCGAGGCCCGCGGCCGCGCCGAGCTGACCGCGGCCGAGAACGAGGCCAAGGCACTGCGCAGGCTGGCCGACTCCTATCGCGACAACCGGGCCGTGCTGCAGTACGAGCTGGCCCGCAGGCGCCTGGACGTGGGCGCCAAACTGGCGGAGAACGCCCCGCAACCCCTGGTGGTCCGCACCCAGCAGGGATCCGGCGACTCCGCGCTGTCGACCTTGCTCCTGGCCCAGTTGCTCCCCCGCTTCTCGGGCCATCACAACGGAGAGACCCCCGGGTCATAGGAGAACCCCATGGTGTTCCGCAAACTGATGGCCGCGTTCGGCGCGGGCGTCGAAGTAGACACGGTCCTGGCCGGCAGCGGTGTACGGCCCGGTGAGACGTTACGCGGAGTGGTGAACTTCCGCGGCGGCGGCGCCGATTACAAGGTCGAGGGCATCTACCTCGACCTGACCGCGGTGGTCGAGGTGGAGCGCGGCGACGAGGAGTACAAGACCACCTACGGCTTCCTGCGCCAGCAGGTCGCCGGGGCCTTCCAGCTCTCCGCCGGCGCGCAGCACAGCCAGCCGTTCGAGATCGTCATCCCCTGGGAGACGCCGATCAGCGCCATCGGCGGTCATCCGCTGCACGGTATGCGGCTGGGCGTGCAGACGGAGCTGGCGCTGGCCGGCGCGATGGACAAGGGCGACCTCGACCCGCTGTTCGTCAACCCGCTGCCCGCGCAGGAGCACGTCATCGCCGCGCTCGACCGCCTGGGCTTCGGCTTCAAGAAAGCCGACCTCGAACGCGGCACGCTGCGCGGCTCGACGATGCCGTTCTTCCAGGAGATCGAGTATTACGCGGGCGGGGAGTGGCGGCGGCACTTCAACGAGCTGGAGCTGACGTTCATCGCCGGGCCGCGGCAGATGGACGTCATCCTGGAGGCCGACAAGCGCGGCGGCTTCCTGACCTCCGGCCACGACGCCTACAACCGGTTCACGGTCCGCTACGACGACCCGAGCGGGGCCGACCAGGCGCTCCGGCACGCTCTGGAGCAGATGGCGCGCCGCCGCGGCTGGCTCTAGATCCCGAAAGGGCGGCGTGGAGCGACAGCTCCACGCCGCCCTTTCGTGTCAGTGGCGATGGCCGTGGCCCGGGACCTTGTACATCCGGTCGTACCAGGCCCGGTAGTGCCAGCCGGACCTGGCCCGGTAGTCGTGGCGCCGGTAGACGTGGAAGATCTCCCGCTTGAGCTCCCGCATCCGCTGCGGCACGTTGGGCGCCCAGGTCGTCATCGGGTAGCCGCGGTAGGCCACCAGGCGTACCCGCCGATCCGAGGCAGCGGCGGCGGCGAAGCGGGCCGAGGCCACGTGGTCGGGGTGGTCGCACAGGCGGCAGCGCGGCGGCGGGTCGGGGTCGAGGGTGCGGATCACGTTCGCCTGGTATCTGCGGTAGATGGCACGCAGCATCGCCACCACGTTCGCCCGGCTCACGCACCGCCGCTCGGCGGGGTCGAAGGCGCGTACGCAGCCACGCCCGGCCCACAGCCGGGTCAGCGCGTCACGGCCGCCGTCGGCGCGCGGGTCGCCGCCGTCCGGCAGCCCGGCGTAGATGAGGACCACCTTTGGCCGCTCGACCAGGGTGTCCACCTTGACGGGCAGCCCTCCGGCGGTGATCACCGTGCTGTGCCAGGCGTCGCGCACCCCCGCCAGGTAGGCGTACGCGGCGCGCAGGCCCTCGACGCGGTCCCGTGCGTACACGTACGGATCATGATGGTCGTCCAGCCCTGCGGTGCCCTCGCCCGCGGTGAGATAGACGGTCACGCTCGGCCGCTCCCCCAGCACCCCGCCGTAGAGGTCGGGGCTCATGAACAGCAGATCGTCGTCCGGATGGGCGACGACCTGCACGAACCGCTCCCCCAGGACCAGCTCGTCGGACACCGTGGCGGCGATGGCCGGCGGCACGGGACACACCGTGTAGACGACCAGCGCCATCGCCAAAGAACCCGAGCGCAAGCTCGGTATCAACCCCTTCATCCCCACCCCCGTCCAGTAAGCGTAAAGATCTCGCGATCTCCACGCCCTACCTTTAAGGGGGATATGTCAGGTCATACTCAGGGAGGAGGCCTGCTCTTTCCGCGCACTTGGCGGGGTCGTTACCATGATTTCGGGAACTGACTGATCGTCGGATGCGGGGCAATGCGATGGCACGGTTCACGGCGGCGCTGAAGCGGATCGCCCCATGGGCGGCGCAGAACGCCGACGGCGCGATCGCACTCGGTCTGGCCATTGTAGTCGGCGTGCTCGGGATCATGCCGGACGGCATCTTCGGCAAGGAAGGCGACAAGGTCCAGGATCAGCTGGTCAGCGCGGCGACCCTGGTGATCCTGGCGCTGGTGGCCACCGCGCTGCTGCGCGACCGGGTGCGTCAGGCGCCGTTGGAGGAGACCGTCACCTCCGGCGCGCTCGCCCAGCTGCCCGTGCGGCTGGCCCGGCTCGAGGCGATCGAGGACCTGGTCACCGGCACGCGGCAGGCTCTCGACGCTCTCCAGCTGGTCAGGGTGCTCGGCAGCAGGCAGGAGATCGCGCAGGCGCACGCCGACGCCCGCAAGGACACCACGCGATGGAGCTTCAAGGGCGGCACCGGCACCTACCTGCGCGCGATCACGCTGCCCGAGTGCGTGGCGGCGGCCAGGAAGGTCAAGCGCCACCTCACGGTCAGGGTCGAGATCATCGACCCGGCCGACGTCGAGGTGTGCGAGACCTACGCCCACTACCGCCGCTCCCTGTCCGACGCGCCCGACGGCACCGGCGAGACCTGGACGGTCGACCGGGTCAGGAAGGAGTCGTACGCGACGATCCTGGCCGCCTTCTGGCACCGCCAGCGCTACGGGCTGCTCGACATCGGCATCGGCCTGTCCTCCACGATGACGACCTTCCGCTGGGACCTGTCGGCCACCCGCCTGATCATGACGGTCGAGGACCCCAACCGGGCGATGACCGCGCTGGCCGACACCTTCTACTACGAGAACTGCGACACCGAGCTGCGGCTCAGCTTCGAGCAGGCCCGGCTGGTGCCGCTGGAGATGTACAAGAAGGTGCCGTTGAGCGACGAGCCCACGGTCGAGGAGGTGCAGGAGCTGTTCACCCGGATCTCGATCCCGCTGCCCAGGTCCTACGACGACCGCGACGTCGTCGACATCGCCCGCAAGGCGCTGCGCGCCAGGAATCCGTACGACGTATGAGCCGTGACGGTGTCTACCAGCAGCTCGCCCGGGGACAGGCGCGGCCGTGGGCGCTGGCGGCACTCTCAGGCACCGGCATCAGGGCCGTACGCCACCCGCTCGGCTTCGTCTGCCTGCCGCTGGAGCGTGACGGCGGCGAGGGGGTATGTCTCCATCTGTGGTCGGCCAGGTTCGCGCACGCGGAGAGCACCACGTCGGGCATCCACTGCCACAGCTGGGACCTGCTCAGCCATGTGCTCTACGGGCAGGTGCGCAACGTGCACGCGGTGGTCACCGACGCGGTGCGCGACCCGACCCACCGGGTGTTCGAGGTGGTCAGCGGCGCCGACGGCGACCGCATCACGCCCACCCGCCGGACCGTACGTCAGGAGGCGGGGCTGGTGGAGGAGTTCGGCCCCGGCGACACCTACACGCTGGCGGCCGGCCGCTTCCACAGCAGCGTCGTGCCGGCGGGCGGCGAGGCGGCCACGATCGCGCTCGGCCGCGGCCGGCCGGGCAGCCGCGACCTGTCGCTCGGCCCGCTCGGCACCGGCGACCACCACGTGTCCAGGCAACCGCTCGACGACGAGGAGACGGCGCTCGCCGTCCGCCTGATAGCCGCCCACCTGAGTTGAGGGGCCCCGAATGGATCTGGATCACGCTCGCGCGGTCGCCGTCACCGCCGCCGAGGCCGCGGGCGAACTACTCGTGTCCGGCACCCGCGGCGCGCTCGGCGCCCGGCCCAAGGGCGGTTCGGGTGACGTCGTCACCGAGCTCGACCTGGCCTCGGAGAAACTGCTGGTCGAGCACATCCTCACCGCCTTCCCGGCGCACTCCGTCATCGCCGAGGAGTCGGGTCTGCTCGGCGCCGCCGACGGCGAGTGGACGTGGCTGATCGACCCGCTCGACGGCACCAACAACGTGGTGATCGGCCTGCCCGCCTATGTCGTCGGCCTGGCCCTGTGCCGCTCGGGACGTCCCCTGCTGGGCGTGGTGCACGACCCGGTCTCGGCCCAGACCTGGTCGGCGATCCGCGGCCGCGGCGCGATCACGTCCGCCGGGGTACGCCTGGCGCCGCCGCACAACCCCTCGCCGCACGGCCCGTTGCTGGCGTGGACCCAGGGCTACTCGGTGTCCAGGGGCGACGCGACCGTACGGGCCATCAAGTACGCCCTGGAGCTGAGCGCCCGGCGGATGCTGCAGCTGTGGGCCCCGCTGCTGGCGTGGGCGATGCTGGCCAGGGGCGACATCGACGGCATCGTCGGCTACCGGGCCGAGGCGGTGGACCTGCCCGCGGGCGCGCTGCTCGCGCGGGAGGCGGGCATCGAGATCCGGGCGCTGGACGGCGGGCCGTTCGAGGAGGGGATCGACGGCACACCCGACGACCGCAGCTTCGTCGCCACCCACCCGAGCGCCATGCCCGGCCTCCTCGACGTGCTCCGCGCCCGCGCCGCCATGTGACCTCGTGCCGGCGCGGGCCCGCCGCTGTACGGGTCCGCCTCGCCCCACTACTTGACCTTGTACTTGCACAGGCCCGTGCCGGAGACGACCTTCTTCCCGTCCACGATGATGCGGCAGGGAGCCGGCTTGAGCTGACCGCTCGCGTCCTGGACCGAACCCGACACGACGGACACCAGGCGGCCCACGCGCTGCTCGGCGCCGGTGAGCTCGATCGTGGCGGTCCGGGACCAAGGCAGGGTGGCGTTGCTCTCCGTGCCGTCCTCGTCGGCCATGTACATGATCGGCTGCATGACCTTACCCTTGCCCAGCACCTCCAGCTTGATCGTGCGCGTCGCGGCGGCGGGCGGCGCGGCGCTGGGCGACTCGGCGGGCGGCGCGGCGGTGGCGGCGGAGGGCGGCGTCGAGGGCTGGGCCGGTGAGGGCTCCCGGGCGCCGCAACCGGCGAGCGCCACAGCAAGGCCGAAATATGCCAACAAACGGTAGATAGTCATGAACCGTATTGTCCCCGACCCTGACGAGCGGTCAGCCGAACGTGACAAGGGCCCACACGCTGGCGACCAGGCCGACGGCCGCCAGCCCCGTGCCGGTGGCCAGGAAGCGGCGCATCGGGACGGACACGTCGTGACGGCGGCACGACTCGAACCAGAGCAGCGTCGCCAGTGACGCCCACGGCGTGACGACCGGCCCCACGTTGGTGCCGACCAGCAGGGCCAGCAGCCGGTCCTGGTCGCTCGACGGGATGACCTCGGCGATGGCCTGGAACGCGGGCAGGTTGTTGATCAGGTTGGACAGCCCGGCACCCACCGCCGCCGTCCGGTAAGGGTCGCCCTCGGCGCCGATCATCCAGCGCATCAGGTCGGCCAGGCCGTAGCGGCTGAGGGTGGGCACCACCAGGAACAGGCCCGTCACGAAGATCAGCAGCTGCCAGGGGATGAGGCTCCAGGTCAGCCGGGCGCGGTCGCGTACGACGAAGGCCACCACGACGACCAGCGCCGCCACCGAGGCGGCCACGCCGACCTGGACCTTGACCAGCAGCGCGCCGATGAACAGTAAGCAGCCCGCGGCCGCGGCGGCGAACAGCACGCGGTCGGCGACCGGCTCCAACAGGGGCGGCGTGTAGCGCAGATCGCGACGCTGGCCCCGGCGCCAGAAGAAGACCCACAGGAAGGCCATCGTCACGGCGATCGAGACGACCTGCGGCACCCACATCCGTCCGGCGAACTGCTGCGTGTCGAGCGCGATCTTGTTGATGCCGAGCAGGTTCGTCAGATTGGAGACCGGGAGCAGCAGGCTGGCGGTATTGGCCAGCCAGATCGTGGTCATCGCCAGGGGCAGGGCGGCGATGCGCGCCCTGGGGGCCAGCGCCAGCATGACCGGGGTGAGCAGCACCGCGGTCGTATCGAGATTCAGAAATATCGTAATAAATGAGGCGAAGGCCGTACACAGGAAGAAGAGCGCGACGTAGTTGCCCCGCCCCAACACGGCCATCCGCGCCGCGATGGCGTCGAAGACCTGGGCCTCCTTGGTCAGCTCCGCCAGCACGATGATGCCCACCAGGAAGACGAGCAACGGCCCGATCTCATCCAGGCTGTCCACGGCTTCGCGCCACGGCAGCAGCCCGGTCGCCACGAAGACGAGACCGAGCCCGAGCAGCCCGACCCTGATCCAGTCGAGCACACCAAGACGTCGCCACACCCTGCCGATGATCGCACAACCGTGCTTATTGGCCGCACTCCGTGCGGCGGGCTCGGTCGCCCAATGCCGCCGTCTTCCCCCGTCGCTCTGGTCGCTACGCTCCCGCCGCTCCTCCTCCAGACGACGGCGCTCCCTCGCCTGCAATCGCCGGTCCCACAGGGGATACTGAGGGAATGGCACGTGACGGCAGGCCGACAGAGATCTTCGTCAGCTACTCCCCCGCCGACACGGCTTGGGCGACCTGGATCGCCTGGGAGCTGGAGGCGGCGGGCTACCGGACCATGATCCAGGCGTGGGACTTCGTGCCCGGCACGAACTTCATCGACTTCATGGACCGCGGCGTCAGCGAGGCGCAGGTGGTGGTGGCCGTGCTCTCGCGCAACTACCTGGGCTCGCGCTACGGCCGCATGGAGTGGCAGGCCGCGCTCCGCGCCGACCCCGACAACCCGTCCAACAAGCTGATCACGATCCGGCTCGAGGACGTACGCCTGGAAGGGCTGCTGTCCACGATCACCTGGGTGGACCTGCTCGGCATCACCGATTCCGGCCAGGCCAGAGCGCTGCTGCTGGGCCGGGTCAGGGAGGCCATGTCGGGCCGGGCCAAGCCGGAGGCGGCGCCCGCCTTCCCGACGGGTGCGGGCCTGCCGCTGCCCGCGCCGACCCTGCCGCCGCCGGGTGAGCGCTCGCGGGCCCGGCGCACCCCGGTGTCGGCGCCGAAGTTCCCGCCGTCGGCCACCGCCGACCACGGCCGCGAGTCGCTGACTGTGCTGCACATCGGCGGCCCCCGGTTCGGGCGGGCGCTGCCCGATCCGGGCGAGCCGTTCACGCCCGAGGACATGCAGGCGCGTATCTGGGCGGATCTCACCGAGATGTACGACCGGGGCATGCCGCGCCCCGATCTCATGGTGGTCACCGGCGACCTGACCGAGTCGGGCAGTCTTGGGCAGTTCGGGCAGGCGACCCGCTTCATCACCGACCTGCGGCTGCTGGTCGGCCTGGAGCCGCACCGGCTGGTGATCGTGCCGGGCCCGCGCGATGTCACCAAGGCCGCGGCCAGCGCCTACTTCCTCACCTGTGAGGCCGACGACGTCTCCCCGCAGCCGCCCTACTGGCCGAAGTGGCGGCATTTCGCGGGCCTGTTCGGCGAGGTGTACCAAGGTCTGGACGACCGGGTGTTCGACGGCGGCCAGCCGTGGACGCTGTTCGAGGTGCCCGACCTGAAGGTGGTCGTCGCCGGGCTCAACTCGACGATGGCCATGAGCCACCTCGAACGCGACGCCTATCCCCTGCTCGGCGAGGGGCAGGCCGCCTGGTTCGCCGAGCGGCTGCGCCCCTACGAGGAGAGCGCCTGGCTGCGGCTCGGCGCGATCGGGCACCCGCCGTCGGCCCTGCGCGACGCGCCGACCTACGACCGGATCCTCGCCCGGCGGCTCAACCTGCTCTTCCAGGGCGCGGGGGAGGCCGGTGAGGCCGCCGTCGCCGCGCCGCGCTCCGGCCACCATCAGGTCGTCGAGATCACCGCCGGCGGCCTGCGTACCTGGCTGCCCGGCGCCGACCGTCCCGAGCGCGTCTCCCACACCTGGCGGGCCGCCCAGGCCACCTTCACCGGGGAGGCGTCGGCCGCCCGCGCCCCCGAGCCCGCGCCGGTCGAGCGCGAGCCGGGCCCGGTGGACCTGCTGCTCGATCGGATCACCGAGGTCTGCGAGGCCCGGCACGAGCGGGCCAGGATCCGCCGGTTCACCGCCCACCTGGTCGTCACCCATCCCGAGGACGGGTTCGTCCGGCAGACGATGATCGGCGCGCACGTGGGCGAGCTGACCGCCGCCGAGGCCGATGATTTCGCCCGGCAGGCGCACGCCGCCGATCTCGCCGCCGAGCTCGTCTACCAGGGGCCGCCCCCGGCCAGGTCGCTGCGTGACGAACTCATGCGCAGAGGCGTGCGGCTGCGCAGCTTCACCGAGTTCCAGGGCCTGCTGGACCTGTCGGGTTATGTCGCCGAGCAGACGGCCCGGCTGACCAACGACCGCCGCTACCCACCCAGCCTGTACGTCCCCCAGCGCTACCGCGAGCTCGACCGCCCCGGACACCAGGTCAGAGAGGGCCTGACCGACGAGCTGATGCGGCTGCTGGCCGCCGACCACGGCCGGTTCCTGCTGCTGCTGGGCGACTTCGGCCACGGCAAGACGTTCGCGCTGCGCGAGCTGGCCAGGCGCATCCCGGCCGAGCTGCCGCACCTGACGCCGATCCTGATCGAGCTGCGGGCGCTGGACAAGGCGCACTCCGTGGACGCGCTGGTCGCCGCCCATCTGGCGAGCCACGGGGAGGAGTTCATCGACCTCAAGGCGTTCCGTTACCTGCTGCGGCAGGGGCGGATCGTGCTGCTGTTCGACGGGTTCGACGAGCTCGTCACCCGGCTCACCTATGACCGGGCGGCCGACCACCTGTCGACGTTACTGGCCGCGGCCGAGGACAAGGCGAAGATCGTGGTCGCCAGCCGTACCCAGCACTTCAAGTCGCACTCGCAGGTGCTCACCTCGCTCGGTGAGATGGTCGGCGTGCTGCCGCAGCGGCGGGTGCTCAGTGTCGAGGACTTCACCCACGACCAGATCCGCGCCTACCTGGCCAACCGCTTCGACGACGGCGACGCGGCGGCGGCGCGCATGTCGCTGATGGAGAGCATCACCGACCTGCTCGACCTGGCCCAGAACCCGCGGATGCTGAGCTTCATCGCCGACCTCGACGCCGACCGGCTGCGTACGGTGGCCGGCGCCCGCCACACGATCAGCCCGGCGCTGCTGTATGAGGAGATCCTCGGCTCGTGGCTGGCCTTCGAGGAGCGGCGGGCCAGGGTGCCGGGGTCGCCGACCCCCCTGACCACCGACGAGCTGTGGCAGGTCGTGACGGGGCTCGCGCTGCGGCTGTGGGACTCGGGCGAGTCGCTGCTGGGCATGGACGAGCTGACCGAGTACGCCGAGACGCTGACCGGCCTGGCCGGCGGGCAGTTGTCCGCCGAGCACGCCGCCCACGCGGTGGGCTCGGGGAGTCTGCTGGTACGCACCGAGGAGGGCATGTTCGGATTCATCCACTCCTCGGTCATGGAGTGGCTGATCGCCCGGCACATCGCCGCCACGATCGAGGCGCCGGTGGGGCTGTCGCGCCGGCCGCTGTCGGCGCTGACCGTCGAGTTCCTGTGCGACCTGGCCGACGTACGAGCGCTGCGGGCGTGGGTGGCCGACCCGCCCGCCGACGACGTGTCCCGGGCGAACGCGGTCAAGATCTCGGCGCGGCTGCGCACCCCCGCCAGGGCCGACCTGCGGGGCGCGAACCTCAAGGGCGAGGACCTGTCGGCCAGGGACCTGCAGGAGGTCGACCTGACCGGCGCCGACCTGACCGACGCCACACTCGTCGGCACGAACCTGTCCCGAGCCGTCCTGCGCGACGCCAAGCTGGCCGGGGCCCGGCTCGACGGCGCCAAGCTGGCGGGCGCCGATCTGACCGGGGCCGACCTGTCGGGCGCGCGGCTGGCCCACACGGACCTGAGCGACGTCTCCGCCGAGGGTGCCCGGTGGCACCGGGCCACGCTGATCAACGTGACGGGCACGCTGCCGGACCTGCCGGGCGCCTCCGTGGTGCCGGGCCAGCCGGTGGAGATCCAGCTCGCGCCCGCCGCGATCGGCGTCCCGTACGGCTATCACTTCCAGACCAGCCGGCTGCCGGAGCCCATCGCGTACACCCCCGACGGGTCCACGCTCGCCGTGGGCCACGAGGACGGCGGCGTGCTGCTGTGCGTGGCCGGCGCGCCCGTGCGGACGCTGCAGGGGCACGCGGGCCGCGTGTACGCGGTCTCGTTCGCCGGGGGTCTGCTGGCCACGGGAGCGAGCGACGGCCTGGTCGTGCTCTGGGACGCCCTCACCGGCGCGCACCTGCGCGAGCTGCGCGGCCATGCCGACGGCGTCTGGCCGGTACGCCTCAGCCCGTCGGGCGAGCTGGTCGCGGCGGGCGGCGGCGACGGCGTCATCCGCGTCTGGGACACCGCCACCGGCCGGCTCGTCCACGAGCTCGCGGGCCACCAGGCACCCGTCTACACGGTGTCCTTCGGCGACTCGGTGCTGGTCAGCGGCGACTCGGCGGGCGTGGTACGCCTCTGGGACCTGACGTCCGGACAGGTGACGGGCACGCTCGACGGCCACCGCGGCTCGGTCTACCGTGCGATCCACAGCCCGGACGGGTCGCTGCTGGCCACGGGCGACGAGGCGGGGACGGTACGCCTGTGGGACGCGGCCTCCTGGGCCCTGCGGCACGAGCTGAAGGGCCATTCCGGCAGCGTCTACTGCCTGACCTTCACGCCCGACGGCTCCCTGCTGGCCAGCGGCGACACCGCCGGGACCGTACGCCTGTGGGACCCGGCCGGTCAGGCCCACGGCGTCCACACCAGCCACACCGGGTCCGTCTACCAGGTGGTCTTCTCCCCCGACGGCCGCACGCTGGCCAGCGGCGACTCCAACGGCGTCGTCCGGCTGCAGGAGGTGGGCGGCGGGCGGCGGGTCGAGCTGACCGGGCATCGCAGCTCGGTCTGGCCGTTCGTGTTCCGGCCCGACGGCGAGCAGCTGGCCACCAGCAGCAACGACGGGACGGTACGCCTCTGGGATCCGGCCAGCGGCCAGTGCCAGCGGGTGCTGCGGGGCCACGGCAGGCGGATCTCCTCGGTCAGGTTCAGCGCCGATGGCTCGATGCTGGCCACCAGCGGCAACGACGGCGTCGTCCGCGTCTGGGAGCCGCGCACGGGCCGCCGCCTGCGCGAGGTCGCCGGCACCGCCGACCGCCTCATCTCGGCCCTGTTCTCACCTGCCGGGCCGGTCCTGGCCACCTCCAGCAACGACGGCGGCGTACATTTCTGGAACGCCGTCACCGGCGACTACGAGCGCGAGCTCAACGCCGAGACCGACCACGTGTGGGCCGAGGCGTTCAGCCCCGACGGCACGCTGCTGGCCACGGCCAACGACGACGACAGCGTACGGATCTGGTATCGGCCGACCAGCCGCCTGGTGAGCAACCTGGCCGACCACCGGGGCCGCGTCCGCTCGATCGCCTTCAGCCCTGACGGCCGTTACGTGGCCACGGGCTGCGACGACCGGCTTGTACGCATCTGGCACGTCGAGTCCGGGGGCCGGATCGCTACCTTGGAAGGCCATACCGACCGGGTCTACTCGGTCGTGTTCTCGCCCTCGGGCAAGCACCTGGCCAGCGCCGGCAACGACGGCCTCGCCATGGTCTGGGAGCTGCGTCCCGGCCAGCCCTGGCAGCCACGCCTGCGGCACACGCTCAGCCAGCACGCCGGGCGGCTGTGGAGCGTCGCGTTCGACGCCACCGGCGAGCGGCTGGCGACCGGCGGCGACGACCTCATGGTGCGGGTCTGGGACACCGCGACGGGGCGGCCACTGCACACGCTGGCGGGACACTCGCGGCGGGTGTGGTCGGTGGCGTTCAGCCCCTCGGCGGACCTGCTGGCCAGTGCCGGGGACGACGGGGTGGTGATCCTCTGGGCGGGGACGGAGCGGCGGGCCACCCTGCTGGGTCTGCCGGAGGGGTGGGCGGCGCTGTCCCCGGACGGCAGGTACAAGATCCAGGGGGAGGTTTCCGGACAGTTCTGGCACGTCATCGGGATGTCACGGTTCGAGCTGGGTGAGCTGGACCCGTATCTGCCCGGTGTCCGTCAGGTGCCGCTCGACTCCCCGTTCTGAGCGCTTCTCCCGGCCCACCGGAACCGGTCAGCCTGTCCGCACTACGCCTACCGGCCGGTGGGAGGCCGTCAGCCGGAAGCCGGTCAGCCGCGGCCGGCTCGGGTCAGCAGGTTATCCCAGACCTGGGCGACCCTGGCCTCCAGGTCGTCCAGGTCGCCCTCGTTGTCGATGACGATGTCGGCGATGGCCAGCCGGTCCTGGCGGGTCGCCTGCGCCGCGATGCGGGCCTTGGCGTCGTGCTCCGGCATGCCGCGGTGCTCGGCCAGGCGGGCGATGCGCACCTCGTCGGCCGCGTCCACGACGATCACCACGTCGTACATCGGCGCCAGCCGGTTCTCCGCGAGCAGCGGCACGTCGTAGACCATGATCGCGTCGTCGGCCGTCCGGCTCTGCAGATCGGCGACCCGCTCCCCCACCAGCGGATGCACGATGCCGTTGAGCGTCGCCAGCTTGTCGGGGTCGGCGAAGACGATGGCGCCCAGCTTCTCCCGGTTGAGTGAGCCGTCAGGGTGGAGCACCTCCTCGCCGAACACGCCCACGACGCGGGCCAGGCCCGGGGTGCCGGGCTCCACCACCTCGCGGGCGATCTTGTCGGCGTCGATCACGACGGCGCCCCGCGCCGCGAGGCGCTTGGAGACCTCGCTCTTGCCCGATCCGATGCCGCCGGTGAGGCCGATTTTCAGCACGCGGAAAGCCTAGCCGTGATCGGGAATCAGCGGCGCATGTAGACCATGGTGAGATGGTCGTCCATGCGCTCCCTGTGGGTCTCGCGGTAGCCCAGGCTGCGGTAGAGGCGCAGGTTGCCGTCGGACAGGTGGCCGGTGAACAGGTCGAAGGCCGTCGCCTCCGGCATCCGCTCGTGCAGCGTCCGTATCAGCGCCCGGCCCAGGCCCTGACGCTGCCGGTCGGGGGCCACCACCAGGCGGCCGACCAGGCAGGTGGTGCCGGCCAGCTGGCCGCGAACGGCTCCCACGATCCGGCCGGCGTCGGTGGCCTTGAGCACGAGGCCGGTCTCGATGGCCTTGCGGACCTGCTCCACGGACTCCAGGAGCGGCGGCAGGAAGGGGTCGCCGTACAGCTGGGCCTCGCTGACGTACGCGGCCCGCTGCAGGGTGAGGATCTCACCGGCGTCGTCCGGCAGCGCACGCTCGATTTCCACGCGAGCACCTTACTGCAGCCGCACCCCAGCACCCCTACCGAATGCCGCCCAGACCGCCCTCCCACGCCTCCGGCACGCCCCCCGGCCCAGACCCCCTTCCCACGCCCCTGACGCCCCTTCAAGAAGCCGCTACCGCGCCCCTTCCCGAGCTCCTTCCAGCCGTCCCTCCAGGGTTCCGAAGAAGGTACGGATGCTCCGCACCAGCGGCTCCGGCGAGTTCATCGCCACCATGTGGCTGTCGCCGTGCTCGCCCGCCCAGTGGACCACCCGATTCCCGCGCTCGGCGATGCGCCGGAGCAGCGCAGAGCCGCCGTGCGACACCCCGCTCGGCACCGCGGTCTGGTTGATCGGCATGCCCGCCGCCCCCTCGTAATACGTCCACGAGGACGAGCCGCCGGTCGCGGTCAGCCAGTAGAGGCTCGCGTTCGTGAGCACCAGGTCACGGTCGATGGGCTCGGCGGCCTCCTCATCGGGCCAGCCGTCGAACCCCTTGAACCGCTCCACCAGGTAGGCCAGCTGCGCCACCGGCGAGTCGGTGAAGCCGAAGCTCAGCGTCTGCGGCCGGTTGGCGAGGTACGGCCCATAGCCGCTGCCCCCGGCGATCCGCTGGGTCAGGTCCGCGAGCTCGGCCAGCTCCTCCTCGGTGGCGTCGGCGAGCTCGGCCGGGTCGCCGGTGGGGATACCGAGCCCGGCGGTGATGTGCGAGCCGATCACATGATCGCTGTCGATGGCCGCCAGCTGCGGGGTGACCAGGGCACCGGCGTCGTTGCCGTGGGCGCCGTACCGCTCGTACCCGAGCCGTCCCATCAGCTCGGCCCAGGTCCGCGCCACCCGCACGATGCTCCAGGGCCGCTCGTCGGCGGGCTCGGGGAACGGCGAGAAGCCGAAGCCGGGCAGCGAGGGGGCCACCACGTGGAAGGCCGTGGCCGGGTCGAGGCCGTGGGCGCGCGGGTCGGTGAGCGGGCCGATGACGTTCAGGAACTCGGCGACGGAGTTCGGCCAGCTGTGCGTGAGGATCAGCGGCAGCGCGCCGGGCTCCGGCGAGCGGACGTGCAGGAAGTGCACGCGCTGCCCGTCGATGTCCGTGGTGAACTGCGGGAAGGCGTTGAGCTTGGCCTCCTGCGCCCGCCAGTCGAACCCGTCGGCCCAGTACGCGGCCAGCTCACGCAGGTAGCCGACCGGGACGCCCCGGCTCCAGCCGCCACCGGGCAGCGTCCGCGGCCAGCGGGTACGGGTGAGCCGGTCCTTCAGGTCGTCGAGGTCGGCTTGCGGAATGGTGATGCGGAAGGGTTCGATCATGCGGCAAGCCTAGGAAGCATCGCGGAAAGGGACGTTCCGCAATTAACCCAAAAGAAAAACCCCGCACCAGATGGTGCGGGGTTTTCTCTGTCAGCTGGTCAACCAGGTCAGCTCTGGCCGCCCGCGAGCTTCTCGCGCAGAGCCGCGAGAGCCTCGTCGGAGGCGAGGGCGCCGGCCGCCGGAGCGGACGAGCCCGAGCTGCTGGCCGGAGCCGCCGTCTCACCGGTGTAGGACGAGGGAGCGGCTTCGCCCGCCTCGGCCTCCGCCTTGCGAGCCTCTTCGATCTGCTTCTTGTGCGCCTCGAAGCGGGTCTGGGCCTCGGCGTACTGCCGCTCCCACTCCTCGCGCTGCTTGTCGAAGCCCTCGAGCCACTCACCGGTCTCCGAGTCGAAGCCCTCGGGGTAGATGTAGTTGCCCTGGTCGTCGTAGGTCGCCGCCATGCCGTAGAGCGTCGGGTCGAACTCGACCTCGGCGCCGCTGACACCCTCGTTGGCCTGCTTCAGCGAGAGGCTGATGCGACGCCGGTCGAGGTCGATGTCGATGATCTTGACGAAGATCTCGTCGCCGACCTGGACGACCTGCTCCGGGATCTCCACGTGGCGCTCGGCCAGCTCGGAGATGTGAACCAGGCCCTCGATGCCCTCCTCGACCCGGACGAACGCGCCGAACGGCACCAGCTTGGTGACGCGACCCGGCACGACCTGGCCGATCTGGTGGGTGCGGGCGAACTGCTGCCACGGGTCTTCCTGAGTGGCCTTGAGCGACAGGGAGACGCGCTCGCGCTCCATGTCGACGTCGAGGACCTCGACCGTGACCTCCTGGCCGACCTCGACGACCTCGGAGGGGTGGTCGATGTGCTTCCAGGACAGCTCGGACACGTGGACCAGTCCGTCGACGCCGCCGAGATCCACGAACGCACCGAAGTTGACGATCGAGGAGACGACGCCCTTGCGGACCTGCCCCTTCTGGAGGGTGTTGAGGAACGTCTGGCGAACCTCGGACTGCGTCTGCTCGAGCCAGGCGCGGCGGGACAGGACCACGTTGTTGCGGTTCTTGTCCAGCTCGATGATCTTCGCCTCGAGCTCGCGGCCGACGTACGGCTGCAGGTCGCGGACACGGCGCATCTCGACCAGGGACGCCGGCAGGAAGCCACGGAGGCCGATGTCGAGGATGAGTCCACCCTTGACGACCTCGATGACGGTGCCGGTGACGATGCCGTCCTCGTCCTTGATCTTTTCGATCGTGCCCCAGGCGCGCTCGTACTGAGCGCGCTTCTTGGACAGGATCAGGCGGCCCTCTTTGTCCTCCTTCTGGAGAACCAGGGCTTCGACGTGTTCGCCGACCTCCACGACGTCCGCTGGGTCGACATCGTGCTTGATCGAAAGCTCACGCGAGGGGATGACACCCTCGGTCTTGTAGCCGATATCGAGAAGGACCTCGTCTCGATCGACCTTGACGACGGTGCCCTCGACGATGTCGCCGTCGTTGAAGTACTTGATGGTCTCGTCGATCGCTGCGAGGAAGGCTTCCTCGGACCCGATGTCGTTGACCGCTACCTGCGGGGTGCTCGAGGTGGCCTCAGTGCTGGACGTCATGTGTGGAATTGCTCCGAACGCGGACAGGGTGTCGATGTGGCGGACGCGCGGCAGGCCCTCTTCCGCATCAAGCCGAGGAAATAACGACATCGACGTGACCGAGCGCGAGCCCGCTCCGTCTGAGGCGCGCGCGAGCCCACAGCGCAGCGATCAGCATATGAGACGTTGAGCGTGGGGTCAATCCAACCGGCCCCGCACTGGTCAGTAAACGATCAGCTGATCTTTCCGCTTCGGGGTGATATTACCCTGAAGCCGCTGCGGGATGGAGATCTTCGTGGGATCTCCGTCGGAGACGTAGCGGTCCCCAGGGTGCTTGTTCAGCCACTCCAGCCAGTACTGCGAGCACCATTTGCGACATTCGCCCTTTTTGCCGTTGCTTTGGATGCGCTGGATGGCCACGGGGTCGAATTTTTTCGCGAAGGGCGAAAGCGACGGCTCGGCCCCGGCCAGGAAGACCCCGGCGAAGTCGTAGGACGTGCCGTCCCACTCACCGCGCCGGGCGATCTTCTTCGGGTGCGGCATGGCCCCGAACGGCAGGGCCATGGTGACGGCGGGCCCGGCGCCGAGCTTCTTCAGCAGCCGTTCGAGCCGGACGACCTGCTCCTTGACCTTCTTCTTCCGCATGGCGGCCAGATTGGGGTGGGACCAGGTGTGATTGGCCACCTCGAACCCGTGCTCGACCAGCCACCGCACGGCCGCCACCTGCTGGTCGCGCTGCCGCAGCCCGAACGGGTCGTGGTTGATCCACAGCGTGGCGACCGGCCGGAACTCGGGATAGCGCCGGGCCACGTCGAGGAGCACCCCGACCGCGGTGTCCGGCGCGGGGTTGCCGCTCGCGTCGAGCCTGAAGTGACTCTCGTGCCCGTCGTCGAAGGTCAGCACCACAGGGAAGCGGCCGGCGGGCACCCGGATGTCGCCGGTGGCGAACTCCTTGGCGGTGATCGGCGCGTAGCCCTGCTTGGCCAGCTTCTCCAGCTCTTTGCGCAGCTGGTCGGGCGTGCGGTCGATGGAGGCGATCCGCTTCTTGAGTATCCGGTGGTACATCAGCACCGGCACCAGCCCGAGCTCGTTGGCCTTGACCTGCTTGGCGAACTCCGGCGTGGACACCACCCCGGGCGGCTCGGCGAACGTCGGCACGGGCTCGGCGGGGGTGGGTTGCGCGGACTGCTCGATCTTGGCCACCGCCGGCGGCCCGGGCACGGACCGGCCGGAGGAGGACTGCAGCATCAGCCCGATGACCGCCACTGACACGACCAAGACGTTCGCGAGGGCGATTAACCGGGGGAAGGACGCTGACGATCGCACAAGGCTCCCGTGCCACTCGGGGGAAATTACCCTCAGGGTAGTCCAGAACCCCGTATCGGCCGCTGTTCACGGCCCGCCGGACCACCCTGCTTCACGGTGTGGGACCGCCGCCGCTCAGCGCCAGACGGTCCCACCGGACAAAGATCGACTTGCCCCACCGTACGGGGATAAACGTCCGGTACGGCGGGACCGGCCGCGCAGCCCTTACGCTCGCCAGCGGCCGATCAGCGGAATCGGCCGCGCGAGCCGTCACGAGCATCGGCGGCCGATTCGCCAGGCTCGGCCACGCGGCCCCTCACACTCATCGTCACGAGCGTCGGCGGGCGGTCAGTGGCCAGCGTCCTCCCAGGTGCGACCGACGCCCACGGAGACCTCCAGCGGGACCCGCAGGTGGTAGGCGGCGTTCATCTGGTCGCACACGAGGGCGCGGAGCCGGTCGAGCTCGCCGGGAGCCACCTCGAACACCAGCTCGTCGTGGACCTGCAGCAGCATCCGGGAGCCCAGCCCTTCCTCCCGCATCGCCTGGGAGACGTTGAGCATGGCGACCTTGATGATGTCGGCCGCCGAGCCCTGGATGGGCGCGTTGAGCGCCATGCGCTCGGCCATCTCGCGGCGCTGCCGGTTGTCGCTGGTCAGGTCGGGCAGGTAGCGGCGGCGGCCCATGATGGTCTCGGTGTAGCCGTCGGTGCGCGCCTGCTGGACGATGGCCTGCAGGAAGTCGCGGACGCCGCCGAACTCCTGGAAGTATTCCTCCTTGAGCGCCCGCGCCTCGGCCACCGGGATGTTGAGCTGCCCGGACAGCCCGAAGTCGGACAGGCCGTAGGCGAGGCCGTAGTTCATCGCCTTGATGCGCGCCCGCAGCTCGCCGTCGATCTGCTCGGGCGGCAGGTCGAACACCCGGGCCGCGGTCGCCTGGTGGAAGTCGTGGCCCGACTCGAAGGAGGCGATCAGCGCCTCGTCGCCCGACAGGTGGGCCATGATGCGCAGCTCGATCTGGCTGTAGTCGGCCGTGAGCAGCGTCTCGTAGCCCGCGCCGACCACGAAGCCCTGCCGGATGCGGCGGCCCTCGGAGGTGCGGATCGGGATGTTCTGGAGATTGGGCTTTTCGGATGACAGGCGGCCCGTGGCCGCGATGATCTGGTTGAACGTGGTGTGGATGCGCCCGTCGTCGGAGACCTCCTTGATCAGGCCCTCGACGGTGGTGCGCAGCTTGGTCTGGTCGCGGTGGCGCAGCATGATGACCGGCAGCTCGTGCTCGGTCTGCGTGGCGAGCCAGGCGAGCTGGTCGGCGTCGGTGCTGTAGCCGGTCTTGATCTTCTTCGTCTTGGGCAGGTTGAGCTTGGTGAAAAGGATCTCCTGCAGCTGCTTGGGCGAGCCCAGGTTGAACTGCTCGCCGACGGCCGCGTGCGCCTCCTCGACCGCGTGCTTGACCGCGGCGCCGAACTCGGCCTCCAGAGCGGCGAAGTATTCGCTGTCGACGGCGATGCCCGCGCGCTCGATCTCCGCCAGCACGCTCAGCAGCGGCAGCTCCACGTCGGTCAGCAGCTGGGTGCCGCCGCGGCCGGTCAGGAAGGTCTCCAGCGCCTCGGCCAGCTCACGCACGGCATGGGCGCGCAGCGCCAGGTCCTTGGCGGGGGCGTCCTCGTCGTCGCCGAACAGCGCGGCCTGCCCGCTGGACTCCTCCTCGGCGCGCAGGTCGCGGTTGAGGTAGCGCCGGGCCAGGTCTTCGAGGGCGAAGGTGCGCTGGCCGGGCATCGCCAGATAGGCGGCCAGGGCCGTGTCGCAGGTCAGGCCCTTGAGGCTCATGCCCTGCGCCCAGAGCGCGAGGATCGGCCCCTTGGCGTCGTGGACGGCCTTGGGCCGGTCGGTGTCGGCCAGCCACGCCCGCAGCGCGGCCTCGTCGGATTCGGTGAGCTTGACCGGGTCGATGAAGGCGGCCGTGCCGTCGGGCGAGGCGATCGCGAGGGCGTCGATGCGCCCGGTGCCACTGCCGTAGGCGCCCTTGAAGGCCAGGCCCGCCCGCCCGGCGGGCAGCGCGGACAGCCAGCCCGCGACCCGGTCGGGGCCGAGGATGATGGTCTCCACCTCGAAGCCCTGGTCGGGCTCCTGCTCGCCGGTGCCGAGCACCTTGAAGACACGCTCGCGCAGCTCGCCGCGGATCTGCAGCGTGTCGAAGAGCTTGTTGACCTCTTCGCGCTCCCAGTTGCCCTGCTTGAGCTCGCCCAGGTCGACCTCCATCGGGACGTCGCGCAGCAGCTCGGTGAGCCGGCGGTTCATCAGCACCTGGGCGACGTGCTCGCGCAGCTTCTCGCCGACCTTGCCCTTGACCTCGTCGACCCGGTCGATCAGCGCGGTCAGCGAGCCGAACTCGCGCACCCACTTGGCGGCGGTCTTCTCGCCGACGCTCGGGATGCTGAGCAGGTTGTCGCTGGGGTCGCCGCGCAGCGCCGCGAAGTCGGGGTATTGGACCGGGGTCAGGCCGTATTTCTCCTCGACGGCCTCGGGGGTGAACCTGGTCATGTCGCTGATGCCACGGCGCGTCATCAGGACCGTGACGTGCTCGTCGACCAGCTGGAGCGCGTCGCGGTCGCCGGTGACGATCAGCACGTCCATGCCCTCGGCGCGGGCCCGGGTGGCGAGCGTGGCGATGAGGTCGTCGGCCTCGAACCCGGCCTTGGACAGGTGCGGGACACGCAGCGTGTCGAGGAGCTCGTAGATGAGCTGCATCTGGCCCCGGAAGTCTTCGGGGGTCTCGCTCCTGTTGGCCTTGTATTCGGAGTACTCCTCGTGCCGGAACGTCGGCTCCGACCGGTCGAACGCGACGGCCACGTGCGACGGCTGCTCGTCGCGCAGGATGTTGGTCAGCATCGAGGTGAACCCGTAGACCGCCTCGGTGTGCTGACCGTCGGTGGTCATGAGGTTGGCGTCCTTGAGCGCGTAGAACGCGCGATAGGCCAGGGAATGCCCGTCGAGCAGCAACAGGCACGGGCGGCTGGGGGTCACTTCACTCTTCGGCACACAAGCAGCCTAGTCTCCATCTCCGACAGAAAACCTGAGCTCGGAAGACTGGAGGACTCCCCTTGACGCGGATCGACCCGGTGGATTTCCAGACGTTGAACGCCGTCCATGAGGGCACGCTCCCCGACCGGATGGGCATCGAGTTCGTCGAGGCCAGCGCGGAGCGGGTCGTGGGCCGGATGCCGGTCGCGGGCAACACCCAGCCGTACGGCCTGCTGCACGGCGGCGCGTCCGTCGTGCTCGCCGAGACGCTGGGCTCGACCGGCGCGGCCATCCACGCGGGCGCGGACCGCATCGCCGTCGGCATCGAGATCAACGCCACCCACCACCGCTCGGCCATCTCCGGCTTCGTCACCGGCGTGGCGACTCGGCTGCACGGCGGCCGCTCGCTGGCCACGTACGAGATCGAGATCACCGACGAGGAGGGGCGGCGCGTGTGCACGTCCCGGCTGACCTGCATGCTGCGCGATCGCTGACCCGCGTGCCATGCGCGTGACCCGCGTGCCGTGCGATCGCCGACGTACGTGCGGCACGATCGCTCACCATCGCCGACGTACATGCGGCGTGATCGGTCACTCGCAGGCCGCGTGATCACTGAACGCCACGCGACTTTCCGACTCTCTTTGCACACGAGCCCCGTGGGTCGCTACGGTTGTCCAAGCGGAGCCCGCGGGGAGGCCGAGTAGATAACGTGTGAGGCCGGGGAAGCCCTACATGGTCCCAAAGGTCCTCTTCCGCGGGCTCGTTCACGTTCTGCAGCGATGGTTATGCATTAGCGCCCCTGAAGCGCCAGGCGTCTAGCGGCATTTAGCCCCTGACCTGGCGTCTTGGTTCCTCACGCGAGCGACACGCACGTGTCACTAATTGGTGACGAACGATACTGAACCGGGCGCGACCAGAATAAGCTCCCGCCACAGCATCCAGTTTTGTTGTGCCTGCGATGCCCACGTGTCGAGATGGAGGGGCACAACCCCGCCTTGACCTATTTGAGGGAGCACCATTGCGCAGAGCCGTGATCGCGTTCACGGCCTTCCTGGGTGGACTCATCTTCCTGCTCGCGGTCCCCGCCCAGGCGGCGGCCCCCGATCAGGGTTTGAAGGGAACACTCAAACTCCAAGGCCAACCAGTGAACGGCGTGAAAATCGTCGTGACCACCGAAGGCGGACAACCCGTCAAGGAGGTCACAAGCAACGCCCAGGGCGCGTGGGAAGTCCCGGTCGACAAACCGGGCAAGTACAAGGTCACGCTGGATGTCAAGACGCTTCCTGCCAACGCGGTGGTCCGGGGCGGCAACGCCGTCCGCACCCCGACCGTCTTTTCCGGCAACATGTCCACCGTCTTGTTCGCCCTGCAGCCCAAGGGCGCCGCGGGCCAACCGGCCCCGGACGAGGGCGCCGAGACCAGCCCCTTCCTGGACCAGGCGGCACAGCTCACCTTCGAGGGCCTGAACCTCGGTCTGATCATCGCGCTGGCCGCGCTCGGTCTCTCGCTGATCTACGGCACCACGGGGCTGACCAACTTCGCCCACGGTGAGCTCGTCACGATGGGCGCGCTGCTCGCCTACATGTTCAACGTGGGCTTCGGCCTGCATCTGATCCCCGCGGCCGTGATCGCGGTGATCGCGGGAGGCGCGCTCGGCTACCTTCAGGACCGCTTCTTCTGGGGGCAGCTGCGCAGGCGCGGCACCGGCACCATCGCCATGATGATCATCTCGATCGGTGTGGCGCTCTTCCTGCGCTATGTCTTCCTGATCCTGTTCGGCGGGCAGAACGAATCGTTCGCCCAGTACACCGCCCAGCCGGGCATCGAGATCGGCCCGATCTCCGCGGCTCCGAAGAACTTCGTCGCGATGGGCATCGAGCTGGTGGTCCTCATCATCGTCGGCATGGCCCTGCTGCGCACCCGCACCGGCAAGGCGGCCCGCGCGGTCGCCGACAACCCGGCGCTGGCCGCCTCCTCGGGCATCAACGTCGACCGGGTCATCCGCATCATCTGGACCACGGGCGGCGCCATCGCCGCGCTGGCCGGCATCATGCTCGGCTTGTCGCAAAACCTGAAATACACGATGGGCCAGGACATCCTGCTGCTCATCTTCGCCGGTGTGACGCTCGGCGGGCTCGGCACCGCGTTCGGCGCCCTGGTGGGCTCGCTCGTGGTCGGCCTGTTCATCCAGGTCTCCACGCTGTGGGTGCCGCCGGAGCTCAAGAGCGTCGGCGCGCTGGCCGTACTCATCATCGTGCTCCTCTTCCGGCCACAGGGCATCCTGGGCCGCCGAGAGCGGATCGGCTGACGGGGGGAGTCACATGGACTGGATCACGATCATCAGCACCACCGTCAAGTCCGCCATCGGCGTCGAGACGGTGCTCTACGCGCTCGCCGCGATCGGCATCAACATCCACTTCGGCTACACGGGCCTGCTCAACTTCGGGCAGGCGGCGTTCATGGGCGTGGCCGGCTACGGCCTGGCCGTCACGGTCACCGTCCTGGGCCTGCCCTTCTGGATCGGCATCGCGGTCGGCCTCATCGCCGCGGTGCTCCTGGCGCTGCTCCTGGGCGCGCCGACGCTGCGCCTGCGGGCCGACTATCTGGCCATCGTCACCATCGCGGCGGCCGAGATCGTCAGGCTCGTCTTCCGTTCGGTGGCGTTCAAGAGCGTGTTCGGCGGCTCCGACGGGCAGCGTGGCTTCTCCGACGGCTTCTACGCGCTCAACCCCTTCCCCGAGGGCGAGTACGGCATCGGCTGGTTCACCTTCAACCACCGGATCCTGTGGATCATGCTCGTCGGCTGGGTGCTGGTCGCCCTGTCCTGCGGCATCGTCTACCTGCTCATGCGCAGCCCGTGGGGCCGCGTGCTCAAGGCCATCCGCGAGGACGAGGACGCCGTACGCAGCCTCGGCAAGAACGTCTTCTCCTACAAGATGCAGTCGCTCATCCTCGGCGGCGTCATCGGCAGCCTGGGCGGCTTCGTGTACGGCCTGGCCTACGCCTCGGTGCAGCCCGACGTCTTCGGCACCGAGACCACCTTCTTCGCCTACACGATCGTGATCCTCGGTGGCGCGGCCCGCGTGCTCGGCCCCGTCGTCGGATCCATGATCTTCTGGGTGCTGCTGGTCCTGGTCAACGGTGTGCTCAGTGAGGCGGTTCAGGCGGGGTACATCCCCTTCATGACCTCGATCCAGGTCGGCCCGGTGCGCTACATCCTGGTTGGTCTCGGGTTGATCCTGTTGCTCATCTTCCGGCCACAGGGCATCTTCGGTGACAAGAGGGAGATAGCTTTCGATGTCCGCTGAAACAACCGCCCCAAGCACGATCTCCGAGCGCAAGGCCGCGGCCCTGGCCGCCTTCAAGGACCTGGCTCGCGATCCCGGCGTGCCCAAGCCCGACCCGATCCTCGTGGTCGACGGCGTCGTGCGCCGCTTCGGCGGTCTGACCGCCGTCGAGGTGGACCACGTCGAGATCCAGCGCGGCTCCATCACCGCCCTGATCGGCCCCAACGGCGCCGGCAAGACGACGTTCTTCAACCAGCTCACCGGCTTCGACACCGCTGACGCAGGCAAGTGGACGTTCAACGGCAACAACATGAGCGGAGTTCCCGCCCACCGGGTCGCCCGCGCCGGCATGGTCCGTACCTTCCAGCTCACCAAGGCCCTGTCCAGGCTGACGGTGATGGAGAACATGCGGCTCGGCGCCCAGCAGCAGCGCGGCGAGAACTTCTGGCGGGCGCTGGTGCCCGGCTCCTGGCGGGCCCAGGAGGAGGCGATCACCGAGCAGGCCGAGGATCTGCTGACCAGGTTCAAGCTCGACGCCAAGCGCGAGGACTTCGCCGGATCGCTGTCCGGCGGCCAGCGCAAGCTGCTGGAGATGGCCCGCGCGCTCATGGTCAAGCCCGAGCTGGTCATGCTCGACGAGCCGATGGCCGGCGTCAACCCGGCGCTGACCCAGTCACTGCTCGGCCACGTCAAGGACCTGCGCGATCAGGGCATGACCGTGCTGTTCGTCGAACACGACATGGACATGGTCCGCGACATCAGCGACTGGGTGATCGTCATGGCCCAGGGCGCCATCATCGCCGAGGGACCACCGGACACGATCATGTCCGACTCCCGCGTCATCGACGCCTACCTGGGCGCCCACCACGACGCGCCGCTGTCGGACAGCGAGCTCGAAGAGCAGCTGCACCAGGCGGAGGCGGCGCTGGAGGCCGAGATCGAAGAGGAGACGCAGAAGTGAACGCCGTCCCCGAGTCAGCGCCCGAGTCGAAGGCGGCGATCACCGACCGCGGCGCCCACCTGGCGGGCGCCGCGAACGCCGTGCTGCGGTGCGACGAGCTCATCGCCGGCTACCTGCCGGGCGTCAACATCCTCAACGGCTCCGACCTGTACGTCGGCGAGGGTGAGCTGATCGGCATCATCGGCCCCAACGGCGCCGGCAAGTCGACGCTGCTCAAGGCCATGTTCGGGCTGGTCAACATCCGCAGCGGCACGGTGGTGCTGAAGGGTGAGGACATCACGAACATGAAGGCGCACTCGCTGGTCGCCCGAGGGGTCGGCTACGTCCCGCAGACCAACAACGTCTTCCCGAGCCTCACCATCGAGGAGAACCTCGAGATGGGCGCCTTCCAGGTGCCCGGCAAGTTCAAGGAGCGCTTCGAGTTCGTCGCCGAGCTGTTCCCGGCGCTCAAGGAGCGGCGCAAGCAGCGGGCCGGCTCGCTGTCGGGCGGCGAGCGGCAGATGGTGGCGATGGCCAGGGCGCTCATGACCGAGCCGTCGGTGCTGCTGCTGGACGAGCCGTCGGCGGGCCTGTCGCCCATGCTGCAGGACCTGGTGTTCATCCAGGCCCAGCAGATCAACAAGGCGGGCGTGACGGTCATCATGGTCGAGCAGAACGCCCGGCGCTGCCTGCAGATCTGCCACCGCGGCTACGTGCTGGACCAGGGCCGCAACGCCTACACCGGCACCGGTCGTCAGCTGGCCAACGACCCCAAGGTGATCGAGCTCTACCTCGGCACCCTGGCGAAGGCCTAGAAGATCTCAAAACGGCGAAGGGGCTCCCCAGGGGCCCCTTCGCCGTTTTTAATGAGCGCTGTGAGACGAATTGCGACAATCGCGCTCCTGCTGCCCATCCTCGTCGCCTGTCAGAACGGCGCCGCCTCGGCCGGGAAGTACAGCACTGGCGGCGACCCCACCGACGACCCCTGTGCGCGCGTGGTCTCCGCGATCGGCTACGTCGGCCTCATGCTGAAGCCGAAGGGCCAGGAGAACACCCAGAACTTCGAGGACGCGCTGCTCGGCCGCCTCGCTGAGGCGCGCGGCATCACCCTGCAGTTCGGCCCGCGCCTGCCCGAGTCGCTGGGTACGGCCGTGCGAACGGTCGAGTCCACGACGGCGGGCCTGTCCAGGGCCGACGTTCCGCGTGAGCGGCAGGTGGCGCTGCTCGCCCAGTACCGGATCGCCGCCGACGAGATCGTGGCGGGCTGCGGCCAATAGGCGCCAATGGTCCGCGAACAGCCGGAAGGCCCGATCCAGCGGACCGGGCCTTCCAGGGTGTGCGGCGTACGGACTAGCCGGCGATGTTGCCGGTGCGGTACTCGAGCGCCTTGGTCGGGTACTTGTTGTCGGCACCGTACTCGTAGATGCCGATCGTGGCGACCGCCGGGTCACCGGCCTCGTTGAACTCGACCGGACCGCTCACGCCGTCGTAGTCGATGTCCTTGCCGGCCTTGAGCAGGTCGACGCACGACTTGAAGTTGTTGCACTTCTCGCCGCCCTTGCTGACCTCGGCCAGCTTGGCACCGATGTCGACACCCGCGTCGCTCTTGGCGGCCTCGGCGGCCAGCGCGATCAGGTTCATGGCGTCGTAGGACTCAGGCGCGTAGCTGAAGTCCTCCAGCTTGGGGTTGACAGCCATGAGCTTGGCCTTGAAGTCCTCCGGAGCGGCGGCACCGGGGATCGTGCCCTTGACGCCCTTGAGGGTGTTCTTGGGCATCTTGACGTAGTTGGTGTTGGAGGTGTTGCCGTCGACCATGTACCACTTGTGCTTGCTGGCCGGCAGACCCTGCTTGACCAGCTCCTGGATGACCTTGGCGGTCTCCTCGAAGCCGATCAGCACGATGGCCTTGGGAGCCTTCGCCTTGATCTTCGCGACGTCGGCGGAGAAGTCGGCGGCCTTCGGGTCGTAGTCCACGCGCTCGACGACCTCGGCGCCACCGTCGGTGACGGTCTTGGCCACCTGGTCGGCCAGGCCGGTGCCGTAGGAGTCCTGCATGGCCAGGATGCCGACCGTGTCGCTGCCGTCGGCGATGATCAGGTCGCCCAGCACGCGGCCCTGCAGCTTGTCCGGCGGAGCCGTACGGAAGTAGAGGCCGTTGTCCTTGATCGTGGTGAACTTGTCAGAGGTGTTGGCGGGCGAGAAGTGAACCACGCCGGCACCCGTGATCTTGTCGACCACCGACTCCGACACCGAGGAGGACGCGGCGCCGATGATGGCGTCGGCCTTCTGCGCGAGCAGCTTGTCCACCGACTGCGAAGCGATGTTCGTGGTGGTGTCACCGGAGTCGGTGTCATATTTTTGCACCGGCTTGCCAAGCACGCCACCGGCTTCGTTGATCTCCTTGAGCGCGGCGTCCACACCGGCGAACTCGGGCGGGCCGAGGAAGGCAAGCGAACCGGTCTGCGGCAGCAGGGTGCCGACAGTCAAGGTCCCGTCGCCCTTGGCAGCCGGGGCAGCCGCACTGGATGGCGCGGCCGAGGACGAGGCCGGCGCAGCGGTGTTACCGCCACCACCGCAGGCTGTCAGGGCCAGGCTCGTGGCAGCCACGACAGCCAGCGCCCGTCCCGCGGGAGCAATGCGGATCATGAAGTGTCTCCTTCATCTCCAGGCCGGGTGAGGTCAGCACCGCCGACGTTCCCGAATCGAATGACGGAAAGCTATAGAACGTAAGGCCAGTTCAACAGATGGAAGAGAGAACTGTCGGTACTTGGATGCGGAGTCGTAATCACTCCTCAACTTACGGGAGCCTGAGGATCACGCCTAATGTTCGACTGGTGAAGCGCACAGCGGCCTTCCTCGCCATGGCGATCCCGCCCATTGCTCTTCTGGCGAGCTGTGGCGCCCCTGAGACGCCCGCGGCGCCCCCTGCCGACCCTCCCAAAGGGGTGTCGGTCTCGCTGGCCCAGTGGCGCTCTGACGAGCCCGTACACGCCCTCGAAGTGGCCGTCACGAATGCGACGGACACGCCGGTCTATTTCTCTGACGTTCAGCTTGTCACACCGTCGTTCAAGACACTGCCTCCCGAACGCGCCGACGCGCTCCTGAAGCGGACGCCTCGCACAGACCTGCGCATTCCGTACGGCGCGGCCAACTGCTCGCCCAAGGGCCTGCCGTCGCTGCAGCCGGCCACGGTCGTGGCCCACCTGCGCACCGGGTCCGAGCCGCTGCGCAGGGTGGTCTTCAAGGTGCCGCACCCGGACCCGCTGCTGACCCGGCTGCTGCGTGACGAGTGCTCCGCATTCCTGATCAAGGAGGCGGCCGACATCGAGTTCGGCGACGACTGGACGCAGGTCGGCAAGGTGATGCGCGGCAGTCTCGTCCTGACCCGCCGCAGCGCGGGCGTGGTGGCCGTACAGGACGTGGGCGGCACCACTCACTACATCGCCACCCCCGTCAAGAAGAGCAGGCCGCTGGCGACCCTGGACGCCGGGGCGCAGCGGGCGCAACTCGGCCTCGAGCTCACCCCCGGCCGCTGCGACCCGCACGCGTTCGCCGAGGGCAAGAAGGCGTTCCTGTTCCCCGTGCGGGCCACCATCGACGGCGGCGAGGAACGCGTGGTCATCGTCGTGCCGCCCAAACCGCTCCAGGAGCGGCTGACCGCCTACGCGCTCAAGACGTGCGGGCTGGGCGGCTGAGCCTCAGCCCGCGATCTTGCCGGTGCGATATTCCAGCGCCTTCGTGGCGTCGTACTCGTTGTTCTCGCCGTATTGGTAGACGCCGATCGTCGCGACCGACGGGTCACCGGCGGCGTTGAACTCGACCGGGCCGCTCACGCCGTCGTAGTCGATGTCCTTGCCGGTCTTGAGCAGTTCGTCGCAGGACTTGAAGGTCTTGCACTTCTCGCCGCCCTCGCTCACCTCGGGCAGCTTGGCGGCGATCGACCGGCCGCTGTCGTCCTTGGCCGCCTCGGCGGCCAGCGCGATGAGGATCGTGGCGTCGTACGACTCCGCGGCGTAGGTGTAACTGGTCAGCTTGGGGTTGACCGCCAGCAGCTTCTTCCGGAAATCGGTGGGCGCCGCGGCGCCGGGGATGGTGCCCTTGACGCCCGCCAACGTGCCCTTGGGCATCTTCAGGTAGTTGCTGTTGGACATGTTTCCGTCGACCATGTACCACTTGACCTTGTCGGCCGTCAGGCCCTGCTTGACGAGCTCCGCCACCACCTTGGCGGTCTCCTCGAAGCCGATGAGCACGACCGCCTTCGGGTTCGCCGCCTTGATCTTGGCCACGTCGGCGGAGAAGTCGGCGGCCTTCGGGTCGTAGTCCACCCGCTGCACCACCGAGGCCCCGGCGTCCTGCGCGGTCTTCGTGACCTGGTCGGCCAGGCCCGAGCCGTAGGAGTCCTGCATGGCCAGGATGCCGATCGTGTCGTTGCCGTCGGCCACGATCAGATCGCCCAGCACCCGGCCCTGAAGCTTGTCCGGCGGCGCCGTACGGAAGTACAGGCCGTTGTCCTTGATCGTGGTGAACTTGTCAGAGGTGTTGGCCGGCGAGAACTGGACCACCCCGGCGCCCGTGATCTTGTCGATCACCGACTCCGACACCGAGCTCGACGCGGCGCCGATGATGGCGTCCGCCTTCTGCGCGAGCAGTTTGTCCACCGACTGCGAGGCGATGTTCGTCGTCGTGTCGCCCGAGTCCGTATCGATCTTGGCAACCGGCTTGCCGAGCACCCCGCCCGCGTCGTTGATCTCCTTCACGGCCGCGTCGACCCCCGCGAACTCGGGCGGCCCGAGGAAGGCCAGCGACCCCGTCTGCGGCAGCAGGGTGCCGATCGTCAGCGTGCCGTCGCCCTTGGCCTCGGCGGCGGCCGAGGTCGGAGCGGCCGACGTCGCGCCCTTGACTCCCGTGTCACCGCCGCCACCACCGCCACAGGCCGTCAATGCCAGGCTCGAGACCGCCGCGGCCGCCAGCAGGCGTTTGCGCATCATGTGACTCCCCCTCTGTGTCAGCGAAGGGAACGATCTACCTCGCCGCGTTTCCCAAGCTCAGCATGCACGTCTAGGGAGGAGGCGTGGAGTTCTGACAGCCTTTTTATACCCATTTGTAATGTCTCAGTCAGTGGCGACGGTCCGTGATCCTCAAATCGAGGCCGTCCACTGCGGAGAGCGTTCGTCTTGTCCCTGTCAGTCGCCGCCGGTGTCGTCGTCGCTGGGGCGTTCGCAACGTCTCCGTCAGCACGGACGGCCCCGATCCTCGGATCGGGGCCGTCGCTGCGGAGGGCTTCAGCCGGAGATGTCGCCCTTGCGATATTCGAGCGCCTTGGCGGCGTTGTACTTGTTGTCGGCGCCGTACTGGTAGACCCCGATCGTCGCGACCGACGGATCGCCCGCGTCGTTGAAGTCGACCGGCCCGCTCACGCCGTCGTAGTCGATGTCCTTGCCCGCCTTGAGCAGCTCGTCGCAGGACTTGAAGTCCTTGCACTTCTCGCCGCCCTTGCTGACGTCCACGAGCTTGGCCGCGATCGCCGCGCCCGCGTCGTCCTTGGCCGCCTCGGCGGCCAGCGCGATGAGGTTCGCCGCGTCGTACGACTCCGCGGCGTAGGTGTAGTTGGTCAGCTTCGGGTTGACGCCCAGGAGCCGCTTCTGGAACGCCTCGGGTGCCGCCGCTCCGGGGATGGTGCCCTTGACGCCCTTCAGCGTGCCCCTGGGCATTTTCAGGAAGTTGGTGTTCGACATGTTGCCGTCGACCATGTACCACTTGTACTTGTCCGTCGTCAGGCCCTGCTTGACGAGCTCCGCCACGACCTTGGCCGTCTCGTCGAAGCCGATGAGCACGATGCCTTTCGGGTTCGCCGCCTTGATCTTCGCCACATCGGCGGAGAACTCGGGCGCCTTGGGGTCGTAGTCCACCCGCTCGACCACCTTGGCGCCGCCCGCCTCGGCGGTCTGCGTGACCTGGTCGGCCAGGCCGGTGCCATAGGAGTCCTGCATGGCCAGGATGCCGACGGTGTCGTTGCCGTCGGACACCACCAGGTCACCCAGGACCCGCCCCTGAAGTTTGTCCGGCGGGGCCGTACGGAAGTAGAGGCCGTCGTCCTTGATCGTGGTGAACTTGTCGGAGGTGTTGGCCGGTGAGAACTCCACGACGCCCGCCCGCGTGATCTTGTCGATGATCGACTCTGACACCGACGAGGACGCGGCGCCGATGATGGCGTCGGCCTTCTGCGCGAGCAGTTTGTCCACCGACTGCGAGGCGATGTTCGTGGTGGTGTCCCCCGAGTCGGTATGGATCTTGGCGACCGGCTTGCCGAGCACCCCGCCGGCGTCGTTGATCTCCTTGATGGCCAGGTCGACGCCGGCGTACTCGGGCGGGCCGAGATAGGCCAGCGACCCCGTCTGCGGCAGCACCGAGCCGATGGTCAGGGTGCCGTCGCCCTTGGCCGCGCTGCCAGTCGCCGTCGCCTGAGCGGTGGCCGTATTCGCCGAGGTCGGCGCGGTGGTGGTGCCCCCGGTGGAACAGGCCGCCAGTGCCATGGCCGCCGCGGTGGCGACGGCCATGGCCCGGGAAATTCGGATCATCGAAGCGTCTCCGTCCAGGTGAGCGGATCTTCTGTCCGCCCATCAGCATGCGACCGGGACGCCTCAGGCGAAGGAAACCGAGGCCGGTTGGATGCCCACTCGTAATCGCGCCACAACCCGAGGGGACAAATCCAGTGATATATGGCCTCTCAGGCACGCTCCGCCGTGTCGTCTATAACGATCTGGGCAACCTCGCGCATGCTCAGCCGGCGATCCATCGACGCCTTCTGGATCCACCGGAACGCCTGCGGCTCGCTCCAGCCATGCGCGGACATCAGCTGACCCTTCGCCCGCTCCACCAGCTTCCTGGTCTCCAGCCTGTCGGACAGGCTCGACACCTCGGCGGCCAGCGCCACCATCTCCTCGTGCCTGCTGACCGCCATCTCGATCGCGGGCACCAGATCGGCCTTGGTGAACGGCTTGACCAGATAGGCCATGGCCCCCGCGTCCCTGGCCCGCTCGACCAGGTCACGCTGGGAGAAGGCGGTCAGGATGAGGCACGGAGCGATCCGCTCCGCCACGATCCGCTCGGCCGCCGAGATGCCGTCGAGGACGGGCATCTTGACGTCGAGAATCACCAGGTCCGGCCTCAGCTCGGTGGCCAGCTGGATCGCCCGCTCACCGTCACCGGCCTCGCCCGCGACGATGTAGCCGTCTTCCTCGAGCATCTCCTTGAGATCGAGGCGGATCAGGGCCTCGTCTTCCGCGATCACCACTCGCCGCTGCGTACTCACGAGCAAGAGAGTACCGATGTCCGCTAGATTAGAGCGACGCCGGTGGTGGGTGGCTGCGAATTTCGGCTACCCTTTCGCCGTGCGATAAGGACGGATCCAGATATTTTTGGATCCTTGCCTCGGTATCCCAATTGGCAGAGGAAGCGGATTCAAAACCCGCACAGTGTGGGTTCGAGTCCCACCCGGGGCACTTCGATCAGTCGCCCGGCCACTTCGGCCGGGCGCTGTTCCTTGTCTGGGCGCTGTTTCGGGACGGGCGCTGTCTCCGGGACAGGCGTGTTTTGGGACGGACCCTGGGGTGTCATATTTGAGCCCTCAGGACCGCGAGGACGTTACCGTCAGGGCTGGATCGGCCAGGGAGAGCTGAGCGACGAGCCGTTCCCCATGCCGGAGCCGTCCGCCGTGATGACCCTCGACGGGGCGCGGTGCTGACCTCGGCCGACATTTCAGATGTGCGGCCACCAACCCCGACGAGCCGCTTCAGCTAGCGGACCAGCTCGATGAGCCGCTTCAGCTGGCCGACCAGCTCGGTGAGCGGCCGAGTAGTGCCACCACCCGGTCCAGAGCCGGGGCGTCGTCCGCCGCCGGCACCCCCGCCACGAACGCCTTGCCCTCCCCGCGCGTCTCCGGTGTGTCGGGCACCTTGGCGGCCACCGGCAGCGCGGCCTCGGCCAGATCCTCGTCCACGTTCGCGGGGACGCCCAGCGCCTTGGCGAAGTCCCAGCCGTGGACCACGCAGTCGACGAAGTGGAACCCGATCGCCATCCGCGCGGGGAAGGGACCTCCGTCGCGGATCTCCGGCAGATAGAACCCCCGATCAAGTACGCCGTCCGCGGCGAAGGCCTCCATCACCGCCCGCGCCGACGCCGCGTACTCCTCCACCGGGTCATCCCCCACCGGACTCGGCTCCCAGCTCTCCAGACCGGACCGCGCACCGGAGGCGGCGAAGGCGAAGCCGTGATTCTGCACGATCTGATGCGCGAGCAGGTCGCGCACCGCCCAGCCGGCGCACGGGGTCGGCCGGTCCAGGTCGCCCGGCTTGATGGTCGCCACCAGGTCGACGGTCGCCTGCACAGACCGGCGGTTGAGCTCAATGATGTCTACCAAGGCACTGTCCCGTCATCGTCGAAGAATCCGCCCGTCGGCCCGTCGGGGCCCAGGGTGGCCAATCTGACGATAACGGCCGCTCCGTCGGCCGCTGTGCGGGTGATGGGCAACCCGAGGTCCTTGGTGAAGTCCGTGGCACAGGCTCCGGGCGCTGCCGCGTTGACCAGGATGCCGTCCTCACGCAGCTCCTTGGCGTACTGGATCGTCAGCGCGTTGAGCGCCGTCTTGGACGGCGGATACCCCGCCGACGCCGGAAGTCCGGACATGTAGTGATCCGGGGTCGTGTGGTGGCTCAGGGAGCCGACGCCGCTGGAGACGTTCACGATGCGGGCGGCGGGCGCGCGTCTGAGCAGGGGCAAGAACGCGTTCGTCACCATGAGCACGCCGACGACGTTCGTCTCGAACACCTGGCGCACCAGCTCGGGCGGGGTGGTGCTGGGTGCCTCGCCCGCGTGGTGGCCGGAGATGCCGGCGTTGTTCACGAGTACGTCCAGACGGCCGTAGCGGTCTGACAGGTGGGCGGCGGCCGCCTGAATGGTGGCTGCGTCGGTGACGTCGAGGACGATCGGGTGGATGTCGACGCCGACAGCCTTGTCCGTACCGCCGGAACCGGACCTGTCCGCTCCGCTGGAACCGGACCTGTACGTACCCCCGGCCCTGTCTGTGGCGGTCGCGCGTAGCCTGGCGGCCGCCGCCTCACCTCGGCGTGCGTCGCGGGCGGCGAGCAGCACCGTCATGCCCCTCGCGGCCAACTGCGCGACGACCTCGAAACCTATGCCCTTGTTCGCCCCGGTCACCAGGGCGATCGTCGATGCGGTCATTCCCCGAGCACACCACCGTTGATCGTGGACGGGCCAACACCGGCTGGGTCAGGATCGATACCCTAGGGGTATGGAGACGCGTGAGCTCGCCTACTTCGCCGCCGTCGCCGAGGAGCTGCACTTCGGCCGGGCGGCCGCGCGGCTGGGGATCGCGCAGCCGCCACTGTCGAGGGCGATCCAGAAGCTCGAACGGCGGCTCGGGGTGACCCTCTTCGACCGCTCGGGCCGCCGGGTGGCGCTCACCCCGGCGGGCGAGGTGCTGGCCAGGGAGGCCGCCAAGGCCCTGGACGCGGTGGCGGCGGCCGAACACCGCACCCGCAGGGCGGGGCGGACCGAGCCACGGCTCGTGGTGGCGCTGAAGCCGGGCGGCGACGGCGCGCTGCTCCCGGACATCCTGGCCGCCTACCAGTCGTGCCCGGACGCTCTGCCGGTGGAGGTGGTGCTGTGCGGGGTGGCGGAGCGGGCCGGGCTGTTGCGCGACGGTACGGCGGACGTGGCGTTCCTGCACCACCCTTGGGAGGACATGACGGGGTTCGACACGGAGCCGCTCCTGGTGGAGGGCGGTGTGGCCGTCGTACCTGCCCGGCACCCGCTGGCCGGACGGCCGTTCGTCCACCTCGCCGACCTGGACGCCGACCCGACCCCGCGCTGGCCCGATCCCCGCGCTCCCGATCCCGGCGCCTCCGGGCGGCATGCCCCCGGACCGCAGGTCCCCGGTCCACACGTCCCCGGGCCACACGCCTCCGGACCCCAGGTCCACGGGCCGCAGCTCTCCGGGCTGCAGGTCGCGTCCAAGTCGCTGGGCGGGTCCGAGCCGCATGTCGCGGCCGGGCTGCGGGCGGGCGATGCCGCTCAGATCATGCAGTTGGTCGCCCTCGGCAGGCTGATCGCCGTCGTCCCCGAATCGGCCAAGGAGCAGGTACGGCGTGACCTGGTCTGCGTCCCGGTCGTCGACGCCGCCCCCACCACGGTCGTCCTGGCCTGGCCCGAGCAGACCCGCTCCCCCGCCCTGGCCGCCTTCGTCCGCACCGCCGCGGACATCGCGAACGTCGCGACGACGGGTGTCACGGCCGGAGACGTGGCACGCTGGCCCTCGGTCGAGTCGGGTGACCGGGCTGAGCAGGTGATCGACCATGGGCTCGCGTGACCCGTGGAATGCCGTCCGGTGGACCGGCGAGGTGATGACACGGACGACTCCGGGCTCTGGGGTCGGACCGGATGACGATAGTTTGTGCCAGTGACAGCTATCGATCCCACCGTGACCGGCGCGTACGCCATCGGGCTCGCGACCATCGCCGCCGACGGCACCGTACTTGACACCTGGTTCCCCGCTCCCCAGCTGGGCGACCCGCCCGTTACGGGCACCGAGCGGCTCTCCGCCGAGGAGGCCGGCGAGCTGGCCTCGCTGGTGGGTCCCGACCCGGCCAGGGGCGTCGAGGTGGTGGCCGTGCGCACCGGCATCGCCAAGCTCTCCGAGCCGCCGGCGGACACCCACGACGCCTACCTCAGGCTGCACCTGCTCTCCAGCCGCCTGGTCCAGCCGCACGGGCTGAGTCTGGACAACCTGTTCTCCTTGCTGGCGAACGTCGTGTGGACCAACTTCGGGCCGTGTCCGGTGGAGGGGTTCGAGCAGACCCGGCTGAGGTTGCGGGCTCGGGGGGCGGTGTCGGTGTATGGGGTGGACAAGTTCCCGCGGATGGTCGACTACGTGCTGCCGGCCGGTGTCCGGATCGCCGACGCCGACCGAGTACGCCTCGGCGCGCACCTGGCCACCGGCACCACGGTGATGCACGAGGGCTTCGTGAACTTCAACGCGGGCACGCTGGGCGCCTCGATGGTCGAGGGCCGCATCTCGGCGGGCGTGATCGTCGGCGACGGCTCCGACGTGGGCGGCGGCTCCTCGATCATGGGTACGCTCTCGGGCGGCGGCAAGGAGGTCATCTCCATCGGCGAACGCTGCCTGCTGGGCGCGAACGCGGGCATCGGCATCTCGCTGGGCGACGACTGCGTGGTGGAGGCGGGCCTCTATGTGACGGCCGGCACCAAGGTCGCCCTCCCGGACGGCCGCGTCGTCAAGGCCAAGTCACTGTCCGGCACGAACGGCCTCCTGTTCCGCCGCAACTCCCAAACCGGCGCCGTGGAGGCCGCCCCGCGCGCGGGCGGCCCTGTCGAGCTCAACGCCTCGCTGCACGCCAACTGACCCTCCGAGATCCACAAACCCAAGATCCGTTACGGCCGGCCCGGTGGGCGCCACCCGCCACACGGGGCCGGCGCCCGTCCAGGGACACGCTCCTGGGGTGGAGCCGGCTGAGCGCCGTGACGTGCGCACGGTGGACCGTGGCTTCCGTGTGGCCGAACCGAGGCCGCGGTCCTGTCCCCCACGCGGCCAGGAGATCCCGTCCTGGCCCTCCGGCAGGCATGCCTGGGCGCCATAGCGAAGACGCCCACGAACCTGGCCGCCGAGGTCTCCACAGCTGATGGGTTGCGGGTCCCGGCGCGCGATTGAATCAGGCTGCGGCGAGTTTCTGCAGCAGGGTGCCGGAGGCTGTGACATCCGCGCATCCGACCGCACGGCCAAAGGGAATCTCCGCAACGCCGCCACCTGCTCTACCACCTCGCGCAGCAAACACGGAATCCTGTCATCGACGGAAACGAGCGATGACAGAATGTAAGCATGCCACCACCCCGAGCGAGATATTTCAATACCACCGGCCCCTGCGATCAGCGGCTCCACTACATGCTGCCGCCCACGCCACGGCTCCCCGAGGCACGGGCGCTCATCGAGATGGACCGCTACTTCGTGCTGCACGCGCCCCGGCAGACCGGCAAGACGACCATGCTGGACACCCTGGCATCCGAGCTCACCGCCGAAGGCGACACCGCCGCCCTGACGTTCTCCTGCGAAGAGACCAAGGGAGCCGGTGACGATATCGCCACCGCGGAGGCGATTTTGCTGGATTCCCTCCGCGAGGCTGTTGAGCAGTCGGGATGGCCGGACGAATTGCTGCCGTCGGCCCCCTGGCCGCAGGCGCCGCCGGGCAGGCGGTTCCGGGCGGCGCTGCGTGAGTGGTGCCGCCGCTGCCCGCGCCGGGTGGTGTTGTTCCTCGACGAGATGGACGCCTTGCAGGGCAACAGCCTGGTCAGCATCCTCAGCCAGCTCCGCGCCGGTCACAACGTGCGACCGAAAGGCCATCCGTTCCCCGCGTCCGTGGTGCTGTGCGGGCTGCGCGACCTACGCGACTCCAAGGCCGCCTCGGGCGGCGAATCCGGCCGGTCCAACACGGCCAGCCCGTTCAACATCGTCGCCGAGTCGCTGCGCCTGGGCGACTTCACCACCGACGAGATCGCCGAGCTGTACGACCAGCACACCCAGGCGACCGGCCAGGAGTTCACCAAGGACGCCGTCGACCGGGTCTTCGAGCTGACCCAGGGACAACCGTGGCTGGTCAACGCCCTTGCCAACGAGGTCATCATGGAGATGGAGGTGACCGGCACCATCACCACCGCCCAGGTCGACGAGGCCAAGGAGCGGCTGATCCGAGCACGTGCCACCCACCTGGACTCCCTGGCAGCCCGGCTGCACGAGCCCCGGGTCAAGCGGGTGATGGAGCCCGTGCTGGCCGGGACCTTCCCCGACATCGACCACACCTTCTCCGACGACCTGTCCTACGCCACCGATCTGGGCCTGATCAAGCAGAAACCCCCGCTGGAGGTGGCGAACCCGATCTACCGGGAGGTCATCCTGCGGGTCCTGGGCGACCCCTCGGCACAGTACGTGACGGCCGACCCTCGCAGCTTCGTGCTGCCGGACGGCCGTTTCGATCTGCCGCGCCTGCTGGAGGAGTTCGTCGTGTTCTGGCGCGAGCACGGCGAGGTCCTCATCCAGCGAGAGGGCTACCACGAGGCCGCCTGCCAGATCATCCTCATGGCCTTCCTCCACCGCCTCGTCAACGGCGGAGGCCAACTCGACCGCGAGTACGCCGCGGGCACCAAACGCCTGGACGTCCTGGTCCGCTGGCCCTACACCGGCCCCGAAGGCGAACGACTGACGCAACGCGAGGCCATGGAGCTCAAGGTCTGGCGAACCGGCGAAAACGACCCGAAGCCCGACGGCCTCACGCAACTCGACCGCTACCTGGACCGCCTCACCCTGACCACCGGCGTACTGGTGATCTTCGACCGACGCCCCGAAGCCCCACCCTGGAAGGAACGCGGCGGCTTCGACCAGGCCACCACCCCGTCCGGCCGCCAGATCACCGTCCTGCGAGTATGACGGGCGCTTACGCGGTGAGCCATCGCGATCCTGCGGGACCTCATGACCGAGTGACCGGCGATCCCCTGCTCGGTGCCCCGCGTGGCCGGACTCAGGCCAGGAGCGGGGCGAGGTGGTTGGTGCGTGTTCCCTCGGCGGAGCTCAGGTAACCGCGCAGCCGCCCCGCGATGCTGCCCAGTTCGCCGGACAGCGCGTACGCCGGGCCGTACAGAGCGGGTGGCCGGATCGCGGCGACCTGTGCGTTGAGGTTGGTGACCAGGCCGGCGCCGGTGCCGCCGTTGGGCACGATGCGGATCGTGTAGTCCAGGATGCTGTTGGCCTCTCCGCCGGTGATATGGGCGCCGGGCAGAACGCCGATGCCGGTGTCCCAGTCCATCGAGTTGCGTACGTTCTCGAACACGGCCGAGGTGGCGTACTTCGTGCCCGGGTTCTTGGAGAAGACCACGGCCACGTTGGGGGTGGTCCGGTGCGCGCCCTCCTTGAAGACCATGGCGTAGCCGCTGGTGCCGCCGGTCGGGGTCCATGGGTAGTAGGGGATGTTCTCGCCTGCCCGGTACCACTCGCTCGGGTCGCCGTTGGCGTCGAGGCTCATGGCCAGCGCGGTGAAGGTGTCGGCGGAGCGCAGGAACGGCAGCCAGTTCTCCAGGTAGAACTCCACGTGGGCGACCGTCGTACCGGCGTTGACGACCTTGGGCAGCCGGATGACGCGGCGGATCTCCAGTGCTCCGCTGGACAGCCTGGTGTAGCGGGTGAGCTGCGGAACGGCGTCCGATCCCGCGAAGTCGGCGATGAGTTCGGCGTACCACTGCCGGTCGGCGATGGTCCACACGTCGGTGGTGGTGGAGTTGGTCCGCTCGACGCGTACCGTGCGCTGGTAGGCGCCGGGGCGGGTGCCCGCCTGGTTGACGTTCCAGCGCCGGTCGAGGACGTTGGTCGCGGCTTCGACGTTCAGGCCCCACAGGACGGCCTGCATGACCCGGTCGGTCTCCTCGCCCTCGTAGGTGGGTGAGAGCAGCGCCCGGTAGCCGGTGGGGCAGTGCCGCATCTGCGGGACGCAGCCGCCGCCACCGAGCCGGAAGTCGAACTGCTCCCCGCCGTTCCAGTAGTTGCGCTGCCACACGTCGGTGCCGTCCTTGAACAGCTTCCACGTCCAGCCCTTGGCCTTGGCCGCCGCCGAAGACGTCGCCGCGGTGGCGGGCGTCGCCGCCGCCGCGATCAGGGGCAACGCCGCGGCGCTCGCCAGAATGGCACGTCGGCTCGGGTTGGTACTCCGCTTGTCGCTCATGTCGGGTGATCTCCTTTGTTGGGGGGATTTCAGGAGGTGTAGGGCTCCAGCCCGGCCGGTACGGCGGTGCGCTCCCATTCGGCCTCGTATCCGATGCCGGGCGCGGTGCCCGCATGCACGAGCCCGCTGGCGTCGACCGCCTCTTCCCTGGTCACGGGGTTGGCGGGGACGAACGACTCGTAGTAGGTGGTGTTGGAGATGGCCATGCACAGGTGGGTGTGCACGATGCCGCCGCCGTGGACCTCGGCGCGCATCCGGTAGGCGTCGGCCAGGTGGGCGATCCGCATCGCCCCGGTTATGCCGCCGCGCAGGCCCGCGCTGGTGCGCACCGCGGTGGCGGAGCCGTTGGCGATGAAGTCGGCGGTGTTCATGTGGGCGCCGTCGCTGGTCTCGGCGACGATCAGCGGTACGTCCACCTTCTCGGCCAGGCGCTGGTAGGCGGTCGCGCTGAACTCGCGCATCGGCTCCTCGTACCAGAGGTAGCCGGCCTCGGACAGGACCCTGCCCAGCTTGATCGAGTCGAGCAGGTCGAACCCGGCGGACCCGTCGTACATCAGCGGCACCGAGTCGCCGACGTGCTCGCGCAGGGCGGCGCACAGGGCGATATCGCGCTCGACGTTCCCCCAGGCGTGCAACTTGATGGCCGGATAGCCCAGCTCCAGGCACTGGTCGGCGACGTCCAGGTACTCGCTGATGGTGGCGAAGGTCGCGGTGGAGGCGTACGCGGGGATGGCGGAGCGGTATCCGCCGAGCAGCCGGTGCACCGGCAGTCCGGCCGCCTTGCCCCCGATGTCCCACAGCGCCACGTCCACCAGGCCGTGGATGTAGAGCGGCATCTCCTCGATGCGGTCCAGCTCCCAGACGCGGTGCCACAGCCACTCCCGCCGCAGGGGGTCGGCGCCCAGCAGTTCGGAACGCAGCCGCCGGTCGACGATGTCGGCCAGGATGACGCCGCGCTGGCTGTAGGCGTAGCCCGTGTGCCCGTCGTCGGTCGACAGCACGAGCCACCCACCCGTGTGCGCGGGCTCGGACCCCGGCAGGCCGTCGCGCCAGCGGAAGGTGGGTGTGACGGCGGGCTGCGCGCACAGGACGACGTCGACAGCGGTGATCTTCAAGTTCACTCCGTTGCGGTTTCAGTTCTTGACGGCGCCGTCGAGCAGCCCGCGCACCAGGTGGCGCTGGGCGAACAGGAAGACGAGCGCCACGGGCACCACGGTCAGCACACCCGTGATCGCCGCTTCTGGCCGGTGGATGGGCAGATCGCTGCCGCCCAGCGCGGGGTTGAGCGCCGGTGAGCCGGAGATGAGCACGCCGAGCCCGACCGGGAGGTTGAAGGTCTCGTCGTCGCCGAGCATCACGAACGGCAGGAAGTAGTTGTTCCAGTTGCCGATGAAGGCGAAGAAGGTCAGCAGCGCGATCAGCGGCTTGCCCAGCGGCAGGGCGACCCTGGCGAACAGGGCGGCCTCCGAGCAGCCGTCGATCCTGGCGGCCTCCAGCACCTCGCGCGGCAGCATGGTGGAGAAGTAGATGAAGGCGAGGTAGACCCCGAACGGGTAGAGGCCGGCGGGCAGGATCACCGACCAGGCGGTGCCGGTGAGCTGGACCGCGTTCACCTCGAGGAAGAGTGGGAGCACCAGCGCGGCGGGTGGGACGATCATCGCCAGTAGCGTGGCGATGAGGATGACCCGCCGGCCGGCGATCCGCGTCGCCGCCAGCGCGTACCCGGCCAGCAGGGACGTGGTCACCGACAGCAGCACAGCACCGCCGGTGTAGACCGCCGAGTTGACGATCCACTGATAGATGACGCCGTCGTTGAAGGTGGTCAGGTTCCGCCAGGCGGTCAGGTAGCCGTCGGGCGAGCCGAAGGACAGCGGATGCCCACCGGTGATCTGGGCGTCGGACTTGGTCGGCGCCAGCACCAGCCACACCAGCGGCAGCGCGCAGGCCAGGGCCACCAGGCCGAGCACGACGGACACGGACGTCCGCCACACCCACGCCCCGCCGAGCCGCCCGGTCATCGGCCGATCTCCGTGCCGCCCGGTCATCGGTCGACCTCCGTCTCGAAGAATTTGGCCTTGAACACCAGGAAGCAGGCGGCCACGGTGCAGACGGCCAGCAGCATCAGGCACAGCGCGGCGGCCGCGGCGAAGTCGCCGTTGTCGAAGGCGAACAGCAGGCCGAGCTGGTTCAGCGACCAGGACTTGGAGCCGGTGAAGGCCACCCCGTACAGCAGTTGCGGCTCGATGAAGATCTGCAGCCCGGCGGTGAAGGCCAGGATGACCATGTAGACCACGTACTTGGAGATGAGCGGCAGCTTGATCCGCAGAGCCGTCTGCCACCAGGTGCAGCCGTCCATCTTGGCGGCCTCCAGCACCTCGCGCGGCACTCCCTGCAGGGCGCCGTACATGATGACCACCCACTGACCGAAGCCGGTGGCGAAGGCCATCAACGCGAAGATCACCACCAGGTACGACGGTCTCAGCACGTCGTTGCCGGTCCGCATGCCCAGGCCGTGCAGCAGCGGGGCGAAAGGGCTGAGCGCGGGCTGGAGCATGACGTACCAGAGCAGCACGCTGGCCGAGCCGGTGACCGCACCCGGCAGCATGTAAACCAGGCGCAGCGCCGTACCGTACAGGGGACGCTGGTCCTGGACGAACAGCGCCAGCAGCAGCACGCCGATCACCATGACCGGCAGGTACAGCGCCATGAACAGCGACACGTTGCCCACCGCGGGCAGGAAGCGGAAGTCGGCGACCGCGCTACCGTAGGCCCGCGGGTCGCTCAGGGACTCGTAGAGGGCGTACATCACGGGGCCGATCCCGAAGACCGCGAGCAGCACCAGGTACGGAGTCACGCACAGCCAGCCGAAGACCCTACCCGACGTCATAGCCCTGGGCTTTGGCCAGGTTCACCAGTTCGGTCTGCAGCGCGTCCAGGCTTGCCGCGACAGTGCCGCCGGAGCGGATCGCCGGGACCACCGTCTGGGTGAACGCCCCCTCGACGTCGTAGCGGGTGGGCTGCTGCACCGGGTTGACCTTGGCCGCCTGCTCCCGCATGACCGGGAACGGGTCTGCGGCGTAGAACGGGTCAGTGGCCAGCCGCTTGGCCCACGCGTCGGCCGAAGGGCCGAAGGCCGGGTAGGTCGGCGCGCTCTTCTGGTAGCCGGGGTCGGTGGTCATCCACTGGATGATCTCGGCGGCCCCCTTCATGTTCTTGGAGTGGCGCGAGACCAGGTAGACGCCGCCACCCGCGCTGCCGGACCAGTTGGTCGTCTCGCCGTCCCAGGACGGGTACGGCGCCGCGGCGATCTGCCCGTTGGGGGTGGCGAACAGGTCCTTGGGCTTGAACAGGTAGTCGCCGAGCCAGGAGGCTCCGGGCAGCATGAGGACTTTGCCCTCCTTGCCGAGCTTGGCCATCTCCGGATCGAAGAGCCCCGCCTTGGTGACCGAGCCGTTCTTGATCAGCGGGTCGAGCACGTCCGCGACCCGGGTGCACTTGGGGTCCTTCAGGACGATGTGTACCTTGTCCGGCCCGGTCACCTGCTGGATCGGGCAGCCGCTGGACCAGAAGTAGTCGTAATAGGTGAAGAAGCTGCCCGCGCTGCCGATGACGTAGTCGGGGTGCTCCTTGGCCACCCGCTCGCCCAACGCCCGGTAGTCGCTCCAGGTCTTGGGGAGCTGGTAGCCGAAGCGCTCCATGAGCGGCTTGTTGTACCACAGCACGGTCTGGGCCAGGTCGTTACGCAGGCAGTACAGCTTGCCCCCCACCTCGCAGGGCGCGTTGGCCGTGCCGAAGTCCTTCCGGATCTGCTGCGGCACCAGCGAGTCGAGGGGCTGCGCGTAGTCGAGCTTCCCGGCGAACTGGGAGACCGTGTTGGGCTGTCCGGCGAAGACGACGTCCGGCCAGCCCTTGCCGGTGCGGTTGAACAGCTGGATCTTCGTCAGCAGGCTCTGCCCGTCGTAGGTCTCGACCTTCATCTTCAGGTTCGGATGCGTCTTCTTGAACTGCTCGAACCCGGCCAGCCGGGTGGGGTCACTCCACACCAGCAATGTCGCGTCACGATCCTCGGTGATGGCGCCGCTGACGGACGCAGGCGTGTTGGAGGAGCATGCGGCGAGCAGGGCGCCCGCGAGGCACGCCGTTAAGGGGATGCGGAGTCTGATCACTACTGCCTCGGCAAAATCGTGTACGATGTTTGAAGTCAGATGTTGCATGCATGTTAAGAAGACGTCAACCCCCATGGGCCGCTATGTTGTGAAACATCAGCAGGAGGCTTGGATGACCGACTCCCCCGCGCCGGCACCGGCGCTCCCCCGGCGGCAAGTACTGGCCGACGATGTGTACGACGTGCTGCGAGAAATGCTGCTCAGCGGTCATATCCCGCACGGCAGCCGGGTCAAGATCGACGCCCTGGCGGCGCAGCTGAAGATCTCCAACACGCCGATCCGCCAGGCGCTGGGGCGGCTGGAGGCCGACGGCCTGGTCAGCAAGCACCCCTATCGTGGCTTCGTCGCCGCCGACCTGCCCGACCGCAAGACGATCTCCGACCTGTACGAGTGCAGGCTGCTGCTCGAACCACCCACGGCCGCCCGCGCAGCCCAGGAGTTCCGCGCGGAGGACCGGGCGTTCCTGCGCCGGCAGGTCGACCTTCCCGGCGGCGACCTCACTACGCTGGCCAAGGCCGACGAACTACTGCACGGCAAACTCGCCGAGATGTCCGGGAACCTGATCGTGGCCGAAACGCTGGAGCGGCTGTTCGTCCGTTCGCGCGCTTTCCGAATCTTCTACGCCAGGGAAGGCGCCGCCGAGCTCACCCGGGACGAGCACGAAGCCATCGTCCGAGCGGTCGTGGCGGGCGACAGCCCGGCCGCGGCTGCCGCGATGACCGCCCATCTGCGATCGGCGGGAGAGCGAATGCTCGCGTCACTGCCGTGAGCTCCAGCGGTCCACTGGCAGGTGACGTCGGCGGATCGGCGCGCTTCGCCGGGTACGCGTGGACCGCTCCCAGCCACAAGATCATGGATCAGCACAATCCGCGCGGACAGGCCGCACTGAAACGCGCTCTGGTGGACCGGTTCGCCGGCGGCGTCTCATGGATCCGCTCCATCGGCGTCGAGGCCATGCGCACGTCACGGCGGTGAGCCGGGGAAGCAGAGGGCCCACCCTGGAGGACCGTCAACCGGCCGTCCAGGGTGGGCCCTCTCGTGCTCTGCCGTAAAAAGGTTTTGTCAAAAACTAGCTGTGAGAGACCGCGGAGCCGATGGTGTGGACGCGGAGGGCGTTGGTGGAGCCCGGCGTGCCGGGAGGGGAGCCGGCCACGATGACCACCTTGTCGCCCTTCTCCAGGCGGCCCAGCGTCAGCAGCGACGCCTCCACCTGGCGCACCATGTCGTCCGTGTGGTGGACGAACGGCACGTGGAACGTCTCCACGCCCCACGTCAGCGACAGCTGCCCCCGCACGTGCGGGGCCGAGGTGAAGGCCAGCAGCGGGATCGGCGAGCGGTAGCGGGCCAGGCGGCGGGCCGTCTCGCCCGACATGGTGAACGCGATCAGCGCCTTCGCGCCGACGATCGCGCCGACCTCGGCGGCGGCGCGGGCGATGGCGCCGCCCGTCGTCTCCGGCAGGCGCTCCAGGGAGTGGGTGGCGTGCAGCGAGTGCTCCTCCGCCGCGCGCGCGATGCGGTCCATGGTGGAGACCGACTCGATGGGATAGTTGCCCACCGAGGTCTCGCCCGAGAGCATGACCGCGTCGGCGCCGTCCATGACCGCGTAGGCGACGTCGGACGCCTCGGCGCGGGTGGGGCGGGGCGCGCTCATCATCGAGTCGAGCATCTGGGTGGCGACGATGACCGGGCGGGCCTTCTCGCGGCAGAGCTCGATGATGCGCCGCTGGACGATCGGCACCTGCTCCAGGGGCAGCTCGACGCCGAGGTCACCGCGGGCGACCATGATGCCGTCGAACGCCTCGACGATCTCGGGCAGGCGGTCGACGGCCTGCGGCTTCTCGATCTTGGCGAGCAGCGGAAGGCGGACGGCCTCCTGCTCCATGATGTTGCGCACCACGTCGGCGTCGGACGGGCGGCGGACGAAGGACAGGGCGATCATGTCGAAGCCGGTGCGCAGCGCCCAGCGCAGGTCGGCCTCGTCCTTGTCGGTGAGCGCGGGCGCGCTGACGTTGATACCCGGCAGGTTGAGGCCCTTGTTGTCGGAGATCATGCCGCCGATGACGACGCGCGTGATGACGCGGTCGCCGTCGACGCTGGTGGCCTCCAGGACGAGGCGGCCGTCGTCGACCAGGATGGTGTCACCGGGGCGTACGTCGCCCGGCAGGCCCTTGTAGGTGGTGGAGACCTGCTCGCGGTCTCCCGGCACGTCCTCGGTGGTGATCGTGAAGACGTCGCCGAAGCCGAGCCGGACCGGGCCCTCCTCGAACCTGCCGACGCGGATCTTGGGGCCTTGCAGGTCGGCGAGCACGCCTACACCACGGCCGAGGTCGGCCGCCACCTCTCTGACCCGGTCGTATACCTCACGGTGCATGTCATGGTCACCATGGCTGAGGTTGAACCTGGCCACGTCCATGCCGGCGGCGATCAGCTCGCGCAGGCGTTCAGGAGAGGACGTGGCGGGACCTAGAGTGCAGACTATTTTCGCGCGACGAGTCACGAGTCCTACCTTAATTGGTACAGACCACTTGGCTGTCATTGACGACGCAGAACGTACCCGGCGTAGGAGAACAACACGAGAATGGCGACCCCCAGACGGGCCAAGTTCGCGTATTCCTCGGGGTAGATCACGCCTTCGATGTAGTGGTCGATGAAGCCGGTGGGCGGGAGGCCCTGGAGTCCGGCGGTGCGGCGCCCCCAATCCTCCACCACCGTGAGCGGGCATTCGACGCCGGTGGCCAGCGACATCAGGCCCCAGGTCGTGACCGCGAGATGGACCCAGATCGTGCGCCGCCAGCGCCATGCGACATACCCGCCCACGGCCATGTAGGCCAGGAAGGCGAAGTGCATCACCATCGCGGTGTCCGCGATGATGCGATACATCATGCTCTGACGGTAGCGCCATTCCACGACATCATGGTCTGGCGATAGCCGCTCATGGCGTGGCGGTCGCGGCCTTCCGGGAGATCATCGTGCGACGGTCGCGGCCTTCCAGGCGTCGACGATGCCGTGGCCGTAGAAGCCGTTCTTGGACTTGCCGCCCTCGCAGGTCTGCTTGTCGCTCTCGCCGGCGCTCTCGTAGGTGTACGTACGCGGCGACGGGCACGCCTTGCGATCGGCGGTCTTGTACAGCAGCTTCTCGACGGTGGCGGGAGACAGCGCCACCCCGCCCTTGCCGGGCTTGCCGAAGCGGCTGATCAGGATCGCGGCGACGCCGGTCGCGTGCGGGGCCGCCATCGAGGTGCCGTCCAGATACTGGTAGTAGGAGCAAGGGCTGCTGCTGCAGTCACGGACGACCGCGGCGGTCTTCGGCTTGCCCGACTTGTCCAGCAGGCCGGTACGACGCAGCACAGCCTCGGGAGCGGCCGCCAGGATCGACCTGGTGGCCGAGGCGCCCTTGCCCTCGGTCACGTCGCCGCCCGGCGCGGACAGGTCGGCCTGCTCGATCCCGTAGTCGCTGTAGCTGGCCTTGCGGCCGGAGGGGCCCACCGCGGCGACCGAGATGACGCCCTTGGACTCGGCGGGCACGTTGATGCAGGAGTTGTCGACCTTGCGGGTCTTCTCGCTGCCGCGCGGATAGCCGGGACTGGACGTGTCGACCTTGGGCTTGCCGAGGTCGGTGGAGCCGTTGCCGAGCGCGGAGATGAGCGTGACGCCCTTCTTGCGCGCGTAGTCGAGTGCCCGCTGCATGCCGGTGATGATCGCGCGCTGCTGCAGCTGCTGCTTCTTGCTGTCGGCCTTGTTGTGGGCGCAGTTGAACAGCCACGGGTCGACGTAGTAGCTCATGTTCACCACGTCCACGCCGATGTCGGCGGCGTAGGTGAGCGCGTCGAGACTGGGCTTGAGGAAGAAGAACCCGGAGTCCTGCCCCGCCCTGATGTTGACGAGCTGCACGCCCGGCGCCACGCCCGCGATGCCGATGTGGTTCAGCGGCGAGCCGATCGTGCTGGCCACGTGGGTGCCGTGGCCCTCGTCGTCCTGGTCGACCGGGTCCTTGCAGCTCGACACCTCACAGGGGCCGTCGAGTGTGTCGCCGTTCTCGTCGTTCGGCTTGTCGGTGACGAAGTTGCGGCTGAGGGCGCGGTTGAAGTTGGGGGCGATGTCGGGGTGCTTGCCGTCGATGCCGGTGTCGATGACGCCGACGAGCACCTTCTTGCTGCCGGGCACCTTCTTGTTGGCGCGGTCGGCGCCGATCATCCTCATGTCCCACTGACGGGGGGCGAGGGGCTCGCCCGCCCTGGTCGTGAGGGCCGACGCGTCGGGGAACGCCCGCGACTCCAGCGCGCCCGTGGTCGTCGGGCTCTGAGCGCCGGATCCGTCCGCTGTGCTCGCGGTGCCGGACGCGCCTGCCGTACTCGCGGCACCGGACGCGAGCGCGGCCGTCGAGCCGTGAGCGCGAGGGGTGAGCCCTGGCGCGAAGCCGATTTCGCGGTCGGTCGTGACGCCGACGACGGCCTGGTCCGCGCCGAGGGCGTCGACGAACGCGTCGCCGCCGCCCTTGGCCACGACATAGCCGAGCTTGGGGTCGGTGCTGACGAGACGGCCACCGGCGCGCTGGACGGCGGAGAGCGCCGCTCCCGCCCGGCCGTCGGCGTAGAAGACGAGGTACTCCTGGTCCAGCCCCGCTTTGGGCGCCGCAGGGGTCGCGCAGGCCGCCAGCGAACCGGCCACAGCCAAGGCCATCAGGCCGGCGGCGAATCGCCTCATACTTCCCCCATCCACGGCGTCACACCAGAAACTGCATCTTCCCGACCTCGGTCCCGCGATGCAACTTTGTCGCAAAATTTCGGACTTTAAAGGGCAAAACGGGATCAGGTTGCCAGTCCTGGTCAGGCAAAAGGGCAGCTCTGGTCAAGAGTACGCACGTCACGGCGGCCGGCCGGGGAACCGGAGGAGCGTTCCCCTGGATGGAGCCCAGCCCCGCGCAGAGGGTGGGGCCGGCCACTGCCTGCCGTAAAGAAAAACGAAACGCCCGCCCGGACAGACCGGGCGGGCGCCTCGAAACAGCAAGGCCATCAGACGAGTAGACCGTCAGACGCGCAGACGGCCAGCCCGTCAGACGAGGGGACGCGCGGTGGGCAGGATCGGGTACGGCAGAGAAGTGTCGCCGGACAGGAACCGGTCCACGCCCGAGGCGGCCGCGCGGCCCTCGGCGATCGCCCAGACGATGAGCGACTGCCCGCGACCCATGTCGCCCGCCACGAAGACCCCGTCGACCTTGGACATGTACGACTTGTCGCGGGAGACGTTCCCACGCGCGTCATAGAACCCGTCCCCACCGACATCAGCGAGGTCCTGAAGCAGGGCACCCTTCTCCGGGCCGAGGAAGCCCATCGAGAGCGTGACCAGCTCAGCCGGGATCTCCCGCTCGGTGCCGGGGATCGGCTTGAAGCCGTTCTGCGGGCCCTCGACCTCGACCAGCCTCAGTGCGCGGATGTTTCCGGCGTCGTCGCCGACGAACTCCGTCGTCGAGACCGCGTACACCCGCGCGCCCCCGCCCTCCGCGAGCTCCTCGTGCGCGCTCTCCATCTTGAACAGGATGGGGAACGTCGGCCACGGCTGGCTGCCGGGCCGGGCGGCGGGTGGCTGCGGCATGATCTCCAACTGGGTGACCGACTTGGCCCCCTGCCTGATCGCCGTGCCGATGCAGTCGGCTCCGGTGTCGCCGCCGCCGATGACCACGACGTGCTTGTCCTTGGCCGAGATGGGGGGCTCGCTGAGGTCGCCCTCCTGCACCTTGTTCGACAGGGGCAGGTATTCCATCGCCTGGTGGACGCCACCGAGCTCGCGCCCGGTCACCGGCAGGTCGCGCCACAGGGTGGCACCGCCCGCCAGTACGACCGCGTCGAACTCCGAGCGCAGCTGGGCCGCCGTGACGTCGACGCCGACGTTCACGCCGGTGCGGAACTCGGTGCCCTCGGCCCGCATCTGGTCCAGACGCCGCTCGATGTGGCGCTTCTCCATCTTGAACTCGGGGATGCCGTAACGCAGCAGTCCGCCGATACGGTCCGCGCGCTCGAACACCACCACGTCGTGGCCCGCCCGGGTGAGCTGCTGGGCCGCGGCCAGCCCGGCGGGACCCGAGCCGACGACCGCGACCTTCTTGCCCGTCTTCACCGGCGCCGGCTGCGGGGCCACCCAGCCCTCGGCGAACGCGCGGTCGATGATCTCGACCTCGACCCGCTTGATCGCCACCGGGTCGGAGTTGATGCCGAGCACGCACGCCGCCTCGCACGGAGCCGGGCAGAGCCTGCCGGTGAACTCCGGGAAGTTGTTCGTGGCGTGCAGCCGCTCGATCGCCTCCCGCCAGTCGGTGCGGTGGACCAGGTCGTTCCACTCGGGGATGAGGTTGCCGAGCGGGCAGCCGTTGTGGCAGAACGGGATGCCGCAGTCCATGCAGCGTGACGCCTGCTTGGTCAGCTTGTCCTGGGAGAAGTCCTGGTAGACCTCCCGCCAGTCGCCGATGCGGACGTCGATGGGGCGGCGCGCGGGCAGCTCCCGGTCGTGCGTGAGAAAACCCTTGGGGTCAGCCATCGGTTACGCCTCCCTTAACCCTTGACCGCGGCGGCCATGACCGCCTCGTCGATGTCCCTGCCTTCGATGCGAGCCGCCTCGGCCGCCTCCATGACCCGCTTGTAGTCGGTCGGCATGATCTTGCCGAACCGGGCGAGCGCCGCGTGCCAGTCGGCCAGCAGCTCCTTGGCGACCGGGGAGCCGGTCTCCGCGAAGTGCTTCTCGACCGTCTCGCGCAGGAACTCGCCGTCCTCTTCCGTTAGCTCCTCGATGGCGACCATCTCGCGGTTGACCCGCCCGATGTTGAGGTCGAGCAGGTAGGCGACGCCGCCGGACATGCCGGCCGCGAAGTTGCGCCCGGTCGGGCCGAGGACGACCGCCTTGCCGCCGGTCATGTACTCGCAGCCGTGGTCGCCGACGCCTTCGACGACCGCGGTGGCGCCGGAGTTGCGGACGCAGAAGCGCTCGCCGACGACGCCGCGGATGAACGCCTCCCCGGACGTGGCGCCATAGAGGGCGACGTTGCCGGAGATGATGTGACCGTCGAGCGGTGCCTCCTCGTGCGGCCGCAGCGTGATGCGCCCGCCCGACAGGCCCTTGCCCAGGTAGTCGTTGGCGTCACCGGTCAGCCGCAGCGTGATGCCGCGCGGCAGGAACGCCCCGAAGGAGTTGCCCGCCGAGCCGGTGAAGCTGATGTCGATCGTGTTCTCCGGCAGGCCGGCGCCACCGTAACGCTTGGTGACCTGGTAGCCGAGCATGGTGCCGACGGTCCTGTTCACGTTGCGGATCGGCAGCTCCAGCGTGACCGGGGTGCCGTTGTTCAGGGCGCCTTCGGCCAGCTGGATCAGCGTGTTGTCCAGCGCGTGCTGCAGCCCGTGGTCCTGCTCGACCGTGCGGCGCAGCGGGGTCCCCGCGGGCAGCTCCGGCTGGTGCAGGATCGGCGACAGGTCGAGGCCGTTGGCCTTCCAGTGGTCCTCGGCGGCCGTCATGTCGAGCAGCTCGACGTGCCCGATCGCCTCTTCGAGCGAGCGGAAGCCCAGCTCGGCGAGGTATTCGCGGATCTCCTCGGCGATGAACTCGAAGAAGTTCACCACGAACTCGGGCTTGCCGGTGAAGCGCTTGCGCAGCTCGGGGTTCTGCGTGGCGACGCCCACCGGGCAGGTGTCGAGGTGGCAGACCCGCATCATCACGCAGCCGGACACGACCAGCGGAGCGGTGGCGAAGCCGTACTCCTCCGCGCCGAGCAGCGCGGCGATGACCACGTCGCGGCCGGTCTTGAGCTGGCCGTCCACCTGCACCACGATGCGGTCGCGCAGCCCGTTGAGCAGCAGCGTCTGCTGCGTCTCCGCCAGGCCGAGCTCCCACGGCGCGCCCGCGTGCTTGAGCGAGGTGAGCGGCGAGGCGCCGGTGCCGCCGTCGTGCCCGGAGATGAGCACCACATCGGCGTGCGCCTTGGACACGCCCGCCGCGACCGTGCCGACCCCGACCTCGGCCACGAGCTTGACGTGCACGCGCGACTCGGGGTTGGAGTTCTTCAGGTCGTGGATGAGCTGGGCGAGGTCCTCGATCGAGTAGATGTCGTGGTGCGGCGGCGGCGAGATGAGGCCGACGCCGGGCGTGGAGTGCCGGGTCTTGGCGATCCACGGGTAGACCTTGTGGCCGGGCAGCTGGCCGCCCTCACCGGGCTTGGCGCCCTGGGCCATCTTGATCTGCAGGTCCGCCGCGTTGACCAGGTATTCGCTCGTCACGCCGAACCGGCCCGACGCCACCTGCTTGATGGCGCTGCGCCGCGTCGCGTCGTACAGGCGCTCCGGGTCCTCGCCGCCCTCGCCGGTGTTGGACTTGCCGCCCAGCTGGTTCATGGCGATGGCGAGCGTCTCGTGCGCCTCCATCGAGATCGAGCCGTACGACATCGCGCCGGTGGAGAACCGCTTGACGATCTCGGAGGCCGGCTCGACCTCGTCGATCGGGATCGGGGTCCGGCCCGCCTTCAGCTTGAACAGCCCGCGCAGCGTCATGAGCCGCTCGGCCTGGGAGTCCACCATGCCGGTGTACTCCTTGAAGATCTCGTAGCGGCGCGTGCGGGTGGCATGCTGCAGCTTGAAGACCGTCTCGGGGTTGAACAGGTGCGGCTCGCCCTCGCGCCGCCACTGGTACTCGCCGCCGATCTGGAGCCCGCGGTGCGCGTTGGCCACCCTCGGGTAGGCGTGCGCGTGCCTGCGGGCGGCCTCCTCGGCCAGCACGTCGAAGCCGACGCCGCCGAGCCGCGAGGTGGTGCCGGTGAAGCAGGCGTCGATGACCTCCTGGCTCAGGCCGAGCGCCTCGAAGATCTGCGCGCCGGTGTAGGAGGCCACGGTGGAGACGCCCATCTTCGACATCACCTTGATGACGCCCTTGCCGTACGCCTTGATCAGGTTCCGTACGGCCTTGTGCTTGTCGATCTGGAGCGCACCGGTGTCGACGAGGTCCTCGACGGTCTCGATGGCCAGGTACGGGTTGACCGCGCCCGCGCCGTAGCCGATGAGCAGCGCCATGTGGTGGCACTCCCGCGCCTCACCGGTCTCGACGACGAGGCCGATCTTGGTGCGGGTCTTCTCCTGGATCAGGTGGTGGTGGACCGCCCCGGTCAGCAGGAGCGCCGGGATCGGCGCCAGCGTGTCGGACGAGCCGCGGTCCGACAGCACGATGATGCGCGCGCCGTTGGCGATCGCCTGCGACGCCTCGGCGCGGATCTCCTCCAGGCGGTGCAGCAGCGCCGCGCCACCGCCCGACACCTCGTAGAGGCCGGAGATCACGTGCGGGTGGAAGCCGGGCAGGTCGTGCTCGTCGTTGATGTGGATGATCTTGGCGATCTCGTCGTTGTCGATCACCGGGTACGGCAGGACCAGCTGGCGGCAGGAGGCGGGCCCGGGGTCGAGCAGGTTGCCCTCCGGCCCGAGCACGCTGGCCAGCGAGGTCACCAGCTCCTCGCGGATGGCGTCCAGCGGCGGGTTCGTGACCTGCGCGAACAGCTGGGTGAAGTAGTCGAACAGCAGCCTGGGCTTCTCGCTGAGCACCGCGACAGGCGTGTCGGTGCCCATGGAGCCGATCGGCTCGGCGCCGCTCCTGGCCATCGGCGACAGGATGATCCGCAGCTCTTCCCCGGTGTAACCGAAGGTCTGCTGCCGCTTGACGAGCGCCTCGTGCGTGGGGATCTCCCGCTGCCGGGCCGGCAGCTCCTCGAAGCGGACCAGGCCGGCGTGCAGCCAGTCCTCGTACGGCAGCGCGGCCGCGAGCTCGGCCTTGATCTCGTCGTCCTCGATGATCTTGCCGCGGGCGGTGTCGATGAGGAACATCCGGCCGGGCTGCAGGCGGCCCTTGCGCACCACGTCTTCGGGCTTGAAGTCGAGCACGCCCGCCTCGGAGGCCAGCACGACCAGCCCGTCGGCGGTCACCCAGAACCGGCCCGGGCGCAGGCCGTTGCGGTCGAGCACGGCTCCGGCCAGCGTGCCGTCGGTGAAGGTGATCGACGCGGGGCCGTCCCACGCCTCCATCATCGAGGAGTGGAACTCGTAGAAGGCCCGCCGCGCGGGGTCCATCTCGGTGTGGTTCTCCCACGCCTCGGGGATCATCATGAGGACGGCGTGGGGCAGGCTCCGGCCGCCGATGTGGAGCAGCTCCAGAGCCTCGTCGAAGGATGCGGTGTCGCTGCCGTCTGGATCGCAGATCGGGAAAAGTCGCGACATGTCGCCCGGGATCTGGGCGGATTCGAGCATCGCCTCGCGGGCCCGCATCCAGTTGCGGTTGCCCTTGACCGTGTTGATCTCGCCGTTGTGGGCGATGTAACGGTAGGGGTGGGCCAGCGGCCAGCTCGGGAAGGTGTTGGTGGAGAAGCGCGAGTGCACCAGCGCGATCGCGGTCTCGTAACGCTCGTCCGACAGGTCGGGGAAGAACGGCTCGACCTGGTCAGGGGTGAGCATGCCCTTGTACACGATCGTACGGGCGCTCAGCGAGGGGAAGTAGACGTCCACCTCGTGCTCGGCCCGCTTGCGCAGGCAGAACGCCAGCCGGTCCAGCTCCAGCCCCGACTCCCCGTTGGGGCTCGCCACGAACAGCTGCGTGAAGTGCGGCATGACGGCTCTGGCGCTCGGTCCGGGCAGCGCCCGGTCGACCGGCACCTCGCGCCAGCCCAGGACGTTCAGGCCTTCCTCGGCGGCGATCTCCTCGATCATGCGGAAGGCGATGTCGCGCGCCTCACCGTCGAACGGCAGGAAGGCCATGCCGACGGCGTAGTGGCCGGGCTCGGGCAGCGCGAAACTCACGTTCGTACGGAAGAAAGTGTCCGGGATCTGGGTGAGGATCCCGGCTCCGTCGCCTGTGTCAGGCTCGCTACCCTTGGCCCCCCGGTGATCGAGATTGCACAGCGCCGTCAGCGCCTTCACCACGATCCCGTGCCCGCGGCGCCCGGCGACGTCGGCCACCATGGCGACTCCGCAGGCATCATGCTCGTTGGCGGGGTGGTAGAGGCCCTGGGGCTCGGGGAACCCGAGGTGGGCAGCAGGCATTGAATCCCTCCCGTCGTCATCGTCTGTCAAGAACTGCTCTACAGGCGGGGACGACGTTGGCCCTGCTGCGTGTGCGTAGAGGTTACAACACCCTGCCGGAATAGTTCCCGCCTGGTCCACATTGCGAACATTGGCGACAATCCCGACATACGAGCTTCTATGTCCCAAACACCGGACTGGAGGCCCGGAATTCCCTCGATAGGGTTGGACCATGGACCGTGACGGGGTGGAACGCCTGCTCGACGAGGCCGGAGTCGACGGCAGACGACTCAGGCACGCCCTGACCCTCCTCTGCGACGGCCAGTGGTGGACCCTGTCCGACCTGGTCAGGGAGTCGGCAACGGCCCGGCGGACGATCGAGGCGCTGCTGCGCGAGGTCCCGCTGGAGCACTCCGGCGACAGGTTCCGGGTGCCGCTCACGCATTCTCCGGACTTCCAGGACCTGCTGGCCGTGGCCCCGCCCCCGGCCGATCCGGTCGCCTATCTGCTCCCCCACTACACGCACGTGCTCGACCGGCTGCGCCGCCTCATCGACGGGGCGCCGCGCTCCCGCCACGCGCTGGACCACGTGGCCGCCACCCCCGACACCGTGCTGCGCCGGGCGCTGCTGCTCGGCGCCCGCTTCTGGCTGCGGGGCGCGAAGCTGCTGTTCGTGGGCGACCACGACCTCACCTCGCTGGCCGTCAAACTGGTCCACCCCGAGGCCGAGGTCACCGTGGTCGACATAGACGAGCGCATCCTGGCCTATCTGGACGCCCAGGATCTCGGCGTACGCACCCGGTGGGCCGATCTGCGGCTGGCGCTGCCACCGTCGGCCCGCGACCACGACCTGGCCGTCACCGACCCGCCGTACACACCGGAGGGCGTCGGGCTGTTCGTGGCGCGCGCGATCGAGGGGCTCAAGGACGATGGGCGGGTTTTGCTGGCGTACGGGGCGAGCGAGCGCACGCCGATGCTCGCTCTGAAGGTGCAGAACTCCCTCTCCGCCCTCAACCTCGCATATGACGCTATTTACCCAGATTTCAACAGATATTTCGGGGCGGAAGCCATCGGCTCCGCCGCCGACCTCTACGTCCTGCGTCCCACCACCAAGACCCGCCCCGCCGTCACCGCCCGCCTCGACCGCCTGACCACCGCCATCTACACCCAGGGCCCCCAGTCGATCGAGTCCACCGGCTCCTCGGCGGCCGACAGCTCCTCGGCGGCTGTCGGCGCGGCGTCCGACGCCGACCTGCTGGTGGGTGACTGGCCGAAGGAGCTGCCGCAGCCCCGGGTGAAGCTGTCCACGTGGCTGGCCAAGCCCTACGCCGCCGCCGTGGAGCGGGTGGCGATCGCGCTCCCCGCCGGGCTGGAGGCCGCGCTCCCGCGCCTCCTGCTGGCCACGCGCGCCGCCCACGTGCGGGTCCTGCTGTCCGCGCCGACCCCTCTCCCGGACGTCCTGGGGTCCGTCTACGAGCTGACGTCCGACGGCGGTGTCCTGGACGCCGTACGACTCCCGCAGCCGATCGGCGACGAGGCCGGGGTGCTGCGGCGGATCCTCGACAACGGGCACGGCAAACTGGCCAACACCTGGCGCGAGGGGCTCATCGCGGTGGCCCGCTCACAGGGCACCACCCTCACCAAGAACGACGCCCGCTCCCTCATCCGCCAGGTGGCGCCCTGGGCGGAGGGCGTCACCCCGCTGGAGACGCCCCTCCACCGCCTCGCCGACCTCCCCACCACGGTCTCCGCCACAGTGACGGCCCTGTCCAAGACCACCTGACCACGGCCGCGAACGCCAAGCCCCGGGCGCCGGGACCCGTGTACGCCGGACCCGGCGACGCCGGGACCCCTGAACACCAGGCCCGCCGACGCCGAGACCCGTGAACGCCAGGCCCGGTGAACGCCAGGCCCGCCGACGCCGGGACCTGCGGACGCCAGGCCCGCGTACGTTGGGCCCGCAAGCGCGTCAGGCCACCGACCAACAGGCCCGCCGACAGGTCGGCGCCGATGGAGAGGGTGCCGTCGGGCACCTCGGCGGCGATGCCGGCCCCATGGGCGCGTCAGGTCGCGTCGACCACGCGCTTCTGGATGATGTGCCCGAGCCCGTCGAGGGCGACCAGCTGCGACACCAGGTCCCCCGTTTCCCCTGGCCGCACCGGCCCCACCCACGCGACGGTGACGTAATGGCCGAGCGCCCTGGCCTGCGCGCGGCTGCGTACGGCGTCGAAGGGGACCGCCTGCCGGACGAACCCGTCCTCGGACAGCGCCTTCACCAGCGCGTCGGCGGCCCGCCCGTCGGTGAGGTTGAAGATGACGAACTGCCCCGCCCCCAGGTCGCCCGTGTACGTGGCCCGCAGCGCCTGCGTGCAGCCCGCCGCCGAGGCGCCCCAGAGGGCGTCGTCGCAATCGAGCTGCTCGGCCGAGACGCGGCGCAACCCGCCGAGCGTCGCCGTGGCGGGGGTGAACACCTCGTCCACGGTCAGCGGAGCCGCGTCGCGCTGCCGGGAGTCGATGAGGGAGTAGAGCGCCGAGGTCGGCTCGCCCTTGAAGGTGGACGGCCGGGCCTGGGGTCGCAGGAACAACATCCAGCCCCCGACGGCGAGCACCGCCACCAGGGCGATGCCCAGCGGGATCATGACGCGGGCGCGCATCATGACGCCGGCCCGGTGACCGAGACGACCCGGCGGTAGACGGCCTTCTCGGCCCCCCGGAGCGTCAGCGAGAGCGAGACGAAGTCGTCCTTGGGCGTCGGGGCGGCGCCGTCAGACCGACCGATCCAGACCAGCCCGACGTAGTGACCCAAGGCGTAGCCCCCTCCCTCGGTGTGGGCTCCCGGCGGGAAGGCGGTCTTGCCGGAGCCGACCGGGCGCGTCCAGCCGCCCCGGTAGAGCGTCTTGAGCGATTCGACCAGCTCGCCGGCGGCCTTGCCGTCGCGCAGGTTGAGCAGGGTGTACTGGCCCACGTAGCGGCCGTCCGGGGTGGTGTAGACACCGCGGGCCGCCTGGCTGCACTCGGCGCCGGAGACCAGATCGAGGAGTTCGGGGCCCCAGACGGCGGCCGAGCAGTCGGCGTCGAGCTTGCTGCCGGCCAGCTTGAGAGTGAGTTTCTTCTCACCGGTGAGCGTCTTCTGCCCGAAGACCTCCTTCTCGGTGAGCGGCGTGCGGTCCTTGGCCCGGTCGGCGATCGGATCGAACAGCTTGGGCGAGGCCCAGCTGTGGTAGGTCTCCGGCAGCGCCGCGTCGGCCTGCACGATGGCGGCGCCGCGGCGTTGTTCGGGGGTGTACTGGCCCAGCGAGTTGACGAAGGCGACCAGGGCGAACGCCGCTGCCAGCACCCCCACCGCCGACACGATGATCACCAGGAGCTTCTGCTTCTTGGGGTCCATCCCCAGGTCGGTGAGCAGGGGGAACTGCCAGTCGGAGCGCGCGGGACGCCGGCGCTTGCGGGTCGCCGTTCTGGAGGCCATCACAGCCCACCCGCCCCGATCAGGTTGCCCAGCCCGAACGTGAGCCCGGCAGCCACCACGCCGACGATCAGCTGCCGCAGCCCGGAGTAATGCCAGGAACGCGCGGTCACCGTGGAGACCAGCGCCCCCGCCCCGAACAGCGCCAGGCACGAGATGACCGCCGACACCCACAGGCTCGTCACGCCGATGAGGTACGGCACGAGCGGCAGGAGCGCCCCCACGCTGAAGGACAGGAACGACGAGCCCGCGGCCACCTTGGGCGAGGGCAGGTCGTGCGGGTCGACGCCGAGCTCGCTCTGGGCGTGGACCTCCAGGGCCTCGGCGGGGTTCTCGGAGATCTGTCTGGCCACCTCGGCGGCCAGCTCCGGCGCCACGCCTCTGGCGATGAACACCTGGGCGAGCTCTTCCTGCTCGGCCTCGGGGTGGCGTTCGAGCTCACGGCGCTCCACGGCGATCTCGGCCAGGGCCAGCTCGCGCTGGCTGGCCACCGAGACGTATTCGCCACCGGCCATCGAGAAAGCGCCCGCCGCCAGGCCCGCGATGCCCGCCAGGGCGATGACCTTGGTGTCGCCGGTGCCGCCCGCGACACCGGCGATGAGCGCGAAGTTGGACACCAGGCCGTCCATCGCGCCGAACACCGACGGCCGCAGCCAGCCGCCGGTGACGTCACGGTGCTGGTGGTGCTGCTCCGCGCCTCCGCTCATCTGGAGTTCTTCTCCTGCTGAACGACCTCGGGGTTCTCCCCCTGCTTCGCGGTCGCGTCATCCTCGCGGGCCTCGTCCTCGCGGGCGTCATCCTCGCGGACGACCTCAGGATCCGGGGCGTCATCCGGCGCCTTGTCCGCTGGCCCGGCCTCTGCGGCGGCGTCTGAATCAGCGGCGGTGTCGCCCGTCGAGTCGGCCTGATCGACCCCGTGGGCCGGATCCGGGCCGCTCGCAGCGGCCTCCCGCACGACGGCCGGGAGGATGAACTCCTCGCTGTCCTTGTTGCGGGTCAGCCAGAAGTAGGCCAGCGCCCCGATGAACACCACGATCGACGTCCACTGGTTCAGCCGAAGCCCCAGGAGCGTCACCGCGTGGTCCACCCCGCCGACGGGGTCGATCCGCAGCCCTTCGATCCAGAACCGCCCCAGCGTGTAGCCGGCGACGTAGAGGGCGAACAGCCGCCCATGGTGCAGCGCGAACCGCTTGCCCGCCCAGAGCAGGGCGAAGCCCAGCAGGACGTCCCAGATCGACTCGTACAGGAACGTCGGGTGGTAGAGCACCCCCGGCTCGCCACCGTGCAGCTGGTCGATCTCCAGCCCCCACGGCAGCGTGGTCGGCCCGCCGTACAGCTCCTGGTTGAACCAGTTGCCCCAGCGGCCGATCGCCTGCGCGAAGATGATGCCGGGCGCCACCGTGTCGGCCACAGCACTGAGGGACAGGCCGCGCCTCCGGCAGGCCAGCCAGACGCCGACGCCGCCGAGCGCGACCGCGCCCCAGATGCCCAGCCCGCCTTCCCAGATGAACAGGGCCTGGTAGGGCTTCTTGATCGCGCGGTCGCCGAAGTAGGTCTGCCAGTCGGTGATGACGTGGTAGAGGCGTCCGCCGATGAGGCCGAAGATCACCGCGGGCACGGAGATATCGATGATCGTGCCCGCCTGGCCGCCGCGAGCGCGCCAGCGGCGCTCGCTCAGCCAGACGGCGAAGATGACACCGAGCACGATGCACAGGGCGTAGGCCCGGATCGGCACGAATCCGAGATACCAGACCCCTTGAGAAGGGCTGGGAATCGAGGCAAGGGGCATGTCAGGTGAGGGTAGCGGAAGCGGGGCTACTTGGCCGCCTTGGTGACCGCATCGCGAAGATCCTTTGGCGCGAAGACGACCTTGTTGTCCAGGGCCGTGCCGTTGAGCTTGACGGTCGGCGTGCCGCTCAGCTTCTGCTCCTTCATGACCTTGGCGCTGTAGTCGAGCTGGGCCTGCACGTTCTTCTGGCCGGTGACGCAGGTGTCGATGCCCGCCCCCGTGGCCCCGGCCTGCTTGGCCCAGTCCACCAACTGGTCGGTCTTGAAGCCCTCGACCGTCTCACTGGGCTGGTTCTTGTAGAGCAGGTCGTGGAAGGCGATCCATTGCCTGCCGTCGGACAGGCAGCGGGCGGCGGCACCGGCCCGCAGGGAGTTGGATTTCGTCGGATCGGTACTGAAGATCGTGATGGGGTGGTAGACGACCTTGGCCTTGCCCTCGGCCGCGAGGTTCCTGAACGTGCTGCCGCTCACCTCCTCCATCTGCTTGCAGGCGGGACACTGGAAGTCCTCGAAGATGTCGACGACGGGCTTGGTGACCCCGCTCTGGGCCATGGTGACCGAGCCGTCGGGGTTCACCGTGGTCGGCGGAAGCGCGCCGCCGGCCTGCTCCGCCTGCGACGTGCTGGCGGCGTACCAGACGCCGAGCCCGACCGCCGCCACCGCGACCGCGCTCACGGTCACGTAGGTGACGGCTTTTCTGCGCCGGTCCCGCACACGGTCGGCGGCCTGCTGCGCCTTGATCTTCTCCCGTGCGGACTTCGCACGGTCCCCCTTGCTCATTGGTCGATCCCCTCTTGTTCATCATGTACGCGCTCGCCGCCCGCCAACCCGAGCGCCGAGTCGAGCGCGAAACGCCCCGGCGGAAAGCGCACGATCCAGGCGCCGAGCACCACGAGACCGAAGTCGCGCAGAATGTCGAGCAGGTAGGCCGGCTGCTCCCCCGCCCCGAGCTGTCCGCCGCCCCCGAAGCAGCCGCAGTCGATCCGCAGGCCGTGCGCCCACGCCCAGGCGATGCCGAAGACGAAGGCGAACATGAGCAGCCCACCGACCACCCCGGCCACCCGGGTCAGCAGCCCGACGACCAACAGCACCCCGACCACGATCTCCAGGATCGGCAGGCCGTAGCCCACGGTCGTGGCGAGCGAGTCGGGCAGCAGCTCGTAAGCCTTGACCGCAACGACGGAGTCGGACGGGTTGCCGATCTTCAGCCACCCGGCCACGATCAGCACCCCGCCCAGGATCAGCCGGGCGACGGTCGTTACCCAGGGTACCGCCGTACGAGCGTTAAGTGACTGTTGCGACGCGACCACGGCTAGGGCTCCTCTTTCTCTGCGCTGGAAAGCGCACAGTATCGGAACCCATCTGACCACGCCCGGGATAAGAATCGGTTAAGAGGGTTTTCCCGCGCACGGGCCGTACGCGCTGCTCACGGCGTCGCGGCGACCGGCACGACTCACCGACCGCCAACCGCGAACGAACCCGACCGACCGCTTATGGCAAAAGCCGCGGAGGCCGCAGAGGCCGCAGAGGCCGCAGAGGCCGCAGACGGACCTGACCGACCGCTGACCGCGGCCGAACCCGACACACCGCTGACCGCAGAGACCGCCGACGAACCCGTCAGACCGCTAACCGCAGGCGAACTTGGCGGCGCCCCAGTCCGCGTGGTCGTTGCCGTTGCCGTCGCCGCCGTCGCCCGCCACGAGGTCCACGTACCGGGCCCCGGTGAGGTCGGCGGTCAGCTCGTAGGCCGGATCGGCGGCCCGCAGCACCGGGCTGTGTGCCTTGACCACCCCGTCGGCGACCACGCTGTACTCCACGGACCCCCTGGTGGCCTGGACGTCGTCCACGCCAACAGAGGCTGTGAAGGCCGTACACCGGCCGCCGAGGTAGAAACGGACGTCGGCGGGCGCGTGCGTGCCCAGCCCCTTGGCGAACGTCCGGCCGCCGATCACGATCGGCGTGCCGTCGGCCGCGCCGAGGTCGCCGTTGGACCGGTCGCGCTCGACCGGCCCCCAGCCGTTGGCCGCGCTGACCCACTCCAGGTCGCTCGCCCAAGCCTCCGCCGTGGGTGGCGGCGGCAGCGTCCGTACAGTCGTCACCGCGCCGATCGACTTGGCGGCTCCCGCCGCGGTGTAGGCGGCGTCGGCCTTGAGCTCGTAGGTGTCATAGGGCGCGTCCGCGGGCGGCGTCACCTTCCAGGTGGTCACCAGCTTGCCACCAGGCTCCACGGTGCGAGACGCCACAGTGCCGGACTTCACAGGGCCGGACTTCATAGGGTCCGACTTCATGGGGCCGCTCCCGTCCCCGGCGACGGTCCAGCCCTCGGGTACGGTCAGCGTCACCTTGACGTCCTGGGCCGCCACGTCCTCCAGGTTGACGAACGTGGTGGTGACCTCGGAGGCCGCGCCCTGCTCGAACGCGGGCGTCGCGGGCACCACGTCCAGCGACGCGCACGCCTGGGCCTCGGGGTCGGTGCCCAGGTCCTTGACGGCGAAGTCGTCGAGGACGAAATCGGCCCCGGCCTGCTCGGGCAGCAGCGAGCGGAGCCCCACCCAGACGTCGCCGCAGCCCGCGACCACCCGCTCGGCGAACCTGCCCGTGGTCCGCCGCTCCGGCACCGGCGTCCGCCGGGTCTCCACGCTGGAGGTGCCCTTGTCGTAGCCGGTCACCCAGGCGTAGGCGTCCGCCAGGGCGCTCTGGTAGCCGAAGGACACCTCGTAGGCGTGTCCCGGCTCGAACCGTACGGTCTGCGGCACGGTCCGGTAGACCAGCCCCTGCCGCTCCTCGTGCGCCTTGAGCGACCAGTCGCCGCTGATCACGTCGTCGACGGTCTTGCCGTTCCACCCGGCCTGCGTGTACGGCTCGTGCCGCTCCGACAGATGCGTACGCGCGTCGAACGCGCCACCGGCGTCACCCTTGACGAACGGCCCCCACCCCGGCTCGGCGGACTCGAACGTCTCGGTCCCGCCCGCCGGATCGCTCCTGATGAGCCGTACATCGTCCACCCGCACCTTCGCCGCACCGGCGGCGGCCGTGATCCGCAGCGTGACGGAGTCGCGCGGGGCGGTGAAGGCGACCTTGACGCGCTGGAAGTAGGTGTCGTGCTTCTCGTCGGAGGCGATGTAGTTCTTGGCGGTCGAGCGCTGGATCGTCGCCTTCCGGCCACCGGCCTCCAGCGTGGTCTGCCTGGCCTGTCCGGGTTCGACCTCGACGAATGCCGAGGCGGTGTACGCGCGGCCGGGCTGGAGGCCGGTCAGCCGCTGCTCCAGCCGGGCCTGCGGACCGCCGCCGAGCAGGGCCACGCGCTGGCCGCGCTCGTTCTTCTGGACGCTCACCGGGCCGGTGACCTGCCAGTCGCGCAGTCCGTCGCCGTTGAAGCCGGGATCGCGGACGCCGCTCCCCTCGCCCCAGCGGGGCTCGGCCCGGGCGGGCGCCCGGCCGGGGTAGAGCACGTACGGCACGCCCGCCTCGGCCCGCAGAGTGATCTTGCCATCGGCCGGAGTGGCGACGCCCACCCGGACTCGGCCCTGGTCGGTGAGCTTGTAGACGGTCATCGGCCGGGCGGCGTCCCAGGTGGTGGTGCCGCCGGCCGGGTTGTAGTGGTAGTACTTGCCGGCCCACGGCAGCAGGTACGTGGTGCCGTCGAGCACCTTGTGACCGCCCGCGAACAGCTGGCGCCGGCCGTCCACCACCTTGCCGCGCACGCCTCCGGTGAAGACGATCTCGTCGGGGTTCCAGTCGGTGATCTGGTAGTGCTGCAGGAACTTGGCCGGCAGGTTGTGCTCCCAGATATTGCGGTAGAAGGCGGTGAAGTCGTTCTGCGCGGTCCAGCCCTCGAACTCAACGATGCGGGCGTTGCCCAGGATGGGGTGGGCGTTCCAGACGTCCTTCTCGCTGTTGCGGATGAACCGGATGATCTGCGAGTTCAGCCCCTTGTTGGTGGCTCCGCCGTAGTTGAGGTCGTTGGCCCAGTGCGACCAGAGGGACGAGCGCTCCAGCTTGTCGGACCATTCGGTGGCCACCTGCCAGCCCTGTCCGCGCAGCTCGGTGAGCAGGCGGTCGGCGACCCAGCCGTGCGGGCGGTACACATCCACGTACAGGAGGGCCAGGTTCCTGTCGGTCTCGGCGCGCAGCCGCCGCAGCCGCTTGGCGAGGGTGCCCCTGGTCAGGTCGCCGCGCTGGTCGATCAGGTACGACTGGTCGAGCCAGTTCCAGCCCTTGGTGTCCTTGTTGACGAGCTGTTCGCTGAAGCTCTTCGCCTCGGGGTAGGACTCGGTGGCGTTGACGTGCACGCCGAACGTCGCGTTCCAGTCCTTGCCGGTCTTGAGCAGGGTGTTGAGGTCGGCCAGGCCGCCGGCGCGCTTGTTGTAGTCGCCGCCGTAGTCGGGGTGGGCCGAGTCGTGGCCCTCCGACTGGTACCCCTTGAGCAGGGCCAGCTGGCCCAGGCCGTCGGTGGCCAGCGAGATCCGCTTGACGTCGTCGAGGGTGCGCAGGAACGGGTGGGTGGCCTGGCTGGAGAAGTTGAACGGGATGTGCGCGATCACCCGGTCCTTGGTCTGGTCCGCGCCGGGCGCCTTGACGCCGATGCTCCTGAACGCGACGGCGCCGTCCTGCCAGTCGAGGGCCCCGTCGCCGTTGGCGTCGGGGGTGACCACGACCTTGGCCCACGGCAGGTCCTCGGTGAAGGGCGCTCCGGCGCCCCGGTAGGTCCACTGACCGCTCCACACGCCGACCCTGACCCGGCCGCTGTCCTCCTGCCTGGCCTGGTGCCAGAAGCGGGCCGCGTCCTTGTCGGTGACGCCTGAGGGGCGGTCGTAAGTGGAGTTCGACTCGACCGCGGCGGCCAGGGCGCCGGTGTTGACGATGGCGTACGAGGCGCCGATCGGAGCGGCGTCGGGCGCCGTCCCCGGGGTGACGGCGGCGAAGACGTCGGCCGTACGGGTGGAGTTGGGGTCGAGCCTGGTGAACGCGGTCGCGGCGCCCGGCTGGTCGCTGCTCACCGACACCAGATCGTGCCCCGGCAGGTCGATGGTGTTGACCCGGAACGCCTCGGTGTCGGTGACCGCGTCGATCGCGAAGGTCGTCACCCGGTCCTTGACGCTGATGCCGGCGTCCAGCGTGACGCCCGTCTCGAAGGTCAGCCGGTAGCGGGCGGACGCGCCGTCGGTGCCGCGCAGCGCGACCGTGGCCTCGTACGGCGTGCCGTTCAGCACCACGGCGGGCACGGCAGTGCTGCCGTCGAGTACGGCGCCGCTCGCCTTGTCGGTGTAGCGCAGGATCCTCGGGAAGGCCGGGTCGAGGTCGACGGCCAGTTGCCCGGAGGAGATCCTGACGGGTTCGGCCACGGTGGTGGGCTCGGGGGCCAGGTTCTGCTGCGTGGGGGGCGGTGGCGTAGGGCCGGTGGTCGGCTGGTCGGGCGAGGACAGCTCGTAGGTGGGCGTCGGCTCCGGGGTGGGCGCCGCGCCTCGTACGGAACCCGCGGTGTCCTGTGGAGGGATCTCCGGTACGCGCGTGGCCTGTGCGGGGGCGGCCAGGGCGACGCCCGATAAGGCGAGGAGAAGGGCGGCTACCAAGGTAACGGGACTCCGACGCATATATGTCCTTTCACAGGCATGCGTCGTACTGCGTGGGGCCCCGATACCAACACCCGCCGCCGCAACACGCGCCATGGACCGACGCCAGAAATACTGACACTTGTCCGGTTGCGAGTCGCGGTATTTGACAGAAAACGGTTAGGCGCGGGAGCGCACGCCCTCCGCCATCTCCCGGGCCAGCACGCCGATCGACTCACGGCCGGCCGCCTCGTCGGGCGCGTCGAGCATCCGGCGGATGAACGCCGAGCCCACGATGACGCCGTCGGCGTAACCGGCCACCTCGGCCGCCTGCTTGCCGGTGCCGACGCCCAGTCCCACGCACACGGGCAGCGCGGTGTGCGCGCGGGTGCGCTTGACCAGGTCCTCGGCCGCCACGTTGACGGTCTCCCTGGCGCCTGTGACGCCCATCAGCGAGGCCGCGTAGACGAACCCGGTGCAGCAGTCGACCACGGCCTTGATGCGCGCCTCCGTGGAACTGGGCGCCACCAGGAACACAGTGTCGATGCCCGCCGCCGCCGAGGCCGCCCGCCACGGCTCCGACTCCTCCGGCGTCAGGTCGGGCGTGATCGTGCCGACGCCGCCCGCGGCGGCCAGGTCACGTGCGAACCGATCGGCGCCGTAGCGGTCGATCGGGTTCCAGTACGTCATGACCAGCGTGGCCGCGCCGGTGGCGGCGACTCCCTCGACCGTGCGCAGGACGTCGGCGATCCGGGTGCCGTTGACCAGCGACCGGTGCACGGCGTCCTGGATGGTCGGGCCGTCCATGAGCGGGTCGGAGTAGGGCAGCCCGATCTCGATCACGTCGCAGCCGGCCTCGACCAGGGCGGCGGCCGCGGTGATGGCGCCTTCCTTGGACGGGAAGCCCGCGGGCAGGTAGCCGACCAGCGCGGCACGGTTCTCCGCCTTCGCCGTGGCGAAAACCGTCTGAAGAGTAGTCATGATCGTCCGTTCTCAGTGCTCAGGGGCCGCATCGCCGCCGTCCTTGCCATGGTGCCATCGGCCGCGGTGCTCGGGCATCTTCCAGAGCCGGTGCGGCGCGAACCCCGGGCCGTCAGAGGTTGAAGTACTTCATCGCCGTGCCCATGTCCTTGTCGCCGCGCCCCGAGAGGTTGACCAGGATGGTCGCCTCGGGACCCAGCTCACGACCGAGCTCCAGCGCGCCCGCCAGGGCGTGTGAGGACTCGATGGCCGGGATGATGCCCTCGGTCCTGGCCAGCAGCGAGAACGCGGCCATCGCCGCGTCGTCGGTCACACCGTGGTAGACCGCCCGCCCGCTGTCCTTGAGCCAGGCGTGCTCGGGCCCGACGCCCGGGTAGTCGAGACCGGCCGAGATCGAGTGCGACTCGATCGTCTGGCCCTCGTCGTCCTGCAGGACGTAGGTGCGCGAGCCGTGCAGCACGCCCACCGAGCCGGCGGTGAGCGTGAGCGCGTGCTCGCCGCTCTCCAGGCCGTGGCCGGCGGCCTCGTAGCCGTGCAGCTGGACGCCCTCGTCGCCGATGAAGGCGTGGAAGATGCCGATCGCGTTGCTGCCGCCGCCGACGCACGCGGCGACCGCGTCGGGCAGCCGGCCGGTCAGCTCCAGCATCTGGCGGCGGGCCTCGACGCCGATGATGCGCGCGAAGTCGCGGACGATCTCGGGGAACGGGTGCGGGCCGGCGATGGTGCCGAACAGGTAGTGGGTCGTGTCGACGTTGGTGACCCAGTCGCGGAACGCCTCGTTGATGGCGTCCTTCAGCGTCTGGGAGCCGTTGGTCACCGGCACCACCGTGGCGCCGAGCAGCTTCATCCTGGCCACGTTGAGCGCCTGGCGCTCGCAGTCGACCTGGCCCATGTAGATGACGCACTCCAGGCCGAGCAGGGCCGCCGCGGTGGCGGTGGCCACGCCGTGCTGGCCCGCGCCGGTCTCGGCGATCACTCGCTTCTTGCCGAGCCGCTTGGTCAGCAGCGCCTGGCCGAGCACGTTGTTGATCTTGTGGGCGCCGGTGTGCGTGAGATCCTCGCGCTTGAGGATGATCCGCGCGCCGCCGGCGTGCTCGGCGAAGCGCGGCACCTCGGTCAGCGTGGTCGGCCTGCCCGCGTACGTACGCAGCAGGTGATCGAACTCGCGCAGGAACTCGGCGTCGTTCTTGGCCTTCTCATAAACCGCGGCGACCTCGTCGAGGGCCGGGATGAGCGCCTCGGGAACGTAGCGCCCGCCGAAGATGCCGAACTTGCCGTGCACGTCGGGGTCGTTGCCGTAGGCGCCGTTACCTGCCAGGTCGGCGGCGGTGAGAATGGTGCCGTCGTTTGCCACTGCTATCCCTCTGCTCCGTGGTCGGGGCGCGTCGCGGGGTGGGCGCCGGCGGTCACCAGCGCCTCCACGGCCTTGCGTGGATCCTTGCCGGTGACCAGGCTCTCGCCCACCAGGACGGCGTCGGCGCCGACCCGTGCGTAGGCGAGCAGGTCATGCGGACCCCGCACGCCCGACTCCGCGATCTTGATCACATTATCGGGGACCTTCGGCGCCAGCTTGGCGAACACGTCGCGGTCGACCTCGAGTGTCTTCAGATTACGGGCGTTGATCCCGATGATCCGGGCGCCCGCGGCGACCGCCCGCTCCAGCTCCTCCTCGGTGTGCACCTCGACCAGCGGGGTGAGCCCGATGGACTCGGCCCGCTCGATCAGCGACACCAGGGCCTCCTGCTCCAGGCAGACCACCATCAGCAGCGCCAGATCGGCGCCGTGGGCCCTGGCCTCCCACAGCTGGTAGGAGGTGAGGATGAAGTCCTTGCGCAGGATCGGGATGTCGACGCGGGCGCGGACAGCGGCCAGGTCTTCGAGGCTGCCGCCGAACTTGCGCCGTTCGGTCAGCACGCTGATGACGTGGGCGCCGCCCGCCTCGTAGTCGGCGGCCAGCGCGGCCGGGTCGGCGATGGCGGCCAGCGCGCCCTTGGACGGGCTGGAGCGCTTGACCTCGGCGATCACCGAGATCCGGTCGCCGCCGAGCGCGGCGAGCGCGTCTTTGGGCCCCGAAGCCCGCTCGGCCCGCTGCTTGAGCTCGTCAAGCGACACGGCCTGCTGACGGGTGGCGAGGTCGGCGCGCACCCCGTCGAGGATGTCGTCGAGGACGCTCGGCCCTTCGGTCCGCTCACTCACGCGCTTGGGGTCCCTCCGGTCGGCAGTTGGGGGCGGCAGAGAGTTCGCATCGCGTCCGCTCCCGGCCTGTCTTGCGATGGTATCGGCCCCGACGTGGTCACCTCACCACAGGCCCCCGACTACGGCGCGAGAAACGCCCCGAATGGCAGGTTTCGGACCACCCAGTACACCAGCACTATGCCGAGAAACGCCCAAAGCCAAGCTGGATGCGCGAGTGTCGTCCGCCGGGGCTTGCCCTGCCAGGCGCGGACCAGCCAGCGACCCCACCAGAACAGCAGAAACGGGATCATCGCCATGGCGAGCGGGTTGAGGCCGAGCGCGGTCACCGGGTCGAGGTGGGCCAGCGCGTGGATGGTGCGCAACGTACCGCAGCCCGGACAGTAGAGGCCGGTGGCCCACAGGAACGGGCAGGTCGGATAGTGGCCCGGCTGGTTGGGGTCGATCGTGCCCACGACCGCGAACACCGCCCCCGCCGCGGCGGCGACGCCGAGCGGCGCGAGCACGGACCGGAGCCGGTCGGTGCCGCGCCGCTCGAAGTTCGCGATGTCCATCAGTATCCGGACGGGGCGTTCGCGGCGACGATGACGAAGAGCAGGATGTAGCCGATGACGATGAGGATGTTGATGATCGCGCCGAAGATCAGCGCGCGCTTCCACCACGTCTTGGCCTCTTCCGAGGACTGCATCGCGCCCTGGTAGTCACCGGCCTGCCACTTCGAGTTCACCTGCGACGACTTGACAATCGACACGATACCGAAGGGAAGGCAGCAGAACAGCGTCGTGAGGATGGCCGCGACCAGATGGTTGTCCGGCGGACCCTGCGGCGCGCCGTAGCCGCCGGGCTGACCGTAACCGCCACCGGGGGGCGGGCCGTAACCGGGAGGCTGGGCGCCGTAGCCGCCACCGCTCGGGGGCTGCTGACCATAGCCACCGCCGCTGGGCGGCTGCTGACCGTAACCACCGCCACCGCTCGGAGGCTGCTGACCGTAACCACCGCCACCGCTCGGAGGCTGCTGACCGTAACCACCGCCACCGCTGGGCGGCTGCTGACCATAGCCACCGCCGCTGGGCGGCTGCTGACCGTAACCGCCGCCACCGCTCGGGGGCTGCTGACCGTAACCGCCACCGGGCGGCTGGGCGCCGTAACCGCCGTCGCCCTGGTTTCCGTAGCTCATGCTGATTACTCCTCAATCTGTGGCGCGTTGCGCGCGGCAGCCTAGCGACAAACCACTATCGACGTGGAATAACGTCCACGTTGCGGACAATTTGTAACCGACTGGATGCCCTGCGGGTCAGTAGCTTCCGGTCGTGGTGGCGGTCGCGAGCCCCACGACGGTCAGCCAGATACCGCCGAACACGAGCCAGAGAATCGCCCAGAGCACGATCGTGATGTACGAGGTGATCAGGCCGCCCAAGGCCATGCCCTGGCCCTCTTCGCCGGTGCGCTTGATGCGGCTGAGGGCCATGTGACCGACGACGACACCGGGGATGCTGGTCAGGCCGCAGAACAGCAGCCCGACGATGCCCAGGACGAGCGAGGCGACGGCCAGGCCGCTGGTGTTCCGCTGCGGGGCCCCGTACGCGCCGTAGCCGGGTGGCCCGTAGGCGCCCGGCGGCTGCTGGCCGTACCCATATTCGCCGGACGGCTGCTGGCCGTACCCGTATTCGCCGGACGGCTGCTGACCGTAATAACCGCTCGGGGGCTGCTGACCGTAACCCGGAGACTGACCGTAGCCCGGAGATTCGCCGTAGCCGGGAGATTGGCCGTAGCCGGGAGACTGCCCGTAGGCCGGAGGCTGGCTCTGGCCCGGAGGCTGTCCGTAGCCTCCGCCGGGCGGCTGCGCGCCGTAACCCCCGCTGTTGCCCTGATCCCCGTAGCTCATGCCACTGGCACCTCATCCCCTCTTGGCCCGTTGCAGAGGCAGCTTATTGACGAAACGCGCGCCGGTCCGGCAACGGTTCAGACCGTGGACTTTTTGTGATGAGCCCGCGACGGGGAGGGGTCGCGCGCGGCTAGGTCGGGTCGTCGCCGCGGTCCAGGGCGTCCCACATGGAGCGGTCGCCGGTGGTCTCGGGACGCTCGCGGGTGTACTTGGCGGACATGCCGGCCCAAGCGCCACCTCGTACGACGGCCAGGACGCCACCCGCGACCATCAGCACCGCCCCGAGGCCGCACACCACGGGCCAGAGCGGCACCGCGTCCCACTGGATCGCGCCGGTCGCGCGCATGACGTTCCGCTCGCGCAGCCAGCTCAGCACGCCGCTCCCGCCGGCCGCCTGCCACGCGCCGAGCCCGGCTCCCACGCCGCACAGGGCCAGCAGCGCTCCGATCACCCGGCGACCGGCTCCCTTGGTGGCCAGCACGGCCACCACCCCGGCCAGCCCCGCCAGCGCCAGGGGCGTCAGAACCGGGCTGAGGTCACCACCGCTCGGCACGGCCAAAGCCCCTGTGCCGGCGCCGCGCACATTCGTCACCCACGCCCGGCCCGCGGCGAGCAGCACCAGCACGCAGCCGAGCACCGTCACCACCAACCAAGCGGTCAACTCCCGCCGCCCCCGCCGAGCCGCGACCTCACCCGGAGACCCGCCCTGCTCTCCTGCTTCGGACACGTCGCTTGTCTGGGGAACGTCCGCCGCCGCCCCGCCCGTCCCGGCCACGACCTCCGACTGAGGCACGGCCTCCCGGCTACCAGTGCCGGACAGGCCATCCGCCCGAGCCCCGGACTCCCGGCCGCTCGACTCGGGCATAGCCTCCGCCTGAGTCCCGGATCCCCGGACATCCGTCCTGGACTCCCGGCCATCCGACCGAGACATGGCGCCCGACCGAGATCCGGATTCCAGACCGCCTGATCGGGGCGCGGCGTCCGACTCGGGCCGGGCGTCCGACTCGGGGCGTGTGACCGGCCTGGGTCCAACGCCCGGCTCAGGTCCGGTGACCGGCCCGGATTCGGGGTCCGGGTCAGGTCCGGTGGCCGTCATGGTGTGATCGTCACCTCGAGTGTGTCGGCGTCGAAGCAGGTGTGGTCGCCCGTGTGGCAGGCCGCTCCCACCTGGTCCACCTTGAGCAGCACCGTGTCACCGTCGCAGTCGAGCGACACCGCCTTGACGTGCTGCACGTGCCCCGACGTATCCCCCTTCACCCAGTAGGCCCCCCGGCTGCGCGACCAGTAGGTGGCCCGGCCCGTGGTGAGGGTGCGATGCAGCGCCTCGTCGTCCATCCAGGCGAGCATCAGCACTTCGCCCGAGTCGTGCTGCTGGACGATCGCGGGCACCAGCCCGTCGCCGTTGCGCTTGAGTCGCGCGGCGATCTTGGGGTCAAGGGACATGTCGTCATTCAACCAGCCGGAGCGGCCGCTCCCCGAATCGACGGTGGCACAGCCGCTGTTCCGGCACCCTGGCCAGGCGGCCGGTCACTGGTCACGCAACCGTCTCGATCCCTGTGACGGTCCGTCGTGGCTGGCGTCTCTTTGGAGGGATACCCCCTTCGGGGGAGTGGAAGGAACGGCCGGGCCCTAGGGGGAGACGCGCCTCCGGGAGAGCGGAACAAGACGACCCGTTATGACGAGGTCCCCAAGGGGGACGCCCCGCCCTGGGAGAGCAGAAGAAGACCGCGCCATGGCAGAGGCCCCCCAACGACGGACGGCCCGCCCCGGGCAAGCCGAAGAAGACCACACCGCCGTGACAGAAGCCCCCACGAAGGGACGCCCCCTCCGGAGAGCGGATCCCCGGTGAACGGGCACCGCCCCCGCCGATCTAGTCGAGTGCCTGCGACAGCGTCTCGTAGATCGGGAACAGTGGTGCGATGTTGGTCCGGCGCAGGCGCCTCAGGACCTGACCGTCCGTGGCGACCAGCGCCATGGTGCCGTCGCGATCCCGTAGAGCGGCAAGCTGACGAACCAGCACCCCCAAGCCCGATGTGTCGATGAAGGTCAGGTTGCTCAGGTCGACGACCAGGCGCGGCCCGTGTGTCGCGACCGCCTCGTCGAAACATTTGCGGACCTTTGACACGTTGTCCGCGTCAACCTCGCCCGCGAGGCTGACGACCACGAGCTCGCCATGTCGGCGCCGCGTCATCTCCAGCACATCCACGCCCATGCTCCTCATGACTCCGCCACTAGCGGCCCCCGCGGAAAAGGTACACCGGGACGCGCCACGTTACCGAGGGTTTTGCGAAGAACGCATTACGTGATGATGAGCGGCGGAGTATTTTCTGTCCGACGTACGGGAGATGCATGGCAGACCCACGGCAGGGGGAGGGACGATCGTGGTGGACGTCGCGGGTTCCGTCCTCGATCCTGACCTGGGCGATCACGTCTGCCTGCCGTTCCAGGGCGATCGGGAGCGGATGGCCGCGACCAGGGCGTTCACGGCGAACGGGCTGCGCCGCCGGACCAAAGTGGTGATCATCACCCACACCGACTCGCCGGAGCGGACGCGGGAGTGGCTGGCGCCGCTGGTGCCGGGGCTGGCCGCGGCGGAGGCGGCGGGGCGGGTCGAGATCACGGCGTGCGCGGGCGCGGATGGGCCCGCGTGGCTGCTGGGCGTGCTGGTCGCGGCCGGCGAGCAGGCCAGGGAGCAGGGGCATCGCGGTGTCTACGCGCTGGTCGACGCGGCCTGGGGGGTGCGGGACGCGGCCGGGCGGGAGGGGTTCGAGGCGGCGGTCAACGCGCTGTTCGGTGAGCGGTGGCTGGCGGCCGTGTGCCAGTACGATCGCGGGCTCTACTCGGCCGCGGCCGTCAACCGGGCGGCGGCCATCCATCCGATCGCGCCGGGGCAGGCGCTGCTGCGCTTCGTCAACATGCGCCCGCAGCCGGGGCTGCTGCTGTCGGGTGACATCGACATCACCAACCGGCTGGCGTTCGCCTCGGTGCTGACCCAGCTGGAGGCGGTGGCGGCCGAGGTGGTCATCGACGCGACGGGGCTCGACTTCATCGACGCCGGGTCGGCCCAGTTGCTCGCGCTGACGGCGCTGGCACGGGCCGCCGCCCACCACCATCGCACGGTGGTGGTGTGCCGCGGGACGGTCGCGCGCGTGCTGCGGCTGATCAGGGCCGATGAGGTCATCGCCGTCCGCCGGGCCGTCGATGGGTAGACAGGTCCTCTGTACGGGGTTCGCGCAGGGGCGGATCACTGCCCTGCGCAGATTGGTCACCGAGCGCGCGGCCGGGGAGGGTCTGGCGGGCAAGCGGCTGGAGGACTTCGTGCTGGCCGTCAATGAGATCACCACGAACGCCGTGCTGCACGGCGGCGGCAGCGGACGGCTACGGCTGTGGTGGCACGACGACCGGCTCTGGTGCGAGGTGACCGACGAGGGGCCGGGGCTGCCGCCCGGCTGGACGGGCGCCTCTCACACTCCGCCGGGGTACGAGCCGCGCGGGCGCGGGCTGTGGCTGACCAGGCTGCTGTGCGACCAGGTCACGGTCGTCTCCGGCCCGGGCGGCACCAGCGTTCGCTTCGCCGCCGCCCGGGAATGAGCCCCGCAATGAGGCCGACCGTCCCGCGATGAGCCCGATCGCACCAAGAGGGGCAAGACGCTACGAGTGGGCGGCCGACACCCAGGAGGCGTGCAGGTCGGCGTAGACGCCCGGCTCGGTCACCAGCTCGGCGTGCGGCCCCCGCTGCACCAGCCGCCCGGCGTCGAAGACGAGCACCTCGTTCGCGTTCTCGGCCGTCGACAGCCGATGCGCGATCGAGATGGCCGTCCGCCCCCTGGTGACGCCTTCGAGCGCCCGTGCCAGCCGTACCTCCGTCGCCGGGTCGACCGCCGAGGTGGCCTCGTCGAGCAGCAGCAGGTCGGGGTCGGCCAGGTAGGCGCGGGCGAGCGCGACGAGCTGGCGTTCGCCCGCCGAGAGCGACTCGCCGCGCTGGCCCACCGGGGTGTCGAGGCCGGCGGGCAGGCCCTCCAGCCAGTCGGCCAGGCCGAGCTCGGTCATGGCCAGCAGGATCTCCTCGCGCGTGGCGGCGGGCTTGCCGTAGCGGACGTTCTGCTCCAGGGTGCCGTCGAACAGGAAGCCGTCCTGCGGCACCATCACGATGCGCTCGCGCAGCGAGGAGAAGCGCACGTCGCGCAGGTCGTGGCCGTCGACGGTGACGCGGCCCGCGACCGGGTCCATGAGCCGGGTGAGCAGTTTGGCGAACGTGGTCTTGCCGGAACCGGTCTCGCCCACGATCGCGATGCGCGAGCGCGGCGGGATGGACAGCGTGACCTCGCGCAGTACGGGGACGCCGCCGGGGTAGTTGAAGTGCACGTCCTCGAAGGCGACGGAGATCGGCCCGCGCGGCAGGTCCACGCCGGAGTCGCCGGGGTCGGCCACGTCGGGCGGGGTGTCGAGGACGCCGAGGATGCGCCGCCAGCCGGCGACCGCGTTCTGGGCCTCGTTCAGCACCTCGGTGGCGGTCTGCAGAGGCGAGACGAACAACGTGACCAGGAACAGGAACGCCACCAGCCGCCCGGCAGTGATCTCGCCCGACAGCCCGAGCCGTACCCCGAGCAGGACGATCCCGGAGATGGCCACGGCGGCCACGATCTCGGTCAGCGGGAAGACGAACCCGACGATCGTCTGCGCCTTGATCTGCGCGGACCTGTTGGCGTCGACGGCGGTGTCGATGCGGTCGGCGGTGCGCCGCTCGGAGGCGTACGCCCTGATGACGGCGGCGCCGACCACGGACTCGCTGACGGCGGCGAGCATGTCGCCGGTCCGCTCGCGCACGGTGGTGTAGGCGCCGGACAGCCAGCGCTGGAAGCGCGGCAGCGCGATCACCAGCGGGATGAAGCAGGCCCAGACCAGCAGCGTGAGCTGCCAGGAGTAGATGAACATCAGCACGCTGGCCACGAGCACCTGGCCCAACGCCACGATGATCATCAGCCCGCCCCATTGCATGAACGTGCTGATCTGGTCGATGTCGTTGGTGACGCGGGAGACGAGGGCGCCGCGGCGCTCGGTGTTCTGGGTGAGGACGGACAGGTCGTGCACGTGGCGGAAGCCGCGGACCCGCAGGCTGGCCAGTGAGGACTCGGTCGCCTTGTAGAGGCGAACGTTCATGACATATCCGGCGAGGGCGGTGAGGATCACGGCGGCGGCGCACAGGGCGACGGCCCGCCAGATGTACGGCAGGTCGGGGGTGCCGCCCTTGAGGCCGGTGTCGATGGTCTGCTGCACCGCGATCGGCACGATGATCTTGCCACCGGTGGCGATGACGGCCAGCGCGAGTGTCCCGGCCAGGCCGCTGCGGAACTCCGGCGTGAGCGAGAACCCCTGGCGGATCGTGGCCAGCGCCGACCGCTCGGCGTTGCCGCGGATGCCCTGTTCCACACTCATGCGCTGACTTCCCGCCCGGTGTTGCCGGGGGTCCCCTGCCCGACGATCATGCGCTGACCTCTTCTTCCTCGATCGGCTCGATCTCGATGGCGGCCCGTTCGGCCTCCTCCCGCTCGTAGGCGGTCACCAGGTTCCGGTAGCCCTCGCAGCGCTCCAGCAACTCCTCGTGGCCGCCCCGGTCGACGACCCGCCCCCGGTCCAGGTAGACGATCTCGTCGGCCAGCGCGATCGTGGCCATCCGGTAGGCCACGACGACGACGCTCGACGCCGCGTCGCGCAGGCCGTAAAGGATCTTGGCCTCGACCTGCGGATCTACGCTGGAGGTGGCGTCGTCGAGGATGAGCAGGCGCGGGCGGCGGACGACCGCGCGGGCCAGCGCGAGCCGCTGGCGCTGGCCGCCGGACAGCGACGTGCCGCGTTCGCCGACGCGGGTGTCGAGTCCCGAGGCGAGCTTGGCGACGAACCCGTCGGCCTGGGCCACGCGCAGCGCCGCCCACACGTCCGCGTCGTCTGCGTCCAGCCCGAGCGCGATGTTGCCGCGCACGGTGTCGTCGAACAGGAACGTCTGCTGCGGCACCAGCGCGACGGACTCGGCCAGCCCGCCGTAGGCGAGCCGGCGCACGTCGACGCCGTCGAGCAGCACCTGTCCGGAAGCCGGGTCGACCAGCCGTACGAGCAACTGCACCAGCGTCGACTTGCCGGACCCGGTCGGCCCGACCAGCGCTACGGTGCCGCCGGCCGGCACGTCGAAGGTGACGTCGTGCAGCACCTCGTCGGCGCCGTAGGCGTAGGAGACGTCCGAGACCTCCAGTTTGGCGGGCCTGGTCTCGCTGAGCGCGACCTCGCCGTACTCCATGGACCCCTCGGCGTCCAGTACGGCCTGCACCCTCTCCCAGCCGACGACGCTGCGCGGCAGCTCGGCCAGCACCCAGCCGAGCGCCCGGATGGGGAAGGACAGCAGCGTGAACAGGTAGGCGACCTGCACCAGTTCGCCGGAGTCGATCGAGTTGGTGGACAGCCGCAGCGCGCCGACGCCGAGCACCGCGAGCACGCCGAGCGTGGGCAGGGCCTCCAGCAGGGGGTCGAACAGGCCGCGCACCCGCCCGACGGCGATGTTCGCGTCACGCAGCTCGTGCGCGCGCCGCCGGAAGCGCTCGGTCTCCATCGCCTCCCTGCCGAGCGTCTTGACGACCAGCGCGCCGTCGAAGCTCTCGTGCGCGATCTCGCTGACCTCCGCGCGCAGCTGCTGCGCGCGGGTGGCGAGCGGGCTCAGGCGGCGCTGGTAGATCAGGTTCAGTACGGCGATGGCCGGGAAGATCAGGAAGCCCACCAGGGCGAGCATGGGATCGGTGAGCAGCATCCCGATCGCCGCGGTGAACAGCATGACGATCACGCCGACGGCCATGGGCAGCGGCGCGAGCGGCGCCCAGGCCGCCTCGGCGTCGGCGCTGGCGTTGGACAGCAGCTGCCCGGTCGGGTGCTGGTGGTGCCACGACAGGGGCAGCCGCAGGTACTGCCTGGTGACCGCGCGCCGCGAGCGGGCCTGCATGCGGTACTGCATCAGCCCGGCCAGGATGCGGCGGCCCGCCACACCGATGGATTTGAGCAGCGCCGCGCCCATGATGAGCAGCACGCCGATCCAGAGCGCGCCCGCGGCGGTGTCGCCCTTGTCGAAGGCGGGGAGTACGACGTTCTGGGTGGCCCAGCCGAGCGCCCAGGCGGACGCCACGGTCATGCCACCGTAGAGCGCGCTGGCCAGGACGGCCGCGGCGAACACCGCCTTCTCCGTACGGACGGCCACCCCAAGGACGCGCAGCCCTTGACGCATGACAGCCGAGGTGACCTTGGTCGCCACTCGCAAATTTTCCTTTCCCCGCCCATTTCTACATATGTCAGTATCACTGGCGATCAATGCGTTATTCCCGCGGGTAGGGTGGGCCGCGTGACTCACGCTCGTAGCGAACGCGCCGCGCTGTGCGACCTGCTCGACCAGCTCGGCCCGGACGCGCCGACGCTCTGCACGGGCTGGAACACCGCTGACCTGGCCGCCCACCTGGTCCTGCGCGAGCGCCGGCCCGACGCCATGGGCGGCATCGCCCTCAAGCCTCTGGCCGGCTACACGGCCTCCGTGCAGGAGGGCCTGAAGGCCAAGCACTCCTACCCCGAGCTGGTCGACCTGGTCCGCAGGCCGGGCGGCGTGTACGGCCTGCTCCCCTTCCTCGACGACGCCGTCAACACCCTGGAGTTCTTCGTCCACCACGAGGACGTGCGCCGCGCGCAGCCGGAGTGGGAGCCACGCGAGCTACCCGCCGACCTGGAGCAGATCATGTGGAAGCGGGTGGCCAGTGGCGGGCGGTTCATGCTGCGCAGAGCGCCCGTGGGCGTGGTGCTGCACCGCCTGGGCGGCGGCGTGACGCTGGGCGGCGCGCAGCAGGGCCCGAAGGTGGAGGTCACGGGCCGGGCGGGCGAGCTGCTGCTGTTCTGCTTCGGGCGTCAGGAGCACGCCAGGGTCGAACTGACGGGCGATGCCGACGCCGTCGCCCGGCTCAAGAACGCCAAGCTGGGCATGTGATGGCACCCCAACTTCCGGGGTCTCACAGGGGCCTCGGTGATACCTCTTGGCCTTACCATGGCGTGAGAAACAAGCCCCCCGGTTAGGATCAAGGAACGTCTTCATAGAAGATGCCAAGGATCGCCCAGATCCGGGTATATACGGCTGGGAATGGACTGCAGGAGGCCCCCATGCAGGTCAAGAAGGTGGTCACGTACGTTCTAGTGGCGTTCGTGATTTTCTACCTGTTCACCCGGCCGGCCCAGGCCGCATCCGCGGTTAACGGCGTGTTCGACGGGATCGTTCATGGCGCCAACCAGTTGGCTGTCTTCTTTACCAATGTGCTGACCTGACGTGTGGTTCTGTCTGCGCTAGACGCTTCCCCACGATGCCAGATCGTGTTACGCAGGCAGAATGAGAGATCGTCCGAGCGTCACCAAACTCCATCAGCCTGATCCCCACGTCCGGCGCGTCCTCGAACGCGCCGAGATCGAGGGGATCGAGCTGGTCCGCTTCCTGTACGCCGACCACGGAGGCGTCATCCGTGGGAAGGCGGCATCCCGGTCGCGACTCGCCGAGCGGCTCAACACCGGGATCGGGCACACGGTGGCGATGATGGCGATGAACATGCTCGACCAGTTGCAGGAGGTCGAGCACCTGGGTCCGGTGGGCGAGGTGCGCATCGTCCCCGATCCCTCTACCTTCGTCCCGCTCCCCCACGCTCCCGGCGCCGCGGCGATGCTCTCAGATCTCCGTGAGCCGGACGGCTCACCCTGGGCGGCCTGCGCACGCACCTTCCTCAAGGACGCGGTCGGCGCGCTGGCGGACGAGGGCTACACACTGCTGGCCGCCTTCGAACCGGAGTTCACGCTCGGCCGACGCCTGCCCGACCCCACAGGCGGCTTCGACCGGCTGGTGCCCCTCGACGACACGCTGTGCTACGCCGCCACCGGCTTCGACACCGCCCACGATTACACGATCAAGCTGATCCGCGCCCTGGAGACGCAGGGCCTGCACGTCGAGCACTACCACCCCGAGCTCGGGCCGGGCCAGCAGGAGCTGTCCGTACGCCACGCGCCCGCGCTACGGGCCGCCGACAACCACGTCCTCTACCGCGAGACCGTGCGCGGGGTCGCGATGCGCATGTCGATGTGGGCGTCACTGGCCCCCAAGCCGCTGGCCGACCAGGCGGGCAACGGGGCCCACCTGCATCTGTCCCTGTGGAACGACACCCAGAACGTCTTCGCCGAGGACAGCGAGCTGCGGGCGGGCTTCATCGGCGGCCTGATCGCCCACCTGCCCGCCCTGACCGCGCTGACCTGCGGCAGCGTCAACGGCTTCCGGCGGCTGGCGCCGCGCACGTGGGCCAGCGCCTACGCCGTCTACGGTCCCGACAACCGGGAGGCCGCGATCCGGGTCTGCTCGCCGCTCGGCGAGAGCGGCGAGCCGAATCTGGAGCTCAAGCCGTCCGACTCCTCGGCCAACCCGTACCTGTCGCTCGGCGCGGTCATCCACGCCGGGCTCGACGGGATCCGGCGCAAGCTGGACCCCGGCGAGGCGGTCGACGTCGACCCCGACACGCGGCCCGGCCGCTACCCGCGCCTGCCGGCCTCACTGGAGGAGGCGCTCGACGCCCTGGAGGCGGACGAGGTGCTCATGGAGGCGCTCGGCCCGCTACGGCGTAGCGCGTATCTGGCCGTGAAACGGTCCGAGGCCGCCGCGTTCGCGGCCAAGGACGCCTCCTATGAGCTGTTCCACCACATGCGGGTGTTCTAGCCGGACCGGGTGGCCGACCGTCCGCCGGTCCGGCGGACCCGGTGACCGGCCGTCCGCCGGTCTAGCGGACCGGGTGACCGGCCATCCGGAGCGTGTCCTTGACCTCGGAGATCTTCAGGGTCCCGAAGTGGAACACGCTCGCCGCCAGCACCGCGTCGGCGCCGGCCGCGACCGCCGGAGGGAAGTCCTCCAGCCGCCCGGCGCCGCCGCTGGCGATCACCGGCACCCGGACCGCGGCCCTGACCGCGTGCAGCAGCTCGAGGTCGTAACCGTCGAGCGTGCCGTCGCCGTCCATCGAGTTGAGCAGGATCTCGCCGACGCCGAGCTCCTCACCGCGCGCGGCCCACTCGACCGCGTCGATGCCGGTGCCGCGGCGCCCGCCGTGCGTGGTCACCTCGAAGCCGCTCTCGGTGCCCGGCGCCCGCCGCGCGTCGACCGACAGCACCACGCACTGCGCGCCGAAGCGCCGCGACGCCTCGGTGAGCAGCTCGGGCCGGGCGATGGCGGCGGTGTTGAACGACACCTTGTCGGCTCCCGCGCGCAGCAGCGTGTTGACGTCGTCGACCGAGCGGATGCCGCCGCCCACGGTCAGCGGGATGAACACCTGCTCGGCGGTCCTGCGCACCACGTCGAGCATGGTGTCGCGCTCGCCCGAGGAGGCGGTGATGTCGAGGAAGGTCAGCTCGTCGGCCCCCTCGGCGTCGTAGCGCCTGGCGAGTTCGACCGGGTCGCCCGCGTCGCGGAGGTTCGCGAAGTTGACACCCTTGACCACGCGCCCCGCGTCCACGTCCAGGCACGGGATCACTCGTACGGCTACCGTCATGCCCGAAGCGCCTCTATCTCGATCTCGACCAGCATGTTGGGATCGACGAGCCCGGCGACGCGGACGCCGGTGCAGGCGGGGCGCACCCGCCCGAACACCTCGCCGATCGCCCGCCCGACCTCGTCGAAGTGGCCGTGCTCGACCACATAGTAGCGGACCATGACGACGTCCTCCCTGCTCAGGCCGCCCATCGCGACCGCTTCGAGGGCGATGTCCATGGCCGTCCTGCTCTGCAGGTAGGCGTCACCGTGGTGGCGCACCTCGCCGTCGACGGTGGCGGTGCACCCGGACACGATCACCCGGTCACCGACGACCACCGCCCTCGCGTAGCCGTATCTCTCTTCCCAGATGCCTCCGGAGAACACCCTTGGTCCGGTGCTCTCCATACTCATGCTGCTGCCCATCACGCCCCCTCCCGAGGAACTAAGCGCGAACCGCGATCAGCGCGCTCTCCAGCGTGAAAGCTTGAGCGTAAAGGGCCTTGCCCACGATGGCACCCTCCACGCCGTCGGGCACCAGCGAAGCCAGCGCGACCAGGTCGTCGAGAGAGGAGACGCCGCCGCTGGCCACCACCGGCTTGTCGGTGCGCGCGCAGACCGCGCGAAGCAGGTCCAGGTTGGGTCCGCGCAGGGTGCCGTCCTTGGTGACGTCGGTGACCACGTAGCGGGGGCAGCCGTCGGCCTCCAGGCGTTCGAGCACCTCCCACAGGTCCCCGGCCTCTTCGGTCCAGCCGCGGGCGGCCAGCGTCGTGCCGCGTACGTCCAGCCCGACGGCGATCTTGTCGCCGTGCTCGGCGATGACCCGGCGGCACCATTCGGGGTTCTCCAGCGCGGCCGTGCCGATGTTGACCCGGCGGCAGCCGGTGGCCAGAGCCGCGGCCAGCGAGGCATCGTCACGGATGCCGCCCGACAGCTCCACGTTCACGTCGAGCCGGCCGATCAGGTCGGTGAGCAGCTCCCGGTTGGAACCCCGGCCGAAGGCGGCGTCGAGGTCGACCAGGTGGATCCACTCCGCGCCCGCCTCCTGCCAAGCCAGCGCCGCGGCGAGCGGCTCGCCGTAGCCGGTCTCGGTCCCGGCCTCCCCCTGGACGAGGCGTACGGCCTGACCGTCCGCGACGTCCACGGCAGGGAGCAATACGAGCGACATCAGGTCCTCCGGTCGAAAGCGAGAGTCATGACAACAGGTGCCAGCAGCAGGGAAAAGACGAGCACGGCCAGGCTCAGGAGCGGCGCGCCCCACACCAGCCACGCCACCACCTGGACCAGCACGAACAGCAGCCCCACCACGGCGTTCTGGCCTCGGCGGCGGCGGGCGAGCAGACCACCCTGGCGGGCGATCCGGACCGGGCGCGGGACCAGCCGGCCGAGTAAGGCGCGGCGGCGCGCGGCCCGCGCCTGCCGTGCCTCGTTGAGCCGGATCGCGCGCGCCCGCTCCGCCTCACGCTCGGCACGGCGGCGCGCCCGCTCCTTACTCAAGGGTGCCGAGCCAGTTGGACAGCAGCGCGGCCCCGGCGTCGCCGGACTTCTCCGGATGGAACTGGGTGGCCATCAGCGGGCCGTTCTCCACGGCCGCCACGAACGGCACGCCGTGCTCCGCCCAGGTGACCAGCGGCTCGGCGAAGCCGTCACCCGGGTGCAGCTCCCACTCGCGCACGCCGTAGGAGTGTACGAAGTAGAAGCGCGTCGCCTCGTCGATCCCGTCGAACAGCGCGCTGCCCGCGGGCGCCTTGACGGTGTTCCAGCCCATGTGGGGCAGAACGGGCGCGTCGAGCCGCTCGACCGTGCCCGGCCACTCGCCGCAGCCCTCGGTCTCGACCCCGTGCTCCACGCCCCTGGCGAACAGGATCTGCATGCCGACGCAGATGCCGAGCACCGGGCGGCCACCGGCCAGGCGCCGGCCGATGATCCGCTCGCCGTACACACTCTTGAGGCCGGTCATGCACGCCTCGAACGCGCCGACGCCCGGCACGACCAGGCCGTCACACTCGAGCGCGGCGGTGAAGTCGGACGTGACGGTCACGTTGGCGCCCACACGGGCCAGGGCCCGCTCGGCCGAACGCAGGTTGCCCGACCCGTAGTCGAGCACGACGATGTTCTTCACCACCACATCACCCCCGCGGTGATCGCCAGCGCGGCGCCGACCGCGCAGGCGGCGGCGCCGAGCTTGAGCCCCTGCCTGAACAGCGAGAACACGCCGCCGATGAGGAACAGCCCGATGAACACCATGACGATGGCGATCGTGTTGTCGGTCACAGCACGCCCTTGGTGCTCGGCACGCCCGTGGCGCGCGGGTCGAACTCCGACGCCTCGCGCAGCGCCCTGGCCAGCGCCTTGAACTGGGCCTCGACGATGTGATGCGCGTTGCGGCCGTAGGGCACGCGTACGTGCAGGCAGATCGCCGCCTGGGCGACGAACGACTCCAGGACGTGACGCGTCATCGTCGTGTCGTATTCGGGCCCGATCATCGGCGCCATGCCCTCGGGCTCGGTGTGCACCAGGTAGGGGCGGCCCGACAGGTCGACGGTCACCTCGGCGAGCGACTCGTCCAGCGGGCACGACGCATTGCCGAACCGCCTGATGCCCGACTTGTCGCCCAGGGCCTCGCGGAACGCGGCGCCCAGCGCGAGCGCCGTGTCCTCGATCGTGTGGTGCGAGTCGATGTGCAGGTCGCCCTCGGTCTTGACGGTCAGGTCGAACAGCCCGTGCTTGCCGAGCTGCGCCAGCATGTGGTCGAAGAAGCCGACCCCGGTCGAGACGTCGACCCTGCCCGTGCCGTCGAGACCCACCTCGACCAGGACCGAGGTCTCCTTCGTCGCGCGCTCGACGCGACCGACCCGGCCCACCGGCCCACCTTCGTCGGGGCTGTGAGCCGCAGAAGCGCCGTTTCCGTTGGTTGGCTCGCTCACAGCAGGACTCCCTCCAAAGCGGCGCGGAACGCCGCCATCTCCTCATCGGTGCCGATCGACACCCGCAGCCATTCTGGCGGCCCCACCTCGCGGATGAGCACACCGCCCGCCAGCAGGGCCTCCCACACCTTCCGCCGATCGGCGAAACGCCCGAACAGCACGAAGTTGGCGTCTGAATCGGCGACGGTCAACCCCTTACCGCGCAGCCAGGCCACGATGTCGTCGCGCTCCTGCCTGAGCGCGTCGACCGTGGCGAGCAGCTCGGCGCGGTGCCGCAGCGCCACGCGGGCCGCCGTCTGCGTGAGCGTCGACAGGTGGTAGGGCAACCGCACCAGCAGCAGCGCGTCGATCACGGCCGGATGCGCGGCCAGATAGCCCAGCCGGGTGCCCGCCATGGCGAACGCCTTGGACATGGTCCGCGTCACGATCAGCCTCGGGTGCGCGGGCAGCAGGGTGAGCGCCGAGGGCGTGCCTTCCCGGGCGAACTCCGCGTAGGCCTCGTCGACCACGACCATGCCCTTGGCCGCGTCGAGCACCCGGCTGATCGTCTCCATCGGCAGCGCGGTGCCGGTCGGGTTGTTGGGCGAGGTCAGGAACACGATGTCGGGCCGGTGCTCCTCGACCGCGGCGACCGCCTTGTCCGGATCGAGCGAGAAGTCGGCCTCACGGGCCCCCGAGATCCACTCCGTGCTGGTGCCGGTGGTGATGATCGGGTGCATCGAGTAGGACGGCTCGAAGCCCAGCGCGGTGCGCCCGTAGGAGCCGAACGCCTGGAGGATCTGCTGGAGGATCTCGTTGGAGCCGTTGGCCGCCCACACCTGGTCCTTGGTCAGCCCGTGACCCAGATAGCCGGCCAGGTCGGTGCGGAGCGCCTCGGCGTCCCTGTCGGGGTAGCGGTTGAGCTCGGCCGCGCTCGCGCGCACCTCCTCCGCCAGGTCGGCGACCAGGGCCGGGGAGGGCGGGTAGGGGTTTTCGTTGGTGTTGAGCCTGACGGGCACGTCGATCTGCGGAGCGCCGTAGGGCGTGCGGCCCCGCAGGTCGTCGCGGATCGGCAGGTCGTCGAGCGTCACGTCAAGATTCACGCGGGGATTCACTGAGCCTCGTTTCGCGATGGGACCTGCCAGTCGAAGCGGGCGCGGATGGCGGCGCCGTGCGCCGGGAGGTCCTCGGCGTCGGCCAGCACCGTCACGTGCCCGGCCGCCTCGGCCAGCGCCTCGCGCGTGTAGTCGACGACGTGGATGCCGCGCAGGAACGACTGCACCGACAGGCCGCTGGAGTGGCAGGCGCAGCCGCCCGTGGGCAGCACGTGGTTGGAGCCGGCCAGGTAGTCGCCGAGCGACACCGGGGCGTAGGGGCCCACGAAGATCGCGCCCGCGTTGCGGACCCGTGCCGCGACGGCCGCCGCGTCGGCGGTCTGGATCTCCAGGTGCTCGGCGGCGTAGGCGTCGACGACCTTGAGGCCGTCGTCGATGCTGTCGACCAGCACGATGCCGGACTGCCGGCCGCCGAGCGCCTCGGTGATGCGCTGGGCGTGCTTGGTGACGCCGACCTGGCCCGGCAGCTCCTTCTCCACGGCCTCGGCCAGCCGGAGGCTGTCGGTGACCAGCACGGCCGCCGCGATCACGTCGTGCTCGGCCTGGCTGATCAGGTCGGCGGCCACGTGCACCGGGTCGGCCGTCTCGTCGGCCAGGATCGCGATCTCCGTCGGCCCCGCCTCGGAGTCGATGCCGATGCGGCCCTTGAGCAGGCGCTTGGCGGCGGCCACCCAGATGTTGCCGGGCCCGGTCACCATGCCGGCGGCCGGGCACTCCTCGGTGCCGTAGGCGAACATCGCCACCGCCTGGGCGCCGCCCACGGAGTAGACCTCGTCCACGCCCAGCAGCGCGCAGGCCGCCAGGATCGTGGGGTGCGGCAGCCCGCCGTGGTCGCGCTGGGCCGGGCTCGTCACGGCGAGCGACTCCACGCCCGCCTCCTGGGCCGGGACCACGTTCATGACCACGCTCGACGGGTAGACGGCGCGCCCGCCGGGGACGTAGAGGCCCACGCGGTCGACCGGCACCCACCGCTCGGTCACGGTGCCGCCGGGCACGACGCGGGTCGTGACGTCGGCGCGGCGCTGGTCGCGGTGGACCAGCCTGGTGCGCCGGATCGCCTCCTCCAGCGCGGCCACGACCTCCGGCCGCATGTCCCGCAGCGCCGCCTGGATCGCCTCCTGGGGCACTCGGGCCTGCTGGATCTCGACACCGTCGAACTTGGCGGTCAGCTCCCGTACGGCTGCCGCCCCGCGATGGCGGACCTCGTCGCAGATGGGCCGCACCTTCTCCAGGGCGGCCTCGACGTCGAGCTCGGCGCGGGGCAGCACGTCGCGCAGGTTCGCCGGAAGGGAACCGCGCATGTCAATACGGGAAATCACCCACCCAGTTTACGGAGTCCCCTCCCTGAATCCGGTTCTGTCCAGCATCCGGGACGGGGGTGGGTCGTCCCGAATGCCCCACTCTGGGAGTTCCCGAGCGCCACACCATGCTCGCCTTTAGGTGGATTTGTCCTGATATTACGAATCTAGTACGCCAGCGGCATAAGGCTCGGACAGCCGCCTCCCGGCTTGACCATCTGCAGACCCCCGCCCCCGCTGCCGATCTTGCCGCAGGGGTACGCCAGGAGTCATGGCGCGGCTGCCCGTCTATGCGCCGATGCTGGCTCAGCTCGGCTCCCTGCCGTCGGTACGCGGGGACAAGTGGGCCGTCGAGATGAAATGGGACGGCGTACGCGCCCTGGTCTACCTGGAGGACGGCGGCGTCCGGCTGCTGTCGCGCAACGGCAAGGACGTCACCGCGGCCTACCCCGAACTGCAGCTGATGGCCGGCGCCACTGGCGGGCGGCCGGCGGTCGTCGACGGGGAGATCGTGGCCTTCGACGAGGCCGGCCGGCCCAGCTTCGGCGCGCTGCAACCCCGCATGCACCAGCGCCACCCGGCCAAGGTCGCCGAGCTGGCCAGGGCCGTACCGGTGACGCTCATGGCGTTCGACCTGCTGCACCTCGGCTCCGACAGCACCATCGGCCGGCCCTACACCGAACGCCGCGAGCTCCTGGAGCACGTCCTGACACCCGGCTTCCGCTGGCAGGTGCCGGTGTGGTTCCACGACCACGCGGACGGCGCGCTCGACTCCTCCCGCCGGCTCGGCCTGGAGGGCGTGGTGTGCAAGCGCCTGTCGTCGCCCTACCGGCCGGGCCGGCGCAGCGCCGAGTGGACGAAGGTCAAGAACCTCACGGCCGTCGAGGTGATCATCGGCGGCTGGAAGGCCGGCGCGGGCCGGCGCGCGGGCACGATCGGCTCCCTGCTGCTCGGCGCGCACGACCAGGACGGGCGGCTGCGGTTCGTCGGCCACGTGGGCACCGGCTTCACCCAGGCGATGCTGGACGACCTGTACGAACGCCTCACCCCACTGGAGCGGCCCGAGTCGCCGTTCGCCGCACCGGTGCCCCGCGAGCCCGCCCGCGACGCCCACTGGGTCGAGCCGCGCCTGGTGGGCGAGGTCCGCTACGCCGAGCTGACCGGCGACGGCCGCCTGCGCCACCCCTCGTGGCGCGGCCTGCGCCCCGACCGCGAGCCGGCCGAGATACGCCTGGACACCGGCGACTGGGCCGCCGGCTGAGCCGATCGCTAGGCGCCGGCAGCGGGCAGCGGCTCCCGTATGACTGGAGCGGGGTCCTTGAGCGTGCGGGCCAGCAGCCAGGCCAGGGCCGGGAAGACGATCAGGCCGGCGAGCGCGACCCGGAGCGAGGTGGCCTCCGCCACCGCCCCGACGAGCGGGCTGGTCAGGCCACCGGCGCTCACCGCCAGGCCGAGCGTGACGCCGCTGGCCGTGCCCAGACGGTTGGGCAGGAAGTCCTGGCCCAGCGTCACATGCAGCGAGAACGGCGCGTACAGGGTGATCGACGAGGCCGCGATGAACACGTACGCGAAAGGACCCGGCGCCAGCACCACCCCGGCGATGGCGGGCACGGCGGCCGCGTACGCCAGGCACATGGTGCGCACCCGGCCCCAGCGCCCCGCCAGCCGGCCACCGAGCAGCGTCCCCACCGCACCCCCGGCGAACAGCACGAACAACGCCACCGCCCCCGCCGCTCCCCCACCCATGTACAGGGCGACGAACGCGCTCAACCCCACGTACGCGATCGACCGGAAGACGATCACCAGGGTGAGCCGGACGAACGACGGCCAGTCGTCCCGCCCGGCGGAACGGGCGCTCGCCCGAGCCGCCTCACCGTGACGGGAGAGCGAGCGGATCACCGTGAGCGTGAGCAGCGCGCCCACCACGGCGGGGACGACCAGCAACGGCGAGGCGCCGAGCCCCCACAGCGACAGCAACGGCGTGACGACGATCGGCGCGGTGGCGAAGCCGAGCGTGCCGCCCAGTGAGAACCAGCTCATCCGCACGTGACTGCCCTCGCTGGCGATCCTGGCCAGGCGGGCCGACTCCGGATGGTAGGCCGCCACGCCCAGACCCGACAGCGCCACCGCCAGCCAGGTGAGGGCGTACACGTCGGTGACACCGCTGAGGGCCACCCCGAGCCCGGCCGTGAGCATGCTGACCGGGATCAGCCACGGCATCCGCCGGCGGTCGGTGAGCGCGCCGAAGACCGGCTGGACGATCGAGGACAGCAGCGTCGCGGCGAGCACGATGCCCGACGCGGCGACGTACCCGTAGCCGCGCTGCGCCACCAGGAAGGGCACCAGCGCCGGCACCGCCCCCTGGTACACGTCCACACCGGCATGGCCGGCGGCCAGCATCACGATCTTGTTCGCCTTCACCCTCTGATCGTCACCCCGGGATGACCTGGCCCGCTTCCGATAAAATGCCAATCCATGATGGAAATCCGCCATCTTCCGGAAGCACCCACCGGAATCCGGCCGCTCGCGCCCGGCACCGGGATCGACGCGCACCGCCACGACACCCACCAGATCACCTACGCCTGCCGGGGCGTCCTGTCGGTGACGACGGGCGCGGGCACCTGGGTGGCCCCGGCCAACCGGGCCATCTGGGTCCCGGCCGGCACCGTCCACGAGCACCGCGCGCACGGCGACACCGACCTGCGGCTCGTCGGCCTGCCCATCGCCGACAACCCCCTGCGCCTCGACCGGCCCGCCGTGCTCGCCGTCGGCCCGCTGCTGCGCGAGCTGATCATCGCCTACACCGCCGCCGCTGTGGGACCGGACCCCGACGATGGCGGCGCCGAACGGCGGCGGTTGCGGGCCGTCCTGCTGGACCAGCTCCGCCGCTCCCCCGAGCAGCCGTTCCACCTGCCCACGGCCCGCGATCCCCGACTGGCCGCCGTCTGCGCGCTCCTGCACGACGACCCGGCCGACCACCGCACGCTCGCGCAGTTCGGGCGGCTGGCCGGCACCAGCGACCGTACGCTGGCCCGGCTCTTCAGGAGCGAGCTGGGGATGACGTTCCCGCAATGGCGTACGCAGCTGCGCCTGCACCACGCGTTGCTGCTGCTGGCCGACGGGATCACGGTCACCTCGGTCGCGCACCGGTGCGGCTGGGCCACCGCCAGCGCTTTCATCGTCGCCTTCCGGGAAGCTCTCGGGTACACCCCGGGCCGCGCCTTTACAATGTAGATTCGCTACACTGGCATCCTGTGAGCAGAGCGAAAGCCCAAGGGGGCACTCCGGCCACGGTGGCGCTGACGAAGGCCAAGGCCGAGTTCACCCTTCATCCCTACGAGCACGACGCCAACGCGCAGGCCTATGGCGAGGAGGCCGCCGACGCGCTCGGCGTGCCGCACGAGCGGATCTTCAAGACGCTGGTGGCCGAGGTGGAGGGCGCGCTCGCGGTGGCGGTCGTGCCGGTCTCGGGCAAGCTCGACCTCAAGGCGCTCGCGGCGGCGCTCGGCGGCAAGAAGGCGACCATGGCCGACGCGGCGAAGGTCGAGCGCGTCACGGGCTACGTGGTCGGCGGCATCAGCCCGCTCGGCCAGCGCAAGAGGCTGCCGACCGTGGTCGACGCGTCGGCGCTGGAGTTCGGGACGATCTACTTCTCCGCCGGCAAGCGGGGGCTGCAGATCGAGACCGCCCCCGCCAACCTGATCTCGCTGACGGGGGCCGTCACCGCCGCTATCGGAAGTGCCGGTTGATCCTGTCGCGGCGATGACGCGGCTCCAGGAAATCGCGGGGACGCCGCGGTCCCATGACGTCGCCGGGGCGCCGAGGTTCCATGACGTCCTCGGGACGCCGGGGGTCTCGGGCGTTCTCGGGACGCCGGGGGTCTCGGACGTCCTCGGGACGCCGGGGGTCTCGGACGTCCTCGGGACGCCGAGGTTCCAGGGCGTCACCGGGACGCCGTTCCAGGGCGTCACGGCGATGCCGTGGCTCCCGGAAGTCCCGCCGGTTCCATCGCTCCATGAACGTGAAGCGTCCGCGGTGGTCGAACTTCCGGCGCCTGTCGCGGGCGAACCGCTCGTGCTCGTGACGGGCCTTCGCCTCCGCCTCCAGCGCCTCCTTCAGGCCCGGGGTGAAGCCGCCGCCGAAGCGGGACATGTCAGGGCCGGGAAAGCGCGACGGGGCGGTGTCACTCAGGGCCTCCTGCATCGAGTCGACCCAGATCGGTCCCGGTAGCGAGGCGCCCTGCACGGAGCCGTAGTACTCATCGCCGATCTGGACGTTCTGCAGGGGGTAGCGGTAGGCGCCCCTGATGTCCCCGACGCTGACCGCGGCCGCCAGGTCCGGGGTGTAACCGGCGAACCACGCCGAGGTGTAGCCGTTGTTCGTGCCCGTCTTGCCCGCCGCGGGACGGCCGATGCTCTGGCCGCGCATGGTGCCCTCGGTGAAGACGCCGCCCAGCACCCAGTTGACCGCGTCGGCCACCGGCCGCTCGAGGGCCTGCTCGCAGGCGGGCGGCACCTGGGTGCGTTCGCCGGCCCGGCCGGTGATCTCCACGATCGCCAGCGGCCGGCAGTACCTCCCCCTGGCCGCGAACGTCGCGAACGCCGCCGCCACCGTCACCGGGTCCATCTCGTTGGCCCCCAGCGTGAACGTCGGCACCTCGCGCAGCGGCGTCCCGTCGGCGCGGGAGATGCCCAGCGCCTTGGCGGTCGTGACCACGTTGCAGAGGCCGACCTTGCGCTCCAGCATCATGTAGAAGATGTTGACCGACTTCCAGGTGCCGGTCTCCAGGCTGTGCGGGCCGCCGGCGCCCTCGCCGGAGGCGTTGTAGATGGTCGTCTTCGGGTCGTTGACGCGCCGGCCGTGGCAGTCGCGATAGCCCTGGTCGGGCGTCAGCTCGCCGGGGGTCTGGAAACCGTCCCCGAACCGCCAGCCCTGCTTCAGCGCCGTGGCCAGGGTGAACACCTTGAACGTGGAACCGGCCTGGAACCCCATCCCGCCGCCGTGCGTCATGTCGGCCGGCAGGTTGAAGGTGGTCCTGGCGCCGTTCTTCTTGTTGCCCGGGTTGCGGCCGAAGCGCTTGCTCGCCGCCATCGCCATGATCCGCCCGGTGCCCGGCTCGACCATGGCCTCGGCGGCCACCTGGGTGTCGTCGGGGTGCACCCGCTGCCGGATGGCGTGCTCGGCGGCCCGCTGGGCCACCGGGTCGAGGCTCGTACGGATCACCAGCCCGCCTGTGCTCATCCTGGCCTGCCGTTTGGCGGCTGTGCTGCCGAAGGCGGGGTTGGACAGGAGCTCCCGCTGAACGTAATAGCAATAGAACGGGTAGCTGCTCTGGGCGCAGCCGCCGGGCTCCGGATGGAGCTTGAGGTCGAGGCCGGTCCGCTTGGCCGCGGCCGCCTCCTGCTGCGAGATCGCGTGCACCTCGGCCATGCGGTCCAGCACGATGTCGCGCCGCTGCCGCAGCCGGACCAGGTGCCTGTCACCCAGCGAGGGGTCGGTCGAGTACGGTACGCGCACCGCCCCCGCCAGCGTTGCCGCCTGGGTCAGGGTGAGGCGGGCGGCCGTGGTCGAGAAGAACCGCCTGGCCGCGGCCTCGACGCCATGAGCTCCCGCGCCGAAGTACGCGATGTTCAGATATTTCTCAAGAATCTCGTCCTTGCGGTACTTCTCCTCCATCGCCAGGGCGTACCGCAGTTCGGTGATCTTCCTGGCCAGGTTGGGCGCGCGGGCCCGGTCGCGCTCGGCGTCGCTTCGGGCGCCTTCCACCAGGATGTTCTTCACGAGCTGCTGGGTGAGGGACGAGCCACCCTGCTTGATCCCGCCCGCCTGCGTGTTGGTGAGCAGTGCCCGGATCGTGCCCTTGACGTCCAGGCCGCCGTGCTCGTAGAACCGGGCATCCTCGATGGCCACGATCGCCTTGCGCATCACCGGCGCCACCTGGTCGAGCCGGACGGTCGTCCGGTTGGCCTCGTAGAACTGGGCGAACTGCTTGCCGTTCCGGTCGAGGAGGCGGGTCACCTGGGACAGCGGCTCCTCACGAGGGGCGGGCGGCAGGTCGACGAACGTCATGGCGACGTTCTTGGCGGACAGGCCCGCCCCGGTCACGGCCGGGGCGGCCAGCGCCGCCGCCAGGACCCCGCCGATCGCCCCGGCCACGGCGAGCACGCCGACGGATCTGAGCACAGTCACTCAGTTGATCTGCGGCCGGGAAGCCATCGGCAAACACCGGCCTCGCGCGTCTTTACTGTTGTCTGCGGATATTCAGACCAAGTGACGCGAACTGCTCGAACGGCTGGTGATAGCCGCGCTCGATGTGGTTGACGCCGCGCAGCGTCGAGGTCCCGTCCGCCACCGCGGCGGCCAGCACGGCCGAGAATCCGGCCCGGATGTCGGGCAGCGTCACGTCCGCGCCCTTGAGCTGTGACACGCCCCGTACGACGGCCGAGTGCCTGGCGTTCGTGTCGTGGTAGCGGCAGGCCGGGCCGCCCAGGCACTGATCGAACACCTCGATCTCGCAGCCCATCTTCTGCAGCGCCGGAACGTACACCAGGCGGTTCTCGAAGACGGTCTCGTGCAGCACCGACATGCCCTGGCTCTGCGTGAACAGCACCATGAGCGGCGTCTGCCAGTCGGTCATGAACCCGGGATGCGTGTCGGTCTGCACGGCCGCCGCGCGCAGCCCCTCGGGCGGCGCGGTGGCGCACAGGTATTCGTCGTTGATGTCGAACTGGGCGCCCATCCTGGCCAGCGTGGTGATCGCGGTGACCAGCCGGTCCTGCGGGCAGCCGTGCACCCGCACCTCGCCGCCGGTGACCAGGCCCGCCGCGAGATAGGAGAACGCCTCGATGCGGTCGCCCGCGAGCCAGATGGAGGCGCCGTGCAACCGCTCCACGCCCTCGATGACGATCCTGCGGTCGGGCGAGAGCTCGATCCTGGCGCCCATCCGCTGCAGGAACAGCGCCAGCTCCACGACCTCGGGCTCCATCGCCGCGTTCTTCACCACGGTCTTGCCCTCGGCCAGCACCGCGGACATGAGGATCGTCTCGGTCGCCCCTACGCTGGGATACGGCAGTTCCAGCCGGGTTCCGTTCAGCCGTTTGGCCTTGGCGAAGATCCCGGTGTCGCCCACCTCGACCTCGGCGCCCATCGCGCGCAGCGCCTCGACGTGGAAGTTCACCGGCCGCCGGCCGATGGGGTCGCCGCCGACAAGCGGCACGAACGCCTCCCCCGCCAGGTGCAGCAGCGGGCCCAGCATGAGGATCGGGATGCGGTTGAGCCCGGTGAACGCGTCGGGCACCCGCGGCTTGATCTCCGGCCCCTGACCGATGCGGATCTCCGTCCGGGTGATCTCCACGTTGATGCCCAGCGCGTCGAGCATCGCCGCCGTGATGCCGACCTCGCCGACCTCGGGGACGTTGTGGATGGTGCTCTCCCCGGTGCCCAGCATGGCGGCGACCATGTGCTTGGACACGGCGTTCTTGGAGCCGCGTACTTCGACGTCACCCCTGAGGGGACCGGAAGGTTCGATCAGCCAGACCTTGTCTTCAATCACGAAGCGAGCCTAGCCGGGAGATACGATCGACCTGATTCAGACGTAAATGTGAGGGGGAGCGGCGTGGCGAGGCATGTTCGCGCATTTGCGGTTACTGTCCTCATCCTCGCCGCTCTGGCAGTGCTGGCCGGGCTGCTGTGGTCGCACCTGTCCCCCCGCGCGCCGTACCAGGTCACGGCGCAGGGGCCGGTGCTGGCGGACCCGACCACGCAGGCGCTGATCGCCGCCGACGGATGGTACGCGGTGATCACCGGCGGGCTCGGGCTGGCCTGCGGAGCGCTCGCGTGGTTCCTCGGCCGGCGGCACCAGCTCGCCGTGCTGCTGGGGCTCGGCGTCGGCGGGGTACTGGCGGCGTTCCTCACGCTCTGGGTGGGTTCGACGTTCACGTTCGGCGTGGTGGCCGTGGAGGCCGCGGCCGAGCCCGGGGTGAAGGTCGTCCCCGGGTCGCTGGCGCTGACCGCCACGGGCGTGATCGTGTCCTGGCCGCTGGTCGCGGTGGGCTTCTTCGGGCTGCTGGAGGGCATGCACGGGTATCGCGAGTCGCCGCTGCGCAAGCCGTACGGGATCGACTGACGGCTGCCCTGCTGGTCAGAGGGGCGGGCGGCGCAGGCCGTGCTCGGTGGCCCGCTCGAAGGCGCGGGCCACGCGCAGCACCGTGGCGTCGGCGAACGGCCGGCCGATGATCTGCACGCCGACCGGCAGCCCCGACGGCGTGAATCCGGCCGGGACCGACGCGGCGGGCGCGTGCAGGACGCTGATCCAGTACGCGGAGCGCATCCATGCCAGGTAGTCGGGCAGCCGGACCCCGTTGATCTCGCTCACGTAGGGGTGCTCGACGGGGAACGGCGGCACCTGGCTGACCGGGGCGATCAGCACGTCATAGGTGTCGAAGAAGGCCGCCATGCGGTGGTAGAGGCCGCTGCGCAGGCGTTCGGCCCTGGCCAGGTCGGCGCCGGTGAGCTTGCGGCCCTGCTCGACGTTCCAGGCAGTGTTGGCGCCCAGCCCGTCGAGCTCACCGAAGGCGAGCGTGTAGTACCACGCCCGGTAGACGCGGAAGGCGTCGTCGGCGTCCGACAGGTCCAGCTCGGCCTGCTCGACGTGCGCGCCGAGCCGCTCGAACACACCGGGCGCCGTAGCGGTGACCGCCGCTGTCTCGGGGTCCACCGGCAGCCCGCCCAGATCGGGGCTCCAGGCCACGCGCAGCCCGGCGACATCGCGCTCGTCGGGGGTGAAGCCCTCGGTGATCGAGTACGGAGAACGAGCATCGAATCCCGAAATAACCGACATCATCAGGGTCAGGTCGTCGACCGTCCTGGCCATCGGCCCCTGAACGGAGAGCGTGTACCAGGCGGCCTGCTCCGACAGGGCGGGCACCCGGCCCGGCGTCGGCCGTAGCCCCACCACGTTGCAGAACGAGGCCGGATTGCGCAGCGACCCGCCCATGTCAGAACCGTCGGCGAGCGGCACCATCCCGGACGCCAGCGCCGCCGCCGCCCCGCCGCTGCTGCCCCCGGCTGACCTGGACAGGTCGTAGGGGTTGCGGGTGGCCCCGAACACCTCGTTGACCGTGTGGGAGCCGGTGCCGAACTCCGGCGTGTTGGTCTTGCCCACGAGAATCGCCCCGGCCGACCTGAGCCGCTCCACGATCACATCGTCCTTGTCGGGGACATGATCGGCGTAGATCGGCGACCCGTAGGTGGTGCGGATGCCCTTGGTGTCGACGAGGTCCTTGTGCGCCACCGGCACCCCGTGCAACGGCCCCGTCGCCTCCCCAGCGTCGGCGGCCTTGGCCGCGTCGAGCGCCTGCTCGGCGACCAGCGTCACGATGGCGTTGACCTGGGGGTTGACCTGCTCGATGCGGTCGAGGTGGGCCTGGAGCAGCTCGACGGCGCTCACCTGGCGGGTCCTGACCAGGTGGGCCATCTCGGTCGCGGTCAGGTAGTGCGGTGCGGTCACGATCCGATTGTCGCTCACACGCCCAGGCAGGCAGGACCGAGGAGTTGCTTGAGGTCGCCCATCAGTGCCGCCGACGGCGCCACCCGGAGCCCGTCGCCGACCCGCATGACCGTCGCCCTGGACCCGTCGTACACCCGCAGATGCACCTCCGACGTCCCAGGATGCGCGGCCAGGATCTCCTTCAGCCGCCCCACCACCGACGGCGTGCAGCGGGTCAGCGGCAGGCTCACCAGCAGCGGCCCGCGCGGCTCCCGCGATAAGTCGGGCACCGTGACCTCCATCGCGATGATCTTGGCCACGTCCTCCCGCTTGTCCAGGCGCCCCTTGACGAAGACGAACGCGTCCTCGGCCAGGATCGTCGAGCTCAGCTGGTAGGCCGACGGGAAGATCAGCACCTCGATCGCGCCTTCGAGGTCTTCCAGCTGGGTGAGCACCCAGGTGTCGCCCTTCTTGGTGCGCTTGCGCTGCAGGCCGCTCAGAATGCCGCCGACCGTGACGATCTGCCCGTCGGCGCGGCTGTCGTCCTGGAGCGCGGCGATGGAGCAGTCGGCCCCCGAGGCGAGGATGTGCTCCAGGCCGAACAGCGGGTGGTCGGAGACGTACAGGCCGAGCATCTCCCGCTCGAACTGCAGCAGCGTGCGCTTGTCCCACTCCCCCACCGGGATCCGCACCTCGAACGTCTGGTCCTCGACGGCGCCGAACAGGGAGTCCTGGCCGATGGCCTCGTGCTTCTTGATGTCGACGATCGCCTCGACGGCCTGCTCGTGCACCAGGACCAGGCCCTTGCGCTCATGACCGAGCGAGTCGAAGGCCCCGGCCTTGATCAGCGACTCGATCACGCGCTTGTTGCAGACGGGCGCCGGGACCTTGCGCAGGAAGTCCGTGAAGTCGGTGAAGCGGCCCTTCTGCCTGCGCGCGGCGATGATGCCGTCGACGACGTTGCCGCCCACGTTGCGGATCGCCGACAGGCCGAAGCGGATGTCGGCGCCGCGCGGGGTGAAGTCGAAGTCGGAGTCGTTGACGTCGGGCGGGAGCACCTTGATGCCCATGCGGCGGCACTCGTGAAGGTAGAGGGCTGACTTGTCCTTGTCGTCCTTGACGCTCGACAGCAGCGCGGCCATGTAGGCGGCCGGGTGGTTGGCCTTGAGGTAGGCGGTCCAATAGGCGATGAGGCCGTAGGCGGCGGAGTGGGCCTTGTTGAAGGCGTAGTCGGAGAAGGGCAGCAGGATGTCCCACAGCGTGGTGATCGCCGTGGCGGAGTAGCCGTTGGCCCGCATGCCGCTCTCGAAGGAGGCGAACTGCTCGGCCAGCTCGGACTTCTTCTTCTTGCTCATCGCCCGGCGCAGCAGGTCGGCCTTGCCGAGCGAGAACCCGGCGACCTTCTGCGCGATGGCCATGACCTGCTCCTGATAGATGATCAGGCCGTAGGTCGTGTCGAGGATGTCGGCCAGCGACTCCTCGAACTCGGCGTGGATCGGGGCGATCTCCTGCCGGCCGGTCTTGCGCAGCGCGTAGTTGGTGTGCGAGTTGGCGCCCATCGGGCCAGGGCGGTAGAGCGCGATGAGAGCCGAGCAGTCGTCGAAACCGTCGGGCTTCATCAGCCGCAGCAGCGAGCGCATGCCGCCGCCGTCAAGCTGGAACACGCCCAGCGTGTCGCCCCGGCCGAGCAGCTCGTAGGTCTTGCGGTCGTCGAGCGGCAGCGTCAGCGGGTCGATCCGCTCACCGGACGTCGCCTCGATCATCTTGAGGCAGTCGTCCATGATCGTGAGGTTGCGCAGGCCCAGGAAATCCATCTTCAGCAGGCCGAGCGCCTCGCAGGCCGGGTAGTCGAACTGCGTGATGATCGCGCCGTCGGACTCACGGCGCATGACGGGGAGGTGGTCGGTGATCACCTCGGCCGACATGATCACGCCTGCGGCGTGCACGCCGGTCTGCCTGATCAGGCCCTCCAGGCCCCTGCCGAGGTCCATCGCCGCCTTGACGTCGACCTCTTCGGCGTAGAGCCGGCGCAACTCGCCCGCCTCGGCGAAGCGGGGGTGGGCCTCGTCGAAGATGCCCGCCAGCGGGATGTCCTTGCCCATCACCGCGGGCGGGAACGCCTTGGACACCCGGTCGCCGAGCGCGTAGGGGAAGCCGAGCACGCGGCCCGCGTCCTTGATGGCGGCCTTGGCCTTGATGGTGCCGAACGTGACGATCATGGCGACCTTGTCGGCGCCCCACTTCTCCGTCACATAGCGGATCACCTCGGCCCGCCTCCGCTCGTCGAAGTCGATGTCGACGTCGGGCATGGAGACCCGGTCGGGGTTGAGGAACCGTTCGAAGATCAGGCCGTGCGGCAGCGGGTCGAGGTCGGTGATGCCCATCGCGTAGGCCACCAGCGAGCCCGCCGCCGACCCTCGGCCCGGACCGACCCGGATGCCGTTTTCCTTGGCCCACATGATGAAGTCGGCGACCACGAGGAAGTAGCTCGGGAAGCCCATCTGCTCGATGACGCCCATCTCGTACGCGGCCCGGCGGCGATGCTCGTCGTCGAAGCCTTCCGGCCAGCGCCGGTCCATGCCCTCCCAGACCGTCTTACGGAAGAACTCCCGCTCGGCCATCCCCTCGGGGACCGGGTAGGCAGGCATCAGATTCTTGAACGCGAAGAACCCGGTCGGATCGACCCTCTCGGCCACCAGCAGCGTGTTGCGGCAGCCCTCGGCCCACAGGTCGGAGGAGTCGGCCGCGCGCATCTCGGCGGCGCTCTTGAGGTAATAGCCGCTGCCGTCGAAGCGCAACCGGTCGGGGTCGGACAGCTGCCTGCCGGTCTGGACGCACAGCAGGGCGTCGTGGGAGGCGGCGTCGGAGGCGTAGGTGTAGTGCGAGTCGTTGGTGACCAGCGGCGGCAGGCCGAGGTCGCGACCGATCGCGCTCAGCCCGTCGCGGACCCGGCGCTCGATGTCGAGGCCGTGGTCCATGATCTCCAGGAAGAAGTTGTCCTTGCCGAAGATCTCCTGATATTTCGCGGCGGCGGCACGCGCCTCGTCGTACTGGCCGAGCCGCAGCCTGGTCTGCACCTCGCCCGACGGGCAGCCGGTGGTGGCCATCAGCCCGTCGGCGTGCTCGGCGAGGAGCTCGGCGTCCATCCTTGGCCATTTGCGGACGAAACCCTCGGTGTAGGCGCGCGAGGACAGCCGCATCAGGTTGTGCAGGCCGACCTTGTCGCGCGCCCAGATCGTCAGGTGGGTGTAGTGGCCACCCGCGGAGACATCGTCACGCCGCTGGTGCGGCTCGCCCCACAGCACCGGTTGCCTGGTGTGGCGCGACTCCGGCGCGAGGTAGCTTTCGATCCCGATCACCGGCTTGACGCCCGCGGCGGTGGCCCGCCGATAGAAGTCGTAGGCGCCGTGCAGGTTGCCGTGATCGGTGATCGCGATCGCCGGCATCCCCAGGTCGCCGACCCGGCTGACCAACTGCTCCAAGCGCGCGGCCCCGTCGAGCGTCGAGTATTCGGTATGGACGTGCAGATGCACGAACGAGTCGCTGGACGACATGGAGCGGCGCCTCCCGTCTGAATCGTGACCTGCGCTCCGACTCTAGTTGTCACCACCGACAGTCCTGGAGTCGTACAGAACGGGTGTCCTCACCGTGAAGGCAGGTCGCGGCGATCACCGGTCGATTAGGGTACGAACTGTTGCTGGCATTCGCCATGTGAGGCGGTTAGAACTGTTGTTGGATTTCTTCGACTCGCTTGGTTGCGACGGATGGTAATCGTGGGGTAATTTTCTGTCACAGCCGGGCGCCTGACTGGCGCTCGGTCCCCGCCCGCGTTGGTGTCCGCACCAAACGGGACAGCGTCCGGCGGGGCGGTGGCCCAAGAGGCGCACTTCCTCCAGCAGTGCGCAGTCAGGCCGTGACAACGCGGTTCTCACCCACGGTCCGCCCGGCTCGCCGGACGGACGCGGCTTCGGCTTCCACCAGATCACTACCCGGCCTCGGCCGGGTGCGACGAGACTACGCCGACGTCCGTTTTACTGAGGTGAACACAGGGAACCGAAGACGCTTCCTGGCGGAGTCGTCACCACTTGGGGGAGGCCGCGCTGGACGGGACGAAAGGGAAGATCGTCCAGATCGCCGCGGCCGCTCTGCTCGGCGCCGCGCTCGCTCTCGCGGGCGCTCCCCTGGGCCTGTACACCTCGCTCGCCTGCGCCACCATCGGCGCGGGCTGTCCCGCCGGGGGGCCGTCGCCCGGCCGGCTCCCGGTCCTGACCCGCCTGTCGCCGGTACAGGCCGCGCAGAGCGGCACGTACGTGGCGCTCGGCGACTCCTACTCCTCCGGAGAGGGCGTGTACGACCGAGCCACGCGGCCGATCAACAGCGGCGCCGACCGCTGCCACCGCTCGCCGGGCTCCTACGTCCCGCTCGTCGCGGGCGCCCACCGGTTCGGCGGCGGCAGCGCCTTCTGGGCCTGCAGCGGCGCCACCACCCGCCAGCTCTTCTCCGGCCAGTACGGCCAGCAGCCGCAGATCGAACGCGTGGGCGCGGCCGCCAGCCTGGTGACGCTCAGCATCGGCGGCAACGACGCCGGGTTCACCAGCGTGCTCACCGGCTGCATCGTCAAGCTGCCCTGGTCCTCGGCGTGCGTCGACCAGCAGTCGGAGGTGGCCAAGCGGATCGCGGGGCTGCGGCCCAGCATGACGAAGGTGCTGCGGGAGCTCAGGAGCCGGGCGCCGAACGCGCGCATCATCGTGCTCGGCTATCCCCGGCCGTTCCCCGCCGCGCCCCCGGACGGGGTCGACAACCTGACCGTAGAGGACCAGCGATGGCTCAACGGCATGACGCGGCAGCTGAACGACGTCGTGGCGCGGGTGGCCGGGGAGTTCGACCGGGAGATCGTGGCGTTCGGGGGGACGGGGAGCGTCGAGTACGTGGACGCCTATGACGCGTTCGCCGGGCACGAGGTCGGGCGGCCCGACCCGTACGTGAACGGGCTGGCGCTGAACCTGGACGAGTTCGTCGTCAACAGCCGCAGCTTCCATCCGACGGGCGCGGGCTACCGGCGCTTCGCCGAGCTGATCAACGCCCGGATCGCCGCCGGGCCGGGACGCCCGTTGAACAACTTCCACCTCACGACCCCGGGCACCGACGACGGCCGCTTCTAGCCCGCCGTTTCCGGTCGCTGGCTCCGGCCGTTGGCCGATCGTTCCTCGGCCAGGCTCAGGCCCGCCTCTATGACGGCGTTCATGATGGGGACCAGCCGGGCCTCGCCCAGCTCGGGGGCGTGCTCGGCCATCCGGGCGACGAGCGCCCGCTCGCGCGCCATGTCGCGGCCCGCGAAGCCGCCCACCGGCTTGAGGGTCTGCACGATCCCGGCGAGCGCGGCGCGGCGCTCCAGGAGCGTGGCCAGCGCCGCGTCCACCCGGTCGATCGCCTGCCTGCACTCGGGCAGCGTGGCGGGCGCCTCGGGGCGGACCAGCGCTCCGACGAGCGCCACCGCCTCCTCGGCCACCCGCACATCGGCCTCCCCGTGCTCTTCCGTCCGGCGGGCGTCACCCGTACCCCCAACGGGGCCGTCCACGATCAGGCCGTCCGCGCCCGCCGCCACCGCCGCCGCCGACAGCCCGGGGTCCGCGCTCACGTCGGCGAGCACCGGCCGCCCCGACGCCGCCCGCGCGGCCCGCAGCAGCCCCAGGTCCAGCCGTCCCGTCTCGCACAGGATCACCCGGTCGTCGCACTCCAGGGCGCAGTAGTCGGCCAGCCCCAGCCACTCCTCCAGCGTCGCCGACGCCCGGCGTTCGACCACCACCGGTAGGCCCAGCCCGGCCACGGCCCGCACCAGCGGGATGTCGCGCGTCCACGCCACCCCGATGACCACGCCGTCGGCCGCCCCGGCGATCGCCGGCAGGTCGGCCGCCGAACCCGGCTCGACCAGCGTCACCCCGTCACGCCGGGCTTCCACCCGGTCCCACCCGTTCGCCCCGCCCACGCCGCCCAGCCCGGTCGCGCCCGGCTCGGTCGCGCCGCCCAGCCCGGTCGTGCCTGGCCTGGTCGCGCCGCCCGGCCCGCGCAGGCTGATCCGGCGGTCGATCACCACCGCCGGGCCGTCGCCCACCCGCAGGCCACCCACGGTCACCACGTGCCGTTCCAAGGTCGATGACATCTCGGCTCCCCACATTGGCCGGCTCCCCTGGAACCGGCAGGAAATCAAAAAGGCAGAGACGATGGCGTCTCTGCCTGTTGCCGACTCCGGGTGGTCGCTAGCCGACGACCGGCCCTCCCGGAGCCGGCTCGGTAAACGCGTAGCGACAAGTCATGTCTAGACTTTACACCGGCCCTCCACCTGCTGGACTCCCCCTCTCACATAGCGGACTAGCCTTCAGGCGAGTCGCCGTTGATCCCTCGCTATGGGAGTATTTCCTGGCCTAGAGGAGGGTACGAGGCCGTTGATGTCGGATCGCAAGCGGGACGGACGCCGCATCGCCGGTCGTTACCAGCTGCAGGAACCCATCGGCAGGGGTGGCATGGGCATCGTCTGGCGAGCCCATGACGAGCTTCTCGACCGCACTGTCGCGGTCAAGGAGGTCAGATACGCCGCCGCGCTGGGTGACGAGGTGCAGCTGCTGAACCGGCGCACGATGCGTGAGGCGAGGGCAGCGGCCAGGTTCGAGCACCCGAACGTGATCGTCGTACACGACGTGATCGAGGAGGACGGCCGGCCCTGGATCGTCATGCAGCTCGTCCAGTCACGCTCCTTAGGAGCCGTGATCAAGCAGGACGGGCCATTGCCGCCCAAGCGGGTGGCCGAGATCGGCCTGGCCGTGCTCGACGCGCTGCATCGCGCGCACGAGTCCGGCGTCCTGCACCGGGATGTCAAGCCGGAGAACGTACTGCTCGCCGATGACGGCCGAGTGGTGCTCACCGACTTCGGCATCGCGACGCTGGAGACGGAGACGCAGCTCACGGTGACGGGGCTGGCGGGCACTCCGGCGTTCATCGCGCCCGAGCGGCTCAAGGGGCTGCCCGCGCGGCGCGAGTCGGACCTGTGGTCGCTCGGCGCGACCCTTTACACGGCGGTGGAAGGCCGCTCGCCCCACGAGCGCGGCATGGCGCTCGCGACCATGCACGCCGTACTGACCGACGAACCGGACCCGGCGCCCCACGCCGGGCCGCTCAGCGGCGTGATCAGCGGTCTGCTGACCAAGGAGCCGGTGCAGCGCCTCGGCTACGAGGAGACTGGGGAGTTGCTGCGGGCCGTCATCACGCAGCAACGGTCACGGAAGTCCTCGGCGCCCGCGCCGACCGCGGTGATCCCGCCGGCCGTGGACGAGACCCCGACCGACCCCAACCTGCTGGCAGCGGCCGCCGCCCCGCCCGAGACCGGTGCGCGGCTCACCCCGGCGACCGGCGAGCATTCCGAGGAGCCTCCCCAGTCCACCCAGAACGCCGTCCGGCACGACGGCCGGCGGTGGGGCCCGATCGTCGGCGTGGTCGTCGCGGTCGTGCTCGTGGCGGCCCTGGGCGGCTATCTCGGCCTGCGCTCGGCCACGGGCAGCCCGGAGGACGGGACGAAGTCCGCGTCCGTCACGACTCCTGTCAAGCAGTCGGCCAAGCCGCCCGCGGCGACCGCCGACCCGCCGAAGACCACGCCGAGCAGTGCGGCTCCATCCGCCACGCCGTCCGTCAGCCCGTCCGCCGCGCCGACACCGACGCCGACCACGAAACCCACCGATACGGCCGCCGCGGTACCCGACGGCTGGAGGTTGTACACGAACAAGAAGCTGAAGTTCTCCGTCGCGCTGCCGAAAGGCTGGACGAGATACCGGCACAACAGCAGCCAGATCGCCTTCCGTGGCGAAGGTGCGGGCAGCAACGCTTTCATCTTGTTCGAGATGACGTCGAGCCCCCGCAAGGACCCCGTCGCGGACTGGAAGAAGCAGGACAAGACCATCGGGCTGGGCGGCTACAAGAAACTCAGCATCAAGGCGGTCGACTACCGCGGCTGGCCGGCCGCCGACTGGGACTTCACCTGGAACACGAACACGGGCCCGACCAGGGTGCGCAACCGCGGCTTCATCGCCAACGGCCGCGGCTACGCGATCTACTGGCACAACCTCAAGAGCAGGTGGAAGAAGGACAAGCACTTCTTCGACACGTTCGCCGCGACCTTCACCCCGGCAGCCAAGTAGGCTTCCCTGCGTGGAAAGGCAGGTCAGTAACCGATACAGGCTCATCGAACCGCTTGGCGAGGGCGGGATGGGCGTGGTATGGCGTGCCTACGACGAGCTGCTCGACCGTACGGTAGCGATCAAGGAGGTCCGCTACACCGGCGTCGGTGAGGACAAGCGGGCCGAGCTCAACCGCAGGACCATCAGGGAGGCCAGGGCGGCGGGCCGCCTCGACCACCCCTCGGTGATCGTCATCCACGACGTCGTCGAGGAGGACGGCCGCCCGTGGATCGTCATGCAGCTGATCCGCTCGCGGTCGCTGGCCGAGGTGATCCGCGAGCACGGCCCGCTGCCGGTCGCGCAGGCCGCGGCGATCGGCGGCAGGGTGCTCGACGCGCTGCGGGCCGCGCACGCGACCGGGGTGCTGCACCGCGATGTGAAGCCCGAGAACGTGCTGCTCGCCGATGACGGCCGGGTGGTGCTCACCGACTTCGGCATCGCCTCGCTGGAGGCCGAGGCCGGTCTGACCGCCACCGGTGGCCTGGTGGGCACGCCCGCCTACATGCCGCCCGAACGTCTCAACGGCGAGCCCGCCCGGCCCGAGTCCGATCTGTGGTCGCTGGGCGCGACGCTGTACGCGGCCGTCGAGGGCGCGCCGCCGTTCAAGCGCGACTCGTGGGCGGCGACGGTCGCGGCGGTGCTGCGCGACCTGCCCGGGCAGCCGGTCAGGGCGGGCGTGCTCGGCCCGGTGATCATGGGCCTGCTGCAGCGGGACCCGGCCGCGAGGATGCCCGCCGACGAGGCCGCCCACCTGCTGCGGACCGCCGCCGCCGAACCCATGGTGTACGGATATGCCGGACCTCAGACCCCGCAACCCGGCGGCCCGGTAGCCGGCGGGTTCGGGTCCGCGGGAGCCCAGGTACCCGGCGGGTTCGGGTCCGGGGGGACCCAGGTAACCGGCGGATTCGGGCCTGCGGGGACCATGCCCGTACGGACCCGTCGGCGCGGGTGGCTCATGGCGGTGCCCGCGGTCGTGATCGCCGTCGCGGCGCTGGGCACGGGCGGCTGGTACGTCGTCACCTCCCAGCAGCGCGCTACCGGCACGTCCACCCCGGCCCCCACTCCCAGCGCCACTCCGACCCCAACCCCCAGCGGGACTACGACGCCCACCCGCACCGCCGAGCCGACCCCGACCCCGACCCCGACCCCGGCGCTCCTGCCCGACGGCTGGCGCCGGCTGGTCAACTCCACCGGGCGCTTCTCGATCGGCCTCCCGGAGGGCTGGCAGGCCAAGAAGGACCCCAACAGGGCCAGCATCACCATCACCGGCCCCGACACACCGGGCCAGATGATGGTCGAGTGGACCGCCCCCGAGAAGCCCACGGACGACCCCGAGCGCCGCTGGGAGGAGCTGGAGAAGGAGATCCAGGCCAAGGGACAGTTCGCGCGCTACAAGCGAATCGGCATCCGGGCCACGACCTACCTCGGCCGACCAGCCGCCGACTGGGAGTTCACCAGGCTGCGCGGCAGCACGCTGATCCACGTGATCAACCGCGGCTTCCGCACCGCCGACGGCCGCTACTTCGCCCTCTACTGGGACACGACCGACTCAGGGTGGGACCAGCACTACTTCGACGAGTTCGTCAAGACGTTCAGGCCACGATGAACCACCCGGTGAACGAGGCGGCGAAGGAGCGGGCGCGCTTCTGGCGCCACCCGGCGCTGCCTCAGCTGGACCTGCTCAAGGCCCACTACGTCACCCACCGCTTCACCCGGCACGTGCACGACGGCTACGCGATCGGGCTCATCCTCGACGGCGTGGAGGAGTTCGAGTACCGCGGCGACCTGCACCGCGCGGGCGCGGGCGAGATGGTGCTGGTCAACCCGGACGCGGTGCACACCGGCCACGCGGGCGAGGCGGACGGCTGGTCGTACCGGATGCTCTACCCCTCGGTGGAGGTGCTCTCGGGGCTCGCGGCCGAGCTCGGCCTGCCGTACACGACGCCGTACTTCCCCGAACAGGTGGTCCGGGACGAGGCGGTCGCGGCGCTGCTCGGCCGGGCGCACCTGGCCGCCGAGCGCGGTGACGCGCTGGCCGCCTCGTCGCTGATGCGCGGCTTCTTCGCCCGCCTGCTGATCCGGCACGCCACGCCGCGCCCGTCCGCCGTCCTGCCCGCCGAAGGGGGACGGGCGGTCGCCGAGGCGCTGGACGTGCTGCATGAGAGTCTGGTGGACCCGCCGTCCCTGGACGATCTCGCGCAGGCCGTCGGGGCGCGGCCGTTCCCCCTGCTGCGCGCGTTCAAGGCCGCGACCGGCCTGCCGCCCCACGCCTACCTGATCTCCATGCGGATCCAACGGGCCCGCCGGCTCCTGGACTCGGGCGTACGGCCGGCGCAGGTGGCCGCCGAACTGGGCTTCACCGACCAAGCCCACCTGAACCGGCACTTCAAACGCATCGTGGGCGTGCCACCCGCGGCCTACCAACGGTCAGCAGGAACGTACAAGACCGGCGATTTCCTCTTCACCTAGCCTCACCTCTCATGGGACAGACAACACACCGTTCCGCCGCGATACGGGACGGACTTGGCGTGGGCTTGGCCGTGGGGCTGTCCGGGCTCGCCTTCGGCGCCGCGGCGATCACCGCGGGCCTCAGCGTGGCGCAGGCGTGCGTACTGAGCCTGCTGGCCTTCACCGGCGCCTCGCAGTTCGCGCTGGCCGGAGCGGTGGGCGCGGGCGGCGACCTGGTGGCGGCCGCCGCGGGCGCGCTGCTGCTGGGCGGCCGCAACACCCTGTACGGGCTGCGCCTGGCCGACCTGCTCCGGGTACGCGGCCCGCGCCGGCTACTCGCCGCGCAGGGCGTGATCGACGAGACCACCGCCGTCACGCTCGCCCAGCCCACACCCGAGACCGCACGCACCGCGTTCGCGACCACCTTCGCCAGCCTGTACCTCACCTGGAACCTCACCACGCTGGCCGGAGCGCTCGGCACATCGTTCCTGGGCGATCCTGGCGCACTGGGGCTGGACGCAGTCGGCCCGGCGACCTTCCTGGCCATCCTGTGGCCCCGCCTGACGGGCAGCGCCCAGATCAGATGGCTGGCGGTGGCCGGCGCGGCGGTCGCGCTCTGCGCGACGCCGTTCTTCCCGCCGGGCGTGCCCGTGCTGCTGTCGGCGGTCGTCGTTCTGGCGGTGCTGGTCCGATGAGCGGTGCTGGTCCGATGACGCTGTGGTGGGCCATCGCGGCCGTGTGCGCCGGGTGTTACGCCCTCAAGCTGGCCGGGTTGGCGGCACCGCGCCGGGTGCTCGACCATCCCCGGGTCCGCCGCTTCGCCGAACTCGTGCCCGTGGCGCTGCTGGCCGCCCTGATCGCGGTGCAGATGTTCACCGAGCACGGCGAGCTCCACTTCGACGCCGCCCGCACGGCAGGGCTGGGCGCGGCCGTTGTCGCGCTCCTGCTGCGCGCCCCATTTCTCGTGATTCTGGCGACAGCAGCAATAGTGACCGCGCTTGTCCGGGTTTTTATCGGGTAGACGGCGGAGCATGTCCGATTCTGCGCTGCTGGTCGGCGGACGTTACCGACTGATCAGGACCATCGGCCAGGGTGGGATGGGAACCGTCTGGCAGGCCCACGACGAAGTACTCGGCCGAGACGTGGCGGTCAAAGAGATCCATCCCCCTCCTGACCTGACCGACCCCGAGCGAGACGTCTTCTCTGTGCGTACCTTCCGCGAGGCCAGAGCCGCGGGACGGGTGGCGCATCCCGGCGTCGCCACCGTCTATGACGTGCTCGAAGAGCACGGCCACCCGTGGATCGTCATGGAGCTCGTCCACTCGCGCACCCTCGGCGAGCTGGTGCGCGAGGACGGCCCGATGACACCGGCCGAGGCGGCCGACATCGGGCTGCAGTTACTGGAGGCGCTGCGGGCCGCGCACGCCGCCGGAGTCCTGCACCGCGACGTCAAACCGGACAACGTGCTGCTCACCCCGGACAACCGGGCGGTGCTCACCGATTTCGGCATCGCCACCACCGAGGGCGAGGCGCCTGTCACGAGGACCGGGGTGCTGCTCGGCACGCCCGCGTTCATGGCGCCGGAGCGGGCGGCGGGCGGTGAGGCCCAGATCGCCTCGGACCTGTGGGCGCTGGGCGCGACGCTGTACTACGCCGTCGAGGGCCAGTCGCCGTTCCAGCGCCCCCACGCGCTGGCCACGCTGGGCGCGGTGCTGCACTCCGAGCCCGCCCCGATGGCCCGCGCGGGCATGCTGGCCCCGGTCATCCTCGGGCTGCTGCGCAAGAACCCGGCCGAGCGGATGGCGCTGGACGAGGCCGAGCACCGGATCCACCGGCTGCTGATCGGCAGCTCTCCGGAGGAGACCGCGCCGGTGAACGTCCCGGTGCCGCCCACGGTGCCCAAACAGGACCCGATGCCACAAACGGGAGCCATAGCCGCGCCCGTCGCGGTAGCCGAATCCGACGCGGGCCCGGCACGATCCAGGAGGGTTCGCAGACCGCCCCTCGCCGCGGTCGCGGCCGGCACGCTCGCCCTCGTCGTCCTTACCGCGGGCGCGGCGTGGTGGACGAACCGGCAGTCCCAGGCCCGCCAGCCGGTGACGACGGTCCCGGCCGTGGTGCGTACGACCAGCGTCCACCCTTCGGGCCCGACCCCCTCGGCGACGCCCACGCAGACCGAGACGCAAGGGCCGACCACCGATCAGAACCAGGTACGGCAGAGCACCCCGCCCTCCGGCGACCGGACCGGCGGGCCCACCCCGTCCCCGACCGGAACGCCGACGAAGAAGGAGCCGGCGAAAAAGAAGGAGCCGACGAAGAAGCCCTCGGCCACGCCCACCAAGAGCAAGACCCCCAAGAAGAGCACCAAGACCTCGGCGAAGGCCACCGACGAGCCCGTCGACGTCCCTCCGGCCGACAACGCCGACTAGGGCACCCGCCCGGTCAGGACTCGTCGCGTACGGCGTCCAGGGCCCGCTGGAGGTCGGCGGGGTAGTCGGTGGTGAACGTCAGCCACTCCCCCGAGCTCGGGTGCTCGAAGCCGAGCGACACCGCGTGCAGCCACTGCCGGGTGATGCCCAGCCGGGCGGCGAGCGTCGGGTCGGCGCCGTACATCAGGTCGCCCACGCACGGGTGGCGCAGCGCGGACATGTGCACCCGGATCTGGTGAGTACGGCCGGTCTCCAGCTTGATGTCCAGCAACGAGGCCGCCCGGAACGCCTCGATGGTGTCGTAATGGGTGACCGACGGCTTGCCCCCGGCGACCACCGCGAACCGGCCGTCGCCCGACGGGTGCCGGTCGATGGGCGCGTCGACAGTGCCCCTGAACGGGTCGGGATGTCCCTGTACGAGCGCGTGGTAGCGCTTGTCGACCGTGCGTTCCTTGAAGGCGCGCTTGAGGTGGGAGTAGGCGTGCTCGCTCTTGGCCACGACCATGGCGCCGGTGGTGTTGGCGTCGAGCCGGTGCACGATGCCCTGCCGCTCGGCCGCGCCGCTGGTGGCGATCGTGTGACCGGCGCCGAGCAGGCCGCCGATCACGGTCGGGCCGGTCCAGCCGACGGTCGGGTGGGCGGCCACCCCGATCGGCTTGTTGACCACGACGATGTCGTCGTCCTCGTACACGATCGACATGCCGGGCACCGGCTCGGCGACCGGCATGGGCGGAGTGACCGGCGGAGGGAGGGTCACGTCGAGCCAGGCGCCCGCGTGCACCCGGTCGGACTTGGCGGGCGCGTGCCCGTCCACGAGCACCTCGCCCGCGACGATCAGCTCGGCGGCGCGGGTGCGGGAGAAGCCGAACAGGCGGGAGATCGCGGCGTCGAGCCGCTCGCCCTCCAGCCCGTCGGGCACCGGGAGGCTACGCTGGTCAGTCACGCTTGCCGCCCTCCCTGGTGCCGTCGATCTGGTAGCCCCGCCAGGCAAGGATCACCGCGAGGATCCCGCCGCAGACGATCGCCGAGTCGGCCACGTTGAACACCGGGAAGTAGTCGATCACCGGGAAGTGTCCGGGCAGCACCTCGATCCAGTCGACCACGTGCCCCTGGAACTGCACGGACCTGCCGATCCCGGACGGGTAGCGCAGCAGCCGGTCGGTCAGGTTGCCCAGCGCCCCGCCGAGCAGCAGCCCGAGCGTGATCGCCCACGGCAGGCTGCGCATCTTGCGGGCCGTGCGGAGGATGGCCACCACCACGCCGGTCGCGATGAACGTGAAGATGATCGTCATTCCGGTGCCGATGCTGAAGGCGGCACCGGAATTGAAGATCACCCGGAACTGCAGGACGTCCTGGATGACCACCAGGGGCGCCTTGCCCTCGAGCGTCCGCAGGACGAGCGTCTTGGTGATCAGGTCGGTCGCGTAGATCACGACCGCCAGCACGACGAGGACCGCGAAGAGGCGGCCGCGTCGCCCCCCTACCGGCGCTCCTCCTTCTGCTTGCAGGCCACGCACAGCGTCGCCCTCGGGAACGCCTGCAGACGTTCCTTGCCGATCGGCTTGTGGCACGATTCGCACACTCCATAGGTCCCTGCGTCGATCCGGGCGATCGCACGTTCGTTCTGCGCGACGAGGTCGCGCGCATTCAGGGTAAGGGCGATCTCGCGTTCGCGCTCATACGTCTTGGCACCCGCGTCGGCCTGGTCGTCGCCGGCCCCCTGGGTGACGTCACCCGAGGCGATCTCGGACTCATGGCGAAGAATGTCGGTGTTGAGCTCGTCGATCTCGCTCTGCAGCCGGCCGCGGACGTCGGCGAGCTCCTCCTCAGACCACATCGACGGTGTAGCGGTCTGCGTGACTGGCGCCATGGCTACCTCCCCATGCTGGAACAAGGCCGTAAATGGTGCGGGCAGCTTAGGTCCCCCATAACAGAACAGCAAACGACCCGCCGGACGATTTACCTCTCCCGTAATATCCCGCCCCGCTCGTTCAACTCCTCCACAGAGGCGCCCATTCCCACAACTTTGTCGGGGTTTACGAGTTCACTACCTGCCGACCGGAAACGCGGAAGCTTTGCGGTCCACTCTGCGTTATGGTGTGAAGCTGCAAGGCGTTGATGGGGCCCGTCTGTGACGGACATCACCCCGGAGCCGCCGGAAGAACGGCTCTCGCGAGCTCACTAGACCCGGCCGCAGCCCGAACGAAGAGGGCCTCACCTGAGGCCAAGAAGGGTGGTACCGCGGGGCCGCACGGCTTCGTCCCTTCACGCTCACCTGCCAATCAGTGATCGCGTGGAGGCCCGCCCGAGATGTCTTCCCCTTCTTTCCGCCCTCTTCCCGCGCAGGTCGACCTGCCCGCGCTCGAGCGCGAGGTCCTCGACCGCTGGCGGGACGGGAAGATCTTCGAGCGCTCCGTCGAGCAGAACGACGGCAACCCCTCCTGGACCTTCTACGAGGGCCCGCCCACCGCCAACGGCCTGCCCGGCGTCCACCACGTCGAGGCCCGGGTGTTCAAGGACCTGTTCCCCCGCTACAAGTCGATGCGGGGCTTCAGCGTGCCGCGCAAGGCGGGCTGGGACTGCCACGGCCTGCCGGTCGAGGTCGGCATCGAGCGTGAGCTCGGCCTGAGCGGCAAGAAGGACATCGAGGCGTACGGCATCGCGGAATTCAACGCCAAATGCCGCGAGTCGGTGCTGCGCCACGTCGACGCCTTCGAGCAGATGACCGAGCGGATGGGTTATTGGATCGACCTGTCCACCGCCTACCGGACCATGGACCCGTCCTATATCGAGTCGGTCTGGTGGTCGCTCAAGGTCATCTTCGACAAGGGCCTGCTGTTCCGCGACTTCCGCATCACCCCCTACTGCCCGCGCTGCGGCACCGGCCTGTCCGACCATGAGCTGGGCCAGCCCGGCGGCTACGAGACCGTCTCCAGCCCGTCGGTCTACGTGCGCATGCCCGTCACCTCCGGCCCGCTGAGCGAGCTCGGCGCGTCCCTGCTGGTGTGGACGACGACGCCGTGGACGCTGGTCTCCAACACCGCCGTGGCCGTACACCCCGAGGTCACCTACGTCGCGGCCCGCACGGCGGACGGCGAGGTGCTGGTCGTGGCCGAGCCGCTGCTGTCGGTGCTCGGCGAGGGCGCCACCGAGGTCGCCCGCTTCACCGGCCGCGACCTGGAGCACACCTCCTACACGCGGCCGTTCGAGCTGGTCGACATCCCCGGCGCCCACTACGTGGTGCTCGGCGACTACGTGACGGTCGAGGACGGCACCGGGCTGGTCCACCAGGCTCCGGCGTTCGGCGCCGACGACCTGGCGGTGACCAAGCGCTACGACATGCCGGTCGTCAACCCGATCGGCCCCGACGGCCGCTTCCTCGACGACGTGCCGATGGTCGGCGGCCAGTTCTTCAAGGACGCCGACGAAGGCCTCACCGAGGACCTGCGGGCCCGCGGCCTGCTGTTCCGCGGCACCCACTTCGAGCACAGCTACCCGCACTGCTGGCGCTGCCACACGGCGCTGCTCTACTACGCGCTCCCCTCCTGGTACATCCGGACCACCTCGGTCAAGGACCAGATGCTGGCCGAGAACGCCAAGACCAACTGGTACCCCGACACCATCAAGTGGGGCCGGTTCGGCGAGTGGCTGCGCAACAACGTCGACTGGTCGCTGTCGCGCTCGCGCTACTGGGGGACGCCGCTGCCGCTGTGGGTCTGCTCCGCCGACGAGTCCCACGTGACGTGCGTCGGATCGATGGACGAGCTGGGCACGCTGGCCGGCCGCGACGTGTCCGCGCTCGACCCGCACCGCCCGTACGTCGACGACGTCACCTTCCCCTGCCCGACGTGCTCGGCCGAGGCCCGCCGCGTGCCCGACGTCATCGACGCCTGGTACGACTCCGGGTCCATGCCGTTCGCCCAGTGGGGCGAGCGAGGCAAGCCGGAGGGCCTCTACCCGGCGCAGTTCATCTGCGAGGCCACCGACCAGACGCGTGGCTGGTTCTACTCGCTGATGGCCGTGGGCACGCTGGTGTTCGGCCAGTCCTCCTACGAGAACGTGCTCTGCCTCGGGCTCATCCTGGCCGAGGACGGCCGCAAGATGAGCAAGCACCTGGGCAACATCCTGGAGCCCATGCCGCTGATGGACGAGCACGGCGCCGACGCGCTGCGCTGGTTCATGGCCTGCTCAGGCTCGCCGTGGGCGGCCCGCCGCGTGGGTCACAACGCCCTTGAGGAGATCGTCCGCAAGGTCCTGCTGACGTACTGGAACACGGCGTCGTTCTTCACCCTCTACGCCAACGCCGAGTCGTGGACACCCGAGCGGCTGGCGCAGGCGACCCCGGCGGCCGAGCGGCCGCTGCTCGACCGCTGGGCGCTGGCCGAGCTGCACCGCACGGTGGCCGAGGTCACGGGCGCGCTGGACGAGTACGACACCCAGCGGGCCGGGCGCCGGCTGGCCGAGTTCCTGGACGACCTGTCCAACTGGTACGTACGCCGCTCGCGCCGCCGCTTCTGGCAGGGGTCGGCGGACGCGTTCGCGACCCTGTACGAGTGCCTGGAGACGGTCACGCGGCTGATGGCGCCCATCGCGCCGTTCGTCACCGACTACCTGTGGGACGTGCTGCGCGGCGAGGGCGCGCCCTCCTCCGTACACCTGACCTCCTGGCCCGCCGTACGCCAGGACCTGCTCGACCCCACGCTGTCGGAGCGGATGGCGCTGGTACGACGGCTGGTCGAGCTGGGCCGCTCAGCCCGTGCCTCGTCCGGCGTCAAGACCCGGCAGCCGCTCGGCCGGGCCCTGGTCGGGGCGCACGGCTGGCCCTCGCTCCCGTCCGAACTGCGGGATCTGATCGCTGACGAGCTGAACGTCCAGGCTCTCGAGGACATGTCCGGCTTCAGCGCCGATCTCGTGTCCTACACCGTCAAGCCCAACTTCCGGGCCCTCGGCAAGCGGTTCGGCTCGCAGACCAAGCTGGTGGCGGCGGCCGTCGGCGCGGCGGAGGCCGCCTCCCTAGCGCCCACCCTCCGCTCCGGCGCCTCTGTCACAGTGGACGTACCTGAGCTCGGCGCGGTGTCGCTCGGCCCGGACGACGTGATCGTCACCGAGCAGCCGCGCTCGGGCTGGGCCGTCGAGACCGGCGCCGTCGACACGGGCACCGGCGAGACGGTGGCGCTCGACCTGGAGCTGACGGACGAGCTGCGCCGGGCCGGTCTGCTGCGCGAGGTCATCCGCCTGGTCCAGGAGGCCCGCAAGTCGACGGGCCTGAGCATCACGGACCGGATCTCCCTGTGGTGGTCGGCCGCCGACCCGGACCTGGCGCAGGCGCTGCGGTCGGGGTGGCAGGCGGTGGCGGAGGAAGTACTCGCCACGACCGTCACGGAGGGGACCGAGGACGGGCTGCCGTCGCACTCGGAGACGGACCTGGGGCTGACGTTCCAGCTGCGCCGCGCCTGACGGCCCCTTCGATGGTCGGTCGGCCCCTTTCGGGCTGATCGACCATCGGGCTCACCCGAGGCCAAAGCTCGGATCGAGGCCGGTCAGGTCGGCGCTGGCGGTCCACACGCGGGCCGCGAGATCGGCGTCGGCCAGGTGGCCTCGCAGGGGTTCGAGAGCAGGCAAGCCGCGGATCCCGAACACGCGAGGCCCCCACAGCTGGCCGCCGCGCACGGACGGGTCGAGGACGGCCCGGACGGCGGGCCAGGCGGCGGCCTCCTTGCCCTGGAGGAGGAGGCCGGCAGGCAGACCACGCAGCCGTTCGCCGGTGGTCCGCAGGTGGACCGGCGGGCGTGATGGGGTGAGGGAGTCGAGCGCGCCGCCGGGGTGGGTGAGCACGCTCAGCGTCGTACTGCCGGCGGCGCGCAGGCGACGGTCGAGTTCGAGCCCGAAGAGCATCTGCGCGAGCTTCGATCGCGCGTACGTTCGTTTCGGCCGGTAATCGCGCGTGCTCTGGAGATCGTCGAGATCCAAGCTCTCAGACTTGGCCGTGAAGCTGCCGGTGGTGACCACCCGGCTCGCGGACGTTGCCGTCAGCAGGGGTGCCAGCCACCAGGTCAGCGCGAAGTGCCCCAGGTGATTGGTGGCGAACATCACCTCGTTGCCGCCCTTGGTCTCGCGCCGCGGCGGCTGGTCGAGCAGCACCCCGGCGTTGCAGACGACCGCGTCGAGCCTCTCCAGCTCCAGCGCGTCCACGGAGGCTTTGACCGAGGAGAGATCGGCCAGGTCCAGCCGGATGTGACGGACCCGCGCGCCGGGGACGCGGGCGCGGATCGAGGCCTGGGCCGCTTCGGCCTTGGCGGTGTCCCGGCTGCCGAGGATGACGGTGGCACCGGTGCCGGCGAGTTGTTCCGCGACGAAGTATCCGATGCCCGCGTTGCCGCCGGTGACCAGGAAGTTCTTACCGTCGGCGCGCGGCAGGCGGCGCACGTCCCAGGGGTCTGTCATGTCCGGCTCCTTACATGGGGAGGTCGTCGGGTCAGCGGGCGCGTACCGACCAGGAAACTATAATCACTATAGTTTCAGATTCATTCTAGTTTTGGGATACAGTGGGAGGCATGGCGACGACGATGGGGCGCCGCGAGCGCAAGAAGGCACAGACCCGCCGGGCACTGTCGGACGCGGCGTTGCGGCTGTTCTCCGAGCATGGCTACGACGGCGTCACCGTCGCGCAGATCGCCGATGAGGCGGACGTCTCCATCGCCACCCTGTTCGCGCACGTGCCGGACGGCAAGGAAGCGCTGATCTTCGACGACGGTGCCGAACGACACGTGTGGCTGGTCGCCGCGATCCACGACCGCCCCTCCGGCCAGTCGGTGCTGGAAGCCCTGCGCCGCTGCCTGGCCGGCCGGGGACCCTTCACCGAAGACCTCCCGCCCGACCTTCGGCGCAAACGCGACCTGATCGTGAGCACGCCCGCCTTGCGGGAATACTCACGCAAGCTCTGGATAGCGAGCGAGGGCGCCCTGGCCGAGGCGATCGCCACGGAGAGCGGCCGCGACCCCGCCGACATGACGGTCCGCGCTCTCGCTCGCTACGTGCTGGAGATCCCGGAGCTCGCGGGCACGGAAGCAGACCCTCTGGCCGCGATGAACGCCATCTTCGACCTCCTCGAATCCGGCTGGCCCGAATCACCCACGGACACCTGACCAGACCCACCGAACCGCGCCTCTGACCGCACCCCGCCAGACGGTGCCCCGCGACCGGGCCTCACCCGGCCCGCTCGCTCTGCCGCTGGACCCGGCCGTTCGCTCCACCGCTCGGCATGGGCCGTGCGGTGCTCAAGGGCGGCCGAGGTGATTTCCCAGGCGAAGGGCTTCGGTGGCCGGCCCGCCCCGCCGACGATCTCGCTGGCCAGCCCGGTCTGCGATCTACATTCCCGCCGGTCCCAGCCTCCACGATCGGCGGCCCGACAAACCGCAATGGCCCAGCACCCGGGCAACCTCCGCGTTGGCCGCTGAACCAACGTCGAGGTTTACGCCCGAGCTCACCTAACTGACGGACTCGCGATCGTTCTGACAGACCGAGCAGCTCGTGAGGCCGGCCGACTCGGCCTGCGAGATCGTCATGGTCTCCACACCCGTTTCACCCGCGCCCCGGATGAGGGGGCAGGCGGTGCTGTGGTAGCGGCGGGTGCCGACGATGACCTTCACCGTGGCCGACCGCCCGCTCTTCCCCGCGCCTTCACTGTCGGGCTTGCCGCCCTTGGCGGTCGCTTCTCCTGCGGGGTCGGCGTCTCCCCCGCCAGAGGACCCCTTGGCAGACGCGGCGCTGTCCGACTTAGTGGACGAGGCACTGCCTGGCCTGGCGGATGCTGCGCTGTCCGGCCTGCCGGACGCGCCGCTGTCCGGCCTGGGCGGCGTGGGCCCGGATGCGGGCTCGGGCGCTTTGCCCGCCGCCTTGGCGCTTTCGGCTGCCTTGGCGCTCTCCGCAGGTCTGCTCTCCGCAGGCGTCGTACCGGCAGCGGGTCTCCCACCGGCCGGGCGCGACCCACTCGCGGATCCGGCGCCCTCTCCCTTAGACGGCGCTCCGGAAGCGGCTCCGGACTGCACCGGCATGACCACGGTCCCGCCCACCGACTCGGACCGCTCTCCCTTGGACCCGGACCGCTCTCCCTCGGAGCCGGACGTCTCTCCTCCGGATCCGGGGCGCCCCGGCTTACCGGACGCGGCCGGCCCCGTTGGCAGGGGCCCCTTGGGCTTGGCCGCGGACTCGGCCGACGAGGCGGGACGCTCGGGCGCCACGGCCGGGCGCTCAGGCCGGTCAGACGACGGGCTCCAGCCGGCCTTGCCGGGTCCGGGGCGCTGCGGCGCGGGATCTCCCGCCTGTACGGCACGCTGAGGCGCCGTCGCGGGCCCAGAGTCGTCGAGGTCCGGCGCGGCACCTCGGCCCTGAGAATCACGGGCCTGAGCATCACGGCCCTGACCGCCACGCTCCTGACCGCCAGAGCCTTGACCGCCACGCTCGGAGCCCCGTTGGGCCTGACCACCACGCTCGGCGGTCCCCCGGGGCTGGCCACCGCGCTCGGTGGCCCCTTGGGCGGGTCCGCCGCGCTCGGGCGCGCCTCGGTCCGGTCCGCCACGGCTCTGACCGCCGGCCTCTGCCGCGACGGACGAGGGGCGCTCTCCGGGCCGACCCGCTCCCGGCTTTCCGGGCGTCTCCGGCTTTCCGGGCGTCTCCGGCTTGTCGGTCGCTCCAGGCTGGCGGCTCCCGGGCTTGCCGGTCTCGGTACGGCCGCTTCCGGACGTGCCGGACGACGACTGACCGGATCCAGGCTTGCCGGGCGCCGGCTGGCCGCTCCCAGGCTTGCCCGACGACGGCTGCCCGCTCCTGGTCTGCCCGGACGACGGCTGACCGGACGACGGTCGGCCCGACGATGGCTGACCGGACGACGGCATCGTGGTGATGTACGGGGCCAGCCTCGGGCCGGCGGAAGGGTCGGACGACGGGGGTTCCGTGCGGTCCTTGCCGGGCCCTGAAGCGGCCGGCTTGGTCGTGGCGCTGGACGACGGGGCGGGCTCCGCGGGGCGGGCGAACCAGCCGGTCGGCTCGGCCGGGGCATCGGCGGGGTCCGGGGCGGGGGTGGCGGCCTTCGAGTCGGGCTTCGGCTTCGCCGGGCCGCCGGACATCGGGGGGCGCAGGTCGCGCGTGGCGCCAGGCGCCTCGGCCCGGAGGTCCGCGGGGACCTTGGGAGTCTGCGAAGGCTCGGAGCCACGCTTGGGAGCCGAGGAAGGGCCGGAACCAGACTTGGGGGCCGATGAAGGCGTGGATCCGGGCTTGGGACCGCCGACCGGCGCGGGGCCCAGGGGGGACACGGAGCCGGTAACGGGGCCGGAAGCGGACGCGGCGCCGGTAGCGGAGCTGGGGCCGGAAGCGCCGGCCAAGGGGGTGACGGCGGGCTCAACACCGCCGGGCTTGGAGGCGGCAGCGGGCTCGGGGCCGGCGGCAGGCGGCAGCTGCCGTCCGCCGAGCGCTGCATCCGGCAGGCACGACGTACAGGGCGTGAAGCCCTCCTCGCGCGCCTCCTCGTACGTGAGCTCCTCTTGATCCCGTCCGATCAGCTGGCGGCAACCCGGAACGTGATAGCGCTTGCGTCCGGGGATCACCAGGACGAGCGCGTCCGGGGAGATCCCGCGCACCGCGGGACGGCGTTGCGTCGGCGCGGTGGCCGTCTGCTGGAGCGTCTGTGGACGCGGCGACGGCGGCGCTCCCATCGGGGCCCCCAGGGGACCCGGCTGGGTCTGGCCATGCGGCAGGCCGGCCGGCGCGTGCCCCACCGGCGGGGTGGCCGGCGCAGCGGCCCGCCCACCACCGGGAAACAGCTCGTGACGCCGCAGCAGCGCCCCGATCACCAGGAAGAGCGCGGACAGCACGCTGACCACGATGGACCACATGATCAGGAACGGCTTTGCCAGAACGAAGCCCGCGATCAGCAAGACAACCGCCGCGAGCACCAAACCAGCACTGATTAGGATCACAAAGGGCTCTTTCGAGTGACGGGTCCTTGATGACCCGCTACTTTACCGGCGGTCGTTGTGCGGACCGTCACCGCCGGGGAAAGCGCCCTGCGGGGAGTCACCGCCGAACGGGTTGGGACCACCGGGGAGAGGCTGCTGACCACCCTGAGGCACCGCGTGCGACATGGCCGGAGCCGCCGCCGAGGGACCGCCACCGGTCATAACCGGGAAGCCACCGCTGCCTTCCGCGGAGACGTTCAGCTCGGCGAGCTGGTTCTCCAGGTAGAGCTTGAGGCGGCTGCGGTATTCGCGTTCGAAGCTGCGCAGCTCCTCGACCTTGCGCTCCAGCTCGTCACGGGTCTGGACGAGGGAACCCATGGCCTGACGGTGACGCTCCTGCGCGTCGCGCTCGAGCGTCTCGGCGCGGGCACGGGCGTCGCCGATGACCTGCTCGGCCTGGCGGCGAGCCTTGGTGAGGATCTCGTCGGCCTCGCGGCGGGCGCGGGTGACCGTCTCGTCCGCCTCGCGGCGGGCGTCGGAGATCGCCTGGTCGGCGGTCTGCTGGGCCAGCGCGAGCACGCGGGCCGCGGTGTCCATGTTGTCCTCGGCCGGAGGCATGTTCATGACGGGGACCGGCTGAGGCTGCTGCTGCGGCTCGGGAACCTTCATCGGCTCCGGCTGCGGCGGCATCATCATCTCGGGCTTCGGCTGCTCCTGCACCGGAGCGGAGGCCATGGGCATGCTCATGCCCCCGGGCACCTTACCGCGCAGGCACTCGGCCAGCTTGGCGCGGAGCTCCTCGTTCTCTTGGATCAGGCGGTCGAGCTCAGCCTCGACTTCGTCGAGGAAGGCGTCGACCTCTTCCTCGTCGTAGCCCGGCCGTAGCCGAGTGGTACTGAACTGCTTGTTCCGCACATCAGCGGGCGTCAGCGGCATCTTTTGGTCTCCTTGGCGCGCTTGGAGTCTGTCCGGAGGGACGGTTAACCCGAATCACTTCAGCGCGGACACGAGTTGGATCACGACCGGGGGCCCACGGCCTCCGTCACCGCGTGCCCAGCAATCCGGCGAACTGGATCAGGAGCAGAACGATGATGAAGAGGACTGTGAAGCTTAGGTCAAAGGCCACCGTACCCAACCGGAGCGGGGGAATGAAACGGCGGAGGAACTTGAGAGGTGGGTCGGTTGCGGTGTAGGTGGCCTCGGCAAGCACGAGCACGACGCCCGAAGGGCGCCACTGACGGGCGAACGCCTGGACCGTCTCAAAGATCATCCTGCCGATGAGCAGCACCAAGTACAGAGACAGGACTACGACCAAGATCTGGCTTACGATCCCCACGGTCTGGCCGCGCCTCCACTTCTGATGTGCCCGCCGGGCCTCGGTGAGGCCTGGTTGGGTGCGATAGACATACAGAGACTCTAACTCTGGTTGAAGAACCCGCGTTCCGCGATTCGAGCCTTGTCCTCGGCGGTCACCTCGACATTGGCTGGGGACAACAGGAACACCTTGTTGGTAACACGTTCAATGCTGCCATGTAGGCCAAAGACCAGACCTGCCGCGAAATCGACCAGGCGTTTTGCGTCGCTGTCAACCATCTCGGTCAGGTTCATGATGACGGGGGTGCCGTCGCGGAAGTGCTCGCCGATCGTCCGGGCCTCGTTGTAGGTCCGGGGATGGAGGGTGGTGATGCGCGCCAGATCGGTCGTACGGCGCTCCAGGACGGTCGTGGATGGCCTCGGCGCGGGGACCCCGGAGTCTGCCTCGTCGTCGCGTTCCTGGACCGCTACGGCCCGCTCCTCGCCGGTCCGCGGGGGCTCGTCCTCGTAGGCGTACTCGTCCGGGTAGGTCTCATACCTCTCGTAGCGGTCGTCCTCCACGAGACCGAGGTAGACCGCCATCTTGCGCATCGCGCCGGCCATCGCTACGTCGTCCTCCTGCTCATGGTCGCACTCGCTCGGGCCTGTCGCCGGGTCCGAGGCGGCAGCCGTACCCCCTTGGAGCTCACCGCTGATCGACCTCTACTGGTGGTGTGAGCCTGTAAGACCCACTTGACGGGACATTACCTGACGAAGGGCTTGCGACGACCGAGCAACGCCGTACCGACCCGAACGTGTGTCGCGCCGTGCGCGACGGCCGCGCCGAGGTCATCGCTCATGCCCGCCGACAGCATCGTGGCACGGGGGTGGCGCTCGCGTACGGCGGCGGCCAACTCTCGCAGGCGGGCGAACGCCTTGCCCGGGTCCTCCCCCAGCGGCGCCACGGCCATCACCCCGCCCAGCCAGAGGTGCGCGGCCGCGGCGATCAGGTCGGCGATCTCCGGCACGTCGGCGGGCCTGGCGCCGCCCCTGGCCGGGTCGTCGTCGAGCGCCACCTGCACGAGGCAGCCGACCTGGCGCCCCTGCTTCCCGGCCTCCCGGCTGATCACCTCGACCAGCCTGGGCCGGTCGACGGAGTGGATCACATCGGCGTAGGAGACCACCGAACGGACCTTGTTGGTCTGCAACTGGCCGACGAAGTGCCAGGTCAGGGGGAGATCCCGGCATTCGCCCGCCTTGGGGGCGGCCTCCTGGTCGCGGTTCTCGCCGACCTCGCGGACGCCGAGCTCGCACAGCAGGCGGACGTCGGAGGCGGGATAGGTCTTGGTCACGGCGATCAGGGTCACCTCGCTCCGATCGCGCCCGGCTGCCCGGCACGCCTCCGAGATCCGCCCCTCCACCTCCGCCAGCCCCGCCGCGATCTCGTCACGCCGCGCCCGATCGGTCACATCTCGCCGCGCCGGGTCGCCCCCGTCACGCCGCGCTCGGTCGCTCTCGTCACGCCGTGTCCGGTCGGCCTCGTCACGCCGCGCTCGGTCGCTCTCGTCACGCCGTGTCCGGTCGGCCTCGTCACGGCGCGCTCGGTCCGTCGCGTCACGCCGCGTCCCGTCACCAGCGTCTTGCCGCGTCCGGCCGGTCTCGTCCGTACTCACGCTCACGTCCACCTCTTCGCTCCGCTCGGGTATCTCTCTGCCGCAGGGCGCGCCTCCCATGTGGTGCGGCACTGTTTTTCTGGTACGGCAAGCCTGGTGGGCCCCACCCGCCGCACGGGGCCGGGGGCCTCCAGGAAGACGGCCGCTGATCCCGCACGGGGCCGGCCGCCGTGACGAGGCACGTGAGTCCGGTCACCCCAGCTCTACACGACTCCCGACCACCACGGCCACCTGAGCCCGACCACCCCGGCTTCATGCGAGTCCGGCCACCCCGGCTACGGGAGGTTCCGACCACACCGGCCGCGTGAGTCCGACCACCCCAGCCACGCGAGTCAGCCACCCCCGCCACGCGAGTCAGCCACCCCCTCTATGTGGGTCCAGCCACCCCCGGCCGCGTGAGTCCGGCCACCCCCGCCTCGTGGGCTCGGCCATCCCGGTTACGTGAGTGAGATCACCCCGGGTACGTGAGTGAGATCACCTCAGTTACGTGAGTGAGATCACCCCGGCCAGGTGAGCCAGATCACCCGGCTGGACGAACCGGCCCCGAACGCGGCTGCGCCGCTCCATTCCCCCGGTGAAGGGCCGTCGAGGCCGGGTGAGGAAGGAGCGGCGGAGAGTCGGGCTACTTGAGGAAGTCGGGGACGTCGAGTTCCTCCTCCTGCTCCTCGAAAACCACCGGACGGCGTTTGGCGGGCTCCGACATGCGGGAGGTGATGGGCGTGGGCGGATTGGCGGGCTCGGGCGTGGGCCGCGGGATCGAGACGGGGCCGGAGGGCTCGTCGGCGATCGGCTCGTGGGCCGCCGACTCGGGCGCGCTCTCCACCGGACGCACCGGCTCGGGCCGATGGTCGGAGCGGAAGTCGGACCGCTGGTCCGGGCGCGGTGGCTCGGGACGGAGGTCGGCGCGCGGCTCGGGCAGGGGCTCAGGGCGAGGCTCGGGCCTGAAGTCGGAGCGCGGCTCGGGACGCAGCTCGGGCCGGGGCTCGGGGCGCTGGTCGAAACGCTGCGGCCCAGGCTCGGCCTTCACGCTGGGCGCCGAGACGCTGGGGCGTACCGGCGAGGACACGGGCGGAGCCGTGGACGCGGCGGCGGGACGGCTCTGCGGGCGCGGGAGCGGCTTCTCAGCCGGCGGCGGCACGTCGTCGAACCCGGCGGCGATCACGGTGACGCGGACCTCGTCGCCGAGCGCGTCGTCGATGACCGTACCGAAGATGATGTTGGCGTCGAGCGCGGCCGCCATCGACACGAGCTGGGCGGCCTCGTTGATCTCGAACAGGCCGAGATCGGAGCCACCGGCGATCGACAGCAGCACGCCGTGGGCGCCGTCGATGCTGGCCTCCAGCAGCGGGCTGGAGACCGCCATCTCGGCCGCGGCGACCGAGCGGTCGTCACCGCGCGCGTGGCCGATGCCCATCAGCGCCGAACCGGCGCCCGACATGACCGACTTGACGTCGGCGAAGTCGAGGTTGATCAGGCCGGGCGTGGTGATCAGGTCGGTGATGCCCTGCACACCCGACAGCAGCACCTGGTCGGCCGCCTTGAACGCGTCGAGCACGCTCACCTGCCGGTCGGAGATCGACAGCAGCCGGTCGTTGGGGATCACGATCAGCGTGTCGACCTCGTCGCGCAGGGTCTCGATGCCGGCCTCGGCCTGCGAGGCCCTGCGACGGCCCTCGAAGCTGAACGGCCGGGTCACGACACCGATCGTGAGCGCGCCGAGCGATCGGGCGATGTTCGCCACGACGGGCGCGCCGCCGGTGCCGGTGCCGCCTCCCTCGCCCGCGGTCACGAAGACCATGTCGGCCCCCTTGAGGACCTCCTCGATCTCCTCACGATGGTCTTCGGCCGCCTTGCGCCCCACATCGGGGTTGGCGCCGGCTCCCAGCCCGCGGGTGAGCTCGCGGCCCACGTCGAGTTTGACGTCGGCGTCACTCATCAGCAGCGCCTGGGCGTCGGTGTTTATCGCGATGAACTCGACGCCCTTGAGTCCCTCCTCGATCATTCGGTTGACGGCGTTCACTCCGCCGCCGCCAATGCCGACGACCTTGATGACCGCGAGGTAGTTCTGCGGTGCTGCCACGACGAGGGGCCTTTCCGCTCGTTGACTTGCCATTTCGGTGCGGATCGTCTCCGCGTTCTCTGCTTCGTTAACTCTCAACCTCAAGTTGAGATTCAGATTTATGTCAACCTGAGGATTGATACGGACAGTAGGAGTTACGCTCCGGGCGGGTCAACTAACCGCGCCGCAAGCACGTCCGGCGTGTCGCGGGCTGTCCGTTTCGCTCCGTCGTCCCGCCAGGTCGGAACCCTCCTCTGCCACGCGCCGTGTTACAGGCTCTCACGCCGGAAGCCCCATCCCGGACAGACTCGGCCATCGGCGGGCGGCATGATCGGCGCGCTCTGACAGGTGCGCCGCCCTTTATGCGACGCTTATCCCATAGGACGCGCCAACCCCACCCCCGGATCACGCCGTACGACGGCTCCGTTGGCGGCACGGTGGAATCCAGGCGCTTGACCGCCACCACATGGGTGGGGCCCAGCTCCGACGCTTGACCGCCACCACGTCGGTGAGGTCCAGCTCCGGTACTTGGCCGCCACCACCTCGGTGGGGTCCGGCTCCCACGCTTGAGCGTCACCACGTCAGTGGGATCCGGCACACGAGCATCACCACGTCAGTGGGATCCCGGCACACGAGCATCACCACGTCGGTGGGGTGCGGCGCTGAAGCGTCACCACATCGATGGGATCCGGCTCACTTGAGCGTCACCACGTCGGGCGAGCTCACGTCGTAGACGCTGGCCTTGCGGCGCAGGAGGGTCTTCAGGATGCGAGCCTTGTCCGCGCCCCGGTCGGCCCCGCCCCAGACGACGCTGCGGCCGTCGGAGAGCTCCAGCGACACGCCCTCGGGCGAGGAGGCCCGGACCCCCCGGACCTTGGCCGCGAGATCGTCGGGCAGCGACTGGATCACCCGTAGCGCGGCCATGGTCGTGGGGTCGCCGGCGGCCGGGCGGTCCACCTTGAGTGTCGGCAGGCCGGGCGGGAGCCTGTCCTGGATCTCGATGACGACGCCCCCCTTGTCGATCAGCGCCGCCTTGCCCCCGGCCGTGATCGCGGCGATCGGCTCGCGCTCGACCACCTCGATCTTCAGCGTGCCCGGCCAGACCCGGTCGACCTTGGCCGAGGCGAGCTGCCTGATCTGCATCACCCGGGCCTCGACGCCGGCCAGATCGACGGTGGCCAGCGGGTGCAACTCGGGCACCCCGGCCTGTTGCTCGATGCGCTCAGCGGGCACTGTGACATTTCCCACGATGTCGATCGATCGTACGCCGAGCACGGGCGAGAAGAAGATCAGCCAGACGGCGCAGCCCACCACTCCGGCGGTCAGCAGTACCAGAAAAGCGTTGCGCGCCTTCATCGCCCTCCCAGGGTCGCCCACCTTGCGCAACCGGCACACCGTGCGCCACCGAACCCACGCCGCGCGAGAGTCGCCGCCACGCCACGCGCCACCGAACCTACGCCGCGTCCGGCCACCGCCCACGGCGCCACGCCAGAGACCCGCCGCCAGAACCCCCGCCGCCCGGCCGCCTGTGGCCGCCGGGCGTGAGGGACCGCGCGGTCATACCGCGAAGAGCCACGCCACGCGCAGCGGACCACGGCGTGGTCCCGCGCGGAGTCGCACCAGGCGCAGCGGAGCTCGGAGACCCGCAAAAAGCCACGCCACACATAGCCGACCGCGGAGCCGTCCCGCGCGGAGCCACACCAGACGTGGCCGGCCGCCGAATCAGCCAGCGGAGAGCTGCTCAAGGATCTGCGGTCCGAGCTCCGTCACGTCGCCCGCGCCCATCGTCAGCACGATGTCGCCGCCACGGGCCCGAGCCGCCACCAGGGCCGGCACCGAGGCCCGGTCCGGGGCGTAGACCACCTGCTCGGCGGGCAGCCGCACGCGCCCCGCCACCATGGCCCCCGAGACGCCGGGCTCGGGGTCCTCGCGAGCGCCGTAGACGTCGAGCACGATCGCCTCGTCGGCCAGCCCCAACGCCGTCCCGAACTCCTCGGCGAAGAACCTGGTGCGCGAGTAGAGGTGCGGCTGGAAGATCGCGATGACCCGCCCGTCGCCCGAGTAGGAGGCCACCACGTCACGCGCGGCCCTCAGGTCTGCGGCCAGCTCGGTCGGATGGTGGGCGTAGCTGTCGAACACCGCGACCCCGCCCGCCTCGCCCTTGGCCTCGAAGCGCCGCTTGGCCCCGGTGAAGGTCGCCAGCCCGTCTCTGATCTCCTCGAACGGCAGCCCCAGCGCCACGGCCACGGCGACCACGGCGGTGGCGTTGAGCGCGTTGTGCGCCCCGGGGACGGCCAACCGGACCTCGCCCATGCCATCGATGCCCGGGCCCTCGATGGTGAACGTGGTGCCGAACCCGTCGGGCCTGACGTCGCGTACGCGGTAGTCGCCCGTCTCGCCGTACGTGATGACCTTGATGCCGCGCGCCCGCGCCACCTCGGCCAGCTCCGCCGCCCCGGGGTCGTCGGCGCAGGCGATCAGCAGCGACCCGACGCGGTCGGCGAAGCGGGCGAAGCTGTCGTGCACGGCCCGCGGATCGCCGTAGTTGTCGAGATGGTCGGCCTCGACGTTCGTCACCACGGCGATGTCGGGCGCCAGCATGAGGAAGGACCCGTCGCTCTCGTCGGCCTCGGCGACGAACACCTCCCCCGACCCCTCGTCGGCCCCCAGCCCGGTGGTGACGAGCTGGCCGCCCACGCAGTAGGACGGGTCGGCCCCGCACTTCTGCAGCGCGACGGTCATCATCGAGGCGGTGGTGGTCTTGCCGTGGGTGCCCGCGACGGCGACGCCGTTGCGCCCGGCCATCACGGAGGCGAGCGCGGCGGCCCGCGGGATGACCCGCAGTCCCTGCTTGAGCGCCTCGCCCAGCTCGGGGTTGGAGTCGCGGATCGCGGTGGACACCACGACGGTGTCGACGTCCCTGATGTGGGAGGCGGCGTGGCCGATGTGCACGATCGCGCCGAGCTCGCGCAGCTCGTTGACCTGATCGGTGCTGCGCGCGTCGCTGCCGGACACCCGCACCCCGCGCTTGAGCAGGATGCGCGCGATCCCGGACATCCCCGCGCCGCCGATGCCGATGAAGTGCACCCGCCCCAGCTCTTCTGCGGCGACGGGATCGACCAGCTTGACGAGACTCATCGGGCTATCTCCAACACTTTCCTGGCCAGAATGATATCGGCGTCCTTCCGTCCCAGTCTGGAGGCGGCCTCCGACAGGGCCACGACCCGCTCGGGACTGTGGAGCACGGGAAGGACGTTGTGGATGATCCAATCAGATGACAGGTCGGCGTCGCCGACCACGAACCCGCCGCCGCCCGCCGCGATGCGCTCGGCGTTGATCCGCTGCTCGCCGTTGCCGTGCGGCAGCGGCACGTAGGCGGCGGGCAGCCCGACCGCGGTGAGCTCGGCGCAGGTCAGCGCGCCGCTGCGGCACAACGCGAAGTCGGCGGCGGCGTACGCGAGATCCATGCGGTCGAGGTAGGGCAGCAGGACGTATTGGGGGTCGCCGGGCGGTGGCTCGTGCTCGACGGTGTTCTTGGGGCCGAGTACGTGCAGCACCTGCACGCCCGCCGAGCGCAGGACCGGCGCGGCGGCCAGCGCGGCCTCGTTGAGCGACCTGGCCCCCTGGGAGCCGCCGAACACCAGCAGCGTGGGCCGGTCGGTCTGCAGCCCGAACCAGGAGCGGGCCTTGTCGCCCATCGACAGCCGGTCAAGCGAGACGATCTCCCGGCGCAGCGGGGTGCCGATGTATTCGGCCTTGCCCAGCACGTGGTCGGGGAAGCCGGTGAAGACGTGGTCGGTGAGCCGGGCGCCCAGCCGGTTGGCCAGGCCGGGCCGCGGGTTGGCCTCGTGCACCACGATCGGCAGGCCGCGCCGCTTGGCCGCCAGGTAGGCCGGGGTGGCCACGTAGCCGCCGAAGCCCACCAGGACGTCGGCCTGGACTCGGTCGAGTATCGCCGCCACCGCGTTGACCGCCCCGGCCAGCCGTCCTGGCACGGTCAGCAGCCGTGGCGTGATCGCCCTCGGCAGCGGCACCGCCGGCACCAGCTCCAGCTCGTATCCCCTGGCCGGGACCAGGCGGGTTTCGAGGCCGCGTTCGGTGCCCACACAGGTTATGCCGATGCGCTGGTCATAATGGCGCAGCGCGTCCGCAAGGGCGAGAGCCGGCTCGATGTGCCCGGCCGTCCCGCCACCGGCGAGGACCACCCTCATCTAGGTCACTCCCTAACGTCTCACTCGGCCTTTGGTCGTTCCCCCCAGGCCAAGCCAGCTTAGGGCCCGTACGGCCGGTCCGGGGCCACGAGCGGCCAGAGCCTCGCGCGCGCCCGGCTCACGTTTCGCGAACGACAACAGCATCCCCAGGGCGGCGAGGGTCGGCAGGAGCGCCGAGCCCCCGTAGGAGACCAGGGGCAGCGGGATGCCGGTGATGGGCACCACGCCGAGCACCGCGCCCATGTTGATGATGGCCTGGCCGACGATCCAGGCCACGATGGCGGCGGCGGCCAGCCGTACGAAGGAGTCCTTGACCCGGGCGGCGACCCGCAGGCCCGCGTAGCCGAGCAGCCCGAAGAGCACCACCACGGTCAGGGTCCCCATCAGCCCGAGCTCCTCGCCCAGGATGGCGAAGATGAAGTCGCTCTCGCCGTGGGGCAGCCAGCTCCACTTGGCCCGGCTGCTGCCCAGGCCGAGCCCGAACCAGCTGCCGGAGCCCATCGCGATCTGCCCTTGTACGGCCTGGTAGCCGTCGCCCTGGGCGTCGGCCCACGGGTTGAGGAAGGCGCCGATGCGCGCCATGCGGTACGGCTCCACCTTGATCATGATCAGCGTGGCCAGCACGGCGAGCGAAAGGATGCCGCCGAACAGCTTCAAGGGCGCGCCCACCACCCACAGCAGCGACAGGAAGACCATGAACAGCACCAGCGTGGTGCCCAGGTCCCGGCCGAACATGACCATGACGGCCAGGAGCGCGGTGCCCGGCATGAGCGGGATGAGCAGCTGCCGCCACTCGATGCGGCCCTGCCGCGCCCTGCGGGCCAGCAGGTCGGCCCCCCAGAGCGCCAGAGCCAGCTTGGCGGGCTCCGACGGCTGGATGCTGTACGAGCCCACGTCGATCCACCGCTGCGCGCCCAGCTGGGACGAGCCGATGAACAGCACCATGACCAGGCCGATGAACGACAGCGCCATCAGCGGATAGCCAGCCCAGCGGAAGAACTTGTGCGGCAGCCGGGAGCAGACCCACATGAGCGTCACGCCCAGACCGGCCGACAGCGACTGCTTGATGAACCAGGTGAACGGGTTGTCGGTCTTCTGCATCGCCTCGATGCTGGAGGCCGACAGCACCATCATCAGCCCGAGCGCGAGCAGCAGCCCGCAGCAGCCGATGATGAGGTAGTAGGTCGCCAGCGGCTTCTCCAGCAGCTCCTTGAGCACGGCGAGCTGATCGCGGATCCAGCCGGTCGGCCCTTCGACCGCGCTCTGCCGTGACCGCTCAGGAGCCTGTGGAGAGGTGGTCGTGCTCACGTGGCCGCCTCCAGGCCGCGTACGGCTCGCGCGAAGGCCTCCCCTCGGGCCGGGTAGTTGGCGAACATGTCCAGCGACGCGCCGGCCGGCGACAGCAACACGGTGTCTCCGGGGGAGGCGAGCCTGGCGGCTTCGGTGACGACACGATCCATCGCACCAGTGTCTTGGGCGGAGATGTCCACGACGGGGACATTCGGCGCGTGTCGCGCCAGAGCTTCGGCGATCCGGGCGCGGTCCACGCCGAGCAGCACCGCGCCGCGCAGCCTGGGCGCAGCCTGGCGTACCAGGTCGTCCACGTCGGCGCCTTTGAGCTGGCCGCCCGCGATCCACACGATCGACGGGTAGGACGACAGCGCCGCGGCGGCGGCGTGCGGGTTGGTGGCCTTGGAGTCGTCGACGTAGTCGACCTCGCCGACCCGCTCGACGTGCGCCATGCGGTGCGGGTCGGGCACGAAGTCGCGCAGGCCCTGGCGTACGGCGTCGGGGGCGACGCCGAGCGTGCGGGCCAGCGCGGCGGCGGCGAGCGCGTTGGCCACGTTGTGCGGCGCCAGGGGGCGTACGTCGGCGAGGGTCGCGAGCTCCTCGGCGGCCTCGGCGGGGTTCGCCACGAACGCCCGGTCCACCAGCAGGTCCTCCACCACGCCCAGCTGGCCGGGCCGGGGCACGCGCAGCGTGAAGCCGACCTTGTCCGGGTAGGGGGCGGCCAGCCGCGACGCCTCGGGGTCGTCGGCGTTGTAGACCACGGTGCCCGCGCGCTCGAAGATGCGCCCCTTGGCCTCGGCGTACGCCTCCATCGAGCCGTGCCAGTCGAGGTGATCGGGCGCCACGTTGAGTATCGCGGCGGCGTGCGGGGCGAGCGTGCTCGACCAGTGCAGCTGGAAGCTCGACAGCTCGACGGCCAGGGCGTCGTACGGCTCCCCCACGGCCTCGACCACGGGCAGGCCCACGTTGCCCACGGCCAGCGCCTTGCGCCCGGCGGCCAGCAGGATGGAGGTGAGCATGCGGACGACGGTGGTCTTGCCGTTGGTGCCGGTCAGCGCGAGCCACGGGGCCGCCTGGGCGGGGCGCAGCCGCCAGGCCAGCTCCACCTCCCCGACCACCTCCACGCCCGCCGCAAGGGCCGCGGCGATCAGCGGGTGGTGCGGCGCCCAGCCGGTGGTGACGAGCCGGGTGACGCCCGCCGGCAGCTCCATCGGGCCGAAGCGCACCTCGACGCCGAGCCCGGCGAGCTCGGCCGCCACGGCGCGCCGGCGGTCGTCCTCGGCGCCCTCGACCACGACGACGGGCTCACCCCGCGCGGCCAGCACCCGCGCCACGGCGGTGCCCGAGACGCCGAGCCCGGCCACGCAGGTGAGAGCCATTACTTGGGCATCCATTCGACGTAGAACAGCCCGAGCCCGAGTGCCGCGCAGAGACCGGCGATGAGCCAGAAGCGGACCACGATCGTGGTCTCGGCCCAGCCCTTGAGCTCGAAGTGGTGCTGCAGCGGCGCCATCCTGAACACCCGTTTACCGGTCATCTTGAAGAACCCGACCTGGATGATCACCGACATCGTGATGATCACGCACAGCCCGGCCAGGATGATGAGCAGCAGCTGGGTGCGGGTGGCGATGGCCAGACCGGCCAGCACGCCGCCCAGGGCCAGCGAGCCGGTGTCGCCCATGAAGATCTTCGCGGGCGGGGCGTTCCACCACAGGAACCCGATCAGCGCCCCCAGCACGGCCGCGGCCACCACGGCCAGGTCGAGCGGGTCTCGCACCCAGTAGCAGTTGGGGCCGAGCTGGTCGATGCAGTTGTTGCGCAGCTGCCAGTTGCCGATCAGCACGTACGCCCCGAGCACCACCCCGGTCGCGCCACTGGCCAGGCCGTCGAGGCCGTCGGTGAGGTTCACCGCGTTGGAGAACCCGACGATCATGATGAGGACCCAGATGGTGAAGCCCACGATGCCGAGCGAGGGCCCGAAGTCGCGCAGGAACGACAGCCTGGGCTCGGCGGGGGTGATGCCGTAGACGTTGGCCTGCTGGGTCACCAGCACCGCGAAGACCGCGCCGATGACGAGCTGGCCGAGCGCCTTGGCGCCGCTGCGCAGGCCGAGGCTGCGCTGCTTGTAGATCTTGATGAAGTCGTCGAGGAAGCCGACCGCGCCGAGCCCGGTCATCAGGAACAGCACCAGCATCCCCGAGACGGTCGGCGCCGACAGCGTGGCCAGGCGGGAGGCGCCGTAGGCGAGCAGCGAGGCCAGCACGATCACGGTGCCGCCCATGGTGGGCGTGCCCCGCTTGCCGTGGTGCCCGGACGGGCCCTCCTCGCGGATCTCTTGACCGTAGCCGCGCCGGGAGAACAGCCTGATGGCCAGGGGTGTCCCGAGCATCGAGAGGATCAGCCCCACCGCGCCCGCGATGATGATGTCGGTCACTGCGTGGCCCCCCCGAGCAACTGCTCGGCCGTCCGCTCCAGACCCATCGCCCGGGGCCCCTTGACCAGCACCGCGTCACCCGGCCGCAGCCATCCGGCCAGCTCCGCGGCCGCGGCGGCGGCGTCGGGCACGTGCAGGATGAGCGTCTGGGGCGACTGCGCGGGCCCTGCGGCGCCTGGCGCGCCCCCGACGACCGGCGGCACCGGCGGGCCGCCCGCACCCGGTGGGAACGGCGGGCCGCCCGCGAGCGGGATCGGCGGGCCTGCGGCGGCGGCCGCCTGAGCGGCGGCGTAGGCGCCCTGAAGCACCGGCTGGGCGTCGGGGCCGGCGACGATGAGACCCGCCAGCCCGGAACCGCCCGCCATGCGGCCCAGCTCCTCGTTGAGCGCGGCGCTGTCCTCGCCTAGCTCGCGCAGGGCGGCGATCACGGCGAAGCGGCGGCGGCCCTTGCCGAGCACGCCGAACGCCTCGAACGCGGCCCGCATCGAGTCGGGGTTGGCGTTGTAGGCGTCGTTGACGATCGTGACCCCGTCGGGGCGGTCGGTGACCTCCATCCGCCACCGGCTGCGCGGCGTGGCCTCCGACAGCTCCGCGGCGATGGTGGCGACGGGCAGGCCGAGCTCGTAACCGGCCGCGGCGGCGGCCAGGGCGTTCTCCACGGCGTGCGCGCCGTACAGCTTGAGGCGGACCTGCCCGGAGCCCGAGGGGGTGCGCAGCGTGAACGAGGCGCGCCCGCGCTCGTCGACGACGACGTCCTCGGCGCGGATCGCGGCGGCCTCGGATCGGCCGAACAGCGTGACCCTGGCGTCGGTGCGCGAGGCCATCTCGAGGACCAGCGGGTCGTCGGCGTTGAGCACGGCCACGCCGGTGCGCGGCAGCGCCTCGACGAGCTCGCCCTTGGCCTTGGCGATGGCCTCCTTGCCGCCGAACACGCCGATGTGGGCGGTGCCGACGTTCAGCACCACGCCGATCTGCGGCGGCGCGATGCGGGCCAGGGCCTGGATGTGGCCGATGTTGCGGGCGCTGAGCTCCAGCACCAGGTAGCGGGTGTCGGCGTCGGCCCGCAGCACGGTCAGCGGGTGGCCGAGCTCGTTGTTGAACGAGCCGACGGGCGCGATGGTCGGCCCGATCCGCCCGGTCAGCCTGGCCAGGAGGTCCTTGGTGGAGGTCTTCCCGGCCGAGCCGGTCACGCCGATCACGGTGGCCTGGGGCAGCGCGGCGGCGTGGGCCGTGGCCAGGTCGGCCAGCGCGGCGGCGGCGTCGGGGACGATCACCGTGGGGGCCTCGACCGGCCTGGTGGCCAGCACGGCGACGGCGCCGGCCCGGATGGCCTGGGCGGCGTAGTCGTGGCCGTCGACCCGCGCGCCCTTCAGGGCGACGAACAGGGATCCCGGTTCTACGCCCCGTGAGTCGATCACGACGGGACCGCGCACCACGGCGCGAGGGTCGGCCATGCCCGACAGGGCGCCCGAGGTTATCTCGGCGATCCTGGCCAGAGGCAACGGGATCATGCGTGCTTCCTGCTTTCCTTGCGTGCTTCGATCGCTCCGGCGACCACTTCGCGATCGTCGAAGGGGATCACCTCGCCTGAAACGTACTGGCCCTGCTCGTGACCCTTGCCTGCCACGACGATCACGTCGCCGCGCCCGGCCCGGCCGATCGCCAGGTCGATCGCGGACGCGCGGTCGGGCTCAATGATCACATGAGCGCGGTCGTGCTGCGGAACGCGGAGCGCTCCTTCCATCATCGCGGCCAGAATGTCCAGAGGATCCTCGGAACGAGGATTGTCGCTCGTGAATATGGCCACATCGGCCAACCTCGCCGCGGACTCGCCCATGACGGGCCGCTTGCCCGCGTCGCGCTCGCCGCCGCAGCCGAGCACGACGACCAGCCGGCCCGCGGTGACCTCGCGCAGCGAGCGCAGCACCGACTCGACCGCGGCGGGTTTGTGCGAGTAGTCGACGATCGCCTGGAACTCGTCGCCCGCCTCCGTGATGCGCTGCATGCGGCCGGGGACGCCGACGAGCGTGCCGACGCCGTGGACGGCGGTCTGCAGCGGCACCCCGGCCTCGACGAGCGTGACGATCGCGCCGAGCGCGTTGGCGACGTTGAACGGGCCGGGCAGCGAGATCTGCGCGTCGGCCTCGACGCCGCCTGGACCGGTCACGCGGAACGTGCTGCCGTCGGCGCCCAGCCGGACGTCGAGCGCCCGCCAGAGGGCCTCGGGCGCGCCCAGCGCGGAGAACGTGGTCATCGGCACCTTCGCCACCGACAGCAGCTCGCGACCATAGGGGTCGTCGATGTTCGTCACGCCCACGCGGGCCAGCTCGGGCTGGAAGAGCCGGGTCTTGGCGGCGAAGTAGTCGTCGAAGTCCTTGTGGAAGTCGAGGTGGTCCTGCGACAGGTTGGTGAACAGGGCCACGTCGTAGTGGAGGCCGTCGACCCGGCCGAGCGCCAGGGCGTGGCTGGAGACCTCCATGGCCGCCGCGGTGACGCCCGCCTCGCGCATGAGCGCGAACAGGCCGTGCAGCTCGGTGGCCTCGGGGGTGGTCAGCCTGGGCTCGAAGCGCAGGTCGCCGGCGCGGATCTCGACGCCGCCCACCAACCCGGTGGTGTGGCCCGCAGCCCGCAGGCCGGCTTCGAGCAGGAACGAGGTGGTGGACTTGCCGCTGGTGCCGGTGACGCCGAGCAACTGGATGTCGTCGGCCGGCCGGCCGTAGACCCAGGAGGCGACCTGCCCGAGCACGGCTCGGACGTCGGGCACGACGAGGACGGGCAAGCCCGTGGCGGCGGCGGCCGCGCGGCCGCCGGGATCGGTGAGGACGGCCACGGCGCCGAGCGCCATGGCTTCGGCGGCGAAATCGGCGCCGTGGGACCGGTTGCCCGGCAAGGCCACGTAAAGATCTCCGCGCCGCACGTGGCGGGAGTCGATCGTGACACCGGTGAGCGGGGCGTACGGCGACCGCGACGTGCCGGAATCGGCGTCGAGCATGGTCGCCAGCCCGGTCAGCGGGCGGGGCGGACTGGTCGTTGGACGCATAGACGACGGGGGACGCACGGCCGCAGCGTACCTTCCCTGGTCACTGTCCCGCGCGCGTCCGCACCGCAGGTGCGGCCGAGCCGGTCGGCGGAATCTTCTTGCTCTTGATGGCGAACGTCATCACGTCCTTGAAAACAGGGGCCGCCACCTGGCCCCCGAAGTGGTCCTTCGTGGGATTCTGCAGCACGGACAGCACGACCAGCCGCGGCGCGTCGGCGGGGGCGAATCCGGCGAACGACGCCGTGTAGCCGTCATATCGGCCCAGCTGCGCGTCGTAGCGGTTGGCGGTGCCGGTCTTGCCCGCCACCCGGTATCCCGGGATGGCGGCCAGCTCGCCGGTGCCCTCGGCGCTCACCGCGGTCTCCAGCATGGTGGTGATCTCCTTGGCGGTCTTGTCGCTGACCACCCTGGTCTCCTTACCAGGAGCGGACGGTACGAACCTGCCCGACTCGTCCGTCGTGCCCGCGACGATCTGCGGCTCGATCTTGACGCCGCCGTTGGCGATGGTCTGGTAGACGCTGGCCATCTGCAGCGCGGTCACGGACACGCCCTGCCCGTAGGCGATCGTGCAGCTCTGGCTGCCCGACCAGTTCTTGTAGTTGGGCAGCAGGCCGGCCTCCGCGTTGGGCACGCCGCCGCCCGGCCGCGCGCCGAAGCCGAAGCTCTTCAGCATCTCGTAGAGGCGTTCACTGCCGACCTTGCGCGCGGCCATGATGGTGGCCACGTTGCTGGACTCGGCCACGGCCTGGCGATAGGTCATCGGCTCCGGCTTGTGCGGGTGCGCGTCGTGCAGCACCCGGTCCGCGCACCTGATGTTGTCCTTGACCTGGAAGACCGTGTCGGGCGAGACCACGCCGGCCTCAAGGGTGGCGGCGGCGGTGATCACCTTGTTGGTGCTGCCCGGCTCGAAGACCTCGGAGGCGGCCCGGTTGACGTAGAGGGCCGCAGGGCCCTTGCGCCAGTTGTTCAGGTCGAGCTCGGGGGCGTTGGCCATGGCGATGATCTGCCCGTTGCGCACGTCCATGACGATGACCGTGCCGCTGCTCGCGCCGGAGTCGCTCACCTGCTTGGCCACCGCCTGCTGGGCGGCCCACTGGATGTCGCGGTCGATGGTCAGCCGCACGTCGCGGCCGTCGACCGGGACCGTGCGCTGGCTGCTGGTCATGGGGATGCGCTGGCCGTCGCGGCCGGTCTCGACGCGCTGCTGGCCGTCGCGTCCCTTCAGCAGGGTGTCGCGCGCCTGCTCCATGCCGCCCAGCCCGCTCTGCTCGTCGCCGACGAACCCGATCAGGCTGCCCGCCAGGTCGCCGCCCGGGTAGACGCGGCGGTAGGTCTTCTTCGTGGTCATCGCGGGCACTTCCGCCTTGAGCAGGCGGCTGGCCACGAGCGGGTCGGCGTCCCTGGCCAGGAGCTGGTATTGAGTGTCCTTCTTGGCCAGCTTGGCGGCTATCTCCTCCTGGGGCCGGCCGAGCTGCGCGGCGAGCACGGCGGTGATCTTCGGCCGCACCTCATCCTTGATCTTGCTGGGGTCGATGGCGATCTCGCGGGCCTCGACGGTGACGGCCAGCGCGTGGCCGTTGACGTCGGTGATGGACCCGCGCTTGGCCGGGATCTCCTCGGTCTGCGTGCGCTGGCCCACGGCCCGCGCCTCGTAGACCTTGGAGTCGAGACCCTGCATCTGGACGAGCCGCCCACCGAAGATCGACAGGATGAACGTCATGCCGATCAGGCCGATGTTGATGCGCCGGCGCGGGTTTCCCAGGCGCAGCACGGGCGACGGCTTGGGCGGGCGCGGGGGTGCCGGGGGCCTGCGGGGCGGCCCCTCGCCGCCGCGCCGCCCGGCGGGCTGCACACGCGTGTGCTCGTCGTCGCGGGTACGGCGAAGCCTGCCGCCGTCGCCGGGACCCTCCTCACGGGCCCGGCGCACGTCACGGGGTATCTCTTCGCGGGTACGGCGGAGTGGCCCGTCGTCCTGGCGGGCCCGGGAACGCTCGTCCCTGGCCGGGGGGATGCGATCCCTGGGACGGTCGGCCTCCGGGCGCGGGCGTACGGAACGCTGGCGGGCGCGCTCCTTGGCGGCGTCGTCCCCGTCCTGCCGGGAACGCCCCCTCGGCCCGTCACCACTCTGCCGAGGCCGGGGACGCGAACTGTCGCGCCCGTCAGCCGGGTCCTGCGGGCGCCGGGCCCCGCGGTCGTCTCCGTCGTCGCGGCCTTCGTCCCTGACGAACGGCCCGAACGGGAGGTCGAGCGGGTCCGGCCGCTTTCTCGGCTCCTTGGGTGGATCGTCGGGCCGGCCCGCCCCCTCCGAGCGAGCCGACCCCGCTTGCCGCCCCTGCCGCCCCGGCCCGCCGGGGGTACGGCGAGAGGCGCCGGGCCCTCCCTGGGAACCGGCGCCGCCGCGGCCGGGACCCTGCCCCCTGCCGCCTGTGTCTCTCACCGTCCCTGGTCCACCTGGCTGGTGTCGGCGCCCGCCTCGGTCAGCACGTTGGGCTTGCCCCAGTCACGGTGCTGACCCTGCATCTCGGCCTGGTCGGCGACCGGGCCGGGACCCATGTTCGTCTCGTTGACGAGCTTGGCGTCCTCGTTGGCCTGCCGTGCGACCTCGATCTCTTTGCGCAGGTTGGCCGCGGTGTTGGAGTCTTGCGCGAGAACGACGTTGAGCAGCAGCAGGCTCATCAGGCCGCCGCACATCAGCCCGACGACCAGCAGCACGAACGGGGCCCGCTGGCGCCCCCGCGACGGACGTCGCTTGAGTGCCGGGCGCGCCCGCTCCTGGCCCGCCGATGGCCCGCTCGTCTCGGGGCCGTCGGGGCGCGAACGCGGGATGGGCTTGGACTGGTGAGGCACGCCGGGCCTGCGCGGGCCGGTCTTGGGCGCCGTCTTCGGCGGGACGCCGCGGACGGCCGCGCCCCGCCTGCTCTCCTGCTCAGTCCTGGTGGTCAACACGGATCCTCTCTGCCGCCCGTAGCCGGGCCGAGGTCGCCCGCGGGTTGCGGGCCAACTCTTCTTCACTTGGGAGCTCGGCTCCCCTCGTCAACAGGCGGAACCGCGGCTGATGAGCCGGCAGCGGGACCGGCAACCCGGGGGGGCCGGTGTCCTTGGTTCGCGCCGCGAGGACCTGCTTGGTGAGCCGGTCCTCCAGGGAGTGGTAGGAGAGCACGACGACTCGCCCACCGAGCACCAGCGCGTCGAGGGCCGCGGGCAGCGCCGCCTCCAGGGCGGCGAGCTCCGCGTTGACCTCGATGCGCAGCGCCTGGAAAGTTCTCTTGGCGGGGTTGCCCCCTGTGCGCCGAGTGGCGGCTGGAATCGCCTGACGAACGATCTCCGCCAACCGCTTAGTCGACGTTATGGGGTCCTTGGCCCTTTCCTGGATAATTAGGCGCGCGACACGCGGTGCGAACCGTTCCTCTCCGTAATCGCGAAGGATGCGGGTTAGCTCCGCGGCCGAGTAGGTATTGACCACCTTCTCCGCCGTGAGCTCTTGATCCGTATCCATCCGCATGTCGAGCGGAGCGTCATAGGAATAGGCGAACCCGCGTTCGGCCTCGTCCAGTTGCGGCGAGGACACCCCCAGGTCGAACAGCACCCCGTCGACGGTGGCGCGGCCCGCGCGGGCGAGCACGTCGGCCAGTTCGTCGGACGAGGCGTGGACCAGCGTGGTCCGGTCGGCGTAGGGGGCGAGCCTGCGCGTGGAGAACTCGATCGCGAACGGGTCGCGGTCGATGCCGATCAGGCGCAGAGACGGATGAGCGGCGAGCAGGGCCTCCGAGTGGCCACCGAGGCCGAGGTTGGCGTCGACGACGACGGGCTCCTGGCCGGTCAGCGCCGGAGCCAAGAGCTCCAGAACGCGGTCGAGCATGACCGGAACGTGACCGCCCGTGCCTGCGTTGTCGTACATCTCCAACCCCCCTCTCGCGTCCTTGCTCGCGGATGACGCGTCCGGACGATCATCGGCCCACCTGGCCCCCACCCGGCGCCGTCCGGCCAGGTCCCCATCCGCACCCTCTTCGTGGACGCCTGCCATCTGACACCGGGGAAGGTGCATCAGCTGGCCGGCAGTGGTTGCGGGTGGAGACCTCGCCGAACGACATCTCCGACGGATCGACCGTGGCTCTACAGAATCCCTGGCAGCACCTCCTCCGACAGGTCGGCGAACGCCTGCTCCTGCGCCTCGAGATAGGTCTCCCAGGCTTGGGCGTCCCAGATCTCCAACCGGGTGTTGGCCCCGATGACCGCGCAGTCACGCACGAGGCCCGCGTATTGGCGCAGGCTCTGCGGGATCGTGATGCGCCCCTGCTTGTCAGGCGTCTCGTCGGACGCGCTGGCGAAGAAGACGCGGCTGTAGTCGCGCACCGCCTTGGCGGTGACCGGGGCGGTGCTGAGAGCCTCGGTAATGCGCTGGAACTCCTCTACGGGAAAGACGTAGAGGCATCGCTCCTGGCCTTTGGTGATCACAAGACCCTCCGCCAGCTCCTCACGGTACTTAGCCGGCAGGAACAGCCGTCCCTTGTCGTCCAGACGCGGCTGATGGGTGCCGAGGAACATCGGCCCCACCTCCCGTGCCTAGCGAAGCGCTCAGCGCTGGCGCACCGGGCCCTCCACTGCGCACCACCATACTCCACTTCTCCCCACCGTCAACTGATTCCCGGCCGCTTCGTCACTAGATCGCCGCGCGTTAGTGCAGGTCAGAGCCATGCCGTCGGGTGGGGGGCGGTGGGGCGCGGCCCAACCCTCATGGGCGTGTCGAGGGTTGAAACGACCATGGAATTAGCGGATCAAGCGCTTCACGAAGCGCCGCGTGGTGGAAAGTGGAGCGCATCGCAAGGGCCACTGTCACGGGATTCGCACCCGTATGGCACAAGAACCGCAACTGGGGGCAGGTTCTCTGGAATATCGGTAAAAGTCGCCCAAGAACCCCCAGCGTCGTAGGGTCGTACACACAATGGAAAAGGAATGGCATGGCTCCCGCAATGGCACCCTGGCACGCGGGACTGCCGTAGCACTTCTCATGGAGGCCTGGTGGCAGTAACCCATGACGTCCCTAGCCGGCTCGATGAGCTGGTCTCCACCGCGCACCGGATTCGACAGGCGATCGAGTCGGTGATCGAGGGCAAAGGGGACGCCGTCCGCCTCACCCTGACTGTCCTGCTGGCCGAAGGCCATCTGCTGATCGAGGACGTGCCCGGAGTCGGCAAGACCATGCTGGCCAAGGCACTGGCCAGGTCCATCGACTGTCCGGTCCGGCGCATCCAGTTCACGCCGGACCTGTTGCCCAGCGACATCACCGGTGTGAGCGCCTACAACCAGCAGACCCGGGAGTTCGAGTTCAAGCCGGGGCCGGTGTTCGCCAACATCGTGGTGGGCGACGAGATCAACCGGGCCTCGCCCAAGACGCAGTCGGCGCTGCTGGAGTGCATGGAGGAGCGCCAGGTCACGGTCGACGGAGTGACCTACCCGCTCGACGCGCCCTTCATGGTGATCGCCACGCAGAACCCGATCGAGATGGAGGGCACCTATCCCCTCCCGGAGGCGCAGCGCGACCGTTTCACCGCTCGCGTCGCGATGGGCTACCCGGAGCCGTCGGCCGAGCTGGAGATGCTCGACGTGCACGGCGGCACCCCGCCGCTGGACAAGCTGCAGCCGGTCGCCACGACCGCCGAGGTGCGCGCGCTGATCGAGGCGGTCCGCGGCGTGTACGTCTCGCAGCCGGTCAAGAAGTACGCCATCGACCTCGCCGTCGCCACCCGTCACTCCCCCGATCTGCGGCTGGGCGCCTCGCCGCGCTCGACGCTGCAGCTGGTCAGGGCGGCCAGGGCCAACGCGGCGCTGTCCGGGCGCGACTACGTCACCCCCGACGACCTTCAGGAACTGGCCGTGCCGGTGCTCGCGCACCGGCTGCTGCCCAGCGTCGAGGCCCAGGGGCAGCGCCGCCTGCCCGAGCAGGTGGTGACCGAGCTGGTCAGGCGCGTGCCCGTGCCGGAGACGCGAGCGTCGTGAGAGACGGGCTGCGGGCGCTGACCTCCCGGGGACGCTCGTTCCTGGCCTCCGGGGTGGCCGCCATGTTGATGGCCTTCCTCCTGGGCGAGAACGACCTGTTCAGGATCGGGGTCCTGGTGACGGCGCTGCCGCTGCTGGCCGCGATGGTGGTGGCGCGCACCCGCTACCGGCTGAGCTGCGCGCGGCGCCTGGACCCGGCCAGGGCGGAGGTGGGCGGTGAGGCGACCGTGACGCTGCGCCTGGAGAACGTCACCCGGCTGCCCACCGGGCTGCTGCTCATCGAGGACACCGTGCCGTACGCGCTGGGCGTGCGGCCCCGGTTCGTGCTGGACCGGGTGGAGTCGCGCGGGATCCGGGAGATCGACTACCGGGTCCGCTCCGACCTGCGCGGCCGCTACACGATCGGCCCGCTGTCCGTGCGCATCACCGACCCGTTCGGGCTGGTGGAGCTCACCCGGGGGTTCACCATCAGCGACACGCTGGTGGTGACGCCGCAGGTGGTGGCGCTGCCCCACGTACGGCTGTCGGGTGAGTGGACCGGGGGCGGCGACAGCCGTACCAGGAGCGTGGCGGCGGCCGGCGACGACGACGTGGCGCCGCGCGAGTACCGGCAGGGCGACGACCTGCGGCGGGTGCACTGGCGCTCCACCGCCCGCCACGGCGAGCTGATGGTGCGGCGCGAGGAGCAGCAGTGGCAGAGCCGCGGCGCGCTGCTGCTCGACACGCGCCGCTACGCCCACCGCGGCGAGGGCCCGCGCTCCTCCTTCGAGGTGGCGGTCTCGGCCGCGGCCTCGATCGGCGTGCATCTCGCCCACGAGGGCCTCGGTCTGCGCCTGGTCACCGACCAGGGCGCCGAGCACCTGACCGACACCGGGTTGAGCTGGTCGCTGCTCGACACCCTCGCGGTGGTACGGAACAGCCCCGCCCGCTCGCTGGAGCTGGGCGTGTCCGCGCTGCGTCAGGGCGGCGGTGACGGGCTGATCGTGGCCGTGCTCGGCTCGCTGGACCCGGAGGAGGCCAGGGAGCTGGCCAGGCTCAGGCACAGCGGCATCACCGGCGTGGCCGTACTCCTCGACGTGGGCACGTGGGACGGCGGCGAGCCGGGCTCCACGGAGAACTACCAGGCGGTGCAGGCGGTCCTCGCCGGTTACGGGTGGCGCATCGTGCGGCTGCCGGCCGGCGTCCCGATCGCCTCGGTCTGGCAGGACGCCGCCAACCGCGGCAGGTACGCGCTCAACTCGGCGGGAGGTGCGGCATGAGGCTGTCGATCGCCTCCGCGGTGGCCACGTTCTGCGCGGCCGTCCTGCTCTATCCGCTCTTCCAGGGCGGCTCCTGGTTCTGGGGGTCGCTGGGCGCGGTGCTCGCGGTGATGTGCGGTGGCCTGGTGAGCGGGCGGCTGTCGCTGCCCGCGTGGGCGGCGGCCCTGGTGAACGTGGCCGCGCTGTGGATCTATCTGACCATGGCCTTCGCCTCCGACAAGGCGTGGGCCTGGGTGGTGCCGACCAAGGGGTCGGTGGTGGAGCTGGCCAAGCTGCTGGGCACCGGCTGGGCCGACATCCAGCGCTTCGCCGCGCCGGTGCCCGCCACCGAGGGCATCGCGCTGCTGACGACCGGCGGCGTGGGGCTCATCGCGCTCGTGGTGGACCTGTTCGCCGCGCGGTTGCGGCGGGCGGCGCTGGCCGGGCTGCCGATGCTGGCGCTCGCCACGGTGCCGGCCACGATCCTGCCGGATCCGATCAGCTGGCCCGCGTTCATCATCGCCGCCCTCGGCTTCACCGGCCTGCTGATCGCCGACGGCCGTGAACGCGTCGGCCACTGGGGACGCGCGGTGCTGGTCAGGCGGACCCGCGTCGCCACCTCACCGGTGCCGGGCGCCGAGCGCGAGACGGCCGACACCCGGGGGCTGCGCCTGTCGGGCAAGCGCATCGGGTTCGCCGCGATCGCGCTGGCGGTCCTGGTGCCCGCGGCGCTGCCGGCGATGGAGCCGGTGTCGTTCTTCACCTTCGGGGTGGGCGGCAGCGGGTCGGGCAGGGGCAATTCGATCAGCATCCCGAACCCCATCGCCGGCCTGAAGGGCCAGCTGGAGCTGCCGGAGCGGCGCGTCGTCCTGTCCTACACCAACACCGACGACAAGCCCCGCTACCTGCGGATCTACTCGCTCGACACCTTCGACGGCGAGCAGTTCGGCATGACCGAGCCCAAGGGCTCGCCGGACAACAGGACGGAGAACGGCCCGCTGCCCACTCCGCCCGGCCTGTCACCGGCGACCAAGGTCTCGAACGTGACGACCAGGATCCAGCTCAGTGACGAGATCGAGCGGCTGTCGTTCCTGCCCCTGCCGTACCCGCCGCGGCAGATCAACATCGACGGCGACTGGCGCGCGGACACCACCACCCTGATGGTCTTCTCCACCAGGGACGAGGCCGCCGGACTCGGCTACGAGGTGTTCACCACCGAGCCCGCGGTGACCAGCGACCTGCTCGAAACGCTGCCGCAGGCCAGGGCTTCGGCGAGCGACCCGCGTTACCTCAAGCTGCCCGACAACCTGCCCCCGGAGATCAGGGACCTGGCGGCCAAGGTGACGGCGAACGCCCGGACCAGCTACGAGGCCGCGGTGAAAATCCAGGAGTTCTTCACCAAGACCGGTGACTTCACCTACAGCCTCAAGACGCAGGGCTCCGGCAACTCCGCGCTGAAGGACTTCCTGCTGCGCAGCAGGGCCGGTTACTGCGAGCAGTTCGCCGCGTCGATGGCGGTGCTGGCCAGGCTGGTGGGCATCCCCGCCAGGGTGGCGATCGGCTACACGGGCGGCACGAAGGAGGGCGACAGGTGGACGGTCGGCACGAACGACTCCCACTCGTGGCCGGAGCTGTACTTCGACGGCGTGGGCTGGCTGCCGTTCGAGCCCACTCCGACGGGCTCGCTCGGCCAGGGCAGCGCCCGGGTGCCCGCCTACACGCAGCCGGTCCCCCGTTCCACGAGTGACGGCTCGACGCCGACACCCGGGGCGACCAGCACGGCCGACGACTCGCCGCTCGGCCCGCAGAACCGGGACAACCCCCGGGCGCTCGACCGCGAGGCCACCATCGCCGACAGCGGGCTGCCGGTGGACGACTCGATGCCGCTGATCGGCAAGATCGGCATCGGCGCGGGCGTGCTCCTGCTCATCCTGCTGATCCCGGCCGGGATCCGGCTGATCACCAGGAGCAGGCGGGTCCGCGCGCTGGGCTGGAAGGTGTCCGAGCCGTCGGACGAGATGACGGCCAGGGTCGTGGCGGGCAGCCACCCGGCCGTGGCGGCCGCCTGGGCGGAGCTGGACGACGTGCTGTTCGACTACGGGATGGCCCGCGAGCCCAGCGAGACGCCCCGGGCACTGGCGCGGCGGCTGACCGAGCGCTATGAGTTCGGGGCCGAGCCCGCCGCGTCCATCGCGACGATCGCCTCGGCGGTCGAGCGGGCGTTGTTCGCGCGGGACGCCGGAGAGATCGCGCCGATGAGGAAGGACCTTCGCAAGGTACGGCTTGCGCTGGCGGCCACGGTGTCGCGCTGGAGGCGGGTGCGGGCCCTGCTGCTGCCCCCGTCGACGCTACGGAGGTTGCGTCGGATGGGCGAGGGAGTGCTCGACGGCTTCGACCGGCTGGAGAACATCAGGTGGCGGCGGACGGCGGCCCACAAAGGCTCGTGAGCGTCCGAATCGACCGTGCGGTCGTCCCCCTTCCGGGGGCGGCCGCACGGTCGTCTGGAGGTCGTCCGGCGCTCAGCGCTCGTCGTGACGACGGCGCCAGCGCTCCTCCATGCGCTCCATGAAACTGCCTCGGTTGCCCCGGCGGGCCGGCTTGCCCGAGACGGAGGCACCAGAGGCGGGCGCGGCGTCGCCGAACCCGTTCATGCGTTTCCAGCTGGACAGACCCCACAGACACGCGGCGAGCATGACCACGAAACCGCCGACGCCGAGGGGAATCATATTGATCACTACGCCGACCATCAGCAGGACGACGCCGAGCGCAAAGCCGATGGAGGCCTTGATGAGGCGACGTTTGTAATGGCTGCGCGGGTCACTGATCCTTACGGTGTTGGCCCACTTCGGGTCCTCGGCGTAGAGGGCCTGCTCGATCTGGTCGAGCAAGCGCTGCTCGTGGTCAGAGAGCGGCACGGCGCCTCCCAAGGACGGCCCCAGGACGGGGAAGACGGCAACGGACGACACGGGGTGTCCGAACCTCGCGGTCGGTTATCCCCAGAATACGAGGCCGGAGACGTAGGCGAAAGCGAACGCCCAACGCAGACCAAACCGGAGGTGACGTCATGACTCCATTGTGGGTCATCCAGCGCCCCTCCTCAGAAATCGTGACATCGACGTCATGCCTCCATTTCATCAAGTCTGCCGCGTACAAGCGACGCCGGGAGCACCGCATCGGGACCAAATCTCCGGATCGCTCGATCCATCGCCTGTTCGGCCTCCCGCCAGCCCGTCTCCCGCTCGCCCAGACCGAGCTGGCGGGAGGCTGAATCGGCGGGGCGCAGGTTTTCCATCCTGACCCCGACCAGGCGCAGCCGCACCCGCTCCAGCCCGGCGGCCTCGAAGAGCTCGCAGGCGGTCGCGTAGATCTCCTGGGCCACGTCGGTCGGCTCTCTGAGGGTCTTGGACCGGTTGATCGTGGAGAAGTCGGCTCGGCGCAGCTTCACGCTCACTGTCCTGCCCACGTGACCGGCCTTACGCATCCGGGCGGCCACTCGCTCGGACAGGCGCAGCAATTCGCGTTTGATCACTTCGGGATCATCGACGTCGGCCGCGAAGGTCTCCTCGTTGCCGATGCTCTTGTCGGGCACGTGCGCGGTCACCGGGCGCTCGTCGCGCCCCCATGCCAGCGCCGCCAGATGACCTCCCACGGCCTGGCCCAGCTCGCGCCGCAGGGTGTTGACGGGCACCTTGGCCAGATCGCCGACCGTGCGGATGCCGAGGCGCGTCAGAGACTGCTCCGTGCGCTCACCGACGCCCCACAGAGCCGAGACGGGCAGCGGGTGGAGGAAATCCACCACCTCGCCCTCGGGCACCACCAGGAGGCCGTCTGGCTTGCACTGCTTCGAGGCGAGTTTGGCCACGAACTTGCTGCTGGCCACCCCCACCGAGCACGTGATGCCGTAGCGCTCCAGCACCTGGGCCCTGATCATCGCGGCGATCACGGCGGGCGAGCCCAGCCGGCGCCGGGCGCCGCCGACGTCGAGGAACGCCTCGTCGGAGGCGATCGGCTCGACCATCGGGGTGATCGCGTGGAAGACCTCCATGACCCCCTTGGAGACCTCGGAGTATTTGCCGTGGCTGGGCGGAATGATCGTGGCCTGGGGGCACATCCGGCGCGCCCTGCTCATCGGCATCGCCGAGTGCACGCCGTAGGCCCTGGCCTCGTAGGTGGCGCTGAGCACCACGCCGCGCCCGGCCGGCGAGCCGACGATCACCGGGCGCCCTCGCAGCTCCGGGCGGTCGAGCAGCTCGACGCTGGCGAAGAAGGCGTCCATGTCGACGTGCAGGATCGGGCAGCCGCCGTCATCGGCCCCGGTCTGAGGAGCGGGGCCGATGCCCGTGATCTGCTTGCGAGACACGCCACCATTCTATCCGAACACGTGTTCCATGGTAGGGGCAGGTCAGCCGCGATGGCCCAGGACGTGAAGCTGCGTGGCGATGTCACGCAGCACGGGATGGGCGGCGGCGGCCTGTTCGAGCGCCACGAGGGCCTCGGCGGCGCCCGGCTCGCCGTCGACCAGCCTGCTGGGCACCAGGTCGGCGAACACCCGCACGCCGTGCACCTCGCCGACCGTGAACCCGGTCGCGGCCAGCAGCTGGGCGAGCGTCTCCGCGGTGTAGCGGCGCGGGGTGGGGTCGCGGTCGCCCCAGCTGCCCCTCGGGTCGCTCAGCACGGCCCTGGCCTCGTCGAACTGGCCCGCGAGCGCCCGGTGGATGGCGCTGGAGACCGGGTTGGCGGCCAGCACGCTGACCGCGCCGCCCGCGCGCAGCACTCCGGCGACGGCCGTGAGGGCGCTGATCGGGTCTTCGACGTATTCGAGCACGCTGTGGCAGATGACCAGGTCGGCGCTGTCGTGGTCGAGCAGGTCGCCCAGGTCGGCGGCGTCGCCCTGCAGGGCCCGCACGCCCACGCCCTTCTCCTTGGCCCGGCGCTCCAGCGCGGCCAGCGAGTCGGGACTCGGGTCGACCACGGTGACCGTGTGGCCCAGCTCGGCCAGCGGCACCGCGAACCCGCCGGTCCCGCCGCCGGCGTCGACGATGTCGAGCCCGTCGCGCCCCGTGGCGGCCGCCCGCTCGGCCAGCACCGCCCGCAGCGCCGCCCAGACCACGGCGGTCCGCACCGCCGGAGTCCTCGTCACCCCCGCGGTACGCCCTTCAGAACGCAACCTCGGCTCGCCTCCCTCTGCTCCACGAACCCATGTCGCCCGACCCTGCCCCTAAAGCTCCGTCGCCCCTAAAGCTCCGTCGCCCCGAAAGCTCCGTCGCCCCTAAAGCTCCGTCGCCCCGAAAGCTCCGTCGCCCCTGAAGCTCCGTCCCATAAAGCTCCCGGCCCAGCCTACGCGGTGTGGGAGATCGCCCGCTCCGCCTCCTCGCTTCCAGGATCGTCGAAGCGCCCCCGCCGATGCCGCCCGGTGCGATGGACTTGCGGGCGACGATCTACACGCAGAGGGACTTATGAGGCTTTTTAGGTATATTTCGCTGGCAGTTGTGGCTCTGGCGCTCCTGCCGTCCGTACCGGCTCAGGCGGAGACGGCGGGCGAGGTCTACGGCGCGTACTCGCGCATGATGTCGCGCAGCGCCGGCCAGTACTGGGCCGACGGCAAGGCCGCCGGGCAGTGGGCCTGGAAGCCGCTGTCGGACACCACCTCGGAGATCAGCTGGGGCGACCCCGCCAAATGGCCGCCGAACTACGCGGAGAAGTTCGTTCACGACGGCGACTGGGTCATGCTCGACGGCTGGCGCGACAACGGCACCTACTACCGCGTGCGGGTCACCAAGGAGCAGATCGGCGACGCCAAGTGCGACGACCTGCGCACCCTGGCCACCAGCGGCCGGCAGCACTACGTGAAGTGGGATATCCCCGGCCAGGCGTACTGCCTCAAGGCCTGGGGCACCATCACGGAGGAGTCCTCGGGCAAGGTCGTCGACTTCGGCCACACGCAGATCTGGTCGCCGCCCGCGCCCTGCTCCAACGCGAAGTACGGCCGCGAGACCTGCGTCAAGCAGTGGGAGTCCTGGTGGGACAACCAGGGCGCGCCCGGCAAGCCGATCACCAGGAAGCTGGAGCGCGACCAGTTCATCGCCCGGGGCATCGGCATGGCCTTCGTCATCCAGCAGTATTTCCCCAAGACGTGGCGGGCCGAGGCGCACTCCGACTGGACCTGGTAGGACGCTGGAGCCCCACCGACCGGACCTGGTCCGACACTGGTGCCCCGCCGGCTGGGATGGTCCGGCGGGGCCTTTGTGGGGCGTCGGCGCCCTTGGCCGGCGCTGTGTTCCGGCTCGGGACGGGACCGGGGCGGGTGGGCTCCTGGCCGAGCCGCACGGTCAACCATGCGCCCGGCGGGCGTCGAACGGTTGACCGTGCGGCATACACGTCCCTCGCCTAGCGCAAGCCGTGCAGGCCGCGTGTGTGGAACGTACCTCGCGAATATGGACGGACCTCGGATCAGAAGTAGGAACTTCTTCTACTCGGTGGGGCCGGTATCCGCCGGGGGTAGAACCCGATGCATCCAAAGAGGCTGTCTAAAGAGTGATACTTGGCTTCAGCTGCTTGAAGCGGGCCAGCAGCCCGTTCACGAACTGGGGCGACTCATCCGTCGACAGCTCGCCCGCCAGGTGCACCCATTCGCTGATGACCACGCCCTCGGGAACGCCGGGCATCCACAGGAGCTCATAGGTGCCGCCCCGCAGCAGGTTGCGATCGACGGCGGGCATGCGGTCGAGGGTCCAGCCCTCGGAGTAGGTGGTGATCAGCTCGTCGATGCGGGCCTGGTGAAGGGCCACGCCCTCGACGATGGTCGAGGTGTATTCGTTGACCGGGGGATCCTGCCGTTCGACCCGCTCGGCGAGGATCCGCAGGGGATCCTCGCCGCGCAGTTCGGACTCGAAGAGGATGTCGAGCGCACGCCTGCGTGCTTTGCCTCGCGCCGACACCTCAGGCCCGGCCGAGGTATTCGCCGCTGCGGGTGTCGACCTTGATCTTCTCGCCGGTGGTGATGAAGAGCGGGACCTTGACCTCGGCGCCGGTCTCCAGGGTGGCGGGCTTGGTGCCGCCGGTGGAGCGGTCGCCCTGCAGGCCGGGCTCGGTGTTGGAGATGATCAGCTCGACCGCCGCGGGCAGATCGATGTAGAGCGCGGAGCCCTCGTTGAAGGCGATCGTGGCCAGGGTGTTCTCGAGCATGTAGTTGGCGGCGGTGCCGACCGTGGCGGAGGGCACGTTGACCATGTCGTAGGTCTCGGTGTCCATGAAGACGAAGTCGTCGCCGTCCTTGTACGAATACTGCATCTCGCGCTTGTCGACGTTGGCCACGTCGACCTTCACGCCGGCGTTGAAGGTCTTGTCGACGACCTTGCCCGAGAGCACGTTCTTGAGTTTGGTGCGGACGAACGCGCCGCCCTTGCCCGGCTTGACGTGCTGGAACTCCACAACGGCCCACAGCTCACCGCCGTCGAGCTTCAACACCATGCCGTTCTTGAGGTCGTTGGTCGTCGCCACTCGTATTCTCCCGCGTGTGGCCGCTCAAAGGACGAGCAGCTCCTTGGTCGTCTTCGTGAGGAGTTCCGGCCCGCCCGTGCGTGTCACAAGGGTGTCCTCGATGCGAACACCGCCCCGGCCCGGGAGATAGATCCCCGGCTCGACGGTGACAGGAACTCGATCCTCAAGTCTACCGGTCCGCGACGGGCCCAGGAACGGGTCCTCGTGGATCTCCAGCCCGACGCCGTGACCGAGGCCGTGTCTGAAGTGGCCGCCGTGACCCGCCGCCTCGATGACCGAGCGGGCGGCCGCGTCCACTTCCTTGGCCGTCGCGCCCGGCGCCAGCGCCTGGCGGCCCGCGCGTTGCGCCTCGGCGACCAGGTCGTAGATCTCCCGCTGCCAGGCGGCCGGGCCTCCTAGGGCGACCGTACGCGTCATGTCGGCGTGGTAGCCCTGGTAGCAGGCGCCGAAGTCGACGGTGACCAGGTCGCCCGTGCGCAGTTCCCTGCCGGTGGGCGCGTGGTGCGGGATGGCGCCGTTCTCGCCCGCCGCGACGATGGTGGCGAAGGCCGGTCCGTCGGCGCCCAGCTCGATCATGCGGGCCTCGAGCAGCCGGGCGACGTCGCGCTCGGTGACGCCGGGGCCGATGTTGCCCATCACGTCGGCGAGTGCCTGGTCGCTGATCGCGCAGGCCGTACGGAGGAGTTCGAGCTCGTCGTCGTCCTTGACCGCCCGCAGCACCTCCACGAGCGGCTCCAGCGGCACCGGCCCGCTCTCCAGCAGGCTGCTCAGCCGGTTGAACGTCGCCACGCTCATGCTGGCCGCCTCGATCCCGATGCCGGGCGCGGCCAGCCGGGCCGCCACGTCGGACGCCTCGACGGCCGCCACGTCCAGCCCGCGCGTCTTCTCGATGTAGCGGTTGTCGGTCACCAGCAGCGCGGAGCCGTCGGCCTTGACGAGCACCGCGGCGTTCGAGCTCTCCAGCCCGGTGAGGTAGCGCACGTTGACGCCCGAGGTGACGAGGATCGCGTCGACCTCGCGCGCGGGCAGCATTTCCGCGACCCGCGCCCGGCGTTCCGGATAATTGACGGTCATTTCGTCAATGTACGTGTATTAACCCTCGCGCCACTATTGACCTCCCCTGTCACACGCGAATACCGTGCCGAACGCTGTTCTCATAATTCCATGGAGCGCCCCATGATGAGGTACGCCTTAGCTGTCGCCTTGACCGTTCTGACCATGGGGAGCGTCCCGGCCGCCGCCGCGCCGCCGCCACCCGGTCATATCCGGGTCGATCAAGTGGGCTTCGCGCCCGCGGAGTCCAAGCACGCCTTCCTGATGACCCGCGCGCGGTCCGCGGGCGCGCGCTTCAGCGTCGTCCGCGACGACGGGCGCGAGGTGCTCAAGGGTACGGCGGGCCGCGACCTGGGCTCGTGGAACGGCACGTACGGGCACGTGTACGGCCTGGACCTCACGTCGCTGAAGGACCCGGGCCGCTACCGGATCAAGTCGGGCACGATCACCTCCCCCGCCTTCCGGATCGCCCCGGCCTCGCCCACCTCGAAGATCCTCACCTTCTTCGAGGGGCAGCGCGACGGCGGCCGCAGGCACGCCAACGACAAAGCCGCCTCGGTCTACGACTGGCCCGTGTTCACCGGGCCGGACACCGACGAGATCAAGGGCGGGCTGCGGAAAATCGGCGGGCCGGTGAACGTCGAGGGTGGCTGGTTCGACGCGGGCGACTATCTCAAGTTCACCCACATCCTGGCTTATGTCGACACACTGCTCTGGGCCTCGGTCCGGGACGGCGGACCCGACCAGCGTCTCAATCGCGAAGCCAGCCACGGCCTGAAATATCTGGACAAAATGTGGGACGGCGCTTCGAAGACCCTCTACATCCAGGTCGGCATCGGCGCGGGCGACAAGGAGGCCACCTACGTCGGCGACCACGACGTCTGGCGGCTGCCCGAGTCCGACGACTCCTCCAAGCACCGCTACCTGCGCCACCGGCCGGTCTTCCGCGCGGCCGCCCCCGGCAAGCCGATCAGCCCGAACCTGGCCGGCCGTACCGCGGCGGCCTTCGCACTGGCCGCGCAGCTGGAACCCTCCCGGGAGCGGGCGACGGCACTGCTGGGCAAGGCGGCGGCGGTCTACGCGATGGCCAAGACGGAGAAGGTGGGGCAGCTCGTCACGTCGCTGCCGCACGCCTTCTACCCGGAGAGCGCCTGGCGCGACGACATGGAGCTGGGCGGCGCCGAGCTGGCGCTGGCGGCGCTGCGGCTCGGCGACGACCGGGCCGCAGGCTGGCTGGAGCAGGCCGCGCGCTGGGCCGGCCAGTACCTGGAGCACGAGGCCGGTGACGACACCCTCAACCTGTACGACGTGAGCGCGCTCGCCCACACCGACCTGGTCAAGGCGATCCGGCAGGCGGACGCGTCCAGCCCGGTGCAGGCCGACCAGGTGATGGGCCCGGACGGGCAGCCGGCGCTGGTCGGCTCAGGGAGTCAGCAGAAGATCTCCGACGGACTGGCGGTCTCCGAGCAGCAGCTGGTGGACGATCTGCGGGCCCAGCTGGAGATCGGTTCCGCGCGGGCGGCGAAGGATCCGTTCCGGGCGGGGGCCGCGTACGCCGAGTTCGACGCGGTACCGCACGCGTTCGGGCTGGCGGCGACGTCGCGGCTGTACGCGTCGGTGAGCGGGGACCGGGCCTACGACGCCTTCGGGACGCGGCAGCGCGGCTGGGTGTTCGGCGCCAACGCCTGGGGCGTGTCGTTCGTGGCCGGGGCGGGCGAGAACGCGATCCGGTGCCCGCACTACCAGATCTCCGACATCACCCGTAAGCCCGCCACGGGCGCCGTGGTGAACGGGCCGAACGACGCGTCACTGTTCCACGACGGGCTGGGTGGCCACCTGGAAGGGATGGTGCCCTGCCCGTCGGACGGCGTGGACCGCTACGCGCCGTTCACGGGGCGGGGCAGCCGGTTCGTGGACGACGTCCGGTCCTGGCAGGCGTCGGAACCGGCGGACGACTTCGCGGCCATCGGCGTCTACGCGCTCTCGCTGATGTCGCGCTGAGTGCGATGCCCGCCATGGGTCCCCGGGTGGTTCGTCACACGACCGCCGGGGGCCCCGGCCCGGCCACCACCCCCGGTGGCAGGATGCCCGATGACCCGACCGACACCGCCCGACCCCTGCTCGGGCTGAGGCCTTGAGGCGTACGCGGATCGCGGGCTCTCCGTCCGGTTAATCGCTGGCGGACGCGGCGGGTCTCCGGGTTGACTGCACGGGTGACCGCTTTGCCCGTACCCGCCGATCTGGCCCATCTGGTGGCCGGGATTTGGGTGCTCGACGGCGACGTGGTGCCGAGAGGGTTACCGCAGCCCGCCGTCGACCTGCTGGTCATGCCTGATGGGGCGTACTGGCTGGCCGGGGCGGAGACGCGCGCTCGGCAGGGGGCGCTGCCCAAGGACGGGTCCCTGGTCGGGGTGCGGCTGCGACCGGGGACGGTGGCCGGGCTGTTCGGGGTCGCTGCCGACGAGGTGCCGCTGGCCGGGGCGCCCATCGAGGCCGGGCAACTGGACGGGTCGGTGACCGGGCGGCTGGCAGGGGCGCTGGCACTGGTACGGGCACGGGCCGGGCGATGCCAGGTCGACGAGCGGGTACGCATCGTGCTGGCGGCCATGCACGCGGCGCCGGGCGCGCCGGTCGACCGGCATGCCGCTCAGGCTGGGTTGTCCGAACGGCAACTTCGGCGGCGTTTCGGGGCGGCGGTCGGGCTGCGGCCCAAATCCTACGCACGCGTGGTGCGGCTGCACCAAGCACTCGCCGACGCGCGCGCCGCGGTGGCCAAGGGCGAGCGCCCGAACTGGGCCGCCATCGCCGTGCGCAGCGGCTGCTACGACCAGTCACACCTGCTCGCCGAATTCCGGCACGCGGTGGGGGTGCCGCCGACCACGTTGCTGGCGGATGTCCGTTTTCTCCAAGCCCCGGCCTGCCAGGGCTAACACACTCGACGCATGACTGATGATGTTGTCAAAGAGATCTTCGACTGGCACCGGGAGACCGCCCGGGACGGTCTCGCCGGGGACGGGGTGCGCTTCGTTGAACCGTTCGGCGCCTGGGTGGTGCACGGCTACTCCGAGGTGAAGCAGGTGCTCACCGACTACTCGATATTCTCCTCCGACGAGCTGCGCTACAGCGCGCAACCCATGCCGCACCGGGACAACCCGGTTCTCAGCAGCCTGTCGGCGATGGATCCGCCCCGGCACCACCTGCTGCGCCGACTGGTCAGCCGGGCCTTCACACCCCGCGCGATCCAGGCGTTACTCCCCTCGATCACCGACACCGTGCGGAGACAACTGGCTGATGTGGACGGTGAACTGGACGTGATCGGCCGGCTCGGCTACCCGTTGCCGGTGCGCACCATCGCCGCGCTGCTCGGAGTCGAAGCGCACCGGCAACCGGACTTCATGCGCTGGACCGAGGCGATCACCTCCTTCGCCGGGTCGTTCGCAGAGGACCCAGTGCGTCAGGCCGCGTTCCGCACCGCACACGCCGAACTGGTCGAGTACTTCCGGGAGGTGTTCGCCGAGCACCGTGCCCGCCCCCAGGGCGACGTGATCGACACTCTGCTGGCCGCCGAACCGGACGGCAGCCGGCTGTCCGACGAGGAGCTGATCGACTTCTGCACGCTGCTGCTCATCAACGGCCACGAGACGACCAAGACCCTGCTGGTCAACACGGTGCTGTGCCTGGCGGCTCATCCGGACGCACTGGCCCAGCTGCGTACTGACCCTGGACTGGTACCAGATGCCATCGAGGAGGTGCTGCGGTTCCTGCCCCCGGTGGGTGGCACCGACCGCTTCACTACCGGCCCGGCCGGCATCGCCGGGCACGCCATCGAAACCGGCCAGCGGGTGATCGCCATGATGCTCTCGGCCAACCGGGACCCTCGGGTGTTCACCGAGGCACAGGAGTTCCGGCCCGGCCGAACGCCCAACGAGCACCTTTCCTTCGGCCATGGCGTGCACTTCTGCCTCGGCACGCACCTGGCCCGGCATGAGCTCGTGATCGCGGTCGACGCACTGCTGCACTACTTCCCCGGTCCGTGGTCGGTGGGCCGGATCGCGACCGGGCGCACTCCGGTCGGCATCGACGTGCTCGATCTAGTGCTGGTCAGCCCGTAGCCGAGGACTGATCCCCGAGCGGGCAAGCCGAGGAGAATCCAGCGAGGGCAGCCCAAGAACTGTTGCTCAGGCCCTTCGGGGGAGCGGATACGCGGCGAACGTTCGTGGACACCACGCCAGCCACCAGCGGTTACTGAAGTCCGCCCTTCCGATCGTGCGGCTGGGCGCCCGGTCCGGGGCAGTCTCGGACCGGGCGTCACAGCGGGCGTCGGGGTCAGGGCTTCCAGTTGTCGAGGAAGTCGTTAAGGGGTCCGGAGGTGGGCACGTCGCCCTTCTCCTGGCCCTTGCGCAGGTCGCGCATGATCCCCGTGATCTGGTCGAGCGCCGAGTCGTCGTGGTTCTCCAGGAACTTCTTGCCGGCCTTCCTGATCTTCTCGTGGGCCTTCCTCGCGGCGCGGGGCTCGATGTCGCCGATGGTCTCCTGAGCCGTCAAGGACGCGTCGAATTCACCCAGCCACTTCACCCACCCTCCGGGCGGAACGCTGTTGGCCAGCGTGCCCTTGGGTTGCGGTGTAGGGCCTGCATCGGTCGGGAGGGGCGCGATGGACGTGGACGGCTCGGGGGTCTCCGTCGGCGTCGGCGTCGGCTCCGGGGCCGACGTGGTGACGATGGGCGTCGCCGAGGGCGTCGGCCCGGCTTCGGGTTTGCCGCGTGAGCCCGCCCACAGGACCAGGCCCACGGTGACGACCGCGATCACGGCCAAGGCCGCGCCCAGTTGCACGAACAGGCGGCGGTTGGACGGCGGCGGGGGTGGCGGCGCGTCATAGATCGCCGTGTCCCCCTTACGCGGGCCGCCGCCGTCGTGAAACGCCCCGGCGGGCATGGCGCGAGTGTCGCCGGCACCCGCCCGGGCCGCGTCCACCCCACGCCCGGCCACCGGCCCACCCGCGCCCGGCTGGGCGAAGATCTGACCGGTCTGGGGAACGCCGCCCGGGTGAGACGTAGCTGAACCGGGCTGAGGCGCACCGCCCTGATAGGAACCGGCCTGACCGCTCTGGGGCGCCATGGGGGACGTGGCTTGACCGGGGTGCGACCCCGTGTCCGGGGCGGGCTGGGTGCGGGGTGGGCGAGCGATGGCGGCCAGCGCTCGGCGTACCGTCTCACCGCCGGCCGGGCGGGCGGCGGGGTCCTTGGCGAGCATGGCCAGCACCAGCCGGTCCAGCTCGCCCGGCACCTCCGCCCGGTGGCGGCTCGGCGGCTCGGGATCGGCGTGCAGGTGCCGCTCGCCGACCTCGTCCGGCGAGCCTTCGAACGGCGGGCGGCCGCACAGCGCCTCGTAACAGACGCACCCGAGCGCGTACAGGTCGGCGGCGGCCTCTCCGCCGCGTCCGTCGATCACCTCGGGCGCCCGATACAGTACGCCGCCGTCCGAGGACACCTGGTCGGCCAGCCCGAACCCGACGACCTTCAGCACCCCGCTCCCGGCCCGCCGGAAGCTGTCGGGCCCGATCTGGCCATGCAGCACCCCGGCCCGGTGCGCCGCTTCCAGCCCCGCGGCCGCCTGCCCGATGAGGTCGCATGCCTCCACGATCGGCAGCGGCCCCCCTCCTGCCACCTCCTCACCGAGGCTCTCCCCCGTGAGGAATTCCATCACCAGGAACGGCGCCCCCTCGTGGTCACCCACGTCGAGCACCATGGCCACGTTCGGATGGATCACCCGGGCCACGGCCTGGGCATGCTGCCGGAGCACCTCGGGCGTGGCCGCCCCGGTGTCCAGCACCTTCACGGCCACGGTCCAGTCGGCGCGCTGGTCGTAAGCGCGCCACACCTCGCCCGTCGGCCCGCTGCCGATGAGCTCATCAAGCCGGTACCGGCCGGCGACCAAAGACGGCGTCGCGTCGGACATTATTTCCGCCAATAACTACAGAAACGGCAATTTCTGCCCCACACTAGGCCCCCGCGGGCCTCACCCGCCCCACAACACGGCCCGAAGGGATCAGGTTCCGGCCCAGTCGGCGCCGGGACCCGGTCGCCGCCGCTGTCAACCCACCGGGTCGCGGAGGCGTCTTACAACACGGGCCCCGGTACGGACGATGGTGGTGGTGCGCAGATTCCAGGACATTCGCCGTACGGCATTTGACGGGCCCGGGCCTCACGCCCGGGACGCATCATCCTCGGGCCAGTCCTCGGCGTAGATGAGCGCGAGCTCCTGCCACACCTCTTCCACCGGCCGTCCCTGCACCCGCGCGAGGTGCCGTACGAGCAGGAGGATGAGATGCAGGGACGCCATCGCGGCGACCTCGCGTGGCACCTCGTTGATGACTCTGCTGATCACCTGCAGGCCGACTGGGTCGCTGGTGTCGCCGCTCTCCCGTGCTTCCAGAGCGACGGTGACCATCGCCAGCACGGCGTTCATGTGCTCTTTGAGGAAAGCGCCCCGCTGAGGGCTGCCTGTCATGACTCGTGCACCTTCCGGCATGGAGGGATAGCGCCATTGGGCACCCGAACCAGCATGGCGGCTCAGCCGGTGCGATGCGCACCGATTCGCCCAGGAGACCGCTTACCGTCACGGGCACTCTTTCTCACCTCACACCCGCCACGCCAACTGCTGTACGCTCGGCTTCGGTGACGCGCCGACACATCCGTTCTCCGTTCGGTAGGCGACAGGCTCCTCATCGACCTCACCGGGACCGATCAGGCGCAACAGGCACGAATCCGTCCGGCGATCATGCCGTAGTCGATCTATGAGAGGTCAAGCCGGCAAGGGTTAGATGCCACGGGTAATCATCGATGCGGTCCGCCCCTGAGCTTGGCGGATGCGGCTCGAACTCGCCGGCACCGAGCAAGATCCGAACGCCTTCGGCCCGTAGAACCTCAACCGCCGTGCGGAACGGCGCTCGCACCGCGAGGGCACCGTTCACGAAGGGCAGCACGATCACCGGAATGCCAAGCCCTGGGGCCTCGGAGAGCACGCCCAAGGCGTAGGTGTCGGCGATGCCCTGGGCGAACTTGTTGATCGTGTTGAAGGTGGCGGGAGCAACGATGATGGCGTCGGCCCTGGGGGGCCTAGGTTCATCGGGCTTGCGGTACTGGCTGCGGACTGGGCAGCCCGTCTGCTTCTCCAACGCCGGAACGTCGATGAAGTCGAGTGCGGACGGCGTCGCGATGACCTGAACGGTCCAATCCTCCGCTTGCGCCAGAGCGACGAGGCGGCCAACGTCTCCGGCAGGTCCCGCTGCGCAGACGATCACATAGAGGACCTTGCCTTGACCACTCAAGCCGCGACTCCCAACGACTGCGCGAACTCCCGCGCCTCGCGGCGGATGCTGATCGGCGCGGTATCTACCAGATCACGAACGAGGCGGTGCGACACTGGGCGGAAGGCGATCTCCTCGGGTGCGATGTTTCCAGCGGCTCGCATGACGGATAGGGCGCGGTCGTGCTTGCCCCACACGAGGAACGCACGGGCGGTGTCGAGTAGCAGTGTCGCCTTTCGCTCGTTGCTCGGCAGGGCCTCAATATCTACCTTGCGGGCATACTCGACCGCCGTGCCCGCGTCGCCCATAGTGAGCGCGACGTTCACCCGGTGACACAAGACGTTGTTCGGGCCGAACGCGGTCCACATGTGGTTACCGTCGCGACCAAGCCGCCGACCCGCCTCGCCTGCCTCGTCCAGCAATTCGACAGCGGTATGCCGGTTCGCCTGCTGGGCCGCTGCGATCGCCCCCTGCAGCAGCAAAGAGCCATAGATCGACAGGTCATCCGACGTCGGCGCCAAGAGCGCCGCGTCCATACGCTGAGCCGCAGCGGACGCCGTACTGACAGCGGCCTCGCGGTGGCCACCGTGCAGCAGGGCGCGCGTGATGATCCGCGAACTGGAACCGATCATCAGCGGACTCCCTGACGCATGAGCGGTTTGGACGCTCCGGCCAGCGGCCAGCCAGGCGAGTCCCTTGTCCTCTTGCTTGAGCAGGATGGACGCGGCCACGTGGTACGCCTCGGCAGCCAGGCCGTGCGCTTTCGATCGGGCGTCCCCATCCAGGGTCGCGGTTGCCACTTGTAGTGAGCGGAGCAGCGAGGGCAGCATGTTCACCACGTCGCCGTATCGACATGCCTGATAGCGCTGCTTGGCCTCGGAGACCGCGCGGGCCAGCGTCGCCAGTTCGGGCAGAGAGTCACCCGGCGTCGGGAGATCGACCAGGGCGGCGGCCAGATCCTCGATGCCTCCGGCTGATGCTTGCTCGGCTGGCCCAAGAGCGGCATTGAACAACGCGACCCCGGCCAGACCGACGAACTCGCGGCGTCGCACGTTCGTCTCGTCCTCTCCTCGCTGGACGACTTCCACGCTACGTGCTGGAGTGCCAGGAATCGAGGTCGCGATATGGCGGTCATCCTGAGATGAGATAGCCCATACGAGAGCCGTCCGAGGGGCGAGGCCTAGAGCCATGCGTGCGGCATCCGGCATATTCAGACCATCGGCGACACGTTCGAACACCTCGAACGCGATGACCTGCTGACTGCCGCTCATGATGGCGCTGACCTTGCCCTGCGAAAGCCCGGTCACGCTACCGATGGAGGTCTGTGACAGCCCGGCGTATTGACGGATGAGACGGAAGACGTTCCCGATGTCGCGGGCCTGCAAGGCGGCGAACATGTCGGCGCGTCGCCAGATAGAACCCGGAATCTCGGGCATCGGGGGTGATATCCCTTCGCGCTATCATCACCACGGAGAGTGATCTCTATCCTCCCTCCACGATGACCTATGCCGTCAAGGGATACCAGGCCGCGATGGGCTTGTAATGCCGAAACGGCAAGGCTTGATCGCATGACCAGCACAGATACCAGCGGACAGACCGAAGGGCCGTGCTTCTCCTGCCAAGGGCGGGACCGGAAGCTCGTGACCACTCACGACGAGGTCGCGGTTTCCCGCCTCGGCGTTCCGGATGGACCGAACCCGCGATGGACTGCGTGTTGTGCGGTGGTTCCGGGGTGGCAGCGTGATCCGGTAGCCGTCGTTTACGAGTGGGAGAGCTTCCGGGGCGGAGACCTCATCGGGCCCTGCGGGACGAACGACCTTCTGGACAGGGCCGTGCAGCGACTTGGCGATGCACTACGCGCCGCAGGCTGGCCAGCCTGGGGTCGCGTCTCTCGACGCTCGTTCACGTACGGTATGTCGCCGCACGACTGGTCGATCCGCGTCATGGTCCGGGCCGACCTCGACGAGGCGGGCATGGTGTCATGGGCACCGGTGTTCTCATGAGTCGGCCGACCGACTCTTGCCTGAGTCCGCATCCGTCCACGGCGAGACCCGGGTGCCGGTCGCTCACCTGGCGGAAGCCGTACGCCTCGGGCCGCATTCGGGTGATCGAATGGACCTGCGATTGCGCCTCGGTCTTCTACGAGCTGTGCGAAGCTGCGGGGCAGGCGTTCATCAGGAAGACGGTCAACGGCAGCGCCGTACGCGAGTCTGACGCTTGGACGATCCGTGAGGCTCGACAAATCTGGGGTGCCCTGTTGGACGGATACGCCAGGTGACGCTCGAGCCAGCTCTCCTTGTCATGGCAGGCCACGGATTGCGGCCTTGGAGGTCGAGGTCCGGGCGGATGATCATGCCCGTCGACTCCGGCCAACATGCGGCCACACGCGCCGACCGTAAGGGGTTGCGCGCCGAAGGCGCGCCCGAGGAAGGCAGTCCGAGCGAAGCGAGGCCCTCCAGGGGTCGGGCCTGGGCCCGACTGGAAGCCGGCGCCTGAGCCCCAAGCGCGAAGCGCACCAGGCGAAGCCCTTTGTGCGCCGGCACGGCGCCCCCAGAAAACACAGCCCGAGCGAAGCGAGGCCCATTGTGCTTGGACGCGCGAAAAGGCCCTCCAGGGTGATCCTGAAGGGCCTTTTCGTCTTGGTAGCGGGGGCAGGATTTGAACCTACGACCTCTGGGTTATGAGCCCAGCGAGCTACCGAACTGCTCCACCCCGCGTCGCAAGAGAAAGACTATCGGATCCCAGGAGTGCTCCGGCCGCCCAACGGCAAATCAGGAGGCGATTTCCTTGATCCGCTCGATCAGCTTCACCCGGTCCTCGTGCGTCGCCCCGAACGGCGCGATGTTGAGCGTCGTCACCCCGGACTCCTTCATCGCCGCCACCCGGTCCCGGACGAACCCGTCGCTCCCGATGAGCGACATGCTCTCCAGCAGTTCGTGCGGCACCAGCGCCGCCGCCTCCTGCTTCTTCCCGTCGAGGTACAGCTCCTGGATCGCCTCGGCCTCCTTCTCGTAGCCGTAGCGCCGCGCGAGGTCGTTGTAGAAGTTGCGGCCCTTGGCGCCCATGCCGCCGATGTACAGCGCCGCCATCGGCCGCCCGAACTCCAGCAGCCCCGCCACGTCGTCGCCGATCGCCAGTGACGCCTGCGCGATCACGTCCAGTTCGCCCAGCTCGTCCTGGCGCTTGGCCCGCCCGGCGGCCAGCGACGGGCCCCACACGTCGGCGGCCTTCTCGGGTACGTAGAAGATCGGCTCCCAGCCCTCGGCGAGCTCGGCGGCCAGCTCGACGTTCTTGGGGCCGATGGCCGCGATCACGATGGGGATGCGGGGCCGCACCGGATGGTTGATGATCTTCAGCGGCTTGCCGAGACCGGTCCCCTGGCCGGGCGGCAGCGGCAGCGTGTAGTGCTTGCCCTCGTACTCCAGCCGCTCGCGCCGCCACACCTGGCGGCAGATCTCGATGATCTCCCTCGTACGGCCCAGCGGCGCGGTGTACGGCACGCCGTGGAAGCCCTCGATCACCTGCGGCCCCGAGGCGCCGAGACCCAGCGTGAAGCGCCCGTCGGAGACGTAGTCCAGGCCCGCGGCGGTCATCGCCAGCAGCGCGGGAGTGCGCGAGTAGATCGGCAGGATCCCGGAGGCGATCTCCAGCCGCTCGGTCTTGGCCGCGATGTAGCCCATCTGGCTGACGGCGTCGAAGCTGTAGGCCTCGGCGACGAAGACGATGTCGAGGCCCGCCTTCTCGTAGTCGGCCAGCTCGGCGACCGACTCCTTGAAGCCGCCCGAGTAGTTCAGTGCCATACCGATGCGCATGCCGGGCTCCCGATGAACCGAAGGATGAACCGAATGTTGTTCCGTTGCGACGGCAACAGGTTAGCGCGCCGCGTCACCGGCAGCGAGCGGCTAGCCTGGGTCGAATGCTGAAACGCGTCGTCATCGCCGTGTCCGCCGTGCTCGCCGTGGGGCTGGCGGGGCATCAGCTGATCCCGGTGCTCGGCGGGTTCACCCCGGTGATGGAGAGCCTGCTGCCCTGGTTCGGCCTGATCGTGCCGATACTGCTGGTGGCGGCCGTCGTGGCACGCTCCAAGCTGGCCACGGCCGCGGCGCTCGTGCCCGGCGTGGTGTGGGCGTCCATGTTCGGCTCCACGCTGATGCGCACCCCGCCCGGCGGCCAGAGCGACCTGGCGGTCGGCACGGTCAACGTGGGCGTCACCAACAGCGCCTCGGGCGAGGCGGTGCGCCGCATCGCCGAAGACCTCGACCTGCTGGCGGCCCAGGAACTGACCAGCGGCGGCCCGGCCGCCAAGCAGCTCAACAAGATGTTCAAGTACCACTATCCGGTGAGCACGGTCGGCCTGTGGAGCCGATACCCGATCACCGAGACCAAGCCGCTGGACGTCGGCATGGGCTGGCCCCGCGCCCTGCGGGCCGTGGTGGCCACGCCCAAGGGCAAGGTCACCGTGTACGTCATGCACCTGGCCTCCGCCCGCCCCGGCCACACCGCCTCGCGCGATGAGTCCCTGGCCCACGCCCGCAAGCTCATCGACGCCGACCCGAGCAAGCGGATCCTGCTGCTCGGCGACCTCAACACCGCCACCACCGACCGGGGCATGCAAGGGCTCACCCCGCCGCTGACGGACGCGCAGCTCACGGCGGGCGACGGCTTCGGGTTCACCTGGCCGTCGGAGTTCCCGATCACCAGGCCGGACCACATCCTGTACAAGGGGATGACGGCGACCAAGGCGGGGGTGGCCCCGGCGACGGGCAGCGACCACCGCGCCGCGATCGCGTCGCTGCGCCTCTGAGGCGCGAGTGCGGCGGCTCTCCCCCCAGCTCGTTCGTCACGCGACCGTCTCGATCCCTGTGACGGTCCCGTCGTGGCCAGGGTCCTTTGGGGATACCCCTCCGGGGGGAGTGGCCAGGGTCCTCTAGGAATATCCCTTCGGGGCGTGGCTAGGGTCCTTTAGGGATGCCCCTTCAGGGGAGAGGAAGAACGGATGCCCGGCGAAACGTGCGCGGTCAGGTCTCCAGCAGCGACAGGTCCTCAGGGGTATCGATGTCGGCCGGGTCGCCCAACCCGTCGCACGGCACCTCCGTGACCAGTTCGGGATGCGCCTTCAGGAACGGTCTCGCCCCCACATCCCCCACGGCCAGCGCGGCGACGGCGGCGAAGTGGCGGCGGGCGATCAGCACGGGGTTGCGGCGCCGGCCCTCATAGGTCGCCACGGCCACCTCGGCACCGGCGTCCACGAGCGCGCGTACCGCCGCGGGCCCGATGAACGGCTGGTCCACCAGCGCGATGACCACCGACTCGGCCTCCTCGGGCAGCGCGGCCAGCCCCACCCTCAGGGACGAGCCCATGCCCGTCGCCCAGTCCGGGTTGCGCACGGTCACCGCCCGGCGCACCTGTACGGTCGCCGCCCCGAGCACGACCACCACCGGATGGCAGCCGCCATCCTCCAGCAGCCGCACCCCCCGGTCCACGAGCCGTTCGCCCTCGTACTCGACCAGCGCCTTCGGCGTGCCCAGCCGGGCGCCCTGCCCGGCGGCGAGCAGCAGCCCGGCCACCCGGGAGCCCTTCATGGCGTCTCCTGGTGGATGCGCCCCTCGGTGTGGGTCAGCGGCCGTCCCGAACCGCCCCAGCGCAGCTGGATCAGCTCGGCGGCGATCGACACCGCCGTCTCCTCCGGGGTTCTGGCGCCCAGGTCGAGGCCGATGGGCGACCTCAGCCGGGCCAGCTCGTCCTCGGTCAGGCCCGCCTCGCGCAGCCGGGCCAGCCGGTCGTCGTGGGTGCGGCGCGAGCCCATGGCGCCGACGTAGCCCGCGCCGGTGCGCAGCGCCACCTCCAGCAGCGGCACGTCGAACTTGGGGTCGTGGGTGAGCACGCAGATGACCGTGCGCTCGTCCACCTGTACCGAGGCCAGGTAGTCGTGCGGCCACTTGACCACCACCTCGTCCGCGTCCGGGAAGCGCTTGGGGGTGGCGAAGACGGGCCGCGCGTCGCAGACGGTCACGTGATAGCCCAGGAACTTGCCCACCCGCGCCACCGCCGCGGCGAAGTCGATCGCCCCGAACACCAGCATCCGCGGCGGCGGCGCGAACGACTGCACGAACACCGCCAGGTCGTCCAGCCGCCGCTCGCCCTGCCCGCCGTAGTGCCTGATGCCCGTCGCGCCCTGGGCCAGCATGCCGCGGGCGTCGTCGTCGACGGCCTCGTCGAGCCGGTCCAGGCCGAGCGTGCCCGAGGAGCGGTCCGGCCAGATGACGCGCCGGGCGCCCATCCGCCCGGGGCCGGAGACGATCGTGGCGACCGCCACGGGCTCGTGCGCGTTCACGGACTCCGCGATGTCGCCCAGCTGGGGAAAGGTGTCGGCCGAGATGGGTTCGACGAGGATGTCGATGATGCCGCCGCAGGTCAGCCCGACGGCGAACGCGTCGTCGTCGCTCACGCCGTACCTCTGCAGGATGGGCGTGTCGATCTCGGTGGCCAGCTCGAACACCGCGCCCTCGACGCATCCGCCGGACACGCTGCCGACCACCTCGTCGCCGCGCACCGCCATGGACGCGCCCGGCGCGCGAGGCGCGCTGCTGAACGTGCTCACCACTGTGGCGAGCCCGAACTTGTGCCCCGATCTCCACCAGCGCATGATCTCCGGCAGCACGTCACGCATGGGCGAGCCTCTCACTGAGTTCTTCGAAGGCGGCCAGGCTGTGCCCGGCCACGAGATCGTCCAGGTACGGCAGAGCGGCCCGCATGCCGCCGGTCAGCGGCTGGTAGTCCGCGTACCCCTTGTGCGGGTTGACCCAGATGACCCGGTGCGCCTGCCTGGCCAGCCGGGCCATCTGTGTGCCGAGGAGTTCAGGGTCGCCCCGTTCCCAGCCGTCCGAGGCGATCACCACGATCGCCCCTCTCGCGCCGGCGCGGGTGAGGTATTCCCTCAGCTCCTCGCCCAGCCTGGTCCCGCCGCTCCAGTCGGGCACGGCCTTGGACACCTCGTTCAGCGCCGTGCCGGGGTCGCGATGGCGCAGCTCGGCGGTGATCGGGGTGAGCCTGGTGCCGATGGAGTAGACCCTGGTGGCCCGCGGCTCGCTCCTGACCAGGGCGTGCGCGAAGCGCAGCAGCGTCTCGGCGTAGGGAGCCATGGAGCCGCTTACGTCCACGAGCAGCACGACGCGGCGCGGCCTGGTGCTGTGCCGCCGGCGGCGCAACCGGGCGACCTCGCCCTTCCTGAGCGCGTCACGGATGGTCCGCCGCTGGTCCAGAACTCCCCGGTGCGCGGCCTCGAACCGCCGCGAGCGCCGCTGCGCGCGCCGGCCGCGCAGCATCGACAGCATCCGGTGCACCTCCGCCCGCTCCGCCTCGGTCAGCCGGGCCACGTCCCGGTTGCGCAGGATCTCGGTACGGCTGGCGGTGCCGGGCACGGCCTCGGCCTCGGCCTCGCCCTCCTGCTCGTCCTGTTCGGTGGCGGCGGTGTGGCGGGTGACGGTCGTGGTGCTGGTACGGCCGACCTTGGCGCTCCGGCCGCCGAAGTAGGCGGCGAAGCAGCGGTCGTACCTGGGCAGGTCGTCGGGTGTGGCGCAGAGCGTGAAGCGGCCGGCCCAGTAGACGTCGGCCGGAGCGGCCACGTCGAGGTGGTCGAGGGCCAGCAGCAGGTTGCGGGTGCGCTCGTGGTCGGCGGCGACGCCCGCGGCGCGCAGCGTCCTGGCGAAGCCCGTCATGGTGGCGGCCAGCTCACGCATGGAGGAGCCCGTTGCCCAGGACGTTCTCGACGTCCTCGCGGTATTTCAGCGCGGCGCCGAGCGTGGCCGCCGCGCGGCCGGGGTCGAGCTCCTTGGCGCCCAGCGTGAGCAGCGCCTCGGTCCAGTCGAGCGTCTCGGCGACGCCCGGCGGCTTGACCAGCCCGGCCTGCCGCAGCCGCGCCGCCGCCTGGGCCACCTGCGCGGCCAGCGTCTCGGTGCACTCGGGCAGGCGGCGCAGCAGGATCGCCACCTCCCTGTCGAAGTCCGGGTGCTCCAGCCAGTGGTAGAGACAGCGGCGCTTGAGCGCGTCGTGCACCTCACGGGTCCGGTTGGAGGTGACGACCACGACCGGCGGCGTCTTGGCGCTGACCGTGCCCAGCTCGGGGATGGAGATCGTGAAGTCCGACAGCACTTCCAGCAGGAACGCCTCGAACTCGTCGTCGGCCCGGTCGATCTCGTCCACGAGCAGCACGCTGGGCTGTGTCTCGACGGCCTTGAGCAGCGGCCTGGCGATCAGGAAGCGGCGGTCGTAGATCTCGCCTTCGAGACGGCCCACGTCGGTGATCCCGGCGGCCTCGGCGGCCTTGAGGTGGAGCAGCTGGCGGGCGAAGTCCCAGTCGTACAGCGCCTGGGCGGCGTCGAGCCCCTCATAGCACTGCAGCCGGATCAGCGGCGCCTCCAGCAGCACGGCCAGGGTCTTGGCCAGCTCGGTCTTGCCCACCCCCGCCTCCCCTTCGAGGAAGAGCGGCCGGCCCATCCTGAGCGCCAGGAACGTGGCCGTGGCCAGTCCCTCGTCGGCCAGGTAGGCGTGCCGGTCGAGCAGCTCGATGAGCTTGTCCGGAGACTGGATGTCCATTGCCGTGATTGTCCGCCGCAGCACGCCTTCAGGCTACGCGCCGCCCGGCCTTCGCGAGAATTCGCTACTTCTTTCGATCACACAGGGTAAGGTTTCAACCACGGAGAGAAAGGCAGGTTAGTGCCCCCCAGCCTTCGACACGAGATGCCGCTGGAGATGATCACCCGCCGTCCCGCCTTCGCGCTGGAGTTGCTGGCATGGGGTCTCCGCGGCACCGCCGACGGCTACCACGACGCGTGCGTGGAGTCGGTCGAGCTGAACGAACGCCTGCCCGCCGAGTATGCGGCCGACTCGGTGATCTCGGTCAGAGGTCCCGATGGCGCCAAACGGTTCGTGATCGTGGAGGTCCAACGCCGCTTCGACGAACGCAAGCTCTGGTCCTGGGCCGCTTACGTGGGTGGCCTGATGGGTCGATACAAGCGCGCGGTCATGTTGGTGGTGTTCTGCCCCGACCGCAAGACGGCCGAAATATACAAGAAGCCGATCAGTCCGGACGAGAGCTGCCTGATCCTCTGTCCCGTGGTCGTCGGGCCCGACGAACTACCCATCCTGCGGGAGCCGGAGGATGTGCTGGCCTCGCTGGAGATCGCCACCCTGAGCGCCATCGCGCACCCCGACGATCTCAAGACGGTGGTCTCGGTGGCCAAGACATTGGCCACTTCTGACGATGACCGCGGCCTCGTTTACTACGATTACCTGCGCGGACAGCTCCCGATCAGTGTCCGCGCCCAACTGGAGGAAATCATGCGCACCGAAGTCGAACGCCGCCCCGACGCCTTCACGCGGCCCATCGAGATCAAGGCGGAAGCCCGTGGAGAAGCCCGTGGGCTGGCTACCGCGCTCCTTCGCGTGCTGGAGCGGCGAGAGCTGAAGATCCCCAGCGACCTGCGTCAGGAGATCGAGTCCTGTAGCGATCTGGAGCTGCTCAACCTCTGGCACGATCGCGCCATCACCGCCACGACTTCGGATGATGTGTTCTTGGAGGCCTAATCCTCCCCCGCCTGGCCGCCCTTCGCCTCGCCGCGCTCGTGGATCAGGGCGGCCAGCTCGGCCGTGGCGCGGTGGGCGCGGGCCTTCTCCGAGCCCTGGATGCCCATCGCGCCGATGGTGCGGCCGTCGGAGAAGTCCAGCTTGGGCCAGGGCTCGCCGACCAGCAGGGTCACGTCCAGGACCTCCGGCCAGCTGTAGCGGTGGGTACGGATGGCGTTGACGATCGTCAGGCCCGTCTCGTCGGCCTCGACCCGCACCCGGCCCAGCAGGTGCAGGACGAAGGCCACCAGGCAGCCGAACATCACCAGCCCGATCCGGTCCACCAGCTGGAACGGCTCGGCGATGAGGACGGCCATCACCACCGAGCCGAGGACGATCACCGTCGCGGCGCCGTACGCGACGAATCTCCCCCGGCTGGGACGCCAGGTGATGGGCAGCGGCGGGGGAGTCATCGGCTCGGGCACGAACGGAAACCTATCGCAGGTCAGTGGAGGGTCTTCAGGAGGAGGGCGGTCTCCAGCGCGGCGATGGCCGACTCATAGCCCTTGTCCTCCTTGCTGCCCGGCAGGCCCGAGCGGTCGAGTGCCTGGTCGAGCGTCTCGCAGGTGAGCACGCCGTTGCCGACCGGGGTCTCCTCGTCGAGTGAGATCCGGGTCAGGCCGGCGGTCACCGAGTCGCAGACGTACTCGAAATGCGCGGTCTCGCCCTTGATGACCGCGCCCAGCGCCACCACCGCGTCGCAGCGGCGGGCCAGCGCCTGGGCGATGACCGGGATCTCCAGCGAGCCGGGCACCCGTACGACGGTGGCCGTGGCGCCGCTGTCCTCGCACGCCTGCAGGGCGCGGGCGAGGAGCTGGTCGGTGATCTTGGCGTGCCAGCCGGCGGCGACCACGCCCACCGTCAGTCCCGCGGCGTCCGGTGCGGCGGCTGCCGCAGGACGTCCTTCCCCGCTCATGAAGCCTCCGAGATGTCGTGGCCGAGGCGGTCGCGCTTGGCCTTGAGGTAACGCTCGTTGTAGGAGTTCATCGCCACCGGCATGGGCTCGCGGCCGAGCACCTTGATGCCGTAGCCGTCCATGCCCTTGAGCTTGGCCGGGTTGTTGGTGAGCAGCCGCACGGACTTGACGCCGAGGTCGGCCAGGATCTGCGCGGCATTGGAGAACTCGCGGGCGTCGACCGGCAGGCCCAGCTCGATGTTGGCGTCGACGGTGTCGCTGCCGGCGTCCTGCAGGCTGTACGCCCTGAGCTTGGCCAGCAGGCCGATGCCCCGGCCCTCGTGGCCGCGCAGGTAGACCACGACACCGCGACCCTCCTGCGCGATGGCGGACATGGCGTGGTCGAGCTGCACGCCGCAGTCGCAGCGCAGCGAGCCGAACACGTCGCCGGTCAGGCATTCGGAGTGGGCGCGGACCAGGATGTTCTCGCCCGGCGACTCGCCGGACAGGTCGCCGTAGACGAGGGCGATGTGCTCGCCGCCGTCGAGCGCGCTGGCGTAGCCGTAGGCCCGCCACATCCCGTACGCGTTGGGCACGTTCGTCTCGGCGACCCTGGTGACCATGCTCTCGGTCCTGCGCCGGTAGTCGACCAGCTGCTCGATGGAGATGAGCGCCAGATCGTGCTCGTCGGCGAAGACCCGCAGCTCGGGCAGCCGGGCCATGGTGCCGTCGTCGTTGACGATCTCGGCCAGGACGCCCGCGGGGCTGAGCCCGGCGAGCCTGGCCAGGTCGACGGCCGCCTCGGTGTGACCGCGCCGGCTCAGCACGCCGCCCTCGTGGTAGCGCAGCGGGAAGATGTGGCCCGGCCGGACCAGCTCGTAGGGCTCGGTGGCGGAGTCGGCGAGCGTACGGATCGTGTGCGCGCGGTCGGCGGCGGAGATGCCGGTGCTCACGCCGTCGCGGGCGTCGACGCTGATCGTGTACGCGGTGCGCAGCCGCTCCCGGTTCTGGAACACCATGAGGGGCAGGCCCAGCCGGTCCAGCTCCTTGCCCTCCATGGGCACGCAGATGACGCCGCTGGTGTGCCGGATGGTGAACGTGAGCAGCTCGGGAGTGGCCTTCGAGGCGGCGAAGATGATGTCGCCCTCGTTCTCCCGGTTCTCGTCGTCGACGACCAGGACGGGCTTGCCGTTTCGGATGTCGTCGATCGCCCGTTCGACCGGGTCGAGGATGGTCTCGGTCATGATGCCACCGCCAGTTCCGCGGGAGCGCTCTGATACTCCCTGAGCCATTTCACGAAGCCGATCAGCACGAGCACGAAGAAGACCCCGTAGACGGCGCCGGAGACGACCAGGCCCGAGCTGAACGCCAGCGGCACGCCGACCAGGTCGACGGCCACCCAGATGATCCAGAAGTCGACCAGCGCCCGGCCCTGCGCCCAGGTGGCGACCGCGCTGCCGACGAAGATGTAGGCGTCGGCGGCCACCAGGAACGCGCCCTTCGGCAGCGGCACACTGGCCCCCCACGACAGGTGGGTGAAGAAGAACAGCACGCCGACCAGGACGGTGCCCAGCACCATCACGCCGATGTAGGCGGTCCGCTCGCGCGCCGTTGCCGGGCGGACGGTCAGCTGCTTGCCGCCCTCCGTGCCGCGCCGCCACGCCCACCAGCCGTAGACGGCCAGCGCTCCGAACATCGCCTGCTTGAGCGCGTTGCCGGTGATGCCCGCGTTGATCGAGGCGATGAACAGCAGCACCGAGCCGGTGAGCTGCACCGGCCACGTCCACACCGACTTGCGTATCGCCAGCAGGACGGTGCTCAGCGCGGCGATGTTGCCGACCAGGTCCGTCCATAGGACGTGCGTGCCGAATACCTCGAATCCGGCGTTGGCCCAGTTCACTGCCTGCCCACCAGCCTTTCCACGTACTTCGCGATCACGTCGACCTCGATGTTCACCATGTCGCCCACTTCGCGCTCGCCCATCGTGGTCAGCTTCAACGTGGTGGGGATGAGACTCACGCCGAAGCCGTCGTCGTCAACCGTGGTGACCGTCAGGCTGATTCCGTCGATGGCGATCGAACCCTTCTCCGCCACGTAACGGGCGAGGGATTCGGGGAGGGAGAAGCGGAGGTTGTCCCAGTTCGTCCCGGGTTCCCGGGAGCGCAGAACGGCGGTGCCGTCGACGTGGCCCTGCACGATGTGGCCGCCGAGACGCTGGTCGGCCCGTACGGCCCGCTCCAAGTTCACCGCGGAGCCCACGTCCAGGGCGCCGAGCGAACTGCGGTCGAGCGACTCCTTGATCACGTCCACGGTGAACACGTCGTCCTGGACGTCCACGACCGTCAGGCAGACGCCGTTGACGGCGATCGAGTCACCGTGACGCGCGTCGGAGGTGACGATCGGGCCGCGGACGGACAACCGCGCCGAGTCGCCCACCGCCTCGACGGCCACGATGTCGCCCTTTTCCTCAATGATTCCGGTGAACATCAACTCTCCTTGCGTGGTGCGAGCACCGGCCGCGCGGTCAGCCGCAGGTCCGGTCCGATGGGGGAAACGTCGTCGAAGGCCAGCCGGTGGGTGGCGGCGATGGTCGCCACGCCCGCCTCGCCGAGCGCGGCCGGCCCGGCGCCCAGGAGGGCCGGGGCGAGGTAGGCGATGACACGGTCGATCAGGCCCTGGCGCAGGAACGCGCCCGCGAGCGTCGGGCCGCCTTCCAGGAACACGCTGACGACCTCGCGCGCGGCCAGCTCGCGCAGGAGGGCGTGCAGGTCGAGGCCGCCGTCCTGGCGCGGCAGCCGGATCAGTTCGGCCTTGAGGCGGGTCTCGACGTCGTCGGCGACCGCGACGAGCGTGGGCGCCTCGCCGTCCAGCACCCAGGCGCCGGGCGGGGTACGCGCCTCGGAGTCGACCACGACCCGCAGCGGCTGCCGTACGGCGTCCAGGGCCGGGCTCGTCAGGCGCTCCCGCTCGGCCGGGCTGGTCAGGCGGAAGGTGAGGCCCGGGCCGATCGGGTGGTCGGGCCGGGCCTGGTCGGCCGGGTCGCCCGGTCGGGCGGTGAGGCGTGGGTCGTCGGCGAGGATCGTGCCGATGCCGGCGATGATCGCGTCGGACTCGGCGCGCAGCCGGTGGACGTCGGCTCGGGCCTCAGGGGAGGTGATCCACTGGCTGGTGCCGTCGGGGGCGGCCGATCTGCCGTCGAGAGTGGCGGCGAACTTCCAGGTCACGTACGGCCTGCCGAGCCGGGCGTACGTGAGCCACTCGGCGTTGACCCGCTCGGCCTCCTCGGCGAGCAGCCCGGACTCCACGACGACCCCGTGCGCGCGCAACCGCGCGGCGCCTCCTGCGGCCTTGGGGGTCGGATCGGCGACCGCCACCACCACCCGCGCGACGCCCGCGTCGAGCAACGCCAGGCTGCACGGCCCGGTCCGGCCGGTGTGGTCACAGGGTTCGAGCGTCACGTACGCGGTGCCGCCGCGGGCCCGCTCCCCCGCCGCGCGCAGCGCGACGACCTCGGCGTGCGGGCCACCGGCGTAGGCGTGGAAGCCCTCGCCGGCGACGTTCCCCGAGGCGTCGAGGACGACGCAGCCTACGACGGGGTTCGGGCTGGTGGCGCCCCGCCCGCACGCGGCCAGCTCGACGGCCCGCGCCATGTGCGCGGTGTCTTCAGCGGGTGTCTCCACCCCGGGCCTCCTACTCGCCAGTAGCTCCAAGCCACGGCGGGCCCCGGGGGGTATGGCGGTGCGCGTACGCACCACAGTGGCGCCCGGCTCAAGGCCGGACACCCGCGCGCTTCCTCCCATCCGGACTTTAACCGTCGGTCCCGGAATTTCACCGAGTCAACCGGCCGATGGCATCGGCCGGGTCGCGGACTGTAACCGCCGGTTCGGAATTTCACCGACCCCGGAGCACGCTAGCTCTCTTCTCACACCAGTCTGCCATGCCGACAAATGCGGACGCGACCGCCCCCTACTATGCCAAACAAGCGCTCGCTTGGTCAACAGAGGGAGGTCAGGCGGCCATGAGACGGCGGGCGAGACGGGCGGCCGGGCTGTAGCGGACCTGCGCCGGGATCAGCCCCAGCCCGGTGTGCAGCGCCCTCAGCGTGGTCGTCGCCCACAGGTCGCCGACCGGGGTGGCGGGCAGGCCGTACAACCGCCTGGCCCAGCGCGGCAGCGTCGCGAACGCCAGCAGCGTCACCCCCGGCAGGACCGGCTTGAGCGGGGTGAGCAGCAGCGGGAGCGGCGCGGTGAGCGACAGGCGGAGCGGGTGCGCCGCCTCGGGGACGAACCGCAGACCGGGACGCTCCCCCTCGATGTAGTCCCGCAACTCGCCCACGGTGCCGGGGACGGAGGCCGGGTCGAGGCCGACGACCTCGGCGGCCCGTCGCCATTCGGCCACGAAGGTGTCCGCCTCGGCGTCCGTCAGCTTGACGCCGCCCCGGCGCGCCACCGACAGGTAGGAGTCGACCTCCCCCACGTGCACCCAGCGCAGGGCGTCCGGATCGTCGAGGTGGAAGCGCTCGCCCGTGTCCGGATCACACGCGGTCAGCTTGGCGTGGATCCGGCGGACCCGGCGGCCGGCCCGCTCGACCTCCTCGTGCGTCCCGTACGTACGGACTCGGACGAATTCCGTCGTCCGCGTGAAACGCGACCACGCCTCGTTCGGGTCCATCAGAGAGGAGTTCTGCAGCACGCCGCGCATCGCCTTGGGGTGCAGCCCCTGCATCAGCAGCGCCCGCAATCCGCCGACCAGCAGAATCGGCTCGCCCATCACCCGCCAGGTCACCGAATCGGGCCCGAAGAGCCCATGGTCCTCCATAAGCGGACAGTTACCCAGGTAACGCCTGCTTCATGTCACAGCATCATCTTGTTTATGCCTTGATTCCGTGATTAAGAAAGCGTCACCACGATAGATCATGACATCGCGTACATGACCAGGTCAACGGCATAGAAGGCACGACCGCATCGATATTTCACAACAAAACAATCAAACCTTGGCGAAGCATTGCCTCCAGCTGATCGGGCCTGCAAATCTGCCATATGGCCTGAAACTTCCCGTTCTGGCACGTTCCTTGGGGGCCTTGTTAGATGACCACACCGACGTCCACCGCACCAGAGATCGACGCGACGTCCGTGACCGAAGCACCGGATGCGGTGGGCCGATCGCCCGGCCAGCTCATGTGGCTGCGCTTCCGGCGGGACCGCACCGGGGTCATCTCCGCCGCGATCGTGATCCTCTTCTTCCTGGTCGCCATCCTCGCGCCGGTCATCTCCTTGGTGTACGGCAAGGACCCGTACACCCTGTACGGCCAGGACCGGCCCGGGCTGCTCAACGACTTCGGCTACGCGATGGCGCCCAACGGCGGGATCAGCTCGGAGTTCTGGTTCGGCATCGAGCCCAACCTGGGCCGTGACGTGTTCATGCAGCTCGTCTACGGGATCAGGACCTCGCTGCTGATCGCGGTGGTGGCGACGATCCTCACCACCCTGATCGGCATCGTGGTCGGCATCATCGCCGGGTACGCCGGCGGCAAGACCGACTTCTTCATCGGCCGGATCATCGACCTGATGCTGTCGTTCCCGCAGGTGCTGTTCATCATCGCGTTCACGCCGGTGGTGGACCAGCTGCTGGTGCCCTCCAACGAGGAGACCCCGGTGTGGCTGCGGGCGGTCACGCTGACCATCCTGCTCACCGTCTTCGGCTGGGCCGGGCTGGCCCGGCTGCTGCGCGGCCAGGTGCTGTCGATGCGCGAGCGTGAGTTCGTGGAGGCGGCCAAGGTCACCGGCGCCTCCCCCGCCAGGATCGTGTTCAAGGAGCTGCTGCCCAACCTCTGGACCCCGATCCTCATCCAGTCGACGCTGCTGCTGCCCGCCCTGGTCACGGCCGAGGCGGCGCTGTCCTTCCTGGGGGTCGGGATGGGCGAGCAGGTCCCCGACTGGGGCCGGATGTTCCTGCGGGCCACGCAGGTCTACCAGAACGACATCACCTACCTCATCTTCCCCGGCGTCGCACTGCTGATCTTCGTCATCGCCTTCAACCTGCTCGGTGACTCGGTCCGCGACGCCTTCGACCCCAAGATCAAGCGCTAGAGGAGAGAAATGAATCACCGCAAACGGTCGGCTCTCGCGGTTGTCGCGGCGGCCTCGCTGGCGTTGGTCGGCGCCTGCGCGCCGGGCAACGCGGGCGCTCCGTCGAGCGCTCCCACGAGCGCGGGCGCCTCGTCTGCGCCGGCGGCGGCCTACAAGCCCCCGACGATCACCATGGGCACCGCGGAGGACTCCAAGGGCCCCGCCATCCCGCCGGAGGGCGTCGTCAAGGGCGGCACCGTCACCATGATCGACCGGGACGACTTCGCCCACTTCGACCCGGCCCAGATCTACGTGAACACCGACGCGAACTTCGGCCTGCTCATCAGCCGCGGCCTGACCGGTTACAAGCGGATCGCCAAGGGCGAGTACAAGCTGGTCGGCGACCTGGCCGTCGACGCCGGCACGCCGTCCGACGGCGGCAAGACCTGGAAGTTCACCCTGAAGGACGGGGTGAAGTGGCAGGACGGCAGCCCGATCACCTCAGCCGACGTGAAGTGGTCCGTCGAGCGGATGTTCGCCCCCTTCGTCACCTTCGGGCCGAACTACATTCAGACGTGGCTCACCTCCGAGGACTACAAGAAGGCCTACCCCGGCCCGTACGGCGGCAAGGAACTCGACAACATCGAGACCCCTGACGACAAGACGATCGTCTTCAAGTTCAACTCGCCGCACGCCGACGCCAACTACGCCTTCGCCATGGCGGGCTACAACATCGTGCCCAAGGCCAAGGACACCAAGGAGAAGTACGACAAGGAGCCCGTCTCCTCCGGTCCGTACATCATCAAGTCGCACGTCGTCGACAAGTCCCTGGAGCTGGCCCGTAACCCCAACTGGGACGCGGCCACCGACCCGATCCGCGGCGCGTACCCGGACGTGTGGAAGATGGAGTTCGGCCAGGAGGCCACTCAGGTGACCGACCGGTTCGTGGCCGACTCGGGACCTGACCAGACGGCGTTCACGTTCTACTCCAACACCCCGGCGGAGCGACTGCAGCAGGTGCTGGGCGACGCCAGCCTGGCCGACCGGCGCATGATCAGCCCGTCGCCGTACGGCAACTACTACTACTTCAACCTCGACCGGGTGAAGGACCAGAAGATCCGTCAGGCGATCAACTACGCCTGGCCGGCCAAGCAGATCCAGCAGGCCCTGGGCGGCCCGCAGGCCGTGGCGCTGCCGACGACGATCCTCAACGAGAACACCACGGTCGGCTACAAGCCGTACGACCTGTTCGGGAAGCTGGCCAAGCCCGAGGGCGACATCGAGAAGGCCAAGCAGCTGCTGGCCGAGTCGAGCAACCCGCACCCGACCATCGTCTACGCCTACAACAACCTGCCCACCCAGGAGCCGGTCACCCTGGTGATCAAGAACGCCCTGGAGAAGGCCGGGATCAAGGTCGTGGCCAAGTCGCTGGACCGTAAGACGTACTACGACTCGATCAGTCAGACGAAGAACGAGTTCGACCTGTACTGGGGCGGCTGGGGCGCCGACTGGCCGTCCGGCTCCACCGTGATGCCGATCATCTTCGGCCCGGTCTCCGACGGCGGGCAGAACATGAGCCACCTCAACGACCCGACGGTCAAGGCCGAGATGAAGAAGATCTCGGAGAACCCGGACATCAACGCGGCCAACGAGGCCTGGATGAACCTCGACAAGCAGATCCAGGAGACCATCACCCCGCTGGTCGTGGCCGAGAACCGAATCGGCACCTTCCTGCACGGCTCCAAGGTGGGCGGCGCCGAGATCGATCCGCAGCAGTGGATCGTCTCGCCGAACACCATCTTCGTGAAGCAGTAGCACCGCCGCTCCGGGCGTCGTCGCGGCGCCCGGAGCACCCTTTTGGAGATCTCGTGCTTCGATTCCTGACCCGCCGCGTCATCGGCGCCGCGGTCATCCTCGTGATCATCTCGGGGGTGACCTTCTTCCTGTTCTTCGTGATCCCCGCCGACCCGGCTCGGCTGGCGTGCGGCAAGGTCTGCCCGCCGGAGACGCTGGCGCAGGCCAGGCACAACCTGGGCCTCGACCAGCCGGTCGTGGTGCAGTTCGTGTCGTGGCTCGGGGGGATCTTCTTCGGCCGGAACTTCGAGGGCCTCGGCAACTGCCCCGCGCCCTGTCTCGGCTACTCCTTCGTCAACCGCGCCCCGGTCTTCGAGACCATCATCGACCGGCTGCCCGTCACCATCGCGCTGACGATCGGCGCCTCGGTGATCTTCCTGACGTTCGGCGTGGCCACCGGCATCCTCGCCGCGCTGCGCCAGGGCAAGCCGCTCGACAAGATCGCCAGCATCTCGTCGCTGGTCGGCGCCTCGATGCAGATCTACTTCGTCGGCACGCTGGCCATGTACTTCTTCGTCTACCAGGCGCACGTCTTCCCGCAGCCCAAGTACATCCCGATCACCGAGGATCCGCTCGGCTGGTTCGGCGGGCTGCTCCTGCCCTGGATCGTGCTGGCGATCATCTTCACCGCCAACTACACCAGGATGACCCGCTCCACGATGGTGGAGAACCTGGCCGAGGACTACGTACGAACCGCCAGGGCCAAGGGCATGTCCGGCAGGAGCGTGGTGCTGCGCTTCGCCCTGCGCGGCACGCTGACCCCGATCATCACCATCTTCGGCGTGGACCTGGGCCAGCTCATCGGCGGCGCGATCATCACCGAGACCACGTTCGGGCTGCAGGGGATCGGCCGCCTGTCGGTCCGCGCGGTCGACTACTCCGACCTGCCCACACTGATGGCCACCGTCCTGGTGGCGGCGGGCGCGATCGTGGTGATGAACATCGTCGTCGACGCCCTGTACGCCGTCATCGATCCCCGCGTGAGGCTGAGCTGATGTTCCTTGAGGTCAACGAGCTCACCGTCGACTTCCACACCGAGGACGGCGTGGTCCACGCGGTGGACCGGCTCTCCTTCCAGGTGGAGCAGGGGACCACGCTCGGCATCGTGGGAGAGTCGGGCTCGGGCAAGTCGGTGACGAACCTGGCCGTGCTCGGCCTGCACAACCCGGAGACGGCGAAGATCTCCGGCAGCATCACCTTCGACGGCCAGGAGCTGATCGGCGCGTCCAGGTCCACGATGGAGAAGCTGCGCGGCGACCGGATCGCGATGATCTTCCAGGACCCGCTGACGTCGCTGTCGCCGTTCCACACGATCGGCGCGCAGATCGCCGAGGTGTACCGCAAGCACAAGGGCGTCTCGCGGTCGTCCGCGCGGGACCGGGCGATCGAGATGCTGGACCGGGTCGGCATCCCGCAGCCGAAGGTCCGCGTCGACGACTACCCGCACCAGTTCTCCGGGGGCATGCGCCAGCGCGCGATGATCGCCATGGCGCTGGTCTGCGACCCCGGTCTGCTGATCGCCGACGAGCCGACGACCGCGCTCGACGTCACCGTACAGGCGCAGATCCTCGACCTGCTGAGCGAGCTGCAGGAGCAGTCGGGCACGGCGATCGTGCTGATCACCCACGACCTGGGCGTGGTGGCCAACACCGCGCACAACGTGCTGGTCATGTACGCCGGGCGGGCCGTGGAGCGGGGCACGATGCACGAGGTGCTGCGTGAGCCGCGCCATCCGTACACCTGGGGGCTGCTGGGCTCGATGCCCAGCCTGCGCCGCCCGGTGGACCTGCCGCTGGAGCCGGTGCGCGGCACCCCGCCCAGCCTGATCAACCTGCCGTCCGGCTGCGCGTTCCACCCGCGCTGCGACCACATGAAGCTGCTGGGCAAGCAGGTGTGCGCCGGTGACCGGCCCGAGCTGTCGCCCGAACACGGCCACGGCGACGCCTGCTTCCTGACGCTCAAACAGAAGGCGGAGCAGCGCCGGCGACCAGTTGAGGAGACGAAGTGACGGAGAAGCTGCTGGAGCTGTCCGGGGTGGTGAAGCACTTCCCCGTCAGAGGCGGCTTCCTGGTCAAGCACCAGGTCGGCGTGGTGCACGCGGTGGACGGCATCGACCTGACCGTGCACGCGGGCGAGACGCTCGGCCTGGTCGGCGAGTCGGGCTGCGGCAAGTCGACGACCGGACGCCTCGCGGCCCGGCTGCTGGAGCCGACCGGCGGCCGCATCACCTATGACGGCCGCGACATCACGCACGCGGGCCGCCGCGAGCTCAAGCCGATCAGGCCCGAGATCCAGATGGTCTTCCAGGACCCGTACTCCTCGCTGAACCCGCGGCACACGGTCGGCTCGATCATCCGCGGCCCGATGGACATCAACGACATCAACCCGCCCGGCGGCCGGGAGGCCCGCGCCAGGGAGCTGCTGGAGATCGTCGGCCTGAACCCCGAGCACTACAACCGCTTCCCGCACGAGTTCTCCGGCGGCCAGCGGCAGCGCATCGGCGTCGCCAGGGCCCTGGCCCTGGAGCCCCGGCTGATCGTGGCCGACGAGCCGGTGTCCGCGCTGGACGTGTCGATCCAGGCCCAGGTGATCAACCTGCTGCAGCAGCTGCAGCGGGACATGGGGATCGCGTTCCTGTTCATCGCGCACGACCTGGCGGTGGTCCGGCACTTCTCGCAGCGGGTCGCGGTCATGTACCTGGGGAAGATCGTCGAGATCGCGGACCGGGAGTCGCTCTATGAGCGGCCGCGCCATCCGTACACGCACGCGCTTTTGTCGGCGGTGCCGGACGCGGACGTGGAGGGGCCGGCGCGGCAGCGGATCCGGCTGGCGGGGGATGTCCCGTCGCCGCTCAATCCGCCGTCGGGGTGCCGCTTCCGTACGCGATGCTGGAAGGCACAGGAGAAGTGCGCGGTGGAGGAGCCGCCGCTGACGCGGCTGTCGGGCAACCACGAGGGCCACCTGACCGCCTGCCACTTCCCCGAGGCCCCCACCACCCAAGGTGAGGACGTGGTGCTGGACCCGGCGCTGGCCTGATCACTCTCATCTGACTGTCCGGCCCGCCGTGCTTCTCGCGGCGGGCCGGACGTCTTTCACAACCGTTTCCTTGTACGGCAAGCATGGGGAACCCGCCACCCGCCGACCGGGGTTGAGGGCCTCCAGGAAGACGGCCGCTGACCGGACGGTGGCCGGGCGCCGTTACGCCCCGCCGACAGCTCGTTCGTCCTAAGCCCGTTCGTCCAAAGCCCGTTCGACCTGAGCTTGTTCGGCCTGGGCTTGTTCGGCCTGGAACCGGAGGGCGTCGACCGCCGCCGCCGGGTCCGAGGCGCCATAGACGGCGCTGCCCGCCACGAAGACATCCGCGCCGGCCACCACGCAGCGCTCGATGGTGTCCGCGTCCACGCCCCCGTCCACCTGGAGCCAGATCTGCCCGCCGTGCCGCTCGATCAGGGCGCGGGCCCGGCGGATCTTGGGCAGCACCATGTCGAGGAACTTCTGCCCCCCGAACCCCGGCTCGACCGTCATCAGCAGGAGCATGTCGACCTCACCCAGCAGATCCTCGAAGGGTTCGATCGCCGTGGCCGGGTTGAACGCGATGGCCGCCCGCGCGCCCAGCGACCGGATCTCGCGCAGCGTGCGCACCGGCGACTTCGCCGCCTCCACGTGGATCGTGACGCTGCCCGCGCCCGCCTCGGCGTAGGGCGGGGCCCAGCGGTCGGGGTCTTCGATCATGAGGTGGCAGTCGAGCGGCATCGAGGTCGCCTTGCGCAGCGCCTCGACCACGGGCAGCCCGAGGGTCAGGTTGGGCACGAAGTGGTTGTCCATGACATCCACGTGCAGCCAGTCGGCATTGGTGACGGCCGCGGCTTCGTCGGCGAGCCTGGCGAAGTCGGCGGACAGGATGCTGGGCGAGATCTGTAGGGCCATGATGGTCAGAGTCTATTGAACGGCGCCCACACCCGCAGCGGTGCGGGTACTTCATCAGTTTCTACACTTAAGGCCCTCAAATGCGGCGCCTTCATGAGGCGTTCACAGACGGGTTTCACTTCTCACCGACGGTTCCGTAACCAGCGCAGCGAGGCCCGGCCCAGCGCGACCATCATGTTCACCAAGTGGCGATCGGCCCCCGGTCCCGCCGACGCGGCGATCCGGAGCAGAAAGCCCGAGTGCGCCGCCAGCACCGCGTCGATCTGAGCCGGATCGAGGTCGCGGGTCAGCGGATGGCTCTCAGCGATCGGCTGCGGATCCATCCCGCTGAGCGACACGCCGGCCAGCAGCGTCACCACGTCGCAGTGACCGGCCCCGACCCATGCGTGGGGCCAGTCGACGACGAAGACGCGCTCCGCGGTCAGCATGATGTTGAACGGATACAGGTCACCATGCAGAAGCGTCTGACCAGCCAGAGCCGGTGCGGCGCGCTCCTCCAGGCCGGCGAGTTCGTCGAGGTGCCCAGCCGCCCACGGGGAAAGCGCACCGAGCCTCTTGACGACGCCGCGCTCGATCCCGGGGCCGCCCTTCGCCAGTGCCACCCAGCCGCCCAGCCGCGGCCCGCCCAGTAACGCCCCGTCCACCGGCGATGGGGTCAAGGCCCGTACCAGGTCGGTGACGGCCGTCAGGACCCGCTCGAGTTCATCCCGCCGCCATGGCTGGGCAGGCAGCCGGCCCGGAATCTCCTCGAATATCAGCGCGACCCAGTCACCGTCGTCATAGGCATCCAGCAACCGTGGCACCGGCACCGTCGGGGGAAGCCGCCGCGAGATCTCGATCTCCCTGCGGTGAAAGGCCGCCACCGCCGGCGCCGTCAACGTACTCGCGGCCTTCACGAACGCACCCCCGCCGCCCGCCAGACGCACGCGCGCGGCCAAGCCCTCGGAGAACCCGCCCGGCTGACTGACCGCGCCGACCACCCGGTCACCGAGCAACCGCTCGATCCCCGCCGCCACCTCCTCGGGCACGGCCGCCCAGGCGATCCTCCTGCCGCCCGTAGCCCGCGGGACCGCACTCGAACCGTGTTCCTGGCTGCTCACACTCCGTGATCCTTCCTGCTCTAGCCACGTGCGAATTGAGGTTTCCCGGCAGCACAGGATGAGTCACGGGCTACGATGGCCACATGACCGCTCCCCAGCACCGCGTGCAACTTGCCGCCCGCGTCCAACGGCTCGAAGTGGCCGTTTGTACGCTGGCTTCCGGCCTTGGGGATGTCAAGGCCGCGGTGGACCAGCTCCCGCAGACGATCCGCCAGGAGATCCTCGAATATACGGAGCCCGTCTTCGGGGAAATCATGGCGGGCAACGCTTCGCTGGCCACGAAGGAGCAGCTGGACCAGCTTGAGCAGCGCCTCAATGGTCGCCTAGATGACCTGAAAGGCCTGACCGATGAGCGCTTCGGTCAGGTCGATGACCGCCTCGACCAGATGGATAAGCGCTTCGGTCAGGTCGATGACCGCTTCGTTGAGGTTAACGCCAAACTGGACCAACTCCTGGCGGCTCTGGCGCAAGCACCTCCGCGCTGAGCCCTGGCAGCAAGGAAAGCGGTCTCAGCTTTTGGCCGTGGTGCCGGGGCGGAAGAGGGCGGCCACAAGCGCCGCTACCGCGAGGCTGGTCACGGCGGCCACGAGCACCGCCAGGTGCATGCCGTCGAGGACGGCGGCGACATTCGCCTCGACGCCGGTGACCGTCCCGGCGCCGTAGAGCGCGACGGCGGCCAGCATGGGGGTGCCGAGGGTCAGGGCGATCTGCTGGCTCATGGTGCTCAAACCGGTGGCCAGGCCCTGCTCTTCGTCAGGCAGGCCGGAGGTGGCGATGACCGTGTAGGAGACCAGGCCCATGGCATGGCCGAAGAACGCGACCGCGACGGCGGCGAGGACGATGTAGATGCCCGCGGCGCCTTCGCCCACGGTCAGCAACCCCAGGAGGCCCAGCCCCTGGACCGCCAGGGCGATGACGAGGGTCCGCTTGCCGCCGATGGCGCCGATCACCCGGGGGGCGAGGAGCCCGCCCGCGATGGCCGCGATGCTGGACCCGCCGAACGCCAGGCCGGAGGCGAGCGGCTGGTAGTCGAGGACGTCCTGCAAGTAGAGCGTCATCTGGAAGACGACCGCGCTGGGCATGCTGATGACGATGATCCCGGCGAAGTTGCCCCAGCGGACGGTGGGCCGCTTGAGCACGCTGATCGGCGCCAGCGGGTGCGGGCTGCGCAGTTCGATGAACCAGAACGCGACCAGCAGGAGCGCGGCGAGGATCAGGCAGCCGATGACGACGGGGTCTCCCCAGCCGTTCCGCTCGGTCGCGGAGATGCCGTAGACCAGGCTCACCAGGCCGCCGGTGACCGTGACCGCGCCGGGAATGTCGAGGCGGCGGCGAATCCGCTCGCCGGTGTCGCTCAGCACGCGCGGGGCGATGAGCACGATGAGCGCGACGACCGGCAGGTTGATCAGGAAGGCCCAGCGCCAGCTCAGCAGTTCGGTCAGCACGCCGCCGAGCACCGACCCGAGCGCGAAGCCGCCGGTCAGCAGCGTGCCGTTGAGCCCGAGGGCACGCCGGCGGAGCGGGCCTTCCGGGAAGGAGGTGGTGAGCAGCGACATCGCGGCGGGTGTCGCCATCGCGGTGGCCAGCCCTTGCCCGATACGCCCGGCCAGGAGCATGCCCGGCGACTGCGCCAGGCCGCCGACCAGCGACGCCACGCCGAGGAGCAGCATTCCCGCCAGGAAGAGGTTGCGCCGGCCGAACAGGTCGGCGACGCGGCCGAACAGCAGGGTGAAGCCCGCGGCGGGCAGCATGAATCCCGTGACGATCCACTGCAGGTTGCTCAGCTCGAAGCCGAGCTCGGCGCCGATCGTCGGCACGGCGATGTTGAGTACCGAAAAGTCGACCGCGAGCATGAACTGGGCGCCGAGCAGGAGAACCAGGATCAACTTGTGCCGGGACGTCATCTGGTTCTCGAGGGGTTCGTCCCGCGCTTGCCTGCCGGAATCGAGCGTGGAGTCGAGCTCCGTCATGGTGTTCCTCTCGCCTGATGCTTTCTTAGGTCGGAGTGCTCGATCACGCGTTCGCGAAAGTCGATCACGGCCCGTGAACGAGCCAACAGCAAGAGGAACACCGGCGGCCCGCGGCGGGTTGCAGGCAAGCGCGCCACGGCGCGAAGTGAGTTATGCCCAACTCATGCGCCATCAGGCCTTTTCCGCACCCCGCTGGTTCTCCGGAGCCCGTGAGCACAGATGAGTCACCGGCTACGATGACCACATGACCGCTCCCCAGCACCGCGCGCAACTGACCGACCGCGTCCAACGACTCGAGGCGGCCGTTTTCACGCTCAGTTCCGATCTGGGGGACGTCAAGTCCGATCTGAGGGACGTCAAGGCCGCGGTGGACCAACTCCCGCAGACGATCCGCCAGCACATCCTCGAATACACCGAGCCTGTCTTCGGGGAAATCATGGCGGGCAACGCTTCGCTGGCCACGAAGGAGCAACTGGACCAGCTTGAGCAGCGTGTGAATGCTCGTCTGAGCAACCTGGATGATGGTCTGAGCGGCCTGGATGATCGTCTGAGCGGCCTGCAAGACCTGACCGAAGCGCGTTTCAGCCAGGTCGACGCCAAACTGGATCAACTCCTGATGGTTCTGGCGCAAACGTCTCCGAACTGAGCCCCGGCTGAGACGATCCGGAATCAGCCGAGCGAGACCTCTGCCGAGCGGGAGGGGACGGCGTCGAGCGTGTTGAGCGTGTCGCGGTCGAAGGTGATCGTACCGGCGGCGAGGTTCTCTTCCAGGTGCTCGATGCCGGCGGTGCCGGGGATGAGCAGGACGTGCGGGGCGTGGTGCAGCAGCCACGCGAGGCCGACCTGCACGGGCGTGCGGCCGAGGGACGTCGCGGCGGCGTGGACGGCCGCTTCGTCGGTCACCTTCGGCATCTGGGGGAAGGCGCCGCCGAGGGGGAAGAACGGCACCCAGGCGATGCCCTCGGTCCGGCACAGTTCGAGCACGGCTTCGTCGTCGCGGGTGACGAGGCTGTAGGCGTTCTGCACACAGACGATGCCGGCGGGGATCGCTCGGCGTAGCCCGTCGAGGGTGACGCTGCCCAGCCCGATCGCGCCGATCTTGCCCTCGTCGCGCATCGCCGTCATCACGGCGAGCTGGTCGTCGAGGTCGACCGCCTGATCGCCCGTGGCCCGCACGCCGGGACCGGAGTCGGGACGGCGCAGGTTCACGACCGGGATCTGCTCCAGGCCGAGGCTGATGAGGTTGTCCTCGACGCTGGCGCGAAGTTCTTCGGGCCGCTGTGCGAGCCGCAGCGGCATCGGACCGTCTGGGTCGGGGGTGGCGCCGACCTTGCTGACGACCATGACATCGTCCTGCGGCCGGATCGCCTCGCGGAGGAGCTCGTTGACGAAGCCGTTGCCGTAGAACTGGGCGGTGTCGATGTGGTCGACGCCGGAGTCGATCGCCCGGCGCAGGACCGCCAGGGCCGCGTCACGGTCGTCGTGCAGGCGGCTGAGCTGCATGGCGCCATATCCGATGCGGGACACGGTACGCCCGGCGAACTGAGCGGTGCCGCCGGGCCGAGGAACATCGACCGGCTCATCGGAAAGGGTGTTGCTGGAGGTCATGATAATCCCATCCAGGTAAGATGCCAGAGATACCGGAGGAACCTCCGCTATCTCTGACTGACTATAGAGCAATATCGGAGGTACCTCCACTTTGACTTCGACCGAACCGGCGTCCGCCGAAACCGCCGCAGAACGGCCGGCCACGACGCAGCGTCCGCTCCGCGCCCACGCCCAGCGCAACCGCGACAAGCTCATCGCCGTCGCCCGGACCGCCTTCGCGGCCGCCGACGACACCGTCCCGCTCGAAAGCATCGCCCGTGAGGCGGGCGTGGGAATCGGCACCCTCTATCGCCATTTCCCCACCCGCGAAGCACTCGTGGAGGCGGTCTACGCCGCCGAGCTCGACGACATCACCACGAGCGCCCCGGCCCTTCTCGAACGGTTGCCGCCGCAACTCGCACTGCGGGCCTGGATGGAGCGCTACGGGGCGTTCGTCGCGATGAAACGCGGCATGGCCGACGCACTGCGCGCCGGCCGGGCCTCAGGCCGCATCCCGACAGCCACCACCAGGGAAGGCATCATCGCCGCGATCACGATGATCCTCGCCAAGGGCGCCGAGACGGGCTCACTCCGTGCGGACGTCGATCCGGACGATGTCGCCACGATGCTCTTCGGCATCTTCGTCGCCACGGCGGCCCTTGATACCCCCGAGCAGACCGGCCGCCTCCTGGACCTGCTCATCGACGCACTGCTCCCCAAGCCAGGCCACTAGCAGGGGTCCGGGGCGGCCCGAAGGATCATTTCGTGTCCCAGATGCACCAACGCATAACAACCCTTATCTCCGAAGCCGGCTACCGCAGCGACGAACCGATCGTGGTCGGGATGCAGCAAGGCGGCGCGCCACCCGTACTCCTCGCCCAAGGGTTGTCAGCCACCGGTGGGTCAGTGACCGCCACGACGCTCGCATACGCGGCGTCACTGTCGAAGCAGATGACCGCGGCCTGCGCCGCGCTGCTGGCCCAACATGGCGCGCTGGACATGGAATCGCCCCTGTCAGGCCGGCTGCCCCAGCTACCGGCGTGGGCCGGCACCATCCGGCTCCGGCACCTTGTCCATCACACAGCCGCCCTTCCCGCAGACGCCGAAATCGATGCCATCATCACCGGCGACGCCGACCGGACCACCCCAGGCATCATCCAAGCGCTCGCCCAGTTCCCGGACCTGGACCACCAGCCGGGCACCGAACACGTCTATTCCAACGCCGGATACGTCTGCCTGGCCGCCGTGGTGGAACGAGCGGCGGACATGCCGCTGCCCGACTTCGCCCAGCACCGCCTCTTCGTACCGCTCGCGATGGCGGATACCCGCTACTGGCCCGGGCCTGACCCAACGCCCCCGGGCGCCGCGCCGCTCGCCCGTCTTCATCCCGCCCCGCTGTCCCTGGGTGACGGAGGGGTATGGACAACTCTCCACGATCTGCTGCGCTGGGGCCAGGCGCTCAACGCCGATGAACTCGGCATCTCGGAGCTCATGCAGACTCCTGGACGCCTCGATGACGGAACGCCGATCGACTACGCCTGGGGCATCGGCGTCCGATCACACGCCGGGCATCGCGTCTATCGGCACGGAGGAGGCTGGACGGGCCTGCGTGCCCTGCACGCCCGGGTTCCCGACCTGGAGCTGAGCGTGGCTCTCCTTGCGATCGACGACCACACCGAACGCCGAGTCCCGCTCCTCAACGGCCTTCTCGATGAAGTGGTCAATCCCGGCTTCCCGTTGAAGGACGAGCAGACCTGATTCCCGGCGCCCATCACGCCGGGAAACGCGAACATGATCCACTCAGCGCGGGCGCTTGCGGAGGAGGGCGAGGAACATCGCGTCGGTGCCGTGGCGGTGCGGCCAGAACTGCGCGTGCGGGCCGTCGCCCAGCCCGTCGATCTCCGGCAGGTAGTCGCGCGCGTCGAGCTGCTCCACGTCGCCGCGCCGACCGGCGACGTCACCGACGACGACCCGGGTCTCGGCCAGGTGCGGCGAACAGGTGACGTACGCGACCACCCCGCCGGGCCGTACGGCTTCGAGTGCGGCGTCGAGCAGGCGCCGCTGCAACCGGCCCAGCTCGGCGATGTCCGCGGGATCCCGCCGCCACCTCGCCTCGGGGCGACGGCGCAGCGCTCCGAGCCCGGTGCAGGGCGCGTCCAGCATGATCCGGTCGAACGCTCCCGGCCGCCAGGCCGGCTCCGTCCCGTCGGCGGTGACCACGGCGGCGTCCCGGGTGGTCTGCCAGACCAGCCGCGCCCGGTGATACTGCACGTCGGCGGCCAGCAGCCGGGCGCCACCCGGATAGGCCACCGCCCGACCCCCGGGCCCCACACGATCCGGCCGACCTGACCGGTCATCCTGGCCATCCCGGTCATTCCGGCCGTCCGAGTCCCGACCGCCCCGGTCCCGGTCGTCCCGGTCCCGGTCATTCCGGCCGTCCCGATCATCTCGGTCCTGGTCTTCCCGGTCCTCACGATCGCCGGAAAAGGCGGGAGTTGCAACGGCAGCACGATCGCCGCGATCGGCGAGATAGCGGTCATCGAAAGCCGCGGCGTCACCGCGATCAGCGAGATCGCGGTCGTCAGAGGCCGCGCCGCCCCCGCTGAAGTAGCGGTCGTCGGAAGCCGCCAGGTCGCCGTAGGTGGCGATGGCGTCGAGGAGGCCCGCCTTGCCGCCCGGCCCCGCGCACATGTCGAGCCACAGCTCGTCACGCCCGTCGAGCGGCACGCGGGTCAGAGCGAGCGCCACGAGCTGGCTGGCCTCGTCCTGGACGGCCGCGCGGGTCTCGGCCACCGCCGGGATCCTGCCCGGGTCGCCCTCCGGCAGGTAGGCGGCGTACGGCGAGTAGCGGCCCGGGTCGGCGCCGCTGTCGGTCAGCTCCCCTACCGAGCTGCGGCCGGGCCGGGCGACCAGCGTCACCAGCGGCCGCGCGTTGTCGGCGGCCAGCAGGTCGGCGACCTCGTCGGCCCGGCCGCCCAGGGCGTCGCGGAACGCGCTCACGATCCACCGCGGATGGCTGTAGGCGACCGACAGATGCCCGGCCGGGTCGCGGGCCTCGTCGGGGGCCACGATCGGGACCCACTCCTCGATGGTCCGTGACCCGATCTTGCGCAGCACGGCGTTGACGAACTTGGCGGCGCCCGTCCCGATGCGCAGCCGTACGAGATCGACGGTCGTGCCGACGGCGGCGTGTGGGGGAACGCGCATCTTGAGCAGCTGGTGGGCGCCGAGCCGCAGGGCGTCGCGCACGTCGGAGTCGGGCGCCCGGTCGACGCACATCTCGATGATCGCGTCGTACGTCCCGAGCCCGCGCAGCGTGCCGTAGGCCAGCTCGGTCGCCAGCGCCGCGTCACGCCCCTTCACCCCGCGCTCGCGCAGCAGGCGCGGCATCAGCAGGTTGGCGTAGGCGTCACGCTCGTCGACGGCCCGCATGACATCGAAGGCGGCATTGCGCGCCTGGTCACGCGCCGGACCCCGCGGCCGGCCCCGGCCACCGCCACGACCCCCGCCCTGCCCGCCCCGGCCACTACCTTGACCGGCCTGGCCACCGCCTCGGCTGCCGCCCTGCCCGGCTCGGCCGCCGGCTTGACCAGCCTGCCCGCCGCCCTCACCCGCACGACCGTCACCACGCCCGGTCTGACCGCCCCGGCCACCACCGCGCCCGGCCTGGCCACCGCCTCGGCTGCCGCCTTGACCACCCCGGCCGCCGGCTTGACCGCCTTGGCCACCTTGACCGGCTCGGCCGCCGCTGCCATGTCCGGTCCCGGTCGGCCGTCCCTCGTTCTGGCGGCGTGGGCCCTGTCCCATGTCGTTTCTCACTCGAACCTGTCGTCGTTCTCAGGACGCACACCGCGCGCCCACTCCCCCGCGCTCATCAGCCGTTTGCCCTGCGGCTGGAGCTCGCCCAGCTCGACCGGGTGGGTCGCGGTGCCGACCAGCACGGTGTGCTTGGTCGCGGCGATGGCGCCGGGCGCCAGCGGCTCGGCCGTGGGGGCGAGCCGGACCGGGCCGAGCTTCAGCCGGTGGCCGCGGAACTCGCTCCAGGCGCCCGGGTTGGGGGTGCAGGCGCGGATCAGGCGGTCGACGCGCATGGCGGGCGCGGACCAGTCGACCCGGGCGTCGGTCACGTTGATCTTGGGCGCGACGCTGATCCCGTCGGCCGGCTGGGGAACCGCCTGCAGCTTGCCGTCGGCCACCCCGTCGAGCGTGGCCGACAGCAGCTCGGCGCCCGAGACTGACAGGCGGTCGAGCAGCGCGCCGCTGGTGTCGTCGGGACGGATCTCCTCGGTGACGACGCCGAAGACCGCCCCGGCGTCGAGCTCCTTGACGATCTGGAACGTCGAGGCGCCGGTGATCTCGTCACCGTGCAGGATGGCGCGCTGGACGGGCGCGGCACCCCGCCAGGCGGGCAGGATCGAGAAGTGCAGGTTGATCCAGCCGAGCGGCGGCACGTCGAGCGCGGACTGCGGCAGCAGCGCCCCGTAGGCGACCACGGGGCAGCAGTCGGGCTCCAGCCCGCGCAGCCGGTCGAGGAACTCCGGGTCGCCGGCCTTGGCCGGGCGCAGCACCTCGATGCCCGCCTCCTCGGCCAGCTCGGCCACCGGCGACGGGTGCACCTTGCGACCGCGCCCCGACTGGGCGTCGGGCCGGGTGACGACCGCGACGACCTCGTGCCGGGGCGAGTCGATCAGTGCGCGTAGTGACGGCAACGCCGTCTCGGGCGTGCCCGCGAAGACCAGGCGCATCGTCAGAGTGCCTTCCCGCCCATGGTGTGCGGGGAGAACTTGACCATGGGGACGGACAGCCCGCTCCACTCCGCCTCGCGGACGGCCTTCATCGCCAGCTTGCGCTGCTTGGGGTCCATCCGGTCGATGAACAGGATGCCGTCGAGGTGGTCGGTCTCGTGCTGGAAGCAGCGGGCCATCAGGTCGGTGCCCTCCAGCGTGACCGGCTCGCCGTACATGTCGAAGCCCTTGGCGACGGCGCGGATTGCCCGCGGCGTCGGGAACGACAGGCCGGGGAAGGACAGGCAGCCCTCCTCGCCCTCCTCGTCGATGTCGGCGGACAGGTCGAGGTCGGGGTTGATCAGATGGCCGAGCTGTTCGTCGACGTAGTAGGTGAACACCCGCAGCCCGACGCCGATCTGCGGGGCCGCGAGCCCGGCGCCGGGGGCGTCCATCATCGTGTCGGTGAGGTCTTTGACCAGCTTGCGGAGCTCCTTGTCGAAGTCGACGACCGGGGCCGCCGCGGTGGTCAGCACCGGGTCTCCGAACAGGCGGATCGACTGGATCGCCAAAGGGTCACTCCGTTTCGTCAGTGGGTCAGCCCAGTTTAGTGTGCGCCAGCGATCGGGCCTTCATCGCGGCTTTGCGGGCTGCCTTGACCACGGCCTTGTCGTCGTGCGCGGCGGCGAGCATGTCGAGCACCGCGATCGTGTCCGGGTGGCCTACGGCGGGCATCTCGCCGACGAGCCGGATCAGGTCCTCGCCCGGCTCGGGGTCCAGCCGGCCCGCGGCGGGGCCGGACAGGTGCATGAGGGCGGCCAGCGAGTCGACCGCGATCCAGGTGTGGTCGTCGGGGCTGAGCGTGGGGGCGTCGAGGTCGCGGATGTGCAGCCAGGAGGCGGCGTAGCGGCGCATCAGCGGTAGTGCGAGCGCCTCGCGGACGGGAGCCTCGGCCTCGGGCCCCAGCTCCTCCAGGATGGCGCCTACGGCGCCGCGCTGCCCCGCGGTGCCCTCCGCCGCGATCTCGATGAGGTCGTGCGCGGCCTGCGCGGGCGGGCGGCGCTCCAGCCAGCCGGCCACGGCGCTCTGCGTGGCGGCACCCTTGACCAGGGCCTCGACCAGCTCGGCGGCGGACAGGTCGGCGAACACCTCGACCTCGGCCGTCGTCGGCGCGTCGTGCCCCTCGCGCAGCAGGTCCCTGCGTACGGCCCAGACGCCGAGCGGGGTGAGCGCGGTGCGGCCGGCCGCGGTCTGCTCGACCAGGCCGCAGTAGGCCAGCAGCGCCAGCGCGTCGAGCAGCTCGGCGGGCAGCGAGGCGGCCAGTCGGCGCATCTCGATGGCGCCGGGCTCGCAGGCGACCTCGTGCGACTGCAGGATGCCCCGGGCGAGGTTGGCGATCGCGACGCCGGAACGTACGGAGTAGACCGTGGCCAGCATCTCCGCCAGGTGCTCGTCGACGACGGCCGAGCCGGTCAGGCCTTCGTCGGCGCGGTCGAGCACGTCCATGACCACGCCGTCCCAGAACTCCAGCGTCGCCTCCACCGAGAGCCGCTCCGGCAGCGGCCCGCGCGAAGCGTGCCCGCCGGCGATCTGGAGCAGCCCGGTGTTGACGGCGACGATCCAGACGAGTCGGAGCCGGGCGGCGTCGAGGCCCAGCTCGGCGGCGGCGGCGTGGGCGTCGGCCGCGACCGGCAGCCCTTCCGGGGTGACCTCGCGGGTGCCGGTCCACTTCATGAGCCGGATGGCGTCGGCGACGAGCGGCACCGTGGGCACGATCCCGGCCAGCTCGGCGTCGGGCGCCAGCAGCACAGGTGGGAACGTCAACGCCTCTTGCTCCGCCACGGGAGTCTCCTCGGGTGGCCGTGGGGGCACGGCGGACTGCTCATCGATCAGCTTACGCAGCTCGGCGAGGTCGAAGACGTTGTTTGCCACCCCACGAAACTTACTGCACACGAGTCACATGAGCGTACTCAACGGATGGCTCGGGAGCGCGCTTTGAAGGCGGCCTTGCGGGCCGCCTTGGCCACCGTACCGTCGGGCAGCGAGCGTCCGAGCAGCTCCAGCACCTCTACGACGTCGGGGTGGTCCACGCGCCACATCTCTTCGATGAGGTGGGCGGGCGGGCCGGAGGCGGCCATGTTCTCGGCGAAGATCTCGGGGGCCTCTTCGGCGGCGGGCAGCGCCAGAGCGAGCATGTCGATGCTGACCCACAGCAGCTCCTCCTGGCTGAGCTGCGGGGCGGCCAGCCCTCGGGCGGTCAGCCAGTGGATGGCGTGCGGGCGAAGCTCCTGGTCCTCCAGGCAGGCGCGTACCTCCGGCTCCGCCTCGGCGCCCAGCCGGTCGACGATGGTCACCGCGATGCCGCGCGCCACGGCGGGGGCGCCGGAGGCGGCGGCGAGCAGCTCGGCCGCCGCAGTGACCGGGCTGCGGCCGGCCAGCCACCTGCTGATGTCCTCTTCGGCCAGCTCGGTGGGCATGCCGTCGAGCAGGCCCTCGATCAGCCCGGTCGCGTCGGCCTCGGCCAGGTCACCGGCCTGCGGGGCGTCGAGGCCGAGCGCCAGGTAGTGCTCGCGCAGCCCCCACACGGCCAGCGGGGTGAGCCCGGCGGCCTCGCCCTCGACCGCGACCATGCCGCACCAGGCCAGCCGGTCGAGCACCGCGCCCAGGTCGGCGCCGCCCGCGTCCGCGACCTCCTCCAGGTAGTCGCCGATCACGGTGACGGGCACGGGCGCCCGCAGCCGGTAGAGCATGTCGAACAGGTCGTAGAGCTCCTCGTCGAGCTCGGCCGAGCCGGTGACGGTGCCGCGGGTGTCGCGTTCGACGATGTGGGCGACGATCTCGGCCCACGCCTGGAGCGGGTCGTCGCCGACGTCGCGCCGCAGCTCCTCTTCCAGATCTCGGTACGGTCCGGCGTTCCCCGCCAAGAGCGGCACGTCCGCCAGCTCCGCCACGAGCGCGTCGGGCTCCGCCAGTCGTACGGCCGGCAGCGGCGCGCACCCCGGGCAGTCGCAGGGCGCCTCCCCCAGGTCGGGCAGCTCGCCCGAGGGGATCGCGACCGACTGCTCCAGCGACTCGGGACCGATGGAGCTGAACAGGCTCTTGGCCATGCCGAAGTTGGCCGTGTCGGCGAGCGCCACGGGCATCTTCGGCTCGATGCCGGCCAACTCCTCGCGCATCGCCGCCGCGGTCTCCTCGCCGACCGCGTCGGCCTGCTGCAGGAAATCGACGAGGGTACGGGCGGCGGCCACGGTCTCCGGCGCGCTCTCCGGCGGTGCGATGACCTTGCGAGGGTAGATGGACAGCAGCAGCTCGTCGAAGGTCGCGGGAGTGAAGTCGCCCAGCTCGTTGACGTTGAGATAGTCGCTGGCGTAGTCGCAGAGCAAGCGGATTTCGTCCGCGTCCACCACGACGCCCCGCGCGCGCCCCCAGGCACGGAGGTCGTCGATGGCCTGGTTCACCCATTCGATCGACACAGGGGCACGCTAACGGCTGGCTTACAGATGAGCGAATCGGGGAAACCGCTTAAATCAGGTCGAGCGGGTCGACACTCACCCGGACGACATCAGGTGCCTTACGGGCCGCACGTACCCCACTGGCCCCTTTGAGCGCGGCGGCCAGCGCGGCGCCGCCGCCGCGCGGGACGCGGATCATGGCGCGTTCCCTGCCCGCCTCGTCCACCGGCACGGGGCCGAGCACCTGGGCGCCGTCGGGCAGGCGCGTCTCGTCGAGCATCTGCCGGACCGCGGCGGCGCTGCCCGTGAGCGTCGCCATCCGTACGGCGGGCGGGAAGCCCAGCTCGGCGCGTTCGGCCAGCTCACGCTCGGCGTGGGTGATCGGGTCCCAGCGCAGCAGCGCCTGTACGACCGGCAGCGCGGCGTCGCCGAGCACCACCACCTCGGCACCGGGCCGGAGCAGGGCGGCGGCGTTCGTCCAGCGGCGCAGCGCCTCCTCGGTGGCCCGCAGGTCCGGCCGGCCGAGCAGCGCCCACGCGTCCAGCAGCACGGCCGCCGCGTAACCGCCCTCGGCCACCGGCTCGGCGCCGGGCGTGGCGACGACCAGGGCCCGGGTGGCGGGCACGGTGGCCAGCACGCCGTCGCGTCCGGAGGTGCGTACCGGGACCGAGGGGAAGGCCCGGCCCAGCTCCTCGGCGGTACGGCGGGCGCCCACGACGACGGCTCGCAGCCGATGGCCACCGCAGTTCGGGCAGCGCCAGCCGGCGTCCACCCGGCCGCACCAGCGGCAGTAGGGGGCGGAGTGACCGCCTCGCAGGCCGAGCGGGCCATGACACGACGGCGGCCCCGCGGAACCGGGCTCACTTTCGAGCCTGAGCCCGCTGTGCTTCGTCCCGCGGCCGGCCGCCGCCATGGCCAGGCCGGGGATGTCGGCGTTCGGCTCGCTCGCCTCGGCTCCTGGAGCCGCGCTGAGGCGGGTGGGCGGGAGCGCGCAGCGGGCGGGGGCGCGGCAGTTCTGGCAGGCCAGCGCGGGCAGGTAGCCGCGCCGGGGCACCTGGACCAGCACCGGACCGGACTCCAGCCCTTGGCGCAGCGCCCGCCAGGCCAGGCTGGGCAGCCTGGCCTGGCGGGCGGCCTGGTCTTTGGCGAGTTCGGCGTCCTCTCCGGCCGGATGTACGCGGGGGGCGAGGCTTCTGATCGTGGTTCGGGCGGCGACGATCGGCCTGGCCCAGCGGCTGGCGATGAGCTGCGTGGCCTCGGCGGTGCGCGTGTAGCCACCGATCAGCATGGCCGCGCCCGTGCGATGGGCCCGCAGCGCGAGGACTTCGCGGGCGTGCGGGTAGGGGGCCAGCCGTTCGGCGTGAAGGTCGTCACCGTCGTCCCAGATGGCCACCAGACCGAGCGCGGCCACGGGGGCGAACACGGCGGCCCTGGTGCCCACGACCGCCCGCACCTGCCCTCTCAGGACGCGCAGCCAGCGCCGGTAGCGTTCGGCCGGGCCCAGGTCCGCGGTGAGCGCCACGTGCCGCCCGTCACCGAGCACCCGGGTGAGCTCGGCGTCGGCCAGCGCCACGTCCTTGCCGTCGGGCACCACGACGACCGCGCCCCGCCCGCCGTCGAGAGTCGCGCGGACCGCCTCGGCCACCGCCCCGGCCCACCCCCTGGCCCCCGGCAGGGCCGACCATACGGCCCGGGGCGCCCGGCCGTTGCGCAGCGCGTCGAGGAACGACGGCCCCATCGGGTAGTCGTCCCAGGGCCCGGCGGACGCGCCGTCGGCCGGGGCGGGAGTGACTTTGGTCGTGTCGGTGACCGGGCTGGTAGGCGTATCTGTCGCCGCGTCGCCCGGCTGGCCAGAAACCGGACCAGTCACCGCATCCCCGGACGTACCAGAAACCGGACCAGTCGCCGCGCCACCGGGCGTACCGGGAACCGGTTCGGTTGGCGCGGCGGTCGTTTCGGCGGGTCTTGGGGGGGTCGCTTCCGCTCTGGCGTGGCGGGGCGGGATGGCCAGGCGCAGGACGTCGGCGAGCGTGCCCGCGTAGCGGTCGGCGACCGCCCTGGCCAGGCCCGCGATCTCCCCGGTCAGCACCCGCTCGCCCGACACGACCCGTTCGAGGGCGGTGAGCTTGCCCGCGTGCTCGCTCTCCTCGACCCGTTCGAGCACGAACCCGTCCACCAGCTGACCGGCGAACCGCACCCGCACCCGCACCCCCGGCTCGGCCGTCTCGTGCATCGTCACCGGCACCAGGTAGTCGAACGGCCGATCGAGGTGCGGCAGCGGGTTGTCCACCGCCACCCGGGCCACCGGCCGCGAAGGAGCGGGAACCGGCGCCCCCTTACCGGGCTTGGACGGCTCCACCCTCCGCACGGCGTCGAGCGGCAGGAGGGCGTTGGAGTCGGTCACGCATTACGTCTACCAGACCCGGACCACCCGTAACGCCCGCACGCTTGTCGGCCCCAAGCCCCGCGCCCGCCCGGTCCCCACCCCACGCCTGCTCGGTCCTCGGCCCTACGCCAGTCCGGTCCCCAAGCCCCCGTGTCTGCCCGTCCCAGAGCCGCAGACGGGGCTCAGCCTTGCTCGCGTTGCCGCCCGATCACCCAGGCGGCGACCTGACTCCGCCCGGAGAATCCGAGTTTGGCGAGGATGTTCTCCATGTGAGAGTCCACCGTGCGCCGGGCGACGACCAGCCGCTGCGCGATCAGCCGATTGGTCAGCCCGGCGGCGACCAGCTCGGCGACGTCCGCCTCGCGCGGGGTGAGCGGCGCCCAGAACGGCACGGCCGGGGTAGGAGGCGTGACACCCGGGGCGAGCGCGTCGGCGATCGTCTCCTCCTCCGACATGGCCCGGCCCTCGGCGACGGCCTTGCCGTGCTGCCGGCCGAGGGTCTCGCGTAGTTCCTTGAGGTGGCCGTCGCGCTCGGCGGCGAGGATCGGCGCGCCGAGCAGGGGGCTCACCTCGTACCCCCACAACCGTTGCGCCGCGCTCAGTAACCGGGCGGCGCGGGCGGGCCGGCCCTGGTCGGCGGCGAGCCGACCGAGGAGCTCGACGCAGAGCGCCCGCCCGAACGTCATGTGCAGCGACACCTGCGTCCGCAGCGCCGTTCTGGCCAGGGTGTCCGCCTCCGAGTACTGTCCGGCCGTCCGCCGCGCCAGGGCGAGCGCGAGCTCCGTCCAGGCGGCGGTGGCGCCGTCGCCCGCTTCCCGGCCGAGCGCGCCGGCCTTGGCGAGAACCTCCTCCGCCTCGCTGGTACGGCCGGCGAGGAGCAGGGTGAGGCCCAGTTCGACGGTGGCGTCGAGCGGATGGACGCCACCGTTGGGCGACAGGCCGTCGACGCACCGGGCCAGGTGGCGTTCAGCCGCGGGCAGGTCGCCCGCGCAGAGGCTCACCGTGCCGCGCGCCTTGGCGAGGTGGAGGGCGCCGCGCGAGCCCAGCCGGGCCGCGGGTGCCTCGGCCTCCTCCAGCGCCTCACGGGCCGCGTCCAGGTCGCCGCCGATGGCCGCCAAGTGGGCGAGCAGCGACAGGGCGTCGAGCCGTATCGGGTCGGAGCAGGAGGTGATGGGCAGCAGGCGTTCCAGGTAGCGGCGCCCGTACCGGGCCATGCCCCCGAACGTCCACAGCCCGCCCAGCCGCAGAGCCATCCGCAGCCCGCGCTCGCGGACGGCCGGGCCGACGGCGAAGGACTCGAGCGCGGCCCGCAGATCGGCCCACTCATCCCCGATCCGGACAATCCCCTTATTCCGGCGATGACCCGCCACCTCGGCCTTGACCCGGGTCAACTCCTCATCCCGGTCGCGACTCGCCACCTCGGCCTGGACCCGAGCCATCTCCTCATCCCGGTCACGACTCGCCGCCTCGATCCACTCGGCCCTGACCGGGGTTGTCTCCCCTCCCCGGTCACGACCTGACGCCTCACCTCTGTCACGGCCCGCCGAGTACACGCGGCCTGCTGCCTCGCCCCGGTAGCGACCTGCCGCTTCGGCGAGCGCGTAGTAGTGCTCGCGGTGGCGCGCCCGCAGCCGTTCCCGCTCGCCGCTGCCCGCCAGGCGGGCGGCGGCGAACTCGCGCACGCTGTCGGGCATGCGGTACACCGCCCGCCCCTCGTCCTGCTCCCTGGTCACGATCGACTTCTCGACCAGCGCCGCCAGCGTGGCGCGCACCCGCGCGGCGGGCAGCGGGCCGCCCGCGCAGACCTTCTCGGCCGCCGCCCGCTCGAACGTCCCCGCGAACACGCTCAGCCGCTCCCACAGCAGCCGCTCCTCGGGCGGGCAGAGCCCGTGGCTCCACGCGATCACGGCCCGCGTGGTGGCGTCTCCGCCTCGCTGGGCACCCACCTCCGGCGAACGCCTGCCCCAAGGGCCGACCACCTCCGCTGGATGGCTCCCCTGCGGCCCTCGCACGTCCGCTGAGTCGCGCCCCCGGAACCCCTGGGCATCCGCTGAAGGCCTGAGCCGCCTGCCCGCATCTGCCACGTGCCTGGCCCGCTGCCCACCCACGTCCACGGGATATGTGGCCCGCCGCCCGTTGTCGTCCGACGCCACCGACTGCCCGTCCGAGTCCGGGCGGCCGGGCGGGTCGGAGCGGCCGCTCGGGCCAGGGTGCCGGTCCAGGTCCGGGCGATCGAGCGGGTCCGGACGGCCGAGCGGGTCGCCGTACGCGTCCATCCGCGCGAGCAGCTCGTCCACTGGCGACCGGCGGACGTGCGCGGCGGCCAGTTCGATCGCCAGCGGGATGCCCTCCAGGCGGCGGCAGAGCTCGGCGACGGGCGCCGCGTTCCGCTCGGTGAGCTCGAAGCCGGGATCAACGCCGGGGTCGACGGCCGCGACCCGGTCGAGGAGGAGCGACACCGACTCCACCCGCGCCACGTCGGCGGGCGCCGACTCGCCACCTGGTACGGCCAGCGGCCGAACAATGACCGCGTGCGCGCCGGGGACCCGCAGCGCCTGCCGGCTCGTGGCCAGCACGTGCAGGCCGGGGGCGGCGCGCAGCAGCGACTGTACGAGGGCGGAGCAGGCGGCGGTCAGGTGTTCGCAGGTGTCGAGCACCAGGAGCAGGCGGCGGCGCAACAGCTGCGCGGTCAGGTCACCGCTGACGTCGAGGGCCTGGGCGATGACCTCTTCGAGAGAGTCGGGGTCGGTGTGCCCGGCCAGCTCGACGAACCGGCTGCCGTCGGTGAAGGCCCGCCGCATGAGCTGCGCGGCCCGTACGGCCACACGGGTCTTGCCCACCCCGGCGATGCCGGTGACGGTGACGAGGCGGCTGCGCTGGAGCATCCGCCGGACGTCAGCGACCTCCTGACGGCGACCCACGAAGCTGGTCGTCGTGGCACGCCATGGCATGATCCATTCCCCAGTTTCCGGAAGATCCAAGGAGACCACGGTACGTCTCCACGGCCTCCCTCAGAGAACGGCCCCCGCCCGACCGGCCGTGAACACGCAGATGCCGCACCCCCAAGCCGGGGTGCGGCATCTGACGGTAACGGTCACAGACCGGCGGCGGACCTCAGGGTCTCGGCGCGGTCGGTCGACTCCCAGGAGAAGCCCTCACGGCCGAAGTGGCCGTAAGCGGCGGTCTCCGAGTAGATCGGGCGCAGCAGGTCGAGGTCGCGGATGATCGCGGCCGGGCGCAGGTCGAACACCTGGAGCACGGCGGCCTGGATCTTCTCGACCGGCAGCTTCTCGGTGCCGAAGCACTCGACGAACAGGCCGACCGGCTGGGCCTTGCCGATGGCGTAGGCGACCTGGACCTCGCAGCGGTCGGCGAGCCCGGCGGCCACGACGTTCTTGGCGACCCAGCGCATCGCGTAGGCGGCCGAGCGGTCGACCTTGGACGGGTCCTTGCCGGAGAAGGCGCCGCCACCGTGGCGGGCCATGCCGCCGTAGGTGTCGATGATGATCTTGCGACCGGTGAGGCCGGCGTCGCCCATCGGGCCGCCGATCTCGAAGCGGCCGGTCGGGTTGACCAGCAGGCGGTAGCCCTCGATGTCGATGTCGAGGCCCGCGAGCACGGGGTCGACCACGTGCTCCTTGATGTCGGGCGTCAGCATCTCCTTGAGGTCGATCTCGGCGGCGTGCTGCGTGGAGACGACCACGGTGTCGAGACGGACCGGCTGGTCGCCGTCGTACTCGATGGTGACCTGGGTCTTGCCGTCGGGCCGCAGGTAGGGGACGGTGCCGGACTTGCGGACCTCGGACAGGCGCTGGGCCAGCCGGTGCGCGAGCGTGATCGGCAGCGGCATCAGCTCGGGCGTCTCGCGGCACGCGTAGCCGAACATCAGGCCCTGGTCGCCCGCGCCCTGGCGGTCGAGCTCGTCGATGTCGCCGTCGACCCGGTGCTCGTAGGCGTCGTCGACGCCCTGGGCGATGTCGGGCGACTGCGCCCCGATGGACACCGACACGCCGCAGGAGGCGCCGTCGAAGCCCTTGTGGGAGGCGTCGTAGCCGATTTCCAGGATCTTCTCCCGGATGATGGCGGGGATGTCGACGTAGGTCTCGGTCGTGACCTCGCCTGCGACATGGACCTGGCCGGTAGTGATCATCGTCTCGACGGCGACCCGGCTCTTGGGGTCGTCCTTGAGCATGGTGTCGAGAATCGCGTCACTGATCTGGTCGGCGATCTTGTCCGGGTGGCCTTCGGTGACCGACTCGGAGGTGAACAGGCGACGTGACAACTCAGTGGCTCCTCATGCAGCGGCTGCTGACGGACGTGCGGGCTCCGGCGACTGTACACCCCGGCCAGTGCCTCGCCGAAGTCTAGCCCTACCCACAGGCATGTCGCGAAACGGGTCGTTCACAGGTCGGGCAGGGGGTCGGGGGGCAGCGTCTCCGGCGCGAAGATCTCCGCGTCGGCGGCGGCGACCACGGCGGCGTACTCCTCCTCGAACTCGAACGCCATCACGCCCAGCTCGATCACCGGCCCGGAAGCCTGCATGATCGGCCCGAGCCTGGTGTGGCGGGGGAACGTCGCGTGGACGGAGACCGGGCGGTCGCTCCGGAGCATCCGGGTGGCGAGGACGGAGATGGCCGTGTCGGTGACCACGATCAGGAAGTTGCCCGTGCCCGACGGGCCCAGGGACAGCGCGGGGAAGACGTAGCGGATGTCCCCCTGATCGCCGAGCAACGTTCTGCATCGATCTCTGACAGTGGAACTCACCGGCATTCCCCGCCCCCTTTTGCCCCCTTTGTCTTAAGTATCGGCAGGCGTTCGGGGATGCCGCAACAGCTTGGCGACCTGATCCCAGACGGCGTCGGCGACGTCGTCCTTGGGGCCGCGGGGGATCTCCACCGGCTCGCCGCCCGCGACCAGCACGGTCGCCGCGTTGTCGGGCGTGCCGAAGGCCAGGTCAGGGCCGACCTGGTTGACGACGAGCAGGTCGCAGCCCTTACGGGCGAGCTTGGCCTGCCCGTTGGCGAGCACGTCGTCGGTCTCGGCCGCGAACCCGACGATCACCTCGGGATGACGAGCGACGACCGCCTCGGACTCCGGCCCGACGGCCACAGTCGAATCCGTCCCGGCCGCCACCCCGGAGGGCGGTCCTGCGGCGCGTCGGCGTTCGCCCAGTTCGGCGAGGATGTCGGGATTTTTCACTAGATAGAGGGGCTCGGGATCGCCCTCAGTTTTCTTGATCTTGGAGTCCTGCCGCGCGGCGGGCCGGAAGTCGGCCACCGCCGCCGCCATCACCACCACGTCGGCGGCGGCCGAGGCGGTCAGCACCGCCTCGCGCAGTTCGGCCGCCGACTCCACCCGCACCACGGCGGCCCCGGCCGGATCGGGCAGGGACACGTTGGCGGCCACCAGCGTCACCTGGGCCCCGCGGGCGACGGCCGTGCGGGCCAGGGCGTACCCCTGCAGCCCGGAGGACCGGTTGCCCAGGTAGCGGACCGGATCGATGGCTTCACGCGTGCCGCCGGCCGAGACGACGACCCGCCGCCCGGCCAGGTCGCGCGGACGGCCGGCCAGTACGCGCAGGCAGATCTGGAAGATCTCGGCGGGATCGGGCAGACGCCCGGGCCCGGTGTCGGCGCCGGTGAGGCGCCCGACCGCGGGATCGATCACCACGGAGCCCCGCTCGCGCAGCGTCGAGACGTTGGCCCGGGTGGCGGGGTGCTGCCACATCTCGGTGTGCATCGCGGGCGCGAACACCACCGGGCAGCGCGCGGTCAGCAGCGTGTTGGTGAGCAGGTCGCCGGCCAGGCCGTGCGCGGCCTTGGCGAGCACGTCGGCGGTCGCGGGCGCCACCACGACGAGGTCGGCCCGCTGGCCGATCCGTACGTGGGGCACCTCGTGAACGTCTTCCCACACGTCGGTCGTCACCGGGTTGCCGGACAGCGCCGCCCAGGTGGGCTCGCCCACGAACCGCAGGGCGTCGCGGGTCGGGACGACCCGCACCTCGTGCCCGGACTCGGTGAACAGGCGCAACAGCTCACACGCCTTGTACGCGGCGATGCCCCCGCTGACGCCCAGGACGACCCTCTTCATCTAACGGGTCAGACCGCGCCTTCGATGGGCTCGGCGTTGAGCAGGCCCTCGGCCACCTCGCGCAGCGCGATGGACAGCGGCTTCTCCTGCGCGTGCGTCTCGACCAGCGGCCCGACGTATTCGAGCAGGCCCTCGCCGAGCTGGGAGTAGTAGGCGTTGATCTGGCGGGCGCGCTTGGCACCCATGATCACCAGGGAATACTTGCTGTCGACGATGTCGAGCAGCGCGTCGATCGGCGGGTTGGTGATGCCCTCTGCGACCGGGGCAATTCCTGCCACGATTGTCAGACCTCTCGGTTGGTGGTTTTGATGACCCCCTGAGGGTCAGTCATCAAGGCTATCAGCCGGCGGCACACCTCTTTGACACTTGTGTTCACCAGCGTGAGGTCGAATTCCTTCTCGGCCGCCATCTCGACGTGGCCGGCCTCAAGGCGGCGGGCGATGACGTCCTCCGGCTCGGTGCCGCGGCCGCGCAGCCGCTTCTCCAGCTCCTCCCAGGAGGGCGGGGCCAGGAACACCAGCAGGGCCTCCGGCATGCTCTGCCGCACCTGCCTGGCGCCTTCGAGGTCGATCTCGAGCAGTGTGGGCATGCCCGCGGCGAGCCGGTCGAGCACCGGGGCGCGCGGCGTGCCGTACCTGTTGCCCGCGAACTCCGCCCACTCGAGCAGCTCCCCCGACTCCACGAGCCGGTCGAACTCCTCGTTGTCGGCGAAGAAGTAGTGGAGCCCGTGCACCTCACCGGGCCGGGGCTTCCTGGTTGTCACCGAGACCGACAGCCACACCTCGGGGTGTGCCCGCCGAATCTCGGCGACGACCGTTGACTTACCGACGCCCGACGGTCCGGACAGGACCGTCAGGCGCCGCTCGCTCGAGGGGAGGAAGTCGCCGACCCTCGTTCCAGATCCGACTGCCTCATGGGCCCAAACACTGCCGGACCTGGACCTGTCGGTCACTTCCTACCCCCCGTTGAACCTGCGCTTTCGTGTGGAACCGAGATTAGCTCTCGTTGCCACCGAACTCGCGCTCGAGGGATGCCCTCTGGTTCGCACCGAGACCCCGCACGCGGCGGGACTCGGCGATGGCAAGCCGCTCCATGAGCTGCTTGGCGCGGACTTTGCCCACGCCTGGGAGCGATTCCAACAAGGCCGACACCTTCATCTTGCCGATGACGTCGTCGGTCTGCCCATCCTTGAGCACCTCAGCCAGAGAAACCGCGCCATGCTTGAGCCGGTTCTTGACCTCGGCACGCTCTTTACGGGCCTTGGCAGCCTTTTGCAGGGCTGCGGCGCGCTGCTCAGGGGTCAGGGGAGGAAGAGCCACGCCGGGTCACCTCGAATTTCTGTCGATGTACTCGGACGGGAAGGGAAACTAGCTGGTCATCGCCCCCTAAGCAACGTCAATGGCAGTTTCTCTCCCCACAAAATCCACTTCATCACTCTCCGTGTATGTAAAACTACAGAGTGCTGATCAAATCGCCCCCACTTCCCGCTTCTTCCTTACACACAGGAAGCGCCGTGGGGGTACGATGATGATCACCCACCCGTCAGGGAGCGGTGTCCGAAACGTGCGCGGGTTTACGTCCGAAACCCCGCCCGAGGTGGGCATCCGTATGCCCTGTGGGGGTGTTCTCGCGACCCTGTGCGGGTCGTCGTGGGACGCCGTTCTGGGGTCGGCGTCCCTCCGGGGAGGCGCTCACCGTGCGTACACGGCCATCCGCCGTACGTGTGCTCATGGGAGCGGTCCCACCACGGCCGGGTGACGACGGCTGTGCTCCCGGCACATCCGCCCGTCACACGGGGCCCTGACCGACCGGCCCGCCGTACGGTGGGCCGAGCCGTGCCTGGCTGGTCGGGGCCGCCATGCGGTGGACCTGAGCTACACCGGCCGACCGGGTTTCCGCACGGGCCCGAACTACGGCGGCTGACCGGGCCTCCGCGCTGGGCCGGCGGGGCCTCCCGCACGGGGCTGGGCTGCACCGGCTCACCTCAGGGAGCTTGAGCCACACCGGCCTGCCGCATGGTGGGCTGGGCCAGGCTTCGCTGGTCGGCCGCTTGTGGTGGCGCGCCGGACAACGACGCGCCGTCCACTCGGCCGTGAGCTGACGGACGCGGGTCCTTCCCGGTGTGGCACTGGCGGCGGCAGGTTCGCCGCTGCGCACCGATGCCACGCCGCGATGGGCCGCGCACGAAGACCCGTCAGGAACACGGAAGGCCCCTAAGGGCGCGAACCCCCTTAGAAGGGGGTCGTGCGCCGCAAAGAGGACGCGATGGCGGCGGCCGTGGCGCCCGGGTCCGGGGAGGCGGTGATCGGGCGGCCGATGACCAGGAGGTCGGCGCCGTCCGCCAGCGCCTGCTCCGGCGTCGCCACCCGCGCCTGGTCCTGGCTGTCCGCCCCGGCGGGACGTACGCCGGGTGTGATGAGGGTGATGTCCGGCCCGACCTCCGAGCGCAGGTCGACGACCTCGTGCGGCGAGCACACCAGGGCCGTCGCGCCCGACTCGACCGACAGGACGGCCAGGCGGCGGACCGCGTCCGAGGCGGGGCCGGCGAGCCCGATGCGGCTCAGGTCGGCCTCCGAGAGCGACGTCAGCACCGTGACGGCCGCGATCTGGGTGTCCGGGGCCGCCTCGACGGCCGCGCGGATCATCGCGGGGCCGCCGGCCGCGTGGACCGTGAGGATGGCCGGGCGCAGCCGGGCGACCGCCCTGGCCGCCGCCGCGACCGTGTTGGGGATGTCGTGCAGCTTGAGGTCCAGGAAGACCTGTACGCCGCTCGCGCCCCGGATCGAGGCGATCACGTCGGGGCCGTAGCGCAGATAGAGCTCCAGCCCGATCTTCACCGTGGTGACGTGCGGGGTCACCAGGGCGGCCCACCTGGCGGCGGTCTCCAGGTCGGGGGCGTCGAGGGCGACGGCGATGGGTGCGGGCGTCAAGGGGAGCTCTCCTCGGAGTCGACGAGCAGGTGCCGGGGGGCGCTCCCCGGCGGACGGTGGGCCAGGCCGACCGCGTCGGCCAGCCGCTGGAAGCCGCGTGCCCGCAGCAGGTCCTCAAGCTCTCGCTCGATGCGCAGGCACGCGTAGGGGTCGTGGAACAGCGCCGTCCCCACCCCGACCGCGCAGGCGCCCGCCAGGATGAGCTGGAAGGCGTCCCTCCCGGTCGTCACGCCACCGACGCCGATCAGCGGCACCCCGGGCAGGGCGGCGTGCACCTGCCACACGCACCGTACGGCAAGCGGCAGGATGGCCGGTCCCGACAGCCCGCCGGTCACGGCCGCGAGCGAGGGCCGTAGCGCCTCGGTGTCGATGGCCATGCCGAGCGGGTTGTTGATCATGGACAGCGCGTCGGCTCCGGCGTCCACGCAGGCGCGGGCGACCGCCACGATGTCGGCCACGTCGGGCGCCAGCTTGGCGACCACCGGGACGTCGTACCGCATGATGGAGCGCACCGACGCGATCACCTCGGCGGCGGCGCTGCCCTCGCGGGCGAAGACCCGGCCGCGGTCCTCGATGTTCGGGCAGGACAGGTTCACCTCCAGGGCGGTGACGCCGGGCGCGTCAGCCAGCCTGCGGGCCAGCGCCGAGTACTCGGCCACGGTGCCGCCACCGATCGAGACGATGGTCCTGATGCCGCGCTGGGCCAGCCAGGGCAGCTCGCGTTCGAGGAAGGCGTCGATGCCGGGGCCCTGGAGGCCGACGGCGTTGAGCATGCCCGAGGGGGTCTCGGCCATCCGGGGGGTGGGGCGGCCGGCGCGCGGGGCCATGGTGATCGAGCTGGTGGTCAGGGCGCCCAGGCGGTGCAGGTCGAAGAACTGGGCCAGTTCGCGGCCCGAGGCGGCGCAGCCGGCGGCGGTGGTGATGGGGTTGGCGAGCTCCACGTGCGCCAGAAAAGTCCTCATATCTACCGACACGTCAGCCCACCCGCGCAAAAAAGCCGCAGAAAAACAGCCAAGCGGGACGCGGGCGCCGCGGAGAGACAGCCGCAAGATCGCGCAGGACGCGGCAGAAAGAGCGCGGGCAGTGAGTATCAGCCCGCATGGCGAGCACCGCCCTGCCCCCCGGGCGCCCCCAGCGCGTCGAACGGGATCGTCCCCACATCCTCGAACCGCACCCGCTCCCCCCGGAACACCGGCCCCTCCGCGCAGGCCCGCACCATCCGGGTCACGCCGTCATCCCCGATGACCGGCAGCACGCACGTCATGCAGACCCCGATCCCGCAGGCCATCGCCTCTTCCACCGCCACCTGCACCGGGATGTCGAACTCCATCGCCACCGCCGTGACCGCCCGCAACGTCTCCATGGGCGCGCACGCGTAGACCACGTCCGCCCGTGTGTCGGCGATCACCGCGGGCAGCGCGTCGGTCACCCGGCCGCGCAGCCCGAGCGAGCCGTCCTCGGTGGTGAGCGTGGTGGTCTGGGCCATCCGCCTGGCCCGCATGGCGCCGAACACCCGGTCCGCGCTGGCGCCGCCCAGCACGAAGTCGACCCGGCAGCCGCGTTCGATGAGCTGGTCGGCCACCGGGAACAGCACCGCCGAGCCGTACTCGGACCCGACCAGCACGCAGTGGACCGGGTCGCGCGGCAGCGGGAAGGGCCGTCCCAGCGGCCCGACGAGGTCGATCGTGTCACGCGCCCGGCGCTCGGCCAGCCACGCGGTGCCGGGGCCGCGCACGGTGAAGACGAGCTCCACCGTGCCGCCGTAGTCGGGCTTGACGTCGTGGATGGAGAAGGCCCGCCGCGTCACCATCGACGTGTGGGCCCCGCCGACGGCGACGGACACGAAGTGGCCGGGCCGGTAGCGCTCGGCGATGCCGGGCGCCACCACGGTGAGGGCATGGTAGGCGTCGACCCGGCGCGTCGTCAGCACCGTGCCCGTCACCTGCACCGGAGTGCCGGCCAGTCCTCTTCACCTCCCGCGGGAGCCTGCCGTCGATCGAGCCCTACGCCCCTGCCGCCCGCAGCGCCCGCCCGTGCTCCTGGAGGGACCGTACGCCGACGTCGCCCCGCACGATGGCCTGGATGCCCGCGGCCGCGGCGGCGAGTCCGGCGACCGTGGTGATGCACGGGATGCCGCGCAGCACGGCGGCGGTGCGGATGTCGTAGCCGTCGAGCCGCGGGCCCGACTGGCCCGGACTGCCGAACGGCGTGTTGACGATCAGGTCGATCTCGCCGTCGAGGATGTACTGGACACTCGTGGGCTCACCTCCGGCTCCGGGCCCCTCGCTCTGCTTTCGCACGATCTTGGCATGGACACCGTTGCGGCGCAGCACCTCGGCGGTCCCCTCGGTGGCCAGGATCTCGAACCCGAGGTCGGCGAGCGCCCGTACCGGGAAGATCATCGCACGCTTGTCCCGGTTGGCCACCGACACGAAGGCCCGGCCCTTGATGGGAAGTTCCCCGTAGGCGGCCGCCTGTGACTTGGCGAAGGCGACGCCGAAGGACTCGTCGATGCCCATGACCTCGCCCGTGGAGCGCATCTCGGGCCCGAGCACGATGTCGACGCCGCGGAAGCGGTTGAACGGCAGCACCGCCTCCTTCACCGCGATCGGCGCCTCCAGCGGCAGCGTGCCGCCGTCGCCCGTGGCGGGCAGCATGCCCTCCTCGCGCAGCGAGGCGATCGAGGCGCCCAGCATCACGCGAGCCGCCGCCTTGGCCAGCGGCACCGCCGTGGCCTTGGAGACGAACGGCACGGTACGGCTGGCGCGCGGGTTGGCCTCCAGGACGTACAGGACGCCGGCCGACATGGCGTACTGGACGTTCAGCAGCCCGCGGACCCCGACGCCGCGGGCGATGCCCTCGGTGGCGGCGCGGATGCGCTTGATGTCGTTGCTGCCGAGCGTGATCGGCGGCAGCGCGCACGCCGAGTCGCCGGAGTGGATCCCGGCCTCCTCGATGTGCTCCATGACGCCGCCCAGGTAGAGCTCCTCGCCGTCGAACAGGGCGTCGACGTCGATCTCGATGGCCTCGTCGAGGAACTTGTCGACCAGCACCGGATGGCCGCCCTCCTGGGCCGCCATGTAGGTGGTCAGGGTCGCGTCGTCGTAGACGATGGCCATGCCGGCCCCGCCGAGCACGTACGAGGGCCGGACGAGCACGGGGTAGCCGATCTCCTCGGCCACGGTCAGCGCCTCGGCGACGGTCGTCGCGGTGCCGTGCTTGGGCGCGGGCAGCTGCGCCTCGGCGAGCACCCGGCCGAACGCGCCGCGCTCCTCCGCCAGGTGGATCGACTCGGGCGAGGTGCCGACCACGGGCACGCCCGCGTCCTTGAGCGCCTGCGCGAGGCCCAGCGGCGTCTGCCCGCCGAGCTGCACGATCACGCCCGCGACGGGGCCCGTCTGCTGCTCGGCGTGTACGACCTCCAGCACGTCCTCCAGCGTGAGCGGCTCGAAGTAGAGCCGGTCGGAGGTGTCGTAGTCGGTCGAGACCGTCTCCGGATTGCAGTTGACCATGACGGTCTCGAACCCGGCCCGCGACAGCTCGAAGGAGGCGTGCACGCAGGCGTAGTCGAACTCGATGCCCTGGCCGATGCGGTTGGGCCCGGAGCCGAGGATGATGACCTTCTCCCGCTCGCCGTACGGGACCTCGCTCTCCTCGTCGTAGGCCGAGTAGAGGTAGGGGGTCTTGGCGGCGAACTCGGCGGCGCAGGTGTCGACCGTGTTGTAGACCGGCCGCAGGCCGAGCGCGTGGCGCAGGTCGCGTACGCGGGCCTCGTCGATGCCGCGGATCTCGCCGATCTGCGCGTCGCTGAAGCCGTGGCGCTTGGCCCGGTCCAGCACCTCGGGGGTCAGCTCGGTGGCCTCGCCGAGGGTCCGCGCCTCCTCGTCCAGCAGGAACAGCTGGTCGAGGAACCAGGGGTCGATGTGGGTGGCCTCGAAGAGCTCCTCGGCGGTGGCGCCGGCCCGGATGGCCTGCTGCACGGTGCGCAGCCGGCCGTCGTGCGGGACGCGGGATTCCTCGATGAGCTCGGCCTTCGGCCGCTGGGGGCCGGCCCAGGTGAAGGAGGAGTCCTTCTTCTCCAGCGAGCGCAGCGCCTTCTGCAGCGCCTCGGGGAAGGAGCGGCCGATGGCCATGGCCTCGCCCACCGACTTCATGTGCGTGGTGAGGGTCTGGTCGGCGCCCCTGAACTTCTCGAAGGCGAACCGCGGCACCTTGACCACGATGTAGTCGAGCGTGGGCTCGAAGGAGGCCGGGGTCTCCTTGGTGATGTCGTTGGGGATCTCGTCGAGCGTGTAGCCGATGGCCAGCTTGGCGGCGATCTTGGCGATCGGGAAGCCGGTGGCCTTCGAGGCCAGGGCGCTCGATCGGGACACGCGCGGGTTCATCTCGATGACGATCATGCGGCCGGTCGCCGGGTTGACCGCGAACTGGATGTTGCAGCCGCCGGTGTCGACGCCGACCTCGCGGATGACCGCGATCGCGACGTCGCGCATGTTCTGGTATTCGCGGTCGGTCAGCGTGAGCGCGGGGGCGACGGTGACGCTGTCGCCGGTGTGGACGCCCATCGGGTCGATGTTCTCGATGGAGCAGACGATGACCACGTTGTCATGCTTGTCGCGCATGACCTCGAGCTCGTACTCCTTCCAGCCGAGGATCGACTCCTCCAGGAGCACCTCGGTGGTCGGCGAGGCGTCCAGCCCGGCGCCGGCGATGCGGCGCAGGTCGGACTCGTCGTAGGCGAACCCGGACCCGACGCCGCCCATCGTGAAGGAGGGCCGCACGACCAGCGGGTAGCCGAGCTCGGTCGCGGCGGCCAGGCACTCGTCCATCGTGTGGCAGACGACCGAGTTGGCCGACTCCGCGTTCAGGCCGTGCTCGCGGGCGACCTTGGCGACGATCTCCTTGAACTTCTCGCGGTTCTCGCCCGCCTGGATCGCGTCGAAGTCGGCGCCGATCAGCTCGACGTCGTAGCGCTCCAGCGCGCCCGACTCGTGCAGCGCGACGGCGGTGTTGAGGGCGGTCTGGCCGCCCAGGGTCGGCAGGAGCGCGTCGGGGCGCTCCTTGGCGATGATCTTCTCGACGTACTCGGGGGTGATCGGCTCGACGTAGGTGGCGTCGGCGAACTCGGGGTCGGTCATGATCGTCGCCGGGTTGCTGTTGACGAGGATCACGCGGAACCCCTCGTCGCGCAGCACGCGGCAGGCCTGGGTGCCGGAGTAGTCGAACTCGCACGCCTGACCGATCACGATCGGCCCCGAGCCGATCACCAGGACGGACCCGATGTCATCACGCTTGGGCACGGTTCATGACCTCACAGAACTCGTCGAAAAGGTAGGCGGCGTCGTGCGGCCCGGCGGCGGCCTCAGGGTGGTACTGGACGCTGAAGGCGCGCCCGTCGAGCAGGCGCAGCCCTTCCACGCAGCGGTCGTTGAGGTTGACATGGCTGACCTCGGCCCGGCCGTAAGGGGTGTCGAACGACTCGCCGATCGGCGCCTCGACGGCGAAGCCGTGGTTGTGCGCGGAGATCTCCACTTTTCCGGTCCGTACGTCCTGGACCGGCTGATTGACCCCGCGGTGCCCGTAACGCAGCTTGTACGTGGACAGCCCCAGAGCGCGGCCGAAGATCTGGTTGCCGAAGCAGATGCCGAAGAACGGCAGCCCGGCCTCCAGCACCCGCCGCAGTGGCGTGACGTCCACGGTGGCCGGGTCGCCCGGCCCGTTGGACAGGAACACACCGTCCGGCTCGATTGCCATGATCTGCTCGAACGTGGCGCCGGCCGGCAGCACGTGCACCTCGCAGCCGCGCTCGGCCATCCGCTGCGGCGTCATGCCCTTGATGCCCAGGTCCACGGCGGCGACCGTGAACCGCTTCGCGCCGATGGCCGGCACGATGTACGGCTCGGTCGTGGCCACCTCGGAGGACAGGTCGGCGCCCTCCATGCGCGGCGCCCGCCGTACGCGCTTGACGAGCTCATCGACCGGCTCGGACGGATCGGTGAAGATCCCGGCGCGCATGGCGCCGCGCTCGCGCAGGTGGCGGGTGAGCGCGCGGGTGCCCGGCATGGCGATGCCGACGACGCCCTGTTCCTTGAGGTAATCGTCCAGCGAGCGGTTGGCCCGCCAGTTGGAGACCACGCGGGACGGCTCGCGTACGACGTAGCCGGCGACCCAGACGCGGCCCGACTCGGGGTCCTCGTCGTTGACGCCGGTGTTGCCGATGTGGGGGGCCGTCATCGCGACGATCTGCCGGTGGTAGGACGGGTCGGTGAGGGTCTCCTGGTAGCCGGTCATGCCGGTGTTGAAGACCATCTCGCCGAACGTCTCGCCCGCGGCGCCATACGGGGTTCCGTGGAAGACGCGACCGTCCTCCAGAACGAGCAGCGCAGAAGTCACACCAGCTTCCCTTCAAGTACTGTCGGCTTGCCGCGCAGGAAGGTCGCCACGACCCGGCCGGGGAGCGTCATTCCCTCGTACGGCGTGTTGCGGCTCTTCGACGCGAAGGCGGACGGATCCACCTCTGTACGGACGGACGGGTCGTACAACGTGAGGTTGGCCGGTACGCCCACCTCGATCGGTTGCCCGTGCCCCGCAAGGCGGCCGATACGCGCGGGCACGATCGACATGCGCTCGGCGACGCCGGCCCAGTCGAGCAGCCCGGTGTCGACCATGGCCTCCTGCACCACGCTGAGCGCGGTCTCCAGGCCGACCATGCCCATGGCCGCGGCCGACCACTCGGTCTCCTTGTCCTCGACCGGGTGGGGCGCGTGGTCGGTGGCGACGATGTCGATCGTGCCGTCGGCCAGCGCGGCGCGCAGCGCCTCCACGTCGGCGCGGGTGCGCAGCGGCGGGTTGACCTTGTAGATGGGGTTGTAGGCGCCGACCGGGGAGTCCTCGACGAGGTCGTCGGTGAGCAGCAGGTGGTGCGGGGTGACCTCGGCGGTGATGTTCCAGCCCTTGGACTTGGCCCAGCGCAGGATCTCCACCGAACCGGCCGTGGAGACGTGGCAGACGTGCAGCCGGGAGCCGACGTGCGCGGCCAGCAGGCAGTCGCGGGCGATGATCGCCTCCTCGGCGACCGCCGGCCAGCCGGTCAGGCCGAGCCGGCCGGAGACGACGCCCTCGTTCATCTGGGCGCCGCCGGTCAGCCTGGGTTCCTGGGCGTGCTGGGCGATCACGCCGTCGAACGCCTTGACGTACTCCAGGGCGCGGCGCATCAGCACGGCGTCGTCGACGCACCTGCCGTCGTCGGAGAAGACGCGGACCCGGGCGGCGGAGTCGGCCATCGCGCCGAGCTCGGCCAGCTGCCTGCCCTCCAGGCCGACGGTGACCGCGCCGACCGGCTGGACGTCGCAGTGGGCGAACTCCCGGCCCAGCCGCCAGACCTGCTCGACCACGCCGGCGGTGTCGGCGACGGGCGAGGTGTTGGCCATGGCGTGCACGGCGGTGTAGCCGCCGCGGGCGGCCGACTGGGTGCCGGTCTGCACGGTCTCGGCGTCCTCGCGGCCGGGCTCGCGCAGGTGGGTGTGCAGGTCGACCAGGCCGGGCAGCACGATCGCGCCGCCGCCCTCGATCGCCGCCTCCCCGTCGATCCGCGGGGCGATCTCGGCGATCACCCCGTCCTCGACGCGGATGTCGACGGGCTCGCCACCGACGATCCGTACGTTGCGAATGATCACGAAGTCTCTCCCCCGAGCAGCAGGTACAGGACGGCCATGCGGATGGTCACACCGTTGGCGACCTGCTCGACGATGGTCGAGCGCGGCGAGTCGGCCACCTCGGCGGCGATCTCCATGCCCCGGTTCATCGGCCCGGGGTGCATCACGATGGCCTCGTCGGGCATCTTGGCGAAGCGGTCGCGGTCGAGGCCGTAGCGGCGGGAGTATTCGCGCTCGCTCGGGAAGTAGGCGGCGTTCATCCGCTCCTTCTGCACCCGCAGCATCATCACCACGTCGGACTTGGGCAGCACCGCGTCGAGGTCGTAGGAGACCGCGCACGGCCACGTGTCGACCGAGACCGGCAGCAGCGTGGGCGGCGCCACCAGCGTGACGTCGGCGCCGAGCGTGGCCAGGAGCAGCACGTTGGAGCGGGCGACCCGGCTGTGCAGGACGTCGCCGACGATCGTGACCTTGCGGCCGTCGAGGCCGCCCAGGCGGCGGCGCATGGAGAAGGCGTCGAGCAGCGCCTGCGTGGGGTGCTCGTGGGTGCCGTCGCCGGCGTTGACGACGCTGCCGTGCACCCAGTTGGCCAGGCGGTGCGGCGCGCCGGAGGCGCTGTGGCGGATGACGACCGCGTCGGCGCCCATCGCCTCCAGCGTCAGAGCCGTGTCCTTCAGCGACTCGCCCTTGGAGACGCTGGAGCCCTTGGCGGAGAAGTTGATGACGTCGGCCGACAGCCGCTTGGCCGCCGCCTCGAAGGAGATGCGGGTGCGGGTGGAGTCCTCGAAGAACAGGTTGACCACCGTACGGCCGCGCAATGTGGGCAGCTTCTTGATGGAACGTTCCGAGACCCTCGCCAGTTCCTCGGCCGTGTCGAGGATGAGCAGGGCGTCGTCCTTGCCGAGGTCGCCCGCGGAGATGAGATGGCGGTTCACTTGGCCTCCTCCTTCATCAACAGCACGGCGTCGCGCCCGTCGGTCTCCTGCAGGTAGACCTTCACCTTCTCGCTCTTGGCGGTCGGCAGGTTCTTGCCGACGTAGTCGGCGCGGATGGGCAGCTCGCGATGGCCGCGGTCGACCAGCGTGGCCAGCTGTACGGCGGTCGGGCGGCCGAGGTCGTTGAGCGCGTCGAGTGCCGCGCGGACGGTGCGGCCGGAGTACAGGACGTCGTCGACCAGCACCACGATCCTGCCGTCGATGCCGTCGGGCGGCAGCTCGGTGTGGCCGAGCGGCCGGGCGGGCCGGAGCCGGAGGTCGTCGCGGTACATCGTGATGTCGACCGAGCCGACGGGGATCTTGACGCCTTCGAAGCGTTCGATGCGGTCACCGAGCCGGCGGGCCAGGGTGACGCCGCGGGTCGGGATGCCGAGGAGGACGACGCCGTCGGCGCCCTTGGTTCGTTCGAGGATCTCGTGCGCGATCCGGGTCAGCGCCCGGTGGATGTCCGGGCCCTCCAGAACGGCCCTCGACAAGGGGGTCTGGTCGGACGTTGGGGATTCGGACACGGCAGAGCTCACCACCTTTCCCGCCTCACGGGACGGGTCTTAAAAGGGTGTTGGTCGTGACACACAGTACCAGGGGCTACCAGCCAGAACTCTTGCCACCTACTCCCCATGGCTGCCCACGGTTGGGTAATTTCCCCGCCCTTTCCGTGTCGGAACCGTCCACGCGGGGCACGTGACGGGCATCGCGGGCGGTGCCAGCGCGTTGACGTCCGCCTGCTTCGAGGGGATACAGGGACAATGACCTTCCATGTCGACTCCGAGGTGGGCAAGCTCTACCAGGTGCTGCTGCACAAGCCCGACCTGGCGCTCAAGCGGCTCACCCCGACCAACAAGGACGCGTTCCTCTTCGACGACGTGCTGTGGGTGCAGCGCGCGATGGAGGAGCACGAGGAGTTCCAGCAGGTGCTGCGGGAGCGCGGCGTCAAGGTCCACATGCTGGCGGACCTGCTCAGGGAGACGATCGAGATCCCCGAAGCGCGCAAGCACATCCTCGACGGGATCCTCGACGAGCGCTTCATGGGCCCCCTGGCCGTCGACGACATCCGCAACACCCTCGACTCCATGGACTCCAAGACCCTGCAGATGTACCTGACGGGGGGCATCACCAAACGCGAGATGGTCGAGGCGGGCTGTGACCCCAAGTCGATGTCCTACCACGCGGCCGGCGACGACGACTTCATCCTGCCGCCGCTGCCGAACCACCTGTTCACCCGCGACACCTCCTGCTGGGTGTACGACGGCGTCTCGATCAACGCGATGAAGAAGAAGGCGCGCATGCGCGAGACGGTGAACATGGAGGCCGTCTACGAGTTCCACCCGACCTTCGCCGACGGGTTCGGCCGGCCGCAGAAGGGCGGCTACAACGTGTGGCTGCCCGGCCAGTCGGTCGCTCCGGCCACACTGGAGGGCGGCGACGTGCTGGTCCTCGGACGCGGCGTGGTGCTGATCGGGATGAGCGAGCGTACCCAGCCGCAGGCCATCGAGATGCTCGCGCAGCGGCTGTTCCAGGCCGGCTCCGCGCGGAAGATCATCGCGCTGAACATGCCGAAGGCCCGCGCGTTCATGCACCTCGACACCGTGATGACGATGGTGGACGTGGGCGTGTTCACCAAGTACGCGGGGCTCGGCATGCTGCCCTCGTACACGATCGAGCCGGGCGACACCGAGAAGGAGCTCAAGGTCACCGACCACCCGCCGGAGGACATGCACCGGGCCATGGCGCGGGCCCTGGACCTGGACGACATCAAGGTCCTCATCCCGACGCAGGACGTCTACGCCGCCGAGCGGGAGCAGTGGGACGACGGCTGCAACGCGCTGGCCATCGAGCCGGGCGTGGTCGTCGCCTACGAACGCAACACCACGACCAACAACTTCCTGCGCGGCCACGGCATCGAGGTCATCACGATCCGGGGCAGCGAGCTCGGCAGGGGACGCGGGGGGCCGCGCTGCATGAGCTGCCCGCTCGAGCGGGACGGCTTCTGAGCGATGAGGGTCATCGTCGCCCTGGGGGGCAACGCGGTGCTCCGGCGCAGCCAGCAGGCGGACGTGGAGCCGCAGATCGCCAACGTCGCCAACGCGGCCAAGACGCTGGCCAAGCTCGCGGAGAAGCACGAGCTGATCATCACCCACGGGAACGGGCCGCAGGTGGGCCTGCTGGCGCTGGAGAGCGCCAACGACCCCCGCCTGACCAAGCCCTACCCGTTCGACACGCTCGGCGCCGAGACGCAGGGCATGATCGGCTACTGGATGCTGCAGGCCCTGCAGAACGCGCTACCCGGCCGGCAGGTCCTGGCCATGGTGACGCAGACGCTCGTGTCGGCGGTCGATCCGGCCTTCGACAACCCGACCAAGTTCGTCGGCCCGGTCTACGACCAGGAGGAGGCCACGAAGCTGGCCAAGGAGTACGGCTGGACGGTCGCCGCCGACGGCCACGACTGGCGGCGCGTCGTCCCCTCCCCCACCCCGCAGCGCGTGGTGGAGACACGGCTGATCAGCAAGATGGTCCGCGAGGGGGTCGTGGTGATCTGCGCGGGCGGCGGCGGCATCCCGGTCATCCGCGACGAGCACGGCCGGCTGTCCGGCGTCGAGGCGGTCATCGACAAGGACTCCACGGCGTCGATGCTGGCCGAGGCGCTCGAATGCGACGCCTTCCTCATCCTGACCGACGTGCCGCGCGTACTGAGGGACTTCGGCACACCGCACCAGAGCGAACTCGCGAACACCACCCCGCACGAACTACGCGCCCTCGACTTCCCAGCGGGCTCCATGGGGCCGAAAGTGGAAGCGGTCTGCCGTTTCGTGGAGACCACCGGCGACATGGCGGCCATCGGCGAGCTCGGGCAGGCGGAGCAGATCCTGGAAGGCACCGCCGGCACGATCGTCACGCCGAACGCCCGCTGGCCGCTGACCAGCACGCTTTAGGGCTCTAGGAGGTTTCGATGGCACTCGCCCAACGGCTCTTCCGCATCAAGCCCACCGACCAGATCGTGGCCGAAGGGGGCCACGGCGAGGGCGGTGAGCTGCGCCGCACGATGTCGCTGTGGCAGCTCACGCTGTTCAGCGTCGGCGCCACGCTCGGCACCGGCATCTTCGTCATCCTCGGCCAGGCCGTGCCGAAGGCGGGTCCCGCCGTCGTGCTGGCCTTCGTGCTGGCCGCGATCACGGCGCTGTTCTCCGCGCTGTCGTACGCGGAGCTGGCCGGCACGATCCCGGTGTCCGGCTCGTCCTACTCCTACGCGTACGCGACGCTGGGCGAGATCGTCGCCTGGATCTGCGGCTGGTGCCTCATGCTGGAGTACGCGGTGTCGGTCGCGGCGGTGTCGGTCGGCTGGGGCGAATACCTCAACTCCTTCCTGAAGGGCCTGTTCGGCTGGGAGCTGCCCGCGTCGATCACCCACTCCCCCGGGCAGGACGGCGGTGTGGTCAACGTCACCGCGATCCTCATCGTGCTGCTGGCCACCTGGCTGCTGCTGCGCGGGGCGTCGGAGAGCGCCACGGCCAACGCCGTGTTCGTGCTCATCAAGGTCGCCGTGCTGGTCTTCTTCTGCGTGGTGGCCTTCACCGCCTTCAGGGCCGGGCACTTCTCACCGTTCGCGCCCATGGGCGTGGCGGGCGTCACGGCCGCCGCCTCGCAGGTGTTCTTCTCCTACATCGGCTTCGACGCCGCCTCCACCGCCGGCGAGGAGGCCAAGAACCCCAAGCGCGACCTGCCCCTGGCGATCATCCTGTCGCTGGCCATCGTCACCATCATCTACGTCGTGGTCGCCGTGGCCGCGATCGGCGCCATGCCGTGGACCGACTTCGACCCCGAGCGCACCGAAGCCAGCCTCTCCTACATCGTGGATCTCGCCACCGGCGCCACCTGGGCGGGCCTGATCGTCTCCTTCGGCGCGGTCGTGGCCATCGCCAGCGTCGTCCTGACCGTCATCTACGGCCAGACCCGCATCCTGTTCGCGATGTCCCGCGACGGGCTCATCCCGCACATCTTCCAGAAGGTGAACCCGCGCCACCAGGTCCCCGTCGCCAACACGCTCATCGTGGCGGCGTTCATCTCCGTACTGGCCGGGCTGGTGCCGCTGGGCCAGCTCGCCGAGGCCACGAGCATCGGGACGCTGTTCGCCTTCGCCATCGTCAACATCGGCGTGCTCGTGCTCCGCTACCGCAGCCCCGAGCTGCCGCGCAGCTTCCGCACGCCGCTCTTCCCCGCCACGCCGATCCTGGGCACGATCTTCTGCGTCATCGTGATGGCCGGTCTGGCCGGCGTCACCTGGCAGGCGTTCGGCCTGTGGATGCTGGCGGGCCTGATCTGTTACTTCCTGTACGGCTATCGCCACTCGCGGTTGAACACCGAGGTGCCCCAATGAAGCTCGAAAGCGTACTGGCCGGATTCATCCCCGAGCCGAGAGGACGTGACGCGCTGGCGCTGGCCGTGGTCCTGGCCGAGCAGGTCAAGGGGCAGCTGACGGTGGCGTACGTGCAGCCGCCCGCGTGGACCACGCCGGGGCCCGCGCGCGCCGACCTGACCGAGTGGCGCAAATACCTGCAGGAACAGGCGGAGGCCACGCTCGGGCAGGCCCGGGCGCTCACCGGCGACAAGGCCGACTACGTCGTCCACACCAACAAGGGCAGCGGGCGCGGGCTGGTGGACCTGGCCCGCAAACGCGCGGCGGACGTCGTCGTGATCGGCTCCGCGCCGGGCGGCGGCAGGGGCCGCATCTCCGTCGGCAGCACCGCCGACCAGCTGCTGCACTCCTCGACGGTGCCGGTCATGCTGGTCCCGCGCGGCTACGCGGACGCGCCGACCGCGGCCATCGAGCGGATCACGGTCGCCTACCGCCGTAGCCCCTGCTCCGACGCCGGGGTGCACGAGGCCGCCAAGGCCGCGGTCATCCTCGACGTGCCGCTGCGGCTGGTCACCATGCTGGTCCGCGGCGCCCGCCGCGCCAAGATCGAGGAGGACATGCTCACGCGGCTGCGCGACCAGGTGGCGGACGACCTGCAGGCGGCGGCCACCGGGCAACGGCCGCACATCCGGGCGGAGTTCGAGATCCTGGAGGGCCGCGACGTGGCACAGGCCATGGGCCAGACGTCGTGGTCGCCGGGCGAACTGCTCATCTGCGCCTCCAGCAACGCGGGGCCGTTGCGGCGGGTGTTCCTCGGGGACACGTCGCTCAAAATCGTCCGGGCGGCCACGTGTCCGGTCATGATCCTAACCCGTCAATCCTGACCCCTGCGCCACACCCCCGCCCCGACCCCCGCCCCGACCATCGCCCCCACGGTCGGACCCGCCGGTGGGGGCCGCCGGCGGGCCCGCCAGCCGTCGCCGTGTTCGTCGCCGCGCTCTCGGCAGTGCTCTTGGGCGGCCCTCGCTGGCCCTCTCAACGCCTCTCACCTCGGCCTCCACGCGATCACTGACATGGTTTAGCGGTGATTTCCACCATGCATGTCACCGGACAAACAGTGACGAAGTATTGTTACTCAGGGGACAAGAGGGGCTAATAAGTCGTTCCATCCCGGATCGGATTCGGCATCTTTTTTCCAATCAGCTTGACCTTCGGCGTCCGCCCCTTTACCGTCACTGTGCGTAACCACACTGCGCGGCGTTATGGGGTAAACCCAGAGCCATGGCTACCGATGGTGCCTAACAAGGCACACACCCCCCGGTGGCCGGGGCATACGCCGCAAGGGAGCACAATCTACTGAGAGCGCTACATACGAGAGCCGGGGGGCCACACGATGCCGTCTGAGTACGCAAAGTCGCTGGGTGCACGACTCCGCGCCATCCGCACCCAGCAGGGCCTGTCCCTGCATGGAGTCGAAGAGAAGTCGCGTGGCAGGTGGAAAGCCGTAGTCGTGGGCTCGTACGAGCGGGGCGACCGTGCTGTAACGGTTCAGAAACTTGCCGAGCTTGCCGACTTCTACGGGGTGCCCGTCTCCGAGCTGCTGCCCGGCGGTGCCGCGCCGAGCCCGCTCGGCCCGACACCGAAGCTTGTCATCGACCTCGAACGTCTTGCGACGCTGCCGAAGGAGAAGGCCGGGGCGCTCGCCCGCTACGCGGCCACCATCCAGAGCCAGCGTGGCGACTACAACGGGAAGGTCCTGTCGATCCGCCAGGAGGACCTGCGCTCCCTGGCCGTGATCTACGACAAGTCGCCGAGCGAGCTGACGGAGGAGCTCATCAGCTGGGGCGTCCTCGACGCGGAAGCCCGCCGCGCCGTCGAGTCCTTCTGACCGCTCCTGCTTTTCGGGGCGCGCCATGTGACGGGTGCGTCCCGCTTTTTCGTCTTGGTGCTCGCGTACGGCGGCACGGTGAACCTCCGTACGGGAGCACGACGGGCTTTGTCCGGACACGCACGGGACCCCGCCACCTCGTCCACCAGGCCGAGGAACCCAGTAGGGCAGCCCTTTCCGCACGCCTCCAGGCCCGTGGTCCTGCCGTACAGGTCCCTCAGGCGGATCCCGCCACACACCTCCGGCACTCGTAGGCCCTACGCGACCTCATAGGCCCTTCGCGACGCACGCTGCCAAGCGCCGTGCCTGCGTCTCTTCGCAACCCCCGAAGGCCCTTCGCGATCCTGTAGACCTTCGCGATCCTCTAGGTCTTCACGCTCCTCTAGGTCTTCGCGCGCACCGCCGCGGGCCCAGCGGCACGTCCCCGCACGAGGGCGGCCAGCCCTCACGGCGTCCGCCGGCCCGCCGAACACCCCTCCGCACGCCCACGCCCATCCGGGCGCGTTCACAACGCAGGCCCAGCCGCGCCCCGCCGTGCCCACACGCCGCAGCCCCGCCGTGCTCACACGCCCACACACGCACACGCAGGTCCAGTCACGCAGGTCCAGCGGAGTCTGGCCGTCCAGGTTCCCACCGCGTTCGCCCAGATAGAGCCTTGGAAACAGCGTGTTCGGCTAGCGATGTCGAACGCCAGTTCGTATAATGGACCAATGCATCTCGACATGAAAGGCCTACCAGGGTTGTGGCGGCCGCCGATCGTCGAACATGCCGCGACGACGTTCTCGACCGCCGGCCGCGGCGGCGAGGCGCGTTATCTGCTGGCTTGGGGCGATACGGAGGGAGAGCGGTGGGGATTCCTGCTATGGCCCCCAAAGACGCTGAACACCGACGACGGCACCGAGCACATGGGCCAGGCCCGATGGGTGCGCTGGCAGGACATCCGGCCGGTGACAGGCGAGGATTACAGCACCGTACCGCTGTGCGATCCGATGTGAACCACCTCCTGACGCGCCACTGAGGACGTGCGGGCGGCCCGGCCGGGACTCGTACTCCGAGCGGGCCGGGCCCCGCGGAGCGAGCATGTTGAGGCGCGTGGAGCGGATCTGAGCACTCGGTGCGGGCGGATCGCGCGAGGACCGTTCATGCCGTGGTGGGCACGGCGATGTTCTGCTCGTAAGCGGTGCCGCCGGGAAGGCGGAAGGCTTCATCGGGGCCGGGACCTTGCGCGTTCTCGCGGCGGGCCGTCTCTGCGGAGTCAGCCGTGAAGGTCTGCCAGCGCCTGGCCTGGCTGTTCAGGGGGTTGGGTGCGCTGGCCGTGGCGCTGACCATGGCCGCGGTCAGCGCACGTGAGTTGTCGTCCGGCTCAGCGTTCGTCATGTCCAGCAGGTTCTGCAGACGACGAGCGCTGGCGTGGTCCGTGACGCCCTGGTAGAAGCGTTCATCGATCCCGAGCAGATAGGCGGTGTAGGACCAGTACTGGTACAAGCCCTTCTGTTCTTCGGCACTCAGCTCGATGCCGACTGCCGCGAGGGCTGTGAAGGGAGTGAGCGTGAAGTCCAGCCATGTGCGGGCCATGTCGGTCTGACCGATGGGAAGGCCCCAGACGGCTGTGTCCCAGCCGTGCTGGAGAGCGGTGGCTCGTATCCGCGCATGCAGCAGTCGGACCTGCGCGGTGCTGATGTAGCCGGGAGCTCCTCGGTGAAGACCTCCGGGCAGCGTGCTCTGACGCCCCCACATCCCGGTCTCGACGAGCCGGCGGGAAGCCATCTTCGTCAGCTGTCCCGTCTGCGCCAGCAGCCGGGCGATGGCGGGCGAGGCATAGGTGTGCACGAGGGCGCTGCTGATCGCGCAGATCTCGAACCACGGCTGGGGCACCGACAGCAGGGCGACCTCACCACGGTCGATCTGTGCGGGATCGGCCCAGGAAGGCACTGTCTCCAACTGCCGCAGCAGTGCCTCGATGGCCTTGGGCGGCTGTTCGCCCAGGCTGGTAAGACCGTCGGCGAGTCCCCGGTTGAGGATGTGGCGGCCTTCCTTGCCCAGCTGGTCGAGTTCGGCGATCACGGCGTCGGCCAGCGGGTCTCCGGCCATGACCATGTGGGCCGCGTGGTCGGCCATCGCACCGTGCCGGTGTCGGGCCTCGTCCAGGTTCACGACTCGCTCGGGGATGACAGCGTTGCGGTAGGTGTGGGACATGCGTCTGCTCTTACTTCCTCTTGGGGGGAGCGGCCGGTGGGAGGGGGAAACTCTCCTCGCCCCTTCGGCAGGTGGCGCTTGCCTGGGCTCCCATGAAAAGCGCTGGTCAGTGGGGCTGTTGTAAGCCGGGGGCGGGGTGCTCGTGCTGGTCGTCCGGCTGATCGTGCTGGGGGATCGTCTGCCGCGTCGGCGGAGGGTCAGCGGGAGGTGAGGGGGGTTTCGGACTCGACACGGGTGAGTTTTTCGGGGTTGCGGACGTAGTAGAGGCCCGTGACGCGGGCGTTGTCCACGCGGAAGGCCAGCACGCCGTCGATCACGTCGTCCAGCCGCAGGATGAGTCCGGGGTTGCCGTTGACCGTCGTGGGCTCACTGGTGAAGGTGCCGCCGGCCCTGCCGAGGCTGCCGGCCATGTAACTGAGCACCTTGTCGGCGCCGACGACCGGCCGCAGGGCCGCCAGCTTGAGGCCGCCACCATCGCTGACGAAGACAACATCCGGAGCGAGTACGTCGAGCAGCCCCCGCAGGTCCCCGGTCACGAGCGCGGACTGGAACGAATTCAGCGCCGCCCGGGTTTCTTCCCGGGAAACCGTTGTGGACGGCCGGCGGGCGTCGACGTGCCGGCGTGCGCGGTAGGCGATCTGGCGTGCGGCGGCAGGACTCTTGCCGATCGCGGCCGCGATGTCGTCGTAGCCGATGTCGAAGACTTCGCTCAGCACGAAGACGGCGCGTTCGGTCGGTGAGAGGGTTTCCAGGATGAACATGAGTGCCAGCGACAGGTTCTCGGACAGTTCGACGTCCTCGGCCACGTCCGGCGCGGTGAGCAGGGGCTCGGGCAGCCAGGGGCCGACATATGCCTCCTTGCGCCGTTGGAGGGTCCGTAGCCGGTTGAGTGCTTGCCGGGTCGTGATCCGTACCAGGTAGGCGCGCTGGTCCCGTACCTGCGTCAGGTCGACCTTCGCCCACCGCAGCCAGGCCTCCTGGAGGACGTCCTCGGCGTCCGCCGCCGATCCGAGCATCTCGTAGGCGAGGGTGAACAGCAGGTCTCGGTGGGCGACGAAGGCCCCGGTCGCGGGGTCGGTGACGTGGTCGTTCATGTCGTGCGCTTCACTCTCTTGTGGTCGGCCTCACATGCCGGAAGCAGACCGTGGATATGTACCCGGTCCAAAGACGGGGTCGTCGGCAGCGGCCTCCCCGCTGATCAGGTCAGGTGGGATGCGCGGGAGGTGGCCTTGCGTGCCCCGGACACCAGCTGATTGAGGGTGAACCGGCAGGCGATCTCCTTGACGGGGGCACCGAGCCGCCCGCTGATGTGAAGCGCGTTCACCCTGTCGTTCAGGTAGGAGAACTGGGTGACGCCCTCGTTTCGGCCGAGGCTGAGGCACTGCCCGGCGAACAACAACCGGACGGGAGCGGGTGTTCTCCCCGCGATCCGCCGCAGAATCGTGGTGGCGGCCCCCGGGCCCAGCTGTACGGCGGCCTGGCAGCTCATCCGGAATGGCCGGTCCGTCATCGCCGCCGCGTCCCCGGCGGCGACGATGCGCACGTCGTCCACACTGGTCAGCGTCGTGTCGGTGAGCAGGCGGCCTTCGGTGTCGGCGCGCAGCCCGCTGCGGGCGGCCAGGTCCGGGACACGGAATCCCGCGGTCCAGATCGTCACCGCGCTGGGCAACCGGCGGCCGTCGTCGAGCCGTATCGCCTCGCGTGTCACTTCCGCCACCCGAGCGCGGGGACCTTCGAGGACGGTCACACCCAGCTCGGCGAGCCGACGAGCGACCAGGCGGCGGCCCCGGGCATGCAGGTAGGGGCCCAGCACATTGCCGCAGACCAGGGTGACCTTGCGGCCCAGTTCGGCCAGCTCGGCAGCGGTCTCCAGGCCGGTCGGGCCGGCCCCGACCACGGTCACCGGAGCCGTCGCGGGCCTCGCGGCCAGCGCCGACCGCAGTCGTCGCGCCCCCTCGAGGGTCGACACCGAATGAGCGAACTCCGCCGCTCCGGGCACGCCGGGATCGGCGGCGCCACTGCCCACCGCGTAGACGAGGTAGTCGTAGAAGAGCGTGCCACCGCCCGCCAGCGACACCCGGCGCTCGGCGGCGTCGATCCGGGTCGCGGTGTCGACCACCAGCTGAACGTTCCCACCCAGAACCTCACCGAAGTCCTCGACCGCGTCATCGGAGCCGGTCACGAGCTGGTGCAGACGGATCCGCGAGACGAAGTCGGGACGCGGATTGACCAGGGTCACCGACACGCCATCGCGCCGAGCCAGGCGATTGGCCGCCGTCACGCCCCCGTACCCGCCACCGACCACGACCACCGCGACGTTCCCGTTCATCATGTCTCCCTCGTGTTGTGAACTCGACATGGAGACACCAGCCGCGCATCCGGTGTAACAACCCGCGGATGAGACTTAGCGCACACGGAGGGGGCACGGCGGAAATGCCGCCCCAGTCCGCCGCAAGTGGCGTGGCACGATCCTGACGAGCTCGGGCAAGGGCCGAGCAGTCTCCCGGTAGCGGGCGAGTGGGCGCCGGTCTGATGTATTCGGCCTGACACGGCCCGGCAGTGGCCACGCGGGGCCCGTGGCCGGGCGAGGCTCGTGGCCGGGCGAGGCTCGTGGCCGGGCGAGGCTCGTGGCCGGGCGAGGCTCGTGGCCGAGCGAGGCTCGTGGCCGGGCGAGGCTCGTGGCCGACAGACCAGCCCCGGCTATCTGGCCGATCCCCCAGGCCGCAAAGACGTTGCTGCCCCCGGCGGCCGGCTTCGTATCGGAGACCTGGTCCAGATCGACACGCAGCGGTATCGCAGCGTCACAGGCCGCCTCAAAGAACTCATCAGGAGTCCTGCTCAGATCAGAGTCTGGTCCGGCAGCCGGATGATGCCAGAGACATCCTGGAGCATGGCTGCACGGCCACGGAGGAACGGATGGGCCACAGGTTCCGCAAGATCCTGTCCATGGCGCAGATCATCGAGCTGACCGAAGGCGGCAGCAGCTCGATCAACGCTGAGAACTGGACGGCCTGATGTTCCTCTGCCGAGGGCCACAAGGCCCCTGGCATGCCGTTCAATTCTGCGGAGATCCTCCTCGACCCTCTGGCCACCCAGGTTCGGAGCGTTCGATCGCCTGCATGCAGCGTCTTCGCGCATGCTTCAGGCGTCGTGCTCTGCTTCCACCGGTTTGGCGGGGTCGTCCTTGGTCGGGATGGTCTGCTGGCCCTCGCCTGGGTCGGTGTGTTCGCTCGTGTTCGAGTTGTCCGGCTGCCCACTCGCCGCCGGCGTCGGCGGCGCGAGCGGTGTGGTCAGCCGGCCAGGGGGACCTCGACCGGGAGTTGGGGTTGAGCGGGGACGCCCAGGATGTCCTGGACTACGGCGACGAAGGTGTCGGCTTCGGCCAAAAGCTCGTCCGCGTCGGCCGCGCTGACGCCACGGACCATGCCGGCCTCGGCGGCAGCGCGCTTGGCGGCGCTCACCGAGAAGTAGGCGGCCCATTCAGCAAGCTTGGGCTCCGCCTCCGGGAGCAGCTCCCAGGCGCTGCGCAGGCGGCGCCTGCGGCCTTCCATGGGGCGCGGGCGGGCGGCCAGGATCGCCGCCGCCGCTCGTAGGGCTGCCAGGTGCGCTGCCACGTATCGGGATGCCGGGGTGCGAGCGGCTGTCGCCTCCGCCAGGCAGGAATGTGAATCCGTCAGGTGCGCCCTAACTGCGGGCGACAGCCGGGGCCCCTGCGTATCGCTGAGCCTTGGTGCCATCTTGCGCGCCTCCTTGGAGTCATGGCGGCTCCCGGCGTCTCCGCCGGTGAAGCCAAGGTTCGCAGACTCCACCGACAATTCCGCCGGGCTGGCCGGACGAGGAGCTTCCCCGCACCCCGTCCGGCCAGGACGCGCCCACTCGTCTCCGCCGACGACGAGGACACGCCCTTCGCCCTGGAGCCTGATCGCGGGTCTCGCTTGGGGGAAGCGAACGGCCCGCGACCAGGTCCTACGACGTGAGCCGCGAGCCTCACGTCACTAGGTCGAACATAATTTCGATCACGCTCGGTGTCAACCTGTTCTACGAACACAGATTCGATCAGTGTGAGGGAGAGTGGACGACACACGCATTGACGTGCGGCGGGACGAGGTTGGGGGTCAGGGTCGAGGGACCGAGGTTGAGGGACCGAGGTTGAGGGACCGAGGTTGAGGGACCGAGGTTGAGGGACCGAGGTTGAGGGACGGGCAAAGGTGTGCAGAGGACATGCGAGAGGCACCCGAACGCGTAGAGGCCGTCCCTTGGCGAGGGTCCGCCCCAGCGGAGATCCGGCCCGGGCTACCCCGACGGAGGTCCACAGAGGGCCGTGAAGGTCCAGGGGGGCGAAAGTCCAGGGCGGTGGAGGTCCTCAGGGGGTGGAGGTCCAGGGCGGTGGAGGTCCTCAGGGGTGAAGGTCCGGGCTCCAGAGGGGCGGACAGCTGCAGGGAGATGACGGTCCGCAGGAGGTGGAGGTCCGCAGGGGGCGCGGAGGTCCGCGGGAACGGGCAGCGCGCTCAAGGGCCATCCGGAGGCTTGGGATCAGCGGTCCGCGCCCAAATGGTCGGCGCCTCAGCAGGTCCGCGAAACAGGCGCATCCGCGCTGGGTTTCTGCAACCGAGGCCCGGTGGGGCGGTGGCCCGGCGCCCGATGGAGTGGTGGAGCGGTGCTCGGTGAAGCGGTGGGCCAGTGCGCGGTGGACCTGTACGTGATGGGCCGGTACATAGTGGGCCGGTCAGCGATCCAGCCGGTAAGCGATCGGGCCCGTGGGGGCGGGCATCCGGGCAGGCGGTCAGCCCGATAGATGGTCGGCCGACAGGCGGTCGACCCAGTAGAGGGTCAGCCCGATGGACGAGCGCCCCAGAAGACGGTCGCGGCGACGGCGGGGAAGGTTCGGGCTGGGCGAGCCGTGAGACGGCCGGCCAGACCAGTACGACAGAAGGCACCCGCCGTCGACGCGAAGGACCCAGAAACGCGAAATCAGACCACCGAGATGGCGCCTGACGGGCACAGCGTCACGGCGCGGCGGACGGCTTCTTCCAGTTCGGCCGGTGGGGTGGAGTCAAGGACCACCACGGTCCCCTCCTCCTCGCTCTGGTCGAATATCGCCGGCACCGTCAGCGCGCACATGCCCGCACCGATGCACACCGTCGTGTCTGCCTTGATCTCCATCATTGACCTACCAGGTGACAGGGAGGCGGTGCACACCATAGATGCTCATATCCGAGCGCATCGGCACCTCCTCCGGTGATATGGCCAAGCGTAGGCCGGGGAAGCGCCGCAGGAGCGCCGGGTAGGCGATGCGCATCTCGGCCCGGGCCAGTTGCTGGCCGAGGCACTGGTGGATGCCGTGGCCGAACGTGAGGTGGCCCGTGGCGGGCCGGGTCAGGTCGAGGGCGTCGCCGTCCGGGAAGCGGGAGGGGTCGCGGTTGGCCACCGGGAGGTGGATCGCGACCGATTCGCCGGCCTTGATCAGCTGGCCCTCGATCTCGACGTCGACCAGGGCGCTCCTGACCGGGCCGAGGTGGATGATCGTGAGGTAGCGCAGGAGTTCCTCGACGCCGTTCTCGACCGCGGCCGGGTCGTCCCGCATGAGGGCGAGCTGGGCGGGGTTGGTGAGCAGCGCGTACGTGCCGAGGCCGAGCATGTTCGCGGTCGTCTCGTGCCCGGCCACCAGCAGCAGGAACGCGACGCCCGTGAGCTCCTCGTCGTTCAGCTCGCCGCCCTCGATCAGCCCGCTGAGCAGATCGTCCTCCGGCTTGGCGCGCTTGCGCTGGATCAGCCCGTACAGGTACGCCGAGATGCGCGTCACCGCGCCCATGGCGTCGTCGGACTTGGTCTCCAGGTTGACGAGCACCTTGGTGTCTTCCTGGAACTGCGCCCGGTCCTCGTACGGCACCCCCAGCAGCTCGCAGATCACCAGCGACGGGATCGGCAGCGCGAACTCCTGCACCAGGTCCACCGGCTTGGCCGCGGCCTCCATGGCGTCCAGGCAGGCGTCGGTGATCTCGGCGATCCTCGGCTCCAGCTCCTTCATTCTGCGCACGGTGAACTGGCCGGTGAGGAGCTTGCGGTAGCGGGTGTGCTCGGGGGCGTCCATGCGCAGGAAGAACCCGGGCGGCACCCGGAAACCCGCTTCCTTCGCGAGTTGCAGCCGGGCCGGGATCGGCGGGTGGATGAGCTCGGGGCGGTTGCTGAAGCGCGCGTCGGCGAGTATGGCGCGGGCGGCGGAGTAGCCGGTCACGATCCAGCCGAGGTGCCCGTCGGCGTAGGTCATGCGGTGGATCGGCGTTTTTTCTCGTAGCTCGGCGATTTCGTCCGGCGGATCGAAGGGGCGCTGGCGGGTGGTGGTGAGGGTCAGATCCGACATGGTGTGGCTCCTTTCGCTTGGTCAACTCCTCCAGAAAACCTCATTCGCTGCAAAACTTCAATGGATGAAAATCCCCAAGTTTGGCGGTACAGTTTCCGGCATGGTGGGACTACGGGAGCGCAAGAAGCAGCGCACACGCCGGGCGCTGATCGACGCCGCGCTCCGGCTGTTCGACGAGAAGGGTTTCGAGGAGACCACGCTGGCCGAGATCGCGGCCGAGGCCGAGGTGTCGACGCGGACGTTCTTCAGCTACTTCGCCAGTAAGGAGGACGTGCTGTTCTTCGACGGCGCGTCGCGCATATCGCTGGCCATGGAGATGATCTCGTCCAGGACGCCCGGCGAGCATGTGGCCGACCTGCTGCTGCGGCTCGTACGGACGAGCCTGCAGTGGGCGAGCGACGACGACTTCCGAGTGTTGGACGTGCCCTTGCGGATGCGGCTCATCATGACCGTCCCCTCCTTGCAGGCACGGGCGCTGCATCTGCTGTTCGACAGCCAGCTCCAGCTGGCGCGGGCGCTGGAGGACGCCTTTCCCGACGAGCTCGACCACGTGGACGCGGCGGCGGCCGTGGGCGCGCTGATCGGCGCCACCAAGCTCGCGGTCATCTCCACCATCAACCGGGGTGGGTCGCTGGAGCAGGCGGAGGAGTCGGCCGTGCGCGCCGCCCAGCTCGCCCTGCGCGGCCTCTCCTCAATCGGATAAGACCGACTCGGCTACACCGAGCGCAGTCGGATAAGGCCGACTCGGCTACACCGAGCGCAGTCGGATCAGCGCGCTGGAGTAGTCGCCCGGAGGCAGGTCCGGCCGCAGGCCCGCCGACATCAGCAGGGCTCCGTGATACAGCTGCCCGGTGTCCTCGTCGCGGTAGCGGCCCAGCGGGTCGAGCCCGGCCAGGCGGAGCGGCACGAGCGGTGTCCCGTGCGCGACGGGCCCCCGCCAGGCGAGTACGACCGTCCGATCTCCGTGGGTGTACTGCACGCCGTACTCGAGCCTGTCCTGCCGCCCGAACTGGACGACGGGCCTGATGTCCTTGTAGACGGCGACCAGCGCGGCGGCCTCGGCCAGCTCGGCCGGGCTCCACTTCAGCAGGTCGCCGCCGAGGCCGAGCGCGCCGGCCATGGCGACGTGGAAGCGGAAGCTGAGCGGGGTGCGGCGGCGGGTGAGCGGGTTCGGGCTGTCGGTCACCCAGGCGGCCATCACGCGGGCCGGGTAGACCTGGCTGAAGCCGTACTGGATGGCGATGCGGTCGTGGGCGTCGGTGTTGTCGGAGGTCCACACCTGGTCGGTACGGGCCAGCATGCCCAGGTCGGTACGGCCGCCGCCGCCCGCGCACGCCTCGATGCGCAGGTGCGGATGGTCAGCGCGCAGCCGGTCCATGATCGAGTAGACGGCGCGCACGTGGTCGATCCAGAGCCGGTCCTGGTCGGCGGCGCCGGGCCAGCCCGCCTCGGTGAAGGCCCGGTTGAAGTCCCACTTCAGGAAGTCGACCCCGTGCTCGCCGACCAGCCGGTGCAGCCATTTGTGCGCCCAGTCCGCGACGTCGGGCCGGGCGAAGTTGAGGACGAGCTGGTTGCGCAGCAGCGTACGGGGGCGGCCGGGCATGTGCAGCACCCAGTCGGGGTGGGCGCGGTAGAGGTCGCTGTCGGGGTTGACCATCTCGGGCTCGACCCAGAGGCCGAACCGCATGCCCAGCCCGTGCACCTCGTCGATGAGCGGGGTAAGGCCGGAGGGGAAGCGGTCCGGGTTCGGCCACCAGTCGCCGAGCCCGGCGCTGTCGCCGGTGCGCCCGCCGAACCAGGCGTCGTCCATGACGAACAGCTCCACCCCCGCGCGGGCGGCGAGCGCGGCCAGCTCCTTCTGGTTCGACTCGGCCACCTCGAACCCGACGGCCTCCCAGGCGTTGTAGACCACCGGGCGCAGCTCGTCGGGCTCGGGCAGCACGTACCCGGTGACGTAGTCGTGCCAGCGGCGGCTGGCCCCGCCGAACCCGTCGGGCGCGTAGACCCCGGCGAACACCGGCGTCACCCACTCCTCCCCCGGCTCCAGCCGCCAGGTGAGGCCCTCGTGGCCGAACCCGCCCGTCCACCCCACGCTCCCCGAGGGGTCGCGGGTGACCGTGACGCGCCAGCTGCCGCTCCAGGCCAGCGCGCAGCTCCACACCTCGCCGTGGCGCTCGCCCGCGTCACCGCCGTCGACGGTGAGCCACGGGTTGGCGTGGTGGCTGCTGAGCCCGCGCCTGCTGGTCAGCATCGTCTCGCCCACGGTGAGGTCGGTACGGCGCAGCCCGTGCTCGGCGCTCCACCCGCCGACGGCGTGGCTGAGCCGGTATCCGGACAACGGCGGAACGCTCCACGCGGCCGAGTCGCACCGCAGGATCGTCACGGGCACCTCGGAGCGCAAAGCGGTCCACCGCTCCACGACGTCGCCGCGCACCCGGTAGTGCAGGTCCACCTCGAACGGCTGGACGGCGTCCCGGAAGTGGACCGTCAGGTGTCCCCCGTCGATCGTGTGGCCGAGATGGCGCCAGTCGACGCCCCGGGCCCCGTCGGGGAAGGCGATCTGCAGCGACGGAGTGCCGAAGCGCGCGCCCGCCTCGGTGCCGAGCTCCTCGGCCGGTCCGGCGCCGTCGAAGCTGCTCGCGGCGGGTGCCGCCGGGCGGGGCAGCGACGCCGCCTGCTCCTGGGTCAGAAGGGGTCCCCAGTGCAGGTGGACGGGGGTATCGTCGGCGTCGAGCCCGAGGACGTAGCTGGTGGTTGTGGTGGGCAGCAGATACGTACGGCCGGCCGCGTCGAAGGTCACCGAAGGCATGTCCCGGAGCCTAGATCGATGGGCCCTTCGAATCAATTCTTAACGAAGTTAATTAGTGTTACGATGCCCATCATGCCTGCACCGCTCACCACTCCCGCGGCGGCCACCGTGTTCACCATGGTCCTGACGCAGGGGCCGGTCTCCCGGGTGGAGATCGCCAGGCGGACGGGGCTGTCGTCCGCCGCCGTCACCAAGGCGGCGCGCCCGTTCATCGAGGCGGGCTATCTGGAAGAGCTGGAGGCCACGGACCGGCCGGGGCCCGGCGCGGGCCGGCCGGCCAGCCCGCTGGCCATCAAGCCGGACCGGGAGTTCTTCACCGGCGTGAAGATCACCGACGACGAGCTCATCGGCGTCGTCACCGACCTGCGCGCCCAGGTGCTCGTCGGCGCGCACCGCCCCCTGACGGCGGCCTCGCCCGAGGAGGTGGTGGCGACGCTGGCCGACCTCGTGGCCGAGCTGCTCGCCGCCGACCCGGCCTACCGGCAGCGCTGCCACGCGCTGGGCCTGGCCGTGTCGGGCGATGTGGACAAGGCGCACGGCATGGTGCGCTACTCCCCCTTCCTCAACTGGCGGCAGGTGCCGCTGGCCCGGCTGGCCTCCGAGGCGACGGGCCTGCGGGTCACCGTCGAGAACGACGTCAAGTCCCTCACCGTGGCCGAGCAGTGGTTCGGCGAGGGCATCGGCGCGTCGTCGTTCGCGGTGGTCACGGTCGGGGTGGGCATCGGCTGCGGGCTGGTGGTCAACGACCGGATCGTGGCCGGCTCGCACGGCGTCGCCGGGGAGATCGGGCACGTCCCGGTCGGCGGCGAGGAGCCCGCGTGCCACTGCGGAGGGCGCGGCTGCGTCGAGGCGATCGCCGGGACCGCGCCCATCGTGGCCGCGATCCGCGCGGCCACCGGTGACGCGTCGCTGACCATCGACGCGGCCATCGACGCCGCCCACGCGGGCGACGAAGCGGCCCGCGAGGTGTTCGCCAGAGCGGGGCACGCGATCGGGCTGGCCATGGCGGCCATGGCGAACCTCATCGGGCCCGAGCGCATCATCGTGACCGGCGACGTGCAGGGGCTGGCGGCCTACGACCTGTTCGAGGAGCAGATCAGCCGGTCGTTCGCGAGCCAGGCGTTCGGGGCGGCGGCCGACTGCCGGATCTTCCTGCGTCCCCGGCCCTTCGAGCAGTGGGCGCGCGGCGCGGCCTCGGTCGCCATCCAGACCTTCTTCACCCTCCAGGAGCGACAGTGACCAAGGAGTGGCGGTGACCGCGACGACCGGGATCTGGCAGCCGCACGATCGGGCTTCGGGCGAGACCCGCGAGGTACGCATCCACGCGGGCACGACGGAACTGACCGCGACGGCGGCGGCCGAGCTGACGTGGACCGTCACCAAGGACGCCGAGGGCGTCCACGAGGTGCGGATCACCCCGGACCGGCCCGCGGTCGTCCGCGTGGCGTGGCGGGTGCCGTGCGTGGCCGCCACGGCCTTCTGGGCGCCCGACGGCGGCGAGCACAGAGGGCTGCCGCCGTTCTGGCGCAAGCCCCGGGTGGCCGCCCTGGAGAAGAACGCCCCCGTGGGCTGCCTGGTGGGCGCCGGTGACGTGTCGCTGTGCACGTACGCCGTCGGCGAGGTGGTCCGGCCGGTGCACATCCGCACCGGGGTCGTGGAGGAGACCGGCGACTTCGGCTTCTGGGCCGAGCACGACGCCGAGCCCGGCACCGGCCTGGTGTTGCGACTCGACCGCACCGGACGGCCGTTCTCCCGCACGCTCGCGGACGTGGCGGAGTGGTGGCGCGGCCCAGCGGATGAGGTGCCCGAAGTGGCGCGGATGCCCGCGTACTCGACCTGGTACGCCATGCAGCAGCACGTCGACGCCGTGAGCGTGGAGCGGCAGGCGGGTCCGGCGGCCGAGCTGGGCTGCGAGGCGATCATCGTGGACGACGGCTGGCACAGCGACGACCGCGGGCGCGGTTACGGGCACGTCGGCGAGTGGGAGCCCTCCGCCACGTCTTTTCCCGATATTTCCGGACACGTGGCGGCGGTCAAGCAGGCGGGGCTTGCCTACCTCCTCTGGTACGCCCTGCCCTTCGTCGGCCGCCACACCGCGCTCTGGGACCGCGTACAGCCCTACTCGCTGGCCTACAAGGAGCACATGAACGCGGTCATCGTCGACCCGCGCTACCCCTACATCCGCGAGCTCCTCGCCGGCCACCTGACCCGCGCGGTCCAGGAGTGGGGCATGGACGGCCTGAAGATCGACTTCATCGACCAGTTCGCCGTGGAGGACCCGCCCGAGCCGGGGCCCGAGGCCGACTGCGCGACGGTCAACGAGGGCGTGCGCAGGCTGCTGGCCATGCTGCCCCGCGACTGCCTGGTGGAGCTGCGCCAGCCGTACGTGAGCCCGGGGCTGTGGCCGTACGCCACGATGGTCCGCGCCTCGGACTGCCCGCTCAGCCCCGCGCACAACCGCCAGCGCACGGTGGACCTGCGTCTGATCGCCGGGCCGCTGGCCGTGCACGCCGACATGCTGATGTGGCACCTGGACGAGACCCCGGAGCGGGTCGCGGCGCAGCTGGTCAACGTGCTGTTCGCGGTCCCGCAGATCTCGGTGGACCTCACCACGCAGACGCCTGAGCAGCTGGAGGTGCTGCGGTTCTGGCTGGGCTTCGTCAAGGAGCACGCCGACGTGCTGCAGCGCGGCGCGTTCGAGCCGGCCCGCCCCGACCTGGTCTACCCGCAGGTGACCGCTCGCGGGGAAGAATCCGTGATCACCGCCCGCTACGCGCCGCTGCCGGTCGCGGTGCCCGCCACCGGCACGCTGTGGCTGGCCAACGCCGACGCCTCTCCCGACGTGCTCCTCCAGGTCTCCGATCCCGGTACGGCCCACGCCGCGGTCACCGACTGCAGGGGCCGCACGGTGTCCTCGGCCGCCCTGGACCTCTCCCCCGGCCTCCACGCGATCATCGTCCCCACCGGCGGCCTGCTCCATCTGCGCCGAGCCTCATGAGCGACAGGACGGGTTGGACCAGCTCACCCAGCCCATCCGCGCCCCGCCATCGCCGGTGGGGATCCACGGCGCGGGCGGCGGCCCCGCCTCGGCAGGCACGATGGCGGTGCAGGCGCCCGCGGGAGGCGTGCTGTCGTACATCTCCAGCCGGGTCCACCAGACGCGGTACGTGAGGGGCACCCAGACGTTCCACTTCACCTGGCGGTCCACCGCCACGCGGCCGGGCGGCGGGTAGGGAAGCCAGTCCTTGCCCGGCGCGGGAGCCGATTTGGGCGCCAGGTCCGCGGCGAAGGCGATGTTGATCGCCGCGAGCACCGCCGCCAGCGCCGGGAGCCGGTGACGGCGCGGCAGGAGTGACACGGCCGTCAGGCAGGCGAGCAGGATCAGGGCCGCCGTCGAGGTGGCCGTCATGTCCAGCGCGTCGCGGACTCCGCTCAGGTACGACGCCTCGGGGAAGTCGAAGGCGATGAAGGCGTAGGTGCGCAGCCGGTCACCGGCGTACCAGGCGGCCAGGCCACCGGTCGCGGCCAGCAGGGTCGCCGCCGTCAGCCCGTGGCGCAGCACCGTGACGCGGCGGGCGCGGGCCAGCGCGATCACCCCGGCCAGGATCCAGGCCGCCGCGACGCACGCGAGGTAGCGGCCGTAGACGTAGTTGCCGACCCGGTGCTCGTCCGGCAGGGCCGCCGAGGAGGCGTAGGCGATGCCGAGGGTCGTCAGCAGCAGTGTGGCGGCCACGATTCGATGGCCGTGCGGGGTGCTCCGCCGTGCGACGGCCACCACCGCGCTCGCCAGGCCGACGCCCGCCAGGCCCCACGTGCCCGCGATGAGGTACCAGAGCTGGCCGATCGCCCCCGAGACGGCCCACGCCTGCCCGTCGAGGCTGGTGAGGCGGGAGATCAGCAGACCCGCGAGATCGCGCGGCCCGTTCGGGTACAGCTCCGCGGACAGCGCGCCGTTGAGCGACATGCCCACCAAGGCCACCGCGCCCGCGGCGGCCAGCGCCGCCAGCCCGGCCCGCCGCGGCAGGCGCTTGGCGACCAGTAGGACCGCCACCAGCAGCACGAACACCGCCAGGATGACCATGCCCCGCAGGTGCACCGCCATCGCGAACGCCGACAGCCCGCCCCCGGCCGCCCCCGCCCACGCCGAGCCCTTCCCGGCCAGGTCGTGCACGGCGAGCAGCCAGCCGAGCACCAGCGTGGGCAGGATCGCGTCGACCAGCGCCAGCCCCGAGAACAGCAGCAACGCCGGGGCGAGCCCCGCCGCGAACGCGACGGCCAGCGCCGCACGCCTGCCCGTCTCCAGGCGCCGCAGCAGCAGATACGCCAGGGGGAACGCCCCGGCCGCCGCCATCGACCCGACCGCGACCACGAGCCGGTAGACCACGGCCGGATCGGAGGTCACCCAGTACACCGGCACCAGCAGCAGCGCATAGCCGCCCTGGTACATCGTGGACCCGCTGAAGTCGGCCCCCGGCCCGCCCGCCAGCCACCGTGCCGCGATGAGGTAGCCCGTCTCATCCGGGTTCGCCACCGGCCCCGCGTGATACCTGAACAGCCACAGCCGGATCGCCACCTGCGCGATCCACCCGCCGGCCAATAACCAGAACAGCCATCGGCGGCGAGACGCGGGCCGGGCCCGGACGGCGGGTGCGTGCGCGCGGGCGCGGACTGCGGTCGCGATGGCCATGGACTCCCCCTGATCCGGCGCTGGGGCGTTCCCGGCGTCGGATCAGGAGTTCACCAGAGTCCCGATAACCCCTCTGTCACCAGAAGTGGTTATGCGAGGGTTATGCCGCGCAGCCGGTCGAGGAACTGCGCCTCGTACAGCGAGGGCGGCAGCAGACCCGGCTGGCCGGTGCCCTCGATGTACCCGGCGGGCTGCTGGAAGGGGCCGTCCCCGGTGACCGTCCCCAGGCAGCCGATCGCGTAGTTCTGGGCCGTCGGCGGCTTCTGGACGATGAGCCTGCTGGTCGACACGTCGCATCGCCAGGCCACCGAGTGCGCCGCAGACCAGCCGTGCGAGGTGCCGTAGCGGCCCCGGTTGTACAGGCCAAGCGTGTAGTCGTAGTGCGGGTCGATGTCGCGGTGCCCGTCGTACAGCAGGCCCTGGGACCAGCGGCGGTGACCCTCGCTGGAGTTCAGCGCGTACTCGGCCGTGCCGCGCAGGAACACCACGCCCGAGACCGTGCTGTGCCCGTTGGAGACGAAGGCGTGCCGCGACTTGTAGGCGTAGCAGTCGCGGAAGAGCACCTGCTGCGAGTAGACGTAGGTGTTGAAGTTGTAGCGCCTGCTCCCCGTGACGATGCTGACGGGGTCGACGGCCCGGCAGTTCTCGACCGTGGCGCGGGTCGTCTCCTGGGTGGCCACCCCGGCCTGGGTGAAGTGCAGCATCGTGCAGTCGCGCACCCACGAGTCCTCGGTACGCAGCAGCACGATCGCGTTGTAGGCGTGGTCCTCGTCCTGCTCGGGGTCGCCCTGATACTCGATGTCCACGCGCAGCCGCTCGACGCCCACCTGGGTGACGAGCCCGGCCCGGTCCCACCTGTAGACCGATGACTGGGACAGCGCCCGGTTCAGGTGGTTGAACACCGGTACGTCGATCTTCAGCCTGTTGCCGGAGATCTCGCGGATGTAGCGGTTGTAGATGATCGGGTGCTCGCCCACCTGCCAGGCCGGGCCGACGTCATGGCCGCCGTAGTCGATGGCCTTGAGCCACTCCTCCGAGCACGGGTGATGGATCACGATGTTGTCGCCGGGCCGCAGCGACCCGGCGTTGGCCACCTCGAACTCGCGTGCGCCCACCTGCACGAAGTCCGTGGTGATGTCGGTACGGGTGCCCGGCACCTCCCCCGCCCAGCCGCCCGCCGCCGTGCCGCCGGCCACGATCACGTCGCGGTCCTTGGGGTTGTTGCCGGTGGCCTTGATGATCGTGTTGCCCGCCGGGTCCTCTCCGTCGCCGCTGCCGCGCAGCACCATGCCGTCGGCGCGGACGTACAGGGTGCCCGCGACCGGGTAGAGGCCGGGCAGCAGGAGCAGCGCGCCGCGCCGCTCGCGGGGCAGCGCCGCGATCTCGTCGAGGGCCGCCTGGATGTGGGCGGTGTTGTCGCCCTCGACCGGCCGGATGACCTTGACCACCCGCGCCCACGGGATCGGCCGCTCGCCGTTGCGGTACCCGGCGTGGCTGAAGTCCGGCAACCGGTTGCCCTCGGCGTCCTGGGCGTAGGTCAGCCGCCCGCGCCGGTCGTAGGAGACCAGCTTGGACTGCCAGAACGTGCCGGCGGCGGCGGGCGCGGCGCCGGTCGCCGCCGCGAGGGCCAGCGCGCCGCCCGCCACGAGTAGACCGCGTCTGCTGAGGTCGTGTGCCATGTGGACCGACTCCGTCCTTAGGGGGTGCTACGGCCCGCGCCCGAGCAGGGCGCGGGCCGTACGGGCTCAGCTGATGACGATCTTGTCCAGCTCGGGACCCCTGGCCGTCAGGCTGAAGAACCGGATCGTGTTGACCCCGGCCACCAGATCCACCGGCACGGTCGTGGTCGTCACGGTGTCCTTGGTCCCGGTCATCGGCACCTGGATGGAGTCGGCCCCGTTGACGCTGACCGCGAACGTCTGCGCGCCGTCCACCAGCGCGTGCACGGTCATCTTCCGGGTGCCGGTGGTCTCCGACAGCACGCCCTTGACCACGGCGTAGTCGTAGACGTTGCCGCCGATGAGGATCACCTTCCTGCCGCCCGAGCAGACCGCGCAGTAGGCGGGCTCGGCCGCGCCCTCCCACACGTTGCCCACCCGCTCGGCCTCGTAGGCGCCCGGACTCCGGTCCGGCGCCGGGAGCTTGACCGGCGGCGTCGCCGGGCCGAGCTGCCACGCCTTGAGATCCTTGACCAGCAGGTACGTCTCCTGCAGCCCGGCGCTCTTGATGCTGCGGTAGATGCCCCACTTGGGCCGGTTGTACTGCTCCTGGGTCCACCACAGGTCGATGTGCTCGATCTTCTGGTCGGCGATCGTCCGGCGGCCGTCCGACAGGGTCCAGCGCATGTAGCCGTCGTCGCTCGACTTGAACTCCAGCGTGGTGGTGACCCACTTGTTCTGGATCGGTTCCAGGTCGGCGGTGGCGAAGTCGTGCGAGGTGTTGTCCGGGAGCGTCCAGTAGCGGGCCGCGATCTTCTGCACGCCCCCGATGACCGGCAGCGAGATCTGCGCGATCGGGGTGCCGACGTCGGAGTTCTTGAGCTGCCAGATGTGGGTGAAGGAGGTGGTCGCGTCGAGGGTGTCCGGGATGTACATGCGGTAGCTGATCCGCCAGGTCTCGTCCTTGCGGATCTCCAGCGGGGCGCCCTTGCCGTCGCGCATGCCGCGTACCTCGTTGCGCATGCGGTCGGAGCCGTCGCGGTCCTCCAGGTGGGCGGTGAAGCGCCAGGCGTCCTTGTCGGTGGAGACGTGCGGCAGGCCCTCGGGATGGGAGCCGCGCCGGTCGTCCTCCAGCGCCTCGAACGCCTGGACACCGTCCTTCTTCACGCTCGGGTCCCAGCGCAGCTCCCAGCGCGGCGGCCGGGCCGTCTCGGTCTGCGACGGCCCCTCCGACGGGGTGGGGGTGCGCGCCGCCACCGCGGGGGTGGCGGTCGCGATCAGGGCGAGCGTGGCGAGCGCGCCCGCCAGGCGGGCGCCGTACTTCTTCACGGGTTGGCTACCTCGTCGGTGTCGGCCGCGCTGGCGGTCTGCTGTTCGGCGCGCAGGTTTCTGACCAGCAGGTACGTGTTCTGCAGGCCGGAGCTGTTGATGCTGCGGTAAATGCCCCACTTGGGGCGGAGGTAGTCGGTGTCGGCGCGCCAGAGGTCGGTGTTGTCCAGGCGCTTGTCGACCAGCGTCGTCGAGCCGTCCTTGAGCGTCCAGCGCAGGTAGCCGTTGTCGGCGGCCTTGAACTCGAAGGTCGTGTCGAGCCACTTGCCCTGGATCGGGTTCAGGTTGGTGTTGCCGACCTCGTGCGTCTGCTCGTCCTCGTCCCAGTAGCGGACGTTGATCTTCGGGGTGCCGCCCGAGATGGGCAGCGACATCGTGTAGAGAGGCGCGCCGGAGCCGGGCACCTTCATCTGCGCGATGTGGGTGAAGGAGCTGGTCGCGTCGAGCGAGGTCGGGATGTACAGCTGGTAGGAGATGCGCCAGACCTGGTTCTTGAGGATCTTGAGGTACGAGCTGCCGCTCGTCCGCATGCCCTTGACCTCGTTGCGCTGCCGGTCGTCGCCGTCGCGGTCCTGGGTGTGCATGTCGAAGCGGTAGGCGTCGCCGGAGACGTAGATGTGGGTGACGCCGGAGTGGGAGTCGGAGCGGTCGTCCTCGATGCCCTCGAAGGCCTGGGCGACCGTCTGACTGGCCGGGTTCGGGTTCCAGCGCTGCGTCCAGACGGCCGCGGCGTCGGAGGCGGAGGCGGGCGCCGCCGATAAGGACACGAGGGTGAGAGCGGCGAGGGTGCCGCTCAGGCGCTTGATCATGAGGTTTCTCTCCTCAGATGGAGGGTGAACCCGCCGTTGGGGGATACGGCGAGGTCGAGCTTGCCCCCGGCCGACACCGTCGCCGTCTCGGCGAGGATGCCGTCGCCGGGGGCGTCCCGGTAGATCTCGGCCGTCCACTCCCCTTCGTCCAGGAAGTCGAGCGGCACGGTGAGCGTGCGGGCCTCGCCCGACACGCCCGCGCCGACGTACCATTCGCCGCCGCTCCTCCTGGCCAGCAGGATGTGGTCGGCGGGGTCGCCGGACAGCAGCCGCGTGTCGTCCCATGCGGTGGGGACTCCGGACAGCAGCCGCAGCGCCTCCGGCCTGGCCTCGTAGGCCTCGATGCCGTCGGCGAAGTGCTGGACACCCGATTCGAAGATCACGGACAGCGCGAGCTCGAATCCGGCGGAGATGGTGCGGACCGCGGTGAACGTGCACGGGGTGAAGTCCATCGGGCCCTGCACGTTGCGGGTGAACGCCAGCGACAGGTAGTGCGCGGGCGGGTAGAGCGGCAGCTTGCCGGGCTTCGGCTTGATCCACTCGGCGCCCTTGACCGCCTCCGCGGTCATGAACTGCGGCCAGGTGCGCTCGGTGCCGCGCGGGATCGTGCCGCCGTGGAAGACGACCATGAGCTTCAGCCGGGCGGTGGCGGCCAGGATAGCGTCGAACCAGCGCATCCGGTCCTGGCCGTCGGACTCGGTGAAGTCGATCTTCACGCCGACGGCGCCCCACTCCTTCCAGAGCGCGAGCTTCTCGCGGTGCTCCAGCTCGGTGTCGACGTGCTGCCAGTGCGACCAGAGCCAGACGCCGACGTTCCTGGCCGCGGCGTAGGCGATCAGCTCGGGCATCCACTGCTTGTTCCATCCGGCGTCGGCCAGCACGTACGGCCAGCCGTTGGCGGCGGCGAAGTCGACCCAGCGCTTCTGCTCGTCGAGGTCACGGGTGGAGGGGCCGTCGGACCACCACGACCAAGCCGCCGCGCCGGGCCGGATCCACGAGGTGTCGTCCACCGCCGAGGGCGCGGCCAGGCTGGTCACCAGGTCGCTGGCGACGATCGTGGCCAGCTCTCCGATGATCATCGTGCGCCACGGCGTGACGAGCGGGCTGGCCGCCGTCACGTACGGGTCGGGCAGGTCCAGGCGGAAGGCGTGGCCGTCGAAGCGCAGCCGGGTGCCCGCGTAGCCGCTGTCCAGGTTCGACTCGGTGACCAGCAGCCAGGTGTCGCCGATCTGGAAGAGCGACGGGTAGCCGTACAGGATGGGCTCGGCGTCGGCGACCGGGCCGTGCCGGTGAATCTCCTCGTAGTCGCAGCGCCCGTTCTCGTAGGGCAGGAGCACCGCACGGGCCTCCCCCGGCACCACATACTCCGAAATTTCGTCAATTACCGTCACCGGTCCGCTCCATGGCACCACGTACCGGTACGCCACGCCGTGGCCGCCGATCCGCACCTCCAGGTCGAGCCGGTGCGCGCCCTTGGTGAACGACAGCGTCCACTCCTTGGCCGCGTACAGGTGCTCGCGCCGCTTGCCGGTCACCGTCTCATAGGTCTCCGTCACCTGCCTGGACGACATCCCGTCGAAGGCCAGGCCGGTGCTCAGGTCCTCGTGCGCGGCCCGCAGGCCCAGCCTGGACGGCCGCACCACCACCCGGCCGTCGCGCCGCACCTCCACTGTGGGCTCGCCATCGGCCGAGAGCGCGATCGCGACTTCCAGGTCTTCGTCAGTGAGCGTCCATTGCGACACAGGGCCTCCAAGCAGAGATAGGAGGAGTGAGCCGAACTCATCAGCAACCCACTCGGGCCCGCCGGCTCGGGCAGGGCGGCCGACGCCAACCCCGCTGAGCTCCTCACAACGTGCCTGAGCCTAGGTTGCAAGCGCTTGCAATTCAATTCTTGACGAAGTTAATTACCAGGTCTACGGTACGGCCATGCCTCGCGCATCGGACGATGACGGATCCACACATCGGATCTCTCCGCTTGGCTGGCCGAATTCCAGCGCCCGGACGTGGCGATACCCGGTGATCGAGCTCTTCCTGTGAAAGGCCCACCCCCATGGAGATGAACCGTCGGCAGATGCTGGCCCTCGCAGTGGCGGCCGCGGCGATGCCCACGCTGTCGGCCTGTGGCGACAGCCGTCAGTCGAAGCAGGCCGCGGCCCCGGTCAAGTCGGGCGCGCAAGTGATCGACCCGAACCGGCCGGCCAGCGATGACTGGCCGTTCGAGGAGGCCGAGCAGCTCAACAACTCGCTGACCTGGCCGAAGACGGACGTTCCCGACCCGGCGTCCAAGGTCGTGATCACGCTGGGGTTCACCACGGACGCCGTCACCGAGGTACGCAACGCGCAGTTCGACTTCTTCTTCAAAAAGCGCCACCCGAACATCGAGATCAAGCGCGAGTCGGCGCCGTTCGACCAGTTCCTCACCAAGTACATGGCGCAGGCCGCCGGCGGCTCACTGCCCGACGTGCTCTACAACCACTACTCCTGGACGCAGAACCTCATCGCCAACAAGATCCTGCAGCCGCTGGACGACTACATCGCCAAGACGCCCGAGTTCGACATGAACGACATCCCGCAGCGCGGGCTCGGCTACTTCAAGCGGGACGGCGCACTGTACGGGCTGCCCACCGACATGGCGCCCAAGCTGCTCTTCTACAACAAGGACCTGTTCGACAAGGCCGGGCTGGACTACCCGGACGAGACCTGGACGTGGGACAAGCTCTTCGAGACGGCCAAGAAGATGACCAGCGGGTCGGGGGCGGAGAAGATCTACGGCGTCTCGCCGATGCCCAAGCCCGCGCCGGACCTGAGCTCCGTCTACCTGATGCCGTACGGCGGGCGGTTCCTGGACGCGGCCGAGTCCAAGGTGCTGATCACCGATCCGAAGGCCAGGGACGTCATGGCCCGCTGGATGGACCTGCTGCTCAAGGACAAGGCGGTGCCGAGCCTGGCCGAGCTGCAACTGCTGGAGAAGGTCGATCCGTTCAAGTCCGGGCACGCGGCGCTGTTCCTCAACGGCGCGTGGGTCATGCTGGAGCTGTCCAAGCAGAAGGCGTTCAAGTGGGGCGCCACGCAGGTGCCCAAGGGGCCGGAGGGCCGCACCTCTCCAGCCGTGGGCAGCGCGCTGGTGATGGCGGCCTCGTCGCAGAACAAGGACGCCGCCTGGATCTACATGCACGAGTTCCTGTCCGCCTCCGGCTACAAGTTCCGCCGGATCGCCGCGCCCGCCCGCCAGTCCGCGTGGGAGGACACCGCCAAGGCGCTCGGCATTCCGGCGGAGCAGGCGGACCTGGTCAAGAAGATCATGGCCGACTACGCCTCGGACGACGGCGTGCTGCGACTGCCGGCCAACAAGAAGGTCGTGGACACCGCCATACCGATCTGGGAACGAGCGCAGCTCGGCAAGATCGGCGTGGACGACGCGCTGAAGGAGATCGCCGACAAGGTCACACCGGTCCTGGCTGAGAACAAGGTCGCATGACCGCGGTGAGCGCCCGCGGCACTCTGGCCCGCAGGGAGGCGCGGCGCTTCTACCTGTTCACCTCGCCGTGGACGATCGGGTTCGTGATCTTCAGCGTGGGCCCGATCCTGGCCGCGATAGTGCTCAGCTTCATGAAGTGGAACCTGCTCCAGTCGCCGACATGGGTGGGCCTGGCCAACTACGAGCGCATGTTCAACGACCCCGAGTTCTGGGAGTCGATCGGGAACACCGTCGAGTACGGCGTGGGCGCGGTGACGCTCGGCGTGACGTTCACGTTCCTGCTGGCGCTGCTGCTCAACCAGCCGCTGCGCTTCCAGGGCCTGTTCCGTACCGTGATGTACCTGCCCTCGGTGGTGTCGGGCCTGGCCACCGCGCTGCTGTGGCTGAACATCCTGCACCCCGACTACGGGCTGATCAACAAGGTGCTGGCCTCGATCGGCATCCAGGGGCCCGGGTGGCTGGCCTCGCAGGAGTGGGCCATCCCCGGGCTCGTGCTGATGAGCGTGTGGGGTGCGGGCAACACGATCGTCATCTACCTGGCCGGCCTGCAGGGCATCCCGAAGACGCTCTACGAGGCGGCCGAGATCGACGGCGCCGGATGGTGGCGGCGCTTCTGGAGCGTGACGGTGCCGATGATGTCGCCGGTCATCTTCTTCAACGTGGTGACCGGGTTCATCGCCGCCCTGCAGAGCTACGTGCTCATCCTCGTCATGACCGAGGGCGGCCCCGGCAACGCCACGATGGTGCTGGGCCTCTACATCTACCGGCACGCCTTCGCCTATTTCGACATGGGCTACGCGGCCACGCTGTCGTGGGCGATGTTCGTGCTGGTCATCGCCGTGACCGCGATCCAGTTCAGCCTGGCCAGGCGCTGGGTGCACTACGAGTTCAAGTGAGGTACGCCGATGCTCGTCGAGACCGCGGCGCATGATCGGGCGCCCGCGCGCACCAGGAGGCCGGGGCCGCCCCTGTCCGTGGAGCAGGCCGATCGGATCAGGCGGATCCGGCGCACCGGCGCCTACGTCCTGCTCATCGTCAGCTCGGCGGTGTTCCTGCTGCCGTTCCTGTGGATGCTGACGACCTCACTGAAGTCCGACGCGGACAACCTGGCCTTCCCACCGCAGTGGCTGCCTGACTCCTTCCACTTCGAGAATTACGTCAAGGGCTGGTCGGGCTCGTTGCCGTTCACGAAGTTCCTGGTGAACACCATCGTGATCACCGCGCTGTCCATGGCCGGCAACCTCCTCTCCTGCGTGCTGCCCGCCTACGCCTTCGCCAGGATGCGGGCACCGGCGGCCGGCATCATGTTCGGCGCGCTGATGGCGACCATGATGATCCCCCGTGAGATCACCCTGGTGCCGAAGTTCATCATGTTCTCCAAGCTCGGCTGGGTGGACACCTATCTGCCGCTGATCGTGCCGGAGTTCTTCGGCGTGGCGCTCTACATCTTCCTGCTGCGGCAGTTCTTCACCACGATCCCGCAGGAGCTCATCGACGCCGCCCGCATCGACGGCGCCTCGGAACTGCGCATCCTGTGGAGCGTCATGCTGCCGCTGGCCAGGCCGGCGATCGCGGCGATCTGCCTGTTCTCCTTCGTCGGGAACTGGAACCAGTATCTGGAGAACTCCATCTATCTCCGGTCGGTGGACAAGATCACCCTCGCGCAGGGGCTGGGCATGTTCAGCGGCCAGTACGTTACTCAGTACAACCAGATGATGGCCGTCTCGATCATCTCCATGATGCCCATCCTTATCGTCTTTTTCCTGGCCCAGAAAACGTTCATCCGGGGCGTCACGCTCACCGGAATCGCTGGAAGGTAAGTTTTGAATTACGAACGTCAGCCGTACAGAAGGTGTGGCCGCAGCGGTCTGCAGCTCCCCGCAGTCTCGCTGGGCCTGTGGCACAACTTCGGCGGCGGCAAGCCGCTGGACAGCCAGCGGGCGATCCTGCACAAGGCGCTCGACCTCGGCATCACCCATTTCGACATCGCCGACAGGTACGGTCCGCCGCTCGGCGCCGCCGAGTCGACGTTCGGCACGATCTTCCGTCAGGACCTGCGCGGCCTGCGTGACGAGATCGTGGTCACCACCAAGGGCAGCAACCCCATGTGGGACGGCCCCTACGGCAAGGGCAATTCGCGCAAGCACCTGCTGGCCACGCTCGACCGCTCGCTGGAGCGGCTCGGCCTGGACTTCGTGGACATCTTCTACCTGCACCGCGACGACCCCGAGACGCCGCTGGAAGAGCAGGTGAGCACGCTCGACCACATGGTGCGCACCGGCCGCGTCCTCTACGCCGGGGTGTCCAACTTCTCCCCCGAGCGTACGGCCGAGGCCGCCCGGCTGATGCGCGAGCTCGGCACCCCGCTGACGGTGCACCAGCCGATGTACTCGATGATCAGGCGGGGCATCGAGGAGTCGCTGCTGGGCGTGCTGGAGCAGGAGGGCATGGGCTGCGTCGTCTACTCGCCGCTGGCCCAGGGCCTGCTGACCGACCGCTACCTCAACGGCATCCCGGCGGACTCGCGGGCGGCCGAGGGCCGCTTCCTCACGGCCGACCGGGTCACGCCGGAGATGGTGGCCTTCGTCCGCGGCCTGGGCGAGCTCGCCTCGGCCCGCGGGCAGTCGGTGGCCCAGCTGGCGCTGGCGTGGGCGCTGCGCGACCCGCGCATCACGTCGGTCCTGGTGGGCGCGTCGAGCCCCGAGCAGCTGGCGGCGAACGTCGCGGCCGTCGACCGGCTCGACTTCACCGACGACGAACTGTCCCAGATCGACCAGGCCGTCAAGGAAGCGGGTGTCGATGCGTAGCAGGCCTCATCTGGCGCCGGCGTGATAACCCTCCCCAGGGTGGGCCTGGGCGGCGGACCCCTTGGGAACTACCTCCATCCCATCTCCGACGCCCAGGCCCAGGCCGTCATCGACACGGCCTGGGCGGCCGGGGTCCGCTACTTCGACACCGCCCCCTTCTACGGCTTCGGCCTGGCCGAGCGGCGCCTGGGCAAGGCGCTGCGCGGCCGCCCCCGGTCGGACTACCTCCTGTCGACCAAGGTCGGCCGCCTGGTCCGGCCCGGCGCCAACGGGTCGCCCGGGGCGGGCATCTTCGCGGTGCCGGGCGATCGGCACGTCGAGTGGGACTTCACCCGCGACGGCGTCCTGCGCAGCGTCTCGGACTCCCTGGAGCGCCTCGGCCTGGACCGGATAGACATCCTGCTCATCCACGACCCCGACCACCACTGGCCGCAGGCCCTGGACGAGGCGTACCCCGCCCTGGCCGACCTGCGCGCCCAGGGGGTGGTGCGGGCGATCGGCGTCGGCATGAACCAGTCGCGGATGCTCGTCGACTTCGTCAAGCGCGCCGACCCGGATCTACTGCTCGCCGCCAACCAGTGCACGCTGCTGCGCCGGTCGGCGTTCGAGGAGCTGTTACCCCTGTGCCAGGAGCGCGCCATCCCGGTCGTCGCGGCCAGCCTGCTGCACCGCGGCGAGCTGGCCGGCCCGCCGGCCGACGCCTCCGAGGAGGTGCGGCGGATCGCGGCGGCGTGTCAGGAGCACGAGGTCCCGATCACGGCCGCGGCCCTGCAGTTCCCGTTCCGGCATCCCGCGGTGCGCTCGATCCTGGTCGGCGCCCACGAACCAGACCAGATCACCGCCAACCTGGCCGCCCTGCGCCATCCCGTACCCCACGCCCTGTGGCAGGACCTGGGACCTAGCTGATCGGTTCCTTGTAGACGAGCAGGTAGCGCCAGAACAGCAGGCGGCGGATCGAGGCTCCGGGCAGCAGCCTCGCCGCCTCGGCCATGATCTCCGGCAACGTCATCATGGCCTCGGCGACCACCATCTCAGTGGGAGCCTCCTGCGGCCGAGCCGCCGAGAGGAGCCGCGCGACCGCGTTCACCGGCACCGCGCACAGACTGACGGCGTAGTCCGCGGGCACGCTCTCCCGATAGCAGCCGAGGATCGCGAGCACCCCGCCGGGAGCGAGCGATCGGCGTAACTGGCCGACCGTCTCGAACGGCACATGGTGGATGCTGGCCAGGCACGAGACGAAGTCGTACTTTCCGTGCGGCAGCTCCGCCACCGCGATGTCGGCCCGCTCGTACCGTACGGGACCCGGGATCGAGCGGGCCGCCTCGATGGCCTCGGCGGAGGAGTCGATCGCGTCGACCACCAGCCCCCGCGCGGCCAGCCGCCGCGCGAACAGCCCGCTCCCGCAGCCCACGTCCAGGGCGGTCGCGGCGCCCTCGGGGATCTGCTTGAGCAGAAGCGGATGATAGTGGTCATTGTGGCTGAACGACATAACACGCAAAGCTACCGCTGCGGGAGCAGCTTGATCGTGCTTTCGGCGTGCCGCTCCACCTGGGCGCGGCTGTACAGGAGCGGGAAGTAGTTGCTCGTCCGCCAGCGCTCTGCCAGATCCCGGTAGTGCGGGCTGCGCGGATCGCCGGACTGGCCGGGGGCGTTGACCGCGCGGGAGTCGTCCCATTTGCCGACGTCGAGCACCATCTTGAACGACGCTCCGGACGACTGCTGGTAGGTGGCGGCGTTGTAGGAGGAGGCGTCCACCGTGTACGCCGAGCCGCCCCGGGGGAAGGGACCCACGTTCGCGCCGACGGGGCTGGTGAAGTCGGTGTACTGCAGCGCGCCCCACTTCCACAGCCGCGGGTCGGCACCGAGCCGCCCGGCGACCTCGCGGTAGGCGGCGGCCAGTGTCGTGGCCAGCAGGTCGTCGCGCACGGCCTTACCTCCGGTCCCGAACCAGCGTTCCGGGTTCTCCAGCGCGTCGATCAGCACGCGGACATCGAGGACGGGGATGGCGTCCGCCACCGCCGGCGGCAGCACCGCGCGGCGGAAGGCGGGCACCAGATGACGCGAGAACCACGGCTCGAACAGGGCCGCCTCCGGCGAGTCCGCGTCCGTCGCCCCGCCCCAGGGCTGGAGCAGCGCCAGCGCCCGCTGGGCGTCGGGATCCGCGCTCGTCAGGCCGGCGAGCACGCGCACGATCCGCTGGGCGGGCTTGGACACCTTGTCGGCCTGCAGGCGGATCGAGTCGTCGACCGAACTCCGGGGGCTCGCCGCGAGCACCTCGTCGATCCGCTGCTTGCGGTAGGGAGGATCCCACTCGAATCCCACCTGGACCGGGTGGTTCGCGGGTAGGTCGAACTCGTTCGCCGAAGAGATCAGCCCTCGCGGCGGATTGTAGGAGCGAGGCAGCCGGGCGCCGTCGTAGAAACCCTTCCATTCGTAGCGGCCGTCGCCCGGCACGGGCAGCAGGCCGTCATAGCCGGTGCGCCGGGGGGTGAGGCCGCCGGGCACCCAGCCGATGTTGCCGGAGGTGTCGGCGTACACCTGGTTCTCGGGCGGGCCGCCCCAGGTGCTCATGGCCGCGGCGAACTGCTTGAAGTCGCGGGCGCCCATGTAGGTCAGGCTGCCGAAGTAGGGAGACGTGCCGGGCTCCAGCCAGGTGGTGCGCAGGGCGTACGCGAGGTTGCGCTGCTTGTCGATCTTGAGCACGGGACCGTGCCTGGTGAAGGGCAGCTCCACCTCGACCGGCGAGCCGCCCGCCACCGGCACCTTCTCGGTGATCGTCGTGAAGCGCTCCCAGCCGTCGCCGTACCGGTACCTGCCCGGGTCGGCGGGATCGAGCTGGTAGACGTAGAGGTCCTCCTGATCGGTGCCGAAGATGGTCAGGCCGAAGGCGACCGTGCCGTTGTGCCCGATCGAGATCCCCGGAAGCGCGGGTTCACCGGCCCCGATGACGTCGATCCCGGGCGCCGACAGATGGGCCAGGTAGCGCAGGGAGGGCGCCGTCAGCGACCGGTGCGGGTCGCTGGCCAGGATGGGACGGCCCGTCGCGGAGCGGCCCGGCGAGACCGCCCAGCTGTTGCTGCCCTCACTGGCCGCCGGGTCGGCGGGGGCCAGGCGAAGCGCGCCGTTCTGGAAGACCACGCCCCGGGTGGCCAGATCGTAGGTCCGCAGCACGTCCACGGGCACGGAGCAGGGATCGAGCCCTTTGGGCAGGGTCGTGGTGTGTTCGGGTTCCAGCTGCCACAGGGCTGCGGTGGCCTCGATTCCGCCCGCTCCGCCCGCGCAGGCGATGAGCGAGCGCAGCACCTCGCTGAAGACGTTCTTGGAGATGCCGTGGCTTCTGATCCGCACCACGTCCTCCGGCCGCCAGAGCGCGGGCGTGTATCCCAGCTGCCGGAACTCGGGCGGCATGCGGTCCGGATTCCGTTCGAGCCACCGAACGTAGGCGTTGACGCCCTCGGTGAAACGGGTCGCCGCCTGCTTGGCTCCGGGGCCGTAGCTCGCCCATTCCCGGCCCATGTCCCCGCGATACAGGAACATCCTCGTCGCCTTGTCCTGCTCCAGGTAGGCGGAGCCGAACACCGAGGAGAGCTCTCCCAGGCCGCGGCGGCGCCAGAGATCGATCTGGAACAGGCGGTCCCTGGCGGCGTTGAACCCCTGGGCGAGGAAGAGGTCGTCGGTGTTCTGGGCGTAGATGTGCGGCACACCCCACTCGTCCACCACCAGCTCGACCGGCTGCCTGAGCCCCGGGACGACCTGCTCCGTGGCCTGTCGTGACTGCGCCACGACGGGCGGCGCCGTCAGGCTCAGTACAAGGACGGCGGCCAGCGCCGCTCCGGCGCGCAGGCGTCTCCGCATGGCACAGCACCTCTCGGTGGGGTGTGGGACTCCATGACAGGACGCTTGCGGTGATTTCGGCCAGCGAATGCCGGATATTTAGGGGGCACAGCGGAGGAAAATGCCCTCCGCGCCTCATCTGTAGGGGTTGGTTAGGGGTTGGTGCTAGGCGCACGCCTTCTGTTCGACGTCACACAGCTTGACCTCGGGGAAACGGGGTGAGCGCTCGTCGAGCAGCGGCTGCGGCTTCGCGCGCAGGTGCAGGCCGAAGAACGCCGCCGCGTACGTGCGGGTGATCCCCATGGACCGGGCAGGGGGCAGGTCGGTGTTCCGGTAGATGCCGATCTGTTCGCCCAGCACGGCGATGTCGGTGAACGAGACGTGCTCCGCCCCCGCCACCACGAGCCAGCGCTTCCATCCCGTCAGGTTCTGCCAGACGCCGTCCCACGAGACGTCCTTTCCTCCCGGGCTGTGTTGCTCCTGCGTGCCCAGGAAGAGGAACGGCCGCGACAACCCGCTCTTCGGAACCGGGACGAACGCGGTGCCGTCGATGTCGATCCCGGCGCGTACCCTCGGGTCGAACGCTTCGCCCGCCGCGACGAGGCCAGGGCAGCCGTACACCGCGACCTGTCGGAGCTGACACCCCGGGAACTGGAGGTGTTGCGCCTGCTCGCCACCGGGCTGAGCAACGCCGAACTCGCTGAACGGCTGAGCCTCAGCCCGAGGTGTGGGTGGAGCTGTCGACAAAGGATGGAGCTTCGATGAGGACGGTCAGCGAATGATGCCCTTCCAGGTGCCCCGCCATACGCGAATGACCCCGTTAGGCGTGATGGAGACGCGAGCGCCGTACAACGGCAGCGACCCGTTGGCCAGCCACTGGAACCGGATATCGTCGAAGATGTCCCACAACCTGCGAGGCCCCGCCTGGTGCACGGTCGGACAGTTCATCCCCTGCGCGCTGGCCCGAGCCCATGACCCGTCCTCGTGCAGGAGCCAGGCCGTCCGACGGCCGTCCTCGCCCTCTTCGTATCGGTCCTCGATCCCCGGCGCCGTGACCTCCAGCATTGACCGCAACTCCCACCCGGCTCCGGCGTCGACGACGGGATAGCGCCCCTGCCTGACGTCCTCTCCGGGGTGGTCTCGGATCGCCTCGTACATGTCGGCAAGGTGCGACACGTATGCTCCGCTGCCCGACCGGGTGGGCATGAACATCGCCCAATCACGCTCGATCTGCCCTCGCGCCCAACCGTCGTCGGTCTTGTTCGCCGTGACGATCAGCGAGGTGTTGGCGATGCAGGTGACCAGCCGCCCTCCGGGGCGCAGGGCTTCCAGCCAGCTCGCGGGTATTGGCCGTACCGCGACCATCGACACGATCCGGTCGTACCGGCCGGGCAGCGGGCCGTTCCCATCACAGGTGACCACCTTGGGGTGCAGACCGACGCGGTCAAGCCGCTCCGCGGCCGCCTCGGTCAGATAGGGGTCTACGTCAATACTGGTGACGTGCGCATCGCCCAGCAACCGAGACAGCAGCGCGGCACTATAGCCCGAGCCCGTAGCCAGGTCGAGCACGTCCGCGCCGTCGTAGATCTCCCCGTGCCGCAGCATACGAACAACCAGACCCGGCAGTGTAGAGCTGGAGGTCGGCCGCCCGGTGATGACCTGTCCGGGGGTGGCATGATCGGCGTGCACACCCGCCACCTGCGTGATCAGACTCTCATCACGGTAGCCCGCCGCCAGCCACTCCTGCTCGTCAGCGAGCCCGTCGCGCGGTTCCCAGCGGCCGAACGAGGCGCCGGCTGGGGTATCCCACCACCGGGGAACGAACAGGTGGCGGGGAGTGGTCGTGACGGGCTCGCGCCACCGTGACCCACGCGGAGTCACACTGGCGGCGAGCCGAGCGGCGTGTTCGTGCCAGGTCACTGCTGGGGTCCTCAGGAGTCGGGGTCGCAGAACGAGGGATCACATGCCTCGGTTTCGGCGGGTGCGCAGTCCGATCCGTCTCCTGTGCCTGGTTTGCACTCGGGATTGCACATGCTGGTGAGGCTACGGGCAGCCGGGATCGTTGAAACGAGCTGACGCCACGCTTCGCTGCCGATGATCTCAGCCAGGGGCGCGTCATGGACGTTACCCAGGCGCATCCATCGAGCCATGACGCACGGCCACACATCACCGTACGGGCTGATGGCGACCTTGGTTCGCGCGCACTTGCCACAGAGCTGCGAGACATCGGCAGGCATGCGGGCGGCGCGACCGATGCCTCGGACCCAGTCTGTGCCGATTCGGGCGATGCCCAGGGTGCGCAGTTCCTCCCGGGCCTGCTCGACACGCTGGCCATAGATCGCGTCGACAATTCCAACGCGCAAGGGAATGCTTCGCCTCAACGCCTCGATGATGTTGGAGCGGGTTCGGACGTGGCTCCCCGGACGCTGGGTTACCTGGTCGTGCTCATCGGCCTGGTCGCTGTAGTAGCTGGTGGCAAGCGAGACACCAGGGAGGCAGAACAACTCCCAGTGCTTCCTGCTGATGGCGAACAGGCTCGAGTAGATCTCCACCGTACGCTCCTGGCTCAGCGCATACCGTACAAGTCGGTCGAGCCCAGAATGTGTCGTGACCTCCCCACCGATGAACTGGACCTGGGGAATGCCGAGCGCGACACCCTGATCGATGACCGAAGCCCAATCATCGTTGGTCATCGTGCCATGTGTCCCGGCGGGACCCGAATCGGCGTAGCAATGGACGCATTGAAGGGCGCACCTACCGGTCAGCTCAAGCTCCAGGGTGCTTATGATCGACTTGTTCGTCAGCAATCGACTCCTGTCGAAGCGGCCCGTCGATACGCTCACGGTAAGTGAGACCACGCTCTGTGACGGCGCTTTTCGAGAGTTTCAGACGGTCCTGCAACGCCGACTACGATCATCTGGAGCCCCCAGAATGCCGAAAGGTCCGCGAACTCCGGGACGAGAATCTCCCGAAGCGCGCGGACCCGTCACCGGCGAGCTAGCGTCGCACGTGCACCGGCACGCCCTTGCCCAGCAGACCGGGCAGCTCGACCGCCACGTTCATCGGCATCCGCACGCACCCGTGCGACGCCGGGTACAGCGGCACCGACAGCGCGCCGTGGAAGGCGATGCCGCCGTTGAAGAAGATCGGGTTGTACAGCTGCCCCAGGTACGACCTGTGCCAGCCCTTGGCCCGCCACGTCGTCTTGTAGTCACCCGTGGGCGTCCTGGCCGAGCCGCAGAAGCGCTGGCTCTTGCCCTGCCACTTCGCCGTCTCGCAGTACGGGACGCCGCTGCCCGACGAGATGTGGGTGATCAGCTTCACCTGGCCGTCGACGTACAGGACCATGATCTGCTTGGTCAGGTTGACCTCGGCGCGGGTCGGCTTGCCGTTCTTGACCAGGACCTTGGGGGTCCTGGGGTTCTCCAGCGCCGTCCACGTGCGCTTGGCGATCGTGCTGGTGGGCCGGATGCCGTTCACCTTCTGGAAGGCCCAGACGGCGGTCATCGTGGACCCGCCGTAGTTGCCGTCGGCCCGGCCCGGACGGTAGCCGAGCTCCTTGAGGCGCGTTTGCAGCCAGGTGACCGCTTTGCCCTTGGCGCCCAGCTTGAGCGTCTTCTTGGGCGCGGCGACGGTCGTGGTGGGCCCGGCCTCGGAGGCCGCCACAGTCGGCGGCACCGCGGTGGGTGTCGCCGCAGTGGGTGTTGTTGTGATGGAAACGATCGCGGGCGCGGCCGCCGACCGCGCATGGGTGACGGTCGTACCGCACCCCGTCAGAGCCAGGGCGCCAGCCGTCAAGAGAGCAGCCACGCCGGGCAGCCGTCGATCCCCCACCCGTACCACCTCTCAAACCATGAACATTCTGATCAAAGGACCATGTCAGGTTAATGCAATGGTCAACCTGTTTAGAGTGTGCCCATGCCTGAGAAGTTGCCTGCCAACGCCGTTCTGGTGGAAACAGCCCTCCGCGCGCTAGGTGCCGAGGGAGAAATCATCGTATTGCCGGAAAAAGCGCCCACTGCGGCCACTGCCGCCGCGCAGGTCGGCTGTGAGGTCGGCGCCATCGCCAACAGCCTCATCTTCGACGCGGACGGCGCGCCGCTCCTCGTGATGACCAGCGGCGCGCATCGCGTCGACGTCGAGCTGATCGCCCGCACGGCGGGGGTCGAGAAGGTACGGCGGGCGACGCCGGAGTTCGTCAGGGCGGCGACGGGCCAGCCGATCGGCGGCGTCGCACCCATCGGGCATCCGGCCCCGGTGCGGACCCTGGTGGACAACTGGCTGAGCAAGCACGAGGTCGTATGGGCCGCCGGCGGGCATCCGCTCACGGTCTTTCCCACCACATTCGATGAGCTGGTGCGGATCACCGGTGGTACCCCCGTCGACGTCGAGTAGTGTGCGACGCGTGATCGAGTTTCGTGGGGCGGGACAGGCGGAGTTCACCGAGCATCTGGACACGGTGATCGACATCTACGCCGCCGCCATGCGCCCGCCCGCGGACCAGATCACCGGCCGCAAGGCCATCATGCGGAATCACGGGACATACCCATATTTCCAGTGCTATTTCGCTGAAATGCGTGGGGAATCGGACTCGAAGATCGTCGGCTTCGCCTACGGCTTCCGGGGCGCGCCGGGCCAGTGGTGGCACGACGTCGTGTTCCGCGCGCTGGAGAACCAGGCGGGCAGGGAGGTCGCCGAAGCCTGGCTGGGCAACGCGTTCGAACTGGCCGAGATCCACATGCACCCCGACTACCAGGGCAAGGGCATCGGCCGGGCCATGATCTCCACTCTGTGCGCGGGCCGCCGCGAGCGTTCGGCGGTCCTGTCCACCCACGACCGCCCCACCACGGCCCGCCACCTGTACGCGAGCATGGGCTTCACCGACCTGCTGAGCCCGTTCCTCTTCCCGGGCGGCTACGAGCAGTACGCGATCGTGGGCAGACCCCTCCCCCTGTGACCACGACGGGCGAATCCCGGTCCTGACTCGGTCCGTTCCAGGTTCGTGCCAGCGCGGCTCCGCCATGTTCGCGGCCCCACCGACATAATGAAGACGATCAACCTCCCCCTGCACCGACGCCCACGTCACACCACCCGGACGTCCGGCAGGAGGAACCTATGCGTCTCGTCACACGAATCGGAGTGGCCGCCACTCTCCTGGTGAGCCAGGGCACCCCGCCCGAACCGACCGCCACCCCCTCACCCACGTCGACCGCGAGCAGCAGCAAAAAGAGCTCCAAGACCGCCATCCCCCCGGAGCTGAAGAACGTCCCGTCGCTGCGCGTCCTCCCCTGGGATCCCCGCCAGGCCAGCCACGTCCGGATCTTCGTGCACTGCCCGCCGAAGGCGAATCACGCGCTCATCGGCTCCACCGCGTTCGCCCTGAAGGGGTCGAGGTGGCTCTACCGGGAGGTGGGGCTGGGACTCTCCGACCGTGGCCTGGCGCATCGCGCCGTGTCCATCTCCTACTCCGCCCTGCCCGGTTTCCACGGCGCGCACCTGAAGTGCGTGAAGGTCAAGATGAACCAGAAGACACGCATCAGGCGCATCCGGGTGCTCGGCCGGGATGCCGTGCCTCTCTACGTGCGCAGGTTCAGCATCTGGCAGTTCTTCGACTAGGCCGGATGGCGGACGGGCGTGTCGTGGCCGTTCCGTGACCCGCAGTTTGCCGCCGGTTACTCTGGGCAATCTTCACTACGTAGGGCAACCGGCCATCCGCCCGATCCCCCTGCGGGCGGAGGACGGTCATCACCACCCAGATGGCCGGGGGACGAGTCGTGACGGCGGCAAGCCGGGGAACCTCGTAAGCGTAACCCTGGACAGGCCTCAGCCCCGGTCGGCGGTTGGCGGCCCACCGGGCTGGCCGTACAAAAGACCACTTGTCACCCGCACGTACGGCCAGATCAGCGCAGACGCCCGCACGAACGGCCAGATCAGCTTCGGGTTACGCGGACAGCGCCTCGACTGGAGCGAGCCGTTCGAACACCTCTCGCGTCGCGCTGGAGCGGTTGAACGTGATGAAGTGGATGCCCGGGGCGCCCTCGTCGAGCAGCCGCTGGCAGAGCTCCACCCCGTGGTCGATGCCCAGCCGCCGCACGGCCGCCGGGTCGTCGGCCACCGCCTCGAAGCGGGCCGCCAGGTCCGGCGGGAACGGCGCCCCCGACAGCTGCTCCGACCTGGCGATCGTGCTCATCTGCGTGACCGGCATGATGCACGGGATGATCGGCGTGTCACACCCCTGCTCCGCCACCCGGTCGCGCAGCCGCAGGTAGTCGTCAGCCTGGAAGAACATCTGGGTGATCGCGTAGTCGGCGCCGGCCCGGCACTTCTGTACGAAGAAGTCGGTGTCGGACTCGATCGACGGCGAACGCGGGTGTTTGTACGGGAACGCCGCCACGCCCACGCAGAAGTCGCCCACCTGCCGGATCAGCCGCACGAGATCCTCGGCGTACAGGACGCCTTCGGGGTGCTGGACCCACTCGCCCGTCGGGTCGCCGGGTGGGTCGCCCCGCACGGCGAGGATGTTGCGCACCCCCGCGTCCGCGAAGCGGCCGATCAGGTGGCGCAGCTCGCGGATCGAGTGGTTGACGGCGGTGAAATGCGCCACAGGGGTGAGCGTGGTGTCGTGGGCCAGCCGTTCGACGATGTCGACGGTGCGGTCACGGCTGGAGCCGCCCGCGCCGTAGGTCACGGACACGAACGTCGGCCGCAGCGACTCGAGCTCTCTGATCGCCCGCCACAGCTGCCGTTCCCCCTCGTCCGTCTTCGGCGGGAAGAATTCGAAGGAGAACGACCGGCCACCGGACGCGAGAAGCTCACGGACGGTGGGAACACGATCGGGCAGGATGGAGGGTCGACCAAGCGCCATGTGACCCAGGCTACCGCCACAAGCCCCGTCCCTGGAGATCCGGCTTGGTGGCCAAGCCGTCCCTGGAGATCCGGCTCGGCCGCCCGGCCACTAGTCTCAGATGCATGACCACTGACGCCGCGAGCCTGGACGCCCTGCGTGCCAAGGTGGACGCCGCGCTGCGGACGTTCGTCCGACGGCAGTTGCCCGTCCCCGGCGACACCGAGCTCGAGCCGCTCCGCTCGGCCGCCGAAGACCTGCTGTCCGGCGGCAAGCGGCTGCGCCCGGCCTTCTGCTACTGGGGATGGCGGGGCGCGGGCGGCACCGACGTGCCCGGGATCTTCACCGCCGCCGCCTCACTGGAGCTGCTCCAGGCCAGCGCGCTGGTGCACGACGACGTGATGGACAAGAGCGATCTGCGCAGGGGCATGCCGTCCGCGCACCGCCGCTTCGAGGCCATCCACGAGAAGTCGGGCTGGCACGGCTCGGCGGCGCAGTTCGGCGAGGGCGCGGCGATCCTGCTGGGCAATCTGCTGCTGATCTGGTCCGGCGAGATGTGGCGCAGCAGCGGTCTGCCGCCCGAGTCCCTGGCGGCGGCCCAGCCGGTGCACGACCACATGCGCACCGAGCTGATGTGTGGCCAATATCTCGACCTGCTGGAGCAGGCGCACGGCGAGAACACCTTCGAGTCCGCCCTGCGCGTCGCCCTCTACAAGAGCGGCAAATACTCCGTCGAACAACCGCTCCGACTCGGCCTGGCGCTCGCCGCCGGCCGCCTGGAGCCGTGGATGGACGAGCTCTGCATGGAGTACGGCCGGCGGGTCGGCATCGCCTTCCAGCTGCGCGACGACATCCTGGGCGTGTTCGGCGACCCGGCGCAGACCGGCAAACCGGCGGGCGACGACCTGCGTGAGGGCAAGCGGACGATGCTCGTCGCCCGGACGCTGGCCGCGGCCGCACCCGGCGACGCCGAGACCGTGCGCGCCCTGCTCGGCGACCCCGGTCTCGACGAGGACGGGGTGGCCGCGCTGCGGGGCATCATCGAGGGCACCGGGGCGCTGCGCCAGTGCGAGGACATGATCGGCGACTACCTCGGTGAGGCGCTGACGTTCCTCGGCAAGGCGCCGATCACACCGGAGGCACGCGCGGCCCTGTCGGAGCTGGCGGTGGCCGCCACCTCACGCACCACCTGAGCCACCACACGCACAACCAGTCACTCTCAGGCACGCCTGAGGGACCGCACACGCACACCCTGAGCGGCTACGTGACGACCCGCCGCCTCACGTACAAGCTGAGTGCGGCGGGCGCCCGCGCGTCTGTCAACCGGCCAGGCGCTTGGCGAACTCCGCTGCCGCGGCGCCCGGGTCATCGGCCTCCGTGATGGCGCGTACCACCACAACCCGTTCGACCCCGTACGACCTGACCTGATCGAGATTGCCCAGGTCGATGCCGCCGATGCCGAACCACGGCCGCCCGCTGCCGAGCGACGCCGCGTGCCGGAGCAGCGACGGCCCCGGCGCGTGGCGGCCCGGCTTGGTCGGCGTCGGCCAGACGGGACCGCAGCAGAAGTAGTCGACGCCCTCCTCCACGGCCGCGGCGGACGCCTCGGCGACGGAGTGGGTGGACCGTCCGATGAGGATGTCGTCGCCGAGTATCTCTCGCGCGACCTTCACCGGAAGATCGTCCTGCCCCAGGTGGAGCACGTCGGGCCGGGCGGCGTAGGCGATGTCGGCCCGGTCGTTGACCGCCAGCAGCCGGCCGTGCCGGTCGCAGGCGTCGCGGAAGACCTCGAGGAGCGCGAGCTCTTCGCGCGCCTCCAGCCCCTTCTCCCGCAACTGGACGATGTCCACGCCCGCGGCCAGCACCGCGTCGAGGAAGTCGGCCAGGTCACCGCGTTCGCGACGGCCGTCCGTGCAGAGGTAGAGGCGGGCGTCAGAAAGCGAGGGCTTGGGCACGCCGCTTGACCTCGGTATGGCGACCGGCCCTGATGGCGTCGACGGGCGAGCCGGGCAGGGAGTCGTCGGGAGTGAAGAGCCAGCGGAGCGACTCGATGTCGTCGTAACCGGAGTCGCGCAGCACGGAGAGTGTGCCGGGCAGACCCTTCATCACGTCCTTTCCGTCAAGGAACACCGCGGGCACTTGTGGCCCACCACCACCCCGGCGCACACCGAGCAGTTTGCGGTCCTTGAGGAGTTGCTTGGCCCGCCCTATCGAAAGGTCTAGGCGCGCGGCCACTTCGGGGAGAGTGAGCCACTCGGCGACGAGCTGGTCGGTCTCCCGGTCGATCTGCGCAACAGAAAGCGTCACGAAACCACAACTACCACATGGCGTGCTTGCTCAAACAACACAGTCCCGTAGGGAGAGGTCGGGATCTACCAGGCGTTCGGCGTCCACGCGGTGTCCGGCTTCGATGATTCTGCGGCCCTGCACGAGGTCTCGGGGCCGATCCACGGCGAGTACGGCGGCCAGGGTGTCGTCCGAGGTGAGCCAGCAGGCCGACCATTTTCCGCCGAGTTCGCCCCGGTAGAGGAGGCGGTCTCCGGCCGGGTGGTGGCCCGCGTACTGGACCATGTGGCCGAACTGCTCGGACCAGAAATAAGGCACCGGGTCATAGGCGGCCTCCACGCCCAGCAGCGTGGCGGCGGCCACCTCGGGTGAGTTGAGCGCGGCGTCCCAGTGCTCGACCCTCAGCCTGGTCTCGAACCGGCGCGACCACCAGGCGGCGCAGTCGCCCACGGCCACGACGTTCGGCAGGGAGGTGGCGAGGTGTTCGTCGGTGACGACGCCGTTGTCCAGGTCGATGCCGGAGCCCGCGAGCCAGCCGACGGTCGGGCGCACGCCGACGCCGGTGACGACCACGTGCGCCTCGATGAGGCTTCCGTCCGCGAGCGTGACGCCGCCGTCGTCCACGGAGCCGACCAGGGTGTTCAGCCGCAGGTCGATGCCCTCGTACCAGCCCTGGGTGCGGGCGCCGATCTCGGGGCCGACCGCCTGGGCGAGCGGGGTGGGGCCCGCCTCGATCACGGTCACCTCGCAGCCGGCCCGGCGGGCGGCGGTGGCCACCTCGGCGCCGATCCAGCCGGCGCCGATGATCACCACGTGGGCGCCCTTGACGAGCCGGGCGCGCAGCTCCAGCGCGTCGTCGAGGGTACGCAGCACGTGCTGACGGCCGTCACCGGGCAGCGTGATCGGCTCGGCTCCGGTGGCGATCACCAGGCCGTCGTAGCCGAGCTCGCCCTCGGTGGTCTCGACGACGCCGGGACGCAGCGCCTTGGCCGAGACGCCCGGCCAGAAGTCCACCTCCAGCACGGCGAGGTCGGCGTCGACGAAGCTGGAGTCACTGCTGCCGGACAGGACCGCCTTCGACAAGGGTGGCCGGTCGTACGGCCGGTGCCGCTCTTGCCCGATCAGCGTGATCCTGCCGTCGAACCCTTTCGCGCGCAGCGCCTCGACACTCCGTACACCGGCCAGACCGGCGCCTGCCACCACCACATGATTCACGTTCAAGACCATAACGGGGCCTGTGCCGGGACGTCGCGCCGAGGCCGTAGGGTGGAGGCGTAAGACGCGCGGGAGTCCGGCCGTTTACCGGGCTGAGAGGAAGGCTGCACCGGGCCTTCGACCGCAAGACACCTGATCCGGATCATGCCGGCGAAGGGAGCGGACGTGGACATCGTCGTAGGCGGCGGGATCATCGGGCTGTCCATCGCCTGGCGCCTGTCCCGCTCGGGGCGGCCGGTCACCGTGGTCGACCCGGCACCGGCCTCTGGGGCCTCGCACGCGGCGGCGGGCATGCTGGCGCCGGTGAGCGAGGTCACCTACACGGAGGAGCCGCTGCTCCGGCTGGGCCTCGCCGCACTGCGCCGCTGGCCGTCCTTCGCCACCGAACTCGCCACCGACGCCGGCCTCGTTGCCGGTACGGAACCCGCCGCCAACCTCCCTCAGCTCGATGCCGGTACGGGACCCGCCGCCAACCTCCCTCAGCTCGATGCCGGTACGGGATTCGCCGCCTCCGACGTCGGCCTCCATGCTGCTACGGGACCCGCCGCGACCCGCCTCGACGAGATCGGAGCGTCTGAGCTTGACGGGGCCGGACCGTCTGAAGCGGCCGTTAGCGGGCTCAGCGAGGCCGCGCGGGCCGGGCTGGACTTCCGGGCCGACGGGACGCTGGCCGTGGCGTTCGGGGCCGACGATCTGGCGGCCCTCGGTGAGCTGGCCGCGTTCATGGAGAAGCTGGGGCTGCCGGTCGAGCGGCTCACCGGGCGCGAGTGCCGTCGGCTGGAGCCCATGCTGGCGCCCTCCGTACGCGGTGGGCTACTGGCCCGTGGCGACGCCTGGGTGGATCCGCGCCGCGTCACCACCGCCCTCCTGGCCGCGCTCGACCGCCTGGGCGTCCCAATCGTCCGGGCTCGCGTCAGCGAACTGCTCCAGGACGGCGACAAGGTGGTGGGCGTACGCCTCGCACCCCCGGACCGGCCGACCACCCCGAACCGGAGGCCCGCCCCGGACTGGACGGCAGCGCCGGACCGGAGACCCACCCTGAACCAAACACCCGCCCCGAACCAGGCGGCCACCCCGAACCAGACGGCCACCCAAGACGGAACGGCCACCCTGAACCAGACGGCCACCCAAGACAAGGGCCTCCCGCAGGCAGACTTCCCCGACGAGATCCGGGGCGAGCGGGTCGTGCTGGCGGCCGGGGCGTGGAGCGCCGGGCTGGTCGATGTCCCGGTACGCCCGGTCAAGGGGCAGATCATGCGGCTGCGCTCCCCCCAGTCCCTGCTCGGCAGGTGCGTACGCGGGACGGTCCACGGCACATCCGTCTACCTGGTGCCGAGGGGTGACGGTGAGCTGGTGGTCGGGGCGACCCAGGAGGAGCTGGGGTTCGACACGAGGGTGACGGCGGGCGGACTGTACGAGCTGCTGCGGGACGCCCACGAGCTGGTGCCCGGCGTCACCGAGCTGGAGATCGCCGATGTGGTGGCGGGGCTGCGTCCGGGCACACCGGACAACGTCCCACTCATCGGGCCCAGCGGGACACCAGGGCTGGTGCTGGCCACTGGGCATCACCGGGGCGGGGTGCTGCTGGCCCCGCTCACGGCGGCCATTCTGCTGGGTGAGGAGAGCGAGCTCGCGGAGCTGTGCTCGCCGCTGAGGTATCGGGATATTTCATGAATGTGACCATCAATGGGGCCCCACACGAGGTGCCCGACGGCACCACCGTGGCGCAGGCCGTACTCACGCTCACCACGGCGACGACCGGCGTGGCCGTGGCCGTGAACGACGAGGTGGTGACGCGGAGCGCCTGGGAGACGACGGCGCTCGGCGACAGTGACCGGATGGAAGTGCTGACGGCGGTGCAAGGTGGATGATCTCCTCATAGCCGGGGAGAAGTTCTCCTCCCGGCTCATCATGGGCACCGGCGGCGCGCCGTCGCTGGAGGTGCTCGACCAGGCGCTGGTCGCGTCCGGCACCGAGCTGACGACCGTCGCCATGCGGCGGCTCGACCCCGGCGCGCCGGGCTCGGTGCTCGACGTACTGCGCGAACGCGGCATCAAGGTCCTGCCCAACACCGCCGGTTGCTTCACGGCGGGCGACGCCGTGCTGACCGCCCGGCTGGCCAGGGAGGCGCTCGGTACGAACTGGGTCAAGCTCGAGGTCATCGCCGACGAGCGGACGCTGCTGCCGGACCCGATCGAGACGTTCGACGCGGCCGAACGGCTGGTGGCCGACGGGTTCGTGGTGCTGCCGTACATCGGGGACGACCCGGCGCTGGCGCGTCGCCTGGAGCTGGCCGGATGTGCCGCGGTGATGCCGCTCGGCGCGCCGATCGGCTCGGGCCTCGGCATCCGCAACCCGCACAACATCGAGCTCATCGTGGAGGCGGCCTCGGTGCCGGTGATCCTCGACGCGGGCATCGGTACGGCCAGCGACGCCGCTCTGGCGATGGAGCTGGGCTGCGACGCCGTACTCCTGGCCACGGCCGTCACCAGGGCGCAGCGGCCGGAGATGATGGCGGCGGCCATGAGAGCGGCCGTCCAGGCGGGCCGGCTCGCCCACCAGGCGGGCCGCATCCCCCGCCGCCGCTACGCGGAGGCATCCTCCCCGACGGGCCCGTAACCACGCGAAGGCCGCTGACGGGACCGTGTAGCTACCCCGGAGCACCCCACACGGTCCCGTGGCCACCCGAAGCCCCCCAGACGAGCCCGTAGCAACCCAGAATCCCCCAGACAGCCCTGTAGCCACCGACGCCACGCGGAACCGGCGAGACATGATATGTCCGGTTATATTCCAGATAGGCGCGTTCCAACGAGCACGGCTCGGCATCGGTTTCGGATGGTCAGGCCTTGCCAGTGGCAAAACGCCCGTAAACTCAGCGGGGTGGACACGACGACAGCGGACCCTCTCGTCGGACGGCTGCTCGATGGGCGTTACCGCATCGAGTCCCGGATCGCGCGGGGCGGTATGGCGACCGTCTACCTGGCGCTCGACGTCCGGCTTGATCGCACGGTCGCGCTGAAGGTCATGCACCGCTCGCTCGCCGAGGACCCGTCGTTCGTGCGGCGGTTCATCGGCGAGGCCAAGTCTGTGGCCAGCCTCTCGCACCCCAACGTGGTGCATGTCTTCGACCAGGGCACCGACGGTGACGTGGTCTATCTGTCGATGGAGTACGTCCCCGGCAGGACGCTCCGCGACACCCTGCGCGACCGGGGCAGGCTGCCCGCCCGCGAGGCGCTGGAGATCATGATACCGGTGCTCGCGGCCTTGGGCGCGGCCCACCAGGCCGGCATGGTGCACCGCGACGTCAAGCCCGAGAACGTCCTGCTCACCGACGACGGCCGGGTCAAGGTGGTGGACTTCGGTCTGGCCCGGGCGATCGAGGCGACCAACCAGACCCGCACCGGCGTGATGATCGGCACGATCGGCTACATGTCGCCCGAGCAGGTCATGACCGGCGGCGCCGACGTGCGCAGCGACGTCTACGCGGCGGGCATCATGCTGTTCGAGCTGGTGACCGGCGAGCAGCCCTACGACGGCGAGACGCCGATGTCGGTGGCCTACCGGCACGTCCACGACACCGTGCCGCCGCCGTCCTCCGTGGTGCCGGAGGTGCCGCCGCTGATCGACACGCTGGTGACGCACGCCACGGCCCGTTCCCCCGACGACCGTCCCGCCGACGCGACCGCGATGCTGGTGGCGGCCGTGGACGCGCACCGCATGCTGCCCCGTACGACGACGCCGCCCACGCACGCGGGGGCGTCCGGCGTGCGCTCCATGCCCTACTCGATGCCGAGCGCCGGCCCCGCCACCGCGCCGCACGCGATGACGCAGGTGGTGCCGAACCACACGATGATCCAGCCGCGTGAGGAGCTGCCCGCGCGGCGCGCCGGTTTCAAGCCCAACTGGTTCCTGGTCGCGCTCGCCGCGGTCATGGTGGTGGCGGTGGCGCTGACGGGCTGGTACTTCTCGCAGACCACGTACGTGCCGGTGCCCGACCTGGTCGGCAAGGACCTGGCGGTCGCCCAGAGAGCCGCCACCGCCCAGGGCTTCCAGGTGAAGACGGCCCCCGGCCAGCACGACGAGAAGGTCGCCGAGGGCCTCGTGCTGCGCACCGATCCAGGGCGCAACGTCGAGGTCGAGCGGGGCGCGGTCCTCACACTGGTCCCCTCGCTGGGCCCGAAGCGGGTGCTGGTGCCCAACGTCGAGGGCATGACCGAGCCCGAGGCCCGCACCGCGATCGGCAAGGCCGGGCTCGACGTCAACCGTGTCAGCCGGCAGGCCAGCCAGGAGATCGACCGCGGCAAGGTGATCCGCACCTCGCCCGACGTGGGCGAGAAGGTCAAGGAGAACTCGAAGGTCAACCTCTACGTCAGCGCGGGGCTCGTGATGCCCGACGTCAGCGGCATGCCCAAGGACGAGGCGGCCAACTACCTCGGCACCCAGGGCTTCCAGGTGCAGGTCAACGAGGTCGACGACCGGGCCGAGCCGTGCACGGTGATCGCGCAGACGCCCAAGGCCAAGGCCGAGGTCAACAAGGGCGCGCAGGCCATGATCACGGTGTCCCGGTGCCAGACCGACTTCTGGGACTGGTTCAGCGGCGACAATGAGGACAACGAGGCGCGGGACGACCAGGAGTTCCAGCTCGTCCCGTCGGTGGTGGGCAAGAACGTCAACGACGCCAGGAACGAGTTACAGGGGCTCGGCTTCAAGGTGCAGATCCGCAAGCTCACGAAGGATGGAGTCGTACGGTTCCAGCGCCCGGCGGGCAACAGCGAGCGGCCGCCCGGCGCGATGGTGGTCCTCTGGCAGTAACCCGGCGGCCGCCCGCTGGCAGTGGCCCGACGGCCGGGCGAGCGCTGTCAGGCGAGGTTGCCGTGCAACCGGACCCTTGCCAGCCCACCGTCGGGATAGATGTCGACGCGCACCCGCGTGACCGGCTCGGCGTGCTCCAGGCGGAACCGGTGCGGAGTGTCGGGCTGCAGCCGCGTCCTGGCCAGCAGCTCGACCTCACGGTCGCCGTCGTAGCCGGTCAGTGACACCCAGCCGGGCGCGTTGAACAGCAGGTTCGTGGTGTCGATCTCGGCCAGCCGGATGACGCCGCGCGCGGCGAGCCGGATGACCAGCCATTCGTTCCCGGCCTCGCGCCGCCGCGCGGTCTCCCAGCCCTCCGCCTGGTGGCGGGCCGACCCGGGGGCCAGGACGTTGTCGGGCGCCGAGTAGAACTCGTTGGAGCAGGCGATGACCCGCCCCCCGTTCGCGAGAGCGGCCAGGTCGAGGCTGAGCCCCTCATAGAGGGACAGGTCCGGCCGTACCTCACCGTGTACGCGCAGCCGGGCGATCCCGCCGTCGGGATACATGTTCAGCCGGACGTGCGTGTAACGGGAGTCGTCGGTGACCTCGAAAGCGTGCTCGGCGTCGCCCTTGAGGTCGCTCCTGGGCACGATCTCCGCCCAGTCGGCGTCGGCGAGCTCGGCGGGCGACGGGTAGCCGTCCACGGCCGCGGCCTCGACCGAGGCGTGAGGCGGGTAGTTGCCCTTGAACCAGGCCGTGTCGATCACCACGCCACGGACGACGCCCGGCAGGCCGAGCCGGACGATCGCCCAGTCGTGGCCGGGCTCGCGCCGGCGCCGGGTCTCCCAGCCGTCGTAGACCTGGCCCTTGCTGCCGAACGTCTCCGCCTGGAAGCCGGGACGTCCCGGCCGGATCAGGCTCTCCTTCTCGGCGAAGGACTCGTCGCTGGCGGCGACCACCGAGCCGCCGAGGGTACGCAGCGCGAGGTCGGGCAGGTCGGTGAAGCCGGGCATCTACTGCTCTCCCAACAGGAAGGCTCCGTGCGGTACGCCGTCAGTGGGCCGGCCACGGAGCCAGGTGGTAAGGACGGCGCCCTTGAGGAGGTGGCCGTGGTAGGGGGTCACCGGGTTCTTGTGATGGAGCCGGGCCGCGTCGACCGGGTTGACGGCCGTGGCATCGAAAGCCACCAGATCAGCGTCGTTGCCCACCTTTATCGCGCCTTTTCCGGAAATATGGGCCATTGCTGCTGATTGGGTGGACATCCAGCGCACCACGTCGGCCAGCCCGTGACCACGGCGCGACGCCTCGGTCCATACCGCCGGCAGGCCGAGCTGGAGCGAGGCGATGCCGCCCCAGGCCGCCGCGAACGAGGGCACCTTGAGGTCGGCCGGTGCGGGCGAGTGGTCGGAGACGACGCAGCTCAGCACGCCACTCGCCAGCCCGTCCCAAAGCCGGTCGCGGTTGGCGGCGGAGCGGATCGGCGGGCAGCACTTGTAGGCGGTCTCGCCCTCGGGCACCTGTTCGGCGGCCAGGGTCAGGTAGTGGGGACAGGTCTCGGCGGTGACGCGTACCCCCTCGGCCTGGGCGGCGGCCAGCGGCTCCAGGCAGTCGGCGCTGGAGACGTGCAGGATGTGCACCCGGGCGCCGGTCTCCCTGGCCAGCCGGATCACCTGCTCGACCGCGCTGCGCTCGGCCGCGCCCGGCCGGGAGTCCACGAACTCGCGGTACGTCGGGCCCGCCGGCTCGGCCAGCATCGCCGGGTCCTCGGCGTGTACGACCATGAGACCGTCGAACCCGGCGAGCTCCGTGAGCGCCTGGCGTACCTCCGAAGGGCTGAGCGGCGGGAACTCCTCCACGCCCGACGGCGACAGGAAGCACTTGAAGCCGTGGACACCACGGTCGTGCAGGGGGCGCAGGTCCTTGACGTTGCCGGGGATCGCGCCGCCCCAGAAGCCGACGTCCACGTGGCACTGCCCGTCGGCGGCGCGCAGCTTGGCGTCGAGCGCGTCCACGGTGACGGTGGGCGGGAGCGAGTTGAGCGGCATGTCCACGATCGTGGTGACACCACCCGCGGCGGCCGCCCTGGTGGCCGAGGCGAACCCCTCCCAGTGCGTACGGCCCGGCTCGTTGACGTGCACGTGGGTGTCGACCAGGCCGGGCAGCAGCGCGAGGTCTCGCAGGTCGATGACCTCGGCCGCCTCGACGGCGTCACCGTACGCGCCGATGGCGGCGATCCGGCCGTCGCGGACGGCCACCGAGGCGGCCCGCTCGCCGTCGGGCGTGACGGTCCTGCGCGATCGAATCACGAGGTCATAGCCGGTCATATCAACTCCGGTCATAGGCGGTCGGCGGCGAGCTTGGCGGCCAGGCGCTCAAGGAGCGCGGCGGCGTCGGCCATGCAGCGGGCCGGGTCGGGCTCCAGGTCGGTGAGGGCGTAGGCGGCCTCGATGCCGGCCGCCCGGAGCTCGGCGTCGGACAGGGTACGGCGACCGCAGACGGCGACCACCGGAACGCCCGCCCGGGCAGCCGCCTGGGCGACGCCGACAGGGGCCTTGCCGCGCAGCGACTGCTCGTCCAGCGAGCCCTCACCGGTGATCACCAGACGGGCCCCCTTGACCTGCTCACCGAACCCGAGCAGGTCGAGCAGGTAGTCGATGCCCGGCCGGACCTCGGCGTGCAGGAACGCCAGCGCCGCGAACCCCACGCCACCCGCGGCCCCCGCGCCCGGAGCCCCGGCGACGCCCATCGGGCGGGGCACGTCGTCGTGCTCGACGGCGCCCGCCAGACCGTGCGTGCGGGTGGCGACGGCGGCGAGGCGGCCGAGCGCCCGGTCCAGGATCGGCACGTCCTCCAGGGTCGCGCCCTTCTGCGGACCGTAGACCGCCGCGGCGCCGTGCGGGCCGAGGAGCGGGTTGTCGACGTCGCTGGCCACCACCACCTCGATGCCCGACATATCCGTGAAACCGGAGATGTCGATGCGGTCGAGCCTGCCCAGGGCGGCTCCGCCGTACTCGAGCTCGTCGCCCTGAGCGTCGAGGAAGCGGGCGCCGAGCGCCTGCGCCATGCCCGCGCCCCCGTCGGTGCATGCGCTGCCGCCCAGGCCCAGCACGATGCGCTTGGCACCCTGGCGGATCGCGTCGGCGACGAGCTCGCCGGTGCCGTAGCTCGTGGCGGTGAGCGGCTCAAGCCCGCCGGGAAGGCGGCGCAGACCGGACGCCTCGGCCAGCTCGACTACGGCGGTGTCCCCACGCCGCGCGTACGACGCCTGGACGGGCTCGCCCGTGGGCCCGGTGACCTGGCGGGAGACGCGGGTGAAGCCGCAGGCCACGACCGCGTCCACGGTGCCGTCTCCCCCGTCGGCCACAGGCAGCTCTATCGCCGGGACGCCCAGCCCCGCCGACACATGGGCCGCCACCTCGGCGGCGGTCAGCGACCCCTTGAACTTGTCGGGGGCAACGAGCACATGCTCAACCACTACGAACTCCCACACGGTGACGAACGGCGAACGGCCCCGCCTCCGGGGAGACGCGACGCTTCATCATCACATCCCGGCGGACGGCGCCTCGAACTGGCGTCCGGAACCCGGACGGGCGTGGTTACCGATGGATCTCCTTGGCGGCGGTGATGCCATGCTTCTCGGCCAGCCGGGTCAGGCGGCGGTGGGCCTCAACGCCCGCGCGGCCGAGGTCGTCTTGGGCGACGGTCCTGAGCTCGTCGTCCTCGACGACCGTCTCGCCGCCGACCAGCAGCCGGGCCAGCGGCGGCTGGCGGGTGGCGAAGACCAGGCGGCAGACCGGGTCGGTCACCGCCGAGGCGAACGGCCCGTCCACCCGCCACAGCGCGATGTCCGCGAGCTTGCCCGCCTCCAGCGTGCCCAGTTCGCCCTCACGGCCGAGGTTGCGGGCCCCGCCGAGCGTGGCGAGTTCGAGCGCCTGCCGGGCGGTCAGCGCGCCCGGACCGTGCACGGCTCGCTGGAACAGCAGTGCCTGCCGCATCTCGCCGGACAGCGTGGTCAGCTCCGAGGAGGCGCTGCCGTCCACGCCGAGGCCGACGTTCGCGCCGCGCCGGAGCATCTCCGACACCCTGGCGATCCCGGCGCCGAGCCGGCCGTTCGACGAGGGGCAGTGCGCGGAGCCGGTGCCGGTGGCGGCGAGCTTGCCTATGTCGGAGTCGCTGAGGTGCACCGCGTGGGCGAACCAGACGTCTGGGCCGAGCCAGCCGAGCTTGTCCATGTACTCGACGGGCCGCATGCCGAACTGCGCGCGGCAGTGCTCCTCCTCGTCCAGCGTCTCGGCCAGGTGGGTGTGCAGGCGCACTCCCCGGTCCCTGGCGAGGGCGGCGGCCTCGGTCATCAGCTCACCGCTCACCGAGAACGGCGAGCAGGGCGCCACCGCGATCCGCAGCTTCGAGGAGAACGACGGGTCGTGGTAGACGTCGACGGCCTCGGCGGTGGCGGCGAGGATCTCGTCGAGCCGCTCGACCACGACGTCCGGGGGCAGGCCGCCCTGCGACTGGCCCCTGTCCATGGAGCCGCGCGCCGGGTGGAAGCGGATGCCCAGCTCGCGCGCCGCCTCGATCTCGGCGGCGAGCAGGTCGCCCCGGCCCTTGGGGAAGACGTAGTGGTGGTCGCTGGAGGTGGTGCAGCCGGACAGGGCCAGGTGGCCGAGCCCCGCCCCGGCCGCGCCCCTGACGACCTCGGCGTCCATGGCGGCCCACACGGGGTAGAGGGTCACCAGCCACTCGAACAGGGTCGCGTCCTGGGCGAGACCCTGCGAGGCCCACTGGTAGAGGTGGTGGTGGGTGTTGACCAGGCCGGGCGTGGCCAGGCAGCCGGTGCCGTCGATCCGGGTGGCCGGCGGGGTGGCGGGCGCCTCGGCCATGGGGCCGAGGCCGGTGATCAGGTCACCATCGATACGGATATATCCGGACTCGACCTCCGGCCCGGCAACGGGCGCGATGTAGACGTTGTCGATCTGCACAGAGCCAGGCGTCATCTGGTCGCCGCCTTTCGCTCGGCCGCCAGCCGTACCGCGTCCAGGATCTTCTCGTAGCCGGTGCAGCGGCACAGATTCCCCGCGAGCGCCTCGCGGATCTCCGCGTCGGACGGACGGTCGACGCGTTCGAGCAGGTCGTGCGTCTGCACGATCAGACCGGGCGTGCAGAAGCCGCACTGCACCGCGCCGCTCTCGACGAACGCCTCCTGCACGGGGTCGAGCCGGTCGCCGTCGGCCAGGCCCTCGACGGTACGCACCTGGCGGCCCTCGGCCTGCCCGGCGGCGACCAGGCAGGCGCAGACCGGAGTGCCGTCGAGGTAGACCGTGCACGATCCGCATTCGCCCTGCTCGCAGGCGTTCTTGGAGCCGGGCAGGCCGACCCGTTCGCGCAGCACGTACAGGAGGCTCTCGCCCTCCCACACGTCGTCGGCGCACTCCTGGCGGCCGTTGACGGTGAAGGTGACGCGCATCAGGCGGCCCTCCTTCCTCGGTAGTCGTTCCAGGCCCAGGTCAGCGTGCGGCGGGCCATCACGCCGATGGCGTGCCTGCGGTAGTCGGCGGTGCCGCGCACGTCGTCGATCGGTGCGGCGGCCTGGGCGCACAGCTCGCCGAACCGCTTCAGCACGGCGGGGTCGAGCCGGGCGCTCCAGTCGAGCTCGCGGCGCAGGAACTCCTCGGCCTCCAGCGCCCGGCGCGGCGTGGGCGCGGCCGATCCGAGGCCGGTGCCGACCCGCCGCTCCCCCGGATGCAGCGCGACCGCGAACGAGCACACCGCGATGACCATGGCGTTGCGGGTGCCGACCTTGGAGAAGTATTGGGGGCCGGTGGCGGGTTCGAGGTGGACGGCCCTGATCAGCTCGTCCGGCCGCAGCGCGGACCGCTTGACGCCCAGGTAGAACTCGTGCGCGGGGATCATCCTGACGCCGCCGTCGCGCGACTCCACCTCGATCACCGCCCCGGCGGCCAGCAGCGGCGGGTGGCTGTCCCCGGCGGGCGAGGCCGCGCCGAGGTTCCCGCCGACCGAGCCGCGGTTGCGGATCTGCGGCGAGCCGACCGTCCGCGACGCCTGCGCCAGTCCCGGCAGCGGGCCGCCGAGCTCCTCGATGATCGTGGTGTACGGCACGGCGGCTCCCACCCGGTAGCGGCCGTCCTCCAGGGACCAGGTACACAGCTCGGGCACGCGGGTGAGGTCCAGCAGCGCCTCCGGCCGCCGCGCGTCGAAGTTGATCTCGACCATCACGTCGGTGCCGCCCTGGATGGGCACGGCCCCTGGCCGGTCCGCCTTGGCGGCCAGCGCCTCGTCCCATGTCGTGGGGCGCAGGAATTCCATCGTTCTACTCCCAGGCGAATGCGGCGTCAGGGGCGTCCTCGCGCAGTACGCCGCCCTCGATCAGGCCATAGGGGCGGTCGGCCGCGAAGTAGACCTCGTTGTCGTTGTCCAGGCCGAACGGCGAGAGGTCCACCAGGAAGTGGTGCTTGTTCGGCATCGCGAACCTGATCTCGCAGACCTCGCCTCGGGTGTCCAGTACCCGTTTTCCCATCGCGTACAGCGTCTGCTGCAGCGACAGGCTGTGCGTGTCGGCGAACGTTTCGAGCAAGCAGCGCCGGACCTCCTCGTACGACTTGCCGTACGCGGACCCTTCTGAAGCGTGGCGCCATCGGGCGGCGACGGCGGTGGCGAGGACGCGGTCGGTGGTCGGCGGCAGCGTGGTGTACTCGTCCTGGATGTAGCCGTGGAACTCCGAGCCCGTCGAGTTGAGCACGACCAGGTCCTTCAGCCCGGAGACCACGGTGGTGCGGCCGTCCCGGTCATGGTGGACGACGCAGGTGCGCACCTCGCCGCCCTTGCGCGCGAACGAGTGCGGCCGGTCGCCGCCGATCCGCTCCCAGGCGTACTCCTCGATCTCCACCCTGGCGTGGTGGATCGACGGCTGTGACTCGACGAAGTGCCTGGCCAGCAGGAGCGCGAAGTCCTCGATCTGGTCGACGCCGTGCTTCTTGGCGAAGGCGTAGACGGTGTTCTTCTGCGAGTCGGTCGGCAGCACGGTGGCGTTGTCGCCGGTCAGGTGGACGGCCTCCATGTCGCCGGAGAGCGAGGAGCTGACGCTCAGGTCCTTGAGGTGGTGGACCTCGCCCTCCCGGACGACGCGGACGAGCCTGGTCTCCGCCTTGCCGTAGCGGTTGGGGCCCAGGATGACGTCGGGCACGTTCTAGCTCCCTCGGTAGGTGGAGTAGGCGAACGGGCTGAGCAGCAGCGGCACGTGATAGTGCGCGGCCGGGTCCGTCACGGTGAAGGTGATGACGACCTCGGGGTAGAACGTGTCGGTCAGGTAGGCGCCGGTGTCGAAGACCACCCGGTGGACGCCGGCGCCGGGGTTCCAGCCCTTGATCCGGCCGTCGGCGTCGGTGCGGCCGTCGGCCACGACCTCGCCCTCGTACTCCAGCCGTACGGCCACTCCCGCGGCGGGGCGGCCGGTGACGGCGTTCAGGACGTGCGTGGAGAAGCTCATCAGGACCCCTCCAGCAGCTTGACCAGCCGCAGCCTGGTGATCTTGGCCAGCTCGTCGCGAACGGTGGCGCGTTCGGTCTCCTCGTCGTGGAGCAGGCGTTCGCGCAGCCTGGCCAGCATCTCCGCGCCCGTCAGGCCGGTGGCGCAGATCAGGTAGACGTGGCCGAAACGGTCCTCGTACGCCCGGTTGCCCTCGGCCAGCTCGGCGCGCGTGTCGTCCTCCACGCCCGACTGCTCCTGCCTGGACCAGGCGCTCTCGGCGCGCTCCCCGATCCTCGGGTGGGCGCTGAGAGCTTCGAGTACGTCGGGCCAGGCCAGGCCGCGTACGGCCGCGTCGGCGGCGGCGGCGAGCCGTTCCGGGTCGCTGTAGGGGCGCCGGGCCGCGACGGACCTGGCGAATGCGCGGGAGGCGCAGCAGGCGAGCAGCTCCGCCTCGATGTCCTCCCGGGCGTTGAACCCGGCCAGACCGGTGAGCGTGTTGGGCATAGCAGCAGTACACACACCCGCCTGGTGCCCGGTCCATCCGCAAGAACTCTCAACTGGCCCAGCGGTTGGCTAGGACTTTTCGTGTCATGCTCCAAGCTCGCCGCATATCCCGCTCGGCCGGCCCGCTCCGCCGCCCGCCTAAACTGTTAGGCATCATGACCCCAACCTCTCTCATCGGCGGGCACGTCTCCGTCGCGGGCGGCCTGGCGACGGGCGGTCTCGCGTACATGGCCGAGATCGGCGCCGAGATGATCCAGGTGTTCGTCACCAACCCGCGCGCCTGGGCGCTCACGCCGGGCAAGCCCGAAGAGGACGCCGCGCTGGCCGCGTCGGGTGTCGATACCTTCGTGCATGTGCCCTACCTGGCCAACTTCGGCTCGCCCAACCCCGAGACGGTGGCCGGCACCATCGCGCTCGTCCGCTACACGCTGCGCCGCGGCGCCGAGGTCGGCGCCAAGGGAGTCGTGGTGCACACGGGTTCGGCGGTGACGCAGCCGCGCGACGACGCGATGCGCCAGCTGCGCGAGCACCTGTTGCCGCTGCTCGACGAGATCCCCGAGGGCGGCCCCGACCTGCTGCTGGAGCCGATGGCGGGCCAGGGGGCGATGCTCTGCGCCACGGTGCAGGATCTGGAGCCCTACCTGGCGGCGCTCGACTGGCACCCGCGGGCCAATATCTGCCTCGACACCTGCCACGCGTTCTCGGCCGGGCACGACCTGGTCGCGGCGAGCGGGGTCAAGGAGACGTTCGACGCGCTGCACGCGATCGCGCCGAGGCGGCTGAAGCTGATCCACGCCAACGACTCCAAGGACGTGTGCGGCTCGAAGAAGGACCGCCACGAGAACATCGGCGCGGGGCACATCGGCGCCCAGCCGTTCGCCGACCTGATGCGGCACCCGGCCGTGGCGGGCGTCCCGATCTGCATCGAGACGCCGGGGAAGGCCGACAAGCACCGCGAGGACATCGCCACCCTCAAGAAGCTCCGCGACGAGCCATAGCTCTCCGCCAGGCCCGTCTGAGCGTTGGTGCACGTGTCGGGACGCCCGCTCTCGCGATCCGGCCACCCCCGTAAGCCGGATCGCGGTCCTTTCCGCGGCCACAGCGGGCGTCCCACACGTGCTCGGCAGGCGGGCCCTGCCCCCCGGTAGAGGGCCCGACAGCCGTGGTGACCTGCGCGGTCACCGGAGGATCCGGCGCATCAGACTAATCAGCGAGCCTTTCGGCCCGTCCCCCCTGATGCGCCGGGTGGCTTCCGATGCGCAAACACTACGGTCGCGATCTTGCGGGCGACCCCCCGTTTACGGACAGCTCGTCGAACGGTCTGTAGTCATCGCCATACGGAGCGTGCTGGTACGACGAACGGCGGTTCCGGCACGACGAGCGGTCACTTCCGCGACCCCGCGCTCCCGGACACGACGGCCGTCCGGACGCCACAGAGCCACCCGACCGGGTGTGACCAGGGAACTCGTCACCATCACGGAGAAATCGCCCGGCGCGGCGAACCGCGCGGGGGCCCGTTCACACTCCCCGTATTCACGCCCACCTCACCCGGGAATCGGGCGGCGCGACGGGTCAGAAGAGGGCGCCGCGCCGAGGCAAAAGAGGGCGCCCTGCCCGGCCAAAGGGGGCGCCCGCCCGGCCAAAGGGGGGCGCCGCGGCGGGTCAGGAGATGGCGCCGCGATGCTGGCGGACCAGCTGCTCGCGCACCTGGCGGCTGTGCCGCCTGCTCACCTGGAGCGTCTGGGTGCCGACGGTCAGCATCACCCTGCCGCCCTCGAACCTGAGCTCGCTCACGTGCCTGGCGGAGACGAGGGTGCTGCGGTGCACCCGGATGAACCCGGCGTCGGCCCAGCGCCGCTCCAGCGCCGCCAGGGACATGCGTACGAGGTAGCTGCCGTCGACCGTGTGCAGGCGTACGTAGTCGCCCTTCGCCTCGGCATACCAGACCGCCTGCTGCGGGACGAACCTGGTGATCCCGCTCAGCTCAACCGGGATCACGTCGTCGAGGGCCGGCTCGGCGGGCGGCGCCACGGCCACCTCCAGCCGGCGCACCGCCTCGGCCAGCCGCTCCGCCCGGACCGGTTTCAGCAGGTAGTCGACGGCCTCCAGCTCGAACGCCCGCACCGCGCAGTCCTCGTGCGCCGTGACGAACACCAGCCTGGGCGGGCTGGGGAATCCGCCGACGAGCTTGGCCAGGTCGAGCCCGTCGATGCCAGGCATCCGGATGTCGAGGAACACCCCGTCGAGCCGCTCGCCGGTCCCGATCATCTGGACCATCTCCTGCAGGGCCGCGACGCCGTCGCTCGCGGTCGTGACCCGTTCCACCCTGGCGTCCTTGCGCAGCAAGTAGGCCAGTTCTTCCAAAGCGGGCACCTCATCGTCGACGGCCAGCACACGCAGCATGACCACCACGCTGCCTTAATAACGCTGAGGTCACAACCCACTTGCGCACGCAGCGCGAATAATTGACTACAGAGAGCTGAGACGCGTCTTCGGCACGCGGAGCCGCACGGTGGTGCCCGAGCCCAGCGCCGTCTCCACCACCAGCCCGTAGCCGTCGCCGTAGATCTGCCGCATCCGCACGTCCACGTTGGCCAGGCCGATGCCGTTGCCCTCGCGCCTCGGGTCGTCGTCGAGCACCCGCCTGACGTGCTCGGGGTCCATGCCGGTGCCGTCGTCCTCGACCGTGATGTGCGCCTCCGGGCCGGCGTCGCGGGCCACCACGCGGACCTGCCCGACGCCGCCGCGGCTGCCCATGCCGTGCTTGATCGCGTTCTCCACCAGCGGTTGCAGGCACAGGAACGGCACCGGCACCGGCAGCACCTCCGGCGCCACCTGCACGCTGAAGCGCAACCTGTCGCCGAAGCGCGCCCGCTCCAGCAGCAGGTAGCGGTCGACGCAGGTCAGCTCGTCGGCCAGGGTGGTGAAGTCGTGCGCCCGGCGCAGCGCGTACCGGGCGAAGTCGGCGAAGTCCAGCAGCAACTCCCGGGCCCGCGCCGGATCGGTGCGGACGAAGGAGGCGATCGTGGTCAGCGCGTTGTAGATGAAGTGCGGCGAGATCTGCGCCCGCAGGGCGCGCATCTCCGCCTCCAGCGCGCGCCGCCGCGAGGTGTCGAGTTCGGCCAGCTCCAGCTGGCCCGACACCCACCGGCCGACCTCGGTGACGGTACGCACCAGCGCCGCGCTCACCTCCTGGTCGAAGGCCGCCAGCGTGCCGACGAGCTTGCCGTCGACGAGCAGCGGCACCACGACCGCGCCGTACGGCTCCCCGGCGAACACCTGCGGCCGCCCGGACGCCAGCGCGGTGCGCGCGTAGGTGAGCACCTCGTCGGTGCACGGGCCGTCCCAGGCCAGCGCCGCCTCGGTCGAGGTGATCGCGACGGCGTAGGTGCCGAGCAGGGCGTGCAGATGGCGTACGGCCTTGCGGGCCGAGTCGCGGTTCAGCCCGGCGCGCAGGGAGGGGGCCGCCAGCGCCGCGATGTGCAACGCCGTGTACGTCGCCTCGTCCCTCCAGTCACCCGGGGGAGGCCCCGCCGGATCGGACGGCTCGCGCGGCTCCCGGCGTCCCCGCGGCACCAGGGCGACGACGTAGCCGAGGACGAAGGTCAGGCAGGACAGCACCACGTACGCGGTGGTCGACATGCGGGCAACCGTAGCCAACAACCGACCGTGTTCGGGCGGAAACCCTACGGAGGGCCCTCGCCGGGTTCTTCCTGGTAGGAGTAGCGTTGCTCGCGCCAGGGATCGGCCACGTTGTGGTAGCCGCGTTCCTCCCAGAAGCCTCGGCGATCTTCGAGGAGATACTCGATGGCCCGCACCCATTTGACGCTTTTCCAGGCGTACAGATGGGGCACGACGGCGCGTACGGGGAAGCCCCGGTCGGCGCTGATCGGCTTGTCGTCCAGCTCCATGGCGAACAGCGTGTCCGAGGCGGTGAAGTCGGACATCCGGAGATTGGCGCTGTAGCCGTACTCGGCCCAGATCATCACGTGCCGCACACCCGGGTCGGGCGGGGCCGCCGCGACGATCGTCGCCGGGCTGACGCCCCGCCACTCGTTGCCCATGATCGAGAACTTGGTGACGCAGTGGAAATCCGCGATGACGCCGGTGCGGGGCAGGCTCTCGAACTCCGGCCAGGTGAAGCGGTGTTCCTCGCCCGAGGCGGTGGCTCCGAAGACACGGAAGTCCCAGCTCTCGGGCCGGAACTGCGGCACCCTGCCGTAGTGGATCACCGGCCGGCCGCGCGGGACGTACTGGCCCGGAGGCAGCCGCGATTCCTCCACGTACACTCCCCTCGCCGGTTTCCGTGGTCTTGGGCCATCCTGCCATCGGCCCGTGTCTGCCTTGCGCGCGGGTGCGGTGCGCTACGATGGCGACTATGCGTAAAGCGTTCGTGTTTTGGTATGGCGACGGACCCGTGTCCGTTCGCCACCTGACGCTGCGCTAGCAGACAGGCGAACGAAAGGCCCCGGGTCCACATGGACCCGGGGCCTTTCGGCGTTTCCAGGGCTTTTCCGCGCTTGATCAAAGGAGCAGCAGATGGTGATCGTGATGGGCCAGGAGGCAACCGGGGATGACATCGCGTCGATCGTCGCGGTCGTCGAGGCGGCCGGGGTAGAAGCGTTCGTGAGCAGGGGTGTACGGCGCACGATCGTCGGGCTGGTGGGCGATGTGACCCAGCTCGACGAGGCGAGCCTGCGGGGCATGCCGGGGGTGCGTGACGTGATGCGGGTGAGCACCCCGTACAAGCTGGTGAGCAGGGAGAACCATCCCGAACGCTCCACGGTCCACGTGGGCGGCGTGCCGATCGGCCCCGGCACCGTGACACTGATCGCGGGGCCGTGCGCGGTGGAGACGCCCCAGCAGACGCTGGAGGCGGCCAGGATGGCCATGGCGGCGGGCGCGACCCTGCTGCGCGGCGGCGCCTTCAAACCCCGCACCTCGCCGTACGCCTTCCAGGGGCTGGGCGAGCAGGGCCTGCGCATCCTCGCCGACGTGCGCGAGGAGACGGGGTTGCCGATCGTCACCGAGGTGGTCGACGCGCAGGACGTCGCCCTGGTCGCCTCTTACGCGGACATGCTGCAGGTCGGCACCCGCAACGCGCAGAACTTCGCGCTGCTGCAGGCGGTCGGCGCGGCGGGCCGGCCGGTCATGCTCAAGCGCGGCATGAGCTCGACGATCGAGGAGTGGCTGATGGCCGCCGAGTACATCGCGCGGCGCGGCAACCTCGACATCGTGCTGTGCGAGCGCGGCATCCGGACGTTCGAGACCGCCACGCGCAACACCCTCGACGTCTCGGCCGTGCCGGTGGCGCAGCGGCTGTCGCACCTGCCGGTGATCGTCGACCCGTCGCACTCGGGCGGCCAGCGTGGCCTGGTGCTGCCGCTGACGCGCGCGGCGATAGCCGTGGGCGCCGACGGCGTCATCATCGACGTGCACCCGCATCCCGAGCAGGCGATCGTCGACGGGCCGCAGGCGCTGGTCGACACCGATCTGGGCGAGCTGGCCCAGGTCATGCGGGACTTCCCGCCGCTGCTCGGCAAGAGCGCCGCCGCCGCGCTGACGGTCTGATCCGCCTGGAATGAGTACGGCCGGCACCACGCGCCCGGTCGGCCGTACTCATGAGTAACTTGAGTACGTAACCCCATGTGCCGACATGTCGCCCAACCTGATGATGGTCGGCATGACGAAGCCCATCCAACCCACCCAGACCACCGCCTACTACGTCCAGGCCATCCTGTCGTTCGGGGTGTCCGTGTCGTCCGTGGTGCTCGCCCTGGTCTACCTCCCGGCCTCCGGGTGGATCAGGGCCTTCCTCGCCCTGGGCGTCCTGTACGTCATCACCTCGACCATCACGCTCAGCAAGGTCGTACGCGACCGCCAGGAGCTGTCGGGGGTCAGCACCCGCGTCGACCAGGCCCGCCTGGACAAGCTGCTCGCCGAGCACGACCCGTTCAGGGTGGACGCGGGTTGATTTGCCGCACTCCGTGCGGCGGGCTCGGTCGCCCAATGCCGCCGCCTTCCCCCGTCGCTCTGGTCGCTACGCTCCCGGCGCTCCCTGCTTATTGCCGCACTCCGTGCGGCGGGCTCGGTCGCCTCATGCCGCCGCCTTCCCCCGTCGCTCTGGTCGCTACGCTCCCGGCGCTCCTCCTCCAGGCGACGGCGCTCCCTCGCCGGCTCCAGGCGACGGCGCTCCCTCGCCGGGTCAGAGCTTGTATTCCTGGATCGAGTCGGCGAGCTGGACGGCCAGCTCTTCGGCGTCCAGCCGCTTCTCGATCTGCTTGAGGTCCTCGATCTTCGCGCGCGTCTCGGCCCGCTTGGGGGCCAGCAGCGTGCAGCAGTCCTCGTCGGGCAACTCGGAGATCTCCAGCGTGCCGATGCGCCGGGCCTCGGCCATGATCTCCGTCTTGTCCCAGCCCACCAGCGGGCGCAGGATCGGCAGCTCGACCGCGTGGTCCTGGGCCGTGATGTTGGTCAGCGTCTGGGAGGAGACCTGGCCGAGGGCGTCACCGGTGATCAGCGCGGCGGCGCGGATGCGGTGCGCGACCTCCTCGGCCGTCTTGAGCATGAGCCGGCGCTGGGCGATCACCGCGAGCCGGTCCTGGCCGGAGGTGCGGATCGACTGCTGAGCCTTGCCGAACGGCACCACCCACAGCCGCGACCGGCCCTGGAACCGGTCGAGCTTCCTGACCAGCGCGTACGCCTTGTAGATCGACTCGGACGTGGTGAACGGGATGCCCGAGAAGTGCAGGAAGTCGACGTGCAGGCCGCGGCGCATCATCCGGTAGGCGGCCACCGGCGAGTCGATGCCGCCCGACATGAGCACCAGCGCCCGGCCGCTGCTGCCGACCGGCAGGCCGCCCTGGCCGGGGATGCCGCCGGTGAAGACGAACACCTCGTCCTTGTCGACCTCGATGGAGACGGTCAGCTCCGGGTTCTTCAGGTTGACGGGCAGGCCGTACTCGTCGTTGATGGCGCCGCCGACGAGCCGGTCGAGCTCGTTGGAGCGCAGCGGGAAACGCTTGTCGCGGCGGCGGGAGCGCACCGCGAACGTGGCGCCGCGCTTGACCTCCTCGCGCTCGGACACCAGCTCCAGACTCGCCTTGAGCACGGCGTCGGGGTCCTTGGCGACCCGCCAGGCCGAGTGGATCCAGACCAGGCCGGGCACGTCGGCGACCCGCTTCGCCACGGTCTCCGACTGTTCGGCCGTGGCGCCGTCGGGCAGGAAGATCGCGATGACGCCGTGCCGCTTGCGCACGTCGAGCTTGAGGCCGAGCTCCTTGACGGCTTCGCGGATGTTGTCGACCAGGCGGCGTTCGAAAAGGTCGCGGTTCTTACCTTTGAGGACGATCTCGCCCAGCTTGAGCAGAACGCACGGCTCGCCCAGGGCGGACATCGACATGGCAGAACCTCCGGGAGTGATGGGGACGCGCCGAGGCCAACGCCTCGACCCACCGAGTTTAGTCCGCGTCGAGCCCCTGCTCGATCGCATATCGCACCAGTTCTACCCGGTTGTGGAGCTGGAGCTTCTGGAGCGTGTTCTGGACGTGGTTCTGCACGGTCCGGTGCGAGAGCACGAGCCGGTCAGCGATCTGCCGGTAGGACAGGCCCTTGGCGACCAGCCGCAGCACCTCGGTCTCCCGCTCGGTCAGCCGGGGCCCCTCGGCCGGCGCGGTCTGGGCGGCGAGCCGCCGGTACTCCCCCAGCACGAGCCCGGCCAGACCGGGCGTGAACACCGCGTCGCCGTCCGCGGTCCGCCGTACGGCGTCGAGGAACTCCTCCCGGCTCGCCGACTTCACCAGATATCCAGAAGCGCCCGCCTTAACGGCGTCCAGCACGTCGTCCTGCTCAGCACTGGCCGACAACACCAGCACCCTCGGCGGCACCGGCATCCCGGCCAGCCCTTCGGCCACCTCCGCCCCCGACATGTCGGGCAGCCGCAGATCGAGCACCACCACCTCGGGCAACACCGCCCCGGCCACGCGTAGCGCCTGACGCCCCTCACCCACGGCGGCGACCACCTCGTAGCCCGCCTCGGCCAGATCCCTGGCAACCCCGTCGCGCCACATCGGATGGTCATCCACCACCATCACCCGCACCATGGCCGCCACTCTAGGGTCGCGACGCCGACCCGTCTCCTTCCACTCCCCGAAGGGGCATCCCCACAGACCGCCCTCTTCGGCTCCCGGCGCCCACCCTTGGGACCCCAGCCACGACGGCCGCCTTCTTCCACTCCCCCGGAGGGACCAGCCGTCCACGGACCGCCCTCATCCACTCCCCCGCAGGGGGTATCCCTCCCGAAGGACCTCAGCCACCCACAGACCGCCCTCGTCCGCTCCCCCGGAGGGGGCCCTCCCAAAGGACCTCAGCCACCCACGGACCGTCACAGGGGTTGAGACAGTCGCGTGACGAACCACCGCCAGGTGAACCCCCTAGGCCGGGACCGTCAGCTCGATCTCCGTGCCCTCCCCCGGCAGGCTGGTGATCGAGACCTTCCCGCCAAGACCCTCGATGCGCCCACGGATGGACTGCGAGACGCCCAACCGACCGGCCGCCACGGCCTCCTCTAACCGTCCGGCCGGAATCCCCGGCCCCTCGTCCCGAATGCTCACCGTCACCGTGCCGTCCCCCGACTCGGCGAACACCCACGCCCGCGCCGACAGCCCACAGTGCGCGCGCACATTGTCCAGGGCCGCCCCGACGGCCGCCGCCGTCTGCTCAGCCACCGGCCCCGGCAGCGCCAGTGCCGTCGCCGGGGTCGAGACCGTCACGTACGCCGAGCCGTACCGCATGAGCAGCGCCCGCAGATCCGCCACCCCAGCGGTCGGCGGAGAGGCGGGCCGGATGAACAGCGAGCGCAGGGCCGATTCCTGCTCCCCCGCGAGCCGGCCAAGCTCCGCTGCCTCGCCGCCCAGCTCCTGGCCGCGCCGCCGGACCAGCGCCAGAACTTGCAGCACCGAGTCGTGCACGTCCCGCGCCAGCCGATCGCGTTCGCGCTGCGCCGCCTCCATCTCGACGGCCCGTTGCATGCGCTCCTCCGCCCGCTTGGCCAGCCGTGCCACGTGGCCGACCACCACACCCGTCATGAACAGCAGCACCGCGCCGTTGATCAGGACGGGCGCGTCGGGCCCGTGGATCCGCAGCCAGAGGTCGGCCGCCGCCACGACGGCCGCGGCCACCGTGCCGAGCCGCCGTCCTCCGTGCACCGCCCAGGCCAGCACCGGGCCCGCGATCCAGGTGGCCGGGACCGGCATGGTGCCCTCGCCGGGCTGCTGGAGGGCGCCCTGCACGTACGGCGAAGAGAGCAGGCAGGCCACGGCCACCAGCAGGTCGAGCACGAGCAGCGGCCACCGGCGCAGCGCCTCGACGGAGTACGCGAAGATCGCCGCGGCCGTCCACAGCCCCATGACGCCGATCACCAGCCATCCCGTGAGCGGCTCCGCGTAGCCGCGGTGCTGCGCCATCAACACCGCCGCGTACAGCAGCGAGGCGACGCGGAAGACCGCGATCGCGCGCCAGAACGGCCTCTCGATACCCATGAGCCCTTCTCACGTTCCGACATTACAGGTTGACAGATAGTCGAGATATCCATGTGATTCGGACAGGCCAGCTGGCACAATCCGGTGACCCCTAATGCAAGGAAACTGACTTAATGTCCGCTGTTAACCATTTCACCCACGGCCCGCTCACGCCGCTCCTCGCGTACGTGATGTCGTGCATAGGGTCGATGCTCGGACTGCGGCTGACCGCCCAAGCGCACGCCTCGCGAGGCGCCTCGCGGGTTCGGTGGCTCATCGGGGCGGCCATCTCCATCGGCGGCACCGGCATCTGGGTCATGCACTTCATCGGCATGATGGGCTTCGAGGTCGAGGGCACCCAGATCAAGTACGACGTGTGGTTGACGGTCGCCTCCGCCGTCGTGGCCATCGTGGTCGTCGGCACCGGCCTGTTCCTGGTCTCGTACGGCGGGGGCCGGCTGCTCGCCCTGCTCGGCGGCGGCCTGCTGACCGGCCTGGGTGTGGCCAGCATGCACTACCTCGGTATGTACGCGATGAACATGTCGGCGCACGTCTCCTATGACCGAAAAGTGGTGGGCGCCTCCGTCGCGATCGCCGTGATCGCCGCGACCGTGGCCCTGTGGTTCACGATGCGGGTCAAGCGCCCCATCTGGATCGCCGGCGCGGCGCTGGTCATGGGCGTGGCCGTCTCGGGCATGCACTACACCGGCATGTACGCGATGCTCGTCACGGTCGACGCCGAGCCCAGCGCCGTGCCGGGCGCCGACGCCATCGACTTCCTCGTGCCGCTCATGACCGTGATCAGCCTGATCACGCTGACCATGCTGCTCATGGTCATCCTGTCGCCGTCGGAGGAGGAGCTGCACGAGGACGCCGAGCTGGTCGCCCGGCTGGAGCTGCGCCGGCGCGCCAACCAGCAGCCGCAGCACTACCCCGCGCCCACTCCCCTTCACCCGCGGCCCGCCCAGCGGCAACCCGTCCAGCGGCAGCCCGCCCAACAGCAACCCGTTCAACAACAGCCCGCCCAGCAACGGCCGGTTCAGCGGCAGCCCGCTCGGCCGCAACCCGTCTTCGGCGCCCCCGTCCCCGACCCGCAGCCGATCTTGGAAACGCCTACATCCCCGCAGCAGCAGGGGTTCCCGCAAGATTCGCCACGTTCCAAAACTCGCCGAAGGTAGTTGCAAAATCACCTGAGCCCTGCTCATACTCCCTTATTCACCTCTAAGGGACGTGTGTGCGTATGTCGCCGATTGACCACTTCTCCTATGGGCCCCTGACCCTCCTTGTCGCCTACGGCATGTCCAGCATCGGGTCCATGCTCGGCCTGCTGCTGACCTCGCGGGCCCGGCTGGTCAGCGCCAGGGAGGCCCGATACTGGCTGGCGGGCGCGGCGGTGGCCATCGGCGGCACCGGCATCTGGACGATGCACTTCATCGCCATGCTGGGCTTCTCGGTGCGGGGCACGGTGATCCGCTACGACATGCCGCTCACCGCGGCCTCGGCGCTGCTCGCGGTGGTGGTGGTCGGCGCCGGGCTGTTCGTGGTCTGGCGTGGCGGCGAGCAGGCCTCGTACCTGCTCGGCGGCGGCGTCCTGACGGGCATCGGCGTCGCCGGCATGCACTACCTGGGCATGTCGGCGATGAACATGGCGGGGGACGTCACCTACGACCCGCTGTTCGTGGCGCTGTCGGTGGTCATCGCGATCGTCGCGGCCACCGCCGCGCTCTGGTTCACCCTGCGGGTCCGCGGCGCGCTCAAGATCGGCGGCGCGGCGCTGGTCATGGGCGTCGCGGTGACCGGTATGCACTACACGGGGATGTACGGGATGTCGGTGCACGCGCACAGCCCGGCGGGGCCGGTCACCGGCGCGAAGGCCATCGACTTCCTGCTGCCGCTGATCGTGGGGCTCAGTGTGATCACCATGGGGCTGCTGCTCACCGTCATGCTCTCGCCCTCGGAGAAGGAACTGAACCGGGAGGCGGAGTTTCGCGCCCGGCTGGAGGGACGCGTCCCGCCGCAGCCACAGGGCGGTGCCCGGGTGGCGCAAAACGGGGGCGCGCCGGATGTGGATCTCTTCGGCACGCCCCGTTCTTGAGCTATGTCATAGGTACGGCTTGCGGCGCGTGGTGGGCCGCCGACTCGCCGCGGCGCAAGCCGTACCCTGAGGGGGTTGTAGCGGTAACCCCGCTGATACAGAAGCTACGGCCGCCCACTTGCAACCCGCTTTCAATCAGCCGAAGAACACCTCGGCCTCCGCGTAGCGCGACACCGGCACCGTCTTGAGCTCGGCCGTCGCCTCGTCGAGCCCGACACGGACGATGTCGGTGCCGCGCAGCGCCACCATCTTGCCGTAGTCGCCCTCGTGCGCCGCGTCGATCGCCTGCAGCCCGAACCTGGTGGCCAGGACCCGGTCGTAGGCCGTCGGGGTGCCGCCGCGCTGGATGTGGCCGAGCACGGTGGTGCGGGCCTCCTTGCCGGTGCGCTTCTCGATCTCCTTGGCCAGCACCTCGCCGATGCCGCCGAGCCGTACGTGGCCGAACGCGTCGAGCTCGCCGGCCTGCAGCGCGATCTGACCCTCGATCGGGTGCGCGCCCTCGGCGACCACGAGGATCGGCGAGTAGCGGGTGCGGAAGCGCGACTCGACGTACTCGCAGACGCGGTCGATGTCGAACGGCCGCTCGGGGATCAGGATGACGTTGGCGCCGCCCGCCATGCCCGCGTGCAGGGCGATCCAGCCCGCGTGCCGGCCCATGACCTCGCAGATGAGCGCCCGGTGGTGGGACTCGGCGGTGGTGTGCAGGCGGTCGATGGCCTCCGTCGCGATGTTGACGGCGGTGTCGAAGCCGAAGGTGTAGTCGGTGCCCGACAGGTCGTTGTCGATCGTCTTGGGCACGCCGACGACCTTGACGTCGCGCTCGAACAGCTGCCTGGCGACGCCGAGGGTGTCCTCGCCGCCGATGGCGATCAGCGCGTCGACGCCGGTGGCCGCCAGGTTCTCCTTGATGCGGTCGACGCCCCCCTCGATCTTCATGGGGTTGGTACGCGAGGAGCCGAGAATCGTGCCACCCCGCGGAAGGATGCCCCGTACGGCCTGGATGTCCAACGGCATCGTGTCGCCTTCGAGCGGGCCGCGCCAGCCGTCACGGAACCCGACGAACTCGTGACCGTAGACGCTCACCCCCTTCCGCACGACCGCCCTGATCACCGCGTTGAGTCCGGGACAGTCGCCGCCTCCGGTGAGCACTCCGATTCGCATGACGGGTTCCTCCTATGGGTTTCTTGCCGTTAGTGAAAACATCAGTTTTTCTCAGTCTTCGTCTGAGATTGTCGATATGTGAAGCTCTCGGAGTGGGCGCGGCGGAACGGCGTGCATTACCAGACCGCCTGGCAGTGGGCGCGAGACGGGAAGATGCCCGTCCCGGTGGTCAAGACCGCCACCGGTAGGTATATGGTCCTCGATCGGACGGCCGAGGTCACGGGCCGGACGGTCGCGTACTGCAGGGTGTCCGGCACCGACCAGCTGGCCGAGCTCGATCGGCAGGCGGCCCGCGTGGTCCACGCGGCCACCGCGATGGGGCTGACGGTCACCGAGGTCGTCGGCGAGGTCGGCTCGGGCATGGACGGCGACCGGCCGAAGCTGGCCCGCCTGCTGCGCGACGCGTCCGTGGGCGTGATCGTGGTCGAGCGCCGCGACCGGCTCGCCCGGTTCGGGCTGGAGCAGTTGTCGGCCGCCCTGGAGGCCACCGGCCGCCGGATCGTGGTCACCGACGAAACGGAGGCCGGCGAGTCGGGCGCCGTCCCGGGCGCCCGGGTCGACGACGAGCTGTTGCGTGACATGGCGGAGGTCCTCACCTCGCTCTGCGCCCGGTTGTACGGCCGGCGCTCGGCCGCCCGCAGGGCCAGGGCCGCGCTCCGGGCCGCCTTCGAGGCAGCGTGAGGCGGCGCATGTCCCCGGCGAGCGAGGCGCATGCCGATGGAGCCGGCATGAGGATCACTAAGATTCTCCGAACGGTTTCACGACCTGGACCGTAATTCTGCCCGTCCACGCGGGCAGTGGTCTAGACCAAACGCGAGCGTAGTGGGCGCAACCCCTTCCAGGGAGGCGATTTCGCGGAGATCGCCCATCGTCAACCATGAGTTGACGGCTCTGCATCGTCAACCTATGGTTGACTCATGGATCAGACCGTGCGTCTCGACGACCTCATCAACGCGATCAAGAACCGTCACCCCGACGGCGACCCCCTGGGCCAGCTCTCCGACGCCGTGACGCTGGGCGAGCACCTGGGCGAGGTGGCCGACCACCTCATCGGCCACTTCGTCGACCGGGCCCGGCACTCCGGCGCCTCCTGGACCGAGATCGGCCGCAGCATGGGCGTGACCAAGCAGGCCGCCCAGAAGCGGTTCGTCCCCAAGGAGGGAGGGCTGGCCGAAGAGCTCCGCGCCTACACCCGCTACACCGACCGGGCGCGCTCGGTCATCGTGCAGTCCGAGCAGGCGGCCATCAGGGCGGGCAGCGAGTACATCGAACCCGAGCACCTCGTGCTCGGGCTGCTGAGCGAGCCGGAAGCGCTCGCGGCCAAGGCCATGGTGACGCTCGGCGCGCCGCTGGAGCGGGTCGAGGAGGTCATGACGGCCATGCTCGCCCCGCCGAGCGAGAACGCGCCCGACAAGCCGCCGTACGCCCCGCAGAGCAAGAAGGCCCTGGAGCTGACGCTGCGCGAGGCCCTGCGGCTCGGCCACAACTACGTCGGCACCGAGCACATCCTGCTCGGCGTGCTGTCGCTCGGCGAGGGGACGGCCGTGGCCGCGCTCGACGGGCTCGGCGTGACCAAGGAGGGTGCCGAGCCCGAGATCCAGCGGATGCTGGCCGCGATCCTGCTCGGGCGCGAGGGGAAGGCTTAGGGCGCCCCCGCCGGGCCCTGGGCGAACCTGGTCAGGATGTTGCGCGTCGCGCGGCGGGTGAAGGGGGCGGCGGCCTTGGTGACGCCGTGGCCGCACCCCCTTCCCCGCATCCCGCACACCCAGCGCATCGTCCCGGAGGCGAACACCCCGGCCCCTCCTGGAGCGGTGTAATAGGTGCTGTCGGAGGACGTCGCCCGGCCGCCGCAGTCGACCGGCGAGTGGGCCAGCACCTTGACGTTCTCGGGCGAGCCGTCGGACACCTTGTCGGTCTCGACGCCGGCCAGGCCGGGGAAGCGCCTGCCCCGGGTGCCCTCGAAGATCCAGTGGCCGGGTCTGCGCAGCACGTAGGCGGCCTCGGCGGGGAAGCAGTCGTACTCCTGCCCGACCAGTGCGCTCTCCGGCGCGGACGCGCGCCAGAGCGGGCACTGGCTCTCCTTGTCGCACATGATCATCCGACCGTACAGCCCGATGCGCCAGTAGACGGCGTTGGCGCCGAGGAAGGCCAGGTTCGTACCGGCGTCGCGGGCTTTGGTGACGGCGGCGCGCATGCCGGGCGACCAGTACTCGTCATGCCCCAGGGACACCACGGCCCTGGCCCCGTCGAGCACGCCGGGCCGCAGGTCCAGGCTGGTCAGGTAGGCCAGCGGCACCCCGCTCCGCTCGGCCAGCTCGATCGCGGACAGCTCGAAGTCGAGGAAGAGCCGCGCGCCCGAGGTGTCGTAGGGCCGGTCGAAGGTCACCTTGCGCGAGCGGTCGTCGAACCCGCCCGGACCCTGGTAGAGGCTGCGGCCGCCCCACAGGTTGTACGCCTGCCAGGTGGTCACCGCGTTGACCAGCACCACCCGCCCCTGCGTCGAGGCCGAGCGTACGGTGATCGGGACGTAGCGCTGGCCGCCGCTGGAGGCGTCCAGTCGGACCAGGTAGGCGCCCTCCCGCCAACCCGTCGTGTCGACGGTGAGCGAGGGCTTCCAGTTGGCGGCCGTGACCATGCCCTCGACCGTCTGGGGCGGCGCCTGACGTACCCCGGGAAGCGGGCCGGAGTGCCACACCTCCGCCGGGTCGGCGCCCACGCGGAAGGCGTGCGCGGTGAAGCGCGGCGCGGTCGTGGAGACGCGCATCCGGAACCGCTCGCCGGGCAGCACGCTGACGCGGTCGGCGTATCCCTCGATCTCGTGCTCCGCCCCGCGCTCGGTGATGCGCCAGCGCACCGGCCGGGCGGCCGGGACCTCAGCGGGGGCGGGCGCGGCGGCTTCGGGCGCCGGAGCGGGCGGGTGGGCCGGGGCGGCGGGGGTGGTGCTGCCGCACGCGGCCGCCAGCAGGATCAGGACGATCAAGGACTTGCGCACAGCGCACCATGGTCACGACCGCCCGCCCATCGGACCGGCGACTTGGGGAAGTCCTTACGCCCGCAGCACCCAAGAGGGGCCAGCTCGCGTAAGGGCCTTTACGCCGGCAGCACGCAAGAGGGGCTGTCGACCTCCAGCACCTGGCCCGTCGGCTCGGGTACGCCGTCCTTCAGCGCGAACTCGGTGACCACTCCCGAGTGCTGGTTGGCGACGTACAGGCGGTCGCCGGCGATGGCGAAGTGCCGCGGCCATTCGCCGCCCGACGGCACCTCGGCCACCGGCGTCAGGTCCTCGGCCCGCAGCACGGTGATCGTGTTGGGGCCGCGGTTGGCCACGTACAGGAAGTCCCCGTCCAGGTCGAGGTGGGAGGGCTGGTTGACGCCCTCGGCGCGCGAGGCGAGGGCGCCCGCCGACTTCTCGCCGTCGATGAGGGTGACGATGCCGTCGAGCTCGCCCACGATGTACAGGCGCGAGCCGGAGAAGACCATGTGGCGCGGCCCGGTGCCCGGGGTCAGGCGCAGCGGCTCCAGCGCCTCGCCCTCGGGGGTGTAGCGGCGGATCTGGTCGGTGCCCAGGTCGGAGACGTACAGCAGGCCGTCGTGGAAGACCGTCTGGTGGGCGTGCGGGCCCTGCTGGCGCTCGGGGTGCGGCCCGGAGCCCTCGTGGCGCAGCACGATCGGGCGGCCCTCGAACGCGCCCCGGGAGTCGAGGTGATGCAGGCTGACCGTGCCGTCGCCGTAGTTGGCGACGGCGAGCAGGCCGCCCTCCGGATCGACCGCCACGTGGCAGGGGCTGTCACCCATGCTGGGCCGCTCGTCCAGCGGGGCCAGCGCGGCCGCCTCCGTGCTGAACGCGCTCAGCCAGCCCTGGGCCAGCTCGCCCACCGCGTACAGCACCGGCAGCTTCGGATGCGCGGCCAGGAACGAGGACGAGGTGAGGCGGGTCAACTCTCCGCCGGGGGTGACGATGCCGGGCCCATATCCGCCTATATACAGGTGCTTCACAGGAGGCATCTTCTCATGCTTGACTAAAGCAATGAGTTCGTTGACAAAAGCAAGGGTTGCCGAGATCAGGGCCTTCAACCGCTTCTATACGAAGGTCATCGGCGTCCTCCAGGCCGGGATGCTCGACTCTCCCTACTCGCTGGCCGAGAGCAGGGTGCTGTTCGAGCTTGGGCACGCGGGCAACCTGGAGACGGGCGAGCTGCGCGCCCTCCTCGGCCTCGACGCGGGCTACCTGAGCAGGATCCTGACCCGCCTGGAAGGCGACGGACTGATCGCGAAGGAGCGCGCGGCCACCGACGCCCGCAAGCAGGTCGTCCGGCTCACCGCGACGGGCGTCGAGTCGTACGGGCTGCTGGACACGCGGTCGGACGCGGAGGCCGAGCGGCTGCTGGCCACGCTGCCCGAGCCGGGGCAGGAACGCCTGGTCGCCGGCATGGCCACGATCAGGACGCTGCTGGAGGGCGCCGGCGAGCGTGAGCCGTACGTGATCCGGCCCCTGCGCACGGGCGACCTGAGCTGGGTCGTCTACCGGCACGGCGTCCTTTACAGCCGGGAGTACGGCTGGGGCATGGATTTCGAGCGGCTGGTGGCCAGGATCATCGGCGCGTACGACCCGTCGCGCGACATGGGCTGGATCGCCGAGGTCGGCGGGGAGCCCGCCGGGTGCGTGTTCTGCGTACGGGAGGACGACACCACCGCGCGACTCCGGCTCCTGCTGGTCGAGCCGTCGGCCCGCGGGCTGGGCCTGGGCGGGCGGCTCGTCGGCGAGTGCCTGCGCCACGCCAAGGCCGAGGGCTACAAGCGGATCACGCTGATGACCCGCGACTGCCTGGACAGCGCGCGGCGCATCTACCAGGCCGCCGGGTTCGAGCTGGAGTCGGAGCACAAGGAGACGGAGAACGGGATCGAGGTCACCGAGCAGGAGTGGAGCCGCGACCTCTAGGCCACCGGTCGCTCAGAGGCGTTCGGTGAGTGTGCGGGCCGCCTCCGTGACCAGCTTGCCGTACTCGGCCCTGAGGGCATCCGGCATGCGGCTGGCCGGGGTGGAGACGCTCAGGCCGGCGATCGGGCCGTCCGGGCCCAGGACGGCGGCGGCCACGGCGGCGATGTCGGAGCGCCACTCGCCCCTGTTGTCCGCGTAACCCCGCGCGCGAACCCCCTCCAGCTCGGCGAGCAGCGCCCCCGGGTCGGTGATCGTGGTGCCCGTGTAGGAAGGCAGCTCCCCGAGCGGGCCGGTCCTGTGCGCCAGTACGGCCTTGCCGTTGGCCGAGGCGTGCAGCGGGAGCCGGATGCCGAGCGGCAGCACGATGCGCAGCGGCTTGTCGGTCTCCAGGCGTTCGATCAGCACGACCGCGTCACCCTCGGGCACCATCAGATGGACGGTCTCGCCGGTGCGCTGCCGCAGCTCCTCCATGACCGGCAGCGCCACGTCGCGCAGCCCGAGCTCGGCCCGGCGGCCGACGTGCAGCGCCTTGGTCGTCACCTGCCAGCGTGTCACCTCACCCGCCGCGGGCCGGATCCATTCCGCCTCGTGCAGGGTACGGAGCGAGCGCTGCACCGAGCTCTTCGGCAGGCCCAGCGCGCGGGACAGCTCGCCCACACCCACCGGCTGACGGTCGGCGACCTCTTCGAGCACCCGGAGCGCGTTGATCACGTTCTGCATCCATTGACTCCTCTTCAGCCCGATCATAAGGTAAGCGAACCGCAACACGGCACAGTGTGCCGTGACACGGCACAGAGGAGCGACAAGACGGTGGGCCGCCACTTCCTGCAGATCCCAGGACCGACCAACGTCCCCGACCGAGTGCTACGGGCCATCGCCCAGCCCACGATCGACCATCGCGGCCCCGGCTTCGCCCGGCTCGCCACCGACCTGCTCGACCGTCTCAAGGCCGTCTTCCAGACTCGCGAGCACGTGATCGTCTACCCGTCGTCGGGCACCGGGGCCTGGGAGGCGGCGCTGGTCAACACGCTGTCGCCGGGCGACCGGGTGCTGGCGTTCGAGACCGGGCACTTCTCCACGCTGTGGTGCGAGATGGCGGCCCGTCTGGGGCTGGTCGTGGACATCGTCCCCGGGGACTGGCGGCACGGCGCCGACCCCGAGGCGGTGGCCGACCACCTGGACGACGGCGTCGCCGCCGTCATGGTGGTGCACAACGAGACCTCCACCGGCGTGCGCAGCCGCGTGCCCGAGATCCGCGCGGCCCTCGACCGGGCCGGGCACCCGGCGCTGCTGCTGGTGGACACGATCTCGTCCCTTGGCTCGATGGACTACCGCCACGACGAGTGGGGCGTGGACGTGACCGTCGGCTGCTCGCAGAAGGGCCTGATGCTGCCGCCCGGCATCGGCTTCAACGCGGTCAGCGCCAAGGCGCTCGCGCACCGGGGACGGCTGCCCCGCTCCTACTGGGACTGGGAGCCGATCATCGCGGCCAACCGGCAGGGCTTCTTCCCGTACACGCCGCCCACCAACCTGCTGTTCGGCCTGGGCGAGGCGCTGGCCATGCTGGAGGAGGAGGGCCTGGCCCAGGTGTTCGCCCGGCACGACCGGCACGCCGAGGCGACCCGGCGAGCCGTACGCGGGTGGGGGCTGGAGGTGCTGTGCGCCGACGAGCGGGAGCACTCCAGTTCGCTCACCGCCGTGCTGATGCCCGACGGGCACGACGCCGACGCGGTCAGGACGCTCATCCTGGACCGGTACGACATGTCGCTCGGCACCGGGCTCGGCCGCCTCGCGGGACGGGTGTTCCGGATCGGACATCTCGGACACTTTTCCGACCTCATGCTGGCGGGAACGCTGAGCGGGGTCGAGATGGGGCTGAGCGCGGCGGGCGTGCCCATCAAGGAAGGCGGCGTGCGGGCAGGGCTGGCCTATCTGGAGGAGACCGGGTGAGCCTCGCCCAGACCCTGTCGCCACTGCTCGCCGGCGAGGTCAGGGACGACCCGTACACCAGGCACCTCTACTCCTCCGACGCCAGCATGTACGCCATCGAGCCGCTGGCCGTCGCCTTCCCCCGGCACGCCGACGACGTGCGGGCCCTGGTGGCGGCGTGCGGCTCGATGGAGGTGCCGGTGCTGCCCCGCGGGGCCGGCACCAGCCTCGCGGGGCAGACGGTGGGCGCGGCGGTGATCGTCGACTTCTCCCGGCACATGAACCGGATCTTGGAGATCGACGGCAGGACGGCCAGGGTGCAGCCGGGGGTGGTCCAGGACCAGCTCAACCGGGCCGTACGCGGGCGCGGGCTGATGTTCGGGCCCGACACCTCGACCAGTAACCGGGCCACGATCGGCGGGATGATCGGCAACAACTCGGCGGGCAGCCACTCCGTGCGCTACGGCTCGACGATCGACCACGTCCAAGCGCTTCAGGTCGTGCTGGCCGACGCGAGCACCCCCGACCTGAGCGCCGACGCGCCGCTGCGCTCGCAAGTGGCGAAGGTCCTGCGCGAGGTGGACCTGACGGGGTTCCCGCGCTTCTGGCGGCACTCGGGCGGCTACCGCCTGGACCTGTGCCGGCCCGACACGGACCTCACCAAGCTGATCGTCGGGTCCGAGGGCACGCTGGCCGTCGTCACCGAGGCCACGGTCGCGCTGGTGGACCGGCCGAAGGCCAAGGCCATCGCGGTCGGCCACTTCACCTCCACCCTGGCCGCCGTCTCGGCCACCGCGGACGCGCTCGCGGTCGACGCCGCCTCCGTCGAACTCCTGGACAAGGCCATCCTCGACCTGTCCAAGCAGCGCGTCGACTACGCCGGGCTCGGCGACATCCTGGAGGGCGACCCCGAGGCGCTGCTGTTCGTCGAGTTCTTCGGCGACACACCGGCCGAGGTGGCCGACCGCGCCGCCGAACTGGCCGCCACCTGGAAGACGAACGGCCACGGCTACCACACCCTGCTGGCCACCACCCCGGAGGGGCAGTCGGCCGTGCTCAAGGTGCGCAAAGCCGGGCTCGGCCTGCTGATGGCCTCCAGCGTGGGCAGCCGCAGACCGCTGGCGTTCGTCGAGGACACGGCCGTGCCGCCGGAGCGGCTCGTGCCCTACGTCGAGGAGTTCGGGCGGGTCCTCGACGCGCACGGCCTGCGGGCCGGGTTCTACGGCCACTGCTCGGTCGGCTGCCTGCACGTACGCCCGTTCGTGGACCTGCGCGTACCCGGCGAGATCGGCAGGATGCGCGCGGTCGCCGAGGAGATCGCCGAGCTGGCCGCCAGGCACGGCGGCGTCAACTCCAGCGAGCACGGCGACGGCCTGGCCCGCTCGGAGTTCAACCGGCGGCTGTTCGGCGAGGAGATCTACGAGGCGATGCGGCAGATCAAGCGGATCTTCGACCCGCGCGGCCTGCTGAACCCCGGCAAGATCGTGGACGCGCCGCCCATGACCGACCACCTGCGCGACCCGGCCATGCCCGCGCCGCCGCCGCTGCGCACCACTCTGACGTTCGCGGACGGCATGCACGCCGCCGCCGACCGGTGCATGAACATCGGCGTCTGCCGCAAGGACGACTCCGGCGTCATGTGCCCCTCGTACATGGCCACCCGCGAGGAGGAGCACTCCACCCGCGGCCGGGCCAACGCCCTGGTCAAGGCCCTGTCGTCGGCCGATCCCCAGCTGGCGTTGGGTGAGGAGCGGCTGCACGGCGTGCTCGACCTGTGCCTGGAGTGCAAGGCCTGCCAGTCGGAGTGCCCGCTGGGCGTGGACATGGCCTCGATGAAGAGCGAGTTCCTCCACCAGTACCAGCGGGCCCACGGCGTGCCGCTGCGCTCGCGGCTGTTCGGCGCGATCAGGACGCTCAACCGCCTGGGCTCGGCCACCGCGCCCGTGTCGAACTGGCTGGCCGGCACCGCGCGCGGCCCGCTCGGCCTGAGCAGGCGGCGCCCACTGCCCCGCTTCCGCCGGGACAACCTGATCCGCTGGTTCGCACGACGGCCCGCCGGGTCGGGGCGCGAGGTCATCCTGCTGGCCGACTCCTTCACCACCTACAGCGAGCCCGGCATCGGGCGCGCCGCCGTCGAGCTGCTGGAACGGGCCGGTTACCGGGTACGGCTGGAGTCCTCGGGCTGCTGCGGGCGCTCCAGCATCTCCAAAGGGCTGCTCGACCGGGCGCGGGCGATGGCCGAGGCGATGGTCGGCCGGCTGGCCGGCTCCGACGCGCCGATCGTCGGCCTGGAGCCGTCGTGCCTGCTCACGCTGAAGGACGAGTACGCCGCCCTGCTGCCCGGTGACGCCAGGGTCGCGGCGGTGGCGGCCCGCGCCCGGCTCGTACCCGAACTGCTGGTGCCGGCGATCGACGACGGCTCGCTGGTGCTGGGCGAGGGGTTGAGCGGCCGCAGGATCCTCCTGCACGGCCACTGCCACGAGAAGGCCGTCGTCGGCACCGCGGCCACGCGGGCGCTGCTGTCCCGCATCCCGGGAGCGGAGGTGGAGGAGCTCGACGCCGGCTGCTGCGGCATGGCCGGATCGTTCGGTTTCGAGGCCGAGCACTACGACCTGTCCATGAAGATCGGCGGCCTCCGGCTCTTCCCGGCGGTCGCCGCGTCCTCACCCGACACGCTGCTCGCGGCCACGGGGGTCTCGTGCCGCCAGCAGATCGCCCACGGAGCGGGACGCGCGGCCCGCCACCCGGTCGAGTTCATCCATGAGGTGGCCGGCCTGCCATAACGCTCGGGGGAGACCGGAGCAATCGGGGGGAGATCGGAGTAAGCGGTGTCCGCAGAGATCCTGTCCATACTCGCCCTCATCGTCATGTTCGTCATCGCCACCTTCTTCCCGGTGAACCTCGGCGCCCTGGCCCTCGTCGGCGCCTTCCTCGTCGGGACACTGGCCGCCGGCATGAGCACCGACGACATCCTCGGCGCCTTCCCCGGCAGCCTGTTCGTGATCCTCGTCGGGGTGACCTTCCTGTTCGCCATCGCCACCAACAACGGCACGGTCGACTGGCTCGTCCGGGCCGCCGTCCACCTGGTCCGGGGGCGGATCGCGGCCATCCCCCTGGTGGTGTTCGTCATCTCGGCGCTGCTGACGGCCGTCGGCGCGCCGGCACCGGCCGTGGCGGCGATCCTCGCGCCGATCGCGTTCGGCTTCGCGGCCGAGTATCGGATCCACGCGCTGCTGATCGGGTTGATGGTCGCGCACGGCACGCAGGCGGGGGCCTTCTCGCCGATCAGCGTGCTGGGCGGGATCGTGAACGGCGTGGTCGCGGACGCGAAACTGCCCAGCGACAACGTGGTGCTGTTCCTGTCGAGCTTCGCGTTCAACGCCGCGGCGGCGGTGGCGGTCTTCTTCGTGTTCGGGGGCCGCGACCTGGTACGGCGAGGCGCCGTCGGCCCGGCGCCGGCGGGCGACGGCGGAGGCGGTTCCGGACCGGCCGAGGCGCTCACACCCAGCGGCTCAGGCACGGGCACGGCCTCGGACGGGAACTCAGGCGCGGGCGGTGTCTCCGCGAAGGCCGTCACCACCACGGCCGAGCCCGCCGCCCGCGTCGGCGGCGGTCTCCGGCTCACCCCGCACCAGGCGCTCACGCTGACGGGAATCGTCGCGCTCTGCCTGGCCGTGCTGGTGTTCAAGCTCGATGTGGGCCTGACCGCCGTGACCGTCGCCGTGATCCTCTCCCTCACCTCCCCCAAGTCGAACAAGGGGGCCGTGGAGAAGATCGCCTGGCCGACCGTGCTGCTGATCTGCGGCGTCGTCACCTACGTGGGCGTACTCCAGGAGATCGGCACCGTCGACTACGTCGGCACCTCGGTGGCCGCGATCGGCATCCCGCTCCTGGTGGCGCTGCTCATCTGCTATGTGGGCGGCGTCGTGTCGGCCTTCGCCTCCACGGTCGGCATCCTGGGCGCGCTGGTGCCGCTCGCCGTGCCCTTCCTCGCGCAGGGCACGCTGGGACCGATCGCGATGATCGCGGCGCTGTCGGTGTCGTCGGCCATCGTGGACGTCAGCCCGTTCTCGACCACGGGCGCCCTGCTCGTGGCCAACGTCAGAGGCATGGACCGGGACGTCTTCTACCGCAGGCTGCTGACCTACGGCGCGGTGATCGTCGTGGCGGGCCCGCTCGCCGCCTGGGCGGTCCTGGTCGTGCCCGGCTGGCTCGGCTAGGCCCGCGCTTCCGTTTCCCTGGGAGTCTTCCCCGCGATCGGCGGAGGTGACGTACGCGAACCGGGCTAGGCGCGGAAGGGGCCGGCCACCTCGAAGGTGCGGCCGTCGTGGCGGCCCCGTCTGGCCGAGAAGTAGAGCCGCCCGCCGTCGGGCGCGAACGCCAGCCCCGTGAGCTCGGCCCCACTGAGGCCACCGAGCTTGAGGAACGGCGCGACCGCCCGATCGGGGGTGATGACGTCGATCTCCGTCGACTTCCTGGCCACGTAGAGGTCGCCCGAGGGGGCGGCGGTGATCGCGCGTACGCCGTCGCAGATCCGATCGAGCGTGGAGGTCGCGGCGTCGTACGCCCACAGGCCGCTGTCGCCCTCGGTGGTGAAGTAGCAGACCCCGCCCGCATAGTGGCAGCCCTCGCCGCCGTCGAAGTGGCGGGCGTCGTCCATCTGGTGGCGCGTGGCCTTGAGCAGGGCGGCGGGCGACGGCACCGGCTTCCAGTCACCGGCGACGCAGAGCACCTCCAGGGTGCCCTCGGTGAGATCGCCCCAGTCGCCGGGCCTGAACCGGTAGAAGCACCCGTCGGGCTCCCCCTCCGTCAGGTAGACGACCTGCCGGTCGGGGTCGCAGGCGGCGGCCTCGTGCTTGAAGCGGCCCATGGCCAGGCGGGGGCGCCCGGCCCGCATGCCGTACGGATCGCACTCGAAGACCCGGCCGCGGTCACCGAGCTCGCAGGAGAGCCAGCTGTGCCACGGCGTCGCGCCGCCCGCGCGGTTGCGGTCGGTGCCGGACAGGATGCGGTAGGCGTCGGCGATCGAACCGTCGGCGCGGAACCGGAGCGCGGACGCGCCGCCCAGCAGCGGCAGCTCGGAGTTGGACACGTAGATCCAGCCGGTGCCGTCAGGGAAGCACGCGCCACCGTCGGGCGCCGCGTGCCACGTCAGCCCGGCCACCTTCTGGCCCGAGCGGGCCACGACCCGGCCGCTGAACCCCCCGGGCAGCGCCAGATCGTCGCCGCCTGGCGGCTCCAGCGGGCCATAGGGGCTCATCCCGCCCTGCCAGAGCGGGCCCGTGCGGAGGAGAGTCTTGCTGGACATCGTGGGGCCTCCCTCTAGGTGCCACGCTAGTCGACCCCGCCGACATGAATGACAGGGAGGCCCGAGATCAAACTCTGCGCGAAATCTCTGGCGTCAGCGCTGGGCCTGGAACATCCAGTGCTGCTTGTCGATGTCCTGAGCCACCGCGATGAGCAGGTCCTGGCTGACCGGGTCGGGCTCGTCGGTCGCGGCGACGCGCTCGCGCATCCGCTTGCCGACGGCCTCCAGGATGTCGGTCATCATCGCCACGACCTTGCCGTCCTCGATCCAGCCGTTCTCCGGCTGCGAGAGCTTGGTGGACTTGGCGATGGTGGCCGCGCGGCCGTCCGGGTTGACGCTCAGGGCGACGGCGCGTTCGGCGATGGTGTCCGCGTGCTCGCGGGCCAGGGCGGTGACCTCGTCGAGCTGAAGGTGGATCTGCCGGAAGTGCGGGCCGGTCAGGTTCCAGTGCATCTGCTTGGCGAGCAGCGAAAGATCGAGGAGATCGACCAGGGCTCCTTGAAGGGCCGTCGCGACCGTCTTCTTCGCCTCGCCCGAGAGCGGACCGGTGATCGTGGCCATGATGTGTTCCTCCCCGTGGTTCGACATCAGGGTCTCTTCGCAACCCACCCCCTTTGCCCGCTTTCCTGTGATTGACACTGCAATAGTGACAGTGTAATTGTGAAGGTATGAGCGAGACCTGGACCATCCGTGAGCTGGCGGAGCGCGCCGCCGACGCGTTGCGCGCGCACGCCCAGCCGCACGCGCAGCCGCTCAACGGCCGGGTCCGCGACGTGCCCGGCGAGCGGTTGATCAGGTGGTACACCACGATCGGCCTCGTCGACCCGCCACTGACCAGGCGGGGCCGCATCGCCCAGTACGGCCGGCGGCATCTGCTGCAACTCGTGGCCATCAAGCGGCTGCAGGCAGCCGGGCGGTCGATCGCGGAGATCCAGACCGCCCTGACCGGCGCCACGGACACGACCTTGGAGCGGACGGCCCGCCCCGGCTGGCCGCCCCTGGACGAGGACGTCGCGGCGACGGGGGCCGTTCCGGACGCCACGACGACCGCGCCCCAGGGTGAGACGGCTCACGATGCCGCGGACCTTCCGGAGGGCGAGGCGCCTGAGGCGGCCGCCCTCCCCGACGGCTCGGCGGCCCGGTCCGGGAAGCCGCGCGGACGGTTCTGGGCCGAACACCCCGCCGGCGCCGTCCCGCCCATCGGCGTTCCCCGACCGGCCGATCCTCCCCCGTCCGACGGTGCGGGCCGGCCCGCACCCCTTCCCCGGCCCAGGGGGCACGGGGCGCTGGTGCGTGGGATCAGGCTGGCCGACGGAGTGACGCTCGTGCTCGACGGCGCCGGCCGTACCCCGGCTGAAGACGACATCCAGGCGGTACTCACCGCGGCGGCACCGCTGCTGGCGCTGCTCGAAGAGAGGAAGCTAGCATGAAGATCACTTCGCTCGAGCCCACCCGGTGCCTGCCGGTGCCCGACGCCGGGTTCGGCGCGCTGCGGACCGCGCGCGGGAACCTGCCTCTGGAGAGCGTCGACGTGTCCGCCGACATCTCCGGCCTGTTGGCCGAGGTCGAGGTGACGCAGGGCTTCCGCAACCCGTACGACGTCACGCTGGAGGCCACCTACGTCTTCCCGCTGCCCGACAGGGCGGCGGTGACGGGGTTCAGGATGGAGGCTGACGATCGGGTGATCGACGGCGTGCTCAAGGAGCGCGGCCAGGCCAGGGCCGACTATGACCGGGCGCTGCGCGAGGGGAAGCGGGCCGCGATCGCCGAGGAGGACCGGCCCGACGTGTTCACGATCACGGTGGGCAACCTGCTGCCGGGCGAGCGGGTGACGGTCCGGCTCACACTGAGCCAGCCGCTGCCGTACGAGGACGGTGCGGCCACGTTCCGCTTCCCGCTGGTCGTCGCCCCTCGCTATATTCCGGGCACGCCGCTCGACGGCCCCGGCGCCGGCGACGGCACCGCGCCCGACACCGACGCGGTGCCCGACGCCTCGCGCATCACGCCGCCGGTGCTCCTGCCCGGCTTCCCCGATCCGGTACGCCTGTCGCTGACGGCGACGATCGACCCCGCCGGGCTGGACCTGCGGGAGCTGGCCTCCAGCCTGCATGTGGTCGAGGAGGAGGGTCATACGGTAAAGCTGCGGCCGGGCGAGCGGCTGGACCGCGACTTCATCCTGCGGCTGTCGTTCGAGGCTTCGACCGCGCTGCAGCTCGACGGCCGGGGCGCGTTCTCGCTGACCGTGCTGCCCCCGGCGCTGGAGTCGCCGCGCACGCCGCGTGACCTCGTACTGCTGCTGGACAGGTCGGGCAGCATGGGCGGCTGGAAGATGGTCGCCGCGCGCCGGGCCGCGGCGCGGATCGTCGACACACTGACGGAGCAGGACCGGTTCGCGGTGCTGACGTTCGACTCGGTGGTGGAGGAGGCGTTCGAGGGGCTGATGACGGCCTCGGACCGCAACCGCTACCGCGCGGTCGAACATCTCGCCCGCGTGGACGCCCGCGGCGGCACCGAGCTGCTGGAGCCGCTGCGCCGGGCGATCTCCCTGCTCCACGACCAGGACGGGCGCGAACGCGTCCTGGTGCTGGTCACCGACGGGCAGGTGGGCCACGAGGACCAGATCCTTGAGCAGACCGGCGGCGCGCTGTCGGCCATGCGGGTGCACACCGTCGGCATCGACCGGGCGGTGAACGCCGGGTTCCTCGGCCGGCTGGCCGGTCTGGGCGCGGGCCGCTGCGAGCTGGTCGAGTCGGAGGACCGCCTGGACGCCGCCATGGAGCAGATCCACCGCCGCATCGGCGCGCCCCTAGTGACCGACCTGTCCCTCAAGGGCCTCGACGTGGAGCCGGGCACGGTCACCCACCTGGGCTCGATCTTCCCGGGCGTCCCGCTGCGCGTGCACGGCCGCTATCGGGACGGCTCGTCGGTGACCGTACGCGGGCTGGCGTCGGGCGCCCCGTGGGAGCAGCAGGTGGCGGGCACCGTGGTGGACAACCCGGCGATCCGCGCTGTCTGGGCCCGCGCGCACCTGCGCGAGCTGGAGGACCGGTACGCCATGGGCGAGCACGAGCTGGAGGCGGAGATCGTCCGGGTCTCGCTGGAGAACGGCGTCCTGTGCCGCTTCACCGCCTACGTGGCGATCGACACCAGAAAGGTGGCGGAAGGCGAGCCGGAGCACCGCGTCATCCAGCCCGTGGAGCCGCCGAGCGGCTGGGAAATGCCGCAGAACCCGCCGATGATGCCCTTCATGGCCCAGGCCGCGGTGATGGCCGCGCCACCCCGCCCCATGTCGATTCCCGACCCGGGCTTCGCCCCCGGCCAGAGTCACGGCCTCATGGGCACCCAGGAGACCGGCGCCTCGGACGCGACCCGCCGGTCCAGGGGGGTCGACTGGGAGGCGGAAGCGGGTCCCGGCGGCGCGCCCCGCAGCCCCGGCGGAGGCTCGGCCGGTGGTTTCGGCGGTAGCTCGGCCGGTGGGCGGATGAGCCCGTCGCCGCGGTTCGCGCCGCCCGCCGCTCCCCGTCCGGGCGGACTCGGCCTGGAGTCCGTCAGGGCGCAACTGGTCGTCGAGCTCGACCGGCTCCGGGCGCTGCTCGGCGCTCCCGACCCGCTCTACCTGGCGGATCTGGGCTCCCGGCTCTCGGCGCTGGCCGCCTTCCTGGGCGGGCATCCGGAGCTGGCCGCCCTGGGCCACGAGCTGCAGACGGCGGAGCAACCGGGCGTCGACGCCGAAGCGCTGAGGGCGCACGCCATCGAGGTGCTCACCGCACTCACGAGCGGATCACCCTCGGCCCCGACCGGATCGCCCGCGCCAGGTACGCCCCGCCGCCCGTTCTGGAAGCGCACCTGACGGCACCGCCCATGTGACCTGTGGGTGTGGGGTATCCGCATATTTCCGGCCACCCCACACCCATAGACCGACGAGCCAGGGCCGCCAGATCCGCTAAAGAATCGGCGTCCACTCCTTGAGCAGCACCACCTCATACCCGTTCACCGCCGTATACGGATCGCTCTGGAGGATGTCCCGCACCTCCCCCTCATCCGCCGCCTCGTACACATGCAACGCCCCGCTGTCGTCCGCCCACGGCCCCGCCGTCACCAGCCGCCCCTGGTCACGAAGGGCGCGCAGATGCTCCCGATGCGCCGGCCGGACGGCCAGCCGCCGGGGATCGCCGTCGAACGCCAGCTGCACCACAAATCTCGCCATACCCGCACGCTAGGCCCGCGAGCTGGACGGGCGCCGCATCACCCGGCACGGCCGTGGTGTATCACCTGATACATGACGCACACGCTGGCCGCCCTCCCGATGTTCCGTGAGCTGGGCAAAGAAGGGCTGCGCAGGCTGGAGTCAGTCGCGCGGCAGCGGCGCTACCCGGCGGGGCAGGTGCTCTGCACCGAGGGCGACCCGGCCGACCAGCTGATCGTGCTGCTCGACGGCCGGGTCAAGGCCGGGCGGGTGAGCGTCGACGGCCGCGAGGTGGTGCTGTCGGTGGACGCCGCACCCGTGGCGTTCGACAAGACGACGCTCCTGGTGGAGGGTACGCACCGGGCCACGCTGACGGCCCTCACGCCGGTGGAGGTGGCCTACCTGCCGAGCGTGGCGGTGCTCGAGGTGATCGCCACCGAGCCGTCGGTGGCGGCCCGGCTCATGCGTACACTCGCCCAGACCGTGCGCGACCTCGACGAGCGGCTCACGGACGCGGTCGTGCTCGACGTCTCCGCGCGGGTGGCCAAGTGGCTGGTACGACGCGGCGAAGGCGGCCGGGTCCAGTTGCACGCCGGGCAGGCGGGCCTGGGGGCCGAGATCGGCGCGACCAGGGTGAGCGTCAACCGGGCCCTGCGCTCCTTCGAGCGTCGCGAGCTCATCGAGATCGGCGACGGCGAGGTGACGGTGAAGGACGCCGGAGCGCTCGCCCGCATCGCGAAGACCACTCCGCCCGGCTCCGGAACGAACTCCGGCCAGGTTGACCGGAAACAGGTTCACGGGGAACAGGTTCACCGGGAAAAGGTTCATCGGAGCTACGAATAGGCGTCTATCGGAGTCCGGCGGGCTGTTCTATCGTCACCGTACATGGCGACCTCTCGCGCACCGCTGCGCTTCGCCGAGGCGGTCTCCGCCACCGTTTCCGCGGCCCGGGAATCGGGTTTCTTCTTCGATTTCGACGGCACTGTCGCGCCCATCATGAATGATCCCGACGCGGTGCTCCCCGTACCCGGGGCGGTGGAGCGGCTGGGCACGCTGGCGGAGCTGTTCGCCCGCGTCGCCGTCGTCTCCGCGCGCCCGGCCGCGTTCCTGCGCGACCGCTTCTCCGGCGCCCCCGGCGTGCGGCTCTTCGGTCTGTACGGCCTGCAGACGGTGGTCGACGGCGAGATCAGGAACGCCGGCGAGGCGGAGCCATGGGCGCCGGTCATCCGCCGCCTGGCCGCCGACGCCGCCCGCGATCTGCCGGGCAAGGTGCTGGTGGAGGACAAGGCGCTGATGGTGGCACTGCACTACAGAGCGGATCCGGCGCTGCGCGGCGCGGTGGAGAGATGGTCGTCGGCCAAGGCCGCCGAGCTGGGCCTGGCCGAGCAGCTGGGCCGCATGGTGGTCGAGCTCAAGCCACCGGTGCACGGCGACAAGGGCACCGTCGTCGAAGCGGAGTCCGCCGCCCTGACCAGGGCCTGGTATTTCGGCGACGACCTGTCCGACGCCCGCGCCTTCGAGGCCCTGCGTACGCGAGAGGAAGGCGACCCGGCGTTCGTCGGGGTCAAGGTGGCGGTGGCGAACAGCGAAACCGGCGACGAACTGGCCCGCCAGGCGGATTTCACCGTGGCCGGCCCGGCCGACGTCCCGGCCATGCTGGACGAGATAATCCGCGCTTTCCATGACAACCGGCAAACGCAATAGCCCCGGCCGGAAATTCACCCCGGCTTATTAGGGTCGTTCACCCAAGCCGGAAAGTGCTGTCAAGTACGCGGGGCACCATACTCTGGACGGGTGAGCACCCTTGTCCTGGACGGCGGCCTGGCCACCCGCCTCGAAATGCTCGGCGCCGACCTGAGTGACGAGCTGTGGTCGGCGCGGCTGCTGGTGGAGGATCCGGCGCTGATCCGGCGCGTGCACGCCGACTACTTCGCCGCCGGCGCCGACGTGGCCACGACCGCGAGCTACCAGGCGTCGATCCCGGGCTTCGTCCGGCGCGGGCTCGACGAGGCCCAGGCAGAGCGGTTGATCAGGCTCTCGGTCGAGCTGGCCGGCCAGGCCCGCGACGAGGCCGGGGGTGGGCTGGTGGCCGCCTCGATCGGCCCCTACGGCGCCTACCTGGCCAACGGCGCCGAATACACCGGCGACTACGACCTCGACGAGCTGGGCCTGCTCTCGTGGCACCGGCCACGCTGGGAGATCCTCGCCTCCAGCGGGCCCGACCTGCTCGCCTGCGAGACCATCCCGTCCTATCCGGAGGCGCGGGCGCTGGCCAGGCTGCTCGCCGAGACGCCGTCGGTCAAGGCGTGGGTGAGCTTCTCCTGCCGCGACGCAGCGCACCTCAACGACGGCACCCCGATCGCCGAGGCCGCCGCGTTGTTCGCCGGCAGCTCGCAGGTGGTGGCCGTCGGCGTCAACTGCACCGCGCCGCGGCACATCCCCGGCCTCATCGCCACGCTGGCCGGCGGCCTGCCGGTGATCGTCTACCCCAACTCCGGCGAATACTGGGACGCCGAGCAGGGCCGGTGGCGCGGCACCGCCGAGCCCGTGGAGTACGGCCAGGCGGCCGAGGAGTGGCAACGGGCCGGCGCCTCGCTCATCGGCGGCTGCTGCCGTACCACTCCCGAGCACATCAAGCAGATCCGCGCCCACCTGTCCTGAGCCACATCAAACAGCTCCGCACCCACACGCCCTGAGCACCGCGCCACGAAGGCCCGCCGACAGCGCTCCGGCGACGGAGATCAGGTGGCGGGGGTCTGGTGGCGGAGGCCCGCCGACGGCGGTCAGGTGACGGCGGTCAGGCCGCGACGTTCTCAGGGGTGCGGCGGCGGGAGGACAGCACGCGGTCGAGGGCGAGTGCGCCGCCTCCGCTGAAGCCGACGGCCAGCGCGCCCGCCGCCAGCGACAGCACGAACTCGAAGCCGCCCTTGTCCACCCCGAACCCGTTGGCCCCATGGACGAACAGGATCGCGCCCGCCATGTCGAGCGCCAGCAGCGTCCCCACGACGGGCAGCGCCACACCGAGGATCAGCGCCAGGCCGCCCGCGACCTCCAGCACCGCCACCGCCGGGGCGGCGGCCGCGGCCAGCGGGATCCCGGCCGACTCGAAGAACTTGGTGGTCCCGGCGATCCCCATCATGGCGAACTTCTGGTAGCCGTGCACCAGGAAGATCACGCCGACGGCCACTCGGGCGACCAGGATGGCTACGGAACGTGACTGGTCAAGCATGCGCTCTCCAAAAGGCAGTAGTTCAGATTTGAACCAGCACTCTACCCGGAAGTTCAAATCTGAACAACAAGTACACTGGACGCCGTGACGGACACCGCGTGGCTCGACGAGACGGAGATGGCGGCCTGGCGCGCCTTCCTGTCCACCTCCCACCTGCTGGAGCGGCGCATCGAAGAGCAGCTCAAGGCCGCGGCCGGGCTGACCCACCCGCAGTACGAGGTGCTGGCGCGCCTGGCCGACGCCCCCGGCCGCCAGATGCGCATGACGGAGCTGGCCAGAGGCGTCGTGGTGTCGAAGTCCGCGCTGACCTACCAGATCGGGCAGCTGGAGAAGGCGGGCCTGGTCGAGCGGACCACCTGCCCGTCAGACGAGCGCGGTGTGCTGGCCGTGCTCACCGAGGCGGGCGTCCGCTGCCTTGAGCGCGTCGCCCCCGGCCACGTGGAGGTCGTCCGGGCCTTCCTCATCGACCGGATGACCCGCGGCGAGCTGGAGACGATGACCACCGCCATGCGCAAGACGGAGCAGGCACTCCGGCAGTGACCTCCGCCGGGCTCGGAGACCGGGCAGGCACCAGGGCGATCACCGCGATGAACGGTGGTCAGCCCTTGGCGGCCCGGGCCGCGCGCTCCATCTCGACCTTGGCGCTGGCGGCGTACTTGTCGACGTACTCCTGCTCCGACAGCTCCATGAGCGCGTACATGATCTCGTCGGTCACGGCCCGCAGCACCAGCCGGTCCTCCTCCATCCCGTAATAGCGGGAGAAGTCGAGCGGCTTGCCGAAGCGGACCCCGGGCCGGATCCCGAGCTTGGGCAGCGGGTGGCCGGGGGGCATCATCTCGAAGGTGTGGACCATGGCCCACGGGATCACCGGCACCCGCGACATGAGGGCCAGGCGGGCGACGCCCGTCTTGCCCTTGTACAGGCGGCCGTCGGGTGAGCGGGTGCCCTCCGGGTAGATGCCCAGGACGTTGCCCTCGCGCAGCACCCGCATGCCGGTGCGCAGCGCGGCCTCGCTGGCCTTGCCGCCCGAGCGGTCGATCGGCACGGTGCCGACGCCGCTGAAGAACAGCCGGGTGAAGAAGCCCTTGACGCCGCGCCCGGTGAAGTAGTCGGACTTGCCGAGCGAGATGACCTTGCGGCGCAGATGCAAGGGCCCGAAGAAGTGGTCGGCGAACGACAGGTGGTTTCCGGCCAGAATGACCGGCCCCTGCCTGGGCACGTTCTCCACACCTTCCGCCCACGGCCGGAAGACGACGCGGAGGATCGGCCCCAAGATGGCCTTGACCACCCAGTAGAACACCCGGCCACCTCTTCCCCACAGCGAGATCTGTAAGCAAAGTCATCTTCGCATCTCAGAACCGATGCTCCTACCTCACCTCTCGCACAATCCACCTCGATCGTGCGACGATCGGGCAATTCAGGGATGAAATCCCACCGAGGAGCTGTTATGCCGCTCATGCCAGGCGCGGAGCCCTATCACCATGAAGCAGGCCAGGTCGGCGTACTGCTGTGCCATGGCTTCACCGGCACCCCGCAGTCGCTACGGCCTTGGGGCGAGTATCTCGCCGGGCAGGGGGTGAGCGTCTCCCTCCCCCGCCAGCCCGGACATGGCACCACCTGGCAGGAGATGAACCGCACCCGCTGGGACGATTGGTACGCCGAGGTGGAGAAGGCGTTCGAGGACCTCCAGGGCCGCTGCGCCAACGTGTTCGTGGCGGGGCTGTCGCTGGGCGGCTGCCTGGCGCTGCGGCTGGCCGAGGTGCACGGGGACGCGATCAGCGGCGTCGTCGTGGTCAACCCGTCGATCGTGCGCGACGTGCCGCTGCTTATGCTGGCCCCGGTGCTCAAGTGGTTCCTGCCGTCGGTGCCGGGGGTGGCCAACGACGTCAAGAAGCCGGGCGTGACCGAGCTGGCCTACGCGCGCACGCCGGTGAAGGCGGCCGCCTCGCTGCCCGGCCTGTGGTCGCTGGTCCAGGCCGACCTGGCGAAGGTGACGCAGCCGCTGCTGGTCTTCCACAGCACCGAGGACCATGTGGTGAAACCGAGGAGCGTGGAGATCATTCGCCAGAACGTACCGCAGGCCACGATCGAGGAGCTTACCGATAGCTACCATGTTGCGACGCTGGACAACGATGCCGACAAGATCTTTGCCGGGAGCCTCGACTTCATCCGGACACATGCCTCGGTACCCTTGCAGAGGGACTGATCGCACCCAGGGGGAAGTCGCGATCGCTGCGGAGAGGCCGATCTAGGTGACGCCCCAGAGTGACGAGGACGAGGTCTGGCGGCAGATCGTCGCGTCCTTCAACGACACAGCCGAGCGCGACTCGGCCGACCAGCCATGGCCGGACAGCGAGAACGTACCGGCCGAGCCCGTCGCCCGGGTGGTCAAACCCGCGGTCGACGAGGACGCCGACATGGAGGCGGAGCAGGGCGACGAGGACCTCGACGAGGATGAGGACGGCGAGGAGCGCTTCGTGCCCCCGCCGCCGCCCCCGCTGCCCAAGCTCGACCTGCCGACCAAGCTCGCCTGGGTGGCGTTGTTCGGCGGCCCCGCCTATCTGCTGATCGCCGCGATGGCCAACTGGCAGATGGAGGGCTGGGCGCTCTTCACCGCCGTGGCCGCGTTCATCGGCGGCTTCGTGGCGCTGGTGGTGCGGATGGGCGACGGCCCGCCCAACGACGGCTGGGACGACGGCGCCGTGCTCTGAGCCCGGCGGGCCGTGCTCTGGGACCGGCCGGCCCTGTTCTGGGACCGGCCAGGAGTCCTTCGGCGACCGGCTAGGAGTCCTTCAGCGAAGGCTCTCTGGGCCCGAACAGCTCCACCACGTCCGTGTAGCGCTCGCGGGCGTCCACGGCGTGACCGACCGCCCAGACGTCGCCCTTGCCCGCGAGGTAGGTGACCGCCTGCAACCGCACGCTGTCCTTGCCCTTCGCGGCGCCGCCCCGGATGATCTCGCAGTCGCTCTTCTCGCAGCGCATCATGAACGGCTCGGCTGCCCGCGACGGGTCGAAGCCGGAGATCCAGAAGCGGCCCTTGCCGTCGCCGGTTACCCCGTAGAGACGCGACTCGGTCTCGGGCAGATCCTCGCGCTTCCAGCGCTTGCCGTTCCACGACATGACGAGCGGGTCGACCTCGCCGTCGCTGCGGTAGACCCCGCCCACGGCCAGCGCCCGCTTGGGGCCGTCGACCTGGATGTCGCGCAGGTAGCCGCCGGGAATGTCGGGCACGCGCATGGGCTTCCAGGTGGCGCCCGACAGGTGCATGATCAACGGCGCCTTGCCGGTGTCGCCGACGGCGAACCCGTTGGACACACCGTAGAGCGCGCCCGGCTCCAGGACCTTTCCGTCCTTGTCCCTGGGGGACTCCTGGGTGGTCCACTCGCCGCCCTGGCCGGTGAGGATGAGCCAGGAGTTGTCGCGGCTGCCGACGGTCACGACGCGCCCCGGACGGGCGTCGATGCCGCCGAGCCAGTCGCCCCCGCGCATCCCCTGCGCCCTGACCCGGTCGAAGCCGCCGGTGTCTCCGTGGGCGAGGTAGGGCAGACCGTCGTGGCCGTCGCCCACGGCCCACACGTCGGACGGAGAGGTGGCGGCCACGCCGCGCAGGTTGCCGGCCCCGGTGGCGTCGCGCAGGGTCACCTCGGACCAGCTGGAGCCGTTCCAGTGGCGGACCGTGCCGCGGTTCTTCCAGACGTCCCAGATCTCCTGCTGGCCGACGGCCCAGACATCGCCTGACGAGAGCGCGGTAACGTCGGAAAGCGAGCCGTCGGCGTCCAGGCGGACGCTCGTCGACTGCTGCCACGCCTCAATGGTGGCGGGGCGGGGATCGGCATGCGCGGCGGGCGTGACCTGCGACAAGGCCACGGACGTCGCCAAGATCAGGGTGAGCGCACGCCGCTGATAGCGACGGGTCATGAGCAAATGCTACGGGTTCGCGGACCTCCCCGCCCCGTTAGGGCCTGACTAGCAGCTCGGCGAGTACCGGCAGGTGGTCGGTCGCGGCCGCCAGATCGGCCTCGGCGGCCTCCGCGCCGCCGCAGGAGACGACCGCCAGCTCGGGCGCCGCGAACACCGCGTCGATGCGCTCGCGTGGCCGCCGGGCGGGGAAGGTCAGCCCGTCGCCCCGGGGCGCGGCCGCCCGGCAGTCGGTGAGCCGCCCGGCCAGATAGCGCCAGGTGGGCTCGGTCTCCTGCTCGTTGAGGTCGCCGCCGATCACGATGGCGGCGCCGTACGCGGCCGCCGTACGCTCCATCAGCGTCATGGCCTCGTACGCGTGCCGCAGCCTGGCCGCGCCGTGGAGATCGAGATGGATCGAGCCGACGGCCAGCGGCACCCCCTCGACCCGCAGGACCGCGACGGCGAGCCCCCGGACCTCCAGGCCGACGAACACCTTCAGCCGGTGGTGCTCGGCCGCCAGCACCTCGATCCCGGGGCGGGCGAACACCGCCACGCCGCCGAGCCGGCCCCCGGCCACCACCCGCAGGCCGCACGCCTCGGCCAGCTCGCGCCGCCGGCCGCGCCAGTTGAGGAAGCGCGGGACCTCCTGGAGGCACAGGATGTCGGCCCGCATCGACTCGATCACCCGGACCAGCGCGGGCACGCTGTCACGCAGCCCGCGGACGTTGTACGTGGCCACGCGCGCCATCGCGAACGAATCCGGTCAGCGCATCCTGGCGAGGTCGGCCGCGCCGACGACCCCGGCGGCGGCGCCCAGCTCGGCCAGCCGGATCTCGGCCAGCGGCCGGTGCCCCTTGCCGGTGAGCTGGCGGGCGAAGGTCTCGCGGGCCCGGTCGAGGAAGAGATCGGCCGCGCGGGAGACGCCGCCGCCCACGATGAAGCAGCCCGGGTCGAGGATCGCGGCCAGGTCGGCCATGCCCTGGCCGAGCCAGTCGGCGAGGCTGGCGAAGGCGGCGAGGGAGGCCTCGTCGCCCAGCTTGGCCGCCTCGGTGACCTCCTCGCCCTCGATCTTGCCACCGGCCAGGCCGAGCAGGATCTGGGCCCGCTCCGGCTGGGCGGTGGAGATCTGCCTGGCCTCGATGACCAGGGCGTTGCCGCTGGCGTACTGCTCCCAGCAGCCGAGCTGGCCGCACCCGCACAGCCGGCCCTCGGGCACCACCTGCATGTGGCCGAGCTCGGCCCCCATGCCCCAGTGACCCCTGAACAGCTTGCCATCGAAGACCAGGCCGCCGCCGATGCCGGTGCCGACCGTGATGCAGACGACGTGGGACTGACCGCGCCCCGCGCCGAACTTGGTCTCGCCCCAGGCCATGGCGTTGGCGTCGTTCTCGACGACGACCGGCAGTCCGACCAGCCCGCTGATCTTCTTCTGCAGGGGCTCCTCGCGCCAGGCCAGGTTGGGTGCGAACCGGACGACCGACCGGGTCTCGTCGACGAACCCGGCCGCGCCGACGCCGACGGCCTCGATCTCCCTGCCTTGGGCGAGCTCGCGCACGACCTCGGCCACCGTCGCGGCGACCTGCTCGGGCTGGTCGGCCGGGGTGGGCTTGAGCGTGTGGGCGATGATCTCGCCGTCGTCGTCGACCACGCCCGCGGCGACCTTGGTGCCGCCGATGTCCACACCGATCGTGAGCATGCCCCTGTGTCTCCTTTATTCCAAACCTGGACTATCCCAAATCAGGTCTAACCCAGATCAATATGTTCAACGTTGTCGCGACCGCGCTCGCCACTCTGATCGTCGCGTGGCCTGCGAGGGGCCGGCCTGCTCAGCGCGTCGATCGTCTGGCGGAACGCGGCGAACAGCTCACCGCCGGCCGCCACCAGGTGCCCGGCCACGTCGTTGCCGGACTCCCGCTGCGCCGCGATGGCCCGGCAGACCGGGCAGGCGCGGCAAATGTACTCGTCGTGGGGCTCGGACACCGCCTCGCTCCACACGTCCCTGTCCCTCTGCCCGCCGCCGCCCCCGGTGAACGAGTTGAGCACGGTCCTGCCGACCTGGCGGGTGGCCCGCCCCTGGATGGTGTCGAAGAGCTTGCGCGCCTCGTCCGTGACGGTGCCGATCGGGTCTCTGTTGCTCTCAGTCATCTGGCCCTCCTGCTGTGAACCGTACCCGGAGCAGGCCGTCGCGGAGCGCCGCTCCGCTGATCCGTCTGCGGGCCAGCGCCGCCGGCAGGGCCAGGATCCTCCGGTAGGGGCCGGCGGTGATGATCAGCTCGTCGCCCTTGCGGGCCAGGTCCACCTCGGTCCGGTCGGCGCCCGGCAGGGCCAAAGTCAGCTCGTCGGCGGACAGCCTCAGCGGCGGCTCCACCTCCGGGGCGGCGAACGGGTCCACCTCGCCGTAGATCGCCCCGCCCACCCGGGCCAGCGCGTCCTTGCCGACCGGCTCGGCCGGAAGGTAGGGCACGGCGTGGATGGGCAGCGGCGCGAACGACTCCTCAGCCTCGGCCAGGAGCTTGGACTGGGCCGCCACCCACTGGGCGCGCCACTCGTCGGCGCCCTCGGCGGGGAAGACCCGGTTGGCGATGACCGCGTCGACGCGGTAGCCGTACAGGTTGAGCGAGGTGAGGGTGCGCCTGGCCTCGGCGAGCACCACGGCCTCCGGCGTGAACACCAGGCGCACCGAGGCGTTGTCGCCGGTGAGCAGCTCGCGCACCTCCAGCAGGCCCCGGTGGAAGCGCTCCCCCGCGCTCATGACCTCCTCGCCGGGCGCGCTGACGCGGGCGACGCTGCGCACGAACGGCGAGACGATCTTCATGATCTTGCGGCCGACCGGCATCAGCCTGGTCATGTGCCAGTCGAGCGCCTCGGGCAGGGCCAGCAGGCGCAGGGTCTCGGCGGTGGGGGCGCAGTCGACGACGATGACGTCCCAGCGGCCCTCGCGGGCGTGCTCGCGCAGCTCCAGGAGGGCGATGATCTCCTCGGCGCCGGGCAGGATGGTGATCTCCTCGGAGGTGATCTCGTCCAGGCCCAGCTCGGTGAGCAGCCCTCTGGCGTAGTCCTGCAGCTCGCCCCAGTGGCGTTCCAGCGTCTTCTGGGTGTCGACCTGGTGCAGGTGCAGCCCCGGCGCGACCTCGCCCGGCTCGACGCCGAGCGCGTCGGCCAGCGAGTGGGCGGTGTCGGTGGAGACGATCAGCGTCTTCATGCCGCGCTTGGCGGCGAGCGTGGCGGTCGCCGCGGCGGCGGTGGTCTTGCCCACACCGCCCTTGCCGGTGAAGAGCAGAACTCGCGGGCTCACCTCAGCGCCCTTCGACGCGCTTCTTGAGGCCCTTGAGCGCGGTGTCCACGATGACCTTCTCCGCCTTGCGCTTGATCATGCCGATCATGGGGACCTTGAGGTCGGCCGAGAGCTCGTACGTCACCTCGGTGCCGGTGCCCGTCTCGGCCAGCTGGTAACTCCCCGCGAGCTCGGCGAGCATCTTGCCCGGCTCGACGACCTGCCAGCGGACGCTCTCGTCGTCCTGCCAGGTGTAGCCGAGGGTGTAGGCGTCGCTGATCACTCCGGCGTCAAGGACGAACCGCACCGTCTCCGGCCTGCCGTCGGCCCCGGTGCTGAGGACCTCCGCCTCCTTCACCTGACCCGCCCATTCGGGGTAGGCCGCGAAGTCGGCGATGACGGCCATCACGGCGGCCCGGTCGGCGCCGACGGTGATGCTCGAAGTGGTGCGATCAGCCATGCGACCACCGTACCGGTATGGTCACCATTCGAGGATGAACGGAACCCCCTTTCCCCGGAAATGACCCACGTTCACGCACTCGGTGCGCCCGATACGGGTGCGCCGGTGAAGTGGCTGGTGCACATGCCCGAACAGGGCGTAGCGCGGCTGCGTCCGCCTGATCGCCGCCAGCGTCGCCTCGCTGCCGCGCTCGAAGCGCCTGGCCACCACGTCGTACAGCAGCTCGGGCACCGCGGGCGGGATGTGACAGCACAGCACGTCGACCTCGCCCACCGCCTCGACCTTGGCGGCGAACTCCTCGTCACTGATCTCGTACGGCGTGCGGTAGGTGGTCTTGAGCCCGCCGCCGACGAAGCCGAACCGCCAGCCGCCGATCTCCACGCTCTGGCCGTCGAGCACCTGGTGGCCGTCCTGGAGGTAGTCGGACCACAGGCGCGGGATGTCGACGTTGCCGTAGGTGAGGTAGGCCGGCGCGGGCATGGCCGCGAAGAGCTCTTTGTACTGGGCGCGTACGTTGCGCTCGATGTGCTCGCGCGGGTCGCCGTCGAGGGTGGACCACAGCCGCGCCGACATGGCTCTGGCCTCGTCGAAACGCTTGGCCGTGCGCAGCGCGATGAACTCCGCGGCCCGCTCGGCGCCGAACAGGTCCGCGAAGATGCCCTGCGCGTGGTCGTCGTAGTCGATGAAGAGGATCAGATCACCGAGACAGATCAGCGCGTCGGCCCCCGCCCCCGCGCCGGCCAGCGCGTCCGCCCTGCCGTGTACGTCGCTGATGACATGGACCCTCATGCGGGAAATCCTATGAGAGCGGCTGCTAGCGTGAGAATGACCCCTACCGGTGGGTAATTCAACGCGATAGCGTCCAGGCGGTCCCCCTGAACAGGAGTTGATTCGTGCGCGAGTACAGCGTCCCGGTGCTGGTAGACGTACCTGCCTCCGCGAGCCTGCCCGACACGGTCTTCAGGCGGGCCGAACAGGAGCCCGGCGCCGTCGTCATGCGGCGCAAGCAGGACGGCGGCTGGCCCGCCGTCACCGCCTCCGAGTTCCGCGACCAGGTGGTCGAGCTGGCCAAGGCGCTGATCGCGGCGGGCATCGAGCAAGGTGACCGGGTCGCGCTCATGTCGCGCACCCGCTACGAGTGGACGCTGATCGACTACGCGATCTGGTCGATCGGCGCGGTCACCGTGCCGATCTACGAGACGTCGGCTGTCGAGCAGGTCAAGTGGATCCTGTCCGACAGTGAGGCCAAGGCGGTGTTCGTCGAGCTCGACGCGCACGAGGAGACCGTGCGCGAGGCCGCGCCCGGCCTGAAGCCGATCTGGCGCGTCGACGAGACCCTCGACGGCTCCGGGGTGACGGACGCCGCCTTCGAGGAGCGGCGCGCCGGGGTCGGCTCGGCCGACCTGGCCACGGTCGTCTACACCTCCGGCACCACCGGCCGGCCCAAGGGCTGCCGGATCACGCACGACAACCTGCTGTTCACCGCCCGCAACGTGGTGGCGGGCCCCCTGGAGGCGCTCTTCGTCGGCAAGTCGCCGGCGGCGCTGCTGTTCCTGCCGCTCGCGCACATCTTCGCCCGCATGATCCAGGTCGCCATCATCGAGGCGGGCGCGATCCTGGCCCACACCCCGAACATGAAGAACGTGGCCCCGGACCTGGCCGAGTTCCAGCCGACGTTCCTGCTCGGCGTGCCCCGCGTGTTCGAGAAGGTCTACAACGGAGCCGAGCAGCGGGCCATCGCCGGCGGCAAGGGCGCGATCTTCGCCCGCGCCGCCGACACCGCCGTGGCGTGGAGCAAGGCCGAGAGCTCCGGCGGCGCCGGCCTGGGCCTGCGCCTGCGGCACGCCCTGTTCGACCGGCTGGTGTACGGCAAGCTGCGCACGGCCACGGGCGGCCGGTTGACGGCGGCGGTGTGCGGCGGCTCGGCCCTCGGCGACCGGCTCGGCCACTTCTTCAGGGGCGTCGGCATCGAGGTGTTCGAGGGCTACGGCCTGACCGAGACCTCGGCGCCCTGCTCGGTCAACATGCCGGGCGCCAACAAGATCGGCACCGTCGGCAAGCCGCTGCCCGGCGTGTCGATCCGCATCGCCGACGACGGCGAGATCCTGGCCAAGGGCCGCCACGTCTTCCTCGGCTACTGGCACAACGACCAGGCGACGGCCGAGGCGATCGACGCCGACGGCTGGTACCACACGGGCGACGTGGGCGAGCTCGACGCCGACGGCTACCTGCGCATCACGGGACGCAAGAAGGAGATCCTGGTGACGGCGGCGGGCAAGAACGTCGCCCCCGCCCCGCTGGAGGACGCGCTGCGGGCGCACCCGCTGATCTCCCAGGCCATGGTCGTCGGCGACGGGCGGCCGTTCGTGGCGACGCTGATCACCCTGGACCCGGAGGCGCTGGACCACTGGAAGTCGGTCAACGGTCTGCCGGCGGCTACGCTGAGTGAGCTGTGCAGGGATTCGCGCGTGCTGGCGGAGGTCCAGAAGGCCGTGGACACGGCCAATCTGACGGTGTCGAAGGCGGAGCAGATCAAGAAGTTCGCGGTCCTGGATGTGGACATCACCGAGGACAGCGGGCACCTGACGCCGACCCTGAAGATCAAGCGCAACGTGGTGATGCGGGACTTCGCCAAGGATGTGGACGCTCTGTACAAATGATTACGCTGGGTATAGAAATCGTTACTCGTTGTCCCGGATTCTCTGGACGCTCTTGACGTCACCCCGCTAGCCTGAACAGGCAATCGGGACCGGAGATCCGTTACATCCCCGGTCCCTACCTTCAAAGGTAGGGGAGATAAGGGTGAGCATCAAGGAAGCGGGCATGCGCTTCATCGGCAGCATCGAGAACGAATTCGTCCGGATAGGGGCCGACCAGATGGAGATGGGCCAGCAACTCACCGAACGCATCAACGGCGTCGCGGACCGGGTCAAGACGCTGGACGGCAAGGTCACCGTCCTGGACGCCAAGGTCACCACCATGCAGGCGTCGATAGACGAGCTCCAGGCCCGACAGGCGACGATGCAGACGTCGATAGACGGGCTCCAGGCCGGACAGGCATCGATGCAGCAGACCCAGACGGAGATGATGCACATCCTCGTCGCCATCCAGCGCAAGCTCGACCTCAACTAAGCAGCCACGCGCACGGCCCCCGGCACCACGCCGGGGGCCGTGCGCGTGTCAGCCCTTCGTCGCACCCCCCGTGAGCCCCTTGACGAACTGCTTCTGCAGCAGCAGGTAGAACACCAGGATCGGCAGCGTGGCCAGGAACATGAGCGCGAACATCCCGCCGAAGTCCGCCGCGTACTGCCCGAGCGACTTGTAGATGCCCGTCATGATCGTCGTACCCTCGCGCGGCCCATAGATGATCAGCGGGTTGAGGAAGTCGTTCCAGATCCACACCCCGAGGAAGATCAGCACGCTGGCCGTCGCCGGGCGCAGCAGCGGGAAGACGATCTTCCAGAACGTCTGCCACCGCGTCGCACCGTCGATGGCCGCGGCCTCCTCCAGCTCCCGCGGCACGCCCTTCATGAAGCCAGAGAAGACGAAGACCCCGAACGGCACGTAGTAGCCGACGTTGAAGAGCACGAGGCCCTGCAGCGTCGACATCAGCCCGAGCGCCTTGAGCACCTGCGTGATCGGGATCAGGATCACCTGCGGCGGGATCATCAGCCCGCACAGCAGCAGAACCATGATCACTCGGGACCACCAGGCGTTCTGCCTGGCCAGGTAGTGGCCGAGCATCGCCGACAGCACCGTCAGGATGATGATCGACAGTGAGGTGACCAGGACGCTGGTCCGCAGTGACGACCAGAAGAGGCTGTCCGGGCTGGTCAGCACCCGGGTCAGGTTGTCGAAGGTGGGCGGGATCGGCAGCGACATGGCACCACTGGCGACCTGACGGCTCTCCTTGAAGACGTTGATCAGCGCGATGTACAACGGGATGAAGAACACCCCGCCGACGACCAGCGCGACCAGCGGGCGCAGCCACGGCACGGTGGAGCGCATCAGAGCTGCACTTCCCTGCGCCCCAGCACGCGCAGCGTGATCACCGACAGCAACGCGATGACGATCAGCATGACGACGGCCTCCGCCGAGGCGTAGCCGGTGCGATTCTCCACGAACCCCTCATTCAGGATGACGAGCGCCACGCTCGCGGTGGTCCCCGTACCGGGACCGCCGTTGGTGATCACCTTCACGTGGTCGAAGATCTTGAACGCGGAGATCAGCAGGACGACCGTGTTGATGGTGAGCGCGGGCGCCAGCAGCGGCCAGGTGACGCTCCAGAACCTGCGCACCGGACCCGCGCCGTCGATCGCCGCCGCCTCGGCCAGCTCCTGGGGTACGCCCTGCAGCCCGGCCAGATAGACGACCACGCAGAATCCGAGCATCTGCCAGCAGACGATCGACGACAGCGAGTAGAGCGCGATGTCCGGGTCGGACAGCCAGCCCGGCGGCTCACTGACGCCCAGCGCCCTGAGCGCCTGGTTGATCGGCCCGTCGTCGGCGAGGATACGCGTCCAGATGACGCTGATGACCACGGAGCTGATCACCATCGGGGTGAAGAAGACGCTGCGCAGCGCGTTGTACAGCCAGCCGCGGCGGTCGAGGAGCACCGCGATGGCGACGCCCAGGACGTTCGGCACGATGACGACGATCAGTGTGAGGATCGTGGTCACCCGCAGCGACTGCAGGAACGTCTCGTCCTGCAGGAGCAACTGGTAGTTGCGCAGCCCGACGAAGTGCGTCTTGGGCCGCAGCAACGCCTGGTCGGTCAGGCTGTAGCCGAAGCTGAGCGTGATCGGCAGCACGACGAGGCAGAAGTAGATGAGCGTGCCGGGCGCGGCGAACGACAGGAAATGCCACAGCCCGGCCCCTTTGCCGCCCGGCCGTCGCCGGCGTACTCGGGCCTGCGCGTGGCCGGGCTTGTGATGGTGGATGGTGGTGCCAGCGGCCATCAGGCCAGACCCCTCCTGGTCGGAATCGGATCCCGGTCGGATCGAGGGGCGGGCGCACGGCGGCCCGCCCCTGCCGGATCAGCCGGACTTCTCCCACTCGGTGTCGAGGAAGGCCAGTGCCTGGTCGACCGTCTTCTTGCCGCTGACCAGGTCCTGCGCCGTGGACCAGAACTTGCCCTGCATGCCCGGCAGCATCGCCGTGTCTCCGGCCTCCCAGCTGAACGCGGGGACGGTCGCCTTCTCGTTCAGCGCCTTCTGCCACAGGTCGTAGACGGCCTTGAACACCGGGCCCGTGTCCGACGGCGGCGTGTAGCCCTTGATCGCAGGGAAGAGCGCGTCGGCCTTGACCGAGGCGTCCAGGTTCTCCTTGGTGAGCTGGAAGGCCAGCGCGAACTTCTTGGCCGCGGCCATGTTCTTGGCCGTGGCGCTGACGGACAGCCCGCCGCCGGTGAAGGTCGGCATGTGCAGGGCGCCGTCGTCGCTCGGCCAGGCGAAGACCCCGATGTCGTCCTTCATGGGCGAGCCGTCGGCCGCGGCGGCGAACCAGCTGCCCATCGGGTACATCGCGCCCTTGCCGCCGAGGAAGGCCTCCTGGGTCTTGGGGTAGTCCTGCCCGATCTGCCGCTTGTCGAGGTAGCCCTTGGCGGCCAGGTCGGTGAACTTCTGCGTGGCGGCCTTCATGGCCGGGTCGGTGGCGAACTTCACCTCGCCGTTGCGCCGCTTGGTCATCCAGTCGGGCGCCTTGGCGTACAGGTCCGTGGCCAGGATGGCGGTCCACGGCTGGGAGGTGACGAACACGCCGCCGGACACGAACGGGGTGATGCCCTTGGCCTTCAGCTTCTCGGCGTCGGCCAGCAGGTCGGCGTAGGTCTTCGGCGGCTCGGCGATGCCGGCCTTCTGGAAGAGCTTCTTGCTGTAGTAGACGTTCGGGATCGTCTGCGTGTTGGTCGGCAACTGGAGGATCTTCCCGTTGACCGCGCCGCAGGTCGGGCAGAGGAAGTCCTTGAGCTCTTCCGGCGTCCACGTGGCCAGGCTCGGCTCCAGGGCGATCAGGTCCTGCATGCCGATCTGTACGTCGGGCAGCTGCCCCGAAGCGGCCAACTGCTTGGCGTAGTCGTTGCGCTCGGACTCCGAAGGCGCGGCGACCAGCTCGACCTCCAGGTCGGGATTGGCCTTGGTCACCAGATCGACCTGGGCCTTCCAGTACGACTCCGGCAGGTTCGGCGAGGGGAACACCAGGAAGGAGACCTTCTGCTTGCCCCCGGAGGCCGGCGCCGAGGACTGGCTTCCACTGGGCGTATTGCTTGAGCAGGCACTAAGCGCGAGCGCGACGGCGAGTGTCATCGCCCCAGCCGCGAACAGCTTGTTCACTGTGCCACCCTTCTCACTCATCCGATCATTCGATAAGGGCGCGAAATGATGCGTGTGAATAGGTAGGACCACTACTAGGGGTAACAGCTAAGCCCTGCCAACATAAGGCTTGATCCCGCAGAAAGGTAGGATCACTCTGGCTTGGCGCATACCATGTGATCGGATTGGTATACGGGCCTCGTCAAGATCAAACGATGACCAGCTCGCCCGCCTGCTCGGACAGCGCGGTCCTGGCCGTCTCGGGCAACCCGCCGTCGGAGATCACCACGTCGGCCTCGCTGAGCCGGGCGATCGTGCTGATGCCCACGGTCCCCCACTTGGTGTGATCGGCCAGCACGACCAGGCTGCTCGCGGCCTCGACCAGGGCGCGGTCGGTCTCGGCCTCCATCATGTTCGGCGTGGTGAACCCGGCCCGCGTGGTCATTCCGTGCACGCCCAGGAACAGCATGTCCACGTTGAGCAGCCGGATCGCGGCCACCGCCACCGGGCCGACGAGCGCGTCCGAGGGGGTGCGTACGCCGCCCGTCAGCACCACCGTCTGGTCCGGCCGCCCTCCGTGCTGGAAGACGTCGGCGATCCGCACCGAGTTGGTCACCACGGTCAGGCCGGGCGTGTTCACCAGTTGGTGAGCCAGCGTCCAGGTCGTGGTCCCGGCCGAGAGCGCCACGGCGGTGCCCGGGAACACCATCTCGGCGGCGCGGCGGGCGATGACCAGCTTCTCGTCCTCCTGCTGGACCGACTTGGCGGCGAAGCCGGGCTCGTCGGTCGAGCCGGCGCCGATGACGGTCGCGCCGCCGTGCACCTTGGCCAGCAGTCCCCGCTCGGCCAGCAGCTCGAGGTCGCGGCGGATCGTGATGTCCGAGACGCCGAACTCGCGCACCAGGTCGACCACCTTGACGGCGCCGTTCAGCCGTACGAGCTCCAGAATCGTCTGCTGTCGCTGGACGGCGAGCATCGCATCACCCAGTTCCCAACAGTTTCCCGACATTCTCCACAGTTTTCCGACATGCCGTTCGGACGCATCATGACACGCCACCTGCGGATTTCAAGGCCCGTGCTCGGTCGCGATGGTTCCGGGCGTCCTGTTCGACATCAAATCGTGCGTTGACAGCTGGTTGAGTGTGCTCTTCTCTGAAGGAAATCGAGCGAATTCGGGGGAATGTGAGGGTCCTGGCAAGGAGGAACCACCATGGTCCAACGTCTGCCGATCTCCCGTCGCAACCTGCTGCTCGGCGCGGCCGCCACCTTCGGCGTCCCGGCCGTTCTGGCCGGCTGCGGCTCCAGCCAGCCCGCCGCGCCGCCGGGTGGTAAGTCGTCCGGAAACCTGGGCACGGTCACGTTCGGTTCCAACGCTTCGGACGAAATCCCCAAGAAATCCCTCGAAACCGTGTTAAAGGGCTTCACCCAGGCCCAGGTGAAGATCAATACGGTGGACCACAACACGTTCCAGGAGAACATCAACCGCTACCTCAAAGGCACGCCGGACGATGTCTTCACCTGGTTCGCCGGATATCGCATGCAGTTCTTCGCCGAGCAGGGACTCGCGACGGACATCTCGGACGTGTGGCAGGAGATCGGGAGCGACTACACACCCGCCTTCAAGGCCGCCTCGACGGGCACCGACGGCAAGCAGTACTTCGTGCCGTTCACGTACTACCCGTGGGCCGTCTTCTATCGCAAGAGCGTGTGGCAGGAGAAGGGCTACGAGCCGCCCAAGACGCTGGACGAGTTCACCGCGCTGGCCAAGAAGATGAAGGCCGACGGGCTGATCCCGATCGGGTTCGCCGACAAGGACGGCTGGCCCGCGATGGGCACGTTCGACATCATCAACATGCGGACGAACGGCTACGACTTCCACATCTCGCTCATGGGCGGCAAGGAGTCGTGGACCGACCCCAGGGTCAAGCAGGTCTTCGACACCTGGCGCGGGCTGATGGAGTATCACCAGCCCGCCGCGCTGGGCCGTACCTGGCAGGAGGCCGGGCAGGCGCTGCAGCAGAAGAAGACGGGCATGTACCTGCTCGGCATGTTCGTCGCCCAGCAGTTCCCGGAGAACGAGCGCGACGACATCGACTTCTTCACCTTCCCCGAGATCAATCCGACCTACGGCACCGACTCCATCGACGCGCCGATCGACGGCTACATGATCTCGGGCAAGGCCAAGAACGTCGACGGCGCCAAGGCCGTGCTCAAGCACCTGGCCCAGGGCAGCTCGCAGAACATCGCCACCAAGCTGGACCCGGGTACCCTGGCCGCCAGCTCCAAGGCCGACACCAGCGGTTACAGCACCCTGCAGAAGCGCGGCGCCGAGCTGGTGTCCAAGGCGACGCACCTGGCCCAGTTCCTCGACCGTGACACCCGGCCCGACTTCGCCTCGACCGTGATGATCCCGTCGCTGCAGTCGTTCGTCGGCAAGCCGAACGAGATCGACTCCTTGCTGGCGAGCATCGAGAAGCAGAAGACCAACATCTTCCGCTGATGGCCGCCAAGACCCGTCGCTACTCCGCCCGCGACGTGACCATCCTGGTCATCGGGCTGGGGGTGGCCATCATCGTCAACGTGGGCCTCATCTGGGGGCCCACGCTGGCCTCCATCGGGCTGTCGGGCACCGACTGGAACGGCATCAAGCCGATGGAGTGGGTGGGCGGCCGCAACTACGCCGACCTGGTCAACGACTATCCGCCGTTCTGGTCGGCCATCCGCAACAACGTGCTCTGGCTGGGCTTCCTCGGCCTGGTCGCGACGCCGTTCGGGTTGTTCTGCGCGGTGCTGCTGGACCGGCGGCTGCGGCTGTCGCGGGTGTACCAGAGCGCGCTGTACACGCCGGTCGTGCTGTCGCTGGCCGTCGTGGGGTTCATCGCGCAGCTCGTCTACTCCTCCGACTACGGCGTGCTGAACGCGGTGACCGGGCTGACCGTGGACTGGCTGGGCGACCGGTCGATCAACATCTGGGTGGTCATGGTGGCGGCCGGCTGGCGGCACGTCGGGTACGTGATGATCATCTATCTGGCCGGGCTGAAGGCGGTCGATCCCGCGCTCAAGGAGGCGGCCGCGATCGACGGGGCCAACGAGGCGCAGGCGTTCTTCCGGGTGGTGTTCCCCACGCTGCGCCCGGTCAACGTGATCGTGCTGGTGATCACGGTCATCGAGGCGCTGCGCGCCTTCGACATCGTCTACGCCATCAACAAGGGCAGGAACGGGCTGGAGCTGCTGTCGGTGCTGGTCACCGAGAACATCGTGGGCGAGGCGAGCCGCATCGGGTTCGGCTCGGCCATCGCGGTGATCCTGCTGGTGATCACGCTCGGGTTCATCGTCACCTACCTGTCACAGCTGTTCAGGGAGGAACGATGACGCTCACCGCGCCCATCACCACGCCCCCGGTCCAGGATCGCCGGGAGCCGGTGCGCCGCCGGGCGCGTCCGCTGCGGATCCTGCTGCACGTCTTCCTCGGCCTCGTGGCGCTGGGCTGGGTCCTGCCGCTCGCGCTGGCGCTCTACGCCTCGCTGCGCCCGTACGACGAGACCGCGCGGCTGGGGTACTTCTCGCTGCCCGAGCACCTGACGCTGGACTACTACGGGCAGGCGTGGAGCCAGGCCGACCTGCCCCGCTACTACCTCAACACGCTGATCATCGTGATCCCGGGCGTGCTGATCACGCTGTTCATGGCCTCGTTCACCGCTTTCGCCATCGCGCGGCTGCGCATTCCGGGGCGCAAGGCGCTGCTGATCACGTTCACGGCGGGCAACCTGCTGCCGCCGCAGGTGCTCATCACTCCGCTCTACACCCTCTACACGCTCGTGCCGCTGCCCGCGTGGCTGTCGGACTCGCAGTCCCTGTACGACTCCTACCTCGGGCTGATCCTGGTGCACGTGGCGTTCCAGTTCGGCTTCTGCGTGTTCGTCATGTCGAACTTCATGCGCACGATCCCGGAGGAGATCACCGAGGCGGCGCTGGTCGACGGAGCGAGCGTGTGGCGCCGCTACTGGCAGCTCACGCTGCCGCTGTGCCGCCCGGTGCTGGCGGCGCTGGCCACGCTGGAGTTCACCTTCATGTACAACGACTTCCTGTGGGCTCTGGTGCTGATGTCGTCGGGCGACAAGCTGCCCGTCACCTCGGCCCTGAACAATCTGCGCGGCCAGTTCTTCACCGACTACAACCTGCTGGCGGCCGGCTCGCTACTGGTCGCGCTGCCGACGCTGATCGTCTTCCAGATGCTGCACAAGCAGTTCGTCGCCGGACTCACCCTGGGGGCCACCAAGGGCTAAAGGAGCGCGTGGAAGCGGGCGGCGACCAGGTCCCAGGTCCACTCGCCGGCGATCCAGTCACGGCCCCGGGCACCCATCTTCCGGGCCCGTTCGGGGTCGCCGAGCAGCTCGATGAGGGCCGCGGCGACCTCCGCCACGTCGGTGCCGTCGACGACGAGGCCGGTCTCGCCGTGCCGTACGGCGTCGGGGGCGCCGCCGGACGCGCCCGCGATGACCGGCAGGCCGGTCGCCGACGCCTCCAGGAACACGATCCCCAGCCCCTCGACGTCGACGCCGCCCAGCCGGGTACGGCACGGCATCGCGAACACGTCGGCGGCGGCGTAGTAGCCGGCCAGGCTGCCCGCCGGGACCGTGCCGGTGAAGCGAATGGACTCGTGCCCCCGCGCCAGCTTCTCCAGCCGCCCGCGGTACGGCCCGCCGCCCACGAACAGCAACACCGACTCCGGCACCGCGCGCAACACCCGGGGCCAGGCCCTGATGAGCTGGTCCTGGCCCTTGCGCGGCACCAGCCTCGACACGCAGATCACCACCGGCCGCCCGGCCAGCCCGAGCTCGGCCTTGGCCGCGTCCGGGTGGAACTGGCCGGTGTCCACGCCCGGCGCCAGCCGTACCAGCTTGGCCGGTGAGATCGCCGCGGCCAGCCGGGCACGCGTGTACTCGCCAAGGTAGGTCACCACGTCGGCGTGCGCGCCGATCCTGCGCAGCGCCCCGCGGAACAGCGGCGCGCTCGCCCACGACGCCTCGTGGCCGTGGGTGAGCATCACCACGCGCCGCGCGCCGGCCGCCCGTAACCCCGGCGCGAGCAGGCCCAGCGGGGCCGCCGAGCCGAACACCACGGTGTCCGCCCGCTGCTCGGCCAGCAGGCCGGCCGCCCGGCGGGCGACCGACGGGGTCGGCAGCATGAGCGAGGTGGGGTGCCGGACGATCCGGTACGGCTGGCGGCGGTCGAAGTCCGCGCACCCCTGCCAGGCAGGAGCGTAGACGGCCACGCCGGGAGTGCGCAGGGCCAGCCCGTGCACGAACGACTGGATGCCGCCGGGCCGGGGCGGGAAGTCGTTCGTGACGATGAGCACACCGGTCACGGCTGCTGCTGGCCGTTCAGCGCGGCCCACTCCCGGGCCATGGCGAGGCGTTCGGCGGCGGAGGGGTGTGACGCATAGAGCACATATTCCACTGGGTCTGGCGACAAGTCGGAAATATTGGTGATTGCCAGGCGTTTCTGCATCGAGAGGAAGGTGGCCGGGTCCTTCGTGAGGTTCAGGGCGTGGAGATCGGCGCGGGCCTCGATGTGGCGGCTGATCACGTTCTGGGCCGGCCCCGAGACGACCGTGACCAGGCTCATCAAGCCCATGATCACTCCCACCGCCCGTGGATCGGCCGCCGAGGCGATGCCCGTGCGACGCCGCAGCATGCCCAGGAGCAGGAACAGCAGGATCGTGCCGAACGCGGCGCCCAGCCCGCCCACCAGCGTGCCGACCAGCACATCCCCGTACTTGGCGTGGCCCAGCTCGTGCGCCACGACCAGCTCGACCTCGGACTGCGGGGCCCTGAGCAGCGTGTCGTACACGACGATCCGGCGCGTGGCGCCGAAACCGGAGACATAGGCGTTGAGCGCGTTCGTCCGGCGGGAGGCGTCGGCGATCAGCACGTCCTCGACCGGGACATGGGCGCGCTCGGCCAGCATCATCAGGTTCGCCCTGAGCGCGCCCCCCGGCATCGGGCGGAAGTCGTTGAACAGCGGCTCGAACACGACCGGATACACGAACGAGGCCACCAAGGTGAACGCGAACGCGCCCACGGCGGCCGGGATCCACCAGCGCCGCAACCACCTGGCCAGCGCCACCACGACCAGCACCATGATGGACAGCAGCACCACGTTCACGGCCAGGCTCTTCAGCCGGTCGCCGGTCCAGCCGGCCCAGTCCTGCGTGGACAGGCCGTAGTCGCGCAACTGCACCTCGTACCAGATGCCCAGGGGCCACCTGATCGCCTCGACGATCACGGTCAGCACCACCACCCCGAGCACGACCCGCACCCACCACGGCCCCCGCAGCCAGCCCACAGCCTTGGCGCCGAACGGCGTGAGCACGAGCAGCCCCGCGAACAGCACGGTCAGCCCGAGGGACAGGTAGCCGGGCAGGCTCGTGGCCGCGTCGAAGGCGGCGGCCCTGGCGATCTCGGCGGCACTGAAGTCGCGCGCCGGGTCCGGCGTCACCGTGGGGGTGCCCGAGGGCATCACCCGCCAGGGCGTCGTGACCGCCACCACGGCCAGGATCACCACACCGAGCACGACCAGCGCCCAACCGGCACCGGCCCGGCCGAACCCGGCGTTCCCGCCGTCCGCGACCCAGCCGCTGGACACGGCGCGGTCACTTGGCGCGGCACGGTCCTCTGGCGCGGTGCCCTCGCCTGAGGTGGCACGGTCCCCTGGCGCGGTGCCCTCGCCTGAGGTGGCACGGTCCCCTGGCGCGGTGCCCTCGCCTGAGGTGGCACGGTCCCCTGGCGCGGTGCCCTCGCCTGAGGTGGCACGGTCCCCTGGCGCGGCGCCCTCGCCTGAGGTGGCGGGCTCGCTTGATGCGTCGTCGTCAGGCGGCATGTCGTCGGTGCCCTGCAGATCGTCCATCCGCGTTCCCCTTACGCAAGCTGGTCCCGCACGTAGTCGCGCCACCGTGCCGTCAGCGTCCCTGCCGAGAGCCCGAGTCTGGTGAGCCCCCGGTCGATGCCACCCGTCTGGGCATCACGGTAGAGCCTCACCAGAGTCCCCTCACCGAACCGCTCGGCGATGAAGCGACACGCCAGCCACGCCTCCTGGTACGCCCGTGCCAGGCGTGCGGGCTCCCGGCTGGACGGTGCGAATGCCGCAGGCCCTGGCAATTCGCCCGGCAAGTGCCCGGCCCGCACCTCGGCGGCCAACTCGGCGGCGGCCACCCGGACCGGCAACCCCGCGTCCCGGTAGCCCACGTAGTCGGCGAACCCCTCATAGAGCCACACCGGCAACCGCTTCGTCCCGGCCGCGACGTGAGTGAGCTCGTGCGCGAGCACGACGTCCCGGCCGGTGGGGGTCAGCCGGGCGAAATTCTCGGGCACCACGACCACTCTCCCGCCATCGGCCACCGCCGCCAGCCCGTCGACACTCCCCACCCCGGCCACCCGAGCAGCCTCGGCCGCCGAGCCGGGCACGAGCAGCACGGGTTGTACGGGGCGGCCGAGCACGGCGGAGACCCGCGACCCGGCGGCATCGGCCCGGCGCGCCAGATCCCGAAGCGACTCTGGCGCCGCATGCCGGCCGACGACAACCGAACGCACACCTCGTACGACCTCGGAGCCGTTCCCCCAGAGTCCCCGCGCCTCCGCCGGAAGCTCGCGATCACCGGCCGCCGGGTTGTGGACGGTCGCGGACTGATCGGGGCTGCCGGAGGGAAGATCGCGATCCGTCGCGGACTGATCAGGGCTGCCCGATGGCAGGCCGCGAACCGTCGCAGACTGATCGGGCCCACCGGACGGCAGGTCACGAACCGCTGCCGAGAGGCCGTCCGTCCCCGGAGACCGGTCCGGGGCGGCGCTGGCCGAGGCGAGGGCCAGGAGCAGCACCCCCACCCCCAAGACTCGGCGGCTCACCTGCACGGACACGTTCCCCGATCGTAGTCGCCCCGCGCCGCGGACCGGCCGTCGCGGAGAGACCCGGCGCTCCTCGTCCCGGAAAGGCCGGGAAGGTCGTCGCGGGAGAGACCTGGCTCCTCGTCGCAGAAAGCGTCAGCTCGTCGTCGCGGCAGACCCGGCTCCTCGTCGCAGAAAGCATCGGCTCGTCGTCGCGGAAAGGCCCGGGACACGCGAAGGTCCCGTCCCAGTTGGGACGGGACCTTCGTGACGGTCTTGCAGGCCGGACTTACAGGCCGGGACGCACCGCGCCCACGAACGACGACTTGCGCCATCCGCTGAGCTTCTCGACGCGCACCGTCGAACCCGTCCTCGGCGAATGGACCATCTTGCCGTTGCCGACATACATGCCCACATGGCCGAGCCCATGGAAGAACATCAGGTCACCTGGCTTCAGATTCTTCCAGGAGACCTTCTTCTTGATGCGAGCGAACTGGCTGTTCGTCACGCGCGGGATCTTGACGCCGGCCTTCTTCCAGGCGTACTGGACGAGACCGGAGCAGTCGAAGGAACCAGGTCCTGTGGCCCCGTAACTGTACGGGTCACCGATCTGGTCCTTGGCCACGGCTACGGCCGTACGGGCCTTCACCTTTTGCCGAGCGACCGCTGTCTGCTGCGCGACCTTCTTCACGGACCTGACGGCTTTCGCCGCCGTATTAGTCCCGGAAACTTCGGCCGCATCACGCGTTGTCGCCGCCTGCGCCGTCGGGGCAGGGAGGACCAAACCTCCGGCCGTCACGGTCATCGTGAGCGCTGCGCCACTCAGGGCAATGCGGGACAGACGGGGGTTACTGGGGGAGGTAGACAGGATTTCTCCTTGGGACTTCCACGAACGCCTACCGGGTTAGCTGACGGATTCGGGCCTGGAAGTCGCCCTACGGCGCAATACGCGCCGATTCACCCCTGATCCCGGGAGCGGGATCGCTGGGTCCCCGGCTCCGTGCCTCCTGGCTGCACGGACTCGGCAGGCCACCGCCACGTAATGACATATGGAAAGGCGGTGACCTAACGGATTTCTTATTTGTCCACATCGGGGACCCGATGGAGAGTCGCGACGCCATGGCTTGTTCGCCGCGACGCCAGAAGCTACGCCCTTGAGTAACGAGCTGGCAAAGCCGTCATGGGGCTGTCAGGATCACTCAGAGGTGTCAGTAAAGTCCCCAACCGCAGCTGGAGCGCCGGGTTATGTTATTCAAATGTGACCCTTCTCACACTTGACGACACTGTGATCTGTCAGGTCCCTTTTGTCACTCTTGTCACACTGGTCCCGCTAACAACACGCCGCAGGGCCCGTGATCGTGTCGCGACCGCGCGGATGTGGGCGTCGCGAAGGTCGCCGCCGGGCCGAGATCAGTGATTGTCGTCACCCGCTGAAGGCGTTCGAGCAGCGCTCAGCCGACCCGGCCAGCGGCATCGGCCTGCGCGCCGAGGTCCGGTGACCAGCGAATCGGGGTCAGTTGAACAGCCGGTCGGATTCCGCCGAACAAGCGACCGGAGCCCGCCGAACAGCCGGTCAAAGCCCGCTGACCACCGGGCCGAGTTCGTTGACCACCAGACGGGTCGTCAACCAGCCGACCGGGGCCCATGGACCCCCCGGCCGGGATCCGTTGACCACCGGCCGAGGTCCGTTCGCCACCCGGCAGAGGTCCGTTGGCCAGCAAGCGGGTGAGTCCACATGGACCGCCAAGCGTCCATCAGCGGACCATCCGGTCCATGGCCACCTGAAACCACGGACCGGGTCAAGAGGGCGCACGTAACGGCGCCCAGCGCGCTCCACCGGAGGAGCGTTCCCCTGGACAGAGCCAAGCCACGCACGGCGGGTGGGGCTCACCGTGCTTGCCGTAAAGAAAATCAGTGGCTCTTCATCCAGAAGAAGCTACGGACGGATTGCTCCGACCAGCGTGCCGCCATAGGAGGACAGCGTGACCACCTTGACCACGTCGCCGGTCTGGGGGGCGTGCACGATCTGCCCGTTGCCCGCATAAATGCTGACATGCCCAAGCCCTGAGCTGAAGATCAGGTCGCCGGGCTGCAGGTCCTTCAGATCCACCTTGCGGGCCGATCCCCAGGCCCACTGCTGCCACGTGGTGCGGGGCAGCGACACGCCCCCAGCGCGCCACGACGCCTGCGTGAGGCCCGAGCAGTCCCAGCCGCCCGGTCCCGTGCCGCCGAACACGTACGGCTTGCCCACCTGCGCGTAAGCGAACCTGAGCACCGCCGCCGCGTTGCCGGAGGCCGAGCCCGTGTACTTGATGCCGGTGCTGTTGGGGTCACCGGTCTTGTAGGCGCCGAGCTTCTCCAGCAGCTTCTTCTGCTTCACGATCAGCTTGCGGACCTCCGAGCGCTCCTTCTCGACCCCGTCGCGCTCCTTGTCGGCCGCCTGCAGCGCCGCCTCGGCCTTGTCGCGTTCGTCCTTGAGCCCGCGGTTCTCGCGGTCGAAGGCCGCCAGCCGCGCCACCTTCTCCGACGACAGCTCCCCCGCGAGCGCCATGCTGCCCAGCAGGCCCGTGGGATCCGGCTGGCCGATCATCGTGGGCCAGGAGGTGGCGTCGGGGCCACGCGTGTAGGTGTCGACGGCCATGTCGATGACCTGGGCGCGCAGTGTGGCAACCGTTTCAAGCTTGCGCTTGTAGCTGGCGTTCAGTTTGCCGTACTCGCCTTGGGCCGCCTTGTACTTCTCGGTCGCCGTGTTGTAGCGGTCGACGACCTTGTCGGCCTGATCGTTCAGCTTTTTAAGCTTGGCTTTCGCCTGTTTGATCGTGGGCTTCGGCGCGGCCAGTGCCTCGCTTGTGGGGAAAAGCAGCAGCCCGATCGCGAGTCCCGCGGCCAGTGGCGCCCGGCCAAACCTCACAGTGTCGCCTCCAGGGGAATATATCTGGGGCGAAATGGTACAGAAGTGGCGGGTGTGCTTTCACCCCCACAACCGATTCGTAATCTACGCGCGGCCCAGCCTGCGCAGCAGCAGAGCCGACGGAACCGGTCTGGCTCCCATGCGCCGGACGGACTCGGCCACCTCACGGTCGGAGGAGACCACCGCCATGGCCCGGCCGGGCGGCTCGGCGCGGACGAGCTGGCGGATCAGGTCGTCGGCGATCTCGCCGGGCGCGCTGAAGAGCACCCGCACGCCGCGCGGCGCCACCACCTGGACGGGCGCGTTGAGCTCGGCGCCGTCGAAGACCACGGTCACCTCGACCCTGGTCTGCGCGACCAGCCCGCCGAGGCCGGTCATCAGCCGGTTGCGCTGGTCGGCCAGGGTCAGCGTGCCGTAGCCGGTCTTGGTCACGTTGTAGCCGTCGATGATCAGGTGCACCTGCGGCAGCGCGAGCAGCTGGTCGAGCAGCTGCGGGTCGTCGTCGGCCAGCGCGCGGGCGGGCACGCCCCTGACGCCGGGGCGCTCGCCCGTGAGCGCGGCCACCGAGTCGGCGGGCCTGCTGATCATGGTGGGCAGGGCCAGCTCCCTGCGCAGCCCGGCGGAGGCGTCCTGGAGCGCGTCGAGCAGCACCCTGACGCGGGCGTCCTCGATGCTCCTGCCCTCACGCGCGGCCCGGCGCGAGGCCTCGAGCTGTTTCTCCACGTCGGCCAGCCGCTCGCGGAGCCGGCGCAGCTCGGACTCGCCCGCGCTGCCCGCGGCCGTGGCGGCGGACTTGGCGTCGTCGGCCGCGTGCTCCATCTCCTCGGCGCGGCGCACGGCCGCCTTGCTCCGCTCGCGGGCCTCGTGGAGCTTGCGGCGCAGGTCGGAGTTCTCGGCGCGGGCCGCCCTGAGCTGCTCGCGCAGCCGGTCGGACTCGTCCTTGGCGGCGCTCTTCTGGGCGGCGAGCTGCTCGCGCAGCCGGGTCACCACCTCCTCGCGCTCGGTCCCCTCGGCCGCGACCGCCGACTGCTCGAGATCGACCCGGGCGGCCTCGACCATGTCCGCCCAGCCGACCGGCCGCGTCAGATAGGCCGCGGCGGCCACCAGCACGGGGTCGGCGGCGGGTGGCACGTTGCCCTCGACCAGCGAGGCGACGAGCTCGGGCCATCCGGCGGCCACCGACTCGGCGACCACCTCGCGGAACTCTTTGTCGTTCTCCAGCTGGGCGGCGATGGGCGCGCTGCCCAGTTTGGCGCGCTTGCGCGGGTCGAACTTGGCGATGCCGCGCAGCGGCGGCGGAACCGTGGCAGCGGGCATGGACCCGAGGACCTGCGCCGCCAGATCGACGACGTTGAGTCTCACCTGCTCGGGAAGCGGGCGAGACAGACCTTCACCCGCTGAACTCATCCCAGGGTCCCTTCGTGACATGCCCTTTCAGACAAGGGTACGGCTGTCGTGTACCTGTCCGTAACGGCAGGTCGGATATGGACAAGCGCTTGCTAGGGGTATACGACTGGGCCGGGACCCGCGTTCACCCGGTGTTCATCCAGGAGGCCCACCGTGACGGACGAGATGCGCACCTCCACCCGTGACCTGGAGGAACTGCACGATCGGCTGGGAATCTGGCTCAGCGGGCGAGTTGACCGGCCGGTGACGGTGTCCGAGCTGTCGAGGCCGATGGAAAACGGCATGTCCAGCGAAACGCTCTTCTTCACCGCGTCCTGGCCCGGAGAGCGCGTCCGATGCGTGGCCAGGATGGCGCCCGCCCAGGAAGCGGTGCCCGTCTTCCCCTTCTACGATCTGCGGGCCCAGTTCGAGATCATGCGCTCGGCCAGGGAGAAAGCTGGAATTCCAGCGCCCAGGGCCCTCTGGTTCGAGCCCGACCCTGGTCCGCTGGGCACGCCCTTTTTCATCATGGAACGGGAGGATGGTGACGTACCGCCCGACGTGCTGCCGTACACGTTCGAGGGCTGGATGCTCGACGCGGCGCCGCGTGATCGGCGCCGGCTGCAGGACGCGACGGTGGCGATCGTGGCCGCGCTGCACGACGCGCCGTTCACCGAGCGGGACCTGGCCGTACTCCCGGAGGGCGGGCTGCGCCGCCACGTGGACGGGCAGCGCGCCTATTACGAGTGGGCGCACGGCGGGATGCGGATCCCGCTGCTGGAGCGGGGCTTCGACTGGCTGGAGGCGCACTGGCCGCGCGACCCTGGACCCGACGTGCTCTGCTGGGGCGACGCCCGCATCGGGAACGTGATGTATCGCGACTTCAGGCCGGTGGCGGTGTTCGACTGGGAGATGGCCGCGGTGGGGCCGCGCGAGCTCGATCTGGCGTGGATGATCTTCCTGCACCGTTTCTTCCAGGACATTACGGAGGCCATCGGCATGCCCGGAATTCCCGACTTCATGCGACGCGACGACGTTTGCGGGAAATATCGGGAGCTGACGGGTTATCAGGTGCGGGACATGGAGTTCTACGAGATGTACGCGGCGCTGCGGCACGGGGCCATCATGGCCAGGGTGTGGCAGCGCCGGATCTACTTCGGCGAGCAGCCCATGCCGGACGACCCCGACGACCTGGTGCTGCACCGGGCCACGATCGAGCGGATGCTCAAAGGCTGGCGTCGTACACCGTGAGCGCGATCTGCACCCGGTTGTTGAGGTCCAACTTGGTGAGGATCCGCGAGACGTGCGCCTTGACCGTGGCCACGCTCATGTAGAGCTCGCGGCCGATGGCGGCGTTCGACTTCCCCTGGCCGACGGCCAGCGCCACGTCGCGCTCGCGCTCGCTGAGCTTGGCCAGCAGGTCACGGGCCCTGTCCGTACGCCGGCCCGCGCCGCCGCCGTCCTCGGAGACGTGCGTGATGAGCTGGCGGGTCACCGCGGGCGACAGGATCGGCTCGCCGGCCGCCACCTTCCGGATCGCCTCGACCAGCTCGCGCGGCGGGATGTCCTTCAGCAGGAACCCCGCCGCCCCCGCGCGCAGCGCCCGCACCACCTGGGCGTCGGCATGGAAGGTGGTCAGCACCACCACCTCGGGCGGCGACGCGGCCGCGCGCAGCGCCTCCGTCGCGGTGAGCCCGTCGACGTCGGGCATCCGGATGTCCATCAGCACCACGTCGGGCCGGTGCGCGGCGATCAGCGGCGGCACCTCGGAGCCGTCGCCCGCCTCGGCCACGATCTCGATGTCGCCCGTCCCGCCCAGGATCATCGACAGTCCGGCGCGCACCAGGGCGTCGTCGTCGACGATCAGCACGCGGATCGGCGCGGTCATGCGTCCTCCAGGGAAGTCTCCACCGGCCAAGGTAACCAGGCGCGCACCAGGAAGTCGCCTTCGCGGGTCGCGCCGTGTTCGAGCCGGCCGCCCGCAAGCTGGGCCCGCTCGGTCAGGCCGATGAGCCCCGCTCCCGCTCCGGGGATGCGGGTGATCTGCCGTACCCGGAGCGGATTGCGGACCTCCGCCGTCAGACCCGTGCCCGGACCGCCGGCGACGGTGACCGTCACGGGAGCGCCGCTCGCGTGCTTGCGCGCGTTCGTGAGCGCCTCCTGAACGATGCGGTACACGTTGCGGCCCAGCCCCTCCGGCGCGTCATCACCGGCGTCGAGGGCGAAGTCCACCTCCATGCCCGCCTCATGGCACTCCTCGATCAGCGGGTGCAGGTCGGCCAGCGTGGGCTGCGGGCGGTCGGGGACGGGGTCGCCGGCCGGAGGCGCCGAGTGGCGCAGCACGCCGATCACATCGCGCAGGTCCTGCAGCGCGTGGTGGGCGCTGCTCCTGATCGCCCCGGCGGCCCTGGCGATCTCCTCGGCGGGCGCGTCCGGCCGGAACTCCAGCGCTCCCGCGTGCAGGCTGAGCATGGAGATGCGGTGCGCGAGCACGTCGTGCATCTCCCTGGCGATCCGCTCGCGTTCGAGCCGCTTGGCCTCCTCCGCCGCGATGTCGGCGCGCTGCGTGAGCGACCAGACGAGCTGCCGCCTGGCCCGGACCACGATGCCCCAGGCGAACACCGTCAGCCCGATGGCCGCCCCGATGATCGCCGGTCCCAGCACGCCCAGCTCCGCGTCGGGCCTGAGGATGGAGAACGGGATCAGCGTCACGAGCCCGAGCAGTACGAGCGGGCCGGAGATCTTGAACGGCCGGTGCACCGCCACGGTGAACATGGCGACGACCGCGGCCCCGCCCACCAGCGACAGATAGATCGACAGCACATTGGTCACCAGCGCCAGCCCGACCGGCCACCTGCGGCGCAGCCACACCGCCGCGCACGCCAGCGCGCCGACCACCTGCTCGATCGCCACCACGGGCGTCGGCTGCCCCTCCAGGTCCGGGATGCTCAGCAGGGCCAGCCCGCAGGCGACCAGGAACATCAGGACGTCGACGATCCAGTCGCGGGTCGAGCGGCGCACCGGACGCCGCTCGTCGCCGTCCCCCAGCAGGACTGAGGGCAGCAGCCACCTGTATTCCGTCACGTTCCACGAGGTTAGAGCGTCTTCGATTCCCTGTGTTTACCTAAGCAAAACGAACATCGGCGTAGCCTCGTCGCACCTGGCCGAGGCCGGGCAGTGATCCGGTGGAAGCCGAAGCCGCGTCCGTCCGGCGAGCCGGGCGGACCGTGGTTGGAGAGCCGCGTTGTCGGGGCCTGACTGCGCACTCCTGGAGGGAGCGCGCCTCTTGGGCCACCGCCCCGCCGGACGCTTTCCCGTTGATGCGGACACCAACGGGGGCGGGGACCGAGCGCTCAGTCAGGCACCCGGCTGTGACAGAAAATTACCTCACGATTACCAACCGTCGCAACCGATCAAGCCAGAGAAATCCAACAACAGTTCTGACTGAAACCACCGGCTCGCATAGCGAGTGACGACAGTTCATACCCTGCCCGGGCCCAAGAACAGCGACCAAAGTCGATGGTCGCCGAGACCTACGGCCGACGCGGCGGGCATCGCGGGCGCGGAAGGCTGGATGGCATGAAGGTGATATTGGACGTGTTGGGCTGGCTGCTGGTGGCGCAGGGCGTCGGCGGCGTGGTCAACACCCTGCTGGGCTGGTGGCGGTGGGCCCACGACCTGCTGCTGGTCAACATCCTGCCGTTCCTCCACGGCCGCGAGATCTTCGCCGCCATCGTGATCGGCGTGCTCGGGCTGGTGCTGCTCTCGGCCTCGGCGTCCATGGGCAAGCCGGCGAGCCGGACGTGAGCACGACGCGACCAGGCGAGCCGGACGTGAGCACGACGCGACCAGGCGAGCCGGACGTGAGTACGACGACGCTGCGTCCGCCGCGCAACCAGGCCGACAGACGGGCCATCTCCTGGTGGACGGTCCAGGCGATGATCCTGGCCGTGCCGGTGGCCGCCGCCGCGGTGGCGGCCTACTGGCTGTTCACCGACCGGTCCGGCTGGCTGGGGATCGTGACGGCCGTCTTCGCGGCGGGCTGCCTGCTGCTGGCGGTGGCCGCGCCACGCGCGTACTACCGGGTGGAGCGCTGGGAGGTCACCGGCGAGGCCGTCTACACGCGCAAGGGCTGGCTGACCCACACCTGGCGGGTCGCGCCTATGTCGCGCATCCAGACGGTCGACACCGCGCGGGGGCCGGTGCAGCGGCTGTTCAGGCTGGCGGACGTCACGGTGACCACGGGGTCGGCGGCGGGCGCGATCAAGATCGAGGCGCTGGACCACGAGCTGGCCGCCGAGCTGGCACAGCGACTCACCGCGATCACCCAGGCGACACCGGGAGACGCGACGTGAGCTGGCGGAAGCTCTCCTCACGGAGCCTGGGCGCGTCGGCGGTGCTGTCGCTGGCGATCGTGGTGCCCGCGGTGACCGTCCTGGTGCGCACCCTGATCGGGCGCGACTGGTCACTCGGCGCCACGGTCGCGGCGGGCGCGGGCGCGGCCGTGCTGATCGTGGCCGGGGTTCTGGCCTACGACGGGGCGCGGCTCCGCTCGACCCGGTGGCGGCTCACCACGGAGCGCCTGGAGCTGCGCTCGGGCATCGCCGTACGGCAGCACCGCTCGATCCCGCGCGACCGCGTGCGCAGCGTCGACCTCACGGCGGATCCGGTACGGCGGGTGTTCGGGCTGACCGTCGTCAAGGTCGGCACCGGTGAGCACGCGGGCGAGGGGACCGAGCTCACCCTTGACCCGCTGGCCAGGTGGGAGGCCGAGGAGCTGCGCCGTACCCTGCTGCGGACCGGCGAGGTCCCGCTGGGGGACGACCGCGCGGTGGCGGAGCTGCGGTGGGCCTGGATCAGGTACGCGCCGCTGTCGGTGTGGTCGTTCGCGGGCGGCGCGCTGGTGCTGGGGGCGCTGTACAAGCTGCTCGACGCGTTCGGCGTGAACCTGTTCACCACCGGGACGGCGGCGGGTGCCTGGGGCTGGGTCACGGGGCAGCCGTGGCTGGCGGTGCCGATGCTCGTGGCGGCCAACGTGGTGATCGGGGTGGCGGGTGCGCTGCTGCTGTTCGCCGAGTCGTGGGGGCGCTACCGGCTGGAGCGCGAGCCGGGGCGGCTGCGGCTGCGGCGTGGGCTGCTGACCAGCCGGTCGCTGACGCTGGAGGAGCGGCGGCTGCGCGGCGTGGAGCTCAGTGAGCCGCTGCTGCTGCGGCTGGGCGGCGGCGCGCGGGTCAAGGCCGTCGCCACCGGGCTGCGCAAGGCGGCCGAGAACGAGACGGAGGACGTGGCCGCGCTCACCCCGCCACTCCCCCGCGCACTGGCCGAACAGATCGCGGAACGCGTCATGAGCCTGGGACGGCCCGGAGCGGTGGCCTCTCCGGTGGACCCGGGGCCTGCCACGACTCCGCCCGCGGTGGACCCGGGGCAGGCCGCCGCATCGCCCGCCGTGAGCCCGGGGCTGGGCGTGACGTCGCCCGCGGTGAGCCCGTGGCGGGCCGGGCTGGTGGCGCATCCGGCGGCGGCCAGGCGCAGGCGCCTCGTCCGCGCGGTCGTCGCCGTCGTGGTGGCGGCCGCGTTGGCCGGGGTGCCGCCGCTCCTCTGGACGTGGCCAGCGGGCTGGATCTGGCCTGCGGCCGTGCTGGTCATCGGGCTCCCGACCGGCCTGTGGCTGGCCGCCGACGCCTACCGGGGACTCGGCCACGCGCTCGGCCCGCACCACCTGATCACCAGGAAGGGCTCGGCCGCACGGCGTACGGTCGCGCTCGACCGGAGCGGCATCGTCGGCTGGACGGTCGAGCAGTCGTTCTTCCAGCGCCGCGCCGGTCTGCTCACGCTCACGGCGACGACGGCGGCGGGAGACGGGCACTACGACGTGGTCGACGTCGGCACGGGTGAGGGGCTCGACCTGGCGGCACGCGCCGTACCCGGCCTGCTGGAGCCCTTCCTCGCCGGGAAAAGCAGCGAGCCGCGGATCTCCCCCGGCTTGCCCATGCCCCTGTATTGGACAAGCTAGATCACGCGGCTCATTTGCTTTGCGGTCCCACGCTATTTGCCGCACTTGCAGCGCACTTGCAGAGCTGTAACCGTCGCCGTCAAGCTCCGGCCGGGTGCCTCTGGGGGTGGCCGCGTGCCTCTGCGGGGAGCTGAGCGGCCCCCAGAGGTCCGGCGCGACGCCGGTCATGCCTGTGACCGTGAGCGAGCTCGCGATGCGCGACAGCGGCCGCTGGACGGCCTGAAGCACCCAGTCAGGCCGGACGCCCAGCATCCGGCCAGGCCGGGGGCGCCCGCCGCCCGGTCAGCTGCCGATCGGCTTCTTGGCCAGTTCGGCCAGGTACGTCTTGGCCAGGGACAGCGCCCCGTCGCGCGCTTCCTTGTCGGGCATCAGCTTGACCTTGGGCGAGTTGACGGGCTCGTCCTTGGGCCGCTCGGCGCCCGAGTAGTCCACCACGATCACCGTCGCCCCCTGTCGCAGCAGCACCGTGCCCGTGGAGGCGAACGTCTCGCCGTGCATGATCCGCATGTACTGGCTGAAGGCCGCCTCTCCCAGACCCTTGACCTCGGAGAGCGCGCTCCACGAGATGCCGCCGATGGTGGAGCCCGCGTTGACGCCGCGGCTGCCGCGCTCTCCCGTGTAGTAGGCGCGCGCGGCCGGCACGTCCTCGACGCCGGCGCGGTTGGTGAAGCGGTGCGTGGTGATCAGCACGCTGCGGATCCGCTTGACGTCGGCGCCCACGGGGATATCCAGGTTCAGCCACCGGCACTCGGTCTGCGCGTCGTTGCCCACCTCGGTGCCACGGGCGCGCGGCGTGGGAGTGGGGACCAGCTTGGTGACCGGTCCGGTCATGGCCTGGCAGGCGGCCGGGAAGACGGTGAGGTTGGTCGGCGAGGGCGTCCCCTCGGGCTTGGGCGTGCTGGTGACGGCGGACTTGTCCGGCTGGGCCAGCACGTTGGGGTGCTGCGCCTTCCAGGCCGCCACGCCCTTGGCGATGTGCCCGAGTACGGTGCTGGCCTCGCGGATCCCGTTGGCCTCGGTGACCGACTGGGTGGTCGCGTTGCTGAGGATCTGCGCGTCCTTGCGCTGCTGGTCGGCCTGGTATTTGACCTTGATCGTCATGTCGTCGACGCGGGCGTGGGCCTCGCCGAAGGAGTACCACAGCAGCTTGCCGGAACGGCGCCAGGTGTATTGGGCGAACGCGGCGTCACCGATGCCGGGCACGTCCTTGACCGGGGAGACGTACTCCTTCTCCCCCTTCTTCGGCGTGGGCTTGGCCGTCTCGGCGTACTTGCCGCCGCCGTAGTCGATGTCGTAGGAGTTCTGGGCCATGGTCCGGCCGGTCTTGGCGCCGTCGCCGCGGTGCTGCTCGACGCGGACGTCGATCTCCCGGCTGCGCCAGTATTCGCCGAACGAGATGCGGCGGTTGACCCAGTTGCAGGTGAAGCTGAGCGTGTAGTCGGAGTCGTTGGAGCCCTTGGCCACCGTCGCCTGAGGCACGAGGCGTTCGGTCTCGCTCTTGGGCAGCATCGAGCACACGTCGAGCGCCGGCGCCGCCGCCGAGACGGGCGACTTGACCGGCTTGGCGCCGGTCGAGGGCGTGGAGCGGGCGACCTTCCCGTACACGATGTACGCGCCCGCGCCGCCCCCGACCAGCACGACCACCGCGACGGCCACCACGGGCAGGATCCACGACCGCCTGCGCGGCGGCGGAGGAGGCGGAGGCGGGGGCGGCCCCCAGGGCGATCCGGGCGGTCCGGGTGGCATGGTCGGCTGCTCGAACTGCCTGCCCTGGATCGGATAGGGGTTGGTCGGCGGCTCGAACGCGCTACCGGGATTCACGAGGGACTCCTGAGGTTGCCCTGACTTGCGGGGAAACATGCTAGTCACACCACTTGCAAGATGCTTGCGAAGGGCTTCAGCCGCGGAGCGCCGCGGAGACCACGCGGGCGGACTCGATCGCCGTCTTCCTGTCGGCCGGGGAGCTCAGCGGAACGTCCTCGCGGCGCAGGATGACCTCGCCCACGAGATTGCTCGTACGGAAGAGCAGCGTGCTGTCCGATCGGCCGGATTCGGTACTGCCCATGTAGAGCTCGTAGGCGTCCTGGACGAACGCCGCCTCGCCCACGCCCGGCACGTCGGCCAGGGGACCGACGGTCTTGCGGAAGACCGTGCCCTTCGCCGCCGCGCGGCTGCCGCGCTCGCTGTCGAACCGCAGCCGGGCCACGGCGGGACCGCTGTAGTCGCCGTCGGGCTGCTCGGCCCTGGTCCGCACGGTGATCGAGCGGACGACCCGGGAGCCGTCGCGCACCTGCCACACGCACTCGCCCGCCCTGGTGCGTTGCCGCTGCACCGCACCGGTGGACGCCTGCCTGGGATCCTTCAGCAGTTGCCCGGCCTTCGCGTCACCGATCAGCCCGCACGGGTCGGGCGCCGCCGCGTAGCTGCCCGTCTCCTTCGGCCCGTTCAGTACGCTCACGCCGTACCAGCCGCCCACCCCCACCACGGCGACGGCGGCCAGCACGGCGGGCACGAGCCACCATCGGCGCCGGCCGGCACCGGAAGCGGACACGAGCCCCCGGCGAGCGGACGTGGGCACACCACTCAGCCGCTCGCCGATCTGCTCGGCCGACGGCCGGGCCGCGGGATCCTTGGCCAGCATGGCCATCAGCAGCCCGCCGAGCTCACGCCCCGCCCTGGCCGGGAACGGCGGGTCGTGCAGCAGCACCGCGGCGGCCACCGCGGCCGGCAGGGCGCGCTCGAACGGCGGCCGTCCCTCCACCGCGGTGTAGAGGCTCGCGCCGAGTGACCACAGGTCGGAGGCGGGGCCGGCGGCATGCTCGTTCAGCCGCTCGGGGGCCATGTAGCCGGGCGAGCCCGCGGTGCCCCGCCGATCGCCCCGGCCGCCCATCGGGGTCGCGATGCCGAAGTCGGTGAGCATGGCCGAACCGTCGGCGTCGAGCATGATGTTGCCCGGCTTGACGTCCTGATGCAGGATGCCGTGCGCGTGCGCCACCCGCAGCGCCGACAGCACCTGCGCCCCGATGCGGGCCACGGCCTGCGGCGGCAGCGGGCCGCGCTCTCCGATGACCTTGTCCAGCGAGCGCCCGGCGACCAGGTCCATGACGATCCACGGCTGGTCACCGTCGAGCACCACGTCGTGGACGAGCACGATGGCGGGATCGCGCAGCCGCCCCGCGGACCTGGCCTCATGGATCGCCCGATCGGCGAACTCGGCCCGCTGGCGCGGCGTCAGCCCCTCCGGCACCCGCATCTGCTTGACCGCGACCTGCCGGTCTAGCGTCTGGTCGAGCGCCCGCCACACGGTGCCCGCGCCGCCTTCGCCGAGCCGCTCCACCAGGCGGTAACGGCCGGCCAGGAGGTAGAAGTCAGCCTGCACTGCGCAACGCCCGCTCACTGGCCCGCGCCGCCTTCAGCGCCGACTGCCTGATGTCCTCGTCGGTGGGCTTGGTGGCCAGCGTGGTGTACTCGACGCTCACCACCAGGTTGGCCAGCCGGTAGTAGACGTGGGCGGAGTGCACCCGCCCCGACGGCCCGGCGAGCTCGAAGGCGAAGCCCTCCTCCCCGACGCCGGTGAGGGCGTGGACCGGAGTGCGCTTGGCCTTGAGTGAGTTCTTCACCCCGATCTCCGGCCAGGTCCAGTCGACCTCGTCGTACTTGGCCCAATAGCGCTGCTGATTGCCCAGCAGCGTGTGGGCCGTCACCGGAGTCATCGACCAGGGGTCGGCGGTGTCGGAGTCCTTCTGGAGCTGCAGCCCCACGCCGCTGCCCTGGACCGGCCAGCCGCACTTGGGGCCCACCTCGTCGGAGCCGGGCTGTGGCTTGGGCGGCTGCCGGGTGTTCAGCAGCTCGCCGATCTCGGCCTGGGCGAGGAGCGAGCACACGTTCATGGGGACGCTGAAGGCTTCTGGCACCTTGTCCTGATTTTTCGCCACAAAGTAGGTGACGCCGACGGCGATCAGCAGCACCGCCACGGCGCCGGCGATCCAGACGATCGCCTTACCGCGGCGCTTCACCCGGCCGGGCGCGGTGAGGTCGTGCTGCGTCGCGAGCCGCACCGTGCGCCCCGCCGCGACCTCGCCGAGCGCGTGAATGGCAGTCCGCGCGTCGAGGCGGGTGGCGGGATGGCGCGCCATCATGGCGGCGAGGACCGGCCCGATCGGGCCGGGCACGACCGGCGGCGGCAGCGTCAGCGTCGCCCTGATCCGCTCGGCCGGCGAGCCGCCGTAAGCCGGCCCGCCCGCGGCGGCCGTGAAAAGCGTGGCGCCGAGCGACCAGATGTCGCTGGCCGAGCCGCCCGGCTCACCCTCCAGCCGCTCGGGCGCGATGAAGCCGGGCGAGCCGATCATCAGCCCCTGCTCCGTCAGCGTCGCCTGCCCCTCCTGCCGGGCGATGCCGAAGTCGGTGAGCACCACCCGGCCGCCGTCGGTGAGGAAGACGTTGCCCGGCTTGACGTCGCGATGCTGCAACCCCTGCGCGTGCGCGGTGGACAGCGCGTCCAGGACGCGCGCCCCGATGTCGGCGAGTTGCTCCTGCGGCATCGCTCCGCGCTCCCGGACCGCGTCCGCGAGAGTACGGCCCCGCAGCAGCTCCATGACCAGCCACGGCCGCTCGTACTCGACGATGACGTCGTGCAGCGCCACGATGCCCGGATGCCGCAGCCGGGCGGTCGCCTGGGCCTCGCGTACGGCCCGAGTCACGAGGTCGCCGCGCTCCTTGGCGGACAGGCCCTCGGGCAGCGTGAGCTCCTTGACCGCCACCTCGCGCTCAAGCATCTCGTCCCTGGCCAGCCACACCCTGCCCATGCCGCCACTACCGAGCGGCCGCAGCAGTGAGTAGCGGCTGGCGAGTCTTCCCCCGGACATAAACGGAAGGGTAACTAAGGATCAAGCCAGACAGTTATTCGTTCGAAACTGATAACTGTCGGTCTACCTCTCTATGGTCTTGGTTCGTGGATCCGGTTCAAGGCACTCTCGACGAGCTCGGCACTCCGCTGAGCGACGTCACGTTCGTCGTGTTCGACCTCGAGACGACCGGGGGTTCCCCGGCCGATCACATGATCACCGAGATCGGCGCGGTCAAGGTGCGGGCGGGCGAGGTGCTCGGGGAGTTCTCCACGCTGGTCGACCCCGGCGGGCCGATCCCGCCGTTCATCTCCGTGCTGACCGGCATCACCGACGCCATGGTGGTGGCCGCGCCGCGCATCGAGTCGGTGCTGCCGGCCTTCCTCGAATTCATCCGCGGCACGACCCTGGTCGCCCACAACGCGAGCTTCGACACCCGTTTCCTCAAGGCGGCCTGCGCGGCCCACGGCTATCCCCCACCGGCCAACCCGGTCGTCGACACCGTCGACCTGGCCCGCCGCGTGCTGACTCGTGACGAGACGCCCAACGCCAAGCTCGCCACGCTGGCCCGGTTCTTCCGCAGCCCGACCGACCCCTGCCACCGCGCCCTGCAGGACGCCCAGGCCACCGTCCACGTGCTCCACGGGCTGATCGAGCGGGCCGGCTCCTTCCAGGTCCACACGCTCGAAGAGCTCAAGTCCTTCGTCCGCGCCCCCACTCCCGAGCAACAGCGCAAGCGCCACCTGGCCGATTCGGTGCCCCACTCCCCCGGCGTCTACCTCTTCGAGGACGAACGCGGCGAGGTCCTCTACATCGGCAAGAGCACCAACCTGCGCAACCGCGTCCGCTCCTACTTCACCGCCAGCGAGACCCGCCCGCGCATCCGCGAGATGATCGGCATCGCCGAGCGGGTCCGCCACATCGTCTGCACCACCGCCCTCGAAGCCGAAGTACGCGAGCTGCGCCTGATCGGCGGCGCCAAACCCCGCTACAACCGCAGGTCGCGCTTCCCGGAGAAGGTCGTCTGGCTCAAGCTGACCGATGAGCCGTTCCCCCGGCTGTCGATCGTGCGCGAGCTCAAGGACGACGGCGCCGCCTACCTCGGTCCCTTCTCCAGCAGCCGCTCGGCCGACGACGCCCGCATCGCCTTGCACGAGGCGGTGCCGCTGCGCCAATGCACGCAGCCGATCAGCCTGCGCACCCACCGAGCGGCCTGCGTCCTCTACGAGATGGGGCGCTGCGGAGCGCCGTGCGAGGGCAAGGAGAGCCAGACCGACTACGCGCTGCACGCCCAGGCCGCCCGCCGGGCCATGACCCTCGACGCCTCGTCCGTCTTCTCCGCGGTGTCGGCCCGAATGGAGCGCCTCTCGGTCGAGCAGCGCTACGAGGAGGCCTCGGTCGACCGTGACCGTCTCGCGGCCTTCGTCCGCACCGCGGCCCGCATGCAGCGCCTCACGGCCATCACCCGCATCCCCCAGCTGGTCGCCGCCAGCCCGGCCTTCGACGGCGGCTGGGACATCCACGTCATCCGCTACGGCCGGCTCAGCGCGGCCGGCGTCATGCCACGCGGCGCCCACCCCGTCCCCTATGTCGAGTCCCTCGTGGCCATGGCCGAGAGCGTCATCCCCGGCCCCGGGCCCGTCCACGCGGCCAGCGCCGAGGAGACCGAGTGCATCCTGCGCTGGCTGGAGTCACCGGGGATCCGCCTGGTGGAGATCGACGGCGAGTGGAGCCTGCCCGCCCACGGCGCCGCCCGCCACAAGGCCCGCATCGACCTCGCCTACCGCGGCCTCGATCAGGGCCGCTAGAGTTGGCCCATGGTCACGGCTATCGTCCACATCAACGCCGAGGTAGACCGGATCCCGGAGGTCGCCCAGACGATCGCCGAGATCGAGGGGGTCAGCGAGGTCTACTCCATCACCGGCGAATACGACCTGCTGGCGATGGTCCGGGTGGCCGCCTACGAGCAGATCGCCGAGGTGATCCCGGGGCGCCTCAACAAGGTGGCCGGCGTGCTCCACACCGAGACCCACATCGCCTTCCGCACCTACTCCAAGCACGATCTCGACGCGGCGTTCTCGATCGGCTTCGGGGAGAGCGACTAGCCCCACTAATCCGGACTTTTATCACCGGCACGGGCTGAGCGCCGCCCATAGCGCGGGAAATCAGGCTTTTTTACGGCAGGCACGGTGAGCCCCAATGCGCGTACGGGGCTGGGCCCTGTCCAGGGATACGGTCCTGAGGTGTACGGGGCTGGGCGCCGTAACGAGACGGTGAGACCGTGGCTTCCGGCAACCCCTCGCGGGGAACAGCCCACCGCACCGCCATGTACCGCTCACTGCGCCCGCCGTGTGCGACCCACCGCGCCCGCCGCGTACAGCTCGATCTACTCGCCGTGCGGCAGCCGCTTGATCACACCGGACTCGACATCGCGCGAGCGTGATCACACCGGACTCGACACCGCGCGAGACGACTCCCGCGCGGGAGAGCACCGGCCCTGAAGACAAAAGAACGGGCCCGGACGGATGATCCGCCCGGGCCCGAACCGAAGAGAAACTACCGCGTCACGGAGTGGTCGTCGCCGGCGCCGATCGCCGCGTGCTCCTCCTCATGCCCATGCCCATGCCCGTCGTCGAGAGGAATCTTCTCCCCTCCGTACGCCTTGGACATCCGGGCGCGCAGCTTGCCGAGCGGGCCACGCATGCCCTTCGGCGGGATGCCCGCGCTGTCGGGCGCGGCCGGCAGCATCAGCACCGGCTCCTTGCCCTGGACGTGCGCGGCGATGTCGTCGTCCGCCGGCGTGTGCAGCTCGATGTACTCGCCGTGCGGCAGCCGCTTGATCACACCGGACTCGACACCGTGCGAGACGACGCCCGCGTCGTAGCGCTGCAGGCCGAGGCAGATGCGATAGGTGATCAGGTACGCCAGCGCGGGCAGTACGAAGATCAGCACCCGCCCCGCGTACGTGGTCACGTTCAGGCTGATGTGGAAGTTGGCCGAGATCTCGTCGTTGGCGCCGAGCAGCCAGAGCACGCCGTAGAACACGATGGCCGTCATGCCGATCGCCGTGCGGTGCGGGTTGTTGCGCGGGCGGTCGGCGATGTGGTGCTCGCGATTGTCGCCCGTGACCCAGCGTTCCAGGAACGGATAGAGCGCCAGGCCCGTCATGATGATGCCCATGGGTACCAGCGCCGGGATGATGACGCTGAGCGGCAGTGTCCCGGCATGGGACGTGCCGAACAGGTTGATCTCCCACGGCACCATGATGCGCAGCGCGCCTTCGAGGAAGCCCATGTAGAAGTCGGGCTGCGAACCGGCCGAAATGTCGGCGGGCGTGTAGGGCCCGAACAGCCAGATCGGGTTGATCTGGGCGAAGGTCGCCAGCCCCGCCACCACCGCGAACGTGAACAGGAAGTACGCGCCCGCCTTGGCCATGAAGGCCGGGTAGAAGGGTGCTCCCACCACGTTGTGGTTGTTGCGGTTCTTGCCGGGCATCTGGGTGTGCTTCTGCGTCCACATGAGCACCATGTGGGCGGAGACGAGCGCCAGGATGATGCCCGGGATGAGCAGGATGTGCAGTGAGTAGAACCGGGAGATGACATCCTCACCCGGATATTCCCCGCCGAACAGGAAGAACGTGACGTACGTGCCGACCAGCGGCAGCGAGATCGCCACACCCTCGGTGATCCGCAGACCGGCGCCGGACAGCAGGTCGTCAGGCAGGGAGTAGCCGGTCAGGCCCTCGGCGAGCGCCAGCGTCAGCAGCCCGACGCCGATCAGCCAGTTGAGCTCGCGCGGCTTGCGGTAGGCGCCGGTGAAGAACACCCGCAGCGCGTGCACCATCATGCCGGCCACGAACATCAGGGCCGCCCAGTGGTGCATCTGCCGCATGAGCAGACCACCCCGGACGTCGAAGCTGAGCTCCAGCGACGACGCGTATGCCTGGGACATCATGACGCCCTTGAGCGGGGCGTACGACCCGTCGTAGGCGATCTCCGCCATGCTCGGCTTGAACCAGAACGTCAGGAACGTCCCGGTCAGCAGCAGGATGACGAAGGAGTAGAGCGCGATCTCACCCAGCAGGAACGACCAGTGGTCGGGGAAGACCTTGCGGAAGTTGCGCTTGAGGAAGTTGCCCGCGCCGAGGCGCTCGTCGAGGAAGTTCGACGGGCCGGCGATGGCCTTGGGTACGGTGGTCAGCTCGCTCATGCCTGGCCTCCCTTGGACCTGGCCTCGGCTTCGGCGTCGCCGCGCTCCCAGTAGCTGGGACCGGGCGGCACGTTGAAGTCCCCCTTGGCGACGAGGAAACCCTCACCGTCGACCGTGATCGGCAGCTGCGGCAGCGGCCGGGCGGCCGGGCCGAAGATGACCTTCGCTCCGTCGGCGGCGTCGAAGGTCGACTGGTGGCAGGGGCAGAGGATGTGGTGGGTGGTCTGCTCGTAGAGGGCCGCGGGGCAGCCCACGTGCGTGCAGATCTTGGAGTAGGCGACGATGCCGTCGTGCGTCCAGTTCTGGTTGACCCCGGACTTGATCTCTTCGGGGCGGAACTTGATCAGGATCAGCGTCGCCTTGGCCAGGGCGTTCAGGTCGTGCTGGTAGCCATCGGGCACCACCGACAGGATGCCGCCCGGGGAGTTGAAGTCGGCCGCGCGGATCGGCTGGCCGGTGCCCTCGACGACGAGCCTGCGCGGCTTGCCGTCCTTGGTCTTCTCACCCCAGACCGTGTGCCGCAGCGTCTTGTTGAAGGCGGCGCCGGGCATCTTGGAGTTGTCGAGGTCGCGCAGCAGCACCACCGGGAGCAGGCCCAGCGGCGCGGCCGCGAGCAGCAGGGTGCGGCGCAGCAGCTTGCGCTTGACGAACCCGCTCTCGTTGGCGCCCTGAATGAAGGTCTCGGCGACGACCCCCCGCTCCTCCTCGCCGGAGACCATGGGGTGGCGCTCCTGGACCAGGGAGTATTTCGGCATGATCATGCGGACCCAGATCACGATGCCGGAGGCCAGCCCCAGCAGCGCGATCGTCAGCGTGCCGCCGAGCGCCAGGTTGGACACGCCGGTGCTCTCCGGGCTGCCGACCTGGAAGTAGACGTACGAGATGATGAACGCGATGGCCGCGAGGAACGTGATCGTGAAGCAGAGCGCCACGATCTTCTCGGCCTTGCGCGCCTTCTGCTCGTCCTGCAGCGTGACACCCGGGATCTCTACCTCGGCGTCCTCGCGTTCGGGGGCGCCGAGCATCGAGGTGCCCGGTGCGGGGGTGCCGATGACGCGCCGTGGGACGCGCTCGTCCGGCTGCTCGATCTCATGCTCGTTGTCTGTCATGACTTCTGTCGCTTCTTCGCGGTGATCCAGATGGCGGCGAGGGCGAGGGCGCTGAGGCCCGCTATCCAAGCTACGAGACCTTCGGTGACCGGGCCAATACGCCCGAGGCCAAAACCTCCCGGGTCCTTCTGCTCGCGAACACTGGTGATGTAGGCGATCATGCTGCGCTTCTCTTCAGGCGTGATCGTCGAGTCGTTGAAGACCGGCATCGCCTGCGGGCCGGTGATCATGGCCTCGTAGATCTGCGTGGGAGACGCCTGGTTCAGGTTGGGGGCGTATTTGCCCTGCGTCAGCGCGCCGCCCGCGCCGGCCCAGTTGTGGCACTGGATGCAGTTGGCGCGGAACAGCTCACCGCCCTTGCCCGCGTCGCCGAGCTTGGCGTCGACCTGCTCCTTGCCGGGCACCTGCGGACCGCCGCCGAGCGACTGCACGTAGGCGCCGAGCTTGCGGATCGAGTCAGGGTTGACCCAGCTGTGCTCCGGCTTGCGCGGCGCCTGGGCGCCGGAGTCGGCCGCGGGCATGCGGCCCGTGCTCACCTGGAAGTCGACGGCCGCGGCCCCGACGCCGATGAGCGTGGGAGCCTTCCCGCTGACGCCCTGCGCGTTGAGCCCGTGGCAGCTGGAGCAGTGCAGCTCGAACAGGGCCTTGCCCTCGGCCACGTCGTCGACCCTGCCTGACGCGAGGGCCGCGTCAGCAGGCTTACCCACCTGAACAAAGGCGGTGTATGCCATCCCGACCAGCGCCAACGCGAAAATCAGGACGGCGTATCTCGCGAGGGGATGCCGCCGCCAAGCGGTGATCCTAGTCACAGAGATCCCGTTCCTTAACGAATAATGTAGATGGTCGCGAAAAGGCCGATCCAGACGACGTCGACGAAGTGCCAGTAGTAGGACACGACGATGGCGCTGGTGGCCTGCTCATGCGTGAAGCGCTTCGCGGCGTACGTCCGTCCCAGCATGAAGAGGAACGCGATCAGGCCACCCGTGACGTGCAGGCCGTGGAAGCCCGTCGTCAGGTAGAACACCGAGGTGAAGGCGTTCGCGGAAAGGGTCGCGCCCTCCTTCGCCAGCTCGCCGTACTCGTACAGCTGACCGGCGACGAAGACCGCGCCCATCAGAAAGCTCACGAGGTACCAGAAACGGAGCTTGCCGACCTGCCCCTTCTCCGCGGCCCATACGCCCAGCTGGCACGTCACACTCGACAGGACCAGGATGATCGTGTTGACCGTCGCGAACGGGATGTTCAGGTGAGCGCCTTCGGCTTCCACGCCCTTCTGCAGGAGCGCGGGGCCCCACTCGAGGCCGTTGCCCTCGCTCACCGACCGGATGGTGAAGTACATCGCGAACAGCGCCGCGAAGAACATGAGCTCAGAGGACAGCCAGACGATCGTACCGACGCTGACCAGATTGGGTCTGCGGTACGGCTGTGCTGTCGTCGTCGAAGTTATTGCGGATGCTGTCGCCACGGGCAGCATTATTGCGGCTTCTGTGGGCGGTCCCGCGCACGACCCCCCCGTAAGCAGGAACAAACATGCCCGTAACCTCAAAAAATGAGGACAAAACGCCCGCCAGAGACGGCGGCCTGGGATTGCGGGCCGGGGCACCGGTACGATCCCAGGTGACCATACAGCTACGACCGATAGTGAGCGCGACCGTGAGCACCGACGACACGATGAGGGTTCTCGTCTACAGCGACGACGCCGCCACCCGTGAAGAGGTTCGGCTGGCGATCGGCCGGCGACCCGCCGCCGATGTCCCCCTCGTGGAGATCGTGGAGTGCGCCACCGAGCCCAAGGTTCACCAGTGGCTGGGCTCCGGCGAGATCGACGTGGCCATCCTCGACGGCGAGACCCAGCCCGCCGGCGGCATGGGCGTCTCGCGCCAGGCCAAGGACGAGGTCTACGACTGCCCGCCCGTCTGCCTGATCATCGCCCGGCGCGACGACCGCTGGCTGGCCGAGTGGTCCAAGGCCGACGCCGTGGTCCCGCAGCCGCTGGAGCCCATGGTCCTGGCCGACACCGTCGCCGACCTGATGCGCCGCCGCGCCTCGACCCGACTCAACGCGAAGTAGGTGCCTGCCGTGGATGCCCGGACGACCTGGCCCGCCCTGCTCTCGGCTCTCCTGTCGGGTGAGCATCTGACCGCCGACGAGACCTCCTGGGCGATGCGGGAGATCATGTCCGGCTCCGCGACATCGGCCCAGATCGCCGGGTTCGCGGTCGCGCTGCGGGCCAAGGGTGAGACGGTGGCCGAGGTCGTGGGCCTGGCCCGCACCATGCTGGAGCTGGCCACCCCACTCGACGTCGAGGGCCCGGTCGTCGACGTCGTCGGCACCGGAGGCGACCGCGCCCACACGGTCAACGTCTCGACGATGGCCGCCATCGTGGCCGCCGGCGCGGGCGCCCGCGTGGTCAAGCACGGCAACCGCGCCGCCTCCTCCTCGTGCGGCGCCGCCGACGTGCTGGAGCACCTGGGCATCCGCCTCGACCTGACGCCCGAGCAGACGGCCCTCGTCGCCCGCGAGGCGGGCATCGCCTTCTGCTTCGCCCCGGTCTACCACCCCGCGCTGCGCTTCGCCGGGCCGCCGCGCAAGGAGATCGGTGTCCCGACGGTCTTCAACTTCCTCGGCCCGCTCACCAACCCGGCCCGCCCCGCGGCCCAGGCCATCGGCGTCTTCGACAAGAACATGCTGCCGGTCCTCGCGGGCGTCTTCGCCGAGCGCGGCGTCTCCGCCCTGGTCTTCCGCGGCGACGACGGCCTCGACGAGCTCACGATCGCCACGACCTCCACGGTCTGGATCGTCAAGGAAGGCGTCGCCACCCAGACCGTCTTCGACCCCTCCGTCCTCGGCATCCCCCGGGCCGACGCGGGCGCCCTCAAGGGCGGCGACGTCGCCTTCAACGCCCAGGCGGTCCATGACCTCCTGCGTGGCAAGACGGGCCCGGTGCGCGACGCCGTGCTGCTCAACGCGGCGGCCGCCCTGGTGGCGCTGGACGGACCCGGCGACGACCTCGACGCGGCGATGATCGACGGCTACGCGCGCGCCGTCCAGGCGGTCGACTCCGGCCGCGCCGCCGCCACGCTGGACCGCTGGATAGAGACCAGCCGCTCCCTCCGCCCGGCTTGACCCCTTCGGGACCTCTGCGACCGCAAGGCGCCCAAGAGGGCTGCCGCGAGGGCTACAGGGACGGACAGAGCCCTTCAGCGGTTGAGGAGCGTTCAGTGGTTAAGGAGCGTTCAGCGGTTGAGGAGCGTTCAGCGGTTGAGGAGCATGGTGGGGGCGGCCTTGAGTGAGCTCCACTTGAGCCACTCCCGCCAGCTCTCCTGCCAGTGCCCCCACCCGTTGGTCGGCTCCAGCACCCGAGGTGAGCCCGTGATGATGATCGGGTCCCCGATCAGCGTGTTCTTGAGGAACCAAGCCGCGTTCTCCGGGCTGACGTTCACGCACCCGTGGCTCACGTTCGAGTAGCCCTGCGAGCCGACCGACCAGGGCGCGCTGTGGATGTACTCGCCGCTGTTGGAGATGCGCACGGTGTCGTAGACGGTCAGCTGGTAGTAGCCCGCCGAGCCGGGCCCGATGCCGGGTGAGGTCATGACGGTCACCGGCTCCCTGGACATGGCCAGGTGGATGCCGGAGGTCGTGTAGTACTTCCACTCGCCGCCCTGGCCGGCGCTCATCGGCATGGTGCGGATCTTCTTGCCGTCGCGGCGGACCGTCAGCACGTGGACGTCGGTGCTGCCCTTGGTGATCTGCGAACGGCCGATCTTGAAGTCGAAGGCGAAGTCGCGCTTCCCGTACACGCCCTCGGCCCCGCGCACCCCGGCCAGGTGGGCCTCCATGCGGACGTTGGTGTGTGCCGGCCAGTAGTGCAGCGGCCGGAAGTCCACATGCCGGTCGTCGAACCAGTGCCAGGCGCCCTCGACCGGCTTCGAGCTGTGGATGACGAGATTGCGCTCCACCGCCACCCGGTCGGTGATCGGCTGGTCGAACGTGATCATGACCGGCATGCCGACGCCGACCGTCAGGCCGGTGTCGTAGCGGTTCGGCGTCACTGTCTCGATGTCGAAGGTCTTGGTCGCCTTGACCGTCGAGAACGTGCTGGTGCTCTCGATCGGCTTGCCGTCGGCTCCGGCGGCGAGGGTGGTGATCGTGTACGTGGTGCCCGGCCTGGCGGTACGGGTGCTGCGCCAGGCGGTGCCGTCGGCGCTGAGCACGCCCGGCAGTTCGCCCGCCTTGCCGCCGCCCTGGATCCGGACGCTCTTGAGGGTGCCGGACTGCGCGGTGACCACCACGGTCTGGTCTGTCGGGATATTTCCGGCTTTGTTGAGTGGATTCACCACCACGGTGGCCGCCACAGGCGGCTTCGCGACCCCGTCACCGACCGCGGCGGTCTGTCCGGCCGCGGCCCCGGCGGCCGGACCCCTGGTGGCGGCACCGGTCGCCCCGGCGCTTCCGGAAGGTTCGGTCTGGGCCCCAGAACACGATGTCAGCAGGGCCAGGGCCAGCAGCCCGGCGGATCCATGAGCCAAGCGCCCCACGTGCACTCCCCCGTCCGAGATCGATCCATTCCCCTCACTTGTTACCCTGAGTGCTTGATTCGTCACATCCGTGTACCGGCAAAGAACAACAAAAAGCGGGCGTCCTCTCCCAGAAGAGGACACCCGCCGAAAGTCTCGCGGTCAGTGCGAGAAGTTACCCCGGTAGTACTGGAACACGAATCCGATCATGGCCATGATGATCAGGAACACGCCGATCAGGAACATCCAGAACCCGATCACGAACCCGGCGAACGCGAACGCCGCCGCCAGGCAGAGGAACAGCGGCCACCAGCTGCTCGGGCTGAAGAACCCGATCTCACCGGCGCCGTCGCTGATCTCGGCCTGCTTGTTGTCCTCGGGCTGGTCGCCGATGCGCCGCGCCGTGAACATCAGGTAGTAGCCGATCATGAACGCGAAGCCGACCGAGATGGCCATGGCCGTGGTGCCGACCGGCTCCCCGTGACCGGTGTCCGCCTTGGTCCAGAACCAGTAAGCGACGTCCACACCGGCGAAGAACAGGCCGCACAGCAGGAACAGCCAACCCTGTACCTTCATCAGGCCTCGACCTCCTGGGGCGTCTTGGCGGACACGTGCGGGTAGTGCAGGTCGAACGCGGGACGCTCGGACCGGATCCGCGGCAGCATGGTGAAGTTGTGCCGCGGCGGCGGGCAGGAGGTCGCCCATTCGAGCGAGTTGCCGTAGCCCCACGGGTCGTCGACCGTGACCTTGGGCGCGCTGCGCGCGGTCTTCCAGACGTTGTAGAAGAACGGCAGCACCGACAGGCCGAGCACGAAGGCGCCGACCGACGAGATGAGGTTCAGGTCGGTGAAGCCGTCGGCGGGGCTGTAGTCGGCGTAGCGGCGCGGGAAGCCGACGACGCCGAGCCAGTGCTGGATCAGGAAGGTCGCGTGGAAGCCGATGAACAGCAGCCAGAACTGCAGCTTGCCGAGCTTGTCGTCGAGCATCTTGCCGGTGAACTTGGGCCACCAGAAGTAGAAGCCGGCGAACATCGCGAACACCACCGTGCCGAACACCACGTAGTGGAAGTGGGCCACGACGAAGTAGGTGTCGCTGATCTGGAAGTCGAGCGGCGGCGAGGCCAGGATGACGCCGGTCAGGCCGCCCAGCAGGAAGGTGATCAGGAAGCCGATCGAGAACAGCATCGGCGACTCGAACGTGAGATGCCCACGCCACATCGTGCCGATCCAGTTGAAGAACTTCACGCCCGTCGGCACCGCGATGAGGAACGTCATGAACGAGAAGAACGGCAGCAACACCTGCCCGGTCGGGAACATGTGGTGCGCCCAGACCGTGATCGACAGGCCGGCGATCGAGATCGTCGCGGCCACGAGGCTGATGTAGCCGAAGATCGGCTTGCGGCTGAACACCGGGAAGATCTCACTCACGATGCCGAAGAACGGCAGCGCGATGATGTAGACCTCCGGATGGCCGAAGAACCAGAACAGGTGCTGCCACAGCAGCGCCCCTCCGTTCTCCGGGGTGAAGATGTGGGTGCCGAGCTTGCGGTCGGCCTCCAGGGCCAGCAGCGCGGCGGCCAGCACCGGGAAGGCCATCAGCACGAGCATGCTGGTCAGCAGGATGTTCCAGGTGAAGATCGGCATGCGGAACATCGTCATGCCCGGCGCGCGCATGCAGATGATCGTGGTGATGAAGTTGACCGAGCCGAGGATCGTGCCCAGGCCCGACAGCGCCAGACCCATGATCCACAGGTCACCGCCCATGCCCGGCGAGCTGATCGCGGTCGACAGCGGCGTGTAGGCGAACCACCCGAAGGAGGCGGCGCCGTTGGGCGTGAAGAAGCCCGACACCGCGATGATGCTGCCGAACAGGTAGAGCCAGTAGCTCACCATGTTCAGCCGGGGGAAGGCCACGTCGGGCGCGCCGATCTGCAGCGGCATCAGCTCGTTGGCGAACCCGGCGAACAGCGGCGTCGCGAACATCAGCAGCATGATCGTGCCGTGCATGGTGAACAGCTGGTTGAACTGCTCGTTGCTGGTGAACTGCAACCCCGGCTGCGCCAGCTCGGCCCGCATGATCAGCGCCATGACGCCGCCGATCAGGAAGAAGACGAACGACGTGATCAGATAGAGGTGACCGATGATCTTGTGGTCGGTGCTGGACAGCCACTTCACGACCACCGCGCCCTTGCTGGCACGCCTCGGGGTCGTCGAGATTGGCTCTTGGATGGCGGTCACTGAGCGCTCCCAGCCTGAGTCGCGATGTACTGGTCGTACTCAGCCTGCTTGACGAGCTTCACCGAGAAGAGCATGCGGCTGTGGTCGACGCCGCACAGCTCGGCGCAGCGGCCCGCGTAGACGCCGGGCTTGTCCAGCGTCTTGATCTCGAAGAAGCGGCCCTTGTTGTCCTTGGGCAGCCCCGGGATGACGTCACGCTTGAACAGGAACGCCGGCACCCAGAAGGAGTGGATGACGTCGGGCGACTCCAGCTCGAACTCCACCGTCTTGCCCACGGGCAGCACGAGCTGCGGGCCCGACTTGTAGTCGCTCACGGGCTGGCCCACGACCGGCTTCAGCGTCTTGCCGTTGAGCGTCGTGGTGAACCGCCAGCTCCACTGGAACGCCTCCACCTTGACCTTGACGTCAGGGTGGCCGGAGAGCTGCTGCAGGTCCCGGCTGTCGCGCGCGGTGAAGAAGAAGAACACCGACACCATGACCAGCGGGATCAAGGTGTAAAGCATCTCGATCGGCAGGTTGTAACGGACCTGCGGCGGGAGCTCGGCCTTGGCCTTGCGCTTCACATGGAACACACACGCCCAGATGATCAGGACGATGACCACGGCGCCCGTGGCGAGTGCGGCGACCCAGGCCCCGTTCCAAAGATTCTGGACGATGTCGCCCTGGCTGGTGATGTGCTCAGGAAGCAGACCCTTGGACCAATCGGCCTCGGGAATGTCACTAGCACATGCCGTAGCGGAGGCCAGCAGCAACGCCAAAGCGGCGGCTCGCGGCACTCTGCGCCGGGCCAACGAACGCCGTGTCGAACGGCGAGTCGGACTCACGGATCGCCTACCCCACAGATGAAGCCCAGGAGTCCTCCTGGGCGCTCGTAATGTCTAAAAGCACAGCTGATTGCAGACACATTAGCGTGCAAGAGCCCCGCCCTCCCGCGCGCCCCCTCGATGGCGTACGGCAAGTGGGACGATGGGTCTCGTGGCGTACTTTGACGCGGCCTCGACCGAGCCGCTCCACCCCCAGGCCCGCGAGGCGCTCCTGGCGGCGATCGATGTCGGCTGGGCCGACCCCGCGAGGTTGTACGGCCAGGCCCGCCGTGCGCACCTGCTGCTGGAGCAGGCCCGTACGGAAGTGGCCGAGGCGCTCGGCGCGCGCCCGGACGAGGTGTCGTTCACCTCTTCGGGCACACAGGCCGTGCATCTCGGCGTGCTCGGCACCCTACACGGCAGGCGGAGGGCGGGGCGGCATCTGGTGACGAGCGCGGTCGAGCACTCCAGCGTGCTGCACGCCGCCAGCCTGCACGAACGCGGCGGCGGTACGGTGGAGATCGTGGGGGTGGATCTGCGCGGACGCGTCGACCCGGCCGCCTTCAAGGCCGCCGTCGCCAGGCCCGACACGGGCCTGGCCTGCCTGCAGACGGCCAACCACGAGGTCGGCACGCTCCAGCCGGTGGCGGCCGCGGCCGCGGCCTGCCGGGAGCACGGCGTCCCGCTGCTGGTCGACGCCGCGCAGACGGCCGGTCGGCTGCCGATTCCGGAGGGCTGGTCGGTGCTGACGGCCAGTGCCCACAAGTGGGGCGGTCCCGCCGGGGTGGGCGTGCTGGTGGTGCGCAAGGGCACGCGGTTCAGGTCGTTCCTGCCGGAGGACGAGCGCGAGCGGCGCCGGGTCCCTGGGTTCGAGAACGTACCGGGCATCGTCGCCGCCGCGGCCGCGCTGCGCGCGATGACCGCCGAGGCGGCGCGCGAACGTTCCCGGCTCTCCGCGCTCGTCGACAAGATCAGGCGGACCGTGCCGGAGATCGTGCCCGACGTGGAGGTGATCGGCGATCCGGTCGAGCGGGCGCCCCACATCGTGACGTTCTCCTGCCTGTACGTCGACGGGGAGGTCCTGCTCACCGAGCTGGACAAGGCGGGATTCGCAGTATCGTCCGGGAGTTCGTGCACCGCTAGTACGCTTCGTCCATCGCACGTTCTGGAAGCCATGGGCGTGCTCACGCATGGGAATGTCCGGGTGTCACTGCCCAGGGGCGCTTCCGCGGCCGAGGTCGACAGGTTCCTCGCCGTGCTGCCCGATGTGGTGCACCGAATCCGGCAGGACGCAGGAGTCGCATGACCGAGGTTATTCAGCCGGCGTTGACGATCGACGCGCTCGGGAAGAAGTGCCCGATCCCGATCATCATGCTCGCCGAGCAGATCAACTACGTCCCGCTCAACGCCGTGATAGCCGTCCTGGCCGACGATCCGGCCGCGTTCACGGACGTGCCCGCCTGGTGCCGCCTGAAGTCCCACCGCCACGTGGGCTCCTACGAGCTGCCGCAGGGTGGCTGGTCCATCCACGTACGCCGCAATTACTGACATTTCGTACGTACGGCGCAGAGCATCACAAAGTGGGTATGAAGCCCCTCGGGTCAGACCATCGACTTCCGGGGGGAAGACATGACGGACGGACACTCACACCAGACCGCGCGCGACCTGATGAGCCATGGAGCGGAGTGCATCCCCGCCCACGAGACGCTCGACCGGGCCGCGCAGATGATGCGTGACAGCCACGTCGGGGCACTGCCGGTCTGCGTGGACGACCGCGTGACCGGGATCATCACCGACCGCGACATCGTGATCAAGTGCGTGGCCGAGGGCCGCGCCCCGTCGGCCATGCGGGCGGGCGACCTGGTGGTCGGGCTGGTCTCGGTGCCGGTCGACGCCACGGTCGAGGAGGCACTCCAGCTCATGGAGGACCATCAGATCAAGCGGCTGCCGGTGATGGCGGACATGCGGATCGTCGGCATGATCACCGAGGCCGACCTGGCCAGGCACCTGCCCGACGACCAGCTGGTCGAATTCGTCCACCGGGTTTACCTGGACGTCTGACCACCTGCCGTATCACGGGCCGCGTACGCCCTGCGGTGTCGCGGGCCGCGCACGCCCTGCGGTGTCGCGGGCCGCGTACAGACCGCATCATCACGGAGCACACACCACCCCGCCGCACTGACCGTGCGGCGGGGCGCTCCGCGTGGGGAGGCGGTGGCTGTGGGTCAGGCGTGGTGGCAGCGGACGAGGTCCGCGATCTCCTCGGCGGCCCCGGCTCCGTAGGCGGCGCCGAAGCGCTCCAGGAAGGCCTTCTGCCCGAGCTCGTACTCCTGGCCGCCGACCCGCTCCAGCACGTGTGTGGCGGTCAGGTTGCCGAGCTGGCCGCAGCGCTCCAGCGGCAGGCCCCAGGCCAGACCGGACAGGAAGCCCGCGCGGAAGGCGTCGCCGACGCCGGTCGGGTCGGCCTTGCCCTGCTCCGGCGCGGGAGCGACCTGGATGGACGGCTCACCCGCGCGGTCGATGACGGCGCCCTTGGGGCCGAGCGTGGTGACGCGGACGCCCACCCGGTCGAGGATCTCGGCGTCGGACCAGCCGGTCTTCTGCTCGATGAGCCCCTTCTCGTAGTCGTTGGAGAACAGGTAGGCGGCGCCGTCGACGAGGTCGCGGATCTGCTCGTCGGCCATGCGCGCGAGCTGCTGCGAGGGGTCGGCGGCGAACGGGATGCCACGCTGGCGGCACTCGTCGGTGTGGCGCAGCATGGCGTCGGGGTCATTCGGGCTGATGAGCACCAGGTCGAGCCCGCCCACGCGGTCGGAGACGGGCCGCAGCTCGATGAGCCGCGCCTCGGCCATCGCGCCGGTGTAGAACGAGGCGATCTGGTTGTGATGCTCGTCCGTGGTGCACAGGAAGCGGGCCGTGTGATGGTTCTCGGAGACGTGCACGGAATCGCAGTCCACGCCGTGGCGCTCCAGCCAGGAGCGGTAGTCGGCGAAGTCCGAGCCGACCGCGCCCACGAGAATCGGGGTGAGCCCCAGGCAGCCCATGCCGAAGGCGATGTTCGCCGCGCACCCGCCGCGACGTATCTGCAGGTCGTCCACCAAGAAGGAGAGCGACACCCGATCGAGCTGCTCGGCGATGAGCTGCTCGCCGAAGCTTCCTGGGAATGTCATCAGGTGGTCGGTCGCGATGGAGCCGGTGACGGCGATGCGCACGGGATTCTTCTTCCTCGTTGTCGGCAAGCCAATGAACCAAACGAGGATACGCGAGTAAGGATACGCGAAGGTCCCGCGTCGCACGGATGCGAGCGGGACCTTGGGCGCATCGACTAGTTGAACGAGTCGCCACAGGCGCAGGAGCCCGTGGCGTTGGGGTTGTCGATGGTGAAGCCCTGCTTCTCGATCGTGTCGACGAAGTCGATGGAGGCGCCCAGCAGGTAAGGGGCGCTCATCCTGTCGGTGACCACGCTCACGCCGCCGAAGTCGGACACGACGTCGCCGTCCATCGAGCGGTCGTCGAAGAAGAGCTGGTAGCGCAGACCGGAGCAGCCACCCGGCTGCACGGCCACGCGCAGCTGCAGGCCCTCTTCGCCCTGCTGCTCAAGCAGGGCCTTGACCTTGGCGGCGGCCGCGTCAGTCAGGATCAGGCCCTGCGTCGTGGTCTCGCTGCTCTCAACCGTCATCTGCTGACTCCCTAACCCGGCTGTCTGTTTACGACGTCCTACTTAGACGCTACCAACACATCCCCCGTGCTACACATTCCCAGCCCTCCGGACCCCCGGAATAAGCGCTACGGGCGATATGTCATGATGAGTATCGTCAGTTCGACGATAAGGGGGTATGGCCATGGCCACCCAGACTGGGCTGCCGCTCTTCGTACTCGGCCGGGACGCCGATCCGCACAGCGAGAAGGGGGTCGACTGTCCTGGTGAGCTGCCACCGGCCTCCGATCCGGACCTGGTGGAGCGGGCGCGCAAGGCCAAGGAGGCGCTCGGTGACCGTTTGTTCGTGCTGGGCCACCACTATCAGCGTGACGAGGTCATCCAGTTCGCCGACGTCACCGGCGACTCCTTCAAACTCGCGCAGCAGGCCGCGGCCCGGCCGGAGGCGGAGTTCATCGTCTTCTGCGGCGTGCACTTCATGGCCGAGTCCGCCGACATCCTGACCGGCCCGGAGCAGAAGGTGATCCTGCCCGACCTGGCGGCGGGCTGCTCGATGGCGGACATGGCCACCTTCGACCAGGTCGAGGAGTGCTGGGAGTCGCTGGAGGACGCCGGTCTCGCCGATCAGGTGATTCCCGTCACGTACATGAACTCCAGCGCCGACATCAAGGCCTTCTGCGGCCGCAACGGCGGCGCGGTCTGCACCTCCTCCAACGCCAAGCGGGCCCTTGACTGGGCCTTCGAGCAGGGGCAGAAAGTGCTGTTCCTGCCCGACCAGCACCTGGGCCGCAACACCGCGGTGCTGGAGATGGGCATGTCGCTGGACGACTGCGTCGTCTGGAACCCCCACCGCCCGAACGGCGGTCTCACCCGCGAGCAGCTCGACCGCGCCAAGATGATCCTTTGGAAGGGCCACTGCTCGGTGCACGGCCGGTTCACGGCCGAGTCGGTCGATGACGTACGGCGGCGCATCCCTGGCGTCAACGTGCTCGTGCACCCGGAGTGCAAGCACGAGGTGGTGCTCAAGGCCGACCACGTCGGCTCGACCGAGCACATCATCAAGACGCTGGAGGCGGCCCCGGCGGGTTCGAGCTGGGCGATCGGCACTGAGCTGAACCTGGTCAAGCGACTCGCCACGCAGTTCCCCGACAAGAACGTCTCGTTCCTGGACAGGACGGTCTGCTACTGCTCGACGATGAACCGGATCGACCTGCCGCACCTGGTCTGGGCGCTGGAGTCACTGGCGCTCGGGGAGGTCGTCAACCAGATCACGGTCGACGCCGACACCACCCACTGGGCCAAGGTCGCCCTGGACCGCATGCTGGCCCTCCCCTAACCTCTCACGACCGCCGGGCATCCCTCCCAAGAGCCCCAGCCACGACGGGCTGTCCTCATGCACTCCCCCGCAGGGGTTCCCTCCAGGGACCCCTGCCATAACGCACCGCCCCCACCCACCCCCCAAGGCCACCAGCCACCACGAACCGCCCTCATCCGCGCCCCCGGAGGGGGTATCCCTCCCCAAAGAACCGCAACCCACAACGGACCGTCACGGGGATCGAGACGGTCGCGTGACGAACCCCCCACTACTCGCCGAAGGCGTACACAACCCGGACGCCAATCGACAAGGTCTGGCGTCCGGGACTGATCGACGCCTTCGCGTCCGCCGCCAGCGCGGCGAACGCCATCGGCTGCGGCCCGCCCACCGACTCCTCGGTCACCGAGACGACCCCGCCCAGCGGCCGCCCGGCCAGTTCGGCGTACTGGGCGGCCTTGGCGGCGGCGTCACGGAACGCCCGTGTCCTCGCCTCCGCCAGGGCCCCGCTGGGGTCGGACAGCTCGAACGACACCCCGTTCAGCCGCGCCTCCTCCCCCACCGCCGCCACGGTGTCGATCACCCGGTCGGCCCGCGACAGGTCGCGGACCAGCGCCTCGACGCCCTGCGCGGCCCTGTACGCGGCCACCTTGGGATAGACCTCGTACTCGGGGCCAAGGGACAACTCGCTGGTACGCAGGTCCTCCGGGGCGATGCCGGCCCCCGTCAGCGCCTCCGTGAGCCGGACGGCGGCGGCCCTGACGGCGGCGAAGGCCTCGGCGGCCGAGGTCCTGCGCACCTCCACGCCCGCGTTCAGGCGCATGACGTCGGGCGCGGCCGAGACCGCCCCCTCGCCGGCGACGGCGATCTGCTCGTGCTCCGTTTCCACGCGCACCCCCTTGGGTCCGTAGGATCGGCGGGTTCGTCAGGGCGTACCGCGGCTGAAGCGCATGCCCATCTTGTCGAACTCGGCCCGCTTGGCCGCGGTGGCCAGCACTCTGATGACCTGCCCCTTCAGATCGATCACAACCGCCTCGTATCCGGCGCCCTTGGCCCGCCACACGGCCAGGTGCTGGTCATCCCACCAGCCGATGAGCCGGTTGGTGGCGAACGGGATGGTGACGGGCGTGCCGCCGCCCGTCGTGGACCTGGCGCAGACCGCGCCGCCCGCCGCGGTGCAGTGGGACAGGAACAGCCCGCCCGACGGGGAGACGTCGTCGCCCTCCACCCAGACGGGCGAGCCCGCGCTGGACAGCGTACGCAGCGCGTTGCCGTCCAGGTCGTAGAACTTCATCCGGCCGCCCACCCACGTGCCGACGGCCTGCCCGCCGGCGTCCCAGAAGAAGCGCCACTCGCCCGCGCCCTTCTCCTTGACCTGGTAGACCTTGCCCGTGCCCCGCGCGACGTCGATGACGCCGTAGCCGTACTCGACGCTTTCTCCACCCGTGTCCTTGAAGAGCGTGACCAGGCCGAGCTTGCCGTCCGGCGACCAGCGCGGCGTCGTCGGGAACACCGGCCTGGTGCTGAGCCTCACCGTGCGCTTGGCGCCGGTCCGGTGGTCGATGATCGACACGAGGGAGTAGCCGTCACTGCTGTAGTCGACGTCGGTGGCGAGCGCGCGGGCGCCGTCGGCGTCCAGGGCGTACTCGAAGTAGTGGTTGTCGAGCGTGAAGTCGTTGGAGGCGGCCCGCCGGATGTAGACGCCTTTGCCGCCGTTCAGGCTGTAGGAGGCCAGCTTGATCGGGTCGGAGCCGTTCTCCCGGATCTCGACGGAAGTGCCGGGCAGCGCGATCGTCCGGGAGCTCTGGTCCGGGGTCGGGGTCGGGGTCGGGGTCGGGGTGTATGAGGCGTCCGTGCTGTTCGTCTCGTCCGGTGTCGGCGAGGAGGTGCCGATCGGGCCGGGCAGGGACGCGAGTCGTACCGCGACGATGCCGCCGACCGTGGCCAGCGCCAGCGTGCACGCGACCGCCGTGGCGACGATCCACCCGATGCCCCGCCGACCGCCTGTCCGGGCGGGCGGCTGGGTCAGCGGGAGTTGTTGTTGGTATAACGGCCGCGCGTACGGGGGCGGCGGAGGCTGCTGGTACGGCATGTGCGCCGACGGCACCGGCCCGGAGCCCCCGGGCGGCCCGGACACCTGCGGAGGCGTGAAGCCCGAACTCACCGGCGGCCCGGGCACCTGCGGAGATGTGAAGCCCGAGCTCACCGGCGGGACCGGGCCTGCGGCCGCCACGGCGGTGCCCTGGCGCAGGAGGCTGGGTGGGGCGCCGCCGGGCTGCTGTTGGAGGCCGGATGGGGCGCCGCCGGGCCCGTGGCCGAGCAGCCGCATCAGCGCCTCACCCGCCGTCGGCCGCCGGCCAGGATCCTTGGCCAGGCAGTCCGCCACCAGCGAGCGCAGCGCCGGATCCTGAATCGGCGTGACGTCGGCGTCGGTATGGATGATCCGGTTGACCACCGCCGGCAGGCTGTCCTGCCCGAACGGCGGCTGCCCGGAAGCGGCGAACAGCAGCGTGCACGCCCACGCGAACATGTCCGCCTGAGGCCCGGGAGCCGCCTCCGTGAGCTGCTCGGGCGCCATGAACGACGGCGTGCCGATGGCGCTGGCCGTCAGCGACGAGGTCAGGTCGAGCGCCCTGGCGATGCCGAAGTCGATCACCCGGGGCCCGTCGGAGGCCAGTACGACGTTCGACGGCTTGAAGTCGCGGTGCACGATGCCCGCCTGGTGGATGGCGACGAGCGCGGTCACCGTACCGATCGCCAGGCGGTGCAGGGACGTCCCCGAGCGCGGACCGTCCGTGCGCACCACGTCATCGAGCGTCGGCCCGTCGATGTACTCGCTGACGATGTACGGCAGGCCGCCGAACAACCCCGTCTCGACGACCTGAGCGGTACAGAAAGGGGCGACCCGCCGGGCCATCGCCACCTCGCGGACGAACCGTTCCGAAGCCTCGTGGTCCCCGGCCAGGTCCGCGCGGAGCAGCTTCACCGCGACCTTCGCGCCGTTGGCGGCGGTCGCGAGGTAGACGGTCCCCTGCCCGCCCTCGCCCAGCCGCCCCGACAGGGTGTACGCCCCCACCGACGCGGGATCCCCTGGCCTGAGGGCCACGAGGTCCGGCATTACAACCCCCATATATGGCGTCTTTTCCGCCATTCTGGTGGGTTCCGCGGCTCCGCGTCAGCCCATCGCCCCACACACCAGCCAGAACACGCCGGTCGCGTCGGTCCGCGGTCCGCCACCGAGGCCGGGGCGCGCCCTCGCGTCACGGCCCCAGACGACGTCGCGTCACAGGCCGCGGACGGCCTCGCGTCACAGGCCGCGGACGGCGTCGCGTCACAGGCCGCGGACGGCGTCGCGTCACAGGCCGCGGACGGCGTCGCGTCACAGGCCGCGGACGGCGTCGATGATCGCGCCAGAGGCGGCGAGGTGGATGCGGCGGGTCGAGGAGGTCAGGCGGACGTGGTCGGCGTTCAGGTCGCCCGCCAGCCGCTCCTGACGTCGCGCCCTCCCGCCCACGCCGATCACGGTCACCGGGCTGATCACCGTCACCGCTACGTCGGGAAAGGCGTGCCGCGTCCGGACAAGGCGCAGGTCGGCCGCCATGTCCCGCCGGGCCAGAAACTCCCCAACGGCCGCGGCGAACACCCTGCCGGTACGGTACCCGCGCCCCTGGTCCGGCAGCCCGCTGACCAGCCGATGGACGACCGGCCCCGCCAGGAAGGCGAGCGCGGCGGCACCCCAGGCGCCGCCCAGCGCGGGCAGCCATCGGCCGACCGACCTGCCGAGCGATGAGGCGCGCCGGTCACGGTCGGCGCGGCTCGGGTCGACGAGCACCAGCCGGGACACGCACATCGGATGCAGCCTGACGAACGCCTCCGCGTGCCAGGCGGCCACCGAGTGGGCCACCACGGTGACCTGTTCGGGATGGGCGGGGGCCAGGGCGGCCAGGCGGGCCGCCTCCCCGTACAGGGTGGGTGGAGCGGGCGAGGCGGGGCTGCGGCCGAGACCGGGCCGGTCGAAGCGGATCACCCGGTGGCTCCGCGCGAGTTCGGCGGCCACCCCGTCCCAGTGAGACGACGCGCCGCCCAGCCCCGCGCTGATGAGCACGACCGGCCCCGCGCCCTGAACGACCACGTGCGGCCCCTGACCAGGCGACAGCGGACGGTCGGCGGCCTCCAGCAGCCGCAGCGCGACGTACACCAGCCAGACCGCCACCAGCGTCGCCTGCCCGCGTTGCGCCAGCCCGGCCGGGTATCCGCCCGCGATGGCCGCCAGCGTCAGCGCGGTGACGCCCAGGGCCGCGCCGGTGATCAGCCAGGCGAGGCAGGTGTCCCAGTATCGGCTCAGCAGGGCCATCGCGGCCAGCACGGCGGCCGTGGCCAGCACGCCGGTCACGACGTGGACGTGGTGCGAGAGCGACAGCGGGCCGAGCTCGCAGACGGGATCGCCCAGCGCGGCGCAGTCGAGCGGGAACAGCCCACCGGCGAGCACGAGAACGCCGAAGGCCGCCAGCCCGAGCCAGGCGAACCGCTCCCGCCGCACCTGGGGCGTCAGTGCCACCCCGAGCACGATCGCCAGGCCCGCCAGCACGTCGGCGGTCCTGAACAGGCGCGTCGCGGGTTGATCGCGCGCCGCCAGCTCGCCGACCAGGCCGTCGCTCCGGTCGACCAGCGGGCTGGTGAACTGGCCGGGCATCCAGGCGCTGTACAGCACGGCCGCCACCACGAAGGCGGTGGCCGCGAGCACCAGCAGTCGTCGCTCCACGTGATCATTAGATCACCCGGTGCGATCAGAGGCCGGGGGCGCCCCATACCGGGAACCAGCGGCCGAGATCCTGTTCCAGCGGCAGCTCGCCCTCCAGCGCGCCTCTGGCCTGGAGTTCGAGCGCGTTGTCGCGGTGCTGGCCGGACAGCGGCGCGAAGGGGTAGAACGTGCCGCGTTTGTACAGGTAGACGACGGCGAGCCGCCGGCCGTTGGGATCGGTGAACGACACCAGCGAGCAGAGCAGCGAGGGGCCGAACCCGGCGCCCTCCAGCGAGGCGTTGACCGCGTGCAGCTCGGTGACCAGGTCGCTGACGTCGTCGGGCGATCGGCGCACCAGGAGCCAGGTGTAGCCGTAGCCATCGGAGGATTTGTCGACGCGGTCGCCGAGCAGCGCCTGCACGTCGCTTTCGAGAGTGGCGAACGCGCCGCCCTCCGCCGCGCGGAAGGACACCGAGCCGAGACCGGTGGGAACGAGACCGGTGGCGGCCTGCAGTGTCACCGCCGCGGACGGCAGGGCGAACAGTGCGTCGAGGTTGGGCGGTGCGGGCTTCGACCGGCCTAGCAGGGTGTCGAGCCAGCCCATACGGTCAGCCCCTTCCGAGTTGGGCGGAGATCCTGGCCAGCTGCTCCAGGCGGCGCTCCAGCGGTGGGTGGGTGGAGAACAGAGTGGCGATGGAAGCGCCCTTGGCCAGCGCCGGGGCGAAGTAGAAGGCGTTGAACGGCGCCGCCTCACGCAGGTCTTGGCTCGGGATCCTGGCCATGTCGCCGGTGACCTTGGTCAGCGCGCTGGCCAGGGCCGACGGCCGCTGGGTGAGTAGGGCGCCCGCCCGGTCCGCGGCCAGTTCGCGGTAGCGCGACAGGGCTCGGGTGAGCAGGAAGCTGATCGCGTACACGACGATCGAGACCAGCATGATGATCAGCCCGATCGGCACGCCGCCGTTGTTGTCCCGGCTGCGGCCCAGCCCTGTGTACAGGGCGAACCTGGTCATCAGACCGGCCACGATGCCGAGGAACGAGGCGATCGTCATGACCGCGACGTCACGGTGGGCGACATGCGACAGCTCGTGTGCCAGCACGCCCTCCAACTCCTGGGGCTCCAGGCGGCGCAGGATGCCGGTCGTCACGCAGAGGACGGAATTGTTCTGGTTGCGGCCGGTGGCGAAGGCGTTGGGGACGTCGGAATCCGCTATCGCCACCCGCGGCTTGGGCATGTCGGCCATCGCGCACAGGCGGTCGACCATGCCATGGAGCTCGGGAGCCTCTTGCGGCGAGACCTCCCGGCCGTGCATCGCGAACAGCGCGATGCGATCGGACAGGAAGTACTGCGCGAGCAGCAGGCCCCCGGCGAGCACCAGCACGACCAGTCCTTGAACGCCCACGGCGATGAGGACACCCATGAAGGCCACGTAGAGCAGCCCCAGCAGGAACATCGTCACGACCATGCGGGTGGTCAGACCGCGGTCGGGCGCGAACCGCGTGTTCATGGCTAGCCCGGGATGAGACCCTGGTCGCCCAGCATCTCCCGGACCTCCTCGATCGAGGCGTCCGCGGGGGGAAGGATCAGCTCTGACGGCTCAAGGCTGTCGTCGGGAAGCGACTTGCCCACGAGGCGAACCTTGTCGAGCAGGGCGTGCAACTTGACCCGGAAGCTCGCCTCGTCGTCGGACTCGATGGCCGACTCGAGCTCGCTGTCGAGCTGGTTGAGCACGGAGATGTCGTCGGCCGAGATCTCGACCTGCCCCTCGCCCATGATTCTGACGATCATGCGCCCTCCCCAGGCTGGCGCAGCTGCTGCGTGTTCTGAGGCTGAGCCTGCTGAGGCGCGGCCTGCTGGCCGCCCTGGCCCGGCTCGATGGCGCTCTTGGGCGCCGGACCCTGGCCGAGCTCGGCCTTCATCCTGGCCAGTTCCAGCTCCACGTCCATGCCGCCGCCCATACGGTCGAGCTCGGCCTGGATGTCGTCGCCGCGCGTGCCGCTGTAGTCATCGAGCGCGCCGCTGGCGAGCAGCTCGTCGATGGCACCGGCGCGGGCCTGCATCTGCGCGGTCTTGTCCTCGGCGCGCTGGATCGCGAGACCGACGTCGCCCATCTCCTCGGAGATGCCGGAGAAGGCCTCGTTGATGCGCGTCTGCGCCTCGGCCGCGGTGTAGGTGGCCTTGATCGTCTCCTTCTTCGTACGGAAGGAGTCGACCTTTGCCTGCAGCCGCTGGGAAGCCGTGGTCAGCTTCTCCTCCTCGGCCTGCAGGTTCTCATGCTGGATCTTCAGGTCGGCCATCTGCGACTGCAGATTGGACCGGCGCTGGAGGGCCTCGCGGGCCAGGTCCTCGCGCCCGACGGACAGCGCCTTGCGGCCCTGCTCCTCATAACGCCTGGCCTGCTGTTCGAGGCCGTTGACCTGCAATTCCACCCGCTTGCGCGAGGTGGCGACGTCTGCCACGCCCCGGCGTACCTTCTGCAGCAACTCCAGTTGCCGCTGGTAGGAATAGTCGAGGGTCTCGCGCGGATCCTCCATTTTGTCCAGGGCCTTGTTGGCCTTGGACTTGAAGATCATCGAAAGTCTCTTCATCACGCTCATGCGCGTCGGCCGTCCCCTTCTTAGGTCGTGCTGGTGTTCACCCAGTGCAGCGCAGCCGCCTTGGGATTACCCTACGCATAACGCACGGGGGCGTCACTAAGTTGCCATCCAGGTAGGGTTGACGTCGTGTTGCGACGCCGTTCCCAAACCTCCGTGGACGACACCCCCGTCCCCATTGACGATCCTAAGCCCCAGGGCAAGGGTCGTCCCACACCCAAGCGCCGGGACGCGGAAGGCAGACGGCGCCAGCCGGTCACCGCGCCCAAGGACCGCAAAGAGGCCTATCGACAGGCCCGCGCCAAGCAGACCGTCGAGCGCGAGCGGGCCCGCAAGGGCATGCTCGCGGGCGACGAACGCTATTTCCCGGCCCGCGACAAGGGCCCGGCGCGCAAGTTCGCGCGCGACTGGGTCGACTCGCGGCGGCTGCCGAGCCAATACTTCCTGCCGTTCTCGCTGGTGATCCTGCTGGCGACGTGGATCCCGTGGCCGGCCGACATCCGTCCGCTGGTGCTCGGCTACGTGATCACGATCGGCTGGCCGATCATGATGATCGGTGTGCTCTTCACCTCGATCTTCGTGGCCTGGCGGATCAAGAAGCTGGTGGCGGAGAAGTATCCCAAGGAGAACCTGCGCGGCGTCGGCTTCTACGCCGCGATGCGGGCCCTGCAGATCCGCAAGCTGCGCTTCCCGCCGCCCACGGTCCTGCCGGGCGGCAAGCCGGTGCCGCCCAAGAAGTAACGCGGTTCACTGCGGCTTTCGCGCCGTTTCGCTCCTGCTTCTCCCAGCGCGGCACTCCTCGGGTGACCGCGGGCGTCGGCCGCCCAAGGCCGGATGTGGACACGCTCGCGGGGTGTTCAGCCCCTCGTGGCGGAGTCAGACTGTCGCGCATGACAGATCGTCCGCCCGAGAGCACCGGCTCCACATCGTCGTCGGACAGCCGCGGGACGACCGGGGCGAAGTGCGCGCTCGCGGTCAAGGGCCTGATGGGGATAGAGGCCATCACCTGGGGCAGCGGGAGCTCCTGGCGTACCGGCACGGGAGTTCCGGATCACATCGCGGCGCCCATCCAGTTGATGTGCTTCGAACTCCTGCCCTATGCCCTGCTCAGGGCCGGGCACATCAGCGAGAAGACGTTCCTGCTGGGCATGCGGAACCGGTCCTCGACCAAGTACGACGGCGGGTCGGAGGCGTGGGCGGGCTTTCTGTGCGATCCGGTGTCGAAGGATCGCGTGCCGGTGGACGAGCTCGCGGGCCTGCGTACCGTGGCGGGCGACGTCATCGTCATGATCGGCGGCTCCGCCGACGCGTTCCACACCGTGACCGTCTCGGGCACCGCCTCGACCGGCCCCGCCAAGGAAGGGCCGATGATCTACTCCCTCGCCGACCGCAGCCCGACCAGCGATCCCACCGAAATGACCCTCGGTAAGATCATCGCTCAGTTCCTGCCTTATGAGACGGTCGCCGTACAGGTGCTCACCGTGAAGCCGAGCCTCCTGGAGTGAGTTCACGGCCACCAGTGGAAAGAGCTGTCGCGGCGCCAGGTGGGGGCGCCGATCTGTCACGGGCGGGCGCCTCTTTCGATTTTTTCGACGAGCGGCAGGGGCTCGTTCACAGCCATTGGCGGGTGGGCCAGGCTTCGAGGCGCCACGCGCTGTCCCAGAACATCCACTCGTATTCGGTCGCCCGGATGAACGCCTCCGCCATGGCTTCGCGGATGGCGGGGCCGGACTGGGCGGCCTGCCGGTCGGTGATGGCCCTCGCCTGTTCGGCGGAGACGGCGAAGGCGGGGTCGGAATAGGTGGCGATCCACGCGTGGTACGGATGGTCGCGCCGCCCCTCCGTACGCGCCAGCAGTGCCGTGCCGACGTCCTGGTAGACCCAGAAACACGGCAGCACGGCGGCGGCGAGCACGGGTAGCGGCGCGGTGAGCGCGGTGGCCTGAAGGTAGGACGCGTACGCCAGGCAGGTGGGCGAGGTGGGAATGGCCGCCATCTCCTCGGCGTCCAGGCCGAATTCGCCGAGATAACGGCCGTGCAGGGCCCGTTCGACCGTCAGCGCCGTATGGGCGGACTGAGCGAAGAACGCGGCGTCGGAGGAATCGTCCGCCCGCGCCGCCGCCGTCGCCAGCGTTTTCGCGTACGCCGTCAGATAACGGCTGTCCTGAACGAGATAGAAGGCGAAACGCTCCCGGTCGAGACCGCCGTCCCCGAGCGCGTTGTTGAACGGATGGTCGCGGATCGCGTCGAGCAGCTTGGCCGCGCGCATCCAGATTTCATCGCAGAACATACCCTCACTCACCAGAGTGCGTGGAAATGGTGGACGGGGCCGTCTCCCCCGGCCTGGAGAACGCCCGCGGCCCGCGGCGCGCCGTTCAGATATCCCTGGCCGTCCACCCTCGAGCCGGTGCCGACAACGGAGAGGATCTTGGAAACGGGAGCCACCCGGACGTCCCTTCGCTAGTGCGAACTAGATCAGGTTCTACGGGTGTGATCTCAGCCCGACCTGCCGGGCACCCCGCGTCGCAGATCAGGGTAACAGAGGTCATGGTCGCGGACGGCGGTCCACTATGGGCCCGCGAGGGGGCGGTCTTCATCCGGTCGCGTTCCCCAGCGAGGCGGAAGGCACGCATCCAGCCGAACTTGCCGGGGATTCTCGCGGTCGACCAACGACCCGAGCACCTTCATTCCGGCCGCGTGCCGAGCGGGAATCGCCGGCGCCTCGAAGAATTCGATGAATTCCGCGCGGCGGCCTTCCTTCACCCGATAGGGTCCGCACCTCGACCATTAAGGCCGTCCCTCTCCGCCACGACCGCCACGATCGGCGGCAAGTGGAAGCTCATCATCCTGGAGTGGCTCGCCGAATCGCCCGAACACTTCGCCGACCTGCGGCAGGTGGCTCCGCCAGGAAGTGCCGGCCGAACAACTCCGGGAGCCGGCCGCCGACGGTCTGGTCAATCGCGAGCCGGCGGGAAAGGCCCCGGTGCCGGTGGAGTATTCGCTGACGGAATACGGGCGTTCGGCGTTGCCGATCGTCGAGAGCATGCCGCTGTTCGGCCGCCGTCATATCGAACGCCGGGCGACGATCGACTGATTCCGCAGAGCGAACGATTGAGCCCGTTGCCGAACCCGGACCAGGTCTGAATTCCTCTCTTGGTGCCTTAGACTGGCTCGCCCGTAATGCGCGCCGTGCCCGGCGCAGGGTTTCATTTGAGAAGCCTGGCAGTGTTTCATTTGAGAAGTCAGGAAGTGCTACCTCGGGTATCGGCCATCGGGTAAGCCGGAAGCGCTTCGGCCTGTATCATCCGAGCGGGCTCTAAACGCCCCGCATCGCCTCTTCTCGGCATGCGCCGAATCACCAGGATCAACTCCCTGTGGCCGCACGGCTCACAGCAAGGAGGATTTTCATGCGCATTTTACGTACCGGCTATAAACTCGCCCCGGCAATGGCGGCGGCGTTCTTGGTTCTGACGCTGACCTCATGCGGCAGCGGCAGTGGCAGCGGCGAAACCGCCGCCACGGGAACCACCGCTGCCGAAGCCGCGGACACGAACCAGAAGGCGACGGAAAAAACAGCCGCCCCCGCCGGTGAAAGCGTCAAAACCGGCGTCATGGATCAGCTGCGCAAAACGCGGGAGATAAAGGAGCTGCCGTACAAGCCGGCGGCCGTGACGAAGTTCGTGTCGTGCATGGCCAACGTCCTGGTGAAGTACAGCAACAAGAAGGACCTGCAAGCCTTCGCCCATGGCTCGCTCGACCTGGAGAGCATCCGGCAGACCGACAAGGCCGCAGCCGACAAGGCGGGCTTCAAGTGCACGGAGGTCGTCAGCAAGGACGATCTCAAGCAATAGACGGCGAGCCCGCCGGATGCCGTACTCCAGCACCCGGCGTCCGATCCAGCAGGTCGATCGGCCGGGCACGCGCCTGGTCCATCGGCGGCGCGGCCAACCCGGACGATCCCTTGGCCAGGGGCTCGCGAACCACCAGGCTTTGCGGCCCCGGCAGCACGGCCATGGATCGTCCGCCCGCCTCGCGCCGCTCGCGCTCGCCCAACAGCATCCGTACGGCCTGGTCCAGGTCTCGCGTCGCCGGAGCGCGACGAACGGCAGGCTGACCCGCATGGAACGGACGCCGTACGCGACCTTCTCGCGGTCGGCCGGGCTGATGGGTGCGGTGTCGAGCAGGGCGCGCTGGGCCCCGGCGGGCAGACCGCACCCATCCCGATTTAGATCACCGCATGAGACGGGCCTAAGGTCGGATCTATGGAATTCCGTACCCTCGGTCGCAGCGGTCTCAAGGTCAGCGAGATCAGCTACGGCAACTGGCTCACCCATGGCTCCCAGGTCGAGGAGGACGCCGCCAAGCAGTGCGTGCAGGCGGCGCTCGACGAGGGCATCACGACGTTCGACACCGCCGATGTCTATGCCGGCACCAAGGCCGAGTCGGTGCTCGGCCGGGCCCTGAAGGGCGTACGCAGGGAATCGCTGGAGATCTTCACGAAGGTCTACTGGCCGACGGGCCCCGGGCCGAACGACCGCGGCCTGTCCCGCAAGCACATCACCGAGTCCATCCATGGCTCGCTGCGGCGCCTGCAGACCGACTACGTCGACCTGTACCAGGCGCACCGCTTCGACTTCGAGACGCCGCTGGAGGAGACGCTCAAGACCTTCGACGATCTCGTACGGCAGGGCAAGGTCCTCTACATCGGCGTCAGCGAGTGGACGGCCGACCAGATCGCCCAGGCGCTGAAGATCGCCGACGACATGGGCTTCGACCGGATCGTGTCCAGCCAGCCTCAGTACTCGATGCTCTGGCGCGTCATCGAGCCGGAGGTCGTACCGCTCAGCGAGCGTGAGGGCATCGGCCAGATCGTCTGGTCGCCCATCGCGCAGGGCGTACTGACCGGCAAGTACCTGCCCGGCCAGGCCCCGCCGGCAGGCTCCAGGGCGACCGACACGGCCGGCGGCGCCGACATGATCGCCCGCTTCATGAACGACGACGTCCTCACCCGCGTACAGGAGCTCCAGCCGATCGCCGCCGACCTCGGCCTCACCATGGCGCAGCTCGCGGTCGCCTGGGTCCTGCAGAACCCGAACGTCTCCAGCGCCATCGTCGGCGCCTCACGCCCCGAGCAGGTGCGCGACAACGTCAAGGCGGTCGGGGTCAAGCTCGACTCCGACGTACTGGAGCGGATCGACTCCGTGCTCGGCCCGGTGGTCGAGCGCGATCCCGCCAAGACGGCCAGCCCGCCGAAGCGCCCGTAACATCCCCGGCAGCAAAAACCCCTTGAGCGACAATCACGCTCAAGGGGTTTTTCATTTCTCTTTGCTTCACTCCGGACGCAATGACAATCCCGTGTATTCGACCCGGTCCTCGTCGAGCAGCGCCACCTGCTCGACCCCGGATTCCAGCAGCTCACCCCAGTTCTCGCCAAGCCAGGACTCCGCGTCCGCCTGGCTCGGGAAAACTTCTCGCGGCAAAGGGCGATCCGTTACCTCACCACCATTTGCATTTTCATAACGCCACCGCCATGTCATGCCATACGCTCCTTTTCCGCGGGTTCGCCGACGCACCCTCCGACGGCACTGGAACCTTACTCCCGAGCTTGGAGGTCAATCGATGCTGCGCGCGTATCGTGTGGCGGCGAAAGCCCCCGTCGGGGCGTCTCGTGCGACGGGAGCTGCCGTCGGGGCACCTCGTGTGACGGGAGTCGCCGTCCGGGCACCTCGTGTGACGGGAGCTGTCTTCGGAGCGGCTCGTGTGGCGGCAGGCGTCGCCGTCGCGGCGGCCGCCTTCCTCGCCGCCCCCTCCCCGCCCTCGCCGCTTCCTCGGCTTTGCCGGCCCTGACCACGCCCTCCGCCCTCCCCGCCCTCGCCGCATTCTCCGTCTTTCCCAACCTCGCCACGCCCCCCTTCGGACCGAACGAGCCCGTCCCCGGAGCGCCCGACCCCAACGTCGTACGCCTATGGAGCGTCTGGCAGAGCGACGGCACCGCGTGGCTCGCGAGCTCCCCCAAGGACTCTCCACCGGACGGATCAGTGATCGGCTGGCGCTTCTCCGCCTCCCCCGACGGCACCGCGACGGAGCCGCCCGGGGGCGACCTGCCGTCGTTCCAGACGGTGTGCGGCAAGGACCCCGCGGCTTCTGGCAGCAAGCGGGTCGTGGTCAGGGTGGACTTCGGCGACCCCGAGTCTGACGCCTTCCCCGGTGAGCAACCGCCCGAGGAAGGGCTGACGAAGTGTGTGACGGGCGCGGAGACCGCCTCCACGACCCAACTACTGACCACGGCCGCCAAGGCCCGTGTGAACGCTCAGGGGGACGTGGTGGCGATCAACGCCTACCCAGCCAAGGCCGCCGCCGACACCGACCTCGGCACCCCCGCCTCACCCGCCAGCGCCTCACCGGACGGCGCCTCACCCGCCGACGCCTCAGCGGACGGCACCTCACCCGCCGGCGCCTCGTCGGACGGGCCGCCACTCACGCTGATCGCGGGCGGCGCGGTCGCCCTCGTCCTCCTCAGCGGCGGCGCCATCGTGGCCACCCGCCGCCACTCCCGAACCCCCGCTCACTGACCCACGCCCACGCCCACGCCGCCAGGCTCCAGGCGCCAGGCCCAAACACGCGAAGAGCGGCAATTCCGCTTCGTGCCGCCCCCAACCCCAAGACCCCCAGCCCGCCGAAACCGGCAGTCCCGCTGTACGCCACCCACCCCCATGGCCCTCAGCCCGCCGAAACCTGCAGCCCCGCTGCGGACCACCCTCCAACCCATGGCCCCCAACCCGCCGAAACCAGCAGCCCCGCTGTACGCCACCCCCCCATGGCCCTCAGCCCGCCGGGAGTGGTAGGTCCGTTGCGGACCGGGATGCCGGGTTCTATGTACGCTCGGCCCGGTGAAACTCCTTCTCGCCGGTACCGCGGGCCTCACAGGCTGGCCGGAGGCGGGTTGCCCGTGCGCCTCATGTGCCGGGCTCCCCCACGGCCACCGACGACCGTTCGAGCTCGTCGTCGACGGTGTGGCGCGCTTCCCGTTCGACGACGTGCCACCCGGTTACCGGGCCCTGGCCGACGGTCACGGCCTGGAGGGCCCCGACGGCACCCGGCTGCTGTACACGCTCCCGGCGGCGACGGCAGCCCCGGACGCAGCGACGTCCCCGGACGCGACTGCGACCCCGGACGCCACGACGGTTCCGAACGCGACAGCGGCCCCGGCTACCCCGTACGACATCCTGCTGATCGATCCGCTCGACCGGCCCGAGCGGATCGGGCTCCTGCGCCAAACGGGCTTGGTGGCCGACAGCACCCAGGTGGTAGCCGTCGGGATGGACCACCGGGTCAGGTCCGAGGAGGAGTTGTCGCGGCGGCTCGCCCTGTGGGGCGTACGAACCGTGCCGGATGGGACGACGCTCGACACCGCACTCGCCACCCCACCGGCTCCAGCACAGCCGAGGAGAACCCTGCTGCTGGGCGGTTCCCGTTCGGGCAAGTCGGCGGAGGCTGAGCTACGACTGGCCGCCGACCCGTACGTCACCTATGTCGCCACCGGCTCGCGCGGCGAAGGCGACGGTGAGTGGGCGGCGCGGGTACGGGCCCACCGCGAGCGCAGGCCCGCACACTGGGCGACGGTGGAGACCACCGACCTGGCGGGGACGATCCGCGCGGCGACGACGCCACTGCTGGTCGACGGGCTGGGCACGTGGCTGGCGGCGGTGTTCGACGAGTGTGGTGCCTGGGACGGCGATCGGGCGCCGGTCGCCGCGCGCTGCGATGAGCTGGTGGCGGCGTGGCGGGGTACGACCCAGCGGATCGTGGCCGTGTCGGACGAGGTGGGCATGGGTGTGGTGCCCGCCACGGCCAGCGGGCGGGCGTTCAGGGACGAGCTGGGGCGGCTCAACGAGCGCCTCGCCGACGAGTCCGAATATGTCGCCCTTGTGATCGCCGGCCGCCCAGTGCGTCTGTGACACCGGGATACGCGACGTCGGGCCGGGCGGCGAACTGCTCTGGCGTACGACCGGGCCTGGTTGCCGACCGCTCCGGATACGACCGGGCCCGGCGGACCGCTTCGGCGTACGGCCGCAGACCGCCCTGTAGGACCGCCGGTCTAGTTGCGGATCGCTCTGGCGTACCAGCGACCCTCCATGCGGTCGACGTGCAGAGAACGGCCGAAACAGTCGGACAGGTTCGCGGGCGTGAGGACGTCCGCGACCGGCCCCGATGCCAGGACGCGCGCGTCGCGCATGAGCATGGCGTGCGTCGTCGTGGCGGGTACCTCCTCCAGGCGGTGGGTCACCGTCACCGTGGTGAGCACCGGCCTGGTCGTCGCCAGGTCCTCCACCGTCTCGATGAGGTCCTCGCGGGCCGGCAGGTCGAGGCCGGCGAACGGCTCGTCGAGCAGCAGCACAGCCGGGTCCGCCATGAGCGATCTGGCCACCCTGATCCTGGCCCGCTCACCCTGGGAGCACACCCGGAACAGGCGTTCGGACAGGTCCTTGCAGCCCACGTCCCCCAGCAGGCGCAGTGCGCGGTCCCGCTCGGCGTCGCCGTACTTGTCCCAGAGCGGGGCGCTCGTGCCCGTGTGGCCGGTGAGCACCACGGTGAGGGCGGTGGCGCCTTCCTCCTCCAGGAGTTCCTCGTCGATCAGCCGCTGGCTGGAGGCCACCAGGCCGATGTGGCGCCGCAGCGAGCGTACGTCGGCCCGGCCGAGCCGGTGGCCGAGGACGCTGACCGTGCCCTCCGTCGGGTGCCGTACGGCCGCGGCCAGCGAGAGCAGCGTCGTCTTGCCGGCACCGTTGGGCCCGAGCACGGCCCAGTGCTCGCCGTACTCCACTCGCCAGTCGACCGCACTCAGCAGCGACTTGCCGGCGACCCGGACTCCTACGCCTTCGAGTTCAACAACGTGCATCCGGCCACCCTAGTGGCCGCCCCCGGACTCCCTCAGCGTCCGATGGGTGGGTGTTATTGCTATTTTTACGGCCGGCCCGGTGAGCCCCACCCGTCATCTGCGGCTGAGGTCTGTCCAGGGGCACGCTCCTCCGGTTCACCGGGCTGGGCGCCGTGACGTGCGTCTGCTTGACCCCGGTCCGTGGACACGCCGACACCATAGGGAGGGTGCACGTCTTCTTGGCCCGGTCCGTGGGCGCGTCGGCGACCGTAGGGAGAGCGTGATGGACGGGGTGCGGTTCGCGATCGGGACGTTGAGTGTGTTCCCGGTCCGGGTGACACGCGTCGATCGCCAGGTGGCGGGACGGGCGATGGTGCTGGCCCCGGTTGTCGGGCTGATGCTGGGCGCCGTGGCCTGTGTGCCGTTGCTGCTTCCGGGGCCGCCGTTGCTGGGTGCGGCGCTCGCGGTCGGACTGCTGGCCGTACTGACGCGGGGGCTGCATCTGGACGGCCTGGCCGATCTCGCGGACGGGCTGGGCAGCGGGAAGCCCGCCCCTCAGGCGCTCGACATCATGAAAAAGTCGGATATTGGGCCGTTCGGCGTGATCACCCTGGTGCTGACGCTGCTCATCCAGGTGACCGCCCTTTCCGGGCTCGCGCCGACGCCCTTGTCGACCACGCTGTCCGGGCTCGAAGCGCCCGCCCTGGCCGGGCTCGGGCCGTCCGCCCTGGTGGTCGCCTGCGTCACCGGCCGGTTGGCGCTCACCTGGGCCTGCCGGTCGACCGTTCCCGCCGCCCGCCCCGGCGGGCTCGGCGCGCTGGTCGCGGGCACGGTACGGCCGGGCGCCGCCTGGGCGGCCACCGCCCTTGCCCTGGCGGCGGCAGCGGGCCTCGGCCTGGTGGCGGGACAAAGGATGGTGTACGTCCTTCCCCTCGGCATGGCGGCCGGGCTCGCGGCGGCCTTGCTCCTGCTCCGCCATGCCAGGCGGCGCCTGGGCGGGGTCACAGGTGACGTGCTGGGGGCGCTCGTCGAGACCGCCACGGCCACCACGCTCACGATCTGCGCCGTGCTCGGCTGACCGAGGCGGTCTCTCGTACCGGATGATGAGGAGACGCGGCCTGTCGCACACCCAAGCGGAGTACGGCGGCGAATCGCGAGATCATGGCAGCTCCTCCGGCGTCGTGATGAGGTCTTCGCGGCGCCGGCCGAGCCTCGTGGCCTCTTTCCAGCGACTCGCGGGCGCCGCAGGAGCACCGCCCGGCCGACGCCATGTTCGCGCGTCAGCGAATGGTAGGATGAACCCCTGTTTGTGAGTACCTCTAAACCCTGGATAGCATCGGTTTACGTGACCACTGTGCGGCTGAACTCAGCAGATCCAGTCTCTTTCGACACCGACGCGCTGATCGTCGGGTTCAGGTCCGGCCCCGAAGGCCCTCGCCCCGCCACGGGCGCCGAGTCCCTCGACGCGGCCTTCGGCGGCAGACTCGCCGCCACGCTCACCGCCGTCGGCTTCTCCGGCAAGCCCGGAGAGCTCGCCAAGGTGCCCGTGTTCGGCGCCATCACCGCTCCGCTGCTGGTCGCGGTCGGTCTCGGCGACTCCGCCAACGCCACGGCCGACGCCGAGGCACTGCGCCGCGCCGCCGGCGCCGCCGTACGGTCCCTCGCCGGCACCGCCCGCGCCGCGCTCCTCCTGCCCGCCGAATCGGCCGCCCAGGCCGAGGCCGTGGCGCTGGGCGCACTGCTGGGCGCCTACGGGTTCTCCCGCTACCGCACCAACGGCGAGGTGAAGGAGCCCGTGGGCGACCTCACCGTACTGTCGGCGAACGAAGCGGATGGATCCGACGGGATCGCCGGCCGCGCCTCCGTACTCGCCGAGTCGGTCACGCTCGTCCGCGACCTGGTCAACACGCCACCCTCCGACCTGTGGCCGGCCAAGTTCGCCGAGATCGCCGAGCAGCGCGGCGGCGAGGCCGGGCTGAGCGTCGAGGTGCTCGACGAGAAACAGCTCAAGGACGGCGGCTACGGCGGCCTCATCGGCGTCGGCCAGGGCTCGGCCAACCCGCCGCGCCTGGTCCGCCTCTCCTACACCCACCCCGAGGCCACCAAGACGCTGGCGTACGTGGGCAAGGGCATCACGTTCGACTCCGGCGGCCTGTCGCTCAAGCCGTCCGCCTCCATGGACTGGATGAAATCCGACATGGGCGGCGCGGGCGCGGTTCTGGGCGCCCTGATCGGCGTCGCCCGCCTCGCCCCGAAGGTCAACGTCGTCGGCTACCTCTGCCTGGCCGAGAACCTGCCCAGCGGCACCGCGCAGCGCCCCTCCGACGTCATCCACAGCTACAGCGGCAAGACCGTCGAGGTGCTCGACACCGACGCCGAAGGCCGCCTGGTCCTCATGGACGGCATCGCCCGCGCCGCCGAGGACTCCCCCGACCTGATCGTCGACGTGGCCACCCTCACCGGCGCGCAGATCGTCGCACTCGGCTGGCGCACGGCCGGCGTCATGGCCAACGACGACGCCGTGCGTGAGCTGGTCGTCGAGGTGGCCGGCGCCGCGGGCGAGGGCGCCTGGGGCATGCCGCTGCCGGAGGAGCTGCGCAAGGGCCTCGACTCCCCGATCGCCGACATCGCCAACCTCCAGCCCGAGCGTTGGGGCAGCATGCTGGCCGCGGGCATCTTCCTGAAGGAGTTCGTGCCCGACGGGGTGCGCTGGGCGCACATCGACATGGCCGGACCCGCGTTCAACAAGGGCGAGCCGCACGGCTACACGCCGAAGGGCGGCACCGGGGCCATCACCCGCACGCTCATCGGACTGGCCGAGCGGCACGCGAGCATCTGAAACAAATGAAAAGATGACGGCATCACGAACACCCCGACAAGGAGCCTGACTGTGGCCTACGACATCGTCGTCCTGGGAGGCGGCAGCGGCGGATACGCCTGCGCGCTACGGGCGGCTGAGCTGGGCAAGACGGTCGCCCTGATCGAGAAGGACAAGATCGGCGGCACCTGCCTGCACAGGGGATGCATCCCCACCAAGGCCCTGCTGCACTCGGCCGAGGTCGCCGACGAGACCCGCGAGAGCGAGACGTTCGGCGTCAAGGCCCGGTTCGACGGCATCGACGTGCCGGCCGTCCACGCGTTCAAGGACAAGATCGTCACCCGCGCCTGGAAGGGCGTGCAGGGCCTGCTCAAGGGCGCCGGCGTGACGATCGTCGAAGGCGAGGGCCGCCTGGTCGGATCAAACCGGATCCAGGTGGGCTCCGAGGTCTACGAGGGCCGCGACATCGTCCTGGCCACCGGCTCCGCCCCCAAGTCGCTGCCCGGCCTGGACATCGACGGCGAGCGCGTCATCACCAGCGAGCACACGCTGAGGATGGACCGCGTGCCCTCCTCGGTGATCGTGCTGGGCGGCGGCGTCATCGGCGTCGAGCTGGCCAGCGTCTACCGCTCGTTCGGCGCCGAGGTCACGATCGTCGAGGCGCTGCCCCACCTGCTGCCGACCGAGGAGGAGTCGAGCTCCAAGCTGCTGGAGCGCGCCTTCCGCCGCCGCGGCATCAAGTACGAGCTGGGCGTCTTCTTCGAGGGCGTCAAGACCACCGACACCGGTGTGGTCGTCACGCTCGCCAACGGCAAGACCCTCGACGCCGAGCTGCTGCTGGTCGCGGTCGGCCGCGGCGCCGTCTCGGCCGGGATGGGCTTCGAGGAGCAGGGCATCAGGGTCGAGCGCGGCGCGGTCGTGGTCGACGAGCACTGCCAGACCTCGGTCCCCGGCGTCTACGCCATCGGCGACCTGATCCCGACCCTCCAGCTGGCCCACGCCGGGTTCGCCGAGGGCATCATGGTGGCCGAGCACATCGCGGGGCTCAACCCGCCCGCCATCGACTACGCGGGCGTGCCGCGGATCACCTACTCCGACCCCGAGGTCGCCTCAGTGGGCATCACGTCCGCTCAGGCCGCCGAGCGCGGCATCGAGATCGTCGAACAGGTCTACGACCTCGCGGGCAACCCCAAGAGCCAGATCCTCGGCACCGCGGGTGCCGTCAAGGTCATCGCCCAGAAGGACGGCCCCGTCGTGGGCGTCCACATGGTGGGCCGCCGCATCGGCGAGCTCGTGACCGAGGGTCAGCTGATCTACAACTGGGAGGCGCTGCCCGCAGAGGTCGCCCAGCTCATCCACGCCCACCCGACCCAGTCCGAGGCCGTCGGTGAGGCGATGCTGGCCCTGGCCGGCAAGCCGTTGCACGTACACAACTAATTCAAGCCCTCTGAAATCAGAACGCGAGAGAAGATAACGATGCCGGTCTCTGTACAGATGCCCCAGCTCGGCGAGAGCGTCACCGAGGGCACGGTGACCCGTTGGCTGAAGAAGGAGGGCGAGCGCGTCGAGGCCGACGAGCCGCTCCTCGAGGTGTCGACCGACAAGGTCGACACCGAGATCCCGTCGCCGTCCGCCGGCGTCCTCACCAAGATCGTCGTCGCTGAGGACGAGACCGTCGAGGTCGGCGCCGAGCTCGCCGTCATCGACGAGAACGGCCAGGCCGGCGGCGCCGCCACGCAGGAGGCCGCGCCGGCGCCCGCCGCGCAGCCCGTGCCGCAGCCGGAGCCCGAGCCTGCCCCGGCTCCCGCGCCGGTCTCCTCGATCCCGCAGCCCGCTCCTGCCCAGGCCCCGCCGCCCGCGCCCGCTCCGGCTCCCGCGCCGGTGCAGCAGGCTCCGGCCGCTCCGGCACCCGCCCAGCAGGCCCCGGCCGCCACCGCCGAGCCGACCCCGCTGCCGTCCTCGGGCGACAGCCCCTACGTCACGCCGCTGGTGCGCAAGCTCGCCAACGAGCACGGCGTCGACCTCGAGTCGATCACCGGCACGGGCGTGGGCGGTCGCATCCGCAAGCAGGACGTTCTGGAGGCCGCCAAGTCGCAGCGCGAGCAGGCCGCCGCGCCGGCTCCCGCCGCCGCCCAGGCCGCTCCGGCTCAGGCCGCCGCGCCCGCTCAGGCCGCGCCGGCTCCGGTCGCCGCCGCTCCCGAGCCCGTCGAGGTCGACACCACGCTGCGCGGCCGTACGGAGAAGATGTCGCGCCTGCGGCAGACGATGTCCAAGCGCCTGGTCGAGTCGCTGCAGACCGCGGCCCAGCTCACCACGGTCGTCGAGGTCGACGTCACCAAGATCGCCCGGCTGCGCGAGCAGGCGAAGGCCGACTTCCTGCGCCGCGAGGGCGTCAAGCTGTCGTTCATGCCGTTCTTCGAGATGGCGGCCATCGAGGCGCTCAAGCAGCACCCGAAGCTCAACGCCACGATCAACAACGAGACCATGGAGGTCACCTACTTCGACGTCGAGCACCTGGGCCTCGCGGTCGACACCGAGCGCGGCCTGATCGCGGCGGTCATCAAGAACGCCGGCGACCTCAACCTGGCCGGCCTCGCCCGCAAGACCGCCGACCTGGCCGAGCGCACCCGCGCCAACAAGGTGACGCCCGACGAGATCACCGGCGGCACGTTCACGCTGACCAACACGGGCAGCCGCGGCGCCCTGTTCGACACGCCGATCCTGAACCAGCCGCAGGTCGGCATGCTCGGCACCGGCGCCGTCGTCAAGCGTCCGGTCGTGATCGACACGCCTGAGGGCGAGGTCATCGCCGTTCGGTCGATGGTGTACCTGGCCCTCACATACGACCACCGCCTCGTGGACGGCGCTGACGCGGCCCGCTTCCTGACCACCGTGAAGCGGCGCCTCGAAGAGGGTCGTTTCGAGGCCCAGCTGGGACTCGCGTAGTTCAGGCGCACCAGGGCCGGGGAGTCTTCCTCGGCCCTGGCCACCGCCTCACAAAGGGCTTCGCTTTCGGCGCTTCGCGCTTTTGGCAGCTCAGACGTTGCCTCCAGTCGGGCCAGGGCCCGACCCCTGAAGCACCTCGCCCCGCTCGGGCGCCTTCCTGGAACGCGGCTACGCCGCGCGCTTCGCCCAAAGGCTTGGATCCTTGCCCAGAGGAATCGCGTGGGATGAGATTGGCTGGAGGCGGTCTGGGATCGCCACAGCGCCTCTACACCACACCTGGCCTCACGGCCCGTAACGGCGTTGGGGCGTTGCCTCGTCACGCTCCACGCGGGTAATTCGCCATAAGCTCGCGTACCTCCGGAACGCTGCCATACGGCTCAAGCCCTTCCAGAACCACCCGCGCCCGGTCGGCCGTGCGGTCGCTGGCCACATCTGCCGGCAGCTCCAGCATCCGCCGCGCGGTTTTCGCCGCTTCCTCCGGCTCGTTCGCGTCTGTGAGAGCCACGGCCAGCCACGACAGGTAGAGCGCGAGTTCCCGCGTGTGGGTCGTACTGGGAGAGCACCTCAGTCAGCAACGGCACTGCTCGTAACGGCCGTCGTAACTCCGTCTGGACCCGCGCCTCCATGATCTGGAGTTCCCTGGCGTCCACCCATTTCCCCATCCGGTCATCTGCGACCTCGTCCCAGCCGGCGATCACGACCCGGTGATCACGCTGCGGATCGACTGGGTGGCCCCGTCGGAGGAGGAGGCGGTCGCTGTGCTCGACAGCGTGCTCGCCGGGTATCGGTCGGACCAATGGCCGGTCAAGCGGCTGGCGGAAGGGCTCTACCAGGTCCCCGGCTTCGCGCTGGACCTTACGCCGGACACCGTACTGATCCGCTCCGGCCCGGTGCTGGCACGGCTCATCGCCGCCGACGACCCCCGTCGTGTCAGGCGGCTCGCGCCGCTGGTTCAGGCAGCGATCGCGGATGTTCGTCAAGCATCATCGGCCATTCCCGCTCGAACGAGCTCTCCGTGACAGCCCACTGTGGTGACCTGCCTGGATCGGGCGGGCTTGCCCTCCGGCAGCTTGTTACGCTGCGCACCATGATCCACCCCCTACACCGGTCATTCCGACTTCCCGCGACATTCGACACGCTGCGCGCCTTCGTTCTCGACGGCTTCGACCCCGAGGCCGGCCTGGAGATTTATGAGATCGCATGGAAGAAATGCGGTTCCTTGTTGTGCGGCGATCTCGACGCGGTGCTCCTCGATCCATCACCTGACACCAGCGATCCGTTGGAGCTCGGCTACCAGAATCAGCCGATCGAGATCGTCCCCTTTGGCCGGAACGGCGGTGACGGGCTCCACTACGGATGGGCTGTGCTCGCGCCCGAGATGGATCTCGATGACCACCCGTGCGTGTCGTTCGCCCCGGTCGACGACCACGCGGTCTGGCTCGGCGACACCACCAAACAGGCGCTGGAGAACCTCCTGGTCGGCAGCGTGGCCGGTTGGGTGGAGTGGGGGCGTGCACAAGGATGGCCGTCACCGGCGAACGATCCGCGATGGACGGAACTGTGCCGCGCCCTCGACCTGCGTCCCGAGATCGGCTCCCCGGAAATCACGGGCGGCGCACGTTCGAGCCGGGCGATCCGCCCCACGGTTCCCCCCGGCTGGCGGTACGAGCCGACTGACGATGGCATTGGTGTGCTCGCCGAGGCTGCGGCGTTCGCACCTGTGGCAGTAGAGGTTGGTCCTTCGTGGGACGGTGATGAGCACATCGCTCACGCGCGGGAACTTCTTGTCGCCGGATACGCCGCATCGGCGCTGTGCGTTCTCAAGGCGACCTACCCAGAGCGTGAGGTCGTCCAGACCATGCGAGACGCATACAAGGCGCTTGGCCGCACACTGCACGTCGAACGCGCGGAAGCCTGGCTCCGGCAAAACCCATAACGCTCGTAAGGCCGGAGGACGGTGTCGAACCGGCGCTCGGCGCATGCCGCCAGTGCCGCCACTTCGCCGACGCTGGGCACGCGTTCACCCGCACATCAGGCCAGCCGTCCGGGCCGATCATGGACCTCTGACCGTCTCGGGCTCCCCCGACGCCGAGCGACAACAGTTGCTGGATACAAACGCCGGTTTCCGATGTTCCTTCGACCCCTACACGCCTTTGCGGGGCGTCACCTCGTCACGCTCCGAGCCGGTAACTCGATGAAGCTGCGCCTCGAAGAACCCAGACTTCGACCGAGGGCTCGATCAGCTGGTGGCGGTGACGAGGTAGACGTCACTGCCGACGACGTGGCCGAGCAGTTCGTCGACGCGATCGGCGGGGAGCGCGATCACCAGGCCCGTTCGTGGCTCGCCGCCGGACAGGTCGAGGACGGTGACGCCGGGGAAGGTGAGGGATTCCGCCTTTTCGCCCGATGTGGCGCGTGGGAGTACAAGGCGCAGCGTGGCTGTCGTGCCCCGGGCGGCCGCGTCGGCGTACAGATGGCCAGGGCCCGGGCGGAGGGTGATGACCGTCTTGCCATCTACGGCGCCGCGTGGCAGACGAGGGCCCAGGGCTTCCGGGGGCACCTGCTTGCTCTCCTCGATCTGGCGCAGCACGTATCGGCCTGCCGCGCCGGCCGCATCCGGACCCTTCACGTCGGTGGCGGCGAGGACCTGGTACGGGTGCAGCGTACGCGCGGCCACCCAGCCGCCCGGCGACCGGACGGCCAGGCTGCCCGCGACGACAAGGATCCCCATGACGGCCGCCACGGCCACCAGCCACGGGCCTAGCCGCAGCGGTCGCGCCTTCCGCCCACTCACCGAAGCTCCGACCACAGGTGCGAGGTCGTCGAGTGAGCTGTCCTGCCGCTCCGCAAGGTCAGGAACGGGCCCGGGGGTCTCGGTAGTGTGCCCGGCGCCGTCCCGAGCAGGCCCGGCGGGGTCCGAAACGGGCTCGGCGGACTTCGACGCGGGCTCAGCTGACTTCGGGGCGAGTCCGGAGGGGTCCAAAACGGGCCGCATGGGCTCCGGGGCGGGCTCGGTGGCCGGGTAGCCGAGGCTGGTGGCGTGTTCACTGTCGGCCGCCCCGACCACCCAGAGCTTGTCCAGCTGCCGCCACTGCTCCGGCTCGCCAGAGTACTCGGCGGGCCGCCGCAGCCCCATCGTGTCCAGCAACGTCCACCGATACACGTCGAACGCCGAACGGAACAACTCCCCGTACGGCTCAGCGGCACGCACCGCCCCCCGATACCCCCACCACGCGACCACCAGCCCGCCCCAGCAACACCCCAGCGCCCAGTGCCACGGCAGCAGCACCGCCCCGAGCGCCCCGCCCGCCAACGAGAACGCCAGCCCCAGCCCGCTCACCGTGACCATGAGGTCGAGATCCCCAGCGGCCCCCGCGAACGTCTGCCGGAAGGTGTCCGGCAGCGTGGTGTACAGGCGCGGCCACGCCGTCACCCCGTCGATGCCGTACCTGTCGCGGCTGTGGTCCTCGGCTCCGCGCAGAATGTTGCCCAGCTCGGTCGGCATCAGCCGGGACTCGTCCACCGGATACAGGGAGCCCCGCTGGTCATCGGATGCCAGGAAACGCGGCCGGCACCGCTCGGCCAGCCACTCGCCGTACGGCAGGCCGTCCCAGTAACCCTCATAGACCCGGATAAGCCCGGCCCGCCGCACGGCGACGAGCTGGCTGATCAGCAGCGCGCCCGCGAGGACCAGCCCCGACAGGACGACCTGCACCTCCGCGCCGAGCCCCGACCACCAGCGGGCCGCGGTGACCCAGCCCACACCCGCGACGGCGACCGCCGCCAGGGCGCTCAGGAAGGCCAGCACCGGCAGGAACGTCGTGGTGAGCAACCGGCGGTCGACCACCCCCGACGCCGCTTCGACGAGTCCGCCCATGTCAGGCGCTCCAGTAGGGGACGAAGTCGTGGTCCCCGTGCTGGCATGTGTAGGCGGCCGCCTGACTGAAGCGGCGGAAGGTGTTCGTCGCGCCGCAGGTCTTGCACTGGATGCGGCTGGGGCCCGGCGCGGCCCGCCTGCCGTAGGGCTGCGCGTCGCCGAGCTGCCGTCCGGAGACGAGACGGGAGTCGGTGTCGCGAACGATCTCCGCTTTGATCGCCTCGGCGCTGACCACGCCCACGACATCCTTCCCCCGTACGATCACCAGGCCTGGGGTGCCGGACACCAGCGCGTGCAGCAGGTCGGCCGAGTCGAGCACCTCGCCGAACGGAGTGTTCGCCTCCACGACGCAGGCCGGTCCCCGCTCGCCCGCGCCGATGAGCCCGGCAGGCTCACCGTCCGGCCCGAGCAGGACCGTGAACCCCGTCCCGCCGTCCGCCACCTCCGCGACGGTGAAGTCACCGGTCATCATCTCCTCGACCGGCCGTTGCCGCTCCACACCTTCCCCCTCCTATCGTGATCACCCCTCCTATCGCGACCACCCCTCCTATCGCGACCACCCCTCCTATCGTGACCACCCCTCCTGCAGCGATCAGAGCCAGTCGCCAATCAGCGTGAACGGCGCCCAGTGGTACGGATCGGCGAACGCGAGCACGCCGAGGCCCGGTACCGCACCCGCATCCGTGCCCGCATCCGTGCCCGCATCCGCACCCGCATCCGTGCCCGTGCCCGTGCCCGTGCCCGTGACGAGCGTGGCCTGCAGCATGCCCACCTCCGCGCCCTGCCGCTGCTCCTCGTTCAGGTCGGGGCAGGCGACGAGGTCGCGGAACAGGCCGGCCGCCGCCGAGTAGTCGCCCGCCGCCAGGCGCAGCCGCGCCTCCTCCAGCCGGACGGCGGCCAGTGCCCTGGGGTCGCCCGCCAGGCGCCGGCGGGCGCCACGCGCGTAGTCCAGGACGTCGGCGATCGTCCTGTCGCGCAGCCACAGCTGCGCCCTGCGCAGGGCCTCGGCCTTGGGCGAGCCGGCCCGCAACGCCGCGTAGAACTCGCCGAACAGCATGCTGGTCGACAGCTCGTCCACGCGCCACAGGGCGACCAGTGCCGAGGGCGCGCCCGCGTACAGCAGCGCCCTGGTCAGGCCGATCAGCTCGTCTCCTGGGCGGCTCTGGCTCACGCCGGTCTCGCAGGCCGCCAGTGTCACCAGGTCCACGTCGAGCCGGAGCCCGAGGATGTCCGCCGCGGTCAGTCTGCCGCCCGCGAGCTCGATCCCGGACCGCATCGGGTCCTCGCGGTCGAATACGCCATGTGTGGCGAAGTGGACGATGTCCGGCGCCTGCCCGGGTTCGGCGAACCGGGCCAGCAGGCTCTCACGGGAGGCATCGCCCGACGCCAGCACCTCCTGGCCGCCGAGCGTCTCCGACACGGCCAGCGCCTGCTCCCTGGCGAAGGCCAGCGGATGCTCTTCGGGCGGCGCGGCGACGATGAGCGCGCTCGCGCGGCGCCCCTTCCGCTTGGCCCGGCAGTAACGCAGCACGGAGGCCGACGGCACGAACACGACCGGGTTGCGGTCGATCAGCGGGACGCCCTCGACGGGCACGGCCTGCAGGGGCAGCAGGTGAAGGGAGTCGTGCGGCACCAGGTAGACCACGTCCCCCGGCTCGGCCCACTCGGCCACCGGCGCGAGCAGCCGCACCAGCCGCTCGTCCGCGAGGTGCGCGCCGAGGCCGGCCCTGTCGCGGGCCAGGGTGTCCCCGGCGGCCCCGGCCAGCTCGCGAAGCTCGGCTCGGGTCACGTCAACGGTGACGACCTGCGGCTCCGGCGCGTCGGCCGTCACGCCGAAGACATACGTCTCGTGGTCGGTCACGTGGTACTCGGCCAGCACCAGACGAGCCATGGTGTCGGTCCCCTCTGGCCCGTCCTGGGAAGGGCCCGGAGTCAGCAGGGCGGTGATGGCGTTCCAGCCGAGGCGTTCTCCCCGGCGCATCGACACGTACTCGGGAGCCGGCTCGGCGAGCCGGTCCTCCAGCCGGTGCAGGCGCGACAAGTTCTGCCTGTAGGCCGTCAGCAGCGCCGCGTCCGCGGATCCGCCGGCGCGCAGGCCCGCCTCCTGCGTACGCAGAAGGCGGCGGGTCTCGGCCTCCTCGGCGAGGATCGTCTCCGGTGCGCCGGGCGGTGCGGCCAGGGCGGTCCAGGCCAGCCTGCGTACGAGCTCCTGACCGCGCGCGGCGTCCGCCCATTCGAGTGCGCCCGCCCTGTCGCGCAGGTGGAGCGAGAGCCGGACCAGCATTCCGAGGGCGTCGAGACGGGACTCGCTGAAGTAGGTGACGGCGTCCGCCTCGTCGAGCAGCGCCCACCTGGCGTCACGCATCGCCTCCGCCGCGGCCAGGTAGGCCACGCGCGCCTGCGCGTAGTCCTCCTCCAGCATGCTGATCTCCGCCAGCAGGACGCGCGTCTGGTAGACGGTGTGCGGGTCGGCGAGCGTCTCGGCCTCCCGCAGCGCCTCCTGAAGGTGGCGGCGCGCGAGAGGGAGGTCGTCCTGGTCGCGCGCCAGCACTCCCAGGTCGCAGAGGGTGGCCACGACCGCGCGCCGGTAGCCCGCCCTGCGCTGGATGTCCAGCGCCCGTTCATGCACGCGGCGGGCCTCGTCGTACTGCCGGGCGAGCTGGAAGAGCGACGCCATAGCGCCAAGATCGTCGGAGACGCCCAGTTCGGCGCCGATCTCCAGATTGATCGCCAGGGAGGTGGCGAAGCATTCCATGGCTTCGCGATGCCGCCCGCCTGTGTCCAGCACACGGCCCACGTTGTGCGTGGCGGCGGCCTCGCCCTCCCTGTCTCCCGCCGCGCGGTAGGCTTCGGCCGCCTGCCTGGCCAGCCGTTCCGCCGGTGCCGGTTCGTTGAGCAGTTCGTGGACGAGGCCCAGGGTGAGCAGCGTGTGCCCGAGCAGCGCCGGGTCGGCGCAGTCGCGAGCTGTGGGCTCGATGCCGGCGAGCAGCCCGCGCGCCTCGGTGAGACGCCCCAGGTCCTTGACCGCGACGGCGAGGTTGACGACGGCGCGTACGGTGCCCTCGCGTGAACCGGCCCGCTTGAACAGGTCCACGGCCTTCCGGTGGGACTCCTCGGCCTCGGCGAGTTGCCCAAGGTCGCGCTGCACCAGGCCAAGGGTGTCCAGGGTGCCCGCGTACTGCTCCGCCGCCCCGGGGTCATCACCCAGCAGCTCACCGGCCTGGACCAGCGCCCCCAACGCCTCCTGGCCCCGGCCCGCCTTCAGCAACGCCAGCCCGAGCCACTGCCGCAGCGCTGACCTGACGGCCGGATCGGCGCGCCTGCCGTCGGCGAGCCTGCACGCCTGCCGGTATTCGCGGGCCGCGTCCTGCGGCCGCCCGCGGGCCAGGCGCCGCCGCGCACGGGCCAGGTTGGGCGTCCAGGGGTCGCCGATCCGGACACGCAAACGCCTTGGCATGGCCCTCCGCGCTGGTTCTTCCGCCGCCACGCAGAAGCTATCCCCACCGGATCGTTCTGAGAAGGGCGAGAGACGCATTCGTGATCGGGCGTGAACGGCGGCGTTCGCGGGGAAATCCCTCCAGTGGGTGACAAGCGGGCGTTACCTGACCACGGTCTGCTGATCCGGCCGCCGGGGCGGGCCGACCGAGTGTCAGCGTGGGCACGGCGGATCGGCTGCGTGACGCCTGCCGCGCTCGGCGTGTGGGCGGCGGCCCGCACGGGCGGGGGCGCCGCCTGGCTGCCCCTGCTGGCCGGTCTGCTGGTCAGCGGGCACGTGGCGGGCAGGATGACGGCCTGGCGCGGCCTGGTCCGCAAGCGGGCCCGGCTGCGGCGCTGGGGAGAGATCATCGTGCTCGCGGCCGGCGCGCTGCTGGCCTTCTCCCCTGCCGGAGAGTGGCTGGCCTCGGCCTGGGCGACGACGGCCTGGGCCACGGCGTTCAACGGGGTGTTCCTGGTGGCCGCCGTGCTGTTGTTGCAGGTCGGGGTCGGCACCTTCCGCGCCGTGGCCAGGGTGCCGAAACCCTTGCGGGCCCCGCTGGCGCTCTGCTCGATGCTGGCGACCGTGCTGCTGCGTTACGCGTGGACGCCGTTCCTGCTGGCGTACGTGGCGTACCCCGACCCCCGGCTGGCCGGGCCCGCGCTCGCGCTGTGCCTGGTGGAGACGGCCGAGACGCTCCAAAGGATCGCCGTCGGCACTCCTCAGGCACAACAATCCGACGTACGGATGATCACGGCCGAGAATCTCGGTGAGTGGCTGCACGACGGTTTCCTGACCCGCCGCCGTAGGCCCGACTACGCGTTGATCTCCGCGCTGCTGCTGGACGCGCGGCTCACCGTCGGCTCCGTGTCGGCTGAGACGGCGCTGCGCCGTGTCGAGCTGGCCGAGCTCGCTTTGGACCTGGTCGACGCGGCGGTCGTGCCGCGGACCACCGGGCGGCTGGCGCGGCACCAGGAGATCCAGCGCACCTGCTGTCTGTGGCTACGAGCGGAGATCTACCAGTATCTCGGGCTGGAGGACGAGGTGCTGGCCACCTGGCGGGAGTGCGCCCGCCGCTTCTCCGCCCTGGGCCTGCCGCGGATGGCGGCCCAGGCCCGGCACACCGCCTGGAGCCGTCTGATCGCCAGGCACGGTCTCAGCCCGGTGGACCTGGACCACGAGCTCCTCTCGCCGGACGACAGCCCGTACCTGCGGAGAAACGCGCTCATGGGCCTGGCGGTGATCACGCAGCAGCGCGGTGACGAGGAGGGCGCACGCCGGCTGGAGGCGCGGGCCATGGCGATCCGCCGCGGCGGGATCAGGGAGCGGCTGGCCTGGGGACGGGAGCAGGCGCTCACGTTCATCAACCATCCCTTCGCGCTGCTGATGGGCGTGCGCGGGCACACGAACCTGGACAGGCAGATGCGCTCGTGGCTGTCCCGGCGCACTCCCGCGCCCTTCCCCGCTTGGGGCAATCCCATCCGCGACCTCACGCTGCGCGCCGACGATCTCGTGACTGAGGGCCGCCCCGCCGAGGCCGCCGCGCTGTTCGCCGAAGCCGCGCTGCGCGCCCGCTCGGCCGGGCAGGTGACATGGGAGATGAACGCGCTGACAGGGCTGTCCCAGCTCGCCAGGTCCGTGGGCGACATGGAGGCAGCCAGGGACAGCCTGCTTGAGGCGGTGCGCTCGGCGGAGGACGTACGCGGGCGCTCCCTTAGCCCCGACCTGCGGATCAGCGCGGGCGGCTCGATCAGCGGCCTGTACGACCTGGGTGTGTGGCTGTTCGCCTCGACCGCGCCGCAGGCACCCGGGGACGGCGGCACCGCGGTCACCGCCTGGCAGTTCTCCGAGCTGGGCCGCTCCAGGGTCTTCCTCGAACTGCTCGGCGAGCGGCTGCCGCCGCCCGCCGAGGGATCCGCCGCCGAGCGGGAGGCTTATGACGCTTATATCCGTCTCCGTGACCTGTCGGACCTTGAGAGCCCCAACGCGGCCCAGGCCGTGCGGAGGGCCCACGATGAGTGGCACGCGGCGTGCGCCGAACTCGCCGCGCAGGGCGGCGCCGCAGGCGAGTACGCCGCCCTCCGGCTCGGGCGTCCGATCGAGTACGACGAGCTGCGCCGCCTGCTGGGCACAGGCGGCGAGGTCATACCCGCGGACCCGCACACCGATGAGGAAGGCGGCATTAGCCGCAGTCAGGGATGACCGCGCATGAGCTGTGCGCCGGACTGGACATGACCAGGCAGTCGGTCAGCAAGCACTTGGCCCTTACGTTGGGCTGTTCCCCTGATCAGTTAGACGCCCCTCGAGGAAGGCCCGCTCGACCTCGTTGTCGGTCAGCTCCAGCGCCTGCCGGTACGCGGTCGCCGCCTCGTCCGTACGGCCGAGTCGCCGCAGCAGATCCGCCTTGATCGCCGGCAGGTACTGGTACCGGGAGAGCCGGCCATCCTGCTCCAGCGTCTCCACCAGCGTCAGTGCGACCGCCGGTCCATGGAGCATCGACACCGGCACGGCCCGGTTCAGCGCGACGACCGGTGAAGGCCAGAGCGCCAGCAGTCTGTCGTACAGTGCCACGATCTGCGGCCAGTCCGTCCGCTCGTACGACGGCGCCTCGGCGTACAGCAGGGCGATCGCCGCCTGCAGCAGGTAGCGCCCGGCGTGGCCGCCGCGCAACCCGGCCACGACCAGGTCGTGCGCCTCGGCCAGCGCGCCGCGGTCCCACCGCGAGCGGTCCTGCTCCTCAAGCCGCAGCAACCGGCCGTCAGCGCCCGTCCGGGTCGCGCGCCGGGCGTCGGTGACCACGAGCAGTGCCAGCAGCCCTCGTACCTCTGGCTCGTCGGGCATGAGCTCTCGCAGCGCGCGGGCCAGGTGCAGCGCGCGGTCGGCCAGGTCGGTGCGCATGAGCGCGGGGCCCGAGGGGGCCGTGTGCCCGGCGCTGAACAGCAGGTGGAGCACGCCGAGTACGGCTGCCAGCCGGTCCGGCAGTTCCGCCGGGCGCGGCACCCGATAGGGGATGCGGGCGACGGAGATCTTCTTCTTGGCCCGGGTGATGCGGGCGGCCATCGTCTGCTCCGACACCAGCAGCGCCCGGGCGACGTCCGGGGTCGGCAGCCCGCACACCAGCCGTAGCGTGAGCGCGAGCCGCGCCTCCTGCGCGAGCGCGGGGTGGCAGCAGGTGAAGATGAGCCGCAGCCGTTCATCGGGTACGGCATCCTCCAGTTTCGCCGCATCACGGTCCGCCGGCCTGTGCGGGGCGAGCTCTTCGGACTCCACCAGCAAGGGCATCTTCGAGCGGAAGGTCCGCTCGCGGCGGATCGCGTCCATCGCCCGGCGCTTGGCCGTGGTGGTGAGCCACGCCGCGGGGTTGGCGGGGATCCCGTCGCGTTCCCAGACCGAGAGTGCCGCGGCGTACGCCTCCTGTACGCACTCCTCGGCCAGGTCCAGGTCCTGCGCGACGCGCACCGTCGCGGCGAGCACGAAAGCCCACTCGCGCCGATGCGCGTCAGCCACCTCCTGCCCCGTCTCCGGGTGTCCCGCGGCCGTCATCGAGTGGTGGGCGCGATGCCGCCCGCGACGGGGCGCACCTCGACGCCGCCACGACCCCACTGGACGGCGGGGTTGCGACGCGCCAGGTCCAGGGCGGCGTCCAGGTCGGGGGCCTCGATGACGCAGACGCCGGCGATGACCTCTTTAGCGTCGATGAAGGGCCCGTCGGTGATCACGTCGCCGCGCAACGAGGTGGCGGTGTCGGCGGACCGCAGCGCGTACGCCGCGATCATGGCGCCGGAGTCGACGAGGTCGTCGGCGTGCCGCTGGCTGGCCGCCTGCTGCTCGGGGGTGTAGTCCCCGGCTCCGGCGTTGTCGAAGATGAGGATCGCGTACTGGGCCATGAGGGTCTCCTTGGCTGTCTGTCCGGTCGGTACGCCTCTACGTCGGACGGGCGAGGCGAATTCGACAGACCGTACGCGAACCTTTTCCAGATGCGACCCGGGGCGACTTCAACCCGCTACTTGACGGATCGGCGAGCCGGTCGGGCTGTGCGTGGCGATTTCATTGCGATGGAATTACCCAGGTCAGGGGTGCGTTGTACCCATCTGTGCGCCTGGCCTAGACGGTGAGTATCCCTCTGGCCGCGCCGCCAATGTCCGAGTACGGACGTCATACCCATCACATGCATCACAGGCGATCACCTGTGACCGCTGAACCCGCCTGTGCGCGGGACCGGGGACCCATGTCTCGATCGGGGCTAATCGGCACGTCAACGTGCCGTAGGGCAGCTTCCACGCCCGAGCCCGTCAGCTAACCCGGTAAGCGGAATGGAAGCAAGGAGTCATCATCATTATCCGCACCCCCAAGATCAGCTATGCCAAGATCGCGCTCGGCGCGACCCTCACCGCCGCCGCCCTCGGCGCCCACACCGCGGCGAACGCCGCCACGGCCCCCGCAGGGCACACCCCCGCCGCGGTTCAGGCCGCCCCGGCCTCCGCGCAGGGCGGCAGGAACGGCGAGGCCAAGGTGAACGCCACCGCCCAGCAGGTCCTGAACCTGGCCAAGGCCCAGGTCGGCACGTCCGAGGACGCCAACGGCGGCGGCACCAAGTTCCAGAAGTGGTACATGAACTCGGCCCGCGCCGCCGAGACCGTCCAGCGTGACGGCGGCAGCAGGCAGGACTACCTGAACGCCGCCTGGTGCTCGATGTTCGTCTCCTGGGTCGGCGAGGAGACTGGCGCCCGCTCCCAGGTCGGCTGGGACGCCTACACCGTCGCCCACGCCAAGTGGTTCGCCGCCAACCACCGCTGGGGCACCGTGGCCAAGCCCGGCGCCGTGGTCTTCTACTCCTGGAGCGGCAGCAAGGACCTGAGCTCCATCAGCCACGTCGGCTTCGTGGTCAAGGACAACGGCGACGGCACGATCTCCACGATCGAGGGCAACACCGGCAACGGCAAGGTCGAGCAGCGTGTCCGTCCCACCTCCCAGGTCGTCGGCTACGGCTACCCGCACTACGCCGCCTGACAGGCGGCCTGGCGCCTCTGACACCCCTTGAGCAGCGCGCCAGCACCGGAGGTGGAAAGATCGTCGCATGCCGATCGATCCCCACCTGCTCGCCGTATTCACCGCGACCACTATCGTCGCTCTGATCACCCCCGGGCCCGACATGCTGTTCGTGCTGGGATGCGGCCTGCGGGGAGGCCCCCGCGCCGGGCTGCTGGCCACGGTCGGCGTGATCACGGGTGACGCGTTGTACGTCGCCGCGGCCGCCGCCGGGCTCGCCGTGCTGCTGACGACGTTCCCGGTCGTGTTCACGGTGCTGCGGCTCGCCGGCGCCGCGTACCTGATCTACCTGGGCATCCAGACGATCCGCAAGCGCAAGAACAGCCAAGCCGACGATCCGGCCGGTCGCGGAATGTCCGGCCGGCGTGCCTTCCTCAACGGCGTGGTCTCCTCCATGGCCAATCCGCAGACGTTCACGTTCATGATCGCTTTCCTTCCGCAGTTCATCGATCCCGCGGCGGGGCCGGTCTGGCTGCAGTTCGCCATCCTCGGCGCCGTCCTGATCGTCCTGGAGTTCCTGGCCGACGCGACGGTCGGCGTGCTGGCCGGGCGGATCGGTGGCTGGCTGCGCGGCCGTCAGGCGGTGCGCCGCCGGCTCGACGCCGCGACCGGGAGCGTGTTCATCGGTCTGGGCGTCACCCTCGCGGTCGAACGCTGACCGGCCGCGGGATTGAACCATCCATCAGTCAGGCCCGTGTTGAGGGGCGAACGTCGCACGTGCCGTTGTTCATGGGCAGATGGGAATCAGCCATGTCTCGTCGCGCAATCGTCCTGCTCTTAGGCACCACGCTCGCCGCCTCGGTCTTCGCCGGACCGGCCTCCGCCGGCACCGACACCACCCCGCCCAGCGCCCCGACCATCCTTTCGGCCTTCGAGCAGCCGTTCCTCGAGTTGATGTTCAGTTACTCGCTCTCGACGGACGATGTCACCCCGAAGGCCGCGATCACGTACGAGCTCTATCTCGACGGCGTCTTCGAGAGCGCCATCAACCCGTTCATCCGCCCCAATTCCCGAACAGCTCCGTGGCCTTCGCCTACGCCGACGCGCCCGGACCGGTCACGCTGACAATGCGGGCAGTGGACGCCGCGGGCAACAGATCGGCGTTGAGCAACGCCGTCACGGTCACCGCGGTCGAATAGATCCGAAGGTAGGCCGGCTTCCCAACCCCGGCTCGGCGAGCCGGGGTCACCTTCACCTCGCGTGACATGCCGAACAGCAGCGGCACGTTCGATTCCCTTGCGATGGCCTCTTGACGTGGGCCGATGTGCATGAGGTACATTCCTCGGCAATAGTCTGGGAAGTTCCCAGATAGTAAGGGAGTCCCACGTGGAACAGCGAGGGGGAAGCCCTCAGCTGCTGCGCCGGATCAACGACCGCGCGGCGCTGCTGGCTCTGCTCGATCGAGGGCCGCTGACCCGGTTGGAGCTGGAATCACACATCGGCCTGTCGAAACCGGCGACGGCCGACCTCCTGCTTCGGCTGGCGGAAAGTGGTCACGTACGGCGCGCGGGGCTCCGGGAGGGCGGCAAAGGGCCGCGCGCGCAACGCTGGGCGGTCAACGGCGCGCTGGCCTACGTGGCGGCGGTCGACCTCACCCCGCGCGCGCTGGACATAGCGGTCTCCGACATCTGTGGGGAGATCGTCGCCGAGCACCAATACCGTCCCGGCGAGGAGGCGGATCTCGACGTCGAGGATCTGTGCCGTGCGGTCTCGGCCGCCACCGCCGAGGTCGGCCTGACCCCTGGGCAACTACACAGGGTCGTCGTGGGAGTGCCCGGTTCCGTGGACGCGCGCACCGGGCACCTGGGCTTCGCCCCGCACCTGCCGCCGTGGCAGGGCTTTGACGTCCTGGATCGGCTGTCGGGAGCGCTCGCCACGTCGGTGGCCGTCGAGAACGACGTCAACCTGGTCGCCCTCGACGAGATGGCGATCGGCCAAGCCGTCGGGGTCGACGACTTCGTGCTGATCTGGATGGGGCGCGGGATCGGTGCCGCGGTGGTCTCGGGCGGGCGTTTGTTACGGGGCGCGTCCGGTGGTGCCGGCGAGATCGACTGGATGCCCTGCCCGCCCTCCGGCGCAGGCGGTGGCCGGCGCATCGGTGACGTGCTCGGTATCCGGGCGGTGATGGAACTGGCTCACGCGCACGGGCTCGCCGGAGACGATCTGGAGAAGCTTCTCGCGGAGGATCTCGACGCGGACCCTGTCGCCCGGTCGGCCTTCCTCCGTGACCTGGCGCGCCGGGTGGCACTGGCCGTCGCAGGTGTGGTGTCCGTGATCGATCCCGAACTGGTGGTTCTCACAGGCGACGTCGGCAGGGCCGGCGGCAGCGTCCTGTGCGGCCTGGTCACCGAGGAACTGGGCGAACTCGTCCTTCCCCGGCCAACGATTCAACCAAGCCTGCTGACCGGCAACCCGGTTCGCTCAGGCGCGCTGCGGCTGGCATTGGCCGGAGCGCGCGAAGAGGTGTTCGCCATCCATCCCTGACGGCAGCCTCACCCCTTGACCTGACCATGGCGGCGGGTCAGCAGTTCACCCCCCTTGGAGGGTTTCGATGCGACGAATCGGTGTCGCGGCGGCGTGTGCGGCATTCGCGCTCCTCGCGAGTGCGTGTGGTGCGGAGACGGGCTCATCGGGTACGGCCGCCGCGCCGAGCGCCGACGAGAAAGTTTCCCTCAGCGTGTGGAGCAAGTTCAGCGGTCGCGAGCTGGGAGTGCTCCAGAAGGTGCTGGACGGTTTCCAGGCCAAGCACCCGAACATCACTGTCAAGAACCAGGGCAGCCAGGACGACGACAAGGTCGCCCAGGCGATCAGAGGAGGAAACCCTCCAGACGTCGCCATCTCCTTCTCCACCGACAACATCGGCCAGTTCTGTTCCAGCGGTGCCTGGCAGGACCTCAAGGCCTACATCGCCCGCGACAAGGTGGACCTGAACCAGCTTCCCGCCGCCACCCGCGCGTACACCGAATTCAAGGGCACGCGCTGCGCGATGCCGCTGCTCGCCGACGTGTACGGCCTCTACTACAACAAGGCGATGTTCGCCAAGGCCGGCATCAGCGCGCCCCCGAAGACGATGTCGGAGCTGTTCGAATACGCCAAGAAGCTGACGGTGCGAAACCCCGACGGGTCCATCAAGGTCGCCGGCTTCGTGCCCACGATCGGCTTCTACGCCAACCACGTGCAGATGTGGGCGGCCAACTGGGGCGCCCAGTGGGCGGGCCAGGACGGAAAGTCCGCTCTCGGCACCGATCCCCAATGGCAGGCGATGCTTGAGTGGGGGAAGAAGTTCACCGACTTCTACGGGCGCGACAAGCTGGCGAAGTTCACGGCCGGTCTCGGCCAGGAGTACTCACCGGATCATGCCTTCGAAAAGGGGCAGATCGCCATGGCGATGGACGGCGAGTTCCGCACCGCCTTCATCGAGGCCGAGGCACCCAAGCTGGACTACGCCACGGCTCCGTTCCCGGTCGCGGACAACAAGCCTCAGCTCTATGGGGGTGGCTACACCACCGGCACGATCATCGGGATTCCCAAGGGCGCCGAGAACGCCGGTGCCGGCTGGGAACTGGTCAAGTATCTGTCGACGGATTCCGGCGCTCTGCAGGAACTGGCCCATGGCCTCAAGAACGTCCCGTCCACGGTCCCCGCGCTGCAGGATCCGACGCTGCAGAAGGATGCCCACTTCAAGACCTTCCTCGACATCTTCGCCAACCCGAACCTGGCCACGAACCCGGCCAGCGCGAACGGCGGCGCCTACCTCAAGACCGCCGAGGACTTCTCCATCGCCTTTCAGGGCGGGGGCGTCCCCGACCTGAAGGCGGGACTGGCCAAGACGGGCGCGCAGATCGACGCCGACGCGCAACTCGGCAGCTGAGCGCTGATGACCGCTACACCACGCACCACGCATGTGGCCGGATTCACCAGGTGGATCCGGCCGCGGCCGGGACACTGGATACGGCCGCTGGCTTTCATGGCCCCGGCGCTGGCCGGATTGGCGCTGTTCGTCGGCTACCCGCTCGTCGCGCTGGTCTACTACTCCTTCACCCGCTACGACCTGCTCAACACTCCGGTGTGGGTCGGACTGCGCAACTACGTCTTCCTCCTCTGGGGCGATCCGCTGGCCCGGACAGCGGCCTACAACACCGTGTGGCTGGTCGTCATCATCACCGTGCTCCGCCTGGTCTTCGCCACCGGAGTCGCGGCCGTGCTGGTCCGGGTCAGGAACGGCGCGGGGTTGTTCCGGACGCTGATCTACCTGCCCGCGCTGGCTCCGCCGGTGGCGGCCACCCTGGCCTTCACCTTCTTGTTCAATCCCGGCACCGGGCCGGTGAACACGGTGCTGAGCTGGTTCGGCGTCTCCGGGCCGCTGTGGTTCAGCGACCCCGCGTGGGCCAAACCCGCGCTGACCCTGCTCACTCTGTGGGCCTCGGGCGAGCTGATCATCATCATCATGGCGGGGATGCTCGACGTGCCCGGTGAGCTCTACGAAGCGGCGTCCCTGGACGGCGCGGGCTCGGTACGGCGGTTCTGGCACGTCACGCTTCCGGCGATCGCGCCGGTGCTCGTCTTCGGAGTGATCAACTCCATCATCCTCGGGCTGCAGTACTTCACCCAGGCGGTGGTCGCGGCCTCGGTGGCCTCCGGGTCGGCCGACATCGCCGGCAGCAGGCGGGCCATCGGTTACCCGGACAACTCGACGCTGACCTTCCCCGTCTGGCTCTACCAGCAGGGGTTCCACTACTACAACATGGGCTACGCGTCAGCCATGTCCATCGCCCTTTTCGTGGTCTCGACGGTGTTCACCGTGTTCTTCGTGCACCGTCTGCGCCGTGCTTCCCATGCTGAGGAGGTGGCGTGATGGCCACTCTCACCACCACTACCGAGGTCGCCTCCGGCTCGACGTCCCGGCGCGGCCCGGCGCACCGCCGGTCGAACCGGCGCGGCATCATGCGCTGGATCGCGGTGCACAGCATCGCGCTGGCCCTCGGGCTGATGTTCGTCCTGCCACTGGTCTTCGTCGCGCTCACCGCGTTCATGTCGGACCGGCAGGCGTTGACGGCCGATCTGTGGCCACGGTCCTGGCATCCGGGGAACTTCGCCGAGGTGTTCCACACCGCGCCGCTGCTGAGGTATCTGGGCAACAGCATGATGTACTCGCTGCTCGCCGTAGCCGGGATGCTGCTGTCCAGCGTGCCGGCCGCCTATGCCCTGGCCCGGATGCGCTGGCGGGGCCGCCAGGCGGTGTTCCTGGTGATCATCGCCGCCATGATGATCCCGCCGCAGGTCCTGTCGGTCCCGCTCTACATCCTGTGGGCCCGTGTCCACCTCACAGGCACCTTGTGGCCGCTGATCCTGCCGTACTTCCTGATCGACGCGTTCAGCATCTTCCTGCTGCGGCAGTTCTTCCTCACGGTCCCGCAGTCCTACCTCGACGCCGCCCGCGTCGATGGCTGTGGCGACCTGCGGACGCTGCTGCGTGTCCTGCTCCCGATGACCCGGCCCGGCATCGCGGCGATCTCCCTGTTCTGCTTCATGTACACCTGGAACGACTATTTCGGGCCGCTGCTGTACGCCGGGGAGAACCCGGACGAGTGGACCCTGTCGCTGGCCCTGGCGTCGTTCCGGGGCACACACCAGGTGCAGTGGAACCTCACGATGGCCGCCACGGTAGTGGTCATGCTGCCGGTCATCCTCCTCTTCGTACTCGCTCAGAAGTCCTTCGTCCGAGGCATCACTTTCACAGGAGTCAAGGGTTGAAACTCACCATCGTCGGAGGCGGCTCCACCTACACCCCGGAGCTGGTCAGCGGGATCGCCGATCAGTACGCCGCTCTCGATATCGAGGAGATCGCGCTGGTCGACCCTGACACCGAGCGGCTCGAGGTCGTGGGCGGGTTCGCCCGCCGCCTCCTCGATCATGCGGGTCATCCGGCCAAGGTACGCCTCACCGCCGATCTCGAGGCCGGTGCCGACGGGGCCGCCGCCGTACTGCTCCAACTACGCGTCGGCGGCCAGGCCGCCCGCGTGACGGACGAGAGCGTGCCGCTGGAATGCGGGTGCGTCGGTCAGGAGACCACGGGTGCGGGGGGCCTGGCCAAGGCGCTGCGCACTGTGCCGGTGGTCCTCGACATCGCCGAACGGGTGCGGCGGATCTCCGGTGAGAAGACCTGGATCGTCGACTTCACCAACCCGGTCGGAATCGTCACTCGCGCGCTGCTCAACACCGGTCACCGTGCGGTGGGACTCTGCAACGTCGCCATCACCTTCCAGCGCTGGGCGGCCGGGCGACTGGGTGTCGCTCCGGAGACGATCGAGCTGGAACACGCCGGGCTCAATCATCTGACCTGGGTGCGTGCCGTGCGCGTCGACGGGGTGGATGTACTTCCCCGGCTGCTGTCCGATCATGGCGACCAGCTCGCCGACCACGTCGGGCTCCCTGCCGCCGTGATGCGCCGGCTCGGCGCCGTACCGTCCTACTACCTGAAGTACTACTACCGTCACGACGCGATCGTGGCCGACCGGCGAGGCCCGTCACGAGCCGAGACCGTGAGCGAGATCGAGCACCGCCTCCTTGAGATGTACCGCGATCCGAGCCTGGTCGCCAAGCCGGCGTTGCTGGAGCAACGGGGTGGCGCCTACTACTCGGAGGCGGCGGTGCGGCTAGTGGCGTCCCTGCTGGGCGACAAGGGAGATGTGCAGGTGGTGAACGCCCGCAACGGCTCCACCTTGCCGTTCTTGCCCACCGACGCCGTGGTCGAGGTCCCCGCCCGGATCACCGGCACCGGCCCGGCGCCACTGCCGGTGGCCCCGCTGCCGCCGGCCATCAGGGGCCTGGTCGCCCACGTCAGCGCGTACGAGAGTCTCGCCCTGGAGGCGGCGCTGCACGGCGGCCGTGACCGGGTGTTCGACGCGCTGATGGCGCACCCGCTCATCGGCCAGATCGACCAGGCCGCGACCCTCGCCGACCGGCTGGTCGCCGTCAACCGTGACTTCCTGCCCTGGGCGGCGGCGTGATCGACGGAGTGCTGGCGATCGACGGCGGCAACTCGAAGACGGACGTACTCCTCGTCGCGGCCGACGGTACGGTGCTGTCGCGGGTGCGCGGTCCCGGAGCGTCCGCGCAGAAAGTAGGGGTCACCGCCAGTGCCGCCGCTCTCGACGCGCTGGTCCGGCAGGCGGCACGGCAGTTCGATCCAGCGGCTCGCGCCCCGTACGCCCGGCACACCGCGGCCTACCTCGCCGGAGTCGACTTCGGCCGGGAACAGCAGGCGCTGACGCGGGAGTTGGCCGAGCTGGGCTGGTCGGAGGAGATCACCGTCGACAACGACATCTTCGCGCTGCTGCGCGCCGGCACCCCTGGGCACGGTGTCGCCGTGGTCTGCGGGGCAGGCATCAACTGCGTCGGCGTGGCGCCGGACGGCAGGACCTTGCGGTTCCCCGCGATCGGCCGGTTGTCCGGCGACTGGGGCGGCGGTTCGTTCCTGGGCGACGAGACGTTGTGGCGGGCGGTACGGGCCGAGGACGGTCGCGGCCCTGACACCGCGTTGCGACGGGTGGTGACCGAGCACTTCGCCGTGTCCTCTGTGGCCGACCTCGTAGAGCGGCTCCACTTCGGGGAGGTCGGCCGCGCCCGGCTCCAGGAGCTCAATCCGCTGCTGCTGGCGACGGCGGGGGACGGCGACACCGTCGCCAGAAAGGTGGTCGACCGGCTGGCCGAGGAGGTGGTCCTGCTCGCCTCGGCGGCGCTGCGCCGGTTGGATCTGCTCCACATTCCGGTGGACATCGTGCTTGGGGGCGGCGTCCTGGCGGGTGGCGATGAGTACCTGCTCGACCGCATCCACGCCGGTTGTCACCGGGTGGCGCCGAAGGCGACGGCCCGTGTGGTGGATGTGCCACCGGCCGTGGGCGCCGCGTTGCTGGGCCTGGACAAACTCGGCGCGAGCGCCGACGCGGAGCACCGCCTACGCGACTCCTACGGTGCGGGCGCCGCCTGCGGGTAGAGCGGCCTGGCATCCAGGGCAGCCTTCAGGTGCCCCGCCGACCTCTATGATCAAGCCGGTGGAAGATCAACCGGCCGGTGGGCTCGCTCCTCTGTACCTGCTCGCGGGCGCTCCCGGCGCGGGAAAGACGACCTTGCTGCCGTACCTGCTGCGGGCGTCGGACGGGTTGGTCGTGATGGACATGGACGAGTTGCTCGAGGACGGCGCGCTGCTCGGGGTGCCCATCGCGGAACCGGAGGCCGCCCCCGTGTGGCCCGCGTACGACCGGTTGTGGACGCGCATCGTGACCATGGTGCGGCGGGCGGGGACTCCGGTGCTGTTACTGTGCCCGATCCCCGATCCCCATGAGCTCGCACCGGTGGGGCGATGGGGCGGGCCGGTCCATTGGGCTTTGCTGGACTGTCCCGATGAGGTACGGGTGGATCGGCTGCGGGCGCGCGACTCGAGGCTCGAATGGATCGAGGAGGCCATTGAGGACGCGATCGGGGACGCCGCGCAGGGCCGGGCACTGATCCCGCTGGTGTTCCACTCCGGGACCTCCGGGACCTCCGGAACCTCTGGGAGCGAGGAAGGGGGCGGGGACGTCGCCGGTCTGGCGTCGCGGGTCCTCTCATGGGCGCGCTCCGGGACGACGACCGGCACGGCTTCGTGAGACGCTGACGGCGCGTGGATGACGAGCCGCCGAATCGAGAAGTGCGGGTGCGGTGAGCGGCGGCTGCGCACGTGGTCCTCTATCTCCTGATCGCGCCGTGCTTCAGGAGTGGGCCGCGATGAGTTCGGCGAGGTCCAACGCGTCCCCTCTGATATCGGCCAGCCAATCATCTAGTACGTACTCGAAACCACCGGTTTCGGTGTCGAGCAGGCCGATGCTCCCAGCGGTCACCCGTTGTTCGGGGTTGACGGGCTCCGGCTCCCACCTGGTGGTCTTGGGCCGCACCAACTGGGCGAGCGCGTAGGAGGTCGTGCGGCCGTAGCGGCGGGGGCCGTTGGGGTGGTGGTAGTGGCCGCTGACGTGCAGGCGCGGCCGCAGGTGCTCGATGAGTGCGGTCAGCTTCGCCGAGCCCTGTACGTTCCCGCGCCGGTCGCGTGAGATCCCGTACGGGCCGTCATGAGTTACCAGGACGTCCACATCACCCGGTCTGGCCGCCATCAGCCGCGCGTACGCGCTCTCGTCCAGGTCCATCTTCCCCGGAACCTCGATCAACCCCAGGAACGCCACGCGCTGCCCGGCGACCTCGACCACGTTCCCGCAGGCGACATGGAGGTAGGCGCCGAGGGGATCCACCGGCACGACCTCGGCGCCCGCCGCGTCGTGCAAGGAGGCCAGCCAGTCATGATCCTCGTGGTTGCCGCTGACGAACAGCACACCGGGAACCCGCCCGAGAGCCGAGCGCACCCCCTCGGCGAAGGCCGGCGACGGATCGAGCAGCCGGAAGAAGTCCCCCTGAGCGGGATGATCCCGGCCGAACCGACGGCTGGCCTCGTCCCACCGATCGAACGACGGGTAGGCGCCCAGATCGCCGACCTGGATCACGGCGTCGAGCCTGATCTCCCGTCGCCTCCGCAGCGCCACGACCGCACCCAGCGCGTGCAGCACACAACCATGGACATCACCCAAGAAAGCGATCTTCATCGCCTGCCGACCTTTCACGAAGAGCCATCCGGACATGGCCCAGCACCGGTCGAGCGGCGCAACGATGCGGTGTCAACCACCGGCCTTGGACCGGTGACTCACATCCCAGCGCTCCACCGCCATCTCGACGACCGAGCCAAGTCGAGCTTGACACCCTGGCCGGAAGAAGGTCAACAATTTCGCCGCCGCATCCATGAACCCCGAGGCACGGGAGCGCTCTGTTCATGAAACTGCGAGCGACACGCAGCTCCTCGTGCGGCTCTTGGAGAAGCTTGCCGACACGTCATGGCTGCTGAGCCGCAAAGCCAATGATCAACTCTCAGGCCCCGGCCGCTACGGTCTCGGGAAGGCCCGAGGCGAGCGCGCGGCGGGCCGGTAGACCCAGGAGGATGGTGTAGCGGTCGCTCACGCTCTCGCCTTGCCAAGGCGGGCCGCCATGACGGCGGTCATCTCCTCCTCGGTGGTGACGTCGCCGCGCGCCTCGGCGGCAGCGGCCTCGACCAGGTCGGCGCGGAATTCCGCGTCAGCGAGGATCTCGAGTGTCTCCTGCAGGGACTCCCACTCGGCCACGGACACGATGACGACATGCGGCCGCCCGTTCCGGGTGAGCGTGAAGTGATCGTGCTCGAAGGCGGCCCGGTCGGCAAGCTCAATCAGCCGGTCCTTGGCTTCGCTGATCGGAATGACCTCCATGGATCCATGATGGCGCCCCAGCCTGGATATCGGCCGAGATTTCGGCTGGTTACCGATGCGCTGCACCGCTCGGTTGGTGCACTCACGACCCTTCACCAAGCGGCGGCGCCGGGGACCGCCGCTGTGTCGATCAGCTTCTCTCTCCGCCAGGCGCGGCGGACCCCACCGCGTAGCGGACCCCACCGCGTAGCGGACCCCACCGCGTAGCGGACCCCACCGCGTAGCGGACCCCACCGCGTAGCGGACCCCACCGCGTAGCGGACCCAGTCCCGTGGGGGTCGCCCCTTTGCCTTGGGCTCGGCCAAGACATCACCTCCCCCCTCTGGACAACAATCGAAGCCGTGGGCGAAGCGCGCGGCGGAGCCGCGCCCCGGGAAGACGCCCGAGCGAAGCGAGGACCGACGCGGGGGCGGGCGCCGGCCCGCCTGGCAGGACGCGCGAGCGAAGCGAGCACCTTCGATCGGGGTGGGCATCAGACGGCCGACACTCCAGACGGGTGACGGGTGACGGGTGGGGGGCGGGAGGGCCCCGGCGTAGTGTGGAGGTATGACGATCATCGTTACGGGGGCGTCCGGGCTGCTCGGGGGGCCCTTGGTGGATGCGCTTCGGGGGCAGGGGCGGCGGGTTGTCAGGATGGTGCGGCGGCCTCCCGAGAGCGATGAGGAGGCCTACTGGGAGCCTCGGGACGATGTGATCGATCTTTCGGTGCTCGAAGGGGCCGAAGGAGTCGTACATCTGGCCGGAGCGCCCATCGCCGACCGGCGCTGGAGCGAGTCGTACAAGCGGGAGCTGGTGCGGAGCCGGGTCGACGGGACTCGGGTGCTCGTCGACGCGTTGCGGCAGCTGTCCCGGCCGCCTGAGGTGCTCGTGTCGGCCTCCGGGGTGGACTTCTACGGTGATACCGGGGATCGGGTCATCGATGAGTCCCAGGGGAAGGGCACCGGGTTCCTGGCTGATCTGTGCGAGCTCTGGGAAGGTGCGGCCAGGGCCGCCGAGGAGGTCGGTGTCCGGACCGCGCAATTGCGTACCGGGCTCGTATTGAGTGGGCGGGGTGGGGCGCTCGGACGGATGCTGCCCATCTTCAAGATGGGGCTCGGCGCGCCGCTCGGGAGTGGGAAGCAGTACTGGTCCTGGATATCCGAGGACGACTGGGTTCAGGCAGTACTACATATCCTGAAAAATCGGGAATTGGTGGGGGCGGTTAATCTGACTTCGCCCAATCCTGTGAGCAATGCGGAGTTCACCACCACGCTCGGGAAAGCCCTGCGTAAGGGCACCGTACCGATGCCCGTCCCGGCCTTCGCACTGAGCGTCGGCCTGGGAGAGTTCGCGCGGGAAGGGCTGTTGCCCAGTCACCGGATTCTGCCCGGGAAACTGTCCGGCAGCGGCTACGGATTCACCCATAGCCACCTCGACGAGGCCTTGAGCGACATAATCTAGCGCCATAATCTAGGGTGCTGTTCATCCTTTACCACGCGGGAGATACCAACATGACCAGGTCCGGCCAGTCGCACATTCTTGCCATCGGCGGTGGGTCGTTCCGCCCGACGGCGCGTCACGGTTTTCTGGAGGCGAGCCCGCTGCTGCGCTACGGCCTCGACCTGACGGGCCAGGACCGGCCGAAGCTCGGGCTGGTCGCCACCGCTATGGGCGACGACGCCGACTGGCTGCTGAAGATGTACGGCGCCTTCGCCGGATGGGACGTCGAGCTGAGCCATTTGACGGTGTTCCCGATGCCCAACGTCAAGGATCCCCGGGCCTGGATGCTCGAGCAGGACATGATCTATGTCAGCGGTGGCAGTGTGGCCAACCTGGCGGCCCTGTGGCGGCTGCACGGCTACGACGAGGCGTTCGAGGAGGCGTGGCGGTCGGGCGTGGTGCTGTCCGGGCAGAGCGCGGGCGCCCTGTGCTGGCACGTCGGCGGCAACACCGACTCCTTCGGCCCCGAGCTCAACGTGTGGGCCGACGGCCTGGCCTTCCTGCCCTACTCGTGCGGGGTCCACTACAACTCCGAGCCGCAGCGCCGGCAGTTGCTGCACCAGTCGGTGGCCAGCGGCGAGCTGCCCGAGGGCTACGCCGCCGACGAGGGGGTGGCGCTGCACTACGTGGGCACCGATTTCATTCAGGCCGTAACCACCGATCCAGCCGGATACGCCTACAAAGTCGAACATGACGGGGCCGAGGGGGCAAAGGAGTTCCGGATCGAGCCTCGGCTGCTCACCTCCTGAATTACCCTGGATGGGTGAGGGAACGGCACAATGGACCCATGCGCCCCAAGCACGGGGTCGACCCCCACGCATTGGCCATCGTCCGTCTCGGTGTCGACGTCCCCTACGAGCAGGCTTGGCAGCTGCAACGCTGGGTGCACGGCAAACGGGTGGCCCGGGAGCTGACCGACACGGTCCTGCTCCTGGAGCACGCGCCCGTCTACACGGCGGGCAAGCGCACCGCCCCGCACGAACGCCCTTCCGACGGCACCCCCGTGATCGACGTCGACCGCGGGGGCCGCATCACTTGGCACGGTCCCGGCCAGCTCGTCGCCTACCCGATCGTCGAGATCGACGACGTGACGCGCTACATCTGCCGGCTCGAAGACGCGATGATCCAGATCTGTGCGGACTTCGGCGTCACGGCCAGGCGGATACCGGGCTGGGCCGGGGTCTGGGCCGCGGGCGACCCCATCCTCGGCCTGCCCGACCGCCAGCTCGGCGCCGTGGCCATCCGCGTCTCACGTGGCGTCACGATGCACGGCTTCGCGCTCAACTGCGCCAATGATCCGCGGTGGTTCAGCCGGATCGTCCCGTGCGGCATCCCGGACGTGGGCGTCTCCTCACTGTCCGCCGAGACGGGGCGGCGGATCGTGGTCGAGGAGGTCATGCCGATCGCCGAGAAGCGGCTGGCCGAAGCGCTGGGCCTGGAGCCGTACGACCTGCATGAGGAAGACCTCATGCGCCGCTGACGCACGGCCGGTCGCACAATCGTGGTGAAATCTGGCATTCGCCTGTTTACGATCGGCCTGTGAAGCGGTCTGTGACGTGGCTCGCCGCCCTGGTTCTCGCTCTCGTCGTACACACCCTGACGCTGGCCTTCGTCGTGCTGGGCGGGTGGACGATCGTGGTCAACGCCCAGTTCGCCGCGGCGTGGGCGCTCGGTGCCCTGCTGATCGCCATCGGGTGGATGCTGCGGCCGCGCCTCGGCAGCCTGCCCGCCGACGCCGAGGTCCTCGACCCCTCCTCGGCCCCGCAGGTGTACGGCATGGCGGAGCGGGTGGCCGACCGGATCGGCGTCAAGCGTCCCCAGAAGGTGGCGGTCAGGGATCTGGTCCTGGGCACCACCTACGCGCGCACCGGCCCGCTGCGGGTGCCCGTGCTGGTCATCGGGCTGCCCTCGTGGCTGGCCCTGTCGCCGCGGCAGCGGGTCGCGCTGCTGGCCAGGGCGTACGCGGAGCTGCCGACCGGCGCCGAGCTCATCGTGGACGGCGCGCTGTCGACGCTGGGCGCATGGCGGGAGGCGCTCATCGGAGCGGCACCGCTGCGGGCGCGCGAGGCGGCCCACACGCAGATGGCCACCTCGCTCGGCGTACTGAACTCCAACAGCACCGGCTACGAGGCGGTCAGCTTCCTTGGCCGGATCGTCGGGCGAGTGCTCGGCGGCCCGGTGCTGCTCGCCGAGTACTGCCTGAAACGGCTGGCCCGCTCCGACGACGCCCGCAGACACGAACGGCGGCAGGCGAGGGCCCTGCGCGTCCTCGCAGCCGGGGAACTGGCCGAGATCGACGGACTGCTGGCCAGCGGCAGGTACGTCGCCCCCATGCAGGCGGCGGCCCTGCGCGGCGAGAGCGTGGCGTCGATCAGGCGGACCGCGCTGCTCGCCCCCAACAGTGCCACCAACAGCGCCCCCAGCAGCGCCCCCAACGGCATCCCCGACGGCGTCCGCACCGCCGTGCCCGGCTCGGCGCCGTCCGGCTCCGCGCGGTCCAGCTCGGAGCTGCTCGGCTCGGCCGAGTCGGACCGGATCGACGACGAACTGCTCCGCCACTACACCCGCGCCATCCGCAGCTTCGGCCTGGTCATCTGAGTCGGCCAAGCCGGCTGAATCATCCGATGACCCGGCGAATGGCGGCCCTGGGAGTGGGGGAGGTTGGGACGAGACGTAAGCTGGGTCGGTGACCGTTGCTCCTGAAGGCCGAAAGCTCCTCCGCCTGGAGGTGCGCAACGCCGAAACCCCGATCGAGCGCAAGCCCCCGTGGATCAAGACCAAGCTGAAGACGGGCCCCGAATACACCGAGCTGAAATCGCTCGTGCGCCGGGAGGGCCTGCACACGGTCTGTGAAGAGGCGGGCTGCCCCAATATCTACGAGTGCTGGGAAGACCGCGAGGCGACGTTCCTCATCGGCGGCGACCAGTGCACGCGCCGCTGCGACTTCTGCCAGATCGACACCGGCAAGCCCAAGGAGTACGACCGGGACGAGCCGCGCCGCGTGGCTGAGTCGGTCGAGCAGATGGGCCTGCGTTACGCCACGGTGACCGGCGTGGCCCGCGACGATCTGCCCGACGGCGGCGCCTGGCTCTACGCCGAGACCGCGCGGCAGATCCACGCGCTGCTGCCCGGCTGCGGGGTCGAGCTGCTGGTGCCCGACTTCAACGGCAACCGTGAGCAGCTGGAAGAGGTGTTCTCGGCCAAGCCCGAGGTGTTCGCGCACAATGTCGAGACCGTGCCGCGGATCTTCAAGCGCATCCGGCCCGCGTTCCGCTATGAGCGCTCGCTGGGCGTGATCACGACGGCCCGTGAGGCCGGGCTGGTGACCAAGTCCAACCTGATCCTGGGCATGGGCGAGACGCGCGAGGAGGTCGTAGAGGCGATGCGCGACCTGCACGCCGCCGGCACCGACCTGCTGACGATCACCCAATACCTGCGCCCGACGCCCCGCCACCACCCGGTCGAGCGCTGGGTCAAGCCGGAGGAGTTCGTCGAGCTCCAGGCGGAGGCCGAGGCGATCGGCTTCGCGGGCGTCCTGTCGGGCCCGCTCGTCCGCTCCTCCTACCGCGCGGGCAAGCTCTACAAGCAGGCCATCGAGGCTCGCCAGAGCGCCTGAAGTCCCCTGGGCCGCCTCCGCCATGGAGGCGGCCTGGCCATGTGACGTCGGCTCCGCTGAATGGATGTGCAATACCGGTTTGGTAACGCACGTAGGCCGGGGTCTCACCGTCACGTCACGGCGCCCGGCCCCGCATCACCAGAGGAGCGTGCCCCTGGACAGGGCCCGGCCCCGTACGGCGGGTGGGGCCCACCGTGCTCTGCCGTAAAAGAAAAACCTCCGAACGACCAGAGGCGTTTTCGTATCCCGCTCGGTTGGTTTGTATTCTTCGGAGCATGGCAAAGTCCGAGGACCCAGAGAAGCCGGGACGCATCAAGCAGTTCCGCATGATCGCGCAGATCATCAAGCAGGCCAACCCCAAGGGGTTGCCGATCGTCTTCCTTTCGGCGGTCGGCACGCTGGCTGTGATCGTCGTGATCGGGCTGGTCACGGACTATCTGTGGTATTCGGTGTTCCTCGGCGTGCTCGCCGCGCTCACCGTCGGCCTCGTGGTGTTCGGGCAGCTGGCGCAGCGCGCCCAATATTCGATCCTGCACGGCCAGACCGGCGCCGCCGCCGCGGTGCTGCAGGGCATGCGGGGCAACTGGCAGGTCACCCCGGCCATCGCGGTCAACCGTGACCAGGACCTGATCCACCTCGTGATCGGGTTCCCGGGGGTCGTGCTGGTGTCCGAGGGGCCCGGCAACCGGGTGGCCAAGATGCTCGCGGCCGAGAAGAAGCGGGTCGCGCGAGTGGTGCTGGGCGTCGAGATCTACGACATCCAGTGCGGTGACGGCGAGGGGCAGGTGCCGCTGGGCAAGCTCCAGCGCCACATCATGAAGCTGCCGCGCAACCTCAAGAAGCCCTCGGTCAACGAGGTCAAGGACCGCCTGCGCTCGCTCCCCAAGAACATGCCGATGCCCAAGGGCCCGATGCCCAAGGGCGCCCGGGTTCCGCGCGGCCCCAAGATGCGCTAGTGCCTCCAGCGAACACGCCGATGCTGTCGGACTCCTCGCGGGCCAACCGCGGCTGGTGGGACGGCAACGCCGACGACTACCAGGTCGAACACGGCGAGTTCCTGCGCGACACCGGCTTCGTCTGGTGCCCGGAGGGCGTCGACGAGGCCGAGGCGCATCTGCTGGGCGACGTACGCGGCCGGCGGGTGCTGGAGATGGGCTGTGGCGCCGCTCAGTGCGCGCGGTGGCTGGTCGGTCAGGGGGCCGAGGTCGCCGCGTTCGATCTGTCGCACCGGCAGTTGCGCCACTCGCAGCGGATCGACCTCGACACCGGCCGGCACGTCCCTGTGGTGCAGGCCGACGCCGAGGTCCTCCCGTTCGCCGGCGGGTCGTTCGATCTGGCGTGCTCGGCGTTCGGGGCGCTTCCGTTCGTGGCCGATCCGCTGGCGGTGTTCCGTGAGGTGGGCAGAGTGCTGCGGCCGGGCGGGCGGTTCGTGTTCTCGGTCAGCCATCCGATCCGATGGGCGTTCCCCGACGATCCGGGGCCGCGCGGGCTGACGTCCGACCGGTCCTACTTCGACCGTTCGCCCTATGCCGAGACGGACGAGTACGGCACGACCACCTACGTCGAGCACCATCGGACGATGGGCGACTGGATCGGCCTGATCGTCGCCTCAGGACTGACTGTGACGGGCCTGCTGGAACCCGAGTGGCCGACGGGCCACGACCGGGTGTGGGGCGGCTGGAGCCCGCTGCGCGGCAAGCACATACCGGGCACCGCCATCTTCACCTGCGCACACCACTGACCCGCCGCACCTCGACCGGCAGCTCGGCCTCGCGCGACCGACTGGGCACGCGCGCCCCGCCACGACCGACCGGCCGCGCGGGGTTCAGGCGCGCCCGTACCGGGCGGCCATCGCGTGGAAGGCCGCCTTGGGCTCCCAGCGGGTCTCATCCAGCATCCGGACCACGCCGTACGCGCCCAGGTCGTCGTCGCCGAGCCGGTTGTAGGTGGCGAAGGTGAACCACAGGGCCGTGTCGACCCCCTCCTGCTCGAAGACGTCGAGCAGCTCGTTCAGGTAGCGGACCTGCTCGCCCTCGTCGCGCACCGAGCCGTCGGGCACCTGCCAGGCCATCCCCCCGAGCTCCCCCGCCCCCTTGTAGGCACAGGTGCCGAACTCGGTCACCACGACGGGCTTGCCGTGCTTGAAGTGGTCGCGCACCTCCTCCGCGAAGCCGCCGGCGTTGTACGCGGCCCGATAGGCGTCCACACCGACCAGGTCGAACGGCGTCCAGTCGACGAACTCCCACGGCCCCGAGGCGTACGTGATCCGGCCCCCGAACAGCGGCCGCACCGTCTCGGCGACCTCCCCGAGGAAGCCGTTGAAGCGCCCCATGATCGTGCCCAGCGACTGCCACCACTCCATGTCGGCCGACATCATCGCCCGCAGGCGCTCCATGTAGTCGGCACCGGGCATGAACCCGTCGCAGAACGCGCTGGTCTCACAGCCGGTGACCAGCACCACCTCGGCGCCGCCGCGCCGGACGGCCTCGGCTCGTTCGGCGCAGTCGGCGTAGAGAGGGATCACCTGTTCCGGCGTGAGGTCGACGGGGAACGGCGCGAACCAGACCTCCAGCCCGGCCGCGGCGGCCTGCTCGGCCGCCACGCTCAGCCGTTCCGGGTCGCGGCCGGACACGCGTACGGCCGCGCAGTGCAGTTCGTCGGCGATCACCCGCATCTCGCGCCCGACCGTCTCGGCGTCGAACGCCTTCCGGGACAGGCTCTCGCCCGGCAGAAACCCGGTGTCATAGTTGATGCCTTTTTTCACGAAATATCCCCTTATTCTCCGGTGAAGCCGTGCTCAAGGAGATCGAAGGCGAGCTCGACGTCGTCCGCCAGCCGGCCGCCCGCCTCAGCAATGGGCGTCCCCTCGACGAGCCGCTGGAAGAACCCCTCCTGCACCGTCATGAGCACAGCGGCGATCTGCGCGGCCATGAGCTGGTCCCGCAGCTCGCACGACCCGTCCGGCACCCCCCGCGCACTGGCCAGAGCGGCGGCCAGCTCGTACCGCTGCCCCACCTGCGTCTGGTGCAGCCCCTCCATCAGCGCCGGGCTGGTCGAGATCACCCAGGCCCGGGTGAGCAGGCCCTCGACGTCGACCCCCTCGGTGCCCTCGGCGGCGAACGCCCGGTAGTGCTCACGCAGGGCCTCGATCGGCGCCTGTCCCGGCCGCCGCTCGTTGACGATCTTCGCCATGTCCTCCTTGACCACGTCGAGGACGAGGCTCTCCTTGGTCGGGAAGTAGGTGAACAGCGTGACCTTCGCGACCCCGGCCGCCTCGGCGATCTCGTTGACCGTCACGGCCTCGTAGCCCCGCTCGGCGAACATCCGCAGCGCCACCTCGGCGATGCGCCGCCGGGTCTGCTCCTTCTTCTTCTCCCTGAGTCCGGCCATCATCATGGGGACAGCATAAACCTTACCGGGTTCAATACCGAACCCGGTAAGGTTTTTATCGCGCTAGAGACCCTTGCACTGGCCGGCCGACGGTCCCAAGACCGTGTTGGACAGACCGTTCGCGGTCGGTGCCGGGGAGTTGCCCGTGCAGGTCAGCGGCCCCTTGACCGTGCTGGCGGCGATCAGCGGCCCGCTGTCGCCGACCAGCGTCACCGGTCCGCCCACCACCGATTTCTCCACCGACAGCTCCTTCACCGAGGTCGCCGTGAGCGGCCCGCCCACGGAGGTGTCCACCAGGACCAACCGCCCGGCGCCCACCGCGGTGACCGGTCCGCCGACCGTGGCGGCCCGCGCGATCAGCGAGGCGCCCTGCCGGACGACGACGGGACCGGTCACGTTCGCGCCCGCCGCCAGGCAGGTCACGCCGGAGCCGACCGTGAGGGGGCCGCTGTGGGTGCCGGTGACGGTTCGCGCGCAGGCCGGATCCGGTACTGCCAGCAGCTCCAGCTCGGCCAGCGTGCCGGAGACGGTGAGGCGGTACTGGGCGTACCGCCCGGGGCGGGCGATCTTGAACGGCCGGGTCTGCCTCGCCTGGTCGAACCTCTGGCCGTCCCGCTGGTCGATGACCGTCCAGGTCGTACCGTCGTAGGAGCCCTCGAGCTTCCACGACGTGGGACCGGTGGCCGCCGAGGTGAGGGTGTAGAAGCTCACCTGCTCCCGCGTTCCCGCTTGAAGGGTGATATTTCCGGAAATGGTGGCTGTTGTTGCCGAGGTGTCGTCCGACAGCGCCGCCGGGCCCCCGGTGACCGGGATGTCGCGCATCGGCCGCGGCGTCTCACCGTCGGGGGTGATCGACTCCGGCGGCTCGCCCCACGTGGACGGCTTGGACCCCATCGCGAAGTCCAGTACGGCCCCACCGGCCAGCACGTCGTGCGGCAGCGCGGTGGACGTCCACGCCTTGCCGTTCACCTTGAGGCCCTGGATGTAGACGTTCTCGGCACTGTTGGCCGGGGCATTGATCACCAGGTCCTTGCCGCTGGGCAGGTGCACGGTGGCCTTGGTGAACAGCGGCGAGCCGATCGCGTAGTCCTGGCTGCCGGCCTGGAGCGGGTAGAAGCCGAGGGCGCTGAAGACGTACCAGGCGGACATCTCGCCGTTGTCCTCGTCGCCCGGATAGCCCTGGCCGATCTCGCTGCCCAGGTACAGCCGCGACAGCGCCTCCCTGACCTTGGCCTGCGCCTTCCACGGCTGCCCCGCGTGGTCGTACATGTAGATGATGTGGTGCGAGGGCTGGTTGCTGTGGCCGTACTGGCCCATGCGGACGTCCCTGGCCTCGCGCATCTCGTGGATCACGCCGTTGTACGAACCGGGGAACGTGGCCGTCTCCTGGTCGGCGAAGAACGCGTCGAGCTTCTTGGCCAGGCCCGCGCGCCCGCCGTACAGGGCGGCGAGTCCGGTGCCGTCCTGGGGCGCGTGGAAGGCCATGTTCCAGCCGTCGGTCTCGGTGTAGTCGTAGCCCCAGACGCGGGGGTCGTAGTCGGCCTTGGTACGGCGCCACTTGCCCGTGGAGTCGCGGCCCTGGAAGAAGCCCACCTCCGGGTCGAACATGTTGACGTAGTTCAGGGCCCTGCTGCGGAAATATTCGGACTCCTCCAGGTAGCGGGTCTTCTCCGCGCCGGTGGCGTCCTTGGCCAGGGACGCGGCCATGGTCGAGATGCCGAAGTCGTTGATATACCCGTCCATGGCCCAGGACAGGCCCTCGCCCACCTCGTTCAGAGCGGTGTACCCGCGGAAGATCGAGGTCTGCAGGCCCTTGCGCCCGACGGCCGGGTTCGTCGGCACCACGGTGGCGTTCTTCACCGCCGCCGCGTACGCCGACTTGGCGTCGAAGCCGCGCACGCCCTTGCTGTAGGCGTCGGCGAAGGCCACGTCCGAGCTGGTGCCCACCATGAGGTCGGCGTAGCCGGGCGAGGACCACCGGGCGATCCAGCCGGCGTCGCGATACTGCTGGACGAACCCGTCGATCAGCTCGCCCGCCTCGGGGGCCAGCAGCGAGTAGGCGGGCCAGGTCGTCCGGTAGGTGTCCCAGAAACCGTTGTTGACGTAGATCTTGCCGTCCACGATCTTGGCCCCGGTCTGGGTGGGGGTGTCAGGGCCGCTTCTGGCCGATACCGGGCTGGCGTACTTGTAGGCGGGCGCGGCGGCCGTACCGGTGTTCTCGAAGCCCGAGTTCGGATAGAGGAACAGCCGGTACAGGTTCGAGTACAGCGTCGTGAGCTGGTCGGGCGTGGCGCCCTCGACCTCGACGGTGCCCAGCTTGTCCTCCCATGCGCGCTGGGCGCGTGCCTTGACCTCCTCGAACGTGCCGTTCTCCAGCTCCAGGTTGCGCTTGGCCTGCGCCACGCCGAGGAAGGAGGTGGCGATGCGCATCGTGACCTGCTTGGCGGAGAAGGCGACATAGCCCGTCACGTTGTCGCGGCCGGCGCCGGTCAGCTTGCCGCCGCCGGTGGGCTGCTGGTCGAAGACCGCGTAGACGTACATCCGGGTGGCGCCCGCCGACAGGCCGCTGCGCGTGTCGGTGAAGCCGGTGACGACGCCCTGGTCGATGGTCAGCCCGCCGTCGTTGTTGTAGTTGTCGAAGATCAGGCTGCCGCCGTCGCCGGGGAAGGTGAAGCGGAAGACGGCCGCGTGGTCGGCGGGCGCGATCTCCGTACGGATGCCGTTGAGCAGGTCGACTCCGTAGTAGTACGGCCTGGCGGTTTCGCCCGAGTGCAGGAACGGTGTGGCCCTGGCGACCCGGTCGGGGTTCGGCTTGGCCAGCAGCGACGGCATGACCTGGAAGGACTGCCGGTCCCCCATCCAGGGGCTCGGCTCGTGGCTGGCGGCGAACGCCTGGATGGTCGGGACGTTGTCGGCGTTGCCGTTGCGGTGATACTCGTACAGCCAGGAGTTCGACCCGGAGCCGGTCATCGGCGTCCAGAAGTTGAACCCGTGCGGCACGGCCGTGGCCGGGAAGTTGTTGCCCCGCGAGAAGCCGCCGGTCGACTGGGTGCCGCGCGTCGTGATCACGTGGTCGGCCAGGCTCTTGACCTGCTGCGGCTTGGCGTTGACGAGCGTGATGTCGTCCACCCAGCCCTTGAACGGCAGCGGCCCGGCCGGCGCGTCGAAGGCGATCAGGATGCGCTTGATCCGCTTGCCCTTGGCCACCTCGCCGATGCGGGAGCGCTGGTAGTTCCACTGGTCGGCGTAGAGGGTCTTGGACTCGCCCTGCGCCCGCGGCGTCAGCCTGACTCCATGCTGGTCCTCGGCTTTGAGGTCGCTCAGGTAGGTGCCGTCGGCGAAGGCCAGGTCGACGCTCGCGTACGTGCTGGGGTAGCTCAGCGCGGCACCGGTGAACTCGGGGAACAGCAGGTACGACAGCTCGGTGTCGGCCGTGACCTCGATGTCGGTCTCGAACACCTTGTTGGCCGAGTGGCCGCCGCCGCTGGTGGTCGTGCTGCCGGAGTAGCGCAACGCCTTGAGGCCCGTGTAGCCGGCGCGGGGCTTGGCGGTGTAGCCGCTGCCGGGGCCGGGGCCGATCAGGCTGCGCATGTCGGTGGGCGGCTTCGGGGCGGTGTCGCCGTCCGAGAGCTGCAGCTCGGCGAGCTGGACGATCGTGCCCGAGCCGATCCGCGTGACATTGAGCCGGTAGTAGAGGTAGGAGGCCGGGTGCGCGACGTCGAACTCGCGGGTCTTCAGCCGGGCGTCGAACACCTCTCCCGCCCGCGTGTCCACGGCCGTCCAGCTCTGCCCGTCCGCCGACCCCTCAAGCGCCCAGTCGCGCGGGTCGCGCTGGGCGGCGTCGTTGGCGGAGGCCATGGCGTAGCGGGTGACCGCGATGGGCTTGGACAGCTTCACCGACACCCAGCCCGTGCTGGTGAACGCCAGCCACTTGGTGTTGACGTCCCCGTCGAACAGGTTCTCCTTCACCTCGCCCGAGGGGGTGTTCTCGCCGCTGGCCGCGATGTCGACGACCTCGTCGGTGATGTTGCCGGGGATGCCGCCGGTGGTGGCGCCGGTGATCCCCTCGGCCTTCCTGCCCTCGTCGACCGTGTTGAGCCAGGTCGGCTGCGGGTCGCCGGTCTCGAGGGAGGAGTAGAAGAGCGCCCCTGGCGGGGCGGTCCGTACGGCGGCCTCCCGCTTGGCGCCCGGAGGCGGCGTCACCTCCTCGATGGGCGCCGGCTGCGTGGGCGCCGCCGAAGGCGCGTCCGACGGCAGCGGTGACGGAGCTGGATCGGTCACCGCTGGTGACGTCGGCGGATCTGTCGCCGCTGGTGACGGCGGCGGGTCGGCCGTCGCCACCCCGGATAACCCGGCGAATCCCAGTACAGCCGCGGTCGCCACGACCGCAAGACGTGCTCTCCGCATGTCGCCCTCCTGACAACGTTGTCAACAGCAGACTCCGCGAAGACAACGTTGTCAATGGACGTTTCACATACGCACGACGACCGTGTTGGAGGCGCGGTCGTGCAGCCCCCTGTGGTCGCGATCCCAGATGAGCGCGGGCACGGCCAGGCAGAGCAGCACCGTGCGCGCCAGCACGGGCACCAGCCGGGGGTTGCCACCGTCCATCGCGGCCACTCTGATCCCCGCGAGCCGGTGCCCGAACGTCTGCCCCATGAACCCGACGAGCACGATGTACTGGATCGCGAACACCACCACGGGCGCCCACGGCGACTCGGCCGGGTTCATCCGCAGCACGAGCTGGACCACGACCCAGGTGCAGATCATCCAGTCGATGACCAGCCCGGCGATGCGCCGCCCCCACCCGGCGACGGCGCCGCTCCCCTGCTCCGGCAGCCCCAGGCGCTCACCCGGGTAGCCGAGATCGACTCCCGCCGCTCTCACACCGCCCAGCCAGGTCTGCGTCCACCGAGGCTCGTTCCCGCTCATACCCCAACGGTATCCGGCGGTGGGCTCGGTCGGTTTCGTGACCCAACCGCGCCACAAAGATCACCTTTGTCCCCCATCATGTACGCCATGCCGAACGGGGATGACTTAGACGCGCGCTTCAACGAGCTCGTCGCGCAGATCGATGAGGACGAGCGGCGCAGGATGCGCGCGGCGGCCAGCAGGGGAGCCAGGGCGCCGCGCTCGGACAAGGCCACCCGGCCACGGCGAGCGGGGCGGGGCCTGCTCGCGGCCGGTCTGGTGGCCGCGGTGATCGGCGGCGCGACCGTGATCGTCGCCGCCCGCCCCGACCTGCTGACGCCGCAGGCGGGAAGCCCGGGACCGGTCCCGGAGGAGACCCAACCGGTCATGGCGGCCCCGGAGGCGACCGGCGCCGAGATCGCCGCCCCGAAGCCGACCGCGCTGGACCCGTTCACGGGCTCCCCTGCCGAGAAGTACGCGGAGGGGGCGGCCGGCTTCGTCCTGCCCAAGGCCAAGGCGCTCGGCGGGCTGTCGAAGAAGGACGTGGCGAAGGCGCTGGAACGTACCCGCGAGCTCATGACCGCGGCCTTCCTCGACCGCAAGACGCTCATGGGCGGCAAGCCGAAGGCGTTCATGAAGCTGCTCGATCGCGAGCAGCGCGTCTGGTTCCAGAAGTCCCTGGACCCGAAGAAGGGCAAGGACGACTTCGACAGCCGCAGCTGGGTGATCAGCTTCGCCCCGAAGACCGCCGAGCTCTCCAGCGACGTCATCAAGGTCAACGGCAAGACAACCGTGACGAAGGCCAAGAAGTACGGCCGCAGCGGCGCCGAGGTGAAGCTGAACTACCTCGTCGTCTATGCCGTCAACCGCCCCGGCCAGCCCGCCACGACGATCCGCCTCGTCACCCACCCCGCTGGCAGCGTGTTCGTCTACCGCGAGGCGGGAGAGCTCGTTCTGTGGCTGAGGGACTGGGGCTCCAGCAGCACTCCCGCGCGCTGCGACGTGGACGACTCCTTCATCCACCCCTATTACGACGACTCCGCCCCGGACGCGGTGAACCCGAGCGGCCCACCGTCAGACCCCTACGATCTGGACGAGGAAAAGCGCGGCAAAAAAGACGGCGAGGACAAGTGCTGGGCTTCAGACCCGACATGAACCCGCTTAACATGTGCGAAACAATCGAGACACCGATCGGAAACGGCCGGGACCTAACCTCGGCCTGATAGTCATGTCCCCAGGGAGGTTCGAGAGTGTTCAACTCCGCCGACGACGTCCTGAAGTTCATCAGTGACGAAGGGGTGCAGTTCGTCGATGTCAGGTTCACCGACCTGCCGGGGACGACGCACCACTTCACCTTCCCGGTAGAGAACTTCGGCGCCAGTGTCTTCACCGATGGGCTCATGTTCGACGGCTCGTCGATCCGCGGCTTCCAGGCCATCCACGAGTCGGACATGCTGCTGCTGCCCGACCCGTCCAGCGCCGTGCTCGACCCGTTCCGCCAGCACAAGACGCTCAACATCAACTTCTTCGTGCACGACCCGCTGACCGGCGAGGCCTACAGCCGCGACCCGCGCAACGTCGCCCGCAAGGCGGAGGAATACCTCAAGGGCACCGGCATCGCCGACACCGTCTACTTCGGGCCCGAGGCGGAGTTCTACATCTTCGACGACGTCCGCTTCGAGACGCGGCAGAACGCCGGCTATTACTACATCGACTCCATCGAGGGCGCCTGGAACACCGGCAAGGCCACCGAAGGCGGCAACCTCGGCTACAAGCCCCGTTACAAGGGCGGATACTTCCCGGTCCCGCCGATGGACCACTTCACGGACCTGCGCTCGGAGATGGTGCGCAACCTCATCGAGGCCGGCATCGACGTCGAGATGCAGCACCACGAGGTCGGCACGGCCGGCCAGGCGGAGATCGACTTCAGGTTCGGCACGCTGCTCAAGACGGCCGACAACCTGATGCTCTACAAGTACGTCATCAAGAGCACCGCCCTCGAATACGGCCACACGGTCACGTTCATGCCCAAGCCGATCTTCGGCGACAACGGCTCCGGCATGCACTGCCACCAGTCGCTGTGGAAGGACGGCTCGCCGCTCTTCTACGACGAGGTCGGCTACGCGGGCCTGTCCGACACGGCCCGCTACTACATCGGCGGCCTGCTCAGGCACGCGCCGTCGCTGCTGGCGTTCACCAACCCGACGGTCAACTCCTACCACCGTCTGGTGCCCGGCTACGAGGCCCCGGTCAACCTGGTCTACTCGCAGCGCAACCGCTCGGCCTGCGTCCGCATCCCGATCACGGGGTCCAACCCGAAGGCCAAGCGCATCGAGTTCCGCGTGCCGGACCCGTCGTGCAACCCGTACTTCGCCTTCTCGGCCATGCTGATGGCCGGCCTCGACGGCATCCGCAACAAGATCGAGCCGCCGGAGCCCGTCGACAAGGACCTCTACGAGCTGCCTCCGGAGGAGGCCCGCCAGGTGCCGCAGGTGCCCGGCTCGCTCCCCGAGGTCCTCGCCGCGCTGGAGGCCGACCACGACTACCTGCTGGAGGGCGGCGTCTTCACGCCTGACCTGATCGAGACGTGGGTGGCGTACAAGCGCGAGAACGAGGTCGACCCGATCCGGCTGCGCCCGCACCCGCACGAGTTCGAGCTCTATTACGACGTGTGACAGAGCGGTTCTCCGGTCTCGGCGATCTTGAATGGAACGGGCGCTGAGCTGGGAAAACGTTCTCGTCCCTGCTCGTTGTTTCCCGTCCCTTCTCGTCCTCTGACCGAACAGAGACCGAACAGAACGGCCCGGCATCGAATCCACCTTGATGCCGGGCCGTTCTCGCAGGTAGGAGCGAGGGTACTCCGCTCAGCCGGTTCACTGCCGCGCGTACAGCGTGTCCTCCCGCCCCCGGACGTCCGCTTCCCTGTACCGGACGTGCTTGCCGACCCGCAGGTACTTCGGGCCTGTCCCGTCCGAGTTCATCTTGTAGATCGTCTTCTTCGGCACGCGGAACCGCGTTGCCAGATCATCCGGAGTCAGGTGCACCTCTGCCATCGGGCCCTCCGCACGCTTCCCGTCCTTGCTCATCAACACGCCATCATGCCCATTTGGCCGCATATGGCGTGTCTAGAGCAATCTGCCGCGTCATATACATCACTGCTGCTAGACGGCCTGCACAGCTCTAACAACCAAGAGAGTGCGTTCCGCGAGTTGATGCCCCCATTGCGATAGGTCGGCTGGTCGCGGGCTCACCGGTCGAGTCTGGGCGCGGCTGGGTTGGTCCTAGCGGTCCCTAAAGCATCCCTTGGCCGCCGATGATCCATGCGAGTCCAGAGCATAAAAAATCATGAAAATTCAGGACTGCAGGACATGACTGCAGTCATTAAATCTGACATTCTGAAGCTGCAAACCTGCATGCGCAGAGAGGGGTAGCGTCACAGTCCTTGTCATGCGGGCGGATTCTCCGAGCAGGCATACGAATCTAGCTTTGGTCACGGGCTTTCGTGATAATAGGTGTTGACTGACGTCCGCCTACTGAAAGGCAGTTTCGGAACTTGAGGCAGGGGTCAAAGCCATATGCGAAGGACTTATGCACGTGCAAGCATTCTGAGCATTGTCGCAGCCGTAACAGTAAGTATGCTCACGGGCCCCGCCCTCGCGGCCGGAGGGAGCGCGCACTGCACCGCAAGAATGTGTGATGTCGGCGTAAATTTCCCAGGCGGAACGATCTCCGTTGATGTGGACGTATCTGGCAGCGGTAATGGAACCTTCAAGGTCAGCGACCAAAACGGCAACACCAGGTGCACCGGCACCTTCCCTGCCTCCGGTGGGGTCCGATCTTACGTATGCTTCAGCATTCCAGCCGGTTTAACTTTGGGTAGCGTCTCCGGGCCAGCCGGACCGAGCGCCATTGGCCTGCGCTGGTAACGCTTTATCGACCCTTCCGGGAAATACATCTTCGACAATGCCGAGGAGGCCCGTTGCGGAAATTATTCTTTCACGCTGGAGCGGTTCTTGTTGCTATTCCCCTGGCTGTAACAATTCTGCCAGGAACGGCACTTGCCGCTGGAAGCAGCGCGAGTTGCACCGGGAGCAGCTGCCTGGTGAGTGCAACTGGATTCCCCGGTGGCACGATCTCGATTGACGCGGACACGGGAGGCTCCGGGACAGCGCTTTGGAACATCAACGGGCCAAACGGCTTCCACTGCGGCACCAGGTTCTCGGCCGCCGGCGGAGTCCGTTCTTGGACCTGCACGGCCCCCGCAGGAAACTATCTGGGATCGGTTTCTGGTCCGGCTGGGCCGTCTGTTATAGGTATCCGCTGGTGACGAGGCAACTCCCCAGGAGGTGATGCACTGGAGAGCCGGTAGCTGCCCCTTCCGCTCGACCTTGACTGCTTCTGAGAACGACAGCGGCCGACAGCACCAGGACGCTGCCCCCGATCACCCCCCTGGTGGCCGCCAACCACCACAGCGAGACCGCAGTCAGCGAGATGTCGGCCGCCCCCGCGCTCGACGCTCCAGCTCCTCAAGGACCACCCCGACGCCCGGCCGCCTGGAGGCCCTGGCCGACACGATCCGCCCGCTGGTGGCCGCCCCCATCGGCCCGGCCGACCCGGAAGGGCCGTGCGCCTTCGCGGCGCCCTGGGCCGATGCGTTCCGCCACGCCGGGCGATTGCTCACCGAAGCATCTACGGCAGGCCACCTGGACCGGGGCGTCCGCCACATCCTCACCCACCTAGTGATCTTCCACTGGAACCGCCTCGGCCTCTCCGCCACCACGCAGGCCATCCTCAGCCGCGCCGCACGCGAAGCCTTACTCCCCGGGGACCAACTATGACCCCCGCAGACCTCGAACCCACGGGACGACGCGTCCCTTTGGTCGCCCGCCACCGGCCCTCCGACCCGCCTCTTAGGGAATGGTTCAGCGAGGTCAGCCGCCTCTCCCGCGACGCCGGCCACGCGCACGACCTGCTCCCCGCAGCCCCCCGCCTGCGCATCCGCGCAGACGACGCAGACGCAGGGCGATACTCGCTTGGCCTGAGGAACGGGCGCTCACGTCGGCAGTGCAGTCTGCCGGGCTCGGGCTCGGCGCCATGTCGGCCCCACTGATGTCATATTTCTCGGAGCCATGCCGTAGGAGCGAGACGGCGATAGAGGGCGGCCTGGGCACGCGTACGCGAGTCACCGGACATGCGCCCGTCTAGGAACCATCCCGGCCGTAGCTGCGAACCCCCGCACCAGCCACGGCAGCCGCCCGGCACAGGCCCGAACCGGGCGGCGCGTCCGTGGGACGGCGGACCCCCGACCGGTTACGCGAAGGACCAGATGATGGACAGCCTCCCTATTTCTCCCGAGGGATATCACGGCTGGGTCCCCTCGGGCAGCGAGCCCCGATTGCGGTGGTTGGAGAAGCTGCGCCACCACAGTGGCGTGGTGGCGGCGACATGCCCGCCCACTCTCCGCACCACGGCCTCCACAAAAGCGGAGCGGTTCCGATGTCCGGTAGATGCCCGGTTGCCGCCCTGGTCCGGGTCCTTACCGGAGGCGAAACTTAAGTCAGCCCGGCTTTCGGGTCAACAGAGGCCGGACATGAGTCTGGGCTGTGAGATCGGAAGAGGGAGACGACCATGCGAACGAAAATCATGCGGATCGGGGTAGTGGCCGTCGCTACCGCCGCGACGGCCATAGCTATGACCGCACCTGCAGAAGCACACTCGTTTAGAGTGGGGAACGAGATGGGCTTCGCAGAGATCAACTCCAACCACACGACCCTGACTGTCTGCAGGGTACTCGGAAGCTGGCCCGATTCAGACGTCTGGGGCTCGGTTAGGTACAGCGGCGGTACTATTATCCGTTACGATGCGCCCACGGTCAGCGGCTTGTGCTACCCCCACTCTCTAAGGGCCAACCCCACCGATGTCAGGTACTGTTGGCGGCCTTCAGGGGGGAGCAACCAATGTACGGCGTGGAGGGGTGAGTGACCTCTCCGGCAGTTTCTGTCCTTCTTGGTCCGTGAGGTTGCGGACCTTGACCTGTTGCGCCACCTTGCCTCTGGGCCACCGGTCAAACATGGTCAGGATTAGCTGCGCAAATACGAAAAGCGCCCCGCTCCTCCACAAGAGAGAAGCGGGGCGTACCCGTTTCGATTGACGGCTTACCGCTGCGAGTCAGGCACGTCGTAGCGGACGATGAGCCGGACCTTCGCCTCGTCGGGCCTGATGTCCTTCACCGTCCTGGCCTGGCCTGGCCTGGCCTGGCCTGGCCGCCGACGATAACCCGCTGGTCGATGCGGAGACGCCGTATCTGTTCCCGGTTGCCGCGCGGGTTGCGGGCCAACTGCGCCGGGGTGCTCCTCGGTCTCGGAGATCCCTCGTGCACACTGGCTCTCCCTCATGCGCCACGAGGTCGATCACGGCGACCGTCGTGTTGTCGCGGCCACGGCCGCGCCTGGCCGGGTCGAGCGGCGGCCTGGAAACCTGAGGGCGTGACAGGTGACGCGGTTGAGGAGTTCGAGCGGCACCGCTCGAGGCTGTTCGGGTTGGCCTATCGGATGCTGGGTTCGGCCGAGGAGGCCGAGGACGTGGTCCAGGACACCTTCCTTCGCTGGCACCACCGCTCAGCTGTCGAATCGCCGTGGGCGTGGCTGGCCAAGGTGGCGACCAACCTGTGCGTGAACCAGTTGACGTCGGCGCGTGCGCGCCGGGTGAGCTATGTCGGCCCGTGGCTGCCTGAGCCGGTGCTGACCGCGGACGGCGCTCTGGGACCGCTGGACAGTGCCGAACAGCGAGACTTCGTCTCCCTGGCCTTCCTGACCTTGCTGGAACGGCTCAACCCCGTGGAGCGCGCGGTGTTCGTGCTCCGTGAGGCCTTCGACTACAGCCACCGCCAGGTGGCCGAGGTCATCGATTCCTCCGAGGCGAACTCCCGGCAGCTGTACCGGCGTGCTCGCCTGCGACTCACCGACGCTCCGGGGAGTGCCGAGCGCCCGGTGGACCGGGCTCACCACCGTGACCTGGTGAAAGGTTTCCTGGCGGCCGCGGAGGAGGGCGATCTTCCAGGGCTGGAGAAGCTGCTGGCCCACGACGTGACCGTGTGGGTGGACAGCGGGGGCAGAATCAGTGCCGCCAGGCGACCTGTCTTCGGCGCCGACCGGGTGGCGCGCTATCTGGTTGGCGCATCGCGCACCACCGGTCAGCGGGTCCGGCTGGTGATCGCGGAGCTGAACGGCGCTCCTGGCCTGCTGGCACTGGCCGGTGAGGAGCTGATCGGCGTGCTGGTGCCGGAGATCGCGGGCGGTCTGATCAGCGAGATTCGCATCATCGCCAATCCCGCCAAACTTCGGCTGTCACGCTGGGAACGTCTGTCCGGTTCTTAATGGGTGCACCTGACAGCCGCGCGCGGCCATCGGCCTCGCGCTCTTCCACGAGAGTTGCCACCCATGACAGATCCGATCCTGGTGACGGGCGGTACCGGCCGGCTCGGCCGTAGGTTGGTTCCACGGCTTCTGGCCGCTGGCCACGTCGTACGCGTACTGAGCCGCAAGCCCCCGCGCGACGGCGGATTGACGATGCGCCGCGGTGACCTGATCACCGGTGAGGGGCTCGAGGAGGCGGTCGCAGGTACCGGCACGATCATCCACTGCGCGACCGGCAACGGCCACGCGGACCAGGACGCCACTCGCGCTCTCGTCCGGGCGGCCATGCGAACCGGTCGCCCGCACCTGATCTACGTGTCCATCGTCGGCGTCGATCGAGTTGATATCTCCTACTATCGAGCGAAACTGGCGTGCGAGCGGCTCCTAGAAGAGTCCGGACTCCCGTTGACGATCCAGCGCACCACCTAGTTCCACGAGCTCATCGCCTGGATGTGCGCGATCCAGCGACGGCTGCCGGTGATCATGATGCCCGCCGGAGTCAGCTTCCAGCCCGTCGACACCGGCGAAGTGGCCGCCCGCTTGACCGACCTGGCCGGGGCGTCACCGGCCGGCAGGGCGCCGGACATGGGCGGGCCTGACGTATGGCCCGCAGCCGAGCTGGCCCGCGCCTATGCTCGCGCGCGGTCCAGCCGGCGGCCGGTGGTGTCGGTGCCGTTACCTGGAATCGGTGGAATGCGCGGCTTTCGGGAAGGAAGCCACCTGGCTCCCGACCATGCCGTCGGGCAGATCACCTTCGAGCGGTTCCTCACCGCATGAGCGCGCGCACCTGGCTCCGCGCGGGCCTGGCATTCCTGGCCGCGACACAGTTCGCCGTGGGTTGCTGGGCGCTGTTCTTCCCCCGCTCGTTCTTCGGCATCCCGTTCGTGGGGATGCGCATGCCGTACAACGCGCATCTGATGATGGATTACGGCGCGATGAGCCTGGCGACGGCGGTGGTGCTGGGGGTGAGCTTCTTCGTCGTACGGCGCAGCATGGTCCGCACGGCGCTCGCCGTGTACGTGATGTTCGCCGTGCCGCACCTGGTGATCCATGTGCAACTGGTGCACCATCTGACGCCTGGGGAGCGCGTGCCGTTGCTGATCGCGCTTTCGGCGGCGGCCGTGATCCCGCTGGCCCTGTGGCCGCTCACCAACAAGCTCCAAGAGTCCTGAATCACGGGTTCGAGCTCGACGACGGCATCTAAGCCCGACCAGAGCAGCCCGGAACCAACCAGCCAGGGTTCCGGGCCGTCCCTCGCCTACTCAGCCAGGCGATCCTCTGGACGCGTGATGTAGGTCCCTTTCGCGGGCAACGTGACCACGAGTCCACGATCACGGAGCTCCTGTACGGCCCGCCTGATCGTGCCGAGCGCGACACCGTACTCCTCGGCGAGGTCGCGCTCTCCGGGCAACCTCGCGCCCGGAGCGAGTTCACCGGCCGCGATGCGCGCGGCGATGTGGTCGGCGACCTGGACGTAGACGTAGCTGGGCCCAGCGGCTTCGGGGTCGAAAGCGGGCACGTTGCTGCTCATGCCGATCACCATAGAACTGTCCTGAGCAGCATAAATCCTCAGGTAGCGCCCTAGCGCTGCACACCGCTCTATATCGCGCTATGATCTGGCTACAGCCCGGCTTCGCTCACAATCGAAGCGAGCCCGCCCGGTGCGGGAACACCAGACGGGCTCTCGGCACCCGGCCTACCAGAAGGTCCGGCACCATGACCCACACCGCAACGACTTCTCCCCCACATCAGCGCCTGGTCTGGCATCCGGCGTACGGTGAGCGCGCGGCGAGCCGCTCATGACGCGCGAAGAGCTGGCTGCGATCTACCCGTCCTGGTCGATCTGGCGCGGCAGCTGCGGCGACAAGCCGGGCGATTGGCACGCGACCAGGCGGGCGCACCGGATCACGCCGCGAGAGATCAACGCGGGCGTGTACATGACAGTAGATGCCCGCACCCTCGACGAGCTGGCCGATGTGCTCGACGACCAGGCGGCCAAGCTGGGAACCGTCCGGCCATGACCACCGACGCGGTGACCAGCTACCACGGCCCGCACGCCGCTTCCCAACAGCCGGGTGCACAAGTGGTCACTTGGCTGAACCCCGACCCGTCCGCCGAGCGGGTGCGGGTCGTGCGGCACACGTGCGAGTGCCGGGCACGGATCTACGAGCTGTGCGCGACCGGTGGTCTGGCGTGGGTGCGTGTCACCGATCGCCTTGGACGAAGCACCGTCGTGAAGGAGACACACCGATTCCGCACCCGTGAGGCCGAGGAGCTGTGGTTGAAGATCCTGCTCGGTCAGGCCCGATAGACCGGCGCGACGGACACCCTTCCCCCTCGGTGCGACTCGGCCCCGTGCCCGGCAACCCCCCAGATCAAGGGGGATGTGGGCGACCGGGAAGCTGCCGACGATGGAGTCAGCCGGACGAGTCGAACCCGACTCGCCAAGAGAACTCGCCAAAAGAAGGAGGCCCCATGTCCCAAGAGACCGTCGGCGGCATCCCCACCATCGAAGCCGACGCCCACGCACCCGCCGACCAGACCGCTACCGCCGTCGCCGAGGTCCACGGCCGTAACGAACACTTCAGCGCCGCAGGAGAGGTCATCCTCCGTGCGGCGCTGGCCGGTGTCACACCGTTCACCCCGGTCACCGTCTCCATCACCGAGGTCGACGCCAACGGTCGCCCCTTCATCGGCGGCGCCCGCATGACCGTGCACAACGTCCGCGCCTTCGAGGACGGCGTCGACACCCGGGTCAGCATCGAGTTCGACCGGCCGCTGCAGGTCAGACTCAGCTACCTCTGGTCCTGACGGCTCTCACGGGACACTCCGGGAAAGGCCATCGGCAGCCCGCGCAGGGCCCGGCCGATGGCCTTTCGCATGCGTTCAATCCCGGACGATACCCGCGTTCCGAAGCAGGGCCTTCAGCCGGTCGGGTTCCTGTCTCTGCCGCGCGATGATCGCCCGATGAGCATCAGCACGCACATCACGCTTCCGGTGGCCGCGTCGGCGATCAGCGGGATCATCAGCGGGTTGACGTATCCGGGTACCAGATCGGTCGTGGTTCCATCCCGCCAATGGCACAGATGCCTGAGCGGGAACCACGTCCATGAGATGGCCGGAGAACCCAAAGGCTTGCTGACACAGTATTCGCTGACGGGAGCCAGCTCGAGAAATCGCCCAGCCCAGAATCCGTGCGCGTAGACGATGAGCGCGCCGACAGTGGAGAGGAACGCGACAGCGAACCAACAGGAAGCTCTCACAAATGCCCGACTTTATCCAACGCATCTCGCAGACCTACTGGAAACGGGATTTATGGTCCCGGCCGACCGACTTTCCCGGCGGCATTTCCCGCACACCCCGTACTGTCAAGACATGGGCACGACAGACGACGATGACGAGCAGAAAGAACATAGGCGCCGCGGCGTCTGTTTCGGCGAGGGTGGTAACTGGGAAGAGTCGAACGGGAAAAGCGACAAAGAGCGCAAATGGCCCCAATACCGCGCTTGCGAGAGGAGTGGTTGGCAATGACCCACCCCCTCACCTGCCCCGAATGCCAAGGCACCGGCGCAGACCGGAGCATTCCCGGCTATGTGCTCAAATGCATGTGCTGCTACGGCAGAGGCGTCGTAGGCGGTCCTGACGATCCAAAAGACAACCCTCGACCCGCGCCGAGGGCACCACTCCCCGCGTGGCTACATCCGGCACTGGAAGGAACAGGGTTGTGCGGCTACTGTGTCGGCTCCGGCCTGGTCGCCCACGTCAACAAGGAGACCAGCCGTCTCACAGAAACACCCTGCCCAGTATGCGCGCCGGCCCCGCCGCCCATCACCTTCTGAGCCGGATCTCTCCGGCTCGGTGTTCGCAAATACCCAGCGGGCTTCGCTGTCCACGATCCAGGGTCCCACTCAAGCCTCTTCACCGCGGGTACCGAGTCCAAGCATCTCCTCCCGAGCCGCCTGAATCTCCGTCCCGGTGAGCGGGTGGTCAGGAGCCACGTACGACATGGCCCCCGAGATCGCCGAAACTCTCGGCGACGGGGGGCAGTGTCCGCTGGGCGCGGGCCGCGACGCCGTAACAGGCGCAGGTCAGTGTCACGATGGCAGTCACCGGCAAGGGGCCGCCGAGTACGGCCACACCGAGGGTGGGTTCCGCCCCTACGGACCGGGCGGCGGAGTGAAGATGTCGTGAGTGCCTATCCTGCGCCAGACGATGTGCACTTCACCGGGGATTCGCTCGTCGCCGTAACCGAAGGTTGCTCGACCGTCCGGGGCCCAGGCCATCTCGAACACGCCCGGATATGCGGTCACTCCCTTCACGCGAAGGCCCCCGCGGAAAGGCCCGTCAGCGATGACGTCGGGGATGAACGCCTCGGTGATCACCTTACGAAATCGAGCCTGTTGCTCGGCAGTCAGCTTTCGCCAGTCGCGCTCGAAGCGGCCGGCCGTTTCGAAGGTGGGCATCAGGCGTCGTCGCCCGATTCGTCGTCGCCCGAGTCAAGGTAGGCGAACATGTCCTCGGCAGAGCGATGGAAGGTGGTGCGGCCGGCAATGATGTCAGCGGTCGCCTGCCCCTCGCCGGCCTGCCATTCAGGCGTCCAGAACCACGCCTGATCGGCGGGGATCGACACGAAGCCGCGAATTGTCACGGTGCCGTCGTCGTGCACGGAGAACTCGACCTCGTCCCCTTCGCCGATGTGCAGCGCTCGGCGGATCTCATCGGGGAGGGTGAGCTGCGCCTTAGGGCGTACCTTGGCACGGGCCACTGACGTGACAGACACGATGGCTCCTCCAACTGTCGGATTATCCAACAGTCCTACTCTACCCGACGGGGTCCGGGAGGGGACTTACCAGGTCACGCCCGGACCTCATGATCGCAGCAACAGCGATCGCCACCGGGAGGACCCTCGTGACAGCCGACGAAGGATTCTCCGTAATCAGTGGCCTCAAGGCACGTCACCCAATGCGTTGATCCGATAAACAGATGATCTCTGCGTAGAGCATCCATCTCGGCGACATCATCCATGCACCATCTCAGACAGAGGCTTGCCAGAGACGATGCGGCGATTACTTCCCGGCTGGAAGTCCAGCCGTCCCTGGTGAGCCGACGGTGGGCATCGTCCGTCGGGCGCGGCCCATGACGCCGTAGCAGACGCAGGTCAGTGCCGTCAGGATGGCGGCCACCGGCAGAGGGTGGGATAGGCCGCCGAGTACGGCCACGCCGAGCGTCGCGCCGACCTGGCGGGAGGCGTTGAGGACGCCGCCCGCCGTGCCCGCCGTACCGGTCGGCGCGCTGGTGAGGATGCCGGCCATCAGCGCCGGCAGTACGAACGACAGCCCGAAGCCCATCACGACCAACCATGGCGCCAGGTAGTCGGTGAGCGAGACACCGGCCAGGCCGGTCGCCAGCAGGACGAGGCCGCCGAGGATCGGGGGGCGGGGGCCGTAGCGGGCCACGAGGCGGCCGGTGAGCAGCGGGTTCACCGTCATCGGGAGGGTGAGCGGCAGGAAGGCCAGCCCTGTGGCCAGCGGGGTCAGGTGGCGGGTGTCCTGCAGGAACAGGGTCAGGACGAACAGGGCGCCGGAGAAGGCGAAGTTCGCCACCATGCCCGCGAGCAGTTCCGGCCAGGTCACCGCGAGCAAGCCGCCGGGCAGGACAGGGGGCAGGACAGGGGCGTGACCGCGGCGCCCCGCGAACAGCCCGCGGCGCCCCACAAAGGGCAGGCGGCGATCCGCCTGCACCTCCACAAAGGGCGGGCGGCGATCCGCGAGCGCCTTTCGTCGCTCCACGAGCACCAGCACGACGAGGGCGACCAGGGCCGACACCCCGGCGACCGGTGACGAGTCGATCAGGGCTTCGGCGAGCAGGCCGAGCAGTACGCAGGCCAGCGCCTGCACCCACCAGTCGATGAGCCGGTGCCCCCGGGGCGAGCTCACCCTTCGCATGGCCAGCAGGCTGATCAGGGCGATGGGCGGGTTGAGCAGGAAGACGGCGCGCCAGCCGTACTGGTCGACCAGGAGCCCGCCCAGCAGCGGGCCCGCGGCCAGGGCGGTGCCGGTGATGGCGGCCCACAGGCCGGTGGCGCGGGCGCGGGCGGCCGGGTTGGGGAAGAGTTCGGGCAGGAGGGCGAGTGAGCCGCCCGTGCAGAGCGCTCCCGCCACGCCGAGCAGGGCGCGCGCCGCGACCAGCGCGCCGAGATGGGGCGCCGCGGCGCTCAGCAGTGAGATCACGCCGAAGGCCGTAACGCCGATCTTGAAGATCCGGGCGGCGCCGTACCGGTCGGCGACCGCTCCCCCGGTGAGCAGTGACGCGGCGAAGGCGACGGTGTAGGCGTTCACCACCCACTGCTGTCCGGCCAGTGAGCCGCCGAGGGAGGTACGGAGGTCGGGCAGGGCGATCGTCAGCACGGTCGTGTCGAGGATCACCAAGAAGTAGGCCAGGGAGAAACCGAACATCTTCATGCCCCGAAGCCTGCTAAAGCAGCATATTTCCCATCAACAGGCGCGGCCGCAGAGGGCGTTCGGGAAAACCGTATGCTTGGTCGAATGGATCTGCGTCAGTTGCGGGGGTTCGTGGCGGTGGCGGGAGCGGGCACCGTCACCGGCGCCGCGAACAACCTCGGTCTCGCCCCCGCCTCGGTGTCCGAACAGGTGCGCAGGCTGGAAGACAGCCTCGGCGTCGCGCTCTTCGAGCGCACGCCCCAGGGCATGCGCCTGACCAGCCCGGGCGCCACCCTGCTCACGCGTGCGCAGGGCCTGCTCGACCATGCGGACGAGGTACGGCGGGCGGTGACCGGCGGGCGTCGCCAGGTCCGGATCGGGGCGCTGGAGATGTTGGCCGCGGCCAAACTGCCGGTCATCGTCCGCCGCCTGTCGCAGCGCCACCCCGACCTGGACGTGGAGGTGCGCTCATACACCAGGCAGACGTTGCTGTCCGAGGTGACCTGTGGCGACCTGGACGCGGCGCTCCTGCTCGATTCCGGTCCGCGGATCGGCGGGCTGGGGTTCGCCCCGCCGCCCGACCTGGATTTTCTGGACGTGGACGAGGTCAAGCTGCTGCTGGTCGCGGCTCCAGACGGTGATCGGGAGACGCTGCTGGTGAGCGCGCCAGGGTGTTCGATACGGCTGGCGGCCGATCAGCTCTTCGGCACCCAGGTGCCGTGCAGGGAGCTGACCAGCATCGCCATGGCGCGTGAGTGGGCCAGGCAGGGGTTCGGCAGGGCGCTGCTGCCCGACTTCGCGCTGGAGACGCACTTGACCTCCGGCGCACTGGTCCCGCTCGACTTCGCGACAGAGACCAACCCCGACTCCGGCACACTGATCCCGCTCGACTCCGCGGCAAAGACGGAAACGGAGACGGACCCTGCCTCCGACGCGCCGACGCTGGCTCTGCGGCTGGTCTGGCTGCGCAGCCGCGAGGCCGCCCTGCGCGACGTGCTCTACGCGATGAGCGCCTGACCTGGCCTGACCACCCTCAAAGCCGGTACGTACTACGCCATGAGCGCCTGACCGCGCCTGAGTCGGTACAGGACGTGCGGCCGTTGCGGGCTGTCCGCCGCAACCCGTGGGTGATAGAAGTCGTCAGCTATGTCCCGGGTCATGCCCAGCCGTTCCATGACCTTGCGCGAGCGGGTGTTCCCCACGGTCGTCATGGAGACGATCTCGTCCAGCCCCGCCACATCGAACCCATACCGTACGGCCTCCCGGGCCGCCTCGATCGCGTACCCATGCCCCCACGCCGCCTTGGCCAGCCGCCAGCCCACCTCGACCGCCGGGGTGAACGGCGCCTCGAACGTCTGCAGGACCAGCCCGGTGAACCCGATGAACTCGCCGCTCTCGCGCACCTCCAGCGCCCAGAGCCCGTACCCGTGGGCCTCGAAGCCCGCCTCGATCCTGTCGATGAAGCCGTCGCTCTCCGACCTGGTCAGCAGGGCCGGGAAGTGCTCCATGACCTCGGCGTCGGCGTTCATCGCCGCGAACGGTTCCCTGTCGTCGTCGCGCCATCTGCGCATGATGAGCCGTTCTGTCTCCATCAGCGCAACACTAGCCCAGTTCTAACGACGGCCACGGAGGCCGGTGAGGCGGCGGAGCAGGTCCCACCAGAACGACGCGCCGAACAGCAACGCCACGAACGTCAGCGCATAGCCGGGCCAGTGGCTGAGCGTGGTGAGGCGGTCCCACCAGGCGGCGCCGTTCCAGTGGATGCTCGGCTCGCCCTCGGCCGGGATCGCGATGTTGACGATCGCGTGGTCGAACACCATGACCAGCGCGGGCTGGCTCAGCGTCTCGGTGATGCACGGCATCGGGTTGGACTGCGCGCACCGCTCCTTGAGCTCGCTGTAGGCGTCGGGCCCCGCCTCGGCCACGGCCGTCACCGAGGCGCGGAAGGCGTTGTCGCGCAGCAGCGTCTTTGCGTACTCGAACCCGTCCATCGTGAACAGCAGCACCACCACCACGCCGAGCAGGGCGACCACCCATTTGACGTAGCGCTTGTAGAGCATCGACAGCCGCTGCATCTCGCCGTCGAACCAGGTCTCCACGCCCTGCCGGAAGCGGTCCATGTCGCGCTGCGCGGTGTCCCACACGCCCTTGAGATGACCGTAGAGCGGGCTGCCCATCGTCTTGAGCTTGGCCAGCAGCCCCTCGACGCCGTCCTTCTCACCGGCGGCCATCTCCATCAGGGCCACCGCGAAGCGTTCGGGCGGGATGTTGGCGATGCTGGTGCGGCCCCGCTTCGGGTGGTCGATCTCCTGGACCCGCTGGTAGAGCAGTTGCGTCACGGCGTCGTCGGCCTTGGTCTCCTGCTCGGGCGCCTGGGCCGCCTCGACCGGGGCCGGCTGGTCGCTGTGGGCGGGCCGTGGATCACGGACGAACGGCAGCCGCGCGAACACGTCGGCCACCTTGGCCGGCAACCACGACTTCCCCTGCGCGTCGCTGCCGTCCATGGTGTCGCGCAGATAGGCCCACAGGAACTTGCTGCGGATGCCCAGCAGTCGTACGAAAGCCTCGTTCAGCCCGCTCACCAGCAGCGACAGCAGGAGGAACGCCAGCACCAGACCTAACGCGAGGTCGACGTAAATGGAAAGCAAAATGGATCACCCCGCGCCTTGATACACCCACCAGGGCCCGCGCGCACGGCCCGCAACCAACCTGTTACAGCTCAGGAGCCGTAAAAGACCCGATCCACCACCTGGCGGGCCCGCCGGGTCACCCGGCGATAGTCGTCGAGGAAGTCCTCCGAGCCCTCGGGCGGGTAGCCGAGGATGCGCGCGATGAGCCTGCGCTCCCTGACGTCGGCCGGGACACTGTCGCCGGGACGGCCCTTGACCAGCATGAGCGCGTCCCTGACGCGCGAGGCGAAGCGCCAGGCGGCCGCCAGCACGGCCGCGTCGGGGGCCGCGAGCAGGCCCTCCCCCTCGGCCGCGCGCAACGCCTCCAAGGTACGGGTGGTCCGCAACGCCGGGTGGTCGGCGGCGAAGCGCAGCTGCAGCAGTTGCGCCACCCACTCGACGTCCGACAGGCCGCCGGGGCCCAGCTTGGTGTGCAGCGCGGGATCGGCTCCGCGTGGCAGCCGCTCCGCCTCCATGCGGGCCTTGAGCCGCCTGATCTCGCGTACGACGTCGTCGGACAGACCTTCGGGCGGGTAGCGCAGGTCGTCGATCACGGCGACGAACTCGGCGCCCAGCGCGGCGTCACCGGCCGAGAAGCGGGCCCGCAGCAGCGCCTGCGCCTCCCAAGGGGACGACCAGCGCGCGTAATAGGCCTGGTAGGAGGCCAGAGTACGGACCAGCGGGCCCTGCCTGCCCTCGGGGCGCAGGTCGGGATCGATGAGCAACGGCGGGTCGGGGGCGGGGAGGGCGAGCAGGCGGCGCAGCTCGTTGGCGACCGCGTGCGCGGCGTCGGTGGCGTCGCGTTCGGAGGCGCCGGGCACGGGTGAGTGTACGAACATCACGTCGGCGTCGCTGGCGTAGGAGGACTCCATGCCGCCGAGCCGTCCCATGGCGATCACCGCGAACCTGGTCGGCAGTGCCCCCCGCCGCTCCACCTCGACCTTGCCGATCGCCACGTCCAGCGCGGCCTGGATGGTCACGTCGTTCAGCGACGACAGCGCCACCCCCACCTGCTCAATGCTCATAAGTCCGGAAATATCGGCCACGGCCGTACGGAACAGCTCCCTGCGCCGCAGCGCACGTACGGCCGCCACCGCCGACTCCATGTCGGACCCGTGCCTCGACACGGCGGCCGATGCCTCCTTCAGCAGCGCGTCCGGCGAGCGCGCGGCCAGGTCCTCGTCGGAGCCCAGCAGCCCGACGGCGTCGGGCGCGTTCAGGAGCAGCCCGGTCGCGTAGCGGCTGCTGCCGAGCACTCGCGCCATCCGCGCCGCCACGGCCGTCTCGTCGCGCAGCAGCCGCAGGTACCACGGCGTGGTGCCGAGCTTGTCGCTCACCTGGCGGAAGCCGAGCAGCCCCGCGTCCGGGTCGGGCGTGTCGGCGAACCAGCCGAGCATGACCGGCAGCAGCGTCCGCTGGATCGCCGCCCGCCGCGACACGCCCGTGGTCAGGGCGGCGATGTGGCGCAGGGCGCCGTTGGGGTCGACGTAGCCGAGCGCCGCCAGCCGGGCGGCCGCCGCGATGGTGGACAGCCGGGCCTCCGACTCGGGCAGCCGGGCCACGGCCTGCAGCAGCGGCCGGTAGAACAGCTTCTCGTGCAGCCGCCGCGCCTCCCTCGCGTGGCGCCGCCACCTGGCGGTGAACTCCCCCACCGGGTCGGCGTGCATGCCGAGCGCGCGCCCCAGCCGCCGCAGGTCGTCGGGGTCCGATGGCAGGACGTGCGTACGGCGCAGCCGGTGCAGCTGCAGCAGGTGCTCGACCTGGCGCAGGAAGGTGTACGCCTCGGCCAGCCCGCGCGAGTCGTCACGGCCCACGTAACCGCCACGGGAGAGCGCGGCCAGGGCCGGCAGGGTGGCCTTGCGCCGCAGCAGCGGATCCTGCCGCCCGTGCACCAGCTGCAGCAGCTGCACCGCGAACTCGATGTCACGCAGCCCGCCGGGGCCCAGCTTGATCTGCCGTTCGCCCTCGGCCCGTACGTGGGACTCGACGCGGCGGCGCATGGCCTGCACGTCCTCGACGAAGTGCTCCCGGGTCGCGGCCGACCAGACGAACTCGTTGACCGCCTCGACATAGGCCGAGCCCAACGCCAGGTCGCCCGCCACCGGCCGCGCCTTGAGCAGCGCCTGGAACTCCCAGGTCTTGGCCCAGCGCCGGTAGTAGGCCAGATGGCTGGCCAGCGTGCGGACCAGCGGCCCCGCGCGGCCCTCGGGCCGCAGCCCGGCGTCGACCTCCCACAGCGCGCCCTCCGGGGTGGTCGCGGTGCAGGCCCGCATCATGGCCTGGGCCAGGCGGGTGGCGCTACGCAAGGCCGCCGTCTCGTCGGCGCCCTCGCGCGGCTCGGCCACGAAGATCACGTCAACGTCGCTGATGTAGTTGAGCTCCCTGGCGCCCTGCTTGCCCATGCCGACCACCGCCAGCCGTACGTCGCTCGCGTCGACCTCGGCCCGCGCGATGGCCAGCGCGGCCTCCAGCGCCGCGCCCGCGAGGTCGGACAGCTCGGAGGTGACGTCGGGCAGCCCGACCTGCCCGGTGAGGTCGCGCGCGGCCAGATGCAGCAGCCGCCCGCGATAGGCGACCCGCAGCGCCACCAGCGCGTCGGGATCCGACGCGGTGGGCTCGTCCTCCTCCGGCTCGGCGCCGACGGCGTGCAGCAACTCGGCCCGCGCGTCTCCCAGCTCGGGCAGGGCCAGCAGCCCCACCTGCTCGGGATGGCGTACGAGGTGCTCCCCCAAGGCGGCGCTCACCCCGAGCACCGCGAGCACCCTGCCCTGGAGGTCTTCGTCGGCGCGCAGCGTGTCGAGCACGCGGGGCTCGCGCTCTGCCAGGCGGGTCAGTGAGGCGAGCGCCAGATCGGGATCGGACACGGCTACCAGTCCTTTGAGCAGGTCGTCCAGCTCTGGCCCCGACTGTCGTACCAGGGTCGCGGCCCGCGCGCCGTCGGCGAAGCCGAGCTTGGCCAGGCGGGCGGCGGTGGACTCGATCCTCGGCACCACCCCATCTTGACAGCCCGCCACCCCCGACGCCTAAAGTAAAACGCAACGTTGCGTTGCGTTTTGGAGGTTGGGATGGACGGTGTTCCGGCGACGGTGACCTGGGGACTGCTCGCGGCCTGGGTGGCGCACGACGCGGAGGAGCTGGCCACGATGTCCCGCTGGACCCGCGAGCACCGGCCCGAGCTGGAGCGGCGCTACCCACGGGTCCCGTGGGAGCGGCTGGAGATGTCGCAGCGGCAGGTGAACGTGGCGATCGGGCTGATGGGCGGCGTCATGGCCGGGGCGTCGGCCATGGGGGCGCGCACTGGAGGACGCAGCCCGGTGTTCCAGGCGGTGCTGGCCGGGTTCGGGCTACACGGGGTGGGGCATCTGGCGCAGTCGGCGCTAGCGCGCGGCTACACGCCCGGCGTGGTGACGGCGCCGGTGGTGGTGATCCCGTTCACGGTGTGGGCGTGGCGGCGGCTCAAGGCGTCGGGGGTGCCGACGGCGGGCGCCGGGTCGGCCCTGGCCGGGCTGGCCGCGCTGCCGCTCGTCCTGGGCGGCGTCCACGCACTCGCCCACGCGCTCACCCGGCCCCGTACCGGCCGCCGGTGACCCATCCCGTCCGGCAACCGGTACAAGCGGGCGTCAGTCGACGCAGACCAGGAACAGGTCCATGTCCCAGGGAGTGGCGAGGCCGCTCTCGTCCTCGGCCGCCCGCCCGGTCGCCTGATCGAGCCCGGCGGAGGGGAAGACGGCCATCGGGATGACCTGGTCCTGCTGCCCGCCGTTGCCGATGCCGGTGCCGGTGCCCACGATGCGCTGGGCGGGGTTCTGGCAGGCGACGACGGCGCTCTTGGGGGTGCCGTTCGGCGCCTGCCCCGCCGTGCCGCCCTCGATGGACGCGCCACCACTGATCACCCGCGTTCCGTGCGGGCAGCGGGCGCGGGGCCGCTAGGACGGTTCGGCCAGGGCGCGCGTCAGGGAACGACTCAGGACATGCCCTGAATCGGCTCGAGGCCCGCCCGCGCCCTGTCGGCGACCAGGCGCCCGAACGCCTCGGCCAACGGCCGCCAGGTGGCGATGAGCGCCTCCTCGGCCGCGCCGACCGCCGCGTTCAGCTCGCCGGCCGAGCTGAGCCCCGAGGCCGTGCTCCACGAGGTGAAGATCTCCGGCGTGGCCTCGGGGTGGAACTGCACCGCCCAGGCCGCCTCGCCGAGCCGGTACCCCTGGTTCGGGTACGGCGTGCCCGTCATCAGCGGCACCGCCCCGTCGGGCAGCCGGGCGATCACGTCCTGGTGGAACTGGACGGCCACGGCCGTGCCGACACCGGACAGCAGCGGATCGGCGGCCGCGGCGGGCAGCGCGACCACCTCGCAGACGCCCACCTCCAGCCCCTCGCCGCCCCGCTCGACGGCGCCGCCGCAGGCCAGGGTCATCAGCTGCGCGCCGAGGCAGATGGCCAGCGTGGGCGTACCGTCCTCGACGGAGCGGGCCAGCAGGTCGCGGGTGGCGGGCAGCCACGGGCAGCGATCGTCCTCCCACGCCGCCGCCTCCCCGCCGAGCACGATCAGCCCGTCGGCGGCGCGCTCGGGAACCTCCTCGCCCAAGTACGGCCGTACGACGTCGCAGACCGGCCCCAGCCAGTCGCCCAGGTAGCCGAGGGACGCGTCTGCCTCGTGCTCAATGACCGTAATCCTCATAAGGAGTAATTTATCCGCCCAAACTTTCACCAAGCAGCACGCATCCAACTGCCCGTGGACAAGTTGATCGACGGGGATCCCCAGCGGCTGGGCAACTACTGGCTGGCCGGGCGGCTCGGCACGGGCGGCCAGGGCGTGGTCTACGAGGGCTACGCCGAGGACGGCCGCCGGGTGGCGATCAAGGTGCTGTACGGCGACCAGCCGGAGCAACTGGCCAGGGAGGCGACCGCGGCGCGCCGGGTGGCCGCGTTCTGCACCGCGAGCGTCCTGGAAGCCGAACTGGAGGGGCCCAGGCCGTACATCGTCAGCGAGTACGTCCAGGGCCCCAGCCTGCGCAAGGCCGTCATGGAGGGACGCCGCTTCGCAGGCGGCGAGCTGCACCGGCTGGCCACGGCCGTGGCGACCGCGCTGACCGCCATCCACGACGCCGGGGTGATCCACCGCGATCTGAAGCCCGACAACGTGCTGCTCGGTCCGGACGGGCCGCGGGTGATCGACTTCGGCGTAGCGCGGACCGCGGAGATGTCGCTCACCGCGACGGGCCTGGTGACGGGTACGCCCACGTACATGGCGCCCGAGGTGTTCGGCGGGGAGCGGGCCGGGACGCCCGCCGACGTGTTCGCCTGGGGCGCGATCATGGTCTACGCGGCGAGCGGCACCGACCCGTTCGAGGCCGAGAACCTGGGCGCGGTCATGCACCGGGTGCTGTCGTCCCGGCCCGACCTGAGCGTGTTGCCCGCCACGCTGCGCCCGCTGGTGGCCGCGGCGCTCAGCAAGGACCCGCTGGAGCGCCCGTCCGCTCGTGAGCTGCTGCTGGCCCTGGTGAGCGCCGAGGGCGGCCTCGACACCGGCCTGCTGCTGGCCGCCGGCGGCAGGGAGGCCGCGCGGGTGGGCGCCCCCGCCGACGATCCCGCGCTGGGCACGCTGGCCGAGGAGGCGTACGCGCTGCTGTCCGCGGAGGAGCGCGAACTCGCGCCCGAGGTCTTCCTGCGGCTGATCACAGTGAGCGAGCAGGGCGGCCTCGCGATCCGGCGGGCGGAGCTGGCCGAACTCGTCGAGGGCCGCCCGCTGCCCGAGGTCTCGTCGGTCACCCGGATCCTGGAAGTGTTCGGCTACCTGCTGTCCAGGGACGGCGAGGAGGTCTGGCTGGCCCGCCCCGCCATGCCCCTCGCCTGGCCGCGCTATCGCCGCTGGGTCGAGGCCAACCGGGACGGCCTGGCCGTACACAAGGAGATCCTCACCGCCGCGCAGCGGTGGGCGCGGGCCGGGCGCAAAGACGGCGACCTGTTGCAGGGCAGCAGCCTGGAGAACGCGCTGCGGTGGGCGGCCACGGCCCGCCGCAACATCACCCTGTCCACCGCCGAACGCGACTTCCTCGACGCGGGCGCCGGTCTGACCAGGCGCAGGAGCAGGCGGACCAGGCTTGTCTCCATCAGCCTGGCGGCCCTGCTGGTGATCTCGCTGCTCGCGACCGGCCTGGCCGTCCAGCAGAGCGCGCTCGCCGACGAGCGGGCCGATCGGATCGCCGCGCAGCGCGACCAGGCGGAGGCGGCGCGGCTGGCGCAGGTCGCGGACACCCTGCGGCAGCGCGACCCGAGGGCGGCGATGCTGCTGAGCGTGGCCGCCTGGCGGCTGGACCGGACTCCGCAGACCAGGGCCGCGCTGACCGCTTCGCTGGCGCAGCGCGAGGTCGCCGCGTTCAGGGACCCCGCCGCCTCGGGTGACGCGCTGCGGCTGCTGAGCCACGACGGCAGGACGCTGGCCAGCGTGAGCGACGACGCGGTCAGGCTCTGGGACGTACGCACCGGCAAGCGGAGCGGCGGCATCGGCCGGCTGGGCCTGGCGGGCGAGCGGCCGCTGGCCGCCGCCCTCTCCCCTACCGGCCGGAATCTGCTGGTCGCCACCAACAAGCGGGCCGGCGTGTGGGACCTGCGCACCGGCAAGACGGTCGGGACGTGGACGTTCGGCCATGACGTCGGCGACGACGTGGGCACGCCGGTCGGCGTGCGCTACGGGACGACCGACCAGCAGGCGCTGATCCGCCTCGACCAGCACGAATACACCTGGGACCCGCGGACCGGCGCCCGGACGAAGGGCCCGCTCGCGTCCCATCCGATCGTCTCACCCGACGGGAAGACGGTGGTGCGGCTGGTGGGAGAGAAACTGCGGATCACGGACCGTGCGGGCGGGCCGGCGGTGACCCTCGGGAACGAGGCCGAGATCTGGAACGGCGGCGAGCTGACCTTCAGCGCCGACGGCCGGCTGCTCGCCTCGGCGACCGGGCAGAACATCCAGGTCTGGCGGGCCTACGACCGGCTGCTCACCACGCTGACCCTGCCCGGCGGCACGGAGGACGATTCCGTTCCGGCGCCCCAGGTCGGCTTCGACGGCCACACGCTGCGCTACCTCAGCGAGGACCGCGTCCTCACCGTGGACCTGAGCGACTTCGCGGTGCGCGCGCCGAAGGGGGCGCCCTCGTGGTGGTGGATGAAGTTCGGTCCCGGCGCCCGGCAGGTCCTGAGCTCCGAGGACAGCTACAAGGTCTTCCTCGCCGACCCACGCGGGCCACTAGGCGCCCCGGTGCTGAAGCGGCCCGATTCCGACCCGGTGGACGCCGCGGCGATCAGCCCCGACGGGCGACTGGCCGCGGTGGGCGGCATCAGCGGGTTCACGGTCCTCGACACCGGCACACGGCGCACGCTCGCGAAAGCGGCGCCCCACGGTGACCTGGCGGAATACGACACCTCCTTCCTGGCCTTCAGCCCCGACGGCACGAAGCTGGTCACCGGTCTGCGCTACCGCGACGCGGACGTGTCCTCCCGGTACGCGGTGAGCGTCTGGGACTGGAGGTCGAGGCACCAGTTATGGTCGGCCACGGTGAGCGAGGTACACGACGCCGACTTCTCCCCCGACGGCAAGGTGCTGGCGGTGGGGTCCGGCGACCAGCACCTGTTCGACGCGGCGTCGGGCCGACGGCTGGGCAAGCCGTTCGGCGGCACCGGCCAGGGCACGACCGTCACCGACGTGGTCTTCACCCACGACGGCAGGTCGCTGGCGGTCGTGGACTCCCGCGGTCGCGTGAGCGTCTACGACACCGCCACCGGACAGCGGGTACGCCAGGCCGCCCTGGGCCGGCTCACGGGCAGCGATATGGCGGCCAGGTCACCCCGCGAGGACGTGGTCGCGCTGGTCACGCACGACCACCGGGTGCGGCTCGTCGACCTGGCCGCCGGTGCGGACCTGGGCACGCTCGACGATGGCGACGGCGAGCTGTCCGGGCTGGCGTTCACCGCCGACGGCTCGGGAGTGATCACCTTGGACGAGGAGGGGGTCGTACGCGAGCGGCCGGCCGAGCCCGGCAGGATGGTGGCCGCGATCTGCGCCCGCGCCAAGCGGCCGCTGAGCCCCGGCGAGTGGCGAAGCTTCGTGCCAGGACTGCCCTACCAGAAGGTTTGTCCTTAAGATCCGGCTATGAGATTCGACGAGGTCGACGGCATGCGGGTCGCCACGTTCGGCACGGGACCACGCCTGATCATCGCGGTGCACGGGATCACCGCCTCGCTGATGGCCTGGGCCGCGGTGGCGCGGCTGCTGCCCGCCGACTGGTCTCTGGTCGCGATGGACCTGCGCGGTCGCGGGCACAGCGCCGCCCTGCCCGGCCCGTACGGCCTGGCCCGGCACGCGGAAGACGTGCTGCGCGTGGCCGACCACGTGGGCGCGGGCCCCGAGGCCGTGCTGACCGGGCACTCCATGGGCGCCTACGTCGCCGCGCTGGCCGGTGCCGAACGCGACTTCGCCCGCGTGGTGCTCGTCGACGGCGGGCTCCCGCTGCCGCTGCCCGAGGGCGCCGACCCCGACGTGGTCCTGGAGGCCACCCTGGGACCGGCCGTGGAACGACTGCGCCGGACGTTCCCGACACCGGAGGCGTACGTCGGCTTCTTCATGGCGCACCCGGCCTTCCTCGACCACTGGAACGCCGACGCCGAGGCGTACGTACGCTATGACCTGACCGGCACCGAGGGCGCGCTGCGCTCACGCGTGGCCGGTGACGCGGTGCGCGAGGACGGGCGGTGGATGCTCACCGAGTCCGGGCGCGTCGGCGCGGCACTGAGCGCGATCAGGGCGCCGCTCTCCCTGGTCAGGGCGCCGCGCGGGCTGCTCGATCAGGACACCGGCCTGCTGCCCGACGCGCTGGCCGCCATGTGGAAAGCCCGCCTGCCGGGACTCGCCGACGAGGTGATCCCTGACTGCAACCACTACACGATCATGTTCGACGAGCGCTGCGCGTCGATCGTCGCCGACCGGCTCACGTCCGGCTCCTGAACCCTCCGGGCAGAGACGCGTCTCAGGCTTCGCGGGGAGCGATCCAGGTGGCGCGGGCGGCGGCCACCAGGGTGCCGTCGACCTCGTAGATCGCGCTCTCGCCGAACAGCTTGCGCCCCTCGCGGCCGGTCGCGCGGGCCACGACGGAGTAGGCTCCGCCCGCGTACAGCCGCCGATGGATCTGTACGGCCAGCCGCCCGAGCAGCGCCGACTCGCCGGGCTTGAAGTGGGCCCAGCCGGTGATGCAGTCGAGCGCCGCCCCCACCACGGAGGCGGGCACGCCGTCCTCGTCGGCCACTGTGAACGGCACCCGCCACCCGGCGGCCACCAGGTCGGTCCCCTCGACCGGGCCGGGGAAGATCCGCAGCCCGTCACCCGGCTCGCGCAGCCCGCACGCGAAGCACTCGGGGAAGGCGTGGCCCCGCCAGCCGGGGAAACCGGCCTCGGCGCGGGCGGCGTCGTTGAACGCCACGAACTCGGGCGCCGTCAGGTCCTCGGCCACCGGGATGGCCTCGACCAGCAGCTTGTCGCCTTCGTGGAGGGACACCGTGTTGGCGACGTGCTCCAGGCACAGGTCGGTCTCAAGGGGGGTGGGCGCGTGCAGCGTGACCTCGACCGCCGATCTGTCGCCGCCCAAGGCCTCCGCCATGGTGCCGGCTATCCAGCCGCCGTTGGCGACTCCAGCCGGGCCCCTGAAGCGCTCAGGAACGGTCAGCACGGTCTGCAGGGCAGCCGTCGTCATGCCACACCCTCCAACATCGCCCATATGGCGAAATATCCGAAAGTCATTTTGGAACGAACCGATTTGAACGGACGGTCAGTTTCCCACACCCTGAAGGGGTCTTTGCCCACCGCATAACCCTCGCGGGGGCGTGAAACTTCCCAGCGGGAGACCCGGGCTGCGCCGGATCCTCCATGTCCGTAAGATACGGGCCCAACTTTGCACGGACGTTACCTGGGAGTCAGAAGTGACAATGCTCACTCGCCGAAGCCTGCTCAAAGCGGGGGCCGTCGCGGTACCCGCCGCCGCGATGACGGCTCGGCCGGCGCTCGCCGCACCCGTTCCGGTGGTGGAGACGTCGGGGACCGCTCCCGCGTCCTTGGCCGGGTTCGACAACGTGATCAAGACCTTCGTGAAGGAACGCGAGATCTCCTGCGCCCAGCTGGCGGTCATGAAGAGCGGAAAGATCGTCCTGGCCCGTGGCTATCGCTACAACACCGGCGCCCAGGCGATCCCCGCCGTCACCCCGACGTCGTTGTTCCGCATCGCCAGCCTGAGCAAGAACATCACCTCCGCCGCCATCATGCGCCTGGTGCAGGACGGCAAGCTGAGCCTTTCGGCCAAGGTGACCACGCTGCTCGGCCTCACGCCCGCCGACACCCGGATGAACCAGGTCACCGTGCTCCGGCTGATGCAGCACCTGGGCGGCTGGGACCGCGACACCTCCAAGCAGGACCAGCTCTGGCTGGACCACACGATCTCGGCCGCGCTGGACGTGCCGCTGCCGATCGGGCACGCCGAGATCATCAAGTACGCCACGGGCCGGCAGCTCGACTTCGCCCCCGGCTCGAAGATGGTCTACAGCAACTACGGCTACATGCTGCTCGGCCGGATCATCGAGAAGGTGTCGGGCATGTCGTACGAGACGTACGTCAAGACGAAGCTGCTCAAGCCCCTCGGCATCACCCGGATGCGCCTCGGCAAGAGCCTCAGGACCGAGGCCGCGGCCGGCGAGGTGATGTACCAGTCCCAGTACACGAACAAGACCGTCATGGACGAGTCGGGCACCGTCGTGCCGTACCCGTACGGCGGCTTCAACATGCCCAACCAGGACGCCAACGGCGGCTGGCTGGCCTCGGCCGTGGACCTCGTCCGCTGGACGCTCGCCTTCGACCGGCCGGGCACGGTGCTGAGCACGGCGTCGATCGCCAAGCTGTTCGCCAAGCCGGAGACCGGCGTCACCTCCTCCGGCTCCTGGTACGGCGGCGGCTGGTGGGTCCGGCAGGTGACCGGGCACCTCAACACCTGGCACAACGGCTCGATGCCGGGCACGTTCTCATACCTGGCGCGGCTGCAGAACGGCTGGAGCTACGCGGCGGTGTTCAACCGGCGTGAGGAGACGGGGACGCCGGACTTCGACGTGATCGACGGCCAGATGAACGCCGTCAAGATCACCACCTGGCCGACGACAGACCTGACCTCCAAGTACTTCTGACCCGGCGACGCCGCGGCCCTCTGCCGATTCGAGGGCCGCGGCCGGCCGGCCCCGCGAGGCCACGGCCTGCGACTGAAGTATCCAGACGGGGGTACGGGTAGTTGAGCAGGTGATGTGGACTGCGACGTCTCCCCGGCAGTGCCTCGCGCGTGTTGGAGGGAAGCCATGAAATTCATCATCGCCGCCGCCGGGTTGTGGCTGCTCCCCATGTTCGGAACGATCCCCGCCTGGGACGGCGACCGCCATCAGGTCAGCGAATCCCAGTACGAGGTCCTGCTGCATCAATGTAGGTTCGCCAACACATCGCAGGCACGTTCGGAGTGCCGCGCGGCGGTCAGGGCGAACTACCGCGTCGGGGAGGCCGATCCCTCGCTGGATTGCCGCACCTATTCCAGCGTGACCGTGTGCGGCATGTTGCAGCTGAGCCCGAACGAACGCGCGTGCGTGCGGGACTCCGTGGCCAAGCACCTGTCCTATCGCCGAGCCGAAGTGGAGTGTTACGCGTTCCAGTGATCGCCGCGCCATCCACCCGAGCCGACGCTCGGGCACCCAGTGATGCGCCGGTTCCCCCTGGGAGAGGAGATGACCGCTGCGTAGATGATCACGATTTGGCGAAGCCCGCCGTGCCTTGGCGATCACGGTCATTAGGTTCTGGTCGAGCGCAAGAGGATCGAGCGCAAGAGGAGGGACAGCGACGATGCCGCTCGATCTGACCTCGTTGACCGAGGCCGGTCCGGCGCTCCCGCACGGCGCGCTCGACGGGTCATGGCCGCCGGCGCTGTTACGGGCCTATCTCCGTGCACTCCCACGGCTCGTCACGCTGCCCGGCCCCGAACGGCTCGAGTTCTTGCGCGCGACCGCCGCCGCCGAGGAACCGGAGGCCCTGGAGGCTTTGGACTCGGCAGAGCCGGGGTCAGCTTGGACCCTAGCGTGGGAGACCGGCGAGCAACCCACAGCCTTTCACGTGTGCCCGGCCCGGCACGACGGCCCGGTCTGGGCGGTGGCGGTGGGCGATTTCGCGGGCCGCACGTTCGTGGCCAGCGGCGGCGACGACCACGTGGTACGGCTCCGTGTCGTGTACGACCAGTCCGCGCCGGACTTAGAAGGCCATTCCGACCAGTCCTGGCCGAACCTGGAGAGCCGCTCCGGGCCGAACTTCGGGGTCCATTCCGAGCCGAACCTGGAGGGCCATTCCGGGCTGGATCTGGAGGGTCATACGGCGAGCGTCCGCGCCCTGGCGTTCGGCGTGGTGGACGGCCGCCCCATACTTGCCGGCGGCGACGACGGCGGCACGATCCGTACCTGGAATCCGCTCACCGGCGCGAGCGGATTCACCCGCGATCTGACCGGCGGCTACCCGACCGCCCTGACCTTCGTCGAGGCCGAGGGCGGACGGACGCTGCTCGCCGTAGCCATCGGCTTCTACAACCGCGGCTACCCGGAGGACTACGAGGACGGGCGCGTCGACCTGCTGGATCCGGCCACCGGCGAGCTCGTGCGCGCACTGCACGCGGAGGAGCGGGACGCGGTGCTCGACCTCGGGGTGGCGAAGCTGGGCGAGCGGACAGTGCTGGCCGCTCTGTCCCCATACGAGCTGCACGTGTGGGACGTCACCACCGGCGAGCGACTGGGGACAGCCGAACTGGACGACATCTGGGCGGACATGGAGGAGGACGGCCTCACTCCGCCCCTGCTCATAGGCGAGGCGAACGGGCGGCCCGAAGCCGGGGTGGTGGTCCGGATCGAACACCCGCCGGGCTACACGGTGCAAAGCCGCGAGCTGGTCTACCTGAAGCTGGACGACCTCCGCGACAAGTCCCGCGACCGAGGGTTCGACCGCGACGAGGGACCGGTGGCCATGACGACCCACGCCGGGCGGAACATCATGCTCGTGGCGAACCACACCGACACCGGCAAGGAGTGGGAACGGCCCGCGAAGGCGGTGATCAGGCACCCGGGCCACAAGACGGACATCGACCTGGACGCCGACACCCGCCTGATCACGACCGCCGCCTTCGGGAGCCTGGCGGGACGTCTCTGCCTGGCCACGGGCGGGCTCGACGGGACGGTGCAGGTGTGGGACGCGCAGACGCCGCACCAGCACCGGCGGATCGGCTACGGCGGGTCGGGGCTGGCGCTGTTCACCACGGCGCAGGGCACGCCCGCCCTGGCCGTCGGCACGCACAGTGACACCGTGCTCCTGGTGGACGCGGCGGACGGGAAGAAGATCGGCTCAGTGGGCTGCCGCCAGAGCGGCCGTGGCCACGACTGCGACATCTCGCCCTACGACCACTGCTGCCGAGGCTTGACGGCCGGGCAGGTGGCCGGTCGGCCGTACATCGCGAGCAGCGGCTGTGCCGCGTACGGCACCATGCTGTGGCAGCCGCTGAGCAAGATCCGCGGGATCGCGCGGAAGGACGACGCCGAGGGCGGCCGGGTCACCTTCGGCGGCCTGGACCACTCCTCACCCACCGCTCTCGCCTTCGGCGAGGTCGACGGCCGGGCGCTGCTCGCCGCCGGCGCCGACGTGTGGGACCCGGTCACGCAGGAGTGCGTGGCCAGGCTGCCCAGGTGGGGGTTCGCGCTGAGCGAGAGCGCCTTCGGCCGGGCCGGGGATCAGCCGGTGCTGGCCACGCGGCGCGACGGCGAGGTGGACCTGTGGAACCCGCTGACCGGCCGGCGCATTCGGACACTCGGCGTGGACGACGCCGGCGCGGGCCTGGCGATGGGCCGGATCGCCGATCGCGACGTACTCGCCGTCGGCAGCGGGCGATATGTGCACCTGTGGGACGCCGCCGCCGGGGAGCGCCGGGAGTGGATCCCGCACACCTCGACCGTCACCTGCCTCAGCCTGGTCGAGCACGACGATCGGATCCTGCTGGTGACCGGGACCGAGGACGGCACGGTGACGCTGTGGGACGCCGCCACTTCGCGGCGCCGGGCCGTCCTGGGCGCGTTCGCCCGCCCGGTACGGTCCGTGGCCGCGGCGACCATCCGCGGGAAGCCGCACGTGTACGGGCAGTCCCATTACGGCCGCGTTCTCGCCTGGCGCGTCGACACCGTTTGACAATGCGAGCGGCCCCTCACCGCATTCGCTGGTGAAGGGCCGCCCCGGCCGGACATGGTCCGAACTAAGCGAAAGTACGATTTCCGCTCCGACTCGCGACAAGCGAGTTCAGATCGTCTCTACCCAGGTGTTGGTCCATGTGTTCCGCCCGACCTGACCGTCGACCACGAGCCCATGCTCTTTCTGGAATTGGCGGCACATTTCTTCGCTTTTTGGCCCGTAGCTCCCGTCGGCCGTGAGGGGCCAGCCGCGCTTGTTCATGATGTCCTGCCACTGCCGCACATCCTCGCCGTCCATGATCGGCGGCTGCTTGAGGACGCGACCGGGGAACGGCGGGGCCACCGCGCTCGGGGCCGTCCACGTCTTGTCCCACGTCGTCTCGTCGACGATGCCGGTGACCTGCAGGTGCTTCTCGGCCTGGAAGTTCTTGCAGAGACGCTCGCTCTCCGTCCCATAGATCCCGTCTACTTTGATGTGCCAGCCGCGGTCCTGCATCCGCTGCTGCCATTTCTTTACGGCTTCGCCCTGCTGAGGCTTTTTGATGACGCCGGGAAATGGCGGTGCCTGCAAAGTCGGCGTAACGGTCACGAGTCGTCCTCCGTCGAGTCGTCGGCAAGGGCGGCGTCAGTCCCGCTTTCCGAGACACCCGTAATTCGCCGCCCTTATCCAGGTTTCCGGCAGGTGGATACCCGGCACCCTCGGCGATACTCTGGGGAAGCCGACGATTTAACTCGTTCTGGAAAATGTCGATACGACCTGTTGACACCAAGCCGAGGTGCGGTCCGACTCGAAGCTCGGGCGGCGCGTGTCACGACGCACCCGCCGCCCCGCGCTCACAGGACCGGCAGGTAGCGGCCGAGCTCGAACTCGGTGACCTGGCGCCGGAATTCGCGCCACTCCGCCCGCTTGTTGCGCAGGAAGAAGTCGAAGACGTGCTCGCCCAGCGTCTCGGCCACCAGCTCGCTCTGCTCCATGACCGCGATGGCCTCGTCCAGCGACTGCGGCAGCGGCTGGATGCCCAGGGCGCGCCGCTCGGCGCTGGTGAGCGTCCACACGTTGTCCTCGGCGGCGGCCGGGAGCTCGTAGCCCTCCTCGATGCCCTTCAGGCCGGCCGAGAGGATCAGCGCGAAGGCCAGGTAGGGGTTGCAGGCCGAGTCGAGCGAGCGGAACTCGATGCGCGTCGAGCCGCCCTTGTGCGGCTTGTACATCGGCACCCGCACCAGCGCGGACCGGTTGTTGTGGCCCCAGCAGACGTAGGACGGCGCCTCGCCGCCCTGGCCCGCGATGGCCTCCGCGCCGCCCCAGAGGCGCTTGTAGGAGTTGACCCACTGGTTGGTGATGGCCGTGATCTCGGCGGCGTGCTTGAGCAGCCCGGCGATGAACGAGCGGCCGGTCTTGGAGAGCTGGTAGTCGGCGCCGGCCTCGTAGAAGGCGTTGCGGTCGCCCTCGAACAGCGACATGTGGGTGTGCATGCCGGAGCCCGGGTGCTCGGTGAACGGCTTGGGCATGAAGGAGGCCCAGATGCCCTGCTCCAGCGCGACCTCCTTCATCACCAGCCGGAAGGTCATGATGTTGTCGGCCGTGGTGAGCGCGTCGGCGTAGCGCAGGTCGATCTCCTGCTGGCCGGGCGCGCCCTCGTGGTGGCTGAACTCGACCGAGATGCCCATCGACTCCAGCATCATGATCGCCTGGCGCCTGAAGTCGTGGCCCGAGCTGTGCGGGGTGTGGTCGAAGTAGCCGCCGGAGTCGATCGGCTCGGGGCGCTGACCCGGCTCGGGCCGGTTCTTCAGCAGGAAGAACTCGATCTCCGGGTGGGTGTAGAAGGTGAAGCCCATGTCGGCGCACTTGGCGAGCGTGCGCTTGAGCACCCAGCGCGGGTCGGCGTGCGACGGCGAGCCGTCCGGCATGAGGATGTCGCAGAAGATGCGGCCCGCGCCTGGCGTCTCGCTGCGCCAGGGCAGGATCTGGAACGTCGCCGGGTCCGGCTTGGCCAGCATGTCGGCCTCGTAGACCCGGGCGAAGCCCTCGATGGCCGAGCCGTCGAAGCCGATGCCCTCGGCGAAGGCGCCTTCGAGCTCCGCCGGGGCTATCGCCACCGACTTCAGGAAGCCGAGAACGTCGGTGAACCAGAGCCGGATGAACCGGATGTCGCGTTCCTCGAGCGTGCGGAGCACGAACTCCTGCTGGCGGTCCAAAGCATCCCCTAGCGAAGACAGTACTGAGTTCCCTATCAGAATGCCGTGTCCGTGTTTCGCACACGTTACGTGGGGTCCCGGTGCGAGCCTCGCTGACAAAGAGCCCGGCCGGACCTATCGTGATCACGCAGTCAGTCTCGGGGGAGGCATTGGTGGCTATCGACCTGCTCAATCACAAGCTTGACAGGGCTTTCGACCACATCGACGCGGGCGGCGAGGGCGTCATCGAGCGTGTGGACCTGCTGGGGTTGGGCGCACGGCTCCTGGTGGGATTCGGAGAGTCCCCGACCTCGGTCACCGGCAGCGATCTCGTCGCCGGCTTCGACGGGATCTGGTCGACCCTGTCCGAAGCGCTCGGCCGGGACGCCGACTGCCAGATCTTGCGGGAGGAGTTCCGTGAAGGCATGACGGCGGCGTTCGTCGAGGGCGACCTGTACGAGCCGGTGTTCCGGCCCGCCACGGCGGCCGTGGCCGACCTCTGCGACGACGACGGCGACGGCCTGATCGGGCCCCGCGAGTTCCGTACGCTGCTGAGCGCCTTCGGCACCGCCTACGACGACGTGGACGAGGCGTTCGACCGGCTCGACCGGGCCGGCAGGGGCGTGCTGACCGTGGACGGGCTTATCGCGGCCGCCAGGCAGTACTACGTCAGCGACGACCCGAGCGCCGCGGGCAACTGGCTCTTTGGTCCCCTATGAGTACCGACGTGATCACCTCGGTGCGCACCGCCCTGAGGTCCATGCTCCAGTGGAAGCCGCTGGCTCCCGGGCCGCGCCGCGGGGCGCCCGCCGCCACCACGCTGCTGGTGCTCACCGAGCGGGTGCCCGCCATGGCGGAGCCCTGCCGCATGCATCCGGCCGTGTACGCGATCGAGGCGGCCGTCCTTGACTGGGCGCGGCGGACCGATCTGCACGCCGGGCCCGGTGTGGGGTTCCACCGCATGGCGGGCCGCGCGTTCGCCGAGTTCGACGCGGCCGCGGCGGCGCTGTTCGCGCAGTGGCTGACCTGGCTGTTCAATCTCGACGACGAGCTCGACGAGGGGCCGGGCCGGCTGGAGGTCTTCCAGGGCCTGCTGGCGGGCGGCGCGGCCCATCCGCTGGAGCGGGCCTTCGCCGACCTGTGGCGGGTGACCAGCGCCCGGATGAGCGATCTGTGGCGGACCAGGTTCGCGGCCAACCTGCGGCGGCAGCACGACGCCTGCCGCATCGAGGCCGAGAACCGCGCCACGGGCCGCGTACCGACCCTGGAGCAGTATCCGGCGCTGCGCAGGGGGACCGTCGGCCCGTACCTCTACGACCTCGTGGAGCCGTGCCTGCGCGTGGAGGTGCCCGCGTGGGTGCACGCCTGTGAGCCGTGGCAGCAGCTCGTCGACGCCTGCACCGACGTCACCGCCTGGTGCAACGACGTGGCGTCACTGCCCAAGGAACGCGGCGACGGGCACAACCTCGTCGTGGTCGTGATGCACCAGCTCGGCCTGGACCAGCCGGAGGCCACGGCCTGGGTGCTCGACCGGATCGCCGAGCGCTGCCAGGACATGCACGAGGCCGCCCGGCGCCTGCCGCTCGACACGCTCCCGCCCAGGCTGGCGCGCGACGTGAGCAAGGTGGCGTGCGCCTACCTGGCCGCGCCGCGCGCCCACCTCGACTGGCTCCTGGAGTCGACCCGCTACACCTGACGACCGGCGATAGCGGGGGTAGGAGGGCGCGGGGGGCGTCGCGGGGTCAGGACGGCGTGAGGACGGGCGCGGGGGCGGGCGTCGCGGGTGTGCCCGCGGCCAGCGTGTCGCCCGCGGCGGTGCGGCGGTACACGACCTGCTTGCCAACGCGCATCCCGACGGCCAGCCCTCCGCCGCTGAGCACGCCGAGGTGCTGGCTGATCGCGCCGGGCGTGAGCGACATGCGCCCGGCCAGCGCCGAGGTCGTGCTGGGCTCGGCCAGCGCGAGCAGGATCCGCGCCCGGCTGCGCCCGATGAGCGCCGCCAGCGCCTCGGGCGCGGGCGGCGGCCCCTGCTCCCACAGCGTCCCGACGCCCAGCACCGGATAGACCAGCATCGACTGGTACGGAGCCGACATCACGGCCACCGACGGCCAGTAGAACGCGCTCGGCACCAGCACCAGCCCATCGCCGTGCAGCCCGCCCGACGCGCACCAGGGCCGGTCGATGTGCAGCCGCTCCCCTGTCCACTCCACGGCCGGATCGAGCGCGGCGAACAGCTCATGTGCACCGCCCTGGGCCAGCTGCCGCGACCTGCGCAGCACGTCGCGCTCCAGCAGCCCGTAGACGCGCGGCCAGAACTCGGCGAAGCACGTCTCCCAGTAAATCCGCAGCGCGTCGGCGACCCGGGCCACGCCCGCCACCGGATCGGCCATGAACCGTTCGATCACCGCCCGGTCCGTCCCTCGCACCTGGGCCGCCTCGGCGCCGGCCCGTTCGGGCAGGGTGAGCCGTACGCGATCCAGCTCGGCGGAGAAGTCCGGCAGCGGCGTGTCGGGCGGCGGTGTGATGAAGTCGGCGAGATAACCGCTCGGCGGAACGAGCGCGAACAGCTCGGTCAGATCCAGCTCCGCGAGGCGGGGGCGCACGCACTTGATCCACGGCAGGTGGATCGACTGCCTGGCCGGGTCCTGCAGCGTACGCAGGCTGGCGACCAGCTCCCACATCGGGGAGAACGCGAACCTGATCCGCGCGACGTCCTCCGGCCGCATCACCCAGGTCACCGACATACCTTTTAGTGTGCCCTAAATCGTTCGCGGCCACCAAAGGCGACAGATCACTCTTGTTCCGTGACTAGCACTGTCGTTGAGAAGCAGTCGTTCTTGAGGTCCCAGGTAGGTGGACTCCCCCGGCCGTTCTGGGCTCTGTGGAGCGGGACGTTGGTGAACCGCCTGGGCACCATGGTGATGCCGTTCACCGGCGTCTATCTGACACAGGCCAGGGGCGTCTCGGTGGCGGGCGCCGGGCTCGTGATGGCCGTGTTCGGCGCGGGGTCGCTGATCTCGCAGTTGCTCGGCGGGTGGCTGACCGACCGGATCGGGCGGCGGGCCACACTGTCCGGCAGCATGATCGCCACCGCCGCCGCGATGCTGGCGCTGGGATACAGCACTTCCCTGGCCGCGATCACGACCTCGATGTTCGTGCTGGGGCTGGTGGTCGACGCCTACCGGCCCGCGTCCAACGCCCTGGTGGCGGACCTGGTCTCGCCGGTGGAGCGGCCCAGGGCGTACGGGCTGCTGTTCTGGGCCATCAACCTCGGCTACGCGGTCGGGATGACGGCGGGCGGGTGGCTGGCCCAGCTCGGGTTCGGCTGGCTGTTCTGGATCGACGCCGTCAGCAGCGTGATCTTCGCCGTACTGGTCTGGCGGGCGGTCCCCGAGACCCGCACGGCCGAGCGGGAGGGGGGCGGCGGGTTCGGCGTGGTGCTGCGCGATCGGCTGATGGTCGCCTTCACGCTCGTCGTGCTGGGACAGGCGCTGGTGTACATGCAGACCGTGACCATGCTGCCGGTCGCGATGGTCAAGCAGGCGGGGCTGTCCACCGGGGAGTTCGGGGTGGCGATGGCGCTGAACGGGGTGCTGATCGTCATCGTGCAGCCGCTGGTGTCCGGCTGGATCGGCCGCCTGGACGCCGCCAGGACGCTCGCGCTGGGGCTGGCCATCACGGGGGCCGGGTTCGCGCTGACCGCCTTCGTCACCGACGCCGTCTGGCTGGGCGTCACCATCGCCGTCTGGACGGCCGGCGAGATCATGACGGCGGGCATCGCGGGGACCATCGTCGCCGCGCTGGCGCCCGCGCACCTGCGGGGGCGGTATTCGGGGCTGTTCGGGTTCGCGTGGTCGGTCGCCTCGGTGCTGGCGCCGCTGGCCGGTGGGGCGCTGCTGGACGTGGGGCCGCGGGCCCTGTGGTTCACGGTCGGCGGCGTCGGACTGCTGTCGGCGGTGGCCATGCTGGCGCTCGGCCCGGCGATCAGACGGCGCGCCCTCCAGCCGGCTCTGTGATTTCAGGGTCTGTGAGAGAGCCCACTTTTCGTCGCTTGGACGATAAAAACGGCACCGTACTAGGCTGACCTTTGTGGCACAACTCCGTATCGCGCTGGCACAGACCAATCCATCCGTAGGCGACCTCTCCGGCAACGCCGACCGACTGCTCACGTGGACCCGCGACGCCGCGGACCGCGGCGCGCACCTGGTCGTGTTCACGGAGATGTTCTTGACCGGCTATCCGGTGGAGGACCTGGTCCTGCGCACGTCCTTCGTGGACGCCAGCATCAGTACGCTGGGCGAGGTCGCGCTCAGGCTGCGGGAGGAGGGGCTGGGCGAGCTGCCCGTCGTCGTCGGCTACGTCGACCGGGCGGGGCTCGCGCCGCGCATCGGCCAGCCCAAGGGCGCCTCGCTCGACGCCGCCGCGGTGCTCCACCGGGGCGAGGTCGTCGTCCGCACCGCCAAGCACCACCTGCCCAACTACGGCGTGTTCGACGAATACCGCTACTTCGTGCGCGGCGACCGGCTGCCGATCTTCCGGCTGCACGGGGTCGACGTGGCGATCGCGGTCTGCGAGGACCTGTGGCAGGAGGGCGGCCCGGTGGCCGTGGTCGGCCAGGCCGGCGCCGGTCTGCTGGTCGCGCCCAACGCCTCGCCGTACGAGAAGGAGAAGGACGACGTACGCCTGGAGCTGTGCGCGCGCAGGGCGCGTGAGGCCGGGTGCGCGCTCGTCTACGTCAACCAGGTCGGCGGACAGGACGAGCTGGTCTTCGACGGCGACTCGATCGTGGTGGACGCGGCGGGCGAGCTGGTGGCGCGCGCCGGGCAGTTCCGCGAGGAGCTGCTCGTGGTGGACCTGGATCTCCCGGTCTCCACCGCCGAGACCGGGTCGTTCCCGTACGACACGGGCGATGGCTCCACCATCACCGTGGACCGCCTGGTGCTGTCGTCCGACCCGGTCGAGCCGCGCGAGCCCGTACCCGCGCGGGTGGCGGAGCGGCTGGACCCGCACGCGGAGGTCTACTCGGCGCTGGTGCTGGCCGTACGCGACTACGTGGTCAAGAACGGCTTCCAGTCGGTGATCCTGGGCCTGTCCGGCGGCATCGACTCGGCGCTGACCGCGACCATCGCCTCCGACGCGATCGGCCCCGATCGCGTCCACGTCGTGCTGATGCCCTCGCGCTACTCCTCCGACCACTCGCTCGGCGACGCCGAGGAGCTGGTACGCAGGCAGGGCATCAACGCCCAGGTGGTGCCGATCGGCGAGATCGTCGACGCCTTCGAGAAGGAGATCGACCTGTCCGGGCTGGCCGCCGAGAACCTCCAGGCCCGCGTCCGCGGCACGATCCTCATGGGCCTGTCCAACGAGCACGGCCATCTGGTGCTGACGACCGGCAACAAGAGCGAGCTGGCGACGGGCTACTCCACGCTGTACGGCGACTCGGCGGGCGGCTTCGCGCCGATCAAGGACGTACCGAAGACGATGGTGTGGGAGCTGTCCCGCTGGCGCAACGCCCACGGCGACCCGTCGTTCCGCCTCGACGCCGAGCGGCCCATCCCGGAGAACTCGATCACCAAGGAGCCGAGCGCCGAGCTGCGTCCCGACCAGCGCGACACCGACTCGCTGCCGCCGTACGAGGTGCTGGACCGGCTGCTCGACGACTACGTCGAGAAGGACATGGGCGTACAGGAGCTCATCGCGGCCGGCCACGACCCCGCCCTGGTGACACGCATCATCCGACTGGTGGACACGGCGGAGTACAAGCGCCGCCAGTACCCGCCGGGCCCGAAGATCACCCCGAAGAACTTCGGCCGCGACCGCCGCCTCCCCATCACCAACAGGTGGCGCGAAACCACCTCCTGAGCCTCATCGCGGAAGGCGCCGCGCGCATGGCTCGCGCGGCGCGGTCAGCCGGTAGCCACCTCGGCGTCCTGTGTCACCGTCATCCCGGGCGCCTGCTCGGCGAGCGGGGCGAGACGTTGTTCGGCTGCTTCGATCACCTGTAGGTCGGCCTTGATGTGGGCGATGGCGGCGTCGATGAGCAGCGCGACGAGGGGATCGTTCTCGCTCTCCCGCCGGAGCCTGGTCAGCCCCGCGAGATCGGACAGGAACGTCTGGCGCTGAGCCGCGGTGAAGGCGGCCAGCGCACCCGAACCGAGCTGCGTCGCGGCCGGGCCTCACCCGAGACTGACCGCTCTACAGGCATGGTCCTCGTCACGGAGGCGCTGCGCGCTCATGGCTCGGGCAGCGTCTCCCAGGGGGCTGCCGCCCCCTTCGACCCCCGACAGGCATGGTCCTCGCTTCGCCCCTTGGCGAGGGGACTTGCCAGCCCCCTCGCGCTCCCCCGGCCCCAGCCTCGGGCGGCATGAGTCGCCTGGATTCCCCTCAGGGAGCCTGGTCGGTAGCAGCGACTGGAAGTGTTACTGAGGACCGGCGCAGGCCAGGCGTGGTGGCTCCCACTGCGGCGACAGCGCCGAGGCAGAGCAAGCCGCCGCTGATCAGGGCCGCTGCTCCCGATGTAGCGTCTGCGACGAGGCCGCCCCGCATGTTGCCGATGTCGGGGCCGGCTTGCCCGACGATTTGTTCGGCAGCACTGACACGGCCGAGCAGTTCGCTCGGGGTGTGCGTCTGGACGATGGTGCTCCGGGACACCACGGAGACGGTGTCAGCCGCGCCGGCCAGGACGAGGAAGCCCAGCCCGATCCAGGGATGGGGCGACATGCCGAACAGCGCGAGTGCCGCGCCCCAGGTAGCGGATCCGCCGAGCATGACCAGGCCAGGCCGGGGAAGCCGGGTGAACGTCCCGGAGAAGAGGGAGGCCGCGACGCCACCGACGGCTATGGAGGTGAGGAACAGCCCGAGAGTGCGCGGGTCGTCGCCGAACCGTTCCGCATTGATCGAGGGGAACAGGCTGATCGGCATCGACAGCACTGTCGTGGCTAGATCCGTGAGCAGGGCTCCGCGGATGACGGGAGTGCCGGCCAGGAAGGCCAGGCCGTCCAGCGCTCCGCGCAGGCCGGGGCGGGCGGGCTCGCCCCCAGGGCTCATCTGTGGCAAACCGAACACACCGTAGAGCGCGGCGACGAAGGTGAGCGCGTCGATCAGGTAGCAGCCGCCGACACCCAGCCCACCCACGACCAGCCCGCCCAGCGCGGGACCGACCAGCATGGCGCCCTGGGAGGCGATACGTCTCAGCGCCAGCCCAGCCGCCAGCTGGTGCTTGGGCAGAAGGTGCGCGATGAAGGTGCGCGAGGCCGGGCCGCCGACAGCGCCCAAGCAGGAATGCACGACCACCAGCCCCAGAACGCCGATGGCTGGGAGGGCTCCGAAGAATCCCTGACATGCGAGGAGAAGCGAGCACGCGGCATGCCCGCCGGTGGTGAGCAGGCAGAGCCTGCGGCGGTCCACACGGTCGACGACCGATCCGGCGAACAGCCCGAGCACGATGAGCGGAATCGCCTGCGCCAGGCCGACGGCGCCGGTCCACGCGGTGCTGTTGGTCATCTGCCAGACCTGGAACATCACGGCGACGAGCGTCATCTGGCTGCCGAAAGCGGACAGGGACTGGCTGATCCATAACCGGCGGAACGGCGGGGAGGTCCGTAGTGGGGTCACATCAAGTAGGGCGTGCCTCAGCCCCATGCGGGGTCCTCTGCCAGCTTCTCGGCGATCCGGTCGTGGAAGCTCTTGCGGGCAAGGGCCTGCTCGATGTCGGTGACGACCCGCGAGAGCGGATAGGGGATCTCAGCCTCGATCTCGGCGATGGCGGCCTCGGTGGCCCGCCACTCCGCCGCAAGGCGGCCGACGATGCCGCGGGCCTTGTCGGTGAGCGTCACCTTCTTGCTGCGCGCGTCGTCGCCCTCGATGGTCTCGACCCAGCCGGCCTCGCGCATCGCGGCCACCTTCTGGCTGAGTGCCGAATGCGTCCGGTTGACCGACTCGGCCAGCTCGGTGATGGTCATCGGTCCACAGGCGTGAAGCCGCAGCAGTTCCATCACGAAGCTCGTCTTGAGCCCTTTGATGCGTGTCTTGGAGTAGATCTGGGCGATGTCCGCGTCCATGGAGGCCTGAAGGAGCCGCAGAGGCCGCCAGAGGCTCACCTGGGTGGGATCGGGTGCATGGAGATCAGCCATGAGCTCATCATATAAGCACTTATATAAGTACTGTTGTTATGGCCATGGGAGCAGCGTCGTAGCGACACAACCGACTCGCAATCGCTTTTCGTAATTGTGCTAGCGCGGAGAGTGATGACATGTTGTCATTGGTCTCGCCCCTTCCCTCCCGACGAGAACCCCCGATGCCACCACGCTCCCGTGCCCGCACCGCCGCACGCCCCCGGACGCAGAAAGAGCAGCGGAAAGAGAAGCCAACTCGAGAAGAAGCGCCCCACAGGCGGGTCGATCGCCACACGTTCCTGATGTGGCTGGCCGGAGCCGTGCTGATCCCAGCCATCGCCGCGATACCCGCCTATGTGCGCTTCCTTGGCGATGACGCGCCGTCCTCGCAGGCCGCGAAGGTGGCACGGGCTGCCCTCCCATCCTTTAAAAAGGCCAGAAAGATCACCTATGCGGGCTCTGGCGTGCTCTACGCGATCTTCGCCGACGGAACCCTCCGCCGCTTCGTCCACACCGATCCCGAGAACGGCGGCGCCAAGTGGCTGACCCCACAGGGTGAGGAGCTTGGCGGCGGCTGGAACCGATTCCGCTGGCTGGAGGCAGGAGCGGACGGCTCCCTTTACGGGGTGGACGCGTCAGGCGACCTGTTCCTCTTCGAATATCAGCCGGGCGCACGTCTGGAAGCCGACTCCGGTCAGGGCATCGGGCACGGGTTCAACGCATTCAAGGATTTCACCGCCGCCCCCGGAAACGACTCGGACCAGATTTTCTACGGCCTCCGGCCCAACGGCGAACTCTGCTGGTATCGCTATCTGGGAGCCGACGCCACCGAACCATGGGTGAACGCCGGTCGCTGCACGGTGGTCAAGCGGGGCTGGCAACGCTACCGCCGCATCGTCGCATCGGAAGACGGCGTCCTGTTCACCGTTGACGCACGCGGAGACCTGAACTGGCACCGGCAGCGCGCACCCGAGAAAGGCGGCCGGACCTGGTTCAGGGACGCATATGAACGCAACGGCACCGGATGGCTGGTCCACCAGGACGAGACGGCCTACCGGGGCGTCTTTTACGTCCTGCTCCGCAGCGGCGAGCTCAGATGGTTCAAGTATCTCGAACCAGGCGTCTACAAACCGGGCTACACCGGGTGGACATACCTCGGCAGTCCACGTTTCCCCGCTGGAGAGATCACCAGTTGATAGGCCCGCCTCGAAGAAGCCTGCGAAGGGTGAGGGCGTCTGGGTTCGGTTCGCCCTTCCCCCGACGGCCGTCTCGTCGCGCGAAAATCCCGGTGAATCTGGCATTTCGCCTTGTTAGGGTGCCCGCATGCGTTCTCAGCCGGCCTTGCTACCGCGCTCGACACCGGCGGCTTCGGGGGTCTCGTCCCGTTCGATCGTCGCGTTGCTGGACCGGCTCGAAGCAGGATCCGTCGAGCTCCACTCCATCATGGTCGTACGCCACGGTCACGTCGTCGCCGAAGGCTGGTGGGCGCCGTACTCGGCCGGGCGCCCGCATCTGCTCTATTCGCTGACCAAGTCGTTCACCTCGGTCGCGGTGGGGCTCGCGATCGCCGACGGGCTGCTCTCGCTGGACGACCGGGTGGTGGACGTGTTGCCCGACCACGTTCCGGCCGACATCTCCGAGCAGGGACGCCGCATCACCGTGCACCACCTGCTGTCCATGACGGCCGGGCACAGCACGGACAGCCTCGCCGAGGCCTGGCAACTGGAACCGGACGACCTGGTGAAGGGCTTCCTGCGCGTACCGTTCTCCGAGCCTGAGGGAACCCGGCACACCTACGACAATGCGACCACTTTCGTCCTGGCCCGGATGGTGGAGCGGGTCACCGGCCGCGGCCTGCCGGAACTGCTCGACGACCGCCTGTTCCAGCCGATGGGCGTTGACCACGCCGAATGGGATCGGGTGGCGAGCGGTGCCGCCTTCGGATTCCACGGGCTGCACCTCACGACCGAGGCCGTCGCCGCTTTCGGCGAGTTGCTGCTGCGCGGAGGCGTCTGGGGCGACCGTCAGCTCGTCCCGCGCGAATGGGTGGAGCTCGCGACCAGACGGCACATCGAGACGCACATCGAGACCCGGCAACTCGATGACGACTCGCCCAACCCCGACTTTCTTTGCGGGTACGGCTACCAGTTCTGGATGTCGCGTCACGGTTATCACGGTGACGGCGCGTTCGGTCAGCAATGCGTGGTCGTCCCGTCCCACGATCTCGTGGTCGTCGTGACCGCCGCCGTGGAGCAGGTAAACGCACTGCCCGGCGTCTTTTGGGACTGCCTGTTGCCCGGCCTGGATGACGCGGGAAGCACCCAGGACGACGAGATCCTCGCCGATCGGCTGCGGCGGCTGTCACTCGCGCAGGTGCCTGGTTCGGCTGCCCCTTCCCGTTCGGGTGCGGCGAGGATCGACGCCTCCGCCGAGGGTTCAGCCCTGCCCGGCGGCACCACGGTGGCCGTCGAGCCGGTGGACGGCGGATGGCACCTGCGACTCGGGTCGTCCCTCAAGGTCGCCGTCGGGCACGGCGAATGGCGGGAAAGCTCGCCGCTCGGCCGCCCGGTCGTCGCCGCCGGCGCCTGGCAGGGCAACACGTTCGTCGCCGACCTCTACGTCATCACCACCCCGCACCGGGTCCGGCTGGTGCTCGACGCCGACGCGGGCACAGCGGTGGCGACGTGGAGCACCGTGCCCCTGACCGGCCCCAGCCTGGAGTTGCATCTGCGGTCGCCGCTGATGACCCGGCCCGACGTCGCTTAGCCCGAGCTCCCACTTTCCATGATCGACGTGTTGGGGAACCGGGAGTTGAGCTGGACTTCTCGACCACCTCGAAGATCTACACCTTTTATGCTGATCACCGAAGGCCAGGTCACGGTATACGAGGGAGGCGACGGTGGGGGTCTGCATCTACATCGACGTCGTCAGGGACGGAAAGAAGCTTGGTAGCTGCGACCTCGACACGAGCGCGTACTCCCTCAGCGTGGGGCTGCAGGCACTGGGGCTCGACGGCGACGAGATCGTTCACGGAGTGGGGGGTTCGGACGGCGTCGACGCCGAGGGGGCGGAGGACGGATTCGTGGGCCGACTCACCCCCGAACAGGTCAGAGCCTTCTGGGAGCGCCTTTCACCCGTCACTGTCGAGCAGTTCATGACGGGCCTACGGACGACCGAGAACGTCAACGGCGACGACGAGGAGTACTTCACGCTGTACTTCGCCGACCTCAAGGAGATCTACAGCGCGGCCGTTCACGCGGACGCGGGTATGACGATGTCCTGGTACTGACGGCCCGCGCTAGTCCGAGATCGACGTGTTGTAGGTGAGCGTTTCATGGTCGTCAGGCGAAGGGCGCTTATGCCTCAGGGATGACGATCCCCAGGCTGAACGGATCCCGTTCGTCGGGGTCTGGACCGTTGCGTACGCCGGTGTCGAGCGCGTCGACGCGGGCGATCTCCTCGGCTGACAGTTCGAAGTCGAACACGTCGAAGTTCTCGGCGATGCGGGCGGGGTTGACGGACTTCGGGATGGCGGAGCGGCCCTGCTGCAGGTGCCAGCGGAGCATGACCTGCGCCGGCGTCTTCCCGTGTGCGTCGGCGATCTCGCCCAGCACCGGATCGGAAAGCACGCTTCTGCGGTGCTCGCCCCAGCCGGGATAGAAGGTGATGCCGCCGATGGGCGACCACGCCTGGGTGAGGATGCCATGCTCCGCGTCGGCCTGCCGCACCTCAGGCTGGGTGAAGTAGGGGTGCAGCTCGATCTGGTTCACCGCGGGCACGACATCGGTGCGTTCGATCAGCTCGGCCAGGTGCCGGGGCATGAAGTTGCTGATCCCGATGGAGCGGACGTTCCCGTCGGACAGGAGCTTCTCGAGCGCCCGATAGGCGGCGATGGTCGCGTCGAATCCCTTCGGCGCCGGCTGGTGCAGGATGAGCAGGTCGATCTGCTCCACGCCGAGCTTCCCGGCGGCCTTGTCGAAGGCATGCAGGGTCTGGTCGTACCCGTAGTCGCTCACCCAGACCTTGGTCTCGATGAACACCTCCGAGCGGTCCAGCCCCGAACGGCGGATGCCCTCGCCCACCTGGCGCTCGTTGGCGTACGCGGCAGCGGTGTCGATGTGCCGGTAGCCCGTCTTCAGCGCGGTCTCGACCGCCGCGGCGGTCTCCTCCGGAGACGACTGGAAGACGCCGAAACCGAGGGCCGGCATCACGACGCCGTTGTTCAACTGGAGAGAAGTGGTGGTCATGACATCCACCGTAGGAAGCCCCGGCCGCATGAGGGAGAGCACATCAGTACCTCCCAGGCCAGGAATAGATGGACGTACTTCCTCAGCAAAGACAGTCGACAACCTCGCCCAGACCATCCGCTGCCGCCCTCGGCCTCCACGTGACCAAGGAGCAGATAAATATCTACGATGCCAAGGCTCTGACCCATACACTCCGACAATGATGGATGTGATCTTCCCTCCCAAGCTGACCGACGGCGACGTCATACGGGTAGTGGCACCTGCCGTGTCCCGCGCGTTCGTGATGGAGCACGACCACACCGACATCATCAACTCCCGGTTCGCCGAACTCGGCCTGACACTCTCCTATGGCAGCCATGTCGACGAGCGAGACGCGTTCAACTCCTCCAGCATCGCCTCACGCGTCACCGACCTGCACGAGGCATTCGCCGACCCATCGGTCGCGGCGATTCTGACGGTCATCGGCGGCTACAACTCCAATGAGCTGCTGCCGTACCTGGACTGGGAATTGATCCGCGCCAACCCGAAAATCTTGTGCGGATACTCCGATATCACGGCGCTGCAGAACGCCATCCTCGCCCGCACCGGCTTGGTCACCTATTCCGGCCCGCACTGGTCGACGTTCGGAATGCGAGACCACCTCGAGCAGACCCTGAGCTGGTTCACCTCAGCCATGTTCGACACCGCTCCGATTCCCCTGAACCCGGCAGCCCACTGGAGCGACGATCTCTGGTTCCTCGACCAGGACAAGCGCGAACTGACACCCAACGAGGGATGGTGGCCGATCCGGCCCGGCGTCGCCGAGGGGCGAATCGTCGGTGGCAATCTGTGCACCCTCAACCTGCTGCAAGGCACTCCCTACATGCCGGCCCTCGCCGACGCGATATTGATCATCGAGGACGACTTCGAGTCGCAGCCGGCGACCTTCGCCCGCAATCTGACCTCGCTGCTGCAGCTTCCCGACGCTCCGGGGATTCGAGGACTGGCGATCGGACGGTTCCAGCGCGCCAGCAATATGACCCGCCCATTGCTGGAACAAATCATCGACGCCCAGCCGACGCTGACCGGCATCCCAGTCCTGGCCAACATCGACGTCGGCCATACCAACCCCCTGGCCACCTTTCCGGTCGGCGGCCAAGCCCAGCTCACCATCGCCAACGGCCAGACCGGCCTGACCCTCCTACGTCACTGACGCACCGGCTTGTCCATCGTCCCGGAGCCCAGCCCCTCAGGGTTTCGAGCCGTGTGCTCGAACCGCTTGCCGCGCCAGCCAGACAAGTGGCAGCTTGATCGCCATGACTGCCGCACCCCCGGCCTGGGTTGACGACCTGTTCCCTTTTCCCACACCGCCCGCGCTCGCCAAACTGGTCGACATCGCCTGGCCGCACGCCTTCATCGACGAGGAGGTGTACGACGACGGACTCCTGACCACGCACTACGACTTCATGTTCGACCTGGAATCCGTTCCCCGCGCTCCCGACGGCTGGGAAGAGGCCTATCCAGGTCCGGCGTGGCGAGGGGACCACGTGCCGTTGTTCGCCACGCCGGAGTATCTGCAGTTCGGCCATCTGGGCAACGGCACCCACGTCGGATGGGTGGTGCCCGCGCCGGAACTGGGCGGAACCGACCACCCTGTCGCCCTCTTCGGCCAGGAACCCGGAGGACGCGTCATCGCCAGGGACACCCGGGCCGGCCTGGAGTGGATGCTCTCGTTCGGCCTCCGCAAGGAGAACCTCAGCGACGACGACCGTTCCCTCATCGCCCGCGTCGCCGCCGAGCTCGACCTCGACCCCGCCCCTGAACGCGCCGTCACCCCGGACGGTTTCGACGTGGTGGTGCCCCTCGAGCTCGCGGTCCCGTCCGGATGGAGACACGAGCCCGGCGCGTACGGAATCGGCCCCGGAGTGCTGGCCCCCGCGGACGCGTTCGCCCCCGACGGCCTCATGGACTCCTACCGGCTGGACGACGTCCTCGCCGACGCCGGCCAACTGCTGGACGCGGGGTTCCCGGCAACCGCCCTGCACGGAATCATGGACGCGTTCCACCGCGACATCGCCCGCTTCTCCAGCCTGCTCCCCCTCTGGGCGCGCGCCTACCAGGACCTGGGCCGACCGCAATTCACCACCCGGCTCGATCACATGCTCCCGATGTACGAAGGCCTGCAGCCGCCTTCGTGATTCGTGGAACTTCGCGCCAGCACCCCAACCCCGATCAAGTTCGACGAGCCGGGCAAAGGGCAGGTCGCGTCCAGTTCGCTCGACAGTACGCGACGGTCGCCCACTGGCAACCAACCCCAAAAATGCGTATTCACGTACATGTCGTCCCGCATACCGGCGGGTCTCCGGGCAGGCGACTCTTCTGCATTCATGACGTCGTTGAGGAGAAGAGGCGGCCATGGACGCCTTGAACATCGACACCAGCTCGGAAGTCCATACTGACCAGCTCGTCGAACGCCTGTTGGACAGCACCATCGGCGCCCTCGAACTCTTCTCGGTCTACCTGGGCGCCGAACTCGGCCTCTACCGCGTACTGGAACAACGGGGCCCCCTGACCGCCGCGCAACTCGGCGAGCAGGCCGGGATCGCGGCGCGTTACGCCCACGAGTGGCTGGAACAGCAGGCCGTGGCCGGCTTTCTGCAGGTCGAACCGGGCTTTCCCGAGGCCGCCGACAGGGAGCGGCGCTACCGCCTAGACCCCGCGTACGCCCGGGTGCTGACGCACGTCGACGACCCCGCGCATGTGGCGCCGTTGGCCCACATGCTCGCCGGGATCGGCGGCGTCCTGACCGAGGTGGCACAGGCTTACCGCACCGGTGACGGCGTTCCCTACCAGGACTACGGCCATGCCTTCCGGCACGGCCAAGGCCACATCAACCGCCCCGCCTTCACCCACGAACTGCCCACCGACTGGCTGGCCGCGATGCCGGACGTCGTGGCCCGCCTGAAGGCGGCGCCGCACCCGCGCATCGCCGACGTCGGCTGCGGGCAGGGGTGGTCGACTCTGGCGATGGCCCGCGCCTTCCCCAATGCGGGGGTGGACGGCCTCGACCTGGACGCGGCCTCGATCGCCGACGCCCGCCGCCAGCTCACCGACGGCGATCTCGAGGGGCGCGTGCGCTTCGTGCACGCCGACGCCCAGCGCCTGCCCGACACCGGCCCGTACGACCTCGTACTCATCCTGGAAGCCCTGCACGACCTCCCCCAACCGGTCCAGGTGCTGCGAGCCGTCCACCTGGCCCTAACCCCTGGCAGCACGGTGCTCGTCGCCGACGAGCGGGTGGCTGACCGCTTCAGCGCGCCCGGGGACAAGGTCGAACGAATGATGTACGGCTGGAGCGTCACCCACTGCCTGCCCGCACAGCTCGCCGAGAAGCCCTCGGCGGCCACGGGCACGGTACTGCGCGCGGAGACCGTCGGAGAGTGGGCGCGTGAGGCCGGTTTCGCCCGATGCACGGTGCTGCCGGTCGACAACGACTTCTTCCGCCTGTACCGACTCGACACCTGAACCGCTCGTTCGCGCCATACCGCCCGAAGAACGCCCGCGCCATAACATGTCAGACGGCCCCGCTGACCTGACGCGCCGCCGCCGAGCGGCGCTCTTCTGTCATGCAGAACTCCGGTCAATCCGCAGAACTCCGGTTTCGCGCGAATTAGACCTGGCCGCTCGACAAGACAGCGAGCGCGCATGTCGCGTAGAGTGACTGAGGCTGCTTCTCTCTGGTTTTCCACACAGAACAGCACATAACCCTCGCGACGAGGAGGTCAGCCCACCTATGCTGCTGAGTTTTCGCGTTACCAACCATCGCTCGCTCCGCGATGAGCAGCAACTTCTCCTGACACCCAGCTACGAAGCGGACTCACGGTCACCTCTTACCGCCGAAGCCGTGCCCGTGATCGGCCTATTTGGACCGAATGCTTCAGGCAAGTCCAATGTAATAGATGCCCTTGTTTACATGCGCAACCTCGTTCGAGGATCTCTTCGCGAATCCGAGCCTGGGGCAGGAATAAAGCGCCACCCCTTCGCCTTGGATTCTGCGGCTCTCGAGGAGCCCTCTACTTACGTGGTCGATCTGCTGATCGAGGGCGTGCGATACACCTATGGGTTTGCTGTGGACGATGCCCAGGTGGTCGAAGAGTGGATGTTCAGTTACCCTCTGAAAAAGAAGAGGGTGATATTTCATCGATGTTTGGACGACTACTCTTACGGAGATCACTCACCCTCATCAATGCGCCAGGTAGCCGCGATCACCGAGACCAACGTACTATTCCTGTCCATTGCGGCGAGATCGCGGCAAGAGGAAATTCGACCGGTCTATGACTGGTTCACAGAAATTCTGACCCGAAACCCCCGCCATTTCCGACCACCAGGGCGCCCCTTCACCGCCGAATCACTGGATCGCCTGGGCCTCTTGGAGAGGATAACCACCCTCCTGCAGGCGGCAGACACCGGAATCGAGTCCGCTGAGATAGTCGAAGAGACCGATGCGGAGCTCGCAGAAAGATCCATGCGCCTCAAAGGGCCAGACGGATACACGCCAGAGCGCCGCAAGGATATATTCTTCAAGCATAAGGGCGAGGGCGGAACGTTTGCCCTGAGCCTACGTGACCAATCTTTGGGAACACAGATCCTGTACGAAATTGGATTCGACGTGTTCAGGACGCTTAATCGCGGCTCGACATTGGTCGTCGACGAGCTCGATTCGAGTCTACACCCGTATTTGACAGCACAGCTCATCAAGCTCTTCAGCGATCCGGCGCTCAATACCCGTGGGGCGCAACTCATTTTCAGCAGCCACGATGCGACCCTCCTCGGCCGAATCCAAGGTGAAGAAGTACTACGCCGTGACGCCATCTGGTTCACGGAGAAGAATGAACATGGCGCCACCGAGCTTTTCCCCCTGACCGACTTCAAGCCCCGACTCGATGAAAACCGTGAGCGACGTTACCTGGCCGGTCGCTACGGTGCCGTGCCGATTGTCAGCGACAACCTGTTCGCCGCTGCTCTGACGACCCGCAGAGAGGCGGACGATGTCTCCTCGGAACCTTAGAGGCGAGAGAAACAGAAAGAAAATTAATACGGAGACCCGCCTCGACCGGAAAAGGAGTGGCACGCGGCAGGAGCGATCTTCGTTCTTGATTCTTTGTGAAGGCAAAACCGAGAGAGATTACTTCATCGGCATGCGGTCGCGTCGTGGGCCTCAAATCGACGTCGACATGCCAGAAGTCGACCATCTCTCCATAGTACGCGAGGCATGCACTCGCAAGTCCCACGAATACAGCGCTGTTTGGTGTGTTCTGGACACGGAACTTGATCAGTCTCTAGCCGACGATCTTGTCAGAGAAGCCAGCCGCACCTCTGTCGAGCTTTGCCTGTCCACTCCATGTTTCGAATTCTGGCTGATCATGCATCACGTTGACTGCACACGGCCGTTTCAATCTGCCGAAGAAGCCAAGAAGAAGCTTAAGTCCCTCGTCCCTTCATGGAGCGAAGGGACGACTCGGTTCTCGGACTTTTCACATGGCCTGGAAGATGCATGCCGTCGGGCCCGCAAGATCGATCCAACCGGACGCGAGGTCTCCAAAAATCCCTCGACGAACGCTTGGCGACTCGTCACCGAGCTACGAGCCGGACTCGATTAGCTCGCCACGAGACGCGAGGCGATATGCGTTTCCAGGCGAGTTTGGACGGGCGGGTAGGTTTCCCCAAAAGGGCGAGCGTCAGGTTCCCCACTCGGACGGTGCCGTCCTCGCTTCCGGTTATGGCAATCGGCGTCGGGCGACGCCGCATCTGACCCGTGCCATCCAAAGTGGTCAGAGAGTTGGCTAGTGCCAGTGGCAGTGGCCGCGCTCGTAGCCAACGTCTCAGCCGTGCCACCGGTCAAAGGAGGGGACGGCACACGGCCAGATATCGCGACATCTGACATCGAGAATCCGGCCATTGATCACGGCGTGACCTCGCGCTGGCCACTCGGCCGGCACGGCAGGTCCCGCCTCTGACGCTTTCCACCAATTCCCGGCAGTTCGGGTTCGCTTGGGGTTCAGCACCCATAGAGGAACGACCGTAAACCGACTGCCACGCTAGGCCGACGATGCTTCCCGCGAGTGGGTGGTGTAGCGCGGGAACGCCGGTACACCATCCAGGTGTTCAGGTCCCGCTGGACATGGATCGGAGGGTATCGGTGACATGCGCGCGGGCGATCCTGACGCCGCGGGGATGGTTCCAGCCGATCGCCGCGGTGGGAACGCCGTCCACCTGGGCCAGGGCGGCGAACCGTCCGCTGCCCGGCTCGCCGTCGAGCGGGCGCAGGCGGGCGCCGGGTGGGATGTGGCCGTGGATCTGGAGCTTGACGTCGTACTGGTCGGTCCAGAAGTACGGGATCGGGGTGTACGGCGCGCCGTCGCCCATGATGTCGGCGGCCACGGCCATGGCTTGCTGGGTGGCGTTGGTGCGGTTCTCCAGGCGGATGCTCGTACCCAGGAAGTCGTGGTGCCAGCGGGCCACATCGCCGACGGCGTACACGCCCGGTGCGGCCCGGCAGTGGGAGTCGCACTCGACGCCGTCGGTGAGCGACAGACCGCTTCCGGCCAGCCAGCCGGTGGCCGGGACGGACCCGACGGCGATCACCACCACGTCGGCGGGGACACTCTCGCCGCTGGTCAACTCGACCGCACCGACCCGCTCACCCGGGTTGTCCCCGCCTGGGCCATCCGCACCCGCGCCGTCCTCGGCAGCCGCTCTCGTCAGGCTGGCGACGCCCACCCCGGTGCGTACCCGGACCCCGTGGCTTTCGTGGAGTGCCCCCACCAGGCTGCCGAGCTCGTCGCCCAGCTGGCGGACCATCACGGTGGGCAAGGGATCGATGAGCGTGACCCCGGTGCCCAGGGTGCGGGCGGTGGCGGCGATCTCGCAGCCGAGCACGCCCGCGCCGATGACCGCGACCCGCCGTGCCCCGCGCAGCCGCTCGCGCAGGGCCAGGGCATCGTCGAGGGTGCGCAACGTGTGCACACCGGCGAGGTCCTGAGCGGGCAACGTGTGCACCCCGACGAGGTCCTCAGCGCCCAACGTGTGCACGCCGCCAAGGCCCCCCAGGAACGGCGGACGGCGCGGGCTCAGCCCGGTGGCGATGACGAGTGTGTCGTAGGACAGTGTCCGCCCGTCGTCGAGATCCACCGTACGGGCCGCGGTGTCGAGCTGTTCGGCGCGGCGGCCGAGGATGAACTCGGCGCCGAGCGCGTCGAGCCGGGCGGCGTCGCGCAGGAAGACGCGTTCGGCGGGCCAGGCTCCGGCCAGCACCTCCTTCGACAGCGGTGGCCGGTCATAGGGCAAATGCGGCTCCTGCCCGACCAGCCGGATCTGCCCGGCGTACCCCTTGGCCCGCAACACCTCCGCCACGGTGAGTCCCCCGGCCGAGGCGCCGACGATGAGCACGCCGCTCACGGCTCCTCCGTCAAAGCGATGGCCGTGGCCGGGCACAGCAGTGCGGCCTCGCGAACGGCCGCGTGAAGTTCGGGCGGCGGCGCGGGGTCGAGCAGGACCACTTCGCCGTCGTCGGGGTGCTGGTCGAACACTTCAGGAGCGCTGAGCACGCACATGCCCGCGGCGCAGCAGCGTTCCGGGTCCACCTCGATGCGCATCACACCACGTCCCAGGTGACCGGGAGCCGGTGCACGCCGTAGACCAGCATGTCGGTGCGCATCGGCACCTCCTCCGCCGGTACGTCCAGGCGCAGCGTCGGGAACCGCTCGAACAGCGCGGGCAGGCCGACCTGCAGCTCGACCCGGGCCAGCTGCTGGCCCAGGCACTGGTGGACGCCATGGCCGAAGGTCATGTGCCCAGTGGCCGGGCTGCTCAGGTCGAGCACATCGGGATCGGCGAACTGGTGCGGGTCGTGGTTGGCCGCCGGCATCGACACGGTGACGGTCTGACCGGCCTTGATCAACTGCCCGCCGAGCTCGACGTCCTCCAACGCGGCGCGGCTCAGGGCGGGGACGATGCTCAGGTAGCGCAGCAGTTCCTCGACGGCCTTACCGGCGTCGGCGCGAAGGAGCGCGAGCTGGTCGGGGTGGCTCATCAGGGCGAAGGCGCTCAGGGCGAGCATGTTCGTGGTGGTGTCGAGCCCGGCGCCCATGAGGATGACGCCGATGACGGACAGCTCGTCGTCGGTCAGGTCGCTGTCGTTGGCCAGGCCGCTGTACAGGTCGTCGGTGGGCTCGGCGCGCTTGGCCACCGCCAGGTCGCGCATGTACTCCTGCACCACGGTAAGGGCGGCGACCTTCTCCTCCGGCGTTTTGCCCATGCCCGCGAGCACGGCCATGTGGTGCTGGAACTCGGTCCGGTCGGCGGTCGGAACGCCCAGCAGTTCGCAGATCATCAGAGCCGGGAGTGGCTGCGCGAACGCCTCCACCAGGTCCACCGGCGGGCCGTGCCGCTCCATCGCGTCCAGCTGTTCGGCGGTGATCTGCTCGATCCGGCCCGTGAGCTGGCGCATCCGGCGGACGGTGAACTGGCCGGTGAGCAGCTGGCGGTAGCGGGTGTGCTCGGGCGGGTCCATCGAGATGAAGCCTCCGGGCGGCGCCGGCTGGGGCTTCGCGCTGAGAGCCGCCCCGGGGAACGGGCTGTGAATGAGCTCGGCCCGGTGGCTGAACCGCTTGTCGGCCAAGACCTCGCGGACCAGGTCGCGCCTGGTCACCAGCCAGCCGATATGGCCGTCGGGGTAGGCCAGCGGGGCCACGGGGTGTTCGGCGCGCAGGTGCCCGAGCTCTTCTGGCGGGTCGAAGGGACAGCCTGGGCGACGCGTCATCGGAATCGGGATCGGGCTCGGGTACGAGGGTGCGGACATCTCATTCCTCTCTGGTCTGGAGGTGACGCGGCTCCACTTAACACCACTAAGAGTAAAAATACAACTAGTGTAAAAACAGTCGTGATGTAAGCTCACCCCCGTGGAGGAGACACGGCGTGAGCGCAAGAAGCGCCAGACCAAGCAGCTGCTCGTCAGCACCGCGTACCGGCTGTTCAGCGAGCAGGGCTACGAGCGGACCACCGTCGCGCAGATCACCTCCGAAGCGGATGTGGCCACGAAGACGTTCTTCAACTACTTCCCGAGCAAGGAGGACGTGCTGTTCTCCGACGCCGAGCACTACTACGAGGCGGCGCTGGAGGTCCTCGCCGAGCGGGCACCGGATGAAGGGGTCCCGGAGCTGCTGCTGCGGACCTACGACCGGGTCATCGCCCGCTATCTCGCCGATGGTCCGCTGGCCGGCGACCGCGAGCGGATGGAGGTCTACGGCAACCTGATCATGACCGTCCCGGCCGTACAGGCGAAGGCCCTGCATGTGCTGTTCGACCTGCAGAGCAAGATCGCGGGCGCGTTCGTGAAGGCCTTTCCGGACGAGCTGGACCCGATCAGCGCGGCGGCCGCGCTCGGCTCCCTGCTGGGCGCCGTCCAGGCGGCGTCGCGCGCCTGCGGGGAACTGCACGGCCATTCGGAGGAGGAGTACTTGAAGGCGGGCCGCCGAGCCGTCGAGATCGCCATGCGCGGACTGGGGACGTTGTGACCGGGCTCTTCTCGTACGAAATGCCGACGCTCCCCCACCTGAATCACCTGATATTCATCCCGGTCGGGCGTCTAGGTGATCATGGGCTGCATCGGGATTGATCACCCGCACCAGAAACCGGTCAGGCTCTTGGCGGGTGCACAGATCCAGGCCGGTCAGAGCGCTCACGGCCGGCATCACCCAAAATCAAAACGGCCGGGAGAATCTCCCGGCCGTCCGAATCCCACCCTGAGGCCGCTGTCCCGGCCGCGGTGATCTCAGCCCTGGGGCCCGATCCCCGCTATGACCGCGTCGACGATCCGCTCGGGCAGGTCGGCGGGCAGGTCTCCGGCGGGCGCCCACTTGGTGTGGTGCATCATGGTCCCCGACAGCATGGCCATGGCGAGATCGACGTCGAGGTCCGGCCTCAGCTCGCCCGAGGCGACGCCACGCTCCAGCGTGACGCGCATGGCCAGCTTGCGCGGCTCGATGGCGCGCTTCATGAAGCGCTCCATCAGCCGCGGATAGCGATCCGCCTCGCTCATCGCGATGTTCATCACGCACCGGCCCCGGGACTCGCCCGCTTCCTTGCGGATCAATTCCAGCAGGACGATCAGGTCGTCGCGCACCGACTCTTGGAGCAGCGGCGGCAGCGGTGCCCTGAGCGTGGCGAGCGCGTCGACCACCAGGTCTTCCTTGTTGGACCAGCGCCGGTAGATGGTCGTCTTGCCGACGCCCGCCCTCGACGCGATCGCCTCGATGGTCAGCTCCGACACGCCCATGCCCTCGGCGATCAGATCGAGTGTCGCCTCGATGATCGCCTTCTCGGCCTTTTCGCTGCGCGGACGGCCCGCCGGACGGGCCGTCGCAGATTCCTGGATCGTCATCGCGGCCTCACACTACCGCTGGTTCTTTCTTTTCCACCTGCTGGACCGGGCGCGCCTTGCCCGGCATCCACTTCAGGACCACCAGCACGCCCAGCAGCGCGATGACCGCGGAGACCAGGGCCGTGGTGTGCATGCCGTGGAGGAAGGCGTTGAAGGCGGGCTGGATCAGCGCCTGCCCGTGCTGGCCGAGGGCGTGCGCGGCGCCGACCGTCGCCATGATCGACTCACCGGCGGCGTGCTGGGCGTCGGCCGGGAGGCCGAGGCCGGACAGGGCGGGCGCGATCTCGCCCCGGTAGCTGGTGGACAGCACCGAGCCGAGCACGGCCACGCCGAGCGCGCCGGAGATCTGGCGGACGGTGTTGCTCATGGCCGAGCCGACACCGGCCTTCTCTCTGGGCAGCGCCTCCATGATGGCGGTGGTCGCCGGGGGCATGATGTTGGCCATCGCGGCGCCCTGCACGAAGAAGATGATCTCGATGATCACGATCGGCGTGCTCTGGTCGAGGAAGGCGTAGCTCGTGAGCGCCGCGGTGACGACCAGCATGCTGACCACGGAGGAGAGCTTGGCTCCGAAGCGCTGGTTCACCCGCTGGCTGAGCGGCGCGAAGATGAGCTGCGCCGCGGCGAACGGGATCATCAGCGCACCCGCCTGCACCGGGGTGAAGCCCAGCACGATCTGCATGTAGAAGGTCAGGAAGAACATCCCGCCCATCATCGCGAAGAAGACGATGCCCATCATGCCGATGGCGGAGGAGAACCGGACGTTGCCGAAGTTGCGCACGTCGAAGGCGGGGTGGTCGGTACGCCGCTCCCACCAGACGAACGCCGCCAGCACCGCCACACCGATCAGCGTCGGGGTGAGCACCTCGGCGGAGGCCACCGTGGCCAGCTCGCCGCCGCGGATGATGCCGTAGACGATGGCGACCAGGCCGATGATGGACAGCACCACGCCGATCGGATCGAGCTTCGACGGCTTGGGGTCACGCGACTCCGGCACGATCGTGCCGATGAGGATCATGCTGATGACCACGATCGGCACGTTGACCAGGAAGACCGAGCCCCACCAGAAGTGCTCGATGAGCACGCCGCCGGTGATCGGGCCGATCGCCACCGCCAAGCCGACACCACCGGCCCAGACGCCGATGGCCTTGCCGCGCTCGCTCGGCGGGAAGACGTTGGAGATGATGGCCAGGGTCGCGGGCATGATGGCCGCGCCGCCGATGCCCATCGCCGCCCGGGCCAGGATCAGCTGCATCGGATCTTGTGCGTAGGCACTGGCCAGCGAGGCCAGGCCGAACATCAACATGCCGATGAACAGCATCCGCTTGCGTCCGGTGCGGTCACCGATCACTCCGAAGGTGAACAGCAATCCGGCGAACACCAGCGTGTAGGAGTTGATCGCCCACTCCAGCTCGCTCTGGGTCGCGCCCAGACCGACGTTGGGGTCCGCGATGGTCTTCATCGCCACGTTGAGGATCGTGTTGTCGAGCACGACCGCCAGCAGGCTGAACACCAGCACGCCGAGGATGGGCCAGCGGCGTGGATGTCCTGTGTTCGCATCCATGGAAAGCACCTTAATTTCGATACGCTTGAGTTTCGCAACGCTACCGTATCGCAAGGATATTCCGATACGCAACGGACTCGTTTCGTAAGGGTTAACTCGTGGCGACGACTGGCTCGGCCGGCTCCGTGACCACGGTCGGCGGCGCCTCGACCGGCTGGGGCCGCCGACGCCAGAACGGCAGCGCGACCAGCACCATCGCCACCCCGGTGAGCCCGGCCACCACGAACGCCCAGGCGGGACCGTGCGCGTCGATGATCGCCCCGGCGACCGGCGCGGAGAGCGCGCCGCCGATCAGCAGGGCGGTGCCGTGGAAGCCCATCGCCTCTCCCCTGGCGCCCGCGGGCACCCAGCGGCTGACGGTGTCGACCGTGGAGGACAGCGATGGGGCACAGAGCACACCGGCGGGCAGCAGGGCCAGCATGAGCCACCACCAGTCGCCACCGGCCAGCGAGGCCAGCACGGTCAGCAGCCCCATGCCCGCGATGAGGGCCAAGGGCGAGACGCCGCGCGACAGCCCACCGTACACGAAGCCGCCCGCGAGTGAGTATAGGCACCAGATGGCGACCGCGAGCCCGATCCACGGGGTCTGCCCGGCATGCTCCATGGTGCCGACCAGGGCGAGCTCGGTCGCGGTGAGCACGAACGTGGCCGCGGCCACCGTGCCCAGCAGCGCGACGAAGGCGGGCGTGAGCCACTGCCGCCGGGGCACCTTCACCGCGGGCGCCTTCAGCTCCTCGGCCGACCGGGTCGGCGGGTTGAGCGCGATCAGCGCCACGCCCGAACCGGTCAGCCCGACCGCGATGGCCGCCAGCGTCGGCCCGCTGCCGAGGGTGGTCATCCCGGCCACGGACAGCGCCGGGCCGACCATGTAGGCGAGCTCGACCAGCATCGAGTCGAGCGAGAAACCGGCCCTGCGATGCTCGACCGGCACCATGGCCGCCAGGCACTGCCTGATCACGCTGAACACCGGCTGCCCCAGCAGCCCCGCCACCGCCGCCGCCACGACCAGCGCCGCGTACGGCAGCGTCCACAAACTGGCCCAGAACAACGCCTGCGCGGCGGTGGTGACGGTAAGGATCGGCCGCAAACCGTATTTGTCGACGAACCTGCCCGTCAGCGGCGACCCGACGGCCATGCCGACCGTGCTGGCCATGGTGACCAGCCCCGCCTGCCCGAAGCCGAGCCCCAGGCCGTTGACGACATAGAGCGTCAACGCCATGCCTGTCGCGGTGGTGGGGATGCGGGCGATCAGGCCCACCAGGAGTAACGCACGCACGCCGGGCAGCCGGAACAGCCGCTTGTAAGGGTCGAGAGCCATGTTGATTGCTTACCTCCGGGTCCATTGTGGCAAGCGGCACCGACAATTCCGCCACTGGTTATCGCCGTGCGCCGTCGGCCTCGTGCCATCATCGGAAGGGTCCGGGTACGCCACAGGGGCGCCTCGAGACTTCACCGGAGGGTTGTTCATGTCCTCTTCCACCACGCTGTATGGCGGCGCCACGGGCCGCCGCGTCACCGTCCGAGACCTCATCGCGGCCAAGGAGCGCGGAGAGAGGTGGCCCATGGTCACCTCCTACGACGCGATGACGGCCCGCGTGTTCGACCAGGCGGGCATCCCCGTCCTGCTGGTCGGCGACTCGGCGGCCATGGTCGTCTACGGCTACGACTCCACGCTGCCCGTCACGGTCGACGACCTGCTGCCGCTGACGGCCGCCGTCGTCCGCGGCTCCGCGCGCGCCCTCGTGGTCGCCGACCTGCCGTTCGGCTCGTACCAGGGTTCGGCCGAGCAGGCGCTGGAGACGGCGGCGCGCTTCATGAAGGAGGCCGGCGCCCACGCGGTCAAGCTGGAAGGCGGCCGGCGTGTCCTGCCGCAGGTCGAGCTGCTGGTCTCGGCGGGCATCCCGGTCATGGGGCACCTCGGCCTGACCCCGCAGTCGGTCAACGTCCTCGGCGGCTACCGCGTCCAGGGGCGCGGCCAGTCGGGCGACGAGCTCATGGCGGACGCCAAGGACCTCGAACGGGCGGGCGCCTTCTCGGTGGTGCTCGAATGCGTGCCCACCGAGCTGGCCGAACGGGTCACCGCCTCGATCGCCATCCCGACGATCGGCATCGGCGCGGGACCGGCCACGGACGCCCAGGTGCTGGTGTGGCAGGACCTCATGGGGCTCACGCCGCGCCCGGCCAAGTTCGTCAAGCAGTACTCGGGGCTGGCCACGGAGATGGACCGCGCCGTGCGCGCCTTCGCGGCCGACGTGACCTCGGGCGCCTTCCCGGAGGCCGGCCACTCCTACGAGTGACGCGAGTGACCAACCGCCGACACTCGTACGAATGACGCGAATGACCGGCCAAGGCCATCCCCCTGGACACATCCCGACAAATGGGAAAAAGTTTATTGACAGCTTATAGTCCGGCCGGTTGGGGTGCGCGTCATGCCTTTCGTGGGACGAGAGCACGAACTCCGGCAGCTGGCCGACGCCCTGAGCCGTCCCCCGCTCGTCCTCCTGATCGAGGGCGAGGCGGGGGTCGGCAAGACCCGGCTGCTGCATGAGCTCACCGGCCAGCCGATGCTCATCGGGAGCTGCCACCCCATGCGGTTCCCGTACGGGCCGGTCGTGGAGGCATTACGGGAGGTACGCCCGCTGCGCGATCTCAACCCGATCACCGGGGCGTTACGCCCGTTCCTCCCGGAATGCGGCCATCTGCTGCCGCCCGCCCCGCCCCCGATCCAGGACGCGATGGTGGAACGGCATCGGCTGTTCAGGGCGGTGCTGTCGCTGCTGGGCTCGCTGCGGCCGATCACGCTGGTGGTCGAGGACGTGCACTGGGTCGATCCGGGGACCAGGGAGTTGCTGGCGTTCCTGGCCCGCTGCCTGCCCGACGGGGTCAACCTGGTGGTCACGTACCGTACGGAGGACCTGGGCCATCCCGTGACCGAGCTGCTGGCGCACCTGCCACCGCGGATCGACCATGCCGAGATCGCGCTCGCCCCGCTCGCCACCGCCGAGACCGCCCTCCTGGTCAAGCACCTGCTGCCGGGCGCGGCCGACCTGTGGCCGCTCACCGGCGGCGTACCCCGCGCCATCGAGGAGCTGACCCGCATGCTGGCCGACGGCCAGGAGCCGGGCACGCCGCCCGCGCTGCGCGACGCGGTGCTGGTGAAGCTGGCCGCGCTGCCGCGCGCGGCGCGCCACATCGTGCAGGCGGCCTCCCAGGTCGAGCATCCGGTGTGCGAGGACGTGCTGACGGGCGTCGCGGGCGTGCCGCCGGAACAGGGCGAGCGCGGCCTCACCGAGGCGTTGCGGTGCGGCCTGCTGCGCGAGTGGGCACCCGGCAGGTACGGCCTGCGCCAGCCGCTGGTCAGGCAGGCCGTCTCGGAGACGATCACCCCGGCGGCGAGCCGGCGGCTCCGGCGCAGGCTCGCCGGCCCGGCCGAACCTCAGGGCACGCTGTCGCCGCGTGAGGAGGAGGTGGCCAGGCTGGCCGCCGACGGTCTGACCAACAAGGAGATCGCCGAGAGCCTGTTCCTGTCGCCGCGCACGGTGGAGGTGCACATCGCCAACGCCCTGCGCAAGCTCGGACTCACCTCACGCAGGCAGCTCAACGTCGGCACGACGTGAAACGCACTAAGTAGTCGCAATACGTGTCCTCCACGTATGGCCGCGAGCGCGCTTCTGACTCATGTTTTCAGTGATCCCCGTCCAATACCCCAGGAAGGGTTCACATCCGTCATGCGACCACGCACCCTGATGCTCGCATCGCTCGTCGGCGCGCTGGCTCTGTCCGCGGCGCCGCTCCCCGCCTCGGCCGCCGCGCCGGAGACCAGCACCTACATCGTCCAGCTCAACCCCAACGTCCGCGCCGGCACGCAGGCCGCCGCCCAGGACCAGGTCAGCAGGTACGGCGGGCACCTGATCGGCGTCTACGAGGATGCCTTCAAGGGTTACACCGCCACCCTGACCGCGGAGGCCGCCGAGAAGCTGCGGCAGACCCCGAACGTGCTCACCGTCGAGAAGGACGCCGTCGTCACGGCGTTCGCGCAGACGGTCCCGACGGGCGTCCGGCGGATCTTCGCCCCGTCCAACGCGAACCTGGACATCGACGGCGTCGACGACGTCCAGATCAACACGGACGTGGCCGTCGTGGACACCGGGGTGGACCAAACCCATCCCGACCTGAACGTGGTGGCCCGGACCAACTGCGTGACCGGCGTCTGCGTGAACAACACGGGCACCGACGACAACGGCCACGGCTCGCACGTCGCGGGCATCATCGGCGCGCGCGACAACACCATCGGCTCCGTCGGCGTGGCCCCAGCCGCCCGCATCCACGCGGTCAAGGTGCTCAACTCGGCCGGCTCGGGCACCCTGTCGGCCATCGCCGCCGGGCTCAACTGGGTCGTGGCCCGCGCCTCCACCATCGAGGTCATCAACCTGAGCCTCGGCTGCAACGGATGCACGAGCAGCGCGATCAGCACCGCGATCACGAACGCCACCAACGCCGGCATCGTGGTCGTCGTCGCGGCGGGCAACAACCACGCGAACGCCTCGTCGTTCTTCCCGGCCAACCACCCCGACGTGGTCACCGTCTCGGCGCTGACCGACAACGACGGGCTGGCGGGCGGCCTCGGCGGCAGCACGCTGTCGTGCCGCAGCGAGACCGACCAGGACGACACCTCGGCGTTCTACTCGAACTTCGGCGCCACGATCGAGATCGCCGCACCCGGCACCTGTATCTACTCGACGTGGATGAACGGCGGCTACAACACGATCAGCGGCACCTCGATGGCCAGCCCGCACGTCGCGGGCGCGGCCGGCATCCTCACCGCGGGCGCCCGCAAGCCCACCACCAGGGCAGGGGCGCTGGCCGTGCGGACCAAGCTGATCTCCACCGGCAACTCCAACTGGACCGACGACTCGGGTGACGGCGTCAAGGAGCCACTGCTCGACGTACACGACGCGACGCAGTACTGACCCCTCCCCCTCCAGGTGCCCGGTACTCCGGGCACCTGGAACGTCAGGCGAGCGTGGCGGGGTCGGTGTTGGAGCCGCACACCACGACCGCGACCCGCTCTCCGTCGGCGGGCACGTACGCCCCGGACAGCAGCGCGGCGTACGCGGCCGCTCCCGCGTGTTCGGTGGCCAGCCGGTGCTCCTCCCAGAGAGCATGGCGGGCGGCCACGATCGCGTCGTCGGACACGAGCACGCTCTGGACGTCCGCCCGGGAGAGGACGTCGTAGGCCACGCCGCCGAGCCGGCTGGCGCCCAGCGCGTCCGCTCCCACACCGCTGACCCGCACCGGCACCGGATGGCCGGCCCGCAGCGCCTCGTGCAGGGTCGGGCACAGCACCGGCTCGACGGCGACGATCCGCGGCCCGCTCACGCCACCAGAGGCACCGACACCGACCGTGATGCCCGCGGCGAATCCGCCGCCTCCCACGGCCACCACCACCGTGTCGACCCCGCCCGTCTGCGCCATCAACTCCAGCCCCGTGGTCCCCTGTCCCGCCACGACCTCCGGCTGGTCGTAGGCGTGCACCGAAAGCGCCCCGGTCTCCGCCGCCCGCTTGGCCGCCGCCTCCGCGGCCTCCGAATAGATGGCCCCGACCTGGTTGATCTCCGCGCCCAGCCGCCGCAGCCCGGCCACCTTCACCGGGCTGGTCACCTCCGGTACGAAGATCTCCGCCCGGACGCCCAGCGCCCTGGCGGCGTAGGCGACGGCGAGCCCGTGGTTGCCGCCGCTGGCCGCGATCACCCCGCTCGGCGGCAGCTCGCCGGCCGACAGGATGCGGTTGAACGCCCCCCGCACCTTGAACGACCCCGAGTGCTGCAGCTGCTCCAGCTTGAAGAAGAGCCCGGGAGAGATCTCGATCACCGGTGTACGCAGCACATGTCCGCCGATCCGCTCGGCCGCACTCGTCACGTCCTCGTACGTCACCGTCATCGAGTTCTCCCTCCGCAGCATTTAGGCATTTTCCTAATTTCCTAAGCGCTATGTCAACGCCTGGGAGATGTCCGCCCACAGATCCTCGGGGTGCTCGATGCCCACGGCGATGCGTACCGTGCCCTCGCCGATCCCGTGCCTGGCCAGCTCCTCGGCGCTGAGCCCGAGGTGCGACGTGGTCGCCGGGTGCATGACCAGCGTCTCGACACCGCCCAGCGAGGGGGCCAGCAGCGCCAGCTTGATCGAGCTCATGAACTTCTCCCCCGCGGCCCGGCCGCCGACGAGGTCGAAGGAGAACACGCCGCCGAAGTCGGGCAGGAGCTTGGCCGCCAGCTCGTACGACGGGTGCGACGGCAGTCCCGGCCAGTGCACGGCAGCGACCGCCGGATGCTCGGCGAGCCGGGTGGCGAGCAGGCGGGTGTTGGCGCAGTGGCGTTCCATGCGCAGCGCCAGCGTCTGGATCCCGCGCAGCGTCAGCCACGCCGCGAACGGGTCCGCCGAGGCGCCCAGCTTCGTCGCGTAGCGCCACACCTTGTCGTACAGCTCCTCGGCGGCGAACACCGCGATGCCGCCCACCACGTCCGTGTGCCCGGACAGGTACTTGGTCGTGGAGTGGACGACGACGTCGGCGCCGTGTTCGATGGGACGGCACAGCATGGGCGTGGCGAAGGTGTTGTCCACGACGGAGACGATGCCGAGCTCCCGCGCGACGGCGAACATCCCGGGCAGGTCGGCGACCTGGGCGATCGGGTTGGCGATGGTCTCCAGGTAGACGAGCCTGGTCTCGGGGCGCACGGCATCGCGCAGGGCGGCGGGGTCGTCCTCGGGCACGTAGGTGACCTCGACGCCGAACCTGGCGACCAGGTCGTTGATCATCCCGGCCGTCCCGCCGTACAGGGCCTTCTGGGCGATCAGGTGGTCGCCCGGCTTGAGCAGGCCCAGGAGCACGGTGTTGATCGCGCCCATGCCGGAACCGGTGGCCATGGCGGCGACTCCGCCCTCCAGGCCGGAGACGGCCAGCTCCAGGGCTCGGACGGTGGGGTTGCTGTAGCGCCCGTACACGAACGGGCCGTCGGGCCGGCCCATCGCGTCGGCCATGACCGCCGGGTCGTCGAAGACGAAGCCGGAGGTCTGGTAGATGGGCATCGTGATCGGACGGCTGCCCTCGATGGGCGGCTGGGGCAGATGCACGGCTCGGGTCTCGGGGTGCAGTTCGCTCATACAGCGAGAATGTCCCAAGATGTGGCTCTTTGTCAGATCCAATGATAGAGAATTGGTCCATGAATGGGGCCAATCTTGATGACCTCGTCGACCTGCTGGGCCGCTGGGCGTCCGGGCGCGGGCCTCTCTACCTGCTGCTCACGGGCCGCCTGCGGGCGCTCATCGACGACGGCGTACTGCCGCCCGGCGAGCAACTGCCGCCCGACCGGGCGCTGGCCAGGCGCCTGGCGGTCGGCCGGGGCACCGTCGTGGCCGCCTACGACCTGCTCCAGCAGGAGGGACGCGTGGTGCGCCGCCAGGGCAGCGGCACCCGCGTCGCGGCCTGCGACCTGCCCTCGACCCGCGCCACGGACAGCGTCGTCGCCAACCCGCTGCTCCTGCACATCCTCCATCCCCCGGACGGCGTACAGCTGCTGACCTGCGCCGCCCCCGACGACCCGCCGCCCGAGCTGATCGAGGCCTACCAGGAGGCGGCCGGCCGCCTCGCCGGCCTGCGCGACCTGGGTTACCAACCCGCCGGGAACCTCGCCCTGCGCGAGGCCGTCGCCGCCTACTACCGCGAACGCGGCGTGCCCACCACCGCCGGGGAGATCCTCATCACGAACGGCGCGCAGCAGGCCCTGACGCTGCTCGCGGGCCTGCTGGTCTCGCCGGGCGACACCGTGCTGACCGGGTCGCCGACGTATCCGGGCGCGCTGGAGGTGTTCAGGCACGCCGCCGCGGCCGTCCGGCCGGTGACGCTGGCCCCGGTCCCCGCCGAGGCGATGCGTGAACGGCCCGCCCTGGTGTACGCGGTGCCGACCGCCAGCAACCCGGCCGGTTCGATCATGGAATCGGCCGACCGGAGGCGCCTGGCCGCCCTCGCCGCCGAGTACGACGTGCCGGTGATCGACGACGAGGTCTGCGCGGAGCTGTGCTTCTCCGGCGAGATCCCGCCGCCGCTGGCCGCGTACGGGCCCGGCGAGCAGGTGATCACGATCGCCTCGCTGAGCAAGCTGGTCTGGGGCGGGCTGCGGGTGGGCTGGATCCGGGCGGCCGCGCCGCTGGTCTCACGGCTGGCCCGGCTGCGGGCCGTACACGATCTGGGGGGCGAGGTCCTCGGCCAGCTCGCCGCCGCCACGCTGCTGGGACGGCTGGAAGAGATCAGGCGGGCGCGCGTACGGACGCTGCGGGCGCGCCACGACCACCTCTGCGCCGAACTGCGCGAACACCTGCCCTCGTGGGAGTTCGAGCCCGCGCGCGGCGGCCAGACGATCTGGGTACGGCTGCCGCGCGGCGAGGCCGACTCGTTCGCGCAGGTGGCGCTCAGGCACGGGGTGGCGGTGCCGCCGGGGCGCTCGTTCGACCCGCTCGGCGGGCACGCCGAGTACACGCGGCTGCACTTCCTGTTCCCCGAGGAGGAGCTGTCGCGGGCGGTCGCCGGGCTGGCGCGGGCCTGGCGCTCCTACGACGGCGCCCACGAACCCGCCGCCCGTCACACCTTGATCGTCTGATCCCACTGATGCCCTGATCCTTGGAGCCCGCCGATCCGCCGATCCGCCGATCCGCCGGCCGAGCGGTCCGCTGATTCGCTGTCCGCTGAGTCCGCCGACAGCTGACAGCGGCGTGGCCGGATCATCGCGTGCGGGAAAGTAGGAGCATGAACGTGACGTTCGTGCTCGTGCACAGCCCGTCAGTGGGCCCTTCGACCTGGACGCCGGTGGCCGAGGCCCTGGGGCGCAGGGGCTACGCCGCCGTGGTGCCCGACCTGACCGGTGTGGCGCGAAGCGGCTCGCCGTACTGGCCGAAGGTGGTGGAGGCGGTGCGCGCGGCCGCGCCCGAGACGCCGCTCGTGCTGGTCCCGCACAGCAACGCCGGGCTCTTCCTGCCGGTGATCAAGGAGGGGCTGGGCGAGCGGGTGGTGTCGTGCGTGTTCGCCGACGCGCACATCCCGCCCCGTGACGGGCTGGTGCGGGCGGCGCAGGAGGCGTTCCTGCCGTTCCTGCGCGATCTGGCCGACGACGACGGCGTGCTGCCGCGCTGGACCGACTGGTGGAGCGACGACGACGTGGCCGCCATGCTGCCCGACCCGCGCGTCCGCGCCACGGTGGTCGAGGAGCAGCCGCGCCTGCCGCTCGGCTACTACACCGAGCCCATTCCCGTCCCCGCCGGGTGGGACGCGGTCAGGTGCGCCTGTCTCTGGTACGGCCCGCCCTACGACAAGGTGGCCGAGGAGGCGCATGGGCGGGGCTGGCCCGTGCTGCGCACGCCCGGCGAGCACCTGCAGCAGGTCGTCGATCCCGAGGGGGTGACCGACGCACTGCTGAAGCTCTCGCGGAAGTCGTGAATTCTTCACGGGCGCCGAACCGCACCTCCCGAAATAGTCGTACATATGACAGCGATTCATGTGGAAGACGTCAGGAAGCGCTACGGGGACTTCGCAGCGGTCAACGGCATCTCGTTCGAGGTGGCCGAAGGGGAGATCTTCGCCCTCCTGGGCCGCAACGGCGCGGGCAAGACCACGGTGATCGAGCTGCTGGCCGGGTTCCAGCAGCCGGACGGGGGCGCCTGCCGGGTGCTCGGCCTCGACCCCGCGCGCGACCGGGCGGCCGTCAGGCGGCACACCGGCATCATGCTGCAGGACGCCGGGTTCTTCCCGGATCTGACCGTCGCGCAGACCGTCGACATCTGGCGTGACCTCACCATCGCGCCGAGGCCCCGCGACGAGGCGCTGGAGCTGGCGGGCCTGCTGCCGAAGGCGGGCACCCGGGTGCGCCAGCTCTCCGGCGGCGAGAAGCGGCGGCTCGACCTGGCGCTGGCGCTGCTGGGCCGGCCCGAGGTCCTGTTCCTGGACGAGCCGACCACCGGCATGGATCCCGAGGCACGCCGCAACACCTGGGAGGTCATCCGCGACCTGGCCGGGCAGGGCACCACGGTCCTGCTGACCACCCACTACCTGGACGAGGCGCAGCGGCTGGCCGCCTCGATGGCGATCATGGACGGGGGCGAGATCGTCGCGTCCGGCGGGATGGCGGAGACGCTCGCCGCGCGGAGCGGGCGGGTGGCGTTCCGGCTACCGCCGGGGACCGCACCGGACGACCTGCCGCTCCCGGTGACCCTGGAGGGCGAGACGGCCGTGTGCCGGGCGGCCGACCCCGACCTGGCCGCGCAGACGCTGCTGAGCTGGGCGGCCGAACGCGGCCTGCGGCTGGCGGGCCTGGAGGTCCGCACCGCCACCCTCGAAGACCTCTTCCTCGACCTGTCCAGGAGCGCCCGATGAACTACGACCTGTTGAGGAGCGCCCGATGAGCTACGCCGCCACCTACCGGCTCGGTACCAGGCTGTTCTGGCAGGACCGGGCCATGCTGTTCGCCTCAGTGATCACGCCTGTGGGGCTGAGCGTCGGCCTGCCGGTGCTCATGCGGCACGTGACGACCGACGGGGTGGCCAACGCCACCCACCTCTCCCAGGGCATGACCTCGATCTGCTGTCGCTCACCGCGTTCATGAACGTCGCCGTGGCGCTGACCACGCGCCGCGACCAGCTGGTGCTCAAGCGGCTGCGCGCCACCGGGCTGACCGACGGGCAGATCCTCGCCGGCCAGATCGCCAGCACCGCCACGCAGACCGTGGTCGTGGCCGCGCTGTGCGCCGTGGCGGTGCGCCTGCTCGCCGACGTGCCGGTCCCCGCGAACCCGCTGGTGTACGCCGGGGCGATCGTCGTGGGCGCGGTCGTCATGGCCACGCTCGGCGTCGCCTACACCGCCGTGATCCCGCGCACCGAGCTGGCCGCCCCCACCACGATGCCCATCTTCCTGGTGTCGGCCATCGCCGCCGGCGCGATGGGCCCGATTCTCGGAGTCCTGCCCGCCTGGGTGGGATCCGTACTCGACCTGCTGCCCACCTCCGCCGTCGTGCACGTACTCAGAACCGGCGAGGTGGCGCTGCCCGCGCTGAACCTGGCCGTGTGGGCGGTCATCGGCGTCGTCGCGATCCGGCTCTGGTTCCGGTGGGAGCCCCGGCGGTCATAATAAGTCCGGACATGAACTCCTCCTCCGCGCAGCGGCTGGCCCGCGCCCTGATCACGACCGTCTCGGTCGCGTACTCGCTCATCGGGCTCATCTACTTCGCCAGCGGCCCGCGCAACGGGTTCGTGGCGAGCGCGGCCGTGATCGGCGTCGTCGTGACCCATTACCTGAACATGCGGGCGGGGTTGCGCGGCGAGCGGCCGCCGCTCTTCCCGCTCACGCTGGTGCTGCAGGCGCTCGCCACGTACGTACCCGACTACCTGCTGCCCAATGGCTGGTCGGCCGTGTCGGCACCGATGCTGGCCGGGACCCTGCTGGTCTTCCTGCCGCTGCGCTGGAGCGGTCCGCTGGTCGGCGCGATGACGCTGTGGGCCGGTGGCACGATCTTCGCCTGGTCCGCCAACCCGGTGATCGCTCTGTTCTACGGCCTGTCCGTGTCCACCACCGGCGCGATGATCTACGCCATGGTCCGGTTCGTCCGCGTGACCGTCGACCTCGAACACGCCAGGGCGGAGCTCGCCGAGGCCGCCGTACTCAAGGAACGGCTGCGCATCTCCCGCGACCTGCACGACGGGCTCGGCCGCAGCCTGACGGCGATCGCCCTCAAGGGCGACCTGGCCGCCCGCCTGATGGACCGCGACCCCGCCGCGGCGCGCGGCGAGGTGGGCGAGCTGGTGCAGGTGGCCAGGGAGGCGGCGCAGGACGTACGGCAGGTGGCGCGGGGCTACCGGGAGCTGTCGCTGGCGAGCGAGGTGGATCGGGCGGTGGCCCTGCTGGAGTCGTCGGGGGTCGGCTGCCAGGCGCACCTGGTCGACGCCGCGCTGCCGAGGCAGTCGGAGGCGGCGCTGGCGTGGGGCGTGCGGGAGGCGGTCACCAACGTCCTGCGGCACAGTAGCGCCACCACCTGCACGATCAGCACGTCCCTGAAGGACGGCCGGTTGCGGCTCGAAGTGGTCAACGACGGCGCTCGTGATCTCGACGGGCCTGCGGGTGCTCGTGATCGCGACGGGCCTCTCGATGGGCCTCTCGATGGGCCTGAGGGCGGCGGCAGTGGGCTGACGGGAGTGGCGGAGCGCGCCGCCCAGGCGGGCGGGACGGCCACCGCCTCGGCGACCGGCACCGGGGGGTTCCGCCTGACGATGGAGGTGCCCGCGTGATCCGGGTACTGCTGGCCGAGGACATGCACATGATCCGGGCGGCCCTCACGGCGCTGCTCCGGCTGGAGTCGGACATCGAGGTGGCGGCGGAGGTGACCCGGGGCGACGAGATCGTACCCGCCGCCCTGGAGACCCGGCCCGACGTGGCGATCGTGGACATCGACCTGCCGGTGATCGACGGCATCACCGCCGCCGCCGAGCTACGCGAACGGCTCCCGTCGTGCCGCATCCTGGTGCTCACGGCGATGGGCCAGCCCGGCCAGGTGCGCCGCGCGCTCGGGGCGGGCATCGAGGCGTTCCTGGTCAAGGACGCCCCCGGCCACCGCCTGGCCGACGCCATCAGGCGCACCGCCGCCGGGCTCCGCGTACTCGACGCCGAGCTGGTGGCCTCGGCAATGGAGTACGGCGAGAGCCCCCTCACCCCACGAGAGACCACCGTGCTGCGGGAGGCCGCCCGTGGCGCGTCGGCGGAGGAGATCGCCGCCCGCCTCCACCTGTCGGCGGGCACCGTTCGCAACCACCTCACGGGAGCGATCACGAAGACGGGCGCCCGCAACAAGATCGACGCCATCCGCATCGCGGAGGACGCGGGCTGGCTGCCTTAAATGGCTGTCACACGTCGGTGACGCGGACTCCGGCGTGGGCCTTGTACCGGCGGTTGATGGAGATCAGGTTCGCCGTCAGCGCCTCGACCTGGAAGGCGTTGCGGAGCCGTCCGCCGTAGATGCCCCGCACACCCGGAATTACCGACGCGAGCGCCTGCACCGTGTCGGTCGCCTCGCGATCGTCACCGAGCACCAGCACGTCCAGATCGACCTTGTCCACGGCCGGATCCATCAGCACCACCGCCGACACGTGGTGGAAGGCCGCCACCACCCGGCTGTCCGGCAGCACCGCGGCGGCCTGCTGGGCGGCGCTCCCCTCCTCGACGGGCAGCGCGAAGGCGCCCTGCTTGTCGAAGCCCAGCGGATTGACGCAGTCGACCACGATCTTCCCGGCCAACTCGGTGCGCAGCGACTCCAGCAGCGCCTTGTGCCCGTCGTAGGGCACCGCCACGATCACCAGATCGGCCTCGGTGGCGACCACCGCGTTCTCAGCCCCTCGAGCACCGGACCCGATCGAATCGGCCGCCTCCTGGGCCCGCCCCGCGTTCCGCGACCCGATCAGCACCGGGTGCCCGGCCAGCGCGAACCGCCGCGCGAGCCCCTTCCCCTGGTCTCCGGTCCCGCCCAGAATCCCGATCGAAATGCCGTTCACAGTCATTCCGCATTCCTATCAGCCCGCGTCACCTCAGAGCACGCCGACCCCGAGGGCGCACGGACTCACGGGCAAAAGGCATGGTCCCTCCTAAGGGCGCGCTTCGCGCGTGGTGATTCGGGGCTGTTCTTCCCAGGGGCCTGCCGGCCCCTTCGACCCCGGCCCTTGCCCGTCTGGGTGATCCCGATTTGGGGAGGGTGGTGCGGATGCCTACTAGAAATTCACTGAAGATCTTGTGATGGTGGCTGTGCTTCGAGCTGTTGGGGGACCCCTGTGGGCTGCCCAGGCCGGTTTGGTAGCAAGTATCCAAATGCCGCCGGTTCGGGTGAGTCCGAGGTTGATCAGGGTCCGGAGGTTGAGGGCGGCGGCGCGGGTGTGGAGCCAGACGTTGTTCTTGATGGTGCCGATGTAGCGTAATCGCCGGTTGCCGTTGGCGACGATCCAGGCGACGGCGCGTTCGACGGGTGGCCGCCAGCGGCGGTAGTCGGCCTGCCAGCCGGTGTCGGTGTCGGCCTGGCGGCGGGCGGCGGCCTGCAGGTCATGCTGTGGGCGGATCTGTACCACCCGGCCGTTCTTGGCGGTGGTGCAGCGTGGGCGTAGCGGGCAGACTGTTCGCCGACGAGCCGACCGGCGCGCTCGACACCCGCAGCGCCAAGGAGGTGTTGGAGCTCATCCGCGCGATGGTCGACCGGCACCGTCGGACAGTGATCATGGTGACGCACGACCCCGTCGCCGCCTCCTACGCCGACTCGGTGGTGTTCCTGACCGACGGGCGGGTGGTCGACACCCTGCACCGTCCCACCGCTGACCGCGTCGCCGGCCACATGACCAACCTGGAACGCCGATGAGCCCTTACCACGGCGACCTGTGGATCCGCCGATTCCACGAGCCGGAGCCCGGCGCTGCGGCTGGTGTGTTTCCCGCACGCCGGTGGCCCCCCAGCAATTCGCTACCCGGCGGCCGGAGGTGATACACAACCGAGGTGCAGAACATCTTGGAGTTCCCCGAGGTCCTGCGGCTGATCGAAGACCGCTCGGCCGCGTTCCGCGCCGCGATCGCGTCCGCCCCCGACCTTGACGTCCAGGTCCCGACCTGCTCGGACTGGACGCTGCGCGAACTGGCGCAGCACCTCGGCGACGGCCGCCGCCGCCAGGCCGCCATCGTCGCGGCGGGCCCGGGCGCTGAGCCCCCGGCGAGGACGGACCCGAAGGGCGCCCCGACCGCGCCCCGCGACCGCGAAGCCCTGGACGCCTGGCTCGCCGAGTCGACCGAGCTCATGCTCGACGCGATGCGCGAGGCCGGCCCGGACCGCGGCTGCTGGACCTGGTGGGGCCGCTCGCAGGCCCCGGAGACCAGCGGAGCCGTGGCCCGGCACCAGATCCAGGAGATCGCCGTCCACACCTACGACGTCCAGCTCACCCAGGGGGCCGCACAGCCGCTGCCGACGGACGTCGCGGTCGAGGGCGTCGACGAGTTCCTGACGACCGTCGCGGCGACGACCGTCCCCTGGCCGTTCAAGCCGGCGACCATCGACCTGCACACGACCGAGGGCCGCTCCTGGCGCCTGACCCTCAACGCCGACGGCGTCCGCTGCGACGACCTCGCCGCCGACGCGGAGCCGGGCGACATGGCGATGCGAGGCGCAGCGAGCGAACTGGTCCTCTACTTCTACGAGCGCGTCCCGCTCGACGGCCTGGAGACCACCGGCGACACCGAGCCGATGGAGCAGCTCGCAGACTGGGACCCGAACGCGTAAAACGCGCACTTGTGACGCATCTGTCGGTTGTGCGCGCGCTCCTGCGGGCGCCACTGGGCCCGGGGTTGCACCCGAAAAAATCCTGGCCGACCCCGCTGACCTGGGAAGACGCTGCATGACTCTCATTTAGAACAGCGAAAGTCGAGTTTAGAGACTAAACCTCGCCGTAGTCACGGTCCCATGCAGCCTGCTGCTCGGCATCTAGCCGAATAGTGGGAAATGACTCTAGGAAGCGATGCGCGAGTTCAATTACGGCGAATTCTTGCAGATCTGGAAGTGAATTAAATTCATCTCGCGCAACATCAAGCCCGAAATGCCCCCTCCTCCTTCTCTGAACAGCGCTGTGACGGAGCACCGAAAGCAGCCTTCGGACTCCTCGTGCAGGAACGTAAGGTAGAGATCTGAGATTGATGCACGATGCTCATCCAGCCAGGCTGGGCGCCCTTGGCCGCTCCAATGATGAGCCTTCGCTTGTCGACCCATGCGCTCGACCTCATCAAGAGTAACCGCTTTGATGTCTCCCCTGCCGAGGACACCAGCTCGGTTCTCGACCTGGGGCCAGACGCGCTTGCGGCGCCTAGCCCACCATAAACGTATCACCGATCGAACCCTCTAATATAGATAGGTGTGTCATCTGTAATACCTGAACCTGGAATATCCTCCGGATCAGAATCCGGCACTGAGTGTCGGACCCCAAGGCATGAAATTACCTTCTCAAAGCTCGGCATCCGGAAGATCTGGAAGTAGCACCCGCCCGCCGGGCGATCATCGACATACCCGATCAGAAGTTCCGTCTGCACACGCTTTGAGATCGTTGCGACAGCCGTCACTCGGCCGAATCTACCGGTCGCATGGTGGCTCGCCAAGTGCGCGAATGAGACGATTGACCACTTCACCGACAGTGAAGTCCCATCCGGTTAGGCGCTGTCCGCTCCAGTTAATCCCCACCCGGAAATCATCCTTGGCTAGATCCGGCAAAGCCGCGCTTCGCCAATGATCCAGCGGCATTGAAACGGCTCGAAATTGAGGACCCCATAGCTGAGCGGCGCGCTGCGCACGGGTCTTCGACGACCAATAGGGGAAAGCTGGCTGCCCAGAACTTGAGACCGGGGTCGGACTGCCGTCGTCGTCTCGAACCCACCAAACGGTACGAGTCCGAGCGATCTCAAGGAAGAAGGCCGCTGCCTGAGCCCCGCTTGTGCTCACCTGAATCCTCCCGGACCGTCCCGGCTTCAGTATCACGCTTGAGCGCGGCAGAGGCCCCAACACAAGATCTTCTCCGCTCCGAAAGGCTCCACCTGATCATCTATCGTGCCATGCTCGACACCTCTCGTGACCTAGTCAGCCGGCCCGCCCGACTACTCCGCGAGGAACGGAAGGCACGTGGCACCAGAACAGGCGCCAGGGCGCAAGGCCGAGTTCGAGGCCGGTGGAGATGATGTGGCGATGGCGGGGTCGTAGTAGCGGGCGCCGAAGTAGTCCCGTCCGGCCGAGACGCTCGGCCACAAGCCCAGTTGATAGGGCCTACTAGGTTGTCCCGTTCTTCAACGACCGCTTTCCCCACGTTGTCCGCCTGGTTAGTTTCGATCATTAGATCTGGCATCTGATCGGACCTGCTCACGGGCGCGCGATTCATCCCGCCCGTGGCGCAGTCCATGCAGCGGAGGAACCCCTGATGCGAGTTGCCCAACTATTAACCGCGACGGTTGCTGTCCTGGCCGGCTTGACCAGCTTGACCAGCTTGACCAGCCCGGCCACGGCACAGGCCACACCCGCCGGCACCACCCAAACGCGGTCCATCGAAGTCCGCCGCAACCACCCGGACCCCCGGCTGCCCGTCGTCGTGCGGAAGTCCGGCGAGGCACTCATCGACCTGAACGCGTCCGCGCAAGGCACGGACTGGGCGAAGGCGGGCGCCGAATCGGCCGTCGTGTCCATCTCAGTCGACAACCGATATGTCGCCGACCTCGTGGTCTCCGGCGGCCAGCCCCTTCACCGCCAGCTCGCGCTGGGCCGACTCACCGCAGGGGTGCACCAGCTGCGCCTGCACTTCGCCGCCGAGCGCTCCGCCGCGACGAGCAGATCCGTCGCGCTGGACACGCTGCGGGTCTCGACCTACGCCAAGGGCAGTCCCGAATACCTCGTGCTGCGGTACGCGCCCGTCGTCTATGGCCGCAACATCGCCGCCCTCGGAAACCCGTACCAGAACGCGACCACCGACACCCCGCTCATCGCCTGGCATGACGCGGCACCGGCCACCACCCCCGGCCACACGAAGCTCACGTACTCGGTGGTGTGGAGCAACGAGGACGGCGGCACGAACACCCCCGCGCTGATGGCCCGCTGGGGCCGCACGACCGACATCGAGTGGATCTACAGCGTCGAAGTCGACCAGAACGGCGACCGGGTCGCGGGCAGCGACACCTACCAGGCCCCCGACCACCAGACACTGCGGTTCACCGGCCGGTACGAGAACGACCACGCGCTTCTGCAGACCTGTACGTCGAACAACAACATGTGCGACACCGTGGACGACCCGATGCGGTTCTTCCTGTCGTACCTGCCGACGCTGCCGGCCGACCAGGCCCGCGAGTACCTCATGGACGCCGACCCCTGGACCTACGAGATCATGGCCAAGGAGATGCTCCGCGAGGGCAAGATCGAGGCCGCCTCGGCCACCACACCGACCACGCCCGAGGTGAGCGACCAGCGCAACTACCTGTACGCGGTGGTCAAGAAGACCACGCAGCCGGCCAACGCGGGCTCGTCCTGGGTCGGCGTCTCGCTCGGCGTACGCCTCGTCACTGGCGAGACCGTCTATCTGTCAAACCACGTGGACCCGACCTGGTCCCTCCAGCGCGACGACCCGGCCGCGACCACGGTCGAACTGCCGGCGGGCACGACGGCTGACGACATCGCCGAAGTGACCGCCCACCGCGTCGTGGTCGGCACCGACACCGGCGCCACCGTGCACGTCACCGGGATCAAGCGCGGCTTCCTCCTCGGCCAGAACTATCTCCCCCAGCAGTCGTTCCTGACCTGGAACGGCGACGTCACCCTCGACAGCACCAGCACCTCAGCCGTCCTCTGGCACCGCTGACCCCACTTGCGTGGCGGGCGCCGCTCGGCGCCCGCCACGTCAGTAATGGGCGGTCGATGGGCTCCACGCCTCACCTCCTCAGTGGAGTAGCCCGAGCAGCAAGGCGTTCCACCGCGCATCCGCCTGCTTGGCAGGCCATCGATCGCTTTCGTCGACGATCCGCTTGTCCGGCCCGTTTCGGGTGCGTCGGATGAACCGCTGCCCGCCCGCCTGGCACAGTTCATAGAAGGGGCTGCCGCACTCGCACGTCCACGCGACGACACGCACTTCACGGCCGTGGTCAAGTGGCACGTTCCACACCAGCTGCTCAGCATGCGACTGCGCTGGGGACGGGTGCGGGCTGATGCAGTGCGGAGGAAACCACGCTGGATCATCCATCCAGGACACTCCAAAGCACCTCACTTTGCACCCTCACCTCCTTACCGCACAGGCAGACGTACCGCTTTTCGTGGACATCTGCGCCCACACCACCCGACGCCGGTAGCCCTCATCGCGCACGCCCCATCTCGCCGCGACCGCTTCCACCAGCCACAGCCCCCGCCCGCCACACTCCTCGGCGTCGGCCTTGTGCACCTCGGGAACGGTCACCGCCGACCCGTCGTCGATCACCTCGATGTAGGCCGTCACGGCATCCAAGGAGGAGACCTCCACCGTGACGAACCCACCGGGCTCGCCGGACGCGCTGTGTGACGTGGCATTCGTCACCAGCTCACTGACCACCAGCAGTACGTCGTCCACGTCCTCATGCCCAGCCACCGCCAGGACCTCGCCCACACACCGGCGAGCCACCGACACCGAACGCCTCACCCCCGGCAACACGATCTCGGCCAGGAATAGCCCGCTCATTGCGCAAGCTCCCAGATTCGGCCAGACACGCTCACGTCGAGCGCGTCCACCTCTTCGAGTCGGCCCCGCCCGCTCGAAATGGAGTTGAACAGCTCCCTGCCGTGCAGTAACCGAACCAGGGCAGGCACACCCTTTTGGCGCAGAATATAGGCTCGCCCCTCCAAGCAGAGCAATTCATCTCGGATGGGCCACGTCCGGTTGCTCATCATCGCTCCAACCACCCTTCACCCGCAGGAACTAAATAGGGTTATTCGCGACCTACATGCGCAATGCCCGAGTCTGTGAGATTGCACTTTTCGCACTGCACCTTTCGGCACCTACCCAACAGACTCCAACGTCCCGGCTCGTAGCCGTCCAGACGCAACCTAATGTCGTACGACCAGCTCAGGGGACTTCCCTCGCCGTAGATCTCCCGCCACTCGCTCGCCCAAGGGCAGGAGGTCCCACGTCGACCGCATGAATGAAGGAACCGCTCATGCTCATGGTCGTAATGCCACATTTACCAAGCACGAATAGCACTGTGCCGACTGCGACATTTCGCACAGTCGCCTTGCCGCACGCAGTCATCATGAACTTACGCTGCGCAACCTGTCAATGCACTGTGCACTTTCTAAGCGATCGAAGTAATTGATGGGCCCATCCATCGCTTACCTGGCACACTGACCTCCATGCCATCGACCTACAGTCCGACAGTGAGATTGCGGCGACTTTCGCGCGAATTGCGCAGAATGCGAGAAGAAAAGGGATTGACTCCCGAGGCCGCCGCCGCTCAACTCGGCTGGAGCCGAAGCAAGGTAAGCCGCATCGAAACCGGCCGTACCATGGCAAGTCGTTCCGACGTTGCCGCCGTCTGCGATCTGTACGGAGCCAATTCGTCGGAGCGCGCCGGCCTGATACAGCTCGCAAGCGAGGTACGCCAGCGCGGATGGTGGACGGCCTATGCCGACGTGTTCACCGGCTCCTACATCGGGCTGGAAGACGAGGCGACTCTGATCCGCCAGTGGGAAGTCCAACTCATCCCAGGTCTCCTGCAGACGGAAGACTACGCCCGGACCGTCATCTCTATGCATCGTTCCGAGGGCGACGCGCAGCGCCGCGTCATGGCGCGTATGGCACGACGTACGCTGCTCAGCCAACCGAACGCACCGAGCCTCAACGCCATCCTGGATGAAGCCGTCCTCCGCCGCCCGATCGGCGGCCGTCGAGTGATGCACGAACAACTGGAAGCATTGCTGATAGCGGCCAGGCGGACCAACGTAACGATCCAGGTCCTTCCCTACCACGCAGGGGAACACGCCGGGCTGGAAGGAGCCTTCACCATCCTCAGCTTCTTCGACGAGAACGACCCCAACGTTGCCTACCTGGAGAGCACGGCCGGCGACATCTACGTCGAGAGCACGGAGCAAGTCGAGCGTTGTACGCTCATATTCGAGCGGATCCGCGCTGCGGCCTTGTCCCCAGAAGACTCCCTGCAGCTCATCTCCGAAACCAAGGAGGATCTATCGCATGATTGATCTCTCACAGGCCGATTGGCACAAGAGCAGCCACAGCGGCAGCGGCAACAACTGCGTTGAGGTGGCTCACAATCTGCCGAACGTTGTCGCGGTTCGGGACAGCAAGGATCGCAGCGGCCCGGCGCTGATCTTCACTCCCGGTGAGTGGCGCGCCTTTCTGGCAGGCGCCAAGGACGGGGAGTTCGACCTGGCCTGAACCCGGCATGGGTTCAGGGAGCTCTGAGGTGATCGTCTGCGTCATGAGTAAGACGCATTCGAGCACCTCATGACGAGGGCCGCCGATGCAAACACCACGGAAATCTTCCTGGCGCGTGCTCTCGAACAGACGTGAGAGGAGGGACGGCATGGAAGACAACGACCTGCTTGGTGCCAGTTGGCGGACGAGCAGTCTCAGTGGTGGCAACGGTCAGTGCGTAGAGGTTGCCTTTATCGGCCAGCGTGTAGCCGTGCGACACGGCAAGAACCCTGACGCCGCAGTACTGATCTTCACCTCCGGCGAGTGGCGAGCCTTCACCGACGGCGTCCACTTGAACGAATTTGAATTCCCTACCGACTGACCAGCCGGACCACGACTGATCTCCTCACGGAGAACAATCCCTTCCCCGGAGCCGTCGAGAGCCCTCGCAATTCATGGCGAGGGCTCAAATGTGCGTTCGCCTGCGGCCTGGCGGAACGCGTGGGGAACTGCCACTGCCAAGGGCCACATGTCGGGCCCAAGGAGCTGGCCCACACGCCCGCTGCTGGTGCTGTCAACCGCTGATCGTAAGCGACTCCTGCGCACCATCATCGAGGCCGTCACTGTCCATGGCGAATCCGAGCAGGTCACCTGGGCAGACAGACACACCACCACCGATGGCTTCGTCCGGTCGGCCCAAAACACGGCCCGAGTGCCACCCAATTCAGCTAACGAATGGCGACTGCCGTATTACGCTAGTGATCATGAATCGCCTGAATTTCGATTTCGAGTACGCCAACGGCATCACCCATGCCCGGCTGATCGCCGAGTTCGGGCAGGGCGTCATCGAACGCCACTGGACTGGCCTCTACGAGCTCGACTATCCCGACGACCCGCAATGCAATCCCTTCCTCCGCTACGGCGTGAACAACAACAACCAGGAAGAAGTTGCGGTCTATCTCGGTCTGGCCTGGGCGTTCACCGCCGGACAACATCGGTTCGCTGTCCCGACCTGGGCACGCGACGAAGCGATCCGTTATCTGGGGCGGCACGCCTACGACTTCATCACCTGGGAATACGAGATCGATGCCGAGCGACCGGACTGGCCGACCCGCGACCGCGGATTCGTCGTCCCCCGCGTCATGCTGCCCACTCGACCGGCTCCCACCGAATGGCAACGCGCGCATCTGCACGAGGCCGGACTTTTCCCTGCCCGCGACCTGCGTGAACTGACGGCCTTGACCACCACCACGCTGATGGACGTCGACGGCAACGTGAACCTTTTCGGTCTCGCTGACGCTGACCGCAAGAACCGGCTGCTTGAGTCACTGCGCGGACAGTCGCAACCCGAACTGGCGACCCTGCTCACCCCAGGTGACGTTTTCGTCAACATCACCATCGGCTGCGACCTGGGAACCTACGACTCCCTCCTCGTGGTTGCCACCGGCGACCACCGACATACCTGGCAAGCGATCACCGACGAGTACCGACGTCGCATCCACGCCTACGAGAAGGCCATCGACTCCTTCCATACCTTCAATGGCCTCTGCTTGGCATTAGCCGCGCTGCAGAGTCCAGTCAACGACAACACCGAATAGCACCCAAGCGATCTCCAGCAGTCCCTCGCACTCAGTACGCGCCACGCCGCCGACGATCGCGTGTCCGCCTGGCATTTGGAGCGAACCGAGCTGCTGCCGGCCAAAACGGCGCTGACAAAGGGAATTCCGAGATGACCTTCCATGATCACATGCGGAGCGCAGCGGCCACAGCGCTCTCCTCCATCCCCGCCGCTGACGCATCGGACATCTACGCGATCTCCTTCTACGTCTATGACGAGGACGATGATCCGCGGCGCCCTACTCTCACCATTGGCTACAACACGGAATCCCAGGTCCGCCGGGTTACCGATCCCAGCAGCCGCTACCCCGATCCGACGGAGGCCCGGTGGAACTACGCCTACTGGCTGCAGAACGAACTCATCGTGATTGCCGACATGATCCTCGACCCCGACGGCTCGATCCACCGTGACCAATGGATCACCGAGCTTCCACACGCCGCTCACCAACACGACCATGTCACCGCCCGCTTCGTCGAAGCCTGCATCCACCTGGCCAGCGACCTCCACACGGCCGGCGTGATCGAACGCGCGATCGGGCGTCCAGCTCCCGTGCTGATCCACGAGCTGGAGCACTACGAGCAGATCGCACGACAGACCGAGGCCGCCAACCCGCCAGGCCTCGCCAACGAATTCACGGAGTGGGTTCGTGATCAGTAGGCATTCGGACAGTTGGAATATCCGAACGCGGCAGTACTCGGGTACGGACTCCGAGGAACCATCGCACGCCTCCAGACTCACATCCCCGAGCCCCGTCAGCATGACTCGCCCGACTCTTTTCAGACACCCTCGACTGCCGTCACCCCACGCAGAAGCCCCGCCAGGACGCACCTGACGGGGCTTCAAATTTGCGCGGCTGGATCTAGAGAGTTTCAAAGGCTGTGGTTATGGCGGTTTGAAGTCGAGATGGGTCTTGGCGATGAAGCCGCTGATCAGCTGAGGCCGGTACTGCATCTTCTTCAGCCTGGTCTTGATCAGTCGGGCGAGCTCGTCGAGGGTCTTCTTGGTCAGGTTGGCCAGCGAGCGCTTCAAGTGGGCCCAGACCGCCTCGACCGGGTTGAGTTCGGGTGCGTAGGTGGGCAGTCGGATGACCGTCAGCCATGGGCGGGCGTTGATCAGCGTGCGCATCTTCACGCTGATGTGGGTGTTGAGGTTGTCCCAGCAGACCACGATCGGGCCGCCGAGCTGCTGGTGGGCGGCGTCCAGCAGGGCCGCGTAGTCGCGTTCGGAGAAGGACTTGCGTTCGCCCTTGCGTCCGCGGCGTAGCCGGATCCGGTAGATCAGCCGCGGGGCGCAGCCGGGTTTGGTGGCCACCAGGCCAGCGATCATGACCGTGCCCGAGCCGCCGCCCGACACCTTCACCACCGGGGTGGTCCCGCGCGGTCCCCAGCTACGGCCCTTGGGCGGCCTCAACCCCTGGCCAGCCTCGTCCTCGAAACATAACCAGGCGCCCAATCGTGCCGCGGTCCTTTTCCCTCGCTCCAGGCATGTTCCCGCCAGGCGGCGATCGCGTCCTCGTCGCGTTCGGCGGCCCGGCGGGCGGGCGCCTGCCAACTCCACCCCATCCGATGCAGCAGGTAGTCCACCCCGCCCACCGTGTAGGACACCCCGAACAGCCGACCGATCAGATCCGCGATCCGGGCCAGGGTCCAGCATTGGTCCTCGGCCCAGCCGTGCGCGGCAGGCCCTTGTTCCAGCGCCGCCGCCAAGGCCTCCACCTGTGGGCCGGTCAGTTTGCACTTCTCCCCGCCCGGCCCCTTGGAGGCCAGCGCGTCCATCCCGCCTTGGTCAAAGGCCCGGTGCCAGCGGTTGGCCGACATCAGGCTGACCCGGAAGTGTTCGGCGACCTGCCGGTCACTCGCCCCGGCGGCGAACATCTCCCCGGCCGCGAACCGCACCTGCTCCCGGCGGGCCCGCGCCTGCGCGGTCAGCCCGCCACTGTCGGGATATCTCATGTCTCCGGTATGAACGGCGACCGCCCACATGTCACCCCAGCCGTGACGATACAACTACATAACGTCAACCTTTGAAGCTCTCTAAAGGCGGTCCCCTACGTTTCGGGAATCTCCAGACCTGCTTCCCGCGCGAGCGCACGCACATGCTGGTTACGAGCGAGCGAGGGATATTCCGTTACTACCCGCTCCAGCTCCTCCCGAATGAAATTGATGCCTGCCGCCACGAATTCATCGACGGAGCAATGCAGTTCGGATTCCAGGTAGGTCGGAACTACGCGGAGGCCATCTCGGTCCAGCTCGAAGCTAATGAATTCGTCATTCTCGGTGAAGTCGATCTTCCCAAGCGCGTTTCCCCCTTGAGCGAAGACCATCACCTGCTGCACGCAGTACATCGCATCGAACAGCGGCACCCAACCCCACGGGGGTCCAACCTCAACGCCGGAGCGGGAGATCGAAAGACGTCCGAGGAAGTAGTACCACCTCAGATCAGCCCTGGATACGGCAGCCAGATCACCCCCCTGCCTACGCTCTCGACCATGATCGGCGTAGTCGGGGCTTGGCGAGTAGGAGATCTTCACTGGGATCTCACTTCACCGGGAAGGCGCGTCCCAGGTCTTGAGCCAGGCTGAACCCGGCTCCGGGAGATGAAAGGAGAGACGAATCACGTTTTCCTCACTTGCTAATGCCCTAGTACGGAAACGCCGTCACGACTCGCCATTCACATAGTCTCCGATTGCCACATCGAAGAGAATTGAACGCCAAAAACCTGGATCATCCTCTAGGGCCGCCGAATCAATCTCTCCGAGTGATCTACCCAGCTGATCGGCCAGCTCTTCCAGCGCGGCCTGATCGTCCTCACCTGCGGATCGAGTGATTTCAAGATCAAATACGTTCAAGCATTCAGAAAGTTTCTGTGGCGATGAATTTAGGAGAACTGTAGATGAATCGTCAAGGCCAACATAGAAGACCTGTCCAGTTTCGCAATCAATGCAGCAGACATCGTCACCGCCCCCTCCGGATTCCAATTTCAGGAGATCGCGGCCCTCAACTCTCTCGATGCCGCCATCAACTGCTTCCGAAGCCGAAAAGAGGACATGCCCAGCAGGAAGGCCAACCGAAGAAAGATACTCTCGCGCAGTAGGGTTTCTCACGCACGCGACGTATTCGATTGAATAGCGATGGTTTGCCATCAACACTCCTGCTCATCTCGTACCGATGCGGGTGGCCCGCCATCCGGGCTGGCGACGGGCCAACCGCACATCGAAATCACCGCTTTGCCCTTGGCGGACCTTGCGGTAGTACCCTCGGCCGAAGTGGCTCCCCGGCCTCACGACATGACAAAGCTTCGGCCCTGACGGCCGGCCAGGAAAAACGCACGACCGTGGCCCACACGGGAGCCTCGTTACAGGCGACGTCACGTAGTCCTTCCGCCATCACCAGCGCCATCGCCACAAGCGGCGCTGACGGCGAATGAGCAACCGCCCGGCCACCTGTCTGCCAGGTACCACGAAATGGAGTCCCTTGCCCGGCGGGCCGATCACGGTCCGAGCGCCCGAGCCACGAATTCAGCCCACGTAGTCGACCAGCCCAGGCACGCATCAAATTAGGAACTTGGATGAATGGATCCAGGGATTCACAATAACGAATCCCCGAAAGGGCATAACCCTTCGGAGATTTGCTATTCCGCCACGAACTGACCCCTACTCCCACGTGGCCACGAGATCGGCAGCGACAACTAGAATCGAACCACACGTGAAGGAAATTTCGTGCGACATACCCGACGACTGCGGAAGCACTTCATCCAACTGCAGGGCGCCTAGACGAGGCAACATGCCATCAGTCTCCGCAGCGTCCACGCGGAAAGACTGGACGTCCGAGTAGCGAATACACAAACCGCTCTTATGTTTCCACTCGTTCGGAGTCAAGGTAAATTCGAGAAAAATTTTCCCTTGATCGTCAACTAGAGTTGCCTTGCTCAGCTCCAGATCCTTAACGCACCGAGCACTCCGGAAGTCGTAGTGATCCGGGTGAGCGGCAAACGCCGCCGCGCCAGGGGGAAGGTCGCCGGAGAGCTGCGGGAGGACCTGTAGGTAATTCTGCGGATCCAGGTGGTACCCGTACCGGTCCTGCAATGGCTCCACATGCACGTACTTCATTAGCATCCACCACCCGTGATGCGTGGACGCTTCCAATTGTCGCCCTTCACGTTCTCCGTTCCCTTGGGGCCGATACGGCCATCTCGTCTCAATTCGCCCACGGCCAGCCCCTTCAGGTTGTTGTAGACAGCTCGCGGAACATCGACGTCAGCACTCTTACCGTGCTTCGAGAACCATCCGTCACTGCCGAAGATCCCTACTTCCTTACCCTTGTGGTAGACGTGAACCTCAAAGTCAGTCGTACCGCCGATATCGAATCTGTCGACGCGCCCGGTGTAATTTCTACCGAAACTCAGAGGATCTTTCGGACCGCGTACATGAAGCCCTCCTGCATTGTGCACGAGGACCGGAGTCTCGCCCGCCAGCACATAGTACGTGTGGATGTCGTCAACTGTCAGGTTGTACATGTACCGCAAGCCCTCGAAGGCTCGCGCCTTGACGACTGTGACGTGCTCGCCACGGGATGCCCGAAGGGTATCGCCGGGGTGCAGGTCAGCGGCATCCACCCATGTCTTGTTGGTGGCGTTCCAGAAGGGGTGGTGCTGGGTCGTGTGGATGGTGGCGTGGCCATCGGCGGTCGGGATGGTGACGTCGGCTAGGTCAGCGTCGCGGTCGCGGTGCAGTCCTGTGACCTTCTTGGCACCGCTCTTACCTGACTCGGGGTCGTCGGCGAGCACTTTGTCGCCGACCTTGATGGCTTCAATGGACTTCTTGGCTCCGTCGGCCATGAGCACCTTCGTGCCAGGAACGAAGGTGTTGCAATTGGAGGCTTTCTTGCCAGGCTTCTTGAACTTGGCGTCTACGAGGGCATCGAGGCAGCTCTTGTCCGTCAGAGATCAGTTTTCGACTTGGAAGGACGGGAAGTTCGCCGACACGACCTGCAACCGCGTCGCGCGTACAAAGGCTCCAACAGAAACAATGAGTCCCCCACACGTGTGGAGGACTCATTGTTATTCCCTGCCGGTCAGGTGACGGGCTACGGAGCCCCTATGCTCAGAAATTCAGCATAGATTTGATGCAGCAAAACTGCATATCGATAATGGGCGTCGACAACTTCTCGCTCTTCGACGGCCATGCTTTCGCCGAATCGTTCCAGGCGAGAGATGACCCCTTCGAGCAACATCATGACGTCCGCCCGGCTCGGCCTGAATATCCCCTCGTCGACAAAAAGGATCACCTGGGTCACATGTTCGTCGGCGAGAGCTAGGTCGCCATGAATGAGTGCAAGGTCCTCTCCCACGCGCAACAGATTCTCACCGCAGCGTAGACCGGGAAACGGCAAGGATCGCCAGAGAGCGTAGCTCTCCATGAAATCCAACGACTCGCCCTCTCATTAGTCTATCTGGAATCGCAGTGGATGTTCTCTATCGGTGTTGGGCCTGCAAACGGCGGACATCTGCCTGCTCGCCCCATCCACGCTCCAGGCACACACGGACCAGATCGTCACGCACCGCCGAGAGCGATTGAGTCACGCCGTGAGCGCTGGCCGTCGCCGACCGCCCTGCACCATGGGCATTGACTGAAATGCTTATGACTCCGACGCCCTGACCGACCAGATCGATCCAGAACGGACCATCGAAGAACCTCACCCTCCTGCGCCTTCCTTCAGCGGCGCTGACATACGCAACCGCGTCGAGCAGCTCAACCAGAAACGCCACCGGCATGTCGTTCCAGTTCGATTCCGGGAAGGAGCATCCTGAGATGTCAATCCAGACGTTTCCCCAGATGGCACCCGACCTGGCGAGATCGAGAGATTCCACGTCACAGAAAAGTTCAAATTCCATCCAATTTACCTCCAAACCGGGTAGGCGGTGGCGATCATACGGGTTTCTTTGTCCACCCACATTTCGATTTCCAGCCCATTTGCCGATCCCCGCAAGAAGACTCGATTCCCCTGAGAACGCCCTGCGACCGAAGATGACTTGTATGCCTGGCGAATCGTGGACTCTATTTCTCCTCGAGACATGTAATCCGGGAACTTCGTCTTAATCCCACTCTGCTTGTAGGTCTTACCCTCTGCGGTGTGCCGGTCGAGGATATGACCCATATCGACGCCCACTTTTCGCCACCCGGGGAGGTTAACTGGCTTCGTGCATGGGCTGTTGTGAACGAGGACCGGCGTCTCGCCCGCCAACACATAGTACGTGTGCAGGTCGGCTACTGTCAGGTTGTAGACGCGCTGGTCAGCAGCGGTCGACTTCTCGATCGCATCAACCTTTAGGTAGGCGCCCTGACTGGTCTGCAGCCATTCCCCCGGCCGAAGCGTGCTCGCCTGCTTCCACTGCCGAGCCGTGGGCGCCCAGAAGGGGTGCCCGTCGGTGGCGGTGACCATGCCGGTCTCGCTGCCTTGATAGCCATCGCTGTCCACCGCGACCCGCACCAGATTCTTAATACCTTTACTGGTGATCGGAGTGATGACGGATTTCGCCTCGCTCTTGCCTGTTTTTGGATCAGTCGCGACGACTTTATCGCCTACCTTGATATCTTCAATGGACTTCTTGATTCCGTCGGCCATGAGCACCTTTGTGCCGGGAACAAAGCTGCTGCAATCGGAGGCTTTCTTGCCAGGCTTCTTGAACTTGGCATCCACAAGAGCATCGAGACAGCTCTTGTCTGGCTTCTGAGCACAGGTGGTTCCGACGGTGACGATGTCGTAGTACTTCTTCAGCCAAGTGAACACTCCTATTTCCAGCGGCGTGAACTCAGGCTTGATATCGCATTTACCACTGTGGCAATCCAGATTTACATGAGCAATCTCCTCTTTCGGCTTTCCAGGCTTGGCTTTCTTGGCTTTCTTGGCCTGTTTGGCCTGTTTGGCCAGTCTCTTCTTTTCGTTGTTTTCGAACGTGATCTCCCATTCCTTCTTTTTTTGACCGCTGGGCTTATGCGTCTTGGCGAAGTTGGCGTTGGCTTTGCGGCTTGCGTCGGGGTCGGTGCCGCCTCCGGCGTCGACGCGGCGGCCGTCGGGGTCGGATTGGGTGATGGGGTCGTTGGCGGCGTAGCTGTAGGGGTTGGCCCATTCGGGGGTGCGTAGGTCGAGTTCGGGGTCGGTGGAGATGAATTTGGCGATGGTGGGGTCGTAGTAGCGGGCGCCGAGGTAGTCCAGGCCGGTGGAAGCGTCTTCGATCTTGCCGAGGAAGCCGCGGTCGGTGAAGGGCAGGTCGTCGCCACCGCGGCGTTGGCCGTAGGGCAGGTAGCGTTCGCGGTTGATGGTGCCGGTGGTGGCGTTGATGGCCAATTGGGTGCTGCCATGCTGGCCGGCCATCAGCCAGGTGACGCCGGTGGCGTCGCGCATGGCGACCTGCGATCCGTCTGAGGCGCTGTAGTACCGCTTGCCGGCGACCAGACCACCGGACAGGCGCAGTTCCATCGGGCCGAGGTAGAGGGTGGTGCTGCCGTCAGGATCACGGCGGATCAGCCGCTGCCCAGCGGCGTCGTAGACCATCGAGGTCTGCTTGCCGTCGACCGTGGCCTGAGCGAGTTGGCCGAGTTGGTCGAAGTCGAAGGTGGCCTGCTTGCCGGCCACGGTGCGAGCTGACAACTGCCCGGCGTTGTCGTAGGCGTAGGTGTCAGTGCCGGTGGAGCGGGTGATGGAAGTGACAGCGTTGGGCCGGACGGCGGTGGCGCCGGGGGTGGGGTAGGTGTAGGTGGCGGTTTGGCCGTTGTCGGTCAGGCTAGTGATGTTGCCGACCTTGTCGTAGCCGTAGGCCTGGCTGTAGGGGTCGAGGCCCTTGGCGTCGCCGGTGCCGGTGCACGAGGAAGCGGTTGTGGTGTAGGCGGTCTTCAGCCGGAGCAGGCCGTCATAGGTGAAACATTCGGACTGGCCGTCCGTGCTGCCGGGGATGGCCGAGGCGGCGTCCAGGACGCGGGTGATGGTGCCCGCGACGTTGTAGCTGTAGCGGTCGTCCTGGACAGTGTCGGGGGTGCTGGTGTCGGCCTTGGTCTGGGTGGAGACCCGCGACAGCCAGTCGGTGGTGGTGTCGCGTTCGAGGGTGCGTTTGACCTGACCGGCGGCGCCCAACGAGCGGGTGGCGAGTTTGCCGGTGGGCGTGAAGGCGGTGTCCTTGACGTAGGTGAAGCCGCCCAGGTCGGAGGTCAGTCCCTTGGCGAAGCCGAGGTCGGTGTAGGCATAGGTGAGCTTCTCGGCGGCTAACCCGCCGGCATCGGGCAGGCTCTGCTCCCGCAGGTTGCCTGCGGCGTCGTAGGCGGAGGTGAAGGTGTAGTCGCGGCCGAGGTTGCCTTCGCTGGCCGGGATGGTGAGTTTGGTGGCGGTCGGCCGGTAGTCGCTGTCGTAGGCGGTGACGGTCTGGGTGTAGGGCTGGCCGCCCGTGTAGCGGGTGGCGGCACCGGGCTGGCCCTTGGCGACAGTGTCGTAGCTCCACTCGGCGAGCTTGGTGCCCGTGGACACCTCGCCAGCCCATTGGACGGTGCGCCGGCCCAGGTCGTCGTAACTGTTGGAGATCTTCTGGTTCTTGCCGTCGATGCTGAAGGCCAGCCGACCCGCCAGGTCATAGCCGTAGCTGGAGGCACCGGCGTCCGGATCGGTGGCGGCGGTGCGCCGGTTCAGCCAGTCGAAGGTGTAGGTGCGAACGTTGCCGTTGGCGTCCGTCATCTTCGTGAGGTTGTCGTGCAGGTCATAGCCGTAGCTGGAGTCCTGGTGGGCGGTGGCGTCGGCCCACTCCTCGACCTTGACGGCGCGGTCGAAGACGTCGGTGACGGTGGCGGTCTTGCCGCCGACAGGCGGGGTGACCTCGGTGCGGTCGGCGCCGGGGTAGGCGGTGCTGGTGCGGCGCAGCTCAGTGTCGAGGTGGTAGGCGATCGAGGCGACTGAGCGTTCCTGGTCGTCGTAGACGGTCTTGGTCCACTGCGGCAGCCCGGTCAGTGCGGGGTTGAGCAGGCCGCTGCCTGGCTGTCCGGTGTTGTGCACGGGCTCGGAGACCGCGCTGGTCAGGCCGCGCGGGTCGTAGGTGGTGGCGGTGACGATCCGGCCGCCGGACGGGGAGTCGGTCTGCGCCTCGCGGGCCCGGCCTAGACCGTCCTCGTAGCTGATGGCACTGGTGTACTTCGTCCCGGTCAGCAGTTGCTTGATCGTGGTCTTGATCGGCGCAGTGGGCTGGCCCAGCCAGCCGTTCCAGGTGATGTCATAGGCCACCGTCGCGCTGGGAGTGCCGCCGCTACGCGGCTGGCCCGGCTTCCATAAAGCGGTGGTACGGCCGAGCGCGTCGTAGTCCATCTCGGTGGTCTTGCCGTTGGCGTCGGTGACCGAGACCGCCTCGCCCAGCACGTGTGACAGCCGGGCGGTGACGGTGTGGCCGAGCGGGTTGGTCGTCGTGACGCCAGTGGAGGGCCAGCCGACGGGCGGGGTGTAGGTGGTGGAGGTGGTCTTGCCCAACGGGTCCACGCTGGTCAGTTGGCGGCCGTACTCGTCGAAGGTCGCCTTGGTCGTGGAGATCGTGCTCGCGTTGGCGTAGGAGCGGACCTCGGTCGGGTTGCCGTCACTCGGCTTGTTGGTGGCCGGGTCGGTGCCCAGGTCGTACAGGCTGACCGTCTTGCCGATCAACGCTCCGGCGGCGCAGTCGTCGCCCGAGCGCTCCTCCACCACGGACGGGAAGTCCAGCAGCCACTGACCGGCGTCGGCGTTGCGCGCGTACGTGGTCGTGGTGCACGTGTTGTCAGTGGTGACGCCGTCCTGGCCGTAGTCGTTGACCTTGTTCGGCAGGCCGTCGGCGTTGTAGCCGGTCTTGGAGTCGGTGTAGCGCCAGGCGCCGCCCGTTATCTTGTCGCGGGAGCGCTCGCGGGTCTGCAGCACCAACCCCGGATCCATGGCGCCGGGGCCGTTGCCGGTGGTCTGGATCGTGTACTCCCACCGGGTGGAATCCACCTCGGTATAGGCGCGCGGGCTGAGCGCGGTCATCTTCCACGACTGCTCCTGCAGTACGTTGCCCTGCAGGATCGGCTTGTCCACCAAGGTGCCGCCGTCGAAGTCGGTGACGGTCTCACCGGTGCCGCGCAGGAAGTTGCGGGTGGTGACGGTGTAGCCGGCCGGGTCGGTGCCGGAGCCGTCGATAGTGCGGACCTGGCTGTAACCACGCCAGTCCGAGGTCGGCGGCGCCTGGCCGGGCTCGGCGAACTGGATCGGTTTGGTCCAGCGCGGGCTGCCGATGAACTCGTACTGATGCACCATGTCCGGCGAGGCGCCGACCATGTCCCGTTCGACGACCTTGACCGCGAGCTGCTTGAAGAAGCGTGACCAGCTCTCATAATCGGCTTCGGGGATGCTGTAGTCGACGTCGTAGCAGTCGCCGGTCTTGTCGGTGAAGTAATTGGAGCCGTCGCGGCCCTTGCCGCCGCCGCACGCATCGGCCTGGCCGTAGGTGACCTCGGTGCGGCCGCCCATCCCGTTGCCGATCGCGGCGATGCGCGGCACCATCCGCCATGACAGGAGGTCGGTCCAGTCCGACATGGAGTCGTAGTCCATTTTGCCGGCCAGCATCACCGCGTCGAAGTCCAGCGGCGGCAACGCCACCTCCTGCGGGGCGGCCAGCCCGATCTGCTGCACGGTGTCCAGCCACAGCGCCGGATCGTCGGCCGGCCCGAAGTCGGTGCGCTGGTAGATCCAGGTCTGCGTCAGATCCAGCCGGTCCACCGGATCCCACCCGTTCGAGGTGGGGTTGAGCGACTCGGTCAATACCGAGGTGAGCTTGCGGGTGGAGAAGAAGCCGATCGCGCTGTTGGCGCAGCCCGCGGCCTGAGTGCACTGCAGGTCGGTCGGTACGTCCACGCCGCCGCGATCGGCGGTGGTGAAGGTGGTACGCGCGGTCGGGACGCTGCCGGGCACCTGGGTGTTGTGGCCCCACTGCACCTTGGCCAGCGTGCCGCCCCGGTCATAGGGCAGCACCCGGTACAGCTCGTGCGCGCACGAGGGCAGGCAGAAGTAGTTGCTCTCCCGGTTGTAGGAGTAGTCGATCACGTTCTCGTTGGAGTCGAGCTCCTGATCCAGGTTCCACCGCCACACACCGGTGCAGGTCGGCGGAATATCCTTGTTCAGGAAACGGTCGTAGCACGGCTCGCCCGAGTCGTTGCCCACGTACGGCACCTGCCACTGGGCGTCCTTGGTGTAGCCGAACCGCCACACCGTGCCGTCCTGGCTGGTGACCTTCCAATACGGCTGGCTGTCGGCTCCCCCGGCGACCTGCTCGATCTTCCAGCCGAAGTCCGGAACCGTCTTCCAGCCCCCGCCCGCATTGCGGTCCTTGACGATCTGCGCCGACCGGCCACCCGCCGACAACACCAACTCCGACTGCGACCTGTCAGTGGTCGCGGCATCGTCGTCGTTCTCGTCCGGCGACTCCCAGCACAACGCCTCCCCGCCGATCCCCTGCTCCTCGGCGGTCCAGATGAGCTCCGCGGTGTTGTCGTCGTAGAAGTTGTCGACATAACAGCGGCGATAGCGCCGCTCGATGAACCCGGCACTCAGATCCCAGCCCGCACCCACCACGCTGGACTGGTTGTTGGACCACTGCCCCTGCCCATCCACCGACGACGCGTCGTACTGCAGCGACAGATCCGGCCCATCACCGCCCACCGAAGGCGCCTCCGGCAACGGCACGTCATAGTCGAATCCACCGCCCGACGTCCCCGCCTGCCACGTCCCCGACGGCTTCAAATCGGTCGCACCCCAGTTGCCGTTCGGCCCCGTCATCCCGACCGACAGCAGATACACCGACCCCGCCTGGAGCTGCGCCGCCAGCCGATCGCGCGTCACCTGAGCCGCCCACGCCTTACGATCCTTGCCCGCAGGCGTCGGCTTGACCGCCGCCGCACGCGCGCCGGCCGGCGTGGCCTCCACCTCCGCGGTCAGCGTCCCGGCCTTCACGTCGTTCGCGGACGGCACCACCACCGGGCTCACCACGCACGTCTTCGGCCGCGGCACCTCCACCGCGCACGCCGGCACCCGTGCCAGCCGCAACCGGCTGACGAAGTTCCCGCCGAACGCGTCCCGGAAGCCCGCATACGAAAACTCCGCCCGCACCTTGCCCGGCGCCGTCCCGTCATCGGCCCGCATCATCCGAGCGGCGATCCCCACCCCGCCCAGAGCACGGGCAGCCTCCGGCGACAAGGTCTCCACCTTGACCTTGTCCAGCCCGCCGCCCTTGACCTGGCCCACCTTGACCGGCAACGTCCCGGCCTCAGCCACCTTGCCGACGGCCGGCACCGCCACCTCGGCCGTGCCCGCCTTCGGCCACACCGGCTTACGCCGCTCCACCTTCGGCGCCGACTCCTCCGCGCCCTTGGGGGCCTCGCGTTTGGGCACAGGCCGGCCGTCCACGGACTGTTCAGGGTCCGGCGCGGCAGCGGCAGCCCGCTCCACCAGCTGATCCGGCACCCCGACACTCGAGATCAGCACCATCGCGCAAAGCCCGACGATCAATGCCGCCAACCACATCCGTACACGCCGAGCCCGCATACAGCACCCCTTCAAGGCACGCTGACGCAGACCCCGGGCAACGGGGCCTGGACGCACCTAAGGCAGACATAAGAACGATCACTCGGAATGTGATCGACAAAGCAAGATCGGTCAACAACGGGAGGGTCACTTACCCGACACCGACCGTCAGGAGCCGTAAACCACACTTGCTATGCGCACTGGTCAACCGACATGTCAGGGAAGGCGCTTTCCTGAAGAAAAACGCACATGTGATCTACGTCACAGTCGCGACGGTTCGTGGCTCGTCAGCTACGAGACCGTGGGTGCCGGCTTGTCGTTTGCCCAGCTCAGAGCGGCATCGAACCTTGGCTTGGATCGAGCCTCCAGGCCTTCGATGTAGCCGACAGCTTCGACACATGCGGGTGAACGGCGGTCGATACGGTCTGCCAGCCAATCTTTCGGCCTCATTGAGCACGAAACGGATATCGATCCGCCTTTCCCTGGTTTTACCTCCAAAAACGCGCATTGAGTGAATGCGCGCCATCGCAATCACTGAATCTAGGGATCCCCCTCGTATGCCGCCGTGATGCACAGTCGGAGCAAGCATCCAGCCGAGGATGAATCATTTCTCATGGAGGTAGACATGAACAATTCAGTGCGACTGCCAATGATGCTGGCAGCCTCTGCCATCATCGCCAGCGGCGTGTTCGCCGTCTCAAGCGCGACTGCGGACACCAATTCCGCAGCACTGTCCGCCAATCGGGCTGCCCCGGGAATCCTCTGGGCCAAAGTCAGCTCGAACGGAACCCTGCTCGCCGCATCAGGCATCGGGAGCGTCAACAAATTCGGCGGGGGGCGCTACAACCTGACGACGGACTCCGATATCAGCCGATGCGCGCTGACCGGAACGATCAACACGTCGGGTGGCAATGACCCCGGTCCGGGCAGTGCGTCGATCCTGGTCGGCGCAGTCAGTGGAAGGACGCTTTTCGTTCGCACAGCGACGCCATCGGCTCAGAACCCGAGGACCGTCGACGACGATCGGCCGTTCTCCCTGGTGATCTCCTGCTGAGGCCCGTCGGCTTCTGAGCTGAGCAGACCAAACGCAAATCATCTTCGCGCCCACGCCGAAAACGGCAACAAATCGAGAAAAGGAGTTTGTCGTGAGTTACCGAATCCGCCTGCTTGCCGGTGTGGCCGCCGCGACCTGTCTGCTGCTGGGCGCAGGCACCCCCGCGATGGCCGCCGGCGAAAGAAGCGCCCTTAAGGCCCAGACCGTCCTCGGCCCTTATGCCAGCTTCGAAGTCTGCGCGGTATCCGGGCTGCAGGGCCAGCAGGCCGGTCAATGGGTTTCGTGGTTCTGCTCGCAGAACGGCACCACCCAATGGTGGTTGTTCACCACTCCATGACCTACCCCATAGCTCGATGACCCGGCCTTGGCCATCTCCGCGATCTTGGAGATGGCCAAGGCCGGGTTCAGTTGGGTGGCTCATCCAGGACCAGCCCCAACGCGGCCGCCAGGTCGATCGTTCTGCGCGGTGTTGCGCACTGCCTGGCCAGGCTGGTCTGGTCGAGGTGGCCGTTACGGGCTTGGAAGAGAACCTTCGCCGCAGGATGTCGGCGCAGTTCTTCCACGGTGAGCTCGTCCGCGACCCGATACGCCGAGGCGACCAGGGTGGGGAATGCCGACTGCAGATCCGCGGCCCACTCTTCGAGCGCCGCCAACCACTTCTGTGTGGCGGTGTCAGGTGCCGGAGCGAACCGCTCTATCGCCTGAGTCAGCTCCAGCCAGGTGGAGTCACCCCACGGTTTGGTCTGAAGGACGGGCAACTGCCACTGGCGCTTGATGATCGACCAATGGTCCACATGCGCCTTCACCGAGTGGACTGTGAATTCTGGGAGACACACTGCAGTCAGGTTCCAGCCGTGGCAGGCACCGGTGTCGAGACCGAAGATCCTGCCGTCGAGGATCATCGGTTCCCTGCCGGTCACGTGATGGCCGAACACCACCGGCTTGGTATCGGTGTAATGGTCGTACCAGTGGCTGTCCGGAAACAGCGCCGCGAGCTCTCGTTCGCCCCTCGTCGAGCCACAGAGTATTTCCTCCCTCTGGTCGGCCAGCGGAATTCCGGACTGCATCGCGGCGTGGACGACACGGACATGCTCGTTCTCGAAGTAGTAGGGCAGCGTCCGCATCCAGTCGACCGTTTCGGCGTAGTGGGTGCCGAGTTGCAAGCGGGTGATCTCTTGTGCGTAGGAGAAGATCCCGCGTACGTGCTTGCGCTCGTGGTTGCCCATGACCGCGACCGAATTCGGGCGCTCGCGGAACAAGCTGACCACGTCACCGGGCGCCGGCCCGCGATCGACCAGATCACCGACGCTGACCAGCAGGTCGTCCGGTCGGATGTCGACTTTCTCCAGCAGTTCAAGCAGTTCGTCGAAGCAGCCGTGGATGTCGCCGATGATGATCGTGCGCCGCATGCGGGCGATCCTAGGGAGGCATCGGTACGACGGACAAAGGATTTTGCGCGTTGTCCGTGCTGGCGACCTCTACGATGCCGCGTGTGGATCGTGATCAAATTCTCCTGACTCATCCCGGTACCTCGAAGCCCAAGTTCCTTGAACTCCGGGTCGATGGGGTTGAGCTGCACCGGAGTTGGTGGACCGGCACCGGGAAGCCTCAGGGGCGCACGAAGTCGTTCGACGACGGGGACGCCGCGCTCGAGGCCCTGGAGAAGATCGTCACTCAGAAGATGCGTGACGGGTACGCCCTACTCCGCGATGTCGCCGCGACCGAACCGGGCGATGTCGTCGCCCAGTGCGCGACGCGGGCGGAGAATGGGGCCGCAGCGAGCGCCCTGCACCCGGACGGCCACACCATCGCGGTCGCCCGCGGCATTCCCGGTAGCCGGATCGGTATTGCGGGCTCCGATGTGCAGACAGTCGATCTACGGACCGGTGTCCGCCAGGTGGTGTACACCAATGCTCTTCAGTATTCACTGATCCACACCGTGGCCTTTGAACCGGACGGATCGCACCTGACGTTCACCGTCCGCGACACGATCACCATGGTTGAGGTGAGCTACACGGTGGCGCTCGCCACCGGCCAGGTCCAGAGCCTGCCGCATACCCGTCCGGGGTGGGACACCGACCGCCGGCGGATGCTGGTCGTCGACACCGATCAGGCGGTGCGAGTGCTGGGCCCGGACGGCGGTTCGTGCCTCGATCTTCCGGCGGGCAAGCGCTTCCAGACCACCGCCGCACTGTCGCCATCGGGCCGGCTCGTCGGCCTCACCCACGACCCGGACAACCGCGATACGGAGTACGACCTCGAGATCTGGGATGTTGACACCGGTCAGCGCGTGCTCGCCGCCCCGTTCCCCTTCCCAGCGGGATACCAGGGGATCAGCCGCCGGTTCGACAAGCTGGCGTTCGACGGGACCGAGCAAATCCTCGTCGCAAGCGGCGCGACGTCGGGATGCTTCGGCCTCTCGGTGGAATCCGGTGCCTTGTGCTGGGCGATCGAGGACGAGCGGGACGGGTACGAGCGGTTGGCGGACTTCGCACTGTCACCCGACGGCACCCTGCTCGCCGCCGCCCCCTCCGATGGGCCGGTCACCGTCCACGACGTCGCGACCGGACAACCACTGGAGCCTAAGTTCGCCGTACCCGGCGAGTGGCCGAACTGGTACCAGGCGGTTGGTTTCTCCGCCGACGGCCGGTTTCTGGCGGTCGGCGACTACCCCGGCCGGGTTACGGTGTTCCGGGTTGACGGCGTGGAGTTCACCAAGCCCGGCGGCTGACGGTCGACACCCGGTCGTGACCGCCTCCTGCGGCTTGTCGGCATGGTCGAGGATGTCGAAGGAGTGGCCTTCTAAAGGGGCTGGTCAGCCGTAAGGTCCTCGGCAACCGCTGCGCCGCGATCCGCCGGCTGCGTAACCTGTTCGCCGACCCCGGAGTTCGATGCGCGGCAAACGTGATCGCCGCGGATCGGCGAGATGGGGTGTCATCGGAGGCTGTCGTTCCGGCGCGCACTCCACACTGCCGGCCCGGCCGCCAGGACGAGAACACCGGCGAGCCAGAGGATGCCCTGGAGTGGCAGGGCATCGACGATTGTGCCTCCGGCCAGCGCACCGAGACCGATCGAGAGGTTGAACACCGCTACCCACAGAGCGGAGGCTTCCTCGACCGCTTGTGGCGCGGACTTGATCATCCATGTCTGGAGGCTCGTGGAGACGCCGCCGTAAACCAGGCCCCAGACGACGAGCAGCGTTACCCCGCCCACGGCGGTGAGCCCTGCTAGGGGGTAGAGCAGCACGGTAACCCCCAAGGCGGTGGCGATGGTGAGGACCGTCCGATGGAGTCGTTTCGCCACGGCGGCACCCGCGATGAAGTTCCCTGCGACGCCTGCCAGGCCGAATCCGAACAACAGTGGCCCGACGAGTTGCGCGTCGATGCCGGACAGATCCCGCAGCACGGGGCTGATGAACGTGTAGGCCGCGAAGTGGCCGGTCACGATCAGGAAGGTTGCCAGAATGCCGATTCGGACGCCCTGGTTGCGGAGCTGGTCGGCCAGCCGCCGCAGGCCGACGGGTTGAGCAGCGGTCAACGGTGGCAGCACAGCCAGCAAGGCGACCAGCACGACCAGTGCGAAGGCGCTCAAGGCGCCGAACGCGATCCGCCAACTCGCCAGCCCGCCGATCACCGTGCCGATAGGGACACCGAAGACGTTCGCGGCCCCGACACCGCCGAAGATGATCGCCGTGGCCCGCGGCACGAGCGGGGCGGGGACGAGCCGGACAGCCAGACCGCTGGCGATGGCCCAGAATCCGCCGATCGCCACCCCGACCAGCACGCGGGCGGTGATCAGAAGCGGATAGCTCGGGGCCAGGGCGGAGGCCAGGTTGGCGAGCGTCATGAGTCCCATCAAGGCGACGAGCAAGAGCCGGCGATCCATCCTGCCGACGAGTACCGGGACCGATGGTGCCGCGACGGCGGCGACGATGCTGGGGACCGTGACCATCAAGCCCGAGCGAGGGATCGGCCCCCGCCGCCATTCGGCAGGTTGTGATGGCCGGGCCTGCCGGTACCCGGTGAGCCTGTTGGCACGTGGCCAAGGCTATTCGGCGAATTCGATTGTTACCTCATTAGTTTGGGCTTGCTGCGTCGCACCGACGACGACCTCGACCTTCTTGCCCTGCCATTGGCTGGTGACGCCGGCGATACATTCGACGTCGCACTCGTCCTTGCGTAGCTTGAGCTGGCTCCAGCCCTTCGCCGTGAAGCCTCCAAGAATCGTGCCGCTGGGTGTCTTCCCGTCCACTATGGCAGTCAGCCAGCCACCCTCATCACCCGAATCGCAGCCGTCACTTGCCTCAAGCGTGGCGGCGATGGACTCAGGAAGGAGCGCCGATGTTGCTTTCTTGAGCTCGACGGTCTCCTGGATCGCTTCCTGACGGCAGCCCGCTTCCGTCCAGCTTGGATATTTACAACCGGCAAGGGTGAATACCATCACGATCGCTAATACAGGAATGGTCCAGCGCTTGGTCATAGAGCCTGCTTCCTACAGTTGCATCCGCGACGGGAACGCCGCGTCACATCCCAATGCCCCACCAGGCTGGGCCGAGCACCAACACCGTGTGCCACTCAGGAGCCAGCTTATCCACCCCTTCTTATGGCCATGAGGGTTTCTTCGGGCATACTTCACCGGAAGGGCGGATTGGGCTCCGCGATGTGCGTCTTCTTGACTTCGGGCTGCGCCGGCGTCGATCGCCTTCGTCGACGACCCGCTTGACGGGCGACAATGACGCCTAATTCGATACCTCTTCGCGGGACGCTGTGCCAAGGTTCTGCAGAAGATCAAGCGAACCAGGGGGAGGTCACCGCGCCCTGCCGTGGTCGCTGTCTTGTGGTGCCAGGCGGGCAAGGGTCGCGAACTGGCCGCCAGGCCCTGTGGCAGGTGCGGTCCCGTTACGAGTACCCCACCGCCCAACGCCGCTTGAACGAGACGAATGGGATGAGCGAGAAATGACCAAGCTGGACCTGGCCCCGGCCGACCACCCCGCACGCCTTGAGCAGGGTCACCCGTTCAGGCAGTGGAAGACCTGGCGGATGCCCGGCAGCGAGTTGACCCTCACCGGCTACTCTCGCGCGAACGACAAGACCTTCTTCCACATCCCCGAGCTGCGGTGCAGCCTCGACGCGGGGCTGTGCGAGGGCCGGCAGGTGGACACGGTCTTCCTGACCCACACCCACCACGACCATGCCAAGGACTTGGACTACTTGGCCGCCAATCCCGCCGGCACGGACATCTACCTGCCCGCCGAGGCGGTGCCGTACGTGGAGTCCTACATACGCGCGTCCGCGGAGCTCAATCACGGAGCGGGGTTCGATCCCGCCCTGGCGGCAGGCCACCGCTTGCATGGAGTGCGGCGCGACGACGAGTTCAGCTTCGGCCGCCGGGGACATCACGTGCGGGTGGTGGGGTGTGAGCACAAGGTGCCCTGTGTGGGATACGCCTTCTCCGAGCGGAGCAAGGCGTTACGGCCGGAGTTCGAGCAGTTGCGGCAGTCCCTGATAGAGCAGGGCAAGGGCGGTGAGTTCGGCCAGCTCATGGCGCGGAAACGCAAAGAGGGGGTCGAAGTCGACCACGAGGTCCGGCGACCGCTGTTCGCCTTTCTTGGCGACACTCATGTGAAGGTGTTCGACCGCAACCCGTGGCTGTTTGAATACCCGGTCATCATCACCGAGTGCACGTTTCTGGATGACGCCGAGTTGGAGCGCGCGGACCGGGTCGGGCATACGGTCTGGAGTCAGCTGCGGCCCGTGGTCGAGGCACATCCGCAGACGCTGTTCGTTCTGACCCACTTCAGTCTGCGCCACTCCGATCAGGAGGTGCTCGCGTTCTTCCGGCAGCAGTGGGAGCAGGCGTCGCGGCCGGACAACAACGTTTTCCTGTGGGTTCACCCGGACAGCCACCTGCCCGAGCAGCACCAGCACCGCGCTCCCTAACCCCCTGCGGGTCCGCCCCCGGGAGAAGGGGGCGGACCCGTTCGTATCAGGGACCCGTTCGTATCAAGGACCCGTCCGTATCAGTAGGGGAAGACCGGGTAGCCGTTGTAGCCGCCGCCGACGCACGTGCGCCCGGTCGGGCTCAGCCAGTCAGGGACGACCACCCCGCCCGCGAACACGCACTGGGTGACGGTGATGTACTCGCGGGCGGCGGCCTGAGCCGTCGCGGCAGGGGCGAGCGCCAGCGCACCTGCGGCGGCCGCGGAGACGAGGGTGAGGGTGAGGAGCAGACGACGCATAGGACTCCCATCACGGAGGGTTGTTGATCCACTACCTATGGTTGCCTACGTGGTCGCCCGCCAAACTGCGACCGCCCCGCCAACCTGCGACAAGGCCGCTAACAGTTGCCGAAGGCCGGAAGGCCGAGGATGCGGAGCGCGAGCCATTCGATGGCCAGCGGCCCGCCCTCGATGGCCCCCGTCACATGGCTGGGAGCCGGGAGGGACGTCCAGCGGAGGTTGACCCCCGCCCGGCAGTACTCCGAGCGCAGCGTGGCCGAGATCGCCTGCGGGATGATCTCGTCGCCCTGGGCGTGGTAGATGAACATCGGGACCCGGGGCGCGATCGCCCCGAGGCGGTTCTCGGCGAGCCGGGCCAGCCACTTGGGCTGGTTCATCAGGTCGACGGGGCTCAGGTCGGAGAAGCGCAGGCCGGCGAGCTTGCTGCCCAGGTCGCCCACGCAGTCGTCGGCCGCGTCCGCGAGCAGGGCGCGCCCGCGGTCGTTGAGGTCGGCCTCGAGGTCGAGCTCCGGATAGGCGGCGTCGAAGCCGACCCCGGCCGCGGCGGCCAGCCCGAAGTTGGCGTCGCCGTCGAGGTGGTCCGCCACCGCGTGCAGGTCGGCCGGGACTCCGCCCGCGGCCACGCCCTTGAGCCGCAGCTCCGACGCGTACGACGGCTGGAGCTGGGCCGCCCAGGCGGCCGACGCGCCACCCTGCGAGTAGCCCATGACCGCGACCGGCCCGCCCGTGGACAGGCCCGAGCCCGGCACGCGCGTGGCGGCCCTGATCGAGTCCAGTACGGCGTGACCCTGCGAGATCCCCGCCATGTACGTGTGCACTCCGGGTGTGCCGAGGCCCTCGTAGTCGGTGATGGCCACCGCGAACCCCTTGAGCAGGAACAGGCTCACCAGCGCGAGCTCCGCCTCGCCACCCCGGCTCATGCTGGCCGAGGGCGCGCACTGGTCGCCGAGTCCGTGGGTGCCGACGGCGTACCCGATGATCGGGCGCTTGCCCAGCGGGTAGCTCGCCTTGGGTACGAGCAGGGTGCCGGACACGGCGTTCAGCGAGCCGGTGGCGGAGGTCGAGCGGTAGAGCAGGTGCCAGGCGTTCACCGGGACTTCGAGCAGCTTGCCCGGCAGCAGGTAGACGGTGGTGGGCTGGGCGGTGACCACGTCCCCCGCCGCGGCCGCGCGGGCGGGCGCCGCGACGAAGGACGCGATCAGTAAGAGGATCATGGTCATGCTGACGCGGACACGTAACCTCATGTGCTACCCCTCTCCGTGGGGTTCGCTCAGGGGAAGGCGGCGCCGCGAGCCGATCGTTACCCGTCGGTAACCTCGTGTCAAGGCCCGAAACGACGGCGAATCCGAGCCGTTGTCAGACTGCCTCCCGCGCCACATAACACTGGCCACGACCGCATCACCGGGCCGCCCCGAAACGGTGAACTCCACTGCGACGGTCGGGCACCATGGACGGATGGATGCTGGTTCGGTGACCTTTCTGCGCGAACTACTCGCCGAGACCGGCTGGGTGGAGCGCACCCGCGAGCTCGGCCTGGCGCTGCGGACCACCCGCTCGCCCGGCGGCCTGATGCTGGTGGGCACCCCCGACGACGAGCCGTGGCATCTGACGGCGCATCTCGCCGACGAGGCCCGGCTTTCCGAGCTGCCGCAGCTCGCACCCACCCTGGTCCGCTGGAAGCCGCCCGCCGACGCCCCGGCCCACCTGCGCGTCGGGCTCGACCGGATTCAGCGGGCGGGGCGCGGCGAGACGCTGTTCGTGGTGGCCGAGCAGGACGCGCCCGTGCCGCTGCTCGAACGGGTCAACGACGCCCGCCGTACGGGGGCGACGATCCTGGCGCTCGAAGGCGGTGACACGGCGCTGGAGGGGCTGGCGCACGACGCGATCGCCGTGCCCCGGCTCGGGCCGGTCACCTTCGACGGCGCCCAGCACCTGGTCAGCATGGCCGCGGGCGAGCTGCCGGCGCGCCCGGGGCTGCGCGAGCGCCTGGCCCGCCTGCTGGAGAAGGTCAACGGTCCCCAGGTCGCCGACTGACGCTCAGGACCCGGCGTTGGTGAGCCTGCCGGCGAGTGCCCGGACATGGTCCTTGAGCTCGGGCGGGTCAAGGACCTGGAAGTCGATGCCCTTGAGCGCGACGTAGAGGGCGATTTTGTCGAGAGAGTCGCCGCCGGCGTAGAAGAGGCAACTGTCCGCGTCGCGGTGTTCGAGACGGCCCGCGGTAGGTGAGGTGTGTTCGGCGACGACGTCGAGCGGCGCGTGGAACAGGATGGTCGCCCGATACCGGTACGGGGAACTCGTGAGGGCGTTGGAGACATAGGCGTGTACGCCCTCGGCGGGTTCGGGCCGGGGCGTGAAACGCGGCCCGGGTTGCGGCGCCGAGTCCATGCGGTCGACGCGGAAGGTACGCCAGTCGTCGCGGTCGAGGTCGAAGGCGAGCAGGTACCACCGCCGTCCGGTGTGGACGACCCGGTACGGTTCGACGCGGCGGGTGCGCTGCTGATACCCGAAGCGGATGCCCTCGTGGGCGCGGCAGGCGGCGGCCAGGGCGGTGAGCAGATCGGGATCCACCGTCGGGCCGGGGCCGGTCAGCGGCAGGATGGCCGACTGCATCGCGCCCACGCGGTGGCGCAGCCGGGAGGGCAGAACCTGTTCGAGCTTGGCCAGCGCGCGTAGCGAGGTCTCCTCGATCCCGGTCACCGTGCCCGTGGCGGCGGCGCGCAGACCGACCGCGACCGCGACGGCTTCGTCGTCATCGAGCAGCAGCGGCGGCAGGGCCGCACCGACCCCCAGTCGATAGCCGCCGGTGATGCCGGTGGCGGAGTCCACCGGGTAGCCGAGGTCGCGGAGCCGGTCGACGTCGCGGCGGACGGTCCGGGTGGTGACACCGAGGCGTTCGGCCAGCTCGGCGCCAGGCCAGTCGGGGCGGGACTGGAGCAGGGACAGCAGCCGCAGCAGCCGCGCCGAGGTTTCCAACATCCGCGCGAAACTCCCTCCGAGGACATGAGGACCGGAACTGTCCTCAATGGTTTCTAGTGTTCCTCATATCGGGATCACCCGCGAAACCTAGGAGAGCTTCATGATTCTCGTCACCGGTGCCACCGGAAACGTCGGCCGCCACGTGCTCGACGCGCTGGTCGCCAACGGCCACGCCGTACGTGCCCTGAGCCGGTCCCCGCAGCAGGCGGTGTGGCAGGCCGAGGTCGACGTCGTCGCCGGCGACCTGGCCGACCCGGCATCGCTGGACGCGGCCCTGGTCGGCGTGGAGTCGGTCTTCCTGTTCGCCGTACCGGGCAGCGGGCCCGCGTTCGTCGCCGCCGCCCAGCGTGCCGGCGTGCGCCGGGTGGTGCTGCTGTCCTCCGGCGGGGTCGACGACGACGCGGAGGTCCAGGACGGGCCGATCGCCACTTACCACGCCGAGATCGAGCAGGCCCTGCGCGGCTCCGGCCTGGCGTGGACATTCCTGCGCCCGGACGTGTTCGCCGCCAACAGCCTCATGTGGGCCGGGCAGACCAGGTCCGGCGACGTGATCCGCGGCGCCTACGCCGACGCGACGTCCGCCCCGGTGCACGAAGCCGACATCGCCGCGGTCGCCGTGGCCGCCCTCACCGAGGACGGGCACGCCGGTCAGGTCTATCGGCTGACCGGGCCGCAGTCGCTCAGTCATGCCGACCAGGCCGCCATCCTCGCCCAGGCGCTCGGCCGGCCCATCAGCTACGCCGAACTACCCGCCGAGAGCGTGCGCCAGGCGATGAGCGCCCACGTGCCGGGCCCGATCCTGGACAGCATTTTCGCCACCTGGGCCGCCTCCGTCGGCCGCACCGCACTCACCACCACCGACATCGAGAAGGTCACCGGTCGTCCCGCGCGCAGCTACCACGACTGGGTCCTCGACCACACCACCGCGTTCTAGCCGACCACACCGGCCGCGCACGCGCTCACCATTGAGCGGGCTGAGCGATCGTCAGCGGTCCTCGACGTCGGCGGCGAAGCGGTCCCAGGCGGCCTGGCGGGAGATGCCCAGGGCCTGGCCGATCCTGGCCCAGGTCACTCCGCGGTCGCGCAGGATGCGGACCCAGGCTCGCAGGTCGCGCTCGGCCTGTTCGATGGTGAGCGCGTGACCCGGCAGTGAGGCCAGCAGGTCGTCGTCCGACATGCCCGGAAGCCACTCGGCCTCCGGGTCGGGCCCGCGGTGCACCCGCTGGGGTTCGCTGCCCGGTGCCGGGTCGGAGAGCAGCTGATGGGCCAGCTCAATGCAGGCGTCGCAGATGTAGACACCCGGCCCCGCCACGACCCTTTTGGCCTCCGCGTGGGGCTTGCCGCAGAACGAACACCTGGTGGCGACCTCCTCCACCGGCGTCACCCGGCGACGGCCCTTGCTTCGCGTCATCACCGCGTCAGCCTGCCCTTGACACCGCGCCGCGTCAAGGGCAGGCTGACGGCCCCGGAGACGTCAAGGACGGGCTGACAAGCCTGGGACGAGAGGAGACGCGCCCATGGATCTCGAACGATGCCCGGACGGACAGGCCATCGAGGTCGCCCGCGGCCTGGCCACGGGCTACACCGAGGAGGAGTACCTGCTGCGCGGCACGGCCGCCTCGTACGCCGACGAATCGGCCCCGTACGTGACCCGGATCCTGGTACGCAGGCCCGAACACTTCAGCGGCACCGTGGTGGTGGAGTGGTTCAACGTCTCGTCGTACATGGACGCGGGCGTGGAATGGCAGTACATCCACAGCGAGCTGTTACGGAGTGGCATGGTCTGGGTCGGAGTGTCGGCCCAGTGCCTGGGGGTCACCGGCAGCGTGCATCCCGTGGACGGTCCGGCCCCGGGCGGGCTCAGGGCGTCGAACCCCGAACGGTACGGGATGCTCGACCACCCCGGCGACGACTTCTCGTACGACATCTTCTCCCAGGCCGGGATGGCCATCCGCGAGCTGTTCCCCGGCGCACGACTCATCGCGGCCGGGATGTCGCTGGGCGCCTACATGCTGACCACCTACATCAACGAGGTGGACCCGATCGCCCAGGTGTACGACGGGTTCCTGCCGCACTGCCGCATCGGCATCGCCCCGGCCCTCGTGCCGTCGCGGCGGTCGGCGACGGCAGGTCTCGATGGGATGCCGGTGCCCTTCCGCGCCGACCCGCGGGTTCCGGTGCTCGCCCTGGTGACGGAGACCGATGTGATCACGGCCGGGTACGCGGGGGGCAGGCGGCCTGACGGGCCGAACCTGCGTGTGTGGGAGCTCGCCGGGGCCTCGCACGCCGACACCTACCTCAACGCCGCCGTCCGCCTCGACCTCACCCGCGCCACCCCCATGGAGCTGGCCGCCGCGCTGGTCCCGACCACTCGCGTGATCGGCATGGACCTGCGGCACCTGGCCAACTCCGGCCCCCAGCACCACTACGTCGCCAAGGCCGCGATCCGACGGCTCGACCAGTGGGTGCGTGAGGACGTTCCGCCGCCGCAGGCTCCCCCGCTGGCCACCGTGCCTGGCCCCGCGCTGGAGCGGGACGACCACGGCAACGCGCTCGGCGGGGTCCGCACGCCGTGGATGGAGGTGCCCACCGCCGTACTGACCGGGGTCAGCCCGGACGACGACGTCCTGGGCAGGCTCTTCGGCCTGACCGTCCCGTTCTCTCCTGCCATCCTGGACAGCCTGTACGGCGACGGCTACCTGCCCGCCTTCGAGGCCGCCACCGACGACGCCGTCGCCAAGGGGTTCCTCCTCGCGGACGACGCCCACGAGATCAAGGCCCTGGCTGTTGCATCCATGGAGGCCAGGGTGTCCTGATTGAGGACACAAGCCGTCCGCAAGGCGTTCTACCGTGCCGGACATGAGCGAAACGATCACGCCGTTCCGGATCGATGTCCCCCAGAGCGATCTCGATGACCTGCACCGCCGGCTGTCCGCCGTGCGGTGGCCGAGCGAACTGCCCGACGTCGGCTGGAGTCGCGGCGTTCCCCTGGCCTACCTCAAGGAGCTGGCCGAGTACTGGCGCACCTCGTACGACTGGCGCAAGTATGAGGCCGCGTTGAACGACATCCCGCAGTTCACCACCGAGATCGACGGGCAACGGGTGCACTTCATGCACGTAAGTTCCCCACACCCGGACGCCCTACCTCTGATCCTCACCCACGGCTGGCCCGGATCGGTGGTCGAGTTTCTCAAGGTCATCGGCCCGCTGACCGATCCGGCCGCGCACGGTGGGGACCCGGCCGACGCCTTCCACCTGGTCATCCCGTCGCTGCCCGGCTTCGGATTCTCCGGCCCCACGCGAGAGACCAGGTGGAACAGCGGCCGGATCGCGCGGGCGTGGGCGCGACTGATGAGCCGGCTCGGCTACGACCGGTACGGCGCGCAGGGCGGCGACCTCGGCGCCCTGGTCACCCCAGAACTCGGCCGCGCCGCCACCGAGCAGGTCGTCGGCGTACATGTCAACGCCGCCTCTTTCGGGTTCATCCCGTTCGGGGATGTCTCGGACGAGGAGCGGGCCACGCTGACCGACGCCGAGCGGGCCCGGCTGGGGCGGGCGAAGGAGTTCATGGACGACCAGAGCGGCTACTTCAAGATCTCGGCCACCCGGCCGCAGACGGTGGCGTACGCCCTCACCGACTCACCGGTCGGCCAGCTCGCCTGGCTCGTCGAGAAGTTCAAGGAGTGGAGTTTCCCCGCCGCCGACCTGCCCGAGGCCGCCATCGACCGGGACCTGCTGCTGACCGACGTGATGCTCTACTGGCTCACCGGCACCGCCGGATCCGTCGCCAACCTGTACTACGAGAACATGCACGCCAACACCTGGCACTCCGAGCCGGCCACCACACCCACCGGCGTCGCCGTGTTCGCCCACGACCTGCCCATCCGCCGCTACGCCGAATACGGCAACAACATCACCCACTGGTCGGAATTCGACCGCGGCGGCCACTTCGCCGCCCTGGAAGCACCCGACCTGCTCACCGCCGACATCCGGGCCTTCTTCCGCCCACTGCGGTAGCGCCCTGCCAGGACGCGGCGGCCGGCCCAGAGGTGCCGGCCGCCGCGGCCCGGCAAGCCCTTGAGCCCTTGAGCCCTTGAGGACCCTCGTGCCACGACTCACCACCCGCGCGCTCAACCGCGCCACCCTCGACCGGCAACTGCTGCTGCGCCGCGCGGACCTGACCGTGCCGCAGGCGCTGGAACGGCTGGCCGGCCTGCAAGCCCAGACGCCGCACACCTGGTACGTCGGGCTGTGGACCCGCCTGGCCGACTACACTCCCGAACCCACCGCTCAGCTGCTCACTGACGGCGCCATCGTACGGATGGCGTTGATGCGCTCGACCATCCATCTGGTGACCGCCGCCGACTGCCTCTGGTTACGGCCGCTGGTGGAGCCGGTCATCGAGCGCAGCACGCTGGGTGCCTTCGGCCGGCACCTCACCGGCCTGAACCAGGCCGAACTCGTGTCCACTGCCCGCGAGCTGCTGGCACCCGAGCCGCTGACGTTCAGCGCCTTGGGCCAAAAGCTGGCCCAGCGGTGGCCGGAACGCGACCCGGCCGCGCTGGCCCAGGCGGCCCGCGCCTGGGTGCCGCTGGTGCAGGTCCCGCCGCGCGGGCTGTGGGGCCGCAGCGGCCCGGCCGCCCACACAACGGTCGAGACCTGGCTCGGCCGGACAGTGGACCCGGCCGCGTCGGTGGACACCCTCGTACTGCGCTACCTGGCGGCCTTCGGCCCGGCGACCGTCCTCGACGCCCAGCGATGGTGCGGGCTGACCCGGCTGTCCGAGGTCGTCGACCGCCTCCGTGCCCACCTGGTCACCTTCCGGGACGAGCAGGGCCGTGAACTGTTCGACCTTCCCGACGCTCCACGACCAGATCCGGACGCCCCGGCCCCGGTACGTTTTCTCTACGACTTCGACAACCTGCTGCTCTCCCACAACGACCGCAGCCGCGTGGTCAACGTCGACTACACCGACCAGGGCTTCGGCGGGACAAACGAACAGCCCCGGTCCGTACTGGTCGACGGCTACGTCGCCGCCACCTGGAAACTCGCCACCAGTCGCGGCACCGCGACCTTGACCGTACGCCCATTCCGGAAACTGACCGTGGCCGAACACGAACAACTCGACGCCGAAGGCGCCCGGCTACTCGCTTTCCTCGCACCCAGCACCGCCGTCCACGACATCGTGGTCCGGTCACCGCAGCAATATTGACATTAAACCCGACAAAGCGGACGAAAACGGTATTGCTCAACGCAGTGATTTCCTCACTCATAGTTGACTAAAACGGCCAAACGGGAATACTGGATTTCCCGTTTGGCTGTCGTCCCACTGAGACCGAGGATGCCCATGTCGCCTGGCACCGCCATGCCTCCGGCAGAACCGCACCAGGCACGTAGCCGTGCCGGCGTCGCGGAAGGGCTCGTACCACGCCGACGCGGCCCCCGTCGGCCGCCGCGTGAGACCGGCACGCGCCGCTAACAGGCCCTTCGGCGGCCGACACCCTCCCCGCCCGCTCTCCCCGACCCCAGGACTGTCATGCCGCCAGACTCCTTCAGCGTCCCGATAATGATCGGCGCCGCCGTTCTCGCCCTCGCCCTCGCGGGCGTCGTCATCTTCCACATACGCCTACGCCGCGACCTCGCCCAGGTCCGTGGGGAGCTCGTTCAGGCCCGTCAGGCTCACGAGCACCTGACGCGCGAGACGAGCGCCAGGACCCAGTGGCAGGCGCAGGTGGAGCGCCAAGCTCAGGAGAGCGTGGAGCAGATCCGCGAGGCGCGCGCCCAACAGGACCTCCTGCGCGCCGAGACCGAGCACCTGATCTCGAAGCGGATACCCGCCCTGCTGTCCCACCTGCGCGCCCCGCACGTGATCGTGCCCGGCGTGCAGAACCCGGCGCTGGCCGGCACGGACATCGACAGACAGCACCGCGCCATCCTCGAAGCGCTCACCCACGGCGTCCGCGAGGAAGGCGAGCGCATCGACGAGGCGGCCCAGGCCGTCGTCCGGGGCGCGATGTCCCGCGTGCAGACCCAGGCGCTGCGCGCCCAGGACCTGCTCGCCGGCGTGCAACAGCGCTACAGCGGCGACGAGCACACGGCGCTGCTGCGCGAGGTGCTGGGGCTCGACATGTTCAACGAACTGATGATCCGTCGCGTGCAGGTCACCGGCATCGCCTGCGGCGCCACGCCCGGTCTGTCACGTGACGACACCTACCTGGTGGACCTGATGGTCGGCGCCATCTCCCGCGTGGAGAACTTCGAGCAGCGCGTCGAGGGCCCGGCCAACCACCTGCGACGCCGGATCGGGGTCGCCGCCCGCGCCGCGGAGTCGATCCTGCTCATCACCGCCGAACTGCTGGCCAACGCGGTCCACCACTCCCACGGCACGCTCAAGGTGACCATCGCCGTGCACGAGACCAACACCGGCGCCGCCATCGTCATCGACGACGCCGGTGTCGGCCTCAACGAGGACCAGTACGCCCGCGCGACCCGCCTGCTGAGCGGCACCCACCCGGTCCGCCTGATCGACCTGGGCAACCCGCCCCACACCGGCTGGGCCGCGATCGGCCGCCAGGCCGCGCACTACGGCATGCAGGTCACGGTCAAGAAGAGCGCCTTCGGCGGCGTCCAGGCCGTGCTGAACATTCCCACCGCCCTGCTGGTGGAGATGCCGGAGGACAGCCGTCCCTCGGTGCTGGCGCCCGAGCCGATCCGCGCCGCCGTCCCGGCCGCCGCCACGGCTCTCCGGTCGGCGCACGTGGCAGCCGTCCCAGCCCCAGCCCCGGCACCGGCCATCCGGCTGGAGCCGGTGACGGTCTCACGGCCGGAACCCGCGACAACCCCCGAGCAACGACACGCCCCTGCGGGGGATCTCGCGCCACTGCCACGGCGCCGCCGCCAGTCCCCGACCGGGCCGAGGCCCAGCAGAAGCCAGGGCGGCTCGGACGACAGGGTGCTCACCACCCCGGAGGAGGCCCAGAAGCGGTGGGGAGACTTCCAGGTCGGAGCCGAAGCGGGCCGCCGCGAAGCGCTCCCGCCGCAGCAGCATGACATCACCGAAGGGATTTGACCGCTCCATGGATGCTCACAGCGCTTCCAGCCGTGTTCAGACCAAGGGTCGCCCGTTGTCCCTCGACGTGTCCTGGGTCCTGTCGCCTCTGCTGGCAGTGCCTGGTGTCGTACGCGGCGTGGTGCTGAGCCGTGACGGGCTCATCCTCGGCGGCTCCGCTGACGTGACGGCCGAGACCGGCGAGCGCGCCGCCGCCATGACGAGCTCCGTGCTGGGGGCGGCCCGCGCCCTGTGCGACGGCCTCAGCGACGGCGCCGACGGCGAAGTGGTCGACATCGTCATCTCCGCCGGCAGCGGCGGCTACTACTACATCGCCCCGGCCGGCGACCGCGCCGCCATCGTCGTCGCCGCCACCGGCACGGTCAACATCGGCGCGCTGGCCTTCGAGGTGCAGCTGCAGGTGCAGAAGCTGGTCAAGGCTCTCGACGAGGCCAGCGCGGCCAGGGTGCCGGGCGTCCGGACATGACCTCCGGACGGCGGCGGCGTGTCGTGCCGGACTACATGGCCGCCGCGAGGCTGACCGTGCCCGAGCACATCAACGTCGAGCGCACGACCCTGGTCTACATCGCGCCCGACGCCGCCACCAACGCGCTGGACCCTCCGGGGTCGCATCTGCTCGCCCTGCTGCGGGATGGGCCGTTGTCGGTGTACGAGTGCGCCGCGCACCTGGGCCTGCCGTACTGCGTGGTGCGGTTGCTGGTCGCCGGCCTGGTCGGGGGCGGAACGCTGCTGACCCGCGATCCGCCGACCGCCGACCTGCCCGACATCGAGATCTTGGAGTTGGTACTCAGTGGCCTCCGCGCTCTTTGACAGCGGCATCAGTACCGAACACATCCCGGTCAAGCTGGTCATCGCCGGGCCGTTCGGCGTGGGCAAGACGACCATCGTGAGCGCCCTCTCGGAGATCGAGCCCCTCAACACCGAGGAGGTGCTCACCCAGGCGGGCACGCTGGTCGACGACCTCACCGGCGTGAACGAGAAGACGACCACGACCACCGCGATCGACTTCGGCCGCCTCACCTTGCCGGGCGTGGTGCTCTACCTGTTCGGAGCACCGGGACAGACCCGGTTCCAGGTCCTGTGGAACGAGCTGGTCCGCGGCGCGCTGGGGGTGCTGGTGCTGGCCGACACCCGCCGCATCGACGACAGCTTCGCCGTCCTCGACCTGGTGGAAAAGGCCGGCATCCGCTACGCGGTGGCCGTCAACCACTTCGCCGACTCGCCGGACTACCCGCTGGAATCCGTGCGCGAGGCGCTCGACCTGAGCCCGCGCACGCCTCTGGTGGTGTGCGACGCCCGCGACCCCGCCTCCGCCCGCGCCTCGCTGATCGCGCTGGTGGAGCACATCAGAGAGCTGGTGCTGTCATGACCTTGCGCTATATGCCCGACGCCGGGCGCCTGTACGGGGACGAGTACGCCAGGGACCCGCAGGCGGTCTACGCGGATCTCCGCCGGCGGCACGGTCCGGTCGCGCCCGTCGAGATCGCCCCGGGCATCGAGGCCCACCTGGTGATCGGCTATCGGGCCGCCGTGGACGTGCTCACCAACGCCGGCGGCGTCTGGAGCAAGAACCCCACCGACTGGCAGACCCGGCTCCCCGCCACCCCGGAAGCCGCGGGCATGATAGCCATGCTCGGTCACCGGCCCAGCGCGCTGTTCTCCGACGGGGCCGAGCACGCCCGCTACCGGAAGGTGGCCTCCGACTGCTTCGCACTGGTCCAGCCGCACAAGCTGCGCCAGATGGTGATCGACGTGTCCGACTCGCTCATCACCCAGTTCGCCGCGAAGGGCGAGGCCGACCTGGCGGCCGACTTCGCCCGCCCCATCCCGCTGCGCGTCTTCAACCTGCTCTTCGGGCGGCCCGACTCCGACAGCGTCGGCCTGAGCAAGGCCCTGTCGGACATGATGGAGGCGGACGGCGAGGTGGGCGCGCGGGGCAGCGATGAGTTCAGCCGCTACATCGGCGAGCTGATCCAGGCCAAGTACGCCCAGCGGGGAGACGACCTGACCTCCTGGTTCATCGACCATCCAGCGGGGCTGGAGGGCGACGAGCTGGTGCAGGCCGTGGTGCTCGTGCTGGCCGCAGGCTTCGAACCCACGTCCAACCTGATCTCCAACACGATCTCCCGGATGGTCAGTGACGACCGCTACTACAGCTCCCTCTCCAACGGCGCGCTCAGCACCTACGACGCCCTCATGGAAGCCCTGCGCGCCGAGCCAGCCATGGCGAACTTCGGCCCGTACTTCGTCCGCCAGCCCCTGCACTTCCACGGCACCTGGATCCAGCCGGCCGAGCTGGTCCTCGTCTCCTACGCCGCGGCCAACACCGAGCCTGCCAACATTCCCGAAGAGCTGCGCTCCGACGGCGGCGCGTACCTGGGCTTCGGCGCGGGGCCGCACCGCTGCCCGGTCAGCGACCCGGCCGTGCTCATCGCCATGACCGCGATCGAACGCCTGACCTCTCACCTGTGCGACCTGGAACTGACCGTGCCGCGCGAGGAGCTCCTGTGGCGGCCCGGCCCGTTCCACCGCGCGCTGGCCCACTTGCCGGTGCGCTTCACCCCCATCCGCCCGGATCAGCCGGGAGAATCCCCTTGGATTGCGCAGCCTCCGTCGTCCTTGACCCCTTCGGAGCAGACCTCCCCGATGAGGTCCGTCGGCTACGTGACCTCGGCCCCCTGGTCCTCGTAGAGCTCGCGGGAGGCGTCCCGTCCTTCATCGCGCACGGCCGGAGCAGGCTACCGCTGACCCACCTCGGCGACGCCCGGCCGGGCTAGGGGTCGATGGGCTCGGGGGTGTGGAGGTGGCCGACGAGGGTGGCGTCCAGCGCGGCGGTGGCGTCCTCGATCGCGCCGATCACCACTGACTGCACCGGATCCGGCTCCCCCGATCTCGTACGGCTGACCCGCGTGACGGCGTCCAGCCGCCGCGCCCCCACATCCCGGATCTCACTGACCCGCACCTCCCCCTCCGGCACGTCCAGCAGGGCGAGCGACGGCACGATCGCCACCCCGTACCCGGCCGCCACCAGCGCCAGCGTGGGGTCGAACTCGGTGATGACGTGCACCTTGCGCGGCTCGAACCCGTGCAGCCCGGCCAGCCGGTCGAGCGCCTGCCCGCACGCCTGGTCGGGCTCGCTGGCCACCCATGGCAGCTCCGCCAGGTCGGCGACCGTGTGCGGGTCGGGCCCGTCGGGCGGCACCACGATGCGGTACTCGTCCACGTAGAGGGGGCGAACGGCCAGCGACGGCTGCGCCGGCACCGGCAGGCTCATGTCCTGCTCGGTGATCAGCACGTCCACGGCCCCCAGCCGCAGCTCCTGGAGCGCGGGCTGCCCGTACACCTCATGGATGACCGGCACGATCTTGGGGTGGCGGACGGCGAGGTCACGCATGGCGGGCACCAGAATGTGCTTGATCACCGTCGGGAAGGCGGCGATCCGCACCGGCCCGGCCAGCCGTTCGGTGAAGCGGGTGAGCTCGCGCCGGGCCTCGGCCAGCTCGTCCTCCACGCGCTCGGCGTATCCGGCGAGCACCCGGCCCGCCGGAGTGAGCGATACGCGGCGCTGTGAGCGGTCGATGAGGGCGAGACCCACCTCGCGTTCGAGCTGGGCGAGTTGCTGGGACACCGCCGACGGTGTCAGGAACAGGGCCTCGGCCGCGCGCATGACGCCGCCGCGGCGGGCGACCTCGTGCAGGACACGCAGCCGGCGGGGGTCGATGTCCATGCAGATCAGCTTACGTCAACCTTTAGCAATCTTTATTTGCGCTTCAGCGGAATAAGTCCGGACAATTGCGCGCATGAGCTTCCTCGTTGACGCCCTCGGCTGGCTGGGCGCCGCGTTATTGCTGTTCGGGTACGCCATGGTCTCCTCATCACGGATGTCCGGTGACGGCGCCCACTACCAGGTGCTCAACCTGGCCGGCTCGATCGGCCTGATGGTCAACAGCGCCGCCAACGCCGCCTGGCCCTCGGCGGGACTGAACCTCGTCTGGGCCCTCATCGGCGTCACGGCCATCTACAAGCTCACCAGGATCGGATTCGCTCAATGATCGTCGAACTCAGCCACCGCATCACCGACGGCATGGTGACGTACCCGGGCATTCCGGGGCCGGTGATCGGCACGCACCTCAGCAGGGAGGCCTCGCGTGAGGTCTACGCGCCGGGCACGGAGTTCCACATCGGCACGATCGCGCTGGCCGCCAACACCGGCACCTACCTGGACACTCCCTACCACCGCTACCCCGACGGCCAGGATCTGTCGCAGGTGCCGCTGAGCAAGCTGGCCGATCTGCCGGGGCTGGTCGTACGGGCCGAGGGCGTCAGGCAGGTCGTCCTGGAGGAGGACCTGGACGTGCGCGGCCGGGCCGTACTGATCCAGACGGGGTGGGACCGGCACTTCGGCACCGACAAGTATCAACGCGAGCACCCGTATCTGGCGCCACAGTCGGCGGCCTGGCTGGCGGCGCAGGGGGCGGCGCTGGTCGGCATCGACTCGCTGAACATCGACGACACCCCGTCGCGCGGCCCGCGCCCGGCGCACTCGCTGCTGCTCCAGGCGGGCATCCCGCTGGTCGAGCACATGACCGGGCTCGCGGCGCTGCCCGACGAGGGCTTCCGCTTCCACGCCGCGCCGCCCATGGTGGCGGGCATGGGGACATTCCCCGTCAGGGCCTATGCGGTGGTTCACTAATAGCCGGATCCAGACACCGGAATATTCATTCAGAAAGCAGACTACGGCGAGCCACCGCCCGGTCAGCGGCCCGCCGTAGGCTCAGAACTTACTGCGCACTATCGTCGCCGGGCCCCCATCCGAGCCCGGATCCGAATTATGAGCAGACCGATGCGATACAGACGTTGATCTTCTTGATGATAACCGTCGGGTTGAACGACGCGTACGTGTTGAAGACCGAGTTCTTGATGGCCGTGACGTTCACGGCGGTGTTGTTGAGGTTGTTCTGGAGGATGCCGATCTCGTTGCCGGTGAGCGTCCGGTTGCCCGTGACGTTGAGCGTCACCGGGATGCCGGCGACGGTGTTGTTGCAGGTGACGACGTTGGCCAGGCCGTTGGAGCAGGAATAACCGCCGGTGGCCTGGGCCATCGAAGCGCCACCCACCAGCGCGGAGCCGAAGAGACCGAGCATCAGTGCGACCGAGGCCACTCGCGTGTTCGCCTTCATGGAATTATCCATCCCCTCTTTTGCGTGGCGCCCTTTCCGTGATTACGGAAGAGCGTTTTCCTTTTACCGCTGTGCGGCTAATGCGAAAACGGCTCAATTTCTATCTCAACACAGTCCCCCCTTTCGCCGCCTCGAACTTTCTACCCCACGATGTCCGCCGATGACTAGTCCCGAGATTAACTCGAGACGATCTCGGCGCTTTATGGTTGATCACCGCCGGCGTTTTAATTCAGAACATTACGCACCCCGTACAAGTATTTTGAGGAAGCTTGTCCGATAAAGAGTTGATTTATTTGGGCGCGTTTGTCCGGCCAAAGCGAATTGGGGTCACAGGGAATCGGTCTTGGCCGTGACTCGTCTTCGGCCGCCAGGGCACGCGGGCTGACGCTTCGTTACCCGAAGCCGGGTAACAGTGGCGTCACGGAGCCGTTCACGGCGGTGTAACCCGCTTCCGGGCACGCTGGCGGCCATGATCAGAGTCCTCTGCGCCGCCGTGCTGACTGCGGCCTGCGCCCTGTCCGCACCCGTGTCCTCAGCGGCCGCCCCCCTGTCCGCGCCCGCGTCCGCACCGGCCGCCGCTTCAGACGACCGCTGCGCCCTCGCCACGGCGCCACCGCCGGAATCGGCGCCGCCTACCTCGGTGCGCACACTCCGGCAGGCGTACTTCTGCGTGCTGGACAACTACTACAGCGGTCCGGCCATGGATCCGACGGCCCTGCTGAAGAGCGCTTTCGCCGCCTACACCCAGGACCTGATGCGGCGCGACGCCGATCGGGCCGACCTTCGGCTGCCCGAACTGACCGGGAACCGCGACACCGACTGGGCCGCCTTCGCACGGGTCCTCGGCGCCGGCGACGTGTCCGCGCTGCGCGCCGCGATCACCGCGATGATCGCCGGACTGCACGACAACCACGCCCGCGCGATCAGGCCGACTCCGCCGCCGGAGGGCGGGCCGACCGGAACGGGCATCGTGGGCGTGTCGGCCACGCAGGGCCCGCAACTCGACCCGGCGGCCAAGCCGCCGCTGTTCATCACCCGCGTCTTGCCCGGCAGCCCCGCCGCCAAGGCCGGCATCAGGCCCGGCGACATCATCGTCAAGGTCAACGGCATGCCGCCGTTCATCGGGAGCACCGTGAACCAGGGCATCCTCGAAGCCTTGAGCGCCGACGCCGTAAAGCTCACGCTCAAGCGCCCTACGACGGGACTGACCCGCACCGTCGATCTCAAGGAGGGCCCCATCACGGTGCCGCCTCCGGCGGCGACCTCGAAGAGTCTTCCCGGCGGCGTCGCGTACGTCCGGCTCCCCGGGTTCTTCGAAGGCGCCGCCGACCAGGTCATCGCCAAGCTCCAGGACAAACCGAAGGCGGTGGTCCTCGACCTGCGCGGCAACGGCGGCGGGTCGCCCCGTGAGGTGACCCGGTTGCTCGGCGCGTTCGCCCACGGCAAGGTCACCAGTTACTTCTGCCCGTTCCGGGGAGACTGCCGGCCCAACCGGACCGACGACACCGTCGCGCTGCTGGGCCTACGCCTCGTCGTCCTCACCGACCGGGGCTGCGCCTCGGCCTGCGAGGACTTCAGCGCGGCCGTCAAGGACAACCGTCTGGGCACTCTCATCGGGACCCGTACGGCGGGAGCCGTCTCCGGCCCCGCCGAAGGCTACCTCCTCGACGACGGCAGCCTCCTGCTGCTGCCCAAGGTCCGGCACCTCGGGCCCGCCCGCGAGATCATCGACACGATCGGTGTCGCGGTCGACCACTACGCGCCGATGACCGCCCTTGACCTGGCCACCGGCCGCGACCCGGGCGTGGCGAAGGCGCTCGCGACGCTGTAGGTCCGCGAGCCCGTACGTTGGACCTACGGCCTAGTTGTCGTCCTCGTCGGCCTCGTCCCACGCCTTGTTGCGGTCGGCGGCGCGCTGGAGCGCCCCGGCCGCCTCTTGTTCGCTCTCGTAGGGGCCCATCCGGTCCTTGTTAGGACAGCCCTGGTCGGGCTCGACACGCATGTGCTTGAGGCAGAACCACCACTGGCCATCGCTCACGGGATCAATCCTGCCCCGTAGACTTGCCTTTCATGACGACATTGCTCCAGCCAGGGCGAGTTTCGCCCATTCGAAAGGTCCCCGCGCACATCCAGCGGCCGGAGTACGTCGGCAAGAAGCATCCCAAGACCGGCGAATCCGACGTCAAGACTCCGGAGACGATCGAGCGGATGCGGGTGGCCGGCCGGATCGCGGCGCAGGCGATGGCCGAGGTCGCCAAGCACATCCAGCCCGGTGTCACCACCGACGAGCTGGACCGGATCGGCCACGAGTTCCTTGTCGACCACGGCGCCTACCCGAGCACGCTCGGCTACAAGGGCTACCCCAAGTCGCTGTGCACCTCGATCAACGAGGTGATCTGCCACGGCATCCCCGACGACACCGTGCTGCGCGACGGCGACATCGTCAACGTCGACATCACCGCCTTCATCGGCGGCGTCCACGGCGACACCGACGCGACCTACCTGGTGGGCGAGGTCGACGAGGAGTCACGGCTGCTGGTGGAGCGCACCCGCGAGGCGATGATGCGGGCGATCAAGGCGGTCGCGCCGGGTCGGCAGCTCAACGTGGTGGGCCGGGTCATCGAGGCCTACGCCAAGCGGTTCGGCTATGGCGTGGTGCGCGACTTCACCGGGCACGGCATCGGCACCACCTTCCACTCGGGCCTGATGGTGCCGCACTACGAGGACCCGTCGCTGCGGGTCGAGCTGGTGCCGGGGATGACGTTCACGATCGAGCCGATGCTGACGCTGGGCACGATCGACTACGACATCTGGCCCGACAAGTGGACCGCCGTGACCAAGGACCGCAAGCGCACGGCTCAGTTCGAGCACACGCTCGTGGTGACCGACACGGGCAGTGAGATCCTCACCCTCGCCTAGGCACCACGCCGCTGACGGTGGTGCCCTCGCCCTGCGTGCCGGTGACCGACAGGCTCCCGCCTAGTTCGGTGAACGTGGCCCGCATCCGCGCGATGCCACGGCCCGCTCTGAGCGTGGTGAAGCCCCGGCCGTGATCGCGGATCGTCATCCGGAGGCCGTCCCTGCCCGAGGTCACCGCGACGGAGACAAGGCTCGCGCCGCTGTGCGCCTCGACATTGCCGAGGGCCTCGCGCATGGCGGCCAGCACGCCCGCCCCTATGCGGGACGGCACGTCGGTCGAGGGCAGCGCCCACGTCTCGACGGCGATGCCCGTGCGCTCCGACCACTCCGCCAAGTAGGTCTCCAGCGCCTCCGCCAGGCTTTGCCCCCCGCGCATGCGCGTCTCTTTCGACAACTCTGATCGCCTCTCTGAGCACATGGGGCACGCACCGGCCCCCATACCGATGTCCCCATGCGCGTGCGCGCACTTCCCCCCTCGGGCCTTACGCACACAGCTCATGAGGTTATGCCCGTCTCCCCTGCGAGCAAGGCTACCCGGCGGTTCGGTTACGCGCGGTGGAGGATAGAAGGCCGTGGCCGAACGGCTACTTGGCCCTGTCACTTCTGTTGAGCTTGGCGAGATAGGCGTTATAGGAGGCGAGTTCGGGGTCGCCCGCGCCGCCGCGATCGGCCTTGCGGTCCGCCCGCCGGGCCTGCCGCTCGTCGTCCTGGTACCACTGCATGGCGATGGCCAGCAGCACCATCAGGGTCGGGATCTCGCCGAACCCCCAGGCGATCGCGCCGCCGTTCTGCTGCTCCTCCAGCAGCGGGCCGCCCCACGTACGGCCGAGCTGGTCGTACCAGCCGGAGGCCAGCACGGTGCCGGTCATCATCAGCGCGACGCCGAAGAACGCGTGGAAGGGCATCGTGACGAAGAGGACCAGCAGCTTGCCCACGTACGGCAGGCGGTGCGGAGCCGGGTCGACGCCGATGATCGTCCAGAAGAACAGCGAGCCGCTGAGCAGGAAGTGCAGGGTCATGAAGATGTGCCCGAGGTGTTCCTCCATGGCCGACTCGAACAGCGGCGTGAAGTACAGCGCGTACGTCGAGGCGATGAAGATGGCCGTCGCGATGGCCGGATGGCCGACGACCTTGACGAACCCGCTGTGCAGGATCGTCGTCAGCCACTCGCGCGGCCCACGGTCGCCGCGCTTGGCGGCCGGCCTGAGCGCGCGCAGCGCCAGCGTGACCGGACCGCCGAGGACCAGGAGGATGGGCACGACCATGGAGAGCGTCATGTGCTCGACCATGTGCACGTCGAACATGACCTTGGCGTAGCGGGCCACACCGCTCTGGGTGGCCACGACCAGCAGCGCCACCCCGCCGAACCAGGCGGCGGTGCGCCCCCACGACCAGCTGTCGCCACGCCGCATCAGCCTGATGACCCCGGCGGCGTAGAGGCCGCCCAGGACGGCCGCGACCACCGCGAAGAACAGGTCGAGCCACCACAGCGAGGCCAGGTTGCCGATCGTGATCGGCGGCGGCATCGGGAACCCGAGCAGGTCGAAGGCCCGGTCGGCGGGCAGGCTGACCGGCGGCGGCGCGGTGCGCGAGAGCACGACGGCCAGGCCCATGGTGGCGGCCATGAGCAGCAGCTCACCGCAGGCCAGCCGGGTGAACGCGCCCTGGCGGCCGGCGCCCATCCCGGCCAGGGTGCGCTGCCGGTGCCACCAGCCCACGTAGCCGAGCAGGACGAACGCGATGATCTTCGCCACGATCAGCACGCCGTACGCCGACGTCCAGAGATCGGAGACCGAGGTCAGCCGGGCCAGCACGCTGAACACCCCGGACGCGCCGACCCCGATGTAGCACCAAAGGGCGAGCCTGGAGAACCTGGCCGCGGCGATCTCCAGCTGCGGCAGCTTCCGTACGGCGTGCAGGGCCACCACGGCGAGGCCGCCCACCCACAGCGACAGCGTGAGCAGGTGCAGCGCCAGCCCCGAGGTGGCCAGGTCGTGGTTGGGCGAGGAGGAGGAGTGACCGGTGAGCGCGGGCGGCAACAGCGTGGCCAGCGCGAGCACCAGCAGACCGGCCGCGGCCCCGGCGGTGATGGCACCCCGCGAGAACAGCGCGATGGCCACCCCGAACAGCACCACGAGCGTCAGCGCGATGCCCTGGCCGAACTGGGTGGCGAAGCCGGTCAGGTAGTTGGATTCGAAGATCTCGGTGACCGGGCGGGCGAAGAAGTCGGCCGCCCCGAACATGATCGCGGCGAACGCGGCGGCGGCCCAGGACAGCGCGGCCCAAGAGGCGGCCTTGACGTAGCCGAGCGCGGTCTTGCCCAGCAGGCCCTTGTCGTTGGGCAGCAGGAGGGCGGCGGTCAGCAGCAGGCCGATGGTGACCACGCCGGCCGCGTCCATCCACAGCTTGGAGACCGGCAGCCCCCATCGGGTGACCGGCCCGGCGTCGGGCAGGCCGGCGATGATGCGGGGGAACGCCGCGCCGCCGGCGACCATGGCGATCACCAGGGCGACGAGCGCCGCCCCCACCGCCGCGAGCGCGAGACGCGCGGCCCTGGTCACGGCTTCTTCTCGTCTCTGGACGAGTCTGCGGGCGGCCCGGTCGGCTTCTTGTTCCGCGCGCTGAGCAGGAAGCCGATGCCGACACCGACGAGCGCGCCGACCACGACGATCAGCCACACGGGGAAGGACGTCGAGGCGGCCCCCGCCTGCTCGGCCGGCGCGGACGAAGCCGGAGCCTGGGCCTGGGTTTGGGCTGCCGGAACCTCTGTGACGGGCGCCTGCGACTGCGCGCTCGGTGACGGCGCGCTCGGCGAGGACGACGGCGAGGGCGCCCCCTTGACCGTGAACGGGATCTCGCCCTCGATCGGGTGACCGTCGGAGGAGACGACACGGTAGGCGATCGTGTATTTCCCATCGGGCAACGCGCCCTTGAGCTCCTGCGTCACCACCTTGCCGTCGGCACGGGGATCGCCGCTCTGGTGAGCGGTGCCCTCGGCGCCGCGGACGACCACGACCGGGATGCGCACGCCCGAGGTGAACTCGAGCCTGACTTCGTCGACGGACTCGACCGTGGCGCCCTTGGCCGGGTCACTGCTCTTGAGAGCGTCGTGAGCCAGGGCCGGTCCGGCGGTGCCCAGCAGGACCAGGGCGGCGAGAAACGCGGTGAGAGCCGCGAACGGGGATCTCTTCATGACATCCCCAAGGCTACCGACGCCGCCGCCCGGTCCTGACCTCGCTACAGGCCCGCGCAGGCCAGCGCGCGCTGGTAGGCCTTCACGGCGCTGTCGGCGTCGCCCAACTGCTCCATGGTCTCGGCGGCGGCGTACCAGGTGGCGGCCACGCTGCGGGAGTCCGGCAGCGGGTCGATCCACTGGCGCACGGCATCGAGCTCGTTGGTGGCCTCACCGAACCTGCCCAGGCCGCCGTAGGTGCGGCTGAGCACGAGGCGCAGCTCGGCGTCGAGCGTCCTGGCCGACTCGGGCAGCAGCTCCGTGCCGGATCGCGCGTATCTGATGGCCTGCTCGTAGTTGCCGTCCAGGATCTCGGCGCGGGCCAGCTCCACCAGGCAGCTCGCCCGGTCGGCGGTGCTGGCGGAGGACTGGGCCAGCTCGTGGTCGGCCTTGAGCAGCAGCTGACGGGCCTCCTTGGCCGCCGACGGCCGGGCCCTGAGCATCAGCGCCGCGTACGCCTGGCGCATCCTGGCGAGGTTGCGCGGCTGGCCGGTCTCGGACTGGACGGCCAGAGCGCGCTCGGCGAAGCCGAGGGCCTCCTCACCGTGCCCGGTGCTCTCGGCCACGATGGCGGCGTTCCAGCAGGCGGCGACCATGGATCGCGGCGTGCCGAGCAGGTCGGCGGCGTTCAGCAGCTCGGCCGCGAACTGGCGGGCACGCAGGAGGTCGCCGCGCTTCAGGTAGACGTTCAGCAGGGTCGCGCCCAGCTCGATGATCAGGTCGGACCACGCCGGCCGGCTCGCCCCGCCCAGGACCCGCTCGCCGATGCCGACGGCCTCGGTGAGCCGGTCGCTCCTCATATAGAGGCGGCACAGCGCGATGGAGACCTCGATGCGGCGGTCGGGTGAGATGTCCTCCTCACTCAGCCGATCGAGGAGGGCGATGGCGCCGCTGTGGTCGCCGCAAGCCTCGGTGGCCAGGGCAAGTCCGAATTCGGTGTCTTGACGGAGAGACGTCAGACCTGTCAGGTTATTGTTCGCCATCAGCTCGGCGAAGCGGGTGCGGGCCTCGGTGACCTCACCGTTCTCCAGGGCCAGCCGCGCGTAGCCGAGTGCGAGCTCGATATCCTCCATCTGCTCTGCGGTTACGCCGTTGACCAAGTAGGACAATGAGCAGTCCAGCTTCTGGGCCAGCAGTTCCAGGACGGCAGGAGTCGGGGTACGCTTGCCACTCTCGATCAAGGAGACGTAGCTGTCCGAGAGTTCGGGATGCGCGAGTTGGGCCTGAGACAGGCCACGCTGTCGCCGAACGGTCTTAATACGGAGTCCGACCAGGTCAGATGTGGTCACAGTCGCCGCTCCTTGAGATGATGACAAACGCACAACCCATATAGGTGAGGGAGTCCTAGATGCGCAAGCGTCTTATCCTGTCCGCACTGATTGCGACTGTTTTGGTCGCAGCCACCAATGTTACGACCGCGGAGGCCATCGCGTCGCCCCCCGCTGTCGCTTCTGATGTCATCGCGTGCTGCTAGTTACCTCTAGGTAGGCCGTCCGAACCGCTCTCCAGGCCGCGGATCCCTCAGCGAGCCCGGAGCGCCAGAAAAAAATCGACCCGATCCGTCATCGTCGACAGGTCGCGGCCGGTTAGCTCCTCCACCCTCCTGATCCGGTATCGAACCGTGTTGACGTGCACGTGCATCCGCTCCGCGCACGCGTTCCACGAGCCGGCACAGTCGAGGAACGTGCCAAGCGTCCGCACCAGCTCTGACTGGTGCCGCCCGTCATAGTCGAGCAGCGGCGTCAGCAGCCGATCGGCGAAAGAGCGGCGCACATCGCCGGGGGCGGTGGCCAGCAACAGGGCGTGCGTGTAGATCTCATCGCTGGTCGCCACTCCGCCGCCGCGCACCTCCGCCAGCCGCCGGGCGTGCCCGGCCTCCTCGACCCCGCCCTTCACGGCCGCCGCGCTGGTGAGCGCGCCGCTCAGTCCGACGCAGATCCGCGTGCCGGGCAGCGCGGACAGCACCTCCGCCCCGGCGCTCAGCCGCTCGGCCACCCCGCTCACCGTCGAGCCCCGCAGCGGCACCAACCCCACCGCGCCGTCGGTCCGTACCGCGCCCTCGGTCCGTATCGTGCCTTCCGTCAGCACCGCGGCGACGATCTCGCGGTCCAGCAGCTCCTCCACGGTCTGCCCGCCCAAGGTCGCCGCGTCCGGATCACCTGGCCGGCCCGCCGTGAGGACGGTGGCGTTCACGATCGTGTACGGCTCGGCGGCGTCGAGCCCGCAGGTGCGGAGCCTGGCGTCCAGCTCGGCCGGGCCCGCCTCCGCCAGCGCCGCCGAGACGAGCTGCTCGGCCAGCCGCCGTTCGACCCGGCGCCCCTCCTCCATCCGGCTGTGCTCGACCGCGACGCAGGTCGCCAGCTCATAGCCGAGGTCGGGCCGGTCCAGCAGGTCGCCGTCGCAGGCCAGCAGCCAGCCCGCGGCCCGGTGGCCGCGCCCGACGCCGAAGATCGTGTGCTCGCCGACGCGGCAGGGCAGCCGGGAGGCCGTCAGGTACGCGCGGGCCAGCCGTACCGGATCCTCGGCGGAGCCCACGATCACCCGGCCGGAGGCGGAGACGACGGCGCCCGTGACGCCCAGCTCCGCGGCGGTCAGCGCGAACAGCTCGGGCAGCGCGGCGCCCTCGGCCACAGCGGTGAGCAGCCTGCGGTGCCGGCCGAGCGCGTCGCGCGCGTCGCCGGACAGGCGGGGCACGACGAGCTCCGCGAGCGTACGGAAGGAGACCTCGGTGGGCACCTCGACGAGCGTCAGCCCGGCCGCCGCGCACGCCGCCACGAGGTCTTCCGGAACGTGGCCGAGCCACGCCTGGCCCGCGCCGAGCGCGGCCACCCCGGCCTCGGCCAGCGCGGCGACGAAGCGGGTCGCGTCGTCCGGTGACGTGCGCCACATCATCCCCGTGAGCACCAGCTCGCCGCCCGACAGGTAGCGCCCCGGCTCGGGCAGGTCGGTGATGTGCACGCCGGTGAACTCCGTGGCCGGGTCGCCGGTCAGGAGCCCGAGGCGCAGGTCGCCGATGGCCAGCAGTTCACTGATGCGCACTTGGAGGAATATACAAGTCGGCCCGCCAAGCTCTGACCGGGATTTAACGTCACACGCATAGGACCGCCGCCACGCTGGTGCTCTACTCGGAGCATGACCGAAACGTCGAGCGAGACGCGGCGGCTCGAGTCCATGGGCGTGGGCGAGAGCGCGCGGCGGCCGGACGCCACTCTGAAGGTGACGGGCGAGTTCGCCTACGCCTCCGACCTGTGGCTCGACGGCATGGCGTGGGGCGTGACACTGCGCAGCCCGCACGTCTCGGCGTGGATCCGCTCGATCGACGTGGGACCCGCGCTGGCGATGCCGGGGGTGTTCACGGTGCTGACGCACGAGGACGTGCCCGGCGAGAAGTTCTACGGCCTGGAGCTGAAGGACCAGCCCGTGCTGGCCATCGACCAGGTCCGTTACCAGGGCGAGCCGGTCGCGCTGGTGGCCGCCGACCATCCGGAGACCGCGCGCAGGGCCGCGGCGGCGATCGTGGTCGAGTACGAGCCCCGCCCCGCCGTAACAGACCCCCGTGAGTCCCGAAATTTCGTACGGCATCAGCCGGTGCGGGTGGGCGACACCTTCGAGGCGGACGTCGTGGTGTCGGCCGAGTACGAGGTCGGCATGCAGGACCAGGCGTTCCTCGGCCCCGAGTCCGGCCTGGCCGTCCCCGCCGAGGACGGCGGTGTGGACCTGTACATCGCCACCCAGTGGCTGCACGTGGACCGCGACCAGCTCGCCCCCTGCCTCGGGCTGCCGCCGGAGAAGGTACGGCTGACGCTGTCGGGCGTCGGCGGCGCGTTCGGCGCCCGCGAGGACCTGTCGATGCAGGCGCACGCCTGCATGCTGGCGCTCCGGCTGAACCGCCCCGTGAAGATCGTCTACAACCGCGAGGAGTCGTTCTACGGCCACGTACACCGCCACCCCGCCTGGATGCGCTACGAGCACGGCGCCACCCGTGACGGCAAGCTCGTCTACGTCAAGGCCGACATCCTGCTCGACGGCGGCGCGTACTGCTCCTCCTCCCCCGCCGTCGTCGGCAACGCCGCCTCGCTCGGCGCCGGCCCGTACGAGGTGCCGAACGTCCGGATCGACGCCACCGGCGTCTACACGAACAATCCGCCGTGCGGGGCGATGCGCGGGTTCGGCGCGGTGCAGGCGTGCTACGCGTACGAGTCGCAGATGGATCTCCTGGCCGAGGCGTGCGGCCTGTCGCCGGTCGAGATCCGGGTGCGCAACGCGGTGTCGCAGGGTTCGTCCCTGGTCACCGGCCAGATCATCGACTCGCCCGCGCCGCTGGCCGGCATGCTCCGCGAGCTCGCCGCGATGCCCCTCCCGCCCGACCGGGAGTCCGATCTGCGCGCGCTGCCGGGCGGCGTCTCGCAGACCACCCACGGCGAGTCCGTACGGCGAGGCGTCGGGTACGGCGTGGGCATCAAGAACATCTGCTTCTCCGAAGGCTTCGACGACTACTCCACGGCCCGGGTCCGGGCCGAGCTGATCGGCGGCGAGCCGCACGTCACCGTGCACACCGCGGCGGCCGAGGTCGGCCAGGGCCTGGTGACGCTCCAGGCCCAGATCGCCAGGACCGAGCTGGGCGTCGAGAACGTGACGGTGGCGACGGCCGACACCACGGTGGGCTCGGCGGGCTCGTCGTCGGCCTCGCGGCAGTCGTACGTCACCGGCGGGGCGGTGAAGGCGGCCTGCGAGGCCGTACGGGCGCGCTTCGAGGGGCTGCCGGCCAGGGAGGCGCTGGAGAAGTACGGGACGATCGAGGAGACGCGGGAGTATCGGCACCGGCCCACGTTCCCGATGGACCCCGAGACCGGGCAGGGTGACTCGCACACCCAGCTCGCCCTGTGCGTGCACCGGGCCGTGGTGGACGTGGACGTCGAGCTGGGCCTGGTCAAGGTGGTCGAGCTGGCCGCCGTACAGGATGTGGGGCGGATCATGAACCCGCAGGCGCTGGAGGGCCAGATCCACGGCGGCTCGGCGCAGGGGCTCGGGCTGGCGCTGATGGAGGAGATCCAGATGCGTGACGGGCGGCTGCTGAACCCGTCGTTCACCGACTACCTGATTCCCACCATTCTCGACATGCCGCCAATGGCGCTGAAGATCCTGGAAAATCCTGACCCTGCCGCCCCGTACGGGCTGCGTGGCGCGGGTGAGCCGCCCACGCTCTCGTCCACGCCCGCCATCGCGGCGGCGGTGCGGGCGGCGACCGGACGGCGTTTGACGCGCGTTCCCATCAGACCCGAAGATATCGCCCTGTTGTAATAGGCGGATCGACTACGGGGAGGAATCCGATGACCAGCGCACGCGACGCCGCCAAGGCGGAGTTCGAGCGGTTCGACACCGACGGCGACGGCCTGCTGTCGACCAGCGAGATCAGGCAGGTCAACGCGGCCCTCGGCGGGCACGGCGTCACCGACGCGGAGATCAGCGCGTTCATCGACGCCATCGACAAGGACGGCGACGGCCGGATCGGGCTGGAGGAGTTCATCGGCCTGGTGGGCGGCGGCAAGCACGAAGCGTGACATATCCGCGGCCCGAGGCGTGATCACGTTCCGGGCCGGGTAGAGCACCCGGCACTCCCCCTTGATCGAGGGGGGATGGCCGTGCTCGACAGGTTCTTCGAGCTCTCCGGCCGGTCGACGACGGCCGGGCGCGAGGTGCGCGGCGGCATCACCACGTTCATGGCGATGGCCTACATCATCCTGCTCAACCCGATCATCCTGGCCGGCGCCCGTGACATCACCGGCGCCAGGCTCTCGATCGTCCAGCTCACCACCTCGACCGCCTTGGCGGCGGCCGTCTCGACGCTGCTCATGGCCTTCATCGGCAACGCGCCGTTCGGGCTGGCGGCCGGGCTCGGCCTCAACGCGGTGGTGGCCTACCAGGCCGCGCCCCACATGACCTGGGCCCAGGCGATGGGCCTGGTCGTCCTCGAAGGACTCGCGATCGTCATCCTGGCCGTGACGGGCCTGCGTACCCTGATCATGAACGCGATCCCGCTGGCGCTCAAACACGCGATCAGCGTGGGGATCGGGCTGTTCATCGCGCTGATCGGCCTGGTCGACGCGGGCTTCGTGGCGGCGGGCTCCGGCACGCCCGTGCAGCTCGGCGCGACCGGGCACCTGGCGGGCTGGCCGGTCACGGTGTTCTGCTTCGGGCTGCTCCTGATGATCGTCCTGTACGTACGCAGGACCCCGGCGGCCATCCTCATCAGCATCGCGGTGACTACCGTCCTGGCCGTGGTCGTGAACTCACTGGCCACCATCGACCCCAAGACCTGGGGCGTGGTGACGCCCCGGGTGCCGAAGTCGCTGGTCGCGGCGCCCGACTTCGGGCTGGTGGGACGCTTCGACCTGTTCGGCGGGTTCGTGAGCGCGGGGGCGCTGACGGCGGCCGTGGTGCTGTTCACGCTGATTCTGTCCGGGTTCTTCGACGCCATGGGCACGATCATCGGCGTCAGCGACGAGGCCGGGCTGGTGGACGAGCAGGGGCGGGTGCCTCGGCTGGGCGCGATCCTGACCGTGGACGGGGTCGCGGGCATGATCGGCGGGGCGACCAGTTCGTCGGCCAACACCGTCTTCGTCGAGTCGGCCGCCGGCGTGGGCGAGGGGGCCAGGACCGGGCTGGCCAGCGTGGTGACCGGGGCGCTGCTGGGCCTGGCCCTGCTGTTCACGCCGCTGGCCGGGATGGTGCCCGCGGCCGCGGCGGCGCCCGCGCTGGTGCTGGTCGGGGCGCTGATGATGACGCAGAGCAGGAACGTGCCCTGGGAGGACCTGGAGCTGGCCGTGCCCGCGTTCCTGACGATCGCGCTGATGCCGTTCACGTACTCGATCACGAACGGGGTGGGGGCCGGGGTGATCTCGTACACACTGATCAAGGCGGCTCGGGGAAAGTTCGCCGAGATTCCGTGGCTGCTGTGGGTGGTCTCGGCGATCTTCCTGGCCTATTTCGGGATCACCGCGCTGGAGGAGCTGTTCGGGTAGCCACTTGGTTGGCTGTCAGCGGATGTCGGCTGTGTTGCAGGCCACGTTGTTCTTGTCGAGGTCCGGGTACCAGGCGTACTCGGGGTGGACGCCCTTGGTGTACGGGCCGTCGCCGGCGGCGACGGCCGCCTTGCAGCTCGCGTAGTGGGGGTCCAGGCTGCCCCGGACCGGAGAGGTGGCACGGGTGGCCGGGGCGGAGGCGCCCGAGGTCGGCGCTCCCGCGTTGGGCACGCCCGTCGTGCCCGTCGTACCCGTAGTGCCGGTCGTGCCCGTGGGGGCCTGGCCCGTGCTGGTCGGCGCTCCACCCGTCGGGGCTCCACCGGTCGGCGCTCCACCCGTTGGCGCTCCACCCGTTGGTACCCCCGCGGTCGGGGCGGCGTCGGTCGGCGCTCCGCCGGTCGGCGCTCCGGGCGACGGTGTGGAGCCGAGCAGGCTCGCGGCCAGGGCCTCGGCCGCCGCCTTGTCGAAACCCACGATGCTCAGGCTGTCGCCGTCCATGGGCTGCGTGACGATCGGTGCCGCCAGGACGGTCTTGGGCACCTGGACGACGGCCACCTGCCGCTGGTTGGTCACCATCTCGTCGATGAGGTCCGACACCTTCTGCTTGAACGCGGGCGCGATCGCGATGCGCACCGAGTAGGTGCCGTCCTTCTCGCGTACGGCCTCGATCCGCTGTACGGCGTTGACCGTGACCCCGTCCTCCAGCAGGTAACAGGTGCTCTGCTCCTTGTCGAGCACGGCCGTGTCACCCGGGCACGGCGCCGGCTTGGTGTCTCTGACCGGCGCGAAGTGGATCGGCGTCGCCAGCCGCTGCGGCGGGACGCCCCCCAGGAGCGGCGCGTCGGGGCTTCTGGTCATCAGGACGGCGACCGTCCCCAGCACGCCGGAGATGAGCACGACGACCACCAGCGAGATGATCAACACGATGGTGGTGAATCTGCTGGCCTTGGGTTCTCCGGGCTCTCCGGGCTCCGCGGGTGGCGGCTCTTCCGGCTTCTCCATCGTTGGCGACCCCATCCTGACGTTCGGGCTGCGGGTGAGCCTATCGAGGACCGGCTGTAGCGGGGTAATCAGGCGAACAATCCTCATCGTCCAGCAAGAAATGGGGAAGATTGGAGAAAGAGCTACAGATTCTCGATGGATCCTCACGGCAGCCGAGAAGAAAGCGCAGCCGTGATTCTCCCCCGCCTGAGGGCAGGGGTTTCCACGCTCAAGGAGTCTCGATGAAGGTCGGAGTTCCCCGCGAGGTCAAGGACAACGAATATCGCGTCGCGCTCACCCCCGCGGGCGTCCACGAGCTGGTACGGCACGGCCACCAGGTCCACGTCGAGCACGACGCGGGCCTCGGCTCGTCGATCCCCGACGCCGACTTCGCGGCGGCGGGTGCCGTCATCCTCGACCAGGTCGACGACGTCTGGGCCGAGAGCGGCCTGGTGCTGAAGGTGAAGGAGCCGATCGCCGAGGAATACCACCGGATGCGCAAGGGCCAGATCCTGTTCACCTACCTCCATCTGGCCGCCTCCCGGGCCTGCACCCAGGCGATGCTCGACTCGGGCGTCACCGGGGTCGCCTACGAGACCGTACAGACGCCGAACGGCGCCCTCCCGCTGCTCGCCCCCATGTCGGAGGTCGCGGGTCGGCTCGCTCCGCAGGTCGGCGCGTACCATCTGATGCGCTCGCAGGGCGGCAGAGGCGTGCTGATGGGCGGCGTGTCAGGCGTGCGCGCGGCCCACGTCGTGGTGATCGGCGCGGGCGTGTCGGGTATGAACGCCGCCGCCATCGCGCTCGGCATGCAGGCCGAGGTGCTCCTCCTCGACAAGAACATCGACAAACTCCGCCAGGCCGACATGATCTACCAGGGCCACTGCCAGACGGTCGCCTCCAACACCCTGGAGATCGAGAGCGCCGTACGCGAGGCCGACCTGGTCATCGGCGCGGTCCTGGTGCCCGGCGCGAAGGCGCCCAAGCTGGTGACCAACGAGCTCGTCAGCCGGATGAAGCCCGGCTCCGTGCTGGTCGACATCTCGATCGACCAGGGCGGCTGCTTCGAGGACTCCCGGCCCACCACGCACGCGGAGCCGACGTACCAGGTGCACGAGTCGATCTTCTACTGCGTGGCCAACATGCCGGGCGCGGTCCCGTACACCTCGACGTTCGCCCTGACGAACGTCACGCTCCCGTACGCCCTGGCCATCGCCGACCGGGGCTGGGCACCGGCCATGCGCCAGGACCGGGCGCTCGCGCTGGGGCTGAGCACGCACGAGGGCCGCCTGACCAGCCGGCCTGTGGCGGAGGCCCACGGGTTCGCATGGACGCCGTTGGAGGACGTACTGACCCGAGCATGACGAGGCGACCGCCGACCACCTAGACCTCGGCTACCGGCTGGTGGTGGCGTGATGCTGGTGGGGTGATTACTGACCTATGCGGCCGTCGATGCGCTCACGCAGCAGGTCGGCGTGACCCATGTGGCGGGCGTACTCCCAGATCATTCCCATCGCCGCCTCGCGCAGCGACATCAACCCTCCACCGCTGCCATGCAGATTCGCGGCATCGTCGGCGGTGATGTCGAGACTGGGCGCCTCGGCCATGAACCGCTCGGCGAAGTCCACCTCCGCACGCCATGCCTCCCACGCCTCCGCTACGACCTTGGGGTCGGCGACAGCGCCGTCGAAGTCACCGTCGCGGTCGGTCTCGGAGGTGAACAGCTTGGGGACGTCCTGTCCGGCCATCAGCACCCGGAACGTCCCACGCTCCACCTCGGCCAGGTGCCGCACAAGGCCCAGGAGCGACATCGTCGACGGCTCAACGGACCGCCGCGCCATGGCCTCCGCGTCGAGATCCGCGCATTTCATCTCCAAGGTGAGGCGTGCGCAGCGCAGGTTTTCGATCAACGTGGTGCGCTCGTCGCCCAGCGTTGGCCCGTTCTCACGTGGGTCGTCGTCAGATGGCTTGCCGTCCGCGGTGAACATGTCGGCTCGTCGTGTCGTTGCCATGGCCGCCATCTTCGGCGAAGCGCCTGGCGGCCGACAACTGATTAACGGTCCCTAGACTCATGGTCATTCGCCGCAACTCACGGAAGGACGACAGTGGCCAAGACCGCTCTCCTGGTGATGGATGTCCAACGCGTCATCGTGGACCGCTACCCGGACCCCGCCTACCTGCCGCGCCTGCGCGAGGCGATCGACGCCGCCCGGGCCGCCGGCCTCCCGGTGATCTACGCGGCCGTCGGGTTCCGTCCCGGATATGCGGAGATCAGTCCCCGCAACAAGATGTTCGGCGCTATCGCCCGCATGGGGGGAATCGCCGGAAACGAGCAGGCCATGGAGATCCATCCGGACGTGGCACCGGAGCCTGGCGACGTCGTCGTCACGAAGAAGCGGGTCAGCGCCTTCGCCGGCAGCGACCTCGACATGGTGCTGCGGGCAGGCGACATCGATCACCTGGTCCTCACCGGCATCGCCACGAGCGGCGTCGTGCTGTCCACCCTGCGGCAGGCGGCCGACCTGGACTTCCAGCTCACCGTGCTGTCCGACGCCTGCCTCGACTCCGATCCCGAGGTGCACCGGGTGCTCGTGGAGAAGGTGTTCCCCGGCCAGGCGGACGTCACCACCGTGGCGGAGTGGGTCGCGACGACCAAGTGATCCGAAGCTGTTTCCCTGACACCCCGACGGGTACGCCGACGTGATGCACGAGCCCATGGCAGACCGGATACGACGACGTGCCGAGCACCTGCTGCCCGAGGAACAGGCAGCAGGCAGCGACGACACCGAGATGCAGGCGGCAAGCATCCTGGCCGACTCCGACGCCCGCGAGGCGTACGCGGAATCAACACCCGACCTGCGGATCGACCACCGGACGTCCGAGGAGACCGTCGACCCTTGAGGCTCGACGTCGTCGATGGCCCGTCATTCGGCAGGGCAGATGGTGCCCGGCTTGGGCAGTCTCAGGTCGGTCAGGTACGTGGTGGCGTACTGGATGGGGCACTTCTTGCCCGACAGGTACAGGACATGGCCGGGCCCGTCGTAGCCCACGGTGACTGATCCGGGAATCATCCTGGTGAAGCTCTCAGTCCACACGTAGTCCCCCCACGTGCTGCCGACGCCCAAGAAGGGCGGCAGGCCGCGAGTCGGCAGCGGGCGGGACGGGTTGGCGACCTTCAGCGGCCAACCGGCGCATCCCAACCCGTCGAACCCGACCGTTCCAGAGTTCGGCGAGATCTTCCGCGCCTGACGGCGGAACTTCTGCAGCTGGGCATAGCTGGTGTAGCCACGGTCGTCCGCGCAGCTCATCGCCAGCACCCCGGGCACGGACCAGATCCGCGCGTTACCGAGGGCGTAATCGGCGAAACCGGACCCGTCCCCGTGCCGAGCCTTGTCCACAGCCTCGGCGAACGCCAGCCAGCGCGAGTTGTCAGGCCCCGGATCGTTGGTGAAGCCGAAGCTCCTCAGATGTATCCCGGCCAGCTTGCCCTTGCCGAACTCGGAGGACGTGACCGGGATCGGCTTGCGATCGGCGTCTCGGGTGAGCTTGCGCCAGACCGCCCCGGCGTCCTCTCCGTGCAAGGCGCAGGCGGGAGTGTCGGCACACCAGGTGGCGAACTTGGTGAACAGCCGTTCCTGGAGGGAAAAGGCCCGTAGTGCCTGGTTGAGCCAGCCGTCGGCGTGGTTGATCGTCCCGTCGAGGTACATGGCTCGGATGCGCTGCGGGAACAACCGGACGTAGGCGGTGGCGGTCACCCCTCCGTAGGAGTTGGCCATGAAGCTCAGTCGTTCCTCGCCCAGAGCTGCGCGAACCGCGTCCGTGTCCCTGGCAACCGACAGGGAGTCCATATGAGCGAACAGGCCGGTTTTATCCGCATTCTGGCACTCGTTGAACGCCTTGGTCATCGCCGCGGCCTGAGCCTTGTACTCCTTCCGGCTCTTGGGTTCGAGCAGTGACGTTCCGGGCTGCCTACAGGATGGGGGCAGTTGCTCACGCCACACGGTGGTGCGCGGCTTGTAGCCGACGAGGTCGAACCTGCGCCGCAGTTCGGTGAGGCCGGGCGCGGCGCGCTTCAGGTCGTCGATCCCATTGGCCCCGGGGCCGCCTGGGATGCCCAGGACGCTGCCGATCCGGCGCTCCGGCTCGGTGGCGGGCAGGCGGGCCAGGTCCAGTTTGACCTTCGGCCCATCTGGTTTGGCCCAGTCCACGGGCACCTCGATCGCGGCGCACTGCATCCCGGCGGGCGTGCCCTGGCCCGCGCAGTCTTGCCAGGTCGGCTGTGTCTCTTGAGCGGCGGATGCTGCTGGGGTCACTCCTGCCAGCGCCGCCACCGCTACACCGATGACCAGCCCCCTGGTCCTGCCGCGCCCGCGCCGCTGCTTGGTTGTCGTCATGATGATCACTTTGGCGATGCGGGCCGAGCGGCCACCACCGGGACATCCTCCGTCTTGGCTTCGGGATGTCCCCCACGGGCTGTCCGGCTGTTCGCAGGGGGTGGATGTTCGTCAGGCTGTACGGCATCCGGTTGTGATCACCGGCAGGATGTGGTCAGGCGAGGAGGGGCGTGGACAAGCAGGCAGAAGGCGGCTTTGGCCGATGGCATGTGCTGATCGCTGCTCTGGTGCGGGCATGGGCGTGGCGTGTGCTGATCGCCGCTCCGGTGCGGGCGCGGGCGCGGCGTGAGCTCGCTTATGCGCTGATGCTGCCGTTGATGGCGGGAATCGGTCTGGCGCATCTTGTTCTCGTGTGGGTGAGCATTCTCTTGGCGGTCAACCTGATCGGAGTGCCGGTGCTGGCTCTGTGCGTACGGGCGGCCAGGGGCCTGGGCACGGTCAACCGGCGGCTGGCGCGGGTGCTGGCCGGGGTGCGCGTATCCGATCCCGCTCCGTTCCGCACCGGGCCGGGTCTGCTGAACCGGATCACAGCGGCGCTCAGCGACGTGACGGGATGGCGTGCCGTCATCCACGAGTTGGTCCGGCTGCCGGCGGCCATCGCCGCCGTCGCCGCCGCGGCCGGACTGTGGGGAGGCGGCCTGCTCCTGCTCAGCTGTCCCCTGTGGGGGCGGTCCTCCACCTTGGCGTATTTGTCCCCCAATGGTCTGTCCCCCAACGGCTGGCCGGACGCGGTGCTGATGAGCGCGGCCGGGCTGGCGTTGCTGCTGCTAGCCCCCTGGGGCGTCCATCTCGCCCTGACCCCCGAGCGCGCTCTCGCCCGGAGCCTGCTCGGGCCAGGGCCGGGCGACACGCGGATCCGCCGCCTGGAACAGGCTCGGGCGCTGGCCATCAACGACGCGGTCGCCAGACTCCGCCATATCGAGCGGGACCTGCACGACGGGACGGCGGCCCGCCTGGTGACGCTGGCCATGAGCCTGGGCATGGCCCAGGAAGAGCTCGAACACGCCCACGATCCCGACCGGCTGCTGCGCGCCCGCGCCCTGGTCGACGGCGCGCACCATGCCACCAAGGAAACGGTGGCCGAACTGCGCGACCTGATCCGCGGCATCCACCCGCCCGCGCTCGACCAAGGGCTGGAGACCGCCCTGGCCACGCTCACCGCACGGACTCCCATCCCCGTCCAGCTCAACGCCGATCTGCCCGAACGGCCCGCTTCAGCCATCGAGGCCATCGCCTACTTCTGCACGACAGAACTGCTCGCCAACGTGATCAAGCACAGCGCCGCCAAGCACGCCACGGTCGACGCACGGATGACAGATGGCCTGCTGTCCCTGATGGTGCGGGATGACGGCGTCGGCGGCGCGGCGATGAAGCCCGGATCCGGGTTGCATGGCCTGGCTGCCCGGATCCGGACGGTGGACGGCACGATCGACATCCGCAGCCCGGCGGGAGGGCCTACGGTGATCACTGTCGAGCTTCCCCCGCACCTGTGAACGGGCCGCGCATGCGTATCGTGATCGCCGAAGACGTCGTGATGCTCCGCGAGGGCCTGTGCATGCTGCTCACCTCCCACGGCCAGGAGGTGGTGGCCGCGGTGGGCGACGGCGACGCCCTGCGGGCGGCGGTGGCCGAACACCGTCCCGACATCGCCGTGGTCGACGTACGCATGCCCCCTTCGCACACCGACGAGGGCCTGCGCGCCGCGATCCGCATCCGCCGCGATCATCCAGGGGTGGGCGTGCTGGTCTTCTCCCAGTACATCGAGACCCGCTACGCCGCCCAGCTGCTCGCCGACGGCGCCCAGGGGGTGGGATACCTGCTGAAGGAACGAGTCGCCGACGTCAAGGACTTCCTGGCCGCGCTCGACCAGATCGCAGCCGGACAGACCGTCCTCGACCCCGAGGTCGTCACCCAGATCATGGGCGCCAGCCGACGCACGCAGACCCTGAGTACGCTCACCCCCAGGGAACGCGAGGTGCTGTCCATGATGGCGGAAGGACGCTCCAACAACGCCATCGCGAGCGCGCTGTTCCTGTCGTACGGCTCGGTGGAAAAGCACGTGACGCAGATCTTCACCAAGCTCGACCTGTCCCCATCGGACAACGACCACCGCCGCGTACTCGCCGTCCTGCGCTACCTGCAAGGCTGACGGTCCTGCGCTGTCCGCAGGCGTCACGATGGCGGTACACGCTCACGCGGGTCGGCCCAAGCCGCCCGCGCGCCGCTATGTTTGCCGATGTGATCCGTGCCGTGGTGATTGATGTGGACGACACGCTCTGCCTCACCGAGGCGGTGTGTTTCGAGCTGGAAAACGAGGTTTTGGCGCGCATCGGCCGCGAGCCGATGCCTCGAGCCGTGCACCTGTCCACGTGGGGACAGCCCCTGCTCGAAGCGATGCCACAGCGTTCGCCCGGCCTTGACCTCACGACCTTCGCCCCTGTCTATCAGGCGGCGCTCCGGGAGTACGTGGTGGCCGGGCGGCTGGATGTCGTCGCACCGGAGAACCTCCGGGCGCTCGACGATCTCGCCGCCGCAGGGCGCAGCCTCATGCTGCTGACCTCACGCACCGAAGCGGAGGTGGAGCACCTCCTGGCCCCGGACCATGCGCTCACCGGCCGGCTCGCCGCCGTCTACCATGCGGGCAACATGCGCTTCAGCAAGCCCGACGGCCGCGCCTTCGACGAACTTCTGGCCGCCACCGGACTGGAGCCTCGCCAATGCCTGTACGTGGGCGACTCCCCCGGTGACGCGCAGGCGGCCAACGGAGCCGGCTTGCGCTTCATCGCCTGCATGCAGAGCGGTCTCAGGCAGCGCACGGAGTTCGACGCACATCGTGTCGACGCGTTCATCGACACGTTCCCCGACATGGTCGACGCCATAACTCACCTGGAAGGAGGACACGTGCGGCGCTCGCCCTCATACGAGCCCGAAGCTCCGCCTTCGCCACGTACAGCGCGGGGTTACTGAGGGGCGTTGTAACTGGCAGGGGGTGTCGCCGAGGCCTCGCCTCCCTCGGGCTCAGCCAGTGACAGGAAGCGCGTACCGCACAGCGGTCAGCCGTTCCGACAACTCCCACAGCCGGTGTCCAGCCTCGGCGTCGGCGGCGGCCGGGGCCAGTCGCACCCGTGTTGGCGCGCCGCGCAGTTCGCCCATGCCGTCCGGCCCGAAGAACTGCCCGCCGGACGCGTCCGGGGCGGTGGCCGCGTACAACTGGGGAAGTGCGCCCCGGTCCGAGGGCTGGGCGAGCGGGGTGAGGATACGGCCGTACAGCATTTTCACCATGCCGACCGGTGCGCTCGTCTGCAGGTTGGTGGCGGTGTAGCCGGGGTGGGCGAGCATGCTGGCCACCGGGCTGCCGGCGGCGGTCAGGCGGCGGTGGAGTTCCCAGCCGAAGACCGCGTTGGCGAATTTCGACTGGTTGTAGAACTTCATCGGCGCGTACGTTCGCTCGCCGGACAGGTCCTCGAAGAACAAGCGGCCCTGCCGGTGGTTGGTCGAGCTGACGGTGACCACGCGGGGGTCGTCGCCGTCGGCCAGGAGGTCGAGCAGCAGGCCGGTGAGGGCGAAGTGGCCGAGATGGTTGACGGCGAACTGCAGCTCGTGGCCCTGCGCGCTGAGGGTGCGGGGCGGCGCCATCACGCCGGCGTTGTTGATGAGCACGTCCAGCCGTGCGTGGTCGGAGCGCAACCCGTCGGCGAAGGCGCGGACGGAGTCCAGATCGGCCAGATCGAGGCGGCGTATCTCCAGGCGGGCGCCCGGCTGCTCAGCGGCGATCTTCGCGACCGCCTGGCGGGCCTTGAGCTCGTCGCGTACGGCGAGGATGACGTGCCCGCCCTTGCAGGCGAGCGCTTGGGTGGTCGCCAGGCCGAGACCGCTGGTGGCCCCGGTGACGACGAACGTCCGTTTGGTCTGGTCTGGAATGTGCGCGGAGGTCCAGGATTTAGTCACGCGGCACACGCTGCCCTTGAAGGCACTGAGTGTCAAGTCGCGCTTCCGTGCCACCAGCGGCATGGGATGTAAGATGGGCCGGTGACCACCCGCCCCGAAGTGAGCCTGGCCCAGCGCAAACGTCAACTCGTCTCTGACGAGCTGACACAGGCGGCGCTGAATCTGCTGACCCGGAAAGGGTTCGACGCGGTCACGGTCGACGAGATCGTGGCCGCCGCGGGCGTTTCCCGACGCACGTTCTTCCGATATTTCGCTTCAAAGGAGGACGTGGTGGTCCAGTTCCTGGCCGAGATGGGCGCCGGCATGCGTGCGGAGCTGGCGGCCCGCCCCGCCGGGGAACCGCCCTCGGCCGCACTGCGGCACACCGTCTGGGTCTCCGTCAATGCCTGCGCCGGCCATGCCGACCGGGCGCTGCGCGTAGTACAGCTGATTCTGGACACACCGGCCCTGCTCGCCCGTTTCCTGGAGCGCCAGGCGCAGTGGCGTGCGGAGTTGACGGCGGAGCTGGCCCACCGGCTGGAACTCGACCCCGCGACCGACCTGTATCCGCAGATGGCGGCCGGGATGGCACTGACCGCCTTCGACGCCGTGCTGCGGCGGTGGAGCGACAGCGACGGTTCCGAGGACCCCACGGCGCTGATCGGCCAGGCTTTCGCCGTGATCGCGCCGGCGCTGGACACCGTCGATGGCGAAGGCCCTGGACCGCGAACCTTGGCTGCGCCGCGCGATCAGTCCCACCAAAAGGACCAGGCAGGAGCATCCACGATCTCAGCCGCGTACTCTTCGAAGTCGTTGTCCTGACCCAGGTCGGGACAGAACGCGTAATGCTCGACGGCCACGCGGCGCGCGTGCTCAAGAGTGCGGGGCGGCCAGGCAACGGAGACATTGAGTGTGTCGGGGCCGAGTGAGCAGAGCCGCACACCGAACCGCTCCTGCCAGCTGCGCAGCACGACAGTCGCCCTCTCCTCACCCGCCTCTGAGCTCCAGCCGACGGCGATGATGGCCTCGGCACCGTCGCGGGCCGGGACGAGGCCGAGAAAGGGACTATGGTCAGTTCCGGTGAGCAAGCGACGGATGCCCGATGGGGTGGTGGCCAGGTCGAAGGCCCGCCGGTCAGGGTCCAGTCCCTGCTCGCCTGCGGCGGCCAGGCCCGGCCACGTGTCGAACCGGGGTGGCTCTTCCTCGAATTGGCGTGAGAACTCCCGCTCCCGGTCCCACGTCGAGGAGAGCTCTCCTTCCACGTCCAGCTCATCCGCCCAGCTCGACGGAACCGGAGCCAGATCGCCGACGTGCCAGGGGGTGACGTGGTCACCGCGGTTGCCGAGCAGGAGGGGCCACAAGCCGCTCTCGCGATGGCGAGCCAGGAGGTCCGCCCAAAGACGGCCCGCCTCCTGATCATCCAGAAGGTCGTCGGTGATCCATAACACCGGTTCGGTCACGGGCTCTCGAGTCCGGGCCATTGCGGATTTCGGCGTGACCAGGCGGCCCCGCAGCCCGTCCGGCACCTGAAATCTGGTCATCGGCATGTCCTTCCTCGGTGGATCCCCTTGCCGGGTGTACCAGATATCCGCGGTGCATATCGTCGCCTATGGTGTTTTTGTGACTGCCAGTCAGGACCGACGTGACCAGCTCAAAGAGTTCCTGCGTGCCAAACGGGAAGCTCTCTCCCCCGCCGACGTCGGCATGCCCGCCGGAGGGCGCCGCCGCACTCCGGGACTCCGCCGGGAAGAGGTGGCAGTGCTCGCCGGGGTCGGAGTGTCCTGGTACACCTGGCTGGAACAGGGACGCGACATCAAGGTCTCCGATGCCGTGCTGGACGCGGTCGCCCGTGTGCTGAAACTTGACGAGGCGGAGCGGGCGCACCTGTACGTACTCGCCGGGCTGAATCCCCCGGACCCCACAGGCCGGCCGGGCGCACCGGTGACCGATCAGTTGCGCGCGGTGCTGGACGCATGGATGCCCAATCCGGCGCACGTACTGGATCGGCACTACAACCTGGTGGCGATGAACGACGCCGCCAGGTGGGTGTTCGGATTCGACGACGATGTCCGGAACTGCATGGTGGCGTTCTTCACCCACCCGATCTATCGCGGCAGGTTCACCGAATGGCAGGAGTTCGCCCCGGACATGGTGGCCGACTTCCGTGCCAGCGCGGCCCGCTATCACGACGACCCGGTCTTCGGGCAGATCGCCGACGAGCTGTGCGGCGCCAGCGCGGACTTCGCCGAGCTGTGGGCCCGGCCGGATGTCCGTAGCCGCTCCCAGGGGATCAAGGCGATCACCCACCCCGAAGCCGGGAACCTCACCTTCGAGTACTCACTGTTCCGGCTGCCGGATCGTACGGACCTCAATGTGGTGCTGCACACACCGCATCCCGACACCGACACCAAGGAGAAGGTGGAAAGCCTGGTGGTGGCACACCCTGGATGAGCTGACACTGCCTCCCCGGAAGCCGTCCCAGCACGATGGACGGCATGAAGGCAATCACGATTCCCGAATTCGGCAGTGCTGATGTCCTCCGCCTCGACGAGGTCGAGCTCCCCGAGCCCGGCCCCGGGCAGGTCTCCATCGACGTGGCCTACGCGGGCGCCAACTTCGCCGAGATCCTCTACCGGCAGGGCGTGGTGGACGTACCACTGCCCTTCGTGCCCGGCATCGAGGTCTCCGGCCGCATCCGGGCGCTCGGCCCCGGCGTCGAGGGGCTGCGGGTGGGCCAGTCGGTCGCCGCGCTGACGATCGTCGACAGCGGCGGCTACGCGGAGGTGGTGACCACCTCCGCCGACCTGGTGGCCCCATTGGACGGCCACGACCTGGGGCAGGGCACCGCGGCGGCGCTGCCCTCCAACAGCACCACCGCGTTCCTCGTACTCGACCGGGTGGCCCGCATCGAACCAGGGGAAACCGTGCTCGTGCACGCCGCCGCCGGAGGCGTGGGCAGCCAGCTCGGCCAGGCCGCCCGGCTGCTGGGCGCGGGCCGCGTGGTGGGCACCGTAGGCAGCCCCGCCAAGATCGAGACCGCCAAGGCGTTCGGCTACGACGAGGTCGTCCTGCGCGAGCAGGTGGCCGAGGCCGGTCGGTTCGACGTCGTGGTGGACATGGTCGGCGGTACGGCACGACGCAACAGCCTGGACCTGCTCGCGCCGATGGGCCGGATGGTGGTGATGGGCAACGCCTCCGGCGCCGAGGACGTCGGGATTTCGGCCAACGAGCTGTGGTTCACCAACAAGACGGTCTCCGGGTTCAACCTGGCCGCGTTCTCCGCCGCTTTTCCGGCAGAGACGGGCCGGGCGCTGAACCGGGCTGTCGCGGCGGCCGCTGGCGGGGAGCTTCGGGTGCAAGTCGAGTCGCTACGGCTGGAGCAGGCCGCACAGGCGCACCGCCGCATCGAGTCCGGCCGTACGACCGGCAAGCTCGTGCTCGAAGTCGAACGAATCTGATGTTTGCTCGATCCGCCTCGCTCAATGAGGGCGGTTCTCTGAGGAACCGCTCCAGCTCCGCCTGCGACGGAGCACGGCCGGCCCGAGTGGGCTGCCCGCCTGCCGTTGTGCCTGGTGTCCTGGGCCAAGGGCCAGGACACCAGGCATGGGTCACGGGGCTGTGGGTTCGTGAACGGGTGTGATGTCGGGGATGGTGCTGAGCGGCTGGTGGAGACCGATGGTCATCATGGTCGGCTTGAGCCCGTCGGCGTGGGCGGTGACCGTCACCGTACCCTCACTGCCGGTGGGGCGGATCACGGCCAGTGCCTGGCCTTCGTAGGTGGTGCAGGAGGAGCCGAGAAAGGATTCCTCGGTGGAGGGTCTGGCGGTGGCCAGGGCTTGCAGGGTAGCCGGGCCGTCGACGGTGAGGGTGATGGTGCGATCGCCGATCGGGTTGACAGTGCCGTGCTCGTCGGTCAGGGCGATGTCGAGGTAGGCGAGGTCCTGCGGGTCCGCGTTCACCTGCTCGCGGTCGGGGATTAGTCGCAGGTGGGAGGGGGCCGCCGCGGTGGTGAGCCGGCAGTGGCCGGTCTCGGTGCCGTCGCGGTAGGCGACGGCTGCCAGTACGCCGGGTTGGTAGGGCAGTTCGGCCGTGGCCAGGAACGCCTTGTCGCGGCCGACCGGGACGCGTGCGGCGGCCTCGCCGTCGAGCAGGAACTCGATCTCGTCGGCGTCGGCATAGGCCTCCACCACGACGGGGGTGCCGGGCGGGATGTCCCAGGTCCAGCTCGCGACCGAGTCGCTCCAGGCCCAGGCGTTGGCCTTGAAAGGGTGCTCGCGGTGCTCGGGGCGTTGCACGGCCAGGTAGGGAGTGCCGCGCAGGCCGAAGACGATCTCGCGGTAGTAGGAGACCGGGCGTCGTCGGCCGGTGATGTCGAGGTCGCCGGTGGAGGCGGTCAACCACGGGTATGGGGCGCCGAAGGAGGGTCCCTCGCCGGGGTAGACGGGGCGGCCGATGCCGCTTTCGCCCAGGTAGTCCCAGCCGGTCCAGGTGAAGTCGCCGATGATGTGCCCATGCTCGGTGACCAGCTTCCAGTACCGGTCGATCAGCGTCGGGAAGGTCTCTGAGCCGACCACCACCCGGTGAGGGAAGGCTTGCCGGTCGATGAGGTAGCGGGAGTCGCCGTAGTTGAGGCCGACGACGTCGAGCACCGCTGCGGACTCGGCGAGCCGTTCGCCGACTTCGGGCAGGGCCGTAAGCCCCGCCATGACGTCGAGCATGGACCCCTGCGCGTCGTTGAAGCCGCCGCCGGCGGAAGCACCGTCACCCGTCTGTGCCTGTGCGGCGAGTTCGGGCATCTTGTCCAGCACCGTCAGCATGCCATTAAGGGCGTTGGTGAGCAGGCGTGTGGGGTCCTGGGCCCGGACGCGCTCGGCGAGCAGGCGTCCCCAGCGGGCGCCGTGTGGGGTGCCCGCTTCGAGGATCTCGTTGCCGATGGAGTAGAAGATCACGCTGGGATGGTTGAAGTCCTTGGCGACCAGGGCGTCGACGTCCCGCTCCCACCACTGCGGGAACCGCCGCGAGTAGTCGTCGTGGGTCTTGGACTGGGCCCACATGTCGAACGTCTCGTCCATCACCAGCATGCCGAGCCGGTCGCACGCCTCCAGCATCGCGGTGCTGATCGGGTTGTGCGCGGAGCGGATGGCGTTGAATCCGGCGTCCTTGAGCAGTCGGACGCGCCGTTCCTCGGCCCGGCCGATGGCGGCGGCGCCGAGGGGGCCGTTGTCGTGGTGTACACACGCGCCGCGCAGTTTGACGGTGGTGCCGTTGATGCGCAGGCCCCGCAGGGGGTCCACCGACAGGCTGCGGATCCCGAAGGTGGTGCGGGCCTCGTCGGCCTGGCCGTCGGCGTCGATCAGGCGGACGGTGGCCGTGTAGAGGTTCGGCTCCTCGACGCTCCACAGCGCGGGGTCGCGGATGTAGGCCCGCTGCCGGACGACGGCCCGCTCGCCGGCCAGCACCGTGAGCGGGGCGCGGTCGGCGGCCACCAGCGTTCCGGCGCCGTCGTGCACCTCCAGCAGCACCTCGACGGTCCGCGTGGTGGTGTCCTCGTTGGCGACCTCGGTAGCGACCGCGGCGGTGGCCAGCTCGTCGTCGATCTGCGGGGTGGTCACCCGCGGTCCGGTCGGGGTGATGTGCAGCAGGCCGCCGATCAGCAGGTGTACGGGGCGGTGGATGCCGCCGCCGCTGTACCAGCGCGAGTCCTGGCGGGCCTGGGCCTCCACCCGGATGGCGTTGGTCTGGCCGTAGCGCAGGTATGGGTCGGCGGCGATGTGGAAGGTGGCGTAGCCGTTCGCCCACTGCCCGGCGTAGGCGCCGTTGATGAACACCATGGCGTCGCGGTAGACACCCTCGAACTCCAGGGTGACCCGCTTGCCGGCCCAGTCGGCGGGCACGTCGAAGTCCTTTTCGTACTGCCAGGCGCCGGGCCGGTGGTAGCCGGTGTGCGAGCCGTCCGAGCCCTCGGCGGACCTGCCGCCGGCGAGCATCGCGTCGTGCGGCAGCGTCACGCCGACCGCCTCCGCGCCGCCGCCGCCCAGTTGCTCGAAGATGGACGTACGCGGGGCGACACGCCATCCGTCGTTGAAAGTTTCGCGAATCATGGCTCTCCTAGGAACGGGGCCCGCGCCCCGGACGAGCGGCGGGCCGGCGATGTGTCCGTCAGCGGACACCTTTGATGAAGCGCACCGACAGGGCTCCCAGGACGGTGCAGACGATCAGCATCACGAACACCAGCCGGTAGTCGCCCGTGGCGCCCACGACGGCTCCGGCGAGGCTGGGGGCGATGATCTGCGGTCCGGCGTTGGCGATGTTCATGACCCCCAGGTCGCGGCCGGCGTTGTCCACGTTCGGCAGCACCCGCGTGATGAGGGCCTGATCGACCGCCATGTACATGCCGAACGCCGCCCCGGTGATGGCCGTGGCCACCCACGCCCCGGCGAGCGTGGGCACGAACAGGTAGATCAGGCCGGCTGGGACAAACATGAGGGTCGACAACCCCACGAACAGCCGCAGCCGGCCCGCCTTGTCGGAGATCCAGCCGCCGAGCACGGCGAAGGCCAGGCTCAGCAGGGTGCTCACACCCGACAGCGCGACGAGGGTCGTGCCGGCCCGGCCGATGTCACCGATGCCGATGTAGTCACGCAGGATGTACAGCTGGAAGCTGCTGAGCGAGAAGTTGCCCAAGATGAGCAGGAAGCGTCCGGCGAAGGCCCACCAGTAGTCCGGCGCGCTGCGCGGGCCAGGAATCTTGCCCGCGGCCTTGCGCTCGGACTGAGGCATGGCGCGTAGGTCGGGCGCCGGCCGGTCCTTGGTGGTCAGGGCGAAGATCTGGGTCAGCAGCAGGAAGAGCCCGGCGACCAGCAGGTAGCCCATGAAGATATCCTGCGACAGCCCGGCCAGGGCTACTCCGGCGTATCCGCCGATGATGCCGGCCGCTCCCAGCACGCCGGACATGCTGCCCCGCAGCCGCTCGGGCACCCGCTCGGGGAGCACGGCCGTCAGGCTGGCCTGGGTGGCATTCAGCGGCCACATCATCACCGCCCAGACGACGGCGATCGCGATCGTAGAGGTCAGCTGCGACATGGCGATCAGCCCCAGCGCGCTGACGATGCCGGCGCCGAAGATCCACACGTTGCGCCGGCCGAGGAAGCGGGTACGAGTGCGATCCGACAGCCGTCCAGCGATCGGCTGAGAGACCACGCTGGAAACGGCCGACACGCTCAGCGCCAGGCCCAGCGCGGCCGCCGAGGCGGCCGGTCCGGGCACGAGGGCCGCGATCTGCTTGCCGAGCAGCACCTGCATCACGCCGCCCCACACGGTACTCATCCCGACCATGGCCAGCGGATAGATCACCCACAGCCAGCCACCGACGGCGGTCGGCATATCCGGGGAGGCCGTATCGGGGCCGTCACCGGTGGGAGCTGGTGGTGTCGGATCTGGGGGAGGCAGCGTGCTGGCCATGGTCTTCACCCTCTCGAAGCATTCACACGTGTGAATCACACGTGTGAACGGGGAGCGTAGATGGTGACCGGCTGCGCCGTCTAGCATCTGACCAAGGGAAAAACCGCAAGGGACACGGGGAAGAAACGCCGATGACGGTCAGTAGCGAAGACGTCGCCCGGCGTGCGGGCGTGTCCCGTTCGACCGTCAGCTACATCCTCAACGGGCAGGGCGACCGGTTCAGGCCGGCCACGCGCGAGGCCGTCGAGCGAGCCGTGGCCGAGCTCGGCTACCGCCCGCAAGCCGCCGGGCGGACGCTCGTCCGGGGGCAGAGCGACCTGGTTCTCCTCGTGATGCCCATCGCGGCCAACGGCCGCTTCGGACAGGCCATCGACGTGCTCACCGACGCGCTGGCCGAGCACGGCCTGTCCCTGCTGATGCGCTCGGCCACGTCATCCCTGGAGTCCTTCACCGCGATGATCACCACCATCCGGCCTCGAGCGGTCATCGCGCTTTCGGACCTGACCGATGGCGAGCACGCCGTGCTGCGCGCGACCGGCGTGCGTACCCTCGACATCGCCCGGGCCACCTCCCAGCCCGGCGCCTGGAACTGGACCATGGGACGCGCGCAGGCCGAGCACCTCATGCACCGCGGCTACCGGCGCATCACCTACGCCCGTCTTTCCGAAGCCCGCAACGACGTCCTGATGCACGCGCGCGAACTCGGCGTACGCGAGGCGTGCCGGGCCGCCGGGCTGGCGGAGCCCGAGACGATCACCGTGGCGCTCCGCGCGGACGCCGACCTGGAGGCGATCGCCTCGCTGCCCGACAGTACAGGCGTCGCCTGCTACAACGACGACACCGCCGCCGCGGCCCTGGGAGCCGCACGGGTCCTCGGCAGACGGGTGCCGCAGGACCTGGGCTTCATAGGGATGGACGACACCCCGGTGGCCACCCAGACCACGCCCCGTCTGACCACCATCGGCGTCGACATGGACACCGACATGCGCCGCCTCGCCCAAACCGTCATCCAGCAGGACGATTCCCTCGACTTCTCCGGGGTGGGCGAGTACTGGCTCGTACAAGGCGAATCAACCTGAATGGACCCACCCTCTACTCCGGCCGGAAAAGCCGTGGCAGGCCGGCGCGACGGGCGACAGGATGCCTGACATGCGCTTGCACATCGACACCGACCTGGGCGGGGATCCTGATGACCTCTGTGCCCTGGCGATGGTTCTGGGCTGGCCCGGCGTGGAGGTCGTCGGCATCACCACGACCGCCGACCCTGATGGCCGGCGAGCCGGTTACGTCGCGCACTGTCTCCAACCGGTCGGGCGCCCGGACATCCCAGTCGTCGCCGGTGCTGGAAGATCGCTCACCACGGGCCGGCCCATGGGCGACCTACCCGATCACGAGCGGTACTGGGGCGTTCCCGTCGCGCCCCGTCCCGCGCCGCCGGAAGCCGCGATCGACCTGCTTGAGCGCAGCATCCAGCTGGGTGCCACCATCGCGGCCATCGGACCCTTCACCAACCTGGCTCTGCTGCACAAGGCCCGGCCCGGTCGTCTCGACGGGGTGCCAGTAGTGGCCATGGGCGGATGGGTGCACCCCCTCGCCCCTGGGCTGCCCGCGTGGGGCCCGGGGATGGACTGGAACACACAGTGCGACACCCAAGCCGCCCGGCTGCTGGCCGAGCACGCCCGGCTCACCCTGGTCACCCTCCCCGTCGCCTTCAAGGCGCACCTACGGGCCGCTCACCTGACCCGCCTGGCCGCCTCTGGGCCCCTGGGCGAACTACTCGCCCGTCAGTGCAGGGCCTACGCCATAGATGGCGGTATGACGGAGCTCGGCCGCGCCCATGCGGGACTACCCGATGACTTGATCAACATCCACTGGGACCCGGTCGCGTGCGCCGTGGCGCTCGGCTGGAGCGGGGCCGTCGTCCAGGAACAGCGCCTGCGGACCGTCCTCGAAGCGGAGCAGCTGTGCTTCACGGGCGATCCGAACGGGCGGCGGACGCAGGTGCTCGCCGACCTGGATGATCAGGCCTTCAACGAGACCTGGATCGAGGCTGTCGAAAGGGCGCAACAGCAGTAGACCGAACCCGCTCGATCAAGCACGGCACGGTGCGTGGGTGCACGTGCCGTTCACCGGGTGGGTCGCCGAACGCCCTGGCCACTCCGTGCCACATCTTGCGGGAGTCGGTATGCCCGCCGAAGCAGCCGCCGGCCCAGAGCCCGGGATCCGGTCAAGGTCATCGTCGGGAGCAGGTCGTCGAGCCAGCGCCGACCAGGCGGCCTGGCACTCAGCCCACTTCGTCGAACAACCCTTGGAGAGTCTGGGCGGTGGCCGCTCGGGCGAGCCAGGTCTCGAGTTGGGCAAGGTCCGTGCAGGTGACGATCCGGGTGCTCACGTCGTCGGGAACTTTGAAGCCACGGGCGTCCAGTACGAGCAGCACCGACCTACTAGCCTCTTCCGTCTTGCCCTCCGTCCTGCCCTCCACCTTACCTTCGGCCTTGCCTTCTGCTTTCCCGCGGCCGAAGTGCTCGCGGGCGAAGGGGCTGTAGACCGGCCATTCGGTGGACGCGGACTTCATGATCTCCTCCAGGAGGCTGCGGATGTCGGGCCCGGACATGCTGTAAGCGTATTCATAGTACTTCGGAGCGTGTTCGTCGGTCACGTCTGCCAGCGCGGTGGTGAACGCTTCGACGACCTTGCGGTCACGGCCGTGCACCATGACCGACATGGCCGCGAGCTCCGGGTGGGCGGCGGCCTCTTGGGGGTCGGTGATGACCGGGATGTCGTCCGGTCCGAGCACCCAGGGCCGCGGGCGGTAGCCGGTCAGCCCGGACTTGATCGGCTGTGCGTAGTGGTCGGCGGCATTGCGGTCGGGGCAGACGACCAGGATCGAGACGTCGCAACTCAGCATGAGCCACAGGGCGGCGGCGTAGCGCGCGAGTTGCTTCTCGTCCTTGGACTTGTCCCGCTGGACCTCCACGATGATGGCGTGGACGGGCTTCTGCGGCGGCCCCATGACGAAGACCAGATCGGACTCGAGATCATCGGAAGGGCGGGTGTTGAAGGTGCTGCTCTCCCGCCGGATCAGCGGAGTGACGGGCAGGTCCGCCCCCAGGTAGTCGCGCAGGATCTCCACCGCCAGTTGAGGGCGGTTGGCGAACAGATTGACGAGGGCGTCATGTGGGGGAGAGGGCATGGCGCTCATTGTTACATAGAGAACACGTAAAGTGACGATCATTCGCTCACTTGCGGCCTGGCGCCTGCCGGACGTCAAGGCGCCACAGCGTGTCGGCCATCCCCTAGTACTCCAGTGACACCGCCCAACGGATACCCGCGGTCTTCACCATGGCCATCAGCGGCCTCTCCATGGGTGCCGAGCAGCGATAGAAGGCCAGTTCACCGCTGGCTGGATTGCGGCGGATCAGCAGCTACCGGTATCCCTCGGCGGTGGTTTCGTCGATGCGCGCCCAGGCATTACCAGCGCTGGCCTTTGGCGCCTTGGCCGGCGCGGTAGCGGTGCCAGTGCCGATCGGCCACGCCGACGGCGATATCGGCGGTGCTGCTGTCGCTTCCATCCAGTTTCACCCGTCGGTTGCCAGTACGTAGCCGACTCCGCATTGCTCCAGCAGGCCGCTTAGGCGCGGGTCCTGGCCGTAGACCTCATCACCGCGCACCTGCTGGGCCGCCGGTCCAGTGGCCTGTGCCCCCACGTCTGACAGCCGCGACGGGATCGCGTCCGGGGGTAGCGGGGGCCGGCAGGCCCCGCTGAAAGGCGGAGCCCCGAGAAGACGGCGTGAGCGGGCACTTGTGAGAAAAATGCGGAAAGCCTTTAGGGTCGCAGGACCGATCAGAGCAAGTCGTCGAATTCGCCGTCCTTGATGCCACCGAAGAACGCCTTGAGCTCAAGATCGGTGAAAGCCAGGACGGGACCGCAGGGGTTTTCGCTATCGCGGATAAGCACCAGAGGCCCGCGGTCGGCCTTGTGGGGGGCGTCGGAGGGTGCGGCGTCAGAAACTGCGACTTCCACGCACCCATTGCCCCCGTCACTGCGCCGGCTCTTCCGCCAGATGAGGGTGGCAGGGTCGATCGGGTTGCTGTGCATGTTTCGCGGGTCCTCTTTCCAGCTGTAGACGGTCGGCCGCCTGAGAGATCAACTCTGCCGACTCATCAGGGCTCACAGCGATCGCGCGCAGTTGATCAAAGGCAAGGCTAAATCGATGAACCTCACTGTCGTCCTCAATCCACAGGCTACTCGTGAGCGTCTCAATGTAAACCACGTCGGGGTCGTAGACCTCAGGGAAGGCCAGGATGGAGAAAGGAGTGGTCGCGCCGGGGTGTGCGCCCACAGCACTCGTGAGGATCTGAATCGTCACGTTGGGCAGCTCGCTCTGTTGGATCAAGAACTCACACTGCCGCCTCATGATGTCGCGGTCGCCGACCACTCGATAGAGAGCCGCCTGATCGAGGATCATCCAGATATTCAGTGGAGGGTCCTGTTTGAGGATCTTCTGTCGCGTCATCCGAACCTCAACACGACGTTCGATCTCGGCGGCCGGGGCAAACGGTATCAAAGCCGCCCGAATAACCGCGTGGGCGTAGTCTTCGGTCTGCAACAAGCCGTGGACCAGGGTTTGCGAGATGCACCGGATAGACCTGGCCTCAGACTCCAGGCCGATGTAGTTGGCGTATTCCGTCGGGATCGATTCGTAGGTGTCCCACCAACCGCGCTGCGCAGCGGTCCGCGCAAGCTTCGTGAGCACGTCTCGCCTGTCGTCCGACACGCCATACAGCTCGAGAAGAGCCGCGAGGTCGCGGGCCCTGACGCCGACCTGACAGGTCTCGATCCGGCTGATCTTACTGACCGACCATCCGAGTTCGCCGCCTGCCTGCTCCCCGGTGAATCCAGCACGCTCACGCAGGATGCGAAGCTCCGCCGCGAGCCTGCGGCGGCGGAGAGTGGGACCTCGTTCCCCAGTCATGTGCGGCACTCCTTCCGCTGTGACTCACAGTGTTCCGCATGTGACAGGCGCACGTATAACGAGTCACCCAGAAAGAATGGACCAGCAAATTTGCAGTTCCGCTTGCCCTCACTGGATACGGTGCGCCACCATGCGATTACGTTGATGTGAGCTCGGCGCGGATCACGAGGTCGCAGGCCAAGCCCATGACCGGACGGTGAGGTGAGCCTGTGAACGGAACAGCCAATGGCGAGTGGCCCTTGTCTGGAGGAATCCCTTTTGACGCTTTTGCAGCAGACCAGGCGGATCCTTCAAAGGGTGCTGCGGTGAGAAGACACCTGGGTCATTTCCTGCTACCTGGCGCAGATGTTTCGGTCTCGGTAGCGCGAAAGTGCGCGGCGGCAGTACTGGCGGCTGCGGGGTGTCGGAACATCGGTGACGCACTGCTGGTGACGAGCGAGCCGGTGACAAACGCCGTCGTCCATACCCGCTCAAACGAGGGCTGGGTAATGGTGGGAATGCACGACACCGGCAACGGTCTGATCGGCATCGAGGTTCTCGACGACGGCGCCGCGACCGTGCCCTTTCCCCGCTTGCCGGACGACGGCGAGGTCTGTGGGCGGGGGCTCTGGCTGGTGGATGAGCTGTCGGCGAAGTGGGGCGTTCGCCGCACGAACGGCATGCGATCAGCAGTGTGGGCGCTTGTGGACACATCCGAGAAAGCGGCAGCGGCAGACCGGGATTGATCAGTATCGGCGGCCGCATGCGTCTCAGACCGAAAAGTGGTCTGAGTGTCTGCGAGCACGCCGATCGCAAGTCGGAAGCCGGTTCTGCAGACGCCTATGCGGTGTTTGTGATTGCCAGTCCAGGCCGCCGTGACCAGCTATCACTTAATGCTGGATCGTGGCGGTCGCCAACGGTGAAACGCCTGCTGGCTGCCTACGACGGGATCGCGTCCGGGGGTAGCGGGGGCCGGCAGGCCCCCGCCGAAAGGCGGAGCCCCCGAAAAGGCAGCCTGAGCGAAGAGCGAAGACCATGCTTTTTCGGGGGTCGAAGGGGGCGGAGCCCCCTGGGAGACACGTCCGGAGGTCCGCGCTTTGGGGGCTACTTGTTGGTGGGGCTCGGGCTGATCATTTCCGTTGGGGGCTGGCTGGCCTGGCCCTTGGGCTCCGGAGGGAGGGGGGCCTGGTCTGCCGTCGTGGTGATGGCGTCGGGGCCGCCGCAGATGGCGCCGGCTTCAGGGGTGTCCGGGCCGTTCTGGTACTTCTTGATGAACGCCGCGAGCTTCGGGTCGTCGGCCTTGTCGAGCTTCAGTTGGTGGCCCCAGGACGATGCCACGACCGGAGCGGGCAGGTTCGGGTACGGGCTGACCAGCATGTAGTCCTGCTGACCCGTCGAGGTGGCCGTCTTCTTCAGCGCGTCGACCTGCGCCTTGGGCAGGTCGGGGCGGTAGGTGATCCACAGGGCGCCGTGCTCCAGCGAGTGGACGGCGTGCTCGTTGTGGATCGGCTTGTCGTAGACCGCGCACTGCTGCCAGTAGTTGTTGTGCTGGCCGCCGACCGGCGGGTTCTCCTTGTACGTGACCGCGTTCCAGACGTGCTGGCCCGCTTCGTACTTGTAGTTGGCCACGTCCCCCAATGACGTCTCTTTGGCCTGTTTGACCAAGTAGAAACCGACCACTCCGACGAGCAGCACGATGACGAGTCCGCCTGCCCCCCACATCAACAGCGCGGCGCGGCGCTCCTTGCTCTTCTGTTGCGCTCGCATCTTCTGCAGATGCTCGCGCCGCGCCTGCGCCTTCTCCTTCGTCATCGTTCCTCCATCGGCATGCCAACTCCGGGTCACCCTATGCCCTTGGGCAGTATGCGGAGAATAAGAGCGTCTTAAGTACCCGGACACGCCTCGGCGATGAGATGGGTACGCTGGACGAGCCATGGAAAAGCCCGCCAAGAACTCACTGCTCATCGCCTGCGCCGTGCTCATACTCGCCGGAGCGGTGATCTTCCTCGTATGGGGTCGGAGCGGCACCCCCGGCGACGCCTCGGCGGAGGCCGGATTCGCTCGCGACATGGCCACGCATCACGCGCAGGCCGTCGACATGTCGTTCACGATCAGGGACAAGACGCAGTCCAAGGACATCAGAAACCTGGCCTACGACATCATCACCACCCAGTCCAACCAGCGGGGCATGTTCCAGGGGTGGTTGCAGCAATGGGAGCTCGACCAGGCCACCGACCGCCGGCCGATGGCCTGGATGGCCGGGCACGGGCACAGCGGGTCGGGCACGTCGGCCGCCCCCGCGGCCGTTCCCGTGGGCGGGTTGATGCCGGGCATGGCCTCGCCGGACCAGCTGACCCAGCTCAAGGAGTTGCAGGGCACGGCGGCCGAGGTGCTCTTCCTGCAGCTGATGATCCGCCATCATGAGGGCGGGGTGCAGATGGCCGAGGGTCTGCTGAAGCTGTCCACCCGGGACGAGGTGGTCAGCATGGCGCAGAAGATCGTCAATGGGCAGACCGGCGAGATCAAGCTCATGACCGAGATGCTCAAGCAGCGCGGCGCGCAGCCGTACCCGACCATCCTGAAGTGAGCACCAGGCGCCGTGGATTGAGGCGGGCCCGAAGTGAGCGCCAGGCGTCTCAGGGCATTGAGCAGGATTGAGGCGGGCCTCGAGTGGGCTCGCGGCGCCAGGGACTGAAGCGGGGATGAAGTGAGCGCGCGGCGTCACGGATTGAGGCGGCCCTGAGGTGAGTGCCGACGCCGTTGTGGTGGGGTCCGGGCCGAACGGGCTTGTCGCCGCCGTTCTGCTGGCTCAGGCCGGGCGTGAGGTGCTGCTGCTGGAGGCGGCCGATCAGTTCGGCGGGGGGCTGCGGTCGGCGGAGGTGACGTTGCCCGGGCGGGTGCACGATCTGGGTGCGACCGTGATGGCGATGGCGTTGGCCTCACCCGTCTTCAGAGAGCTCGGCCTTGATGGGGTCGAGTTCGTGCATCCCGCTGTGGTCGCCGCTCATCCGCTCGACGATCGCCCTGCCGTGCTCGTGCACCGTGATGCCCGCCGTACCGCGGCGGGTTTGGGGCGGGATGCGGCGGTGTGGGAGCGGACGGTGGGGGCGGCGGCGCGGGGCGGGTTGCCGCTGGTCGATCTGCTGCTCAAGCCGCTCGGGCCCTGGGAGCCACGGCCGCGGGTGTTCGCGCAGGCGGCCAGGTTCGGGGTGGCGGCGGGGCTCCCGGTCACGACGCTCGGGCGGCGGGCGTTCCGGACCGTCGAGGGGCGGGCGGTGCTCGCGGGCATGGCCGCCCACTCCATGCTCGACCTGCGCTCGCCCATGACGAGCGGGTACGGCCTGCTCCTGGCGGCCCTGGCGCACCTGGTGGGGTGGCCGGTGGTGAAGGGCGGGTCGCAGGTCCTGGCCGACGCCCTGGTGGCCAGGCTCAGGGCGCTGGGCGGGGAGGCGGTCACCGGGCATCGGGTACGTCACCTGCGGGAGCTGAACGCCGAGACGGTGGTGCTCGACGTGACCCCCCGGCAGTTCCTGACGATGGCCGAGCTGCCGGTCGGGTATCGCAGGCGGCTGGAGCGCTATCGGTACGGGCCTGGGGTGTTCAAGCTGGACTGGGCGCTCGACGGGCCCGTGCCGTGGCGGGATCCGGCGGTGGCGGCGGCCGGTACGGTACACCTCGGGGGCACGCTGGAGGAGATCGCGCTCAGTGAGGCCGAGATGGCCCACGGGCGGCACTCACCGCGGCCGTACGTGCTGCTCGTGCAGCCGTACGCGGCCGATGACAGCCGAGGCGGGCACACGTTGTGGGCCTACTGTCATGTGCCGAACGGGTCCAGGGTCGACATGACGGACGCCATCGAAAGGCAGATCGAACGGTTCGCGCCGGGGTTCCGCGACAGGGTGCTGGCCAGGCACGCGATGGGGCCCGCCGAGCTGGAGGCGGCCAACCCCAACCTGGTGGGCGGCGACATCGGGGGCGGGCTGGCGAGCCTGGGGCAGTTCGTCAGGCGGCCGGTGTGGTCGGCGGCGCCCTGGCGGACGCCGCTGCCGGGGGTGTTCCTCTGCTCGGCGGCCACCCCGCCCGGGGCGGCCGTGCATGGCATAGGCGGCTGGCAGGCCGCCCGCCTCGCACTCACCCGCTGACTCGCACTCACCCGCTGGCTCTCATTCACCCGCTGAGAGGCGCGCTCAACCCCCGAGAGACCCGAGCGACCCGAGCGCTCCGAGGACACTGTGAGCGCGCGAGCCCAAAGAGCCCGAAGAGCCCGAAGAGCCCGAAGAGTCAGCCCATCTCCTCCCGGATCGCGGCCGCGAACGCGTCCACGTCCGCTTCGGTGGTGTCGAAGGCGCACATCCACCGCACCTCCCCCGTCGCCTCGTTCCAGGTGTAGAACCGGAACCGCTTCTGCAGCCGCTCCGTCACCTCACGCGGCAGCACCGCGAACACCGCGTTCGCCTCCACCGGGCGCGGCACCTCGACGCCGGGGATGTCGCGGACCGCCGCCGCGAGCCGCTGTCCCATGGCGTTGGCCTGGCGGGCGTTGCGCAGCCACAGGTCGCCGGAGAGCAGCGCCTCGAACTGGGCGGACACGAAACGCATCTTCGACGACAGCTGCATGAACGTCTTGCGGATGTAGTCGATGCCACTGGCCGCCTCCGGATTGAGCACCACGACCGCCTCGCCGTACAGCAGGCCGATCTTGGTGCCGCCGAAGGAGAGGACGTCGACGCCCGCATCGGTGGTCAGCGCCCGCAGCGGGACGTCGAGGGCGGCGGCCGCGTTCGTGAGGCGGGAGCCGTCGAGGTGGACGAGGAGGCCGCGCTCGTGCGCGTGGGCGCAGACGGCCGCGATCTCCTCGGGGGTGTAGAGGGTGCCGAGTTCGGTGGTGTTGGAGATGGACACGACGCGGGGCTGGGCGCGGTGGACGTCGCCGAAGCCCCAGGCCTGGCGGTCGATCAGCTCCGGGGTGAGCTTGCCGTCGGGCGTGGGTACGGTCAGCAGCTTGATGCCGCCCACGACCTCCGGCGCGCCGCCCTCGTCGGTGTGGATGTGGGCGGTCTCGGCGCAGATGACCGCCTCCCACTGGGCGGTCATGGCGCGCAGGGAGACGACGTTCGCGGCGGTGCCGTTGAACACCGGCCAGACCTGGGCACGTTCGCCGAAGTGCCGCTGGAAGACGCTCAGCAGGGCCTCGGTGTAGACGTCGTCGCCGTAGGCGATCTGGTGGCCGCCGTTGGCGTCGGCGATGGCGGCCAGGATCTCCGGGTGCACCCCCGCGTAGTTGTCGCTGGCGAAGCTCTTGAGCTGCGGGTCGTGCCGGGGAATCACTGAGTGAGGTCCAATCTGGTGCCGTTGAGCTGCGCGGCGGGCCGGTCGTAGAGGTCGCCGATCGCCTCTGCCAGCGTATTGACGTCGGTGAAGCCGGTGAAACGGGCGTCCGGCTTGGCTGCGCGCATGGCGTCGTTCACCAGGGCCTTGATGACCAGGATCACCGCCGCGCTGTGGGTGTCCTTCAGGGCGTCGGCCAGGGCCAGGGTCCACGCCTCCGCGGCCGCCTTGGCGGCGGCGTAGGGAGCGCCGCCCGCCGTGGGGTGCTGGGCCGCCTTGGCAGAGACGATCACGAACCGGCCATTCTGGCTTTTGCGCAGCAGCGGCTCGAAGGCCAGCGAGACGTGCTGGAGCGTGCGGATCAGCAGGTCGTGCAGGGTGTCCCAGTCGTCGAGGCTGGTCTCGGCGAACGACTTCGCGCCGCGCCAGCCGCCGACCAGGTGCACCACCCCGTCGACGTGGCCGTGCTCGGCGGAGATCCGGTCCGCGAGCGCCTGCACGGCCGCGCGGTCGAGAAGGTCGACGTCGTCCCTGCCGACCCCGATCACAGTGTGCCCATTTTTCCGGAAAAATCCGGAGACGGCCTGACCTGTGGGGCCGCCGGCACCCGTAACCAGAATGATCATGCCCGGATCCCCTTAGTCGATTCGACCACTTCGGCCAGCTTACGGCGCAGTGCCTCATAGAACATGCTCAGCGGGAACTCGTCCGCCAGCACCGCGTCCACCTTGGCCTTCTGCTCCTCCGGCAGCGCCTGGATCCCCTTGGCCCACGTCGATCCGGGGCTCGGCTCGACGTACCCGCTCACCAGCTCGTACGCGGCCAGCCAGTGCGCCAGCTTGGACCGGTCGATGCTGTCCCGGTACAGCTTCTCGACCTCGCCCCGCAGATCGGCGACGCCGCCCGCCACGCGCTCCCAGTCGACCGTGAGCCGGTTGTCGGTCCACCGCACCACGTCGTTGCGGTGCAGGTAGGCGAAGAGCAGCTGCCCGCCGAGCCCGTCGTAGTTGCGCACCCGGTCACCGGTGATCGGGAAGCGGAACAGCCGGTCGAACAGGATGGCGTGCTGGACGTACCGCGCCTGCGGCACACCCTTCTCCTCCAGCCGTACGGCCTCGCCGAACGCCGTCAGGTCGCAGCGCAGCTCTTCGAGCGAGTAGAGCCAGTACGGCATGCGCTGCTTGATCATGAACGGGTCGAACGGCAGGTCACCGTGGCTGTGTGTACGGTCGTGGATCAGGTCCCACATGACGAAGGTGTCCTGGGCCAGCCGCTGCGACTCCAGCAGCCTGGCCGCGTCCGGCGGCAGGTCGAGCTTGAGCGTCGCCGTGGCGGCCGTGGCGACCCGCCGGAACCTGGCGGCCTCACGGTCGGCGAAGATGCCGCCCCAGGTGAACCGCTCGGGCGCCTGACGTACGGCCACCGTCTCCGGGAAGAGCACGGCCGAGTGGGTGTCGTAGCCGGAGGTGAAGTCCTCGAAGGCGATCGGCACGAACATCGGGTTGTCGTAGCCGGAGGACTCCAGCTCGGCCAGCCAGTCCGGCCAGATCGTCCGGAGCCAGACGGCCTCCAGGGTGCGGTTCGGGTTGCCGTTCTGGGTGTACATGGGGAACACGACGAGGTGCTCCAGGCCGTCCACCCGCTGGGTGTCGGGGTGGAACAGCTCCAGGGAGTCGAGGAAGTCCGGTACGCCCAGATCCTCGGCGCTCCACTTGGCCAGGTCGGCGCGGACGGCGGCCAGGTAGGCGGCGTCCTGCGGGAAATATGGCGATATTTCGGCTAGCTGGCTGTCGATCGCAGCCACCAGCTCCTTCGCCTGGGGCTTGTCGGCGGGCACCGAGCCGTCCTTGACCTGGAGCGGGCGGAGCTCTTCGACCGTCGCCTTGAGGGCGGCGAACAGGGCCGCCTTCCGCTCGTCCCGGGAGCCGGTGGCGCCGTCGTCCGGCACGCGGGCCGCCCAGGTGACCACGTTCCCCCACAGGGCGCGGTGGTCGTAGTCCTCGATCGAGTCGTCGCCGAACAGGTCCGAGTCGGCGAACACCACGACCCGGCCGCGCCCGTGCCGCACGGCCACCGCCAGCGGCGCCCCTGCCGGATCGGCGCTCGCCGAACTGGCGAACAGCACGGTCGCGTCCACCGACGAACCCGCACCGGCCGACGCCGCGCCCACCGACGAACCCGCGAGGGTCAGCGCGCCGGAGCGGTAGAAGCAGGCGGCCTTGACCCCGGCCAGCACCCCGTCACTCGAGGCCCGCTCGCCGAGCACCCAGGTCGCCACCCCACGGTGAGCGTGCCCGGGATCCCGCACCGTGGCGTGCGTCACACCCACCCCGAACCGGCCCAGCAACTCCGCCAGGTTGTTGCCGTACTTGTCCTGCTCCTCCTCCGCGAGCACCACCAGCCCACCGCCACCGGCGACGAACGCCTCCACCGCGTCCAGCTCGGCGGCGGAGAACACCGGGCTCCCCTGCCCCGTGGTGCGCTCCCACCGCTCCCCCGACGGATGCGCGATGACCAGCACGTCCTGCTCCTGGAGCGTTCCCGCGTCCAGCGGTCCCGTCAGATGGGCCGCCACCGTGTGCCCCAGGCGCCGCAGCAGCTCGGCCGCGCGGGCGTAGCTGTTGTCGTCGGGGTGGGCCGGGTTGATGGCCTCGGCGACCTCACGCCGGATGGTCCACGACTCGCTGTGGGCCTCGTCGAACAGCACCCTGGGGAACGCCTGCATGAAATATCTCCCGCCATAAGCATCTTCTACGGGAAAATATACATATAGGGATGCCCAAAACCGCCAAACCTGTCCGCATGGTGAGATGTCAGGAGAGGTGGACGCTCTGCCTGACGCGGCCCTCGGTGGCGTCGTCGCAGCGGTTCTTGGCGCAGAAGTACAGCACCAGCAGCGGTTTGGGCCGGCGGTCGATGACGTAGCTGACGAAGCCGAGCCGGTTGCCGCTGTTACGGTCGCGCAGGGAGCCGTCGTACCGGGTGGCATCGCTGTCGCCCGCGCGGTCGGGTACGGGCTGGTCCACCACGATCTCGCCGGGCAGCAGCCCTTCGAGCATGGCCTTCATCTGGGCGGCGGTCGCGCTCGCGCTGAGCGCGTCGGAGACCTGCACGTACACGCCCACGGCGTTGTCGGTGTCGCCGGTGATGACCTGGTTCACCGCGGTCCAGTCCGCGGCCGCGCCGGAGACGAACATCCCCTCGAACTCGGCGGCATGCGGCGAGGCCACCGCGAACAGGTCGCCGTGCGTCTTGACGGTCCAGTCGGCCGGGTACTCGAAGGTGAGCGGCGCGGCGGTGGTGCTCTGGTAGCGGGCCCAGGAGTCGCCCTTCTGGGTCATAACGAGCAGCACGACCAGCGACAGCGCCGCGATGGCCGCGATCACCGTGGCCACCACGAGTGGCAGCCTGCTGGGGCCGGAGGCCGCCTTCTGGCGCTGGCGTACGGCCGACGACGGGGTGGGCGGCGGCCCGGCGGGCTGGCCGCTGATCGCGTCGCGCAGCGCGGTGACGAACGCGGTGCACGACGGATAGCGCTGCTCGGGCGACTTGGCCAGCGCCCGCATCATCACACCGTCGACCTCGACCGGCAGCTCCGGCCTGACCTGTGACAGCGGCGTGGGCTGCTCGGCCAGGTGCGCCCAGAGCAGCGCGATGTCGTTGTCGCGCGGGAACGGCAGCCGCCCCGACAGCGCCTCGTAGGCGACGCAGGCCAGCGCGTACTGGTCGCATCGCCCGTCGATGTGCTCCTTGTTGATCTGCTCGGGCGCCATGTAGCGGGGCGTGCCGATGAACTGGTCGGTCTGGGTCAGCCCGGAGATCGACGTGCGGTGCTTGGTGATGCCGAAGTCGGTCAGGTAGACGTGGTCCCCGGCCAGCAGGATGTTGGCCGGTTTCACGTCGCGGTGGATCAGGTCGTGCGCGTGCGCGGCGTCGAGCGCGGCGGCCACCTGGGAGATGATCTGGTTCGCCTGCGCGATCGGCAGCGCCCCCCGGTCGTAGATGAGGCGGCGCAGGTCGAGCCCGTCGACGTAGCGCATGGCGATGTAGAGCACGCCGTCGGCGTCGGCGTTCGCCTCGTAGATCGGGATGATGTTGGGGTGCTCGATGCTGGCGACCGTCCGGGACTCCAGGATGAAGCGCTGCCTGAACCGGTCGTCGACGCTGAGCACCGGGTTCAGGATCTTCAACGCCACCCGCCGGCTCAGCCTCGGATCGAGCGCCAGGTAGACGACGGCCATGCCGCCCTTGCCCACGATGTCCTCGATGTAATAGCCGGCCACCTCCTGGCCCACGAGCGATCTGTCGTTCACGGGCATCACGTCTCGATGGGGTGGCCGCAGTAGCCGCAGAAGCGGTGCGCGGCCCCCAGCCGCATTCCGCACGCGGTGCAGTATTTGACCGACGGCTGGTCCTGCTCGGTGAGCACCTGCTTCTGCTGTGGGATCACCTGGAAGGGCTGCGACCGGCGGACCACGACGGTCTGGTTCGCACCCTCGTCGAGCGACACCGGCGGTGAGGTCGGCGCGGACGACACCGACGAGGCCGCGGCCGCCGCCGCGGCCGCCGCGACGAGCGGTGGTGGCTGCTCGGGTTGGTCGTCAGGAGTACGGCGGCGCCGCCACAGCAGGAACGCCCCGGCGCCCGCGGCCACGAACAGCACCCCGGCGGCGACGATGAACGGCCAGAGCGGCATGCTCCTGGGCGCCGGTGCCACGGCCTGCCTGCTGCCCGCGTCCTCCGGGCCGCCCCGCTTCTGCAGGGAGGTCTGCAGCAGCGTGGCCGCCACCACGTTGCCCGGATAGAGCTCCAGCACGCGCTGGAAGCCCGGCGCGGCCTCGGTGTAGTACTTGGTGTGGTAGCGGGTCAGTGCCGCCTCGAAGGCGGCGTCGATGGCGCCACGGCGCGGCGCGACCCCGGCCTTGGCCAGCGCGGCGAGGATCTCCCTGACGCCGATCATCCTGGCTTCCTTGCCGCCGCCGATCAGCATGCCGATGACGTGGCCGTCCTTGTCGCCGATGACCGGCGCGCCGAGCAGGCCGCGATCGGCCAGGGCGCCGAGCTTCACGGACTCGTCGACCTTCTTCTCCGGGTCGGCGAACTGCCTGCCGGTCTCGGTGCCGCCGCCACCCTTGCCCAGGTGGGCGATCTCGACGGTCTCCTTGACGTTCGGCCCTGGCCTGCCGGTGAACCCGGCCAGGTTGGTGGGCGAGCCCTGCTGTTCGGGCACCTTGTCAGCGAGTGGAGCCGTGGGCAGGCCGACGCTGCCGACGATCCTGCCGGAGGGCATCAGCACGGCCGGGCTGTCGGGGACGGCGCCCAGCTTGACGATGTCGGCCTTGAGACCCTTGGGGTCGGCCGGGGAGACGTTCGGAAATATCGTGATGTCGGTGGTGATGTTGACGATGCACGTGGCCAGCTTCGTGTAGGGCGGGTAGCACTCCTTCAGGTGGTGGTTCAGAACGTCGTCCTTGACTGTGTGCCGCGCGAAGTCGAGCGGAATCTTCACCTTGTGGTGCTCGGCGAAGATCTTGTTGGCCGCCCACACCGCCACGTCCTTGTCGGTCTTGACCACGCGGGTGAGCGTGACGACCGCGCCATCGGGATTGACCACAATGCCGGTGCCCACACCTATGGGGAGATCGTAGGACCGTTCCACATGTAACAGCTCACCCACGTGATCGAGCAGAGTGATCTCGACGTGCGAGGAGGCTTCCACGCGAACCACGGCCGGGGTGACGAGGTCGGTGATCCCGCTGGGGTGCTCGTGCGCCGCCGCGGGCAGGGCGAGCAGGACGAGTGTCGCCGCGACACCACCGGCAAGAGCTGTGAGACGTGCCATCTCCGCTCCAATTTCGCAGTTATCGAAATAAGGGTCTCAATCACCTGCCGGAAGTCAATAGACGTGTTCATAGACAAGCGCTTGCTTGGACGTCTACGGTACCGGAATGGGCTACGCGATCGGCATCGACGTAGGCGGTACCTTCACCGACGTGGTCCTGCGCGGTCATGCGGGCGAGGTAACGGTAGCCAAGTGTTTGAGCACCCCCTACGACCCCATCGCCGGAATTACGGACGGTGTTACACGCGTGCTCACCGGCGTGAACCCCGCACTGGTCACCCGGGTCGTGCACGCCACCACGCTGGCCACCAACGCCGTGCTCGAACGCAAGGGCGTGCGAGTCGCCTACGTCACCACCCAGGGCTTCCGCTCGGTCGTCCCCCTTGGGCGATACGCCCGGGTCGAGGAGGACCGCTACGACCTGCGTTTCACCCCGCCGCCCCCGCCGGTGGCCGCGGGCGACTGCTTCGAGGTGGTGGAGCGGGTGTCGGCGCGCGGGGCCGTACTGACGCCCCTCGATCTGGAGTCCGTACGGCTGGTGGCGGCGGAGATCGCGCGGCGGGGCATCATGTCGGCGGCGGTATGCCTGATGCACTCCTACGCCAACCCCGACCATGAGCGGCAGGTGGCCGCGATCCTCCGCGAATCGGTCGAGAACGTGGTCGTCTCGTCCGAGGTGTGGCCGGAGATCCGCGAGTACGAGCGGGCCACGACGACCATCATGTCCGCCTACATCGGGCCGATCATGGCCTCGTACCTCTCCAGGCTGCGTGACCAGCTGGCCTCGCTGGGCGTGGTGGCGCCCGTCCACGTGATGGAGTCGAGCGGCGGCGTGATCTCGGCCGAGCTGGCCGCCAGGCGGGCGGTCGCCATGATCGAGTCCGGCCCGGCGGCCGGGGTGCTCGCGGCGGCGGGCAGCGGGTTCGCGAACGTCATCTCCTTCGACATGGGCGGAACGACGGCCAAGACCTGTGTGGTGCGTGACGGACGGCCGGAGATCACGCACGAGTTCCACGTCGGCGGCAAGGGCAGCTTCGGCGGACGACGGGCCGGGACCGGAGTACCGATCAAGACCCCGGCCATCGACCTGGCGGAGGTGGGCGCGGGCGGCGGCAGCATCGCCTGGCTTGACGCCGCCGGAGCGCTGCGCGTCGGCCCGCACTCGGCGGGCTCCGAGCCGGGACCCGCCTGCTATGGCCTGGGCGGCTCCGAGCCGACGGTCACGGACGCGAACCTGGTGCTCGGCTACCTGACGTCGGCGTCGATCCCGCTGTCCGCGCCGCTCGCCGACAAGGCGCTGGAGCGGCTGGCCGGGCCGCTCGGGGTGTCCAGGGCGGCGGCGGCACATGCCGTGCACGAGATCGTCAGCGCCTCGATGGCCGCGGCCGTGCACGTGGTGACCGTGCAGCGGGGGATCGATCCGCGGGGGTACGCGCTGGTGGCCTTCGGCGGGGCGGGGCCGATGCACGCGGCGCGGGTGGCGGAGCGGTTCGGGATCGAGACCGTGGTGGTGCCCGCCCACTGCGGCGTCGCGTCGGCCGCCGGGCTGCTGGTGGGCGACCTGTCGACAGACCGGGTGCTGTCGCGGCTGGACGCCGGGGATCCCTTGGAGGTGTTCGACTCGCTGGCCGCGTCGGCGGCGGAGGATCTCGGGGTGTCGCCGTCCGATCCGGGGGTGCGGCTCTCACGGTCGGTGGACGTACGGTTCCGAGGGCAGTCGCATGATCTGACCGTGCCGTGGAGCTCGTCGCGTACGGAGCTGGAGACGCGGTTCTTCGACCGGTACGAGCGGGTCTACGGGATCTCGCAGCGGGGCGAGGTGGAGATCGTCAGCTACCGGGTCCGCGTCACCCTGCCCGCCGCCCCCGTCCCGGCGGTTACCGACCTCCCCGGGGCTGCCTCGGGGTCTATCGGAGCGCGGTCCGCTTATTTCGCGGAGCTGGGCGGGTATGTCGAGGTGCCGGTGCACACCCGCGACACGCTGGCGGTGCTGCCCGGTCCGGGGATCATCGAGGACGCCGAGTCCACGATCGTGGTGCCGCCCGGGTGGACCGCCACGCTGGGCCCGGCACGGGCCGTACATCTGAGCAGGGAGCCGCATGAGTGACGTGGCTTTTGAAAAGGAGCCGCATGAGTGACGTGTTGACCGCCGAGGTGCTGCGGAACGCGCTGGTGGTGGCCGCTGAGGAGGCCAGCATCGTCGTCGTGCGGTCGGCGTACTCGACGTTCATCGTCGAGGGGTCCGACGCGTCCGCCGCCGTCCTGGACGCGCGCGGGCGGCTGATCGCGCACTCCATGGCCACCACGCTCATGAACAGCATGGCGCTCAAGGTCGCCCTGCCGGAGCTCGTCCGGGACGTGCCGCTGGAGACGATGCGGCCCGGTGACGTGTACGTGCTCAACGACGCCTACCGGGGCGGCGTGCACACCAACGACCTGCTCGTCTACCGGCCCGTCTTCGTCGGGGACCGGCCCGCGTACTTCGCCGCGACCATGATCCACGTGTCGGACCTGGGCGGGCTGTCCGCCGGTGGCATGGCGCCGCTGGCCACCGACATCTTCCTCGAAGGGCTGCAGCTGCCTCCCGTACGGCTGGCCACCTCCACCGGCCTGGAACCGGCCGTGGAGGCCATCCTGCGGGCCAACAGCCGTACGCCGGACAAGGTCATGGGCGACGTGCGGGCGCTCGTGGCGGGCACCGCCGTGGCGGCCGCCCGGGTCGGGGCGCTGGTGGCGGAGTACGGGGCGGCGGGGCTGGCGAGCGGGATCGACGATTACCTCGACTACACGGAGGCCAGGACGCGGACCGCGCTGGCCGACCTCCCGGAGGGCCGCTTCGAGGCGTCGTACCCGATCGACGACGACGGAATAAGTCCCGAAAAATCGCATGATGTTCGGGTAGCCATCACCCTGGAACGCCGCTCCTCTGGTGACGGGCGCGGCGAGCCTCAGGCGCCCGAGACTCGGACGGACGGCGAGCCTCAGGGGCCGGAGATGCGGGCAGGAGTGGATGTCGAACCGCCGGAGATGCGGGCTGTGGTGGACTTCGCCGGGACCGGGGCGCAGGTGCCGGCGGCGATCAACGCGTCCGCGTCGCAATCGCTGGCCGCCGCCGTGTTCGCGGTGCGCTGCTTCCTCGATCCGACGATCCCCATGAACGACGGCTGCCTGCGCGCGATCGAGGTGCGGCTGCCGGAGGGCTCGCTGCTCAACGCCCGCTCCCCCTACCCGTGCGGCGGACGGTACGTGCCGATCTACGCGGCCATGGAGGCCATCTTCCAGGCACTGTCGGACGCCGTACCGGAGCGGGCCATCGCGCCCAGCGGCATCCTCCAGCCGTTCTCGATCGCGGCGGTCGGGGCGCCGTACTGGATCCACCTGTCGTACGACTTCGGCGGCGTCGGCGCGCGGCAGGGGCTCGACGGGCCGGACGCGACAGGCGTGCACTTCGGCATCGGCCGGAACTCGGTGCCGCAGGCCGAGCCGGTGGAGAGCCGCTGCCCGCTGATCGTGGAGTCGATCGAGACCATCCCCGACTCCGGCGGCCCCGGACGGCATCGTGGCGGGCTGGGCTCGCGGACCGTGTACCGGTTCCTGGCGGACTGTCATGTCACGACGCGCGGTGACCGACTGCGCCTGGCCCCGCCGGGCCGCGACGGCGGGCTGCCGGGACGGGTCGGCGGCTTCTTCAAGCGCCACCTGGACGGGACGGTCGAGCGACTGGCGTCGAAGGTGAACAACGTACGGTTCGCCGCGGGTGAGGCGTTCGTGGTGGAGACGACGGGCGGGGGCGGAATGGGCTCCCCGTACGAGCGGGACCGCGAAGCGGTGCTCGCCGACCTCGACGCGGGCCGCGTCACGGAACGCGGCGCCCAGGAGGACTACGGCCTCACCCGCTGATCCGGCGACTGCGGACATTCGCTCTTCCCCACCCCCAGATCCCACCAAAGGTGGCATCCCTCCACGAGGACACCTCAATCCGCTCCCCCGGAGAGGCATTCCCTCGTGCGCCCCAACCACCACGGACCGCCCTACTCTCCCGGAGAGGGCATCCCCGTGGGGCCCCAACCACCACGGACCGCCCCCGTCCCCGCCCCCGAGGGGGGCCATCCTCCGTTGGGACCCAAACCACCACGGACCGCTCCCCTCACCCAGAGAGGGCATCCCCCGTAGGGACCCCAACCACCACAGACCGCCCCCATCCCCTCCCCCGAAGGGGGTATCTCTCCACAAGGACCTCAGCCACCACGGGCCGTCACAGGAGATCGAGACGGCCGTGGGGACGAACCACCCCGGGGGACCTCGTCCTAGATCCGGGGTCGCCAGGAGGCAGCGCCCTGGTGGACGGCGGAGTGGACGGCGCGAGCCAGGCGGGCGCCCCAGGTCGAGCGCGGGCCGCCGAAGAGCTCCTGCGGCCCATCAGCGCGTACGGCCAGGCACAGGGCGTCCGAGGCGGTGCCGGTGCACGGGAAGCCCGCTTCGATCAGCGCCTGCGACTTGGCCTCCGTCATCGTCATCACGGCGTTGACCAGGGCGGCGTCGGTCATCGCGACCGGCACCACGGCCATCAGGTTGATCGTCCCCACGGGCGGCGCGGGGGTGCTGAGCATCGGGGCCAGTTCGGGGTCGGTGGCGCCCTCGGGGGCGGCCGCCCAGGTGGGGACGCGTAACCCGACCGTCGCCACGACCTCCGCGCCGCCGTCCACCGCCCGCGCGTAGCGCTCCACCGAGGCCGCGGTCATCATCCCCACCCCGCTGCCGTCAGGCCCGAGATCGGTCAGGTGCTCGACCGGGTCCATCCGCGAGTAGCCCGCCACGACCTGCGCGTTCAGCACCCACGTACGCTCCCCGATCCCCCCGCCCAGGAGCGCCGACGAGATCATCCGCCACCCCGGCCCGAACTCCCACAGCAGCGACCCGAGCCGCACCCCGTCCTCGACCCGATACGTCAGCTCCACGAGACCCCCTTCAGGACGACATCCTCGACCCGGTAGGCCACCAGACCCCCTTCAGGACGACGCCCCCGACCCGATAGGCCAGCGCCGCTTTCACGAGACACCCCTGACCAGGTGCACCACAGGCCGGCCTCCGGGGCCCGGCGCGATCTCCACCCGGGCGTCGAAGTGGGTGCCGACCAGCGCCTCCGTGAGCACCTGTCCCGGCTGCCCGGCGGCGACGGCCCGGCCGCCGGCGAGCAGGAGGAGCCGGTCGGCGTACTGGCCGGCGAGGGTCAGGTCGTGCAGGGTCGTCACCACGGTCAGCTCGTCGGCGAGCCGGAGCCGGTCGACCAGCTCCAGCACCTGCTGTTGGTGCCCGAGGTCGAGCGCGGTCGTTGGTTCGTCGAGCAGGAGCGCGGGCGCCTCCTGGGCCAATGCCCTGGCCAGGACCACCCGCTGCCGTTCGCCGCCGGACAGCTCCCCCAGCCGGCGCCCGCCGAACTCGGTGAGGTCGAGGCGTTCGAGCACGGACCTGGTGACCTCTTTGTCGTGGCGGCTCTCGCTGCCGAGGTAGGGGATGTACGGGGTGCGGCCGAGCAGGGCGTAGTCGTACACGGTGATGTCGGGCGGCAGCGAGGGCGTCTGAGGGGCGTAGGCGACCAGCCGGGCCCGGTCCCTGGGCCTCAGCGTGCTCGCGGCCCGGCCGCCGACGGTGACGTCGCCCCGGTGGGCGACGACGCCCATGACGGCTTTGAGCAGGGTGGACTTTCCGGCGCCGTTCGGGCCGATGATCGCCAGCCATTCGCCGCGCCGTACCGAGAGGTCGACGTCGGTGAGCACCTCGCGCTCGCCGAGCCGTACGGACAGGCCGCTCGTCTCGATCATCCGGGCCGGCCGGGCCGTGTCGGCGGTCATGTGGCAGCCTGCCGGGACGTGGTGACGGTCTGCCCGAACGTGACGGTCTGCCCGAACGTGACGGTCTGCCTGAACGTGACGGCGGCCTGCTGGGCGGTGGCGGCGGTCATGTGGCGGTCTGCCGGGTCATGCGCAGGACCGCCACGAAGAACGGCGCGCCGACGAACATGGTGACCACCCCGATGGGCAGTTCGGCGGGGGCGATGACGGTGCGCGCGACCAGGTCGGCGAGCACGAGGAAGGCGGCGCCGCCGATCAGCGACAGCGGCAGCACGATGCGGTAGGAGCCGCCCGCCAGCCGCCTGACCACATGCGGAATGACGATGCCGACGAACCCGATGAGCCCGCTCACCGCCACGGCCGCCGCGGTGGCCAGGGAGGCGGCGAGCAGTACCGCCAGCCGTACCCGCCCGGCGCGGACGCCGAGGCTGGTGGCCTCCTCGTCCCCCACGGAGAGCACGTCCAGCATCCGCCCGTGCGCGAGCAGCAGTACGGCCGAGACGGCGGCGTACGGCAGGACCAGCCAGAACTGGTCCCACCCGCCGCCCACGTCGCCCAGGATCCAGGAGTAGATGCGCTGCAACTGCTCGACCTTGAACTGCTGGATGAACGTCTGGATCGCGGTCAGGAACGAGGTGACGGCCACCCCGGCGAGCACCAGCGTAGCGGTGCCGCCCGAGCGTCCGGCGGTGTTGCCGAGCACGTACGCGAGGAACACCCCGCCGACCGCACCCACGAAGGCGGCCACCGGGATGCCGACCGCTGGGGTCGGCACGAGCACGATGACCACGGTGGTGGTCAGCCCGGCTCCAGCTGCGGCGCCCAGCAGGTAGGGGTCGGCCAGCGGGTTGCGGAACACCCCCTGGTAGCCGGCCCCCGCGATGGCCAGCAACCCGCCGACCACGGCCGCCACCAGCACTCTGGGCAGCCGCAGCTCGAACAGCAGCCCCTGCTCCACGGGCGCCAGCCCCGAGTCCACGTGTACGTACGGCAGCCAGTCGAGCACCTGGAGCACCACCTGCCACGGCGAGATGTCGGCGGCCCCGCCGAGCAGCCCGGCGACCATGGAGACGGCGAGCACGGCCAGCGCGCCCGCCGTCCACATCGGTCTGGACCTCACTGGCGGGTGGCCGCCTTGCCGACGGCGTCACTGATGGTCTGCGCCAGGTCGACGACCCGCGGGCCCCAGCGCGAGGCGATGTCGTCGTCGAGCTGGATCACCTGGTCACCCTTGACCGCCGACAGTCCCTTCCAGCCGGGGCGCTTGGCCAGCGTGTCCTTGCTCTGCTGGCAGCACTTCACGTCCGCCAGGAAGATCAGGTCGGGGTCGGCCTGGGCGACGAACTCCGCCGACAGCTTGGGATAGCCGCCCGCCGGGTCCGGCGCCTTGTCGGCGATGTTGGTGAGGCCGAACATAGCGTAGATCTGCCCGATGAACGTGCTCGACGTCGCCGCGTAGGGGGTCTGGTCGAGTTCGTGGTAGTAGGTGAGCTTCTTGTCCTTGGGGGCGTTCGCCGAGAGCTTGTCGAGGGATGTCTTCATGCCTGTCACGACTTGTCCGGCCTTTTCGGTGTTGCCGGTGGCGGCGCCGAGGTCAGTGATCTCGTCGTACGCCTCGTCGAGCTTGGTGGCGGCGGGCTCCAGGAGGACCGGCACGTTCACCTTGCCCAGCTTGGCGACGATGCCGTCGATGTCGTTGGAGACGACCACCAGGTCGGGCTTCTGGGCGACGATGGCCTCGACGTTCGGCTTGAAGCCGGACAGGTCGGTCTTGGGGACGCCGGCCGGGTAGTTGGACTGGTCGTCCACCGCGATGACCTGGGGGCCCGCGCCGATGGCGAAGAGCGTCTCGGTGTGGCTGGCGGAGAGCGAGACGATCCGCTCCGGCCTTTTGGCGATGCTGACCTTGCCGTTGCCAGCCTCGACCGTCACAGGGAAGGCGGCGGAGCCGGTCGTACCGGTGGAGCCGGTGGGGCTCGCGGGGGACGGGGTGGTGGTAGTGCTGGTCTGACCGCATCCGGTCAGAACGAGCGTTCCCAGCAGCGCGCCCGCGAAGGCCGTGCGTACGGGCCTCACGAGAAGTCCTTTCACACTGTCGGAACCGAGAGACCCGCTCGAGAGCGACGGATCACCCTTTTCCACGAGGGTTGATGACGTCAGCGCGGAGGCAGGCGACCTGGCTATGACAGTTGCGGGACAGCGCCGGACTCGCACCGGACTTCGCTGCAACTCTGCGCGTCGGACAGACGCTATCAATGCGCCAGATGGGCGTTAAGTCAAGGGGTGCCCACTTGGGCTTCCGCCTCGGCGATGATCTCTTGCAACCTGAGCCCGTGGGCCGCGTCCAGCGGGTGGCCACCGCCCTGGCGTACGGTCCGCGCGAACTCCTCGGCGACGGTCTCGAACGGATCGTCGTCATCACTGGGCAGCAGCGTCACGCTGCCCGTCCTGCCGTACACCGCGACGCTGGCCGGCGGCAGGTCGCCGGCGGCGGCCATGCACAGCGACGCCTCGCTGGCCGCGCCGCCCTCGTGATCGAGCAGCAGTCCGGTCCAGCCGAGCGGGTTGCCGTGCGCGCGCACGCCGGTCACCCTGCCGAGGGCGGCGTCGAGCAGGTCGATCACGTGCGGCCCGACGTCCAGGAGCGCCCCGCGCTCGAGCCGCCACGGGGTGCCGAAGAGGTGGCCGCCCAGCAGGACATTGGAGATGTTCGCGGCGTGACCGCCGAACGCCTCGATTTCCGCGCAGCGCGCCAGGAACTCCCTGACCTGCTTCATATAACGCATGCTGAGCACCATCTGGGAGGCCACACCGGCCTCGCTCACGGCGTCGGCGAGCCGCCGCGCGTTCTCCAGCGAGTCGGCGAGCGGCTTCTCCAGCAACAGCGCCTTCCCGGCCTTCGCCGCGCGCACCCCCAATTCGGCCTGTACGCCCGGCGGCACGCAGAACGCCACTGCCTCGCACGCCTCGAACAACTCCTCGACCCGCTCGAACACCGGCGCCCCCAGCCGAGCGGCAGCCTCCGGACGCCGAGCCCACACGCCGGCGAACCGGAGATGCGGGCTGTTGACCAGCATGGGCGCATGCGCGCGCTCCGCCCACGGCCCCGCCCCGACCAACCCGACCGACACCGGCTCCATCCATCCCCCTTGATCCGCCACAACCCTAATGCGGTTCCTGGGAATGTTCTCCGGGTATCCGGTCTTCCGCTCCCCCGCAGGGGTGTCCCCTCCGGGGGACTCCCGCCACGACAGACCGTCTTCGGACCGGCTTCCTCCGCAACCCCGGCGCCCTCCAAGGACCCCAGCCACGACGGACCGTCTTCTTCCTCGCCCCCGTAGGGGGTACTTCTCCCAAGGACTCCAGCCACGACAGACCGTCACAGGGATCGAGACAGTCGTGTGACGAACCACTCCGGGGAATCCCGGTGCGTCACCCCGCCGCGTCGCGCCATTGGCGCAGGGCGTGTTCAGGGCGGTGGGCCACCGTGCCCGAGTCGATGACGATGGTCTGTCCCGTGATGCACCGCGACTCGCCCGAAGCGAGGAAGGCGACGAGGTCGGCCACGTCGTCCGGGGTGCAGGCCCAGGGCAGCAGCCGTTCGGCCGCCTTGTCGGCCAGCCGCTCCCGGCCGAGGGCCTGCGCGGCCGCGTCCGTCAGGACCAGCGCGGGCGCGACGGCGTTGCAGCGGATGCCGCGCGAGCCGTACTTGGTGGCCACATAGCGCACGAAACCGGTCAGCGCCGCCTTCGAGGTGCCGTACGCGACGTGCGCGACGTCGCCCAGCAGGCCCGAGACCGACGAAGTGACGACGAACGCGCCGCCGTCGGCCATCACGGGGGCCGCGTGCTTGACCATGAGCAGGCAGCCACGCAGGTTCACCGCCATCGTGCGGTCCCAGACGGCGACGTCGAGATCCTCGAGGTCGCGGTCGCGGCCGTAGGTGCCGGGGTCGAGCGCGGCCGCGTTGGAGTGAACGACGTCCAGACGGCCGAACGAGGCGAGCAGGTCGCCGATCGCCCCGGCCACCTGCTTCTCGTCCGACACGTCACAGACGAGCGCCGTGGCCGTGCCGCCCCTGGCGCGGATGGCGGTGGCGACCGACTTGGCCCCCGCCGCGCGCACGTCCAGGACGCCCACGCAGGCGCCCTCGGCGGCCAGGCGCGACGCGCACGCCGCGCCGATCCCCGACCCCGCCCCCGTCACGAGGGCCACCCGCCCATCGAACCGACCCGTCGCCGCACTCACCACGTCACCTTCCCGCCAAACAAGCCCGGCGCCACGCTCACCACGTCGCCCTCCCGCCAGACGGGCCCAGCACGGCACTCACCACGTCACCCGCAGGGCCGTCAGTCCCCGGCCCACGAGGGACTTGCGGTAGACGATGGGCTCGTCGGCGAGCCTGAGCGAGGGCAGACGGCGGCCGAGCACGTCGAGCGCCGTCCGAAGCTGCAGCCGGCCGAGCGCGGCGCCCACGCAGAAGTGGATGCCGTAGCCGAACACCATGTGGGCGTCGGCGTTGGCCCGGTCGATGACGAACCGGTCCGGGTCGGGGAAGACGGTCTCGTCGTGGGCGGCGGAGTCGGTGGAGAGGAGCACCAACGACTTCTCCGGAATTACCACGTCGTGTAGCGAAATATCCGTAGTGGCGTACCGGAAGGACCCGAGGGAGGCGCCGTCGATGCGCATGCACTCCTCGACCGCGTTCTGGATCAGCGGCGGCGCGACCGGCCAGGCGTTCTCGCGCAGCAGCCGCAGGACGCTGTTGGCGAGCTGGTTCGGCACGGTGTCGTTGCCGCCGAGCAGGATCGTGGAGATTAGCTCCACCACCTCGCGGTGACTGAGCTCGGAGCCGATCAGCGAGGTCATGAGCGAGGTGAAGTCGTCGCGCGGCTCCTTGGCGCGGGCCGCGACCAGCCGATCCACGTAATCCAGATAGGTCAGGAAACTGTCGGCCAGTTCGAGCTGGCGGTCGGGCGGCTGCGGCGACAGGAAGAGCTGGAACCAATCCTTCACATGCGCCTGTACGAACCCCTCGTCCGACTCGGGGACCCCGATGAACCGGGCGGTCAGCTTGATCGACGGCTCGTGCCCGATCTCGGACACGAAGTCGGCCTCGCCCCTGGGCGCCACACGGTCGAGCAGGTCCTCGTTGAGCCGCCGGAAGTGCTGCTCCATGGCCGAGACCGCCCGTGGCGTGAACGCCTTCGACACCGAACGCCGCAGCCTGGTGTGGTCGGGCGGATCGACGTTCGCCACGAAGCTGGACAGGAACGACCCGTGCTCGCCCAGCCTGTCGCGCGTCTCACGGGTGAGGCTGCGGGAGATGGTCAGCGAGCCCTCTGAGGAGAACCGCCTCGGGTCGCCGTACGCCGCGCGCACGTCGGCGTGCCGGGTCAGCACATAGGCGCCGAGGTGCTCGCTGCGGAACACTGGCCGCTCCCGGCGCAGCCTGCCGAGGAACTCGTACGGCGAGGCGACGTGCCAGTCCGAGCCGACGTCGAAGTCCTCGATCTCGTCCCCGATCGTGCCGTCAGTCGCGCCCTCGGTCGTCCCGCCGGTCGTGCCATCGGTCGCGTTCTTGAGCGTCCCGTCGGTCGTGCCCTCGATCATGCGAAGATCCTCCGGGGATTGTCGACGAGCATCTGGTGGATCTGGTCCTCGGTGACGCCCCTCTTGCGCAGCTCGGGCAGGACGTCGCGGGAGATGTGCAGGAGGTGGTAGTTCGGGTGGCGCTGCCGTACGACCTCGGCGTCAAAACGATCGTTGAAGCAGTACGAGTCGTGACTTAGCACCATTTGGTCGGCGTGGCCGCGCGCACACATCGTCGCCACGATCGACACCCGGTCCTCGAACGGCGAGAGCGTCTCGATGCCGAAGCGGTCCATGCCGAGGTAGGAGCCGTTCGCGGCCAGTTCCTCCAGGTAGGCGACGTCGGTCGAGTCGCCCGCGTGGCCGATGACGACCCTGGTGAGGTCGACGCCGAGCTCGCCGAGCAGCCGCTGCTGCTCCAGGCCGCCCCTGGAGGCGCTGTGGGAGTGGGTGGTGATGGGCACACCCGTCTCCAGGTGCGCCTCGGCGACCGCCCGGAACACCCGTTCGGTCCCCTTGGTCATGCCGAGATGGTCGGTGGCGCATTTGAGCATGCCCGCCTTGACCCCGGTCCGGCCGATGCCCTGAACGATGTCCCGTACGAAGAACTCCCCCAGCCGATCAGGCCCCCCGAACAGCGAGCCGGGACCCCGGTTGCCGAAGTACGGAGGGAGGGCGTCGTAGGTGTACAGGCCGGTGGCGGCGACGATGTTCACGCTGGTCAGCTCGGCCACCCGCTGGACGGCGGGGATGTACCTGCCGAGCCCGATGACGGTCAGGTCCACGATCGTGTCGATGCCCTCGGCCCGGAGGTCGTTCAGTTTGGCCGCCGCCTCCCTCGCCCGCTGCTCGAGGTCCCACCCCTCTGGGATGTCCGGCCAGTTCCAGAGAATCTCCGGGCTGAGCCCGAACACGTGCTCATGCATGAGCGTGGCGCCGAGCTCGCCCACCGGCCCTCTCACGGTCTCAGGCATGGGCGTCGTCTCTCATCTGTACGACTGGTCTCATCTGTACGACTGGTCTCGTCTGTACGACTGGTCTCGTCTGTACGTCTGGGGCGCTCACACGCACGGGAACCTCGGGTGGTCGAACGGCCGGTTCACCTCTAGGTCGAGCCCGTCCGTCTGCTGGTACGGCGTGCCGGTGTAGAGGGCGTTCGCGTCGAAGTACGTGACGGTGAACGACAGGCGCGGCTGGTCACGGTGGTTGGCGGGTGCTCCGTGCACGGTCAGCGCGTGATGCACGGTCGCGTCGCCCGCCGCGAGGTCGAGGGGCGGCGACAGCTCCAGTTGCTTGAGCCACGGGTGCTGGCTGAGCTGGTCGTCCCCCGTCCGGGTGAAGCTCCGCCCGAGCAGTCCGTACCGGTGCGAACCGCTGAAGAAGCGCAGCGACCCCATGTCCGCCGGTACGTCCACCAGTGCCAGCCAGACTGTCAGCATCGCCGAGCGGTCCATCGGCATCCACGGGAAGTCCTGGTGGAACTCGGTCGCCGCGTGCTCCCCGGGCTCCTTGACCAGCAGGTTCGTGACCTGCACGCGCACGGCCTCCACACCGTGCAGCAGCCGGGTCGCGTTCTGGCCCATGGCCGGGCTCAGGGCCAGCTCCCGGAACGCCTCGTCGCTCTCGGCGATGTCGCGCGACTGCCCGAACGCCTGGTCCACCAGCGTCCGCCGCTCCTTCGCGCGGGCCGCGAGGTAGCCGGTCGCCCGCTGCCTGAGCTCGGCCACGGCGTCGGGGGGCACAAGGGCGGGCAGCCGCACCCATCCGTGCTCGTGAAAGAAGCCCGCCTCGTCGTCCGACGCGGCGCGCACGGGGATCTCCATGCCCCACAGTCTTGCACCTGAGCAAGCGCTTGGTAAGTGCCCTTGCCCCTTGGGTCAACTAGAGCCCTCAAATACGGAAGGGGAACCATAAAACGGATACACGGCCATAAAAGTGGGCAGGGAACTCTTGTTCGTCGCGCGCGGGGGAGGCGTTCGACGTCCGCGATATGGGGGAGGAATCATGGCCGTTGCCCAGTCTCGAGCGCGTTCGTCCAAAGAACTGGCGATCAATCTGCCGATGATGAGCGTTCAGGTCCATCCCCCGGATCTGCGGATGCCGCACGTCGAGATGCCGCGTCTGGGGTTGCCACGTCTTGGGCTGCCGCGCCTTTCCCGGCGGGAGCTCGGTCACGCCGTGGACGTGGCTCGGACGTTCCTTCCGCCGCCCGAGCGCCTCGCGTACTACGGCGCGCTCGGCGCGCTCGCGGCGTTCGGCGTGCTCGACTGGCCGGTGGCCGCCGCCATCGGTGCCGGTGCGCTGATCGCGCGGCGCGGCCAGGAGGGGCGGCGCGGACAGCGAAGGGAGAGCGGGACACCCGCCCGCGCTACGCAGGCGTCAACGCCCACCACCGCCCGCGCCACGACATCCGGCACCCGCGGCCGCACCACGACCTCCACCACCCGCGGTCGCGCCACCACCTCCGGAACCCGCAGCCGCACCACGACCTCCACCGCCCGTGGTCGCGCCACGACATCCGGCACCCGCAGCCGCACCACATCCGCCACGACCCGCGGCCGTGCCACGACCTCCGCCGCGCGCAGCCGCACCGCGACCGCCACGACCGCCGCGACCGCCACGCCGAAGAGCGACACCGAGCAGAAGCCGGCAACCACGTCCAGGAGCTCGGCCGCACCGAAGAAGACCACCACGTCCAGGAGCGCCACCACACCAAAGAGCACCACCACCTCCAGAAGCACCACCACGCCAAAGAGCACCACCACCTCCAGGAGGACCGCCGCACCGAAGAGCACCGCCTCGGGAGGGACCGCCACCTCGGGTCGGCGTACCGCTTCGGGCAGGCGCGGCACCTCCTCAACGAGCGCCGCCGCGACCACCGGCGCCTCGAAGAGGGCCTCCTCCCAGCGCAAAACCGCCTCTGCCACCACGTCACGGGGTGCTCGGGCGAGCACCACCGGGCGTGCGCGGTCGGGCCGGTGAGACCGGGTTGCCACGTGTTCTGAGTAGCCTGCGCGCCTGCACGGTTCCACCGAGCAGTCTGCGCGCCCGGACGATCCCACCGGGCAACCTGGGCGCCGCCCGGACGGTCCCACCGCGCGGCCTGTGCGCCCGGACGGTTCCACCGAGCAACCTGCGCGCCACCTGGACGGTTCCGCTGAGGGGACGACATGTGGCCGTTCTCCGCTGACACGGTCCTGAGCGTGCTCCCCGAGCCGGTACGGAGCATGCTCCCCCGCCCTCGCCGGATACAGAAGTGCGCGGGTGGCGTACGCATCGAACTGCGGCACGTCGGCGCCCCCGGCACGGATTCGGCCGCCCGCGTCCTCGAAGACCGGCTGCGCGCGGCCGGGGTGGACCGGGCCGAGGTGAACGGCGCGCTCGGCTGCGTGTTCGTGAGCTGCGACGCGGCCACGGCCGATCTGGACAAGCTCGCGACCATCGTCGACGAACTCGACGTGAACGGCGCCGGTGGCCCGGTGGCGCTCGACGGCGTGCAGCAGCAGGCCCGCGCCGCGATGAGCCTCGGCCTGCACGTCCTGGGCACCGGGCTCGCGCTGGCCGGCCGGGTCGCCCGCCTGCCGAGCCTGTCGCCGGCCGTACCCGCCGTCCTGTCGCTGGCCGAGCACACCCCGCGGATCCGGCGCGAGCTGGAGCGGTACATGAGCGTTCCCACCGCGGAGGCGGTGGTCGCGTCCACTCGCCTCGTCTCCCAGACGTTGGCGGTACGGCCCGTGTCGATGCTCGTCGACTCCGTCGCGGCGGCCATCCGCTTCGTCGACTCGTGCGCCGGGCGGCGGGCCTGGGAGCTGCGCGAGGAGGAGTTCGCCGACGCCGACGGGGCGTACCGGCACATCAAGGTCGCGGAGCGGCCTCGGCCTGTTCCGCTGCCGCACGGGCCCGTCGAGCTGTACGCCAATGCCGCGAGCACCGCCACGGTGGTGACGCAGGCGGTCACCACCGTGGCGGGCGGCGGCCACGAGCGGGGGCTCTCCGTGCTCATCACGGGGATCCCGAAGGCCGCGCACTTCGGCAGGGACGCCTTCACCAGCGTTCTCGCGCGCGCCCTGGCCAACCGCGGTGGAATGGTGCTCCATCGCCGCGCGCTGGGCCGCCTGGATCGCGTCGACACGGTCCTCCTCGACGCCGCCGCGCTGACCACGGGCGGGTGGACGATCGACGGCATCGTCCCGCTCGGCGAGAACCTCGGCACGGACCGCCGCGCGAACCACGGCGCGAACCACGGCGCGAGCCTCGGCGCGGACCGCCTCTCGAACCTCGGCACAGACCACCGCACGGCCAGTGGCGCGGACCACCGCATGGGCGTCGGCGTGGACCTCGGCACAGACCACGGCGTGGACAAAGGCCTGGACGAGCTGCACGCGCGGATCTACACGCTGCTCGACCTCACCGATCCGGCGGCCCGGCGCGAGCGGGACGGCTGGTCGGTGGGGCCGTACTCGGCGACGCGCGAGCCCGCGGAGGTGCGGAAGTGGCGCCGCCAGGGGATCCGGCCGATCAGCGTCTCTCGGCAGGGGGTCCCGGTCGCGCTGGTCGGGGTGGCGCCGGAGCTCCACCCGCTGGCCGAAGCCGTGGTCGCCGCCGCGAAGTGCGCGGGTGACGTGGTCCTGGCCGGTGGGGAGGCGTACCTCGGCCCGCGACTCGGTGTGGATCGGGTCGTCGACGGCGGCTCCCGGCTGGTCTCCGCGCTTCGGTCACTGCAGTCCGAAGGGCATGTCGTGGCCGTGGTGTCCCGTACGTCGAGGCGTGGCCTGCGCCAGGCGGACCTGGGCATCGGCGTGCTCAGGGGGGCGCGGCGCGTGCCGTGGGACGCCGACGTGATCAGCGATCTCGACGGGATCCACCTGCTGCTGCGCTGCGTCCCGTACGCGAAGAAGGCCAGCAGGCGCAGCGTGCGGGTGGCCGCCGCGGCGGGGGTCGTCGGCGCGGGCCTGGCCGTGCTCGGCCCGGCCAGGACGGCGGTGGCGCGGGCGCACCTGGTACGCGACTGCACCTCGGTGGCCGCCCTGGTCACCGGGGAGTGGGTGGGACGGAACGTCAGGCGGACGGCGCCGCCGGTGCCCGCCGATCGCACGCCGTGGCACGCGATGGCGGTGCCCGACGTCCTCGCCCTGCTGCGTACCTCGCCACACGGGCTGAACGAGAAGGAGGCCGAGCGCCGCAGGACGAAACCGGCGCGGCCGGATTCCGCCGGGCCCACCTCCCTGGTCATGGCGTCCCTGGAGGAGCTCGCCAACCCGTTGACGCCGGTCCTGGCGGCGGGCGCGGGGCTGTCGGCCTCGGTCGGTTCGGTCCTGGACGCCGTACTGATCGGCGGCGTGATGGTGGTGGACGCCGTCATCGGCGGGGCGCAGCGGCGCGGCGCCGATCGGGAGGTGCACCGGCTGACCGAGGTCACCGCCGTCCGGGTTCGGCTGCGCAGGCCCGGCGGGGGCGTCTCCGGCGTCGCCGACGACCTCGTGAAGGGGGACGTGATCGAGCTGCGCGCCGGTGACGCCGTACCGGCCGACGGCAGGCTGATCCAGGCGGTCGGCCTGGAGATCGACGAGTCCACGCTGACGGGCGAGTCGCAGCTCGTGTCCAAGACAGCGGTGCCCACCGTGGCCGCCGCCGTCGCGGATCGCCGGTCCATGGTGTACGAGGGCACCACAGTGGCGGCCGGACACGGACTGGCCGTGGTCGTGGCGACCGGGGAGGAGACCGAGGCGGGCCGGACCGCCGGACTGGCCGCGGAGGGGCCGCCGGTGAGCGGTGTGGAGCTGCGGCTGCGCAGGCTGAGCCGGCGCATCCTGCCCGCCGCGATCGGGTCGGGCCTGGTCCTGATGGTGACCAACCTGCTGCGTGGTTCGCCCCTGTCCGCGGCCCTCGCCCCCGCGGTGAGCCTGGCCGTCGCCGCGGTCCCCGAAGGGCTGCCCTTCATCGCCACCGTGGCCGAGCTCGCCTCCAGCAAACGGCTCTCCCAGCGCAACACCCTGGTCCGCAACCCGTCGACGATCGAGGCCCTGGGCCGGGTCGACGTGCTCTGCTTCGACAAGACCGGGACGCTGACCGAAGGCCACATCAGCCTGCGCCAGGTCTCGGACGGAAGCCACGCCCGGCCGGTCGAGACGTTGACGCCGGAGCTGAGGGTGATCGTCGGCGCGGCGCTCCGGGCGAGTCCCCGCTTCGAGGGCGGGCGGGCCATCCCCCATCCGACGGACCGCGCCGTCGTGGACGGCGCCGCCAAACTCCACGTGGCACCCAAGGACGGCCTTCGGGAGTGGCACCGGGTCGACGAGCTGCCGTTCGAGCCCGCGCGCGGTTACCACGCGGTGCTCGGCCTGTCCGAGTCGGGTCACCTGCTGAGTGTCAAGGGCGCCCCCGAGGTCGTCCTCGACCGCTGCACCCACCTGATCCGCGGCGGCGAGCAGGTGCCCATGGGCCCGAGGACCAGGCGCGAACTGGAGAAGGAGGTGGAAAGGCAGGCGTTGCAGGGCTTCCGCGTGCTCGCCGTCGCCGAACGCGAGGCGTCCAGCCGCGCCGATCTCGACGAGGCCCGCATCCAGCGCCTGTGCTTCCTCGGTTTCCTCTGCCTGGCCGATCCCGTACGGCCCACGGCGAAGCGGAGCGTCGAGGGGCTGATGCGCGCCGGCGTGCGGGTCATCATGATCACTGGTGACCATCCGAGCACGGCCGAGGCCATCGCCGCCGAGATCCACGTTCTGAACGGTCAGCGGGTGATGACGGGACCCGAGCTGGAGCGGCTGGACGACGACGCCCTGACCAAGGTGCTGCCCGAGGTGGCGGTGTTCGCGCGTACCACGCCCGAGCACAAGGCCCGCATCGTCTCCTGCCTGCGGCGCGCCGGCAAGGTGGTGGCCGTGACCGGTGACGGCGCCAACGACGTTCCCGCGATCCGACTCGCCGACATCGGCATCGCCCTTGGACCGCGTGCCGTCCCGGCCGCCAGGGCCGCCGCCGACATCGTGGTGATCGACGATCGCATCGAGACGATCATCGACGCGATCTCCGAGGGCCGGGCGATGTGGGGCTCCGTCCGCGACTCGCTCGGCATCCTGCTCGGCGGGAACGTCGGAGAGATCGCCTTCACGGTCGGCTCAAGCCTGCTGTCCAGGCGCAGCGCGCTGAACGCCCGCCAGTTGCTCCTGGTCAACCTGCTCACCGACATGCTGCCCGCCATGGCTGTGGCCGTTCGCCCGCCGAACGCCGAGACCCCGGAGAAGCTGCTCGCCGAGGGGCCGGAGGTCTCACTCGGGACCGCCCTGACGCGGGACATCTACGTACGCGCGGTCACCACCGCGGCGGCGGCGACCGCGGCGTGGCTGCTCGGCCGGATGACGGGCACGCCGGGCCGGGCGTCCACCGTCGGGCTCATCGGCCTGGTGGGAGCGCAGCTGTTGCAGACGCTGTCGGTGGGTGACGGGGATCGGCTGGTGTTCCTCGCGTCGGTGTCGTCGCTGGCGGCCCTCATGGTGATCATCTCCGTCCCGGGGCTGAGCCAGGTCTTCGGCTGCCGTCCGGTCGGCCCGTTCGGCTGGGCCATCGGGCTGGGCTGCGCGGTGGCGGCAGCGCTGCTGGCGACAGCGATGGAGCGAGTGAGTATGAGCGAGTGAGTGCGGAGTAGTCATCAGCGGTTCACCAGATAGACACCCGAATTGTGGCCTTATCGCAACTTTTATGGCTGATTATCCTCTTAACGGTAGCTTTACTGATTTGAGGTACTCGGTGTCTGATTTTCTGGCCTCGCTGCTCGCGAAGGCGGGCATGATGCTCTTGGAAATGCTGATCGCGCGGATCATCCATGCGCTGGTCACCTCCCTCGCCGGCCGGGCAGCCTTCCGTCCGGCCTGAACCGCGCACTTCCGTCCGGCCTGAACCGCGCACTTCCGTCCGGCCTGAGCCGTGCGGCGAACCCGCGGAGATGGTCAACTATGCGCACGTAACGGCGCCCGGCCATGTGCGGGTTCAGCGGCCGTTTTCCTGGAGGCCCTCAGCCATGTGCGGCGGGTGGCGGGTGGGGCGGCTGTGCCGTACAGGAAGCAGAGGCCCTGACCGGAAGGCACGCGCGGTGGGTGCCATGGCGGGGTGATCGCCTCTAAGCTGGCAAGTGTCCTAACACAAGCGCTTGCTCAAGCAAGGAGAGGCACGTGCGGCGGTTCAGGTTCGGGGCGGTGGTGCGGCAGGCGGAGTCGGGCAAAGCCTGGGCGGAGAAGGCCAGGCGGCTGGAGGGTGCCGGGTTCGACGTGCTGCTCGTGCCCGACCATCTGGTCGGCCCGCGATTCGCCCCCGTGGCGGCGCTGGCCGCCGCCGCGAGCGTGACGACGCGGCTTCGCGTGGGGACCCTCGTGTTCGCGAACGACTTCCGGCATCCGGCCGTGCTGGCCAAGGAGACGGCGACCCTCGACGTGCTGTCCGACGGGCGGCTCGACGTGGGGCTCGGGACCGGCTGGATGGCCGAGGACTACCAGCGGGCCGGCCTGCCGTTCGAGCCGCCCGGGGTGCGGGTGGACCGGTTGACCGAGGCCGTGGCCGTGCTCAAGGGGCTGTGGGGCGACGGGCCGTACACCTTCGACGGGGCGCACTACCGAATCCGGGCGCTCGACCAGCAGCCCAAGCCCGTGCGGCGGCCGCATCCGCGGCTCCTGCTGGGCGGCGGCGGGCCGCGGATGCTGCGGCTGGCCGCCCGGGAGGCCGACGTGGTGAACCTGGGGATGCGGGTACGCGCCGACGGCACCGGGCCCGACGGGAACGACGGCGGGCGGCAGGCGTTCATGGACAAGCTGCGGACGGTACGCGCGGCCGCCGGCGACCGCTACGACCGGCTGGAGCTGGGCACGAGCGTGGTGCAGGTGGGTGTGCGCAAGCCGGAGGAGACCTGGAGCGCCGCCGACACCTCGCAGCTGGACGAGACGCCACAGGTACTCCTCGGAACCCACCACGACATAGTCGACAAGCTCCGCTATTGGCGGGATGAGCACGATATTTCGTATTTCGTGGTGCACCACGAGCGCGACCTCGACGCCTTCACCCCGATCGTCGAGGAACTCGCTACGGGATGAGGATCACCTTGCCCATGGTGTTCCTGCTCTCCAGCGCCGCATGGGCGGCCGCTGCCTGCTCCAGCGGGAAGGACTGGACGGCGGGCGTGAGCTCGCCGCTCGCCGCCGCCTCCAGCGCCCGGTCCCGCAGGTCGTCCATGCCGCCCTGGCGGCCGAGCAGGTAGGCGATGCCGTCGTACGAGGTCACGCCGCGGGCCTTCAGCTCGGCCTCCTCGGGATGGAACCACTCCCCCGACGCCTGCCCGAACACGACCTGCCGCCCACCTCCGGCGCCCGGCCCCGAAGCGCCCCCACGCTCTGCGGCGTCCCCGCCGAGGAGGTCGAAGGCGGCTCTGCCGAGTTCGCCGCCGACCCCGTCGAAGACGATCGTGACGTCGCCGGCCGACTCCCGCACGACGTCCGTCCAGCCGGGCGTGCCGTAGTCGACCGCCAGGTCGGCGCCCAGCGAGCGGACCCGGGCCGCCTTCGCGGGGCCGCCCGCCGCTCCGACGACCGTCGCGCCCACGCGGTGGGCGTGCTGGACGAGCAGCGTGCCGATCCCCCCGGCGGCGGCCATGACCAGCACGACGTCCGAGGCCGTCACAGGTGCGAGCTCCAGCAGTCCCAGCGTGGTGGCGCCGGTCGAGTGCATGGCGACCGCCGCGTCGTACTCCAGCCCGTCGGGCAGCGTCGTCAGACCGGCGGCGGGCGCGACGGCGAGCGAGGCGTAGCCGCCCGAGGTCACCTCGCTGGTCACCACGCGACTGCCCAGCAGGTCGGAGCCGACGCCCTCACCGACCGACTCCACCACCCCCGCCACTTGGCGGCCGAACGTCGTGGGCAGGTCGGGCGCGGGGTGCGGGCCGATCGGGATGCCCCGCCTGAACAGTGTCTCGATGAAGTGCACACCGACGGCGTGTACGGCGATGCGGATCTCGCCGGGGCCCGGCAAGGGATCGGGGACGGCCTCATAACGGAGGTTCTCGGCAGGGCCGTAGGAATAGAGCCTTATCGCGTGCATGCCGCCCAGCCTGCTACCTGAACCACGGTTGAGGTCAACCGTGCCGGATGATGGAAGTCATGGACGAGATGGTGTTGCTCCGGCACGGCGCTACAGAGTGGAGCAAGGCGGGCAGGCACACGGGACGCACCGATGTGCCGTTGTTGGCCGAAGGCGAGGAGCAGGCGCGGGCGCTGGCGCCGCTGGTCAAGGAGATGACGTTCGACCTGGTGCTGGTGTCCCCCGCCCAGCGGGCCCGCCGGACGGCGGAGTTGGCCGGGCTGGAGGCGTACGAGGTGGACGCGGATCTGTGGGAGTGGGACTACGGCGGCTACGAGGGCATCACCACGCCCGAGATCCGGGAGACCCGGCCGGGCTGGTACCTGTGGCGTGACGGCGTGCCCCCCGGCGACGCCGAGCATCCCGGGGAGAGCGCGACCGACGTGAGCGCGCGCGCCGACCGGGTGATCGCCAGGGCGAAGGCGGCCGATGGGCGGGTGGCGCTGGTGGCGCACGGACACTTCCTGCGCGTGCTGACGGCCCGCTGGCTGGACCTGCCGCCCACCGACGGCCGCCTGTTCAAGCTCGACACCGGCACGTACTCGCGGCTGGGCTACGAACACGCCGAGCCCGTGGTGACGACCTGGAACGCACCGGTCACCTGACCTCTGCCTTCACTGCCGAGGCGTGCAGCGCCTTGCTCACCAGCCAGCCGCGCAGTGAGCCGTTTCGGGGCTCGTACGACAGCGGCCGTTCCCACAGCCCGACGAACACGTCCTGGGTGATCTCCTCGGCGGACACCCGGTTCCCCGTGATCTTGATCGCCACCCCGTACACGAAAGGGCTGTGCTCGTCATAGGCGGCGGCCAGCGCGTCGAGGTCGCCCGCGACCAGCCGGGCGTGCAGGTCCGCGTCGGGGCCCATCAGTCACATCCCAGCGTGGAGGCGGCCCGCATCAGCTCGCGGGCGAGCGCGGGATCGCCCTCGGCCGCGTACGGGAAGGAGTCGGGCGGCCACCGGCCGGCCAGCAGCTTGCAGAAGTGGACGGCGTCCGCCGACACCAGCACGGCGACGCGATCCGGCGTCGGCGAGAGCGGCACCGTCCAGGTGCCGCCGCCGGGCCCGGTCAGCACGACGGTGGCGGCCACGTCGCGGCGCGGCCCCTTGACGGCCCTGGGCAGCATGGCCAGCCCGAACTCGGCGATCATCCGCACGTGCGCGTCGGCCGGGGGCGCCGTGGATCTGGCGGTGGCGGTCCTGATGTCGTCGGCGTGCGTCCAGGTCTCGAACGTCCGCTGGACAATCGCGTGCCGCAGCGGCCCGCGCGCCGGGCTGGTCCCGGCCAGCTCCACTTCGACGCCGAGCAGCACCCCGGTGCTGCCGGAGACGCGTTCGAGCAGGGATCCGGCCTGCTCGCGCCAGCGCCGGTGGACCGGCAGGCCGGCGACAGCCGGTACGCCCATGAAGCCCGCGACACTGGCGTCGTTGGCGGCCAGGTGCTCGACCATGCCGCGCACGGTGCCGTGCTTGGCCAGGGGCGCCTCCCATTGGGCCACGCTGAGCTCGCCCAGGAGTTCGTCCATGAGCGCGACCTGCTGGGCATAGGGAACGGCCACGGCCGCGACCGCCTTCTCGGCGGGGGTGCGCCGCAGCCGCGCCTTGGCCAGCATCGCCTCCCGCAGCCCAGGCGGCGGAGAGGCCGCCTCCCCCTCGGCGTCCAGGAGTGCGATGGCCGCGCCGCAGTCCGGGCATGAGGCGACGTGGTCCTGGGAGCCCTGCCCGTTATAGAGGTACGAGTCCGTCATGGCTACCTCCGCAGCCCGACGCTAACCCGATGTGCCTCCGGGCGCCAGACGGCTGCCGGGGAAGGGCGAAAGGAGGGTCTCGCGCCACGGCCCGTCGAGGAAGTCGCGGGCCCGCTTGGCCCAGTCGAGCAGGCGCGGGTCCGGCGGCACCTCGTCGTCCAGCCCGAGGGCGGCGTCCCGGGCCCGCTGGGTGCGCAGGTGGTCGTCGAGCGACACGCCCCAGACCGTGACGGCCTCGGTGTCGCAGAACAGCACCTCGTACAGGCCGACCAGGTGATGCCCGTGCTCGGCCAGCAGCGGGGCGCGTTCGGTGCGGACCGCCTCCAGGTAGTCGAGGGCGGCGCCGGGTCGTACGCGGGCGCTCTCGAACACGTAGAACTCGGCGGTGGCCACCTCGCTCAGGTCCGGGCAGCCCGGCACGGCGCCGAGCGGGCGGGAGAAGGCGGAGAAGCGCAGGTCGTCGATGTCGGACAGGAACAGACGTTCGTCCACCCCTTGGTAGATCTCCATCATCTGGCGCCAGCCGCCGTCCCAGCCGCCGTGGCAGTCCCACAGCGTGACCGCCTTGAACTGGGGGTGCCCGGTGATGCCCACGGCGTAGAAGGCGCCGGCCAGGTCGATCTCGCGGGACCTGATGGACATGCCGGAGGTCAGCGTGGGCGCCTGGCGGGCCTCGTCCTCGCGCTTGTAGCGGGTCAGCCAGGTGAGGTACTCCATCGGGCGCCGGGAGTTCATCGGCCGGAAGTCGACCTCTTCGAGAAGGTAGATCCCACGCCGCATCCCGGGCTCCTTTGACCAAGCGATTGCTCGGCCTCAACCCTAGCCGATCAAGCGACCGCTTGGGTAGGCTGCGGCCCTCTCCCCGTCAGCCACTCCAGCACCCTGCGGTGCCCGGAGGTGGCGTCCTCGAAGTGGCCCCAGTGCCAGTAGCGCGGCTGGTCACGCAGACCCGTGACCCACGTGCGATAGGAGACGGCGGCACCGGAGGGCGCGACGCCGTAGGTGCGGATCACGACCTTGCCGCCGGGTGCGAAGAGCACGTCGTCGGCGATCGGATAAAGGGTCATCTGGTCGAGCATGTGCTGATCATGGATCCCGCCGGAGGCGGGGTGGTTACGCCTCCGGCGCGCCCCCGTTAAGGGGACGCGCCGGAGGTTAACAGCCTGTTACACCAGGAGGCCGTCGAACTCCCCATCCTTCACTCCGAGCACGAGGGCTCGGATCTCGTCGCGGGTGTAGATCAGGGCCGGGCCATCGGGGAAGCGCGAGTTGCGCACCGCCACCCCGCCGTCGGGGAGCTTCGCGAGCTCGACGCAGTTCCCCTGTGAGTTGCTGTAGTGGCTCTTGCGCCAGGCGACCTGCTGCAGGTCGGTCGCCGGCATGCCGTTGTAGGTCTGCTTCATCTACATCTTTCTGAGAAGACCGCCGATGAGCTCGACGGTGCCCCCTGGCGTGGTGCTCTCCACGCATAACTGCTCCATAGCCGTGAGATATGGATCGATGTCCTCACGCTTGTCCAGGTACAGGGCACCCCAGAGCTGCTCGACATAGACAACGTCCGACAAGTCGGACTCGGGAAATCGCAAGATGCTGAACGCGCCACCTTCAGCGGCGTGCATGCCATATCTGAAGGGCATCACCTGAATGGTGATATTGGGAAGGGCAGCGACTTCCAGCAAGTGCTGAAGCTGCTCGGACATGACCTCCCGCCCGCCGATGGTCCTCTTGAGGGTCGCTTCGTCGATGACCGCCCACAGTCGCGGGCCGTCCTTCTGCGTGAAGCGCTCTTGTCGCTGCATGCGCAGATGCACGCGGCGCTCGATCTGCCCAGGGGTCTCATCGGGGTTGCCGAGTTGGTATACCGCGCGTGCGTATGCGGCCGTCTGCAACAGACCGGGCACGAACTGCACCTCATAGGTACGGATCACGCTGGCTGCTTCCTCTAGCCCCACGTACGTGGTGAACCACGCGGGCAGAACGGCTGAATACTTGTGCCACCACCCGGGGGTGTTGGCTTCGCGGACCATCTCCAGCAGGGCACGGCGCTCGGCGTCGTCGACGACGCCGTACAGGGTGAGCAGGTCCTCGACGTCACGTGTCTTGAATCCGACACGACCGAGTTCCATGCGGCTGATCTTGGACTCGGACGCCCGGATGTGGAATCCGGCCTGGTCGCGGGTGAGCTCGCTGGCTTCACGCAGCCGCCGCAAACTGGCGCCTAGCATGATGCGCCGAACGGTCGAACCTGAACCGGGCGGATCGAGGGACACGCGCTGCTCCTTGGTCGTTTCCTTAGCACACAGTCTGTCACTCCACGGCCGATAGATCATATGCCGCGGACAAGATCCCCTTTCCCACTGATTGACCTTTTGGGGCAACGGTAGCGCTTGCACACGGTGTCTGCACGTGCATTCGCTCTTGCACCTGCACGAGAGTTTGCTCCAGAATGATCAACGTGCAATCCACCACGGCGACGCAGGGCTCGTGGACCACGTTCGACTGGTGGCCCCCGGTCGGGTGGTGGCCGGAGGCCGCGCGTGACCTGCTGGTCCCAGGCCCGGCCTCGAGCGCCACGTTCGTCCTCCCGCCCACGGCGTCCTCGATCCACTCCGTCCGCAGCTTCACCAACGGCACCCTGACGGGATGGGGGCTCGGCGAGCTGATCGAGAACATGGAGCTGGTGGTCTCCGAACTGGCCACCAACGCGCTGCGACATGGATTACGCCTGGCCGAGCCGCATTGCCATCGCCCGGTCCACATGTCTCTGGTGCGCCGCGGCACGCTGGTTACCAGCGCCTTCACCGATCCAGGCTCATCGGTGCCCGTGCTGAGATACCCTGGCCCTCTCGACACCGGCGGCCTCGGACTCCACATCGTCGAATCGCTCAGCCACCGATGGGGCTGGTCCGCACTCGCGCCCCACGGGAAGATCGTCTGGGCAGTCCTCTCCTGACCGGGGGTGATCTGCATTACCGTGGATGGTCATGGCTCACGGTGAGTCCCTGCGTGCGACCCCATGAGAGTGCTGACAGATGGATGATCACCTGCTCGGCTGGCTACGAACACTTGACGAAGACAGGCTGGGCCGCATCCTGGCGACCCGGCCCGACGCCATCGCGGCCCCCTGGCCGCGGCGGCTCGACACCCTTGCCCAACGGCTCGGCAACGGATTCGCCGTGATGGAGGCCCTGCGCGGCCTCCCCCTCCCCTGCCTTGAGCTGGCTCAGGCGTGCCTGGTCGTGCGGCACGCCACTCCCGAGCGACTGGCGGCCTTCCTCGGCGTGCCGGCCGAGGAGCTGAGCCCCTGGCTCGACCTCCTGCATGACCACGCGCTGGCCTGGCCCGACGGCGAGGGCGTCATCCGCCTGGCCGAGCCCGTGTCGCGCTGGTGGACCGCGCCCCTCGGCCTGGGCGAGCCGCTCGACCACTACCTCAACTCCTGGACGATCAGCAACGACACACTGCGCTCGCTCGCCCGAAACCTGGGGCTCCCGCCCGACGGCAACAAGCGCCGCACGGTCAGCCGGGCCAGCGAGGTGCTCGGCGACCCGGCCCGGCTCGACGCGCTGCTGCGCGCCGCCCCCGAGGGCACGGTCCGGCTGCTGGACGGCTTCGCCTGGGAGGGCCCCGTACGCGATGTCGACGGCGGCCGGTTCGTCATGCCCGGCACGCCGGAGAAGTGGGCCGCCGACCACGGCCTCCTCTACCGGCCGAGCTGGCACGTGGCCGAGATGCCGCGCGAGGTGGCGCTCGGCCTGCGCGGTTCCGGCTACCACCCGCCGTTCACCCCCGAACCGCCCGAGGTGGCCACGATCCCGATCGACCCGGAAGAGGTCGACCACCTGATGACGCTGGCCGCTCCGCACGTGGTGGAGCGGTGCGCGGCGCTGCTCGACAACGCCTCCAAGGCGCCGCTGCCGCTGCTCAAGACCGGTGGCGTGGGCGTGCGCGAGGTACGCAGGATGGCCAAGGAGACCGGCTGCGACGAGGACGAGACCCGGCTGCTGCTGGAGATCTGCACCGTGGCCAGGCTGCTGGCCTGGGACGAGCCGTCCGGCGGCATGATCCCCACCGAGCGGTTCGACCGCTGGCGGCTCGACGAGGGCTCGGCCAGGCTGCGGGTTCTGCTGTCGGCCTGGTGGCGCATGGAGCGCTCGTCGCTGCGCAAGATCGACGGCAAGTACGGCACCGTGCTGGGCGACGACCAGTCGGGCGCCGCCGTGGCGCGCGTGCGCCGGGCGGTGCTGTCGGTCCTGTCCCACCTGCCGGCCGGCACGGCCTTCGCCGATCGCGCCGGCCTGGTCCGCAACGTCCGCTGGCACTCCCCAATGCTCGACCAGGACCTGCTGGCCGAGTGCGCGTCCGCGGTGCTCGTCGAGGCGCGGCTGCTCGGCCTGCTGGCCAACGACTCGCTGACCGACCTGGGCCGGGCGCTGGCCGGGCTGGCCGCCAAGGCGGGCGAGGAGAGCGACGACGCGGTGCCGCTGGTCGAGCACGACCCGATACTCGCGGAGGCGTCGACCAGGGCGCTGGCCAGCGTACGCAGGAGCGCGCTGTTCGGCCCCGACCTGACCGCGGTGGTGACGGGACCGCCGTCCGCCGAGCTGGCCGCGCTGCTCGACCGGGTGGCCGAGCGGGAGTCGCGGGGCGCGGCCTCGGTGTGGCGGTTCACCACCGAGAGCGTGCGCCGCGCGCTGGACCACGGCTACGAGGCCGACGAGCTGCTGGAGGAGCTGTCCGACGTCGGCACCATCCCGCAGCCGCTCGAATACCTCGTACGCGACGTGGCCCGCAGGCACGGCGAGGTGACGGTGACCACGGTGGGCTGCGTGGTGCAGGCCTCCGACCCGACCCTGCTCGCCGAGATCGCCGCTCACCGGCGGCTGAGCCGGCTCGGCCTGCGGCTGCTCGCGCCCACCGTGCTGGTGAGCTCGGCGGGCGCCGAGCGGACACTCGCCGCGCTGCGCGAGCACGGCTACTCGCCCGTCCCCGTCGCCGACGGCGGCGAGATCACGATCCGCCGGACCCGCGTCGAGGAGCCCCAGAACGGCAAGCTCATCCTGCTGCCCGGTGGCCAGGTGGCCGAGCTGTCGGAGCTGGCGGCGATCGGCGGGGCCGAGGCGATCCCGCACATCATCGCCGAGCCGATCCCCGACCCGCACGAGCACGCCGCCCGCCTGATCAGCGCCAGCCGGGCGGCGAACGACCGCGCCGGGCGCACCTGGGCCGTCATCGGCCGGATGGCGACCAGGCTGCCCACGGCGCAGCAGTCGCTGCTGGGCTTCGTCGTGGACCGGGGTGTGCGGGCCGGCATCACGCTGACCGACGGCCTGACCGCGACGATCAGCCATGGCGAGCTCAAGGGCGGCGCCCTCGACGCCTGGTGCGAGGAGGCCGGCGACTACCTGGAGTTCCCGCTGGCCGAGATCGTCGAGGTCACCGGAGCTTATTAGCCTTCTTCAGGTTGGCCACGAGGCCCTCCACGAAGTCGGCGTAGCCCTGGTAGCTGTAGGGGGCCTCGGCGCTCCACGGGTAGAGCTGCCCGGCCTTGACGGCGGGCAGCTTGGCGAAGGTGGGCTTCTTCATCATCTCGGCGGGCTTGAGCGACTGGGTGCGGGTGTCGTAGAGGATGACGTCGGCGTCGTAGGTGTCGGCGTTCTCCCAGCTCAGCGTCTGGAAGAAGCCGCCCTCGTCGACCTTGGCGGGTGTGACGACGGTCAGGCCGTTCTGGGTGAGGTGCACGATGTCCGGATATTCCGGCGGGTTCACCACCCACATGGCGTCGGGGCCTGCCGAGACCATGAGGATCTTGAGGTCCTTGAACGCCGCCAGCTCCTTGCCGGCCGCCGCCAGCCGGGCCTTGGCCTCCGGCACCCCCCGCAGATCGGCGCCCAGGGACGTGGCCAGCTCCTCGTACTTGCCGATCACCTCCATGGCGCTGCGCCCGGTGAGCATGATGCCGGCCGTTGGGGCGACCTGCTCGATCGTGGCCTTTGACTTCTCCGGTACGTACCAGAGCGTGCCCTTGATGTACATGCTGCTGACCAGCAGGTCGGGCTGGAGCGCGATGTACTGCTCCACGTTGAACTCGTCCCAGACGTTGCCCAGCCCTGTGACCTTGGTGATGTCGACGTTGCCCACCTGGGGGTCCCTGGCGCCGTCCTTGAGCTTGTGCGGGCCGAAGACACCGATCGGGCGCACGCCGAAGTCCCACAGCGCCGCCGCGGCGCCGACCTGGGCGACCACCCGGGTGGGGCGCTTGGGCAGGCTGAGCTTCTTGTCCCGGTCGTCGGTGAACGTCCATCCGCCGCCCGTGCCCCCCGTGCCCCCCGTGCCCGCCGTGCCCCCCGTGCCCGCCGTGCCCCCCGTGCCCGCCGTGCCGGTCGGGGCCGCCTGGGTGGCGGCGCCCTCGCCGCCGCAGGCCGCCAGCGTCAGGGCCGCCGCGACGCCCGCCGTGGCCGTGAAAAAGCCCCTGCGAGGCAGTACCGGTCCCGACATGTCCATCTCCTAAGGTTAGGCTTGCCTTGGTTGTGGGGCTTTACCTTAGCCTCGCCTAAATGTGACCGTGACGAAAGGGGTGCGGATTGCCCGCGGTGAAAGAGCGCCCGGCCGAGGTCGAGCCCGTGGCGTCCCGGGGGCGTCCGGCGGCGCTGGCCGGTGGGCTGGTGGTCGTGTTCGGCGTGCTGGTGCTGGTGGCGATGGCCAGCGTGGCACTGGGCGCGCGGTCGGTGCCGCTGTCCACGGTGCTGGACGCGCTGACCGCCCCCAACGGATCCGGCGACCACACGGTCATCCGCGAGCTGCGCGTCCCACGGACCCTCCTGGGCATCGGCGTGGGGGCCGCGCTCGGGCTGGCGGGGGCACTGATGCAGAGCCTGACCCGCAACCCGCTGGCCGACCCGGGCCTGCTCGGCATCAACGAGGGCGCCGCGCTGGGCGTCACCCTCGCGCTCGGGCTGTTCGGGCTCACGGACCCGGCCGTCTACGTGTGGTTCGCCTTCGCCGGCGCCGCCGCGGCCTCCGTCGTCGTCTACGCGCTGGGCTCGGCCGGCCGCTCGGGCGCCGGTCCGGTACGCCTGGCGCTGGCCGGCATCGCCGTCGGCATGGTGTTCACGGCGGTGGCCTCGGCCATCCTGCGCATGGACCCGCAGACGTTCGACCGGATGCGGTTCTGGCTCACCGGCTCGCTGGCCGGGCAGACCTCCGACGTGCTGCTGCGGATCGCGCCCTTCATGGCCGTCGGCCTGGTGGTGGGGCTGCTGCTGGCAAGGCCGCTGAACATGCTGGCGCTCGGCGACGACGCCGGCAAGGCCCTGGGCGTGGCCGTCACCCGTACCCGGGTCCTCACGGCCGTGTCGGTCACGCTGCTCTGCGGCTCCGCCACGGCCGCGGCCGGGCCGCTGTGGTTCGTCGGGCTGGCCGTGCCGCACGCCGTACGGGCCGTGGTGGGTCAGGATCAGCGGTGGGTGCTGCCTTACACGGTGCTGGCCGCGCCGGCGCTGCTGCTGGCGGCGGACGTGGCCGGGCGGCTCATCGCCCGGCCCGGCGAGGTGCAGGTGGGCATCATGTGCGCCGTGGTCGGCGCGCCGATCTTCATCCTGATGGCCAGGCGCAGGAGGCTGGCCGCGCTATGAGCATCCGCTTCGGTCCCTGGTCCGTACGGCTGGCGCCGCGGTCCCTCGTCGTCGCCCTGGTTCTCGTCCTGGTCGCGTTCGCCGTGACCGTGGCGGCGATCTCGACCGGCGAGTTCACCGTGTCCGTACCCGATGTGCTGACCGCGCTGTTCGGCCAGGGCACGCCCGTCGCCGAGCTGATCGTGAGCAAGCTGCGCGCGCCCCGGGTGATCACCGGGCTGCTGGTGGGTGCGGCGTTCGGCCTGAGCGGCGCGATCTTCCAGAGCCTGACCAGGAACCCGCTGGGCAGCCCCGACTTCATCGGCTTCACCGCCGGCGCCTCGACGGGCGGCATCCTCGGCGTGATCGCCGGCGGCACGGCGCTGCAGATCGCGGGCGGCGCGCTGGCGGGCTGCGTCGGGACCGCCGTGCTGGTGTACGCGCTGGCCCATCGCGGGGGCGTGCAGGGCTACCGGCTGGTCCTCGTCGGGATCGGCGCGAACGCGCTGCTCCTGTCCGCCAACTCCTACCTGCTGACCAGGGCGAACATCAACGACGCCGCGACCGCGGGGGCGTGGCTCACGGGCAGCCTCAGCGGGCGCGGCTGGGACCACGCGATCCCGGTGGCGCTGGCGCTCGCGGCGCTGCTCCCGGTCTGCGCCGCCGTGTCGCGGCCGATGCGGATGCTGGAGATGGGCGACGACTCGGCGCGGGCCATGGGCATCAGGGTCGAGGCCGTACGGGCCACGGCGATCACCGTGGGCGTGCTGCTGTGCGCGGTCGCCACAGCCGCCGCCGGGCCGGTCATCTTCGTCGCCCTGGCGGCTCCGCAGCTGGCCAGGCGGCTGACCCGGTCGCCCGGCGTGACGATGGGCGCCTCGGCGCTCATGGGCGCCGTCCTCCTGACCGGCGCCGATCTGGCGGCCCAGCGCGTACTCGCCCCCACACAGTTGCCCGTCGGCGTGCTCACGGCCGCGATCGGCGGCGCCTACCTCGCCCTCCTCCTGCGAAAGGACCGCCACTGATGCCCGCGCGAAAGGACCGACGGCCGCTGATGCCCGCGCGAAAGGACCACCGCTGATGGCACTCCCCCAGTCCCAGCCCGCCCGGCTGTCGGGCAGCGACCTCACCCTCGCCTACGACCAGCGCGTCGTGGCGGCCGAGCTGGACGTGACGATCCCCGACGAGTCGTTCACCGTGATCATCGGCCCGAACGCCTGCGGCAAGTCCACCCTCCTGCGCGCCCTGGCCAGAATGCTCAAGCCCAGGAAGGGCGCGGTCCACCTCGACGGCAGCGTGATCACCTCGCTGCCGTCGAAGGAGGTGGCCAGGCGACTCGGGCTGCTGCCGCAGAGCTCGATCGTGCCCGACGGCATCACCGTGACGGACCTGGTGGCCCGCGGCCGCTACCCGCACCAGAAGCTGATGCGGCAGTGGTCACGCGCGGACGAGGCCGCGGTGAGCGAGGCGATGCGCGCCACCGACGTGTCCGAACTGGCCGACCGGATCGTGGACGAGCTGTCCGGCGGCCAGCGACAGCGCGTATGGCTGGCGATGGCGCTGGCCCAGGAGACGCCGATCCTGCTGCTCGACGAGCCGACCACGTTCCTGGACATCTCCCACCAGATCGAGGTGCTGGACCTCTGCGCCGACCTGCACGAGGCCGGCCGCACGATGGTGGCGGTCCTGCACGACCTCAACCAGGCGTGCCGCTACGCCACCCACCTCATCGTCATGCGCGACGGCGCCATCGTGGCCGAGGGCGAACCGGCCGGGATCGTCACGCCCGACCTGGTCGCCCAGGTGTTCGACCTGCGCTGCGAGATCATCGAAGACCCTCAGTCGGGCACCCCGCTCATCATCCCGGAGGCCCGCCGCCAGGTGAGAACGACGGCCTGATCCATCTCTCCCCGGAGGGGTGATCACGTGAGGTAGAACGGCGACATGGACGCCGCAGTACTTGCCCAGATGTTGGACGAGACCTTCGATCACGCCGTCGTGCACCACGGATACACCAGCTACATGCGCGACTACGAGGTCATCGTCTACGTGACGGCAGATCCCCGCACCGGGGTCGAGTCGGCTTACCTGCGGTATCTCTTCAGGTACTGCGTCGAGGCCCGGTGCGAGTCGTCGCTGGCGCCCGAGATCTGGCGTGTCTCTCTCGACGACCGCCTCATCGACTACGAGACCGGTGTCGAGCTCGACGGATACGTCTGGGGTGTGAAGTGGCATGGCTTGTATCCAGGCGCGGAGGTTATCCCTGAGTCGCAAGCGGCCCGCCGTTGGGCACAAGCCGTCGGGATCGACTTCCACGAGGTTCGCCTCGAAACCAATGCGCACCGTCTCACCCTGCTCTTTTCGGACCTGCGGGTCAGCGAGGTCCCGACCGGATACGCCCCCTTCATCACCGGCTAGCGGGCCGATTTCGTCGGAGCCGGCGAATATCGTCATCCCGCCGATCTCCCATCAAGGTCTGGAGGGCTCGTGGCGGGCTTATTGCGTGCGGTTGACGACGAGGTGCCCATCTCCCACCGGCGTTTCGAGCTCTTCGACGAGTGCGGCGAGTTGGATGACGAGGACGCGGTGCAGACGGGCTCGCTGTGCACGAGCATCGCGTCCGTCGAGATCGAGAGCGCGTACGGCGCCGCGAACGCGACCGTTCGGTTGGAGGCGTGGGATGAGGAGCCTCCCCCGCCCGGCGATCTGTGGGTCGGCAAGGGCGAGACCGTCTACTTGAGCGTGACGGGTGTGGTGTCGATGTTCGGTCCGGGGGTGGGCGGCACCGGGGAGAAGCTGCTGATCGGTCCACCGTTCTTCGCCTATGGCCTGCGCGCCTACGCGGCTCCGCCCGCGGATCAGGACGAGTACGGCAGAGCCGTGGCGGAGCCCTGGCTGCTGCGGTTCTGGCCTCTCTGCGACGCGGCTGGGCCGGCCATCGGCCCCGAGTCCGTTGTGCTCGGCGAGGAGGCGCGGCGGATGACCGCGGTGCTTCCGCTGGATCCAAGCGACGCGGACGTGATGGGCGACTGGCCCGCCCTGCGCCCGCTCCCCGCACCCGAGCCCGCGCAAGGCACTCTCGTGGTGAGCTTCGGCCCGCTGTACGAAGGGGGTGACGTCGACCCGGGCCGGTTCGCCATCCCGGAGGAGGAGTCGCACCGTCAGGCCCGGGTCGAGGAGATCCTGGGCGACCTGCGGTTCGAGCTGATGACCGCTCCGCCGCCGCACTTGGAAACCTGGTCCGACGACAGGTTGTCGCGATATCTGACCGAGTTGCAGGCCGATCTGCGGATCGCGCGCGAGCTGAACCCGGACGGGCAGCCGACGCTGCGACTCGACGCCGACGTCCATGTCAGCCTCCCGTTGGGCGGCCCATGGCCCGGCTTCAGTGGGCGTGCGTGGGTCTGGTCCGCCGACGACACCGCCCACTCCGACGTCCTTGCCAGGGATCGCCAGGTGATCACCCGCGATCCGATCCGGCGGTGCACCCTCCTCACGGGCATCGTGACCATCCTCAGAAAGGAGGGCGAGCGCGTCGAGGTGCGCGCGGCGACGGTGGACGAGGCCGAGCGCGTCCTGGCCGCCGAACGCATTCGCGCCTGACCCTTCATGGCGATTCTCCGGATATTTCGCGTCCCGGCCAAAGAATTCGACGGCCCGGCCGGGAAATGACGCGGGCTCCCCGGAATGCCGGCGAAGCCCGCTTCTGATTATGGACCACGTTTGGCGGCGGCGTTCTAGTCCGCCGAGCTGCCGACGAACGCCTGGTTGTTGCCGTTGTGGTAATACCAGGTGTCGATGGCCGCGCCTTGGGCACCGCTCGCGTCCATGACGTCCATGACCAGGCCGCTGGCCACGTTCGTGATGGGGTAACCGATCAAGTTGCCCGGGTTCAGGTTGGTGTCCCAGAGCTGCTGGTCGGTGCCCTTGCAGCGCCACTGGTAGAGCTGGTGGGCGACGCCGCCGTCGCTGGTGATGCACTTGCCGCTGTGCCGGTTGACGATCTGGAAGTGCGATCCGACCGGCTGGAACTGCCAGATCTGGTTGTCACCTGATAACGGCCACTGGATGATCTTGGCGCCGTCTCCCGTGGCGCCCCCTGCGACGTCCACGAACAGGAACGGGTTGGACACCGGAGAGAGCCGGACGTTGAAGCCGCTGGCGGCGTTGGCGCTGCCGGTGCCGGCCAGCAGCGCGGCGGCGGAAACGGCGCCGATCGCCGCGATGGTCTTTGCCGCTTTGAGCGAGGTCTTGAACATTTTATGCTCCTGTCGAATTTCTTCCGGTCGAATTACCGGGTGGCGAAATGAACGTTATTCGCTAAGGAGCCGGCCGCACTTCGGGCAACGACCTTATTCGTGGCCCAGGCCGTACCTTAGATCTGTGGAGGCTCCCCCCTAGCTGCGAGCTTCCAAGGCATCGGGCGGCAGCCCGCCTACGGCGGCTGCCTTATCTCGGATCTGTACAGGATTGTCGGCAGGTGCGAGTGTTGCGGTCATGCGCGGGATGGTGGTCAGCCCGGTCTTCGTGGGACGACACGAGGAGCTCGCGACTCTGGCGAGTGAGCTGTCCAAGGTACGAACGGGACGTGCCTGCTTTGTCTTGGTCGGGGGCGAGGCCGGCGTCGGCAAGACGCGACTGGTCGATGAGGCCACCCGGCTGGCCGAGACGTCCGGTCTGCGTGCCCTCACCGGCCGCTGCGTGGAGCTCGGCCCGGAAGGGCTGCCGCTGGCGCCGCTGGCCGAGGCGTTGCGGACGCTGAGCCGGTCGGCCTCGCCGGAGCAGGTGGACGCGTGGCTTGGGCCTGCCCGGGGCCCGCTGGCCCACGTGCTGCCCAGCCTGGAGCCGATCCCTGGCACGGCCGCCGATCAGGCCGCGCACCTTCCCGAGCTGGTGCTGGGGTTGATCGAACGGCTCAGCGCGGACCGACCGCTGATGCTGGTCCTGGAGGACCTGCGCTGGGCCGACCAGAGCACGCTGAGCCTGCTCACGTACCTGATAAGGACCCTGCGCGAGGCCCCCGTGCTGATGGTGGGGACCTACCGGTCCGACGAGCTCCACCGCAGGCACCCGCTGCGCCCACTGCTGAGCGGCTGGGAGCGGATGCGCCAGGCGCGCCGCCTGGAGCTGGTCAGGTTCCGCCGCGACGAGGTGGCCGCCCAGGTCGCGGCCATCCTCGGCCGGCCCGCCGACCCCGGCACGCTCGACCTGGTGCTGGATCGTTCCGAGGGGAACGCCTTCCTGGTCGAGGAGATGGTCGAGGTGGTACGCGACGGCGGCGGCGATGCCGCGGGGCTGTCCCCGACGCTGCGCGACCTGCTGCTGATCCGGGTCGAGGCGCGCTCGGCGGCGGCCCAGCGATTACTTCGGGCGGTGTCGGCGGCCGGACGGCAGGTGCCCGAGCGGCTGCTGGCTGCGGTGGTCGGTGGGGAGCCGGCGGCGCTGTTCGAGGCGCTGCGCGAACTCGTGGAGAACCATCTGCTGCTGGTGGACGAGGGCGGGCAGGGGTACGCCTTCCGGCACGTCCTGGCCAGGGACGCGGTCTATCACGACATGCTGCCCGGCGAGCGGGCCCACTGGCACGTGGCGTACGCGCGGGCGCTGTCGGCCCATCCCGATCTGGCCGCCGATCAGGCGGAGGTGCCGGCGGCGCTGGCCCATCACTGGCTGGCCGCGCTGGACCTGCCCGCCGCGCTCCCCGCGCTGCTGGCCGCGGCCAAGGCGTCGGCGATGTACGCGCCGGCCGAGCAACTCAAGCATCTGGAGCGGGCTCTGGAGGTCTGGCCCCGGGTGCCGGACGCCGCCGCGCTGACCGGCACCGACCTGATCGAGGTGCTGACGGAGGCCGGGAACGCCGCCTACCGGGCCGGATGGGTGGACCGCTCACGCTCCCTGGTGGGCCAGGCGCTCGCCGAGCTGGGCGAGGACGGCTCGGTCTCCCGGCGGGCACTGCTCATGTGGCGAAGCGGGCGCACGCTGCTCGATCTCGGACAGCATGACGAGGGCATCTCGATCCTGCGGGCGGCGCTCGACCTGCTGCCCGCCGAGCCGCTGGAGTACGCCCACGCCGCGCTGCTGACCCCGCTCGCCGCGACGTACTTGCGCGACGGGTCCATGCGGGAGGCGGCGGCCGTCGCCGAGCGCGCGGTGGCCGTGGCCACGGCGGTGGGTGCGCACACCGAGCAGGCCGAGGCCCTGATCACCCTGGGCTCGATGCGGGCGTTCCTCGGCGAGGCCGAGGCCAGCATCGCCACGCTGATGGACGGGCTGCGGCTGGCCGAGCGGATCGGCGCGGTGGAGACGGCGATGCGCGGCTGGATCAACGCCAGTGACGTGCTGGAGATGTTCGGCCGCCACCAGGAGGCGATCGACAGCGCGAACGTGGGCCTGGAGCTGGCCCGGCGCACCGGCAGCGTCCGCACTTACGGCGCCTACCTGGCCGGGAACATGATCGAGTCCATGGAGCGCCTGGGACGCTGGCAAGAGGCGCGGCGGGCGATCGCGCAGGCGCTGCGCAGCGAGCCGGAAGGGATGTTCTCCGCGTCGCTGCTCGTAAGAGCGGCGAAGATCGCCGTGCTGAGTGGCCGGGGCGAGGAGGCCGCCCGGATCGCCGGCCAGGCCAGGGCTCTGGTGATCGACTCCAACGAGCCCCAGTTCCTGTTCCCGCTGGCCGGTGACCTGGCCGAGGGGCAGCGCCTGGCCGGTGACCTGGACGCCGCCCTCGCGACGATCACCGAGGCGCTACGGCATCCCGGCCATGCCCATCTGGCCCGCTACTCCCTGCCGCTCATCTGGCTGGGCAGCAGGATCGGGATCGACCGCGCGATCCTTGCCCGCGACAGGCGAGAGGCCGGCTCCTCCGACGAGGTCGTCGAAAGGCTGCTGGCCATGGCCGGCGACTTTCCCGCGATCACCCCCGCCGACCGGGGGTACGCCCTGGCGATCGCGGCCGAGCAGACCCGGCTCCCACCGGCCGGTCCCCTGTCCACTCAGGAGTGGCGCGGCGCCGTCACGGCTTGGCGGGCCGCGGACGAGCCGTACATGCTGGCCTACTGCCTGTTCCGACTGGCGGAGCGGCAGTGCGCCATGGGTGATCGGGGCGACGCGGTGCGGTCGGCCGCCGAGGCGTCCCGGCTGGCCGCGGGGCTGGGCGCCGAGCCGCTGTCCGCCGAGATCGACGCCCTGGCCAGGCGGGCCCGGCTGGTGCTCCCCGACGAGCCCTCCGAGCAACCGGCGCCCGCCCCACCGGATCCGATGGCGCAGTTCGGTCTGACCGAGCGTGAGCGCGAGGTCCTCGGCCTGCTCGCCGCCGGGCGGTCCAACTCCCAGATCGCGGCGGAGCTGTTCATCAGCCCCAAAACGGCGAGCGTGCACGTGTCCAACATCCTGGCCAAGCTGGGCGTGACCGGCCGGGTCGAGGCCGCCGCCCTGGCCCACCGGCTCGCCCCCGCTCATCCCGCTCTCAGCCCACCAGGGCACCGACCAGGGCGGTGATCGCGTCGCGGGCGCGGGCCTCGCCGTACTCCTCCCTGAGCACGCCCGCCACCTCCGCCGCGGTGGCCGCCAGCAGCGCGTGGGACAGGACGTCCGCGTCGGACCCCGGGCGCGAGGCCGCCAGCAGGATGGCCGTGTGGCGGTGCCAGAAACGGTAGGCCCCGATCCGGTAGCGGGCGCCCGGACTGGCCGTCTCGGACATGCGTACCAGGTCGAGGTGGGCGAACAGGTAGTCCAGATAGGCGTCGACGAATGCGATGAGCCGGTCGCGCGCGGGCGCACCGGGACCCAGCGGCGGCGGCCCGGACAGAATGCGTTCCTGCAGCACCCGCTCGCGCTCGTCGAGCAGTGCCACCGCCAGCCCCGATTTATCCCCGAATCTGCGGAACAGCGTGCCCTTCCCCACTCCTGCCTCCGTCGCTATCGCGTCCATGGAGACCGCTTCGACACCCTTCTCAGCGAACAGTCTGGCCGCGGCGGCAAGAACCTTCTCCCTGTTGCGTGCCGCGTCCGCACGTTCGTTGACCGGGCCCCCGCGAAGCAGTTCCAGTCTCTGTCTTGACGAACCGGACTGCGGTCCGTTAGCTTTCGAGCCATCCACAAAGCGGACTGTAGTCCATTTGAGCCGGAGGCCACAATGACCATCACCCGCGACGAGCTCCGAGCTGCGCTCGGCACGGTCACCCTACTCGACACACTCGGCGGTGCTTACTACGACCAGCAGCACCTGCCGGGTGCCATCGCGCTCGTCGAGAGCGAGGTCGCCGAGCGGGCACCCGCCCTGCTGCCCGACAAGGACGCGCCGATCGTCACCTACTGCTCGAACCCGGCCTGCAACAACAGCAAGGCCGTCGCCCGCCGCCTGACCGCCCTCGGCTACACGAACGTGCGCAGGTACGTCGAGGGGATCGAGGACTGGGTGACGGCGGGCCTGCCGGTCGAGTCCTCGTAGAACATCGTTCTTGGAGCGTGCCAAAGGACGTGGAAGCGGGCGGCAGGCGCGGGTGACCCTCTGGGAGCCACAACTCATTCAGGGGGGAACCACCATGGATCACGCCATCGTGATCGGGGCGAGCATCGCGGGCCTGCTGTCCGCCGCCGCTCTGCACCGCAGGTACGCCAGAGTCACCGTGATCGACCGCGACACACTGCCCACGGCCGACGCTCATCGCCGGGGCGTCGGCCAGAGCCGCCACGCCCACGGCCTGCTGGCCAAGGGCCGTGAGGTCATGGACGAGCTGCTGCCGGGGCTCACCGCCGAGCTCGTCGCGCAGGGCGCGCTCATGGGCGATCTGCAGAGCCGGGCCCGCTGGATCCACAGCGGGCATACGCACGCCCGCGCGGAGAGCGGCCTGATCGGGCTGTCGGTCAGCCGCACGCTGCTCGAAGGGCAGATCCGCCGCCGCGTCAGCGCCTTGCCGGGGGTGCGGGTGCTGGACGACCGCCCCGTCACCGATCTGCTCGCCAACCGGGGCCGGGTATGCGGCGTGGGGCTGGCGAGTGGTGACCCGATGCCCGCCGACCTGGTCGTCGACGCCTCGGGGCGCGGCTCGCGTACGCCGTACTGGCTGTCCGAGCTCGGCTACGAGCGGCCCGCCGAGGAGCGGGTGACGATCGACCTGAGGTACGGCACGCGCGAGTTCCGCCGCCTGCCGCACGAGCTCGACGGCGACCTGGTGCTCGTGGTGGCGCCCACGGCCGAGATCCCGCGCGGCGGGGTGGCGCTGGCGCTGGAGGGCGACCGCTGGATCGTCACCATGGCCGGGTACGCCGGCAACGGGCCGGAGCTCCCACTCCGGCAGTTCGCCGCGTTCGCCGAGACGCTGCCCGCGCCCGACCTGCACCAGTTGATCACGGTCGCGGAGCCGATCGGGGAGCCGCGCTCGTACCACACCCCGGCCAGCGTCAGGTATCGCTACGAGCGGCTCTCGCGCTTCCCCGAGGGCCTGCTGGTCGTCGGGGACGCCATCTGCGCGTTCAACCCGTTCTACGGCCAGGGCATGTCGGTCGCGGCGCTGGAGGCCAAGGCGCTGCTCGACCCGGATCTGCGGCCGCTGCCGTTCTTCCGGCGGATCACCAAGGTGCTCGACGCGCCATGGGACATCGTGGTCGGTGGTGACCTGCGGCTGCCCGGCGTGGAAGGGGAGCTCACGCCGAAGATCCGGATGATCAACGCCTACCTGGGGCGCTTCCACGCGGCGGCGGCACACGACGCGGACCTGGCCAGGCGCTTCCTCCGCGTGTCGAACCTGATGGACGCGCCGCCGTCGCTGATGAGCCCGGGGGCGCTGCTCAAAGTGTTCCGCAACGGCGCACCACGAGCGTTGCCAGCGCTCGTGTGACCTCGCGCAACTCCCGCAGCTCGACCTGCTCCCTGGGGGCGTGCGCGTACCGTACGTCGCCGGGGCCGTAGTGCAGCGCCGGGATCCCGCCCGCCGCGTAGAGCCGCAGGTCGCTCCCGTACGGTGCGGCCTTCTCCATCGGCCGCGCGCCCGTCGTGTCGGCGATGGCCCCGGCCACCTCCGCCAGCAGCGGGTGCGCCTCGGGCAGCCGCCCGCTGGCGAACTGGCCGCCCGGCCAGGTGATCGCCGGCGGGTGGTCGCGCAGCCATGGGTGCGCGACCGTCAGCACCGCCTCCTCGAACCCGGCCCGCGCCGCCGCCGGGTCCTCGTCGAGCCGCACGCCCATCCGGCCCTCGGCGACGAGCAGGTCGGGCACGCTGCTGGCCCAGTCGCCCGCACGCACGGTGCCGACCTCGATCGGGTACGGCATCGCGTTCCCCGCGAAGATGGCCGGCACGTCGCGGTTGCGCTCGGCCTCCAGGCGCCGGATCGCCTCGAACACCGGCCAGAACACCTCGACCGCGTTGACCCCCTCGTACCGGGTGGCCCCGTGCGCGGCCCGGCCCACCACCTCCAGCCGGAACGTCAGCGCCCCCGCGTTGGCCGTGATGACGGCGCCACTGGTCGGCTCGGTGATGACCGCCGCCTCCGCCGTGTGGCCCCTGGCCAGCGTGGCGAACGCGCCGAGGCCGCCGTCCTCCTCGCTCACCACGCAGTGCACGGCGAGCGGCCGGGCCAGTCGTACCCCTGCCTTCTTGAGCGCGCGGACGACGGCGAGGTTGGCCACCAGCCCGGCCTTCATGTCGCAGGCGCCACGGCCGTGCAGGGTGTCGCCGGTGATCCTGGCGGCGAACGGGTCGTGTCCCGCCCACTGGGCCGGGTCTCCGATGGGCACGACGTCGACGTGGCCCTGCAGGGCCAGTGCCGGGGTGCCTTCGCCGCCGGTCACGGCCACCACGCCGTAGCCCTCGGCCCTCGGCGCCTCGGTGCCGGGGAAGCCCGCGCGACGGCCGAGGTCGTCGAGGTCCAGCTTCCAGACGTCCACGTCCAGATCGGCCTCGGTGAGCACGCGGGCGACGCGGTGCTGCAGCTCGGACTCCGCGTCGGTGCCGGTCACGCTGGGCACTCTGACGGTCTCGGCCAGCAGGTTCACGGTGTCGGTGTCGTCGATGGCCTGGAGGACCCTGGCTTCCGCGTCGCGCATGGAGGCCACCATCTCATGACGTGAACCTCTGTGATGATTCGCGGCAATACATGGGGGGAGGTGCGGGTGCGAACTTTGGTGAGCGTTCTGGTGTGGTTGGTGGTGGCTCCGTTCGCGGTGTGGGCGGCGCTGCGGGTGAGTCCGTACGACGGGTTGTGGCCGTGGGTGCCGATCGTGGCGTTCACGCCGTATGCCGCGGCGGCCTCCGTGCTCGCCCTCGCCCTGGCCGGGGCGCTGCGGCGGTGGGTCGCCGGGGCGGTCGCGCTCGTCACCGTGGCGGCCCTGGCGCTGACCGTACTGCCTCGCTGGTTCGCCGACGGCGAGCCGGCCGCGGGCGGGCGAACGTTGCGGGTGCTTGCGGCCAACCTGATGGTGGGCTCGGCCGACACGGCGGGGCTGATGGACCTGGTCGCCAGGCTCCGGCCGGACCTCCTGACGCTGCAGGAGCTCACCCCCAAGGCCGCGGCCGCCCTCGAGCGGGCGGGGCTGCGCAAGGCGTTGCCGCAGGCCGTGGTCCGGGCGCTGCCCGGCGTGGGCGGCTCCGGCGTCTACTCGCGCTATCCGCTCACGGCGGGGCCGGCCATCCAGTTCGGGGCGTTCGGGCAGGCCAGGGCGGTGCTCACGGAGCCGGGCGGGACGAAGATCGAGGTGGTGTCGGTGCACCCGTGCGCGCCCAAGTACGAGGGACGTACGCCCTGCTGGCAGCAGGGGCTGGTCGCGCTGCCTCGCGGCGGTGGCGCCGCGCGGGTGCTCGCCGGCGACTTCAACGCCACGCTCGACCACGTGCCGATGCGCGACCTGCTGGCCGCCGGCTACCGCGACGCGGCGGACGTCACCGGACGGGGGTTCACCGCGACGTACTGGCCCAGCGGCGGGCGGGCTCCCGGCGTGGTGATCGACCATGTGCTGGCCTCCGCCGGGATGGGGGTACGCGCGTTCTCGGTCGAGTCGCTGGCGAACACCGACCATCGGCCCGTCTTCGCCGAGCTCACACTGCCCTGACGTCGCCATTGCCGGTTCGCGGGGGTCCGGATGACCGTAAACTGAGCGCGTGGTAGCACCCAAGTTCGAGATCCAGATGCTCAACGACCGGGTGATGATCCGGCTTGAGCAAGAGACCGAGGAGCGGCGCAGCGGCTCCGGGATCGTCATCCCCGCGACGGTCAAGATGGCCAACCGGCTGGCCTGGGGCGAGGTCTGCGGGGTCGGCTCGAACGTGCGCGCGGTCAAGGTGGGCGACAAGGTGCTGCTCAATCCGGAGGACCAGTTCGAGGTGGAGCTGCACGCGCAGGTCTACCTCGTCATGCGCGAGCGTGACCTGCACGCCGTCGCCACGCAGGAGACCGACCACGGCACCGGCCTCTACCTGTAGTCGCCGTCAGCGTGGGGTCCGGGTGAAGGCCACCCAGAGCCTCGCATTCCACGTCCGGGACGGGATCTCGGCCAGCACGCGGGTCACCTTGCCCGTCAGATCGACCACCGACAGGCGGTGGGTGCTCTGGTCGGTCATGACCGCGATGACATGGCTCTCGTCCCACCAGCCGAACAGCGTCATCTGGCCGATGGGCAACCGCCTCGTGACGCCGGTGGCCGGGTTCAGCAGGCAGAGCTGCTCCGTGAAGCGTGCCGGGCACCACATGGTCAGGCGGCTGCCCGACGGCGAATAGGCGTCCTCCGGGCCGGTCGGCACCCCGACGCCCACGAACGTACGCAGGGTCGCGCCGTCACCGGCCCGGTAGGTCCGCAGGCCGCCGCCGTACCTGGCGACGAGGTTGCCGCCGGGGTTCCACGAGAAGGCGGCGGCCCCGTCGATCCCGGCGGGACGGACCGTGCGCGCGGTGCCCGTCACCACGTCGACGACGGTGAAGCCGACGGTGCGCCACTTCCCGCCGACCTTCTGCTCGACGGTGAGCGCCACCCGCTTGCTGTCACGCGACCAGGAGATGTACGAAGCGGCCAGCGGCTTCTTGACCGTGCGCACCCGTCGGCCCTTGCCGCTCGCGCGGTCGGTGAGGATCAGGGAGTCGTAGCCCGCCCGGTAGGACTTCGGGACGCCGGCCACCGTGGCGGCGTCGGGCGAGACCGCCGCTTCCGACAGGGTCGGCTGCTCGGCGAACGTGTTGCCGGTCTTGGCCCTGAGGTAGGTGCTCTTGGTGCCCAGGCCGTAGCTGCTGAGCCGTACGGGATCACCCACCTTTTCCTGATATTTCACACTGACGCCTGGAAGGGGCAGTGTGTCCGCTTGGGCGGTCGAGGGCGCGGCCTGGGCGGTCAGGAGCTCGGCGGCACCGGCAGCGTCGGCGGTACCGGCAGCGTCGGCGGGCGAGGCCGGAGCGAGCAGGGCGAGCGACAGGGCGACGGCGATGTGGGCGATCACGCCCCGCAGAATAGGCACCGGCTGGCCTGATTTCCGGCAGCGATAACGACCCGGTCTAGATAACGCGCTGGGCCAGCTCGATCAGATCGATGCCGAGCGTCCTGAGTCCGACGTAGACGATCACGGCCGCGACGACCACGGTGACGATGAGCACGATGACGCGGACCGTCCAGCCCTGCCGTTTGTACCATTCGGTCCAGTCGTGCAGCACCCGCTTGCCGAACTCCAGCGCCCGGCGCGCCCAGTGGAACTCGGTGGCCAGCACGGCCAGCCCCGCGAACACGACCAGCCAGCCCGGCCCGGGGAACGGCACCATGATCAGGCCGCCCACCACCATGATCGCGCCGATGGCGCCGATGACGATCTTCAGTGTGAGCGCGCCCGCGCGGGTGGACCGGATGCCGTCCAGCCAGCCGTGAATGCCCGATCGGCGCTCAGGCATGCTGGAACCATCGGCCGCCTCGGCCTTGATCGCGTCGGCGTCTCCGGTCTCGGAGTCCTGGATCGGCAACGTACTCCCCCGCACGGTCGATGTGCCCCCCAGGATACGGCCCAGCGGCCCTCAAATAGGCTGCCTAACCAACCCGACAACCCGCCAAATCGACAAACCGCTCAAAACGTAAAATTTCATGCTTTTATAGGCGACTTCGGGCAAAAATCGGTTACCGTCTCGTATGCCCGAGGCCATGCTTCGTACCGTCACCGGTCCCGTACCCGCGACCGCCATCGACGGCGCCGTCCTTCCCCGCGAGCACCTGCGCACCGACATGCGCTGGGCGACCGGCATCGACTCCGACCCCTATCGGTGGCTCGACGAGGACCAGACCGTCACCACCGAACTCCGCGAGGTGCGCCAGTCCGACCACCTCGGCTTGATCATCGATCTTACCTGCCTGGGCATGGGCCGCGACGCCGCCGCCCTGGCCAGGATCGCGATGGGCAGCCGGGTTCCGGTGATCGCCTCGACCGGCCTGTTCGCCGGACCGTTCAGCGGTCCCCGCGACACGGACGTCGAGACGCTCACAAGGCGGCTGATGAGCGAGATCTCCGACGGCCTCGACGACATCGGCGTGTTCCCCGGCGTGATCGGCCAGGCCGGCTGCTGCGGCACCGAGCCCACCCCGGCCGAGGAGCGCGGCCTGATCGCCGCCGCCCGCGCCGCACTGGCCTCCCGCCTGCCCGTGGCCACGTACGGGCACAACGGGCTGGCCATGCTGGAGATCCTCCTCGCCCAGGGCCTGGCGGGCGACAGGGTGAGCGTGGGCTACGCGGGCAGCGACCCTGCCGTCGCCCGCAAGATCGCCGAGGCCGGCGCGTACGTCAGCCTGGGCTCACTCAGCCTCGGCACGGACCAGTCGGCCAGGATCGCGCTCGCCCTGATCGAGGACGGCCACGCCGACCGCCTCCTGCTCAGCACCGGTGTGAGCCGGATCGCCCAGGTCAACCGGTACGGCGGGCCCGGCTACGCGCACCTCTTCCACACGCTGCTGCCGCGCCTGCGCGAGTCGGGGGTGACCGAGGACACGATCCGCCTTGTCACCCGGGACAACCCACTGCGCTGGCTCACCAGCGGATCCGCCTGACCCGAACGGCGCTCCAGGCGGAGCCGCCTGACCTGGGCAGCGCTCCAAGCGGCCGTCTGCGCTTCAGGCTGCCGGCTGTGCTCCAGGCGGAGCCGCTTGACCCGAACAGCGCCCCAGGTGGCCGGGATTGCCGACTGCGCTCCAGGTTGCTGGCCGCACCCCTGGTTGGCGGCGCTCCGGGTTGGCGGCGCTTCAGGCGGGCAGCTGACCGCCCACCGCAAGATCGTCTCGCGGAGGTCCAGGCGGTCGGCCGCCAACCGGAGGGCCGGAAACTGGCTAGGATTATGGGCTGAGCGAGCCTGGCCAGGTGGGGGGACGGTGACCGAGCACACGCACAGCGGTGACGGCCCGCGCGGGCCGTTCAAGGCGCTGTCCCGCATGGCCCGGCTGGGTGACGTCCCGGTCGTGATCATGCTGGCCTGGGCCGGCTGGCTGGCCGTCCCGTGGTCCTTCAGCGGCCTGGCCCAGGCACGCGCCGCCGCTGCCGCGGCCGCCGCTGAGGCCGAGCCGCCACCGGTCATCTCCACGGGCACGGCAGGAGCCGGCAGCACCACCGATGCCGTACGAGTCGGTGCGCTCGCGACCGCGACGCCCGCCAGGGCTTGGGGTATCCCGGCGGTCCACAGCCTCGCCCCGGCACACCGCACGGTCCGCGCCCTCCGTGACGACGTCCCCTGTGACGGGGCAGTGGGTGACGCCGCGTCGGATGGCGGGCCCCGGGAGGATGTGCTCGCCGCCGAGCGGGCGCGGATCGCCGGGGAGGTGCACGACGCCGCCGGGCACGGGTTGGCGGCCATCGCCCTCCAGGCCGGGCTCGCGCTCGTCACGCTCGACGACGACCCCGAGCAGGCGCGCGCCTCGCTGCTGGCGATCAGGGAGACCAGCACGACGGCCCTCACCCAGCTACGCGCCGCACTCGACCGGCTCGACCCGCGCGACAGCACCCATGACCCGCACGCCGGCGCCAATGACGCGCGGGACGGCGCCCATGACCTGCCGAGCCTCATCGACGGGGTCCGGGCCGCGGGGCTCGCGGTGGACGTGGAGCCCGCCGACCCCGTCGTGCCCGCCCACCTCGGCGCGACCGTCTACGGGGTGGTGCGCGAGTCGCTCACCAACGTCCTGCGCCACGCCGGCCCGACACAGGCGCTCGTCCGGCTGTCCAGCGACCCGGCCGGGCCGCTCGTCCTGGAGATCGCCGACCGAGGCGCCCTCCGAAGCCCTGGTCTAGGCGCCGACCGGCTTGGAGCGACCGAGGAGCGGAGCCGAGGTGTCGACCAGCTGGAAGCGGCCGAGGAGCGCGACCATGGCGCCGACCGGCCGGGGATAACCGAAGAGCGCGGCCGTGACGCCGACCGGCCGACAACGGCCGAAGAGCGTGTCCAAGCAGGGGCGACCGGAGAGCGCGGGCGAGCAGGCACGATCGAGGAGCGCGGCCGGGCAGGCATGACCGAGGGCCGGGGGCTGGCCGGGATGCGGGCCAGGGTGCTCGCCGCGGGCGGACACTTCACGGCGGGCCCACGGGACGGCGGCGGGTTCCAGGTCCTCGCCACATTCCCGCGGCAACCCGCACTCCGGACCGGCCTGGCTCAGCACAACCAGCAGCCCGCACCCCAGAACGACCCGGCCCAGCACAACCAGCAACCCGCACCCCAGAACGACCCAGCCCACCGCATCTGGCAGCCCGCGCTCCAGAACATCTCAGCCCACCACAACACCGCCGACTCCCCGGCAGACCTCACGTGACCCCCGCCTCAGCCGAGGAACCCGAGGAAGCCAAGGGAACCGAGCCGGGGCCGGTGATCCGGGTGGCCGTAGCCGACGATCAGGCCGTCGTACGGATGGGGCTCAGGGCGTTGCTGGATCGGGAGCCGGGCCTGGAGTGGGTGGGCGAGGCGGCCGACGGCGCGGCGGCGCTCCAGCTCATCCGCCGCACCCGTCCCGACGTACTCCTGCTCGACATCCGCATGCCCGGCATGGACGGCCTGGCGACCCTGCGGGCCATCGCCGGTGACCGCGAGCTGAGCGGCACCAGGATCGTGGTGGTGACCACGTTCGCCGTGGACGAGTACATCTTCGCCGCGCTCCAGGCCGGAGCCAGCGGGTTCCTGCTCAAGGACAGCGCCCCCGACGAGCTGGTCGGCGCGGTCCGGGTGGTGGCCGCGGGCGAGGCGCTGCTGTCGCCCGCGATCACCAGGAAGGTCATCGGCCTGTTCGGCCGCCACGGCACCGAGCCGGTGGAGGGCCTCGACACCCTTACCCCGCGCGAACGCGAACTGGTCGCCTGGGTGGCGACCGGCCGGTCCAACGAGGAGATCGCCAAGAAGCTGGTGATCAGCCCCGACACCGTCCGCACGCACGTCAGCCGGGCCATGGTCAAGCTGCGCGCCCGCGACCGCGCCCAACTGGTCGTGTTCGCCATGCGCGCCGGCCTGGCCGTCCCAACGTAACCAGCCGACCTGGCCGTCCCAACGGAGCCAGACGACCTGGCCGTCCCAACGGAGCCAGACGACCTGGCCGTACACCAACGTGGCTATTTCCTGAGGAAGCCCTCGTAGTTGCGCTGCTGGAGCTGCGCCTCGATCTGTTTCACCGTGTCCAGCCCCACCCCCACCATGATCAGAATGCTGGTCCCCCCGAACGGGAAGTTCTGCTGGGTGCTCGGATCCCGCAGGATCGCGAACGCGAGCAGCGGCAGCAGCGCCAGCACCCCCAGGTAGACGGCCCCGGGCGCGGTCAGCCGCGACAGCACGTACGCCAGATACCGCGCGGTCGGCGTGCCAGGGCGGATGCCCGGCACGAACCCGCTGTACCGCCGCATGTTGTCGGCCACCTCGACGGGATTGAAGGTGATCGACACGTAGAAGTACGCGAATCCCACGATCAGCAGGAAGTATCCGATCATGTAGAGCGGGTGCGTGCCGGCGGTGATGTTCCGCGACACCCAGCCGCCTACCTCATCACCGAGCAGTGGGGCAGCGAGCGTCGGCAGGTACAACAGCGACGTGGCGAAGATGACCGGCACAATGCCCGCCTGATTGACCTTCAGGGGGATGTAGGTGCTGCTCCCGCCGTACATCCGCCGCCCCACCGCCCGCTTGGCGTACTGCACGGGGATGCGCCGCTGCGCCTGCTCGATGAACACCACGGCCGCCACCAGGAACATCCCGGTCACCAGCAGCATGGCGAAGGCGAACGGGCTGAGCACGAAGATGGTCGACATGTACGACGGGAAGAAGGCAACGGTCTGGGTGAACATCAGGATCGACATCCCGTTCCCGATCCCCCGGTCGGTCACCAGCTCGCCCAGCCACATCACCATGCTGGTCCCCGCCACCAGGGTGACCACCACCACCGCGACGCCCAGCAGGCTCTCGTCGCGCAGCAGTGGCCGCGCGCACCCGGGCAGCAGCTGCCCGCCGCGCGCCAGCGCTACCACCGTGGTGGCGTTGAGCACGGCCAGCCCGATGGTCAGGTAACGCGTGTACTGGGTGATCTTCGCCTGCCCCGACTGCCCTTCCTTCCTGAGCGTCTCGAGTCGCGGCACGACGACGGTCAGCAGCTGCATGATGATGCTCGCGGTGACGTACGGCATGACGCCCAGCGCGAAGACCGACAGCTTCAGCATCGCGCCCCCGCTGAGCATCTGGACCATGTCGAACAGCCCGCCACGCGCCGTACCCAGGCACTGCTGGACCGCCACGACGTCCACCCCCGGCGCCGGCAGGATCTGCCCCAGCCGGAACAGCCCGATGACGGCCAGCGTGAACAGTAATTTCTTACGGAGATCCGGCACCCGGAACGCCCTGAACAGCACGGTCAGCATGAGCCGAGTCTGTCGACGCGCCCGCCGCCGGTCGTCCGCCGAGCCGCGTCACCCGCGTACGCAGATCCGCGTACGCGAAACTGACCACATGAGCACGCTTTGGGTGATCAGCGGCCCGCCGGGCGCGGGCAAGTCCACCGTCGCGGCGGCGCTGCTCGCCCGTCTCGACCCGCCGGCCGCCCTGCTCGACAAGGACACCCTGTACGGCGACATCGCCGCCGAGATCCTCCGGGGGTACGGCAGGCACCACGGCGAACGCGAGGGCCCGTGGTACGACGAGCACATCAAGGTGCACGAGTACGCGGGCATGACCAGGACGGCCAGGCAGATCCGCGAGCACGGCTGTCCGGTGCTGCTCGACGGCCCGTTCACCGCCCAGGTGCACTCGGCGGAGCTGTGGGAGCGCTGGGTCGGCGAGCTGGGTGGTGACCCGGTCAGGCTCGTCTGGGTCCGCTCGGACGGGCCGACCCTGCGCGAGCGCCTGGTGGCCAGGGGACTGGAGAGGGACGCGGGCAAGCTGGCGGCGTTCGAGGCGTACCTGGCGGCGATCCGGGTGGCCGAGCCGCCGGCCGTACCGCATCTGGAGATCGACAACCGTCCTGGCGCGCCGCCGGTCGGCGAGCAGCTGACGAGGGCGGGCATCCCACCGCGCCCTTACAAATCAGGTTGACGAGGGCGGGCATCCCACCGCGCCCGGACACGTCAGGTTAGGGAACCCGATACTCGTCGTCGCGCGCGTCGATGATCGCCATGTGGCCCGGCAGGTGGCCGATCGCGAAGTCCACGCCACTGGCCATGATCACCGCCTGCGGCGTCACGCCGCAGGCCCAGAACAGCGGCACCTCGCCGGGCCGTACCTCCACCGGATCGCCGAAGTCGGGCCGGCCGAGGTCGGCGATCCCGATCGCGGCCGGGTCGCCCACGTGCACGGGCGCCCCGTGCACCTGCGGGTAGTGGCCGCTGACCGCGATCGCGACGTCCACCAGCGCCGCCGGGACCGGCCGCATCGACACCACGAGCGGGCCCGACAGCGGGCCGGACGGGTGGCAGGGCACGCTCGTCCGGTACATCGGCACGTTCGTCCCCAGCTCCAGGTGCCTGATCGGCACCCCGGCCCGCAGCAGCGCCTGCTCGAAGGTGAAGCTGCAGCCGATGAGGAAGGCCACGAGGTCGTCACGCCACTCGGCGACCACGTCGTCGAGGTCGGCGACCGGCCGCCCGTCGCGATAGACGCGGTATCCCGGCAGATCGGTACGCAGGTCGCCCGGGAACAGGGCGGTGGACCACGCCCCCGGCTCCCCCACGTCCAGCACCGGGCACGCCTGTGCGTTCAGTTGCGCGAACAGCAGCAGCTCGTAGCCCAGCTCCTTGGGCACAGCGATCAGATTGGCCTGTGTCCAGCCGGAGCACCAGCCCGCGGTCGGTACCCGCTCGCCCGCGCGGAAGCGCTCGCGCGCCTGCGCCGGGGTCAGGTCTGCGACATCCACACCTCGAGATTACGCCCGGTAACTGGGCCCGCAATCGCCGACATACTCTGACTTTTCGGGGTAGTAGGGAACGCCGTGCGCCTTGATGTGAACCTCCTCGACTACGCGCTCATCGCGATCTACTTCGCAACCGTGCTCGGCATCGGCTTCGCCGCCAAGCGGCGGATCAGCTCGAGCCTCGACTTCTTCCTGGCCGGCCGTGGATTACCCCCGTGGATCACCGGGCTGGCCTTCGTCTCGGCCAACCTCGGCGCGATCGAGATCCTCGGAATGGCGGCCAACGGCGCCCAGTACGGCGCCATGACCGTGCACTACTACTGGATCGGCGCGGTGCCCGCGATGGTGTTCCTCGGCATCGTGATGATGCCGTTCTACTACCGCTCGAAGGTACGCAGCGTCCCGGAGTTCCTGGGCCGCCGCTTCAACGGCGCCACCCAACTCCTGAACGCGCTCTCCTTCGCCGTGGCCCAGATCCTCATCGCCGGGGTCAACCTCTACGCGCTCGCGCTGGTCATGGAGGCCCTGCTGGGCTGGCCCCTGCCGGTGTCGGTGGTGGTGGCGGCCGTGATCGTGCTGTCGTACATCACGCTCGGCGGGCTGTCGTCGGCGATCTACAACGAGGTCCTGCAGTTCTTCGTGATCCTGGCCGGGCTGATCCCGCTGACCATCCTCGGGCTGGCCAAGGTGGGCGGCGTCTCCGGCCTGTTCGACAAGGTACGGCAGAGCGCGCTCGGCGAGGCCGGCCTGCACACGTGGGCCGACAGCGCGGGCAAGAACCCGATGGAGGCCCACTGGCTCGGCATCGTGTTCGGCCTGGGCTTCGTGCTGTCCTTCGGCTACTGGACCACGAACTTCGCCGAGGTGCAGCGGGCATTATCCGCCCGCAACACCAACGCCGCCCGGCTCACCCCGATCATCGCGGCCTACCCGAAGCTGTTCATCCCGCTGGTGACCGTACTGCCGGGGTTGATCGCCCTCGTCCTGTTCAAGGACCTGGGCAAGGGCCAGGACTACAACAACGCGATCCCGCTGCTCATGCAGGACCTGCTGCCCAACGGCGTGCTCGGTGTGGCGGTGACCGGGCTGCTGGCCTCGTTCATGGCCGGGATGGCGGCCAACATCAGCGGGTTCAACACCGTGTTCACCAACGACATCTGGCAGGCGCATCTGGCCAAGGACCGCGACGACGGCTACTACCTGCGGGTCGGCAGGATCGCCACCGTCGCGGGCGTCGCGCTGGGCGTCGGCACGGCGTTCATCGCGGCCGGCTACTCCAACATCATGAACTACCTGCAGGCGCTGTTCTCGTTCTTCAACGCGCCGCTGTTCGCGACCTTCATTCTCGGGCTGTTCTGGAAGCGGATGACGCCGTGGGCCGGCTTCTGGGGCCTGCTGGCCGGGACCGCGTCCGCGTTCGCCTCGTACATCGCGTACAAGGCCGGAATGCTGGACTTCGGCACCGAGCTGAACGCCAGTTTCTGGGGCGCGGGCGTGGCCTTCGTCGTCGACCTGCTCGTCTCGGTGGTGGTCACGCTGGTCACCACGCCCAAGCCCGTGGAGGAGCTGCGCGGGCTGGTGTACGGGCTCAGCGCCGTCGACCTGGCGGACGACGCGCTGGCCGGTGACAAGAAGTGGTACCGCTCGCCCGTGATCCTCGGGACGGGCGCGATCGTCCTGGCCGCCGCGATGTACGGGGTGATCCTGTGAGCGACATCAGAATGGTGATCGGCGGGCTGTTCCTGATCTACGGGGTGATCCTGATCATCGCCGGGGTGGTGGGGGCGGCGGTCAACCTGTGGACCGGGCTGGTCATGGCGGTCTTCGGGGGCGCCTTCGTGATCTGGGCCCGCGCCAAGCGCATCTGAACGCCGGAGGGCGGCCGGGCCATCGGCCCGCCGCCCCCTGTCGAGGTTTTCAGTAATCGAGCCCGAACGTATGAGCGCCCAGGCCGAACCCGTTCCCCCGCGGCACTACGTACCCCTGCTCGATCAGCGTCGCCACGCTCCGCCGTACCTCTCCCTCCTCCAGACCGGTCGCGCGGATCAGCGCGCCGAGCTCCGCGCCGCCGGACTCGACCGCCTGCGAGGCGACCGCCTCGTAGACATGGATGTCGATGTCCGACAGTGCCTGCACATCGTGATCTCGGGCCATCAGCGTCGCCTCGCTCCCTCTCTGAGCCGCCCGGGGTCGATGTCGCGCTCCGGGTAGCGGCGCAGGTATTCGCTCTCCAGTTGGTTGGTCCGCGTGGTGTGGCGCGCGAGCGCGTCGTCCGAGCCGTGCAGGAAGGTGTCGGTCCGCGTGGTGTGCAGTTGCCGCAGCTCACGCAGCAGGTCGTCGTCCTGGAGTTGCGCTGGATCGATTCCCATCATCGTCATGGAGTAGCCCCTACCCCAGAAGGCGCCCGACAATATGTGTCACATTTCCTGACATAAGGGCATTGTCGGGAGGAGATCACCGCTTTACCTTCCCGTTATGGACCTCGAGCTCAGGCACCTCAGGATCGTTCGCGCGGTCGCGGACGCGGGAAGTGTGAGCAAGGCCGCGTCCCTGCTCGGGCTGGCGCAACCGGCCCTCACCGCACAGCTCAAACGTATCGAGCGGGTACTCGGCGGCACCCTGTTCGAGCGCGACAGGCACGGCGCCCGGCCCACCCGGCTGGGCGAGCTGGTGCTCGCCCGCGCCCGCGTGCTCCTCCCGGCGGCCAAGGAACTGCAGGACGAGGCCGTACGGTTCGCCCAGGCCCCCTCCCCCGGCTTCCGCATCGGCGCCACCAACGGGCCGATACTCGGCGGCCTCGTCGACCGGCTCGCCGCGGAACGGACGGTGAGCACGTACACCTCATGGTCGGCCGACGAACTCACCGCCATGACCGAGCTCGGCCGGCTCGACTACGCGCTGACCGGCGCCTGCGGCGACGGCGGCACCCCCACGGGCTCGCTGCGATGGGAGACGATCAGCTATGACCCGGTCTTCACACTGCTCGCCGAGACCCACCCGCTGGCCGGCGAGAAGGAGCTGGACCTGTCCGAACTCGCCCTCGAAAGCTGGGCCGTCACGCCCGGCGACGGCTGCTTCGCCGACTGCTTCGCCACCGCCTGCGCCCGCGCCGGCTTCACCCCGGGAACGATCTATGAAACCGACGTGGCCACCTGCACCCATCTCGCCCGGGTCGGCCGGGCCGTGGCACTCTGCCAGGCCACCCACCAGCCCGCTCCCGGCCTTGCCGTGGTCCCGCTCGCGGGCGCGCCATTGCGCTGGCGGCAACTCCTCGGCCACCATCCCGCCGCCCCGGATGCCGCCTGGGTGGCAGAACAGGCCAAACAGACCCACGCGGAGGTGGTACGCCGAAGCACGGTTTATCAGGACTGGCTGGTACGGAACACCGGCTTCGGCACCGCTCCCTAACCTGTCCTGATGTCCAATCTCCGCGCTGGGCCGCGATCTCGTAAGTGAGGGCCGGGGGAGCCACGCCTCCCCGGGCCCGCCAGGGAGCTTCTTGGGGCTCTTGGCGCTCAGGCCAGGGTGTACTCCCACCCCGGCTTCCAGTCGAACGGAGCATCCACAAGCTCCTCCAACGCCACGCCCTCAAGCAGATTCCGCAACGCCCACCGATTGGCCGAGTGCGAGATGACCAGCACCGTACGCCCCTGCCACTTGTCCATCACCTCCTCCAGGAACGCCGCGGTCTCCGCCACCACCTGCCGATAGCTCTGCCCCCCGGGCCACGGCATCTCAATGAACCGCCGCCGCAACCTCGCCACCTCACTGACGGGCCGCCCGTTGTAGATCCCGTAGTCGCACTCCCGCAACCGGGAGTCGAGCCGAATCTCCCGCCCATCCCCGAACGCGACCTCCGCCGTCTGGACCGCCCGCCGCAGATCAGAGGCGTAGACCACATCCACGTCCCGCCGCCGCACCCCCAACTCCACGGCCAACTCCCGCCCGGCCTGGGACAACTCCCCCGGCAACCAGCCGGTGGCGACCCCCGTCTCGTTGTCCACCGTGAGGGAATGCGTCTCGTAGATCAGCTTGACCGCCATGGCCCGACGCTACCCATGGATCCCGGTGTCTGGCGTACGCGCTGAGTGAACGAGGACGATCTATGCTGGCATGAGGGCTCAGGTGTGGAAGACTGCATGTTTGCAAGGGGCGGTAGCTCAGCCGGTCAGAGCATCGGACTCATAATCCGTGGGTCGTGGGTTCAAGTCCCACCCGCCCTACCATCCTTGAGCAGCAAAAAAAGAGCCCCTGACCAGCGGTAACGCAGGTCAAGGGCTCTCTTGTTGTGTGCGGTAGTGTGCGGCTAGCGGCGGGCGACTGCGGGTGATCGTGCCAAATACGTGCGCAAGATTCCGTACCGGTTCCGGATCACTCCTCATCCTTGAGCGCATCGGAGATTCGACGCTTGGCTGCTTCGTCCTGGCCGACGATGCACTTGGCGTAGATCCTCAGGAGCTTGCGAGTTCCTCCGGTGTCCGTCCCGCGCGCACCAGCTCCACCATCTGCCGGCGAAACTCCGGCGGATAGTTGTTCGGCACAGTGAACTCCTTCTTCCGGGAACCAGGGTTCCTCAGAGATCAGGTGTCCACCAAACCGGGGCAAGACCAGTGAGGTTGCGGACCATGAAATGGGCTACGTGGGCCTGGTGTCCGAGATGCCAGCAGATGGGGCTGAACGTCTGGGAGGCTTCAGTGGCGGGAGATGGCTTGCTGCAGCAGGTCCTGGAGTGCGTCTTGCTGCTGCTGGGTCAGGCCGGTCATCAGAAGTTCCTCGCCCCTCAAGGATTCCAGCAGCTTTTCCCGACGCTCGGCGCCTTCGGGGGTGAGCATCAGCTGCTTGGCCCGGCGATCGGTGGGGTGGGGACGCCGTTCGAGCAGCTGCTGACTCTCGAGATTGTCGATCACGACGGTGGCGTTAGACGGTTCGCAGCCCATCCGCTCGGCCAGTTCCCGCATGGTCATCGGGCCCGTCAGCTCGCGTAGCGCGGAGGCCTGCGCGATCGTGAGACCCAGACTGCCCACCCGCTCGCGCTGCCGCGCGTTGTTCTGCAGGTCCAGCTCGTGCACCAGCTTGGCCAGTTCCCAGTCCGCGGCTACCTGCGAATCCGACATGGTCATGAGTCGAGTTTAGCAATCTCCTTCAACCCATGATAGGTATTGTCATAACCTTTCAAGTCATATCTAAATGGAAGTCGGACTCATGCCGGACACGCCGCCTTCGTGATCAGCGCGGGCGGGCACCGGGTGATCGCCTTCGGCGACGCCTTCCACTCCCCGATCCAGATCAGCCACCCGCTGTAGGAGGTCCCCGCCGACCACAACGTTGAACAGTCCACCGGTCGACTCCCTGAGCCGAAGCGGTGCGCCGGCCTAGTTGAAACGCTCGCCATCCATATTTTTTACCGTTAGTTCAAGAATTGGAGTGCCGTGAACCTCAATCTCACCGCCAAGACAGCCGTCGTCACTGGTGCCAGCCGGGGCATCGGACTCGCCACCGTCCGGACCCTGATCGACGAAGGCGTCTGTGTCGTGGGCGCCGCTCGCACCATCACACCTGAGCTGCAGCAAACCGGCGCGTATGCGGTGTCGGCCGACCTGAGCACCGCGGAAGGAGTCTCCGCCCTCATCGACACAGCTCTCGCCGAACTGGGTGGCATCGACCTGCTGGTGAACAACGTGGGAGGCGGGGACAAGGCGACCGTCGGCTTCCTCGATGTCGACGACTCCGAGTGGACCAGCATGTTCGACATCAACGTGCTCGCCACCGTCCGTGCCACGCGTGCGGCGCTGCCCAGCCTGATCGAGCGTCGGGGCGCGATCGTCAACGTCTCGTCCATCGTCCCCCTGATGCCTGGGGGGCTCCCGGTCGCCTTCGCCTCGGCCAAGGCGGCGCTCACCGCGCTCGGCAAGTCCCTGTCCGAGGAGTTCGGGCCCCGAGGCGTACGCGTGAACACCATTTCCCCCGGCCTGGTCCGCACCTCCGTCTACCAGGACCCCAACGGCCAGGTCAGCCAGTGGGCAGCCGCGGCCGGCATGAGCCTTGACGAATTCGTCCAGCAGATGGTGAAGGCCCAGAACGTCACCACCGGCCGTATGACCGAGCCCGAGGAAGTGGCGGCCCTGATCGCCTTCCTCCTGTCCGAGGCGGCCGGAAACATCACCGGCGTCAACTACGTCATCGACGGCGGCGCGATCAAGACGGTCTGAACCGGAAGCATGCCGACCGCTCGCAGACGGCGCCCGGCTTCTCCGCCGCCGTCGAGACTGACCTCGGCCGGCTCGCAGTCCTCGGCCGACACCCGGATGACGATCTCTCCTGAACCCGCGCGTCGTACGATCGCGAGCGCCCGCCCATCGAAGGTCTCGTGCCGGGCGGTGCCGTAGGTCTCGCGAGGAGCGGGGTTTCCGCTTCCCAGCGCCACGAGCTCCGCAGGTCCGGTGACCTCGACCTCCACATCGCGATCCGCGCCGGTGAATACGGTCCCGTCCGAGTCGACCACCGCGATTCGGGCGAACAGCTGCTGTGCCGTGACGTCGGCCTCCTCGACCGTGACCGCCAGGCGCGGCTGTCCGGTGGCCGTAGCGAGGCTGAATGACTCAGCCCGGACCCCGTCCCTGATGGCCGTCGCCGTCAGCGTGCCGGGTTCGAAGGAAACGTCGAACACCGCGGTGTAGCGGTTCGCGCTTCCCGCCGCCGCAGAGCCGATCACCTTTCCGTTCACGGCAAGCTCCACCCGGTCCGCATCGCTGTACACCTCGACGCCGAGCGTCCGGCCATCCTGGCCGGCCCAGGTCCAGCTACCGATGCTGTCGCTCCACGCCCACGGCCCGGCAGAGAGGGCCTTGCCGTCTCCGCCCGGACGCCGCACCGCGATGTAGGGCTCGCGACGCAGGCCGAAGACGATCTCGCGATAGTAGGAGGCCGGCCGGCGCTCGCCGATCAGGTCGAGGTCGCCGCACCAGCCCGCGATCCACGGGTAGGGCGCGTTGGACGGCTGCTCGCCCTCGGCCAGATACTGAGAGCGCCCGAGGCCCACCTCACCCAGGTAGTCGAAGCCCGTCCAGGTGAAGTCGCCGATCACGTGCGCGTTCTCGGTCACGAGGGCCCAGGTGCGGTCGATGGCCGTCGGGAAGGTCTCCGTCCCGACGATGACCCGGTTGGGGAACAGCTTCTTGTCCAGGACGTACCGCGAGTCGATGTAGTTCATCCCCGCGATGTCGAGCAGACCGAAAGACTCTGCGGTCTTCTCGGTGACCAGCGGGGAGGCACTGATCTCGTTCATGATGTCGAGCGGCCCGGCCATGAGGGTGTTGATGCCGGTGGCGTCATCGGCGTCGCCTCCGCGCTGCGCGGCGATTGCCTTCGCGTCGTCCATCACCGCGAGCAGCCCGTTGATGGCGTTCGTCACGAAACGCGTCGGGTCCAGCGCACGTACCTTCTCGGCGAGCGCGCGGCCGATCAGGCCGCCTGCGGGCGAGCCCGTCTCGGTCACCTCGTTACCGATCGAGTACATGAGCACGCTGGGGTGGTTGTAGTCCTTCGTGATCAGGGCCTCGACGTCCCGCTCCCACCACTCGGGGAAGACGAGGGAGTAGTCGTGGTCCATCTTGGGCGCGGTCCACATGTCGAAGGTCTCGTCGATGACGTACATCCCGAGACGGTCGCAGGCCTCCAGCAGCGCGACGCTCATGGGGTTGTGGGCGGAACGGATGGCGTTGAAGCCCGCCTGCTTGAGCAGCCGGACGCGTCGCTCCTCCGCCTCGGGGATCGTGGCGGCCCCGAGAATGCCGTTGTCGTGGTGGATGCAGGCGCCGCGCAGTTTGACGCTCTCGCCGTTCACGCGGAGCCCGTTGACCGGGTCGATCTGGAGCTTCCGGATGCCGAACGTCGCCGCCGTGTCATCCAGCGGCGTCGCGTCGCGGGCGATGCGAGCTTCGGCGGTGTAGAGCGCAGGGTTTTCGGCGCTCCAGAGCTCGGGCGCGCGCACGTAGAGTCGTTGCCTGCTCAGCGAGCTGCCGTGGGGAGGCACCGTGACGGGCACCACTCCCCCGGCGACCTCGGCTCCGCTCGGATCGGCGACGCTGACGGCGACGTCCACGGTGGTCCGCCGGTTGGTCGAGTTCGCGACGTGTACCGCGACTTCCACGATGGCGCCGGCCCCGTCGATGTCCGGTGCGCTCGCGCGCAGCCCGTGCGGGGGGATGTGGACCGGCGAGCCGGCGTGCAGCCAGACGTTCCGGTAGATGCCGGCTCCGGTGTACCAGCGCGAGTCCTGCCCGTTGCGGCATTCCACCCGGATGACATTCTCTTCACCGGGGCGCAGGAACTCGTCGGCGTCGATGGTGAAGAGGGAGTATCCATAAGGACGATGCCCGGCGAAGGTGCCGTTGATGAAGACCGCCGCGTCCCGGTAGACGCCCTCGAACTCGAGCACGATCCGGTGGCCTTCGAGGTCTTCCGGAACCGCGAACGTCTTGCGGTACTCGTAGGTGCCTCCGGGGAAGTAGGCCGCCGCCCTGTCCCCGTGCGGATCGCGCTCGCGTTCGATCATCGCGTCGTGCGGGACGAAGACCTCGACGTAGGGCGCCACCGCTCCGCTCAGTTCGTCGAAGGGGTTCACCTTCTGCCGGAACTGCCAGCCGTCATTGAAGGGAAGGCGCTGCACCGAATTTCCTCTGGTCGGAGGCCGTCCGCGCGCCGGGCGGGCGCGGGCGGCCTCGGGTTGGTTCACTGGTTGTCAGGTGATCCGACTTGGTCGATGATCGGCTGGAAGCCTGTGTAGTCGGCCGCGGGCTGCGGGGAGTTCCACGTCTTCTGCGCCATGATCCGCATCCGCGGGTAGATGTCCGTGGCGGCCTCGTCCGCGGTCCAGGTCCCGCCGCTGTTCCAGACGTTCAGCATGGAACCGCGGTGCGCTTGGGCTCCCACGGCCACCGTCTTCACCGGCAGGTACTTGATGTAGGTGCCGTCCTGCTCGCGGTACAGGTAGCCGTAGAACTGCTCGACCGACCAGGAGTCGTACAGGTAGTTGACGTGAATCTGAGGCGTCTGACCGCCCGACGGGTAGGCGTACGTGGGCAGCAGACTGTCATTGACGATCTGGTAGCCCTTGTCGAGCAGCGTCTGCGGCGTGTACGGGCCGTTCGGGCCGAAGAAGTCCTCACTGTCGGAGTCGGTCCAGTACTGGATGACGACGTTCGTGTCGACTTCGATCGTGGTGCCGGGACCTACGTTGTCGTTCCATGCGCGCCCGATCTTGCCCTTGCCGCGGACGAACGCGTTCATCTCGTTCGCGAACTGGATCACCGAGTCCTTCGCGGTGGCGTCGGGTCCGACGGTCGCCTTGGCGTACTGCTCCAGCTGCGGGTAACGCGCGTACTGGCTGTTGGCAAGGTACTCGTCCTGGCCCAGGTGCCAGTACTTGCCGGGGAACAGCGGCAGGTACTCCGCGACGATGCTCTTCAGCAGATCGCGCGCTGCCGGGATCGTGAAGTCGATCTTGGCCGGTGAGACATTGCCGTCCTTGTCGACGAGCCGGTACTGCGGGTACTTCTGCAGCAGCACGCCGAGGTGAGCGGGCATGTCGATCTCGGGGATCACCCTAATGCGGTATCTGGCCGCGTAGGCCACCAGGTTCTTGATCTCGTTCTTCGTGAGGTACTGAGCCGACTGCAGACCCCGGTCGCTCTCGACGCGCCAGCCCTCGTCGTCGGTCAGATGGAGCTGAAGCGTGTTGAGCTTGAGGTAGGCCATGTCTCGGACGCGGGCCTTGAGCCAGTCCAGCGAGAAGTACATGCGCCCGAGATCGATCATGACGCCACGCTCGGGATAGGTCGGCCAGTCGTGGGCGGTGCCGGCGGGGATCGTGTTCCCGTTCTTCAGCAGTTGCAGGATCGTGCGGGTGCCGTTGAAGGCGCCGTCCACGGTGCCCGCCGTGACTATGGCGCTCTTGGCTACGGCCAGTCTGTAGCCCTGGTCCCCGACGTCGGCGATGCCGTTCTGTAGCCCTAGGACGATGTCGCCTGGGCGGGGCCCGTCGTCGTTGCATGCAACCTCGACCGTTGAGCCGAAGCGGCTGCCGAGTTCGGAGGCGAGGAGGGCGGCGACCGGCTTCAGCTTGGGCAGGTCACCTGGATGGACGAGCACCCGGCTCTTGCCGGTGAACGTGAACTGTCCCGTTCCCGCGGTCCATGAGCGCAGGGCCGGAATCGTCACGGGTGTCGTCGTCGATGAGGTCGCTATGGCGGGCGACGCTACCGCCGCGAGGCTGATTCCCACAGCGGCGACGAGTGTCGCTGCGAGAATACGCACTGTTCTGTACCTGTTCTTCATCCACTTTCCTGTCCATTGTCGGATGTGGGTCTGGGGGGTGCGACTGGATTGCGGATGCCGGGAGCGCTAGGAGAGAAGCCCCTGCGTCTCGGTGAGCGCGGAGTACGAGTCGCTGCCGCGATACACGAACTCGTGCACGACGGCGTCCTGGTTCTCAGCGAGGAGTCCGACGAAGCGTCCGGTGAAACCGCCGGCCACCTCGGTGGAGAGGTATCTGCCGTCAATCCGGCCGAGGTCACGCCACTCACGACCGTCGAAAACGCGCGCGACGATGAGATCCGGGCCGTGCCGCAGGGTGCCCGCGCGTTCAGGTGACGGTTCCGTCCGCAGCTCGATCGTCGAGGTGCCGTCCGCGATCAGTTCGCCGAGTGCTATCGGTATGTCGCCGATCGTCGCCACTGCGCGCACCGACTGGGAGCCGACCCGCACGCTCACGCGGTGGTGCGGGTCGATCCGAAGCTCCAACCCGACGCCCGGCCCGACCTTCGCCCGCGTACTGGTGAACAGGTGCTCCTGCCGCCGCCCGACGAAAGCGTTCTCCCCGAGATGCCATCGCCCGCCCTCGATGCGGAGGAGGTCGGCCGGGAGACCCGACGGCGAGACGAACGACAGCGGGATGCCATCGGCGGTGAGTGCTTCGACGAGCACCTCGTCGCGGTCCGGCTCGATGGCGGCGCCGACGCGGGGCCAGCCGTCGTCCCACGAGAGCCAGGCGGCGAAGGTCTCACGGCCGAGAACGTGCCAGGCGGGCGTCGAGCCCCGTGGCCGCGTGCCGAGGAAGACGATCACCCATGACCCGTCGGCGAGCTGGACGAGATCGGCGTGACCTGTGTTCTGCGTCGGCCGATCCGTTCCCCGAGCCGTCAGGATGGGGTTGAAAGGGCAAGGCTCGAAGGGGCCGTCCGGCGACGAGGAACGCGCCACGGTGACGGCATGCCCGCGCTCGGTGCCGCCCTCGGCGATCACCAGGTACCAGAAGCCGTCCTTCTTGTGGAGATGCGGGCCTTCTGGGAACTGGCCTCCGGTGCCACGCCAGGCGACCGCCGGCTCCGAGAGCAGCGATCCGGTCACGGGGTCGAGCTGCGCCTGGAGGATGCCCTGCTGTCCGGCGGGCAGCTCGCCCGACCATGACAACCAGCAGCGTCCGTCGTCGTCCCAGGCGAGATCGGGGTCGATGCCGTGGGCGTCCATTATGCGCAGCGGGTCCGACCAGGGGCCGGCGGGGTCTTCGACCGTGACCAGCAGCTGGCCGGGTCCATTCGTGACGTTGGTGGTGATCATCCAGAATCGGGCGTCGTGGTGGCGCAGCGTCGGCGCGTAGATGCCGCCGGACGGTCTGGCGTTCACCCGCTCAAGCTGTTCCGGGCGGTCCAGCACATGTCCGATCTGCGTCCATCGACGTAGATCGCTGGAGCTGAAGAGGGGAACGCCGGGGGCGTACTCGAAACTGGACGTAACGAGGTAGTACGTGGAGCCGACGCGGCAGATGGACGGGTCCGGATGGAACCCGGGGATGATCGGCGTTTCGGGGATCATCCCTTCACCCCTCCGGTCGCGAGCCCGGACTGCCAGTACCGCTGCAGGAAGATGAACGACGCGATGAGCGGCAGGACGGAGACGAAGGACCCAGTCAGCACGGTGGAGAACAGCACCTGGGCGCCGCCTCCCGCGGACGCGGTGCCCTGCCACTGGGCCAGGCCGACCGTCACCGGGAACAGCGACGGCGTGTTCAGCATGATCAGTGGCAGGAAGTAGTTGTTCCAGGTGGCCACCAATTGGAACAGCAGGACGGTGACGATGCCCGGGGCGAGCAGCCGCAGCCCGATGGTGAAGAAGATCCGGAACTCTCCGGCGCCGTCGACGCGAGCGGCCTCCAGGAGGCTGTCGTCCACGGCGTCGGCCGCGTAGACGCGCATCAGGTACACGCCGAACGGGCTGACGAGCGAGGGCAGGATGATCGCCCACACGGTGTCGGTCAGATTGGCCGCCGCGAACAGCAGGTAGGTCGGCAGCGCGAGGGCGGTGAGCGGCACCATGATGGAGCCGAGGATCACCGAGAACACCACCGTGCCGCCGCGGAAGCGGTACTTCGCGAGCGCGTAACCGGCCGCGGTCGCGAGCATCGCCGCGCCGACCGAGCTGATCACGGCGTACATGACGGTGTTGAGCATCCACTGCCAGAAGACGCCGCCCTGGAAGGTGAACAGGCTGCCGATGTTGTCGAAGAACTCGAAGTTCTTGCCGAACCACAGGCCGAACGTCGCGAACAGATCGCTGTTGTCCTTGGTCGTGGAGATCGTCAACCAGAGCAGCGGAACGAGGAAGTAGGCGACCGAGATCCAGACGAAGAGCGTCAGCAGGGTGCTTCTGCGCTTGTCCCGTGCTGCGCCTCCACGGCGCTTCGGCGGACGGGCGACGGGCGCGGCCTCGGTGGCGAAGGGTGTGGTGGTGGTCATCGAATTCGCTCCCTTCGGCTGGAGGCCGTCTGGACCACGAAGGAAACGATCATGATGATGATGCCCAGGAGGAAGGCGATGGCTGCCGCGTAGTTCACTTCCTGGTGCTTGAAGGCGATGTTGTAGGCGTACAGGTTGGGGGTGAAGTCCGTCCCGATCGCGTTGGGCGCGATGTTGAACAGCAGGTTCGGCTCGTTGAAGAGCTGGAAGGATCCGATGATCGAGAAGATGATCGTGAGGAGGATCGCGGGCCGGATGGCCGGGAGTTTGATGCTCCACGCGATGCGCCACTGCCCCGCCCCGTCGATCTCCGCCGCCTCGTAGAGATCCGTCGGTATCGAGCGGAGAGCCGCGTAGAGAACGATCATGTTGTAGCCGATGAACTCCCACCAGACGACGTTCATGGTCGAACCCAGCACGTTCTGCGGAGAGAGCAGGTTGGGCGCCTGCACCCCGAGGCCCTCGAAGATCTGGGTGATGAGGCCGAAGTCGGCCCCGTAGAGATAGCCCCACATCAGCGCGGCGACCACGGACGGGATCGCGTAGGGGACGAAGATGAGCAGGCGGGCGGCCTTGCCGCCGCGGACCCGTCCGCTGTCCAGCGCCAGAGCGAAGAAGATCGACGCGACCAGCCCGATCGGCACCTGGATGAGGAGGAACAGGGTCACGCGCCTGAGGCCCGCCCAAAAGCTCGGGTCCTCCAGTGCCCGCGCATAGTTGGCGAACCCGCTGAAGACCTCACCCCCCACGAGTTGAGAGGTGAAGAGGCTGATGTACGCGGAGTACACCAGCGGCACGATGAACATCGCCGCGAAGACGAGAAGGAACGGGATGACAAGCAGCCACGCGGCTCGTGTCTGCCCGCGCCGGAGAGAGAAGGCTTTCCGGCGCATGGGGAGTGAGGCCATGGATTCTCCAGGAGACTGGCCCGGGCGAGGAAACCGGGCCGGTCGGATCGTTTACTTGACGGTGAAGCCCTGCCGCTTCGCGTAGGACACCAGATCGTCCTGCCACTGCGAGAGCCCGGCCACGAGGTCTCCCTTCTCGGAGATCGCCTTGCCCAGCGTGTCGTTGAAGCTGGTGTTGGCGTAGTCCATGAAAGGCAGCCACGCGAAGTCCTTGTCGACCGTCTTCGACACGTCGGAGAAGAACTGGTTGACCTTTTGCCCGCCGTAGAACTCGCCGGCCTGGCCGGTGAACTTCGGGTCCTCGAGGGTGGCCTTCTTGGTCGGGAAGAGGAACTGCTCGTTGGCGAGCTTCAGCGTGGACTCGGGGTCGTGGTTGATGAACTTCGCCAGCTGGTACGCCGCGATCGGGTTCTGCGACGAGGCGAGCACGGCGTTCGACGACCCGCCCCAGTTGCCGGAGACGTCCTGGCCGGCCTGCCACTGAGGGATCTTCCCGGCGCGCCACTTCCCGGCGGTGTCCTTCGCGGTTCCCTGCAGGAACACCGGCCCCCACGCGGCCACGAGCCAGCTCGCGTACTTGTCGCGGGACAGGCCCTGGTAGAACTCGTCGGTGAAGTCGGCGTCCGTCGACACCAGGTCCTTCTTGATCAGGTCCTGCCAGTACGACATGACCTTCTTCTCGACGTCACCGGGGAGGTCGATTCCGACGGTCTTGTCGCCGTCGTAGGAGAAGGGCTTGGCTCCGGCCTGCCAGAACAGGCTGATGATCTGCGGCATGTCGTTGCCCGGCAGGTTGGTGATGTACGCCCCGGTCTTCGACTTCACCTGCTCGGCCGCCTTCGCGAAGTCGTCCCAGGTCGCCGGGGCGCCGTCGAGTCCGGCCTTGCGGAAGAGGTCGTCGCGGTACAGGGTGCCGAGGGGCCCGGAGTCCTGGGGGATCGCCCAGACACCCTTGGAGTCGGCTACCTGGTTCCAGACCCAATCGACGTAGTCGCCGGCGAGTTCCTTGCCACCGTAAGGCGTCAGATCGAGCAGGCTGTTGGTCTGCTTGAAGGAGCCGATGTAGTCGTAACCGATCTGGGTGACGTCGGGCGCTCCCTTGCCGGCCTTCAACGCCGCGCGCACCTTGGTGTAGCTGCGGGTCGCGTCCGTTGTGTTGACGAGGTTGACCTTGATCTTCGGGTACTTCTTCTCGAAGAGATCGACTTCCTTCTGGAGGTCGGGCAGCCATGCCCAGAGGGTGAGCGTGGTCGGGGTGTTCATCGCCTTGTCGATGTCCGCCTGCGTGACGTTCTTGATCTGCTTGTCGCCCGAGCCGGAAGCGGAGCTGGAACCGGAGCCGGAACAGCCGGTGAGCGCCAACGCGGCCGTGATCACCAGTGCTCCCAGCGCCCCCGCTGTCTTATGTGCAGGCATCATGGGCCTCTTTCGTGAAGATATTCGAGCTACTCGGGCGAGTAGCCGGTGGCCTCGAGCAGCAACGCGGCGCGCCGCTCGAGTGGAATGTGGGCGCCGAGCTCCCAGTCCTCGCCGGTGACGACGTCACGAACGGCGAACGGCGCCGTGACCTGCGTCGGCTCGGCGGACCAGTTGGAGACGAACGCCAGGCGACGCCCGTTCGCCTCGCCGGTGGAGACCGTGACGGAGGTGCTCGCCGCCCATGTGGTCGTCGCTCGATGGGGAACCAGCCAGCGCGCGAGGCTGCGCGACAGCGGAGGGTTGGGCACGGTGGCCACGTAGGTGACCCGTCCCGCCTCGAAGGGACATGTCGAGATCGCGGCCTGCGCGCCGAGTTCCGTCCGGTCGAACTCGGCGAGGACTTCAGCGTCGTCGACGCGAAGGACCTCCACCCACGCGGTGGCCGCGGTGCCCTCTTCCAGCTTAAGACCACTGGTCGAGCGGACAGTGAGCGGAGTGTCGATGTTGCTGTACTCGTCGTAGCTGATGCCCGCCGCGTCCGCGAGAAAGGCGGGAGCGACCGCCAGCCGCGCGCGAACGAGCTCGTCGGCGTATCCGGTGCGGATGCCTACGACGAGATGCCCTCCGGACGCCGCGTACGCCCGAAGATGCTGGAGCGTCTCATCGTCGGCGACGTAGATCGCTGGGGCGACGATGACCGGATACCGGGCGACGAGTTCCTCAACCGGCGTCGCGAGGAACTGGCGCGTGTGCTTGACCCGGACCTGCGCGCCCGCCTCGAACAGTCCGCGGTAGAAGGCGTCGAAGATGTTGAGGTAGGCCGCCGTGTCGGGGCCGCCGCCTGGCAGCGGCAGCGGCGGATGTGCCTCGAACGACCACTTGGTGTCCGTGGAGTACAGGAGGAGAACGTCGGCGTCCGGCACGTACGCGTCCAGCGCCGGTCCGATCGCCTGCAACGCGGCACCGAGCTCTGCCACCTCCCGGTAGATGCGCCCGGGCTGCTGGCTGTGCGGCAGGACCCCGCCCCAGTACGTCTCGGCGCCGAAATGCAGCGTGTGCCAGTGCCAGTACGCCACCATCCGAGCCCCGCGGGCCAGGAGCGCGAACGCCGCCTGCTTGATCTGCCCGGGGTACGGGGGGTGGTTCTGCCACGGGTCGCCGACGGACTGGGCGTTGGTCTCGGTGACGAGGAACTGCGTCTGGGCCGACGAGTAGGCGCGGTCGCCCCATTGGAAGAGCGCCCACACCCCGGTGTGCCACCACAGCACTTCCCGCGGCACGTCCACGCCGGCCTCGAGCCCGTCCTGCATCTTGTAGTACGCGTTGCCGGCGACCACGTCGAGGGACGCGACCAGTTCGTCATCGGAGACCTGCGGCCGTGGATAGGAGATGCATGTCGTGACGAACTGGTCCTCGCGCGCGTACTCCCGGACCACGTCGGCCTGCCAGCCGATGAGCTCGGTGGCGAGCGTCGACTGGAAGCGGCGCCACTCGATCTGGTACTGCGGAGTGGTGTTCGCGTCGGGCCGCCACAGGTCGGCCCAGTCCGAAAGCCGGTGCGACCAGTAGACGAGCCCCCACTCCCGGTTGAGGTTCTCGACATCCCCGTAGCGGGCCTTGAGCCAGTTGACGAAGCGCTGGAAGGTGTGCTCGTTGTGCGGCAGATGCAGGCCCGGCTCATTGTCCACCTGGAAGCCGATCACCGCGGGATGATCGGCGTACCGGCTGACGACCTTGCGGACGACGCGCTCGGCGTAGAAGCGGTACGCCGGGTGGCTCTGGTCCATCTCCTGCCGGGCGCCCCACCCGTTGCGGACGCCGGTCTTCGACTCGGCGGCGATCTCCGGGTGAAGACGCTGCAGCCACGGCGGCACGGCATAGGTGGGAGTGCCGAGGATGACCGCGATTCCTCGTGCGTGGGCGGCATCGAGCACAGGCTGCAGCCAGTCGAGGTCGAACTCTCCTTCGCGGGGCTCCCACGTGGACCACACCGACTCCCCCACGCGGATGGCGCTGAATCCCGCCGCACGCATCAGGTCGAGATCGCGTTCGAGCGTGCCTTCCGGCTGGTACTCGGCGTAGTACGCAGCGCCGAAGAGCACGCCAGAAAAGGTGGGATTGGCGGTCATGGACACCCTAACTTCAGAAGATGTTGTCGACAACATTGCCGTGAGGCTACGGAGTCGGCAACCGAAAGCGCAAGCCACGCCCCGAGCTTGTTACCTAGCTGAGGCATGAAGCCGGGCCGTCATGGATGAAGCCCGCGGCGCCGCCGGGACGCCATGCGGGAGCGTCAGGCGACCCGCGCCGTGGAGCTCCGAACGATCAGGTTGGGGCTGTACTGCTCCTCGTCGGCGCTGCTCACCGGGCTGGCCTCCCGCTCCGAACCGGCCGCCGAGATCCGGTCGATCAATTGGGCTGCGAGGTGAGCCCCTTCCCCCTCGAAGTCCAGTTGCACCGTGGTCAGCGCCGGCCGCATGAAACGACCTTCCTCGAGATCGTCGATCCCGATGACGCTGAGCTGCTCGGGTATGGCTCGGCCGTCGTCCAGGGCGGCGGCCATCACACCGATCGCCATGGCGTCGTTCGCCGCCGCCACCGCCGTCACAGCTCGTTCCTGATCAGCGAGGGCTTGCCATGCTCGGTATCCGGAGTCAGCAGACCAGTCGCCTTCCCGTATCCATACGACTTCCCCTCCCGCATCTTCGACAGCCGCGAAGAAGCCTGCCGCCCTGTCGCGTGCCGCGAACCAGCCTTCTGGGCCGCTCACGTACCCGATCCGCCGATGACCGAGCTCGAGAAGGTGTTCTGCCGCTCTCCTGCCGACAAGTTGACCGATCAGAACGCCGCTCACCGGGTCGACGATTTGAGCATCGATGATCATGGGAACCTCAAGGATGCGACGCTGCAGTCGTTCCAGCACAACGTCCGTCTGCGCGGTGGCCAGAATCCCCGCCACCTGGTGTTCGGTCGCAAGGTCTATGGCGGCGTCGACCGATTCCGGACCTTCGCCATCGACGGCGATGATGTCGCTGACGAACCCCCGCTTCTGGACCATCTCCGTCACGCCCCGGACAATCAGAGCCGGGCCGCCCTGGCCGATTCTGTCCGCCAGGACCGCTATGCGGTTGGACTTGCGCAGGCGGAGTTGCCGCGCAGCCAGGTTCGGACGGTACTGGAGCCGCTCGAGTGCCGCCTCCACCCGCTGACGCGTGCTGGCGCGGATCCCCTCGTATCCCTGGAGATAGCGGGTGACGGTCTGGTGCGACACTCCCGCTTCCCGCGCGACGTCGTAGATCGTGGGAGGCTTCATGGGTTCATTCATACAGTGCTCACAGCCGAAGCACCGCAACGACAGTCGTCAGCAGAACTTGTACGGCGTCCTCACAGCGCTCCCCAGAAACAGTTGAGGCTGACCGCGGCTTGCGGCCAGTATAGCCAGTGTTGTCGACAACATCGACGGCGGCCGGATCGGTGACGTCCACGACCAGGTCGGCGCCTTCGGTCACCTCGAGGGTGATCACCTTGACGCCGTCGGCCTCGAGGCGGATGGCGGCGGCCTCGCCCAGACCGCTGACGCCGCCGGTGATGAGCGCGGTGCGCATGAGGGGGTCCTTTCAGTGGGATGCGCGCGGCACGGCGCCACCGCTGGAGCCTATGAGGAAGTCGAGGTCGGCGCCGGTGTCGGCCTGCTGGCTACTGGGCGGTCGCGGCACTGCACCACGGCCCCGAGCTGGCCGAGGGCGTCGACGCCTTCCTCGAACGCAGGCGGGCACGTTTCAACCGCTGACCAGCAGAACGAGCGCGCCGCGACCCGCCGTACAATCAGTTGTTAACCGAACGTGGGAGGACGGTTGACAACGCGGAAGGAAAGACAGGCCAAGCGAAGCGGACCTGTGTCGCCGGAGCTCATCGAAGAAGCGGCGATCAAGCTCTTCAGCGAGAAGACCTACCCGGTCGTGGGCATGCGGGACATCAGCGACGCCGTCGGGCTCCTGCCGGGCAGCCTCTACGTCCACATCAGCAAGAAGGAGGACCTGCTCCAGAGCATCGTGGAGAACGGCATCCAGCGCTACCTCGACGCGATCGAGCCGGTGGTGGAGTCGGACCAGACCGCGCCGGAGCGCCTGCGCGGCGCGATCAACGCGCACATGGGCGTGCTCGCCGAATCTCTGGAACAGACCCGCGTCGCCTTCCACCAATGGACCTACCTCGCCTCCACCGGCAGGCGCCGCGTCGTCAAGCTTCGCCGCCGGTACGAGGCCCTCTTCTCACAGATCATCGACGAGGGCATCGAGGCGGGCGAGTTCAGGGCGGTCAAGAGCGCGCGGGTGACGGTGCTGGCCATCATCGGCATGCTCAACTCGGCCACGGAGTGGTTCTCCCCGACCGGCGAACTCACCGCGGAGCAGATCGCCGAGGTCCTCACCGACGGGATGCTCACCGGCCTGGAGGCCTGAGGCCGCACCTCGGCTCACTTAACAAACGCTTGTTCATCCCCCACTTTGCGCTTCAGCCAGCCGATCCTGTGCCTGCCGAAATTCCATCCATACAGGTCAATGGTCGCGCCAAGGGCATCGGCGGCACCCGCGCCGGCGCGCTGCGCAGGGCCAAGATCCACTTTCGACACACGCTGACTCGTTCAGCCCACGCCGGTAAGCGAACCCGAGAATGCCCTTTGTCAGCGGGAAGGGGCAGGACCAAGCGATTCGATCCAGGACGCGAAGTCCGCGGACACGACGTCGAAGTCCGCAGGCTCCAGATCGCCCAGACCGGAGGAGAACACAGCGGAGTCCGGGTCATCGGCACGCAGGAGGAATCCGTGGCCACCACTGTCATCGCCGACGAGGAGGAATCCTGGTGCATACCGCGCGACTTCGTAAGTGGCGTTGCGTTCACCGATGTCCCCTGCCGAGTACACCGCGACACCGGACGCTGTGAGAAGGCCGTCCCTCACGCTCCACAGTGCGAGCAGCGGAGCTGGAAGGCTCATCGCCGTCTCGGCCCGCGCCCGCATCACATCGTCCGGCGTTGCCGCCGCCAGCCTCGAAACCGACCCCGCCACCCCGCACCCCTCCCAACAGACCCCGGGCGCCCTGACCAGCAGCGGCACAGCCACTCACACCAGGACCGCTCCCAAGCAAACCACTACAACCGGCCGACGGCGGCCCCAACATGATCACGATCTCAGTGAACGAAATCGTGGATGACCGCGAGGTAGAGCGCGAACAGCACCGCCCACCACGTAACCGGTTCGAGGGCGTCCCGGCGCTCAGCCCCTGCCGCGCGTGAACAGCTCCTGGGCCTTGGTCTTCAGGCCCTTCTTGACCACGCCGATCGCGTCGGGGTCGCCCTTGATGATGGCCTCGGCGGCGTCCTTGATCTGCTCGAAGTCCGTGTGCGGCGGGATCGGCGGGATGTCGGGGTCGCAGTGGACGTCCAGGACGACGGGCCGGTCCGCGGCCAGGGCGCGGTCCCAGGCCGGGCCGATCGCCTCGGGCTTCTCGACCTCGATCCCCTCCAGATCCAGCGAGCGGGCGAAGCCGGCGTAGGACACGTCCGGCAGGGTCTGGGACTCCTCGAACTTGGGCGCGCCGCCCATGGCCCGCAGTTCCCAGGTGACCTGGTTCAGGTCGTTGTTGTGCAGGACCGCCACGATCAGGCGCGGATCGGCCCACTGGGCGGCGTACCGCTTGATCGTGATGAGCTCGGCCAGCCCGTTCATCTGCATGGCGCCGTCGCCGACGAAGGCGATGACGGGCCGGTCGGGGTGGCCGAACTTGGCGCCGATCGCGTACGGCACGCCCGGCCCCATCGTCGCCAGCGTCCCCGACAGCGAGCCGCGCACGCCGGCGCGGATCTTCAGGTCGCGCGCGTACCAGTTCGCGGCCGAGCCGGAGTCGGCGGTCACGATGGCGTTGTCGGGGAGCCGCGGGTTCAGCTCCCAGAACAGCAGCATCGGGTTGATCGGGTCGGCCTCCACCTTGGCCTGCCGTTCGACCGTGCTCCACCAGCGCGCGAGGTTCCCCTCGACGGTGTCGCGCCAGGACCGGTCCTGTTTGCGGTTCAGGCGCGGGATCAGCGCCCGCAGCGTCTCGGCGGCGTCGCCGACGAGGTTGACCTCGGTCGGGTAGCGCATGCCGATCATGCGGCCGTCGATGTCGATCTGCACGCCGCGCGCCTCGCCGAAGGGCGGCAGGAACTGCGTGTACGGGAAGTTGGACCCGACGATCAGCAGCGTGTCGCAGTCGCGCATGAGCTCGTAGGAGGGCCGGGTGCCGAGCAGGCCGATGGACCCCGTGACGTACGGCAGGTCGTCGGGCAGGACGTCCTTGCCGAGCAGCGCCTTGGCCACCCCGGCCCCGGTGAGCTCGGCGAGCTCCATGACCTCGGCGGCGGCCGCGCGGGCCCCCTGGCCGACCAGGATCGCCACCTTCGACCCGGCGTTGAGGACCTCGGCCGCGCGGCCGATCTCCTCGTCCGGCGCGCGGGTCACCGGCGGCGTGTAGCCGGGGGCCGACGACGGCACGTTCTTGAACGCGTGTGCGGGCGGCTCGTAGGGCTCCTCCTGCAGGTCGGAGGGGATGATCACGGCGGTCGGAGCGCGCTCGGCGACGGCGATGCGCATGGCGCGGTCGATGAGGTTGGGCAGCTGCGCCGGGACGGTCGCCATCTGTACATACGCGCTCGCGACGTCCTTGAACAGGCTCAGCAGGTCCACTTCCTGCTGGTAGTTGCCGCCCATGGCGCTGCGGGCCGTCTGGCCGACGATCGCCACGACCGGGACATGGTCGAGTTTGGCGTCGTACAGGCCGTTCAGCAGGTGGATCGCGCCGGGCCCGCTGGTGGCCAGGCACACCCCGGGTTTGCCGGTGAACTTGGCGTATCCGACGGCCTCGAACGCGGACATCTCCTCGTGCCGGGACTGGACGAACCGCGGGCGGTCGTCGGCGCGTCCCAGCGCCGCGATGATCCCGTTGATACCGTCGCCCGGATAGCCGAACAGGTGCTCCACACCCCACTGACGCAAGCGTATGAGCAGGTAATCGGCAACGGTAGGAGCCATGACCAGGTCCTCCCTGCGATAGCGGCTTTCCCTGGGCCCTGCCCGGGCCACCAGATTGAAACTGGGGCCCGTCACGCGTCCCGTCCGGCTCTTTCGCCATCTCCGGAGCTCAGGTGCCGAACCAGTGCGTCGAGGACCACCAGGTCCTCCCCCGGCTCGATCGTCTGCGGGTTCAGCGCGATCGCGTCGTCGGGTACGCCGGACACACCGACCGCGATCCGCGGGTCTCCCTCCCACAAAGCCCGCACCAACCCGTCCCGGGTCCAGCCGCTGGATGTCAGCAGTCGGACAACCGCTCGCCCGTGCGGCTGGCCCGCCTCACTCGGGTACCCGCGCTCGGCGATGACACCCGGCACTGCGCGCAAGCCGGCGATCCACCGGTCGACCATCTGCTCATAGCTCGCGAGCAGTGCCTCCTCGTCCTGCTCCAGCGTCCACTCGACCGCGGCGTACAGCCCGAGCAGCTCTTCCTTCCCGACCTTCATCCCGCGCCCGATCTGCTGATTCGGCGACGCGTGCGCCCGGCACCTGTCGACGATCCACCGCTTCCCCAGCACCAGCCCACTGGACTGCGGCCCGCGCAGCCCTTTCCCACCGCTGAAGATCACGGCATCCGCACCGAGCTCCGTGGTGAATCGCCACAGCGAGGAGACGGGTGGGATCTGGGCCGCCGCGTCCACGATCACCGGCACAACCGGTGGACCGACGGGGGCCGGGCCGGTCGAGGCGAGTTCCCGGGCGGCTCGGAGCACGTCCTCTATCGGCAGAGCATCCGCCGCGTAGTGGGCGCCGGCGAACCACAGTACGCAGGCGGGGCGGCGTACCAGGGCGGCCCGGAGCTCCTCGATCGACGGACCGACTTCTACGACGCGGGCGCCGGTCAGGCGGGCCGCGTAGTCGTAGCCGTTGCGCTGGCCGGTGAACATGACGACCTCGGCATCGGCCGGGAACGCCTGCGCGGGCTCACCGACACACGACGCGACCGTGAGGGTGATCGCCGCCGCGGCGCCGGACGTCACGCAGGCCGCCTCGTTGCGGGTGAGCGCGGCCAGGCGCTCACCGACGCGGTCGTGGAGTTCGGGCAGGTCGACGAAGTGGGCCGCCGCCTCCGTCATCGCCTTCAGCACCGAGGGCGGCATCAGCGAGCCGCCCAGTGCGGTGAGTGTCGCGGAGGCGTTGACGACGGGCCGGACCCCGAACGGATTGGTCATACGAGGAATCTCGACATCGGTGGCACACCGGCGAGTTCGGCCAGCCAGGCATCCAGGAAGTCGTTGTCGGTGCCGTCGAAGTGGGTCAGCTTGTAGACGCTCGCGGCGGGCAAGGCCCCGACCAGTGCGGCGCACCAGTCCGGATCATCGACGGCGAGCAACGTCCGAGCGGTCACCGCGGACGCGTGCCGGACCGGGTCGAAGTAGGCAAGAGTGTTGTCAACAATCTGCGCCGACGAGCCGGCACGGAGGTGATCGTTGAGCTCCTCGAGCGGATAGCGGCTCGACTTCAGCCGTGCCTCCGCCGCCCGGTAGAACAGCAGCTCCGAGAGCCGGACCGCGCTGAACCCGGGCCGCCGGGCGGCCGTCAGCAGCGCCAGGTCGTCCCCGCTCACGGCCACCCGCGCCGGGTCGACCTCCTCCAGGCTCATCAGGAACTCCGCGGCCCGCAGGCAGTCCGCCGCGATCCCGCGATAGATGTAGGACGCCGGGTCGTCGATGCCCATCGTCAGCAATCCCGGGTACGCCGCCGAGAACCCTTCGTCGGCCAGCCGCTGACCACGGTGCGTCAGGGCGAACACGACGTACCGGCTGCGATCGTTCGGGTGCGGCACGAGGTTGACGCTCCCGTGGCGCGGCGTCTGCAGGAGCGCGGGGAACGGCCCGTCACCGGCCGGGATGCTGAGATGACCGAAGACGCGGTACGGCCCGGTGCTGGTGAGCCGCACGGTGTAGCTGGTCGCCTCGTCCGTCGTCTGCGCCGGCGCCAGGTCGAGCGCGGGCCGAGCGGAGATCGCGGCCAGCTCCTCATCGATGGCGGACCAGTAGCCGTCGAAGTCCATCGGTTCACCGTCCCGGCGTGAGGTGTTCGGCAAGGAAGTCCTCCACGATCCGCATCACGCCTGGCAGCCCGGCGTGGTGCGCGCAGTGCGGGTAGGTGTGCAGGGTGGTCTCACAGGTCAGCACCCGGTGCAGCGCGAACCCGGTCTCCGGCGGGCACACGTCGTCCTCGAGCCCGAGGTATATCAGCGTCGGCGCCCGCACCTTCGGCGCGAAGTTGAGCCCGTCGTAGTACGCGACCGTCTCCCGCACCCGGTCGACGTCCTTCGGGTGCGTCCGCAAGTACTCGTTGATCTCCTCGTACGGATACGACCGGGTCAGTGTCGGTGCGGTCATGATCCCGCACAGGTACGGCGCTCCCGCCGCGACGCACCGGATCACGTCCGGCAGGAGTGCGGCCGTCGAGATCCCGAGGCCACCGCCCTGACTCGACCCCTGCAGTCCGATCCGCAGATCATCGACTTCCGGACGATCGAGCAGTACCTCGACCGCCCGCACCACGTCGAGGTAGAACCCGCGATACCCGTAGGTGTTGTGGTCGATGATGTTGTGCGTCAGCAGTCCCGGGTAGCCCGGGTTGAACACGTCGTTCGAGCGCAGCTTTCCGCGCGGCGCGACCGCGAGCGCGGCGTACCCGAGCTCGGACCATTCCTTCGGGATCGCCGGCTCGGAGATGTAGCCGGGGATCGTCACCAGCGCCGGGTGCGGGGCCGGCCGATCGCGCGGGACGGTGTACCAGCCCGCGATCCGCAGACCGCCATAGCTGGTGTAGCGCAGATCGTGGACGATCACCTTGTCCGTGGACAGCGATGGCATTTCGGTGAGGACCGGGTCCAGCGGGTACGACGCGCAATCCGCCAGGCCGGCCGCCCAGAAGTCGTCGAAGTCGTCCGGCAGCTCGACCTCGACGATCGCGTTCTCGGGGTCTCTCAAGAGCGTTCCTCTCGATGGGGGGCATGCAGCGCGGTGCCGTCGGAGGCCTTGAACAGATGCAGGCGGTTCTGGTTGAAGCCGACGTACACCGTGCTGTCATGACCCAGCCGGAACGGCACCGGGACGCGGGCCTTCAGCAGCTCGCCGTCGATCCGGACCGTGACGAGCACGTCCGGACCGAGCGGCTCGGACACGAACACCTTCCCGGGCTGGTAGCCCGCGACCGGGGTCGGCGACAACGTCACGTCCTCCGGCCGGACGCCCAGGACGACGGCCGGGTCGTCCGGCGAAACGTCGTACCGGCCCAGCTCCTGGCTCAACGCGCCGCTGCGGAAGGTACGGACGCCGTCCACGTCGGCCAGTTCACCGGTGACGAAGTTCATCGGCGGCGAGCCCATGAACGACGCGACGAACCGGTTCGCCGGTCGTTCGTAGATCTCCCCCGGCGTCGCGCACTGCTGGACGACGCCGTCGCGCATCACCGCGATCCGGTCCGACATCGTCATCGCCTCGACCTGGTCGTGGGTGACGTAGATGAAGGTCCGGGCGACGTCCACGTGCAGCCGCTTGATCTCCGCGCGCATCAGCACCCGGAGCTGCGCGTCTAGGTTGGACAGCGGCTCGTCGAGCAGATACGCGCCGGCGTCCCGTACGATCGCGCGACCCAGTGCGACCCGTTGCCGTTGACCACCGGACAGCTCGCGCGGCTTGCGATCCAGCAGGTCCTCGATGTCCAGCGTCCGGGCCGCCCGCAGCACCTGCTCGTCGATCATCGCCTTGGGCACCCGCATCATCTTCAGCGCGAACCCGATGTTCTGCCGGACCGTCTTGTGCGGGTAGAGCGCGTAGCTCTGGAACACCATCGCGACGTCGCGCTTGTTGGCCGGCAGCCAGCTGACCGGCTTGCCGTCGAAGAAGATGTTGCCCGCGGAGGCCCGTTCCAGGCCGCAGATCATCCGCAGGGTTGTCGACTTCCCGCAACCGGACGGGCCGACCAGGGTGAGGAACTCCTGATCCTCGATGGTCAGATTCAGGTCCTTCACCACGGTCTTGGCGCCGAACGACTTGGTGACGCCTTCGAGTCGAACCTCTGCCATCTGTCAGCCCTTCACGGATCCGGCGGCCATGCCCTGGACCAGCTTGCGCTGGAAGAGCAGGGCCAATGCCAGGGGTGGGACGACCGCGAGCACGCCGGCCGCGGCCATGACGGTGAACTGGGTGTTGAAGTCGGTGGCGAAGTTCGCCGCCACCACCGGGATCGTCTTCGCCGCCTTCGTGCTGGTCAGGAACAACGCGAACATGAACTCGTTCCACGCGGTCATGAACGCGAACACCGCGGCCGCGACCAGCCCCGGCGCCGCGACCGGCAGGAACACCGACCACATGGTCCGGAACCAGCCGCACCGATCCACCCGGGCCGCCTCCTCCAGCTCGCGCGGCACCGAGCGGAAGAAGTCCTTCAGGATCCAGATCGTGATCGGCAGCGCGAACGTCGTGTACGAAAGGATCAGCGCCAGGTAGGTGTCCAGCAGCCCGAACGTCCGCATCAGCAGGTAGAACGGGATGATGATCGCGATCCCCGGCACCATCCGGGTGAGCAGGTAGAGCATGAGCAGCACCTGACTGCCCCGGAACTTCAGCCGCGAGAACGAGTACGCCGCGAACGTGGCCAGCGCGAGATTCAGGATCGCCGTCGAGGTGGCGACGATCAGGCTGTTGCGCAAGGAGTACGGCGTCTCGTCGATCGCCCGGCCGCCGACGAGTTGCTGGGCCTCACTCGGATGAACGAAACCGAGATAGTTCTCCAGCGTCGGGCGGTCCGGAACCCAGTGCGGCGGAACGGAGATCGCGTCCACCTCGTGCATGAAGCTCATCGCGACGATCCAGTAGAACGGCAACACCAGATACAGCGCGAACACGACCGCCAGCACGTACAGGACGATCTTCTTCCAGGGGATCCGGTAGCGCAGGGGAACCTTCACCACGGTGCTCATACCTCGAAGTCCCCCTTCCGGTAGAGCAGGCCGATGTAGCCGACCGAGATCAGCAGGGTGATCGCGGTGATCACCCAGGCGTAGGCGCTGCCCAGGCCGAAGTCGGTGAAGGTCAGGACGGTCTGCACGTCGAGCAGGGCGATGGTGGTGGTCGCGTCACCCGGTCCGCCGCCGGTCAGCACGTAGATGGTGTCGAAGGCGCGGAAGGCGTTCATCGTCTCGAGGATCAGCACGATCAGCAGGGGGTGCAGCAACCACGGCACCGTCACCTGGACGAACCGCTGCACCGCACCCGCCCGGTCGACGGTGGCGGCGTCGTACAGCTCCGAAGGGATCGTCGACAGTCCGGCGAGCAGGATGATGACCGAGAACGGGAGCGTGTTCCACACCTGGGCCAGCGCGGTGAACAGGAACGCGCCGGTCCCGGACGTCAGCCAGGCCTGGTATTCGTCGATCAGCCCGAGCTGCGTCAGCAGACCGTTCAGGGCGCCGGTCTTCGCGTCGAAGATGGTCCGCCACATCAGGCCGTTGACCACCCCCGGCATCGCCCAAGGCAGCAAGGCCAGGCTGAGCAACAGACCGCGGCCGCGGAACTGCTCGTTCAGCACCAGCGCCAGGATCAGCGCGAGGACGACGGTCAGCCCGAGCACCACGAGGACGAACAGGGCCGACACCTTCAGCGCGGACAGGAAAGCCTGATCGCTGAGCAGGGCCTGGTAGTTGTCGAAGCCGATGAAGCTCTTCGCCCGCGGGCGCTTCAGGTTGTTGCGTTGCAGGCTGACCCAGAACGAGTACGCGATCGGGTAGGCGACCAGCAGGGCGATCACGATCATGGCCGGCGCGTTCAGCGCCCAGGCCTTGGCGTTGTCGCCCAGCGGCCGGCGTTCGTCGAGGACGGCCATCCTCAGCTGTACTTCTTCTTCAGCGTCTCGGCGGACTGCGCCAGGCTCGCCACCGCCGCGGCCGGCTGCGTCTGGTTGCTCAGCACGCCCTGTACGACCTTGTGCATCTCGGTTTCGAACTCGGTGTACCACGGCATGCCGAGCACGTTGCGCGGCTTGGCGATCTCGCCCAGGTGGGCGTAGATCTCCGGGTCGGCGAACTTCTTCAGCGACGCGGTGATCTCCGGGTCGGTCGCCATCGACTTGTAGGCGAACCCGAGACCACGCTGCAGGAACCAGAACTTCGCGGTATTAGGCTGCTTGTTCGCGTCGAGCCCGCCCAGATAGGTGAGCAGCTTGAACGCGTTGTCCTTCACCTCGGTGTCCTTGGCCAGCGCATAGAGCCGGGTGTTGCTGACCGTCCCGTGCACCTGACCGTCGAGGCTCGGTATCAGCGCCATCCGGATCTTGCCCGCGGCCTTGGACTTGGTCGCGTCGTTGTAGTCGCGGCTGGCGTACCGCGCGCCGATCGTGTACGCGTACCGGTTCGCCTTCATCGCGTTGTCGATCGGGACCGGCAGCAGCTGCAGGCAGGCCGGGTCGATCACCTTCGACTTGTTCGCCGCCTGCTGCAGCCAGGCGAAGACGTCCTTCACCACGGTGTCGGTGGTGTTCATGATCGGCGCCTGCTGGTCGTCGAACATGTTGCCGCCGCTGCCGTAGACCAGCGCCCACACCCAGGACCACCAGGTGTCGGACAGTTGCGCCGGTACGCCGATCGGGTACTTCAGGAGGCCGGCGTTCTTGATCTTGACCGCCTGCGCTTCCAGCTCCTCCAGGCTGGCAGGCGGTTTCGTGATCCCGGCCTTGGCCAGGATGTCGGCGTTGTAGGTCAGGGCGTTGGAGTCGGTGTAGTACGGCAGGCCGTAGCGCTTGCCCTGGTAGGTCATCGCGGTCGCGTTGCCCGGGTAGATCGCGTTGTACACCTCGTCGACGCCGGGCATGCCGTCGAGCGGCTGGAGGTAGTCCCCCTCGACCCAGCCGGCGAGGGAATCGTCGTACACGTAAAGGGCGTCCGGGCCGCCGCCGCCGGTGAACTCGGCGACTACTTTCTGAACGTACTGCGCACTCGTGATCGGGGTGTAGTTGACCTTGATCTTGCTGGTCTTGGTGAAGTTGTCGAGGTTCTGCTGGACGAGTGCGGCCTCGTAGTCCCAGCCCTCGAACTTCACGCTGCCGTCGCCGGAGCCCGCCGACTTGTCGTTGGAGCAGGCGGACAGCAGGGGCGATGCGGCGGGCAGGGCCAGGCCGAGGCCGGCGTACTTCAGGATCTGGCGGCGGTTGAACTCCATGGGGGGTCCCTTCAACGGGAGGAGCGCGGTAGCGCTTGGGCGATGCGTAGTCGGTACAGACGCGTCGGGCGTCCTTTCGGATGGTGCTGAGCAGTGCCTTCGACGCTCACCAGGCCCCCAGCGTCGAGTGTCCGGATCAGTCGGCGCCCGCTCTGATCCGTGATGCCGAGATGGTCGGCGAGCTCACCGGGCGAGATCGCGCGACCTTCCAGTTCGTGCTCCAGTGCCGCCAGCCGGGAGACGGTCGCGGCGCTGAGGCCGACGGACTTCGCGAGCCGTTCGACGTCGTCGCCGTGCTCGCGGTAGGAGTAGCTGAGCGCCGCCCGGACCGGACCCATCGGGCCGATGATCACGCCGCTGTCCTCGATCAGGTAGCCGCATGGCTCGCTCTCCCGCTCGGCTCGGGCGGCCGCCTGTTCGGCCAGGGCCACGCAGCCGCGGGCGGACGCGCCGACGCCGAACCCGGCCGAGACCTGCGCGCCGAGCGCCGTGGCCGCCTCGGCGAGCGCGGGTACGGCGACCCAGTTGCGGGTGATGCGCTCGAACAGGGCCTTGTGGGCGAAGACGACGACACCGCGCCGGCCGCGGTCCTCGATCCACGCGCCGGCGAACTCGGGGGTGTTGAGCAACAGGTTCATCAGGCCGATCCGGGCCCGTTCCTCGTCCTGCGAATGCGAGATCAGGAAGACTCCGGCGGCGAAGCGTTGTGCGCTGGCCCGCTCGGACTCGATCCGGAGCGCGAGCTCGTGCAGCTCGGTCCGGATCGTCGCCGGCACCGGCATGCCGCTCATGATCGGGATCTCGCCGGACAGTCGCTCGCGGACGGCCGCGCGGACGCTGATCACGTAGCTGCGCTCGCCGAACCGGTGGTACGCGGAACGGTGGAACTCGACGATGTCCGCCACGGATTGCGTGGGGGCGTACGGCAGGCAGTCGATGGCGTCGGCGTCGAGCTCGAGCGCGAGGGCGACCGCCTCGACCGCCTCGGCGGGAAAGGTGTCGATGCTGACCGGGGTGCGACCCCAGCCACGCTCCTGGGCGCGGTAGAGCGCGAGGGTCAGGTCGAGCGCCGACGAGCGGATCACGCCGACCGGGAGGCCGGGTGGGAGGAGTTCGCGGCTGGCCGTGTACGGGACCGGGCCGGCCAGGAAGCCGTCGAGCCGGGTCGTGCTCAGGAACTCGGCGACCTTGGCGCGGATCTCGTCCTCGTGGTCGTAGCTGACCCATTCCAGGTCGACCCCACGAAGCGTGTTCGCGGCTTCCCGGAACAACTTCCCGTGCATGGAGTGGGTCACCACTCCGATCACCATCGCCACGACACCCCTTTACGAACTAGGTTCGTAAATGACTCGTAAATCCGATTCCGACCAAACTCTCCCCTCGCAGGGGTCCAGGTCAAGGGATCAGCCAAAAGAAATTCCCCGGCGGCAAGCCTGCCGCCGGGGACCGATGGTGTACCGAAGGAATGTCGAAGCAGCCGGACCGTGATCAGCTGGGCCGGTTGCCCGTCGGAATCACGATCTTGGTTTGCGCCCCCTTGGTGAGGTAGTACGTGGTCCACTTCTTGACCATCTCGTCGATGAGCCAGGCGGCGGCGGGCACCAGCGGCAGCCCGATCAGACCCTCCCGGAACCGCACCAGTAGCGGCCACGCGGTCTTGATCACCGGGTCCCACAGCGGCTCGTGCCGGATGCCGTTCCAGTCGGCCACCTGGTCGCCGGTGAGGTACCTGGAGAACGCGTTGACGAGAGGTTTGTCAAGGCCACCGGGGCTGGTCAGCTCCGCGAGCATGTCCCGCAGTATGGCGTTGAGCTCCACCCCTTCCGAGGTCGGCCCCATGTTCCTGGGCAGGACCAGATCCGACTGGGTGTAGGAGGATTCCCAGGTGGCGGGGAGGAACTCGTCCCTGATGCCGAGCATGTGCCCCAGCATCTGTACCGAGTGCAGGTACGCCGCGGCCTCGGCGGAGGAGATGCGCACCTGCCACTCCCGCATCCCGCGCATGGAGTAGGTCGCCAGGGTGTGCCACGTGACGAGCATGTCCTCCTGGCTGATCGGGATGGGGCCGGACCAGTGGGGAGAGGACTTCAGCAGGTGCCGCACCGCCGCGTGCACCAGCCGGGTCTTCACGGCCTCGACCACGGCCGTGCCCCCGGCACCCCAGGCGTTCTGGGGTCTGACCGCGTACGCCAGGATGTTCGTCTTGGCGATCCGATCCTTCAGATCCGCACCGCCCGCGGAGTAATAGACGGCGCGCGCCTCCTTGGGGATGGCGGTGGCCAGCATCCCGGCGCCGACGATGGTGAGGACGACGATGTAGTTGCCCTTGAGCGCGTGGAAGCGCCCCGCGGCATCCAGCTTGGCCGGGTCGGCCCACGATGGCAGCTGACGCGCCTGCTCGATGAAGGCCCGCAGATCCTCCGGCAGCCCCGCGGGCAGGGGCTGGTCGTTGCGGTTCCAGTCGTACAGCAGCCGGTTGACCTCGGGTATGGCACCGCGGTCGAGCAGGGAGGCGAGGAGCGGGTCGGCCACGTCGTCCCACACCCATCGGGGGTCGGCGCCGCTGCCGGAACCCGCGATCGAACCACTGGCCGGCCAGCCCCAGTCGCCGAACAGGGAGTCCGCCTGGGCCGGGGAGGCCATCCCTAACGCGCCGAGCGCCCCCAAGGCGGTGCCCGAGATCAGTACTTCGCGCCTGCTCAACTCTGCCATGCTCCGCACTCCTTCGAGGTGGGGGGTTCTGCTCAGGGCACGCGAGAAATGGTTGATACGGAGAAACAGGTCATGAGTCTGTGTATCATCATCAGAGCACAGTGTGACGAGCATCACAAGACCGCGTTTGAGGCAGAATTCCCCTAGGAGGTGACCGTGGAATCTGTGCTGTCCGGATTCATGGCGCCGTCGGACTCCGATTCGCTGCTGGAGCGCGCCTATGTCGATGCCGTCGAGCGCGTCGACGACAGCGACGAGCTACGGGCGCGCATCCTCGACGCGGCGTACGAGCAGTTCTGCCGGATGGGCATCAGGCGCTCTACCATGGAGGACGTCGCCCGGCTGGCGAAGGTGTCGCGGATCACGGTCTACCGCCGGTTCGACACCAAGGACACGCTGATCGAACACGTGGTGCGCCGGGAGTTCCGCCGCTATTTCGACCAGTTCCTCATCGACATAGAACAAGCCGGCACCGCCGCCGACAGGGTAGTGCTGGGCTTCGTAACCTCATTGCGGGCAATTCGCGGCAACCCACTGATCGGCGGACTCATCGCCACGGAACCGGACCTGCTGGTCCCCTCCATGACGGCCGACGGGGGTCAGACCCTCGCCACCGTGCGGCATTTCGTCGCCGGTCAGCTCCGCAGCGAGCAACGCGCGGGCAACGTGTCGAGCGGCCTCGACGTCGACCTCGTGGCCGAGATGATGGTGCGGATCTCCACGTCTTTCCTGACGATCCCCAGCACCATCATCAACCTGGACGACGACGAGGAACTGGCCGCGGTGGCCCGGCGATTCCTCGTGCCCATGCTCGAGCCACCAGCGGCCGGATCCGTCTGAGTAGCGTCTACTCATGCGGCTCACGCAGTGGCCGCTGATAGTGGCCGCATGCAGATCAAGCCGGCAATCCGCTACGCGGTCGCGCTGGTCGTGGCGCTGGCCGGGGTGTTCGTCACCTCGCCACCGGCCACGGCCGAGACGGCCTTCCAACCGCTGACCTTACGCGTGCTCCTGGTGAACTGTGTGGACCCGTGCCGCAACGAGGGCCTGGAGGCCGCGGACGAGAGCGCTCCGGACTTCTACGCCGAGATCACCTTCGACGGGTTCGACACCTACACCACGCCCAGAGCGCCGGACGACCAGGTCCAGGTCGCGCCGAACTGGTCGCTGACCAAGCAGATCCCGACCACCAAGACCGAGCAGAAGATCAGCGTCCTGATCAAGGACCACGACGACACCAGCCCTGACGACTGGGGGGACGCCTCGCCGCGCCACGACGACCCGTACGCGCGCTTCACTGTGAACCTCATCCACGGCACCGTCACCGGCGACCTGACCTCCTCGACGGGCTGCGTGGCGGGCAACGGCGAGCCCGGCGGCGGGATCTTCGGGCCGGACCCGAAGCCCTCGGTCCAGGTCTGCGTGGACATCACGCCGTACCCCAGCGCGGACACCGACGGGGACGGGTTCACCGACTACGAGGAGTACCGGGGCCGGGACTTCAACAACGACAACGTGGTCGACCTGACGCTGCCGGGCGCGGACGCCGAGCGCAGGGACGTCTACGTCGAGGTGGACTGGATGCAGGGCGAGGCCCCGCAGACGGGTGTGCTGCAGGACGTCGAGGGTGTCTTCAACAACGCGCCCGTGATCAACGATCAGCACAGGACGGGCATCGGGCTGCACCTGCTGGCCGACGAGGCGGTACCGCACGTCGCCACGCTGGAGTTCAACGACCATCCCGCCGGCACCCTGGACGACTTCGACGACCTCAAGCTCGGCAACCCGGAGCGGGCGTGCGGCCCCACCGCCACCGGTCACTTCGGCACCGCGCGGGACAGGTCCAGCCCGTTGTGCGAGGACATCATGCTGTTCAAGCGGCTGCACTTCCGGTACGGGATGTTCATCGACTCGCTGCCCACCTTCAACTCGGGAATGGCGGAGCTGGACGAACGCGGCAGCAACGACTTCGTGGTGGCGGTGGACGGCCTCGGGTCCTCGCTGATCAACACCCTCGGGGGCAGGAAGGTGGCCGAGGAGTCGACGTTCCTGCACGAGCTGGGCCACACGCTCGGCCTGGGGCACGGCGGCCGCTTCGACAACGGTGACCTCGACCGGCACAACTGCAAGCCCAACTACCTGAGCGTGATGAACTACCTGTACCAGTTCCCCGACGTCGACACCACGCGCCCGCTGGACCTGGCCACGGTCGCCACGGACACGCTGACGGAGAACGGCGGGCTCGACGAGATCAGGTCGCCCGCGCTCGCTCGGGCCGGCTCGCGGCTGATCGTCCACGGCGTGGGCGGCAAGCCCGCCAACCACCCGGCGAACAAGGCCATCCATTGGGCCGGCGAGGACGGCTCCTACTCCGACCACGCCACCGAGGACGTCAACTTCATCCCCGTCTACGGCCCTGAATGCGCCACCGCCAGCCCCGGCGACACGCTGCTCAGCCACACCGATTGGGACCGGCTCCAGTTCAACTTCACCAGCAGCAGATACTTCTCCGAGGGCGCGCACGGTCAGGCCATCGACGAGCTCAGCGCGGCGGACCTGGAGCGCGTCCATTCCATCGACCTGGCCGTGACCAAGACCGTGGACAAGAGCGACGCCCAGGCTGGCGACACGCTCACCTACACCGTGCGAGGCACGAACAAGTCCGCCAACGAGGCCTCCTCGGTCACCCTCACCGACACGCCGCCGAGCGGCGAGCCGATCACGAGGGCGGTCAGCGCCCTGCCCGCCACCGAAACCTTCACCTACCAGGTTCCCTGTACGGCGGTGGACGGCAGCACGCTCACCAACACCGTGAAGATCTCCGGCCGCAACGCCGCCGGCGAGCCCGAGGTCGAGACGACCCTGGCGGACAACACCGCCACCGCTTCGACCACCGCCCACGCCCCGGTCCTGACCCTGTCGCAGACCGCGACGCCGTCGGCCGAGCCCGGGGAGGCGATCACGTACACGCTGGCGTACCGCAACACCGGCAGCGCCCAGGCGACCGGCGCCACGCTGACCCAGACGCTGCCCGCCGACCTGTACTACAGCCAGGCCCTGGACAAGGGCTCCGGCCCGCGCCCGGGCACGGTCACCCGCAACGCCGACGGCACCACCACGCTGACCTGGACCGTGGGCGCCCTCGCCCCGGACGCCACGGGAAGCGTCACCGTCACCGCCCGGCCGAGCCTGCTGACCCCGCCGGGACCGCTGACCGTCCAGGCCGCCCTGCGGTACGGCGGGCAGAACGGCTGCGCGTTCACCCCCGCCACCGCCCAGGCCACCACCCAGGTCACCGAACCGGCTCCCACCAAGAACCCGCAGCTCACCGCGGTCTGGGCGCTGCGCGGTGACCTTCGTACCCCTGAGGTGCTGGCCCGCGTCCAGGCGACGGACACCCGATTCGACGGGGCCGACGGCAGCACCCCGGACGGGGCGCTGTCCCAGGCGGAGGCCACGGCCGTCCTGACGCTGCCGGTTCTGCAGCCGCGCACGCTGCGGGCCGAACTGCTGGCCACCACGCTCAACCTGGCCACTCACCGGATCAACGCCGGCACGGCCATCCGCACGATCACCATCGAACGGCTCGGCCTCCACACGGTCGCCGACGCCTACCGCTTCACGGCGGCCACCCTGGCGCTGCCCGTCCTGCCGAACGCGATCCGCTACACCGACAACACACTGGCCCTGACCGAGATCAACTCCAACCTCGCCGAACGATATTGACCGCCTCTCGCGTCGGCCCCGGCGCTTCGCCGGGGCCGCGCCCGCGCTTGCCGACCGCCATCCGGTACTGCGGCCTTCAGGCGGGCCTCGCCAGGGCGTGCAGACCGGCGGCGGCCAGCGGCGCGACCGCCTGGCCGACGGATTCGAAGCCCGATCCCCGCGTCATGCCGCGCTGGAAGCGGGCGTGGATCCCTTCCGCGATGACGGCGATCTTGAAGTAGCCGAGACCGAGATAGAAGTCGAGCCGGCCGAGGTCGCGGCCACTGATCGTGGCGTATCGCTGGGCGAGTTCGGCCGGCGGGGGCAGGCGGTCGCTGGTGGAGGCCGCTGCGCCGCCGATGACGGGGGCGAACGCCGGATCCGCGTACACAAGGTGCAGTCCCAGGTCGGCCAGCGGGTCGCCGAGCGTGGCCATCTCCCAGTCCACCACCGCCCTGATCTGGGCGGGGTCCTGGTGGGAGAGGATGGCGTTGTCGATGCGATAGTCGCCGTGGACGATCGAGCCGCCGCTCTCCTCGGGGCACGCCTCGGCCAGCCGCGCGTGCAGCCGCTCGATGTCGGCCAGGGGGCGGGTCCGGACCCGTTGCCACTGGTCGTGCCAGCGCCGCACCTGCCTGGCCAGGTAGCCGTGGGGACGGCCGAAGGCCCCCAGCCCGACGGCCTCGGCATCGACCGCGTGCAAGCGGGCCAGCACCTCGAGCAGGCTGTCCGCGCATCGGGCGATATCGCCCTGGGACAGGGTGAGCAACTCGTCCGTAGTCCGGATCACGGTCCCTTCTACGTGCTCGACCACCGAGAAGGGCACGCCCAGCACCTCGGCATCGGCCAGGGCGACCGCGCGTGCGACCGGGACGTGGCTGCCGGCCAGGGCCTCGACGACGCGGTACTCGCGGCCCATGTCGTGTGCCGACGGTGTGAGCGCGCCCAGCGGCGGACGGCGCAGCACCCACTTGTGCCGGCCGTCGCCGAGCAGGTACGTCAGGTTCGACCGCCCGCCATGGAGCAACTCGGCGGTGAGGCGACCGGCGAAGCCGGGCACGCGCTCGGCGAAGAACCTTTCGAGCGCGGGAAGATCCAGGCCGTCGAGCGCGGACCGGTCAGTGTCCGTCATCGCGCCGCCTCCACGTCCCGCCAGTCTTCACGCCGGTCATCGCGCCGCCGCCGCGTCGTGGCGGCGCAGGACGCGCCTGGCGATGGCCCAGCGGTGAGTCTCCGACGACCCGTCATAGATCCTGAACGGGCGCACCTCCCGCAGGTAGCGGCTCAGCAGAACGTCGCCCGAGATGCCGAGGGCGCCACAGATCTGCACGGCACGATCGACGACGCGCCAGATCGCCTCCGCGCAGAAGGTCTTGGCGACGGCGGTGGACTGCGACGCGCTGTGGCCTTGATCGAGCTCCCAGCACGCCCGCAGGATGAGGCCACGGGACGCGGCGATGTCGATCTCGTTGTCGGCGATCATCTGCTGGACCATGCCGAGCTCGCCCAGCCGCGACCCGAACAGCCGGCGCTCCGCGGCCCGCGCCACCGCGATGTCCTGCGCCCGTCGCGCGATGCCCAGCCAGCGCATGCAGTGCGTCATGCGGGCCGGGCCGAGCCTGACCTGGGCGTAGCGGAAGCCCTCGTCGACCTCGCCGAGTATCGCGTCCTCCCCCACCACGCAGCCGTCGAAGACCAGCTCGACGTGGCCTCCGTACAGGCTCTCGTCGAGGGTGTCGATGTGCCGGACCGTCTTCATCCCGGGGTTGTCGCCGTCGACCAGGAACATCGTCGCGCCGCCCGCCTCGCCCGGTTGCCCGGAGGTCCTGGCCATGCAGATCGCGAAGCCCGCCCCGTCAGCGCCGGTGATGAACCACTTGTGGCCGTCGATACGCCATCCGTCGGCCGTACGCGTGGCACGCGTGGTGAGGGCGCTCGGATCCGAGCCCGCGCCCGGGGCGGGCTCGGTCATCGCGAAGCACGAGCGGACCTCGCCCGCGGCGAGTGGCCGCAGGTAACGTTCCTTCTGCTCGTCGGTGGCGATGGCCTCAAGCATGTGCATGTTTCCCTCGTCGGGCGCCGCGATGTTCAGCGCGAGCGGTCCGAGCAGGGAGTAGCCGGCCTCCTCGAACACGGCGGCCCGGCCGCGCATGTCGAGCCCGAGCCCGCCGTACTCCCGCGCGACGTGCGGGGCGAAGACACCGGCCTCCTTCGCGGCCTGCTGCAGCGTCCTGCGGACCTCCTCCGACCGCGCGACGCCGTGTTGCTCCTCCTCGACCGGAATCACCGCCTCGCGAATGAACGTCGCGGTGCGCCGGGCGACGTCGGCGACATCTGGTTCGGGGGCAAGGTCGACGGCCATGGGGTCTCCCATCTGGCTAATGAGCGTTAGCCGAACCGTAGCCTCTGGCGGTGGCAATGCGCCATCATTGCAGCTAACCAATGTTAGCCGAGGAGTCGATGTGGACCGGGTCGAGCACATTCGTTCGGTGGCGCTGGAGTTGTTCGCCGACAAGGGGTACGAGGCCACCACGATGGCCGACATCGGCGAAGCGGTGGGGATACGCGCGCCCAGCCTGTACAAGCACGTCGCCTCCAAGCAGGAGTTGCTCGCCCAGATCATGGAGGCGACGATGCGCGAACTGCTCGCCGCCAACCGCGCCGCGGTCGCGACCACGACCGACCCCGTCGAGCGCCTGCGGCGGGCGACCGAGGCCCACGTCCGCTATCACGCCCGGCACCGGCTTGAGGCGTTCGTCGGCAACCGGGAGATCCGCAGTCTCACCGAACCGCATCGCGGCCGGGTGCTGGAGCTTCGCACCGAGTACGAGACCCGGTTTCGTGATCTCGTACAGGCGGGATCGCGACAGGGGGTTTTCGCCGTGGCCTCGGCGCGGTTGGCGTCGTACGCGATCCTCGACCTCGGCATGGGCTTGGCGGCCTGGTATCGAGAAGACGGCGAGCACGGCGAGGACGCCGTCGTGTGGCAGTACAGCGAGTTCGCCCTCCGTCTCGTCGGTGCGGGAGGGCCTGCTCTTGAATTGAATTGAGTTTGGTCTATTGTGGCACGCGAGACGCCTGGCAGTCCGCTGAGCAGCAGGGACCGATGGAGGAGAGCCGCGTGCGCGCAGAAGCAGAAGCCGTCGATCTGCTGATCATCGGCGCCGGCATGGCTGGGCTGACGGCTGGTGCGCGAGCCGTGCGCGACGGTCTGTCGGTGTTGATCGCCGAGATCGGCGGCGACGTCGGCGGATCGGCGCGCTTCGCCGGGTACGCGTGGACCGCTCCCAGCCACGAGATCATGGATCAGCACAATCCGCGCGGAGAGGCCGCGCTGAAACGCGCCCTGGTGGACCGGTTCGCCGACGGCGTCTCCTGGATCCGCTCCATCGGCGTCGAGACCGGGGACGAGCAGGGAATTCTCAGTTTCGGCCGCGGGCATCGGTTCGACACCAACCACTACCTCGACACCTGCCGCCGGCTCATCCTCCAGGGCGGCGGCGAGCTGCTGCTCGACACCGACACCGAACGTCTGGTGACGGAGAACGGTGTCGTGGCCGGGGCGGAGCTGAGGTCGGCCGACGGCACGCGGAAAACGGTGCGGGCTCGCTCGACGCTCATCGCGACCGGCGGGTTCCAGGGCGACCTCGCGCTCCGTACCGCCCACGTGCACCCGCGAGCCGACCGTATGGAGCTGCGCTCGAATCCACACAGCCGTGGTGGCGGCTACCGCCTGGCCACCCAGGCCGGCGCGGCCACCGGTCACGAGGACGCCGGCTTCTACGGTCACCTCATCCCCAGCGGCATCCCCTTCGCCGATCCGGCGGACTTCGTCGACCTGTCGCTGTACTACAGCGAGCACGCGCTCCTGTTCAACCTGAACAACGAACGGTTCACGGACGAGACGCTGGGCGATCACCTCACCACCATGGCGTTGCTGGAGCAGCCCGGAAGCCGCGGCCTGCTCGTCGCCGACGCCCGGGTGTTCCGTGACTGGATCGTCGGCTCCTATGTCGAGGGCGCCGTCGCCGTCGACAAGTTCGCCCTGGCCAGCAGGCGGGGCGGTCGCGTCGGGCTCGCCCAGGACCTGGACGAGCTGGCCTTCCTGCCCGAGGAATGGGGCTACCACGGCAAGGCCGTCCGCGACGGCGTCGAGCTCTTCAACCAGCGCGCCTCGGCGGGGCTCGACCTGCGGCCCGGCCGCGAGCTGGACCGCCTGCCACTCGACGAGCCGCCGTACTACGTCATCGAGGCGGTGCCGGCCATCACGTTCCCGTTCCACGGCGTGCGCGTCGACGACCGCGCCCGCGTCCTGGGCGAGGACGGCGAGCCGATCGGCGGGCTGCTCGCGGCGGGGTCGGACGTCGGCGGTTTGTGGAACCGCGCGTACGCGGGCGGCATCGCCGCGGCTCTCGTCTTCGGCCTGACCGCCGCCGACACGGCCACCGAGACAACCGGCAGAACCGCCACCGGCGCAGCCACCGAGACAACCGGCCAAGCCGCCGCTGGCGCGGCCACCAGCGCCGCCGACGCCTAGAAGACTTCAGGAAGACGCTTAGAAGGAGCCCCATGACCACCGACACCCCCCTGCTCGACGCGTGGTTCGCCACGATGGACTCCGACGAGCCAGAACGCGTGCTCACGAAGATCACTGACGACTTCGAGATGTCCGTGGTGTTCTCCAAGGGCGGCGGGCAGACCGCCGAGTTCCGCGGCGACCGTGCGGGCCTGGTCGGCTATCTCGAACAACGCGAGAAGAACGCGCTGGTCCATCACCTGGTCCGGGCCACGGCCGTCGGCGACGTCGAGCTGGGGTTGGGGACGGTGACGCGAGACGGACGGTTCGAGGCGTCGTTCAACGTGACCGCGCTCGTGGACCCCGCCTCAGGTAAGTGCCGGCGGCTGCTGATCTGCCGTACGCCGGAAATAGCCTTCCCCATGAGCGACCAGTGAGTGGCATGAGCAGGTTCGAGGGGGCGGTCGCGCTGGTCACCGGAGGCGGGTCCGGGATCGGAGCCGCGGTCGTACAACAGCTGGATCGCGAGCGGTGCGCCGCGGTCTACGTGGCGGACGTCAACGAGGTCGGAGCGCGTACGGTGGCCGTCACGACCAGGTCCGGCCGCCCGGTCGCCCTGGACGTCACCGTCGCCGCCGATGTGGAGGCGCAGGTCGAACGGATCGTCGCGGCACACGGCCGGCTGGACGTCGTCGTGAACACCGCGGGGGTCGACGATCCACGCGCCAAGGAGCGGATCCTGGCCGCCCAGCAGTCGGGCGAGCCCCTTGACGTGTTCCGGCACCTGGAGGACGAACAGTGGCGCCGGGTCATGGCGATCAATCTCGACGGGTCATTCCATGTCCTGCGGGCCGCGGTGCGGGCGATGATCCCGGCCGGTCGCGGCGCCGTCGTCATGGTGGGGTCGTCGGCGGCCTTCGACACGCTGGTGGGCTACGCCCACTACGCCGCGTCCAAGGCGGGCGTGCACGCGCTCGCGCAGTCGGTGGCCAAGGAGGCGGCGGCCTTCGGGGTACGGGTCAACGTGGTCGCGCCGGGTCCCGTGGACACCCCTATGGCGGCTCGGACCCCGGCGGCCGTCCGGCAGGCGATGGCGGCCTCAGGGCCGATCGGGTACGCCTCACCCGAGGAGCTGGCGGACAACATCCTGTACCTCGCCTCCCCCGCCGCATCGAACGTGGTGGGCGCCGTGCTGCTCAGCAACGGCGGCCGGTTCACGGTCTGAGGACCGCAGTTTCGCATTGAGATCGACAGAGGAGATCGCCGTGAAAGCTCGACTGTCCGGCCGCGTGGCACTGGTGACCGGCGCGACCGGCGGGATCGGGGAGGCCGTCGTCCGGCGGTTCGCCGAGGAGGACGCGACGGTCGTGATCACCGATGTGGACGCCGAACGTTGTGAAGAGGCCGCCGACCAGCTCACGAAGGCGGGCGGACGGGCCATCGGCCTCGGCCTCGACGTCACCGACGAGGGCGCCTGGGAAGCGGTCGTGAACGAGGTGGCCGAACGGCTCGGCGGCATCTCCGTGCTGGTCAACAACGCCGGCATCGCCAAGATGACGGACGTGGAGACGGAGACGCTGGAGACGTGGGAAGCCGTCGTCGCGGTCACCCAGCGCGGGGTCTGGCTCGGGATGAAGCACGCCGGCCCGGTGATCGAGCGTTCCGGCGGGGGGTCGATCGTCAACGTCTCGTCGATATTCGGCGCTGTCGGCGGATTCGGCGGCCAGTTCTCCTACCACGCCGCCAAGGGCGCGGTCCGGCTGATGACCAAGAACGCGGCGCTGCACTGGGCGCAGCGTGGGGTCAGGGTCAACTCGCTGCATCCGGGATTCATCGAGACCCCGCTGTCACGCAAGCTCTGGCGGGGTACGCCCAGGCTCGACCTGATGCTCGACAACACGCCGATGGGGCGGCTGGGCCGTACCGACGAGGTGGCGAACGCCGCGCTCTTCCTGGCCTGCGACGAGTCGAGCTTCGTCACCGGCTCCGAGCTGTACGTCGACGGCGGCTACACCGCCCGCTGAGCTCCAGGACGCGCGGCGGCTACACCGCCCGCTGAGCCCCGGGACCGCACGGTGCCGCACCACCCGCTGAGCTTCCGGGACCGCACAGCGGCCGCACCGCCCGCTGTGTCCCAGGACAGTACGACGGCGCGGTCGATCACTCCGCGTCGCCGTCCACGCGCGTGTACTCGCTCACGCCGCCGTCGACCGTGACGATCACCTGTCCGCGCGCCGCGAGAACGTCGAGGTGCGCGACCGTCTCGTTGACCGCGAGCATCTGGTTGAAGTCGTCCAGGCTCGCGAACGACACCTCGCGCCGGGTCCAGGTCAATTGCCGCGCCACCGCGTACGCGTTCAGCGTCCGGTCGCCAAGGGCCCGCAGCGCCTGCGCCAGTCGTACATCGTGGTGGGTCAGCAGTTCGGCGACGCGCGCGTGGGCGCTCCCGGTGACCGGGCCGTGCGCGGGCAGCAGCCGCGCGTCGGCGAAGCAGGTCATCAGCCGCAGCGAGGCGAGATAGTCCGCCAGCGGAAACCCGGGGTCGCCGAGCTCGAAGCCGATGGACGGCGTGATGTGCGGCAGCACGTGGTCACCGGAGAACAGCAGGCCCGCCGCCTCGTCCAGGTACACCACGTGTCCCCTGGTGTGGCCGGGGGTGGGGATGACGCGCAGGCTCCTGCGGCCGAGGTCGAGGACGCCCGCGCCGATCCAGCCGTCCGGCGCCTCCCAGTCGCTTTCGGCGAAGAGGCCGTAGTCCAGGCGGGAGAGCCGGTCGGCGAGGTCGCCCGCGCCGCCGTGGCGGAGCACCTCCAGGGAGGTGACCGGCACGTTGCTGCGCACCTCGCCCAGCGTGTCCAGGCCGGGTCGCTCGCCGGCGCCGAGGTACACCCGCGACCCCAGGAGCCGGCGCAACGCCACCGCCTGCGTGTAGTGGTCGCGATGGATGTGGGTGACGAAGATCTTCGTGATCCGGCCGAGGTCGTGCCCCAGTGACGCCATGGCCTGCTCAAGGACATGACGGGATTCGGGCAGCGCCCAGCCGCCGTCGATCATGACGATGCCGTCGTCCTCTTCGAGCAGATAGACGTTGACGGCGCGCAGACCGTCTCCGGGAAGCGGCAGCGGGACGCGGTGCACGCCGGGCCGGATCGTCTCCGCTCCGGCCTCGGCCCACTGGCCGCTCCGGGCCGGCGCTCTCACGCCTCCGCCTTGCCCGCCGGGCTGGGCAGGCGGGCGAGCAGGTCACGGGCGAGGTCGCGGGCGCCCGCCCGGGAGATCTTGCCGACCGTGGTCTGCGGCAGCGCGTCGACGGCGAACACCAGCTCGGGCCACTTGGTCTTGGAAAGTCCGACGCTCCGCAGATGCCGGGTGATCTCCTCGAGCCCGATCCCGTCTCCGTCGGTGAGGGTCACCAGCGCGGCCACCCGTTCGCCGAGGATCTCGTCGGGGACCGGCACCACGCAGACTTGCCATATGCCCGGGTGGGTCGCGACGGCGCGCTCCACCTCGGTGACGTCGATGTTGCGTCCGCCCCGGATGATCACGTCCTTCTCCCGGCCCATGACGCTGACGGTCCCGTCCTCGTTGGCCATCATGAGATCGCCGGTGGGGAAGAACCCGTCCGCGGTGAGCGCCGGCGGCTCCGGCCTGCCCTCGTGCGCGTACCCGAGGAACAGTGACGGCCCGCGGACCTGGGCCCGGCCGACCTCTCCCCGCGGCACCTGGCGACCGTCCGGGCCGACCATCCGCAGCTCCGTGCCGGGGAACGGGCGCCCGTCACGGCCGAGCCGGATCTCCACCGGCTCCTCCGGCGACGGCGAGGTGTGGCCCAGGCACTCCGACATCCCGAACACCCGCAGGATCCTGGTGCCCAGCGACTCCTCGGCACGGGCGAGGGCCCCGACGTCCATCGGACCGCCGCCGACCGTCATCGAACGCACGCCCTGGAGCGCCCGCGATCCGGCGGCGGTCGCGCCGAGCTGGAGCGCCATGGTCGGCACGCACATGGTCCACCGCACCCGCGTCGCGGCCATCCGGGTCAGCGCCGTGGCGGGGTCCCACCTGCTCCACAGCACCAGCGGGCCCGCCAGCGTCAGAGCCATGAAGACGCCGAAGCAGTACGCCGCGGTCGAGGACAGCGGCACGAGCGCCGCGACCGCGTCCCCTTGGCTCAGGCCGTTGACGGCGATGGTCCGCGAGCAGGCGTAGCGCAGGGCGTCCTCGGACTGGACCACTCCCTTGGGCCGCCCCGTCGAGCCGGAGGTCAGCCCGATCAGCGAGCCACCGGACCACCGCGAGACGTCCCGCGGCCCGCCGTCCGACCACACCCCCCAGCCGTCCCAGACGCCCCCGGCCGCGGGCACGGACCACTCCGCGAGAGCGGACGGTTCGGCCACCATGGCGTCGGGCCGGATGTCCTCGAAGGCCGCAGCGAACTCGGCGGCGGTCGTGTGGCGGTTGACCACCGCCAGCACGCCCCCGCTCATCCCCACGGCCAGGGTCGCCGCGACGGTCCGCCAGGAGTTGTCGGCCTGCAGGAGCACGGTCCCGGCGCCGCCGCCCAGGGATTCGGCGAGCCGCGTGGCGCGGGCGAGCAGGTCCCGCGCCGTGTGCTCGCCCGAATCGTCGATGACGGCGACGAAGTCCGACTCCTCGGCCCGACGCCGGAACTCACTCACCAGTTGCCGCATTCGGCCCCTTCCACAATCAGCTGGTGAACATCTCCAGCTCGGTCCCCATCACCGCGATCCGGCGGCCCCTCATGTCGCCGACCTGGGCGACCGCCGCCGCCCACTCGGGGCTGTCCAAAGCCTTACGGAGATCTTCCGGGCTGTCGAAGCTCAGCACCGACATCCCGTCCCACCCTTCGGACCGGCTTCCCAGCGCCGCCTCTATCTCGGTGTGCCGCCACGCCCGCAGGCCCGGCAGCCGACGGGTGAGCTCCGCGTGGTCATTCCGCCACCAGGCGATGAACCGGTCGTGGGTCCACTCCGGCGGTCGCGCGGCCAGAAGCACGAGGTTGTACATGCCATCACTCCGATCCGGGCGCCGCCGGCCAGTCCAGCAGCTCGAACGAGGTCGTGAAGAACGACTGGTAACGCAGCATCCGCCCGTTGGCCGACACCACGGCGGCGGAGTGGAACGCTCCGGTGGGCCTGCCCGACTCGGTGACCACCCCGTAGACCATCTCAACGTTCCCGTCGACCGCCGAGCGCAGGACGTTGTGCACGCGTTCGACCGCTTCGCGGCCGGTGATGTACCGGGCGAAGTCCTCCTTGGACTGCCCGCTCACCTGCCCGCCGGGAAGGGCGAGCAGGAAACGGAAGTCCGGCTCCACGTACTCGAGCGCCTTCTCCGGGTTCTGGCCGTCCATGCGGGCCATGTACTCAAGCAGCACCATATGTACATCCTTCCTGGTCTCAGCGGTCCGGCGGGGTGAAGAAGTCGCCCTCAGAGACGAACTGGCCGCCCTTCACGACCACTTTCTGCACCGCGCGGGTGCCCAGGTGGTTGGCCGCGCTGAAGTTCATGACGGGCGCGACACCGGGGTCGATGTTGCCCGCCTTCTCGTACGCCGCGACGAGCGACTGCGAGGTGACCGGACCCTGGACGGTCTGCGCGATCTGGACGAACACCTTGGCGGCGGTCCACCCCCACAGGGCGATGAAGTCCGCGGGCTGTTTCGGCTCGTACTTGGCCATCGCGTCGCGGAACTCCTTGACGGCCGGATCCTCGTCGCTGGGTACCTTGACCAGTTGGACCGCCTTGAAGCCCTCGGCGGCGTCACCCGCGAGGGTGAGCGTGGAGGCCGCGGCGGTGGGCGCGTACCCGTACGTCGGCACCGACAGGCCCTGCAGCTTGGCCTCCTTGAGGAAGGCCGCGGCCTCCGGCGAGGCGAGGATGACGATCACCGCGTCGGGTTTCTTGGCCTTCACCTGCGTGATCGTCGGGCTCCAGTCGGTGGACTGGAACTTCACCGACAGCAGTTCGGCGGTGCTGCCCGGGCTGACCTTCTGCAGGACGGGCCCCACCTGCTTGGCCACGTTGACGAACGCGGCGGGGTCGCTGTGCACCACCAGCACCTTCTTGGCGCCGTCCTCCGCCGCCCAGGCCGCCAGGGCCGCCGCCTGGTCCTCATAGAGGGTCTGGGTGCCGAACAGGCCGGGACGCGGCGGCGTGTACCAGGTGGCGGCCCCGCCCAGCTCGTTGAGGATCGGCACCTTCGACTGCTGCAGGACGAACGGGAAGCTCGCCTCGCCCTGCGCGGTGCCGTTGGCGGCGACGATGGCCACGACCTTCTCCTGGCCGATCAGCTCCCGGGCGATCTGCACGGTCTGCTGCGGGTCGAAGGCGTTGTCCTTGACGATCCAGTTGATCTTGCGGCCGTTGACGCCGCCCTTGTCGTTGATCATCTTGAAGTACGCGTCGGCGCCCGCGCGCTGCGGGACGCCGGAGGCCGCCACGGCACCCGTAAGGGGATACCAGGCGCCGATCTTGATCTCTTTGTCGCTCGCGGCGCTGGAGCCGCCCCCGCCGCAGGCGCCCACGGCAAGGACGAGGGCCGCGACGCAGGTGGTGAGAAGGTGTGTGGAACGGAGGCGCATGACGTTCTCCCACAACTGAGTTCAGTTCAGTTTACGAGACTGTATCGCCGCGCTCACCATGGGGCAATAGCGGAATGCCGGGAAAAGGAAACATCGGGCGCGCGACTCGCCCCAGGCCCGGAACAGAGCGACCGGCACGACCTTAGGCGCAGGTCGTGCCGGTCATTGTGGCCAGCGTTACGGCGCGACCATCCGCACGCAGCAGTCTTCGGTCAGCTCGCTCACGGAGGACAACGTCACCAGGCCCTTGGGGCGATACCAGCGCCAGACGCTCACGATCATGCCGAGCATGTTCAGGGCCAGCGTGTGCGCGTCACGGCGCGCGAAGACCCCCTCGGCCATCCCGCGCTCCAGCAACTCGGTCCAGGCCGCCTCGATGCCGTGCACGAGCTCGCGAGCCGCGAGCCGCTCGGCCTCCTCCTTCTTGGAGTTGCGGGGCACCGCGAGAATGGCCAGGTTGTTCTGCAGGATCCGCATCTGCAGCACATTCTGCTCGGACACCGCGTACGCCGAACGCACCGCCGCCCGCAAGGCCTCCATCGAGTCGGGCTGATCGGCGGTCGCCTTCGTGAACATCTCCAGCGAACGCTGGAGCTCAAGCCGCATGATCGTGAGCAGGCAATGCGCCTTCGACTCGAAGTAGTGATAGAGCGCGGTCTGCCCGATCCCCACCTGATCGGCGACCACCGACCACTTGGTGGCCTCGTAGCCGGTCTTACCGAAGTTCTTGACCGCGGCCGCCAGGATCGCCCGCCGCTTGGAACGGGGGCTTTCGTCCGGCTCGACGATCTTCGTCGCCTTCATCACCGCACCCCCCATGTATGCGCCTGGGAAACGTCGCGGCCCGGCCGGCCGCTGCCGCCGACCTGACTTGAACTCGGTTCTAGTTTCATTCCCCGTCATCTTACCCATCGAAGGTGCTCGCGCGTCCCGGTTGTCGGTCAAGCGACCGCTACACCCGCCATTAGCGCTGGCAAGGGTGGCCCGGCCGTTCGGCGGACCAGTCCATGGGCTGGGAGAGGCCACCGCTCGTCGGGGTGACCGCACTGGCTGCCGTACGGAAGCATTCTGCGGGCAGGAGCGGCAGGCTCACCGAGGACGACCCGCGTCGCACTTGGTAGACGCCACCGGGCACCGTGGCCTGCGCCGGCGCGGTGAGCGCGCACGGAAGGACGTTGGCGCCCGCGCAAGCGGCGGCGGGGGTCTGGGTGGTGAGCGTGAGGCGAACGGAATGTCCGGGGCGCACCGCCCAGAGGCGCGGGTGGAGCGCTATGTCGAAACGGGTGACCTCGCCCGGTGTCAGGTAGCTGTCGCCGGTCTGCCGGGTGTAGGGGCGGATGATCGTCCCGTCGCGGTCACGCCAGGTCTTCCCGGGATCGAGGGCGCGCTGGCTGCCGAGCACCGCCCCGAACGTGATGGGCGCCGCCGTCCCGTCCGGTGCGACGTCGGAGAGGGTGGCGATCAGCTCGAGGTTGGTGTTGCTGGAACTGGCGTACACGGCCGCGCTGACGGGTCCCGCCAGGGTGGCGCCGTCGGCGAGAGGAGGCGTCGAGTAGGTGAGCGTGCCGCCCGCCGCGTCCGGCGCGGCCCACGCGATCGGGTCGCCGCCCTCGGCCGACCGGGTGGGCTTGAGCGCCCCGTTCGCGTGGAGGTAGTACGTGGTGTAGTCGGTGACGATCGGGTATCGTGCCGCGTTGACCCAGCGGTCGGTCCGCAGTTCGTACAGGTGCATCGGGGTGCCCGTCCGGTCGATGCCGGTGTTGGCGTGCTTCAACCACGTGTCGTACCACTCGAGCATGATGGTGTTGTCGAGCCCCTGACCGTGCCCCCAAGGGCCGACGATGATCTGATAGCGCCCGGTCACCGGCTGGCCGGGATCCATCGCGGCCTGGACGGGGCGGTCGTGGTAGGCGTTCTGCAACCCCGTGTAGAACTCGGTCGCGCCTCGAATGACCACGTCGTCCCATCCGCTCCACAGCAGGGCGGGGATGTCGTTGTCCACGATGTCCTGGGCGAAGGTGATGGGCTGGCGCGAACGCCAGAAGTCACGGTTGTAGGCGGCGTCGCCTCCGCTCTCGATCTCCGTGACCAGGCCGGCGAAGAAGGACTTCGCCGAGGGGGTGTCGCCGACGGAGGCGGCCGCGCGCTTGAGGAACGGGAAGTCCCCCGTCAGGATCCCGTCCACCAGGAATGTCTCGCGCAGGTAGTCCTGCGCGGTGCAGGTGGGGATGATCGTCTTCAGGGGCGAGCCGCGGCCGATGCCGGCGGCGGTGTAGAGCTGGGTCTCCCCGGCGTAGGAGCAGCCGTATCCACCGACGACGCCGTTGGAGCCGTCCAGTTCACGGGCGGCCCAGTAGACGGTCCGGACGCCGTCGCGGTGGTCGCGGGCCGACACGTAGCCGAACTCGCCACCGGACGTCCCGGTCCCCCGTGACCGGACGGTCGCGAAGATGTATCCGTACGGGACGAAGAACGGATTGACCGCGTCCGTGTACGGCGTCTGCTGCAGGATCACCGGGAACCGGCCGGAGGCGCGCCGCCCGGTCGCCGGATCCGTCGGATAGGCGACCGTGGCCGTGAGGGTCACGCCGTCGTCCATCCGGACGGGAACGTCCGAGACGACCGTGGTGCCGTAGCGGGCGGGTCCCGGCTCCCATCGCCCGCCCGGCCATGGAGTGGGCGCCTGCCGGTCGGCCCGTGCGGGGGCCTGACCCCCGGCGAGCAGGACCGCGGCGAGCACGCCCGCGAGGACGACGGACCAGGCCCGCCGATGCCAAGATGTGGCCATCTCGCACCTTCCCGAACTGAATTCACTTGATCTAAGAAGCAGTGTGCGACAGGAGCGGTCCTGTACGCCAGAGCTGAATTCAATTAGGGTTCGCTGGTAGTCATCCACGAGGAGGCCTCCCATGCCGTTCGTACTCATCCATGGCGCCGGCTTCGGCGCGAACTGCTGGGACGAGCTGATCCCCCATCTGAACGCCGAGGCGCTGGCCGTCGACCTTCCCGGCCGTGGCACGCGCGCCGGAGCCGACCTGCGCACGGTCACCCTCGCCGACTGCGCCGAAGCCGTCCGCGAGGACGTCGAGGCGAAGGACCTGCGCGACATCGTGCTGGTCGGTCACTCCTTCGCCGGGGTCACCGTGCCACGCGTGCTGGACCTCGTGCCGGAGCGGATCCGGGCCGTCGTTCTCGTGTCGGCCGTCGTGCCTCCCGACCGCTCACGGGTGCTCGACCAGATCGATCCGGGCGTACGGGACCTGGTCGAGCGGTCCATCGCCGGTGGCGTCTACCACCAGACCCGCGAGGGGGCCGCCGCGATGCTGTGCGACGACATGGACGAGGCGACCACCACGGCGACCCTGGACCGGCTGATCGACGACTCGGCCGCGCTGCTGAGCGAGGTCGTGGACCTGAGCGGCTACCACCGCGCGATCCGGCGCACGTACGTGCACCTCACCCGGGACCTGTGCTACGTCGAGGAGCTGCAGCAACGATCCATCGCGCTGCTCCGCCCGGAGGTCGTCGATCTCGACACCGGGCACATGGCGATGATCAGCGCGCCGGACAGGCTCGCCGCCATCCTCAACGCCGTCCACGGCTGATCACATCCGTTCGATGATCGTGGCGTTGGCCATGCCGCCTCCCTCGCACATCGTCTGCAGGCCGTAGCGTCCCCCGGTGCGCCGCAACTGGTGCACCAGGGTCGTCATCAGCCGCGCCCCGGTGGCGCCCAGCGGGTGGCCGAGCGCGATCGCTCCCCCGAACGCGTTGGTCCGCTCGGGCGCCGCCCCGATCTCCTTGCGCCAGGCCAGCACCACCGACGCGAACGCCTCGTTGATCTCGATCAGATCGATGTCGCCGATGGACAGACCAGCACGATCCAGGATCTTCTCGGTGGCCGGGATGGGCCCGGTGAGCATGTAGATCGGGTCCGAGCCGACGACGGCCATGCTGTGGACCCGGGCCAGCGGCGTGAGCCCGTAGCGGCGCACCGCGTCCTGCGAGGCGACGAGCAACGCGGCGGCGCCGTCCGAGATCTGGCTCGACACCGCGGCGGTCAGCCGGCCGCCCTCGCTGAGGGTCCTCAGCCCCGCCATCTTCTCCAAGCTGGTGTCGCCCCGCGGCCCCTCGTCGGCCTCCAGGCCGAACGCGGGCACGACCTCCTCGCCGAAAACCCCGTCCGACCATGCCGCGACCGCGCGCCGATGACTGTCCAGGGCGAAATGCTCCATGTCCAGCCGCGAGACGTCCCACTTTCGCGCGATCAGCTCGGCGCCACGAAACTGCGACACCTCCTCCTCGCCGAAGCGAGCCCGCCAGCCCGCCCCGTCGTACGGCGCGCCCATGCCCTCACGCTCCCCCAGGACGGCCGGGCTTGAGATGGGCACCAGACTCATGACCTCGACGCCGCCGGCGACGACGAGGTCGGCGGTGCCGGACATGACGGCCTGGGCGGCGAAGTGGACGGCCTGCTGCGACGAGCCGCACTGCCGGTCGATGGTGGTGCCGGGCACGTGCTGGGGCAGCCCGGCGGTCAGCCATGACGTACGGGCGATGTTGCCCGTCTGCGCGCCGATCTGGCCGACGCAGCCGAAGAAGACGTCATCGACGGCCCCGGGGTCGATCCCGGTGCGGGCGATGAGCGAACGCATCACGTGGGCGCCCAGGTCGGCGGGGTGAACCCCGCTCAGCGCCCCGTTGCGGCGTCCGACAGGGGTACGGACGGCATCGACGATGAAGGCTTCGGCCACAATGATCCACTCCGGTCAGTCAATAAGGGAGATAAGGGAAAGGTCTGGCGGCTCGGGTCACAGGCCGCGCTGCTCGGTGCCGCCCAGGAAGCGAGCGGGGCGCTTGCCCAGGAAGGCGGCCACGCCCTCCTCCCCTTCGGGGGAGGTCGCCGCCGAGGCCAGAGCGCGGGCCTCACGGTCCAGGTGCGCGTCGAGGTCGCTGGACAGCGCGTCGGACACCAGCCGCCGGGTCGCGCCGAAGGCGCCGGTCGCCCCCCGCGCGAGCGTGGCGGCCACCCGCCGAGCCTCTGCCGGCAGCCGCTCGGCGGCCACCACGGTCGTCACGAGCCCCATGTCGGCCGCTTCCCGCGCGGAGATCCGGCGGTTGGTGAGCAGCAGGTCCAGCGCCCGCTTGGGACCGACCAGCCGAGGCAGCGACCAGGTCACCCCGGCGTCCGGCGAGTAGCCGATGCCGGTGTAGGCGAGCGTGAACGTCGCGTCGTCCGCCGCGATGGTGAGGTCCGCGGCGGCGGCCAGTCCGACTCCGGCACCGGCGACGGCTCCCTGCACCTGCGCGACGAGCGGCGCGTCCATCGTGGCGAAGATCCGCAACGCTCCGTGCAGCGCGTCCGTCACCTCGATCAGGTGCTCCTCCAGCGCTCTTCCCCGCAGACCGGAGAACTCGCGCAGATCGCCGCCGACGCAGAAGGCTCGCCCCGCGCCGCGCAGCAGAACCGCCCGGACGTTCTCGCTCAGGCAGACCTGGGCGGCGTTCCGCAGCTCGCGCGCCAGATCCAGATCGATGGCGTTGCCGCGCTCGCCCCGGCACAGGACGATGTCCGCCACCCCGTCCAGGACCTCCACCGTGACACTCTTCTCGCCGACACTCTTCTCGCCGACGCTCATCTAGCCGTCCAGCCGCCGTCTACGACCAGAACCTGTCCGGTGCAGTACGAGGAGGCGTCCGAGGCGAGGAAGAGCAGGGCGCCGTCGAGCTCGGCGGGATCCCCGCCACGGCCCAGCATCGTGTTCCTCTCGACCCACCGACTGGACCGAGCGTCGGCGAACAGCTCCTCGGTCATCTCGGATCGGAACCAGCCCGGCGCCAGCGCGTTGACCCGCACGCCGGCCTGACCCCACTGGCCGGCCAGCTCGCGAGTCAGCCCCACCAGCCCCGCCTTGGAGGCCGCGTAGCTCGCGCCGCCCATCGGGGCCGCCGACACCAGGCCCAGGATGGAGGCGACGTTCACGATGCTGCGGCCGGTGCCGGACGTCGCGGCCATGAGGTTGGCCATATGGAACGGAGCGACCAGGTTCACGGCGAGAACGTCGGCGAAGTCCTGCGAGCTCTCGTCCTCGGCGCGGGTTCCGCCCGCGACACCGGCGTTGTTGATCAGGACGTCGAACCGGCCGGTCTCCGCCACGGCGGTCGCGACCAGCCGTTCGCGATCGTCTTCGCGGCTGACGTCGCAGGCCACCGGGTGGATACGGGGATCACCGGCCGCCAGCTCCGCCAGCCGGTCGGCCCGCCTGGCCGCCGCGAACACGGTCGCCCCGGAGGCGGCCAGGACCGCCGCGAATCGGGCCCCGAGTCCGGAGGAGGCCCCGGTGACCACGGCCGTCCGCCCGCTCAGGGAGAACAGGTGGTCGATCACCCGTCGACCCCGATCGGCAGAGCCAGCGCGCCGCCGTCGATGACGAGGGTCTGGCCGGTGATCCAGGAGGAGGCGTCCGAGGCCAGGAAGAGCGCCGCGCTCGCCACGTCCTCGGGCGTGCCCAGCCGCCGCAGCGGCAGCTTCGCGGTGAGAATGGGCTCGCGCGCCTCCCAGACGGCCCGCGCCAGCTCGGTCTTGATCAGTCCCGGTGCGATGGCGTTGACGCGCGCCTTGGGGCCGAGCTCGTAGGCGAGCTGCCGAGTCATGTGGATCATGGCGGCCTTGGTGGCGTTGTAGTAGCCGATGTGCGGGTCGACGATCAGCCCGCCCACCGAGGCGATGTTGACGACGGCGCCTCCGTGTTCGGCCATCGAGGCGTTCCAGGCGCATCGGGTCCAGGCGATCATCCCGTACTGGTTGACCCGCACCGTCTTCTCCGCGCGGGGCAGGTCGAGGTCGAGCAGGTCGCCGTGGTACGGGTTGGTGGCGGCGTTGTTGACCAGGACGTCCACCCGGCCGTAGCGCTCCATCGTCTCGTCGATGCAGCGCTGTGCCTGCTCCGGCTCGCCGGCGTTGGCCACGACCGTGTGCACGTCCCCGCCCGCCTCGGTGCGCAGCAGCTCGGCACGGGCGCCGGCCAGCCCCTCCGCCTTGCGCGCGGCGATGACCACGTGCGCTCCCGCGGCCCGGTAGGCGTGCGCGATGGCCAGCCCGATGCCGCGGGACCCACCGGTGATCACCGCTGTCCGGCCGTCGAGCTCGTTCATGCCGCCCCCTTGTTTCGGTATTTGGCCAGTTCCTGGCGGGCGACGGTACGCAGGTGGACCTCGTCGGGCCCGTCGGCGATGCGCAGCGCCCTGGTGATCGCGAACAGCCGGGCCAGGACGGTGTCGTCGCTGACCCCGGCCGCGCCGAACGCCTGGACGGCCCGGTCCACCACCCGGTGCGCCGTCTCCAGCGCCGCCACCTTGATGGCCGCGACCTCCATGCGGGCCGCGGAGTTGCCGACGGTGTCCATCAGCCACGCGGACTTGAGCACCAGCAGCCGCACCTGTTCGACCTCGATGCGGCTGCGCCCGATCCATTCGCGCACGACGCCCTGGTCGGCCAGCGGGCCGCCGAACGCCTCGCGGTCGAGCACGCGACGGCACATGAGCGCGAGGGCCCGTTCGGCGAACCCGACCGCGCGCATGGCGTAGTGCATCCGCCCTGGTCCGAGCCGCCCTTGGGCGAGCGCGAAGCCGTCGCCCTCGCCGCCGAGCAGGTTGGCGGCGGGTACGCGTACGTCCTCGAAGAGCACGTCACCGTGCCCGAGCCGGTCGGTGTAGCCGAACATGGGCAGGTCTCGCAGCACCGTGATGCCGGGGGTGTCCCGGGGGACGAGCAACATGCTCTGGCGCCGGTACGGGTCGGCGTCCGGGTCGGTCACCCCCATGAGGATGATCAGCTTGCAGTCCGGGTCGAGGATACCCGAGGTGTACCACTTGTGGCCGTTGACCAGGTAGCTGTCGCCGTCGCGGGTGATCCTGGTGCGCAGGTTCCGGGGGTCGGAGCTGGCCACGTCGGGCTCGGTCATGGCGAAGCACGACCGTATCTCGGCCGCCAGCAACGGGCGCAGCCACCGCTCCTGCTGCTCGGGGGTGCCGAACAGGGCCAGCAGCTCCATGTTCCCGGTGTCCGGGGCGGAGCAGTTGAACACCTCCGGCCCGAAGACGCAGCCGCCGGCCAGTTCGGCGAGCGGCGCGTACTCCAGGTTCGTCAGGTTGGCACCCCAGTCGCCGTGGGACATGAACAGGTTCCACAGGCCCTCGGCGCGCGCCTTCTCCTTGAGTTCGAGCATCACGGGGGGCAGGGCGTGCGGGTCGCCGGCGGTGGCGAGCTGCCGGTCGTAGACGGGTTCGGCGGGGTAGACGTGCTGCTCCATGAAGGACCGCATCCGAGTCTGGAGCTCGCGTGCGCGGGGCGAGTAGGCGAAATCCACTTATGTCCCTAGAAAGTCGTGCGCTGTGCGGATCATGGCGGCGATGGTCGGCGGCAGGCGTTCCTGGTCGGGGTCGTGGATCCGGCCCTCGCGGTGCCGCCGCAGGTTGTGGCCCATGATCGCGGCCATCTTCATCCGGCCGAGCGCGCGGAACCAGTCGAAGCGGGGCAGCGGCGCGGCGCCCGCGAGGTAGGCGTCCAGCAGCTCCGCCTCGGTGGGCAGTCCGGGCAGTTCCCTGCCCAGCGAGGGGAAGTTGCGGTGGTCGGCGAACAGCAGGAACCAGGCCAGGTCCGTACGCGGGTCGCCGACGCTCCAGATCTCCCAGTCGACGACGGCCGCCGCCTCCCGCGCCCGGTACAGGACGTTGCCGAGCCGGAAGTCGCCGTGCACCAGGACCGGCGGCAGATCGGCCGGCACGTCCTGGGCGAGCCGGTGGAGCAGGTCGTCGGATCCGGGGCGCAGCTCGGCGGGAACGGCGCGCATCGTGCGGCTCCACTGGCCGAGCTCGGCGACCGCGTCGCGAGGCGGTGGCGCGTCCAGCGTCAGGGAGGCGACGTCGAGATCGTGCAGCCGCCGCAGGACGCGGGCGGCTTCCAGCATGCGGGCGCGGGCCAGCTCCGGAGTGAGATCGTGCTCGTCGAGCACCGGTTCCGCGGCCTCACCGGGGACGAACTCCATGGCGAACCAAGCCGGTCGCCGCTCGTCGACCGCCACCACCTCCGGGACGGGCACCGCCGTACCGGCCAGCGCCTGGAGCACCCGGGCCTGGCGGAGCATGTCGTTGCGGCCCACCGGCCGCTCGGCGGGCGGAACCGCCTTGACGACGTGCTTGCGCTCTCCCACCGTGACCACGTAGGTGAGTCCGGAGTGGCCGCCGGCGAGCGTCTCCAGCGGGCCCACCCGCTGCCCGGGGAACGCGCCGGCGACCCGGTCGGCCAGGTCTGGCGAAGCGAGGTCGGCGGTCATCGTACGGGCTCCTTGGGCAGGCCGAGCACCCGCTCGGACAGGATGGTGCGCTGGATCTCGTCGGTCCCGCCGGCGATGCTGTAGCCGGGCGCGCCCAGCAGGTGCTCGGTCCAGGCGAAGGTGCCCCACTCCCCGGTGTCGGCGACCAGGCGCGGCCCGAGGAGTTGCAGGACCAGGTCGCTGGTGCGGCGCATGGTCTCGGTGGCGTAGAGCTTGCCCACCGACGCCTCGGCTCCCGGTTCACGGCCGGAGACCAGCGCCGCGGTCACGCGCAGGCCGATGAGGCGCTGGACGAGCGTGCGTACGTACAGGTCGGCCGCGAGGTTCTGCTCGTGGCCGGTGAGCGGCCGCGGCAGGTGCCGGGCCAGCTCGACGGCGCGGTCGGCGTTGTCCAGGCCGAGGGCGCCGGAGTCGAGCCGTTCGGCGGCCAGCACCGTCAGGGTGACCCGCCATCCCTCGCCGACGGGGCCCAGCCGATAGGTGTCGGGGACGACGACGCCGTCGAGGTATACCTCGTTGAAGCTGATCCCGCCGGTCATCTGCCGGATGGGGCGAATGGTGACGCCCGGGGCGTCCATCGGAACCATGAACACCGTGATGCCCGCGTGTTTGCGCACGTCAGGATCGGTACGGCAGACGGCCACGCCCCAGGACGCGACCGTCGCCCCCGAGGTCCACACCTTGTGCCCGTCGAGCACCCAGGTGTCGCCGTCGCGAACCGCCCGCGTACGGACCGCGGCCAGATCGGACCCGGCCTCGGTCTCGGAGAACAGCTGGCAGGCCAGCTCGTCCGCGCGCAGCATCGGCCTGATCCAGCGCTCCCGCTGCTCCGGCGTGCCCCAGATCCGGACGGCCGGGGCCACCAGTTGCTGGGTGACCGGGAAGATCTCGGTGCGGCGCGGGACGTCGAAGGCGGCCTCCTCCTGCCGGTAGAGCTGCTCGTAGAACACGGGCAGGCCGCGTCCGCCGAACTCGGCCGGCCAGCTCAGCGCGCCCCAGCCCGCCTCGAACCGGGTCACCTCCCAGGCTCGGATCCGTTCGGTGTGCTCGCGCTCCTCCTGTTCGGACCAGTTCTCGAACACCGCGACCGAGTCGTCGCCGGTGCCCCAGGCACCGTTCGCCCGCCGCGGCCGGGCGACCGACGCGAGCCAGTCGCGGGCCTCTGCCCTGAACTTCTCAGATGCCGGACTATCGCTCATCAGTTCCTCTATCGGGACAGCACCGTTATAGGGACAACACCGTGCAGGCGCTCACGCCCGGGGCGCCGTACACGTGGGTGAATCCGACTCTCGGCCGGCCGGGCACCTGCCGGTCTCCGGCCTGTCCGCGCAGTTGCCGGACCACCTCGCAGACCTGGCGCAGACCCGACGCGCCGATGGGCTCGCCGTTGGCGATGCAGCCGCCGTCGGTGTTGACCGGCAACGAGCCGCCGATCTCGGTGGCGCGCGAGGCGATCAGCTTCTCCTGCTCACCGTCCTCGCAGAACCCGCACTCGGCCATGTGCATCACCTCGGCACCGCTCTCGGTGTCCTGCAGCTGGCACACATCGACGTCGCCGGGGGCGACCCCGGCCGCCTCGAACGCTGCCGCCGCGGCGTCCCTGGTCACGCTGCTCAGCTCGCCACCGGCGATCCACGGGCTGAAGACCTCGAACGAGCCGAAGCGGCGCGAGCGCACGACCGCCGATCGCAGGGTCACCGGAACGCTCGTCAGCTTCCCGGCTACCTCGGCGCTGCACAGCACCAGCGCGGCCGCGCCTTCTCCTGGGGAGCAGAACATGTAGCGGGTCAGCGGGTCGCTGACCAGGCCGGAGGCGAGGATCTCGTCGGCGGTCATCGGCGTGCGCCGCCAGGCGTTGGGGTTGCGGGCGCCGTTGCGGTAGGCCTTCTCCGCGACCAGCGCGAGGGTACGGGAGCTGATCCCGTGGTCGTGCATGTAGCGGCGGATCTTCATGCCGAAGAACTGGGTGGTGACCATCAGCCCGTCGCGCCCGTAGGCCTCGTCCAGGCCCCAGTCGGCCGGCATCGGGTCGAAGGCGCCGCGTGGGTGCTTGTCGAACCCGACGGCCAGCACCACGTCGGCCATGCCGGCGCGGATGGCGTTCACCGCCGACACCAGGGCGCTGCCGCCCGTCGCGCAGCCGTTCTTGACGTTGACGAACGGCAGGCCGGTCAGACCCAGCTGGGCCACCAGGGTGTCGGCCAGCCCGGCGGCGTCGCTGCCGCCGAACGCCGCTCCCACCCGTGACCACGCGATCCCGGCGTCGGCGAGTGCGGCGTTCACCGCGTGCACGGCATGCCGGCGGCCGGTCGTGTGCTCGGTGCGCCCGAAGGGCGACATGCCGGCACCGGCGATCAGGACGTCCGTCATCGGGCGCCCTCGATCGGGACAGCGCGTGGCACTCCGGTGGCGGGCTCGGTCGGGACCGCGCGTGGCACTCCGGTGGCGGGCTCGATCCGCAGCGGCATGCCGATCCGGATCGAGTCGAGGTCGCCGACGTCGAGCACCGCCGCGACGCGGACGCCCTCCGGCAGCTCCACATACCCCACGGCGAACGGCCGGAAGCCCTCCGGCGGCGGCGCGTACGGGGGTGATTTCGGGGCGAACCGCTGAACGGTCCACGTCCACAGCTCCCCCGCCGAGGACAGCGTCACCTCGGACGTCGCCCGCCCGCACCGCGGACAGGCGTCGTCGGCCGGGTAGACCGTCACCGCGCACTCACCGCACCGCGAGCCCCGCAGGCCGGCCGGTGCCATCGTCGACACCGGTCAGCGACCCTTCCACTTCGGCTCGCGCTTCTCCAGGAACGCGGCCACGCCCTCGGCGGCGTCCTGGGAGTTGAGCGTCACGCCGACGGCCAGGTGCTCCATCACCATCAGCGACTGGATGTCGGCCTCCAGGCTGCGGTCGATGGTCATCTTGGTGATCCGCATCTGGAAGGGGCTCTTGTCGGTCAGGTGGCTGATGAACTCATCGACCGTGGCATCGAGCTCCGCCGCGGGCGCCGACTTGTTGATCAGGTCGAAGTCGGCCGCCTCGACGCCGCTCAGCAGCTTGCCGGTGAGCATCAGCTCCTTGGTCTTGCGGATGCCGATCATGCGGGGCACCCGGTAGATCGGTCCCGCGCCGCCGAACAGCGCCCGGCGGATGTGGAAGTCGCCGATCTTGGCGTCGTCCGCGGCGATCGCGAAGTCACAGGAGATCATGAGCTCGAACCCGCCGGCCGTGACATGACCCTCCAGCACCGCCACCGAGGGGGTGCTCATCGAGTACAGCCGGTCGCAGACCTTCGCCGAGATGACCGCCACGTCCATGGCCGTGCTGCTGCCGATGTAGTCGGCCTGCAACTCGTCGAGGTCGAAGCCCGAGCAGAACGTGCCGCCCCGGCCGCGCAGCACCAGGACGCGTAGTTCGGGGTCGGCGTCGACCTCGGTGATGATCTCGTCGAGCCGCTTGAGTATCGGCAGGGTTACACAGTTCTTCTTCCACGGGCGGTTGAGCCAGACTCTCGCGACGTTGCCATCGCGCTCGAACTGGATCTCTTCGTCTACCGACAACGTTCCTCCTTGAACTGAATTCAGTACAGTTCTATGGGCCGACTGCGGCCCTGTCAATAGCGGGTATTGTGCGAAATCTCGCCTGTCAGACCGCGTTCAGGCCGAGCAGACCGCCCAGTCGCGCCCGGTGGTCACCGGCCGTGCCGAACAACACCTCCGCCGCTCGGGCGCGGCGTAGATAAAGGTGGGCGGGGTGCTCCCAGGTGAACCCGATCCCGCCGTGCAGTTGCACGTATTCGGCCGTCGCCCGGCTGTACACGCCGGAGCAGACCACCTTCGCCGTACTGGCCGCCGCCGGCAGATCCGGCGACGAGGCGGTGACGCACGCCACCGCGTAGACCGCGGCCGAACGTGCCGCCTCGATCTCGACCAGCAGGTCGGCCAGCCGATGCTTGATCGCCTGGAACGAGCCGATCTGCCGGCCGAACTGACGGCGCTCCAGCACGTACGACACGCTCGCGTCGAGCGCGTGCGCGCTCCCGCCGACCTGCTCGGCGGCCAGCGCGGCCCGCCCGATGTCGAGCACCCGCCCGGTGAACGCGGCGGCGTTCCCCTGCTGCCCGATCGGTACGAACGGAGCGTCCGCGAAAGCGACCAGGGCCTGGGGGCGGGTGCCGTCCAGAACCGTCCGGGCCGTCCGGGTGACGCCTTCCGCGCCAGGCTCGCACGCGAAGAGACCGGCTCCATCGGCGGTCCGCGCCGCGACGAGGATCAGGTCGGCCCCGCACCCGTCGAGCACGAAGTCGGCCGTCCCGCTGCCGGTCCACCCGCCCTCCCCCGGCCTGGCTCGTAGCACGCCGCCGTCGTCGAAGCCCGCGACCGTCGCGGTGAGGGTGCCCGCGGCGATGCCGGGAAGGTAACGGGCGCAGGCTTCGCGATCTCCGCTGAGCAGCAGGGCGTAGGTCGCGAGCACGTTGGTGGAGAGCAAGGGGGCGCACAGCAGCGCCCGGCCCGCCTCCTCGAAGACCACCGCGAGCTCCGCGAACGAGAAGCCCGACCCGCCGTACTCCTCCGGTATCGCCAGGCCCTGGACGCCGAGCTCCGTGGCCATCCGCGCCCACAGCGCCGGGTCGTGTCCGCGGCCGGTCGCCAGGTGCTCGCGTACGTCCTCCGACGCGACGGCCTCGGCGAAGAAGTCGCGCAGGACCTCCCGTAGCTGCTTGCGTTCATCGGTGTCGCCGAGCAGCGCCGGATCGACGTCGAGCATCAGGCCTCCAGTTCGTTCACATCGCTTAGCTTGAGCTCACTTAGCTTGAGCAAGGTCGCGGCCTCCCCACCGAAGTAGGCCAGCTCCGCGGTCTCGGCGAACGAGGGGTCCGACGCGTCTCCGCACGCGGCCACCCGGCCCTCGTGCAGCACCACCACCTCATGGCAGGAGGTGAGCGCCCTGCTGAGCAGTTGCTCCAGGAGCACGATCGTCATCCCCTCGCGGGCGAGCTGGTTGATCCGGGCGTAGACCTCGTCGACCAGGGCCGGCGCCAGCCCCAGCGCGGGCTCGTCGAGGATCAGCACGTCCGGCCGGGCCATGAGGGCTCGTGCGATGGCCAGGATCTGCTGCTCTCCTCCGCTCAGCCCGGCCGCGGCCACCGACAGGCGGCCGCGCAGCCGCTCCGGCAGCCATGCGGCGGTCTCGTCGAGGCGGGTGCGCAGGGCCGAGCCATGGACGCCCGCGGCGTAACCGGCCACTTCGAGGTTCTCCCGCAACGAAAGGGTCTTGAAGAGGGCACGGCCTTCGGGGACCAGGCTGCCGCGGACCGGGGGCGCGCCGGACTCGCCGATCCGCACCTGCCCCGACGACGGGCGCAGCGAGCCATGAATGATCTTGCCGAGCGTGCTCTTGCCCGCGCCGTTCGCCCCGACGACGCCGATGACCGAGCCCTTGCCGATGTCCAGGTGGACGTCGTGCAGGGCGGCGACACCACCGTAGTGGTGGCTGACGTCGCGCAGGGCGATGGCGACGGTCTCGTCGGGGCGGTCCGGCAGTTCGGCGCGGGTGGCGGTCAGGCCGAGGTACGACGAGCGCACTTTCGGGTCCGCCAGAATGGCGCCCGGCTCGCCGGAACCGATCGGCTTGCCGAAGTCGAAGGCGACCACCCTGTCGGCGACGGCGAAGAGGTCGTCCAGAACGTGATCGATGATCACGACGGCGGCGCCCCGCGCACGCAGGCGGACGATCTGCTGGGCGGCCAGTTGACGCTCTGTGGCGTCCAGGCCGCCGAACGGTTCGTCAAGGATCAGCAGCTTCGGCTCCTCGGCGATCGCCCGGGCCAGGTCCAGGCGCTTCTGCAGCCCGAACGGCAGTTCGGCCGGGTAGCGGTCGGCCACGTCGGCCAGCCCGGTGAGGGCGAGCAGCTCATCGGCCCGGGCGCGGTCCGCCGTGCCGACCCAGCGCTTGGTGCACAGCACGTTCTCCGCGACCGTGAGCTCCGAGAAGGTCTCCGCGTGCTGGAAGGTGCGGGCGATGCCCAGCCCGCGCCGTGCGGTGGCCCTCGTCCCCATCAGGTTCACACCCGCGTAGCCGACCGCACCGCTGATCCGCGCACCGCCGATGAGCCCTGAGACGGCGTTGAGCAGCGTGGTCTTGCCGGCGCCGTTCGGGCCGATGATGGCGAGCACCTCGCCAGGCCGTACGTCGAGCGACGCGCTCTCAAGGGCGTTCAGACCGCCGAATCGCACGGACAGGCCATCGACGACCAGCAACGGCGCCACGTCGTCCGCGGCCGGGGTGGCGGGAGCGCTCTCCCCGCTGTCGGCGGCTGTCGCGCTGACGTGGTGCTCGCCGTCTAGAGGGCCGGGGGCTCGCCTGCCCAGCGCTCTTCGTACCAGCGTGCCCAGGAACGGGACCACTCCACCGGGGAGGAAGATCAGCGCGGCGATCAGCAGAACGCCCTGCACCACCGGCTGCGGCACCGACACGGCGTCGGCTACCGTCGGCACCCATACCAGGTAGACCCCGCCCACCACGGCGCCGAACACCGTGCCGACGCCGCCGAGCACGCAGGCCGCGATGATGGTGACGCCGAAGTTCAGCGAGAACGTATCAGGGCTGACGAAGCCGGTGATCAGGCCCAGCAGCACGCCGGCCAGGCCGGTGAACGCCGCGCTGACCGCGAACGACAGAGCGGTCTGCGCCTCGGGCACGATGCCCACGGAACGGGCGACCAGCGGGTGTGCCTTCGCCGCGACCAGTCGCATGCGCAGCGCGGTCGACCTGGCGAAGATCGCAACCGCGAACACCACTCCCGCCACGAGGACGGCGAGATACTGGGCCTCGCCGCCGCCACTCGGGACCGCGCCGAACACACTGTCCAGCGGGGCCACCGCCACGCCCTGGTCGCCGCCGGTCACGCTGGTCCACCGGTTGATCACCTCAAGGGAGACCAGGCTGAACGCCAGCGTCAGCAGGGCGATATAGAGCACCGAGAACCTGGCGCCGGCGTACCCGAGGAAGGCGCCCATCAGCGCGCACGACCCGATCGCCCCCACGATCACCCACTCCAGCGGCCACTGGTGCGCTCCGCCGTACGCCGCGAAGTAGGCGCCCACGGCGACGAACGCGGGATGACCCACGGACCACACCCCCGACCAGCCGGCCAGCAGACCGACCGAGAGGACGACGATCGCGTAGACCGCGGCGAGCCCGACCGAATAGGCCTGATAGGCGGGGATCGCCCCAGATTGCATCAGCGCGACGAGGGCCAGCCCGGCGACCGGGCCGAGCGCGGCCATCGCGAGATTCGAGCGGGTGAATACCATGTGCTGCTCCTCAGACCCGCTGGAAGGTGCGTGTGCCGAACAGGCCCTGCGGGCGGATCAGCAACACGAGGACGGTGAAGGAGAACACGAAGGTGTCGCGGAAGCTGGCCGAGACGTAGCTGGCCGCGAGGTTCTCCAGCACCCCGACGGTCAGGCCGCCGATGACGGCTCCGTACATGCTCGTGAGCCCGCCGAGGAAGATCCCGGCGAACGCGCGGAACAGTGGAGCCGCCAGCACCGTGGGCACCAGCCCCGACCTGGGCGCGTACAGGCAGGCGGCGAGGGCGGCCAGAGCGAGGCCGAGCGCCCACGCGATCCGCGCGACGCGTTGCGCGCTGATGCCGATGAGCTGGGCGGTGTCGGCGGACTCGGCGACGGCCCGCATCGCCGACCCCAGCGTGGTGCGCCCGAACAGGAACGCGACGGCCGCCATCGCCACCGCCGCGATGCCGATGGTCACCAGGCTCTGCGCCGGCAGCGCCGCGTCACCCCATCGGACGGTGCCGTCCACCAGGCTGGGAAAGGTCTTCGGCTGGGTGCCCCAGATCGAGTCCACCACGCTCTCGACGATGAGCGAGACACCCATCGTCACCACGAGCGCGGAGAACAGCTGCCCCTGTCCGAGCGGCCGGATCACCACCTCCCGGACGAGCACCCCGGCCAGCGCGGTCACGGCGATCGCGGCGAGCACGCACAGGAGCATCGCGACGCCGCTGTCACGGAAGGTGATCGCGGCGTAGAGTCCCAGTGTGGCCAGGGCGGCGAGGGCGAAGTTCACCACGTCCGTCGCCCGGTAGATGATCACCAAGCCGAGGCCCATCAAACCGTAGATCGCGCCGCTGGCGACGCCGCTCACCAGGACGAGCAGGAACTGATCCATTCCGACCGTCACCCTCTCGCAGGGCGATTCACGCGCTCCGCGCCCCGTCACCCAAAATGAACTCAGTTCGAAAACCTTAGACGACCAGCCACCCTCCAGCAAGGGGTCGCCTCCGATACTGAACCAACTTCAGTTTGCTACTGTGTCGCCATGCTGGTGCCGACCATGACAGAAGCCGAGATCCGCCTCACGGCGCATCGGACGGCGCGGTGAGAGCGCTCCGGCTGCCGGGCTGGGGTCTGCCGCCCGTCCTCACCGACGTCGAGCAGCCGGCCCCGCGAGAGCTCGAGGTCCTCCTGCGTGTGGAAGCCGCCGGACTCTGCCACTCCGACCTGCATGTTCTCGACGCGGGTCCGGGTGACATGCCCTTCCCCGCGCCGTTCACCCTCGGCCATGAGGTCGCCGGCCGGGTCGCGGCGGTGGGCTCGGCCGTCACCGGGATCACCGTCGGCGAGCGGTACGTGGTGTACGGCCCCTGGGGCTGCGGCGAATGCCGGCGCTGCGTGGCGGGCCGGGAGAACTACTGCGACCGCCGGGCGGAACTGCCGTGGGCCGGGATGGGACTGGGCCGCGACGGCGGGATGGCCGACTACGTCCTCGTGCCGGCGGCCCGCCACCTCCAGCCGATCGGCGAACTGGATCCCGTGCAGGCCGCCCCGCTGTCCGATGCCGGTCTGACGCCCTACCACGCCATCCAGCGGTGCCGGGCGTCCTTGGACGACGAATCGACGGTCGCCGTCATCGGGGTCGGCGGCCTCGGGCACCTGGCCATTCAGATCCTGCGCGCGTTGACGCCGAGCCGGGTGTTCGCCGTCGACGTGCGCGAGGAGGCCCTGGCCGTCGCCGACAGGTGCGGCGCCCACCTGAGCACCCGCCTTTCGCCGGACACCGGCCGCATCCTGCGGGCGGCGAGCGGCGGCAGCGGCGTCGACGTCGTGCTCGACTTCGCGGGCAGCCAATCAACGGTCGACCTGGCCGCCGCCGGCCTGCGCGCCGGCGGTGACCTCGTCATCGTCGGCAACGGCGGCGGGCACCTGACCGTCCGCAAACCGGGTCCGCTGCCCCCGGGCGGCAGGATCTCGCTGCCGTTCTGGGGCACCCTGCCCGAACTCGCGGAGGTGATCGCCCTCGGCCGCTCCGGGGCGCTGCACGTCGAGGTCGAGCGGTTTCCGCTGTCGGCCGCCCATGAGGCGCTGGCCCGGCTGCGCGCCGGAGAGCTCAGGGGACGCGCCGTCCTGACGCCCGGCTGACGCGTCACCCAACCGGGCCGTCGCGGAGTACGCCACGCACGACGTCGAGCCGTACGCCCGGGTCGAACTCCGGCAGCCACCAGGTCGCGCCGGCCTTCGCGTACGGCTCGGGATCGACGCCGAGCGGCAGGCTGATGGCGATGTCGTACGAGTCCATCTCACCTTGGCGCAGTTGGGTGAGGGTGGCGACGACCTCGGTGAGCTGGTCGGGGTGCTCGAGATTGACCGGGAAGAAGCCATCGAGCCGGGCGGCGCGGCGGATCGGCTTGGCGTTGCCCGGGAATCCGGCGGCCCACACCGGCACGCCGAGCCGCTGAACCGGCCGTGGCAGGAACGCGATGTCGTCGACGGTGTAGTGCTCGCCGCGATGGCGCACCGGCTCGCCGGACCAGGCGGCGGCCAGGATGGCCAGGGACTCGTCGAGCATCTGTCCGCGCCGCCGGTCGTCGAGTTGCTCGCCGGTCTTGGACAGCTCGCCGGCGAAACGGTCGCTTCCCAGACCGACGCCGAGGGTCAGGCGGCCGTCGCTGAGCCGATCAAGCGTCGCGGTCTCCCGCGCGACCTTGGCCGGCCGTCGACGGGGAAGCGCCGACACCATCGGGCCGAGCCGCAGCCGCTCGGTCGCCATCGCGATCGCCGCCAGCGCGATCCACGGATCAGCGACCTGCCGGACCGGCGCTCGCCAGCACAGCTGATCCCATACGAAGCAGCCGTCCCAGCCGGCTGCCTCCGCGTCGGCGGCAAGGCGCGCGACCGCTCGCGGGTCGGCGAGGTCGTCGAAGAGCGGCAGCCAGAGCGCCGACCGTAGCCGGTTCATGAGCGGCCCTCCTCCGTGTGCCGTACCGGGGGTTCCGTGCGCCGAACCGGAGGTTCGGTGTGCCGTACCAAGGGTTCGGTGTGCCGTACCAGGGCCGACACGAGGTCATTCCATACCGGGCGCGGCAGGTCGTGTCCGGCCCCTTCCAGGACCAGCAGCTCGGCGCCGGGGATGGCGTCGCGGAGCGCCTGGCCGTGCGGCAGCGGCAGGAGCGGGTCGTGGTCGCCGTGGGCCACGAGTGTCGGCGCCGCGATGTCGCCGAAGCCGCCCTGGGTCGGCTCGTCGAACTCGATGGCGTAGTGATTGGCCAGAGTCGAGGCGTAGTTCCTGGCACGCGCCACATCACGTTCGGCCAACGCGCGGATCGCGGCCTCGTCGAAGTACGGCGAGCCACCGGCGCAGGCCCTCGCGCCGGCGACCACGTACTCCACGAGCGCGGGCGCGTCGAAGGAGTCCGGCTCGGCCGGCATGGCCAGATCGCTCGAGGGCGGCGGCAGGTCGTCGGCACCGGTCGAGGTCGAGACGAACATCAGCGACGCGACCCGATCGGGATGGTCCACACCGAGAATGAGTCCGATCCCGCCGGACATCGACTGACAGACCACGTGGGCGCGATCGATGCCCAGGGCGTCCTGAATGCCGAGCACGTCCAGGGCCAGGTCGGCGAGGGAATAGGCGGGCTGTCCCGGCGGGTGGCAGGTCGACCGGCCGGTGTCTCGATGGTCGTACCGGACCACGAACCGGCCACGGGCGGCGATGCGTTCGCACAGTTCGGCGTCCCACCACAGCATCGAGGCGGCCGCCCCGGCCACCAACACGATCGCCGAGCTCGCGCGATCTCCGAAGGTCTCCACGCACAGCTCGACGCCGTTGATCGGCAGGAGCTGCTCGCCATGGGATTGATGAGCGTTCATGCCTGGAAGGCTAAGTACCGCGACTCCATCGTGAAAAGCGATGATTATCGATCAACATGATCGTCTCTAGCGATGAATCTGGCTGGCCAGCTCTTTTGCGCCTTCGACGGCCATGGCGATGGCTCGGGTCGCGAGCGGCGACTGGGTGCGTCCGGCCGGCCAGTACAGATACCACGTGGTAGCGGGCGATGGTCGCAGTTGGTGGATGCTGAGCCGGTCGTCGGACCAGGCGTCGGATCCGTGAAGGGCGAGCCACGGCAGCACCGCCGACCCTATGCCCGCCCGCACCATGGACACGATGGTTTCGTGGCCGGCGGTTCGGAACACGATCCGTGGCCGCGCGCCGGCGCCGGCCAGCTCTCGCTCCAACCATGTCTGGTGATAGGTGGGAGGCCAGGCGACCAGCGGAGCATCGTCGAGCAAAGTCACCCGTACTGGACCATCGGGAAACGCGCCGGCGCCGGCCACCAGGAGATACGGCTCGTCGAGCAGCTCGACGTGCTCGACGTCGCCTTCGATCCGGCCGTAGTGGAACAGCAGGTCGAGATCCCCGATCTGTGGATCCTCCGGTTCCACCTCGGACAGCCTGATGTCGCAGCCGGGATGCTCGATCAGCAGCCGGCGCACGACGGCCGGCAGGATCAGGTTGGTCGCGCCCTGAAAGGTGCCGATGTCGATCCGGCCGTTACCCGCCCTGAAGCGATCGACGGCGTCGGCCAGCGTCTCCGCCTGCGTGAGCAGATCGCGCCCGTGGGCCAAGACCACCTCGCCAAGGCGAGTGATTCGTACCGGCCTGGGACCTCCAGGCCGATCGAAGACGGCGCCACCGACGGCCTTCTCCAGCGCGGCGATCTGCTGACTCACCGACGATTGGGTGTAGCCGAGCCGAACCGCCGCCCGCCCGAATGTCCCCTCCTCGGCTATGGCAGCCATGGTCCTCAGGTGGCGTAGCTCGACATCAGCCATGACGTCGAGCATAGCGAACGGCGATCGACTTGATCAGAGACAATCGTTTCTCTTAATGTGTCGACGCTGTTACGGGTTGGGGTCGGTGACCAGCTTGAAGGTAAGACCGGATTTCTTCGCCATGTTGAAGATGTACGTAAGCGATGACCAGTACGACGTTTTATCAAGCCCACAGATCAGCCCTGAAGACCCATGCAGGATCCCGTAGGCCTTGTTGTCGACCTCACTGTACAGCGGGCTGCCGCTGTCCCCAGCGTTGGTGCAGATGTTCGACTGGAAGCCTCCATCCTTTTTCGTGATTTCGCCGCACCTGGTGTTGTCCGACCTCGCGCCGGTCGAACACACGGACCAGCCCTTGAGGACGTCGTCATACCCCCACATTCCGTACATCGGGAATGCCTTGTTGCCATAGTGAATCACCGTGTTATACGGCCATATCGCCCAGATTTTAACGTATTCTTGGAAGCCCCTGGTGACGAATGGCATGAGCGCTCCATCCGCCGGATATTCCGAATTCATGGTCAAGGGTTCGCGACGGCCGACGAAAACGTCGGTGTGCTTCGTGTAATAGCCCGGACCCGTGAGACAATGTCCCGCCGTAAGCGTGTACTTCCACCCGTTCGAGCCCTGCACATTGAAGCCGCTGGTGCAGTAGTCTCCCTGGATCTTGTTGTAGTTCACGTCGTAGAGGTCCAGCCTCAAGCCGCCGCGCATCGGGGGAAAACACGCCTGGATCTCACACGGACCCCGCTGGGGCGTGATGGCCGGCGGATCGATCACGGTAACGTCCAGGTCGCCGGCTGTGGCGATCCGGTCGGCCGATCCGCGCACCGCGGCCGCGGCCTGGTTGTGCAGTTCGACGCGATTCTCCTGCTCGTTGATCACCGGCGCCTGCTCGGGCGTGAGCCCGAGGCGGGCGCTGACGTCGGCGGCCTTCGCCTTCAGCTCCTTGAGGGAGTGCCGCGCGGCCGCGACGCGGATGTGGTCGCGGTCCGGGATCGCTCTCAGCGCGGGGGCCAGCGCGTCGGCGGCGGTGCTCTCGACGACCAGCACACCGCCGTTTTCCTGGTCGATCCAGGACCCCGCATAGGTGTCGGCATAGTCGCGGGCGAGCACAGCGTGCAATGCTCCGGAGGTTCGCTGCAACTCCAGCCGGCGCATCGCCTCGTCGACACTGACGCCGTATTTCTTCGTCAGGTAGTCGACGGAACCGGAAACGTCCGCCACCCGTAACTTCGCCGGGGCGGCCAGCCGGATAGCGGGGGCGGCCAGCGCCGTATCCGGAACGGCGACCAGGCCGGTGACGACGATCAGGCAGAATGCCGTGGCCAGTCTCCAGCTCGCTCTTTTTCGCACGCGGGTCGAACCTTTCTCTGCTCTGGAAGCTCAGACCTTTCGCGTCGACTTTGTCAGGCGGCTGTGAATACGAAGTGGATGGATACTTCACGGGTGCTGTATCGGCGGACCAGACGCAGGCGCTGCGCACGATCGCCCGCAGCCACAGCCTTGGCTACTTCCCCGGCAAATCCGTGCTCTCCCGAAATGCCAGTCGATGCGGCACGCACACCTCGTGCGCCTTCTCCGTCCCGCCGCCCAGTCGCTCGGCCAGCAGGTCCACCGCCGCCTGCGCGATCAGCGCCTTGTCGGGTGCCACGGTCGACAGTGTGGGCGTGGCGAACCGCCCGTCCTGGATGTCGTCGAACCCCATCACCATCACCTCGCCCGGCACCTCGTACCCCCGCTTGAGCAGCGTTCGCAGGGCGCCCAACGCGAGCGTGTCGTTGAAGCAGAAGACCGCGTCCGGCGCGCCGGAGTCGAGCAGGCGGCCCATGGCCTCGGCGCCGTCGGCGCGCCCCCAGCTCGCGACCGGCGCGACCAGCGACGGGTCGGCGGGGAAGCCGGCCTCGGCGAGCGCCTGCTGGTAGCCCTTCAACCGCAGGCGGCCCGTCGCGGCGACGGCCGTGCGCTGCGTGCCGATGGCGGCGATCCTGCGCGCGCCGCGCTCGGCCAGGTGCAGGGTGGCCGCCCGCGCGGCGGCCACGTTGTCGATGCCGACGTGATCGTACGGCGAGCGGCCCATCCCGACGCGCTCACCGAGCAGCACCATCGGCGTACGCTCGTCACGCCCGGCCAGGTCCTTGCCCGTCAGCGCGAGCGGGCTGAACAGCAGCCCGTCGATGAGGTGGTCGCGGATCCCGGAGACCACCACGCGTTCCTTGGCCCGGTCGCCCTGGGTCTGGTCGATGAGCACGGTCCAGCCTCGCCGGTCGGCCGCCTCGATGACGTTCGTGGCCAGTTCGGCGAAGTAGGGGTTGTCCAGGTCGGGCACCGCCAGCGCGACCACGCCGGAGCGGCCCTGGCGCAGGCTGCGCGCCGACAGGTTCGGCCGGTAGGAGAGCTCGGCTATCGCCGCCTCCACCCGGGCCCGTGTCTCGCCGCTGACATGGGGATAGTCGTTGACCACGTTGGACACGGTCTTGATCGACACCCCGGCCAGTTCGGCGACGTCCTTAAGCCTCGGCCGCACCATGCCCCCTTCGCCGTCCGAACCCTACCTGGTTTACAACGATGTAACGAACTGGCGCCAGACAATTTACAACGTTGGAACCAACGTTGTAGAACGTCCGTAACCTCACGGGCAGGAGTGATCTGGCATGTCCCTCGACAACCTCTCCAGGCGGCACGCACTGGGACTGGGCCTCGGAGCGCTGGTCATCAGCGCGGCGGGCTGCGGCGGAGGCGGCGGCCCCAAGCAGGCGCAGGCGCCGGCCACCACGGCGGCGCCCACCGAATACACCGGCGCCTCGGTCTCGCTGAAGTTCTGGAACGGCTTCACCGGCGGCGACGGCCCGGTCATGAAGAAGCTGGTGGACCAGTTCAACGCCGAGCACCAGAACATCAAGGTGTCGATGAACGTCTACAAGTGGGAGGACTACTACGCGAAGGTCCCCGCGGCCGTCTCCGCTGGTCAAGGCCCCGACATCGGCATCATGCACGTCGACAGCGTCGCCACCAACGCGGCACGTCAGGTGGTCCTGCCCCTCGACGACGTGGCCAACGCGCTCAACCTCACCGAGGCGGACTTCTCCCCGCCGGTCTGGAAGGCCGGCGTCTACAAGGGCGCGCGCTACTCGATCCCGCTCGACGTGCACCCGCTCGGCTTCTTCTACAACAAGACGGTCATGAAACAGGCCGGGCTCGACCCGGAGCAGCCGCCCAAGACCGGCGAGGAGTACATGAAGGCGCTGGAGGCGCTGAAGAAGGCGGGCATCCAGGGACACTGGGCCACACCGTTCCAGTTCACCGGAAGCATGCAGTTCGGGTCGCTGCTCTACCAGCACGGCGGCCAGCACTTCGCCGACGACGCCAGCGTCTCGCGCTTCGCCGAGGACCCCGGTGTGCAGGCCCTGACCTGGCTCGTCGACCTCGTCAACAAGGGCTACAGCCCCAAGAACGTCGGCCAGGACGCCGACTTCATCGCCCTGCAGAACGGCAAGGCCGCCTTCAACTGGAACGGCATCTGGTCCATCAACACGCTCAAGGAGATCAAGAACCTGGAGTGGGGCGTCGCGCCGCTCCCGCAGATCGGGGCGAAACCGGCGGCGTGGGCGGGCTCGCACCAGTTCGTGGTGTTCAAGCAGCGTACGCCCGACCAGAACAAGCTGACCGCGGCCAAGGTGTTCATCAACTGGATCAGCGGCCACTCCCTGGAGTGGGCCAAGGGCGGCCAGGTGCCGGCCCGCAAGTCGATCCGCGACGGCGCGGAGTTCGCGGCGCTGAAGGAGCAGGCCACGATCGGCACCCAGATCGACTACCTGTACTTCCCGCCGTCGGTGGCGGGCATCGGGGACGCCTTCGCGGCCGTCGACCAGGCGATCAACGCGGCGATCCTGCTCAAGAAAAGCCCCAAGGACGCGCTCACGGAGGCCGCCGCCAAGGCCGACAAGATCCTTGAGGCCAACCGGAAGAAGTACGGCGCCTGATGGTCGCGACCTCTGTGAAAGGGCCGGGCGTGCGCGTTCCCCGGTCGGGCAAGGCGACGCCGTACCTGTTCCTGGCGCCGTACCTGATCCTGTTCTCCGTGTTCGTGCTGGCCCCGGCCCTGTTCGGGATCTGGGTGAGCCTGCACGACTGGGACTACATGCTCGAGGGCAAGCCGTTCGTCGGCCTGGACAACTACACGGCGCTGTTCGACGAGCAGTCGCCCGTCTACGGCGACTTCTGGATGTCGATGCGGGCGACCGGGATCTTCACCGTGTTCAGCGTGCCGTTCCTGGTCGTGCTGCCGCTCGGGGTGGCGTTGCTGCTCAACCGGCCCTTCCGGGGCAGGACGTTCTTCCGGGGGCTGTTCTTCGCGCCGTTCGTGCTCGGCGTGGCGGTGGTGTGCCTGATGTGGCGGCTGCTGCTCGACCCGAACCTCGGCCTGGTCGCCTGGATACTCGGCACGCCGATCCCCTGGACCACCGCCACGCCGTGGGCCTGGATCGCGCTGGTCGGGGTGACGGTCTGGTGGACGCTCGGCTTCAACGCGGTGATCTACCTGGCCGGGATGCAGGACATCCCGCGCGAGCTGTACGACGCGGCGAAGGTGGACGGCGCGGGGCGGTGGGGCGAGTTCGTCCACGTCACACTGCCGGGGCTGCGGCCCGTCGCGCTGTTCGTGGTGACCACGACGATCCTGGCCTCGGCGAACATGTTCGGCCAGTCGTACCTGCTGACCCAGGGGGCGCCGGGCGGGGAGACGCGGACCGCGATCATGTACATGCTCCAGCAGGGGCTCAGGGAGTACAAGATGGGCACCGCCTCGGCCATGAGCTACCTGCTCACCCTGCTGCTGATCTTGATCAGCGTGGTCAACTTCCGGCTGTTCAGGACCCGGTCGTGAAGCGCTACACGGGCCCGCTGGCCCTCGCCGTGGTGTTCGTGGGGCCGCTGGTGTGGGCCTTGGGCGTGTCGTTCAAGACGCAGACCGAGGCCACCCGGGTGCCGCCCACGCTGCTGCCCGCCGAGCCGACGACGTCCGCGTACGGGACGGTCTTCCAGGGCACCACGGACACGCCGGTGCTGCGCTGGTTCGCCAACAGTGTCATCGCCGCCACCGGGCACATGCTGCTGGTGCTCGCGGTGTCGTCGCTGGCCGCGTACGCGCTGGCCAGGCTGGAGTTCCGCGGCAAGAAGCTGATGTTCGGGATGATCGTCGGCACGCTGCTGGTGCCGGGGTTCGTCTTCCTCATCCCGCAGTTCCTGATCGTCGACCGGCTCGGCTGGCTGGACAGCCTGACGGCGCTCATCGTGCCGGGGTCGGCGGGCGCGTTCGGGGTGTTCTTCCTGCGGCAGTTCTTCGTCGGGCTGCCGCGTGAGCTGGACGAGGCCGCGCTGATGGAGGGCGCCAACCACTGGCACATCTTCTGGCGGATCACGCTGCCGCTGTCGCGGCCCGCGCTGGCCACGCTGGCCGTGCTGAGCTTCCTGTCCAACTGGAACGACTTCATCTGGCCGATCTACGTGATCTTCAGTCCCGAGTACTTCACGCTGCCGCCGGGACTGTCGATCCTCCAGGGCGCGTACACGATCCACTATCCGGTGATCATGGCGGGCGCGGTGCTGGCCAGCATCCCCGTCCTGATCCTCTTCAGTCTGACCCAGCGGTACGTCATCGAAGGCATCTCTCGTAGTGGCCTGAAGGGCTGACACATGCACCCATTGGCTGTCATCGCCACACTGATCCTCTCCCTCTTCACCAATCCGGTGTCCAACTCCTTCTCCGACACGTTCGCCGACCCGTCGGTGATCCGCGGGCAGGACGGCTACTGGTACTCCTACGGCACCTCGGACCCGCTGCGCGAGGGTGAGAAGGTCCTGCACAGGCTGCCGATCTCCCGCTCCAGCGACCTGGTCAACTGGACCTACGTGGGCGACGCGTTCGGGCCGGACAACCTGCCGTCGTACGCGGCGCCGGGAAGTCTGTTCTGGGCCCCGGACATCCGTTACCTCGACGGCCGGTACGTCATGTACTTCACCGTCACCGACACCGCCACCACGCCCGCCAACTGGGACTACTCGATCGGCGCCGCCACGGCGCCCACGCCGACCGGGCCGTGGACGCACATCGACGCCCCGGTCGTCGCCCCGCGCCCCTCGGGCAACTCCTACTGGAACACGATCGACCCCGCGCAGTTCACCGACGTGGACGGGCGCAAGTACCTGTACTTCGGCGGGTTCTTCGGCGGCCTGTGGGTGACCGAGCTGTCCGCCGACGGGCTGCGCGCCACCGGGCAGCCGCAGCAGGTCGCGATCGACAACAAGTTCGAGGGCGCGTACGTGGTGCGCCACGACGGCTACTACTACCTGCTCGGCTCCTCGGCGAACTGCTGTGCCGGGCCGACCACCGGCTACTCGGTGCTGGCCGGGCGCTCGACCAGCCCGCGCGGCCCGTTCGCCGACCGCGAGGGCGTGCCGCTGCTGGCCTCGCGCGCCGGTGGCACACCCGTCCTGGACCAGAACGGCAACCGCTTCATCGGCACCGGCCACCACGCCCAGCTCACCGACCTTTCCGGTCAGGACTGGATGCTCTACCACGCAATTGATCGAAACGACCCGTTCCTGGACGAGCCTTACGGGATCAACGAGCGGCCCATGCTGCTGGACCGGCTGGACTGGATCGACGGCTGGCCTACCGTGCGTGCGGGGGCCGGGCCTTCCGAGCAGTCGCGGGAGACGCCGGTGACCCGCGGGGTCGTGGACGATCGGTTCGCGGGCGATCTGTCGGGCTGGCGGAACACGGCCGGCTGGACCGTACAGGATGGGTATGTCCGCGGCCAGGGCACGCTCATCAGCCGCAGGTCGCTCGGCGGGGACGTCCGCGTCGAGACCGACCTCAAGACGGACAAGTCCGCTGGGATTCGCCTAGGTGGCACGACCGCGGTCGTCTCGCGCGACGGGTTGACGCTCACCTCGGGCGGCGCGTCCCGTACGGTGGCGCTGCCCGGAGGGGCCGCGACCTGGCACAACCTGGCCGTCACGGTCAAGGGACGGACGATCACCGCCGAGGTGACCGAGGCCCGGCTGCGTGACCCGCGGGCGAGCGTCACCGTCACGGGCCACGCCAACGGCCCGATCGGGCTGGTCGCCGACGGGGGCGCCGACTTCGACAACGTCTCCGCCGCCCCGCTGTTCAAGGCCGTCACCAAGGCGGCGCCGACGCCGCGTACGGGCAGGCTGCTGGACGCCGACGAGTTCGACGGGCCGCTCGACTCCCGCTGGACCTGGGTGCGGCAGGACGCCGCGGCCAGGACCGAGGAAGGCGTGCTGCGCTGGCCCGTCCAGGGCAGCGACCTGGTCGGGGCCGGCAACAAGGCGTCGGCGCTGCTGCGCGAGGCCCCCAAGGGCGACTACGTCGTGGAGACCAAGGTCACGCTCGACCTGGGCGAGGACGCCGTACGCAACTACCAGCAGGCCGGGCTGATCGCCTACGCCTCCGACGACGACTTCGCCCGCCTGTCCCAGGTCGCCATCTGGAACACCCGCCAGGTCGAGTACGGCCGCGAGCTGACCTTCGCCGACCGCCTGTCCTACGGCGGCAACATCGTCGGCCCACCCGCCAAGACCACCTGGCTGCGGCTGGCGCACCACGCGGACCCGGCCAACGGGGAGCACGAGTTCCGCGCCGGATCCAGCCGCGACGGCAAGACCTGGACCTGGGGCGGCGTGTGGACCTTCCCCAAGGACACGGACGTGCGCGTCGGCCTGGTCGCCCACGGAGGGGCCCAGCCGGCCGTCAACGCCGACTTCGACTACGTACGCGTCTACCGAGGAGCCTGACCTGTGCCACAAGCACACCTGACCCTTGACCCCTCTTTCCGCATCGCCCCCGTCGACCGGCGCCTGTTCGGCTCGTTCGTCGAGCACATGGGCCGGTGCGTCTACACCGGCATCTACGAACCGGGCCACCCGGCGGCGGACGACAACGGCTTCCGCACCGACGTGCTGGAGCTGACCCGCGAGATGGGCGTGAGCGTGGTCCGCTATCCGGGAGGCAACTTCGTCTCCGGCTACCGCTGGGAGGACGGCGTCGGCCCCGACCGGCCCTCCCGGCTGGACCTGGCCTGGCGGCAGATCGAGACGAACGCGTTCGGGCTCAACGAGTTCATGACCTGGGCCCGGGTCGCCGGGGTGGAGCCGATGATGGCCGTCAACCTCGGCACCCGGGGCATCCAGGAGGCCTGTGACCTGCTCGAATACGCCAACCACCCCTCGGGTACGCAGTGGTCGGACCTGCGAGTCAAACACGGAGTGACCAACCCGTACGGGATCAAGCTCTGGTGTCTCGGCAACGAGATGGACGGGCCCTGGCAGATCGGTCACAAGACCGCGCACGAGTACGGACGGCTCGCGAACGAGACCGCCAAGGCCATGCGGCTCGTCGACCCCGGCATCGAGCTGGTGCTGGCCGGCAGCTCCAACAGCGGGATGCCGACGTTCGGCGCGTGGGAGGCCACCGTGCTCGAACACGCCTACGACGCGGTCGACTACCTGTCGCTGCACAACTACTACGAGGAGAACGGCGATCTGCCCGGCTTCCTCTGCAGCGCCGTGGACATGGACCGCTACATCTCGGCCATCGTGGCCACGGCCGACCACGTCGGGGCGAAGCTCAGGCGCAAGAAGAAGATCAACCTGTCCTTCGACGAGTGGAACGTCTGGAACCAGAGCCGGTTCACCGGGCGCGAGCGCTCGCCGTTCCAGGAGGCGCCGGAGCTGATCGAGGACACCTTCACCGCCGCCGACGCCGTGGTGGTGGGGGACTTCCTGATCACGCTGCTGCGGCACGCCGACCGGGTGAGCATCGCCTGCCAGGCGCAGCTCGCCAACATCATCGCGCCGATCAGGACCGAGCCCGGCGGCCCGGCCTGGCGTCAGACGATCTTCCACCCGTTCGCGCTGACGGCCCGGCACGCGCGCGGCACCGTGCTGCGGGTGGAACCGTCCGGGCCGCTCCTGGAGACCGAACGGTACGGCGAGGCGCCCGCGCTGTCGGCGGTGGCCACCGTCGAGGGGTCCCAGGTGGCACTGTTCGCCGTCAACCGGTCGCCCGACCAGGACCTCGACCTCACCGTCCGGCTCCCGGCGGCGGTCAGGCCGGTGTCGGCCTCGGTGATCGCCGCCGAAGACGACCCGCACCGGGTGGAGGCTCTTCCGCAGTCGCTGGCCGTACAGGCTGACGGTGACCGGCTGACGGCACGGTTGCCCGCAGCCTCGTGGACGATGATCCTCGCGGAGTGCGACAGCGGCAACTAGCGACCTCTGCGCATGGGCTACGTCTGACCCCCGTTCTCGATGACGTAGCCCATGCCGGGGTGGGGACGCCGACGTGGTGGCGTGCCGCACCTGTCCGGGCGGTGCTCGAAGTGCCACCACTCGTTGTCGTACATGCGGTAGAGGTCGTAGCGGGCGCCGTATTCCTCGAGCCAGCGCGCGCCTTCGTGCGGGCGCACGTCCAGCGCGATGCCCTTGACGTGGCTGGACTCCGCCGGGGGCAGCACGAGCATGCGGGCCGAGGCCGGGGAGCCGGAGCGGCGCACCTCCTCGTCGAACATCCGCTGCTGGACGACGGGATCGCGGTATCCCGAGGTGAGGCCGATGAGCTGGCCGTGACGCCACAGCGCCTCGGTACGCGCCGCGGTGAACGCCGCCATGGCGCCGTCGGTGAGCCCGGTGAGGTCCTCGGCGGGGAATCGCATCCACAGCGCCCAGCGGCAGGCCAGTTCGCGGGCGCGGCCGGGGCGGCGGACGAACGCCGCGGGCAGCAGGAGCACGGCGAGCACCAGCGTGATCGCGGCGTACAGCCGATCTCGGGGCCGAGGTGGGATCGTGCGTGGCTCGTTCATGGCGACTAGGCTTGACGCCGAATGTGCGTGCGTTGTCAGCCGCATGTCACCGTTTCTCGACGGCGACCTTCCGCCAGCACGCGTGGCCATGACTGTGACACAACGATGACATGGCGCGGACGAGGCGGGGACACGACCGGCCGACAGTGGATGGGGTTGACCGACAGGCAAGTTACGGAGCGTGCTGTGATACTCGGCGGCGTGTCGCGAGTGTTGTTGATCGAGGATGACCCGGCCGTACGAGAGGGCCTTGAGCTGGCCCTGACCCGGCAGGGGCATCGGGTGCGCGCGGTGGAGTCCGGCGAGGAGGGGCTGGACCGGCTGCGTGCGGATCTACCCGACGTCGTCGTGCTCGATCTGATGTTGCCTGGCATGGACGGGTTCGAGGTCTGCCGCCGCATTCGGGCCGCCCGTGAGGTGCCGATCATCATGCTGACCGCGCGCGGCGACGACATGGACGTGGTGGCCGGGTTGGAGGCGGGCGCCGACGACTACGTGGTCAAGCCGGTGCAGCCCAGGGTGCTCGAGGCGCGCATTCGCGCGATACTCCGGCGGATCGGCCGGGACCAGGCGGAGCTGGAGCGGCACGGTGACCTGACCATCGATCGGGCCGGGCTGGTGGTCGTCAACCGCGGCGTACCGGTCAGCCTCGCCCCGACCGAGCTGCGCCTGCTGCTCGAACTCTCCGGCACGCCGGGCCGGGTGCACAGCCGCCAGCAGCTGCTGGAGTCGGTGTGGGAGCAGGGGTATTTCGGCGACTCGCGTCTCGTGGACGCGTGCGTGCAGCGGTTGCGCGCGAAGATCGAGGACGACTCGGCGGCGCCGGTCTACGTGCAGACGGTGCGTGGGTTCGGGTACCGGTTCGGGCCGGTATAGGCCGCCCGTGACACCTCAGCTGAACCTGGGGCTGCGTACCCGGCTGCTGTTCGCGTTCGCCCTGCTGTGTGTGGTCACCACGGCGGCGGTGGCCGGCGGGCTCTACGTCCAGGCCCGCAACGACATCCTGCAGCGCGCCCAGGATGCCACGGTGCAGACGATGAGAAGCCGCCTGGCGGCGCTCTACCCGTTGCGGAGTCCGGTGCCGGGCCAGAACGAGCTCGACGCCATCGCCGCCGCCGTGCCCGACCAGGACAGCGTGGAGTACGCGGTCGCCATCTACCACGAGACGCACTCGCCGGTCGCCCCGCCGGGAGGCTTGAGGCCGGGCGGAAGGGTGCTGGCCTTGGATCTCGGGGTGATTTCCCCACAGTTGCGGCAGGCGGTGGCCGACGGCCAGATCGCGTGGCAACGCGTGGTACGGCAGGACACACCCTGGCTGATCATCGGCGCGCCGTTGCTGATCACCGAGCCGGGCCGTACGACGCGGGTGTCCGGCATCGAGGTGTACGCCGCGCGCAGCCTGCTCGCCGAACAACGCAGCATCGACGGGCTCACCGCGTCCGCCTGGCTCATCGGCGGGGCGGCCCTGGCGTTCGCGGTCGTCCTGGCGTTGCTGGCCACCCGTGGCGTGCTGCGCCCGGTGCGCGAGCTCGGCCGGGCGGCGCGCCTGCTGGGCGAGGGCGAGATGCGGACCAGGATCGCGGTCCGCGGCTCCGACGAGCTGGCCGACGTGGCCCGCACGTTCAACCACACCGCCGCGGAGCTGGAACGGCACGTCAAGCAGCTGCGCGAGATGGAGGCCGACGCCCGCAGGTTCGTGGCCGACGTGTCCCACGAGCTGCGCACCCCGCTGGCCGCGCTCACCGCGGTCGCCGACGTCCTCGACGAGGAGGCGGCCCAGCTGCCCGAGCCCGCCGGCCGGGCCGCCAGACTGGTCAGCCAGGAGACGCTCAACCTCACCGGGCTGGTGAACGACCTCATCGAGATCAGCCGGTTCGACTCCGGCGTCGCGGCCCTCGCGCTCAACGAGATCGACGTGGCGGAGCTGGTGCGCGCGAGCCTGCGTACCCGGGGCTGGACGGAGCAGGTGCGCACCGAGCTTCCACCCGAGGTGACGGCCCGGCTGGACCCGCGCCGAGTGGACGTCATCCTCGCGAACCTGGTCGGCAACGCCCTGCGGCACGGCGAGCCACCGGTGTCGGTACGGCTTTCCGCCGACCCGCAATGGATCGCTCTCGAGGTCCGCGACCACGGACCGGGGCTGAGGGAAACGGTGCTGCCGCACGTGTTCGACCGGTTCTACAAGGCCAGCGCGGCCAGGGCCAGGTCCGAGGGCAGCGGCCTCGGCCTCGCCATCGCGCGGGAGAACGCGCGCCTGCACCAAGGCGACCTCACCGTCATCAACGCCCCGGACTGCGGCGCCATCTTCACGCTGCGCCTGCCACGCCGGACGCACGATCAGGACGGAGGCCCCGAGTGAAGACCTGGCTCGCCCGCCGCGTGCTCGCCGCGGGCCTCGTATCGCTCATCGCCGTGGCCGGCTGCGGCGTGCGACCCTCCGACGTCATCCGCGTCGGCGACCCGCCGAGCGGACCCGTCGCACGACTCACGACGACCACCCTCTACCTGGTGAAGAACGGCCGGCTCAGCGCGGTGACGCGGTACGGTCCGCCGCGGTCCCAAGCGGACACGCTCGCGCTGCTGGCAATCGGCCCCACCCCGAGCGAACAGGCGTACGGACTCACCACCGACGTGCCGCCCGAAGCCGCCCCGTTCTCGGTGACCGACGCGCCAGGCCGTCAGCCCGGCCACCTGGCGGTGAACCCGTCCACTCCAGCCGGCAAACTGTCCACATTGGCCGTGGAGCAGATCGTGTGCACGGCCGCCGCCACGGCACCGCAAAGCCCTGTCTGGGTCACTGTCGTCGGTGCCGGGCAGAACGTCGGCCGCCGGAACTGCCCGGGGTAACGGTACGCTCGTGGCCGCCAGGCTCGTGCGGCCTCACATCCGGGATCTCAGCACGTCGACCTCGCAGCCTGGCAGGAACGGGTCGAAGCCGTGCTCGGCCAGCCAGCGGACCGCCAGCAGGCTGCGCAACGACCACCACGCGCGGATCACGTCGAGGTCGACGTCCGTGCCATAGCCGGCGACGACGTCACCAAGGCGCTCCTCGTGCCCGAACGTCAAGATGGCCAGGTCATGCAGGGCGTCGCCCCGGGCCGCCTCGGACCAGTCGAGCACGCCGGTGATCTCGTCACCGTCGACGAACACGTGGGTCACCTGCAGGTCGCCGTGCGTGAACACCGGCGTCCACGGCCGGAGCGCGTCCTCGGCGATCCGGCGGTTGCGCGTGACCAGGTCGGCGGGAAGGACACCGTTCGACACGAGCCGCTCGCATTCGCCGTCGAGGCGGGCTGCGATCTCGTCGATGCTCCGGCCGGGCCATGGCGGCAGCGGCGCGTCGTGCAGCATCCGTACGGCGGCACCCGCCGCGGCCCACGCCGACGACGACGCGGCCGACGGCTCGCCGAGGCGGCCGAGCGCCGTCCCGGGGAGGGCGGCGAGCGCGAGCACGGGCGGCTTGCGCCACAGGACCTCCGGAGTCGGGATCGGCGCCATGGCCATCGCCTCGACCTCGACGTCGATGCGCGTCTGATCGGCGTCGATCTTCAGGAACACGTCGCCGACGCGCAGGGTCGCGCGCTCGTTATGGGCGACGACGACCTGGACCTCCTCCATGTCCATGTCCACCTCCTAAACGTCAGCCATTGTCGCGGGATGACCATCGACGTCGCCACGAGTTAATCGCGAGCGGCTGCTTGATCGCGGGCCGCCAGGGCCGCGCCCAGCGGCGTGTGCTCGTAGCGGACGGCCCGGCCGGCGCGGGTGCGGGTGACCAGGCCGGCATCGCGCAGCACCGCCAGATGGCTGCCGACGGTGCCCAGGCTCAGGCCGAGCTGGGCGACCAGCTGCGTCGTCGTCGCGGGTACGTCCAGCGCGCGCAGCACGTCCGCGCGGTGCGGGCCGACCAGCCGGCTCAGGGCCGCACCGCCCGGTGCGCGCGCCGCAGGACCGAGCAGGTCCGCGATGCCCCGGGCGGGATAGACCAGGGCGTAGGGCCATGGCGGCTCGACGTAGCTGATCAGAGTGCCGAACACCGTCGGCATCAGCAGCAGGCCCTTGCCGGCCAGCCGGTGCCGGTCCCACTCGGTACGCGAGCCCGTACGCACCTCGATGGTCCCGGCCTGCCCCTCGGAGCGCCAGCGCACCCGCGGGTCGAGATCGGACAGCGCCGCCGCCCAGCCGTACATCGCCAGGTGCCCGGCGCGGCGGACCAGGTCACGCTCCAGCACCGTCCGCAGCCGCGGCCAGTCGGGCTCGACCAGCGCCTGCCAGCTCGCCTCGAGCGCGTCGGCGAGCCGGGTGACCACGTCCGGCGCGTCGAGGAGGCGCCGCACGTAGCGTGGGGGCGTCCGCAGTCCCGCCAGGTTGCGGGCCAGTTCCAGGCGGGCACGGGGCAGCGGCGTGGCGCGAACGGCGGCCAGCTCGGCGGCGAAGTCGCCGCCGGAGCCCGACGGCGGCGGATGGATGAAGTCGGCGTTGTAGCCGCCGCGCCGGAACAGCGCCGTCAGCGCCCCGACCGCGGGCACCTGCCGGCGCAACTCCGCGTACCGGGGCGCGATCCGCTCGGCCCACGGCCGGAGCGGTCCTGCGGCCTGCACGCCGGCCGCGACGCGCAGCGCCTGCATCGCCTCGCCCAGCGGCGAGATCGCGTAGCGGGTGTGCGCCACGTCGACGGGCCCTACCTCGATGGCCAGCATGTTTAGCCTCCACGCGAAAGCATAGCCACCATGGCCGGGCTGCCGTGATGCTGTCGGCCATGACCGCCACGTCCGTCGCGCCACGCCCGGCCACCTACCGCGAGGTGTTCGCCGTGGGCCAGTTCCGCGTGCTGTTCGGCAGCTACACGCTCTTCCTGATCGGCGAGACGGTGCGGATGCTCGCACTGTCCGTGACCGTCTACGCGGCGACCGGGTCGCCGCTGATGTCGGCGCTGGCGTACGCGGCGGGCTTCCTGCCCTATGCCCTGGGCGGCACGCTGCTGCTGGCTTTCGCCGACCGCTGGCCCCCGCGCACCGTCATGATCGGCTACGAGGTGCTGCGCACCGCGGTCAGCGCCGTGCTCGCGGCCGGTCTCCTGCCGGTACCGGCCATGCTGGCGCTGGTGTTCGTCACGGGTTTACCCAGTGCCGTCGCCTCCGCTTCGCGCACCGCCCTGCTGCCCGATCTGCTGGACGGCGACCGCTACGTGCTCGGCCGTGCCGTGTTCTCCATGGCGGCCGGCGGCACGCAGGTGCTCGGCTTCGCCGTCGGCGGCGTGCTGATCGCCGCTGTCGGCGCGCCGGGCGCGCTCTGGATCACCGCCGCGACCTGCCTGGCCTCGGCGGGGCTGCTGCGGCTGCGCCTGGCCGACCACCCACGCCGCCGCACCGGCGGTCCGGCCGGCATCAGCGAGACCTGGCAGGTGAACCGGGCGCTGCTGCGCCGGCCCGCGGTCCGGGCGCTGCTGCTGGCGCACTGGCTGGCACCGGCGCTGATGGTCGGCGCCGAGGGCGTGCTGGTCCCGTACGCCACGCAGGCCGGCGCGCCTGACGCGGCCGGTCTGCTGTTCGCGGCGGTCGCCGCCGGGATGTTCGCCGGCAACCTGATCGTCGGCCGTCTGGTACGCCCTGCCGGCCGGGAGCGACTGGCCGGCCCCCTCGCGCTCGCGCTCGGATTGCCGCTGCTGGGGTTCGCGCCGCACCCCGCACCGGGATACGCCGCCATCCTGATGGCACTGTCCGGTTTCGGCGTCGCCTACCAGCTCGGGCTGGCCCGCAGGTTTCTCGACGCGGTGCCCGAGACGCACCGTGGTCAGGCGTTCGGCCTGCTGCTGACCGGGACGATGACGCTGCAGGGCCTGGCCGCCGCGGCCGGCGGCGCGCTGGGCGAAGTCGCGACCCCGGGGCTGGTCGTCACACTGGCCGGCGCGGCCTCGGCCATCGCCGCCCTGACGTCCTGGCGAACGCTGTCGCCCACACGGCGACCCTGACCACGACCCACGCACCGAACGCGCCGATCACCTGGCTCCCACCCCGCCCGCACCGCCGCCGAATCCGGACCGCAGATATCGGCGCAGAGCTTCCCGCCCTCCCGGGACGAAAGACCATTGATCAACGACCGCAAGCAGCTCGCTCACTGTCAGCCAGTCCTGCCAGTCGATCTCACCCGGGTCCGGGACCAGGACCTCCGTCACGACGGCCTCATGCACCCCGAACCAGATGGGGCTGATCCCTTCCCGGCAAAAAAACTTGAACAGGAAGCGCACCGGCACCCGAACGCCCAGCTCTTCAGCCAGCTCGCGGACCGCCGCCTCCTCATACGACTCGCCCACGTCCACGGCACCGCCGACCAACACGTCGTAGTAGCCCGGGAATCGGGACAACGTCCGGGCTCGTCGCAGCACCAGGATCCGCCCCTCGCGATCACGGCAGATCGTCACCGCGATGCGGTGCGGCCAGTTCTCGCGCACCGCCTCCTCACGCTCGACGACTCCCAGCACGCGGTCATGCTCATCGACATGCTCAACCAGTTCGCCCACAGAGGCACGATCTCAGCCCGCACCGACAACACGGCCGGGCCTCACGAGCGACGATGGAGGGTGATACGTCGCGGCGTCAGGTGGTGGCCGGGTCGCGGTCGTCGATGGGGGCGTCCAGCAGGGCGGCCGCCGCCCCGTGGATCTTCGTCAGCGCGTTGAGCAGATGTTCGCGCTCGGCCTCCGTGAGATCGGCGGTGACCTGCTCTTCGAGCAGCCGGCGCTCCCTCTCGACGGGAGCTTGCAGGGCACGCCCGGCGTCGGTGAGCCACAGCCGGACCAGCCGGTTGTCGCGGTCGTCGCGGCGCCGGGTGAGCAGCCCGGCCGTGGTCATCCGGGTGGCCGCCTTGACCACGTTGGGGGTGGTGACGTTCAGCGCGGCGGCGACCTCCCCCGGAGTGCGGCCGTCCTGCCGCCACAGCACCGCGAGCAGGTGGTCTTGCCCCAGGTGCAGTCCGTGGCGCCGCACGGCCGTCTCGGCCGCCGCCCGCAGCGCCTTCGACATCTTGCTGTGCAGGTCCAGGAACTCGGGCACGTCGAGGCCTCCGGTGATGTCGCGGCGCGATTGACAACCAAATCATGAACCGGTTAACGTTCTGCTCGATCATTAACCGGTACACGATCTAGGAGTCCTCATGATACTGGTCACCGGCGCGACCGGGAACATCGGCCGCGAGCTCGTCCGCCAACTGGACGAACTCGGCGTGCCGTTCCGCATCCTGATCCGCGACCCCGCCCGCGCCGCCACACTGCCCGAGCGGGCCGAACGGGTCGCGGCCGACCTGAGCGACCCGGCGACGCTGCCGCCCGCCTTCGCCGGAGTCGACCGGCTGTTCCTGCTCACCCCCGGCATCGGCCTCGACCACACCAGGCACGCCGTCGCCGCCGCCCGGGCCGTGGGGGTGCGCCATATCGTGCACCTGTCCTCGTTCAACGTGCTCGGCGACCCGATGCCCGCGATGGGCCGCTGGCACCACGAACGCGAGCAGACCATCCGGGCCTCCGGCATCCCGGCCACGTTCCTGCGGCCCGGCGGTTTCATGACCAACGCCTTCGACTGGCTGCCCACCATCCACGAGGCGGGTTATGTACTCGATCCGGTCGGCCCCGGCCGATACGCGCCGATCGACCCCGCCGACATCGCCGCCGTGGCCGCCCTGGCCCTGACCGGTGACGGCCACCAAGGCCAGGAATATGTCATCACCGGCGAGGAACTGTTCACCATCACCGAACAGGTCAAGATCCTGGCCGCGGCGGCCGGCCGGGACATCGCGATCCGGCCGGTGACCACCGCGGAGGAGGCCGTAGCCTCCCGATTCCCCAACGGGGCACCTCCGGCGCTGGCCGAGGCCATCATCGAGGGGTTCCACCTCATGCGCGCCGACACCGCCGGATTCCGCACCGACACCGTGGAGCGCCTGCTCGGGCGCAAGCCCCGCACCTTCGCCGACTGGTGCGCACGCAATGCCGACGCCTTCCGGACCACCTGATCCGCATCAAGCCGCAGCAGTCCGGGGAGACACCGTCATCGTGACGGCGTCTCCCCGGCTCATCGCATGGTTCCGACTGGCCGGACGCGAGCGGCAAGGCGATGACAGGGTGTGATCATGCTGTCACCGCGAACTCAGCGTCCCCACGCGGACAGCACGACCTCGACGAACCTCTCCGGCTGTTCCAGGTGCAGGAAATGCCCCGCCTCCGGCCACACCACGGTCGCCGAGCCGGAGTGCGCGGGCAGGCTCGCCTCCCACCGCGCGGCCTCCGGCACGTTGTGGACGGCGAGCACGGGGCAGTCGCGCCTGGCCAGGTAGCGCTCCGACTCCCTGCGCACCCCGAACGCGCCGGGCCCCGCGTACATCCCGGCGTAGCACTCGGCCAGCACATGGCCGGGTGTGGCGGCCAGTTGCTCGGCGATCGGCCCGGGCAGCGGCCCGAGCTGCCGCGACGCCACGTCCGCGCCATCGGCGCGCAACGCCGCCAGCCGCCCCGGGATGAGCCGCTCCTCCGCCTCGTCCGCTCCGTACGCGGGAGCGACGACCACCAGCGCGCTGACCAGCTCCGGATGCTCGACCGCCAGAGCGGTGACCACCTGCGCGCCCATGGAGTGCCCGATGGCCACCACCGGCCCGTCCAGCAGCGGCACCAGGTCGCGGGCCAGGTCGACGGGCCGGTATCCGCGGGCGGGAACCGGGGACCTGCCGTGGCCACGCAGGTCGGGAGCGATCACCCGGCGCTCGCCGAAGTCCAGGGCGCGCCACGTCCGGTGGTCTCCGCCCCAACCGTGCACCAGAAGCAGTGCGGGCCCGTCGTGGCCCCGGGTCTCAACGTACGGCTTCATACCGAAGTACCCCGAGTCTCAACGTGCGGCTTCATACCGAATCCGCTCGAAGCGCGCCGTGCAGCCCTCGCCCGCCAGGTCCTGCACCCAGAACCCGGCGAACGCGCCGGTGAAGCCGAAAGCGCGCATCTGGCCGTCGACGCGCTCGTCGGCATGCTCGTCCGACAGGACCGTCGCGTCCAGCTCGGGGCCGTGGTTGAAGCGCACGACCGGCCCGTCGAACTCCACCCGCAGCCTGACCTCGCCCGCCGCGGGGCCGAGCAGGTGCTCGGTGCGGGCGCCCCGATCGCTGCTGGTCAGCACGAGCCCCTCGGCGGTCACCGCGAGATAGAACCAGTTACGCGAGTTGTAGTACGCGGTGATGCCGGCGGACTGATGGACGGTGCCCGGCTCGAACCGCATGACCGCCTCCAGCGAGCACTTCTGAGCGGTGACCCGGTGGGCGACCAGGCTCGGGCCGCGCAATCCGTACGGCGACTGACCGCCGTGCACGGTGAGGCCGTCGTGGTCGGCGGCCAGCCAGTCGGGCGAGGGGGGTCGCCGCAGCGTGCTCCAGTCCCGCTCCAGCCCGTTCCAGCCGTCGGCCGCCGGCCACGGGTGGGCGGGCAGCGCGGGCGCGGCCACCTCCACGGCGGGTACGCCGCCCGCCACGCGCGGCCAGCCGTCCACCCACTCCACGCGCTGCAGCGCGCTCTCGCGGCCGAGCACGCAGGTGCGGTTGTGGTAGGGCCGGGCCACGAGGTGGGCGACGTACCACTCCCCCGCCGGCGTCTCGACGAGGCAGCCGTGGCCCGCCTTCTGCAGCTCCAGGCTCGGGTCGTGGCGCGAGGTGAGCATCGGCCCGGCCGGGTCCTCCTCGTACGGCCCCGCCATCGAACGGGAACGCAGCACCGTGACCCCGTGCTCGTACCCCGTGCCGCCCTCGGCCACCATCAGGTAGTACCAGCCGTCGATCTTGTACAGGTGCGGACCTTCGGTGATGTTGCGGTTGGGCAGGATCAGCTGGGGTTTGCCGCCTTCGAGGGGTTGCAGCTCGATCCCGGCGAACCCGCGTCCGGGGCGGGAGTCGAAGACCATGTTGAGCAGCCAGCTCCGGCCGTCCTCGTGGTAGAGGGAGGCATCGAAGCCGCGGCCGGGCAGCCGGACCGGGTCGGACCACGGCCCCTCGATCGAGGGCGCGGTGACCAGGTAGTTGGCGATGTCCTTGTAGCCGAGGGCGTAGTTGTCCATCACGCCGTAGACCAGGTGGAACAGCCCGTCGTGGTAGGTCAGGTCGGGCGCCCAGACGCCGCCGGAGTCCGGCACGCCGGACAGGTCGAGCCGGCCGCGCTCGGTCAGGATGCCGCCGAGCGGGCGCCAGTTCACCAGGTCGCGGGAGTGGTGGACGCGTACGCCGGGATACCACTCGAAGGTCGAGGTGGCCAGGTAGTAGTCCTCCCCCACCCGCACGATCGACGGGTCGGGGTGGAAGCCGGGTAGGACGGGATTGCGGATCAAGCTCATTCCTCCGAGAAAAGCACGAGTGCTACCTCGCTGTTCACTGACCCTTGAGATACGCGTCGGCCTGCTTGGCCATCTCCGCCTGGAGCTTGGCCAGGCCCGCCCGGTCCAGCGCCTTCTTCAGCTTGTCCAGGCCCTGGTCGACGTCCACCGCGCCGATGAACAGCGGGTTGGCGAACTGCGTCATGGCGGCGGTGACCTGGGCGTTCTCCCGCTTCACCGGCTCAGGGTCGGGGACGAAGCTGGCGTACGGGTCGATGGTGAAGTTGTTGATGTCCTGCGCCCAGTCGAACCACTTGGCCTCGGACTCGGTCATGTCCTTGATCCGGCGCTCCAGCTTGGCCCGCCAGGCGAGGGCGAAGCCGGGGAAGGTGTAGGTGGAGACCTTCTCATACTTGTCGTCGCCGACGGGCTTCCAGTCCTTGCCGGGGATGCCGTAGTTGAGCAGGTCGTGGTTCTCCTTGATCGACGCCCAGTCCTGCAGCTGCATGGCCTTCTCGTTGCTCTGGCCCTTGGCGTTGAGCACGACGAAGTTGTCGCTCTGGAAGGTCTGGTACGGCTTGGCGTTCTCACCGCCCTTGAGCGGCATCACGTTCGCGATCATCGCGCCGGGGACGTTCTTGGTCAGCTCGGGCAGGGCCGCGGAGGACAGGCCGTCGGTCATGGCCCAGGCGGTGGCGACGCGGCCGGCCTTGAACTGGGAGTCCAGCGCCTTCGAGTCGAGGGTGAGCGCGTTCTTGTTGAACAGCCCGTCCTGGTAGTACTTCCGGACCAGGCGCAGCGCGTCCATCATCCCCGGAGCCTCCCAGAACGGGATCGGGTGGGACGAGCCGGTCTGCTTGCCGTCGGCCGCCAGCACGAAGTTGAGCGACTCGCCGGTGAAGGAGGCGAGGCTCATGGTGGGGTTCTCCCACATGTACGGGTTGAGCCAGCCGACCGGGTTCCACGCCACCAGCAACTTGGGCAGGCGGGAGTTCAGCCCGATCGGGGTGATGTCCTTGTTCTTCTGCTTGACGTCGTACCAGAACTTCTCCAGCCCCGCGAAATCCGTGATGTCGCTCATGCCGTACTTGTCGGCCAGGTCCTGGCGGATGCTGAAGTGGTGGAAACGAGCGACCGAGTTGATCTGGGGCAGGCCGTAGAGTTTGCCGCTCCACCGGTTCAACTCGATGATCTTCGGGTCGATCGTGGCGGTCAGGTTGGGGTATTTGCCGCTGGACAGCAGGCTGCTCAGTTCGACGATCGAGCCGCTCGCCGCCAGCTGGGTCATGTTGAGCCAGCGCGCCTGCAGCGCGGTGTCGAACTTCTCCCCCGCGGTGAACTTCAGCAGCGCCTGCTGGCCGTAGCTGGTCCACGGGATGAACTGCGGTTTGATGGTGAAGCCCAGGTCGGCCTGGAGCTTCTTGTTGACCTCGGCCAGCACGGCGTCCCAGCCGGCCGGCACGTCACCGGGCAGCAGCAGGCTCAGCGCGAGCGCGCCGCCGGCCTGGTTGTCGGCGGTCTTCGGCTGGGAGGAGCAGGCGGCGAGGAAGGCGGCCACGGACAGGCCGCCGCCGGCGGCCAGCAGGCCGCGCCGGGACATGGTGGGGTTGGACACGGTAACTCCAGAAGGTGGGGGGATCAGCCTTTGGTCGCGCCGAGGGTGATGCCCTTGACGAAGTAGCGCTGGGCGAAGGGGTAGGCGAGCAGGATCGGCCCGATGGCGACGGTGGTCAGGGCCAGCCGGAGCTGGTAGACGGGAGTGGCCGTCTCTGCCAGCTGCGGCAGCATCTGCGTGAAGGAGATGTTGGAGATGAGGTTCTGCAGCACCAGCGGGAGCGGGAACTTGTGCACGTCGTCGATGAACAGCAGCGCCATGAACCAGTCGTTCCAGTAGTGCACGGCGTAGAACAGGCCCACGACGGCCAGGATCGGCTTGGACAGCGGCAACGCGATCGTGAAGAACATGCGCAGTTCACCCGCGCCGTCGATCTTGGCCGATTCAAAAATCGACTCCGGCAGCTGACGGAAGGCGCTGACCTGGACGAAGACCAGGAAGGGCATGACCAGCAGCGGCAGGATGACCGAGAAGTAGCTGTTCTGCAGGTGCAGATACTGCGTGACCAGCAGGTAGAGGGGGACGAGGCCGCCGGAGAACAGCATCGGCAGGTAGGAGAAGACGGTCAGCGGCCGGCTGATGCCGGGCACCCGGCGGGCGATCACCCAGCTCAGGCCCGAGGTCACCGCCAGGGACAGCGCCGTGCCCACAACGGTGATGAAGACACTGGCGAGGTAGGCGTCCAGCACCGCGGGACCCGTGAAGATCATTTTGTAGGCGGTGAGATCGAAATCCGGGAAAAGGCTGTATCCGGTCGTGGCCAGCACGGACTCGCTGGTGAACGAGCCTGAGATGATCATCCAGAAGGGGACGGCGCAGGCCAGCACGGCCAGGCCGACGCCGACGATGCTGAAGACGGTGAACGGTTCCAGCTTTCTGCCGCTCATAGGATGCTGGTCTCCTTGGAGTACTTACGCTGGATCAGCACCGCGATCACCACGAGGATGAAGCCGACGACCGACTGGAACAGGCCGATCGCGCCGGTGGTGCCGAAGTCGCCGAGCTGGCGCAGGGCGCGGAAGACATAGGTGTCGATGACGTCGGTGTTCTCGAACAGGGTGCCGTTGTCGCCGATGATCGCGTAGATGGTGCCGAAGTCGCCGTAGAAGATCCGGCCGACTCCCAGGACCAGCAGCACCGCGGCGGTGGGCTTGAGCAGCGGCAGGGTGATGCGCCAGGCCATCTGGGCCCGCGAGGCTCCGTCGATCATCCCTGCCTCGTAGACCTCCTCGGGGATGCCGGTGATCGCGGCCAGGAAGATGACGCTGAGGTAGCCGCCGAGCTGCCAGACCTTCACCACGGTGAGGATCCACGGCCACGGTCCCGGCTCGTTGTACCAGTCCACCGTGGGCAGCCCGAGGCCGGTCATGGCGTCGTTGACCGCTCCTCCCCCGCCGGAGGCCCCGGCGAGCAGGACCTGCAGGATGATGCTGATCACGACCGGGGAGACGAAGTAGGGGAAGAAGACCACGGACTGGGAGGCCCGCTTGAAGAAGGTGCCGCGGATCTCGTTCAGCATGATCGCCAGAAGGATCCCGGCAGCCAGCGTCGCGCCCAGGAACAGCACGTTGAGGAAGAGCGTGTTGAACAGGATCCGCGCCGCGTCCCCGGACTCCAGGAAGTAGGCGAAGTTCGCCAGCCCGTTCCATGGGCTGCCGAAGATCCCCAGGTTGACGTCGAACTCCTTGAACGCCACCACCAGCCCGGCCATCGGCAGGTAGTTGAAGACCAGGAAGAAGACGACCGCCGGCAGCGCGAGCAGCCCGACCGACCAACCCGTCCGGCCCGTCACCTTGCCACGTGTACGGCGTTCGCGGGCGGGCGGCCCGGAAGGCGGACTCGTCTGAGACTCATGCCTCGTCTGTAGCGTGCTCATCACCTAGGTCCCGTCTGAGGGGCAGCAGCTGACTCTCGAAGTTCGATAGAAACCGGTCGCTGCGAACGCTACGACTGAGTGACGCCTGCCTACAAGGCCGCGTTACGAATACGTTACATATAGGTGCATGTACTGCTGTGACGTCATCCGTTGACCGGAAGTGGCCGCGCCTCTAGCGTAGAAACCGATGTCTATCGAATGGAGGGCTACCCCCGTGTCCCCACGCCCGAAGGCGCTGTTCGCCATGCGCGAGGAACACCTCGCACTGCTCTTCCCCGCGCCCTTGCTGCGGCGGCTGGACACGCTGGCCGACATCGACGTGACACTGGTCGCCGAGCGTTTCGACGATCCGCGGCTCGACCTGGCCGACACCGAGATCCTCATCACCGGCTGGGGCTGCCCGCCGGTGGACGAGGCGGTGCTGGCCGCCGCCCCCCGCCTGCGGGCCGTGCTGCACGCCGCCGGTTCGGTGAAGGGCCTGGTCACCCCCGCTTGCTGGGAACGCGGCCTGCTGATCTCCTCGGCGGCCGCGGCCAACGCCGTCCCGGTGGCGGAGTACACCGTCGGCACGATCCTGCTGGCCGGCAAGGGGGTCTTCGCTCTGGGCGAGCGCTACCGGCGCGAACGCGGCTTCACCCTGGCCAAGATCGAGCCGCTGGTCGGCAACAACGGCCGCAGGGTCGGCATCGTGGGCGCCTCGCGAATCGGACGCCGGGTGATCGAGCTGCTGGCGCCGTACGATCTAGATATGTGCCTGTACGACCCGTACACACGGGTTCCCGGAGTGCGGCAAGCCTCCCTCGAGGAGTTGCTGCGCGGCAGTGACATCGTCAGCCTGCACGCGCCCGCCATCCCGGAGACCCGGCACATGCTGGATCGCGCCCGGCTGGCGCTGATGCCGGACGGCGCGGTGCTGATCAACACCGCCCGTGGATCGCTGGTCGACACCGACGCGCTGGTCGCCGAGCTGAAGTCCGGACGGCTGTCGGCGATCCTCGACGTCACCGAGCCCGAGCCACTGCCGCCCGGCTCGCCGCTGTTCGACCTGCCCAACGCCTTTCTCACTCCACACATCGCCGGCTCGCACGGCAACGAGGTGGCCCGGATGGGGACCCTGGTCCTGGACGAGTTGGAACGCCTGACCGCCGGGCAGCCTCTGGCGCACCGGGTGACCGATGACGACCTGGACCGGGTGGCTTGATGAACGACGATCGTGCCACCGTCCGCGACGTGGCCGCCCGGGCCGGAGTCTCCCCCTCCACGGTGTCCCGGGTGATCAAGGGGGACTACCCGGTCGCCCAGTCCACCAAGACACGGGTGCTGCGGGCCATGCGAGAGCTGGACTACGTGCTCAACGTGCACGCCCGCGCCCTGTCCGGGGCCAGCACCAAGACGGTGGCGTTCGTGCTGGACGACGTCACCGGCCCGTCCTTCGCCTACGTCGCCAAGGGCGTGGAGCAGCAGGCCACCGCCGAGGGACGCCTGTGCATGGTGTGCGCCACGAACGGCGACCCCGCCCGGGAGCTGGCCGTGGTCGAGGCCATGCGCGAGCAGCGCGCCGACGCGGTCATCCTGGTCGGCGGCGGCGCGCTGGACGACGCCTACCGCGAACGCATGTCCCACTTCGCCCACGCCCTGGACAAGGCCGGCTCCCGGCTCGTGCTGTGCGGCCGCCCCCCGCTGGGCGACGACGTGCCGACCACCGTGGTCGAGTACGACAACGAGGGCGGCGCCTACGCCATGACCAGCCACCTGCTCTCCCAGGGGCACCGGCACATCGCCCTGATCGGCGCCGACCACCCCGGCCAGGCGAGCACGACCAAGCTCGACCGGGTGCGCGGGTTCGTCCGGGCTCACGAGTCGTTCGGGGTGCCCTACGACCCGGACCTGATCGTCCCGGCCGGCTTCGACCGCGCCGACGGACAGGCCGCCGCCCGCCGGCTGATCACCCTCGGCGCCCGGTTCACCGCCGTCTTCGCCGCCACCGACATGGTCGCCATCGGCGTGCTCGCCGCACTGCGCGAGGCCGGACTACGCGTGCCCGAAGACGTGTCGCTGGCCGGCTACGACGACATCCCGTTCGCCGCCGACCTCTCCCCCGGCCTCACCACCGTACGCATCCCCACTGAAGAGCTGGGCAGGACCGCGGTCAGGCTCGCGCTCGACCGCCGGCAACCCCAGCACGTCGTCCTGGGCACCCACATCGTGGTCCGCGGCTCGGTCGGCCCCGCCACCCCACGCTGACCGTACGGGACCTGTCGTCAGGACGGCGGGTCCTCGGAGGCGGGCATCGTGAAGAATCTCAGGAACACCGGCCGCGCCCCCGGCGAGGCGTCCTCCTGCGCGCGGCCGAATCTGGACAGCAGTTCCATGTACGCCTCGAAGAACTCGTCGAGCTCTTCCCGGGTCAGGTGAGTGAGCCCACGGGACGCCTTCGCCCACTCCCCGTACCGCTGGTGGTCTCGGAAGAAGCGCCGGGCGAGTTCCAGCTCCTGCTCGACCTTGAACTCGGTGATCTCGTCGAGGAGCTTCTGTGATTCCTCGTCCATCTCACCCGCCGGCGGCCACCTCAGGTCGGCGCTGATCTGCCGCCACCAGCGCTCCTTTCCGGTCGACCGCTCGGGGATCTCCTCGATGAACCCGTTGCGCTCAAGCTGGCGCAGGTGATAGCTGAGCGTCCCGGTGTTCTCACCGAGCGCCCGGCCGAGCGTGGTGGACGTGGCCGGGCCGTGGATGCCGAGATGCCGCAGGATCCGCTGTCGCAGCGGATGGCCGAGCGCCTTGTGCGCACCTGGATCACTGAGCTGCCGGATCGACGGTCTGTTCGCCACGCAGTGAGCCTACCGCCCCCCGCTCCCACATTGCAGAATTTTCGCTGCAGCATTTCTTCTGCAATACTCCATCGCCGTGACCTCCGATGCCACGACACACAGGACACACGAGCCCGGGGAGTGACCGAGGATGACATCAGACGAGCATGTAGCCAGACGGCGCTCACTCGTTGCCGGGCTGCTGGCCCTGGGCGTGCTCCTGCTGATCGCCGTCGGCGCGATCAGGGACACCACCCCCACCGCGGTGAGCCCGGCCACCGCCCCCGACCGGGAATTCAGCGCGCAGCGGGCCTTCGCCCAGGTCGAGCGCTTCGCCGTCAAACCCCACCCGGTCGGCACGGCCGAGCACACCCGGGTCCGCGACTACCTGGTCGGCGAGTTGCGGCGGCTGGGCCTGCGGCCCGAGGTGCAGGAGGCGGTGGGCGTCTCACCCATGGACGAGCGGGGCGACCCCGTCACCGCCGGGCGCGTCTTCAACATCGTCACCGTGATACCCGGGACCGCTCCCACGGGCCGGGTCTTCGTCACCGCTCACTACGACTCGGTCCCCGAGGGACCGGGTGCCAACGACGACGGGGCCGGTACGGCGGCGGCGATCGAGACGGCCAGGGCGCTGGTCGCGGACGGCGCGCGGTTGCGCAATGACATCGTGTTCCTCATCACCGACGCCGAGGAGGCCGGGCTCCTGGGTTCGGAGGCGTTCGTCAAAAACCACCCGCCCGCACGGGGGCGGAGCGTGGTGCTCAACAACGAGGCGCGCGGGGCCAAGGGGCCGGTGCTGATGTTCCGGAGTACGGAGTCGAACGCCGGCCTGATCTCCATGTTCGGATCGGCGGCGCCCATGCCCGTGGCCGACTCCGTGTACGCCGAGCTCATGAAACTGCTCAACAACGACACCGACTTCACCGCTTTCAAACCCGGCGGGATGGCCGTGCTGGACTCCGCCTACGCCAACGCGGGGACCCTGTACCACAGCGTTCTCGACGACCCCGCGCACGTCGATCTCGCGGCGCTGCAGCAGATGGGCGACAACACGCTGGCGCTCGTGCGCGCGTTCGGCGGCACCGACCTGGCGCGGCTGACCACCGGGAACGACCTGGTCTACTTCAACCTCCCGCCCGGCCTGCTGGTTCGCTATCCGACCTGGGCGGCCACGCTGCTGGGCGCCGTCGCGCCGCTGGCGGCGCTGGCACTGATCCTCCTGGCCCGCCGCCGGAGCGTGGTCACCTTGCGGCGTACGTTCCTCGGCACCGCGCTCGCCCTGATCCCGATCGGACTCGGGGTGGTTGCCGGTGTCTACTTCTGGGACCTGCTCAAGGCGATCCGGCCCGAGCTCAGCGGCACCGCCACCACGACGCCGTACCGGCCGGAACTGTTGTGGCTCGCCGTACTGATGGTCGCGAGCACGATCCTCATCGCCTGGTACGCGCTGCTGCGCCGTCGCGTCGGCCCCGCCGAACTGGCGCTGGGCATGCTGACCTGCGTGGCCCTGATCGGTCTCGGGCTCGGCATCGTGTCGCCAGGAGCATCGCACCTCGCCGCCTGGCCCGCCTTGGGCGCGGCACTGGGCGGACTGGCCGCACTCCGCTGCTCGCCGCGGTGGCGCGTCCTCGTTCTCGCCGCCGCTCTCGTACCGGGCGCCCTGATCCTGCTGCCCAGCGCGTGGAACAGCCTGCCGACGGGCCTGCAGTACGCGGGCTACGCCCCCATGCCGCTGATGATCCTGTTCGGCGGCCTCCTGCTGCCGCTGATCGAGGTGGTCTGGCCTCACAGGCGTACCCCGCTGATCCCGCTGACCGCGCTGGTCGTCTCCATCGCCCTGGTGGCGGCGGGCCTGCTGGTCGAGCCGGTCGACAAGGAGCACCCGCGGCGAACCAGCCTGGCGTACGGCCTCGACGCGGACACCGGCGAGGCCGTCTGGCTGACCTCGAAGGCGCCCGACCAGTGGGCCCGCCGCTATGGCGGCGCCAACGCGGCCGGCCAGCCGCTCGCGGAGCTGTGGGGCGGCGGGTCCAAGCTCCTCAGCCCGGCGAAGGCCGCCGCGCTGCCGGCGCCCTCGCTGCGGGTGCTCGCGGACACGACGGGGCAGGGCGTGCGAACCCTGCGCGTCCGGATCCGCTCCGAGCGCGGAGCGGACATGGTCGGCCTGCGGGTGTACGGGGACACCTCGACGGTCCGTTCGCTGACCGTCGAGGGCCGCTCCATAACGCCCGATCCGGCGGGCTTCGTCTTCCACGCCCCGGGGCCGGCGGGAGTCGAGGCGTCGCTGACCATAAAGGCTTCCGGCGACAAGGTCCGGCTGCGGGTCACCGATACGAGCCGGGATCCCAGTGAGATGTCCGCGCTTCCCGGCTTCATCGCCCCACCGGACTGGCTGTTCCTCGGCGACACCAAGATCTCCGTCACCAAGGCGTACACCATGTGACGGCACGGGGTCACCCCAGCGGGCGTGCTGGGCGCAGGGCGGCGAACCAGCGGCCCTGCTCCTGCCAGCTCTCGGCCAGGTCGAAGCCGCTGGATTCGGCGAGCCGGCCGATGTCGTCGGCCGACACCACGGCCCAGGCGAACCAGTCGCCCGCGATGTCGGCACGGCGCAGGCGGACGCGGTCGACCCGGCTGGTCACGCCCGGGGGTTCGACCTCGGCGACGACCTCACCTCCTGGCCGTACCAGCTCGCGAACCCGGCGCAGCAGGACACGTGGATGTCCGCCGATGCCGATGTTGCCGTCGGCGAGCAACGCGGTCTGCCAGCTTCCCGTGCGGGGGATCACGTCGAAGACGCTCCGGAGCAGCGCGTAGCCGCCCGCTCGCCGGGTCAGGTGTACGGCGCGCGGCGCGATGTCGATGCCGAGAGCGTGCACGCCCCGGTGGTTCAACGCGACGGTCAGCCGGCCGGGACCCGATCCGATGTCGAGTGTGGGGCCCGCGCACCGGCTCAGCATCGCCTCGTCACCGTCGATCGGCTCGAACCAGCCGGCCACGTTCAGCGGCCGACGGGTCCCGTCGGCGTGCTCGATCTCGACGGTGGCGCCGGACAGTGCCTCGGCGTAGATCTCGCCTATCATCGGCCCGCGCCCGCCTCGGCCGTCGGTGCCACCCTGGCGGCCGGTGTCAGCTGGGCCGACGGCGCCACCTCCGCCAGCGGTGTCACCTGAGCCGACAGCGCCACCTGAGCCGACGGCGCCACCTCCGCCAGCGATGCCACCTCGGCCAGTGTCGCCGCGAAGCGGGAGCCGGGAGCTTCGGCGGCGACGTGGAAGGCGTCGGCCGCCGTGTCGACGTCGGTCAGCTCGGGCAGGTGCCGAACGCTCAGGCCGGCTTCCGTGAGCCGGTCGAGCTGGGCGCGGCCGGTGTACGGCTGGGACATGGGCACCCCGAGGAGCAGGCGCGGATCGGGCCGCCGCAGGCCGAGCAGCCAGAAGCCGCCGTCGGCCGACGGGCCGTAGACCGCGTCGTGCTCGACCAGGGCGCTGGTGGCCGCGTCCAGCAGGGCGGGGCTGACCTGCGGGGTGTCCATGCCGATGAGCACGACCGGCTCGGGGCGCAGCCGGTAGGTGTCGGCGAAGGCGGCGGCCAGGCGTTCGTCCAGGCCGTTCCCGCGCTGCGGGATGACCACGAAGCCGTCGGGCAGCCAGTTGCCGGGCAGTCCGTCCAGGGCCAGGACACGTTGGGTGGCGGGCGCCCGTGCCACGGTGGTCAGGCTGTCTTCGAGCGACGCCTCGGCCAGGCGGGCCGCCTGGCCTGGCGTGAACGGTGGCGTCAGGCGGGTCTTGACGCGGCCCGCGATCGGTTCCTTGGCGATGACCACGAGCTGCGCCGCCCCTGGAGTGATCTTCATGGTCCGACAGTAGGGCCGGTGACCTGGGGCGACTCTTACGGGATTGTTACGGGTGGCCGTCTCTTACGCTGTCTCTTACGGGGTTGTTACGGGTCGCCGTGGCGACGGCCTCAAGCGGGCAGAGGGTGACACGCTCGGTTCGTGAGCAGACACACGGTGTTCGCCGGCGCGACGCTGGTCGCCCTGGTGCTCGTCCTGATCAGGATGGCGTTGGGCGGGCCCGGCCTGCTCGGCTGGTACCTGCTGGCATGGGGCTTGTTCGCGGCCGCCTTCTGGTGGGCGCGCAAGGTGCCGAAGCGGGAGCTGACCCTGCTGGTCGTGGCGGGCGGGATCATGGTGACCGCCACCGGCCTGGTCGCGCCGCCGAGCACGAGCACCGACTCCTTCCGGTACGCGTGGGACGGCCGGGTGCAGGCAGCCGGGCACTCACCGTACGACTACACGCCCGCCGATCCGGCGCTCGGCCCGCTGCGCGATGACTGGCTCTTCCCCGATGACTGCGCCGCGCCCGACCTCGCCCACCTGGCGGAGGGAGTCTGCACGCGCATCAACAGGCCGCTCGTGCACACCATCTACCCGCCGCTGGCCGAGGGTTATTTCCGGCTGGTGCACTGGTTGTCGCCGGATGGGGCGCGGCACAAGCCGTACCAGGTGGGTGGCGCGCTGATGGCGATCGCGGTGCTGCTGGCGCTGTTGCGATGGATGGGCGTCAGACAGGCCGCGTGCTGGGCGTGGTGCCCGGCCGTGCCCGCGGAGGCGGTCAACAACGCGCACGTCGACATGCTGGGCGTGCTGCTGGTGGTGCTCGCCTTCTGCGTGGTCCGGGGCAGAGGGGCGCTGCTCGGCGCCGGGATCGCGGCCAAACTGCTGCCGGCCGTCACGCTTCCCGGCGCGCTGTCCGGGGTGTTGCGCGACGGGGTCGCCTGGCGGCGTGTCCTGGCGATCGTGCTGCCCGCCGGGGCCGTCGTCGTGCTGAGCTATCTGCCGTACGTGCTCGCCTCGCGGGCTTCCGTGCTGGGCTACCTGTTCGGCTACCTCCAGGAGGAGGGCTACGAGGCGCCGTCGGCGAGAGCGCGGTACGGGGTGTTGCGGCTGGTCATGCCGGATTCCTGGACGCCGTTCGCCGCCATCGCCGTCCTGGGGCTGGTGGTCTGGCTGGTGCTACGCCACGGCGACCCGGACCGCCCGTGGGCGGGGGCGCTGCTGGTCAGCGGATCGCTCCTGCTCCTGCTCACCCCGGCCTACTCCTGGTACGCGCTCCTGGTCGTCGCGCTGGCCGCCATGGACGGGCGATGGGAGTGGCTGGGCGTGGCGCTGGCCGGCGCGGTCGCCTACCTGTTCGGCCCGTCCACCCTGGCCTATGCCCTGGCCACGGTGGGGGTCGTCGCGGGCTGGGCCGTACGGCAGAGGCGAGCGGCCGGCACCCTCGAGGAGGCAGGAGCACGATGATGTTCATCCAGACGCTCTCGGCCAGATTCACCAGCCGCCTGAGGTCGGAGCAGGTGTCGGCCAGGCTGGGCATGTGGCTGGGGATCAGCTTCACGCTCGCCTTCGCGACGGGGCTGTTCAGCCACTTCACCCAGCATCCGCCCGCCTGGCTGCTGTGGCCGTCGCGGCCGGTCAACCTGTATCGCGTCACGCAGGGCCTGCACGTCATCGGCGGCATCGCCACGGTGCCGCTGCTCCTGGCGAAACTGTGGGCCGTCTACCCGAAGCTGTGGCAGTGGCCGCCGCTGCGCTCCGTGGGCCACGCGGCCGAGCGGTTGTTCGTCCTGCTCCTGGTGGCGGGGGCGCTGTTCGAGCTCGTCACCGGGCTGATGAACATCGCCTACGACTACGCCTGGCCGTTCGGTTTCATCCAGGCGCACTACTGGACGGCTTTCATCGTCTACGGCGCGCTCGTCGTCCACGTCGTCAACGAGTGGGCCAAGCTCCGGCGGCACCTGTGGACCAGGGTCCAGGAGCCTGACCGCCGTCGCTTCCTGTACACGATCGCCGCCGCCTGCGGCGTGGCCGCCCTGGTCACCGCGGGCGAGACCGTCGCCCCGCTGGGACGGCTGGCCGTACTGGCGCCACGCAACCCGCGCATCGGCTCCCAGGGGGTGCCCGTGAACAGGTCCGCGCTCGCCGCCGGCATCACCGGGGCGATCGGCGACCCAGGCTACCGGCTGGTCGTGATGGGCGCCGTCCGCACGCCGCTCTCCCTCACCTACGCCGATCTGGTACGACTGCCGCAGCACACGGTCAGCCTGCCCATCTCGTGCGTGGAGGGCTGGAGCGTGGAGTGCGAATGGACCGGAATCCGGCTGCGCGACCTGATCGCCCAGGCAGGCGGCGCCCCCGAGGCGTACCTGACGGTCGAGTCACTCGAACAGAACGGCTACTACCGCAGCAGCGAGATCCGGCCACCGCACTGGAACGATCCGCTGACCCTGCTCGCACTGAAGATGAACGGCCGGGCCCTGGACGCCGACCACGGCTACCCGGTCCGGCTGATCGCGCCGAACCGGCCCGGGGTCATGCAGACCAAATGGGTCACGAAGGTGAGGGTGTCATGAGGTGGCTCGGATACGCGTTCGGCGGCGCCCTGGTGGCGCTCGGCTTCGCCGGGCTGCTCATGGACAGCGACCCGCCCGGCTGGGCGTTGTGGTTCGGCGGCGTCCTGATCGCGCACGACGCCGTGCTGGCGCCCGCGGTGCTGCTCGCCGGCGTACTCGTGGCCAGGGCGGGCGCGGCGCTGAGGGCATGGCTGATCGTGGCGGGGCTGGTGACGCTCGCGACGCTGCCGACGGTCCTGGCGGTGGGCAGGCGGGCGGACAACCCGTCGATCCTGCCGTACGACTACGCGCTCAACCTGCTGATCGTCCTGGCCGGGACCGGGCTCGTCGCCGCCGTCATCCGTCTCGCAGGACGGCTCGCATGTCGGAGATCGCCCGAACGGTCCCGCGAACGGTCCCGGTGACCTTCGACCGCCCGCGACGGGCCAGGTAGTCGATGTCGACCTCGGCGATCCGCCACCCGCCGCCCGCCGCCCGCAGCACCATCTCCAGCGGGTAGCCGAACCTGCGGTCCCGCAGCCCGAGCGCGAGGAGTTCGGCCCGGCTGCAGGCTCGCATCGGCCCCAGGTCGTGCAGCGCCGCACCGGTACGGCGGCGCAGCTTCGCGGCCAGCACCGCGTTGCCCAGCCTGGCGTGCAATGGCCACGACGCGCCGGGCCGGCGCACCCTCCTGCCGAGCACCAGATCGCTCTCCCCGCCCAGGACCGGGGCGACGACCTCGGGCAACTGCCGCGGATCGAGGGAGGCGTCGGCGTCCATGAAGCACACCAGCTCGGACGTGGCGGCCAGCAGCCCCGCGTGACAGGCCGCCCCGAACCCGCGCCGCGGCTCGCTCACCACGAGCGCGCCCAACTCCGCGGCGATCTTCGCCGAGGAGTCGGTGGAGCCGTTGTCGGCCACGATCGGGCGGTAGCCCGGCGGCATCCGCTCAAGCACCCAGGCGAGGGCGGCTTCCTCGTTCAGGCAGGGCAGCACTACATCGATGGTCGTTGTCATGGCGTCCCCAGAGCTGGTCATGGCGTCCCCAGAGCGGCGGTGGCGAACTCCTTCATGCCGGTCTCGAAGCCGATCTCGGCCTCGAACCCGAGCTCGGCGCGGGCCCGGCCGGGCGCGGCGACGATGTGCCGGACGTCGCCCAGCCGGTATTCGCCGGTGACGACGGGCTCGGGCCCACCGCGCTCCGCCGCCAGGGCGGCGGCCATCTGCCCGACGGAGTGCGGGACGCCGCTGGCGATGTTGTACGCGACCAGGCCGCCCGCGACCGGCTCGGCCTCGGCGGCCGCCAGGTTCGCCCGCGCCACGTCGCGCACGTGCACGAAGTCGCGCATCTGACAGCCGTCCTCGAACACCCGGGGCGCCCGTCCGGCTTCCAGCGCCGACCTGAAGATGGCGGCGACACCCGCGTAGGGCGTGTCGCGCGGCATCCGCGGCCCGTACACGTTGTGGTATCTCAGCGCCACCGCGCTCCCGCCGGTCTCTCTCGCCCAGTTCGCGGCCAGGTGTTCCTGGGCCAGCTTGGTCGTGGCGTAGGCGTTGCGCGGGTCCATCGGCGCGTCCTCCCCGATCACGGCCGAGCGCACCGCCTCGCCGCAGACAGGGCAGGACGGGTCGAACCGCCCCCGCTCCAGGTCGGCCGCCGAGCGCGGGCCGGGCCTGACCCGGCCGTGTTCGGCGCAGTCGTAGGCGCCTTCGCCGTAGACCACCATCGAGGAGGCCATCACCAGCCGCCCGACGCGATGTGCGGCCATCGCGGCCAGCAGCACGGCGGTGCCGTACACGTTGACCGAGGCGTAGTCCGGCAGGTCGGCCACGTTCACGCCGAGCCCGACCTTCGCCGCCTGGTGCACGACCAGATCCACTTCGGGCAGCAGCCGATCCAGGGTGTCCCGGTCGCGCAGATCGGCCCCGTCGCGCAGATCGAGTCCCGACACCTCATGCCCGGCCGCCTCGAACGACTCGACGACATGACTTCCAATGAAACCGGCTGAACCGGTGACCATCACCTTCACCTAACTGACAGTAATGATCGGAACCGGTCGGCCGAAGGAGGCTGGGGCTCACGTTCGCAACCTGTAAGAACCTCGAAGAGAAAGCCGATCGTGGCGTTACCGAGGAGAAGGAGCGCACGGACAGGCGTCGGCGGTGAAACCCAGGTTCCTTGGGATGTGGAAAATTACATGGTCATCCCCACCGGGACTCCGGCAAGCTCCTCGCGGGCTCCGCGATCTGGGCGACGTCCTCGAACGAGGGCCCGAAATGACTATCCGAGCTCCTCAGCGGAGCGAGGGCCGCGTCTCCAGCTTTCGCCAGGCGTTGCGCTGACCTGACAGCACGTGCTGGAGTCGGGATCGGGACGCAAGATGTGCTTCACATATTCGTGGCCGCAGGAAGGCTCACCATGACGACCTCGGAGATCGAGCACCGCGAGAGTTCGGCGGACCTCATCTCGGTGCTGGACGCGCGCACGCCCAAGACCGGCGGCAACGACGGCGGCTGGCCAGGTCTGACTCTTTACCGCTTCACCGAGCCGGTGGCTCCCGCCTGGGAGGAGATTCAGTCACTGTCGCTCGGGATCGTTTCGCAGGGCAGCAAGGCGGTGATCGTGGATGGCAGTCGCTACGTCTATGACCCGTTCCATTACCTCGTGCTCGGCGGCAATCTGCATTTCCAGGCCGAGATCCTGCAGGCCAGCCCCCGCGAGCCGTTCCTGTCCTTTGTGCTGGAGATCGATCCGGCGCTGGTGCGAAAAGTCTCCACCGACATGCTCGGCCGGCGCCCCAGCGCGTTCGGCGCGGTTTCGGAGCCGGGCGAGGCCGACCGGTGCGTCGTCTCCCCCCTCGATCCAGAGCTCATGGCGGCGGTCCTGCGGTTTCTGCGCTCGCTCGACAGCGGCGCCGATCGACGGGTGCTGGCGCCGATGTGCGTGGAGGAGATGGTCTATCGCGTCTTACGCCGCGAGCAGTTCTCCCGGATGCTGCACCTCGCGGCCAGGCAGGCCGCGCGCACCCCGATCTCCGCCGCGCTCACATTCGCCCGAGCGCACTACGCGGAGCCGTTGACGGTCAATGACCTGGCCAAACAGGTGGCCTTGAGCCCGTCCGCGTTCTCGGCCCTGTTCCGCGAGGCCACCGGCCGCACGCCGTATCGGTTTCTCAAGGACTACCGGCTCGACCGGGCGCGCGAGCTGCTTGTCGATCGCCGGATGACGGTCTCCGAAGTGTCCCGTCACGTGGGCTACGCGAGCGTTTCGCATTTCATCAAGGAATTCCGCAACCGCTTCGGAGATACACCGGCGGCCTACGTCGACGCGCACAACCTGGAGGCAGAGCTACGCAGGATGCGCTCAGACGTCGAGTAAGGCCGGCCGCACTGACCGCCCATAGTCATGGATTTCCTATACGGGTTCAGCGTCGTAAACTCATCCCGCGCAGGGTGGGTACGTACGACCGTGGCCCGCACAGTCGGCGATCCGTCATATCAATCCAGGGGGTTGGCAGGCGTGGCTGTGCCAGTTCGTCCGGGGGGCGGCGAGGCCGGGCCGGCCTCCGGCGTACGTCTGCAGATTCTCGGTCCGTTGCGACTTTGGCGTGATGGTGTCGAGCTGGACACCGGCCCCCGGCAGCAGGCCTACCTGCTCGCGCTGCTCCTGGCCCGTGAGGGCCGGCTGGTCAGCACGAGCGAGCTGGTCGAGCTGATCTGGGACGGCGGCGATCCCGCCAGTGCCGTCAACGTCATCCACAAGTATGTCGGCGCGCTGCGGCGATTACTCGAGCCCGCGCTGCCGATCCGCGGCACCGGCTCGTACCTGCGGCGGAGGGGTAACGGGTATCTGTTCGTCGCCGGGACCGGCATGCTGGATCTGGTCGTCTTCCGGCAGCGTGTCCAGGCCGCCGGCGCGGCACTCGCGGAGCAGCGGCGCGAGGCGGCGCTGGACTCATACGTGGCGGCGTTGGAGCTCTGGCAGGGCTCCGCGGGCGAGGGGCTGGCCTACGGACCGGCCGCGATGTCGATCTTCGCAGGGCTGGATGACGAGTTCTTCGCCGCGTGCGCGGCGGCCGCCGAACTTGCGATGTCGCTGGGCCGGCCGGAGCGCGTGCTGCCCCACGTGCAACTGGCCGCCTCGATGGCGCCGCTGCACGAGCCCGTGCAGGCGAGTCTCATCTCCACCCTGGGCGCCGCCGGACAACCGGCGCAGGCGCTGGCGGTATACCGGACGGTCCGTACGCGTCTGGTCGAGGAGCTCGGCATCGATCCCGGCCCGGCGTTGCGGGCGGCGCACCGGCGGGTGCTGAGCGAGACTTCGACGACGGCCGATGGGCAGCCGTCGACAACGGGGCAGACGGCCGCGGCATCCGAGCCGCAGCCTGCCGGTGGCCTGGTCGGCCGGGCCGAGGAACTCGCGGTGCTCCGGCAGGCGGCGGAGTCGGCGATGGCCGGAGGCAGAGGGCTCGTCGTCGTCGACGGCGAGCCGGGGGTGGGCAAGACCCGCCTGCTGGAGGAGATCGCCGCCGAGGCGGATCGGCGTGGTGCGCTCGTCGTCTGGGGCCGGTGCCTGGAGGGCGAGGGAACGCCGTCGATGTGGCCGTGGGTGCAGGTGGTCGGCACGGTCCTGGAGGCGCTGCCCACGGCGGCGCGGGCGAAGTGGCTCTCCGGCGCGCTCGGCCGGCTCGTCGACCCGCGCGAGCACGGCATCGACGCGCCGACGCTGTCGGAAGGCGGCGCCCAGTTCCGCCTGTTCGAACGGGTCGTGGCCGCCATCGGCGAGCTCTCGGCGCGGCGGCCGGTGCTGCTCGTCATCGACGACCTTCAGTGGGCCGACGTCGCCTCGCTGCATCTGTTCAGCCATCTGGCGGCCCGGCTGCCGGGTGGCGCCGTGATCATCGGGGCGCTCCGCGACCGCGCGCCCGTGCCAGGCACGGAGCTGTCGCGGATGCTCGCCGCGGCGAGCCGGGTGTCCGGCCAGCGCCGCGTCCACCTCGGCCCGCTCAACCTGGCCGAGGTGACCGAGATCGTCCGTGGCGAGATCGGCCAGGTCCCGGGCCCGGACGCCGCCAGTGGCATCCACGCCCGTACCGCCGGCAACCCGTTCTTCGTCCGGGAACTGTCCCGGCTGCTCGCCGACGGCGGCGCGCTGACCGCGGACGCCGTGGCCCGGGCAGGAGTGCCGTCCACCGTGCGTGACGTCGTACGCGACCGGATGGCCGGTCTCGACGACGGTGCCCGGGGCCTGCTCCAGATGGCCGCGCTCATCGGCCGGGACGTCGACCTCCGCCTGCTCACCCGCACCGCCGGCCTCGACATCCCGACCTGCCTGGACCGCCTCGAACCGTTGGAGGCGCTCGGCCTGCTCGGGCCGGCCCTCGATGACCCGTACTCGTTGCGTTTCGCGCACGACCTGGTCCGCGAGTCGGTCGCCGGGACCACGCCGCGGCGGCGCACGCCCCGGCTGCACCTGAGCGTCGCGGACGCGCTGGAGGGCATCGACTCCGAGGGCGAGTCCGGCGCCGAACGCCTCGCCTACCACCTGTGGGCGGCCGGCCCGCTGGCGGACCCGGCCCGGACCGCGGGGGCCCTGGTGCGCGCGGGCCGCCGTGCGGCGGCCAAGTCCGCGTTCGAGGCCGCCGAGCGGCAGTTGCGGACGGCCGCGCAGGTCGCGCGGACGGCGGGCCTGGCCGAAGTGGAGTTGTCCGCGCTGTCGCAGCTCACCGCGGTCGTCGGGATGCGTTCGATGTACGGGGCCGCGGCACTCGAGCTGCTCGAACGCGCCGAGCACCTGGCCCGTGACCTCGGCCGGGAGCTGGAGGCCACCGACTTCCTCTTCTCCCGCTGGGTCGTGCACGCTCAGGGCATCCAGCTCGACCGCAGCGGCACGCTGGCCCGCCAGCTGCTAGATCACGGCCAGGCGTCCAGCGACCCGATCGTGTACGCGTACGGCCTGGAAGCCTGGGGCCTTCACCAGTGGGACGTGGGCAACATCGGGGAGGCTTTCCACTTCCTGAACAAGTCCCACCAGATCATGCTGAACGGCCTCGCCAGGCGCGAGGAGAACCCGGTCCGGCACGACCTGCAACTGCTCATGGCCGGAATGCTCGCGGAGATAACCGCGCTCCATGGTGACGTCGAAACAGGGCGGGCGCTGCTCGACAAGCTGGAGACCGAGGCGGGCGACGCCACCTACGCGGTGACGATCTGGTCCGCCATCGCCGTGCGGATGGCAGCGATCAGCGGTGACCCGGCCGGGGCGTTCCGCGCGGCGGAGCGGGGGATCGCCGCGGACCCCGAGTTCTCCTTCGTCTTCCTTGGCACCTACCAGCGGCTGGCCCGGTGCTGGGCGCTGGCCATGACCGGCGAGGACCCGGCCGGCGCCGCGGCGGAGGCCGAGCGGATCATCGTCGCGCACCTCGTCGACCCGCCGCTCTCGTGCGTCGCCACCTGGTACGGGCTGCTCGGCGAGATGCGGCTCGCCGCCGGGATGCCGGCCGAGGCCGCCGCGGCGCTGGACCGGGCCGACTACTACCTCGACGCCTACGGCCAGCGCTACTCGGAAGGGCTGATCCTGCTGCTACGAGCGCGACTGCTGCAGGCTCTCGGCGAGCCCGTCGCGGTCGTCCGGGCCGCCGCCGAGAAGGCCCGGGTGTTGTCCGCCGAACGTGCGGCCCATCTGTTCACCCGCCGCGCCGAGGAGTTCCTGGCGGAACTCGGCGCTGATCGCGCCCGGTGATGGGTTGAGTACGGGTTCACTAGTCATCAACAAGGGTGTGCGCGCGGGTTCCACTTGCCGTCCAGTAGCCGTCAAGCACGTACCTCGTATGTTTCGGGCGTAGCCGACGAACGACACGAGGAGCGGGAACCGTGAAGGTTTTGATCGTGCTGACCTCGCATGACCAGCTGGGTGACACCGGACGCAAGACCGGGTTCTGGCTGGAGGAGCTTGCCGCGCCGTACTACCACTTCAAGGACGCCGGGTGGGAGATCACGCTGGCCTCACCGAAGGGCGGGCGGGCGCCCTTGGACCCGAAGAGCAATGAGGAACAGTTCAAGACCGACCAGACCCGCCGGTTCGAGGCCGACGCCGCCGCCGAGGCTCAGCTGGACCAGACGGTGCGGCTGGAGTCGGTGTCGGCCGACGACTTCGACACGGTCTTCTACCCGGGCGGGCATGGCCCGCTATGGGACCTGGCCGAGGACGAGGCGTCGATCAGGCTGATCGAACGGATCGTCGACACGGGCAAGCCCCTGTCGATGGTGTGCCACGCGCCGGGCGCGCTGCGTCACGCCAAGAAGCCGGACGGCACCCCACTGGTGGCCGGCCGCAGGCTGACCGGCTTCACCGACAGCGAGGAAGAGGCCATGGGCCTGACCAAGGTCGTGCCCTTCCTGGTGGAGGACGAGCTCATCGCCAAGGGCGCCGACTTCTCCAAGGCCGGCGACTTCGCGTCGTACGTGGTGACCGACGGACTGCTCATCACCGGACAGAACCCCGCCTCCTCCGGACCCGCCGCACTCGAGCTGATCGCACTGGTCGGCAAGAGCGCGGCCTAGCCCTCCCGTCAACTCCCGAATGACTCACAGATGAGGAACCACGAATGAGCGATGCCACCGCACCCCCCTTCGCCGGCCTGGCCCATTTCGCCTTCACCGTCAGGGATCTCGAGGCCAGCGTGGCGTGGTACCAGAAGGTCTTCCAGGCCGAACTCGTGAACGGCAAGCTTCCCCACTACGGCCGCGAGTGGACCGGATACGCGGAGCTCGTCATCGAGCCCCGCACCGGCCTGGCCATCGGCCTGCACCACAACGCGGGCAACCAGGGCGAGGAGTTCGACGAGGTGCGGACCGGCCTCGACCACATCTCCCTGAAGGTGGACGGCCGCGAAGGACTGCTCGCCTGGTCGGACTGGCTCGACAGGCTCGGCGTCGCGCACTCCGGCATCCAGAGCGTGAAGGAGCCCTTCGTCTACTCGGTGGTCATCTTCCGGGACATCGACAACATTCAACTCGAGGTCATGGCCGTCGGCGTCTGACGCTGTCACCGCCAGGCGACCCTGGTCAGTCGCCTGGCGGTGGAGCGGTGCTCTGCCGGATCGTGAGGGTGGTGGCCAGTTCGAGGCCGGTCCGCGGCGTCTCCTCTCCGCGGCCCAAGGCGAGGGCCAGTTCGGTGGCGGCCGCGGCCATCTCGGTCAGTGGCTGGTGAACGGTGGTCAGCGGAGGATCGACCAGGGCGGCCACAGGCAGGTCATCGAAGCCCACCACGCTCAGGTCCGCCGGGATCCGCAGCCCCAGCGCCCGCGCGGCCTGGTAGACGCCGAGCGCCTGCAGGTCGTTGCAGGCGAAGATCGCCGTGGGGCGCTCCGGGCGGTTCAGCAGGTCGAGCGCGGCCACGCGGCCGTCCTCCATGGTGAGGTCGGTGCGTACGACGAGGTCCGCGTCCACCGGCAGGCCGGCGGCATCCAGCGCGGAGCGATAGCCGTCCAGCCGGGCCCGGCAGCACAGCACCTCGTCGGGGCCGCTGATCATCGCGATCCCGCGGTGTCCCAGCTCGATCAGGTGACGGGTGGCCGAGCGGCCGCCGGACCAGTTCGTCGCTCCCACGAAAGGGACGTCGTCCGGCAGCTCGGTGGTGGGGTCGAAGACCACGAACGGGATGCCTCTGGCCCGCAGCTGCTCGCGCTGCTCCTGCGACAGCTGCGCCACCGTCACGACGCAGGCCGGGCGGCGGGCCAGGGTGTCGTCGTTCGGGTAGCCGACCGCGTCACCCCGCGGGCCGAACTCCGTCAGCACGACTCCGACCCGCTGCCGGCGGGCCACCCGCTCGACGCCGCGGATGATCTCGATGCCCCACATGTCTTCGAGCTCGTCGAAGACCAGTTCCATGATGTTGCTGCGGTTGGACCTGCGGTAGCCGTACTCGTTGATCAGCGCCTCGACGCGGGCGCGCGTGTCGGAGGACACGCCGGAACGGCCGTTGATGACCTTAGAGACCGTCGGGATCGACACCCCGGCGGTCTCGGCGATGTAGGAGATCGTCACGGGTCTGGCCGGATCGCCGCGCGGGCGTTCCCGGTCGGCCACCGGTTCGCCCGACTCGGCGTACGACAATGGGGCTTCCCTCCCTCACCGCCGGCCCGGTGCGGTCACCCGTCGCGGGCCCGTTCTCGGCGCAAGAATAACCTGTCGCGCCTCACCCCTTGGGGGGAGCGGTGCTGTTCCGGACCGTGAGTGTGGTGGCGATTTCCAAGCCGACCTGTGCCGGTTCCTCGCCCCGGCCGAGAGCCAGTGCCAGCTCTGTCGCGGCCACCGCCATCTCGGTCAGCGGCTGGTGGACGGTGGTCATCGGCGGGTCGACCCAGGCCACGACCGGCAGGTCGTCGAAGCCCACCACGCTCAGGTCGTCCGGGATGTGCAGGCCGAGCTCGCGGGCCGCCTTGTAGACGCCCAGCGCCTGCAGGTCGTTCGCGGCGAAGATGGCCGTAGGGCGGTCGGGGCGAGTCAGCAGAGCCTGCGCCGCGGCGCAGCCGTCCTCGCTGGTGAGCGGGGAGTGGACGATCAGGCCGGGGTCCACGGGCAGTCCGGCCGCCTCCAGCGCCGAGCCGTAGCCCGCCTGGCGGGCGCGGAAGCACGAGACGTCCTCCGGTCCGCCGATCATGGCGATGCGCCGGTGCCCCAGCTCGATCAGGTGGCGGGTCGCGGATCGGCCGCCCCGCCAGTTGGTGGCGCCGACGAACGGCACGTCATCGGGCAACTCGGCGGTCGGGTCGAAGACGACGAAGGGGATGCCTTTGGCTTTCAGCTGGTCGCGCTCGGCCTCCGACAGCTGGGCCACCGAAAGTACGCAGTGCGGGCGCCGCTCCGTCACGTCGCCCAGGGTGCGGCCGGGGGCGTCATGGAGACCGAACTCGGAGACCATGACCCCGACCCGGTTCTTGCGGGCCACCCGCTCGACGCCTCGGATGATCTCCACCGCCCACATGCTCTCCAGCTCGCGGAACACCAGCTCCACGGTATTGTTGCGGCTGCCGGGCGGCTTGCGGTAGCCGTACCTGTTGATCAGCTCCTCGACGCGGGCCCTGGTGTCGTCGGACACTCCCGTCCGGCCGTTGAGCACCTTCGAGACGGTGGGGATCGACACGCCCGCCGACTCCGCGATGTAGGCGATGGTGACCGGCCCCTGCGCGGCATCCCGCGGACCCTGGCCGTTGTCCGCCGGTAGGTTGTCCGCCACGGCGCTTTCCCCCGTCACCATCTCGTTACCGCCTGCCTCGCGGGAGGACATCCGCCCCGCCCGCCGTCGCCGCCGCCGCTTTCATACTGGCAGATCTGAGGGACCGCCCAGCGCGCCGCCGACCGCCGGCCCGCCGGTGAACCTGGCTCCCGAGGAGCCCCGTACGACGAGCCTCGGCGGAATCAGCGTGGCCCCGGCCATCGGCCGGCCGGACAGTCGCGCCATGGCGAGCCGGATGGCGCCGCGGCCCATCTCCTCCGCGGGGATCGGCACACTCGTGAGGCGCGGCGAGGTCTGGAGCGCCACCTGGTCCGGGCAGATCGCGACGACCGACACGTCCTGCGGAACGCCGCGCCCGAACTGCCGCAGCAGGTTCATCAGCGGGCCGACGGCCTCCTCGTTCTGCACGACGATCCCGCTCGTCGCGGGCCGCTCGTCGAGGATCCGGGTGAGCGCGTGCGCGGCCGAGTCGAAGGTGCCGTCGCACGGGGTGTGCGTGGCGCGCAGGCCGCGTTCCCGCGCCCGGTTCATGAAGCCGCTGACCGTACGGGCGGCGAATCCGGTGCGCCGGTGGTAGACGCCTGCGCTGAGGCCGATCAGCGCGACGTCGTCGTGCCCGAGGTCGGCCAGGTGGTCGGCGCAGACCCCACCGGCCGCCTCGAAGTCCAGGTCGATGCTGGCCAGGTCACCGGGCTCGGAGGGGAGTCCCACCGTCACGGCGGGCATGGACATCTCGCGCAGCACCGGAATGCGCTCGTCGTGGAGCTCGACGTCCATGAGCACGGCGGCGTCGGCGAGGCCGCTGGCCGCGACCCGCCGCACGCCGTCCGTGCCCTCGTCTCCGGTCAGCAGCAGGATGTCCTTGCCGTGTGTACGCGCGGCGGTGGTCATGGCCATCAGGATCTCCATGATCACCGGTACGTACATGCCGGTGCGCAGGGGCACCATGACCGCTATGACGTTCGACTGGCTCGACGCCAGTGACCGGGCCCCGGCGTGCGGGTGGTAGCCGAGGTCCGCGACGGCCCGCATGACGCGTTCCCGGGTCGGCCCGGAGATCCGGCGCTTGCCGCTGAGCGCGTAGGACACGGTGCTCATGGACACACCGGCGTGCGCGGCGACGTCCGCGATCGTCACCCCCGCCGCCCGGCCCTCAGCCCTTGATGGCACCCGTGAGAGCTCCCTTGGCGAAGTGCTTCTGCATGAAGGGGTAGACGATCATGATGGGGATCAGCGTGAGGACGACCACCGCCATCTGCAGGGCCAGGGGCGCGGGCTGCCCGTGACCCGCCACGTCGTGGGCGGCGGCGGCACCGGGCATGAAGGCGCCCTGGTTGACGTACTCGTACAGCACATACTGGATGGGCCATTTGCGGTCGTTGGCCGGCATGTACAGCATCACGTTGAACCAGCTGTTCCAGTAGCCGACGCCGTAGAAGAGGGCCATCACCGCGTTCACGGCCTTGGAGGTGGGCAGGACCACCGACCACAGGATCCGCCAGTCGCCCGCGCCGTCGATCCGCGCGGCGTCGATCAGGTCGCGCGCCGTGCTCATGTAGAACGCCCTGATGATCAGGATGTTGAACACCGACACCGCGCTGGGCAGGATCAGCGCCCAGTACTGCTCGTAGCCGCCGAAGAGGTTGGCGACCACGATGAACGTGGGGATCAGGCCGCCGCTGAAGAACATCGTGACGACGAAGGTCAGCAGGATCGTACGGTGGCCGAAGGAGTTCTGCCGGGACAGTCCGTACGCGCAGAGCACGGACACGACCATGGAGATCGCCGTGCCCACGAGCGTGATCCCGAGGGCGATGATCATCGCTCTGGTCACCACCCCGCCGCCCAGCATCTCGCTGTAGGCCTGGAGGGTCAGCCCGTGGGTGGGGACGATGACGATCCCGCCGGCCTCGTTGATGGAGGCCTGCGTGGAGAAGCTGGTGATCACCACGCAGTAGAGGGGAACCAGGATCAGCAGCAGCACGACGGCCAGGCTCAGACCCTTGGTGAGCTGCCCGAGGACGGTGGGCTTCTCCTCCCACACCGGGCGCGAGGATGTGATGGTCACTTGCTCCTCCTGTACATGCCGTCTTCGCCGAGGAGGTGCGCGACCTTGTTGGCCGCGAGGATGAGGATCAGCGACACGACTCCCTTGAAGAGCCCGGCCGCCGCGCCGACCCCGTAGTTGTTGGCGACGACGCCGTAGTAGTACGCGTACGTGTCGAGCACCTCGGACACGCCCGAACCGACCCCGTTGCGCTGGATCAGGAACTGTTCGAAGCCGACGCTCAACGCGTTGCCGAGGCGCAGCACCAGCATCAGCACGATGACGCCGCGCATGCCGGGCAGCGTGATGTGCCACATGCGGCGCCAGCGCCCGGCGCCGTCGGCCGCCGCGGCCTCGTAGAGGCTCGGGTTGATCCCGGCGATGGCCGCCAGGAAGACGATGATCCCCCAGCCGGCCTCCTTCCAGACCGCCTGCGCGGTGACCAGGTACTTGAAGGCGCCGGGATCGGTCATGATGCCCCAGGTGCCCAGGTCGTGCAGGCGCAGGAAGTGGTTGAGCACACCGGCGCCGCCCAGCATCTCCTGGAACAGCGTGATGACGAGCACCCAGGAGAAGAAGTGCGGAAGGTACACGACCGCCTGGAAGAACGAACGGACCTTGGAGCTCAGCACCGAGTTCAGCATGATCGCGAGGGCGATCGGGACCGGGAAGAAGAGGACAAGCTGGACGAAGCTCAGAACCAGGGTGTTCTGGAGCGCGTGCCAGAAGTTCGCGTCCATGAAGAGCTGCTGGAAGTTGTCCAGACCGGCCCAAGGGCTGGCGAAGAAGCCGGAGATGTAGTCGTAGTACTGGAACGCCGTGACCGTGCCGAACATCGGCAGGTAGTTGAAGGCGATGATCAACGCCAGCGCCGGCAGCGTCATGATGATCAGCGTCTTGTCGTGGCGCAGGCGTACGCGCCAATTCAGCCCCGGCTGTTTCGCGCCTTTCCCTCCGGCGGCTCCCTCACCGACGTCAGGACCTGCCGTCCCGCCCCTGGTCAGCGTTGCCACAGCGTCCTCCTCGCCGGACCGTCCGGCCGTTCGGCGGCCGTCACTGTCCGGTGCCGTACTTGTCGAGGACATTGGTCTGGTACCAGGCGATGAGCTGGTCGCCGCCGGCCGCCTTCCACGTCTTGACGGTCTCCTTGAAGTCGGCGACCGTCTTGGTCCCGCAGGTCACCTGAGTCATGATGTCGATGACCTGCTGCGCGGTGTGGACGCTCGCGAAGCGGCTGGGGACGGTCACGTTCATGTTCCAGAACACCGGTTTGACGGCGTACTTGACCGCGTCCGCCGACCAGGCGCAGTAGGCCTGGGTGATGGCGTTGAAGCCGGGATTGCTCACGACGCTCTCGGGCGCGCACAGGAACTGGTAGGTGACCTGGTTGGCTTCCTTCCGCCCCTTTTCGGTGTACTCCGGGCCGTTGTCGCCCCTTTTCCAGTCGACCCCTTCGACGCCGTAGTTGAGCAGCGTGTACTCGTAGGTGCCGAACGGCGCGGCCAGGAAGTCCGCGATACGCAGGCACTCCTCGATCTGCTTCTGCGACAGACTCTTGTTGAGGTAGCTCATCTGGCTCGTGGGCGCGCCCAGCAGGATCGTGGGGGTGCCGCCGTCCGCCGAGAAGACCTTGAACGCGCCGCGTACGTAGGATGGCTCGGCCGCCATGCCGGTCTGCGCGTCCATGACGTTCCAGCCGCCCTTGCCACCGGGCTGCACCAGCTCCTTGCCGCTGTAGAAGCGCTGCGTCGCGCTGCTGGTGTCGTTGGCCAGGGCGTTGGGGTGCACATACCCCGACTTGGCGAGCTTGTAGGCGAACTCCAGCGCCGCCTCCATCTGGGGTGACTCGTAGCTGCTGTGGAGCTTGCCGCCTTCCACGTAGAACTCGGACGGCACCTTGTACATCTGCTGGAGCATCAGCCAGAGGTTGTCGAAGGCCCACACGTTGGACTTCGCCGCGGTCAGCTGGCCACCCAGGTGGTACAGGTCGTCGGCGGACCTGACCTCGTCGGGGTTGATGCCCCGGGCGTCGAAGACGTCCTTGCGGAAGTAGAGGACGCCGGCCAGCTCCTGCTCCGTCGCGAACGACGGGATGCCGTAGAGCTTGCCCTCCCACGCGCCGGCCGCCCAGCCGCCGGTGGGGATGGCGGCGAGGTTCGGATATTTCTTGATGTTGCCGCCCGACAGGTACGGCGTCAGGTCGGCGAACCTCTTGGCGGCCAGCTCGCCTGTGTTGAACATGGCGTTCCACCAGGTGGGCAGCTGGATCCAGTCCGGCAGCTTGTCGCCGGCGACCAGCGTCGGAATGGTGGTCGCGTACGTGTTGCCGTTGGCGGGGCTGACGACGAGCTCCGCGCCGAGCGCCTTGTTGACGGCCTGGTAGTACGCGTTGCCCGAGCGGGGTATCGAACCCCACAGTGGCGTGATCGCCTTGTAGGTCCCGCCGGCCCCGGGAGTCTGCTTCACGGTCTTGACCAGATCGGCCGGATAGTTCAGGAACCCGGGGGTGGTCCTGGCTCCGGAGGCGCCCGGGACGCTCGCGAGGTCCGGCTTCACTCCGCCGGTCGAGGGCACGTACTCGGGCAGCACCGCCGCGAGCCCCTTCTTGTCGCTGACGCCTCCGGCGGTACCGGAGCCGCCGCAGGCCGCGAGCAAGGGCGTGGCGAACGCCGCGGCACCCAGCGTGAGCGCGGAGTCACGCAGGAACCCTCTGCGGCTGAGCCCTGTGGAGTCATTCCCCATCGGATGAGCCTTTCTCGTGGAAAGTTTCCGAAGCGTGGCAGCCGACATGGAGCACCCTGGTGGCACGGAGGAGTGCGGCGCGATGCCCGGACTGCCCGACGAACGCCCTCGGATCAGCCGCGACCATGCGGAAGAGGGAGGCGTGTGGTTGTCGAAACGCTTGAATGTTGCCGTGAGGTTAAGCGCCTCCCGCGGCGCCGCGCAAGGGTCTCGCCCAGAAACATAAACATCTCACGATGTTTCTATTGCCATGAAACTTTCTCTTGACGGCCCGACCGGTGCGTGCCAGCGTCGAGACGCATGACGAACCCCGTGATCCCGGGCTTTCACCCCGATCCGACGATCTGCCGCGTCGGACCGGATTACTACCTGGCGTGCTCCAGCTTCGCCTACTTCCCGGGCGTCCCGATCTTCCACAGCCGCGACCTCGTGAACTGGGCCCAGATCGGCAACGCGCTGGAACGGCCGAGCCAGCTGCGCCTGCCGGTCACCGGCTCGTTCTCCGGCGGCGTCTACGCCCCCACCCTGCGCCACCACGACGGCCGGTTCTGGCTGATCACCACGAACGTGGACGACGGCGGGAACCTCCTGTTCACCGCGACGGATCCCGCCGGGCCCTGGTCGGATCCCATCCGGGTCCCGGGAGTGACCGGCATCGACCCGGACCTGGCCTGGGACGATGACGGCAATTGCTGGTGCACGTACGCCGGGATATGGCAGGTGCGGATCGACCCGGAGAGCGGCCGCACCTTCGGCTCGCCGCGACGGCTCTGGTCGGGCACCCCGGGGGCGCTGGCTCCCGAAGGACCTCATCTGTACCGGATCGACGACCAGTGGTACCTGCTCATCGCGGAGGGCGGGACCGAGCGGGGCCACAGCGTCTCCATCGCCCGCGGCCCGAGCCCGCAGGGCCCGTTCGAGCCGTGCCCCGCCAACCCGATCCTCACGCATCGCAGCACCGACCGGCCCGTCCAGAACACCGGCCACGGCGATCTCGTGCAGGCGCCCGACGGGTCGTGGTGGCTGGTGCTGCTCGGCGTCCGGCCGCGCGGCGGCACGCCCGGCTGGCATGTCCTCGGGAGGGAGACGTTCCTGGCGCCGGTGCGCTGGGCCGACGGCTGGCCCGTCATCGGCGAGCTGACGTCCGCCGTCGACGCCCCCGCACCGCCTGTACGCGATGACTTCGACCAGGAGGAGCTGCACCCACGGTGGCTGTCACTGCGCGGCCGTTCCTCAGAAGTGTGCACTGCCGGGGAGCGTCCCGGCTGGCTGACGCTGCACGCGCGCGGCGCCTCGCTCGACGAGCCCGACGTCACCTTCGTGGGACGGCGTCAGCAGCATCTCTCGTGCCGGGCCCGGACGTTGATCGACCCGGCCGACGGTACGGGCGGGCTCTGCGTCCTTCAGGACGACCGCCATCACTACGAGATCGAGGCCACCGGAACCGAGGTCCGCGTCACCGCGAGGGTCGGATCGCTGCGCACGACGGTCGCCGCCCAGGCGGTAGCCCCCGGCCCGGTGGTCCTGCGCGCCGACGTCCTGGCGAACAAGGGCGGCGGCGACGCGCGGGCCGAGCCGGACACCCTGGAGCTCGGCGTGGAGGACGAGGACGGCGCGTTCACGGTTCTCGCCTCGCTCGACGGCCGCTACCTGTCCACGGAGGTGGCGGGCGGATTCACCGGCCGGGTCATCGGCATGTACGCGGCCACCGGCACCGTGCGCTTCGACTGGCTCGACTACGAGCCCGCCGACTGAAACTTTCAGCCCCTTGGCCCGATGAACCCCAGGCCCGCGCGATCACCGGCACGGACGCGTTGACGGCTCCCTCCCGCCTCATTACGCTCCGCTCGAAACTATCGGGATATCGAGCGAGAAAGTTTCTCCATGCCTAGTCGCTTACCGAAACGTGTCGCCCGGCTGCTCTCTCTCGTGACCCTCGCCGCGGCCGGCCTGACCGCGAGCACCACGCCACCGGCATCCGCCGCGGCGACCGCCACCGTCTCGATCGACGCCAACCAGCGGCTGGCCACCATCCCCGCCGCGGGTGTCGGCATGAACGTCGCGGTGTGGGACGGCCGCATGAACGATCCGGTGACGTCCACCCTGCTGAAGGACGCGGGCGTCACCGCCGTCCGCTACCCGGGCGGCAGCTACGCCGACGGCTACCACTGGCAGACGCACACCACCGAAGGCGGCTGGTACATCGCCGCCAACACCGAATTCGACAAGTACGTCGCCACGACCCGCGCGGCCGGCGCCCAGCCGATCGTCACCGCCAACTACGGCTCCGGCACCCCGCAGGAGGCCGCCGACTGGGTGCGGTCGGCCAACATCACCAAGGGCTACGGCATCAAGTACTGGGAGATCGGCAACGAGGTCTACGGCAACGGCCACTACGGCGCCGAATGGGAGATGGACAAGCACGCCAGCAAGACCCCGGCCACGTACGCCACGAACCTGGTGCAGTACGCGAACGCCATGAAGGCGGTGGACCCGACCATCAAGATCGGCGCGGTGCTGACCACGCCGGGCAACTGGCCGGACGGCATCGTCGGCTCCGGCGACACGATGGACTGGAACAACACCGTCATGTCCATCGCCGGCTCGCGGATCGACTACGTGATCGTCCATCACTACCCCAACAGCGCCAACGAGGGCGAACTGCTGACCAAGCCGCAGACCGAGGTCGCGACCATGACGAGGGCGCTGCGCGACCTCATCACCCGGTACGCGGGCGCCAACGCGCCCAACGTCGGCATCGCCGTCACCGAGGAGAGCTCCAACTTCGCGCTGAACACCTCGCCGTCCGGCCTGTACGCCCCGGACGTCTACCTGACCTGGCTGGAGAACGGCGCCTTCAACATCGACTGGTGGAACCTGCGCAACGGCACCGACTGCAAGAACGTCAAGACCATCCAGGGCGCGACCGACTACAACGACGGCGGCGTGGTCTCCAGCGGGGAGACCTGCGAGCCGGCGGCCAACACGCCGTTCCCGCCGTACTACGGCATCCAGATGATGACCAAGCTCGGCGGCCCCGGCGACACCCTGGTGCGGGCCACCTCGTCCGGCTCACTGCTGTCGGAGCACGCGGTCAAGCGCGCCAACGGCGACCTGACCGTCATGCTGATCAACAAGGACCCGGCCAACGCCGCGACGGTCAACCTCTCCTACAGCGGCTACACGCCGTCGTCCGCCGCGCCGACCGTGTACTCCTACCTGAAGAACGCCTCGGCGATCGGCACGGCGACCACCGGCACCGCGGCCACCCAGACCGTGCCCGCCTACTCCATCGCGGTCGTCCGGCTGCGCGCGGGTGGCGGTGGCGACCCCGGCGACCCCGGCACCGGTGCCTGCCGGGTCGACTACACCAAGAGCGAATGGCAGGGCGGGCTGACCGCGAACGTGACCATCAGGAACACCGGCGGCAGCCCGGTCAATGGATGGCGGCTCACTTTCACCTTCCCCGGCGACACCCGGATCACCCAGCCCTGGAACGCGAACGTGACGCAGAGCGGTGCGGCGGTGACCGCGACCAACGTGACGTACAACGGCGACATACCGGCGGGCGGCTCGCAATCGTTCGGCTTCCAGGGCACCTGGAGCAGCAACGACGCCAACCCGACCGGCTTCGCGCTCAACGGCTCCCCCTGTAGCTGAACCTGGAACCGGTCAGGGGCCACCGCGGCAGGAGCGTCTAACTCGTCGCTCGGCGCCCACCAGGTCGGGCAGGTCGAGATAGTGGAGCTTGTCGCGGATATCGCCCGCCGTCGCCGGATCGACCTCGTCGACCAGGGTCAGGGCGCGTTGCCAGTCGGCCCTGGCCGCGTCCTGGTCACCGGCCGCGCGGTGGCTGTCGCCGAGGTGGCGCAGGGTGCCGACCTCGTTGTAGCGGTCGCCGATCTCCCGGTAGAGGGTCAGGGCGTGCCCGTAGTACACGATCGCCCGCTCGTACTCGCCCATCCGGTGCAGGGCGTAGCCGAGGCCGTCCAGGACCCCGGCGTCGCCGTAGCGGTTGCTCAGGCCGTTCAGCTTGATCAGCGCCTCCTGGAGGTAGGAGGCGGCCCGGCAGTTCTGGTCCAGCCTGATGTGGGTCCAGGCGAGCGCGTGCAGCATGCTGGCCTCGCCGGCCGGGTTACCGGTGACCGCGTAGAGGTCGAGCGCCCGTTCGGCCTGGACGATCGACTCCTCGTACCGTCCGACGCGGTCGAGCAGCCACGCGTGGCTGCGGTGGGCGGTGGCCAGCCCGCTCAGGTCGCCCAGTTCCTCATACAGCCGCAGTGAATGCCGGATGCCCTGCCAGGCCACGTCATAGTCTCCCAGTCGCGCGGAGGCGCGGGCCAGTGCCCGATGGAGGTGCGCCTGCGCGGTCCTGTGTCCCAGCCGCTGGGCGGCTTCGAGCCCGTGGCGCTGTACGGTGGCGCAGTCGCGCCAGTGGCCCTGCTGGTCGAGGAAGCGCTCCAGCGCCCAGGCCAGTTGCCAGCTGTGCGTGTCGTACCCGCCCTGGGCCGCCAGCTCCACCACCGGCATCAGGACGGGGTGCTCGGCGGTGAACCAGGCCAGCGCCTGCCGGTCGTCATCGAAGTCCGGCACGGGCCCGGACAGCTCCGGACGCACCCAGAACGGGGCGAATCTCCTGCCGGCCCCATGCGCCTGTCGCGTGTAGTGGTCGAGCAGCCGTCGTACGGCCGCGGGCCGATCGTCCTCGGCGTCCTCCAGGAGCTCGGTGGCGTACGCGCGCAGCAGATCGTGCGCGATGTACCGGCCAGGAGCGTGCTCGGTGAGCAGGCTGGCCATGGTCAGCTCGGTCAGCGGACGCCGTACGGGTTCACCCGCGAGAGCGGCGGCCGCCCCGGCGCTGACGTCCGGCCCCGGATGCAGCGCCAGCAGCCGGAACAGGCGGGCCGCCCCCGCGCTGAGCGATCGGTACGACCACGAGAACACCGCCCGCACGTCAACGGCCGGATCTCCGTCCGCGAAGGCGTCCAGTGTTCCGGGCGTCTCGCGCAGCTCGGCGGCGATCGCGGAGAGCGGGAAGGCCGGGTTGGCGGCGGCGCGGGCGGCCACCACGGCCAAGGCCAGCGGCAGCCCGCCACACCGGTCGACGAGCTCGTCCACCGCCGACGGCTCTCGCAGAACCCGCTCCGCGCCCAGGCGCCGGACCAGCGACTCCCGCGCGTCCTCGGCCGGGAGCAGGTCCAGGGTCATCGGAAACGCGCCCTCTGTCGCCACCAGGCCGGGCAACCGGTCCCTGCTGGTGACGAGCACCAGGCAGCCGGGGCTGCCGGGCAGCAGCGGGCGTACCTGGTCGGCGTCGCGGGCATTGTCCAGCAGGATCAGCACCCGGCGCTCGGCCAGCAGGCTCCGGTACAACCCGACCCGCGCGTCCATCGCGACCGGGATCCGGTGCGGCGGCACGCCGAGCACCTCCAGGAAGCTCCGCAGGGCCTCGGCGGGGTTCATGGCGGAGCCGAGGCGGTCGAAGCCGCGCAGGTTCACGTACAGCTGGCCGTCCGGGAAGCGGTGGGCCACCTGGTGCGCCCAGCGCACCGCCAGCGTCGTCTTGCCGATGCCCGCCATGCCGCCGATGGCGCTGATCACGACCGTCTTCAGCGCGTCACCGTCGAGCAGGGCGAGGGCCCCGGCCAGGTCGGCCCGCCGGCCCGCGAAGACGGCGAGATCGGCGGGCAACTGAGCGGGCCGAACCACAGCGGCCGCCTCTTCCCTTTCGTCCACCGGCTCGTCCACCGGCGCCCCCGTCGGCCCGGCCGCCTCGCTCAGTACGCGCTGCTGTGCGGCGCGTAACTCGGGGCCCGGTTCGATGCCCAGCTCTTCGGCGAGTTCGTCACGGACCGCCTGCCAGGTGTCCAGCGCCTCGGCCTGGCGGCCGGTGGCGGCCAGGGCGAGCACCAACCTGGCCTGGAGCCGCTCGTCCAGCGGATGCCGGGTGGCCGCCGCGCTCAGCGCGGGCAGCAACGCCACCGTCCCGCCGTGTTCCAGCGCCAGGTCGGCCGCCGCCAGCGCGAGCGTGACCCTCTCCTGCTCCAGAGCGGCGAACACCGGCCTGGACCGTACCTCGGCCGGAATGCCGGACGCCGCCTCTCCTCGCCATAGGTCCAGCGCGTCCGTGTACAGCTTCACCGCCTCCGCGGGGGCGGCCGAGCGGGCCTGTTCGGCCAGGTGGCGGAAGCGCAGCAGGTCGAGCGTGCCGGTGTCGGCCTTCAGGTGGTACCCGCCCGCGCCGCCGAGCAGCCACTCTCCCTTGGCCCTGGTCGGCAGTCCCGGCTCCAGCAACCGGCGCAGGTTGCCCACGTACCTGTGGACGATGTTGGTGGAGCTGACCGGCGGGTCCCGCTCCCAAAGGACGTCGACCATCTCCTCCAGGCTCACGGGCCGTCCCGCGTACGCCAGCAGGAGGGCGAGCAGGGCCCGTTGCTGCGGCGGACCGGCGTTCAGCTCCACGTCTCCTCGCCAGAGGCGCACAGGCCCCAGCACCGCGAACCGCATCCGCCGTATCCCCCTCTGTCGCCACTGACATTCGGGAGTATTTTGGACCGGCCATGCAATCGGATTGCAGCGGACTGGATATCGGGCAACGCCCTAGCTGATCGGTACCGTGAGGCGGCGTCTGGTGGGCGGTGGCTCCTTGCGCTCGCCGAGGAGGGTCATGAGCTGGTCCATGGCCACCTCACCGAGCTTCTCGCCGTCCACGTCGATCGCGGGGACGTCGTCCAGGCCCAGGCTCTCGACGATCATGCGCTCCGAGCTGACCACGACATCGCGGATTCCCCGGCTGAGCAGGGCGAACATCAGGCCGAGACCGATCGAGGTCGCGTAGGGGACCACGGCGGTGGCGCGGGCGGCCACCACGGCCTCCGCCGTCCCCACTCCAGCGGCGAACGTCGAGGGGTACGGGCCGAGCATGGTCAGCGTCGCGCCGCTCGACTCGGTGGCGGCGCGGACGGCGGCCTGGCGCTGGCGGTCCTGCCACGAGCCCGCCGGGCCGCCGATGTAGACGATGCGCTCGTGACCCTTCTCGACGAACCAGGAGACGAGCGCGCCGAAGGCGCTGGCCGTGTCGGCGACCGCCGAGGTCATGCCCTTGATCTCGCGGTCGATGAGCACGGTCGGCTTGAACGACGCGGCGGCGCGGACGATCTCGTCCGAACCTCGGGGCGCGGTGAGCAGGAAGCCGTCGACCTGGTGCGCGAGCTGCTCGATCGCGGCGATCTGGGCCTTGTGCTCCAGAGAGTGCACCGAGATGGTCAGCTGCATCCCCGAGTCGGCCGCGCGCGCCTGGGCCCCGCCGATGATCGGGGTGAAGAAGGTATTGTCGAGCGTGGGCACCACGACGGCGACCACCCCGGTCCGCCCGCGGGCCAGCTGGGTGGCCGCCCGGTTGGGGACGAAGCCGAGCTCCTCGGCGGCCGCGCGGACGCGGGCCACCGTCTCCGGGGCGGCCTGGTCCGGCCGGCCCAGCGCGCGGGAGGCCGTCGCCTTCGAAACCCCGGCCAGCGCGGCGACGTCCGCGAGTGTCGGCACTCATCCTCCTAGGTTCGTTACCTGAATTTCACACAGGGGTTTGTGCGCGAGGCCGCTCATAACTTATGGTCAGGGCTCGTGGAACCGGTTCCGCAACCGGTTCCAGGCAAGCGTACGCCACTGAGAAAGGACGCCGACATCTCCCGCACATCGGCCTTTCTACTGGTGCCTGGTCTCGTCCTTCTCGTCGCAGGCTTCCTCATCCCCTCCGCCGCGATGCTCTTCGCGCCGCCGGACGTGGCGACCAGCGAGATCTTCGCGCGCCTGGGCGAGATGCTCACGGATCCCTACGACCTTGAGGTGATCGGGCGCACTGTCGGGTTGGCGCTGGCTGTCACGATCATCTGCGTCGTCCTCGGCTTCCCCATCGCTTACTGGCTCGCCCGCTCGCCGTCCCGCTGGAGCGGGGTCTTCCTGGCTGTGGCGATCTTCCCATTGATGCTGAGCAATGTGGTGCGAACCTTCGGCTGGCTGGTGATCCTCGGCTCCAAAGGGGCGCTCGGCCAGCTGCTCGTCCAGCTCGGCATCGTCGAGGTGGCGCCGCAGCTGCTCTACACCAAGCTGGCGATCATCCTCGGACTCACCCAGCTGTTCCTGCCGCTGGCGATCATCTCCTGCTACTCGGCCGTCGCCCAGGTCGATCCCGGCCTGGACGACGCCTCGCGCGGGCTCGGCGGGAGCAGGATCCGCACGATGTGGAGCGTCGTCATCCCGCTGACCATGCCGGGCATCGTGGTGGCCGCCACCCTGGTCTTCGCGGGGTCCGTCACCGCCTACACCACGCCCTATCTGCTCGGCGGGTCCAGCCAGCGGATGCTCTCGACGCAGCTGTTCAACTACGCGAGCACCACGGTCGACTGGGCCTCCGCCTCGGCGACGGCGCTCATCATGACGGTGCTGGTCTTCCTGGTCTCCGGACTGTCCTCGCTGATCGGGCGGAAGGGGGCCACCTCATGAAGCGGCCCATCACCGCGGCGCTCGCGGTCATCGGCTACGTCATCATGATCGTGCCGATCATCTTCGTGGTCGCCACCGCCTTCACAGCGGGCAGCACTCTGAGGTTCCCGCCCGACGGGATCTCGCTGCGCTGGTTCGACGAGGCGCTCGGCTACGAGCCGTTCATCGGGGCCGCGCTCTCCAGCCTGGAGCTCGCCGTGCTCGCCACCGCGCTCGCGCTGCTGGTCGGCGTGCCTGTCACGCTCGCCATCCACCGGGGGAAACTCCCTGGCAAGGGGCTGGTCGAGGGGTTGTTCCTGTCGCCGCTCATCGTCCCCGAGCTGGTCGTCGGGCTCGCGCTGTTCCAGCAGCTGATGGTCGGCCTGGACCTGGACAACTTCAGCACCCTGCTGGTCGGGCACACGGCGCTGATGCTGCCTTATGCCGTACGCGTGACCGGCGCCTCGCTCGCGCTGGCCGACCCCGGGCTGGAGGAGGCCGCCCGCGGGCTCGGCGCCTCGCCGCTGCGCGCGTTCTTCAACGTGACGCTGCCCATCCTGCGGCCGGGCATCTTCTCCGCCGGGTTGCTCAGCGTGGTCACCTCCTTCAACAACGTGCCGCTGTCGCTCCTGCTGCAGGGACGCGACTTCCGTACGTTGCCGGTGACGATGCTCGACTACGTCCAGCAGTCCTACGACCCGATGGTCGCCGCCGCGTCCACCCTCGTCCTGGCCACCACCGTGGTCATCGCGGTGATCGCCGAGCGCACGGTCGGATTCGCCAAGATCTTCGGAGGGATCAACCAATGACCGCCGCCGCCGAGCTGATCGGAGTCACCCAGAGGTTCGGCTCCTTCACCGCCGTCGACGAGATCGACCTCACCGTGCCGTCCGGGCAGCTGACGACGCTGCTGGGCCCGAGCGGATGCGGCAAGACCACCACGCTGAGGATGATCGCGGGCTACTCGGCACCGACGTCGGGGACGATCCGCATCGACGGGGTCGACAGCACGCGGACGCCGCCGGAGAAGCGGAATCTGGGGATGGTCTTCCAGTCGTACGCGCTGTTCCCGCACATGACGGTGGCAGACAACGTCGGTTACGGGCTCAAACTGCGCAAGGTGCCCTCCGCGGAACGACGGTCGCGGGTCATGGAGACGCTGGAGCTCGTCGGGCTCGCGCACCTGGCCGACCGCAAGCCGAAGAAGCTCTCCGGCGGTCAGCAGCAGCGCGTGGCGCTGGCCAGGGCCATCGCGATCAGGCCCAAGCTCCTGCTGCTCGACGAGCCGCTGTCCAACCTCGACGCCCGCCTGCGCGTCCAGATGCGGGCCGAGATCAGGCGCATCCAGGCGGAGACCAAGCTGACCGTCATCCTCGTCACCCACGACCAGGACGAGGCGCTGGAGATGTCCGACGAGATGGTCATCATGAACGAGGGCCGGATCGTGCAGCAGGGCTCTCCTCAGCAGATCTTCCCCCGTCCGGCCGACCGCTTCGTCGCCGAGTTCCTCGGCTACGAGAACTTCCTCACCGCGGCCGACGGCACCCCGCTGACCATCCGGCCCGAGCATCTGCGCCTCGCCGAGCAAGGTCAGGGCCTTGACGCCAAGGTGGTCGACGTGGCCTTCCGCGGCGTCGACCTGCTGGTCTCGCTCGACGTGGTCGACCCGTCCGGCGCGACCGTCAGGCTGCTCGCCGACGTACGCAGCGGCACGCCACTGACTCCCGGATCGAGCGTCTCGGTCATCGCGCCGGACGACCATCTGGTCTCCCTCCCCCGCTGAAAGAAGGAACTCCATGCCAACGCGCCGTGCCGTACTGGCCGCTGCCCTGACGCTGCTCGCCGCAGCCGGATGCTCCGGCTCTGGCTCCAGCTCCGCCGAGAAGCAGAACACCATCGTCGTCAGCACCTTCCCCTTCGGAGTGAAGGAGTTCGAGCAGGCGGTCGTCGCTCCGTTCACCAAGCAGACGGGGATCAAGGTCGAGCTGGACACCGGGTCCAACTCCGACCGGCTGTCGAAGCTGCGGCTCGCCAAGGGCAAGCCGGAGGCGGACGTGGTGCTGATCTCCGACTACTTCGCCGCGCTCGGGCAGAAGGACGGCCTCTTCCAGAAGGTCGACGTGCCCAACATCAAGGAGCTCGCGCCGTTCGCGACCGAGGGCGCCTTCGAGGGGCCGGCCTACACCCACCAGCTCAACGGGATCATCTACAACACCGGCAAGCTGAGCCAGAAGCAGGCCGCAGACTGGGCGCTGTTCGCGGACGCGGCCAACAAGGGCAAGGTCGCCCTTCCCGATATTTCAGTGACCGCCGGACAACTCATGATCTCGGGCGTCGGTGAGTCGTACGGCAAGGGCCCCTACGACATCGACACCTCGTTGAAGACCCTGTCCGGCTGGGCGCCGAACGTCCTGCAGTTCTACACCTCCTCGACCGAGGTCACGAACCTGCTGACCCAAGGCGAGATCGTCGCCGCCGACGCGCTGAGCGGCTTCGCCACCAAGCTGGTCACCTCGGGCGAGCCGATCGCCTGGACCGCTCCCGCCAAGGGCCGCTACATGGCCACCAACCGGGCGATGATCCCCAAGGGCGCGCAGAACCAGCAGGGGGCCGCGAAGTTCATCGACTACATGCTGTCGGCCGAGGCGCAGAGCGCCATGGCGAAGGCCGCCGGTGACCTGCCCACGAACCCGAAGGCCGAGATCCCGGCCGACGTCGCCAAGGTGACGGGCGAGGCGGCGAAGGACCCCGTGGCCGCCGGGTTCAAGACCCTCGACCCCGCCCAGCTCGTCGACACCCGCACCACCTGGGTCGACCGCTTCACCCGCGAGGTGGCCGGCAAGTGAACCTCGACCTGATGCCCAAGGTCGATCTGCACTGCCACCTCATCGGCACCGTGCGGGCCTCGACCTTCGCCGAGCTGGCCAGGCGCGAGGGGCTCGACCTGCCCGACACGCCCGAGCGGATCTACGCGGACGTGAACTCGCTCCCGCCGGACCCGGCCCTCTACCTGAACACCCGGATCCCGGTTCCGCAGGGCAGGAGCGCGGACGAGCCCGCGGTCTCCTACTCGCTGTTCCAGGTGTCCTCGTGGGTTCTCCAGGTCCTGCGCGACGCCGACGATCTCACCAGGATCACCTACGAGGCGTTCGAGGACGCCCACCGGACCAGCGCGACCAGGCATCTCGAGGTCTCCTTCGACACGCTGACCGCACACCAGGAGAAGCTCGGCTACGCCACGGTGGTCGAGGCGTACGCCGAGGGCATCAGGATGGCCGAACGCGACTTCGGCATGTCGGGCCGGCTCATCGCGGCCGTCGACCGGAGCACTTCGGGCGAGGAGGCGCTCTCCTGGATCCGTACGGTGGTGGACAACCCCCACGACTACGTGGCCGGGATCGGGCTGGACAACCTGGAGACCGCCGGGCCGCCCGAGCGGTTCGAGGCCGCCTTCCGGCTCGCCGGTGAAGCCGGGCTCCGCCGAACCGCTCACTCCTCCGAGCACGCGCCGGTCGCCGTCAACACGGTCACCTGCCTCGACGTGCTCGGGTGCGACCGGATCGACCATGGCTATTTCGTCCTCGAGGACGACGAGGTCGTCGCCAGGGTCAGGGACGAGCAGGTCCCGTTCACGGTCATCTCGACCACCTCGCGGCGCTCGTGGCGGCCGTGGCGGCGGGCGTCGATCGCGGCGATGCTGGAGGCCGGGCTCAACGTCATTCCGGCTTCCGACGACCCTGGGATGTTCCCGACGTCGCTGGCTCAGGAGTATCGGATCCTGTCCGATCAGCTCGCCGTACCGGATGAGCGGTTGCGAGCGATGGCGCTGGCCGGAGTGGAGGCGTGCTGGCTGCCGAAGCCGGAGAAGGACGCGCTGCGCGGGCGTTTTGCGAGCGAGCTCGCGAACCTGGAGTGATCGGCGCGGCGGGCGCGCGTGCGCACGCCGGGATCGGTCATCGCGACCTGCGGCGGGCGCACGTGCGCGCGTCGGGATCGCTCATCGCGACTTCGCCGCCCCACCAGGCAGTTTGTACGGCTCGCCGCAGAAGTAGCGGTTGAGCGCGTCAACGGCGGCCAGCAGCATGCGCGCGACCGCAGGATCGTTGCGATGCACATTGACCGACAGCGTCATCCGGCGCTTGCCCGTGGCATCGGCGAAGCTGAAGGTCTCGTAGCCGGGGATCGAGCCGGTCGCGCCCCACATCTCGCCGCAGGTGAGCCCTACCGCCTCCAGCCCGAGCCCGTACCGGGGGAAGATCGGGGCCTGGGGCGTGGCGACGCCGGTGCGCATCTGCGTCAGCAGGTTCTGGCTGACCAGCCGGCCGCTGAAAAGCGCCTGGTAGAAGCGGTTCAGGTCGCGAGCGTCGGACACCACTCCGTACGCCGCCCAGGCGAAGGATGGGTTCAGCCGCGTGATGGGCCGCAGGGCGCCCGGCTGTCCGGGGTCGGCGCCCGTGGGCAGGTGGTAGCCGGTGGCGTGTGGGCCACGGATGCCGTCCCAGGTCGCGGGCAGGTAGGAGCGCGTCATCCCGGCCGGCCGGAAGATCCTCCGGTCGAGCTCGCCGCTCAGCTTGTGGCCTGTCACCTTCTCCACGAGCAGCCCGAGCAGGATGTAGCCGGTGTTGGAGTAGGCGAAGCGGCCCCGCTCGGGCTGGGGCAGCCGCTCGGCCTCGTCGATGAGCCGCTGCGGGGTGTAAGTCCGCTTGCCGTACTGCTCGGGGTCGGCGAACTCGGCAGCATTGTCGTAGGTGGCCAGGCCGCCGGTGTGGTTCAGCAGCGCCCGCACCGTGATCTGGTCACCGCCGTCGATCTGGCCGGGCAGCCGGTCGCCGATCGGCTCGTCCAGACTCAGCCTGCCTTCCTGGACCAGTTGCAGGACGGTGGCGGCGACCATGCTCTTGGTCACGCTGGCGACCCGGAAGCGCGCCTCGCGCGGCACCGGCTTCCGGGTGTCCAGATCGGCGGTCCCGCTGGTGCCGATCCAGGTCCCGCGGTCGTCGTCGATCCGGGCCAGGATGCCAGGGGCGCCGGCGGCCACGGTCGCGTCGAGCGCCTGCCGTAGTCCGGCGGGCTCTTCGTGCCGCACCTGCGCGCCGGCCGGGACGGGCGACAGCAGGCCCGCGGCGACGAGCACGGCGACCGTTATGCGCTTACCGTTCATTGAGGACATACGCCTTTTCTTTGGTGGAGATCGTGGAACGATCTCCACTCTGGCGGCACCGGCAGTCGCCCTCGTCCACACTCGTGATGATCTGTGCCTGCGACCGTAGTCGCACCGGGTAATACTCCAGGCCGACCAAGATCGGCGCCGAAGGCGGGATCCGCGAACTCGGCCTGAGGACCGGCACGACCTCGCAGGACACCGCGGCACCGGTCCGGACCGGCGGGGCATTTCGTCGAATTCTGACCGGCCGTCAAATTCAATGAACAGCGAAAATGCTTCGAATCCTTCGCGAAATTCCTCGTCCCATGGGATTTTATAAAGAATTTATACCGGCGGCTCAGTCGATCTCAAAAGAGAACACCAGGCACGCCCATTCGTTCACGTCGAGGGCGGCCGGAGCACCAGGTCCGCAACCACCCAAACGCGTCGCCCCAGGCCAGAGCCGCTTTCTCAAGAAATTCGGAGCGCGTTACGCAGTTGTTATCAAGCTTCCCCTTGCTCTCGACTCAAGAACTATTCACTATTCGACCCTGGACCCTAGAACCCTTTGTCCGGTACGGCCTGCGTGGGGGGAACAACATGCGCGGAGGCAGATCAACATCGTTCTGGGTGCGGCTGTTAGCCGTGCTCGCGACGCTCGTCGTGTTGGTGCCGATGGGCGGGGTGGCCGTCGCCACGCCTGCCATCGCACCCGGCGCGTTCATGCAGATCGTGGCGCATGAGGACGACGACATCCTGTTCATGAACCCCGACATCGACGACTCGATCCAGTCGGGGGCGGCGAACGTGACGGTCTTCATCACCGCGGGGCAGGTCACCGGAGACGGTGACACCGACGAGCAGCGGGCCCGCAATAGGCAGCGCGGAATGATGGACGCCTACGCCCGGATGGCGGGAGCGCCGGATGTGGATCCGGCCGCCCAGGAGGAGTGGACCGGGGTGGCCTGGACGATCGCGGACCGGCAGGTCGAGCGATACACGCTCACGAGTCATCCGCAGATCCAGCTGGTGTTCATGAACATGCGGGACAACGAGATCGGCTGGTTCAACGTCGTGGACGACTTCGTCGATCACACGATCATCCCGGAGAACGGCCTGGTGAGCGAGTCGTACACGTACGAGCGCGCTGACGTGATCGCCGTACTCGCGGGGTTGATGAACCACTACCAGCCCAACGTGCTCCGCGCCCAGGACCCCATCGTCGACAGCCGCTACGACCCGGGCCACGGCGACCACGTGGCCGCGGGACGGCTGGCCGGGGACGCCGCCCAGGCGTCGGGCTTACCGATTCTGCTGGTGAACTACCGCGACTACAACATCGCCGACGCGCCCATGAACCTGACGACCGCGATCAGCGCCCGCAAGAGCGCGATCATCGATCACTACATCCAGTACGACCACGCGTTCGACCCGAACGTGTGGCCGACGCGGATGTACTACCGCTGGGCCAGGGGAACCCATTGGGCAGGCCGGAACGCTGACGGCAGACCCCAGATCTTCGTGGTCCGAAACGGTGTGGTGACCACCTACGGGCAGACCCCGGCCGGAGCGTGGGACGGCCCGTACACGCTGGCCGGCGCGGGCGGCGCTGTGGCACCCGCGATCAGCGTGGGCAAACAGGCCGACGGCCGCCTGGCGATCTTCGCCAGGCGGATGACCGACCACCACATCGTCACCATGTCCCAGACCGCGGCCAACGGCGCCTGGACAGGGAACTGGACCGACCTTGGCAATCCCCACTCGAACTGGGAAGTCCAGGAACAGATCGGTCTGCCCGTTGTCGCCTCCAACGCCAACGGCCGCATGCAGATGTTCGTCAAGAACGGCAATGGCGGGGTCAGCAGCCGCGTCCAGACCGCGGCCAACGGCGGCTGGGGCGCGTGGCAGAACCAGGGCGGCACCGACGTGCAGGACGGCCTCAGCGCCATCACCACGCCACTGGGCCGCATCGAGCTGTTCGCCAGTTCCAGGACCCGGCTGCTGCGCTGGTATCAGTCCGTCCCCAACGGCACTTTCACCCGCGACACCACCGTCCCGTCGATGACCCCGGCCAGCCCGCCCTCGCTCGCTCTGTCCCAGGACGGGCGCCTCCACGTGGCCTACCGCCGCGCCGGCACCGCCGCGATGGTCGTCAGCTACCAGCTCGTCGCCGGTCTCGCCTGGAGCACCACGCCTGCCGTGATCGGGGGACACGCGGGGGTCGGTGAGCCCGCGCTGGTCACCACGCCGCCTGGTCTGGACTCGCGGATCCTGATGTTCGAGCGCAACGCCGCGACCGGGGTCAGCATGACCAAGCAGTCGATCGCGAACGGCAGCGGTTATGGCACGTGGGCCGACCTCGGCGGGACCATCGTCGATTACCCGGCGGCCACCCTTGACGCGAACGGGGCCGCGGTGATGTTCGCCGTGGGGACCGACGGCGTTGTCCATGCTCGCAGGCAATCGGCTCCGGGAGCCGACAGTCCGTTCGGGGACTGGGAAGCTCTGCCCTGAGCGGGTCCTCACCACCGCCGGGCGGCGCAGGCGGGCCGCCCGGCAATCGAAGGACCTGGGGAAATTCCGGTGAACAATATTTCACGATTTGGAGGCCTTGACGGACACATGCACGGCTGCTTGACTCCGTGTGATCAAGACCGTGCAATGTCCAGAAAGGGGGTAATGGCGCGCTCACTCCTATTCCCCAGGACCAGTTCGGCAGCAAGCCCTGTCCCGGAACGAGGCGGAGTGCGGCATAGCTGACCAGCGCCCATAACGCTCTGAATCCATGCCTGCGCGTCGCCAAAAGCGCATTTCAGGCATTTCCCTTTCGCATTATCAGCAAATGCGATATTCACCGTTCTGCATTCTCAGAAGTGAGGGATTCATGCGTATCTTCAAGGACCTCAGTGACCGTATGGTCGCCATGCTCGTCCCGAATGTCAAGGCCGCCGCCGGCTGCCCGCCGGACTGCTACCAGCAGTGGAAGGGGTCGGGCACCTGCTACGTGCGTACCTGCTGCTACACCGGCGCCTGCGCGGTCAACTGCAGCGCCTGGAGCAAGTGCTAGTCGTCAGCCGACTCCGCAGTCCGGGCCGCACCTCAATGGGCCCGGCCTGCTCAACTTTCCGGGCGGCATGCTCGTGATCTGTCTCGCCCCGGCAGCCGGGTGGGACCTGTTCGTGATGAGGAGCTCGTGATGGATTTCGCTCTGTGGGCGGCAGTGTTCGTCTTCGGCCTGGTGTCCCTGCTCAACCTGGTGCTGATGGTCGGCGTCATCCGCCGGCTGCGCGAGCACACGGAGCGGCTCGACGGCCTGTACGAGCGAACCGGCAACCCGGGGTCTGGGCTGGAGGCCGGCGAGGTGGCGGGCGAGTTCGAGGCTACGACCAGCGAGGGCGAGACGCTGTCGGCCGCCGCTCTGGGTGAGCGGACCCTCATCGGCTTCTTCTCTCCCTCGTGCGCGCCGTGCAAGGAGCTCGCGCCCAAGTTCGCCGAGCTGGCCGCCGGGCGTGACGGGGTGATCGCTGTGATCGCGGGGTTCCCCGAGGAGATGGGCGGCATGCTCGACCTGCTCTCCCCGGTCGCCAAGGTCGTCAGTGGCGATCCGGATGGCGGGCCGCTCGCCAAGGCGTTCAAGGTGGAGGCCTTCCCCCGGGTGTTCATGGTCGACGAGACCCGCACGGTGCTGGCCGCCGGTCACACGCTCGACGCGCTGGACGGTGTCCTCACCCCCGCCCGTGGCTGACCGCCCCTGGCCGCGCGCGCTGACCGCGGTCGCGGGGCTGGCCTGGCGCAGCGCGCCGGCGATGGTGGTGCTCTACGCGGCCGCCACCCTCGCGCAGGCCATCCTTCCCGTCGCCATCACCTTGCTCACCAAAACGCTGCTCGACGCGCTGACAACACGACAAGGGTCGGTGCTCGGCGCCGTGCTCGGGCTGGCCGCGTGCGGGCTGGCCGCCGGGCTGCTGCCGGGCATCTCCACGTACGCCAACTCGGCGCTGGGCCGGTCGGTCGGGCTGCGCGCGACCGACCGGCTGTTCGCGGCGACCGAGAGGTTCGTCGGGCTGCGGTACTTCGAGGATCCCGACTTCCTCGACCGGCTGCGCCTCGGGCAGCAGGCCACGCTCACCTGCCACGGGCTGCTCGGCTCGGCGTTCGAGAGCGCGCGGTCGACGCTGACGCTCGCCGGGTTCGTGGGCGCGCTCATCGTGATCAACCCTTGGATGACGGCGATCGTCCTGGCCACGCTCGTGCCGACGCTCGCCGTACAACTGCGCCTGGCCAGGCAGCGGACGGCGATGATGTGGCAGACCAGCCCCGCGCAGCGCCGCGAGTTCTTCTACAGCCAGCTGCTGACCGGCGAGGAGGCCGCCAAGGAGATCAGGCTCTTCGGCGTCGGGGCGTTCCTGCGCGAGCGCATGGTGCGCGAACGCGGCCTGGTCAACGCCGCGCAGCGCCGCATGGACCTGCGGCAGCTCACCATGAACGGCGCGCTGGAGCTGCTCACCGCGCTCATCGCGGGCGGCGGCCTGGTGTGGGCGGGCCTGGCCGCGCGCGACGGCGCGCTCAGCGTCGGCGACGTGGTGATGTTCGCGGGCGCGGTCGCCGGCGCGCAGCTGGGACTGAACACGCTGGTGCAGACGATCGCGCAGATCGCGCAGAACCTGCTGCTGTTCGGCCACTACCTCGACGTCACCGAGACCGCCTCCGACCTGCCCGTGCCTCTCCAGGCCGCGCCGCTGCCCGCGCTGAGGCGCGGCATCGAGCTGCGCGACCTCTGGTTCCGCTACAGCGACGACCATCCCTGGATCCTGCGGGGCCTCACCCTTTCCATCCCGTACGGCGAAGCCGTCGCGCTCGTCGGACTCAACGGCGCGGGCAAGAGCACGCTGGTCAAGCTGCTCTGCCGCTTCTACGACCCGACCAAGGGCACGATCCTCTGGGACGGAGTGGACATCCGCGACGTCGACCCCGCCGAGCTGCGTGCCAGGGTGAGCGCCGTGTTCCAGGACCACATGTCCTACGATCTGTCGGCGGCCGAGAACGTCGGCCTCGGCGACCTGCGGCGCATCGAGGACCGGCCGGCCGTCGAGAGGGCGGCGCGGCAGGCGGGCGTCCACGACCTGCTGGCGTCGCTGCCGCAGGGCTACGAGACGCTGCTGACCCGCGTGTTCTTCGGCGTCTCCGAGGAGGACGACGACACGCGGGCCGCGGGCGTGGTCCTGTCGGGCGGGCAGTGGCAGCGGGTGGCGATCGCCAGGGCGATGCTGCGTGACCAGCCGGAGCTGATGATCCTCGACGAGCCGAGCTCGGGGCTGGACCCGGAGGCCGAGTACGACATCCACGCCAGGATGCGGGCGAGCAGGGCGGGCCGTACGAGCCTGCTGATCTCGCACCGGCTCAACACGGTCAGGGACGCCGACCTCATCGTGGTCCTGGAGGAGGGCAGGATCGTCGAGCAGGGGCGGCACGACGAGCTGATGGAGCGGCAGAGCGCGTATGCCAGACTTTTCACCCTGCAGTCCACGGGCTACGTGACGGAGAGCGCGGAATGAGAGTCGCGGCGGTCGGTATCGGAGTGGCGGGGCTGGTCATCGGGGGCGTGCTGCTGTGGCTGCGGAGGCGGCTCATGGTGGTCACGGTCGTGGGTCTCAGCATGGAGCCCACGCTGCGTGCGGGCGAGCGGCTGCTGGCCAGACGGGGCGCCGCGGTGACCCGCGACATCGTGGTGATCCGCAATCCCAAGAGCGACCCGCCACTGCTGGTCAAGCGGCTGGTCGCGAGTGCGGGCGAGGAACTGCCCGCCGCGCTCGGCGGCGGGGTCGTACCCGCGGGCAGGGTCGCTGTGCTGGGCGACAACGCCCAGCACAGCCTGGATTCCCGGCACTTCGGGCTGCTTCCCGTCGAGGACGTGGTGGGGGTCGCGCTCCGGCGGATCGGCGGCGGCGCGCTGAACGTCTGAGGGGACCACGGCCCATGGATCACGGCCGGCCATCGGGGTCGGTCGTGGCGTCGCCGGCTAGCCGAAGGTGACCACGAGGCGGCCGTCCGCGGCGAAGGACCAGTGCAGGGCACCCGAGTAGGAGGAGCATCGAGACCCGTTCGAACCGGACCAGAACTGGTTGGAGCTGTCGGCGTTGCCCACGATCCTGTCGTTGGTCCCGCTGCCGCTGCGGCACGAGACGTTGTTGCGGAACACCGAGGTGCCGGCGTCGAAGGAGTAGTTGCGCTCGGTGTTGTCGATGCTGACGTTGTCCGAGATCGACATCGTGCCGGGGTTGCGGTTGTAGGTGAACCCGTGCTTGCCGTTGCGGTAGGCGATGCTGCGCCGGATCACGTGATTGACCGCGATGTCCTCGCCACCGAGCTTGTAGCCGTTGCGGTCACCGTTGCCGTTCTGGGTGCCGTTGCTGAGAGTGCCGTTGTTGTAGGAGAGGGAGTCCTCGATGGTGACCGGGCCGATGGCTCCGGTGTCCGTCTTGGTGTAGAGGTCCCAGCCGTCGTCGATGTTGTTGTGGGACACCGCGTAGCGGAAGACGTTGCCGGGGCCGGAGGTGAGCTTCGCGGCGAAGCCGTCCGCGTCCTCGCCGTCGGAGTCGGCGTTGTCGTGCGACTCCGAGCTCAGGATGAGGTTGTTGGCCGGCCACTGGCTCTGGGGGGTGTCAGAGGCGATCCGTGAGATCTGCAGCCCCGAGTCACGGTTGAAGCGCGTCACCGTACGCTCGATGATGTTGTTGCTGCCGCCGACGAAGATCCCGTTGTCACCGGCCCGCTCGACGACGATGCCGTAGAGGTGCCAGTACGACCCGTTCAGGGCAAGCCCGCGGTTGGCCGAGTCCTCGCTCATGGCCGAGAAGTTCAGTACGGGCGTCTCCCCCGGGTAGGCGGACAGTTTCTTGCGGGCGCTCGAGGTGCCGTTGTTGCCCGCCGCGATGGTCAGCGTCTGCGAGAGGTTGTACGTCCCGCCGCGCGCGTAGATCACCCCGCCCGCGGTGACGCGGGTGATCGCCGAGGCGAGCGTCGTCGGGGCCGACTCCGTTCCGGGCGCGCTCGCGCTGCCGTTCGGCGAGGCGTACAGCGTGCCGGTGGGCGGCGGCGTGCTTCCGGTCGTGACCTCGAGGTAGTCGATGTTCGCCAGGCCGGTGCTGCCCGTGGGGTCGAGCCGGATGGTGTTGCTGCCCGAGGCCAGGTTGACGGTCAACGTCTTGGTGGTCCAGGCGTCCCATGTACCCGTGCCTTCGAACGACACCGACTGCACGGTCGTACCGTTGACCAGCAGGTTGGTGGGACGGGCGCTGGTGGTGCCGTTGGCGAACCGCACCCCGAGCGTCGCCGAACCGGCCGCCGAAGTAGTGACCGTGTACTGGACGTAGGCGCCCGCGGCATTGGTGCCGTTGCAGAAGCCGCTGCCGGAGTAGCCCGCCCAGTTGGAGTCGATCGTCCCGGTGCAGACCGCCGGAGAGGTCTCGGCCTCGTACCGGGTGGTCGCGGCATTCGCGATGGATGGTGACAGTGCGACGAGCACGCCGGCCAGCAGGCCGGCGCACGCCATGACGGCTTTTAGGCGCATCCTTCGTCTCCGTGAGCTTGGTAAGCGCTTTCCGATGGATGAGCGAAGCTAAGCACGCACCGTTGAGCCTGGAAAGGTCTCACGTACGCGGACGCTCCTGCGGCCTCAACCCGGAGACGGCACGTCAGCCGAGGTCACAGGCGGTGGAGAGCATGGGGAGAGCCTCATCCTCATGCGGTGCGGCGGTGAAACTTTCAGCGACGACGACAGATCGTCGGCACGGCGGAGCGACGCGCTGGGCGTGAGAGACTACGCCGACCTTGACGTCGAGTTGTGGAGTTCTGTTTCGTGCGGTCACGAGTCATTGCCTGTGTTCCGGTGCTGTTGCTCTTCCTGAGCGCCTGCGGGGAGAAATCCGAGCCGGAGGCGGCACCGTCCGCCACCCTGGCACCGTCCTCTACCCCGGCACCGTCCTCCGCCCTGGCGACGCCCACCACACCGACACCGGAATCCCCCAAGACGAAAGCACCGGAGACGGCGGCGCCGACGACTCGGCCCTCACCCTCGCGCAAGCTCGCCGGGCCTGGGACCGTGTGTGGTGAGCTTCAGCCGCCCGGCGGCGGGCCCATGGCCGCGGTCGCCGTGTCCGCGGGGCGGGCCGATTGCCGTACGGCAGTGAAGGTCTTCCGGACCTACTACCGGCCGGACACCCCCAAGCAGGGCAGCGCCGGGGTGGCGACCGTCGGTGGCTGGCGTTGCGCCAGCAACTCGGCCGCGCAGGCGAGCATGAGTGGGCGTCTCTCCTCGTGCCAGAAGGCCGCCGCCAGGATCGTGGCGGACGTCATCCCGTAGGTCATTGGGCGCGCCAGGGGCAGCAAGGGCACGACCGCAATCTGATCGCAATCGGTCGTTCCTAGTATTCGATCTCGTGTCGGGCACCTGGTCTCACTTAGCCAGGCGGTCCCGGGTGCGCTATCGCATTCGGGTGGCCGCCGTTCTTCTCGCGACAGCCGGAGGCGTCCTCCTCCTGTTGGCCCTCTGGCCGCGCAGTACCGGTCAGCCCATCGTGTACGGCGAGGCGTCCGACTGCGGCGACGCGGCGTGTCACGGATGGAGCCTGCGTCTCGCCTCAGGCGAGGTCTACCCGCTTCCGTACGCCGCCCAGGAGCCCGAGATCGCGATCAGCGACGACGGGCACCGGGTGGTCTACCTGGATCTGGCCGATCGCCGGGTGATGGCCCGCGACCTGCGGGACGGCACGTTCCGCTCCCTCTCGCCCGAGCTCACTGCGGATCAGGCCGTGAACATCGGCGGCTTCGTCTTCTCCCACGACGGCGGCCTCGTCGCTTACTCGGCTCAGTCCGACAGCCGGATCATGGACTTCGGCACCGGGAAGGTCCGGACGATCGCCGGGATCTGCCAGGTGTTCGGGCTCAGCAAAGACCTCATCTGGGGAGTCCCACGCTGCGGGCCCGGCAGTGGGGAGAACCGCCGGATTGTCGCGATCCGCGCCGACGGCAGCGGCTTCCTCGTGCCGGGGTTGGATGACGAGGGCGTCCTCCTCTCTCCCGACGGCCGGCGACTGCTGCGAGTCGGCATCGACTACAACGAGATCGTCGACGCCGTCACCGGAAAGAGGCTGGCCCGGATGAAGAGCGGCGGTTGCGAGCGGGTCGAGAGATGGCTCAACGACCGCGAGGTGCTGTGCAAGCGCTCGAAGAGCTACCAGGCGATCGACATCGCGCGGGCGACAAGCCGGACCGTCACGGGGGTGCCCGCCAGATGGGGCACAGGTTTCGTACTCGGGAGAGTGGAGCGGTGAGCGAATGGGAGACGCCGCTGCTGCGCACGGCGACGCTGCTGGTGGGCGACCCGTCCAAGGCGGAGAGGATCACGGCGATCGCGCTGCTCAAGCACGGGGACAACAAGAGTGCATATTTCACGCTCTATCGGAAGGCGCGTGCTGAGCGGGCGGTCCAGGTGGCGCTGCACTACGACGGGTGGAGCGAGGAGGACACCGCCGACCTGACCGGATTGAGCGTCGTGAAGGTCCGGGCGCTGGCAGGGGAGGTCCCGCTGGAAGCCGCCCCCGAGGTCGATCCGTCGGGCTTGCCGCGACGCAAACGACTGATCCGCCGACACCGCAGGCTTGTGGCGAGCGCCTGTCTCCTCCTCGCCGGAGCGGCGGTGTTCACGATGCTGTGGCCGAAGCACCACTTGCTCGAACCGGAACCGGCCACCCCGCGTCTCTCGCCCGTCCTGGCCGCGACCACCAAGACTCCCATCCGGTACGGCCTGCGGGTCGAGGACTCCTTCCCCGAGGCGCCCGCCCCGTGGAACGCTTTCCCGGGCAGGAGCGGCTGCGCGGTGATCGACGTGACCGGAGCCCGGTGGCGGATCCCCGACGCCGACGGGCTGTCCGGTGTCGAGGTGAGCCCGGACGGGCACAAGCTGGCCTACTACAGCCTCTCCCGCCACCAGGTGATCGTCCGCGATCTCACCACCGGCTCGGTCGTACCGGTCCCCACCGACTTCACCGCGAACACGCTCCGCTTCTCCGCCGACGGCCGCTATCTGGCGGCCCAGGGACCCTCGGAGCTGACCCTCGTGATCGCCGACACCTCGACGGGAGAGCTCCGGCGCGTGGCTGTCCCGGAGCAAGAGCTGCAGGGCTGGGCGGGTCACCAACTCGTCCTCGACGACGGCACCACCTTCCGGATCGGCGAACACACCATCCGCGACCCCTTCGACGGAGGAGGCGATGTCGCCGCCTCTCCCGACGGGAGGTCCATGGCGGTCTTCCCCTGGGAGAAGAACCAGATCCGCCTGATCGATCCGGCCACCGGCAGGACAATCCGCGAGATCCGCCCGCAGCTGCCACCGACCGCCGTAATGAGCCGCCTGTACCGGTGGGCGGGGGCGAACGAGGTGGTGGTCTTCGCACCGGGATACCACTCGGCGGCCGTCTACGTGGTGAATCTGGCCACCGGCGCGGCCCGGGGCGTGCCGTACCTGCCGGACATGTCATCAGCAGACCTGACCATCGGAGCGGTATGAAGCGCGCGGTGATCCTCCTGGTGCTCGCCTTGGCGGCCTGCACGCCCGAACCGAGCGCGCCTCCGGAGAAGGGCGTCGTCGCCTTCCATCCGACGACGGCGCCCATCCGCTGGACCGACTTCGCGGAGGGCGGCCTGAGCCTCCACCTCGCGACGGGCGAGGACATACTGATCAAGGATGCCGACCGGGAGATCGTGGTCAGCATCGACGGGCATCGCCTCGCCTACCTCGACTCCGCCACGAACCAGTACGTCGCCCTGGACCTGCGCGATGGCCGGTCGCGTCCCCTCACCCGCCGGCTCACCGCCGCGGAGCTGGACAGGCAGAGTCCTGGCCCCACTCCCCTGGCGGTCTCCGCGGACGGCAGGCTGTTCGCGGCCGCCATCGCGGCGGAGCAACGGATGATCATCACCGACTTCGAGACTGGCGGCACCCGGACCATCCCGAAGCTGTGCGTGGTGTTCGGAGTGACCAGAGACAAGATCGTCGGCTCCCGGGAGTGCGGCTGGGACGGTGCGATCATCTCCGTCGACAACCGGGGCAAGGCCAGGACCGTTTCCGAGTACATCAACGCCGAGAGGGTGAAGAGCCTCTCCCCCGACGGGAAGCTCCTGATGGGCTGCCACGGCTTGATCACCTTCTGGGACGCCACGACCGGCGCCCGGGTCAGGGATTTCCCTACCCCGGGCTGCGGCGAACTCGTCCAGTGGCTCGACGACCGGCGCGTCATCCTGAACTCCATCCGCGGCTTCCTCGTCATCGACGTACGGACCGGAGCGCTCACCAAAGCCCCTGGTCTGCCGGCCTACCTGGACCACCGCATGGTCGTCGGCATCGTGCCGGAGTGAGGGTGTGAGGGCGCCGCCCTCAGCCTCCGTCGCCGTCCTTGACGGCCGCTTCAGGCCTGATTCAGACCGGGTTCAGCGTGGTGGACAGGCTCTGCTTGATGTTCCGGGTGACCTCGTCGGCGAGGATTTCGGGTCGGCCGTTCTCGATGCCGCGCAGGACCTGGGCGGCGACGTCGGCGGGGTCGGCCTTCTGGTCGGCGGGAACGCCGGCCGCCATGTCGGTGTCCATGTACCCGACGTGCAGCGCCGAGACGGTGATGCCGCGCGGCGCCAGTTCCTCGCGGACCGCGTTGGTCTGCGCCCAGGCAGCGGCCTTGGCCGCGGCGTAGGCCCCGGTGACGGCCGGGTGCCACCAGGACAGCACGGACAGGACGTTGACCACGGCGCCGCCGCCGTTGCCCTCGATGACCGGGGCGAAGGTGCGCGTCACGGCGAGGGGGCCGAAGTAGTTCGTCTCCATCTCCAGGCGCACCGCCTCCAGGTCGCTGGTGATCAGCGGGGTGCCGGTGGAGATTCCGGCGTTGTTGATCAGCAGAGTCGCGTCCGATGCGCGGCGGGCCGCGGCGCGGATGGACTCTTCGTCGGTCACGTCCAGGCGCAGCGGGATGGCGCCGGCCACGTCCACGCTCTCCGGGCGGCGGGCCGCCGCGTACACCTTCGCTCCGCGCTCCAGAAGCTGGACGGCCAGGTGGCGGCCCAGTCCTCGGTTGGCGCCCGTGACCACGGCGACCGCGTTCTCCAGTTCCATGTCTGCTCCCAGCGTTGCGGATCCATTTAGATTGCGTTCGTAATCTAAGCTGGAGCATAGGATAGATGACAGCCGACATCCAAATGAGGGGGTGGCCGATGGGCCGCGTGTCACAGGCGAAGGCGCAGGAGAACCGCAGGCGGATCGTGGAAACCGCCTCCCGGCTGTTCCGGGAGCAGGGCACACATGTCAGCGTCGCCGACCTCATGAAGGCGGCCGGACTGACCCACGGCGGCTTCTACAAGCAGTTCGCCTCCAAGGAGGCGCTCATCGACGAGGCCACCAGCCATGCTTTCGCCGAACTCGCCCAACACCACACCGCCGCGTTCGAACAGCACACCGGACAACCCGACGCCGCCCAGCAGGCGTTGATCGACGCCTATCTCTCCATCAAGCACCGCGACAACCCCTCGGACGGCTGCCCCGTCGCGGCGCTCGCCGGCGACATGGCGCGCGAACCCGGCAACCACGAGGCCCACCGCGTCTACACCCAGGGAGTCAGCGACTTCGCCGACGCGCTCGCCACCCCTGACCAGGACGGCATCACCCGGCTGTGCATCATGCTCGGCGCACTCGTCCTGGCCCGCGCCACCAAGGACTCCCCCCTGTCCGAAGAGATCCTCGCCACCGCGCACGCCGCCCTGACAGCGACAGCGACTCCGTGATCAGGCGCCGACGGTCATTTCCGTGCGAGCGGTCAGTCCGGCGCGAGCGGTCAGTCCAGTGCGAGTCGTACGGGCCCGCCCGCCGGGTCGGCGCCCGTCACGAGGGTGAAAGGTACGCGGAAGACCCGGCCTGGGGCGGCGGGCCAGGGTAGGCGGGTACGGCCGAGGAGGCGCCCGTCCTGGGTCGCGGCGATCCGTGGGAACCTCCGGAAAGCGTCGGACCACAGCAGGAGCCTCCCCCTGGAGGGCGGCGGCCCGCCGGGGCGTACGATCTGCGGCGCGACCCAGCGCAGCGGCGCCTCGGCCACCAGCGGCACCCCGCCGGCCGGGGCGGGGTGCCCGGCCAGATGCCGCAGGACGGCGGCGGCCACGTGGCGGCCGTCGAGCGCGGCGATGTCGGCGGTGTCGACCGGGTGCAGGAGGTTCCCCGCCGCGAACACGCCGGGCAGGCTCGTGGCCAGGGAGGTGTCCACGCGCGGCCCGAGTGTGGACTCGTCCATGTCCAGGCCGCCGGTACGGGCCAGCTCGTGGTCGGGGATCCAGTCGCCGGTGGTGATCACGGTGTCGCAGGGGACGCGGTGGCGTGCACCGGTGTCGAGGTTCTCGATGTCGACCGAGGTCACGCGGCCCTTGCCGTTGACGGCGACCAGCCGGGTGCGGGTGCGGACGAGCACGCCGAAGGCCAGCCGGCCCGGGACGTGGAAGGCGGTGTAGGCCTCGGGTTTGGCGTACTCGCTGGTCATCAGCACGGTACGGCAGCCCGCCTCGCGCAGGGTCAGCACCGCTGACCAGCTGACCAGCTCCGCGCCGACGACCACGGCGCGCCGCCCGACCTCGCGATGGTGCAGGTGTACGAGGTTCTGCAGCTGGCCGGTGGTGTAGACGCCGTCGGGCCGGTCACCGGCGATGAGCCGGGCCGAACGAGGCCGCTCCCGCGCCCCGGTCGCCAGAACCACCGCGTCGGCCTGGACGAGGCGGCGGCCGCGCGGCGAGGTCACCTCCAGGGTCCGCGGTTCGGCCCCTCCGGTGACAAGGGTTCGCGGTTCGGCCCCTCCAGTAGGCAGAGCCCATCCGGTGACCATGGCCTCCGTCTCCAGCCGCGCCCCGGCCTCGTGGGCGGCGCGGGTCAGCCGGCGCGCGTACTCGGGGCCGGAGACGAATCGGCGCAGGTCGCGCATGCCGTAGCCGGGATGGTCGCTGTGCCGGGGGATGCCGCCGGTCTCCGGCTCGCGCTCCAGGACCAGGACGTCGCCGTCCACTGCGGGGGCGAGGGCGGCGGCGGCCGTCAGTCCCGCCGGTCCACCGCCGATGACGGCCACGCGTACCCGCTCGGTCATTCCGTCTCCCCCTCGAAGATCTCTCCCTCGTAGATCTCTCCCTCGTAGATCTCGCGTACCCGGGCTCCGCAGAAGAAGCCCTGGCAGCGTCCGTTCATGGCTCTGGTGCGACGGCGCAGGCCGTCCAGCCCGGCGGGCGGGATCACCGACGTCATCGCGTCGCGGATCTCCCCCCGCGTCACCCGCTCGCAGAAACAGACGATGCGGCCGTACTCGGGGTCGGCGGCGATCGCGGCGGCGTCCTGGTACGGGCGCGCGAACGCCTCGCCCAGGTTGGGCATGCGCGGCGGCGCGGGCAGGCCGGCGCGCGCGGTGAGGTCCAGATGGCCGGCGAGCAGGTCCCCGATGTGTTCGGCGATCGCCATCCCGGCGGTCAGGCCGGTGGAGCGGATGCCGCCGATCAGGAGGTAGCGCTGTGCGGCGTCGAGGTCGATGAGGTAGTCGTCGTACCCGATCGAGGCCCGCAGGCCCGCGTACGTCGCGGTGACCTCCTCCTTCATCAGCCGGGGCATGAGCGCCGCGCCCTTCTCGCGCAGGAACGCCAGCCCCGCTTCGGAGGTGCCGGTGGCGCCGCGGTCGGTCAGGTCCTCGGCGGTCGGCCCGACCATGACGTTGCCGTAGATCGTGGGGCTGACGAGCACGCCCTTGCCCGCCGACGAGGGCACCGGCAGCACGATGCAGGGCGCCAGCGGCCGGGCGAGCTTGTCGAGGACGAGCAGTTCGCCGCGGCGCGGCGTGACAGTGAAGCGGTCGTTGCCGAAGAGGGCGTCGAGCGTGTCGGCGCCGAGTCCGGCGGCGTTGACCACCCAGCGGGCGGTGACCTCGCCCGCGGTGGTCGCCAGCCGGGTGGTGTCCGCGCCGACGTGGACCTCGGTGACGCGGTGGCCGCGCAGCAGCGTCACGCCGCGGTTGACGGCGTCGGTGGCCAGGGCGAGGTTGGTGGTCCAGGTGCAGATGATGGACTCGCCGGGAACGGTCAGGCCGCCGAGGGCACCAGGGCCGAGGGCGGGGACCCGGCGGTAGACCTCGGCCGCGTCGACGGTCTCGCAGGCGGTGTAGCCGTTGCGCTCGGCCTTGGCGCGCAGCTCGGGCAGGGCGTCGAGCTGTTCGGGGGTCCAGGCGACGAGCAGCGCTCCGGTACGTTCGACCGGGATCCCGGTGACCTCCGCGTAGTCGCCGAGCAGGTCGTAGCCACGGGCGACCAGGCGGGATTCGAGGGTGCCGGGTTTGGCGTCGAAGCCGGTGTGCAGGATGGCGGTGTTGGCCTTGCTGGTGCCGTCGCCCACGTCGTCGCGCGCCTCCAGGAGCGCCACCGACAGGGCGGTGCCGCCCAGCAGCCGCGCGATGGCCGAGCCGACGATGCCGCCGCCGATCACGGCCACATCGTAGGTACGGGGTGCGTTCACGAAATCTCCTTCGACAAGCGGGCAGCCGCCTGCCATCGCTCCAGATGCTCGGCGGCGCGAGCGGCTGGCCAGGCGGGCTCGTAGACGGCCGACGGCCGCCAGCCGCCGACCACCGTGGCCGCGTCCAGCGAGGGGTCGAGGGCCATCAGGGCGCAGGCGGCGGCGCCGAGCGGCGTGGCGTGCGGTGACGGGTAGACCTCCACGGGGAGCTGGGCGAGGTCGGCCTGCGCCTGCATGAGGACGCGCGAGCGGGTCAGGCCGCCGTCGACGCGCAGCCGGGACAGCGGCGCGCCGAGGTCCGCGCCGACCAGCGCGGTCAGCGCGGCGACCTGGGCGGCGACGCCCTCCAGGAGTGCCCGTACGAGGTGCCCGCGGCCGGTGCTGAGCGTCATGCCGGTGAAGGAGGCGGTGGCGGCGGCGTCCCACCACGGTGCGGCCAGGCCGGCGAGCGCGGGCACGCACAGCACGCCGTCGCTGGAGGGTGCCGCGACGGCGTCGAGTTGTTCGGCGCCGGAGATGAGGCCGAGGTCGGCGAGCCAGCGGACGGCCGAGGCCGCGGTGTAGACCTGGCCGTCCACGCAGTAGCGGGTCTCCTCGCGCAGCCGCCAGGCGATCGACGTCGCCAGGCCCGACGTCGATCGGGTGGGGGACGTACCGAGCTGGGCGAGCAGGAAGGCCCCGGTGCCGTAGGTGCACTTGGCGGTGCCCGCCTCAAGGCACGCCTCGGCCAGGAGCGCGGCCTGCTGGTCGACGATCAGGCCGGTCACCGGGATCTCCGGCCCGAAGGCGGTGGTCGTACCGACGACGGCGTCACTGGCGACGATCTCGGGGAGCCGTTCGGAGCCGAGCCCGAAGACGTCGAGCAGCTCACCGCTCCACCGCCCGTCCGCCAGGCCGAGCAGCAGCGACCGACCGGCGGTGGCGGCGTCGGTGACGAACGCCCCGCACAGCCGGTGCACCAGCCAGGTGTCGGTGGTCGTCACGACGCCTTCGGTGGTGAGCTCATCACGGATCCAGCGCATCTTCGGCGCGGAGAAGTAGGGGTCGAGCACGAGGCCGGTGAGCGCGGCGACCCGGTCGGCGTACGGAGCCCTGGCCGCGCACAGCCGTTCGGCCCGGCGGTCCTGCCAGACGATGGCCGGAGTGAGCGGCTCGCCGGTGGCCGGGTCCCAGGCCAGGACGGTCTCGCCCTGGTTGGCCAGGGCGACGGCGGCCAGCGGCACGCCCGCCGCCGCGCCGGCCCGCCGTCCGGCGGTCAGGACGGAGTCGAGCAGGGCGTGCGGGTCCTGTTCGACACCGCCGCCCTCCAGATAGCGCGGGCGCAGGGCCTCCTCGGCGATCGCCAGGACGGCCCCGCCCCCGTCCACGACGATGGCCTTGGTCCCGGACGTACCCTGGTCGATCGCGAGGATGTACATCGTCAGATCTGCTCCTTTTGCCCGAAATCGCCCTTTGGTATATACCATGTGGCTTAGACCATAAGGTATCGTCCAAGCGGGCTAGGGTGTCAACCATGGGGACGAAAGTTCACAAGGGCGCAGCCTCGCCGCGTTACGTGACGATCGCCGCGGAGCTCCGCGACCGCATCACCGGCGAGAAGCTCGGCCCGCACACGCTCATGCCGTCAGAACGGGAACTCAGCGAGACCTACGGCGTCAGCCGGATGACGGCCCGGCAGGCCCTGGCGCTGCTGGAGAAGGAGGGCTACGTCTACCGGCGGCCGCCGCGCGGGACGTTCGTGGCCGAAGCGCGGGTGCCCTTCCACATCGGCAGCTTCTCCGACGAGATCATCCTGGCCGGACGGCGCCCTTCCGCCCAGCTCATCTGGGCCGAGGAACGCCCGCCCACCCCCTCGGCCCGCGAGGCGCTCGACCTGGCCGGCGAGGAGACCGTGCACGCCCTGCACCGGCTGCGGTTCGCCGACGACGAGCCGATCGCGCTGGAGACCACCTACTTCCCCAGCGCCCTCACGCCCGGACTGCTGGAGCAGCCTCTCACCGGGTCGCTCTGGCACATCCTGCGCACCCACTACCGTGTCGTACCGGCCGACGCCTCCGCCGTCATCGAGTCCATCGTCATCGACGACGCCTCCTGCGCCCGGCTGAAGATCCGCAGCGCCTCCAACGGGATCCTGCTGACCCGCCGCACCTACACCGCCGATGGGCGGTGCGTCGAGTTCGCCCGCGACGTGTACCGCGCGGACCGCGCGTCGTTCAAGGTCGAGGCCCGGATTCCCGTACCGGTCGAAGACGTCTGAGCCCCAGCGACGGCTCTCAGCTCTGGGCTGAGAGCCAGGGCGGCGACGCCGCATCGGTGGCGGACGCGTGCAGGCGTCTCTGGATGGCGCTCCTGGCCCGCCGGTAGGCGACGGGATCGTCGTGCAACAGTGAGACGGCGTTGGCGGTCTCCATGAACGCGATCAGTTCGAAGGCGAGCTGATCGGGTTCGGTGTCCTCGGTGAGCTCTCCGAGCCCGCGCGCGTCGCCGACGGCGCCGGCGACCAGCAGGTTCCACTCGCGACCCGCGGCGGCGACGGTGTCCCGTACGCGACCGGGGCGGGCGTCGAACTCGGCGGTGACCGTGAAGAAGAAGCACCCTCCGGGGAAGACCCGCCGCTCCGAGTAGCTCAGCCAGCGCTCGCACAACTGCCACACCCGCCCCAGGCCCGGCGGCTCCGCCAGGGCGGGGTGGACGACCTCGCCGAGGTAGACACCCGTCGCGGCCCGGATCGTGGCGAGCTGGAGCTCTTCCTTGGAGCCGAAGTAGCCGAAGAGCCCGCTCTTGCTCACGCCGAGGTCGACGGCCAGCCGCCCGATCGACAGGCCCTCCAGCCCGTCCTTGGAGGCGATGTCCGCCGCTCGGCGCAGGATCGCGTTCCGCGTCCCCTCGTCTCGTGGCCGGCCCGCCATTGCCACCCCTTTCGCGCACGAACGTTCGGTCAATTATGCCGCACCGTGATACCGTCCCATCCAAGCACGAACGTTCGTGCTGAAAAAGGAGGTGTCATGAGCATGCTGAGAAGCCGTTGGACCTCGGGGCCGGCCGTGGACATCGCCGGGCCCGTGCTGGTCGCGGTGACCGCGTACCAGGCCGACAGAGCATGGGACCTGCCCGGTATCTACCGGTCCGGGATCGCGCTGCGCCGGGCCTGGCCCCAGCTGGAGGGCGCGGTCGGGATGTGGCTGTGGACGCGGCCGCTGGAGCTCAGGTGCGGCTCGGTGTCGATCTGGCAGGACGAGCAGGCCCTGCGGCGGTTCGTGGGGTGGCCGGAGCACGTCGCGATCGTGCGGCGCTACCGCGGGCGGGGGCGGCTGACGTCCACCACCTGGAACGCCGCCGGCTTCGAGCCCGCGGCCATCTGGGCCGAGGCTCGGCCGCACCTCCAGCACAGAGCACCTGCCCAATAACCGTTCCTTCCGGGAGGAGTCCCCGTGCTGAGACCCTTGTTCTATTCCGGTCCTCCGCTGGAAGTGCTGCATGAGCAGTACGCCAAGAATGACCGCATCGATGCCACCGCCCCCATCCGGGCGGTCACCCGGGTCATCGTCGACACGGGCCTAGAGGCCGTGTGACGCGTGCTGGCCGACCCACAGTGACGGACCTGCCTTCGGACAGGTTCGTGCTCCCCGGTCGCCGTCCGCGCCGAGCTGAGAGGAAGCCGGCTCGGCTACCGGCAGGCATCATCCGACGCGGGCGCGGGGCCGCGCAGCAGGGTCATGAGCTGGTCGTGCGCGATGCGGCGGTAGTCCTCCGACAGCGGGTCGACGCCGAGGATCGCCGCGACGTGGTCGGGCAGCGCGAGAGGCGCGAAGGTCAGCGCGTACGCGAGCAGCATCACGAACTCCGGTGACGGCGCGTCGCTGATCTCCCCGTCGCGCTGCCGCCGGCGCAGCCGCTCGATGCCGTCGCGCAGCTGCTCGCGCTGGGCATTGGACATGCCGCCGCCCTCGCCGGGATCGTCGCCGAGTGCCTGCCAGAGCACCATGCGCGCCCATTGGGGCCGTTCGAGCGTGGCGTCGAGGACGGCGGCGAAGGAGTCGGCGAAGGAGGACTCCGGCGGCGGCAGCCCGGCCCCGGTCTCGGTCCACCGTCTGCGCAGCTCCGTCAGCAGGCCCTGCTTGCCACCGAAGTGGTAGCTGATGAGCTGCTGGTTGACCCCGGCTCTGGCGGCGATGGCCGCCGTGCGGGCTCCGGAGTAGCCCTTGGCCCCGAACTCCTCCAGCGCCGCCCGCAGGATCCGCTCCCGGGTCCGCTCCGCGGCGGTCCCCCGCTCGTCCTCGGTCACCGCACGTCGCCGCGTCGTCATGGCCGCCATCCTAGCGATTCAATCGTTCAGTTGACAAAATTCATCCAAATGGGTGAGTCTTTGGCCCATGACACGACGAAGGGATCACCCGATGAGCAAGGCCATCGTCTTCAACACCTACGGCGGCACCGACGTCCTGGAACTCGTGGACACCGAACCGCCCGTGCCGGGACCGGGCCAGGTACGCCTGCGCGTACGGGCGGCCGGCGTCCAGCCGTTCGACAACCTCTTCCGCGACGGCTCCGCGTCGCGGTACGCGCCCGCCATCTTCCCCCAGCGCCTGGGCAACGAGGCGGCCGGGATCGTGGAGGCGGTCGGACCCGGCGTCACGGACTTCGCCGTGGGCGACGAACTGCTCGGGCCCGTCACGCTCGCGGCGTTCGCCGAACACGCCGTGGCCGACACCGAACAGCTCGTCCGCAAGCCCGAGTGGCTGCCGTGGAACGAGGCGGGCGCCCTGTCGGCCTCCGGGCAGACCGCCCACACCGCGCTGCGCGAGCTGGGCGTGGGCGCGGGCGACACGGTCCTCATCCACGCCGCCGCCGGGGGCGTCGGCCACCTCGCGGCCCAGATCGCCATCGCGTGGGGCGCCAGGGTCATCGGTACGGCCGGCACAGGCAACCACGACTTCCTGCGCACGCTCGGGGCCGAGCCGGTGACCTACGGGCCGGGGCTGGCCGAGCGGGTGCGCGAGCTGGGCGGCCGGGTGGACGCCGCGCTGGACTGCGTGGCCACGCCCGACTCCCTGGACGCCTCCGCCGAGCTGGTCAAGGACCCCGGCCGGGTGGGCACGATCGCCTTCTCCCCGCTCGCCAACGCGCGCGGCGTCCGCCGCCTGGGCACTTCCCGCTCGGCCGAACGCCTGGCCGAACTGCTGGAGCTGGGCGTCAGGGTGTCGGTGCAGGCGACGTACCCACTGGAGCGGACGGCGGCGGCCTGCGCGGCGGTCGAGTCGGGACACGTACGCGGCAAGGTGGTCGTCACGCCGTAGCGGCCCTCCAGAGGCGCGGCTTTCGCACAAGCTTCAGGTCCGCCGCCCGCGTGGCGATTGGCGAACAGGGCGCGAACGACGAATATTGATCATCATGCGCGTCGACTTCGATCCTGCGGAGATGGGCGGGCCGGCTTTCTACAGGTTCCTGACCTCGGTCGTCGTCCCGCGCCCGATCGCGTGGGTCTCCACCGTCACGCCGGACGGAACCGTCGAGAACCTCGCCCCGCACTCGTTCTTCAGCATCGCCAGCACCGATCCGCCGATCGTGCAGTTCACCTCGATCGGCCGCAAGGATTCCCTGCGCAACGTGGAGGACACCGGCGAGTTCGTCGTCAACTTCTCCGCCGAACCGCTGCTACAGCTGATCAACGCCACCGCGACCGACTTCCCGCGGACCTTCAGCGAATTCGACTACGCGGGAATCGAACGCGAACCCAGCCGTCATGTGCGGCCGCCCAGGGTGGCGGTCTCGCCCGTGGTCATGGAGTGCCGTTCGCACACGACCCTGCACATGGGCAACTCCACCCTGGTCTTCGGACGGGTGTTCCTCGCTTCGGTGCACGAGGACTACATCGTCAACGGCCGGCCCGACGCCGAGCTGCTGCGCCCGCTGACCAAGCTCGGCGGGGACGAGTGGGGGACGCTGGGCACGATCCTGCACCTGAGCCGCATCCCTTACGAAGAGCCGGCGATGTGACGCGGCTGTTTCGTGGTTCTCGTCGGGGTAGGGGCCGTAAGGTCTGACGGTTCTCATGAGGAGGGGAAATGCCTCGCGGATCGAGCAAGAAGCGGGAACGCCAGTACGAGCACATCAAGGACAGCGCCAAGAAGCGGGGAGAAAGCACCAAGCGCGCGACCGAGATCGCCGCCCGTACCGTGAACAAGGAGCGGGCCAGGGCCGGTGAGTCCCGGACCGCGAGCCGCACATCCACCAAGGACATCTCGTCGAGCCGCCGGGGCGGGCTGCGCTCCCATTCCGGCGCGGGCGGTCGTACCAGGGATCAGCTGTACGCCGAAGCCAAGAGCCGCAACATCAAGGGCCGCTCGAAGATGAGCAAGGCACAGCTGGAAAAGGCCCTTGGCTGACCCGGGTCGTACGGGGGCCCTGTGACACAAGAGGCTGAATTGTAGAATATACGTCCGTATAATCGCGTGATGGCCATCGTCGCGAGCCGCTACCGACTCCTGGCACCGCTCGGTCAGGGCGGCATGGGCACGGTCTGGCGGGCCGTGGACGAACTGCTCCGGCAGGAGGTCGCGGTCAAGGAGGTGCGCCTGCCGCCGGAGCTCGACCACGCGGCCCGGGCCGAGCTCACCGAGCGCACGCTGCGCGAGGCCAGGGCGGCGGCGCGGCTGCGCTCACACCCCTCGATCGTCACCGTGCACGACGTGGTCATGGACGGCGGGCGGCCATGGATCGTGATGGAGCTGATCCACGGCCGCTCCCTCGACCAGATCGTGCGTACGGACGGCCCGCTGTCGCCGCGCCAGGCCGCCTGGGTGGGCCGGCATGTGCTCGACGCGCTCGGTGCCGCGCATGCGATGGGCGTGCTGCACCGCGACGTCAAGCCCGGCAACGTGCTGCTGACCGACGACGGCCGCGTGCTGCTGACCGACTTCGGCATCGCCACGGTCGCCGGGGACGCCGCGCTGACCCAGACCGGCCTGCTCAACGGCTCGCCCGGCTACATCGCCCCAGAACGGTTACGCGGCGAGGACGACGGGCCCGCCGCCGACTTATGGTCGCTCGGCGCCACGCTCTACACGGCGGTGGAGGGCAGCCCGGGGTTCTCCGGTCCCAACGCGGCCGCGGTCATGGCCGCGGTGCTGATGCGCGATCCGGCCCCCGCCAGGTTGGCGGGTCCGCTCGCGCCCCTGCTCGCGGCCTTGCTGGAGAAGGATCCCCAGCGCCGGTGTACGGCCGAGCAGACGGCCCACTGGCTCCACGACGTCACCCAAGGCGACACCCCGGCCACGATCCCCGCACGCCGCGAAGCCCCCGTGAAGCGCCGCCGTACCCTCGTCGTGGCGGGCGCGCTGGCGGTGGCGGTGTGCGGCACGGCCGCCACGGCGATCTGGCTCAATCTGCCGCCCGCGACTACGGACGCGCTCGCCGAGCCGTCATCGAAGTCTCCGGCGTCCGCGAAGCCGTCCCCGACGAAGACCGCCGTGAAGCTGTTCCGCCAACCGCCCAGCACCTGCAAGCTCCTGACCAACGCGCAGGCGCGCACGCTGCTCGGGGGCACGGCGCGACGCCAGCCCCCGTCCACCATGCGGTGCCAGTGGCAGGGTGTCGGCAACGCCAGTGTGACGGTGACGACGTACCGCAACCCGACCGTCAAGAGCTGCGGCCTCAACCTCGATGGCATGGTCACCCTGGCCAAGGACGAGCGTGCGCGCCACCCCGACACCAAGCTGCGCTCGATGCGGGTCGTCGGCGACAGGACGTACGCCTACACCCGCCGCGACCCCGATGTGGCCGCGGGCTTCCACAACACGCAGGTGTCGTTCTGCCTGGCCAACGTGCTGGCGTACGTCAACTACCTGGGTCCACGGCCGGGCTACGGGACCGCCGACCAGGCGGCCAAGCACGTCGCCGCGGCCTTGAAGGCCCTCCGCTAGGTCAGGGGACCCGGCCGACGCCGCCCAGGATGCCGCCCTTCTCCAGCCCTGGGACGATGAACGGGTCGTCATCGCGCCAGTCCTGCACCGGCACGACGCCGGGTTCGAGCAGCTCCAGCCCGTCGAAATACGTGCGCACCATGTCGCGGTCCCGCAAGTGCAGCGCGCCGGAGGTCGTACGCCGGTAGACGCCCTCCGTTTCGATCCGCCGGCCGGGGGTGCTCTGGTCCCTCTCCACGTACGCGTGGGTGATGATCAGGTGACTCCCCGGCACCAGCGGCTCGCGCAGAGCCCGGACGATGCCGGCCACCTCGTCATCGCTGCTGAAGTAGTGGAACAGCGCGACGGCCAGGACCGCCACCGGCTGGCTGAAGTCGAGGTGCTGGGCGGCGGCGGCCAGGAGGCCCTTGGGGTCGTGCGCGTCGCCGTCGATGATCACCGTGTCGGGGTTGTCGGCCAGCAAGGCGCGGGCGTGGACCAGCACGATCGGGTCGTTGTCCGAGTAGACGACCTTGGCGTCGGGGATGATCCGGTGCGCGACCTGGTGCACGTTGTCCTGAGTGGGCAGGCCGGTGCCGATGTCGAGGAACTGCCGCACACCGGCCCTGGCGACCGTGTCCACGGCGCGGATCAGGAAACCACGGTTCGCCCTGGCCATCTCCCGTACGTCCGCGCCGCCCTCGCGGCTCAGCTCGATGATCCGCTCGGCCGCCTCGCGGTCAGCCGGGAAGTTGTCCTTCCCGCCGAGGAAATAGTCGTACATTCGGGCGACGGTCGGGACGGTCGGATCGATCTTCCCCGGAGGCCGCTCAGGCTCGGTCACGCTCCACCTTTCATCATCTATGACGGCATCTTATGGGGAATCTGCGGATTTGTGATCAGGACCGGCCAGGTGCCCGATATTAAAGACGGCCTACCTGCGGCACACCCGGGCGTCTCGGATGTCGGCCGGAAGCACGGGCTTGCCGTCCACCGGCGGTGTGGGACCGTCCGGCTCCGGCTGGATGCCGCCGGCGGCGATGCGGTCGAGGACGGCGAGCCCGGCGGCGTCGACCGTACCGAAGATCGTGTAGTTGGGCGCCAGTCCGGAATCACCGTAGACCAGGAAGAACTGGCTGCCGTTGGTGTTCGGGCCGGCGTTGGCCATGGCCAGCACCCCGCGCGCGTACGTCTTGCGCACCCCGGTCGTATCGCCCGGCCACGGCGGCAGGTCCGTGGGCAGCTCGTCCTTGTACTTGTAGCCCGGCCCGCCCTCACCGGTGAAACTGGGGTCGCCGCACTGCAACACCTTCAGCCGGTCGTACGCGGTGAGCCGGTGGCACGACGTGGCGTCATAGAACCGGTGCTGGATCAGGTGCACGAAGCTCTGCACCGTGCACGGCGCCTTGGCCGGGTCGAGGGCGAGCCCGATGTCGCCGTGGTTGGTCCGGAGCACCGCGGAGACCGGACGCGTGGGCGTGCGGCGCGGGTCCGGCGGCAGCGGCACGTCACGCACGGCCGGGTCGTCGGGGGTCTCGGTGTACTGGCACGGCCCCTTGGTCGTTCGAGGCGGCTTGTCCAAGGCCGCCGCCGAGGCCGGCAGCGCACCGATCGCGATCAGCGAGCCCGTCGTGACCGCGGATAACGCGGCGCGGGCCGCGAGTCGTACGAATGCTCTGCCGGACATCTGTCCTCCACTGCGTGATGATCGCTGGGTTTCCTGAGGTCTAGTCGATCTGACCAGCGCGGTCAAGGGTTCGGTACGCGCCTGTCCACCCTGGACGTCACTCGGCGGCCGGCGTGATCGTCCCGATGCCGGTGGCGGCTTGCCGTACCAGATCCGCCAACTCGGTCCGGGAGGTGATGCCCAGCTTGGGAAAGGCGCGATAGAGGTGGAAGCCGACGGTCCGCGGGCTGAGGAAGAGCTGGGCGGCGATCTCCCGGTTGGACGACCCCTGCGCGGCGAGGAACACCACGTGCCGCTCCTGCGGCGTCAGCCCGCGCAGCGCTTCCGGCAGCGGCCCCGCGGAGCTCGACTCCCCCGAGGCGCTCAGTTCGGCCGCGGCGCGCTCCGCCCAAGGGGCCGCCCCCAACTGCTCGAACGCGGCACGCGCGGCCCGCAGATGAGAGCGGGCTTCGGACCTGCGCCGGATACGGCGGAGCCACTGCCCGTAGGCGAGCTCGGTCCTGGCCCGCTGGAAAGCGGTCAGGGACGGGCTGTGCAGGTCGAGCGCGCCGAGGAAGAGCGGCTCCGCCTCGCTGTCCGGCGCGGTCAGCGCCCGGCAGCGCAGCGCCACCGCGCCCACCCAGCGCTGGCGCGTGTCCCCCGCCCACCGCTCCAGCAGGGCGAGCGGCTCGACGGTGGCGCCTGGCAGGTCGGCCTGTACGGCCGCGTCCACCAGATCGGCCGCGCAGTGGACGGCGATCACCGGGTGGTGCGCGGGGCCCGCGACCACCCGCTCGAGGTGCGCCACAGCGGCGCCCGCCCGGCCCAGCCCCAGCTCCAGCAGGCCGAGCGCCCAGGTGGCCAGCGCCGCGCTGGCCGGCGCGTCGTGGTCGGCGCAGTAGTCCAGGCTCGATTCGGCGTAGGCCCGGCAGCGCTTCTCATCGCCGCTCAACGCGGCGATCAGCGCGACCAGGCCGCTCAGGTGCCCGACTCGGTGGGTCTGGCCGAGGTCGCCGGCGAGCTTCAGCCCCTCGGTGGCCAGGCTGAGCGCTTCGGCGATGCGGCCGCTCAGCATGAGGGCCTGGGCCTGGAGTTGCAGGGCGTACGGCAGGAGGCCCAGCAGGTCCTGGTGGCGGCAGTCGGCCACCAGTGTGGAGGTCAGACGCAGCGCCGAGCCGGCGTCGGCGGCCATCAAACCCAACGAGGTGGCGGTGATGGCTTGCTGGGTCGCCAGGGCGGGCGTGTGCTCGACCAGCTCACCGATGGCGGCGAAGCCGCTGAACGGGTCACCGGCCATGATCTTCGCCAGCGTGGGCAGCGACCGGGCCAGCGGAGCGGACCAGGTGGGCTGGGCCCCTGACCCCGCCGGTGCCGACCAGACGGCGGCGGCGATCTCGGCCGCGAGCCCCTCGTCGCCGCTGTAGCCGAACAGGCGGATCGCGTCGGCGATCATGACGATGGCCATGGCGTGGTCGTCGTCGCCGATCCTGGCCGCCGCGTCCAGCAGCATCCGCGCGGCCTTGGTCGGCGAGCCGATCTCGGACTCCACGGTGGCCAGCACGCGGGCGGCCGAGGCCAGCGTCGAGGGTTCGGCGCTCAGCTTGGTCGCGTACGTCGCCAGGTCCGCCGCGCGGCGCAACTGGCCGGCGTCGCACGCGGCGACCGCGGCGGCGGCATAGCGCCGGGCGCGGGGCTCGGGGTCGATGGTCAGCTCGGCCGCGCGCTCCAGCGCCGACGACGTCCCGACGGCCTCCAGCTCGCACGCGATCTCCTCATCCGGCCCCAGCACGGCGGCGGCGAGGTGCCAGACCCACCGCTCGGACGACGCCTCGGCCAGGGCCCGGTGCGCGGCGATGCGGGCCGAGACCGGCGCGGACTGGTAGGCGGCGACCAGGATCAGCAGGTGGCGAGGGGTGAGCTTGTCCGGCCGCACCTCCACCAGCCCAGCGGTCTCGGCGGGCTCCAGATCAGCCGGAGTCGCTCCGGTGGCGGCGAGCAGTTCGGGCAGGGAGGCCGCGGGGTCGGCGGCGGCCAGCAGGAGGAGGAAGCGAGTGCGCTCAGGTAGGGCCCGTAAGCGCGCGCCGTACAACTGATCGGCCCGCCGCGACCGCCCGGCCCAGCCGGTGTGCAGGCCCAGCGGTGACAGCCTGCCCTCGACCTGCGCGGGGCTGATCCCCGTGGCCAGCTCGCGCAGGGCCAGCGGATTGCCGCGAGCCTCCTCGACGATCCGCTCACGCACCTGCGGGACGATGCCCGGCCGGCACTCGGCGACGATGTCCAGCGCCGCCTGTCTGTCGACACCGGGCAGGTCCAGCTCGTCGGTCCCCTGGAGCGCGGGGACCTCGCCTCCGGCGGCCACCAGGATCACCACGCGCGCGGCGGCCAGGCGGCGGACGCAGAAGGACAGGACCGCCAGGCTCTCCCGGTCCAGCCAGTGCGCGTCGTCGATCAGGCAGAGCACCGGCCGCTTGCCCGCCAGGTGGCGCAGGAGGTTCCAAACAGGTAGGTACGGCGAGGCAGGTTCGCCGCTGTCGAAAGGCCCCGGCTCGCCCAGCTGGTCGAGGACGTCGCGCTGCTGGGCGGGCAGGTGTTTCCAGCGCGGGCGGGTGGTGGCCAGCAGCATGTGCAGGCCGCCGTACGGAAGGTGCGACTCCTCCGGGCTGCCCGAGGCGCGCAGCACGATTTGATCACTCGCGAGCTCGGCCGCGAAGGCGAGCAACGCGCTCTTGCCCGCCCCGGCTTCCCCGCGCACCATCAGGGCGCCGCTCTCACCAGCGAGAAGTCGCGTGATCCTGGCCTGCTCCGCGATGCGCCCGTGCAGCACCAGGCGAGAGTACCGGACTCGGAGTTGATCTCATACCTAACCCGGAGCATTCCGACACCCTCGAACCAGGTCATCCGTACAGATGTGGGACGGATAGCCGACTACTACGGTCGCCGCCGGAGGTCGGCATGAGGAATCGTTGGGCCACTCGTCTTTGCTCGGCACTGACAGTGACCACCCTTGTCATCAGCATGGCAGGTCAGGGAGCCCACGCGGCTGCCAAGGAGCCGACGCTGCCCGAGCAGCGTCTGGGCTCGGCGGCGAACCGCGCGCACCAGGTGGCGGCGGACGCGACCCGGGCGCAGACCGAGTTGCCGGAGAAGAAGGCCGCCAAGCTGCCCAAGGGGGTCGTGCCCCGGGAGGCCCAGCAGCCGCCCAAGCTGGTCTCCCGCCTGTCGAACAAGCCGCAGCTGGTGGGCAAGGCGACCGGCAAGCCCGGCAACGGGGAAGTGCACGGGTTCGACGCCAAGCAGAGCCGGGTGGCCCCCAAGCTGGGCGACGCGACGTCGAAGGTCTTCCAGAACCCCGATCAGACCTACACCGTGCGTACGTACTCCAGGCCAGTGAGGTATCGGACGGCCACCGGTGAGTGGGCCGACATCGACCTCAACCTGACCGGCGCGGACGGACGCTGGCGGCCAAGAGCCAACGACGTCGGGGCCGAGCTGGCCGACGACGCCGCCGACCCCAGGCTCCAGTCGCTCACCTTGGACAACGAGCACAGCCTGTCCTTCGCCCTCCAAGGGGCAAAGAGCACCAAAGCCAATATTTCGGGAAATATCGCGAAGTACGGTGAGGTGCTGCCGGGGACGAACCTCGAGGTCGAGGCCGCCTGGAACGGGATCAAGGAGTCGCTCGTCCTGACCTCGCGCCAGGCCGCGACGGGCCCCTGGGACTTCCCCTTCCAGGCCAAGGGCCTGACGCCACGGAACTCGCCGCAGGGCGTGGAGTTCGTCGACGAGCAGGGCGCGGTGCGCGTCACCGTCCCCGCCGGATTCATGCGCGACGCCAAGGGCGCCCGCTCCGACGCGGTCCACTACACCCTCGTCGGCGACGTCCTGCGGGTCAGCGCCGACCAGAAGTGGCTGCACGCCAAGGACCGCGCGTTCCCGGTGGTCATCGACCCCTCCTCCTACGTACGCACCACCAGCGGCGCCTCCTCCGACACCTACGTCGACAACCACTCCGGCGCCAACCACTCCGGCGGCGACCAGCTCCTGGTCGGCTCCCAGGACGGCACCAAGCGCAACAACGCCTACATCAACTTCAACCTCGCCGCGCAGATCCCCCACGCGTACGTGACCGGCGCCGCGCTCTTCCTCTACAACACCCTGTCGAACTCCTGCGCGGCCAACCCCGTCACGGTGAAGCAGATCACCAGCAGCTGGAACGTCGGCACGATCTCCTCCTATCCCGGCGTGAGCCTCGGCGACACCTGGGGGTCGGCCAGCTTCAGCGGCGGCGTCACCTGCGGCGGCGCGGGCTGGGCGTGGATCGGGATCAACAGCTCGGGCCTGTCGGCCCTGTCGGACTGGTCCAACGGCGCGGGCAACAACGGCCTGGCGCTGACCGCCGACAGCTTCAAGGAGTTCGCCAGCGCCAACTCGGCCAACCCGCCGTATCTCCAGGTGGACTACAGCCCCTGGCGGGCGCTGTACGCGATCGACTCCGGTGCCACGATCGACCCGCCGGTGACGGCCAACAGCTTCGGCAGGCTGCCCGTCACGGTGATCAACAACGGGATGAACTCCTGGTCCCCCGGCTCGGTGAAGCTGGGCTACAAGGTGTACACCCTCGGCGGCAGCTTCGTGGGCAGCTCCACCGCGGCCGCCACGCTGCCCGCCACCATTGGCAACAACGGCTCGGCGAAGGTGAGCGCCACGATCGACCCGCTCAATCCGGGCTCGTACCAGGTCTGCTGGGACATGGTGGCCAACGGGCAGTTCTTCTCCGACTGGGGCGTACCCGTCTGGTGCGTGAGCCTGAGCGTGGTCAACGTGCCGCCCCAGATCGACTCGATGTGGCCGGGCAGCGGGTACGTGGAGTCCACGCTGATGCCGGAGTTCACGGTCACCGGCCATGACCAGGACGAGTGGCCCGGCGGAGAGCTGAACTTCATCTTCAACATCTGCCTGGTCTCGGCCCCCAGCACGTGCCCGGCGACCGGCCTGGTCACGGGCGACTCCAACACCGGTGCGCAGACCGCGAACTGGACGGTGCCGCAGGGCAAGCTCAAATGGGGCGAGCAGTACATGTGGCAGGCCCTGGTCACCGACGGCAAGACCTCAAGCCCGGCGACCGGATGGAGCACCTTCCGCACGGTCGTGCCGCAACCCCTGGTCTCCTCGCACGTCTCCGACAGCGCCGGCACGGCCGCCGTCAAGGGCATCGACCCGCTGACCGGCCAGTACGCGGCCACCACCACGGACGCGAGCCTGACCACCGCCGGTCCCGCCCTGGCGATCACCCGCTCGTACAACAGCCTGAACTCCCGTTCGGGGCTGTTCGGCGTGGGCTGGACCACGGCCTACGACATGAAGATCGTCACCGACAGCGACCTGACGGGCAACGTCGTGGTCACCTACCCGGACGGGCGGCAGGCGCGCTTCGGCCGTAACTCCGACGGCACGTACGCGCCGCCCGAGGGCCGGTCGGTGAGCCTGGTGAAGGCCGACACGGCGTGGTTCCTGCGTGACAAGTCCGGCGGCGCGTACGTGTTCGACACGAACGGCCGGTTGACCGCGATCTACGACGACGACCAGCACGGCGAGTTCCTCACCTACAACGGAGACGGCACCCTGGCCAAGGTCGTGAACAAGGTCAGCGGCCGCGGCCTCTACTTCACCTGGACCAGCGGGCTGGTGACCTCGGTCGCCACCGATCCCGCCCAGGGCGCACCCGCGTGGACGTACGGCTACGGCTACGGCCTGCTCGCCCAGGTCTGCCCGCCGGGCACGACGACGGCTTGTACGAAGTACACCTACAAGATGCTGTCCCACCACCGGACGGCCGTCGTGGACGCCGCCCCCGCGATGTACTACCGGCTCCACCAGAGCACGACCAACGAGACCCAGATGTTCGTCGGCCAGGACGACGCGCAGGCGGTCAACCTGACCTACGGCGCGGCGGGCGCCCCGGCCGGGACGACGGACGGCTCGGCGACGTTCAACGGCACGAGCTCCTACGTGCGCATGCCGTACAACATCACCGACGACACCACCTACGCGGCCGTCGGGATGTGGTTCAAGACCACGAAGGCCGGCGTGCTGTACGGCGCGCAGATGAACACGCTGGAGGACTCCCGGGGCCCGCTCCCCTGGGGCTTCCTGCCGATGCTCTACGTCGGGACCGACGGGAAGCTGCACGGCCAGATGGCCGACGACGGCAGCTGCGGAGGGATGACATCGACCGCGGCGGTGAGCGACGGGGCCTGGCACCATGTGGTGCTGACCGCGAGCGGGACCTGGCAGGGCATGTACCTGGATGGGGCGATCGTGGGCAGCCGCTTCAACCAGGTCAAGGCGACCCACCTGCCGAACGCCAGCATCGGCGCGGGCTACGTGAACACCTCGGGCTGGTGCCCCGCCGCGCCCACGGACACGCGCGGCCACTTCACCGGCCAGATCGACGACCCCGCCTTCTACACCCATCCGCTCGGCCCCACGTCCGTCGCCGCCCAGTACGCGGCCGGGCAGTACACGGGCGCGCTGGAGACGGTCAAGCTGCCCTCGGGCAAGCTGCAGGCCACCCTCGCCTACGACACCCAGAGCGACCGCGTCGCGTCGATGACCGACGCCAACGGCGGGCAGTGGAAGGTCTACCCCGCCCAGACGCAGGCCAGCACGGAGTACTACCCGAACGCGGTCCTGAGCGCCCGGCCGCGCGAGTACTACCGCCTCGCCGAGTTCTCCGGCACCCAGGCGGCCAGCGCCGCGTACGGCGACGGGCGCGACACCGACGCGACCTACCACAACGTCACCCTGAACCAGAGCCCACCCATCGTCCTGGCCACCGGCGGCGACACGGCCGCCGGGTTCAACGGCTCCAGCTCCTACCTGGAGCTGCCCGAGGGCGAGATCAAGGGCGGCGGCGACCTGTCGGCGGAGCTGTGGTTCAAGACCGCCAAGCCCGGCGTCCTGCTCGCCTACCAGGCCCAGGCCATCACCGACCCGGCCGGGCCGCAGGCGAACTACACGCCCGCGCTGTACGTCGGGACGGACGGCAAGCTGCGCGGCCAGTTCTGGGACGGCGCCGCGGTGGCGCCGATCACCACGAGCGCGGCCGTGACCGACGCGAGCTGGCACCACGCCGTCCTGACGGCCTCCGGTGACACCCAGTGGCTCTGGCTGGACGGTGCCGTGGTCGGGACCAGGTCCAAGGGCCCGGTGTCCACGATCGCGCAGAACCATGTCTACGTCGGCGCCGGTTTCATCGCGGGCAACTGGCCCGCCAAGCCCTCGGACACGCTGGGCCACTTCAACGGCAGCATCGACGAGGTGGCGATCTACTGGAACAGCCTGCACACCGACGCGATCCAGGCGCACTACAAGGACGTCGCGACGTTCGGCATTCCCGCCACCACCGTGCTCGCCGCCGATCCGCGCGGCAAGGCGATGGTCTACAGCTACGACCCCAAGAACGGCGGCCGGCCGACCTCGCTGTACGACGCCTCGGGCGGCACCACGCGCTACGGCTACGACCTCAACGGCAACCTGGCCACGGTGAGCGACCCGGACGGGCACACCACGCAGCTGTACAACGACGACCGCGGCAACCCGGTCATGAAGGTGACCTGCCGCGGGCCGCGCTCCTGCCAGACCTCCTACTTCACCTACTACCTGGACGCCGGCGACCCGCTGAACCCCCGCAACGACAAGCTCACCGGCGCGTACGACGCCCGCGCCAGCGCCGGGAACGACGCGGCGCACCGCACCAGCTACACCTACGACATCTCGGGCGACCTGCTCAGCGTCACCACGCCTCCCGTGGCCGGAGCCACCAACGGCGGCACCACCAATTACGCCTACACCGATGGCGACGAGGCCGCCACGGACGGCGGCACCGTCCCGGACGGGCTGCTCGCCTCCACGACCACCCCCGGCGGCAAGACCACCCGCTACAGCTACCGCCAGAACGGCGACCTCGCCCAGGTGGTGGACGCCGCGGGGCTCACCACGAAGTACGACTACGACAGCGCCGGCCGCCCCATCTCCGAGACGAAGATCTCCGACACCTTCCCGAACGGCGTCAGCACCTCCATGGGCTACGACGCCCTGAACCACCTCACCGCCACCGTCGGCCCCACGACCACAGACGTGATCAACGGCGTCAAGCATCTCCCGTGGGTCATCTACACCTACGACGTCGACGGCAACGTCACCAAGGCCGAGCGGACAGACCCCACCGGCAAGGACGTCACCCGCACCACGAACTACACCTACGACTCCGCCGCCCGCGTCTCGTCCGTCAAGGACCCCGAGGGCAAGACCACCACCTACGGGTATGACGTCTACGGCAACCTCACCAGCACCGTGGACGCCACCGGCGCCGACTTCCGGCACACCTACGGACCGACCGGTCTGCCGCTGACCACAAGCCTGGCCAACTGGGTGGGCGACCCGCTGGACAACGACGCAGCCAAGGAACTGGTCCTCGAATCCCGCGCCTACGACCCGGCCGGGCGCCTGGCCACGGTCACCGACGCCATGGGCCGGACCACCCGCTACCGCTACTACGACGACAACCTGCTCGAATCGGTCTGGGCCGAGGGCTTCCGCAACGCCGACGGAACCACCCGGGACATCCCGCTGCAGCAGAACACCTACGACAGCGCGGGCAACCTGATCAAGCGGGTCACCGGCAACGGCAAGAGCACGACCGCCTACACCGTGGACGCCGCCAACCGGGTCACCGAGGCGCTGCTGGACCCCTCCGGCATCAAGCGCAAGACCACGTACGGCTACGACGCCGACGGCGGCGTGGTCTCCCTGGTCCAGGCGCAGGACAGCGGCTACACCTGGACCGCGTTCGACCTCGACGCGCTGGGCCGGCCCCTGTCCCAGAAGGTCTGGGACGGCGCCGAATGGCTCACGACGTCGTGGACCAGGGACCAGCGGGGCCTGCCGAAGACGATGACCGACCCCCGTGGCGCGGTGACCGACTACACCTACGACGAGGCGGGCCGGCTCACCACGACCAAGGCGCCGACGGTGGCCATCGAGCACTCGGGCGGCACGCCGTACAACGTCAGGCCGACGACGCGGTCCGGCTACAACAGCTTCGGCGACGTCGTGACGAGCGAGGACGCCGAGGGCTACCGGACCACGATCACCTACGACGGCATGAGCCGGCCGCGCGTCGTCACCTTGCCCCCCTACCGGCAGCTCGGCGCCGGTGCCACGGTGACGGCGAGCTCCACCACGACGTACGACGCGCTGGGCCGCGTGACGCGCGTCGAGGACGCGCTCGGCCACGGCGACACCCACACCTACGACCAGCTGGGCAACCGGGTGGCCACCACCGACTCGGCGGGCAACCAGTCGCGCTCGGGCTTCGACGTGGCCGGGGAATGGCTCTGGACACGGGACCAGGCGGGCCGGGTGACCGGGGCGACGTACGACGACCTCGGCCGCCGGATCTCCAGCACCGCCGTCGACCGCACACCGGCCGCGGCGGGATACACCACCGCCTACGAGTACGACGACGCGGGGAACCTGACCTACGTCACCACACCGTCGGGCGCGCGCACCCAGTACGGCTACAACGCGGCGGGCGAGGTCGTGGTCGACGTCAACCCGCTGACCCAGGGCCACTGGTACACCCGCGACCACGCCGGCCGGGCGACCAAGGTCGCCAACCCGGACGGCACCAGCAGCACGCTCACCTTCGACGGCGCCGGCCGGGCGACCGCGACGGCCGATTTCGACGCGGCGGGCAAGCAACTGCGGTCCACGACGATCGGCTACGACGACGCGAGCAACCCGGTCACCGTCAGCAAGCCCGGCGGCGGAGTCACCACCTACGACTACGACGCCCTGAACCGGCTGACCGGCCAGCACGAGAAGTCCACGGCGACGCACACCATCAACACGACCTTCGGCTACGACGCGGTCGGCAACCGCACCCGCTTCACCGACGGCAACGGCAACGCGACCGTGTACGGCTACAACCCGTGGAACCTCCAGACGACGATGCTCGTCCCGACGACCACGGCCTACACCACGCCGGCCGACCGCCAGACGATCACCGACTACGACGCGGCCGCCCGCCCGGTCCAGGTCACCAAGCCGGGCGGGGTCACCGTCGCCCGCACCTTCGACCCGCTGAACCAGGTCACGGCGGAGACCGGCGCGGGCGCCGAGACCGCCACGACCGCCCACAGTTTCGGCTACGACACCGTGGGCCGGCTGACCTCGGCCGGGGGCAACACCTTCGGCTACGACGATCGCGATCACCTCGTCAGCACGGCGGGGCCGTCCGGCACGGCGTCCTTCACCTATGACGCCGACGGCCGCATGAAGACCCGTACCGACAAGGCGGGCACGGCCGCCTACGACTACGACGCGGGCAGCCGCCTCACCACGGTCCGCGACCCGCTCACCGGCGGCACCTCCATCTACTCCTACGACACGATGGACCAGCTCAAGGGCGTGGACTACGGAGGCGCCAAGCGCTCCTTCGACTACGACGCGCTGCACCGGCCCACCTCCGACACGCTCAAGACCACCGCGGGCGCGTCACTGGCCGGCATCACCTACGGCTACGACGACGCCGACCGGCTCACCACCAAGACCACGACCGGTACGGCGGGCGCCGCCGCCAACACCTACGGCTACGACCTGGCGGGCCGGCTGACGTCGTGGAACTCGGCCGCCTACGAGTACGACGACGCGGGCAACCGAACCAAGGCCGGCCCGGCCGCCTCCGTCTACGACGCGCGCAACCAGCTGGTCTCCGACGGATCGGCCGGCTACGCCTACTCGGCGCGCGGCACCCTGAAGTCCAGGACGCCGAACGGCGGGAGCGCGAGCGCGGCGAGCTACGACGCGTTCGACCGGATGATCACCGACGGGGCCTCGACCTACGCCTATGACGGGCTGGACCGGCTCGCGTCCGCCGCGGGCCGCACGTTCAGCTACTCCGGCATGGGCAACACCCCGGCCGCGGCGGGTGCCGAGCTCTACGGCAGGGACCCGGCGGGCGACATCGTCTCCGTCGCGGGCCTGTACGCCTACACCGACCGGCACGGCGACCTCACCGCCACCTTCACCGGCGCGGGTGTGCTGACCGATTCGGCGGCCTACGACCCGTACGGGAAGACCGTCGCGAGCTCGGGCACCAAGCGGGACGTCGGCTACCAGGGCGGCTGGACCGACCCGGCCACCGGCAAGGTCAACATGGCCGCCCGCTGGTACGACCCCGGAACCGGGGCGTTCCCCAGCAGGGACACACTCGACGTGAACCCGATGCCGTCGATGAAGGGCAACCGCTTCGCCTACGCGGACGGCGACCCGCTCAACCAGATGGACCCGACCGGTCACTTCGGCTGCCCCGCCTTCGTGTGCGGCACCGCCAAGCAGGTGGCCAAGGTCGTCTGGAAGGACATCGCCAGGCCGGCCTGGAACGCGGCCGACTACGTCCTCACCGGTGGCGGGGAGTTCGGCGCGGCCGCGCGCAGCTCGCGGTTCTGCGGTCCGGCCTGGCTCTACTGCCTCGCGGCGGTCGGCGTCACCGCCGGCGCGGCCTACTACGGGGCGAAGTGGTGGAGGGACAACTGGTGGAAGGGCTGGCCGGACGGCAGCGGGCCGTACCTCCAGTACCCGGACGGCGGCGGCTCCCCCGGCAAGGGCAAGTCCGACGACGGACCTGGCGACGACGGGCCCGGCGACTCGCCCCACAAGGGCCCGAAGGGCACACCCAAGGCGGACCCGCCGCCGCCTCCGCCGCCCACGCCCCAGGAGCTGGCCGACATCGCCGCGAAGACGCGCGCGAACAAGCCAGGCCCGGTCGACCACGACCAGCTGCCCGGTCCGGCGGGCATCTCGCTCGCCGACGCGCTCGACAAGGGGCTCAACCACCGGGTCGACAACGCCATCGACAAGATCCTGGACAAGGTCGGCGTGGCCTTCACGCCGATCGAGGCCCAGGCGGGCGACGGGCAGCCCAACGGCGGCCTCGACCCAGCCCCGCATGTCGTCGGCCAGTGCTCAGGGGTGTTCGGCGCGGACGCGATGCAGGACTGCCGCGTCGACCCGGGCCCCGGCGTCCCGCCGGACCCGGCGGTGCAGCTGGCCCCCTGCCGTGGCGTGACGGGCGCCGGCGCCGCCTGCTCCTCCTCCGAGGAGACCGCGGCGGACCTGGGGAGTGCGGGCGCCGGCTTCGGCGACAACTTCCTGACGCTGGCCCGCCGCCCCGGCGATCGGCCGAAGTGGAGCGAGAGGCTCCCGATGAACATGGACACGGTCCGGCGGGTGGCCCAGGACTGGGACATCCGGATCGACGACCTGACCATCAGGATCGACAAGGTGAAGGACGGGCAGGCCGGCGTGACCTTCCCCAACCAGATGGTCCTGCTGCGGCGAGCCGCTTTCCGCAGCGAGGAACTGCTGGCCCGCACCCTCGCCCACGAGCGGTTCCACGTGGAGGACATACGCGGGGGCGGCGTCTTCCCGAAGACCATGAAAGAGGCGGAACCATGGGAAGACCGGGCCTATGCCTTCGAGGACGACTGGTGGGACAACCATCCACGTAACCAGTGAGGGACCATGGGCGAAACGGCTCAAGCACCGAGGTGACCCCAGTGTCGAACACTCATGACGAGGCGCTCCGATGGGAGAGCTGGCTGCACGCTTATGAGCAGGCACGGGACGAGCTGCCCGGACCGATCACCAGGCGTTGCCCGAACTGCGGACGGGCCTGCCTCCGCCTGGTGTATCGGCTCCGGATCCCCCACCTGCTCATCGGTGACGCCCACTTCTGGTGCGACCACTGCCTGCGGGGGCCGTACCTCGGCCGCGTGGAGATCCCCGAAGCCGCCGCGGCGGCTTCGGGGGAGCAGGAGTATCAGCGGGTGAGACCCACGATCCCGAACTACGAGCTCATTCCCCCCGCGTGAGGCGCTGTCAGCTGGGCTGCCACAGCTCGATCCGATTGCCCTCAGGATCGGTGACCCAGCCGAACCGGCCGACACCCTCCATGTCCTGAGTCTCCTTGGCCACGTCCGCGCCCTTGTCACGCAGTTGCGCGAGCATCGCGTCCAGGTCGCGGACCCGGAAGTTGAGCATCGCCTGCTGGGCGCGGGAGCCGAAGTATTCGGTCTCGGACTCGAAAGTCGCGAACACCGTCTCCCCGGCCTGCTGACGCCACAGGCCGTTCTCATCGGCGTCCAGGCCCAGGCAGTCGCGATACCACGCGCCCAGGGCCACCGGGTCGGCAGCGCGCAGGAAGTATCCGCCGATTCCAAGCACACGTTCCATGCCGTTATCTTGCCAGGACCCGCCCGTCAACCTCTGTGTAGGATGACGGCAAAATCGCTAAACTCTGGCTGTTAAGGATCGGCACTCCGATGAGCGTTGATGAGACTCCCCGGACGCTGGCCGACAAGCTGAACCGGCTGTTCCAGACGGTTCGCCGCCAAGGTGACGCCGAATACAGCAACGTCGCGGTCGCGGAGGCCATCAGCAAGGACCAGGACGTACAGATCTCGCACACCTACATCTGGCAGTTGCGCACGGGCCGGCGGGTCAATCCCACGATCATGCACCTGACGGCGCTGGCCGCGTTCTTCGGGGTGCCGGTCGCCTACTTCCTGGACGACGCGGAGACCGCCAAGATCGACAAGGATCTGGAGCTGCTGGCCGGCATGCGGAAGGCGGGTGTCACGCACATCGCCCTGCGCAGCGCCGAGCTGACCCAGGGCAGCCGCGCCGCCATCACCGAAATGGTCAATCAGCTCTGGAAGCTGGAGAATCCCTCCGATGAATGATCTCTTGGCGGCCGATCTTCGGCGTCTCGTGGCGCGCCCATCTTGATCGGCCTGGCCGTCGCCGGCTGGATCGCGGTGGGCATCAAGCTGTTCCACCTCCGCGCCCAACCTGACTGCCGGTCGACGCGCTGGCTGTGTGCCGCGCTGCTGGCGCTCTCGGTGTCGATCTGCTTGCAGGACCAGACCGTCCACGAGGTGATCGACGACCACACGGCGCTCAACACCGCGGGCACCCTCTCCAACTGCCTGACCTTGATCGCCGCGACCTCCGGGCAGTGCGCGTTTCTCCACATGGTCTACCCGGCGGAGCAGGCCATGCTTAGCGCCCGGCTACGCCTACGGCTGCTGACCGGCGTCCTGGCACTGATCGGCGTTCTGCACGCGACGACACCGTCCAACTACGCGGCGGCCCTGGCCAGTCAGCGGCTGGCCGAGCAGATCCCGGTGATCTCGGCCGGCGCCTACGTCTATGTCGCCTATCTGGCGTTGACCGTCACCGAGATCGCGCGCGCCACGCACTACCGCGCGAGCGCCGCGAGAGGCTTCTCCCTCCGCAACGGCCTGCGGCTGCTGCTGCTCGGCCTCGCCTGCACCATCGCCTACGCCGGGCTGCGGTTCGCCGCCATGTCCGCCCACCTTCTCGGATGGCACGTGCCGTGGCTGAACGGCAACCTGATCGGGGATGTGTTCCGCCTGGCGATCCTGTTCGTCGTGGCCGGCATTCTGCTGCCCGTCACGGGCCCGCGACTGGGCCTGGACCATCTCGCCCGGTGGTGGTCGCTCGACCGCTCCTATCGCAAGCTCTTCCCGCTCTGGAAATCGCTGTACGACGAATTCCCGGCCATCGCCCTCGATCCACCGAGGACCCGGCACGTCGATTTCCGGGAACCGGAGCAGGCCCTGTACCGGCGGATCGTGGAAATCTGGGACGGCCGCCTGCTGCTCCTCCCCTATTTCGACCCACGCGTCGCCGAAACGCGAGGCGCGCGGGCCACGGGCCTGTCCGATGACGCGCGCACAATCGCCGTCGAGGCCGCGCTGATCACCTCCGCCCTGCGCCGCAGCAGGCTCGGCGAGCGGCCGGACCCGCGCGGACCGGCGATCCCCGACAACAGCCCGGCCGACCCCGATACCGAACTCGACTGGCTGATCCGGTTGGCGGCGGCAGTCAGGGCCGACGAACGGCAGGCGAACCCGCTCATCCTGCGTGCAGGTGGTCTCCTTCCAGCGCGGCGCCGAGCCCTGCGAGACTCTCGTACACACTGATGCCCTCCGCGATGGCTTCGAGCTGGAAGACGCTCACCGACGTGGGCGGGTAGCCGATGAGCTCGATGACGCGGCTCACCCGGGCGGGCCCGTCCATGGCCTCGGCGGAGTCCCAGAGGTAGACCGCCCCCCAGGTCTGGCGGGCGGGATTGGAGAACCACGCCTTCAGCCGCATCCCCTCCAACGTGGCGTAGGCGTCGACGGCGTAGTCCCGCAGGTAGTCGCGCAGGCTCTCCACGGTCTCCGTGGACCTGCTGAGATCCCAGGCGACGATCGATACGAACATGGGCCGGCCCTTCTAAGGGAAAGCGTGCGGGTACGGGTTGACGTCCTGCGGCTCCAGAGGCCGATCCCGGTAGCCGAGCCGGTACGGCACCTCGTACAACCTCGGCAGCCCGTCGACCCGCCGGTAGTCGTGGCCGAAGGTGACCGGCAGGGTGCCGGGAATGACGACCTTCACGCAGGCCAGGTCGGACACCTCGTGCTCGGGGGTCGTCTGATCCACCACGATGACGTCGGCACCGGTGACGAGGTAGCGGTCGACCAGCTCGATCAGGTCGTCCCGGAGATCGGCGTTGCGGAGTTCCGCCGGCGACGGAAGGTCGTCGATGTGCCGCCGCCGTGGCGTCTCGGTGAGGAAGCGCAGCCGGTCGTACGTCCGGTGGTCGCCGTACAACAGGCGATGGTCCTCCATCTCCTTCACCAGCGACGAGTCATCCACCATCCGGGCGGCCTCGTCCATGTGGTCGGGATAGCGCTTGATGAGATCGGCGAGGAGCGGGCCGAGCTCGTTGAGCGCGTTCTCGATCGCGCGTTCCGGAACGGGGTGGGCGCCCGCCGAGCAGGCGGCCTTCGGGCGTTTCTCGTCGTCGCCGAGATCGACGGCCATCGCCCAGACGCAAGGGATGCCCTGTTCGAGGGTGGTGTCGAAGAGCATCACCTGGTAGCCGCTCTCGGCCTCGATGGCTTCGATGATCAGCGGGATCATCGAGTCGCGGGCGGAGGTCACGTCGATCCGCGGGACCGGCATGCGCGCGTACCACGTCATCATGAAGGCGTCGCGCTCGGCCACTTCGAGGATCCCGTGGAAGACGGCCTCCTCCAGGCTGCCGCCCAGGGCGCAGCCGTTGGAGACCTCCTGGACGAACGGTGGGCGTTCGGCGTCGTGGTGGCGGGCCCGGTAATAGGCGTAGGTCTCGGGGACCAGCACGGGAGCGCCGCGGGCGAAGGAGTACCCCCAGACCCAGCGGCACACCTGCGCCTCGTCGAACGGACGGTACGGGAAACCGGGGATCCGATGCCGCTCCGCCGGATAGAGGCCGAGCGTCCGGGGGTCGATCGCGTCATGTCGGACCTCGGCGTAACTGGCCGACACCGTGGTGCGCTTTCCCCCTGGTTCCATGCCGCCGTGCCGTTCCAGCGTCTCCAGCATGGCGGTGACCTGGCTGCCCTGGTAGTTACGGGTACGTCCGAAGCCGTACTCGGTGGAGCCCTGGCGCAGGCCCATGGGCGCCGCGGCGACCACGATGCCGCCTTCGGTGCTCTTGAGCACGGATCGGATGAGACCGCTCTCGCCGTCGACGTACCTGGCCTTGAGCGTGTCCACCTCGCCGGTCATCGAGCGAAGCCGGTAGACGTCCGGGGCCGGTTTGGGACGGGACCGGAGGGAGATGTCCGCCCGCGAACGGTCGTCGGGCGGCAGCGTCCCGCAGGTGCCGCAGAGCGGGTCGGGCAGGAACGGGTGCGGCTCGACGGCCAGCGTCTCCAGATCCAGGTAGACGAAGGCGGACCTCGTGCGCGCGGTGACCACGGCTTCCCGGTTGACGAGCCGTGCGACCTCCTCGGTGACCAAGGTGGCGGCGAGATCGGCCGCGAGTCCGGTGAGCCAGGCCGACGGCAACACGGACAGGGTGGCCCCCTGCTCCCGCCACACTGTCTCGTGCCCGTCCGGCTGGAGATGGGCCAGTCGCCGCCGGAACTCACCGCAGTCCACGCAGCCGGGAAGCCCGTCCTCCTCCAGGGGGCCGAGGACGACTCGCCCTAATTCAGCACGTACCGGCAACCAGGGCACGCCCGCCTCTGCGGCGGCGGCTCTGACCTCGGCGTAGCCGGACAGGTCCCAGCGGTCGCGAGCCACGACGGCCGCGACCGCACCGGACGTCAGGAACGGCGAGACGGAGGAGCCGCCGCCTGACAGCGCCGCGACAATGCTCTCCCTCAGCAGCCCTTCACCGAGGACGGCGATCTCATGCATGGGTCAGCACCACGCGGACGGTGTACGGCATGATCGAATGAACCTCACGGTCGTGGTCGAGGGGCACCGCCACCGGCGAGAGACCGCGTCTGACCAGCGCGGACACCAGACTCGCCGAGTCGGTACGGGAGGCGTCGGGCAGACGGCGGATCGCCGAACCGCGCAGCTCGGGCGGTATGCCCGGCGGTGCGGGTGGTGCGTAGGCGGGCTGGGCGTTCTGCCGCGCCTGGTAGTGGAGGAGGGCCTGTTCGAGCGCGCCGGTCACGGCTTCGGCCGCCGACGACCCACCGGCGTATCCGACAGGCGTGTCACCCAGGTAACTCACGGCGGCCGGAATCTCCGCCGGCCCGGTGAGGTCGTAGCAGGTGACCACCTCGCCCGTGGCCTGGATCATGGACCTGTACCGTTCGCCTCGCGGTGGAAGCCACCCGCTGTCCAGGTCGAACCGGGGCAACGGCGTCGTCCGGTGCTCCAGGTCGGCGAGCGCCAGCCGTCCCGCCTGCTCGGCCAGCGCGACGTCGACGGCCTCCTGCCAGCTGTATCCCGCGGCGATGCCCGCAGTGGTTCGTGCGGCGATGCCCGCAGCGGCTCCCGCAGTGATTCCAGCAGTGGCTCCCGCAGTCTGGGCCGGCGCCCGGCCGTCGGCCAGGCTCGTACCGGACAGCACGGGGAAGGCGACGTCGGCGGCGACGGCTAGCCTTCCGCCGTCGGCGAGCCGGTGGCCGAGGACGAACCCGCTGATCCTGCCGGCTCGCAGGCCCGCGAGCAGGACATCGGGGTCGGACTCCGGCACGGCCAGCGGCGTGCGGCCGTCCGCCGAGAGCAGTCGGCGCGGATCCACCATCAGCGAGGCGTAGACGGCGAACGCCTTCAGGGCGGCCTGGTGGCGCGCGGACTCGAAGTCGAGGCCCGTGCCGACGACCCTTGAGACGGCACCACCGAGCAGCCCGACCGGGTCGGGCACCTCCACCTCGCTGACGTGCAGGGGAATCTGCGCATAATCGCGTTCGGTCGGCTCCCCGAACACACCAAGGAGATCGTCGGCGCACACCACCGCCCGCCGAGAGAACCCCTCCCGACCGAGAACCGCACCGTCGCGGGCCGGGTCAGCAGATCCGGGGAGCGCGAGTTCAGGGAGCGCGGATCCGGGAAGCACCGATCCGGGGAGCGCGGCTTCGGGGAGCGCGGCTTCGGGGAGCGCAGGTTCGGCCGACCGGGCGTAAGGGTGCGGGACGAAGGCATGTGACGTCCGGCGCAGCGTGGCAAGGTCGATCCTGGTCAGCCGGGCACGGCGGTCGTCCAGCAACCCGGTGGCGGTCCGAAAGGCCATTTGGACCAAGGCGGCGGCGATGGCGACGGCCCGCGTCTCCGCGACGACCCCGGCAGGGGCGAGCGTCTCGACGGCAACCTCCGTCTCGGCGACGACCCCGGCAGCAGCGTGCCTCGCGGCGGCGATGGGCGGGCGTGGCGCGGGCCGGGCCGCCACCCGGCGGCGGTCCGCCGTCCAGCTCGTCACCCGGCGCAGGCCCGCCGTCCAACTCGCCGCCGATCGCGTGCCGAGGTCCTCTGGGCCGAGCCAGACCTCGCCGTCCAGCATGACCACCTGCGCCAGCGGGATCCCCCGCTCCACGCAGAGCCGGTCGAGCAGCCGTTCATGCGCCGCGCCGCCGGAGACGTGCAGGACGAGGTCCGCGCTGTCGAGCAGGGGCGCCAACCCCTCCTCGTTGAAGTCGGCGAGGAAGTGCCGCTCGACCTTCTGGTCAGGGGTACGCCGCCCGCGCTCGACCCATTCGACGCCCAAGTGCTCCAGGCTCGCCATCTTCACCAGGCGCGACCCCGTCCGTACAGCGGCACGCGCCACCCACGGCACCATGTCCCCCGCTCCCAGAACGAGCACCACTTTATCCCGATATGCCCGAAATATGCTTATAGGCGAGTCTCGGAAATGCCCGATGAAAGCCACCTCATGGCGATATTCCGGATATTCCAGGGCGGCCTCCGGGTCCGCAGTGCCGACGTCTCTCACGACGCCCCGCTCCACCAAGGCCGTGAGCAGGCTCTCCACGGCGGCCCGTCGCTCGGGCGGCAACTCCTCCGTCAGCTCGGCCAGCGTGTGCCGCCCGTCGAGATAGGGCTTCAGCAGGTCGAGCAGCGGGCCGACAGATCGGCCTTTCAGATGGCTGGATCCCCGATACGTGAGCAGGTACATCCCCGCCGAATCCGGGGCATAGAACGCATCCGGGCGTAGCAGTAGGCCCACGTTCGTTTACTCCTGTTCCTCGTCGGCGGCCGGTTCCTCGTCGGCCGCCAGGCTCGGCCGGCTCCCGAGCATGAACTCGCCCACGCTGGCCTCGACCACCGGATCGGCTCCCGTGGCCCCGTTGAAGGCCGGCGCGTCACCTCCGCCAAGACCGGAGGCGGCCAGCCCCATCGCGGTCGCGACCAGGTACATGGTCTGGAAAAGCACCCCGACATGCTTGAGAATCAGGGCGTACGGCATCTCCTCGTACGTCCACATCACCCGCCCGAACCTGGCCGACACCACGATCAGGACCTGGGGCCACGTAGTGGTGGCCGCCGCCCGGCTCGCGGTCGCGAGCAGCCGCCCGACCGCCGGGCCGGGGTCAGAGACGAGGCGCAATCGGTGCTCGTGCCCGTCGTAGTGGTACATGCCGGGCGCCAGGCCTGCGACATTCCGGACGACCGGGTACAACTCCAGCTCGTCGACCCCGCCACCGGCGGGACGGGGCGTGTCGACGTACTCCACGCCCTCCCACATGTTGACCTGGCGTACCCGGGCACATCGGTAGAGCAGCTCCGCGAGCTGATCGACCGTGATCGGGTGCTCGTCGTCGTGCTCGCGGATCGAGCGCCGCTCCTCGATGGCGTCGGTCAGCCCGAGGTCGCGCACGCGGATCTCGTCCAGGTCCGGCACCCGCAGGTCGATCGCGGGTCCCGGATAGGGTTCCCGGCGCGCGGGGAGCGGCGGGAACTGTCCTTGTCCCCATTTCGTCCGGCCGAATCCGGCGTCGAAGTAGCCGCCGTTCCCGTTGCGGCTGCGCGAGTGGAACCACAGGTCGTGCGGTCGCCACTGGCGTAGGCGCCACTCCGACTCCGCGTCGCTCCCGGCGGGGATCGCGATGCCGGTCCAGCGCAGGTCCCGCAGCAGCCTGGCGATCAGCTCTTCGGGCAGCGGGCCCTTCAACGTGGCAGTCGAGAGCGGCCGCGCCATCTCCGTGAGCATGGCCGCGACCTCCGGGTCATGGATCAGCACCTGTGCCCACGAGGTCGGCGCCTCGGCGAGGATGTCGTCCCCTTCACGCCGGAACACCGCGAAGCCGGACAGCCGCACCTCGTGGTCGATGTCCTGGTCCTCGTCGGGGTCGGGCGCTCGGACGGGCTGCACGGTGTATAACGGCCTGCCGAGGTGGCTCAGCGTGGTCGTCACCCATCCCCCGCTCCGCAGGGCCCCGAGGAAGTCCGGGTCGGACGCGCTGATCGCCGTCAGCTCCGACGGCGGGCACGGCCCCTCGGCCAGGCGACGCAGTACGGCCCGACCGCCCGCGCCCACCGGCCCGAACGACGCCACCCTCCGCCACAGATCATGACGGAACAGGTGCAGCTCGCCGTTCGCGCCCGTCGCGCTGTAGACCCCCGGCCGCAGCCGCAGATGTTCCTCGTACGCCGGAGCCTCGCCGCTCATGATCCACTTCCTTCCAGGTACGCCTCCACGGTGTTGGCGAGCAGATGACACAGGAGAAAGCGCTCGACCGGCACGAGGCCGAGCCGGGTCATGTGCAGGTAAGCGAGGTTGAGCATCAGCCGATACAGAAGGAACTCGGGTGCGTCCCGGATCTCGGCCCACACCGGATCGGCGTAACCCGCCCGATGAAAGGGACTCGACTCGGCCAGCTTCGACTCCTGCTCGGCGCTGACGGTCGGCACAAGGAACGCGCCCTGTTCGAGGAGCCGCGCCCCCCGCCGTCGATACGGGATGAGCGCGGTCTCCCAGTCCGCCAGCAGCGCGGCGTCCACGTCGTCGCCGCCGAGCACCGCCCGCAGCTGGGCGAGGAGGGTCAGGTGGTGTTCGCGGTAGTAGCCGTCCCACATCGGCCTCATCCCGCGCGCTTCAGGAAAGGTCGACAGGAACGCCTCGGCGTGGGACCTGAAGGTGAAGTATCCCTGGGAGATGTCGGTGCCCGACAGGCGGTGCGCCGTCGCCACCATCAGCTTGAACGCCAGCTGCCGCCGTCGCGCGCCGCCCCCGGCCTCGGTCATCGCGAAGGCGAGGTCGGTGGTGTCGGCGTAGAAGTCCGCCACGAGGTCGGCCATGTGCGGCCCGCCCAGCACCTCTGTCCGGTCGTCGTACTCGGCGACGCGGAGGGTGTTGTCGGGGAACCACGGCGTCAGAGGGCCGGAGTCCCGTTCCAGCTCGGCCAGCCGCTGATGCGCGGAGAGCTCCTGCTGGGGGTCGAGCGGCAGCGATGAAGGGTGCTCGGCCAGGCAGTCGCCGATGATCTTTTCCGCGGCGGGCCGCACCACGTGCGTGAAGGTGTCGTGGTCGGTGCGGAAATTGAGCCGCAGATGCGGTCCCTGCCGCCAGTGCCGGGTGTAGGAGAGCCCCGCCACCTGCCCGGCCAGCTCGCGGAAGAGCGGGCGCACTCCGTGCAGGATCAGCGGGTCCTTGTCGTGGTCGTAGTAGCGGACGTGAATGCTGTTCCAGCGCACGTACTATCTCCCCTCCCCCGCGAGCACGGCCACCGCGTCCGCGCACAGCAGCCGGACGGCCCCCTCTTCCTGCACGGTCACGCCCAGCCGGTTGCAGACCAGATGGGCGCAGATGTCGAGAACGGTGAGGACCTGCCGCGTCTTGACCGCGCCCTCCCCCTCCCAGCCTCGGGGCGGCGGCTCGAACCGGCCGGCGGCGGCCTCGACGGCCAGCGCGTCACGGAGCGTGGACACCGATCGGGCCCACTCCGCCAGGGAGCCCGGCCCGGAGACGTGCTCCAGGCGCGTGGCCAGCTCCCTCATCCCACGAGCCAGACCGACGACGCGATCACGCTGGCGCCCGGTCGGTCGCGCAGCTGGTTGGGTGAAGCCGGGCCGGTCCTGGTCGACGCTGACCCACGGCGCCAGCCGGGACACATTCCGTTCGCCGCAGAACCAGGTGAGCAGGATCATCGCGGCTCCCGCCGTGGTGCGGTCCTCCGGCCGCAGGCCGTCGCGCAGCAGGCCGAGGGCGATGTGGCTGGACTCCGCGAAGTGCCGCTCCACCGCCTCCATCGAGGCCCCGGTGCCATAGCGGTCGTGCTCACGCCGGTACGGGATGAACGACAGCGAATTGTTCGGAAAGAGCCGCTCGGTATGGCCGGGAAGCCCCTCCCACTGCGCCAGGGCTTCGCCTATGCCGGCATAGTCCCGCTGGCTCATGGCACGACCCGCCGGGTTCTCGGCGAGGTACTTCTCGAACCGCTCCGCGATGACCCGTTCCACCTCGGTCCGGTGCGCGGGGTCGGCAGGCAGCGCGCGGAAGCGCAGGTGCGGCCCTCCGTCCCAGTACCTCAGGAAGAACGTGGCCTCCGCGAGCCCGCTCCCGGCCAGTTCGGCGATCAGCGGACCGGCCGCGTTCGTCAGCAGCGGGTCCAGGTTCTCGTGATAGAAGACGTGGGCGCTGACCCAGTCCGATTCATGCATGCCGGCCGTCCTGGTCAGAGATCTCGATGAGAAATTCGGTGACGCTGGGGTCATCGGGGTCCGGCCCCAGCGCGTCCTCGAAGTCGGGCAGCACCTCGTCGAAGATCACCATCGGCCCTGAACTCGCGAGCATCTTCTCGAAGGCCGTGACCAGGAACCAGTTGGCGAAGTCGACGTAGACGGGCTTGCGGGATTTGTCGAAAATCCACTGCGTCCAGTCCTCCGTCCCCTCGCCCGCGCCCCCGTCCGGGCGGGCGAAGCGGACGAAGGATCGCACCGGGATGTCGTGCTCGTGCAGCCACGACGCCAGGCGCAGCAGATAGGCGGCGTCGGTCTCGCCCTTCGCCCGTTCCGGAAGCGTCTCCTTCGGCACGATCCAGCGGGCGCGCTGGATCACCACGCCGCCGATCTCCACCCGGGGATAGGCCACCAACGACGAGGGGTGGAGGTCCAGATCGGCCGGATCCGCCAGCAACGGAATGCTGGGATGCACGTAGTGCGTCTCTCCCGAGACCTGGATCAGCAGGCGGGCCGCCGGTGGGAGCAGCAGGTCGGACATCATGCCCAGATGCAGTGCGGACAGATCGGCGCCCAGCCGCTCCGAGACCACTTTGAGCAGGCCGCCGCGCGGATCGAGGACCACCCCGAGGTCTCCCAGCGGGATGCGCTCCTCCGTGGGACGGCTGCTGACCGCGAACGGATAGTCGATCTCGTACGCCACGTGCGGCACGCGTCTGTTCAACGCCGACGCGGCCACTCCGCCCAGTTCGGCGAGCACGCGGCCACTCGGCCGGCGCTCCGTGGCCTGGCTCTCGCCCGTGGCCTCCGCCATCAGGGCCAGCACGCGGCTCCGTCCACGGCCGTAACCGGTGTGCGCCGCATTGAGCACCAGGCCGATCCCGCCGTGGCCGGGGACGACCTGCACGTAGCAGGCGAGGGAGCGCGGCGGGATCACCCATGACGGCCAGTCCTCCGTCAGCTTCCTGATGAGCTCCGCCGGGACGCTCACGACACCGTCCTTCTCCGGCTGGGCGAGCACCGCCTGACGTGCCTCCCGCTGGATCGCGGCCAGCTCCCGCAGCCGTGGCAGCCGGCTCTCGGACAGCGCGCCGCCCGCCCCCATGGACGGGCCCATCAGCCGGGCGACCTCGCGCGCCGCATGGCTCGGCTCGGCGGCTTCGCCGTCCTGCTCGCGCGCCGCATGGCTCGGCTCGGCGGCTTCGCCGTCCCGGGCGAGCACCTCCTGGAGCGCTCGGTGCAAGACCAGGAGGGGAACGCGGGCATCCGGGCCGAACCGCTCGGAGAAGTAGGCGCCGAGGGCGATCCGGAACGGCAGCGTCAGGTCGAAGGCGCCCAGCCAGCGCCGTACCACGTCCAGATCCTCCAGAGCCGGACGCCATGCCGCCGACCCGGCCTCCGCCACCGGAGCCGTGAAGACGGCGTTCTCGCGGAAGGTGTGCCGTCCCTGCCCGTCGAGCGCGGCCGGCTCGAAGCCGAGCGGTTCCGCCAGGTCGGTGAGCGCGGTTTCCAGTTCGTGCTGCCGTTTCCAGTGGCCCTCGACGTCGTCCACGACCACGGGCAGCCGCGCCTGCCCACGTACGCGCCGCAACGCCTGGACGACGTCCGCGAACTCGGCTCCCCCATGGTCGGCGACCCATTCGGCCAGGTCGCCCAGCGGGTCGGCCGACTGGTCGGCGACGGGGTGCTGCTCCTCCAGGAGCCCGGCCCGCACCAACGCCTGGAGGAACGCCTCGACCGGGGACTCGTCGGCGGCGCCGCCCGCCAGGCGGGAGCGGAGCTCGGCCAGCGTGGATCCCGGGCGACGCGCCGCCAGGTTCAGGCATGCCTCGACCGCGGCGGTGGCCGGCAGGGTCACGATGGGTTCCTCGGTGGAGCGCCCGATGAAGCTGACGGTCCCGTCCCGGAAGGTCGCGCTCGGGTTGACCCGCAGGGTCAGGTGCCGGGCCAGACGTGGATCGCGGGTGAGCGTCTCGCCGATCCGCTGGAGGAGGAAGGTGTGGATCTCGAGCACTCCATGGACCTCGGCGGGGGTGAACCGTACGGGTGACTCACCGTCCGCCCACGTCCCCGTGCCACTGGCCATGAAGGTGCCGTACGGGCTCGTCTTGGCGGCCGCTCTCGCCAGGTACTTCGCCAGCCGGGCCATGGACTGCCTGCGCGGTCGCCGCCGCGCGTCGGCCAGCCACTTGGCCAGCTCGCCGAACAGGGCCGGGCTGGCCTGGGACAGTGCCCGGCGGAAGCCCGGATGACCGGCCACATCGCGCAGGACGAGCTCCTTCTCCCGCAGTTCGACGGCGAACACGTCGTCGAGCGCGCGGCGCCCCTCGTCGAGGCGGTGCCTGGTGACGATCCAGGATTCGATCGCGTCGCCGATGTCGGCGGGGACGAGCGCGGCGACACGCGCGTTCCATTCGGTGTCGCGGGGCAGTCGTCGCTGGTGCAGCGCCCGGCGCAGGCCGACCAGCGCCGGCTTGGCCGCGCCGGGGTCCAGCGCTCCGATCAGGGGATACAGTGCCTCCGCCAGCTCCTCGCCGTCGCGCCGTAACGTGGCCGCCTGCCGGGCCAGCTCTTCCGCCCGGCCGTACGCGCTGTCCAGGCGCAGTCGCGACAACGCCGCCACCGGCACACCCGCGACCCGCACCACGACAGACGACTCCACGTGGGCGCCGCTCGTTAAGATCACCATTTCCTCCGGAAGCGCCAGAGCCGGGCCGCCCGCGCCACGCCGACGGCCCGGCCGGGAATCAGCTGCTGCTCGAGCTCGTCGACGACGTCGAGGTGCTGCAGACGCTCGGGCAGAGCACGGACGCGCCGTTCTCCGCCATCCCGTGGCCCGCGGTCAGCGACTCGATGGCGAGGCCGCTGTCGGCGAGGTCGAAAACGTCCATCGGCAGGTTCTTGAGGTCGAAGTCGAGCTTCTGGGAAACGCTCATTCTCTTTTCAGCCTTTCTCTGGAGAAAATCGCAGGACCCATAGCCGCGAATAATCCGCCAGGAGAACATGCGGCTATCGGCTTCCGACGGAAGGCTAACTCCGCCGCGCGGAGAACCGCCTTTCGCCGACCTGTCACCGACCTGTCGGCGCGCTGAAACGCTCCCTGGAAAGGCCGCTCTCACCCGGCGGACGCGAGAACGGCCTCGATGTCGTGGGCTCGCTGGTCGGCCAGCCCGGTCATCAGGTCGAGCGCCGTCCGCAGGATGCCGCGCGCCAGCACGTCGTGTCCGGCCCCGTTGAGCGCGTGGCCGAGATCGGCGAGGGTGATCGCCTCCCAGCGCTGGTTCCTCGTACGGCGGAACAGGTCGATGGACTGGCGGAAGGCGCGGACGGCCTCACGGGTGTCGCCCGTCATGACGTAGGCGCGGCCCAGGTGGCGCAGGCACATCGCGTCGGAGGTGTACTCCCTGAGCCGCAGGTTGATCCGGTGCGCCTGCTTGAACGCCTTGACCGCGCATCGGTAATGGCCCGCCACGGTCTGCGCGATTCCGATGTTGTCCAGGGCCAGGGCGATGCCACGGGGATATTCGTTGCGCACGTGCAGATCCAGCGCGCGCATCAAATGCCGCTGCGCCTTTCCGTATTCGCCGGCCTCGCCATATGTCATGCCGAGATTGCAGAGCGCCATGGCCTCGCCGTACGGGCTCTTGCTCCGCTTGAAATGAATGAGCGCTTCGCGGAAATGCCGCTCCGCCAGATCGACGTCACCTCTGTCGGAGTAGATGCAGCCCACGGAGTTGAGGGTGTACGCCTCGCCGATGGGCTCGCTCGCGGCCCGAGCCGCGCGCACCGCCGACTTCAGGCTGTCCAGGCCGTCGGACCACGGGATGCGCGCGTCGTAGAAGCTGGTCATGGCCATGGTCGTACGCCATGAGTAGTGAGCCCACCCGTTCGTGGCCGCCCACGACATCACCGCCCGGAGGGAGTCGTACTCCAGCTCCAGCCACGCCATCGCCTCGTCGGCGTCGGCGAACGCGAGCGGGCGCCGGCGCGGCCGCAGCGGCGCGAGGAAGTCGCGGCGGCGGTACGGCACCAGGTGCCGGTCGGCGCTCACGGCGGTGAAGAGGTAGTGATCGAGGAACCGCCGCACGGCGGCCTGCCGCTCGCCGGGCGGCATGTGCAGCCGCGCCTGATCGACGGCGTACAACCGGATCAGGTCGTGCAGCTGGTAGCGGCAGGGACGGCGCTGTTGGAGCAGATGGGCCGCCACGAGCTGGTCCAGGCCCCGCTTGACCTCGGCGGGCGGAAGGCCGACCAGTGCCTCGACCGTCTCCAGCGCGATGTCACTGGCGGGGTGCAGGCCGAGCGCGTGGAACGTGGCGGCCGCCGCCGGGCTGAGCGCTCCGTAGGACCAGGACAGAACGGCACGCAGGTCGATGTTCGGATCGTTCTCGCCGGTCCCCAGGTTGTCGAGGCGGGCCTTCTCGTCCGCCAGCCCCTCGACGACTTCGGCGAGCGTGGCGGCGCGCTGCGCGCGTTCGGCGATGATGGCCAGCGCGAGGGGCAGATGGTCGCACAGCTCGACCAGCCGGGAGGCCGCCGCGGGCTCGCGGGCGACCCGGGCGGGGCCGACGGCCGCCGCCAGCAGCTCGACGGCCTGGGATTCCGGCATCGCGCCCAGCGTGACGCGGTGCGCGCCGTCACGGATCGACAGAGACCGTAGCTGGTCGCGGCTGGTCACGATGACCAGGCCGCTGGCGCCCGGAAGCAGCGGGCGCACCTGGTCGGCGTTGCGGGCGTTGTCCAGCAGGATGAGCGCGTGCCGGTCGGCGAGGATGGTACGCAGCAACGCGCACCGCTCGTCCACGTCGACGGGGATGGCCTCGCTCTCCACGCCGAGACCGCGCAGGAGGCTCTCCGCCGCGGCGGCCGGGGTCATCGGCTCGCTCGGCCCGTAGCCGCGCAGATTGAGGTAGAGCTGGGCGTCGGGGTAGTGATGGGCGACTCGGTGGGCCCAGTGCGCGGCCAGCGTCGTCTTGCCCGCCCCGGGAGCGCCGTCGATGGTCACGATGATCGGGGCGTTCGCGCCCGCGCCGTTCCGGCCCGATGCCGCCACGCCTGAGGGCAGCCGGTCCAGTGCCGCCAGCTCCTCTTCCCGGCCGGTGAAGCGGGCGATGCCGTGGGGCAACTGCCGAGGGCTCGGTGTCCTTCGCCGGACGGCCGTGCTGCCCGGGTGGTCGTCGGCGTCGCCCAGGAGAACCGTCTGGTGCAGCTGGACCAGTTCTTCGCTCGGGTCCAGGCCGAGCTCCTCGCGCAGCACCGTGCGTACGCGCTGGTAGGCGCTCAACGCCTCCGCCCGCCTGCCGCTGCGGTGCAGCGCGGTGATCAGGCGCGTCCACAGCGGCTCGCGGCTCGGGTAACGCTTGGTCAGCTCCGTCAGCTCGGCGATGAGGCGCCCCGGCGGCTCGCTGGCCAGCTCCAGGTCGATCCGGCGCTCGGTGGCGCCGAACCACTCCTCGGTCAGGAGGGGTATCACCTCGTGTTCCAGCCAGGGGCCGCTGGCGTTGCCGAAGGGCTGACCGCGCCACAACCGCAGCGACTCGCGTAACAGGTCCATCTCCTCCTGCGCGGAGCCGGCGTCGTCGGCGCGGCGCACGAGGCCGCGGAACCGGTGCAGGTCCACCGCGTCGGGCTCGACCTGGAGCTGGTAGCCGTCCGGCTCGGTCTGGATGAGGTCCGCCCCGATCAACCGCCGCAGCCTGGTGACATAGGTGTGCACGGCACCGCGCGGCCAGCCCGGCCCCTCGCCCGGCCAGAGCCGCTCGGCGAGCGTGGGCGTCGAGACCGACTGGCCGACCGACAGCAGCAACGACGCGAGGACCGTCCGCAACTGGCCGACGGGCACCGCCACCGCGCCCTGACCGACCCGCACCTCCCAGGGCCCCAGGACGCCGAAGCTGACATCGCCGCCATGTGCTCCCACAGCCGTTCCGGATGACGCGCCTGCCAAAGCCTGACCTCCCACGGCATGGATGGTGGATGAACGGCAGTTGCGCGCCACGATGCCGCGAAGCCGCCGCCCCCATCAATCTAAGCTACGACTTGCGGCCGTGCGCTTAAACATCTGTTGAAGCATTGCGAGCGCTTATGATGTGGATGTTGTGGCCGGTGCGCCCATGAGGAGGTTCGTGAGCGGCGAACGCCTGGAAGAGATCGTCGAGCGGCTGGAGATCACGCACCCGTTCGACATCGTGGAGTTCACCCACCAGGTGGCGCGGGCCCGGGAGCGCCGCATCGAGCTCAGGCCCGTCGACACCGCCGCGGACGGCCCCAGCGGCATGTGGCTGGCCACCGACACGGTCGACTACATCTGCTACGAGCAGCGGACCAGCCGCTCCCATAGGGAGCACATCATCCTGCACGAACTCGGCCACATGCTGTGCGAGCACGCGTCGGCGCCGATCGCCCCCGACGACCTGCTGCGCATCCTGCTGCCGACGCTGGACCCGGCCATGGTCCGCTCGGTGCTCGGCCGGACGACATACTCCGAGCCGCAGGAACACGAGGCCGAACGGTTCGCGATGCTGGTGCTGCGGCAAGCCGGCCGTCTTCCCACGATGCGCAGGCCGCCGCTCTCGGCCGAGGCGGCCGGGATCCATGACCGCATCCAGGCGGCACTGGCCCCGCGCACCAGGCCATCCTGACGTCCGCGGGACTTGGCGAGAAGGGATACCCCATGGTCGCGCCCGAGCGACGACGACGAGTGACCATTTCCGACGTGGCGAAACACGCCGGGGTCTCCAAGGCGGCGGTCTCGAAGGTCATCCGCAACGACTACGGGGTCAGCGAGGCCATGCGCGACCGCGTCCAGCGGGCCATCGAGGAGCTGGGCTACCGGCCCCAGGCCGCCGCGCGAGCGCTGCGCGGACGGGCGTACACCATCGGCGTGCTCCTGCGGCACATCGGGATCCCGTTCTACGCCGAGATCATGACCGGCCTGGTGGAGCACCTCGCGGAGTCCGGCTATCAGGCGATCATGATCCAGGGCGGCACCGAGGACAAGACCGAGGAACGCGCGATCGACGCCCTGATAGATCGGCAGGTGGACGGCATCCTCATGATCGCCCCGCTCGCCAGGCGCACCCGGCTGGAGCAGGTCGCTCGCGAGATCCCCACCGTGGTGCTCGGCCGGCACGACCGGTCCTCGGCGTACGACTCGATCGTCGATGACGACCGGACCGGCTCCGAGCTCGTCATGGAGCATCTGATCGCACTCGGCCACCGGCGCATCGGGCACATCACCTTCCAGCAGGACCAGCGGCAGCCCGCCGACCAGGTGCCGCACATCAGGGCCGAGAGCTACGAGCGCGTGATGCGCGATCACGGCCTGGCCGAGGAGATCGCCGTGGTCGCGACCTCATATTCCGAAGAGGGCGGCCATCGCGGCGCCCATGAGCTGCTGAGCCGGTCGCCACGCCCCACCGCGATCTTCGCGGGCTCCGACGAGGCGGCTCTCGGCGTCCTCGCCGCCCTCCATGAGGTCGCTCTCTCCGTCCCCGGCGACGTCTCCGTCGCCGGCTACGACAACACCCGACTGGCCGCCCATCCCAACATCGCGCTGACCACGGTCGATCAGGACGGAGCGGTCATGGGCCGGACGGCGGGACGGCTGCTGCTGGAGCGCATCGAAGGCCGCACGTCGGCGGTGCACTTCTCCGTCACGCCGACCTTGGTCGTCCGCCGCTCCACCGCGCCTCCCGGCGGCCAGGCCCAGGACTCGGCATCCGTTTGACAGGACCGCTTCCTCCCGGTTCAGACGACTTCAGATGACAAGCGGCGCACTCACTGGCTGCGACAGCCGAAGTACGGCCGTCAACGATTCGTCACCTCGCGCAGCCGTTCCAGGGCGTCCGGGTCGTTCAGCGCCGAGCCCAGGGCGACACCCCGGCATCCGGCCGCGAGGAAAGCGGCGGCGTTGGAGGCGTCGATGCCCCCCGTCGCGACGAAGCTGACTCCGGGGAACGGCGCGAGCTGCGCCTTGATCCAATCGGCGCCGAGCTGCGCCGCGGGGAACGCCTTCAGCCAGGTGAAGCCGCGAGCCAGGGCGGTGGCGATCTCCGTGGAGGTGGCCACCCCCGGCAGGTGCGGCAGTCCGAGCCGCAGCGATTCCGTCGCGACCTCGGGATGCAGTCCGGGCGCGACCGTGAAGGCGACGCCCAGCTCACTGACGGCCGCCAGCTGCTCCGCCGTGGTCACCGTGCCCGCGCCGACGCTCTTTCCGTTGGCCCTGGCCGCGTCCAGTGCCGCGCGCAGCGACGGGAACGCGTCGGCCGTCTGCACGGGCACCTCGATGAGCTCGATGCCGGACGCCCAGGCGCGCTCGCACATCCGTACGGTGGCCCGGGGGTCGAGGTTGCGGAAGATGCCGAGGACCGGGTTGCGGCCGAGGTGGCTGCCGAAGAACTCAGCGGCGTCCATATTCGTCTCCTGTCCAGCCCAGAGTCTTGGAGACCTCGTGGGCCGCTTGGCGGAAGTCGTCGATGTGCTCACGCAGCCGCTCCAGCGGCGCGACCGCGCGCAGGGCGGTGATGGAGACGGCGTGGGTGACCTTGCCGCGGGCGTCGAACACCGGCAGGGCCACGCAGTTGATGTAGTCCTCGTGCTCGCCGTCGTCCTCGGCCCAGCCCCGCTGCCGCGTCAGGGTGAGCTCGGCTTCGAACGTGCCCGCGTCGGTGGTCGTCGTGGGGGTGAAGCGGGTGAAGGCGGCGTGTTCCAGGACGCGGGCGCGGGTCCTGTCGTCCTGGTAGGCGAGGATGACCTTGGCGACGGCCGCGGTGTGCGCCTGGGCGGGCAGCCCGATGCGGGAGCCCATGGCCACACTGCCCCGGCCGTCGATCTTGTCCACGTACACGACCTGGTCTCCGGCCAGCTCCCCCAGGTGGACCGTGTGGCCGTACCTCTCGCTCAGGTCGTTCAGGATCGGGTGTGCCAGCGAGCGGGCCTCGACCTGGTCGAGGGCCAGCTGGCCGAGCGCGATGAGCTGGAATCCCATGCCGTACGCGCTGCCGGGGACGCGCCGCACGAAACCGCCCTCCTCCAGCGTCTGCAGCAGCCGCAGCGCGGTCGACTTGTGCACGCCCAAGTGCTCGGCGATCTCACCGAGTGTGCGATGTCGTACGGAGACGAACCCGATGATGTCAATGGCACGAGCGACGGTCTGCGACATGGTGCTGCCCTCCTTCCGCGAGCAGCGAGACGACCTCGTCAGCGGGGGGAAGATCGGCCAGATCGGCCGGGGACATCAGCACCCGGGAGGCCGCGTAGTGCCCCAGGCGCAGCCGCGTGACCTCGTCGCGGCCGTCCAGGAATCCGCTCAGCCACCCGGCCGCGAACGCGTCGCCCGCGCCGACCGCGTCGATGACCTCGACCGGCAGGGACGGCGCCCGGTGCACCCCTGTCGGGGTGAAGCCGACCGCCTCGATCGCGGCGTCCTTGACGATCAGGTACGTGGGCCCGCCGAGCAGCGCGCGCACGCTTTCGGCGTCCGTGGTGCCCCACAGGGCCGCGGCCTCGTCGCGGCCGACGAAGACGATGTCGGCCCGCTGCGCGAGCTCCAGCAGCACGGACGCGGCGTCGGCGCCGTCCCACAGGCGCGGCCGGTGGTTGACGTCGAAGCTCACCACGGACGGCCGCAGCGGCCGGTCGAACACGATGTGCCTGGTCAGCTCCCGGCACTGCGGGGAGATCGCCGCGGTGATGCCGGAGATGTGCGTCACCCTCGCCGGCCGCGCGGCCCAACCCGCGACGTCGGCGACGGTCATGACCGAGGCGGCCGAACCGCGCCGGTAGTAGTAGACGGCGGTGCCCGAGGCGGTCGGGTCCTTGAAGTACACGGCGGTGGGCCGCTCGTCGTCGCGGTGAACGAGGCCGACGTCCACGCCTCGGGCGCGGAGCGAGTCGACCACGAGGTCGCCGAGCGGATCGCGGCCGACCGCACTGGCCCAGGCCGTGGTGTGGCCGAGCTGGGCGAGCAGCGCGGCGACGTTGGACTCCGCGCCGCCGGGGCGCAGGATGAAGCTGCTGTCGGCGTCGAGGCGGCCGCCGGCGGTCGGGGTGACCATCACCATGGTCTCGCCGATCGCGAGCACGTCTGCGGGTCTCATCGGCCGCTCATCCCTCATAGGCGCTGGAGTCGATGCACATGTGATCTTGTTGCATTATTTGCAATGACCGTGCTTCATTTGCAATGATAGTCGACGCTTCCGCCTACCACGGATCGGGGTACGGGTCCGGTGGGACCATGTCACGCGGCGCCCACCGGCCTCCGCCTGACATGGTGCCCACCACAATGGTCGGCGCCCGATCAGTTCCAGTGACCGGCCGCGACAGCCTCGGTGACGTAGTCCTCGAAGGACCTGGCCCGGCGGCCGAGGGCTCGTTCCACGTCGCCGGAGACCTCGGTGCCCCCGCCGTCGCGAACGGCCACCAGGACGCCGGCGAGCAGCGACGCGGCCTCAGGCGGAACACCGAAACCCACCTGACGCTCGACGAAGACCTCGGGAGCGACGTCGACGTGCCGGACCGTACGCCCGGCGGCCTTGCCGATCAGATCCGCCGCCTCACCGAAGCCGATCGCACGCGGTCCGGTCAGCTGATAGGTCTGGCCGTGGTGGCGGTCTTCCGTCAGCGCCGCCGCGGCGACCTCGGCGATGTCCTCGGCGTCGATGAACGGAACGCGCCCGTCGCCGGTGGGCAGGGCCAGGGTGCCCGCCATAACCCCTGGCAGCCAGGGGCCCTCGCTGAAGTTCTGCGCGAACCAATCGGGCCGCAGGATGGTCCAGCTCACACCGGAGCCGCGCACGGCCTGCTCGGCCGCCTTGAGGGGATGATCGTCGATCTGGTCGACGCCGGCGGCGGTCAGCAGCACCAGCCGCCGCACACCAGCGGCGACCGCTTCGGACACGAACCTGGGGATGCGCTCCCGGCCCTCGGCGCTGCTCTGCAAACTGGGCTCCATGACGTAGGCGGCGGTGACGCCGTCGAGCGCGGGTGCCCAGGTCGCCGGGTCGCCCAGGTCGAGGCGGACGTCACCGGTGGCGCGTGACGCTGTGCGTACGGGCTGACCGGCGGCCCTGAGGTGCTGGGCGATGCGGCGGCCGGTCTTCCCGTTGCCGCCGCCCAAGATGAGGATGTTCGTCATGTGCCTAGCGAACTCCAGGGAGGCCAAGACGGTCCATGGGAGAAAGTCCGGGATACCTTTGTGATCGTCTACGGTGGGCCTCATGGACGTCCTGAGCGATCTGCTGCATCGGGCCCGCGCCGGCAACGCGACGATCAGGCAGCTGATCCAGCGGCCGCCGTGGTCGCTGACCTTCGCCGACGCCCCTCCGCTCACGATCGTGGCCACGCTCGGCGGCCACGCGTCGGTCCGCCTCGACGAGGCCGATGCCGCACCGGTGCTCCTGTCCGCGGGCGATCTCGCCCTCATCAGCGGCACCGGTCGTCACACGATCGCCGACGACCCGTCCACTCCACCCCAGGTCATGCTGTACCAGGGCAGGAAACAGCTTCTCGACGGAAGCGAGGTGCCTCCGGGGGCCCAGCGGAGGCTGGCTCCCCGCACCTACGGCGACGGTCTGCCGGGGGCCACGACCATGATCCGGGGCGGCTACGACCTCTACGGCGACGTGGGTGACCGCCTGCTGACCATGCTCCCGCCGCTCGCGGTCATCCCCGCCGGCCCCCGTACCCGGGCAGCGCTGGATCTGCTCGCCGCCGAGATCGCCCGCGAGGAGCCCGGTCAGGACGCCGTCCTGGGCCGCCTGCTGGATCTGGTGCTCGTACTGGCGCTGCGGGCCTGGTGCGCCACCCCACAGGCGGCATCCCCCGCCTGGTATCGGGCGCTGACCGTTCCCGCCATCGGCGACGCGCTGCGCCTGCTCCACGAGGAACCCGCGCACCGGTGGACGGTCGCCGGGCTGGCCGCCAAGGTCGGCATGTCCCGCGCCGCCTTCGCCGCCCGCTTCACCGACCTGGTCGGCGAACCCCCGCTCACCTACCTCACCGGCTGGCGGATGACCTTGGGGTCGGACCTGCTCCGCGACACCGACATGAGCATCGCCGCCGTGGCCCGTGCGATCGGGTACGAGGACCCGTTCGCCTTCAGTGTGGCGTTCAAGCGCGCCCGCGGCGTCAGCCCGTCTCTCTGGCGCCGAGCGCGCTGATCTTGAGTCAACGCGACGTAGTATCCCCGAGCGGGTTTGCCAAAGCGGCAACCCGATTCGCGGCGGGCTCACTGCCTCCCGGATGATTCCGCGAAAGCCGCCGGCCGGTGGTGGCACTCGGCCGGGGAGGATCGAAAGTCTTGGAGGATCGATGGTGCGACCCGCTTCGGACACGAAGCTCACAAGCCTTGGAGGATCGATGACGGAGCTTACACATCGGCTGGTCAAGACGCGCGCCGGCCGCGTCCATCTGATGGAGCAGGGCTCCGGGCCGCTGGTGCTCTTGGTGCACGGCTTCCCTGAGTCCTGGTACTCCTGGCGCCACCAGCTGCCGGCACTGGCCGCGGCCGGCTACCGGGCGGTCGCGATCGATGTACGTGGCTATGGCCGCTCCTCCAAGCCTGCGGACATAGCCGCGTACCGGATGCTCGACCTGGTCGAGGACAACGTCGACGTGGTGCACGCCCTGGGCGAGCGGACGGCGGTGATCGTGGGCCACGACTGGGGCGCGCCCATCGCCGCCAACTCCGCCCTTGTCAGGCCGGACGTCTTCCGCGCGGTCGGGCTGCTCAGCGTGCCGTACACCCCGCGCGGCGGGCCGCGGCCCAGCGAGATGTTCGCGCGCATGGGCGGGGAGGAGGAGTTCTATGTCGGCTACTTCCAGGCGCCCGGCCGGGCCGAGGCCGAGATCGAGCCCGACGTCCGCGGCTGGCTCGCCGGCCTCTACGCCGCCCTGTCCGCCGACACCATGCCGCCCGCTGACGCCCCCCATCCGCTTCTCGTCTCCCGTGGCGGGACGCTGCGCGAGCGCTTCCCCACCGATCGGCTGCCCGCCTGGCTCAGTGAGGACGACCTCGACGTCTACGCCGCGGAGTTCGAGCGGACCGGGATGAGCGGGGCGCTCAACCGCTACCGGAACATGGACCGGGACTGGGAGGACCTCGCCGACTTCGACGGCGCCCCCATCACCCAGCCGTCCCTGTTCATCGGCGGCGCGCTGGACGCCTCCACCGCCACCTGGCTGGCCGGCGCCATCAAGGCGTTCCCGGCGACCCTGCCGGGCCTGGTCTCCTCACACATCCTCGACGGCTGCGGGCACTGGGTCCAGCAGGAACGCCCCGCGGAGGTCAACGAGATCCTGACCGGCTGGCTCGCCGACCTGCCGGCACCGCAGACCGGGAGTTCCAACAATCGTGACTGACCGCTATGAACATAGGCCAAACAGTGAGGTATCGGGGGGTCGCATAGGCAAGAATCGGTAAAGACCGTATTCGAGGAGGTTCTCCGTGCGCGCGTTTCTCACCGCCGTGCTCGCGACGCTCACCCTGTTGGCCCCCATGGCCACCTCGGCAAGCGCCGCACCATCCCAGTCGTCCTTGCCCGGCGGGAAGGCCAACTTTGTGGTCTCGCAGGGCTTCCTGCGCACCGGGTCCACCCAGAACTGGGTGCGTCTGGGTACGTACCAGTTCAAGACCGGCGGCACCGTCAGCGCGAACACCTACCTCTGGTGGCAGCGCAAACCCGAGAGCAGGCAGAAGACCGGTGTCGTCCCGGATTCGAGCTGCGCGACCAAGGCGGGCGGCTCCAGCACCCGCGTACGCGCCTGCGACGTGCTGACCGCCGCCGGTTTCACCGGCGCCCCGGACGAATCCCGCACGGGAACGTACACGCTGGCCGGCGACGTGCTGAGCATCAGGTGGAAGATCGCCCAGACCTGGACCGAGAAGTGGCGCGTGAAGCTGTCGCCTGACGGCAAGCTCGCCCAGCTGCAGTTCGCCGGCGGCACCCTGGCCACCAACGGATACGGCTACGGGAGCAACGCCTCGCTCACCACCCGCCGCGCGATGAGCTCCGTGCGAGCCTTCTCCGGAACGCTCAAGCAGGACCTGGTCTCCTGGGCTGGCAATAACATCGTGAAGTCGGACGGCCAGGTCTTCAAGCAGTCCTCCTTCCGCAACTGCGCCACGACGACCTGGTGCCTGACGTACCTGCAGCCGTCGTCGCCGGGCGCCTGCCAGAAGTCCGGCGGTTGCCCCAACGTCGGCGGCGGCACCAAGGCGAACATCAGCTCCATCCAGTATTACCTCGTCAAAGTCTCCAACCGCGATCGCCGCGACACCCTGTGGCACTGGTGCACCTGCCTGGCCATGGAAGCCAAGCAGTTCTGCTACTCGGGCAACTCCCACGTCAAACCGCTTGAGCAGATCATCGACGACAGCGGAGCCTTCCGCGGCTGGGTGGGCGCCGAGGCGTCCTTCGGCTCCGGGGCCAGGACCAAGGACATGATGGCCGTGTTCCGCGTGTCCGACTTCCGCTGACACGTGCGCGCCGGTGGCGCTCGGCCCCCGCACAGGGGTCGGCGCCGCCGACGCCCCGGGTCCGGAGCGGCCCGAGATCGGCGACCCGGTGGCGCGGGCGCGCCGAGCCCGCGGCTATTCTCCCGCTGCCAGGAATGACGAGGGAGGAACCACCGTGCCGCTACCCACGCGACCGCTGCGCAAGCTGGGTTTCCTGACGATCGGGCTGTTCGACGGTGACGACCCGCGCCCCGGCCACGAGTCGACGCTGCGGATCATCGAGCTGGGCGAACGGCTGGGCTTCGACAGCGCGTGGGTGCGCCACCGTCACCTCCAGTACGGCATCTCCTCCCCCGTCGCCGTCCTGGCGGCGGCCTCCCAGCGCACCACCCGCATCGAGCTGGGCACCGCGGTCATCCCCCTCGGCTGGGAGAACCCGCTGCGGCTGGCCGAAGACCTGGCCACGGTGGACATCCTGTCCGGCGGCCGGCTCAACCCGGGCGTCAGCGTCGGCCCGCCGCTCCACTACGACCAGGTCAAGGACGCGCTCCACCCCGGCACCGCCGACCAGGAGGACTTCAGTTACGAACGGGTGCGGCGGCTGCTGTCCTTCGTCCGTGGCGAGCCGGCCACCGACTTCAGCGGTGTGGAGGGCTTCGAGGTCTTCTCCGATCGGGTCCAGCCCCACGCGCCCGGCCTGGGCGCCCGCATGTGGTACGGCGGCGCCAGCCTCCGCTCGGCCGCCTGGGCGGGTGAACACGCCATGAACTTCCTGACCAGCAGCGTCGTGAAGGCGGAGGAGTCGGAGGACTTCGTCGAGATCCAGCTCTCCCACGTACGGGCGTTCCGCGAGCGGCACCCTGAGGGTGAGCGGGCCCGCGTCTCCCAGGGCCTGGTCGTCATCCCCACGGACACGGCCACGCCGGAGCAGCGAGCCAGGTATCAGGCGTACGCCGACAAGCGCACGCCCCGCACCGCCACGCCGCAGGGGCCGGCCCGCATGATGTTCGCACCCGACCTCGTGGGCAGCTCCGCCGAGATCGCCGAGCGGCTGTACGCGCACGCCGCCTTCCGGGAGATCGACGAGGTGGCTTTCGCGCTGCCGTTCACCTTCGAGCACGACGATTACGTGCAGATCCTCACCGACATGGCCACCCGGCTCGGGCCCCAACTCGGCTGGCGGCCCGCCGCGGACCGCGGCCCGCGGTGAGGCTCGGCGCTGCGGCTCCCCCGCCTGACGTGGATCTCCGCCAGATCACGCTCCAGCTGCGACAAGGAGCCGGCCACACCAACTCCCTCCGTCTCCCCGGTGGGACAACGCGACACCCACCGCTGGTTCGAGCAACCGGGAGTGCGCCCTGTAGATTCGAGGCATGAGCGCGGAAGACCGGCGGCCTCCGCTCTTCGAGGTCCTCCCGGACCAGGACGAGCGGCCTGAGCCGATCACTATGCACACCTCGGACGGCACCCTGAGTGTGGCGGCCGACCTGAGCGCCGAGGAGTTCGAGATCCTCGACGAGCTCCGGCGGGCGGCGGCCAAGTGACAAGGATGAGGCATCGGGGTGAGCTGTACGATGCTCAGGTGATCTCTGGCGGCACAGAGGAATGACGGGCCCCGGTTACAACGCGCGGCCGCACGGCATCCGTCAGCAGGGGAAGGCTTCCGCCGAGGAGGCCGAGCGCATCCGGGGCATCCTGCGCGACGTACGCGAAGCGTTCGCGGCGGCGGGGCGGCCGATGGGACATGACCAGTACGGCGCCCAGATGGAGAAGGACTTCCCCAGCATGCGCGACGGCGTCATCAACGCCTTCAACGACCACATCGACCGGCTTGAGGGCGTCGGCGACGGTATGCATGTGACGGCTGCGAACTACCAGGTCGCAGAGCACCCCGGGACCTGACGGGCGGTGCTGCTCGACGGGGAGATACCCGGCTGGATGCGGCCGTGGATCGGCTGGGTCGTCGGCATGGACTGGCCCGAGGGCGACGAGTCCAAGCTGTTCGCGCTGGCCGACGCGCTGGCGGATGCGGCCTACCGGGTCGCGGAGGGTAGTGGCGTCGCCGTTCCCGACCGGGACACCTGGGACGGCGAAGCGCTCCAGGCCTTCGTCAGGAACGCCTCGCTCAAGGTCGGCGAAAGCGAGGCCAACCTGCTCAAGCGTCTCGCGGGGATGGCGATGGCGCTGAACGACCTCGGCGTGCAGGTCCAGTACACCAAGCGGCTGATCAAGCTGTCGATCGGGTTCCTGGTCTTCCAGCTGTGGACGCTGGTGCCGGTCATCGCGAACCCGGCCACGGCCGGGACCGGGCTGGCGGCCGCGGGGTGGCGCGCCCGCTTCACCCGGGCGATCGTCAGGCAGCTGGCCAAGCGGCTGCTGTTCAACATCGGGCTGTTCGGCGGCCTGATGCTCGCGATGGACCTGGGCGTGCAGGCGAGCCAGGAGCGGCGCGACAAGATCGACTGGGGCCAGGCGCTGACCTCGCTGGGCACGGGCGCGCTGAACGGCGTGTTCCTGACCGGCGCGACCTGGCTCGCGCCGCCGCGGACACTGCTGGGCTTCATGCTCGCCTCCGGCGCGGCGGGCGGCCTGACCGACGCGACCACGCAGGCGTTCGACGGGCAGCCGTTCGACCTGGAACGGCTGCTCAAGGGCGTCTCCTCCGGCGCCATCGGCGCCGCGGACGCGCACTGGGCCAGCTGGAACCCACACCTCGGCAGGTCAGGCGGCGACGGCCCGCCGATCCCCGACCCCCGCGGAGGCCCCAACAACCACGGCGGCCCCGATCCCGAGCCCTCCCCCACAGGCAGGTCCGACGCGACCGACCTGGCTGGGTGGCGCCACGGTGCCGAGGACCCGGCGTTCTCAGGCGGACCCGATCCAGCCGGTTCCCGCCACGACCCGGTGCCGCGCCCTGGGGAGGCGGCCGCGCAGCGTCAGCAGTTCCTCATCCGCCACTTCAGAGAGGAGACCTGGTCCGGCCTGTGGTTCCGCAACCGGGAAAGCACCGACATGAGCGTCACGGGCGACATGCGCCGCCGCCCGCCACTGCCCGGCCACGTGGACATCGGCATCCGCGCCACCTCCGACGGCTTCCTGGTCGGCGGCTTCCGCCGGCTGCCCGCCGACGTGCCGCCCGCCCTGCGCGAGCTCGTACCGGGCCGTGGCATCCACATCGACGCCGCCGACCTGGCGAGCGTGTTGCGCGAGGACCGGCGGCTGACGGCCCAGCCGGACGCCGCGCTGCGGATGTTCGGGCCGCACGCCCGCCATGACGCCCTGCTGCTGCAGGACCTGGCCGACCGTACGGGCCGCGTCGTGGTCGCCGCCGACAACGGCATGCCGTACGGCACCGCCCAGGGGTATCGCGGCCCGTTAGAAGGCCGCTGGCAGCGCTTCGAGCCGCAGGTCACCGATGCCCCACGCGCCGAGCCCCGCGGCCGAATCGAGAGCATGCTCAACTGGGGCCAGGACCGGCCGGCCGGCAACCCACCGCGGCCCCAGTCCGAGTTCGATCAGGCAGCCGCCAAAGGGACGAAGGGCCCATGGGAGCCCGCCGGTCTCGAGAGCGCCAGGGTCACGCTCTCCGACGGCTCGCCCGCGATGCGCATCGACTTCGCCACCCGGGAGGCCAGAGACGCCAAGGTGCTGGTCGCCTCGCTCGGCGAGGAGCTCGGACTCAAGATGCCCTCGATCCACCCCATTGGAGACACCCGGCTGCTGCTCGAGTGGGTGTACGGCGATCCGAACCACATGAGCTGGAGCGGCGAGGCGTGGAACCTGCCCGGCACCGTGGCCACTCGCGACGGCGTCCTGGCCGGACTGCTCGGTGCCCTGTTCAAGGACGACCCCGTGCTGCTGGACGCGCTGTCCGGCGAGGCCGCCCTCATGCCGCAGCCCGCCATGGCCAAGCTGATGAGCCGGTTGTTCGTCCGCGAGGTGGGCACCCTCCCGGAGGGGTGGGCGGCCAACCCGCTCACGCCGGCGGACGTCGTCAGGATCCAGCGCGCCGTGAAAATGCTGGGGCTCGACTTCGCGGACGCGGGTCTGGCGGAGTCGCACCGGCGGATCACCGACTCCCTGCGGATGATCGCGGACAACGCGGTCGGCACCGACTCCATCTTCAAGGTCCGTTCCGACGAGACCCTGCCCGAGATCACCACGCGGCAGCTCAACGACCGGGCCGAGCGGCTCGCCGACCTGGCCGCCGACCTCAGGGACACCACCCCGCCAGGCGCGGGACACCCCCTCGTGGACCCCGTACAGCGACTGGTGGACAACCTCGACGACGTCGTGGCCTCGCGCGAGTCCGGTCTGGGGCGCGTCGTGACGTTCGGCGACGGATCGCAGGCACTGGCACTGACCGGCACGGCCGCCGCCGACGCGCTGGAGTCCGCACTGGCCCGGCGTGCGCTCGGTCTGGACGGCCCCGCGGTCCACCAGGCGAGCGATGGCACCGTGTACCAGACGCACGGCAGCGACCGGCTCCGCGCCGCCCTGGCCACCGGCGTCCGCGAGAGCGACGTGGTGTCGCTGACCGGGAACAGTGCGGAGGTGGTGACGTTCAACGACGGAACCAGGGCCCTGCGTCACGAGTTCGTCAGCATCGCCGACGCGGACGAGTTCGAGGGGCGCGCCCATGCGGCGCACGCCACCATGGACGGCGTACAAGGCGTCTACCGGGCCGCGCCCACCGTCGTGTACGAGCACCGCATCAGCCCGTGGCACTGGAACGACGAGACGCGCGCCGTGCCGGCGTCCCTGCGGCACGAACTGGACAGGCGAGCGCTCCATGCCTGGATCACCCCCACGGACCTGTCCACAACACATTCGATGGGCAACCCGCGCATGGAGCACCTCGTGCCGGGCAAGGCGCTGCTCACCGAGGCCGACAGCGCCGCGTTACGCGCCAGGTTCGAGGCGCTGCGACCGGAGTACGAGAGCTACGGGCTCGCCGACCGCTACCAGCAGCACCTCGACCTGATCAGCCATGTGTCCCCGCACGCCCCGCTCGATCTCGGCCCGCTACACGACCACTCCCCGCTGGTCCCCGACTTCCGGGAGACTCCATGGCGGCCGCCCGGCGGCCAGGTGCCCGCCCTGCCGCACCTCCTGGAGGGCGGCAACCTACGCCAGGTGAACGAACTGGCCGTCGGACGCGCGGACGACCCCTCACTCGTTCCCTCGGCCGAGGCGATGCTCGACAGGGCCGACGCCGAACTCGCCACCAGGGCGACCACGTCGGGCCACGTCTCCGCCCGCGTCCCCGCGGACTGGCTGCCGCGCGCCGTCCGGCCGGGCGAGGAGGTCGTCTTTCACGGACTCCTGGAGGGCGTCGACGATCCCGGCAAGCTGGGCGATCTGCCCGACAGCGTCCGGCTGACGATCAGGGCGAGCGAGTACGCCGACGTCGAGGACCTGTCGGGCAAGCCCGCCCACGCGCTGTTCAGGTCCGGGGTCAGGCTGAAGGTGCTGGCCGTGCAGGAGTCGTTAGGCGAGCGGCACCTCCTGGCCATCCAGGTCCCCCAGGGCCGCAGCGCCGACTCCATGGCGCTGCGGGTGCCGCGGATGAGGCCTCCCCTCACCGCCGAGCTGAAGCACCACCTCAAGCAGCACGTCGAGGAGACCGACGCGGGTGTCTGGCTGCGCGACCTCGACCACCCGCACGACGCCGGCCTGGCCTCCTCCGCGCGCAAGGTGCGGCGCGTCGACGGCGCCCTCTACGTGGACGGGCACGGCTCGAAGAAGGGAAACAGGATCGGCGACCAGACCCTGGACGCGGCGCAGATCTCGGACCTCCTCCTGAACCTGCCGAAGCTGAAGCCGAGCGACGTCATTCTGCTGGCCAACTGCGACATCGGAACCGGCCAGCACCCCCTGAACGTCGCCCGGCGCACCGGACACGTCGTGATCGCCGCCGATTCGGCGATCGTCGTCACGAAGGAAGGCCACATGAGCGCGGTCTCCAGCGAGTACGGCCATCTGGGCGGCCGCGGCCAGTTGCGCATCTACCTGCCGAGCGACCCCGTCTCCGGCCGGACGTACGACACGATCAACGCCTGGTTCCAGGCGCCCTGACGATGGGGACGTACCGGCGGCGAGTCGGCTTGTGATCGACGTGGGCGCCCAGGGGGGCGCCCACGTCTCCTCTCGCCTTCGTACTCAGTTGCCGCGAAGCACCGTCGTGGCCTTGTTGCCGGCGTAGTCCTCCAGAATGGCGATCACCTTGCTGGTGGCGCCGGACATGGTCACCGTTTCGGCGGCACGCGTGGTGCGGCCACGGATGATGTACGGCTTGGCGCCCGAGCCGTACGTCGTCGCGAACGACTTCGCCTGGCCGTCCTCAAGGATGGTCAGGGTGTGCCAGTCCGGAAGCGTCGGCCGGGAGAACGTGAAGGTGTTCCCGTTGATCGCCACCGCCGAGGCCGGGTAGGGGCTGATCTCGGTGTCGGCGAACGTCCCGCGTACCCCGGTGACCGTGCCCGTTCCCGCCCGCAGCGTCAGGAGGTAGCCGTCGCCGTTGACGGGCACGCCGGTCAGCGTCGTGGTCGAGCTCGTTCCGGGAACTTCGACCTGCTTGGTGTACGGGTGGGCGGTATCGAGACTTTTGACCGTCAGCGTGATCGGCTGCCCGCTCGCTGGAGGCGTCCAGGCGGCCGTCAGCGTGCCGTCCGGCTTCGCCGACGCCTGCACCTTGCCCGGCGCCGTGGACAGGTCGAACGACGTGGTCGCCGCCGGGCTCTCCGAGCCGTCCGGGCCGACCGCCACCAGCTTGATCGTCCCCGAGGTGGCCGTGAAGCGCTTGACGTAGTAGACGTCGTCGTAGGCGCCACCCAGGTAGGTGTCGTCCAGGTAGACGTCGTAGCGGCGTACCTTGTCGTAGCCGGAGCGCTTCCAGGACAGGAACAGTTCGCCGGTCCCGGGGAGCAGCTCGGTGATACGCAGGTCCTGCGGCGCGGCGGGGGTGCGGTTCGTGCCGTCACGCAGGGCCAGTGCGCCGAGGTTGACCTGGTAGCCCGCGATGGGGCGGGCGCCGGCGGCGACGACCAGGCCGAGCGCGGCCACCTTCTGACCGGCGTACGCCGACAGGTCGGCCGACCGGGTCGTCCAGCCCGTGGTGCGCCGGCCCGAGCCGGTCAGCGGAAGCTGGATCACCTTCGCAGTGCTCATGGTCGCGCTCCCTACGGGCCCGGCCTGGTCACGCAAGCTACCGCTGCCGAGCCCTACTCGCCGCTCCGGGTCGGAGGCGAGGACGAGGCCGAGCCGGAGTTCGGAATCGTCGCTGGCCGAGGGCTTGTTGTAGGTCAGGTCGAGGGTCGAACCCTTGTTGATCCGCAGGTCCGTCTTGTAGAGACGCACGGTGTTGTCGCCGGCGAGCGTCCCGCTGAGGACGAGGGAGCTGCCGCCGTTGTAGGCGCCGATCTTCTGGTAGGAGAACCGGCTCGCCGGTGTGTACGCGGGGCCGTAGTCGAAGTCGGCGCTGAGCGGCGTACCGGCCGCGTCCACCCACCACTGCCAGGTCACCGGGATGTCCTGGAGGTTGATGTTGCCCCACTCCCGCTGGTTGGACAGCCGGCCCTTGGTCCAGGTGGACAGGCCGTGGCCGGTGTTGAAGGAGGTGGCGAACGTGGTGCCGCCGATGACAGAGCGTTCGGCGACGTACTTGGACATTCCCTTCCAGGTGCCCTCCGGCGTGGTGGTGCCGGCCGAGGAGCCGGTCCACCAGCGGCGTTCCCGGTCGAAGACGTCCCGCTGGGCGGCGTCGTCGGTCTTGTTCGCGTAGTCGGACGAGACGAAGTCGGCGCCGAGGGTGGCGATGGCGTTCATCGGCGCGCCGTTGGCGTCGAGGTTGTCATCGAGGTTGTACGGCTGGTTGAACTGGTACTGCCCGGCCTCGACACCGGCGAAGACGCTCTTGCGGGAGTCCAGCCCAAGGCCGGCGGCGTAGCTCTTGGAGTTGGTGAGCTTGGTCCTGTTCCACCAGTAGTTGAGGAAGATGGAGTCGGACACGTCGCCGAGTTTCGCGTCGCGCACGAACGGGCCGTTGACCGCGTTGAACTCGTTCTGGTACGAGATGGCGCCAGTGGAGTTGTCGATGGAGTCGTACCACTGCACGTACAGGCCGCCCTCGCGCAGCTGCCGCAGAAACTCCTTGTACACCGGGATGTCGGCCGGCGCGACCCGCGCCTCCTGGTTGATGAAGTAGCCGTCGAACCCGTAGAACTTGGCCGTCTGGATCAGCTTGGCGGCGACGGGGAACCCGCCGTTCGCGTCACGGACCAGGAGCTCGTTGTAGGTCTGGTCGCCGCGGTCGTTGTCGGAGAAAAAGAGGCAGCCCAGCGAGCGCACCCCGTTCGCGTGGGCCGCGTTGGTATATCCGGGGTTCGGCAGATTGAGCATCCCGAACTCGAACCACTTCTCCCGCCAGTCCTTGGTCGGGTCGTAGTAGCTCGTCGGCACCCCCTCTGTGGGCATGCCGTGCCAGGAGCCGTAGAAGTCGGCGTACTGCCAGTAGGAGAACAGGTACTGGCTGAACTCGTTGGTGTAGGGGTGGCTTTCGAAGAAGGCGTTGCCGTAGTCGCCCGCCAAGGTGAGCTGCTGGGTGGTGGCGGGCAGCGCCGGGTTCCGCTGCGTGGCGGCGTTGGCGGCGTTGCGCTTCTGGAGCGGCACCTTGGCGCGCAGGAGCTCGGCGTGGGCGTCGTCGGCGGGGTTCCAGCGCAGCAGGTCGGTGACGGAGTAGCCGTGCTGGTACGGCTGGTTGGCGCCGACCGCGCTGTCGCCCGTCCAGGGCAGCGTGTCGCTGGCGGCGGCACCGCCGGCGGCGAGCACGACGGCGAGCATGGCCGCCAGGGCGGCGGTGCCCGCGCGGGCCGTCGCCCGTCTGCGATGTGATCGGGCCATCACAACTCCTAACTGTCGGGAATGGGCTCGGCCGATCCGGAGTGGATGGCGGCCTGGGGGTGACTGACCTGGGGGTGACTGAATGGTCGGATGGTCGCGTGCAGGTCTTCGACGTACAGGTCGGTGACGGCCCGGTCCGTCGCGCCCTCGGCGAAGCAGCGCGCCGCGGGCAGGTTCCAGACGACGGTGGTACGAGCGCCCGGCGGGACGGTGACCCGGCGGAAGGCGAGCAGTTCGCGCAGGCGGGGCAGTACGACGCCTCCGGTACGCCGCCCGAACAGCGGCACGATGGCCTCGGCTTCGGCCGCGCCGGGGTTGACGACCTCGACGCTGACCTCGACCGTGTCCGCGTGTGCCGTCGCGGTCAGGCGGTCGAACCGGACGGGCCGGTAGCGCAGGCCGGAGCCGAAGGGGAAGAGCACCGGGCCCGGCACGTCCTGGTAGACGCCGTGGGCCGGGTGCCGGTCGTTGTGACGTACCGGCACGGCCCCCGGATGGCGTGGCGCGGTGAACGGCAGGCGGCCGACCGGCTCGTAGCCGCCGAGCAGCACCTCGACGATCGCGGGGCCGCCGTGCGGACCGGGGTAGCCGGCCCACAGCAGGGCGTCGGTGTGGGCCAGCACGCCGGTGAGCACGTGCGGCCGACCAGCGATGACCACGGCCACCACGGGGCAGCGGGCCCGCGCGCGGACGGCGGCGACCAGGTCGTCCTGACCGCCTGGCAGGGATATGTCGGCCAGGTCGACCCCCTCCCCGGCGGTCGCGACGGTCGCCGGTCCGGTGATCGCTCCGTTGGCGGCGAAGTCCTCCGCGTACGTGCGGTGACTCGTCCCGCCGAGCGCAAGGATCACGACGTCGGCGCCGCTCAGCTCGGCCGCCGTGGGCGCTTCTGAGGCGCACACCACCTCGGCGTCCGGTAGCGCCTGCCGCAGTGCCAGGTCCAGTCCGGCGGCCGACCCCGTGGGCAGCGGCGGTACGTAGTCGCCCAGCAGGGCGGTGACGTCGCGGGCGTTCGGACCGGCGAGAACCACCTTGGTCAGGGTCCGCCGGTCGAGGGGCAGGAGGGCGTCGGCGTTGTGGAGCAGGACCAGCGACTGCCGGGCCAGGCGACGCGAGTGGCCGTCGGCGACACGAGAGGCCCGCGCGAGGTCGTCGGCGGTGCGAGCGACCAAGGTGACCCTTTCGCGAGCGGCCGGGGTGGCGGAACCGGTCGCGGGTGTTGCCGGACCCGTCGCGGACGTGATCGGACCCGTCGCCGACGTGATCGGACCCGTCGCCGACGTGGCCGGACCCGTCGCCGACGGGCGGTTCGCGAGCAGGCCGACACGTTGCTTGAGGGTGAGCACCCGGCGGCAGGCGTTGTCGACCAGCTCGGCCACTCGCGGGTCCTCGGCGGCAGCCTGTTCCAGCAGGCCGAAGGAGTCGTCCCAGAGCGACAGATCCACGCCGGCCTCGATCGCGGCCACGGCGGCGGTCGTCCCGTCGCCCGTCATCGCGATGAGCCGATCCACCGCCAGGCCGTCGGCCATGACGATCCCGTCGAAACCGCACTCGGCCCGCAGGAAGCCGGTGAGGAGGTCGCGGTTGGCGCAGCACGGCACCCCGTCAATGTCGTTGTAGGCCGCCATGAACCCCATGGCCCCGGCCTCCACTGCGGCCCGGACGGCCGGGAGGTGCAGCTCGCGCAGGTCGCGGGGACCGATGACGGCGGATTGGCCGTTGCGCCCGCCGACGGCCTCGCCTTGGGCGGCCAGATGCTTGAGCACGATCGCGACCCCGCCACGACCCACCGCGCCACGATCGCCACCCTGCATGCCGATCACCAGCGCCCTGGTGAGCTCCGCGGCCAGCAGCGGGTCCTCTCCGAAGCACTCCTCCGCCCGGCCCCAGCGCGGGTCGCGCAGCAGGTCGAGCGCGGACACCAGGGCCAGGTGCACCCCGCTCGCCGCGAGCTCGGCCGCGACGGCGGCCGCGGCCTCGGTCAGCAGCTCCGGATCCCAGCCCGCGGCCACCGCGAGGTTGGTGGGCAGCAGCGTCCCGCCCAGCGCCTGGTGCCCGTGCGGGGCCTCTTCCGACAGCAGCACCCCGATGCGGTGCCCGCCGGCCCGCGACACCTCGTCCTGGACCAGGGCCGCGACCTCGGCGCGCTCCTCCGGCCGGATCCCGTCAGCCCACGAGCGGCCCGACCAGGCGTCGGCGCGGAAGACCCCGTACAGGGCACCGAGCCCGCCCCACCGATCGAGCTCGGCGCGGGCGAGGTCGGTGAGCCGGAACCCGCCTCCTCGTGCGGCCCGCTCGACGGCCTGCCAGCCGAAGAGCCGCTGGTTGAGCTGGCCGACCTTCTCCCGCAGGGACAGCTCGCTGAGCAGCCGCTCCACGGGCTCACCGCTCCGCACGCGCGGCTCCACGGGCTCGACGTGCTCAGCGTTCCGCATGTGCGGCCGTCCGGTTGAGTACCTCCACGTCGCTGACGGAGCTGTAGAACGTGCGCCCCGTCGGCTCGGCGTGGACGAGCCGTTCGACGCCGCGAGCCCGCAGCGCCGACGGGTCGGCCGCGACCGTGGAGGTGACCACAGTGGGGCGGGCTCCGGCGCGGGCGCGGCCCATCCAGGTCTCGAAGACGCCGCCCCCGGGCGACAGCTCCGCCCGGGACACGGGAACGTCCTCGGAGTCGACCGGTACGACGACCGCCTCCCGCCGTGGGGAAGGCCGCGGCCGGTCCCGCAGCTCGGCGGCCAAGTCGGCGAAGCGCCGGCCGATCGGTTTGACGGTGGCGTCGGCGTCGATCAGGCCGAGGCTGTACTCCAGGCCGGGGAAGTCGCCCAGCCGGCGTTCCACGTCGTGCGAGCACCACCACGTGACACCCCACAGGGCGTCGCTGTCGGCCGCCGCGCGCACGGTCGCCTCACAGAAGTCCGGCGCCTGGTCCTCCGTGAGGTGGTTGAGCGGCGCGCCGACCTCCTGCAGCCACACCGGGCGGGCCGGGTCGAGGGCGAAGGCGCGCGACAGTTCGATGAGGTACGCGGCGTGGCTGACGCTTTCGTGCGACATCGCGCCGTACCCCTGCGCCGTGCCGTTGAAGATCCACGAGTGGATCACGCTCATCCGGCCGTGCCGGGCGGAGTGCGCGGGGGTGAAGGCGTGACCGTCGGCGTACCAGACGGCGTCGTATTCGGCGTTGAGCCGGAAATGACGCCGGTCGCGCGGGCCGTCGCCGTGCAGCGCCCGCAGCCAGGCCGTGACCTGCCGCGCGGTGGCCGGCATCGGGCTCGGGTGCAGGGCGGAGGTGAACTGGTTGACCTCGTTGCCCAGGGTCAGGCCGAGGAAGTTGGGCAGGTCGTACAGGTGCCCGTCGAGGGCTTCGACCAGCTCGGCCTGCGCGACGATGGCGTCGGGGTCGGTGAACATGCTGCGCCGGTGCCAGTCCGTCAGCCAGCTCGGCACGAAGTCGAACCCCGACAGGTGTCCCTGCAGGACGTCCACGCTGGCGTCCAGGCCGGCCTCGCCGGCGATCTCCACGACGCGGCGCACGTCGTCGAGGGCGCGGCGGCGGATCAGCGTCCGGTTCGGCTGCAGAACGGGCCACAGCGGCATGACCCGGACGTGGTCCAGGCCGAGACCGGCCAGTGCCTCCATGTCGCGCCGGGTGACCGCCCAGTCCGGATCCAGCCAGGAGTAGAACCAGTCCCGGGAAGGCGTGTAGTTGACCCCGAATCTCAGCATTTCACCCTTTCAAGCCTCCCGCTTCGAGCCCGCGGAAGAAGTAGCGCTGCAACATGGCGAAGAACGTGACGATGGGCACCAGGGCGATGATCGTGCCGGCCGCGATGAGGCGTGGATCGTCGTAGAAGGTGCCGCGCAGGCGGTTCAGTCCGACGGTGAGGGTGTAGTTGTCCTCGTCGGACAGCACGATGAGGGGCCACAGGAAGTCGTTCCAGGAGCCGACGAAGGCGAAGATCGCCACGACGGTGATGACGCCCTTGACCTGGGGGACGGAGACGCGGATGAACCGCTGCCAGGCGTTGGCGCCGTCGATGACGGCCGCCTCGTCGAACTCGGCTGGCAGGTTGGCGAAGGCGTTGCGCATGAGCAGGACGTTCAGCGCGGCCACGATCGTCGGCAGGACGACACCCAGCAGGGTGTTGGCCAGACCGGCACCCCTGACCAGCAGGAACTGGGAGATGAGGACGGTCTCGGCCGGGACGAGCAGGGCCGCGACGAAGATCCCGGCCGCCACCCCGCGCCCGCGGAAGCGCAGCTTGCCCAGGGCGTAGCCGGCGCAGGTGGCCCCCACCACGTTGCCCGCGACGGCCATGGCGGCCACCAGCAGGGAGTTGACCAGGTAGTGGGGTACCGGGATGCGGTCGAGGACCGTGGCGAAGTTCGCCAGGGTGGGATGGCCGGGGATCAGCTCGGGCGGCCGGGCGTACAAGTCGTCGCCGACGCCCTTGAGCGACAGTGAGAGCTGCCAGATCAGGGGGCCGGCCAGCAGTACGGCCATCAGGATGAGAATCAGGTAGCGGCCGACGACGCCCGGCGTGACGCGCCGCCGTCCGGCGGCGGAGGTGGGCATCAGAAGGTCCTCTGCTTGCGCTGCATGACGAGCTGCGCGATCAGCAGCGCGCCGAGGATGACGGACATGACCAGGCTGATCGCGCCGGCGTATCCGGTACGCGCCTGCAGGCCGGTGCCTTCGCGCTGGATGAGCATGGTCATCGTGAGGTCGCCGCCGCCCACGCCCCCGGTGCCGTCCGTGAGCACGTAGATCTCACCGAAGACACGGAAGGCCGCCACGGAGGACAGGACGCCGATGAGCGCCATCGTCGAGCGCACGCCCGGGACGGTGACGTTCAGGAAGGTACGCACCGGGCCGGCTCCGTCCATCGCCGCCGCGTCGTACAGGCTGGGGTCGATGTTCGCCAGCGCGGCCAGGTAGATGACCATGTAGTAGCCCAGGCCCGTCCACACGGTGACGAACATCGCGCTGAACAGCAGCAGCCAGCGGTCGGTGAGGAACGGCACCGGCTGGGCGGCGAGCTTGAGCGTGCCGAGCAGCTCGTTCACCAGGCCCTGCTTGTCGAGCAGGTTCGTCCAGATCAGGCCGACGATCACCGGCGACATGATCACCGGCAGGTACATGGTGGTGCGGAAGAACCCCATCAACCGCCCGGCTCCGCTGAGCAGCGCGGCGAGAATGAGCGGCAGCACCACCATGAACGGCACCACGCACACCACGTACAGGCTGGAGTTCAGCAGCGCGGTGCCGAACCGCTCGTCGTCGAACATCCGCCGGAAGTTGTCCAGCCCGACGAAGTCCCCCGGCCGCAGCAGCATCGAGTCCGTGAACGCCAGCCGCAGCGTGTTCACGAACGGCACGAGGACCAGGAGAACGACGACGGCCAGCCCCGGCAGCAGGAACAGCCACGGAGTCGCCCGCCACCGGTGGGTGGCCAGAGCGGTGTCCCCGCCGCGTGGCGGGGACACCTTGTGCTTGGGTGTCATCCGTGCGAGGCCAGCCGGTCGTTGGAGTACTTCACCGACGCGTCCAGCGCCTCTTTCACCGTCTTCTTGCCCAGCAGCGCCTGGGCGATCTGCTCGCGCAGCGTCTCGGCGTCGGTCGAGCCGGAGAACGCCGGGGGCCACCACACGATCGCCTTCTTGACCTGGGCGGCGCTCTCCAGCCGCACCTTCGTGGCGGGGTCGCCGTCGTCCTTGGTGAAGTACTCGTCGTCCATCGACCCGGCCGACGAGGGGAACACCGAGGCCTTCTTGCCGAAGGCGAGCTGGTTGGCGGGGTTGGTCACGTACTTGGCGAAGGCCATGGCCAGCGGCTGGTTCTTGCCGGTGGCGTTCACGACGAGCGACTCGATGTACATGTTGGGCGCGGCGGTGCTGATCCGCGGCCCGATCCCGAGATTCTTGTAGATGTCGGGCGCGGTGTCCTTCAGGTCGTTGAGCGTGTACGAGCTGCCCGACAGGTACGCCAGCCGCCCGGCCTTGAACTCCTCCACCTCCTTGGTCTGGAGGTTGTTCAGCGACTCCTGGGTCAGGCCCCTGCCGGCGTACAGCTTCTTGTAGCGCTCGACGAACTCCACGCCCTTGGCGTCGTTGTAGGTGAACTGCTTGCCCGCGGCGTCCATGAGGGGCACGCCGTACTCGCCGAAGTTCTCGATGGCCGGCATCCTGACGATCATCGACACGTCCGAGCAGTTCTTGGCCATGGTCTCGGCCTGGGTGAACAGCTCGTCATAGGTGGCGGGCAGCTTCTCCGGGTCCAGGCCGCACTTCTTGAACAGCGCCTTGTTGAAGAACGACGGCCCGGTGTTCAGGTACCACGGGTAACCGTAAGTCCCGCCGCCCAAGCCGCTGAACGTCATCGCCTGCCACGCCTTGTCCAGGAACAGGCCCTTGGCCTGGGGGTCGGCCTTGTTGAGGTCGAGCAGGACCCCGGCCTGGGCCAGGGTGTAGGCGGCCTCGGGTCCCATGTCGACGACGTCGGGCAGCGCCCCCGCCGCGGCGTCGGCGGACAGCTTGTCCTGGTAACCCTCGGCGGGCTGGTCCACCCACTTGATGTCGGTGCCCGGATTGCTCTTCTTGAAGGCGGCGATGAGCTCGGTGAAGTAGGGCGTGAACTTGTCGTTCTTCAGGTTCCAGGTCTGGAACGTGATCGAACCCGACAGCTTCCCGTCCGACGCCTTCTGCGTCGTGTCACCGCCGCCGCATCCGGACAGCAGCAGCGATCCCAGGGCGAGTGCCGCTACGCCGGTCCAGCCTCTTCCGATTCTGGTCATTGGGGGTCCTCCTTAGGTGATGCGTGGGGGGCGATCCGCAGGGTCGCCACCTGGAAGGGGCCGAGCTCCAGCCGGGCCTCGCTCACGGGACGGCGTCCCCCGGCCAGTGCCGCGGGCAGTGCCATGGACGGGTCCTCGTCGCCGCCGGGCTCCCGTGCGTCGCCGCTGAGCTCGCGTTCGAGCAGGTCGGTCTCCCACAGGACGGCTCCCGTGGCGAGTTCCTCGTGGCAGTGCAGCCGGGCGCTCGCCCGTCCGCCCCACGTCTCGTACACCCGTACGACCAGGTCCCCGGAGCCGTCGTCGGCCAGCTTCACCCAGTCGATGAGCGCGTGCCCAGTGAGCGGTTCCAGCCGTACCAGCGGAGCCGGCCACGACAGCCCGGCGATGTCGGGCGCGTTGAACGCGTAGGCGGCCTCGGCCGCGGCGGGCACGTCCGCGCCGGGCAGCACCGCCCAGTGGAAGGCATGGGTGCCCTGGTCGGCGCGGGGATCGGGGAAGCGCGCGCTCCGCAGCAGGGACAGCCGGACCACGGTGGAGTCGCCGTCGGCGCGGGCGTCGGCTCCGTACATCGAGTCGTTGACGATCGCGACGCCGAAGTCGCCGTCGCCCACCTGGACGTAGCGGTGCATCGCCGCCTCGAACATCGCCTCCTCTGTCGCGGTGTTCGGCAGCAGCGGGCGTTCGACGTATCCGTACTGGGTCTCGAACCGCGCGGTCCGTGCCATGACCCGCGTCGGGACGGCCACCTTCAGCAGGCGTTCGCGCTCCTGCCAGTCGACGGCGCACTCGGTCTCGAACCGCCCGGTGCCGGCGCGCAGCCACATGGTCAGCGTGATCGTCGACGTGCCGACCCGCCGGACCAGCTCCACCCCGGCGTCGGGCCCGTCGCGGACCACTCTGCGGCCGGTGACCTGGTCGAGCACCTGGGGGTGGCGCAGCGTGTGCCGGTCCACGTCCCAGGCGTCCCAGCGCACCGGCTCGTCGCGGAAGAGCTGCAGCTCGTTGAGTCGCCGGCCGGGCGGAACGACCTCCCGGCCGCTGCGCAGGTCGAGGAGCGAGGTGACGTGGCCGTCGTCGCCGATCACGACGCGCAGCAGGCCGTCCTCCAGTACGGTGCCGCCGTCGTCGGTGACCTCGACGGCGCGCGCGTCCGGTTCCGCTGTGGTGAACGGGGGGAGCAGAGGGCCGCTTTCACCGTCGCCCAGTGCCGCGCTCGCCTGCTTGATCAGGTCGTGCAGGCGTTCCTCGACCGCCCGATAGGTGTCGCGGGCCTCGCGGTGCACCCAGGCGATCGAGGTGCCCGGGAGGATGTCGTGGAACTGGTGCAGCAGCACGGTGCGCCAGATGTCGTCGAGGTCGGCATGCGGATAGGGCGCCCCGCGCAGTGCGCTCGCCGCCGCGCTGAGATATTCCGCCGCCCGCAGCAGCGACTCGCAGCGCCGGTTGTGCCGCTTCATGGCCGCCTGCGAGGTCAGGGTGCCCCGGTGCAGCTCCAGGTAGAGCTCACCGCGATAGACCGGCTCCAGCGGCCCGGCGTCGCGCAGTTCGGCCTCGGCCTCCTGGAAGAACTCCGCCGGCGACCTGGAGGTCACGCGGGGCGCGCCTTCCAGGTCGGCGAAGCGGCGTAGCCGCTCGGCCATCTCCCTGGTGGGTCCGCCGCCTCCGTCGCCGTACCCGTAGGGCAGCAGCGAATGGGAGGCGATCGCCTTGTCCTTGAAGGTGGTGACGGCGTGCCGGAGTTCGGCGGCGGTCACCTCGGCGGCGTACGTCTCCGCGGGCGGGAAGTGGGTGAAGATCCGGGTGCCGTCGATGCCCTCCCACCAGAAGGAGTGGTGGGGAAAGACCGTGGTGTCGTTCCAGGAGATCTTCTGGGTCAGGAACCATCGGGACCCGGCCCGGCGGGCCAGCTGTGGCAGGGCGCCCGAGTAGCCGAAGGAGTCGGGCAGCCACATCTCCCGTGGTTCCCGGCCGAATCGGTCGATGAAGTACCTCTTGCCGTAGGTCAGCTGGCGCACCATCGACTCGCCGGTGGGAATGACGCCGTCCGCTTCGACCCACATGCCGCCGACCGGTACGAACCGGCCCTGCTCGACATGGTGCCGCACCCTCTCGAACAGCTCCGGATAGTGCTCTTCGAGCCAGCTGAAGTGCTGCGCCGCCGACATCGTGTACACCAGCGAGGGGTCCGCGTCGAGCAGGGCGAGCGCGTTGGAGACCGTACGGGCGAGCTTGCGTACGGTCTCGCGCAGCGGCCACAGCCACGCCGTGTCCATGTGCGCGTGCCCGACGGCGGTGATCCGGTGGGCGCTGGCGTGCGCCGGCGCGGCCAGGAGCGGGGCGAGGATCGCGCGCGCCCGCCGGGCGCCGGCCTCGGCGTCCGCCTCGTCGTAGGCGTCCAGTGCCTCCTCTATCGCGCGCAGCAGCCGCCAGTGACGCGGCTCGTCCGGGCTCAGCTCGGCGGCGAGCCCGCCGGCGACGTCCAGGTCACAGCTCAGGGCGTGGATCTCGGGCGAGAACGCGGCGACCTCCGCGCGGCGCAGCCTGAACTGCTCGAACGGCTCCTCCCCCTGCTTCTCGCCCAGCTCAGTGACGACGAACGGCGGTAACCCGAGCAGCAGGGGGTTCGCCGCCGCCTCGAGGTAGAGCAGGAACGCGCCGTCGTCGTCGAGCACACCGGGGACGGCTCCGTCACCACGTAACCGGATGGTGGACTGCCGAGGGTGCAGGCCCTTGACGATCGTCCCGTCCGGGGTGAAGACCAGGCCCTCGCAATGACCGCCCACGGAGTGGTCGAACCAGCCCAGGTCGAGCACGAGGTCGACGGGGGTGTCCCCCTGCGGTCCGACCGTGCCCCGAATCCGGAACCAGGTCGTCGACCACGCCTCCCCCCAGGCCGCGCCCAGCGGGAAGGGGCGGTAGCCGGGAGGGGTGCGGCCGGGGTCTTGGGCGAGCCCGAGGGCATGCCGGGCGCTCACCGGCTCCCCGTCGTCCGCGACCGTCCATGCCTCGACCTCGGCACCCGACAGCCGGGTGTGCGTCCGGGACAGGATCCGTTCGCGCTTCACGCGGGCGAGCCGCTCAAGCGTGCGGCTGAGGTGGTTGTGCATCTGTACCTCTCCGTAGCGGAGATATGACAATATGCCTGATACGTTTTAGTTGTCCTGAGTGACCGCAGACTAATACGTTTGAGTCCCCAAGGTCACCGGGGAGGATCGTCTCGTTTGCGTAACGACGATGGAGGAGCGATGCCGCCGAAAGATGAGGTTCCGTCCCAGGACGCCGCCGCTTCATCGGACCCTCCCGCGAGTGCCGCGCCGGCCCGGCTGCGGAGCACCGACATCGCGCGACTGGCAGGGGTCTCCGTCTCGGCGGTGTCGCTGGCGTTCAACCAGCGTCCCGGCATCAGCGACGCGACGCGCAAGCGCATCCTCGACGTCGCCGAGGAGCTCAACTGGCGCCCGCACCGGGCCGCCCGCGCACTGAAGGGGGCCAACAACGACGCGGTCGGCATCGTCATCGCACGTCCGGCGCGCACGCTGGGCGTCGAGCCGTTCTTCGCGCACGTCCTGTCCGGCCTGCAGTCCCGCCTGTCCAACGAGGGCATCGCCACGCAACTCCTCATCGTCGAGGACACCCAGGCGGAGGTGGCGGTCTATCGTCGCTGGGCCGCCGAGAACCGGGTCGACGGGCTCGTGCTCTTCGACCTCGCGGTGGACGACGTCCGGCCGCGGCTCGTCGCCGACCTCCGCATTCCCGCCGTCGTCCTGGGCGGCCACGGGGCCCCCTTGCCGCTGAGCAGCGTCTGGGTCGACGACCACGCGGCGATGACGCGCGTCCTCGCCTACCTCGCCGGGCTCGGCCACCGGCACATCGGCCACGTCGGCGGCATCCCCTCCTACCAGCACACGCGACGCCGCCTCCAAGCCATCGCCGACGGGCGCGAAACGCTCGGCATCGACATCGTGAGCGTGGCGACCGACTACTCCGACACCCAAGGCGCCTCGGCCACCCGCAGGCTGCTGGCGTCGAGCCCTCCGTGCACGGCGATCATCTACGACAGCGACGTCATGGCGGCGGCGGGCCTGGGCGTGGCTACCGAGCTGGCCGTACGGGTGCCCGATGACATCTCCATCGTGTCCTTCGACGACTCCATCCTCACCCAGCTGCCGCATCCGTCGATCACCGCGCTCACCCGCGACACGTTCGCGCTCGGCACGCTCACCGCGACCGAACTGCTCCACGTGCTGGCCGAGCGTCCGGAGCCCCGTGCTGTACAGGCTCCCACCCCCGACCTCGTCCTACGCGCCAGCACCGCTCCTCCTCCTTCAGCCGGCACTGACGAATGGAGAGTTCCGTGAGAAGACGCAAGATCACCCCCACCGCGGTCCTCGCACTGGCCGCGACCCTGTGCGCCGGGGCACTCCTGCCCATCCCCGCGGCCTACTCCGCTCCTGTTCCGAACGGCTCCTTACCCTCGGTGTCGCCGACTCCGCAGTCGCTGAGCGGCATCGGCGCGGCCGCCGTCGTCACCAGCCGGGTGCTCGTGATCGCCGACGACCAGACCGACCCCGCCGCCCGCGACCGCCTCGTACGGGAACTCAAGGCACACGGCGCCGGCCGGGTGGACATCATCGCCCCTGACCGGACCCCCACGGCCGGCCTGCTCACCGTGCGCCTCGGCCCGGCGGCACGCCCGGACATCGCGCGGGCGCTCGGCGACGCGGTCGTGCCCGACAAAGCCGAGGGATACGCGTTACGGGTCTCCGGCGGCCGGTCGCGCCAGATCGCTCTCGGCGGGAGGGACGCGGCGGGCCAGTTCTACGCCGTACAGACGCTGCGCCAGTTGTTCGTCCCCTCCGGCGACGGCTGGCAGGTGGCGGGGGTCCTGGTCAGCGACTTCCCGTCCATGCCGCTGCGCGGCACCATCGAGGGCTTCTACGGCGCTCCGTGGACACACGCCGAACGCCTCGACCAGATGAACTTCTACGGCGACGTCAAGGCCAACACCTACATCTACGCCCCCAAGGACGATCCCTACCACCGGGAGAAGTGGCGCGATCCCTACCCGGCGGACAAGCTCGCCGAGCTGGGCGAGCTGGTGGCACGGGCCGCCGCGAACCATGTCCGCTTCACCTTCGCCCTCTCCCCCGGCGTGTCCATCTGCTACTCCGACCAGGCGGATCGGACCGTCCTCAAGCAGAAGCTGCAGGCGCTCTATGACCTGGGCGCCAGGGCGTTCTCCATCCCGCTGGACGACATCAGCTACACCAGCTGGAACTGCGCGGCGGACGAGGCCGCGTACGGCACGGCCGGGCGCACCGCCGCGGCGAAGGCCCAGGTCGATCTGCTCAACGACCTGCAGCGGAACTTCATCGCGACCCACGAGGGCGCCCAGCGGCTGCAGATGGTGCCCACCGAGTACGGCGATCTGACCGACACCACGTACAAGCAGACCATGCGGGCCTCCCTCGATCCCGCGATCGAGGTGATGTGGACCGGCACCGACACCGTGCCCCCGGAGATCACCAACGCGCAGGCCGAGAAGGCGGCGGAGCTGTTCGGCCGCAAGGTCTTCGTGTGGGACAACTACCCGGTCAACGACTACGGCAACACCAGCGGGCGGCTGCTGCTGGCCCCCTACGACAAGCGTGAGGGCGGCCTGGCCGCGCATCTGTCCGGCATCGTGGCCAACCCGATGAACCAGCCGTACGCGAGCAAGGTCGCCGTCTTCGGCGCCGCTGACTTCACCTGGAACGACCAGGCGTATGACGCGCGGAAGAGCTGGCCGCGCGCGATGGCCTATCTCGCCGGCGGCGACAAGGCGGCCACCGAGGCTCTGCTGGTCTTCGGCGACCTGCAGCACATAGCCCCGACCTTCGGCGGCACCCCCTGGCAGCCCCAGGCGCCCGTGCTCGCCGCGCGGGTGGCCGAGTTCTGGCGGGCATGGGACGGCGGGCGGCCCGCCGACGCGCTCGCCGCGCTGCGTCCGTACGCGAAAGCCATCGCCACGGCGCCGGCCACCATCCGCGGCGGGTCGGTGCAGAAGGGCTTCACCGATGACGCCGCGTCATGGCTGAACGCCACCGAGCTGTGGGGCCGGGCGATGGTGACCACGCTCGACGCGCTCCAGGCTCGGCAGGCCGGAGACGGGACCAAGGCCGCCGCGCTGTTCGCCGAGTCGCGTGAGCTGCAGCGGCAGGCCCGCGCGATCCGGGTCAGCCCGCCGCGCAACCGCTGGGGCGCGGCCCAGCCCCAGGTCGGTGACGGGGTGCTCGACGTCTTCCTGGCCCAGGCCGAGGCCCGGCCGCAGGGGTGACGCGGGTCAGCCGAACTCCTCGACGTACTCCTCCGTAGGTCCCAGCTCGGGGCGGTCCCGCAACTCCAGGACCGCTCCGAGCCGTTCCAGTTCGAGGACGGTCACGATGTTCTCGCCCGCGCGGAGCAGGGGCGCCGGGCAGTACAGCGTGACCTGCGGCCCGATCTCCCAGTAGCGGCCCAGCAGGAACCCGTTGACCCAGACGAGGCCCCGGCTCGAACCCGGCAGGGCGACGAAGGTGTCCGCGGGCGTTTCGACGTGCACGGCCGCGACGGCGAACCCGGCGTGCGCGGCCGGGCCGCCCGCGTCCGCGGTCACGGCGCCGGGGGCGTGCGTGGGCGCGGGGCCGGGGGCGGCCGCGCGGGTCAGCTCCGTGGCGGACCACTCCTGCAGGGCGATCGGCGTGCTCTCCCAGCCCTGTACGATGCGCCGGTCGACGAGGACGGGACCGAGCAGGCCCTTGTGCCGGCCGATGCCCGGCCCGTAGTTCACCCGGCCAAGGCTCTCGACCAGGATCTCCAGGCGTACGACATCGCCGGTTCCGTGTATCGGAAGGTCCGCGTCACCGGCCTCCGCGACGCCCAGAAGGGCGCCGTCGACGAAGACCAGGGCCCGGTCGCGTACGTCGGTGAGGACGAGCCGGTGCTCGCCCGCCGGGATACGCGGGCGCGCGGTGTACAGGACCATCCCCGCGTCGAGCCCGAGCCGCTCGAACGAGGCCGGGCGCGGGCCGGTCGAGGTGGGCGCGGGCACGGCCCTGAGGCCCGCGAGCAGGTCGGCGCGATGGACGAGCGGGACACGGGCCGGCGGCAGCGTCGGCATCCTGGCGGGCATCCGAACCGGGCCGCGAGCGCCGAGCGCCTCCCGCACGGCGAAGAACTTGGCGGTGAGCGTGCCGTCCTCGGCGACCGGCGCGTCGGAGTCGTAGCTGGTCACAGTGGGCTGCAGGCGCCCCTCGTGCTCGTTGGCGCCCGCCCAGAGCCCGAAGTTCGTCCCGCCGTGCGCCATGTAGACGCTCACGCTGCCGCCGTCGGCGACGATCCCCTCAAGCGCGCGTACGACGCTGCCGGCATCGCGGACGTGGTGCCGCTCGCCCCAGTGGTCGAACCAGCCGTTCCAGAACTCGGCGACGACGAACGGCTCGTCCGGCCGCCGCGCCGCGAGGAGCCGCCGGGCGGCGTCGGGGTCTGAGCCCAGGGTGACGGCGGTCAGAGTTCCCTGCAGGGCGCCGCCGTCCAGCATCAGCTCGGTCGGCCCGTCGGCGGTGAACAGCAGCTCCCGGATGCCACGCGCGGTCAGAGCGTCGCGGCTCCAGCGCAGGTACGCATGGTCGTCGCCGAAGCTGCCGAACTCGTTCTCCACCTGCACCGCCACGACCGGTCCGCCCTCGGCGGCCTGCAGCGCGGCGACGCGCGGGACCAGCTCGTCGAACCAGCGGCCGACCGCGGTGGTGAACGCGGGGTCGGAGCTGCGGATCGCCGCGTCGCGGCCGGTGAGCCAGCTCGGCAGGCCGCCGTTCGACCACTCCGCGCAGATGTACGGGCCGGGCCGGACGACGACGTCGAGACCCTCCTCCCCCACCATGCGGATGAACCGCTCCAGGTCCCGCCAGCCGTCGAAGCGCGGCGCCTCGTCCTCGCGGGGCTGATGGAAGTTCCACGCGACGTAGGTGTCGACCGTGTTGAGCCCGAGGTCGGCGACCCGGCGGATCCGGTCTCGCCAGAGGTCGGGGTGGACGCGGAAGTAGTGCAGCGCCCCGGACAGGATGCGGTGGGGGACACCGTGCCGGTACAGGCGGCGCCCGCGCCAGGTGAGCGCGCTCGCGTCCGGCGCCGCATCAACCGTGGGTGTGGTGGTCGTGGTCGTCGTCGGGGCCGGTGAGATGTCCGGCGCGGGCAGCTCGATCACGATGGCAGCCTATGTTATCGATGCCATACGTAACAGAGCCGCTAGAATCTGGCGACGGCGAGAGGAGCGCTATGACCAGAGCCACCGAGCGGCCCGCGCGGCAGCCGAGCATGGCCGACGTGGCCGTGGCCGCCGGAGTGTCGGCGCAGACCGTCTCGCGCACGCTCCGCGACTCGCCGAACGTCAACCCGGAGACCAGGAGGCGCGTGCTCGCCGCCGTCGAACGGCTCGGCTACCGCTTCAACAACGCGGCCCGGGTGCTCTCCTCCGGGCGCAGCCACACCATCGGGCTCGTGCTGCTGCAGTCCGGCGGCTACTACTCGCGCTCGGCGGTGACCGCCGGCGTCGAGGCGGCCGCGGGACAGGCCGGATACGCGGTGAGCATCGCGACCATCGCCGGGCTCGACACCGGCCTGATGGAGCGTTCCCTGTCCAAGCTCGCCGACCAGGGCGTGGACGGCATCGTCATCGCCGTGCCGCTCATCTCGGTGACGCAGAAGATGGAGGACATCACCCAGGCCATCCCGACCGTCACGCTCGACGGCTCCCGCACGGCCAGCGCCCGGGTGCTCGGGATCGACCAGGAGGAGGCGGGCCGCATCGCCACGCAGCACCTGCTCGACCTCGGGCATCGCCAGGTGTGGCACGTCTCCGGACCGGACGAGTGGATCGAGGCGCGCCAGCGGCGACAGGGCTGGCAGGAGTGCCTGGCCGCGGCCGGGATCCAGGCGCCGCCCCCGCTGGAGGGAGACTGGTCGCCCGACTCGGGATACCGGCAGGGTCAGGTGCTCGCGATGATCCCGGACGTGACCGCCGTCTTCGCCGCCAGCGACGAGATGGCCTTCGGGGTGATCCGCGCCCTGCGCGAGCGTGGCCGGTCGGTGCCCGGCGACGTGTCCATCGTGAGTGTCGACGACATCGCCCTGGCGGCCTACTGCCAGCCGCCGCTGACCACCGTACGGCAGGACTTCTACCGCTCCGGCGCGGCGGCCGTCGCCCTGCTGCTGCGCGGAACCGACGCCGAGCCCACTGAGTCTCTCGCCACCGTGTCCCTGTCGGTGCGCGACTCCACGGCTCCGCCACGTCGTCACTGAGCCAGGGCACGACTGTCCGTAAAGTGCCTCTTGCGCCCTCATGTTATCGATGCCACTGTAACAACATCCGGACCCGGACTCGTTCCCACCGCCCCCCGCAGATGTCCATGGGAAGGATCCAGAACCATGAGGAGATCACTCGTCCTCGTGAGCGTCGCACTGCTCGGACTGCTCACCGGTTGCTCGGCCGACGGGGGCGGCACAGTCTCCGGCAAGACCACCCTTGACGTCGCCGCTTTGGAAGGCGGCTACGGCCGGGACATGTACGCCCAGGTCGTCCAGGCGTACAAGGCCACGCATCCGAACGTCGACGTGCGGTTGCAGATCTCGAAGAGCATCGAGGACGAGATCACCCCGAACATGAAGGCCGGGCGGTTCCCGGACGTCGTGGTGCTCGGCCAGGGCCGCAAGGCCGCGCTCACCGAGACGCTCATCAAGGACAAGGCTCTCGAAGACCTCACGCCCGTGCTGAAGGCGAAGGTGCCCGGCGAGGACAAGACCGTGGGCGACAAGCTCATCGAGGGCATCGTCGGCAACCTCAACACCAACCCCTACGGCACGGACCAGACGTACACGATGCCGATGTACTACGCGCCGAGCGGGCTCTTCTACAACAAGGGGCTGTTCGCCGAGAAGGGCTGGAAGGTCCCGGCGACCTGGGAGGAGATGTTCGCGCTGGGCGGGTCGGTGAAGGAGCAGGGGTTCTCGCTGTTCACCTATCCGACCGCCGGATACCTCGACGCGTACTTCTTCGCGCTCCTCGCCGACGTCGGCGGGGAGCAGTTCTACAAAGACGCCATGACGTACAAGCAGGGCGTGTGGCGGACACCCCAGGCCCGGCAGGCGCTCGACATCACCACCCGGCTGCTGAAGTACGCCGCGCCGACCACGGTCGGGTACGCCAACGAGCAGGACTTCACCAAGAACCAGCAGTCGATCCTCGACAACAAGACGCTGTTCATGCCGAACGGAACGTGGGTCGTCGGCGAGATGAAGGACGCCCCGCGGGCGAAGGGCTTCCAGTGGGGCCTGACGCCGCTGCCGCCGGTCGTCGTGGGCAGCCCGCGCTACCTCACGACGTCGGTCGAGTCGGTCTGGATCCCCCAAGCCGCCCAGCACAAGGACGCGGCCAAGGAGTTCGTCGCCTACCTGTACTCCGACGAGGCCGCGAAGATCTTCGCCAAGTCGAACGCGATCCAGCCGATCAAGGGCCTCGCGAGCAGCCTGACCGGGGAGAACGCCGAGTTCTACAAGATCTACGAGGACCCGGCGGTCAAGGCGCTCGTCGGCGGGTTCGCGAGCACCGCGCCGGTCCAGGGCGTCGACATCAAGGCCACGCTCTTCGACACCGCCAACAGCGTCATCAGCGGCGACAAGACCGAGGACCAGTGGCAGAACGCGCTCGACGCCGCCAGCGAGAAGCTGCGCCAGGCGGGTGGCTGACGTGCCCGTGCCCTTGCCGGACCCTGGCACCACCGCGGCCGGCTTCCCCGCAGCGGCGACGGTCCGCAGGCGGGGCAACGGCGGGTTCGTGCTCGCCTGTCTCCTGCCCGCGCTCGTACTGTTCGCGGTGTTCATGGTCGTCCCGACCGTGAACGTGTTCCGGATGTCCTTCTACACCTGGAGCGGCTTCTCCCCGGACATGCGCTGGGTGGGGCTGGACAACTTCACCCGGCTCCTCGACGACGCGCAGTTCGTCCGCGCGTTCCAGAACACGATCGCGCTCCTGGTCGTCGTGACGGTCGTGACGATGGGCATGGGCCTGTTCCTCGCCGCGATCATGACCCGGCAACGGCTGCGCGGACGGGCCCTCTACCGGTTCGTCCTCTACATCCCGAGCGTGCTGTCCGTGGTCGTCATCGCGGCCATCTTCTCCGCCGTCTTCGACCAGGAGAACGGCCTGCTCAACGGCACACTGAGGCTGCTGTCGCTCGACGCCCTGCGCCAGGTCTGGCTCGGCGACCAGGGGCTCGTGCTCTGGTCCGTCGCGATCGCGATGATCTGGCAGTCGCTCGGCTACTACATGGTCCTCTACATGGCGGGCATGTCCGCCATCCCGGAGGAGCTCTACGAGGCGTCCGCGCTCGACGGCGCCTCCCCCGGCCGGCAGTTCTTCGCGATCACGCTGCCGCTCATCTGGCAGAACCTCCGCACGACGCTGACCTTCTTCGTCATGAGCGCGGTCAACCTCAGCTTCGTCCTCGTCCGCGCGATGACCGGCGGCGGGCCCGACGGCGCCTCCGAGGTCCTGCTGAGCTACATGTACAAGCAGGCGTACACGAACTCCTCCTACGGCTACGGCATGGCCATCGGCGTCGTCATCTTCGCGTTCTCGTTCCTCGTGTCGCTCCTGGTGAGCCGGGCGACGCGGCGCGAACCCATCCAGTTCTGAGGACGGCCACCATGACCACGATCTCCCCGCGCCGGGTGCTGACCTACGTCCTCGTCACCGCGGTCGCCCTGGCCATCGCGGTCCCGGTCGCCTGGGTGCTCTTCGCCTCGGTCAAAGGGAAGAGCGAGTTCTACGGCAGCCCCTGGGCGCTGCCGGAGGGCCTGCGTCTGCAGAACTACGTGGACGCGTTCGTCACCGCGCGCATGGGCCAGTACTTCCTGACCTCCGTGCTCGTCACGCTGCTCGGGCTGGTGTTCGTCGTGGCGGTCTCCGTGCCGGCGGCCTACGTCATCGCCAGGTACGACTTCCGCGGCCGGGGCGTCGTGGAGGTCGCGCTGCTGGCCGGGTTGTTCGTCAACGTCAACTACATCGTCGTACCGATCTTCCTCATGCTCGTCGGCTGGGACCGCGCGCTCGTCGACGTGCTCCCTGGCGGCTTCTTCATCGACAACCCCGCGGTCCTGTCGCTCGTGTACGCGGCCACGTCGATCCCGTTCACCATCTACCTGCTCACCGCACACTTCCGGTCGATACCGGCGGACTTCGAGGAGGCCGCTGCCCTGGACGGGGCCTCCCGCCTCCAGGTGATGGTCAGGGTCATGCTGCCGATGGCGCGGCCGGCGCTCACGACCGTGATCCTGTTCAACTTCCTGGCCTACTGGAACGACTTCATCATCGCGCTCACTCTGCTCCCCGGCGAGGGCAAGACGCTGCAGGTGGGCCTGCTCAACCTGATGACCGCGCAGAAGGCGGCGGCCGACTACGGGCGGCTGTACGCCGGCATGGTCATCGTGATCGTCCCCGTCCTCATCTTCTATGCGCTCATCCAGCGCCGGCTCATCGAAGGCATGGCGTCCGGCGGTGTGAAGGGCTGACACGGAGGAAGGCTCATGCAGGAATCGACGCGCACCAGAACGACCGGGGGTGCGCTCGACGGGCCGGCGCTTGCCGCGGTCCGGCCGAGCGGACGCCAGCTCGCGTGGCAGGCGATGGAGTTTTACGGGTTCGTCCACTTCGGCATGAACACGATGACCGACCGCGAGTGGGGCGAGGGACACGACGACCCGGCCGCCTTCGACCCGGCCGGGCTCGACGCCGACCAGTGGATCACGGCGCTCAAGGCCGCCGGGATGACCGGCGTGATCTTGACGTGCAAGCACCACGACGGCTTCTGCCTGTGGCCGAGCGACGTCACCACGTACACGGTCGCCTCGTCGCCCTGGCGCGAAGGGCGAGGTGACGTGGTCGCGGAGGTCGCGGACGCGGCCCGGCGGCACGGCCTGCGGTTCGGGATCTACCTGTCGCCCTGGGACCGGACCGAGGCGTCCTACGGCACCGGGGCCGCGTACGACGACTTCTACGTCGCCCAGCTCACCGAGCTGCTCACCTGGTACGGGCCGGTGTTCTCGGTGTGGCTCGACGGCGCGAACGGCGAGGGGCCGAACGGCAAGCGCCAGGTCTACGACTGGGAGCGCTACTACGCGGTGGCCCGCGAGCTGCAGCCGGACGCGGTCATCAGCGTGTGCGGCCCCGACGTCCGCTGGTGCGGCAACGAGGCCGGGAACAGCCGCCCCGACGAGTGGAGCGTGGTCCCGCGCGCCCTGCGGGACGCCGAGCGGATCGCGGACCACTCGCAGCAGACGGACGACGGCGCCTTCGCCCGGCTGGTCCGCAGCGACGACCGCGACCTCGGCAGCCGCGCCGCCCTGTCGGGGCACGCGGACGACCTGATCTGGTATCCGGCCGAGGTGAACACCTCGATCCGTCCCGGCTGGTTCCATCACCCGGCCGAGGACGCCGCGGTCCGCTCCGTGGACGAGCTGTTCGGCATCTACCTGCGCGCCGTCGGCGGCAACTCCTGCTTTCTGCTCAACGTCCCACCGGCTCGTGACGGGCTGGTACGGGACACCGACGTGGCGGTGCTGGAGCAGCTCGGACGGCGCATCGCCGACTTCCGGGCGCGGCGCGTCGAGGCGACCGCGACGGTGTCGTCCGGATCTCCGGGCGACGTCGCGACCGCGTGGCCCGGCAGAGGGCGTACGCCGTGGCGGCCGGACGACTCGGACCCGCTGCCCGGTGTGACGCTCGCCTTCGCCCGGCCCCGCTCGGTCGAGGCGGTCGTCGTGGGTGAGGACATCACGCGGGGGCAACGCGTCGAGCACGTCGTCGTCCGGGGCCGCCGCCGGGACGGCCGGTGGACGACGCTCGCGGAGGCTAACGCGGTGGGATACCAGCGCATCCTGACATTTACGCCGATCGAGGTCGACGCCGTGCTGGTCGAGGTGTCCCAAGCCCGTGACACACCCGTCATCACCCACGTGACAGCGATCGGAGCGACCTCATGAAGGCCGTGGTCCTGGTCGCCGGTATGGTGACCGCTCTGGCCGCTCTGCTGGTCGCCGGAGTGGCGCTCACCCATCGCACCGACAGGGTCGCCGCCATCGACGGCCATGCCGTGACCCACGACGAGCTGCTCTTCCACATGCGCCGCCTCGCTCCACGGGTGCAGAACGACCTACGCAACCAGTACCACCTCCAGGACGGCTCGATCGACTGGACCGCCAAGGCAGGCGACAAGACGGCGCTCCAGCGGCTCGCGGCGCGCGCCCTCGACGAGATCCGGCGGGACAAGACCACGCTCGTCCTCGCGAACGAGGAGGGGCTGATCGGCTCCGTCGACCACGCGGACTTCCTCGGCGAGCTGGCCGCCGAGAACAGGCGACGCGCCGATGCCATCGCCAAGGGCGAGGTCGTCTACGGCCTGGCGGAGTTCTCCCCCGAGGAGTACTACTCGCACCGGCTCACCGAGCTCACGACGGCCCTGAAGCAGCGGCTCGGCACGAAGTCGGACGGCCCGCTCAAGGTCACCGACGCCGATGTCCGGAGCGCGTTCGACGCCGACCGGGACGCCTGGAGCGCCAACGCGACCACGTACACGTACGCCAAGCTCGTGGTGCCGGTGCCCGACGGCGCGTCGGCGGCGTACGCGGCCGGGCTCCAGCGGCGGGTGGCCGCGGCGGACCGGCTGGCGGAGGTCGCGGACCGGGAGCCCGGCGCCCGCCTCACGACCGCCACGCAGGACGGAGGCGGCTCGACCGCCCGCGACCAGGACCTCATGGCGGTGCTCGGCAAGCTCGCTGCGGGCCAGATCTCCGCCCCGGTCCCGAGCGCCGGCCAGATCACCTACTACGAACTCAGCGGCAAGACCGTCGACGAGAAGGCGGCGTTCGCCGCGTACTCCCGGCGGATCCGGCAGTCCCTCATCGAGGAGAGGTTCGACCAGTTCCTCCAGCGCCGGGTGGACGTCAGTGACCTCGAAGTCGACGCGGCGGCGGTGGACGCCATCAACGCAGAGGATGTGCAATGAAACCTGTCGGCACCACACCTCGCCCCCCGGCACGGAGGGCACCGCGCATGGTCCTCGCGGCCCTGCTCGCCGCGCTGCTCGCGGGATCGCTCGCGCCCGCCGCGGCGGCCGCGGACCGCTCCCCCACCGCCGTCAAGGCGGACTTACCGGGCAACACGCCGAACCAGACGGGTGGCAAGGACTACTTCATCGACGCCAGGAACGGCCGCGACAGCGCGGCGGGCACCTCGCCGCAGACCGCCTGGCGCAGCCTGACCAAGGCGAACGCGACGACGTTCCGGCCCGGCGACCGCGTCCTGCTCAAGGCCGGCGAGCAGTGGAACGACCAGCAGCTGTGGCCGAAGGGCTCGGGCAGCGCGGGCAAGCCGATCACCATCTCGGCGTACGGTGACGCGCGCGCCCGCCGACCGTACATCGCGACGAACGGCAAGGTGCCGAACCCCTTCCGGGCCGACGGCACGAAGAACTCCGACACGGTCGGCCGCACCGGGGCCATCGTGCTGCGCAACCAGCAGTACTTCGAGATCAACAACGTCGAGCTGTCCAACGACGACGACTTCGCCACCGACATCACGACCGGGTCCTACGTGCGCGACGGCATCATGGTCTCCATCAACGCCGACCTCCTGCCGGCCGGCGCGGACAGCATCATGGACCACTTCCGGATCTCCAACGTGTACGTCCACGATCTCGACGGCCCGAGCACCTGGCAGAAGATCCACTACGGCGGCGTCGACTTCCAGGTCTTCGGCAGCCGAAGCTACAAGGACTACGGCACCGGCGGCTACTACTTCAAGGACGTCCGGATCGAGAACAACACCTTCACGAAGGTCGAGCTGCACGCCGTGCAGTTCGCGTTCAACTGGTTCGCCGCCGACGGCGCGGGCGCCGGACAGTACGACGAGAGCGGCAAGTTCCACGAGGGCTGGGAGCAGCTCTGGGTGCGCACCCGCGACCTGTACAGCCGGGACGTCTACATCGGCCACAACTACGCCGAGAGCGTCGGCCAGGGCGCGATCCAACTGGCCAACACGAAGAACATGACCGTCGAGTACAACGAGGTCAACGGCTTCCTCAAGCGGTATGCCGCGGTGTCCTGCGGGCTCTATCTGTGGGCGGGCGCCGATTCGGTCATGCAGTTCAACGAGGTCTACGGCGGCCCGGACAACGAGTATGACGGCACCCCGTGGGATCTGGAGTACACCAACTTCAACGTCACCTACCAGTTCAACTACTCGCACGACAACGCGGCGGGCTGGATGGCGTACATGGGCAACAGCTCCAACTCCGTCGCCCGCTACAACCTGAGCGTCAACGACAACGGCGTCCTGGTGAAGAACATGCTGTCGACGAACTACTCGCCGACCTACTTCGCGAACAACACCTTCGTGTACGACGGCGCGGACCTCGGCTACGTCCACGACGAGACGTTCCTGAGCAAGGTCTACTTCCTGAACAACATCTTCTACAACTCCTCCAGGACGAAGTCGACGCCCTGGTACCGCCGTACCGGCGCCCTGCGCCAGGCCGTGTTCGCCAACAACGACTACTACGAGGCGAGCGGCACCCACTCCGGCCAGGAGCCGGTCGACCGGGCCGGGCCGCGGCTCGACCCCAGGTTCGCAGGCGACCCGGCGAAGTACGTCACCGGGGCGGGCGTGGACAACATCCGGACGGCCGCGGCGCACTTCAAGCTGCGCGACGACTCACCACTCATCGACGCCGGACGCTACAACCCCCACCTGGGCACCGAGGACTTCCTCGGCACTCACATCTACTACGGCAAGGCGCCGGACATCGGCATCGCGGAGAGCCCGATCGGTGTGAAGGTCACCAACCCGGTGGACACAGACCCCATCGAGGACGATCCAGGCGACAACCGGGTCAACCTCGCCCTCGGCAAGCCGGTCACCGCGAGCTCGACCCACCCGGGCGCGGGCGGCACGCTCGGCGCGGAGAAGCTGACCGACGGGAATCCGGCGACCCGCTGGGCGGCTGCCGATGACGCGACCTACCCGATCACGCTCGACATCGACTTCGGCGCGGCCACCACCTTCGACGAGGTGGACCTCGACGAGTACACCGACTCAGGCACCAACCCGCGCGTCCAGACCTTCGATCTGCGGCGATGGGACGCCGGGACCGGCGCGTGGGTGACGTTCGCGAGCCGTGCCAACGGGATCGGACACGACCTGGCCGTGACCGGCTTCGGCAGCGTCACGACCTCCCGGCTCCGGGTGGCGCTCACCGGGAAGGTGCCGACGGAGGTGTACACCCCGACTCTGACCGAGATCGCCGTTCACCGGGCTGGCGAGTAGGTTTGATCGCTAATGTACCGGGATGAGTGAAGCGTTCCCCAGACATGTGTTGTGCGTACTCGGCTCCGGGCTGGCCCTTTCAGAGATGGAACGGATCGCGTCCGGCTTCGGCGGGTTCGTCCTCGACCGTGAGTACTCCGAGGCCGAACCCGACCCCCGGATGCCGGAGGCGTTCGAGGCCAGCATGGCCGCGGCCTCGTTCGACGAGTCGGACTGGGCCGCGGTCGAGTCGCACGACACGGTCGGCTACCTGCTGTCCATGCCGATGATGCGGGAGCTGGCGTTCGACACGTCCCGGCGGCTGCTGGCGGTGACGGCCGCGCTGCTGCGGTCCGGCGCCACGGCGGTGAAGAACGAGAGCAGCGGGATCACGCACGGCCGGGACCGCTGGCTCGCGCTGGCCGACCGGGCGGCTGACGCCAAGGACGAGGACCTGGCCGACGCGCTCGCCTCCGCCTGGGTGAAGCGGCCGATCTACGACGGCCAGGTGCTCTACAGCTGCGGCATGCACCTGCTCGGCGCGCCCGAGGTGGAGATCGAGGTCGGTCCGGAGCCGCCGACGAAGGACGAGCTGCCTGAGCTGGTCGAGCACCTGGACACGCTGGCGATCTACCTGCTGACCGATCCGCGCGCGGCGGAGATCGAGGACGGCGCCGGCTTCCGGATGACCGAGGACGCACCCCGATGGCTGCTGCGCACCGGCCCGTGCGACCGTTACGACGAGGACGATCTGTTCTTCAACCCGTACGGATACGTCCGGCTGACTCGCTCGGAGTGACGGACGCCAGTCCCCTTCCGGGATCTCAGTCGCCGGCCGCCCGCGTCCCAGGTGGTGGACGCGCGCGGCCCGCGACGTGAGCGTCAGGTGCCGATGTTCGCCTGGGGTCCCGCGTACGTCCTGAGCAGGGACGGGACGTCGGCGGCCGGGTCGAGCGTGTAGGAGTAGAACGAGCCGGGGGTGAAGGCCGAGCCGCTGGTGGTGCGCTTGCCCGTGCAGCTGACGCAGACGCTGCCGCTCTGGCGGAGCTGGGCGGTGGTGTCGGGGTAGTAGGGGTCCTTGACGTGGTCGTAGTAGCTGTTCTCGATCACCATCTTGGTGGCGCCGCGTGAGTAGTTGCCGTAGCCGGTGATGTTCTGCAGGTAGTTGTTGTAGAGGTGGGCGTAGGCGACATTGTCCGTGCTGGGGTTGCGCTGGTTGTTGTCGTGAATCCAGTTGTGGTGGATGGTCATGCGGGCGGTGACGTTGTCGGTCCAGCCGATGCCGAACGACTTGTTGTTCTCGGCCATGACGTTCCAGGAGACCGTGAGGTAGCTGGTGTCCTTGCGGCTGTCGATCAGGCCGTCGTTCATCCGGATGACGCGGTTGTGGTCGATCCAGACGTGGTGGGCGGTGTCCAGCTGGATGCCGTCGTAGTCGTAGAGCTTGTCGTCGGGGTCGTCGTCGGCCATGCGGGTGTCGCGGATGGTCAGGTTGCGGATGATCACGTTGCTGACGCCGGCGCCCAGGAAGAAGCCGCCGTTGACGATGTGGCCGCTGGTGCCGACGCCGACGATGGTCTTGTTGGCGGCGACCTTGATCTCGGTGCCGTACGGGGTGACGGTGATCGCGCCGTTGACCCGGATGGTGTACGGGGTGGCGGAGGTGGCGTACTTGACCAGGTCGGCGTAGGTGGTGACGGTCACCGTGGCACCGGCCGCGCCGCCGGTGGTGGTGCTCAGGCCGTTTCCGCTGGTGGCGGCGAAACCGTCGGCGGTGCTCGGCCAGGTACGGGCGGCGGTCACCGGGTCGAAGGCCCGTCCGTCCGCGGCGGGAGCGGCCACCCCGAGCGTGGCCACGACGGTCAGCGCGGTGAGCGTTGCACGGAAGTTCATGATTCTCCTTTGCGGGATGTCAGGAGATGGGGTTCCAGCCGTCGGAGCCGGCCAGATACCTCTGGGGCGTGTAGTTCGCGGCCTGGGCGTCGCTGTACTGCGGCCGGTTGGCGTTCGAGCCCGCCCCCGAGCCGTTGTTCCGGTACTCGAAGAAGCGGGCGTTCTTCCACGAGTTGCCGGACATGTCGGTCCACGGCTGGGCGGTTTTGATCACCGAACTGAGCGTGGACTCCCGGTAGAGCACCTGGGCATTGGGCCGCCAGGGACGGCCCAGCGTGGTGGTCCCGGCCGAGGACCCTCCGGAGATCCGCGACCTGTAGAACAGGAAGCCGTAGGTCTTGGCCGCGTCGGTGCTCGCGGCGGTGATCGGGCCGCCGGTGCTGCGCTTCTCGTAGACGTCGCAGTTGTCGAAGACGATGGTGCCGCCGCCGAAGATGAAGTCGACGGTGCCCTCGACGTAGGAGCCGGCGACGTAGGCGCGGGCCGCGTTGTTGACCAGGAAGGTGTCCTGGTCGCCGAGCAGGCGTACGTTGCGCAGGACCGCGCGGTCGGCGTTCAGGTTGAGCGCGACCGCCTGATGGCCGGTGACGTTCGGGTTCTCGTCGAAGTCGTTGGAGATCGTCAGGTTGGTGGCGACGAAGTCGTGGCCATCGACGAAGGCGGTGGCGCTGTTGAATGTCCCGTACTGGCCCGCGTAGTGATTGTTAACGATCACAGTCTGGGCCGCCGAAGATCCAAGCCCCTGGAGCGTGATGTACGGCTTGTTCGACGGGACCCGGACGATCTCGCGATACGACCCGGGCGCGATGGTGATCGTCACCCGGCCGGCATTGCCCGCGGGCACGGCGTCGACGGCGGCCTGCACGGTCCGGTAGGTGCCGGAGCCGTCCGCCGCCACCGTGGGCTTGGCCAGGGAATCGAAGGTGCCGGTGTCGGCCGCCGCCTGCGGTACGGCTCCGCAGACCATCGCCGTGGCCGCCAGCAAGGCGGCGCCTGCATGCTTGCGTACGAACATGTCGCGTTCCCCTTCCTCTCGTCGTCACCGAGGAAGAGGCACCTTGACCGGGAAGTCAACTCAACGAGGGCAGGCGAGTCGAAATCCCAAGGTCACGCGTGAAGCTTTCAGGCCGGCGCGGACGCCCCGGCGACCAACCGCCGGGGCGACGGGGTCACGACGGGTCCTTGATCTCGCAGATCACCGCGCCCGCCGCGACCGTGGCCCCCACGTGGGCGGACATCCCGACCACGGTGCCGTCCTTGTGGGCGGTCAGCGGCTGCTCCATCTTCATGGCCTCCAGGACCACGATGGTGTCGCCCTCTCGCACGGTGTCGCCGTCGGCGGCCACCAGCTTGACGATGGTGCCCTGCATCGGGCTGACCAGGGCGTCTCCGCTGGGCGCGGACCGAGCGGCGCTCGCGCCTCGGCGGCGCGGGGCGGCGGGCCTGGGCGCGCCGGCGCTCCGCGGACCGCCGAGACCGGCGGGCAGGACGACCTCCAGGCGCTTGCCCGCCACCTCCACGGTGACCCGCTCCCGCTCCGCCGGTTCCGCCGTGGCGGCCGGTCCGGCGTACGGGGTGAGGTGGTTGTCGAACTCGGTCTCGATCCAGCGGGTGTGGACGGTGAACGGCTCGGCGGTGAACGCCGGGTCGTCCACGACCGCCCGGTGGAAGGGCAGCGCGGTGGGCATGCCGTCGACCTCGAACTCGGCCAGCGCCCGGCGGGCGCGCTGCAGCGCCTGCTCGCGGGTGGCGCCGGTGACGATCAGCTTGGCGACCAGGGAGTCGAAGGAGCCGGGCACGGTCTCGCCCTGCTCGTAGCCGCCGTCGAGACGGACGCCGGGGCCGGAGGGGGCGTGCCAGCGGGTGATCATGCCGGGGGCGGGCAGGAAGCCGCGGCCGGGGTCCTCGGCGTTGATCCGGAACTCGATCGAGTGGCCGCGGGCCGGCGGGTCGTCGTAGCCCAGCGGCTCGCCGTCGGCGACGCGGAACATCTCGCGTACGAGGTCGATGCCGGTGACCTCCTCGCTGACCGGGTGCTCGACCTGCAGGCGGGTGTTGACCTCCAGGAAGGAGATCGTGCCGTCCTGGCCGACGAGGAACTCGCAGGTCCCGGCGCCGACGTAGCCGGCCTCGCGCAGGATGGCCTTGGAGCTGTCGCGCAGCAGGGCCTCCTGCTCCGTGCTGAGGAACGGCGCGGGCGCCTCTTCGACCAGCTTCTGGTGGCGGCGCTGGAGCGAGCAGTCGCGGGTGCTGACCACGACCACGCCGCCGTGGGCGTCGGCCAGGCACTGGGTCTCGACGTGGCGGGGCCGGTCGAGGTAGCGCTCGACGAAGCACTCGCCCCGCCCGAAGGCCGCCACGGCCTCGCGGACCGCGCTGTCGTACAGGTCGGGGATCTCCTCCAGGGTGCGGGCGACCTTGAGCCCGCGCCCGCCGCCGCCGAACGCCGCCTTGATGGCGATCGGCAGGCCATGCTCCCGCGCGAACGCCAGTACCTCGTCCGCCCCGGACACCGGGTCGGCCGTTCCGGCCACCAGCGGCGCCCCTACCTTCTGGGCGATGTGCCGGGCCTCGACCTTGTCGCCGAGTGCGGTGATCGCGGACGGCGGCGGGCCGATCCAGACCAGCCCGGCGTCGATGACCGCCTGGGCGAAGGTGGCGTTCTCCGCCAGAAAGCCATAACCGGGATGTACGGCGTCGGCGCCCGACCGCGCCGCCACCTCGATGATCTTGTCGATCGACAGGTACGTCTCCCCCGGCGTGGCGCCGTCCAGCGCGTACGCCTCGTCGGCCATGCGGACGTACAGCGCGTCGCGGTCGGGATCGGCGTAGACGGCCACGCAGCCGATGCCTGCGTCCCGGCAGGCGCGGACGATGCGGACGGCGATCTCGCCGCGGTTGGCGATCAGCACTTTGCGCAGGCTCACAGGTGTCCTCCCAGGTTCCAGCTCGACTCCCGCCAGCCGCGCGGGCCTGGCACGAGGGGACGGCGCAGCACGCGCCGTGGGCGGGTGACCGCCGGTCGCGGAGCGTCGGCCGCCGGTCGCGCCAGGCGCAGGGCCACGACCAGGGCGGCGAGCTCCTCCGGCGTCGGAGCGCCCTTCACCACGCGCACCTCGGCTTCGGGCGCCCGCTCGGCTCCCTCGTCCCCGGGCTTGATGTCGCTCACAGCGGGATGTTCCCGTGCTTCTTGGGCGGCAGGGCGTCGCGCTTGCCGCGCAGCAGCCGCAGCGCCCTGGTCACCTCGCGGCGGGTCTCGCTCGGCCGGATGACGGCGTCCACATAGCCGCGTTCGGCCGCCAGGTACGGGGTCGCGAGGGTGTCCTCGTACTCGTGGACCAGCTCGGCGCGCAGCGCGTCGGGGTCGTCGGCGGCGGCCAGTCGCTTGCGGTGCAGGATGTTGACCGCGCCCTGGGCACCCATGACCGCGATCTGGGCGGTCGACCAGGCCAGGTTGACGTCGGCGCCCAGGTGCTTGGAGCCCATCACGTCGTACGCGCCGCCATAGGCCTTGCGGGTGATGACGGTGACGAGCGGGACGGTGGCCTCGCCGTAGGCGTACAGGAGTTTGGCGCCGCGCCGGATGATGCCGTTCCACTCCTGGTCGGTGCCGGGCAGGAAGCCGGGCACGTCCACCAGCGTGAGCACCGGGACGCTGAAGGCATCGCAGGTGCGGACGAACCGGGCGGCCTTCTCGGAGGCGTCGATGTCGAGCGTCCCGGCCAGCCGCATCGGCTGGTTGGCCACCACGCCGACCGGCCGGCCCTCGATCCGGCCGAAGCCGACCACGATGTTGGGCGCGAACAGCCCCTGCACCTCCAGGAACTCGCCGTCGTCCAGCAGCGCGCCGATCACCTCGTGCATGTCGTACGGCTGGTTCGGCGAGTCCGGGACCAGCACGTCCAGCGCCAGGTCGTCGGCGGAAGCCTCCAGGTCCGCCTCGAACACCGGGTGCGGCGGCTCGTCGAGGTTGTTGTCCGGCAGGTACGACAGCAACGCCCGGACGTAGTCCAGCGCGTCGTCCTCGTCGTGCGCCAGGTAGTGGGCCACGCCGCTGCGGCTGTTGTGCACCCGCCCGCCGCCGAGCTCCTCGAACGTGACGTCCTCGCCGGTCACGGTCTTGATCACGTCCGGGCCCGTGACGAACATGTGCGAGGACTCGTCCACCATGACCGTGAAGTCGGTGAGCGCCGGCGAGTACACGTGACCGCCCGCGCAGGCGCCCATGATGAGGGAGATCTGCGGGATCACGCCGGAGGCGCGGATGTTGCGGCGGAAGATCTCGCCGTACAGCCCGAGCGAGACCACACCCTCCTGGATGCGCGCCCCGGCGCCCTCGTTGATGCCGACGATCGGGCACCCGTTGCGCATCGCCAGGTCCATGACCTTGCAGATCTTCTGCCCGTACACCTCCCCCAGGCTGCCACCCGCGACCGTGAAGTCCTGCGAGAACACGCACACCTGGCGGCCGTCCACCGTCCCGTACCCGGTCACCACGCCGTCGCCGTAACCGAGCGAACCCTTCATGAGGGCGTCCAGTTCGACGAACGAGCCGTCGTCCAGCAGCCGCTCGATCCGCTCGCGGGCGGTCAGCCTGCCCTTGGCGTGCTGCTTGGTCGCGGCCCGCGCCTCGGCGACGTGGACGGCCTCGTCGAGCCGCTCCTTCAGGCGGGCGAGGCTGCCCGCGGTGTCAGGTGGTCTCATCCATCACCGTCCATGGGACTGAGTTTCATAAGTACGGTACTGAGTTTCGTACGTTTTGGACACCCCTGAATCCGGAAGAATGGCCCCTGTGCCGAACCCGAGCATCAGCCACCGCCTGGCCGAAGCCGCCGTCGCCCTGTTCGACGAGAACGGCTACGACGCCACGACCGTGGACGACATCGCCGCCCGGGCGGGCGTGAGCCGCAGCACGTTCTTCCGCCATTACCACTCCAAGGAAGACGCGATCTTCCCCGACCACGATGCGCTGCTGGCCAAGATCGACACCCGTCTGCGCGCCTCCGCGGCCGACACCGCGATCGTGGCCATCACCGACGCCGTGCGCCTCGTGCTCGCCCACTACGTCGACGACGCCGAGGTGTCGCTGCGCCGCTACCGCCTGGTCCGGGAGGTGCCCGCGCTGCGCGACCGGGAGATCGCCAGCGTGGCCCGCTACCAGCGGCTGTTCCGGGAGTTCGTCGGCGAATGGCTCGGCGACTCGCCCGACGCCGGACTGCGGGCCGAGCTCATGGCCGCCTCCGTCGTGGCGGCGCACAACCAGGTCCTGCGCGGCTGGCTGCGGGCAGGCGGCGCCTACGATCCCTTCGGGCTCCTGGACCACGCTCTCGGCTACGTGATCGCCACGTTCCGCCACCTGGAGCAGCCCCAGGAGAAGGGCGAGCAGGTGGTGGTGGCCACCTTCAGCCGCTCGGCCTCGCCGCGGGCCGTGATGGACGCCATCCAAGCCCACCTTGAGGCCCGCTGAGAGCTCACCCGTCGTGGAGGGTGGCCAGGGCCGCGCGGATCTCCGTCTCCGGCGTGCCCGCCGGCGGATGGAGGTGCACCTGGTCGACCAGCCCGCCGAACCGGCGGCGCAGCTCCGCCGCGACTTCGGGCAGCGTGCCGCTCGTACAGAACGTGTCGAGCACCTCGTCATCGACGAGGTCGGCCATCCGGTCCCAGCGGTCGGCCTCCGGACGGACCGACAGCGCGTGGAGCCGCTCGTGCAGCTCCTCCCAGCCGTGGAGGGCGAGAACCCCTCGGTAGGCGGGGGTGGAGCCGTAGAAGGCGACCCGGCCGCGCAGCATCTGCCGCTGCTCGTCGACGGAGCCCTCCGGTGCGTACACGTGCGCGAAGCCGGGACAGTGGACGCTCATCTCGGACCGGTCACGACCGGCCCGTTCCAAACCCTCCTCCAGAGCCGGCAGGGTGACCTCGCGGAAATACCGTTCGGTGCTGAAGCCGTGCGGTATCAGCCCGTCCGCCACCTCACCGGCCAGCCGCGTCATGGCCGGGCCGACCGCGGCGAGGTGGATCGGCGGATTGTCGTGACCGTGCGGCGCCGGGCGGAAGGTCGCCGTCATGAGCGTGTGCCGGTAGTACTCCCCCGTGTGCCGGACCTCCTCGCCCTTGTTCCAGTCGTTCCAGATCGCGCGCAGGGCGGTGATGTACTCCCGCATCCGGGTCACCGGTTTGCCCCACTCCATGCTGAAGCGGCGGGTGATGTGGGGCTTGGTCTGGGTGCCGAGGCCGAGGACGAAGCGCCCTCCGGACAGCGTCTGAAGGTCGTTGGTGATGTACGCCAACGCCATCGGCGTGCGCGCGAAGGCGACCGCGATGCCCGTCGCGAGCCGCACCCGGCTGGTCGCCTGGGCGGCCAGCGTCAGTAGCAGGAAGGGGTCGTGATCGACCTCGGCGCTGGTGACGACGTCGAAGCCGGACTCCTCGGCCCATCCGGCGAACCGCGCGACCTCCGACGACGGCGGGCCGCCGACATGCACACCTACCTTCACGTCCACTCCTTAGATGTAGGCATCGCGCAGCTTGCGGCGTTGCAGCTTGCCCGTCTCGGTCCGCGGGAAGTCGGCGCGGAACTCGTACCGGCGCGGGATCTTGAACGAGGCCAGGTACTCGGCGCAGTGCGCGCGGAGTTCGGCGGCCAGCTCGTCACCGGGCACCGCGCCGGCGACCGGCTGGACGACCGCGAGCACGCTCTGGCCCCAGTCCGGGTCCGGTACGCCGATGACCGCGACGTCGGCGACCGCCGGGTGTGTGATCAGGGCCTGCTCGATCTCGGCCGGATAGATGTTCACGCCGCCGGAGATGATCAGGTCCGTCCGCCGGTCCAGCAGGAACAGGTAACCGTCCTCGTCGAAGTAGCCGTAGTCGCCGACGGTCGCCAGGTCACCTCGGCGGCCGGCGGCGGTCTTGGCCGGGTCGTTGTTGTACTCGAAGGCCGGGCGCCTCCCCGGCGTACCGAAATAGATCGTGCCCGCCTCGCCGGTGGGCACCTCCTTGCCGTCCTCGTCGAGGATCTTCACGTCCGTGTTCGGCACCGGCCGTCCCACGGTGCCGGGCTTGCGCAGCCACTCGCGCGGGCTCACCAGGGAGACACTGCCCTCGGTCGACCCCAGGTACTCCCACACCAGCGGGCCCAGCCACTCCAGCATCTGCTGCTTGATCGGCACCGGGCACGGCGCGCCCGCGTGGATGACCGCCTCCAGGCTGGACAGGTCGTACGCGGACCGTACCTCCTCCGGCAGGCGCAGCAGGCGGTGGAAGTGCGTGGGAACCATGTGCACGCTGGTCACCCGGTGCTGTTCGATGGCCCGCAGCACCCCCTCGGGATCGAACCGGCCCTGGATCAGCACCGTGTGACCGCTGTGCAGGAAGGCGAAGGCGTGCCCGCTGGGCGCGGCGTGGTAGATCGGCGAGCACACCAGGTGTATCCCCTCGGCCACGTTGATCTCGTAGCGGGCGGCCAGTCCGGTGAACGACCTGATCACCGTCTCCGGAAGGACGTCCGGCAAGGCGACCCGTACTCCCTTGGGGCTGCCCGTGGTACCCGAGGTGTAGCCCATGACGGACCCGAGCCGGCGCTGCGGCGGCGCGTCGGACGACTCGCCCGGGCCCAGCTCCGGATAGGGCCGCCAGCCGTCCACCGCGCCGCCGACCACGAACCGGTGCTCCGGCGGCGACTCGGGCGGCAGCGTCGCCGCCTGCTCGGCGTCCATGACCACGACCTTGGCTCCGGAGTCCTGGATGATGTACCGCATCTCGGCCGGGGTCAGCCGCCAGTTCACCGGGACCAGGTACATGCCGATCTGTCCCGTGGCCAGCGACAGCTCCAGATACTCGTGGCCGTTGTGCACCGCCACCGCCACGGCGTCGCCCGTCGTGAGGCCGTGCGAGCGCAGGGCGCGCGAGACGCGGTTGACCCGCGCCAGCAGCTCGCCGAAGGTGAGAGCCGATCCGTCCGGGTCTATGACGGCCACCCGGCCGGGGTCGGCGGCGGCGATCTCGTAGAAGCCGATGGGTGCCGTGGTGGTCGATGGGGTGGTAGAGGACATAGCGCTTCCCTCTCCTGTCGGCATGAACTGGCCTGAGGTGCTGATCGGCTCACTTGGGGATCTGGGCCATGAAGAGCGATGGCGGCAGGCCGTCGGCCTTGGGGCGGAACGACTTCGCGACCTTGTCCGCGAGGTCCTGGAGGTCCCACGGACCGTCCGAGGCGACGGTCTCGACGACCTCGGGGGTGTTCCACAGCCTGACCTCGTACCCGGCGGCGCCGAGCGTACGCCCCGACAGCCAGTCCGACTCGGTACCGGCGATGTAGGTGACGATCGGCCCGATGTTGTCCGGCGACATGACCTCCGCGAGGCGGGAGTCGTCGCCGAGCTTCTTGTCGTCCGGGACGGTGGCGGTCAGGCGGGTGGCCGCGCCGGGGGCGATGGCGTTCGCGGTCACGCCGTACCTGGCCAGGCCGTTGGCGAGTGAGGCGGTCAGGCCGATGATGCCCATCTTCGCGGCGGCGTAGTTGGGCTGGCCCGGGGAGCCCTGGAGCGCCGAGTCCGAGGTGAAGTTGATGACGCGGTAGTGGCCGTCCGGGTTGCGCTGCCCGCGCCAGTACGCGGCCGCGGGCTTGATCGTGCTGTAGTGGCCGCGCAGGTGCACCCGGATGACCGCGTCCCAGTCCTCCTCGGGCAGATTGAAGATCATCTTGTCGCGGAGGATGCCGGCGACGTTGACGACGATGTCGAGCCCGCCGTAGTTCTCCACGGCCAGGTCGACCAGGCGCCGGCCGGTCGCGGTCTCGGCGATGTCGCCGGTGTCGGCGACGGCCTGGCCGCCGAGGTCGTTAATCTCCTTGGCGATGTCCCGTACGGGACCGGCGTCGCCGCCCGTGCCGTCCGGGCCGGCGCCGAGGTCGTTGAGCACGAGCTTCGCGCCCTGGGCGGCGAACATCCGGCCGATGGAGGCGCCGATGCCGCGGCCCGCGCCGGTGATGATGGCGATCCTGCCGTCGAGAGCTCCCATGGAATGCCCTTCCTGTGTGCGACGCAGCGGTGTTAGGACCGTTCAGTTGGGATCGGTTCTGTCAGGTAGGCGAACACGGCGGAGGAGAGCAGGGTGGCGGTGACGACCCACGAGGCGTCCGAGACCGAGGCCGACAGCAGCTCGGGCAGTTTCGGGATGACGGCCGCCACGAGGGTGAGCATCATGGAGACGACCATGCCGCCGAAGGCCGGCACCGCGACGATCCGGCCGGGGCGGCTCTCGTCTGTGAGCGTCACGGGCTGGGGGCCATGTCTGTGCTCCTTCCGGGAGACCGCGTCAGGGCCGAATCCGTGAGCCGATCAAGCCGTTTGGCGCGCTGATCCGCACGCTAATACAGACGAACTTGGTCTGTAAATAGCCGCTCCGCAAGTGCCCGATTGTCCTGGAACAGTCAGACCGCTGACCGGTAGCCGACGGCCGACAGCACGAAGTCGACGGTCTCCTCGGCGAACTTCTCCTTGCGCTTGATCAGCGCGGGCATCTGGCTGGCCGGAGTCGACAGAACGTGGTTGGTGAGAATGCCCGCGACCGCGTCCAGCACCCGAGCCGGGGACGTCCCCGCCGGAAGTTCGCCTCGGTCGATGGCGCTCACCACGATGGCGCGGCCGTCCCTGATGCGCTCTCGCTGGAGCCGCTCCAGCGCATGACCGAACAGCTCCGGATAGACCTTGGCCTCGATCTGCGCCCGCAGGATGACCAGACCCCGGCGGTCGAAGTAGCCGTCGAGGATGTTCACGGCCATGACGACCAGGTCCTCCCGCAACAGCCCCGACCGCTTCGGGGCATTCGGGTCAGGATCGGGGTGCATGGCCGTCAGCGCGTCGACGATCAGCTTCTCCTTGCTGCCCCACCTGCTGTAGAGGGCCGCCTTCCCCACCCGCGCCCGTCGCGCCACCACGTCCAGGCTGAACCCCGCCCAGCCCACCTCGCCGTACAGGTCGAGCGCCGCGGCATGGACCCGGGCTTCGAGGTCCGGGTCCGGCGGGCGACCTCGTCCACTCATGGACTCAGTGTGCCAGACGATCATGCACCCCAGAACGCCCCGCTCCCCGGCCGGCGGTTGAGCGCGCGCGCAGGTGCGCACCACCCTCGCCATCCTCTACAGCCTGTAGAGTATCCGCGTCATTTCGGGCGAAAGGGTGAGAAATGCTGGGTTGGTTCCGGGTCGTGGCGGTGGCCGAGGCATGCTCGTGGGCAGGGCTGCTGGTCGGGATGTTCTTCAAGTACGTGACCGCGACCGGCGAACTCGGCGTGAAGGTGTTCGGCCCGATCCACGGAGCGCTGTTCGTGCTGTACGTGATCGGCGTGCTGCTCTCGGCACGCGAGGCGGGCTGGAGCCGGGGCGCGGTGGTGCTCGGCCTGGCGTGCTCGGTGCCGCCGTTCTGCTCCCTGTGGTTCGAACGGCGGATGGCGGCGCGCGCGGCGGCCGATCAGCCCGCCTAAGGGCGACGGGCGCCGCGCCGACCGTCGGCCGGGCCGGGCTACAACGCCTGGATCAGGGCCACGATCACCGAGGTCAGCGCGATCGGCCCCATCACGGCCACCGACACCACGATCGCGGTGCGGCCGGGCAGGAAGCGGGCGAGGATGTCCGAGGCGGCCCACCGCACCGTCCCCGAGCCGGGCAGCACGAACAGCCCCAGCGTGAACGCACCGGCGGCCAAGGACTCCGCGTTGCCGACGCTCAACCGGCTCATGTGCAGGAAGGTAACGGCGGCGATGCCGAACGCCAGCGACCCGAGTATGTGGCCCCCCGCCACGAGGGCCTCTCTGGACAACGTCCGCTCGTTGCCCGCCAGGAAGTATTCGGCGACGCGCAACGCCACCGTGAGCGCCGCCGCCAGCAGGCCCACGGCGACCGGCATGAGCATGGTCAACGCCACCAGCGTCACGACCGCGAGCGCCCCGACGAACCCGCTACCGGCCAAGAACCGCTGGAGGTCGAAGGGTTCCTTGGGAGCCGGGGCCGGGCGGCGCTCCTCCGGCTGATCTGTGTGGACGGTCGGCGCCGGGGCGGGTACGTACGGCGGCGGCTCGTGGCGGGCGTAGTCGACCGGCGGGAGCAGGTCGGAGACGGCGTCCATGGTGAGCGTGCTGTCTCCGAGCCCCTTGGCCGCGCCCGGGCGGCCCGCCGGCGTACGATCTCCGTGCCATCCGGCCTGAGCCGGGCGGCCCGCCGGATCGAGCGCCCTGGCCATTCGCAGCAGCTCCCGCGCGTCGGGCCGAGCCGCCGGATCGACCTCGAGCGCCCGGCCGAGCCAGTCCCGCAGCCACACCGGCGCCTTGTCGAGCTGCGCCCGCCCTTCCATCGTGTTGAAGCAGACCGTCTCGAACGCCCCCGTACCGAACGGCGGCAGCCCCGTGGCGGCGAAGAACACCGTCGAGGCCAGCGCGTGCACGTCGGCCGCCTGGGTGATCTGCGAGTCACGGATGATCTCCGGCGCCAGATACCCCGGCGTCCCCACGAACATGCCCGTCACCGTGAGCCGGGTCGCGTTCACCAGATGCGCGATGCCGAAGTCGATGACCAGCGGCTCGCCGCCGACCAGCATGACGTTGGACGGCTTGAGGTCCCGATGGATCACACCGGCCGCGTGCACGTCCACCAGCGCCTGGCACAGCCCCTGGGCGAGCCTGATGACCTCGCGCGCCTCCATCGGCCCCTGGGACAGCACGGTGTCCTCCAGCGTGCGGCCCGCAGCGAAATGGGTCACCACATACGGCCGGCCGCCCGTCAGCTCGGCGTCGATCACCTCGGCGACGTACGGGCTGCGCACCCGCCGCATGGTCTCCACCTCGCGGACCAGCCGGTCACGGGCCTTGAGGTCGGCGGCCACGTGCTGGTGCAGCACCTTGATCGCGACTTTGCGGCCCGCGCCGTCGAGACCGAGATGGACGACCCCCATGCCGCCCTCACCGATCTTCTCGATCATCCGATAAGGGCCGAGCTGCTCCTGAGCCTGAGTGCTCATTCCCGACGTCATCCTCCGTGATCCCCCTGGCACGCCGCGCATTCTTACGCCCTCGCTCGGACATTCTGCCTCAGCGATTTCCCCGAGATGCACAGTTAAGCGAAGATCGATGCTTCTCCGCGCCAAGCGAGATGACATGCGGCAGGGCGGTCTCAGCCCATGGTCTGCCGATCGGGCTCGATGAGCGCGACGACCCGCTCCACATCGCGCGTGTAGGGGCCGCCGATGTACTTCGCCGAGATCCGGTCGACGATCTCCCAGGCGGCGTCGCCCTCGATCCACTCGACGACCCTGCCACGGACGAGGACCGGCTGGAACGGGTTGTCGGGCGGCGTCAGGGAGAGCGCGACCCGGGGGTCGCGCCGCAGGTTGCGGGCCTTCTGGGAGCCCGGGCCTGTCATGATCGCGACTTGGTCGCCGTACGTGCCGACCCAGACCGGAACGGAGTGCGGAGCGCCGTCGGGGAGAACGCTGGCGAGGTGGGCGAGCGAGGTGCCGTCGAGCACGCGGCGTACGTCGGCGTCGAGCATCGTGATCATCTCCTGGCGCGAGTTCTTCGGGTTCCTTGAAGAGACTCCACGACCGTAACACTCGAAGTTCCCTGAGGGAACCCCAATTGTTAGACTCCGCTCATGCAACGCACGAACTTCAGGGAGATTGCCTGCTCCATCGCACGCACTCTCGACGTGATCGGGGAGCCGTGGTCGCCGCTGATCCTGCGTGACGTGTGGGCCGGGGTGAGCAGGTTCGACCAGATCCAGGCCGACCTCGGGATCTCCCGCAAGGTGCTGACCGAGCGGCTCAACCACCTCGTCGACCAGGGCGTGCTGGAGCGCCACGCCTACGACCTGCGGCCGCGCTATGAGTACCACCTGACGGCGAAGGGCGGCGAGCTCGTCGACCTGCTCATGGTCATGGCCGGCTGGGGGGACAAGTGGCTCGCGGGCGAGGCCGGCCCGCCGGTGCTCTACCGCCATCACGCGTGCGGTGAGATCAGCGGCGTCGACCTGCGCTGCGCCCACTGCGGCGAGCCGATGCACGCGGGCGACGTCGACCTGCTGCCGGGCCCCGGCGCGGCCGGGTGATCGAGGCGGGGACGGCGTCACTCCTTCCGCGAACCCGGCACGTCGGCAGAACTCACCTTCACGAACCCGGCAGGTCAGTAGAACTCGACCGTGTCGACGACGTTCACGAGCGGATGCCCGTCGAGCAGCCGCGTGGCGTTGTCGGCGAACAGCTCGACGACGGCCGCCTCCTCATCGACGGCGAGGGCCGCCGTATGCGGGCTGATCAGGACGTTCGGCATGGTCCAGAGCGGGCTCTCGGCGGGCAGCGGCTCGACCTCGAACACATCGAGGGCGGCGAAACCGATCCGTCCGTCCTCCAGCGCCGCGATGAGCGCCGATTCGTCGACCACGGTGCCTCGGCCCACATTCACGAATGTGGCACCGGGTTTGACCCGGGCGAGCAGTCGTTCTCCGACGATTCCTTTCGTCAGATCGGTGCCCGGCAGCGCGCACACGATCGCGTCCATGTCTCCGATTGCCTCGGTCAATTCATCGACGCTGACAAATCTGTCGACATCGGGGTGCTTGGCGTCGGTACGGCGCGAGGTGGCCGTAACACTCATGCCCAGCGCCGAGAGAGATCGAGCAACGGCCCGGCCGATCCCGCCGAAGCCAAGAATCAACACCTTTTGCCGGGAGATTTGCCGAGACATCCACCGTTCGCTCCAGCGGCGCTGGCTTTTCAATCGCAGCAGCCGGGGAAGGTCTTTGGCACCACTGAGAATGCCCAGCACCACGAACTCCGACAGCGACGACCCATGCACGCCGGCAGAGGTGGTGAAGGTGACCCTCTCGAGGTCCGACGGGCTCAGTCCGGCCCTCCCGACCTGCTGACCACCGCCGGCCGAGGTCGCGTGCACCCAGCGAAGACGTGGGTTCGACCGCACCGCCCGGCCCAGCGCCGCGGCATCGACGTCAGGGATCCCGAGCAGCGCGTCGGCTGAATCGAGGAGGGCTTCGAATTCCGCCTGCTGTTCAGGGGTCCGCCGGAATTCGGGGTCGCCGGAGAAATCCGCCCTGTGCCGTATCGGGGGAAGCAGTGAGAGATCATTGAGCAGGGTCACACGGGGTTCGCGCTCTGTGATGCGCTGGTAGGACTCCTCATGAAGAGGATTGGCAACAACTACGCGAAGGCGTTTCTGGCCGGGCAAAAGTCGTTCCTCGTTCAGTTTTTCGTCGTTACTAAATTCAGCTCTCGACAAAGAGCCGTTGCGCACGCTTCCAAGCCTCTACGGAAGTCTCCATGTGCACCTTCATCGCGTGCCGCGCCTGATCAGGGTCGCGTTGTTCGATCGCGCGCAGGATCTCCGTGTGCTCCTCCAGCGCCAGTGAGATCGCGCCAGGAAGACGATCAGTAAGCTGACGCGCGTTCAGGAGAAGATCGCCCACGCCTTCGAGCACGTTGCGGAACGCCACGTTGTGACTGGCGACCGCCAGCGCCGCGTGAAAGGCGACGTCGGCGCGGTAGGCGCCGTGGCCGTCCCGGTGGGCGCGCTCGTAGTCCTGCAGGGCGAGGCCGATCGCTTCAAGGTCGGCGGACGTCGCCTCGGTCGCCGCACGCTCGGCGATCGCCGTCTCCAGCACCCGCCGCAGTTCATAGATGTCCCCAACGGCCTCCCCTGCCAGTAATGCCGAGATGGCCGCGGACTCGACGGCCTCGTCCACCGGTACGGAGGTCACCCTCGCCCCGACGCGTGGGCGGACATCGAGGTACCCCATGGTCACGAGCGACTGAACCGCCTCCCGGACGGTGTTGCGGCCGACCCCATAAGCCGCCATGAGCTCCTTCTCGTTCGGCACCTTCGAGCCCGGTGGCAGCTGACCGCTCTTGATCTTGAACAGGAGATCGTCGGCGATCGAGGCCGACAGGTTCCTCCTGGTCGCCTTGACACGAGGTTCGATCATGTGCTCTACTCCATTCATCCTACAAATGGGATTAATCGGAATACTAGCGAGATTCCGACATATCAGCAAATCCCCGCCGACTTGATTTGTGGCGCTCCGACGACACACCTCACAAGCAACCAGAGAAAGCACAATGATGTTGACAGGTGAACGACGTCTGTTCCGTGCCGTTTCGGTGATCGGGGCGGTCTCAGCGCTGGCTGTAGCTCTCACAGCGTGTTCCGACTCCCAGAAGTCGGACACCACCAGTGCGCCGCTCGATTCCGCGCAGGCCAAGTCGGCGAAGGGAAATATCTCGGTCTGCGGGCCGACGGACTCGTCGGGCGTCTGGAAGGCGACGATGGCGGCCTTCAATAAGGCGCACCCGGAGGCATCGGCCAATTACGTGGAGCTGGGAGCGTCGGCCGACGACCAGCTTCAGCAGATCACGCAGCGAATGCAGACGAAGTCCACCCAGTGCGACGTCGTCCGGCTGGATGTCGTTTGGACGGCACAGCTGGCCGCTCAGGGATGGCTCGCGGACATGAGCAACGTCATCAAGTCCAAGCTGGACAAGCTCATCCCCTCCACGGCCGGCACCCTGCTCTACAAGGACAAATACTGGGGCGTCCCGTTCTATTCGAATACGGGCCTGCTCTTTTACCGCACCGACCAGGTCAAGGCTCCGAAGACCTGGCAGGAGCTCTACTCCTACGGTGAGGCGGACCCCAAGAAGGGATTCCTCTACCAGGCGTCGCAGAGCGAGTCGCTCACCGTCAGCTTCCTTGAGCAGCTGTACAGCGCGGGCGGCGAGGTGCTGAACGACAAGGGCGAGGTCGCCATCAACTCGCCGAAGACGGTCGAGGTGCTGACGTTCATGCAGAACGGCATCACCAAGGGCGCCGCGCCGAAGACCGTGCTGACGTACGACGAGGACGCGACCCGCCTCGCGTTCGAGGGCGGCGCCGGGGCGACGATGCGTAACTACCCCTACGCCTATGCCGCCGGTCAGAAGTCGGCGATCGCCGGCAAGTTCGCCGTGACGCCGCTGCCCGCATGGCAGACGGCGGGCGAGGGCGTCGGCGTGCTCGGCGGCAGCAACGTCGCCGTCAGCGCGTTCTCCAAGAACCAGGCGGGCGCCCTCGCGATGATCGACTTCATGACCAGCGACGACTGGCAGGAGCAGATCGCCGTCAAGAACTCGCTCGCTCCCGCCATCGCGGCGGCCTACACCTCCGAGCCCGTCAAGAAGGCTCTGCCGTTCTCGGACGTGCTGCTGAAGGCACTGACGAACGCGAAGTCCCGGCCCGTGTCGCCCGTCTATCCGCAGATCTCGCAGGCCATCTACCAGACTGTGGGCAAGGTGCTCTCCGGAGAACTGGCTCCGCAGCAGGGGGCCACGCAGATGGCAGACAAGGTCGCCAGCGCACTGAAGACGTTCTGATAGCGATGCTGTTCTCCCGATCCTCGAGGCACCTCTCCGAATCCAACGAGAGGCGCCTCGCAGGGCGTATGGTCGCGCCCGCCCTCATCCTCATGGCCGGCGTCGCCGGCTATCCCGTGCTCTACGCGATCTGGCTTTCGCTGCACCAGTACAGCGTCATCACCCCCGGGCTCTCCCGGTCCGTCGGCCTCGGAAACTACATTGAGCAGCTCACCTCGCCGACGTGGTGGAAAGCCGTCGGCAACACCTTCCTTTTCACGCTAATCTCGGTTCCGCTTGAGCTGGCCATCGGCATCGGACTGGCGCTCATGCTGAACGTCGCGTTCCGGTTCAGGACGCTGCTGCGCAGCATCGTGTTGCTGCCGTACGCGATTCTGACCGTCGTGAGCGCCATTACCTGGCGGACCATCTTCGACCCGGACCTGGGTCTCGTGTCCACCTTGCTCAGCTCCCTCGGCGCCACCGACTCCGGCGTGGTCTGGCTGGGTCAGAGCGGATACGCGATGGCGGTGGTGATCCTGGCGGACGTCTGGAAGACGGCGCCCTTCGTCGCGCTTCTCGTGCTCGCCGGGCTCCAGGTCATTCCCGCGGATCTGCGCGAGGCCTCGCAGATCGACGGCGCCGGCGCATTCCGGCACTTCCTGAGCATCACGCTGCCGCTGCTCTGGCCGGCGATCGCACTGGCGATGATTTTCCGGACCCTCGACGCACTGCGCGTTTTCGACCTGCCGTTCGTGCTGACGCGTGGCGCTTATGGCACGGAGACGATGTCCGTACTGGCCTATCAGACCTTGCGCGGCAACCAGCTGATCGGCGAAGGATCCGCGGTGTCGATCCTCACCTTCGCCATCGTCATGCTCGTGTCCTTCATCTATATCCGCTTCGCCGGCGGCAACATCCGTTCGGTCGCCAAGGGAGGCTCGCGATGACCAAGCCGGACACCCGCCGGCGGCCATCAACCCGGCGCAAGCCCCGACGGCGCGGAGCGGAGCACAATCCGCTGTTCTGGTGTGCCGTCATCGTCGTCATGATCTTCTCGCTCGTGCCGCTCTATTGGCTGATCAACACCTCGTTGAAATCGGGCCCCGATCTCTCCACGGCGAGTCTCACCCCGCCCCACCCAACTCTCGGGAATTACCTGGCGATCCTCGGCGACAGCCATTTCCTGGGCGCCCTGGTCAATTCCGTCATCGTGGCGTCGACGACGACCATCCTCGCGCTCGCCGTCGCGTCGTTCGCCGCCTATCCCCTTGCCCGGCTCAGGATGCGCGGTAAGTTCCTCATCCTGAGCATCGTGCTCTCGGTGACGACTTTCCCGGGCATCGCGATCGCCGCGCCGATGTTCGCCCTGTGGAACGATCTGGGGCTCTACAACACGCTCGTCGGGCTGATCATCCCCTACCTGACGTTCACGCTGCCGCTGTCGATCTACACCCTCGTGTCCTTCTTCAAAGAGATCCCCGTGGAACTCGAAGAGGCGGCCTACATCGACGGCACCTCTCCATTCCAGGCGTACTACAAGGTCATCCTGCCGCTCGCCGCCCCCGGCATCGCCACCGTGGGAATCCTCGCCTTCATCTTCGCCTGGAACGAGTTCCTGCTCGCGGCCACGCTGACCTACAGCCCCGAGGCGCGCACGGTTCCGGTCGCCATCGCGTTCTTCACGGGCGCGAGTGAGTACGAACAGCCGCTCGGCACGATCAGCGCCGCGTCCGTGATCATCTCCATCCCGCTCGTCCTCCTGGTGCTGGTCTTCCAGAAGAAGATCGTCTCCGGCCTCACCGCAGGGGCGGTGAAGGGATGACCACCCGGGAACCAGGACAGTGGTGGCGCGAAGGGGCCTTCTACCAGGTGTACGTGCCGTCGTTCCAGGACGGTGACGGGGACGGGTTCGGCGATCTGCGGGGCGTGGAGCGGCGCCTCGACTACATCGCGGCACTCGGCGTGACCGCGATCTGGCTGAGCCCGATCTACGCTTCGCCGCTGCTGGACTTCGGCTACGACGTGTCCGGATACACGGAGGTCGGGGCGGTGTTCGGCGATCTGGCGACCTTCGAGCGGATCGTCCGGGGGGCGCACGATCGAGGACTGCGGGTCGTACTCGACTACGTGCCCCAGCACACCTCCAGCGAGCATCCATGGTTCCGTGACGCCCTGTCGAGCCGCGACAGCGCGCACCGGGACTGGTATCTCTGGCACGACCCGAAGCCGGACGGCGGCCCGCCCAGCAACTGGGCCTCCGCGTTCGGCGGCTCCTCCTGGACCTTCCACGAGCCGACCGGCCAGTACTACTACCACGCGCATCTGCCGGAGCAGCCGAGCCTGAACTGGCGCAACCCGGACGTCAAGAACGCGATGTTCGACGTGATGAGATTCTGGCTCGACCGTGGGGTCGACGGGTTCCGCGTGGACGCGGTGTGGCGGCTCATCAAGGACGCGCGCCTTCGCGACAATCCGATGGATGACGGCAGCGAGTCGTTCGAGATCGGCGGCGCGGCGGCCCACACGACGGTGCGGCAGATTCAGAAGTACACCGCCGACCAACCCGAACTTCCGGGCCTCCTCGCGGAGATGCACACGGTCACCGAGGACTATGCCGACCGGATGCTGATGGGTGAGCTCCATCTCAAACTCGAACGCGTCGCCGCGCTCGGGTCGCGAGGGCTGGACATCGCGATGAACTTCTCCCTCATCGACACCCCCTGGAACGGCGTCGACCTGGCAGAGCTCATTGAGCGCTATTACGCCGCGCTCCCGGCCGGCTCGCACCCCAACTGGGTGCTGAGCAATCACGACCGCTCTCGTCTGGCCAGCCGAATCGGAACGGAACGCGTACCCGGCGCACTGACCCTGCTGCTCACCCTCAAGGGAACGCCGACGCTCTATTACGGCGACGAACTCGGCCTCCCCGATTCCCCCGTCGACGGCGAGCACGCCCGCGACTGCGCCGAACTACGCGCGCCCGGTCTCGGCCTCGGCCGCGACCCGCAGCGGATGCCCATGCCGTGGCAGGAGAAGCCGGCGCACGCCGGATTCAGTCCCGATGACGTCGAGACCTGGCTGCCCATACCTTCGTGGGCGGGAGAGCTCAGCGTCGAGAGCCAGGAATTCGACCCCGGCTCGGTCCTCTCCCTCGTCAAAGAACTCCTGTCGCTCCGGAAAGAGCTGGCCGTAATGCGCGAAGGCGGTATCAGCGTGTTGTCCGCCCACCCGGACCATCTCGTCTATCGCCGGGGTGACGGCGAAGACGCGGTTCTCGTGGCGGTGAACCTTTCCGACCGTGACCAGAGAATCGCATTTCCCGGATCCACGAGCACGCTTTGGTCCTCGCACGCGATCGTCGACGAGCGAGACCAGCCGACCGACGCGGTCACGCTCGCGCCTTTCGAGGCACGGCTCCTTACCGGGCCTCAGGGGAATGGTTTCGCATCCGCCGTACGACCAGCAGTCCACCGACGCCCGGAATGACGGCGCGCCGGCGGACGCCCGGCGGGAGGGCGGCCGCGGCGAGCCGCAACGTACGCAGGAGGGTCATGCCGTGGCCGAGCCGGGACGGACGATCATCAGCACGACGACGGTCGCCCACAGCAGGTTGTAGATCCCGGCGAGCATGGAGAGCTTGCGCAGTCGCTCGCCACCGTCGGGGGTGGCGAGCGCTTCGCTTTGCCGGGGGTAGATCTGCAGGGCCAGCAGGCCACCCGCCACCGCGGTGAGGATCATGGAGACGGTGATCCAGATCTCGCCGATCCGGCCCTGGACCATGGCCGCGGCGATCCCGACCACCGGCACGACGATGCCGAACAGGCCGTAGCCCCGGGTGACCCGGTGCAGCGCGACGGCCACGGCCCGATTCCGCTCAGTTGGGACCGGCGTCGGCGCGTCGACGGCCGCCGAACCCACGGCAACCTCGGCGGCGACGGGTGCGTAGCGGGGAAACAGGCTGGCCGCGATGGCCGATCCGCCGACGAACACGATGCCGGCGAGTACGTGTATCGACAGCAACAGACCTTCCATGGATGCTCCCTCATAGCCTTCAGGTAGCCTGAAGGCTAACACGAAAGCTTCAGTGAGACTGAAGGTCGTGTGAGCGAGATGTGCCACTGAGCCGCGCGATCAGCCGACGCGCGAACCGGCAGCCGGCAGCGCTCGACGGAGTCAGCGACGCTTGAGGCGGCCGGCGAGCCTCGAAGCAGTCAGCGACGCTCGGTGCAGCCGGTGACCCTCGAAAACAATCAGCGGGCCTCGAAGGCGGCTCGGACGGCGTCGGCGATCTGCCGCTGGATCGGGTCGGACTCGGGGCCGAACAGGTGCTCATCGACTCCGGCCACCGCCTCTTTGGCCGCCTCGAGGAGGCGCGCACCCTCAGGCGTGAGCTCGATTGTCGAGGCGGAACCGGCGCGGGCGACACTGTCACTCACGAGCCCAGCGGCGGCCAGCGCCTTCACCGCGCTGTGCGCGCTCTGCACCGTGGTCCCCGACATCCGCGCCAGATCGCTGAACGACACCCCGGGCACACCGGCGATGTGACCCAGCAGCCCGAGCTTGCTGACCGTGAGGTCGAGCGCGGCCAGAGCGGCGTTGAGCTCGGCCTCGATCCGGCGCGCCAGAGTCAGCAGCACGACGGAGACACTGGTCACGGGCGGACCGGGACGGCCGTTCTCGGTGGTCATCCCTCCAGTTTCCCGCACCTGGAGCAGCCGCGCCGACACAGGGAGACGCGCGGCTTCGCACTGCCGAGGAAGTACGCCGAGCCGCAACACCGGAACCGGAATCGCGCAGCCGACCCTGGCCACTGGGATCGGCCTCGATCGTGGCGAGTATCAGGCTCGGGTGAGGGCCTTGGCGGGCCTGGGGGTTTCGCCGAGCTGCTGGAGGGCGAGTTGCGCGGCGGCGATTCCGACCTCGGCCAGCAGTCCGGGCGCGGCGGATTGGTCTGTGGCGACGGTGAGGGTGTCGCCGCGGCTGATGGCCGGGCGGTCGTGCCAGGTCGTCCCGGGCAGGTCGAGGGCTCCTGTGCAGTCCGTACGCAGGGCGCTGCGGTACCACTGCACCCTGGCGCGCCAGCCGGGCCAGGACTCGTCGAGAAGGTGCCGCACCCGGCGTTCGGCATCGGCTTTCCGCTCGCCCGGGGCGCATGCGGCGGAGATCTGGATGAGTTCGTGCCCGGGCGGGGCCAAGGTGAGGTCGGCGAGGCTGTAGCGGGCGACGTAGATCCGGTCGTCGAGGTCCATGACCCGGAACCAGTCCGGTCCGTCGTCGGCCCGCAGGCCCAGGTCGATTGTTGCCACGCGGGCACTGGGCCAGGTGAGCGATTGGTCGCCGGTCAGCTGACGCGCGGTGGCCAGGCTGGTGGCCAGGATCGTCGGGCCTGCGGGCAGGGCGGATACCCGCGTGTGAGTCCGTATCCGCACCCCGAGGTCGGCGGCTCGCTCGGCCAGAAGATCGACCAGGGTGGACCAACCTCCGGTCACGTACCGGACGTATCCGGCCAGCGCCCGTCGCAGGCGCTGGTGAGCGAAGGCGGCCGAAAGCCGCCCGGGGTCGTGGTCGAAGGTGAAGATGAAGGCGACTCCGATGATGGCCTCAGCCGTCTTGGCGTCGACGTACCGGAGCAGCCAGACACGAAACGCTTCATCTGCTGGGGCCTCGGCGGGTAGCGCGGCGATGGCCTGGCTGAGTTCGGCCGGCCACGGGCCGAGCCGGCCTCCGGCCCGGACGAGGCCGACATGGCGCGGCGCTCCCACGATGGGCGGGGTGAGGTCGCGGCGCTCCAGCCACGCCCACCACGGCCCGTCCACGTAGACCGCGTGCGTGCCGAGGTTGGCCCGGTAGGGGTTGGCCAGCGTGCGTGCCCGCCCGCCCGGCCGGGAATGCGCCTCGGCGACCGTCACCCGCCGGCCGTGCTCGGCCGCCTCGATGGCGGCGGTGAGCCCGGTCAGGCCGGCGCCGACGATGTGCAGATCTGGTTTCACAAGATGGTCCTCTCCGCGTGATGTCCTCCTGATTGGAAAGTGGCGGGGAACCCGCGAAAGGTTCCAGCCGATCTTCTCGTAATCACTCGTTCTTGTAATCTTCCTGGCGTGGACCCCGAGCTCGTCGTCGCCGCTCAGCAGGGGGACGCGCTCGCGTTGGACCGGCTTCTCGATGAACTGGCCCCGTACGTCCGCCGATTGTGCGCACGGATCGCCCCGGCGGCGGCCGACGACGCGACGCAGGAGGCCCTGCTGGCGATCTTCCGGGGCCTGCCTTCGCTGCAGGCTCCTGAGGCGATCCTGACCTGGGCACGGTCGGTCACCGTCAGGACGGCGATCCGGCTCGCCCGCCGGCAAGACATGGAGGCCCCCACGGACGCGACAGCGGAGGCAACGCTTACGGGCCGCCACGCCCCCTCTCAGGAAGGGCTGGTGGACATCGACGACGCCCTGGCGCGTCTGCCGATCTCCCAGCGCGTCGTGCTGGTCTTGCGTACCCGGGAAGGCCTCAGCGAAGAAGAGATCGCCACCACTCTGGGGATCCCCGCAGGAACCGTGAAATCCCGGCTGCATCGGGCCAGGGCCGCGTTCCGGGAGGTGTGGGAATCATGAACGATCCCGGCGCGCACCCCGATATCGACCCGATCGACCGCCTGGCCATTCTCGCGGCCGCCTTGCCCGGCGCCGCTGTTGGGCAGCGCCACATCGCCGCCCCCTTCGAGGCGGTGTGGCAGCTCATCGCGGACCTGGAACACTCCACCCCCCGCTACGAACCCGATGTCGCCCAGGTGCGCGTCATCGAGCAGCGCGGCGAGTTCCTGAGCCTGCTGGTGCGGGACACCGCCGGCCGCGAGGACGCGATGGACGCCAGGCTCCGCCCGGGCTGGTGCGTCATGCAATCCGCCACCGTCGTCATCGCCTTCGCCGCCCGCCGCCTGGGCGACGAGACCCTGCTGGCACACCTTGAACACCGGCGCGGGCAGGCTCCGGCGCCCGGCCCGAGCGGACCGGAGACCCGCCGCGCCGCTCTCGCGAAAATCGACCAGGAGCTCCACACCATCGAACGGCTCGTTACCCGGTCTGAGCGCTGAGTTCCGGGAGCTCAGCCGGCGAGGTCCCCACGGTGCGGAATGTCCGGATCTGTGGCGCCAGTACCGCGGCCGCAGAAATGCGAGCGGAGGGCCGGACACCCAGCCCTCCGCTTTCCGTCAGTCTTCGCCGTGATAGGCGCGCAGTTCGCGGCGCGCCTGGCGACGGCTGCGGCGACGTCCTTCGCGCCGGAAGAAGTACCACTCCCGGCCGCCTTCGCCACCACCGCAGTCGAACCAGTAGTGGTCGCTGGCCCGCCAGTGACAGCCGCTTGTACGGTGGTTCAGGGACGCGCTGACAGCGGTGATCTCGTCCGGGAGCGTGCATGGCCCGAACCGATGATCATGGATGGGCAGACAGGTCACCATCGGCTCGTCGGCGATCCGCACCCACCAGGGCCGGGTCTTGTCGGTCTTGCTCATACGGTCACCTTTCGGCTCCGTGACACCCCGGGATGGGGCTGTCATGAGACCGGATGCACCGTGATCACCTCCAACTTGACGCATGCCATATCAGGGCAGACATCGACATCGACCCCGATTCCAACATCACCACGAAGACTAGCCAACAGGAAATCTCAGCAGCGGCGGGCGAGGCCGGTTCTGTAGGTTGATGGCGACATGGACCGGCCTTCGGGGAGGCTCAGTGCGAGATGGGCAGTGGATGATCCAGCCGATCGATCTCGACCAGCCGGGCGACCTGGTCACAGACCTGTACGACGCGTTCGTGGCCGGCAACGACGACGACCACGGCCCCGTACCGTCCCTGCCCTGGTTCTCCTACGTCGTCCGTACGGGCGGAGCGGGCGGGCGGTCCGAAGCGTGGGTGGCGGCCGAGGGCGGCAGGGTGGTCGGCGGGTACGCGCTGGCGCTGCCCGAGGACGACAACACCCACGTGGGCCGGCTGTTCACCCTCGTGGTGCGGCCGGAGCGGCGCGGCCGGGGCCTGGGCTCGGCGTTGTTCGAGCATGCCCTTGAGCGGCTGCGCGCCCGCGGTCGGACGCTGGTCCTGGCCGCGACGCCCGACACCGGGTCGGGCGCCCGCTTCGCCGCCGCGCGCGGGATGACGCTCTCGCTCACGGAAGCCCGCCGCACGCTCGACCTGCGTACGGCCGACTGGGCAGCGCTGGAGCGGATGCGGCCCGAGGTGGACGGCTACCACCTGGAGCGCTGGGTCGGCCCGGCCGGCCCCGAGTCGCTGCAGGATCTGGCCACGCTGATGGACGGCATGAACGACGCACCGCGCGACGCGGACATCGAGGCCGCGAACTTCTCCGTCGACCGCGTGCGCGACCGCGAGCAGGCCCTTCCGGTCATCGGCCGCATTCCGTACACCATGATCGCCAGGCGCACGTCCGACGGCGCCCCCGCCGGCTACACGCGCATCCTGGTCGACCAGGACCGCTCCGGCGGCTGGGGCTATCAGGGGGACACGACCGTGCTGCGCGAGCACCGGGGCCACCGCCTGGGCCTGCTTCTCAAGATCGGCAACCTGCTCTGGCTGCGCGAGCGGGAGCCCCGCATCGAGCGTGTCATCACATGGAACGCCGTCTCCAACGCCCACATGCTGGCCATCAACGAGGCCATGGGATTCGAGTTCTTCGACGAGCAGAGGGAGTGGCGGTCAGAGATTTAGGCGCTCCGGAAGGAGGCGCGATAGGCCTGCGGGGTGACGCCGACGACGCGCTTGAACCGCTCCCGGAAGGCGGTGGGCGAACCGAACCCGGCCTGCGTCGCGACGCGCTCGACGCCATGGTCGGTGGTCTCCAGCAGGAGCTGCGCCCGGCGTACGCGGGCTCGTAGGAGCCACTGCAGCGGAGTGGTGCCGGTCTGCTCCCGGAAGCGGCGGCTGAAGGTCCGCTCGCTGAGCCCGCCGCGCCTGGCCATCTCCGCCAGGGTCACCTCCCGGGCGAGGTTGTCCTCGATCCACGCCAGTACGGGCTCCAGCAGCGAGCCCTGGGGCACCGGCGGCTGAGCGTGCGTGATGAACTGCGCCTGTCCGCCCTCTCGTTCCAGCGGCATCACCGACAGCCGGGCCGAGTCGGCGGCCATCGCAGAGCCGAAGTCCCGCCGGATGAGGTGCAGGCACAGGTCCAGGCCGGCCGCGGCGCCGGCCGAGGTCAGGATCTGGCCGTTGTCGACGTACAGAACGTCCGGCCGTACATCCACCCGTGGGAACAGCTCGGCAAGCCGATGGGCCGCGATCCAGTGCGTGGTCGCGCTCAGCCCGTCGAGCAGCCCGGCCGCGGCGAGGGTGAACGCCCCCGCGCAGATGGAGGCGATCCGGGTTCCCGCGGCCGCCGCCGCGCGCAGGGCGTCGAGTGCTTCCCGGTCCGGCGGGGCGGCCTGTTCCGAGCAGCCGGGCACGACGATCGTGTCCGCCTCCCGCAGCGCCTCCAGCCCGTACGGGGCGAGGAGCGTGAACGCGTCACTGGCCACCTGCGGCGTCGCCGCACAGACCAGGACCCGGTACGGGCGGCGCCCGTCCGCCAGCCGGGCCCGCCCGAACACCTCGATCGGGGTCGCCATGTCGGCCGCCACCACATGGTCCAGAGCCAGAACCGCCACCGTGTGCATAGGGACACCGTAGGCCGCGCCGGATGGCGGGAACCCGTTGGAAATTGTCGATTCAGCCCATGGGGCCGAGCGGGCGAGCCGATCTAGCCTGGCGCTGCTTTCGACTTCGCCTCGCATGTTCGCAGAACGGATCATCACTCTTCATGTCCATCCTCATGCCGATCCTGATCGGTCTGATCGCCGTCTCCCTCGTCTCCCTGATCCCCGAGCCGCACCGGCGCCGCGCGAATGCCCTGGGAGTCGCCGGCGCGGGCGCCGCCTATCTCAGCGGTGGCGGGCTCGGTTACTGGGAGTTCGTGCTGCCGGTCGTCATGTGGTACGTCGCCTACCGGGGGCTGGAAAGCTGGACGTTCATCGGTATCGGCTGGCTGCTCCACACCGCCTGGGACGTACTGCACCATCTCCAGGGCAGCCCGATCCTCCCCTTCGCCGCGGACTCCTCCTTCGGCTGCGCCATCTGTGACCCGGTGATAGCGCTCTGGTGCTTCGCGGGCGGGCCTTCGGTCTTCGGATGGCTCCGCACCCGCCTGTCCCGCCGCCGGCCTGCGATTTAGGGCTCTCCGCGGGCGATGTCGATCATATGGCGCGCACGCGCGGGCCAGGTCGGATGTCCGTGTCTGTTCATGAGGTCGTGGCAGCGTACGAAGTGCTCCGCCGCCGCCTGCCGCTCCCCGCGTTCAAGGCTGAGTTCGCCGAGGAAATAGGCGGACAGCGCCTCGCCGTACATGTCGCCTGCCTTCGCCGACATGGCCGACAGCTGGTGCATGGTGTTCACCGCGTCATCGTGTCTTCCGACGGCGTGATAGACCTCGCCCAGCCTGCGTAGCACATAGCGTTCGCCCGGACCCCAGCCCAGGTCGTGAGTGAGGTCAAGGCAGTCCTGGTAACGAGCGATGGCCGCTTGCGGGGCGTCTTGGCGAAAGAGGGTGATTCCCTTGATCAGGGTGCGGAGGAAATCCATGACGGGTTCGCGGCACTGCGGGTTCTGGGCAAGAAGTAATGCCTGCCGGAAGATGCGAATGACTTCCTGATGCTCCTGCGGCTGTGCTCCGCAAATGGCGATCAGGCTGTCGAGCAGATTGTCGATGCCGTCAGCGGACTTGAACCGCGAGAGGACTTCCCGGATGCTGGTTCGCGGTCGTTGATCGGGTTCTGCTGCCAGGAGATCGCAGGCGACCAGGCCGGTGAGCGCGTAGGCGGCCGAATGGGCGTCATCCCCCAGGTCGAAGTGGTCGAACGCTGTCTGGAACATGGTCCGCGCCGGCTGGAAATGCCGCCGTTCCAGCTCGATGTCGGCCAGGGCGAGGTGCGCGAGCATGGCGGTGCCGTGGACGCGTGCTCGCTGGGCGACGTTCCGCAGGAGGCATTCGGCGTCCGGCTGGAAACCGTTCGTGATGAGGAACGGAGCAAGGCGAAGGGCGAGTTCGGCCGCGGCCTCGGAATCCGCGACCCGGGTAACCGTCAAGAGCGTCTCCCGCTCCGCGGACAACCATTGAGAAGGCTTGTTGGTACCCGCCGGCGTCATCAAGGGAACCACCGGTGGTGGATATTCCAGACCCGCTACACGTACTCGCGCCAGACACTCGTCGACCAGCCGTCGCAGCGCCATGTCGCGTTGCTCAGGTGAATCCTCGTCCTGCGCGCGCTCACGTGCGAATTTCCGCAGGAGATCGTGCATGCGGTAACGCGATTGACCGCTCTGATCGACTTCGCCGGTGCTCAGCAGGCCGGCCGCGACGAGCGCTTCCAGCGACGCGTCCGCCTCGCGGGAGGATTCGCCCAGCAGCGCCGTCGTGATCCACTCCGCGGCGCTGTCGATCCCGGCGAGGCCGATCAGCCGGAAGGCGCGGCGGGGCATGTCCGGCAACAGCCGATAGCTCACGGCGAAGGTTTCCCGGATGTCCAGCTCGCCCAAAGCCAGCTCATCCAGCGGGCGGCCGCCTGTCAATCGCGTGGCGAGCTCCCGCAGCGGCCAGCTCGGCCTCGTGGAGAGCCTGGCCCCGGCCACCCTGATGGCCAACGGCAGGCGGCCACAGGCCAGCACGATCGTACGTGCCGCGTCGGGTTCGGCCCGTACCCGATCCGCTCCGGCGATCCGCTCCAGCAGCGACCGGCCCGCCACCTCGGACGGCACATCGAGCGGTATGCGAGCGGCGCCTGCCAGGGTGGAGAGCGGGCCTCGGCTGGTGACCAGAACGGCGCTGCGCGGCGTGCCGGGCAGCAGGCAGCGCACCTGGCCCTCGTCCTGGGCGTCGTCGAGGACGACGAGCACGGCTCGATCGGCCAGCAGCGACCGATAAAGCGCCGCCCTGCCTTCGGTGGAGTCCGGGATCTCCGGCCCCGGCAGCCGCAACGAGCGCAGCGCGTCGGCGAGGAGAACGGCGGGCTCGCGTGCGGTGTTACCAGTCCTGAGGCTCAGATAGAGCTGACCGTCGCGAAAATGGTCGCGTAGCCGGTGGGCGGCGTGCACGGCCAGGGTGCTCTTGCCCACGCCGGGCGGCCCGGTCAGTACGGCGATGGCCGGCGCGGTGCGGACGGCCGCCGGGTGCAATGCCGTGATCACATGATCGAGCTCTTCGGCTCTGCCCACGAAGTCCGCGATGGCCGGCGGAAGCTGGCAGATTCGCTGCCACGTATCCGACTCCTCGACGATCACGGTGTCGGCCAGGATGTCGGCCTGGAGCCGCTGAAGCTGCCGGCCGGGCTCGATGCCGAGCTGATCGATGAGCGCCGCGCGGGCGCGCCGGTAAGCGTCCAGGGCCGCATCACGCTGCCCGGCCTGCGAAAGGGCCAGCATGAGCAGACGCCACGCGTGTTCGCTCAGTGGCTGCTCGGCCACGAAGGCGCGGAGAGCTTCGACCACCTCCGCGGACCGGCCCAGGCCGAGCTTCATCTCGGCCCAGCGCAGCCGTACGGCCGCGCGCCGCTCTTCCACCTGGGTGGCACGGGCGAGGGCCGGGCCCGCGAGCTCGGTCCCTTCGGCCAGCCTCCCTCGCCATAACGCGAGCGCTCGCTCGTACTGATGGACGGCGCCCCAGACGTTTCCCTGGGCATGCTCGGCTTCCGCCAGCCGTACCGTCTGTTCGAAGGCGAGCAGGTCCACCTCCTCAGAGGTCGCCTCGAAGAGGTATCCCGCTGCCCTGGTGACAAGCCGGGTGCCTGACGGGAGGGCTCGGCGCAACTGGGCGATGTAGGTCTGCAGGTTGGAAACGGCCGAGGCGGGAGGAACCTCCCACAGCGCCTCCATCAACCGTTGCTTGGAGACCAGGACGTTGACATGGAGCAGCAGGCTGGCCAGCACGGCGCGCTGCTTGCCGCTCAACGAGGCCTCCCGCCCATCTGACCAGCGCACTCCCACCGGTCCCAGGATCGTGAAGGTCACCTCGCCCAAGTCCAGCTCCCGCCTGTGCTCACTTCATGGTGCAAATGTGGCGCCAGGGCCCATTGTTGGTCACGAGTCGCTCGCGGTCGAGGCTCACTGTGAAATGAAGCGCATCGTCCCTTTTGGAGGCATTCCATGCTGCACGGCTACACCCTTCCCCTCTCCCCGCGCGGCGAGGCCAACCTGGTTGGCGCACCCCCTTGGCACTATGCGGGTGACGTGGTCGGGGTGGAGTTCTGGACCAGCTCCGAAGCCGCGGCCGCCACGCTACCTCCGGGCTTGACTCCGGATCCGTCCGCATCCGGACATGCCACCGCCATGTTCATCGACTGGCAGTTCTCGGCCGCCGGCCAGGACTACCTTGATCCGGTACGCAGCCAGTACCGCGAATTCATGGTCCTCATCGATGCCATGTGGCAGGAAACGCCCGTCGCCTGGTGCCCGTACATCTACGTCGACAACGACGCCGCTCTGGCCCGCGGGTGGATCCAGGGCTTCCCCAAGAAGCTCGGAACCGTACACCAGACCAGGGCCTTCGCCGCGCAGGGTCCGGCCACGCCGCAGGTCGGCCCGGGCGGCCGGTTCGCCGCCACCGCCTCGGCCGCCGGACAGCGCATCGCCGAAGCCCTGGTCACCTTGGACCAGCCCGTCCCCGACGCGGCGGCGTTGCTGTCCCGGCCCACCGTCAATCTGCGCCACTTTCCCCAGCTCAGCGCCGGCCGGCACGACAAGCCCGCCGTACACGAGTTGGTGATGGCCGTCTTCGACGACGTCCGAGTCGACAACGCCTGGATCGGTGCGGGGGAACTGTCCTTCCTTCCCGCACGTGGTGAGGAATTGGCGGCGCTCGCTCCGGTACGCACAGGGATGGGATTCCGCGCGTCCCTGTCCTACACGGTCAACGACCTGCACGTTCTCGACAGCTGAGTTTCGCGGGTCACGAGTTGCTTGACGTCTCCCGAAGCCAGGCGTCAAGGATGGCGAAGTCCTCGTGGGTGAGACCGTTCGCGGAGTCGACGCGGTGAAGAAGGGCCGGTCCGCGATGGTGTCTGGCGACCCATATCCGGTCGAGGTCGGTGATCTCATCGTCGACCCAGACGAACGGACGGCCGGCGGCGGTCTCGACGAGCGCTTGTGTCTTCCAGTGCAGCACACCGGGGTCGTCTTCCTCCGGGGCATCCGGAAGATCGGCCACCGGAAGCTCCGGCAGGCCGAGCAGTGGAGCGATCACCTCATTGGCGTCGTGCATCCACGCCGTGGCCCAGACGAGCTCGCAGGACAGCGCCAGCAACCGCGGGCTGTGCGCAAGATCGAGCTTCGCCAGCTGCGGATTGGCCGCGTCCTGCCATGCCGCCCACTCATCGAGGGATGACGGGCGCCGCCCGCCTCCATGGGGCAGGAGCGTCCCGTCGACGTCCAGGAACAGCAGTGGGCGCTGGACAAGATCGGTCATGGCCGCACAATATCGGCCGGAGTGCGCGCTTTGCGTCGGGACCGACAGCGACTAACCACCGACTTCAGGCGCGGGCGGCTGCTCCGCAGGGAACAAGATCGCACTGAGCAGGTACGGCGTGCGGCCCGGCGAGGGCGTGTTGGCCAGCCGGTCGCGCAGCACCACGAGGAGGTCGGCCAGCATTTCAGCGAGCTCGTCCGGGCTCAGCCAGACGGTGCCCTGCCGATAGGAGACCGAGTCGGCCTCCGGGCTGGCGCCGTCGCGGTCCAGATAGGCGTTGAACTCGGCGATCAGGACGGCCATGGCCGCGGCGAATCCCCGGCGGTGGTCGTCGAGCGACATCGTGGCGGCCTCGCCGGCGCCGATCCTGGGCCGGTCCTGACGCAGCCGGTAGCGGCGCTCGACGGCGCCGCGCACCCGCTGCTCGCCGTCCACTTCCAGGAATCCTCCCTCGGTCAGCTGGGCGACCTGCCGGTACATCGTGATCTTCGGCACCTCGGGCATGCGGGCGCACATTTGCGCGATCGTCAGCGCGCCCGCTGCGGACAGGGCGTGCACGATGCGCAGCCGCACCGGGTGCAACAGCTGCTCGACAGGATCCATGGCTCAACGATTTCATATGAGATACCGTTATCCAAAATGAAAACGTTGTGCTCGAAGGACTCGAAGGAGGAGCCATGCGAGACGCCCCCGGACAGCTGGTGCCCGTCAACGGCCGGACCGTCTATGTCGAGGAGTCCGGCCAGGGGCAGGACTGGGTGGTCTTCGAGGCGGGCAGCGGCTGCGGCCGGACCTTCTGGGACCCGGTGCTGCCACCACTGGCCGGCAAGGCGCGGCTGGTGACCTACGACCGCGCCGGGCGCGGGCTCAGCGGCCGTACCACCCAGCAGCTCGGCATCGATGACCTGGCCGCCGACCTGGTCGCGATGACCGAGGCCGTCGTCCCGGGCGAGTTCGTGATCGTCGGGCACAGCATGGGCGGGCTGGTCGCCCGCCGCGCCGCCGAGCGCCTGGGATCCCGGCTGCGGGGGCTCCTGCTGGTCGACCCCACACCGGAGACCTCGCCGGTGTACGACGCGTGGGACCAGACCACCAAGAAGATCGACCGCATGCTGGCCGTGACGCAGACGCTCAGCCGCTTCCGCCCTCTGGCGCGGCTGTTCAGCGGCAACATCCGGCCCTTGTTCTCCGCCGACACCTACGAGGCCATGCTCGCCGAGAATTTCAGCCCCGCCGGGACCGCTCAGACCCGCAAAGAGATGCAGGCGGTGGCCGACGCCATCCCGCGATTCCGCGCCCAGCCGCCCCAGCTCCCGAAATGCCCGACGATCGTGCTGTCGGCGGCGCGCGCCGCCAAAGGGCGGGAGCGGCAGAACGCCGCCATCCGCGAGCACCAGCGGCGGTACGCCGAGACTCTGCCCGACGGGCGTTACGAAGTCGTCGACTCGGCGCACTTCATCCAGGCCGAGCAGCCGCACCTCGTCGCCGACCGGATAGGCCGGCTCCTCGGCCGCGACTCCTGATCACGCGTGCGCTTGCCTGATCGACGATCTGCTCTGGCGCGTCCAGGCATGCCATGCTCGCCGCGACAGGGCCCAGCTCGAACCATATGGTCCGGCCGACCCAGTGCCTTCTGACGCCCCATTTCGTCGCCACGGCCGCCAAGATCTGCAGCCCTCGCCCGCCGGTCTCGTTCGCGTCGTCGCGGAGTCGCGGCCCCGTCCACCAGCCCTGGTCGCTGACCTCGACACGGATCCGGCCGCCGCCACCGAGCCACATGCGGACGCGAAAAGCTCCGTTTCTCCAGCGGCCAGAAATAGTATGCCTTATCGCATTGGTGGCGATTTCGCTGACCAGAAGCCGTACGTTATCCAGAAGGTTCGCATCGTCGGCGGCTTCAGGCAGCTCCCTGACCAGCCAGCTAGCGGCATAAATCCGCACATCGCTAACGACCTCGGGGCGTCCGGGAAACCGCATGTCGCCGACGATCCGCATGCCGACTTCTGTCATTTTTACCACCCATTTCCCACCCGTCGTGGTTTGGCGCATCCCACCATCGCTCGCGCCAGGATCCTGTTATGAGAATTGCCACTTCAAACAGTGCAGGCAACGGGCTACATTGTGTGGGGAAAAAATCCCAGAGCGGTCCCAGACTTCTCCTGGCATCAAACCAGAAGAGCTGGAACAGTCGCGGCCACAGGGGGATCGATGCCAGCACCCAAAGAGCTCGACCCAACCATCGGACCAATGGCACGCTTCGGTGCCGATCTACGGAAATACCGATACGCAGCTAAATGGACTCAGGCGCAGCTCGCCGAGCGCATCGGCTACAGCAAGAGTCGTATTGGCAACGTAGAACGCGGAGACGAGAAGCCCACGCGCGAACTGATCGAGCTCTGCGAAAAGGCGCTGGGGCTGGACGGCGCGCTGCTCACGCACTGGCCGGCCATCAGCGGCAACCGGATACCCCAGTGGTATCGGCAGTGGCCACCGATCGAGCGAAAGGCGGATCAAATCATCAGTGTTGCCCCATTGATCGTGCCGGGGCTGGCACAGACCGAGGAGTACGCTCGTGCGATCTTCGCCGGGGAGCCACAAACGACACCGGAGCAGGTAGAGGAAGCCATCCAAGCCCGATTGGAACGGCAAACTATCTTCAACCGGCCTATTCCTCCCCAATACCTCGCTGTCGTGGACGAAGGCATCCTGTATCGTCCAATTGGCGACGGCTCCGTGACCCGCCGTCAGCTGGAACACCTGATCGCCATGGCCGAGAACAACTGGTTCAGCGTCCAACTCGTCCCATACGAAGCTCTGTGCACGGCAGCCCTGGTGGGGCCGGTCGTTCTCGCCCAGGAGAATGGAGTGACGATCGCTGCGTATGTCGAATCCGCTCTCCACGGTCACGTCATCGACAAACCCGCCGAGATCAAGCGACTGGTGGATCGGCTCGAATGCATACGCAAGGCGGCACTTCCCGAGTACCTGTCGATGCAGCGGATCAAGGGGAGAGTGGCAGCATGGAGTTGAGCGAGAAGATCGGGCTAGAGATCGCGAGCCCCACCGGATGGATCACCGCGTCCAGCGGTCAGGGCGGCGAGTGCCTGGAAGCCAAGCATCTGTCCGACGGCCGCGTCGCCCTACGCGACACTGAGCAACCGGACGCCGAGCCCTGGGTGGTCCGCCGGGCGGTCTGGGACAAGTTCGTAGCAGGCGCGAAGAACGGAATCTTCGACTTCTAACGCCATCAACCATGCGGCCCCCGACAAATCCATCGGGGGCCGCACCCGTTGATCACATCCCTCTAGGCCGGATGTCGGCGTTTGGTATGTGCGGCGGCTTTGTCGAGCTCCTGAGTACGGGGTTGAGGAACCCAGGAACAGCGGTTGGCGCTGAGAATGATCATGGTGCGGGAGGCGGTACCGGGTCTCGATGTGGTGAAGGTGCAGCGGGCGGTTGGCGGGGGTTCTGGGACGATCCGAGGCATGGTGCGTGGTGATGGTGGCGGCAGGGACGGCCGGGGTGAGCCTGAGTAGCGGCCGGTGAGCGACGTGGACATGATGACCGCGGTCGTGCTGGAGCAGTTGGGTGTCAACCGTGAGCAGTTGCGGACCCTGGAGCCGGCGCGGCGTGGGCATCAAGACCTTGGCGGGGACGCTGGCCCGGCAGGCGAACCAGTTCCCGGACGCGTCGCCGGTGCAGGTCCGCCGGGGACGCGGGCGCGGCATCGCTGGCCTCGGCCGCCCGGGAGACCGGCCTGGACCTCGTCGAAGCCCTCGCCCAGCTGGCATGGGCGACCAAAGGCTCCCCCTCCTCGCCGCCGGCGCCGGGCCGGACCCCATCACCCCCGCCGGCGGGCTTCGCGTCACGGTACAACTACCCGCCGCACCACCATTCGGCGCCAGACGTACAAAACGCTAGGCTCAAGATCTCGAACCAGAGCGCGCGTGCTAGAGGGGCTGGATTGCTGACCATCGGGCAGCTGGCCGCACGGGTGGGCGTGACCATCCGTGCCATCCGGCATTACCACCAGCGTGGCCTGCTACCCGAGCCCGAACGCGACGCCTCGGGTTACCGCCGCTACGGCCCGCGAGCCGTGGTCGATTTAATCCGGATCAAGACGCTGGTGGCCGCGGGCGTGCCGCTCGCGCGGGTCGAATACTTGCTCGCCGGCGGCCAGGACAAGTTCGCCGCCGCGATCGCGGAGATCGACCGGCAGATGGCGGCCAAGGTTGCCGAGCTGGAGGAGCATCGCGCCCGGCTGGCCGAGCTGGTCGCCGGCGATCGGCTGTTCCTGCCGCCGGAGGTGATCGAGCTCCTCGACCGGCAGCGGGCCCTCGGGGTGAGCGAGCGCATGAACGACATCGAGCGCGACTCCTGGATCATGATTACCGCGCTGGCGCCCGACCAGGTGCTGGAGTGGGCGGCCACCAAGAACGCCGCCTTGGAGGATCCCGAGCTCGTCCGCCTCTACCTGGCCATGGACCAGGCGTGGGACTGGCCGGCCGACGATCCGCGACTCCCGGGACTGGCCGAAGCGATCATGGCCTGGGACGGTCGCAACCCGCGGCGAGATGAGGCACCGGAGGGACTGGCCGCCCTGATGAACTCCAACGCGTTCGGATCCTCGCCATCCTGGGCGCGGCTGCGGAGGCTGATGGCCGCTCGATCCGCGAAACACCCTTGACATTGACCCTGCGTCAGGGTTCGAGCATCGGATCCATGACGAACTCAACGACATCGAAGACGTACGACCGATCGGTACTGGAGGCCGACCTGAGGGCCATCCACGACCAGGGCGTCCCCGGGCTGCTCGCCGCGGCGCACACCGGACGGGAGCTGCTGACCGTCCGGTACGGCGTGGCCGAGCTCAATTCCGATCGGCCGATCGCCTACGACAGCTACTTCCGGATGGGCAGCACGAGCAAGACGTTCACCGCCACCGCGGTACTCCAGCTCGTGGGCGAGGGAGTGCTCACGCTTGATGACCTCGTCGAGGACTGGCTTCCGGGGGTGGTCCATGGCAACGGCAACGACGGCACCAAGATCACTATCAGGCGGCTGCTCCAGCAGACCAGCGGGCTGCCCGAATACATGTACGATGTGCCGATCTGGTCGGCGAAGGACTTCCGGGAGCATCGGTTCGACTCCTACACCCCGGAGGAACTCGTCGCCATCGCCATGCGGCACGAACCCAACTGGGTGCCGGCACCAGGCGACCAGCGCTGGAGCTACTCCAACACCAACTACATCCTCCTTGGAATGATCCTTAAGAAGGTCGCCGGAGCCGAGCGATCACAGGTGGTGACGGATCGGATCATCCGTCCCCTCGGACTCGATCACACCTTCATCCCAGGGGATGATCCCCGGCTTCCGGAGCCGCACCCGAAGGGCTACACCGAGTTCCCCGACAGTACCGAGCCGGTGGAGACGACCGAGTGGAACCTGACCCCGGCGGACGCCGCGGGCGATCTCGTCACCACGGCGGCCGACCTCGTCCGGTTCTGGCAGGCTTTGCTCGGAGGCGAACTCCTCGCGCCCGCTCAGCTCACTGCGATGAAGGAGACCGTCCCCGCTCCCGAATGGGACCCCGTCTTCCCCGGCGCGTCCTACGGCCTGGGAATCGCTCGGTTCCGGTCTCCCTGCGGCCCGTACTGGGGCCACGCCGGAAACACCCCCGGCCACACCGCCCACAGCGGCTTCACCGAGGACGGCCGCCGCGGCATGGTGCTGTTCACGACGTTCTGGGCACCGAACGAGCACGCCCTCCCGATCGAGAAGCTGGTCAATGACGCGATGGACCACCTCATGTGCAGCGCTGACGGCCCACGCACGAGATGAGGGATCGATGCCGTACGGCTGGCGCGTCACGCCATTCCGGTCGATGCCCTTGCCAGCCGTCCGGTGTCCCGGGATCGGCGCTGTAGTACTCGACGCTGACCCCGGCCAGCGTCGCGACCTCGCCTCGGCGCAGGCCGGGCACGCGCCGCTGCCCGTACGCGGGCAGACCCGCCTCCTCCGGCGTGATCTTGTCGCGGCGGGATCTCAGGAAAGTGCAGACCTCAGCCGGGTTGTCCATAACCCCAGCACAGGAAGGACGTAGCGGCCAGTTAGGGCGCGTGAAGGCCCAAGGTAAACCGGGCTCCCGGTCAAGAAGGCCCGCGAAGGAGTCCCTAGCAGCACCCCCATGTCTCGCCGTAGGACCCGCCATCCGGCATTAAAGTCGGAATCAGATCACTCGTTGGCGCAAACACGCAGGCCACACGGGCCGGCGGCGCCGCCGGCACAGCAGCATGCTCCTTCCAGGCAACACGCCGAAGGTGACGACGACAACCAGGCCGCCAACGCGCGCACCACCGTCATGGCCGCAACCCGAGCACACATCCAGGAGGACCCGTGACCACCTCACACAGCAGGACACTCGCACCTGGGGTCGACATCCCGCTCCTCGGGTTCGGCACCTACCTCATCCCCGACGCGGAAGCCGCCGACGCCGTCGAGGCGGCGCTGCGCGCCGGCTACCGCCACATCGACACCGCGGAGGTCTACCAGAACGAACGCGGCGTCGGTGAAGGCCTTCGCCGCGGGATGGCCGCCGAAGGACTCACCCGCGAGGACCTGTTCATCACGACCAAGCTGTGGCCGGGAGACGGAGACGAGTCCTTCAAGTCGACGCAGCAGGCCGTCGACGCCTTCGAGGAGAGTCTCCGGAGGCTCGGCCTCGACCACGTCGACCTGTACCTGATCCACGCGCCGTTCAACCGGGCGCAGCGGCTGGAGCAGTGGCGTGCGCTGGTCGAGCTGTACGAGAAGCACAAGGCGCGGGCGATCGGCGTGTCCAACTTCAGTGCCGCGCACATCGAGGAACTGACCGCGGCGGGCCTCCCCTTGCCACACGCGAACCAGATCGAACTACACCCGTGGTCTCAGAAGCCCGAACTCGTGCGCTTCCTCGACGAGAACGGCATCGTACCCATCGCCTACAGCAGCTTGGTGCCACTCTCGACCTGGCGGACCGCCCCGGGCCATCACAGTGGCAAGACGGATGAGATGCGGGCCGACAGCGCCAGTGGAGATTCGCCGTTCAAGCTCCTTGCCGCCAAGTACGGGGTCACCGAGGCGCGGCTGTTGCTGCGGTGGGGCATCCAGAACGGGTACCCGGTCCTGCCCAAGAGCACCAACCCCGCACGTATGCGGGAGAACGCGGACTTGTTCTCGTTCGCCATCGACGACGAGGACATGCGGGCCATCACCGCGATGGACCGCGGCCAGGGCGTCGCGTGGGGATCATCCGACCCCACGCACGCCACTTGATCGCCGCACTCAACCCATCGCAGCCTGGTGAGCGTACGGTCAGCGGCCGTACGCCTCCAGCAGCCGCAGCCACACCTCGCTGACCGTGGGGTACGACGGAACCGCGTGCCACAGCCGGTCCAGCGGAACCTCGCCGACAACCGCGATCGTCGCGGCGTGCAGCAGTTCCGCGACGTCCGGACCCACGAGCGTGAAGCCGACGATCACTTTCCGGTCCTCGTCGACGACCATGCGGGCGTGCCCCTGGTATCCGTCGGCGTGCAGGGCGGATCCGGCGACGGCGCCCAGGTCGTAGTCGACGACGCGGATCCGTGTCCCGGCGGCCTCGGCGGCGGCCGCGGTCAGCCCCACCGACGCGATCTCCGGATCGGTGAAGACCACCTGGGGCACCGCGCGCTCGTCGGCCGTGGCCGCGTGCCGGCCCCAGCGGCCGTCCTCCACCGCCTCGCCCTTCGCACGCGCCACGATGACGTCGCCGACCGCGCGGGCCTGGTATTTGCCCTGGTGGGTCAGCAGCACTCGCCGGTTGACGTCACCGGCGGCGTACAGCCACCCGTCACCGATCGGTGCCCCGTCCTCCCCGACCACGCGCAGCGTGTCGTCCACCGTGAGCCAGGCGCCCGGCGTCAGGCCGACGGCGCCGAGACCGATGTCCTGGGTGTTCGGTGTCCGGCCGATCGCCACCAGAACCTCGTCGGCCTCGACCTGCTCGCCGTCGGTCATCGTGATGTGCGCCGTTCCGGCCTCGTCGCGGTGCACCGATGCGGCTTCCGCGCCGGGGCGCACCGACACACCGGCCTCCCGCAACGACTCGGTGACCCGCTCGCCGGCGAACGGCTCGGCCAGCGGCAGCACACCGTCACGGACCAGCATCGTCACCGAGGCCCCCAGGGCGGCGAAGGCGGTGGCCATCTCCGACGCCACCACGCCACCGCCGATGATCGCGAGCCGCCCGGGGACCGCGCTCGCGGCGGCCGCCTCCCGGCTGGTCCACGGCGCGGCCTCCCGCAAACCGGGAATGCCGGGCAGCAGCGCGCCGCTTCCGGTCGCGATGACCACCGCGTGCCGGGCCGTCAACGTGATGGCGACGCCGTCGTCGCCGGTCACCTCGACCACGCCCGCGGCCACGATCCGGCCCTGGCCACGGTGCAGGGCGATCGCGGCCGAATCGAGCCAGCCGACCTGACCGTCGTCCTTCCAGTCCGAGGCGAAACGATCCCGCCGGCCCAGCACCGCGGCCGCGTCGAGACCACCGGTCACCGCCTCGCGCGCACCCGGCACCTGACCTGCTGCCCGTAACGCCGCCGCGCTGCGCAGCAACGCCTTGGTCGGCATGCAGGCCCAGTAGGAGCATTCCCCGCCGACGAGCTCGCGCTCGACGACGGCGGCGCTCAAGCCGCCCCGCACCACCCGGTCGGCGACGTTCTCCCCGACCGGACCGGCCCCGATGACGACGACGTCGTACGTTGTGCCGTCCACGTCAGTTCCCCTTCGCGGCGCGGCCGAGGCGGAAGGCCGAGATGAGGAAGAAGACGCCGCCGGGGATGGCGTAGCCGGCCGCGTTGGCCAGCGTCGGGTTGGCCGCGGCGGCGCCGACGACGAACGACGCACCGGCGAGTACGGAGATGCCGCCGCTGATGATCATCGGCCACTGGCCGCCCATCCTGCGCCGGGTGACACCCACGATCAACTGGACCAGCCCGGCGACGACCGCCCAGGCGCCCCACACGCGCAGCACCGCCGGGATGCCGGACGCGCAGGCGATGGCCACACCGATGGCGGTGATCAGGCTGACGGCGACGTTCACGTACAGCAGGGCAGGTGATCCGGTGGCGCGCGACGCGCGGGCGTCGATGACGGCGGCGGCCACGTCGAACAGTGGGTAGAGCACGAGCAGGGTGACGGCGAGCGGGCCCAGGTTCGCGGCGGTCGTGAACATCGCGAGGGCCCAGACGATGGCGAACGCGAACCGGACGAAGTACAGCCGCCGCAGCGCGGACGCGGTCCCGGAAATACCGGGCGACGCGGCGATGGTGCTCATGTTGATCCTTTCAGCGGATGAGCGCTTCAGCGTTCCTCGGGTAGACAGAACGTTCTATCGCGGCACAGCATGGCAATCTGCGGCACGGTCTGTCAAGACCGAACGTTCTATCCGCTAGGCTGGCGACATGCCCACCGCACCCGAAGGCCGGCCGTCCGAAGCGCGGTCCCGGCTGCTCAACACGGCCACCCGGCTCTTCTACGCGGAGGGCATCCACTCCGTCGGCATCGATCGCATCGTCGCGGAAGCGCAGGTGACGAGGGCCACCCTCTACCGGCATTTCCCCGGCAAGGAAGACCTTGTCCTCGCCTACCTGAACGAGGTCGACCGGGCCATGCGGGGACAGGCGGACGAGGCCGTCACCGCCGGGCTACCGGCCGCCGGCACCATCCGGGCCCTCAGCGAGTCCATCGCCCAAGGCATCCAGTCCGCCGGATTCCGGGGATGCGCCTTCCTCAACGCCGCCGCCGAATATCCCGACCCGGAGTCCCCGGTGCACAAGGCCGTGCTCGCCCATCGCGAATGGTTCCTGGACACGGTCACGGAGCTGCTGGCCAAGATCCAGGAGACCGGCGCCGAGCCCGCCGCCCGCCACTTCGTGATGATGCGCGACGGCGCCATGGCCGCCGGCTGCCTGTTCGACCCGGTGCTGATCTGCGAGACGTTCCTGCACGGAGTCGAGAGGCTCCTGACGGTCTATGCCGCCACCGACTACAGCGACCCAGCCTGATGGGGATGGCTCGTCACCGGAAATTCCGCCGTTATTGGCCCATAGCTAGATTTCGGTCATTACCATAATCCCTCGCGGTGATCATCGGTGAGAGTCTCCGGTACAGATGCCGCAGGGAGTTCCAACGTGCGGAAGATCGCAGCCACCACCCTCGCCGTCCTCGCCGGAATCGGAGCTGGAGCCGGCACAGCTCCAGCAGCAGCCCAGTCCGCACCCGACCGGTCCCAGATCGTCATCATCGGCCACCGCGGCGCGGCGGGCCACCGCCCCGAGCACACGCAGGGCGGCTATGAGCTGGCCGTGGCCATGGGCGCCGACTGGATCGAGCCCGACCTGGTGCCGACCAAGGACCACAAGCTGGTCGTCAGGCACGAGAACGAGATCTCCGGCACCACCGACGTGTCGCTGCGCCCCGAGTTCGCCGCGCGCAAGACCACCAAGGTCGTCGACGGGCGCAACGTGACCGGGTGGTTCACCGAGGACTTCACCCTGGCCGAGCTGAAGACGCTGCGCGCGGTCGAGCGGCTGCCCGCGATCCGCCAGCGCAACACCGTGTACAACGGCTACTACCAGGTGCTCACCTTCCAGGAGGTGCTCGACCTGGCCAAACGGCTCTCGCGCCAGTACGGCAAGCAGGTCGGCGTCTTTCCCGAGACCAAGCACCCGACCTACTTCAGGTCGATCGGGCTGCCGCTGGAGGAGCCGCTGATCGAGACCGTCAAGCGCAACGGGCTCAACCGGCCGGACAGCCCGGTGGTGGTGCAGTCGTTCGAGCCGTCCAGCCTGAAGCGGGTGGCGAAGGAGCTCCGCGTGCCGCTGTGGCAGGCCCTGGGCACCACCGGCCAGCCGTACGATCTGACCGCCGCGGGAGACCCGACGACCTACGCGGACATGATGAAGCCCGAAGGGCTGGCCAAGATCGCGCAGTACGCGAAGTGGATCGGGCCGGACAAGTCATCGGCGATCCCGCTCAACCCGGACGGCAGCTCGGGCACCCCGACGACTCTGGTGTCCGACGCGCACAAGGCCGGGCTGAAGATCGGCGTGTACACCTTCCGCAGCGAGAACCAGTACCTCCCCCTCCAGCTCCGTCGCGGCCAGACCCCGACGGACCACGGTGACGCGCTGGCGGAGTACCGGGCGCACATAGACCTGGGCGTGGACGCCTTCGTCACCGACTATCCCGACGCCGCCGCCCTGGCGAAGGCTGAGCAGGGCAAGCCGCGCGAGCAAGTACAGCCGAAGCAGTTCGACAACGGCCTGCCGGAAGAGGGGCAGGAGTAGCCAATTACCCCGCCTCCCGGCCGGCCGGGAGGCGTCCACACGTCACAGGGTCCCGGGGTTGCCGGGGAGCACGATGGCGAAGAAGTCCTGGGCGGTGTAGGTGGCGAGCTTCCTGGCCTGGCCGGTCTTGACGTTCACCGCGTAGGCGGTGAAGGGAAGGTACGGAGGTTCCAGGGTCGAGACAGGGTCGGAGGGGCCGCTCTTCTTGCACACAAGGGTCTGGGCAAGGGCGGTGACCTCCTGAGGGCCGGTCCAACCGCGCAGATAGACGCGATTGCTGGTCGTGAACAGGCCCCGTATGGGGACCCTCCGGGCCACCTTGCCGGTTTCCCGGTCCAGCTGCACAAGATCCCGGCCGCTTCTGAAGCATCCGGTGCCGGGCACCTCTTCGCTCTCCACCGCGATGACGGTCTTCCCATCGGGACCGAGCCCGCCGACCAGGTAGTCGCCGGTGACGTCGACGGTCTTCACGATGACCGCCTTGGCCGGTTGCCAGAGGCCGGAGATGGTCCGCAGCCGCGTCCTGCCCGCGTGCTCCGCCAGGGTGATCGTGCCCCCGTCCGAGGACAGGCCGATGGGATTCCCGCCGTTCGGCAATGGCTGGACCCTGCGCTCGCGCATGTCGAACAGCATGGCCGGGTCCTTCAGCGGCGGTCTCTTGGTGAAGGCCAGGAAGCGGCCGTCGTCCGACAGCAGGAGATGGGCGATGCTGCCGAGCTGGGCCTTGGACACCTTCGCCGGGGCCATCAGCACGGATCCGGAGGCGAGGTCGCGCACCGCGAAGGTGCGGGCCCCGACGTCGTAGTAGGCGATCTTGCTGCCGTCCCCGCTGATCGCCAGGGGGCTGGTCACGAGAGTGGGCTGGGTACCGCGCAGGGCCTGCGCCACTCGGTAGGTCCTGCCGCTGCGGGTGACCACCCGCCAGCCACCGTCCACGCACCCGGCCGGCACCTCGCCGCTCTGCGGATGGCAGAACGTCATATAGGCGTGGCTCAGTGGCTCCACCCCGCGGGCCGGCAGGTCGGACACCGCCTTGGGGTCGGTGGCCGCCTCCGGCTCCGCCGGCAGCAGTCGTACGACGGCCGTCGCGGCGAGCGCGGCGGCGATGACCGCGGCGGCCGCCACGAGCGGAGCGATCCTGCGCCGCCGCCGCTCGCGGGTTCTGATCGTCCGCTCGGTCAGGTCCACCTGGGGCGCGTCGTCGGCCACGTCGTTCAGCGCGTCTCGCAGCCAGGTCATCGGTGTGCCCCCTTCAGCTCTTCCATCTCGGCGAACTTCGGTGCCAGCTCCGGCGCGAGCGCCCGTAATCGGGCCAAGGCGTCGTGAGTCTGGCTCTTGACGGTGCCGAGTGAGCAGTTCAGCAGCCTGGCGGTGTCGTGTTCGGTGAGATCCTCGTAGTAGCGCAGGACGATCACCGCCCGTTGCCTGGGTGGCAGCCGCGCGAGCGCCTGCCGCATCGCGAGCCGGGCGATCGTGGACTCCTCGCTGGAGTAGGGCCGCTCCGGTGGCTCGGCGATCGGCAGCTCAGTCGTCCAGACCAGCCGACGACGCCAGGAGATGTACTGGTTGACCAGCGCCTTGCGGGCGTACGCCTGAGGGCTGGCCAGCTTGGGCCAGCGCCCGAGCAGCTTGACCAGCACGCTCTGCAGCAGGTCCTCGGCGTGGTGGGCATCCCCCGTGAGCAGATACGCCGTCCGCATCAGCGACTGCTGGTGTACGGCCATGAACTCGCGGAAGCTGTCATTGTGGTCCAAGACGACTCCTCTCGCCGTTAGCGACGCGGTCCGGCGGGCGAAAGGTTGGGCCGAGGCAGTCGTTCAGTGTCTCAGGAGATCGGAAACCGGGCGGCGGCGTTGGCGTGGCCACTGGGTTCACTCATGCCGACGCCCCGGCCTCCAGCGAGACCGGGGCGTCTTCACCCGTACGTTTTGGTGCCTCAGGGCCCCCGACTGAGGCATGTCGAGATTATTCCTCCAAGTCCGTTTTGTACAGCTTTTCGCAGATGGAGCTGCCGTAGCGCCCTCAGCGCCGCCCGTCCAGGCAGTGCGGATCCCCTTCCGGCACGGGGAGCGCGTTCTCCAGGAAATCCCTGGTCGACGTGGTGTAGGCCGAGCAGAGAAGCTTGCCGAAGCGGGTCGCCTTGCCGTCGCCGAGGCGCCGGGTACGAACGCCCATGGCATGCACACTGCGTTCCACGGCCACGCTGGAGACCGCGACGATCGTGTCACCGCGCCGGTCGACCCAGCGGAACGCCTCCCAGAGCAACGCGCGGGCGCGGGGACCGAAACCCGCCACCACGCTACGGGACCAGGCCCGAGCGGTGGCCAGGCGGCTGAGCTCCCAGACGGCCGGATCGTGCGGAGCCGGGTCACCACGTAACGCCTCGGGGAAGACATCGCGGAGCATGTAAGGGCCATCGCTGGGCAGCAGGCGGCAGCACCCCGTGATCTCCCGGCAGCGTTCCGCATAGCTGATCACATAGACCGGATCGCAGTCGTCGAAGGAATCGCGCTCCCTTCCGTGGAGGCTGTGGACGTCCCAGCGGAGGCGTTCGTGGAACACCTCGTGACGCAGGCGGAACATACCGTCGAGCAGCCATGCCGGCAGTTCGCCCGCACGGCCGGCGACGATCTGTTGCGTGCATTCCCCCACCGACGGATCGTCCATGTGCACCCTCCGCGAAAGAAGCGACTCTGGTGATCGCTTTTCTTTCCGTCATTCGCGGAATCGCGGTTTCCGGATGGCAATTGACGCAATCGCCGGCGACTCGTCAGAGCGCTGAAAGCGCATTGCAGGCGGCGTGCCCGTCAATGGTTACGCATACGGTTCACGCCGTCACCAAGGAGATCCGATGAAGCGCATCATCCGTACCATGCTCGGAGTCGCCGCCACCGCCGGCATCCTCGCCCTGGGCGTCCCGGCCTTCACCGGCGCCGCGAACGCGTCGACCATGTCCACCACGTCCGCCACCTCGTCCGCCGGTCTCAGGCAGGGTCAGTCCTTCCTGTTCAATTACACCTTCAACGGCCATCTCAAGGTCGCCGGCGGCAATTTCACGGTCGATCACCGGGTCTACCTGGTCGTCAAGTTCAACACCGGCCGGGTGGCGTTCTCCAAGTGGGAGATCGCCCGGACGCACCCCATCACTCCCGGCGGGGCCATTTATGTGGAGACGACGATCGCGGCGCCCTGCGCGCCGGGCAACAACGGCTACGCCCGCGCGTATGACGAGGCCACCAGGACATGGTCTCCGAAGCTGCCGGTGACCATCTGCCAGCGGATCGACTGACCTTCGCAGGACCGGCCGGGCACCCTGAGTGACGATCAACGACTCAGGGTAAAGAGCGGAGCGACAGTCCCCCCGGCCATGGAGTTTCGCATGGAACGTACGGTTCTCGCCGCAGTCGCCGAGCGCCCCGACGCCGACACGGCACTCGCCGAGCAGATCCGCCGCGTCGGCGCGGCGATGGACGGCCTCGGCGTCCAGGTGCGCTGGACGCATCGCACGCAGGACGCGCTGGCGGTGATCGGCTCGGACGCCTCACTGTCCGGGATGCTGGCCGACTGGGACGCGCCCGGCGCCGATCAGGTGCTGGGCGCGGTCACCCAGCGCTTCCGCGGCCTGCCGGTCTTCCTCATGACCGCCGAACAGGAGCTCCCCCTGTGGGTGTACGAGGTCATCCAGGGCTATGTGTTCCCACTTGAGGACACACCCGACTTCATCGCCGGCCGCATCGCGCACGCCGCCGAGGAGTACGCCGAGCGGATCCTGCCGCCGTTCTTCCGCGCGCTGCGCAAGCTGCAGGACCACCACCAGTACTCCTGGCACACCCCGGCGCACGCCGGCGGCGTCGCGTTCCTGAAGTCGCCGGTCGGGCGGGCGTTCTTCGACTTCTACGGCGAGCGCCTGCTGCGCACCGACCTGTCCATCTCCGTCCCCGAACTCGGCTCACCGCTGGACCACACCGGCCCGATCGGCGAGGCCGAACGCAATGCCGCCCGCGTCTTCGGCGCCGACCGCACCTTCTTCGTGATGAACGGCAACGCCACCGCCAACCGCATCGTCGGCCACCACGCCATCGCCCGCGACGAGACTGCCCTGGTGGACCGCAACTGCCACAAATCCCTCCAGCACGCGCTGACCATCAGCGGCGCCCGCCCCGTCTACCTGGTGCCAGAACGCAACGGCCTCGGCCTGGCCGGTCCCATCCCGCCCGCCGCGCTGCGGGCCGACGCCCTGCGCGCCCGCCTGGCCGGCCACCCGCTCGCGCGGACCGACCCGGCCTACGCCGTGATCACCAACTCCACGTACGACGGGCTCTGCTACGACGCCGTACGGGTCGCCGAGCTGCTGAGCGAGAGCGTCCCCCGCGTGCACTTCGACGAGGCGTGGTTCGCCTACGCCCGCTTCAACCCCCTGTACGCCCGCCGCTACGGCATGGCCGTGGACGAGCGGACGCTGCCGGGGCCGCGGCGCCCCACCGTGTTCGCCACCCAGTCCACGCACAAGCTCCTGGCCGCTCTGTCGCAGTCGGCGATGCTGCACGTCCGGTCGGCCGATCGTGCCCCGGTGGACTACGAGCGGCTCAACGAGACGTACCTGATGCACTGCTCCACCTCGCCGCTCTACCCGATGATCGCCTCGCTGGACGTGGCGGCGGGGATGATGGACGGTCCGGCCGGGCCGTACCTGACGGGCGAGGCCGTCATCGAGGCGGTACGGTTCCGGCAGGCCATGGTCCGGCTGGCCGCCCGCATCCGGGAGGACGGCCGGCGGCCGGACTGGTACTTCGGCGTCTGGCAGCCCACGCATGTCACCGACCCCCACACCGGCCGGCCCGTCTCCTTCGCCGAAGCCGACCCCGTCCTGCTGAGCACGGATCCGGCGTGCTGGACGCTGGAGCCCGGCGCCGCCTGGCACGGCTTCCAGGGCCTGACCGACGGCTACTGCCTGCTCGACCCCATCAAGGTGACGATCACCTGCCCCGGCGCCGACGCCGCAGAAGGCACGCTCGACTGGGGCATTCCCGCTCGGATCGTCGCCACCTACCTGCGGGAGCGCGGCATCGCCGTGGAGAAGACGGGGGATCACACGCTGCTGGTGCTGTTCTCGATGGGCATCACCAAGGGCAAGTGGGGCACGCTGATCGACGCGCTCACCGACTTCAAACGCGCCTACGACGACGACCTGCCCCTGGCCGAGGTGCTACCGGGCTTCGGCCCGCCGGCCATCACGCTGCGCCGTTTCTGCTCCGACGTACACGACAAGCTCCGCGCGCTCGAACTCGGCGCGCTCCTCGACCAGATCTTCACCACCCTCCCTCAGCCCGTCCGCACCCCGGCCGACAGCTACCAGGCCCTGATCCGCTCACGCACCGAACGCGTCCCGCTCGCCGACCTGCCCGGCCGTGTCTCGGCCGCCACGGTCGTGGTCACGCCGCCGGGGATCCCCATGCTGATGCCCGGGGAGGCGACCGGGCCGGCCGACGGCCCGCTGATGGCGTACCTGCACGCCTTGGAGGACTTCGACCGCTCCTTCCCGGACCTGGCCACCGACATCCACGGCGCGCACCGCAGCGACGACGGCCGCTACCACGTCGAAGTCGAACGCTGAGGAGCGGTCACCGGCCGGGCCGGCGCTGGTGGGGTTCAGTCCTCGTGGAGCCTGGCCAGCTCCCCGGCCTCGACGGGGTGCAACGAGCGCAGCGCGGCGAGCAGCTCTTTCTTGCCCAGCGTCGGGCTCTCGATCCGCACCAAGTCGTCGCCGTACCACGCGAAGATGACCTTCTGGGCGCCACTGGAAACGAGCCATGCCCCCGGTGACACCTGCCGGCACTTGTCCTCCTCTGGGAGGTAGTAGTTCAGCGCGGCATAGTCGCAGGCGCCCTTGGGGCTATCCGTGCTCCCTGACTCAACGGCGACGTCAACCCGCGAGACCAAGTCATCGCGGGCGTACCTGAGCTCCAGCCGCCCATCCACGCCCTTCAAGGACCAGAGCTGGTAATCCGGCAGCGTGGGCGCGACAAGCGGGACCCCGGAGCGGGTCAGTCTGTGGGCGCGCGCCGAGTCGGCGAGCACGTCCTGTGCCGACCACACGGCCAGGTACGCCACGGCGACGCCCGCGACCGTCAGGACACGGAGTCTCCGGTGCACCGGCATGACCAGACCGCCCGCGGCCAGGTAGGCGGTCGCGCCCAGAGCCACGAATGACAGACCCATCTGCCAGTCACCCGAGTCCATGGTCTCGGTGGCGCTTACGAGGGGGAGATCGGCGAGGAGGAATATCACGATGACGGCCGGGCCCACCAGACCCACCCCCCACCAGCTCGGCAGACCGCCCCACCAGGACAGGAAGAACCCCAGGCCGGAGGACAGGAAGACCGTCATCAGCAGGTCGAGCATTCCTATGTCGTCTCCCCGCCAGCAGAGGAGGACGAACTGGGCCAGTCCGACCACTGCCCCTACGAGCGCGGCCCGCAGCGATGCGTTCATGTTCCGATCATGTCGAAAGAACTGCGTCCATGGCGGAAATCAGGCGATTTGGTGCGACGACCACCGCCGCCCGCCCTGCGGCCACCGGCGCGCCCACGGACCCTGGCGGGCGACTTCAATGCCACGTTGGGCCATGCCTGCACATTTTTGAAACAGCCATCACAGCCGCCCTGAAACGTCTTTACATTACACAAAGAGAATTATCCGCGAAGGTGCCACATAATCACTATATTTCCGCCACACAGGTGCTTCTACCAGCGCTTATACATATCAGTTGACGCACAGAAACCTTTCAGAAATCGCCTTCCAAGGGTGGCTTCGTACGCGATTTGAACATCGAATTAAACATCTGTCCAGACCCTTGTTGAGCGACTTTCCATCATTTACTGTCCAGGGGATCAATTCGCTCTCTTAATGAGGAGGACCGGTTGCGTCGATTAACATTCACCGTCGCTGTCGCGGCAGTGCTACTCCCCCTGCTCTCCCCCACTGCATCCGCCGTCACCACGACCACCAATGAGGCGGACCCGGACAACGTCCAACAGGTCGGTCCGGGGCTGTACTTCACCGACACCGACACCTTCAAGATCAGCGAGACCGACGTAGCGGCCGGGGCGATCGGCCGCTCGCACGGCGTGGCCACCGGAGGCGGCGACCTGGCCCGACCGCAGTCGGCCCTGGCCTCCCGCCCCGAGATGGCGGTGTTCGGGCCCGGCTGGACGGCGGAGTTCCTCGGCGGGATGGTCGACCGGAAACTGGAGACCCAGAACGGCGCCATCGTCGTCACCGAACTCGACGGCGGCACCACCTCGCGCTACGACCTCAAGAGCAGCATCTCCTTCCCCGACGGTGGCGGCGTCCAGCGCTACGAGACCACCGACGGCTCCAAGATCACCGAAACGACCCGGTGGGACGCCGCCGCCGGAGCGATGCGCACCTCCATCACCGAGACCATCGCGATGGACAAGGGCGCCACGGAGGCCGGCGACGACACCTTCACCCAGAGCAACGCCGACCTCAGCCTCACCTACACCTGGAGCAAGATCGACGGCCTGCAGGGCACCGACACCTGGCGCGCGACCAGCACCGGCAACACCGCGTACGGCACCTCATCGGTGACCTACGATCCCCAGGGCCGCATCAGCAGCATCAAGGAACCGGCCGGCGGCGAGACCCCCGAGGAAACCTCACCATCCACTACGCCGCCACGACCACGGCCACCGGCGCCTCCTTCGGCGACTTCGCGGGCCGGCTCAAAGACATCACCCTCACCTCCGGCTCGGCCGCCCCGCAGACCGTGGCCCAGTACGGATACGACGCCAACGGTCTGCTGCGTACCGTGGCCGACCCCGGCCTGAGCAGCACCCCCGCCGCCACCTATGGCTACGACCAGCTCGGCCGCCTGAACTCCATCGACTCCCCCACCGACGGCAGCTGGCAGCTGGCCTTCGCCAACGGCACCGCCTCCCCCACCGCGACCGCCACCGGCACCGCCCAGCCGACCCCTGGCGACCCGATGCAGGGCGCGACCGGCATCAACGACCCCAACGCCACGGAGCCGTCCCCGGGCGACTTCCTGCCCGGCGACGTCTCCAACCCCCAGGCGTACCCGTCGTACTGCAACGACGCCTGGAAGTGGCTGTACTACCAGCGGGCCGGCTGTTCGTCCTGGGTCGCGCACAACGGCTGGCACAAGCCGCTGTGGAAGAAGCTCCCCAGCAAGCGTTATGTCGTCGGCATCACCTTCGACCACTGCACCAACGCCCCCGACCGGCCGACGGGCTTCGACTTCCGGCCCGCCTGCGACATGCACGACTACGGGTACGGCCTGATCGGCAACACCTACAAGCACTACAAGTACTACCTCGACAGGTACCGCAAGTCCCAGGTGGACGACGTCTTCTACAGCACGCTCAAGAACTGGACCTGCAACGCCTACTTCATCCTCGTCCGGCCCGCCTGCCGGAGATGGGCCTTCATCTACCGCCAGGGGGTTCGCCTCGGCAACCCCAAGAACGGCGCTGACAAGACCTGACCTGGAGCACACTCTGATCTGAGAAGGCCGGCCGGATGGTGTGATCGCTCGCCATCCGGCCGGCCTTCGTCGCATGACCGCCTTGATCCCTGTAACGGTCCGTCGTGGCTGAGGGCCTTGGGGATGTACCCCCTCCGGGGGAGCGAAGAAAACGGTCCGGGAACGTCACTCCAGCCGGGCCGCGGCCTCAAGTGGCTCGGACGAACGGAGGAAGCGCAGGTCTTCCATGACCAGGGCCGCATCGGTGGCGCCGCCGCGGCGGAGGGCCGGCGCCAGCGCGTCCAGGTCGGACCAGCGGGACGGGCGGAGGTAGACGCGGTAGCCGTCTCCGGCGGGCTCCAGGGTGAGGGCTTCGCCGATGGCGAGCCTGCTCTCCGGGAGGTGGGCCGCGGTCGCTCCGGCGGCTCGCTCCAGGGCGGTGACCGAGGTGACCCCGGCGGCGATGGGCAGGGCCGTGTCCGGGCCGGTGACGTGTTCGTGCAGGTCACGCAGGCGGGCGGCGGCGGTCGTACGGGCGGGGTGGTCCTTGGGCAGGCGGTCGGCCAGGAGCCTCGCGGCGCGGGCGATGTGACCCAGCGGAGGCACGGACGCACGCTCGCCGAGCAGGGCGATCAGCGCCTCCAGGGCGTCCTCGGCGCCGGAGGCGAGGATGACCCACTGTTTGGTGGTGAGCGGGGTGAGCCTCGGGTGGCGTTCCGTCCAGTACGCGACCGCCCGGTCCAGGTCGGGGCCCGTACGCCAGAGGTCGGCGGGGTCGTCGGGCATGAGCAGCTCGACGACTTCGACGGCCTCGTCGGCGGTGGTGAGCGCCTCCAGGGAGAGCGCGGCGATGCGCAGTTCGATCTCGGTGAGGTCGAGTTCGCGGGCGCGGGCGCGGTCGCCCTTGCGGAAGGCGGCGACGCGGCCCCGTGCCCAGCCGTCCGGCCAGGAGAGCGTGCGGGCCGAGGTGGAGAGCAAGATCAGGCACTGGGCCGGTGACAGGCCGGTGGCCTCGGCGAACGCCCGTACGGTCGCCTCCCGGTCCACGGGCGGCGGGCCGTTCTCGGTGATCAGGTCGAGGGCCCGCCGGAGCCGGTCCTGGTCACCCCAGCCGCGGCAGGTCCGCAGCTCGACGGCGCGGTTGCGGGTGAACAGGAGCGGGTCGGGGCCGTCCGGGGTGTAGAGGAGTGCCGTGACCGCGTACCCGTGCCCCACCTGCTCGTAGTCGGCGACGGCGGCGGCCGCGATGGGGCCGAGGCCCGAGCGGATCCGCCCGAGTTCGTACTCCGGGCGCAGCCGGGCGACGTGCCAGGTGCCGTCGGTTCGGAGGAGTTCGGGGACGGCGGTCAGTTCCAGAAGCTGCGCGCGCCCGCCGCCGTTGCCCCACGCGGCCTTCAGGACGGCGGCGCCGAGGCGGCCCAGAGTGTTCTCGACCCCCTTGGTGGCGGAGGCGTTGAATGTCGCGATCGTCGTGTCGTACGGCACATCGACGGCGGCACGGGTGAAGTGGACGATCCTCTCGTACGCGGACTCAGGTCCCGGATCGTCCGGCTCGGGGGACTTCTCGGACCGGACGGCGGGCGCCGCGGCGGCGGGCGCCGAGCGCAGGTGGGGCGGCGGGGTCAGCGCCAGGCGTTCCAGCAGGGCGAACGCGCGCTCGCGGCATTCGACGGCCGTCCACACCAGGGACGTGACGCCCTTCCGGAGCGACTCGTCGGTGATCTCCGGCAGGAGCGGGCGGAGCCGTCCCGCCAGCTCGTCGCGGACGGCGACCTGCTCCTGGTACCGGCTCTCGGGGTCCAGCACCCGCATGAGGTCGGCGGCGAGCGCGGCGTCCGCGACGTCGATCAGGGCCTGCGCCTGCTTCTCGTCGACGGCGCGCAGCGCCCTGGATCCTTCGGGGTCGCGCGGCCGCATCGCCGACCACCGGCCGGGCGGCGCGACCAGGCGAGTCCCGGACGCGTAGCGGTGGTGCTCGACCGTGCTGATGTTCTCGGCGCCGTCGTGCTCGGGCACCCTGCCCCAGCCGCGGACGTAGCGGCCGATGGTCCGCCCGGCCGGGTCCCGCAGCTCGATGATCCGCCCCTGGCCGCGCCACACGGTGGCCTCGGCGCCACCGGGGAAGACGACTCGTTCGCCGTCGGCCGGTACGACGCGGCGGGCGGCGGGGTGCGCGCTGCCGTGCGGGCAGTGCGGGCCGCCGTGGTCAAGTACGGTCACCCGGCCGTTCACGGCGATCAGGCAGCGGTCGTAGAGGTCGCGCGCCTCGGCCCGTTCGTGGGACCGGCTGGAGATGACCTCGTACGTTCCGAAGCCGTGGCCCGGACCGACTCCATCCGGTGTGACGACGGAGGCGCGGAACTTGTGCTCCCAGAGCCGGCCGGACTGGATCAGAAGCAGGTCTGTGCCGCTCTCTTCCAGGTAGTTGGTGATGGTTCTGACGTGGCCGGGGACGAAGGCGGGCAGCTCCAGTTCGTCGAGGACGCCGCCGCTCAGCGTGGCGGCGAGCGCCCGGGCCGGATCTGTCCCAGTCGCGATCGTCCGGACGCTGTCCAGGAGAGGGCCGGGGACCCCGGCGATGGTGAACCGTTCGGCGTCGCACAGGGCGGCGTGCGCGTCCGGAAGCCCTTGATGGAGAATCCGCCCGGCATGCTCGGCCAGGATGGCAGCGACGATCCGCGCCGTTCCCGGCGTCGCGGTCAGGGCCCGTACGGTCTCGGGGGCGGTCTGCTTCGGGACGGCGGGCTCGGTGACGTTCAGCTGGTTGGTCACGTTGCCCACGATCGCGTCGCGCAGCAGCGGAGCCCAGTCCGGGTCGGCGGCGACGGCGGCCAGGTCCGTGCCCGCTCCGGAGGCGAGCCGGTCGTACAGCTTGAACGTGTGCAGCAACCGGGGTCGCGCGAGCGGGACGCCGCGGTCAAGGAGAAGATCGAGGAGGGGGAGGTCGGCGGCGGTCTCCTCCCAGCGGTTGACCTCGTCCTCGTCCACTCCCAGCACCGCCTCGTGGCCGTCGCAGGTGAGGCCCTCCGCGCGCAGCCGCGTACCGGCGTCGTGCAGGAGGTCGCCGAGACCGGCGACGGGGAGCGCGAGCCCCGCGTACCGCTTCAGGAAGCGGCCGAGCCAGTCCGCCACCGCCAACCCAGGGGACGTGCTGAACGGGGCGGTCAGGCCCGCGCCCGCGAGGTTACCGAGCAGGAGAGACACTGCCGCGCTCTTGGCCTTGGGGGTGTCCCCGACGGGCAACGGCAGGACGCCGAGGAGCGCGCGGCCGATGCCCGCGTCCGCCCGTGCCATCGGGCCGAGCAACGGAAGGATGAACTTCCAGAGGGCCTGCGGAGCCGACTCCATGCAGCCGCTCTCCAGCAGGGCCCGTACGGCGCGTTCGTCCTCGGGCCCGCCGAGCGCGTGCCCGGCGGCCTTCGCCAGGGCCGCCCAGCCGTCGGCCAGGGCCAGCGCGCCGTCCGCGCCGTCCGGGACTTCCTCGCACCACTCGATGAGCAGGCGGCGGTGCCAGAGGTACGCGCCGGGGGCGGGATGGCGGGCGGCGAGCCGCTTGCCGTGCTTCTTGAGTGTGGCCGTTCCGGCGGCGTCCGGTCCCGCGGCGAGGTGCGCCGCGACGAGCGCGGCCTCGTCGACCAGCAGCGCGTGCGCGCCCTCGGCGGCGCGGGCCTTCTCGAAGAAGGCGGCGGCGAAGCGGGCGCTGCCCGCGGCGGCCATGATCCGCGCGCACTCCTCGTAGAACGGCGGCAGCAGCTCGGGCGCGTGCGTCTCCAGGTCGTCGCCGGTACGGGTGAGCGCGGTGCGCGCGAGGCCGGGCTTGCGGGCGGCCAGACCGTGAACGGCCCGCAGGTCGGTGTGCGCGGCCAGGATGCGGGCGCGGTGCGCCGGGTAGCGGTGCAGGGCGGAGGCGAGGAAGCCGAGCGGGCCCGCGTGCACGGTGCCGACGCCGGTCTTCGCCACCGGGTCCAGGTCGTACAGCGACTTCTCGGCCTTGTCGCCGTCGACGGCCGCGCGCCGGACGAGTGCGACGACCGGCTCGTCCAGGACGGAGTGCTCGTAGCGGACGGCGACGCACATGTCCTCGTCGGAGCCGGCGGGCGGGCCCGGCAGCACCGCCCCGGCGCGCAGCAGCACCTCGCGGGTCGGGGCGGCGATGCCGGAGGGCACCACGGTGCCGGGCTCGCCTTGGTGGGCGTCGCAGTAGCGGGAGTACGCGTCGGCTGCCTCCACCACCGGCTCCGTCTCCTCCACGGTGCGGTCCGCGTACAGAGCCATGAGAATGCGGATGCCCTCGGACCAGGCGATGTCGCCGATCTCCCGGCCACCCGCGGCGAAGCTCAGCCCGTCCATGTAGGCCGGGCTCATCGGCCCGTTCCAGTGCAGGTCGATCTCGATGCCGAGCGGCTCGGGCGCGTGCACGGTGAACCGCGCCCTGTTTCCCCTGACGCGCCCGCCCAACTCGTGTACGCGGCGCTCGAACACGCCGCCGCTGTCGTACCAGGCATACATGTAACCAAAAGTGTTGACCATGCCGAACGCACGGTCCATGCTCGCGGGACGCGTCCACACCTCACGGCGTAACTGCTCGACGACCTGCGTGAGGTTCCGTCCCCGCCAGATGGGCAGCTCGTCTCCGAGCAGCAGCGGGTGCGGGATCGCGAAGGCGTTCGCGCCCGTCCACGCGCCCTCGCGCAGGAGCGCACAGCGGGCGAGGTCGGGCGTGCCGTCGACGATCGGGGCGATGACCAGGTCGGTGAGCGTCTCGCGCCACACCGGGTCGTCCCACACGGCCGCGAACACCGCGGCCGGGACGGGCAGCGACCGTACCATCCAGGACTCGACCCGGTCGTGCACCGCCCGCGCGTGCTCGCCGAGCCGGTCGCGGAGGGCGGCGAGGCGTACCGCGATCGGATCCTTCCTGACGTTGGCGGGCACCTTGGCCAGCACGCGGCCCGCGGCCGTCCGGCAGGCGAGCACCGGCCGCCGCGTCCCCTCGACGGTGAGCTCGTGGCCCGTCGCGATCCCGATCCATCTCATGGCGCCATTCTTGATCATCCCTACGACATTCCGCTGTTGATCTCCCGGAGCAGCTGTTCGTCGCCGAGATGGCCGATCGGCCGATTCTCGTATTGACCGGGCAGAAAACGTGATTCATAGTCACGTTATCCCGCTCGATCAGGAAGGATGGTGACACAGAGCCGTGCGACTGTTACGCCATATGGCTGCCCGCCTCGTCGGCAAGGTTCGCGTCAGCGGTCGATACATCTACTGGCCGTACCACCACGGTAAGTAAGTAAGCCCAGCCAGTTGGACACAGCACGCCCACCGGGGCCTCGCGGTCACTGGCTGATGGGCAATGCGGTCGATTACGACAAGGACCGCATCTCTTTTCTCCGTCGCCATCATCGTGAGTACGGCGACGTGTTCTCCTTCGACGACCGGGTCGTCTTCACCATCGACCCGCGGCTCACCCACCAGGTCCTGACCGCCACCAACCGCGACTACGTCACGGAGTTGGCACCGTTCGCGGGCTCGTCGGCGCTGCTCGGCGCCGGCGAGATGATCGACCCGTGGATGGGAGCGCGCCGCGTGGTGCGCCCCGCTCTCGCCGATGACGCGGTGGCGGGCATGGACGGCCGGATCGTCGCGATCCTGGACGCCGTGCTCGACGCGACGGCGGGCCGGCCTGTCGACGTGCTGCCGGTGATGCTCGACTTCGCCGGGCAGGTGGTGGCCGATCTGTGCTTCGGCGAGGACGCGGCGGGCATCCCCGAGTTGCTCGCGGCCAACCACGCGGCGTTGCTCCCGTTCGAGAACGCCGGCTTCCAGCTTCCCGCGTGGGTGCCGTCGCCGCGCAATCGCCGGTTCTTCCGCGTCCACCGCCGCACGGTCGAGACGCTGACCCGGTTGGTCGCCGCCAGACGCGCCGAGCCCGCCCGGCGACGGCATCGGGATCTGCTCGACGTCCTGCTCGGAACCCCGTACGACCCCCGTCCGGCAACGACCGAGGACCCGGCCGGCCCCGGGAGTTCGACGGTGAGCGACAAGTCGGTGGTGACCACCCTGTGGAGCATCCTGATCGGTGGGCACGGCGTGCCTGCTGCGGCGTTGACGTCCATGGTCCGCGAGCTCGCGATCCGCCCACGTCTGGCCGCCGCCCTCGCGGCAGAGGCCGGCGCGTCGGTGGGAGCCGAATGCCCGGCGGACCGTCTTCCACCGGCCGGGGCTGAAGGTCTACACGCCCGCCGTCCGCTGACCGAGGCCGGATACCCGCACGCCCGTCTTCCGCTGGCCGAGGCGGTGGTCAAAGAGGCTCTCCGGCTGACTCCCCCGGCGTGGATGATGACCCGGGTCGCGCGCACCGACGTCGCGCTCGGCGAGTGGCGGTTGGGGCCGGGAGACGAGGTGTTGATCACCCCGTACCTGATCCATCGCGACCCTCGCTGGTGGTCTCACCCGGACGAGTTCGACCCGTCTCGATGGGACACCGTCCGCCCGGCCCCCGGGACCTACATACCGTTCGGCTCCGGGCCTCGCTACTGTCCCGGCTCGGCGGCGGCGATGCGTCAGCTCACCCTCGCCACGTCCCGGATCGCCCAGCGCTTCCACGTACACGCGCCGAACGCGGACGCCGCGGAACCCGAGTTCTGCGGACGCCTCGCGCCGTCGGGCCTGCGCGCGGCGTTTCTCCCGGTCGACCTGCGCGCCGACTTCCGCCCGACCGGCCTTGGGTCTTGACGGGTACCGCTCGAATGCCTGCGTCCTGGTCTATGCGTCTATGTGTCTATGCATCTATGTGGCGCGTGAGGCCCCGTTCTTCGCGGCGGAGCGTTCGAAGGAGGGCGGAGTCAGCTCGGGCGTGGCCGAGTCAGTCACGGCCTGCTGCTCCGGCGAATCAGCGGCGTCCACAGCCCGCTGCTCCTCGGCCTGCGCCGCCACCGAGCCCGCGGCGTCCACAGCCGGCCCGCTTCTCGCGGAGCGCTCGAAGAAGCGCAGCAGCTCCACGGGTAGCGGCATGACCAGCGTGGAGGTCTTCTCGGCCGCCACCTCAACCACGGTCTGCAGCAGCCGTAGCTGAAGCGCGCCGGGCGCCTCGGTCATGATGGCCGCGGCGTCGGAGAGCTTCCGCGCGGCCTGGAACTCTCCGTCCGCGGTGATCACCCGCGCCCTGCGTTCCCGCTCGGCCTCGGCCTGGCGGGCGATGGATCGCTTCATGCCCTCGGGCAGATGGACATCCTTGATCTCCACGCGGTCGATGTGGATGCCCCAGCCGAGCGCCGGGCTGTCGATCATCAGCGCGAGGCCCTTGTTCAGCTGCTCGCGGTTGGACAGCAGGTCGTCCAGATCGCTCTTGCCGATGATCGAGCGCAGTGAGGTCTGCGCCACCTGCTCGATCGCGAACAGATAGTCCTGCACCGCGATGGCCGCCCGCAGCGGCTCCACCACGCGGAAATAGGCGACGGCGTCGACCTGAACGGAGACGTTGTCACGGGTGATGCCCTCCTGCGTGGGCACCGGCATCGTGACAATCTGTACGTTCACCTTCTTCATCCGATCCGCGACCGGAATGAGGAAGGTGATCCCTGGCGGGCGGACCTCCCGCTGAGCCCTGCCGAAGCGGAAGACCACACCGCGCTCCACCTGGTTGACGACCCTGATGGAACTGACGGCCACCCAGACCGTCAGCAGGACGATCAGCCCGAGCACGATATTGATGATCATGGCGTGCCCCTTCCAGCTCAAGGCTAGATCCGGGGACGCACCTGTCAGGCAAGGAGGGCGTCAAGTCCTGGTCAACGGCACGAACAAAGCTCAGACCCGGCCCGCCTGCGCGTCGGCATGGAGCAGATCGGCCAGGCGACGGATGTCGGCACGGATCGCCCGCCGCAGCAGCCACCCCAGCACCGGCTCCAGCAGCCTCTCAGAGGCGGCGCGCGGAGTGACGCGTACGTGGAAGGCGAAGCGGCACCGGTCCGCGCCGAGCGGCACGACGCTCCTGCCCCCTTCGGCGTCGATCCCCGAGGTGGTGTGCCAGTCGAACGAGCGCCCCGGCTCGACTCCGGTGACCTCCCCACCGTTGCGGTAGGTCCGGCCCGCGAACCGCATCACCTCCGCGGTGGTCGTGCCCACCCGGACGATCCCGTCAGGGCGCGGAGCCATCGTTTCGACGCCCTTGCGCCAGCGCGGGTCCTGCCCGTAGTCGGCGACGACCGCCCACACGGCCGCGGCCGGGCAGGAGATCTCGCCGTGCTCACGCACTTCGATCACTGGGTGATGATACGGCCGCGGCGGAACCCGAGTTCGGCGGGTCCGCAGGCCGAGCTTGGGTTCCGCCCGAGGGCCCGAGGAGGGTGACGGCGCGCAGTCGTCGCTCTCCTCGGGCGTCATCGATGGCTCAGCTGGGCGGGATCATTCCGTTCTTGGAGACCGGCACGGCCAGTTGCAGAGCGCCGGTCAGTGTGGCGTTCTCGGCCGGCAGGTTCCCCAGCACCGGGTTGAGGTGCTTCAGGGTCAGCGACACCGGCGTGATGGCCGAGGCGGTGATGTCGAACTTCTCCAGGTCGACCCACCGCACGATGTTCATGATGTCGCCCGGGATGTCGTCACCGGCCTTCTGCACCGGCACGCAGAGCTGGCGGGCGGCGCCGACCCGGGCGTCCGAGGTCGGGATCTGGCTGGTCAGCACCGGGTTGAGCTGGGTGAGGGTAAGGCCGACGTTCATGAGCGGGTTCGGGGTGTGGGCGTAGCACAGCAGGTCGATGTGGGAGATGAGCCGCACGACGTCCGGGGCGGGCACCACGCCGTTCTTGGAGACCGGGACGCACAGATGCTCGGGCACGTTCAGGACGACCCCGATGCCCGGTACGTTCGCCAGCACCGGGTTGAGATGGCGCAGCGCCAGGCTCCGGTTGATCGAGGGGCCGGTGACCCGGTAACACGACAGGTCGACGAACCTGACGAAATCGAGGACGCCCGGCGGCGGGATCACATTGTTCTTGGCTACCGGAACGCACAGTTGCTCGCGCTGTCCGAGCGTGACCTGGACGGGCGGCAGATTGGCGAGCACGGGGTTGAGGTGCCGCAGATTCAGGGTGGTGGCCGGCGGCTGGTACGGGGTGGTCTTGAAGCATTCCAGGTCGAGGTTCGACACGAATGCATTCGGCGTCGGCAGGGCCAGGGCCTGCGCGGGCGGCGCGACGAGGAAGGCCACGACGAACATGGCGATTCCAGCGGAGAAGAGACGTCGCACGAGGTTTTTCGCGCGGCGTTGTGGTGCGACCGTTCCGTCCATAAATAGCACTCCATTCTGGTAGACGGTGCCTTGACTGTGCGCCCGCGCGACCGGCCCAACAAGGCCGGTGACCGCTTTTTGCCATAATGGAGAAACGACCGGGGCCGATGAAAAGACTGGCCCATTTTCGGCCAGAAATATCCGGCCTATTCTTCGCGTATTCAATAGCGAATCGGCGAAGCGGCTAGCCGACCTTGCGGAGCACCACGCCGAGCAAGCGGTCCGTCGTCAGATATCCGGCGCGGCGGGAGTCGTACGAACGGTCCGCGTTGTCCCCCAGCACGACCAGGTGGCCGGCGGGCACATGGGTGCCCGGCGCGGTCCGCAGCGCGGGCACCGTGTCCCTCGGTATCGGGTCACCCGGGACGGCCGCGACGCGCTTGACGATCCAGCCCGTGCCCGCCTCGTCCGCGAGCGACCCTCCCACCGCGCCGGCGCGAGACCCTCTCGCCGCTCCCGGGCGCGACCCTTTCGCCACGCCCGCGAGCACCACGATCTGCCCGGTACGCAGTGAACGGGGTGATGTCCGCCGGACGACCAGGCGCTCGCCCGGCCGATACGTCGGCAGCATGCTCTCCCCATGAACGGTCACCACCACATACCGCCTGCGCAGCCACAGGACGATGACGAGCGCCACCACGGCGACGCCGATGAGCGCGCCGATCAACGCGCCGCTCCCGTCGGGTGAACCTCGTCCCGGTAACCGGTGGCCTGCCGGGTGAACAGCCGCGCGTACGTCCCCCCGTCCGCCAGCAGGGCGGTATGCGTGCCCTCCTCGGTGACCACGCCGTCGGCCAGCACCACGATCAGGTCGGCGTCGCGCACCGCGCCGAGGCGATGGGAGATCACCACGCTGGTGCGCCCGGCCCGCAGGCCGGCGAGCTGACTGTGCACCTCGTACTCGGCCTCGGGATCCAGCCCGGCGCTGGGCTCGTCGAGGATCATCAGGTCGCGGTCGCGGCGCAGGAACGCCCGCGCCAGCGCCACCCGCTGCCACTGCCCGCCCGACAGCAGCACGCCCGCCTCCTCCTCGCCTTCCTCCTCCGGGGTGAATTGGCGGCTCAGGAGCGTGCGATAGCCGTGCGGCAGCGCCGCGACGGTGTCGTGGACGCCGGCGTCCCGTGCCGCTCGTTCGACGCGCGTCCGGTCCTCGGTGGCGGCCGGGTCGCCCAGCGCGATGTTGTCGGTCGCCGTCATCTCGTAGGCCACGAAGTCCTGGAAGACCGCGCCGACCCGGGCGCGCAGCGTCTCCGGCGCCACGTCGCGGAGGTCCACGCCGTCCCACAGGATCGCGCCGCGCGTCGGGTCGTAGAAGCGGCACAGCAATTTCACCAGCGTGCTCTTGCCGCCGCCGTTACGGCCGACGAGCGCGACCGTCCGGCCGTACGGGATGAACAGGTTGACGCCGCGTAGGACCCACGGATGGTCGTCGCTGTACCTGAACCAGACGTCCCGCAGTTCGATGCCCCGGCGCAGCGGCGCGAGCGGCCTGGGCTCGCCCGGCACCGGCAGGTCGGGGCCGGCGGTCACGATCGTGACGTGGTGGTGGAAGGTCAACAGCTGTTCGTAGGCCATCACGCCGGCCGACACCATGACGTTCAGCGCGGCCTGCACACCGGCGACGGCCGCCACGAACATCGACACGTCGCCCACACTGAGCTGCCCGCGACCCGCCGCGAGGATGGTCCAGACGAGTCCCACGCCGGCCACGGCCGCCGACGTGCCCGACAGGCTCGCCTGTACGAGGAACTCCCGCCGGTCCATCCGCCGGCGGGCCACGTTGGCGGTCCGCAGCTCGGCCAGCATGCGCAGGCGCAGGAACGCGCCGAGGTCGAACAGGCGGATCTCCTTGGCGGCGTCCGCGGTCGACATCAGGTGCGCGTAGAACAGCTCCCGCCGCTCGGCCGGCCCGATCCGCCACATCATCGCGACCCGCTGTCGCGACAGCCGCAGCTCGATCAGCAGAGCCGGTACGGCCGACAGCAGGACCAGGACGGTGAACGCGGGACTGATAAGCGCCAGAGAGCCGACGAACCCGACGACGGTCACCGTGCCGCGCGCGGCGGAGCACGCGGTGTCCACCAGCCGGCCCGGGTTGCTCGCACTCTGCTGGGCCAGGCGCAGCCGGTCGAGGAAGGCGGGGCTCTCGAACGGGGCCAGTCCCGTGAAGCGGGTCACCGCCGCGAACAGCTCGTCCTTGGCGCGCTGTGCCGCCCGGCGGTCCACCTCGGCCCGCAGGTAGTGCGCGGCGTGCGTCACCGCCACTGCGGCCGTCGTCACGACGGCGATCGTCACCGCCAGGCCGAGCAGCATGGTGGTCCGGCGGTCCGCCAGGCCGTCCAGTACGGCCTTCGTCAGCCAGGCCAGGGCGATCGGGGCGACCGCGCCCACGAGCGTGACCGCCAGATATCCGAGTACGTGGGCCGGCGCCGACCGCCACACCATCCCGGCGGCGCGCAGCCCGCATCCCGCCAGGACCCGGGGCGCCGGCGCCGTCCCCGGCCGGCGATCGCTCACGCCGGCTGCTCTTCGGCCTGCCGCTCCGACGAACCAGCGGTGGCCACGGCCGGCGAACCGGCCGTCAACCGAGAGATGCGGGGCGCCCTCGCGAGCAGCTTGCCGCCCTCGGCCACCTGGAAGAAGGTCGGGAACGACTGAACCCGGAACGCGTTGGCGACCCGCGAGGGCGCCTCCTCCACGATCACCTGGGCGACGGGCGACAGCTTGGTGACCAGGGGCGCGGGATCACCCGAGCGCCCGTCGACCACCGCGAGCACCCGCGACCGGTCCTGCCCCGCAGCCCAGGAGGCCACCTCGGGAAGCTGCTCATGGCAGCCTTGGCAGTCCGGCGACATGAACGCGACGACCGTCCCCTCGGGCAGGAGGTCACGTGTCACGCGGGCGCCGTCCACGGTCGTCGCGTCGAAGTCACCGACGACCTCTCCGACGGGCAGACCGGAGTCCGCTCCGGCCAGGACGCCCGTGCCGACGGCTTCGTACAGCGCGTCGATCAGCTTCGTCTGCTCCCGGAGCCGCCGGATGACGCCGAGGGTCAGCAGCAGGTCCAGCAGACACAGGGCGCCGACGAGAACCACGATGGCGATCAGGTAAGGCACTAGACATCTCCGTGTCGAAAGCTCATGAGGGTGTGCCCGGCCGCGGCCGACCACCGCCGGGCACCGGTCATCGCGGCGTACTCGTCACCGTGAAGGCCCGCGCGCTACGTGAGCGGGCTCGGGGACGAGTGGTTACGAGCAGTAGATGTAGCTCTTACACCCGCCACACGACACGTGACCGTTCGGGTAGTAGCAGCAGTACTTCGCGGTGAACGCGGGGAAGCTGCAGCACTCGTAGGCGCAGTCGGCAGCCCGGGCCACAGTGTGCGGCGCGACCAGCTCAAGGAGTCGGTCGGCCATTTTGGTCACGATGCTCATCGAACCTCCATATCGGCGGCGGTTCCGGCGGGCCATCGCCCGGCCGGCACGGCAGAGAACGGACGGCCCACGCCGACCGTCCCGCCGCGCCACGCAGCCTGCACCCGGGGGCTGAGCGATTTCTCAACGAATTCTTAACGCTCCTGGTCATGGGCGGCGATGCGGTCACGCACCTTGTCGGCCTGCGCGTCACCGAGGGCGTCATAGCATTCCGCCGCCCGCTTCCAGGCGTCGAGCGCGGCGGCGGTGTCGTCGGCCCGCAGGTGCGTCTCGCCCAGCCGGACCAGCGTCTCGGCGGCCGGGTGGAGGTCGTCGCAGCCACGCAGCAACTCCACCGCCCGCTCGTAGGACGCCACGGCCTGCGCGAAGTCGCCCTTGGCCTCCAGTACGACGGCGATGCTGTCCCAGGTGTGGCCCTCGCCCTGGGCGTACCCGAGCTCGGCCAGGATGCGCTGTGCCCGGCGGCAGTCGGCCAGCGCCTGGTCGTACTCGCCGAGCCGGGCCCGCAACCAGCCCGCGTTGTTCAATGCCCGCGCCTCGCCGATGGCATCGCCGGCCTGCCGGAACAGCTCCCGCGCGCGCAGCGTGTGGTCCAGTTGCCCGGCCGGTCGCACCCGGTTCAGCGAGACCGTCAAGCCCAGGTGGACGTGCGCTTCCAGGACCGGCTCGTCGAGGTCGCGATGCAGCTCGATCGCCCGCTGGAAGTGCTCGACGGCCACCAGGTCGCGGCCGAGCCTGACGTGGGCGCGCGCGACGCAGTTGTGGCACCGGGCCTGGGCCAGCCGGTCGCCGAGCCGCTCGGCGGCGTCCAACGCCACCGCCTGAACGCCCAGCACCTGCTCCCATGGGCCGCGGCGCTGCATGAACTCCGAGAACGCCCACGCCAGCTGCCACACGTGCCGGTCCAGCCCGGCCTCGGTCGCCTCTGTCAGCAACGCGGGCAACGCCACCGACTCGTCGGCGTACCAGCGCAGGGCCTCCGCCTGATCGGCGAACGGCTCCGTCACGGCACCTCGCGCCCGCGGTTCCAGGTCGAGCTTTTCGCGGTGCGGGTAGCAGACCTCGCTGGCCGCGCACGCCGAATGCAGGTAGTGGTCCAGCAGCCGCCTGGTCGTCCCCCGCCGTACCGTCCGGCTGTCGGCGGCCCGCTCCTGCTCCGACGCGTACACGCGCAGCAGGTCGTGCAGGTGCAGGCGGCCGGGCGCGCGAAGGTCGACCAGGTTGGCGCGGTCGAGCCGCGCGGCCAGCTCCCGGGTGCGGTCCACCGGCAGGGCGGCCAGACTCGCCGCCGCGGCGAGCGACGCGTGCGGCCCGGGGTGGCGACCGAGGCGCCGGAACAGCCGGATCGCGGGCTCGGGCAGGTCCCGATACGAGCGCCCGAACACTCCGCGCAGGTCGATCGCCGGGTCGCTGTGGGCGAACGGCTCCAGATCGGCGCCGGGCCGCGCGAGGTCCGCGGCGACCTCGGCCAGCGGCAGGTCGGTGTGCCGCGCCAGTTGCGCCGCGACGATCGCCAGGGCCAGCGGCAGCCGGCCGCACCGGCGAATGATCAGCGCGGCGGCCTCGGGCTCCGCCGTCAGCCTGGGCTCGCCCAGCCGCGCCGCCAGCAGGCGGTAGGCGTCGTCGTCCGGCAGGACGTCCAGGCGTAGCAGGGAGGCGCCCGAGGTGACCGCCAGGCCGGTCAGCTCGGCCCGGCTGGTGATCAGCGTCAGGCACCCCGGCGCGCCGGCCAGCAGCGGGCGTACCTGCTCGGCGCCGCGGGCGTCGTCGAGCACGACGAGGACCCGCCGGGAGGCCAGCAGGCTGCGGTAGAGCCCGATCCGGGCCTCGACGTCCGACGGGATCCGGGCTTCCGGGACCGCGAGCGCGCCGAGGAAGCGGGGCAGGACCACGGCCGCGTCGGCCGGGTCGACCGTGCTGAGGTCGGCGTACAGCTGCCCGTCCGGGAAGCGGTCGCGATTGAGGTGCGCCCAGCGCAGCGCGAGCGAGGACTTGCCCACTCCGGGCGGTCCCGAGATCGCGCAGACCGCCGCGCTCGCCGGCCGGTCGCCGGTCGCGGCCTCGGCCAGCCGGTCCAGCTCCGCCGCCCGTCCGACGAAGCCTCTCAGGTCGACCGGCAGCTGGGCCGGGACCACGTGCGTGGTCTCGGCCACGTCACCGGAGCGCAGCAGCATCCGGTGGACGCGCCGTAATGCCGTACCGGGCTCGACGCCCAGCTCGTCGGCGAGCGTCCGGCGTACCCGGGCGAAGTGCGCCAGTGCCTCGGCGGTCCGCCCCCACGTGTGCAGCGCCTCGATCAGCGCGGCCGCCAGCAGTTCGTCCAGCGGGTGTTCGTCGGCCAGCGGCGTCAGCGCCGCCACGGCGGCCGCGGCGTCGCGGCCGGTCACCGTGCGCGCCCACCGCAGCATGGTCGCCTTGCGCTCGTCACCCAGACGGTGACGGGCGCGCTCGGCCCATTCGCCGGGCAGCCCGGTCAGCGGGTCTCCGCGCCACAGCGCCAGAGCCTCTCCCAGCAACGGCGCCGGGTCCGGCTCGGCCATCGCCTGGTAGGCGAGGCTCCGGAAGCGCGACACATCCACCGCGGACTCGTCCACGTCGAGCAGATAGCCGCCGGTCCGCTGGACGACGGCGCCATCGCCGGCCAGTACGTCGCGGCGGATGCGGGTGATGACGGTATACAGGGTGCGCCTGGCGCCGGGCGGAACCTGCTCGCCCCAGACCCGGGCGAGGAGCGTCTCGACGGACACGACCCGGCCGACCTCCCACGCGAGCGCGGCCAGGGCGAGCGCGACCTGCGGTGGCCGTACGGGGCGGGTCTGGCCCGAACGCTCCACCTCGACGGGTCCGAGCAACCGAATCAGCACGACGGTCTACTCCCTGCTCGTGGATCTTCGAGCGAAACGCGGCCCCTCTTGCTGGATCCGCTCGCCCGTGGCTACCTTGTGATCATGCAGTACGTCGACGTGGCGAGCAGACTGCTGCTGCTCACGATGTTCACACTCGCGCTGGTGGGCAAGGTCTCCAGCCGCCGGGCCTGGGACGAGTTCGTCGTGTCGGTCGGCGCGATGGGGCTGGTCGGCGCCGTGAAGGTCCCGGCGGCGGTCGCCACGGTGGTGGCCGAGGGCGGGGTCATCGTGCTGGCCGCGATTCCCCTTCGCTGGGCAGGATCGGCGTCGTTCGTCCTCGCGGCCGGGCTGCTCGCGTGTCTGGCCGTCGCCGTGGCGCTGGTCGTCCGGAGGGGCAACAAGGTGGCCTGCCGCTGCTTCGGCCCCACCCAGACGCCCTTGGGCGTGGAACACGTGGTGCGCAACGTCGTGCTCGTCGTGATCGCTCTGCTCGGGCTGGCGGGGTCGCTGGTGAGCGGTTCCTTCGACCCGGCGCTCAGCGTGGTGGTCGGCGTCTTCGGCGCTGTCCTGGGCCTGCTGTTCTCCCGATGGGACGATCTCGTCTCGTTGCTGGCGCCGTCGTGATCAGTGCGGGTGATTGATCGCCGGGGGCCGTCGCTACTCTGAGCGAGATGGACATCCAGCAGCTCCGTTACTTCGTGGCCGTGGCCGGGGAGCTCCACTTCGGGCGCGCCGCCGAACGGCTGCACGTGACGTCGTCCCCGCTCAGCCGCCGCATCCGGGAGCTGGAGAAGGAGCTCGGCAAGGATCTGTTCGACCGGGGCTACCACCACGTCGAGCTGACCGCCTTCGGGCGGGCGTTCCTGGAGCCGGCCCGCGACGTGCTGGCCCGCTTCGACGCGCTGGCGGACCTCGCGGCCGGGCCCGCCGTCGTCGCCCCGGCCGTGCGGGTGGGTGCCACGCCGCTCGCTCCCACCCAGGTGCTGGACCTGGTGCTGGAGACGTTCGCGCGGGTGAGCCCCGGGATCGAGCTGCCGGTGAGCCTGGAGCCGTCGGCGGGGCTGCTCGCCCTGCTGGCGGCGCACCGGCTGGACATCGCCGTCGTCCACCTGCCGGTGGACGCCCCCGGCCTCGACAGCCTCGCCCTCGCCGAATACCGCTTCGCCATCGCCATGCGGGCCGACGACCCGCTGGCCGGCCGGACCCGGGTCACGCTCGGCGACCTGGCCGACCGGCAGATGCTGCTCACCTCGTTCAAGGTGCACCCGCTGGTGATGAAGGGGCTGCGCGACCACCTGCGCGAGGGCGGGGTCACCCGGATCCGGGAGATGCCGCACAGCGACGTCGTACAGATGGCCGCGCACATCACCCACTCGCGCGCTCTGTCCCTGACCCCGGCCAGCACGATCGCGGGCCGCGTCCTGACCGAGTCCGGGCTCGTCCTCGTGCCGCTGGACGACCCGGACCTGCACTTCCGGCTCGGCGTGGTCTGGCCCGCGGGCGCGGCGGATCGCGGCGGCCCGCTCGCGCGCGTCGTCACCGCCCTGCGCGAACGCGCCGCCGACCCGCTCACCATCCTCTGATCGCCTTGGCTGGTTCCGCTCAGAGAGGCAGCGGGATGCGATCGACGAACCAGTACAGGCTGACCGCCACGATGGGGACCGACAGCGCGACCACCCCCCAGCGAGCGGCGGGTGTGCGGCGCAGCAGCACCAGCAGCGGAAAGAGCACGGCGATGATCGCGAGCTGCGCGGCTTCGACGCCGAGGTTGAAGCTCAGCAGCGACAGGAGCAGCTCCCACGATCCGCTCTGGTCGATGTCCAGCGCGCCCGCGAAGCCGAGCCCGTGCACCAGGCCGAACGCGAACACGATGGGCAGCCGCCACCTGCCCAGCCGGTCCTCGCCGCGACCCAGGAGGTTGGCGAGGGCCACGACGATGATCGAGCCCGCGATGATCGGCTCGACGATCTGGCCGGGCACGTCCACGACCCCCATCGCCGCCAGCAGGAACGTGATGCTGTGGGCGGCGGTGAAAGCCGAGGCCGTGATGACGACGTCCCGCAGGCGGCGCGCGCCGATGAGCAGCGCGAGCAGGAAGAGGACGTGGTCGAGGCCGAACAGCAGGTGCTCGGCGCCGAGCAGGAAGAACTCCCCGATCTGGTTCGGCGCCGGATGCTCGCCGACCTTGAGCGTCGGGTTCTGCGCGGCCAGGACGGCGGAGCCCTTCTCGCCGTCGACGTCGTAGCGGACGATGGTCTTCGTCCCCTGGACGAAGCCCTCGGTGTCGGGGAACAGCGCGCTGGAGATCGCGTGCGCTCCCCCGCCGTCGCCCTGGCAGGCGTAGGCGTAGGTCAGCACGGCGAAGGCCACCTTGTCGCGCAGGCGGATGTCCGCCGCGCCCACCTGCGTGGGCGCGCACGGCTTGTCCTCGTACGCCACGGCGAAGCGGCGCGTGACGTACGTGGTCACGGCGTCGCGGTTGATCGTGAGCTGGCGCAGCTGCTCGGCCCGTTCCTTGGCCTCGTACGCCTCCGCGTAGAGCCAGGCCGACTTCATGAGCAGGTCGTACTCGAGGTCGAGCACGACTTTGACGTTCGTCCCCGTGCCGGTCACCTCGGCCTGGGCGGTCGTCGTGACGCCGTGCGCCGCCGCCGGGGCGGGACGCGCCAGACCGGCCAGCACGCCGCCGAGGACGACGGCGAGGACAAGGGTGGCCAGCCGCCGCATATGGGGCATGTCTTGTGTCTCCAAGAAGGGGATGCCGCCCCGGACCAGGTCCGGGGCGGCGGATGGATCAGCGGTTGAACCAGTGGTACATGGGCGAGTCAGGTCCCCACTTGCCCGGACGGCCGTCCTTGTCCTTCGTGACGAAGACGCTCGGCTCGGAGGCGGTCACACCGCCGCCGGACGAACGTGCCGTGACGAACCAGGCGTAGGCCGTGTCGTCCTTGAGCCGGTCCCAGGTGACCGAGGCCACCTCGCCCGACGTCACCGTGCTCTTGCCGATGATCCGGCTGGGCTTGTAGAGCGCCAGGGAGTCGGTCTGGAAGCTCGTCGTACGGGAGGTGAGATCGACCGGCAGCACCATGTTGTCCTCCTTGCCGTTGTAACGGCGCAGCGGATCGAACTCGGTGGCGCCGAAGTCGTTGAGCAGCGGCGAGTAGGTGTCCACGCTCAGCTCCGCCCGCTTGACGTTGAACGACAGCAGCCGGAAGAAGCTCGCGCCGAACTGGAGCTGGTCGTCCGGCTTGTACCCGCCGATCTCGGTGAGCCCGAGACGGTCGGCCGAAACCGTGTAGAACTGGTAGTCCGCCAGCAGCTCGACGACGCCGTTGCCGACCTGGCCCACCTTCGGCTTCACGTTGGTGCCCACGCCGTGCTCGTGACCGGCGAGGATCAGGAAGACGTTCGGGTTCTTCTCGACCACCGTCTTGTACAGCATCGAGCCGTCGGGCGCGGAGAATCCGGCGCCGCGCCCGTCGGGGTTGGTGCTCGGCACGAGGTAGTCGTGGGAGAGCAGGATGCCGTTGCGGCCCGGGAACTTCTTGAAGATGGAGTCGGCCCATTCGGCCTCGTCCCTCGTCACGCCGTACGACAGGCCGACCACCACGAAGTCCAGCCCGCCGGCGGAGAACAGGTCGTAGTGGTTCTGGTTGTCGCCTTCCTTCCACGGGCCGCCGTACTTGGCGTGCTGCCAGCCCTGTGAGGCGTCCTGGTACCGATTGGGGCCGTAGTACTTGTTGTAAATGGCCTCCGGTCCCTCCTCGGTGCCCGACTGGTTGTCGTGGTTGCCGGCGATCACGCCGTTGGGGATGTTCGCCTCGTCCAGCACGCGCTGCTGCTTCGACGACACCTCGAACTCGCCTGCGACCTGCTTCTGCGTGGCCTCGTCCGCGGGCTTGCGGATGTTGTTCTCGATGATGTCGCCGGTGTGCGCGACGTAGGAGATCTTGCGCTGGTCCTTGTTCGCCTTGATCCAGTCGACGATGCCGGAGTAGGCGCGCTCCCACACCGCGCGCTCCTCGGGCGTCTCCTGTTCGACCGCGCCCTCGGAGATGTACTGGGTGTCGGTGAAGTGGACCATCGAGAAGTCGTACGTGGCGGGGTCGGCGAAGCCGTTCGGGTCGCCGGGCTCGACGTCGTCGGCGAACGGGTCCTCACCTGTCACCATGACGTGGACCTGCCGCTTGTCGATGTACTTGGTGTCGACCACGGCCGTGAGGGCGGTCTTGCCCGTGGCGGCGCCGCGGGCGCTCGTCAGCAGGTCCCACGCCTTGTCCTTGGTGTTCCACACCCGCAGCGCGACCAGGCGCTCGGGGTCGATGGCACCCTCCCACCGCAGGACCGGCGCGTCCACGTGCCCCTCGACCTGGACGTCGAACCGCTGGTACGTGATGTCCCGGCCGGTAGGCGCGTCGAGCGTCTTGCCGTCGGCCGGGTCGAGCCCGTCCGTCCTGACGCGCTTCTCACCCGGAACCTGCAGGGTCGTGGGAAGGGACTGGGTCGTGCCCTGGTACGCCTGGTCCGGCGCCAGGATCTTGGCCTCCGAGAACGTCGCCGTCAGCCGGCCGCCATCGGGCTCGGCGACCTTCGCCGAGAGCTTGACCGGATCCGAGACGTCGACGGTCCCCAGCGCCGGGGTCAGCTCGGCGGGGACGTCCGGGATGCCGGCGGACTCGAAGACGACCTCGCGGACCGCGGTGTTGCCGAGACCGTCGGCGCCGGTCACGGCCAGCGTGTGCTTGCCGGCTCGAAGACCGGGCCCCACCTTGGCGCCCAGTTCGATCGGCTGGCCGTCGAGCTTGACGTCCGGACCGGACACCACGGCCGAGGCGTCCTCCAGCTTGACGTCCAGGATCACCGCGGCGGTGATCTTCTCGTTCGCGGCCGGGACGCTCTTGGCGACCTTCGGCGCCGAGTTGTCCGTGACCAGCAGGCGCGTGGCGGCCTTGCCCGCGGCCGAGGTGGCCTCCAGCGTGTGCTTGCCGTCCTTGATGGCCTTGGTGTCGAGGTCGGCGCGCAGGCCGCGGGCCTGGGCGTCCACCAGGAACTCCAGGTCGATCTCGGTCAGCGGGTTCACGTTGTCGCCGCAGTTGCCGTCGCCCATCCCGTACGAGGTCTTGACCATCTGACCGGTCGCCGTGCCGCCCACCGGGGTGAGGGCGATGTTCGAGATCGCGAAGTCGTCGCGGTTGCTGCCGCACGAGGTCGGGAAGGTGCCGGCCACGAAGTCGATGGTGTTCCAGCCGGGCACCAGGAACTCGTTCGGGATGGTGAAATCGACGCGGCGGCTGACGAAGTCGCCGTCGAGCACGACCTTCTGGCCGTTGACGAGCAGGTAGTTCTGGTAGCGCGCCTCGATCGAGTTGGTGCCCACGTTGAAGCTGAGGGTCGCGTCGCCCGAGCCGAGCGTCTCGATGACGTGCACCGCCGGGGCGTCGATCGTGTAGCGCAGCTCGGCCTCGCGCAGGGCGCTCTGGTCGCTGCCGCAGGTGCCGTCGCCCATCTCGTACGACGACTTGATGTCCTGGCCCTTCACCGTGGCGCCGTCCAGAGCGAGGTCGAGGTTGGTGATGGTGAAGTCGTCGCGGCCGTTGCCGCAGGTCTCCTTGTAGTCGCCGGTGACGAGCTTGATCGTGTTGTCGCCGGGGACCAGGAACCTGGCCGGGACCGCGACGGTCACCCGCCGGCTCACCCAGGAGCCGCCCAGGTCGACGCGCTTGCCGTTGACGAGCAGGAAGTTGTCGTACTTGTCGTCGATCGAGTCCGCGCCCACGTCGAAACTGAGCTTCGCGGCGCCGTTGCCGAGCGTGGCCTTCGTGACGGGCCCGGCGCCGTCGACGGTGAGCGACTTGACGCCGCCCTCGCCGATGGCCGGGACGTTCGCGAAGACCGGCTTGGTGCCCGCCACGAGTGTGCCGTCCGTGGGCATCAGCCGCGGCGCGCCGGCCGGGGCGTTGTTCACGGTCACGGTGTTCTTGACGCTCGCCCCGGCCGCGGTCGTGGCGGTGATGGCGTGCTCGCCGTTGGCCAGCGTCGTCGTGTCCACCTCCGCCGCGAGACCGGTGGTGCCCTGCGGGTCGGCCTGGACGAAGAACTTGAGCGTGGCGCGCTTCAGCAGCGAGGTGTTCGTGCCGCAGCTGCCGTCGCCGAAGGACAGCGTGTACGGGTTGTCCTCGCCGTCCGCGACCTCGCCGAGCAGTTCGAGGCCCACGTCGGACAGCACGAAGTCGTCGTAGTTGGTGCCGCAGGAGGACTGGACGGTGCCGACGACGATCTCAACGGTGTTCTCGCCCTTGACGAGCTGCTCGTTGGGGATGTCGATGGTGGCCCGTTCGTTCACGTAGTCGCCGATGTCGCTGCGATGCGCGCCATTGACGAGGACGTAGCTGTGGTACTGCGCTTCCGTGGAGTTGGAGCCCACGTCGAAGCGGAGCTTGGAGACGCCCACGGTCTTGGTGGCGTTGACCGCGGCGCCGTCGATGGCGAGCTTCGTGACACTGTCCCCGGCCGCGACCGGGGTCGCGGCGACCTTCACCTTGCCCTCGAGGTAGGACCCGCTGATGGGAGTGAGCGTCGGTGGGCTCTGGGAAGTGGTCGGCGTCGGGGTGGGCCTTCCCCGGTCCGATTCCGCCGGGCCCGGGTCGGCGTACGCCGCCGTCACGAGGCTGCTCACGAGTAGCGCCACGGCCGTGCCGACGGCGGCCAGGCGCCCCCGGCTCCGTACGCCGCCGAATAAATGTCTTGCTGCTGGCCGCATCAGGCGCAGTCCCTTCACTTGCATGCACGCACGGGCAACCGGCCAAGCCGGTTGCCCTCGAGCGGACACGTTGGAGGGCACGTGTGAACGGTGTGCAGAGAGAGACTGACGGGAAGAAGAACTGTGGGTGCTCGCTGCCGCCGCCGTCGGCCATGACCTGGTCGATCACCCGCTTCCAAAAGGCTCACGCGCCGTGCTTCCACGGCGCGTGAGCCTTGCGTTGCGGGGGGACGGCTTACCAGTCGCCCTTGTAGAGCTGGCCGCGTACCGCGCCGCCCGGGAACGCGGCGGTGTGCAGGTTCGCGTACCAGTTCTTGGGCTTCTTCCAGATGCGGCGGGCCACCGCCGTAGAGGTGGTCGTGCTGCCGGCGATGCCGTTGACGCTGGCGGGCAGGCCCTTCTCGGCGGCGAAGAAGGGCACGACCACCGGCCCGTTCTTGCCCTTCGGGGCGCGGTGGATGTGCGCGCCGACCGGCGGCCCGACCCCCGCCCAGGCGGCGGCGAACCACACGCGGTTGCCCTCCGGCTGCACCAGCCACCCGGCGCGCCCGTCGCGGTCGCCGACCTTCATGCCGGGTGCCGGTATCTCCTGGCGCCCGTCGGCCCGCGTGGTGAGCGTGGCACCGAACCCGTGCGAAAGTATCGACTCCAGCTCCACCGGGCGGATCCGGGTCAGCTGGGCCCGTACGGCGCCGCCGCCGAACTCGGCGTTGTGCAGGTTGGCGTACCACTTTCCGGGGTGACTGACGATGCGGCTGAGCAGCGCGCCGTCCTGCACCTGGACCGTGCCCTTGACGGCGTGGAACGTGGTGGGCAGCGCCTCGACGAAGAACGGGACCCTGACGTCGCCGTTCTCACCCGCCTCGCCACGGTGGATGTGGAACCCGCTGGGCGCGTCCACTTTGCTCCACCGGACGGCGTAGTCGACCCGGTTGCCATGGATGCGGAACACGGCGAGCGCGCTTCCGTCCGCGTCACCTACCTTCATGCCCTGGGCGGGCACTTCGTTCGAGCCTTTTAGCGACGCGGCCAGGTAGACCGGGGTGGTGGTCGCTTGTGCGGAAATCGGGCTGAGCGAGGAAGCGATCAGTACGAGGGAGGCAGCAATGCCGGGGACAATGAGGGTGCGCATGTTCATGATTACCCTTTCCGTTCTCTCTCGGCCTGGTACGGCTGCCTCCCTCGTGGGGTTCAACTGCGGATGAATGCGCGTTCTCGGTGATTTACGGAAAAGGCCGTGTCGCAGAGGCGCTGACCTGAGGAAACATGGCGCCCGATTCAGGCCGGGCCCGCCACGTAGACGTCGCCGTCGGCCACGGTGACCTCGCGGGCGCTCGACGCTCCGGTGGCCAGGATCCTGGCCGGGTCGCGGAAGCGGGTGATGAGCTCGATCCGCTGGACCGGCTTCGGGGTGGGGATCACGGTCTCGGGCGTCCACCGCCGGCCGTGATCCAGCCGATGGGTCGCGATACCGGGCTGCCCGTCCACTGTCGTGTAGACCCGCCACGTGTCCGGCCCGATCTGCTCCATCTCCCTGGTACGCAGCCCGGTGGCCACCTCGCTGGTCTGCCAGCCGCGCGGCGTCCACACCGAGGCGAAGTCGTGGAATCCGAGGGCGGCGTCCCTGGTGAACCAGACCACGAACGGCCGACCGATCCGTAGCCAGCCGACCAGCTGGATGTAGTCGGGCGAGACGACGTCGGCCGGGCGCTCAAGCGGCGTCACCGCCACCTTGCAGGGCCCCTCCATCTCGTCGTTGGTCAGCTGCGGCCCGAGATCGGTGCCGTCGGCCGCGTGGAAGGTCAGCGCGCTGGGGTCGAACCAGGCGTAGTGGATGTCTTTGTGGAAGTAGTCGTGCCGGTGCTGGGCCGGACCGCCGCCGGCCAGCGTCCACACCAGGTGCACACGCTCGGGCCATCGCTGGTATCTCAGCTGCCCGACGTAGATCTCGTTGAGGTTGTCCGCCCTGTCGGTCGAGCCGAGCACGTACGGCAGGCCAGTGAGCTGCTTGGAGCTCTGCCAGGTGACCCCGTGGTCGGTGGACCTCATGAACAGCATCGGCCGGTTGTCCGTCGGCGCGCTCGGATCCACGGTCCGGGTGGTCTCCCGGAGGAACACGAACAGGTGCCCGTTGGCCGCCTTGAACGGCATCGGATAGCTGGCCGCCGCGCCCTCCGCGACGACCCGGGCGCTCCATTCGCCGTCGATGGTGTGCGGCTGCGGGGACCTGGCGACCACGGTCTCGCCGTTGTGCATCCCGACGACCACCACGAGATGCCCGTCGTCCGCCTGGACCATGGTCGGGTAGTTGTGGGAGTCGCCCCGCCCGTCGATGATCTTCAGCGGCGCCGACCAGCGGCCGTGGCGGAACGCCTGGACGTAGCTGTCCTCGTTCGTCCCGCCCCAGGAGACGAACGTCGTCCCCGCCTTCGGGTCGTGGACTCCCCCCGCGACGGGTCGCCGGTCGGTCCTCGCCGCCACGCCGGTCGCGGCCGTCATCACCCGGAAACTCACCTCTCGGGCCGCCGACGCCGGTCCGGGTAAGCCGCCGGCCAGCAGTGCGCTCCCGGCCAGGACGCCCCCGGCCTTCAGCAGGTCTCGCCGATCCATAGGGTGCCCCTCATCGTGAATAGATCGGAGGTGTTAGGCACCAATGACGGTATTTCCGGCGTGGAGTGCGGTCAAGGCTCGGTAAAGATCCGAGTTTCTGGCTTCTGCAACCGCTTGCCGAACTACTTGTTCATGGTCGGCCAGGGACGCGGGCTTGGGTGCCCGCGTCCCTGGCCGCTGTTTCCTCAGCGAGCGCATCGGCCGGGGCGCCCGTGCTGTTTCCTCAGCCTCAGCGGGCGCAGGTCGTCAGGCCGGGGCGCCAGCGGCAGGCGATGGCGGCGAACCCGCCCTCCGCCTTGACCTCCACCGGCAGCGTGCCACCGTTCACCACGTGCGACTCGCGGACGAGCCCGTCGGCGCCGTCGCCGGTCACCTCGACCAGCCACCGGCCCCGCAGGAAGCCCGTCGGCACCTGCAGCGTCCGGGCCGCTCCGGAGACTCCGGCGCCGATGAACCAGCGGTCGCCGCTGCGCCGGGCCATCACCGTGTGGTCGGCCGGCTTGCCGGACAGCAGCCGCGTCTCGTCCCACACGGTAGGCACCTGATCGAGGAAGCGCTCGGCCTCGGGCCGCGCCTGGTATGCCTCCAGCGACCCGGCCAGGTTCTCCAGCCCCGACTCGAACACCACCGACAGCGCCAGTTCGTGCGCGTCGGAGGTGGGCCGGCTGGGGCGCTGGAAGGCCATCGGCGTGTAGTCCATCGAGCCGATCTCGTTCCTCGTGTACGGCAGGGCCGCCAGGTGGCTCGTGGTCAGGTTCGACGACTTCTCCGCGCCGTGCACGCCTTCCATGCTCATGACCTGGGGCCATGTGCGGTTGATCCCCTTGGGCACGGTCGAGCCGTGGAAGTTGACCATGAGCTGGTTGTCGGCCAGGTCGCGCAGCGTCCCGTCGTACCACTGCAGCCGTTCCTGCGCCTCGGAGTCGATGAAGTCCAGCTTGACACCCTTGACACCCCATTGGTGCAGCAGCCCGAAGCGCTGGACGCGCTTGTCGTGGGTGTCGAAGTCGGAGAATCGCAGCCAGGTCATGATGCCGACGCCGCGCGCCTTGCCGTACTCGACGAGCTCGGGTATCCAGGTGAATTCGGCCGTCCGATCCGTCCAGGCCCGCTCGCCGGTGACCGGATCGTCGTACCAGCCGGCGTCCACCAGCACGTACGGCCAGCGGTGCCGCGCGGCGTAGTCGACGAACTCCTTCTGCTTCTCAAGGCTCTGCTGCACGCTCCGGCCACCGGCCAGCCAGCTCCACAGCACCTTGCCGGGCTTGATCCACGAGGTGTCGGCGACCTGGGATCCGGGCGCGAGGTCGTCGACGAGGGTGGACTCGGTGACGGTCGCGAGGTCGCCCGTGACCATGACCCGCCAGGGCGTGGTCAGACCGTGGTCGTAGGGGACCCGCGCGTCCCAGAGGGCGATCTTGTAGGTGCCCTGGTCGCTCACAAGGCGGGGACCCGTGTAGGAGCCGTTCAGCGCCGATTCGGCCAGCAGGAGGTAGCTCTGGCCCACTCCGAACAGGGCGGGCATCTGATATTCGGCCGGGGGGACGTCGGCGTACTGGATGAACGGGTTCTCGTAGTCGCGGCGGTGGCCGGCCAGCCAGGCGGTGGACCCGGCGGGGACGGCGAACGCCGAAGCCTCGCTGAGGACGGCGCCCGCGCCGGGCAGCTCATAGCGGTAGGCGACGCCGTCGCGGGCGGCCCTGACGACCAGGTCGAGCTTGGCGTCTCCGCGGGCGAAGCGGAAGCGGGTCTCGTTCATCACGGACAGGCGATTGAGGCGCTTGCCGGCCGTGGTCGTGTACTTCTCGACGACCACGCGGCCGGAGCGGCCGGCCAGGCTCAGGCCGGTGGTGAGGTCGGCCCGTTCCGTGGTGAGGCCGAGCGGGCTGGGTTCGAGTATGGTCGCGCCGTCCCGCGACACGGCCACGGACGGTCGGCCCTGCGTGTCGAGGTGGACGGTGGCGACGGGCCCGCCTGTGGGGGCCTTGACGGTCCAGGTGTCGGCAGGGGTGGTGGTGGGGGCGGTGAGCAATCCGGCCAGCAGTGTGCCGGCGATAACCCAGTGCAACTGGTGCCTCCCGAGAGGGCTGGGGTGTGCAACCGATTGTACTGGTAATTAACTTCCTCAAGAATTGAATTGTCCAGCCGTGGGGTCAAGGGGACCCCGGGGGCCAGGGGTCAGCACATGGTCCACGACGTGGACTTGGTGCGCTGTGTCGGCGAGGTGAGCCGGAAGACGACCGTGTGCTTGGTACCGAGCTCGGGGGTGATCTGCTTCTTCGACCCGAAATAGTCGCTTCGGCCGTAGGACGGGATCCGCCTGGAGCCGCTCTCGATCACCTGGCCGTCGACGATCCACTGGTAGGAGAACGGCGCGCCCATCTCGGAGGAGTCAATGCCGATGCCGAAGCCCAACGAGCCCCTGTAGCAGGTGATCCCCTCGTCGTTGATCTTCGACGAGCCGGCGACCCGCACGTAGGCGAGGCTGAAGGAGGCGGTCTTGGTCTTCTTGGTCGCGGTCGGCGACGGTCGGGTTGTCGTCGGTTTCTTCGTCGCCGTGCTCGTGGGCTTGTTCGTGGGCGTGCTCGTGGGCCTCGGCGTGTTCTTGGGCGTGTTCTTGGGGGTGGAGCGGACGGGCGTGCGCTCCTGCGACGGCTCGGGGGTGGAGAGCGGGTGCGTGGGCTTGGGGGTGGAGCGCGAGTGCGTGGGTTTGGGAGTGATCGGTGAGGTCTGTGTTTTCTTGGGCGCGGCGGTCTTTTTGTGCTTGGTCGGGGTGGCGGAGGGAGACGGCTCGCTGGAGTTCGCGGCCAGAGCCGAGAGAGCTTGGCCCCCGTTCAGCGGGCCCTTCCAGACGATGACGCCAGCCGCCAAGCACACGGCGACCGCTCCGGAGACGCCCGCGACCAGCGGAAAGCGGCGCCGCAGATGCGTGGGACGCTGACGCGTGGGACGCTGACCGCCACCTGCGGGGGCGTGCCCCAGGCCGGGAGGGACGTGCCCAGGGCCGAGTGAGGCGTACCCGGGGCCGGGCGGAGTGTGTCCCGGGCCGGGCGGGGCGTACCCCGGGCCGGATGGGGCATGCTGGGCCGCTGGCGGCATGTGCTGGTTTCCGGCGCTGTTGGCGCCGCCGAGCAGGCGTAGCAGAACGTCCTGCATCTGTGGGCGGGCGGCCGGGTCCTTGGCCAGGCAGGTGTACACGACCGAGCGCAGCGGCTCCGGCAGGTCGCCCAGGAAGGGCTCCTGGCTCAGGATGCGGTTGATGACCGCGGGCAGCGAATCCTCGCCGAACGGCGGCGTGCCCGTCGCCGCGTACACCATGACCGAAGCCCAGGCGAAGACGTCCGCCGCCGGGCCGACGTACGCGCCCGCCAACTGCTCGGGGGCCATGTACGCGGGCGTTCCGACGACGCTGCTGGTGACGGTGACGGCGGAGTCGGCGACGCGGGCGAGGCCGAAGTCGACCACCCGCGGCCCGTCGCGGCCGAGCAGCACGTTGGCGGGCTTGAAGTCGCGGTGCACGATGCCCGCCTGGTGGATGGCGGTCAGCGCCGTAGCCGTGCTGACGGCCAGGCGCTGCAGATCGCCGCCGCTATGGCGGCCCGCCTGTTGCAGGGAGGGGCCTTCGACGTACTCGCTGACGATGTACGGACGGCCGCCCATCGACGCGTCGAGCACCTGGGCGATGCAGAACGGCTCCACGCGCCGGGCCGCGGCGATCTCCTTGGCGAAGCGGTCGTCGCCGCCGACGGACTGCCGCAGCACCTTGACGGCCACCGGCCGTCCGTCCGGGGCCTGACCCAGGTAGACGATGCCCTGGCCGCCCTCACCGAGACGCCCGACGATCCGGTAGGCCGCGATCACCTCGGGGTCGCCGGGGCGCAGCGGTTCGGCATTCGGCATGAGTGGAGTGACTCCTGTGACGGCCGGAACGGACCCCAAGCACCTTAACGGGATAGATCCCGATTTTCAGGCACGTTACGCGATCTCCACCACCGGCGCGGGCGCACGCTGGCGCGGCGCCGTGAGCGGTCGCGGGCGGGCGCGGGCGTCGCGGGCGGGCGCGGGCGGGCGCGGGCGTCGCGGGCGGGCGCGGGCGTCGCGGGCGGGCGCGGGCGTCGCGGGCGGAGCCGGTCAGAGGCGGTAGACGCGGGTGGCCGTCGCGGCGAACACGTCCCGGGTCTCCTCGGCTGATCGCCCCGAGAGCACGTCCTGCCAGGTAGAGAGCAGGGTGGGCAGGTCGGTCCAGAGCTTCTCGATCGGGAAGTTGCTGCCCCACATGCAGCGACCGGAGCCGAACAGCTCCAGGCACGTGACCGCCACCCGCTCGATCAGCGATCGGTCCACCCGATGCACGAAGGTGCCCTGGCCGGTGAGCTTCACCACGACGTTCGGCCGCTCGGCCAGCAGCCTCAGGCCGGCGGTCCACTCCGCGACGGCCGGCGGCTCGGTGCCCACCGGCATACCGGCGTGGACCAGCACGAACGTCACGTCCGGGAAGTCGGACACGAGAGCCGCGGCATCGGCCATCTGGGCGGGGAACACCTGCAGCTCGAACAGCCACCCCAGCTCGGCGAGCACGCCGATGTTGCGCCGGAAGACAGGATCCTTCATGCGGTCGGGGGCGGCGGCGAAGCGGAACTCCGGCCGTTCGTGCCAGTGCAGTTGCAGCCGGGTGCCGCGCACGAGCGGGGTGATGGCGGCCTGCCGGCGCAGCACGTCGGCCGCGCCCTCGTCGAACAGGTCGGCCGAACCCACCACGGCGGTGGGCCAACCGGTCTCGGCGTGCACCTCGCGCAGCCACCGCACCTCGTCCACGGAGCGGTCAAGCGCCCAGTTGGCCTGCACGTAGACGGCCGAGGTGATGCCGCAGGCGGTGGCCTCCTCGACGTACTCGGAGGCGGGGTAGTCGCGGCGAATCGGCTCGTACGGCCCGAAGATGCGCGGGACCATCTCCCCCTGGAGCCAGGGCAGGTCGGCGGCCCGCCAGATGTGATGATGCGCGTCCACGATTCCGTCCAAGACTCAAGCTCCCAAGGGTCGTGCGGTGGACCAGCGCCGCGCCGCGGTGTGGCGAGGGCCGGACAGGACGGCGGGAAGGCGGCGTACCTCCGCCAACGCGGTGGGCAGATCGCGTACGCCGCCGAGGTGGTCCAGGCTCGGGAGCTGGGCGGCCATGGCGCGCGTGGCGGGGCGGTAGGTCGGCGAGCAGGCCAGCGGGGACCACCAGACGAGCCGGTGGCCGAGCCGTGACAGGCGGGCCGTGGCGCTCACCATGGGGGTGCAGTCGCCGCGTTCGAGCCCGTCGGACAGCACGATCACGAGCGCGCCTCGGGCCAGCGCCGCGAAGCGCGGGTTGCCCAGGAAACGCGCCAGCGCCGCGCCGATCGCCGTACCGCCGTCCGCGTCCGTGACCAGCCCCGACACGGCCCGCAGCGCCTGATCGGCGTGCGGGTGCGACAGCGCGGCGGTGATCCGGGTGAGGCGGGTGCCGAAGGTGAACACCTCCGTACGGGCCGGCGCCGCGCGCAGCGCGGTGTGCGCGACGCGGAGCAGGTCCGGGGTGTGCAGCCGCAGCGAGCCGGAGACGTCGACCAGGATCAGCAGGCGGCGCGGACGCGGCGGGCGGGCCAGGCGGCGCAGCTCGATGATCTCCCCGTCATGGCGATGGGCGCGCCGCCACGCGTGCCGCACGTCCAGCCGGTCCCCCGACCGGGCCGGACGGCGCCGCCGTGACGGCGTGGCGGGGAGCACGGCGGGCCAGGCGGCTTCGAGCGTGCGCATGAGCGCGTGCCGCTGTTCGCCGGTCCGGCCGAACTCGCGCGTGCCGTAGGTGCTCAAGGTGCTGGCCTCGATGCCGTCGCCCGGCCGTACCTCACGTGGCGGGTCGTCCTCGCCGGGTCCGCCGGGGGACGGCGCCTCGCCGTCGTCGCCTTCGGGCGGCGAATCGGCGAACCCGGGTCCGCCCTGCCGGAACCAGGCGTCGAAGACCCGGTCGAAGGCGGGCAGGTCGCCGATGTCCTGGAGCAGGGTGATCCGGGCATACCAGTACAGCGTGGTCAGGTCGGGCGGCGGGGACTCGGCGATCACCCGCAGCAGGTCCGCGCGCTTGGTCGGTGCGGCGGGCACGCCCACGCCGCGCAGCGCGGTGAGGAATCCCCAGAGATGATCCGCGGCGAGTACGACAGCGGCGAGGGCCGGGTCAGGCATCGTCGAACACCTCCTCCGCGTGCGCGAGGAGCAGCCGGGTGTCCTCCTCGTCCTTGATCAGCAGGCCGAGTGCCCGGCGCAGCGCCACGGGCCACGCGCTACCGCCGTCGGCCAGCGCCAGCGCGCCGCGCGCCCACTCCACCGACTCGGCGATGCCGGGCCGCTTGAGCAGCGGCAGCCGGCGTACGCGCTGCACCGCCCGTACGAGCCCCTCCGCCGCCCGCTCCTCGAGCCCGGGAACGGCCGCGCGCAGGATCGCCCGCTCGCGGTCCGGCTCGGGGAAGGCGATCCAGTGGTAGAGGCAGCGCCGCTTGAGCGCGTCGTGCAGCTCGCGCGTGCGGTTGGAGGTCAGCACGACGATCGGCGGCGTGCGCGCCCGAACCGTGCCCAGCTCCGGGATCGTGATCTGGAAGTCGCCCAGGAACTCCAGCAGGAACGCCTCGAACTCGCTGTCGGCCCGGTCGATCTCGTCGATCAGCAGCACCGCGCCCCGCTCGGCCTGTACGGCGCGCAGCAGCGGCCGGCGCAGCAGGAACTCCTCCCTGTACAGGTCGCCGACGTCCTGGCCGCGGCTCTCGGCCACCCGGACCTGGAGGAGTTGCTTGGGGTAGTCCCACTCGTACAGCGCCTGGCCGGAGTCCAGCCCCTCGAAGCACTGCAGGCGGATCAGGTCCAGGCCGGTGACGCGCGAGAGCACCGCGGCGACCTCGGTCTTGCCGACGCCCGGCTCGCCCTCCAGCAGGAGCGGCCGGCCCAGCCGTAACGCCAGGTGGATGGCCGTGCACAGCCCCTCGTCGGCGAAGTAGCCCGCCCCCTCCAGCGCGGCGGCCAGCTCGCGCTCGCGCCAGAGCCCGGCGGCGGCGGTCACAGCTGGGCGTGCTCGGTGGTCAGCAGGTGGACGCGCTGGGAGGTGTGCGCGGCGGCGTCGGCCGCGGCGGCCTTGCCGTCCTCGGAGCCGAACGCGGCGGCGCGGGCGTCCTCGTCGTCGAAGTACAGCTCGTTCACCGAGTCGTAGGCCCCGCCGTCGCCGGTGGTGACGCTGACCGTGTACTTGCGCAGGCCGGGCAGCCTCTTGGCGAACTCGACGTGGTCCTCCACCACCCACTTGGCGAACTCCTCGTGGGACAGCCCCTCGGCCCGCTTGAGCAGGGAGACGACTTTCAGCATGATTCCTCCACTTTCAGGCGCAGGGCGTCGAGCCCGCGCAGGACGCGTTCGGGGGTGAACGGCATCGACTCCAGGCGCACGCCGCAGGCGTCGAAGATCGCGTTGGCGATGGCCGGGATCGGGGCGTTCGCCGTCATCTCGCCGATCCCCTTCGCGCCGTACGGGCCGTTTCCGGCCGGGCGCTCAAGGAACAGGCTGTGCTGTACGGGAATGTCGGCGGGGCCGGGCATCAGGTACCCGGCGAAGTCGCGCGGCCCGTGCTCGCGCGACGGGTAGTAGGGCTCGGTGGTCTCGAACAGGGCGTGCGACACGCCCATCCACGCCCCACCCTCCACCTGCTGCGTCGCCATGGCCGGGTTGAGCGCCCGCCCGATCTCGTACGCGTTGTACAGCTCCAGCACCTCCACCACCCCGGTCTCGTCGTCGACCTCGACGACGGCGGCCGTACACGCGTGCGCATGGCAGGAGTCGGGGTCCATCTCCCCCGTCTCGGGCACCGGCGCGCTCGGCTCCTTGAGGTAGATGCCGCGACCGGAGATCGTCCGCCCGTGCTTGAAGTGCGCCGCCATCGCCAGGTCGGTGATGTGGATGCGCTTCTCCTCCGCGCCCTTGAGCCGGATGAAGCCGGTGCCGTCGGTCTCCAGATCGGCGGCGTCGACCTCCAGCTCCTCGGCGGCGACCTCCAGCATCACGCCGCGCGCCTCGGCGGCGGCCATGATGACGGCGTTGCCGACGCGGTGGGTGCCGCGGCTGGCGAAGGTGCCCATGCAGTGCGGGCCGGTGTCGGTGTCGGCGGTGTCGACGAGCACGTTCCCGATCGGCAGGCCGAGCGTCTCGGCGGCGCACTGGGCGGCGATCGTCTTGATGCCCTGACCCAGGTCCACCGAGGAAAGCGAGATCACGAACGTGCCCGTGGTCGTGGCGTGGATCAGCGCCTGCGAGGGGTCGCCGCCCAGGTTCATACCGGTCGGGTAGTTGACCGACGCGTACCCGCGCCCGCGCAGCAGCGTCATCGCTACAGCCCCTCTCGGGTTGTGGAGGACATGCGGCGGTACGCCTCGGGCAGCTCGTGCCCGGCCATCTCCGCCGCCTTCTGGATCACCTCGATCAGGGCCGTACCCTCGGCGACCTTGCGGTGGGCCTTGATGTCGCCGTCGCGGTAGGCGTTGAGCAGGCGTAGTCGCAGCGGGTCCAGGTCCAGCGCGCGGGCGATCCGGTCCATCTGCGACTCCAGCGCGAAGTCGGCGATGGTCACACCGAACCCGCGCATGGCGCTGGAGGGCGTGCGGTTGGTGAAGACGCAGTGGCAGTCGGCCCACACGTTCGGGATCGAGTAGGGGCCGGGCAGGTGGGCGGCGGCCTTGGTGGTGCCGTACGGGGTGTGGCGGGCGTACGCGCCGGCGTCGACGTACAGCGTGACCTTGCGGCCGATGATCCGGCCGTCGGCCATCACGGCGTCCTTGATGTAGATGCGCTCGGCCGCGCGCGGCGAGGAGACCTGCATCTCCTCGGCACGGTCGTACACGAACTTGACCGGCCGGTCGGCCGCCATCGCGGCCACGCACGCGACCGGCTCGACCACCACGTCCACCTTGCCGCCGAAGCCGCCGCCGACCGTACCGCCGACGATGCGTAACTTGTTGAACGGCGTCTCCAGGATCAGCGCGGTGTTGTCCAGGGTGAAGAAGCACGCCTGGGTGTCGGAGTGGATGCGCAGCCGCCCGTCGGCCTGCGGGACCACGACGCAGCCGGTGGTCTCGGTGGGAGCCTGCTCGATCGGCGCGGACTGGTAGCGCCACTCGAAGACGTGATCGGCCCGCGCGAACGCCGCCTCCACATCGCCGAACCGGATCCGCCGGCAGTGGTGGCCCTCGTAGATGAAGTGGTTCTGCCCGTGGTACTCGTTGACCAGCGGCGCGCCCTCCCGCAACGCCTCCTCGACGTCGAAGACCGGCGGCAGGTCCTCATAGGCGACCCTGACCCTGGCCGCACCCTCCAGCGCGGCCGCCTCGGTCTCGGCGACCACGGCACAAATGGGCTCACCGAGGTAGCGCACCTTGTCCACGGCCAGGATGGGCTCGTCGTCGGGCCCGACGCCGATCAGCTTGAGCGGGGTGTAGAGGTTGTTCGGGATGTCGGCGTGGGTGAGAATCCGCAGGACACCGGGCACGGCCAGAGCCTCGGTCAGGTCGACGTCCAGGATCCTGGCGTGGTGCCGGTCGGAGCGGTGCATCTTGAGGTGGGCGAGCCGCGCCGGGGCCACGTCCTCGAAGAACTCGGTACGGCCGGTGACATGGCCGCGCGCGTCGGACCGCTGGACCACCGAGCCGATCACGGTGAAATCGCCGCCGCCGTCCACCCCGGTGCGCGCGGCGGCCCGCTCGTCGGCGAACGTACTCGTGTCAATGGGGGCGAGCCGGTACGTCGTCTCGGTAGGGGCGTGCCGGTAGGTCATCGCGCCACCGCCTCCTCCTTTTGCTGAGGCTCCTTTTGCTGAGGCTGGGCCCGCCGACGCCTGGCCGCCTCCAGGATGGCGATCACGATGGGCCGGTAGCCGGTGCACCGGCAGACGTTGCCCGAGATCGCCTCCACGACGTCCTCCTCACTCGGATCGGGATCCCGCTCGAGCAGCGCCTCGGCGACCATGATCATGCCGGCCGTACAGAAGCCGCACTGAGTGGCGAAGCAGTCGACAAAGGCGCTCTGCACCTCGTCCAGCTCACCACCGGCGGCGACCCCCTCCAGCGTGCGGACCTCGCGGTCGGCGACGGTCTCCACCGCGACCAGGCAGGCCACCTCGGGCCGACCATCGACCAGGACGGTGCAGGTACCGCAGGCACCCTGTGAACAGCCGCGCTTGGCCGCGGTGAGCCCCAGCGACTCACGCAGACTCGCGAGCAGCGTGGCCCCTGGCGCGGCGATGAACTCCCGCCGCTCCCCGTTGACTACGAGCGAGACGATCTGTGACGGCACGGTCCACCTCTTTCTGACGCGCGGGCATCCGTTCTTCCACTCCCCGAAGGGGCCTCTTCCTGGCAGCCCAGCCACGACGGACCGCCTTCCTCCGCGCCTCCGAAGGAGGTATCCCACCCAAGGGACCCCAACCACCACGGACCGTCGCGGAGATCGAGACGGTCGCGTGACGAACCCACCCGGGAAACCATCGTGGTCACCGCACCACGGGCGGAATGAACGCGCGCCGCAGATGCACAGGCAGCACCCGCCTCCGGTACCACGCACTGGCGTAAGCGTCATCGAACGGGTCGATGTCACCACGGGCGGCCGCCTCACCCGCCTCGGTGAGGACCTCGTGGGTCAGCTGACGCCCCCGCAGCAGCCGCTCGGCCGACACCGCGCGCACCGGACGCGGGGCGACACCGCCGAGCGCGATCGTGGCGGAGGTGACCAGGCTGTCATCGGTACGGGTCACGGAGGCGACGGTCACGATCGCCGCCGAGTTGAGGCGGCGGCGCATGGCCTTGTGGTAGTACCAGGTGCCCAGCTCAGGCACCGTAGCCCGTACCGCCACGACGACCTCACCCGAGCCGACCCCGAAGCCCAGCACGTCGGCCACCGGCACGTCGCGGGGCCCGTCCGGCCCGGCGATCTCGCAGGTCGCGTCGAGGGCGAGCAGGCACACGGCCAGGTCACCGTACGGCTGCGCGACGAACAGGTTGCCACCCACGGTGGCCTGGTTGCGGATGGTCGGAGAGGCGATCGTCCGCAACGCGGGACGCAGGAAGGCGAGCCCGGGATGCTCGCCGACGGCGGCGAGCGTGGCCGCCGCCCCGATCCTGGCCACCCCGTCGCGTACCTCGACTCCGTCCAGCCCCGCCCGGCGCAGACTGACCAACTCGGTCGCGGGCGAGGCGCCGCTGTTCACCAGCGGCATCACGACGGTCCCGCCACCCATGATCCAGCCACCCCGTGCCGAGCAGGCGACCACGGCCTCGGCGGACTCCGGCACATGCACCGCCTGGATCACCATGTCGCGGCCCTCCCAGCCCTCGGCGTGTAATTATCGATAATTGATTATCGAGGTATCGTCAGTCAAGACGGCTATCGATAATCGGTAGGATCACTCACATGGCTGATGAGCCCTCCAAGCTGCCGCGTCTCACGCTGGCCCGGCAGATCCGTGACTCGCTGGTCGGCAGGATCGTGTCCGGCCAGTTCAGGCCCGGCGAACGGCTGGTGGAGACCCGGCTCGCGGCGACGTACGGCACCAGTCAGGCGCCCGTACGCGAGGCGCTGCGGGAGCTTGAGGTGATGCGACTGGTGGAGACCCAGCCGCGCCGCGGCACCTTCGTCCGGCCCTTCGTCCAGGAGACACTCCGCGAGAGCTACGTCGTACGGGCGGCGCTGGAGGAGACGGCCACCCGGCTCGCCCTGCTGGCCGGGACCATGCCGGTGGAGGCGTTGCGTACGGACGTGGCGGCGATGCGGGCCGCCGCCGAGAGCGGTGACGGCGAGGCGTCGGCGCGGGCCAGCGTGTCCTTCCACCGGCGCATCGTCGAGGCCGCGCACAACGAGCTGCTCAAGCTCTCATGGGAGGGCCTGCAGATCGAGGCGCGCACGTCGGTCACGATGGTCGCCACCGAGGTCGACCTGTACGACATCGTCCGCGACCACGCCGACCTGCTGGCCACGATCGAGGACGGCGACCTGGAGACCGCCTGCCGGCACGCCCGCGACCACCAGTGGCACTACGCCGACCTCCCACACGACGCCCACGGCCGCACCCGCGACTCCGCCGCAGGCTGACCACCGGCCTCCCACTGGTGACGGCACACTCCAACGCCCGGCTTACTACGGCTGGTTGACGTCGGACGTGCGCTACCGCGGTTGGTAGAGGCGAATGTCCACTCAGCGGTTGACGACCGCCGAGTGGCTGACGGATAGCTTCGTCAGCACGGCAGACCTCAGGCTCGGCACGACGTTCGACTCGTCGTGACTTCGATCAACAGGGAGAGTGGCCATGCACATCACCCGCGCGATCAAGACCCCGCTACCCGGCCTGGCCTGTGCGGCGACACTCACGCTGGGTCTCGTCTCCTTCTCGACCTCCGCGAGCGCGACCTCAACCTCCGCGAGCGCGACCCAAGCGACAGTAGTGGCCGAGCACGCGGAGAGGGGTCCCGTGGCAGCCGGCAAATGGATCAACCTCTGGCACGACTCTCATTCGCCGACCAAGAGCTGGAAGACCCGCAGCTGGAAGTCCAAGGCCCGCGTGCTCCAGATCGCCGCCCGATGCTGGGGCGCGGGCGCGCACATGACGGTCTATCTCCAGTACGAGCGGCCCGGCCCACTCGGGTACAAGATCGTCAAGGATGGCAAGTGGGACTGCACCGGCGCCAACGGCTACATTCGCGTGCACAATGCGAAGATCGGCGGCACGTTCCGCGCCTACTTCGTGCTCAACCGCAAGCACACTGTTGAGTATTGGGCGCAAAACTGGATGCCCTAGAGGGTGTCTTCGAACCCAAATCGTTCGCCCCAAGAACGCAATTGTCTGCCTGAGCATCCCCCTGGGGTCGCTGGTCATGCCCACGCCCGCTCAGGCCGCCGGGCCCGTTCTGCCGGCGTCGGTCCAGGCTCAGGCTCAGGGTCGCTGGATCAACCTTGGCCCACCGGCACCGAGCTTGGCACCGGCGAGACCTCCGCTGTCACTGACATCGCATGTCGCAGACCACTGACCACTTCATGGATCCTGAACAATCCTCGACAAGGCGCGGCCTGGCTTCACTCCTGCAACCCGCTCGACACGAGCGGATTCACGAGCGAAGGAGACGGCATGAAGGCCGTCACGAAGATCCAGGCCGGGCTGCTGGGCGTCGCCTCGGCGGCGGCCCTGTCCCTGGCCTCGGCCCCCGCCCAGGCGACCGCCCTCACGCAGCAGGCTACAACCGCCGCCGCGCCGAGCACGGTCCAGAGGGCCGCGGCGGTCTTCGGCCAGGCGGCCGCCAAACGCGCCAAGTGGGTCACCCTCAAGCACCAGTCGAAGCGGGTCAACAGCTGGAGCGTGGTCTGGGATCGCAAGTACGGGCACCGGGTGATGCAGGTCAAGGCCCGCTGCTGGGGCAAGGGCCGAACCATGAACACCGCATTCGAGTACCGGAACCGGTGGCGGCCTGGAGGATCATGAAGACGGCCAAGTGGCCCTGCGACGGCGCTCCCCGCTACCTGCGCGTCACCAACGCCGGGCACAAGAAGTACGGCGCGCGCGCCACCGCGGTTGTGTCGGGTCATCGCCTTGAACGCGGCCTCTGGCCGGCGCAGCAGATCGGTCGCCTGGTCTCATCGCTGATGCTGGCGAGGATCTTGTGGATGCCGTCCGACACCCGCATAGGTGCGATTCCCAGCGCTTTGTCGCCTTTACCGACCTGCTGAGCAGTAAGAATCGCTCTGACCTGCGACTATGCGTCGCGTACATGTACGCGACGTAGGCATTCCAGTGGCCATGCCGAGCTGAGCGCCTTCCCAAGTCGCCACCAGCACTCAGACCTGATTGCGCGCACTACGCCAGACGATCAAGTACGCCACCGCACTCCGGCTGGGCAGCACTGAGTCCCATCAAATGCTGCGCCGCTTCACTCGGCGGCGGCCCAATCCCCGCCTACCAGGCGACCGAGGAACCCGGCCGCGTCGACAGATGATCTTCAACGTGACTACCCAGCCCACGAGGCACTGCGGAGGAAATTGGCGAGGGCCTGAACGTGGTGGAGGACCTGGCGGTGGCCTTTGGCCTGCAGCTGAAGGCCACGACGATTTCACAAAGATCCCACAACACAGTGGCAGGCACCAGGCCGTCGCTAGGTCATCACCGCGGCGAGGTCGCTCACCGTGCGGTAGTGGACGCCGGTCATGCCGAGCGATCTGGCCGCCTCCACGTTCTCCAGCCGGTCGTCCACGAACAGACAGCGCTCGGGCGCGGCACCGGCGAGTTCTGCCGCGATCTCGTAGATGCGCTGGTCGCGCTTGGCCACCCCGATCCGGGCACTGCTGACCACGGCGTCGGCGAAGTGAGTGAGTCCGACTCGGTCCAGGTGCTCGTCCAAGGTGTCCGTGGCATTGGTCATCAGCACCACCGGCACCCGCTCTTGTGCCTTCGCCAGCAGCGCCCTGACTTCCTCGTCCACCGTGAACGGTACGGCGATGAACTCGGCGACCGCGCACCTTGCCCGTTCGTCTCCGCCCAGGGCTACGGCGACCGACTCAGCCCATTCCTCTTCGGTGATCAGGCCGAGTGTGGCCGGCCCGATAAGGGCGGGGTCGAAGGCGGTCCGCATCAGCGGCAGCCCGTAACGGGCCTCGATCTCGGCCTGAACGGCATGGTCGAACTGGCGGAGCACGCCGTCAAGGTCGCAGAGCACTGCGTCGAAGGGCATCATGGCCCTTTATTGTGCGGTGTGGCCCGATGAGTGGGTTCCACCGCCCGAGCTCACCAATCCGTTGATCTTGACGGCGGTTGGGTGATATACGTGGATTGGTGCGATTCCAAGGTGCGGCGGTGACAGCCCGCCGGTTCCGCTGATTGCGGCGGGACGACTCGGTGTGATTCCGGGCCACGCGGTGACACCCCGCCACCTCTCGGGCCCTGCTCACGGCCCCTGATTCTTCATGCGGCGAGGACCGTCCTCCCGCTGTCGAGAGGTGGTGTCAGATGTTCACCGGGCACATCCAGGAAGTCGGCACGGTGGTGGCCGTCGACCAAGCGCGGATCGCGGTCAGAGCGCCCAAGGCCGCCGCGAGCGCGCTGGATGCGATCTGCCTGAACGGCGTCGGGCTGATGATCGTCCAGACCGAGCACGAGACGGACGTCCTGGAAGCCAGGCTTACGGCCGAGACCCGCCGCAGATCGACCCTCGACCAGATCCAACCCGGCACGCGGGTCAACGTGGAGGCGCCCTTGGCCCTGGGCGACCCGCTGGGTGGCCACCTGGTCCAGGGCGCCGTGGATGCCGTGGGCAAGGTCGTGAGAGCCGACGACGAGGGAAATGCACGGCGGCTGTGGATCAAGCCGCCGGAGCGGTTCCTCCCGCTGGTCGTCCCGAAAGGGCAGATCGCGGTCGACGGCGTCAGCCTGACCGTCGCCGAGGTGTCCCGCGACCGGTTCTCGGTGGCGCTGATCCCCGCGACGTTGCAGGCCACTGCGCTGGCGGAGCTGTCGGCCGGTGACCGCGTGAACCTGGAGTCCGACCTGCTCACCCGTCTGGTGCGGCGTTGGCCGGCCGACCCGGGGCGGGCGGTGAGCGAGGTGGTCGCGGCGCTGCCATGGGCGGGACGGGTCTCGGGCGGGCAAGGCATACAGAAAGCGCTGGCGCAGCTCGCGTCCGGAGGGGCAGTGGTGATCTGGGATCCCGACCGCGAAGGCGAGGGCGATGTGGTGTTCGCGGGGGCGCGGTTGCGGCCGGAGGCATTCACCTTCCTGCTCACCCAGGTCTGCGGCCATCCGACCGTGCCGTGCGCGCCCGAGGTCCTCGACCGTCTGGAGATCGGGCCCATCCCCGGGCCAGGTGATCGGCACGGCACCCGGCCGCACGTCCCGGTGGATCTGGCCGCCGGGACCGGCACCGGGGTGTCGGCGGCCGAGCGCGCCGCGACCGTACGCCGCCTGGCCCACCCGGAGTCCAGATCGTCCGACTTCCTCCGGCCCGGACATGTCTTCCCGCTGGCGGCACGCCCTGGAGGTCTCGCCGAGCGCCCCGGTCATACCGAGGCCACCGTCGCCCTGTGCGTGGCGGCCGGGCTGCCACCCGTCGGGGTGTGCTGTGAGGTCATGAACCCCGACGGGACCATGGCGAAGGCCGCCGAGTTGGAGGTCGCGGCGCTGCGCTGGGGTCTGCCGCTGCTCGACGTGGACGACCTGAGGAAGCACCTGTGATCACGGCGGGCCGCGATCTCTACGACGATCCCCACTTCTTCGAGGGCTACCGCCGGCTCAAGGATTCCGGTGCCGGGATCAACGAGGCCGTCGAGATCCCGCCCATGAGCCGGATGCTCCCTCCCCTGGCGGGCGCCGCCGTCGTCGATTTGGGCTGCGGTGCGGGCGCGCTCGCCCGTCGGCTGGCCGACGCGGGAGCGGCGAACGTGGTGGCGGTGGACTCCTCCCAGCAGATGCTGGCGCTGGCCGCCCCACATCCGCGGGTCCGCTACCTGCGCGCCGACCTGGACGAGCTTACGCTGCCCGCCCGTTCCCGCCGACCTGGTCGCCAGCAGCCTGGCGCTGCACTACGTCGCCGACTACCCGGGGCTGGTCCGGCGCGTCACGCACTGGCTGCGGCCGGGTGGACGGTTCGTCCTCTCGATCGAACACCCCATCTGCACGGCCGCCGATCCGATGACCGGATGGCGGAGAACCGGAGAGGGCACGGTATGGGCGGTCGGCGACTAGCCGCGGAAGGGCCTCGGACCCAGAACTGGATCATCGAGGGTGTGGAGAAACACCACAGGCAGGTGGCCACGCTGATCGGCGGCCTGCTCTCCGCCGGCCTAGAGCTGACCGGTATCGACGAACCCGTTCCCGGCCCCGCCACTCTCCAGCGCCATCCTCACCTCGCCGAACATCTCAGACGTCCGCCGCTGCTGGTGCTGGGGACTCGCCGCGGGCACGTCGATCCCGCCAGCAGAGAGGAGTGACGAGTGTCGTGAACGCCAACCCATACGAGACGATCGGCTTTGGCTACTCCCGCCACCGGCGCCCCGACCCCCGTATCGCCGACCAGATCAACCAGGCCCTGGGCTCCGCCACAACGGTGATCAATGTAGGCGCCGGGACCGGCTCCTACGAGCCCCGCGGCAGGCAGGTCACCGCCGTGGAGCCGTCCACGGTGATGATGCGCCAGCGTCCCCCCGGCTCAGCGCCGGTCATCCAGGGATACGCCGAGTCCCTCCCGTTCCCTGGCAAGTCGTTCGACGCCGCGATGGCCATCCTCACCGTCCACCACTGGACCGACGCGGCCGCCGGCCTCGCCGAGCTGCGCCGGGTGTCCGGCCGGCAGGTCGTCCTCACCTGGGACCCAGCCGTCACCGCACGATTCTGGCTGGTCGAGGAATACCTCCCGCAGATCGCCGAAACCGATGCCGGACTCGCCTCTCTCGACATTGTCCAGACCTGGTTCCGGCGCGACGGCGCACGGGTGAGCGTCGTCCCCGTGCCGGTGGCCGCCGACTGCACCGACGGATTCCTGGGCGCGTACTGGCGACGCCCGCACTGCTACCTCAACACCCGAGTTCGCGCCGGCATCTCCGCGCTGGCGAACCTCGACCAGCACCTTGTCGAGCGCGCGATGCGACGCCTCGAGATCGACCTCGCCACCCGACGCTGGCATGAACGCCACCAGAATCTCCTCGACACCGGCACCCTCGACCTCGGCTACCGCCTCGTCACGGCGAACCCACCCACCCGCGCCGATCAGCCGGACGCGAGCAGCACCGTTGCCGTGTGGAGGGCCGCTGCGCAAGCGGACTTGCCGGACTGGACAGCCGACCACATCGACGGGAACGAGGAATAGCCGTGCCGATCATCGACGCCTGGGCGCAACACCCGACCCAGCGCTTCCTCCAGGACGACATGTTCGATTCGCTGCGCCGCTGGCGCGGCACGTCGATCCCGGCCGAGCAACCGCCGGTCTCGGCCACGCTCGCCGCCATGGACGCAGCCGGCGTCGACCTCGCCCTGATCAGCGCCTGGTACGGCCCGCAAGGCGCGTTGATCTCCAACGACGAGGTGGCCGCCTTCGTCGCCGAGGTGCAGCCCGCAGAGCTCGCCGACCCGGAAGCCTCCATCGGCCAGCCGGTCCCGTGCCGCCGGCCGCGCCTCCACCAGGCGTTGGCGGGTTCCCTCGGGAAGGAGCTTCGGAGGGCGCAGCCGCACTGTCTTGGACGGCGTGAGCGGGTTGGCCGGCATCGTCGTCAGTGCCGGTCCGCCATGGCCGGCCGAACGGGCCTGCGTACTCGGCGCCGAGAGCCCCCATGTACCGCTGCAGGTCCCGCAGCGTCACCGTCTCCAGAGTGAGCCCACGAACTCCAGCCACCGCAGGTGATCGACCAGCAGGTAGGCGTAGACGCGGTCGGTGCCGCCCTCGCGGGTGCGCAGGAACCCATCCGCCGCCCGGTGCACCTCTCCGCCCGGCAGGACGACGGTGTACGTTCGCCGACCGTCGCCTCGTACTACTTGCCGAACCCGGACATCCCCGATGACCAGCCGACCAGCCATGCGTCCCCCGACGTGCTGCTGACGTCCCGAACATTCCGTCCGAAACCCAACAGTCCGCCCTTTCAAACAGGGCCAGGTCGTCTTCGATCGTGATCGTTCCGGCGAACCTCCTCAGGTCGCCGGACGTCAGAACATCACGGCGCGCCGGGCGATCACGAGCCACACCGCGAGCGTCGGGCCGAGCACCGCCATCAGCACGTACAGGTTGAAGCGTTCCTCGTTGTCGTCGTTGACAGCCTTTTCCCGGTGCCACGCGTACGCCGTGAACCCGGTCGAAAAGCTGGCGATCAGGAGCGCCACGACCGTGAACCAGAGGCTGACGGTCAGCTGCGCGCGCCCCATGGGGGTCGTGTAGTCCTTGGCCAGGTCGTCATATGCGAAGATCCCGCCGAGGGCGGAGAGGCCCAAGAAGCCCCCGATCACCAGGGACGCCGGCGCGATGTAGGCCCGCAGGTCAGGGACGAAAACGCGCGCGGCATCCTCGGACGGGGCGTCCGGTGGCGGAGCAGCGGGGCGGGATTCCGCCTGCGGATCCGGGCGCGGGTGGGGCTGCGGATCGAGGCGCCGATGGGCGTCTTGTTCGTGGCGCTGACGGGCCTCTTGTTCATGGCGCTGACGGGGCTCTGCGATCGGTGGCTCGGTGGGGGCGTCGTGGGGTGGCTGTGCGGAGCCGGGGGAAGCCGTCGGCTCGGTGCGCGTGGCAGCCGCAGGCGACGTTGGACGCGGCGCGTTCTCGGCCCCGCGTGTCCGCCAGGGTGCCGCCTGATTCCGGGAAAGGCGCACCTGCTGCCAGGCGAGGTAGATCTGTGGAACGCCGATCGCGATCGAGACGACCAGACTGATGATGCCTAAATCCACCGCTCCAGCTTGCCGCCCATGCTCATGGACTCGCAAGAGAGGGCGGTTCGGCAACTCAGCCGGCGTAGAAGCGAGTCACCTGCTGTGGGATTGGATGGGCAGGGGACTTCGAGTCCAGCGCGGGTCGACGGCGTAGTTCTCGATCGTCGACATAGCGACCAGGAATTGGTTCTTGCGGCGGATCTTTTGCCAATCGGCGAGCCATGGCTTCCCCTCGACGACCCAGTGATAAGGGTCGTCGATGCCAGAGTCGGGATCCATGATGATGGCGCCTGGCTTCAGCGTTTCGAGATCCCGCTGTGGTGTCGCGGAGGTGGCGAATTCGATCTCAACGGCGCTGCACTCCAAACCCGGCAGGTCGCCGGCGTCATAGGTGCGCGCGAGGTCTCCCGGGGCCGGTTTCCCGCGCAGTTTTCGCCAGTCGTCCCTGTTCATGGAGGTGTATTCGCACTTGGGGAACCGGTCGAGGAAGCCGTTCACCTCTCCATCCCAGACATACGCCCGTTGCTGGATGATGCTGCAGATCGACAGGAAGTCCTCGGTGTTCTTCGCGTCGTCGTTGCCTCGCCTGCATCGGTCGATGGTCAGACGGCTTATCTCCTTGGTCACGCCGGCGGTGCGTCTGGCTTGGTCGAGCCGGGCCACGACAGTACGCCGGACGGCATCCCTGCGCTTGGCCACGTTCCCATCGGACGGATCGATAGTGCGCGATTGTAAGTAGCCGCAGGCCGAGAGTCCCTCGATGGCCAATGTCGCCGTCACGAGCGCTATCACGATACGCCTGGACCTTCGAGACAGGAGCCGAGCCACCGAGGTTCCTTTCGGACGGAGGTATCTCCCGCCACATCGCCAATGACTGGACGCAGCCTGCTGAACCTCTCCAGCTGCCCCGCCACGGCGCTGATCATTTCAAATGGTGATCAACATAACAAGATCGGCAGCCGACTGCCGACCTCGCGACAAAGGCCGTTAGGCTGCTCCGGCCCCCTACACAGAGCGCGGAAAGCCCCGATGCGCGTAATGAAGTTCTTCTGGTCGGCAGCGGTGGCGCTGTCGCTGTGGAAACTGCTGGTCGAGCCGCTGCTCACTGAAACAGTGATGGTCACCTGCAGCAGCGCCGGACCGATGGACTGGCCCCAGCCCGTTCCGGTGGCCCAGGTGGCCAGTTTCCTCGGTGACTGGGCCGTCTGGCTCCAGCCCGTACTGCTGGGTCTGACCGCGTGCTGGGCGATCCGGTCGCGGCCCCAGGGCGGTCCCGACGCGGGCCGGGGCGGTTCCTTGCTCCCCGTCACGCTGGGACTGCTGGTCGCTCTGCTCCCCGCCGCGCTGGACGAGGCCGAGGACCGGCTGTCTCCCGACCTGCCCTTCGCCTGGCAGGAGTGCCTGCATGCGCAGATAACGCCGCCGTCCTTCGTGGCCGCACGCCTGACCCTGGCCTGGCTGCTCTCCCCCGCGGCCATGGTCCTGCTGGCCGGGATCGCGGGCGCGGGCATTCGGCCGCGTCTGACCGAGTTGCGCGCCGCCGGGCTGGGGGTGGCGGCCGTCGTACTGGCCGTGTTCCTGCCCGCCGCGCTGATCGGGCTGCCGGTCAACGCCGACGGCACTCCGCGGTACGCGGTGGCCGGCGTGGGCCGGCCGTACGTGCTCGACCTGAAGACCGGTGAGCCGGTGAGCCTGCTGCCGCAGGCGACGCCCACCTACGCTCAGTACGATCTCGTCGTCCGCGACACCGAACCCGGCCACTACGTGGCGGCGCTCACCAGCCTGTCCGGCCGCTACTCCCGTCTCTACCGGCTGTCCATGGGCGACGACGGCCGGATCACGGTCGGCGAGCGGCTCACCCCCACCCTCGAAGGCATGATCAACGGTCTGGCCGTCTCCGCCGAAGGCCGCATCGCCTACGGCCGGATGACGGACAAAGCCAGCTTCGCGGGCACTCTGGAACGCGAATGGCCGGTCAGCGGCTACGGTCTCCAGTGGCTGGACGCCCGGATCCTCGTCCTCCCCGATCACAGCGTCCCGGCCGGCGCCGTGGCCACCCTCGACGTGGGCACGGGCACGATCGGGGAGGTCGCCGCGCCGGCCGAGCACGAGAACACCCGTCCGCTCCTTCCCCTGCCGGGCGGGCGGCAACTGCGCGCGCTCGGCTGGCCGACCCGCACGCTCGTCCTGCATGAGGGGACGCGGCTGGTCAGGAAGGTCCTGGCGTTGGACTGCGGCCACATCCAATCGCTGGCGCTCGACCCGACCGGCCGCTACGTGCTGGTCGGTGTCGACCGGCAGGCCGACGAGATGGACCGGTCGCCTCTGGCCGGACTGCCTCCGTGTGGCGGCGTACGCTCGCAGCTGCTGCGCCTCGACCTCGAAACCGGTCGTACCCAGGTGGTGCCCGACGAGCAGGACCCCTCGGTCCAGGCATGGTGACAACGGAAACCGTTGCGGTCACCGCTCTAGTGGCTGGTGTCGTCGTAGGTGAAGGAGATGAATCCGAGGGAGTCAAGGCGTCCCCGGTGCTCCGTCGAGAGCCCGGCCAGGGCCATGGTCGCGCCCCGCGCGGCGGCGACGTGCTCCTGTGAGGTGACGAGGGCGGTGATGCCGGTGGAGTCCCAGAACGTCATGCCGCTCAGGTCCAGGACCAGCCGGAGCGGCTTGGTCGTCGAGATCAGGTCCTCGACGGTGGCGATGACGTCCGGAGCCGTCCGCTGGTCGAGGTCGCCGACCAGGCTAAGTGTGGTGCGGCCGTTCTGGGCGTGGCGGGTCAGCTTGAAGGCCGGGCGGAGCGGGCTGGGCAGCGCGAAACCCACGGTGACGACGGTGCCACTGGGGCCATGGCTCACGGTGTGGCAGTCGCTGAGGAAGCGGGCCATCCACAGCCCGTGCCCGAACTGGTACGGCCATCCAGGAGTCCCCTGCTCCGGGTGGGCGGCGCCGCTGTCGATGACCTCGCAGCACAGCATGCCGTCCGTGACCTCCAGGCGTACCCATCCGTTCCCGGAGCCGTGCAGGATGACATTGCTGGCCAGCTCGTGCCCGATGAGGACCATGTCCGAGGTTCGGCCCTCGGGCAGCCCCGCCTGGCTCGCGTGCGCCTCCAGTGTCGCCCGTAGCGCGTAGAGCGAGTCGCGGTCGAAGGGCTGGTCCAGGAGTACGGCCGACTCGACCGGCCCCGCTGAATGCCGCTGATCCTCCAGATCCCGCTGGCTCTCCAGACGCCGCTGATCCTCCAGCTCGCCGGAGGACGACGCCGGAGGGTCAGGTGGCCGGTTACCCGTCATGAGTGGCCACCAAGCTGAGTCCGGGCACCGCGGAAGCGCCGAGCAGGGCGAACCGCGGGTGGATGGCAGGGCTGCAGCGCAGTGTCGCTTTGCGAGGCGCGGGCAGGCTGTGAACGGCGTCAATGATCATACGAGCGCTGGCCAGGTCGATGAAGGAGAGTTCGGCCATGTTAACGGTGATGTCGTCATCGACCCGGATGGTCTCGCTCAAGGCCAGCCGGAGCGCGTCTTCGGCCGACCGGTCGAGCTGCCCGGCCAGCCGTATGCCCGGCGGGGCGTACTGACGGCAGATGCGCAGCAGCGCGTCGTGGTGATAGGTGGCCGCGGCGACCGTGTGGGTGTGATAGCCCGAGACCGAGGCGAGGGTGACCGGGTCGAAGCGTTCGCGGTCATACTGGCACAGGACCGCCGCGCCGCCGCCCGCCAGCGTCGCCGCGATCTCCTCCTCGAAGGCCGGCAACTGCTCGATGCCGCTCACCGGCGTTAAGGCCCAGCTCATGTCGAGCGCCACCCGCAGTCCGGGGTAACCCTCGCGCGCCGTGCGTACCATCTGATCGCGCAGCCACCGCGTGGCGTGCTCCGCGGTGAACGCCTGCCCGTCCAGCAGCCCGTCCTTGCAGGTCATGACCATCATTCGCCCAGCCGTCGTCGCCTCCCGCGCGACCACTCCCCGCCGGCCCAGCTCCGCCAGACTGCGCGCCGGCTCCTCTGCCAGCCAGACGACGCGCTGTCCCTCGGCCAGTCCGTCCCGTACGAAGGCGGTGGTGAGGTCGAGCAACTCCTCATGCTCCCCGAACGTCAGGCAGGCATGATCGTTGATGGTCAGATCCGTGATCTGCGTTTCAGCACCGACCGTCACCCATGCCACCTTCCCGATCGCGGCCACCTCCCGGAGCACGCATCGTTGCGGAACTTAGAGTAGTGACCAGCAGACCGTAAGGCATTCGGGGTGCCGCCCGTAACTCTTCCCCGCCCCACCTGCCCGATGAGCGCCCTCATAATCCGTGAATCGCGGATTCAGACGCCACCCCCGTACCACTCTGACGTGCTGTTTCTCGGCTCAGGCCGCCGCCCTGCAGCGAGTCTATGACCCCTGTGTGACGCGCCAGTCTCTGGCGTCCATACAGAGCACCAGAGGACACGAAGCGGCGAAAGCCGCTGACACCACCACAGCGGCCGCGTGCCGCTACATCCCCGTTACGTAGAGCAGAGCGTTCATGCTGGTTCCGCTGACGATGTCGCGCTTGTCGATCAGACGGCGGATGTCCGTAAGGGGGACCCACTCGATGCGTTCCGCCTCCCATGCTTCGGTGGGCGGCCCGATGTGCTGGGCGCTGTCGGCGCGGAAGATGTGGTGCTCGGAGTCGGAGATGCCGTTGGTGGGCTGGGTGTAGAGCAGTGGCGACAAGGGGCCGGGGCGCCAGCCGGTCTCTTCTTCGACCTCGCGGGCGGCGGCAACGATCGGCTCCTCGCCCTCCTCGATCTTGCCGATCGGGATTTCCCAACCCCAGGTGTCGGTGATGAAGCGGTGCCGCCAGATGAGCAGTACACGGTTCTGCTCGTCGGTGACGACAGCACCCGCTCCGGGCGCGGTACGAAGGAGCCGGTGATCGAGATGTCTTCCGTCCGGAAGCTCCACGTCGGCCACCCGAACGTCAAGCCAGCGGTCGGTATAGAGCGGTTCTTCCGAGTGGACCTGCCAGCGCATGCGGCTGCTCCCCTGGGTGGACGCCTGGACCGACACCACGCTACAAGGGGATGCCCGCCTGCCGCCTCGCGCGGGCGACAAACGCCTTGACCGGTTGCGTGTCGTAGGCGCTCAGGGCTGTCGTCACCGATTGGATGCGCTCGGCAAGGCGCTCGGACTCCATGCCTTCGGTGCAGTCGAGCATGCTTTCCGCGGTGGAGGCAGCCTGTTCCAGCTCTCCGCGTTCGGCCAGGATCAAGGCGAGAGTCGCCTGCCGGTGAGCTTGCCCCCGCAGATGGCACGTGCCGGCCAAACGCAGAGCTTCCTCTGCGTACGCCTGGGCAGGCGTCAGGTCGCCGAGACGTCGCAGGGTCTCGGCGTGCTGGCACTCAAGCAGACCCGGTTGTACGTAGCCGGTTTCCGGGGGCTCCTCTCCTTGCCGGATCTGTCCCGCCGTGGCCTCCGACAGGCGCATGTGCGCATGGCAGCTCGCCCGATCGCCAAGACGTGCGTACGCCTTGGCCTGGAGGATGTGGAGGTCTGTCGAGAGGGCGGGACTCAGGTGACCTCGTGCTCCCCGTAGCGCTGTCTCGCAGTACTGAATGACGCGCCGGTACTTCGCCTGCGCCATCGCCTGGTTCGCCAGCAACGCGATCACGTAACCGCCGAAGGCCGGGTTGCTCGACGCCTTGGCCATCCTGAGCGCGTGAAACAGGTAGCGCTGCGACAGCGCCTGCCTGTCGGAGTCGTACGCGCAGATGCCCGCGAGCGCGACCAGCCCACCAGCGACCCGGAACAGTCGCCTGCCGATCTCGTCGTCATGGCTACCTCTGAGCAACGGCGTCACGCCGGTGTTGAGGAAGGCCACGAGGCGCGGCCGTACCGGGACGCCGCCTACCCTGCGGTACATCTGCTCATAGCGCCCACGCGCGTCCTTGAGCACCTGGACGTCGTCCATCGACACTGCGCGCGGACCTCGCCGCGAGACATCGATCTCGTACGGCGGGTTCTCCCACTCGAAGACCGGTGCGATGGCGGCTGAGCCCTCGATCAGCGACGCGCCTACGGGGAAGACCTTGTTCCCCAGGTCCCCTCGCCACAGAGCGACGGCCTGGTCAACAGCTTTGGGCAGCCCCATTTCACAGTCGTCACCGGCCGTTCTCGCCATTCCGATATCTGACAGTGCGAGGACCCGCCCGACCTTGGGACCGATGATCTCGCAGATGATCTCCGGAACGTCGCCCCTCGGGATGGCGTTGTCTCTGACCCATCGGGCTACGGCCGTGTGGTCGTAGCGCGTAGGGCGACGGGCGGTCGCGGTGGCCTTGTTGATCCGTGCGGCCAGTCCCGCGTGCGAGATGCCCGCCTCCTCAAGCAAGGCATCCAACAGGATGTTCGGCTCACTCACTTCGGCCCCTCCATCAAGCGTCCATATCCGGAGTGTAAGCAGATAATCACAGAACGAATATGCAGGTTGACAGGCGAGCGCATCACAGCTTCATCGCATTCACACAGGGTGTGAACCGACTCCCACCACCCGTCTCGATCACGCGCTTATGAGGGCGATCCCGCGCCGAGTCCACTGGCTCCATGACCCGAAACCAACCAGAAATTACTCCCCCACCTCACCCCTTGCACGCCGCCCGTGACATAGGCCAAGCCCTTGTCGCACTCGGCGTCCCTGCTGACATCCACGATGGATACGGGCTGGCCCTCGTGTCGGTCTGGGTGGGCCTGGTGGTCTGGTGCGATGGCGACCGCTACTGGTGGCGTACCGGCTGGGACCCGCACCGCAAACGGGTCATCTACGCCTACCACCCCGCGCTCACCGTGCCAGGCTCATCGGGCGTAGCGGCACAGTGATCAGCATCCTCACCCACGGAACCAACGCCTTGATCCGACTTGACGGGGATCACTTCGACCTGCCCGTCGGCATTCGCCGCTGGCCTGTCCATTGGGATGACCTCACCATCGAGCCCGTTGCCGATGCGGGAACAGCACCCCCGCGCGAGTACCGGACGGGCGTCTCCGGAAGCAGGCCCGCCGTACTACATGCCGTGCTCCCCGGCACATCCACCGGCCTGTGCGCGGAGCCGGTCAAGCCCTCTGCCGATCTGCGGCTGGTCTCTGCCGTTCGCCCCGACCTCTCGCCGCGCCTGCGTCCGATGCGTGGCGTCGCTGGTGTCTTCGTCTTCACCGGCCGCCATTCGGTGATCAACTGGACGTCAGCAGGGCGTGCTCCGAGTCGGGTGCGGCACGAATATCTGCCTTCCTCCAGTTCAAAGCAACACATTTGCTGTTGGGCGGTAGAGCGGCCGCCGCTATGGGGCACCGGTCGGCAGCGGCGGAACCGCGTTCCGTGCCCGCTCAAGGGCCTGGTCGGGCCACCACTGGCCGGCGGCCGGGGTGACGATGCCGTACGCCGGGTCCGCCGGTCCACCGGTGCCCCGCGTGCACTGGCCGTTGGAGAACCCCGGGCTGTTGAGCCACAGCGACGCGTCGGCCAGCGGGGTGCCGGTGTCGGCGGTCGGGCGGGCGCCCGCGCCCCTGCCCGGAGGGTTGCACCATTCGTCCGGTGCCGGGAACCGGCCGGCCGGCGGCTGCCACTCGCCCGTACCGTTGCGGCTCGTGTCGACGACGAAGTGCGGCAGGCCGGGCGTGTCGTCCGGCACGGCGGCGAGGGCCGCGTCGGCGCACGGGGCCGTCCGCGACGCCGCCCTCAGGTAGACGCACTTGGACAGCTTCGCGGCGTACGCGAGTGACCGGGCGGTCGGGCGGTAACCGACCGCGTTGACGTAGAAGCCGTCGGCGCGGACCGCCCCCGCGTTGACCAGCCGGTCGGCGATCTGCGTGAACGCCGGCCACCCCGCCAGCCCACCGTCGAGGTAGACGGCGGTGCCGGCCAGGCCGGTGAGGGTCTCCACAGCGTAGGAGAGGTCGGCGTACCGCTGGACGGCGGCGGCCTCCCCGCCCTGCGGGCACTCCGGGCTGCCGGGCAGCCGGGCCAGGGCGCTGGGCTCCAGGGCGACGACGGCGGACCGGTTTCCGATGCCCTCGGCAACGGCGTCGATCCAGGTGCGGTAGGTGCCGGTGTTCGGGGCGCCGCCGTTCCAGCAATCACGTCCCGGGATGTTGTTGGTGACGAACACCGGGACGGTCCGCTGCCGGTCCGCCTCAGTGACCGTTTCGCGGACCGTACGGGAGATGTCGGCGGGCGAGCCGCCGCTGAGCCAGATGGCCTGGGGGACCTCCGACAGGGCCCGCATCAGGGCGGCGTCGGCCGTTCTGCCCTGTGCCGACCAGGTCCGCGCCTGGCGGGCCGCGTCGGTGTCCGGTTGGACGTAGAAGCGGACGTCGGCGACGCGAAGGGGGTTCTCGCCGGGGAGTTTCCGCCACCGCGTGGCCGCGTCCTGCGCCACGGCGGGGTTTCCGGCGGGTCGCGCGGACAAGCCGGGGAGCAGCGGGTCTCCTGGGGTGATCGCCAGGGAGGTGAAGACGGCACCCGCCGTCACCAGGGCGAGGGCGCCGCCGCCCCACACCCACCGTCGTCTCGACACCCGCCGTCGCGATGTGGCCCTGCGGCGGTGTTGCCGATCCTTGCCCGCCCCGGCGGCGACGCCACCGCCGCCTGGCTCTGGGGTCGTCGGCTGGCTCCTGGAATCGTCGCCCGGCGGCTCGGCCCCCAACGCTCCCGGTGCTGCGCGCGGCAACTCACCCCCGAACGCTCCCGGTGTTGCGCGGGGCAACTCACCCCCGAACGCTCCCGGTGCCGCGCGCGGGGACTCGGTCCCCCGCGCTCCGATCGACCCGCCCGGCGACGTGGGGTCGAGTGCGCCGGCCGGGGTCTCACCTACGGGGGCAGGTGGCCGTGCGCCGACACGGGGCTCGGTCGCGAGCGCGTCCGCCGGAGCCGGAGCCGGAGCCGGAGCGGCGTCGGGCGGGCCGACGGTGGGCGGGCCGACGGTGGGCGAGGCAGTGGTAGGTGAGGCAGTGGTGGTCGGGGCGGCGGCAGAAGCGGTAGCAGGCGGAGCGGCGGGCGGAGCGGCAGCGGACGGAGCAGCCGCAGGCGAGGCGGCGGTGGGCGGGAGGCGTCTCGTCGGGCCCTCACCGAACGCGTCCACGAGCTCCGCCGCCGTCGGCCGCGCCGCCGGGTCCTTGCTCAGCGCCCTCGGCACCAGCTCCCCGAGAACCCCCTCCAGCTTGGGGAGTACGGGATCGTCGTGGACCACCCGATAGAGCACCTCGTGCCCCGCCCCGTAGCCGAACGGCGGCTGCCCGCAGGCCGCGAAGACCACGACCCCGCCCCAGGCGAAGACGTCGGAGGCCGTCGCGAGCGGCAGCCCCCGTACCTGCTCCGGAGACATGTACGCCGGCGTGCCCATCCTGGTGACGGAGAGCGTGGTGGAGTCGGCCGCGAAGGCGAGGCCGAAGTCGATGACCTTCGGCCCCGCAGGGGACAGCAGCACGTTGGACGGTTTGAGGTCCCGGTGAACGACGCCCGCCGCGTGGATCGCCCCCAGCGCGACCGCCATGCTCATGGCGAGCCCTTCGAGCTCCGAGCCCACCATCGGGCCCCATTCCCTGACCGCGCTGTACAGCGTCGGCCCCGGCACGTACTCGGTCACCACATAGGCCAGGTCGCCGTCCAGATCGGCCTCAAGGACGGGAGCCGTGGAGAAGCGGGCGACCCGCTGCGCGGTGGCGACCTCGCGGCGGAAGCGCCGGCGGAACTCCGGGTCGCCGGCGAGGTGCCGGTGAATGACCTTGATCGCCACCAGTGTCCGCGTCCCGCCTGTCCGCGCCCCGCCCTCTGCGAGGTAGACCACGCCCATCCCGCCCGCGCCGAGCCGGCGGATGATGCGATGGCCGCCGACCCGCCGGGGGTCACCGCCGGTCGTCCCGTTCACCGCGTCGCCGTGCTTGGTGCCGTGTGCCATCGCCTGCCCATCTAGAAGAAGGACGCATAGGCGCCAGGTCCTGCTGACGCCTGCACGCAACAGGACTTTCCGCTCCAGACAGTCGTCAGAAGGTACGGCTCCCACGGCACCCGGGTTCAGGCACACTGCGGACCGCCGGAATACGGCAACGCGTGAATCGGGCATTAACCTGCCCCGATGATCCTTTACATATCGTGAGATCCACGGTGACAACGAGGCGGGGGAGTTGTGATGCCCGATACGACGATTGATGTCGCGGCGCTGAAGCGGCGCATGGGCCGGGTAGGGGTCTGGAACAGCACGCTGGGCGGCGAGTCGGCCTCGTTCGAGCGGGACGCGGCTGCCGAGATCGAGAGCCTGGGCTACGGGACCCTGTGGGTGGGTGAGGGGCCGAAGGCCAAGGAGGCGCTGGTCCATTCGGCGATCCTGCTGGGCGGCACGCGGCAGATGATGATCGCCACTGGCATCGCCAACATCTGGGCCCGGGACGCCACCGCCATCGCGACCGGGGCCAACGCCCTCGCGGAGGCGTACGATGGCCGGTTCGTGCTCGGCCTCGGCGTGAGCCACGCGCCTTTGGTGTCGGCGCGAGGCCACGACTACAGCAAGCCTGTGTCGGCGATGCGCGCGTACCTCGATGCCATGGACGCGTCGGAGTACGGCGGCCCCCTGCCGGAGCCGGCGCCGCGCCTGCTGGCCGCGCTTCGGCCGAAGATGCTGGACCTGGCCGCGAAGCGCGCCCAGGGCGCACACCCCTATTTCGTCACCCCGGAGCACACCGCGCGCGCCCGCGCGGTCCTCGGCCCCGATCCGGTCCTGGCGCCGGAGCAGACGGTCGTGCTCGACGCCGACCCGGAGCGGGCCAGGCGGACCGCCCGTCGTTTCATGGCGCTCTACCTCGCGCTGCCCAACTACGCCAACAACCTGCGCGAGCTGGGCTGGGACGACAAGGACCTGGCCGACGGCGGCAGCGACGCCCTGGTCGACGCCATCGTGGCCTGGGGCGACCCGGAGACGATCATCGGGCGGGTACGGGCCCACCTCGACGCCGGGGCGGACCACGTCTGCATCCAGCCGCTCGCCGAGACCGCCGGCGACATGCTGGAACACCTGCGCATCCTTGCCCGAAGCGACATCGTCTCAAGCTGACGCCTCACGGAGCGAGCTCGCCGTCGGACGCCGCGGGCTCGTCGTCCCCCACGACACCTCACGCCGCGGGCTCGTCGTCCCCCACGACACCTCACGCCGCGGGCTCGCCCTCCCCCAGGACGCATCGGACGCGGTGCTCCTCGCCGTAGGTGGGGATCTGGCCGGCGCACGCGTCGGCGGCGTACGGGCAGCGGTTGCGGAACAGGCACCCATCGGCGACGGGCGGGCCGCTTCTGCGCTCCTGCCGGGCGGGCCGCCCGTCCTCGTGCGCCGCCCAGGGGTCGGGGGCGGCCTCGGCCAGCAGCCGGGTGTACGGGTGCCGCGGCGCGAGGATGACGTCGTCGGCCGGGCCGCGCTCGACGATCTGCCCCCGGTACATGACCATGATGTCGCGAGCGAAGTAGCGCGCGGTGGCCAGGTCGTGCGTGACATAGAGGACGGCCAGCTCCTCCTCCCTCTTGAGCCGGTCGATCAGGTTGAGGATCTCCAGCCTGATCGACACGTCCAGCATCGAGACCGGCTCGTCGGCCAGCAGCACCTTGGGGCGCGGTGCCAGCGCGCGGGCGATGGCCACCCGCTGCCGCTGGCCGCCGGACAGCTCGTGCGGATACCTGCGGGCGTAGGCGGTGGGCAGGTTGACCCGCTCCAGCAGCTCTTCGGCCGTGCCCGGTGTCTTGTGGATCTCCAGGGGGCGGCGCAGGTGGTAGCCGATCGTGTGGGCCGGGTTGAGCGACGCGAACGGGTCCTGGAAGACCATCTGTACGTCTTTGCGGTAGTTCGAGGTCTCCAACCGGATCTCGCCCGAGGTGGGCTTGGCGAGTCTGGCCAGCATGCGGGCGATCGTGGACTTACCGCTGCCGCTCTCCCCCACCAGCGCGGTGGTCTCGCCGGAGCGCAGCTCGAAGGAGACGTCGTCGACCGCCCGAAGACGCTCCTTCCTGGACAGCTTGAAGGTCTTGCTCAGGCGGCTGACCGTCATCGTCGTCATGAGGTCACCTCGTGCTCAGAGTGGTTGACTTGCTCGAACTGGCGCTCCCGCAGGCGCCGGTCGGGGCGGGCGGGGTGCAGCCTGCGGTCGTACTGCAGGCAGGCGACCAGCGAGTCCTGGATCGAGTCCAGCTCGGGCTCGTGGGTGTGGCAGCCCTCGAACGCGTACGGGCAGCGGGGCGTGAACGAGCAGCCCGTCAGCTCCTTCGACAGGTCGGGCGGGCTGCCGGGGATGCCGTGCAGCGCCTGCCGTTCGCCGCGCAGGCTGGGGAAGGAGTTGAGCAGGCCGACCGTGTACGGGTGGCGGGGCTGGAGGAGGGTGTCCTTGCTGGTGCCGTACTCGACGATGCGGCCGCCGTACATGATCGCGAGATGGTCGCTGATCTCCAGCAGCAGCGACAGGTCATGCGTGATGAAGACGACGGCGAAGCCGAACATCTCCCGCAGCCGGTCGATCTCCTCCAGGATGTCGCGCTGCACCACCACGTCCAGCGCCGTCGTGGGCTCGTCCAGGACGACCACGTCGGGGTTGAGCGCCATGGCCATCGCGATCAGCACCCGCTGGCGCATGCCGCCCGACAGTTCGTGCGGGTAGGCGCCGATGCGTCCCGGGTCGATGCCGACCAGCTCCAGGAGCTCGCGGGAGCGCTCCTCCCGCTCGCGCCTGGACATCGACGGCTCGTGGGTGGTGAACACGTCGTGGAGCTGGCGCCGGACGCTGAGCACGGGATTGAGCGCGTTCATGGCGCTTTGGAAGACCATGGCCACCCGCCGCCACCGGAAGCGCCGCAGCTCCTCGCCCTCCAGGGCCAGCACGTCGATGGGGTCGCCGTCCTTGGGGTGGAAGACGACCTCGCCGGAGGTGGTCCGGCCGGGTGGCTGCAGCAGCCGGTTGATCGCGTACGCCAGGGTCGACTTGCCGCAGCCGCTCTCGCCCGCGATGCCGAGGACCTGACCGCGGCCCAGCTCGAAGCTCACGCCGCGGACCGCGCGGGTCTGCCCGTAGGCCACACTCAGATCGCGTACGGACAGGACGGTGTCGTTCATGCGGCCGCCTTTCGCAGTCGCGGGTTCATCAGCTCGTCGATGCTGAAGTTGATCAGTGAGAGCCCGGTGCCGAGCGCGGCGATGAACACCCCCGGCGGTACGAACCACCACCAGGCACCCATGGAGAGCGCGGAGCCGTTCTGGGCGAAGTAGAGCATGCCGCCCCAGGAGGTGACCGCGCCGCCGCCGAGGCCGAGCGCGGACAGTCCCGACTCGGTGAGAATGGCGCCGATGATCGCCCAGACGAAGCCGGAGGCGATGACGGGGACGAGGTTCGGCAGGATCTGGAAGACCATGATCCGCCAGCCGGGCTCGCCGCTCACCCTGGCCGCGTCCACGTAGTCGCGGTTGCGCAGCGACATGACCTGGGAGCGGATGACCCGCGCGGGGCCCGCCCAGCTGATCATCGAGATGATCATGGCGTAGGTGAAGGGGCCGCTGTCCTCGACGTAGTCGGCGACCAGGATCAGCAGCGGCAGCGTGGGGATGACCAGGGCGACGTTGCTGAGCAGGGAGAACGCCTCGTCCACCCAGCCGCCGAAATATCCGCCGACGACGCCGATGAGCAGCGAGCCCACCGTGCCCAGCACCCCGGCGATCACGCCGATCAGCATCGACCCGCGCGTGGCGTGCATCAGCTGGGCCAGCACGCTCTGCCCGGTGTCGGTCGAGCCGAGCCAGTGCTCCGCCGACGGTGGTTCGAGCCGGCCGGCCACCAGGGCCTCGGGGTCGCCGGCCAGGATGGGGCCGGCGATGGCGAGCAGGGCGAAGAAGCCGACGATCACCAGTCCGGCGACGAGCTTGCCCGATCTGGGCAGGCCGAGCACCCGGTCCCGGGGAGCGGCCAGGGTCACAACAGCGGTCACTGCCTCAGCCCGCCTTCCGCACTCGGGGGTCGATCAGCCCGTACAGCAGGTCGACCAGGAGGTTGGCGGCCAGCACGGCCACCGAGATGATCAGGAAGAGGCCCTGCATGAGCGGATAGTCGGCGCTGCCGACGGCCTGCAGCAGCGCGAACCCCACGCCCGGGTAGGAGAAGACGACCTCGGTGGCGACCTGGCCGCCGACGAAGAAGCCGAGCGTGATCGCGAACCCGGTCACGCTGGGCAGGACGGCGTTGCGGGCCGCGTACGCGACCATCACCCGGCGCGGCCGTAACCCCTTGGCCTGCGCCATGACCACGTAGTCCTCGGCCATGGTCGAGACCATCATGTTGCGCATCCCGAGCAGCCAGCCCGCGATGCCGGAGATCACCAGCGTGAGCGCGGGCAACGCGCCGTGGTAGAGCACACTGCCGATGAAGTCGCCGGTGAAGCCCATGCGTACGTGGGCGTAGTCGTAGGCGCCGTTCAGCGGGAACCAGCCGAGCCCGGCCCCGAGGAAGAACAGCAAGAGCAGGGCCAGCCAGAAGTACGGGATCGCGGCCAGGAACGTCGTGGTCGGGATCAGCCCGTCCAGCCAGCTCCCCCGCCGCCACCCGGCCACCATGCCCAGGCCGACGCCGAGCCCGACCGTGATCAGCAGCGCTATCGAGACCAGCCCGAGCGTCCAGGGCATCGCCTGGCCGATCACGGTGCCCACCGGGGCGGGGTAGTAGGTGACGGAGGTGCCCAGGTTCCCGGTGGCCAGCTGGCGGAGGTAGGCGAAGTACTGGACCCACAGCGGGTCGTCGCTCACCCCGAACATGACCTCCAGGGTCTTGCGGAACTCCGGCGGCGGGGGCTGCCTGCTCTGGAAGCGCGACAGGATGATGTCGACCGGGTTGCCCCTGATCAGGCGCGGGATGAGGAAGTTGATCGTGAGTGCGGCCCACAGCGCCACCGCGTAGAAGCCGAGCTTGCGCCAAAGGTATGCCATGTGATTCTCCCCGGGCGACCGGGGCGCGCGGCCCCGGTCGCGTCCTCGTCGTACTTACTGCACCGGCTGGAGGTTCTTGGCCACGATGCCGTTGTCGGGGTGGGAGAAGGGCAGGCCGAGCGCGTACGGGTTCTGCTCGCTGGGCCAGCCGGTGACGTTGGTGGTCCGGAATTCGGCCAGGGCGCTGGACTGCTGCAGCGGGATGTAGGGCAGGTCGGCCACGACGGCGTCCTGGATGGCGTAGATCGCCTGCTTGATCGTGTCCGTCTGCTCCGGCGGGGTGTCGGCGATGACCTTCAGCGCGGCGTCGACGGCCGGGTTCTTGTAGCGGGCCATGTTCTGGTTGGCCGGGGGGATGTTCTTGCTGTTGAGGATGTTGTCGTACATGTAGTACGGGTGCGGTCCGCCGTAGGCGTTCCACATCATCAGCTGGAAGTCGCCCTTCTGCTGCATGTCGACGAAGGCGTTGAAGGAGACCTCCTTCGACCTGAACTCGATGCCGATCTCCTTGAGCTGCTGCTTGATGACCTGGGCGGCCGAGACGTAGTCGGTCCAGCCGCTCACCAGGTGGCAGGTCAGCGACAGGCGCTTGCCGTCCTTGGCGTAGTAGCCGTCGCCGTCCTTGGCGTATCCGGCCGCCTCCAGGGTCTGGCGGGCCTTGTCCTGGTTGTACTCCAGCTTCGCGGTGGCGTACTTGGGCGAGAGGTAGTCCTGGAAGAGCGGCAGCACGATGCCCGCCGGGCTGGCCGGCTTGCCGAGCCCGGCGAACGCCAATTCGATGATCTTGTCGCGGTCGAGCCCGAGGTTGATGGCCTGCCGCACGGCCAGGTCGTTCATGGGGGCCTTGGTCAGGTTCGGCACCAGGTTGGTGACGTACAGCTGGGACTCGTTCTTGTAGGCGTTGTGCTCGGGGTCCTTGGCCACGAACTGCTTGTCGGGGTCGGCCATGAACATGCCGCCCCAGTCGAGCTGCCCGGTGACCATCGCCTGGAGGGAGGCGTCGTTGTTGTTGTACGACCAGAAGCGCATTCCGGCGATCTTGGGCTTGCCGGTGTCCCAGTGGGTCGGGTTCTTGACCATCGTGTAGCTCTGCGGCGTGAACTCGCCCATCATGAACGGCCCGGTGCCCACCGGCTTGGTGTTGGTCTCCTTGCCGGGCTTGTCGATCTTCTCCCAGATGTGCTTGGGCACCATGTACTGGTGACCGGCCACGTCCCACAGTTTGGTGTACATCTTCTCGGTGAAGCTGATCTTCACTGAGGTGGGGCTGAGGACCTGGGCGTCCTTGATGTTGGTGCCGGCCGCGTTCAGGTCCTTCTTGTCGCGGCGGTAGAGGAAGTTGAAGGCGACGTCCTCGGCGGTGAACGGCTTGCCGTCGCTCCACTTCACCCCGTCGCGGAGGGTGAAGGTGATCGACTTGCCCTCGTCGCCGAACTCGTACTTGGTGGCCAGCAGAGGCTGGACGTCACCCGACTTCGACTGGTTGAAGAACATGAGCGTCTCGTAGATCATCCCCCAGGTGCCCAGGAGGTTGGGCGCGCCCTGGACCAGGGGGTTGAGGTTCTCGTTGAACTGGCCGGTGCCGGCGATGACGTTCACGATGGTGTCCTTGGCGGCGCCTCCGGAGGCCGACGCCGGGCCTGAGGAGGGGGCGGTGCTGCCGGCGGTCAGTGGCACCCCGCCGCCCGAGCAGGCGGTGAGGAGGGCAAGCGCCGCCGCTGCCACGATCACCATGGTTCTTCTCATGTACTTCTCCCAGGGGGGTTAGGAAGGAGAGCGGAGCGGTCGTTCACCCACCTCATGGGCACATCAGCCCCGATTTCCCGATTTATCGTGAAGCGATGGCTTTCGCCGGGCAGGAGGGTGATGAGCTGGTCATCCACCTCGGCGTCGGGGTGCACCTGGTCAGGGAAGATCGCCAGATCCCGTACGAGCGTGTGCGCGCTGACGATCACGTCACGCCCCTCGACCGTCACCGTGCACCGCCCCCCGGGCAGGTCGAGGTCCTTGTCCGGCAGGAAGAACCACAGCGCCCTGCGCTCCCCCGCGCGCACCGCGATCAGCTCCCTCGCCGGGTCGGCCGGCTCGCCCACGCCAAGAGGTACCGTCACCACGCCGCGCGGCGGCACCTCGAGGTCGAAGCTCTCGGCCCGCAGCTCCGTACCGTCCACGCCGAGCCGCGCGGCCACCGCGCCGCTCACCCACGGCTCGTCGGTGTCGTTGACCGCCACGAGCGCCAGGCCGCCGTCGCGCGGCTGCACGGTCAGCAGCCGGTCGGCGTACGCCCGGCGCAGCGCGTGGTACAGCGGCTTCCTGCGCCCGTCACCGTCGATCGCGGACCACGAGGTGACGGGCCAGCAGTCGTTGAGCTGCCACACGATCGTGCCCGCGCAGTGCGGCCACAAGGACCTGAAGTGCTCGACCCCGAGCTGGATCGCCCTGGCCTGGTTGACCTGCGTCAGGTAGTGCCAGTCGGCGAAGCCCGTGGGCGGCGCGAAGTGCGGCTTGAGCCCGGCGGCCAGCTTGAGGTCACCGTCGATCGCCTTCTGGTGGAGGCGCATACCTGGCGAGTCGGGCGTGAGCGGCTCGTCGCTGATGGCCCGCTTGATGGTCGCGTACGTCGCGGGCCCCTGGAAGCCGAACTCCGCGACGAAGCGGGGCCGGTATTCGCGGTAGGCCGTGTAGTCGCGTTCGTTCCAGACGTCCCAGATGTGGATGTTGTGGTGGTCGGGGTCGTTGGGGTGGACGTCCATCGACCCCGAGTACGGGCTGCCCGGCCAGTACGCCCGGCCCGGATCGAGCTCGGCCACGATGCCGGGCAGCAGGTCGAGGTAGTAGCCCCCGCCCCAGGTGCGCCCGGCCAGCCGCTCGGGCCAGTGCCAGTCGAACAGGCCCCAGATGTTCTCGTTGTTGCCGCACCACAGGGCCAGGCTCGGATGCGGCATGAGGCGGGTGACGTTCTCGCGGGCCTCGGCCTCGACCTCCGAGCGCAGCGGCTCCTCCTCCGGATAGGCGGCGCAGGCGAAGGGGAAGTCCTGCCAGACCAGCAGCCCCAGCTCGTCGCACAGGTCGTAGAAGTCGTCGCTCTCGTACAGCCCGCCGCCCCAGACGCGCATCAAGTTGACGCCCACCTCGCAGGCCTGCGCGAGACGCTCGGCGTAGCGGGCGCGGTCGATCCTGACCGGGAAGCAGTCGTCGGGGATCCAGTTGACGCCCTTGGTGAAGATCAGGCGGCCGTTGACCACGATCGTGAAGGCGCCGTCGGCCGTGTCCAGCTCGACCGTCCTGAAGCCGATCTTCCCCTGCCATCTGTCGAGGTCGTCGCCGAGCGTCACGGTCAGCTCGTGCAGCGGCTGCTCGCCGTACCCGCGTGGCCACCAGAGCTCGGGCTGGTGAATGTCGACCTCAAGTACCGCCGTGTCCGATGGGAGCGCTCCCACGACAGACCTGCCGCAGACAGTGGCGGTGATCTGCAGTTCCTCCTGTACGGCGCGCTCGACCTCGATGTGCACGGCGACCCGGGCGACACCGTCCTCGACGGTCACCACCGGCCGCACGGCGGCCAGCCGGGCGCCGCTCCACTCGTGCAGCCCGATCGACCGCCAGATGCCCGCCGTGACCAGGGTCGGCCCCCAGTCCCAGCCGAAGCTGCAGGCCATCTTCCTGATGAAGTTGTAGGGCTCGGTGTAGGCGCCCGGCCGGTCGCCGAGCTCCTCCTTCAACCGCTCGGCGTACTCCCGAGCCGGCCGGAAGGTCACCGCCAGCCGGTTACTGCCGATGCGCAGCGCGGGGCGGACGTCGAACCGGTAGGAGCGGTGCATGTTCGCGGTCTCGCCCACGCGCACGCCGTTGAGCTCGATCTCGGCCACGGTGTCGAGCCCTTCGCAGACCAGATCGGTGCGCTCGTGCTCGGTGCCGTCCCACGAGAACTCCGTCTCGTAACGCCACTCCGTACGCCCCACCCAGGCCAGGCGGGTCTCGTTGTCGTCGAGGTAGGGATCCGGGATCAGACCGGCGGCGAGGAGATCGGTGTGCACGCAACCGGGCACGGTGGCCGGAGCCCGCACGTCGCCGCTCGCCGAGCGGACGGTCCAGGAATCGGTCAAGGGGCGGAACGGGGTCATCAACCCTCCGGATTCGAGCAGCGGAGATTAGCCGCCATGCCATCACTAAACCCGTTTAGTTGCAATGACTGATCGCGGACATTTCCGCGCGATTACTGAACCGATTCAGGGCAGGGGGCCGTGCTCCCCCTGTTCACCAGGCGCGGCTCGGCCTGCCGCGAGTCGGCCACCTCCCGGCCCTGGACCAGGCTGAGCAGCGACCGGGCGGCGTTCGCGCCGAACGCGGCGATATCCCTGCTCACCGCCGTCAGGTGCGGCCGGGCCAGCAGGCACAGGGCGGAGTCGTCCCAGGCCACGACGGACAGCTCGGCGGGCACCGAGAAACCCGCCTCGCGAGCGGCGGCGGTGCCGGCCACGGCCATCACGTCGTTGTCGTACACGATGGCGGTCGGCCGTTCGGGTCCGCGCAGCAGGTCGAGGGTGGCCCGCTCGCCGCTCTCACCGCTGTAGTCGGCGTACACGGTGACGGCCGTCACGCCCAGCCTGGCCGCCGCCTCCCGCATCGCGGCGGTCCTGACCTGGGTGTGCCTGAGCTCCTCCTGTCCCGCGACCCTGGCGATCCTGCGGTGCCCCAGCCCGGCCAGGTGCGCCATCACGACGCCGATCGCGCCGGCGTCGTCGCTCCAGATGGCGGGCAGCCGCCCGGTACCCTCTGGTCCGCCGATGACCACGGCGGGCAGCTTCAGCTCCTCAAGCACGGCGATCCTGGAGTCCTCGGCCCGCAGGTCGACGACGAAAACCCCGGCGACCCGGTGCTGCGCCCACCATTTCCGATAAATCGCGATTTCGGTTTCGGGGTCCTCGGTCATCTGCAGCAGCAGCCCCACGGACTCCGCCGACAGCGTGGCCTCGATGCCGGAGATCAGCTGCATGAAGAACGGCTCCAGCCCGAGCGTACGCGCCGGCCGGTCCACGACGAGGCCCAGCACGTCGGGCCGCCCGTCGAACAGGGCCCGTGCCAGGCTGTTCGGCTGCCAGCCCAACTCGGCGGCGATGGCCTGGATACGGCGGCGAGTCTCGCTGGAGACACCGGGACGGCCGTTCAACGCGAACGACACCGCGCCCTTCGACACGCCGGCCCGGCGGGCGATGTCGTCGATGGTGGGTCGCTTCATTCGGCCGTCCCTGGATTTACCGGTTCAGTTATAACCCCATGCTCGCGCAGCGTCGCGACGTCCTGGGCCGACAGTCCGAGCTCGGCCCGCAGCACCTCGCCGGTGTGCCGGCCCACCTGCGGCGCCGCCGCGGGCGGCGACTGCTCCCCGTCCATCACCACGGGCGAGCCGGGCGCCCAGTGCTCGCCGACTCCCGGCTGCTCGACCACGCCCATCAGCGGGTTCTCGCCCAGCTGCGCGGCCAGCTCGGTGAAGCCGCGATATCTCGACCACAGCACTCGGCCGGCCCGCAGCGCCGACTCGGCCTCGGCGAGCGTACGGGCCTCGAACCAGCCCGCGAGCAGTTCGCCGAGCACCTTGCGATGCCGGTAGCGGGCCGGCTCGTCGGCGAAGTCCACCCCGAGCGCGGTGGCCAGCGCGCTGACCACGTCGGTCAGGCCGGTCGCGGCCAGCAGCCCGCGCCAGTGCCGGGCGGTCAGCGCCACGACCATCAGCCGCCCGCCGTCGGCCGTGGTGAAGTCGCGGCCGAAGGTGCCGTAGACGTAGTTGCCGCCGCGTTCTCTCGGAGTGCCGCTCAGCTGCGCCTCGGCGAGGTAGCCGAGGTTCCCGGCGGTGGCCAGGGCGACGTCCTCCAGCGCGACCCGTACCTGCTGCCCCTCGCCCGTCAGCAGGCGGTGCCGCTCCGCGGCCAGCAGCCCGACCGCCAGGTACAGCCCCGCGGTCACGTCCCAGGCGGGCACCAGGCTGTTCACCGGCTCCGCCACGTCCTCCGGGCCGGTCAGCAGGGGGAACCCGGTCGCCGCCTGCACCGTGTAGTCCACCGCGGCCCCGCCGTCCCGGCGGCCGGTGAGCAGCACGTGGATCACGTCGGGGCGGCGGGCGCGCAACGCCTCGAAGGACAGCTCCGGGTAGCGCTCGGAGTTGCTGATCACGATCCCGCCGCGTGGCCCGCCGCTGACGATCAGCTCGCCCACGAGCGCGCGGCCCTCCTCGGCGGACAGGTCCACCTCGATGGCCCGCTTGCCCTTGTTCAGCCCCGACCAGTACAGGCTCGTCCCGCTCTCGGCCAGCGGCCAGCGCGTACGGTCGACCGCGCCGCCGATCGGCTCGACCCGGATCACGTCGGCACCCAGCTGGGCCAGCGTCATCCCGCTCAGCGGGGTCGCCACATAGCTGGAGATCTCGACGATCCGCAGGCCGCTCAACGGCTGCGAGCGCCGGGTGTCCGTCACCGGGCCGCCCCCTTCAGCACGAGGACATCAGCAGTGAGACGATAGCCGCCCTTTCCGCGCTTCAAGGGATCAAGGCAGCCGTGAGACCTGATAGTGATCGATCAGCCAGTTGTCGCCGGCCCGCCGCGCCAGCACGCACAGGTTGACCGTCACGACCGGCCGGTCGGTGAAGGTGAAATCGACGTGCAGGTAGCCGAGGACGAGGTTGTCGGCCATCCGCCGGGTCTCCAGGATGTTGTACGCGGCGGTCATGCCGAGCGGCTGCGAGTCGTAGTACTCGGCGACGCTCTCGGGACCGATGCCGTACGGGTGCAGACCTTGGAAGATCGCGTCGTCGGTGAAGTACGACGCCACGCGCTTGGGGTCGTGCGCGTCGACGGCGCTCTTCCATCGGTCGAGGACGGTGTGGAGGATCTCGGCCTCGGCGGTACTGGTCATGGCGCTCTCCTGTCGGTGGTCGGTCGGATGCCGGTGGTCGGTCGGATGCCGGTGGTCGGTCGGATGTCAGCGGTGGGCTGGGTGGATCGTGATGGGCATCGGCGCTCAGCTCCCGCGGGCGGTGTCGACCCGTCGGGGCAGGGGGCCGAGGTGATGCGGGAAGCGGTGGCGCAGCGCGGCGGTCGCGACCGCGGCCAGCGCGACGAGGGCGGCGCCGACGAGCAACGCCTGGTTGTAGCCGTGGTGCAGGAGCGGGGTGACGACCAGGGGGCCGAGGATCTGCCCGACGCTGTAGCCGGTGGTGAGGATCGCGACCGCCCGCGGGATCCGCAGATGGGCGCCGACGGCCAGGGTGAGGGAGGCGATGCCGAGGAACGTGGCGCCGAACAGCACCGCCGAGACCAGAGCCGCCGCGACCCCGCTGACCAGGACCGGTAGCGCGATGCCGACGGCCTGTACGACGAGCGCGACGAGAAGGAGCGTCGGCCGCGACCACGTACGGCTGAGCCAGGCCCACAGGGCCGACGACGGCAGGGCGCCCAGTCCGACGAGGATCCAGGCGGAGCTGCCGACCCAGCCGGGCGCGGTCTGATCGATCGCGGCGACCAGGAAGGTGCCGGCGATGATGTACCCGGTCCCTTCGAGGGTGTAGCCGACCAGCAACGCGCCGAACCAGCGCAGCCCGACCGCGCCACCGCGCCCGGACGGGACAGGCGCCGCATCGCGCGGGACCGGCGCCGCGTGAGACGGGACCCGCACCACGTGGGACGACGTCGGAGCCGCGTGGGACGGGACCGGGCCCGCGCCGGTCGGGACCCGCACCGCGTCGGACGACGTCGACGCGGCGTGGGACGACGTCGGACCGGCGTGCAGCGGCCAGGCCAGGACCGTGAACACGGCGGTCAGTGCGGCCGTGGTCCACCACGCCTCCTGCCACGTACCGGCGGTGCGGAGGATCAGCACGACGACGCCGGACAGGGCGATCCCGGCGCCGATGCCGCCGAAGGCCCAGCCGGTGAGGTGGTGGGCGTGGCCGCGTAGCCCGGTGAGCATCGCGTTGACCGCGACGACGAAGATCAGCGAGCTCGCGACCCCGGCGACCAGCCGGAGCAGCCACCAGAGCGCGCCGACGTGCGTGAGCGGCATCAGGGCCAGCGTGGCGATCAGGATCACCAGCGACAGGCGCAGCGTCGTCCGGGAGGCGGCCATCGTGGGGGCGATGATCGCGGCGACCGCGCCGAGGAGGTAGCCGATGTAGTTCGCGGTGGCCAGGCTCGCGCCGAGCTGCGGCGACAGCCCGGCTTGCGCGAGCATCAGGGGCAGGATCGCGGTGTAGGCGAAGCGGCCGATGCCCATGCCCGCCGCCAGCGCCGCCGCGCCCTGCCCGACGACCCGCCAGGGCCGCGCCGACGAGGTCGCCTCGATCGTCTGCTCCGGTACGGCTGTCAACATGCGCCTTTCTCTCGGCTCTTACGGCCATCGGGGCGGTCGGCGCCTTTACGGCGAGTGGGCCTTTCGGCAGGTGGGGCGGTCGGCGTCTTTACGGCGGGTGGGGCGGTCGGCGTCTTTACGGCAGGTGGGGCGGGCAGCGGCTCTTTCGGCAGGTTGGGGGCGGGCGGCGCCTGGGGTCACCGACCGCCCCCGCCCTGCCTCGGGCCCAAGGACCAGCTCAGTGACCGGCGCTCTGGCCGCCGTCGACGTGCAGAATCTCGCCGGTGACGAACGGAGCGTGCTCGAGATAGATGATCGCGTCGACGATGTCGCTGATCTCGCCCATCCGCCCGACGGGATGCAGTGCGGCCAGGAATTCGTGGGTCTCGACCGGGTGCATCGGAGTGCGGATGACGCCGGGCGCTACCGCGTTGACCCGGATGCCCCGGGTGGCGTACTCGGTGGCCAGCGACTTGGTGACCGCGTTGAGGCCACCCTTGGTCAGCGACGCCAGCGCGGACGGCACCTTCTTGTCAGCGTGATCCACCAGGCTGGTCGTGATGTTGACCACGTGTCCACCATTGCCCTGGTTGAGCATCGCCTCGATGGCCCGCTGGGAGATCTCGAAGAACCCGCGCAGGTTGACCCCGGTCACGAGGTCGTAGTCCTCGTCGGTGTAGTCGGTGAACGGCTTGGACACGAAGACGCCGGCGTTGTTGACCAACGTGTCGATGCGGCCGAACGCCTTCAGCCCCTGCTCGATGACATGCGCCCCGACGGCCGGGGCGGCGATGTCGCCGGCGACGGCCCGCACCATGGGGTCGTCGGAATCCGCGATCGACCGGGAGTTGGCGACGACCGCGTAGCCGAGCTTGCGGTAGGCGGTCACCAGCGCCGCGCCTATGCCCTGGGAGGCACCGGTGATCACGGCGACCTTTGGCGTACTCATTGCTTCCCCCTCGTGAGTGATGGTGGACGTGTGGCACCCGCACCGCTCCTGGGCGGTGCCGGCGTGGGGGGAATGGCTCAGACAGTGGGCGGCCGGGTCCCGACCTGCCCTGGGGCCATGGATTCCATCGTGCACCCAGCGGTCGCCGTGGCGCCACGACGGGCTTGCTCTCTGCTGGTAGGCATAGCCTCCTACCGCACTACGATGGGCGGGTGGAGCTACGCCAGCTGCGCTATTTCGTGGCGGTGGCCGAGGAGCTGAACTTCGGCCGCGCCGCGGCCCGGCTGCGCATCGCCGGCCCGTCGCTCTCCCAGCAGATCAAGGCGCTGGAGCGGGACCTGGGGGTGCGGCTGTTCGACCGGGACCGCCGCTCGGTCACGATGACCCCGGCCGGAGAGGCGCTGCTGGCCCCGACCCGGGCGCTGCTCGAACAGGCCGACGAGTTGCGCGCGTCCGCGGCCCGCCTGTCCGCCCCCGAACCGGTCCGGCTCGGGTACGTGAACTGGCGGCCCCCCGACCTGGCCACCCGCATGTCCGGCATAGCGCAGCTGCACGTCGACGCGTGGGTCATGCCGTCGCACACCCAGGTCGGCCGGGTCGCCGACGGCAGCATCGATCTGGCCATCTGCTGGGTTCAGGCCGACGATCTGGCCGCCTACGAGCTCGACGCTCGGCTGATCGGCGCGGATCGGCTCCACGCGGTCTCCGCGGGCACCGACGCGTCCGCGGTCCGAGCCAGGGAGACCCTGGTGCTGCTGGACACCGACACCGTCACCTGGGATTCCTGGAACCGCTACGCCAAGGAGTTCGCCCGCGACACCGGATCCCGGACCGTGCACATCGACGACGGCGGCATCACTGGCGCGGCGTTCTTCGACCACGTACGCCGATTGCGCCGCCCCGTCATCAACTCACCGAAGGGTCAGACCACTCCCCTGCCGCCCGATCTCGTCCGGCGGCCGGTGGTGGACCCGTCGCCGTACTGGACCTGGGCCCTGGTGTGCCGCCACGGCGAGAAGCGCGGCGCTGTACGGGCCGCCGTCGAAGCCCTGACCCGTGACGTCGGCAGGCTCGGCCTGGACGCCGATACGGCCTGGCTGCCGGTCGGCGACCCGTTCCGCCCGCCCGCACCGGGCGGGGGTCACAGCGACGATTAGCCCCGCGCCGCAGAGGCCGGCAGGAGATCAAGCGAATCTCATCATTTCCTTCGTCAAGAATTGAATTCCGTCCGGACCGCATTTACGCTCCAGAGATCCGATGTCTCCGCACCCCCCCGGTGGTGACCATGCCATCCAGACGATCTCTATTGAAGGCCGGCGGCGCTCTGGCCGCCGCAACACTCGTCCCCGGAACCGCGTCGGCGCAGGCCGAGGCCCGATCAGCGGATCCCTGGCACCAGCTGCCGGGCATCCTGCGCAAAATCCGGCCTCCTCGCTTCCCCAACCGAAGGTGGGATGTCACCGCGTTCGGCGCCGTGGGTAACGGCACGACCGACTGCACGGCCGCGTTCAAGGCTGCGATCAGCGAGTGCCACCGCAAGGGCGGCGGCCGGGTCGTGGTCCCGCCGGGACGCTTCCTCACTGGGGCCATCCATCTGCTCAGCAACGTGGAGCTGCACGTGTCCGAGGGCGGCGTGATCGCCTTCAGCACCGATCCGAACGCCTACCTGCCGGTCGTCTTCACCCGGTGGGAGGGCACGGAATGCTACAACTACAGCCCGTTCATCTACGCCCACGGTCAGCGGAACATCGCCGTCACGGGCAAGGGCACGCTCGACGGCCAGGCCAGGCAGGGCCCGTGGGAGAGCTGGTACGCCAACAGCGGCCCACAGGGCGCCGACCAGAGGGCACTGCGCAAGATGGGCGACGACGGCGTACCGGTCGAGCAGCGTGTGTTCGGGGCAGGCCACTATCTGCGCCCCGCCATGGTCCAGTTCGTGAAATGTCAGAACATCCTGGTCAGCGACCTCACGATCCTCGAACCGGCCATGTGGACCGTGAACCCGGTCCTGTCCACGAACGTCACCGTGCGCGGCATCACCGTCGTCAGCACGCTGTACAACACGGACGGCTGCGATCCGGAGGCGTCGTCGTACGTGCACATCCATGACTGCCGCTTCAACACCAACGACGACTGCGTGGCGGTCAAGTCGGGCCGCGACGCCGATGGCCGCCGGGTGGGCGTGCCCAGCGAGAACATCGTCGTCCAGGACTGCGCCTTCTCCGGCCGCTGGGGCGGCATCACGGTCGGCAGCGAGATGTCCGGCGGCGTCCGCAACGTCTTCGCCGAGCGGTGCGTGATCAATTCCCCGGACTTCCCCGGCAACTACCCGGTGAAGTACCCCGTCTACATCAAGGCCAGCAAGAAGCGCGGCGCCTACATCGAGGGCGTCTACGTACGCGACTTCACCGGCCAGAACGTGGACCGCGAGGTGATGTTCGTCAACATGGCCTACAACAGCAACGAAGGAGGCACCGAGCCGGTGTCGGTCCGCGACATCCGGATGGAGCGGACCAGGCTCGACGGCGCCGACGCCGTACTCAACCTCGTCGGCCTGGAGACCGACCACCTGACCGGGGTGCGCTTGGAGAAGTGCGCGTTCACGAACATCACCGGCACGAACACGATCGCGTTCACCGACGACCTGACCCTGCGCAAGGTGTTCGTGAACGGCGTGGAACAGCACTGAGTGGCCTTACCTTCAACGGGCATACGATGATCGGCACGCGCGGCAAGGTCTGGCCGGGAACGGTAGCTCGTCGGTGATCGGGGGTCGCATGAAGCCGGTGTGGACGTGGGATCAGGACGGGCCGCCGCGGTGGCTGCTGATCGACGAGTACACCGATTCCCCCGATGTCACTCTGGGGGTATGCGCTGACATCGACGGGCTGTTCGTCGATCCCGAGCCGCTGTCGGCGCCGGAGACGTACACCCTGCTCGGCTGCGAGCCGGTCGGCCCGCTGCTCGAAGCGCTGCGGGGACCCAGTGGCGCGAGCGCCTGGCTGCCCAGCGTCGTCCTGAGCCCGATCCACGATCCGCGACGGCCGCGGTCGGGTTGCCTGGACTACGGCTATTCCTGTTCATGCGAGGAAGAGCTTTTCGACGTCACCGTCATCGGCCACCGCCGGTCGAAGGTGCGGGATGGCCTGCTGGATATCGAATTACGGGGATATATCCGCTTTGACGAGGACAGCGAATATCCGTCGGAAGAGCCGCCCGATGGGACCGGGTTCCGGCTCTGCGGCGTCGATGACCAACCGCTGGGCACCTGCCTGGACACCGTCGGGGTCTTCCACGCGCGGCCGCTCCCGGACGCGCATCCGGTGACGCTGATCGGCTGCCGTCCCGAAGCGCCACTGCGAGCCGCAACCGAGGCCCGCTCCCCCAAGCGACGCCTGGTCCAAGCCTCGATCCAAGCCGTCGACGCCGCCGGTCTCGCGGTGGGGACACACAGCATGTTCAGCGCCACCGTCGTCGAATCACGTCCCTCGCGCCTGGGTGACGGGCTCGTCGACATCACGTTCGACGAGCCCGTCCACAACCCTCTGCCCGTCGGTGCCCGCCCGATCTGGCAGATGTGGTACGAGGGCCGCCCGACAGAGCCCAACCTGTGGGCCCACCTCGACCGAACCCTGCAGCACACGTGGTCGCGCGCGGCCCTGGCACACCATCCGTACGAGCGACCGGACCGTCCGGCCGGGCGCACGTACCAGCTCGATGGCCGGTACGTCACCAGCATCGACAGCTTCTACTGCGCCATCGGCGAGGCGATCAACGGCCCGGGCGGCTACTTCGGCTGGAACACCGGTGCCCTTGCGGACTGCCTCAGCTGGAAGTGGGGGGCCAGGACGCCGTTCCGGCTCATCTGGCACGACGCGGACGTGGCGCGTCGGCACCTCGTCCCCGGATACGACCGGCCGGAGTACAGCCGATGGACATGGGGACCGGCGATCACCCTGGAAGACCTGCTCAGCATCTTCACCGAGAAGGGGGTCGAGGTCGAACTGCGCTGAGCGGCGCCGCCCCCGAACGGCCTTACGGTTTCCGAGGATTTATCGGATACTGCGGGCATGCGGTTGCTGGAGCGGGAGCCGTCGCTGGCGGCGCTGGCTGAGTACGCGGCCGAGGCCAGGCAGGGTGCCGGGCGGCTGGTTCTGGTCTCGGGTGAGGCGGGCGTCGGGAAGTCGGCGCTGGTGGAGCGCTTCCAGGAAGAGCTGCCGGATGCCCGTTGGTCGTGGGGGATGTGCGACGGGCTGTTCACTCCGCGCCCGCTCGGGCCGCTCTTCGACGTGGCGGACCAGCGTCGCGGCGCGCTGCTGGAGCTGTGTCGCGCGGGGGCCGGACGTGAGGAGTTGTTCCGCGGGTTGCTGCACGAGGTCAGTGAGCCCGGGACGCTGAACGTGGTCGCGGTCGAGGACGTCCACTGGGCCGACGAGGCCACCCTCGACATGCTGCGCTTCCTCAGCCGGCGGCTCTGGAACGCCCCGGTGCTGGTCATCGCCACCTACCGGGACGAGGGCCTGGCAGCGGATGATCTGTTCCGGGTCGCCCTGGGCGATCTGGCTTCGCAGCGGTCGACGCGGCGGCTCGCGCTGGCGCCGCTGTCCGCCGACGCGGTGGGGCTGCTGGCCCGTGGGAGCGGGTGGGAGGCGTCCGCGCTGCACCGGCTGACCGGCGGGAACCCGTTCTACGTGACCGAGGTCGTACAGGCCGGGGTCACAGAGGTGCCCCCATCTGCGCGGGACGCGGTGCTGGCACGCGCGACGCGCCTGGACGGCGGGTCCCGTCAAGTGCTGGACGTGGCGGCGCTGACCGGGACCAGGGTCGAGTCGCGATTACTGGAGTCGGTGACCGGCTGCCCGCCGTCCGCCCTGGACGAGCTGCTCGGGTGTGGGCTGGTGATCGAGGACGGCCCGTGGCTGAGGTTCCGTCATGAGATCGCGCGGCTGGCAGTGGCGGGGGCGGTCTCGGCGCATCGCGGCCGGGCCATTCACGGCCTCGTCCTGACCGCGCTGGCCGACCTGGGGTGCGACGACGAGGCCCGGATGGCCTTCCACGCCGAGGCGGCCGGCGATGCCGAGGCGGTCCTGCGGCACGCGCCCGCCGCCGCCCGCCGTGCGGCGTGGCTGGCCTCGCATCGTGAGGCGGCGGCGCAGTTCCGGCGCGCCCTGCGGTTCGCGGACGGGGCGGACGCCTCGACGATCGCCCGGCTGTACGAGGGGCTGGCCGACGAGGCGGCGCTGCTCGACCAGTGGGAGGACGCGGCCGACGCCTGCGAGCACGCGCTGGCGCAGTGGCGCGCGGCGGGTGATCGGCTGCGGGAGGGCGACGCGCTGCGGCGGCTGTCGCGCACCCTGTGGAACCTTGTCCGCGCGGATCAGGCGGTCGCCGCCGTCGAAGCCGCCGTGTCGGTCCTGGAACCGCTCGGGCCGAGCGTCGAGCTGGCCTGGGCGTACGCCATCTTCGCCAACCGGCGCATGCTGCAGGCCCAGCACGACGCGGCCATCGACCTGGCACGGCGGGCGCAGACGATCGCCGAGCGTCTGGGCGCCACCGACGTGCTCAGCGATGTGCTCAACACCATGGCGGCGTCGGCCGCGGCCAAGGGCGAGGACTGGGTGGGGGGCATGCGCCGGGCGTTGGACCTCGGTCTGTCCGGGCATCACCAAGATCAGGCGGGCCGGGCGTTCGCGAACTTCTGCGCCACGTACGTGAGCGAGCGGCAGTTCGCCGAAGCCGAGCCTTTGCTGGTCGAGGGCCTCGCCTATTGCGATGAGCGGGATCTCACCACGTACGCGATGCACCTGCGCAGCGAGCAGGCCACCATGATGGAGCGGACGGGACGCTGGGACGAGGCGGTGACGCTCTGCGCCGAGATCCTCGCCGTCACGCCGCTCTCCTCGTGCAGCCGGTTGTGCATCGTACGCAAACTCGGTGCGATCCACGCCCGCCGGGGCGAGCCCGGCGTCTGGGCGTATCTCGACGAGGCAGCCGAGATCGCCGACCGTACCCGCGAGCCGCAGCAGATCGTGCCCGTACGGCTCACCCGCGCCGAGGCGTACTGGCTGGAGGGGAAGGCGGAGCACGCCCGCCGCGAGGCCGAACTGGCCGCGGACACCTCCGAAGGGTGCGACGCCTGGGATCTCGGCGCGGTCGCCGTCTGGCTGCGGCGGACCGGCTCTCGCCGCCGGGCGCATGGCGCGCACGCCGAGCCGTACCGGCTGGAACTCGGCGGTGACGTGGCCAAGGCCGCGCATGCCTGGACCGAGCTGCGCTGCCCGTACGACGCCGCGCTGGCCCTGGCACAGGCGCCACGGGAGCCGGAGCTCCGTCAGGCCCTGGAGATCCTCACCGGCCTCGGCGCCTTCCCCGCCACCCGCATCGTCAGGCGCAAGCTCCGCGAACTCGGCGCCCGGTCCCTCCCTGCCGGGCCGCGGGCGGCGACCCGAGGGCATCCGTTCGGGCTGACCCGGCGCGAACACGAAGTGCTCGCCCTGCTCTGCGCCCGGTGCACCAATGCCGAGATCGCCGCGAAGTTATTCATCTCCGCCAAGACCGTCGGTCACCACGTCTCGTCCATCCTCGCCAAACTGGGCGCCCCGAGCCGCAACGCCGCCGCCGACCAGGCCATCAGGCTCGGCCTGGCCGAGAGGGAGCCCAGGGCGGAAAGTTAGGCATCGCCCGCCGCAATATAGGGATCGGCCACCGATCCCCACCGCCGCCCCGTCCTCGTACGGTCGAGCCACTCACCACGGCACGGGGACTCACTACGGGGATAAGGGGGCGGCATGACGCGGAGTACCAGCCCGTCTGTCATGGACATGGACATGCGGCCGATCATCAGCGAGGGTCGCGCCGACCTGCTCATGGAGCTGCTGCGGCACATCATCGACCTGTTCCAGCCCACGGACTCGCGCGCCGAGCGGTGCCTGCTGGAACTGGGCGCCCTGCTGGCACGGCAGGATCATCCGCCGGTCGGAGGTATCGGCCGGTCGGCCGCGTCCTGCCACCGCTGGGGACGGCAATGGCGGATCGAGCTGGCCGGCCGGACCGCGTACGTCGAGCACAGCGTGGGGATGAACCACCTGGCGCTCCTGCTGGCCAACCCGTACCAGGAGATCTCCGCCCTCGAACTGGCCGCCGGATCCACGCTCCCCGGCCAGTCGGCGGGCCGTGACGGCGAAAGCGCCCAGCCGGTGCTCGACGACCTGGCCAAACGCCGCTACATGCAACGGCTGTCGCACCTACAGGCCGAGATCGACGAGCTCGAGTCGATGAACGACGCGGAACGGGTCGCCGCGGTACGCGCCGAGCGCGACTGGCTGCTCGACGAGCTGGCCGCGGCCACCGGCCTCGGCGAACGGACCCGCCACTTCACCGGCAGCGCCGAGCGCGCCAGGGTCGCGGTGGGCAAGGCCATCAGACGTACGCTGAACCGCATCGCGGAGGCCGATCCGGTTATCGGGGATGAACTGCGCACCACCGTGCAGACGGGCATGCGCTGCTGCTACCAGCCCAGTTGGCCACGGGCCTACCAGGACAGGTGAACCTAGTGGTCCGGCCGGCTGCGCCATGAGGTCGAGCTCGGCGAGACGGTCGATGGGTGTACGCGTTGTCCAACGATTTCGCGCGCGTGCCATGCCTCAGCGGCCGGCGGTGCTGGGGCGCCGAGAAAGGGGCCCAACCTGGTGAAGGGCTGGGTCCCTTCGCGGCTAATGGTGGTGCTTGAAACAGCCGAGCAGCCCCCACAGAACGGCGCCGCCGGCGGCGAGACCGGTCAGGAGTGCGGCGGGCCACGTGGAGCCGTCCGCGAGCATGAGAGCGGTCGAGATGCTGGTGGAGGCGACTATCGCGAGCGCTATGAGCAACGCGCGTTGCAAGTCCATACGAACCAACTCCTGTCCAACGAAGAACCCCATCCGAAGCAGGCTCCATGCGCGCCGTGCGCAGTGGACGCCGTCCGGGGTGGATCCAGTAGGAGAAGGCCCTCTACCTGGCACGATACGGGGCCTTGCCGCACGAGCCCCCGTTTTCGCGCAGTTTTGACATTGGCGTGTCTCAACGAAAACGCGCCCTACCGAATCGCCGATGGCGCGATCACCAACTTCTACGCCATTCGCAATCCAGACACCCGGTTCCGCGTCAGATCAGCCGATAGGAGCGTTCAGGGACCCTGCGGACCATGAACACGTCCACCGGGTCCTCGGTCTCCAGGGTGAACCCGTGCCGCTCGTACAGCCGCCGGGCCGGGCTTCCCTGCAACACGTTCAACCGGACAGGGACACCGTCACGGTCGCACCGATCCAGCAGCTCGCGCAGGACACCCGAACCGATGCCGGAACCCTGCAGGTGCGGGGCCAGGAAGAAGTGCTCCAGCCAGCGGGCGTCCTCGGCTTCCCGTAGCGCCACGCAGCCGGCGAACTCGCCGCCGACTTCGATCACCCAGGTGTGCGACGGGTCGTAGGCGTCCCTCATGCGCTGCCGTACTCGCTGCTCGTCGTACCGGCCGAGCCGCTCCAGATCCGCCCGCATCACCACGGCGCGTAGCTCGACCATCGCCTCGATGTCCGCCGCCAAAGCCCGCCGAATGCCCCAATCCACCATGATGCGGCACTTTACGGCACACGTGCCGCCCTCCGTAGCCAGGGATGCGGTGCAGATCCGGCGCGTTCTGCGGTGCTATGTGGCGCGCTTGGCGTCTGGGCCGCTCGCCGAGCCCATGGCCTGCTTGGTGATCGATGCGACGAGGGCGTTGAGCGCCGTGTTCCGCAGGGAGTCGTCGGTGATCTCCCGGGCGAACTGCTCGGCGCGGTGGACATCTGTCGCCGCGAACGCGGCAGCCGCGATGTACCGCAGATGATCCCGGCCGGGACCGTGGTATTCCCGCAGGAGCCGCTCAACGGCCTGCGGGTTCGGCAGGGCGGTCTCAGTGATCGACAGGTACGCGGTCGATCGCGCGGCCAGGGCGACCTCCAGCAGGTGGCGCAGGATGGGAACGGTTCGTTCGGGCCCGGAGTCGGCCCATGCTGTCGCCACGGCCAGCAGAGTTCTGGCGACGCGCTGCAGAGCATTCTTGTCGAGCCGTGTCTTGCCGGGCTGTCGCGCTCGGGTCTCAGCGAGGTCGATGAGGCGCATGGCCAGCTCCGGGTCGGCGGCGACGACGTCTTGGGCGACCGTTGTCAGCCGCCACGCGTCCAGGTCCGTGGCGTCGACGCGGCTCGTGAGGTACTGGGTGGCCTGCTGCGCGGTTTCCGGGGCCACGGTGGCGCCGACCTGCGCGATCTTTCCCATCGCGAGGAGCGCCCATGTCGCCTCGGCTTCGAGGGCGGTCTGGTACGCGGTGTCGAGCCACCACCGTGCCTGCAGAGGGTTGGTCTCGGCGATCTCGGCGGTCATGCCGGCGAATGCCTCACTCCGATCTCGGGCATCAGTGATCAGCGAGGCGATGGTTTCGGCCCGCGACGGGTCACACCATGCCGCGCCGATGGCGATGTAGCTCAGATGCGACGGACCGTAGTACCTCTTGTCGGCGCCTGCCTTGGGCCGGACTCCCCAGCGGGCCCACCAGGGTTCGGGCTTCACCGGGGCCGGTTCCTGGGCTGCGAGTTTCGCGAAGCTCTGTTCGGCCGCGTCGAGCAGAGGCCGATGATCCTGCCCGGCCGAGGCCGCCGCCTTGAGGCTGTCGCCCCAGGCAGATGAGCGAATGTACGCCTCCCGGATCTTGCTGATGATCTGTTCCGCCCGGGCGGGATCGACCTTCGCGACCTCCACAGCGGTCCACTTGAGTGCGAAGTTCCGCTCGCTGTCCTGGCCCGTAACGTCGAGCGCGGTCGCTTCGGCGAGATCGATCAACTGCTCGGCGTGCCGCCGATCGGCGGCGTAGCCGATCTTGGCGATCTCCGCCAGCGTTTGGGGCAGGACGAACGTGTAGCCCGGGTCGGGTGGGATCATGCGGGCTGCTTCTACTGCCTGGGCCATCAGCCTGGTGGCGCGGTCAGGCGCATTGACGGCCATCTTGTCGGCCATGGCCGCCAGCGCCCTGGCTCGCGGCTCGGGATCGTCAAAGGCCACGACACGCCGCTCAACGCCGTCGAGCAACGCAAGCGCTCGCTCAGGATCCACCGCGATGAGCTGGCCGACCAAGTACTCGAGCATCTCGTGTGCCATGGGGTTCGAGTCATCGTCCAGGAGCTGAACGATGAGTTGTTCGGCGTGACCGATCAGCCGCTGGACGCGGTCGGTGTCGGGCAGTTTCTCGGCGAGGGCCAGCAGAGCCGCTGCTCGACATCCCTCCGAGGGGATGCGCCGCAGATACTGCTCCGCGTGGTCGGGATCGGCCTCGACGATCGCGAGGGCGACTCCGTACAGCGCCTCTTCTCGCTCATCGGGATCGTCGATGGATCGAGCGATCTGCAGGGCGTGGTCGATCTCCGGATGGCGCCCCGGATCGACGGCCCGCCCAGGGATCGAGGCGGCCCGCCCAGGGATCGAGGCGGCCCGCCCAGGGATCGAGGCGGCCCGCCCAGGGATGGAAGCATCGCCAGAAGGCTCGGAGAGGTCCTCTTCGAGCTGGGTGATCAGCGCGGTGACCGTGGGCGGGAGCCATGGCATGGTGCTTTCGGCCGACGCGGCGAGCCGGTCGAGGAGATCGACGGGACCGGGCCGGTGCTCAGGAGTCTTGGCCAGGCAGGCGCCCACCAGGTCGACCAGGTCCTTCGGCAGGCCGGTGAGGTCGGGGTCGTCATGGAGGATGCGGTACATGACCGCGTGGCCCTGGCCGGTCCCGAACGGGCCGCAGCCGGTGGCGGCGAACACCAGCACCAACCCCAGCGAGAACACATCGCTGGCGGGACCCACCTTGTCACTTCGGATCTGTTCGGGGGACATGAACGCCGGAGTGCCGATCACGGCCCCCGTGACGGTGTGGGAGGTGGCCTCCAAAGCGCGGGCGATGCCGAAGTCGATGACCCGGGGACCATCGACGGCCAGGATCACGTTGCCGGGTTTGAGGTCGCGGTGCACTAGTTGGTGTTCGTGGATCTCGACCAAGCTCTCGGCCAGGCCCGCGCCCAGCACACCGATCGCCGCAGACGGCAGCGGTCCGTGCGTGGCGACGGCCTGGTGCAGGGACGGGCCGGGGATGTAGGCGGTGGCCAGCCACGGCGGATCGGCGCCGGTGTCGGCCTTCACCACCTCCGCGGTGTAGATTCCGCCGACCTTCCGGGCCGCCGCCACCTCGTCCGCGAACCGGCGCCGGAACTCCGCATCACCGGCCAGGTCCGACCGCACCACCTTCACCGCGACCGGCCGGCCTCCCCGGGACCAGCCCAAGTACACCTGCCCCATACCGCCGCCGCCCAGCCGTCTCGTCAGCCGGTATGGCCCCACCTGGCGTGGATCATCGGCCCACAGCGGCTCCATATGCCACCCTTTCCGCTGAACAACCCGGTACGCACGACAAGCACACCCTTTCAAGAAACGAACTGTCCGGGGATCGACTTGGTTCCATGCGCACGACTGATCAGCGGCTCACGTTGTCACCGGGCGGGCCCGAGATGACGTGACGCGGGCCAATTTTCGGCCATCGCCAGGAAGGCAGTCCAGGGCATTAACCGGACAAATTGGGAGGGCATTTTGTCCGGTGACCATTCCGGTTCTCCCGCTTATGCTCGGAGAACATGGAGACCACGGAGAAAGAGACGGTTCTCGACCTTCAACGGCAGTTCGACGCGGCGGAGCTGGCCGCCGACGCCGGACGCCTGCGTGAGTTACTGGCCGACGACTTCCAGTCGATCGGGCCCAAGGGATACGTGCTCGACAAGGAGCAGTGGATCGGTCGCCACGCCCAATTCCAGTACCACGCCCTGGACACCAGCCAGATCGACATCCGGATGTACGGCGACGCCGCGATCGTGCGCAACGTGCAGAGCAACCAGGCGACCTCTCACGGGCGGGCGGTGGCGCTGCGGGTGCGGGTGTCCCAGACGTGGGTCAGGCAGGAGGGTTCGTGGCGGCTGGCGGGCATCCAGTTCAGCCCGATGGCCGACGACGCATAGCCCATCCCCATCTCCGCATATGCCGCCTTATGTCCGGCAAATGTCCTAGCCCAATGTCCGGTAAATGTCCGGTTGCTGTCCTGGCCCGGTGATCCGCCGGGATAGAAGATGAAGGCCACTGCGCGATCCCCCCAAGGCGGTAACCACGATGACGACACAGACGACCCCTCCACTCGGCCGGGTGCTGCGGCACTGGCCGATTCTGGTCGGGGTCGCGACCGCCGTGCTCATGATCCTCGACATGGCCACGGGCCTCGAACTGGCCAAGGTACTGGCCGCCTCCGCGGTGGTCTACCTGGGCGCGGCCGCGTTCGGGAAACCCGGCTCGACCTGGCCCGTGTTCTTCCTGACCTTCGCCGTCATCCTGGCCGCGGACCTCATCGATGACGACTTCGAGGCGACCTGGGCGGTGCTGGGCCTGGGCGTCCTGCTGGGTGGCTACGGTCTGCTGCGCGGCTACGGCCCCCTGCGCGGTACGCGCCCTGAGCCCGGTGGGCTGCCGTTACAGCTGCTCGCCATGCTCGGTTTCGGCGCCGCGGCCACGATCGCGCTGTTCGTCAACCCGGCGGTGGGCAGCTACCTGGTGGCGCTGGGCCTGCTCGGCCACGCCGCATGGGACGTCTACCACTACCGGGCGAACCGAGTGGTGACCCGGTCGCTCGCCGAGTTCTGTCTCGTGCTCGACACCGCCCTGGCCGTGGCGATCATCGTCCTGACGGCGACGGCCTGACCCCGGAGGAACGATGAGCCTTCTCAAGGACCGGGTCGCCCTGGTCACCGGCAGCTCCCGAGGGATCGGGGCCGCCGTCGCGACCACGTTCGCGCAGGCCGGCGCCCGAGTCGTGCTGCACGGCCGCGACGAGGCCGCGCTCGCCGCGGTCCAGGCGCGCGTCGACGACCTCGGCGGCGAGGCCATCAGCGTGACCGGAGACGTCACCGTCGCCGCCGACCTCGATCGAATCCGGGGGCAGATCCTCGACCGGTACGGCCACGTCGACGTGCTGGTCGTAAACGCCGGCAGCACAGCCAGCCGCCCCACGCCCATCGAGGACATCACGGAGGAGAGCTGGCGGGCCGACATCGACCGGAACCTCACCGGCACCTTCCTGACCGTCAAGTGCTTCCTGCCCGGCATGAAGGAGCGCCGGACCGGCAACATCATCACCCTGTCCTCGGCGGCCGGGCGCAAGCCCAGCGAACGGACGATCGTCGCGTACGCCGCGGCGAAGGCCGGTGTGCAGCTCTTCACCCAGGATCTGGCCGCGCAGGTGGGCCCGTTCGGCATCCGGGCCAACTGCCTCGCCCCGGAGACGATCCTCACCGACACGAACCAGCAGTGGATACCGGCCGATGTCCAGCGCTCGCTGGCCGAGTCACACCCGCTGCGGCGGCTCGGCACGTCCGAAGACGTCGCCCGGGCCGCGCTCTTCCTCGCCTCCGACGATTCGAGCTGGATCACCGGCGTCATCGTCGACATCGCCGGTGGCGCGGTGCTGGTGTGACCCGTGGCTCGTGACTCGTGACCCGTGGCTCGTGAAACCGGCCTGATCAGCGGCTCACGATGACGCCGGGCGGAAGACCGGGACCGCTTCGCCGCCCTCGGGGTGCTCGAAGGCGACGCGGACCGGCATCCCGGCGTACACGTCCTCGGGCGCGGCGTCCGCGATCTGGAGCTGCAGCCATGGCTCCTCCGCCAGCTCGACGATCGCGACCACGGTCGGCGGCGCGCCCTTGGTGTGCACCACCGACCAGCTCACCACCGACCCTGTCCCGGAGGCGGCCGTCCAGGACAGCTCGGGTGAGCCGCACCTCGGGCACGTACGCGCCTGCGGAGCGGAGAAGCCGCCGCACTGATCGCAGTGCCGGATCAACAGTTCGCCGCGCGCGGTGCCGTCGAAGAACTCGGCGGTGGCCGCGTCGCGGTGGACGATTCCCACGGGCATCGGCATGCTCCTATCGCGCGTGCGGGCTGAGGATGAGGGTGGAGTGGTGGTCGAGTACGCCGCCGTTGCCGCTGACCAGCACCATGTCGTTGCGCGGGGCCTGACGGTCGCCGCCCTGGCCGCGGGCCTGGATGACGGCCTCCGACAGCGGGGTCATCCCCCACATGTAATAGGAGGAGAGCTGGCCGCCGCCGGTATTGACGGCCAGCGTCCCCTCCGGTCCCAGTACGCCGCTCGCGACGAAGGGGCCGCCCTCGCCCTTGGCGCAGAAGCCGTAGTCCTCCAGGGAGATGAGCGCGGTGTAGGTGTAGCAGTCGTACAGCTCGGCGACGTCGATGTCGCCGATCGACACCCCGGTCATCTTCAGCGCCGTCGGCCCTGACAGGGCGGCCCCGCTGACCAGGCCGAACTCGCTGTCCCTGCCCATGACGTACCCCGGGTGCGCCTGTCCCCAGCCGCGGATGTGCACGGCGGGCTGGGCGAGGTCGGCGGCCCGGTCGGCGGAGGTGACGATGACCGCGACGCCGCCGTTGCTGACCAGGCAGCAGTCGAGGAGGTGGAACGGCTCGGCGATCCACCGGGAGCTCTGGTGGTCCTCAAGAGTGATCGGGGTCCGCATCTGGGCCAGGGGGTTCCTGGCCGCCCAGGCGCGCTGCGCGACGGCTATGTGCCCCAGTTGCTCGCTGGTCGTGCCGTACTTCCGCATGTGCCGGCGGGCGGCCAGCGCGTACATGGTGTTGGCGCTGTAGATCCCGGAGGCCGCGGTCAGCCCTTGCCAGCCGGCCAGTCTGCGGCCCGCGCCGGCGTAGGCCGCGCCGCCCCCGGACGCCTTGTCCTTGAGCGGCGCGTCGGCGAAGACGCAGGCCACGACGTCGGCCATGCCGGAGGCGACGGCCATGGCGGCGTACTGGACCATGGCGCCGGCCGACGAGCCGTACGCCTGCACCTCCGACAGCAGGCGCAACTCGCGCAGCCCCAGGTCCCGCTGGAGGCTCAGGCCGACGTCGGCGGTGAGGCCGGTGTTGGTCAGCAGGCCGTCCACCTGACGCAGGTCGAGACCGGCGTCGGCGGCGGCGAGCCGTACGGCGTCGGCGGCGAACTCGGGCGCGCTCCGGCCGTAGACCTTGCCCATCTCGGTGATGCCGAGACCGGCGATGACCGATGTGCGGTTCATCGTCCCTCCCAAACCGGGGCGCGCTTCTCGGCGAAGGCGCGTGGCCCCTCCTTGGCGTCCGCCGACCGCATGAGCGCGGCGCTCTCGGCGGCGGTCCGTTCCCAGGCGGCCTGCTCGGACGGGATGGTGCCGTCGGAGATGCCGCGCGCGATCCGCTTGCTGGCCTGCACGGACAGCGGGGCGTTCGCGCTGACCGTCTCGGCCAGGGCGAACGCGGCGGTCAGCAGCTCGGCCGGCGGTACGACCCGGTTGACCAGGCCGAGCCGCAGGGCCTCGGCGGCGGTGACGGGCTCGCCGGTCAGCAGGATCTCCATGGCGATCTTCGTGGGCAGCTGCGCGGCCAGCCGGAACGCGCCGCCCGCGCCCGCGAGGATCCCGCGCTTGACCTCCGGCAGCCCGAACGCGGCGGTCTCGGCGGCCACCACCAGGTCGGCCCACAGGGCGATCTCGGTGCCGCCGCCGAGCGCGAACCCGTTCACAGCGGCGATGACCGGCTTGGCGATGGGATGCGTGACACACCCGGCGAAGCCCCAGTGCGGCTTGAGCCCTTCAGCGGAGAACTCCCCGCGGGCCACCGCCTTCAGGTCGGCACCGGCGCAGAACGCCTTGTCCCCCGCCCCGGTCAGCACCACGGCACGCACCGACGCGTCCGCGTCGGCCTCGTCCAGGGCCTCACCGACGGCGCGGGTCAGCTCCGCGTTCACGGCGTTGCGGACTTCGGGCCGGTTCAATGTGATCAATACGATGTGGTCGCGGCGCTCGACGAGCGCGGCGGGCTCACCCATGGTCAACTCCTCTTAGGTACGGTTGCTTCTTCCAGCACGCCCGCGTCGATGAGCGCCTGAATCTCGGACTCGGCCAGGCCGAGCAGCTTGGCGGCCACCAGCCGCGTGTGCTCCCCCGCCAGCGGCGCGGGGCGCAACTCGGGGTCGGCGACCCCACGGAAGGTGGCCGGGGCGTTCTCGGTACGCAGGGCGTGCTCGATGTACGGATGGCGCGTCTCCCGCAGGAACCCACGGGCGATGAGCTGGGGATCGTCCAGATACTCGATGACCCGCCGCATCATCCCGGCGGGCACCCCGGCCTCCTGCAGCCGCTCCATGGCCGCTCCCGGCGGGGTCACAGCCGTCCACCCGGTCACGGCCGCGTCCACGACGTCGCGGTGCGCGCGGCGGCCCGCGGCGGTGGCCAGCCGCGCGTCGGCGCGCAGGTCGGCGCGGCCGATCACCTCGCACAGGCGCCGCCACTGCTCGTCGCCGTCGACGCTCACCACGCACCACTCGTCGTCGCCCGCGCACGGGTAGACCCCCTGGGGCGCGTCCCACTCGCCGCTGTTGCCGTGGGCGGTGAACGAGCCGGGTTCCAGTGATTCGCGCAGGAAGCCGGTGGACAGCTGGGTGAGGATCGTCTCGGCCTGGGCGACGCTGACCGTTCCGCCCTTCCCGGTACGCCGCCGCTCGATGAGCGCGGCGAGCACGGCGACGGCGCCGACCCGCGCGGCGATGTGGTCGGGATAGATGGTGATGCCGTCGCAGAACCCGGCCTCGACCTCGGTGTCCCGCCAGAGCCCGGTCAGCCCGGCGGAGGCGCGGACGAGCGGGCCGTAGCCCATGCGCCTGCTCCACGGCCCGGTCGGGCCCAGGGCGCTGCTGTCGGCCATGATGATCTCGGGGTTCAGCTCGCTGATGACGTCGTAGCCGAGACCCAGCGACTCCAGCGTGCCCGGCTTGAAGTTGGACAGGATGACGTCGGAGCCGGCGGCGAGCCGCTTGAAGAGATCCAGGCCCTCGGGCGAGCGGAGGTTGATCCCGGCGCTGAGCTTGTTGCGGTGGCCCCAGGCGAAGCCGACGCTGATGACCTCGTCGCCGAGCGACTGGCGGCTGCCGTCCGGGTAGGCCCGGCTCTCGATCTTGATGACCTCGGCGCCCTGGTCGGCGAGCAACCGGCCCAGCTCCGCGCCGACCACGATGACACCCAGGTCCAGCACCCGGAGCCCGTCGAGGGGCCGCCGCGGCGCAACCTCGGCCGAGTCGGTGGTGACCGGCCTTCCGAGAGCCGAGTCCGTGGTGACCGGCCTATCGAGGGCCGTGCCGGAGGTGACCGGCCTGCCGGGTGTCACCGCGCCGAAGACCTCGTCGTCGTGCTCCCCCGGCTCGGGGGCCCGGTGCCGGAACCCGGCCCGTACCCCGTTCACCTCGACATACCCGGACGGCACCCGGCCGGTCAGCCCCGGGGCGATCTCGGTGTCGACCAGGCTGCCCCGCGCCCGGAAGTGCGGGCTGTCGAGCACCTCGCCGGGGTCGAGCAGCGCCGCGATCGGCACGCCGCGCTCCTGGCCCTGGGCCACGAGCTCGTCCCTGGTCCGGTCCCTGAACAGCTCTCCCATGAGGACGCGCAGCCGCTCAGCGGCTCCGAACCGGGCGGCCATGCTGTCGTACTTGGGGTCGGCGAACTCCTCCGGTTCCTTCAGCCAGCCGAACATCCCGCGCCACTGCCGTTTGGCCAGCACGCAGATCCGGACGTACCCATCGGCGCACGGGAAGATCGGGTACAGGTCGCCCGCCTGCGGACGGCCGCGCGGCAGGCGGGTGGCCGGGACCCCACCGGTGGCCGAGCCGCCCATGCCGAAGCCCGGGTCCAGGACCTGCGCGGTCATCTCGTACACCGAGCAGTCGACGTGGTCGCCGCGACCGGTGTCGAGCCGGTTCAGGTACGCCAGCAGGCCCGCCCACGCGGCCTGGACGGCCGCCGACTCGTAGGCCAGCGGGCCGGGCGGCATGACCGGCCGACGGCCGGGGATGCCGGAGCGCGACAGCACCCCGCCGAGCGCCAGGTGCGTCCAGTCGGTGCCGATCCAGTCCCGGTACGGGCCGGTCTGCCCGAAGTCGGTGATCGAGACGACGACCAGCGCCGGGTTGCGCGCCAGCAGCGCGTCCGCGCCGAGACCGAGGCCGTCGAGGGTGCCGGGGCGTTCGGTCTCGATGAGGAAGTCCGCCCCGGCGGCCAGGTCGAGCAGCCGGTCACGGCCGGCGGGGTCGCGCAGGTCCAGGGTGACGCCGCGCTTGTTGGCGTTGTGCGTGGCGAAGTAGAGGCTCACGCCGTCGTGGACGGGCTCCCAGTGACGGGTCGGCGCGCCGCCGGGCGGCTCGACACGGATGACGTCGGCGCCGAGGTCGGCGAGGAAGCGGCCGCACATCTCGGCCTTGCCGTCGGCCAGGTCGATGACCCGAAGACCGGCGAGGGGAAGGCCCCTGGCTGCGGGCATGGTGAATCACCCCACGGTGTGAAGGATGCGCGAGTACGCCGGACATGACCTGTCGCGGCGGAGGGATCCCGGCCCGCGAGCGGCGGTTCAGGGCCGCGTGCCAGGACCGTCGAGCGGTTCGGGACCGCTCGCCAGGATTTCGAGCGGTTCATGGCCGCTCGCCAGGATTGTTGCGAACAGGTTTCCTACAACCGTGAGGATGCCACCCAGTTTTCAGTCTGAAAACGTCCGAATCGGCAACGTGCTACGCGTCCCGATCGGCAACATGCCGGTTGACGCGCGGCGACGGCCCGCCACAGACTCCCGCTCATGGACGTACAGCAGCTGCGATGCTTTCTCGCCGTCGCCGAGGAGCTCCACTTCGGTCGCGCGGCGGAGCGGCTGCACCTGACTCCGTCGCCGGTCAGCCGGGCCGTCAAGGACCTTGAGCGCGAGCTGGGGGCCGAGCTGTTCGTCCGCCGCTACCACCAGGTGGAGCTCACCGCCGGCGGCACGGTCCTGGTCGAGCGGGTACGCGGCATCCTGGAGCAGGTGGACGGCCTGAAGGACGTGCTCCGGGAGGCGTCCGGCACCAGGAGCCGGGTGGTCCGCGTGGGCGGCACGCACCTGTGCCCGCCGGCCGTGATGGACCGGTTCTTGGCCGTGACGGAGCAGGCGTTCCCCTCGTTCGCGGTGGACGCGACGGCGGCGCCGTCCGCCGAGCTCCTGCCGGCGCTGGAGCGCGGCGGGCTCGACGCGGCCCTGGTCCACCTCCCGTTGGACCGGCCCGAGCTCGACAGTCTCGTCGTGGCCCGCTACGTGTTCTCGGCGGCGATGCGGGCCGACGACCCGCTGGCCGGCGCCGGCGAGCTGACGTTGCGGGACCTCAAGCACCGGATCTTGACCGTCGGCCCGCTCACGCCCCAGCCCCTGGCGATGGACCGGCTGCACCGGCGGCTGAAGAGCGCCGGCATCACCTCGCTCCACGAGATGCCGGACAACGACTCCGTCATGCTGGCCAGCCACATCCGCCGCAGCCACGGCGTCACGCTGACGCTCGACCCGCGCAACGGCGGCGCCGCCCGGGTCTTCGACGACCCGGCCTTCGTGATCGTCCCGCTCCGCGACGACCTGGAATTCCTGCTCGGCGTGGCCTGGCACCGGTCGCGGGCGGGGCAGGACGACGTCGTACGCCGGCTCGTCCACGCGCTGCGTCACGAGTGGTCCGGGCAGGCACTCACCCTTTAGGGCGTCCCCTTCGTTGCGTTTTCGCGCATGTGCACATGCGCCAAACCGCGATGGTCACCACCGCCGGGACCTGCCTACGGTTCCCAGCACCACCTCTACGTGAGCCCTGTCACAGCCCCCATCCCGCCGGCGCGGACCGCTCACCGCTTCATGTCCGCTCACTGCTCATGTCCTGGAAACCGCAGGAGAGCGCCTCCAGCTCGTGCTCCGTTTGCCCCATTCCAAGGAGGCCGCCATGTCTCAGACGCCCCTCGACTCGCCCGCCCCGGAACCGCCGGTGTCGGCCCGCAGCGTGGATGCCCGCATCGACGCCATGCCGAAAGTCGGGCTCAGCCGCGCGGGCTGGCTCGCCCTCATGCTCTGCTTCTTCTTCGCCAACTACGACATCTCCGTCCTGACCATCACGCTGCCCTCCATGCGGAGCGCGTTCGGGCTGGCCGGGGCCGAGCTGGGTTACCCGATCACGTGGAACCTCGTCGGTTACTGCATCGGCGCGTACGCGTTCGGGCACATCGCGGACCGGCACGGCCGGCAGAAGGGCCTGGCGCTGACCATCCTGGCGCTCGGCATCGGCGGGCTCCTCACGGCGTTCTCGTGGGACGTGTGGTCACTGACCTTCTTCCGGTTCCTGACCGGGTGCGGGATGGGAGCGGTGCTCGCGCTCTGCTCGGCCTACATCGGCGAGCTGGCACCCAAGAACCAGCGCGGCGGCTACCTGTCGCGCCTGTACATGGTGGGCACGGTGCTGCTCCTGGCGATCGGGTTCGTCTCGCTGCTGGTCCTGGGCGCCTCCCCCGACGGGTGGCGCTACCTGCTGGCCTTCGGCGGCCTGGTGCTCCTGGTGCTGCCGCTGGTCAGCAGGCACGCGCTGGTGGAGTCGCCGCGCTGGCTGGTGGCCACGGGCCGCACGGAGGAGGCCGACCGCATCGTCCGCGAGATGGAGACCCGTGTCGGCCTGCCGCCGGGCGGCGTCGTCCCCGCTGACGAGGAGGAGCCCTTGGAGACGGCTCCCGCCGAGGAGACGGTGCCGGCCCGCGCCCTGTTCAAGGCCCCGTACCTGGGTCGCATGCTGATCGTGCTGGGTTTCTGGTTCATCTTCTACATCGCGATGTACGGCTACGCCAGCTACCTGCCGCTCATCCTTGAGGGCATCGGCATCTCGACCTCCGACGCGGTCCTGGTCAGCGTGCTCACCCGGGCCATGCCGCTGGTCTCCACCGTCGCGGCCGTACTGCTGGTGGAGCGGATGGAACGCCGCACCATGGTCATCATCGGCACGCTGGTCTTCGCGGCCTCCCTGCTGCTCATCACCCTGGACATGGGCGAGGCGGTCGCCACCATCGGTGCCCTGTTCAGCTCGTTCGGCATCGCCTTCATGGCGACCCCCGCCTACACCTACACGGCCGAGGTGTTCCCCACCCGGGCACGGGGCACGGCGTCGGCCATCGCGGACGGAGTCGGGCATCTGGGCGGTGCGGTCACCCCCTTCGTCGTGCTGCCCATCCTGACCGGCTTCGGCGCGCGACCGGCGTCGTTCGTCCTGGTGGGGCTGCTGGTGGTCGCCGCCGGCATCATCCGCCTGGGCGTCCGCACCCGCGACCGCTCACTGACCGATATCGCCGCCTGACCCGGACGCCCAAGGAACCGGGCGCCCAAGTACCTGGGCGCCCGGAACAAACCTTAGAACCGCACCTTCCGCAGGTAGCGATATCCGACCTCGGCGGTACGCCGGGGAGTCACATCGGGAGTGTCGTTCTCCACGATGTACTCCAGCACGCGGTGCTTGTCGAAGATGCGCCGGAAGTCGATGGTCCCGGTGCCGAGGTCGGCCATGTCGCCGTCGGGCGCTCGATCCTTGACGTGGAACTGCAGCACCCGCTGCGGCGCCCTGCGGATGACGTCGAGCGCGAAGCGCACGGGGTCGGGGGCCCCGCTCCCGACGCCTCCGGTGACCACCCAATAGAGGTCGATCTCCAGATGGACCAGGTGCGGATCGAGCTCGGCGGTGAGCACGTCCCAGGGCGTCTTGCCGCCGCCGAGGTCGGTGGTGAACTCGTGGGCGTGGTTGTGGTAGCCGTAGCGCAGCCCGGCCGAGCGGGCGGCCCGCGCCTCGACGTTCATGCGCTCGGCCCACGCCTTCCACTCGTCCTCGCTGGTGGAGTTCAGGTAGGGCACGACCATGAAGGACTGGCCGAGGGTCAGCGCGTTGGAGATCTTCGTGTCAAGACCGGCCTGGTCGGTGGTGAGGCCGTCGTGGCTGGAGCTGGCCCGGATGCCGATCCCGTCGAGGAACTGGCGGAGCTGCTGGGCCGTACGACCGAAGTAGCCGAGCGCCAGCTCGACCTTCCGGTAGCCGGTCTCGGCCAGGTAGGTGAGCGTGGCGTCGTAGTTCTGGGCGAGGTCGTCGCGTACCGTCCAGAGCTGGATGCTGATCTGGTTCGGCGGGATGCACTCCCCGCCGGAGCGGCGCGGCGTCGCCGCGGCGGCGGGCGAAGCGGCGGCCAGCGCGGCCGCCCCGAGTCCGAGGCCCGCGGCGAGCAGGGAGCGCCTGCTGGGGCCATAGCCGAAGCACATGGGGAAACTCCTAACGTGTGGGCTGGAGGACGACCTGGTCGCTGCCGGTCAGCGGGGGCAGGTCGGTGCCGCCGGGGTCGGTGTAGCCGGCGACGAAGACGCCGGTGAGATGGTCGGTCTCCGGATCGTGTCCGCTCGGCAACGTGGTCTGGATGGAGCCCGTGCAGCCGCGGGCCGTGGTCTGCGGGTGGCCGTGGTCGTCGTGGCCGAGGATGTAGTCCACGGTCACCTTGGCGCAGTCCACCGGCTGGTCGTCGGTGACCCGTACCTCGAACTCGACGACGTCGCCGAAGTGGAAAGCCTGCCCTTCGGCGGGCCGGACCAGCTCCACGACCGGGGCGGCGTTGCCGACCACGATCCGTACCGACGTCGCCGCGGACATGCCGGCGGTGTCGGTGACCTTGAGCGTGGCGTTGTAGAGGCCGTTCTTCTGGTAGGTGTACGACGCCTCGGGGCTGCGGGAGTCGACCTTGCCGTCGGCGTCGAAGTCCCAGGCGTAGCGGAGCCTGTCGCCGTCGGGGTCGGTCGTACCCGCGCTGGTGAAGCGGACGGTCAGGGGCGCGTGGCCGTCGGTCGGCGTCCCGGTGGCGGCCGGGACGGGAGTGTGGTTGCCGGTGTTGCCGATGTAGTCGTAGCGCGCGAGCTGGGCGTCCGGGTTCTCCTGGAAGTAGCCGTCGCCGTACTCCAGCACGTAGAGCGCGCCGTCAGGGCCGAACTCCATGTCCATCGGGTTGTCGAAGACGAACGAGGGCAGCACGTCCTCGATCCGCCCGTCACGGTGGAACGCCTTGACGTAGTCGCGGGTCCACTCGTAGAAGAGCGGAACGCCGTCGAAGTACTTCGGCCACCCCACGGCAGTCCGGCCGCGCGTGTTACGCGGGTCGAAGTGGTACGCCGGACCGGCCATCGGCCCGATGCCGCCGGTGCCCAGCTGCGGGAACTCCGCCGAAGCCCCGTAGGAGTACCACACGTTCGGCTGCGTCACCGGTGGCAGCGCGCGCAGGCCGGTGTTGTGCGGCGACTCGTTGACGGGCGCGGCGCAGTTGAACGCCGCGCCTGACGTACCGGTCGCGAAGTCGTAGTCGACGTACGGGAGCCGCGCCGTCGCACAGTACGGCCAGCCGTAGTTGCCGGCCTTGCGGATCACCGTCCACTTGCCGGTCCCCGAGGGGCCGCGCTGGGGATCGGCCTCCCGCGCGTCGGGCGAGTAGTCGGCGACGTAGAGCTCGCCCGTGGACCGGTTGAGCTCGATGCGGAAGGGATTGCGCAGGCCCATCGCGTAGATCTCCGGCCGGGTGCGCGCCGTGCCGGGCAGGAACAGGTTGCCGCGCGGAATCGTGTAGGACCCGTCGGCGCGGACCTTGATGCGAAGGACCTTGCCGCGCAGGTCGTTGGTGTTGCCGGCGCTGCGCTGGGCGTCGAAGGCGGGGTTGTGGTCGGGCCGCTCGTCGATGGGGTTGTAGCCGTCGGAGGAGAATGGGTTGGTGTCGTCGCCGGTGGACAGGTAGAGGTTGCCGTCGGCGTCGAAGACGATGTCCCCGCCGACGTGGCAGCAGATGCCGCGGTTCACCGGCACGTCGAGGATGCGCTGTTCGGTACGGAGGTCGATGGTGGTGCCGGTGAAGCGGAAGCGGGACAGCCGGATCAGCCCGTTGAACGGCGCGAAGTCCGCCGGCGTGCCGGTGACCGGGGCGTCGCCCTCGTTGAAGTCCGGCGTCGCCGGGTCGTCGACGGGCGTGTTGAGCGGCGGGGAGTAGTAGAGGTAGACCCAGTCGTCGGCCTTGGAGCCCTTACCGAAGCCAGGGCTGAGGGCGATGCTCTGCAGTCCCTCCTCGTCGTGCCGGTAGACGTTGAGCCGGGCGGCCTCCGTGTTGAGGCCGGTCTTCGGATCGTGTAACCAGACCACACCGGGCCGGGTGGTGTGCAGGACCCTCGAATCCGGTAACACCGCCAGGTCCATGGGCTCGCCCGGATTGTCGTTCAGCGTCACCTTCTGGAACTGGCTGTCGGGCGGCGGAGCCGCGACGGTCCCACCGGCGTTCGTGGTGGCGGCGGCGGTCCCGGTGGCGTTGGCGGCGGCCGGCATGAGGATCGCCGCAGCGATCAGGGCGGCGAGCGCGGTTCTCGTTCTCATGCCTCTCCCTTCGTTCTGCTCAGGGGGATAAGAGAGGGCAAATTAACGTGAATGTAACCCGGCTTACGCCGATCGAGGAGGGCCTAATTACGCACGATCAAACAGCTTTCGCCTTAGATCGGACTAAGTACCGCACGCCGCTGGACCGTTCAGGTGCGGTGAGCTCTACCTGAACGGTCCAGCGGTTACGAGCGGGGCGTGACCGGAGCCAGCCAGAGACCGACGATCGCGTCGATCAGCCCGGTCGCGGCGTCGTGCCAGCTGGACCGGGGTGTGGGGGTGCCTTCGGCGAGCGCGCGCTCACGCTCGGCGATCATGTGCACCATCAGCTGACGCGCCATGTCGCCGCGTTCGAGGCGTACCTCCAGCGGGAGATCGGGAAGACACCGGTTGAGCCCGTCGATCGCTTGGCGCAACGACGGCGAGCTGATCGTCTCCTCGATCATGATCTCGCGCAGCGCGGGATCGGTCATCACCTGGGCGCTGAACCGGGCGAACCAGGTGGGGTTTCCCAAAGCGCCCAGGTGCTCGGTGACCGGGCGCAACAGACAGCCCACCCAGTCCCGCGCGTCCGTGGAGCCGGCCGTCTCGGCCAGCATCCGCAGGCGCAGCCGCTCCATCGGCTCGGTGTGCTTGCGCACGATGGCGCGTACGAGATCCGCCTTGGTGCCGAAGTGGTAGCCGACCGCCGCCGTGTTGCCCTGGCCGGCGGCCTCGCTGACCTGGCGGTTGGACACGGCGAAGACCCCGTGCTCGGCGAACAGCCGCTCCGCCGCCGTCAGGATCTGCTCTCGCGTCGCGCTCACGCGCTCGGCCCGGGCGGTTCTCTCCATCAGGTCACCACCGTACTGGAAGCTCGCTCAGTCCGCCGACGAGGCACGAATGAGCCCCGGCCCACCGTACGTCCTCCTCGAATTCGGCCCTCGGTACGCGCCCAGTCAACCGGCCCTGCTAATTTAAGTCAAACAGTTGATTTAAGTTGTGGCCGGATCGCAGATATCCGGCCGCTCGGACGGAGACCTTTCCATGCGCCATGCAAACGCTCAGCCCGTCGAGGCCGAGCCGCCCGGCCCGCCGCGGACCAATGCCGTCGTGGTGGTGCTGGCCTTCGCCGGGATCGTGGTCGCGCTGATGCAGACCCTGGTGATCCCGCTGATCCCCCAGCTCCCCCGGCTCCTGAGCGCCTCGCCCTCCGACGCCACCTGGGCCATCACCGCGACGCTGCTCGCCGGCGCCGTCGCCACCCCGGTCATGGGACGACTGGGCGACATGTACGGCAAGCGGCTCATGCTGCTCATCAGCCTGACCCTGCTGGTGGCCGGCTCGACCGTCGCCGCCCTCAGCGACTCCCTGGCGCCGATGGTCGTCGGACGGGCCCTTCAAGGGCTGGCGGCGGGCGTCATCCCCCTGGGCATCAGCATCATGCGCGACGAACTGCCGGCCGAACGCCTCGGCTCGGCCACCGCGCTGATGAGCGCCTCACTCGGCGTGGGCGGCGCGCTCGGCCTGCCCGCGGCCGCCTTCCTGGCCGAGCGCACCGACTGGCACGTGCTGTTCTGGACCGCGGCGGGATTCGGCGCCGTGGCCGCCGTGCTCGTGCTCACGCTCGTACCCGAGTCCAGTGTCCGCAGCGGGGGACGCTTCGACCTGGTGGGCGCGGCCGGACTGTCGGCCGCGCTGGTGTGCCTGCTGCTGGCCATCTCCCAGGGCGCCGGGTGGGGCTGGACCAGCGGCCGTACCGTCGGGCTGTTCGCGGCCTCGGTCGTCGTCCTGCTGCTGTGGGGCTGGTGGGAGCTGCGTACCAGGCAGCCGCTGGTCGACCTGCGCGCCACCGCGCGCCGTCAGGTGCTGCTCACGAACCTCGCCTCCGCCGTGTTCGGGTTCGCGATGTTCGCGATGTCCCTGGTGCTCCCCCAGTTGCTGCAGCTGCCCGAGGCCACCGGTTACGGGCTCGGCCAGTCGATGCTGGTCGCGGGCCTGGTGATGGGTCCGTCGGGCCTGGTGATGATGGCCATGGCACCGCTGTCCGCGCGCATCTCCAGGGCCAGGGGGCCCAAGACGACGCTGATGGTCGGCGCCGTCGTGGTCGCCGCCGGCTATGGCCTGGGCACCATGCTGATGTCCGCGATCTGGCAGCTCGTGCTCGTCTCCGCCGTCATCGGGGCCGGCATCGGGCTGGCGTACGGGGCCATGCCCGCGCTCATCATGGCCGCCGTGCCCCTGTCCGAGACGGCCGCCGCCAACAGCCTCAACACCCTGATGCGCTCGATCGGCACCTCGATCTCCAGCGCCGTCTCGGGCGCCATCCTGGCCCAGCTGACCATGTCCCTCGGCCCTGTGATCGTCCCGTCCCAGAACGGTTTCCGCGTCGTCTTGGCCCTCGGCGCCGTCATGGCCCTCATCGCCCTGGTGATCATGTCCTTCATCCCCGGGCGCCGCCCGGCCGCCCTCGCGGGGACGACGCGCACCGCCGTCCCCGCGCATGCCAAGGAGCCTTCCGCGGGCTGATTCACTCCGGCGGCCCTGAGGGGAGGCTGCCACGCAAGCAGGTTGACGTGCTCCTCGCCCTGTCACCGCCCGCCCGGCGGCCTCGTCGTACTGATGAATCCAGGAAGTGATCTCACGGCAGGGCACTCACCTGCCTGAGTTGAGTAGAGGCCTACTCATGACCCGGCCGGGCTGCGCGCCTAGCGTCAAAGCCCTGAGCCGGGGAGGTGGCGATGCGCCGGTACGGCCTGGTGGCCTACGTACTTGCCGCGAGCGTGATGGCGTTGATGGCCGCGTGCGTGATCGGGCTGAGCCCGGCGACAGCCGGGGCAGCGGGGGCGGCGGAGCCGACGGCCGAGGCGACGGAGGGGGCACCGACGGCCGAGCCGTCCTGCCCGACCCTGTCCGAGTGGAACAGCGTGACGCATGACGGCACCCGCTCGGGGCCGGTGCCGAACGTCATGGGGATGACCCGGGACAGCGCGGTCGCCGCGCTGGCCCAGGGTGGCTTCGCCACGGAGTCGACACCTTCCGACGCGGCGGGCGACTGGACCGTCACCGACCAGACCCCCACCAGCGAGGAGCTCGCGAACTGCGGCTCCACCGTCACCATCGACCTGCAGGCGCCGACCGTGGCGGTCCCGGATGTCGTGGGCGACCGGCAGGACGCGGCGGAGAAGAAGATCCGCGACAAAGGACTCGTCCCCTCGGTGGCCGAGGGAGAGGGGACGGGCGTGGTGGACGCCCAGGATCCCGCCGCCGGCACGCAGGTGCCCAGCGGCAGCACCGTGACGCTGACCCTGCGTCCCCCCGCGCCGACGTCCCCGACACCTGACGACCGCGTCGAGGTCCCCGACCTGAACGGGCTCAGCGCGAACGTGGCGCGGCGGCAGCTTCAGGGCCTGGGGCTCACGCTCGTCGTGGGCAGCGGGAACTCGGGCCGCGTGATCGAGCAGGATCCGGCCGCCGGCACCATCGTCGACCGCGGCAGCTCCGTCACCGTCACGCTGGCGGCGAGGCCCACGCCGACCGACCCCGCGAGCCCGGACGTCACCCCCACCGGCACCGACGAGTCGCCGCGGGTCAGCGACATCGACTCGGAAGAGACCGACTCGTCGAGCACGCCGCTGCCCGGCTTACTGGTGGGCGCGCTCGTGGCGGTGGGCGTAGTGGTCTGGGCGCTGCGCCGCGCCCGCCGAGGCCGGCGGAACTCCACGACGCCCTCCGTGGTCTGCGTCCCGTACGCCGACCTCTCGCCGAGCTTGCGGATCCGTGAGTTCGCGCCCTCGCTCAACCTCGACTTCGTCTGCCACCACGACCCGGGCCGGCAGGAGATCAGGGAGATCGTACGGTGACCGTTACCTTAATCACCCACCCCAGCACCGCCGACCTGCTGCTCTACGCCGACCCGAAACAGGCGGCCCAGGAGCTGGCGCGGGCCGTGGACGCCCGCCGGGTGCTCGACGAGATCAACCGGCAGGTCCAGACGCCGCCCGGCGAGCTGGCACGCCGGGCCGCGGAGGCGGGCGCCGACCTGCTCGGCGGCATCGATGTGGGGTCGGTGCTGCTGGGCGGCTGGGCGAAATACCGCAGCCTGCGCGCCGCGGCCCGCAGTACCTTGGACAACCCGGGCATGGGGAAGGTCGTGCCGCTGGCCGAGCACGAGGTCGTCTCCCACCACGAGCCCTATGTCGAGGTACAGGTCAACGGCCGGCCGGTCGGCCGGCTGACCTTCGGCGTGGACCTCATCCTGCATCTCACGGTGGTGCAGGCCAGGGTGCGCGGCGGCCGGCTGATGGGGCTGACCGGGGGCGACTGCACGGCCGCCATCGCCTGCAAGATCCAGGGCGTCGAGGTGGCCAGGAAGGAGTTCGTGGTGGTCACGCTGCCGATCAACCGCGACTTCGGGCAGGGCTTCGCTCTGCTGCCGGAGGCACGTACGGCGAACTGACGGCCGGCTGACACACCCGGCACGGACGACTCGGACGGCGAGCTGACGTGCCAGCGCGGACGGCCAGCTGATGTATCAGCGCGCCCTAACGGCCCTGGTAGCCCTCGCGGGCGGTCACGACGTCGGGCATGCGGTCCTCCAGCCAGGTGATGAGGGGGATCAGCCGCTCGGCGGCCTCGCGACCCATCGAGGTGAGGCTGTATTCGACCCGGGGCGGAATCGTGTGCTCGGCCACCCGCAGCACCATGCCATCGCGTTCCAGGGTCTGGAGGGTCTGGGACAGCATCTTCTCGCTCACCCCGTCGACGCGGCGGCGCAGCGCGTTGAAGCGGTAGGGCCCCTCGTAGAGGGCCACCAGCGCCAGGATCGCCCAGCGGCCGGTGATCGTCTCCAGCACCGACCGAGAGGTGCACTTGCGCGAGAAGACGTCGGCCACCAGGTTCTCGAACTCCTCCATGCGTGCTAGCTTACAGTGCTTTCTGATAGAAAGTACTAACCGTAAGTTCGTACTGAGAGGGAGTAATCATGATCGTGGTAACCGGAGCCAGCGGACACCTCGGCCGGCTGGTGGTCGAGGAGCTCAAGAAGCGGGTTCCCGCCGGGCAGATCGTCGCGGCGGCGCGTACCCAGGAGAAGGCCGCGGATCTCGGCGTAGAGGTCCGCGAGGCCTCCTATGACCGGCCCGAGACGCTCAAGAGCGCGTTCGAGGGCGCCACCAAGGTGCTGCTCGTCTCCGGCACCGAGGGCAACCGGCTCCAGCAGCACTCGGCGGTCGTCGACGCGGCCAAGGCGGCCGGCGCCACGCTCACCTACACAAGCGCACCCAAGGCCGACACCACCGAGGCCGGCCTCGCCGCCGACCACAAGGCGACCGAGGACTACATCAAGGCGTCCGGCGTGACGTACACGATCTTGCGCAACAACTGGTACCACGAGAACTACGAGCAGTCGATCGCGACCGCTCCCCAGCTCGGCGCGGTTTACGGCGCCGCGGGCGACGGCCGGATCGCCTCCGCCTCGCGCGCGGACTACGCCGCGGCCACGGCCGCCGTGCTGGCCGGAGACGGCCACGACGGCAAGATCTACGAGCTGAGCGGCGACACCGCCTGGACGCTCGCCGACCTGGCCGCCGAGATCTCCAAGGTCACCGGCAAAGAGGTCGCCTACCAGAACCTGCCGAAGGACGACTTCGCGGGCGTTCTGGCCGGCGCCGGTCTTCCGGCTCCGTTCGCGGCGCTCTTGGCCGACGTGGACGTCAACATCTCCCGTGGCTGGCTCGCCGACACTCCCGGCACGCTGAGCGAGCTCAGCGGCCGGCCGACCCAGCCGATCGGCGAGTATGTCCGCTCCCTACTCGGCTAGTCACAGCAGCATGCACCCCGCCCAGGGCCGGGGTTGTCGCCCCGGCCCTAGGCGTATCAACAGAAGTCGTACCAATAGCAGCGGTCAGAGCGCGTCCCACAGGTCGCAGTTGTGCTCGGTGGCCATCTCGGTGGCCGGGACCATCACCGACCGTCCGCCGGCCCGCAGTGACATGACGCGCGAGGTGCGGTTGTAGTCCGGCCACGGCGACGCGTACGGCGCCTGCGGCCGGGCGAGCCGGGTGAACGAGCCCCAGTAGTGCACCATGTCCGCCGCCAACCGGCGCTCGGCCGCGTCGAAGGTGGGCGCGATCGGCGTGCCGTTGTCGAAGCTCGGCCACAGGTAGGCCAGCTCGGCGGCGTGCCCGGCGCCCCACTCGTAGCCGACCGGCTCGGGGGTGAGGCCCGGCCCCGTACGGTGGTCGAACCGGTAGGCGAACACGCGGGTGTAGGCGGACAGGTCCTTGATGAACTTGAGCGTCGGGCAGCCGCCCAGACCGGCGATGAACCCCGAGTCGGTGAAGATCGCCGCCGCCAGGTACGCGCCGGTGAACCGGTCGGGCGTCGCCGGCCAGGGATACCGGCGCAGGATGGCGTCGGCGTTGGCGCCGTACAGGGACCGGACGAAGTTCTCGTACTGCGTTTGGGTCCAGTCCAGATTGCCCTGCGCGAACGTACGACCCTCGTCGCGGGTGGAGCCCACGATCAGGGGCACGCGCTGGAAGTGACCCGCCCGGACGGCGTCACCGGGAGCCTCCGGAAACACCGGGCCGCCGTGCACGAACGAGCTGAACTGCGGCCCGTCGACGAGCCGCGCCGGGGACAGCGCGCGCAGGCAGGCGACGGCGGTCGCGTCGTCGGCGCAGCCGAGCTGGCCGGCGATGGAGGTGCCGGACTGCTCCCCCTGGCTGACGGGCTGGCTGATGCAGGCGCCGCTCTGGATGATCGCGCGGTTGAAGAGCCCGCTCGATCCGGGGGCGGTGAGGTGGCCGCAGACGGAGAACCCGCCGGCCGACTCGCCGTCGATGGTGACCTGCCGGGGGTCTCCGCCGAAGGCGGCGATGTTGCGTTGCACCCAGCGCAGCGCCGCCTGCTGGTCGAGGAAGCCGTAGTTGCCGGACTGACCGGCCTCGCGGGTGAGCGCCGGGTGGGCCAGGAAGCCGAACACGCCCAGGCGGTAGTTGATGCTCACCACCACGACGTTCTCGAGCCGGGCGATCAGGCTGCCGTCGTGCTGGTTGCCGGAGCCGTTGACCAGGCCGCCGCCGTGGATCCAGAACAGCACGGGCAGCCGCTGCCCGGCCTTGGTGCCGGCGGGCCTGAACACGTTGAGGTACAGGCAGTCCTCGGTCTCGGAGCGCGGTCCGTTGGTGCTGGCCGCGGCGGGACAGCGGTTGCCCCACTCGGCGGCGTCGCGGACGCCCGTCCACGCGCGGGCCGGGCGTGGTGCGCTCCAGCGCAGGTCGCCGACCGGCGGCTGCGCGTACGGTACGGCCAGGAACCGGTCCACGCGATCGGCCACGGCGCCCTTGAGCAGACCGGTCTCCGCCCGCACCACCGGGCGGGCCGCGCCGGCGAGGGCGGGGGTCGCGGGGAGTCCTAAGAGAAGGGCGGCGACGGCGGTCAGCAGCGCGACGACGCGACGGCTCGTTCTCCTTTTCGGTGTAGGAACGAGGGTTTCAGGCATGTACGCAACTCCTTCGGGACGGGCCGGAGGGAATCAGGCGCCTGAAACATAGCTCTGGTCCGATCTCCCGAATAGCGCTCTCCCGGTGGATGGAAGGCTTTTACCGCAAACCCCGGCTGGGACGGGGATCCGGGCCGCGGCGGCGTCGACGCTCGTCACTGTGCGTCAGACGCAAACCGTCACGATCACGAACCGTGCACTGACGAGGAGTCAACCCGCCATTGTGCACGAATCTTCACATCTGGAGCTTGAAGTACATCTGCCCCATCGGCATAGTGGACGCACCACAGGCGTATCAGTCGTGGCGGGCATCCTGGGGGGCCGCTACCAGTTCACGACTGCCTAGCGGCGCACCACTACGCGCGGAATTGGACACGATGGATGAGCTCGCCTCCGCCGATCCGCACCAAACTGCTGAGGATCCTGCTGCTTCCGCTGGTCTCGATGATCGCCTTATGGGGGTTCATCGCCTACTCCAGTGTGGATGAGATCGCCGCGGTCTCCCAGACGCAGGACCGGTGGGACGCCATCGGGTCGCCGGTTCTGGAGCTGATCATCGAACTGCAGCAGGAGCGGCAGCTTTCGGCGGCGGCGCCGCGCGGCACCCGCACGTACGCGCTGCTGGCCGAGCAGCGGCCGATCACCGATGGCAAGGTCGCGCGGCTGCGCGACGCCATCGGATCCATCGGCACGGGTGGCGAGGAGTCGGAGGACGACACCCCGGCCGAGGTGCGGGAGCTGGTACGGGCGCTCGACGGCCTCCAGTCGCTGCGCGAGCGCGCGGACGAGGGCGCGCTGTCCCCGCCGCTGAAGATCATCGACGCGTACAGCAACCTGATCAGCATCGCCAACCGGCAGTTCACCGACTCCGACGCATTGAGCAGCCTCTCCTCCTACCGCGCGGTGCGCGGCATGGCGGCCTACAGCGCCACGGCGGAATACCTGGGCCAGGAGCACGCCGTGCTCACCAGCACGATCGTGCGCAGCAAGATGACCCCCACGGACCGTGCCTCGTTCGTCGCCGCCATGACCGGCCGCCGGCTCGTCTTCGCCAACGCCGAACGCGACGCGGGCCCCGAACTGCGGGAGAACTACGACAAGCTGGTCGCCAGTGCCCCGTACAAGCGGCTGCTGGCGGTGGAAGACCGGCTGTTCGGCTGGGACACCAACGGGTCGCCGCCGGTGGACCCCGACGAGTGGAAGTCCGACGCCGAGACCCTCCTCAGCGCGATCAACCTCGACACGCACGCCGAGCTGGGCCGCACCTCGGTGGAGGCCGAGGACCAGAAGACCGGGGCGTACTGGCGGATCTGGCTGGTCCTGATCCTGGGCCTGGCCGCGGTGGTCGCGTCGGTGGCGCTGTCGTACCGGTTCGGCCAGTCGCTGATCAGTGAGCTCAGACGGCTTCAGGCCTCCGCGGTCGAACTCGCCGAACAACGGCTGCCCCGGCTGGTCGAGCGGCTGCGCCGCGGCGACGACGTCGATCCGGCCACGGAGGCCCCCGGCCTCGACCCGGCCCACACCGCCGAGGTCGATCGCGTGGTGAACGCGTTCGCCGCCGTACGCCGGACCGCGGTCGAGGCCGCGGTGGGCCAGGCGACCCTGCGCAAGGGCGTCGCCCAGGTCTTCCTCAACCTGGCCTGGCGCAACCAGGCGCTGCTGCATCGCCAGCTCGCGCTGCTCGACACCATGGAGCGCCGGGTCGACGATCCGGAGGTCCTGGAAGACCTCTTCAAGCTCGACCACCTGACCACCCGCATGCGGCGGCACGCGGAGAACCTCATCATCCTGTCCGACTCCGCCCCCGCCCGCCGCTGGCGCGACCCCGTGCCGCTGTTCGACGTCGTACGGGCGGCGGTGCTGGAGGTAGAGGACTACACCCGCGTCACCATCGCGCCGATGCCGGACTCCCCGTTGCTGGTCGGCGCCGCGGTCACCGACGTGATCCACCTGATCGCCGAGCTGGTGGAGAACGCCGCCGTCTTCTCCCCGCCCGACACGACCGTGCACGTCCGCAGCATGACGGCGGCCAACGGCTTCGCGCTCGAGGTGGAGGACCGGGGCCTGGGGATGAACCAGGAGACCCTCGACGAGCTCAACGCCCGGCTGGTCGACCCGCCGGAGTTCGACCTGGCCGACAGCGACCGGCTCGGCCTGTTCGTGGTGTCCAGGCTCGCGGCCCGGCACAACATCAAGATCATGCTGCGCCGCTCGCCGTACGACGGGACCACCGCGATCCTGCTGCTCCCCACGGCCCTGCTCGCCAACGCCGAGGCCCTGGCCGTCGCCGCGGCGCACCCGGTGGGCCACGGCGGTCGCGCGCCCAGGCCCATGCGCGCGATCGGCACCGCGCCCGCCGAGGCCCGGCCCCGCGTGGTGTCCCTGTCCCCGGAGCCGTTCTCTCCGGAGCCCTTCTCTCCCGTCGCCTCGGATGCCTTCTCCGCTTCGGACGCCTACTCCGCCTCGGATGCCTTCTCCGCTCGCGGGGCGGAGGCCGTGAACGGCCGACAGGTCCCCGGCGACCCCGGCGGCCACGGGGTCTCGGCAGACCCGGACGGCCCGCCGGACGCGCCCACCCCCGCTCCGGAGCCCGAGCGCGCGACCTGGTTCGACGCCGGCCCCGTGCCGAGGCCGGCACCCGGCCCGGCGAGCGATGGGCTAGGGAGCGATGGGCTAGAGAACGGACCGGCGACCGGGCCGGGGAGCGAGGCCGTCGCCGAGCCGAGTACCGGACCGATCTCCAGGCGAGGGGTCGGCTCGGCCGGATCCCCCGGCCCATCCGTAGAGTGGAGCCGCACGGTGCCCGCCCAGGAGGCCGACGAGGACCTCGACGGGCTGCCCATGCGCGTACCTCAAGCCAACATGGCTCCTCAGCTGCGCACCGCGCGGCGCACAGACCGCAGCGCGGTCTCAGTGCGCTCGCCTGAGGAGCTTGCACAGATCATGTCGTCCATGCAACGCGGCTGGCAGCAGGGCCGCGGCCAGACGGAGCAGGAACACGACGTGTGGAACCGAAAGGACGACCAACCCGATGCCTGACGCCAGAAGTGAACTGAGCTGGCTCCTCGACGACCTCACCCAGCGGGTCCCCGGCATCCGGCACGCCATCGTGCTGTCCGCCGACGGGCTGGCGATGGGCGGGTCCCGGGAGCTGACGCGGGAGGACTCCGAGCACCTGTCCGCCATCTCCGCCGGCAGCCACAGCCTCGCCATGGGCGCGGGACGGCACTTCGGCCTGGGCGGCGTACGACAGACCATCATCGAACTGGAAGGCGGCTTCCTGTTCGTCACCGCGGCGGGCCAGGGCGCCCGGCTGGCCGTGCTCGCCTCGGGTGACGCCGAGCTGGGCATGGTCACCTACGAGATGGCGCTCATGGTCAAGCGCGTCGGGGAGCACCTCTCCTCTCAGCCGAGGGGAGCGGCACCGGCACCCGCCTGGAACGGCGCGAGACCGTGACCGGGGAGGATCCCGGGCCGCTGATCCGGCTCTTCGGGCTGACCGGAGGCAGGGCGCGACCTCGTGGCGAGACGTTCGACCTGGTGGCCATCGTCACCACGGTCGGCGGTTCCCACGAGCCCGCGGACCTGATCCCGGAGCATCGCACCGTGCTGTCGGTGTGCCGCAGGCCCACACCAGTGGCGGATGTCGCGGCCCACCTCAAGCTGCCGCTCAACATCACGCGGGTGATTCTGGGCGACCTGCGACGCGAGGGTCTTGTCACCATCGAGCGCCCGCGCCCCGCGGCGCAGACGATCGACGAACGCATCTACAGGGAAGTGCTGCATGGGCTACGCAGCCTCTGAGCCGGGGGCGACCGCGGTCGCCTCGGCCTTGGCCATCAAGATCCTCATCGCGGGCGGCTTCGGCGTCGGCAAGACCACCATGGTCGGCACCATCAGTGAGATCCGGCCGCTGCACACCGAGGAGCTCCTGAGCGAGCGGGGCATCGGGGTGGACGACACCTCCGGCGTCGACTCCAAGGTCACCACCACCGTGGCGCTGGACTTCGGCCGCATCACCATCCGCGACGGCTTGTGGCTGTACCTGTTCGGCACCCCCGGGCAGGACCGGTTCTGGTTCATGTGGGATGAGCTGTCGGTCGGCGCGCTCGGTGCCGTCGTGCTCACCGACACCCGCCGCCTGCAGGACTGCTTCCCTGCGGTGGACTACTTCGAGCAGCGCGGCATCCCTTTCCTGGTCGCCGTGAACTGCTTCGACGGGGCCAAGCGCTACGACCCGGCCAAGGTACGGCGGGCGCTCGGCCTGGCCGAGACCACCCCGGTGGTGCTGTGCGACGTACGCGAGCGCGAGTCGGTCAAGGAAGTGCTCACGTCGCTGGTCACGTACGCGGTGGAAGGGGCCTGACCCCCATCGGAGGAAGCTCCATAGAATCAGGTGCTGGCTGTCTATAGTTACACCGTGTTCACGCTTCAAGCCCTGGTGGATCGCGCCTCACTCGAACTGCGGGTGCTGGTGCCGGGCCGGCCAGGCGCGCTGGACGAGCCGGTCGCCTGGGTGCACAACACCGAGCTGGCCGACCCTTCGCACTACGTACGCGAAGGCGAGCTCGTCCTGACGAACGGCCTGTGGATCGACCAGGTGCCGCCGGAGCACTTCGTACGCAATGTCATGAAGGCCAAGGCCGGCGGCATCGTGTTCGGCCTGCGCGCCGAGACGCCCGCCACTCCCCCGGAGCTCGTCGAGGCCTGCCGCGAGGGGGAGCTGCCGCTGCTGGAGATCTCCATCGCGGTGCCGTTCACGGCGGTTTCGCAGGCCGTGGCCGACATGCTGACCGACGAGCGCAAGCAGTCGCTGGTCGGCATGGTGCGCCGGGGAGACGCCCTGGCCACGGCGATCTCCCGGGGAGCCGGCGCCTCCGGGGTGCTCGACGTCCTGCGGCGCGACCACGACCTGCCGCTCGCGGTGGTCGACAGGATGGCGCGGTCGCTCGCGATGGCCGGCGCCGATCTCGACGCGGACCAGTTGCACGCCGTGGCCACGGGGCTGGCCAAGAGACCGCCGGCTCTGGAGGTGGATCTGGGGGACGCGGGACGCGCGGCGCTGTTCCCGGTGGGCGCCGTCGGCGACATCGACGCGGCTCTCATCTGCCTGCGCCCCTTGCGCGAGCTCGCGGCGGACGAGCGGGCGGCGCTGGAGCAGACGGCCCGCTTCCTCAGCCTGGAGGTCGCGAAGCAGCAGGCGGTCCAGGCGATCGAGATGCGCTTCGCCAGCGAGCTCCTGGAGATGATCCTGTCAGGAGGCCGACGCTCCGCCGAGGTCCCCGGCCGGCTGCGCGCCTTCGGCGTGGATCCGGGCGGTCCGCTGGCCGTCTGCGCCGTGGCGTTCGCGCTCGGCGAGACCGCGACGATGCACGGGCTCGCCGAGGTGATCGGGGAGTTCTTCGCGGCCGAGGGGGTGCCGGTCGTCGTGGCCGATGGCACGCAGGACGTCGTCGCCGTACTGCCCTGGCGCCATCCCGAGCGTGAGCTGCCACTGCTCGTCGAGCGCCTGGTACGCGACGTCGAACGGCGTTTTCCCGGCCTTCGCCCGGTCGCGGGCCTGGGCGGGCTCGCCGCCCACTCGGCCGAGCTGCGACCCCGGCTGCTGCAGTCCAGGGAGACCTGCCGCGTGCTGCGGCGGACCCGCACGGGGCCTTCCGTACGGGCCTTCGCCGACCTGGGTACGCACCGGCTGCTCCTCGGATCGCTCGACGTGGAGACCTTGCGCCAGTTCTCCGGCGAGCTCCTCGGGGCGATGAAGGACCATGACGCGCGGCGCGGCGGTGAGCTCGAACTGACGCTGCGGACGTATCTCGATCACGACGGGCAGTGGGCGGCGACGGCCGGCGCGTTGCACGTCCATGTCAACACCCTCCGCAACCGGCTGGCCAAGATCACCGAGCTCACCGGCAGGGACGTGGGACGCACCGAGGATCGGGTGGACCTGTTCCTGGCGCTGACCATCGACGCGATGGACTGAGCTGGACGTGCTGGACCGAGCTCAGGCCGTCTGCCGCCACCGGCGGGCGTTGCTCAGCGTCGCCATCGGCTGGAGCATCTGGTGGTCGAAGGCCGCCATGGGCAGCCTCTGGGCCAGGCGCCGCGGGAAGTCCGGGTTGGCGAGCGCGCCCCGGCCCAGGGTCAGCACGTCCGCGTGGCCGTCCTCCAGCAGCATGGCCGCCTGGTCGAGGTCGTGCATGCCGCCGTTGGCCAGCACGGGCAGTCCCGTCACCTTCCGGGCGAGGCCGGTGATCGTCATCCCTCCGTCCAGGGTCGCCGTCTCCACCCAGTCCCGTCCTTCGCTGGCAATGTGCAGGTAGGTAGCGCCCGCCTCGGCGAGCGCGGCGAAGATGGTCTCCGCGTCCCTGGAGCCGCCCGCCCATCGGTGCGTGAAGTCGTTGACCTTGCCCTGCGACAGGCGGATCCCCACGCAGAAGCGCGGGCCCAGCTCCGCGCGGATGGCGGAGACGATGTCGGCCGCCAGTCGTGCCCGACGGGCGACCGTGCCGCCGTAGCGATCGTCGCGCTCATTGGTGTAGTCCGTCAGGAACTGGTCCACGAGATAGCCGTTGGCGCCGTGCACCTCGACCCCGTCGAAACCCGCCCGCCGGGCGCGGACAGCCGAGGCCACGAAACCTGCCACCGCGCGGTCGATGTCCTCCTGGCTCATCGCGCGGGGCGTCGGCCATGAGCCGTGCCCGCCGTACTCGGGCATCTTCTCCCCGCGTGGCGGGACGGCCGACGGCGCCACCGTCTCCTCGCGGTAGCGGTTGCCCTGCGACAGCGCGCCCGCGTGCATGAGCTGGAGGATCGTCGACGCGCCCGCGTCGTGCACCTGCCCGACGATCTCCCGCCAGGCGGCCTCGTGACCGTCGGTGACGATGCCCGGCTGGTTGGTGTACCCCTGGCTGTGCCAGGTGTCGGTGTAGGTTCCCTCGGTCACGACGAGGGAGAAGCCGCCCTGCGCGTACGCCCGGTAGTAGTCGGCCATCTCGGCTGTCGGCGTGCCGTCGGCGGCGGCGGACACCCTGGTCATGGGCGAGACCGCCAGCCGGTTGGCGAGGCTGAGCTCGCCGACGCGTTCCGGTCGTAGGGCGGGATGCTGGACATCGTTCATAGTTCGCTCTCTCCTTGTGTGATCGAGCCTTGTGTGATCGAGCCTCGTGTGATCGAGCCTCGTGTGATCAGGTCGATCGCCAGCGGCGTCGGCCGGTGCCCGTTGATGCCGACCAGGTCCTGCGGGCACGCCGAGAGCACGAACACGCAGTCCATCGCCGCCTCGAACGTGATCGCGTCACCCGGGCGGCTGACCGAGCTCAGCCAGCTCAGCCGGCCGTCGTCCGCCACGGGAATCCTCATGAACACGTTGACGGGCTGCGGCGTGCTCGGGCAGGCCAGGCCGAGCCTGGACAGGCTCTCGCCCAGGTTGTCCGCGCAGGAGGCATGGAACCCGGGCACGCCCAGAGCGCGATAGCGCGCCGGGTCGCAGGCCGCGATGAGCATGTCATGCCGGCCGGGCGAGGTGTCCGCCACCAGGGTGAGGACGGGCCTGCGCCGGTCGGTGACGAACTGCTCGCCGACCAGCGGGAACAGGCGGCTGATGGCGGCCCGTGTGTGCGACGCGCTGAGGTGCTCGCTCACGTCGTCCGCGGCGAACGCGAACACGTCACCGACCTGACCTCCGTCAAGATCGGTGACGCGGACGCGCTGACCGGTGCTGACCTTTACCGCCCGCCCTTCGCCGGCGGGCACGATGACTCGCATGCCGACAGCCAAGCAGCCGGACTACGCGCCTGCCCATGGAGATTGCTACCGCATTTCATCCTTTCAATAGATGAATCTCCATGCAGGGAGCGGCGGGTTAAGGTGGCGCGTGATCTTATCCACTGTCATGACCGCGGCCCTGCTGGCCGCCCTGTTGCCCGGAGCGCCGACCGAGTTGGCGAAGGGGCCACGCGTGTTCCGTAACGTCAACGCCGGCATGTGCCTGACCTACGGCACCTATCTGCCGACCGGCCAGACCATCGCCGCCGTTGGAAACTGCACCCACTCCATGTACACATTGTGGAAGCGCACCGCCCGCTCCCAGTTCGCCGCCGGCTCGATGTGCCTCGGCCGGCCGACCGGTCCGGCCGACGAGAGGAAGGTCCTCGTTGGGCGATGCGCGAGCGACGCCAAGGGACAACGACTGACCTTCACCAAACTCGGCACCGAGGCCGACGGCGACCACTACATGGTGAACTGGCAGGGCACCGCGCCAGGACTCTGCCTGGCCGCGAACCTCAAGGGCCAGGTCTTCCCCAACCCCTGCGAGCGCGTGGGCGGAAACACGACCTGGGTGGTCGTCCGCTTCGCCATGGACTGACCTCGCCGGGTCAGGACCCGAGGCGTTCGTCCACGACCTGCAGGACCTTCCCCGTACGGGGATGCAGCGCCAGCTCCGAAGGCCGCACCCACTCGACCGTCAGCGGATGGACGCCCCCTTCCTCCACCGTCTGGGGATACAGCGGCCTGGCCGCGTACACGGCGTCGATGAGCCGCTGCGTCAGCTCGGGCGGCGGCTCCTCGGTGCAGGCCAGCCGCAGCGTCAGCCCGTCCTTGCCGTTCCAGCGGCGCTGCACCATCTGCATCCCCGACATGGCCCGGTCCGGGTCCGCCGCGATGAGGACCGCGCGGATGGCCTCCGTCGACATCGACACCGTCTCCACCCTGGCGCCCTCGGCCGACCTGCCGAGCAGCCGGAATCCGCGGCAGTCCGCGTCGGTCCACTCCGCCAGGTCGCCGGCCGGATAGCGGATGATCGGCATCAGCGTCCTGAACAGATTGGTGACGATCACCCGGCCGGGTACGCCGGGCACGGTGATCGGCTCGCCGGTCGAGTCGTCGATCAGCTCCACCAGGGTGCGGTTGGCGAAGGCCTCGTGCACGCGCACGTCGTCGCCCGGCACCGGGCCACCGACCAGCCCGGCGTCCACCGAGGCGTATCCGAGCGAGGCGATCCTGGCCCCGGGGAACGCCTTGGCCAGCTGGGGACGCAGATCGTCGAAGAGGAAGTCCCCGGCGAACAGCAGCAGCTCCACCGTGTCGGCCACCTGCCCCCGGGCGGTCACCGCGTCGGCCACGGTGGCGAGCTTCATCGGCGGACCCGCCAGCACGTCGACGCCGAAGTACGCGATCAGGTCGGCCACGGAGTCGTCGGGGGCGTGGCAGGCGATGGGCAGCCGGACGTTCTCCACCGGGGCGTTGTGCAGCGAGTGCTCGATGTAGAGGAAGCCGCCGTACATCTCGCCGGCCGAGAACAGGTTCGCCACCCGGTGCCCCGGCTTCAGCCCCGCCCGGACCATGCCCGCGCCGAACGCGGTCACCGAGTCGGCGTGCTCCGTGCGGGTCCACGGGGAGAACTTCGGCGCGCCGGTGGTGCCGCCGGAGGTGTACACGCCGGCGTCGGTCAGCGGGCCGGTCAGCAGCCGGTTGTCCGGGTAGACGTTCGCGGCCCAGAAGGCCGTCTGGTCGATGATCGGCAGCTGGGCGAGGTCGGAGGCGCCGTCGGGCACGTCGCGGTACGCCTCGGCGTAGAAGGGCGAGTGGCGGCGGGCGAAGTCGACCAGGTCACGCAGGGATTTGGCGGGCATGTGTCGCTCCTAGATTCGGCTGTGGGCCAGATTGGGGACCCGAGTCAGCACCCGGCGGCGGTAGAACCACCAGTTCGTCGCCAGGAACACGGCGTAGCCGCCGACGAACACGTACAGCGCCAGGTCGATGGATCCGGTCTGGCCGATGGAGATGGCGAAACCGCGCGGGATGAGGAACCCGCCGAACGCGCCGATCGACGAGGCGATGCCGATGGCCGCCGCGGCCTCCCGCCGGGCGCGCAGCCGGGCGTCCGGCTCGCCGTGCTCCGCCTGGGCGGTGAAGATCGCCGGAATCATCCGGTACGTGGACCCGTTGCCGATCCCCGAGGCGGTGAACAGCAGCAGGAACGCCCCCAGGAAGAGCGGGAACCCGTGCTGCCCGAGCCCCGCGAGCGCGCCGATGACCCCCGCCGCCATGGCCATGAAGGACCACGCGGTGACCCTGGCACCGCCGTACCTGTCGGCCAGCCACCCACCGACCGGCCGCGACAGCGAGCCGACCAGGGGGCCGAGGAAGGCGAAGTACGGCGACGCGGACTCGGCGAACGTCGCTTTGACGACCAGCGGGAACGCCGCCGAATAGCCGATGAAGGAGCCGAAGGTGCCGATGTAGAGGAAGGACATGACCCAGGTGTGCTTGCGCAGGAACGCCTTCCCCTGGGTGCCGAAGTCGGTCTTCGCCACGGCCAGGTTGTCCATGAAGAAGTACGCGCACAGCGCGGCGGCCACGATCGGCACGACCCACACCAGACCGGCGTACACCAGACCGGCCGTCGCCACGAGCGGGATCAGCGCCTGCACCACGGCCACTCCCAGGTTGCCGCCGGCCGCGTTCACACCCAGCGCGAACCCCTTGCGCCGCTCGGGATAGAAGTAGGAGACGTTGGCCATCGAGGAGGCGAAGTTCCCGCCGCCGAACCCGGCCGCCGCCGCGGCGATCAGGAACATCCAGTACGGGTGTGCCGTGTCCGTGACCAGCCAGGCGAGCAGCCCCACCGGCACCAGGAGCAGCAGCGCGCTGGCCACGTTCCAGTTGCGGCCGCCGAAGGCCGAGACCGCGAAGGTGTACGGCAGCCGCAGCGTGGACCCGACCAGATTCGGCACCGCCACCAGCCAGAAGAGCTGGTCGACGGTGAAGGTGAACCCCGCTTTGGGGAGGATGACGACGATCGCGCTCCACAGCAGCCAGATCGCGAAGCCGAGATGCTCCACGAAAATGGAGAAGACCAGGTTCCTGGTGGCGACGCGGCGCCCGGTGGCCGCCCAGAAGCCGGGGTCCTCCGGCTCCCAGTGGTCGATCCAGCGCCCGGTCCGGCGGGTCGCCGGCCGCTGCCCGTTCATGAGTGCTTCCCTTCGTCGAGCCGGCCGGAGACCGTCACGCTCTGGCCGCGGAACTCCGCGACGATCTCGCCCGCCGGGCGGCGTACGGTCACGTCGTAGACGCCGTTCCTGCCGTACCTGACGCGCTCCGCGGCCTCGGCGACCAGCTCGTCACCGGCCGCGGCCGGGCGCAGGAACGTCACCTGCGCGCTGTGCGCCAGCGTGACGCGGCCGTAGGAGTTGCAGGCGTACGCGAAAGCGGCGTCGGCGAGCAGGAACAGGTAGCCGCCATGGGCGATGCCGTGGCCGTTCACCATCTCGTCGGTGATGCGCATCCGCAGCCGCGCCCGGCCGGCGGCCACCTCCTCCAGCGCGATGCCGAGCGCGCGGCAGGCCGGGTCCTCGGTGGTCATACCGTTCATACCGGGCCCCCGATCCAGGTCCTGGCCTGCGCCTGGACGGCCGACCCGTCCGAATCGGCGAGCTTGCGCGCCAGGTACGCCGCCACCCACTCGCTGGTGGGGACCCGGAACGGCGGCTCGTCCTCGCTCAGCGCGCGCACCACCACTTCGGCCACCTCCCACTTGGACTGGCCGGCTCCCTCCCAGCCCGCGCCGCGCACCCAGTCGAGGTAGCCGTCGAACGTCCGCGCGTACGGCCCCGAGGCCGCCCGGATGGTCCCCCGGTTGATGTCCGGAAAAATCCCGAACTCGGTGTCTGGTACGAAGCCGGGCACGACCACGCTGACCCGCACCCCGTGCGCCGCCGCGACCGGCGCCAGGCTCTCCATGAACCCTTCGACGGCGCACTTCGCCGCCGCGTACGCCTCGTTGAACGGCTGGCCCACGACGCCGTGCACGCTGCCGATGGTCAGCAGGCGGCCACGGGCGGCACGCAGCAGCGGCATCGCGACCCGGCTCACTGCTATGACGCCGAAGAAGTTCACCTCCAGGTTGGCTCGCAGGGCCTTCATGGTGGACATCTCCATCGTCGGGTCGAAGTTGGAGACGCCGGCGTTGTTGACCACCGCGTCCAGCCGCCCGTACTCCTCCCGGACGCCCTGGAGGCACGAGTCGATGGACGCGGAGTCGGTGACGTCCAGACGGCGGATGTCCAGCGTGATCCCGGCCTGGTCGGCCACTTCACGCAGCGCGCCGTCCTTGTCCGGGTCACGCATCGTGGCTACCACGGTGAATCCGGCCCTGGCGGCGGTGACCGCGGTCGCCAGGCCGATTCCGGACGACGTACCGGTGATCAGCACGATCATGCCGGGCTCTCCTCAAGGTTCTTGGCGCGGTTCATCAGCGGCTGGATCCCCACCGCGGGCAGGAAGGAGAACGCGGCCAGCAGTGTGCCGGCGACCATGACCACCTTGGCCGCGTCGAGCACGCCCAGGCTCCCGGTCAGCAGGGTGACCGCCGTGCCGCCGACGAGCGCGGCCAGCGGGATCACTCCCCAGGTCACGGTGCGGAAGGCCGCGTGCATCACGCCCTGGTTCTCGGCCGTCATCCGCGACTGGCGGATCGGGGCGCTGCAGACGTTGATGCACGACATGAAGAAGCCGTAGCAGCCGAACGTCACGCCGATCACGGGCGCGGCGGGCAGCGCGGGCGCGGCGAGGATGCCCAGGCCGACCAGGCAGTGCAGCAGCAGTCCCCAGGCCATGGTCCGGCCGAGACCCAGCCGGTCGCTGATCTTGGGCGCGACGAGCGCGCCGATCACCGCGCCGCCCGCCCCGGCCGACATCGCCGCCCCGAACACACCCACCGAGATGCCCAGGCCCTGGTAGGCGAGCACCGGCAGGACCGTGACGAAGATCGGGCCGCCCGAGTTCAGGGTCACGGCCGCGATGACCACCCGGCGCAGCACCGGATCGGCCCAGTTCAGCCGGAACCCCAGCACCAGCCGCGACCACACGGAACCCTGCTGGACGGCCTTGACCCCCCACGGCCGCATGGCGCGGAAGCACGCCGCCGAGACCAGGTAGCTGGCCGCGTCGACGAGCAGCGCGGCCACCCCGAGCACGTGGTACAGGCCCGCGGCGATCGACGGCCCGGCCACCTCGGACACCGTGCTGCTGCCCTCAAGGCGCGAGTACGCCCGCACCAGCTTGTCCTCCGGCACCGTGGTGGGCACGGCGACGAGGTAGCCGACGTTGAAGAAGATCGTCGCGCCGCTGATCAGCGCCACGCAGACGAACAGCAACGGCGTCGACAGCACGCCGAACCAGTAGGCCACGGGGATCGCCGTCACCGCCACCAGCCGTACGACGTCGCACATCAGCATGGTCAGGCGCTTGTCCCACCGGTCGACCAGCACCCCGGCGACCGGCCCCAGCACGGGGATGCCGAGGTACTGGGCCATGGCCACGACGCCCACCTCGAACGCGGAGGCGTGCAGCACGAAGATCATCAGGGTCGGGACCACGAACACCGTGACCCGGTCGCCGACGAGGCTCACCGTCTGGCCGCCCCAGTACAGGTTGAACTGCCTGCCCAGGGACTCCGGTAACCTCACGGCTCCTCCCGTACGACGAAGCCGGCGGTCTTGCCGGTGCGCTCGTTGCTGATCAGCGCGTCGACGGCCGTGACCCGGAAGGCGTGCGGGTCGTGCTGGAAGGCCGTGCTGATCGTGAACGTCGCGGACATGAGCTCCGCGCGCAGCCGTTCGGGCAGGTCCAGTGGCGCGTCCGCGTCGGTCAGCAGCAGCACGTCCACCGTGGACACCCGGCCGCGCTGCTCGGTGATGAGGATCTGCGCGCGGGAGACGCCCGGCTCGCGCTCCGCCTGGGCGACGATGTCGTCCACGTGCAGCCCCAGCCCGCGTACCTGCACCACCGAGTCGCGGCGGCCCAGCACCCGCAGCGCCCGGTCCTCCCGGCCGCACTCGCAGGTGACGAAGCGGCCGGCGTCGCCGGTGCGGTAGCGCAGCACCGGGTTGAGCATGTCCGAGTCGAGCGTGGTGAAGTCCAGCAGCTCGTCGGCGTCGGTGTGCACGAGTTGCGCGGGCAGCGGGTGGAAGACGTCCGCTGGGCACCGCGGGGTGTTGGTGCCGATCACCCAGGTCTCCGTGCTGCCGAACATGCCCCAGCGGCGCGCGTCCGGCGCCACCACGGCCATGTCCTCGTCGAGCTGGGGGTGCCACGCCTCGCCGAGCCAGAGCACCTTGCGCAGCGCGGGCAGGCGTACGCCGCTGGCCCGCGCGTGCGCGAACCACAGCCGCAGCACGCTGGGGGTGCCGCCGAACGCGGTCACGCTCTGGGCGGCGAAGAACGACAGCCAGTCGCCGTACTCCTCCTTCGTCACCGAGCCCAGCGCGATGACCCGGCAGCCGGAAAGGTCGGCGAAGGCCCCGGCCAGGAAGTGGGCGCCCCACATGCGGCCGGCGCCCCAGCCGTTGACGAAGACGTCGTCCGGCTCCAGCGGACGCCACTGCTCGTACACGCCGGCCATGTAGAACCCGGTGGGCGCGTAGCCGACCTTGGGCGCGCCGGTGCTGCCACCGCTCTGGAACAGCCAGGTGGCGCCCTGCTCGGCCTTGGGCGTCAGGTGCGCCAGCGCCACGTTCAGGTCGTCCTTCACCAGCGGGGGCAGCGCGGCGACGTCCTCCAGCGTGAGCAGCTTGTCGCAGCCGGCGTAGCGCGGCGCCAGCGCGGGCACGGTCTTGAGCCGCTCCAGGGCTCGGCGCGGGACGCGCAGACGCTGCTCGGCCGCCTCGGGCGACAGTGAGAACGATTCGGTCATTTCTTCACCTGACTTTCGGTCAGCCAGCGGGTGTGGGCGTCGCGGTAGGCCGTCCAGCGGGCCCGGGTGACCTCGCGCTGGAGCGTGCGGTGCGGGTCGCCGTAGTCCGGGGCGATCACACCGTCGGGTTCGAGCTCGGAGAACCAGTACCGCTCGCCGTCGAACAGGAAGTCGACGCAGAAGAAGGGGATGGGCAGCTTCTCGTAGAAGTACGCCGTCGCCTCGGCCAGCTCGGGCGGGACCGGCGGGAACTCCATCGCGCCGCCCCGGCTGGCGTTGGCGACCGGCGAGCCGGGCTCGGGGATCCGCTTCATCACGGCGTACGGCTCGCCGTCGACGACGTAGACCCGGTAGTCGACCGTGCCGTCACCCAGGTAGGGCTGGATCACGAGCGTGGTGTCGCCGCCCTGCGCGAGGCTGGCCAGGCCGCGGATCTCCTCGGCGTCGCGGGCCAGGTTCACCCCGCCGCCGCCGCACCAGCCGGACGGCTTGACGATGGCCGGGTAGGTCAGGTTCGCCAGCGCCACCTCGTACAGGTGCTTGCTGGTGTCCCGGCCGGTTCCGATGCGCAGGGTGGGCACCGGCGGGATGGGCGAATCGTGCAGGTAGAGGACCGTGGCCAGCTTGTCGTTGGCGATGGGCGACAGGCTCGGCGGGAACGACAGGTAGAAGCCGGCCTGTTCCAGCACGGCGTACAACGCGTACTGGTTGAAGACGTCCATGGACTGGTAGGGCAGCGAGTACAACGCGGTGATGAAGAGCGTGTCCTCCGGGGTGACGAGTTCGTCGTCCACGTAGACGCGCGGTTTGCCGGACTCCAGGCCGTCGACCGTCACCGCGTCCGGGGAATGCCGGCACCAGCTCAGGCCGAGCTCGGCGGCCACCTCGGCGTAGAGGTCCCAGAAGAAGGGGTGCCACATCGCGGTGCCCCGGGTCGACTCGCGATCGGGAAAGATCCAGCACATGCGGCGCAGCGTGCTCGGGGTCATGGTCGTCCCTCTCCGTCGGCCCACCAGCGGCGGCCCGGCTCGGGCAAGGTGTCGATCGGGTCGTAGAAGGGGAACAGGCGGTCCTCGACCGGCTGGAGGCCGATTCCGTGGTTCTGGCTCCAGTACGAGATGCCGCGTTCCCGGTCGTACTCCACCACCTGGTGCACCCAGCGCTTGCCGACGTACGGCACGTCGCACACCAGCCGCGGCGTCGCGTAGCCGGGGAGGTAGCCCATGATGGCTTCCTGCAGCCGCTGGGCCTGGTGGACCGGGATCCGCCAGTGTTCGGCGTTGGGGATCAGGTCGCAGAGGTAGAAGTAGTAGGGCAGGATCCCGGCCTCGCCCTGGAGCGCGAAACACAGGTCCAGCAGGTCGTCCGTGGTGGTGTTCACGCCCCGCAGGAGCACGCCCTGGTTGCGCACGTCCCGCACGCCCGCCTCGAACATGGCCCGCGCCGCCTCGGCGACCAGCGGTGTCACCGACCGCGCGTGGTTGGCGTGGGTGTGGATGGCCAGGTTCACGCCGCGGGCGCGGGCGATGGCGGCCACCCGGCCCATCCCCTCGACCACGCGGGGCTGGAGCCAGTGCTGGGGCAGGCCGACCAGCGCCTTGCTGGCCAGTCGGACGTCCCGGACGGACTCCAGTTCGAGCAGCCGCAGCAGGAACGCCTCCAGCCTCTGCCACGGCAGGTTGGCCACGTCGCCGCCGGAGACCACCACGTCGCGCACGCCGGGCGTGCGCTTGAGGTAGTCCAGCATCAGCTCCTGCCGGTCCACGGGCTTGAGCGCGAGCCGGGCCTTGACGACCTGCGGCGTCGAGGTGCCGACCAGGTCCATCCGGGTGCAGTGCCCGCAGTACTGCGGGCAGGTGGACAGCAGCTCGGCCAGCACCTTCGTCGGGTAGCGGTGGGTCAGCCCCTCCACCACCCACATCTCGGCCTCGTGCAGCGAGTCGCGGCGGGCGCGCGGATGGCTGGGCCAGACCGGATGCCGGTCGGAGCGGACCGGCAGCAGGTAGCGGCGGACCGGGTCCGCCAGGAAGGCCCGGGTGAACGCGGCCGGATCGCTCACGGGCTCCGGCGCCATCACGTTGAGCAACTGCGGCGTGATCAGCATGGACATGGTCGCGAACCGGGCCACGTCGGCCGCCAGATCAGCGTAGAAGGAGCCCTGGAGCAGGTCGCCCACCACGGCGCGCAACTGCCCGGCGTTCTTCACGCAGTGGGCGCGCTGCCACTGGGCATCGCGCCACTGCGCGTCGGTGACGCCGCGCCAGCCCGGCAGCCGTCGCCAGTCCGGCTCGACGAGCGGACGGCGCACATAGGTGTACGGGCCGCGGGCGGCGTCGGCGTTCATCTGATGACTCATCCGGTGAACAGCACCGCGTGGCGGGTACGAAGCTCGCGCTTGAGCACCTTGCCCGTGGGGCCGAGCGGATAGTCCTCCTCGCTCCGCGCGATGATCACGGTGGCGAGCGTGGCCAGACCGGCGTCGGCGAGGGCCTTGTTCGCCTTGTCCATGACCTCCTCGGCGGTGACGTCAGCGGCGGCGGCCTGCGGCCGCACCACGGCGATCGGGCGCTGCCCCTCCCCCGCCTTGCCGGGCACGCCCACGACCGAGCAGTCCTGGACGAGGTCGGCGCAGTCGGCGATGAGGATCTCCTCGATGGGCAGGCTGTAGACCGGCCCCGTCGCGGTGTCGATGACATCCACGGTGCGGTCGAGGTGGTAGAAATTGCCCTCGCTGTCCCGGCGCGCCACGTCCCCGGTCAGCCAGTAGCCGTTGAGCTCGAAGCTGCTGGTCAGGCGCGGGTCGTTCCAGTAGCCCGGCGTACGCGAGGGGGTGATCACGGCCAGCAGGCCGACGGTGCCGTCGGGCACCTCCTCGCCGTTCTCGTCCAGCACCGCGGCCTTGATCACCGCGTCCTGCGCCTTGCCCACGCACCGGTCGTCGCGCGGGGTCTCCGGCGCGGTCACCTGGCCGAAGAGCGCCATCCCCATCTCCGAGGAGCCGAGCCCGTCGACGAACTGAGAGCCGGGCAGCGACTCGCCGGCCTCGCCCTGCGGAAGCAGCCACGACTTGATCAGGCCGGCGGGCCGCTCGCCGAGCTCGACCAGCCGCCTGATGTGCCCGTAGTGGGCGCTGTCTCCGGTGTTGAACCAGGAGTGGACCTTCGCCGCCCCCTTGACCGGCAGCTCACCGGTGGCCAGCTCCACGAACGTCCGGGGGAAGGAGGCCACCATGGTCGGCTGGAAGGCCTCCATCACCGGCTCCACGGCCGTGCGCCGCCAGTCCGCCATGACCACGGTCGGCAGTCCGAGCAGCACCGCCGTGAGGAAGTAGCTGAGCCCGCCGGCGTGGGTGTGCGGCATGAGCGACATCAGCTTGTCGTACGGCTCGGCGGGGAAGCGCAGCATCCGCGGCTGCTTGCCGTCCCAGAAGCTGCGGTGCCCGAGCGTCGTCGACTTCGGGGTGCCGGTGGTGCCGGAGGAGTGGATCAACGCCACGATGTCGTCGGGAGCGTGCTGGTAGGGGTACTCCTCCGGTAAGTGGCCGGAGTCGGCGTCGTAGGCCCGCACCTCGGCGGCCAGGGCGATGAATCTGGGCCTGGTCTGCGGGGCGTTGCGATAGGCCATCTGCAGCCTGGTCGTGTCGTCGGCGACGATGCCGACGACGCCCACGTGGTCGAGGTAGCGGACCATGACGTCGGCCCGCATCGCGTCGTTGATCATCGTCGGGATGGCGCCGAGCGCCGTGAGCGCCAGGAAGTGGAGCAGCGGTTCGAGCCCTTCGGCCACCACGATGCCCACCGGCTCGCCGGGCTGTACGCCGTTGGCCCGGTACCACTTGGCGTACCGGTCGCGCAGCGCCGTGAGGTCGACCAGGCTGTGGCCGCGCAGCACCACCCGGCCACGATGGTCGTTGTGGTGGCTGTAGACGAACGGCACCGCCCGGTTCGGGTTGGCCGCCAGGGCGTGGTCGAGGAAGTTGCCGGCGCCCAGGCCGGGCTCGGTCATGAATCCCTGCCGGACGGCCAGGGGGGCGATGGACGTGCTGTCAGTCATGGATGTCCCTCCATCGGTACGTCGCGCTTATCTCCGCGGCCACCCGGTGCCCCGATCGGATGGCTCCTTCCATCAGTCCGAAGAACTCCGTGCTCGTCTCGGTGCCGGCCCAGTGCACCCGCCGGTAGGGGGCCGTCAGCCGCGGGCCGAGCCGCGGCCAGTCGCCCGGCCCGAACAGCGCCGCGTAACAGCCCCGGCTGTAGCGCTCGTGGACCCAGTCGGTGACGTGGCAGCCGATCGGCTCCGGCAAGCCGGGGAACAGCCGCGCGGCCTGGGCGACCGCCTGCTCGCGCTGCTCGGCGGCGGGCAGCGCGGCGTATCTGTACGCCTCCCTGCCGGTCACGAACCCGGTCAGCACGCCCACCCCGCCATCCGCCGGCGAGTCGTCCACGGTGGACAGCAAGGGGCCGCGCGCGTTGACCGACCAGCCGGACAGCCCCTGCTCCCGCCAGGCCGGCGACGGGTACACCAGGTGGACCTTCACCGCGCAGCCGGGCGCCGTACGCTCGCCGGAGCGGGGCGCGGGCAGCCCTGGCCGGTGGTCGATCGCGTCGGCCAGCGTCGGCGGCACCGCGACGACCACGGCCTGGGCCCGCACCGATCCGGTCGAGGCGTCGACGGTCACTCCGTCGTCGTCCTGGTGGATCGCGCGCACCGGCGCGCCGAGCCGCACCCGGTCGCCCAGCCCGGCGGCCAGCCGCCGGCACACCTGGTGCGCGCCGCCGTCGATCCGGTCCTCCTGCGCGCCGCCCGCGAAGGCGTTCAGGTAGCGGATCCCGCCGCCCGAGCGCAGGTAGAAGGCCATGTGCAGGACGGACACGTCCGCCGGGTCGGCGGCCATCATCTCGCCGAGGAACAGCGGGAAGAACAGCCGCGCGTCCGGATGACGCAGGTGCTCGCGCGCCCACTCGGCCGCGGTCAGCGCGTCCAGCCGGGCGGCGCCCGCCGACAGCCAGGGGGCGTCCGCGCGCACCCCGCGGTCCAGCTCGTCCAGCGCGTCGAACAGCTCGCCGAGCGCGACCGCCGACAGCGGCGGGAACCGGCCGGCCCGGGTCTGGCCCTCGCCGCCGAGCGCGAACCGGCTCGCGCCCGTCATGGTGGTCGGGGTGGTCTTCAGGTCCAGCTCGGCCAGCAGGGCGAGCAGGGCGGTGTGCCGGTCTCCCAGGTACGCGGCGCCCGCGTCCACCCAGACGCCCGGGGCGACCTCGATGCCGTGCGTACGGCCGCCGACCCGCTCACGTGCCTCGAGGACGGTGACCTCGACGCCGCTTGCCGCGAGGTCGGTGGCGGCGGTGAGCCCGGCCAGGCCGGCTCCCACGACGACGACACTCATGCCGGGCTCGCACTCTGCTCGGCGCTCGCGATCTTCTTGGCCAGGTCGCTCGGTGTCGGCGCGTCGAGGAAGTCGTCGAAATCCAGTTCAACGCCGCTGGTACGGGCTATCGCGCTCAGTACACGGGTGGCGAGCAGCGAATCCCCGCCCATGACGAAAAAGTCTGAGTCCGCGCTGACTTCCGGGTTCTCCAGGACGCGCTGAAATACCGCCGAGACGGCGTTGACATTCACGGAATGGTCTCCCTCAAACGGTGGCGGACGCGTATCGCCGATGCGAACCGGCCCGGTCGACTTTTCCGCTCGCCGTGTAGACGAGTTCGGGGACGACGGTGATCCGGCTGGGCACGAGATGACAGGGGACGCGGTCGCGCAGGTAGTCCCGGACATCGGCGGCCAGCGTCGTGTCGTCGTCGGTGGATGGGCCGGGGACGACGGTCGTGTCGTCAGCGGTGAGTGGGCCGGGGACCATGGTCGTGTCGTCAGCGGTAGGTGGGCCGGGGACGATGTAGGCCGCGAGCGTCGTGTGGTCGGCGACGGTGACGCCCGTCACCGCCACGGCGCTCACTCGCGGATGACCGGAGATCTGCGCCTCGACCTCGCCCGGATCGACCCGGATGCCGCGGATCTTGAGCTCGTGGTCGAGCCGGCCTTCGTGCGTGAGCGTGCCGTCGGGGGCCAGGCCGACCCGGTCGCCGGTACGGAAGTACAGCTCGGAGCCGAGCTCGACGAACCGCTCCGCCGTCGCCTCCGGCAGGCCCCGGTAGCCCAGCGCCAGTGACGGACCGCCGACCAGCAGCTCGCCGTCCTCGCTGACGTGCTGCCGGACGTGCGGCAGCGGCCGCCCGATCGGCACCCGCACCCCCGCTCCCCCGGCGGCCGGTTCGGTGGGGACCCGCTCCCCTGCCGCCAGCGGGCCGTGCAGGTCTATGGCGTGGGTGATGAGCGTCGTCTCCGTACACCCATAGGTGTTGACCAGGCGGATCCCGTCGGTGTCGAGCGCGCGCCAGTCGGCCAGCCGCGCCGCGCTCACGGCCTCCCCGCCGATGACGACCAGCCGGACGCAGGCGGGCAGCGTGGCCCCCTCGTCCACCAGGTGGCGCACCAGCTCGTGCCAGAACGCCGACGGGAGGTCCAGCACGGTGATCCCCTCGGCGGCGATCATGCGCAGCACGCGGTGGAACGATCCCGAGTGGGCGTGATCGTGGAAGACCAGCGTCGCGCCGGTGGTGAGGGTGGGCAGGATCTCCTCGAAGCAGGTGTCCCAGTTCAGAGACGCGAACTGCAGGACGCGGTCCTCGGGGGTGAGGCCGAACAGCTCCCGCAGCGCGCCGGTCACGACGGCGATGGCCCGCCTCGGGGTCACCACGGGCTTGGGCGCGCCGGTGGATCCGGACGTGAACAGGATGTAGGCCGGATCGTCCCCGGCGACGACGACCTCCGCGTCCGGGGTACGGGCGGCCCGGCCCGCTTCGGCGCGGGAGGGGAGATCGGGAAGATCCACCAGTCGCACGCCGGGGTCGGTGGGCTTGTTGGTGGGCTTGTTGGTGGTGGGGATCAGCGTCGTGCACCCGCTCGCCGACATCAGCGCCCGCCGCCTCGGCAACGGGAACGCCGGATCGATCGGTACGTACGTTCCGCCCGCCGCCAGGATGCCGAGCAGGGCGGCCACCGTCTCCGGCGACCGGGACGCCGGCACCCCGACGACCCCGGGACGCGGGCCCAGCCGCCGGCCGGTCGCGCGCGTCCACGCGTGGAGTTGGGCGTAGGTGAGAGTCCGGCCGTTGTACGCGATCGCCGGGCGGTCAGGATGGCGGCCGACCGCGCCGGCGAAGTCCTTGATCAGGTCGTACGGATAAAACAAGGTTGCCTCTTTCCGAGCCGACCCCGGGGAGCACCGCGCTATTTTCATCCCACGGTCATTCGACTTCGAATGCACCCCGGAGAACGCGTTCAGAGTGCCGCAGGGCGCTGCAGGGGGGCTTGATTCCGGAAGGATTTCTACTGGACTGCGTCTCGTGTCTTTCGTATGGCGGCCTGTAACCACGACGTGCCAGACGGGGAGCGATATGCCAGAAGGATTAGAGCTGCAGGGCCTCGGCCAAGCGCTGAAGATAGGACTGCTGGGAGCCGTGCGAGCGTGGCACGGACATCAGGAGGTTTTGCTCGGACCACCCCGGCAGCGGGCGGTGCTGGCCTTGCTGGCGCTGGAGGCGGGCCGGACCGTGTCGGTCGAACGATTAATCGAAGGGCTGTGGGGAGAGCGGGCCCCCACGGGCGCCCGGGGCATGGTGCAGGGGTATGTCTCGCGGTTGCGGCCCGCCCTGGCCAGGGCCAACGTCACGATCGCTTACTACTCGCAGGGTTACCTGCTCAGGCTCGCCGCTGAGCAGGTGGACGTGCACGAGTTCAGGAACGCGGTCGCCCGCGCGCGCACGATGGAGTCCGCCGAGGCACGGGCCGCCGGGCTGAGACGCGCGCTGGCGCTGTGGCGGGGCGAGCCCCTGAGCGGTGTCTCCGGCGGAGGGCTGCTGGACCTGCTGCGCGACGCCCTCGTCGAGGAACGGCTCGCGGTCACCGAGGAATGCCTGAACGCCGAGACGCGCGCGGGCCGCCACGCCGGACTGGTCCCCGAGCTGATCGCGCTCGTCGCGGAGAACCCCTTCCGGGAGGGCCTGGTCGGCTTGCTCATGCTGGCGCTGTACCGGGCGGGCCGGCGGGTGGACGCGCTGGAGCGCTACGAACGCACCCGGCGCCGCCTCATCGAGGAGCTGGGCCTGGACCCCAGTCCCGAGCTGCGGCAGCTTCGCCAGCGGATCCTCCGGGGGAAGGTCTCCACCATCAGGTCGCCCGACCTGTCCGCCCTCAACGAGACGGAGACTTGGGAGGCGTCGGCGACACCGGCGCAACTGCCGCCGGAGCCGGGGCAGTTCACCGGGCGGACGGCCGAGCTCCGTCTCCTGGACTCGGCCGCGACCGGCGGCGACACGGCGGCGATCTCCATGGTCACGGGCACGGGCGGGGTCGGGAAGACGGCGCTGGCCGTCCACTGGGGGCACCGGATGCGCTCCCTGTTTCCCGACGGCCAGCTCTACGTCAACCTGCGCGGCCACTCGCCGGAGCGTCCGCTGCGCCCGATCGAGGCGCTCGGGCAGTTCCTGCGCGGGCTCGGCGTGCCCGCCGAACGGGTGCCGCACGCGGAGGAGGAGGCCAGTGCCGCCTACCGCAGCCTGCTCGCCGACAGGAGGGTCCTGGTGATCCTGGACGACGCCGGCAGCGAGGAGCAGGTCCGTCCGCTCCTGCCCGGCGGCCGGCGCTGCGCCACCGTGATCACCAGCCGGGACCGGCTGACCGGCCTCGTCGCCCGGGACGGCGCGCTCCCCGTTCCGCTCGGCATGCTGGCCCCGGACGAGGCGGGCACCCTGGTCGGCCGGCTCCTCGGCGACGAGCGCCTGGCGGCCGAGCGGGACGCCGCCCGTGAGCTGGCCAGGGCCTGCGGCTACCTGCCGCTGGCGCTGCGCGTCGCGGCGGCCGGCGTGCTCGGCCGGCCCGCCGGGGGCATCGCCGGCCAGGTGCGCCGGCTCGCCGGGACCCGGCTGTCCTCGCTGGCGGTCAACGGGGATCCGCACGCGGCGGTACGCGGGGCGTTCGACCTGTCCTATCGCCGTCTGGACCCGCCGTCACGGCGGCTGTTCCGGCTGCTCGGCCTCGCCCCCGGGCCGACGTTCACCACCGAGACCGCCGCCGCGCTCTCCGGTGCGCCCCCGGGCGAGACCGACCTCCTGTTGTGCCGGCTCGCCGGCGCACATCTCATCGAGGAGAGTGAGCCGGGCCGCTACACCTTCCACGACCTGATGCGGGAGTACGCCCGCGAGCGGGCGCGGGCCGAGGAGAGCGAGCTCGACCGTACCCGCGCCGAGGCCCTGACGCGCCTCGCGCGCCCCCGGCGGGAGCCGGAGGCGCGCGATTCACTCCAGGATCAGGGCTTCTTCCAGGGCTCGAAGTAGGCCACCGTCGCGAAGTCGACCTCCAGCGCGTCGGGTGGGTTCCCGCCCGTCGCGCTCTCTCCGGTCACGAAGATCCGGACACCGGCACCGCCGGCCGTGTCCACGGCGAGCGCGTGCGCGTTGTCCGAGGCGCCGGCCGCGCCGTCGTAGTGGCCCGTCCAGGTCTGCCCGCCGGTCGCGGCGTCGTAGGCGATCGTCACGTAGTCGCCGCCCTTGGTCTCGTCGTCCGTGCTCTGACCGGTGACGACGACCTTGCCGCCGTCCGGAGTCACGGCGACGTCCCAGGCGACGTCGTCACCCTTCGCCTGACCGTCGTAGCGCTGGACCCAGGACCGCTTACCCGTGGCGGGGTCGTAGGCGATCGTGGTGTAGTCCGACCTCGTCCCTTCGCCCTCGGTGTTGCCGGTGACGTACAGCTTGCCGCCGCCGGGCGCCAGGGTGATGTCGTGCGGGTTGTCGCTGCCGTGCGCGGCGCCGTCGTAGCGGTCCGCCCAGATCTCCTTTCCTGAGGTGGTGTCGTAGGCGATCGTGGTCATGTCCGTCTGCGTGCTGGGGGCTTGGCTGGCTCCGGTGATGAAGACCGACTTACCGTCCTGGGCGACCGACATGCCGACGGGGATGTCGATGCTGTTCGCCGGGCCGTTGTGCCGGGCCGTCCAGAGCTGTTCGCCGGTGCGGGCGTCGTAGGCGACCGTGCCCCAGTCGGACAGGCCGGTGCCGGGCTCGCCCTGGCTCTGGCCGGTGACGACGAGCTTGGACCCGTCCGGCGTCACCTTGATCGCCCTGGCGTCGTCGGTGGCCGCTCCGGGCCCGTCGTAGTACGCGAGCCACGTACGCTCGCCGCTGTCGGCGTTGTAGGCGACCGTGAAGAAGTCGTCCTTGCCACCCTCGGCCAGCGTGGACATGCCGGTGACGTAGACGTTCTTCCCGTCGGGCCCGACCGTGATCGCGTTGGCGAAGTCCGACAGACCCGCCGGCCCGGTGTGCCGGGCGATCCAGCGCTCCTGGCCGGTGGCGGTGTCGTACGCGATCGTGACCGCGTCGTTGCCGGTCTCCTTCCCGGCGCTCGTACCGGTGACGAAGAGCTTGCTCCCGTCGGGGCTCACCTCGATCGCGTGCGGTTCGTCGTAGTTGCCCGCGGGGCCCGTGTAGCCCTTGCTCCACAGCTCGGCGCCGGTCGCCGCGTCGTAGGCGACGGTCTCGATCCGCGGGCTGAGCATGCCGGGCGTGGACCCGAAACTGGCGCCGGTCACGTAGACCCGCTTGCCCTTGGGGTCCAGGGCGATGAACTCGGCGGAGTCCTGCCCGCCCGTCACTCCGTGGGTGGCCGCCCATGTCTCGGACACCGGACGCAGGATGACGGGGACGCGCACGATGTGGCGGCCGTCCTTCCAGATGAGCCGCCCGCCCTGGTAGCTGTTCATCGGGGCGGTGGTGCGCGTGAAGGAGACCGTGAACGACTTCGTCTGCCCTGGCCGCAGCGTGATCCGGCTCGGCGTGACCTTGGCCGTGATCCCGGTCAGCCCGGCGGTGGAGGCGGTGTACGTGGCGGTCGAGCGACCGACGTTGGTGACCTTGCGGGTCACCGTCTGGGTGCCGGCCATGCGGCCGAGCGAGATCGAGGGCACGTTCAGATCACGTGCCTGGAGTGGGTAGCCCTTCTTGGCCAGCGCGGCGCAGACCTGGTCCGACACGCCCTTGGTCGTGGCGCACAGGAACGCGATCCAGTCCTTGACGCCGCTGTCGTAGACCAGGCCGGGGTCGGCGGCGCTGTTCGGGGTGACGTGGCCGGCACCCTGGCTGAAGATCACCGACGGGTCGGTGCCGGGGCCGTCGAGGATGTCGGAGCCGCTCGTCATCAGCGCCGACTTGATCGCCATCGGCGACCAGTCCGGGTGCAGATCCTTCAGCAGCGCGGCGAGCCCGGCGACGTGCGGGGCCGCCATCGAGGTGCCGCTGGAGATGTTGAACTCGGCCCCGTTGGCGCCCGGTGGCGCGAACGCGGCGAGGATGTCCTGCCCCGGAGCGATCACGTCCGGCTTCAGCAGGTCGCCGCCCGCGGCGTACAGCGGGCCGCGCGAGGAGAACTCCGCGACGTACGGAGCGGGTGTGTTGTTGTTGATCTTGGCCTGGTCGATCGTCGCCGTCGCGCCGTTGACGGCGGCGTAGTCCTTGACGGCCTGCCGGTCCTTGACGGCCAGGTGCACCGTGGGCAGGGAGTGGAGGTCGGCGTTGAGCGAGTTCTCGTCGGTGTTGATGAGGATCATGCCGACACCGCCCGCCTCGGCGACGGCCACGCTCTTGTTGACGCGGGGCGTCTCGCCGCGGTCGCAGACGACGATCTTGCCTTTCACCTTGGCCGGGTCGAGCACCGCCTTGCCCTCGTTGTCCCTGGCGGCGTAGCACTGCGCCAGCCGGGTCTGATCGACGCCGGGCAGCCCCGCCGCCGTGGCGTCGACGAGCGGCGCGGGCCCGGCCTTGGTGGCGGCCAGCGAGGCGCCGCTGTAGGTGGTGCCGTTGCCGAGCGTCGCCGTACCCTGCGTACCGCGGTTGTGCGTACCGGCCGCGACCGTGGTCACCCACGGAGACGGGTGCGCCACGGTGGCGGCGGCCGGGCCGCTGTTGCCGCCCGCGGCGGCGACGAAGACGCCCGCCTCCGCGGCGGACAGGAACGCCGTCTCCGCCGGGTCGAGGAAGTCCGTCTGCGTGCCCGAGACCGAGTAGTTGATGACGTCGACGCCGTCCGCCACCGCCTGGTCGATGGCGGCGACCAGGTCCGAGTAGTAGCCGTTGGCCGTCGAGGCGTCCTGCGTCGACCAGAGCGCCTTGTACGCGGCGATCCGAGCCCGCGGCGCGATGCCGCTGATCTTGCCGAACGCCGCGGCCGCCCCCGTCGCCCGCACCCCGTAGTTTCCGCCCGAGGTGGAGGAGGTGTGCGTGCCGTGCCCGTTGTAGTCGCGCGGCGACAGGAACTCCCAAGGGAGCTGCTCCTTGATTCCCGCGTCACCGCCCCACCCGGCGTCGAAGTGCTTGGCGGCGATCAGCTTGCCGTTGCACATCCCGCTGTTCCAGGAGTCGTCCGGGCCCCCGGTCGCGCACGTGCCGTGGAATCCGCGAACCGGGCCGTACGGCTTCCCGTCCGCGTCGCGGCCGTCGAAGCTCTTGCTGGACGGCCAGATGCCACTGTCGATCACGCCGATGACCAGGCCCTCGCCTGCGCCCTTGCTCCGGCGCTTCCCGGTGGGGCCGCCGAGCTGGTCCCAGAGTCCGCCGCGCGCGTCCAGCCCGAGGAAGGACGGCGTCGAGGACGTCTGCACCGACACCTTCTTGTCCTCGACCACGGTCACGACGTCGGACATCGCGCGTAGCTGGGACGCCTGGGACGCGGTCAGGCGGGCGGCGAAACCGCCGTAGGAGTAGGCGTACTCGTAGACCTTCTCGCCACCGACCTTCCTGAGCGCGGCGTCGTGCCGGCCGCGCAGGTGGTCGACGTACTTGGTCACCTCGGCGGACCGGGGATCGATCTTCTCGCCGCGCTGCGGCTTGGTCTCGGACAGCCCGGCCACATCCCCCTCGTACGTCACGACAGGGTCGGCGGCCATCCGCACGATGTAGGTCTTCTGCTGTTCCGGTTCGGCTTCCGCGCTCACCGGGCCGGGCCAGGCCGCTGCGGCCAGCGTCAATCCGGCTAATGCCATGGCCGCCACCAGCCGGCGGCGCCTGCGCGTTGTGCGTCCAGGAGATGTGGACAGATCCATCGTCGCCCCTCAGTGCATCGCCGCGGATCACGCGGACGATCGCCGAGGCTATTGAGAGCCGGCCGGAGGGAGCATCCGTACCGTATACGGATTTTTGGCCGCCACTTACCGCGGGTTTAAGATCCGGTAGCCTGCTCATGCTGATACCAGCAGGTAGGGGGTTCGCCACATGCCCTTGGGACCGGCCCGCATCGCCCCCTCGGGCTCCCTGTCCGACGTGCTCGTCGGCCGCCAGGCGGAGCTCGGGCTCCTGCGCACGGTCATCACCGCTCCGCCCTCTCTCGCCCTGATCGAAGGCGAGGCGGGCATCGGCAAGAGCCGGCTGGTGAGTGAGCTGCTGGCCACGCCCGGCCTGGCCGGGACCCGCCGGCTCGTGGGCCAGTGCGAGCAGCTTCAGGAGCCCCTGCCGCTGTCTCCCCTGCTCGACGCCTTCCGCCTGGCCGGGGCCGAGCTCGCCCGGTCCCGCCCGGTCAACCCCGTCGCAGGAGCGCTCGCGCCGCTGCTCCCCGAGATCGCCGAGCATCTGCCACCACCCCTGCCGCCGCTGCCCGACCAGCGGGCGGAGCGGCACCGGGTGTTCCGGGCGGCCGTGGCCCTGCTCGACCATCTGAGCCCGCTGGTGCTGGTCCTGGAGGACGTGCACTGGGCCGACAGCGGCACCCACGACTTCCTGGCCTTCCTCGCCGCCCACCAGCCGAGGCACCTGTCGGTGATCCTCACCGTCCGTACGGAAGCGGGGTTGCTCCCGATCCGGGAGGCCTTCGCCCGCGCGCCGTCGGGGCCGGCGCGGTCGGTCAGCCTCACCCCGCTGAGCAGGTCCGAGGTGGCGGAGCTCGCGCGGAGCATCTTGAAGACCGAGCTTCCCCCCACGTTCGCCGCCCCCTTGTACGAGAAGACGGGCGGCATCCCGTTCGTGGTGGAGGAGGTGCTCCGTACGCTCCTGGAGCGCCTGCCCGCGAGCGAGATCCCGGGCCGGTCGGACGTCCTGGCCGAGCTCGCCGTTCCGACGGTGTTACGGGACGTGGTGCTGCGGCGGCTGTCCTCGCTCGACGACGCGGCGCAGGAGATCCTCGGCGCCGCCGCCGTCATCGGCATGACGCCCGACGACCGGGTGCTCGCGGAGGTCACGGAGCGCGGCGCGGCGCAGATCGCCCGTGCTCTCGGGCAGGCGCAGGCGGTCGGTCTCCTGCACGAGGAGGACGGCCGGTGCCGGTTCCGGCACGCCCTGGCGCGGCAGATCGTGTACGAGTCCGTGCCGGTGTCCGGCCGGCGGTGGCTGCATCTCAGGACCGCGCGGGCCCTGGAGTCGGTGCCCGGTCCCCGGCCGGTGGCCAGGCTCGCCCACCATTTCCGGCTCGCGGGCCGGACGACGGAATTCGTCGGCAACGCCGAGGCCGCCGCCGACACCGCCTTGTCCCACGGCAACGACGCCACGGCGGCGCGGTTCCTGCTCCAGGCGCTGGCGATCGGCGAGCTACCCCGTGAGCAACGCGTGCGGCTGGCCGTCAAGCTCGGCCGGGTGGCGGTCGACGGTCTGGCGCACGCCCAGGCCGTACCGATACTCGAACGCCTGCTGGCCACCGAACCGCTCCCCGCGCCGCTACGTGGCGAGCTGCGCTTCGCCCTCGGCCGCCTGCTGCGTCAGCAAGGTGAGGCGCGGGCGGGCTACCTGCAGATCGAGGGCGCGATCGACGACCTCGCGGAGCGGCCCGCGCTCCTCGGCCGCGCGCTCGCCGTGCTCGCCGTGCCGGAGACCGTGGTGAACCGGCACGTCAGCGAGCACACCGCGCGCTGCGAGCAGGCCGAGGAGGCCTCACGGCGCAGCGGCGACCGTGACGTCGACATCGCGGTACGCATCGCGCGGGCCTCGCTTCTGCTGGAACAGGGCGACCCGGGAAGCTGGCGGCTGATCGACGACCTGCTGCGCGACGACGGTCTGCGGTCCGCGCCCAGAGAGCACGCCCGCGCCTGCCTCAACTGGGCGCAGGGCGCCCTGCACATCGGCCGGCTCGAACGCGCGCAGCGCCTGCTGGCCGAGGGCCACCAGGCAGCCGACCAGGCCGAATATCTCCGGGTGGCGGACGTAGTCGAGCTGGTGACGGCGGCCGTCGACCGGGCCGCCGGACGGTGGGAGGGTCTGGAACACCGCCTGCGGCCACTGGAGGGCGCGGCGGCCACGTTCGCCGCCGGGTCCTTGGACTCGCGGCTGATGCGTAGCGCGCTGCTGGCGGCGACGGGTCCGGCGGAGGAGGCCGTGACGGGCTTGGGCGAGGTGATCGCGATCGCCGAGCGGGTCGGCGCCGTCTGGCCGCTCATCTCCGCCCGCATGACGCTGTCCCGGCTCCTGCTGACCCTCGACGACGCCGTGGGCGCCGTCGAGCAGGCCACCGCCGGGCTCGACCAGGTGCGGGCCAAGGGGAACTGGGTGTGGGGCGCCGAGACCGTACTGTGCCTCGTGGACGCCCTGGACACCCTCGGCGAGGCCGGCGAGGCCGCCGCGCTGGTCGACGAGCTGAGCGCGGCGATCGACGGCGCCGACGCGCCGATCGCGCAGGCCGCCGCGCTGAGCGCCCGGGCCGTCATCGCCCGCTCCCGGGCGGATCAGCCGACGGCCGAGCGGCTGATCGACGCGGCGCGCACCACGCTGCGGGACGCCGGGCTGCGCTACGAGGAGGCCCTGGCCGGCGAGCGCCTGGGCAGGTGGCGCTGCGAACGTCGCGCGGCCGACGGTGGCGACCTGCTCGAAAGCGCGCTGCGCCGGTACGGGGCGATGGGCGCGGACCGGGACATCGCCCGGATCTGCCGGATCATGCGGCAGAACGGGGTGCCCATCCCTTATCCGTGGCGCGGCGGGCGGCCCTCTCATGGGCAGACGCTGTCGTCACGGGAGCGGGAGGTGGCGCTGCTGGCGGCGGCGGGGAAGACCAACCAGGAGATCGCGACCGAGCTGTTCCTGTCCAGGCGGACCGTGGAGAGCCACGTCTCCAGCTCGCTGCGCAAACTCGGCCTGCTGTCGCGCAAGGAGCTCCGGGGACTCACGGCGTTGCCGGCCGGCCCGTCAGACGCGCCTATCTGACCAGGCCGCGCGGGTGGCGGACCCGCAGATGACCGTACGAGAACTCCCCGGCGATCTTTACGTGCAGCCGTCCGGGACGCGGACGACCAGGCGCCTTGCAGATCACCCGCCCCCACTCGGTCCGCGCCTGGTCGACGTTCGCCGTCGCGCCGACGGGCAGGATGATCAACGCGGAGCCGTACGCGAGCCGGAGCTCGATCCCGATCTCGGGATGCTCGATGACGGCGCCCGACAGGTCGAGGTGCACACCGCCGTACTCGGACTCGACCCGCAGCACGCGCGGGACCTGCCAGTCGCCCGTCCGTCTGACGCGCCCGCCGGTGGACCTCAGCAGGACCACCTCCTCCTCGGGAGGGTCGGGCAGGTCGGCGACCGCCCGCGCCAGATCGCCCTGGGTCGTGGCGGTGAGAGCCCGTTCGACCCGCTCCTCCATCTCGGCGAAACCGAGGCGGCCGTCGGCGTACGCCTGCTGGACGCGCTGGACGATCCGGTCACGCTCGAAGTCGTCGTACCGTCCCGCGGGGAGGTTCATTGGGAGACCGCCCTCTTGTACAGACGCGTGGCCAGCGGGACGAACACCACCAGGATCAGCACGCACCAGCCCACCGACACCGCCACCGCGTGCTGGAGCGGCCACGCGTCCGGCACCGGCCTGAGGGCGGTGGTGTTGCCGAACAGTTCGCGCGCCGCCTGGACGAAGGTGGAGACCGGGTTCCATTCGGCGACGGGCTTGAGCGGGCCGGGCAACCGGGAGCTGTCGACGAAGGCGTTGGACAGGAAGACCAGCGGGAACGACACGAGGGTGGCGATGTTGTTGAACACCTCCGGCGTGCGCAGGGCCAGCGCGATCGTCGCCGTCACCCACGAGAAGGCGTAGGCGAAGAACAGCAGCAGCAGGAACCCCGCGAGAGCCTCGAGCGGCGAGGAGTGGACGCGCCAGCCGACCAGGAGTCCCACCAGCGCCATCGTGGCGATGCTCGTGATGTTCATGAGCATGTCGCAGAGCGTCTGCCCGACCAGCACCGCCGACGGCGCCATCGGCAGCGTGCGGAACCGGTCGAAGATGCCCTTCTGCAGGTCCTGGGTGAGCGTGTAGCCGGTGATCTGCGCGCTGGTGACGATCGTCTGGACGAAGATCCCCGGGAGCAGATACTCCGTGTACGAGATGCCGGGCAGGTCGATCATGCTGCCGAACACGTACACGAACAGCAGCACGAACACGACCGGGAAGATGATCACGCCGCCGAGCAGGTCGGGGGCCCGCCTGATCTTGAGCGCGTTGCGCTTGCTGATCGTCATGCCGTCGGCGAACGCCATCTGAAGGGGGCTCATCGGACCGTCTCCTTGGTGTCGTCGATGGCGGCCTGGTGGCCGGTGAGGCTGAGGAAGACCTCGTCCAGGGTCGGCCGCCGCAGCCCGGCGTCGCGTACGGTGACGCGCTCGGCGGCCAGGTGACCCAGGGCGGTGGTGAGCGAGGCGGCGCCGCCCGCCACGGGGATGGTGACGCTCAGGGAGGTGGGGTCGGTCCGGACCTCGGCGACGGCCAGCGGCGCCAGGACCCGGCGCACGGTCTCCAGATCGGCGGCGTCGCTCACCGTCAGCTCGATCCGGTCGCCGCCGACCTGGTCCTTCAGCTGGTCGGCGGTGCCGAGCGCGATCACCCGCCCGTGGTCGACCACCGCGATCCGGTCGGCGAGCCGGTCGGCCTCCTCCAGGTATTGGGTGGTGAGCAGTACGGTCGTGCCGCCCGCGACCAGCTCGGAGATGACCTCCCACAGGCCCACCCTGGCGCGGGGGTCCAGGCCGGTCGTGGGCTCGTCCAGGAACAGCACCGGCGGATCGGCCACCAGCGCGCCGGCCAGGTCGAGCCGGCGTCGCATGCCGCCGGAGTAGCCCTGCACCGGTCGGTCGCCCGCGTCGGTCAGGTCGAAGCGCTCCAGCAGCTCGCGGGCGCGCTGCCTGCTGCGCTTGGTGCCCAGGTGGTAGAGACGGCCGACCATCTCCAGGTTCTCGGCGCCGGTGAGGTGCTCATCGACCGCCGCGTACTGGCCCGACGCCCCGATGTGGGAGCGCAGGCGCTGGGCGTCGGCGACGACGTCGAGACCGGCGACGGTGGCGTGTCCGGCGTCCGGCCGCAGCAGGGTGGTCAGGATCCGCACGGTCGTCGTCTTGCCGGCGCCGTTGGGGCCGAGTAATCCGAAGACCGTGCCTTCGGGGACCGACAGGTCGATGCCGTCCAGGGCGGTGATGGTGCCGTATTTCTTGACCAGACCCTCGGCCACGATCGCGGGGGGCATGAGATCTCTCCTTGTTTTCGGTGTTTTTCGTTTTCGGCGTTTTCCGCGTTATGAACGGCGGATCACGATGTCGCCGTAGGCGGTGTGCGCACGCACCTCGACGGTCTTGTCGGCCTGTGCCGGGCCGTCGCAGGCGTCCAGGTCGACGTCGACGGTGCCGTACTGGGAGCTCACATCCAGCCAGGCGGCGCTGCCCTCCCGGATGCCGAGTTCGAGCCGGCCGCCGGCGGTCTCCAGGACGACCGCCCCGGACACCACCTCGCCGATCCGGACATTGCCGTAGGCGGTCTTGGCGGCGACGCCGGCCAGGGCGTGGTCGACGATGATGTCGCCGTAGGCGGTGTTCAGCCGCAACTCGCCGGTTACCGCGCCGAGGACGAGGTCGCCGTTGGAGGTCTTGACCACCGCCGTGCCGTCGATCTCGCCGACCCGGATGGTGCCGTTGGCGCTGGAGATGTCGGCGTGCCCGGCCGACCGGGTCACCGAGATGTCGCCGGAGCCGGTCTTCAGCTGCAGCCGGCCCGCCCGCTCCAGCCGGATGTCGCCGTAGGAGGCGGTGAACTTCACGTCGCCGAGTCGGCCTCTGCAGCGGAAGTCCGCCGTCCCGTTCGCGTCGACGCGCGAGCCGGCCGGCAGGTCGATCGTCACGTCGACCGAACCGTCCCATCCGAGCAGCGAACGGGCCCAGTTCTTGGGCGACTCGACCAGCATGTCGATCGAGCCGCTCCACCCGGACAGCGACGCGGCCCGGGGCTTGCCCACTTTCACCAGGAGCCTGCCACCGGCGTACTCGATCTGGGCCTGCTCGGCGGCCTGCCGGTCGGCGTCGTTGGACGCGTCCCTCGGGCGTACGTCGACGACGGTGTCGGTGCGATCGCTCGCGTTGATCCGGACGTTGGCGGTCGCCAGATCGATGATGGCCACGATGGGCTCGGGGGTGTCGAAGGTTGGCATGGCGTTTCCCTCATGGATTCAGCGGCATGGATTCGGCGGCTGGATTCGGCGGTGTTCCGCTTACCGGAACGCGTGGTCGTGAGCCCGGCTAGCGCACCCAGCCGGTGTGGCTCCGAACGGTCTGGGCGCCCCGGTGCCGGCTCCCGTCGCGTTCGAGCGCGGCGGAGACCGCGCGGACCAGCCAGGTGTTGACCGAGAGCCCGTCTCCGGCGGCCGCCTCCTCGATGCGCGGCTTGAGCTGGTCGGGGACGCGGAGCGAGATCCGCGAGGTCCCGCCCTCGTCCGCTCTGGCGCCCAGGTCGACCACCCTGGACGACGCGGTCTCGCCCACGTCCCCGGACGGCTGGCCGACGGGCGGTGGCGTCACGATGAAGCCGGGCTCGCGGCCACGCAGGCGCACCTCCACCGAGCCCGGCGCGAGATCACGGGTGATCTCGTCCGCGGCGGCGGAGAGCGCCTCCAGCAGGGCGAGCCGGGTGGCCGGCTCGAGCGCCGCGGCGAGACGCTCGGCGATCGCGCGGGCGTCGTCGTCGCCCGCTCGGGCGGTGGCCGCGAGTTCGCGGCGGAGGTGATCTACGTACGGCGCGAGGTCCATGACGCAACTATGACGTCATGATGACGTCATGGCAAGTGCCTTGCGCCAGCTACTGTGATGTCATGAAGACGTCACAACGCCGAGCGCCGACCGGACGGGCTCTGCGGCCGTCCGCTCGGCGCTCGGTGACCAGCGGCTTCGGGGTGTCAGGGCGCCTTCATCGCTTGAAGGGGATATTGAGCCAAGGACTGTTCGGGTCGGTCGTCAGGATTCGGTGGGCGTTGAGCATCTCCCCGTACCAGTCGCCGAACTCCTCCTCGTCGAAGTGGAGGCAGCGGCCCAGGATGTAGGCGGCGGAGAACTCCACCCAGGAGCGGTAGTTGAGCCGGCTGACCGCGCCCGCGCGCAGGACCGCCGTTTCGGCCTCCACCAGGTCGCAGTAGCGGGCACCGAGTCCCCAGCGGGCCATCTTCGACGCCCGCCCGTAGTCCCACGCCTCAACGGTGCGTACGAACCCGCCCTCGGGAAGCAGCCCGTCCGCACGGAATCGCGCCTCGTAGCGGATGATTCGTCCGATGAGCCGCTGCGCTCCGGCGACCTCGGCCTCCGCCTCGGAATCAGAGGTGGTCGCGTCCTCCGCGGCGTGGTGCCGTATGACCCGTGACGTCACCTGGCGCCAGTGATCCACCTCGACCGCGCCGCCGAAGTCGCGGGCGAGCGTACTGCGGATCCGCAGCACGAATCCCCAGACCGAGCTGCTCATCCGGCCCTTGAGCAGCTCCTCCTGGGCCTGCTGCCACCCTTCCCGGCTGGTGATCTCCCACCACTCCTCCAGGCGTCTCCGCTCACGGACATAGCCGGTGCCGTGCCAGCCCATCGCGTTCCAGAGCGAGGCGTTGTTCACGCAGAGCAGCGCCCCGCAGGCCAGGCCGTGGGCGACGTCGCCGTGCAGCGGGCCCCCGACCCACAGCGTGCGCAGTTGGTTGCGGCGGGTGCTGGAGATCCGGTCGGCATGCCAGCGCCACGTCTGCCGATGGGCGGCCGTCGCGGGGAAGAACGCCTCGCACGGGGTGCCGGGATTGATGGCCAGCCACTCGTCGTCCTGGGGCCAGTCCTGGGCCAGCTGGGCCAGGTCGACCTCGAAGAAGACCGGGTCGGGCGCGGGCGCCGGAAGCATCCCTTCGGTGACGAACGCGAGACTCAGAGGGCTTCCCTGCCGAGGGCCCCAGTACGCGGCGTTGTAGTGAAGCCAGCCCGGCTTGGCGTCGGCCTGGGCGCGTGACATCGCGTGATACAGGTCTGTACCGGCGAGGACGTCGAAGTACGCGGCCCAGTCGCCGCGCGTCTTGGCCGCGTACAGGTCACGTTCGACGTCGGTGGGCGCCGGCCATACGGCCTCGGGGGCGGCGGGATTCATGGCATCACATTGTGAAGCACGGCGTCAGGAGGCCTTGATCCGGCTCCTCCGCGGCATGCCCGAAATAACCCGCAGTATCGCCGCCCAATCGCTCGGTAATGCTGCCATACCCGAATACGCATGACTTGAGGAAGATGGCGGCTGCCATACGTACCTCCTGACGGCAGATTCCGGTTTCGGGAGGTATGTATGCACCGCAGAGTCGCCCTGCTCTCCGCCGTCGCGCTCACCGTGGCAGGCGCCCTGGTCCCAGCGGGCGCCGCCCAGGCCAGGAGCGGGACCGGCCTCGACCCCAGGCCCGTCAGATGGTCCGCCACGGACTCCTCGGCGGAACGCAGGAACGTCCTGCAGTACTGGACGCAGCAGCGCACACTGGCGGCGCAGCCGCTGGATACGCCCACGCCGCGACGTGGTAATCGGTCGAGCGGGCCCACCCAGGGAACCCCGTGGGCGACCCGCGGCGCCTCGGCCACCATCACCCAGCGCCCGTGGACCAGCGGCGGCGCGACGCGCGTCCAGACCGCCTCGGCCTCCACCGCCCAGCAGGGGGCCCGGGTGCCCAACAGCCCCGGCCTCCGGTGGACGGACGGCGGCGCCGTCGTACGTACCACCGGTCGCGTCTTCTTCACCACCGCCGAAGGCGGCAACGCCTCCTGCTCCGGTACGGCGGTGACCAGCGCCAACGAGAGCGTCGTGATGACCGCCGGGCACTGCGTGAAGATCGACGGTGCGGCCCACCGCAACTGGGTGTTCATCCCGGGCTTCGACAACGGGCGGCGGCCGTTCGGCACCTGGGTGGCCAGCAGGATGCTGACCACGCAGCAGTGGAACGCCAACGAGGACATCAACTTCGACATCGCGGCGGTCGTGGTCGCGCCGCTGCAGGGACGGACGTTGACCGACGTCGTGGGCGGGCAGGGGGTGGCGTTCAACCAGCCGAGGCAGCGGCAGATGTTCTCCTTCGGCTACCCGGCGGCGGCGCCGTTCGACGGCTCCAGGCTCATCTACTGCAGTGGGCGCGCGTTCAACGACACCGTTCAGACCCGGGATCAGGGGCTGCGCTGCAACATGACCGGCGGGGCGAGCGGCGGCCCGTGGTTCCAGGGGTTCAACGAGTCCACCGGGCTCGGCTGGCTGAACTCCGTCAACAGCTTCAAGTACGACTTCGCCCCGGACTTCATGTTCGGCCCCTTCTTCGGGAACGAGGCGATGGCCGTCTACCAGGCCGCGCAGAACACCAACGCGACCTGACGCCTCCGGAACCGGAACCCCGCCGTCGCCCGTACATCACCTGATGACGGGACGGCGGGGTCGGCATGGGGTCCGGGTCTGTGCGCAGGCTGCGTCGTCGAGGTCGGGGAAACCCTCAGGAATCGCGCGCCCGGCGGCGGGCCCAGACGAGTGATCCCCTCTTGGTCACCCGCAGCGGGGTGGCCACGCGGAGCGAAGCGTCGCGTGCCGCCGACTCCGACAGGCCGCGGCCCCTCAGGTAGAGGGCGACGGCCGCCCGGTCGGGCAGGCTCACCCCCGGTTCGTCCCAGGACGTCACCCCCACCACGTCCAGAACCTCGCCGACGACGGCGGGCGCCACCTCAGCGTCGAAGCTCAACGGCCGCCCCCAGTTCGGCAGGACCGACGACAGCTCGGGGTCGTTGCACCGGCTGGGCGCCGAGACCGCCAGCAACCCTCCAGGTCGCAGCACCCGGCGGACCTCGGTCAGCACCCGCGCCGGGTCGGCGAAGTGGTAGAGCATCCACAGCGCGGCCGCACCGCCGAAGACGCCGTCAGCGAACGGCAGCGCCAGCGCGTCGGCTCGCACCGCGGGCCGAGGCGCCTGTACGACGTACGCCGCGGCGTCGAGCACGACCGCGGGCACACCGGCATCGGCCAGCAGCCGCCCCAGCACCCCGTTGCCGCCGCCGACGTCCAGCACCGGACGGGCCCGCTCTTCCGCCAGCCGGGCGGCCACCAGGGGATGGATGTCGCCCGCCGAGAACCGGGACGTCGCCCGCTGGTTCGCCGCGAAACGGCCCGGATCGTCGTCGTAGTCAGCGGGCAGCGCCTCACCGCGCGATGCGCTCATCCCGCCACGATGCCCACCGAACCGAGCACGCCGCCACCCGTTTTACCGGCGCCACCAGACGCGTCGGCCGCTTTACCCGCTGCCACCCGACGCGTCGGCCGCTTTACCGGTGCCACCAGACGCGCAGGGAATGGGGCCGCGGCGGGCAGGCCGCAGCCCCTCCTGGAGCAACCGATCGACCGACCGCTCACTCGCTCACACTCACTCGCTACAAATCAGTGGCGATGATCTTTTCGATGTTCCGTTCCGCGAGCGCGGTGATGGTGACGAACGGGTTGACGCTGGTGTTGCCGGGGATCAACGAGCCGTCGATGACGTACAGGCCCGGATACCCGGCCAGTCGTCCGTAGTTGTCGGTAGCTTTGTTCAGGACCGCGCCCCCGAGCGGGTGGTACGTGAGGTGGTCGCCCCACACCTTGTAGACGCCGAAGAGGTCGGTCCGATAGATCGTCCCCTCCTTGTCGTTGATCTTGTCGAAGATCGACTTCGCCATGTCGATGGCCGGCTGCTTCCAGGCGGTCTGCCAGTTCAGATCGACCTGACCGGTCGTGGCGTTATAGGAGAAGCGGGCGCGGTTCGGGTTCTTGGTGATCGACAGGTAGAACGAGGCGAAGGTCTCGATACCGGTGGGCAGCGGCGCGACCTCGGCGAACGCGCCACCGGCCGCCCAGTTGTCGATGCCGGCGCAGGGGATGGTCGACTGGGAGGCGCCGGTCGGGTCCCACAGGTGGTTGGCGCGGCCGCACATGACGTTGCCGTTGTCGCCCCAGCCGTTGCCGACCTCGCTGTTGAGGTTGGGCAGCGCGCCGGTGGCCTTCAGCTTGACCAGCAGTTTGCTGGTGCCGACGCTGCCGGCGGCGAAGAACACCCGGTCCGCGGTCACGGTCTTGGTGGCCGTGGTGTCACCGGTGGTGTTGATCTGCTGGATGACGACCGTGTAGCCGCCACCGGCCGCCGGGGCGACAGAGGTGACCTTGTGCAGCGGCGAGATGGTGACCCGGCCGGTGGCCTTGGCCTGGGCGAGGTAGGTCTTCTGGAGTGACTTCTTGCCGTAGTTGTTGCCGTAGAGGATCTCGCCGGCCAGGGCGGACTTGGTGGCGGTTCCGGCTGCCTCCTGCTCCATGTAGTTCCAGTCGTACACGTCGGGTACGAAGACGAACGGGAAGCCGGACCGCTGGGCGTGCTTACGACCGACGCGGGCGAACTGGTACCAGTCGGTGGAGTCGAACCAGGCGGAACGGATCGTGCCTACGCCGAGACCGGCGTTGGCCCGCGGGTAGTAGGTGTTGTACATCTCGTCGGCGTTGACCGACGGGAGGATGGCGGCGAAGTTCTCCCGCTTGGGGGTGACCGCCATGCCGCCGTTGACCAGCGAGCCGCCGCCGACGCCGCGACCCTGGTAGACGGTGATGCCGCTGAAGTCCTCGGCGTCCAGGACCCCGGTGTAGCGGGAGATGTCCCGGTCGATCGGGAAGCCGAGGAAGTAGTTGAGTGGCGCCTTGGTCCTGGTACGTAACCAGTAGGAGCGGTTGTCCGGGGCGAGCGTGCTGCAGAAGATCTTGCCGTCTGAGCCGGGGGTGTCCCAGGCCATACCCATCTCGATCATGTGTACGTCCACACCCGCCTGGGCGAGACGCAGTGCCGCCACGGAGCCGCCGTACCCGGTGCCGACCACCAGGGCCTGGACGTGAGCCCCGTTGGCGATCGGACCGGCCGCCGCCCGAGCCGCGGCCTGGGCCGCGGCAGGGTTGGCCGCGAGGGCCAGAGCGCCCACGCTTCCGGCGATGAATCCACGACGCGAGACACCTCTGGAACCGGCCTCGCCCGGGGTGTTGTCACTCATCCGATGTTCCTTACTCTCGACGGGATGAGAACAGGGTTGTTGCTGCAGCTCGCGCCTGGAGAAGCCTGAAGAAGTCTGGTGAAGGCTGGAGAAGATCTAGCGTGTCCGCCGGGTGACGGGTGAACGGCCGCTGGGCAGCCGGCACACCGTGTCGAGGCCCAGTACGTGGTTGAGCCGCCCGAAGGCCAGCCAGGAGCCGATGCTCATGCTCAGCTCGACGATCTCGAGCTGGCTGTAGTGCGCGGTCATCCGGGTCCAGAACTCGTCGTCGAGGCCGTGGTGGTCCAGGGCGTACCGCTCGGCGTACTCGGCGGCGAGCCGGGTGCGGTCGTCGAAGGCGTCGGTGGTGCGCCACTGGGTCACCGCGTCGGCGAACTCCTCCTCGACCTTCTGCCCGTCCCGCTCGGTACGCCAGTCCAGGCAGAAGGCGCACCCGTTGATCTGCGCGATCCGCAGCCGTGCCGCCTCGAACTCGCGGAGCCCGAGGGTCGTGTGGGCGTACACCGACAGGGAGAAGTGCGAGGCGGCGGTCCCGATGCCGGGCACCATCTCACCCCAGACGTACTCGATCGCGTCCTTTCCCTCGGGGATGTCGAGGTTCATGGTTGTTTCCTCCCGAGTTTGCCGATCGCGGGGCGCAGTGGGACGTCGAGCGCGTCGTAGAGCCCGGGTCCGGCCGCCACGAGCCAGTCGATGGCGCTCACCAGCCGGCCGACCGCGGTGGCGTTGCCGCCCGCGGCCCGGTTGCCGCCCTCGTCGGTGGCCTCGATCGTGACCTCGATGCGCGGGCGGCCCTCGATGATCACGCGGTGCGCCGCGTGGCCGTCGGGCGGCGTCGGCCAGTCCGGCGCGCAGGACGGGTGGATGCGGGTGACGTGCTCGATGACGATGCGGGGCTCGCCCTCGACGATGCCCTGCACCTCGAAGCGGACCGCGCCCTGGGTGCCGGCGTCGAACTCGCCCATCGTCTCCGTACGCACCGTGGCGTCGAGCGGGCGCCGGTCGCGGCTCTCGCGGATCTCGTCGAGTTCGACGCCGAGGGCTCTGGCCATCAGCCGTACCTGCCCGCCCCACACCATGGTCGGGACCGTCGGCGCGATCATCGGCGGCTCGTAGTCCATCGGCTGGCCCATGCCGACCAGGTACCGGACCGAGTCGGGCTGGTCGTAGGTGGAGTAGTCGAAGATCTCCTGGCAGCGGATCACGTCCACGGTGCCGCCGAGTCCGCTGATCAGCAGGGGCAGCACGTCGTTGCCCCAGCCCGGGTCGATGCCGGAGACGAACAGCGAGCCGCCGCCGTCGGCGATGGCCGCCAGCACCGGCTCCCGCAGCTCCGGCGGGGCGTTGCGCTGGTCGTAGAGCGCGTACAACGAGGGGGTGACGACCACGGCACCGGCCCGGATCGCCCTGATGATGTCGGCGAGCGCCTCGTCGGGGCGGATGTCGCCGGAGGCCGCGTAGACGACGGCGCGGGGGCCGGCGGCCAGCACCGCCTCGACGTCGTCGGTCGCCGCGACCCCCAGCTCATGGTCGAGCCGGGCGAGCGCGCCCGCGTCGCGGCCGACCTTGCCGGGATCGTGCACGAGTACGGCCGTGAGTGTCAGTGCCGGATGAGCCTCGACGGCACGGATGGCCGCACGGCCGACATTGCCGGTGCCCCAGACGATCGTGGACAGCATGAGCGGAGCGTAGCAAGCGCTTGGTTAGGTGCATAGAGCCATCGCGACACCGACCGCGCCCGACGTCGCCCGGACCCCTACGTAGAAACAAAGATTCCATCCGCCGGAATTCGCATTGCCCGATCCGGCGATAACACGTTGGATTGCGCCATAGCGCTGTTCAATGACCGTCCTGAAGCGATATCCCACTGAACGATTGAAAGGGCAAATACCCAGGCGGGACGCGCCACCGCTATCAGCTCGAAGGAGCGAGCGAATTTGCCGCCGTGTTTCCCAGGACGACGCGTGACGAGGTGGATCGTCATCGCCATTTCTTGCCGCGACTCTCGTACCGCTCACGCCACCTATGGCCCCCAACTGCTGCGATCCTGTCCGCGAACGCCGACGACGACGCGGCCTTCGCCATCAGGCCCGAATCGCCGTTCTGACCTGCGACTTCTCCATCCGGGTGAACCATGCCGCCGATGCTCCCGTATCTGATGAAAAGCGGGCTTTCCCGCCCACGTCATCAATCCGGGAGGAGTTCCCGTATGGCGAATGCCTCGGGGAGCAAGCCATTCAGGCCATGGCTGGGAGTCGTTTCCCTAGTCGGAGGTGTCGCCCTCGTTCTGGCGGGTGGCACGTTATCCGGGCAGTCGCGGAACATGGTGAACCTGTCCGCCAGCGCGGACACGATCACCTGCCCGAACGTCGCCGACAAACTGCCGGACATTCCCGCCCAGGCCCAAGCCGAAGTGGACCGCAACCTCAAACTCCTGCAAACACAGATCAACGAAGCCAACAACCGACTCATCACCTCAGCAGGGGAAGGCGGCCCCAACTTCGTACAGAACGCCATCCTCGGCCCCCTGGCCGACAAGCGAACAGCCACCATCAACCGCATCGCCACAGCCATCGGACGAGTCGCCGACCGCCCCACCGGGCTGGACGGCCTGGCCACCTGCAAACTCGGCAACGGCGGCGGCGCGACCGCCCCCGCCACCCAGGACCCTGACGCCTCAGAGTCCCCCACCTCACCGCCATCCGACAACGCGACCACACCGCCGTCCGACAATGCGACCGCACCCCCCGCCACCGGCGGGAACAAGATCACCTGCCCGGACGTAGCGGGCAAACTTCCCGACATTCCCGCCCAGGCCCAAGCCGAAGTCGACCGCAACCTCAAACTCCTGCAAACACAGATCAACGAAGCCAACAACCGACTCGCCACCTCAGCAGGGGAAGGCGGCCCCAACTTCGTACAGAACGCCATCCTCGGCCCCCTGGCCGACAAGCGAACAGCCACCATCAACCGCATCGCCACAGCCATCGGACGAGTCGCCGACCGCCCCACCGGGCTGGACGGCCTGGCCAAGTGCACGCTCGGTAGCGGCGGCGCCGCGACCTCGAAGCCGAGCGCGAGCGCGAGCACGAAGGCGGCGGGCGGGCCGACGGCCGACGACTTCGTCGACATCCAGTCGGTCGACCCCGTGCAGCAGCAGCAGAGGACCGCTTCCAGCGGCTCCTTCGTCTCCAGGTGCGGCACGCCCCAGGAGGGTCACGCCAACAGCGACAACGTCATCACCGCTCCAGGTGTGGCCAAGGGTGGCCAGCAACTGAACGACTACGTGGGCAATGTGTCCACTGACGCCTTCTCCACGAACGAGAGCCTGGCCGCCTCGGACACCACCTGCCGCATCCGCGCCGACAGGTCGACCTACTTCTGGCCGGTCCTGCGGGTAGGCGGGGCGGACGGCAACGCCGTGCGGCCGTCCCTGGTGCAGTTGCAGTTCCGTGGTAACGCCATGTCGAAGGTCACGGCGGCGCCTCAGTTCCTCAGGCTGATCACCGGCGACGCGCAGGCGGTGAGCGGCGGCAGGCCCAGTGACACGGCCAGTGACGCGCCCAGCGACACCGCCAGTGACGTACCCACTGACCTGCCCACCGATGTGCCCACCGACCTGCCCACTGACGTGCCTACCGACCTGCCCAGCGACACGGCCAGTGAGATGCCGAGCGACATGCCCACTGACACGGCCAGTGCCAAGGCAAGTGACACCGCCAGTGCCAAAGCAAGTGACACCGCCAGTGCCAAAGCAAGTGACACCGCCAGTGCCAAAGCAAGTGACACCGCCAGTGCCAAGGCCAGTGACACCGCCAGTGCCGCACCCAGTGACGCGCCTGGCGACGCGACCAATGCCCGGCCCACGTGGAGCTGCACCGGCTTCGCCAACAGGCTGACCGACAAGTATCCGATCTGCCCGTCCGGCAGCAACCTCATGCGTGTCTTCGACATGCCCAGCTGCTGGGACGGCCAGAACCTCGACAGCGCGGACCACCGTACCCACGTCGTCTTCCCCGACGAGAACGGAGCCTGCCCGGCCGACACCCAGGCGGTGCCGCAGCTGCGCGTCACGCTCGTCTACGACGACGTGCCCAACACCCAGCCCGACGGTACGAACGTCCCCTTCATGGTGGACAGCGCCCCCAGCGAAGGGAACAGCCCGAACACCGACCACGCGGGCGCCATCGAGGTGATGTCGAAGCAGCTCATGAGCAACGTCGTGCGATGCATCAACAGCGGCAGGAGGTGCTGACGACCGGAAGGAAGCGCTGAGAGCCGGAAGGAGGAACGCGCGAAAGGGCCACCCGAGGACTGCCTCGGGTGGCCCTTCGGCGATCAGCGGCCGCTGCTGACCGCGTGGTACTGCAGGTCCTGCACCACGGGGGCGGCCACCACGGTCCAGGGGGAGGTGACAGTGGCCGTCGTCGTCCCGAAACGGACCACGGAGACCTTGTTGGTGCCGTTGGCCAGCGGGTAGAGCTGGGCCTGTACGCCCGCCTTGCCCTGGTAGGTCTTGGCCGTGCCGCCGATGGTGGCGTTCACGGTCGCGGCGCCGGTGAGGAACGACAGGATCTCGACGCTGTCCCTGGGCGTGCTGGTGCCTGAGCGGGGCGCCATCAGCTTCGTCTGACCGCCCGTGGGCTTGGCGGCGGCGAGCTGGGTGCGGTGCGTCAGGTAGATCGTGTCCCGGACGATCGCGGGGGCCGTACCGGTCTTCAGCCAGGTCAGGTAGTACGACGAGATGTCCAGATAGGACGAGTCGTTGTGCGGGGACGGGGTGAACTGGGTGCCTTCGGAGAAGTCGTTCCAGGTGGTGAGCTGGACCCAGTCCGCGCCGTTGCCGATGGAGCCCTCCCACGTGGTGCGGAGGTTCTGGGTGTTCAGGGACTCGTCGTAGATGCTCTGGTTCGGGCGCTCGTCCTGGACGGAGACCGGCTGCATCCAGATCTTGCCGAGGTCGTGCGCCTTCTTGATGTTGCTCGCGATGCCCGACTGCCCGGCCGGGCTGCGGTTGCCCCAGTTGGAGAAGCCGTAGCTGATGGGGGCGAAGGCCGCGGCGTTGGCGGAGAGGTTCAGGAACGTCGGTACGAGGGCGACCTTGATGCCGTACTTGATGTTCATGATGTCGATGACGTCCGCCCACCAGGCCGCGGTCTTGGCCTCGGCCTTGAACGGCGACACGACGACGCGGCCGTCCGCCAGGCGGTAGATCGACTTCGACGTGGCCAGCTCGGCGAGGGAGGCGGCGAGCGTCGCGGCGTCGGCCGACAACGACGTCATGTCGGGCATCGGGACGATCGTGAAGCCGGTGTCGACCGCCTCGGCCGCCTTCACGAGCAGCTTGAGCCGCGTCCAGTTGGCACTGGACAGCGAGAGCATGTCGACGGTGAAGCCGTCGATGCCCGCCGCGGCGGCCGTCTTGACCTCGCTCTCCATGTCCTGGAGCTGGTAGTCGCCGGAGCGCACGGCGCGCGGCTGCGGGCGGTCGCGCAGCAGCCCGCCGTAGGCCGCGTGCTTGCCGCTCTCGCCGGCCGGGTTGAGATAGTTCTTGGTGTAGTAGTCGACGCTGCTCTCCTTGTTGTCCAAGGAGACGGGGTACGGCGTGAAGTAGTGCGCGAACACCTTCTTGGCGGAGGCCCGCAGCCTGGCCTTCGCCGGCAGATCGAACGGCAGCGGTCCGGTGTCCGCGGACGTGCCGGTCGGGGTGGCCGTTGGGGTGACCGTGGGAGTTGGGGTGGCCGTGCGGGTCGCCGTGGCCGTGGGAGTGGGGGTCGCCGTGGCCGTCGTGTACGTCACGACCAGCCGGGGGCCGTCGTTCGTGGCCGTGTGGGACGAGTGCAGGACACCCTGCGCGCCCGCCGAGGACGTGAGCCCGAAGGCATAGGTGCCGTTGCCGGTGTAGGCGGAGGTGACGTCGAGCTTCTTGGTCGCGTCCTTGACCAGACCCTTGGCGGTGGCGATGGCCGGGCCGAAGGCCGGCTTGTTGCTCCAGTTCGCCGTGGCCGTGGCCCAGCTTCCGGTGACCTTGCTCGCGGCGATCGTGGTATCGGTGGTGCGGGCGGCGGTCACCTCCAGCGAGAGCTTGACGTTCCTGGCCCCCGAGGGCACACCGCTCAGGGTGAACGCGACCAGGGCGCGGCGCTCCGAACCTGCCTTGCCGTCACACGTCGCCGCACAGACCGACAGCCAGGTGTAGGTCTCGTGGGTCCGGGTGGGGGCGTCCTGGCTGAGATAGGTGTCCTTGGCCGTCTTCACGGTGATGGGCGACGCGACGGCGACCGTCCCAGCCCTGGCGGTGGCGGAGGTCGCGGCTCCGGCGGCGGTGGCACCCGACATGGCCAGGAGCAGGACGCCGACCGATAAGGCGACACCTCTCCCCAACCTGACCTGCGAAATCATGCTCGTTACCCTCGACTGTCTCTCGGCTGTTCCACGAAGGATGAACTACTTGGACCAAGCGGTCGGAGGTCATCCTGGCAGGCGGGAGCACAAAGAAAGCATAGGCTCAGAAGCGGGCCGAAAAAACCCGCTGATCATTTACCAGTGATGCGCGCAAAGCGGGCACAGCGCAATAAAGCACACATCCTTCGGAGCGCGGTCTCCATCAAAACGTTGCCGGTGTTCTGATCGAAGTTTCCGTCTAGACTAAGCGAGCGGCCGCATAATTTAGGGCTTCCCCTCATGCTGGGAGGCGAGCGTGACAACGCCCGTAACATTGATCGAGGCCCTGGCGGCGAGCACCGCGCCAATACGGCTGCTCCTGGTCACGCCGTCGCCTATCAACGACCCTGGGCGGCTTCACCCGGAAACCGAGCTTGCGCACGTCACCGCCGCCATGGAGGAAGCAGGGGCGGAAGTGGACATCCTCCGCCTAACGCCGCCGACCATCAGCAACCTTAGGCGCGCGCTGGCCACCGACAAGTTCGACATTGTTCACGTGGCCGCTCATAGTGGTGGCGGAATCGAGTTCGAAGACCGTGACGGCACAGCGATCTTGGTGGGCGAAGACGAGTTCGCCGACGCGTTTCCCAACCGTCAGCAGTGTCTGCTCGTCCTGAACGGCTGCTCGACCGAGAGCCTCGCCGACCGGCTCGCGCTGGCCAATCGCAACCTGACCACCATCTCCGTGGCCGGCAGCATCAGCAGGCGTGACGCCCTGCGCGCCATCGAGGAAATCTACGGACTCCTTTTCACCAGGACCCCGCTCAGCCAGGTGGTCAACAGCGCCTCGCAAGCCGTGCTTCGCCGTATTCCCCTGAGAAATACGGCGGATCCCATCCGGGTCCGCGGGCCACGAGAAAGCACGCCCGCATTCGAGGCCATGCCGACCAGCGGACGCCCCAACTATTTCGCCTGCAATCCTCCGGCGAACGTGCCGACGCAGCACCGCGCGGTCGTCGATCGAGCCGACGAACTGCTCGCCCTCTATCACCGGCTCTTCGACGAAGACAGAGGAAGTCCTTACATCGGCCTTGTCGGAATCACCGGAAACGGAAAGACGACCATAGTACAAACAATGGCCAATCGCTACGGTTGGCGTTTTCGTGGCGGCATCGGTTACTTCTCGCTACGGGGCAGCTTCGCGGCATCCGATCTTGCCGAGGTATTGGGCTGGCCGAAAGGGGAAGGCACCATGCGGCCCGAAGAAGTCGCCATGCGACTCTCGCGCGGCCGCTTCCTCCTCATCTTCGATGACATCGATGAGGCGCCCGAATCCGTCCTCGCCGAGGTCATAGCGTTACTGAGCTCCTGGGACACCAGCCTCGGCGGACGTGCCGTGCTCATTTCCTACACCCACCGCGCCGAGCTGCAGAGCATCATCGGTGCGAATTGGATCACCGTGACAGGGCTGCCCCAGGACGCGTCCCGCGAACTCATGGTCGCCTGTCTGGGCGGAACCGAGAGGGCGAGGAGGCTGGTGGGCGCGGATGAGCACGTAGCCGAAGCCTCTCGGCTGTGTTTCGGGCATCCGAAGACCATCGAGTACACAGCTTCTCTTCTGCAACTCGGACAGCGCTGGACGGAGATGCGAGGCGATCTCCTGAGACTGAGCGGTGGTGGGCCACTCGCGGTCAACAGCGAGATGCTCGGCAGAGTGATCACTCTTCTGGAGGAGCGCACTCCCGCGGTGCGCGACCTCCTCGACGCTTGGGCCGTCTTCGAGGACGGAGCCGAAGAATCAGCATGGCGGCATGTGGCGATGGGCGGCCGTGAGCTCACCCCCACCATCAGATCCCGGCTCGACGCGGCGCTCAACGAGCTCCATGGCGCCGCGTTGATCGACCGCCACGACCAGCCGGGAGGCGGCACGCGCTGCGTCATGCATTCGCTCCTTGTCGCCCACCTGCGACGCCGGCACGCGGGGCTGTCCCAAGAGAAGATGAGCGACCTCATAAGATCGCAACTCGCCCAACAGCTGGCATTGGCGAACGAAGGCGACTATCCCGCCGACGAGTCCGGCAACATCCGCAGAGCGCTGCGCGTCGCCGAAGACCTGGGGCTCTGGCAGGACATCCTGAGCTACTGCGAAACGGTGGTGGGCCACCGGGACCTCCCGCTGATCCGCAGAGGGCCCTGGCCCTTGGCGCTCGACCTGCTTGACGCCGCCGTCCGGTCCGCGTCCCGGTCCGGTGATCACATGCGTCAGGCGGCCTTCCTCATCGTCCGTGGGCTGGTGGAATATCGGCTTGCCGCTTTCACGAACGCGGAAGACGCCTACACGCAGGCCGCGTTCCTGGCGAAGGAGGCGGACGCCCGCGGTCTCTGGCTGCGGGCACTTCGCGGGGTAGGCCAGGTGCATTACCGGATGGGCGATTTCGATCAGGCGGAGACCGTCTATCGGGACGCGCGTCGGCTGGCCGACGACGAAGAGGCGATCTCTGACATCGATCACCAAATCGCCAAGATCCTTTATCGCAAGGACCGGCTGGATGAGGCGCGGGAGCTGTTCACTCGCGTATACGAGAACCGGCTCCGCGCCGGTCATGACGGAGCCCTGGCCAAAACCATTCATGAGCGGGCGCGAATAGAACACGCCGCGCGCCGGACCGACTCCGCCCGGACTCTGTACGAGGAGGCGCTGCACTTGGAGCAGTTGGCCGGAGATCCGGTGATGGAGCAGGCGACTCTGTTCCAAATGGCCAAGCTCGCTCTTGAGGCCGGTCAGACCGCAGACGCGGAAAGGCTGTTCACCGAGAGCCGGCAGATCTCCGAGACGCTCGGTGATCAGGTGTGGCTGGTGCACGCCCAGTTCGGCCAAGCGCTCCTCGACTGGGCCAACAGCGCTCGCGAAAGCGCCCGGCACAAAGCGCGGAGCGCTCTGACGGAGAGCCGGGTCCTGCGGATCGGACTCACCACGGAGATCCAGAACTGGCTGGAAACCCATGAAGAAACGGAAAACAATGCCTGATATGACAGCGGCGGTCGCCGCCAAGTGGCAGAAGGCGGAGCGTTACGCCCGGGAGCAGGACAGGTTCTGTCTTGACTCGCTACAGGTCACCATGCGATCCGAACACGATGAGCGGCATATCAGCTTCGAGGCCGGCTCCTGGTCGTGCACGTGCGACTTCTTCGCGGTGCACGCCACCTGCAGCCATGTCATGGCCCTGAACTTGATATTGCGGAAACAGGCCGGTCTACAACTGCCCGACAATCTGGAGTAGCGGCATGCCAAGAGCGATCGTCAGACTCGCCGAGCGCCCGCTGGCGACCAAATTCGGCAGCTGGCGGGAGATCCTCTACTACGACGGGGTCGCGGAGAGCGTCGCCCTGGTCCACGGCGAGGTGAGCGGCCAGGAGGAAGTGCCGTGCCGGGTCCACTCGGCCTGCATTTCCGCCCACGTGTTCAACAGCATCGAATGCGACTGCCGCGAGCAGATGGCCACCTCGCAGGCGACGATCCAGGAGCACGGGAGGGGGGTGGTGATCTGGCTCGATCAGGAGGGGCGAGCCAACGGGCATTTCGCGCTGATGCTGGCCACTCAACTGTCCGCCGAGGAGGGCATCCCGCAAACCGAGGCGTACCGGAGGCTGGGCTACGGCGACGACCAGCGGCACTACGAGCAGGCGACCGCCATTCTGTACGACCTGCGGGTGACGTCCATCCGTCTGCTGACCAACAGTCCGGCCAAAGCCAGTGCCATTGCTGGAGACGGGATAAAGGTAGCGAATCTGCTGCCGGTGGCGGTCGACCTGGCACGCCATCCACAGCTACGTGATTACTACCGGGACAAGATCAATCACGGCCACATCCTCGACATGCCCACGGGAACAGAGCGGTGAACGACCCGCCTCGGGTGCTCGTCATGGGCGACCTGTGTCTGGATACCGTCGTCGAGAACCGCCTGCCGGAAAGCTGGTCCCGCGTCGCCGCCTCTGGCGAACTGTTGGTACGCGGCCCCATCGCCGACCAGGTAGGTGGCACGGCGTACCAATTCGCCAGACGGGCCGTACAGTTCGGGCTCTCCCCTACAGTCGTCGGCTCGGTAGGCGAGGATGCCGCCGGCGAGATCATCGGCGAGGTGCTGGCCGCGGCACCGTTCGAGTGCCGGATTCAGCGCAGTACGACGGCTCCCACGGCTCGTACCCTCGTGGCTTACGACGCGTCCGGCGCACGCCACATGTTCACGTCCTCGGTCAGTGCCAATGACGCTTTGTCGAGCGACTTCGTGCGCGCCGGCGAATCCGGGCCGTGGGATCTCGTCTGGATCTCGGGGCTTTGTCTTCGTTCCCGCTCCGTACCACGGTTCGCGGCGGTCGTCGGGGCTGCCGCCGAGGCCAGGCGGAGTGGCGCCCTCGTGGTGCTCGACGTGGTGCCGCACGACTTCTATCGGCTCTTCGACGCGCTGACCGAGGTCGCGGAGATTCTGGGTGGCCTGGACGGAGTGGTCACCGAAGCCAACACCGCGCGACGCATGCTGGGGCTGGGGCATCAGGGCGAGAAGCAGTCGGTGACGATGCTGTCCGACACCGCCGACGCGCTGCTGAAAGTGACCTCCTTGGCTGTCGTTCGCCTCCGTGACGGCTCGAAGTATCACCAGGTGGCGGCCTCTCGCGCCAAGCTCCACGCTTCTTACTCATATCCCGTCCCCGATGGGGCGGCGCTCCTGGGATATGGCGACTTGCTGGCGGCGGAGGCTCTGCGTGACTATCTCGAACACCGCTCGGCGGGAGGTCGCGAATGACCCGGCTTCATGCGGTGCTCATCGGCGTGAACAAGTATGCCGATATAACGATCCCCGACCTGTCATATGCCCGAGCGGACGCGCTCGCCTTCGCCGAATTGTTCGGGCAGGCGTTATACGCGTCCAGCGTGCAGGTGCATTCACTCGTGGACGATCAGGCGACTCGGTCCGGCATCATCGACCTTGTCGGAGTGCGACTGGCACGGATCGTCGATCCCCGTGACGCGGTGCTGATCTTCTTCGCCGGGCACGGCTCTCCCGAAATTCATCCCGGGCTCGATAAAGTGTCACGCTTCTTGGTCTGCCATGACACCCAGCGGCATGCGCTGCTTTCGAGCGCCATCGAGGTGCATACAGATCTGGCCCGGCTGGCCAGCCGGCTCAATGCGCGCCTCGTGGTCTTCATCCTCGATGCCTGTTTTTCCGGCTACTCCGATGGGCGTGGGATAACCGGTCCCCTGCTGGCGGAGCAGCGCCGAACGCACAGACCACGGATCCGGCTGGAAAACCTGCCGCTCGGCTCAGGAACGATCTTCCTGTCGGCCTGCGCCGACGACGAAGTCGCGCGGGAAGACGGCACTCTCGGACATGGCGTGTTCTCCTACTACCTGCTCGAACAGTTACGCAGTCCGGGGGCGACGAACGTCATCGGTCTGGCCAGTCTGTACGACCTGGTCTTCCATCAAGTGCGTGACTACAGCAATGGCCGCCAGAATCCGGTCCTCTGGGGCGACCTCAAGGGCGCCGGCCTGCCGCGGCTACTCATTCCGGGGAGTGATCATGGGTAGGGCACTGCTCTTTACTGGCGTCAAAAAGGTCGGCAAGACGACGGCCTTGAGAAACGTCGTGACCAGACTGGCCCCCAAGAGCGTCGAGGGTTTTTACGCCACCGAGCGGCGAACAGACGGCAAGCGGGTGGGCTTCGAGATCGAGATGCTGGACGGCCGGTCAGGCCGGCTCGCGTCCATTGATTCGGACAGTGATATGCGCGTGGGGCGGCTGCTCAGCCATGGACGTCTCAAATACGGCGTGGACCTCGAATTCCTGGACGGCGTCGCCGTGCCCGCCCTGCGTGCCTCCCTGTCGAGCAATCCAGGGGGAATCGTGCTGGTGGACGAGATCGGGCCCATGCAGTTGTACTCGGCGGCGTTTCGGCAGGTCGTACTCGATATGCTCGAAAGCCCGTGCCTTATCCTAGGCACGGTGATGTCCCCCGCCGAGCCGTGGGTCGATGTCCTGAAGGAACATGAAGCGGTGGAGACATTCCACCTCACGCCGCAGAACAGAGACACCGTGACAGAGATGATGTGCCTCTATCTGGAGAAGCGGGTCCTGACGATGGGGGCTTCGTACGGCATGCCCCCACCACCGTCAGCAGCTTGAGCGGATCGGCATCAGCACGCTCTGACCTGCATATTTTCCCGGAATCGTGGCAGGGAACAGGTATGACGGCTGGACCAGGCGGCTACCCCGAGGACTCGCGGTACCTACCGATCGGAGAGCACGGGTTGATCGGCGACCTGCGCACGGTCGCGCTCGTGGGCACCAACGGCACGATCGACTGGTACTGCTGCCCGAGCTTCGACGCCCCGAGCGTGTTCGCCTCGATCCTGGACGCCGACAAGGGCGGGTCGTTCGAGCTGTACGCCGACACTCTGGCGAAGACCAAGCAGTTCTACTTCCCCGACACCAATGTCCTGATCACCCGCTTCTTCGCCGTCGACGGGGTGGGCGAGATCCAGGACTTCATGCCGATCGAGGATGACTCCGACGAGGTGGACCGGCACCGGGTGATCCGCCGGGTGGCCTGCGTCCGTGGCGCCCTCCCGTTCCGCGCCCGGGTGGCTCCCCGGTTCGACTACGCCAGGCAAGCCCACACCGTCCAGCAGCACGGGTCCCGGACGACGTTCGAGTCGGAGTCCCTGTCCCTCGCGCTGTCCGCCAGCGTGCCCGTCGAAACCGACGGACGGGACGCCTGGTCGAGCTTCGAGCTCAAGGAGGGCGAGCACGCCGTGTTCGCCCTCGACCGGATCGGCGACGGGATCACCCCACGACCCTGTCCGATCGCGGAGGCGGAGGAGCAGTTCGCCGCCACGGTGCGCTATTGGCGGAAGTGGCTGTCCGCCTCCCGCTATCGGGGCCGGTGGCGTGAGGTCGTCCACCGTTCGGCCCTCACGCTGAAGCTGCTCACCTACGCGCCGACCGGCGGGATCGTCGCCGCGCCCACGACCAGCCTGCCCGAGCAGGTCAAGGGCGGACGTAACTGGGACTACCGCTACGTGTGGGTACGCGACGCCGCGTTCTGCGTGTACGCGCTGCTCAGGCTCGGTTTCACCGAGGAGGCCGAAGCCTTCATGGGCTTCCTGTCCACGCATGTCCCGCTCACCGGCCCCGGCAGTACCGGCCCGCTGCAGATCATGTACGGCATCGACGGACGCAGCGAGCTGCCCGAATCCGAGCTGAACCACCTGGAGGGCTACCGGGGGTCCGCGCCGGTCCGCGTGGGCAACGCCGCCGTCAACCAGCTCCAACTGGACATCTATGGAGCACTCCTCGACTCTATCTACCTCTACAACAAATGGGGCAACCCCATCTCCAGCGACCGCTGGGAGCAGGTCTGCACCCTCATCAACTGGGTCTGCGAGAACTGGGACCAACCCGACGAAGGCATCTGGGAGACCCGCGGCGGGCGCAAGGACTTCGTCTACTCACGGCTGATGTGCTGGGTGGCCATCGAACGCGCCATGCGCATGGCCGCCCATCGGGGGCTGCCCGCCGACATACCGCGCTGGCGGCGGGCCCGCGACACGATCTACCACCAGATCATGAAGCATGGCTGGTCGACCTCGCTGCAGGCGTTCGTCCAGCACTTCGACGACGACGTCCTGGACGCGTCCATCCTGATGATGCCGCTGGCCAAGTTCGTCTCCCCCACGGACCCCAAGTGGCTGTCCACCCTCGACGCCCTCGGCGGCGGGCTGGTCTCCGACTCGCTGGTCTACCGCTACGACCCCGAAGCCAGCCCTGATGGCCTGGAGGGGCCGGAGGGCACGTTCTCGATCTGCTCGTTCTGGTACGTCGAAGCCCTGGCCCGCGCCGGCCGCGTCGACGAAGCCCGCCTGGCCTTCGAGAAGATGCTCACCTACGCCAACCACCTGGGGCTGTACGCGGAAGAGATCGGACACACCGGCGAGCAACTCGGCAACTTCCCGCAGGCGATCACCCACCTGGCGCTCATCAGCGCGGCTTTCAACCTCGACCACGCCCTCGGCTAGTCCCTTGGGAGCGGGTCCACGCCGGGTCTTCCGCTCCCCCGAAGGGTGTCCCCCTCCAGGGACCCCAGCCACCACGGACCGCCGCCTTCTTCCGCTCCCTGGGGGTCCGGCGGGTGTTTCGTCCGTCACACGACCGTCTCGATCACTGTGACGGTCCGTCGTGGCTGGGGTCCCTTCGGAGGGATCCGCCCTTCGGGCGAGAGAGAAACGAGAGAAAGAAAACGGTCCGTCTCGGACCGGCCAGAACGCGTGGTTAACCGTCGATGAACTCTGATGATCATTGACGGAGAGCGCCGAGGCCGCCTCCTAGGATCTTGGCTGCGCCACCAGAGGCGCTGACCGCACCATGCTGCTTGGAGACCCCACCGCATGAACGACGAGTCCCCGGACTTCCTTGACCAGTTCGCCGCCCTGCGGGAGACCGGCGTCGCGGCGAACGGCCTCGTCAAGGCGGAGGTCGACGGCACCAGCGACCTGGTCGGGCTCGTGATCGACCCGAGGGCGATGCGACTCTCCTCGTACGAGCTGGCCGCCGCGATCAGGGTGGCGTTCAGCCAGGCGCGAGCCGCCGCCCAGGAGCGCGCGGCGGCGGCCATCCCCGACGCGCTGAAGCAGGAGACGCCCGAGCTGAACGCCCTGCTTCAGGACATCAAGGCAGACGCCCACGGCAACATGAACGAGATCCTCAGCGTCGCCAACGAGCTGACCATGAGGCTGGACCGGCTGATGCGGCCGACCTGATGAGCGCACGTGTACGGCCGGATCCCTGGCGGAGCGGGTGACACGAGTTACTAGCGGAGCGATGGTGACACGAGTGGAAGACAGGAACGGCGAGCTGCGGGTCGTCTTCGGCAGCCGGCTCGTCTCGGCGAGCCGGTTCGCGGACACCGCCGACCAGCTGGAGCAGTCCATGTGGGGCTCGCTTCACGGCGCCGGGCGAGCGGCGGCCGCCGACGGTCCCGACCGGCCCGGCGCCCAGTTCGACACCGAATTCGCGGGGCTGGTCGACCTGGTACGCGGCGCGTTCGGCGGCACCGCCGAGCGCCTGCGTGGCATCGCGTCCAAGCACGCCCTGTCCGAGGCGAACCTCACCCAGGCCGAGCAGGCCGGCGCGGCGGCCGCGGGCCGGACGACTACCCCGATCGAGGCGCTGTGACCTGGGAACTGCCACCCGCTCTGCGTGCGGTGCACGGCTTCGTCGCGGCCGACGCTCCCTGGCCGAAATCCGATGAGGTGTCGCGCCTCCAGGGGGCCGGCTCGTGGCTGGATCTCGCCTCCGCCGCCAAGGACGGCAAGGCGCAGGCGGATCCCGCCGCCGCGCACGTACGGGCGGCCGGTAACTACAGCGGCGACATCAACGTCTTCGAGAACGAGTACAGCCTCGAGTCGAGGCGGATGGACGACGGTTCCGTGGCCACCGCGCTGGTCGGCGCCGGGACCACCGCCCTCGTGGTGTTCAAGACCGCGTGGAAATACCTGCTCGTCATCACTCTCCTGGTGCTCCTGATCTCGCTCATCCGCGGGTTCCAGCTCGGTCCGGTGCTGGGGGCGCTGTTCGGCAGGCGGCGGATCATGGAGACGCGCAAGGCCCTGGCCGTGGCTCTCGGGCAGGTGGAGCGCAACATCGCCAGAGGCGCGGTCACGTCTCTCCAGATCGCGAGGCACATGCTGGCTCGTCTCATGATCATCCCGGGTGGGCAGACGGCTCTGGCCGGAGTCAACACGCTGACGCTCAAGCCGTGGGACAACAACTCGCAGGCGCAGGAGGACACCGAGCGGGTCCTGAACGAGACCCCCGCCGGCCGGGAGGCGCTGGCCTACGCCAGGGAGCACGGCATCACCACGCTGTACCAGAGCGGCCAGAACATCCACTGGTCCGACTACAACCGGCAGCTCAACGTCATCCGCATCGGCGGAGCCGAAACGGCCAGCTCCGAGGCGCTCGCCGGGGAGTTCGTGCGCCAGGTTCACATGGCCAAGGACCGGTGGGGCAACAGCCCGGCCGGCACGGACTTCGCCGAGTACAGCGCCGCCCGGGACAAGGAGGAGCAGGCGGCCAACCAGGAGGCGTACCGGATGGGGAGTCAACTGGGCCATGAACAGGCGGCCCGCGAGACCTACCTCGACGGCGGATACGGCTCCAGTTACCAGCGTCACCTGCGCGAACACGACGACGGGTGGAAGCAGGCGATCATGGGGGGACCGTTCAAGCTCTTCAACGACGGGCCCCTCGACTTCACCTGAGAGCCCCTGACGACGGTGGGGCGGGCGGTGCGGGCCCGCCCCCCCTCTTCGTCAGCGGGCGTGCAGGCGGAACGGCAGACGGACGGTGATGAACTCGTCGTTGTCCGGCTGCCCGGCCGTCCGTCCGGACGAGAACGGGAAGTTGTTGTCGTTGAGGATGCCGAGCGTACGGTCGTCGAGGATCACGACGTCCTCGATGGTCTGGAACGGGAAGCGGAAGGTCTCCCCGAACCCGCCCAAGCCCTTCGGGTTGGCCAGGTCCAGCAGGTCGGCGGCGAGCGTCTTGTCCAGCGCGCCGTCGTGGTCGCGGTCGCGGGTGTCGGCCAGGTAGACCCGCTTGAGCTTGGCCGCGTCGCCCTGCTCGTTGTCCCGCTCGATGATGAGGAATCGGTGCTCGTCCACCGCGATGGCGTCGCCGATCGCGTTGGTCGGGCTGTCCAGCTTGTACGTCCAGCGCTTGCCGGTGTACGCCCGCTTCCGGACGTCGAACTCGTTCAGCCGCAGCGTACCCGCCGGATCACCGCTGACCGTGCCCTCCAGCAGCGGGTAGAGCCACCGGCCGTCGGCCGAACGGGCCATGCCCTCGAAGCCCTTGCTACCGGCCAGATTCGGCGTCGCGCCGTTGAGGGTCGGGTTCTCCGGCGCCTTGACGCCGGGCAGCTCGATCGGCGCCTCCAGCAGCGTGCCGGTGGCGGAGAAGTGCAGCAGGAACGGGCCGAACTCATCGCCGATCCAGTACGTGCCGTCCGCCGCCCGCACGATCGACTCCACGTCGAAGTCGGCGCCGGTGAGCACCCGGTCCGCCCTGGTCAGCGGCCACGAGACCCGGCCGCGCGGGTCTGACAGGTTGAACCCGCCCAGCACCTGTACGGTGCCCGCCTTGAAGTCCGGCCTGATCCGGTGCACGCGCAGCAGGAAGTCGGCGCTGTTGTTCTTGCCGCCGTACCCGTTGTCGGACAGCACGTCGAAGCTGCCGTCGCCGCGCCTGACGATACCGCTGAACCCCTGGACCGGCTGGCCGGCGAAGGGCGGGGTGACACCGTTGATCGGGGTGGTGCCGATCTGGGAGCCGGAGGGCTCGCTGCCGGGCACGAAGGTCTGCGCCGGGAGCTTGGCGAATCCGGTCAGCTGGGCCCGGCCCGTGCCGTCCTGCGCGGCGGCGTAGGACGCGGGACCGGTCGTGGGGGCGAGGCTCATGGCCAGCAGGGCCGCGCCCACCGCGAGTGAGATGCGTTTCATGACCGGCACGCTAGGAGTGTCACATGACGTGGTTCCAAACACAGTGCGTACGAATCATTCACTTTCGGGCGATCAAGATGATCGATCCGGGTGCCGGTTCTTCCTCAAGCGTTCACCATAAGGACGGAGTGCGGGGTGCCGCCCGTTCCCGCGAAGCAATTGGGTCGGCTCCTGCAGACGTCAACGTTGGAGGCGATGTCCCATGTCCGCACCTGTCTCTCGCCGTTCCTTCCTCGGCCGCAGCGCCGCCGGTGGCCTCGGCATTGTGTTCGCCGGCAGCATCGAGGCGATCGCCGGGCCGGCCGCGTTCGCGGCCACGCGGCCCCCGCTCGGCTACGGCCCGCTGGTCGCCGATCCGGCCGGGGTGCTGGCCCTGCCCGCCGGGTTCTCGTACCGGATCGTCGCGGAGGCGGGGGTGACGCTGCTGGAGAGCGGCGAACCGACGCCGAGCGACGCGGACGGGACGGCGAGCTTCACCCGCGGCAAGGGCATCGGGCATGAAGGCGACGAAGCGGAAGCCGAGCTCGGGCGTGGGAAGGGCGGCGCCACGCTGGTCAACAACCACGAGATCGGCGGCAGCGAGCCGTACCGGGTGCCGGCGTTGCCCGGTCTCACCTACGATCCGGGCGCGGGCGGCGGCACCACCAACATCGACGTGGACGCGCACGGCGTACGGATCCGCGAATACGTCAGCCTGGCCGGCACGCACAACAACTGCGCGGGCGGCAAGACCCCGTGGAACACCTGGCTGACCTGCGAGGAGACCGAGCAGCGGGCCGGTGGCGCCTTCCAGAAGGACCACGGATACGTCTTCGAGGTCGACCCGTTCGACCGGCAGGCCAACCAGGACCCGGTGCCGCTGAAGTTCCTCGGCCGTTACTCGCACGAGGCCGTCGCCGTCGACCCGAAGACGTCGGCGATCTACCTGACCGAGGACGCCTCCGGCCCGAACGGGCTCTACTACCGCTGGACGCCGCCGAAGGGGTTCCACGGCGGCAAGGGCGCGCTGCGGGAGCTGGCCCTCTCCGACGGCGGCGCGACCGCGGGCAAACTGGAGGCGCTGAGCTGCTATCGCGACGGCACACACGTCGCCGACCTGTCTGAGGCCACCTCCCCCGGCACCCGCTACCAGGTCCGGTGGGTGGAGGTGCCCTAACGCGACGCGCTCGTCCAGTCCGTACGCACCCAGCTGCCCAACGACCAGATCACCCGCAGCCGCAAGCTGGAGGGCGCCTGGTGGGCGGACGGCGGCGCCTATTTCGTCGCGAGCTACGCACGCCACGCCGACGGCAGCGTCAACGAGCACGACGGCCAGGTGTGGTTCTACGACCCGCGCCACCAGACGGTCACGCTGAAGACCATCTTCGGCGTCAACCCCGACCCCACCCAGGACACCAACTACGACGGCCCGGACAACATCACCGTCTCGCCGTACGGAGGCGTGATCCTCGCGGAGGACGGAGAGGGCATCCAGCACCTGGTGGGCGTCACCGCGCAAGGCAAGGCGTACCCGATGGCGCGCAACGAGCTCAACGACAGCGAGTTCACCGGCCCCAACTTCAGCGCCGACGGCCGGATCCTGTTCGCCAACATCCAGAGCCCCGGCCACGTCCTGGCGATCACCGGCCCGTGGCGCCGCCCCTCCAACGCCGACTGAACCAGCTCAGCCCGCACCGGCTCAACCGCCCTCCGCCGACTGAGCCGGCTCGGCCGTGGCGCGGAGACCGGACTTCGTTATCTGGTCTCCGCTGGGAGTTCACGGCCGGTTCACCACGCGCGCCTAACGTCCGGGTTACGGCGAGACGATGGGGACAACGACATGGAGCACGTGACGTTCCTGGTCGTCGTGGTGATCATCACGGCGCTGGCCTTCGACTTCACCAACGGTTTCCACGACACGGCCAACGCGATGGCCACCTCCATCGCGACCGGCGCGCTACGGCCCAAGGTGGCGGTGGCGATCTCGGGCGTACTGAACGTCCTGGGCGCCTTCCTGTCGGTGGAAGTGGCCAAGACGATCTCCGGCGGGATCGTGGACGACAAGCTGGTGACGCCGCCGATGGTGTTCGCCGGGCTGATCGGCGCGATCCTGTGGAACCTGCTGACCTGGCTGTTCGGGTTGCCGTCCAGCTCCTCGCACGCGCTGTTCGGGGGCCTGATCGGCGCGGTCTGGGTCGGCGCCGGGATGCGCGGCGTCCACTTCGACACGGTGCTGCAGAAGATTCTCATCCCGGCGCTGGCCTCGCCGCTGATCGCCGGGTTCGTGGCCATGACCGCCACCTACCTGGCGTACACGATCACCGCCCGCGCCCGGCACGAGTCGGTGACCACCACCTTCCGCTTCGGTCAGATCGTCTCCGCGTCGCTGGTGTCGCTGGCTCACGGCACCAACGACGCGCAGAAGACCATGGGCGTCATCACCCTGACGCTGATCTCGACCGGCGCGCTCGCCTCCGGCTCCGGCCCGCCCGTCTGGGTGATCGCCGCCGCCGGGCTGACCATCGGCCTGGGCACCTACCTGGGCGGCTGGCGCATCATCCGTACCATGGGCAAGGGCCTCACCGAGATCGAGTCGCCGCAGGGCTTCGCCGCCGAGGCGAGCGCGACCACGGTCATCCTGGCCTCCTCCCACCTGGGCTTCGCGCTGTCCACCACACAGGTGGTCTCCGGCGCCATCCTCGGCACCGGCCTGGGCCGCCGCCTGGCCCAGGTCCGCTGGGGCCTGGCCGGCCGGATGGCACTGGCCTGGCTGCTCACCCTGCCCGCGGCGGCCGCGGTGGGCGGGGTGGCCGCCGCCGTGGCCACCACCGGCACGCTCGGCGTCACCATCGCCGCCGTGGTCGCGATCGCCGTCTCAGCCGGCCTGTACGCGGCCAGCCGCCGCGAGCCCGTACACGCGGGCAACGTCAACGAACTGCCCACCCAGCCAGAGCGGATCGCTGCCTGAAACCACCTGCCCGCCCAACCACAGCGGGTCTCCGCCTGAGGGGATCGTGCCTGAGGGGATCGTGATGGACATCAAATGGGCCGCTCTCGGCCAGGTCTTCGTCGTCAGCCTCGCCGTCAGCGTCGTCGTCGTGGTCGTCTTCTCCCTCGGCGTGCTGGCGACATCGGCCCGCCAGGTAGCCGAGGAGCGGCAGGCCACGGGCACCGGCCCGCTGGCCGCCGCCGTCCTGTGCTTCGCCGCCTGCGCGGCGGTGGTCGGCTACGGCATCTACCTGATCGTCCCGCAGTTCCACTGACCTCTACGGCCGAGGGCGGGACCAGCGGACGAGGATGGACACCGCGATCAGCGTCGTCATCAGCGCGTCACCGACGTGCAGGACGTAAAGCCCCACCGGATAGTGCTCGTGGATGACGGAGCCCGCGATCGCCAGTGCCTGGAACCCGCCCCACACCAGGAGGCCGAGCCGCAGCGCACCCGTCCAGGTCGCGATCCGCAGCCAGCTCATGAGCGTGGCCAGCACGAGCATCTCGATGACGTTCCTGCCGAACTGAGCGGCTATCTCCCACGCCTGGGGCGAGGTGGCCGCGGTCCCACCGCTCAGCCTCACCCACACACCGCCGAACACCGTGTAGTAGACGGCACTGGCGAACAGCGTCACCACGGCCGCGCCGACGACCGCCCAATAGCTGGTCCTGACGGTCGTCGTCTCCCGCCGGCCCGCCTGCTGGATCATCTGCTGCTCCGCCCGCTGACCCACCTGCTGGATCGTCTGCTGGTCCATCTTCTGATTCATCGTGATCTCCTGGTCCGCTCGCCTTGCCTTTGGTGGGGACGTCGACGCCGATCGGCCTGTCTCGACATCGCCGGCGAACGAAACACGAACTGATCGCCCAGGCGCCGGGCGATCGTACGGGCGACGGGTGGCGAGCGCGCGCTTATAGGCTGTGCCGTGTGTGGCAGGCCAGTGCTTTCGAAGAACAACTCGCGGCAGCACAGGCGCAAGGAGACCTTGCCCTCTGCCTTGGCCTGCTGCGGGCGGCCGACTTCGCGATGCCGATCAGCGAGGCCGCCGCCGCCGGCGACGAGCCCATGGCCTGGGCCACTCAGGCCGACGACGAGCGTACGTGGCTGATCGTCTACACCTCGGCACGCGCCCTCAGGGCGGCCACCGGCGTCGAGAACCACCGGGTCGTGTCAATGGTGGAGCTCGCCGCGGGCTGGCCGGACCTCCGGTGGGGGCTGGCGGTCAATACCGGGCTGGAGCTCGCGTTCTTCCTGGAGCCGGGTACGGTGGCCAGGCTCGCCGTGCCCACACTGGCCCAGGACCACGCGGTCGAACCGGGTGTCCCGATCGTGCAGAAGCTGCTGGGGCCCGCGGAGATCCAGGCGCTGCTCGACGACGGCGAGCCGCGGGTGTCCGGATACTGCCACCACGCCCTCGACGTCGCCCACATCGCGACACCGTCCGTACTCGCCGAAGCGCTGTCGCGGGAGGACGCGCTCACCGACCAGGGCGCCCTGAACATCCTGCGCTGGCCCGCGATCGGCGTCGACCTCTACCCGACGCCCTACGGCGGGGAGGACGAGGAGGGGATGCGGGCCGTCGCCGGCTGGGTGGTCGAGGGGCCGCCCTTCGTCGGCATGGGACTGGTGCCGAGCGTAGATCAGACGATCAGGGAGTACAAGGTGACGGGAGTCGCGCTGCCGTACGGGGCGGAGATCGTGGAGTTGGGAATCGACGGGGTGACCCGTGGCCGCGCCGTCTTCGACGGGGACCTCGGACAGTGGCTCCTGCGGGCGGCGCGATGACGCGGTCCTTCTACCGCGCCCGCTGGGGCGGGGTCGACTACGAGGCGGCTCCTGAGCTGCGTGCCGACGGGGTGTGGCTGCGCCTGCGCGACACCTCCGCGGCCGAGGGCGCCGGATTCGAGGAGATCGCCCCCGGCGTCTGGGTCAGAGCGGTGCGCGCCACGGAGTGCGAACGGGTGGACCTCGTCACGACGGTCTGCGCGTGGAAGGGCGTGTCCTTCCTGGTCATCGCGGAGAAGGACGGCGAAGTCCTCCTGGAGTACGCCGGCGCGTCGGTGCCCGTGGCGATGGAGCTCGGGCTGGAGCGGGTCGAGCGAGGCGTGTACCGCCGCTGGGTCGCCCGTGACGAGGTGACCGCGCTGCGCGAGCACGCGACTGACCTCGGGAAACTCTAGTTTTTTGCGAATTCACTATGAACAACGGTGAATGACGCCTATATGATCCGTTACTCCTGGAGCGGTTGTTACCTCTCTGTAATAAGGAGATGACGGCGTGCGTTCGACTGAAGAAGCTGCTACATCTGGAATGCAGGCTTACGCCGATGAACTACGCCAGACGTTTATTCGGTTACAGGACGACGGGCTACGCCTTTTCGCGGAGGCGAAAGCCGTACAAGTGACGGAGAAATCCCAGGACGGCCTGGTCGCGGTAACGGTCGACGCGCGCGGTGAACTGGTCCGGCTGGATCTCGACCCCCGGATTTACCGCCGCCCCGATGCGCGTACTTTGGCCGATGTCATCACCGACACCACCCACCACGCGGCGGAGAAGATGCGGCAGCGCGTCGTGGAGATCTTCGAGCCGGTGATCCCCGCCGAGCAGATGCGGGCGCATCTCGACGGCGACGTGGAGACCGTGCTCGCGCAGCTCGCCGACCAGATGGCGGGGAGGGAGAATGCCGGCTCCTAGCCCCCGGACCCTGTATCTGGGCCCGTCCATCGAGAGCGGCATCGCCCAATGGAACACCATGGCTCTCGACCTGGAGCAGGCGTGGCCGGAGGTGTCCGCTGAGTTGAAGGCGCTCAACGCGGCCGCTCCCTGGGGGAACGGCGCGGAAGGCCGGATGTTCGCGCAGGCATACCTCAAGGACGACGGCCCCAGCAGGCTGGTCGAATCCGGGACCGAGCTGGTCGGCGAGATCGTGGACGTCGGGCCGCTGCTACGCGAGACCATCGCCAATTCCCGCTCCACGGACACCGCGATCGCGGAGGATCTCGCCTCCAGTGGCCGAATCAGAAGGGAAGTGTGACGGTCCAGCGTGGCGGGTCGCGGTGACGTCAATTCACAGACGCCGGATGGGCTGCCATCGGACAGGTTCGGGGGGATCTCGGCCAGCGATGTGCGTCCGGTGTGGGAGACGGAGAAGCTGCCGGACTGGGTGGTTTACTGGCTGATCCCGATGCTCATGTCGGGGCAGGCGTGGCCCGAGGCCAGCGAGAGCGGTCTGTGGCGGCTGCGGGAAGCGCACCGGCGGGCCGTGGACACCTATGTGGCCACGTTCGAGCCGACCGGCACGGCGGTTCGGACCATCGCTGCGGGGTGGGAGTCTCCGGCCAAACCCGTCACGTTCACCCGCGTGGAGCGGATGTACGACGAGCAGACCGGCGCGCTGGCCAAGATGGCCGCCCACCATCAGTACGCCCAGCAGGCCGATGCCTTCGCGCTGGAGACCCAGTACTCGAAGATCTCGATCAACGTGGCCTTCTGGGTGGCCGTCATCGCGATCGCCGTCGCGTTGCTCGTCTCGTTCTTCTCGGCCGGCGCGACGGCGCCGCTGGTGGGCCCTGCGGCGGCGAGCCTGCGGCTGGCCATCAGGAACATCCTCACCCGCCTGGGGATCGCGGCGGCCCGCCCCGCCGGGGTCACCGCTGCGGGCCGGCTGACCACCCTGGCGGGCGGCACTCTAGGCCGCCGACTGATGTCGGCCGGGCTGACCCACGAACTGATCGAGGAGATCGGTGAAGAGGTCTTCATCGACGCCTTCACCCAGTACAAGCAGATCCAGATGGGCACCCGGCTGAGCTGGGACTGGGACAAGACCATGGCCGCGGCGGTGGGCGCCGGTGTGGGCGCCGTCGCCGGCACCAAGCTCGGCGCTCCGGTGTCCCGGCTCACCAGCGCCGTCCCAGGGATCAGCCACCTCAACCGGACGGCGGGCGACCTGCCGGGGTGGGGCAACGCCTTCCGGCGATTCCCCGGCCGGGCGTTGAACACGGGCCTGAACAACGTGGTGGCCTCGCCTGCGGGCAGTTTCGTCGCCAACGGGCTCGTGTACGGGCAGTGGGAGCCGCCGACCGCCGACTCCCTGGTCGGTGGGTTCATGGGTGGGGCGGGCCGGACGAACACGATCAGCCCGTTCAACCCCAGCGTGGCCGGGGCGGTGCTGCACCCGATGAGCGCCCTGAACTCCGCCTTCGACACCGCGGCGGCCACCGACCTGGCGCGCGCCACCGACCTGGCGCGCGCCACTGACCTGGCGCAGGCCACCGACCTGACACAGGCCGACACAGACGCCCGGCCCGACACAGGCCCCGATACGGGCGCCCGGCCCGGCACGGATGCGCGGTCCGGCACCGACGCGCGGCCCGGCCACGGTCAACGGCCCGCTGGTGGTCCGCAGTCTCCGCCGAACGGGACGGGGTCCTACGGCGGATCGGCCTCCCCCACGGTCCCCCCGCAGGGTACGCCGGGCGGTCCGGGACGGCCGACGGCCGAGCCGCCGGTGAACGACTCCCGGCCGATGACCTCCCCGAGCCCTCCCGACACGCCCCAGACCAGGCAGCCCGCACCCCTGCCCGGGGATCCGCAGCCGGGTGGGGATCCGGGACAGCCCGGCTCCAGCGCATCGGCCCCCGGGCCGACCCGGCCCGCCGAGCCCGCGCCAGCCGAGGCGGCACGACCCACCGACCCCGCGGCTCTGGCCGACTCCACGGCACAGGCCGGTCCCGCAGCACAGGCCGACCCCCACGCGCAGGCGGATCCCGCACCACAGGCGGGTCCCCAAGCACAGGCCGATCCCGCACCACAGGCGGGTCCCCAGGCACAGGCTGGTCCCGGGACGCAGGTCGACTCTGCGACACGGCCCGACTTGGCGGCCCAACCGGATCCGCAAGCCGCCGGCCCAAGCCGACCAGGCCCGCAGGCGACGGGCGGCCAGGAAGCCTCGGCCAGCGGTCAAGGAGTCGGGGACGCGCCCGGCCAGCACTCCAGCCAGACGACCACGACGGCGCTCGCCACCGAGGGAGATCACCGGCCCGCGAGCATCGACGACCTCATCAACCGGGGCTCCGCACCCCGCACAGACGACCTCACCAACCGGGACACCACACCCCGTACAGCCGTGGACCACGCGACCCGGACCCCGACCCTCAACATGGACCCACCCCCCAGGTCCGGCCAGACGCTCGCCAACGTCCACAACCCCCGGCACGTCCCCCTGGCCGCCCAGTGGGAGCCCCTGCGCGGATCGGCCACCCCCGAGCCGATCACCGTCCCCCACACCGAGGGCGCGGCCCAAGTGGAGGCCCGCAGGCTGCTCGTCCCATGGCGGGGCGGGTTGCACCCCGTCACGGAGTTCACCGTCCGGGTCCAGTATCGCGCCGACCTCCGACTCACCCCCGAGGAGATCGCCGACGCGCACGAACGCCTGCTCGAAGGGATCGACCTCTACTACAACCACCAGCACAAACTGTCCGACGGGTCTCTCCTCCACGTACGGATGGAGTTCGTGGCCGCGCCCGACGAGGCGCCGGACGGCACGGTCGTCCTGCTGCACCCCGGGACCGGCACCCGCGCCGCCGACTTCGCCGACCGCCAGAGCTGGCACGGCGAAGGCGAGGTGATCAGCACTCCGCTGGACCAGCTGCGGTCCTACCGCGACCGGCCCCCGATCCACTACCTGAGCTGGTACGCGGGGATGGAGCCGGTCGTGTTCGCGCACGAGACGCTGCATCTGCTCGGCATGCTCGACGAATACGTCCACCCGCTCGCCGAGGACCGGCGCGACCTGGCCGCGGGCGGTGTGCACGCCGACTCCAACCTGCTGGGTCAGGCCCAGCTGTTCTGGTCGGCCGGCCGACCTGTGCTCGACCGGGACGGCCGTACGGTGGCCGAAACGGCGGGGCTCCGCGACCGGCACCTGGAGCACCTCTTCGCGCTTCTGCCGGAGAGCGACCTGCGGCCCAAGGTGCCGCTCACCCGGCCCGCCCCCGCCGCCCCGGCCGAGGAGTGGTCGCGGCCGGAGTTCGAGCCGGCCGGTCGTCTGCCGGGGAACGTTCTGAGGCTGGTCGAGGAGTTCCCGTCCGACGGGCGCCCGCTCGTGGAGCACCTCCGGCTGCTCGAACGCATGGACTGCCTGTTCGCCGACGGTCGCCCGCTGACGAACGAGCATCTGGCGTACACGGACGCGCTGGTCCGGATGACGCGGGACATCTACGGCACCGGGCCGGAGTACTCCTTCGCCATCGCCGAGCTCGCCGCCGTGAAACACCTGGCCGAGCTGCTGCTCGGCGACTCCGTACCGCGGATCGACCTGCTGCGGACGGCGGTCAACGCGTTACTGGGCCGGGACGCGACCACGGCGGTGACCACCCAGCAGGTCCACCTGCTGGTAAACCTCGCGGCTACCGTGTCGCCCCACCCCGGAGAGCCGGGAGCGGACACGCTGCGCCGGGCCATCCAGAGCTTCCGGCGCTCGATGCCGGGCGTCATCCAGCTCCGCCGCGCGGGAATCAGCCTGCCCACGACCCCGGCGCAGACAGACCCCACCGCAAAAGCACAGTCGGACCCCAGCGCGAAGAGACAGGCGGATCCCACCGCGACGGCGCAGGCGGTCCCCAGCCCGGATCGCAGCACGGATCGCAGCGCGGAGCCCAGCACGGATTCCGCCCCCAATCCCACCGACGGCCTCCGCTCCAGCCTCAGCCCCACCGGTGACCGCAACGCGGACAGCGATCCCCGCCAGTTCCTGCGCTTCTGGCGCGACCTGATGAACCAAGTACGCGCCGAAGCCCACCGGCGCGGGACGGCGCCGCTCGACGAGCTGCAGCAGTTCGCGCTCCAGCGCGCCATCGGCCGCATCTTCGCCGCCAACCCCGACGACTGGATGCTCAAGGGCGGCCAGGCGATGCTCTCCAGAAACCCGGGCGGGCGGGCGAGCACCGACATCGACCTCGTCCGGATGTCGGGGAACCCGGACCCGGACGCGATGGCCGACGAGTACGAGGCCGCGCTCGCCCGCGATCACGGCGACCAGCTGCGGTTCGTCCGGGAGTCCAAGACCTACATCCTGCACGGCAAGGCGGTCAGGATGGCGCACACGGTCTACTGCGGCGACATGGAGATCATGCGGCTCAGCGTGGACCTCGCCCCGCCGCGTACCCGTGCGGTGTGGAAGGAGCCGGAGATCATCCCCTTCCCCCAGCAGATCCTCGCGACGGGGCACCCCGACGAGAGCCCGCGCCTACGGGTGATCTCCTACCACGACACGCTGGCGCACAAGGTGTCGGGCATCTACACCCACGGCATCAGGACGCTGGAGACGCGCTGCCACGACTGCATCGCCCGTGGCAAGGGGTTGTTCAGCTGCAAGGCGGGCGACCTGCCGTACCGGTGCCAGGACCTGGTCGACATCCTGATGATCATTCTGAACTCCTCGTGGGACGGCCCGGCCACGCACGCGATGCTGCACGCGGAGTTCGCCTGGCGGCTGGAGCAGGGCGAGAACTTGAAGGTGCCGTCGGCCTTCGAGATTCCCAGCCCGGACTGGTTCCGGAAGTTCGACCAGTACGCCAGGACGACCCCCGGCCTGCCGTACGCCGGGCTCACCGAGGCCATTCCGGTCGCCCAGGCATTCCTCGATCCCCTGCTGCGGGAGGAGGCGCCGCCGCCGAGCCGCTGGGATCCCAACCTCCGCCGCTGGGTGGAGACGGACGACGTCACAGCCCCGGACGCCTCCGGCGACACGGTCGCGCCGGACGGCACCGCGGACGTACGGCACCTTCAGGTGCCCAGCACCGCACCGGCGTCGGCGGTGCACGCCGACCCGGACATGATCGCGACGTGGGACCGGCTGTCCGCGGGCGACCTCGACGCCGAACTGTCCGAGCTCAAGCAGCGCACCGACCTGTCCCCCGCCGAGAAGGTCGACTTCATCCGCAGCCGGATGATGTACGACAGCGGGTACGTCGAGCTGACCCGCGTCCCCGGCCCGGACAACCAGCACTTCAAGCACCTGCGCTTCTACGCCCACCAGCGCGGCGAGCTGTACAGCCACGCGGCGGCCCTGATGGCCGATCCGGACACCACGGTCGAGATCGCCTACGAGCCGGACCGCGGCTTCAAGACCTTCCAGTGGGACGCCCACCAGTCCCACCTGGCCTACCTCGGCACCCTGCCGAGCGGCATCACCCTGGACGAGGCCAACGCCGCCGTGCTCCACCAGATGATCAAGGGGCGCGCCGTCAACGACCCCAAGGCACTGGTCGACGCCCTCATCGAGCTGCACGCCAAGCCGCTCCGGGACGCCTTGGCCCTGCGGCAGCGGCTGATCGACGACTACGGCGTAGAACCGCACCGGGTCCGGCTGGCGTTCGCCAACACGAGCCAGAAGAGCCACTACAGCGAGTCGCAGTGGATGCGGGCCCAGCTCTTCGCCCTACAGGCGATCCAGGCCGACCCGGTTCAGGCGCGGCAGCGCATGGTGGACGCGATGCTCGGGCCGGACGAGGCCACGGCCGCGCGGCGCACGGCACGGGCCCAGGCGGTGATCGACCGACTCCACCAGGCGAACGGCCAGGCCGACAGGCAGGCGAACGGCCAGGTCGGCGAGTACGCCCTGCTCTGGGTCCGTGACACCCGAGGCCAGCCCGTGGGCGGCCGGCACGGCCCGCACCTGGACACCCGGCCCGAGGTCCTGCGTCAGACGATCGAGGCGCTGCGCGCCCGCCATCCCGGCCGGCGCGTCGTCCTCCTCGGCGACGACATCTTCGCCGGCCGTCCCGAGCTGGAAGAGGACTGGCGCCAGGAAGGGGTGCTGGACGAGGTCGACACACGGACGCTGGTGGAGTTCTGGGCGGCCGAGCGCAACGGCGGGCAGGCGTTGAGCTACGCCGAGCAGGGCCTGTTCTTCCATCGCCTGACCACCCAGAGCGACGTGGTGCAGATCGGGATGGAGAGCGGGGCGCTGGAGATCCCGGCCATGCTCGGCGTGCCCACCGTGTACTTCGAGGCCAGGGAGCACGACGGGAACAAGGGCAACCGCTGGCAGCTCTACTGGCAGGACTGGGCCTACGGCGACTCCGAGCCGGTCCTCGACGAGCGGGGCAATCCGCGCTTCGACCCGAGCGGGCGGCCGATCACGAGGTTCGTCACGACGGAGACCAGCCAGGCCCCGCTGCCGGCGATGCGGCGGCTGCTGTTCGGCCCCGACCTGCCCGACCCGGCCAACCGCCGGGGCCAGCCCGTCGCCGTCTACTACCCGGCCCGCGTCGCGGTCACGGTGGACCGGATCAACCGGCTCATCCGCGGCGGTGAGCTGGATCAATGGCCGGACCGGCTGGGCAGTAGCGCAACGCTCGACGGTGACCGCTGGACGTACTGGAGCGAGGAGGACTGGAAGCGCAGCGCGTACTACGCCGAGCAGCTGCGCCGATGGGTGCGCGTGGACGCCGGGACGCCCGAGGAGGCCGGCCGTAAGTGGCACGGCATCCGGCTCGCCCTGCTGGGCGTGCTGGAGCCGCAGTTCACCGTCGACCAGGAGTACGAGGGCGTGTCCCTGGCGCATCCGTACGCCGTGCTGCATCTTGAGCGCTCGCGCATCGACGTGGACGCCATCCGGATCTCCCGTGCGTACGGCCTGGATCCCGGCGAGCGCGCCGCCGCCGTCGCGAACGCGATCAAGTCCCTGCTCGACTCGCCGGGCTTCGCCCGCCAGGCCCTCGACGACCTGCGGCTCTTCCAGCTCGACCGGTCAGAGGTCCGCGACCTGGGCGAGGCGGTCGGCCGGGTGACGGCGGCGCCGGTGCGGCCGTACGCCGACCGGCTCGACGTCCCCTTCGGCGAGGGGCAGCCGACGCCCCGCCAGGTGCTCGACCGGTTCGACGCCACCAGGGCGGGGCTGCCGGAGGTGAGCGCGCGGGCGGCCGCCGCCTACATCGCGCGCCACGCCGCCGCGCGGCCGTGGCTGGCCGCCGCGGCCGGTCTGGACTCCGCCGTCCAGCGCGTGCTGGTCGCCATCGACCAAGGTCAGGGCCATCATCTCGCCCGGCACGGGGCGTTCGCCGCCGACGGCCGGCTGCACGGCCGTGTCGCGCGCCTCGAAGATCCGGCGCAGCTCGACGAGGAGCTGCGGGGGCGCGCCACCGACGCGTTTCGGCCGGGTGACCTGGAGCACCGCTGCCCGGACACGGCGACGGCCATCCACGATCCGGTCGCGTTCGCCGTGGCCTTCGCCCGCGCCCTTGAGCACCCGGTCATGCGCGGTGCTCTCGCGACCCCGTTCGACCCCGATCAGCGGCCCGGCCGGGTGTCCTTGCCGATCGACGAGCTGCTCGGCCCCGACGGCCATCTGTACTGCGCCGGATTCCGGATCGTGCCGGTCGACGGCAGCCCGGAGACCGCCGTCGCGAACCGGTTGATCTGGGTCAGGGCGCTGCGCGCCGGCGAGCGGCCGGGCGTGCCGGAGCCGCAGGCCACGCCCATGGAGAGCTTCGACGGCGGCACCGTCGAGTTCTTCTTCCAGGCCAACCGCCAAGGGGACGGGTACGAGATCTCCACGATGTTCGCGGATCCGCCGCCGCCGCCGGGGAGGTGAGTGAGCGCCAACAGCGGCCGGTCCACCGGAAGGTGAGTGAGCGTCAACAGCGGCCGGTCCGCCAGGAGCGTCAGGAGCGGCCGATGATTTCGGCGGCTATGTCCCAGCTCAGCGTCTCGTCCCCGCCCCCTGGGATCAGCCGCGCCACGGCGGGCTGCAGGTCCGCCACCCGGTCCGGATGCGCCAGGGCGGCGTAGCCACGCTGGTTACGGGCGGACAGCCCGGCCGGGTCCAGGTCGGGGAGGAAATACGCCATGAACTCCCGCCCATCCTCCGGGAACCCGTGCCGCCCGGCCAGCGGCGCCAGGTCCGCGTGGATCCGGCGCAGGTCGACGAGATCCTTCTGTACGGCGTCCATGAGGACGCGGCGCAGCTCGCCGTGCTCGGCCCAGCCGGCGGCGAGATCCGCGATCGTCCGGGCGGGAGCCGTCACCGGAATCCCCTCGACCACGCCCACCTCGTCCGGTTTCAGAGCCGCGACGTGCATCTTCGTCGCCCGCGGCCCCTCGAACTCCTCCGGCACGGTGAACGTCACCAAAGGGCTCGGCTCGGCGCCCAGCCCGTGCAGGCCGCAGGCCGACTCGTGCGACAGGACGGCGTCCTCATGCAGGCTCTGCGACCGCTCCCAGCGGAAACTCTCCGGCATGATCGCCAGCCAGGCGGCCAACGGGTAGGCGTAGCGCGGCCCCGTGGCCGACCACGCGAGCTGGTAGACCGCCCAATCCAGCTCGACCAGCAACGCGGACTCGGCGAAATGGAGCAGCGCCGGCTTGTCGATCTCCAGCCGGCCGGCCTGCGCCTCCGTGATCAGCCCGCTCTGGCGCGCGGCGACGGCCGAAAGCGTGGCGAACTGCTCTTCCCACATCATTCCTCCACCAATGATCCGCGTGACAAGGACAACCTAGCCGCCCCGGCCTCCGCCGCTGGTGCTCACGGGCATACACGCAGGTCAGGAGTTTGAAGCCGGTGGAGCTGGCCATGCTGAGCGTAGGGCCGAAGGGGGGACTCATGGCGGTGACGACGCTGACGCGGGAGACGATGACGAGCCTGTCGGAGCAGGTGGCGGTCCCCTCCTACGACCGGTCGCGGCTCACGACCGGCATCGTGCACTTCGGGGTCGGCGGATTCCACCGCGCGCACCAGGCGATGTACCTCGACCGGCTGATGAACGAGGGCAAGGCGTTCGACTGGGCGATCTGCGGGGTCGGGGTCCTGCCCGGCGACGCCCGGATGAGCGCGGCGCTGACCGCGCAGGACGGCCTCTACACGCTCGTGCTGAAGCACCCTGACGGAACGCGTGAAGCCCGTGTCATCGGGTCGATCATCGAGTATCTCTTCGCCCCCGACGATCCGGAGGCGGTCATCGAGAAGCTGGCCGACCCGGCCGTACGCGTCGTGTCCCTCACCGTCACCGAAGGCGGCTACAACATCCACCCCGTCACCGGCGAGTTCGACCCGGAGTCCCCGGCGATCCGCGCGGACCTGGCGCCCGGTGCGGTCCCGGCCACGGTGTTCGGCCTGGTCACCGAGGGGCTGCGGCGGCGGCGCGAGCGGGGCGTGACTCCGTTCACGGTCATGTCGTGCGACAACATCCAGGGAAACGGCGACGTGGCCCGCCGTACCTTCACCGCCTTCGCCCGGCTCGCCGACCCCGAGCTCGCCGCCTGGATGGAGCGCGAGGTGGCCTTCCCCAACTCCATGGTCGACCGCATCACCCCGGCCACCACCGACGAGGATCGCGAGGACGTGGCCCGGCGGTTCGGGGTCCGGGACGAGTGGCCGGTCATCTGTGAGCCGTTCACGCAGTGGGTGCTGGAGGAGCGCTTTCCCGGTGGCCGGCCGCCGTTCGAGGAGGTGGGGGTGCAGGTGGTCGCGGATGTCGAGCCGTACGAGCTGATGAAGCTGCGCCTGCTCAACGCCGGGCACCAGGCGCTGGCCTACTTCGGCTTCCTCAGCGGCTATTACTACGTCCACGAGGCGGCGGCCGACCCGGTGATCGCGACGTTCCTGCTCGACTACATGGACATCGAGGCCACGCCCACGCTGCGACCGGTGCCGGGCGTCGATCTGGACGTGTACAAGCGGACCCTGATCGAGCGGTTCTCCAACTCCGAAGTACGCGACACGCTCGCGCGCCTGTGCGCCGAGTCGTCGGACCGGATCCCGAAGTGGCTGCTTCCCGTCGTACGCGAGCAGCTGGCCATGGGCGGTTCGGTGACCCGGGCGGCCGCCGTGGTGGCCAGCTGGGCGCGTTATGCCGAGGGCGTCGACGAATCGGGGGAGCCCATCGCGATCGTCGACCGGCTGAAGGACCGGTTGACGGCCATCGCGCGGACGCAGCGCCAGGACCCTACGGCGTTCATCGCGAATCGGGAGCTCTTCGGTGATCTCGTGGATGACGAGCGGTTCGTCCGGCCGTATCTGCGCGCGCTGGAGTCGCTACGCGCCAAAGGCGCCCACGCCACGGTTCGGGAGCTCGCGGAGCACCGCACCTGACAATTTTACTTAACTCATGAAAGCCAAAATATCCCCTTATTTCTGCGAAAACCTCACATATGAGTTTTCAAACAATGTCGATAAGGGATAAACCTAGTCTCATCGCCCTTTTCTTATGCGGTATCGGGGGGTGAAGAGGCGGTGAACTATCCACCTCAACCGAGCAGGCGCGACATTCTCCGTGGAGCCATGGCCGCCGGGGCAGCGGTCACTCTCGGCGGCGGGCTGAGCGCTTGTGGATCTCGCGGGGACGTGGCGCGGGCGAGCACGACCGACCAGTGGCGCCAGTTCCAGGGCGCCACCCTGAACTTCATCTCGGAGAACACCGCCCCCACCGCCGCCATCGCCGCCAACACCAAGCCGTTCACCGATCTGACCGGGATCAACGTCAACATCGTCACGCTGGAGCTGACCGCCCTGGTCCAGCGGGTCGCCCTGGACCTGGCCTCGGGCCGGGCCCAGTACCAGGTGATCTACGCCGACCCCTACCAGGTGCTCGCCCCGTACCAGCGCGGGCTGGTGGACCTGCGGACGCTGGAGGCGGACCCCAACCTGCCCCGCCTGCCCGGCGGCATCGGCGACTTCATCCCCGTCCAGATGGACGCCGCGGGCCGGTTCGTCGATCCCGCGGCCTACTACGCCCTGCCCTATGACGCGCCGACGATGATCTGGCAGTACCGGCAGGACCTGTTCGCCAAGTACCACGACCGCATGGCCCACGACCTGGGGTTCGACCCCACGCCGGGCGGTGACCGGACCTGGGAGGAGTACTTCCGGATCGCCCAGTGGTTCAACAAGAACGCCACCTCGGACGTCAAGTACGGCACCGGGCACCAGGCCAGGCAGCACGACTCCCTCATGAACGACTTCAGCAACGTCCTGTGGTCCTACGGCGGCGCCTACTTCGACCACGGCAAGGAAGTGGGCCGTCTGGGCGCACGGGATCCGGGACCGTGCCGGCTCGACTCCGAGGCCGCCATCGCGGGCGCGGAGTTCTACAACCGGCTGCTGTCCATCGCCGACCCGGCCTCCAAGACGTGGGACTGGGACGGCGTCGGCGCCGCCTTCCGCGCGGGCCGGCTGGCGATGTGCCCGAACTGGCATGAGTTCGCGGCCAGCAACGAGCAGGTGCTGCCCGGCAAGGTCGGCTACGCGGTGCTGCCGAAGGGCCCGGTCGCCACGGCCAACATGTACGGCGGCACGGGGGTCGGGATCAGCGCGAACACGATGCCCAACGAGCGCGGCGCCGCCTGGCTGTTCCTCGTCTGGGCCACCTCCCCCGAGACGCAGCTGGCCAACCTCAAGAGCAAGGCCGGTGGCGGCACCCCCACGCGTACGTCCGTCTATGAGATGCCGGAAGTGCGCGCGGCCGAGAAGCGGCCGTCGTCGATGCCCAACATGCTCACGGCCGCCGCCGTACGGGAGGCATGGACGCCCGAGCGGATCGGCCTGCGACCCAAGATCCCCATGTGGAACGAGTGCAACACCGCGATCTTCACCCAGCTGTCCACGATGCTCAGCGGGGCGGAGTCACCGGCGAACGCGATGCGTTCGATCAAGTCCCGGGTCGACCAGATTGTGGCGCGAGGGTGGGTGGCCTGAATGGCGGAGGCGGCGGTACGCGGCTCGGCCCAGCCGAAGAGCCGCAAGGAGCCGCGGGTCGGCTTCGAAGGCTGGATGATGGCCCCCGGTCTGCTGCTGCTGGCCGCGCTGTCGATCGTGCCGTTCATCGCCTTGATCGCGATGAGCTTCTCCCGCGTCCGGCTGCTGGGCGGGGTGAAGCTCGACCTGGTGGGGCTCGGCAACTGGGCGCGCTTCTTCACCGACGCGGACATGTGGCTGTCCTGGCTGCGGACGATCATCTTCTTCGTGCTCACCGTGGGGCTGGAGATGGTCCTGGGAATCGGCATCGCCCTGTGCCTGTTCCGCGTGCTGCGCGGCCGTAACATCCTGCTCGGCCTGCTGTTGCTGCCGATGTTCGCCGCGCCGTCGATCGTCGGCCTGCTGGGGCGCTACCTCACCGACTCCACCTTCGGGCTCTACGCGTGGGTGCTGCGCGGGCTCGGGTACACCGGTGACATCCTCGGCGCCCCGGTCAGCGCCTTCGCCGCCGTCGTGCTCATGGACGTGTGGGAGTGGACCCCGCTGATCGCCCTGATCACCCTGGCCGGGCTGTCCAGCGTGCCGCAGTCGGTGCGGGAGGCCGCCGCGGTCGACGGCGCCCGGGGCTGGATGACGCTGCGCTACATCCTCTTCCCGGCGATCTCCAATGTGCTGCTCGTCGCGCTGCTGATCCGCTCCATGGACGCCATCCGCTACTTCGACATCATCTGGGTCACCACCAACGGCGGCCCCGCCGACGCGACCAAGATCGTGCCGGTCCGGCTGTACGAGACCGCGTTCCGCTTCTTCGACCTGGGCTACGCCGCCGCCATCGGCCTGGCGATGCTGGCCTTCTCGATCTTCATCGCGCGTACCTTCGTCCGGCTGCTGGACGTGAGGGGGTTGACCCGATGAGCACCTCGATGACACCGCCGGCGGCGCCCATGCCTCCGGAGACCCTTCCCGGCGAGGCCACCCGGCCACCGGTCACCGCCGCCCCGCGCGGCGAGGCCCAGTCGCCGCTGGAGGAGAGCAGCCGGCGTACGCGGTGGCTGGTGACGCTGCTCATCGTGCTGGCGCTGCTCTGGACGCTGGTCCCCCTGATCTGGATGCTGATGTCGTCGTTCAAGAACGCCGAGGCCGTGACGGCGGCCACGCCGCAGTTCTTCTTCTCGCCGACCTTGGACAACTACCGCAACCTGTTCACCGGCGCCAACAACCTCGGGCCGTACATCGTGCACAGCGTCCTGGCCGCCGGGATCTCCGCGCTGCTCGCGGTCGGCCTGGGCGCGCTGGCCGGGTACGGCCTGGCGCGCACCCACATGCGCGGGAAGAAACACCTGGCCTTCTGGATCATCTCCACGCGTATGGCGCCCATCGCGGCGGTCGTGGTGCCGCTGTTCCTCATCTTCCGCGGGCTCGGCCTGATCGACTCGATTCCCGGCCTGATCCTGGCCTACCTGACCTTCAACCTGCCCTTCGCCATCTGGCTGATGAGCGCGTTCTTCGCCGAGGTGCCCTCGTCGCTGGAGGAGTCGGCGCTGGTCGCGGGCTGCTCCCGCTGGCAGGCCTTCTGGATGGTCATCCTGCCGCTGACCAAGTCGGGGCTGGTCACCACGTTCATCCTGTGCCTGGTCTTCGCCTGGAACGACTACGCCTTCGCCGTGGTCTTCTCCGGGCCGAACTCCCAGACGCTGCCCATCGCCGCCTCCCAGCTGGTCACGCAGACGGGCATCGACTGGGGGCAGCTCACCGCGATCGGCACGATCGTGGTCGTGCCGATGATGCTCGCCGGGCTCGCCGTGCGCCGCTGGCTGGTCACCGGACTCACCCTCGGCGCCATCACCGGGGAGTAGGTGAGGCTATGCGCGCGGCCGTACTGCACGGCATCGGCAAGATCCTGCTGGAGGAGCGCCCCCGGCCCGAGCCCGGCCCCCGGGAGGTGCTGGTACGGGTCGCGTCGGTCGGCACCTGCGGCTCGGACGTGCACTACTACGAGCACGGCCGCATCGGCGACTTCGTCGTGGAGTCGCCGCTGGTGCTGGGCCACGAGGCGTCCGGCACCGTGGTCGTCAGCGGGCCGGGCGTCGGCCGTGAGCTTGTGGGGCAGCGGGTCTCGGTGGAACCGGGTACGCCCGACTTCACCTGCCGGCAATGCCGGGCCGGCCGGTACAACCTCTGCCCGCGGATGCGGTTCTTCGGCACCCCGCCGATCGACGGCGCCTTTTGTGAGTACGTCGTCGTGCGCGAGGAGCTCGCCTACCCCGTCCCCGACAGCCTGTCCGATGACGCCGCCGCGCTGATCGAGCCGCTGTCGGTGGGCGTGTGGGCCTGCCGGAAGGCCCGGGTCGAACCGGGCGCCCGCGTGCTGGTCACCGGCGCCGGCCCGGTCGGGCTGCTGTGCATGCAGACCGCCCTGGCCTTCGGCGCCACCGACGTCCTGGTCACCGACGTGAACCCCATACGGCTCAGGGTGGCCCGCGACCTGGGCGCGAGCGAGACCCTCGACGTGCGCGAGAACCCGCTGTCCGACGCCGGGTTCGAGCCCGACGTGCTGCTCGAATGCTCGGGTCAGCCGGCCGCGATAGGGCAGGCCATCCGCGCCGTCGGACGGGCCGGGCGGGTCGTCCTCGTCGGCATGGGCGGGGACGAGATCCCGCTGCCGCTGGCCCACGTACAGACCCGCGAGCTGGAAGTGACCGGCACGTTCCGCTACGCCGGCACCTGGCCGGCGGCCATCGCCCTGGCCGCCGCGGGCCGGGTCCAGCTGGACGCGCTGGTGACCGGCCATTACGGCCTGGCCGAGGTCGAGCAGGCGCTGACGGCCGGCGCCCGTGACCCCGAGCTGGTCAAGGCCGTCGTCCGGCCGCAGAAGTGAGTTTTGGGGGAGATCATGTCCAGAGTTCTTTACGACGAGGCGACCAGGGTCTATCCCGGAACCGAGCGGCCCGCGGTCGACGCGCTCGACCTCGACATCCATGACGGTGAGTTCCTGGTCCTCGTCGGACCTTCGGGGTGCGGGAAGTCCACCTCGCTGCGCATGCTCGCCGGGCTGGAACGGGTCGACGGCGGGCGTATCGCCATCGGCGACCGTGACGTCACCCACCTGGCACCGCGTGACCGGGACATCGCCATGGTGTTCCAGAATTACGCGCTTTATCCGCACATGTCGGTGGCCGACAACATGGGCTTCGCGCTGCGGGTGATGAAGGCGCCCAAGGAGGAGATCGACCGCCGGGTACGGGAGGCCGCGGGCCTGCTGGACCTGACCGAGTTCCTCGACCGTAAGCCCAAGGCGCTCTCCGGCGGGCAGCGGCAACGCGTGGCCATGGGCCGGGCGATCGTCCGCGAGCCGAAGGTGTTCCTCATGGACGAGCCGCTGTCCAACCTGGACGCCAAGCTCCGGGTGCAGACGCGCACCCAGATCGCCGCCCTGCAGCGCAGGCTCGGCGTGACGACCGTCTACGTGACCCACGACCAGGTCGAGGCCATGACGATGGGCGACCGGGTCGCCGTACTCAAGGACGGGGTGCTCCAGCAGGTCGACACACCGCTGCGGCTCTACCAGCACCCGGCCAATGTCTTCGTGGCCGGCTTCATCGGCTCGCCGTCGATGAACCTCGCCGAGTACCCGGTCGAGGGCGACGAGGCGATCCTGGACGACACCCGGGTGCGGCTGAGCCGCGAGACGATCCAGGCGCTCAAGGAGGAGGGCGGCAATCGCGTCATCCTGGGCTTCCGGCCGGAGGGCGTCGAGGTGGTGGGCGAGGGCACGCCGGGCAGCTTCCCGGTCACCGTCACCGTCGTGGAGGAACTCGGCTCGGACGCCTTCCTTTACGGCCAGTACGCCGACACGGCCGACCCGGTCCGCCTCGGACAGACCGTCATCGCCCGCGTCGACCCCAACATGCCCCCGGCCAAGGGCGAACGGGTCCGGCTGCGCATCCTGCCGGGCAAGGAACGCCTCTTCTCGGCGGCCACCGGCCGGCGACTGCCCGCCTGACCGGGTCCGTTGTCGTTCCTGTGTGGGCACAGCTGGGGGAAGAGGATGGCCAGGAACGAAACCTGGGCCGCCGGTTCTGAGAACGAGCGGCTTCGTGGGCTCGCGCTCGCCTCTGCCGGACTCAGTGAGACCGAGGTGCTGAAGTACGCGTTGGACCAGGCGGTCGCCGAACTGCGCGGGCTGAGCGGGATGGTGCACTGGTCCGGGACACTGGGCGGCGACAATGAGAAGCCGCGTCTGGTGGCGGCTTCCGGGATGCCTCCCGTCCGGCTGCAGGCCTGGGGCGAGATCCAGGGCGTCATCGTCCGGGTGTTGCGCGACGGAGCGCCCGCGTGCACATCCGTCGCCCTCGGCGCCGGGTGCGGGAGCGCTGAGAAGGCCGAGTACGGGAGCGCCGAGAAAACGGTCATGACCACCCCGCCTGTCGGGACCCTGACGACCGTGCCGCTGCGCGTACCCGACAGGCCCATCGGCGTGCTGTCCGTATTCTCCTGCGGGTCCGCCCAGCCGACCGGCCGCCAGCGGGCGTTCCTGCGATCGCTGGCCGGTTGGCTGACCCAGCGGCTGGCCATATCCGGCACCGGCTCGGACACCTGGCGCCCGTGGGAGGAGGACCTCTGCGCCGATTCTCATCTCCGGGAGGCGCTGAAGGCGACCAGGATCGGATCCTGGGACTGGAACATCGTCACCGGCGAGCTGTACTGGGACGAAGCCGCCATGACCATTCTGGGGATCGACCCGGCCACCGGCCCCCACACGATCGACTACTGGGTCGACCTCGTCCACCCAGATGACTATCCCCGGGTGATGGCCGCGACCGAGGAGGCCATCCGTACCAAGGCGCTGTACGAGGTCGAGTACCGTGCCCGCCGTCCGGACGGAACCACGGGCTGGCTGCAGGCACGCGGCCGGATGGTGCTGGACGAGGGCGGCGAGCCGGCACGCATGATCGGCACGGTCTGGGACACCACGGAGAGCCACATCGCCCGCGAATCGGTCAGCCGCGCGTTGCGCTACATGAGCGACGCCTTCCTCGCGGTGGACCGCGACTGGCGGCTCACCTTCGTCAACCTCGACGCCGAACGCCTCCTGGGGGTTAACGACCCCCACGGTCAGGTGCTGTGGGGGCTGCTGGCGGGAAAGTTGCCGAACCTACGGGCGGCGTGTCGCCGGGCCGTCGCCGAGCGGGAGCCGGCCACTCTCGACGTGCGGTGGCCGACCGACGGCCGCTGGTACCACGTGCGGCTGTTGCCGGTGCCCGACGGCCTGACCCTCTATCTCACCGACATCACCGACAAACGCCTGAGGGAGGCCGAGCGCGAGGCCGCCGAGCGGGCCACCGCCGAGCGGACCGCCTGGATCCAGGAGCTGACGCAGGCCCTCGGTGACGCCGTGACCGCCCGTGACCTCGTGCGGGTCATCGTCGAGCGGGTGCTTCCGCCGTTCGGCGCGGCGGGATTGATCATGCTGACGGTCGACAGCGGCCGCCTGCACGTAGCCGGAGCCTTCAACTACGCCGCGAACGTTCTCGACCGGCTGGAGGACCAAGTGCCCGTGGATCCGTCCGCCCTCTCCGACGCCCTGCGATCGCGTGCCCCGGTCTTCATCATCTCCAGGGCCGAGCACCGCCAGCGCTATCCGGACTTCGCCGGCTGGATGACCCCCAAGAGTGCCGGCAACTCAGAGGTGGGCGCCTGGGCGATCTTGCCGCTGCTCGTGCCCGGCCAGTATCAGGGGTGCTGCGTGATCTCCTACGACCACCCGCATCGCTTCCCCGGCGAGGAGCGTGCGCTGCTCACAGCGCTCAGCGGGCTGATATCCCAGGCTCTGGCGCGAGCCCGCCTCTATGACATGGAGCGCGCCCGAGTCAAGGAGCTGCAGCGCCTGCAGGCGGGGCTGCGCGAGTCCCTCGATCGGCAGCGGCGCTTCACCACCGACGCCTCCCACGAGCTGCGCACCCCGGTGGCCGGGCTGCGGGCCCAGCTGGAGGAGGCGCAACTCCACCCCGAGGAGACCGACCTCGGCGACCTGCTCGAACACACCTTGCGCGACGTGGACCGGCTGCAGGCCATCACCACCGATCTCCTCCTGCTGGCCAGGCTGGGGGCCGACCAGGACGTCGTGCTGGAGAAAGTGCACCTGACCCGGCTGATCGAGACGGAGCTTCCTTGCCGCGCGAACGGTCCGCGCCCCGTGCGATGCCGGCTCGAACCCGATGTGGTGGTCGAGGCCGTCCCCGGGCAGATCATCCGGATACTGAACAACCTGCTCGAGAACGCGCAGCGTCATGCGGTGTGCCGCATCGACGTCGGATTGCGGCGCGATGGCGACAACGCCGAGCTAACCGTCACCGACGACGGCCCGGGAGTCCCGGCGGCCGAACGCGAGAACATCTTCCAGCGTTTCACCCGGCTGGACACCGCGCGCAGCCGCGGCACGGGAGGCACCGGCCTCGGCCTGGCCATCGCCCGCGAGATCGCCCTCGCCCACCACGGCACCCTGCACGTAGAAGCCCCACCCACCCACGGCGCGCGCTTCATCCTCCGCCTCCCGCTCGCCCATCAGGGGTGAGGAGCCCGGTCAGCCGATCTCTGCGGCCACCGGTCGGCGACTGCCCGCCTGACCGGTGCCCGCTGGTCTCACGCCATCTTCTCCAGGAGGTAGGTTCCGGTGCCGTCCGCCATGCCGGTGCTGTACTGCCGCAGGGCCTCGCCACTCGCGACCCGAGCCTGACCGAACATGAAGCCGCCGGCCTTGACCTGGAGGCCGACCCGGTCCGAACCGGGCACGTCCCGGTAAATGTAGAAGCGCTGGCGGTCGTCCACGGTCTGGCAGCCACCCTCCTGAAGCCTGCCGCCCTCGTTGATCTCCTCTCCGGCGGTCAACGTGAGGCATTTGCCGCTGTAGTGGCTGAGGAGGATGTGCTCGGCCATGCCATTGCTCACCGGACCCTGGCACAGGGCCCACTGCGCGCGGGTGTTGCTCGACCAGCCCGCCAGGCGGATCTCGTCGGTTCCGTCGATGTTGTACCAGTTCAGCAGCCGGTCCGGGGTGCCGATCCGGAAGTAGCCGGGCTCGCAGACGAAGCCCGGCGGGATGGCGAACGGCGCCACCGCTCTGGCCGAAGCCTGCTCCTCCGTCTGCTTCTGCTTCTGTGCCTGCTTTCTCGCCTGCTCCTCTGCCTGCTTCTTCGCCGCCACACCGTCACAGCCGAGCTGGACCTGCGCCATCCTCATGATGCTGCCGGCGGGCACCACGTCCTCACACCGGATCGCACCTTCTTCCATCACCGAGTACGTCGTGTAGCTGCCGCCTGGCCGCTCGACCCACTCAGTGGCGTACTGGCCGCCGCCCTTGTCGACCCGGGTGCAGTTGAGGCCGCCGTATTCGCCGGTGACCTTCCGGGTCCCTTTGAACAGACCGTAATAACCCGGGGCGAGGAAGTTCCAGGTGATCGCCTGGACCTCCTTGTCCGTCGAGGCGGTGGTCTTCTTGACGGTCCGGTTCACGAACGCCTCGACCCTGCCGAGGACCCCGATGTTGAACCCGGCCAAGATCTGCGTCGTGGTGCCGACCTCGACCGTGACCGTGGTCGAGGTTTCGAGGGTGATGGTCTGAGAGCCCGTCGTGCCGGAGGTGACGAAGAAGGTCTTGAAGTGCGTGAGCGTCGGCGTCATCACCGCGCTTTTGACGATCGGGTAGCGCTTGCCGAGATCGGCCGCGGTGCAGGCTTCGCCCGGCTTCGGGTCCACCGCCGCCCCGGCGGAAGTGGACATCGCGTTCACGCCGACGAGCCCCGAGGCGGCGAGCATCACCAGGGTGAGCGCACCCTTGGTCCAACGACCGGGCGCGAAGCGTAACCGTTTCACTGTGCCTCCCTTCGGCCGAGCCCCACCAGCGGTCGGGGCCGGGCAGACCGTCGTTTGCTGAAAGCGCTTACAGCACGATTTACACAGTGATCAGCCGTGCTTACCCTGTCAAGACCCATGCGGGTTTGTGTCAAGTCCGCGCGCGGATTTGGGACCGTACCGAGGGGAGGACCGGAGCGCTAAGACGTCAGGCCGTTCCGCAGCCGCAGCTCCCCCGGATCACCAGCTGCGTCTCCAGCACCCGGTCGACCGCGGCCGGCCCGCCGCCCTCGATCTCGCGAAGGAGCAGCCGTGCCGTCTCCCTCCCGAGTTCGCGCATCGGCTGGTGCACTGTGGTCAGCCCCGAGACCGGCAGACCGGCCATCGGGATGTCGTCGAATCCGGTGACGGCGACGTCCTGCGGGACGCGATGTCCCATGTCAAGGAGGGCGAGCACGGCGCCGATGGCGGTCTCGTCGTTGACGCAGACCAGGGCTCTCGGCGGCGGCCCGGCAGCCAGCAGCCGGTTGACCGCGATGAACCCGTCGGACTGGGTGAGCCCCACCCGAACCGGCTCCGCCGGCATCGGCACCTGAGCCTGCCGGTGCGCCTGCTCGAACCCCTGCCACCGGTAGGTGGCGTCCGGCGAACTGCCGGGATCGCCGACAAACGCCAACCGTTCGTAGCGATGGTCGATGAGCAGATGCCTGGTCAGCCGGTCGAACGCCGAGACGTTCTCCACCCGCACAGTGGGAATGCCCACCCGCGGCCTGCTGGCCAGCAGAACCACCGGATCGCCCCGGTCCCACAAACGGTCCACGACGACGTCGGGCAGCACGCCGCCCATGACGGCGAGTCCGTCGACACGTGCCGCGGTATCCCTGACCAGCTCATCCGACTCACGCAGCAAGTGCGTGCCGAGAATGACGACCGCCAGCCGAGCCCGTACGGCCTCCTCCTCGAAGCCACCGATCACCTCGGAGTAGTACGGCCCTGACAAGCCCGGGAACACGATGCCGAGCGCGCCATGGGACCGCTTGGCGAGGTCGCGCCCCAGCCGGCTCGGCCGGAAGTCATGAAGCTCGATGGCGGCGAGCACCCGCCGACGGGTCTCCTCGGAGACCTGACCGACCCCACGAGCCACCCTGGAAACGGTCGCGGCGGACACCCCGGCCTCCTGCGCGACCTCCTGAAGGGTCGCAGGGCGCCTACCCCGCCTCGCCATCGCTCCCCCGTTCCCAGGCGCATCCGGCGTCTGAAAACGTTTGCCGAAATGTTTGCCGGGACTCTATTCCCCGGGAAACGAGGGTCGCAACCCTCGTTCCGCAGGGAATGTCGCTCGCCGGAGATCAGCGGGGCCGCCCGATTACTAGATCAACCGACCATTGAGCCCGACTTCTGGTCGAGGGAGCCCGGAACCGGAGCGGACGGGTCGGATCCGAGGTCGATGATCCGATTGCGCCCGTCGACGTGGACGACCGACGGGACGTACGACTTGACCTCGCTCTCGTCCACCTGCCGGTAGCTCATGATGATGACGAGGTCATCCGGGGACACCAGGTGTGCGGCCGCGCCGTTGATGCCGATCACCCCCGAACCCGCCGGCCCTTCGATGACGTAGGTCGTCAGCCGGGAGCCGTTGGTGATGTCGACGACGTGGACCTGCTCGCCCTCGACGAGGTCGGCCGCGTCCATGAGGACCTTGTCGATCGTGATCGAGCCGACGTAGTGCAGGTCGGCCTGGGTCACGGTGGCCCTGTGGATCTTTCCGCCGAGCAGGGTGCGCTGCATGTCCATGCCCTCCGAAGAGTCGGTAAAAGTTAGGTAATGCTATCCTAAGTACACCCATCGACTCCCGCCTGTGCAACCCCCCGGCCAGCGGTCACCGAGGCGCCGGAGGGCACAGAGACAAGGAACTCAGATGACTCCTCCCGGCACCATCCGTCCCTGGCAAACCGCGGCGATCGCCGTGGCGTGCGTCCTCATGGTGAGTTCGCTGATCTCGTGTTCGAGCTCCGCGCCGGCCCCGAAGCCCACGGCGGCGGCCGATTCGGCCTTCCCCGTCTCCATCGACCACAAGTTCGGGTCCACCACGATCAAGTCGCGGCCCACCCGGGTGGTCACCGTCGGGTGGAACGACCAGGACTACGCCCTCGCCCTCGGTGTCGTGCCGGTGAGCACGCGGGAGTGGTTCGAGGAATACCTCAGCTATCCGTGGGTCAAGACGGCGCTGGGCGGCAAGCCGCTGCCCACGTTCTCGGCGGAGATCAACTTCGAGGCCATCATCAAGCAGCGGCCCGACCTGATCATCGCGATCTACGAGACGATCAACAAGCAGACGTACGACAAGCTCTCGCAGATCGCCCCCACGGTGATTCAGTCCAGCGCGTACCCGGACGAGCAGACGCCGTGGGACGTCCAGACGCTCACCACGGGCAAGGCACTGGGCAAGTCCGCGCAGGCGCAGGCGCTCGTCGACAAGGTCAACAGCAAGATCGCCGCGGCGAAGCAGGCGCATCCCGAGTTCGCCGGGAAGGTTCTGGTGGTGGACTACGGTCCCGAGAACGGGCAGCACTACCTGATCCCGGGCCGCGACCCGCGCCGCGCGCTGTTCGACGCGCTCGGCTTCGCCGCCCAGAGCCAGAGCGGCGACATCAGCGAGGAGCGGCTGGACCTGCTCGACAAGGACGTGCTGTTCGTCAACGGCTCGACCAAGGCGAAGATGACCTCCTCGCCGGTCTTCTCCCGGCTGAACGTGGTCAAGACCGATCGGACCATTTATACGGACTTCTCCACTCCGCTTGGGGGCGCGTTGTCGTACAGCGGGCCGGACGCGCTGCTCTACGCGCTCGACGTGCTCGTGCCCCAACTGGCGATCGCGGCCGACATGAAGCCGTCGACCGCGATCACCGACCTGTCGAACGTCAGCTGACCGGCTGAACGGCCCTCCCCCGCCCAGCCCGGCCGAGGCCGTCTCGGCGCACCCGGCCCTCCCCCGCCCAACCCAGCCGAGGCCGTCTCGGCACACCCGGCCCTCACCCGGGCCCCGGCCCTCACCTGGCCTCACCGGGTGAGGTGGCGGGCGATCAGCGGGCCCAGGGTCTCCAGAGTGCGGGTGTCCAGCAGTTCGGAGTGCCCGCACTCGACGGCGAACGTCCGTAGCTCTCCCCCGACGTACCCGCTCCACTGCTCGGAGGCCGTCCCCACGAACCCCTGCTCCGGTACGGTCGCGTCGACGAAGACCAGGTCTCCGGGGAAGACGCCGTACTCGGCCCGCTCCATCAGGCGGTCGCTGGCCAGGTAGTTCTCGACTACCTGAGCGATCTGCTTGTCCTGCAGCGCTGCGACCCCACCGCCCAGATCCCGGACGAACCCGACCGCGTCGGCGATCGACAGCGTGGCCCGCCGCCCTTCCGGCACCTGGCAGCCCATCTCGGCCAGCAGGTCGGCGATCGCCGCGGGCCGATCCCATGCGCCTTCGGGTCTCTCGGCGAAGTCCTTACGCGTGTCGAGCATGCCGAGGAAAGTGACCTCGCGCCCGCCGGCCGCCAGGCGTACCGCCACCTGGTGGGCCACCGCACCGCCGAACGACCAGCCGAGCAGGCTGACGGGGCCCTCGGGCGCGGTCCGGTCGATCAGCCCGGCGTACTCCTCGGCCAGCTCGGGCATCGTCGTGGGCAGGTCGGTGGTACGGCTCAGGAGGGGCGACTGCAGCCCATAGAGGGGTACGTCCTCGGGCAGGTAGCGCTTGAGCCCGGCGAACTGCCAGCTCAGGCCGCTGGCGGGCGGCAGGCAGAACAGCGGTGGCCGGGTGCCGCCCGCTCGTAGGACCAGCAGCGGAGCCATCGCGTCGCCGGCGTGTGCGGGATCGCCGGCGTGTGCGACGTGATCGACGTGTGCGGCGTGATCGGCGGTCGCGACGTTGCCAGTGGGCGCGGCGTCACCGACAGGCCCTGCCTCACCGGTGGTTCGGGCGGGGGGCGCGTCGGCGATGCGCTGGGCGAGGGTGGCGGCCGTGGGCGTCGTGAACAGCTCCGCTATCGGGAGATCGGCGCCGAGCTCCCGCCGCAGGGCCGCGGCCAGCCGTACCAGCAGCAGGGAGTGACCGCCGAGGACGAAGAAGTCGTCGTCCACGCCGACCGAGTCGAGCCCCAGCACCTCCGCGATGACGGCGCAGACGGCCGCCTCGGTACGCGAGCGCGGCGCGGCGGGGGTGGTCAGCCGGGCGAAGTCGACGTCCGGCAGGGCCGCGCGGTCCACCTTGCCGTTCGGGGTGAGCGGCAGCTCGTCGAGCACCGTCACGACCGAGGGGACCATGTACGACGGCAGGCGCTGGGCGAGGTACTCCCGCAGCGCTGACGTCGATGAGGCGTCGCCGGTGGTGAGGTCCTCCCGCAGCGGCGGTGGAGATGAGGCGTCGCTGATGGTGAGGTTCTCCCGCAGCGCTGACGTCGATGAGCCGTCGCTGGTGGTGACGTACGTGAGAATGCGGGTCTCGCCTTGCGCGTCCTGGCGGACGGCCACCGCGACCTGCCGGACGGCGGGATGCCCGGCCGCGACCGACTCGATCTCGCCCGGCTCGATGCGGAAGCCGCGCACCTTGACCTGCTGGTCCGAGCGGCCGAGGAACTCCAGCGAACCGTCACCGGTCCAGCGGGCGAGGTCGCCGGTGCGGTAGAGGCGGGCGCCGTGCGTGTACGGATCGGCGACGAACCGGGACGCGGTGAGACCGTGACGGCCCAGGTAACCTCTGGTGACCTGGGCCCCGCCGAGATACAGCTCACCGACGGCGCCGGGCGGCACCGGGCACAGGGCCGCGTCCAGCAGGTGGACCGTGGTGCCCGGCAGGGGACGGCCGATCGTGGGGCGATCGCACCAGTCGGTGTCCACAGCGGCGGATGTCGCCCAGACGGTCGCTTCCGTGGGTCCGTACAGGTTCGTCACGCTCCGGGCTCTGGCCGCCAGCTCCCGGGCCAGCGGGGGCGGGAGCGCCTCGCCGCCGACCAGCGCCCGCACACCGCCGAGGTCGGCGCCGGGTGACTGTGTCAACGCCGACCACAGGGACGGGGTCGCCTGCATGACCGTGACCTGTTCTGCCTCGGCCAGCGTGGCGAGCAGTTGTGGGTCGCGTACCTGCTCTTCCGTGGCAATTACCACGCATCCGCCGGCGCGTAGGGGTGCCATCAGTTCGAGTACGGAGATGTCGAAGGAAAGGGTGGTGACGGCGAGCAACCGGTCGGAGTCGCCGATCGGGACGGCGGTGGCCACGGCGGCCAGGAACGTCTCCAGATCGCGCTGGGTGACCACCACGCCCTTCGGTCTGCCGGTGGATCCCGAGGTGTAGATGACGTACGCGGCGGCGTCCGGATCGGGCGAGACGGGATGGAAGGGGCGAGTGGGCGCGCCGTCCAAGTCGACGAGGGCCGTGCTGTCGAAGCCGGTGAGGGCCGGGTCGATGAGGGCCGTGCCATCGAAGTCGGTGAGGGCTCCCTCGACCGCCTTCCCCTCCATGTCCGCCTCCCGGCGGCCGAGGTGGATAAGCGACGTACCGTCACGCAGGGCGGAGAACAGCTCACGCGAGTGCTCGTCGATGACCACCACGGCGGGCCGGGCTTCGTCGATCATGAAGCGCAGGCGGTCGGCAGGGAACGCGGGGTCGAGCGGCAGGTACGCGGCTCCCGCCTTGGCGACGCCCAGCACGGCCACCAGCAGATCGGCCGAGCGCGGCAGGGCCAGCCCGACCAGGCTCTCCGGGCCGACGCCGAGGTCGGCGAGCCTGGCGGCGAACGCGTTCGAGGCCGTGTCGAGCTCGGCGTAGCTCATCGTCCGGCCGCCCGACACGCAGGCGTCCGCGTCGGGCGCCGCCTTCGCGCGTGCGGAGAAGCGCGCGTACCAGGACAGGTCAGCGGGTTCGGCCTGGGTAGAAACCCATGCGTATCCGGGCAGGTCATCCGATTCCACTGGCCCACCCGACCGCCACCTGGCGAGGTCGTCGAGGTCGCTCGCCGCGAGGATCGGGGCCGTGCCGACGGGCTGGTCCGGCCGGGCCGCGAGTGCGTCGAGCAGCACCATGAGGCGGTCGAGCAGGCGCCGGGCGGTGTCGTCGTGGAAGCGTCCGGCGTCGTACTCCAGGGTGAGTTCGACCGGCTGTCGTGGTCCGGCGTCGACGAAGGTGAAGTTCAGCTCGACCTTCGGGTCGGCGAAGTAGGAGGGCGCCTCGCCGGTGGGCATCCCCAGGACGGTGGCCCGGTCGCCCGGCCGGTGCAGGAAGCCGATCATCACCTGGAAGAGCGGGTTGCGCCCCTGCGCCCGTACCGGATTGACCACTTCGACGACCTGCTGGAAGGGCACGTTGGCATGCTCGAACGCGGCCAGGTCCGTCTCGCGTACCCGACGCAACAGGTCGGTGAACGACGGCGAGCCGGACAGGTCGGCGCGTAGGACGACAGTGTTGACGAAGAATCCCACGAGGTCGTTGAGCACGGCGTCGGCGCGGCCCGAGGTGGGACTGCCGATCGGTACATCGGTGCCCGCGCCGAGGCGGTGCAGCAAGGTAGCGAGTGCGGCGTGCAGCACCATGAACAGGCTCGCCGACTCGGCACTGCCCAACTCCCGCAGCGGGTCGATCAGCCCCGGCGAGAGCGGCACGGACACTTGACCGGCCCGCCGGGTGTCATGAGCTTGATCGGCCCGCCGGGCGTCGCGGCTCTGATCGGCTCGGCGGGCGTCCGGAGCCTGACTGGCCCGGCCATCGCGGGTCTGATCGACCCGGCGGGGGGCGCGTGCCTGCCGGGGCCGGTCGGCGGGGAGGGGGATCTCGTCCGGTAGGCCGCGCAGGCGCTCCTGCCAGTAGGTCCGCTCGGCGGCGTGCCTGCTGGCCGGGTTCCCGGGGTCGCCGAGCAGGTCGCGCTGCCACAGGGTGTAGTCCGCGTACTGCACCGGAAGCGGCTCCCACTGCGGGGCTCGACCGGCCCGCCGTGCGGCGTAGGCGGTGTCGAGGTCGCGCAGCAGCGGCCGGTCGGACCACTCGTCCATCGCGATGTGGTGCAGGATCAGGGCCAGCACGCTGTCCCCGGTGTCCTGCTCTTGGATCAGAGTGACCCGCAACGGCGGGTCCGCGGCCAGGTCGAAGGGTCGGGCCACCGCCGCCGACACCACGCTCCCGGTCTCCGCGGCCGGGCAGTCCACGACCGCGACTTCGATCGGGGACGGGTCGAGTACGTCCTGGAACGGCTGGTCGTCCATGACCGTGACCAGCGTCCGCAGCACCTCGTGCCGCGCCACGACGTCTCCGAGCGCGGCCCGGAGGGCGTCGTGATCGACGGATCCGCGGAGGCGGACGAGCAGCGGGTAGTTGTACGCCGTCGAGGTGGGGTCCAGTTGCTGGAGCAGCCAGAGCCGTTCCTGGGCCGCCGACAGCGGTGGGCGCTCCTGCCGCGGGCGGGAGGTGAGCTCGGGGGGTGCGGTCCCGGCTCGGTCGGCGAGACGGGCGGCCAGGCGCGCGGGCGTACGCGTGTCGAACAGGTCGCGCAACGACAGCTCGACGCCCAAAGCCGCACGCACCAGCCCGGACAGCTGGATGGCGAGCAGGGAGTGCCCACCACGGTCGAAGAAGTCGTCCTCAGCGCCGAACCCACCGGAGTCGCCGGGGTCACCCGGGTTGCCGAGGTCGCTGACGCCGAGGACCTCGCCGAACAGCTCGCACAGCCGCCGTTCCACCTCGTCCGCGGGCGCCCTCGAACTCGATGGCAGCGACCGTGGCGCAGGCAGCGCGGCCGTGTCCAACTTGCCGTTGATCGTCAGCGGCAACACGTCCACGACCGCATAGGCCGACGGCACCATGTATGACGGGAGCACCGACTTCAGGTCGCGGTGGAGCGAAACGAGCAGCCGGTCGACATCACTGGACGCGTCGAGGACGCCGACACCACCGAGCGCGTCAGGGACGACGTACACCACCAAGCGCTTGACTCCCGAGGGGCCGGGAACCGCGAGCACCGCGCTCTGGTGCACGCCCGGCCGTGCCCTCACGGCGGCCTCGACCTCCGCCGGTTCCACCCGATAACCGCGGATCTTGACCTGATCGTCAGTACGCCCCAGGAAATCGAGGTTGCCGTCGGCACGAGCACGTACCAGGTCGCCCGTACGGTACATCCGCCCGCCACGACGATGCGGATCCGCCACGAACCCCGAGGCGGTCAACGCGTACCGGTCGAGGTATCCACGGGCCAGCCCCGCCCCGCTGATGTACAGCTCGCCGGGCACGCCGACGGGCACCGGGCGCAGGGCGGCGTCCAGTACGTAGCCGCGGGTGTTCCAGATGGGCCGGCCGACCGTGGTGCCCGCGCTGTCCTCGGTGCCCGCGCCGAGGGTGTTGATCGTGTACTCGGTCGGACCGTACAGGTTGTAACCCGCCACCCCCTCGGCCTCGCTCAGTGCGTTCCACAACGTCTGCGGCACCGCTTCGCCACCGAGCAGCACCAGGGCCGGACGGTACGAACCGGGCGGCCCCCCATACCGCGCGCCGTCAAGCAGGCCCTGGTCGAGCAGGTGCTGGGCGTACGTTGGGGTCACGTTGACGACGTCGACGCGGTGCCGGTCGCAGTACGCGACGAGCGCGCGGGCGTCGCGGCGCAGCTCCTCATCGCAGATGTGCACGTGATGGCCCTCGACCAGCCACAACAGCTCCTCCCACGACATGTCGAACGAGAACGAGACCGTGTGCGCGATCGTGAGGATCCGGTTCCCGGCGGCGGCGATCGTGGGGGCGAAGATGGCCTCGCGGTGGTTGAGCTGCATGTTCGTCAGCCCCCGGTACGGCGTGACCACGCCCTTGGGCCGTCCGGTGGAGCCGGAGGTGTAGATGACGTACGCCGGGTGGTCGAGCCGTCCCGGACTGCCGGGTGCGAAGTCGCCCAGCTCGTGGTCCTCGATCGGGTCCGCCGATCCGGTACGCCCGCCGGCGCCGTCCAGGCACAGCACCGGCACGGGATGGGCGGCGAGCCGGGGCGCCACCGCTTCAGTAGTGACCAGCAGGACCGGCCCGGCGTCGGCCAGCATCGCCAGCAGGCGGTCGTCAGGATGGTCCAGTTCGAGGGGAAGGTAGGCGGCTCCGGTGCGGAGGACGGCGAACAACGCGGCCACCATGTCGACGGACCGGGGCACGGCCAGCGCGATGATCCGCTCGGGGCTCGCTCCCCGGTCGAGCAGCAGGCGCGCGAGCTGGTTCACCCGTGCGTCGAGCTCGGCGTAGGTCAGCGTCCGCGCGCCTGAGGTGAGCGCGGCGGCGTCCGGTGTCCGCCGGGCCTGGGCTTCCATCAGCTCCGCGATGGTCTCGGCGCCGATGGGATGGGTGACGGCGTCCCATCCGGCCTCCAGCGCCGCGCGCTCGTACGGGAGGATGACGGGCACGTCGGCCACGGTCGTATCGGGGTGTTCGGAGAGGTGGAGCAGTACCTGCTCCAGCCGGGACAGCAGCGCCCGCGCCTGCTCCGGCGCGACCACATCGGCGCGGTACTCCAACCGCACCGCCAGCCGCGCCCCCGGCGTGGCCACCCAGGTGAGCGGGTAGTGCGTGGCGTCCACGCTTTGCACGCCGACGATGCCGAGCTCCTGCTCCAGGTCGGTGAAGGTGTCGTCGTCGAGGAAGTTCTGCAGGACGTACAGGCTGTCGAAGAGCTGGTCACGGCCGGCCGCGCGCTGGATGTCGCCCAGGCCGAGGTACTCGTGCGGCATCATCTCCACGCGATCGGCCTGCACCCGCCGCATGACCTCCAACGCGGGCTCGCCCGGAGCCAGCCGGACATGAACCGGAACGGTGTTGAGGAAGACCCCGATCACCGAGTCGATGCCGTCCAGCTCGGTCGGTCGTCCGGCGACGGTCGTGCCGAACACGGCCTCCTGGCGGCCCGAGGCGTGGCTCAGCACCATCGCCAGCGCCGTACTGAGCAGCGCGTTGAGCGTCACCCCGCCACGGCGCGCCCGGTCGGTGACGCGCCCGGTCTGCTCCCGGGTCAACCGGAACGACAGGCTGGTGGCCAGCACCGGCGCGGTCTCTGCGGCCGCCGGGAACAGGATGGTCGGCTCCTCGACCCCGGCCAGCGCTCGCGACCACGCCCGCGCGGACTCGTCCGTGTCCTGCCGCCCCAGCCAGGCAAGGTAGTCGATGAACGTCGCCGTCTGTTCGGTTGGCGGCAGGTCGGGGTGGTCGGTGGGCGTCGCCATCTGCTCGGCGGTCTCCGGGGCCGAGCGGTCGTCGCGGGCGAGGGCGTACTGGCCGAACAGCTCGCGCAGCACCAGCTCGCGCGACCACCCGTCCCACAGCAGCAGGTGGTACGTGAGCAGCAGCCGGTCACGCCCGCTGGGCAGCCGGACCACGGTCAGGCGGCACAGCGGCGGCCGGGCCAGGTCGAACGGCCGCCGACGATCCTCCTCCATCAGCACGCGGAGCCGGTCATCGTCGACCGCTCCCGACCCGTTGTCGGCCGCTCCCAAGCCGTTGTCGGCCGCACCCGAGTCGCCGTAGACGGCTTCCGAGTCGTCGTCGGCCACCGCCGACAGGTCAACCACGCCGACTGAGCTGTCCAGCGCGGTCCCGACCAGGGCGACAGGCCGGGTCGTGCCCTCGGTGGTGAAGCCGAGCCGCATGGCCGGGTGCCGGTCGAGCACGGTGGCGTAGGCGCGGCGGAGGGCCTCGACGTCGAGCCGCCCGGCGAAGTCGAACGCGTTCTGCGCCACGTAAACGTCGGCGTCACCCGCGTAGCCCGCCTGGAAGTACAGGCCCTCCTGCAGCGGTGACAGGGGCCAGATGTCCTGTAGGTCGACGGGGGCCGCGGCGACCACCCGGTCGATCTCATCGGAGGTGAGGGTGGGGTGGGTGACCGGGGTGCGGCGGGCGGTCCCACTGGGCTCGGAAGACGCAGAACCGGAGGACGTGGCGGCCAGCTCGCGGGCGGCCGTCACCCAGCCATCTGCGAGTGTGTCCACGTCGGCCTCGGCGAGCCCCCCGTCCGCGTAGGTGAACACGGCGTGCAGTTCCGGCCCTGCCGCCGTGTCGTGGCAGCCGACGTTGATCTCCAGCAGGTACGGGGTGCCCAGGTCGGGGTCCGGATGTACACGCAGCGCCGTCGCCTCGGGTGCGGAGTCCCAGTCGCCGGATCCCCCGCTGGGGAATCGGCCGAGGTAGTTGAAGAGCAACTGGGGTGTTCGCAGCCGGGCGAGCGCGGGCGCGGTGCGCGCGTTGCAGTAACGCAACTGCCCGTACCCCAGGCCCCGGTCCGGGGCGGCTCGCAGCGCGTGACCCACGTCGCCGAGTACGTCTCGGGGGTCACCGGTAACGGCGGGCAGGCGTACGGGGGCGATGGCGGTGAACCACCCCACGGTCCTGGACAGGTCGTCTCCGTCGGCGATCTGCTCCCGCCCGTGCCGCTCCAGGTCGATCACCAGCGGCGTCCCGGGCTCACCGCCACGCGCCGCACGCCAGCGCGAAACGGCGAGATGCAGCGCGGCAACGAGCACAGCGGTCACATCGGCGACCGGGGCGGCCGACGCGGTGGCCAGCAGTGGTGCGGTCACCTCGGGGGGCAGGCGCACGACGTGGTCCCGGGTTCGGCCTGCTGTCAGGCCGATGGCCGGGGTTGACGGGTCGAGTTCGCCGCCCGGTGCCAGGGACGTCGTCCAGTGCTCGAACTCGGCGAGTCGGGCGGCCTGGGTGGCGTTCTCGGTGATGGACCGTGCGAAGGCGCGCAATGACGTGCCGACCGGTTCGAACCGGACGCGGCGCCCGGTGCTCACGGCCTCCCAGCCCTGTCGCAGGTCGTCGGTCAGGATCCGCCACGAGACCCCGTCGACCACCAGGTGATGTGCGACGAGCAGCAGCCTGCCCTGGTGCTCGGGTCCCCGATCGAACCACACCGCCCGCAGTACGTGACCGCCGTCGGGGTCCAGCCGATCGGCAGCGGCGTCGGACTCGGCGGCGACCAGGGCGCGCAGGGCCTCGTCGTCGAGACCCACCGCATCGACCGAGGTCACGGCGGGATCGGCAGCCGGGCGGACCTCCAGGGACCACAGCAGCGGAGACGGCCGATGGAGCCGCAACCGGAGCGCGTCGTGACGACTGATGAGCGCGTGGATCAGCGCGACAATCTGCTCGTGGGTCGCGCCAGGTGGGGTGAACAGCAGCTCGGACTGGTTCAGCCGGGAGATCCCCCCACCCAGCTCGGCCAGCCGGTGCACGATGGGCATCAGCATGACCTCGCCCACCCCGTCGGACAGGACCTCGTCCGGCTCCCAGCCAGAGCCGGACACGACCTCCGCCGACGCCCGCCCAGGGCCGGTGCCCGCGCCGCTGTGGCCGACCGCACCACGCTCACCATGGCCGATCGCCTCAGCGAGCGCGGCCGGAGTGCGGTGGACGAACACGTCACGGGGAGACAGCCGCAATGACCGGCGCCGAGCCAGGTTGACCAGTTGGATGGCGATGATGCTGTCACCCCCCAGCACGAAGAAGTCGTCGTCGGGCCCCACACCGTCCAGCCGCAGAACCTCCGCGTACAGCGCCCGCAACACCGCCACAGGCGACCCCCCAGTGTCGCCGACGACGGCGGCCCGAGCGGGCGAAGGAGCGGCCGAAGGGGCGGGCAGGGCCGGGCGGTCGAGCTTGCCGTTCACCGTGAGTGGCAGCGCGTCGAGCAAGACGAACGCCGAGGGGATCATGTAGCCGGGCAGCCTCTCGGCCAGGTGGGCGTGGGCCTCGGCGGCGCCGAGACGCGCCCCGTTCCGCACGACCAGGTACGCCACCAGCCGCCGCCGTCCCGGCTCGTCCTCCCGTACGGTGACGGCGGCGTTCACGACTCCGTCCAGCGTCAGCAGCGCGGACTCGATCTCGCCGGGTTCGATGCGGTATCCCCGTACCTTGACCTGCTGGTCGGAGCGACCCACGTAGACCAGGTCGCCGTCGGGAGTCCATCGCGCGAGGTCGCCGCTGCGGTAGAGCCGGGTGCCCCCCGCGTGCGCCACGAAGCGCTCGGCGGTCAGGCCGGGGCGATCGAGGTAGCCGCGAGCGAGCTGGTCGCCCGAGACATAGATCTCGCCGGTGACCCCCGGCGGGACCGGCTGGAGACGGTCGTCGAGCAGGTGTACGCCGAGACCGGGCAGCGGCCCGCCGACGACGCTGTCGCCGCTCGCGCCGGCAGCGTCGGCCGAGGTCAGCGCACGGAACGACACATGCACACAGGTCTCGGTGATCCCGTACATGTTCACCAGGCGCGGCGCTCCGTCCGCGTGAGCCTGATACCAGGGCGCCAGGCGCGCGAGGTCCAGCGCCTCGCCGCCGAAGACCACATAACGCAGGGCGAGCTGGCCCGGCCGCTCCCGTTCGGCCTCCATCAGCGGGTAGAACGCGGACGGCGTCTGGTTCAGCACGGTCACGCGCTCGCGTTCCAGCAGTGCCAGGAAGCGGCGCGGGTCGCGGGCCGCGTCGCGGTCGACGACGACCAGGCGCCCGCCGTGCAGCAGCGCGCCCCACAGCTCCCACACCGAGAAGTCGAACGCGTACGAGTGGAACATGGTCCACACGTCAGAGGGACCGAAGTCGAACAGCTCCCCAGCCGCCGCGAACAGCGACAGCACGTTGCGATGGGTCACCGCCACACCCTTGGGCAGCCCCGTCGAACCCGAGGTGTAGATGACGTACGCCGCGTTGTCCGCCGCCGCCGACGGGACCAGGGGCGGCGGGGCGGCGGAGTGGTCCGCGAGGAGGCGCGGGTCGTCCAGCAGCATGACCGGCACCGTGACGGGGGGCAGCGAGTCCAGCGTCGCGCTGTCGGTCAGCAGGCATACGGGGGCCGAGTCGGCGAGGATGTGGCTCAGCCGTCCGGCCGGGGCACTGATGTCCAGCGGTACGTAGCAGCCGCCCGCCTTCACGACCGCGAGCAGGGCGACGACGAGGTCCGCCGAGCGGGGCAGCGCGACGGCGACCCGCGACTCCGGCCGTACGCCCCCGGCGGCCAGCGCGCGGGCCAGCCGGTTGGCGGCCGCGCCCAGTTCGGCGTGGGTGAGCGCGGTGTCGCCCGAGGTGACGGCGATGGAGTCCGGCTGGACCGGCGCGGCGGCGTACGCATCGGCGAGCGTCAAGCCGTCCGCCACATGGGAAACAGCCGCTCCGGACGGCAACTCGGACAGCACCCCCGGCACGTCCAGCCGCGAGACCGGCGTGCCCGGCGCGGTGGCCAGCTGGTCGAGGACACGTCCCACCTGGTCGAGCAGCCGACGGGCAGCCCGCTCCCCCACCAGCTCGACGTCGTACTTGATCTCCAGCGTAAGCCGCTCCCCGGGAAAGGCCACCAGCGAGACCGGGTAATGCGGCGCGTCGGTGCCGGTGAACCCCAGCACGCTCAGCCCATCCCCCGCCCCCGCCCGTACGGCGGGGAAGTTCTCCACCACCACCATCGTGTCGAAGAACTCCCGGACCCCGGCCACGGCGGCGAGCTCCCCGAGCCCCACCTGCTGCACGTCCAGCAGGTCCGTCTGCTGCTCCTGCAGCCGGGCGAGCGCCTCCCGCAGCGTGTCGCCGGGACGCCAGGACATCGGCACCGGAACGGTGTTGATCAGGAGGCCGACGACCGACTCGACGCCGGGCAGCTCTCCGCCCCGACCCGACACCGTGGAGCCGAAGACCACCCGATCCCGCCCGAGCAGCCTGCCGAGCAGCAGCCCCCAGGCGCCGTGCACGAACGTACTGAGGGTCACCCCCTGCTCGCGGGCGGCCTCGACGAGGGCGCCCGTGCGTTCGGCGGGCAGCGCGACATGGACGCTGTCGTGCCGGGACACCTTCTGTCCCTGCGCGGCGTCGACCAGGCGGGTGGCGGAGCCGATGCCGGACAGCGCGCGGGCCCACACCTCGCGGGCCCGTACCCGGTCCAGGGCGGCCACAGCCTCCACATGGTCGCGGAACGTCACCGCCGGAGCGGGCAGGTCGTATCCGCTTCCGGACCGGCCGCGCTCGTAGGACTCCAGCAGGTCGCCGAACACCAACGGGTACGACCAGCCGTCGGCGAGAATGTGGTGCATGGTCTCCACGAGCCGATGTTCGGTGGGACCGAGCGAGACCAGCGCGTAACGCAGCAGGGGCGCGGCCGACAGGTCGAAGGGCTCGGCCAGCTCGGCGGCCGTGACCTCGGCCAGCCGCTCGCTCGCCACCGCCGCGTCCAGACCGGTCAGGTCCACCTCGCGCCACGGCACGTCCACGGCTCCGGCGATCACCTGGACCACCCGGCCGTCGGTCATCTCCTGGAAGCAGGCGCGCAGGGCGTCGTGGCGGTGGACCACCGCTTCCACGGCGCGGCGCAACGCCGTCCTGTCGACCGGGCCGGACAGCTCGGCCACCTGCTGCACGATGTACGTGTCGGTCTGGTCCTCGGCGAAGGACGCGTGGAAGTACATGCCCTCCTGCAACGGCAGCAGCGGAAGGATGTCCCGCACGCCGTCCGGCGCGAGCCGGTCCACGTCGCCCTGGGTCAGCTCGACCAGCGGGAAGTCGGAGGGAGTACGCCCGGCGAGCTCGGCGCACCGGGTCAGGGCGGTCAGCGCGGCCATCCACAACTCCGCCAGTTCGCCCACCTCAGCGGCCGTCATGACGCCGGACGGCCAGGACAGCGTGGCCGAGAACACGGTACCCGCCCGTCCGTCCTGGGCCAGCGCGTTGATCTCCAGTCCCATCGCGGGATTGTTCGGGTGGACGCCTTCGCGCAGCGCACCGGCCGCCGCCCAGTCCCCGCCCTCGTCGGCGGCGAACCGTCCCAGGTAGTTGAAGAGGATCTGCGGTGGTTCGCCCCGAAGGTCCGCCTCGCCGTCCAGGTAGCGCAGGATCCCGTAGCCCAGGCCCTGCCGGGGTACGGCGCGAAGCTGCTCCTTGACCCGCTTCGCCGCCGCCGCCAGGGCGGGCCCCGCCTCGGTGACCTCCGCCCAGCTCAGCGGCCCGGGGTCGAGGCGTACGGGGTAGATGGCGGTGAACCAGCCGACCGTACGGGACAGGTCCACGCCGTCTTGGGCGTCGCGGCCGTGGCTCTCCAGGCTGAGGACCATGGCGCTCTCACCACCCCGCCACTCGGCGAGTGCGGCGGCGAAGCCGGTCAGCAGGACGTCGTTTACGCCGCCGTGCATCGCGGCGGGCACGGCCGACAGCAGGGCGGCGCTCACCTCTCCGGGCAGCGAGACCGTCAGCGACTCCACGGTCGCGGCCGTGTCGGTCGCGGGGTCGAGCGGGCGCGTACCCAGCAAGGGGTCCTCGGTGGCGAGGACGGCCCGCCAATGGTCGAGCTCGTCGCGGAACGTACCCCGCGCGGTCGCCTCTTCGACCAGCTTCGACCAGGTACGGAAGGAGGTCGGCACCTCGTCGGGCACGGGCTCGCGGCCCGCCCGTACCTCCGCCCAGGCCCGCGTGAGGTCGTCGGCGAGCACCCGCCAGGAGACGCCGTCGATCACCAGGTGGTGGATGACCAGCAGCAGACGACCCGGCTCCGGCGCGAACCAGACCGCTTGCAGCATGATCCCGCGATCTGGGTCGAGCCGCTCGGCGGCCTGCCGGGTGGCCTCCTCCACGTCCCCTGGGGCGGACTGGATGAGCGCGTCCGCCGCGCTGAACGCCTCAGGTGGCGGCACCGACAGCACCCATTCGGCGTCGCCGTGGCGGTCGAGCCGGGCCCGCAGCAGGTCGTGGCGTTCGCCGACGGCCTGGAGCAGGCGTTCCAGCTGCGCGCGGGTCATGCCGGACGGGGTGCGGAAGACCATCGACTGGTAGAAATGCTCCAGTGGCGTCCGCGCCCGCATGGTCTCGACGAGCATCGGGGTGAGCGCGACCGTACCTTCGCCGTTGTCCCGTGGCCCGGCGCTCGGCGCGGCCTGGGGCGCGGCCGCGGCGAGCGCCCGTACGGTGCGGCGGCGGAAGACGTCGCGCGGGGTGAGGTGCAGTCCCGCCTTGCGCGCGCGGCCGGTCACGGCGATCGAGGAGATGCTGTCGCCGCCGAGGGCGAAGAAGTCGTCGTCGATGCCGACCTCCGGCAGGCCGAGCACCTCGGCGTAGATGGCGCACAGGGTTCGCTCGCGGTCGTCGCGTGGCCGGTCGCCGCCGCTGACGGGCGCTATGGGCTCGGGCAGGGCGGCGACGTCGAGCTTGCCGTTGACGGTCAGCGGCAGCTCGCCGACGACGCCGTACAGCGCGGGGACCATGTAGCCGGGCAGCCGCTCGGCCAGCGCGGCTCGCAGGTCCGCGACCAAGGCGGCGCCCTCGGACCCCTCCGCCGGGACCACATACGCGACCAGCTTCTTCAGGCCGGTCACCGCCGAGTCGGTACGGGCGATGACCGCGGCCTGCCGGACCTGGGGCAGCGCGGCCAGCGCCGACTCCACCTCGCCGAGCTCGACCCGGTAGCCGCGGATCTTCACCTGGTCGTCGACCCGGCCGAGGAAGTCGAGGTTGCCGTCCGGACGCTGCCGTACGAGATCCCCGGTCCGGTACATGCGCCCGCCCGGCACGAACGGATCCGCCACGAACCGCCCGGCGGTCAGGCCGGGCGCGTGCAGGTAGCCGTGCGCGAGCCCGGCGCCCGTCACGTAGAGCTCGCCGAGCACGCCGGGGTGGACCGGGCGCAGCCAGGCGTCCAGCACGTACGCGCGGGTGTTCCAGATGGGCCGGCCCACGGTCGGGGTGGCGCTGTCGCGCGTGCCCGCGCCCAGGGTGTTGATCGTGTACTCGGTCGGGCCGTACAGGTTGTAGCCCTCGGCGCCGCCTGGCTCGCTCAGCCTGTCCCAGACGGCTTCACTGACCGCCTCGCCGCCCAGCAGCACCAGGCGGGGCGGGTGCCCGTCCCGGTCAAGAAGCCCCTCCTCGAACAGGTGGTGGGCGTACGTGGGGGTCACGTTGATCACGTCGATGCGGTTCGCGCGGCAGTAGGCGGTCAGCGCGGCGGCGTCCCGGCGCAGCTCCTCGTCGCAGATGTGCACCTCGTGGCCCTCGACGAGCCACAGCAGTTCCTCCCACGACATGTCGAAGGAGAACGACACCGTGTGCGCGATGCGCAGCCGCTCCCGCCCGGCGCCGCGCGCGCGGGCGACGGCCGGGTCGAAGATCTCGGCCCGGTGGTTGAGCTGCATGTTGGTCAGGCCCCGGTACGGAGTGACCACGCCCTTGGGCCGTCCGGTGGAGCCGGAGGTGTAGATGACGTACGCCGGATGCTCCAGCCTGCCCGGAACCGTGCCGGCGAACGCCCCCAGCTCGGCGTCGCTCAGCGGGGGTGCGGCCGGTGTGGCCGTCTCGCCATCGAGCACCAGGCACTCTCCGCCCAGCCGCCGCTGCCGCTCGGCCAGCGATGTGCCCGCGTCGGCGCACACCAGCAGCACCGGCCGCGCGTCGTCGAGCATCTCGGCGAGCCGGTTCACCGGGTGATCGAGGTCGAGCGGGAGATAGGCGGCGCCAGTACGCAGGACGGCGAACAGCGCGACCACCATCTCGACGCCGCGCGGCAGCCCCAGCGCCACGATCCGGCCCGGTCCGGCGCCCTTGGCCAGCAGCAGCCGGGCGCAGTGGTTGATCCGGCCGTCCAGCTCGGCGTAGGTCAGCGACAGCTCCCCGAACACCAGGGCGACCTCGTCCGGGCAACTCGCGGCCCGCTCGGCGAGCAGGTCGGCGATGGTCGCCTCGCCGATCGGGTGCTCCGTGGCCGCCCACTGCCCGGCCAGCTCGGCGCGCTCCTCGTCGAGCAGCGGGTCCAGCGCGCCCGCCTGGACCGACAGGCCGTCGGCGAGCGACTCCAGCAGCCGCCTGAAGCGACGGACCAGCCGGCGCGCGTCCGCCTCCGTTACCGCGTCGGGCCGGTATTCGAGCTTGATCCGCAGGTTGGCGCCGGGGGTCAGCACCCAGGTGTAGGGGTAGTGGGTGGTGTCGACGTACTCCACTCCGACGATGCCCTGCTCGCGTTCCAGGTCGGTGAAGGTGGTGTCGGACAGGAAGTTCTGCAGGACGTACAGGGTGTCGAAGAGCTGCTCCTGACCGGCGGCGCGCTGGATGTCGCCGAGCCCCAGGTATTCGTGCGGCGCCAGCCGGATGCGGTCCTCCTGGGCCTGGCGCGCCAGCTCGATCACTGTCATACCGGGCGAGGCCGTCATCCGGGCCGGGACGGTGTTGAGGAACAGGCCGATCACGTTCTCGATCCCGGGCAGCCCCGCTGGTCGTCCCGCGACCGTCGTGCCGAACACGACGTCGGTGCGCCCGGTCTCGTACCCGAGGAGGAGGCCGAGCGCGGCGGTCAGCAGCGAGTTGAGCGTGACGCCGCCGCGCCGGGCCTGCTCGCCCAGCCGGGTGGTCACCTCGGCCGGGAGCGCGGCCAGGACGCGTTCGGACGGGATCGGCTCCCGGCCGACCGCCTCCGGGACGAGGATGGTCGGCCCGGAGACGTCGGCGAGCGCGGTGGCCCAGGCGGCGGTGGAGGCGTCGCGGTCACGGGTGGCGAGCCAGGCGAGGTGGTCGGTGAACGCCGCCTGGGTGGGCGGCAACGCGCCGCGCTCGCCTCGGGACTCGTACAGCGCGAACAGCTCGCGCAGCACCAGCTCGCGCGACCAGCCGTCCCAGAGCAGGAAGTGGGCGGTCAGCAGCAACCGGTCGCGGCCGCCGGGAAGGCGGATGACGGTCAGCCGGACCAGGGGCGGCCGGCTGAGGTCGAACGGCTCCTCCCGGTCGGACCGCAGCAGCTCCGCGAGGACGTCCGCCGGGTCCGTCGTGGAGTCGGTCGACAGGTCCACGACCGTGACCTCGGCCGGGACCTCGGCGCCGATGTACTGCACGACACCGGGCACGCCGTCGCCGGTGAATCCGGCCCGCAGCGTGGGATGACGCCGCAGCAGCGCCGCGAACGCCGTGGTCATGGCCTCGACGTCGAGCCGGTGGTCGAAGTCGAACACGTTCTGCGCGATGTAGGTGCCGGCGCCTTCGGAGTAGGCCGCCTGGTAGTAGACGCCCTCCTGGAGGGGTGAGACCGCCCAGATGTCGGCCACAGGAACCGGGCTGTTCGCCACGACGTGGTCGATCTCGGCCCGCGTCAGCGACACGGTCGTCAGCTCGGCCGGGTCCAGTTGAGCCGGAACCGGATGCGCCGCCGGTCCTGTCAGGTGCGCCGCGATGGCGGAGGGGGTGCGCAGGCAGAAGACGTCTTCCGTGGTCAGCTCGATCCCGTCGTCGGCGAGCAGGCTGACGACGCGGATGGCGAGGATGCTGTCTCCCCCGGCGGCGAAGAAGTCGTCGTGGACACCGATGCCGTCGAGGCCGAGCACCGTGCCGAAGTGCCGGCAGACCAGCGCCTCCCTGGGAGTACGCGGCAGTCCGCCTCTGGCGATGGGCTCGGGGTCCGGCAGTGCCCGGCGGTCCCGCTTGCCGTTGGGCAGGGTCGGCAGGCGGTCCAGAACGGTCACGGTCGCGGGGACCAGGTAGGCGGGCAGCTCGGCACGCAGGGTCGCGCGAAGGGCGTTGGGTTCGAGCTCCTCGCCCGGGGCGGGCACCACGTACGCGTGCAGGGAACGCGTACCGTGTGCGCCCGCACCCGCGCGTCCGTCCCAGCGCACGCCCACGCTTTCGCCGGTGGTGCGTACGGCGACCACGGCGTCGGCCACGCCTGGGCGGCGCATCAGGGCGGCCTCCAGCTCACCCGGTTCCACCCGATAGCCGTTGATCTTCACCTGGTCGTCGGCCCGGCCGAGGAACTCCACCCGGCCGTCGGCCGTCCACCGGCCGAGGTCGCCGGTGCGGTAGAGCCGGGCGCCGTCGGTGTACGGGTCGGCCACGAAGCGGGTGGCCGTCACGCCGCCCTGACCCAGGTACCCGAGAGCGAGCTGAACCCCGCCGACATAAATCTCCCCGACGGCACCGGCCGGAACGAGGTCGAGAGCGGCGTCCAGCAAGTAGACCCGCGCCCCGGGCACGGGCCTGCCCAGCGTCACCGGCCCCGCCGGTTCGACCTCACCCTGGAGTACGTCACCCACCACCTCCGAAGACCCATAGGAGTTGACGATCCGGGCATCGGGAGATGCCTGCCGGAGCGCGTTCACGCAGGCCCGATCGAGGGGTTCCCCACTGCAGATCCAGCGGCTGAGCGCGCCGAGCCGCACCGGTTCGGTGTCCGCCAGCGCACCGGCCAAGCTGGGCACGGCGAGCAGCTGGGTCGCCCCGGACCGCTCGACGAGTCTGGCCAGCGCGGCGCCGTCGGTGGCCTCGGTGGCGTCGGCGATGACCGTCGTGGCCCCGGCGACCAGGCCGCCGAGCAGCTCCGTGGTGCCGTCGATGAAGCTCAGCGAGCTCTTCGCCACCCGGACGCCGGACCCCCACTCCTGAGCGGCCCAGACCAGCCGATTGGCGAGCGCCTCCTGCGTCCCGACGACCGCCTTCGGCCGACCCGTCGAGCCGGAGGTGTACACGACAGAAACGGCGTCCTCCGGGCCGGCCGCCACGTCGGCGATGGGGTGCGCGTCGGCGATGGCGTCGGCCGCGGCTCGTACGGTGAGCGTCGGCAGGTCGTGCGGCGGCAGCGACCTGGCGCTCGCCTCGTCGGTGAGCACGCAAACCGGACGCGCGTCCCCGAGCATGAACTCGATCCGGGCCGCCGGATACCCCGGATCAACCGGAAGGTAGGCGGCCCCGGCGCGCATGACGGCAAGAAGAGCCACGGCCATGTCCGCCGAACGGCTCGTCGCCACCGCGACGACGTCGCCGCGCCGCACCCCCGCCCGGGTCAGCGTCCGGCCGACCCTCCGAGCGCGATCGTCCAGCTCGGCGTAGGTGAGCACGCGCTCCCCGCAGACGATGGCCGTACGCTCCGGATGCCCGGCCACCTGCCCCGCGAACAGCCCCACCACCGTGCCGCCCACCCGAGCCGGGGCACCGGAGCCGACGGCCGTCAGCCGCTCGCGCTCCTCCTCGGTCACCAGGTCCAGCCGCTCGCAGGCCCACTCGGGGTCGTCGGCGAGGGCGGTCAGCACCATCTCGTACTGGCGGGCCAGCCGAGTCGCGGCATCCGCCCCGACGACCCGCCGGTCGTGGGTCAGCGTGACGGCGATCCGCTCGCCCGGCTTGACCATCAGGGTCACCGGGTAGTGCGGCGCCTCGACGGTGTGCACCGCCGCGATCTGTATCTCGCCCGCCGGGGTGGGCTCGGCCGGGTAGTTCTCGATGACCACCAGCGTGTCGAACAGCTCCGGCACGCCCAGCCGCCGCTGCAGCCGGGCCAGCGAGACGTGTTCGTGCTCCACCACCTCACGCCGGTCGCGGGCGAAGCGCCGTACCGCGGTGGCGATGGAGTCCCCGGGCACCCACCGTACCCGCGCCGGAACGGTGTTGATCAGCAGCCCGACCATGGAGTCGATGCCCGCGACGTCGGCCGCCCCGCGGCCGGACACGGTCGAGCCGAACGTCACGTCGGACCGACCGGCCAACCGCCCGACGAGGATCCCCCAAGCGGCGGCGATGACGGCGCCGACCGTCAGCCCGTGCTCCCGCGCCCAGTCACGCACCCGGTCGCCGACGTCCGTGGGCAGCTCCCACTCGACCCGCCCGAATCCCCCGCCAACCTCGGCTTGAGGGGTGCCCAGCGCGTCGGCGAGCCTGGTCGGCTCCCGCACGTCAGCCAGGACGTCCGCCCATGCCTCGGTCGCCACGTCAGGGTCCTGCGCGGCCAGCATCCGCAGGAATTCCCGGTACCGCGCGGGCGCGGGCAACGCCTCGGACCGTCCCTCGGCCTCGTAGAGCGCCAGCAGGTCGCGCAGGAGCAGCGGCACCGACCAGCCGTCGGCCAGGATGTGGTGCACGGTGTGGATCAGCACGTGCCGTCGCTCGCCGAGCCTGAGCAGCGCGTACCTCATGGACGGCGGCCGACCCAGATCGAACGGCGCGGACCGCTCCGCCTCAGCGATGGCGGCCACCCGCGCTGCGACGTCCCCGGCACCAAAGCCCGCGAAGCCGTCCGCCCCTAATGCTGTGTCATCGGTGCTGGTGAGATCCTCCACCCGCCATGGCACCCGCGGACGGCCCGCGATCACGGACACGACCCGCCCATCCCCGACAGTATGGAAGGCCGCGCCCAGGTTGGGGTACCGGTCGATCAGCCGGTCCGCCGCCAGCCGCAACCGGTCGCCGTCGAGCGGGCCGGTCAGCTCGATGGACTGCTGGACGACGTACGGGTCGGCGTCGCGGGAGAAGGTGGCGTGGAAGTAGAGGCCGAGCTGCAGCGGAGACAGGGGAAGCACGTCCCGCAGGTCCGGTGCCGCGGCCTCGATGGCGGCCACGTCGCCGGGCTCCAGGGCGAGAAGGGGGAAGTCCGAGGGGGTGTGCCCGGCGACCGTCTCGCTCGTGGCGATGCCGGTGAGCACTTCGGTCCACAGATCGGCCAGCGCTCGCACCCGTCCGTCGTCGAGCACACCGCCGGGCCAGCTGAACCGCGTCTCCAGCACCGGCCCGTCCGCCGTGTCCACGGCGACCGAGTTGATCTCCAGTACGCGCGGCAGCGGCATGCGCGGATCGCGCCGCTCGACCACGATCTCGGTGTCACCGACGGCCGCCCACGCCTCGGCGGACCCGGCCGCGAACCGCCCGAGATAGTGGAACAGCACCTGCGGCGCCACCGCCAGGTCGGGACGGGGCTCGTCGCCGAGATAACGCAGGGCGCCGTAACTCAGCCCGCGCCCAGGGACCGCGCGGAGCTGCTCCTTGACCGCCTTCACCGCGTCGCCGTACGCGGTGTCGGCCGGGCCCGGATCGAGTACGGCGGGGAAGAGCGTGGTGAACCAGCCGAAGGTACGGGAGAGATCGACGTCCCCCACCGCGTCTTCCTCGCGCCCGTGCCCCTCCAGCTCCAGCAGCACCTCGGAACCGGCGTCCGGACGGTGCCCGGCCCGCCACCGGCCCAGGGCGCTCTCGGAACCAGCGTCAGGACGGTGTTCGGCCCGCCATCGGCTCAGGGCGATCGCCGCCGCCGCGACCAGCACGTCGTGCACGCCGCCGTGAACGGCCGCGGGCACCGCGCCGAGCAGCCGGGCGGCCACGGACGAAGGGACCGTGACCGTCAGCGACTCCTCGGCGGCCACCACGTCACGGCTCGGGTCCAGGGGCCGCTCTCCCAGCATCGGGTCCGGCGTGGCCGCGGCCCGCAGCCAGTACGCCTCGTCGGCGGCGAACGCGCCCGCGCGGGTACGTTCGCGCAGCAGGGTCGCCCACTGCCTGAACGAGGTGGGTGCGCCGGCCAGCGACACCGCCTGCCCGTCGCGTACCGCCGCCCAGGCGTGGCCGAGGTCCTCCAGGAGCACGCGGAGCGACACCCCGTCCACGATCACGTGATGGAGCACCACCACGAGCCGGCCCTGCGCGTGCGGCCCGGCATCCAGCCACACCAGATCGACCATCCGGCCACCGACCGGATCCAACCGCCGCGCCGCCGCCGTGACCTCACGGGCCACCACGAGGTCGAGCCACCGCACCGCCGGTGTGCTCTCGCCGTCGGGGACGGCCACCACCTGCGCCGAGTCGCCGCCGCTCACGACCGTCATCCCGCTGTCCGGGACGGCCGCCGCCTGCGCCGAGTCGCCGCCGCTCACGACCGTCATCCCGCTGTCCGGGACGGCCGCCGCCTGCGCCGGGTCGGTCACGTCCACGCGGGTGATCAGCTGTGCCGCCCGAGGCGAGCCCACCGGCTGGACCGACAGGGTCCAGGGGGAGGCGCCGTCGGTCCGGGCCCGCAGCAGGTCGTGGGTGGCGAGTACGGCGTCGACGACGCGTTCGAGCTGTTCGGCCGTCATGCCGGCGGGTGTGCGGACCGTCATCGACTGGATGAACCCGTCCATCGATGGGCCGGTGGCCTGGAGCCACTCGGTGATCGGGGTCGCGGGCACCTCCCCGACGGCGCCGGTGGCAGGCCCTGCGGTCGGGGCGACCTCGGTCACCGTGACCGCCAGCGCGGCGGGGGTGGGATGGGCGAACAGGTCGCGCGCCCGCACCACGAGTCCCGCGCGCCGCGCCTGCCGGACCACGCCGATCGCGACGATGCTGTCACCGCCCAGCGCGAAGAAGTCCTCCTCGGCCCCCACCCCCTCCAGGCCGAGGACCTGCGCGAATATCTCGCAGAGAGCCCGTTCCCGCGACTGGCTCACGCCCACCACCAGGCCTGGCGACGTGCGGCGACCCACCTCGGGCTCCGGCAGAGCTCGGCGGTCCACCTTGCCGTTGGCGGTGACCGGGAAGTTGTCCAGGACGACGAAGGCACTCGGCACCATGTACTCGGGCAACCGGTCGGCGCACCAGCGCCGCAATTCCGCCGCCGGAAGGTCGTCGTGGGAGGTCACGTACCCGATGAGGTGCCGTACGCCCGCCGCGTTCGTACCCACCGTGACGGCCGCCTGCCGGACCCCCGGGTAGGTGGCCAGCACGGCCTCCACTTCCTCCGGCTCCAGCCGCATGCCGCGGATCTTCACCTGGTTGTCCGCCCGCCCCACGAACTCCAGTGAGCCGTCGGCGTTCCAGCGCGCGAGGTCGCCGGTGCGGTACATCCGGGAGCCGCCGTCGCCGAACGGGTTGGCCACGAACCGGGAGCCGGTCAGCCCGGGGGCGTTGATGTAGCCGCGCCCGAGCAGGAACCCCGCCGCGTACAACTCCCCGACCGCACCCACGGGCAGCGGCTCCAGCCGGTCGTCGAGGACATAGAGCTGCGTGTGCGGGTTGGGGCGGCCGATCGAGGTCGCGATGCGCTCGGCGGTGTCCCGGTAGATGACGTGCGAGACACCGATGGTCGCCTCGGCCGGACCGTAGCCGTGGTAAAGGGTGGTGGACAGCCGGCTCCGGAACCGGTCGAACAGTTCAGGGGTGAGCACCTCGCCGCCGCACCAGACATGCTTGAGCCCGGACAGCAGCGAGGTCCCGTCGGCCATCTCCAGCAGGGTGTCGAGCATCGACGACACCAGATAGACGAACGTCACCCGCTCCCCCGCGATCAGATCCAGCAGGTATTGGGGGTCGCGTTCGCCACCGGGCTCGGCGACGACCACATAACCGCCGGAGACGAGCGGCAGCAGGATCTCGTTGACCGAGATGTCGAACGACAGCGGCGCCTTGAACAGCGACGCGTCCCCCGGCCCGAACCCGAGGATCTCCTCGACCTGCCACAGCAGCCGGGTGCTGATCGCCTCGTGCCGGATCATCGCGCCCTTGGGCGTGCCCGTGGAGCCGGAGGTGAACATCACGTACGCGAGCCGTCCCCCGCCGATGAGCGGCAGCGGCGGCGGCTCGACGGGTTCGTGGCCGTAGCGCCAGGTGCCGAGGTCCACCTCTATGACGGAATCACCGGTCTCCAGGCCGGGAGCGGCGATGACCAGGCCCGCCCCGGCCTCGGCGCGTACCTTGGCGCGGCGTTCCGCGGGCCAGGACGGCTCGACCGGCACGAAGGCGCCGCCCGCGACCATGACCGCCAGCACGGCGACGACCAGCTCCGCCGAGCGGGGCGTGGACACCGCGACGACGTCCTCCGCCCCCAGGCCGCGACCGCGCAGATGGTGCGCGAGCTGGAAGACATGGCTACTCAGCTCGGCGTACGTCAGGCGGGCGCCGGGCGCCACCACCGCGAGGGCGTGGGGGGTGCGGTGTACCTGTGCGGTGAACAGGTCGGCGACCGTGGTGATCGTCTCTGGAGTGGTCGCGTTGTTCCACCTGCGCAGTGCCTCAAGTCGCTCGCCTATGCCGTCCGGACGCCCTGGGTTCACGGTATTCGCCACGCGACTTAGGTTAGCCTAGCCTTACTTGATGGGGAAGTGGGTGTACCCGTCTCCCAAGCCCGCCACAGCTCGGCGTACCGGCCGCCGGCGGCGACCAGTTCGTGGTGCGGGCCCTCCTCGACGACCTTGCCGTGTTCGAGGACGACCACCCGGTCAGCCGACGCCGCCTGGGTGAGACGGTGGGCGACGATCAGGGTGGTCCGTCCCCGGGTCGCCGCTGCGGCGGACGCCTCGATATCGCGGGCGCCCAGGCTGCCCGCCTCCGCCGTGGCCTCGTCCAGGACGGCGATCGCGGGGTCGGCGAGTACCAGCCGCGCGAGAGCGAGCTGCTGGGCCTGGGCCGCGGTCAGCTCGTGACCGCCTTCGCCGACCACCGTGTCGAGGCCGTTCGGAAGGCTCCGCGCCCAGTCCAGCGCGCCGACGGTGTCCAGTGCCGCGGCGGCCTCGTCCGGCGAGACCCCCGGCCGGGCCAGGCGCAGGTCCTCGATCAGCGGCCCGGCGAAGACGTGGGTCTCCTGGGTGACGATCGCCACCCGCTCCCGCAGATCCGCCGGAGCCAGCTCCGCCAGCGGCACGCCGCCGACCCGCGCCTCACCGTGCCCGGCCCGCAGGATCCCGGCCGCGATGGCCGCGAGGGTGGACTTGCCCGCCCCCGTCGACCCCACCAGAGCCACGCGCGCACCGGCCGCGACCCGCACGCTCACGTCGTGGAGCACATCGACCTGGCCGTCATAGCTGAAGCGCACACCGGACAACTCAAGCGAGCCGTCGGCAGGTACACGTGGCGTCCACACCGAACGTTGGGGCGCCGGAGCGAATTCCACCACGCCGACGAGCCGGGCCAGGCTCGCGCCCGCCGCCTGTACCTCGTCGAAGGTGAACAGCAGCATCGCGATCGGGTTGAACAGCCGATGGAAGAGGACCGCCGCGGCGGCACTCTCGCCGACCGTCACCGACCCCCCGCGCACCAGCAGGAACCCCGCCACCAGGATCGCGGCCAACCCGAAGAACTCCGCCCGGTTGACCCGGCCGACGAAGCGCGTGAACAGCGTGAAGACCGAGACCGAGATGTCGCGGGCCCGCCCGGAGGCGATCCCGATGTCGTGCAGCCGCGCCTGCTCCAGACGGTAGGCGTGCACCGTGCGTACACCCTGCATGTTCTCGACCAGCAGCTGCGAGGAGTCCGCCACCGCCTGCCGCTCCCGGGCGTACTGGGGCGCCGCGCGCGGCAGGTACCACCGCAGCGCCACCGCGTACAACGGCACCGCCACCGCGCCGGCCAGCCCGAGCCGCCAGTCGATCCCGGCCATCGCGGCGACGCTCAGGACACCCAGCAGGAACGCCGAGATCATCGTGGGAATCACGTCGGAGGCCGCCTTGCCGATCGCGGCCGCGTCGCTGCCCACCCGCGAGAGCAGATCGCCCTTCCCGGTCCGTTCGAGCGTCGTGGCGGGCAGGGTCAGCGCCCTGGCCACGGTCGCCTCCCGCAGCACCGCGAGAATCTGCCCGCACAACCGGCCGATCAGGTACGTGGCCAGGCCGGTGGCCAGCCCGCCGACCACGGCCGCGACGGTGATCACGATCGTGATAGGCACGATCGCGGAGCCGGGGGCGTGCTCCCGCACCCGGTCCACGAGAGCGCCCAGCGCGTACGCCGGCACCACGGAGGCGACCGCCCCCAGCAGGCCCACCAGCAGCGCGAAGGTGAGGCTCGGCCACCGGGCGCGCAGTTCCCGCCACAGCCACGCCCACGTGAGGCGCGCGCCGGCGACCGGGAGCAGCTCGCGATCTCGCCCGGCGTCCGTCCCGTCGCCGCCTGATCCGGTCACGTCAGCACCGGCCTCGTCTGATCCGGTCATCTCAATACCGCCCGGTTGTAGTCGCTGTCGGTCGCGGCCAGTTCGGCGTGGCTCCCCTCGGCGACCACCCGGCCGCCGTCGATGACGACGACCCGGTCCGTCGCGGCCAGCATCGCGGGGCTGCTCGTGACCACGACGGTGGTGAACGGCCCCGCCTCGCCACGCGGGTGCCACGGAGGCAGTACGCCCTGCCTAGGAGGCTGTACGCCCTGCCCGGGGTCCTGCTCGGGGTCCTGCCCGGGATCTTGCCCGGGGTCCTGCTTGTGCCGCAGCGCCCGTACGCCCTGGGCGATCGCGTGTTCGGTGACGGCGTCCACGGCCGTCGTCGGGTCGTGCAGCACGAGGATCGGCGGCCGGGCCAGCAGCGCCCGGGCGAGCGCGACCCGCTGCCGCTGCCCGCCCGACAGACTGGCACCCCGCTCGGTGACCAGGTGCTCCAGACCCTCGGGATGGGCGGAGAGCACCTGGTCGGCGGCCGAGGCAGCCAGGACTCCAGCCAGCACCCCTGCCGATACCCCGGCCAGCGCCGGGTCCGCCGGGTCCGCCGCCAGTGCGCCAACGGTGAGGTTGTCGCGGATTGTGCCCGTGAACAGGTCCGTCTGATGGGGTTCCACCAGCATCGTCCGACGGGCGTGCACCAGCCGTATCTGGGTCAGCTCCCGACCGCCGACCAGGACCCGCCCGTCGTACTCCTCCGGCGCCACCCGCCCCGAGAGGACCTTGACCAGCGCCTCTCCGTCGGCGGAGCGGTGTGCCGCGACGCCCACGAACTCACCGGGCCGCACGAGGAGGTCCACCCCGTCGAGGGTGCCGTATCTGAGGGCGCGCACCTCCAGACCAGGCGCTCCGCTGCCTGACGCTCCGTTGCCGGACGCCCCGTTGTCGAGTGGCTCGGTGCCGTCGGGTACCAGTGGGTCCGCGTTCAGGATGACGGCCACGCGCTCGGCCGACGCCCGCGCCTCCGCCACCCAGCTCGGGACAATGGCGAGCAACCCGATCGGCTCCATCAGGAACTGGGCGAGCCCGATCACGGTGATCAGCTCCCCGGCGCTGATCCGCCCGGTCAGCGCGAACCACCCGGCCAGGATCGCGATGCCGCAGGCCAGCAGCGCGCCGCAGGTCGTCGAGGCGGCCACGTACACGCCCTGGGTGCGGGCCGCCCGCACGACGGCTCGCAGGGAACGCCCGCTGACCTCCCGGTAGCGCTGGGCGGCCGCGGCCTCGGCGCCGAGGCCGCGCAGCGGACGCAGTCCGCTGACCAGGTCGGTCGCCAGTGACGTGGCCTCCGCCGCGCGTTCCTGCTGCTCGGTCACCCGCTTGGTGATCAGCGGCGTGCCCGCCTGCAGCGCGAGGAGCACTACGGGCGTTCCGACGAGGACGGCCAGCCCGAGCCGCCAGTCGATCACGGGCAGCGCGACGGCGCTCACCACGGTCGCCGTCACCGCACCGGCGACGCGCGGCACGTAGTCCAGCAGGTACGAGGTGTTGTCGGTGTCGGTGGTCGAGACGGTGAGCAGGTCGCCGGCACGCTGGTCGGTACGGATGCCGCGCGGATGCATGATCTTCTCCGCCACCTCGACCCGGAGGGTGTGGGCCTCCACCGCGATGGCGAGCATGAGCTGCCGGGCGCCGAACCGGTACACGGTCGTCAGCACGACGAACAGCACCGCCAGGGCCGCCACCCAGAGCACGA